>NZ_CP020700.1:1572500-6372500 GCF_003932715.1 Streptomyces tsukubensis | reverse complement strand
GCGACCGCTTCACCGATGCGGCGGGCGTTGTCGAGCAGGTGACCGGCGTCGAACGTCCCGATCGTGCGGTCCGGCCGGGCGAGGTGCAGCAGCCGGTCGCGGTGGAAGGTGATCCCCCGCTCGGCGAGCTGGAGATCGGTCAGGCCAGCGAGGAGGGCGGCGAGCATGCTGCCCCCGGACCGGTGGTGGTCGGCATGATCCTTGAGTTCGGCCAGGGGCCGGCCGTAGAGGGATTCGATGCGCTCGCCCAGACTCCGGGCGGTCGGCCGGCCGTTCATCAGCGAGCCTTCCCGCGCCGGACCGGGGCGAGCGCGGAGGGCGCGTGCGGCACGGTCGGGGTGGTGGTCGGCAGCGCGGGGTTGCCCCGGCGGTGCGCGGCGACGGCTCCGCGCCAGGCCGCGGGACCATGGGTGCCCGGGGTGTCGGGGTCGAGGAGGAACCGGAGAACAGTCGCGCGGCCGTCCCGGATCCCGAGCGCCTCGTTGACGCGGCTGGCGAACAGCATGACCCGCTCGTGGTCCTCAACCAGGTCAGCAGGGGTGGGTGAGGTGTCGAGGACGGCGACGAGCGCGTCCTCGGCCCGCTCCAGCGCACTCTGCGCGGTGGCCAGGAGGCCGTGCCAGCGCACGGCCTCCACCGCCTCCGGACTCGCGTGCGGCGCTGCGGCGACCGCCCGCCGCAGCGCGGACAATCCCATCCCGAACCGTTCCTCGATCCGCCGGGTGAAGACGCGCATCACGTCGGCGTCGTCGTCCACAGGAACTCCTTTCACATGTCGCTGCCGGGAATTGGAAGGGTTGAAGAAACAGGCCCGAGAGGGGTTAGTTGAGGCACATGCGGACGGTGCGGTAGACGTACTTGGCGCTCACCCATCCCCTGACCCCGGTGGTCTTGTCGGTGATGTGGTGCCAGGCGCCGCTGGTCTTGTGGACGGTGAAGCTGTGGTGCTTGTAGAGGATGCCGACGGCCGTCGAGGCGGTGGTCGCCTTGGAGCGGATCGTGACGGCCTTCGTGCCGACCACCCAGCGCCCGGGCCGCTCACAGGGCTGCGAGACAGCCGTGACAACGGACGGGGCCGACGGGACTGCGGCGGTCGCCGAAGGGGCCGCGAGCAGCGGGAGCGCGAGTCCGCCCAGCACGGCGGCAGTGACGGTAAAACGTCGAATAGGCATGAGGGATCTCCTAACGAGTAATGGACATGCGGAAATCGGCCCGGAGGGAACGGCGTCCGGTGCCTTTTCAAGAGTCCGGAGAATCCCCGGTTTCACGAACCGGGAAAGTACTGATACCTTTCGCCGCCCGCCCGTGGGCGGCGTATGGCGAACGGCGGGGGGTCAGCGGGCCCGGCCCGGGGACCACGGGTCGGCCGACACCGGGCCCGCGGGCAGTGCCCTGCGGCCAGGTGCGCGGCGGGAAACAAAGGGGAGTTCCGGGGAATGGCCGCGCCAGTGGGTCTCCCACCAGGAGGTGGCGTGACCGAAGGCCCGGAAGGCGCCTTCGCGCAGGGTGCGCGACCGGGCCGTGGTGTCGACGCGCTCCAGCAGCACCCGGAACGGCAGCGGTTCGGTCTCGTCGACCGCGCGCAGCAGGACAGTGGTCTCCTGGGTCGTGGAGGAGTCGTGGGTGTAGCTGGCGAGGAACGCGAAGTCGCGGTCGTCGACGAGCTGTTCTTCCAGCGCACGGGTCCGGGCGTCGGCCGGCACCGCCCCCGCACCCGGAGGTATTCGGATGCCTTCTCTGGGGCAGCCGCGGGCGATCAGCCAGTTTTGGGCCATCGCGGCCAGCGGCAGCCTCGCGTGCTCGAACCGGTAGACCCCGGCTTCGGAGTCCCGCTGGATGTGCAGGGCGACGAGCTGGGGCTCGCCGGGGAGCACCACGATGGCGGGCCCGCCGTGGAGAACGTAGTAGCTGTGACCGTCGGGGGTGTGGTGTTCGGCGAGCCCGGTGAAGTCGAAGACGCCGATGTAGTGAATGAAAGCGTCTTCGATCTGGTCACCGGCCGCCTTGTAGCCGTCGAGGCGGAAATCCGGATCGTCAGGCATGGGCCTCCCAAGGGCCTCCGGACAACGGGGCCCAGGCGGTGCGGTTCAGTGGCGGAAGCGTGCGGCCGGGGTCGGCCAGGAGCCCACCCGCGGTGATGGCGCGGCAGGCGGTGGTGCCGGTGGGCGGGGCGCGGAGAGCGCGGTGCGTCCGGCGTCGGTGAGGGCCACGGGCTGCCCGGCGTGGAGCGGGTGGGTCGTGTCGCGCTCGACGAGCCCGTCCGCCTCCAGTCGGCGCAGGATCTCGGCACCGATCCGGGTGCCGGATGCGGTCACCACCGATACCCTTTGAGTGAGCAGGAGTTCGCGGAGCCTGGCGCCCTGGGCGATGGCCAGCAGCACGGCCTGATCCTGGGGCGACAGACAGCTCCACCACGGCGCTGACGGGCGACGTCGTACGGACGGCGGCTTCGGCCCTCTCCAGCGCGGTCAGCGCCCCGGCCCGGGCGGCATCCCGCTGACGGACCGCGTCCCGCAGCTGGCCGGCAGTGCGCTCCACGCGGTCCAGCAGCGCCTTGTCGACCGGGTACTCGCCGCTGGCGAGCCGGTGCAGCAGCTCGCGGTAGAAGGTGACGCCACACTCCGCCTGGGCGAGGGTATGGTGGGCGCCCGTCAGGGCGGAGAGGGGCCCGTCGAGCAGGCCGCGGTCCCGCTGGCCCCACAGGGTATCGACGCTGCGGTTGACGGCGGCCTCGATCCGGTGGTCGAGATCAGTCAGCGTCGTCGTCACCGGCGTACGGAACGTGGGCTTCGTGCCAGGAACGGCACAGTTCATCGGTCCGCAGCGGACCGGAGCGCCGACAGCCGGTATGCCTTGCGGCGCCGCCCGTCGGGGAGAGTGATGTCACGGCTCTGGATCTCATACGGGGCCAGGAGCTGGGCGAGGCGGGCAGGGGTGAGGTCGGCGTAGCGCCAGCGTCCCTCCGCCGTACCGGGCCGGGTGCGGAGCGCGTTGACCAGGTCGGCGGAGGCGAGGGCGTCGGGGTTCCCGAAATCGGCGAAGGCCCCGAGCGCCGCATCCAGAACGCCGGGCGACTGCGGCCCGGCGGGGCAGGAAAGGAACTCCGGTCCCTCGTCGCTGGGATCCGGTGCGTCGTCCGCGCCGTCGTCGGAGGCGTTGCAGGGGCAGGAGGTTGCGGAGAGCAGGAGTGCCAGTTGGCGTCCGGCGGCGAGCCGGTCGACGAGGAGGCCGGTGATCTCCTCGGCCAGATCGGCATCGGCCAGGACCTCGTCCTCGGTGGGGCTGTCGGGTCCGAAGATCTGCGCGTCGAGGCGCTGGACGGTCAGGGCGGCGTCGAGGATCGCCCGGTGACGGGGCAGCTCCCGGGGCAGCGGGGTCCTGAGCACAGCGGCGGCAACGAGATCGAAATCAGTGGGGAACGGGAACGGGTTCGTCAAAGTACGGGACCTCTCGGGGTGGGCGGGGACAGGGGAAGCGCCGGCCGCGAAAGCGGAGGGCGTGCTGGGGTCGCCCAGTGGCGGAGCGGTAGCTGGGGGGAGCGGGTGCGGGAGGCGTGGGCCATAGCGCCGAGGGGGCGGGTGAAGCCGAGCCGGGCGCGGGCCGTTTCGTGCAGCCGGGGACCGGCGGGCCGGACAGCCACGACATGTACCTCCGTACGGTGCGCGGAGGACGGCGGAGCAGGGCGCTGGATGTAGACGAGGCCCCACTGAGCCTGGTCGCCGAGCGGCAGTTCGCGGAGGCCGGACAGCCCGCCCGGCAGGCGGACGCCGCCCGGTGCTGTGCCGGTGGTCAGCCCGGGCAGGCGGGCGAGGACGTGCTCGCGCACCGCCTCGGGCGCACCCAGGAGGTCGGTGACCACCCGCGGGTCAAGGCTGAGCCCCGACCGGATCGCCGTCATGAACTGGCCTCCCCGGACTGGTCCGCCGGGGCGGGCCGCGGAGTGCGGGTGGAGGGCTTGGGGCCGGGCAGCAGCCGGTGGGCGGGCCGGTCCGGATCGGTCATACAGGCCGACAACGGCCCGCCGGGAGCCCGTACGGCGGCCATGGTGTGGGTAAGGAAGTCCCGGTGCCACACCAGCATCCCGGACAGCCCGGCATCGGGCTCCTTGTGCTGCTGGTAGGCCATCCACAGGGCATGCAGCCACCCGATCACATCACGGTGCTCCTGCCACCGGTCACACCACGGCGCCGCAGTGGTGACCTCCGCCCCGTAGGCGGGCAGAAGGAAACCGTCGACCCAGTCGGTCAGAGCATCGACCTCGTCCTCAAGCTGCTCGCCGTCGAGTTCGAGGATCGGCTTCGGCTCCGGAGGCGGAGGGGGCGGCGGAGGCATACCGGGCATTCCCGGGTACCCCGCGAGACCGAAACCGGCAAACGGCGACGAACGAGGACCGAGCCCGGGCCCGGGGCCGAGGGCGGAGTCCGCCCCGGGCCCGGCGGAGAGGCTGTCGAGCTGCTGCGCCTGCTCCGCCGTCCGGTCCATGAGCCTGCGGACATCCGCCTCAATGCTTTCCCGACCGGACTCGGGAAACCGGATGGGCTCCATCTCCCCTTCGTCGAGGGGATCTATGGGGTTGGACAAGAATTCAGGTCTCCTTGAACCGAAGCGAACCGGGGGGCGGTTTCAAGGGTCCGGCGAATCCCCGATTTCACCAGCCGGGGACCGGCTGATATAACACCGGCACCTGCGGCACGGGCCGGCTTACGAGGTGCGGGATTGCGGCCCGTGCCGCACGGGTCTGGCTCTGTCAGGCGGAGAGGACGAAGTCGTCCTGGGTACGGGTCTGCTGCAGGGTTTCGGTGAGCCGGCCGGCGGCGATCTGCGCGTAGTGCTTCGTCTTCTCGACGCCGATGAAGTCGCGGCCCTCCAGCAGGGCCGCGACCCCCGTCGAGCCGGAGCCAGCACAGAAATCGAGCACGGTGCCGCCATCCGGACAGATATGCACCAGCTCACGCATCACGCTGACGGGCTTTTGGGTGATGTGCTGCCGGTTCTTCCCCGATGGCTGCGAAGCGCTGTAGAGGCCGGGCAGGTAGACGGGGTTCCGGGAGGCGTCGAGCGGTCCGTTGGACGCCCATACGACGAACTCACAATTCTGGGTGAAGCGGCCCTTCTGGGGCCTGGCCTGGGGCTTGTGCCAGGCCAGAACGCCGCGCCACAGCCAGCCCGCCGCCTGGATCGCGTCCGTGGTGACGGGGAGCTGACGCCAGTCGGTGAACAACAACGCCGTGCCACCCGTCTTCGTGAGGCGGTGGGCCTCAGTCATGACCTGGGTCAGCCAGAAACCGTAGCTGCGTTGGTCCATGTTCTCGCCGGTGAAGTCCGGCAGCTCGTGCCCGGCATCGGCGGAGGTGTACTTCTGGCGCGCGGTCCGGGACGTCCTTTCCTTCGCGGTCCGGCCGCCACTGTTGTAGGGCGGGTCGGTGATGACGGAGTCGACACAGTCGTCCGGCAGCCCGGACAGGACAGACAGGGCGTCGCCCTGGTGGAGGGAAAAAGGCAAAAGGGAACCCCGGAATCAAGTCGGGAACAGGATGAGGGAATCCCCCTCGGCGCCACACAAGGAGTCCACGGGCTACACGCGGGCAGGGAGAAGCCCGCATGACCGTGGAAGGGCGTGCTGGGGGATAAGAAAAACTGTAGGGCACGATCCCCGGTTGACCGCTATCGCCACCGGATCCGATCCATGGGTGACAGGTCCCGCGCGGGAACTATTTCGCCAACCGGGGATCCGGCCCTACAGTTTTAGAACCGGGCCGGCGAACACCGCCGCTGCCCAACCCACCCCCCTTTTCCTTCTGCCCCCGGAGGCCCTGTGTTCCCGCACACCTGACCTCCGCCCGGCGTGGGCCACGAGCGGCAACTCGCACCCCACCCCGAGCCCCGATACCGCCCACCACCAGCCGTCCCCCTTCCACCGCATACGCGGACACCAGACGGCCGGAACCTCACCCCTCTGAGAGACCTTCCGTGACACACCCATGCCCTGAACCACCGGACATCGGGCCACCGGTCCCCGCCCGCCGTACGGGAGGCGAGACCAGGTGAAGGGGGCAGCCGCCGCCGTCGGTGTGTTCTGCCTCTCCCCTCTCCTGATCGCCGGTGTCGCCGTCGTCGCCGCGGCCGGCAGCGGCGCCGCGATCACCATCAACTCCTGTGTGCCCAGTTCGGACATCGACACCGCCGCGGTGGCCAAACAGGTCGCCGCGATCCTCACCGGCGAGAGCGTGGACACCAACATCCGCATCGAGGGCCTGGAACTGCCCGACGAGCAGATCCCCCACGCCAAGACGATCGTCGCCACCGGCCTTTCCATGGAGGTGTCCGAGCGGGGGCAGGTCGTCGCGCTGGCCACCGCGCTCCAGGAGTCCCGGCTCCGGAACCTCAACTACGGCGACCGGGATTCACTCGGCCTGTTTCAGCAGCGTCCGAGCCAGGGCTGGGGAACGCCGGAGCAGATCCGCGACCCTGTCTACTCCAGTACCAAGTTCTACGAGGGACTGCTGAAGGTGGCGGGGTGGGAGTCGATGACGATCACCCAGGCCGCCCAGGCGGTCCAGCGCTCGGGATACCCGGACGCCTACGCCCAGTGGGAACCGCTCTCCCGCGCCCTCCAGAAAGCCATCGTGGCGGTCCTCCCCGACCGGGGCGAAGGATCCGACGAAACGCCAGGTCAGCCCGCCGAGGGCTCCACCGAGTGCGTACCCGGTGAGGATGGCGGCGGGTTCGGGCCGATCCCGCCCGGCACCGTACCTGCGGGGTATGAGATACCGGAGGATGCCGACCCGCGGGCCCAGAAGGCGATCCGCTGGGCGATGAGCCAGCTCGGCACCCCCTACCAGTGGGGCGGCTACTGCACCGACCCGCGCGGCCCCGACCCCATGGGACGGTGCGACTGCAGCTCGCTCACACAGCAGGCGTACGCCGCCGCCGGCGTCACCCTCACCCGCACCACATACACACAGGTCGAAGAAGGCAAAGCCGTCTCCGCCAAGACCCTGCGGCCCGGTGACCTGATCTTCTCCCGCGGCACCGCCGCCCGTCCCGAACACGTCAGCCTCTACATGGGCTCCGGACTGCTGATCAACGCCCCCCGCACCGGGACCGTCGTGCGCATCGAGCCCGTCGCGGACACCAAGATCCTCACCGTCCGCCGCGTCCTCTAACGCTCTTCCCCTCTTCCCTTCCGCTCACAGTCCCACAGGTCAACGGCCTGTGTACGCAAGGAGTCCCGTCATACCCATGTCCGTCTCCGACCGTGTGGCCCATCTCGCCTTCGACCCGGGTATCAAGCCGGCCGACGGTGGCCTCCCCGGTCTGGATGTCCTCAAGGACGTCGTCAGCAGCATCAATCTCTTCGGCATCGTGGCCGTGGTCGGCGCCCTGGCCGTCTCCCTCGGTGTGTGGGCCTGGGGCCACCACTCCGGCGGTCACCAGGCCGAGTCCAACGGCAAGAAGGGCGCCCTCGTGAGCGCCGGCGCCGCGCTCGGCCTCGGCGCCGCGAACGGCGTGGTCGAGTTCTTCAGCAACCTGGGGACCCAGGTCAACTAATGAACCGATCCCGCACCCCCGTGCTCCACCGCCACACCGGCCACTGGTCGCCCCGCCGGCGGATCACCGCCGTCGCGGTCGCGATCACCGTGCTGGTCGCGCTCGCCGCCCTCGTCGCCTGGACCACCGGCGACCAGGACCAACACCGTGACACCACCCCCGCCGCCCCGGCAAGCAGTACCCCCGCCACAAAGGACCACCCCGGCTCGGCACCTGCATCGGGGACGGGTTCGGTGGCGGCCCCGCCCCGGCTCGACGATCCCCTCGCCTACGCCCGGGCCGCCGCCGGGATGCTCTGGTCGTACGACACCCGTACCACTGGCCGTGACCAGCAGCTTGCCGGGATGCGCGGCTGGATGTCCCCGGAGACCAAGTACACCGACTGGCCCGGAATCCGGTCCCAAGTGCCGGATCCGGTGCTGTGGTCGCGGATGCGGGACAACGCCCAGCACGCCACCGCCACAGTCTCCACCGCGAAGTTCCCGTCGGCGTTCAAGCAGGCACTGGCCGAGGACCCGGCCGCGCTGACCGAGGCGTACATCTACGCGGTCACCGTCACCGGCAAGCAGACCATCGGCTGGAAGGACGGCGGGGGCGGCGCGGAGGACCGTGCGGTCACTCTCGCCGTCCAGTGCCGGCCGAGCACGTACTGCGGTCTCGTGTCGATCGCGCCCCGCGTTGCCCCTTAGCCCACTGACCTGACAGATAAGGAGGTCCCGTCAGTGGACTTCTGCTCCCTCCCGGTCGCGGACAAGATCTGCGACGCAGCCGACGCGATCGACTTCGTCACCGATCCCGGCAAGGCCATCACCGAGGGCATCGGCAACTGGATCGCGAAATCATCCGGCGAACTGGCCGCGGCCGCAGCCGAGCTCGCGGCCGACGCCGTCAACGCAACCACCAGCATCGACCTCAATGCCGGATGGTTCCGCGACAACTACGAACTCCTGCTGCCCATCGGCCTCGTCGTCCTCGTGGCGACGTTCTGTGCCCAGCTCGTGCGGGCCGCGATGAAACGCGACGGCCAGGCCCTCAGTCAGGCGTTCACCGGCACGGCCAGCGGCGTGCTGTTCGCATTCACCGCCATCGCCCTGACCACGGTCGCCATCGAAGTCGTCGACGCCCTCTCGGACGGACTCTTCAGAGCCGCGAACACCTCGGTCGAGGACTCCGTACGCCGTATGGTCAAGGTCAGCCAAATCGGGGCCCTGTCCGGACTCGGCTGGCTGGTGCCCACCTTCGCCGCGCTCGGAGCCGCCGCCGGCGCGTTCCTGTACTGGTGCGTGATGATGGTCCGCAAAGTCGGAATCCTGGTGCTGGTCACCCTGGCGGTGTTCGCGGCGGCCGGAGGGGGCTGGGAAGCCACCCGCAGGTGGCGGCGCGGCTGGATCGAGGCCACCGCCACCCTCGTCGTCTCCAAGCTGGTGATGACGGTGATCTTCCTCCTCGGCGCGTCCGCCATGGGCAACACGGACCCCGAGGACGGTATCGCCGCTCTCGCCGACGTCATGGCCGGCATCGTCATCATGTGCCTCGTCCTGCTCAGCCCCTACGCGACGTTCAAGTTCGTGCACTGGGCGGCCGAGGGCACCGACGGCGAGTCGATCCACCGCGCCGGCGGCGCCGGTGCCCAAGTCGCCCGCCAGTACACTGAGCAGGCCGCGCGGAAGGCCGCCGCGACGGCAGCGACCGGCGGAGCCGGAGCAGCAGCCGGTGGTGCCGCGCCGCAGGGACCCGACGTTCCGGAGTTTCCCGGCGACATCGCCTCCACCTCCATGCCCACCAGCGGTGACACCGGCGGAGGCGGGACAGACCAGGCCGGGCAGGACAGCGCCAGCAGTGGTGGAACCGGCGGCCTCTCGCCCGGCGTCGACACCGCGGTCCAGGCTCTGGAGAAGGCGGTACGGTCCGCCACCAGCGACCGCCGCCCTGGAGAGTCCGACCCCACCGGCGCCCAGCCCGGGCCCAGAGCGACCGAGCCCGCCGTGAACACCCGCGCTCCCGGTGAGTCCCTGCCGGGGACTGGTGCCTCGTCGCCGCCCCCGCAAGGCGCCCCGCCCGCACCGGAGGACACCGCGCGTCCCTCCGGTCCGTCACCTACCGGCGACTAGCCCCTCGCCTCACATGCGGCCGGGGGCGGGACAGCACCACCTCTGGTGTTCCGCCCCCGGCGCTCCGCCCCATGTCCGCCCCGCGTCTCCGGAACGGTTCCCCCCTTTGTCTGATGCTGTCGCCCCGCTTACGGTCAAGTTCCCGCACCGCTCCCGGCGCGGGATCCTCCTCGGGCTGTCCCTGCCCCAGCTCCTGCTCACCTCCGCCGCGCTCGCCCTGCTGATGGTCACCGTGGTGTCCACCGGACTGACCGGCGCCGCGGCTCTCGCCCCGGTGTGGGCCGCGGTCGCCGCCCTCGTCCTGGTCCGCCGCCGGGGCCGGTCCCTGATCGACTGGGCACCGGTCGTCCTGCGCTACGCCTACCGCCGCCGTACCGGACAGACCCTGTGGCTGGCCCGGCCGGTCTCCCGGCCCCGCCAGAACGGCGTCCTCCACCTCCCCGGCACCAACGCGTCCCTCCGCGTCGTCACCCCGCACGGCTCCGAAGCAGCCTCCGTCTACGACCCCCACCGCCGTACCCTCACCGCCATCGCCCGCGTCTCCAGCAGGGCTTTTGCCCTCCTCGACCCCGCCACCCAGAACGCCAACGTGAACGGCTGGGGCCGCGCGCTGGCGAGCATCTCCCGCAACGGGAACATCGCGGCGGTCCAGGTCCTGGAGCGCACCGTCCCCGACTCCGGCGACACCCTCGCACGGCACTGGACCCGGCGCGGCCAACCCAACACCCCCATAGCGGGACAGGTGTATACGGACCTCGTCGCTGCGGCCGGCCCGGCCGCCGCTCCGCACGAGGCGTACCTCGCGATCTCTCTCGACCTGCGCGCCGCCAAGCGGTTGGTCTCCCAGGCCGGCGGGGGTCTGCCGGGGGCGTTCACCGTGATGGAGCAGACCACCGCCTCCGTCGCCCAGGCCGTCCGGAATGCCGGGCTGACCGTGACCGGCTGGCTCACCGCGAACGAGATCGCCGCCGTGATCCGTACCACCTACGACCCGGCCGCGCTCGCCCGCCTCCAGCAGTGGTCCGACAGCGGGAAGGCCGAGGCAGACCCCGCCGCGGCCGGGCCCGTCGTCCAGATCGAGGAACACGACCGCGTCATCACCGATACGGCCCGGCACGCCACCTACTGGATCGAGAACTGGCCCAGGACCGAATCGTCCCCCGGGTTCCTGCACGGGCTGATGTTCTCCGCCGGAGTCCGACGGTCCCTCTCCCTTATATATGTGCCGCAGAAGCTGGAGGCGGCGCTGCGGGATGTCCAGCGCACCAAGGCCAGCATCGTCGCCGACGCCAACGAACGCAGGAGGCGCGGCATGGTCGACTCCGAAGCCGACAGCGTCGAGTACGCCGACGCCAAGCAGCGGGAGCGGCAGCTGATCGCCGGACACGCCGACGTCGACCTCACCGGACTCCTCACCGTCTCCGCCGAGACCGACGCTCTCCTCGACGCCGCCTGCGCGGCCATTGAGACCGCCGCCGGATCCGCCCAGGTCGACCTCCGCCGCCTGGACTACCAGCAGCCCGCCGCCCTCACCACCAGCGCCCTCCCCCTCGCCCGCATCGCCCTGTGAACGCCACCAGCGCGCCCGACGAGCTCGCCCCGGAGATCCGGAACCTGACCAGCCAAGTCCTGGAACTCCGGCTGATCCACGAGGCGGAGCTCCGCGACACCAGTGACGAATACCGCGCATACGACGACTACACGGGCTGAGACGAGAGACGTCTGAGGTCGCCGAGCAAGCGATCCCACCGCACACCACCCCGCCGCGTGCTTCCGCCCTACACCTGGCCTTCGGCCGTTAGGACACCTTGACCACACCCTCACCCCCGGATGGGCTGCCGTTCCTGCGTGCCGCGACCGCCGGTCTGCGCCACCACATCCGCACCGGCGCGGACCGGCCCGCGGACCGGGCTCATCTCGACACCCTCCACGCCCACCTCACCGCGCTCCACCAGCTCCTCGACCGGCTCGCCGGGACGACCCGGCCCCCGCACCCGGCTGCGGGCCGCCTCCTCTCCACCGCCCACACCCACCTGTGGCAGGCGAGCAGCGCGGTCCACGACGCCTTCCACACCCTCCCCACCAGCACCGACAGCACCTCGGGTGCCGCCTGCGACCCCAAGCGGCTGCCGAAGGGTCCGCCGTTCCTGACGATCTGCCACCGGCACCTCGCCACCGGCCACGCCGTCCGCCGCAAGACCACCCCCGCCGACCACACCCGCGCCTCGTGAGCGGACAGCACCGCCGAAAGGGAACCCTCCCGATGTCCCACCGGC
Organism: Streptomyces tsukubensis; assembly: GCF_003932715.1. Lineage (NCBI taxonomy): Bacteria > Bacillati > Actinomycetota > Actinomycetes > Kitasatosporales > Streptomycetaceae > Streptomyces > Streptomyces tsukubensis. The sequence goes on along the minus strand of NZ_CP020700.1, from coordinate 6,360,562 downwards.
CCGACCGTCGAGCCCGCCGAGCTTCCGCCAGTCCGCTGTTCACTCCGCACGGCGCCGACCGCGCCGGCCGCCGCAAGGCCCGCCGCCAGCTCGCCGAAGCCACCGCCAAGGCCCGAGACCGCGCCACCGCCCACCCCGACGGAACCGTTCCGGTCGAGGAGCCACTGCCCGCACCTCTCTATGGGCTCGCCGGACGGCCCGGGCCCGCCTCGGCCCGCGGATCCCGGCTCAAGCTCCCCGCACACCGTATGACCACCGCCATCGCCTCCGGCGCGTACCCGTTCCTCGCCGAGGGCGGACTCGGCGCCGACGGCATCTACATCGGCCGCGACGTCCACGCCGAAGCCGCCTTCTCCTTCGACCCGTTCACCCTCTACGGCCGCGTCGAAGGGTTCACCAACCCCAATGTGCTGCTCGCCGGGGTGATCGGACAGGGCAAGAGCGCACTCGCCAAGAGCTTCGCGCTGCGTTCCATCGCTTTCGGCTACCGGGTCTACGTCCCCTGTGATCCGAAGGGTGAATGGACGCCGGTCGCCGCCGCGCTCGGCGGCACCTCCATCGCCCTCGGCCCCGGCCTCCCCGGACGGCTCAACCCCCTCGACGCCGCACCCCGGCCGGTATCCGTGCCGGAGGAGGAGTGGACGGGCGAGATCCGCAAGCGTCGCCTTTTGCTGCTCGGCTCGCTGGCGCGGACGGTCCTCGGCCGTGACCTCGCACCGATGGAACACACCGCGCTCGACGTCGCCCTCGACGCGGTCGTCTCCCAGGCCGCCGCCACCGGGCGGACCCCGCTCCTCGGCGACATCGCCACCACCCTCAACAACCCCGGCCTCCTCGACATCGCCGGCGGGGCCATGTCGGGGCGCCTCGGCGACGCCGCCCGCGACCTCGCCCACGCCATGCGACGCCTCGTCCACGGCGACCTCGCCGGCATGTTCGACGCCCCCTCCACCGCTGTCTTCAACCCCGACTCGCCGATGCTGACCATCGACCTGTCCCGCCTCGGCGGCTCCGGCGACGACACCGCCCTCGTCCTCGCCATGACCTGCGCCTCCGCCTGGATGGAAAGCGCACTCACCGACCCGAACGGCGGACGACGGTGGATCGTCTACGACGAAGCCTGGCGCCTCATGCGCCACCCCGGGCTCCTCCAGCGCATGCAGTCCCAGTGGAAACTCTCCCGCGGTCTCGGCATCGCCAATTTGATGGTGATCCACCGGCTGTCCGACCTGCTCACCGCGGGCGACGCCGGATCCCGCGGACGCGCACTCGCCGAAGGACTCCTCGCCGACTGCTCCACCCGCATCATCTACCGCCAGGAAAACGACCAACTGCAGGCTGCCGCCAGCCTCCTCGGCCTCACCACCGTCGAAACCCAGGCGATCGCCCACCTCAACCGCGGACGCGGCCTATGGCGCGTCGCCGGACGGTCATTCATCGTTCAACATCTTCTGCACCCGCACGAACGAACCCTGTTCGACACCGACGCCCGCATGCACTAGAACCCCGCCGGACGAACAAGCCCCCGGCACCCCGAACCGCCCGGACAACCCACGGTAAACCCGCAGACACCGACACCACACCCAGCCCTGCCAAGCCTGATCACACCGCCACAGGAGCACAACATAGAATCTCACCCCACCACCTCCCTCCTTCCGCCGCTCGACGAGGACGACCTCGCCGCCCTCGCCCAGGACATCGGCGACAACGGACTGCTGCAGCCCATCGTCCTGGACAGTCACGGACGAATTCTCGACGGCCGTGGACGGCTCGCCGCCTGCGAACAGGCCCACGTCGAACCGGCCTTCATCACCTATGAGGGCAACGACCCCGACATCTACGTCCTGTCCGTCAACCTCCGGCGCCGCAGCCTCACCAAGGGTCAGGCCGCGATGATCTCGGTCAAGGCCCGTTCCCTGGGGGAACAAGAACGCTGTTCCTCCAGGGAACAGACCGCGCGTTCCCTCGGGGAACAGCTCGGAGTCGCCGTCGCCGTCATGGGCCGGGCCGGCATGGTCCTCCAGCACGCCCCCGATCTCGTGGACCCGGTCATCGCCGGCGCCATGGGACTGAAAGAGGCGTACGCCACCGCGCAGGAGAACAAGGCCAAGGCCAACAGCGCCGAGGTGCAGCTCGCCCGCCTGCGGGAGGAGGACCCCGAACTGGCCGACCGAGTCATCGAGGGCGACCTGACGCTCGCCGGGGCGTGGGCCGAGCGCACCGCGCGGGTCGAGGAGGACAAGCGGCAGCGCCGGGTCGCGACCCGGCTGCTGGAGGAGATCGTGCCACCCCTCGCCCAGGCCCGCGGAACCCGGACCTTCAGCCGCTACGACCCCGCATTCGCCTCCGGCACACCCATCACCCGCGAGACCATCGCCCACGCCATGACCGCGCTCACGGAAATGGACCAGATCTGGCAGGAGCGTGACCTCCCCTGATACCCACCACCGCACACGCCCGTCTGCAGCACCTGGTCGAGCAGAGTGCCGTCGAACTCACCGACGCCGACGGACGCTTCCACAAGCGCCGTCTGACCGACGCGGTCCGCGAACAGCTCACCAGCGAAGACCTCGACACCCACGTCAAGGCCGCGGCTCTCGACCGGCTGGCCCAGAGTCTCGTCACCGGCTTCGGTGAACACCGAAACCCCCGGCGCCGTCGCACCGGAACCCTCTTCCACCCCCGTGACCTGGTGAAGCTCGGCACCGGGGTCTGGGTGTGGATGGACCGGGCCACCGACTCCGACCTCCTGGAATGGTCCCGCCTCTCCCGCCGCAACCGGTCCCGCGTCGACCGAGCGGACGACGAGGTCCAGGACTACGTCGACCAGCGCATCGACGCCTTCCGCACCCACACCGGCATCGTCCACCTCGGCGACCTCGAACGCAGCGCCTTCGGCTGGACCGACCACGAGCCCGAAGAGCCCGGCCTCCGGACGTCCTGACCAGCACCCGACCCCCGCCCCGCCCCCGTAAGAACTTCGCGGTGGCGCCCACCCGGGACCGGCCGGTGTGATTCCCCGGAAGACCATGAACGAAGACTTCGCGCTCTACAACAACGCCGACCGTACCAGTGAGCAGATCAGCGCGGCCCGTCTCGGTATCCCTGCACGGGACGATCTGCTGCGCTGGGCGGACCGGGACACCGCCGCGTTCCTGACCCGGCACCCCCTGCCCGTCGAACCGCTCACCGCGCCGGACCTGGCCCCCTATCTCGCGGCCCTTGCCGAGGCCGGCAATCCGGCCGAAGCCCACGCTGTCACCGACCGGCTCCTTGACACCGTGGAACCCGTACTCAGCGCGGTGAGCGACTACCTGCTGGCCGCCGCCCAATGGCGCGGACAGCTCCGCAGTGCACCGAGAAATTCACCACCTCGCCTCTTGCGGGACGCCGCCAGCCACAGCCTGGCTGTCATGGCCACCACGGACGCGGCCGCTCTCTCGGCCCTGCGTTCCTTCTACTCTCCCCCGCCCGCACCACCGGCCCCACCCGCGCCGAGCCCGCCTCGCCCCGCAACCGGCCCCCCGGGGCCGCACCCCAGGCGATAGCCCATGACACCGACGCCTGTGCCCAATCGCGTCTCTTCGCGCCACGCCTGAAACGCCGCCGGTGGCCCCCAGCCCCAGGCAAGGGGGCCACCGGCCGGCAGTCCATCGCAACTTTCCGGAGAAGATCCCTGACGACCCGTTCGTTCATCGCCCGTCCCACACCCGACGGATACACCGGTATCTACGTGCACCTCGACGGCACACCCGCCTCCAAACTCCCCCTGCTCCTCACCGCCTTCCAGTACCGCTTCGGCCGGAATCTGACCGTCATGACGCGGCACCTCGTGGACGACGTCGCCGTCGGCTGGGACGAACTCGGCAGCGACCTCCTCCACGGTGCCCCGGTCCAGACCGTCACCCTCCTGACCGGCGGAGAGCTGTGGCCCAGCCGCACCCTCGACCACCTCATCACCCCGGACGGGTCACCACCGGTCCGTATGACGGTCACCGAAACAACGGCCGCCGACATGGACCTGCAGTGGGGCTACATCCTGCATCCCTACGGTCTCGAGGTCGTCGCCGTCACGGAGTACGAGCGCGGTCCTCTCGTCCGCTGGGACACCGACCCGCTGTCCACCATCAGCGACGACCCCGCCCACTGGGCACCCGGCCTCCCCGCCCCGGTCGCCGACCGCCGGCCCACACCCGCCCCCACCGCACCGCCGCCGACGGCCGACGGCGCCCCACAGCGCACCGCCCGCCGGTAAACCCTCCCCGATACGCCCTCCCACCGCCCTGGACCCCGTGTGCCTGCTGACCTGTACGAGGTGACTCCCCGCTATCTGGCGGCCAGTCCCCTCTCCGACCACCGCGAACACCTCGACGCGCTCGCCGCAAGCACCGGCTGGACCCTCACCACCGACGGGCCGACAACGGCCGTCACCAGCCCCTGCGAGCGCATCGTCCTGCGCCACGACCAGGCCGCCGAGGGCTTCCGGCCGCACCTGATCGTCACCGCCCACACCGGCCCCGGCGCCCCGGCCCGCTGGCGGGCCGACATCGCCGGCAACACCCCCGTCGAAATCCTCACCGCCCTCACCACCACCATCACCACCGCACTGGAGACCGACCCGGACCATCTCGTCTACGACATCGCCGCCACCCCTGAACCGCAGATCGCGCTGCTCGTCGACGGCGAGGACTGGGAGTTCGTCCACGGACCGGGCGTCGCCGGCATGAGGTCCACCGACGGATACGCCGCAGCACTTCAGCACGCACCGGACAACCCGGGCAAACCACAGCGCGACGACCCGGACATCGCCTGGCACCTCTTCGCGACCCACCCCGCAGGATCCCTGTGGAGTGTCTCCTTCACCCACGACACCCCCTTGTTCGTCGTCACCTCGGCCCTGGAGCAGACGCTGTCGTCCGAACCGTTGATCCGGTCGGCCGGGATCGCCCTCCACCCCGCCTTCGCCCCCCTGACCACAACCCGCCCCGTCCGCGCCACCAGGCCAGGCAGTACAGCGGCGGGTCTGCCTCCCGACACTCCGGGCCCCGCCCGGGGCAGCGCGAAGGCACGGTGAAGCGGAGAGAAGGACCTTGACCTCGCACACCGCCTCGACGCTGCCCGCCCGGATCACCCTCTCACTGCGTGATGGAGCCGAGATCGCCGCCGTCGCCACCGGCGAGCAGTACAAGTGGGCCGAAACCGCCCTGCGGGCCGCCGGATGGCAGCGGACCGGAAACGGGGTCTACACCCGCCCCGCCGCCGACCTGAAGGCAGCAGAGCTCGCGCTCACCACGCTGGTCCACTTCGCACGGCGGCACCGGGCCGCCGTCGTCACCAGTACCCGCCCCTACCTCGGCAACATCGCCGACACCATCGCCCACCAGCTCCCCGGACCGTGGGTCCCCACCGTCGAGATCTACAGCCACCCGCTCTGGCAGGAGGACCTGGTGCCGTGGCTGTGGGACTCCGGCGAACTCACCCGCGCCGTCCGAGCCGGACAGGTCACCCACGCCGCGAAGCTCACCAACGCAGCCGCGGGCGTCGACCTGCTGCTCGTCGAACGCCCCGGCCACCCCGCCGGGTATGTGATCGGCGCGTTCGCGTCCGACGGGTTCGACGACAACTTCGAGAACCCGTACTCGCCGGCGAGCATCGTCCTGCCCCAGGACCCGTACCGGGCCGCCGCCACGATCGTCGACCGGTACCTGCCCGCCTACCACCAGGCCCTGCGCACCCGCCGCAGCACGGTCGTCGCCTCCGCCCTGGCCCGGATCCGCGACGAACACACCGAACTCCAGCACACTGTCCCCCACCCCGGCCCGGCGGACGAGGACCGGTTCATCGACGTGGCCTGGTACGACGTCCTCAACATCGTCAAACACGCCCCGCCCCTCATCGAGCACAGCCGACGCGGCCCCCTCCCCCCGGAGGACTCGACAGCCATCACCGACCTCGCCACCGCCCTCTCCGTCGGCGCCAGGGTCGTGGACGGATGGCAGGGCCTGCCGAGCACCGCCCGGCACGCCCCGACGCCCGAAGGCGACATCCCCGATCTGAAAACCATACGCAACCGGACCATCCGCCCGGTGATCGAATCCGTGCTCGCCCACGGCGACACCCTCCTGCACCACACCCACACCAATGCCCCGGGCCGCGCCCCGGCCCCGGCACCCGCCACGCCCGCCCTGCCGCCGGCCCCCGCACCAGCCCGCCACCGTTGATCGTTAAGGACGTATCCCGCTGTCCCAGTTCCACATCGGCACCCATCCCGAGCACGGAATCGTCGCGGCCTTCCGCGCCGACATACCCGCCCACATCGCCGACTGGTACCTGACACGCCTCCAGTTCGAGACCGTGCCCGGCCGGCCCGGCCTCTACCGGCTCACCGACCCCGGCCGCGACGGGGTACGGCGCGCCCGCCAGGCCGTCCACGACCTGCGCACCCAAGGGTTCACCGTCCACGCCGACTACACCCTCGACCCCGCGCCCGAACCCGAACCCGACCTGTCGGAGCGGCTCGCCACCGCCCGGCAGACCCGGCTCGCCCGCGCAGCCGCCTCCCGCTCACCCCATCTGAAGACCACGGTGCCCCCGCCCGTGTCCGCCCCGGTGCCCGCAGACGCGGCGACGGCTGTGCGGCGTGCGGGCAGAAGCCGCTGACCATCCCGTCGCCGTCGCCTCACGGACGCCACAGGGTCAGCCGCGACGCCCCTCGCTACTACCTGTTCCGGAGCAACCCCTTGCCAACCAGCGCCGAGATCGCCCTCCACCTCAGCCCCGAGGACGGGCTCGTCGCCGTGCCCGCCGGTCCCGGATGCGACTGGGCCCGCACCGTGCTCAAGCTCGTAAGCTCTGATCGCCGGGCGTCAGCGCCTGGCAACCCCGCCCGCGTGGACAGCACGCATGGCGCGCTCGACGGTCTCCCGGTTTTCGCCGACAGGGGCCACGTAGTCGATGACGTCGCGCGCTGCGTCCTCTCCGAGCATTCGGGTGATCACCCACGTGGCGAGGTACTGGGAGGCCAGGCAGCCGCCCGCCGTGGCGATGTTGCCCTCGGTGTGGAAAGGCGCGTCCAGCACGGTGACGCCGCAGGCTTCGACAAAGGGCCGGCTCTTGATGTCCGTGCACGCGGGCATGCCATCCAGCAGCCCAAGCCTGGCGAGTACCAGCGCGCCGGAGCACTGCGCCCCGATCAGCTGCCGTGAAGGGTCGAGCGGCAGCCTGGAGATCAACCGGTCGTCGGCGATGACGTCACGTGTCTTCACCCCGCTACCGATCAGCACGACGTCGGCCTCGTTCACGAACTCCATCGGGCGTTGCCCGGTCACCTCCACGCCATTCATCGACGTGACCACCGGGGTCGGCGTCGCTACGAAGGCTTCCAAGCCGTCCTTGCGGCACCGGTTTATCAACGCAGAGGCGATGAAACTGTCGAGTTCATTGAACCCGTCGAAGGTGACCACGGCTACCTGCATCACTACTCCTGGAAGTACGGATGCCCCAGTCTCGCGGCCGTCCGGTTCCACGTCGAGAGCCAATCGTGCTCACCCGCGTAACACCCCGGAGCAGCCGGCCGGAACCACACGCCCACCGCCCCACCCTCCCCTCCCGACCCGAAAGTCCTTCCATCTCTCCGCCACGCTCCGCCGAACAACCGCCCACATCACCGCGCGGCCCTGTGCGGGTGGTCATGTCCCGGCCCCATGTGGTGCGGCTGCTGACCGCGACCATGGTCGGGCGGCTGCCTACCGTCATGGTGCCGGTCACGGTCATCCTCCTCGTCACGCACACCACCGGCTCCCTCACCACGGCCGGACTGCTCGGCGCCCTGTACTCGCTGACCGCAGCTCTGTCCCAACCCGTCAAGGGACGGCTCCTGGACCAGTACGGGCCCGTGCGGGTCTCCGGACCAGGCGCCGTCCTCAACGCCGCCTCTCTCGTCTGTCTCCCGCTGGCGGCTCAACACCACCTGGGTGCGATGTCGGTGACGGTGCTGTCCGCGGCCCTGTCGGCGCCTCCGCTGGAAGCGGGCCTGCGGGCCCTGTGGCCCCGGCTGCTGGCCGATCCCGGCGACCGGCGGGCCGTGGCCGTCCTGGACAGCACCTGCTCCGGACTGGTCTTCATCACCGGCCCCCTCCTCGCCGGCGGACTCTCCGCCCTGTACGGACCCGAGACCGCGCTGGCCACGGCCGCCGTCCTCGGGCTGGCCGGGACAGCGGGCGTGATCACCTCCGCCCCGGCACGGGCCTGGCATCCCGCCCACCGCCCCGCGCAACGGGCCGGGCAGCTCCTCACGGCCTGGCTCGGCCGCCTCGTCGCCGTCCTGGCCGGAGGCGGGCTGGCGACCGGCGCGATGAACGTCTGGGCCGTCCAGCTCGCCGACGAACACCGCGAGCCCGCCCTCACCGGACTCGTCCCGGCCGTCTTCTCCCTCGGCGCCCTGGCCGGAAGCGTCCTGCTCGCCCGCCGCCTCCAGCGCGGAAGCCCCCGACGACATCTGATCACCGGGGCGGCAGGACTCCAGGCAGCCTGGCTCCTCCCCCTGCTTGCCGCACACCACCACCCCGCGACCGGCGTCACCGTGGCGGCAGTGGCCGCCCCGGGCGTGTTCCACACGATCGTCGCCACCAGCGTGATCATCACCGTGCAGACCCTCGCCCCGCCCGGACGCCGGGCGGAAGCCTACGCGTGGCTCATCCTCGCCGGCGGCACCGGACACGCCCTGGGCACCGCCCTCGCCGGAACGCTCGGCTCACACCCCCTCGGCGGACCCGCCCTCCCCGCACTCGGCACCGCACTCACCCTCGCAGCAGCCCTCCGACAGGCCGGCGAACACCACCGCGTGCCCCACGGATCACACCACCTGGCCAACCTGAAGGAGTAACTCCATGACCATTCCGACTTCCTGGGACGTCGTCCACAGCTGCGGACACGAATGGACCCACGACCTCTCCGGCCGCCCGGCCGACCGGCGTGCCGCCTTCTCCCGCTGGCTCTCCGGCCGGGACTGCACCGACTGCTGGCGCGCCACCCAAGCCGGCGATTCCGCCGACCGGAAGGAGTGGCTGGCCGCCCGCCGCGCCGCCGAACAGCAAGCCGCGACCGAGTGGGCGGAACGGTTCGGCATGCCGCCGCTCGACGGCCCAGAGAAGATCCTCGGCTGGGGTGAGCGGTGCCGCCACCAGCTCACCACCGCCGCGCACACCGCCCTGGCCGTCGAGGGCTCCTGGGACGAGACCCGCTGGACCGCGCTGGAGGAACAGATCCGCGCCGTCACCCGCGCCGGATGGTGGCTCGACCAGCGCGACACCAACCCCGCAGACCTCCCCGAACTCCTGAACGCCGCAACCGAATCCGACCGGGGAACCGAGAATCCATTTCTCTGACCCCTCCACCGAGACGCAGCCTTCCCCAGCCAAAGAATCATCAATGGCACAGGGGGACCGGTCTAGCTCACCGGCTGCTTGCGGCGCTCCTCGGGAATAGTTTCCAAGAGGCCGTCAGCCAATCCGTCGGCGTAGTAGCTCCACAAACCGGCCTCCGTGATCAGGCGGCGATATCGAGTGAAGTCCACCTCGGGATTCGCCGATATCAAGTCCCCAACCCGTTTCAGTGTCATATGAACATCTCGCGCTTGGCGCAGCGCAAGGTGAAGCCTCTCGCGCAGGTGATCTTCAGGACTCGGGTATGTGGGGGGCGGCACGAGATCGAAGGTAGCGCAACCACCGTCCGTCACGGCCCCATTGATCAGCAGTGGGATGAACGAACAGTCCCTGTGGTGCTGTTGAAGGGCTTCCATGACCTTCAGATGGTCATCCCTGAATTCCGCGCTGATCCATACGGCATGACTGGCTTCCACTTCTGCTGCACAGGTGATGAGACGTCCCAGATGGTCCGCATCCGTACGCTCCAGTTGGTTCTCGATGACCACAAAGCGGTCGCGATCGCCTACTTGGGTCTTGGCAAGAATGTCGATGCGATATCCGGCAATTTTCTGTTCGGTTCCGACGAGCTTGAGCGGGTTTTCGAACCAAGCCGCGCGCTGCACGATGCCGAGCCGCCGGGCGAGCCAAGGGGTGAAGTTAGTCGCCTCGTGCCCGAAATAGGTTCGTATGTTGTCGACGGCGCGGAGCCACTGGGTACGTTTCTCGTCGGCTCCCTCGGGTTCGGCAGCGTCAACTACTTCTTTCTGCAGGGGAAGGGTTTTCTCAGGCCCTGCCTCAACCGGGAGGAGATAGTCACTGGAGTCCAGCTCGGCGTGGGCGGCTGCGAAGGACTGGCCCAGCATGGTCCAGTCAAGCGCGGGGGAAGTATCTGTGATCATGCTGCAGAACGCTAGCTCCTGCCACTGACAACGCCCGGCGGAGACCGCAGGCAGTTCCCTGGCTCGCCGACGGCAAGGCATTTCAGCAATCAATCTCGGGCCACCACACCAGCACGTCGGCAGACGGCACTACGGGCTGGTGGCGATAAGCCCCAGCAGGATGACACTCGTCGCACTAGCCACGCCGCGCCCCACCTCCTCCACACGGCTAGGAGTCGAATGCAGATATGCACCGACTGCTGATACGTCACCCAAGCTGGCGCATCTCCGCCGACCGGAAAAAGCGCCTGGCCGCCCGCCGAGCCGCCGAACAACGGCCTCCACCCGCGCCGGATGGTGGCTTGACCAGCGCGACACCAACCCCGCAGACCTCCCCGAACTCCTCAACGCCGCAACCGAATCCGACCGGGGAACCGAAAACCCGCACCGGGTAGGGCACTGAATCATCGACACCTTGGAGACCGTCATCACCGACAACACCCCACCGAACTCCGCCCTGTCCGGGGCCGAACAGCGCAAGTGGTCCCAGATGGCCAGGGAGGCGAGGGCGGCCGGGCGGCTGGACCCGTACGAGTCCTGGTACGACACCGATCACCGGCTCATCACCATCGCCGCCCTCCAGCACGAGGACGACACTTTCACCTGCGTCGCGCTCGCCGGAGACCTCGACAGCCCAGACCTGCAGGTCCTGGGCCACTACTGGGACGAGACGGACGCCATCGACGCCAGCCCCCCACCCGTCATGCCCGGAGCACTCCGCCCGTCCACGCCACATGTCCCCACCCCCGAGATCAGTCTCGGGCATCTGATCCACGATGTTCGCCAGGCCCGGCGGGCATGCGACGTGGGCGAGGCGATCGACCTGGTCGTCGGCCGCGACGGCCCCACAGGCGGCCAGCTCGTCCAGCTCGAAGAGTTCGTGACCCTGTGCGCCGAGTTCGCCCAGGCCCTGGACACCCGGCACGCACAACGCGTCGCCGGACGGCTCGGCGCTCTGGCCCACCAGATTTCCGCCCTCACCGCCGAACTCAAAGACGCGGGCGAGGACCTGGCCTCCACCGTGGCCGTCCTTCCACCCCACCACACACCAGCACCCCACCGGCTTGGCCCCGGGCAGCGGCCCCTCACCACGACGCTCCCCGCCACCGCGCCTCCGGCCACGGTCCGCGCACACCACCACTGAAACAGCCGGTTAGCAACGCCGTTCGAAGCACCCGCGCGGATGGCTCAGGGTTTATAGCCGACGGTGGCCGGTTCGGGAAATCGGGGATCGTGCGGACCCTTGAATCATCCCCACCACCGCCGCCCGTGCCCTGCTGGAAGGACCTCTTCGTGCCCGATCCCGTTTCCCGCCCGCCCTATGTTCCCGCCGACACCATCACCCCCGAACGGGACATCACCCACGAGCATTTCCGTCCCGGTGATCAGGTGACCGTCGTCAAGGGCGCAGCCGGGGGTGAGCTGTGGGGTGAGACGATGACGGTGGTGACCCCGTCGTGGCACACCGCGACCGACGAGGACGGCTGGAGGCTGCGCAACCCCCGCGGCGGCACGCGGACGTTTATCACCGCCCACCCCCGCTACATGATCCACACCTCCCGGCTGTGCCGGGACTGCCTCAGCCACCAGCGCGCCCTCGAAGACCGCATCCTCCCGAAGATCCCCGCGGCCGGCGGGCCGGTGGACTGCGGCTGGTACACCCTCACCGAACTGGCCCAGCTCGTCCACACCAACGACACGGCCCGGGGCGGGCGGTGATCGCCTTTCTGTGGGAGCGGAGTCTGAGCGCTTACCTTCCCGTCGAGGAAGCCCTGGGCCGGGCCCTCAGCGACGATTCCGGATCGGGGCAGGAGCTGGTGGTCGCGTACTGGGACCGGCTGGGTGACTACACACAGGGCGAGGAGCGGCACTGGACGCCCGTGGACTGGATCAATCATCTGGACGACCCGACCTTCGAGTGGCCGTTCGCCACCGACAACCTGGGCGTGAGGGAGCCCGTCTTCCATCTCAGCGTCGATCTGCACCCCGCCGACCGGGACCTGGGCTCTGCGGAGTGGGCGACCATCGCCCACCGTCTGGCGATCACCGCGGGTCTGGCGCCGCCCCTCGACGACCAGGGGTGCCAGTGGGTCGCCTTCCAGGCCCGGCCCCGCCGCCTCGATCTGCTGGCCAATCTGATCCGGCTCGACGGCGCCTGGCAGCAACTGCCCGCCGATCCGCTGCGCGCCGTCATGAACCAAATCCGGCGTGTCGAGCACGATTTCCGCCTGATCCCGGCTCACCCGGCCACTCCACCTCCGGCCCCGCCCACCGCGCCTCCCACCCGGGGACCGGGCCGCCGCTGACCGATCAGGAAGGACCGTCATGCTGCCTCTTGCCGACCGTTTCCTGAGCCTGCGGCGCGATCCGCACTCGGACGAGGTCCTCGCGCGCGGCGGCGGCCCGGACGCCCACGGCATCCTGGAGCGCGCCGGTTTCGTTCCCGTGGCCCGGGTCCACGAGCTCTACCACCGGCTGCCGACCGGCCTCACCCCGCAGGAGGAGACCCGGCTCGCGACCCGGGCCGTCGCGCGCCTCCGCTCCGCCGGCATCCCGATGGAATGCGACCGGGCCTTCGACACCGACACACGCGAGGTTTCCGACCTCACCCTCGGCGCCCAGGTCGGCAACCTCGCTGCCGCCATCCGCAGGGCGACCAGCAGCGACGAGGTCGCCGACATCCTGGCCGAAGTGACCGCCGGATACGACGGCGTCCTCGCCGGCCTCGCCGACGTCCTGACCGCCGCGGCCGACTTCCACCAGGACCTCGGCGGCCCCGCCGACCGGCCGGCCGCGGAGCGCCTGTACTACCTCGCCGATCACGGGCTCGGCACCATCTCTGCCGACCTGCGCACCATCCGCACCGACCTCGCCGACCGCAGAACACCCCACCCCAGGCGGTCGGTGTGCGCGGGCGAGGTTCCGGAGAACGAGCGGGAAGCATCCGCCGTCTGCGCCTGCCCTCCACTTCCCCCGCCCCCACCGGCGCCCGCGCCCCCTGCGGCCCGGCACCGCTGACCTCTTCCTTCCTTTCACCCCGAGGAGCCCATGCGCCACCAGCACGACCACGATTTCGAGCACGACGTGGAGGGATTCGCCACCGTTCTCGCCGGCGAGCTGCCCGGCCACTGGACCGTTGACCACCGCGAACACGCCAATAGGGCCGAGCAGATGAACCGGGCCGGGGCGGTGTGGGACATGGATACGGTCGCCGACGCCATCGCCCGGCACCCCCTCGGGCACGACGCGATCCTCGCCCGCGACGACGGCACCCGCCTCTACGTCACCGGACGGCCCAGCCACGAGGACGACTTCCTCGTCGCCGCCATCGCCCCACCACTGCCGCCGGCCGCCTTCGAGGGAGTGCGGGAACCCGATGGTGTCGTGGTGCCCGCCGATCCGTTTGCCGCGGCCGACGCCGTCGCCACCGGACTGCTCCCCCGCTACGAGGCTGCCCTCGCCCAAGTCCAGGACAACGCTGCCCGCCTGAACTCCCGGACCCCGGTGACCCTGACCTGGGTGGGGCCGGATCTCCACGCCACCGCCGACGTATCCGAAGCCGTACGGACCGTACTCACCGAGCACGGCTTCGTCCCGTCCGATACCGGACACACTTTCGTGCTCAACGGCGACGACACCGCCTTGCAGGCACAGGCCGTCCGCGCCGTCGGAGCCCGGCTCGCCACCCACGGCACCCATCTCGCCCTGCGCCACCCCGCCCCCCGCACCGGCCCGGACACGGCCACCGCAACCCCGGTCCGCCACAACCGCCCCGCCGCCCGCGTGCGCTGACCCACGCAACAGATGCCGTCGCCGTCGGCAAGTCCAACCACACCCCCACTCGGAGACTCCCATTCCCGCCCCCATCCCGCTGTCGGCGGCTCTGTCGCGGCTGCGCCGCCTCGCCGCCCGCCTGGCCCGCGCACCGCAGCGCACCCCCGCGCCCCGCTCCCGTCGTCCGGAGCGGGCCGTCCCGGCCATCCCGACCGTCTGGGGGCCGATCCCCACCCGCCACCGTCAGGACTTCTGACCACCCCCCTTCGCCCCCGCTCCCCCGGGAGGACTGTGCCCCACCCCGCCTCTGATCCCGTCCGGCTCGCCGGTGACATCGCCCGCAGAATCGACCAGCTCGCCGAACATCTCATCGCCGCTCCACCGCCGCTGGCCGCCCAGATCATCGCCACGGTCCTCGACTCCGACGAAGGTGTCCTCGGGCGCTTCACCACGCTGGTGGCCACCGGCTCCCACTTCGCCCAGGAGCACGCCGAGGCCGGTGAGCTGGCGCCGGAGGTGTGGCTCGCCCTCGGCCGCGCCGCGAACGAGCTGTACGGCATCGGTACAGATTTGGACGAGCACACGGACACCCTCAAGCAGCTCGCCCACCCCGAGCCGCCCGAAGCCTCCCCGCCGATGGCGAAGTCCGCCTCGCCCCTGATCACGAGGCGGCACCGGTGAACCACCGTAATCAACAGGCCGACTGGCACCGTCCCGGGCAGCACTACCTGATCGAGCCCCGCTACCTCGCAGGCACCGGCGACATCCGTCACGCCACCGAGTTCCTGCGCGCCTCCGGCTGGACGGACCGCTCGAAGACCGGCGGACCCATCGTCTTCCACAACCCGGCGAAAACCGTCAGGGTCGTGTTCGACCCGGCCACCCCACCCGGCGGCTGGACGATCGAAGGCAAACCGTCAGGTCACCAGGCGGCGTGGAAGGCAACGTTCGGTCTCCGGACACCCGTCGAGATCGTCGCCGGGGTCACCGACGCGCTCACCCAGCCAGCCGCCGCCCACGCCCCCAACCCGTGGGCCCCCCTCGATGCCCAGGGCTGGCAGGCCCAGCCCGGCCGGCATGTCACCGCCGTCAGCCCCGACAAGGACGTCTGGCTGCAGTTCCACCAGTCCGCACCCGGCGAGGCGCACTGGTGGGCGTCGGCCCGCACCGAGCACGGCACCACCTGGCAAGCGGTCTTCACCCCCACCACGCCCATGCACCTGATCGAGTCGTTCAGCACGGCACTGGCCGACCCGAAGCCCGTACTGCGCCGGCGCGGCACGTTCCCGCCCAGCAGCCGGATCCGCACCACATCGGTCTCCGTCACTCCCGCCCAACTGGGGACCTGGCAGCAGGCGAGGCTCAACGCCGCCCGCGCCGCCGCCTGGGCCCGTAACGCCTGGACCACAGCACGCCCCCGCCACCGCCCCGTCACCACCGCACCCCGCATACCCGACGGACACGCGACCAGGCGACGCTGACCCCCACCCTCCTGTTGCCCGGCGCTCAGGATGCCGATGAGACGCACGTTCACGGCACCCATGCAGACTTCGACGAATCGGAGAGGTTCGTCCGCGAGGTGTCGCGTGCGTCGGCACGGTGCCGCACCGATACCGCAGAACGGCTCCCCGTACGACAACGGCAGCCGGGAACAGCGGCAGGGGTCCATCCGGCCGACAAGCGCGAAAGTCTCCTCCCGACCGCACCACCGACCCCCGCTGCACGGCCCGCTTCATCGGCACGGTGCCGCCGCTTACGGACAGCGCACCCAGAGAAAGCCAGCGCTCTCAACGCCCCATTCCCATCGACGGTATCGGCATCGTGAACCCCGTCCGACACCGAGGAGCCGTACGCCACAGCCCCGACCACCAAGGAGCAGTCCCTCTGCCCGCTACACACAACCCGAAGCATCTCAACCGTCTCGAACGGTTCCTCCGCACAGCGGCGGAAGCCATACACACCTGCGACCAGGACCCCGCCCAAGAGCAGGACGACGACGGCCACCTCCTCGACACCGAGGGATACGGCTGGGCAGCCCACCGCCGCGACCGCAGTTTGTGGTACGCGTACCTGCCCGTCCGATCACATGCCGACGCGCTCCTGACCACCGCGACCGCTCAGCTCGACATGCTTCCGCAGGAGTCCCGGCCTGCCTGGGCCTCGAAGATCGCCGCCCTGGCCCGCGCGGCCGACACCCTCGAAGCCGGGCACGACCGCCTCATGCGCGAGCTCCGTGAACACCTGACGGGTGCGGCCAATCCGAACCTGGCCAGCGTCGACCTGTCGGTGACGGAGTTCTTCGACGAAGCGTGGCCCGCACTCGACGTCTGGGCAGGCGGCGGATCCGCAGTGACCGAACTGAACACCACCGTCCACGGCACCGCCCCTCCCCCGGCGCCGAATCCGGCGCTGCGCCTGGTCTCCGGCGGGGTCACGGGGTGGTCTCGTTGCTGAAGCGGCAGCAGCTGGATCTGTTCACCGGCGACCACACCGGCCGCCTGCTCGACGATGTGTCGCCCAGGTATCTGGCCGGGCCGGGTGACGCGCGGCACGTCACCCACGCCCTGGCCGCCGCCGGATGGATACTCCGCTCCGACCCGCTCGCACCGGTCGTCGACCTGGTCAGCCCGGACCTGCGATACCGGCTCCGGCACGAGCCCGGGCCGGGATCGCCCCGTTTGGGCTGGCACCTGGACGGCAGCCATGCCGAGGGGACCTGGTACGCGTCATTCGGGGCCGTTCCGGTCGAAATCCTGGCTGGCTTCACCGACCAGGTTCTTCTTGCCCCGCCAGCTGCGGACCTGCCCGATGTGTGGGCCGTTCTGGCCGACGCCGGGTGGACCCACACCCGTCTTATGAACGGCGACGAGGCCCATTCCCCGGACGGAACGGTCCATATCGAGAAGCGGCCGATCTGTGACGAGGCCGACGAGGTACCCGCGTGGCGGATCGAGGTCCGCTCCGACCCCGGCTACGGCCCGCCCATCTGGACGGCGTGGATCGCCCACGCCCCACCTCCACATGTGGTTCACGGTCTCGTCACCGCTCTCGTCGACCCGGCACCGCTGCAGCGCAACTGGCAGCAAGACGCCGGGCACTACAGCGCCCGGCGCACCGAGAGCAGCGTGACTGCGACCACGTACGTCCAGTCCCACCTCGACCGCATCGACACCGTCCGCGCCCTGGTGCAGGCCGCCCGCCGCCGGGCGAAGAAGACCCTCACCAACACCCCCGCATCCACGCCCCCCGCCCCGTCCGCCCCCGTACGACAGGCCCGGTAACCACCATCACCCCCCAGCACCACCGAACCGACCCACACCCCGACGAGCTTCTGGCCGGCTTCCTCACCCGGATTCAGCAGCTCCACAGCGCGTGGTCGACCTACGAAGAGACCCACACCGATCCCAGCGGCTGGCCGTACGACGACCAGGCCCACCAGCAAGCCGAGCAGCAGCGGTCCGCAGCCGCCTGGGCCGCGTACGAACCGGTCTCCCGGCTCGCCACCCGTCTCATCGCCTCGGCCGAGAACCGCCTCCCACAGGCACACGGCGCCCGCCCGGGCTGGGTCTCCCAACTCGGCATCCTCACCTCGGCCACCCACGGCCTCGACGCCGTCCACGCCTCCTGGGAGAAGGAGCTCGACAGCCTGCCGCCGAACGCCCACCCCGGCACCCCCGCGTACGACACCGCGACCACCGAGCGGGATGCGGCGGCCTGGCCCCTCCTGGAACTGTGGGCCCTGCACGGCCAGACCGTCCTCGACATCCGCGCCGCCGCAGGACCGTCACGAACCCGGCTTCAGACCACAACCCCCGCCCCGCCGGTAACCAGCACCTCCAGTACCCCGGCGGCCCGCCGGTGACAGAGAAGATCACCGTCGAACAGGCCCTGATCTCCCCGCGGGCGCTGGCCGGCGGCGGGGACCCGGGCTGGGTCACCGTCCCCCTCCACCGAGCCGGCGGATGGAGTTACGGCCACGACCCGCTGCAACCGCGCGTCCTGCTGTCCAGCCCCGACCAGCGGATGCTGCTGAGCCTGGAGCCCGATCCCGACGACCTCATGTGGTGGACCGTGCACCACACGCGGACCAGTACCACCCCGGCATGGTCCGCCACCTTCGGCGCCCGGACACCGGTCGAAATCATCGCCGGATTCACCGACGCCCTGATCCAGCCGCACGCCGCCCCGGCTGGCCCGGACCCGTACGCACCACTGCTGGACAGGGGGTGGAACTCCAGGCCCCATGCCAGCGGACTCGCGTCCCCGGACGATCTCACCACGATCACGCACAACCCCGAGAAGGGCTCCGCCGGCTGGCTCGTCACGACCCGGGAGCGGAGGAACGGCGTCCCCCTGTGGCGCGCCTTCCTGAGCGAGCACACGCCACCGCACCTCATCGCAGGGTTCACCCGCGCTCTCGCCGACCCGGCGCCGCTGGCCCGGAACCCGCTGCATCTGCCGCCCTCCGTCAGCCGCTCCCAGACCACCCGGCGCGAAGTCCCGGCGGACGAGGTGGCCCGCGCGCTGGAGCAGCGCGTCCAGCAGCTCACCGCCCCGGGCTTGCCTTCGGCGGGCACCCCGCCGCGGGCCCCGCGTGTTCCCCCGCCGCACCACCGTCCCCGCTGACCTCACCCCCTGTTTGGATCACCGCTTGCCCAGCACCCCCTCCAGTTCGTCCAGCGACGGCACCGACCTCGCCTTCAAAGCGCTCCTCGGCGTCCTCGCCGTCGTCATCCCAGCCGCCAACCTCGCCTGGGTCAGCGGCAACGCGACCACCTGGCTCACCGGCACGGGCCCCCAGGCCCCCTACCAGCCAGCCGACGCCCTCCTCCACCCCGACCGGCTCTGGCCCGGCCTGGGAGAAACGTCCCTGCTCGTGGGAACCCGGATCGCCCCCGCCGTGGTACTGATCGCCCTCGGCGTGATCGCCGCCCTGGCCTGGAACCGTCGCAAGAACAGCAGCGGTCGCACCCGGAAGGTCCAAGGAACGGCGAAGGCGAAGGACATCGAACCGCTGCTCGCCAAAGCGATGACCGCCAAGGCCCGCTCGCTGCGGCCGAGCCTCAAGGACGCGAAGACCATCGCCCCGTCCGACACCGGCATCCTTCTCGGCAATCTGCAGGGCACCCGGACCGAGGTACGGATGGGGTACGAGGACGTCGCCGTCGCCATCATGGCCCCCCGCTCCGGCAAAACCACCTCGCTGGCGATCCCCAGCATCCTCGCCGCCCCCGGCCCCGTCCTCCTCACGTCGAACAAGGCCGCGGGCGACGCCTACACCGCCACCTACGACCCGCGGTCCGAGGTAGGGCGGGTGTGGTCCATGGACCCACAGCAGATCGCCCACGCGGAGCGGACCATGTGGTGGAACCCCCTCGCCGGCGCGAAATCCCTCGACGGCGCCGGACGGCTCGCCGGACACTTCCTCGCCGCGTCCGTCGACGCAAGCCAGCAGGGCGACTTCTGGTCCAAGGCCGGATCCAACATCCTCAGCCAGTTGTTCCTGGCCGCAGCCCTCGACGAGCGGCCGATCACCGACGTCATGGACTGGCTCGCGTTCCCCGCCAACCGCGCCCCGCTCGACATCCTGCGCGACCACGGCTTCACCGCCGTCGCCGCCCAGCTCAAGGGCACAGTCGAAGGACCGCCGGAAACCCGCGACGGCATCTACGAGACCGCCCGCCAGTACGCCGCCGCCCTCCTCAATTCGGAGATCGCCGCCTGGGTCACCCCCCAGGACCAGATCGCGGAGTTCCGGCCCGCCGAGTTCGTGACCAGCTCTGACACGCTGTTCCTGCTGTCCAAGGACGGCGGCGGCGGAGCGTCCGCGCTGATCGCCGCGTGCGCGGACTCCGTGATGCGGGCGGCCACCGCCCAGGCCGAACGCGCCGGCGGGCGACTGGACCCGCCGATGCTGGCGATCCTCGACGAGGCCGCCAACGTGTGCAAAATTTCAGACCTTCCGGACCTGTACTCGCACCTCGGGTCCCGCGGAATCATCCCGATGACGATCCTCCAGAGTTACCGCCAGGGCCAGAAGGTCTGGGGCGACGCGGGCATGGACGCCATGTGGTCCGCCGCGACGATCAAGGTCATCGGCTCCGGTATCGACGACCCCGACTTCGCCGACAAGCTGAGCAGGCTGATCGGCGACCACGACGTCGAAACCAAGTCGACCTCCAGCTCCGATTCCGGGACCTCCACGAGCATCAGCATGCGGCAGGAACGGATCCTGCCCGCGGACGCGATCCGCGCTCTGCCCAAGGGCACCGCGCTTCTGTTCGGCACCGGTATGCGGGCCGCGATGCTCGACCTGCGGCCCTGGTACCAGGAGCCCGACGCCGACACCCTGTCCGCCGCGTCCGCCCGCGCGTCGAAGGCGATCACCGCCCGCGCCATCGCCAAAGCCACCAAGCCGGACTTCGGGAAGGCCGCATGACCCATCGGCCGCCCCTCGCCCTGGGCCAGTTGCTGGTCCTGGCCGACCAGGCGACCTGTCTCTCGGACGCCTTCCACCTGCTGGAACGCAATGAGGACCTGACCATGACCGTGATGTCGGCGCAGATCTGTACCGCCGAGGAACTCGCCCGGGACCTGGCCAAGTGGGATCACGCCGTCCACATCCTCAGCCACACCCACCCCACCCTGACGCAAGCCCGGACCGCCCTGCATGCCGTGACCCAGCACACCCGGCTCGCAGGCGAGCAACTCGGTGAAGCCCTGGTGACGCACGGCCGCCGACCAGACAGCCCCGAGACCAGCACCACTAGCGCTCAGTGGGATCACAAGCTGTGGTCCGCAGCCCACCAGCGGACACGTGCAGCCCGCAGCCTCCTCACTCTCGTACCGGCCACCTGCGTACAGGCCGCCGCCGCCCTCACCCACGCCGTCCCGCACACGGCCACCATCCAGGACATCGCCGCGACCCGGCAGGGATCCCTCTCCCCTCTCCAGAACGCCGCGCTGCGGGCCACCGCCGAAGGACACCTCTCACTGGCTGCCGTCGGCCCGTCCACGATCCTGCTCAACAACAGCGACCTCCGTCTGACCATGCGAACGGTCAACACTCTCGTGAACAGAGGGCTCGTCCAGTACGACAACGGCTACACCCGCGCCTGCACATGGCGTATCCGCCTCACTCCCGCAGGACGCGCTGCGTTGCTGAGCAGCCTCGCGCACCCGGTCCACGGCTCCACACCTTCTGCTGCGCCCGTTCCGCCTCCACCCCGACGACGAGCCGGCCGCTGCTGACCGAGGAAAGTACCCGCTCCGTACAAGCCCAGAGGTCTGGACAGCCCTGCCCCGCCCCGAGGGCAAAACCTCAGCCCGGCACCCGCCCGCCCCGCGCCCGAACCGCACGAGTACGGCCTCGCTACCTGACCCACCCCGCCCCCGCCCCCGAGGATCCCCCCTTGTTCTCCATCGCTCACCACGAGTGCATCACCTCCACCGACGACGGTTGGACCTTCGCCGCCCCCAACTCCCCTCGTCCCCGTACGGCACAGCAGTCGCAGACCAACGCCGGGGTCACCAGCCGCACCCGGATGGACCCCGAACTCCATGCCCGCTGACAACCTCCCGCCGGCGGCCGAATACGCGCCCGACGACCGGGTCATGGTCTCCCCCCGGTACATGGCCGGTGCCGGCGACCGGCTCGCCGACGCGATCGGCCCGTTGATCCACCTCTTCGGCTGGTCCACGCAGCATGACGCCACCACCGGACACCTCAAGATCGACAGCCCTGACGGCAGCATGTTCTGCGACTTCGACCCCGTCCATCCCCTTGGACAGTGCTGGACGATCACGCACCACGACCCGTACTGGGAAGTGCAGTTCAGCCACCAGGCCCCGCTGGAGGCGGTCGCCGCCGTCACCCAAGCACTGCCCCAGCTGCTCGGCGATACCCGTAACGCCGAGCGCATCCCGATCACAGATATGCCCATGGACCAGCTGGCGGCGCTCAACGGCTGGTCCATCGAGAGCGGCGGCCTGACCTCACCCGACTGGTACTGCCAGCTCCTGCACACGCCCGGCGAGGACATCACCTGGCGGGCCTGGCACGCCTTCTTCGAGAAGCAGCCGCTGGCCGCCTTCACCCGCGACGCCCCCGAGGGACTCGTCCGGAACTTCTTCGCCCACCTGGCCACGAAGACAGCGGTCGAACGGGCCTTCGCCGACGTGCCCCTCAGCACAAGGTACGAACACAGCGCTTTGATCACCCCGGTCCGCAGGGCTGTCATCAACCCTCACTTTGATCACTCCTTGGCGCAGCTCGACCGCCAGCGCCGCCGCTGACCATCCCCCGCGCTCGCCAGGAGCCTACGCCCTGACCAACAAGGAACCACGATTCCCGCAACTCCCGCTTTCCGCGCCGTCTCTCTCGGCGCCGGTATTCAGTCCAGCGCCATGCTCGCCCTCTCCGCCCGCGGCGTTCTCCCCAAGGTCGATTGCGCGATTTTTGCCGATACCGGCTGGGAGCCGAAAGCGGTCTACGACCACCTCGACCGTCTGGAACGCGAGATAGCACAACCCGCCGGGATACCCATCCTGCGGGTCTCCTCCGGAAATATCAGAGACGACGCACTCGACCCGGAACACCGGTTCGCCAGTATGCCGCTCTACATTCTCAATAAAGACGGCAAGCCTGGAATGACCCGGCGGCAGTGCACCGGCCAATATAAAATAAAGCCAATAAAGAGGCAGGTTCGCGAGCTTCTCGGCCATCCCTACCCCTCCCGAATACCGAAGGGGGTGTTCGTCGAGCAGTGGGTGGGAATCTCCACCGATGAGTTCCACCGGGCCAAGGACGCCGACGTCAAGTACATGCGAAACCGGCATCCTCTCATCACGGATATGGACTGGTCTCGTGCCGACTGCGTCCGCTACCTGACCTCGATCGGACTTGCCGAGACACCCAAATCCTCGTGCCTGGGATGTCCCTTCCACGGAAACGCCCAGTGGCGTGCCATCCGGGACCACAGCCCGGACGAGTGGGCGGATGTTGTGGAATTCGATGCGGCAATCCGCGAGGGGAATGCACGGGCGAACGCGACGGGCAACAAGCTGCTGGGGCAGGCATTCCTGCACCGTTCCCGGGTCCCGCTCGACCAGGCCCCGATCGACCATGTCACCGCCGCTGAATGGGCCGCCCTCCAGGAGGAGATCGGCGGCCTGGACACAGCCGAGCTGGAAGAGGGCGTGGCGGACGGCTGCTCCCCGTGGGCCTGCCGCGGCTCCGACCCGGTGCGGGACGACTTCGGACTGGCCGCGTGAGGCGGATCGTGCTGGATCTGTTCGCGGGTCCGGGCGGATGGTCGGTCCCCCTGCACCGGTGGGGAATCCGGGAGGTCGGGCTGGAATGGGACGAGTGGGCCTGCCGCACGCGGGCCGCCGCCGGGCTGCTCACCATCCGCACCGACATCGCCCAATACCCAACCTGGGTCTTCACCGGGCGCGTGGTAGGGCTGATCGCGTCCCCGCCGTGCCAGGCGTGGTCGATGGCCGGCAAGCGCCTCGGTCTGCTCGACCAGCCCCTGGTCCACCAGGCGGTCGCCGACCTCGCCGCCGGACGCGACACCCGCGAACAGCTCCTCACGGCGTGCCGTGATGAAAGATCGCTGCTGGCGGCCGAGCCGATGCGCTACCTCCACGCCCTCCACCGGAGCGGCGAACCGGAGTGGGTGGCCATGGAGGAAGTCCCCCACGTCCTCCCCCTGTGGAAGCAGTACGCCGAGATGCTCCGCACCTGGGGATTCTCGGTCTGGACCGGAATCCTGAACTCCGCCGACTACGGGGTCCCCCAGACGAGGAGGCGGGCGATTCTCCTCGCCTCCCGTACGCGGATCGCAGCACCTCCGCCGCCGACGCACGCCGCCGTCGCCGAGCCCGAATCGCTGTTCGGACCGGGCCGGGACCGCTGGGTCAGCATGGCCGAGGCCCTGGGCTGGGGCGCCACCGACCGTCCGGTGCCGACCGTGTGCGCGGGCGGCGGACCCGGGGGCGGGCCGGAGCCCTTCCCCTCCGGCTCCCGCAAGGCCCTGGCCGACGCCCGCGACCGCGGAACCTGGACGGCACGCCGGGACTCCGGCCTGGTGCTCGCCTCCCGCCGCGAAGGATCCGGTTGGGCCCAGCGGCACGGTGCCCGGGAGAACCGGCCCGCCGATGCCCCGGCACCCACGTTCACCGCCGAGGCACACCGCTGGTCGTGGAGTCTTCGGAGCAACAACCAGTCCAACGCCACCGTCCGGCCGGTGAGCGAGCCGGCAGGAACGTTGTTCTTCGGGCACCGGGCCAACGAGTGCGTCTGGGAGGCCGAGGCGGCGGATGGGGGTGCGGTGGAGTCGATCCGGATCACCGCCGCCGAGGCCGGCCTGCTGCAGACGTTCCCGGCCGCGTATCCGTGGCAGGGCAACAAGGGGCAGCAGTTCTCGCAGATCGGCAACGCTGTCCCCCCGCGGCTGGCGGTGCATCTGCTGGCCCCGCACGTCGGCCGGACCCTCACCCGCGACGACTTCACCCTGGCGGCCTGATGCCCGGACCCACCTCCGGCGAGGACTTCGACCTCGACGATATCCCGCCCGATCCACCGGTCCACCACGCCGAACAGGCCCTCCTCGGAGCCTTGCTGCTGGACCCGCACCGGCTCAAGACCATCGGCCCGCTGGCCCCCGAGCACTTCGCCAGCCCTGCGCACGCCGCCGTCTTCGCGGCCATGACCGGCCTCACCCCGCCCACCCCGGCCGTCCACGCCAAAGAGCCCGCGTGGATCACGGCCGTCCACTCCCGGGCCCGCGCGCAGTCACCCGGTCTGCAGCCTCCGTACCTGCACACCCTGGTCAGCTTCTGCCCCGTGCCCGAGCACGCCCCGGCATACGCGCGAATGGTCCGTGCCGGCCACGCCCGCCGCACCCTCCGTGCCCAGGCCGAGCACCTGACACAGGCCGCCACCGACCCGACTGCGCCCGACCCGGCCACCACCGCTATGGCCCACGCGGACGCCCTCACAGGGTTCCTCGACAACCTCGCGAGCCTCTTCCCGCCGCACCCCGGCTCGCTGCCCCGCACCCCGCTCCCGCCGCCGCCCGAACACGGCCGCGGGGACGAGGCGGCCTACGAGGAACGGGCCCTGCTCGCCTGCGCTGTCGCCCACCCCAAGACCCTGACCGCGATGCGGTGGCTCCAGGCCGACGACTTCGCCACCCCGCTGTACGGGCAGCTCTTCCGGTGCGTCGCCCAGCTCGCCCACTGCGGTGACGCGGTCGACCCGGTCACCGTGCTCTGGGAAGCCCAGCACCACGGTCTGATCCCGCCCCTCCCGCCGCGCGAGGTCCTCGACCTCCTGACCACCCCCGCCGGCGCGGCGGAACACTGGGGCGAACGGGTCCTGCGACGTTCCCTGCTCCACCAGGCCCGTGCCGCCGGGCTGCGGATCCGCGCGTACACCGACGACCCGGCCAACAGCGTCCACCAGCTCGTCACCGGCAGCCGCCGCGCCCTCGCCGACCTCACCGCCGTCCGCGCCCGCTGGCACCACGCCACCCGCCCCGCCCCCACGTCCATCGCAGCCCGCGCCGGTCCCCGGTCACCCCGAACAAAGCCGGCCAGCACCGTGCGGACCGGCCGATGAACCCAAGCCGAGAGAGCCCGATGCCCCACCCCGAGCCCGCCGTCCATGTCCGTCTAGCCCTCTACCCGGACCACCAGCCGGCGGTCACCGCCACGCTGACCGGTTCCGAGAACACCGCCGCGCGGGAGATCCTCCTGGCCCGCGGCTTCCGGGACACCGCCGCCGAGCCGGGGGTGATGGTGCTGGCCCGGATCGACCGGGAGGAGCCCTACTACGCCGCCCGGGCCGCCGAAGACCTCGCCCGGCACGGCTGCCACACCGTGATCGAACCCGCGCTCCAGGAGGAGATCGACACCGAGTGGACCTGGGGCAACTACCCCATGGACTGGCTGACCCGCGACGAGGTCCGGGAAGTGAGCGCAGCGGCCCAGGAGATCCACGACGACATCGCCTCCGGCCGCCTCACCATCCACCTGCACGCCCACGACGGGTGGACCACCGTCGCCGTCGGCACCCACCAGGACGGCCGCCACCTCCACCTCCACGGCGAAGACCACCTCAGGCAGATCAGCGGCGTGCACGGCACCGAGGCCGAGGCCGTGGCGGAATTCCACCGGCTCTACTCGGTCGCCGTCCGCCCCGGCCCCGCACCGGCCACCGAGACCGAACGCGCCGCAGCCGCAGCCCTCGCCGGTCCGCGTCCGGCCACCGCGTCAGAGCCGACCGGAACCTCTCCGGAGACCGCGCCCGCCCGCGTCCCCGCGCTGGAGGACCACGAGGCCGTCCTCGCCTCGTTCCTCGAAGCCCAGGGCGAGTGGGAGAAGTGGCGGACCTGGGACGACAACTGCACCTACGCCGTCCACGAATCACAGACCATTCGCGTCGAGTTCGACCACGAAGTCCGCCACCGGAGCGACACCGCCTGGACCGTTGCCGCCTACGAGACTCCCGTCGGCGAGCGCCTGTGGCACGCCACCGCCACCGCCGGCACTCCCGCCCCGATCATGAGCACCCTGCTCGAGAGCCTCACCAACGGGGACGACGCGTGGGGGCACGGCCCCACACCGGTCACCGAGAAGACCATCGCGGAAGCCACCCGCCCCCTCGGTGACGCCGGCTGGACCCACATCGCCGACGGGCACGGAATCACCCTCACCCCACCCGGCCCCCACCAGGCCGGCGTGCGGTTCGACCCGCTCGTCATACACCCCCACCCCGCCTGGACCCTGTGGAGCGGCAACCCCGACCGGCCCAACTGGGCCATCCGCCTGTCCCCGTACGCCCCCGCAGCCCTCCTGCAGGACCTCGCGGCCGAACTCGCCTACAACGCTCCCCTGTACACACCCCGCCCCAACCCCGCACCGCCTCGACGTACCTGGGCCGTCGCCCCCGCGCCGCCCCGATCGCCCTCCGCCCCCGCGCAGGGACGCTGACCCCGGTCGACAGCACCCCGGTAACCCGACCATGCAGCGGACTTATAGCAGGGGATGCCCGGTTCGCGAAATCGGGCATCCCCTGGACCATTGATTACTCCACCGCCACCCACTGTCCGCACCGTCGAAAGGCCACCGGCACGATCACCAGGCACAACAGCACACGGCCACGAAGAACGCGCCCGGTCTGTTCGCCGCTACGCCCCCGCGTACGCCAGGCGGAACAGCTCCCCGGCCCGCTCCAGGTCCCGCTCGGACCGGAGCTGGACCTCCAGGTCCCCCGTGCCGTGATGGCCGAGCCCCGTCACATCCCGGGTGAACCCTGGCACGAGATCGACCGCACCCGGGTGAACCTTCACGTAGGCGAGGAGCTTGTCCTGCCGCGCCGGCGGAATGCAGACGAAGTTCCGCAGCCGCCGGTAGGCGGTGTACTGCTTGCGCCGCACCGCCGCCACATCGCCCCCCAGACCGAGCAGCACCTCACCCACGGCCGCCGAGAGGTCGGCCATCGCCCCACCGGCCGCCCGGCGAGGCGACGCTGCAGCAGCACCCGCACCCCTTCGGCGGCGGGGCACTCCGGCATGCCCTGCGACAGAGGCAACGGTCTCCAGTGCGATGTGGTCATCGCCGTACATGCGGTAGCGGACGAGGTCGATGCTGCGCCGGTGCTCGCGCACAGCATGGACGTCGTAGCGGGTGAAGTCGCCGGCGACGCAGACCACCCGCGGGTTGCTCCACAGGATCTGCCCGGCCGCCTCGGAGCCGAGCCGGTCGCGCACCAAGCGCTGGAACTCCGCCTTGTGGTCCATCAGCCAGGCCAGATAGAACAGGCCCTGGTGGATGACCCCGGCGTCCGTCGCACGTTTGTACTCGACGATCACCGGCGACCCGTTCTCGTCGAGGCCCAGCGAGTCGATCCGCCCGCCGTGGACGGAACCGGTGCTGTACTCACTCGCCAGGAACCGCACCCCGAGCATCGTCTCCATGTGGGCCTCGACCAGGCCCTGAACATCCGCCTCAACCTCCGCCAGACGCGGCGTGATCTCCGTCACGTCGCACCTTATACTGAACAGCCTCAGACCCATCGCCCCCTATCAGAGATCATCTCCAGGGCGCAACGAGGACAAGGGCTGGATTATTTCGCGCCTGACCACACGAGCCTTCCTGGCGGGGAAAGCGCTACAATATGGACACAAAGCGCATCATCGGGCATTTCCTCTTGGCGGGATATTCGCGGGATCGCATCCCTGGCGAGGCGTCAGATAAGGTGCTGACCTGGGAAAACGCGGAATCAGCCAACGGCCTCCGGAGCCGTGGCTCTTCAGGGACGCCACGTTTCCTTATAGCGCGAGTTCGGCGACTGGGCCCCGAGAGTCCGAATCCTTTCCGGGCCGCGCTTCAGCCAGGGCTGCGGTTCTCCTCGCCTGTTGGTGCGGCTGTCATTCGCATGAGGGTGAGGCCGTCGAAGTCCATGGGTACTCTGCGGCGGCTGCCTGCAGTCCGGATGGCATAACCCTGTTCGGTCTGGGCCGGGTGGACGAGAATTGCTGCGCCGTCGCCGACGGTGTCGGTGACGGCCTGCCACAGGTGGTCGCGCACTCGGGTAGAAACGGCGCCGACGAAGATCCCGGGGACGACTTCCGTGGTCCATCGACTGAGGGCGCCGCGCAAGTGGTCGGGGACGGCGGTGGTGGCGAGTACGAGCATGGACGGCATCACTGTTCTCCCGAGCCGTAGTTAACTCCTGCGGGGAGGACTCCTCGCTTGGGGTCCCACAGGTGCACCATTTCGGTGTCCCGTCGTTCCGAGGCCGGGGTTGGCTGATCGGCTGTGACCGGGCTGCCGGGCGTGAGCAGGGACTGTACGTCGTGGACGATGCGCGGGAGTAGTTTCAGCAGCCGTAGGTTCTCGCGGAACCGGCGGCGGGCGTCCTGTTCAGGGTTGCCGGACTGGTGGAGTGCGAAGGCGAGGGGAAGTGTGGTTTCGGCTTTGTAGAGGTCGGCGATGTCGTAGACGAAGGCATGTTGTTTGCCTGCGTGGACGAATCCGAGTGCCGGTGAGAGGCCGAGCGCAAGCAGGGCTGCATGGACGATGCCGTAGAGGCAGGTGTTGGCCGAGGACAGGGCGAGGTTGACAGGGTCCTGGGCGTGCCATTGGTCGGGGTGGTAGTTGCGTCGGAATCGGCCGATGCCGTGCTGCTGGGCGAGGATTTTGTAGAGGGTCTTCATGCGCTGGCCTTCCATGCCGCGCAGTTGTTCCAGGGTGACGGTGTCGGGGAGTTCGGCGTCGTGGAAGCGCATCCGGTACATGCGGACGGCGACTTCGAGGCGTCGGGTCTGGTCGGTCCAGGTGGTGACTTGTTGCTCGAGCCAGTGGGTGGTGAGGGAGTCGGGGAGGATGCCGGCGTAGGCGCGTACGCCGCCTGCTCCGACGCAGACCACGCTGGTGCCGTGGCGGGCGAGGGTGGTGAGTGCCGGTGTGGTGATGGAGACGCCGGGGCCGAGCAGTAGGCATGAGAGTGCGGCGGTGGGGATGTAGACGGTGTCGGTGCGGTCGTCGCTGGCCTGGATCTGGGCGCATACTCCGGTGTCGTCCTGGAGGACGCGGACCATGTCGAGGTAGAGGAAGGAGAGGGAGTCTGCGACGCGCGGGAGCATGGCGAGGGTCGGGGCTGCGAGGCGTCGGCGGGCGTCGCTGTTGCGGCCGGGCGGGTTCATGAGGCGGTGGCCGGGGCGAGGCTGAGGAGGCCGGCTCCGTAGGGTTTGGCCCGGCCGATGCCGTTCAGGAGGGCTTCAGTGAGGGCGGCGGGGTCGATGACGGCGGCGGTGCCGTCGTAGCGGAGGAGGCTGTGCCGCATGGGAGGGGCTTCGGCGCCTCGGGGGCGCACGGGATGGACGTTGGTGGGAGTGATGATGTGGAGGTCGAGGCCGGCGGTGTTTGCCCGGCGGTGCCACCACTGGTCGGCGTCGGCTCCGGAGAGGGGAACGATCCGGCCTCGGATGTTTACGTCGGCGTGTGGGGGGCGTTCGCGTTTTGAGGGGTTGACGACGATGCGGTATCGGACCGGGAGTCCGGCCCGGAGTGCGGTGAACATGGGTGCGAGGCTTTTGATCTGTGCGTGGCCGTATCCGTTGGGGAGTCCGGCGGGGTCGAGGCGGTGGGCCTGGACAAGGAGGGTGCTGGCGGTGTCGGTTTCGTCCACCCGGTACAGGAGTCCGGCGCGGTGGCGGGGTGAGGCGCCGAGGCCGTCGGGAACCATGCGCATGACGGTGCGGTGCATCTGGGTGGCGTCGCGGAGGTCGCGCTGGACCTCGCGGCTGTGCGGGTTGAGGCTAATGCGTGCGAGTACGGGGTGGTCGTTCATGCGGATTCCTCGGTCCGGGCGTATTCAATCAGGCGGTCCTGCAGTTCGCTCTTGGGCCCGGTCAGGCCGAGGGGCAGCTGCCTGGTGACCCGGTGGAGTCGGCGTACGCCGTGGGCGCGTGCGTGCTGGGCGAAGCTGAGGGGGATGTCGGTGACGTCGATGGTGTCGGCCGCCTGCGCGGGGTCTTCGGGTGCGGATTCGTAGAGGAACTCCACGCCGACGGTGTCTTCGCCGTGGTGGGGTGGTGTGGTGCGGGCGAGTGGGACGCGGGTGAGCAGTTCTTCTTCGGGGTCCGGGGCGTGGCAGCGCAGGACGAGTGGTTCGTCGGGTACACAGGAGCGGCGTCCCAGGTAGGGGGCCCAGTGGGGGCGGTCGAGGGCTTCGGCGAGGCGGGTTGCGGTCTTTTCGTCGGGCGTGGTGACGGCGACGACGAAGACGGCGTCGCTCAGGTAGTGGCGCCGGGTGATGACGGCCGCGCCTTTGTTGCTGCCGCCGCTGGTTGCGGCGGTGCGGGCTTTCGGCTGGCCGCCACCGACGGTGTGAAAGTCGACGAGGCGGTGGCCGGGGCGGTCGGTGCGGATGGTGAAACGGAGGCCGTCGTAGCGCTCCAGCCCTCCCTGGTTGCGGCTGATGCCTTCCGCCGCGGCAAGCATGCCGATGAGGCCGGAGCGGGTAGGGAAGGAAGCGGTGTCCCTGATGGTGGTGAAGGCGGAGCGTTCGCCCCAGGACTGGAGGGGGCCGGCGAGCCGTAGCAGCAGCCCGCTCATCCTGCGTCACCGGAGGTTGCCGGGAAGGCTGCGTCCACGGCCGTGCTGATGAGCGTGTCGTAGGAGGTGTGGCTTTCGCCCAGTCCGGCGAGCTGTTCGTCGGGGTTGATGGCGGCGTGCCCGTGGAAGTCTCGGCCGCGGTTGCCGGTGAGCCGGTTGATGTTCTCCGTGTACTTGGCGAGCGCTGTGCGGGAGGGCTGGGAGAAGCCGCCGTTGTGGGCGGTGACCGGGGTTTCGAAGGCTGCGGCGAGCGAGATCGGCCGGTGTTTGCGGACGGCCAGGTAGGCGAGGTCGGGCAGGGTGTGGGGGGCGGAGCTGGTGCGTTTGGCCTGGGGCAGCGAGTACAGGAAGTGCTCGGCGAACGAAGTCAGCACCGTGCGTGCGGCGTCGGTGTCGCCGTCCAGGTTGGTCACCAGGTCGGCGACGTTGACCGTGGCGTAGCGGTAGAAGACGCCCGCGCTGAACTCGGCGGTGTCGAGGTGTGCGCTTCCGGTGTCGGCCTGGCCGTGCCAGTCGTCGACGGCGGTGAAGTAGTCCCGCTGGGGCTCGGCGGTGTGGGTGGTGAAGGCGTGGGCGACTTGGGCGGCGCCGTCGACGTTGGCGCCGGGGAGTTCGGCGAGCATCCGGCCGAGCAGGCTGATGGAAGCTGTGCGGCGCTTGAGGATGGCCTCGATGCGCTCGGGGGGGAGTACTTTGCCAGGGCTTTTCTTTCCGAGGTTCTGTTCCAGGGCGTCGCGGTGTTCGGTGCAGACGGTTACCAGTTCGGTGATGGCGGCCTCGGGCACGAACAGCAGGGCGGAGGTGTGTCCTTCCTTCTCGGTGCCGATGCCCTTCTTTCCTGCGCTCGCGGCGACCTGCTGTCCGGCGAACTCGGCAAGTGCGCCAGGCCAGTTGTGGCTGTCGCCTGCGAGGGCCTTGCTTACCTGGGCGGGTACCAGGCGGGTGCGGGCGGCTTTCTCTCCGAGGTCTTCCTCGACGCCGTGGCGGATGGCCCTCTTCCAGGACTGGCTGGACACGCGGATGCGGGGGGTGCTGCCGTAGCGGACCTGTTTGGGGGAGCCGAGGTCGTCCCTGTTGAGGTTTGCCGCCGGAACGGACTGCAGGACGCTCAGGTCCAGGTAGAGGGTCATCGCTCGTTCTCCTCGGTCGTGCTGGGGGTCTCGGTGTCGTTCTCGGGATAGGCAGTACGGAAGTAGCTCTCCAGCCAGCGGGAACCGATCCGGTCGCGCCTGAGGTCCCACCAGGCGAGGTCGTCCAGAAGGACGGACCAGTCCACTGCGATTCCGCCGCTGAGCAGTTGCCGGGTCAGGGAGGGCAGTGTCGAGTGGACGGAGTCCGCGCTCTGCCGGGACATCAGGTGCAGGGTGCTCTCTGCTGTCGCCGGCTTGATCACCTTCGCGGATACGGCCTGTCCGAGCGAGACGCCCAGATCCGCTCTCACCCGGCGCGCGGACTCCCCGGAATCACCGGCCGCGCCGTTGAGGGGCTGGGGGGCACGGGCCACGCGGGGGCGGGCCGCGATCAGTGCGGCGACGGCGTAGTGGGCCCGCTTGGTGGCGGGATGCATGTTCTTCGCCGGGTCGTCGCGGTCATGGGTCCACGGGACCAGGTAGCGGTGCAGGTAGTTGCAGCGCTCGACGGGCAGCCCGAGACCTCGGCGCAGTTCCGCCCGTGTCCTGGGGGCTTCGCAGAGTCCGACGATGTAGGCGACGAAGCGTTCGGGAGTGCGTTCCTCCCTCTTCTTCGGCACGGTGACCGCGGGTTGAGTACTGGTCATTGGCTTCCTCGAAAGCGGTGGGATCGGTGCGCGCGCCGATCTCGACGCCGTGAGCGTCGGATCGGGTGCGGCCGGAGGTCGGTCCGTCAGTCCGCCGCGGGGCGGGGCAGGAGGCCGAGGAGGATGGCGCGGGCGCGATTGCGGGCGCGGGCCACGCGGATGTCGGCTCGGTTGGCCGGGCCGATCGCTTCGTCCAGGCAGTCGAGGGCGGCTTGCACGAAGGGCCGCTCGACCGGGTCAGCAGCCTCCTGTGGTGCGGTGAGCTTCCAGAACTCCCTTTCGGCGGCGGGCCAGTAGAGGGACCGGGCGGCCGCCGCCCAGGGCCCGGGCTTGCGCCGGTCGATCTTGATCTTGGCCTTGGGTGAGATGTCGGTGCCGGAGTCGGAGGCGATGCGCCAGGCGACCATGGCTGCGAACTCCAGCCGTTCTCCGGTCTCTTCGGCTGCGGTATGGCAGCGCCGCACGTGATACGCCATGGCACGGTCGGCTTCCTCCTGCCACTGCAAAACCGGCGGAGTCGTCGCCTGGAACCAGACGCTGTCCTTCTGCTGGCCGTCCTGGTCGAAGCCGTAGGCGCGGACACGGAGCTGCGACCGCAGGTTCCGGGGAAGGTACTCGAGCGCGGGCGGCCGCTGCACGTCCCTCCGGCTGTCCTTCAGCAGGAGAGAGTCCAGGTCCCGCCACAGTGCCCTCGCCCCGTCCGCCTCCCGGGGCTGGAACTCCCCGTCTTTGCGGCGCTCGAGGATCTGGAACGGGTCCCAGGCGGGGGCCGGCTTGTCGTGCGTCGACCAGGTGATGTAGGCGTCCGTGGCCGTCCGGCGGTCGGCCGACGGCACCAGCAGCACCGCGTGCCGGAAGCGTCCTGTCAGCAGACGCCTCGGCGAGGTCGGCGGCGGCAGCGGTTTCAGGGGGTGGAGAAGTTCCCCTTCCCACGCGGCGAAGTCCTGGGCTTCACGGTCGGCACCGGTCTGAGGGCTGGGCACAGCCAGTACCAGAGTCGTGAACAGGTCGGGTGCCCAGGGGAAGTAGGAGATGGATTTCCGCAGGGGTGCCGCGTCCCCGCTGCCGGCCCGCTCTTCTGTGATCCGCCGTGGTGTGCACTGGCCCGACGGCCCGAAGTACAGCTGGGCGATCAGATGCCAGGCCGCCTCGGCGGCGGGAACTGGGACCGGTTCCCTGTCCGTGAAGTGCCCGAACAGAACTGCTCCGTTGATGCCGGTCGGGCGGCCGAAGACCAGCTTGTTCACCCCGGACGGATTCGGTGCCCCCTTGGAGTCCACACACTCCTTCAGGAGACGGGGGTCCTGAAGAAACGGATAGTCATCGCTGAACAGATCGAATCGCCCTGACCTGCTCGGGTCGTCGAAGTACGAGTCGACGGCCTCCGGATCGAACAGCCCCTGGTCCAGTACGCGCTGACGCAGTGCGTACCAGGACGCGGCGTCACGTGCCGTGCCGGTACCGTCGAGCCGCATCCCCCTCTGTCCACCGATCGAGGCGGTCATCACCGCCAGAATCCGCAGGAGGCCCGATGCCGCGGGCGGCACCGGAAGCTCCAGGTCCGCGATCTCGTGAGCCCGCCGCAACAGCTCCCGGAAGCCGAACCGCATCTGCTCACCGGACCGCAACCGTACGGGAATCCATGGTTCGTCCCTCAGGTCGTACCCCAGCATCGACCACCGCCCCATCCTCGTTCCGGCGCAGCCCGGACCGCACTTCCAGGCATGCGACAACTCCCGCCAAACCGCCGGGGGAAGCCGTGCCGACATTCAAGCAGCCACCACTGACAACCGACCTGGAAACGTCCGTAAAGCCGCAGCCACACCGTCACGCAGAAGGTTCAAAACGATGCAGTGAAGGTGGAAGGGCCAGGGTTTCAGGGGTAGTTGGACGGTTGTGCAGCCACTCCTGTCGCCTTTAGGATCCGGGCCGGTAGCCCAGCATCGGGTGGTGGTACCACCACCCGCACACTCAGGAGAAGCCATGCAGCCGCCCGTCTTAACCCGCCCGTGGACAAGCGCCACTACCCCGGCGGTCATCGTGATCGCGGTGATCGTCGTCGTACTCGCCTCCAGGCCCGATCCCGCCACCGTCGGCGCCTGCAGCATGCTGCTGCTCACCGCGACCGAAACGTTCCGCCGTCTGACACACTGACGCTGCCAGTCCGCCACCCATGCCGATCCCACTGGCGATCCCCGCAGACGTGGGGGTGTTCCGGTGGAAGGGCCCGGGCAGTTCAGGTCTGCGCACAACTCCCCGCCTTAGTGGGGGCGCCCGACCGAACCGCGCCGCCCGTAATGTCAGGCGCGGACCAGGCCGAGGTCCACGTCCAGGCGCAGGATCATGCCACCGATGTCGACCGTCTGGGCCTGACCGTTGCGCACCGGCTGATACAGGACGCGGACGTCCCCCAGCATCGGGTGTCCCTCCCATGATCCCGGCGGGCTCACCAGCCCGTTCGCCTCCGCGCTCCTGAACCAGTCCGCCGACACCGGAATGGTGCGTCGCATGACCGCCCGCACTGCGGCCACCGGGATGCTGGTGTCCCCCTGCTGCTCCTTCGGCGGGTCGGGGAGCAGCTCGGTGCCGGCGAGATCGAGCGTCGCCCTCCCGTTCTGCTGGACATAGGCACACAACAGGCGCAGTGATGGTGCGCCCAGACGTGTGGCGGCCTCCCACTCGTCTTCTGTGCCGGGCAGCTTGTGCAGGTCGTGCAGCCCGCGAACCTCCCGCGCCCTGGGTACGGCAACCAAGGCGGCCTGGCCCCGTTCCGCCGCCTCCGTTCCGGCGTGAGCGGCCCAGGACTGCTGGTACTCGCCGCCCGGGGCGTCCCAGTCGAAGGACTCCACGCCGGTCCCGTGAACCGATTCGACCAGCTCCTGCACATCATCCGGAATGGACACCACCCCGCCGTCGAGCGACCGGAGCCGGGCAGACGTCAAGCGGAGGAGGTACTCGCTGTACACCTCGCCCCATCGTTTCGGGACCGTACCGGTTCCCACGAGGGGGTCGAGCACTACCAACCGCGGCGCCCGCGCCCAGCCGGGACGGCCGCGGTCCCCGGGATATCCATGGCGCGCCCACCAGTTCTCGTGCCGCCAGCACCGGCCGGCTCTCTGCAGGAGCAGGGCGAGCGGGGCGAGGTCGCTCACGACCAGGTCGGCGTCCAGGTCGAGGGACTGCTCCACGACCTGCGTGGCCACCACGATCCGGCGCTCGGGTCGCGGCCCCACGCGCCCGAGACCGTCGGTGACCCCCCGGGTCCGCGCCTCGCGGACGTTTCCGGGGAACCGGGCGTGCAGCAGATGCACGATTCCCCCGTCCTCGTGGGACCGGTCGTCGAACCGCTCCCGCAGACGGCGATAAGTCTCCTGAGCGTCGCCCACGGTGTTGCACACCACCAGCGCACTGCCACCCTCGCCCCGGGCCACCGGCTCCACAAGGCGTTCGACAACCGCCAGCCTGCCTCGCTCACCCACCGGTTCGACCCGCAGACCCAGTTCCATGTTCCGCTCGGCCGCCTGCTCCCGCCTCCGCCGGCCGGACATCGGCGTGCGGCGCCCCGTGGCACCGTCCACGTACAACCAGCCCGGATAGGGTGCCGAAGAAGGCAGGTCCTCCCGGCTCTCGCAGTCCGCCCCCGAGCCGTCCAGGTACTCCTTGAGCAGCCGCTCGCTGACCGAGACCGGCAGCGTGGCCGACAGCAGCACCACCGGCACGCCGTACACACCGAGCCAGTTCAGCAGCCGGCCCAGCAGCACCTGCATGTACGGCTCGTACGCGTGCGCCTCGTCGACGACCACCGTCTTCCCCGACAATCCCAGCAGTCGCAGCGCGTTGTGCCGTACCGGCAGCACAGCCATCAGCGCCTGGTCGACCGTCCCCACGGAAAACTGCGCCAGCAAAGGACGCTTCGGACCGCGCAGCCACCGGCGCGGGCGCATGTCCGCCTCCGCTCGCGAACTCCCGGCCGCACACTCGTCACCGTCACACGTCACCACGCCCGAACCGGGATCCAACTCCTCGTCCGAATAGGCGCTGTTCAGCCAGGCCATGCTATGGACGAGGGTCAGTCCGGCCCCCTGGCCCGACTGCCGCACCAGAGCCTTCGACACCCGCCCGTACATCTGATCGCTTGTCGCCGTCGTCGGCAGCAGAAACACCAGCCCACGCGTGCCGAAAGCCTCCGCCAGCACCTTCTCGGCCGTCAGCGCCCCTTCGGTCTTCCCGTCTCCCGGAGCAGTCGTTATCAACGCGACGCCACCGCGTCCACCGCCGCCGGCCACGGCGCCTGGCAGCTCCTCCATGATCGACCGCTGCAGAGGATTCGGGCCGCCCTCGATCCCGTACGCCTCACCGAAGCCCACATGTTCCAGGCAGACCGGTACCAGCCCCGCACCCTCCAACAGGCCGGGCGCGTCCGCGACGGACCGGGCGAAGTGCGCCTCCAGCGAAGATGCAAGCTGCCTCTGCCGCGTCCGCAGATAGTGCGTCTGACTGACCAGCCAGTCCGCCAGGATCACCACTCCCGTCACCAGCACGGCAGCCGGCGCGTCGAACGAAGACGGCGGAACCGGTGCGCCCAGCACTCCGTGGACAGCGGACGCGTGAGCGATGCGCTGCTGCGACCAGGCGAGCCCGCCCAGGAACGGTGAATCCCCCCAAGCCTCATTGCGGTGGAACCGTCCATGATGCCCACCAATGATCTCGGCGACGCGCTCCGTCGCCCAGGACCCCTCCACGTCGAAGCCGAGAACCTCCAGAACTTCTGCGGCTGCCTCCATTCCGGCCACATCGTGACCAAGACGGTCAGCCTCCATCCCCCGCCGACCCGATGCAAACGAAGTGCCAAGATGTTCCCGCCCATGCCGGGAACAGAACTGAAACCCCGATACCTTCCCGATATCGTGCAGCCCGGCGCACAAGCCGACCAGGCTCCGCGCCCGCTCCGGCTCACCGGCCAGACCCAAGCCCCGCTCAATAGTCCTTCGCTGGCCGTCCGACAAGTAGACATCCCACAAATGCAGCGCCATGGCAGCGGCGTCAGCCAAGTGCCTGACAAGCGGGTATGGAGGCAGCCCCGGATCCAGCCCTCGCGACTTCGCCCAAATCGACTCATCCGCCACAGCCCTGGGCACACCCATTCCCGCACAACCCCTCACGCGATCGCCAGCCAATGAGTCAAGCAGACCGCACCGACAACGGGCCCCATCCACACCACAGACCGAAGCATTCCGCCCCTCACAGCACCCGCCATCACAACCACCAGCCCCCGCGATACCCCACGGGATCCGCAGCTACAGTGAGGAAACTGCATCCGGGAGGCACAATGCGATCAGCAAAGGCAAAGCAAAGCCACTCCTAACGTGCAGGTCAGAAAGGGGTCCTCCCCACCGCGTGGGGGTGTTCCGGCCAACGCGATGGTCTCGTGGCTGAAGGGCCTGGTCCTCCCCACCGCGTGGGGGTGTTCCGTCTGGGCAGTTTTTGATGTGCGGATGGTGGGCGGTCCTCCCCACCGCGTGGGGGTGTTCCGACGAGGCCGTCACCCTCAGCCTGGCCTACGACGGTCCTCCCCACCGCGTGGGGGTGTTCCGTCGAAGGCGGCGTTCATCGCCACGAGCGGCGCGGTCCTCCCCACCGCGTGGGGGTGTTCCGAGGGCGTGGATCCGGGCGTCGAGCCCTTCGGCGGTCCTCCCCACCGCGTGGGGGTGTTCCGGCGGCGCACTCGGGCTGTACGGGGCAGGTGCGGGTCCTCCCCACCGCGTGGGGGTGTTCCGTACGCGGCGAGCCCTTCGGCCTGCTCGCGAGCGGTCCTCCCCACCGCGTGGGGGTGTTCCGGTGACGTGGATGTACACCCACCGTGGCGAGGCGGTCCTCCCCACCGCGTGGGGGTGTTCCGTCGACGGCCAGACCGCCAGTCATGCGGATCACGGTCCTCCCCACCGCGTGGGGGTGTTCCGCAGCCTGTGCCAGGCGGTGAGGGTGATCTCGCGGTCCTCCCCACCGCGTGGGGGTGTTCCGCCAGGTGTCGAGCGCGAACCGTTCGACAGTGAGGTCCTCCCCACCGCGTGGGGGTGTTCCGACACCGGCGCCGAAGTCCACAGTCACC
The DNA here is from genome assembly GCF_003932715.1 of Streptomyces tsukubensis. NCBI lineage: Bacteria > Bacillati > Actinomycetota > Actinomycetes > Kitasatosporales > Streptomycetaceae > Streptomyces > Streptomyces tsukubensis. The sequence goes on along the minus strand of NZ_CP020700.1, from coordinate 6,321,409 downwards.
ACCACGGTCCTCCCCACCGCGTGGGGGTGTTCCGGTCGAGGCGGGCCAGGGCCGCCTCGGCGATGCGGTCCTCCCCACCGCGTGGGGGTGTTCCGACGGGCGGGAGCCCTCGGCAACCACCGGCCGCGGTCCTCCCCACCGCGTGGGGGTGTTCCGACCGCATCCGCGCCGCGTCGGCCCGCGCCCTTGGTCCTCCCCACCGCGTGGGGGTGTTCCGACGGAGACACCGCATGACCAGCACCATGGAATGGTCCTCCCCACCGCGTGGGGGTGTTCCGTCGAGTGGACCATCGCCCGGGCCGCACAGATGGGTCCTCCCCACCGCGTGGGGGTGTTCCGGCACGTGGCACGGCGGTGAAGGACGGGTGGGAGGTCCTCCCCACCGCGTGGGGGTGTTCCGAGGCCGAGGTACTCGGCCCGGGCGGCGATGATGGTCCTCCCCACCGCGTGGGGGTGTTCCGTCCGCCGCGTTCTCCGGGGGCAGCGGGGCCCGGGTCCTCCCCACCGCGTGGGGGTGTTCCGCCGCCCGCCGAGCCCGTGTCGGCGGCGGACCCGGTCCTCCCCACCGCGTGGGGGTGTTCCGGCCTTGTGGATGTGCTCACGGATCCGGCCCTCGGTCCTCCCCACCGCGTGGGGGTGTTCCGGTGCACTACCTGGGCACCGAATACCGCAGCCGGGTCCTCCCCACCGCGTGGGGGTGTTCCGGCACTGCGCACTGCTGAGTCGGCCAAGCAGCCGGTCCTCCCCACCGCGTGGGGGTGTTCCGACACAGGGCGAGCTGGCGCTCTACCCGCCGGAGGTCCTCCCCACCGCGTGGGGGTGTCCCGGCGCCGCAGGAGGGGCAGGGTGCGGCGGCGGGGGTCCTCCCCACCGCGTGGGGGTGTTCCGTCGAACGCCGGCCTTCGTGCTGTCCCCCTGACGGTCCTCCCCACCGCGTGGGGGTGTTCCGAACCCGGCCTGCTCCGCCCAGACCAGGGGCCAGGTCCTCCCCACCGCGTGGGGGTGTTCCGCGGGTGCGGTCCCGGGGCATGGGTGCTCCGGGGGTCCTCCCCACCGCGTGGGGGTGTTCCGACTTTCGGGCCGGTCGTCGTTAACTACGGCCCGGTCCTCCCCACCGCGTGGGGGTGTTCCGGAGCCTCCCATGGTCGAGATCTACGACAACAAGGTCCTCCCCACCGCGTGGGGGTGTTCCGCCCTTGAAACCGCAGACCCCGACCGGCCCCGCGGTCCTCCCCACCGCGTGGGGGTGTTCCGGGCTGATGGAGCTTTCCCACCCCCAGGCGCTGGGTCCTCCCCACCGCGTGGGGGTGTTCCGCACAGCTACCAGGACTAACACACGCACAGGGCGGTCCTCCCCACCGCGTGGGGGTGTTCCGTTGGCTCCAAGGGAGTGCCCAGGGGGGAACGAGGTCCTCCCCACCGCGTGGGGGTGTTCCGTCCCGCCGCCGACTGGACCAGTACGTGGAGCAGGTCCTCCCCACCGCGTGGGGGTGTTCCGACCTGCCGGTCGGCCGAGCCGAGGGCCCTGGCGTCCTCCCCACCGCGTGGGGGTGTTCCGGTGCGCTCCGCTGTGCTGGTTGCGCGCTGCGAGTCCTCCCCACCGCGTGGGGGTGTTCCGGTTATGGATGTCAGCAGGAACCGCCACCGGAGGTCCTCCCCACCGCGTGGGGGTGTTCCGCTCGATGGTGATGTACGTGTGGTCGACCCATCGTCCTCCCCACCGCGTGGGGGTGTTCCGCCCTCTCAAAGCGGGACATCCGCCGGGCCGCGGTCCTCCCCACCGCGTGGGGGTGTTCCGGAGCCCGCACCAGTGACCGACCCTACCCCCGCGTCCTCCCCACCGCGTGGGGGTGTTCCGCAGCAGTCCGGAGAGCGCCGCGCTCGGGGTGGGTCCTCCCCACCGCGTGGGGGTGTTCCGCAGCCGCAGGCCTTGTTCCGCATGCTCCCGTTGTCCTCCCCACCGCGTGGGGGTGTTCCGCCCGCCTACGAGTTCGGGACGGCGGCGCACACGTCCTCCCCACCGCGTGGGGGTGTTCCGGACAGGGGGGACAAGGTCGATGAGCTTGCTGCGTCCTCCCCACCGCGTGAGGGTGTTCCGCGCAGAACCATGACCGGGGGATGGTCCAGCGCGTCCTCCCCACCGCGTGGGGGTGTTCCGGCTGGAAGGTGACCGATCTGCGGGCGCGCCTGGTCCTCCCCACCGCGTGGGGGTGTTCCGGTGCGGCTCGATGAGGCCAACGTCCGCACCGAGTCCTCCCCACCGCGTGGGGGTGTTCCGTCGACGTTGACGACGACAAGGTGACCCGCGTGGTCCTCCCCACCGAGTGGGGGTGTTCCGTCCTCACCGCCGATGGTGATCTCCCCCGGGGTGTCCTCCCCACCGCGTGGGGGTGTTCCGGGGTCCGGTACGCCGATGGTCTGGCCGGGGACGTCCTCCCCACCGCGTGGGGGGTGTTCCGGCGGCGGTGAGGGCCCGTACGGTGCCCTCATGGTCCTCCCCACCGCGTGGGGGTGTTCCGACCCTCGCCCGTATCCAGGCCGGGCTCGACAAGTCCTCCCCACCGCGTGGGGGTGTTCCAGGCTGTCGACCGTGAGAACCTCGACGTGCTCTGGTCCTCCCCACCGCGTGGGGGTGTTCCGCCATTCAGGCACTGCCCGAAACGGGGTCGTCAGTCCTCCCCACCGCGTGGGGGTGTTCCGAGTTCCGCCGGTGGACACCGGAGGAGGTCGTCGTCCTCCCCACCGCGTGGGGGTGTTCCGGGCGACCGTGGCCATCTCCGACGACCCGGATGCGTCCTCCCCACCGCGTGGGGGTGTTCCGGTCATGTCGATGTCTTTCTTCGGCGTCCCGCTGTCCTCCCCACCGCGTGGGGGTGTTCCGTTCTTGGCGATGCGCTTCATGCCGTTGATGGAGTCCTCCCCACCGCGTGGGGGTGTTCCGTGGTCGGCGATCTCGTCGGAGATGGCGGCTTCCGTCCTCCCCACCGCGTGGGGGTGTTCCGAGAGACTCCGAGCCCATGAACATGCTCGTGCCGTCCTCCCCACCGCGTGGGGGTGTTCCGCACTGCTGGCCGAGAGGGAGGGTTCATGACCGGTCCTCCCCACCGCGTGGGGTTGTTCCGGTTCCGGCGATCAGACCCATGGCCGACGCTTCGTCCTCCCCACCGCGTGGGGGTGTTCCGGCGGGAACCAGTGAGCAAGAAACCCGGCGGGAGTCCTCCCCACCGCGTGGGGGTGTTCCGCTGGGCACGTCGCCGCGGGACAACGCCGCCGCGTCCTCCCCACCGCGTGGGGGTGTTCCGCAGGTGGCCGACTTCCAGGCCACGACCGCGAAGTCCTCCCCACCGCGTGGGGGTGTTCCGTTTTCCTGCTGCTCTCCTCACCGCGTACGGACACGGACCAGCCCACACCGCACCCCCATCCTCTGCATAGAGCCAAGAGAGTGACGACGGGCAGCGGGATTCCCCTGGGACTTATCTGGGACTTCCGGCTGCATCAACGGCCATGACCATGAAACAACCGAAAGAACATTTGTGCAGGTCAGCTGCGCGGTACCAGCAAACACGGCAGGTCACAGACCTGACTGGTCTCTTCCGCGACAACTGATCAGGACGATCCGGCTCGGTGCACTACTCCTTGTCGCACCACCACCGCAGGAAGGGACGCAACCGCCTACGGCACTGAGGGAATGACGGCTACAGGCGCCCTTCACGCAGAGTGAAGACCCGGCTCGAACGACGGCCGGCACCGAACCCCGGCGCTCGCCTGAGCCCTCTTGCGCTTGACGCTCATATGACGCTCGTGACCCAGAATCCGCCGCAACCGCGCTCACCAAATAGCCTCTGACCTGCACTTATCTTCAACCAGACCCAAGCCGACGTCTTCTCGATGACGCACCACGTGGAGTGCGTGGCGATCCTCGAACCGGCGGCAAAGAGCTCCTGAACTGCGGTTTTGCCGCTGTGCGTGATGTGCAGTCGGCGGGCGTGACGGGGGGCGGCGGTGTACTGCCGGCGCCGCGCGCGGGTCAGATGGCGGATCTGGCAGCGGAGTCGGAACCGGACCTCACGGAGTCGGAGTACCTGGCCCTCGCGGAGGGGAAGACGGACGCGGTGGACCTGGTACGCGGCACGAAGACCTTCCCCGTCGTCGCCGCACTGCACTCGGTCACCTCCGCCGACGGCAGGCTCGCCCGGCTGTGCCGGACGGCCGTCGGGCAGCCGCCATCGCCGGAGGCCGTACGGGTTCTGCTGTACGAAGCAGATGCGGTCGCGTACACCGAAGCCCGGATCCGTCACCACCGCGAAGCGGCGCCGGCCGCTCCGGAGCGCGCGCGTCCTCTCCCGGGTCCCGCACGCCAACTGCGTGCCCTGGTGGCCTCGGCCTGCGCCTCGCCCGTCGAGCGGACCCCGACGGCACCAGGGGCGTCATGAGCGCATCACGACAGTGAAGCCCGCGGAAGCCCTGCTCGCGGGGGTGGAGCAACACGGTGTGGTGGCGTGGGCCGGCCGGCCGCGCGCTCCATGACGCTCCTGAGGGTTGAGCCATGGGGGTGGCTCTGCCATGCAGAAGAGTGAGGCGTCCGGGTGTCGGTTTGCCGTGCGGCTGTCCGTGTCCATGACTTTCTGACGATGTCTGTCCGCTCCCGGGCCCGAGAGCGGTCGGTCCGAGGGTCGAGGAGCGTGTAGATGACCAGGTTCCGAATATGGGCGTTTGGTCTCCGTGGGCTGGCCGGGGCGGTGGGCCTGGTGTTGCTGGCGGGCCTTCCGGCCGACGCCGCCGGCTCGGCGGCGCGGCAGACCGAGGACGGACCGCGGTCCTGGTCCGGTCGGATCCCCCGAGTTCAGGATGCCGCATCACCCCGCGGGCCGACGCTTTCACGGCCCCGGGATGCAGGGGCGTGCACGGTGACGACCGGGCCGTATCAGGCGGAGGTGGAGAAGCATCTCGGGCTGGTGGTGGACGGTGTCCAGTCCGCCGGGGACTGCGAGGTGATCCGGGAATTCCAGCGGGAGCTGGGGATCGTTCCGGATCAGGGGTACGCGGGCCTGTACACGTACCGCGCGGTGATGTGGGAGCGGGCGGTGGCCGACGGGGATGCGATCGCCGGGTGCCCGGACACGTCCGGGGTGGTGGTGTGTGTCGACATGAACCGGCAGATCCTGTGGGTGGAGAACGCGGGGAGGGTCATCTTCCGGCCGGTTCCGGCGCGTACCGGGTCGGCGGACTCTCCGACCCGTACGGGGTGGCACACGATCTTCGACCGGCAGAAGGAGTTCTGGTCGACGCTCTACGAAGGGCCGATGCCGTTCGCCCAGTTCTTCGACGGCGGGCAGGCCCTGCACGGCAGTTACCGCAATATCTGGGAGGACCCCGGTTCCCACGGTTGCATCAATCTCCGCTACGACGACGCGAAGGCCCTGTGGAACGGGCTGCGGCTGGGCGACGAGGTCTACGTCTGGGGTCGGCGCACCGGCGACTGACCACGGGGCGGCCTTCGGCGCCACGTCCGGAGGGCGGGCATCCGGTCAGCGCGTGGCGGTCCCGCTCAGGACCGGACCGTGACTCGCCGGCTGCGCCTCCTCTCGGACGCGCCGTTGCGGCGGCGGGTGGCCGCGGCGACCAACAAGGTCGAGTCGTTCAACCGGTTTTCCCAGTGGATCGGCTTCGGCAACCGCGGCGTCATCGCCGACAAACACCCCGTGGAGCAGGAGCCTGACGTCGACTTCACCCCGCCGCGTGAGCAGGGTCTGATCGCCGCCGACCTCGGTCAGGCCGCTTGACCCGACGTTCTCGCCTATGCGGCCGCCCTTGGGGATCGGGATGCGGGTCGGCTACGGGGCGGGCCGCAGAAAGCCGACGACGGCCTCCTTTTCCACGTCGATACCCTGCTCGAACCGAGGCGGGACGGGTTCGAACGCATCCACCTGGAGGGAGCGCGAGCCGGGGCCACGGGTCCAGGTGGCGATGGCCAGGCCGTCGACGATGACGGTGGGGCGGATGAGGCCGCCTCCCGGCCGGACGCGGGCCTGGTGGAGAGCAGGGACGGACAGCTCGCGAGTGCGGTAGCCGATCAGGTAGTTGTCGTAGGCGGGCAGCATGCGAACGTCCGGGGGGTCGGACGGGCCCGGGAGTTCTTTCACCCGCCCGGCGAGCACGGTCAACGCGCCGTACTCGGTGATCACGCCGGATTCCGCCAGCATTTTCCAGGCCCTGCGGGCCCAGGTGACCGGCAGTCCGGACCAGGCGGCGAAGTCCTCCAAGGTGGCGGGGGCGTGCGCGGCCAGGTAGCGGCGGGCCAGCTCGGCAAGAGCATCGTCGCCCTCCCGCCGGAAGCGCCCGGTGGAGGGCAGCCAGTCGTCGAGCAGCACATATGTGGCCTCACCTGCGCGCTGCGGGCCATGGCAGAGGATGCCGGTGAGTGCCGCATGGCGGATCAGATAGAACGGCGCCTGCCCGTCCGGTGGAATACCGAGGGTGGTGAGGCGCTCGGTCAGCTCGGCCCGGGTGAGTGGGCCGTGCGCGGCAAGAACGCGCCGGACGAGTTGGCCGGCGCGCCGGCGCAGATCGTCGCCCAGGCCCAGCTGCTGGTAGCGGCGGCCGGTTGCGGCAAGAACGCGCGGGGACAGCAACTGCAAGACCCAGTGGGCGTCGTCGCCGGGGATGGTGTGCAGGGTGCCGCGCATGTACCAGTTGCGGACGATGCTCCGCTCGTCCTCGTATGCCGTGCGGATGGCCTGGGCGGTGATGTTCGACCCGCGTACCCGGATGCCCAGGTCGGCGGCCGTGGCGTCTTGGGCCTGGATGGCGAAGACTCGTCGGACGACCGCCTCGGCAGAGGTCTCCCGTGCACCGTCGGCCAGGGCCTGCGCACAGGCCCGCAGCCTGCGGACGCTCTCGTGGTCGGGCATCGGGCTGTGCCTCTCGGCCGGCGCGGTCAGGAGACGGCCTTGTCGAGGACACGGGCGAGTTCGGCGGGCGCGGACAGCATCGGCCAGTGTCCGGTGGGCAGGTCGAAGCGTCGCCACGGCGGCTGGTTCAGGTAGGCCAGCATCGGCACCCCGGCTTCCAGCAGTCCCGTGAAGTCATGGCAAGCAACCAGGACATGGTCCACACCGGGACCGGGCCCGGCCGGGCCGGCGAGACGCTGGGTGAAGGTGCCGAACGGCTGAGGGGTGGCACCCGCGCGCAGAATGTCCCGCCGGCCCTCATCGAGCCCGTCGAGGCTGCTGGACAAGCCCAGGACCTCAAAGGGCGGCACCGGCAGCCGCCATCCGTCGCCGGAAGCTCCGACCTGCCGGCGCAGCTGGTCCGCTGCCTCCGGCGGCATCAGGTCGAGCATGCACATGCCCGCGGCGAACGGGGCGCTGTCCACGTACACCACGCGCTCCAGCCGGTCGCCGAGACGACCGGCTGCCCCGGTCACCGGGGCCGCCGCGTAGCTGTGGGCGACCAGCGTGACGTCGCGCAGCTCGTTCCGCTCGACGAATCCCGTGATATCCGCGATGTGCGTGTCCAGATCCGTCTCGGCTCCGCCCCGGTCTGCGTGCTCGGCCAGGCCCGTCAGTGTCAGCGGCAGCGCCGTGTGGCCGCGCTCCCGCAGAGCGCGGACGGTGTCTTCCCAGGCCCACGCCCCGAGCCAGGCGCCGGGAACGAGTACGAAGGTGGCCATGTGATCTCCCGGAAGTAGGTGCTGCGGGGAGCGTAAAGTCGATACAGGACAGAATCCGCCCTGAAATGCCGAGTGATCCATGTCGCATCCCCTGACCCGTGTGCTGACCCTGCTGGAACTCCTCCAGTCCAACGCCCGGCTCACCGGGGCGGAGCTGGCAGACCGCCTGGACACCGACGTCCGCACGGTGCGCCGGTACATCTCCCACCTGAGGGACCTGGGCATCCCCGTGGAAGCCGAACGCGGCCGCCACGGCGGCTACCGGCTGGCCCGCGGCTACCGCATGCCACCTCTGGTCCTCACCAACGACGAGGCTCTCGCCGTCGTTCTCGGCCTGCTCGCGGCAGAACGTCTGGGCATGGGCACCGCCGCGCCCGCCAGTGCCGGCGCCCTGGCCAAGATCGAGCGGGTGCTTCCGCACGCCCTGCGCGAACCGCTCGCCGCCATGCGGGACACCCTCTCGTTCACCGCCGACGCCGTGATCGGGCAGGCACCCGGAACCGGCGTCCTGCTGGCACTGGCCCAGGCGTCCCGCGCCCGCACGACCGTCGCCATCAGCCACCGGTCCTGGCGCCGGGAACACACCGAACGCGATATCGACCCCTACGGCGTGGTCTTCCACACCGGCCGCTGGTACGTCGTCGGCCACGACCACCTCCGCGACAGCCTGCGCACCTTCCGCATCGACCGCATCGCCTCCGTCACCCCCCGAGCCGACGGCTTCACCGCACCCGACGGCTTCGACTCCGTGGCCCACCTGACCTCGACCCTCGCCCAGGGGCCCTACCGCTGGCGGGTCGAGGTGACGATCCATGGCCCCCTCGATGAGATCGCCCGCCGACTGCCCGGCTCAGCGGTGACCCTCACCGCCCGGCCCACCGGCGTTCTCCTGCACACACGGGCAGAACGGCTGGACGGCATGGCCCACCTGCTCGCCTCCCTGGAATGGCCCTTCACCATCCACCAACCCGACGAACTACGGCAGGCGCTCAAGAATCTGGCCGACCAACTCACCGCAGCCGCCCGACGAAGGCCGGAAGAACTACCGCAGTAGATGCCGGATTTACTGCGGCAGTGCCGGAGAGGTGAGCGGGCGCGGCGCGGTACCTGACCGGCGCCGGGCCCCTTTGACGCGTATCTCGGTCACACCCGCGAAGGGGACTCGGGGTGCACCGCCCGGCCGGGCACGGAGCGGGGCGGGCACCAAGGGTCCGGCCTGCAGCGCCGGCCTCACTCGGTCCGGTGGTGGACGGGTCCGGCCGAGAGTGCGGGGGCCAGTACGTCGGCCGGGGCTCCTGCCGCTTCGAGCCGGCCGTCGCGCAGGAGCAGGCAGTGGTGTCCGGCGCGGGCCGCGGTGAGGTCGTGGGTGGCCTGGACGACGGTGGTGCCTTCCGCGGCGATGTCGGCCAGCAGATGCTCGATGCCGTGCCGTGCCTCCGGGTCGAGTCCCGTGCAGGGTTCATCGAGCAGGAGCAGGTCGGACTGCTGGGCCGTTCCCTGGGCCATGAGGGCGCGTTGGCGCTGGCCGCCGGAGAGTTCGCCGAGCTGGCGGGTGGCGAGATGCGTGATGCCCAGCCGGTCCAGGGCCTCGTCGACGGCGCTGTGGTCGCTGCTGGTCAGGCGTCGCCACGGCCCGCGGGCGTGCCAGCGGCCCATCTCCACGGTTCGCCGGACGGTCAGCGGGAGCATGTCCCCGGCAGTGCTGCGCTGCGGGACGAAGGCGGGGGCTTGACCGCTGCCGTGGTGCACGGTTCCCGATGTGGGGCGGATCACTCCGGCGATGACACCCAGCAGCGTCGACTTGCCGCTGCCGTTCGGCCCGGTCAGCGAGGTCACACCCAACGCCGGTATGTCCAGGGTGACTTCGCACAGCACGGGTCGGCGGCCGTATCCGGCGTCGACCGCCGTCAGGCGGACCCGGGGAGGGCGAGGAGGCAGAGGCACGGCGAGAATCCTGTCTGTAGTGATAATCATTTTCATTATAGTGTGGCCGCATGGAGTGGCTGATCGGTCCCTTTGAGGTGACCTTTGTGCAAAGAGCCCTGGTAGCAGGGCTGCTGGTGTCCGCTGCGACGGCGCTCGCCGGAACCTGGGTGGTGCTCCGGGGGATGGCCTTCCTCGGTGACGCGATGTCCCACGGACTGCTGCCGGGCGTCGCGGTCGCGGCACTGCTCGGAGGCAGTCCCCTGGTCGGAGCCGCGGCGAGTGCCGCCGTGATGGTGTCCGGGGTGACGCTCATCGGGCGGACGCCGCGCCTCTCACAGGACACGAGCATCGGGCTGCTCTACGTGGGGATGCTCTCGCTGGGCGTCATCATCGTGTCCCGGTCCCAGTCCTTCGCCGTCGACCTGACCGGCTTCCTCTTCGGGGACGTCCTCGCCGTCGGCCAGGACGACCTGCTCGTCCTGGCCGTCGCCCTCGGCGCGACGGTGGCCGTTACCGCCCTGGGGCACCGGGCCTTCCTCGCGCTTGCCTTCGACCAACGCAAGGCGCACACCCTGGGACTGCGCCCGCGATGGGCACACGCCGTACTGCTGGGCCTCCTGACCCTGGCGATTGTCGCCTCGTTCCACATCGTGGGGACCCTGCTCGTCCTCGGTCTGCTCATCGCCCCGCCCGCGTCCGTACTCCCGTGGGCTCGCAGCGTGCCCGCCGTCATGGTCGGAGCGGCCTTGCTGGGGGCGAGCGCCACGTTCTTCGGACTGCTCCTGTCCTGGCACCTGGACACGGCCGCAGGCGCCACGATCGCGGCGCTCGCCGTGGCCCAGTTCTTCCTCTCCCGCACGGCCGCGGCGCTCCGCTCCCGCCGCGCACACCGACCCGTCGGGACCGCCGCCGTGCCGAGGGCCGCCGGACAGGAGTACCCCGCGGTCCCCGACCCCCGACCCGCAGCAGACATGGGAGCCCACGCATCGTGACCATCCGCACCAGGGTCCCGGCCCGCCGCCTTGCCCCGATCGCCCTCGTCCTCACGGCCGCCCTCGCGACCGGATGCACGGCGGGCGGTGGATCCGGGAACGAGCCGGGGCCACCGGATCCGGCACCCCACGGCTACGTCGAAGGGGCCGAGGAATCGGCCGAACAGCAGTCACGTCTGGTCGTGAGCGAATCCACCACCGGCCGGACCCGTGTCCTCGACCTGATCACCGGGAAGAGACACACGGTTCCGGCGGTGGAAGGCGTCACCGCGTTGACCACCGATGGCCGGTTCGGCTACTTCCACACCTCCGGCGGCGTCCTGGTACTCGACAGCGGCGCCTGGACGGTGGACCACGGCGACCACGTCCACTACTACCGCGCGGACATTCGCACCGTCGGGCGGATCGCCACCCGGGGAGTGGCCCGGATCGGAAGCGACGAGGCCCTGACCGCCGTGACGACTCCGGAGCAGGGGACGACACTCCACCCTCGCGGCGACCTGGAGAAGAGAAAGACGGATGCGGCCCTGAGCCTCCCCGGGCGGCACACCGCCGTGATCCCCTTCCGTGCACACCTCCTGGCCGTTCCCGGCCCCGGAGGAACGGGGATATCGGTGCTCGACCGCCAGGGCCGGCAGAAGGAGGTACTGGCGACCTCCTGCCGTGACCCGCGCGGTGACGCCGTGACCCGCCGGGGCGTCGTCCTCGGCTGCGCGGACGGAGCCGTGCTCATCCGGTTGCAGGGCGGGAAGTTCTCGGCGGTCGGCATTCCCTACCCCGAGGACGTGCCCGTGGACGAGCGGGCCCGCGACTTCCGCTCCCGGCCCGGCAGCGACACCCTCACGGCCCTGGCCGGAGACACCTCCGTCTGGGTCCTGGACGTGGCCGAACGCACCTGGAAGCGGGTGGAGACGGGTCCCGTGCTCGCTGCCAACACCGCCGGCGAGGGTGCCCCCTGCTTGCCCTGGGCACGGACGGCACCCTGCGCGGCTTCGACATCGAGACCGGCGAACACACCGCCCGGGCCGCCCTCGGCGCCGCCCCCTCCCGTGACGGCGCCCGGGCGGGGCAGGCAGGCGTTCCGGACATCGCCGTGGACCACAGCCGCGCCTACATCAGTGACCCGGAGGGCCGGCGGATCACCGAGATCGACTACAACGACTCCCTGCGGATCGCCCGCTCCTTCGACCTGGACATCCGCCCGGACCTGATGGTGGAGACCGGCCGATGACCACGACGAACACCCCGCGCCCGTACCGCCGCCGCCTGGCGCTCCTGCTCGGCCTCCTCCTCGGACTCGTGGCCCTCCCCGCCTGCTCCACCGGCGGCGACCGGCCCCGGATCGTGGTCACCACCAACATCCTCGGCGACATCACCCGCGAGATCGCCGGGACCGAGGCCGAAGTCACCGTCCTGATGAAACCCAACGCCGACCCTCATTCCTTCGGGCTGTCCGCGGCCGAGGCGGCCACCCTCGAACAGGCCGACCTCGTGGTGTTCAACGGGCTCGGACTGGAGGAGAACGTCCTGCGGCACGTCGACAACGCCCGCCGGTCCGGCGTGCCCGTCTTCGAGGTCGGCGCCGCCGCCGACCCGCTCACCTACCGGTCGGCCGACAGCGGCACCCACGGTGACGCGGGAGAGCCCGACCCGCACTTCTGGACCGACCCCGACCGGGTACGGAAGGCCGTCGGCCTCATCGCCGACCGGATCACCGAGCACGTGACCGGCGTCGACCGGAACGCCGTGCGTGCCAACGCGCAGCGCTACGAGCAACAGCTCGCGGACCTCACCTCCTGGATGACGCGCTCCTTCGACCGCATTCCCGTGGACCGCCGGGCGCTGGTGACCAACCATCACGTCTTCGGCTACCTCGCCGACCGCTTCGGCTTCCGTGTGGTCGGAGCAGTGATCCCGAGCGGCACCACGCTCGCCTCACCCAGCTCGTCCGACCTGCACTCCCTCACCCGGACGATGCGGGACGCGGGAGTGCGGACGATCTTCGCCGACTCCTCGCGCCCCCAACGCCTGGCGGAGGTCCTGCGCGAGGAGATGGGAGGTGACGTACGCGTCGTCGGGCTCCACTCCGAGTCACTGACCGACAAGGGAGGCGGAGCGGACACCTACCTGTCGATGATGCGCGCCAACACCGAGGCCCTGATCAGCGGCCTCACCCCACGTTGACGAGTTCTCCCGCGGGCCGAACCGCCACCGGTTGAAACCCGCACGATCACGCCGCGAACTCGCGGCCCCGCGCCGCACCCTGCGGCGAAGAAAGGAAACCCAGCAGTGAGAACAACCGTACGCCGCCGCACCGCCACCGGTGCCGCGTTCGCCCTCGCGACCGCCATGGTCCTCACCTCCTGCGGCGGAGAGAAGAAGACGGACACCTCGGCCACCACGACCGACAGGAAGCCGGGCGGCTCCCCCGTCACCGTGACGGACCCGCTGGTCGCCACGTTCGACGGCGGCCTCTACATCCTGGACGGCCGGACACTCAAGCCGGCGAAGACCGTCGGCCTGCCCGGCTTCAACCGCGTCAACCCTGCCGGAGACGACACCCATGTCATGGTCTCCACCGACACCGGCTTCCGTGTCCTCGACACCTCCGCGGGGGCCTTCACCGGCATCGAGTTCAAGGGGGCCAAGCCCGGCCATGTCGTCCGCCACGCGGGCAGAACCGCTCTCTTCACCGACGGCACCGGAGACATCCACGTCTTCGACCCGGACGACCTCGCCACCGGTACCAAGCCGAAGGGACGCACCCACACCACCGACAAGCCGCACCACGGCGTGGCCGTCGAGCTGAAGAACGGCGAACTCCTCACCACCCTCGGCGACGAGGAGAAGCGCACCGGTGCCGTCGTCCTCGACAAGAACGGCAAGGAGATTGCCCGCAGCGAGAACTGCCCCGGCGTCCACGGCGAAGCCGCGGCCCGGGGCGAGGCCATAGCCGTGGGCTGCGAGGACGGCGCCCTGATCTACCGGAACGGCGCATTCACCAAGGTCGAATCCCCGGACCCGTACGGCCGCATCGGCAACCAGGCCGGCAGCGACGCCTCCCCGATCCTGCTCGGCGACTACAAGACCGATCCCGAGGCAGAGCGGGAACGCCCCGAACGCGTCTCCCTCATCGACACCCGCACCGGCACACTGCGCCTCGTCGACCTCGGCACCAGCTACTCGTTCCGCTCCCTCGCCCGCGGCCCGCACGGCGAAGCACTCGTCCTCGGCACCGACGGCGCCCTGCACATCATCGACCCCGGAAAGGCAGAGGTCACCAGGAGCATCCCGGCAGTCGGAGCATGGAAGGAACCCCTGGACTGGCAACAGCCCCGGCCCGTCCTCTTCGTCCGCGGCCACACCGCCTACATCAGCGAACCCGCCGAGCGCCGGATACATGCCTTCGACATCGCATCGGGCAAGAAGCAGGCAACCGCCACCCTGCCCGAGGAGACCAACGAGCTGACCGGCGTCACCACTGACCACTGACCGGACCCCGGTGCCGGAACACCGCAGCCGGACCCGTGCGGTAGGCCGAGTAGTCAGCCTGGTCCGGGGAGGGGCGGGCGGACGGCCCCCTCCTCGACGGTGCGGTCGAAGGCTCCGGGGCGGGCAAGGTCGGTGAGGAGTTCGTCGATGAGGTCCCGGGTCACATGGGGCATGACGTAGACGTGGCTGTAGTCGTGTCGTAGTCCGCCGCGGTTGAGCGGAAGGCAGGCCAGGGTGTACTTGGCGGTGATCTCGGCCCGGGGCTGCTGGAACCAGACGCTGAGCGCGAGGTCGCCGTGCCCGACCTCGATCCCGAAGGGTGTCGGTCATCGCGTTCGCGTCCTTTGATGGGGTGGGAGTGCCGAAGGGACAGAGCGTGTGACGAGCTGGTGGCGCGCGAAGGGGGCCGGGAGGACAGGGGACCGGTGGTACGGATCCGGTGCGGATCGGGTCGCCGGTACCCGGTCGGAGGACGGCTGCTCCGTCAGAGCTTCGACGGGGGCAGCGGCTGCGGCTCGGCGGCGAGCCGGAGCAGTTCGTCCGGGGTCACGGGCGGCCTCCCGGGTACGGGGCCGCAGCGTTCGCCCGAGGAGCCGCGAGCACGTGGCAGAGAGCCTGCGGGAACCGGCGCCTCGCGGGGCCTCCACCCGATGGCGCTCACCTGAACGAGTGAATTCCCAGGGGAACCGGACCGTTGCGGGCCGTGCGTGACGGCGACGGTGGTGCGAGGGCCGAGGGGGCTCGGAGGGGCAACAACAGTCCGGCCGGGCGGTCCACGGCGACGGCATCGCCGCTTTTCGGACGGGCGGGTCTCTGCCCTCGGGCCCGCGTTGATGCCATCTGCTTCCGCCACCCCGCGGCGGAACCTCCTGCCTGCGCCGGACGGGCCCGAACCCCCGCGGCGCCGTTGAGCGGCGGTGCCGACCCGGCAGTTCCGGCCGTCCTGTGGTGCCGGGTGGCTGGCTCCGGGTCCTTTGGGGGTAGTCGACGAGCAGAACGCTTCCGTAGTCAGACGATTGCATTCCGTAGCCCTGTTCGAGTTCCCTGGAGACTCCGGGGACCGTTCGCGGGGTTTGCTCCGTTGACGTTTCGGGGTGTGCCCTGCCTGGTGGAAGGAGAGTCCGTTGACTGGTCTGCCGTCCGATGCCCCCCAGCCCGCGACACCGTTGACGAGGGATCTGAACGCGGCGGTGGTGGTGCCGCCGGATGATCAGGACCCGGAGTCGGCGCTCGCCGCGCAGGGGCTGATCTCGCCGTTGCCTCCGGATTTCGCGGTTGACCGGGCGGGCGGCCCGGGCCCCGCCTGGAGCCTGGCCCCCTACACGTTTCTGACCGGAGCGTCTCCGGACACGGTCAACCCGAGCCTGTGGCGCAACGCCCTGCTGAACATGAAGACCGGCCTGTTCGAGGTCGTCCCGGACGCCGTGTACCAGGTGCGCGGGATGGACCTGTCGAACATCTCCTTCCTGGAGGACCCCACCGGGGTGTCCCCCAAGGTCGTGGTGGTCGACCCGCTGATCAGCGAGGAGTGCGCGGCAGCCGCCTGGAAGCTCTACCGGGAGAACCGGAAGCTCAGGGACCAGGAGCGCACGATCTGTGCGGTGATCTTCACGCACTCCCATATCGACCACTACGGCGGGGTGCTGGGCCTGTTCGAGGACGGCCAGGTGCCGACCGGGGTGGAGATCATCGCCCCCGAGGGCTTCCTGGAGCATTCGGTCAGCGAGAACGTCTACGCGGGCAACGCGATGCTGCGCCGCGCGATGTTCATGTACGGCACGCTGCTGGAGCGGTCCGAGAAGGGGCAGGTGGACGCGGGCCTGGGCAAGACCATGTCCGCGGGCGCCACCGGCCTGCTGCCCCCGACCTGCACCGTCACTCCCGAGGTCGCCCAGCCCGGTCACGTCGTCGCCTTCGGGCCGGTGAACCTGGAGTTCCAGCTCACCCCGGGCACGGAGGCCCCCGGCGGAGCTGAATTTCTATCTGCCCGACGTCCAGGCGCTGTGCATGGCGGAGAACGCCACCCCGACCCTGCACAACCTCTACAGCCTGCGCGGCGCCCAGGTGAGGGACGCAAAGGGGTGGTCGCAGTATCTGAACCAGTCGGTGGAGTGGTACGGGGACCGGTCGAAGACGCTGTTCGCCTCGCATTTCTGGCCCCGGTGGAACACCGAGGAGTCGCCGGACGCGATCGTGTCGTTCCTGACCAGCCAGGCGGACCTGTACCGGTTCCTGCACGATCAGGCGCTGCGGCTGGCGAACCAGGGCCGGACGATGACCGAGATCGCCGAGGACCTCGACGGCAGTGTTCCGGGGAGTCTGACGGGGCAGTGGTTCAACCGGGGCTACTACGGCACGGTCAACCATGACCTCAAGGCCGTCTACCAGCGGTATCTGGGCTGGTACGACGGCAACGCGGCCCATCTGCACCCGCTGCCGCCCGAGGAGTCGGGCCCCCGCTACGTCCAGGCGATGGGCGGTGCGGCCAAGGTCGTGGAGCTGGCCCGGCAGGCGTTCGAGAACGCGAAGAGCTCGGACGACTACCGGTGGGCCGCCGAACTCCTCTCCCACGCCGTGTTCGCGGACCCGACACACCAGGAGGCCCGCGCCCTGGAGGCGGATGTCCTCGAACAGCTCGGCTACCAGGCCGAGAGCGGGCCCTGGCGCAACTTCTATCTGGCCGCGGCGCACGAACTGCGCACCCGGCCGGCCGACGGCACCCCGCCGAACCTCCCCGCCCCGCAGATCATCACCCAGCCGGTGCTGGAAGCGATGCCGCTGGAGATGCTCTTCGACTATCTCGGCATCCGCCTCAACGGCCCCGAAGCCGCCGCCCGCCCCCTCACTCTCGGCTTCGAGATCACCGGCGGTCTCACCGGTGACCCCACCTCGTGCACGCTCCGAATCCGCAACGGCGTCCTCGTGTACACCCCCGGCTCCACCGACCCGGCGCAGGCGGACGCCGCCTACACCGTGACCCGGTCCGGCCTCAACGCTCTCGCCATCGCGCAGACCACTCCCGACCAGCTCTCGGCCGACGGCGAACTCACCGTCGTCACCGGCTCTCTGGACCCGCTCAACACCCTCAACGGCCTGCTGGTGACCTTCGAGTACTGGTTCGGCCTCGCCACCCCCTGACCAGCGCCTCGCACCCCGGGGCGGCGTCACCGCCGGGAACAGCACAGTTCGCGGGTGTGCCGGGCAGGGTTCGCCCGGCACACTCATCCCTTCCGGGTGCATCCTCCGCATGCCCGGTGCCGGTCCGTGCCGGCGGGGCGTCGTGCCGTGGCCGCGGCGGTGCGGGCCCGTGCGGCCTTTCCGGCCGCTGTGCCGGCCTCGTACACCGGGACGCCTCCGACGAGGGTCAGTCGTACCTCGGTGCCGCTGATCTCGGGTACCGGTACGCGGGTGATGTCCCGGTCGAGGAGGACGAGGTCGGCGGCGCGGCCCGGGACGAGTGTTCCGGTGCGGTGGTCCGCCCGGAGCTGGTGTGCGGCGCCGGCGGTGTGCATCCGCAGTGCGGATGTCCGTCGGATGCCTTCGCGTTCGGGGTGGAGCGGTCCGTCGGAGTCGGCCCCTTCCCGGTCGACGGCGGTACGGATCTGATTCCAGACGCCGAGCGGGTCGACGGGCCAGTCGGATCCGCCCGCCAGCAGTGCGCCGTGGCGTTCCAGGCTCCGGGCGGGGAAGAGCCGGCGGTGCCGTTCGGGGCCGATGTAGGGCAGGAGGGCGTCCACGGTCCAGGTGTCCCGCATGGCCCACTGGAGCTGCATCGAGGCCACCACTCCGAGGCGGGCGAAACGGCGGACGTCGGTGGGGTGGACGAGTTGCAGGTGGGTGATGGTGTGGCGGTTGCCGCGCCGTCCGCCCGCCCGGTGGGCGGCTTCGTACCCGTCGAGGGCGACGCGGACGGCCCGGTCGCCGATCGCGTGGGCGTGGATCTGCCAGCCCTCGGTGTCGAGCAGCACCGCGAGGCGGGCGAAGTCGTCCGGCTCCAGCTGGAGTTCCCCGCGGTGGTCCGTGGGCCGCCCCGAGCCGTCGAAGTACGGCTCCAGGAGTGCTGCCGTCCGGGCCGGGTACTCCATCACCCCGTCCACGAACACCTTCGCCGTCCGCAGGTCGAGGCGGGGGACGTCCGCGTACCGGCGCCGGGTTTCCCGCAGCCACCGCAGCCCTTCGCGGGGGTCGCGGATCTCGTGGGCGTCGAGCCGCAGTGCCGCCGATATGCGCTGCGGAAGCCGTCCGGTGCGGGCGAGCTCGGTGTAGACGTCGAGGTGCCACTCGTCGGCGGAGGCATCCAGGAACCCGGTGACCCCCTGGGCGGCGGCCTGTTGCAGGGCTCGTGCGGTGGCCTCGACCACCTTCCCGATCGGGTGGTCCGGCAGCAGCCGGTGAACCAGCCCCTGGGCTTCCTCCTTGAGCAGTCCGGTCGCCGCGCCGTCGGCGTCCCGTTCGATCTCGCCACCGGGCGGATCGGGGGTGGTGGCGGTGATTCCGGCGAGTTCGAGCGCCCGCCCGTTGACCCAGCTGTTGTGCCCGTCGGTGCCGAGGAGCGCGATGGGCCGCCGGGTGGGCAGCGCGTCGAGGATCGTGCGGTGGGGCACGGTCCCGGCGGGCAGCAGTCCCACCGGGTTCCAGTCCGCCACGACCAGCCAGCCGTCCGGCTCGCCTCCGTGCGCCGGGTCGGCGAGGAATCCCCGCAGCAGCTCCCGCAACCGGGGAACGGTCAGCTCCAGATATCCGAGGCTCGGGTTGAGCGTCGCGGCTCCGGCGGCGACGGGGTGGGCGTGTCCGTCCACGATCCCGCTCATCACGGTGCCCTTCCGGGCGTCGACCAGCTCGGTGTCGCGGCCCGCGTACCGGCGCAGCTCCCGGTCCGACCCGGTCGCCAGCACCCGCCCGTCCCGCCCCACCGCGACCGCCTCCCGTACCCCCTCTCCACGCGCCCCCGTGAACACCCGGGCGTTGTGGATCACGAGCGCGGCCGAACGCCTTCCGGGGACGGCCGCCCCCGCCGGTGGAGAGCCGGCGGGGGACGGGAGTGCAGTGGCGGCGTTCGGCACGAGTGCGACGGCACCTGCGGCCGCCCCTGCGGACAGCAGCATGCGGCGTCGGGAGAGTTTCTGTTCCATGCCGCCAACGTGATCATCCAACTCGGCTTCCCGCGAACCATTTTCGGCAGCTCGGGGCAGGCGCCGACGGTCGGCTCAGCGCGCCGCCCGGCCCGGCGGGCGCAGGAGTACGGGCAGGGCGAGGACGTCGTTGCCGATGAACGACGGCACCGGGGCCGGGGCGTTCGCCTCGTCCGCGAGCTCGATGTCCGGGAAGCGGTCGAAGAGGGCGGGCAGCGCGATGGCGGCCTCCAGCCGGGCGAGCGGGGCGCCGAGGCAGTAGTGGATGCCGTATCCGAAGGCCAGATGGTCCCGGTCCACGCGGTCGATCTCGAAGGCGTGGGCGGCGCTGTGGGACGACGGGTCCCGGCCGTGCGCCCCGAACCCGATGAGAATGGCTTCCCCGGCCGCAATGGTGACGCCCTCGCCGAGGTCGATGTCACGGATCGCGCACCGCAGCGGAAGATGGACGACCGGCGGATGGAGCCGCAGGGTCTCCTCGACGACAGCGGGCCAGCGGGCGGGCTCGGCCAGGGCCGCGTTCAGCTGCCTGCGGTGGGTGAGAAGCGCCCGGACGGCGTTTCCGATCAGCGCGATCGTGGTCTGGCTCCCGGCGCCGATCATCAGGAGCAGGGTGGAGATCAGCTCCGTCTCGGTGAGCCGGTCCCCCTCCTGGGCGGTGAGCAGCAGACTGGTCATATCGTCGCCGGGCTCCCGCCGCTTCGTCTCCACGAGGCGCTGCATGGTGGTGTAGAGCCCGCTCATGACCCGCTCCGACTGCTCCTGGGGGACGTCGGTGGCCAGGATCGCGTCGACGACGGCGAGCATGTCGGGGCGCTGGTCCTCGGGAACGCCGAAGAGGTCGCAGATCACCTGGGTCGGCACACCGTGCGCGAAGTGCGCCCGCAGATCCACTGCCGCGCCGTCCTCCCGGGCTTCCAGACCGTCCAGGAGGTCGGTGACGATGGCCTCGATGGAGGGCCGCAGCGACTCCATGCGCCGCGGTGTGAAAGCGGGGCCGATCAGCCTCCGCAGCCGGGTGTGCTCGGCCCCCTCGGAGGTGGCCATGGAGCGGACGTCGACCCAGGGCGAGAGCCAGGGGACGGCGCCGGGCTGGTAACCGGTCCAGGTGTCACGGGCGTTCCTGGTGACGTCGGGATGGGTGACCAGCCGCCTGACGACATCTCCGCGCGTGACGGACCAGGCGACGACGTTCTGGGGCAGCCGGACCCGCACGGCGGGCCCGGTGGCGCGGAGTTCCTCGATCTGCTCGTACAGCCGGTCACCTCCGTCGCTGTCGAGGACCGGAACGGAAACCTCGTGGCTGGTGGTCATGAACACCTCCGGTCACGCGGGCGCGGCCCGTCGGCGGGAGCGGCCACCAGGTGCGCTCCCGGGCGCCGGGTCGCGCCGATGCGTGGATGGACGGACTTCGCGGCGACGGCCGGGAATCGGTACCGGGGATTGTGCTGCGCCCGCTCCGGATCGCATAGAGGGAAATCAGCCTCTTGTCTGGATTTCCGAGCCGACTCGGGGCTGCTCGAACGTTTGCCCGTCCCCGGCTGCCGGGATCGCTTGCGCCCGGGGTCCCGTCAGGGGTTCCGGCCGCCGCAGGTGCCCTCTGCCTTCCCGCCGGTACGGAAGAAGGTGACCGCCTTCTCCGCGCAGTCCGGCGTATCGGGCAGGGAGGCGTGTCCGTCGTCGAGCACGGTGAGCAGGGTGGCGCCGTGGGCGTCCCTGGCCTGTTCGGCCCAGGCGTAGGGGGTGACGCCCTCGTAGAGGTGGCCGGACAGTTGGAGTGCGCTGGTGCCGTGCGTGGGTTCGGCGGGCGGGGCGGTCAGCGGCCACTTCGCGCACCAGGGGCTGAACTGCGTCCCTCCCGTCAGGGGATCGGCTTTGCGGCGGGCCTCGCGGGCCCCCCACAGTTCCCCGAAGCTGCGGCTCGCGGAGGCCGTGTTGCAGAGCATCGCGTTGTACTGGAGGTTGTTGAACGGGCTGCGCGGGTTGCCCAGTCCGAAGGGGCGTACCGCCGCGGTGGTGGCTGCCCGCGAGGTGGCCGGATGGCCGCCGTCGCGGACCGCGGCCAGGTTCTTCGCCGCGGCGTCCCACTCCTCCTCGGGGCGCATGACCTGGTCGATCACCCAGTCCCCGGCCAGGCGCGCCCCGCCGGTGGTGCGCGGCTTCCGCTCCAGTTCGCCGCGGAGAGCGCCCAGCCGGCGGTGGACGGTGGCCTCGTCGGCACCCCACCGGTAGTCGCCGTCGCGCCGGGCCAGCCAGGTGACGAACGCGGCGGCGACCGGCTTTGCGATCACCTCCGATTCACCGTCCATGGTGGGCCAGTGGCGTTTCGGGGGCATCACCGAGTCCAGCCACATGCGTTCCGTACGGCGGTCGAACAGGGAACGGTAGGCCAGTCCGACGGCGGTGCCGAAGGAGGACCCGTAGAAGCTGATCTTCTCCGTGCCGAGCGCGGCCCGCAGCCGGTCGATGTCGCGGGCGGCATTCTCCGGGGTGATCTGCCGTACGAACTCAGGGTCGACGGCCGCGCAGCGCTTGTTGAACTCGGCCTGCTGGTCGAAGTCGGCCTTCTTGATGCTCTTCTCCGGCGCGGTCGGTGCCGGTTCGGCCGTCGGCTTCTCGGTGCAGGCGATGTGGTCGCTGTATCCGGATCCGCGGAGGTCCAGCCCGATGAAATCGCGGTCGGTGTTGAGCGTGGCGAGCCCGCGCCGTGTCATCGTCGCCGGGTTGGTGATGTTGTAGAACCCGGGGCCGCCCAGAATGGAGACGACGGGTGCCGCGGATGTCCGCGGTTCCGCGGCCCTGACGCGGCTCACCGCGATCGTGATCTTCCGGCCGCCGGGCTTTGCGTAGTCCATCGGTACGGTCAGTTCGGCGCACTCGCTGCGGGTGTCGTTCGCCAGCGGCCAGCCCGCTGCCGCGGTCGAGCAGAGCTGCCAGTCGAGTCCTGGTCCGGCGGGCTGCCCGCCGTTCTGAGCTGCGGCGAGGCCGGTGCTCGCCTGCAGTCCGGCCAGTACGACCGCGGAGACGGCCAGGGCGGGACGGCGCGCGATCACGGCCCGGCGGGGCTGCTCGGCACTGCGGTGACGGGTCATCGGTGACACGGGAAGAGGCCTCCGTACGAGGGGAAGGTGGGGAGGTCCGCGACCTCCGCGGACCTGCTCACTATCGGCGGCCCGCACATCCACCGCGCAGGGATCCGGCATCAGCTGCCCTTCCGTTCTGTTTCACCGACGCAACGGACACACCGGGTTGTTGATGGGTGGTCAGCCGGTGCTCTGCACGCAGCTCGGGGCGCCGCGGGGGGTGTCACGTGGGCAGGGTCATCAGCAGCAGGGGAGGTGTGGTGGGGCGGGGTGAGCCTCCGGAGGGTTCGACGGTGAGTCCGAGGGCGGTGGCCCCGGCGGGGCGGGCGGCGAGGAGGACCGTGCCGTTCCGGTGGATGAAACCGGCCGGGCGCATGATGCCCCGGTGGCTCAGCCAGAGTTGGTAGGTCGTGCCCGGGGCGGGAGCGGGCAGGGCGGTGGCGGTGAAGACGGCCCGGTTCTCTCTCGCGGAGGCAGTGACCGTGGTGAGGGCTCCGCTTGCGGTTCTGCCGTGGACGGTACGGGCGTCGGGCGCCGCCAGTACGGTGCTGATGTCGTCGAGGCTCTGCCGGCTCTGGTCCGCCCGCTGCCGTTGTTCCTCGCCCGTCCGGTGCTCCCGGACGGCGAGTCCGGCGAACGACGCGGCCGCGGCGAGGCTCGCCGCAAGGGCGAGGGGCATGCCGGTGCGCCGCCAGAAACCGGGGCCCGTCTTCGGGGCCTTCAGGTGCGGGGGCTGTTGGCGGACCCCGTCGACGGCAGCGAGGGTTCGTTCCTTCATGGCCGGGGGCGGTGGCTGGGCGGTGGCGGCAGCCAGGCGTGCGGCGGTGGCCTCGAACTCCATGACGTCCTGGCGGCACGGTTCGCACTGGTGCAGATGGTGGGCGAAGGCCTCGCGGTCGGCGCCTTCGAGGGCGTTGAGGGCGTGGGCGGCGGCAAGGGTGTGGATATCGGAAGCGGACTGTTTCATGTGTTCACCCCCATGCAGTCGCGGAGCCGGATGAGGCCGTCGCGCATGCGTGTCTTGATGGTGGGAAGCGGTGTGCGGAGCGTTTCGGCGACTTCCCGGTAGGTCAGTCCCCGGTAGTAGGCGAGGGTGACGGCCTGGTTCTGGAGTTCGGTCAGGCCGCGCAGACAGCGGCGTACCTGTTCGCTCTCCAGGCGGATCTCGACCTGTTCGGCCACCTCGTCGAACGCGGTCCGGTGTTCACGGGCGGCCTGGGCCTGTTCGCGGTCGGCGGCCGCCTGGGCGGAGCGGACCCGGTCCACCGCGCGGCGGTGGGCGATGGTCGCCGCCCAGGTGGTGACGGCGCCGGCGTCCGGCCGGTAGCGGGCGGCCTGCCGCCAGAGGTCGATCATGACTTCCTGGGCGACCTCCTCGGACTGGGCCCGGTCGCGCAGTACCTTGACGACGATCCCGAAGACCAGCGGCGCGAGGGCGTCGTAGAGGGAGGAGAAGGCCTCCTTGTCGCCCCGGGCGACCTGCTGCATGAGCGCGGGGAGATCGCTGCGGCCGGTGGGCCCTGTGGCGCTGCAAGGGAGCGGCCGGTTCACCGGGCGGGCTCCGGTTGTGCCGCCCGGGCCGAGGGGAGGCCCGGGTCGGCCGCCCTGGAGCGGGTTGTCGATCGCATGAGGTTCCTTATCGCCGGCTGGCAAGGGGCGTGGCCGACGACCGCGGTGCGGTCGCCTCCTGGTGCGTCTTCGTAGCGGACCGGGGTGCGGATGGGTGGGCGTACCAGGACCGCTCTCGTCTGCCGGGTCAGCGCGCGACCGTGATTCACCGGAAGGGATGACCGACCCATCCGGCGGGCGGGTGTCTGCGAATACGGGGCATGGAGCCCTCCCGGCACCGGCGGCACCCCATCGGGTGCGCCGGCCCACGGCCACCTTCTCCGGCGCGATCGCGGCCTGCTGAGGCGGACGGAACGGGGGGCACCACCCGGTGTGCGCTCCATGTCCCTCCCGCCTCCCCGGGCGGGCCGGGCCCGGCAGCCGTACCTCCGCCGAGTCCCCGTCCCGGGGAACTCCCCGCTCAACAGGAGATCCTGATCATGATTCGTATGCGTGCCGCCCGTACCGCGACCGCCGTGGCCGCTGCCGTGCTGCTTCCCCTGGTGCTGGCCGGGTGTTCCGACTCCGGCTCGGACACCAAGGCCGCTTCCACCCCCGCGTCCGAGGAGGCCGCCGAGGCCGACAAGGCCCCGGCGAGTGATGCGATGACACCCGGTCAGCCGTTCGGCCCGGCCTGTGCCGGAGTTCCGAAGGAGGGCGCGGGTTCCTTCGACGGAATGGCCAAGGACCCGGTCGCCACCGCCGCCTCCAACAACCCCGCCCTGTCCACGCTGGTCGCCGCGGTCAAGCAGGCCGGGCTGGTGGACACCCTGAACAACGCGCGGGGCATCACGGTGTTCGCTCCGACGAACGACGCCTTCGCGAAGATCCCGAAGGCCGACCTCGACAAGGTCCTCGCCGACAAGAAGCTGCTCACCGATATCCTCACCTACCACGTCGTTGGCCGGAACCTGACACCCGAGCAGCTGGCGAACGGCTCCTTCGAGACGCTGCAGAAGGGCGCGGTCACCACCAGCGGATCCGGCGAGTCGTACCGGGTCAACGACTCCGCCTCCGTCGTCTGCGGCAATGTCGGCACCTCCAACGCCACCGTCTACATCGTCGACACCGTGCTGATGCCCCAGTAGCCGGCACCTCTCAGCTCTCTGCGACGGCCGGTGGCCGGTGCCCCCTCTCTCCGGGGGTACCGGCCACCGGCCGTTTGCTGCCGCAGGCGGATGCGGTGCCATCCGGGCGGGGTACGGGTCCGAATGACCGTCAGAAGGGGACGCCATCGGGCTCTCCCCCAGCCAAGGCGGTCACCATGCTCACCCTCGCCCTGATCGGTCTGCTCGGCGGCCTCATCACCGCCGTCTCACCGTGCATCCTTCCCGTGCTCCCGGTCGTGTTCCTGGCCGGTGGCACAGACGGCGGCACGGCCGGGGAACCGTCACCGGCGGAGAGCGCGGGAAGAAGGGCCACCGGTACGGACCCGGCGGGCGCCGTCCTCCTCGAAGCGCCGTCCGGGGCGCCGCGCCCTCCGCGCAACCGCCGCCCGTACGCCGTGGTCGCCGGGCTCGTCCTGAGCTTCAGCTTCTTCACCCTGCTCGGCGTCACGATCATCTCCGCGCTCGGACTGCCCGAGGACATCCTGCGCCTCACCGGCCTGGCCCTGCTGATCCTGATCGGCCTCGGACTGGTCTTCCCTCCCGTGGAGCGGCTGCTGGAGAAGCCGTTCTCCCGGATCCCGCAGCGCCAGGTGAACAAGGAGGGCAGCGCGCTCGTTCTCGGGCTCGGCCTCGGAGTGCTCTACGTCCCCTGCGCCGGACCGGTCCTCGCCGCGATCACCGTCGCCGGTGCCCGCGGCGAGATCAGCGCGGACATCGTCGCCCTCACCCTCTCCTTCGCCGTCGGCACCGCGATCCCCCTGCTCGCCTTCGCGCTCGCCGGACGCCGTATCGCCGCACGGGTCGCCGCCTTCCGCACCCGGGCCCGCGGACTGCGGATCACCGCCGGACTGCTGATGATCGCGCTGGGCGCGGCGCTCGCCCTCGACCTCACCACCGCCCTCCAGCGGGCCCTGCCCGACTACACGGCCGCCGCCCAGCGGAAGGTCGAGGACAGCGGGATCGCCCGGCAGAAGCTGTCCGGTCTCTACGACGACTCCAACAAGGAACTCTCCCGCTGCGAGGACGGCGCCGACGAGCTGCGCTCCTGCGGTCAGGCCCCGCCCCTCGAAGGCATCGACTCCTGGCTGAACACCCCCGGCAACCGGCCCCTCGACCTCAAAAGCCTGCGCGGCAAGGTCGTCCTGGTCGACTTCTGGACCTACTCCTGCATCAACTGCCAGCGGGCCGCGCCGTATCTGCGCGACTGGGACCGCACCTACCGGGACTCGGGCCTGCGGATCATCGGCGTCCACTCACCCGAGTTCGTCTTCGAGAAGAAACGCGGCAACGTCGCCGAAGGCGCCCGGAAGCTCGGTGTCACCTGGCCCGTGGCCCTCGACAACGACCTCACCACCTGGAGCAACTACCGCAACCGCTTCTGGCCCGCCAAATACCTCATCGACGCCGAAGGCACCGTCCGCTACTTCAAGTTCGGCGAAGGCCAGTACGACCGGACCGAGACGATGATCCGGGACCTGCTCCGCCGGGCCGACCCCACCGTCACCCTCCCCGAACCCACCGGCCGCGCCGGGGACGACCTCACCGAGGACCGGACCCCGGAGACCTACCTCAGCACCCAGCGCATCCGCGGCTACACCGGTACTCCCCTGGTCGACGGCGAACCCACCGCGTACCGCTTCCCCGAGCGGCCCCTGCCCCTGAACCGCATCTCCCTCGACGGCATCTGGACCGCCGGATACGAACACTTCACCGCCGGTCCCGGCGCACGCCTCGCCCTCCGCTACCGGGCCCGCAACGCCAATCTCGTCCTCGCCGGAACCGGCACGGTCACCGTCCTCGTCGACGGCAAACCCGTCCGCACCCTCACCGTCTCCGGGGCACCGGCCCTCCACCGGCTCACCGACCACGAGAAGGCCCGCACGGCACACCTCGAACTCCGCTTCGGGACTGGTCTCCAGGCATACGCCCTGACCTTCGGCTGACCCGGCCGACGGAAAGTGGTGCGGATCGCCAGGGGGCTCACGGTGCCGGGCTCGGGGTACGGCGCGTGGTCGTCCATGACGCAGTGGTGTTGACCTGGGCCACCGTGGCCCGGGCCAGCTCCCGGTAGCGGTTCGCGATCGCTTCGGCCCGGGGGGCCGGGAGCGGCCCGCCGTGCTCCTCGGCCCGCGCGATGATCTCCTCCGGTCCCAGTTCCCGGTTGGCGAGCACGAC
Organism: Streptomyces tsukubensis; assembly: GCF_003932715.1. Taxonomy (NCBI): domain Bacteria; kingdom Bacillati; phylum Actinomycetota; class Actinomycetes; order Kitasatosporales; family Streptomycetaceae; genus Streptomyces; species Streptomyces tsukubensis. Next base: position 6,294,220 of record NZ_CP020700.1, on the reverse strand, counting down.
GGCGTTGACGGTGGGCCGGCGGATGTCGTCGTAACGGCGGAGTGCGGTCACCGGGTCGTTCTCCCGGGCCAGACACCAGGCCAGTACCCGGGTGTCCACGATGGACTGCGATCCGCCGTTCATGCCCATGGGGAACATCGGATGGGCCGCGTCACCGAGCAGGGTGACCCGTCCGAAGCTCCAGCGGGGCAGCGGGTCGCGGTCGAGCATCGGATACTCGGCGATCACCGGGGAGCGCTCGGCCAGAACGGCCGGGTCGGTCAACGGGAGGCCCCAGGAGGTCAGCCGGGCCCGGGCTTCCTCCACGGTGATACGGCGGGGGAGGCCGCCCGAAAGCCGGGCGGACGGTCCGGGCCGTACCTCCAGCACCCAGTTCACCAGGGCTTCGTCGGCCTCGGCCGCCGGGTCACCGATCGGGTACGCGATGAACTTGTCGCCCGGGGTACCCCCGGCGACCACAATCGTTCGGCCGTCGAGGATCTGCGGGTGGGGTGCGACCCCGCGCCACATATGAACTCCGGTCCCGCGGGCGGGGCCTTCGTGCGGGTAGAGCCGGGCGCGGACCACCGAGTCGATGCCGTCGGCGCCGACCAGCACATCGGCGTCCCCGGTCACGGTCCGGCCGCTCGTCCGGTCCAGGAAGTGGGCCCGAACGCCGTTCGGGCTCTCCTCGAAGTGCTGAAAGCGCAGACCGGTACGGACCGCGTCCGGTCCCAGGCGGTCGCGTACCGCCGCCAGCAGCAGCGTCTGGAGGCGTCCCCGGTGCACGGAGTACTGCGGCCAGTGGTAGCCGGCGGCCGGTCCGAGGGGTTCCTCCCACACCACCCTGCCCGCGCGGTCGCGGTAGCTCAGCCGGTGCGGGGGCAGCGCGATGGCCGCGAGTTCATCGGCCAGGCCGAGTTCGGCGAGCTCACGGACGGCGTGCGGCAGCAGGTTGATTCCCACGCCGACCGCCTCGACGGACCGTGCAGCCTCGTACACCTGGGGGTCCCCACCGACAGCATGCAGGCTCAGGGCGCAGGTCAACCCGGCTATGCCCCCACCCACCACGGTTGTTCGCACCGCTCTGCCCCTGCCTCTCGCCGGGCCGCGCGGGCCTTCGCCCCACCCGTCGGCCGTGATGTGGATCGCGTTCCCGGGGAAACCCGACCCCGGCCGCGCGACTCCGCACCAGCGTGGGCCCACCGGCCCCGGAAGATCCAATACACAACGGTGATGGCAGCGGTCACCGGCCCTGATCGCGGGCATCGGCCGCGCCACCGCCGCCGGGGGGGCGAGCGGTGGCCCGGAGCTCGTGGCCCGATCGGAACTACTGGTGCAGGCAGACCACGTAGGACTGGAATCCACCGCCGAGGACGGTGACGGATGCCTGGGTCTGCCAACCGGTGGCCGCCACGCCCTGGGTGCCGGCACTCTTCGGGATCGGCGCGCTCTCGATGATGTTGATCGCGCTGAGGAGTCCGAAGGTGTCGTATCCGCCGCCGGTGGCCACGTCACCGGCGTTGCAGTTGGCCGTCGAGGTCACGCCGACACCGATGAGTACCGGGATGGCCTGGGGGCCCCTGATGACATAGGTGCTCAGCGCTGCCGGACCCTGCGGTCCCTGAGCGCCGGTGGACCCCTGGGTGCCTTGGGTGCCTTGCACGCCCTGTGCGCCGGTGGTGCCCTGCGTACCCTGGGTGCCCTGCGCACCGGTCGCGCCCTGCGTGCCGTTGGCGCCCTGCGCACCGGTTGCACCCTGGGTGCCCTGCGTACCCTGCGTGCCCTGCGCACCGTTGGCACCCTGAGTGCCGTTCGCACCCTGAGCGCCCTGCGTACCCTGGGCCCCGTTGGCGCCCTGAGTGCCCTGGGTTCCCTGCACACCCTGCGCGCCGGTCGCGCCGGTTGCGCCCTGGGTGCCCTGGGTGCCGTTGGCGCCCTGCGCACCGGTTGCTCCCTGGGTGCCTTGCGTGCCCTGCGTGCCCTGAGTGCCGTTCGCACCCTGAGCGCCCTGCGTACCCTGCGTGCCCTGGGCCCCGTCGCCGCCCTGGAAGCCCTGGAAGCCCTGAGTTCCCTGAGCACCGGCGGAACCCTGCGCACCGTTCGCACCCTGAGTGCCCTGCGTACCCTGCGTGCCTTGGGCTCCGTTGGTGCCCTGAGTGCCCTGAGTTCCCTGAGTTCCCTGGGTGCCCTGGGTCCCGTTCGCACCCTGAGCGCCCTGCGTACCCTGCGCTCCGGTGGCGCCCTGCGCCCCGGTCGTTCCCTGCGTGCCCTGCGTTCCCTGCGGACCCCGCGCACCGTTCGCGCCCTGCGGCCCCTGCTCCCCCGGGTCGCCCTGCGTACCCTGCGTGCCCTGCGGGCCCCTGGCGCCGTTCGCGCCCTGGGGGCCCTGCTCGCCGGTGTCGCCCTGGGCACCTTGCGCACCCTGCGGGCCCCGGCGTCCGTTGGCGCCCTGCGGGCCCTGCTCCCCCGGTTCGCCCTGCGCACCCTGCGTGCCCTGGGGGCCTTGGGGACCCTGCGGACCTCTCGGGCCCTGCGGGCCGCGGTGTTCCTTGCCGCCCTTGCCGCCGTCCTTGCCTTCACCGGTCATGACGGTGCGCTCGGCCTGTCCGTTCGACGACACGGCACCGTTCGGTCCCGGCACGCCCAGGCTGTGCCCGGGGCCGGAGCGCTCGATGGCATCGGCGACGGCCACCGCGCTCGGTACGACGTTGAGCACGGCGGTCAGGGTACCCACCGAAACCATGGTGACGGCTCTCACCCGGTTCCGGTTGATGGTTCTTCTGTTCACCCGAGTTCCTTTCGCGAGGAAAAGGCGGTGCCGGAGCGCGACGGCCGGACGAAAGGCAGCCGGAGGGCACCGCACGGCCGCCGTGAAGGGCAGCCGTTGATCTGACGACGCAATTTGTGCGACGTTCTTAGAGGATGATGAACCGGGTCAGTTTCAGCAGCGGGCCGAGTCGGCGGCGCATACGGCTCGCGGCGGCCCCGAATGTCACCCGAGTGGAGAGGCAATGCGGTGAACAGAATCAAACGGCCGTCAGTTCGCCGAGCGCCGGAATAGGGAGGCGTGGTGCTTCCTCTACGGTGGCCCTCATGGTTCGTCCTGAATTCCGGTCCCGCCCTCCGGGTGAAAGCCCCCTGCGGGGCAACCTCGGTGGGACCGCGCCGACCAGGCCGCCGGTAGGCCGTACGGGGGAAAGGCGCCCCGCTCCGCGTCCCATCAGAGGGAAAGGGGGGCGGGGAAGCGGGTCCGTACCGACACCGCGCCCCTGACTGCCCATGCGTGGAATTCTGCTGGCCGGTGGTACCGGATCGCGGCTCTGGCCGCTGACCCGTGCGGTCTCCAAACAGCTTCTGCCGGTCTTCGACAAGCCGATGGTCTATTACCCGCTCGCCACCCTGATTCTGGCGGGGGTGAGTGAGGTTCTCGTCATCACGACCCCGGAGCACCAGCAGCAGTTCCGGTCGCTGCTCGGGGACGGATCCCAGCTCGGTCTGCGCATCGACTACGCGACTCAGGAACGCCCGGAGGGAATCGCCCAGGCGTTTCTGCTGGGTTCCGGTTTCATCGGGGACGATTCGGTCGCGCTGATCCTCGGGGACAATATCTTCCACGGCTCGGGGCTCGGTGCTCGGCTGACGCGGGAGAGCCGGACGCACGGCGGCCATGTCTTCGCGTACCAGGTCGCGAACCCCTCGGCCTACGGCGTGGTCGAGTTCGACGACGACGGCAGGGCGCTGTCCATCGAGGAGAAGCCCGCAGTTCCGAGGTCCCGGTACGCCGTGCCCGGACTGTACTTCTACGACAACCGCGTCGTGGAGATCGCGCGCGGGCTGCGGCCCAGCGCCCGGGGCGAGCTGGAGATCACCGATCTCAACCGTGCCTATCTGGAGGCCGGTGAACTCCATGTGACCCGGCTGGACCGGGGCACCGCCTGGCTGGACACCGGGACCTTCACCTCCATGGTGCAGGCGTCGGAGTTCGTCCGGGTCGTCGAGGAGCGCCAGGGTCTCAAGATCGGCTGTGTGGAGGAAGCGGCCTGGCGGTCCGGCCTGATCGACGACGACCAGCTCCGCGCCCTGGCCCGGCCGCTCCTCACGAGCGGATACGGGCAGTACCTGCTGGACCTGCTGGACCACGACGGCCGGTGCTCCGTCGTCTCGCCGCGGGGCGGCGAATTGCAGAAAGAACCCGCCGTCGCCCGGCGAAAGGAGCACTACGGATGAGACCGCTGGGGATCGAAGGCGCCTGGGTGGACGACCCCCGGGTCCACTCGGACCGGAGGGGACGCTTCCATGAGTGGTTCAAGGCCGGGCCGTTCCATGAGCTGACCGGTCACCGGCTCGAACTGGAGCAGGCCAACTGCTCCCGGTCGAGCCTCGGCACCCTGCGGGGCATCCACTGCGCGGCGGTCCCGCCGGGGCAGGGCAAGTACGTGACGTGCGTCGGCGGAGCTGTGCTCGACGTGGTCGTGGACCTGCGCACCGGCTCCCCGACCTTCGGCGCCTGGGAGGCGGTGCGTCTGGACGACCGGGAGCACCGGGCCGTGTATCTGTCGGAGGGCCTCGGCCATGCGTTCATGGCGCTGGAGGAGGGTTCGGTCGTGGTCTACCTCTGCTCCCAGGGGTACGCGCCGGAGCGGGAGTTCGGGATTCACCCCTTCGATCCGGAGCTGGCGATCGACTGGCCCGCCGATCTCGTCCCGGAGCTGTCCGAGAAGGACGCCGCCGCGCCGACCCTGGCGGAGGCCCGGGGGCTGGGCCTGCTGCCCTCCTACGAGGAGTGCGTCGCGTACCGGCGGCGGCTGGGGTCCGGAACCCGGGGGGAAACATGCGTCTCCTGGTGACCGGCGGGGCCGGGTTCATCGGTTCGGAGTTCGTCCGACGCCTGCTGCGGGCCGATCCGTCGGCACGGGTCACGGTCTTCGACGCGCTCACCTATTCGGGGGTGGAGGCGAACCTCGCCTCCGTCGCGCACTGTCCCGGCTACCGCTTCGTCCGCGGCGACGTCTGCGATCCGGGTGCGGTCGACGAGGTGATGGCGGGTCAGGACGCGGTGGTGCACTTCGCGGCCGAATCGCATGTGGACCGGTCGATCCGGGGGGCCGGGCCCTTCGTCCGTACCAATGTCACCGGTACCCAGGTCCTGCTGGACGCGGCGCTGCGCCACCGTGTGGGCCGGTTCGTGCAGGTGTCGACGGACGAGGTGTACGGCTCCATCGGCGAGGGCTCGTGGACCGAGGAGTGGCCGCTCACGCCCAACTCCCCCTACTCCGCGTCCAAGGGCGCGGCCGATCTGCTCGCCCTCTCGTACCACCGCACCCACGGTCTGGACGTCGTGGTCACCCGGTGCACCAACAACTACGGCCCCCACCAGTTCCCCGAGAAGGTCGTTCCGCTGTTCATCACCCGTCTCCTCGACGGGCTGACCGTTCCCCTCTACGGCGACGGCCGCCATATCCGCGACTGGCTGCACGTCTCCGACCACTGCCGCGGTATCGAACTCGTCCTCCTGAGCGGCCGGCCCGGTGAGGTCTACCACATCGGCGGCGGCACCGAGCTGAGCAACCACAAGCTCACCGGGCTGCTCCTCGACGCCGTCGGCGCCGACTGGGACCGGGTCGTCGCGGTGCCCGACCGCAAGGGCCACGACCTGCGCTACTCCCTGGACGACAGCAAGATCCGGGAGCAGCTCGGCTATCTGCCGGTGGTGCCGTTCGCGGAGGGGCTCGCGGCCACGGTCGACTGGTACCGCGAGCACCGCCACTGGTGGGAGCCGCTCCGGGCCCGGTCGGAGCAGGCATGACAGGAACAGCGGCGACGGCGGGGAGCGTCCCGTGGCTGGTGACCGGCGCGGGCGGGATGCTCGGCCGGGACATCCTGGCGGAACTCGCCTCCGTTCCGGGCACCGAGGTCACGGGCCGGACCCGTAGCGAACTCGACATCACCGACCCGGGGGCCGTGCGTGCCGCCGTCGCCGCGCACCGTGTGGTGGTCAACTGCGCCGCCTGGACGGATGTGGACGGCGCCGAGGCGGACGAGGCGGCGGCGACCGCCGTCAACGGCACGGCCGTACGGCAGCTCGCACGGGCCTGCGCCGAAGCGGGTGCGGTCCTGCTGCACGTCTCCACCGACTACGTACTCCCCGGTGACGGCGGCCGCCCCTATGCCGAGGACGCGCAGACCGGGCCGCTCAACGCGTACGGCAGGGGCAAGCTGCTCGGGGAGCGCGCGGTGGCCGAACTCCTCCCGGACACCGGCTACACCGTGCGTACCGCCTGGCTGTACGGCACCCACGGCCGCAGCTTTGTGGCGACGATGCTCGAACTGGCCTGCCGGAGGGCGACCGTGGACGTGGTCGCGGACCAGTACGGCCAGCCCACCTCGTCGTCGGCGCTCGCCCGGCAGCTGGCCGCGCTGGGCCGGGCGGCGCTCGCCGGACGGGCCCCGGCGGGCGTCTACCACGGTACGGCTGCGGGGGCCACGACCTGGTACGGGCTGGCCCGGGAGGTGTACCGGCTGGGCGGGCTCGACCCCGGGCGGCTGCGCCCCGTCGGCTCGGCCGCTTTCCCGCGGCCCGCGGTCCGGCCGTCGTACGGGGTGCTGGGGCACGGCGGCTGGGCGCGCGCCGGGCTCCCCTGCCAGCCGGAGTGGCGGGACCAGCTGGCGGCGGCCCTGGACACTCCGGGGTTCGCGGAACGGGTGGCCGCCGCTCGGGCCGCGGCCACCGCTCTCACTCCGGTGTGACAGCCGCTGCCCTCATCCCGCCGTGACGGCCTCGGCGCGGGCCCCGGTACCGGCCCGGACCAGCAGTGGTCCGCCGCAGCGGGTCGCGCCCTCCTTCATGGCGATGAGGTTCGCCACCACGTAGGAGATGTTGTTCGAGGAGTGCCACTCGGTCGGGAAGTACGTCACCAGCCGGGAGCTCTGGAACCGCGCCTCGATTTCGGGGACGAACGCCCGGTACTGGTCGTCCGTGTAGTACCAGAAGGAGTTCTCGTTGTAGAACGCGACGTGGGTGGGGTCCTGGTAGGCCCCGCGCCCGTCCGAGCTGGGCGTGGTGGTCAGCAGCATTCCGCCGGGTGCGAGCAGCCGGTACAGCTCGTTGATCAGCGGCACCTTCGCGGGTACGTGCTCCAGGAAGTCGACCGCGCGGATCAGTCCGACCGAGTCGTCGGGCAGGTCCAGCGGGTCGGGCAGCGTGGCCACGATGTCGACGCCGTCCCCCGGGTGCTGGTCCACGCCGAGATAGCCCGGGGGCTTCCGGTGGGCCGCGCCGAGGTCGAGCGCGAGCAGCCCGCGGCGCCGGCTCCAGGCCAGGGCGTTGGCTTCGACGTACTTGTCGTAGAGGGCGACCGTCTCCTGCTGGATGTGTGCGTTGACCTGGGCGTCGCGCTGGGTGTTCCCGGCGTGCATGCGCTGGAGGTAGAGGCAGCGTTCGATGTGGTGGAAGTCGCCGGCCTGGAACAGCCGGCACATCAGGTCCTGGTCGTCGAGGACCGTGCGGGTGGCGTCGTAGCCGCCGACCTTCGTGTAGGCGTCCCGGCGGAAGGCGCGGACGTGGTTGGGGGCGTACCAGATGTACGAGACGTTGTGCGGCGTGGGTGCCATGGTCCTGGCGGCCAGCAGTTGCCGGCCGTCGACGAGGACCTCCTCGTACTGCCAGCCGTACTCCTCGTTGAACCGGGAGTCGTCCCGCCCGCCGTCCTCGGTGATCTGGGCGGTGTTGCTGTAGGCGAAGACCGCGTCCGGGTTCTCGTCGAACGCCCGGGCCAGTTCGGCCAGGCAGTCGCGGGCCAGCAGGTCGTCGTGGTCGAGTTCCACGAGGATCTCGCCGCGGGCGAGTTCGCAGGCCCGGCGCTTGGCCGCGCCGACGCCCCGGAGCTCGTCGGCGATCTCCACGCGGACCCGCTCGTCGGGCTGTTCGGGCCGCCACCTGGCGCCGTTGTTGAGGAGGACGATCCACTCCCAGTCCCCGCAGGACTGCGCCTGGAGGGTCTCCAGGCACTCGTCCAGGAACCGGGGCCGGTGGCTGGGGGTGAAGACGGAGAATCTGGGGGTCGCGGTCGGCGTCATCTGGGGCTACCTGCCTCGGTGTCGGAGTTCACGGCGGCTTCGGCGCTCTCACCGGATGCGGGGCGGAAGGCCGCCGGGACCTGGGAGCGCAGGGCGGGGTCGAGCCCGACGGCCCGGTGATAGGCGTTCCGTGCCTCGTCCTCCCGGCCCTTGCGGGCCAGGATCTCGCCGATGTGGAAGTGGGCGGTGGAGGCCTTCGGGTCGGCGGCGACGGCCCGCCGCAGAAGTCCGAGCGCCTTGTCGGGGTCGCTCGCCTTGAGCAGCAGGGCCTTGTTGAAGAGTGCGGAGGGGTATGCGGAGTCGGCCTTGAGGGCCGCGTCGTAGGCCCGGTGGGCGTCCGATCTGCGTCCCTGGTCCTGGGCCAGGACGCCCAGGTTGTACCAGGCGAGTTTGTTCTCCGGGTCCAGGGCCAGGACGTGTTCGAAAGCGGCCTTCGCCTGGGGGAGGTCCCGGTGCCGGAAGTGCAGCAGACCGGACTCCAGCAGGGCGTCGGTCCTGATTTCGCTGTTCACGCCGTCGGCGGCGGCACCTTCGGCGGCCGGGCCCGCATGCGTCATGACGGCCCAGACGAGTCCGCCGACGACGAGCGTGAGTGCCGCGCCGACGGCCATCCAGATACTTCGCATGCGCCACCGCTCAGGTCGATATCCGATACGGCGGTCAAGGTAACGACGCGGGTGCCGTGCCGTCAGCTCTCAGGGCTACGGCTTCCCGTAGACCACTCGAACGTACGCAAAGTGAGCCGGACCGGGCTCCGTACGGCCTCCGATCCTTGCCGCGGCCTTCTGAAAACGGAGCGGGAAAGTTCATGGAAAGCTCCGGGAAAGTTCATGGAAATCCCTTGGAAAGAACGCCGGGAAATACTGACGGAGGAAACGGGGCGGCAGACCGAGCCACCCCCTCAGGAAAGAGAGAGCGATATGTCGAAGACGCTGCGCATGCTCGCGGACAAGCTTCTCCCCCAGACCTACGCGGAGGCCGCTGCCCGCTGCCCCAAGTCCTGCTGGAAGGACACCGCCGGGTCCGGCAGCCAGGGCTACGTCCGGCACTGCTGCCAGTACGAGGACTGCAAGATCCGCTGTAGCTGATTGACCGGGGCGGCCACCGTGATCCGCCGGGTCACGGTGGCCGCCCGGCCCGGACGGCCGGCAACCCGCTGAGGAAAGATGCAAGCGATAGGCGCATTCGGCCAGATCTGTCTGGCGGCGGTATTCGTATGGTCAGCCGTACTGAAATTCCGCGATCTCCGCACATTCCAACGGCACATCGTACTGACCGTGCCCGCTTTCGGGCGCTCCGCCTTTGCGGTGGCACTGGCGATACCCGTACTGGAGGTCGGCATCGCGCTCGCGCTGTTCCTGCGCCATCCGGTGTGGGCCGGTTTCGGCGCGGCAGGACTGATGCTTCTCGCATTCACCGTGTACCTGTGGCGGATTCTGCGTTCGCGCCCGGGGGTTTCCTGCGGCTGCGTCGGCAGTGCGGGCAGCGAGGTCTCGGCGGCGCATCTCGTACGGAACGCCGTCCTGCTGGTGATCTGTGCCGGCGCCTGGTGGGCGACCGCCTCGTCGGAAGGCCCGGGGCCGGTCGACTATGCGCTGGTCGCGGCGCCCGCGGCCGTCGTCGGTGTGACCCTGCTTCATCTCGGCGAACTCGCCGCTCTGTTCCGTTTCTCCCAGAAGAACTGACACGAAGGATGCACACATGGGCATCGCGCTCTCCGCAGTCGCCCTGTTGGTGGCCTCAGTCGCATGCGCGCTTTCCCTGGCCGTTGCGCTGCGGGTGAAGAAGATTCTCGACCCCTGGGTCGCGGAGCGGGTGGCGGGCGGTCCGCCGCCGTTCTCCCCGCTGCCCGGTACCGTCGTTCCCGCGGTGCCCGCGCTGACAGACGCCGACGGTACGGCCGTCGAGCTTCCGCTCGGCGACGGGGCGCCCTGGGTGCTGACCTTCCAGTCGGCCGAGTGCGACGGCTGCAAGGAACAGCTGCCGGTGCTGAAGGAGTTCCTCGCGGAGACGGGTGTGGACGAGAGCCGGGTCTTCTCCGTCATCGGCGGGGACGCGTCGGGTACCGATTTCTATCGGTCGGAGCTGAACGGGCTGAGCCGGGTCTTCCCCGAGGGCGGGACCGCGGCGGAGCTGAAGAAGGAACTCGGCGTGGTCATCTTCCCCACGTACATCGTCGTCGACGGCGGGGGAACCGTCGCGGTCGCCACCGCGGACTCCGGGCGGCTCATGGAGGCCGGAGGCGGAGTCCTCGCGCCCGTGGCCGTCGGCGGCTGACGCGGTATGCCGCAGGAGAACTCGCGGGCGGGCGCCCCGGCCCGCCGCCGGACGCCCGGGCCCGGACGGCATCTTCCCGCCGCTCTGAAGCTGAGCTGGAGCGCGGCCCCGGGGAAGGTGGCCGCCTATGCGGCGCTGGGTCTGCTGACCGGTGTGCTGCCGGTCGCCCTGGGCTGGCTGACCAAGCTGACCCTGGACGCGCTGACCCGGGGCGGACCGGCCGGGACGCTGACCGGGCTCGTCGCCGGGCTGGCCCTCTGCGGTATCGCCCAGGCGGTGGTTCCGCAGGCCGCCGGGTATCTCCGGGCCGAGCTGGAGCGGGCCACCACCGTCGTCGCGCAGGGCGGGCTCTTCCGGTCCGTGGGCAGGTCGGTCGGTATGTCGCGGTTCGAGGATCCGGTGTTCCTGGACCGGCTGCGGCTGGCGAAGCAGTCCGGCAAGACCTCGCCGAACCAGGTGCTCGACGGGGCGCTGGGGCTGCTCCGTTCCGGCGTCACGATCGGCGGCTTCCTGGGCTCCTTGCTGGTCCTGGCACCGGTCATGAGCGTGTTCCTGCTGGCCGCCGCGGTGCCGGTGCTGGCGGCGGAGATCATGCTGTCGCGCCGTCGGGCGGACATGCTGTGGCGGATCGGGCCGCGGGAGCGGCGCGAGATCTTCTACGACCAGTTGCTGTCCAGCGCGGACGCGGCCAAGGAGGTCCGGCTGTTCGGGATCGGGGGCTTCCTCCTCGGCCGGATGCAGCAGGAGCGGCTGGCGGCGAACGCGGAGCAGCGGTCGACGGACCGGCGTGAGCTGCGCACCCAGTCGCTGCTGGCGCTCCTGGCGGCCGTGGTCTCGGGCGCGGGCCTCGCCTGGGCCGTACACGCCGCGCTGAAGGGCACTTTGACGACGGGAGACGTGGTCATCTTCATCGCCGCGGTGACGGGGGTCCAGGCGGCCGTCGCCCAGTTGGCGGCCGATGCGGCGGGCGCGCACCAGGCACTGACCCTGTTCGGGCACTATCACGCCGTGATGACCATGCCGCCCGATCTGGTCCGGGCCGAGCAGCCCCGGGCGCTCGCCTCACCGGCGGGCGACATCGAACTCCGGGACGTCTGGTTCCGATATGCGGACGACCAGCCGTGGATTCTCCGCGGGGTGGACCTCAGGATCCCCGCGGGCCGGAGTCTCGCCCTGGTCGGCCTGAACGGTGCGGGCAAATCGACCCTGGTCAAGCTGCTCTGCCGGTTCTACGACCCGACCCGGGGTGCCGTCCTGTGGGGCGGTGTGGACATCCGGGACGTCGCGCCGGAGGAGCTGCGGCAGCGGATGAGCGCGGTCTTCCAGGACTATATGGACTACGACCTGACGGCAGGCGAGAACATCGCGGTCGGGGACCTCACGGCCCTGGACGATCCCGCGCGTCTGGTCCGGGCCGCGGAGCGGGCGGGGGTGCACAAGACGGTCGCCGCGCTCCCCCGGGGCTACGAGACCATGGTGACGCGCACCTTCTTCCAGGACTGCGGCGAAGCCGCATCCGAAGATTCCGAGTCCGAAGCCGAAGACAAGAACGACACGACCGGGGTGCTTCTGTCCGGCGGCCAGTTCCAGCGTCTGGCGCTGGCCCGGGCGCTGCTGCGGGAGGGGCGCGATCTGCTGATCCTCGACGAGCCCGCGTCCGGGCTCGACGCGGAGGCCGAGTACGCCCTGCACACGGGGCTGCGGGAGTTCCGGGCGCGCCGGACCAGCGTCCTCATCTCGCACCGGCTGGGTTCCGTGCGGGACGCCGACCGTATCGTCGTGCTGTCCGAGGGCCGGATCACGGAGGAGGGGGACCATGCCTCCCTGATGGCCGGTGGGGGCGAGTACGCCCGCCTGTTCACCCTTCAGGCCTCCGGATACCAGGGCGAATCGGACGAGGCGCCGATGGCGGGAGCCGCGCTGTGAGCCGGGGAGCCGTCATCGCCGCCGCGACGGCCGCGTCCGGCGCGGCAGGCTGGGTGCTGTGGTCGCTGCGCCGCCGGTATGTGGCGGTCACGGTCCGGGGGCCGAGTATGGAGCCGGCCTTCCGGCCCGGGGACCGGGTGATCGTACGGCGGGGCGCGACGCCCCGGCGCGGGAGCGTCGTCGTGGTCGAGCAGCCCAGTGGCGAGGACCGTCTCAGGGGGGTTCCCTCGGCCCGCCCGGGGCCGGGGCGCGCCGCGGTGGACGGGCACCGGTGGGTCATCAAGCGGGTGGAGGCCGGTCCTGGTGATCTCCGGGTGACGGACTCCGGGGAGACGGAGCGGATTCCGCCCGGCTGCCTGTATCTGCTGGGGGACAATCCGCCGTTCAGCGTGGACTCCCGGCAGCTCGGCCTGTTCTCGGCGGACCGGGTGCTCGGGGTCGTACGGCGACGGATCTGAGCCGGGGAGCCACGGCCGGACCCGGCCATCACACCGTCGCGGCGGGTTTATTTCCCGGCCATGCGGGATCCATGCGCCGACCGTTCGCACCGGACTGCACATTGGGGGCACCAGCACAGATCACGAACAGCAGGTGCCCCCCATGAATATTCAGCTCCTTGGCTGCGTCGAGGCGCATACGCCCGCCGGTGACCGGATCGTTCTCCCGGAGAGCGCCCGCCACTTCCTCGCCTCGCTGGCCTGGCGTCCGAACCACTTCGTCACGGACGAGACCATGGCCGAGCGGCTGTGGGATCACGAGGCCCCCCAGCACCCCCGGCAGACGCTGTACGTCCACGCCACCCGGCTGCGGAAGGCGCTGGGGTGCGGAGCCGAGCCGGCCGACGGTATCGCCGTGGTGCGGCGGCGGGGCGGATATCTTCTGGCCGTCGCGCACGAAGCCGTCGACCTCCACCGGTTCCGTACGTCCGTGCTGCGGGCGAAGGACGCCGAACGGGCGGGTGACCCGGACCGGGCCCTGCGGCATTTCGACGAGGCGCTGTCCCTGTGGCGCGGCGATCCCCTGTCGGATCTGAACTCGTCGTGGGCCCGGTCGGTCCGGGTCACCCTCAGACACGAGCACCGCGCCGTGCTGACCGGCCGGGCCGAACTCGGCATGCGGGCCGGACGCCATGCCGAGCATCTGCCCGCCCTGCAGCAGCTCGCGCTCTCCCATCCGCTGGACGAACGGGTGGCGGGGCTGCTGATGCTCGCCCTGTACCGGAGCGGACGCCAGGCGGAGGCCCTCGACCACTTCCAGCTCGTCCGTGCGCGGATGGTGGCGCGCCTCGGCGACGGGCCGGGCCCTTCCCTGGCGGAGCTGCACGGCCGGATCCTGCGGCGCGATCCCCGGCTGGACCATGCGGCCGAGGGGCCGGGCCGCCGCTCCTTCGGCACCCATGCGGTCGGGCACCCGGCCGCGTTCACCCGGGACCCGGACGGGGCCTGCAGCCACCGGACTCCGCAATCGGCCTGAACCAAGTACCCTTCCCGGCCCTCCGGTTCTCGTTTCGAAGGCCATAGGGCGACGGCCCGCAGGACCCCGCAGGATGCCCGGCACAGGCATAATCCGCAGGTCAGAGCCGTAGAGCCGTTGATCATGCCCTCAGTCCTGAGTTACGGTCGAAGGGTGCAAAACTCCCGAGTTCACTTCCGTTTGCTGGGTTCCCTGGAAGTCGAGGTCGAGGGGTCCGTCGTTCCGCTCACCGGACGGCAGCGTTCCCTGTGCACCGTTCTGCTGCTCAGCGCCAACCGTGTGGTGTCCGTCGAGCGCATCGTGAGCCGCCTGTGGGAAGACCACCCACCGGTATCGGGGGCGGCCCGGGTCCGGTCCCTCGTCACCGAGGTCCGCAGGGCCCTGGGCCCGGTCGGCGCGCGGCTGGTGGTGACGCAGAGCCCCGGATACGTGATCCGGGTGGGCCCCGACGGGCTCGACCTCCTCGCCTTCGAGTCCCTCATCAAGAACGGCACCCGGGCCGCGGCCGCGGGCGGCTGGAACGAGGCCTTTGAGAGCTTCGAACGGGCGCTGACCCTGTGGCGGGGCGATCCGCACCCCGATCTGTCGGCCCCCGCCGAGCAGTTCCGCCTGGACGAACTCCGGATCACGGCCGTCGAGGGCCGCGCGGAGGCCGGGAACATGCTGGGGCGGGACCGGTCCTCCCTCGCCGAGCTGGCCCGGCTGGTGGCGGAGCATCCGCTGCGCGAACGTCCGCACGCCCTGTTCATGACGGCACTGCACAAGGCGGGCCGGACCGGGGAGGCCATGGCGGTGTACGCGGGGCTGCGGAAGCGCATGATCGTCGAACTCGGTGTCGAGCCCACGGCCGAACTCCGCGAACTCCACCGGCGGCTGCTGGGCGGGACGGGCGGGGCCCGGACCGGGGCGGCCCCGGCCGGAAAGTTCCGGGGGTACCAGGAACACGAGTCCGGGGCGGGGGCCGCCGGGGTGATTCCCCGGCAGCTCCCGGCGGCGACCCACCGGTTCGTCGGCAGGGCGGACTCGATGCGCCGCATGGACGAGGCGCTCGCCGCGGCGGAGCCCGTCGTCCTGCTGGTGGGGGCCGCCGGGGTGGGAAAGACGGCGCTCGCGCTCCACTGGTCGCATCTGGCGGCGCGGCACTTCCCCGACGGGCAGCTGTACCTCGACATGCGGGGCTTCCACGACTCTCCCCCGATGGCCCCGGAGGAAGCGGTTCCCATGCTGCTCCAGGGCCTCGGGTGCCGGCCCCCGGACATCCCCACCGGTCTCGACGCCCAGACCGCCCTGTACCGCACTCTGCTCGCGGACCGCCGGGTCCTGATCGTCCTCGACGATGTCGCCGACCCTTCCCAGGTGCGTCCGCTGCTCCCCGGCACATCCCGTTCCCTGACCCTGGTGACGAGCCGGGACCGGCTGGACGGGCTGGTCGCCCTCGACAGCGCGCACCGGCTGACCTGCGGGGTCCTGGACAGTGCGGAGGCTCTCGACCTGATCAGGGCCGCTTCGGGCCCGGCGCGGGTGGCCGCCGAACCGCAGGCGGCGGCGCGGCTCGCCGCGCTCTGCGACTTCCTCCCGCTCGCGCTCTGCGTCGCCACTTCGTGGATCGGTGACCGGGAGCCGAACAGCATCGGCGCGTACGTGCGGGCCCTGGCCGATCGCGGCCGACTGGCCCGGCTCTATGTCGAGGGCGACCGGAACGTTGCCGTACGGGCCGCTCTCGACCTGTCGTACGAGGCCCTGCCCGCGCATGTGAGACGGGCGTTCCGGCTGCTCGGGCTGATGCCGGGGAAGGGGTTCTCGGTGGCCGCCGCGGCGGCGGTGACGGGCGTCGACCGGCGGCGGCTGGAGGAACTCCTGCGGCCCGTGGTCCGGTTGCATCTGCTGCGCGAGACCTGGCCGGGCCGGTTCACCTGGGACGATCTGGTGCACGAGTACGCCGGGCAGCGGGCGGCGGCCGAGGACAGCCGGGCGGAGCGGAAGGCGGCCGTCCGGCGCCTCCTCGACCACTATCTGCACGGCATCGTCAACGCCACCGAGGCGTGCGGGCTGTATCTGCCGCGGCAGCCCGCGGGGGCCGCGGTCGCGGGCGCGAACCCCCGTACCTTCACCTGTTCCGCCGACGCCTACGCCTGGTTCGACGCGGAGTGGCAGGACATCGCGGCCGTCGTCGTCCAGGCGGCGGAGCAGGGGCCCCGCCCCTATGCCGGGCGTCTGGTCGGAGGGCTGCGGAAGCTGCTGCACCACCGGCTCCCCCGGTCGGAGTGGATCCGGCTGACCGAGCACGCCCTGGCCGCGGCGGAGGCCGAGGCCGCGGGCGATCCGGCGGTCCGGACGACCGTGCCCCTCCCGCTGCGGCGCGCCGCGCTGCGAGCCGCGAAGGGGAGGCCGCACCCGTACGACGAGGGCCCGTGGCCGCTGGCCCATCACGCGGGCTGACGGCGAGGCACGGTCAGGGCCGGGCGGTCCTGCGTGCGTGGAGGACGTTGCCTTCCAGCGGGAGCGGGGTGGTGGAGAGCAGGGTGAGGTCCGCGGCGGCGAGCAGGCGGGCGTAGTGGGCCTCGGTGCGTTCCCTGCCGCCGACGTTGCACATCATGTGGAGGTCCCACGCCACGGCGAGAGACGGGGATCCGCCGGTGCAGACGTCAGCGGGGAGGAGGCGTTCGACGATCAGCAGGTCCGCGTCGGCGGGCATGGCACGGGCGCAGTGGCGGAGGATCTCGGTGCAGCGTTCGTCGTCCCAGTCGTGGAGCACGCGGGACAGGACGTAGACGTCGCCGTCCGGGGGTACGTCGGCGAAGTCGCCGGTCAGAAAGGTGCACCGGTCGGCGCACCCGGCGGCGGCCAGGGTGCGGCGGGCGGCTTCGACGGCGTGGGACCGTTCGAGGAGGGTGCCGTGGAGGCGGGGGTGCGCGGTCAGGAGGCGGGCGAGCAGTTCGCCGTTGCCGCCCGCGATGTCGACGACCGTGCCGGGACGGTCCGCCGTGCTCGCCGCGGTGATGACGGGATGGCCGCCGAGGGGTTCGAACATCCGGGTGCTGGCGGCCATCGACCGGTCGAAGAGCCCGGCGAGTTCGGGGTGGCGGGCGAAGTGGTCGAAGTGGTGGGCGCCGAAGACGTGGTCGAAGGCGGTCTTCCCGGTGCGGAGGGTGTGGCCGAGGGCGGCGAAGGACTCGTAGAACGGGCCGCCGTACAGCAGGGCGAGGGGCCGCAGGGAGCCCGGGGCGTCGGCGCGGAGCAGGGCGCCGACCGGGGTGAGCCGGAAGCCGTTCTCCTCGTCGCCGGTCACCACGCCCAGCATCCCGAGATAGCGCAGGAGCCGGGCCAGGCTCCCGGGGTCGGTGCCGGTCCGGGCGGCGAGGGGCCCGGCGGCGAGGGACGTGTGCGTGGTCATGGCGTCGGGGATGCGGAGTGCGGCGAAGCCCGCCAAGGCCTGGGTGCTCCAGGCGCCGGTCAGCAGGCGCAGGAGCGTTTCGGCAGGCGGGGTCTCGCCGGGGGCGGCGAGATGGGCCGCCAGTACCTCGCGGTGGTCGCCGGGCGCGTACAGCTCGACCCTGCGGTATCCGGTCTTCGTATCGTCGGGTGCGGTGAAGTAGAAGACCGTGCCGTCCTCGTGCGGGTTGTAGCCGCCACCGTCGGGGACGGCTCCGTGGCGGGTGAGGATCGCGCCCATGCCGCGCAGTACCAGCGGGTCCGGGCGTTCGACCTCGAAGGCGAGATGGGCCTCGTGTTCTCGGGCGCGCTCGTCGGCGGCGACGGCGGCGAGTCCGGAGCCGGGGGGCACGGTCAGCGCGAAGACTTCGACCGTACGGTGCTCGGCGCCCGGCCCGGGAACCGACGGGCGCAGGATGCGGACGTCCAGCCCGGCCGCCTCGCGCCGGTGCCGTGCGGCGAGCCGGTCCCGTACGACCACACTCGGTACGGGTTCGGCGTCCGGGTCCGCGGCCAGTCCGCAGGCGGCCAGTTCGGCACGGAGGGTGCCCGGGTCGGGAGGGAAGACCAGCAGGGCGGCGTGCGAGAAGTGGCAGCGGTCCTCCAGGGCCCGGGCCTCCAGGGCATCGAGGCCGGGGAGCAGCAGCGACAGCAGGGCGGCGGTGTCGTGCTCCCTGACGAAGTCGGCCGCGGCGGTCAGGCGGGCCGCGTCGCTGGGGATCGTCGGCGTCTGGGGCTTCATCGGAGGGGTGTCCTCAGGTTTCGGCGGTTCGGTGGTTCGGTGGTTCGGAGCGCGGGGTGCGGGGGTTCAGACGCCGACGTACTGCTCGGCGAACCAGTCCTGTTCGGCGCGCGAGGTGCGGAGCGTTTCGAGGCAGGGGCGCCGGATGTGGTGCTGTGAGCTGTTCTCGGGAAGGTCGTGCAGCAGGCGGATCATCCACTGCGAGAAGTCCTGTGCCCGCCGGATCCGGGCCAGGCATCGCGCCGAGTAGGCGTCGAGACCCTCGGAGTCGCCGTGCAGAAGGTCGTCGGTGAGGGCACGGGCGAGCAGCTCCGCCTCCAGTACCGCGAGGTTGGCGCCCTTGGCCGCGGACGGACTGAGCAGGCTCGCGGCGTCACCGGCGAGGAAGAGGCTGCCGTGGCGCAGTGGTTCGAGTACGTCGGACTCCAGGTCGACCACGGTGCGCTGGATCAGTGCGCCCCGGCGCAAGGGGCCCCGCATCCGCAGCTCCAGTTCGGCCCAGATCCGGTCCTCGGACCAGTCGTCGGGCGCCGTCCCCCGGGGGCACTGGAGGTAGTAGCGGGTGATGTCGGCCGTACGGGCCATATGCCCGGCGAACCCCGCGGGGTGCACCGCGTATCCCACCGCGTCGAGGCTCGGCGGCGCCTCCGCGAGCAGCCCCAGCCAGGAGATCCCGTGGTCGCGGTGGTGCCGCCGGACCGCTCCGGGCGGGAGGGAGCGGCGGGCCGCGCCGTGGCGGCCGTCGCAGCCCGCGACGTACCGGCCCTGCCAGCGGCCCGGGCGGCCGTCGGGGCCGCGGACGGTGACCGAGGGGCGTACGCCGTCGGCGTCCCGTACGGCGAGCGCCTCGGTTCCGAAGCGGATCCGCCCGCCCCGGCCGGTGTACTCCGTCAGCAGATCCCCCACCAGCTCCTGCTGGGGGTAGACGGTGTGCCGCTCGCCGCGGCCGAGGCTGCCGTAGTCCAGCCGGAACCGGCCGTCCCCGGTGCGGAATTCGCAGAGGGAGTGGGTCCGGCCGGACCGGTGCAGCCCGTCGCCGAGACCGTGGCGGTCCAGAATCCGTACGGTGTTCGCGGCGAGGAACCCGGCGCGTGCCCGGGTCCGGACGTCCGCCTCGGCGGACCGTTCCAGGACGACGCAGTCGACCCCGGCGGCCAGCAGGAGGTTTCCGAGGAGCAGCCCGGCGGGGCCGGCCCCCAGGACGATCACATCGGCCATGTCACGGACCGTGTCCGCCCTCTGACTTTCCATCACAGAAGCGGATCATAAGCAGTCGTAAATCCCTTGATGCGCGACATTCACCCGTTTGGGCGCAATGGCGGGACAAGGGAGGATCGCTTCGGTCGATGGGTGTACCGCCGGGCCGGGCGGCGGCCCGGTTCGCGGCCATGGCCGCCGCGGTGGCGAACAGTTGTCCACCGTCAACGTGCTGGGGGGCGCGTCCGGTGGGTCCGACCGCATGGCCGACCCGCCGGACGGCGGGCCGCGGGGTCTCCTTCGGAGGGTGCGGGGTATCAGGCGGTACGGCGGACGAGCAGCAGGTGGTCGACGACTTCGGCGGTCTGCCCGCCGGGGCCGGTCGCGGTCCGGCGGAGCACATCGGTGCGCTCGACCGTCCAGGACGCGGGGTCCAGGCCGATGCCCGCGGCGACCTCCTGCGGGGTGGGGTAGTGGATATCGGGGTCCTGGTTCCACGACCAGGGGGCGGTCGACCCGTGGTCGACGACCAGCAGCCGCCCGCCGGGGCGCAGGGCATGGGCGGCGGACCGCAGGACGGCCGAGCGGTCCAGGTCCAGAGGCGTGTGCAGATAGTGGGCGCTGACCAGGTCGAAGGTGCCGCCGGGGAAGGTCGCGCGCAGATCGTGCCGTTCGGCGGTGACCGCTCCCTCCAGTCCGCCGGTACGGGCGAGCCGGGCCAGCCGTTCGACGGCGACGCCCGAGACGTCGACCGCGGTGACGCGCCAGCCGTTGCGGGCGAGCCACAGGCTGTCGCCGCCCTCGCCGCAGCCGAGGTCCAGGGCGTCACCGGGCGGCAGGCCGGTGACCGTCTCGGTGAGGCGGGCGTTCGGCCGCGGATCCACGGCCTCGGTACGGGAGGCGTAGAAGCCGTCCCAGAACGTGAGCGCTTCGTCCGTACTCATCGGGCTCTCCTTCTGCCGGGCGGATGGACAGTGTGGGCGGACGCCCCGCGATCCGGCACGGAATCTTGCCGTTCCGGCAAGATGGCACGATGGAAGGCACGAGTGGGGACGACGATGACGTACTCGCCGCGGTCGGGCCGCGGCTGCGGGCGCTGCGCCGGGAACGCGGGATCACGCTCGCCGCGCTGGCGGCGGCGACCGCGATCTGACGCTCTCGCCCGGCGAGGCGGCCGAGTTCGACACCGCCCTGCCGCACTGGCTGGGCAGCGCCGACGGCGGCGCGGTCGAACTCCTGATCCTCTTCGGCCCGCAGGGCACCCGCGCGCATCTGCGCGCCACGCCCGCCGGGTGACCGCCCCCTCGCGCTTCCGTACCCCCGGCTCACCTGGACGACCGCGCGCCGCCGCGTCCGAACGGGGGTGAAACCTCGGAACCGGTGTCCGGGGGCGGCGGGGCGGGGATCGCTGGGGGCGGTACCGCAGTCAGCGGCACCGAGCCCCGCCGAAGGACGTGACCATGCGTATCCGTACTGCCCTCGCCGCCCTGGCCCTGGCCGCCGCCTCCGTGGCCGGCACCGCGACCACCGCCGGTGCGATCGAGTTCGGTGACATCATCATCACCACGGAGGAGCACACCGACATCGTTTCGGCGTGCAACGAAGCCCTGTTGCTGCTCTCCCCGTCGGTTCAGTGCGGGGTCTTCAACATCGCCCCGCAGTAGGCGTTTCGGTACGCGCGAGAGCCCTGCCACCCGGAATGGGGTGGCAGGGCTCCGGCGTACGTACTGCCGTCAGATGCGCTGCTCCGAGGAGGCAAGCCCGACGAACCCCGCCCAGGCCTCGGGCGACATCCGTATGACCGGCCCGGTCGCCACCTTGGAGTCCCGGACGTGCACCGCGCCCGTGCAGGACGCTGCGACCTCGACGCAGTCGCCGCCTTCGGCTCCGCTGTAGCTGCTCTTGAACCAGGCGAGGGGCTCGGCGTTGTTCATAGCTCTCACCTCTCCGTTAAACGGGCTACTTGGAGGCAGCAAGCCCGACGAACCCCGCCCAGGCCTCACGTGATACCCGGAGGGTCGGCCCAACTGCGGCCTTGGAGTCCCGCACGTACACCGCGCTCGTGCCGGACACCGCCACCTCCACGCACTGGCCGCCTTCAGAGCCGCTGTAGCTGCTCTTGAACCAGGCGAGGGACTCAGCGTTGTTCATAGCTCTCCCATCAACTCTTCGATGATCTTCAGCGACTCCCGCGGGGTGAGAGCCTGCGAGCGGATAATCCCATAGCGCGCGGCAACCAGGGCGGCACGGGCAGGGCCCGTCTCCAAGGTGCTGATGCCCTGCGTTTCCATGTACACAGACTTCTTGCCGTCCGTACGCGTGACTACGGTGAAGGGACCGTCCGCGCCCGCACTTTCCTCCAAGTCGTGCGGCATGATCTGAAGTTCGACGTTCCGCCTCTGGCCGAGCAGCAGGAGTTGCTCCAACTGGCCGCGTAGTACCTGCCCGCCTCCATATTTGCGGCGAAGAACCGACTCGTCCATGACGAAGCTCAGAAGAGGCGTGGGACGGCGGTCAAAAATGTCCTGTCGGGCCAGTCGTGCGGTCACCCTCTGCTCGATGGTCTCCGGATCCTGAGGCGGGCGCCGCATGGCGAGTACCGCTCGCATGTACTCCTCGGTCTGGAGCAGGCCGTTCACAATGAGGGTGTCGTACGAGAGCAGCTCAATGGCCTCTTTCTCCAACTGCGCCATTCCCTGGAAGAACAACGGGTACTGCGCCCGCTCCACCTCCTCCTTCCACAGCGTCAGCAGCCCGTCCGCCCCCAGCTCCCCGTCCGCCCGGTCGATCGCCCTCGGCGGCGGAATGCGTCGTCCCTGTTCGAAGGAGGCGATGGTGGACGCCGAGTAGCCCAGGCGTTTGCCCAGCTCCTCGCGTTCCAGACCGGCCCGGATCCGCAGGGTCTTCATGGTCCGACCGAAGGCCGTGACCACACCCTGGGCCGACTTGTCCGCCGTCCGGCCGTCGTCGCTGTCGGCGTCTTCGACGCCACCCGAAGTTGTCCTGTTCTCTGCCATGAAGCACCGCCTCCTCGGCTCAACGCCCCCGCATGGGCGCGGTCACGCCGTGCCCTGCGTACGGGCGCCGACAAGGCACGTACAAGCGGCTCGCGTCGGTGCGTCACCACTGGTCACGCTACGCCACCGCAAGCACCGTGGTGGCCATGATGAACAACCCCCACAGCCCCGCCCGTACCGCCTATCCCCACGGCACCGGCGGGCACTTGAGCACCGGGGCCGGACCGTACGGGCCCGAATTCGCCATGCCGTTCACCTCCACGCCCCGGGGCGCCTCCCTGGCCCGGCGGCTCGTCGCCGTGCGGCTGCACGAGTGGGGGATCCCGTACGGCACCACCCCGCACGAGGCGATCGTGCTCATCTCGGCCGAGCTGATCGCGAACGCCGTCCGGCACGGCCATGTCCCGGGGCGGGACTTCCACCTGCGGCTCCGCCCGACCTCCCTGCCCGATCCGGTCGCCCGGGTCGAGGTGACCGACACCCGTGGCGAACGGCTGCCGCCGCAGCCCGACGCCCTGGTGGACCCGGGGCTCGAAGAGGGCGGGCGGGGGCTGCTCCTCGTGTCGGAGCTGGCCCACCGCTGGGGTTGGCACCCGCGCCCCGAAGGACCGGGGAAGACGGTCTGGGCGGAGTACCTGGTCCCGCGGCCCGAGCGCGCATGACGGCGTCCGTCAGTCCAGGGCGTCCCGCTCGGCGGGGGTGAGGTGGGCGGTGATACGGCGCTGGTTCCGGACGAGGCGCAGGCAGAGGTGGCGGAGCTGATGGAGCTCCGGCTCGCTGAAGCCGTCGAACAGGGCCGCCATCGCCCGCTGCGTCGGGATCCGGAAGTCGTCCAGCCAGGCCAGTCCGGCGGGGGTGATGCGGGCGAGGACGGACCGGCGGTCCGCGGGGTCGGGGTCGCGGCGGACGAGGCCCTCGCGTTCGAGGGTGTCGACCAGACCGGTGGCGTTGCGGGGGGTCATGCCGGCGGAGCGGGCCAGCTCGCCGAGGTGGGCGCCGTCGGCTCCGAGGGTGCGCAGCCGGATCAGGACGTCCACGGCTCCCGTGCTGAGGCCCCGGCCCTCGGAGCCCAGCGTGCGCAGCCGCTCAAGCGTCTTGTTGGCGGCGCGGGCCGCGGCGGCCGCCTCCAGACGGCTGGTGGAGCCGCCCGAGGCGAAATAGGCGGCGGACGTGCGGACTTGGGGGTCGTAGAGCAGCCCTTCGGCATCATGGTTCAGCTCGTCGGAATTAGTTACGTGCTTCATAATGAAGTGATACCGAAATTGCGGGAGTTCCGTCAAGGGGGGAGCCGTCGGGCTGCCCGGGGAGGGACGGTCGGCCGTCCGGGCTGAGTACGGGAACTCATGTGCCCCGGGGCCCGGGCTTGGCAGGATCCGCTTTATGACGCGTGACAAGGCCAAACCGACCGCCCTTCACCTCCTGCTGGTCTGGGCGGCGATGACTGCGGCGATGCCGATGCTCGGCTTCTGGCTACTGATGGCGGGCTGGGGCGGTGGGGTCGGTGCGGCGGTACCGATCGCCGCCCTGGGGGTGCCGCTGGTACTGGGCCTGCTGGTCACGACGGTCGCACCGGTGCGGACCATGCTGCCGATCTGCGCGTCCCTGGGCGGGCGGCTGTGCTGGGCCGTCATGGTCTTCGTCCTCGGCACGCTCGGTGCGGGGGCCGGGGTGGCCTTCTACACCGAGGGCGGCGAACTGGGCAGCGCCGGTACCCGCATCGCCCTGACGGGGGTGCCGTACGCCGTGGCCGCGGCGCTCTTCGTACCGGGCTGGCAGGTACGGCTGGGGGCGGTGGCCGTGCTGGCGGCCGCAACCGCCTACGGGGCCACCGCCCCGACTTAGGTCGTCTCTTTCGGATCTCAGACGACCAGGCCCATGATCGCCACGTTGAGCGGGACCGCGGGCTCCTCGGGGAGCGGCGGCGGGTTGTCGGCGCTGGTGGTGTGGGTGGGGGCGACCGGGCGCAGCGCGGCGACGCCGCCCTCGGCCCACGGGGCGTCCGTCGGGCCGAGAGAGAGCGTGACCTTACGGCCGTCGCTCAGAGTGGTCTCCAGGGCGTTCTTGTCGTTCGTCGGCTCCATGGCGGGCAGCCTCCTCGGGAAGGACACGGAGCCGGATACCCGGCCCCGTGTCCCACACGACGATCACCCGCCGCGGAAGGTTCCCCACCGCTTGGCGGTGCCGTCAGATGCCCAGGTCGGCCAGCCAGGCGCCGGTGGTCCGCGGGGCGAGGCCCAGCAGGGTTTCCGCCGAGCGGGCCGGGGTGATCGCATGGTCCGGGAGGGTGGCGATCGTACGGTAGAGGGCTGCGACTCCGGCCGCCGTGGGCTCGCCCAGCAGCGGGGCGATCAGGGCGCCGAACTCGTCGGGCGTGATCGCCTCGTACGTCACCCCACGGCCGAACCGGGCTCCGAACGCCTCGGCGAGCTGCGGGCCGGTGACGGGCGGGTACTGGCCGACCGGGACCGTGCCGGTGAGGTCCGGGCGCTCCAGCAGGGCGGCCGCCGCGTCGGCGACGTCGAGGTGGGACACCCAGGACACAGGGAAGTCCGTGCCGATCGGGTAGCGCAGGACGCCTTCCTCCCGGGCCGCGCCGACGACCGGCGGCAGCAGCAGGTTCTCCAGGAACAGCTTGGGTGCGAGCACCGCGTACGACACCCCGCTCGCGGCCACCCCTTCGATCAGCCGCGCGACCGCGGGGTCCGCCGGGACCGGGGACGTCCCACCCGCGACGTCCGGGGCGTCCGCGAAGGAGCCGCTGGTGGAGATCACCACCCGGGCCGGACGGGCCTCGGCGACAGCGGCGGCAATATGGGCGGCGTAGGCGAGGCGGTCGTCAGGCGCGGCCAGCGGCAGATGGACGAAGACGCCGTCGGCGCCCTCGTAGGCGCGGGCCAGTTCTTCGGCGGATGCGTAGTCGGCGGCGACCGCGGGGGTGCCTTCGGGCAGCTTCCCGGGGTCGCGGGTGACGGCCGTCACCGGCTTGCCCGCGGCCCGGAGGGCGGCGAGTACGGGGGCTCCCTGGGCGCCGGTGGCGCCGTGGATCACATAGCTCATGAGCCTATGGTGCATACGATGCACCGGTTACATCAACTGCACTAATGGCATACGATCACATCATGACCACTCCCCTGCCCACCTGCGGAGTCGCCCGCTTCCTCGTTCTGCTGGACGGCCCCTGGGCCACCCTGATCGTCCGCGAGCTGCTGCGGGGCCCCCACCGCTTCACCGAGCTGCGCGCCACCCTGCCCGGTATCAGCCCGCACACGCTGACCAGCCGGCTGCGCCAGTTCGAGACCCACGGCATCGTCACCCGTACCGCCCATGCCGAGATCCCCCCGCGCGTGGTCTACGAGCTGACGCCCCTCGGCCGGGAGCTGCGCCCCGTCCTCGACGCCATGGCCGCCTGGGCAGCCGCCGTCCCCGCCGCCGGGACCCCGGCGGACTGAACCGCCCGCGCACCACCCGACCCGCCCGCCGGACCACTGTCCGGCGGGCGGGTTTCGTTATGCCACCGGAAACCTCATCTGTTCACGATCTACCCTTGACACCGGGGAGGATGGACGTAAAAGTGAATCAGCGATAACCAACTTCCAGGGAGGGTCGATGGCGCGCAGAGTGCTCGTGGCGGGCGTCGGGATGGTGCCGTTCCGCAAGCCCAGTGCCGGGGCGACGTACGACGAACTCGGCCGCGGCGCGGTCCGGGCCGTACTCGACGACGCGGGCCTTCCGTACGACCGGATCCAGCAGGTGTACGCGGGGTACGTCTACGGCGACTCGACCTGCGGCCAGCGCGTGGTCTACGGGTTCGGCCGGACGGCGGTCCCCGTGCTGAACGTCAACAACAACTGCGCCTCCGGCTCCTCCGCGCTCTGGCTGGCCCACCAGGCCGTCCGCAGCGGTGCCGTGGAGTGCGCCCTCGCCGTCGGCTTCGAGCAGATGCCGCCCGGGGCGCTGAGCGCCAAGTGGAACGACCGGCCCCATCCGCTGACCGGTTTCCGGGAGGTCCTGGAGGAGGTCTATCCGCTCGACCCCGCCCTCCCGGGCACCCCCCAGTACTTCGACGCCGCGGGCCGCGAGTACCTGGAGAAGTACGGCGCGCACCCGGAGACCTTCGCCCGGGTCGCGGTCAAGGCCCGCAGGCACGCGGCCAACAATCCGTACGCCGTCTTCCGCGATCCGATCGGCCTGGACGACGTGCTGGGCTCGCCGGTCGTCGCGGGCGGTCTGACCCGGCTCCAGTGCTGCCCGCCCACCTGCGGTGCCGCCGCGGCCGTCGTCTGCTCGGAGGAGTTCGCCCGGGCCAACGGAATCGCCCCGCGGGTTGCTATTGCCGCGCAGGCGCTGCACTCCGACAGCGACGACGTGTTCACCAGGAAGAGCGCGATGTCCCTGGTGGGCACCGATGTCACCCGGGCCGCCGCAACGGAGGTCTACGAACGGGCCGGGGTCGACGCGCGGGATGTCGACGTCGTCGAACTCCACGACTGCTTCACGGTCAACGAGGTCCTCACCTACGAGGGCCTGGGCCTGTGCGAGGAGGGCGGCGCGGAGAAGTTCATCAGCGACGGCGACAACACCTACGGCGGACGGATCGTCACCAACCCCTCCGGCGGACTGCTCTCCAAGGGCCATCCGCTGGGTGCCACCGGTCTCGCCCAGACCGCGGAGATCACCTGGCAGCTCCGCGGCGAGGCGGGTGCCCGTCAGGTCGACGGAGCCCGGCTCGGCCTCCAGCACAACCTCGGCCTCGGCACCGCCGGAGTCGTCACCCTCTTCGAGAAGGTCTCCTGACGATGCCCCTCTCCCCCTCCCTCATCGGCACCCGGTACCCGGAGTTCCGGACCTCGGCGGAGCGCGGCAGGCTCCGCTTCTTCGCCGGGGCGACCGGACAGCACGATCCGGTGTACACGGACACCGACGCCGCGAAGGCGGCCGGATACCCCGATCTGCCGGTCCCGCCGACCTTCCTCTTCTGTCTGGAGATGGACAACCCCGACCGCGGGAAGTTCCTGCGGGATCTGGGGATCGACGTCCGCACGATCCTCCACGGCGGCCAGGAGTTCGCCTACCACTCCCCCGTGCACGCGGGCGAGGAGCTGGCCTTCGCCACCGAGGTGACGGACGTCTACAGCAAGAAGGGCGGGGCGCTGGAGTTCATCGTGCGCACCACCCGGGTCACCCGTGACGGCGCTCCGGTCGCCACCCTCACCAGCACCACCGTCGTACGCGATCCGAAGGCGGCCCGATGACCAGCTCCGTACCGCAGCCCGTCCTGAAGACCGCCCAGAAGACCGCCCTGAAGCCCGGTGACACCTTCACCCTCGAAGCACCCAAGGTGACCCGCACCGCGCTGGCGCTCTACGCGGGCGCATCCGGCGACCACAACCCGGTCCATATCGACATCGACGCCTGCCGGGCGGTCGGCATCGACGACGTCTTCGCCCACGGCATGCTCTCCATGGCCTACCTCGGGCGGCTGCTCACCGACTGGGTGCCGCAGGACCGGATCCGGGAGTACGGGGTGCGCTTCTCCGCGATCACGCCGGTCAACACCACCCCCGTCTGCCGGGGCACCGTCGTCTCCGTCGAGGACGGTCTGGCCCGTCTCGACCTCACCGTCAGCCTGCCCGACGGCAGCGTGACCCTCCAGGGCCGCGCCACCGTCACCACCGACTGAACCTCAGAGAAGGACGGACGCACATCATGGGAACCCTGGACGGCAAGGTCGCGATCGTCTCCGGATCCGGCCGCGGCATCGGCCGTGAAGTGGCGCTCAAGCTGGCCTCGGAAGGCGCGAGCGTCGTCGTCAACGATCTGGACAAGGAGCCCGCCGACGAGACCGTCGCCGCTATCACCGCGGCCGGCGGCAAGGCGGTGGCCTGCACCGGCTCGGTCACTGAAGAAGGCTTCGCCGAACGGTTCGTCCAGACCGCGGTCGACAGCTTCGGCGGACTCGACATCATCGTCAACAACGCGGGCTACACCTGGGACACCGTCATCCAGAAGATGACCGACGAGCAGTGGGACGCCATCATCGACGTCCACCTCAAGGCGCCGTTCCGGATCCTGCGCGCCGCCCAGCCCTTCATCAAGGCCAACCCGACGACGTACCACCGCAAGGTCGTCAACGTCTCCTCGGTCTCCGGTGTCTTCGGCAATCCGGGGCAGGCCAACTACTCCTCCGCCAAGGCCGGTGTCATCGGTCTCACCAAGACGATGGCGAAGGAGTGGGGCCGCTACCGGGTCAACGTCAACGGCGTCGCCTTCGGCTTCATCCTCACCCGGATGACCGAGGCCACCGCCGCCGACGAGACCTTCGTCGAGATCGAAGGCCGCCGGATCAAGGTCGGCGTCTCGCCGCAGATCATGGAGGCCGTCAAGCGCACCCATCCGCTCGGCCGCCCCGGCACCCCCGCCGAGGCCGCGGGCGCGATCTATCTGCTCTGCACCCCCGACGCCGACTACGTCTCCGGACAGGTCCTCAACGTCGACGGCGCCTCCCGCTGAACCCCGCCCGACCCCGTACCCCTCCCACACCGTCAGGAATGGTCATGAAGCGCAGCATCTACACCGAGGAGCACGAGGCGTTCCGGGCGATGATCCGGGACTTCATCGTCAAAGAGGTGGAGCCCCACTTCGCGCAGTGGGAGCAGGACAACCTCGTCGACCGTGATCTCTTCCGCAAGCTCGGCGCGCTCGGCGTGATGGGCTTCGACATCCCCGAGGAGTACGGGGGCGCGGGCGAGACCAGCTACAAGTACCAGGCGATCATCACCGAGGAGTCCGCCAGGGCCGCGGTCTCCTTCGGGCACTACTCGGTCTCCACCGGCATCGTCCTGCCCTATCTGCTCAACCTCGCGAACGAGGAGCAGAAGCAGCGGTGGCTGCCCGGTGTCGCCGCCGGTGAGCTGATGCTCTGCGTGGCCATGACCGAACCCGGTACGGGCTCCGACCTGGCGGGCATCCGGGCCTCCGCGAAGCTCTCCGACGACGGCACCCACTACGTCCTCAACGGCTCCAAGACCTTCATCACCGGGGCCCGCAACTCGGAGCTGTGCATCGTCGCCGCCCGTACCTCCCCGGCGACGCCGGAGAACCGCAGGCACGGACTGAGCCTGTTCGTCGTCCCGACCGACAGCGAGGGCTTCGCATACGGCCGCAAGCTGGAGAAGATCGGCCTCCGCTCCTCCGACACCTCCGAACTGGCCTTCAACGAGGTGAAGGTGCCGGTGGAGAACCTCCTCGGCAAGCAGGACGAGGGCTTCTCGTACCTCGGGCAGAACCTGCCCCGCGAGCGGCTCTCCATCAGTGTGGGCGCGGTGTCCGCCGCGACCGCCGCGATCCGGTTCGCCAAGGAGTACGTCACCGAGCGCCAGGTCTTCGGCAAGCCCGTCGCCGCCTTCCAGAACACCAAGTTCGTCCTGGCCGAGTGCGCGACCGAGGTCGCGGCCCTCCAGGCCATGGTCGACCAGGGCATCGCGTTCGACGACGCGGGCGAACTGACCCCCGCCGACGCCGCGAAGATCAAACTCTTCGCCACCGAGACCGCGGGCCGGGTCATCGACAAATGCCTCCAGCTCCACGGCGGTTACGGCTACATGCTGGAGTACCCGATCGCCCGGCTCTACGCCGACACCCGGGTCAACCGGATCTACGGCGGCACGAGTGAGGTCATGAAGACCATCATCGCCAAGGACCTCGGTCTGTGACGCCCACCGCCGATGCCGCCCCCGCCGGACGGTCCGCCACCGGGCCGTCCGGCGGGGGCGGCGGTCCGCTCGCGGGCGTCCGGATCGTCGAACTCGGCGGGATCGGCCCCGGGCCGTTCGCCGGGATGATCCTCGCGGACCTCGGCGCCGACGTCGTCCGCGTCGACCGGCCGGCCGAGCACGGCAGCCCGTCGCGCCATCCGATCCTGCACCGCGGCCGCCGCTCCGTCACCGCCGACCTCAAGGACCCCCGGGGCGTCGGCCTCGTCGGAAAGCTGATCGACGGCGCCGACGCCCTGATCGAAGGCTTCCGCCCGGGCGTCACCGAACGCCTCGGTCTCGGACCCGGCCCCTGTCTGGAGCGCAACCCCCGGCTCGTGTACGGGCGGATGACCGGCTGGGGACAGGACGGACCGCTGGCCCAGGCCCCCGGCCACGACATCAACTACATCGCCGTCGCGGGGGCCCTGGCCCAGATCGGACCCGCCGACGGCGATCCCGTCGTCCCGCTCAACCTCTTCGGCGATATGGGCGGCGGCGGTCTGCTGCTGGCCCTCGGCATCAGCGCCGCCCTGTACTCGGCCCGGACCACCGGCCGGGGCCAAGTGGTGGACGCGGCGATGACCGACGGCACCGCGATCCAGCTCGCGCTGCTCCAGGGGCTGCTGCGCACCGGCCAGTGGACCGAGGGCCGCGGCTCCAACCTCTTCGACGGCGCCGCCCCCTTCTACCGCACCTACCGCTGCGCGGACGGACTGCACATGGCGGTCGGCTGTGTGGAACCGCAGTTCTACGCGGAGACCCTGCGGGTGCTCGGGCTCACCGGCGATCCCCTGTTCGCGCGGCAGCACGACCGCGGGGCGTGGCCGGCGATGGCGGCGAAGCTGGCCGAAGTGTTCGCGGGCCGCACCCGCGACGACTGGACGGCCCGCTTCGACGGTACGGAGACCTGCGTGACGCCCGTGCTCGACTGGACGGAGGCCGCCCGCCATCCGCACAACGCGGGCCGCGGCACGTACCGGATCACCCCCGACGGCTACCCGGAGCCGGGGACCGCACCGCGTTTCCTCGGCACCCCCTCCCCCGAACCGCGGCCCGCCGCGGTGACCGGGAGCGACACCGACGAGGTACTGCGGCAGGCCGGAATCGGCGCCGACGAGCTGGCCGCGCTGCGCAGTGAGGGCGTCATCGGCTGACGCCTGCGGAAGTACGAGGCCGGGGGCCGGGACACGGTGGGTGTCCCGGCCCCCGGCCGTCGTACCACCCATGGGGTCATGGGCTGCGGCGGGGGCGCAGCACCGTCTCCTGGACCACCGAGGCGACCAGCCTGCCGTCCCGGGACCAGAACCCGGCGTGCACCAGGCCCCGGCCGTCGCCCGCGGTCGGGCCGCGCTGGACCACCAGCAGCCAGTCGTCGGCGCGGAACGGGCGGTGGAACCAGACGGCGTGGTCGAGGGAGGCCATGAAGTGGTGCGAGGAGTCCGGGCCCGAGCGCAGCACCCCGGGTGCTTCGACGTCGAGGGCCGCGACCGGGGCGAGCATCAGGTCCGAGGCGTAGGTGAGGGCGCACATATGGACCAGGGGCGCGTCCGGGAGCGGGGCGGCGGAGCGGATCCACAGCCGCTGTTCGGTGCCCCCGTCGCGCTCCGGCCGGTCGACGGGGGCCCGGCGGACGTCGAGGACCCGGCCGATCTCGAACCGCTCGAAGCCTTCGGGGTCCCGGGCGGCCCAGGCGCTGAAAGCGTTGGGCAGCTCCTCGGGCGGGGTGGTCGGCGGCATGGCGAGATGCCGTCCGGGGATGTCCTCGGGGCGGGTGAAGGAGGCGGAGAGGGTGAAGATCACCTCGTCGCCCTGGAGGGCCGTGACGCGCCGGGACGCGTATCCGCGGCCGTCCTTCAGCCGTTCGACCCGGTAGGCGATGGGCCGGGCCGGGTTTCCGCCGCGCAGGAAGTAGCCGTGCAGGGAGTGCACGCGCCGGTCGTCGTCCACGGTGCCGCCCGCCGCGGTCAGCGCCTGGGCCGCGACCTGTCCGCCGAAGGCCCGCCGGGGCAGGGCGGCATGGCACCAGCCGTGGAAGAGGTCGCGCTCCGTGCGCTCCAGGGTGAGGAAGCCGAGCAGGTCCGTACCGGGCCCGCCGGGGGCGGTTCCCGGGCCGGGGGGCGGGGGGCTGTGGTGCGGTGTGGTCGTCATGGGGTGCACTCCTCTTCCGGGGTCAGAGGAGTTCGAGGACCGTGGCATTGGCCATACCGCCGCCCTCGCACATGGACTGGAGGCCGTAGCGGATGCCGTTGTCGCGCATATGGTGGACCAGGGTGGTCATCAGCCGGGCGCCGGAGCCGCCGATGGGGTGGCCGATCGCCATCGCCCCGCCGAGGGGGTTCATCCGGGCGTAGTCCGCGCCGGTCTCCCGCAGCCAGGCCAGAGTGACCGAGGCGAAGGCCTCGTTGATCTCGAAGGCCCCGATGTCTCCGATCGACAGACCGGACTTCTTCAGGGCCTTGGCGGTGGCGGGGATGGGGCCCTTCAGCATGGTGACGGGGTCGGTGCCGGCGAGGACCGCCGTATGGATCCGGGCCATCGGCCGCCAGCCGTGGGCGCGGGCGATCTCGCTGGTGGTGATCAGCAGGGCGGCGGTGCCGTCGGAGACCTGCGAGGCATTGCCCGCGGTGATCGAACCGGTGTCCCCGAAGGCGGGTTTGAGGGCGGCGAGGGCTTCGAGCGTGGAGTTGCGGCGTATGCCCTCGTCGGTGTCGAAGACGCGTTCCGTGCCGTCGGGGCCGGTGACGGTGATCGGGGCGATCTGGCCGGTGAAGCGGCCCTCGTCGACGGCGCGGGCGGCGCGGGCGTGGGAGTCCAGTCCGTGCCGGTCCATCTCGGTGCGGGTGATGCCGTACTCGTCGGCGATCAGCTGCGCGCCCCGTCCCTGGTGGAAGCGGACGTCGCCGTAACGCTTCCAGACGTCGGGGCCGAAGGGTTCGCCGAAGCTGCCGTCGAGGCGGGTGGTGCCGAGGGGGATCCGGCTCATGACCTCCACGCCGCCCGCCACGGCGATGTCGTACTGCCCCGAGACGACACCGGCCGCGGCCTGGTGCACGGACTGCTGCGAGGAGCCGCACTGGCGGTCGACGGTCACGCCCGGCACCGATTCGGGCCAGCCCGCGGCGAGGACCGCGGCCCGGGCGACGCAGCCGGTCTGCATGCCCACCGCGCCCGCACAGCCCCAGATCACATCGTCGACGAGGGCCGGGTCGAGTCCGGTCCGCTGGGCGAGCGCGGTCAGGACGTGCGCCGAGAGGGACGCCGAGTGCTGCTGCGCGAGCGAACCGTTCCGTTTGCCGACCGCGGTTCGCACCGCGTCGACGATGACTGCGTCACGCATGGGGTCTCTCCCTGCCGTTCGACGGCCGCTGGGCCGATGGGCCGATGGGCCGATGGGCCGATAAGGCTGTTAGCGAATCTTTACGAACTCAAGCTAGCCCCTTGGATCCCTTGACACCAGGGACGTTCACAGAAAAAGTGAATCTTCCATAACTGAAGTGCAGGCATCTCACGGAGTGGAAGGGCGGGGCTCGCCATGGGAACCATGGACGGCAGGGTCGCGATCGTCTCGGGCTCGGGGCGGGGCATCGGACGGGCGATCGCCCTCAAACTGGCCGCCGAGGGGGCCTCGGTCGTGGTCAACGATCTGGACGCCGAACCCGCCGCGGAGACCGTCGCGGCGATCGGGGCCGCAGGCGGCCGGGCCGTGGCCTGCGTGGGCTCGGTCACCGACGAGGGCTTCGCCGAGCGGTTCACCGAGGCCGCCGTCGAGCACTTCGGCGGGCTCGACATCATCGTCAACAACGCGGGCTACACCTGGGACACCGTCATCCAGAAGATGACCGACGAGCAGTGGCACACCGTCCTGGACGTGCATCTGACGGCCTCGTTCAAGATCCTGCGCGCGGCCCTGCCGTACTTCCGCGCCAACCCGGTCCCGTACCACCGCAAGGTTGTGAACATCTCCTCGACCAGCGGCTACTACGGCAATCTCGGGCAGGTCAACTACGCCGCAGCCAAGGCGGGCATGATCGGTCTGACCAAGACCCTGGCCAAGGAGTGGGGCCGCTACCGGGTCAATGTGAACGCCGTGGCCTTCGGCTATGTGCTGACCCGGATGACCGAGGCCACCGCCGCCGACAACGCGACCCTGTCGATCGACGGCCGGGACATCAAGGTCGGCCTCAACCCGGAGAAGGCCGCCATGGCCTCGAAAATCATCCCCCTGGGGCGGCCGGGGACCCCCGAGGAGGCCGCGGGGGCCGTCTATGTGCTCTGCCTTCCGGAGACCGACTACGTCTCCGGCCAGTGCCTCGTCGTCGACGGCGCCCGGGTGTAACCCCACAGGTCGCCGGGGAGCTGAGGCGTACGGGGGTGCCACCGGCTGGTGGCACCCCCGTACGCCTCAGCGGATGTGTCGTCAGAGCAGTTCGACGATGGTGGCGTTGGCCATACCGCCCGCCTCGCACATGGACTGGAGCCCGTACCGGATGCCGTTGTCCCGCATATGGTGGACCAGCGTGGTCATCAGCCGGGCGCCCGAGGCCCCGAGGGGATGGCCGATCGCCATCGCCCCGCCGTTCGGGTTGAGCCGCGCGGGATCCGCTCCGGTCTCCTCCAGCCAGGCGGCCGTGACGGGGGCGAAGGCCTCGTTGATCTCGAAGGCCCCGATATCACCGATCGACAGACCGGCGCGCTTCAAGGCCTTGGCGGTCGCCGGGGCGGGGCCGAGGGCCATCGTGACCGGGTCGGCACCGGCGAGCACCGCGGTGTGCACCCGGGCGATCGGCCGCCAGCCGCGGCGCGCGGCGATCTCACCCGTGGTGATCAGCAGGGCCGCGGCGCCGTCCGAGATCTGCGAGGAGTTGGCGGCGCTGATCACGCCGTCCTCCTTGAACGGGGTGGCGAGGGCGGCGAGCTTCTCCGGGGTGGAGCCGGTACGGATGCCCTCGTCGGCGGCGAACGTACGCAGTGAGCCGTCGTCGGCGGTGGTGACCACCGGCGCCAACTGGGCCTCGAAACGGCCTTCCGCAGTGGCCCGGGCCGCTTTGGCATGCGATTCCAGGGCGAGTTCGTCGAGCCGGGTCCGGCTGAATCCGTACCGCTCCGCGATCAGCTCGGCGCCCAGCCCCTGGTTGAACTCGTCGACGCCGTACCGTGCGCGCACCGCGGGGCCGAAGGGCCGGCCGTACTCGACGGCGTTGCGCGCGGCGCCGATCGGGACCCGGCTCATCGACTCGACGCCCCCGGCGATCACCAGGTCGTACTGGCCTGCAGCCACCAGACCGGCCGCGAAGTGCACGGCCTGCTGCGAGGAGCCGCAGGCGCGGTCGACGGTCACCCCGGGCACCTCCTCGGGCCAGCCGGCCGCCAGCACCGCGTACCGGCCGATATTGGAGGCCTGTTCACCGATCTGGCTGACACAGCCCCAGACCACGTCGTCCAGGTCCGCCGGGTCGAGGGCGGTCCGCCCGGCCAGGGCGGTCAGGACATGGGCCGACAGATCCACGGGATGGATACCGGACAGGGCCCCGGCCCGTTTGCCGACCGGAGTCCGGACGGCGTCGACGATGACTGCGTCACGCATGGGTGCTCCCACTCCTGCGAGAGGATGTACTTACCTGCCGTTGATTCTCAATCTCCTGACAGAGTAGGGAACAAGCAAGCACAAGTGAAGCTGCGCTAACTTTGACAAGGAACACGTTCGGGCGGGCGCCGCCAGCGCGCCCGCCCGGGTCCCGGCTACTTTCCGGCCCGCTCCTCCTCCGCGGCGGCGAAGGCGGCCAGCCGGGCCGCGTCCCGTTCGGGGTTGATGAGCAGCATCCCGACGATTCCGCCGACCACCAGCAGGGCGCCCACCAGGGTGAATCCGGTGGTGTACCCGGCGGCCTTGCTGGCCGCGCCCTCCACGATGCCGCCGAGGGCCAGCGGTGCCAGCATCCCGCCCAGCCCGTAGAAGGCCGTGACGGCGGAGAGCACGACACCGCGCTGTTCGACCGGGGCGACATCGCTGATCGCGGCGAACGCCGCGCCGTACCCCGCCGAACCCAGCGAGGCACTGATCACCAGCAGCACCATGTGCAGCGGTCCCGCGCTCAGCGGCGCCCAGACGAGGTGGAGGACACCGGACCCGATGAGCAGCGAGGCGCCGAGAACGCCCCGGGAGGCCCGGTTGCTCACCCCGCGCCGGGTCAGGGCGGCGGAAACGAAGCCGATGGCGATCACGGCGATGGTGCCGCCGAGATAGGGCAGGGCGGTCAGATTGCCCGCGGCCCGCTCGCCGTAGCCCAACCCCTGTTCCAGATAGGGCTTGAGCCAGGTCATCTTGAGGGCGGTCGAGGCGTAGGCGGCGAAGAACATCAGGGAGATGCCGATCACCGACCCGGTGGTGAGCGCAACGCGCAGGGGGACCCGCAGCGGCAGAACGCTCCCGGCGGCGCGGGCGGCGGTGCCGCCCTGGTCCCCCTCGCGCCCGACGGCCAGCCAGATGCCGGCCACCACCGCTCCGGCGACGGCCAGGACGACGAAGGCGGCCCGCCACGAGTAGTCCGCGACGATCCACGTCAGGGTGGGGGCGCCGATGACCGCGCCCAGGGTGGCGCCCGCGATGATCACGGAGCTGGGGAGCGCCCGCTTCTCGGGCGGGAACCAGGTGTGCGCGATGTACATCGCGAGGGCCGTCGTCGGCCCCTCCGCGAAGCCCAGGAGGACGCGCATCGCCACCATGGTGCCGAAGCCGACCTGCCAGCCCATCGGCAGCAGGCTGAGGGACCAGACGACCATGGTGATCAGCAGCAGGATCCACGGCCGGATCCTGGTCATCAGCCAGCCGCCGAGGATCCCGCCGACGGCGAACAGGGCGAAGAAGCTCGCCTGGATCACCCCGAACCTGGCCTCGCCGATGCCGAGATCCCTCATGATCGCGGGCCCGGCGATATTGGTGACGATCTTGTCCGCGTAGTTCATGACGAGCACGAGGACCAGGACCCAGACCACCAGCCAGGCGCGGCGCCCGCCCGGGCCCGCGGGCCGTTCGGCAGGGGGCCCGGAGGCGGGGTCGGCAGTGCGGTCCACATCGACGGTCATGGGTCTCCCTCGGAGAGGTCGGAAGGGGACGGCAGGCACGACGCGATCGGTTCGGATACCGCCCGATCCGGGGCCAGGCCTCTCACCGAGAGAAAGAGAAGCATCACAAACAAGCCACGACAAGCCCTCTCACAAGGCTTTCTCTGTCGATCATGAGATTGACGATGGTTAGCAGCTATTCACCTAGGGGATGTGACGGCGCGATGGCGGGTGCGGTGGAGTGCCGTCCGGCGGGGGTACGGCGATGGGCCGCGCCGGTCGGCGCGGCCCATCGTGTGGGGGGGGTGTCGGACGGCGGGGTCAGCGGTAGTAGACGGCCGTCCGCACGCCGTCGACCTCGTGGATCCGTACGGGGGTGTCGAAGACGTCGCTGAGCACTTCGGCCCGCATCATCGCGTCGACCGTGTCGGAGGCGGCGATCCCGCCGTCGCGCAGGGCGATGATCCGGTCCGAGTAGGTGGCGGCGAAGTTGATGTCGTGGACGATCAGGACCACGGTCTTGCCGAGTTCGTCGGCGGCGCGGCGGAGCTGGCTCATCATCCGGACCGAGTGCTTCATGTCCAGGTTGTTGAGGGGCTCGTCGAGCAGGACGTACCGGGTGTCCTGGGCGAGGACCATCGCCACATAGGCGCGCTGGCGCTGACCGCCGGAGAGCTGGTCGAGATAGCGGTGCTGGAGGTCGCCGAGGTGGAGGAAGTCGAGGGCGTCGTCGACATGGGTCCGGTCCTCCTTGGTGAGCCGGCCGCGGCTGTGCGGGAAGCGGCCGAAGGAGACGAGTTCCCGTACGGTCACCCGGGCGGTGAAGTGGTTCTCCTGGCGCAGGATGGACAGGGTCCTCGCCACGTCCCGGGACGGGGCCCGGTGGACGTCGATCCCGTCGACGGTCACGGTGCCGGAGGTGGGTTCGGCGAGCCGCCCCATGATGGTGAGGAGGGTGGACTTCCCGGCGCCGTTGGGGCCGACCAGGGAGGTGACACCGCCCGCGGGTATCCGGCCCGACACCGGGCCGAGGACGACGGTGTCTCCGTACGCCTTGCGGACGTCGGTGAACTCGATCACAGGGTGCCCTTCCGGAGGAGATGGAGGAGGAAGACCGCCCCGCCGAGGAACTCGATGACGACGGTGAGCATGCCGGAGGCGTAGAAGACGTGCTCCAGGACGAACTGTCCGCCGACCAGGGTGATCACCCCGATGAAGAAGGCCATCGGGAGGACGGCGGCATGCCGGTGGGTGCCCGTCATCTGGTACGCGAGCATCGCGGTGACGAAGCCGAAGAAGGTCATGGGGCCCGCGAGCGCGGTGGACATCGCGATCAGCAGGGAGACCACCAGCAGCATCACGGTCAGTTCGCGCTTGTGGTCGATGCCGAGGTTGGTGGCCGCGTCCCGGCCGAGGAGCAGGGCGTCGAGCCGGTGGCAGCGGTACCAGACCACGGCTCCGGCGATCAGGCAGACGCCTGCCGCCAGCGGCAGATAGGACGCTTCGGCGCTGGTGAGCCGCCCGAAGAGCCGGGTGGAGAGCACGTCGTACTCACTGGGCGAGAGCATCCGCTGGAGGAAGTCCGACACACTGCGGAAGGCGAGCCCGAGGACCACGCCGACCAGCAGCATCACATGGATGCTGCCGCCGCGGCCGGAGAACAGCCAGCGGAACAGCAGCATCGTGAAGCAGACCATCAGCAGGGTCTGGGTGAGGAGTTTGGGCATCCCGTCGGTCGCGGCGAGCACGCTGCCGCCGAAGAAGGCGACGAGCAGGGTCTGCATCAGGATGTAGACCGCGTCGAAGCCCATGATGGACGGGGTGAGGATGCGGTTGTGGGTGATGGTCTGGAAGACGACCGTCCCCACGGCGTGGGCGAAGGCGACCACGACCATCGTGCCGATGACGGTCAGCCGCCGTTCGAAGGCGAAGTCGAAGGAGCCCTGGATGAAGAGGAAGAGGTAGCAGACGACCGCGGTGGCGGCGATCGTCCCGGCGACGGCCAGCCGGGCGGCCACGGGCAGGGACCGCCGGGCCGGTGCGGCCGGGCGGGCGGCGATTCGGGTCTCAGACATGGGCCTTCTTCCGCTGACGCAGGATCATCGCGACGAACACCACGGCCCCGACGGCGCCGAGGACCACGGTCGCCGGGATCTCCAGCGGGGCGACGAGGGTCCGCCCGACGAGATCGCAGGCGATCATCAGCGCGACGCTGCTGAGGACCACCCAGGGCAGATTGCTGCGGATGTCGTCACCGCGGGCCATGGAGACCAGATTGGGGATGATCAGCCCCAGGAAGGGGAGGAAGCCGACGACGACGGTGGTCACACCGGTCGCCAGGGCCACCATGGTGAGACCGATGAACATGATGCGCCGGTAGGGCAGTCCCAGGCTGGTGGCGGTGTCGCGGCCGAGTCCGGCGATGGTGAACCGGTCGGCGGCCAGATAGAGCCCGATCACGATGATCCCCACCACCCACAGGGGTTCGTACGTCCCGCGGACCACGGAGCTGAATCCGCCCGAACGCCAGGTGGCGAGGGTCTGGAGCAGTTGGTACGTGGAGGCGAGATACAGCGTCAGCGAGCTGATCAGGGCGCCCAGCATGATGCCCACGATCGGCACGATGACCTGGGACTTGAGCGCGATCCGCTGGAGGACGAAGAGAAAGACCATCGCGCCGAGGAAGGCGAAGGCGCTGGCGGCGCCCATCTTCAGCAGCGGGGAGGCCGCCGGGGCGAGCAGGGTGAGCAGCAGAACGCCCAGCGCGGCCCATTCGCTGGTGCCGGTGGTCGTCGGTTCGACGAAACGGTTCTGTACGAGCATCTGCATGATCACGCCGGAGACGGCCATCGCGGCGGCGGCGAGCACCAGCGCGAGGGTCCGGGGGACGCGGGAGATGAAGAACATCCGCCGCGCCTCGGGGTCGGTGAACAGTGACCGCAGGTCGATGTCGTAGCTCCCGACGAAGAGGGAGACGACGATCAGGGCCAGCACTCCGAGCGTGGCCAGGAGGATCGGGAGTCGGCGCATCGGGCTTCCGGGACGGGTGTGGGTGCGGCCCCGGGCGGGTGCCCGGGGCCGCGGCGGCGCGTGGAGGGTGTCAGCCGGTCTTGCCGAACGCGGTCGCCACCTGGTCGAAGGCCTCGGTGTAGGCCTGGATGCCCTCGGTCAGGTAGAAGTTGTTGTCCAGGTAGATGACCTGGTCCTTGCTGCGGAAGGTGGTCTTGTCCCAGGCCTCCATGCCCTCCACGACCTTCTTCGCGGGGACGGCGACGGTGCCCTCCTCGGCGCCGACGGCCGCGTCGCGGTCCAGCAGGATCACCCAGTCGGGGTTGAGCTTGGCGATGGTCTCCGGGGCCAGTCCGGAGTTGTCGTGCACGGAGGTGCTCTTCTTGCCCCCGGCGTCGAGCACGTTCTTCAGGTTGAGCGGCTGGGTGAGGCGGCCGATCCGGCTGGCGCCGTTGTCGATCTTGCCCGCGCTGGCGACGCCGAGGAAGACCTTCTCGCCCTTGGTGGCGGCGGTGGCGGCCTGCTGGGACTTGTCCAGAGCGGCGACGATCTCCTTGGCCTTGTCCTCCTGGCCGAAGATCTTGCCGAGGGTCACGGTCTGCGCCTTCAGCGCGTTGACGTAACCCTCCTTGGACTCGTCGGAGGGGGCGATGTCGATCGTCTTGGCGATCTTGGAGAGCTTGTCGTGGTGCTCGCCGAAGCGGTAGCCGCCGATGATCAGGTCCGGCTCGGTGGCGTTGATCGCCTCGAACTTGGGCTCGTGGTGGATGCCCGCGTCCTTGATGGACGAGTCCTTCTGCCAGTCCTCGAAGCCCTCGTTGGGCAGCAGGCCCTTGGGGGCGGCGACCGGCTTGATGCCGAAGGCCTTGAGCGTCAGGAAGGAGGTGTTGTCGAGGGCGACGACCTTGGCCGGCTTCAGCGGGACCTCGACCTCGCCCTTGGCGGTCGTCACGGTGACGTTGCCGTGGCTCTTGCCGGAGTCCGAACCGCTGTCGGACTTGCCACAGGCGCTGAGCACCACTCCGGCGCACAGGACCGTACTGGTCACGACGATGCTCTTGCGAAAACGGACGGAACGCACGGCGGGGTCTCCCGGGACGGACAGGCAGCCCCGCCGTAGGACGACGAGGCCGCGAAGAGCTTCAGACTTTGCTTAGCCTAACCTAACTCTTCACTCGTTCATTGCATAGGGCACCTAGCCGGGACATTCTCCGCGACCCGCACCCGGCCCCAACCCGCGGGGGCCGTCGGACAACTCGGGCTCTCCCCATGTCAGGGGGTGTACGGACCGGGATTAGGGGTGCCCCGTACCGGAGTGGCGTCGATAGTCTCCGAGAGGGCGAAGTCGGCTTGACGGCCCCCCTGTTCGGCCGCTCCACGGGCCCGGCGCGGCTGCCGTGGCGGGGCCGGCGGGTACGGCTGACGAGGGGAGCGGGCCCGTCGCCCCGGCCGCTGTCCGCGCCCGGGCCGGAACCGTCCCTCCGAACACGCGGAACCAGCGGAGCCATTGATGCGTGAGACCCGGCCGGGGAAACTCCTCGCCATCAGCGACCTGCACGTCCACTACGAGGAGAACAGGAAGATCGCCGACGGCCTGCGGCCCGGGTCCGACGAGGACTGGCTGATCGTGGCCGGTGATGTGGGGGAAATCGTCTCGGAGGTCGAACGGACCCTGCGGACCCTGCGGGACCGCTTCGCCAAGGTGGTGTGGGCACCGGGCAACCACGAACTGTGGACCGCCCCGGAGGACCCCGTACGCCTGCGCGGCGAGGAGCGGTACCGGCATCTCGTGGAGATCTGCCGGGGGCTCGGCGTCGCCACCCCCGAGGACCCCTACCCGGTCTGGGAAGGGGAGGGCGGCCCCGTCGCCGTGGCCCCGCTCTTCCTGCTGTACGACTACAGCTTCCGCCCGGACGGTACGTACACCAAGGAGGCGGCGCTCGAACAGGCCGAGCGCGCCGGGGTGATCTGCACGGACGAATTCATGCTCCATCCCGACCCCTACCCCAGCCGGGAGGCCTGGTGCCGGGCCCGGGTCCGGTGGACCGAGGCCAGACTGGCGGAGTTGCCGGACGAACTGCCGACCGTGCTGGTCAACCACTTTCCCCTGGTCCGCGAGCCCACCCGGGTGCTGTGGCATCCGGAGTTCGCCCTGTGGTGCGGGACCACGGCGACGGCCGACTGGCATGTGCGGTTCCGGGCCCGGTCCGTGGTCTACGGGCATCTGCACATCCCCCGCACGATCCGGGTCGACGGCGTACCGCATCAGGAGGTCTCCCTGGGCTATCCGCGCGAGTGGCGTCGCCGGACCGGCAGACCGGGGCAGTTGGTGCAGATCCTGCCCGCGGCCGCACCCGTGGCAGCCGCCGGGACCGGTTTGCGCGCCTGATCCGGGGGCCGCCGCCGACCCCCTCCCCCGGGCGTTGGCGCTGCGCACTCCGTCCCGATATGCAACGCTTTGGATATTCCGGTCATCCTTCTGTCGGCCGAGCGCGGCCTGCTGCCGGATCGTGGCGGGCCGGGCGGGCGCGGCCGGGGAAACGACCGGAGAACAGCCGGGAGAACGGCCGGGCCAACAGGAGGACGTACCCCATGACCCACCCCGCCACCAACACAGCCAACACCGACAGCACAGCCAACACCGTTCCCGCCGACAACGCCGCCACCACCGACCCGTCCCTGCTGCGCGTGGAGAAGGGCGAGTGCGCGCCGGAGGAGCTCGCCGCCGTCACCGCGCTGCTGCTGGCACGCGCCGCGGGCGCGCCACCGGCCGGATCCGGGGGCCTGCGCTGCTCCAGCGCCCGCTGGCACCGTCCGGGACCCACTTCGGGCTTCCGCGCCCCGCACAGCTGGCGGCACCGCTAGACCCTGTAAGGACCGGCGGAGACGGGGCCGCGGAAGGCCTGAAGCCGGGTCCGGGCGCCGGGCGGACGAGACCCCTGTCCCACCCCCTACCAGGGGCCGGACAGGGGTTCCGGTCCGGAGCCGCCCGGGGATCGCGGCGGAATGGCCGAGAAGATACGTGGCTATGTAAATGTTCAACTGCTTCAGGGGGTCGGCGGGGGCCGAACCACCCGCACGGCCCAGCCCCGGGTCCGTCCTTCCCGTGGCTCCGCCCACCGCCGAAACGGCCTCCGCGGCCCGGTCGGCGCCCCTTCTCGCCGTACCGGAAAACCCTCCTCCGGAACGGACCGTGCCCCCGGGCGGAAATCCACCCGGGGGCACGGAACGGAAACCGGAGGTCCGGTTACCCGACAGCGATGTCAGCAGGCCGAGCCGTTGCCCTGGAATTCCAGATCGACGGGAAGGTCGGTCCGCCGCTTCACCTTCAGTTTCCGGAATACCTTGGTCAGATGCTGTTCGACGGTGCTCACCGTGATGTGGAGTTTCCCGGAAATCTCGCGGTTGGTGTAGCCGAGGGAGGCCAGGGCGGCGACCCGCCGTTCGGAGAGGGTCAGCACCTCCGCCGCACGGGCCAGGGAGGCCGTGGGCGGCGACCAGCCTTCCCTGCTCCGCGGCGCGATCATCAGCGGCTTCTCCTGCACCGTCGCGGTCTCGGTCTCCATCCGCTGGACCCGGCACTCCTTGGCCAGCCGCCCGGCCCGGCGCGAGAGCACCCGTGCCTTGTTGAACTCGCCGAGCATCTGGTGGGCACGGCTCAGATCGGAGAGCGCCTGGGTGAGCGTGAGCCGGTCGCCGCGCGCCTGGAGGACCTCGACGGACTCCTTCAGGATGCGCAGCCGGGCCCGGTGCCCCGCGGTCGCCGCCAGCACCCGCAGCGAATAGCCGT
The DNA here is from genome assembly GCF_003932715.1 of Streptomyces tsukubensis. Taxonomy (NCBI): domain Bacteria; kingdom Bacillati; phylum Actinomycetota; class Actinomycetes; order Kitasatosporales; family Streptomycetaceae; genus Streptomyces; species Streptomyces tsukubensis. The sequence goes on along the minus strand of NZ_CP020700.1, from coordinate 6,250,483 downwards.
AGGTACGGGAGGTCCGCGAACCGGAGCGCAGCATCTGCTCCTTGGCGAGCTGCTGCGCCCGCTCGTGGTCGCCGAGCCGGAGGTAGACCTCCGCCATGTCGCTCCGCCACGGGATGAGGGGCGGGGCGTCGAGGTTCCAGGCCGTCATCAGCTCGCCGCAGTAGCGGAAGTTGACCAGAGCGGCCTGGAGCCGGTCGGTCGCCAGGTAGTAGCGGCCCCGGGCCCGCAGATAGGGGAGCCCGTACACGGTCTGGAACATGGCATCGGGCACCGGTTCCTTGAGGTACCGGCGGGCAGTGTCGAAGTCGCCCATGGAGGTGGCGACGTCGACCAGGACGCCCAGGGGCAGGCCCGCGGCCACGCCCCAGCCGCGGAGCCCGATCAGCTTCAGGGCGCGGAGCGCGTGCTTCTGGGCCTCCACGAGTTCGCCGTTGCGCACCGCGATCTCGGCCCGGCAGCAGGAGAGCACCGCCTGCCACCAGACCACTCCGCGTGCGTCCGCCTCCGCGAGCAGCGCGTCGCACCACTGGGCGGCCAGGGGCAGTTGCTCGGCGTAGATCAGGATCTGCAGGGAGGCGATGACCGCTTCCAGGGAGACGTCGGACAGCGACGAGGTCTGGAGGATCTGTTCCGCGATCCGGGTGCAGCTGCCGTTCTCGTCCCGGCCCTGGCCGAGGACGGTGCTGAGCGCGGCCACGGCCTGGGCGTGCTGTCCGGGCGGCGAAGGCACCTGGCCGGCCGCCGGGGCGTCGTCGCGGGCGTCGAGCGGCAGGAACTGGGGACAGGCGAACTTGACCCAGTTCCGGGTGCTGACGAGGAAGGGGTCCGCGCGTGCCCCGGCTTCGGGCCGGGCGCCCGTGACGTCGCCGATGAGCTCTCCGGCGTCCTGGACGTGTCCGTGCCACATCGCCGCACGCATCAGTGCGGCGGTCTGCTCGGCGCTCAGGAGGCCCTCCCGCCGCGCCTGGTAGAGCGGTTCCAGATGGCGGGCGGCGGTCTCGGGGCTGGTCCGCCACTCGGCCCTGATCAGCAGCATTCTCAGGGAGGCCTGCTGCCGGGGGCTCGCGGACATCGAGAGCGCGAACTCGATGTACCGGACGGCGGACTCCTCGTCGTCCTCGTCCAGGGCGCGTTCGGCGGCGCGCTCCAGTTCGGCCACGGCCCAGTCGGCACTGACCTGCTTCGCGGCCACGAGGTGGTCCGCGATATCGGTGACACAGCCCGCTCCGTCGAGCAGGAGCCGGGCGGCCTGGGTGTGCAGCTCCTTCAGCAGGGCGGGGTCGAGATCGTCGTAGACGGCGGCGCGGATCAGCGGATGCCGGAACCGTCCGTTCTCGACCAGGCCCGCCGCCTGCAGCGCGTGGAGCGCCCGCTCGACCACCTCCGGGTCCCGGTCGAGCAGTTCGGCGACGCCGGCCGGTGAGCCGGTGGTCTCCAGAACGGCGGTGCCCCGGGCCACTTCCAGCGTCTCCGGGGTGCTGCGGTAGAGACAGGCGAGGACGGCCTGCCGGAAGCTCTCCCCCATCGGGCGGCTCATGTAGTCGGGAAACTCGACGACATCGGCGTAGTCCTCGATCAGTGCTCTGACCAGGAGCTGGTTTCCGCCGGTGGCCTGGTGGGCCTCCTGGGCCAGGCTCCATGCGGCAGCCTGCCCGAGGTGCTGGGAGAGCATCTCCGCCACCCCGTCCACCGTCAGCGGCGCCAGCCGGATCCGGCGGAACTGGGCCTGCCGGACCAGTTCGATCCGGAAGGCCGGATGGACCGACCAGGCCTGGGTGGACTCCGCGAGCACCAGCATCACGCGGGTGGAGCGGATGCGTTTCACCAGGCGCAGCAGGCAGTCCAGGGACTGTTCGTCGGCGTGGTGGACGTCGTCGACGGCCACCAGCAACGGTGCCTCGTCGGAGAGCCGGAGCGCCAGCGTGCCCACTTCGCGCAGGGTCTCGCTGCTCACCTGCGGTGCCGACAGCTCGTCGACGAGCCGGCCCGCGGACGGTACCCAGTCCAGGAGTTGTCTCAGCACCCCGAAGGGCACACCGCGGTCCTCCCGGGCCGCGGTGGCGGACAGCAGAATGCCGCCCCTCGCGATACAGCGGTCGGCGAAGGCATGGAGTAATTCTGTTTTCCCGCTCGCCACGGCTCCGGTGACGAGCGCGATTTTGCCGCTACCTCTTGCGGTATCGGCGAACAGCTCGTCAAATAGTCTTATTTCACGCGAACGTTCCACCAATACCACAGGCGACGCCTTTCCCCCGTCATTACCGCACCATGGCCAAACGAAACAGCAACGGACTGTACACTGCCAGGCATTCCAAGACGGATCTCCAACGCCTTGCCCTGTACAACCGTCAACTGAATTTTAATTGTTCTCTTTAATTTGAATAAACTTCTTCGGGCAGCCGTGCTCAATTGACACACTAACCTCAGGCGGATCCCCCTGTAAACCCTTACCCCTACCCTCCGGACACCCCTAAGGGGCTCCGGCGGCCGACCACCGGGACCCTTTGCCTCGCAGGTCACAGCGGTCGTGACGGTATGTCCCGCGGTCCGGCGCCGGATGGTCCGTTGACGCGGACGTGTCATGACAGCAAAGGGTGCCGGACCGGGCGTCCGACCGGGCATCGGCGCGCCCGCCGGAGTGGCCGTCCGGGGGTCGCGCCGAAGCCCGCGGGACCGCATCGAAGCGCCCCGGCGGGACGATCCGCTCCGGGAACTCCCGCTTTCCCCTCACTGCGCCCCCCTTTGGTTCTTGTCCGGGGCCCCGCCGGCGAAGGTAAAGATCTTTTCGCCGGTGACTCCGGGTGATCTTCGTACGGCGCCGGGCGCTTGCGGACACGAACCGCTTAGCGTTCCCCTGGTATCCCCTGCGACCCGTTCCCGGAGCTGACGATGGCCGATCCCGCAACGACCGACGCCCGTCCCACGACCGCGGGCGGGCCTTCGGCACGGCTCGCCCTGCGCCCGCCGAACCATGCGGTGGACCGGCGGTCGGTCGCCTGGTGGACGGTGCGGGCCCTGGTCGGCGTACTGCCGCCGGTGCTGGTCCTGGCCCTGCTCGGACTGCTGATCGCCCCGGCCCGCTTCTGGCTGCTGCTCTCGGCGGTCCTGATCGCGGCGCCCGGTCTGCTCTACACGGCCGTGATGCCGTCCTGGCGGTACCGGGTGCACCGCTGGGAGACCACCGGCGAAGCGGTGTTCACCCGGGCGGGCTGGGCGTGGCAGGAGTGGCGGATCGCACCGCTGTCGCGCATCCAGACCGTCGACACCGTACGCGGGCCGCTCCAGCGGGCGTTCGGGCTGTCGACCCTGATCGTCACCACCGCTTCGGCCGCGGGGGCGGTCCGCATCGAAGGACTGGCACACGGACTCGCCCGTGATCTCGCCGAGGAGCTGACCCTGATCACGCAGGCCACCCCGGGTGACGCGACCTGAACTCCCCCGGCCGGGCACCCCCGTAGGGGAAGGCAGGGGTTGTCCGGGCGCCTCGGGGCCTGGCAGCTTGGGGAGGGGGGAGCCGCGGAAGTCTCCCTCGCGCGGGCGGCGCCGTCCACGGCGGGCACCCGCCGCCGGGCTGACGCAGAGCGAAAGGACACCCTTCGACCATGCCCTCCCCCTCCACCAACGACCTCTGGATACGGCGCTACCACCCCGCGCCGGACGCCCGGACCCGTCTGGTCTGCCTGCCGCACGCCGGTGGTTCGGCCAGCTACTTCGTTCCCGTGTCCCGGGCGCTGTCACCGAAGGTCGAAGTGCTCGCGGTCCAGTACCCGGGCCGTCAGGACCGGATGTCCGAGCCGGGCATTCCGACCATCGAAGAACTGGCCGACGCGGTCACGCGGGAGGTGCTGCCGTGGGCGGACCGGCCGCTCGCGCTCTTCGGCCACAGCATGGGCGCGTCGCTGGGCTACGAGGTCGCGCTGCGGCTCGAAGCCGCCGGGGTGGTGCCGACCGGGGTGTTCGTATCGGGCCGGCGAGCGCCGTCCCGGTTCCGCCCGGAGACCGTCCACGAGCGGGGCGACGACGGTCTGGTGGCCGAGATCAAGGCGCTGGCGGGCACCAACTCGTCGCTGCTGGGCGACGAGGACGTCCTCCGGATGATCCTTCCCGCGATCCGCAACGACTACAAGGCGGCGGAGACGTACAACCCCGGTCCGGGACGGGAGCTGACCTGCCCGGTGACGGCGCTGATCGGCGACAGCGACCCCAAGGCGACCGTGGCGGACGCGCGGGCCTGGGAGGGCCACACCAAGGGCGCCTTCGACTACCGGGTCTTCCCCGGGGGCCACTTCTACCTGAACGACTGCGTACCGCAGATCCTCGCCATGATCACCGAACATCTGGACGGACATCGGGCGGGTTCCGCGCACTGACCCCCCACGGGACGGCGGCGGCCGGAAGCCTTCAGGCTTCCGGCCGCCGCCGTTGCGTCCCACCGCATCAGGATGCGCGGCGCCCCCGGCGCTGTACCGTCGACGGTACGGCGCCGGGGGCGGCCCGGTCACTCGGCGGGCTTGGTGCTCCCGACCCAGCGGAAGACCTGGAGCGCGACGCCCTGGTGGAGTTCGCTCTCGCCGGTGGGCTCGAAGTGCTCGTAGCGGTTGCCCAGCAGCAGCTTCAGGGTGTCGTCCGTGTCGGACACGCGGCGGATGCGCTGGACTTCGGGGAGATAGGGCGAGGTTCCGCCCCGTAGAACCACATTCGGCTCGGTCGGGCTCACGGCGGTGCTCCTTCCTGGGCTGTGCGTCGAGGGATTCCGGCGCCGTCCGCCGGGGACGGACGATCAGGCTCCGGTTCGGTGCCCGGCGGGCCGGACGATCGCGGCGAGGACCAGCCCGCCACCGGCCGTCCAGCGGCCGGTGAACTCCCGGGGAGCGCCCGGGACGCCGCGGACGCTGCGGTCCGCCAGTCGTGCGGTGAACCCGCCTCCGACGGGGTCGATGTCGACGGTCGCCTCCTCGAACCCCAGCGGGCGGCGGGTGATCGGGTACCAGGTCTTGTAGATGCACTCCTTGGCGCTGAACAGCAGCCGGTCCCAGCGCACATCGGGCCGGCCGCGGAGCAGCTCCTTGATGCGGACCTGCTCCTCCGGCAGCGCCACCGCCTCCAGGACCCCTTCGGGCAGGGGCTGGTTGGGTTCGGCGTCGATACCGAGGGAGACGACGTCCTCGGTCAGGGCGACGGCTGCCGCCCGGTATCCGTCGCAGTGCGTAATGCTCCCGGCCACCGTCTCGGGCCACAAGGGGGCACCCTTGGGCCCGCGGAGCAGAGGCTGATCCGCGAAGCCGAGTCCCGCGAGCGCCCGGCGGGCGCAGTGGCGGCCGGTCCTGAACTCGTCGCGCCGTTTGGGCACGGCTCCCCGGACGAGGGCCTCCTCCTCGGGGAGGAGCACCGCGTCCGGCGGGTCCGTCAGCGTCTCGTACGCGATCACGCTGTCGGGCAGTATCCGTTCGATCATCAGCAGCTTCCCCGATGTTCCGGTGCCCGGCCGATCGTCCTCCACGGGCAATCTCCAGCACGGTAAGCAGCGCCGCCACGGGTGCGACACCCCTAGGCGCCCCCTAGCCAGTCTCTTCACCGTCCCGCCCCGCCCTCGGGACCTGCACCGTGGCAGTCCGGCGGCGGGCACGGTAGCGTCGGACAGGGAGGTCCCCGCGGCGCCGAACAGGCCCCGGCAAAGGGGCCGTTGACCGAGGGGACGGGGGACGTTCATGCGTCGTCGGCGACTGCGCCGGATCGCGCTGGTGGCGGTGGCCGGGGTGGTGACGACCGGGCTGTCGGGCTGCGGTATGACCCGGGGCGACAGCTTCGACGACAACACGACCCTCTCCGGGAAGATCAACTCGGTGCTGCTGGACGGCTCCGGCGATGTCACCGTCCGGGGCCGCAAGGGCAGCGCCCCGCTCACCCTGGAGCGCCGCGTCGACTACAAGGGCGACCGGCCGAAGAAGCCGACGTACCGCGTCGAGAACGGCGTTCTGGTCCTCGGCGGCTGCGGCAAGGACTGTACGGCCGAGTACGAGGTGGAGGTGCCCGAAGGCACCCCCGTCCGCGGCAAGGTCTCCGGCGGTACGGTCAAGCTCTCGCAGGTCGGCGCGGTCCGGGTGACGACGGGCTCGGGCCGTATCGAGATGAACGGCGTCACCGGGGCGGTCGAGGTGGTGACCGGGAAGGGCCGGATCACCGGGCGGAACATCAAGGGCGGCCCGGTCCGGGCCCAGGCCACGGACGGCACGGTCCATCTGACGGCCCGCACCCCGGTCTCCGCGACGGTCCGCACGGACGGCGGCCGGATCAACCTGCGCGTCCCGAAGGGGCGCTACAAGGTGTCGGTGGCCTCCGAAGGCGGCGATACGGACGTCGACATGGCCCATGACCCGGCCGCCCGCCACGGGATCACGCTCCGCTCCAAGGACGGCGACATCCTGCTCCAGGACTCCTGACGCCTGCAGGAGCATCCCCGGCGCCTGCGCTCCGCCGGTCCGGATGCGGCCCGCCATGATCTGCGTACAGTGTATCCAATGAGGGTAGAGTAAAGGTTTCCGAGCGCCGCGGGCCCGGCCCGCCGCCGCCGCCCCGTGCGCTCCCCTGCCCAGCCCGAGGAGAGTCCAGCCATGCCCGCCGACGGCACGTTCCACCAGCACAGCAGCAGCCCCGACGGGACCGGCCCCGGCAATGTCCCGCTCGCCGACAGCCATGACGTCATCGAGGTGCGCGGGGCCCGTGAGAACAATCTGCGCGACGTCTCCGTGGACATTCCGAAGCGGCGCCTCACGGTCTTCACGGGCGTCTCGGGTTCCGGGAAGTCCTCCCTGGTCTTCGGCACGATCGCGGCCGAGTCCCAGCGCCTGATCAACGAGACGTACACCAGCTTCATCCAGTCGTTCATGCCGTCGGTGGGCCGTCCGGAGGTGGACGCGCTGCGGAACCTCAGCGCCGCGATCGTCGTCGACCAGGAGCGCATGGGCGCCAACTCGCGCTCCACGGTCGGCACCGCGACCGACGCGTACACCATGCTGCGGATCGTCTTCAGCCGGCTCGGTGAACCGTATGTCGGCCCCTCCCACCACTTCGGCTTCAACAACGCCGAAGGCATGTGCCCGGGCTGCGAGGGCATCGGCCGGGTCTCCGACGTCGACGTCGACGAGGTCGTGGACCGGTCGAAGTCCCTCAACGAGGGCGCGATCCTGGTCCCCGGCTTCCCCGTCGACTCCTGGCAGTGGAAGGTGATGGCGGGTTCCGGCTTCTACGATCCGGACAAGAAGGTCGGCGACTTCGACGAGACCGAGCTGTCCGATCTCCTCCACCGGCCGCTCACCAAGGTCAAGGTCGACACCAGCACGCTGACGTACGAGGGCCTGATCACCCGTATCAAGCGGACGTACCTCGCCAAGGACCGGGCGGCGATGCAGTCCCATATCCGCGCCTTCGTCGACCGCGCCGTCGTCTTCCGCACCTGCCCCGACTGCGGCGGCGCCCGGCTCAACGAGGCCGCGCTCTCCTGCCGGATCGGCGGTCTGAACATCGCCGAGTGCTCGGCGCTCCAGATCAGCGACCTCGCGGAGTGGGTGCGGAAGCTGGACGCCCCGGCCGTGGCCCCGCTGCTCGGCAGTCTGCACGGACTCCTCGACTCGCTGGTCGAGATCGGCCTCGGCTACCTCAGCATCGACCGCACCTCCTCCAGTCTCTCCGGCGGCGAGGCCCAGCGGGTGAAGATGGTCCGGCATCTGGGCTCCCCGCTCAGCGATGTCACCTATGTCTTCGACGAGCCCACGATCGGTCTCCACCCCCATGACATCCAGCGGATGAACGGTCTGCTCGTCCGGCTGCGGGACAAGGGCAACACGGTCCTCGTCGTCGAGCACAAGCCCGAGGTCATCGCCATCGCCGACCATGTGGTCGACCTCGGGCCCGGCGCGGGCACCGAAGGCGGGCTGATCGGGTACGCGGGCGATGTCGCCGGGCTGCGTACGTCCGGCACCCTCACCGGCCGCCATCTGGGCCACCGGGCGGCCCTGCGGGAGACCGTCAGGACGCCGAAGGGCAAGCTCTCCATCGAGAACGCCACCCTCCACAACCTCAAGAACGTCTCCGTGGACGTCCCGCTGGGGGTCCTCGCGGTGGTCACGGGGGTCGCGGGCTCGGGGAAGAGCTCCCTGATCCACGGCCATCTCTCCCACCGGGAGGGCGTGGTCGTCGCCGACCAGTCCCCGATCCGGGGTTCGCGCCGCTCCAATCCGGCGACCTACACGGGGCTGCTCGCCCCGATCCGCAACGCCTTCGCCAAGGCGAACGGCGTCAAGGCCGCCCTGTTCAGCGCCAACTCGGAGGGGGCCTGCGCGGGCTGCAACGGTGTCGGCCTCGTCTACACGGACCTGGCGATGATGGCCGGGGTCGCCTCGGTCTGCGAGCAGTGCGAGGGCAAGCGGTACACCCCGGAGGTCCTGACCTACACCCTGCGCGGCAAGAACATCAGCGAGGTGCTGGAGATGCCGATCGCGGAGGCGCACGGCTTCTTCGTCTCCGGCCAGGCCCGTACCGTCCTCGGCCGGCTCCATGACGTCGGGCTGGGCTACGTCCGCCTCGGCCAGCCGCTGAACACCCTCTCCGGCGGTGAGCGCCAGCGGCTGAAGCTGGCCATCCACATGGCCGAGAAATCGTCCACGTACATCCTCGACGAGCCCACGACCGGTCTCCACCTCGCGGACGTGGACAAACTGCTGGCGCTGCTGGACCGGCTGGTGGACACCGGGAACTCGGTCATCGTGATCGAACACCACCTCGCCGTCATGGCCCACGCCGATTGGATCATCGACATCGGCCCCGGCGGGGGTCACGACGGCGGCCAGGTCGTCTTCACCGGCACCCCCCGCGAACTCGTCACCGCCGGGGACACCCTGACGGCCCGCCACCTCGGGTCGTACGTCAACGGCTGAACCCGCCCGGACGCCCGCCGTTCCCCCACGGGGGGTGGGGACGGCGGGCGTCGGCGGCCGCCGGAGGCAGGCCCGCGGCGGCGATGACGATGCGGCGCTGCTCGTCGCGGTGTCCGGCCAGATCCGCCCGGAGCCCGTCGAGGTCGTCGGGGCGGCCTTCGTCGAGGGTCGCGAACACGGGATGCAGCTCGACCAGGCTGCGGGCCGCGTTGGCGCCCGCGAACAGGAGCAGTTCGTCCGGTCCGGCCCCGGGCAGGGGCCGGACCTCTCGGTAGCCGGCCAGGAACGAGTCGAGAAGCCCGGCTCGGGCCGGGTCGGAGCGGCCTTCGTCGGTGAGGTCCCGGACCGCATGGGCGATATCCGCCGCGTACCAGGAGAGCGCGGCCTCGTCGAAGTCGAAGGCGGTCGCGGTCCCGTTCTCCCAGGCGGGGTTGTCCAGTTCGAAGTCGCCGTGGACCACGCCGTACACCTCCGGATCGCGGGCCAGACCGGCAAGGCGGGCGGCCAGCTCCGTGACGGCCGCGGCGAGTTCGGTGTCGTCCGCATAGAGGCGGGCCGCTCCGGCGATCGTGTCGAGCGGACGCGGCAGCGCGCCGGTCACCCCCGGGTCCAGTGCGGCGGCGTGCCGGTGGGTGTCCGCGAGGAGGGCGCCCCAGGCCCGTGCCTGCGCCACGGTCAGCTCCTCGACTCCGGTCTCCTCGCCGGGTGCCTCGGTGAGGCACATGGCGCGTACGGTCCCGATCGGTGTCTCCACGGTCTCCACGAGGCGGCCCCCGGCGGACCTGACCGGCGGGGCGAGCGCCAGACCGCTGTCGTGCAGCCGGTCCATCAGGGCGGCGATCGTCCCGAACCGCCCGTAGGCCGCGTACCGTTCGGGTACGAACCGCAGATACCGGGCGGTGTCCGGTTCCGGGGTGCCGGGGACGACGAACACGTGCGAGGCGCTCGACCGCCACCAGCGCGCGACCCCGGGGGCGATCCCCCACCGGGCGGCGACGGCATCGGCCACCGGCGACTGCCAGTCCTCATTGACATACCGCGCAAGTCCGCTTATTTCCGTCAGTTGCATCATGCAGCACACCCTTCACGGGGGTCAGGCGGGCCGCAACGGTTTTTCCGGGGGCGGCGGAACGCCCGGGGCGGGCGCCTGCTCGGCGCCCGCCCCGGTCCCCGGCCTCGCGCTCCCAACGGGCCGTCACGCCATACGGGCCACCACGTACCGTTTGCCCGCCGCGTTCTCCACGACGACCTCCTTCACCTCCGCGGCCGGGATCGCCGCCGAGCCGTCCAGGTTGGAGCCCTTCTCGGCGCTGCCGACCGTCCAGCTCCCCGCCACCTCCGTCTTCCCGCTCCTGGAGACGACCAGCAACCGGCACAGCTCCCCTGCCGGGATGCCGCCGACGGCGACGTTGACCCGGACCCAGTCGGCCGCCGGGGTCAGCCGGACCGCCATCCGGGCGCCGGTCCCGGCATCGGTCGCGGAGGCGACCCTGACGCCCGCGGGCGGGGCCGGGGCCACCGGTGTGACCGTGACCCGGGGCTGCACCACCGTCTTCTCCTCGTCGGCGCCCCGGCCCAGGAAGAAGCCGGCGCCGAGGACGGAGACGGCGGCGACCGCCGCGACCGCGGCCAGCACGGTACGGCGGCGGGTCTCGGCCCTGTCCCGTTCGGCACGGACCCGGCGCAGGGTCCTCCCGAGCAGCAGATCGCCGTCCTCGGGCGGTCCTTCGAGGAACGCCTCCGGCGGCAACTCGCCGAGCGTGGCCTCCAGTTCCCTGAGTGCTTCGACCTCCATCCGGCATCCCTCGCAGCCGGCCACATGGGCCTCGATCTCGCGGTTCTCCTCTTCGTCGAGGGCGCCGAGCACATAGGCGCCGAGCAGTGCGCTGTCGTGCTGCTGGATGCTCATGCCGCCGCCTCCTTCACCACGACCAGCCGGCTCTTGCCTTCGGGTTGCCTCGGTTCACCGTTCCCGGTGTACAGCTCTCTCAATGCCTTCAGGGCATAGTGTGATCGGGATTTGACCGTTCCCGCCGGTATTCCGAGGACCTTGGCCGCCTCGGTGACCGTACGGCCCTGGAAGTACAGCTCCACCAGCACCTCGCGATGGTCCCGGGACAGCCGGTCGAGTGCCTCCAGCACCACCATCGAGTCGACGACGGCCTCCGCGTGGTCGCCCTCGACCGGCCCGTTCGCCGGGGATTCCGCGACCTCGGTGGGGCGGGCGGCGCGGGCGCGGCAGCGGTCCGTGACGATATTGCGGGCCACGGTCAGCAGCCAGCCGCGGACGGAGCCCTTGCCGTTGGTCAGCGACTCGTGGTGCTTCCAGGCCCGGATCAGCGTCTCCTGGACCACGTCCTCCGCCGCCGCCCGGTCGCCCGTGAGCCGCGAAGCGTAGGCGAGCAGCGCCCTGCCGTGCTCCTCGTACAGCGCCCGGATCAGTATTTCGTCGCTCGACCTCTGCCGGGCGCGTGACCACAGTGCGGCCATCCACTCACTCCGTCCATCCGTCCTCCGCCGGTCCGTTGCGCTGAACACGGCCGGGAGCGGCGGACGGTTCAACCCCGGCAGTGACGGCCTTCGTTGAGGCAGTCGGCCATCTCCGTACGCGCTCGTTCGGGGAGGGCTCCGACGTACATGGCGTGGTCGGTCCGGGGGTCCCGCCGCTGTTCGGGGAAGGAGTCCACGGCGAACGGCACTCCGTCGGGGAGCTCGTAGGAGAGGGTGATCCGCAGCCGTGGCACCGGGAAGGTGGCGGGCGGGCAGGTCCCGGCCGGGTCCGGGTGGACGATGTGTGTGCGGTGGTTGTCGCTGTCGGGGTGGAGCCCGTTCCAGCAGCTCGGGAAGGAGAGGGTACGGGTGAGGGCACTGCCCTCGGGGCAGCGCGGGTAGCGGGTGGTGGAGCGGCCGGGGTCCACGGAGCAGCCCCAGCGGGCGCGGACGTTCGTGTCGGTGGTGGTGGCGGCCACCGGATCCCCGGTGATCATGCGCAGTCCGGCGGGGTACGGGAGCACCTGTCCGGCCGGATTGCCGAGGTAGGCGATACGGACCTCGGAGGGCACCAGGATCCGGCCGGTGTTCCCGTGGCGTCCGCCGCCGTGGGAACCGGCGTCGGCGCCCTTGCGGTCGAGGCGGCGCAGCACGGGCCAGAAGTAGGCGGAGCGGTCGCCGCCGGTGCAGGTGGTGGGCGCGGCGGCGAGGCTTGCGTCCGTGGAGAGGGCGCTGGTGGTGGTGTTGCCGACGTGGTCGTGGGTGTGGTGGGCGCCGCCGACCAGACCGGGGGAGGTCACCACGTTGTCGGTGTTGTAGTGGCCGCGTTCGTTGCGGCCGCACTCCACGGTCCAGGAGCCGGTGGCGGCGTCGGGCCCGGGGCGGGGTTCGGGGGCGGCCGCGGGCAGGGCGGCGAACGGGACGTAGGCGCCGCCGGGCGGCCCGTCCCCGGCCCCGGCCGGGCGGTTGGCGACGACCGCGGTGACGACGACGGCGACGAGCAACGCGGCGGCGACCGTCTGGCGCGCGGGCGAGAGTCTGGTGGAACGGAGTCGGATCCCCACCCCGCCAGGGTTCCAGCTTCTGAACGACGGTTCAACAAGCGGCCGTTGAACCTTTCCGTTCCGCCGTCCGTGTGCGCGGCAGCGGCGGGGAGTTCCCGCCGGGTCCGGATACCGGGGAAGGCGGTCCGACGATGGCCGAAATAGATATGCCGGGAGCGGAGGTGGAGCGGATGGGGCAGCTCATCGGGCGGGTGATGGAGCTGATCGACACCCGGGCCGCGGGCTTTGACGCGGTCGCCGTGGGGCCGCCGCTCGCCGCCGCCGGGCGCGATTTCGACGAGGCGTGGAACGACGGGCGGTTCCAGCTCAAGCGGGAGTGCAAGGGGCTGAAGGAGGGCTGCGACATGGTCGTGAAGGGTTTCGCGGACGCCGACCGGGAGATGGCCTCGTCCCTGAAGGACGAGGGCACCCCGGCGGCACCGCAGGGGGCGGGGGCATGACCGGGAACGGCAGCGGGACGGCCGCGGTGCTGCGGGAGCCGGACTCCTTCGGTATCGCCGTTCCGGAGACCTGGACGCAGTACGACCTGGACGGGGACGGGCTCGCCCCGGTGCGCGCCGCGATGCTGCGGCAGTCCCCGGACCGGGCCGAGCGCGAGCTGATCAACGCGACGTTCCGCAATGCCCGCCGGATCCTCGCGACGGCCCGGCGGCACGGGGCGGTCTATGCCTCGGGTATCACCGGCATGTTCGAGGACGGGCTGCTGCTGGCCGGGATGATGATCTTCCGGCTGACCCCGCCGCCGGGTGAGAGCTTCACCGCCCATGAGCTGGCCCGTCACTTCTCCGCGACCGGGCGGCGCCGCGGGGGGCGGGGCGAACGGCAGTTCACGACCGTCGAGCTGCCGGGCATCGGCCCGGTGGGGCGGCTGACCGGGGTGGAGGAGGCCGATGCCGCGAACGGGGTGTCGTACCGGATGCTGGTGATGCACACCGTCGTTCCGGTGCCGGGGTCCCGCCGGGTGCTGGTGATCACCGGCTACAGCCCCAATCTGCCGCTCGCCGACCCGCTGTACGACCTCTTCTCCGCCGTCACGGCCACGTTCTCGTTCGAGTATGCCGACGCCGACGGCAACGACGGCTGAGGGTACGGGTACGGGGCCCGGACCGCCCTGGTGCGGTCCGGGCCCCGGTCGTGCGGGGCGGGCGGGTCAGCCCGTCGGTACGGCGGCGCCGTCGGGGGCCGGGGCGGGGACCCGTACCGTACGGAACCGGCCGTCGCCGAGGTGGAGATGGGCGCGGCCCGGTTCGGTGTCGGCGCCCAGAAGCCCGTGCGGCACCCGCAGCCCGAGGATCTCGCCGTCGCCCAGCGCGCGCGGGGCGAGGAGCGCGCCGCAGCGGTTGCGGCGGACGAGGGCGTGCCAGCCGGGCACTCCGCTGAACAGGGCCTCGTTGTTCCCGGCGACGACCAGTCCCCAGCCGTCCCCGGCGCTGCCGCGGGCGAGTGCCGACAGATCGCCGTCGATCTCGGCGCCGATGAGCATGTCGGCGTCGTCGACGAGGACGGCGCCCGCGGGGCTGTCGATCCGGCCGAGCGCGGTCCGGAACGCGGCGACGGAAGGGTCGGCCTCGGTGAACACCGCGGCGACGCCGGGCCGTCCGGCGAGGGCACGCAGCGGGGAGGCGAAGGGCGCGACGACGACGATTCCGGTGCCGTGGGCGAGGAGGGAGCGGGCCATGGTGAGCAGCAGCGTGCTCCGGCCCGACCGGGCCGGTCCGGCGATCAGGAACGACGGCACCCGGGAGAGGTCGGTGCCGATCGCGGTCAGTTCGTCGCCGCCGACTCCGGCCATCGCCCAGAGCGGGGAGGCTTCGGCGGGGCGCCGCGACCAGGCGTCGTCGAAGCTCAGCTCGGAGGGGAGGAGGTCGACGCGGAAGGGGCGGCGGGCCGCGGGGACGGCCGTGTCCCGGTCCCGTACCCGCTCGGCGAGGGCGGCGAGCGCCTCCGCCTGAGCCGCTCCGGCGGGGTCGGGGGCGATCAGCGCGAGGTGGGTGCTGCGGCCGGTCCGTACGTCGATCGCACGGCCCGGCGGCATCGTCGCGGGCACGGTACGGGGGCTGAGCCCGGCCATCGCGTAGTCGTTGCGCTCGTTGAGGCGGAGCACCAGCTTGTCCTCGGTGGTGGCGGCGAACCGGCTCTGCGTCAGCACCCGGTCCCCGGTGATCACCACATGGATTCCGGCGCTCGCGCCCTCCCTGAGCAGGGCGAGGAGGGTGTCCAGGACGGCGCCCTGGTCATAGGCGCCGAAGTCCCTCTCGAAGGTTTCGAAGCGGTCGATCAGCAGCAGGACGTGCGGGGGCCGTTCGGCGTCCGGCAGGCTCCGGCGCAGTTCGGTGAGGTCGGCGGTGCCCGCACGGCCGAGGAGGGTGCGCCGGCGGGCGGTCTCCTCGGCGAGCCGGGTCAGCAGCCGGGCCACCCGTTCGGACTGGGAGCGGTCGACGACGGCTCCGCAGTGCGGCAGCCCGGCCAGGGCGGCGAGGGCTCCGTTGCCGCAGTCGAGTCCGTAGAGATGGACGTCGGCGCTGCTGTGGGCGCGGGCGACGGCGGCGGCGAGGGTGCGCAGCAGCTGGGACCGGCCGCCGCGCGGCGAGCCGATGAGATGGAGGTGGCCGAGGGTGTCGAGGTCGAGGAGGAGCGGCCGGCGGTCCTGCTCGTCGGGCAGGTCGACGAGGCCGTACGGGACGGGGGCGAGGGACCCGTCCCGGGCGTCCGGGGCGCCGGGCCCGGGCAGTTCGTCGAGGGTCAGCAGCTCCGGCAGCGGCGGCAGCCAGGGGCGGCGGGCCTCGGGCAGGTCGAGCCGGGCCGCGGCCTCCCGTACCGCTTCGACGAGGACCGCGAGATCGGTGACGGACTGGACGACTGCCGTCCGCTCCCCCGCCGGGGCGGGGGCCGGTGGCTCGCCGAGCAGCTCCCATGCCATTTCCGTGACCCGGGGCGGGTCCGGCTCGTCGGCGGTCGCGGCGGTCGGTTGGATCCGGCGGCCGCCGATCCTGCCGGTCTGGAACGGCAGCAGGGCGGCGTGGCCCAGGCGGGCGTAGGCACGGCCCGGGGTGCGGGGTGAGATCCGTCCCGCTTCGGAGGCGTCGATGATGTCCCGGCTCTCGCCCGTGTCGGTGGTGCGCAGCGCGATCCGCAGATTGGTGTTGGCGCGGATGTCGGAGGTGACGGCGCCGGACGGCCGCTGGGTGGCGAGGACGAGGTGGATGCCGAGGGAGCGTCCGCGCTGGGCGATGCCGACCAGTCCGGTGACGAAGTCGGGGAGTTCGCGGACCATCGACGCGAACTCGTCGATGACCAGCACCAGCCGGGGCATCGGCCCGAGCCCCGGGGTGCGGGTGCGCTTCTCCAGATAGTCGTCGATGTCCTTGGCCGCGGCGGCGGCGAGGATGCGTTCGCGGCGTTTCAGTTCGGCGCCCAGTGACACCAGGGCCCGTTCCACGAGGTGGGTGTCCAGGTCGGTGACCATGCCGACGGTGTGCGGCAGGTCCTCGCATTCGGCGAAGGCGCTGCCGCCCTTGTAGTCGACGAGGACGAAGTTCAGTTCGTCGGGGCGGTTGGCGACGGCGAGCGACGCCACGAGGCTCTGGAGGAGTTCGGACTTCCCGGCGCCGGTGGTGCCCGCGATCAGTGCGTGCGGGCCGTCGGCGGCCAGATCGACCGCGAAGGGGCCGTCGACGCCCTCCCCGATGACGGCGCGGGTCGACCGGCCGCCCCCGGCGGTCCAGCCCGCGGCGATCGCGTCGCCGGTCGGCGGCTCCAGGCCCAGGACGTCGAGCAGTCGGGCGGCGACCGGCAGCAGGCTCTCCTCGGTGTCGTCCCCGACGTCGCGTACGGGGGCGAGGGAGCGGGCGATCCCGTTGATCCAGCCCGGGCCGGGCGCGTCCATGAGGACGTCGTCCACGGGGTCGGCGTCGGCCTGTTCCACCCGGAGCCGCCCCGGGCCGCCCGCGTCGGCCACGGCGACGGCCTGGCACTCCTCGGGCAGCAGCCGGGCCTCTTCGTCCACGCAGAGGAAGTACACGCCGAACGCGGGGCCCTCCCGCAGCAGGGGGATCATCCCGGGCAGCGACCGCAGGCGCCGGGCGCCGTCGAGGACGACGAGGACATCGGGCTCCCCGGCCGCCCCGCCGCGCGGCGCCCGGTCTCCGGCCTCCTGGCGGGCGGCGACGAGGACGGCCAGTTCGGCGATGCGGCGGCCGGTGGACTCGGCGGACGTCCCCGCCGTGCCGAGCAGACCGTCGCCGAGGGGGGCGGCGTGCGGCAGCCAGTGCAGCCAGGACCAGCGGTCGGCGTCCCCGAGCCGGTCACGGTTGCCGGAGAGTACGCAGATCCGCAGATCGGAGGGGCTGTGCAGGGCGGCGGCCTGGCCGATCAGCCACCGTACGAGAGGGGCGGCGGCCGCTCCCCCGGCGACTCCGGCGACCCCCGCGGTCCGCAGCGGCACCGCGACCGGGACGGCGTGGGTGGTCCGGACGATCCTGCGCCGGTGCTCCGCCTCGTCGGGGTCCTCCAGCTCCAGATGGGCGGGCCGGTCCGCGACCCCGAGCCGGAGCAGCAGGAAGTCCCGGTCCCGCCAGCGGCGTTCCCAGAGCCGCTGGCGGGGGCCGGTGGCGATCAGGGTGACGGCCGCGGGGTCGGGGCAGGCGGCGCGGCGGGCGCGTTCCTCGGCGGTGACGGCGGCGGCGACGTCGCGGTCCAGCCGGGCGCGGCGTGCCTCGTACTCCTTGAGCTGGTCCTCGTAGCTCTCCTTGCCCCGGCGTTTGCTGCTGAGCTGGGAGGCGAGGGCGATCACCGGGGAGAGCAGTCCGAAGATCAGGAACCGGGCGTTGCCCAGGACCACGACGAAGACCAGGGCCATCAGCAGCGGGGCGAAGATCATCACCAGTTGGAGCGGGCTCCGGGGCGGTTTCGCGGGGCGCCCGGGCATCCGGAAGCGGTCCTGCACGGGCGGCGGGAGGAGCCGGGGCGGGCGGTTGTAGTCGAGTCCGGTGCCGTCGTCCGAGCGCTGGAGGGCGGCGTCGGGGCGGGAGGGTTCGGTGCGTTCGAGGAGGACGGGTCCTGCGGTGAGGATGCCGCCGACGGGGAAGGGGGTCCAGTCGGGGGCGGGTTCGCCGTCGAGCAGGACGGTGTGCCGCTCGGACCGGGCGCCGTCCCCGTACGGCACCGGCTCCGCTCCGTACGGCACCGGCTCCGCTCCGTACGGTACGGGCTCCGCCCCGGCCGGTACGGACCGGACCTCGGCGCTGCCGTCGGCGCCGATCCGCAGGCGGGCGGCCGTTCCGGGCAGGCCGTCGGCGGTGAGCCGTACGGTGCACGAGACGTCCGCCCCGACGGCGTACTCCCCCGGCGGCAGCCGGAACACCGCTCCGGCGTCCGCGCCGCCGACGGCCCGCAGTTCGGCGGTGCCGTCCGGTTCGCGGCCGGGCAGCGGCAGCGGGGCGCCGAGGCCGAGGACCCCGCCGGGCAGCAGTCCGGCCTCGCCGACGGGCCGGTCGGCGGGTACGGGCTCGGCGCCGAGATGGAGCACCGGCGCGGTGGCCGCGGGGCGGCCGTGCAACTGCCGGAACAGCTCCGCCGCGAGATCACCGGCGGGCACCCGGGGATCGGTGTCGATCAGGAAATCCGCGCTGCGACCCTCGGTATCGACGTCGGGGGCGGGATCGGGGTCGGCCACGGTGACGGTGAGCCGCATGGTGCTCCTCCTCGCGCTGGCTGGGGGACTGCGGGCCGCAGGCCCGGGGGCAGGGGTGCGGCTCAGCCGCGGAGGCTGGCGCCGAGGTCCCGGTCGAGCTGGGAGAAGCCGTCCCCGACGGCCTTGACGTACTTGGAGATGCCGACCAGGCCCTGGACCACGGAGTCGTAGCCGCGGAAGAACTCCTCGACGAACGGGATGAAGTCCGATTTGGCGTGGGGGGTGTTGTAGCCGTCGGCAGCGAGCGACCTCAGCTCGGTCTGGATGGCCTGGAGCTGGGCGACGGCGGTGTCGTACTGGTTCATGGTGCTGGCTGCGGTCTGGTTGAGCTTCTCGTCGTTGACGATGTAGTCGGCCATGGGGTTCCTCCGGAATCGGGTGGGGTGGTGGGTGCCCGGGCCGTCCGTCCGGCCCCGGGCGGGCCGGACGGCGGGTGGGTACCGGGAACACGTGCGGACGGGCGGTCCGGTTCAGTCCCGCGGGGGCTGCTCAGCCGCCGGACGTGAGGGCCGGATCGGGCTTGGGGTTGACGTAGCCGGTGTCCTGGTTGTTGTCGAGGCTGTGGATGGTCTTCGTCGGGATGGCGGCCAGCGCGGTCTCCAGTCCGCCGGTCTTGAAGCCGTACTTGTTCTCCAGCGCCTTGTTGGCGAGGGCGTTGGGGACGCCGTTGCCGAGTCCGACGGCCGCGTTCTGCACGGCGGTGTCGAAGTCGGCGCCCTGGTTGTTCACCTGGTGGGCGACGTTGACGATGCTGCTGAGGACGCCCTTGATGACGTTGGTGGCGGCCTCGTACCCGTACTCGTGGTACTCGGTGGTGGCCGTGGGCGCGTTGACGTGCGCGTCGTAGTCGTGGGACGGCGAGTGCTGCTCGTGGAAGGAGCCGCCCGGGTCGAGCGCGACGGGCTGCCCCGCGGGGTCCGTGATCTGCGCGGCGCCGCTGCTGCCCGCTTCGACGGTGTACGTGCCCGGCTGGTTGCCGCCGGTGGTGGTGACCGTGCCGCTGACGCCGCCGGGGGTGAGGGTCAGCGTGGTGTTCTGCCCTCCGGCGGTGTTCTGGAACTCGGCCGTGCCGCCGGGCTGCTGGACGATGGTGATCCCGGTGGCGGGGTCGTGGGTGGTGGCGGTGCCGTTGTTGGTGTTGAAGGTGAGGGTGGTGGTGCCGCCGTTGGCCGGCGGGGTGAAGGTGGGCGGGGTGCCCGCGGTCACCACGGCGCCGTTGCCGAGGGTGATGGTCGGCGGTGGCAGCTGTCCGCCTTGGGCGGCCGGGGGCTGGACGACGCCCGGTCCGGTGAGGCTGCCGTCGGCGTTGACGACGACGGAGTCCTGGGCTCCGCCGCCGGTCGCGCCGGGGACGGAGACCTCGAAGGAGCCGCCGCCGACCGCCTTCACGTCGAAGTCGCCGCCGTGGACCGTGGCTCCGCCGCCCTTGAGCGGCATTTCCACGCCGGGGCCGTTGGTGTCGGTGCCGCCGACGGTGAAGACGGGCGGGTTCTTGGGGGCCGGAGCGACGGGGTTGGCGGGTCCGTCGAGCACACCGGACTTCTGGCCCGGGGTGCTGACGTTCTCGGCGTTGCCGTCGGTGGTCTTGGTGATGGTGGTGGTGCCGGTGTCGATGGTGGTCGGGCCGCCGAAGAAGCCGCCGTGCTGGAGCGTGCCCGCGCCGTCGAAGGCGGGTACGGAGATCTGGCCCTGGCCGTCGCCGGTGACGGTGCTGATCTTCGTCTGGCCGGGCTGGTCGCCCACCGGGTTGCCCGCCGTGTCGATGGTCTGCCCGCCCACCTGGTTTCCGGAGGGATTGAGTTCGGTCGGCCCGCCGGGGGCGAAGGAGCCGGTGGCCGGGCCGTGGGTGACGGTGACGACACCGTCGAGGCCGTTGACCTGGCCGGGGTGGTGGACGACCGTGCTGCCGGGGTCCACGACCGGGTCGCTGCCGGGGGTGGTGACGGTCGGTCCCGGCTGCCCGTTCTGCCCGTTGGAGAGGGTGTTGCCGCCGCCCGCCAGCTCCGGATGGCCCAGGAAGGGGCCGGTGTTCGGCGGGGTGACGACGGTGCCGCCGGTGCTGGTCGCGGTGATGGTGGCCTGGCCGGGCGGGTTCAGGACGGTGAGTCCGCCGTCGGCGGCGATCGTATGCCCGGTGCCGCTCTTGTCGTGGACGGTGGTGACCGTGGTGCCGTTGGCCCCGTCGCCGGTGAAGGTGGTGGTGAAACCGTTCTGGACGACGGTGGTGGTGGTGCCGGAGGTGGCGATGGTGTCGCCGTCGGCGTTGGTGACCTTGGCGGCGCCGGGGACGGTCCCGCCGCCGGGGTTCCCGCCGCCCGGGTTCTGGTTCGGGCCCTGGGCCGGTGCGTCGCCGAGCGGGGCGATATCGGCGGTGCTGCCGCCGGGCCCCTGGATGTGCAGCGCACCGTCCGGGGCGATGCCGACCGTGGTCGGTGCCGCGCCCCCGCCCGGCGTCGGAGTGACGACGACACCGCCCGCTGCGGGGGTCTGGACGGTGGCGCCCGGTGAGGTGATGCCGTTCCCGTTGACGGTGGAGGTCGCGGCTCCGCCCGCGGGGGCGGGCGTGGTGACGGAGACCGCGGGCAGTCCGGTGCCGTCCGTCCCGGTGGCGATGGTGGCCCCGCCGGACTGGATGCCCTGGGTGTCGTCGACGGTGAACCCGCCGTCGGTGTCGGCCGCGGTGGTGTGGGCGGGGCCATGGGTGACGGTGGTGTGGCCGCCCGCGGGTGCCGCGCTGGTGGTGGCCGGGCCGTCCGCGGTGGTCTCGACGGTCGCGGAGGCCACCGGTGCGCCGTCGAAGGAGGTCTGCGCCCCGCCGTCGGTGAGGGTGGAGGCGGTGCCGTCCGAAGTGGTGACGGTGAGCGGGGTGTTCGCGTCGGCGTCGGCGGGGGTGACGGTGACGGTCGGCCCGCCCGTACCGCTGTTGACGGTGGTGGTGCCCGTGACGGGGTTCGTCGTCACTGTGGTGGGGCCCTGGGTGATCGTGGTGGGGCCGGCCGGGCCGGTGGAGACCGTCCCGCCCGGTGTGCCGGGCGCTCCCCCGGTCCCGGGAATCCCCGGCAGGGTGGTGCTGAGGCCGCCGGGCCCGTGGGTGGTGGTGAACGGGCCCGAAGCGACGGTGGAGACACCGCCGTTCACGGTCAGTACGGTGCCCTGCCCGGCGTCGACGGTGATCACCGGGCCGCCCGTGGCGTCGACGCCGATGGCGGCGTCGCCGAAGTTCACGGGCTGGGTGAGGGTGGGCTGGGCCCCGTACTGCTCCACCGTGATCTCGCCGCCCGGCTGGTAGACCTTCACGGTCAGCTCGCCGCCGTCCCCGACGGTCAGGTCGAGGCCGTTGGAGGTGACGACGGTGTGGCCGTTCGCGTCGGGCGGGGCGATCTTCGTCGGGAAGGGCGTTCCGCCGGTGGTGACGGCGCCGTTGGGGGCCTGCTGGATACCGCCGCCGGTGAAGGAGCCGTCGGGCCCGACCGTGAACGGGACCCCGTCCGTACCGGGTGGGGTGAGGGTGTGACCGCCGGGCCCGAAGCCGACGCTCCCGCCGGGCCCGCCGAAGGTTCCGGTGCCGGGGCCGGTGCCGTTCACCCCGCCCACGGCGAAACCGCCCGCCGGGTCCACGGTGACCTTCGGACCGCCGCCCGGGGTGACGCCGAGGGTGCCGGAGGGGCCGTCGAAGACGACGGTGGTCGGATTCGCGCCGCCGGTGCTCGTGGAGAATCCGTTGGCCCCGAGGGAGGTCGCGGGGCCGCCGGGGGTGGTGACGGTGGCAGTGCCGTCCAGGCCGATGGCCGTGGTCGTGGGGCCGTCCTGGACGGTCACGGGGCCGGTGGCACCGGGCGGCGGAAGGGTGACGGTCTGGCCGTTGCCGCCGTTGGTGAAGGTGATCCCGCCGTTGGCTCCGAGGTCCACCTGGTTGGTGTCGACGGTCACTTGGCCCGGGTTGCCGGGGGTGGTGGTCAGGGTGTGGTCGCCGGGGGTGTTGACCGTGATCGCGCCGGTGCCGGGGGTGAAGGAGACCACGGGCAGATCGCCGTCGCCGGGGCCCGGCCGGTCGAAGACGTCGATCACCTTGTTCTCGTTGGTGATGGTGGCGGTGTCGGTGGTGACGGTGTTGAAGCTGCCGTTGTCCCCGGCGGACAGACCACCGCCGGGCGTGCCGATGCCGTCGGCGTCGATGACGAACTTCGGAGGGGCCGGGGGCGGGGGCTGCGGCGGCTGGCCGCCGTCACCGGCGTTGCCCGGGTTGTTCGCCGGGCCCGCGTTGCCCGCGCCCGGGACATTGACCGGGTTGTTGCCGATCCCGATCCCTTCGGCGTTGCCGGGTGCGTTGGCGTTGCCGGGTGCGTTGGCGTTGCCGTCGTTTCCGTTGCCGGGGGCCTGGGCTTCGGGTACGGGCGGCCGGGGCCCCGCGATCGTCGTCCCGTCCGGCCCCTTCGAGATCTCGCCGAACGGCCCCGATGTGGTGAAGCCGTCGGGCGTCAACGTCGTCGTCAGCGGGTTCTTGCCCTGCGGAACGGGCGTCTCCACCGTCGTCGTGGTCCCGTCGGAGACCACCGTGTCGCCCTCCGGCGAGGTGATGGTGTTGATGCCGCCCCCGGTCTCGGAGGTGAACCCGTCCGGGGTCGTGGTCTTCGCCGTGACGACCGGCGGCGGTGCGGCCCCGTCCTGCGGCGGCTTCTGGGCACCCGGGTCGATCTTCGTCTCCGTCGCCAGCCCCTCCGGAGTGGTGATCTTGGTGGAGACCGCGCCGGTCTCGGCGCTGGACGACGTCTTGCCCTTGAGACCGTGGAATCCGGTCTTCTGCGGGAATCCCACCCCGTCCACGAAGAGCAGGTTCCCGAAGGCGAACTTCCCGTCGGGCCCGAAGCCGAAGCTCTGCTTCGAGAAAGCCTTGTCGATATTGCTTTTGAATTTCCCCTTCACCGTAAAGGCGTTCTTGACGTTGTTCGCCAGCGCCGTACCGCCGAAAGCGGCGAAACCACCGGCGAGCGCGGCCCCGATAGCCGCCCCGATGACCGCGTTCTTGACGTCCAGGGGTTTCTTCTCGACGCCCGCGGTAATGGCCGAAGCGGTCAGTCCCAGAGTGAAATCGGTACCGGCGTCGACCGCGACCTTCCCGGCCAGGGCAAGTGCCGGATTGGTCTTCAGCCCGGCGATCCCCTTGCCGAGCGGGCCGAAGAACTTCCGGAAGGCGGTCGACCCCTGGAGCGCCTTGGTCACGGCCGCCGAGATCGTTCCCGTCCCCTTGCCGAACTTGGCCAGCAGCGGCGCCAGTTTCGCCACCTTGGCGACCGAGGCCCCGATCTTGCCGAGGGCGCCGAGCAGCACCCCGCCCGGCACCAGGGTCAGGATGTTGATCAGCAGCTCACCGACGTCGATCTTCCCCTGGGAGACCATCCGGATCACCGAGAAGGCGAGCAGCGCAGCACCGAGGAGTATCCCGATGACGGGGAAGAACACCGAGATGATGCCGATGACGATCCCGGCGATCAGCTCGACGATCGGGTTGTCGGCGAGGAAGTCCCCGATCTTCTTCAGGGGGTCGCGTTCCTCGATGGCGTCGTCGGCGGCGTCCCGCAGGGTGACCGAGGCCCGGCCGGAGGCGCCGGACCGCAGCGACTCGGCCTGCCGCCCGAGGGCGACGGCCCGGTCCAGCTCGGCCCGGGCCCCCGCGACCCGGTCCCGTTCGGCGTCGTCGGCGGCGACCTGTTCGGGTGCGGCGTCCGGGGCCGACGCGGGCACCTCGGTCTTCGCCAGGGCCTCGTTGGCCTGCCCGATGTCGATCGCCTCGTCGAGCATGCCCTGCGCCTGTTCCAGCTCACCGGCGTAGTCCCGGTAGGCGTCGGAGGCCCGCCGGAAGGAGTCACGGGTGCGCTCCAGCATCCCGGGGACCTCCCGGATCCGCTCCCGGAGGGCGTCCATCGCCTGCCCCTTGCCGTTGCGGATCCGCCCGTCGCCGCGGAGCAGTTCGACGCCCTCCCCGGCCTGGTCGCCCAGTTCGCGGTAGGTCCCCGCGAGGACGCGGATATCGTCCGGGTTCCCGGGCGTCGGGTCCTCGCCGAAGCCGAGGACCTCCCAGCCCGTGGTGTGTCGTCGCGGCATCTGCCCGCCTCCTGGCCTCCTGGTCCGGTCACCGAGCCAAGTCACGTACGGGCCGCCGCGACCGGTTCAGCACCGCCCGGAACGGCCCGTTGAACCGGTTCGCGGCGGAGCCCGTGTGCTCCCCCGAGCACGACGGCCACCGGCGGAGGAGGAGACGGAAGATGCGGGACGACCCCAGAGAAGCGCCCGGGTACGGGCGCGGCGGGACAGCGGCGGCTGCCGCACCTACAACTACGGCTGCGGCTGCGCATGCCGTGGCGGTACGGCTCCGGGCGAACGGCCGCCGTGGAGCGCGCGCGGCACTGCCGGTGCTGGCCTTCGGCGCGCTGTTGCTGCTGCCCGCGCCCGCGCAGGCGGCCGTACCCGCCGCACCGCTCGCAGCCCCCGGACCGGCGCCCGCCGCCGCGCCCGCGCTGCCACCCGGACTCGCCCCGGCCAAAGAACTGACCACTGAACTGGCCACTGAACTGGCGAATGAACTGAGCAAGTACTACGTGGTCAAATCGCCGGAGGAGAACGGCGGCCGGGTGGACGACCTGGCCGGTATCGCCGGGCGCACCCTCGGCGACCCCGACCGGTTCCAGGAGATCCTGGTCCTCAACACGGGCCGCGCCCTGCCCGACGGACAGCTCTTCCTCGGCGCCGAACAGGTCGTTCCCGGCTTCGCGCTGCGGCTGCCGGCCGACGCCGAAGGCCAGGACGTGCAGTTCGGCGCCCTGCCCGGTGAGAACGGCGCCCCGGCGGGGACGGGCGCCCCGCCCGGCACGGGGACCGCACCGGCCGTCACCCGCTCCACGAGCGCCGCGAACTCCGCCAACCCCTTCGCGTCCATCGGCGACCGGGTGCCCCTGCCGCTCCTCGTCGGCGGGGTCGCCGGGGTCGCGGCGCTGACCGTGGGAATCATCGCCCGCCGTGCACTGGCCCGGGCGCTCCGGGCGGCGGGCCGCGGGCTGCGCCGGACCGGCCGGATGCTGCGGCCCCGCCTGCCGCGCCCGCTCGCCCTCGCCCTGCGGCGCCGCCGCCGGACGGCTCTGGCCCGGCGGCTCGCCGCCGACAGCCGTACCCCGGTCGTGGTCCGCGGGGCACTGGACGAACTGGCCCGGGACACGGCCCCGCCGCAGGTGCACACCGTCCGGGTGGAGGACAACGGGCTGCTGGTGGCCGTATCGGGCGCGGACCGGGCGCCGCTGCCGTGGACCGAGGTCACCCCGTACAGCTGGCGGCGCGACGGCCTCCCCGAGGCGCTCGGAAGGCCGAAGGCCGGCGGTGACGCGGTCTCCGGACCGGCGCTGCCCCATCTGGCCCGGGTCGGTGTCGACGAGCACGGCGCCCAGATCATGGTGGGCCTGGGCGGTATCAGGGGCGCGCTGAGTGTGCGGGGCGATCTCCGGGTGGCCCGGGACACGGTCGCCGCGCTCGCCCACGGGCTGCTGGAACTCCCCTGGCAGAACACGGTGGTGGTGGCCGTCGACCCCGGTGCCGACACCCTGCCCGGGCTGCACGGACTGGTGCGGATCCGGTCGCTGGCCGAGGTCCGGGACCGGGCGCCCGAGGCCGTCTTCGAGGCGGCGGAGGGCCTGGGTCTGGGTCTGGTCCGCGCACCGGGCGGCCGGGGCGCGGTCGCGGGCTTTCTGCTGGTGCTGCGCCCTCCGGACGCCGACGAGGCGCGGGCCCTGGCCGAACTGGCGTCGCCGCGCGGCGGCTGGACGGCGCTGGTGGCCGGAGACGTACCGGGAGCGCACTGGCGGTGGTACGCGGAGCCCGAGGGCACGGTCGACCTCGGGGTGCTGGGCCTGCGGGTGACGGTCCCGGCCCCGCAGCCGACCGCGGCGGACCGAATCTAGGGGCTGACCTTTTCCGGAATACGCCCCGGCTCGTTTCGCCGAGGGCGTTTCCGGCGTACCGGAAATCCCTCTCCTCCCTTCCCCGGGAAGTCTTCCGGAAGGGACCGGAAAAGAAATCTGCATTTCCCTTCGACCGGCTGAACCGCCCGTATTCCCGGGCCGTGTTGATGGCGAGTCCGCACCGGAAGCCAGAAGGGACGCGGACCGCGGGGAGTCCCGAGACGGCTCGGCAGACTCCGCCCCGGAGGCCGGCGGCCTCCTCCCCGGCCCCCGGGGCGGCCCGGACGACGAAGAACCAGCGAAGAACCGACGAAGAAACGAGGGGACCATCATGCGCAATCTCCGGAGCACCGTGGTGACGGCGGCCGGTGCCGCGGCCGCGCTCGTCCTGCTGACCGCCTGCGGCGGCGAGACCAAGGACGGCGGCGATGCGAAGAAGGCCGGTGCCGCCCAGGCGGCGGCCCCGGCCGGCGGTGGTACGGCCCAGGCCGCCGGGGTACGGCCCGTCACCGCGGGGAAGCTGAGTATCTGGACGAGCGGGCCGCTGGGCCCCGTGGTCACCGACAGCGCCGGTTTCACCCTCTACCGCTTCGACAGCGACACCGCCTCGCCGCCCAAGTCGGTCTGCGAAGGCGACTGCGCGAAGGCCTGGCCGCCGGTGCTCGCCGCGGATGCCAGGGCGGCCGACGGGATGAACGCGGCCCTGCTCGGCAAGGTCACCCGCGCCGACGGCACCCAGCAGCTCACGCTCAAGGGGTGGCCGCTCTACCGGTTCGCCAAGGACACCGCGCCGCGGCAGACCAACGGCCAGGGCGTCGGCGGCACCTGGTTCGCGGCCGCCCCCGACGGAAGCAAGGCCAAGGCGGGCGCCGCCGCCGGATCCGGCACGGGCTCGGATACGAGTACGGGTACGGGTGACGCGGCCGGGGCGCTGCCGCCGCTCTCGGTCCGCAAGGACGCGAAGCTGGGGCCGATCGTCCGGGACGGCAAGGGCCGGACGCTCTACCGCTTCACCAAGGACACCGACTGGCCGATGAAGTCCAACTGCACCGGCCCGTGCCTGGACACCTGGCGGCCCGCGAAGATGCTCGACAAGGCCGCCGTCGCGCAGGCCACCGGCATCGACCCGAAGCTGATCATCGAGTACAAGCGCCCCGACGGCACCCGGCAGCTCACCGTCGACTGCTGGCCGCTGTACTGGTTCACCGGTGACAAGGCACCGGGCGAGACCAAGGGGCAGGGCGTGGGCGGCACCTGGTTCGCGGTCCGCGCGGACGGCGCACTGGCCAAGTAGCGGCCGGGGTACGGCGAGGGGCGGGGCGGTTCCCATCACAGGAACCGCCCCGCCCCTTTCCCCGGCTTCGGGGTCCGGTCAGCGGAACACCTGGCCGCGGACCGCGCCCGCGGGGAACGACCGGGTGTGCAGATCGGCGTAGAAGCCGCCCGGGGCCGCGGCCAGTTCCCGCAGGACAGCGGTGTCCTCGACCTCGGCCGTGCCCGAGACGGCGATCAGCGTCGGCGGCAGGGGTGCGGTGATCAGCGGTACGGCGACCGGGCCGGTGCGGCCGAGTGCGCCCCGGTGGAGGTGGGCCGCCGTCGGTGGTTCGAGGTTGACCCAGGCCAGGGCGTAGCCGAGGGTGCCGTTGCCGGGGCTGAGGGAGACGGTGGTCCTGGCGTCGTCGTCGGCGCGCGCGGCCGGTCCGCCGCCGGCCGTCTCCTGGCGTCCGTCGGCGAGGGCGCGCAGGGTGCCGCCCGGGATCACGCCCAGCGGGTCGACGGGGGTGGGTGAGGCGGCGACGGGCCCGGCGAGGGTGCCGCCGGGCAGCCCGTCGGCCGCGACGGAGACGGCGAAGTCGCCGGGCCTGGCCCGCAGCTTCTCGGCGAGCGCCGGATCGGTCACCGTCACCCGCCCGGCGGCGGCCCGGGCGCCCTGGGGCAGCGGTCCGCCGAAGAGTTCGGCCAGGGGGCGTGCGTCGCTGCCGAGGAGGGTGGCGGACCGGGGTGCGGTGAATCCGTTCCAGGTGAGCGAGAACACGATCCGGTCGTCGTCGCTCCGCAGCAGGGCGACGGCTCCGGCCCCCTGTCCACCGCCGAGCCGTGCGATCAGCGAGGATCCCGCCGCCGCGGCCGGGGGCGCCTGCCGGGTGACGGGCCCGGGGGCGGAGGTGGCCGGTGGCGTCGTGCTCGTACTGCCGCAGGCGGTCACGGCGGCGGTGAGCAGGGCCGCGTGGGCGGCGAGAAGGATCCGGCGGCGGGCGGGCATCGGCATGGTGTGGGTTCCTTCGGGGAGGCGGGCCGGTGAGTACCCCGCTCCCGGTGCCGGAACCATGGGGATCCGGGCGTACGGAAGCGGGGGCAGGCGCCCGGAACAGCGCCTGCCCCCGCTCGACGGGGTGTGCGGCGGCGGGCCGGAATCCCGGGCACCCCGTTCACGCGCCACGCGCGCCCCCGGTTCACCCGGCCCCCGGCCGACACCCCTCTTCCCCCTCAGTGGCCCTGAGCCGCGGTCTCCGCAGAAACGGCCTACGGTCCTCCGAACTGAAGGCTCCACGCCTGGACGTTCCCGCTGCTGCCGGTCCTGGTGTCCTGGGCCCGCAGTGACCAGTTGCCGGACGCCCCCTCGGCCGATGCGTCGACGCGGTACGTCTGCCGGACATCGGCGGCAGTGTCCGCGTCGGGCACGTCCTCCAGCAGATACGCCGTCCCGTCCGGGGCGACCAGATGGAGGATCAGATCGCCCCGGCGCGGATGCCGCACGTCGACGACGACCCGCAGATCGGCGGGCGCGTTCCCGGGGCGGTCCAGGACCGGGATCTGGCTGACCGCGGGCGCCCCCGCGTCGGGGACGGTCACCGTGCCGTTGCGGTGGTACTTCACCGGCGCGGGGAACGTCAGGCTCCAGGAGTCGATCAGCCCGGTGTCCCCGAGCGCCCCGTCGACGACCCGCAGTCTCCAGGTCCCGCCCGCCTGTTCCTCGGAGGCGTCGACGCTGTATTCGTCCACGACGTCGTCGGCGTCACCGGAGCCGGTCAGGTTCTCCAGCAGATAGGGCGTACCGTCCGGGGCGATCAGCTCCAGCTTCAGATCGCCGCGGTGCGGATGGCGGACGATCGTCTGCACCTTCAGCCCGGCGGGCGCCCGGCCGGTGATGGAGGAGATGGACACGGTCGACTCGGCGGTGCCGTTGTCGACCAGCGCGACGTCGGCCGGGTTCTCGAACCGGGTGCCGGGGACCACGGTCCGCAGCCCGCCCATGTTGAGGCTCCAGCCGTCGACCGTGCCCGTGCTGCCGGTCTTGTTGTCCCGGACGACGAGGTACCAGTACCCGTTGGCGACTTCCGCGGAGGCGTTGACGATGTAGGTCTTGAACACATCGGCGGTGGTGTCGGTGTCGGGGAAGTCCTCCAGGGGGTAGGACGTGCCGTCGGGGGCCTGCAGGGTGAGGACGAGGTCTCCGCGGCGGGGATGGACGATGTCGACGGCGACCCGCAGATCGGCCGGGGCGTTTCCGGTGATCCCGGTGACCTGGGCCCGTATCCAGTTGCCGGATCCGTCCCCGTCGGTGATGGCCTGGTCGGTGCTGTTGGCGAACTTGGTCACCGGCCCGGCGGCGCTCGGTGCCCGGTCGACGGGCGACCACAGCCGCCATGAGTCGATCGTCAACGCCGCACAGCAGGACGCATGTCCCTTGCCCCACAACTCCCATTGCCCGTTCGCGGTCTCGGACGAGGTATCCACGGTCCAGTACGGGGGGATGGTCGCCCCCCATTTGTGCAGGGGGTAGCGGGTGCCGTCCGGAGCCACCAGTTCCAGTTCCAGGTCCCCCGGACTCGCTGTCGTCGACACCGAGACTCGCAGCTCCGCGGGGGCGTTCCCGGCGATGCCGGTGACCGTCTTGTACGAGGAGGCGACACTCGGGCTGCTGATAGGCAGGGTGAACGCGGAGCCGTTCTGCTCCGGCCAGGCGACCGCGGGCACCGGCGTGCCCGTCGGGGACGCGGACAGGCTCCAGGCGTCGATATGGCCGGTATCGCCCCAGACCCGGTCCCGGACCCTGAGCTTCCACACCCCGTCGGCCCACTCCGACGACCCGTTGACGACATAGGACTTGGTCAGATCGTCCGTATCGCCGCCGGGGGCCAGGTCCTCCAGGAGGTAGGCGGTGCCGTCGGGGGCGACGAGATGGAGCAGCAGGTCGCCGCGGTAGGTGTGTCGGAGGGCGACGGACACCTCCCAGTCCTTCGGGGCCACCCCGGCCAGCCCGGCGACGGTGACCGGGGATTCGGCGGTGCCGTCGTCGGGGACGGAGACATCGGTGAGGTTCTCGGCACGCCAGCCCGCGGGCACCGTGGCCTGGGGGCTGGGAAGGATCTGCAGGGCCCAGCCGTCGATGGTTCCGGCGTTTCCGGTGAGGGTGTCGGTGACCCTGAGGGTCCAGCTCTGGTTGGCGCGGTCGGCCACCCCGCGCAGCTCGTACGTCTTGAAGACGTCGGCGCCGGTGTCGGTGTCGGGGACGTCCTCCAGCGGGTACGTGGTGTCGCCCTCCAGCACCAGCTGGAGATCGCCGCGGCGGGGGTGCCGGATGTCGACGGTGACCTTCAGGTCGAGGGCCCCGTTCCCGGGGATACCGGCCGCATGGACCGTGCTGGTCGCAGGGCTCCAGGAACTGTCGGGGATCGCGCTGTCCGTCCCGTTGGCGAACTTGTCGACCGGTCCCGGCGTGTTCGCCGTCCGGTTCACCGGTGACCACAGGCTCCAGGAGTCGATCCGGGTCGAGGAGCAGCACCAGTCGGGCCGGGCCACCTCCAGTGCCCAGGAGCCGTTGGCCCGCTCCCCGGAGGCGTTGACCGTCCAGTACGCGGGGAAGGTCCCTTCCTTCTTGTGCAGCGGGAAGCGGGTCCCGTCGGGCGAGACCAGCACCAGGTCCAGGTAGCCCGGGTTCGCCGTCGTCGAGACGGAGATCCGCAGGTCCGCCGGGGCGTTCCCGGCGATCCCGTTGACGTACTTGTATCCGGTGCCGGTGTACGTACCGGAGTCGGGCACCGCGAACCCGGGTCCGGTCCGCTCCGCCCAGGCCACCTGCGGTGCCATGACGAAGCCCCAGGACTCGATGGACCCGGCCTCCCCGGCGATCGTGTCCTGGACCTTCAGCTTCCAGGTCCCCTTGAGCGCCTCGGTGGAGGCATCGACCGCGAACACCGGTCCCATGACGGGTTTCTTGTCGTGCAGGACATAGGCGGAGCCGTCCGGTGCCAGCAGGGTGATCACGAGCTGGTCGGGCCGGGTGTGGGCGATGGAGGCCTGGACCTGCATCCCGTTGGGCGCGTTGCCCCGTTCGTCGGCGATGGTCAGGGGGCTCTCGGCGGTCGCCAGATCGGCGAACTTCACCGGGGTGGTGGTCAGGGCGGTGGCGAAGGAGGCCGGGGTCAGGCTCCAGGAGTCGATGATGCCGGTGTCGCCCCAGACCGCGTCCAGGACGCGGAGCTTCCACACCCCCTCGGCCTTCTTCGACGAGGCGTTGACGGTGTACGTCTTGGTGAGGTCGTCGGCGTCGCCACCGCCTCTGGTGAGGTTCTCCAGGAGGTAGGCCTCGCCGTCCGGGGCCTCCAGATAGAGCGCGAGATCGCCGCGGTGGGTGTGCTTGAGGGCGACCGCCACCTGCCAGGCCTTCGGTGCCTGGGTGCCCTTGTCGGGCACGGTCTCCACGGTGATCGGTGATTCGCTCCAGGCGTCGTCCGCGATGGGGACGTCGGTGAGGTTCTCGCCCTTCCAGCCGTCCTTGAAGACGGCCGGGGTGCTGGGCAGCACCTGCACGCTCCACTCGTTGATCTCCCCCGCGTACGGGGTCCTGCTGTCGGTGACCACCAGCGTCCAGTCGGTGTCGGGCGGGACCGCGACCCCGTGGAGGGTGTACGTCTTGCGGACGTCGTCCCCCGTGTCGTAGTCGGGGACGTCCTCCAGGAGGAGGGTCCGTGACGCCCCGCTGAGTTCCAGCTTCAGATCGCCCCGGCTGGGGTGCCGGATATCGACGGTGACCCGCAGGTCCTGGGCGTCGGTGCCGGGCAGCCCGCAGGGGTAGACGTAGCTGTTGGTCTCCCAGCTGGTGATGGGCTTGTTGTCGGGGTTGGCGAATTTGGTGTCGGGGGCTCTGGTCGGCTCGGCCTGGCTGATCGGTGAGAACAGGCTCCAGCCCAGGATGTTCGGGCCCGAACCGGAGTAGGAGTTGATGAACTTCAGGGTCCAGTCGCCGTTCGCCGGTGCCCCGGAGGCGTCCACGACGTAACTCTTCTTCAGGATGTACGGATCCGGCTGGTAGGAAGTGCAGGCGTCGGGACCGGTGGCGGGCGGGCGGGAACCGTCGTAGAGCGTGTGCTCCTTCGGCTGTCCGCCCCCGGCCGGGGCGGGTTCGACCAGGACCATCCTGATGCCGGGACCGGCGTAGGCGTGCTCCGGGTTGAGCGTGAGCGTCAGGTTCTTGGGGGCCTTGCCCACCAGCCCGGTGACGGTCACCGACCGTGAGGTGGTGGTGTTTGCGCCGACCTGGAAGGCGGAGCCGTTGCGGGGGACCCAGGGCACGCCCGGGGGCGGTTTCTCGTGGTACGGAGCCGAGATGCCCCAGCTCTTCAGCATCCCGGTGTCACCGATGACGGTGTCGTGGATCCGCAGGGTCCAGCTGCCGTTGGCGGTCTCCGCGGCGGCGTTGAGGTCGTAGCTCCTCGTCGTCCTGTCCACGTCGCCGCTGCCCCGCAGGTCCTCCAGCAGATAGACGGTGCCGTCCGGGGCGAGCAGTTCCAGCTTCAGATCGCCCTGGTAGGTGTGCTCGATGTCGACGTCGACCTTCAGCCGCTCGACCGCGTCGGAGGTCAGGTTGGCAACCGGCAGGGAGCTGTCCACCACGCCCAGGTCGGGGATCGGCGTGGTCTGGCTGTTGATGAAGGCCCGGACTTCGAGGTCCCCCATCTCCCTGAGGGCATCGGCCTCCACGGAGTCGGGGCGGACCTCGACGGTGTCGACGGTGCCGGCCAGTGCGTCCACCGCCCCGCCGCCCCGCTGACCGCGTCCGACGGCCAGCACTCCGCCGGCGACCGCGACGCTGGTGTACGGGCCGGAAGCCTGGAGCCGCCCGTCGACGTACAGCTTCATCTCCCCCGTCTGCTCGTCCTCCCTGGGGTTGGGCGTCCGGTAGACGCCCGCGAGATGAACCCAGGTGCCCGTTCTCGGGACGGTGGTCGCCTTGAGGACCTTGTCGGGCACCGTGCCGCCGGTGTGCGCATTGCCGGTGATACCGAAGGTCCAGGCCCCCGGACCGGCCGGATCGTGTTCATAGGACAGCCGGAACCCGGAGCGGTCGGTGCCGTCCTGGCTGACGATGGTCTGCGTACGGCCGATGACGTCGAGCTTCACCCAGGCGGCGACGGTGAACCCGGCGTCGGGGCGGACCACCGGGCCCGCCGTGTAGGCATGGCCTTCCAGCCCGTCGAAGGCGAGACCGCCGGCGCTTTTTCCACTGGTCCAGTTGGTGCCGCTGCCCAGCGCGAGGGTATGGCCGTTCCCCTTCGCGTCGGCGGGGGTGTCGTCCAGGGTCCAGCGGGCCCCGGGGGCGAACTCCGGTGCGCCCGCCAGCGTCTTCACCCCGGCCGCGGACAGTGCCTCGCCCTTGATCCCGACGTCGTCGACGACCCCCGGCCAGTAGGCGTCCGGCGTTCCGTTGGTCTTCGCCCGCCCGACCTGGAGCGCTCCGTCCGGATACCAGCCGGAGCGGTGCGCCGCGGTTCCGGAGGGTCTGCCGTTGACGTAGAGCGTCATCGTCCCGGCGCCGTGGTCGTACACCCCGGCCAGATGGGTCCAGACGCCGGTCTGGGACACGGCTGAGGACGTCGCGTACACGCCGGGTGTGTCTTCGGGTGCGTCCGCCGGGTTCATTCCGAAGGTCCAGCGTTGGGCCGCCGCCGAGTAGCCGAGGACGAAACCGCTGTCGTGGCGGCCGTCCTGGCTGACCGCCGCCGCGGGGGCGGCCGGACCGTTCAGCCGGACCCAGGCGGCGGCGGTGAAGCTGCCGAGGGTGTTCTGCGGGCTGCGCTGCGCCACGGGGCTCGCGGTGTAGGCGTGGGCCTGGCGTCCGTCCAGCCGCAGCGCGCGGCCCGAGCCGGAGCGGCCCGGACTCGCCCAGGTGGTGCCGTCGCGGAGGGAGATCGTGTGCCCCTGGTCCGAGAGATCGGCGCTGGTGCGGCCGAGTCCCTCGTCGAACGACCACCGCGCCTCGGGCCCGTGGGCGGTCCGGACGTTCATCCGGTGCCGGACCTCGAAGCCGGAGGCCGCCCAGGGGTAGAGCTGGAGGTCGTTGAGATCGCCGGGCCAGAACTCCCGCGGCAGCCCACCGGACCTGGCCCGGCCGAGGACGGTCGGCCCGGCCGCGTACCAGGTGCTGGTGTGGGCGGTCTCGGCCGCCTGCTGTCCGTTGACGTACAGCCTCAGCCGCCCGGCGGTGTGGTCGTACACCCCGGCGACATGGGTCCAGACCCCGGTCTGGGGGTAGGCGATCGACCGGGCCGTCGCGGTGCCCTGCACGGTGCCCGTCTCGCCGCGGGGCATCGCGAACTCCCAGGAGCGCGGCGCCGGGTGGTAGCGGAGGGCGAAGCCGCTCTGGTCGGTGCCGTCCTGGCTGAGGACGGTGGCGGCGGTGTGCGTACGGTCGAGCTTCACCCAGCCCATGGCGGTGAAGCTGCCGAAGGTGTTCTGCGCCGTCTTCTGGAGTACGGGGGCGGCGGTCACCGCGTGTCCCGTCGCCCCGTCGAACCGGGCGGCGCCGGGGTTGTTGCCCGCACGGTCGGCGGTGGGGGTGACGGAGCCGGAGACCGCGGCGTCGAACCGGGGCTGGTTCTTTCCGCCCAGGGGGCCGTCGGCGAGCTCCCCGCCGCCGGTGAAGCGGCCGCTCCACAGACCGTAGGCCGTGTTCGGCTTGATGAGGTCGGAGATTCTGAAGGCGTAGACGGCCTCGGCTTCCGCCTTGTTCCCTGCCCGGTCCACCGGCACCACCTTCAGCAGCATCGGCAGGCTGGTGGAGAAGGCTCCGGTCTTCTGGTCCGCGGTATGGCTGATCACCGCCGTGCCCCCGGGGACATCGGTGCCGACCGACAGTTCGGTGCTGATCGACTGCGCGTCCATCCCGAATCCGTACCGGAATCCGCTGGTGTCCCAGTCGCCCCGGGCGTCGACGGTGAACCTGCCCGCGGTGTACAGGGGCGGTCCGGCCGCGGGCGCCGCGGGGAAGTCCACCGAGGTGATCAGCGGTGGGGTGGTCGGCGGGGTGAGGTCGACGGTGAAGGTGCACCACGGCCGGCCGTCGCTGGCGTCCACCCTGTCGTCCACGGTGACCCCGAAGGTGTAGGTGACACCGTCCTGGAGGGCTTGATGCGCCTTCAGGTCCAGCTCCGCCGATCCCTTCTTCCGCTCGGTCGGGTCCGCCCGGAAGACCTGTCCGGACGGTGCCCCGGCCCCCTCCCACCAGCGGAACACCGCGAAAGGTTCGATGTTGTGCCGCACCGTGTCGGGGTCCGTGACGGTGGCCGTCAGTTTCGGTGTGGTCTGGCCGATCACGGGTTCGCCCGCCGCGCAGCTCTTGCCTCCGACGGTCAGATCGGCGGCCCGGTCGGGGACCGTGTTGTAGTCGACGATGAGTGCCATCACCGGTGGAGCGTGGTTGGGCGCCCAGCGGTCCATGAACTTGCGGGCGGCGTAGGAGTCCGGGTTCTCCTGGGCCCGCAGGGCGAAGGAAGTGGTGGGCCACCGCCGGTCGGCGGCCTCCATCATCAGGTCCTTGACGTCGAAGCCGATGGGCGCTCCCCCGCACCGCTGTTCGTCGTGGCCGTGCCCCAGCGACGACTGTCCGAGCTTCCGGTGGAAGACCGTCGCGTCCCAGGTGGTGGCGGAGGTGATCCGGTCGATGTGCCACAGCTCCACCGGCTTGGGCGTGCACGACTCCGCCCAGTACTGGAAGACGGCGAACTTGGCGGTGATGATCCGCTTGCCGCCGAAGACCGTGGTGTCCATCTCGTAGTAGGAGCGCCAGCGCAGATCGTCGTTCAGGATCCGGCCCACCTGTCCGATGTGGGTGGAGTCCCAGTAGGTCGCCTTCACACCGGTGCGGGTGTTGTGGGAGAGCAGCATCCAGTGCAGCCGCTTGGTCCGCTCGACCGGTCCTTCGACCATCAGGGGGTACGCGGTGGAGGGCACCGCTCCGGCCAGGGCGCCGGTGCCGACCCGGACCGCTGTCCGGGACACCTGCCAGGGCACCGGGGTGACGGGGAGCCGTCCCGCCGCCTTTGCCGCGGGCTGCCGTCCGGCTTTGCGTGCCGTGCCGTCCCGTGCCGGGTCCGCCGCTCCGCGGTCCAGGGGTACGGCGGTGGCCGTGGTGCTGGGCGGGGTCGCGGCGGCTGTCCCCTTGCGGTGCAACCCGAAGCGGAGGGCGCGCACCCGGGGGTCCCGGGCGGCCGCCGCGGAGTGGACGACCAGGGCCGGGGTGTAGCCGCTCGCCTCGGCGGTCAGCCGGATGTCCACCCCGGGCAGTACGGACCGGTAGACGGCGGTATCGCCCTCCAGGACGGGCACGGGCAGTTTCCCGGGCCAGTCCAGTCCGAACTCGCCGTCCTTCTGCCGGACCCGGACCAGGGGCGCGGCCCGGTCGCCGCCGCCGGAGAAGGCGACGGGGACGACGGTGGCCTTCGGGCCGACGGTCCCGTCGGGCCGTACGGTGAGCGTGGCGTCGACCGGCACCCAGCCCTCGCCGGTGCGGACCCGGACGGGCTGCCGGTGGACGGTGGCGCGGAACGTACCGTCCGGCTTGGCGAACACCGTGCTCTCCGGCGTCCGCAGCTCGGTGATCTCGACGGGTTTCCCGCTCCGCCGGGCCCGTTCCCCGGCGGACTTCTCGACCGCGGTCCTCGCCTTCGCGGGGGCCGCGGGTCCGGCTTTCGCGCTCTGCGGGGCCGCGGGTCCGGTCTTCGTGCTCTGCGGGGCCGCGGCGGCCGGGGGCCGGACGGCGGCTCCGGCCTCCCGGGCGGCGGCCGGCCCGGCCGCGGTGAGCAGGCCGGCGAGCAGGGCGGCGACCGAGACGACGGTGCCCACACGGAATCGCACGGCGGTGTCTGAGAACGTCATCCCGGCCGCCTCCCCCTACTTCTTCTTGTTCTTGCCGCTGCCAGCCTTCTTGCCGCCGGTGGACTTCTTGCTGTTGTCGGGCTTCCTCGTCCGGTCGCCCTTGCCTTCGTTCCGTCCCTTCTTGTCGCCCTTGAGGATCCTGATCACCTGGTCGAACATGGCGGCGATGGCACCGAGCAGCTGCTTGACCGTGGGTTCCTTGACCGGGCGCGTGACGCCCGTCTTGGTGGTCCCGCCGCCGCAGCCCTTCTTGCCCTTGCCCTTGGAACAGGTGGGCGTCTTCTTCGGCGGCTCGTAGACCGCCAGGTCGTGGGCGTAGCCGTAGGGGAAGAAGTCGTCGGGGTCGCCCGCTTCGTAGAGCCCGCCCGGGTTGGCGGGCAGCACCCCGGCCCCGCCGCCGCGGATACCGTCGAGGGAGGAGCCGGTGCCCCGGCCGCCGTCCGGCGGCGTGCCCGGTGCCGTCCCCGGGGCCTGGCTGCCCGGCGGGTTGGTGTATCCGTTGGGCACCTTCGGGTCCCAGCCGCCGCGGCCGCTCTCGATGTCGTCCGCGAAGGACAGCACGGCGTCCGCGCGGTCCGCGTCGCCGCCGCTCTCCGCGCCGGAGGCCGCCGCGGCGCCGTGGGTGGCGTACAGGCTGCCGAATCCGCGGTCGCCGCCGGTGCGGAATCCGGTGACCGAGCTGTCCCAGGGGGTCTCGGTCCCGGCGGCACCGGTCACCGGCTGGGCGGTCAGACCGGTCGGGTCGGACTTGCTGACCGGGGAGTTGCCCGCGTAGGCGTAGCCGTGGAGCTGCTGCGGGTCCTCGGCGTTGAGGATCGGGTCGGCCGAAAGGAACGCCCCGGTCTCCGGGTCGTACTCGCGCGCCCCCAGATGGGTCAGCCCGGTCGTGGCGTCCTTGGTACCGCCGACGAAGCCCCGCTCGCCGGGCCAGTTGGGGGCCTGGGTGCCGCGCGGTCCGCCGTAGGGCAGATGGCGCCGGACGGTGGTGGTGAGGTCGGTGGCGTCGATGGAGGCGTCGGCGGTGCCGGCGTGGTCCTCCGTCAGCCAGGAGAGGCCGGCCGGGGTGCGTACCGCGACGTCGTCGCCGTCGACCGTGTAGTAGCGGGTGCCGGTGACGGCGCCGGTGGCCGTGGTGAGCTTCAGCTCGGTGTCGCCGAGGTAGAGCGTGGTGCTGCCCGGGTCGCGGCGGAGCAGCCGGTTTCCGTCGGCGTCGTACTCGAAGCCGGTGGTCACCGTGCCCGCGGCGACCTGGGCGAGGCGTCCCTCCGGGTTCCAGGTCAGGGTCTGCCCGGGCCGGCTGGTGGTGTTGCCCGCGGCGTCGTAGCCGTACGGGCCGGTGGTGCCGCCGCCGGTCACCGACCGGAGCCGGTGGGCGCCCGCGGTCCCGGCCGCCGGGTAGGTGTAGTCGCGGACGGTGTCGCCCGCCGCGGTCCGGTGGGTTTCCCGGGTGCGGTTGCCCGCGGTGTCGTAGCCGTAGACGTGCCAGTACGGGGCGGGCCCGCCGAGCACTGCGGTGCTCGGTCCCGCGGCGCAGGCCGCGGTGCTCGTCCAGGCCTCCGTGAGCCGTCCGAGGGAGTCCTGGCGGAAGCACTGCCGGTCCCCGGAGGCCGCGTCGGCGGTGGCGGTGATGTTGCCCGCCGCGTCGTGGGTGAGGGTGGTGTCCATCGCGGTGGCACCGGTGTCCAGTTCGGTCCTGAGCCCGTTGACGAGCCGGGTCGCCGGATCGTACGCGTACGTCCGCAGCACCCGGCCGCCGAGATAGCGTTCCCGTACCCGGCCGGTGTCGTGGTAGGTGGTGCCGGTGACATAGGCCGCGGCGTCGGAGTAGACGGTGTCGGTCAGTCCGGTCGGGGTGTAGCCGGTCAGCAGGGTTTCGGCGGGCAGTCCGCCCGCGGCGGGCAGGGTACGGCTCGACAGCTGACCGGCCTGGTTGTATCCGGCGGTGGTCTCGTACCGTCCGGCGAGCGCGCCCTCGTTCGCGGGGACGGTGACGGCGGTTCCCGTCGGCAGGCCGACGTCGTTGTAGCCGGTGACCTCGCTGCGGTAGGCCGCGCCGCCGGACCAGCGGATCGCGGCCGCCTGGCGGCCGGTGCCGCGGGGCGCGGTGTCGAAGGTCCACTCGGCGAGCTTCGTACCGGCCGTCGAACCCTGGAAGAGGCCGGTGCGCCGGTCGAGGGCGTCGTAGGAGTGGGCCAGGGTGGTGCCGCGGGCGTCGGTGACGCTCGTCAGCCGGCCCTTGTTGTCGTACGTCATGGTCGCGGTGCCCTTGTCGGGGTCCGCGGCCGTGATCTGACGGCCCCTGACGTCGTAGGTGAACTGCCAGGTGTTGCCCGCAGGGTCGGTCACCGAGGCCCGCTTCCCGGCCTTGGTGTAGCCGTAGGCGGTGGTGAGGTGGGCGCCCGCCGGGGCGTCGCCGGTGTACTGGCGCAGCTCCAGCAGCCGTCCGCGGACATCGGTGATCCGGGTGGTCGGGGTGCCGCCCGCGGGCGGGTCCTCGTGGACCCGGTCGCCCTGGTAGGCCCAGGTCGTCCGGTGCCGTTCGGCGCCGAAGGAGTGCAGGATCTCCGCCGTGGTGCGTCCGGCGCCGTCGTAGGTGTACTGCGTCCGGGAGGGCACGGTCGCCGCCGCCGTCAGCAGGAGCGTCGTCGAGGGCACACCGGTGTTGTGGTAGGCGCTGTTGGTGGCGGTGATCCGTCCGGCCGCGTCGTAGGTGGTGTCGGTGACGGTCCGGCCGCCGTTCGGGGACGGTTCCTGTGTCTGGCGCTGCCGCAGCAGGCCGTCGTAGAGGGTGTGGCCGACGATGTAGTCGCCGCCGCCCAGGAGTTTGCGGGTGGTGACGGTGGTGGGCGCGCCGGGTGCGGTCGTGTACTCGTAGCGCACGGACGGCGGGGAGGTGGCGGGGCGGCCCGGCTGCCAGCCCGCGGTGAACCGGCCGAGGGCGTCGTAGGTGCGGGTGCTGCGGCGGTTGTCGGGGTCGGTGTCCGCGGTGACGAGCCCGCGGGCGGGCTCGGTCTCGGAGACGGTGGCATGGCCGAGCGGATTGGTCACCGTGGTCCTGGCGAGGGGCCCGCCGACGGCCGGTTCGTAGGCGGTGGTGGTCTTGGCATCGAGGGCGTCCCAGGCCCCGGTGATCCGGCCGTGCCGGTCGTGCTCGGCGCGCTCCTTGACCGCGTAGACCGGCTGGGTGCCGTTCCAGGAGGCGAGTTCCTCGACCTTGGTCGCATCGCCCTTGACGGGCGGGGTGCCGAAGGCGGTGGCGCCGTCGTAGTAGGTGCGCTCGTCGGTCAGCACATCGGCCGGTACGGGGTCCTGGCCGCCGGTCGCCGGGCAGGCGGCGGCCGCGGTCACCACCCGGCTCGGCCGGTCGAGGACCCAGGCCGTGGTGTTGCGGACATAGGTGGTGGTGGTGCAGACGTCGTCACCGGGCACCGCGGTGTCGCCCTTGTCGTGGACCTTCACCGGGCTGCCGTAGCCGTCGTACTCGGTGCGGGTCTCGACGGTCCGCGTGGTGCCGCCGGGCAGGGCGGTCCGGGTCTGCACGGTGTTCACCTTGAGGATGCGGGCCTCCAGCGGTCCGCTCTCCCGCGGGCGTACCGCGGTCGGGTCCGACAGCCAGGGCTCGTGGAATTCGGCGGTGATCTCCGCACCGGACACCGGGTCGCGGGTGATGGTCTCGCGGGCGAATCCGGCGAGCCCCGGTTTGTCCTCGTACTCCCTGCCCATCACGGTGAACTTCACCGTCCGGCGGGTGCCGTCGACGAGCGGGTCGCCGTGCATGCCGCGGGAGAAGACGTGCTCGGTCAGGGTCCGGGCGCCGCCCGGCTCACCGGTGCGGACCTTGACGCGCTGGAAGCCGCGCCAGGAGCCCCAGGTCTTGAAGCGGGCGGGGACCAGTTCGGCGCTGTCGTGCCGCCAGGCCGGATCGTCCTCGGTGTACTCGTAGTGGGTGGTCCTGGCGGGCGCGCCGCCGACCAGGTCGATCTCGTCGACCTGGGTGACGACGTATTTGGTGAACCAGTGCAGCAGGGGCGCGCCGCTCGCCGCGGGCAGCCAGTTGCTGGGGAAGCACCGTTTGGGGTTGAGGTCCTGGCGGGGCAGCGCGGTCGCGTTGCACAGGTCGACGGCGTAGGAGACCCGGGTCACTCCGCCGGTCTCGTTGTGGACGTCCCGGATCCGCCACTTGTTCATCGGCGGGCTCCCGTCGCCGGCGTCCAGCCGGTTCGCCATCCGGATGCCGTCGAACCGCACCGGCGGCAGTGCGGCGGTGGAGCCGCCGGCGTGCCCGGTGCGCCGGACGGAGTTCAGCCAGAGCGTGGAGCTGGTGCCGTCGCCGGTGGCGGGGAAGACGTGGTCCAGGGTCCAGGAGTCGACATCGGTGAACCCGGTGGCGCCGCGCACCCGGGTGGTGATCTTCGCGAGCCGCTGGGTGCCCCAGAAGGTGGGCCCGGCCGCCGGGCAGGAGCCGCCGGAGCAGCTCAGGTCCCAGGGGGTGTCGGGCCAGCTCGCGGGGGCGGACGGATCGCAGAGGGTGCCGGGGATGCAGCGGGGCGCGGCGGTGAACAGCACCTGGGCGGTGGGCTGGACGGTGCCGTCGGCCCGGCCGCCGTATTCGATCCTCGCCAGGCGTCCGCCGCGGACGTACTCCGTGGCGGCGCTCGGGGTGGCGTTCCGGCCGTAGTGGTTGGTCTCGGTCTCGTAGAAGTAGGAGATCTGGTCGCCGTGGACGCCGGTGACGGTCTCCAGGGTCCAGCGGTACGCCTGGCGGCACCAGGAGGTCGCGAACGAGGGCCCGTTGCAGGGCTCGCCCGTGTCGTTGCCGAACACCGGCACGGTCCAGGCGGACTTCGCGGTCTCGGTGCTGCCGAAGGTGTACCGGGTCCCGTCGGGGCCGGTCACCACCCAGTGTTCGCCGTCGTTGTCGCCGTTGGCGGCGCCGGTGAGGAGCTCCACCCGCCAGCCTTCGTCGTCGGCGACCCGCCAGCCGCTTCCGGCGGCGTCCCGGACGAGTTCGCCGGTCAGCCCCGGCAGGGCGATGTGGGCCGCGTGCCGGTCCCAGCAGAGGTCGCCCTTGCCGGGTTGGCCGTCCTCCGAGCAGGGCTTGTAGGTCCGCTCGATGAAGCCG
Source organism: Streptomyces tsukubensis (assembly GCF_003932715.1). Taxonomy (NCBI): domain Bacteria; kingdom Bacillati; phylum Actinomycetota; class Actinomycetes; order Kitasatosporales; family Streptomycetaceae; genus Streptomyces; species Streptomyces tsukubensis. Next base: position 6,208,079 of record NZ_CP020700.1, on the reverse strand, counting down.
GGCTCGTAGCCGAAGCCCTCACCGATCCACGAGGACTGGTTGTTGGTGGCGGCGACGCGGCCGTCGACGGCACCGGTGCTGTACGACAGCGCGACGGAAGGGGCGATGCCCGGGACGGGCGGCACCGCGATCGGATAGTTCCAGGAGAAGTCACCGGACTGGATGCCGACCGCCCAGGTCGCGGAGGGCGCCAGTGAGGTCGGGGAGAAGCTGCCCGCCGAGCCGGAGGCGGCGGACGTCAGGGCGTAGGACCCGGTCTCGGGGACGCCGCGGGCCGCGGTCCTCGCCCGCGGCGGGTCGACGGCGACCCGGATCCTGCCGTTGGCGACGTCGTTCTTCGCCGGGACGGCCTTGCGGGTCTTCAGGTCGATCACCCGGAGCCGGGCGGCGTAGTCACCGCCGAAGGCGTGCCGGAAACCGGAGTAGTCGAGGTCGACGGTGACGGGCCCGCCGGTTTTCGTCACCCGGAACACGACCCCGTTGACCCCGGCCCGCTGCGCCGCGGCCCGGTCCAGCAGCTCGACCGTCCCCGGCGCTCCCGCCGCCTTGACGGCGGGGGTGTCCGTCCCCGGCACGGGCCACACCGGCTTCGGCGGGGCGGCGACCGCCTGCGCGGTGACGGCGAGCCGCGGCGGCGGCACCTTCTTCGCGGCCTTGCCGGGGACGGACCTTTCCCGTGGGGGCTCGGACCAGGACGCCTTCCCGCGTCCGGACTCGGGCGGCTCGACCGCGCCCGCGGGCACGGTCGCCATCAGGGAGAGAACGACGGCGACGACGACGGCGAAGAGCGTTCCGCGCCGCCGTCTCATCAGCGCGAGCAGTTGGAGCATGCGGGTCCTCCCCCACACACGGCGACCGAGGACCACGGCGGATGCCGGGCCCTCGGTCAGCCTCGCGGGGCGAGGGGGTGTTCGGGGAGGTTCGAAGACGGGTCCGAACGATCCCGAACACCGGGTGGGCTACTCCTTCCAGGCGCTGTCGATGGCCGCGTCGGTGGCGGCGCCGGCGATCATCGCTACACCGGCTCCGATGAGGCAGCCGAAGGGCGGGATGAACGCGCAGCCGACAGAGATGATCACCATGCCCGCGACGGAGGAGGTACCGGCCTTGAGGGCCGCTTTGCCGGTGCTGTCCCCGTTCGCCTTGTGGCCGAGGAAGCTGGCGACGCCTCCCAGCGCCCCCACGCCCTTCGGCACCCATCGGGCCGCCGTCTTGAACTTCTTGAGATCGTCGTACGCCAGCTTGTCGTACCTGTTGCCCGGCGGGTGCTTCTTGTAGTGGTGCAGTTGGGCCTCGGGCGCCGATATCGCGCCTTCCATGATCTTCGCGGCCTTGTCGGCGTACTTGAGGGGGTCGCCGGGCTTCCTCGCACCGCCCTCGGCCCCCTTCGACTTGGCCCCCGCGGACCGGGAGTTCCCCGTGGGGGCACGACCGTCCGGGCACGCAACACTGCTGGAGCAGGGCCTGACCTTGACCGGGCGCTTCGTCGTGGTGCGGCTGTCTTTGCACGACCTCTCGGTCCGGCAGGAGGCAGCCTTCGGCTTCGGTTTCGTCTTCGACTGCCCGGCCCTGGCCTCCTCTGTTGCCTTGCACTGTGCCGCGCTGTGGCACACCGTGGAGACCGGTCGTACCGCCGATCCCTTGCCCCGCTGATTCACCTGGGGCTTCGTCGCCCGGGAGCTCTTTCCGTGCTTCGCGGCCGGCCTCTTCGCCTTCTTCTTCGCTTTGAGACCGTCGGGATCCGTGAAGCTGACCGGGTTGTTGTTGCCGTAGGCGTAACCGTTCATCTGCTGGGGATCGTTGTGGTCGATGACCGGGTCGACCGAGACGAACCGGCCGGTGAGCGGGTCGTAGTCGCGGGCGCCCAGATGGGTCAGTCCGGTCGAGGTGTCCGTGGTGCCGCCGACGAAGCCCTTCTCCGCCGGCCAGCTGCCCGGCTGGGTGCCGCGCGGTCCGCCGTACGGGAGGTGCAGCCGGTGGCTCGCCTGCCCGGTGGTGTCGTCGATCGCGGTCTCCCCCGTGCCGTGGTGGTCTGCGGACAGCCAGGTCAGTGCCGAGGGCGTGCGTACGGCGACGGTGGCACCGTGCATCGCGTAGGAACGGGTACCGGTCACCGACTGGGTCGCGGTGTTCAGCTTCAGCTCGGTGGCACCCAGATAGAGCGTGGTCGCTCCGGGTTCGCGGCGCAGCAGCCGGTCGCCCTCGGCGTTGTGGAGGAATTCGGTCGTCTGCCCGCTCGTGGCGACCGAGGCCAGGAGTCCTTCGGCACCCCAGGACAGGGTCTGGCTGTTGCCGTTGACGTTGCGGGCGGTGGTGTTTCCGTCGGCGTCGTAGGTGTAGGTGTCGGTTCGCGTGCCGCTGGGTCCGGTGTGGGTGACCGACTGCAGGGCGTGCGGCCGGGGTGTTCCGGGCGCCGGATAGCTGTAGGTACGGGTGGTGTTCCCGGCCGGGCTGCGCCAGGTCTCGCCGGTGCGGTTGCCGGTCACGCCGAAGGTGTAGCTGTGCCAGTACGGCGCCGGTCCGGCGAGCCCGGCCGTGGTCGGCGGGGCGGTGCAGTCACCGGCCGGTGTCCAGGCCTCGGTGAGCCGTTCGAGGTAGTCGGTTCCGTAGCACTGGGTGTCGGTGGCCCGGCCGAGTGCGGCGGTGGTCAGTTTGGTGATGTTGCCCGCCGGATTGTAGGTGAAGGCGCGTTCGACGGTCGGCGCGGCCTGGCCCTCCTGTTCGGTACGGGAGATCTGGAGCCGACGGGTGCCGTTCTCGTATTCGAAGGACTGCCGCAGTTGGCGGCCCGCCGAACCGAGGATGTATTCGGCGACAGCGCCGACGGCGTCGTATCCGGTCATGTTGATGTACGGGTCGAGACCGGTGAGGGTCGCGGCCAGACCCAGCTCGTCGAAGCCCTGGACCAGGGTCTCGGCGGGCAGGCCGCCGACTCCGGGCACGGTCGTGGCGGTGAGCTGGGACACGTTGTTGTAGGTGAACAGGGACTCGTAACGCCCTGCGAGCGGGCCCTCGGACGCGGGAATCGTGACGGCGGTGCCGGTCGACCGGCCGCGCCCGTCGAAGCCGATGACATCGCTGCGGTAGGCCTGGCCGCCCGCGTAGCGGATGGACGCGTTCTGCTTCCCCTTGGCGAGGGTGTCGTAGACGGTCTCGGTCAGTTTGGGTCCGCTGGCCGAGTTCTCGTGCGTCGCGGTCCTGCGCCCCAACGCGTCGTAGACGGTCCGCACGGTCTTCCCCCGGGCATCGGTCACGGACAGCGGCCGGTCCTCGTCGTCGTAGACCGTGGTCAGCGTGCCCTTGTCGGGGTCCTCGGTGCGGATCTCCCGGCCCCGGACGTCATGGACGTGGCGCCGGACGTTGCCCGCGGGGTCGGTGACCGTCGCAAGGAGGCCCGCTTTGGTGTAGGTGTAGCGGGTCGTGTCGTAGTCGGTCGCGTTCTTGTGCTGCCGCAGTTCGGTGCGGCGGTCGTGGGCATCGGTCCAGGTCGTGGTGGGCGTTCCGCCCTGCGGCGGGTCCTCCCGGGTCCAGTTGCCTCCGTAGGTGGTCGTCGTGCGCCACCGTTCGGTGCCGTACGCCTTGTCGATCTCGGCGGTCTCCCGGCCCGCGCCGTCGAAGACGTACTCCGTCCGGGCCGGTACAGCGGTGTCGGGGACCACCAGCAGCGTCGTTCCCGGTGCTCCCGCGTTGTGGTACAGCTCGTTGGTCCTGGCGACCCGGCCATGGCTGTCGTACAGGACGTCGCTCACGATCCGGCCGCCCAGGGGCGACGGCTCCTGGGTCTGACGCAGCCGCAGGAAGCCGTCGTAGAGCTTGTACGAGCTGCGGTACTGCCCGCTGCCGAGGAGGGTTCTCGTGGTCACCGCGGTGGGACCGTCGGGCCGGACGAGGTACGAGATCTCGGTGTCCGGGTTCTGGGTGACGGGCCGTCCCGGCGACCAGCCCCGGATGAACCGCCCGAGGGCGTCGTAGGCGAGGCTGGTGCGCAGGCCGTCGGGCGACGTGGTCACCGTCGGCACCCCGAGCAGCGGATGCCGTGCCTCCGTGCTGACGTGCCCCAGCGCGTTGGTCGTGCGCACCTCCGTCACCGGTCCGCCCGTCGCCGGTGTGTACACCGTCTCGTCCCGGTTCCCGAGCGCGTCCCATTCCTCCGTCTCCCGCCCGTGCGCGTCATAGGCGTGGCGCGAGACCGTGGTGTACGTACCGCCGCCCGCAGCCCACTCCGAGAGCTCCTCGACCTTCGTCGGCTGCGCCTTGGACGGCGCGGCGCCGAGGGTGGTGGAGCCGTCGTAGTAGGTGCGGACGTCGGAGATGACATCGTCGGCACTCTGCGCGGCCGTGCCGCAGGGGAGGCCGACGGTCGCGACGCGGTGCGGGGCACCGATGATCCAATCGGTGAGGTTGGGGGTGTAGCCGACGTCGGTGCAGGTGTCGTCGCCCGGTACGGCGAGGTCGCCCTGGTCGTAGGTGCGGTGGTTGACGCCGTACTGGTCGTACTCGTGCGTCTCCCGGGTCTCCCGGCTGCCTCCACCGGCCAGCGCGGTGCGGGTGTAGGTCTGCTTCACCTCGGTGGTGTAGGCGCTCAGCGTCCCGGTGGGGCGGGAGCGTTCGGCCGTGGGGCCGATCTCGACCGGTTCGCTGACGGTGCGTTCGATCTCGGGGCCGCCGTCGCCGTTGTAGGTGATCTCCTCGTGGGCGAATCCGCGGAGGGTCGGCTTGTCGGGCTTTCCGGCGACGACGACGTTCTTCGTCGTGCCGTCGGCGTTCTTGTCGCCGTGCATGCCCCGGTAGAAGCGGTGCTCGGTGAGCGTACGGACGCTGCCGACGGCCCCGGTGCGGACCTTGACGCCCTGGTAGCCGCGCCACTGGCCCCAGGTCTTCAGTTCGGCCGGGACGAGTTCGGCCTCGTCGTGGCGCCAGGCGGCGGCGCCGACGTACTCGTACGACGTCACCTCCTCGGGCGCTCCGCCGACGAGGTCGATCTCGCGGACCTCGTTGACCAGGTACTTGTGGAACCAGTCCAGCTGGGGCTGGGTGCCGCCGGGCGGTACCCAGTAGGCGGGGAAGCAGGTGCGGCCGTTGCTGTCGGCGGCGGGCAGGGCCGCGGGGTTGCATGCGGCCTGGCCGTAGGAGACCGCGGTCCGGCCGCCGGTCTCGCCGGTGACGGCCTGCACCCGCCATTTGTTCATGACCGACAGTCCGTCGGCGACGGTGAGCCGGTTGGGCAGCCGGACCCCGTCGAAGTCGACCGGCGGCTCGCTGACGGCGGTGCCCGCGTGGCCCGTCCGGGTCACCGACGCCAGCCACAGCCCGGGCGAGGTGCCGTCACCGGTCGCCGGATAGGTGTGGTGGAGCTTCCAGGACGTGACGTCCTGCCAGACGCCGCCGTCCCGCACCTGCGCAGTGATCTTGTCGAGGCGTTTGCTGCCGAAGAAGGCGGGGGTGGTCTGACCGGCGCAGGAACCGCCGTCGCACTGCTGGTCCCACGGCACGTCCGGCCATTCGCTCGGCACGCTCCGGCGGCAGGCGGAGCCCGGCAGACAGCGGTCCGCGGTGGTGAACAGCACCCGGGCTTCGGGCTCCGTCTGCCCTTCGCGCAGCCCGTAGTCGATGCGCACGAGGTGGCCGCCGCGGACGTACGGGGTGGCGGCGGCCGGGGTGTTGTCCCGGCCGTAGTGGTTGGTCTCGGTGTCGTAGGTGTACGTCATGATGTCGCCGTTGCGGCTGACGACGTGGTCCAGCATCCAGCGGTACGCCTGCCGGCACCAGGAGGTCGCGTAGGAGGCCGCGTTGCACGGCTCGCCGCTGTGGTTTCCGTAGACGGGCACGGTCCAGGCGGACTTCGCGGCCGTGGCGCGTCCGAAGTAGTACTGGGTGCCGTCGGGGGACGTCATCCGCCAGTGTTCGCCGTCGTTGTCGCCGTTGGCGGCGCCGAACAGCTGCTCCACCCGCCAGCCGTCGTCCTCCTCGGCGCGCCAGATCTGCTTGGTGGCGTCCCACACCAGTTCGCCCGCGACGCCCGGGAGGGCGACGGTCGCGTTGGGGGAGGCGTAGCAGAGGTCGCCGGTGGCGGTGGTGTTGTTGCCGCCCGCCGTGTCCCCGGAGCAGGAGGTGTACTGCCGCTCGATGAACCCGGGCTGGAGGTCGAAGCCTTCGCCGGCCCACGACGGCTGGTTGTTGGTGGAGGCGGTACGGCCGTCGACGGAGCCCGAGGCGTAGCCCAGCGCGAGGTCCGGTTCGAGCCCGGGCACGGAGGGCAGCGTCAGCGGGTACGACCAGGAGAAATCCCCGGACTGGAGGCCGACCTGCCAGAGCGCCGAGGGGGCGAGGGAGCTGGGCTTGAAGCTGCCCGTGGCGCCGTTGGGGGCGGAGGTCACCGCGTAGAGGGCGGCGGCGGGCCGCAGGCTGCCCGGGTGCCGGGACCACGCCGTCCGGTCGGGGGCGGCGAGTGCGGTGACCGCACCGCTGAGGGTGCTGCCCTTGAGGTCGTTACGGCTGGTGAGAGTGGTGGTACGGCCGCAGGCGGGCTGTTTCGGGGTGGTCGCGGCGCAGGCGGGCAGTTGCACCAGTCGTAGCCGGGACGCGTAGTCGCCGCCGTAGGCCGTGCGGAATCCGGAGTAGTCGACGTCGACGGTCACGGGCGCGGTGGTGCGTCCGCCGTCGGTGCGGACGATGCGGAACAGCAGCCCGTCGACGCCCGCGCGGTCGGCGACCGCCGGGTCGAGGACGTCGACCCGGAGTTGCCGGGGGCCACCGGCACCGTCGGCGCGGACCTTCAGCGGTGTTCCGGGCACGGCCGCAGCCGACCGGGACCCGGGTGCGAGGGTGATGTCGGCGCCCGCCGCGCGGGGCCGGGCGGGGCGCGGAACGGTCTTCACCGTGCGCTGTTCGGCCGGGTCCGCGGGCCGGGCCCGGGCGGGCAGTTCCCGGCCCTTCACCGAAGTGACGGGGCGGCTCTTGGACCAGGTGGGCTTCCGCCGTTCGTCGACGGGTGCCTCTACGGCTGCGGCGGGGACGCCGAGGACGGAGGCCAGGAGGGCGAGCAGAACGCCCAGGGCCACTCCGAAGCGGGTGGGGACGGCGCCGATCAGTCGCCGCAGCGGATGGCGGCGGCCGCAGCCGAAGGGCCCGCCACTGCGGGCCGTTCGGGCGTTGAAGGAACGGATGCGGACCGTACGGACGCGGGGTATCCGGTCGCGGAGGGTTCTGGTGCGGGGCCTGCGCCCCGGTGGCTTCCTGCGAGGCAGGCGCATGGTGTTCCCCTCTTCGATGTGTCCGGCGAAGGACAGGGGTGGGGGCACCAGAACACCGAAAGCGGGGGTGGGGCGGGCCCGTTGCGCACTGTTCCGTACGGATCCGAACACCCCGGAGCGCGGCGCCCCACGGGTCCGGGACCTGGGGAAGGGGGTCCCGGACCCGCACCCGGGAGCCGTGGAGCCGGGCGGACACCGCAGGCGCGGGGCCGGTCCGGCCGTACCGTCAGACCCTTGCGGCCGGGCGGCTCGGGAACAGCACCCGGCGGATGTCGAGCGGCGCGCCCGATACGACCCCGGGCACGATGCCCGGCACACCCGCGGGCAGGGGCGGCGGTACGGCCCCGGAAGCGGCCCCCGGTACGGTCGCGGACTCCTCGTGGGCGAGCCGGAGCGCATAGTCGTGCAGCAGTCCGGGCAGGGCACAGCGGTCGCCGGGCAGCCGGACCAGGAGATGGACGTCGGCCAGTCCGCGCAGGACGGCACGGGCCCGGGCGACCGTCAATCCGGCCGCCGCCGCCAGCGCCGGGACCGTGGGGGCGGCCTGCGCCGGATCCGTACCGGGCGGCTCCGTCCACAGGCCCAGCAGGGTGAACATCCGCTGCTGCGGGACGTCGAGGGCCCGGTAGGAGCACGCGAAGGCGGCCTCCAGACCGGCGCTGCCGTCCGAGTGCAGTTCCAGCGCGTCGAGCCGGCCCTCCCCGCGCATCCGGTCGAGGAGCCCGGCGATCGGGTTCCGCGCCCCGGTGTCGAGTGCGGCGGCGGCGATCCGCAGGGCCAGCGGGAGCCCCTCGCACCGGTCGGCGAGGCTCCGGGCCGCCCCGGGTTCGGCGGCGACGACACGGTCACCGGCGGCGCGGGCCAGGAGCCGGACCGAGGCCTCCCGGTCGAGGGGGCCGATCCGTACGGGCCGTCCGGCGTCGTGGACGGCGAGCCCCACCAGGCTGTCCCGGCTGGTGACGACCGTGCAGGTGTCCGGGCCGCCGGGTCTCAGCAGCCGGATCTGCTCGGCGCAGACCGCCCCGTCCAGGAGCACCAGCATCCTCCGGTCGGCCACCAGGGACCGGAAGACGGCCGCCGCCTGCGCATCGTCGGCGGGCACGGCACCGGCGGGCACCCCGAGGCCGACCAGCAGATAGGTGAGGGCCTCGGCGGTGCTCAAGGGGCCGGTGCCGGGGCGGTGCCCGCGGAGGTCGACGTACAACTGCCCGTCGGGGAACCGGTCCGCGGCACGGTGCGCCCAGTGGACGGCGACGGCCGACTTGCCGGACCCCGGCGGCCCGGTGACGATCGCCAGTCCGGAGCCGCAGCGGTCGGCCACCGCGTCCAGCTCGGCGCAGGCCCGTGCGGACGCCACCGGCATCGCGATCGCGGGCGGCAGTTGACGCGGCGGCGGTACGGAGGCGCGGCCCGGACCTCCCCCGCCTTCCGCACCTCGGGCGGGGCCGGCCTCGCGGTGGAGCGGGGCGGGTTCGAGGCGCACCCGGCCGGGTTCCGTCGCGGGCGGTACGACCGCGGCGGCCGCGATCCGGGCCCGGGCCGCGAGCCACCGGGCCACCTCGGCCGTACCCCCGCCGCAGGCGCGGACATAGACGGCGATCAGATCCGGCCCCGGCAGGGTGGACCGGCGGAGCATGGTGGCCACGGTGCTGGGCGGCAGCGAACCGCCGTCCCGGCGGGCCCTGCGTTCGAGCTGGCGGTAGGACAGCCCGGCCACTTCCCGGCGCTGTCTCAACAGCAGCAGATATTCCTCGCTGGTACCGGCACGTGCCGGATCGACGTCGGTCACGTTCTTCCCCCTGTTGTTCCCGGGCGCCCCGCCGCCCTTCCGCGCTCCGGCCGGACCTGCGGGCCGGCCGGAGAGGGCCGGCGGAGTAGTCACCCGGTGCGCCCCGGCCGCGGTACGGCGGGATGCCGGTCGTCGCATCCCGTGAAGCGTGAACACAGAAGCCGCGGCTGCCGAAAAGTCGCGGCACCGTCGGACATCGCAGAACCTTGGAGCCGTCGGAGAGTCATGGGCGACCGCCGGGCCACGCCCCGGCGGATCCCGTTCCGGCACCGGCGCCCTCGCCGCCCGAGGGCCTCGGACCGCTCTCCCGCACCCGCCGGAGGAGTCCGGAGGGAGGAAACCGAGGGGAAGCCGACCGATGTTCCGGTGAAAGTTGGGTGGGACATTACAACAGCCCGCCCGGAGGAGGGAGTCCGCGGAAAGCGTCCCGGCGTCCACCGGACCGTCCCCGGGGCCCGCGGGACAGCCCGGGACAGCGGCACACAATGCTCCTGGCAGGGATTGTCCGGTGCCGTCACCAGGGTTGTCCGCCGCCGGGGGGACATTGTCCGAAGGTTTGTCCGCACCTCTGAAACGGGGCCTTCGGGGCTCCCTCGGGGCGGGGTCCGGTCCCGGGGCGCGGACGAAGCGCTGCACCGGCGTCTTCCACGGAGCCGGGCGCATCGGCGCCTCCCTGGTGGCGGACGACAGCCGGACCCCGGCGCCCCTCCCGGACTCCCCTCGTACGCCCGGCCCCTGACGCCCCACCACGAGCAACCGCCGGAAGGCCCGTTCCCGAAGCCGGTCCGGCCACCGCTCACCGGTCTCCACACACCCAAGAACCACTAATCTTCTACGTGATGTAGTAGCTCATGTCCGCCGATTCCCGCCCCGCGGGGGCACGATCCCCGACCGGCACCGACCCCGCCCGCACCGGCCGGGGCAGCCGCCGCCCGGACACCGGCACCCGGCGGTCTGCCGTCCGTCACGGCGGAGCGGCTACGGAACTTTCCGGACCGCTTCTCCGCCCGGCTCGACCCCGGGCTCCTCCATCCGCACGCCCACCGGACGCATCCGCCCGGACCCGGCCCCGGGTCCCCGCCGACGCCCTCCGGGGCCACCGCGGTGATCACCCGGGCCGTCGACGACCCCGCCCACCGGGGGGCGATACCGGAAAGGTAGGATTATTTACCGTTCGCTTACCCAGGCATCGGTAACGTCCTTAACAGTCGTCACCCCTGGCCGGGCCCTGCCCGGCCGGACACATTCCGCTCACTCCGGGGGGTCCCCTTTGCGCCGCCGAATACATCCCGCTGCCGCCGTGGGCGGGGCCGCCGTGCTGGGAGCAGGCGCCCTGTACGTCGCGGGACTGGTTCTCACCGGGGACGAGGTCCCCTCGGGAACCACGGTGCGGGGCATCGACATCGGCGGGCTCAGCGAGTCGGAGGCCCGGACCAAGCTGGAGAAGGAGCTGGCCGCCGCGGCCGGCACCCCTCTCGCCGTCACCATCGGCGACAAGAAGGACACGATCGACCCCGCCGCGGCCGGGCTCTCCTTCGACGCGGCGAAGACCGCCGCCGAGGCGACCCGGTCCGACAAGGACCCCTTCACGGTCATCGGCAATCTCTTCTCCTCCGACGGCGGCCCCGTGGATCCGGTGGTCGGCCAGGACGACGACAAGGCCCGTACCGCGCTCACCACCCTGGCGAAGAAGCACGACCGTACGGTCCGTGAGGGCTCCATCACCTTCTCCCAGGGCCGGGCCGAGGAAGTACGCCCGGTCACCGGCCAGGCACTGAACGTGGACGATGCCGTCGGGACCCTGCGCACCGCCTTCACCGGCACCGCCTCCGCGGCCCCGGTGAACCTCCCGGTGAAGAAGACCGAGCCGAAGACGGGCGCCGAGGAGATCGACCGCGCAATGCGCGAGATAGCCCGGCCCGCGGTGTCCGACCCCGTGACACTGACCACCGGCGGCAAGCAGTTCACGGTCACGACGGGCGCGATCGGCCGCCATCTGACCCTCCGTCCCGACGGCGACGGCAAGCTGGTCCCGAAGCTGGACGGCGCGAAGCTGCTCAAGGACCGCGTGATCGCCCCCAATATCGCGGCCGCCACCGAAGAGCCCAAGGACGCCGTGCTCCGGCTGAACGGCGCGAAGGTGGAGGTGGTGTCGGACGGCACCCCCGGCCAGGAGATCACCGCGAAGGCCCTGACGGACGCCGTCATGCCCCTGCTGACCAAGGAAGGCACCGCCGCCCGTACGGGCCCGGTCGCCACGGTCACCGCGCAGCCCGAGCTGACCCGGGCCAGCGCCGCCCAGCTGGGCCTGGTGGAGAAGGTGTCGTCCTTCACCGCCACCTTCGAGAAGGCCGCGTACCGCAGCATCAACATCGGCCGGGCCGCCGAGCTGATCAACGGCTCGACGGTGATGCCGGGCGAGACCTGGAGCTTCAACGAGACCGTCGGCGAGCGGACCAAGGAGAACGGGTTCACCGACGGCATCATCATCCTCAACGACAAGTACACGAAGGCGGCCGGCGGCGGGGTGTCGACCGTGGCCACCGCCGTCTTCAACGCCATGTTCTTCGCCGGGGTCAAGCCCGTCGAGTACGGCGCCCACTCCTTCTACATCGAGCGCTACCCCGAGGGCCGCGAGGCGACGGTCGCCTGGGGCAGCCTGGACCTCCGGTTCAAGAACGACACCGGCAAGGCCATCCAGATCCTGACCAGCGCAAACGACACCTCGGTCACGGTCACCTTCGTCGGCACCAAGAAGTACGACGAGATCAAGGCCGAGAAGGGCCCCCGGACCAATGTGAAGGAGCCCGGCACCCGCCCGGGAGCGGAGAAGGACTGCCAGCCGCAGACCCCGCTGGAGGGCTTCGACGTCACGGTCCAGCGGATCTTCATGGACAACGGCCAGGAAGTGAAGCGGGAGCCGTTCAAGACCCGCTACACGCCGCGCGACGAGGTCACCTGCGACTGACCTCCACCCGCACCGGGCTGCCCCGACGGCCGCCCCCGCCCACCGCATCCGGTGGACAGGGGCGGCCGTTCGCGCAACGGGACCGGCCCTGCGGGACGCGCTGAGGCGCGCGGACCCTACGCCCGGCCCCCGCGCTTCAGCGCGTCCCGCAGGACCGCGGCCTCCGCCGCGTCCAGCCGGTCCACGAACCGCAGCAGCGCGCCCGTCCGGTCCGCCGAGGCGTCCAGGGCCTGCTCCATCAGCTCCGCCGTGTAGTCCTCCGCCGAACGCACCGCGCTGTAGCGGTAGGAGCGGCCGTCCTTCTCCCGGGTGAGCCACCCCTTGGCCCGCAGCCGCTCGGTGACGGTCATGACCGTCGTATAGGCCAGCGGGCGGCGGGTGTTCAGCGCGTCCGTCAGGGACCGCACACCGAGCGGCTCGCCGCTCCGCCACACCAGGCCCATGATCTCGGCCTCCAGCTCGCCCAGCGCACCCATCGCCGTACTCCCTCTCCACCTTCACCGGGCCGGGTTCCGCCGCCCGGCCACCGGCGTCCAGTCCGCCCGGCCCGCCCGGCAGCCCCCGGTACCGTGATCCACTAAACGTCTACACAACGTAGTAATTTAGCTCCATATGAACGCCCCGGGGGCCGGGCGCCGTTGCTCCCCGCCGCCCCCTCCGGGACCCCTCGCACCGGCCGCGTTCAACTGCCGCCGCCCGGACGGGATCAGCGCCCCGTTCACGGAGTCACCGCATGCCAACGCCCGGGCCGTCGACATCATCCCCGGGAGAACCCCTGGCAGGACCTGCGAGAACCCGGGCCCACCGCACCGCCGCCACGACACACCGGCAGACGCCGGGAGCGCACCGGGCGGCGTCGGGAGGCGGCTCAGCCCGGCTGGGCGCCCGTCGCCACCGGCCGCGCCGGATCGCGGGACCACTCCGACCAGGAGCCCGCGTACAGCGCCGGTACGAATCCGGCGAGTTCGAGCGCCAGCGCCTGCTGGGCCCCGGACACCCCGGAGCCGCAGTAGACGCCGACCCGCGCACCCGGCTCCACCTCGCCCAGCGCGGCGAACCGGGCCGTGAGCGCCGCGGGCGCCAGAAAACGCCCGTCGCCGTCGACGTTCTCACCGGTCGGCGCGGAGACCGCGCCGGGGATGTGCCCGGCGACCGCGTCGATCGGCTCGACCTCGCCCCGGTACCGCTCGCCCGCCCGGGCGTCCAGCAGCAGCCCCGTCCGGGCCAGCTCGGCGGCGGTGTCGGCGGTCAGCAGCGGCAGCCCGCCCGGGCGGGGCTCGAAATCGCCTTCCGCCGGCGACGGGGCGTCCTTCTCCAGCGGCCCGCGCCAGGCGGCGAGTCCACCGTCCAGCACCCGTACATCCGCATGCCCGGTCCACCGCAGCAGCCACCAGGCCCGCGCCGCGCCCCAGCCGAGATGTCCGTCGTACGCGACCACCGGCGTCCCGGCCGACACCCCGGCCCGCCGCATGACCGCGCCGAAGTCCGCGACGTCGGGCAGCGGATGGCGCCCGCGCTCCCCCGGCACCCCCGCCAGCTCCGCGTCGAGGTCGACGAAGACGGCACCGGGGATATGGCCGGCGTCGTAGTCGGGCCGGCCGTGCGGCCCGCCCAGCCGGTAGCGGACGTCGAGGACCACGGGCGGCCGGGGTCCGGCGAGCGCCTCGGCAAGTCCGGCGGCCGAGATGATCGGACTCGGCACGGGTACGGAGGTCGGTGTCTCAGTCATACGGCCATCCTGGCCCACAGCCGCCCCTCCGGTCTCCCGGGGCGCCCCGGGAGGGCGTACCACGCAGAAACAGGCGCGCACCGCAAGCCCTAAAACTCACCAAAGTGGGCAACCTCCGGCAGGAACCCGCCAAAAGCGGCGCGGCCGGGGCGTGGTCCTTGCCGGGGAGTGGAAGCATGCGCACGGGACGTGCGGCCAGGAACCCACCGGACGAAAGCTGCGCACGCCCACGGGCCTGATCCACAAGGCCCCGTCCCCCGCACGGACACCACGATGGTCCGAGGAGAGATTGACAATGACCGAGGCGACTCGGCATGCGCCCGGCACACCCTGCTGGGTGAGTCTGATGGTGCACGACCCCGACGCGACGACGGATTTCTACGGAGCGCTCTTCGGCTGGGAGTTCCACCCCGGCCCACAGCAGCTCGGCCCCTATGTCCGCGCACTGCTCGACGGCAAGGAGGTGGCGGGCATCGGGCGGTTGCCCGCCGATCAGAGGCTGCCCGTCGCCTGGACGCCCTATCTGGCGGCCCCGGATGTGAACCGGACGGCGGAGGAGCTGCGCAGCTGCGGCGGCACGGTCGGCGTGGGCCCGCTGGACGCCGAGGACGCGGGGCGGCTGGCGATCGTCACGGACACCGCAGGCGCGGTGTTCGGACTCTGGCAGGCCGCCGGCCATCTGGGCATCGCGGCACACGGTACCCACGGCACCCCGGTCTGGAACGAGCTGGTGACGGCCGATACCTCGGTGGTCGTCAAGTTCTACCGGACGGTCTTCGGCTACGAGGAGCAGCGTGATCCGGCGGCGGACACCGACCGGACGACGCTGATCGCGGACGGACGTCCGGTGGCCGCGGTGCGCGGTGTCGGCAGGGCGCTGCCGCGCGACCGCGGCTCCCACTGGCTGACCTGGTTCGAGGTCGACGACGTGGACGCGGCCGTCGGACGGGTGGTGGAGCTGGGCGGCCGGGTGGTCGAAGCGGCGGCCGACGGGGACCGGGGGCGCGCGGCGACCGTGGCCGACCCGGAGGGCGCGGTGTTCACCGTCGTACGTACCGCGGGCTGATCCGGTACGTCCGCCGGGCCCGGGAATGCCCCGGGCCCGGCGGACGTCAGGGTCCGGGGGTGACCGGCTGGTCCACCGGCAGCACATCGGGGGAGAGCACGGCGGCCCGGGCGCTCGCCGCCGTCATCCGGCGCCGGTGGTGGCGGCGGCACAGCACCTCGTATCCGACGACGTCCTCGTCGTAGCCGTTGACGTCGCCGACGACGACCTGCGCGCCTTCGACGACCATCCGGCCGCCGACGGTCCGGGCGTTGTGCGTGGCCCGGGCTCCGCACCAGCACAGGGCCTCGACCTGGAGCACCTCGACCCGGTCCGCCAGCTCCACCAGCCGCTGCGAGCCGGGGAAGAGCTTGGAGCGGAAGTCGGTGGTGATGCCGAAGGCGAAGACGTCCAGCTCCAGATCGTCCACGACCCGGGCCAGCTGGTCGATCTGGGCGGGGGTGAAGAACTGCGCCTCGTCCGCGATGACGTAGTCGCAGCGCAGCCCCGAGGAGAGCCGGTCGACGAGATAGGCGTAGAAGTCGAAGGCGTCCGGGGCCTCGACGGCATCCGTGACCAGTCCGAGCCGGGAGGACAGCTTGCCCTGGCCCGCACGGTCGTTGCGGGTGAAGATCATGCCCTGGAGGCCGCGGGCCGACCGGTTGTGTTCGATCTGGAGGGCGAGGGTGGATTTGCCGCAGTCCATGGTTCCGGAGAAGAACACCAGCTCGGACATGGGTTGCTGAGGACCTTTCGGCAGTGGTGGAACAGGGGAGGGCGGTACGGGGCGGGACCGGGGGCGGGGCACGGCGTCCCGTGCCGGAGACGGGTCCCGGAACCCGATCCCGGGGCCGGGCCTCGGATCAGGAGCGGATTTCGATCAGCGGTACGAGCTGCTCGGCGGGCGTCATCGAACCGTGCATTCCGGCCAGCGCCGACTCCAGGGGCTCCTGGACGGACGCGGTGATGGCGAGGTCCTCGCAGGCGGCGGCGACCACATCACCGATCCGGCCCAGGACCCGCTCGTCGACGACCGGACCGAACCAGCCCGCCGCGATCGCCTCCTCCCGGCTCGCCACCCAGAACCGGTCACCGAGGACCTCGCGCCAGACCGTCAGCACATCCGCCGCGGCACCGGGAACGGCGTAGACATGACGGGCCCGGCCCTCGCCGCCCAGCAGGGCGACCCCGGCGCGCAGCTCCCAGTCCTCGTCGAAGTCGACCCTCGACTCCTCGTCGAACGGCACGTCGATCATGCCGTGGTCGGCGGTGACATAGAGCGCGGTACGGCGCGGCAGCTGCTCGGCGAGCCGCTGGACCAGCCGGTCGGCGTGGGCGAGCTGTCCGCGCCAGGCGTCGGAGTCGACTCCGTAGCGGTGGCCCATGCCGTCGACGTCGCTGTAGTAGGTGTAGACGAGGGAGCGGTCGGCGGCGGCGAGCTGCTCGGCCGCGAGGTCCATCCGCTCCTCGCCGCTCAGCCTGCCGTGGAACGTTCCGCCGCTGAGCGCGATCCGGGTCAGCGGGGTGGTCTCGAAGAGGGGGGACGACACCTGGGCCGTACG
Organism: Streptomyces tsukubensis; assembly: GCF_003932715.1. NCBI lineage: Bacteria > Bacillati > Actinomycetota > Actinomycetes > Kitasatosporales > Streptomycetaceae > Streptomyces > Streptomyces tsukubensis. Next base: position 6,191,733 of record NZ_CP020700.1, on the reverse strand, counting down.
GACCCCGGCCTCGTGGGCGAGCCCGAAGACGGTGGGGTGGGGCTGCCAGGCGTGCGGATCGGTGTACGGCTTCCAGCGCAGCTGGTTCATCAGGGCGCCGGTGGCGGGGTTGCGGACCGAGTACCCCGGGAGTCCGTGGAGGCCCGGGGGGAGCCCGGTGCCGACGGAGGCCAGTGAGGTGGCCGTGGTAGCCGGGAATCCGGCGGTGATCGGCCGGCCCGTACCGCCGCGGGAGGTGTGCAGCAGGGAGTGGAGGTACGGGGCGTGCTCCGGGTGGTTCCGGATCTGTTCCCAGCCGAGGCCGTCGATCAGGAAGACGCAGACGCGGTCGGCCGGGACGAGTTCGGATATGGCCGCGGTGAAACCGGGCACTCCGAGCCCGGCGGCGAGCGTCGGCAGCAGATCGGCGAGGGATCCGGAGCCGTACTCGGGCACCGGTGCGCTGTTGACCGCCAGCGGCAGCGGATCGTCCGGCCAGAAGGCCGCCGTGTCGGGCTGGACCATCAGCGGGAGGCCGCCGTCGGGGTGGCGGCGGTGGCCTCGGAGAGCGACTGGGCGAAGGCCAGCGTCTGGCGGACGGTGTCCGGGCCGTCGCCCGCTTCGCTGACCCGGAGGCTGAGGTCGTCGGCGGTGGAGTTGCCGGTGTAGCCGTGGTCGGCGTCGCAGTTCGGGTCGCCGCAGGCGGCGGGCTCCAGGTCGAGCCGGGAGACGGCGCCCCAGCCGATGGTGAGGACGACCTCGCGGGGCAGGGTGCCCGGGGTGTACGACTCGGGGTTGGCGACGACACGGCTGACCACGACGGAGGAGATCCGGTCGAGTTTGACCGATTCGGTGGACGTGGTGGCGTACGGCGTCGGGGAGCTGGAGTCGGCGGCCTGCTCGTCGGTGTGGCTGACGATGAAACGGTTGCCCGTGAGGACCAGGACGGTCACATGACGGCGGACCTCGTTGGCGTCGAACGTCGTCTCCTGGTGGACCAGGTACGAGACGATCCGCTCGCCGCCGACGGCCGCCTCCACCGCCTCTGCCACGAGAGCCGGGTAGTAGCCGCTGCGCTCGATCGCCGCGCGCAGCCCCTGGGTCGTCGTACCGGTCTTCGCCATGTGGTCCATCCTACGGGCCCCGGGGGGCGGCGGACGCTCGTGGTGCCGAGCGGATGCTCAGTAGCTCGGAAGTCGGCGCGGGCCGAGATCGGTGGGTACGGGGGTGGACGCGAGCCGTACCGAGGCGCCGAGCACGGAGAGCCCTGCCGGGGATACGACCACCGGCTCCAGACCGACGCCGACGACCTCCGGATGGTCGTCCACCAGCCGTGACACGCGCAACAGGAGGTGTTCGAGTGCGGCGGTGTCGACGGGGGCGGAGCCGCGCCAGCCGAAGAGGAGGGGGGCGGTACGGATGCTCCGGATCTGCCCGGCGGCATCCCGGTCGGTGACCGGAATCAGCCGGTGCGCGGTGTCGCCGAGCAGCTCGGAGGCGACGCCCGCGAGCCCGAAGGAGAGATAGGGGCCGACGGCCGGGTCGACGACGGCACGGACGACGGTGTCGACCCCGCGGGGGGCCATGGCCTGGACGACCGGCTGGAGCTCGACGGGCTTGCCGAGCAGTTCGGTCAGCTCCCGGTAGGCGCGGCGCAGCTGTGCCTCGCCGCCGAGGTCGAGCCGTACGCCACCGAGGTCGGCGCGGTGCCGTAGATGGGGGGCGGTGGTCTTGAGCGCCACGGGGTAGCCGAGTCGTTCGGCGGCGCGTACGGCCTCGTCGGGCCCGGGCGCCGGGAGGGCGGGCTCGACGCGGATCCCGTAGGCGGCGAGGAGGGCGTGGGCGTCCCCGGGCGCGAGGGTGATGCCGCGCGCGTCGGTCTCTCCGGCGAGCAGCCCTCCGACGAGTTCGGCGGCCCCGGCTTCGTCGATGTCCTCGTACTCGGGGACCTTCCCGCCGGTGGCGGCCTCGCGCCGCCACTGCCCGTACTTGACGGCTTCGGCGAGCGCCCGCACGGCGCGCTCGGCGGCGGGGTACGCGGGAATCCCCCGCACCCCGGCCTCCTCACCGGGAACGCTCGCCGGACCTCCGGCCTCGCCGTCGACCGGGCTCGCACCGGCGGAGGCGCTCGCCCCGGACCCACCACCGGCCGGGTTCGCACCGGCGGAGACACCCGCCCCGGACCCGGACCTGCCATCGCCCCGCCCGGAACCGGTGGGGGCACCTGCCCTGCCCTCGGGCGCACCGGTGGTCTCAGGCTTCCCGGCAGCCCGTCCCGAACCACCAGCACCCACGGCACCACCGGCACCACCGCCCGAGACGGCCGCCATACCTCCGGCGGCCTCCCCCGCACCACCGGCACCACCGTCCGCGGCAGCCACGGCCGGCCGCCCGGGGCCCGTACTCTCGTCGGCTCCTGGAACCGCCTTCGTACCATCGGCCGCTCCGACCGCGCCGGTCCCGGCGCCATCGGTTCCGCCGGGCCCGGCTCCCGCCGCACTCGTCCCGGTGGACGTGCCCGAGAGTCCGGCCTCCGGTGTCCCTGCACCCGCACCACCGGCCGTGACCGGTGCGCCGCCCGGCGCCCCGGCGCGGTCGACCGCCTCCGGCGCCGCACCCGTCCCGTCTGCCTCCGGGTCCGGGTATCCGGGCACGGGTCCCGTCTCCGGCTGCTGTCCGGGACGCCCGGATCGGTCACCCGGGGCACGGGTCCCGCCGGAGGCACCGGCACCGGCGGAAGGAGCCGGGGAGCCGTCGTACCCGGGTGGCGCGAACGTCCCGGCACCCCGGCCACCCGCAGCGGGCCCGCCGCCCGAGGCGAGCGCGCCCGTCAGGCCGCCCAGTTCGACCTGGACGACCACGACCGGCTTCCCGGGCGCGGCCGTGGCCGCCGCCCGCAGCGCCCCGGCGAGTTCCTCGCCGTCGCCGGATTCGTCCGTACCGCTCTCGCGCACCCAGGGGATCGCCGTGACCACGACCGCGTCGCAGTCGTCGGCCGCGAGGGCCCGGACCAGGGCCGCCCGGAAGTGGGCGGGGGTGGCCCCCGTCGTCAGGTCGAGCGGCGGCAGCGGACGCAGGCCCTCCGCGAGGCAGGCGTCGTACGTGAGGAGGCCGAGGGATTCGGAGTTCCCGAGGATCGCCACGCGCGGCCCGCCGGGCAGCGGCTGGCCCGCCAGCAGGAGGCCGACGTCGACCAGCTCGGTGACCGTGTCGACCCTGATGACACCGGCCTGCCGCAGCAGCGCGTCGACGGCCGCGTCCGGGATCCTCGCGACCGGCACGGCGTGCCCCGGCGGTTCGCTGCCGCTGTGGCGGGCGCCCTTGACCACGACGACCGGTTTCACCGCGGCCGTGCGCCGGGCCAGCCGGGTGAACTTGCGGGGGTTGCCGATGGACTCCAGGTAGAGCAGGGCGACATCGGTGTCCGGGTCCTCGTACCAGTACTGGAGGATGTCGTTGCCGGAGACGTCCGCCCGGTTGCCGGACGACACAAACGTCGAGAGACCAGCCGGACCAGCCGGACCGGCCGGACCGGCAGCACCGGTGGGCCCGGCGGGAGCGGCCCCGCCGGGGAGTCCCGCCCCGCGCCGGTGCAGCGCCGCCAGCAGCGCGATGCCGATCGCCCCGGACTGGGTGAAGAGCCCGATCCGGCCGGGAGCCGGAGCGTACGGCGCGAGGGAGGCGTTGAGGCGTACCGCCTCCGCGTTGTTGATGACGCCGAAGGAGTTCGGGCCGATGATCCGCATCCCGTACGAACGGGCCCGGCGGACCAGCTCGCGCTGGCGCGCCCGTCCGGCCGCCCCGCTCTCCGCGTATCCGGCGCTGAGCACGACCAGTCCCCGTACCCCGGCCTCGCCGCAGTCGGTCACGACGTCCGGCACCCGCTCGGCGGGCACCGCGACGACCGCGAGGTCCACCGGCGACCCGGACTCCGCGCCCTCCCGGCCGGTGATCTCGCGGACGGAGCGGTACGCGGGCACGCCGTCGATCTCCCGCCGGTCCGCGGGGAACGCGCGGTTCACCGCGTACGTACGGCCGGTGTACCCGGCGGCGATCAGATCGCGCAGCACCGTCCGTCCCAGTCCCCCGGGTGCCCGGCCGACCCCGACGACCGCGACGCCGCGCGGTGCGAGGAGCCGCTGCACGGACCGGGCCTCGGCCCGGTGCTCGCGGGCGCGCTGGACCGCGACGGACTCCGCGGTGGGTTCGAGGTCGAGGGTGAGATGGACCGTGCCGTCCTCGAAGCTGCGCCGCTGTGTGTATCCGGCGTCCCGGAAGACTTTGATCATCTTGTTGTTGGCGGGGAGCACTTCCGCCGCGAACCGGCGGATGCCGCGCTCCCGGGCGACGGCGGCGATGTGCTCCAGCATCGTCGAGGCGATCCCCCGCCCCTGGTGTGCGTCCTGGACCAGGAACGCCACCTCCGCGCCGTCGGCGGGCGCGCTCGCGGGCCGCCCGGTGCGGTCGATCCGGTCGTAGCGGACGGTCGCGATGAACTCGCCTCCGACGGTGACGGCGAGCCCCACCCGGTCGACGAAGTCGTGGTGGGTGAAGCGGTGGACGTCCTTGGCCGACAGATGGGGGTAGGGCGCGAAGAAGCGGTAGTACTTCGACTCGTCCGACACCTGTTCGTAGAAGCTGACCAGCCGGTCGCCGTCCGCGGCGGTGATGGGCCGGATCCGGGCGGTCGCCCCGTCCCGCAGGACGACGTCGGCCTCCCAGTGGTCGGGGTAGGCGTGCTCGGCCGCGGCCGGCCGGCCGGGCCCGGCCGCGCCGGGCTCCGGCCCCGCGGTGCCCGCCCCCGGCCCCGCTCCCGGTCCGTTGTCCCGGCTCTCGTCCCGCTCGGCGCCCCGCTCGGTCTGCATGGCAGAAAGCGTACGGCGCGCCCGCGGAGCACGGCGGGCTCGTCCCGGCGTTCGCCGGACGCAGCCGTCCGGTCACGGCTCGCGACGGGGGGCGGGGCGGGGCAATCTAGGGGTGCACGGGCCCGTCCCCGAGGCGGCACGAGCACCGGGGGCGCCGTGAGACACTGACCGGGAACTGGTCTAGACAACCACTGAACGTGAAGGGCAACACCATGGCTGAGCGCCGCGTCAACGTCGGCTGGGCCGAGGGCCTGCACGCCCGCCCCGCTTCCATCTTCGTCCGGGCCGCCACGGCTTCCGGTGTCCCGGTGACGATCGCCAAGGCCGACGGCTCCCCGGTCAACGCGGCCTCCATGCTCGCCGTGCTGGGTCTGGGTGCCCAGGGTGGCGAGGAGATCGTCCTCGCTTCCGACGCCGAAGGTGCGGACGCCGCCCTGGACAAGCTGGCGAAGCTCGTCGCCGAAGGGCTTGAGGAGCTTCCGGAGACGGTCTGAGCCGACTCCGCCGCATGGCCCGGCCGCGCCTCGCCGCGGTCCCGGAACTCAGGCGCCGATCCCCCGGCCGGGATCGGCGCCTGTTCCTTTTCCCGCCGCACACCGAGAACCGCACACCGCACAGGGCTGCACACCGCGCAGGTGATCACCCTGCCCCCGAAGCCGCCCGGGAAAGCCTGAATAACCCCAATAACCCCACGCCGATCCCACCCGGGAATCCGGTACGGGAAATCCCGTCGGACCACTCCTGGAACACCGAAGACCCGGGGAAAAGAATAGCCCCCGCTCTTTTCTACCGCGCCCGTGTTAAATGCGATCGCATGTTGTGTTGACGGAATGTTGCCGGACTCCGGGTCAGCGGCGGACCGCGGCGCCCGCCCCGGCGGTCGATCCGGCGCCCGCCCCCGCGTCACGGCCCCCCGATTCCCGCTCCGCGAAGCGCAGCCGGTACGCATCAACCGCCCGCTCCATGTGCAGCACCGCCAGCGCCCGTGCCCGCTCCGGGTCCCGCCGCCCCACGGCGTCCACGATCGCCCCGTGCTCGGCCCACGACTCCACGGGCCGCCGGGCCGCCGGCTCCACCGCGTACATCCAGGCGATCTTCCGGCGCAACGGCAGCAGCAGCGCGATCAGCCCGGAGCCTGCGGACGCCTGGGCGAGCGTCTCGTGGAACCAGCCGTCCAGCGACCGCAACTCTCCCACCTGGCCCCGGGCCGCCCGCTCCTGCCCGAGCCGCACCAGACCGCGCAGCACCTTGAGATGCGCCTCCGTACGGTGCCGGGCGGCCCGGGCCGCCGCCAGCGGCTCCAGCAGCGCCCGGATCTCCAGCAGATCGGCGGCCTCCTGCTCGGTGGGTTCGGCGACACACGCCCCCGCATGGCGCCGGGTGGTGACAAAACCCTCCGACTCCAGGGTCCGCAGCGCTTCCCGGACCGGCACCCGGGAGACCCCGTACCGCCGGGCGAGCTGTTCCTCCGCCAGCCGACCGCCGCGCGGGAAGACCCCGGAGACGATGTCGTCGCGAATCGCCCTGCAGACCGATTGCGCGGGAACCCGCATACCCGTACCTCCGCTGTGATCCGGACGAAGCGACGGAATGCAGCCGCTCGCATTTACCGAACGACTCTATGCCAGGCACCCGGAAATTCCGACAGCCCCCGATAAACCGTGGATATCTTCCGGCCACCGGGAAACACGGCAGGCCGAAACGCGCAGTGCCCCGGCGCCGGGCGCCGGGGCACTGCGAAACGAGCGAAAACAGGCGAGAAAGCCGAGGAGCGGCTACGCCCGATACAAGCGGGGCGGGCGGACCCGGGAGGTCAGACCCTGACGCCCTTTCCGCGCAGATACGAGACCGGGTCGACGTCCGAGCCGTACTCCGCGCCGGTGCGGACCTCGAAGTGGAGGTGCGCCCCGGTGGAGTTCCCGGTGGAGCCCGCGCGGCCGATCTGCTGGCCGGGCATCACGGTCTGCCCGGCGGAGACGGAGAGCGACGACAGATGCGCGTACTGGGTGTACGAGCCGTCGCGCATCTCGATGACGACGTTGTAGCCGTAGGCCCCGCCCCAGCCCGCCTCGACGACGGTGCCCGCGCCCACGGACACGATCTTCGTCCCGGTCGAGGCGTGGAAGTCGATGCCGGTGTGCGTACCGGAGGACCAGAGCGCGCTGTTGGCCCGGTAGGAGGTGGTGACGTCCGAACCCTCGACGGGGGACGTCCAGGTGTTGAGCAGCCGCTTGCGCTCGGCGTCACGGGCGGCGCGCTCACGGGCCTCCCGCTCGGCCTCGGCCCGCGCCTCGGCCTCGCGCTTGGCCTCCGCCTCCGCCTGCGCACGGGCCACGGCCTGCTGCTTCTGGGCGTGGGCCTGGTCGGCGACCTGGCCGGAGAGCGAATCCGACGCGGAGAGCGGCTGCAGGGTGCCGGGCTGCTCGGCGGCGAGGATCTGAAGGGTGCCCGTGTCCTCGGCGCTCAGGGTGCCCGGGTCGCCGTTCTGCTCCCGGCCGTCGCCGTCGGAGGCGAACGCGGGGGCGGCGAGGGTGCCGATGACGCCGGTGGTGGCGAGGGTCGCGGCTCCGGCGATGCTCGCGCTGCGGCGCGTCATCCGGCTCGGGCCACGGTGCTTCCCACTGGTTCGGGCAAACGCCATGGAGAGGCTGGTCCTTTCCTTCCTTCTCGCCTACCGGGTTAGCTGACGGGTTCGGAGAGAGGAAGGTCTCCTACGGCTCCTCCGCGGGCTGCGAAGGGTCCGATTCACCCCGGTGGGGACATGGGTCCCCGGCTCCCCAGGGCTCGCGCCCGGCGGGGACTCGGCGATGGCTGTCCGTGCCGCGGTTTGCGGCGCCTGCAGGCGAACAGCCGGATCGACGCTAGGCGGGCGGCATGTCGATCACCAAACAAACGGGCTTCTTTGTTGCTCATGCCACAGCCCATGCCGGTCAACTTCCCACCAAAACGGACAGCTGACGGAGCGGAGCCCCGGGCGCGGCGCACCAACGCGCAACGCCCGGGGCTCCGCCCGTACCACCGGCACTGCCGAACCGCGTGCCGCCGGGCCACCGGACCGACCGGCCCGGCCCACCCGTACGGCTGCCGGTCCGTCAGCCCTTCACCACCGTCACTTCCCCGATGCCCAGCGCCCGGACGGGCCCGGCGATCTCGGAGGCGTCACCGACGAGCACGGTCACCAGCCGGTCCACGGGGAACGCGCTGACGACCGCCGCGGTGGCCTCGACCGTCCCGGTCTGTGCCAGACGGGCGTACAACTGCCCCTGGAAGTCGTCCGGAAGGTGCTGCTCCACCTGGTCCGCGAGGGTGCCCGCGACCGACGCCGCCGTCTCGTACCGCAGCGGGGCGACCCCGACCAGGTTCTGTACGGCGACATCGCGCTCGGCGTCCGTCAGTCCGCCCTCGGCGAGGGTGCGCAGAACCTGCCAGAGGTCCTCCAGCGCCGGGCCGGTGTTGGGGGTGTCGACCGAGCCGCTGATGCCCAGCAGCGCGGCGCCCGAACCGTCCGGGGCGGAGCACAGCACCTGCGCGAAGGCCCGGACGCCGTAGGTGTACCCCTTCTCCTCGCGGAGCACCCGGTCGAGCCGGGAGGTGAGGGTGCCGCCGAGGCAGTACGTGCCGAGCACCTGGGCCGGCCAGACCCGGTCGTGCCGGTCGGCGCCGATCCGGCCGATGAGCAGCTGGGTCTGCACCGCGCCCGGCCGGTCCACGATGATCACGCGGCCGCTGTCGTCGGCGGTGATCTCCGGCTGTGCACGGGCCGCCACCGTGTCGCCCTGCCAGGTGCCGAGGGTCTCCGCGAGCAGCGCGTCGAGGTCCACACCGGTCAGGTCGCCGACGACGACCGCCGTGGCGGTCGCGGGCCGCACATGGGCCTCGTAGAACGCCCGGACCCCGGCGGAGTCGATCCGGGCCACCGTCTCCTCCGTCCCCTGCCGGGGGCGGGACATCCGCAGCGACGCCGGGAAGAGGCTGCGGTACAGCTCCTTGGCGGCGCGGCGGCCCGGGTTGGCCGTCTCGTGCGGGATCTCGTCCAGCCGGTTCCGTACCAGCCGCTTGATCTCGCCGTCGTCGAACGCGGGCGCGCGCAGCGCCTCGGCGAGCAGCCCGAGGGCCTTGGGCAGCCGGGAGACCGGCACCTCCAGGGAGACCCGGACACCGGGGTGGTCGGCGTGGGCGTCGAGGGTGGCGCCGCAGCGCTCCAGCTCGGCGGCGAACTCCTCGGCGGACCGCTTGTCGGTGCCCTCGGACAGAGCCCGGGCCATGATGGTGGCGATGCCGTCCAGACCGTCGGGCTCGGCGCCGAGCGGGGCGTCGAGGTTGATCTCCACGGCCACGACCTGCTGGCCGGGGCGGTGACAGCGCAGAACGGTCAGCCCGTTGGGCAGCGTTCCGCGGTCGGGGGCCGGGAAGGCCCACGGGGTGGGCTCCCCGGAGGCGGGCCGGGGGTGGAAGTCCATCGTGATCAGCGGCTCGGTGGCGTCGGTCACTGGTCCGCCCCCTCTTCTGCGTCGTTGTCGTTGCGGTCGGCGGCGGCGCCCTCGGCGTCCCCGTCCGTCTCCCCCTCGGTGCCGGGCACCGGTTCGTACACCAGCACCGCCCGGTTGTCGGGGCGCAGCCGCGCCGCGGCGATCTCGCGCACCTCGTCGGCGGTGACGGAGAGCACCCGCCGGACGGCCGTGAGGGCGAGCTGCGGGTCGCCGAAGAGGACCGCGTAGCGGCAGAGTTCGTCGGCGCGGCCCGCGACCGTGCCCAGCCGGTCCAGCCACTCGCGCTCCAGCTGGGCCTGGGCCCGCTCCATCTCCTCGTCCGTCGGCCCCTCGGCGGCGAACCGCGCCAGCTCCTCGTCGACGGCGGCTTCGATCTGCGCCACCTCGACCCCGCCGGACGTCTTCACGTCCAGCCAGCCCAGCGACGGCGCCCCGGCCAGCCTCAGCAGTCCGAAACCGGCCGCGACGGCGGTCTGGTCCCGGCGCACCAGGCGGTTGTGGAGCCGGGAGGACTCCCCGCCGCCGAGGACGGTCAGGGCGACGTCGACGGCGTCGCATGCGCGGCTGCCGTCGTGCGGGAGGCGGTAGGCGGCCATCAGGGCGCGGGCGGGCACGTCCTCCTCGACGACCTCGCGCAGCTGCCGCCCCATGACGTCGGGCAGGGCGCCGTCGCGCGGCGGCTGCTTGCCGTCGTGGGAGGGGATGGAGCCGAAGTACTTCTCGACCCAGGCGAGGGTCTGCTCCGGGTCGATGTCGCCGACGACCGACAGCACCGCGTTGTTCGGCGCGTAGTAGGTGCGGAAGAAGGCGCGGGCGTCCTCCAGGGTCGCCGCGTCGAGATCCGCCATGGAGCCGATGGGCGTGTGGTGGTACGGGTGGCCCTCCGGGTAGGCGAGGGCGGTCAGCTTCTCGAACGCGGTGCCGTACGGAACGTTGTCGTACCGCTGGCGGCGTTCGTTCTTCACGACGTCCCGCTGGTTCTCCATCGACTCGTCGTCGAGGGCGGCCAGCAGCGAGCCCATGCGGTCCGCCTCCAGCCAGAGCGCCAGCTCCAGCTCATGGGTGGGCATGGTCTCGAAGTAGTTGGTGCGCTCGAAGCTGGTGGTGCCGTTGAGCGAGCCGCCGGCGCCCTGGACCAGTTCGAAGTGGCCGTTCCCCTGCACCTGCTTCGACCCCTGGAACATCAGGTGCTCGAAGAGGTGGGCCAGGCCGGTGCGGCCCTTCACCTCGTGGCGCGAGCCCACGTCGTACCAGAGGCAGACCGCGGCGACCGGGGTCAGGTGGTCCTCGGAGAGCACCACGCGCAGGCCGTTGGCCAGGCGGTGCTCCGTAGCTGTCAGGCCGCCAGAACCGGCCTGCGCTGTGGCCGTGTGACCCATGGGCATGTACGTCCCTTCGATCGCGATGCTGTAGCTGGTCCCCCCAGGACTGCCACTGTATGCAAGCGCGCTGACAGGTGGCGAAGTTCCGGCCCGCCTGCTCGTTCGCGCTGGGCGAAGTCGCGGCGCGCGGGCCCGCAGCGGAGCGCGCCGCCGTGCGCCCGCGCGGGGCGTGTTCGCGGGGGGTGGTCGGGGTTGTCGGTGCCACGGTCCACAATGGTCGGCATCAGAACCCGACCGGTCGTGAAGGAGCAGGAGCCGCGATGGCCCGCCGCAGCACCAAAACCCCGCCGCCCGATGACTTCGAGGAGCGGATCCTCGACATCGACGTCGTCGACGAGATGCAGGGCTCCTTCCTTGAGTATGCGTACTCGGTCATCTACTCCCGGGCCCTGCCGGACGCCCGCGACGGAATGAAGCCGGTGCAGCGCCGGATCGTGTACCAGATGAACGAGATGGGGCTGCGCCCGGACCGCGGCTATGTGAAGTGCGCCCGGGTCGTCGGTGAGGTCATGGGCCGCCTCCACCCCCACGGCGACCAGTCGATCTACGATGCGCTGGTGCGGATGGCGCAGCCCTTCTCCATGCGCCTCCCCCTGGTCGACGGCCACGGGAACTTCGGCTCCCTCGGCAATGACGACCCCCCGGCCGCCATGCGGTACACCGAGTGCCGGATGGCCGACGCGACGTCCCTGATGACCGAGTCCATCGACGAGGACACGGTCGACTTCGCCCCGAACTACGACGGCCAGGAGCAGGAGCCGGTTGCGCTCCCAGCCGCGTATCCGAACCTCCTGGTCAACGGCGCTTCCGGGATCGCGGTCGGCATGGCGACGAATATGCCGCCGCACAATCTGGGCGAGGTCGTCGCGGCCGCGCGCCATCTGATCCGCCACCCGGGCGCCGACCTGGAAACCCTCATGCGGTACGTGCCGGGGCCCGATCTGCCGACCGGCGGCCGGATCGTGGGACTGGCGGGCATCCGCGACGCGTACGAGACCGGCCGGGGCACGTTCAAGATCCGGGCCACCGTGACCGTGGAGGACGTCACCCCGCGCCGCAAGGGCCTGGTCGTCACCGAACTGCCGTTCACCGTCGGCCCCGAGAAGGTCATCGCCAAGATCAAGGACCTGGTCGGCGCCAAGCGGCTCCAGGGCATCGCGGACGTCAAGGACCTGACCGACCGGGCCCACGGGCTGCGTCTCGTCATCGAGGTCAAGAACGGCTTCGTGCCCGAGGCCGTGCTGGAGCAGCTCTACAAGCTGACGCCGATGGAGGAGTCCTTCGGCATCAACAATGTCGCCCTGGTCGACGGCCAGCCGCTGACGCTGGGGCTGAAGGAGCTGCTGGAGGTCTATCTCGACCACCGCTTCACCGTGGTGCGGCGGCGCAGCGAGTTCCGCCGGAGCAAGCGGCGCGACCGGCTGCATCTGGTGGAGGGCCTGCTGACCGCCCTGGTCGATATCGACGAGGTGATCCGGCTCATCCGCTCCAGCGAGAACTCGGCGCAGGCCAAGGAGCGCCTGATGGCGCGGTTCTCGCTGTCCGAGACCCAGACGCAGTACATCCTGGACACCCCGCTGCGCCGGCTGACCAAGTTCGACCGGATCGAGCTGGAGAGCGAGCGGGACCGGCTCACGGCCGAGATCGACGAGCTGACCGCGATCCTGGAGTCGGACGCCGAGCTGCGGAAGCTGGTCTCCGCCGAACTGGCCGCGGTGGGCAAGAAGTACGCCACCGAGCGGCGGACGGTCCTGCTGGAGTCGGGGGCCGTCCCGGTCGCCGCGGTGCCGCTGGAGGTCGCGGACGACCCCTGCCGGGTGCTTCTGTCGTCGACGGGCCTGCTGGCCAGGACGGCGAGCGGTGACCCGCTGCCGGAGCCGGCCGAGAAGCGGGCCAGGCACGATCTGATCGTTTCGTCGGTCGCGGCGACCGCGCGCGGCGATATCGGCGTGGTGACCTCGGCCGGACGCCTGCTGCGGCTGGCGGTGATCGACCTGCCGCAGCTGCCGCAGACGGTGTCGGCGCCGAACCTCTCCGGCGGTGCGCAGCTCTCCGAGTTCCTGTCGCTGGAGACGGACGAGACCGTGGTCTGTCTGACGACGCTCGCGGAGGACTCCCCCGGGCTGGCCCTCGGCACCGTCCAGGGTGTGGTCAAGCGGGTGGTGCCGGACTATCCGGCGAACAAGGACGAGCTGGAGGTGATGGCCCTCAAGGACGGCGACCGGATCGTCGGCGGCAGCGAACTGCGTACCGGTGAGGAGGATCTGGTCTTCATCACCTCCGACGCCCAGTTGCTGCGCTTCCAGGCCTCGCAGGTCCGTCCGCAGGGCCGGGCCGCGGGCGGTATGGCCGGGATCAAGCTGGGGCAGGGTGCCGTGGTTCTCTCCTTCGCCGCGGTCGACCCGGCGGCGGACGCGGTGGTGTTCACGGCCGCCGGTTCGACCGGCGCCCTGGACGATTCGGTCACCACGGTCAAGCTGACCCCGTTCGACCAGTACCCCCGCAAGGGGCGGGCCACCGGTGGTGTGCGCTGCCAGCGGTTCCTGAAGGGCGAGGACGTGCTGCTGCTGGCCTGGGCCGGCGGGGCCCCGGCCCGGGCGGCCCAGCAGAACGGGACGCCCGCCGCACTGCCCGACCCGGACCCGCGCCGGGACGGATCGGGCACCCCGCCGGTGTCGTCCGTCGCGGTGCTGGCGGGCCCGGCGCTCTGATCCCCCGGAGGCGTGCGGGGATGTACGGGCCGGGTTCGGCCCGTACACCCCGCCGCCCGGAGCACCGGCTAGCGGTAGCCCTCGTACGACGCGTCGGGCTCCTGATACTCCCCTGTGGTATCGGCGGCGGCGTCGGCGGCGTCAGTGCCGTCGGTTCCGTCGGAGGGGTCTGCGGGCTCGGGAACGTACCGCAGCACACCCCACATGCTCCGCTCGTCGGGTGCCGCGTCCGTGCCGGTGCGCCGGGCCGTCTCCAGTCCGCCGAGCAGGGCCGGGCCGTCGATACCTGAGCCGATGAGCACCAGATCGGTGCGGCGCGGGGCGTCCCGGGGCCAGGGCTCGGGCGTGAAGCGCAGAAAGCGGCCGACGGCGTGGATCGCGTACCGGCGGTCCGGGTCGGCCGGCCCGAAGTCCACGTACCCCTTGATCCGGTAGAGACCGCCGGGGCGGGAGTCGAGCAGGTCGAGCAGGCGCCGGGGGTGCATCGGCCGGTGCGCGGTAAAGGCGACGGACTCGTAGGCGGCGTGCAGATGCGTGCCGTGATCACCCCCGGCGCCCTGCTCGTGCTCGTCGTGGAGGAGATCGTCGAAGGCGAGCTGCCCGACGCGTTCCGAGGCGGGCCGGGGCTCGAAGAACAGCTCGGGATCGACCCGCCCGTACACCGACTCGACGACCGCCGCGCCCGGGCCGAGCCGCGTCCCGATCACCGCCCGCAGCTTCTCCCGCTCGCCGCCGTCGATACGGTCGGTCTTGTTGAGCACCACCAGATCGGCGATGCCGAGATGGCGGTCCAGCTCCGGATGCCGCTCGCGGGTGGCCTCGTACTCGGCCGCGTCGACGACCTCGACCAGTCCTCCGTAGACGATCCGCTCATTGTCGCTGGCCAGCAGCATCCGGACGAGTTCCTGCGGCTCGGCGAGGCCGCTGGCCTCGATGACGATCACATCGAGCCGGGCGGCGGGCCGGGTGAGCCGTTCCAGGAAGACGTCCAGTTCGCTTGCGTCGACGGCACAGCAGAGGCAGCCGTTGCCCAGAGAGACCGTGGAGTCCCCGAGCTGCCCGGCCACCGTCATGGCGTCGATCTCAATGGACCCGAAGTCGTTGACGATCGCCCCGATCCGGGTGCCGCGGGAGCTGCGCAGCAGATGGTTGAGGAGGGTCGTCTTCCCGGAGCCGAGGAATCCGGCGAGTACCAGGACGGGGATCCGCCCGGCGGCCGGGCCTTCCTGAGGGCTCGGTTCGGTCGGGCTCACGCGTAGGTCACCTGGGCTCTCCATCCGCCCCTGACGGATGCGGGGTCTGGTTCGGGGGCGTGCAGGGCCCGTACGGCGTCCCGCACGGGCACGGGCACAGCCGCGGGGCGTCGCGGGCCCGGCGGGCCCCAGAATAGGCCCGCCGCCGGGGCCCGGCCGGGGCGGTCCCGGACAATGGAGCCTTATCTCCGCAAATACAAGGTTCTGGCCGGATGTGTCCTGAGTCCCATCGCTGGAACGTTTCCCGAATGCCCTGGTGCCCCGTACCGTTTCTTTCCATGAGCAACGACCGGTACACCCCTCCTCGCCGGCGCCGCCTCGGCTGGCCCCAGCGGGTGTTTTCGCAGGTCCTGCTCATGCAGCTGCTGATCGCCACCGGGGTTACCGTGCTGGCGACCGGGCTCTTCCTGGCGCCGCTCAGCGCCCAGCTCGACGACCAGGCCATGCGCCGGGCCCTGGCGATCGCCCAGACCACGGCCTCCCCGGAGATCGCCGACAAGCTCCTCGGCAGCCGTCCGACCCCCGGCGGGCCGGTCCAGGCCGAAGCGGAGCGGATCCGCA
Source organism: Streptomyces tsukubensis (assembly GCF_003932715.1). NCBI lineage: Bacteria > Bacillati > Actinomycetota > Actinomycetes > Kitasatosporales > Streptomycetaceae > Streptomyces > Streptomyces tsukubensis. The sequence continues at coordinate 6,176,492 of NZ_CP020700.1, read as the reverse complement.
AGGCGACCGATGCCGAGTACATCGTGATCATGGGGTTGACCGGGGTGCGCTGGTCGCACACCTCCACCGAGGAGATCGGCCGGGTCGTCTCCACCGATCCCAGCCGCGCCCTCGCGGGCGACGAGGTGATGGAGATCGACAGCGGCACCCTCGGCCGCTCGGCCCGGGGCAAGGTCCCGCTGCGCGACAGCCACGGCGATATCGTCGGCGCGGTCTCGGTGGGCATCGAATACGACAGCGTCCGCGACCGGCTGTTCTCGGCGATCCCCGGTCTGGTGGCCTATGCGGGCGGAGCGCTCGCCGCGGGCGCCATCGCGGCCTATCTGATCTCCCGCAGGCTCCAGAAGCAGACGCACGATCTGGCCTTCTCCGATATCTCGGCCCTGCTCGCAGAGCGGGAGGCGATGCTGCACGGCATCCGTGAAGGGGTGGTGGCGCTGGACGCCTCGGGCCGGGTGCGGCTGATGAACGACGAGGCGCAGCGGCTCCTCGGTCTGGCGTCCGACGGCAGGGGTCTGCCGCTGGAGCAGGTCCTGGGCGAGGGCCGGACCGCCGATGTGCTGACCGGCCGGGCCACCGGGGTCGATCTGGTGACCGTCCGTGGCCATCGGGTGCTGATCGCCAACCGGATGCCCACCGACGACGGCGGTGCGGTCGCCACCCTGCGCGACCGCACCGAGCTGGAGCGGCTCGGCCGTGAGCTGGACTCGACCCGCGGTCTCATCGACGCCATGCGCGCACAGGACCATGAGCACGCCAACCGGATGCACACCCTGCTGGGTCTGCTGGAGCTGGAGATGCACGAAGAGGCGGTGGAGTTCGTGAACGAGGTGGTCGGCGTGCACCGGGCCACCGCGGAGCAGGTCACCGAGAAGGTCCACGATCCGCTGCTGGCGTCCCTCCTGGTCGGCAAGGCGGCGGTGGCCGCGGAGCGGGGGGTCTCCCTGACCATCGCGCCGGAGACGCTGCTGCCCGACCGGGTGGTGGAACCGCGCGAGCTGGTCACGGTGGTCGGCAATCTGGTCGACAACGCGATGGACGCGGCCGCCGGGTCCGAGGACGCGTGGGTCGAGGTGGAGCTCTATGCGGAGGGGAGCACGGCCGTGCTGCGAATCACCGACAGCGGGCCGGGCGTCCCACCGGAGCACCGGGAGCAGATCTTCACCGAGGGCTGGTCCACCAAGGAGCTGCCCGCCCATGGAAAGCGCGGACTGGGCCTGGCGATGGTGCGCCGGCTCGCGGAGCGACAGGGTGGTCATACCGAGGTCCGGGAGGCGCCCGGCGGCGGCGCGGAGTTCATCGTCGTCCTCCCCGAGGCACTCTCCGAACTGACCGAACCCGGGGAGAACTCACCCGTCGCCGCCGGGGAGCTGCGATGACCGGCGCGACCGCGACGGAGACCGCCCCGGGCGGCCCCGAGATCACGATCGACGTCCTCGTCGTGGACGACGACGTCCGGGTCGCCGGAATCAATGCGGCCTATGTCGCCAAGGTGCCCGGCTTCCGGGTCGCCGCCACCGCCCACTCCGCCGCCGAAGCCGTCGCCCGGATCACCGAATCCCCGGTGGACCTGGTGCTGATGGACCACTATCTGCCCGACGGCAATGGTCTCGCGGTCGTCCGCGAACTGCGCAGACTCGGCCGCCAGACGGATGTGATCATGGTGACGGCGGCCCGTGACGTGGCCACCGTGCAGGCGGCGATGCGCCATGGCGCGCTCCAGTACCTGGTGAAGCCGTTCAACTTCGCCGGTCTGCGCACCAAACTGGAGGCGTACGCCGGACTCCGCCGCGCCCTGCGCCGGGGCGGTGAGGCGGAACAGGCCGAGGTGGACCGGATCTTCGGCGCACTGTCGGCCGGTGCCATCGCCCCCGACCTGCCCAAGGGCCACTCCCGCACCACCGCCGAGGTGGTCCGGCAGGTGCTGCTCGCCGCCGACGGGCAACTCTCCACCCAGGACATCGCCGACCGGGCGGGCATCAGCCGCCAGACCGCACAGCGCTATCTGAAGCTGCTGGAGCGCACCGACCGCGTACGACTGAGCCTGAAGTACGGCGAAACCGGCCGCCCGGAACACCTCTACGAATGGGCCCCGGGCACCTGACCCACCCCACCGCCGCCACCGATCGCCGCTACGGAACCGGCAGCGTCAGGGACAAGGCGCAGAGGCAGAGGCGGGAACAGGCCCCCAACCCCAACACCCCCTGAGCCTCAGCCCCATCAGAACCCCGCACGACTCCCACGATGCACAACCTCCACGACCCTCACGACCCCCACAACTCACAGGGCTCACAGGGCTCACAGGGCCTGCCTATATGGCGTCCGCTCCCGGCGGCCGTACCAGCCCCGTCCGATAGGCGTACCGCACCGCCTGCGCCCGGTCGTGCAGTCCGGCCTTGGCGAACAGATTGTTGATATGCGTCTTCACCGTGGCCGCGGAGATATGCAGCCGCCGGGCGATCTCGGTGTTGCTCAGCCCGTCCGCGATCAGGCTCAGCACCTCGCCTTCCCGTCCGGTCAGCCCGTCCGGCAGCTTCGGCACCGGCGGCTCCGGCGTCTCGGTCACCCGCTCCAGCAACCTCTGCTGCACCTCGGGCGAGAGCCCCGCCCTCCCGGCCACCACGTCCCGGACCGCGCGGACGATCTCCTCACCCGCCGCGTCCTTGGTCAGATAGCCCCGGGCCCCCGCCCGCAGCGCGGGAAAGAGCGAATCGTCGTCGGCGTAGGTCGTCAGCACCACCACCTGGGTACCCGGATACTGCTCCCGGATCCGGCGTGTCGCCGACACCCCGTCACAGCGGGGCATCCGCAGGTCCATCAGCACGGCATCGGGCGAGAGTTCCGCAACCAGTGCCACGGCCTCCTCGCCGTCCCGTGCCGCGCCGACGACCTCGATCCCCGGGAGCAGCCCCAGCAGCATCACAATCCCCTCGCGCACGATCGCCTGGTCGTCCGCTACCACCACCCGGACCGCATCGGCCTCTTCGTCGACAGCTCCGTCCCCCGCCCGGCTCATACCGGCACTCGCAACCGCACCATGAATCCCGCCCCCTCCGGTCCCACTTCCAGGGTGCCGCCGAGCAGTTCCGCCCGTTCCTGCATCCCGAGGAGACCGTAGCCGGATCCGGACTTGCTCAGCTCGCCCCTGTGGACAGTCGCCCCCGAGTCCCTCACCTCCAGCCTCACTCCGCGCTCTTCGTAGGAGAACAGCAGCCGCACCCGGCCCCCGGGAGCATGTTTACGGGCATTGGTGAGCGCCTCCTGGGCCACTCGCCGCACCGCCTGCGACACCTCGGGCGGCATCGACAGCCGCTCACCGCTGACCACACTGTCCGCGCCCTCCTCAGCGGCGATCTCCCGCAGGAACTCCTCCACCGGGGTCAGCTCGCCCCTCAGCGCGGAGAGCGCCTGCCGGGTCTCGACCAGCCCGCTGCGCGCCATGCCCCGGGCCGCCGTCACCCGTTCGAGCAGCTCGTCACGGAACGGGCCCTCCGGCCCGCGCTCGATCCGGATGCGCGCCGCCTCCAGATGAACCAGCTGTGCCGAGAGACTGTGCGCCAGCACATCGTGTATCTCCCGGGCTATCCGGGCCCTTTCGGCGAGGGCCGCCGAGACCGCCTCGGCCTCGTGCGCCGCCCGCTCCTGCGCCAGCAGCCGGAACCCGGCTCCCCTCGCCTGCGCGTCCAGCCGGAAGGCGTAACCGCCGAGCAGAATGCCCGCCATGGCGACCGCGATCCCGACCGTGTCGGCTTCCGGGATCTGTATCGCAAAGAAGTGCGCGAGCGGCACCGCACACAGCAGCCCGGCCCACAGGGGCAGCCGCTCGACAGCCATCGCGGCGCCGGCTATCAACAGCACCGCCGCCATCACCACCGCCCCCGTCATCAGCGCGACCCATCCCACCGCGGCCAGAACCGCGAGCAGCCCCACGGACCGGAGAAGCAGTTGCCGCTGCGTCGTGCACTGGAAGACGCAGAGGAGGAAGGCCCCGAACGCCAGGAGAAGGACCGGAAGGGGAACCCGCAGCAGATCGTCGAAGTGCCCCGAGGCATAGGCGTCGGACACCGCCCAGGTCGCGAGAGCCCCCAACAGGACCACGTCGAGCACCACCTGCGAGCGCGGCACCCCGACCCTGGACAGCGCCTCCGGCCCCGGCCATCCGATCTCGTTCCGGTTCAGCACGGCGTCCCCCCTTCCTCCGTGCTTCGATGCTACGGAGCGGGGGCGGACCCCGGAATCGGCTCGGGGGTGGAGTCCTCGACTCCACCCCCGGGTTGGTTCACCGCTCAGGCGTCGATGCGCGAACGGTCCAGCGTGGCCGCGGAGCTGGTGATGAACTCCTTGCGCGGCGCGACCTCATTGCCCATCAGCAGGTCGAAGACCTGCTCGGCGGCGTCCAGGTCGCCGATGTTGATCCGGCGCAGCGTGCGGTGCCGCGGGTCCATCGTGGTCTCGGCCAACTGGTCGGCGTCCATCTCGCCCAGACCCTTGTAGCGCTGGATGGAGTCCTTGAAGCGGATGTTCTTGCGCTGGAACTCCAGCAGCGTCTGCCGGAGCTCGTTGTCCGAGTAGGTGTAGACGTACTTGTCCTGGCCCTTCTTGGGCTGGACCAGCTCGATCCGGTGGAGCGGCGGCACCGCGGCGAAGACCCGCCCCGCCTCCACCATCGGCCGCATGTAGCGCTGGAAGAGCGTGAGCAGCAGACAGCGGATGTGGGCGCCGTCGACATCGGCGTCCACCAGCAGCACGATCTTTCCGTACCGGGCGGCGTCGATATCGAAGGTCCGCCCCGACCCGGCTCCTATGACCTGGATGATCGCACCGCACTCGGCGTTCTTCAGCATGTCGGAGACCGACGACTTCTGCACGTTGAGGATCTTGCCCCGGATCGGCAGCAGCGCCTGGAACTCACTGTTCCGCGCGAGCTTGGCCGTACCGAGCGCGGAGTCGCCCTCGACGATGAAGAGTTCGCTGCGCTCCACGTCGTCGCTGCGGCAGTCGGCGAGCTTCGCGGGCAGCGACGAGGTCTCCAGTGCCGTCTTCCGGCGCTGCGCCTCCTTGTGCTGACGGGCCGCGATCCGGGTCCGCGCGGCGGCCACGGCCTTCTCCAGCACAGCCCTGGCCTGTGCTTTCGCATCGCGTTTGGTGGAGGTCAGAAAGGCCTTCAGCTCCTTGGCCACCACATTGGCCACGATCCGGTTGGCCGCCGACGTCCCCAGGACCTCCTTGGTCTGACCTTCGAACTGCGGCTCGGCCAGGCGGACCGTGACGACCGCGGTGAGTCCTTCGAGGGCGTCGTCCTTGACGATGTCGTCCTCGGCGACCCTCAGCAGCTTGGCGGAGCGGAGCACCTCGTTCATCGTCTTGGTCACGGAGCGTTCGAACCCGGTGACGTGCGTACCGCCCTTGGGCGTGGCGATGATGTTGACGAAGGACCGGACCTTGCTGTCGTAGCCCGTTCCCCAGCGCAGGGCGATGTCGACGCCGAGTTCCCGGGTGACCTCGGTGGGAGTCATGTGTCCGCGCTCGTCGAGCACGGGCACGGTCTCCTTGAAGGTGCCCTGCCCGGTCAGCCTCAGCACGTCGCACACGGCCTTGTCCTGCGCGAGGTACTCGCAGAACTCGCTGATGCCCCCGTCGAAGCGGAAGATCTCCTGACTCTTCCCCTCGCCCTCCAGGTCCCGCTCGTCACGGACGACGATCGTCAGCCCGGGCACCAGGAAGGCGGTCTGCCGGGCACGCTGGTGCAGGGTCTCCAGCGAGAGCTTCGCTTCCTTGAGGAAGATCTGCCGGTCGGCCCAGTACCGCACCCGGGTACCGGTACGGGTCCTGGGGACGCGCTTGGCCTTGCGGAGCCCGTTCCCCGGGTCGAAGGGCGCTTCGGGTCCCTGCTCGGTGAAGATCCCGGGCACTCCGCGGCGGAAGCTGATGGAGTGCGTGGCGCTGTTGCGGTCGACCTCGACGTCGAGCCGGGCGGACAGCGCGTTGACCACGGAGGCGCCGACGCCGTGCAGACCGCCGGACGCCGCGTAGGAACCGCCGCCGAACTTGCCGCCGGCGTGCAGCTTGGTCATGACGACCTCGACCCCGGACAGACCCGTCTTGGGCTCGACGTCGACCGGGATGCCCCGCCCGTTGTCGCGGACCTCGACCGAGCCGTCGTCGTGGAGGATGACGTCGATGTGGTCGCAGTAGCCGCCGAGTGCCTCGTCGACCGAGTTGTCGATGATCTCCCAGAGGCAGTGCATCAGACCGCGGCTGTCGGTCGATCCGATGTACATGCCCGGACGCTTGCGGACCGCTTCGAGACCTTCGAGAACAAGGAGATGCCGCGCTGTGTAGTTGGAGCCGTCACGCTCCGCTGTCAGCAAAGCTGTGGACGGCCCGGACTTTTCGGCGGTCACGCGGTTCGCTCCTCGCTGAATTTCAGATGTGGCCCAGTGGGGTAAGGGCCCGGCGTCGGTCGCCGGTCAGAGGGTACCGAGCCCTGATAGAGCCGATGTAACGCCACCCTCGGGTTTTCCCGCCCCCGCCCATTATCGCACGGACGTTCGATAGCCCGATGAGGTGACGTGAACATCACGTTCCCTTCCAGGCATGAACCATTTAGGCTCCGGGCACGTCCTCATGAACACCGGCAACCCAGCCGGGAGGGCCGGACCGAGACAAGCAACGCGAAACCCGTAGAGCACAGCAATACGGCTCATTCGCCGCCACCTGGTAGCAGACAGCCACCTCGGAAGGAACTTTCGAGGAAAAGCCCCGAGCGGGAACGTTTTCGGCCTGGTTGGATGTTGACCCTGGTACGACAGCTCGTCGAGCTAGAGAAGAGGCGACGTGACTACTGTTCTGACACCCGCGAGCCCGCTGACGGCCGCTGACCGCTGCGACCGCTGCGGCGCCCAGGCGTACCTGCGCGTCGTACTGACCAGCGGCGGTGAACTGCTCTTCTGCGCCCACCACGGACGCAAGTTCGAGCCGGAACTCAAGAAGATCGCCGCGGAAATACAGGATGAGACCGACCGACTCACGGCCGTGCCGGCCGGTGCCGGGCAAGAGGATCACTGACACCTCGCATCCACGACGAGCCAAGGCCGGTCCAGGACCGACCGACGGGCGGTCACCCCTCATCAGCAGGGGTGACCGCCCGCTCTCGTCACCGGCGGCCCTTCTGTCGGGCGCGGTACCCGTCCCGTCGGCGGGACAGCAGGACGCCGGAACGACGGGACGGCTCTCCGCCCGGCCGGAAGAGGCCCGCTGCTACGGCAGGCGTACGGCCGACACCCGGGTGTAGACCCCCGGACTGTCCGCCCTTCCGCAGCCGCTCCCCCAGGACACCAGCCCGATCAGCTTCCCCCGGGCCACCAGCGGCCCTCCGCTGTCCCCCTGACAGGCGTCGTGGCCGCCCCGGAGGTCTCCGGCACAGAGCATCGTCGAGGCGTCGTAGCGCCCGCCCAGCCCCCCTGGATAGGCCGTCTGGCAGTTCCGGTCCGCCAGGACCGTGACATCGGCCGCGCGCAGCGCGGTGGCATAGCTGCCGTTGCCCTCGGTATCGCCCCAGCCGAAGACCGTGGCTGCCGTTCCCGGTACGTACGCCTCGTCACCCTCCGCCGCGACCGGAATCACCCGGGAATCCGGCAGCGCCTCCGCCAGAGTCAGTATGGCCAGGTCCGAACTGTTGGTCCGGGGGTTGTACGCGGGAGAGACCCAGCTCTCGCTGACGGCGATCTCCTGCCCGTCCGACGCGGTCAGCTCCGTCCGCCCGGTGATCACCCGCAGGTCCCGCACCTGACTCACCTCCCCGCCGAGCACGGTCCGGCTCAGACAGTGCGCCGCGGTCATGACTTTCGTCGGCGCGATCACCACGCCCCCGCAGAACTGGCCCGCGCGCGTTCCCCCGAACCGGTCACGGCTGGCGAGCGCGACGACCCACGGCGTATCCGACACCCGTACCGGAAAACCGCCCACGACGACGCTGTCGGCCACCGCGGGGACCGGCTCCACCAAGGGCGCCACGCCCCCGGTGGCGGCGAGGGCCAGCGTTCCGGTCAGGGCTCGGACGAGAAGAGGGCGCATACGGTCTCCTGACTCTGCGTGAGTGGCGTCCACTCAGCGTCAGTCAGCGAGCCGTCCGGCGCACCCTCGCACCACACCCTGTTGACGCACAGATGTCCGTTCGACCGGAATATGCCGCCCTCCTGACGGCGGAGGTGGACATTCCGCTCGGGGTACGGCGAAGGGCCCGACCCCCCGGAAGGGGGCACGGGCCCTGATGACGCCGCAGGACCGGACCAGCCGGTCCCGGTCAGTCGAGGTAGTCGCGAAGGACCTGCGAGCGCGACGGGTGGCGCAGCTTCGACATCGTCTTGGACTCGATCTGCCGGATCCGCTCCCGGGTGACCCCGTAGACCTTGCCGATCTCGTCCAGCGTCTTCGGCTGGCCGTCGGTGAGGCCGAAGCGCATCGAGACCACACCGGCCTCACGCTCGGAGAGGGTGTCGAGCACGGAGTGCAGCTGCTCCTGGAGGAGCGTGAAGCTGACCGCGTCCGCCGGCACGACGGCCTCGGAGTCCTCGATCAGATCACCGAACTCGCTGTCGCCGTCCTCGCCCAGCGGAGTGTGCAGGGAGATCGGCTCACGGCCGTACTTCTGGACCTCGATGACCTTCTCGGGGGTCATGTCGAGTTCCTTGGCCAGCTCCTCCGGGGTGGGCTCGCGGCCCAGGTCCTGGAGCATCTGACGCTGCACACGGGCCAGCTTGTTGATGACCTCGACCATGTGCACCGGGATACGGATCGTGCGCGCCTGGTCGGCCATGGCACGGGTGATCGCCTGCCGGATCCACCAGGTGGCGTACGTGGAGAACTTGTAGCCCTTGGTGTAGTCGAACTTCTCCACGGCGCGGATCAGACCCAGGTTGCCCTCCTGGATCAGGTCCAGGAAGAGCATGCCGCGGCCGGTGTAGCGCTTGGCGAGCGACACCACCAGCCGGAGGTTGGCCTCCAGGAGGTGGTTCTTGGCGCGGCGGCCGTCCTCGGCGATGATCTCCAGCTCGCGCTTGAGCTTGGGCGCCAGCTTGTCGGAGTTCGCGAGCTTGTCCTCGGCGAAGAGACCGGCCTCGATGCGCTTGGCCAGCTCCACCTCCTGCTCGGCGTTGAGGAGGGGGACCTTGCCGATCTGCTTCAGATAGTCCTTGACCGGGTCGGCCGTGGCACCGGCGACCGCGACCTGCTGCGCCGGCGCGTCGTCCTCGTCCTCGTCCGACAGGACGAAGCCCTTGCTCTCGCCCTCGGCCTCTTCGTCGTCCTTGCCGCCGGGCTGGACGTCGTCGAGCAGCTCTTCGCCGTCGACCGGCTCGTCGGCGTCCTTCTTGGCCGCGGTCTTCTTGGCCGCGGTCTTCTTCGCGGCGGTCTTCTTCGCCACCGTCTTCTTGGCGGTGGCCTTCTTGGCCGCCGTCTTCTTGGCAGGCGCCGTCGCGTCGTCGCCGGTCTGAGCGTCCACGGTCTCGGCCGCCGGTGCCGCGGTGGCGGCGACGGTCTTCGTCGTGACGGTCTTGGCGGCGACGGTCCTGGTGGCGGTGCGCTTTGCCGGGCTCTTCGCAGCGACGCTCTTGCGGGAGCGCTTGGGCGACTCCGCGGCACTGACCATCAGCGTCACACCCTCTTCCTCGAGGATCTGGTTGAGGCTGCGCAGAACGTTCTTCCACTGGGTTGGCGGAATCTGGTCGGCCTCGAAGGCCCGCCGCACGTCATCGCCGGCGATCTGCCCATCAGCCTTTCCCCGCTCGATGAGCGCCATCACGGATTCGGACTCGGCGATCTCCGGCGGGAGCGTACGGGATGTGCTGGCCGACACGAACAACCTCTCGGAACGATGGAAACGGCTTCCGGCTCAGCCCATGATCGGGCCGGAGCCGACGACCACCGGGCTGCGGATGTGCCGGTGGCGCGGGCGGAACACACCTCGGAACAGAACAGCGCCGTCAACGGCTGCCGTATTCCCTCCTCGGCTGTCACCTCTTAGGTCATCGCACGGCTTCGAGGAGCGTTACGCCCAATCCACGTGGCCCGAGTCACACCCCAAGAAGGGCGAACCGGATAGATCGGATGTTCTACGCACAACCGTGCCGCCGGATTCCCGCGGAATCCGGCGGCACGTGCACATCCGGGCACGGCGTGCGTACGCCTCCGTGCGTCCGGCCCCGCGGCCGGGCGCTCAGTGCTCACGCGGCGCGGGCACCACGCGTTCCACCTCCGGGTGGACGGTGAGCAGTTGCCGCATTGCCGATTCGGCAGCGGCGGCATCGCCGGCGGCGAGGGCGTCGACGATCCGGGCGTGGTGGGCGAGGGAGACCTCGTTCGGCCGGTCACAGCCGGTGACGGGGCCGCCCGACACCTGGAGTGCGGCGGAGACGATCCCGGAGAGGTGCTCCAGCATGCGGTTCCCGGCGAGCTGGATGAGCAGGGTGTGGAACTCGGCGTCGGCCCGGGAGAAGGTGATGCCGTCGCCCTGGGCAAGGGCGTGCCCCATGATCTCCACCATGTCGCCGAGCCGCTGCTGGACGTCCTCGCGTCCGTGTCCCGCGGCCAGACGGGCAGCGAGGGGTTCGATGGTCCACCGCAGTTCGCACAGCTCCCGGCGCTGGTCGTCACGCTGGGGGCCGAAGGCACGCCATTCGATGATGTCGGGGTCGAGCAGATTCCAGTCGCTGACCGGCCGGACCCGGGTGCCGACGTTGGGCCGGGCACTGACCAGCCCCTTGGCCTCCAGGACCCGCAGCGACTCGCGGACGACGGTCCGGGAGACCTCGAACCGCTGGCCGATCTCCTCCGGAACGAGCGGCCGGTCCGCCCCCAGATCGCCGGAGACGATCATCTGACCGAGCTGCTGAACGAGTTGGCCGTGCAGTCCACGGCCCCGGCTGCCTGCCGCACGGCGCCCGGCCCGGCCCAGCTCGGTGTCCGGGCCGTCCCACGCGGGAGGCGCGACGCGCTCGGCGGCGTGCGGCTCCGCGTAGGAGTATCGGTCGAGTTCGCCCGGACCGGCGAGGCCGGAGTCGGCGGGGCGGGCGGTCATCATGGTCTGCGCAAGGGTACTCACGCATCCTTTGTCGGCGCGGCTTTCGCGGGCCTTGAGGTCTTTGGTGAAAAGCACACGAAAGGGTGATCGGCGCTTCCCCCACAATTGACGACTTATCGGATAGAAGTGGCTATTTCCCCGAGTGCCGTCGATCCGATCAGCGGATCATCGCAGGGGTGGTGGGTGGTCGCACGGAAGCCGGCCGCGGCCGTCACCACCGCACCCGGCGACGGAGCCCGATGGCGGCGTACGCGCAGACGAGTCCCGCCAGCGACAGCGCGAGTGCCATGCCGACGGGCCGGGTGAGCAGCCGGGCCCCCGCCACCAGCCATACGTCCGCCTGATGCGGCAGCTGCACCCAGGTCAGCTCGCGGAGCCGGCCGGGGAGACCGGCGAAGGACCGTACCGACGCGGCGGCCAGCGCCTTCTGGACCAGAGGGGTGACGAGGACCGGGACGGCCAGTACGGCGGCGGCCCCGGCCGCCGTCGACCGGAACGTTCCGGCGGCGAGGAGCCCGGCCCAGGCGCAACCGATCGCCAGCCCGCCCCAGCCTGCGGCGAGCGCGGGCCAGTTCTCCGGCAGCGCGGTCGCGTCGGAGCCGTACACCAGCCCGAGCGCCTGGAAACCTGCGACGGCGACGAGCAGGGCGAGCACCAGCGCATAGGCGGCGGTCACCGCGAGCTTGGCGAGCAGCAGGCCGATGCGGCGCGGTACGGTGCCGCGCGCGGCTGCGAGCGCCGGATAGCGGAACTCGTCCCCGAAGGAGAGCGCGCCGACCAGCCCGGCCGCGAAAGCGGCGGGGGGCAGCGGGAGGAAGCCGGGCCAGGCGGCGACGGCGGCCTGCACCGGGGTGTCCCGGGACCGGGCGAGCAGCAGTCCGAGGGCCACCGAGACGAGTACGGTCGCGACGGCGATCCACCAGGCGGTACGCACTCCCAGCAGACGGTGGAGTTCGTAGCGCAGGGGGCGGGCGGGGCTGGTCACCGGCCGGGGCACGGGCAGTGTGCCGGGAAGCCCTTCGGTGGTTCCCCGGCGGAGCCGGGAGACGCGGGTGGGCTCGGTGGCTTCGGCGGCGGAACCGGGCCGGGGCCGCGCCTCGGCCGGAGCGGGCGGGCAGTCGCCGGTCTCGTCGGCGAGACGGTGGACGAGGACGCCGTGCCGGAACGCGGTCTCACCGACCTCGGCGCTGGTGCTCCCGTACACCGACAGCAGCCCGCCGTGCTCCGTGACGACCTCGACGGAGCGCCGGGCGGCGCGCGCCTCGCGGTGGACGACGTCGGCGAGGCGTGCCGCGTGCGGGGTCCGGACGGAGACGCGTGGACGCAGCCGGGTACGGGCGAATTCGGCACCGTCCTGATCCGCGACGAGGCGCCCCGCGTCGAGGGTGACGACCCGGTCCGCGATCCGGGCCGCCTCCTTGGGGTCTGCGACGGTGCACAGCACGGCCCCGCCGCGTTCGGCGTGGCCGCGCAGCGCGCCGTACAGCCACGCCTGGTCGCGGGGCGAGAGCCCCTTCGCGGGCTCGTCGAGGAGGAGCGTGGCGGGGTCGCCCAGGAGCGCGGAGGCGAGCCCGAGCCGCCGGTCCATGGCGAGCGGGAGCGTACCGAGGTGTTCGTCCGCGACGCCCGCGAGTCCCAGCGTCTCCAGGAGCTCCCCGGCCCGGGCCATCGGGACCCCGGCGGCCGCGCAGAGCATCCGCAGCTGGCCCCGGGCGGTCCGGGCCGGATGCCCGGGTACGTCGCCGAGCAGGGCACCCACCTCGCGCGCGGGGTGTGCGAGGTCGGCCAGTCTGTTCCCGCGGTAGTACGTGACCCCCTGGCCCGCGTCGAGCTCCAGCATCAGGCGCAGTGCGGTCGTCTTGCCCGCCCCTTCGGCCCCGAGCAGGACCGTGACCAGGCCGGGGGCGGCGTCGAAGGAGAGGTCGTCGACGGCGGGAGGAAGCTCCCGCCGGGGGGCGCTGGTCAGTCCGATGGCCTGGAGCATCGCGTCTCCCACGGAGGGGCGGCCTCGAAGGCCGCCCGGCGGCATGCGGGCACCGAGCACAATAACTCGACATTTCGGACTTTTTGCGCATTGTCTCTGCCCGGGCGTTCCGTACGCCGCATCCGGCCCCGCGGCCCCGGGCCCGGGACACGCCCCCTCCGCGATCGTGTGGTGGACCCGTCCCGAATCCACCCGAGCCCACCCCGACCGCCAACGGACGGCCATCCGACCGCTCCGGGCCGAACGGTCAGATTTCGGGGCGCAGCATCGGCGGATTGAGCAGCGTCGCCCCGCCCGCCCGGAACAGCTGGGCCGGTCGCCCGCCCTGCCGGGTGGTCGTCCCGCCCGCCGGGACCAGGAACCCCGGTGTACCCGTCACCTTGCGGTGGAAGTTCCTGGGGTCCAGGGCCACGCCCCAGACCGCCTCGTACACCCGCCGCAGCTCGCCCACGGTGAACTCCGGCGTACAGAAGGCGGTGGCCAGCGAGGAGTATTCGATCTTGGATCGGGCCCGTTCCACCCCGTCCGCCAGAATCCGCGCATGATCGAAGGCGAGTGGTCCGGACTGCTCGTCGCCCTCCTGGAACGACTCCGTTTCCCTGGCGAGCAGATCCTTCACGGACGCCCAGCGGGCGCCGTGCGCGTCCCCACCGGCACGGGGCGCGGGCAGATCGGGCGCCAGCACCAGATGGGCGACGCTGACCACCCGCATCCGGGGATCGCGATCGGGAGCGCCGTAGGTGGCGAGCTGCTCCAGATGGGCACCGCCGAGCTCCGGCGTCGCCGGGTCATGGGCGCACAGCCCGGTCTCCTCGGCCAGCTCCCGGGCAGCAGCCCCCGCCAGATCCTCGTCCGCCCTCACGAACCCGCCCGGCAGCGCCCACCGCCCCTGGAAAGGCGCCTCCCCGCGGCGCACCACCAGCGCACAGAGCTCGTGTCGGCGCACCGTGAGCACGACCAGATCGACAGTGACAGCAAAGGGGGGAAAGGCCGACGGGTCGTAGGGAGACATGGCCGTGATCATAGTCGTCTGCCTGACGATAAACACTCCTTTCGTCTTCTCCCCCGCTTCTTTGATCCTCCTTCCTCGCGGTCCGTTCTGCCGTCAAACCGGCTGACGGCCGCCGGGCTCCCCGTCGGGCATCGGGCCGGTCGCGGCGGCCCGATGCCTCCCGTACCACCGCCTTCACGCATCGCCTAGGGCGTCCTCCGTCCGGCCGCCACTGCGGCCGCCTCCACCCGCTGCCCGTCCCCGGGTGCCCGCCGGACGTCGCTGCTTGCCCGGACCTGCCGCCGTCTCCCGGCCCGCCGGCCTGCCCCCGGCCGGGCGCACCGTCCGGACCCGGGGCCGGGCGGGACCGCCCGGGCCTTCCGCGGAGTCCGGCGCCCCGGCACCCGGGGCCTCGTCGGCCGCCCCGGCGTCTGTGTCCGCCCGGTCGCGCGCTTCCGCCCCGGCCCGGCGGAGCCACTTCCGGATGGCCTCCGGCTCCACGCCTTCGTTGCACGCCTGGTGGAGCAGGAGGGCGAAGACGTACTCGGCGTCGCTGCGCAGGGCCGCGGCAAGGGCGATCCTCGCGGCCGGTTCGTCGCCGGTCGACCAGGCGACCCAGCCCGCGAGGGTGAGGGGTGCGGCCGCATGCTCGATGTAGGGCCCGACACAGCGCCTGGCCAGGGCCCGCCACAGTCGCAGGGCGGGTTCGGCGTCCGGCCCCTCCATCCAGGCGGCGGCCCGGTCGCGGGTCTCCCGGTCCTGGAGCCCGAGAATCACGAACGCCGCCTCGTCGTCGCCGATGAGCCGGTCATCGGCCGCGTCGGCCGACGGCGGGCTCGTGATCCGCTCCGCTGCGGCCAGCCGGTCCATCAGCATCTTCGCCAGGGCGATCGTGTCGTCACCGATCTCCCTGCGTTCCTTTCCGCCGATGAGCATGCCCCGGACCAGGTCCGCACCCGTGTCGTCGAGAGCGCGCCGCTGCCCACCCGAGACCGGCTCGGGAATCGGTTCGAGCCGCGCTTCCAGCTGCTTCTGGGACCCCCTCAGTCCGACCCCTGCATAGGTCACGGCCGCCGCCAGGACGGAGGTGCCGGGGGTGACCAGCGCTGCCCCCTCCGCCGGGCAGCACCGCTCGTCCGGGCAGCAGTAGGACCAGAACCGGCCGCCGGAGATGCACAGCGCCTCGAACACGGGAACGTCGAGGGTGCCGCAGGCGGTGCGCAGCCGCTGGGCGAAGGGGCGCAGCCACTGCATCACATCGCGCCCGGTCTGGCCCGCGCCCGGTTCCCTGCAGAGGAAGAGCACGATGCCGTCGGGGCGCCCGTCCCGCCGTCGGCTCGTCTCGATCAGACACTCCGCGAGCTGCCGGGCGGTCGGCTCCCATTCCGCGGGGGACCCGGGGATGCCCAGCTTCACCCGGCCGCCGAACCGTCCGCGTTCGCCGTGCAGGGCCACCAGGACCACCGAGTCGGAGGGGTGGTAGCCCAGCAGATAGGGCAGGCAGTCGGCCAGTTCGGCCGGTCCGCGCAGGGTGATCTGCTCGTCCGGACCTCCGGCCCGCCCCGCGTCGCCGAGCGGACCCGGGCCGCCCGCCGCTTCGATGTCGTGCGCGCGGTGCGCACCGTTCTGAGAATCTCGCTGCTCGTTCATGCCCCAGACGGTCGCAGGGAGGCGGCAATCCCCGCGACCCCTGTGGATAACGTTATCCACAGGCTTGCGGCCGCGTTCGCTTCCTGTCGGTGCCATCGGGTTCCATGGAGCCATGACCCACGCAGACCTCGCGGATCCCGCGGACCTCAGAGTCTCGGCCGACGCCGTGCTCGCCCGTCTCGTCTCCGACCAGACCGGTGCGGCCAGGCTGCGGGAGGACCAGTGGCTGGCCGTCGAGGCGCTGGTCGCGCACCGGCGCAGAGCCTTGGTCGTCCAGCGCACGGGCTGGGGCAAATCCGCGGTGTACTTCGTCGCCACGTCCCTGCTGCGGCGGCGCGGCGCGGGTCCGACGGTGATCGTCTCTCCGCTCCTCGCGCTCATGCGCAACCAGGTGGACGCGGCGGCCCGGGCCGGTATTCGCGCACGCACGATCAACTCGTCCAACCCGGAGGAGTGGGACACGGTCAGGGCCGAGATCGCCTCCGGCGACGTGGACGTCCTGCTGGTCAGCCCCGAGCGGCTGAACAACCCCGACTTCCGCGACCAGGTGCTGCCCGAGCTGTCCGCCGCGACCGGGCTGCTGGTGGTGGACGAGGCCCACTGCATCTCCGACTGGGGTCACGACTTCCGCCCGGACTACCGCAGGCTGCGCACGATGCTGGCGGAGCTGCCCGCCGACGTCCCCGTCCTCGCGACCACGGCGACGGCCAACGCCCGGGTCACGGCCGATGTCGCCGAGCAGTTGGGGACCGGTGCGGGGACCGACGCCCTCGTCCTGCGCGGTCCGCTGGACCGGGAGAGCCTGAGTCTCGGAGTGCTGAGACTGCCCGATGCCGCGTCCCGGCTCGCCTGGCTCGCCGATCACCTCGGTGAGCTGCCGGGCTCCGGAATCGTCTACACCCTCACGGTCGCCGCCGCCGAGGAGGTCACCGCCTATCTGCGCCAGTGCGGCCACACCGTCTCCTCGTACACCGGCCGCACGGAGAACGCCGAGCGGCAGCAGGCCGAGGACGATCTGCTCGCCAACCGCGTCAAGGCACTGGTCGCCACGTCGGCACTGGGCATGGGTTTCGACAAGCCCGACCTCGGCTTCGTGGTGCACCTCGGCTCGCCGTCCTCACCCATCGCGTACTACCAGCAGGTGGGCCGGGCCGGCCGCGGGGTGGAACACGCGGAGGTGCTGCTGCTGCCCGGCCGGGAGGACGAGGCCATCTGGCAGTACTTCGCCTCGGTCGGCTTCCCCTCCGAGGAGCTCGTGCGCCGCACGCTCGACGTGCTGGCCGGGTCCGACCGGCCGCTGTCCCTGCCCGCGCTGGAGCCCCTCGTCGACCTGCGGCGCACCAGGCTGGAGAGCATGCTCAAAGTCCTCGACGTGGACGGGGCGGTGCGGCGGGTCAAGGGCGGCTGGACCGCCACCGGCCACCCCTGGGTGTACGACGCGGAGCGGTATGCCCGGGTCGCCCGTCAGCGCGAGGTCGAGCAGCAGGCCATGCGGGAGTACGCGCTGTCGACGGGCTGCCGGATGGAGTTCCTGCGCCGGCAGTTGGACGATGCGGAGGCGGCTCCCTGCGGCCGGTGCGACAACTGCGCGGGCAGCCGGTTCAGCGACAAGGTCTCCGACTCCGCGCTGGACGCCGCACGCGGCGAGCTGGGGCGGCCCGGTGTCGAGGTGGAGCCGCGCCGGATGTGGCCCACCGGTCTCGCGGCGGTCGGCGTCCCCCTCAAGGGCCGGATCCCCGAAGGCGAACAGACCTTTCCCGGCCGCGCGCTCGGACGCCTCTCCGATATCGGCTGGGGCAATCGCCTCCGCCCGATGCTGGCACCCCAGGCGCCGGACGTTCCGGTGCCCGACGATGTCGCGAACGCCGTGGTGACGGTGCTGACCGACTGGGCCAAGGGGCCCGGCGGCTGGGCATCCGGGGCGCCGGACGCCCCCGCCCGGCCCGCCGGTGTGGTCACCGTCGCCTCCCGCACCAGGCCGCAGTTGATCGGATCGCTCGGTGCCCGGATTGCCGACATCGGCCGGATGCCGCTGCTGGGCTCCGTCGAATACACGCCGGACGGCGAGGGCGCCCGGCCCTCCCGCTCCAACAGCGCCCAGCGCGTACGGGCACTGCACGAGGCGTTCACCGTCCCGGCGCCCCTCGCCGCGGCTCTGGCGGCGGCCGACGGCCCGGTACTGCTCGTCGACGACCTTTCGGACACCGGCTGGACCCTTGCCGTCGCGTCGCGGCTCCTGCGGAAATCCGGCGCGAAGGGGGTGTTTCCGCTGGTCCTCGCGGTTCAAGGATGACGCCGATGGGCACGATAGAGGTCACCGGGAAGTCTGGGGGCAGGGATATCCACGGCATACCCGCCCATTCCTGCCAGTGCATTCGAATTGCTCGTTGCCGCATCCGGACGAGCCAGGAAGAATTGAAATGCTCCCCGCGCGGTCCCTCGGTGGTCTGAAGGGCTGTGCCGCGGTGCGCCCTCACCCGACCCTGCCCGCACTGTGGGCGCGTATGCGAAGGGAGGATCGTGACCTTCGGATTCGCTTCGTCCGCAGCCACTTCGACAAGCGGCTCCGCCAGCCGTCTCGCCCGGATGCTCCAGCCCTCCGAGTGGACGGCGGCCGGGATCCCGCTGCTCCGCAACCCCCGAGAAGTGGTCAGCGGACTGCACACCCGCCACCGGCCCACCCCCTCCACTGCCGTTGTCGCCGTACTCGACCCCGAGGAACGGCTGGCCGCGAGCGCCTCGTTCGCCCGGCGCTCCGCACCGGCCGACGGCTGGGAGTTCCGTAACGCCCTGCTGGCCCATCTCCGCC
The DNA here is from genome assembly GCF_003932715.1 of Streptomyces tsukubensis. Lineage (NCBI taxonomy): Bacteria > Bacillati > Actinomycetota > Actinomycetes > Kitasatosporales > Streptomycetaceae > Streptomyces > Streptomyces tsukubensis. The sequence continues at coordinate 6,157,978 of NZ_CP020700.1, read as the reverse complement.
GGGTCATCCCGCACGACCTCCGCCGCCGGGCTCCGGTGCGCACCGCCGTCCTGCTCTACTGCCGCGAAGGCGACGAACGGTGGACCGAGGAGGACGGCGCGTGGATGTGGGGACTGCGCGACGCCTGCACGCTGCACGGCCTGCGCTGCGGCGCCTACATCACGCTGACCCGGGGCGGCTGGCAGGTGTTCGGCGAAGGCCGGGGCGGCCGACGGCCGAACTCCACCTCCGTACCGGGCGATCTCGCCGACGCGCTGGCGTCCGAGCCCTACGAGCTGCGCACCGCGGGCGGCTCTCCGGAGGTCCTGCGGCGCACGGCGGCCCGCTGAGGGCGGCACACACCGCCAGGGCCGCATGCCGCACCGTCCGAGTGTCCGGCCGCCCGGACACCGCGCCGGGCCGGAGCCGCCCATCGAAGCATCCGCGGCTCGGGACGGGCACCGGAGATACGAGTTCACGCCATCCCCGGCCCGGTCTCCGGCTGTCCCCACCGGGACAGCCGGAGACCGGCTCCGGGCAGCCTGCAGCCCCCACCGGCCTTGAGGCCGTCACGGGCGAAGGTCAGACCGTCACACCGAGCACGGCGTTGATCCGCTGGGGATCGCCGCACACGATCAGCAGGGCCGACGCCTTCTTCAGCGCCTCGGGCAGGACACGGGCAGCGGCGTCGTCGGCGCCTCCGTTGAGCGCGACCACGACCACCGGCCGGACCGCGGCCCGGTCCACGGCGCCCGCATCGGCATGGAAGACGTCGTCACCCGCATCGTGCTGAGCCCAGTAGGCGGCTTCGCCGAACGTCAGCTCGTGCGTCGCCCACGGGTGGCGCTCACCGGTGGTCAGCATCAGTACGTCTCCGGGCGCCCGCCCGGAGTCGAGCAGCAGATCGACCGCTTCCTCGGCCGCGTCCAGCGCACCGTCCGCCGGAGCGGGGATCGACTGAATCTGCGGCTGGGAACGATTCTGCGGCGCGGAAGGCGTCGCGGCAGGGGCGTTCGTACGGGCCGGAGGCGCCGGCCTCGCCGGGCCGGGGCTCCCCGGGCGGGGCGATGCCGTGGAACGCGGTCCGGGTACGGGACGAGGGGTCGGCGCGGTGCGGCCGGCGGCCGGAGTGGCGCGGGGACCCTGGGCACTCTCGTGAATCTGAGACTCCTCGGGAAGGAGAGGCATAAGTGGATGTCTATCAAATGCCGGTTCGACCGGCATCAGCGGGTGGGCACGTACGTGCGAATTCCCTGGTGGCGGTTGGGTTCAGAAGTCGAAGCCGAGTTGGCCCCCGCTCTCCGGTGTCGTCGGCTCCGGCACGGTCCGGACCTTCTTCAGATGCCGCCACCGGGGCAGCGCATCGAGATAGGCCCAGGACAGCCGGTGGTACGGGGTGGGTCCCAGCTCCGCAAGGGCAGCCTTGTGGGCGGGTGAGGGATATCCGGCATTGGCGGAGAAGGCGAAGTCCGCGAACTCCTCCGGCAGTTCCGCCATGCGCGCGTCGCGGTACACCTTGGCGATCACCGAGGCAGCCGCGACCGCCACACACGACTGATCCCCCTTGATCACGGTGCGGACCTGCCAGGGGGCACCGAGGTAGTCGTGCTTTCCGTCGAGGATCACCGCGTCCGGGCGTTCCGGCAGGGCCTCCAGCGCCCGGCACGCGGCCAGCCTGAGCGCAGCGGTCATACCCAGTTCGTCGATCTCCTCCGGTGAGGCGTGGCCGAGCGCATGGGCGGTCACCCAGGTCTCCAGCTCGGCGGCGAGTTCCTCACGGCGCTTCGTCGAAAGGAGCTTGGAGTCGGTGAGACCGGCGGGCGGACGGCGCAGTCCGGTGACGGCGGCGCACACTGTCACGGGACCGGCCCAGGCTCCGCGCCCGACCTCGTCGACACCGGCGACGATCCTGGCTCCGGTGGTGGCCCGGATGGAGCGCTCGACTCTATGAGTGGGTGGTTCGTACGGCATGGCGCCAGCAAGGGTACGCCGCCCGCCCCCACCGGGGACAACCGGATTCCGATCACGGTTCCGCACCACCTGTCGCGCAGTCCCCACCGGCCACACCACGAAGCTCTCCGCACGACCTCAGCAGGGGGATCATCACCCCGTCGACCATCTCGGCGATCTCGCGATCCCCCCATTCGCTCCCGCACACCTTCGAGCGGTACATCATCAACCCGGGGATCACTTCGAAGACCATGCCGTCCATCGCGTCCCCCCGGACCTCCCCGCGGGCAACACCCCGGTCCACCACAGCCCGGATCAGCCGGACGGACGGCTCGACGACCTGCCTCATGATCACCGCGTGGAATCTCTCCGCGGTGGCCGGATCGCATTCGTGAAGGACGGACCGGATGGCCAGCCCGGGCCGGGAGAAGAAGGCGTCCCGCATCGCACGGCACAGCTGGAAGAGATCCTCACGCACCCCGCCGCAGTCCGGCGCTTCGTCGAGGGGCGGCATCCCCGCCCGGAGCGCATCGGCGACCAGGTCCGCCTTGGACGGCCAGCGCCGGTAGACGGCCGCCTTGCCGGTCTGGGCCCCGGCCGCGACGCCCTCCATGGTGAGCCCGCTCCAGCCGACCGTGCCGAGCTGCTCCAGGGCTGCGTCGAGGATCGCGCACTCCAGCACCTTCCCCCGTCGCCTCGGCGTCACGGAAGGCGCCTCACCGGCGGCCTTCCATCCCGAACTGCCCATCTTTCTGCCTCCGTTGGGGACAAACATCTCTAGTGAACGCTTGCGTTCACTGGCGAGGACTCTCTACGGTCGAGGATGACAGTGAACGGGTCCGTTCACTATTTACTTCTGTGGGGGATGCACGTGACAACCTCTCAGCTCTCGGCTCCCATCAGAGCGGGCGAGGCCCGCCGACCGGGGCGTCCGGGCGCGGCACTCGCCGTCATCGCCGCCTTGCAGCTCATGGTGGTGCTGGACACGACCATTGTGAACATCGCACTGCCGCACATCCAGGGCACGCTGGACTTCACCACCGCCCAACTCTCCTGGGTGGTGAACGCGTACACGCTCACCTTCGGCGGACTGCTGCTGCTCGGCGGCCGCATCGGTGACATCCTCGGGCGCCGCCGGGTCTTCGTCTCCGGCGTACTGCTGTTCACCTTCGCCAGCCTTCTCTGCGGCATCGCACAGGAACCCTGGCAGATGCTCGCTGCCCGGGCACTGCAGGGCGTCGGCGGCGCCATCGCCTCACCCACCGCACTCGCCCTGATCACCTCCACCTTCGCGGAAGGTCCGGAACGGAACCGGGCCTTCGGTATCTTCGCCGCCGTCTCGGCCAGCGGCGGGGCCATCGGCCTGCTCGCCGGCGGCATGCTCACCGAATGGCTCGACTGGCGCTGGGTGTTCTATGTGAACCTGCCCATCGGGGTGCTCATAGCCGTGCTGGCCCCGGTCTTCATCGACGAGTCCGACCGCAGCTCGGGCCGGTTCGACCTCACCGGCGCCCTGACCTCCACCGTCGGGATGGCCTCCCTGGTGTACGGCTTCGTCCGGGCCTCCGAGGAGGGCTGGTCCGACAGTCTCACCCTGTTCGCCTTCGCTCTCGCCGTCACCCTGCTGAGCGCGTTCGTGCTGGTGGAACGGAGGGTCCGGGAGCCCATCACCCCGCTGCGGATGTTCGCCGACCGGAACCGCTCGGGAACGTACGTGATCATGGTGAGCCTATCCGCCGGAATGTTCGGCATGTTCTTCTTCATCGTGCTCTTCGTCCAGAACGTGCTCGGCTACAGCCCCATCGGCGCCGGGCTGGCCTTCCTGCCGATCACGGTGATGATCGTGATCGCGGCGGGCCTCTCGTCCCGGATGCTGCCGACCGTCGGCCCCAAGCCGTTCCTGGTGGCCGGCGCGGTCATCACCGGTGCGGGCATCACCTGGCTGACCGCGATAAGCCCGGGCAGTTCCTACGTGGGCGGGGTACTGGGGCCGATGCTGCTCTTCGGCTTCGGGATGGGCCTGGTCTTCGTCACCGCGACCCTGACGGCGGTCTCGGGCGTGGCACCGCACGAGTCCGGGGCGGCCTCCAGCCTGCTCAACGCGACCCAGATGGTCGGTGGTTCCCTGGGCCTGTCGATCCTGATGACCGTCTTCAGCACCGCCAGCAAGGACGAGGCCCGGCAGCAGCTGCCCTCCTTCCTCGCGGACTCGACCCCGGCGCAGAAGGCAGCCCTGGAGAAGACCGGAGAGCTGCCGGCGCCCTGGGGTCACCAGGTGCTCGCCGAGGGCATCTCCACCGCCTTCTGGGCGGGCGTCGGTCTGGTCGCCCTGGCGGTACTGACGGCGATGTTCGTCATCCGGGTCCGCAAGAGCGACCTTCAGGCCCTCAGCGGTGGCACCGGCCCCGGCGCCCACATCGGGTAGGCGGGGAGAAACTGCGGACCACCCCGCGCGGGGACGGGCACACGCTCCGCCCGGCCGCCCCGCCACCGGGAGCACCGCCTCTCGGCCCCCCCTGACCGGGCACCCGCCCGCATGCCGATACGGGCGGGCGCTCAGGACTCGGGTACCCAGTCCGGCAGCGCCTCCGTCCGCTCCAGCCACGGCTGGGGCGGCCGCCCGCCCCAGCCGGCCGCAACCACTCCGCAGGCGATCGCGCAGGTGGTGTCGACATCCCCGCCCACCTGCGCGGTCGTCCAGAACGCCTGCTCGAAGTCGCCCAGCGACCGGGCGGCCGACCAGAGGGCAAACGGAACCGTGTCATGGGCACTGGTCCGCCGCCCGCAGCCGAGCACCGCGGCGACGGTCGCCGCGTCGCCGTAGTCGAGCATGTCGCGGGCGCGGCGCAGCCCCTGTCCCACCGCGCTGCGCGGCACCAGCGCGATGACACCGTCCAGCAGCTCGCCGGGCAGCGGGGCACCCGCCGGGTTCGCCGCCAGCGCCGCGGCCGCCGCCACGGCCATCGCCCCGACCACGGCCTCCCGGTGCTGATGGGTGGTGTACGAGGAGATCTCGGCCTGGTGGGTGGCCTGCTCGGGGTCGTCCGCGTACCACGCTCCGAGGGGCGCGATCCGCATCGCAGAACCATTGCCCCACGAACCCTGGCCGCTGAAAAGGCCTGTGGCGAGTTCTCGCCAGTCGCCCCCTTCACGGACCAGTCGGAGCATACGGTTGACGGCGGGGCCGTAGCCGCGGTCGAAATCGTGGCGCTCGGCGAAGGAGTGCGCCAGTGCGTCCTGGTCCACCCGCCCGTGCTCGGCGAGCACGGCCACCACCGAGCAGGCCATCTCGGTGTCGTCGGTCCACTGCCAGGGACCGGGCGGCAGGGCGCGCCGTTTCAGAAAGGGGGAATGGGACGGTACGAAGAACTGGGAGCCCAGGGCGTCTCCCACGGACAGTCCGCGCAGGCTGTCCAGGGCGCGGTCGAGGCGCCGTTCGTGAGGGGAGTCAGCGGTCATCTTCCCGCCACTCTAACCGGTGATGCCGTACGGCTCGGGAGTACGCCACTGTGCGAACGGCCGGTCCAGTGTGTAGCGGCCGTTCTCACCGAGCCGGAGTATCCGGGTCTCTCCGTTGCCCGGATTGGAGAGCGACTCGAAATCCGCCACGGTCCAGTGGAACCAGCGCATGCAGAAGAGCCGCATCGTCAGCCCGTGGGTCACCAGCAGCACGTTCTGCGGATGGTCGGGGGCCTCGAAGCTCCGGTGGAGGGACTCCAGAAAGGCTCCGACGCGGTCGTAGACGTCCGCTCCCGACTCGCCCTGGGCGAAGCGGTAGAAGAAGTGCCCGTAGGCATCCCGGTACGCCTTCTGGAGACGTACGTCGTCCCGGTCCTGCCAATTGCCCCAGTCCTGCTCGCGCAGCCGGGGCTCCTCTCTGACCCGGACCCGGGCGGGGTCGAGACCGAAGGCACGAAACGTTTCATGGGTGCGCCGGTACGGCGAGACTTACACACTGACCTGCTCCCGGCCGAACAGCGTACGCAGCTCGGCACCCGCCGCCTCGGCCTGGGCGTATCCGGTCGCGGTGAGCCTCAGCGCATGATCGGGCTCGCGTTCGTAGACGGTGTCGTCGACGTTCCCCTCCGACTCTCCGTGCCGTACGAGAACGATGCGTCGCGGTCGTGCCATGTCACGACCCTAGATCGGACCCGGCGCCCCCGGTCGTCCGGGACGGCCCATCCGGCGTACGCCCCGGAGGGACGCCCGGAACGTGGCACCGCCGCGGGATCCGGCGATCAGACCGTCCACGAGGGTTCGAGCTGGACGACGTCTCCGCTGAGCGCCGCGACGTCCGCCTCCGTCTGGGCCCGCGACAGCAGCCGCTCCACCCGTTCCTTGCGGTACTTGCCGTGCTCGGCCTCGGACTGCCACATCGACATCACGAGGAACTCGTTCCCCGGTGCCTCGCCGAACAGCCCGCGGACCATCCCGGGCGATCCTGCCATCGCCGGGTTCCACACCTTCTCCTGCATGAGCGCATAGTGCGCGACCCGTTCTTCGCGCACCTTGCAGTGGGCGACCCGCACCACATCGGCGCCCGTGAACAGCGGTTCGAAGCCCATTTTCACATCGAAGCGGTGGTCGAAGAGCCTGACCTGGGCATCGCGGTAGGTTCCCGCCTGCCCGGAGGCCAGCCGGCCGTGCGCCCGGGCCATGAAGGAGTCGTAGAAGGCCCGGCTCTCCCAGAAGGCGAAGACATGCGCGACCTGGGGCCGCCCCCTGCTCCAGCCCCCGCCCTGGCCCCGGAATCCCGGCTCACCCAGCAGCCCCGCCCATTTCCGCTGCCCCCGATCGAAGCCACGACGGTCGATCACGGTGCAGCGAATCCACTTGACCAGCACCGCGCCATCGTACGGCCCGGAACATGGCGTACACCCGCCATTCCCTCGCCTCGCGGCCCCACGAGCGGATACGGTCAAGGGACGGAGAGTTACCGGCAGTTGTTGGGGAAGGGATATGTGGTGAGCAGCCCGAACAAAGGCGTCCGCACGGTCGAAGTGGCCCTGCGCTGGGATCCGAGCCCCCTGGGACGGTCACCGCACGATCTCGACATCGTCGCCGCGACCTATCGCAAGGACGCGCCGTCCGGGGACCCGGCGTACGTCGTGCACTTCGACAGCCGCTCGCCGGACGGCACCATCAGCCTGACCCGGGACAGCCGCACCGGTCAGGGCTTCGGCTCGGACGAGGTGATGAAGCTGGAGCTGGAGCGGCTCGCCCCCGAGTACGGACGGGTTCTCGTCGGAGTGGTCGTCCAGCAGGCCCACGGCCGGCTGGCCTTCGCGGAGGTGGCGAACACCCGGGTCACGATGGCCGAGGGCTACACCGAGCTGGACAGTGTCGACTTCTCGTCGGTGCCGGACGCGACGGCGGCGGTCATAGCCGAGTTCGTCCGCAGCGACACGGGGAGCTGGGTCTTCCACGACGGGGTACGGGGCTTCGATACCGACCCCGAGGGTTTCGTCAGCCTGATGGGCCGCGGCTGATCCATCTCCGGCGGCCGGTGCCCGGCGCCTCCCGGGCAAACGGCCCGGGGCGCCGACCGGAGACCGGTCGGCGCCCCGGGCGCCGGATCAGCTGCAGCCGCTCGTGGACCCGCAGCCCTCGCAGATGTAGCAGGACCCGGCCCGCTGCATCTTGGTGCCGCAGGAGAAGCAGAGCGGAGCATCGGCACTGATGCCCAACTGCATCTCGACCAGTTCGGCCGAGGTGTGCGGCGCCTGCTGAGGTGCGGGGATCGCCGCCTTCGGCGCCGGAACGGGCGCCGGTGCGACGTCCTGCTGACGCGGCGCGGACTGGGCGAGCCCCTCCACGTCGACCTCGTCGTCCTCGATGGACGGCTCGTAGGAACCGGTCTCCAGGTGGCGCTGACGCTCCTCCGCGGAGTGGATCCCCAGCGCCGAGCGGGTCTCGAACGGCAGGAAGTCGAGCGCCAGGCGGCGGAAGATGTAGTCGACGATCGACTGCGCCATCCGCACGTCCGGGTCGTCCGTCATACCGGCGGGCTCGAAGCGCATGTTGGTGAACTTGGAGACGTAGGTCTCCAGGGGCACGCCGTACTGCAGGCCGACCGAGACGGCGATGGAGAAGGCGTCCATCATGCCCGCGAGGGTGGACCCCTGCTTGGACATCTTCAGGAAGACCTCGCCGAGACCGTCGTCCGGGTAGGAGTTGGCGGTCATGTAACCCTCGGCGCCGCCCACGGTGAAGGAGGTGGTGATGCCGGGACGGCCCTTCGGCAGCCGCTTGCGGACCGGACGGTACTCGACGACCTTCTCGACCGCGGACCGGATGGTCTCCTCGGTCTTCTCGGTGATCTCCGCCTTCTCCTTCTCCTTGGTCTTGGCGGAGAGGGGCTGGCCCACCTTGCAGTTGTCGCGGTAGATCGCGAGCGCCTTGACGCCCATCTTCCAGGCCTCGAAGTAGATCTCCTCGACCTCTTCGACGGTCGCCGACTCCGGCATGTTCACCGTCTTGGAGAGCGCACCGGAAATCCAGGGCTGGATCGCGGCCATCATCCGGACATGGCCCATGGCGGAGATGGACCGCTCGCCCATGGCGCAGTCGAAGACCTCGTAGTGCTCGGTCTTCAGGCCGGGGGCGTCGACGACGTTGCCGTTCTCGGCGATGTGGGCGACGATCGCTTCGATCTGCTCGGGCTGGTAGCCGAGGCGGCGCAGCGCCTGCGGCACGGTGCCGTTCACGATCTGCATCGAGCCGCCGCCGACCAGCTTCTTGAACTTCACCAGGGCGAGGTCGGGCTCCAGGCCGGTGGTGTCGCACGACATGGCGAGACCGATGGTGCCGGTCGGCGCGATGACGGAGGCCTGGGCGTTGCGGAAGCCGTTCTTCTCGCCCAGGCGGATCACGTCCTGCCAGGCCTCGGTGGCAGCGGCCCAGATCTGGGTGTCCAGGTCGTCCACCCGGACGGCCTTGGTGTTGGCGTCGGCGTGCTGCTGCATGACGCGGTTGTGGGGCTTCGCGTTCCGGGCGTAGCCCTCGTAGGCGCCGACCACGGCGGCCAGCTCCGCGGAGCGGCGGTACGACGTGCTCGTCATCAGCGAGGTGATGGCACCCGCCAGGGCCCGGCCGCCGTCGCTGTCGTAGGCGTGGCCCGTGGCCATGAGCAGGGCGCCGAGGTTGGCGTAGCCGATGCCGAGCTGACGGAAGGCTCGGGTGTTCTCGCCGATCTTCTGCGTCGGGAAGTCGGCGAAGCAGATGGAGATGTCCATCGCCGTGATGACCAGCTCGACGACCTTGGAGAAGCGCTCGACGTCGAAGGACTGGTGGCCCTCGCCGTCGTCCTTGAGGAACTTCATCAGGTTCAGCGAGGCGAGGTTGCAGGACGTGTTGTCCAGGTGCATGTACTCGCTGCACGGGTTCGAGCCGTTGATCCGGCCGGACTCGGGGCAGGTGTGCCAGTGGTTGATGGTGTCGTCGTACTGGATGCCGGGGTCGGCGCAGGCCCAGGCGGCCTCGGCCATCTTGCGGAAGAGTGCCTTGGCGTCGACCTCCTCGATGATCTCGCCGGTCATCCGTGCGCGCAGCCCGAAGCGGCCGCCCGACTCCACGGCCTTCATGAACTCGTCGTTGACCCGGACGGAGTTGTTGGCGTTCTGGTACTGGACGGACGTGATGTCGTCACCGCCCAGGTCCATGTCGAAGCCCGCGTCCCGCAGGGCGCGGATCTTCTCCTCTTCCTTGACCTTGGTCTCGATGAAGCTCTCGATGTCGGGGTGGTCGACATCGAGGATGACCATCTTGGCCGCGCGGCGGGTGGCGCCACCGGACTTGATCGTTCCGGCGGAGGCGTCGGCTCCGCGCATAAAGGAGACCGGACCGGAGGCGTTGCCGCCGGAGGAGAGCAGTTCCTTGGAGGAACGGATCCGGGAGAGGTTCAGACCGGCGCCCGAACCTCCCTTGAAGATCATTCCCTCTTCCTTGTACCACTCCAGGATCGACTCCATGGAGTCGTCCACGGCAAGGATGAAGCAGGCGGACACCTGCTGCGGCTGGGGCGTGCCGACGTTGAACCACACCGGGGAGTTGAAGCTGAAGATCTGGTGCAGCAGGGCGTAGGCCAGCTCGTGCTCGAAGATCTCGGCGTCGGCGGGCGAGGCGAAGTAGCTGTGGTCCTCGCCGGCCTTCCGGTACGTCTTCACGATCCGGTCGATCAGCTGCTTCAGACCGGTCTCGCGCTGAGGGGTGCCGACAGCGCCGCGGAAGTACTTACTGGTGACGATGTTGACCGCGTTCACCGACCAGAAGTCGGGGAACTCGACGCCACGCTGCTCGAAGTTGATCGAGCCGTCGCGCCAATTGGTCATGACGACGTCACGGCGCTCCCAGACCACCTCGTCGTACGGGTGCACGCCGGGGGTGGTGTGGACACGCTCGATGCGCAGGCCCTTGTTCGCCTTGGCTCCCTTGGCTCGGGACCCTCGTGCGGGACCGCTCGTCGTCTCTGTCATGCCGCCTCCCATTTACGGGCAAAAACGCCCTGAAGTGCCCAGATCTTCCCGTGGCACTGCCTGTCTTGGATACCGTGCGCGCCGAGCGCTCACGGTCGGTGTTGTTCGCCGGACTGCCGCCGCTCCCGGCCGGCCGGATGCCCGGCGAGCCGGGCCCGGACCGCCGTGCGGTCGCGTCAGTCGGTGGCGCGGGCGGGAACGGGCACCTCGGGGGCCCCGTCGTTCCCGTCCTCCGCGGCCGGTGGCCGCCGCACCCGGAGCTCCGCGATGGCGGCCTCGAAATCTTCGAGCGAATCGAACGCCCGGTAGACGGATGCAAAGCGCAGGTACGCGACGAGGTCGAGTTCCTGCAGGGGGCCGAGTATGGCCAGACCCACGTCATGGGTGGTCAGCTCGGCGCTTCCGGTGGCGCGCACCGCCTCCTCGACCCGCTGGCCGAGCTGGGCGAGGGCGTCCTCGGTGACCGGCCGCCCCTGGCACGCCTTGCGCACGCCGGAGATGACCTTGGTACGGCTGAAGGGCTCCGTGACTCCGCTGCGCTTGATCACCATGAGCGAGGCGGTCTCGACCGTCGTGAAGCGGCGGGAGCAGTCGGGGCACTGACGGCGGCGCCGGATCGACGTTCCGTCGTCGGTCGTGCGGCTGTCCACCACACGGCTGTCGGGGTGCCTGCAGAAGGGGCAGTGCATGGTTCCCAAACCCTCCCTGACGGCACGACTGAACAGCCCCGGCAAACACGGCCGCAGCCCTTCGGAGCAAGCCCAAGCATAGGCGATGGCCTGAGCCTTGGAGCACCGGGGACCACAACTTGTGGGCGGCACCCCCAATCCAACCACTACATATGGGGTTTGCCCGGGATACCTCGCACGACGCGTGTCGCGCGGGGCGGATTGGTCGCGGACGGCGTACGCCCGGTGACACCACGGCACCACCGCACGACGCACCATCGGAGGCGCGGTTCGCGGCATGCTCCGCGCCGGGACCGGTATACGGCACGACGGGTGTCGATGGGGGCCGCCACGCGGTACGGCGCGGACCGCATCGGCATCCGGCACATGGTGGACAGCGGGATGACGGGGCCGGTGCACACAGGAACGGACGCGCGAAACCCGCGGCCGGGTCGGGCCCGGTCACGAGAGTACGGGACACGCGGCGGATCCGCCGATTCCGGGGTGGCGGATGCAAGACTGGACCCCACTGGAGCCCGTTGGACCCTGTGGAAGCCCGTTGAAACCCATGGGATCCCAACGACACGGCCCATCCGGATGTCGGATCCCGGCCCACCGAACACCGGACACCGGCCCCGCCTCCGGGCCGGACGACCGGTCCGGGCCGCCGCACGGCGGCCGCAGACGTCGATCCGGAGCCACCCTCAGACACATACACCCAAACGCATGTCCACGTAAGGCAATCAGCGTTTTTTCACTCGAACGTGTGTTTGGCGCAACCTTTCGAAACCAACTACCGTTGTTCAGCCAGGGAGACCATTCGAGAGGGGCCGACATGACCACCACCGCAGACAGTGCCATCTTCACCGCCCATGACCGCCCCCAGAGCCGATTCGAACCGGTGCGCGCCATGAGCGACGCCGCCACGGCCGCAGAGGGCTCGGAGCCCTCCCGGCCCACGCGTGCACTGCCCGGCCGGCCTCCAGGGATCAGGGCGGACAGTACGGGGCTCACCGATCGGCAGCGGCGGGTCATCGAGGTCATCCGTGACTCCGTGCAGCGGCGCGGCTACCCGCCGTCGATGCGGGAGATCGGTCAGGCGGTGGGGCTCTCCAGCACCTCGTCCGTCGCCCATCAGCTGATGGCGCTGGAGCGCAAGGGCTTCCTCCGCCGCGACCCGCACCGCCCCCGGGCGTACGAGGTCCGCGGCTCGGACCAGCCCAACACTCAGCCCACGGACACCACCGGCAAGCCCGCCGCGTCCTACGTTCCGCTCGTGGGCCGGATCGCGGCCGGCGGCCCGATCCTCGCCGAGGAGTCGGTCGAGGACGTGTTCCCCCTGCCGCGCCAGCTCGTCGGCGACGGAGAGCTTTTCGTGCTGAAGGTCGTCGGCGACTCCATGATCGAGGCCGCGATCTGCGACGGTGACTGGGTGACCGTCCGCCGTCAGCCCGTCGCGGAGAACGGCGACATCGTCGCCGCCATGCTGGACGGCGAGGCCACGGTCAAGCGCTTCAAGCGGGAGAACGGCCATGTGTGGCTGCTCCCCCACAACGCCGCCTACCAGCCCATCCCCGGCGACGAGGCGACCATTCTCGGCAAGGTCGTCGCCGTGCTGCGGCGGGTGTGACACCCGTCCGCCCAGACCGGCCCCGGGACCCACTGCGCCGGTCCCGGGGCCCTGAATTCATCCGGCCCCTTCCCTGCCGCCCGCCGGGCCGTCGCACGACGGCCCGGTGACCGGGGCCCGGCGGACCAGGTCGTCCCTCGTGGACCTTGCCCGGCTCGCCCGATCCACAGGGAAACTCCTCAGGTCTGATCAGCCTTCGCCGCAGCGTCGATCGACGCCAGCGAGCGCCGCACCTGATTGCGGTCGGTGGTGTACCAGAAGTCCGGCAGCGAGGCCCGCAGAAATCCGCCGTAGCGCGCATTGGCCAGCCGGGGATCGAGAACCGCGACGACGCCCCGGTCCCCCGTCGCCCGTACCAGGCGCCCCGCTCCCTGGGCCATCAGCAGGGCCGCATGAGTGGCCGCCACGGCCATAAAGCCATTGCCGCCGTCCTCCTCGACCGCCTTCTGCCGTGCGCTCATCAGGGGATCGTCGGGCCGCGGGAACGGAATCCGGTCCATGATCACCAGCTGGCAGCTCGGCCCGGGGACGTCGACGCCCTGCCAGAGCGAGAGCGTGCCGAAGAGGCAGGTGCCGGGGTCGGCGGCGAAGTTCTTGATCAATTCGCCGAGGGTCTCCTCTCCCTGGAGGAGAATCGGATGGTCCAGCCGGGAACGCAGTTCCTCGGCGGCGGCCTGAGCGGCCCGCATCGAGGAGAACAGCCCCAGGGTCCGGCCGCCGGCCGCCTCCACCAGCTCCGCGAGCTCGTCCATCATGTCCGTGCGCGAGCCCTCCCGGCCCGGCGTGGCCAGATGGCGGGCAACATAGAGGATGCCCTGCTTGCGGTAGTCGAACGGCGAGCCGACGTCCAGGCCCTTCCACTGCGGGACGTCATCGCCCTCGGTCCCTTCGGGAGGCAGCCCCAGGGACGCTCCGACCCCGTTGAAATCGCCACCGAGCTGGAGCGTCGCGGAGGTCAGCACCACCGAGCGGTCCGTGAACAGCTTCTCCCGCAGCAACCCGGACACCTTCAGCGGTGCCACCCGCAGGGAGGCTCCGAAGCGGTCATGACGCTCGTACCAGACGACGTCGAACTCGGACCCCTGAGTGATGCGCTCGGCCACATCGTGAACGGTCTCCACTGAGGCCAGAGCCTGCTTGCGTACCGCGTCCTCGTCCTGGACCGACTTGTCGCGGGTGGATCCCAGCGCGGAGATCACATTGCGGGCGGCATCCCTCAGCGCCAGCAAGGCATAGCCCAGATCCTCCGGAATCTCTTCGAGCCGCCCCGGCAGCGCCAGCTCCATGACCCGTTCAAAGGTCTCGGCCGCCGTCTGCAGGGAGTCGGCCACCTTCTCGTTCACCAGCTTCGCGGACCGGCGGACGGCACGGTTGACCTGGCCGGGTGTGAGCTCGCCGGTGGCGGCGCCGGTCACCCGAGAGACCAGCTCGTGCGCCTCGTCGATGATCAACACCTCGTGCGGAGGGAGCACCGGCGCCCCCTCGATGGCATCAATGGCGAGCAGGGCGTGATTGGTGACGACGACCTCCGCGAGCTTGGCACGCTCCCGGGCCATCTCGGCAAAGCACTCCGCTCCGTACGCGCATTTGCTGGCGCCGAGGCACTCCCGGGAGGAGACCGACACCTGGCCCCAGGCCCGGTCGGAGACACCGGGGGTCAGCGCGTCCCGGTCGCCGGTCTCGGTCTCGTCGGCCCAGTCCCTCATCCGCAGGAGGTCCTGCCCGAGCTTGCTGGTGGGGGCCGCGGCCTCGAAGGGGTCGAACAGGCCTTCCTCGTCGTCCTGCGGAACGCCCTCGTGCAGCCGGTGCAGGCAGAGGTAGTTCGACCTGCCCTTCAGCATGGCGAACTCCGGCCGCCGGCGCAGCAGGGGGTGAAGCGCTTCCACCGTGCGCGGCAGATCGCGCTCGACGAGCTGCCGCTGCAGTGCCAGCGTGGCAGTGGCGATGACGACCCGCTCCCCGTGGGCCAGGGACGGCACCAGATAGCCGAGCGACTTTCCGGTACCGGTTCCCGCCTGGACGAGCAGGTGGGAGCCGTCCTCGACGGCTTCGGCTACGGCCTCGGCCATGCTGACCTGACCAGGGCGTTCCACCCCGCCGACGGAGGCTACGGCGGCATGGAGGAGTTCGGGGAGGGATGGCTTCGTCATAGGCCGACCACCATACGTGCCACGACTGACAGCGCGTCCCGATCCCGGTGGATCCACTCCCACGAGTGCGGTGGGCCCGGCCCCGGGGGATCCGTGCCCCTCGGCGGGGGCCATGAGCGCCGGGCGGTGCGGAAGGAGCAGGAGGTCTGCTGTTGCGCTGTAACAGCTGCGTCGCACATCGGGTACGGCTCCCCCACCGCGCCCACCGGGGCTGAACACTGTCGCTGCGGCACCCGTACCCCGTACGTACCGACGGCTGCGGATCGGGACCGACGGCGTTCCGGAAGTTCCTTGTACGGCCCCGCCGTTCCCGGTGCCCGGTGACCTTGTAAGGTTCCCGGCGGCTCCGTCGGGCCGTCACGGCAGGTCGCCGGGCGGACCGGACCGGACCGGACCGGCTTCGCACCGGACCGGCAACCACCGAAGCACCGAAGCTCACCAGGGGGATCAGACATGCGACCCATTCGCCCGACGCTGGCGGCGGCCTCCATCGCCGTGGCCCTCGCGCTGACGGCCACCGGCTGCGGCGGCAGTGAGAACTCCGCGGGCGGCGGGGCAGAGCTGCCCACCGGCCTGCCCACGGACGCCGCCGGAATCCCCATACCCGACGACCTGAAGAACCGGCTCAAGGAGCACGGGCTCGACATCGACGCCTGGCGCAACGGCGAGTGGAAGAACTGGGACCGGGACACCTGGCTCCGCGAGGCCAGGGACTTCATCAACCCCATCATCGAGGGCCTGTGGGACCCGGACCGCATGCGGGACGCCGAGAAGCCGGAGCAGCCCACCGACAACGACATCTCCGGCGACCAGGGGGTCACCGATCCCACGCCGCGCCGGATCGAAGCCCGCCCGGTGAAGGCCCCCTACCGCACCAGCGCGCCCACGGCGGGGAAGGTCTTCTTCGACGGCCCCAAGGGCTCGATGGTCTGCTCCGCCACGGTGGTGAAGGACCCGGCCAACCCCGGCAAATCCAATCTGGTGTGGACCGCCGGACACTGCGTCCACGCGGGCAGCAAGGGCGGCTGGTACCGCAACATCGCCTTCGTCCCCTCGTACAACGATCAGGCGAAGCCCACGGCGCGGTTGGAGAGCTCCCCGAAGACCGAGGTCGCTCCGCACGGCGTGTGGTGGGGTGACTGGGCCCAGACCTCGGACCAGTGGATCAAGGAAGGCGCCACCTCCGGCGGCCGCGGCGCGCCCTACGACTTCGCCGTCATCCACGTCACACCCGAGAAGGGCGGCACGGGCAAGTCTTTGGAGGAGACGGTCGGTTCGGCGGTCGACGTGGACTTCGACGCCCCGGCCACCTCGAAGATCGCCCGGATGGAGGCGACCGGCTATCCGGCGGGACCGCCCTTCGACGGCCAGCGGCTGTTCCAGTGCGCCGACCGGCCCGGCCGGCTCTCCGTCAAGACCGACCAGCCGACCATGCACCGCATCGGCTGCACCATGACCGCCGGTTCGTCCGGTGGCGGCTGGCTCACCGAGAGCACCGGCGGAAAGCCGGTCCTGGTGTCCAACACCTCCATCGGCCCGGTGTCGGGCGGCTGGCTCGCAGGTCCGCGCCTCGGCAAGGAGGCCAAGGGCGTGTACGAGGCGGTCAGCAAGAAGTTCGCGGGCCGCTGAGTCGGACCTCGGCCGCAGAAGACGCCCCGGGTGCCCCCGCGCCCGGGGCAACCCGGCGGGCCTTCGCCCCACCGGCCCCGTGCCCCGTCTCCGTCTCCGTCTCCGGGGATGCCCGTCCCGTACCACCCAGGAGTTCCGTCCCCCATGCGATCCATACGCCCGCTGCTTGCCGGCGTCGGCCTGGTCGGCGCACTGACGCTCACGACGGCCTGCGGGCTGAACGAGAACCGGTCGTCCGGCGAGCCGGAAGCCGTTTCGTCCCCGGCCGCCGGACCCGGCACTGCCGCCCCGCCGCCACCCGCCGCCGTACCGTCTCCGACCGCCGAACACCCCGCGACCACCTCCCCGAACCCCTCCCCCGCCCGGTCCGGGGACTCGCGCCGGAGCGGGACGGCCGACCCGAAGTGGCGCGCGGGCGGGTGGAAGGACTGGGACCGGGGCACCTGGCGCCGTGACTCGGACGATTTCGTCAACCCCGTGATCGACGATCTGTGGAAGCCCGACCGCATGGTCACGGCCGAGCCGCCGGACCGTACCGTCGAGCCCGACACCGACCCCGTGGTGGAGGACGGCTCGGACCCGGAGCCCGCCGCCGTCGAGGCCCAGCCGGAGCGGACCCCCTACCGGCAGCATGCGGCGACCTCCGGCAAGGTCTTCTTCGACGCCCCCGAAGGCACCATGGTCTGCTCCGCCACGGTCGTGAAGGACCCGGCCAACCCCGGCAAATCCAATCTGGTGTGGACCGCCGGACACTGCGTCCACGCGGGCAGCAAGGGCGGCTGGTACCGCAACATCGCCTTCGTCCCCGCCTACAACTCCGGCGGTCTGCCGGCCCGGGAACTGGCCGCCGCGGCCCCGGAGGACGTGGCCCCCTACGGCACGTTCTGGGCGGACTGGGTCGCGACCTCCGACCGGTGGATCGCCACCGGCAACCCCGCGGACGGCACCGGAGCCCCCTACGACTACGCGGTGCTGCACGTCAAGCCCGAGGACGGCACCGCTTCCCTTGAGGAGACCGTCGGATCCGCCCTGGACGTCGACTTCGCGGCCCCCGAGGCGCACCGGGTCACGTCCCTCGGCATCCGGGGCTACCCGGCGGCGGCACCGTACGACGGGGCCCTCATGCACTCCTGTACGGACCGGCCCGGGCGGTTCGCCTTCGACACCGCCGCCCCGGTGATGTGGCGCATGGGATGCACCATGACCGGCGGCTCGTCGGGCGGGGGCTGGGTCACCGACCGCGCGGGGACACCGGTCCTGGTCTCCAACACCTCCATCGGCCCGGCCGACCCGGTGTGGCTGGCGGGACCCCGGCTCGGCAAGGACGCCGAGCGCGTCTACACCTCGGTGAGCGCGAAGTACGCAGCGCAGCCCTGAGACCGGGCGCGTCGGCGGACCGCCCCGCCGACGCGCGGCAGCGCCGTAACAACGCTCACCGAAGGAACGACTGCGCCCGGCCCCTTGTGCAAGGGGCCGGGCGCAGTCGTCTTGTCCTGAGAGGCGGTACGGCTCAGCTTCCGACGAGGGCGTACGGGGCCAGCGCCGAGGCCAGCTCCTCGTGGACCCGGGCCTTGAGCAGCGTGCCCTCCGAGGTGTGCTCCTCGGAGAGGATCTCGCCGTCCGCATGGACCCGGGAGACCAGGCCTCCCTCGGTGTACGGCACGAGGGCTTCGACCTGGACCTCCGGCCTCGGGAGTTCGAGGTCGATCAGGCCCAGCAGCTCCTCGATACCCGCACCGCTGCGCGCGGATACCGCGATCGCCCGCCGCTCGATGCGCAGCAGTCTCTGGAGCACCACCGGATCGGCGGCGTCCGCCTTGTTGATCACCACGATCTCGGGGATGCCGACGGCGCCCACGTCGCGGATGACCTCGCGCACGGCGGCGAGCTGCTCCTCCGGCACGGGGTGGGATCCGTCGACCACGTGGAGGATCAGATCCGCGTCGGCGACCTCCTCCATCGTGGAGCGGAAGGCCTCGACGAGATGATGCGGAAGATGGCGGACGAATCCGACCGTATCGGCCAGGGTGTACAGGCGGCCGCCCGGCGTCTCGGCCCGGCGGACCGTCGGGTCCAGGGTGGCGAACAGGGCGTTCTCCACCAGGACACCGGCGCCGGTGAGCCGGTTGAGCAGGGAGGACTTTCCGGCGTTGGTGTAACCGGCGATGGCAACCGAAGGAACCTTGTTACGGCGCCGCTCCTGCCGCTTGATCTCGCGGCCGGTCTTCATCTCCGCGATCTCCCGGCGCATCTTCGCCATCTTCTCGCGGATCCGCCGCCGGTCCGTTTCGATCTTGGTCTCACCGGGGCCGCGGGTGGCCATACCGCCACCGCCGCCGCCACCCATCTGCCGGGACAGCGACTGGCCCCAGCCGCGCAGCCTGGGCAGCATGTACTGCATCTGGGCGAGGGCGACCTGCGCCTTGCCCTCACGGGACTTGGCGTGCTGGGCGAAGATGTCGAGGATCAGGGCCGTCCGGTCGACGACCTTGACCTTGACGACGTCTTCGAGGTGGATGAGCTGGCCCGGGGAGAGTTCACCGTCGCAGACGACCGTGTCCGCGCCGGACTCCAGGACGATGTCGCGCAGTTCCAGGGCCTTGCCCGAGCCGATGTAGGTGGCCGGGTCGGGTTTGTCGCGGCGCTGGATGACGCCGTCGAGCACGAGGGCGCCCGCGGTCTCCGCGAGGGCGGCGAGCTCCGCGAGGGAGTTCTCCGCGTCCCGCACCGTGCCCGAGGTCCAGACACCGACCAGGACGACCCGCTCCAGACGCAGCTGGCGGTACTCGACCTCGGTGACGTCTTCGAGTTCGGTGGAGAGGCCCGCCACACGGCGCAGTGCCGCGCGGTCGGAGCGGTCGAACTGTTCGCCGTCCCGCTCTCCGTCGATCCCGTGGCTCCAGGCGACGTCCTCTTCCATCAGGGCATCGGCCCGAAGGCTCTCGGTGCGCGTCTGAGCGGAGTTCCGCTGGTCCTGGGAAGGGGAAGAAGAGGAGGTCATTTGATCCTTACGTCGGTGGGAGAAAACGTGCGCTCGGGCGACCGAGCGGGGTCGTGCCGGAAGGGGTCCGTCACAACCTCTTCCGGTACGGCCTTCGTCAGTCACAACGCGTAACGGTCCCGGTTGATTCCCGCCCGGCCGGATCGGTGGATCCGCCGGGAGGGCCGGGCCCGCCCGCTGCGCCGACCCCTCGATGGTCGCACGGCGTGCTCCGGCCCGTCACCCCGGTTTCACCGCGGACCACGGACCGTTTTCACCGCGGACCACGGGCCCGGAGCGCGGCACGGTCCCGGGCTCCGTCGGCCGTACCGCTTCGGGCGCCGTCCGGGTCCCGGTCTGCGGCGGGGTGCTCGTCCAGTCCGGGTGACCGGGCATGGGCGGCGTCTGCTCCCCGTACAGCCATCCCTGGAAGAAGGGGCCGAGATCGCGTCCGGCGATCCGGGACGCCAGCCGGGCGAAGTCGGTGCTGCCCGCCGTACCGTCGCGGTACTCGCGCACCCAGGCCCGTTCCACGCGGTCGAAGGCGTCCGTTCCGATCGTCTGCCGCAGGGCGTACAGGACGAGTGCCCCACCGTCGTACACGATCGGCCGGAACAGGCTGATCTTCCGGCCGGGCTCGGGGGGCCGGGGCGCCGCCGGAGGGCCGCCGTCCGCCCGCCACTGGTCGGAGCGCCGGTACGCCTCGCGCATGCGCCGCTCCAGGGTGTAGCCGCCGAGTTCGTCCGCGTAGAGGCTCTCGTACCAGGTGGCGTGTCCCTCGTTGAGCCACAGATCGGACCAGGCGCGCGGGGTGACGCTGTCGCCGAACCACTGGTGGGCCAGCTCGTGCACCATGATCGAATCGACGTACCACTCGGGGTATCCGGCGGTGAACAGCGACCTCTCGAAGAGGGAGAGGGTCTGTGTTTCCAGTTCGAAGCCGGTGTTGGCGTCGGCGATCAGCACCCCGTACGTCTCGAAGGGGTAGCGGCCGACTCTGCTCTCCAGCCACTCCAGCTGGGCGGGGGTCTTGCGGAGCCAGGGCTCCAGCGTCTCCAGGTCGGCCAGGGGCACCACGTCGCGCAGCGGGAGCCCGCGCGGCCCCACGCGGGTGGGTACGGCGGACTTCCCGATGGACACCTGCGCCAGTTCGGTGGCCATGGGGTGGCGGGTGCGGTACACGGATGTGGTGGTGTCGCCGTTGTCGGTGGTCCGCTTCCGCACCCCGTTGGCGACCGCAGTGAGTCCGTCGGGGACGGTGATCCGGAATGTGAAGTACGCCTTGTCGGCGGGGTGGTCGTTGGAGGGGAAGACCCGGTGGCCGGCGTCGGCCTGGTTGGCCATGGCCAGACCGTCGCCGGTACGGACCCAGCCGCCGGCGTTCCGGGGGCCGGTCGGGTCGCTGGTGTGGCGGACGGTGATCCGGGCGCGCGAGCCGCGGTCCAGGGGCCGGACGGGCTGGACGACGAGGTCCTCTTCGACACCCGCGAAGTCCGCCGGTACCCCGTTCACCTCGACGGAACGGACCGTTCCATGGGTGAAGTCGAGGTTGAGACGCTCCAGCCGCTGGGTGATCCGGGTGTCGAGGACGGTGACGGCGTCCAGCGGTTCGGTGTTGCTGCCCCGGTAGTTCAGGGCGATGTCATAAGCGACGACGTCGTAGCCGGGGTTGCCGAGATAAGGGAAGAGGGGGTCCCCGATGCCCAGGGGGACCGGGGCGGGCGGCGGCAGGGCGGCGGCGACCAGGGCGGCGGAAGCAGCTCCGAAGACGGTGGCCCGCAGCAGTCCGCGGCGTACCCGCGGCGGCCGGGGGGACCGGGTGATCCCGAGGAGCCGGCGGAACGGCCGGGCAGTCGTGGTGGACGGCATGTGCTACGGCTACCAGCGCATCGCGGCCCGTGTGCGGCGGCGCGCTCCATATCGCCCGAACGGGTCAGCCGGTGGCCGCCGGATGCTGAGTGCGGCTGACGTCGTACACCCCTGGTACGCCCCGCATCGCCCGCATCAGAGACGGCAACTGGGCTGCGTCCGGCAGTTGCAGGGTGTACGTGTGCCGGACGCGCTGTTCGCTGGGGGGCTCCACGGTCGCGGAGACGATGGCGGCGCCCTGGGTGGCGATGGCGTCCGTGAGATCGGCGAGCAGCCGGGCGCGGCCGAACGACTCGGCAACAAGGGTGACCCGGCAGCCCGTGGCATCGCCCCAGCGCACCGGGACGGGTTTCCGGTCGAGCGAACGCATCCGGCCGACGGCGGGACATTCCTGGCGGTGTACGGTCACCACGCCTCCGCGTACGGGGAAGCCGGTGACGGCGTCGGGGGGAACGGGCGTACAACATCCGGCGAGCCGTACGACCGCATCGGTGTCGGTGTCCTCACCCACCAGGTCGACCAGGGCGTTCGTGCCCGTCGGCGGGTCGACGGCGACGGGCACGGGCCCGCGGGGCGCCGCGGCGGGCAGGTCGGTGCCTCCCGGGTGGGCCTCCAGCCAGGTCGTGATGGCGATCCGGGCGGCGGGGGTCCTGGCATGGTCCAGCCAGTCCGGCGAGGGACCGGAGGCCGTTTCCCTGGACCGTTCACGGGCACCGTCGTCAACGGCGTCGTCGCGGGCATCGTCGTCGGCGCGCAGCAGATGGACCGTGTCACCGTCTTTGAGGACCGTCCCCAGGGCGGCCAGACGGCCGTTGACGCGGGCGCCGATGCAGGCGTGGGCGCGTTCGCCGTACTGCGCGTAGGCGGCGTCCACGCAGGTCGCTCCGGCGGGCAGGCCGAGCATCCCGCCGTCGGCCCGGAAGACCGCGATCTCCCGGTCCTGGGCGAGGTCGGCGCGGAGGGAGCTCCAGAAGGCGTCGGAGTCGGGGGTGGCCTCCTGCCAGGCGAGGAGGCGGGAGAGCCAGCCGGGCCGGGTGGGGTCGGCGCGCTCGCCGTCGGCCGCGGGGGCGGATTCGGCGGCGCCTTCGGCCGGGGAGTACGGATTGCCGAGGGCGATCACTCCGGCTTCGGCAACCCGGTGCATCTGGTGGGTGCGGATGAGGACTTCGGCGACCGCGCCGTCCGGGCCGGCCACCGCGGTGTGGAGGGACTGGTAGAGGTTGAACTTGGGGGCGGCGATGAAGTCCTTGAACTCGGAGACCACCGGGTTGAAGCAGGTGTGCAGCTCACCGAGGACTCCGTAGCAGTCGGCGTCCTCGGCGACCAGGATCAGCAGCCGTCCGAAGTCGGTGCCGCGGAGTTCGCCCCGTTTGGCGGCGACCCGGTGGACGGAGAGGAAGTGGCGCGGCCGGAGGTGGACCTCGGCGGTGATGCCGGAGTCCCGCAGTACAGCGCGGAAACGTTCCGCGACTTCGTCGAGCACGGCCCCGGCGGCGGTGTTGTCCGCGATGAGCGCGCGGGTCCGCTCGTACTCGGCGGGGTGGAGAATGGCGAAGGCCAGGTCTTCCAGTTCGGTCTTGAGGGCCTGCACACCGAGCCGTTCGGCTAGCGGAATGAGTACGTCCCGGGTGACCTTGGCGATCCGGACCTGCTTCTCGTGGCGCATCACCCCGAGAGTGCGCATGTTGTGCAGCCGGTCGGCGAGTTTGATGGACATCACCCGGACGTCGTTGCCGGTGGCGACGAGCATCTTCCGGAAGGTCTCGGGCTCCGCGGCGGCCCCGTAGTCGACCTTCTCCAGCTTGGTGACCCCGTCGACGAGGTAAGCGACTTCGGCGCCGAACCCGCGCTCCACCTGGTCGAGCGTCACCTCGGTGTCCTCGACGGTGTCATGGAGGAGAGAGGCCGTCAGGGTCGTGGTCTCGGCGCCGAGTTCGGCAAGGATCAGGGTGACGGCCAGCGGATGGGTGATGTACGGCTCGCCGCTCTTGCGGAACTGGCCGCGGTGGGACGATTCGGCGAGGACGTACGCCCGGTGCAGCGGGGCGAGATCCGCGTCCGGGTGGTGGGCGCGGTGCACATCGGCCACATGTCCGATGGCGTCCGGCAGGCGGTGCCGGGCGGCCGGGCCGAGGAGTGCGGCACGCCCCAGTCGGCGGAGGTCGAGCCGGGGCCGGCCGCGTCGGCGGCTGTGGGCACCGGGATTGGCGGCCTCTGCACTCATGGGGCACCTCCGCGCGGGGACTTCGGAACGCTGGGCCCGGCGGTCGGCGGAGCGGTCGTGCCCCCGGGGCCGGTGCTTGATGCTACCGAGCCCACCACGTGGAGCAGTCCGGCTCTCGCCGAGCGTGAACCGGATCACCCGTTCGAGCGAAGCTCTATCCGTCGGTGGTTTCGGAGCGTACGAGCAGGGCAGCTCCGATGTGACCCTCTGCGACGATCACAGCGGGTCCCGTCATCTCGATCTCCCCGTCGGACCGCTCCGTGATCACCAGCCGTCCGCCCGGCAGATCGACGGTGTACGTGACGGGGAGTCCGGTCACCGACGGATCGGCGCCGTCGCGGCGCGCGGCCGCCACGGCCACCGCGCAGGCGCCCGTGCCGCAGGAGCGGGTCTCGCCGGAGCCTCGTTCGTGCACCCGCATGGCGACGTGCCGGTCGCCCCGGTCGACGACGAACTCGACGTTCACGCCGTGCGGATAGACCGCGGCGGGGGCGTAGGCGGGCGCGGCGTACAGCTGTCCGGCGTGGTCGAGGTCGTCGACGAAGGCGACGGCGTGCGGATTGCCCATGTCGACATTGCGCGCGGGCCAGCTCCGGCCGTCCACGGTGACGGTGACGCTCTTCTCCGGCAGGAGCGCCCGGCCCATGTGGACGGTGATGTCGCCGCCGTCGGGGTCGTCCGCGGTGCCCTTGGCGATATGGACCTTCTTGACCCCGCCGCGGGTGGCCACGGCCAGTTCGCCGGGTCCGGTGTGGCCCGCGTGCTGGAGGTAGCGGGCGAAGACCCGGACGCCGTTGCCGCACATCTCGGCGACCGAGCCGTCGGCGTTGCGGTAGTCCATGAACCACTCGGCCCGGTCGGCGTGGCGGCGGGCCTCCGGGTGGGCGGCGGAGCGGACGACGTGGAGTACTCCGTCGGCGCCGATCCCGGCCCTGCGGTCGCACAGCCGGGCGACGTCCCGTGGGGACAGGTCGAGGTCGTTGTCCGGGTCCGGGACGATGACGAAGTCGTTCTCGGTGCCGTGGCCCTTGAGGAAGGCGACGGGCGCCGTCCGGTGACCGGTCTGCTGCGGGTGCCGCTGGGGCTGTGCGGTGCTCACGCCGTCCATCGTACGAGCTGCGCCGTCGTGGTGGATCGGACCGGGCTCGACGGGGGGCCGCCGCGGGCGTGGGCGGCTGCTCAGCGCAGGCGGGCGACGCGCCAGACGGCCAGGGCGACCATCAGGGCCGCAGCGCCGACGTAGAGCGCGAGGACCCGCCAGTCCGGGCGCTCGCCGGAGCCCCGGGACGGCAGCCCGGGCCAGGTGTGGCCCACCCGGCGGGCGGCCATCACGCCCCAGCCGGCGGCGCAGCAGCTGATCAGGAGCCCCAGCATGGCGACGACGGCACCCGTCTCGCCCGTACCGAAGGCGAGCGGAAAGGCGAACATCAGTGAGCCGACGGCGGCGAGGACGACGATGGGCGCGAGCTGCCAGATCCTCAGCCGGCGCGCGGGGCGCAGCTCGACCTCGACCTCCGCGGCGATGAGCTCTCCGTCGTCGGGGCCGTCGGAGCTGAGCCCGGGCGCGCCGTCGACGGCGTCGCGGGGTTGCTGCTCGGTGTCGTGAGGGCCGGCCTCCATCGCCACGCGCCCTCCCAACTCGGACTCCACGTCGATCGTTGCTCGATGATGGCACGGCCGGGACGGCCCGGATGACGGGCATGGCGTCCCGATGCCATCACGTGATCAGGCTGTAACCGCTCGTTCGATCAACGCCAGCGCCCGATGCGGAAGTTCCGCGCGGTCCTCCGCAGCCCCACTGAGCCAATGCACCCGGGGATCCTTCCTGAACCACGAATCCTGACGGCGTGCGAAGCGTTTGGTGGTGCGTACGGTCGCCTCGCGCGCCTCCTCCTCGGTGCACTCCCCCGCCAGCGCGGCAAGGATCTGCTGGTAGCCGAGGGCGCGCGAAGCGGTGAGCCCGTCCCGCAGGCCCTGCTTCTCCAGGGCGCGCACCTCGTCGACGAAGCCCGCGTCCCACATCACGTCGACGCGTCGGGTGATGCGTTCGTCGAGCTCCGGGCGGGCCACGTCGACACCGATCTGGACGGTGTCGTAGACGGACTCGTGGCGGGGGAGATTGGCTGTGAAGGGCTTTCCCGTGATCTCGATCACTTCGAGGGCGCGGACGATGCGGCGGCCGTTGCCGGGGAGGATCGCGCGGGCCGCTTCGGGGTCGGCGGCGGCGAGCCTGGCGTGCAGTGCCCCGGGGCCGGACTCGTCCAGTTCGCGCTCCAGCCGGGCCCGGACCGCGGGGTCGGTGCCGGGGAAGTCCAGGGTGTCGACAGCGCCGCGGACGTACAGTCCGGAGCCGCCGACCAGGACCGGTGTCCGGCCCTCAGCCAGCAGCCGGTCGATCTCGGCCCGGGCGAGCCGCTGGTACTCGGCGACGTTCGCGGCCTCGGTGACGTCCCAGATGTCCAGGAGGTGGTGCGGGATTCCCCCGCGCTCCTCGACCGTCAGTTTGGCGGTGCCGATGTCCATCCCCCGGTAGAGCTGCATGGAGTCGGCGTTGACGACCTCGCCGTCGAGCTCTCGGGCAAGGAAGACACCCAGATCGGACTTTCCGGCCGCAGTGGGACCGACGACGGCGATGACCCGCGGGGCGGGGGCTGCACTACTCACCGTCCCAGTCTCCCAAACCCGGCGCCGTGTCCCCGAACGAGCGAGGTGACGGGGCGGCCGGGACTTCGTTCCTGTTGCGGAGTCGCGGGCACCGGTTTGCGGACCCATGGGCCCGGACTGCGCGACAGGGCGCTCCGGGCGCCGCGGATCGCGGCCCGCACAAGGAGCTGATGGAGTGCTGATGAGCGTTTTCTCATGGTTGGGCCGGAAGAAGAAGGCGAAGCAGGAGGCGGAGACGGAGTCGGCGGGGACACCCGCCGGGGATACGGCGCAGTCGGCCGGGGCCGATGGGGAATCCGGCGAGGCGCAGGGGGCGGACGGCGGTGCCCCGGCCGCGGACGAAAGCACGGCGGCAGCGGCGGACGCGGAGAAGGCCCCGGACGGCACGGCGGAGACGCCGGCCCGGGCAGGCGTGGAGATCCCCCGCCAGCAGTCGGCGGGCGACATCGAGGGCAGCGAGGCCGGGGAAGGCGCCCGGCAGTAGCCGGTCGCCCCGCATGATCCGTCCCGAACGCGAAACCGGCGCGGATTTGTCACACTGGATGTCACCAGTCGCTCACGAGGGAAGGTGGCCCATGGGTCTCATGGACACGCTGAAGGCCAAGCTCGCCCCGGCCAAGGAGAAGGTCTCCGACCTCGCGCAGCAGCACGGGGGCAAGATTGAGCACGGTCTGGAGAAGGCCGCCAAGGCGGTCGACTCACGGACCAAGGGCAAGTACAGCGACAAGATCGAAACGGGGACCGGCAAGGCCAAGGAGGCCCTGGACCGGATCGCGCACAAGGACGACGGCGGCACTCCTCCGCCGCCCGCCTCTCCCCCGCCGGCCGCCTGAGGCCCGGCCCCGTTCCCGGTCACGGCCGAGGGCCGCGGAGCATGCCGCTCCGCGGCCCTCGGCCGTTGTTCGGGGCCCGGTCCGCCGATGCCGGTGGCCGCTGCTCCGTTCAGGTCCAGGTGGCGACGGTGTAGCCGACTCCGTACGGGGCGTCCTCCGCCAGAAGGGTGCCCGTCGGCCGGGTGCCGTCGGCCGCTCCGGCCAGGATCTGCCAGGGCGCGCGGCCCACGGCCTTCAGCTCGTGGGCGAGGGTCGCGTCGAGCGCCGTGAGGGCGGCGATATCGGCCTTGCCGAGGGCCTGCGCGGCGGCTGCGTCGAATGCGGCGGCGCGCTCGTCGAGATACCCGGGCGCCTTGAGCGTCCGGCAGGCGCTGCCGTCGCCCATGACCAGCAGGGCGACCCGGGGGGCCCGGGCGGCCGTCTCCCGGCCCGTGACGGCGCACTCCTCGGCCCCGAGCCGTTCGTCGACCGCGAGCCCTTCGACGGGGCAGTGCGGCCCGTCGGCCCGGGCAAGCAGCCAGGCGCCGACGGCGAGGGAGTACGGCAGGGGCCGCCCGCCGGGCTCTCCGGGTCCGAGGCGCACTCCGAGGTCGACGCCGAAGCCCCGGAAGTTGCCGGTGGCCCCGGACGGATAACGGCCGAGCGCGTCCGGCCCGGCGGTTCCCACCACGACGAGCAGCTCGGGGTCGGCCGCTGACAGGGCTGCGACGGCGTCGAGACACGCTGTCCGTACGGGGTCGAGTTCGGCGGCGGCACCGGCGGCCACCTCGGGGACGAGGAGGGGCGGACACGGGCACACTGCGGCGGCGACAAGCATGATCGGCAGCCTAGTGCGTGCGTCTGCGGGTTCCCGGGGCCGGTCGCCACCGGTGCCGCGGTACGGAAGCGGGGCCCGGGGCCGGGCGGCTGCCGCCGGATGCGGCGCCGCCGTACCTGATCCGGGCCGGGTGTCCCGTACCCCCGTGCTCGCGTACTTCCCGTACCCCCGTGTTCTCGCGGGTTCCCGTGCCTCAGACCGCGCCGCAGGCGGGCGCCGAGGCCGCAGGCAGGGGCGCGGGGACGCCGACCGAGGGCAGGCCCAGCATGACCCCGGCGGCTGTCGGCGCCGGCGCTTCGTTCCGCTTCTGCCAGGCGTCCCCGGCACGGGTGCGCCGCACGGAGGACACGGGTCCCTCCGCGAGCAGGTGGTGCGGGGCCGCGTAGGTGATCTCGACGGTGACCACATCGCCCGGCCGCACGTCCTCGTCGGGCTGGGTGAAGTGGACGAGGCGGTTGTCGGGTGCCCGGCCGGAGAGGCGGCGGGTGGCGCCGTCCTTGCGGCCCTCGCCCTCGGCGACCATCACTTCGAGGGTCCGGCCGACCTGCTTCTTGTTCTCGTCCCAGGAGATCTCCTCCTGGAGCGCGACCAGCCGCTCGTAGCGCGCCTGCACGACCTCCTTGGGGATCTGCCCGTCCATGGTGGCCGCGGGGGTGCCGGGGCGCTTGGAGTACTGGAAGGTGAAGGCGTTGGCGAAACGGGCTTCGCGGACCGTGTGCAGCGTCTGCTCGAAGTCCTCCTCGGTCTCGCCGGGGAAGCCGACGATGATGTCGGTCGAGATGGCGGCGTGCGGGATGGCGGCACGCACTTTCTCGATGATCCCGAGGAAACGCTCCTGCCGGTAGGAGCGGCGCATGGCCCGCAGGACCGCGTCCGAACCGGACTGGAGCGGCATATGGAGCTGGGGCATCACGTTCGGCGTCTCGGCCATGGCGGCGATGACGTCGTCGGTGAAGTCGCGGGGGTGCGGGGAGGTGAAGCGGACGCGCTCCAGGCCCTCGATGCCCCCGCAGGCGCGGAGCAGCTTGCTGAAGGCCTCGCGGTCGCCGATGTCGGAGCCGTAGGCGTTGACGTTCTGGCCGAGCAGGGTGATCTCGGAGACGCCCTCGGCGACCAGCGCCTCGATCTCCGCGAGGATGTCGCCCGGCCTGCGGTCCTTCTCCTTGCCGCGCAGCGCGGGGACGATGCAGAAGGTGCAGGTGTTGTTGCAGCCCACGGAGATGGAGACCCAGGCGGCGTACGCG
Source organism: Streptomyces tsukubensis (assembly GCF_003932715.1). Taxonomy (NCBI): domain Bacteria; kingdom Bacillati; phylum Actinomycetota; class Actinomycetes; order Kitasatosporales; family Streptomycetaceae; genus Streptomyces; species Streptomyces tsukubensis. Next base: position 6,128,867 of record NZ_CP020700.1, on the reverse strand, counting down.
GACTCGCGGCGGGTCGGCAGGGTCGAGGGGAAGGCCTCCAGCGACTCCGCGATCTCTACCTGCGCCTCTTCCTGCACCCGGGCGCGCTCCAGGAGGACGGGCAGCTTCCCGATGTTGTGCGTACCGAAGACGACATCGACCCAGGGGGCGCGCTTGACGATCGTGTCGCGGTCCTTCTGCGCGAGACAGCCGCCGACGGCGATCTGCATACCGGGGCGCTGCGTCTTCCGGGGGGCGAGCCGCCCGAGGTTGCCGTAGAGCTTGTTGTCGGCGTTCTCGCGGACCGCGCAGGTGTTGAAGACGACGACGTCCGCGTCGCCGTCGGAGCCCTCGGGGGCGCGGACGTATCCTGCGCCCTCCAGCAGGCCCGAGAGGCGCTCCGAGTCGTGGACGTTCATCTGGCACCCGTAGGTACGAACCTCATATGTACGTGTGGCATCCACTGCGCCGCTCCGGTCCCTGCTGCTCATGCAACAAGAGTAGGCGTTGTCCGGCGTGCCCCCGGCCGGAACCCGGGCGGAGGGCGGGCGGAGGGCTCACCGGGGCCGGGCAGGGGCCGGACACCGGCAGGCAGCGGGTGGGCACCCGGTGGGCCTCCGGCGGGGAACGGCCCCGGGGCGGACCCCGCCGGAGGTCGGGATTCCATCTCTGGCGAGTCCTCGCCATCGGTCTGGTCATCACGGTGAGTAACTGACAGGATCGCAAGCATGTTCACCAACCTGCTCCGCACGGGGCGCCGGCGCGCGCTGACCGTGTCCGCCGCCGTGCTCGCGGCGCTCGGACTGATGCTGTGGTGGCTGCTGCCGCTCGGCGAGCCGGGCCCCCGCGGCACGATGACCTTCAGCACCGGTGTGCAGAGCGGCGTCTACCAGCGGTACGGCGCACTGCTCCAGGTCGCTCTCGCCAAGGACCTGCCCGAGGTGGACATAGCGCTGCGGACGAGCGAAGGCTCCCAGGAGAATCTGGCCCGGGTGGCATCCGGGGAGGCGGACTTCACCATCGCCACCGCCGACGCCGTCGCCAAGTACCAGCAGGACGGCAAGCCGGGGGCCGACCGGCTGCGGGGCTGTGCCCGGCTCTACGACGACTATGTGCAACTGGTGGTGCCCGCCGGATCCCAGGTGCGGAAGGTCGCCGACCTGCGGGGGCTGAAGGTGGGCGTCGGACAGCCGGGGTCGGGGGTGCGGCTGATCGCGGAGCGGCTGCTGGCCGCCGCAGGGCTCGATCCCGTGAAGGACGTCACTGCCGCGCCCAACGGCATCGACACCGTCCCCCAGCTGCTGGCGAACGGCACGATAGACGCCTTCTTCTGGTCCGGCGGGCTCCCCACCACCGCGGTGGAGTCGCTCTCGGAGCGCTTCCGCATACGTCTGGTCCCGCTCGGACGGGAGCTGATATCGAAGGTCCACAGCACCGGCAATCCGACGACGTACTACCGCTTCGCGGTCATGCCGCCCGATCTGTATCCCCTCACCCAGAGCGGGCTGCCGGTCGACTCGATGGCCGTGGCGAATCTGTTGGTGACCACCGACCGGATCGACCCGGCGCTGGTCGAGGGCTTCACCCGCACGGTGATCAAAAGTCGCGATCGCATAGGCAACACCGTCCACCCCGCCCAGCTCGTCGATCTCCGTACCGCCATCTACACCGATCCCCTGCCGCTGCACGAGGGATCACGGCGCTACTACCGCTCGGTCAAGCCGTAGAGGCGGGCGGGGTACGGGGGACGGTCAGGGTGACCTTGAGGCCCCGCGGCTCGTGGTGGCCGTAGGAGATCCTGCCGCCGCCCGCGGAGAGAAGGGCACGGGATATGGAGAGTCCGAGGCCGGAGCCCTTGATGTTCTGGTGGCGGTTGCTGCGCCAGAAGCGGTCACCGATCCGGACCAGTTCGTCCTCGGTGAGTCCGGGACCGCCGTCGGTGATCACCACGGTGGTGGTGTCGCCCTGGGAGGCCACGGTCACGGTGACCGTCTCGCCCCGCGGGGTGAACTTCACCGCATTGTCGATCACCGCGTCCAGCGCGCTCGACAGGGCGATCGGGTCCACCCAGGCCGTGACGGCGCCGCCGTTGCCCGTGAGGCGGACGCCCTTGTCCTCGGCGACGGGGCGCCAGGAGGCCACCCGCTCGGCGGCGAGTGCGCCGATGTCCGTCAGTTCGAGGTCGGCGGAGGTGTGCTCGGCGAGCGCGAGGTCGAGCAGATCGTCGAGGACCTGGGCGAGACGGCGGCCCTCGGTGCGGACGGAGGCGATCTCCTCGTTGCCCTCGGGGAGTTCCAGGGCCAGCAGTTCGATCCGCAGCAGCAGGGCTGCCAGCGGATTGCGCAATTGGTGGGAGGCGTCGGCGACGAACGCCCGCTGTTGTTCGAGTACGCCCTCGACGTTGTCGGCCATCTCGTTGAAGGAGCGGGCCAGCCGGCGCAGTTCGGGCGGTCCGCCCGCGGCCGCCACCCGGGACTTCAGCCGGCCGGTGGCGATGTCGTGGGTGGCGGCGTCGAGCACCCGTACGGGACGCAGGACCCAACCCGTCAGCCGGAAGGCGGCGCCGACGGCGAGCAGCATGGCCGCCGCCTCGCCCGCCGCGATCAGCAGCCAGCCACGGAGGGTCCGGGAGCGCAGATGGTCGGTGGGCGAATCGGTGAGGACGACGGCGACGACGTCCCCGTCCCGCACCACGGGCGAGGCGACGACCAGCCGGCCGTCACGGTCCCAGGGCCACACCTGCGGCGGGTCCTGCGATCGGCGCCCCGACAGGGCCTCGCGGAACGCCTGCTGGCCCTCGCCCTCCGGCGGGACTCCCCAGTCCTGGGGAGCCCGCGCCAGATGCGATCTGCCGTTCCGCAGGAAGACACCGACATGGATGCCGTAGGTCGAGTAGTAGCGGTTCAACTGGTCCTGGAGCGTGGAGAGCCGCTCGTCCTCGACTCCCTCACCGTCCGAGACGAACTGCGCCAGAGCCGCGAACCGCACGGTGTCGTCGATCCGGTCGACCACTACTTCCTGCTGCCGTGCCGAGGCGACACTGACGGCCAGGGGGAAGCCGAGTGCCAGCAGCACACCCGCCATGAGGACGATGAGCAGCGGCAGCAGACGAGTGCGCACGGTCCCGTCAGTCGCCCGGAGTCACAAGGCGGTAGCCGACCCCGCGGACGGTCTCGATCAGCGCGGGCATCCTCAGTTTGGAGCGCAGCGATGCCACATGCACTTCCAGGGTCCGGCCGGTCCCCTCCCAGCTGGTGTGCCACACCTCGCTGATGATCTGCTCCCGGCGGAAGACGACGCCCGGCCGCTGCGCGAGGAGGGCCAGCAGATCGAACTCCTTGCGGGTGAGCTGGACGGTCTCGCCGTCCACCCGGACGCGCCGGGTGGGCAGTTCGACGGTGACTCCGCCGAGCCGCAGCGCGTCGTCCGTCGTTCCTCCGGGGCCCGGGGCGGGCAACTCGTCGCCGGCGGAGGTGCGCCGGGCCACGGCATGGATACGGGCCAGCAGTTCACCGGTGTCGTACGGCTTGACGACATAGTCGTCGGCGCCGAGGTTCAGGCCGTGGATCCGTGAGCGTACGTCGGCGCGCGCAGTCACCATGATCACCGGAGTGGAGGTGAGCTTCCGCAGCTTTCCGCAGACCTGGTAGCCGTCCTGGTCGGGCAGGCCGAGGTCGAGCAGCACCACTCCGAAGGGCGGCTTGCCGGGGTGGGTCGCGGGGAGGACCGCCCGCAGGGCCTCCTCGCCGTTGCGGGCGTGCACCACGTCGAAGCCGTGCCGGGCGAGGACGGCCGACAGGGCTGCGGCGACGTGGTTGTCGTCCTCGACGAGCAGCAGTCTCAACGGCCCCCCTCCGGTCCGTGGCACCCCGCCGCGGTACTGACTCCGCGGCCGTCGGTCCTTCGATGTGTTCGCGCTCCCCGGTGATGGTCCTTACCCGGCGCGCGACATGGTGTACCTCGGCATCAAGGCCGATCCGGTACGGAGAGTCAAGAGACATTCGGGAGACCGTCGGTTTCCGTTATCCACCCGGTACGCCGCCGGCCGCCTTCCTCACGCATCGTATACGGACGAGGCCGGATCGTTATCCTCAATTTCCGCTCAGATGTAATGACGCTGGTCGCACCGCGTCACTACTGTCCTCCCAACCGAGGAGGACGGGAGCTGTGGGCCGATGAGCGGAGTGTCTATGTCCAAGGTCGACGGGGATGCTGTTCCCGCCGCCGAGGGGCTGGTCGTACTGAGTGATGTGAACAAGCACTTCGGTGCACTGCACGTGCTCCAGGACATCGACCTGAGCATCGCCCGGGGCGAGGTCGTCGTCGTCATCGGGCCGTCCGGTTCCGGCAAGTCGACGCTGTGCCGCACGATCAACCGGCTGGAGAGCATCGACTCCGGGTCGATCACGATCGACGGCAAGCCGCTGCCGTCGGAGGGCAAGGAGCTCGCCCGGCTCCGCTCCGACGTCGGCATGGTGTTCCAGTCGTTCAACCTGTTCGCCCACAAGACGGTCCTGGAGAACGTCGTACTGGGCCAGGTCAAGGTCCGCAAGAAGGACAAGGACGAGGCCGAGCGGCGGGCCAGGGAACTGCTCGACCGTGTGGGCGTGGGCTCGCAGTGCGACAAGTACCCGGCCCAGCTGTCCGGCGGCCAGCAGCAGCGGGTCGCGATCGCCCGGGCGCTGGCGATGGACCCCAAGGTCATCCTGTTCGACGAGCCGACCTCGGCCCTCGACCCCGAGATGATCAACGAGGTGCTGGAAGTGATGCAGCAGCTCGCCCGGGACGGTATGACCATGGTGGTCGTCACCCACGAGATGGGCTTCGCCCGCTCCGCGGCCAACCGGGTCGTGTTCATGGCCGACGGCCGGATCGTCGAAGAAGCCACGCCCGACGAGTTCTTCAGCAACCCGCGCAGCGACCGCGCCAAGGACTTCCTGTCGAAGATCCTGCACCACTGACCCCGGTGGTCACGTCACCCCCCTGAACACACCGGCTGCCGCACGAACGGCACTTCCGGCCGGGCCCGAGGCCCGGCCGGTCCGTACCGCACCCTCATGGACCGGGCTCCGGCCCGTCCGGTCCGGCAGCCGATGGACCGCATTCACGCAACGGCGACCCACGACGCAAGGGATGTTCACATGAAGCTCCGCAAGGTATCCGCGGCCATTGCCACCGTTCTGACCCTCTCGCTGGCCGCGACCGCGTGCGGCGACGGAGACTCGGGCAGCGGCGGCAAGAAGATCACCATCGGGATCAAGTTCGACCAGCCCGGTATCGGCCTGAAGACCCAGGACGGCAAGTACACCGGCTTCGACGTCGACGTCGCGACCTACGTGGCCAAGGAACTGGGCTACGAGGCCAAGGACATCGAGTGGAAGCAGACCCCGAGCGCCCAGCGCGAGACGATGCTGGCCAACGGTGACGTCAAGTTCATCGCCGCCAGCTACTCCATCACGGACCAGCGCAAGGAGAAGGTCGACTTCGCCGGCCCGTACTTCCTGGCCCACCAGGACCTGCTGATCCGCAAGGACGAGACCGGCATCACCAAGGCCGAGGACCTCAACAGCAAGAAGCTCTGTTCCGTCACCGGGTCGACCTCCGCCCAGAACATGAAGGAGAAGATCGCCCCCAAGGCCGATCTGCAGCCCCTGGGCGGCTACTCCGAGTGCCTGACCGGCCTGGAGAACAAGTCGGTCGACGCGCTGACCACGGACGACGCGATCCTGGCGGGCTATGCCTCGCAGAAGGAGCACGAGGGCAAGTTCAAGCTGGCCGGTCTGCAGCTGAGCGACGAGAAGTACGGCATCGGCGTCAAGAAGGGCGACAGCGACCTCAAGGCCAAGATCAACAAGGCCCTGGAGAAGATGAAGTCCGACAAGTCCTGGGACAAGTTCGTCGAGGCCAACTTCGGTCCGTCCGGCTACAAGAGCGAGCCCGCGCCGGCGATCGACGCGAGCTGAGGCCATCGGTGACGCGCCGCCGGCCGGACCGGCCGGCGGCGCGCGCCACCTAACCACCAGGAGAGATCGCGGGTCAACGTGTTCGATTTCCTCGATTCAGGGCAGTACGACCTGCTCGACGCGTTCTGGGTGACGGTCAAACTCACCGTCTACTCGGCAATAGGTTCCCTGATCTGGGGAACGCTGCTGGCCGGTATGCGGGTCGGCCCGGTCCCCATGATGCGGGCCTTCGGCACCGGCTATGTCAACGTCGTCCGCAACACCCCGCTGACCGTGGTCGTCGTCGCCTGTTCGCTGGGCCTCGCCTCCACCATGGGCATCACGCTCGGTGGTGAGAACTTCGAGGACATCGGCTTCCGGATGGCCGTCCTCGGACTGACCGCCTACACGGGCACCTTCGTCTGCGAGGCGTTGCGCTCCGGCATCAACACGGTCCCCGTCGGCCAGGCGGAGGCCGCCAGGGCCCTGGGGCTGAGCTTCTTCCAGGTACTGACCCTGGTCGTCCTCCCCCAGGCGTTCCGCGCGGCCGTCACCCCCCTCACCAACGTGCTGATCGCCCTCACCAAGAACACCACGGTGGCCTCGGCGATCGGCGTGGCGGAGGCCTCGGCCCTGATGAAGACGATGGTCGAGAACGAGTCCGACGCGCTCTTCGCCGTGTTCGCCGTCTTCGCCTTCGGGTTCATCGTTCTGACCCTGCCGACCGGTCTGCTGCTGGGCTGGGTGGCCAAGCGAGTGGCGGTGAAGCGATGAGTTCCGTTCTGTACGACGAGCCGGGCCCCAAGGCGAAGGCCCGGAACATCGCCTACACCGTCGGGTTCCTGGTGGCGCTCGGCCTCGTCCTGTGGTGGGTCCTGTCCACCATGGCGGACAAGGACCAGCTCGCGGCGGACAAGTGGAGTCCGTTCGTCAAGGACTCGAAGGTCTGGACGACCTTCCTGCTCCCGGGCCTGTGGGAGACGGTCAAGGCAGCGGCCCTCGCCCTGGTCATCGCCCTTCCGCTCGGCGCGGCCCTGGGCATCGGCCGGCTCTCCGACCATGCCTGGGTCCGGATCCCGGTCGGCGCCGTGGTCGAGTTCTTCCGCGCCATCCCGGTGCTGCTGCTGATGGTCTTCGCCTTCCAGGCGTTCGTGGAGTTCTCCGATCTGGAGTCGGAGATCCGTCCGCTGTACGCGGTCGTCACGGGCCTGGTCCTCTACAACGCCTCCGTCATCGCGGAGATCGTCCGGGCGGGCATCCTGTCCCTGCCCCGGGGCCAGACCGACGCCGCCCAGGCGATCGGCATGCGCAAGGGCCAGATGATGGTGTACGTCCTGCTGCCGCAGGCGGTCACCGCGATGCTGCCCGCGCTGGTCAGCCAGCTGGTCGTCATCGTGAAGGACACCGCACTCGGCGGCGCACTCCTCGGCTTCACCGAGCTGCTGTACCAGAACCGGGCGATCACGGCGAACTACGGCGCCAACACGATCGCGGCCCTCACGGTCATCTCCCTCATCTTCATCCTGCTGAACTTCGCGCTCACCAGCTTCGCGAGCTGGCTGGAGAAGCGGGTCCGCCGGGGCAAGAAGAGCACCGGGGCGGTCGTCGCCCAGGACAGTGTGGAGGCCGGGGCCGGCGGCGGAGTCCTGTAGGACCGATCCGACACACCCGGCGGAGAGGCGGCGGTGCCATCACGGCACCGCCGCCTCTCTGCGTACCCCCGTATCCCCGTACCCCCGTATCCCCGACACCTCGCCCCGCCCTCCCCGCCGCCTGCCGTGAAAGGCGGCCGGGCCCCCGGACGGTCCCCGCCCCACCCGTACCACCCCGCATTCCCTCACCACCCGATCCCCGGCTTTCTCCCCTCCCGGCGGCACCCGCGCACCACCGATGGATCAGTGCCCGCCGTGGCGCTCCCCCGTCACTTGACGCAGGCACCCCCAGTGGGTTGCATACGTTCTGTGATCGCGCACCGGGGCTCCACCTCACCTTCCCCTACGTCACCAACCGCCCTCACGCCCCTCAGAGCCCGAGGAGTCACCCCGTGGACCCGGTGATCGTCGTCGGGGCCGGACCGGTCGGACTCGCGCTCGCGCTCGCGCTGGCGCAGCAGGGCGTGCCCTCCGTCGTCCTCGACGAAGGCACGGGCGGCGAGGAGCCGCGCCCCGCCCGGACCGTCGTGCTGCGCCCCGACACCGCGGCAGCCATGGAGCGCCTCGGCTGTGCCACGGTCCGTGACGAAGGGGCCCGCTGGACGCACTGGCGTGCGATGCGCCGCAAGCAGGAGGTACGCCGGCTGCCGCTGGGCGGGGACGCCCCGCCCTCGCCCCTGCACATTCCCCAGCACGCCCTCACGCGTGGACTGCGGGATGCCGTCGCCGCCCAGCCGCTGGTCCAGCTGGTCGCCGAGAGCCGGGTGGACGCGCTGGAGCAGGACGGCGACACGGTCACCGTCCACACCCGCGGCCCGGACGCCACCTGGTGGCGGGGCAGTCACGTTGTGGGCTGCGACGGAGCCCGGTCGACGGTCCGCAAACTGCTCGGTATCCGCTTCCCCGGGCGTACGGCCGTGGAGCGGCACGCCGTCGCCACTCTGCGCACCGAACTCCCCTGGCCGGACGAGGCGCTGCTGCACCGTCAGCCGTCGTGGCGGGGTGCCGGTGACGAGATCGCCGCCCGCCCCCTGCCCGACGACGTCTGGCGGCTGGACTGGCTGCTGCCCCCCGGCGGCGACCTGGTCACCCCCGACACCCTGGTGGCACGGGTACGGGACACCCTCGGGGCCTGGTGCGGCGGCACCACACCGCCGTACGACCTCCTGGACACCGGCGTCTACACGGTTCACCACCGGCTGGCCCGGCGCTGGCGGGTGGACCGGGCGTTCCTGGCGGGCGACGCGGCCCATCTGCTGGGGGCACTCGGGACACAGGGGCTGGACGAGGGGCTCCGGGACGCCGAGAACCTGGCCTGGAAGCTGGCGCACGTCCACCGGCACGGCGGTTCCGAGGCCCTGCTGGACAGTTATCAGGCGGAGCGGCGGAGCGCCGTCGCCGCCCGGCTGCGCGCCGCCGACCAGGTACTGCCGTCGTTGCGCAGCGGCAGCGCCCTGCGGGCGAGACTGCCCGGTGCGGCCCGGCTCGACGGTCTGCTCACCGATGCCCATCTCGGCCGGGGCCCCCTGGGGGCACCCCCGGTCCACACGCATTCACCGCTGGCCCCGGATCCCTCTCCGGCCCATGTCCCGATCGGTACGGAACCGGGTGCCCCGGTCGAGGACGTACGGATCACCGCGCCCGACGGCACCTCGGCCCGGCTCCGGGACCGGCTCGGGCAGGGGCAGCTCCTGGTGGTACTGGTCGCCCCGGGCACCGGGGTGTGGGACCGGCGGCACTGGCAGAGCGCGGGCGTGATGCCCCGGCTGGCTTCCGCGGTTTCGGCCCTCCCGGTTCCGGCCGAGCTGCTGGTCACGGAGGCCTATCCCGGGGCCTCCGCGCATACCGTGCTGCTCGTCCGGCCCGACGGACAGTTCGTCGCCGCCTTCTCCGGGGTACGGCCCGAGGAGCTGTACGAGGCGGCGGACGCGGTCCGCGGCGGCAGCCCCTCGGACGCCCCCAGCGACCGCACCGCGGACGTCAATTGACCCCGCGGGGGCACCGTGGTGTACTCCGTTTCGTGACCGGCACCGATGTACGCCTGTGGCGGAGGGTCCATATGGACCTCCTCCGCTACGCGGGCTGCGTGTGTCGACCGTCCTGCTGACCTCGCGTCCTTCCTTTCCCTTCGCGCGCCCCGCGGGCCTTGTGCGCCCCTGCGCGCGTACTTTCGCGAACATCCAGGACGGTTCCTCATGTCCCAGCCCGTGCCCGCATCCCCTTCGGCCGCCGGGTCGGCCACCACGGTCTCCCGCGCTCATGCCCCCACCTCCGCCGAACTGCTGGACTTCGTCCGCGGAGCGGCGGCCGACCCCGAACTGATCGCCTCGCTTCCCCTCGACCCCGAGGGCCGTACCTGGGTCCGGCTCGACGGACCGGGCGGCAGCGAGGCCTGGCTGATCGGCTGGCCGCCCGGTACGGGCACCGGCTGGCACGACCATGCGGAGTCGGTCGGCGCCTTCGCCACCGCGGTCGGCGAACTGACGGAACACTCGCTGGCGGTACGGCTCCCGGCCGACGGCTGGAAGACCCTCGAACTGCGCGAGGACGTCGACCGCGGGCGGAAGCTGGGGGCCGGCCGGGGCCGGGCCTTCGGCCGGCACCATGTGCACGAGGTACTGAACGCGTCCGCCGCGCATGCCGTCTCTGTCCATGCGTACTACCCGCCGCTGCCGCTGATCCGCAGGTTCAGCCGCACCGGTGCGGTACTCCGCCTGGAACAGGTCGAACGTCCGGAGGACTGGCAGTGAACAACCATCGTGTATCCGCCGTCGGCAGCGCAGCCGGTGACCGGGCCGCCGCGCCCATCGGTATCGACGCTTTACTCGAACAGGTCCGGGAGGACCTCGACCGGGTGACTCCCCGGCAGGCGTACGACGAGGCACTGAACGGCGCCCTGCTGGTGGACATCCGCTATGCGGCGCTGCGTGACCGCGACGGTCTCATCCCCGGGGCCGTCGTCGTCGAGCGGAACGAGCTGGAGTGGCGGCTCGACCCCCAGGGCAGCCACCGTCTCCCGGAGGCCGACCACCACGATCTGCGGATCGTGGTCGTCTGCAACGAGGGCTACGCCTCCTCCCTGGCCGCGGTCTCGCTCCAGCAGCTCGGGCTGCACCGGGCGACGGATCTGATCGGCGGCTTCCAGGCCTGGCGGGCCGCCGGACTCCCGGTGGAGAAGTGACCGTCACCGGGTGAACCGGCGCCGGACCGTCCGCCGGACGGCGACCGGGGAGCGGGGAACGAACGGGATGCCCGGAACGGACTGACAGCTCTCCCTTCCCCTGCCTTCTGCGGAGCGTCTTCCGTGGAACAGGGGAAGGGGTCCGGTCCGCCGGGCCGTGTGTCACGGCGCCGCGGTCTCCCCCGCGGAGCGCGCCGCCGTACTCACGGCCGGGCCCTTCCAGGCACTTCCATAGACCGGTCCAACCGGTCTACGGAAGACCTTCGAGGTCCAGGGCGTCCATGGCCTCGTCAAGGTCCGGCTCCCCCTCTTCCTCCAGCGCCCGCCGGACCACCCGCAGCGCCATGCCTTCCCCGTAGCCCTTGCGGGCCAGCATTCCGGCGAGCCGGCGGATCCGCCGGTCGCGGTCGAGGCCCCGGGTGGCCCGCAGCTTGCGCACGACCAGGGCGCGGGCGGTCTCCTCCTCGCTCTCGGAGTCGAGCCGGCCCACCGCCTCGTCGATCAGGGCCGCGTCCACTCCCTTGGTCCGCAGCTCACGGGCGAGAGCGCGGCGGGCGAGCCCCCGGCCGTGATGCCGGGAATCCACCCAGGCGTCCGCGAACGCGGCATCGTCGATCAGCCCGACGTCCTCGAACCGGGAGAGCACATCCTCGGCCACCTCCGGCGGGATCTCCCGGCGGTGCAGCGCATCCGCGAGCTGCTTGCGGGTGCGCGGGGTCCCGGTGAGCAGGCGCAGGCAGATCGCCCGCGCCCGCTCCGCCGGATCCTGGGGCGACAGCGCCTTCTCGGCCCTCGACGAGTCGGCACTGCCGCCCGGCCATTCGGTGCGCCGGGTCACGGCTAGCTCTTGGCCGCCGCCGCCTTGGCCGGCTTGGCCTTGGTGGCGGGGGCGGGCACCGACTTCGCCGCGTCAGCGGCCGGGGAACCGCCCGCCGCGTCCGCGCCGGGCTCCGCGGCGGGAGCCTCGGGCCGGACGCCCACGCCCAGCTTCTCCTTGATCTTCTTTTCGATCTCATTGGCGAGATCGGGGTTGTCCTTCAGGAAGTTACGGGCGTTCTCCTTGCCCTGGCCGAGCTGGTCGCCCTCGTACGTGTACCAGGCACCGGCCTTGCGGACGAAGCCGTGCTCCACGCCCATGTCGATCAGACCGCCCTCGCGGCTGATGCCCTGGCCGTAGAGGATGTCGAACTCGGCCTGCTTGAACGGCGGGGCGACCTTGTTCTTCACGACCTTGACGCGGGTGCGGTTGCCCACCGCGTCCGTGCCGTCCTTCAGGGTCTCGATCCGGCGGATGTCCAGACGCACCGACGCATAGAACTTCAGCGCGCGGCCACCGGTCGTGGTCTCGGGCGAACCGAACATCACGCCGATCTTCTCGCGCAGCTGGTTGATGAAGATCGCGGTGGTCTTGGACTGGTTCAGGGCACTGGTGATCTTGCGGAGCGCCTGGCTCATCAGACGGGCCTGGAGACCCACGTGGGAGTCGCCCATCTCGCCCTCGATTTCGGCCCTGGGCACCAGGGCCGCCACCGAGTCGATGACGATGAGGTCGAGCGCGCCGGAGCGGACCAGCATGTCGACGATCTCAAGGGCCTGCTCGCCGTTGTCCGGCTGGGAGAGGATGAGGGAGTCGATGTCGACGCCCAGCTTCTTCGCGTACTCCGGGTCGAGGGCGTGCTCGGCGTCCACGAAGGCGACGGAGCCGCCGGCCTTCTGTGCGTTGGCCACCGCGTGCAGCGTGAGGGTCGTCTTACCGGAGGACTCGGGTCCGTACACCTCCACCACGCGGCCGCGCGGCAGCCCTCCGACGCCGAGCGCGACGTCCAGCGCCGTCGACCCGGTGGGAATGACCTCGATGGGCTCGTTCGGGCGCTCGCCGAGGCGCATCACCGCGCCCTTGCCGAATTGGCGTTCAATCTGTGCGAGCGCGGCGTCGAGCGCCTTCTCGCGGTCGGTTCCTGCCATGGGTTCCACCCGATTTGCTTGTGTCGATCGCTTCACGTCAATGACGCTAACCCCTGCCACTGACAATGGGCCCCGACACCCGTCCCGCCTGTGGACAACCGCCCGGTGAGGCAGGGGCCGGACACCCCATAAGAATGGATGTTCGATTTTTGTGTCAAGCGCATCCGCCCGGCGTGCCGCCGAAGGGGTGGGGCCGCCCCCGGGCACTCGCCGGGCGGTCGGCCCGGGGCCCGGGCCGGTCCGTCAAGGGCCGGGCCGGTGATATTCCGGGGCGCAGGAAATCCGGAGAGCTTTGTCAGTGCCCCCCTCTACTCTGAGATTCGTTCGTGATCTGTGAGGGGGGACCTCGCGATCGCCCGTTCCCACAACCCGGCTCGCGGAACCGTCCGAGCCGGTCAGCGCGTAATCGCGAGGTGATGCGGCATGACATCCACGACGTCCACGACCGAAGCGGCAGAGACCCCGCCCGAGTCCAGCAGTTTCCAGGTCGACCTGCGGGGCCTGGTCGACCTGCTCTCCCACCATCTGTACTCCAGCCCGCGGGTCTATGTCCGCGAGCTCCTGCAGAACGCCGTGGACGCGGTCACCGCGCGCCGGGCCGACGACCCCGGGTGCCCGGACCGGATCCGGCTCTCCGCCGAGGCGGGCCGGGTCTCCATCGAGGACAGCGGGATCGGTCTGACCGCCGACGAGGTCCACACCCTGCTCGCCACCATCGGACGCAGCTCCAAGCGCGGCGGCGAGCACGGTCTGGAGTCCGCCCGCCGTGAATTCCTCGGCCAGTTCGGCATCGGGCTGCTCGCCTGCTTCGTCGTGGCCCGCGAGATCCGTGTCGTCACCCGCTCCGCGCGCACCCCCGGCGCGGCCCCCGTGGAGTGGCTGGCCCGGGACGACGGCTCGTACACCGTGCGTACGCTGCCCGACGAGGCCCGCCCCGCCCCCGGCACCACCGTCTTCCTGGAGCCGCGCCCCGGTTCCGGGGAGTGGCTGGCCCCGGCCCGGGTGGAGGAGCTGGCGCGCGACTTCGGCTCCCTCCTGCCGTACGACATCGTCTTCGCGGACGGCAGCGGGGCGGAGCGTCCGGTGACCGACCGGCCCGCCGTCTGGGACCGCGATCACCCCACTCCGTCGGCCCGCCGGGAGGCGCTCGCCGGGCACTGCGCCGCGCTGTTCGGCTTCACCCCGCTCGACACGATCGACTTCGACCTGCCGGTCGCCGGGGTCCGCGGCGTCGCCTATGTGCTCCCCGATCCCGCCAGCCCCGCGCACCGCGGCGGGCACCGCGCCTATCTCAAGGGCATGCTGCTCACCGACCGGGCGGACAATCTGCTGCCGGAGTGGGCCTTCTTCGTCCGGGCCGTGGTCGACACCGACGCGCTGCGCCCCACCGCGTCCCGCGAGAGCCTCTACGACGACGAGACGCTGGACGCCGTCCGCGACGCCCTCGGCTCCGCCGTCCGCCGGTGGCTGGCGGAGCTGGCCGCGGGCGATCCGCAGCGGCTCGCCGCCTTCCTGAGCGTCCACCACCTCGGGGTGAAGTCCCTGGCGCGGCACGATCCGGAGCTGTTCGGGCTGATGCTGCCGTGGCTGCCGTTCGAGACCAGCGACGGCCGGGTCGGCCTGGAGGAGTTCGCCGCGGCGCACGGGGAGATCCACTTCACCCGCACGGTGGAGGAGTTCCGCCAGATCGCCCCCATCGCGGCCGCCCACGGCCTGGGCGTGGTCAACGCCGGATACACGTACGACGCGGATCTGCTCGCCCTGCTGCCCACCGTCCGCCCCTCGGTGAAGGTCACCGAACTCGACGCCGGTGCCGTCACCGAGCGCCTCGACCCGGTGCCCACCGAGGCCGAGCTGGCGCTGGCCGGCTTCCTCTCCACCGCCCGGGCCCGGCTCGACGCGGAGGGCTGCGACGTGGCGCTGCGCGCCTTCCAGCCCGTGACGGTGCCCGCGCTCTACCTGGACGACCGGCAGGCGCGCCACGAGCGGGACCGGGCCGCCGCCGAGGCGAACGCCGACTCCCTGTGGAACGACATCCTCGGTTCCCTGCGCGGATCGGCGCCGCGCGCCCGTCTGGTGCTGAACCACAACAACCCGCTGATCCGCCGGATCGCCGCACTGCCCGATCCGGAGCTGACCGCCACCGCGGTCGAGTCGCTCTACGGGCAGGCGCTGCTGATGTCCCAGCGCCCCCTGCGGCCCGCCGACTCCACCCTGCTCAACCGGGCCTTCCTCGGGCTCCTGGAATGGGCGACCCACCCCGCCACGGGCGGTTCCGCCCAGGAAGGCCGCTGATGAGCACGATGACCGTCGAGGAGATCCGCCTGGGTCTCTTCGAGAACTCCGACGCGCCGTACGGCCCCGCCCGCACCGCCCGTGCCGAGGCCCTCGGCGCCGCCGCCGAAGCGTCCGGGGACAGCGCCCTGTTCCGTCAGTCCCTCATGGGGCTGATCGACGCCTACGAGCACAGCGCCGAGCGCACCAGGATCCTGGTGCCGTTCGCCCGGCTCCTCCAGGAGTACGACCGGGATCCGGGGGCCTTCACCTCGTGGGAGGTCCACAGCCTGTTCTGGCGGTTCAAGTGGGTGACCGGTGGCATCCTCGACTCGCCGGACATCCCGCTGGCGTCGGTGGAGCGCTGGCTCACCGATATGGAGCGGCGCTACCGGCTCGCGGGCCACAGCGAGCGGGCGGTGCGCCAGGCCGAGCAGCTGCTCGCCGAGGCGACCGGGGACGAGGAGCGCACGGACCGCGCCTTCGCCGCCTGGCTGGCCGCCGACCGCGACGCCATGAGCGACTGCCATGCCTGCGAGCTGAACGACCAGGGACGCTATCGGGCCGTCCGAGGGGACGACGCCGGGGCGATACGGCTCTGGGGGCCGGTCCTGGCGGGTGACGAGGACTGTCTGGAGGAGCCCCACCGGGTCCTCGCGCACTCTCTGCTGCCGCTGCTCCGTCTCGGCCGGGCCGACGAGGCCCGGGCCAACCATCTCCGCGGCTACCGCATGGCGCGGGGCAACGAGAGCCTGCTCCGCTCCATCGGTGCGCACATCGAGTTCTGCGCCCTGACCGGCAACGAGTCCCGCGGTCTCGAAATCCTCGCCGAGCACGCCGGACATCTCGGCGCCCTCGTCGACGTCGACGCCCAGCTCGACTTCAACGCCGGCATCCTGGTCCTGCTGCGCCGGCTGAAGGACACCGGCCACGGCGACCGGCCCACCGTCCCTTACGAGGGCGAGGTGCGGACCGCGGCCGAGCTGTACGACCTGCTGTACGCGGACGCCGCCGCGATCGCCGCGCGCTTCGACGCGCGCAACGGCAACTCGCTGAAGTCGGACCGGTTCGCGGAGCGGACGGTCCGGCAGCCGCTGGCCGACGCGCTGCCGCTCGGGGTGCGCAGCCCGGCGCTGCCCACCCCGGCGGCCCCGGACCGCGCCGCCGCGGCCCCGGCGGGAGGTGACGGTGCCGCGCCCTCCTTCGCCGACCTCGTCGAGCGGGCGCGTACGGCCCGCCGCCGTGGGCATCCGTCCGCCCGCGCCCAGTGGGCGGAGGTGTCCCGCCGGGCCGCCGCGGACACCACGGCGGACAGCGCGGCGGATCCGGAGCTCGCCGCCGATCTGCTGGAGTTCGAGGCCTGGACCGCGTACGAGGACGGAGCCGGGGACGCCACGGAGCGCTTCGCCCGGGCCGCCGGCGCCCATCGCGAGGCCGGATCGCCGAGCCGGGCCGCGTACGCGGATCTGGCGGCCGCGGGCAGCGCCGCCCGGGCCGGTGCCCCGGCTTCGGAGATCACGGAGAGGCTGGCGGCGGCCGTGCGGTCGGCCGGGGATCTCGACGCTTCGGACCCGATGCGTGAGCGCCGGGTCGCGCTGGCCGGGCTCGCCACGCTGCGCCTGGAATCGCTGCTGCGCCACCGGGAGCAGCACACCTCCGAAGAAGGATCCGGGGAAGGGGCCGAGTCGGTCGACACCGTGCTCCGGGAGCAGCTCGACGCCTTTGTGGCGGAGCGGGGCAAGGACCGGGCCGTCGCGGACCCGGGCGGTACGACGGATGTCCTGGCCCAAGCCGAGCTGTTCCTCGCGCAAGTGCTGCTGCCGTCCGGGGAGCAGGATCGGGCCGTGGCGCTGCTGGCGTCGTCGGCGGAGCACTTCCTGGCCGCCGGCCGCCCCTGGGAGGCGGCCCGGCCGCTGGAGCTCCGGGCGCGGGTGGTCGCGGCGGGCGGGGATCAGGTGGCGGCCGAGGCCGATGCCAGGGCCGCGCTCGCCCACTCCGCCGAGGCCGTCGAGCCCGATGTGCTGGGTTCCGTACGGCTGACGCTGTCCGAGGTCCTGATGGAGCGGGAGGGTTCCGCGGCGGAGGCCGCGGAGCACGCCCTCGGTGCCGCCCACTGGTTCGACCGGGCGGGGCTCTCCGCAGGCCCCGGGGCTCGGGCGAGGCTGCTGCTCGCGCGGGCGTACGCCGATACGGACCGGCATGCCGAGGCCGCCGAGGTGCTGCACTCGGCCCTCCCCGATCTGGTGGAGACGTACGGCGGGGCGGGTGACGAGGAGGTGGTACGGGCTCGGCAGCTGCTGGGTGGCCTGCTCAACGGGCTCGACGATCCCCGGGGCGCGGCGGAGCAGTATCTGCTGGCCGCCGAGGGCACCACCGCGTGGGAGGACCCCCGGCCGCAGGCGAGCCTGGCCCATTCCGCGGCCGAGTGTCTCGCCGAGGCGGAGCTGACCGGCGAATCGGAGGCGGCCTATCTGCGGGCGCTGGAGCTGTGGCGCCGGGCGGGTGACTGTGTGGTCTCCGAAGTGCGGGTGCTCCGTTCCCTGGCGTGGCTCGGACTGCGGTACGACTCGCCTCCGGAGGAGTACGAGCGGGCCCGGAGGTTCATGGGCGAGGCGCTCGCCCTGGTCCAGGACTCCGAGGTCGCCGAGCTGCGGTACGAGTGGGCGGAGACCTGCTCCCAGCTGGCGCGGCTGCTGGACGCCGAGGATCCGGAGGACGGGGAGGAGCGTTCTGCGGCACCCGCTGCCGCCGGAGGGGGGCCGGCCGTGCCGGACCGGGACATCGTCCTGCTGGACCGGGCGGCGGGGCTCTTCGCGGAGTTCGGGGACGCCGCGCGCCACGACCGCTTCAACGCCCTGGCCCGGGCTGCGTGGACGGAGCACAACCGGAACCGGGTGGACGCGGCGAAGGCCCGGATGACGGCGCTGGTGACGGAGCTGGAGGAGGCGGCGGAGCGGGAGGGCGAGGAGACCGCCGAACTGCTGGAGCAGGCCCGCGAGATGCTCCACGAGATGGGGTAATGGGTCCGGCAGCGGATACCGGTGGGCGGCCGTGAACCGCCCGCCCTTCCCAGGGCCCTCGCCGCGACCGTCCGGCGGGTGTCCGGCCGGACGGATACGGTCGCCGGTCCGTGGTGTCCGCTGCCGAGCGGCGGGCACCACGTCCGGGCGGGGCGGGGCCGTCCCCCGGAGGTACGGCCCCGGCCGGAGCCCGGCCCGGGGCTGCGGCCGACCGGGGGTTGCGGCCGACCGGCCACGACTCCGACGCCCCGCCCCGGCCGTCGAGGCGGCCCCGGCGCGACACCGGGGCGGTCCGGGGCGAGGTGGCCGGGCCCGGGCGGTCTTGAGGCGGTCAGTCGGCGGTGCTCAGTCCGCCGCCCGGCTCGGCCGTCTCCGTCCCGTCCCGGCGCATCGCCGCGACCGGCCGGAACCGCCGCAGCATCTGTCCGCGCCGTCGGCGGTGGCCCTGCACCCGGGCGTCGTCGGCCACGGTGTACCGCTTCACATAGGCACCGAGGAACGCCTGGAGGGTGGCGACGGCCGGGATCGCGATCAGCGCGCCCACGGCACCCATCAGCGCCGTACCCGCTATGACGGAACCGAAGGCCACGGCCGGGTGGATGTCGACGGTCTTGGAGGTCAGCTTCGGCTGGAGGACGTAGTTCTCGAACTGCTGGTACACCACGACGAACCCGAGCACCCACACCGCGTACCAGGGGTTCACGGTGAACGCGAGCAGCATCGGGAGGGCCCCGGCCAGATACGTACCGATCGTCGGGATGAACTGGGACACCAGTCCGACCCAGATCGCCAGCGCCGGGGCGTAGGGCACCCCGAGGATCTCCAGCAGGACGAAGTGCGCGACGCCCGAGATGAGGGCCATCAGTCCGCGGGAGTACAGATATCCGCCGGTCTTGTCGACGGCGATCTCCCAGGCGCGCAGCACCTCCGCCTGCTTGGCCGGGGGCAGTACGGAGCAGAGCGCCCGGCGCAGCCGCGGCCCGTCGGCGGCGAAGTAGAACGAGAAGAGGAAGATCGTCAGCAGCTTGAACAGCCCGCCGAGGACCGTGGCGGAGACGTCGAGCACACCGCTGGCGCTGTTCTGCACGTACTGCTGCAGCCAGTCCGACTTCAGGACACTGTCCTGCACCTCGACCCGGGACAGCTCGGTCTTGAAGGTGCTGTTGATCCAGTTGATCACCGAGTCGAGGTATTTGGGGAACTCGTCGACCATGGCCAGTATCTGGTCGGCCAGCATCGACCCGAGCATGACCACGAATCCGACGACGGAGATCAGGATCCCGAAGAACACCAGGAACGTGGCGACCCCGCGCCGCATCCCCCGCGCCGCCATCCGCCCGACTGCGGGCTCGATGGCGAGGGCGAGGAAGAAGGCGATCAGGATGTTCAGCAGGAGCCCGATGAGCTGGTGG
Organism: Streptomyces tsukubensis; assembly: GCF_003932715.1. Taxonomy (NCBI): domain Bacteria; kingdom Bacillati; phylum Actinomycetota; class Actinomycetes; order Kitasatosporales; family Streptomycetaceae; genus Streptomyces; species Streptomyces tsukubensis. The sequence continues at coordinate 6,109,442 of NZ_CP020700.1, read as the reverse complement.
AAGGCCCAGACCCCGAGCTGGAAGCAGGCGTAGAGCGCCAGGGCGAGCAGCATCGCGCGCGGCAGCCAGCGAGGCATCCGGGCGGGGCCGAGGGCGCCGCCGACCGCGGAGGGGGGCGGCGGGCCGGGCGGGGTCACGGACCGGGCGGGCCCGCCGTCGGCCGGGGTGTCCGCCCCGGGCGCGGGCGCGTCGACGGAGACGCCGCCGGTCCGGGGCGGTCCGCCGCCCCCTATGCCTTCGGCAAGGGCGGGACCGCCTGCCGCCGCGCCCTGCGCGGGCACGGACAGCCGCCCGGCGCGGCCGCCGTCGCCGTCCGGCCGGCCTGAGCTGCGGTCGTTCCGTCTGCCGCGGTCGTCCCGGTCCTCACCGGCACGGTCCGGGGAACCGTCGTGTTCGTTGTCGTCGCGCTTGTCACTCGTCGGGGCCACCGGCCCAGTGTCGCGCACAAGTGCCCCGTCCGGGGACCCACCCCGATGGCCTGTGGACAACGACCGGCCGACGACCCGCCGACGAGCGGACGGCGGGTGGCGGCGAGCGGACGGCGGGTCCTGAGGGAGTGCGGTCAGCGCCGGTCGGCCGGGACGTCGACGGCCGCACAGACCGCGCGCCACACGTCCTTGGCCTCCCAGCCCGCGTCGAGCGCCTGGTGGACGGTCCGCCCGCCCAGCTCGGACATCACATGGTCCCGTGCGAAGGAGTCGGCGTACGCGGCACCGAAGTGGTCCGCCATCCGCTCCCAGAAAATCGTCAACCGCATGACGCCAGTATCCCGCGCAGGGGGTGCGCCCCGGCCCTCTCGCCGCCCCCGGAACCTTTCCGCTCTACGGTCGGACCATGGCCGAACCCGAGGAAACCCGTGAGGAAGGACCCGAGGTGGCCGCCGAGCAGGCGGCGGGCCCCGGGAAGAACGCCGCGGAGGCATCCGCCGAAGGGTCCGGGGAGATGTCCGGGAACCGGTCCCGGGCCGGTGAACCGGAGGGCCCGGGCGGTCCCCCGCCGCCGTCCTCGTCGCCGCTGGCGCGCGCCGAGCACTTCGTCTGGCTCACCGCCCGCGTGCTGGAGCAGCGCCGCTTCGCGTACCACTTCCTGGGCGGCGGCGCCGACGGCGTCGACGCCGCCCTCTCCCCGTACCTCAACGAGGACGGCGGCTACGGCCACGCCCTCGAACCGGATCTGCGGGGTCCGGTGAGCCAGCCGCTGCACACCGCTCATGCGCTGCGGGTCCTGGACTCCATCGGACGCTGCGGCGGACTGCGCGCGGAGCGGCTGTGCCGCTATCTGACGGGGGTGTCGACCCCGGAGGGCGCGCTGCCCGCCGTCCATCCGTCCCAGCGCGGCTATCCGGCCGCGCCCTTCGTCCCGATCGTCGACGATCCGCCCGGATCGCTGCTGACCACCGGCCCCGTCGTGGGGCTGCTCCACCGCAACGAGGTGTGGCACGCGTGGCTGTTCCGGGCCACGGACTTCTGCTGGGCCGCGGTCGATTCGCTGGAATCCTCCCACCCGTACGAGGTGGAGGCAGCGGTCGCCTTCCTGAACGGGGTCCCGGACCGGGCGCGGGCCCGGACGGCCGCCGACCGGCTGGGGCGGCTGGTACGGGAGAAGGGGCTCGTGGTCCTCGACCCGGACCGGGCGGACGAGCAGCCCGTGTCCCCCGGCTATGCCCCGGGGGAGCACCACTTCGCGTACGACTACGCCCGGGCGCCGGAATCACTGGCCCGGCACTGGTTCACGGACGAGGAGGTCGGGCGGTCGCTGGACCATCTCGCCGCTGCGCAGTGCGAGGACGGCGGGTGGCCGGTGAACTGGCGGCAGTGGGCCCCGGGGACGTCGCTGGAGGCGCGCCCCTTGGTGACCATCGAGGCGCTGCGGACCCTGCGGGCGTACGGCCGGACCATCGGCTGAGCGGCGGGGCCGCGGGGGCCGGGGGCTCGACGCGGCCCCGGCCCGACGGTCCGGCGGCTCGGACCCGTCCCGGCCGTGACGGCCCGACAGCCGGGCCGCCGGATCTTCAAGCCGTCAAGCCGCCGAGTCGGTGAGTCGGTGAGTCGGTGAGTCGGCGGCCCCGGTCGCGGGTCAGCCGCCCAGCGCCCGGATGCCCGCGGTGACCAGCACGGCCGAGGCAACCACCACAAGGAAGGGGGCGCGCAGCACCAGGGCGACGGCGGCGGCAGCCAGCCCGGCGGCGCGCGCGTCGACCACCAGGGAGCCCGCCGTGCTGAAGGTCTGCTGCGCCGTGAGCGCGGCCAGCAGCGCGACGGGCACCAGGGCGGCGAGCCGCCGCACCAGCGGACGTTCCAGTGCCTCGGCCGGTACCAGCAGGCCCACCAGCTTCACCACGTAACAGCCGACCGCGGTCACCGCGATCGCGATCCAGACGCTCATCGCCCCTCCTCCACGGACCGCTGCCCGCCGTCGGTACTGTCCTCGCCGCGTCCCTTGTGGGCGCCCTCGGCCCCCTCACCGCGTGGTGCGGTGCCCGCGGAGTCGCTGCCGGGCCGACCGGCGCCGGGTATCGCGGTACGGGTGTCCACGGCGTCCGCCGTGCCCCGGCCGGACGTGCGGCCCTTGAACCACAGCACGGCGGGTGCGGCGAGCGCCGCCACCAGGACCGGCACCCCGGCGGGCAGCAGCGGCAGGAATCCGAGCCCGAGGAGGACCGCGAGCCCGGCGACGGCCCGTTCGGCGGCGGTACGGAGCATGGGGGCGAGGAGCGCGAGGAAGACGGCCGGTCCGGCCGCGTCAAGACCCCAGGCATTGGTGTCGCCGATGGCCTCGGCGCCGATCGCGCCGAGGAAGGTCGTGAGGTTCCACAGGACGTACAGCGTCAGTCCGGTGACGGTGAAGCCGAGGCGTACGGCCCGTCTCGTCGGCTGGGCGAGTGCGACGGCCGTGGTCTCGTCGATCACCCAGTGGGCGGCGAACGGCCGCACGGCGCGCGGCAGGGCGAGCAGCTGCGACAGGCGCAGCCCGTAGAAGGCGTTGCGGATGCCGAGGAAGAACGCCCCGGCGGCGGCCGTGAACGGATTTCCGCCCGCCGCCAACGCCCCGACCAGGGCGAACTGCGACGCGCCGGTGAAGACCAGCAGGCTCAGGGCGCAGGTCTGGAGCAGGCTGAGGCCGGAGCCCGCGGCCGTGACACCGAAGGCGAAGCCGGAGAGCCCGACCGCGATGCCCACCCCGAGGGCGTCGCGTACGACGGCCGCGTCGGGCTTGGCAGCGGGGCCGTCCGCCGCGACGGCCGCGCCGCCGACCCCGGACCCCGGAGTGCGGCCGGTCCCGGACCCCGGGGTGCGGTCGTGGCCGGTTCCCGGGGCGGGTCCGGCGGGTGGGCTGCTCTCCGGCGGGTCGGCCGGGACGGTCTGTTCTGCCATGGCAGGGACGGTACGCGGCCCGGCGCCCGCCGGTCTCGCGCGTTTCCGGCACCCGGCCGCAGGGCCCGCAGCCTGCGGGTACCGCGCCCCGGACGCGTACCGGCACGGGATCCGCCCGGTTGAGCGGAACCACGGCCTCCGTCGCGCCGGCGGGTAACGGAGCGACGCCCTCCGAAGGCCGGCGCCACCATGACGGAAGTCACCCGCCGCGGGGCCGGTCCACCGCCCGCCCGGGGCGGATCCGACCCTTCCCGCCCGTGCCCCGGCCTGTGCCCCGGTCCCGTACCGGGCCGTCCGGCGGACCCGTCCCGCCCGATTGTCAGTGGCGGGGTGCACGATGGGGGGCATGGCCGGGAATGCGCTCGACTCGTTCTCCCCCGCGACCCGCGGCTGGTTCACGGGCGCCTTCAGCGCGCCCACCGCGGCGCAGGAAGGCGCCTGGCGGGCGATCGGCGAGGGGTCGGACGTCCTCGTGGTCGCGCCGACGGGTTCGGGAAAGACCCTGGCCGCCTTCCTCGCCGCCCTCGACGGGCTGACGTCCGTGCCGCCGCCCGCCGACCCCAAGGCGCGCTGCCGGGTGCTCTACGTCTCCCCGCTCAAGGCCCTGGCGGTCGATGTGGAGCGCAATCTGCGCAGCCCGCTGACCGGGATCCGCCAGGAGGCGGTGCGCCTCGGACTGCCGGAGCCGGAGGTGCGGGTCGGGATCCGGTCGGGCGACACCCCGGCCGCCGAGCGCCGGGCGCTGGCCACCCGGCCCCCGGACATCCTCATCACCACGCCCGAATCCCTGTTCCTGATGCTGACCTCGGCCGCCCGCGATGCCCTGACCGGGGTCGAGACGGTCATCCTGGACGAGGTCCACGCCGTCGCGGGCACCAAGCGGGGCGCCCATCTCGCCCTGTCCCTGGAGCGGCTCGACGAGCTGCTGCCCCGGCCCGCGCGCCGGATCGGTCTGTCGGCGACCGTCCGGCCGGTGGACGAGGTGGCCCGCTATCTGTCGCCGCAGCGGCGGGTGGAGATCGTCCAGCCCTCGTCGGACAAGGAGTTCGACCTCTCCGTAGTGGTTCCCGTGGAGGATCTGGGCGAGCTGGGCGGTGCCCCGGCCGCCGAGGCGTCCGGGGGGCCCGGCGGCGGCGACGGGCCTTCCATCTGGCCGCATGTGGAGGAGCGGATCGCCGATCTCGTCCAGGCGCACCGTTCGACGATCGTCTTCGCGAACTCCCGGCGGCTCGCCGAGCGGCTGTGCAACCGGCTCAACGAGATCGCGTACGAGCGGGCCGTGGGCGAGCGGCTGCCCGAGGGCGCCCCGCCGGCCGAGATCATGGCCCAGTCCGGCGCCGCGCGTGGTGCGCCCGCGCTGCTCGCCCGGGCGCACCACGGCTCGGTCTCCAAGGAGCAGCGGGCGCTGGTCGAGGAGGATCTGAAGGCCGGCCGGCTGCCTGCCGTGGTGGCGACGTCCAGCCTGGAGCTGGGCATCGACATGGGCTCGGTGGATCTCGTCGTCCAGGTCGAGTCGCCGCCGTCCGTGGCCTCCGGGCTCCAGCGCGTGGGCCGGGCCGGACACCAGGTGGGCGCGGTCTCCCGGGGCGTGGTCTTCCCTAAGTACCGGGGCGATCTGGTCCAGTCCGCGGTGGTCACGGAGCGCATGCGGTCCGGGGCCATCGAATCGCTGCGGATCCCGGCCAATCCGCTGGACGTCCTCGCGCAGCAGCTCGTCGCGATCGTCGCCCTCGACGTCCGGCAGGTGGACGATCTGCTGGCGCTGGTCCGCCGGGCCGCGCCCTTCGCCGCCCTGCCGGAGTCGGCCTTCACCGCGGTGCTGGACATGCTCGCCGGGCGCTATCCCTCGGACGCCTTCGCAGAACTGCGGCCGCGCGTGGTGTGGGACCGGATCGCGGGCACCGTGACCGGCCGTCCCGGCGCCCAGCGCCTCGCCGTCACCTCCGGCGGGACGATTCCCGACCGCGGACTGTTCGGCGTCTTCCTCGCCGGTTCGGCCGGGGAGAAGGGCGGCGGGGGCCGGCGGGTCGGGGAGCTCGACGAGGAGATGGTGTACGAGTCCCGGGTCGGCGACGTCTTCACCCTCGGAACCACCTCCTGGCGCATCGAGGACATCACACGCGACCGGGTCCTGGTGACCCCGGCGCCCGGGGTGCCGGGCCGGCTGCCGTTCTGGAAGGGCGACCAGCTCGGCCGGCCCCTGGAGCTGGGCCGCGCGGTGGGTGCCTTCCTGCGGGAGGTGGGCGCCCTGGAGCCGGAGGACGGCAGGCTGCGGCTGCTGGCCGCCGGTCTGGACGCCTGGGCGGCGGAGAACCTCCTGGCCTACCTCGACGAGCAGCGCCGGGCCTGCGGCCATGTCCCCGACGACCGGACGATCCTGGTGGAGCGCTTCCGGGACGAGCTGGGCGACTGGCGCGTGGTGATCCACTCCCCGTTCGGGGCCCAGGTCCACGCGCCGTGGGCGCTGGCGATCGGGGCCAGACTGGCCGAGCGTTACGGTATGGACGCCCAGGTCATGCATGCCGACGACGGCATCGTGCTGCGGCTGCCCGACGCCGATCTGATGGGCCTCGACCTGCTGGACCAGGACCCCTCGGGTCCCGATCCGGTCTTCGACGACGGGCAGGCGCCCGTCGGGGCGGCGGACGCGGTCTTCGACCGGGGCGAGATCGGCGGGATCGTCACCGGGCAGGTCGGCGGTTCGGCGCTGTTCGCCTCCCGGTTCCGCGAGTGCGCAGCCCGGGCCCTGCTGCTGCCCCGGCGCAGCCCCGGCAAGCGCACCCCCCTGTGGCAGCAGCGGCAGCGTGCCGCGCAGCTGCTCCAGGTGGCCAGTGAGTTCGGCTCCTTCCCGATCGTCCTCGAAGCCGTCCGGGAATGCCTCCAGGACGTGTTCGACGTGCCGGGCCTGACGGAGCTGATGGGCGATATCGAGGCCCGCCGGGTCCGGATGGTGGAGGTCACCACCACGGAGCCGTCGCCCTTCGCCCGCTCCCTCCTCTTCGGTTACGTCGCCCAGTTCCTCTACGAGGGGGACTCGCCGCTCGCCGAGCGCCGGGCCGCCGCCCTCTCCCTCGACTCACGGCTCCTCTCCGAGCTGCTGGGCCAGGCGGAGCTGAGGGAGCTGCTCGACCCCGATGTCCTGGCCGAGCTGGAGCGCGAACTCCAGTGGCTGACCGAGGACCGCCGGGTGAAGGACGAGGAAGGCGTGGCGGATCTGCTGCGGCTGCTCGGGCCGCTGACCACCGCCGAGCTGGTGGAGCGGGGGGCGGAGCCCGCGTGGGCGGAGAGTCTGGCCGCCGCCCGCCGGGCGGTCCGGGTCAGAATCGCCGGGGCGGAGCACTGGGCGGCCGTCGAGGACTCCGGGCGGCTGCGGGACGCCCTGGGCACGGCCCTCCCGGTCGGTGTTCCGGAAGCCTTCACCGAACCGGTCAAGGACCCGCTGGGCGATCTGCTCGCCCGCTACGCCCGCACGCACGGGCCGTTCACCTCGGCCCGGGCCGCAGCCCGCTTCGGTCTGGGTACGGCGGTCACGGACGGGACGCTGCACCGGCTCGCCGCGGCCGGCCGGATCGTCCTGGGCGAGTTCCATCCCGCCCCGGCGGCGCTCGGTTCCCCGGCCGGCGGGCAGGAGTGGTGCGACGCGACGGTGCTGCGGCGGCTGCGGCGCCGCTCCCTGGCCGCCCTCCGGCACGAGCTGGAGCCCGTCCCGCCCGCCGCGCTCGGTGACTTCCTCCCCCGCTGGCAGCACATCGGCGGCCGGGACCTGCGCGGCATCGACGGGCTGGCCCGCGCGGTCGAGCAGCTGCAGGGGGCCGCCGTGCCCGCATCGGCTCTGGAGAAGCTGATCCTGCCGTCCCGGGTCCACGGCTATACCCCGGCCCTGCTGGACGAGCTGACGACCACGGGTGAGGTGGTGTGGGCGGGCGCGGGTGCCCTGCCGGGCAAGGACGGCTGGGTCTCCCTCTACCTCGCCGACGCGGCCCCGTTGCTGCTGCCCCCGCCCCATCCGCTGGAGGAGACCGCGCTCCATGCGTCGGTGCTGGCCGCCCTCGCCCCGGGGTACGGCCTGTTCTTCCGCCAGATCGCCGACCAGGTGCGGGCCACGACCCATCCGGAAGCCACCGATCCGGAGCTGGCGGACGCGGTCTGGGAGCTGGCCTGGTCGGGGCGGCTGACCAATGACACCCTCGCGCCGCTGCGCGCCCTGCTCGGCTCGGGCCGCACCGCTGGGGCGACTGCGCACCGGGCCCGGCGGGCCGTGCCCCGCGGCCGGTACGGCGGACTGACGGCGGGCGCCCGGCCCGTATCGCGCGGCGGTCCGCCGACGGTGAGCGGCCGCTGGTCGCTGCTGCCGGCCGCGGAGCCCGATCCCACGCACCGGGCCCATGCCCTCGCCCGGACCCTGCTCGACCGGCACGGGGTGGTGACCCGGGGCGCGGTGGCGGCGGAGGGCGTCGAGGGCGGCTTCTCCGCTGCGTACCGCGTGCTGTCGGCCTTCGAGGACCGTGGACAGGCCCGCCGGGGCTATGTGGTCGAGGGTCTGGGGGCGGCCCAGTTCGCGATGGACGGCGCGGTCGACCGGCTGCGGGCGACGGCCGGGGCCCGGGAGCGGTCGGCGGGACAGGAGGCCCCGCAGGCCGTGCTGCTGGCCGCGGCCGACCCCGCCAACGCCTACGGTGCCGCCCTGTCCTGGCCCGATCCGCCGGACGGCGCGGGCCACAAGCCGGGCCGGAAGGCGGGTTCCCTGGTGGTCCTCGTCGACGGCGACCCGGCGCTCTATCTGGAGCGCGGCGGCAAAACGCTGCTGGCCTGGCCCGACCCCGAATCCCCCGCGTTCACCGCCGCCGCCTCGGCACTGGCCGACGCGGCCCGTGCGGGCACCCTCGGCACGATCACCGTGGAACGCGCCAACGGCACCCCGGCCCTCACCTCCCCCATCGGCCGGGCCCTGGAGGCCGCGGGCTTCCACGCGACCCCGCGGGGACTGCGCCTCAGACCCTGACCGGCCCGGGCGCTCCGCGGGACGGTTCCGGGCCGCAGGCCGGGATGTGCCCGACACATCGCGACGTCCACCCGGAGGTCAGGGCCCCGGCTCCTCCAGGCCTGCGGCTCGGGGAAGTACTCGGGGATCCCGGCAACCCGGGCCACCACCCGGTGCCTCCGTGCCCGAAGGCACAGGCGGGGATCGTGCGGGCCGGACGTCGCGGGCCGGACGGGACGAGTCGGACACGGCAGAGGAACCCGCCGGGACGGCAGACGTGCCGTGCCCCGGGCGTGTACGAGCGCGCAGGGCCGCACCGTACGGCGCTGTACGGCCGAGGGCCCGCCGGGACCGCAGACGTGCCGTGCCCCGGCGGCGTACGGACGCGCCGAGCCGTACCGTACGGCGCCCGGGACACCCGCCCGGCGGGTCCGGCCGCCCCTGGGCACACGCTCCGCGCACCCCGCTCGCGCATGATGGAACCATGCCCGAAGGAGACACCGTCTGGCTGACCGCACGACGGCTGAACGACGCCCTCGCCGGGCAGGTGCTGACCCGGTTCGACCTGCGGGTGCCCCGGTTCGCCACGGCCGATCAGACCGGGCGGTCCGTGCTGGAGGTCACCCCGCGGGGCAAGCATCTGCTGGCCCGTATCGAGGGCGGTCTGACGCTCCACTCCCATCTGCGCATGGACGGCTCGTGGCGCATCTTCGCCTCCGGCGAGCGGTGGACCGGCGGCCCGGAGCATCAGATCCGGGCGGTGCTGGGCACCCGGGAGCGGACCGCCGTGGGCTACCGCCTCCCGGTGCTGGAGCTGCTGCCCACCGCCGAGGAGGAGCGGATCACGGGCCGGCTGGGCCCCGACCTCCTCGGCCCCGACTGGGACGCCGACACCGCGGTGGCACGGCTGCGGGCCGATCCCGCCCGCAGCCTCGGCGATGCCCTGCTCGACCAGCGCAACCTCGCGGGAATCGGCAATGTGTACCGCTGCGAGCTGGCGTTCCTGGCCCGGGTCACCCCCTGGCTGCCGGTCGGTGAACTCTCCGCGGAGACGGTCGCGCGTCTGGTCGCCACCGCTCACCGGCTGCTGACCGCCAACCGGGACACCTTCGAGCGCCGCACGGTCCCCGGCACCGGCCACCACCGTCCGCTCCTCTATGTGTACGGCCGCCCCGGCGCCCCCTGCCTGCGCTGCGGCGGCCCCATCAGCACCACGTCCCGGAGGGGTCCGGGCCCGGCCGCCTCCGGCGACGAACGGGTCACCTACTGGTGCCCCGGCTGCCAGCTCGGCCCCGCCCCCGAGCCCGGCCGACATAGTTGACGTACCGTCAGATCTGGTCGTACGGTCCCGGCATGCCCCTCACGGCGTACGACCTCACCGGCCGTTCCGCGCTGATCACCGGCGCTGCCGGCGGCATCGGACGCGCCTGCGCCGTGCTCCTGGCCCGGGCGGGAGCCACCGTCCACTGCGCCGACGTCGACGAGGAGGGCCTCGACCGCACCCATGCCCTGATCGGGGCCGACGGCGGTACGGCCCGCCTCCACCCCCTGGACGTCACCGACGACACCGCGGTGGCGGCGGTGGTCGACGCCGCCGTCCACTCCTCAGGACGGCTCGACGTCCTCGCCGCAATCGCCGGGATCATGCACACCGCCCCGGTCCTCGACACGGCCGACGAGGATCTCGACCGCATCCTGGCCGTCAACTTCAAGGGAGTGCTGTACTCCTGCCGGCACTCCGCCCGCGCCATGATCGCGACCGGCACTCCGGGCTCCCTGGTCACCATGGCCTCCGGCGCCGTCGACGCGGCCGGGTCCGGCCTGTTCGGCTACAGCGCAGCCAAGGCAGCGGTCGTCCAGCTCACCCGTACCCTCGCCACGGAACTCGGCCCGCACGGCATCCGGGCGAACGCCGTCGCCCCCGGCTGGGTCCGGACGCCGATGACCCACCGGGACGACCCCGCCGAGCACCGCGCGGTCCGGACGGCGATGGCGCGGCGCTCACCCCTGGGCCGGGTCGGGGAACCCGAGGACGTCGCTCACGCCGTACTGCATCTGGCCTCGGACGCATCGGCCTTCACCACCGGCCAGATCATCCGCCCCAACGGCGGTGTCGCCATGCCCTGGTGACCCCGGCCCGCCCCTGCCCGCCCAACCGGAACACACACCGCACGCGCCCGACAGGCACCGGTTCAGCCCCGCCCGGCCGCCGCACCCCGCCGGGGCCCGCGGTGGGGCGTGACGTGCACGGGCAGCAGGCCCAGCCCCCAGCCGCCCGCCGCGAGGATGCCCTCCAGCAACCCGGTCCGCTCCGGGACCAGCGCCAGCCCCAGTACGGCCCACCACCACAGCGCACCGCCCACCAGCCCGGCCAGTACGAGTCCGAGGGCGGCCACGGGCCGGGCGGTCCACCGGCGTCGCACCACGGCAGTCTCCCTCCGGACCTCACGACCTTCCCCGCCGCCGCAACCTCACGAACGCCACGAACGCCACGACATCACCGCGGACACCGGCACAGGGCACACCGGAAACGCCCGGATCCCCGTACCGCCCCGGGTCACACGCTCTCGGCCTGGAACATCCACGCATGCTTTTCAAGATCGGCGGTCAGCCCGATGATGATGTCCTGGCTCACCGGGTCCGGGTCCCCGGTCACCCCGATCCGCTCCCGCATCCGTTCGATCACCGCGCCCAGCGCGTCCACCATGATGCGTACCGCGTCGGTGTCCTTGACCCAGCCCTCGGGGACCCCGCCGATCGCGCTCTGCGCGGCCACCGTCGCGGCCCGCCCGTCCGGCGGCACCCCGATCGCGGAGCACCGCTCCGCCACGGTGTCGGAGTGCAGCCGCGCCGTGTCGACGACCTCGTCGAGCTGGAGGTGGACGGACCGGAAGCGCGGGCCCATGACGTTCCAGTGGACCTGCTTGGCCACCAGCCCGAGATCCACGAGATCCACCAGCGCCCCCTGGAGTGCCGTACCCACGCTCTTGAGGTCGGCGTCGGACAGCGGGCTCTTCACAACAGACATGCGTCCTCCACTCGGTCACCGTCCCTCCCACCATGACATAGCACCCGGGAGGGAACATTTCGACGAGTGGCGCCTGCCCCGCGCATCTGGAGGGAAACCCACCGACGGAAACCCCGGCGGGCGGACCCGGACGACAGAAGCCCCGGCACCGCCCGCCCCCCGCAGAGGACACGCAGTACCGGGGCCGAGCCCAGAACCCACAGGCCGTCCGGCGCACCCGATCCCGGGAACGCCGACAGTCCCGTCCGCGGGCAGGGCCCGCGGAATCGGCCGGCTGCCGCCGGATCAGGCCGCGACGACGTCGACGGCCTCCGCCGGCGCCTTGATGGTCACCCGCTCCGTCGGCACACCCGCCACCGACGTCACGGAGACGGAATTCAGCATCGGGCGCACCGGTGCGGGCACCGGTTCGGCCGCCGCCGACCGTGCCAGCTCGGCGAGTGAGAGTTCGTCGCTCACTTCTCGCATGAGCTCGGACATCCGTACGTCCAGCGCGTCGCAGATCGCGGAGAGCAGCTCGGAGGAAGCCTCCTTCTGCCCCCGCTCCACCTCGGAGAGATAGCCGAGCGAAACTCGGGCGGACGAGGAGACTTCGCGCAGAGTACGGCCCTGGCGCTGGCGCTGCCGACGCAGCACGTCACCCAGCAGGCGACGGAGCAGAATCATCGGTGGCTCCCTCCTCGGACCGCGTAGCCGCATCCTTCACGCCCCACCGTACCGCCTCGCGCTGCGGCCGTGCGGGGAGCGATGACGTGTTCACTCAGGGCTGCAAACATCAATTCCCCCCGTTCTGTTCCGTATCCTGTGCCCGCGCATTTCCGTGCAGTTCGCCGACGAGCAGCTCCAGCACGCTCCGTACACTCTCTCTACGGATTTCCGCCCGGCTGCCGTTCAATCGCAGCGCGGTCACTTTCTCACTCCCGGCCGGTCCCGATACGGCCACGAAGACCGTCCCGGCCGGCTGCCCGTCCTGCGGTCCCGGCCCGGCGACCCCGGTCGTGGCGATGCCCCAGTCCGACCCCAGCGCGGTCCGTACGCCCGCGGCCATCTGCCGTGCGACCTCGGAATCCACCGGGCCGCGCTGCGCCAGAAGGGTCGCGCCGACCCCGAGGACCGACCCCTTCAGGTCCGTGGCGTACGCGGTGACGGAGCCCCGGAAGGAGCGTGAGGAGCCGGGTACGGCCGTCAGCTCCGCGGCCACCAGCCCACCCGTGAGGGATTCGGCGACCGCCAGCGTCTGGTCACGCTCCGCGAGCACCTCAAGGGCTCGGCGCGCGGCCGCCTCGGCCGTCATCGCGGGTCCGGGCCCGCACCGCGCTCTTTGGCCAGCCCCCTGCGGCGCAGGGAGATCGCCTGGCGCACGTAATCCAGACCGGTGACCACGGTCAGCACGACGGCCAGCGCCATCACCCAGAAGCGGAGGGTGGCCAGGGGGCCGGTGAGCGCCAGAACGTACATTCCCACGGCCGTGCCCTGGGCCAGAGTCTTCATCTTTCCGCCGCGACTGGCCGGAATCACTCCGTGGCGGATCACCCAGAACCGCATCAGGGTGATGCCCAGCTCACGGAAGAGGATCACGCCGGTGACCCACCAGGGCAGATCGCCGAGGGCGGAGAGGCTGATCAGCCCCGCGGCCATGATCGCCTTGTCGGCGATCGGGTCCGCGATCTTGCCGAAGTCGGTGACCAGGTTGTACGTCCGGGCCAGATGGCCGTCGAAGATGTCGGTGATCATGGCGACGGCGAAGGCCGCCCAGGCCCAGGCGCGCCAGGCCGGGTCGTATCCGCCGTCCTGGAGCAGCAGGACCACGAACGCCGGTACGAGCACCAGCCGCAGCATGGTCAGCAGGTTGGCGATGTTCCAGAGGCTGGCCTGGTTGACGGCCGCAGCGCCCAGCTTGCCGCCGGGCGGCGTCGGCCGGCCGGGCCGACCGCCCCCCGCGGACGCCGGCACTCCGGTCATCTGCCCGCCTCCTCGCCGGCGGCGCGCCGACCGCCGTCCGCCGTGAACGGGCGGGCGCCGAGCCCGGTCGCGCCGGCGACCAGGGCGTCGAGTGCGGAGGCTCCCCCGGCGGTCGTTGCGGTCGCCGGGGCGGGTCCCGGCTCGCCGGGCAGACCGGTGTACTCGGCCACCAGGTCGACGCCCTCGGTGGCGACGGCCTTGGCGAGCACCATCCGGCCGGGCGCGAGCCCCTCGGCGGAGGTGAACACGATCTGTCCGTCGGTCTCGGGCGCCTGGTGCGCGGCCCGCCCGACGGCGGCGGTGCCCTCGTCGAGTCCGTCGCCGGTGCCGGTGCCGTCGGCGACGGACTCGACGAGGACCTCCAGGGTCTCCCCTAGCCGCTCGTCGGCGCGCTGCGCGGTCAGTTCCTCGGCGATCCGGGAGAGGTGTGCGAGCCGCTCGGCGACGGTGTCCTCGTCGAGCTTGTTCTCGTAGGTGGCGGCTTCGGTGCCGTCCTCGTCGGAGTAGCCGAAGACGCCGATGGCGTCGAGCCGGGCATGGGTGAGGAAGCGCTCCAGCTCGGCGAAGTCCGCCTCGGTCTCGCCGGGGAAGCCGACGATGAAGTTGGAGCGCACTCCGGCCTGCGGGGCTCTGGTGCGGATGGTCTCCAGCAGCTCCAGGAAGCGTTCGGTGTCACCGAAGCGGCGCATCGCGCGCAGCACACCGGGGGCGGAGTGCTGGAAGGACAGGTCGAAGTAGGGCGCGACCTTGGGCGTACCGGTGAGGACGTCGATCAGTCCGGGCCGCATCTCGGCGGGCTGGAGGTAGCTGACCCGTACACGTTCAATGCCGTCGACGGCCGCCAGCTCGGGCAGCAGCGTCTCCAGGAGCCGGATGTCTCCGAGGTCCTTGCCGTAGGAGGTGTTGTTCTCGGAGACCAGCATGATCTCCTTGACGCCCTGCTCGGCCAGCCAGCGGGTCTCGCCGAGGACGTCGGCGGGGCGCCGCGAGATGAAGGAGCCGCGGAAGGAGGGGATGGCGCAGAAGGTGCAGCGCCGGTCGCAGCCGGACGCCAGCTTCACGGAGGCCACCGGGCTGCTGCCGAGCCTGCGGCGCAGGGGGGCGCGCGGACCGGATTCGGGCGCGAGCCCCTCCGGGAGGTCCACGGGGGCGCCGTGTCCGGGGAGGGCCACATCGGTGGCGGACTGCCGTTCGGCGGGGCTCAGCGGCAGCAGCTTGCGCCGGTCGCGCGGGGTGTGCGCGGCGTGGATGCCGCCGCTGAGGATGGTCTGGAGCCGGTCGGAGATATCGGCGTAGTCGTCGAAGCCGAGGACGCCGTCGGCCTCCGGGAGGGCGTCGGCGAGTTCCTTGCCGTACCGCTCGGCCATGCAGCCGACCGCGACCACGGCCTGGGTGCGGCCGTGGTCCTTGAGGTCGTTGGCCTCCAGCAGGGCGTCGACGGAGTCCTTCTTGGCGGCTTCGACGAAGCCGCAGGTGTTGACCACGGCGACATCGGCGTCGGAGGCGTTGTCGACCAGATCCCAGCCGTCCGCTGCCAGACGGCCTGCTAGCTCCTCCGAGTCCACCTCGTTACGGGCGCAGCCAAGAGTGACAAGGGCGACGGTACGGCGTTCGGGCATGGGCTCAAGACTACTTCGTCCGGGCCCGCGGATTCGCCCCGAGCCTCGCCGGACGGGGGCGCCGGGCCGGCGCCCCGCCGTCCCGCCCCCGTCGTGGGCCCGTGATCCGCTCCGTACGCGGCCGTGAGGTCAGCCCGCTTCGGGGTCGCCCTTCGTGTACGAGAGCCGTTCGACCTGACCCGTCTTGAACTCGCCGTCGATCTTCTTGCCGTTCACGTACAGCTCGATGGCTCCGGCATTCCCGAGGATGAGGTTGATCCGCCGGTCGTCCTGGAAGGTGCGGGTGTCGCCCTCGGAGAGGGTGCCGTCGAAGATCTTCTTGCCGTTGGCGGCCTTGGCCGAGATCCAGCTCTTGTCCTTGACGACGGTCAGCTTGACGGTGACCTTGTCGGCGGGGGCCGCGGCGATCGCGGAGTCGGAGGGTACGGGCCCGGGGGCGTCGGTGGCCCCTCCGGACGGTTTGGCCGTCCCGGGGCCGGTCGACCGCTCGGCCTGCGGGCCCTTGGCGATCTGGCCCTTGCCGCCCTCGTCGTCCCCGCCGCTGAAGAGGGTGAAGCCGACGAAGCCGATGACGGCGACGATCGCCGCGACCATGGCCGCGGTCCAGTTGGGGCGGCGCGGCTCGGGTCGGATCCGCTCGGCCTCGAACAGCGGTGCGGCGGGGGTCGGCGCCGGCCGCCCGCCGTGTTCGGAGTCGTACTGGGCGACCAGGGGTACGGGGTCGAGCCCCACGGCCCCGGCGATCATCCGGATATGGCCACGGGCGTAGACGTCGCCGCCGCTGCGGGTGAAGTCGTCCTGTTCGATCGCCTGGACGATCGGCACGCGGACGCGGGTGGTGGCGCTGATCTCGTCGACGGTCAGTCCGGACGCGATACGGGCCTGCTGCAGCACACGGCCGATGGAAGGCCGGTCCTCCGGGACGGAAGGCCGGTCGTCTTCGGGGGAGTTGCCGATGGACACGGGGGCGCCTTTCGAGCGTGTAACCACCTGCTGGAGGTTCAGTCTACGGGTGGTACGAAAGGGTGGGGCAACCGGGCGGAAGGAGTCTGTACGCCATCCGAAGGGCCGGTGCACCGAGGGTGTCGAGGAGAGTTTCCACTGCCTCTCTCTCCAACTTGACGTCCGGGCAAGGGAAACGGTTGCTCCCTCGTCCCGCGGGGGTGCGAACGTCCCACCCGTCCCGCACGGCGGCCGGGACGCGCTCCGGCGCGTCCGCCCCCTGGGCGTGTCGCGCCGGGCGCACCACGGCAGGCGATACGGGCGGCCGGCTCCGTGCCCCGGCCCGTACCGCCCGCCGTGCGCCGGGCCTGAGCGCCGCGAGCCGTACCGCCCGGTGCCCGGTCACGGCCCGCCGGGTCACGGCGCGGACTCCCCGCGGATCACCGCCAGCACCTCGTCCAGTTCGTCCGGCTTGA
Source organism: Streptomyces tsukubensis (assembly GCF_003932715.1). NCBI lineage: Bacteria > Bacillati > Actinomycetota > Actinomycetes > Kitasatosporales > Streptomycetaceae > Streptomyces > Streptomyces tsukubensis. The sequence continues at coordinate 6,093,060 of NZ_CP020700.1, read as the reverse complement.
TCAGGACGTCGCGGGCCTTGGAGCCTTCGCTGGGGCCGACGATGTTCCGCGACTCCATCAGGTCCATCAGCCGTCCGGCCTTCGCGAAGCCGACCCGCAGTTTCCGCTGGAGCATGGACGTCGACCCGAACTGGGTGGAGACCACCAGCTCCGCCGCCTGGCACAGCAGGTCGAGATCGTCGCCGATGTCCTCGTCGATCTCCTTCTTCTGCTTGCCGCCGACGGTGACGTCGTCCCGGAAGACCGGCGCCATCTGTTCCTTGCAGTGCCGGACGACCGCGGCGACCTCGTCCTCGGTGACGAAGGCGCCCTGCATCCGGACGGGCTTGTTGGCGCCCATCGGCAGGAACAGCCCGTCGCCCTTGCCGATCAGCTTCTCCGCGCCCGGCTGGTCGAGGATGACCCGGCTGTCGGCCAGTGACGAGGTGGCGAACGCCAGCCGCGAGGGTACGTTCGCCTTGATGAGCCCGGTGACGACGTCGACGGACGGCCGCTGGGTGGCGAGCACCAGATGGATCCCGGCCGCGCGCGCGAGCTGGGTGATCCGGACGATCGCGTCCTCCACATCGCGGGGCGCGACCATCATCAGATCCGCCAGCTCGTCCACGATGACCAGCAGATACGGATACGGCGACAGCTCCCGCTCGCTGCCTTCGGGCAGCTTCACCTTCCCGGCCCGGATCGCCTCGTTGAAGTCGTCGATATGCCGGAATCCGAAGGCCGCGAGGTCGTCGTAGCGCAGGTCCATCTCACGGACGACCCACTGGAGTGCCTCGGCGGCCCGCTTGGGGTTGGTGATGATGGGGGTGATCAGATGCGGGATGCCCTCGTACGCCGTCAGTTCGACCCGCTTGGGGTCGACCAGCACCATCCGGACGTCGTCGGGGGTCGCCCTTATCATCACCGAGGTGATCAGGCAGTTGATGCAGGACGACTTGCCGGAGCCGGTCGCGCCCGCCACCAGGATGTGCGGCATCTTGGCGAGGTTGGCCATCACATAGCCGCCCTCGACGTCCTTGCCGAGCGCGACCAGCATCGGATGGTCGTCCTCCGCGGCGTCCGCGAGCCGCAGGACGTCCCCGACGTTGACCATCTCCCGGTCGGTGTTGGGGATCTCGATGCCGACCGCGGACTTGCCGGGGATCGGCGAGATGATGCGGACGTCCGGGCTGGCGACGGCATAGGCGATGTTCTTGGTCAGCGCCGTGATCCGCTCGACCTTCACCGCCGGGCCCAGCTCCACCTCGTACCGGGTGACCGTCGGTCCGCGGGTGAACCCGGTGACGGCGGCGTCGACCTTGAACTCCCGGAAGACGTTGGTCAGCGAGGCCACGACGGTGTCGTTGGCGGCGCTGCGCGTCTTGCCGGGGCCGCCGCGCTCCAGCAGTTCGAGGGAGGGCAGGGAGTACGTGATGTCCCCGGCCAGCTGGAGCTGCTCGGCCCGTGCGGGCAGCGGGGAGGGCTCGGGCGCCGGTTTCGTCAGATCGGGTACGGGGGATCCCGCGGCCTTGGCTGCGGACCGCGGCTTCGCGGGCGCGGGGTCCTCCGGCCGGTCCGCGTCCCGTGCGGGCGGCACCGGTGTCCCGGCGCGCCGCAGATCGGCGGTGACGTCCTTGGTCAGATCGGCGACCAGCGGCGACGGGGGAAGGCCATTGTACACGGCTCCGTCGAGCGCCGCGGCCGCGGCTGCCGCCACGTCGACGGCATCCATGGGCCGGTGCAGGGCGGGCTGTACCGAGCCCCGGCGGGGGGTGCGCCGCTGCGCCGGCTCCGACGGTTCGGCCCCGTCGGGGTCGTACGCCGTCTCGCTGCCGCGCCGGGCGGACGTCCGCCGCGGCCGTCCGCCGGAGCCGGATACGGAATCACGCCACTGCTCGTCGTAGCGCCGGTCGTCGTCCTCCGCCTCGCCGAAGGCGCCGGGCTCCGGTACGGGCCGGACCAGCCCCAGCCTGACCCCGAGCAGCCTCAGCCGCTGGGGAATGGCGTTGACCGGCGTCGCGGTGGTGACCAGCAGTCCGAAGACGGTCAGCAGCACCAGCATGGGTACGGCGAGGACCTCGCCCATCATGAAGATCAGCGGTTTGGACGCGGCCCAGCCGACGAGACCGCCCGCGTCCTGGAGGGCGCCGCTGCCCTCGTCCCGGCCGGGCGATCCGCAGGCGATGTGGACCTGCCCGAGGACGCCCACGACGAGCGCGGAGAGCCCGATCACGACCCGTCCGTTGGCATCGGGCTTCTGCGGATAGAGGATCAGCCGTACGGCGATCACCCCGAGCAGTATCGGCACGATCAGGTCGAGCCGGCCGAAGGTGCCGGTGACCAGCATCTCGACGAGGTCACCGACCGGGCCGCTGAGATGCGACCAGGTGCCGGCGGCGACGATCAGCGCGATCCCGAGCAGCAGCAGGGCCAGCCCGTCCTTGCGGTGGGCCGGGTCGAGCCCCTTGGCCCCGCGCCCTATACCGCGGAACACCGCTCCGACGCCGCGGGCGGACCCCATCCAGAGGGCGCGCGCCAGCCGGTACACGCCCCCGGTCGGCGAAGGCGCCTTCTTGGGCGCCGGTTTCCGTGCCGCGGGCTTCTTGGCCGGTGCCTTCTTGACGGGTGCCTTCCTGGCCGCCGCGGCCTTCTTCGCGGGCGCCGCCTTCTTGGCCGCGGGCGCACCGCTCGTACGGCCGGGGCGCGGCTTCGCGGTGCCCGCTGTGTCCTGGGAACCCTTGCCGGACGTACGTGAGGCCATGGGGGTGAGGTTACCGGTGCGAGCGGCGGTCGACACGTGTGCCCGGCGCTTCACCCCAACGTGTCGTCCGCCGGGAGGCACAAAGGTGACGCCGGATCAGCGGCGGGCTCCGGGCCCGCCGATCCGGCCTGCTCAGTTCTGCGAGGGCACCGCCGACGTGGTGCCCGCTCCCGGCTCCAGCGCGTCCAGCGCCCGGCGCAGCCCGGTCAGTTTGCGCTCCAGATGGGCGGCGGTGGCGACGGCCGCGGCATCGGCGGACTCGTCGTCGAGCTGCTTGGAGAGCGCCTCCGCCTGCTCCTCGACGGCGGCGAGCCGGGCGGACAGCTCCGCGAGCAGCCCCACCGCCTCCTTGCCCGGCGAGTCGGGCACGGCCCGGCCGCCGCTTTCGAGCTGGAGCCGCAGCAGTGCGGCCTGCTCGCGCAGTTGGCAGTTCTTCATGTACAGGTCGACGAAGACGGAGACCTTGGCCCGCAGCACCCAGGGGTCGAACGGCTTGGAGATGTAGTCGACTGCGCCCGCCGCATAGCCGCGGAACGTGTGGTGCGGACCATGGTTGATAGCGGTCAGGAAGATGATCGGAATATCGCGGGTCCGCTCCCGCCGCTTGATGTGCGCGGCCGTCTCGAATCCGTCCATGCCGGGCATCTGGACATCCAGCAGGATGACTGCGAAATCGTCCGTCAACAGCGCCTTGAGCGCTTCCTCCCCGGACGATGCCCGGACCAGTGTCTGATCGAGCGCGGAGAGAATGGCCTCCAGCGCCAGCAGATTCTCCGGCCGGTCATCGACCAGGAGGATCTTGGCCTTCTGCACCATGCCCCGTCCTCCTCGCCCCGGATGGGCGTCTCCCCGGCCTCGTGAGCGCGGGGAACGCACCGGGCGCCGCCCCAGGGAACGGCTCCCTTGCGCCGCCCGCCCTTGTGCCGGTCATGGTAGCCGCACCCCGCCCACCGCCACACCCTGTCACCGGGATGTCACTGCGCACAGAGCAGAAACGTCCCGGGAGACCAGAAGGTTCCCCGAAAACCACTGTCCCACACACCTTCAGGCAGACTCAGTCAGTAACTGACAGATAAATGATCGGGTTTACCGGTCGGTCGGCCAACTCCGTAACGGTTGCCGCTCACTCCCCGCGCACGATTCACCGGTCACCCCTGCCTCATCCACTGCTCCATCACCGACAGCAGATGATCGGGATCAACCGGCTTGGTCACATAGTCGGAAGCTCCCGACTCGATCGCCTTCTCCCGGTCGCCCTTCATCGCCTTCGCCGTCAGCGCGATGATCGGCAGCCCCGCGAACTGCGGCATCCGCCGGATCGCCGTCGTCGTCGCATAGCCGTCCATCTCCGGCATCATGATGTCCATCAACACGACCGTCACATCGTCGTGCTGCTCCAGCACCTCGATGCCCTCCCGGCCGTTCTCCGCGTAGAGCACCGAGAGACCGTGCTGCTCCAGCACACTGGTCAGCGCGAAGACATTGCGGATGTCGTCGTCGACGATCAGCACCTTCTCGTTGTCGAAGGCGAAGACCCGGCGCGGCTCCGCCGACGCGTCGGCATCCGCGTACGCCGGAAGCTGCTCCCCGACGGCCTGCACCACCTCACCCGGCGCGACGGGCCCCTGAGCCCCGTCTCCGGCCCCGCCGGCGGGCGCGGCGGGCAGTGCCGGGTTCTGCGGCAGACCGCCCAGCGCCTTCCGGCGCCGCCGGAACAGCGCCGCGGGCCCCGGGTCGCCCGGAATCATCCGCTCCGGCCGCTCCTGCGGCGCACCGGCCTCCAGCGCCGTACCGTCTCCCGCACCCCCGGACTGGGCAGCCGTCGCCACCGGGTGCAGCGGCAGATAGAGCGTGAACGTCGAACCGCGGCCCGGCTCGCTCGCCGCGTGGATCTCCCCGCCCAGCAGCCGCGCGATCTCCCGGCTGATCGACAGCCCGAGCCCCGTACCGCCGTACTTCCGGCTCGTCGTCCCGTCGGCCTGCTTGAACGCCTCGAAGATGACCCGCATCTTCCCGGCGGCGATGCCGATGCCCGTATCGGTGACGGAGAACGCGATCAGCTCCGCGTCCGGGTCCCGCAGCGAACCGCCCTCCAGCAACTGCTCCCGGATCGACGCCGGCACATCGGTCCCCGCGGGCCGGATCACGAGCTCCACCGCCCCCGAATCGGTGAACTTCACCGCGTTCGACAGGAGATTGCGCAGCACCTGCAGCAGCCGCTGCTCGTCGGTGTGGAGCGTCGCGGGCAGCTCCGGCGAGACCCGGACCGAGAAGTCGAGCCCCTTCTCCGCGGTCAGCGGCCGGAACGTGGCTTCCACATAGTCCACCAGCTGCACCAGCGCGATCCGGGTCGGACTGACGTCCATCTTCCCCGCCTCGACCTTCGACAGGTCGAGGATGTCGTTGATCAGCTGGAGCAGATCGGAGCCCGCGCCGTGGATCGTCTCGGCGAACTCCACCTGCTTCGGCGAGAGATTGCCCTCCGCGTTGTCCGCCAGCAGCTTCGCCAGGATCAGCAGGGAGTTCAGCGGGGTGCGCAGCTCGTGCGACATGTTCGCGAGGAACTCCGACTTGTAGCGCATCGAGACCGCGAGCTGCTCGGCCCGCTCCTCCAGCACCTGCCGGGCCTCCTCGATCTCGGTGTTCTTCACCTCGATATCGCGGTTCTGCTGCGCCAGCAGCTCGGCCTTCTCCTCCAGTTCGGCATTGGACGCCTGGAGCGCCTTCTGCCGGTTCTCCAGCTCCGCAGACCGCTCCCGCAGCTGCTCGGTCAGCTCCTGGGACTGCTTGAGCAGGACTTCCGTCTTGGTATTCACGCTGATCGTGTTGACGCTCGTGGCGATCATCTCGGCGATCTGGTTGAGGAAGTCCCGCTGGATATGGGTGAACGGCTGGAACGAGGCCAGTTCGATCACCCCGAGGACCTTGCCCTCGAAGAGCACCGGCAGCACGATCACATAGGCGGGCGAGGCCTCCCCGAGCCCCGAGGAGATCTTCAGATAGCCCGGCGGCACATTGACCTGGATCGTCCGCTTCTCCTCGGCGGCCGTGCCGATCAGCGTCTCGCCCGGCCGGAACGAGGTCGGCATCAGCCCCGCCGAATAGCCGTAGCTCGCCCGCATCTGGAGTTCGTACGAGGTCTCCTCCTCGCCCGACACGTCCGAACTGCCGCCCGTGGGCATCGCCAGGAAGAACGCTCCGTGCTGCGCCGACACCACCGGCGTCAGCTCGCTCATGATCAGCGACGCGACGTCGTCCAGATCGCGCCGGCCCTGCATCAGACCCGAGATCCGGGCCAGGTTGCCCTTCAGCCAGTCCTGTTCCTCGTTGGCGAGGGTGGTGTCCCGCAGATTGGCGATCATCGTGTTGATGTTGTCCTGGAGGACCTGGATCTCCCCGGCCGCGTCCACGTCGACCTTCAGGTTCAGATCCCCGCGCGTCACGGCGGTCGCCACCGCCGCGATCGCCCGCACCTGCCGGGTCAGGTTCCCGGCCATCTCGTTCACCGACTCCGTCAGATCCCGCCAGGTGCCGTCCACGTCCCGGACCCGGGCCTGACCGCCGAGCTGACCGTCCGTGCCCACCTCACGGGCCACCCGGGTGACCTCGCCCGCGAACGCCGACAGCTGGTCGACCATCGTGTTGATGGTCGTCTTCAGTTCGAGGATCTCCCCCCGGGCGTCGATGTCGATCTTGCGGGTCAGATCGCCCTTGGCGATGGCCGTGGTGACCGTGGCGATCTGCCGCACCTGCCAGGTCAGATTGGAGGCCATCGAGTTCACCGACTCGGTCAGGTCCTTCCAGGTCCCCGACACCCCCGGGACCTGCGCCTGACCGCCCAGCTCGCCCTCGGTGCCCACCTCGCGGGCCACCCGGGTCACCTCGTCCGCGAACGACGACAGGGTCGTCACCATCGTGTTGACGGTCTCCGCCAGCTCCGCGAACTCCCCGCGCGCCTCGACCGTCACCTTCTTCGTCAGATCCCCGTTGGCGACCGCCGCCGACACCCGGGCGATGTTCCGCACCTGGTTGGTCAGGTTGTTCGCCATCAGATTGACGTTGTCGCTGAGGTCCTTCCAGATGCCGGTGACGCCCCGCACCCTGGCCTGTCCGCCGAGGACGCCCTCCGTGCCGACCTCGCGGGCGACCCGGGTCACCTCGTCCGCGAAGTCCGACAGCTGGTCCACCATCGTGTTGACGGTCGTCACCAGTTCGAGGATCTCGCCCTTGGCATCCACGGTGATCTTCTTCGACAGATCGCCCTTGGCGACCGCCGTGGTGACCTCCGCGATGCTCCGCACCTGGGACGTCAGATTGTTCGCCATCGAGTTGACGGACTGGGTGAGGTCCTTCCAGGTGCCGGAGACGCCCTGCACCTCGGCCTGGCCGCCGAGCATGCCCTCCGTACCGACCTCACGGGCCACCATGGTGACCTGCTCGGCGAAATCGGACAGCTGGTCGACCATCGTGTTGATGGTGTTCTTCAGCTCCAGGATCTCGCCCCGCGCGTCGACTTCGATCTTCTGCGACAGATCACCGCGCGCGACCGCTGTGGCGACCTGGGCGATATTGCGGACCTGGTCGGTCAGATTGCCCGCCATGCCGTTCACGGAGTCCGTCAGATCGCGCCAGACCCCGGCCACGCCCGGCACCTGGGCCTGGCCGCCGAGCCGGCCCTCCGTACCCACTTCGCGGGCGACCCGCGTCACCTGGTCGGCGAAGGCCGACAGCTGGTCGACCATCGTGTTGATGGTGTTCTTCAGCTCCAGGATCTCGCCCCGGGCGTCCACGTCGATCTTCTGCGACAGATCGCCCCGCGCGACCGCCGTCGTCACCTGCGCGATCTGCCGCACCTGCCAGGTCAGGTTCCCGGCCATGAAGTTGACGGAGTCCGTCAGCTCCTTCCAGGTGCCGCTGACGCCGTCGACCCGTGCCTGACCGCCCAGCCGGCCCTCGGTGCCCACGTCCCGCGCCATCCGGGTGACCTGGTCCGCGAAGGAGGAGAGCTGCGCCACCATCGTGTTGACGGTGTTCTTCAGCTCCAGCATCTCCCCCGCCACGTCGACGGTGACCTTCTGCGACAGATCACCGTTCGCGACCGCAGTCGTCACCTGCGCGATGTCCCGCACCTGGCCGGTCAGATTGCGGAACGCGGTGTTCACCGAGTCGGTGAGGTCCTTCCACGTCCCCGCCGCCCCCGGCACCCGCGCCTGACCGCCCAGCCGGCCCTCGATGCCGACCTCCCGGGCCACCCGGGTCACCTCGGAGCCGAAGGACTGCAGCTGGTCCACCATCGTGTTGACGGTGTTCTTCAGCTCCAGCATCTCCCCGGCCACGTTGACCGTGACCTTCTGCGACAGATCACCGTTCGCGACCGCAGTCGTCACCTGCGCGATGTCCCGCACCTGCGTGGTGAGGTTGCGGAAGACCGTGTTCACCGAGTCGGTGAGGTCCTTCCAGGTCCCCGCCGCCCCGGGCACCTGCGCCTGACCGCCGAGCATGCCCTCCCCGCCGACCTCGCTGGCGACCCGCGTCACCTCGTCCGCGAAGGTCCGCAGCGTCTCCGTCATCTGGTTCACGGTCTCGGCGAGCTGGGCGATCTCACCGCGCGCGTTCACCGTCACCTTCTGCGACAGATCACCGCTCGCGACGGCCGTCGTCACCTCGGCGATCGCCCGCACCTGCGACGTCAGGTTCCCCGCCATCGTGTTGACGGAGTCCGTCAGGTCCTTCCAGACGCCCGCCACCCCGGGCACCTCGGCCTGACCGCCCAGCAGCCCCTCGGTGCCCACCTCGCGGGAGACCCGGGTGACCTCCGACCCCAGCGACTGCAGCTGGTCCACCATCGTGTTGACGGTGTTCTTCAGCTCCAGCATCTCCCCGGCCACGTGCACCGTGACCTTCTGCGACAGATCGCCCTTGGCGACCGCCGTGGTGACCAGCGCGATGTCACGCACCTGCGCGGTCAGCCGCTGCGCCATCGTGTTGACCGAGTCCGTCAGGTCCTTCCAGGATCCCGACATTCCGCGGGCCTGGGCCTGGCCGCCGAGCTTGCCCTCCGTACCCACTTCGAGTGCGACCCGCGTCACCTCGTCCGTGAACGCGGACAGCTGGTCCACCAGGCTGTTGACCGTCCGCGCCACCTTGAGGAACTCCCCGCGCAGCGGCCGTACCACCCCGTCCGTGCCCTGGGACCGCAGCTCCATCCGCTGTTCGAGATCGCCGTCGGCCACCGCCGACAGGACCCGGCCCACCTCGGACACCGGCCGCGCCAACTCGTCCACCAGCGCGTTCGACGCGTCGATCGCGGCCGCCCAGGACCCTTCACAGGCCCCGGTCTCCAGCCGCTCGGTGAGCTTGCCCTCCCGTCCGACGACCCTGCGGACGCGCGCCAGCTCACCCGTGAGGTGCAGATTCCGGTCCGCGACCTCGTTGTAGACGGCCGCGATCTCGGCCATCACATCGTCGCCCGACACGGTCAGCCGCTTGCGGAAGTTCCCGTCCCGCATCGACGTGAGCGCGGCCAGCAGCCGGTTCAGGGCGACCGAATCCACCTCGGTCGTCCCATTGCTCCGGGACCGTCCGCCTTTTGCGCGCGTGTTTTTCGCCCGCGCCGCCACGCCAGACTCCACCGTGTCCCTCCCGCAGGGGTTGACCGTACTATCCGAGCTCGTATCGGGTGAGTGTCCAGTGTTTCACCCGTGCCGAACCAGGCCATAACAGTTCGGCAGCTTCGCACAACGTCCCCGCCCCCACAGGGCGGAAACAACGGCGACCGGCACCCGCTCGGACTGCGAAGGTAAGTAACCTGGCATCCGGCTGTCCAACCGCCCCGGTCCGCCCGGCCGGGGCGACTCGGGCGCAAGCACAAGGACCGGGCACCGGGAGGGACGGGCCGATCATGGCAGAGCCGGGTGTCGAGACGCGTACGAGGAGTTCAGTGATCACCGCTCGGGCAGCCGCTTCCTTCGACCCCGTCGGCAGGTCCGTGGCGACCGCCCGTGCCTTTGTCCGCGACACCCTCCAGGGCTGGGGCCACTCCGACATCATCGACGACGCGGTGGTCCTGACCAGCGAACTCGTCACCAACGCCATTGTCCACGCGGGGACCTCGGCCGATGTCCTGTGCCTGCGCACCGACGAGCACGTCCGGATCGAGGTGGCCGACCGCTACCCCGAGCGCGAGATCCCCCTCCAGGGCAGCCATGTCCTCGCCCCGCTCGACAGCGAGAACGGCCGCGGACTCCAGCTGTGCTCCGCCCTCGCCTCCCGCTGGGGCGTCGAGTACACCGCCACGTTCAAACAGGTCTGGTTCCAGCTCGACCTTCCCCAGCGCCCTGTCGGTACGCGCTCCGCGGGCCCCGCCCTGCCGACCGCCCTGCTCCCCGTCGCCGACGAACGGGTCCGTGTCGCCGTGGCCCAGATCGACCGCACCGGCTCCATCTCCGTCTGGAACGAGGACGCGGAGCATCTCTTCGGTTACGCCGCCGACCAGGTCATCGGCAAACCGCTCGCCGACTTCGCCGCCTGGCCGCACACCCCCGGCATCGGCACCGGAATCGCCGAGGCCCTCCAGCTCTCCCGCTGGGAGGGCAGCTACGGCATCCGTGACACCGAGGGCCGTGTCATCCCCGTCTACGCCTCCCATCTGCGGGTCCGCGATACCCACGGCGAACCGTCCACGGTCTGTCTGCTGGTACGGGACGACGAGCGCGCCGTCCTCCAGACCCCGACCCGGATCCCCGTCGCCGACAGCGGAACCGAATCGCACTCCGCGGATCCGTTCGAGGTCTTCATCGGCTCCCCCGCCCCCGACGACCTCGACGGACTGCTCCAGCGCACCGTCGAACGCGCCCGCGACATGCTCGACGGCGACGCCGCCTTCCTCCTGCTGGCCACGGACGACGAGACCGAGCTGGAGGTCCGGGCCACCACCGGTCTTCCCTCCGCCCGCCAGCGTTTCGCCCGGGTCCCCGTCGAGGCCGGCACCGGACGGTACGGCTCCGCCCGGATGCCCGCGGTCCACGACGACCTCACGTCGGTCCCCGGCGCGGTCCCCCTGCTCAACACCACCGGTATGCGGTCCGTGGTCACCGTCCCGCTCAAGGTCGAGGGCCGTCTCACCGGGTCCATCGGTGTCGCCGCGGAGTCCGCCGGCCGCTACACCAACGAGGAGGCCCTGCGGCTCCAGTTCGCGGCCGACCGGATCGCCCTCGCCGTCGAATCGGCCCGCCTCGGTGAGCTGGAACGGCTGCGCCGCGGTTCCCTTTCCTTCCTGGTCGAGGCCTCCGACCTGCTCGCGGGCACGCTCGACAAGGATCAGACGCTGGCTCTGATGGCCCAGATGACGGTCCCGACCCTGGCCACCTGGTGCGCCGTCTACACGATCGCCGACCAGGCGTCCGCCCCCTATCTGAGTTATGTCCTGCACGAGGACGAGGACCGCATCGACGGGCTGAAGGCCCTGCTCTCCAAGATCGCCCCGCCCGGCCCGGTCTCCACACCGGGCGTCAGCGCCTGGACCGCCCCGGCGAAGGCGGCCCAGCAGGCGGCGCTGGAGACTTCGAAACGCGAGCTGGGGCTGGGCTCTTCCTCTCCGGTCTCCTCGGGTATCGGGAGCACCCTCGCGACGGCGGCTGCGGTCGGCGGCGAGACCGTCGTCCTGCCGCTGTTCGCCCGCAACCGGGCGATCGGCATGCTCATTCTCGGCAAGCCGACGGACGAGCATTTCCGCCAGGAGATCCTGGAGCTGGCCGAGGACCTGTCCCGGCGGGCCGCTCTGGCCCTCGACAACGCCCGTCTGTACTCGGAGCGGGTCGCCATCAGCCAGTCCCTGCAGCGCAGCCTGCTGCCGCCGGAGTCGCCGCAGATCCCCGGGGTCGAGGTGGAGGTCATCTACCGGGCCGCGGGCGAGGGCAACGAGGTCGGCGGCGACTTCTACGACGTCTTCCCCATCCGGGACGGTGCCTACGGCTTCGCCATCGGTGACGTCTGCGGTACGGGCCCGGAGGCCGCCGCGGTCACCGGTCTGGCCCGGCACGCCCTGCGGCTGCTGGCACGCGAGGGCTTCGGCGGCCCCGCGGTCCTGGAGCGGCTGAATGCCGCCATCCTCGACGAGGGCACCCGCAGCCGCTTCCTCACTCTGCTGTACGGCGAGCTGTGGCCGCAGGAGGACGGCAGCGCGCGTCTGAAGGTGGTCTGTGCGGGCCATCCCCTGCCGCTCCGGCTCCGCCCTGACGGCACGGTGGACTCCCCCGCCGAGCCGCAGCCGCTGCTGGGGGTCATCGAGGATCTGGAGCTGTACGAGGAGTCGGTGACCCTGTCTCCCGGCGATGTGCTGCTCTGTGTCACCGACGGCATCACCGAACGCCGCGAGGGCAGCCGCATGCTGGGCGACGACGGCCTTGCGGACGTTCTGACGGGCTGTACGGGCCTGACGGCCGGCGCGGTGGCCTCCCGGGTCATGCGCGCGGTGGAACGCTTCGCCGCCGAGCCCGCGTCCGACGATATGGCCATCCTGGCTCTCCGTATCCCGGAGCCCCGGCAGCCCTGAGGTGCAGCGGCACCACGGAAACGAGGAAGGCCCCCGCCATCAGGCGGGGGCCTTCCTTGTACTGAGCCCCAATACGGAATCGAACCGTAGACCTTCTCCTTACCATGGAGACGCTCTACCGACTGAGCTATTGGGGCCTGCTGCGCTGCGGCAACGAGGTAAATCATACCCTGAGTTGGGGGTGCTCCGAACCATCCGGCGCAGGAAGATCACCGAACCTGTCCCCGGGTCTCTCCGCCGGCCCTTGCCGGGCTCGGCTGCGCGGGCCCGTCCCGGCGCGCGCGGCCGGCCGACGCCCCGCAGGCAGCTCCTCGCGGTCAATCTTTCTGCCCTGGAAATACAGAAAGGCCCCGCACAGTGTGCGGGGCCTTCCCATCAAAAATTGTTCGGCGGCGTCCTACTCTCCCACAGGGTCCCCCCTGCAGTACCATCGGCGCTGAAAGGCTTAGCTTCCGGGTTCGGAATGTAACCGGGCGTTTCCCTAACGCAATAACCACCGAAACACTATGAAACAAACAAACCGGAATCAACACGGTCGTTGCCTCAGAACTAACACAGTGGACGCGAGCAAATATGGACAAGCCCTCGGCCTATTAGTACCGGTCACCTCCACCAGTTACCTGGCTTCCAGATCCGGCCTATCAACCCAGTCGTCTACTGGGAGCCTTAACCCCTCAAAGGGGGTGGGAGTCCTCATCTCGAAGCAGGCTTCCCGCTTAGATGCTTTCAGCGGTTATCCTTTCCGAACGTAGCCAACCAGCCATGCCCTTGGCAGGACAACTGGCACACCAGAGGTTCGTCCGTCCCGGTCCTCTCGTACTAGGGACAGCCCTTCTCAAGACTCCTACGCGCACAGCGGATAGGGACCGAACTGTCTCACGACGTTCTAAACCCAGCTCGCGTACCGCTTTAATGGGCGAACAGCCCAACCCTTGGGACCGACTCCAGCCCCAGGATGCGACGAGCCGACATCGAGGTGCCAAACCATCCCGTCGATATGGACTCTTGGGGAAGATCAGCCTGTTATCCCCGGGGTACCTTTTATCCGTTGAGCGACGGCGCTTCCACAAGCCACCGCCGGATCACTAGTCCCGACTTTCGTCCCTGCTCGACCCGTCGGTCTCACAGTCAAGCTCCCTTGTGCACTTACACTCAACACCTGATTACCAACCAGGCTGAGGGAACCTTTGGGCGCCTCCGTTACTCTTTAGGAGGCAACCGCCCCAGTTAAACTACCCATCAGACACTGTCCCTGATCCGGATCACGGACCCAGGTTAGACATCCAGCACGACCAGAGTGGTATTTCAACAACGACTCCACAACCACTGGCGTGGCCGCTTCAAAGTCTCCCACCTATCCTACACAAGCCGAACCGAACACCAATATCAAACTGTAGTAAAGGTCCCGGGGTCTTTCCGTCCTGCTGCGCGAAACGAGCATCTTTACTCGTAGTGCAATTTCACCGGGCCTATGGTTGAGACAGTCGAGAAGTCGTTACGCCATTCGTGCAGGTCGGAACTTACCCGACAAGGAATTTCGCTACCTTAGGATGGTTATAGTTACCACCGCCGTTTACTGGCGCTTAAGTTCTCAGCTTCGCAACCCCGAAAGGTCACTAACCGGTCCCCTTAACGTTCCAGCACCGGGCAGGCGTCAGTCCGTATACATCGCCTTACGGCTTCGCACGGACCTGTGTTTTTAGTAAACAGTCGCTTCTCGCTGGTCTCTGCGGCCACCCCCAGCTCACATCGTAAAGACGATCACCAGGAATGGCCCCCCTTCTCCCGAAGTTACGGGGGCATTTTGCCGAGTTCCTTAACCATAGTTCACCCGAACGCCTCGGTATTCTCTACCTGACCACCTGAGTCGGTTTAGGGTACGGGCCGCCTTGAAACTCGCTAGAGGCTTTTCTCGACAGCATAGGATCATCCACTTCACCACAATCGGCTCGGCATCAGGTCTCACCCTTAATGTGTGACGGATTTACCTACCACACGGGCTACACCCTTACCCCGGGACAACCACCGCCCGGGCTGGACTACCTTCCTGCGTCACCCCATCACTTACCTACTACCACCTCGGTTCAGCGGCTCCACCACTCCCCATCACTCCGAAGAGATCAAAGGCGGCTTCACGGCCTTAGCATCAGAGGATTCGATACTGGGCGCTTCAAAGCGGGTACCGGAATATCAACCGGTTGTCCATCGACTACGCCTGTCGGCCTCGCCTTAGGTCCCGACTTACCCTGGGCAGATCAGCTTGACCCAGGAACCCTTAGTCAATCGGCGCACACGTTTCCCACGTGTGTATCGCTACTCATGCCTGCATTCTCACTCGTGTACCATCCACCACTCGCTTACGCGGCGGCTTCACCCGGCACACGACGCTCCCCTACCCAACCCAACGGGCGTTGGCCCTATTGCTGGATTGACACGACTTCGGCGGTACGCTTGAGCCCCGCTACATTGTCGGCGCGGAATCACTTGACCAGTGAGCTATTACGCACTCTTTCAAGGGTGGCTGCTTCTAAGCCAACCTCCTGGTTGTCTCTGCGACTCCACATCCTTTCCCACTTAGCGTACGCTTAGGGGCCTTAGTCGATGCTCTGGGCTGTTTCCCTCTCGACCATGGAGCTTATCCCCCACAGTCTCACTGCCGCGCTCTCACTTACCGGCATTCGGAGTTTGGCTAAGGTCAGTAACCCGGTAGGGCCCATCGCCTATCCAGTGCTCTACCTCCGGCAAGAAACACACGACGCTGCACCTAAATGCATTTCGGGGAGAACCAGCTATCACGGAGTTTGATTGGCCTTTCACCCCTAACCACAGGTCATCCCCCAGGTTTTCAACCCTGGTGGGTTCGGTCCTCCACGACCTCTTACAGCCGCTTCAACCTGCCCATGGCTAGATCACTCCGCTTCGGGTCTTGAGCGCGCTACTAAATCGCCCTATTCGGACTCGCTTTCGCTACGGCTTCCCCACACGGGTTAACCTCGCAACACACCGCAAACTCGCAGGCTCATTCTTCAAAAGGCACGCAGTCACGAGGAGCCGGACAAGTCCGACCCCCGACGCTCCCACGGCTTGTAGGCACACGGTTTCAGGTACTATTTCACTCCGCTCCCGCGGTACTTTTCACCATTCCCTCACGGTACTATCCGCTATCGGTCACCAGGGAATATTTAGGCTTAACGGGTGGTCCCGCCAGATTCACACGGGATTTCTCGGGCCCCGTGCTACTTGGGTGTCTCTTAAACGAGCCGCATGAATTTCAGCTACGGGGGTCTTACCCTCTACGCCGGGCCTTTCGCATGCCCTTCGCCTATCCATACGGTTTCTGACTCGTCCCACGGCCGGCAGACCGCAGAAAAGAGATCCCACAACCCCGCATACGCAACCCCTGCCGGGTATCACACGCATACGGTTTGGCCTCATCCGGTTTCGCTCGCCACTACTCCCGGAATCACGGTTGTTTTCTCTTCCTGAGGGTACTGAGATGTTTCACTTCCCCTCGTTCCCTCCACACTGCCTATGTGTTCAGCAGCGGGTGACAGCCCATGACGACTGCCGGGTTTCCCCATTCGGAAACCCCCGGATCAAAGCCTGGTTGACGACTCCCCGGGGACTATCGTGGCCTCCCACGTCCTTCATCGGTTCCTGGTGCCAAGGCATCCACCGTGCGCCCTTAAAAACTTGGCCACAGATGCTCGCGTCCACTGTGCAGTTCTCAAACAACGACCAGCCACCCGTCACCCCACCACCAACGTGGCAGGAACACCGGGGCCGGCACCGAAGACCAACAGACTCTCGTCCGTGCCCTCAGACACCCAACAGCGCGCCCAACACCCGACCATTGTCTCCAGAAGCTTTCCACGCCGAAGCAGTACTCACTCTGTCAACCATGACCGTGTGCCGAATAATCAACGTTCCACCCATGAGCAACCAGCACCGGACACTCGCCGGTGTACTGGCCCCTGACCGGCAAAAACCGGCAAGAAGTGCTCCTTAGAAAGGAGGTGATCCAGCCGCACCTTCCGGTACGGCTACCTTGTTACGACTTCGTCCCAATCGCCAGTCCCACCTTCGACAGCTCCCTCCCACAAGGGGTTGGGCCACCGGCTTCGGGTGTTACCGACTTTCGTGACGTGACGGGCGGTGTGTACAAGGCCCGGGAACGTATTCACCGCAGCAATGCTGATCTGCGATTACTAGCAACTCCGACTTCATGGGGTCGAGTTGCAGACCCCAATCCGAACTGAGACCGGCTTTTTGAGATTCGCTCCGCCTCACGGCATCGCAGCTCTTTGTACCGGCCATTGTAGCACGTGTGCAGCCCAAGACATAAGGGGCATGATGACTTGACGTCGTCCCCACCTTCCTCCGAGTTGACCCCGGCGGTCTCCCGTGAGTCCCCAACACCCCACAAGGGGGCTTGCTGGCAACACGGGACAAGGGTTGCGCTCGTTGCGGGACTTAACCCAACATCTCACGACACGAGCTGACGACAGCCATGCACCACCTGTACACCGACCACAAGGGGGGCACTATCTCTAATGCTTTCCGGTGTATGTCAAGCCTTGGTAAGGTTCTTCGCGTTGCGTCGAATTAAGCCACATGCTCCGCTGCTTGTGCGGGCCCCCGTCAATTCCTTTGAGTTTTAGCCTTGCGGCCGTACTCCCCAGGCGGGGAACTTAATGCGTTAGCTGCGGCACCGACGACGTGGAATGTCGCCAACACCTAGTTCCCAACGTTTACGGCGTGGACTACCAGGGTATCTAATCCTGTTCGCTCCCCACGCTTTCGCTCCTCAGCGTCAGTAATGGCCCAGAGATCCGCCTTCGCCACCGGTGTTCCTCCTGATATCTGCGCATTTCACCGCTACACCAGGAATTCCGATCTCCCCTACCACACTCTAGCCTGCCCGTATCGAATGCAGACCCGGGGTTAAGCCCCGGGCTTTCACACCCGACGTGACAAGCCGCCTACGAGCTCTTTACGCCCAATAATTCCGGACAACGCTTGCGCCCTACGTATTACCGCGGCTGCTGGCACGTAGTTAGCCGGCGCTTCTTCTGCAGGTACCGTCACTCTCGCTTCTTCCCTGCTGAAAGAGGTTTACAACCCGAAGGCCGTCATCCCTCACGCGGCGTCGCTGCATCAGGCTTTCGCCCATTGTGCAATATTCCCCACTGCTGCCTCCCGTAGGAGTCTGGGCCGTGTCTCAGTCCCAGTGTGGCCGGTCGCCCTCTCAGGCCGGCTACCCGTCGTCGCCTTGGTAGGCCATCACCCCACCAACAAGCTGATAGGCCGCGGGCTCATCCTGCACCGCCGGAGCTTTCAACCTTCAAGGATGCCCCCGAAGGTATTATCCGGTATTAGACCCCGTTTCCAGGGCTTGTCCCAGAGTGCAGGGCAGATTGCCCACGTGTTACTCACCCGTTCGCCACTAATCCACCACCGAAGCGGCTTCATCGTTCGACTTGCATGTGTTAAGCACGCCGCCAGCGTTCGTCCTGAGCCAGGATCAAACTCTCCGTGAATGTTTACCCGTAATCGGGTCCACACATCACGAGAGCGGGACAGCCGGAGGAATAATCCGACCGTCCACAGCGTCCTCGCTGTATGTGTTTCTTCAAAGGAACCTCATCCCCCAGCCACAAGGGCCCGGGAACGGGGTATCAACTAATCTGGCGTTGATTTTTGGCACGCTGTTGAGTTCTCAAGGAACGGACGCTTCCTTCAGGCCCTTTTCACCAGGCCCTCCGGGCTTTTCCCTTCGATCTTGCGTTTCCAACCTTACCAGATCCTTTTCCCGTTCCGTTTCCGGTCCGGAGTTTCAAATCCAGCGGCCTGTTGAAGCGGCCTTTTGTCTTTCGACTTTGCCTTTCGGCGGTGCCGACTTTATCAGAGATTCTGAGTCGGATTTTCCGGCCCCCCGAGATCCTGTTCCGTACGGCGCATGCCGTTCGGGGTTCTCGTTCGGGCGGAGACGTCAACGTACTGGAGCGGGGCGCCCCGATGCAAATCGAGGCGCCCCGCTCCATGAAGTGCGACGTCGGGCCGGGGAACCGGCGGCGGCGTCAGACCTCGACGACGACCGGGAGGATCATCGGGCGGCGACGGTAGGTGTCGGAGACCCAGCGGCCCACGATCCTGCGGACCAGCTGCTGGAGCTGGTGGGGTTCGGCGACCCCGTCCGCGGCCGACTTGGCGATGGCCTCTTCGATCTTGGGGACCACCGCGGTGAAGACCGCGTCGTCGATACCGGATCCCCGGGCCTGGACATGGGGGCCGCCGACGACCTTGCCCGTGGTGGAGTCCACCACGACGAAGACCGAGATGAAGCCCTCGTCACCGAGGATCCGGCGGTCCTTGAGGGAGGCCTCCGTGACATCTCCGACCGAGAGGCCGTCCACGTACACATAACCGGCCTGGACCTTGCCCACGATGCGGGCCCTGCCGTCGACGAGGTCGACGACGACGCCGTCCTCGGCGATGACGATGTGGTCCTTGGGGACTCCGGTGAGTGCACCCAGTTCCGCGTTGGCGCGCAGATGGCGCCATTCGCCGTGGACCGGCATCAGGTTCTTCGGGCGGCAGATGTTGTAGAAGTACAGCAGCTCGCCGGCCGAGGCATGGCCCGAGACATGGACCTTGGCGTTCCCCTTGTGGATGACGTTCGCACCCCAGCGGGTGAGGCCGTTGATCACCCGGTAGACCGCGTTCTCGTTGCCCGGGATCAGGGAGGACGCCAGGATCACGGTGTCGCCCTGGACGATCCGGATCTGGTGATCGCGGTTGGCCATCCGGGACAGGGCGGCCATCGGCTCGCCCTGGGAGCCGGTACAGACCAGGACGACCTCGTGGTCGGGCAGATCGTCGAGGGTCTTGACGTCGACGACCAGCCCCGGCGGGACCCGCAGATAGCCGAGGTCACGGGCGATGCCCATATTGCGGACCATCGAGCGTCCGACGAAGGCCACCCGCCTGCCGTACTCGTGCGCCGCGTCCAGGATCTGCTGGATGCGGTGCACATGGCTGGCGAAGCTGGCGACGATGATCCGCTTCTGGGCGCCGGCGAAGACCTGGCGGAGCACGTTCGAGATATCGCGCTCGGGCGGGACGAAGCCGGGGACCTCGGCATTGGTGGAGTCCGAGAGGAGGAGGTCGATGCCCTCCTCGCTGAGCCGGGCGAAGGCGTGCAGATCCGTGAGCCGGCGGTCCAGCGGCAGCTGGTCCATCTTGAAGTCGCCGGTGTGGACGACCATGCCCGCGGGGGTCCGGATCGCGACGGCCAGCGCGTCCGGGATGGAGTGGTTGACCGCGATGAACTCGCAGTCGAAGGGGCCGATCCGCTCGCGCTGTCCCTCGGTGACTTCGAGGGTGTAGGGCCGGATGCGGTGTTCCTGGAGCTTGGCCTCGATCAGGGCGAGGGTGAGCTTGGAACCGATCAGCGGGATGTCCGGCTTCAGCCTCAGCAGATAGGGGACACCGCCGATGTGGTCCTCGTGGCCGTGCGTGAGCACGATCCCCTCGACGTCGTCGAGGCGGTCCCTGATGGTGGTGAAGTCGGGCAGGATGAGGTCGACACCGGGCTGCTCCTCCTCGGGGAAGAGGACGCCGCAGTCGACGATGAGCAGTCGGCCGTCGAATTCGAAGACCGTCATGTTCCGGCCGATTTCACCGAGGCCGCCGAGCGGGGTGACCCGCAGGCCGCCCTTCGGGAGCTTCGGCGGACGGCCGAGTTCGGGATGCGGATGACTCAAAAGACTCTCCTCACCATGCGCGCCGGCCACCCTCTCGCGAGGGCCCGGCGGGCATGAGCTTCTTGCACGTGCTGTGTCGTACCTATGCAGTTGTCGGGTCTTGCCAGGTCCGGGGTCAGAGCTGGACGCCTCCGGCCGCGAGGTCCGCCTTCAGCTGTGCGGTCTCGTCGGGGGTCAGCTCGACCATGGGAAGTCGCAGGGGGCCCGCGGGCAGGCCCTGGAGGGCGAGGGCGGCCTTGGTGGTGATCACGCCCTGGGTGCGGAACATTCCGGTGAAGACCGGAAGCAGCCGCTGGTGGATCTCGGTGGCCTTCTGGACGTCGCCGCTGAGGTGGGCGTCGAGCAGGGCGCGCAGCTCCGGGGTGACCACATGGCCCACCACGGAGACGAAGCCGACGGCGCCGACCGAGAGCAGGGGGAGGTTGAGCATGTCGTCGCCGGAGTACCAGGCGAGGCCGGAGCGGGCGATGGCCCAGCTCGCCCGGCCGAGGTCGCCCTTGGCGTCCTTGTTGGCGACGATCCGGGGGTGCTCGGCGAGCCGGACGATGGTCTCGGTGTCGATGGGGACACCGCTGCGGCCGGGGATGTCGTACAGCATCACGGGCAGTTCGGTGGCGTCGGCGATCGCCGAGAAGTGCCGGAACAGGCCCTCCTGCGGGGGCTTGTTGTAGTACGGCGTGACGGCGAGCAGACCGTGGGCGCCGGCGCTTTCGGCGGCGCGGGCGAGTTCGATGCTGTGGCGGGTGTCGTTGGTGCCGATTCCGGCGACGATCAGGGCTCGGTCCCCGACGGCCTCCAGTACGGCCCGCAGGAGCCGGTCTTTCTCCGCGTCGCTGGTGGTGGGCGACTCGCCGGTGGTGCCGCTGACGATCAGGCCGTCGTTGCCTGCGTCCACCAGATGGGCCGCCAGGCGCTGGGCGCCGTCGACGTCGAGTGCGCCGTCCGGGGTGAACGGCGTGACCATGGCGGTGAGGACCCGCCCGAAGGGGGTCTGCGGAGTGGGGATCGGAGCCATGGGTAACACGCTACTCGCTGCTCAGTGCGGTGTGGCCCTTGAGGGGACGTGACGTACGACGTGGGATGCGGAGCCCGGCACTGCCTGCTCGGGGGTTCAAGCAGTGCCGGGTCCGTTTGATCAGCCTAGATGAACTTCATGAAACACCGCAATGCGGACATTCCACCCGGAGAATCCGTACATCTGTACCGCCGCTGCCCGACCGGGGGACGGGATCGGGGGTGGTCCGGCGGCTCCGGACGGTTCAGGGCGCGATTCGGCCGTTGGCGTTGAACGCCTCGTACGTCAGCGGCATCAACTGCGCCCAGTGCCGCTCCATCTGCTCGCCGACCATTTCGATCTCGCGCTGCGGGAAGGACGGGACCTTCGCCTGCTCGTGCTGGGTGCGCAGACCGAGGAAGTGCATCAGCGAGCGGGCGTTGCAGGTGGCGTACATGGAGGAGAAGAGACCGACGGGCAGGACCGAACGGGCGATTTCCCGGGCGATGCCCGCGGCCAGCATCTCCTGGTAGGTCTCGTACGACCGGCGGTAGGAGTCCTCCATCGCCTCGGAGACGATCTTGTGCTGCTCGGGGCTGCCGTCGATGAAGACGTACTTGCCCGGGCGGCCCTCCTGGACCAGCTTGCGGTCCTGTCCGGGGACGTAGAAGACCGGCTGGAGCTCCCGGTAGCGGCCGGATTCCTCGTTGTACGACCAGCCCGCGCGGTGCCGCATGAACTCGCGGAAGACCAGGATCGGGGCGCTGATGAAGAAGGTCATGGAGTTGTGCTCGAACGGGCTGCCGTGCCGGTCGCGCATCAGGAAGTTGATGAGCCCCTTCGACCGCTCCGGGTCCTTCTTCAGCTCGTCCAGGGACTGCTCTCCGGCCGTGGAGACCCGGGCCGCCCACAGGACGTCGGAGTCCGCGGCGGAGTGCTTCACCAGCTCGACGGTGACATCGCTGCGGAAGGTGGGGGGCGCGGAATCGGCGGGGGTGTCGGTCACCTGGAGGGGTCCTCTCCTGGGGGCGGGTGGGGGGCGGCAACCACCTTAGTCCACCCTCAATCCCGTCCCCCCTTCACGCTTCGCCGATGTTTCCCGGACCGATTCGCACGGATCCGGCACCGAATCGCCGTTCCGTACGTCTCTCTGGGTAACAGCCCTTCCAGTAGTCACACCGAACTCCACCAGGAGCGTGATCCGATGTTTCGCCGGCGGGAAGCCGTCCCGTTCTCGTTCGTCGCCGAGGCCACCCGGGCCGAAGAGGATGCCGAGCGCTTCCGCAGTAACGTCACTCCTCCGCCGCGCGAGCGTCCCACGGTCTCCCAGCTCACCGGTCGTACGCTGATCGGACTGAGCATCGTCGCCGGGCTGGTGGGGTCTCTGCTCTTCGGCGTCCCCGCGCTGGAGTCCGGCAGCTCACCCGAGACCGCACAGCAGAGTGAGGCGGCCGAGCGTCGGTGAGCCGCACGGCCCCCTGGGGTAGTCGGCCCCGGAGCGCCTCGGTAGCCTCACCCGTCACAGCCCCCACAATTCGAGTGTGCTGGTGAGTGGAGAACAGTCGTGCCCCTGACCTTTCTGACGGCCGACCGCGCGTTCGGCGCCCCGGCGGAGGACTCCGCGGACGTCGCCCTGCCCTTCGACGATCACGACCAGTGGCGGCGGCCGTACCGCCCCGGTCCCTGGCGGGTGGGGGCCGCGGCCCTGCTTCTGCTGCTGACGTCGTTCGTGATGATCGCGGCCGTGATCGTTGCCGCCGCGGGCGCCATGTCCGCGGCCGGTCTCTGCCTCTCGGTGGGCCTGGTGATGATCGCCCTGGCCCTGCGCCTGCTGCGGTCGGGCGTCTGGGTGAGCCGCCACGGGCTGCGCCGGGTCGGCTTCTTCACCACGTCGACGCTCCGCTGGTCGGATGTGACCCGGGTCCAGACGGTGCAGCAGCCGGTGCGCTGGCTGGGGCTGCCGCGGACCGTGCAGGGTCAGGCGCTGCACCTGAACCGCCGCGGCCGGAACGAGCCGCTGGAGCTGCTGACCGACCACAACGCGGACTTCCTCTCCCGGGTCGAGGCCTTCGACCGGGCGGCGGACACGGTGGAGGCCTGGGCGGCGGAGTACGGGCCGGCGGACTGACCGTTCCACCGCCCGCCCCGCGGCCGCGGGGCGGGCGGTGCGGGGCACCGTACGCTCCCCTGCGCCGTAGCCGCGTATCCGTACGCACGGAACCGCACAGAACCGCGCCGGACCCCGTCGGGTCCGGCGCGGTTCCGTCTGCTGCACCCGCTCGGGGGTTTCTCAGGCCCCGGCGGTCTCGTGCAGGGCGATGGCGCGCTGCATGGCCTTGCGCGCCCGCGGGGTGTCCCGGGCGTCGTGGTAGGCGATCGCCAGCCGGAACCAGCAGCGCCAGTCGTCCGGGGCGTCCTCGGTCTCGGCCCGGCGCCGCGCGAACACCTCGTCCGCGGCATCCCGGTCGATGCGTCCGCTCGGGGTCCGGGCGAGATCGTCGACGGGCAGTCCGCCCTCGGCCTCCAGCTCGGCCGCCAGCCGGTTGGCCCGGGTGACGAAGCGGGTGTTCTTCCAGAGGAACCAGACCCCGATGACCGGCAGGGCCAGTACGGAGATGCCGAAGGCGACGGTCAGCCAGGTGCCCTGCTGGATGAGGAGCAGACCGCGGCTGCCGACCAGGACGAAGTAGACGACCAGGACGGCGGCCGTGACGAAGTAGGTGATTTTCGCGCGCATGTCGATCAGTTCGATCAGTCGGTCAGTGGGCTGCGGGCCGGTCGAGGCCGAGGTCGAGGAAGTGCTCCAGGCCCATGGTCAGACCGGGTACGGAGCCGATCCGGCGGACCCCGAGCAGGATCCCGGGCATAAAGCTGCTGTGGTGCAGCGAATCGTGCCGGATGGTGAGGGTCTCCCCCTCGCCGCCGAGGAGGACCTCCTGGTGGGCGAGGAGCCCCCGGAGCCGTACCGCATGCACCGGCACACCGTCGACATCGGCGCCGCGGGCGCCGTCCAGGGCGGTGGCCGTGGCGTCCGGCTGGGCGCCGAGCCCGGCGTCGGCACGGGCCGCGGCGATGAGCTGGGCGGTACGGGTGGCGGTGCCGCTGGGGGCGTCGGCCTTGTTGGGGTGGTGCAGCTCCACGACCTCGGCCGATTCGAACCAGCGCGCCGCCGCCTGCGCGAACTTCATCGTGAGGACCGCGCCGATGGAGAAGTTCGGGGCGATCAGGACGCCGGTCCCGGGGGACGCGTCGAGGCTGGT
Organism: Streptomyces tsukubensis; assembly: GCF_003932715.1. Lineage (NCBI taxonomy): Bacteria > Bacillati > Actinomycetota > Actinomycetes > Kitasatosporales > Streptomycetaceae > Streptomyces > Streptomyces tsukubensis. The sequence goes on along the minus strand of NZ_CP020700.1, from coordinate 6,068,747 downwards.
GCCGAGCTGTGCGAGCCGATCGTCGGTCCAGCCGGTGGTGCCGACGACGGCGTGGATGCCGTGGCGTACACAGAAGTCGAGATTGCCCATCACGGACGCGGGGGTGGTCAGCTCGACCACCACCTGGGCGCCCGCGTCGACCAGCGTCTCCAGCTTGTCGCCCCGGCCCAGGGCCGCGACCAGCTCCAGATCTCCGGCGCCCTCCACGGCCCGGACCGCCTCGGAGCCGATCCGGCCCCGGGCTCCGATGACCGCCACGCGCAACTTGCTCATCAGTCTCTTTCCTCCGGAAGGCACTTCTCAGGTCGTCGGTCCAAGCCTAGGCCGTGCCCGGGACCCGGCCCGGACACGGCCCGAGCCTTAAGAAACCGATTCGTGGAGCCGGTCGGCCTGCCGGTCCTTCAGCGGGCCGATGACCGCGAGCGACGGGCGGTGGCCGAGTACCTCGGCGGCGACCTCGCGCACCTCGTCGGGGGTGACGGCCGCTATCCGGCCCAGCATCTCGTCGACGGACATCTGGGAGCCCCAGCACAGTTCGCTCTTGCCGATACGGTTCATCAGCGCCCCGGTGTCCTCCAGACCGAGGACCGTGGAGCCGGACAGCTGCCCGACGGCCCGGCCGATCTCGTCGTCGGTGAGACCGTCGGAGGCGACCCGGTCCAGTTCGTCCCGGCAGATCTTGAGGACGTCGTGGACCTGGGCGGGGCGGCAGCCCGCGTACACGCCGAAGAGTCCGCAGTCGGCGAAGCCCGAGGTGTACGAGTACACGCTGTAGGCCAGACCGCGCTTCTCCCGAACCTCCTGGAAGAGCCGGGAGGACATACCGCCGCCGAGGGCGGTGTTCAGTACGCCGAGGGCCCAGCGGCGGTCGTCGGTCCTGGCCAGGCCGGGCATGCCGAGGACGATATGGGCCTGCTCGGTCTTCCGGCCGAGCAGTTCGACCCGGCCCGCGGTGCGGACCGTACGTCCTCCGTCGCGGGGGGCGAGCGGGACCGCGTCGGTACGGGTGAGGGCGCCGGCCCGTTCGAAGGCGCGGCGGACCTGGCGTACCACGGTGGCGTGGTCGACGTTGCCCGCCGCTGCGACCACCAGGTGGGTGGGGTCGTAGTGCTTCTTGTAGAAGCGGCGGATCCGGTCGGCGGTGAGCGCGTTGACCGTGTCGACCGTGCCGAGGACGGGGCGGCCGAGGGGGGTGTCCCCGAACATGGTGTGCGCGAAGAGGTCGTGCACACAGTCGCCGGGGTCGTCCTCGGTCATCGCGATCTCTTCGAGGATGACCCCGCGCTCGGCGTCGACGTCCTCCTGCTCGATCAGCGAGCCGGTGAGCATGTCGCAGACGACGTCGATGGCGAGCGGCAGATCGGTGTCGAGGACCCGTGCGTAGTAGCAGGTGTACTCCTTCGCCGTGAAGGCGTTCATCTCGCCGCCGACCGCGTCGACGGCGGAGGAGATGTCGAGGGCGGACCGTCGCCGGGTGCCCTTGAAGAGGAGGTGCTCCAGATAGTGGGTGGCGCCGTTGAGCGCCGGGGTCTCGTCACGGGAGCCGACGTGCGCCCAGATCCCGAAGGTGGCGGAGCGTACGGACGGCAGGGTTTCGGTGACGATCCGCAGCCCCCCGGGGAGGGTGGTGCGCCGGACCGTGCCGATGCCGTTCGTGCCCTTGAGAAGCGTTTGGGTACGGGCGACGGCCCGCACCTCCGAGGAGGTGCGGGCCGTCGCCTTGAAGCCGCGCGACGTCACTTGGCAGCGTCGTCCTTCTTGTCCGCCGCGTCGTCGCCGTCCTCGCCCTCGATCACGGGGATGAGGGAGAGCTTGCCGCGGGAGTCGATCTCGGCGATCTCGACCTGGACCTTGGCGCCGACACCGAGGACGTCCTCGACGTTCTCCACGCGCTTGCCGCCGGCCAGCTTGCGGATCTGCGAGATGTGCAGCAGTCCGTCCTTGCCGGGGAGCAGGGAGACGAAGGCACCGAAGGTGGTGGTCTTGACGACCGTGCCCAGGTAGCGCTCGCCGACCTCGGGCATCGTCGGGTTGGCGATGCCGTTGATCGTGGCGCGGGCGGCCTCGGCGGCCGGACCGTCGGCGGCACCGATGTAGATCGTGCCGTCGTCCTCGATGGTGATCTCGGCGCCGGTGTCCTCCTGGATCTGGTTGATCATCTTGCCCTTCGGGCCGATGACCTCACCGATCTTGTCCACGGGGATCTTGACGGTGATGATCCGCGGGGCGTTCGGGGACATCTCGTCCGGGGTGTCGATCGCTTCCATCATCACGTCGAGGATGTGGAGGCGGGCGTCACGGGCCTGCTTCAGGGCCGCGGCCAGGACGGAGGCCGGGATGCCGTCCAGCTTGGTGTCGAGCTGGAGGGCGGTGACGAACTCCTTCGTACCGGCGACCTTGAAGTCCATGTCGCCGAAGGCGTCCTCCGCACCGAGGATGTCGGTGAGGGTGACGTAGTGCGTCTGGCCGTCGATCTCCTGGGAGATCAGACCCATGGCGATACCGGCGACCGGGGCCTTCAGCGGCACACCGGCGTTCAGCAGCGACATGGTGGAGGCGCAGACCGAACCCATGGAGGTGGAGCCGTTGGAGCCGAGGGCCTCGGAGACCTGACGGATCGCGTACGGGAACTCCTCGCGGCTCGGGAGCACCGGCACGATCGCGCGCTCGGCGAGCGCGCCGTGGCCGATCTCGCGGCGCTTCGGGGAGCCGACGCGGCCGGTCTCGCCGACGGAGTACGGCGGGAAGTTGTAGTTGTGCATGTAGCGCTTGCGGGTCACCGGGGAGAGGGTGTCCAGCTGCTGCTCCATGCGGAGCATGTTGAGGGTGGTGACGCCCAGGATCTGGGTCTCGCCACGCTCGAAGAGGGCGGAGCCGTGGACCCGCGGGATGGCCTCGACCTCGGCGGCCAGGGTGCGGATGTCGGTGACACCGCGGCCGTCGATGCGGACCTTCTCCTTGATCACGCGCTCGCGGACCAGGTTCTTGGTCAGCGAGCGGTAAGCGGCGGAGATCTCCTTCTCGCGGCCCTCGAAGGCCGGGAGGAGCTTCTCGGCGGCCAGCTCCTTGACGCGGTCCAGCTCGGTCTCGCGCTCCTGCTTGCCCGCGATGGTGAGCGCCTGGGCCAGCTCGCCCTTGACGGCGGAGGCCAGGGCCTCGTACACGTCGTCCTGGTAGTCCAGGAAGACCGGGAACTCGCCCTCGGGCTTGGCGGCCTTGGCGGCCAGCTCGGACTGGGCCTTGCAGAGCGCCTTGATGAAGGGCTTCGCGGCCTCCAGGCCGGCGGCGACGAGCTCCTCGGTGGGGGCCTCGGCGCCGTCCTTCACCAGCTGGACGGTCTTCTCGGTGGCCTCCGCCTCGACCATCATGATCGCGACGTCGCCGTCCTCCAGGACCCGGCCGGCGACGACCATGTCGAAGACGGCGTCCTCCAGCTCGGTGTGGGTCGGGAAGGCGACCCACTGGCCCTTGATCAGCGCGACGCGGGTGCCGCCGATCGGGCCGGAGAAGGGCAGGCCGGCCAGCTGCGTGGAGCAGGAGGCGGCGTTGATGGCGACCACGTCGTAGAGGTGGTCGGGGTTGAGCGCCATGATCGTCTCGACGATCTGGATCTCGTTGCGCAGGCCCTTCTTGAAGGAGGGGCGCAGCGGGCGGTCGATCAGCCGGCAGGTGAGGACGGCGTCCTCGGAGGGGCGGCCCTCGCGGCGGAAGAAGGAGCCGGGGATCTTCCCGGCGGCGTACATCCGCTCCTCGACGTCGACCGTCAGGGGGAAGAAGTCGAGCTGGTCCTTGGGCTTCTTCGAGGCGGTGGTGGCCGACAGCACCATGGTGTCGTCGTCCAGGTAGGCCACGGCGGAGCCGGCGGCCTGACGGGCCAGACGGCCGGTCTCGAAGCGGATGGTGCGGGTGCCGAAGGTGCCGTTGTCAATGACGGCCTCGGCGTAGTGGGTCTCGTTCTCCACTAGCGTGTTCTCCGTTACGTTTCGTTACGTCTTTCGTCCTCGTGCCCGTGTGGCGCGGGGACAGGTGGAGAAGCGCTCGTACTGGGCCGGTCTTCGATCGAAGCTGCCGGGGTTCGAGTCTCCCGGGAGCCACTACCGAGGACCGGCGGGGGCGAGCCGGCCTCTCCTTGGATGCGCTCCGGTCCGGTGGGACCGGCGCTGTGTCATGCGTCCAGACTAAATGCCGTGCGGTACGTCGCGCACGTACAGCGGTCACGTCCGGTCAAAGAACCGGTACGTACCGTCCATGCATACCGCAGATCGGCAAAAGATCGGCAAAAAGCCGAAGGGGAGCGGTCCCGTCAGGCGGGAACCGCTCCCCTTCACAGCGTCTTACTTGGCGCCGCCGGCCGCACCGCGGCGGATGCCGAGGCGGTCGACCAGCGTACGGAAGCGCTGGATGTCCTTCTTGGCCAGGTACTGCAGCAGACGGCGGCGCTGGCCCACCAGGATCAGCAGACCACGGCGGGAGTGGTGGTCGTGCTTGTGGGTCTTGAGGTGCTCGGTCAGGTCCGAGATGCGGCGGGAGAGCATCGCGACCTGGACCTCGGGGGAGCCGGTGTCGCCCTCCTTGGTGCCGAACTCGGCCATGATCTGCTTCTTCGTGGCGGCGTCGAGAGACACACGTACTCCTCAGATGGTGTTCGAAGCGCCCGCGAGTGCCCCTGGCGTTTTCTCAGGGGAGCTTCGGTGACTCGGGGGCGGAGGTCCGATGAGCGCTCCTCCCAGCTCCGACGGGGCCCGCGAGGGGCTCCGGGGATTCCGGGAGGGCGTACACAAACGGCCGTCAGCCAGCGTACCAGCCCCGGGGAGGGGCGCCGGTCCGGGGGGCGGGGACCCGGGGCCGGGGGTCGGCGGCCGGGGGCCGGCCTCGGTGGCGGGTCAGTCCGAGGTGAGGGCGCGGATGGAGTGGTAGACGTCGAAGACCGCCAGGCAGAGCGGCAGCAGCGTCAGCAGGACGAAGGTCTCCGCGATCTCCAGGAAGCGGCCCCAGAAGGGGGTGACTCCGGTGCGCGGGACGATCAGGCCGATGGCGATGATCAGCGCGGCGACCCCGGCGACGGCGGCGGCCAGCCAGACGGTGCGGATGTCGAGGGCGGTGGTGTCGCCCCGGAAGGCGTCCAGCATCAGCTCGGCGGGCGGGTTGATCGCCAGACCGAGGCCGAGGAGGACGAGGCAGCCCAGACCGGCGGCGAGGGCGCAGCCGACCTGCGCGGTGTAGCGGAAGAGGTGGGCGCGCATCAGCATGGCGATTCCGGTGGCCAGGGCGAGCAGCTGGCCCCAGACGTTGTCGGAGAAGCCGAGGACCGCGCCGGCGCCCACGGTGACCAGGGCGCAGCCGCCGACGAGGCCGACGAGCAGTTCGTGGCCGCGGCGGGCCCGGGCGGCGATGCGCTCGCCGTCGACCGGTCCGGCGGGCTCGTCGTCGGAGCCGTAGTCGCCGACGGTGGTACGGGGCGGGTCGAAGCCGATCGGGAGCCGGGCGAAGCGGGTGGACAGGCCGGGCAGGAAGGCGAGGGCGCCGACGGCGAGCGGGGCGCACATCGCGGCCGTCTCGACCGGGGTCAGCTCCTGGAGGATCGCGACGAAGGTGGCGAGCACACCGATCACGGCGGCGAAGACGAAGGCGACGAAGGGGCCGTCGCCGCCGGGGGCGACGATGGTGAGGATGACCGCGACGACGAGGACGGCGGCGCAGGCGAGCAGGAACTGCAGCTTGCCGATGCCCTGGCCGTCGGCGGGCGGCAGGAGTCCGCTGCCGCCGATGCCGGCGTTGGCCATGGCGCCGAGGCCGAGGGCGACGGCGGAGGCCCGGTCGTCGTAGACGCGGGCGCGGATACCGGCGAGGGCGAGCAGGAGGAGCGCGGCGACCCCGGCGAGCACGCCCGGCAGGCCGTGCATGTCGTTGCGGGGGTCGGAGGTCCAGAGCACGAAGGCGAGGAGGAGCAGCAGGACGGAGCCGCCGAAGAGGCCGGCGCCGCGCATCAGGGCGTCGCTCCAGAGGGTGCGGTCCCTGGCGACGGCAGTGGCGACGGCGTCGGAGACGTCGTCGAAGACGGCCGGGGGCAGCGATTCGGCGAAGGGGCGCAGGGAGAGCAGTTCGCCGTCGAGGATGCGCTGGGTGCCGAGGGAGCGGGCGCTGTCGAGGACGGTGCCGTCGCGGCGTACGAGGTGGTAGCCGACGGGGGCGCCGGGCTCGGGGCTCTGGCCGGAGAGGCGGAGGATCTCGGGGTAGAGGTCCGCGACGGCGATGTCCTCGGGGAGGGCGACGTCGACGCGTCCGTCCGGCGCGACGACCGTCACCCGGCAGAAACCGGTTCCGCTGCTGGACGGGGCCACCGATCCCGGCTGGCCGGGCCCGTGCGCCGCCGCTGAGGTCACCATACTCACCTGCTGCATCCCCTCGTGATGTTCACCTGCACCGGCTCGGGCCCCTGCTGCTCCGGGTGCTGTTGTTCCGGGTGCCGTCGTTCCGGTGCTGCTGTTCGGCGGGCCGTGTCCTGTGTTCCGTGTTGCGGCTCTACGGCCCCGGTCCGCCGCGGCCCGCTGTGCGTACGCTGTTCGTACGCGTCCGGCCGCGGGCCCGTCCGGCACGTACACCGACTCCGTACGAAGACTTCACACTTCGCCTCCATACGGTGGATACGCGCCGCCCCTGTCGACCCCGCGTGCGATAGGTCCGGCTTTGCACCCCACCCGGACGGCCCGAATTCGCACCCTCGGTCCGTATTCATTTCATCCGGGCCATTTTCCACCGGACCGGCACCGCACTCCGAATCACCCGTTTTCTCCGGGTGATTCCCCGGTGATCCGCGGGTGATTCCCGGGTGATCCGCGCGGGCGGAACGGGTGCGCAAACCGATCGCGTCACCCTACCCCGCACCCCGTACGCGCCGCGCAAGTAGGATCCCTCACCGCGGACGGGGCGGTCGCCACGGGGGCGCCGACAGGAACATTTCCGTCCGGCAAGGGAATTGGTGAGCTTGTGAGTCAGATCGTCGTCAAGCGCCCACCACGGGCCCTGCCTTCCGAGGTGCCCGGCGACCCCCTTCAGTTGCAGCCTCCTCCGGAACTGCCCCGCGGGCAGCAGGAGGGCGCGCTGATGCAGCTGCTGCCGATGCTGGGCATGGGCGGTTCGGTGGTGTTCTTCTTCATGACGCCGAACCCCATCATGCGGATCATGGGCATGATCATGATCGCGTCGACGATCGCCATGGCCATCGCGATGCTGGTCCGCTATCGGCGCGGGACCCAGGGGGAGCTCGCGGATCTGCGGCGCGACTATCTGAAGTACCTGAACCAGACTCGGCGTCGGGTCCAGCGGACGGCACGGCTCCAGCGGGACGCCCAGTACTACCTGCATCCGTCGCCCGAACAGCTGTGGGCGCTGGTCGCCGAGGGCAGCCGGGTCTGGGAGCGGCGGATCGGCGACCCCGACTTCGGCCAGGTGCGGATCGGTCTGGGCAGCCAGCAGCTCGCCACCCCGATCCTGGCGCCCGAGACCGCGCCGGTCGACGATCTGGAGCCGCTGACGGCGAGCGCGATGCGGCAGTTCCTCGCCGCGCACAGCACGCTCGACGGGCTGCCGCTGGCGGTCTCGCTGCGCGCCTTCTACCACCTGACCATAGGCGGACGCCCCGATTCCGTACGCTCCGCGGCCCGTTCCGTGATCGCGTCGCTGGCCTCGCTGCACTCCCCCGACGACCTCACCGTGGTGATCGCCGCGAGCCGGGACTCCGTGGACCACTGGGAATGGGCGAAGTGGCTGCCGCACCTCCAGGCGGGGGGTGAGGGCGACGGCGCCGGCAGCCGCCGGCTGATCACCGTCGATCCGCGGGAGCTCGACGAACTGCTCGCGGCCCGGATCGACGGCCGGCCCCGCTTCCAGGGCGGCGGGCAGCCGCTGCTCGACCAGCCGCACGTGGTGGTGGTGCTCGACGGCCAGTCGGTCACCCCGACCTCGCCGCTGGCCGCGCCCGAGGGCATTCAGGGCGTCACCGTCATCGAGGTCGTACCGGGCGAGCTCAGCGGGCCGCGCGGCGGGCTCGCGGTGATCGTCACCCCCGACTCGCTGCGGCTGGAGTCCGGGCACGGCATGGTGTACGACGGTGTGCCCGATCTGCTCGGTACGGAGGCGGCCGAGGCGCTGGCCCGCCAGCTCGCGCCGCTGCGGATGGCCAGCGGCGGGGACGACGACGAACCGCTGCTCGCCAATCTCGACTTCACCGATCTGCTGAACCTGGGCGACGCGGCCTCCGTCGACGTCAGCCGCACCTGGCGGCCGCGCTCCCAGTCGGAGCGGCTGCGCGTCCCCATCGGCGTGGGCGAGGACGGGATCCCCGTCATGCTCGACCTGAAGGAGGCGGCACAGGAGGGCATGGGCCCGCACGGACTCTGCGTCGGAGCCACCGGTTCCGGTAAGTCGGAGCTGCTGCGGACGCTGGTCCTCGGACTGGCCGTCACCCACTCCTCCGAAACCCTGAACTTCGTCCTCGCGGACTTCAAGGGTGGTGCGACCTTCGCCGGAATGTCGCAGATGCCGCACGTCGCGGCCGTGATCACCAACCTGGCGGACGATCTGACGCTGGTGGACCGGATGGGCGACTCCATCCGCGGCGAACTCAACCGGCGGCAGGAGCTGCTGCGCGACGCGGGCAACTACGCCAATATCCACGACTACGAGAAGGCGCGGGCCGCCGGTGCCCCGCTCCAGCCGATCCCTTCGCTGGTCCTGGTGATCGACGAGTTCAGCGAGTTGCTGACGGCGATGCCGGACTTCATCGAGATGTTCGTGCAGATCGGGCGGATCGGCCGCTCCCTGGGTGTGCATCTGCTGCTGGCGTCGCAGCGCCTGGAGGAGGGGCGGCTGCGGGGTCTGGAGACGTACCTCTCGTACCGGATCGGTCTCCGTACCTTCTCCGCGGCCGAATCGCGGGCGGCCATCGGTGTGCCCGACGCGTACACGCTGCCGAACGTGCCGGGCTCCGGCTATCTGAAGTTCGGTACGGACGAGATGGTGCGGTTCAAGGCGGCGTACGTCTCCGGGGTCTACCGGGAGGGCGGCAACCGGGTGGCCGCCGCGGGCGGTCCGCTGCCGGTGGACCGACGCCCGGTGCACTTCACGGCCGCGCCGGTGCCGGTGCGCTACGCACAGCCCGCGGCCCGGCCGGCCGTACCCGACGCCCGGCCGCCGGAGGACGACGCGCTCGCCGACACCGTCCTCGATGTGATCGTGCGGCGGCTGGAGGGGCGGGGCGCGGAGGCCCATCAGGTGTGGCTGCCGCCGCTGGACAATCCGCCGTCGCTGGACGAGATCGTTCCGGGGCTGGCGAACGTACCGGGCCGGGGGCTCACCCAGCCCGGGTACGAAGGGGCCGGACGGCTCGTCGTCCCCCTCGGCGTGGTCGACAAGCCCTTCGAGCAGCGACGGGACACGCTCTACCGCGACTTCTCGGGCGCGGCGGGCCATATGCAGATCATCGGCGGCCCGCAGTCCGGCAAGTCGACTCTGCTGCGGGCGCTGATCTCGGCGTTCGCCCTTACCCACACCCCGCACGAGGTGCAGTTCTACGGCCTCGACTTCGGTGGTGGCGGCATGTCCGCGGTCGCCGGGCTGCCGCACGTCGGCGGGATCGCCTCCCGGCTCGACCCGGAGCGGGTGCGGCGCACCGTGGCCGAGGTATACGGCATCCTCACCCGGCGCGAGGAGTACTTCCGCAGCGCGGGGATCGACTCCATCGCGACCTTCCGCACCATGCGGGCCCGCGGCGACATCTCGGTGACGGACCAGCCCTGGGGCGATGTCTTCCTGGTCGTCGACGGCTGGGGCAACTTCCGTACGGACTACGAGGCACTGGAGCCCGCGGTCCTCGACATCGCCGCGCGGGGCCTGGGCTACGGCATCCACATCGTGCTCACCGCCGGCCGCTCGATGGAGGTCCGGGCCAACCTCAAGGACCTCCTGATGAACCGGCTGGAGCTGCGGCTCGGTGACACGATGGACTCCGAACTGGACCGCAGGGTCGCCGCGAACGTACCCACCGGGGTGCCGGGGCGGGGTCTGACTCCGGAGAAGCTGCACTTCATGGCGGCGGTGCCGCGGATCGACGGAATCAACTCCGACAGCGATCTGTCGGAGGCGACCGCGGCGATGACCCAGGAGGTCACCCGCCACTGGACCGCGCCCGGCGCGCCGGCCGTACGGCTCCTCCCCCGCGAACTCCCGGCGGGCAGGCTGCCCGGCGGCCAGGCGGACCCCGGGCGCGGCGTCGCCTTCGGTATCGACGAGAACAATCTCGAACCGGTCTGGCTCAACTTCGAACGCGACCCGTTCTTCCTGGTCTTCGGCGACAGCGAGTCCGGCAAGTCCAACCTGCTGAAGCTGCTGATCAAACAGCTCACCGAGCGGTACGACGGCGACTCCGCGAAGTTTTTTGTCATCGACAACCGGCGGGCGCTGCTGGACGTGACCCCGGCGACCCACCTGGCGGAGTACGTCCCGATGTCCAACGCCATGGAACACCACGTCGACGCCCTCGCGGACCTGATGCAGCGCCGCACCCCGTCGGCGGACGTCACCGCCCAGCAGCTGCGGGACCGGAGCTGGTGGCGGGGGCCCTCGGTCTATGTCGTGATCGACGACTACGACCTGGTCTCCACGTCCAGCGGCAACCCGCTGAGCAGGCTGACCGAGAACCTGCCCTTCGCCCGGGACGTGGGCGTCCGCTTCATCATCGCCCGCAGCGCGGCGGGCGCGAGCAGGTCCTCGTACGAACCCTTCATGCAACGGATGATGGAACTCGGCGCCCAGGGAATCCTGCTCTCGGGCGACCCGCAGGAAGGGGACATCCTGGGCGGAGTGCGCATGCGCCCGATGCCGGCGGGGCGGGGGATCTTCGTCTCACGACAGCGGGGGAATCCGCTGGTGCAGACGGGGCTGATGCCGGAGGACGTGGAGTGAGGGAGGGGCCCGGCGGCACATGTGCCGCCGGGCCCCTTCGGTTTCGGCGACCGGCCGTCATCGGTCATCCGATTGGTCTCATGCGCTTGCTGAACTCACCGACCGAACACATTCCGCACACCGTCTCGGCGGGGCGGGAGAAGGGGAAGAACCGTATGGCGTGGGAAGAGTGGGACGAGCTGAAGGCGTCGGCCGCGGAGCGCAGCTCGGGGGAGATGCAGCTCAACGGGCTACCGGACGACGAGCGGCCGCCGGCGGTGGGCACGGGCGATCTGCAGGTCACTCAGAAGGACCTGGCAGCAGTCGGCGACCACGCGTACAAGCTGTACAACCGGTTGTGGCCGGAGGTCCGGCAGGCGGTAGTTCCCAGTACGGACAGGGCCGGTGACGGCCTCACGTCCCAGAAGTTCGCCCTGGGTGCGGCGTTGAAGCATGTGGCCACCCGTTGGGACAAACAGCTGGGCACCCTCATGGACGCGTGTGCCCACATCTCGAACCATATGGATCTCAGCAACAAGACGCACAGGGACGACGACGAGTGGATCCGTCGCAGTATGAGCAGCATTCAGACTCTGGATCGAGGGTTCGACGAATCCGACACACCCGCCGGTAGGTCCGGCGGAACCAACGGGGGGAAGAAGAAGGCCTGATGGAGTTAGACGCACTGCGCTCCGCGAAGTTCGACCTGCTCGACGACGCGGTCAGCGACTGGACGAAGGTCGTCGGAAATCTGGAGAAGCTGGAAGAAGAAGCCCGCACCGGATTACGGGGCAAAGCGGAGAAAGCCGACTGGAAGGGGGTGAACGCGACCGTCTCCCGTCAGTTCATCGGAAAGACCGCCGGAGAGTTCTCCGATGCCAGAACACAGGCCACGTCCATCCGCAACATCCTCCGTGACACTCGGGATGAGCTGAAGGTATTCCAAGGGAAGCTCAACGACGCCCTTGAGCGAGCGCGGAGCAAGAACCTCACCGTGACCTCCACGGGCGACGGCGGCTTCACCGTTACGAAAATCGTTCATCCGGACCGCGCCGCTCCGGGCACGAAGGTGCCGGAGAACACTCCGGACGACACTCTCGCAGTGCGCGACGAGATTCAGACCGTCCTCAACGGCGCTGCCGAAAGTGACTCCACCGCCGCCCGGGTACTGCGCGCGTTGGTCGACCGGACCGATGTCGGCTTCTCGGCCGCCGCCTACGCCGACCGGGACAGTGGTGCGGACGCTTTGAAGGCCGCCGACGAGGCGGCACAGATCCTCAAGAAGAATCCTCATGACGTCACCAACGAGGAACTGACCCGGCTCAACAGTACGCTGGCCCGTTACAGCAACGATCCTCTGTTCGCCGAGAGGTTCGCGATCGAGGCAGGGCCCAAGCGGACACTCGAATTCTATGCCGGGATCGCCGATCCTGCTCAAGGCATGCGCTACGACCCGAAACGCGGTGAACAGGCGAAGCAGCTCCAGAAGAACCTCGGCATCACCCTGGGTACGGCCACCCTGTCAAGCAGTTCCGCCATGAAGAATTGGGAATGGCGGATGGTGGAAATGGGGAAGGACCCCCTCGGGGTCGACGATGCCAACGATCCTCGGGGTTTCGCCGTGATGAGCAATCTGATGCGCTTCGGCGACTATGACGACGAGTTCCTGAACCATTACGGAAACAGCCTCATCGCCTTCGACAAGGAGAACAACGCCAAGGATCTGAGCCCCTGGATCAACAACTGGAACCAGGGCGATCTCAACTACTGGGGCAAGAACGACCGCGGCCGTGATCCTATGACGGGCTTCTTGGAGGCCCTCGGTCACAACCCCGGTGCCGCGACGGACTTCTTCGCCCAGCCCGTGAGTGCCGAAGGCCGGGTGGACAAGGCATCGGAGGTCAACGACAACCTTGCCTACCTCGCAAAGGAGCGCAACTGGCTGTCCGACGCACCGATCGTGGACGGCGACAGCAAGGTCGTAGCAGGACGCAACGCACTCGGCCACGCCTTGGAGGCTGCCACCACCGGATACGCGTATGACGCCATTCCGACTACGGAAAAGGGTGTTCCACCCCAGATCGGCGATCTTCGCACAGCGGAGACTGCGGATGTCATGGAACAGGTCGCGTACCTCTACGGCGGCGAAGACGGCCCCAAGATGCTGCACGGAAGCCCCGAGATGGTGGACAGTCTTGGGAAGATGGGTGCCGCTTATATCGACGACCTCAACTACCACCTCTCGGGAATCGGAGACGGGGCCAAGGACACGGCAGGATTCCCGGAAAAGTACGAAGGCCGGGCGAATTTCGGAGAGCAGGGAGCCATTGACTTCCTCAGTGTCCTGGGGCAGCACGAGACCTCCCACAGTGTCGTGACGTCGGCACAGCATCTGTACACGCTCAGCATGCTCGATGCCCATCCGGCGACCAGCGACACCAATATTGACACGGCACGCGACGCCATCTCCGCGGAAGCCGAAGCCCGCGGAATCCTCGATAACGCAAGGGTCCGGCAAGCCGAGCTGACGTACGGTGCAAACTCGGAGGCCGCCAACGCCTCACTCGGCCGTTCCGCGGAGTGGGGAAAGTTTGCGGTCGGCGCCGTGGTCGGCATCGGAGTGGCGGCCATTCCCGTGCCGGGATCGGCCGGCGCGGCCATAGCCATCGCCCCTCTGGCTGCCGAGACAGTCGGTGGCGCGGTCAGTACGTTCCTCGGACAGCAGATCGACAAGGGTACCGAAGGTTCTCAGCAGGATCCTGGAGAGCAGGCACAGATGACGAGCAGGGAGTTCTATTCCGAGGGCGCCAACTCCATCGCACAAGGCTACGAGGCATATCTCAACGCCAACCCCTCCGTGCGAGAGCAAGCCGATCAGGAAAACTGGAAGGAAGATTTCGAGGCAGGGTATCTGGGAACTGGCTCACATCAGAACGAGTTCCGCGGGCGACCTGCCTACAAGGGGTGATGAGAAATGATCCACCACCCTCGGGCCACTGTCAAAGTTTTTGACGCCGTGGCCCGCAGGGCCGCTCTGGCCCTGGTTTTCGCCTTGGTCGCCACCGGATGCACCGATGGCGACGCCGACAACGAGCCATCGGGGGTTTCTGCGGCAGAGGTCTGCGCCGGCACGCTCGATGCCGCTGCGCAGACTGCCCTGAAGAAGGCTACTCAACTCGATCGGTTCGAAGAGGTTCCGGGAGACGAGTTCACTCTCGAAGCCCTGCCCCAAGGTCTGCACAAGGATATCGAACAGCGCACCGTCTGCCGCGTCTACACAAGCGATGACGCGGATGACATCCCCCTCTTCACCATAGATTTCGAACCTCGAACCTCCTACCCCCGAGGAAATCCAGAGAGCAGCGACGGAGAAAGAACCGTCTATCCGGTCGGAAAGTATGCCGCAGTCGACGGGGATAAATCGGCCCAGATATTCTTCCCCTGTCCGACCACGGGTGAGAAGGGCAAAACCGCCTTCGTGAGGTCTTCGTTGTCGACACCACGCCCGCTGGCCGCGGAGTCCACTGCCGACGAGCGCATGACCGTCCTCAACTCGGTCTCCCGGAGGGTCGCGGAACGGCTGGGTTGTGCTGCTTCCGGGCTTCCGCAGCACGTACCGGCTGCGCTGCCTGCGGGCAACTAGGGTGAGCGCGGTGGGCTGTCGACGGCCCGAAGCAATGCGCTGAAGACAGCACCAGGGTGGGCATCTCCCGCGCATGCCCACCCTGGTGCGTTGCCTCATTGCCGACCTCACCGCTGACGAGCGGCCCGGCGCCGGACAGAACCGGACGAGCGCCTAGAAGTAGCCGGCGGCCTTCTTGTCGCCCGCCTGGTACGCCGGAGCCGCCTCGCGGACGGCGCGGGCGATGCCCTTCAGGGCGTTGTGGATCTGACGCGTCTCGTTGTCCCACTTTTTGTGGGCCGCGTCCGCAGCCGTCTTGGCGTCACCCTCGAAGGTGGCGGAGACGCTGCGGATCTTGGTCTGAAGGTCTTCGAGCGTCTGGTCCAGACGCTGCGCCTGCTTCTCGATCGTGCTCGCCGCCTGCTCCAGCGACGAGTACGTGACGAGCATGACGCCGTCGTTGCCCTGAGCCATGAATCGTCCTCCAACTGCCATGGGTGAAAGTAATTCGGTTGTGTTGCGCCGAGCCGTGAGGCTCGTCAGTATCCGGCGATGTTCGAGGTAGCGGCACGGGTCGCCCCGGCGTCACCGGAGAAGCCGGCGGTCACATCGACGCCCTGAAGAGCGGCACGGACCTCGTCTTCGGTGTTGCCGGCGGTGGTACGGGTGACCTGGATCGCTTCCTGGAAGTTGAGCAGAAGCTTCGCGATGCGCACCATGCCCTGGTTGATCTCGGCCTGCTTCGCATCAAAAGCACCGGCGCCGATGCCCTTCCAGGAACCTTCCAGGCTGTCGATGACGCCCTGCAGGCTCTGGAGCTGGCCCTTGATGTCCTCGAACTGCCGGGTGATCTCGTCCTGGAAATCCTTGAGACTCTGATCGCCGACCTTCTGGACTGCTGACATATCCCGGTCTTCCTTTCCTTGTTGCTTTCTGGGTCTTGCGTAGTGGTTGGTATGCGCGGGACCGGATCTAGGCGGTGCGCCGGCGCAGGAAGAAGAAGGCTCCCCCGGCGAGGACCACGACGGCTGCGACACCGCCGATGATGAGGCCGGTGTTGCTGCTGTCTTTCTTCTCGGCCTTCTTACTGGAGCCTGTCACGGCGGTATCGCCTTCGGCATTGCCCTTCGGCTGCTGTGACGAGGCTGGTGCAGAGGGAGACGCGGAGGCGGCGGGGGAAGCGCCGGTCTTCTGGTTGGTAAGGGGGCTGATGTCCGGGGCGCCGGGATCGCCCTTCTTGTCGACGACGATCTGAGCGGGGCGGATCAGACCGTGGCCGAGGTAGTTGCTCCGGGTGCCCTTGGCCCAGCTTCGGCCCGCGGTGTCGATGAGGGCACGGAGTACCTGGTTGGCGGTCCAGTCAGGATGAGCGGACCAGACAAGGGCCGCCGAAGCCGATGCGATGGCGGTGGCAGCACTTGTGCCGCTACCTTTGCAGTACTTCTGGAAGGACTCGTCACACCAGACCGGAACGTCAGTCCCCGGTGCTGTGATGTCGACGTTGTCACCATGCTGAGAGTGCTCGGCGACGGTCCCCTTCTTGTCGGCCGAGGCAACACCAATAGCATCCGGGTATGAGGCTGGATACTGCGGCTTGTTGCCGGTCCTCGCGTTGTTTCCCGCACCCGCGAAGATCAATTTCCCCTTGCCATGAGCATACTCAACCGCTGCCCGCTCTTGCGAGGTGGAGAACTCGCTCGCGAAGGACACGTTGATAATCTTGGCTTCACTGTCCGCTGCAGCCCGAATGGCATCCGCCGAGTCCTGAGCATTGACCTTGTTCTCGTTCTGGAACTCGGTATTGGCAATGCGCATGGGCATGATCTTCGCCCCAGGTGCGAGGCCTTGGAGGCCGCCACCCTTCCCCGTACCGGCGATCATCTCGGCCATGGTCGTTCCATGGCCGTTGTAGTCGTCGGTCTCGGTGCCTGCAGCCTCGGTTGCATCGAAGCCTTTGACTACCTGCCCTCTCAGCGAGGGGGTGGTGGCGTTCACTCCCGTGTCGACGACCGCAACAGTGATGCCTTTGCCCGTGGTCACCTTCCACATCTCTGCGGCACCCATGGCGTCCAGGTACCACTGGCCGGGCTGCCCCGCGGCAGCGGCGGCCGGGGCCGCGCCAAGAGCCCCACCGGCCCAGACGCAGGCTGCCGCCAGAGTGCACAGCATTCCCTGCCGAAGCGCACGAGGCATGCTCTGCTTCTGCATCTGGATCATTCCTGCCGTCATCCCGACTTCCGAGCCTTCCCTCTGTACCTACTCGATCACCGGCGGCCCAGCATTGCGCCGCTGTGCCGTCCACGTCTCTTCGTCTTCCACCAGGTAGTCCGGACGCGCCGATTCGGTACGGTCACGTTCGCTGCCGGACGGGGTTTGTCCCGGACGGCCACCGACGAGACCTGCCCCGCCAGTGGTGAAGCCTCCTTGCCCTGGCCGTGGATTCGAACCGTTCCCGGCCTTGGGCTTGCCGACGACCCCGTGTTTACTCGGAGTGCCACCGGACGCCCGGGATACACCCGTCACAGGTCCTGCGCCGACGACACCTCCCGAGCCGGGCCGGGCTGTCACTGGCCGCGCAGCCGTCCGCCCTTCCCCTCCCACAACATTCCCCTTGGGGATTCGCGGTCCATTCGCGCCGCCCGGAGCCCTCTGGGGCGTACCACCGACAATGCCGTCACGGCCGACACGCGAGCCGGGCGGCGCAGATGAGCTACGCCCGGCCATCTGCTGTCCTGCCGTGCCCCCACGGCCGGCCATCGTCCCCTGCCCGCCCATCGCCGGCCCCATTCCCGGGGGATTGGCGCGGCCCATGGGCGACGCAGAACTTCCGCTTCCCACGGGTCCCGTGGGCCGTCCGGCAGGGGTCGGCCCTCCCGTTGCCGAGGGGCCGCCACCCACAATGCCCGGGCGCCCCTGCGTACCGGGGTAACCACTAGTGCCGCCGGCCATTGTCTTTCCGCCGCCCAGCCCCGGGCCACCCGCCGCTTTGGAGACGGTAGAAGAAGGGGCTGACGGTCCCGGCCCGAACCTGCCGGGCGGCGTGCCGAGCATAGGTGGCGCTGTCGGCGGACCCGGCACCGCCGGAGGTCCACCGATCGGTCCCGGAGAAGGTGCCACGGGGGGAACACTGTTAGGAGTGGTTGGAGGCACGGCAGGGGGAGCCACACTGTCGAGCTCCAACGAAGGGTTTCGTTCAGGAGTAACCACCGGGGGAACTCCGACGGTTTCCGGTCGACGGCTGTCCCCTGTCCCCTGTGGGCCTTCGCGCCGCTCGGACACCGTCCCGTTCCTCGGGCTCTCCGACAGAGTTCGTGAGTGCCTTCCGGTGACGGACGGATCGTCAATCACTTCCCCAGTGGGGCGCGGTACGTCCGCGTTCAGCACCCTGCTGAACTTCGGCGGTTCCTGGCCCGCCAGGGTCTGTTCCGAGACCGCGTAGAACGACGCCAGGCGGTTCATCTGGTTGATGGCCTCCTGGCGGTTCTTCTCCACCTTCTTGGCCGCGACGAAGTCCGGGTTGGTGTCGATCCGTTCCGGGAGCGGCATCGTCTTTGCGTTGTGCTTGATGATGCGCGTGTCGCGTTCCGGCATCGAGCTGCGGACCGAGGCGAGGCCCGTGCCCGCGACGCGGATCTGGGTGGCGGCGATGTCGGCGAAGGTGCCCAGTTGGTCGGCGTGGTCGGCGAGGGCGCGGCCGAAGTCGCGGAAGGCCTCGCCGGAGGTGCCCTCCCAGTGGACGTCCTTGATGTTGGTGCGGAGCTCTTCGGCGGCGTCGCGGAGGGCCTTGCGGGCGTTCCAGAGGTTGTCGCCGGCGCTTTCGAGATCGGCGGGGTTCGCGTTCAGCACCATGTCGATCATGATGTTGAGTTCGTGTCCCTCGAAATCGGTACGGGCGAAGAAGCCGTTGCCGCCGAAGATCGAGGTGACCTTGCGGGCGACATCGGTGACGTCGAGCTGCCGTTCGACCCGGGCGAGGTCCTGCTGGTGCTGCTGGGCCGGGGTGAGCTCCGGTTGGTTGTCGTTGTCAGTCATGTGTCACCGCCACTCCGTTCCGGCGTTCTTCTCGTTGACGTTCTTCGGCTCGCCCGCCTTCGGGCGCTCGCGCTCGCGTTCCGTGGAGCGCTCCTGGTCCAGGCGGGCTTGGATCTGGGCGAAGCGGATGCGGCGTTCCTCGTCGACGTTGTCGGTGCCGACGTCCGCCGCGTACACGGCGATGTTGAGGGCGTCGATCTGGTCGCCCAGGCTCCGCGAGAGTGAGATCAGGGCCTGGTGGACGCGGTTGTACTGGTGGAAGAGTCCGTCCGCCTCGGCGAAGGGAGCGCCGGATCCGCTGAGGGACTGGCGCGAGACCGTCTGTTCGGAGACCTTGGACTTGCCTGCGGCACTGTCGTTGAATGTGGCGAGCAGGGTATTCACCCGCTTCTGGAAGGTCGTGAGCGCCAGGTAACCCTTTTCGAAGTCACCTCTGCGCCTGCTCCCGCCTCCGCCCCCGCCATCGGCTGGATAGACCACTTGCCCTATTCCTCCCCGTTTGCTACTGCTGCACCGTATTGCCAGTACGGTGATGCGGTCATCATCAGAAATGAGACCGCTTACCACTCTAACGACTGGCTATGACAGCCCCAAGTGGCTTACTCGCCGGTCGGCTTCGCCACGAGGGGAAGACACGACAGGGGCGACCATCTCATCATGCCGGTGCCTTTCCGGGGCCGCCGGGCACCGGGTCTCCCCCGGATCTCCCCCAACCCGGATCAGGCAAGGGCAAAGGGGAGTGGGAAGAGAGAAGGAGGGGAGAGGGAGAGCGAGAGAACCGGGTCTCAGCCTTCCGCGACCCGGCTCGACCTGCGGCGCGCGTCCCGGAGGGCGACCGCCGCTCCCGCGATCGTGGCCACCAGGACGCCCCCGCCTATCACCACGTAAGTAGCCAGGCGGGAGTTGCGCTCGTCCGCCGTCTCCCCGAGGTCGAACCGGGCGGGGCTCGGGGCCTCGCCCTTGGCCAGGCCCTCCTGCGCAACCGGCCGCTCGATGGGGCGTTCGTCCTCCGTGAGGGCCCGTACCGGATCGACGACCCCCCAGCCGACCAGACGGTCGTGCCCCGGCGTGGAGCGCTCCGCCGTCTGCTGGATCTGGGCGACGATCTGACGGGGTGTCCAGTCCGGGTGCTTCGCCTTGACGAGCGCGGCGACCGCGGCGACGTAGGGGGCCGAGAAGCTGGTGCCGTTGTCGGCGCAGTGGCCGCCGAGCGGGACCGTGGTGACCATGTCGACGCCGGGGGCGGCGACCCCCACGAAGTCCCCGGACTGGGAGAACGCCGCCCGCTCGTTGTTCCGGTCCGACGAGGCGACGGCGAGGACGCCTTCGTACGAGGCGGGGTAGGTCTTCTTGACGTTGCCGCCCAGGCCGTCGTTGCCCGCGGAGGCGACGACCACGACCCCTTCGTCCAGGGCCCTTCGGACCGCGCGCTCCAGCGCCCGGGCGGGCGCCACGGCGTTGGCCGTGTCCTGGGAGATGTTGATGACTCCGGCGCCTCGGTCGACCGCCTCGTCGATGGCCTCGGTCAGGCTCGCCGCGTCGCCGTTGCCCTCGGCGTCGTTCTGTTTGATCGGGATGATGGTGGCGCCGGGCGCCAGTCCGACGAAGCCCGTCCCGGGCGCGGGCCGGGCGGCGATGATCCCGGCGACCTTGGTGCCGTGGCCGACCTCGTCGGTGGTGCCGTTGGCCGCGCCCCGTTCGATCTTCTCGCCCTTCTTGTTCTTCGCGGGGAGGAGGTTGAGGCCGTTCTTCACGTCGACGGCCGTCCTGAGCTGGGGGTGCCGGGCGTCGACACCGGTGTCGATGACGGCGACCTTCACGCCCTTGCCGGTGGACTGCTTCCACAGTTCGTCGAGGAGTACCCGCTGGAGCGACCAGGGGCGTCCCTGGTACGGCTTGCTGGGGTACTCGCACTGGGTGCTCTCGGCGGCCGCCGTTCCGGCGCCGACGGGCACCGTGACACCGGCCAGTGCCGTCGCCGCGCAGAACGCCAGGGCCCGGCCGCGGGCGGTCCGTGTCATCTCCGCACCCGCCCTCATGAGCCCTGCGGCTCGTTGGCCGCGCCCGTCGAAAGCCGGGGGCCGGTGGGCAGAAGGGCCGACCACGCCGCCGGCACCGGGACCGGGGTCACGTCCTTGTAGCCGAGCTGCCGCTGCGCCAGCTGGGTCTGGGTCTCCTGCTCCTTCTTCTCCTTCTCGGTCGTCCCGATCCCGGAGTCGTCGGTGGCACTGTCGCTGTTGGACTGCATGGCGTACCGCAGTCCGGTGTCGGTGACCAGGAACAGGGCCCCGGCCTCGGTCGCCGACCCCTGGAACTGGCGGAACAGCAGCCCGGATCCGGGGGTGACGTACGCACTGGCCGAGCCGGTCGGCAGTTCGGCCGGGAAGTCGGTCCCGGCCCAGGTGCTGAGGGTGGTCCGGCCGTCCTCGGCCACCTCCCGCAGCACCGAGCAGACGGTGTTGCGGCTGCCTTCGCCGAGCGCCGGGCTGTTGACGGCCTCGGGGGCCTCACCGGGCCACTTACGGTCCTCTCCGAAGGCCTTGCCCGGCTGGAAGGCGCCGGCGCTGACCTGGGTGGCGCGGCCGTTCTGGCCGAGGCCGATGAGGTTGCGGTCGCTGCTGTTGAGGAGGAGTTTGGCCATGAAGTCGGTGATGGGCGCGATCCGGCCGTCGAGCACCACGTAATGCTGCTCCTCGGTGCCGTCCGTGGCCTTGAGGATCATGCCGATCCGGTTGGCCCCGCGCTCCAGGCTGCCGGGGATCCCGGCGTCGTCGCCGACGGTGCCGGGGACGTCGGGGAAGGTGATCCGGTCGCCCTTGTGGAGGGTCGCCAGCCACTGGGGGGAGACCCGCTGGGGCTGCCGGTTCTGGCCGACCAGCTGACGGAGCAGCACCTCGTCGTCGTCGACGGGGTACGCCGTACCGGCCGCGTCGACGATGTAGCGGTCCTTCCCGGACTCCACGTACAGCAGTTGACCGCCCTTCAGCCGCCGTTCGCCGTCGACCCTGCCCTTCTCCCGGTCGGCTAGGACGAACGCCGCCTTCTGGATGGCCCGGCCGCCCTGCCCGGGGCGTTCGCAGACCGCCCAGCGCTTCGCGGAACCGGCGTCCTTCGCCTTCGGCAGCCGGTCGGGCGCATAGGGAATTCCGAGGGTCGCGCCGTGCGGGATCTTTCCGCTGTCGAGAACGGACTCGTCGACCTTGATGACCTTCCCTCTGTCGAGATTCAGCAGAAGTTTTGCGGAGGCCATGTTGAGAACGGGATGAAGCTGCTTCTTTCCGCCGGTCTCGACCACCACATAGCGCGTGGTCGATTTACTCGCGATGATGACGTTCTCGCGGGGCTTGTCCCAGCCTTTGGGCGCCACCGGTTTGAACATTCCCCAGGCACCGAATCCGGCGAGAATCACCACACCGATGATGGCCCCGGGGACGACCGCACGCAGGGGTTTCGGCGCGCCTTCCTCCGAGCCCGTCGTATTGGGCTGGAGGAACTGCGCGATCAACCGTCGCTTCGCGAAGGTATAGGCGTTGAGTTCGTCCCGACGTGATGCCATCTGTCCGCTTGTCCCTCTCCCCACGTGGCGGCCGGGCCCGCTGCGCCGTCGTTCTCCGAATCGGCCCGCCGTCGTACGGCCCCTACTATGCCTGCTGGGGCTCGTGACTTACCGCTCAGGTAGGGTGATCGCCCTGTCAACGTCCACCGGAAATACCGGAAATTGGTAATTACGGACACGAGGGGGCATCGCGGCGATGGCTACGGCGACGCGCGCGCGAAATGGGCGGACGCCCGGACGACGTGCGGGGGGCGCGCGCACCGACCGGGGGCGGACCGGATCCGGTTCACGCCCCGGGGGCGGCCCGGGGCGCGGCGGCCCGCCGGCCCCGCCCGCGACGACGACCCTGCGTCCGCTGTCGCGCACCCGGCGGCTCGGTCCGCTGCAGCTGCGTCAGCTCGTCCTGGTGGAAATCGCGCTGGTGATTGCCGCGCTCGGCGCGCTCGCCGGGGGCCTCTGGATGGTTCCGGCCGTGGCGGTTGCCGCGGTCCTGGTCGTCCTCGCCTTTCTGCGCCGCCGTGGCCAGGCCGTCCAGGACTGGATCACCACGGCGCTGGCGCTGCGCTCGCGCCGCCGGGCGGCCGGTCCCGCCGAGGCCGACACCGATCCCTCGCTGGCCCCGGTCGTCGAGGGCGTACCGGGCCTGCGCCCGTATCCGTATGTCGACAAGAACCGCCGGACGGTCGGCATGCTGGGTGACGGGGGCTTTCTGACCGCGGTGGTACGGGTGGAGGCGAGCGGTGCCGCGCTGCGGCCCGCGTTCGGCGCCAGGGCCCTGCCGCTCGCCCTGCTGGGCGGTGCGCTGGAGGTCGACGACATCGTGGTCGAGTCGGTTCAGCTCGTGCAGCAGGTGCGGTCCGCTCCGGCGCCGCATCTGCCGCAGCAGTCGGTGGCCAGGCTGTCGTACGCCCCGCTCCAGGAGAAGACCGGTGCCCCGGCGCTGCGGATGACCTGGGTGGCGGTGAAGCTGGACCCGGAGCGCTGCCGGGAGGCGGTCGAAGCGCGCGGCGGCGGTGTCGAGGGGGCCCAGCGCTGTCTGGTCCGGGTCGCGGACCATGTGGCGAGCCGGGTGACCGGAGCCGGTTTCTCCGCGGTCGTCCTGGACCAGCAGGAGCTGAACTCCACCCTGGCCACGGCCGCCTGCGCGAGTCCGCGGCTGGCGGCCCGGGCCAGCCGTCCGGACGCGGTGCCGCAGCAGCGGACGGCCGAGACCGCCCGGGTGTGGCGCTGCGACGACCGCTGGCACACGACGTACGCGGTGGGCCGCTGGCCCGAACTGGGCCGCGGCGCGGCGCCGCTGCCCAAGCTGGTGGCCCTGCTGACGGCCGCGCCCGCGTACGCCACGACGTTCAGCCTCACCCTGCGGCGGGGCGGGCACCGGGGAGCGCTGTCGATGGCCGGTCATGTCCGGGTGACGGGTGGTTCGGACACCGAGCTGATCGGGGTACGGCGGACGCTGGAGCAGCACGCCCGCACGGGCCGGGTCTCCCTGGTCCGGCTGGACCGCGAGCAGTTGCCCGGTGCGCTGGCGACGCTGCCGCTCGGGGGTGCGCAGTGAGGGCCGCGGCGCGGTCGCTGCGGCGGCTGACCGGGCCCCGCCACCCGGGCCACACGATGGCGGCCGTGGATCTTGGCGCGCTGTCGCTGCCGGTCGGCGACGACGGTGTGGTCATCGGCGACGACGCCGAGGGCCGTCCGCTGATGGTGGGCTTCCACCGGTCGACCCCGTACGACGTCCTGCTGATCGGGGGTCTGTGGACGGCCCAGGTGCTGGCGCTGCGGGCGGCGGGCACGGGCGCCCGGGTCGCGGTGGAGACCGGCCGCCCCCAGGCGTGGACGACGCTCGCCCAGGCCGCGGGCGCGGGCCTCGACTGCATCACGCTGCACGAGGTGGGCCGGGTGCCGCCGATGGGCGCCACGGTCGGCAGTCCGGTCGTGGTGATCCGGGACTGCGGGATGCGCCCGCCGCGCGGACGCGTGGTGTCGGCGCCCTGGCAGTCGGTTCTGACGCTGCTGCCGTATCTGAGCCCGGTGGCACCGCGGTTGCTGCGGTCGGCGACGCTGGTCGGTGTGCAGCGGGTGTCGCCGCAGGAGGCCGGGCAGATCGGCCGCATCCTGGGCCTCGCGGAGGGGGAGAGCGGTGCGCTGCCGACCCTGGCGGACGGTGTCACGCTCTGGTGCGCGGGCGCCGAGCGGAACTGGGTGATGACGAGCGGTACGGACGCCGAGACGGGTCTGCTGGGCGTCGCCCGGCGCATGGACTGAGCGGCCGCCCCGGCCGCTCCCCCGGCGGCCCGCGGAGTGCGGTGCGCCCGCCGGGCGTTCGCACCGTCTCGTTCGTACGGACTCGTACGGCTCCGCACGGGCGTTCGGCCGGATGCGGTGCGGCACGGAGTCCGTCCGGAGGTGGTGGGGATCTTCCGTGGAACCGGCCCCGGGACCGGGTGCCGTTGAGCCTAAAATCCCTCCAGTGACGCGGACCCGCGGACCTCGCGCGGTCCCGCCCGGCCCGGCCGGGACAGACGAAGGGGAGCGTGGCAATGGGCAGCGCACAGGAGAAGGACGAGCTGTACGCACTCGACATCTCGGGCGTCGAGTGGCAGAGCGCGCCCGGTACGAGTGAGGACGAGGAGCGGGTGGAGATCGCCCATCTCCCGGGCGGCGGGGTCGCGATGCGTTCTTCGCTGGACCCGGACACGGTGCTGCGGTACACGGCTGCCGAGTGGGAGGCGTTCGTTCTGGGCGCCCGGGACGGCGAGTTCGACATCCACTGACGGGACGGCGGCGCGGCGGGCCGGCCCGGGTGTGTTCACCGGGTGTTCGCCCGCCGTTCGCCCGGGTCCCGCCGGGGCCTGCGTGAACCGGTCCGTGCAGGCGGGTTGCACCGTTTCGCCCGGTCTTCGTCCGCGCCGACAGTTCATCCCCGGGGCACCGGGGAACCCTTGCGGCGTACGGGACGGCGGGCGCCGGCCCCGCCGCGGCGCCGGGGCTGCCGGGGTGTCGCCCCTGGCGTTTAGGGTGGTGACCGTGGCGGACCGAACTCACGAGCACCACGCCACGTCGTCACGGTACCGGCCGGGCCGACCGGAAGGCACAGGTCGCCCATCCGCACCGGGACTTGACGGTGCTCGACCACACCAGGAGGCAGAGTGAACAGCGATCGGGACGGGATCCGCGGGGGCTGGGACCTTCCCGCCGACGAGTCCGACGCGGATCCCGCCGAGATGACGGGTGAGTTCACCATCGACTACACCCCGCCCGCCTGGTACACGCAGAACGCGTCGGGTGAGGTGCCGGGCGGTGCGCCCGCCCCGCCCCCGCCGCCGAGCAGCCCGCCGGTGGCGGTGCCGGGGCTGCCCGCCGAGAGCGGGTTCGCGCCGCAGGCCGAGCCGGGGCCGGGGTGGCCGCAGGGGGCCGGGCCCGCTGCTGCCGTACCCACGGGTGGTCTGCCGCCCGCCGCTCCGCACGGCCATGTCCCCACTCCCGGTCCCGGTCCCGAAGTACCCGGCCCGCAGGGTGCCTTCCCGCCGCCCGTGACCCCGGCTGCTCCGGCTGCTCCGGCCGTTCCTGCGGCGGAGCCGTTCGGCGGCGGTGATCTGGAGAGCGGTGCCACGATGCGCTTCTCCCCCGGCGCGCTCCAGCGGGAGATCGCCGAGCGGGACGCGGCCAGGCGTGCGGCCGACGAGGCCGCGGCGTCCGGTGCCGGGCCCGTCCCGGAGGCCGACGGCACTCCTGCCGGATCCGGCGGCGGTACGGAGGAGAGCGCGGGCGGCTCCGCGGACGCGGCGCCCGACGGGCCGGCCGCTCCCGACGCCGATGCCGGTGCCGACGCCGGTGTGCCGGAGGCCGCCGAGGGCGGGGAGCCCGGGGACGCGGCGCCCGTCGAGGAGTCCGCTGCCGAACCCGCCCCGGCCGGTGCCGCAGCGCCGTCCGGTGAGGCCGTGCAGGACATCGTCCCCGTACCCGTATCCGTACCCCTGCCGCAGGACGCCCCGCCGCCCGCGCCCGTCCCCGCCCCGCAGGACGTCCCGCCGCCCGCACCCTGGGCGGCCGGACCCGCGCAGGGGGGTGCACTGCCGCCGCTGCCGCCCGCCTTCCAGCCCGCGGCCGCCCCGGCCTCCGCCCCGCAGTGGCCGGTGTCCCCGCAGACGGCCGACCAGTCGGCACCGCCTCCGGCCGCGGCGCCGGGGCACACCGGCCCGCAGCCCGTTCCCCCCGCCCCGGCCCCGGCCCCGTCACAGCCGCAGCCGCAGCCGCAGCCGGGGTACGCGTACCCCCATCCCGTGCCGCCGGTTCCGCAGCCGGGTACGGGGTACGGCTTCCCGCCGCCGCCTCCCGCCGCCCACCCGGCAGTGCCCCCCGTGCCGCCCGGCACCGGCTACGGCTTCCCGCCCCCGGCTCCGCCCGCCGCCCCCGTACCGGAGCAGCAGGCACAGCCCCTGCCGCTGCCCCAGCAGCCCGGGCCGCTGCCGCCCGCCGCACCTCCCGCGCAACCGCAGGCTCAGCCGCAGCAGCAGCCGGGGTACGCGTACCCCCACCAGGCCCCGGCCGCCCCGCAGGATCCGGGGCTGCCGCCCACCGATCCGCGGGCGGGCGGCGGCTGGCCCACGCCCGTCGCCCACGACCAGCGCGAGCGCTCCGTCCCCGGCGCGCCCCTCGGCTACACCGCCGCCGTGGAGCTCTCCTCCGACCGGCTGCTGCGCAGCAACAAGCAGAAGGCCAGGTCCAGCCGGAACCCCTCCGCGTCCTCCCGTTTCAAGCTGGGCGGCCGCAAGGAGGAGGCCGAGCGGCAGCGGAAGCTGGACCTGATCCGTACACCGGTCCTGTCCTGCTACCGGATCGCGGTCATCAGCCTCAAGGGCGGGGTCGGCAAGACGACCACCACGACCGCGCTCGGCTCCACCCTGGCGACCGAACGGCAGGACAAGATCCTGGCCATCGACGCCAACCCGGACGCCGGGACGCTGGGGCGCCGGGTGCGGCGGGAGACCGGGGCGACCATCCGGGACCTGGTGCAGGCGATCCCGTACCTCCACTCGTACATGGACATCCGCCGTTTCACCTCCCAGGCGCCGTCCGGTCTGGAGATCATCGCCAACGACGTGGACCCGGCGGTCTCGACGACGTTCAACGACGAGGACTACCGGCGGGCCATCGAGGTGCTGGGCCGTCAGTATCCGATCATCCTCACCGACTCCGGCACCGGGCTGCTGTACAGCGCCATGCGCGGTGTGCTCGACCTGGCCGACCAGCTCATCATCATCTCCACACCGTCCGTGGACGGGGCGAGCAGTGCCAGCACCACGCTCGACTGGCTCTCGGCGCACGGCTACGCGGAGCTGGTCCAGCGGTCCGTCACCGTCATCTCCGGTGTCCGCGAGACCGGCAAGATGATCAAAGTGGAGGACATCGTCGCGCATTTCCAGACGCGCTGCCGCGGGGTGGTCGTGGTGCCCTTCGACGAGCATCTGGCCGCGGGCGCCGAGGTCGATCTGGACATGATGCGGCCCAAGACCCGCGAGGCGTACTTCAATCTGTCGGCCCTGATCGCCGAGGACTTCTCCCGGGCCCAGCAGCAGCAGGGGCTGTGGACGGCGAACGGCAATCCGCCGCCGACGATGGCGCCGCCGATGCCGGGACACCAGCAGCCCGGGGCGCCGGGACAGCCCTATCCGGAGCAGCAGAACCCGGGGCAGCCGTACCCGGGGCAGCCCCAGCCGGGCCTGCCCTACCCCGGTCAGCCGTACGCCGGGCAGCCGCAGCCCGGTCAGCCCTATCCCGGCGGTCCTCAGCCCGGCGGGCCGCAGGCGGGGCAGGCGTATCCGGGCGGGCCGACGCCGGGACAGCCCGCGGCACCGCCGGTCCCCGGACAGCCGTATCCGGGGCAGCCGGGCGGCTCGCCCTATCCGCAGGCACCGGGCGGGCAGTTCCCTCCGTACGGAGGACAGCAGCCGGCCCCGGGGCCCTATCCGCCCCAGCCGGGGCCCACCGCTCCCCCGGCCCAGCAGGGCTGGCCCCAGCAGCCCCCCGGGCAGCAGGCGCCCCTGCCGCCGCAGGTTCCGCTGCCCCCGCAGCAGCCGGCGGGCGATCCGTCGGAGCAGTCCGAGCCCGGCGGTGCCGTACCGCCCGCCGGATGGCCCGCCCAGCCCCCGCAGTCACCGCCGGCCCCTCAGCAGTAGGGCGGCACAGGACTGGACCAATGAGGGCCCGCGGTGCTTCTGCACCGCGGGCCCTCATGGCGTCGCCGCAGCCCAGCGGGGGTACAGGGGGGTACGACAGCAGCGTTACGGGGTATGAACCAGCGCCGGGTTCCATCCGCCCGTCCACCGGCGCCCCCTGAACGCCCATCCGCTCCCCGCGAGCGCCGACGCGAGGTCACCGCCATGGTCACCACGGTCCCGTCGCACTCCACGGCCCCACCGCCCCGGTGCCGCCGCCGCTTACGCCCCTACGCGCTCGGCGCCGCGGTCGGTCTCCTCGCCGTACCCCCGCTGCCCGCCGCGGCCGCCCATCCGGACGGCGACGGCGGGACGAAGAAGGTCCTGACGATCGCCGTATCGCAGAGCGTGGACTCCCTCAACCCCTTCCTCGCCCAGCGGCTCGTCTCGACCAGCGTCCACCGGCTGGCCTACGAGTACCTGACGAACTACGACGTGACGGACGGGCGGCCGATCCCCGGTCTGGCCACCTCCTGGACCTCGTCGCCGTCCAAACTGACCTGGACCTACACCATCCGCAAGGGCACCCGCTGGTCCGACGGCCGACCGGTGACCGCCGACGACGCGGCCTGGACCTTCAACAAGATCATGACGGACGAGGGTGCGGCGACGGCGAGCGGCAGCTTCACCGCCGGATTCCGCCGGGTGACCGCTCCCGACCCGGAGACCCTGGTCGTCGAGCTGGAGAAGCCCCAGGCCACGATGCTCGCCCTCGACATCCCGATCGTCCCCCGGCATATCTGGGAGAAGGTCGGCTCCGTCAAGGACTACACCAACGACCGGCGGTTCCCCGTCGTCGGCAGCGGCCCGTTCGTCATCACCGACTTCAAAGTGGACCGCTATCTCCGGCTGCGGGCCAACCGGGACTTCTGGCGGGGCGCCCCGCACTTCGACGAGCTGCTGCTGAAGTACTACAAGGACGGCGACGCGGCCGTCGCCGCGCTGCGCAAGGGCGAGGTCTCCTTCGTCCAGGGCCTGACCCCCGCCCAGGCCGCCGCCCTGAAGAACAAGAAAGACATCCGGGTCAACGACGCCCCCGGCCGCCGCTTCCTCGCCCTGGCCACCAACCCCGGCGCCCGCTCCCGCGACGGAACGGCCTTCGGCAGCGGCCATCCCGCGCTGCTGGACCCGGCCGTGCGCCGGGCCCTCTTCCACGCCGTCGACCGCGGCACGCTGGTGACGAAGGTGTTCCGCGGCCACGCCGTGGAGGGCGAGGGCTACATCCCGCCCCGCTACGCCCCGTACCACTGGAAACCGGCCGCCGGACAGCGGATCGGCTACGACCCCGCCCGGGCCGCCGCCCTTCTCGACCGGGCCGGATACCGCAGGAAGACCGGCGGCGAACGGCTCGGCAAGGACGGCCGGCCGCTCTCCTTCCGCATCCTGTGCCATGCCACCGACCCCAACGACCGGGCGATCGGCAAATACCTCCAGGAGTGGTGGGGCGCACTGGGCATCGGACTGCGCGTCGACTGCCTCGACAATGTGTCCGACCCCTGGCTCAAGGGCGACTACGACCTCGCCTTCGACGGCTGGTCGATCAGCCCCGACCCCGATTTCGCGCTCGCCATCCACACCTGCGCCGCGCTGCCCGCCACCCCCTCGGCGACCGGTTCGACGGACAACTTCATCTGCGACCGGCGCTACGACGAGCTGTACCGCGCCCAGTCGGCCGAATACGAGCCCGCGGCCCGGGCCGAACTGGTGAAACGGCTCCAGTCCCGGCTGTACGACACGGGCTGGATGAATGTCGTCGCCTATCCGAACGCGGTCGAGGCGTACCGTACCGACCACATCAAGTCGATCACGACCATGCCCGAGGCCGGAGGCAATATCTGGGGCCAGGACGGCTACTGGAGCTGGTGGTCGGCACGGCCGGCCGCCGGGGCCGGTGACGGCGGCCCGGACGACGGCGCCGCCCGGGGGCTGCTGCTCGGCCTCGGTGCGGCCCTGGTGCCCGCGGTGGTGCTGGGCGTACTGGTCGTGATGCGGCGCCGCGCGACCGTGGAAGACCGTGAGTAGCCCATGACCTCGCCTTCGACCTCCCCCTCGGCGACGACGCCCGCGGCCGCCCTGGAGACGGGCGCCCGGACCCATGAGGCACGCGGGGCACGGCTACGGATCCGCGCCCGGGCGTATCTGCCTTATCTGGCGGGGAAGCTGGGCGCGGCGGCCGTCTCCCTGCTCGCCGTGCTGGTGACCGGCTTCTTCCTGTTCCGGATCGTGCCCGGCGACCCGGTGAAGGCCATGACGCACGGCGCACCGACCTCGGCGGAACAGCTGGCGGCCCTGCGGCGGCAGTTCGGTCTCGACGAACCGCTGTGGCGGCAGTTCACCGAGTACTGCACGGGCGCGCTGACCGGCGATCTGGGGACCTCGTACCAGTTCCGGGCGCCCGTCGGGGAGCTGATCGCGGCGAAGCTGCCCGCGACGCTGCTGCTCACCGGGGTCGCCGTGGTGCTGTACTCCGCGCTCGGGCTCTGGCTGGGCACCCGTTCGGCCTGGCGGCACGGCGGCCTCGGGGACCGGCTCAACACCGGGGTGGCGCTGACGCTGTGGTCGGTGCCGTCGTTCTGGCTGGGGCTGCTGCTGATCACCGTCTTCTCGGTGGGCGCGGGTCCGGTCCCCGGCCTGTTCCCGAGCGGTGGCATGGAATCCGGCGGGACCAGTGGTTTCGCGTACGTCCTCGACGTCGCCCACCATATGGTCCTGCCGGTGCTGACCCTCGTCGCCGTCGGATACGCCCAGACCCTGCTGGTCATGCGGTCGTCGCTGCTGGACGAGATGGGCGGGGACTATCTGACGACGGCCCGGGCGAAGGGGCTGCGGGACGCGGCCGTCCGGCGGCGGCACGCCGTACCGAACGCGCTGCTGCCGACGGTCACCATGGTCTTCATCAATCTGGGCCATGTGGCGGCCGGGTCGATCCTGGTCGAGACGGTGTTCTCGTGGCCCGGGCTCGGCGGGCTGTTCTACCAGGCGCTGAGCGTGCCGGACCTGCCGCTGGTGCAGGGCCTGTTCGTGGTGTTCGCGGGGGCGATGATCCTGATGAACCTGCTGGCCGATCTGCTCCATCCGTTTCTGGACCCCCGGGTGGCCCGATGAGCCCCTCCCTGGCACGAGCCCGCCGCCGGGCGTCCGCCGCCCGCTTCTGGCGGGCGTACCGCGCCCACCGGGCCGGGCTCGCCGGTCTCGCCGCGCTGGCCCTCATCGCCCTGACGGCGCTGGCCGCGCCTCTCCTCACGGGCGACGACGTGCAGAGCGTCACCAGGGCGCCGGGCGGCCCGCTGGAGGCGCCGAGCGCCGAGTTCCCCCTCGGTACGGACCAGTTCGGGCGGTCCCTGCTGGGGCTGCTGGTGTGGGGGGCGCGGATCTCGCTGACGGTCGGTCTGCTGGCGGCGGCCCTCTCGGTGGCGATCGGCACCCTCGTCGGGGTCGTCGCCGGGCATTACGGCGGCCGCCTCTCGGGCGTTCTGATGCGGATCACCGACTGGTTCCTCGTGATGCCGACACTGGTGCTGGCGATCGTGCTGGCGACGGTGATGTCGCGCAGCGCGTGGACGGTCGTGATCGCGATCGGGGTGACGAGCTGGCCGACGACGGCCCGGCTGGTACGGGCGCAGACCATCGCGGTCGAATCCCGGCCCTACATCGAACGGGCCCGGGCGCTCGGCGGCGGCCACCGGCATGTGATGGGCCGCCATGTGCTGCCCAATGTGATGCCGCTGGTCCTCGCGCAGACCACGCTCGGCATCTCCACGGCCATCCTCACCGAGGCCACGCTCGCCTTCCTCGGCCTCGGCGATCCGACGGTGGTGTCCTGGGGCGGCATGCTCCAGGACGCCCGGGAAGCGGGCGCCGTCTCCGCCGGGCACTGGTGGTACCTGGCCCCGCCCGGGCTGGCGATCGCGGCCGTCGCCCTCGCGTTCACCCTGTGCGGCCGTGCGGTCGAAGCCGTACTCAACCCGAAGCTGGGGGCGGGCTCATGACGGACGGTCCCCTGCTCCGGGTGCGGGATCTGCACGTGACGTACGGCTCCGGGGACACGGCAGTCCCGGCCGTCCGGGGCGTCGACCTCGACCTGGCGGCGGGCCAGAAGCTCGGTATCGCCGGGGAGTCCGGCTGCGGGAAGTCGACCCTGGCCCTGGCACTGCTGAGACTGCTGCCCCCGGCGGCGACGGTCGAGGGACGGGTCCTCTTCGACGGGGAGGACGTCCTCACGATGCGCTGGGGGCGGCTCCGGGCCGTCCGCTGGGCCGGGGCGTCCCTGGTCTTCCAGGGCGCGATGCACTCCCTCAACGCGGTCCACCGCATCGGTGACCAGATCGCCGAACCCCTGCTGCTGCACCGGCGGATGACGCAGGCCGAGGCCCGGGAGCGGGTCGCGACCCTGCTGCGGCAGGTGGGGCTGCCCACCGACCGGGCCCGGTCCTATCCGCACGAGCTCTCCGGCGGACAGCGGCAGCGCGTGATGATCGCCATGGCGCTCGCCTGCGATCCACAGCTGATCATCGCCGACGAACCGACGACCGCGCTGGACGTCATGATCCAGGCGCAGATCCTGCGGCTGATCGGACAGCTCGTCGCCGAGCAGCGCATCGGGCTGATGATGATCAGTCACGATCTTGCGGTGCTCGGCGACACGTGCGACCGGCTCGCGGTGATGTACGCGGGCCGGATCGTCGAGGACGGCCCGGCGCGGGCGGTCCACACCGCGGCCCGCCACCCCTACGGGCGGGCGCTGGCCGCGGCGTTCCCGCGGGTCGGGGACCCCGCGTCCCGGCTGGCGCCACGCGGACTGCCCGGGGACCCGCCCGATCCGGCCGCACTGCCCGGCGGCTGCACGTTCCGGCCGCGATGCGCGGCGGCAGTGAAGGCGTGCGCCGACGGGGAGCCGGTGCTCGCCGGTGGTGGCGGGCACCGGGTGGCGTGTGTCGTTACGGCTCCCGGGGAACGGGGCGCGACGGATCGCGGCGCGGCGGATCGCGGCGCGGCCCTGGAGAAAGGAGCCCCCTTGTGACCCACGCACTCCTGAGCGCGGTACGCATCCGCACGGCCCTCCAGAAAGGCCGCCTCCCGTGACCCACGCACTCCTGAGCGCCGAGGATCTGCACATCGCCTTTCCCGGGCGGCGCGGAGGGCCCGTCGCACGCGCCGTCGACGGGGTCGATCTGACGGTCGGCGCGGGCGAGATCGTCGCCCTCGTCGGGGAGTCCGGCTGCGGCAAGACGACACTGGCGCGGGCGCTGCTCGGGCTCGTACGACCGACATCGGGCACGGTCTCCTTCGACGGCCGGCCGCTCGACTACACGCCCCGGGCCCTCAAGGCCTACCGGCGCCGCGCCCAACTGGTCCTCCAGGACCCGACGGGCTCCCTCAACCCCCGGCACACGGTGTACGACGCGGTCGCCGAGGGCCTGCGGGTGCACCGGGCACCCGGGGACGAGCGGGCGGCCGTGGCCCGGGCCCTGTCCCTCGCCGGGCTCCGCCCGCCGGAACGCTTCTTCCTGCGCTACCCGCACGAACTGTCCGGCGGACAGCGGCAGCGGGTCGTCATCGCGGGCGCGCTCGTCCTCGAACCGGCGCTGATCGTCGCGGACGAACCGGTGGCCTCCCTCGACGCCTCGGTACGCGGCGAGATCCTCGCCCTGCTCCTGAGGCTCCGCACCGAACCGGGGCTCTCCGCGCTGATCGTCACGCACGATCTGGGGCTGGCCTGGAACATCGCGGACCGGGTGGCCGTGATGTACCTGGGGCGGGTGGTGGAGTCGGGCCCGGTGGAGACGGTCCTCACCGAACCGCGCCACCCCTATACGCGGGCCCTGCTGTCGGTCCTCCCGGAGTCGCCGCTGCCACCGGCGGTCCTCACCGGCGAACCCCCGGACCCGGCGCGCATCCCCCCGGGCTGCCGCTTCCACGCCCGCTGCCCGGCGCTGGCCGCGGGAGCCGCGGGGGCGGCGGAGGAGGCGGGGGTGGCGGCCCGCTGCGTGACGGAGCAGCCGGCTCCGGTGCGGGGCGACGGGGTGGCATGCCACCTTGTGTGAAGGGTGGGGCCCCGGCCCCGGGGGTGCCGTTGCCCGCGGGGTGCGGGCGCATTGGGCCCCCGGGCCCCCGGGGGTGCCGTTGCCCGCAAGGTGCGGGCGCTCCTGCGCCTCAAGCGCCGGCGGGGCTGAAAGATTGGGTGACCGTTGCTCCGTGGTGTAGGTCGCCGGTCTTGTCCGGGTGCGGGTGGGTCGGTGGCCTCCGGGCTCACCTCCTCGCAGACTGCGATGCACCGCCCCGAAACGCGTCCGGTCTTTTCGCAGCCTGCTGCGGGGGCGACCCTGCACCCCCCTCCCACGTGATCCCCGCATGATCAGTCGCCCAAGGTTCTCGGTGTCGTTGCGCGTCACCGGGGAGGGGGAACTCTCCTGATCACCGCCCGGGGAGATTTCCCCTTCTCGGGGCACAGGCACCCCTGAAAGCCCCTCCACCCCGTGGTGGGTGACCGAGGAAACTCCTCGTCCCGGGGGTCAAGTCGGAGTGATCTCCGGAGGGGGGTGCAGGGTCGCCCCCGCAGCCGGTGGCGACAAGCAGGGCTCCCCGTGGAGCGGTGCATCGCCGCCGGCGAGGAGGTGAGCCCGGAGGCCCACGACCCGGCCGCACCCCACAAGACCCCGCGCCTACACCACGGAGTAACGCGACCCGACCGCGAAAGACCCCGCACACCGCAGGGGCGGGGACACCATGAAGGGGCGCGAGGAACTGCGCGACCAGCCAGCCACGGCCCGCGGCCGGACACGCAACCGAAACCACCAACGGCGCGCCCCGCACCCCGAGGCCCCCCGCGGCGGGAGGCGCCCCGGCTACATGCCCAGAATCTCCCGGCACTGCTGGACGTCGCGGCCCATCGCCACCAGCAGCTCGTCCACCGACGCGAACTTCTCCTGGCCGCGCACGTACGCGAAGAAGTCGATCGCGACGTGCAGCCCGTACAGGTCGAGGTCGACGCGGTCGATCGCGTACCCCTCGACCGTCCGCTCGACGCCGTCGAACTGCGGGTTCGTGCCGACGGAGATCGCCGCCGGCATCCGCTCGCCGTTCGCCGTGAGCCAGCCCGCGTACACGCCGTCCGCGGGGATCGCGGTGTGCGGCAGGGTCTCCAGGTTGGCCGTGGGGAAGCCCAGTTCGCGGCCGCGCTGTGCGCCGCGGACGACGATGCCCTCCACGCGGTGGGGGCGGCCGAGGATTTCGCGGGCGCCTTCGACGTCGCCCGCGGCGACGAGCCGGCGGGTGAGGGTGGAGGAGAAGGGTTCGCCGCCGCCCGCCTCGCCGCTGACGTAGAGGTCGACGACCTCGACGTCGTAGTCGTAGGTGGCGCCCAGTTCGGCAAGGTAGTCCACGGTGCCCGCGGCCCGGTGGCCGAAGCGGAAGTTGGGGCCTTCCACGACGGTCCTGGCGTGGAGCTTGTCGACGAGGACCTTGACGATGAAGTCGGCGGGCGAGAGCTTCGAGAACTCGGCGGTGAAGGGGAGGATGAGGACGGCGTCCACCCCCAGTTCGGCCATCAGTTCGGCCCGCCGGTGGTGGGGCGCGAGGAGCGGCGGGTGGCTGCCGGGGCGGACGACCTCGCTGGGGTGCGGGTCGAAGGTGACCACGACGGAGGGGACGGACAGCTCTCGGGCCCGCTCCACCGCCCGCCCGATGATCAACTGGTGGCCGCGGTGGACACCGTCGTAGGAACCGATGGTGACGACGCTGCGCCCCCAGTCCTGGGGGATGTCCTCCAAGCCACGCCAGCGCTGCACTGTGACCGCTCCTCGCCGAACCATCAGTTGTTCAAGACCAGTATTCGCAGGTCTAAGACTGCCATGCCCACGCCCCCCGGCCGCCACCGGCCGCCCCCTCGGGGCCTCAGACGAAGACCGCGAGGCTCTTCGCCTTGCCTTTCTGCTCCTCGACGAGTGCCACGAACCGTTCGTCGGGGCCGAAGGCGGCCACGGGTGAGCGGTCGTAGGCGGGCATGTCGAGCCGTACCCCGTTAACGAGCAGCCCGGCCCGCCGGGCGTCGAGGTCCCAGCGGGGGAAAGCCGCGGCGGCGGCTTCGGCGACGGGCATCACGGTCAGCTCTTCCTGGAGCTGGTCGAGGGTCTTGGCCGCGTCCAGTCCGTAGGGGCCGACGCGGGTGCGCCGCAGGGCGGTCAGATGGCCGCCGACGCCGAGACCGGCGCCCAGATCGCGGGCGAGGGCCCGGATGTAGGTGCCGGAGGAGCAGACGACGGAGACCACGAGGTCGAGGACGGGGGTGCCGTCATCGGCGGTTTCCGGCCGGACGTCGTAGACCCGGAAGGAGGAGACGGTGACCGGTCGGGCGGGGATTTCGAAGTCCTCGCCGCCGCGGACGCGGGCGTACGAACGCTTGCCGTCGATCTTGATGGCGCTGACCTTCGACGGCACCTGCATGATCGCGCCGCTGAGGGCGGCGACTCCGGTGCCGATCGCCTCGCGGGTGACACCCGAGGCGTCGGCGGAGGCGGTGATCTCGCCTTCGGCGTCGTCCGTGACGGTGCTCTGGCCGAGCCGGATCGTGCCCAGGTACTCCTTCTCGGTGAGCGCGAGATGGCCGAGGAGCTTGGTGGCCCGCTCGATGCCGAGGACGAGGACGCCGGTCGCCATGGGGTCGAGGGTGCCTGCGTGGCCGACCCGGCGGGTGCGGGCGATACCGCGCATTTTGGCTACGACGTCATGGGAGGTGAAGCCCGACGGCTTGTCGACGATGACCAGGCCGTCGGGTGCGGGGGTGCGCTGGGTCATGCGGACGCGGAGCCCCCGCTGCGGTCACCGTCGGTGGCGCCGTCGTCGCCTTCGGCGGCGTCGTCGGCGTCGTCTTCGGGCTTGCGGTACGGATCGGCGTCACCGGCGTACGCGGCTCCCGAGGAGACCTCGCGGACCCGGGCGTCCGAGGCGCGGGCCTGGTCGAGGAGGTCCTCGATGGTCTTGGCGTTCTCCGGGAGGGCGTCCGCGACGAAGGTCAGCGTCGGGGTGAACTTGGTGCCCGCCGCGGCGCCGACCGCGCTGCGCAGGACGCCCTTGGCGCTCTGGAGCCCGGCTGCGGCGCTGGCCCGGTCCTCGTCGTCGCCGTAGACCGTGTAGAAGACCGTGGCCTCCCGCAGATCGCCGGTGACCCGGGTGTCGGTGATGGTCACGTGCGAGCCGAGCCGCGGGTCCTTGATACCGCGCTGTAGCTTCTCGGCGACGACTTCCCTGATCAGGTCCGCCAGTTTCTTCGCCCGCGCGTTGTCGGCCACTGGTCCTTCTCCTTCTTACCTGCTGTGCCCCGCCACGATGTCCGTGGTGGGCGTTCCACTTCAGTCTTCGTCGCTGTGGAGCCTGCGTCGAACCGAGAGCAGTTCCACTTCCGGCCGGGCGGCGACGAAGCGTTCGCACCGGTCGAGTACGTCGGCCAGATGTCCGGTGTCGCCGGAGACCACCGCGAGGCCGATCGCGGCCCTTCGGTAGAGGTCCTGGTCGCCGGTCTCCGCCGCGCTCACCGCGAACTTGCGGTGGAGCTCGGCGACGATCGGACGGACCACGGAGCGCTTCTCCTTCAGCGACCGTACGTCGCCGAGGAGCAGATCGAAGGACAGCGTTCCCACATACATGGAGTTATCCGGATGTCCCGCCGGTTCGGGTTCAAGGGCTCCTGCCGGTGTTCGGCAGGGACACCGGAACCGTACACGCAGCGGCCGGGGCCGATCGACGGAAATTTCTCCCGCCGACCGGCCCCGGCCGACTGCAGCGCATCAGCCGCGCGGCTTCTCGCGCATCTCGTACGTCGCGATGACGTCGTCGATCTTGATGTCGTTGAAGTTTCCGAGGTTGATACCGCCCTCGAAGCCTTCGCGGATCTCGGTGACGTCGTCCTTGAAGCGGCGCAGACCCTCGATGTTGAGGCTCTCCGCGATGACCTTGCCGTCGCGGATGAGACGGGCCTTGGTGTTCCGCTTGACCTCGCCGGAGCGGATGAGGACACCCGCGATGTTGCCCAGCTTGGACGAGCGGAAGACCTCGCGGATCTCCGCCGTACCGAGCTCGACCTCTTCGAACTCCGGCTTCAGCATGCCCTTGAGGGCCGCCTCGATCTCCTCGATGGCCTGGTAGATCACCGAGTAGTACCGGACGTCGACGCCCTCGCGCTCCGCCATCTGCGAGGCACGGCCGGCCGCGCGGACGTTGAAGCCGATGACGATGGCGTCGGAGCCCATGGCCAGGTCGATGTCCGACTCGGTGACCGCACCGACACCGCGGTGCAGGACCCGGATGTCGACCTCTTCGCCGACGTCGAGCTGGAGCAGGGAGGATTCGAGGGCCTCCACCGATCCGGACGCGTCGCCCTTGATGATGAGGTTGAGCTGCTGGATCTCGCCCGCCTTGAGGACCTTGTCGAGGTCCTCAAGGGAGACGCGGCGCACCCGCTTGGCGAACGCGGCGTTGCGCTCGCGAGCGGCGCGCTTCTCCGCGATCTGACGGGCGGTGCGGTCCTCGTCGACGACGAGGAAGTTGTCGCCGGCGCCCGGGACGTTGGTGAGGCCGAGGACGAGGACCGGGGTCGAGGGACCGGCCTCCTCCACGTTCTCGCCCTTGTCGTCGAGCATGGCCCGCACCCGGCCGTAGGCGTCGCCCACGACCATGGTGTCGCCGATGCGGAGCGTTCCGCGCTGGACCAGGACCGTCGAGACGGCGCCACGGCCGCGGTCGAGGTGGGACTCGATCGCGATGCCCTGGGCGTCCTGGTTCGGGTTGGCGCGCAGGTCGAGGGAGGCGTCGGCGGTGAGGACGACGGCCTCCAGCAGCTCCTCGATGTGGAGGCCCTGCTTGGCGGAGATGTCGACGAACATGGTGTCGCCGCCGTACTCCTCGGCCACCAGACCGAACTCGGTGAGCTGGCCGCGCACCTTCGTCGGGTCCGCGCCCTCGACGTCGATCTTGTTCACCGCGACCACGATCGGCACGTCGGCCGCCTTGGCGTGGTTGAGCGCTTCGATCGTCTGGGGCATCACACCGTCGTTGGCCGCCACCACGAGGATCGCGATGTCGGTCGACTTGGCACCACGGGCACGCATGGCGGTGAACGCCTCGTGACCCGGGGTGTCGATGAAGGTGATCCGGCGGTCCTCGCCGTTGACCTCGGTCGCGACCTGGTAGGCACCGATGTGCTGGGTGATGCCACCGGCCTCGCCCGCGACCACGTTGGTCTTGCGGATCGCGTCGAGCAGTCGGGTCTTTCCGTGGTCGACGTGGCCCATGACCGTGACGACCGGCGGACGGGAGACCAGTTCCTCTTCGGTGCCCTCGTCCTCGCCGAACTCGATGTCGAAGGACTCCAGGAGCTCGCGGTCCTCCTCCTCCGGGCTGACGATCTGAACCGTGTAGTTCATCTCGCCGCCGAGGAGCTGGAGGGTCTCGTCGGAGACGGACTGCGTGGCAGTGACCATCTCGCCGAGGTTCATCATGACCGCGACCAGGGACGCCGGGTTGGCGTTGATCTTCTCCGCGAAGTCGGTGAGGGATGCACCGCGCGACAGGCGAATGGTCTCGCCGCCGCCGCGGGGCAGCATCACGCCGCCGACCGACGGGGCCTGCATGGCCTCGTACTCCTGGCGCCGCTGCCGCTTCGACTTGCGGCCACGACGGGCCGGTCCGCCGGGACGGCCGAAGGCGCCCTGCGTGCCACCACGGCCGCCGGGACCGCCGGGACGGCCACCGAAGCCGGGACGACCGCCGAAGCCGCCGCCACCGCCACCGGGGCCACCGCCACCGGGACGACCGGCGAAGCCGCCGCCGCCACCGGGACGACCGCCGCCGCCACCGCCGCCGGGACGGCCGGCGAAGCCGCCGCCGCCGCCACCGCCGGGACGGGCACCGGGACCGCCGGGACGACCGCCGCCGCCACCACCGGGACGGGCACCGGGGCCGCCGCCGGGACGGGGGCCCGCGGCCGGACGCTGAGGCATCATGCCCGGGTTCGGGCGGTTGCCCGCGGGACCGCCGCCGGGGCGGGGGGCCTGCGGACGCGGCATCGCGCCGGGCGTGGGACGGGGAGCACCCTGGCCCTGCGGGCGCGGGGCGCCGCCGGGGCCGCCCTGCGGACGCGGGGCACCGGAGCCCGGAGCACCACCGGGACGGCCGCCGCCGGGACGGGGCGCCTGCGGGCGCGCCATGCCGGTGGAGCCGCCGGAGGTGAAGGGGTTGTTGCCTGGACGGGGACCGGCCGGACGGTTACCGCCGGGACGCGGGCCACCCTGGCCGGCCGCGGGGCGCGCGGGGCGCTCGCCACCGGGGCGCGGGGCACCCTGGCCGCCGCCGGACTGGCCGGGGCGGGCGCCGGGACGCGGGCCGGGGGCACCGGGCCGGGGACCGGAGTTCCCGGCAGGTGCGGACGGCGCGGCAGG
Source organism: Streptomyces tsukubensis (assembly GCF_003932715.1). Taxonomy (NCBI): domain Bacteria; kingdom Bacillati; phylum Actinomycetota; class Actinomycetes; order Kitasatosporales; family Streptomycetaceae; genus Streptomyces; species Streptomyces tsukubensis. The sequence goes on along the minus strand of NZ_CP020700.1, from coordinate 6,027,947 downwards.
CGCCGACGGGGCGGCCGGCTGCGCGGGCGCCGGGGCGGAGAACTCCGCCGCGGGCACGGGCGTGACCGGACCGGGCCGGGACGCGGGCTTCGGGCCCGGACGCGGGCCGGCCGGCGCTGCCGGGGAAGACGTGCTGCCGGGGGCCTCGGCGGCGGTCGGCCGGGGGGCCGGGGCGCCGGGCTTGGGGGCAGCGGGACGGGGCGCGGCCGAACCGGGCGCGCCGGGGGTGGGGCCGCCCGGTCGGGGGGCGGCGGGGGTGGGCGCGGCCTTACGGGGCGCACCCGGCTTGGCAGCGGTCTTGCCGGCACCGGAGCCGGACCCCTGCAACGCATCAGTCAACTTGCGCACAACCGGCGCCTCGATCGTCGAGGACGCCGAACGGACGAATTCACCGAGTTCCTGGAGCTTGGCCATGACGACCTTGCTCTCCACACCGAACTCCTTGGCGAGCTCGTATACCCGGACCTTAGCCACTTCGCTCCTTTGAGGTCCGGATTACCGCCGGACCGTCGCTACTTCATGGGCGTACTCATCGCGTACTCATCGAGTGCTCATCGCAATCTCGACCTACTTCCGACTCGCGAGGTACCTGACCGCACGGGGTCCCGTGCCGTACTTCTTCTTACTCGTCCTGCTCCGTCACCGCCTGCACGTGCAGACGGAGTGCGGCCGTGTCGAGCGGGCCCTCGGACCTGAGGGCCCGGGGAAACGCCCGGCGGCGGACCGCCTGGTCGAGACAGACCACGGCGGGGTGTACATACGCACCCCGGCCGGGCAGCGTACCGCGATCATCGGGGACGCACTCGTCCCCGATTCTCACGATGCGCAGAAGGTCGCTCTTGGCCGCCCGCTCGCGGCAGCCCACACACGTACGTTCTGGGCATGCGCCGACATGCGTCCGGCCAGACACGGCTAAGTCTACCTCCCCATAGCGACCTCACCCGTTTGGGGCAAAAATCGAACACTCATCTGTCTCGTTCGGCCACGGTGGGTGGCCGCGGGGTGCCGTTCCGGCCGGAGCCGGTGGACCACCGGACCGTGATCCCGCAGTCCCGTAGCCCCGGGGGGCCGGGGTACGGAGCCTGTCGTGCGGGTCAGCGGCCGTTCTGCTCCGTGGGGGCATCGGCGGGCTGCTCGGTGTCCGAGCGGATGTCGATGCGCCAGCCGGTGAGGCGCGCGGCGAGCCGGGCGTTCTGCCCTTCCTTGCCGATCGCCAGGGAGAGCTGGTAGTCGGGGACGGTGACCCGGGCCGAACGGGCCCCGAGGTCCACGACCTCCACCTTGCTGACCCGGGCCGGGGAGAGCGCGTTCGCCACCATTTCGGCCGGGTCGTCCGACCAGTCGACGATGTCGATCTTCTCGCCGTGCAGTTCGGCCATCACATTGCGGACCCGGCCGCCCATCGGGCCGATGCAGGCGCCCTTGGCGTTCAGCCCGGACCGGGTGGAGCGGACCGCGATCTTGGTGCGGTGGCCGGCCTCGCGGGCGATGGCGGCGATCTCGACGCTGCCGTCCGCGATCTCGGGGACCTCCAGCGCGAAGAGCTTCTTCACCAGGCTCGGGTGGGTGCGGGAGAGGGTGACGGACGGACCGCGCACACCCTTGGCCACCCGGACGACATAGGTGCGCAGCCGCAGCCCGTGGGTGTACTCCTCGCCGGGGACCTGCTCCTGCACCGGCAGGATGGCCTCCAGCTTGTCGTCCAGCTTGACCAGGACGTTCTTCGGGTCCTTGCCCTGCTGCACCTGGCCGGAGACGATATCGCCCTCCCGGCGGGCGTACTCGCCGAAGGTGACGTCGTTCTCGGCGTCCCGCAGCCGCTGCTGGATGACCTGGCGGGCCGTGGTCGCGGCGATCCGGCCGAAGTCGGTCGGGGTGTCGTCGAAGTCCTTGGGCTCCTGGCCCTCCGGCACGTCGGCCGGGTCCTCCTTCGCCCAGACGGTCACATGGCCGGTGTCCCGGCTCAGCACGACCCGGGCCTGGCGGCGGCTGTCCGGGGTGCGGTGGTACGCGATGAGGAGGGCCGACTCGATCGCCTCGACCAGCAGGTCGAAGGGAATCTCCTTCTCCTGTGCCAAGCCCTTCAGGAGCTTTACGTCGATGTCCACGGCTACGCCTCCTCTTCCTTCTTGTCCTTGCGGTTGAACTCGATCTCGACACGCGCCCCGGCGATCTCGCCGAAGGCGATCCGGCGGGCGGTCGGCTTGCGACCCTTGACCCCCGGAACCTCGGCGTCCACCCCGTCCTCGTCCACGGCGAGCACCCGGGCGACCAAGTCGTCGCCCTCGTGGAGGCGGAACTTCACCAGACGGCCGGCGGCGCGCACATAGTGGCGCGGCTCGGTCAGCGGGCGGTCGGCGCCGGGCGAACCGACTTCGAGGGTGTACTCCTCCTCGCCCATCACATCGGAGGCGTCGAGCGCGCCGGAGATGTCACGGCTCAGCTCGGCACAGGCGTCGAGGGTGACGCCCTCGTCGGAGTCGACCACGATTCTCAGCTGACGGCGACGGCCCGCCCGGGTCACCTCGATCTCTTCGAGATCCAGTCCGGCGGCGCTGACGAGCGGATCCAGCAGCGCTCGCAGCCTCTCGCTCTGGGTGGTGCTCATCCGGGTGACTCCTCGGCCGCGTGTGCTGTTGTGGGTCCGTCGCGTCCGTGCGGGGTGCCGTCACGGATGGTCGCGTGTCAGATCAAAGGGTATCCGGTCCGGAAGGGTGTTGCCGTCCACCCGAGGGGGACCCGCGGGTACGCTCGCCTGCGGCGATGATCATCACGGAACCACCGACGGATTAAGGGAGAGACGCGTGAGGCGCCCGGGAACGACGAGACGAAGAGCGCTCGCAGTGACGGGCGCGACAGCAGGTGCGGTGGTGGCAGGGGCGCTCTCGGGCTGCTCGGGTGAGCCGTCGGAGCCGGGCGGACGCGACCGCGCGCACGGTGCCGAGGGGGCGCGTGAACGCGGAAGCGCGCCGGGTTCGTCCGAGGTCTCGGCGGCGGCGGACACGGCCCTGAGGAAACGGTTGGCCGCATCCGGCGGAGCGCTCCGGGACCGGTACGACGCGGTGATCGCCGCACATCCGGCGCTGGCCGGACGGCTGGCGCCACTGCGGGCCGCGTCCGCCGCGCACGCCACCGCCCTCGGCGGCGCCCCCGCGGGGGCCGGAGGAGCCCCGGCGGTGGTCCCGCCCGATCCCGCGGCGGCGCTCACGGAGCTGGCCGCCACGGAGCGCCGGTCCTCCGCCGCCCACACCACCGCCCTCGCCGGAGCCGGACCCGAACTGGCACGGCTGCTCGCGTCGGTGGCCGCGGCCGGAGCCGCCAACGCCTATCTGCTGACCCGCCCCGCCGCGTCCGCGCCCGGGGGCGAGGGCCGATGAGCAGGGACCGGGAACCGCTGGCCGCCGTCCAGGCGGCGCTCGCCGCCGAACACGCGGCGGTGTACGGGTACGGAGTCGTCGGCGCCCGCATCGGCACGGCCCGGCAGCCCGAGGCCCGGGCCGCCCACACCGCGCACCGGGCCCGCCGGGACGCCCTGATCCGGGCCGTCCGCGACCTCGGCGGCACCCCCGTGGCCGCCGCACCTGCCTACGCCCTGCCCTTCCCCGTACCGGACGCCGCAGCCGCCGGGCGCCTCGCGGCCCATCTGGAGGACCGGACCGCCGGCGCCTGCTCCGACCTGGTCAGGGCCGCGCAGGGGGCCCTGCGGACCGAAGCGGCGGCCGCACTGCGGGAGGCGGCGGTGCGGTCCGTGCGCTGGAGCGGCACCGGCGTAGCCTTTCCTGGGCTCGTCGAGCGTTCGGCGGCCACCGGCCGACCGGCCGGAGCGTAGGAGTGCCCACACGGGCATGAGAGGAAGTCGCACAGGCATGGATTTCGAAGCGCCCCGGCGTCTGGTGCGGGCGCTCGCCGAAGGCGACAGCACACAGGAAGACGCACTCTGGCTCACCCGGCTGCCGGAGCTGCTCGCCCGCACGGTCGAACAGACCGGACTGGTCGTCGAGCGGGTGGTGGCACCCGGCGGCCGCGGCAGCCTCGTCGTCCTCGTACACCTCCCCGACGGCACCCCCGCAGCCCTGAAACTCGCCCCGCCGTCGGCCGCGACCGGCCACGAACGGACCGCCCTGGAAACCTGGGACGGCTCCGGGGCCGTCCGGCTCCTCGGCGACGCGGGCCCCACCGGTCTGCTGCTGGAACGGCTCCACCCCGAAGTGTCCGTACGCTCCTTGCCCGAAGCCAAAGCCGTCCTGGAGGCCTCGGGCACCCTGCGCAGGCTCTGGGCCCCGCCGCCTCCCGGGCACGGCCTCCCGTCCGTGGCGGACCGCACAGCCGCCGCGGCGGAGCGTCTGCGGGCCGCGGACCCCGGCGACACCGTGGCGCCCCTGATCGACGCGGCCCTTGCCGTACGGGAGGAGCTGCTGGCCGCCGGGGAACCCGAGGCCTTCCTGCTGCACGGCTGCTTCCACCAGGGCAAGGTGCTGGCCGGTGACCGGGCCCCGTGGCTCGCGGTCGGGCCCTCACCGCTCGTCGGGGAACGGGCCTACGACCTGGCGCGGCTGGCCCGGGACCGCGCGGAGGACCTGGTCGCCACCACCGCGGGCCCCTCGACGGCCCGCCGCCGGGTGGGGCGCCTCGCCGACTCGCTGGACCTGGACCGGGACCGGGTCCTCGGCTGGACGCTGTTCCGCACGGTGACGGCGGCGGTCGCGGCGATGCGCGCGGACCGCGCGCGGGAAGCGGAACCGCTGCTGGAGTTCGCGTCCTGGCTGTAGCGCGTCCCGCTAGGGCGCGGTGCGTTTTCCGGCTGCGGGCCGGTGGGGGCTGGTCGCGCAGTTCCTCGCGCCCCTTTTTGGGCTGCCCGTCCCTGCGGTGTGCGGGTCCTCCGGTGGTCGAGTTGCGTTACTCCGTGGGGTAGGCGCGGGGTCTTGTCGGGTGCGGCCGGGTCGGTGGCCTCCGGGCTCACCTCCTCGCCACGGGCGATGCACTGCCCCGAAGCGCGTCCGGTCTTGTCGCCCATGGCTGCGGGGGCGACCCTGCACCCCCCTCCGGAGATCACCCGACTTGACCCCGGAGACAAGGAGTCCGCCCGGTCACCCACCAAGCGGTCCCCGCAGATCAGGGGGTGCCTGTGCCCCGAGAAGGGGATATCTCCCCGGGCGGTGATCAGGAGAGTTCCGCCTCCCCGGTGACGCGCGACATCACCGGGGACCTCGCGGGCTGATCAGGTCGGGATCACGTGGGAGGGGGGTGCAGGGTCGCCCCCGCAGTGGACCTGCGACAAGCACGGTTTGCCGGAGGGCAGTGCATCGCAGGCCGCGAGGAGGTGAGCCCGGAGGCCACCGACCCAGCCGAACCCGGCAGGACCGGTGACCTACACCACGGAGTGCGGGACTCAACCGCACAAGAGACCTGCACCGGGCAGGGCGCGCACCCCGCGGGAGCAGGGACACCGGCGCCCGCGGCCCAACGCGCCCGCACCCCCGGGGCACGACCACCCCCGGGCCCGGGGGCTACGACGAGAGACGGGCGATCGCCTCCGCCAGCGGGAGCTCCTCGCGCTCACCCGTGCGGCGGTCCTTCAGCTCCACCACGCCCTCGGCCACCCTGCGGCCGGCGACCAGGATCTTCGGGACGCCGATCAGTTCCGCGTCGGTGAACTTGACGCCCGGGGAGACCCCGGGGCGCTCGTCGACCAGGACCCGCAGGCCCGCCGCCGCCAGCTGCTCGGCCGCTTCGAGGGCGAACTCGGTCTGGGCGGCCTTGCCCGCGGCGACCACGTGGACGTCCGCGGGGGCGATCTCCGCGGGCCAGCACAGGCCCTGCTCGTCGGCGGTCTGCTCGGCGAGTGCGGCGACGGCACGGGAGACCCCGATGCCGTACGAGCCCATCGTCACCCGCTCGGGCTTGCCGTTCCGGCCGAGGACGTCGAGCTGGAAGGCGTCCGCGTACTTGCGGCCCAGCTGGAAGATGTGGCCGATCTCGATGGCGCGGTCCAGCTTGAGGCCGTGGCCGCACTTGGGGCAGGGGTCGCCCTCCTCGACGACGACCACGTCCAGGTACTCGTCGACCTCGAAGTCGCGGCCGGCGACGACGTTGCGGGCGTGGAAGCCCTCCTCGTTGGCGCCGGTGATCCACGCCGTACCGGCGGCGATGCGCGGGTCGGCCAGGTAGCGGACCTTGTCGAGGCCCTGGGGGCCGACGTAGCCGCGGACCAGGTCGGGGCGGCCGGTGAAGTCGTCGGCGGTGACCAGTTCGACCTCGGCGGGGGCGAGGTGCTCGGCGAGCTTGCCGAGGTCGACCTCGCGGTCCCCGGGGACGCCGACGGCGACGATCTCGCCGTCGACCTTGACGAGGAGGTTCTTCAGGGTCGCCGAGGCGGGCACCCCGAGGTGGGCCGCGAGGGTTTCGATGGTGGGGGTGTCCGGGGTGTCCAGCCGCTCGACGGCCGGGTGCTCCGCCGTCTCGGCGGCGGGCACGGTGAAGGTGACGGCTTCCGTGTTGGCGGCGTAGTCGCAGGAGGTGCAGTGCACGAAGGTGTCCTCGCCGGCCGCGGCGGGCGCCAGGAACTCCTCGGACGCCGAGCCGCCCATCGCGCCGGAGACGGCGGAGACGATGCGGTGGTCGAGCCCGAGCCGCCGGAAGATCTTGATGTACGCCTCGCGGTGGAGCGCGTAGGACTCGGCCAGGCCCTCGTCGGTGGTGTCGAAGGAGTACGAGTCCTTCATCAGGAACTCGCGGCTGCGCAGGATGCCCGAACGGGGCCGCGCCTCGTCGCGGTACTTCGTCTGGATCTGGTAGAGGACGACCGGCAGGTCCTTGTAGGACGAGCACTGGTCCTTCACCAGCAGGGTGAAGATCTCCTCGTGGGTGGGGCCGAGGAGGTAGTCGGCGCCCTTGCGGTCCTTGAGCCGGAACAGCTCGGCGCCGTACTCGTCCCAGCGGCCGCTGGCCTCGTAGGGCTCCTTCGGCAGCAGCGCGGGGAGCGACACTTCCTGGGCGCCCGCGGCGTCCATCTCCTCGCGGACGACCCGGGTGATGTTGTCGAGGACGGCCTTGCCCAGCGGCAGCCAGGACCAGATGCCGGCCGCGTTGCGCCGGACGTACCCGGCGCGGACCAGGAGCTTGTGACTGAGGGTCTCCGCGTCTGCCGGGTCGTCGCGCAGTGTCTTGACCATCAGACGGGACATGCGCTGGACCTGGGCTGCCATGGGAATCTCCTGCGTGAACGACCTGAAGAAGGTGATGGGCAGGAGGTTAGCCGGGCGGCGGGGGCAGGCGGAAATCAGTTGCCGCGCGACAGCGGCAGCGGGGCGCCCATCACGGCGTACGGGCGGGGTGCGCTCGGGAAGTGGACGCGGCGCGCGAGATCCCGGTAGCCGAGGCTCCGGTAGAGGGCGCGGGCCGGGGATTCGGTGTCGATGGCGGACAGGATGGAGCGGGGTTGGGCGGCGCCGTCGGTGATGGCGGTGATCAGACCGCGCCCCAGGCCCCGCCCCTGAAAGCGGGGGTGGACGTGCAGTTCGGTGATGACGAACGAGTCGTCCAGCCAGGGTTCGCTGCCGGTGGTGCGGAGGTACGGCTCCACCACGGTGGACCACCAGTGGGCGCGGCTGTTGGGCATTCCGTACACGAAGCCGACGAGCCGTCCGGTGTCGGTGAGGGCGGCGAGGGCGCGGGCGCCCGGCTGGTGCAGATGGCGCTGGACGATGGGGCGGCGGACCTCGACCTCGGCATGGGTCAGTCCGAAGGCGAGTGCCTGCACCATCAGGGCCTCGTCGAGCCGGGCCGCGAGGTCGACCGGCTCGATGGTGGCGGCGGGGAGGTGGGGGACGCCCCCGAGGTCGGATGCCATGCGCGCACCCTACTGGCCCGGGCCGGTGCGACGGGCTGCGGTTTCCGTGCCGCGGGTGGCGCGGGAGGGCCGGGAGCGGGCCGGACCGGGGCTCAGAAGAGGATGCTCATGAACGCGCCGACCTCTCGGAAGCCGACCCTCCGGTAGGCGGCCCTGGCCGGGGTGTTGTAGTCGTTGACGTACAGGCTGACGACGGGGGCGACATCGGCGAGGGCGTATCGCAGTACGGCGGCCATCCCGGTCTCGGAGAGCCCGCGTCCGCGGTACTCGGGGTCGACCCAGACGCCTTGGATCTGGCAGGCCTGGGTGGTGGCCGCGCCGATCTCGGCCTTGAAGACGACCCGGCCGCCGTCGATGCGGGCGAAGGAGCGGCCGGAGCCGACGAGCTCGGCGACCCGGGCCTGGTAGAGGAGGCCGCCGTCGCCCGCCATCGGGGAGACTCCGACCTCCTCGGTGAACATGGCCACGCACGCGGGCATGATCACCTCCATCTCGTCCTTGCGGATGCGGCGGACGTGCGGATCGGGTTCGATATCGGGCGCGGTCGTCTCGGTCACCATCAGCGGCTGACGGGCGCGGATATCGCGGGCGGGGCCCCAGTGGGGTTCGAGGAGCCGCCAGAGCTGGGCGGTCGGCCCGGCCGGGCCGACGATGGAGGAGCAGCGGCGGCCGGTGCGGCGGGCCCGGTCGGCGAAGGCGCGCACGGCCTCGGGGGTGGCGCAGACGGGGACGAGGTTGGCGCCGGAGTAGCAGAGGGAGCGGAGCCGTCCTTCGGTGTACCAGCCCCACATCTCGCCGCCGAGGCGCCAGGGGTCGAGCCCGGCGACCTGGACCCGTGAGGTGACAAAAGCATTCTCCACGGGCTCGCTCTCCAGCACGGCGAGCGCGGCGCCGAGGTCGCTGGGTTCGAGGACCCGGGTGGTGGTCTGCGTCAACACGAAGGGGCCTCACCGTACGGTCTGCTGATCTCCGCACTGTACCCGCCGGGTGCCGCGGGTGCCGAGCGCACGAACACCGGTCCGCGGTCGCGGATGCGGGCGGTACGGGACGCGGGAGTTCCGGCGGCGGGGGCGGTACGGGGATGCTCTCCGCGCCCCGTGCGGCCGCGGGTTTCCGGTTGTCGGCGGCACGGGGAATCCGGTCGTGCTCGGGGCCGGTCGGCGTCCGCCGGGGGGGGTGGCTCCGCTCCGTGGGCCGTCACCGGACGGCGGTCCGGGCGCTTCGGGGGGCGGTCCCGGCACCCGGAACCGGCGGTGCCGAGCCCTGCGGGCGGCGGGGCGACCAGAGCTCCGGCCTGTCCGGTTGTCCGGTGCCGCGCCCTGCGGGGCCGCAAGACGGCCATGCCCCGAGCCCACCGGCTGTCCCGCCTCCCGAGCCCCGCAAGGCCGCAAGACGGCCGTACCCCGACCCGACCGGCTGTCCCACGTCCCGAGCCCCGCGGGGCCGCAAAGCGACCGTGCCCCGACCCGACCGGCTGTCCCGGTGCCGAGCCCTGCGAGGCCGCCAGGCGATCGTGCCCCGAGCCGACCGGCTGTCCCGGTGCCGAGCCCCGGCGGGCGAGGCACCAGCGCCGGGGTCTGAAGGCTCCTGGTCGCCGCCGGAGCAGCCCGGCGACACCGGCTCCCGGGCCCTGCGGTTCCGGGATACCCCGTCTCCGGGGCGACTCCGGAATCCCGCGACGGTCCCGCGCCCGGGGTTGCGTCCGCCGGGGGGGCTCCGCTCCGTGGAGCCCACACCGGACGGCGGTCCGGGCGGTCCCGGGGCGTCCCCGACCCCGAACCGGCGGCGCCGGGTGCTGCCGACCGCCAGGCGACCCGGGCTCCGACCCGTCCGGCTGTCCCGGCACGAGCCCCGCGGGGCCGCAAAGCGACCGTGCCCCGGTCCGCGTCCGCCCCGTGGAGCCGTTTCCGGGCGGTACCGGAGGGGCGGTCGCGGCGCCCGGAAACAGCGGCATCGAGCCCGGCGGTGCCGCGCGGCGGGCCCGGGGCGGTCCGTTCGGCCGTGCCCGGGGCCGGCCGCACCGGACTCGGAACGGCTGGAGCCCGGGAGACCCGTGAGAGGGCCCGGCCGCGTACGGCCACCGCCGTGGCAGGTACCGCCACGGCGGCCGCCTCCCGGGCGGAGAAACCCGGGCTCAGGGGCCGGGGCCCTGCGATGCTCCCCCCGCAGGGGGTCAGGCGCCGATGGCGACCGTCGGTTCGCCCGAGGCGACGCCGTCCTTCTCCATCTGCTCCGCGATCTTCATCGCCTCTTCGATCAGGGTCTCGACGATCTTCGACTCGGGGACGGTCTTGATGACCTCGCCCTTGACGAAGATCTGGCCCTTGCCGTTGCCGGAGGCGACGCCGAGGTCGGCCTCGCGCGCCTCGCCCGGGCCGTTGACGACACAGCCCATGACGGCGACCCGCAGCGGGACCTCCATGCCCTCCAGACCGGCGGTGACCTCGTCGGCGAGCTTGTAGACGTCGACCTGGGCGCGGCCGCAGGAGGGGCAGGAGACGATCTCCAGACGCCGCTGGCGCAGATTGAGCGATTCGAGGATCTGGATGCCGACCTTGACCTCCTCCGCGGGCGGGGCGGAGAGGGAGACCCGGATGGTGTCGCCGATGCCCTCGCTGAGGAGCGCGCCGAACGCCACCGCGGACTTGATGGTGCCCTGGAACGCCGGACCGGCCTCGGTGACGCCGAGGTGGAGCGGGTAGTCGCACTGGGCGGCCAGCTGCCGGTAGGCGTTGACCATCACGACGGGGTCGTTGTGCTTGACGGAGATCTTGATGTCGCGGAAGCCGTGCTCTTCGAAGAGGGACGCCTCCCAGAGCGCGGACTCGACCAGCGCCTCCGGGGTGGCCTTGCCGTACTTCTGGAGCAGACGGCGGTCCAGGGAGCCGGCGTTGACGCCGATCCGGATCGGGGTGCCCGCCTCGCCCGCGGCCTTGGCGATCTCCTTGACCTGGTCGTCGAACTGCTTGATGTTGCCGGGGTTGACCCGGACCGCCGCGCAGCCGGCGTCGATCGCGGCGAAGACGTACTTCGGCTGGAAGTGGATGTCGGCGATCACCGGGATCTGGGACTTGCGGGCGATCACGGCGAGGGCGTCGGCGTCGTCCTGGGTCGGACAGGCGACCCGGACGATCTGGCAGCCGGACGCGGTCAGCTCGGCGATCTGCTGGAGGGTGGCGCCGATGTCGGAGGTCCTGGTGGTGGTCATGGACTGGACCGAGACGGGCGCGTCCCCGCCGACGGCGACTGATCCGACCTGGATCTTCCGGCTCACGCGGCGGTCCGCGAGCTTGGTCGGAACGGAAGGCATACCGAGAGAAATCGCGGTCATCAGCAGTGCTACCCCATGGTGTGGACGTGGCCCCGAAGAACGGCGGGCTCAGGCCATCGAGGTTACGGCACCGGGGTTGACGCGAGCACATCGCGCGCCCGAACCGCCCGAAGGTGACGGCGGCCGAGCGTGTGTGCGCTCGGCCGCCGTAGCCGGTTTCCCTAGGTCAACCGCCGATCAGGTGATTTTGACCGGATTGACGATATCGGCGACCAGAACCAGCAGGGTGAAGCAGATGAAGATGCCCGCGACGACATAGGCGACCGGCATCAGCTTGGCCACGTCGAACGGGCCGGGGTCGGGCCGCCGGAAGAGCCGGGCGATCCGGCGCCGTACGGACTCCCAGAGCGCCCCCGCGATATGGCCGCCGTCCAGCGGCAGCAGCGGCAGCATATTGAAGAGGAAGAGGGAGAGGTTGAAGCCCGCGAGCAGCATCAGGAACATCGCGAAGAGGTTCTGCGCGGGTGCGTCGAGGGTCATCACCTCGCCGCTGATCCGGGCCGCGCCGACCACGCCGACCGGGGAGTCGTCCTTGCGCTCGGCGTCGGCGAAGGCGGCGTTCCACAGGTCGGGGACCTTGGCGGGGAGCGCGATGATCGACTCGACGCCGTTCTGGAGCATGTCGCCCATGCGGTCGACGGAGGCGCCCAGGGAGAGCGGGAGGATCTCGGTCTTGGCGGCGAAGCCCAGATAGCCGGCCGGTACGTACTCGCCGGGGACGACCTCGCCGTCGGAGTCCTTCTTGGCCACCATGTTCTCGCGGAGGGTCGCGTTCAGGACGACTTCCTGTCCGCCGCGCTCGACGGTGATGGTGGCCGGGCCGATGGTGTCGCGGATCCGGTCGGAGAGGGTGGCCCAGTCCTTCACCGGTGTGCCGTTGAACGCGGTGATCCTGTCGCCGGTCTGCAGTCCGGCGGCCCGGGCGGGCGAGACGGGATCGCCCGCGGCGCAGGTGTCGCGGTCGGCGCTCTGCGAGATCACGCACTGCTGCACCCCGGCGACCTCGGTGGTCTGGGTGGAGAAGCCGAAGGTCATCGAGACGCCGAGGAAGATCGCGACGGCGAGCACCAGGTTCATAAAGGGCCCGGCGAACATCACGATCACGCGCTTCCACGGCCTGCGCGTGTAGAAGAGCCGGTTCTCGTCGCCGGGTTCCAGTTCCTCGTACGCGGCGGTCCTGGCGTCTTCGATCATGCCGCGCCACGGGGAGGTGGAGCGGGCCTCGACCCGTCCGTCGGCGCCCGGCGGGAACATGCCGATCATGCGGATGTAGCCGCCGAGGGGGACGGCCTTGATGCCGTACTCCGTCTCGCCCTTCTTCCGGGACCACAGGGTCGGCCCGAAACCGACCATGTACTGCGGTACCCGGATGCCGAACAGCTTGGCCGTCGACAGATGGCCCAGTTCGTGCCAGGCGATGGAGAACAACAGCCCGATCGCGAACATCGCGATGCCGAGCACCGTCAACAACATCGTCATGCGCGCGCCTCCGCCGTGGCTTTCGCCGCCAGTTCCCGGGCCCGGGCGCGGGCCCGGTCCTCCGCCTCCAGGACGTCTTCGACCGTCAGCCGGGTTCCCCTCGCGGGCACCCCGTGTTCGGTGACGACCTCCGTGACCGTATCCATGATTCCGTTGAACGGCAGCTTTCCGGCGAGGAACGCGTCCACGCACTCCTCGTTGGCGGCGTTGAACACGGCGGGGGCGGTACCGCCGAGTTCGCCGACGTGGCGGGCGAGTCCGACGGAGGGGAAGGCCTCGGTGTCCAGCGGGAAGAACTCCCAGGTGGAGGCCTTGGTCCAGTCGAAGGCGGGGGCGGCGTCCGGGATCCGCTCGGGCCAGCCGACGCCGATGGCGATGGGGCCGCGCATATCGGGCGGGGTGGCCTGGGCGAGGGTGGAGCCGTCGCTGAACTCCACCATGGAGTGGACGTACGACTGGGGGTGGACGACGACCTCGATACGGTCGAAGGGGATGTCGTACAGCAGATGTGCCTCGATGACTTCGAGGCCCTTGTTGACCAGGGTGGCGCTGTTGACCGTGATCACCGGGCCCATCGCCCAGGTGGGGTGCGCCAGGGCGTCGGCGGGGGTGACGGCGGCGAGCTCCGCGCGGGTACGGCCGCGGAAGGGGCCGCCGGACGCGGTGACCACCAGCTTGCGCACATCGGCGCGGGTGCCGGCGGCCAGCGCCTGGAAGAGCGCGGCGTGCTCGGAGTCCACGGGGATGATCTGACCGGGCCGGGCCAGCTCCTTGACCAGCGGCCCGCCGACGATCAGGGACTCCTTGTTGGCGAGGGCGAGGGTGCGCCCGGCCTTCAGCGCGGCGAGCGTCGGGGCCAGGCCGATGGAGCCCGTGATGCCGTTGAGCACGGTGTGGCAGTCGGTGGCGGCCAGTTCGGCGGCGGCGGCGGGCCCGGCGAGGATCTCGGGCTGCGGCTCGCTGCCGTATTCGGCGGACAGTGCCTCGCGCAGGGCCGGTACGGCGTCCTCCCGGGCCACCGCGACGGCCGCCACCCGCAGCGTCCTGGCCTGCTCGGCGAGGAGACCGACCCGGCCGCCCGCCGCGGAGAGCGCGGTCACCCGGAACCGGTCCGGGTTGCGCAGCACGAGGTCGATGGCCTGCGTGCCGATGGAGCCGGTCGAGCCGAGGACGACGAGGTCCCGCGGACCGGTGCCCGGGTCGGGCGCGAAGACGGTGTGCGGATCGGCGAGGGGGGATGGGCTGTCGCTCATGCCCCCATTGTGTCCGCAATACCGCCGACGGGGACCAGCGCGGGTCGGTCGGCGGCGCGGCGGGGCGGCCGGGCGAGCGGATTCGGCCCCGGAGGCCGGTTTCCGGGGGCCGTACAGCCGCGTGCAGAGCGCCTCCTGCGGCCGGTACCGCACCCGTTCGACGCGATGGGTCGGGAACCCGCGGCTACCGCTCATGGCCGCCCGGGGCGGAAGGCCGGCTTCCCGGGTAACCGGTTTCCGGGGCCGTACGCCCACCCGCAGGGCGCGGGTTCGGCTGCCTGTGCCGCCCGGGCGGGGATCCGCGTCCCGTACCGGCGGGGGGCCGGACGCGGATTCGTGTGCGGGAGCAGTCCGGAACCGGACACCCGGCCGCCCCGGGGGCTGAGGGCCGAGGGCTGAGGGCTGAGGGCTGAGGGCCGGATCGGCCCCCGGCCCTCTGCTGTGCCCCGCCGGGCGGCGGACGCCGACGTCAGGGGATCGGGCGGTGGACGTTTTCGCGGCGGGAGGGGCCGGGGGTGGCGTCGGCGATCCACGGGGCGTCCCCGCTGGGGTCGATCACGCCCTCCTCCAGCCAGGTGTACGCACCGGCCAGCACCTTGCCGACAACCTTGCGGTCGATGTCGTCGGTGTTCTTCCAGAGCCGTCCGAACAGCTCCTCCACCCGCAGCCTGGACTGCCGGCAGAACGCGTCGGCCAGCTGGTACGCCTCCCGGCCGTGGCCGGCCCCGCCGCCGCGCAGCAGCTCCGCGCGGACACAGGCGGCGCTCATCGCGAACAGCTCGGCGCCGATGTCGACGATCCGGCCGAGGAAGCCCTGTTTGGTCTCCATCCGGCCCTGCCAGCGGGCCATGCCGAGGAAGGTGGCGCGGGCGAGCCGGCGCGAGGCGCGTTCGGCGTACCGCAGATGGGTGCCCAGGTCGGGATGGCCGTCGGGGTGGAATTCCTGGTACGAGGTGGGGAGCCGCCCGGGCCCGGTGACGAGCTGCGGCAGCCAGCGGGCGTAGAACGCCCCCGCCTGGGCGCCCGCCTTCGCCTTGTCGCCCAGGGATGTGTCCGGGTCGATGAGCCCGCCCGCGACCTTGAGATGGGCGTCGACGGCCTCGCGGGCGATCAGCAGGTGCATGATCTCGGTGGAGCCCTCGAAGATGCGGTTGATCCGCAGATCGCGCAGGAGCTGTTCGGCGGCGACGGCCCGTTCGCCGCGGGCGGCCAGCGACTCTGCGGTCTCGAAGCCCCGGCCACCGCGGATCTGGACCAGTTCGTCGGCCATCAGGCAGGCCATTTCGGAGCCGTACAGCTTGGCGAGCGCGGCTTCGATACGGATGTCGTTGCGGTCCTCGTCGGCCAGCTGGGAGGCGAGGTCGACGACGGCTTCGAGGGCGAAGGTGGTGGCGGCGATGAAGGAGATCTTCGCGCCGACGGCCTCGTGGCGGGCGACCGGCCGGCCCCACTGCTCGCGGACGGCCGACCATTCGCGGGCGATCTTCAGACACCACTTCCCTGCGCCGACGCACATCGCGGGCAAGGAGAGCCGGCCGGTGTTGAGGGTGGTGAGGGCGATCTTCAGGCCCGCCCCTTCGGGACCGATCCGGTTGGCCGCCGGGACCCGGACCCGGTGGAAGCGGGTGACGCCGTTCTCCAGACCGCGCAGCCCCATGAAGGAGTTGCGGTTCTCGACGGTGATGCCTTCGCTGTTCGCCTCGACGACGAAGGCGGTGATCCCGCCGGGGTGGTCGTCCGACTTCGGCACCCGGGCCATCACCACCAGGAGGTCGGCGACGACGCCGTTGGTCGTCCACAGCTTCACTCCGTCGAGGACGTACGCATCGCCGTCCGGCAGGGCCGTGGTGGCCAGCCGGGCCGGGTCGGAGCCCACGTCCGGCTCGGTGAGCAGGAAGGCGGAGATGTCGTGGCGGGCCAGCCGGGGCAGGAAGGCGTCCTTCTGCTCCTGGGTGCCGAAGAGCTTCAGCGGCTGCGGTACGCCGATGGACTGGTGCGCGGAGAGCAGGGCGCCGATCGCGGGGCTGGCGGAGCCGACGAGGGCGAGCGCCTTGTTGTAGTAGACCTGGGTGAGGCCGAGGCCCCCGTACTTGGGGTCGATCTTCATGCCGAGCGCGCCGAGCTCCCGCAGCCCGTCGATGACCTCGTCGGGGATCCGGTCCTCCCGTTCGATCCGCGCGCCGTCGACCGAGGATTCGCAGAAGGCGCGGAGTCTGGAGAGGAACTCCTCGCCGCGCCGGACGTCCTCGCCCGCGGGGAGGGGGTGCGGGTGGATCAGGTCGAGCCGGAACCGTCCGAGGAACAGCTCCTTGGCAAAGCTCGGCTTGCGCCAGTCCTGTTCGCGGGCGGCCTCGGCGACCTGCCGGGCCTCCCGCTCGGTGACCCTGGGGGGCCGGTCCTTCTCCAGTGGTGCGGTCATGAGGTCCACCTCGCCGCGGTGTCGTGGTGCGGGCGTCGTCGGGTGCGGCCGGGCGGGCGCGGGCTCGCTACCGGCCGGTGCTACTGCCTCGTACTCCCTCGTACACCTTTCGTCCTACCCGATCCCCGGCGGGTGCACCATCCCGCCGGATCCGGTCGGGGGACGGCTTCCCGGGCGGTCCCGGCGCGCGGGGGACGGAACCCGCAGAACACAGCGGAAACACGGCGGCCGGAGCCCCCGCACAGCAGGGCTCCGGCCGCCGGGCCTGAAGGGAGCGGGTCTCAGAGGGCCAGGCCCGTGAGGACCAGCACCCGCTCGTAGGTGTAGTCGTCCATGGCGTACGCGACGCCCTCACGGCCGACGCCGGACTGCTTGGCGCCGCCGTACGGCATCTGGTCCGCACGGTAGGAGGGTACGTCGCCGACGATCACGCCGCCGACCTCCAGGGCGCGGTGGGCGCGGAACGCGGTCCGGACGTCGTGGGTGAAGACGCCCGCCTGCAGACCGTACTTGGAGTCGTTGACGGCCGCGAAGGCGGCTTCCTCGCCGTCCACCCGGGTGACGGTGAGCACCGGGCCGAAGACCTCCTCGCAGGAGATCGTGGTCCCGGCCGGGACGTCGGCGAGCACGGTCGGCGCATAGGTGGCGCCGTCGCGCTTGCCGCCCGCCAGCAGGGCGGCGCCCGCGGCGACGGCCTCGTCGACCCAGGACTCCACCCGGCGGGCGGCGTCCTCGCTGACCAGCGGGCCGACATCGGTGGCGGCGTCCGACGGGTCGCCGGTGACCTGGGCCTCGACGGCCGCGACGATCTTCGGCAGCAGCCGGTCGTAGACGGAGGCGTCGGCGATCACCCGCTGGACGGAGATGCAGGACTGGCCGCCCTGGTAGTTGGAGAAGGTCGCGATCCGGCTCGCGGCCCAGTCCAGATCGGCCTCGGATGACCAGTCGGCGAGGACGACGGCGGCGCCGTTGCCGCCCAGCTCCAGGGTGGTGTGCTTACGCGGCACCGAGTCCATGATCGCGTACCCGACGGGGCCGGAGCCGGTGAAGGAGATCACGGGCAGCCGCTCGTCCTGGACCAGGGCGGGCATCCGCTCGTTGGGGACGGTCAGCACGGACCAGGAACCGGCCGGGAGGTCGGTCTCGGCCAGCAGCTCGCCCAGGACCAGCGAGGAGATCGGGGTCGCCGGGGCGGGCTTGAGGATGATCGGCGCGCCGACGGCGATGGCCGGGGCGACCTTGTGGGCGCTGAGGTTCAGCGGGAAGTTGAACGGCGCGATGCCGAGGACGACGCCGCGCGGCACCCGGCGGGTGAGCGCGAGCCGGCCCGTGCCTCCGGCGTCGGTGTCCAGCCGCTGGGCGTCGCCGCCGTTGAAGCGGCGGGCCTCCTCGGCGGCGAACCGGAACACGGACACGGCGCGGCCGACCTCGCCGCGGGCCCACTTGATGGGCTTGCCGTTCTCGGCGGAGATGAGCTGCGCGATCTCCTCGGTGCGCTCGGCGAGCCGGCGCGAGACGTGGTCGAGGGCGGCGGCCCGGACATGGGCGGGGGTCGCGGCGAATTCGTCCCGTACGGCGTAGGCGGCGGCGACGGCCTCCTCGACCTGCTCCTCGGTCGGTACGGAGACCGTGCCGACGAGCCGTCCGTCCCACGAGTTGGTGACGTCGAACGAGGTCTCACCGGTGGCCTGGCGGCCGGCGAGCCAGAAGGCGTGGGTGGAGGTCATGTCCCGGCCCTTCCGAGGTAGGAGTTGGGGGTGTGCGGTCCCACGGTAGGTGCGGGAGGCCGCGGGGTCGTTTGTCCGGGGTGGAGTGGTCGGGCCCCGGGACCCGACGCTTTGGTGTAGCCATGGAGGTACGGGGCGACGCGGGGCTCCGGGCGGGATCTCCGGGCCGGGGGCCGGGGCGCGGTTCAGCGGCGGCGTTCGGTGCTCACGATCAGACAGACCGCGGCGACCACGATCCCGCCGCCGAGGAGGATCGGCCAGGTGACGGGCTCACTGAGGAACACGGCGCCGAGGAAGACCGCGACGACCGGGTTGACGTACGCATAGGTGGCGACCAGCGACAGCGGCGCGGAGTGCAGCAGCCAGGCGTAGGCGGTGAACGCCACCAGCGAGCCGAAGAGCACCAGGTAGGCGAGGGCCAGCCAGGAACGGGTGGAGACCTCGTCGACCGAGAAGCCGACGTGCTCGCCGCGGCCGAGCCCCACCAGGGCGCAGCCGATGCCGCCCGCGACCATCTCGTACGCGCTGGCGGTGAAGGGGTTGCCCGGCATCGGTATCCGGGAGGAGAAGAAGGAGCCCACGGACCAGCTCACGGTGGCCGCGATCACGATCAGTACGCCCCAGAGGCGGACGTCGCCGCTGAGTCCGGGCAGGGTGAGGACCGCGAGCCCGGCGAGGCCGATGGCGACACCGGCGTACGCCCGGCCGCCCGGCCGCTCGCCGGAGGCGCGGCGGAGCACGACGACCCAGGCGGGCACGATGGCGACGAGGAGCGCGGCGAGCCCGGAGGGGATGGCGGTCTCGGCGAGGACGACGAGGCTGTTGCCGCCGAGCAGGAGCAGCAGTCCGACGAGTACGGCGGAGCCGAGCTGCGCCCGGGTGACCTTGAGGGCGGCGGGGCCCTGCCGCCAGGCGACGATCGCTCCGAGGAGCACTCCGGCGAGCGCGAACCGGGCTCCGGCCGAGAGGAACGGCGGCAGGGTCTCGACGGTGATGGCTATGCCGAGGTAGGTCGAGCCCCAGACGACGTAAACGATGGCGAGGGCGCCCCAGACGGCGCCGGTGATCCGGCGTCCGGTGGGGGCGGTGCCCGTGGAGTCGGTGCCTGCGGGGAGGGCCGGTTCGGTACCGGCGGCGGGCAGGCTCGCGGCGGGGGCGGGTCGGGTCATCGAGGTCCTTCACGGGGCGCTCGGACGCGTCCGGGGCGGCCGGGCGTCCGGGAACGGAGGGGAGGGCGACGGAGCGGTCCCGAGCGGACCGAACGTCAGCAACGACGAGGACTTTAGGTACTGACAGGTGTTGCTGCCAAGAGTTCTGCCCGTCATCGGGCAGAAACCGGGGGATGAGGGGCATGCGGCACCGGCTGGGGCGCGGGGGCGGCTGCGGGGCTGGTCAGGGGGCGGCGCGGCGCTTTCGTACACCAGGGCCGTTGGGGACCGGGGCGCCGGGAGGCCGGGTCAGGCGCGGGGCGGGGGTTCCGTTGTCTTCAGGGCGAGCCAGAGCTCCATCCGGACGTCGGGATCGTCCAGGGAGCGGCCGAGGATCTCCTCCACGCGCCGCATCCGGTAGCGGAGCGTATGGCGGTGCACTCCGAGGTCCGCCGCCGCCGCGTCCCACTGTCCGTGGCGGGAGAGCCAGGCCCTCAGGGACGCCACGAGATCGCCGCGGCCGGTGGCATCGTGCTCGTACAGGGGCCGCAGCAGCCCGTCGGCGAAGGCCCGTACCGCATCGTCCGCGAGGAGGGGCAGGACGGAGCCCGCGACCAGTTCGCCGTGTTCGACGACGGCCAGGCCCCGGCGCCGGGCGACGGACAGCGCCTGTTCGGCCTGGCGGAGGGCGGCGGGCGCGGCGGCGGGGCCCGGACCGGCCGGGGTGGCGGCGGAGAGCCCGAGGTGCAGCGGCGGCTCTCCACCGTCGCCGGGGGATACCCCGGCCTGCGCGGGCTGCGCGGGCTGGTCCGGGTGCGTACCAGCGCAGGACTCCAGGGCCGCTCCCCCGTCGGCGGCCAGCACCACCAGCCGGCCGGCCGGTTCCCGTACGGCGATGACGGGCTCGCCCGCCCGCGATGCGGCGGACTCCAGCGACTCGGCCAGATTCCCGAGGACCTCGTCGGCGTCCGGCGCCGCGGGGTCGGCGGGTTCGGCGACGAGCACCCGGAAGGGGGCGTCGAGGAGGGTGTCGTACAGGTCTCCGGCGACCGAGCGGGCGTCGTCCGGGTGCCCGGCCAGCAGCATCCGCAGCACGGCAGCGCCGATCCGCCGCTCGGCGTGCCGGAGGGAGCGGGTCCGTTCGGTGGCGAGGGTGAGCAGGGCGATGGCGGCATGGACGGCGTACCGCTCGGCCGTACCGAGGGGTGCGCCGGTCCCCACCGCCAGCACACCGCGGACCCGGCGTCCGGTGCCCAGGGACTGGAGTTCGACGCGGTCGTTCCCGGTGCCGGTGTCGGCGACGACGACGCTGGCGGGCGCGGGCCGCTCCCGGAGCCGTTCGGCGTCGGCGGAGTGCAGGGCCGCCCGCCGGGCCGCCCAGTCGGGTGCGGCGGCGACGACGGCGCCGGAGGTGTCGTAGAGCGCCGCCCAGCCGTCGACGTAGCCGGCGAGCCGGGCGAGGACCGCACCGGGGCCGCCCGCGAGCGCGGCGCGGGTCAGCTCCCGCTGGGCCGCAAAGCCCGCGGTCACCGCACGGTACTGATCGGCCGCGATGGCTGCCGAGACCACCTTGCCGATGGCGAGGAACGGTGTCTTCCGGGGCACTTCGAGCAGCGGAAAGTCCGCTTCCCTCGCCGCTTCCAGCAGCGCGTCCGGTACGGCGTCGTGGTGGACGCCGACGGCGAATCCGAGCCCGACGACCCCGGCTTCCGTCAGCCGGCGGACATAGCGCCGCATGGCTTCGGGGTCGTGCACGTCGAGCCTGATCGCGGTGACGAGCAGCAGCTCCCCGCCCTCCAGATACGGCACGGGATCGGCCAGCTCGCTGACGTGCGCCCACCGCACCTCCCGGTCCAGCTCGTCCTCGCCCGCCCGGACGGTGAGCTTGAGCGCGGAGTGCTGGACCAGCGCGGCGAGCGTGAGGGGCATGGGACCGTGGGCCCTTCGGGGAGGGGGCGCCGGACGGGATACGGCGGCGCGCGGGAGAGGCAACAGGCATTGCGCCGTCGCGTATGAACGGCCTGCTCCGATTCTGCCAGGTCGTAGCAGTACGGCAGCCCGGGACGGGTCGACCGGGCGGTGGTGGGCAGGCGGCGTCCGGGGGCCGCCTGCCGTGATGCCGCGGCGGATCAGGTCCGGAGATCCACCAGCAGCGGCGGCGTATGGTCGCCCCCGACCGTCGTCAGCGAGAGCACCGCATGCCCGGCGGGAACCTGGTGCGCCAGATCGGAGGCGGACCAGCGGGCCCGCTCCACCTCGCGGACGGTGACCGCCTCCGCGGTCGCCGCCCGCCCGGTGACCAGGCGGCGCATCATGTGCAGGGCCTTGGTCAGCGGCTCGTCGGAGATGATCTGCCGGTTGGTGACGTCCCGGGTCTGTACCCACTCGGTGCCCCAGGCCTCGGCGAACCGGTTGCCGTCCCACGGCGCGAGCCCCGAGAACGCCATCCGGCAGCCCACCGCGCCGAGCAGCGGCCCGCGCAGCGGCTCCGGGACGTCCTCCAGGGTGCGCAGCGCGAGCACGACCCCCGCGTTGGCGGAGCGCAGCCGCTGGACGGCCCGGACGGAGTCCGCGGTGACGGTGTACGCGGCGTCGTCCAGGACCAGCGCGGCGAACAGGGACCGGTCGGACCGGGCCGGGGCAGCCTCCGTGAACTGGGCGAGCACCAGCCGGGCCACGATCCGGGACGCTTCGGCGTGGCCGCGCTCGGGCAGGTCGATCCGGACCCGCAGCGGATGCTCGACGGCGCGCAGCGAGAACTGGCGTCCGCTGCCGTCGGTACGGAAGGAACCGGCGAACGCGGGCCGGTCCAGGAACGCGATCCGCTCGGCGAGGAGCACGCCGATGTCGTCGGCGCGCGCCGACTGCCGCTCCCGGGCGTCCAGCTCCCGCAGCTGGGCAGCGGCCTCTGGGCCGCCCCGCGCCTCCAGGGCCGTGCGCAGGGCGCCGGACGCGGCGGGTGAGCCGCTCAGCAGCTCCCGGAGCTCCGGGACGGCCGGGAAGCGGCCGTGGACACTGCGGTACGGGCCGATCAGCTGGGCCAGCGCGGTCGCGGCCCGCCTGCCGTCACCGCCGGGGAGGGTGGCGGCGAGGTCGCCCACGAGTGCTTCGGCGAGGGTACGGGCCGCCTCGTCGGGGTCGTCGGAGCCGCCGTACAGGTCGAGGTCGTGGGTCGCCCCGGGGCGGCCCACGGCGATCACCAGGTCGAAGGCGTCGTCCGGGGCGAGCCCGGAGCCGTACGCGGTGACGGCGACGACGGCCGCGCGGTTGGCGAGGGCGTGCAGACAGAGCGACTCGACGACCGGCCGCATCAGCCGGACGCTCTTGCCGGAGCCGGAGGGGCCGACGGCGAGCAGGGAGGTGCCGAGGAGGGCGGGGTCGAGGGCGACGCCGGTGGTCCGGCGGGCGTAGGGATTGCGTTCGTTGTCGACCGCCGTGCCGATCCGCACCTGCCCGGTGGCGAGGTCGTGCAGGGCGCTGCGGACCGGGAGGTCCCGGACGCCGGAGGGGTGTGCGCAGGCGGCGGGGCCGTGGTCGCGGACGGCGCCGGTGAAGGCCGCGAGCCGGTCGGGACGGGCGCTCACCCCCTGCCAGGCGCGGCGGATCCGCGCGTAGTCGACATCACCGAGGGTGCCGCCGTGGACCGCCCGGGCCAGGCTCTCGGCGGCGTCACCGAGACCGGCGGCGCGGAGTTCGGGCCAGGTGGTGGGGTCCGATTCCGGCCCGGTGGCGGCCGGCGGTCGCCCGGCCTCCGCCCGGCGGGGCAGACGCCGGGCGACCGGCCAGGTCCCGGCCCTGGTGACCACCGCGACAACGGCCAGCGCGAGCAGCAGGTAGTGAACGTTGGACGCATAAACGGGCCAGGACCGCGGCGGCGAGAATGCCTCGCCGATGTCACGCAGGTCGAACCACACGCTCTGAATGAGGACGAACAGAGGCCACAGGGGTGCTCCGTAGCGGCGCCAGACCTCGGCCCAGTTCCCCACCCGGCCCATACCGACGGAGATGAGGCACAGCAGGATGCCGTAGTAGACGTTGGTCAGGGCGACGAAGACGCCGAAGTTCCCGGACCGTGGGCTGGTCCATTCATTGGGGGTCAGCCACTTCAACGGCAGCAGCCACCAGTTGTCGATGAAGATCCACCACCCCTCCAGGAACCCGTTCCACAGCAGCGACCACAGCAGCCACCCCACCAGGAACGCGATCAGCGCCCCGCTGAGAAGCTGGCGGCCGGGGACCAGGTCGGGGGCCTCGTCCGGGCGGGGGACATGGCCCGGGCGCCAGATGCCGGGGGCCGCCGGGGGGCGGGGGGTGCGCAGCCAGTCGGCGACGGCCGGGCGGGTGACGGGGGCGTGCCCCGGAACCGCGGGGACGGCAGGGGCAGCGGGAGGGGGCACGGCAGGGCGGGCCCGGTCCTCCGCAGGGCCGGGTGCGGGGGGCTGCGCGGGCATCGGCGGCGGCAGCGGCGCGGGTCGTGGACCCGCTCCGTGCGCGCCGTACCCTCCCGGCGTTCCGTACGCGTCGTGAGCACCCGAGGTACCCGAGGAATCCCTGTCCATGAACCGCTGCCCCCTGACCAGCCAGGCCCGCCTCCGTGCGGGCCCAATCTAGTGCCCCGGGGCGGGGAGTTCACCGATCCGCCCCACCCGGACACCCGCCGCACGCCCGGAGCGTGTCCGGGGACGTCCGAAGCGCGGGTGTCCGTCCCTGTACCGGAAGCCCTCAGCCGTCCCGCCGTCCCGCCGGGCGCCGCTATGTCCGGCGCGGACAAGGGGACCGCCGCCAACACTCCCGAACGGCGCATGCCCACCCCCCTCCCCCGGCCCTAACCTGCGCATGACGAGTCCGAACGATTCCGATCAGAACGATTCAGCACGAGCCGGCAGAACCGCTGAGCAGTACCGCCGAGCACCCCCACTCCCGAGCACCCCCAGGAGCCCCTCATGACTGCGATTCCGCAGGAGCGCCGCGTCGTCACCGCCATCCCCGGCCCGAAGTCGGTCGAGCTCCAGGCCCGCCGGACCGCCGTGGTCGCCGCCGGTGTGGGCTCCGTGCTGCCGGTGTTCACGGCCCGTGCGGGTGGCGGCATCATCGAGGACGTCGACGGGAACCGGCTGATCGACTTCGGCTCCGGCATCGCCGTGACCAGTGTCGGCGCCAGCGCCGAGGCCGTGGTACGCCGGGCCTCCGCCCAGCTGGCCGACTTCACCCACACCTGTTTCATGGTGACGCCGTACGAGGGCTATGTGGAGGTCGCGGAGGCGCTCGCCGAGCTGACCCCGGGTGACCACGCGAAGAAGTCCGCGCTGTTCAACTCCGGCGCCGAGGCCGTCGAGAACGCGGTGAAGATCGCCCGCTCCTACACCAAGCGCCAGGCCGTCGTCGTCTTCGACCACGGCTACCACGGCCGCACCAACCTCACCATGGCGCTGACGGCCAAGAACATGCCGTACAAGCAGGGCTTCGGCCCGTTCGCTCCCGAGGTCTACCGGGTGCCGGTGGCCTACGGCTACCGCTGGCCGACCGGTGCCGAGAACGCCGGTGCCGAGGCGTCCGCGCAGGCCATCGACCAGATCAGCAAGCAGATCGGCGCCGAGAACGTCGCCGCGATCATCATCGAGCCGGTCCTGGGCGAGGGTGGTTTCATCGAGCCGGCCAAGGGCTTCCTGCCGGCGATCGCGCAGTTCGCCAAGGACAACGGGATCGTGTTCGTCGCCGACGAGATCCAGTCCGGTTTCTGCCGCACCGGCCAGTGGTTCGCCTGTGAGGACGAGGGCATCGTCCCGGACCTGATCACCACCGCCAAGGGCATCGCGGGCGGTCTGCCGCTGGCCGCCGTGACGGGCCGCGCCGAGATCATGGACGCCGCGCACGCGGGCGGCCTCGGCGGCACCTACGGCGGCAACCCGGTCGCCTGCGCCGGCGCGCTCGGCTCCATCGAGACGATGAAGGAACTGGACCTCAACGCCAAGGCCCGGCGCATCGAAGAGGTCATGAAGGCCCGCCTCGCGGCGATGGCCGAGAAGTACGACGTCATCGGTGACATCCGGGGCCGCGGCGCCATGATCGCCATCGAGCTGGTCAAGGACCGCGCCACCAAGGAGCCGGCCGCGGCCGAGGCCGGGGCGCTCGCCAAGGCCTGCCACGCCGAGGGCCTGCTCGTGCTGACCTGCGGCACCTACGGGAACGTGCTGCGCTTCCTGCCGCCGCTGGTGATCGGCGAGGACCTGCTCAACGAGGGCCTGGACATTCTGGAGCAGGCGTTCGCCGCGCTCTGAGCAGACGGCCCCGGACCGCCGGCCCCGAAGCGGCTGTCGGTTCCCGGTCCACCGGCCCCGAAGCGGCCGCCGGTCATGGGCCGGACGCCCCCGGCCCCGTGCCGTGGGCGTCCGGCGGACAGCCCCGTGACCAGCGGCTGAAGGCCCTGGCGAGCCCCGCTCGCCAGGGCCTTCGCCACGGCCGCGCCCCGGCGGACCGCAACCGTCAGGGCCTGTGAAGAAGCTGTGGCGGGATCGCGATCCGCCTGTCCCCCGTCCGACCACTGCCGTACGGTTTCTGCAGGATGAGAGAAACACCCCGCCCGCGGTTCTCCGCGGGCGACCCGGGAACGGCGCATCCCCAGCACTGTTCCTCGCGTGCCTTTGCGCACGGCACCGGAGCCCTGGGTTCCGGGACTCCTCACCGATCGGATGGCCGCTCGCCCCAAACCCCCCGGGGCGCGCGGCGGCCCGGTCCGGCCGGCTGTTTCGGAACTACCCCCCCTGTTCCGAGGCAGCCGGCCTTTCCGCGTCTGCTGTGTCTGCTGCGTGTGCCGCGCTTCCCCGGACTGCCGGGCGCCTCCCGGCCCCGGCGGCTCGCCGCCGCCCTCGTACTGCTGCTGCTCTTCGCCCTGGTCACCTGGCAGGTCACGGCGGGCGGACCGCTGCGCGCGCTGGACGAGCGGATCTCCCGGGCCGTCGCCGGACGGGGGCCGCGCCCGGTCACCGAACTCCTCGCCGACCTCGGCAGTCTCGGGATCGCGCTGCCGGTGCTGGCCGCGGCCCTGCTGTACACCGCGTGGCGCCCGGACCCCGTCAACCGCGCGCTCACGACACCGCGCCGAGAGCGGGGGTACGCCATGCTGCACGCGGTCCTCGCGATCGCCGCCGTACCGGCCCTGGTCGTCCCGCTCAAAGCGCTCCTCGACCGGCCGGGGCCGCTGACCGAGGCGACCGGCTACTACCCCTCCGGACATGCGGCCACCGCCCTCGTCGCCTTCGGCGCCGCGGCCCTGCTGCTGCGCCCCGCGCTGCCGCCCGCGGCCCGGGCAGCGGCGATGCCCGCCGCCGGGCTGCTGACCCTGGCGACGGGCATCGGTCTGGTGCTGCGCGGCTATCACTGGCCGCTGGACGTCATCGGCAGCTGGTGCCTGTTCGGCGCGCTGCTCCTGCTGCTGTTCCCGCCGACGAGCCCGCCGACGAACCCGTCAACGAGCCCGCCGACAGGTCCACCGGCTGACCCGCCGCGTCCCGGGGATCAGCTCCAGCGGTAGGCGTCGAAGTTCCGGGAGAACTCGAACTGGTTGAAGCGGTCCCAGTTGATCGACCAGGACATCAGTCCGCGCAGCGCGGGCCAGGTGCCGTGGGTCTGGTAGGAGCCGCAGTTGACCCTCTTGGTGAGGCAGTCGAGAGCCTTGTTGACCTCGCCGGGCGGGGTGTGTCCGTTGCCCGCCTGGGTGGACGCGGGCATGCCGATGGCGAGCTGTTCGGGCCGGAGCGGCGGGAAGACCCGCGCGGTGTTCCCCGCCACCGGGAAGCCGGTGAGCAGCATGTCCGTCATCGCGATGTGGAAGTCCGCGTTGCCCATCGTGTGGTACTGGTTGTCGAGGCCCATGATCGGACCCGAGTTGTAGTGCTGCACATGGAGCAGGGTGAGGTCGTCGCGCAGGGCGTGGATGACCGGCAGATACGAGCCGGCCCGCGGGTCCTGGCCGCCCCAGGGTCCCGAGCCGTAGAACTGGTAGCCGAGCTGGACGAAGAAGGTCTCCGGCGCCATGGTGAGCACGAACTTGGCGCCGTACCTCGCCTTCAGCGTCTTGACCGCCGAGATCAGATTGACGATCACGGGGGTGGTCGGGGCGCGGAAGTCGGTGTCCCCGGTGTTCAGCGAGAGGGAGTGGCCCTCGAAGTCGATGTCGAGGCCGTCGAGACCGTACTCGTCGATGATCCGGGAGACCGAGGTGACGAAGGCGTCCCGGGCGGCGGTGGAGCCGAGCTGCACCTGGCCGTTCTGGCCGCCGATGGAGATGAGGACCTTCTTGCCCGCGGCCTGCTTCGCCTTGACGGCGGTCTTGAAGTCGGCGACGGACTCCACGTTCGGGCACTCGGTCACCGGGCAGAGGCTGAAGCGGATATCGCCGGAGGTGACGGAGGTCGGTTCGCCGAAGGCGAGGTTGATGACGTCCCAGGAGTCGGGGACGTCGGCCATCCGGGTGTAGCCGGAGCCGTTGGCGAAGCTGGTGTGCAGATAGCCGACGAGCGCGTGCGGCGGCAGCCCGCCGTCACCGCCTCCGCCGCTGGTGGTGGTCACCCGTACGGCTGCCGACCGCGGGGATTCGCCCGCGCTGTTGACGGCGGTGACCTCGAAGTCGTACGTGGTGGACGGCGTCAGTCCGCTGACGTAGGCGGAGGCCGATGCGGAGGACGCGACCCGGTCGGCGCCCCGGTAGACGTGGTAGCCGGTGGCTCCGGAGACGGGGTTCCAGGCCAGGGGTACGGAGGTGGAGCCGGGGGATCCGGCGGTCACACCGGTCGGGGCGGTGGGGATCGTGACCGGCCCGCCGGAGGGGCCGAAGAGGGAGATGTCGTCGGCGTGGTAGGCGGGCGTGCCGTACCAGCCGTGGGTGTAGAGGGTGACGGAGGTGGTCGCCGGGCCGGTGCGGAAGGTGGTGGAGAGCTTCTGCCAGCTCGCCGCGGCGGGCGTCCAGGTGGACACGTCGGTGGTGCCGGTGCCGGTGACGCCCAGGTAGACGTAGCCGCCCTGGACCCAGCCGCTGAGCGTGTACTGCGAGCCCGGCTGGACGTTGACGGTCTGGCTGCAGCGGGCGTTGTCGGAGCCCGCGGGGGTGGCCTTGAGGGCGGCGGCGCCCGTACGGACCGGGGCGGTGACGGTGGTGCCGGTGTTCGCGGAACAGGTCCAGTTGCTGAGCCCGGCCTCGAAGCCGCCGTTGACGGCGAGTTCGGCGTCGGCGGCGCGGGCGGTGGTCGCCGAGGTGACCAGGGCGGTGACGGTGAGGGCGGCCGCCGTGGTGGCGGCGAGGAATCTGCCGAGCCTGGTGCGGGCCCGGCGTCTGCTGCGGCGGCTCCCGGTGGTTCCGGCGCGTGCGCGTACCACAACTGCCTCCAAGGAGTGGGGGGATGGAAGCGCGAGGGAGGGCCAATTTGGTCCAGACCAATAGTCTTGTCAAGGCTTCCGGCACGAAAGGGCCCGAAGTGGACCGCGGCCGGGGGTCCTCAGGGGGTCCGGTACGGCGTCCGACAGGGGGTCCGGTACGGCGTCCGACAGGGGGTCCGGTACGGCGTCCGGTAAGGAGAGCGGTACGGGGCGGCCGCACCCACGCGGTACCGCCCCCGCGCCCCGGGGGCGGCCACCCGGCCCGCCTCCCGCCCCCTTCTCACCGCTCTTCCCCCGGCGCCGGCGGTCCCGGCACCCGGCCCGGCTTCCGTTCGGCGGCGTCCCGCCCGTCCCGGGCGAGCGCCGACGCCGCCTCGTGCACCGCGAGTTCGAGCAGTACCGGATCGTTGAGGGCGCCCGAACCGTCCGGCCGCACCAGCCAGCGCATCCCGCCGCCGGTGCCCCGTCCCGGGTGGGGGACGACGACCCACGTTCCGCGCCCGGCGCCGCGGATCCCGGTGCCGACCCAGCGCGCCGAGGTCCCGGCGGGCACGAAGAACCCCATCCGGACGTCTCCGAAGTCGGCGAGTACGGGTCCCGGCCGGTCCGTCAGCCGGACGAGCACGTCGAGGGCCGGATGTCCCAGCTCCCCGGGGACGATCAGCACGTCCCAGCGCCGCCCCGCGGGCAGCAGGGCCACTCCGAGGGGGTTGCGCTCCCACTCCCGTCGGCAGGCGTCGGGGTCGGGTGCCGCCGACACCAGCCACTCCACCGCCGTTTTGTCCCGTGATCCGGTCATCGTGCCGCCTTCCTCTCGTCTGTGTCGTCCAGTCGGACGCTGTTTCACGAGGGAGAAGGGGACGGGCCCCGGCTATGACGCGACTTTGGCTACCAATCAGTAGTGAACTGCGTCACCCGGCTCGGACCCGGCTTCGGCAGCGGCCGTACCGTCAGCTGTCGAAGCCGAGTCCGAGCCGGTCCATGGTCCGCAGCCAGAGGTTGCGCCGCCCGCCCCGGGCGTCGGCCCGCGCCAGCGACCATCGGGTGAGCCCGATCCCGGCCCAGGCCACCGGCTCCGGCGGGAACGGCAACGGTTTGGTGCGCACCATCTCCAGTTCGGTCCGCTCGGTCCGCCGCCCCGAGAGAAGGTCGAGCATCACCTCCGCCCCGAAGCGGGTGGCCCCGACCCCGAGGCCCGTGTACCCGGCGGCGTACGCCACCCGCCCGCCGTGCGCCGTGCCGTAGAACGCGGAGAAGCGCGAGCAGGTGTCGATCGCCCCGCCCCAGGCGTGGCTGAAGCGGACCCCTTCCAGCTGCGGGAAGTACTGGAAGAAGTGTTCGGCGAGTCTGAGGTACGTCTCCGGCCGGTGGTCCATCTCGGCGCTGATCCGGCCGCCGTACGGATACACCGCGTCGTAGCCGCCCCACAGGATCCGGTGGTCGGCGGTGAGCCGGAAGTAGTGGAACTGGTTGG
The DNA here is from genome assembly GCF_003932715.1 of Streptomyces tsukubensis. NCBI lineage: Bacteria > Bacillati > Actinomycetota > Actinomycetes > Kitasatosporales > Streptomycetaceae > Streptomyces > Streptomyces tsukubensis. The sequence continues at coordinate 5,997,895 of NZ_CP020700.1, read as the reverse complement.
CCGTGTCACCGAGCCCCTGGCGGCCGCGCCAGCCGACGGAGGCGAGCTGCTCCTCGGTGAGGGGTTCGGTGGTCAGGGCGTAGTCGTAGACCGGGACGGTGTACGGGCGGACCCGCTTGACCAGCGAGGGGAAGACGTTGGTGCCGAGGGCGATGTGCCGGGCGAAGATCCGGCCGTACGGGGTGCGGACCGCCATCCGGGGGCCGGAGCGGGCCGGGGCGAGCCGGAGGCCGGGGGTGTTCTCGTAGATCCGTACGCCCGCTTCCAGGCACGCCCGCTTCAGCCCCCACGCCAGTTTCGCCGGGTGGAGCATCGCCGTACCGTCGCGGTCCCGCAGTCCGCCGAGGAAGAGCGGAGAGTCGACCTCGGCCCGTACCGCCGCCGCGTCCAGCAGTTCCAGGCCGTCGATGCCGTGCCGCCGCGCCTCCTCGTACGCCTGCTCCAGCTCCTCGACCTGGTAGGGCTCGGTGGCGACGTCGATGGAGCCGGTGCGTTCGAAATCGCAGTCGATGCCGTATCTGCCGACGGCCTCCTCGATGGCGTCGAGGTTGCGGGCGCCCAGCTCCTCCAGCCGGTGGATCTCGCCGGGCCAGCGGGCGATGCCGTTGCCGAGCCCGTGGGTGAGGGAGGCGGCGCAGAAGCCGCCGTTGCGGCCGGAGGCGGCCCAGCCCGTCTCCCGGCCTTCGATGAGGACGACGTCCCACTCCGGGTCGCGCTCCTTGGCGATCAGCGCGGTCCACAGTCCGCTGTAGCCGCCGCCGACGACCAGCAGATCGCACTGTTCGTCGCCGCTGAGTGCGGGGAGGGCGGCGGGCCGGTCCGGATCGTCCAGCCAGTACGAGACGGGCCGGGCTCCGGCGAGGGACCGGGCCGCCCGGGCGGTGGCGGCACGGTCGCCGGGGGCGGCCGGGGGTGCTGCGGTCATGGCACCAGGGGCCATGGTTTCCACTCCTTAAGGAACATCAGACGGTTTTACGCCGTCGGCCGGCGACGAACTGGCCGACGACCACGATCAGTACGGCGATGGCGAACATGGCCGTGCCGATGACGTTGATCTGGACCGGCGTACCGCGCTGGGCCGATCCCCAGACGAACATGGGGAAGGTGACGGTGTTGCCGGAGTTGAAGTTGGTGATGATGAAATCGTCGAAGGAGAGCGCGAAGGCCAGCAGGGCGCCCGCCGCGATACCGGGTGCGGCGATCGGCAGGGTCACCCGGAGGAAGGTCTGCACGGGCCCGGCGTAGAGATCGCGGGCGGCCTCCTCCAGTCTCGGGTCCATCGACAGCACCCGGGCCTTGACCGCGACGACCACGAAGCTCAGGGCGAACATGGTGTGGGCGATCAGGACGGTCAGCGGTCCCAGCTCCGCCCCCAGGTTGAGGAAGAGGGTGAGGAGGGACGCGGCCATGACGACCTCGGGCATCGCCATCGGCAGGAAGATCAGGGAGTTGACGGCGCCCCGGGCCCGGAAGCGGTAGCGCACCAGGGCGAAGGCGATCATCGTGCCGAGGACGGTGGCGCCGAGGGTGGCGAAGAACGCGATCCGCAGCGACAGGGTGAGCGAACCGCAGAGACCGGCCACGCCGCACGGGTCCTGCCAGGCGTCGGTGGAGAACTCGCGCCAGGAGTAGTTGAACTTCCCGGCGGGCTTGTTGAACGAGAACACCATCACGACGACATTGGGCAGGATCAGATAGGCGAGGGTGGCCAGGCCCGCGAGGACCACGGCGTTCCGCCGCAGCCAGGCGGCGATCGCCCCGGGGCCGCCGCCCGTCTTCCGGGGGGTCGTCACAGCAGGTCCTCCGTTCCGGCCCGCCTGATGTAGACCGAGACCATGATGAGCACGACGGCCATCAGCAGGAACGACAACGCGGCCGCGGTCGGGTAGTCGAGCACTCTCAGGAACTGCGACTGGATGACGTTGCCGACCATTTTGGTGTCGGTGGAGCCGAGCAGTTCTGCGTTGATGTAGTCGCCGCTGGCGGGGATGAAGGTGAGCAGGGTTCCGGAGACCACGCCCGGCAGGGACAGCGGGAAGGTGACCTTGCGGAAGGTGGTGGCGGGGGTGGCGTAGAGGTCCCCGGCGGCCTCGTGGAGCCGGGTGTCGATCCGCTCCAGGGAGGTGTACAGCGGCAGGATCATGAACGGCAGGAAGTTGTACGTCAGACCGGTGACGACCGCGAGCGGGGTGGCGAGGACCCGGGAGCCGTCGGTCATTCCCAGCCAGTCGGTGACGGCGAGGAAGCCGACGGTGTCGAGGACGTCCACGACCGGGCCGCCGTCGGCCAGGATCGTCTTCCACGCCAGGGTGCGGATGAGAAAGCTGGTGAAGAACGGGGCGATGACGAGGACCAGCAGCAGATTGCGCCAGCGGCCGGCCCGGAAGGCGATCAGATAGGCGAGCGGGTAGCCGAGCAGCAGACAGAGCAGGGTGGCGGTGCCCGCGTAGAGCACCGAGCGCACGAAGTGCGGCCAGTACTCGCCGAGGGCGTCCCAGTAGGTCGCGAAGTGCCAGGTGACCTGGAAGCCCTCTTCGAGGGAGCCGGTCTGGACGGAGGTGGAGGCCTGGTAGACCAGCGGCAGGGCGAAGAAGACCAGCAGCCAGAGGATGCCGGGGAGCAGCAGCCAGTACGGGACGAGCCTGCGGCGTACGGACGGCTTGTGGACGACGGGCCCCGGGTCCGCGGCGGGGTCTCCCGGGGGCGCCCCGGCCGCGGAGGGTGCGGTGGTGGCGCTCATCCGGCGGCCTCCGCCGCTTCGACGGTGCGCGGGGTGCCCTCGTCGGTGCCCCGGTCCGGGTCGAGCCCGAAGGTGTGGGCCGGGTTCCAGTGCAGGACGACCTCGGCGCCGGGGGTGAGCCGGGTGTCGTGTTCGAGGTTCTGGACGTAGACCTCCAGGGTGCCGCCCGCCGGGCTGTCGACGATGTACTGGGTGGAGACCCCGATGAACCCGGCTGCCCGGATGGTTCCGGTGAAACGATTCCGCGAGGCGTCGATCCCGGCCGCGTCGTCGGCGTGGACCAGGGACATCTTCTCGGGCCGCACCCCGGCGAGCAGCTTCTCCCCGGCGGCCGGCGTACCGGCGCAGCGGTCGGCGGGCAGCCGCAGTTTCGTTCCTCCGGCGGTGACGGCGATCTCGCCGCCTGCCGTCGAGGTGACGGTGGCTTCGATCAGATTGGAGCTGCCGAGGAAGTTGGCGACGAAGGTGGTGCGCGGCAGTTCGTACAGTTCGGCGGGGGCGCCCTGCTGTTCGACCCGGCCGCCGTTCATCACCGCGACGGTGTCGGCCATGGTCATGGCCTCCTCCTGGTCGTGGGTGACATGGATGAAGGTGATCCCGACCTCGGTCTGGATGCGTTTGAGCTCCAGCTGCATCTGCCTGCGGAGTTTGAGGTCGAGGGCGCCCAGCGGCTCGTCGAGGAGGAGGACCCGGGGGTGGTTGATCAGTGCCCGGGCGACGGCGACGCGCTGCTGCTGGCCGCCGGAGAGCTGGTGCGGGCGCCGGGCGGCGAAATCGCCGAGCTGGACGAGCTCCAGCATCTCGCCGACCTGCTTCTTCACCGACCGGATCCCGCGGCGGCGGAGTCCGAAGGCGATGTTCTCGAAGATCGTCAGATGCGGGAAGAGGGCGTAGCTCTGGAAGACGGTGTTGACCGGGCGCTTGTGCGGCGGGAGGCCGGTGACGTCCCGGTCGCCGAGGCGGATGGTGCCGGTGGAGGGGTCCTCCAGTCCGGCGATCATCCGCAGGGTGGTGGTCTTTCCGCAGCCGGAGGCGCCGAGGAGGGCGAAGAAGGAACCGTTCGGGACGGTGAGGTCGAGCGGGTGGACGGCGGTGAAGGAGCCGTACGCCTTGCTGATCCCGGTCAGGCGGACGTCGCCGCCGGTGGTGTCGGTGGTGTCTGTCATGGGTCGCGGTCCCAGGGGTCGTCGGAGAGCGGGTGGTGCGGGGCCGGGTGTTCGCCGGGGCCGTCGGCGGTTCGGGGGCCGTCGGCCGGAGCCGGGGGCCGTTTTGGCCGGGGCCGGGGTGCGCCGGGGCCGGGGTGCACAGGCCCGGGGCCGGGGCGCCCGGGCGGGGCGGCGTGCGTCAGGCGCCGATGAGCTTGGCGAACTTCTCCTCGTACGCCTTCTCCTCCTCGCTGCTGAGGGAGCGGAAGGCCTGGGACTTGGCCGCCATGGCCTTGTCCGGGACGATCAGGGTGTTCCCGGCCAGCGCCGGGTCGATCTTGGCCAGCTCCTCGCCGACGCCCTCGACCGGGCAGACGTAGTTGATGTAGGCGGCGAGCCGGGCGGCCACGGGGCGTTCGTAGTAGTAGTCGATCAGCCGGGTGGCGTTGGCCCGGTGCGTGGCGCCCGCCGGGACCAGCAGATTGTCGGTGGAGGTGATGTAGCCGGCCGCGGGGATGGAGAACCGGATGTCCGGGTTGTCGGCCTGGAGCTGGATGACGTCACCGGCCCAGGCGACGCAGGCGGCGAGATCGCCCTTGGAGAGGTCGGCGGTGTAGTCGTTGCCGTGGAAGCGCCGGATCTGCTTCCGGTCGACACCCTTCTGCAGCCGTCCGACGGCCTCGTCGAAGTCGGCGTCGGTGAAGCTGCCGGGCTTCTTGCCGAGGTCGAGGAGGGTCATGCCGATGGTGTCGCGCATCTCGGTGAGGAAGCCGACGCGCCCCTTGAGTGCGGGGTCGTCGAGGAGCTGGCTCACCGAGTCGACCTTCTTCCCGCCGGTCGCCTTGTTGTTGTAGGCGATGACGGTGGAGATACCGGTCCAGGGGTACGAGTGGGCCCGGCCCGGGTCCCAGTCGGGGCGGCGGAACTGCGGGGACAGGTTGGCGTAGGCGTTCGGCAGCAGTGCGGGGTCCAGCTTCTGCACCCAGCCGAGGCGGATCATCCGGGCGGCCAGCCAGTCGGTGACGTTGATCAGATCGCGGCCGGCCGACTGGCCGGCGGCGAGCTGCGGCTGGATCTTGCCGAAGAACTCGACGTTGTCGTTGATGTCCTCGGTGTACTTGACCGATATCCCGGTGCGGCGGGTGAAGGCGTCCAGGGTGGGCCGGGACTTCTTGTCGTCACCGATGTCCATGTACTCGGTCCAGTTGGAGAAGACGACGGTCTTCTCCTTCGCCGAGCGGTCGTCGGTGTCCTCCGCCCCGCCCTCCCGTTTGGCGGGCGGGATACCGCAGGCGCCGAGGGCTGCGGCACCGCCTGCGGTGAGCACTCCGGCGCCCAGTGCCCGGAGCGTCGAGCGCCGGGTCAGGGCGCCCCGGCCGCTGGTGAGCGTGCGCCGTATCGCCGCCAGTTGAGGGGCGGACAGGCCCTCGGGCTCGTGGTGGTTCATACGCTGTGCCCTTTCCCATGGGTCAGCCGGGCTCGGAACCCGGCTATCTGTCCCCGAAGACCGTGCGGTGCCAGTCCTTCGCCGCGACCGCCGTGTTGTCGAACATGACGTGTTTGACCTGGGTGTACTCCTCGAAGGAGTACGACGACATGTCCTTGCCGAAGCCGGAGGCGCCGAAGCCGCCGTGCGGCATTTCGCTGATGATCGGGATGTGGTCGTTGATCCAGACGCAGCCCGCCCTGAGGTCCCGGGTGGCCCGGTTCGCGCGGAAGACGTCGCGGGTCCAGGCGGAGGCGGCGAGCCCGTAAGGGGTGTCGTTGGCGAGGGCGATGCCCTCGTCGTCGGAGTCGAAGGGCAGGATCGCCAGCACCGGGCCGAAGATCTCGGACTGGACGATCTCGCTGTTCTGGGGCGCGTCGGCGATCAGCGTCGGCAGATAGTAGGCGCCCTCGTTCTTGGGTGCCTCGCCGCCGGTGACGACGGTGGCGTAGGCCCGGGCACGGTCCACGAAACCCGCGACACGGTCGCGCTGGGTGTGGGACACCAGGGGCCCGAGATCGGTCGCGGGGTCGAAGGGGTCACCGAGGCGGACCCCGGCCATGGTGTCCGCGATGCCCTCGCGCAGCTGCTCGTACAGCGGGCGCTGGACATAGACCCGGGTGGCGGCGGTGCAGTCCTGGCCGGAGTTGATCAGGGCTGCGGCGACGGCTCCCTGGATCGCCGCCTCGGGGTCGGCGTCGTCGAAGACGAGGAAGGGGGCCTTGCCGCCGAGTTCGAGGTGGAGCCGTTTGACGGAGGAGGTGGCGAGCTCGGCCACCCGCTTGCCGACGGCGGTGGAGCCGGTGAAGGAGACCATGGCGACGTCCGGATGGCCGACGAGACGTTCACCGGCGTCGTGGCCGGCCCCGGAGACCACATTGACGACACCCGCCGGAATACCCGCCTCGGTCGCGGCCCAGGCGAACATCAGCGAGGTCAGGGGGGTGATCTCGGCGGGCTTGAGCACCACGGTGTTGCCCGCGGCGATCGCCGGGAGGATCTTCCACGCGGCCATCTGGAGCGGATAGTTCCAGGGGGCGATCGAACCGACGACCCCGATGGGTTCCCGGCGGACGTACGAGGTGTGGTCACCGCTGTACTCACCGGCGGCCTGGCCCTGGAGGTGACGGGCGGCGCCCGCGAAGAACGCCGTGTTGTCGATGGTGCCGGGCACGTCGAACTCGGTGCAGAGCTTGATGGGCTTTCCGCACTGCAGGGACTCGACCCGGGCGAAGTCGCCCGCCCGCTCGGTGAGGACGGCGGCGAAGCGGTGCAGTGCATCGGAGCGCTCTGCGGGGGACGCGCCCGCCCAGCCCGGCAGCGCGGCGCTCGCGGCGGCAACCGCGGCGTCGACGTCGGCGGGCCCCGCGAGCTCGTACCGGTGGACGGTGTCACCGCTGGCCGGGTCGACGATCCGCTGGGTACGCCCTGAGCTGCCGGGCCCGCACTGCCCGCCGATGTACTGCGCGCCGTCCGCGAAGCGGTCCAGCACCTGGAATCGGTTACCCATGACGCTCTCCGTAAGTCCCGGCCCGAATGCCGTCGAGTGAATACCGTCGTATGTCGCTGGCGTGCAATTGCACGCGCTCCGTCCGCCGTTGTCCACTCCATCACCGCTCGAATGTTGAACAAGCGGGAGGTGAGTGCCGATCCTGACAGAGCCATACGTCACCAACAAGGGATTCCGTAGTTGCCTTTTGATTACGCGACGGAATCGGTCGACCATGTGTCGTGTCCCGCGCGTAATACCGCTACGCAATGTCCGTGGCGGCTGGCAGACTTGCGTGCATGGACAGGGACAAGCTGATCGCGCAGGTCAGAGCCGGTGAGCGGGTCACGTACATGTTCTTCTGGGGTGCCGTCCCGCGCCCCGACGGACAGGTGTCGGCGAGCTGCCTCAGCCAGTGGGCGCACTCACCCTTCGTGGTCGACGGGGTGCGTTACGCAACCGCGGAGCACTGGATGATGGCGTCGAAGGCCCGGCTCTTCGGGGACCCGGAGGCCGAGCGCATGGCGCTGGACGCCACGCATCCCGCGGAGGCGAAGCGGGCCGGCGGTCTGGTGCGCGGTTTCGACGAGGACGTGTGGCGCCGCGAGCGTTCGGGGATCGTCCGCACCGGCAATGTGCACAAGTTCGCCCAGCACCCCGGGCTGGGGGCCTTTCTGCTGGGCACCGGGGAGCGGGTGCTGGTGGAGGCGAGCCCGAAGGACCGCATCTGGGGCATCGGGCTGACGGCCGACGACGAGCGCGCGGCGGATCCCCTGCGCTGGCGCGGGCTCAATCTGCTCGGATTCGCGCTGATGGAGGCCCGGGAGGAACTGCGCGCGCGACAGCCCACGGCCTGATGTACGTGGGGGGGCGGTCTTCTTCGGGACGCCGCGGGGGTCCGGGGCCCGGCGGCGCGGGTCGAGGGTCGGCCCGTTGCTGCCGACGCCCACGGGCGACCACCGTCTTCCGGGACGCCGCGGCCCCGGAAGCGGCCCCGGAGCCGGGAGGAGCCGCCCGTACGCCCCGGCCCGCGGGCCCCGCGCCGCGGCCTCCGCCGCCCGCCTGCGACGGCAAATCCCCGTAATCACCCCGATCGGACGCGACCCGCATCCGCCCTCGGCCTACGATGAACCCGGCCCCGCCGGGGCCCGTACCACCGATCAGCCGATCACAGGAGAAGATGCGCCGATGTCCGATCTGCGCCCGTTCATCGCCGGGCTCCCCAAGGCCGAGCTGCACGTCCACCACGTGGGTTCGGCGTCACCGCGCATCGTCGCCGAACTCTCCGCCCGGCACCCGGACTCCCGGGTCCCCACCGACCCGGTGGCCCTCGCCGAGTACTTCACCTTCACCGACTTCGCGCACTTCATCGACGTCTACCTCTCCGTCGTCGACCTGATCCGCACCCCCGAGGACGTCCGGCTGCTGACCTTCGAGGTCGCCCGGGACATGGCCCGGCAGAACATCCGGTACGCCGAGCTGACGATCACCCCCTACAGCTCAGTCCGCCGGGGCATCGACGAGAAGGCCTTCATGGCCGCCATCGAGGACGCCCGGACGGCCGCCGAGGCCGAGCTGGGGGTCGTACTGCGCTGGTGCTTCGACATCCCGGGCGAGGCCGGTCTGGAGGCCGCCGAGGTGACCACCAGGCTCGCGGTCGACCTGCGGCCCGAGGGGCTGGTCTCCTTCGGTCTCGGCGGCCCCGAAATCGGGGTGCCCCGCCCCCAGTTCAAGCCGTACTTCGACCGGGCGATCGCGGCCGGTCTCCGCTCGGTTCCGCACGCGGGCGAGACCACCGGCCCGCAGACGATCTGGGACGCCCTCACCGAGCTGCGCGCCGAGCGCATCGGCCACGGCACCAGCGCGGTCCAGGACCCGGAGCTGGTGGCCCATCTCGCCGAGCACCGCATCCCGCTGGAGGTCTGCCCCACCTCCAACATCGCCACCCGGGCCGTCACCGATCTCGAACTCCACCCGATCCGGCAGCTCGCCGAGGCCGGGGTGCTGGTCACGGTCAACAGCGACGACCCGCCGATGTTCGGTACGGACCTCAACACCGAGTACACAGTGGCCGCCCGCCTCCTCGGCCTCGACGAGCGCGGGGTCGCGGAGCTGGCGAAGGACGCGGTCACGGCGAGCTTCCTGGACGAGGCGGGCAAGGCCAGGATCGCCGGCGAGATCGACGCCTACACCACCGCCTGGCTCACGGCCCCCCGCGCCTGACCCCGGTCGGCGGCAACCGATGACGACCAGCACCCGGCCGCCGGGAACCGCGGACGGAGCCCGGCGGCGCACCGTGGCCGCCGTCGCGCACCGGGGCGATCCGTACCGCGTCCGTGAGAACACCCTGGCGTCGCTCCGCTCCGCCGTGGCGCACGGCGCTTCGGCGGTGGAGGTCGATGTGCGGCTCACCTCGGACGGGGTGCCCGTGCTGCTGCACGACGCGACGCTGAAACGCCTGTGGCGGCACGACGTCCGGCTCGCCGGACTGACCAGGGCCCGGGTCGCGGAGCTGACGGGCGGCGGGGTGCCGTCGCTGGCCGAGGCGCTGGAGCTGCTCGGGGCGGACGGCGGCTGCCGGGTGATGCTGGACCTGCCCGGTGCCGACCGTGCCGCGGTGCGCGCGGTGGTGGACACCGTACGGGTCTGCGGTGCGGCGGACCGGGCGTACTACTGCGCGGGCCCGGCGACGATGCTCGCGGTACGGGAGGCGGATCCGGCCGCGGAGATCGCCCTCACCTGGACCTCGCTGGCCCCGCCGCGCCGGGTGCTGCTGGACGCGCTCGGGCCGCGGACCCTGAACTACCGCTTCGGTCTGGTGAGCCGGGCGCTGACGGACCGGGTCCATGCGGACGGGCTGCTGGTCTCGGCGTGGACCGCGGACACCCGCCGGACGATGCGCGCGCTGGTCGCGGCGGGCGTGGACTCGATCACCACGAACCGGGTCGCCGTGCTGCGGTCGGTCCTCGACGCCCCGCCGCCGGGCGCCGCGCACCGCCGCCGTACGCGATGATCACAGCACCGTACGGACCGGCACCGCACGGCAGGACCGCAGGAGAAGGACCGGCCCGGGCCCCTCGACGGCCCCCCGGGCACCGCAACCGGCAACCGGCAGCCAGCAGCGAGGAGCGCGATGAGCCCGAACAGCCCCCAGGTCCCGCAGAACCCCAACGGCGACCCGCGGATCCGTACCGACGTGGCGCACAACGCCCGGGTGTGGAACCACTGGCTGGGCGGCAAGGACAACTATCCCGTCGACCGTGCCGTCGGCGACCACGTCACCGGCCTGTATCCGAGCATCGGCGAGGTCGCCCGCGCCGACCGGGCGTTCCTCGGCCGGGCGGTGACCTTCCTGACCGCCGAGGCGGGCATCCGCCAGTTCCTCGATATCGGTACGGGCCTGCCGACGGCCAACAACACGCACGAGGTCGCCCAGGGCATCGCCCCGGACTCCCGGATCGTGTACGTCGACAACGATCCGATCGTGCTGACGCACGCCCGTGCCCTGCTGACCTCGTCGCCCGAGGGCCGTACGGAGTATCTGGACGCGGACGCGCACGATCCGCGGTCCATCGTGGGTTCGCTGCGTCCGACGCTGGACCCGGACCGGCCGATCGCCGTGATCATGCTGGGGATCCTGAACTTCGTGCTGGACACGGACGTGGCGCGCGATGTCGTGCGGACCCTGATGGACGCGGTGCCGCCGGGCAGCTATCTCGTGCTGACCCATCCGACGCTGGAGCTCGGCGGCGAGGGCAACGCGGAGGCGATGGCGTTCTGGAACGAGAACGCGACCCCGCCGATCAGGGCCCGCACGGGTGCCGAGATCAGGTCGTTCTTCGACGGTCTGGAGCTCCTCGACCCGGGTCTGGTGTCCTGCTCCCGCTGGCGTCCGAGGCCGGCCGCAGACGGCTCGCTGCCGCCGGTGGTCGCCCAGTACGGCGCCGTCGGCCGCAAGCCCTGACCCGGGGGACGGACAGCGGTGGAGTGGGCGGGGCGGCTCGGCAGGTACGACCGGCACCACCCCCGGGCGGTGGACGCGGGCGTGGTGCTGCTGGTGATGGCGGCGACGACGATCCCGTTCGTCGTCCCGCGGGCGCCGCACCTGCCGGAGGCGACGTGGACGGCGTATCTGGTCACCCTGCTGACGGCGGTCCCGCTGCTGTGGCGGCGCCGCCGGCCGGTCGGGGCGCTGGCCGGGGTGCTGGCCGTGGGGGCGGTGTACGGTGCGGCCGTCGACGGCCCCGGGCAGCCCTTGCCGTACGCCGTGCTGATCGCCTTCTACACGGTCGCCGCGCTCTGCCCGCCGCGGGTCCGTTCGGTGACCGCCGTCGCCACGGCCTCGGCCGTGGTGGCATCGGTGGCGGTACTGCGCGGGGGTGATCCCCGGGAGTTGCTGTTCACCCTCTTCGTCCTGGGCGCGGCCTTCGTCTTCGGCCGGTTCGCGGACACCCGCCGGGCGTATCTGGCGGCGGTGGAGGGCCGGGCGGCCCAGTTGGAGCGGGCCAACCGCATCGAGGCGGAGCAGGCGGCCGCCCGGGAGCGGGCCCGGATCGCCCGGGAGATGCACGACGTCCTCTCCCATGCGGTGAGCCTGATGGTCGTTCAGGCCGAGGCGGGGCCGGTCGCGGTCCGTACGGCCCCGGAGCGTGCCGTGGCGGCGTTCGACGCCATCTCCGGGACGGGGCGGGACGCGATGGTGCAGTTGCGGCACATGCTGGGGGTGCTGCGGGACGGGCCGCCCGGCGGACCGCGGGCGCCCCTGCCCGGCGCGGGCGCCCTGCCGGAGCTGGTGGCGCGGGTGCGGGAGAGCGGTCTGCGCGTGTCGTACGAGGACGGCGGTGCGGCCGCCGGGCTGCCGGCCGGGGTCGGGGCGACGGTGTACCGGGTGGTGCAGGAGGCCCTGACGAACACGGTCCGGCATGCGGGGGCGGGCTCGGCCGTGGTCCGGCTGGTGCTGGACGGACCGCTGCTGACGGTGGTGGTCACCGACGACGGCCGCGGCCCGTCGCCGGGCGGCGGCGGGCAGGGGCTGATCGGGATCCGGGAGCGGGCGGCGGCCCACGGCGGCAGCGTCCGCACCGGCTCCGGTCCCGGTGGCCGCGGTTTCGAGCTACGGGTGCGGCTGCCGCTGCGCCCCGCGGAGGAAGGGGTGCCGGGGTGACGATCCGGGTGGTGGTCGCCGACGACCAGGAGCTGGTGCGCAGCGGGTTCGCGATGATCCTGGACGCCCAGCCGGATATCGAGGTGGTCGCGGAGGCGGGTGACGGAGCGGCCGCGGTGGCGGCGGTCCGGGCCCACGGCGGCGAGGTGGCGCTGCTGGACGTCCGGATGCCGGGCACGGACGGGATCGCCGCCTGCCGGGAGATCGTCTCGGGTACGGAGTGCCGGGTCGTGATGCTGACGACCTTCGATACGGACGAGTACGTGTACGAGGCGCTGCACGCGGGTGCGAGCGGTTTCCTGCTGAAGGACGTCCGGCGGGACGATCTGGTGCAGGCGGTACGGGTGGTGAGCGCGGGCGAGTCGCTGCTGGCGCCCTCGGTGGCCCGCCGTCTGGTCGAGGCGTATACGCGTACCCCGGGGCCGGGCGGGCTTGGGGCCGGGGCCGGGGCCGGACGGCGGCTGGCGGCGCTGACCGGCCGGGAGCGGGAGACACTGCTCCGGCTGGCCCGCGGGCTGTCGAACGCGGAGATCGCGCGGGAGCTGTCGGTCAGCGATCACACCGTGAAGACGCATGTGGGGAATGTGCTGGCGAAGCTGGGGCTGCGGGACCGCGTCCAGGCGGTGATCTGCGCCTATGAGACGGGTCTGGTGCGGGCCGGTGCGGCGGGGGCGCCGCCGGCTCCCCCGGGCGGGTGAGCCGGGCTCGTACGGTCTCCCCCGCGCGGGCGAGAAGATCCCCCGGGTAACTCCCCCGCTCCGGGGATCCGCAGGGACGCCCTGGTCAGGAGGATGGTTCCGACCGCGAAGAACGGTCCCGAACCCGTCCCGAACCTGCCCTGAACCCGTCCCGAACCTGCCCACAACCCGTCTCGAACCCGTCCTGGACCCGTCCTGGACCTGTCCCGGACTTGTCCCGAAGCCAGGAGTCGACCATGAATCCCGTCCGTCCGCGGCCCGGCCGCGCCTCGACCCGCCGGACCGTGCTCGCCGGTGTGCTCGCCCTCGCGGTCGCGGGCGGTGCGGCGGGGGCGCCGCCCGTGTCCGCCGCTTCCGGTCTTCCGGCGGCGGTGGGCCGGGCTTCCCCGCCGGACGGCGCCGCGCTCTCCGCCGCGCTCCGTGGTCTCCCGGCTCCGCATGCGACGGCCGCGCTGGTCCGCGTCGGCGGCCGGGACGGGGTCTGGCACGGCAGCGCGGGCGTCCGCGATCTGGAGAGCGGCCGGCCCGCCGTTCCCGGGGGCCGGTTCCGCGCCGGGTCGGTGACGAAGGTGTTCGTCGCCGCAGCCGTCCTCCAGCTGGCCGGGGAGGGCCGGATCGACCTGGGCGCCCCGGTCCGCTCGTATCTGCCGGAACTGATCCCCGCGGGATACGGCGCCGTGACGGTACGGCAGTTGCTCAACCACACCCACGGCATTCCCGCCGCCGGGGAGGGTCCGGGCACTCCGGAGGAGGCGTATGCGCGCCGCTTCGAGGCGCGCGATCCGCGGGAGGCGGTCCGCCGGGGTGTGGCGCAGCGGCCCGAGTTCGCCCCGGGGACCCGGCAGAAGTACCACAACATGGGGTACACGGTCGCCGGTCTGCTGATCGAACGGGTCACCGGTGACAGCTACGAACGGCAGATCACCCGGCGGATCATCCGGCCGCTGGGGCTGCGGGACACCTATCTGCCCGGGGACGACGTCCGGATACGGGGGCCGCACAACCGGGGCTACCAGACCCTGCGGACCGGGCCGGGAGCGGCCGCGGAACTGCGGGACGTGACGCTGTGGCATCCGTCGGACGGTTGGGCGGCGGGTGATCTGATCTCCACGACGGGTGATCTGGAGCGGTTTCTGGTGGCTCTGTTCCGGGGCCGGGTGGTGCGGGGGCCGCTGCTGGAGGAGATGTTCACGCTGCCCCGGGTGCCCGACCACACGACCTGCGCTCCGGCGGTGTTCGGCGCGGGCCTGTCGGCGGTACGGCTGGGCGGGCGGGAGGTCTGGGGGAAGTCGGGCGGCCGGTACGGCTACGGCACGCTGGTCGCGGCGGACCGGGAGCTGTCGCGGACGCTGGTCCTGAGCGTGAACGCGACGGACGCCAAGTCGGCGCGGCGGAATCCGGTGTCGGACGGTGTGGCCTTCGCCGCGTTCGGTGCTCCGGAGCCGCCGGTGCCGGGCGGCTGCCCGCCTCCGGCGGCGCTCCGCTGACGGACCCTTCCGCAGCCGACGCGGGGGCGGGGGTGTTCCCGTGCCCGGTCGCCCGGCTGTGGACGCCGCGAGGGGACGCGGGCCGTAGTGGCCCGCGCCCCCTCGGATCCGCGGCGCACGCACCCGCGCACGGGCGCCCGCGCGTGCGGCTACGCGTCCAGGGACGTCATGACGTGCTTGATGCGCGTGTAGTCGTCGAAGCCGTAGCCCGACAGGTCCTTGCCGTAGCCCGACTTCTTGAAGCCGCCGTGCGGCATCTCGGCGACCAGCGGAATGTGGGTGTTGATCCACACACAGCCGAAGTCGAGCGCCTTGGACATCCGCATCGCGCGGCCGTGGTCCTTGGTCCAGACGGACGACGCCAGCGCGTACTCGACGCCGTTGGCCCACTCCAGCGCCTGCGCCTCGTCGGTGAAGGACTGGACGGTGATGACCGGGCCGAAGACCTCGTTCTGGACGATCTCGTCGTCCTGCTTGAGGCCGGAGACCACGGTCGGGGCGTAGAAGTAGCCCTTGTCGCCGACGCGGTGGCCGCCCGCCTCGACCTTGGCGTGCGCGGGCAGCCGCTCGATGAAGCCGGAGACCTGCGCCAGCTGGTTGGCGTTGTTCAGCGGGCCGTAGAGGACGTCCTCGTCCGGGGCGCCGGTCTTGGTCTCGGCCGCGGCGGCGGCGAGGGCGGCGACGAACTCGTCGTGGATGGACTCCTGGACCAGAACGCGGGTCGCGGCCGTGCAGTCCTGGCCGGCGTTGAAGTAGCCGGCGACGGCGATGTCCTCGACGGCCTTGGCGATGTCGGTGTCCTCGAAGACGACGACCGGCGCCTTGCCGCCGAGCTCCAGGTGGACGCGCTTGACGTCCTTGGCGGCGGATTCGGCGACCTGGATTCCGGCGCGGACGGAGCCGGTGATGGAGGCCATCGCGGGGGTCGGGTGCTCCACCATCGCGCGGCCGGTCTCCCGGTCGCCGCAGAGGACGTTGAAGACGCCCTTGGGGACGATCGCGCCGATGATCTCGGCGATCAGGGTGGTGGAGGCGGGGGTGGTGTCCGACGGCTTGAGGACGACCGTGTTACCGGCGGCGAGCGCCGGGGCGAACTTCCACACGGCCATCATCATCGGGTAGTTCCAGGGCGCGACCTGCGCACAGACGCCGACCGGCTCCCGGCGGATGATGGAGGTCATGCCCTCCATGTACTCGCCGGCCGAGCGGCCCTCCAGCATCCGGGCCGCACCCGCGAAGAAGCGGATCTGGTCGACCATGGGCGGGATCTCTTCGGTACGGACGAGCTCCAGCGGCTTGCCGGTGTTCTCCGACTCGACCGCGATCAGCTCCTCCGCCCGCTCCTCGAAGGCGTCCGCGATCTTCAGCAGCACCTTCTGGCGCTCGGCGGGGGTGGCGTCGCGCCAGGCGGGGAACGCGGCGGCGGCGGCCTCCATGGCGGCGTCGACGTCGGCCTGGCCGGAGAGCGGGGAGGTCGCGTAGACCTCGCCGGTGGCCGGGTTGACGACGTCGATGGTCCGCCCGTCGGAGGCGTCCCTGAACTCCCCGTTGATGTAGTTGCGCAGTCGACGCGGCTCGGTGGTCACTGTTGCCACCCCTCCAGATCTGACGGCCTTGTCAGGCGGCTGTTTTCCGTGCCCGGGTGAGGGTCCACCCAGTGCAGTCCACCCTAAACCGTCCAGTGACGCTTTCGACAGCCCCGACCCACACCACCTTCGGATTTAGTTCTCATGAGGTCACTCAACAACGAATTTCATCAGTGAAGGGCTTGCGTGACGGAGGAGTCCCGTGCATTGTGAAGCTGTGGCCAGTCGAAGCGCAGACTCCAGGAACGGATCCGCCGGGAACATCCAGTCCCCGGCGATCGACGCCGTGTCCCTAGCGATCATCGAACAGCTCCAGGAGGACGGACGCCGTCCTTATGCCGCGATCGGGAAGGCCGTCGGCCTCTCCGAAGCGGCGGTGCGCCAGCGCGTACAGAAGCTGCTCGACCAGGGCGTCATGCAGATCGTCGCCGTGACGGACCCGCTCACCGTGGGCTTCCGCCGCCAGGCGATGGTCGGCATCCGGGTGGAGGGCGACCTCGATCCCGTGGCGGAGGCGCTGACGGCCATGGCCGAATGCGAGTACGTGGTGATGACCGCGGGCTCCTTCGACCTGATGGTGGAGATCGTCTGCGAGGACGACGACCACCTGCTCGAAGTGATCAACAAGCGGATTCGTGCACTCCCCGGTGTGCGGTCCACCGAGAGCTTCGTCTACCTCAAGCTCAAGAAGCAGACCTACATGTGGGGAACCCGATAGCCGTGAGCGACCGCAGCGACCTCTCCAAGACCGCCTACGACCACCTGTGGATGCACTTCACCCGCATGTCGTCGTACGAGAACGCCCCCGTCCCCACCATCGTCCGCGGTGAGGGCACCTACATCTACGACGACCAGGGCAAGCGCTACATCGACGGCCTCGCCGGCCTCTTCGTGGTCAACGCCGGACACGGCCGGGTCGAGCTCGCCGAGACCGCCTACAAGCAGGCGCAGGAGCTGGCCTTCTTCCCGGTCTGGTCCTACGCCCACCCCAAGGCCGTCGAACTGGCCGAGCGGCTGGCGAACGAGGCACCCGGCGACCTCAACAAGGTCTTCTTCACCACCGGCGGCGGCGAGGCCGTCGAGACCGCGTGGAAGCTGGCCAAGCAGTACTGGAAGCTGCAGGGCCAGCACACCAAGTACAAGGTCATCTCGCGCGCGGTCGCCTACCACGGCACCCCGCAGGGCGCCCTGTCCATCACCGGCCTCCCGGCCCTGAAGGCCCCCTTCGAGCCGCTGGTCCCCGGCGCGCACAAGGTGCCCAACACCAACATCTACCGCGCCCCGATCCACGGCGACGACCCCGAGGCCTTCGGCCGCTGGGCCGCCGACCAGATCGAGCAGGAGATCCTCTTCGAGGGCCCGGAGACCGTCGCCGCGGTCTTCCTGGAGCCGGTGCAGAACGCCGGCGGCTGCTTCCCGCCGCCGCCCGGCTACTTCCAGCGGGTGCGCGAGATCTGCGACCAGTACGATGTGCTGCTCGTCTCCGACGAGGTCATCTGCGCCTTCGGCCGCCTCGGCACCACCTTCGCCTGTGACAAGTTCGGCTACATCCCCGACATGATCACCTGCGCCAAGGGCATGACCTCGGGCTACTCCCCGATCGGCGCCTGCATCGTCTCGGACAAGATCGCCGAGCCGTTCTACAAGGGCGACAACACCTTCCTGCACGGCTACACCTTCGGCGGCCACCCGGTCTCCGCGGCCGTCGGCATCGCCAACCTCGACATCTTCGAGCGCGAGGGCCTCAACCAGCACGTCCTCGACAACGAGGGCGCGTTCAAGGCCACCCTGGAGAAGCTGTACGACCTGCCGATCGTCGGCGACGTCCGCGGCAACGGCTTCTTCTACGGAATCGAACTGGTCAAGGACAAGGCCACCAAGGAGACCTTCACGGACGAGGAGACGGAGCGCGTGCTCTACGGTTTCCTCTCCAAGGCGCTCTTCGACAACGGCCTGTACTGCCGGGCCGACGACCGCGGCGACCCGGTGATCCAGCTCGCCCCGCCGCTGATCGCCGACCAGTCCACCTTCGACGAGATCGAAGGCGTGCTCCGCACGGTCCTCACCGAGGCCTGGACCAAGCTCTGATCCCCTGACGGCCCCGCGCCGCCCGGACAACGGCCCGGGTACGCCCATCCGAGTGGATGGCGCGTACCCGGGCCGTGTGGTTCCCCGGCCCCCGCGGCCCTCTGCCCAAGGGTTGTTCCCTGGCGTGCGTGCCGGGGACCGTTCCCACGGCCTCGTCCGCCCGTACGGGGCAAACCGGGCCGGCCGGGGCCGCCGCAACCGATCAGAGGCGAGGGGTACGCCATGGAGACTCCGACTCCGCCGGACGGCGACGTCCTGTGGGCACGCTCGCTGCACCACAGCCACCGGGGCTCCCCCGCCCTCACCGGCATCGACGCCGGGGTGCGGGAGGGCGAGATCCTCGCGGTCGGTGGCCCGCGCGGCGCCGGGAAGACCACCCTGCTGCGCTGTCTGTCCGGGCAGTCGGTCCCCACCGGGGGCGAGGTCTGGTTCAACGGCACGCCCCTGCACACCCTGCCCGCCCCGCAGCGGGAACGGCTCCGCCGGGAACGCTTCGGCTGGATCGGCCCGGAGCCGTCCCTCGTCCCCGAGCTGACCGCCTGGGAGAACGCGGCCCTGCCGCTGCTGCTGCGCGGCGTCCCGCACCGGCGGGCCAAGGCCGCCGCCCTGGAGTGGCTGGAGCGGCTCGACATCGCCGCGGCCGCCCGGCTCCGCCCGCACGCGCTGACGCAGACCCAGCGCCAGCGGACCGCGACCGCCCGGGCCCTGGTCGCAGAACCGGCCGTGCTCTTCGCCGACGAACCGACGGCGACCCTGCACCGCGCGGATGCGGCACAGGTCCTGCGGACGGTGCTGGCAGCGGCCCGCTCGCACCGGATCACGGTCCTGCTCGCCAGCCACGACCCGCAGGTCACGGCGGTTGCCGACCGCGTGATCACCCTGCTCGACGGGCGGCGCGCCGACACCCCGGCCGCCGCCGGCACGGAAGGCCTGGCCGCGTGCTCGCTCTCCGTCTAGCCCGCGGCGCCGGGCCCCTCGCACTGCTGCGGCGGCTGCTGGTCGCCGCAGCCTCGGCCGGGGTCGGCTTCCTCCTGCTCAGCGCCTTGACGTACGCGCTCGCGCACCCGGGCGACCCGGCGGCGCTGCCCCGGCTTTCGTGGTGCCTGGTACCGCTGGCCGCCGCGGTGCACTTCGCGGTCGCCGTGGCCCGTACCGACCCCGGCACCCGGCCCCGTACCGGACTGTCCGCCGTCGGTCTCGGACCCGCCGGGCTCGCCGCGCTCGCCGCCTCCTCCACCGCCCTCGCCGCCACCCTCGGCAGCACCGTCGCCCTGCTCCTCGTCCTCCATCTGCGGGGCGATCTGACCGGGCTGCCGTTCGACGGGGCGGGCGCCGAACTCCTCGCCGCCGACCGGCCGCTGCCGCTCGCCGCCGCGCTGACCCTGCTGACGCTGCTCCCCCTGACGGCGACCGTGGCCGCCGCCCTCGCGCTGCGGGCCCGCGCCTCGGCCGACACCCCCGACCCGGCGGAACCGCCCGTACCGAAGACGGCGCCCGGCGGGCTGCCGTGGGGCTGCGCCCTGACCACGGCCGGTCTGGCGATCGGCACCTACGCGGCCCGCTCCGGCGCGGACGGCGCCGGCTCCGACCCGGCGGGCATGCTGGCCGGCTGGGCGCTCACCGCGGCCGGGCTCGCCGTCGCGGGCCCCGCGCTCACCCACGCCGCGGGCCGGCTGCTCCAGACCGCCCGCCCCGGCGCCGTACGCCTGCTCGCGGGGCGGGTCCTGATGGCGGAGGCCCGCCGGATCGGCCGCCCGCTGGGGGTGGTGTGCGCCGTCGCATCGGCCGCGGCGGCCGCCGTGGCCCTGTCCGGCGGCGGCTCCCGCCCGTTCGGCCCGCTCACCGGTCTCGGTGCGGCCCTGGTCATCGGCTGTACGACGGCGACGCTGCTGGTCGCCGCGGCCGAGGCCCGCGCCCTGCGCACCCCGACCCGTACCGAACTGCGCCGCCTCGGCGCCCCGGCCGGGGCCCTGCGCTCCGCCGCGGCGCTGCGGGCCCTGGCGCTGCTGGCCGTCTTCGCCCCCCTGACGTGGACGGTGGCGGCTCTCGCGGCGGTCCCGCTGGAGGGATGACCCCGGAGGTAATCGACCCTCCGCGCGCCGCCCGGCAGGATCCTTCCCACAGGAACCGGCCGTCCGGCCCGCCCGAAGGGAAGACCAGCATGACCGACACCGACACCGACACCGTCACCGCGGCCACCCGCGCCGTCGTCGAAGAGTTCCTGGTCCGGCTCGCGGCGGGCTCACCCGAGCGCATCGCGGAGCTGTACGCCGCGGAGGTCGACTGGTACATCGCGCCGAACCCCGCCGTGCCGTGGATCCGGCCCCGGTCCACCCGGGCCGATATCGCCGGCCACTGGCGCGAGCTGGCGGCGGGCCAGGAGAACGATCCCGCGGGCACCCGGATCGACGTGGTCGTCGTCACCGGCCCCGACGCGGTCGTCACCGGCACCCTCGCGGGTACGGTCCGGGCCACGGGCATCCGGTTCACCTCGCCGTTCGCCCTGCACTTCACCGTCGCGGACGGGCTGATCGTCCGCTTCCGGGTCATCGAGGACAGCCTCGCCGTCGCCGCGGCCTGTGCCCCCGGTCCGGCGGCCGACCACTGAGGCGGCGGCTCCCGTTCCGTTTCGCGGTGGCCGCCCCGACCGGTCAGTCGCGGCCCAGCACCACGATCTCGTCCGGGGCGAATTCCACGCCCACCCGCGCACCCTGCTCCGGGGCGTCCCGGGGCCCCGTCTCGGCCTCCAGCACCGGGCCGTTCTCCGGGCGCAGCCGCACGGCGACATGGCTGCCCCGGAAGGTCCGGGACTCCACGGTGCAGCGCGGCCCGCGGCCCGTACCGGGATCCGTCAGCCGTACCCCGGCGGGCCTGACCAGCAGTTCGTACGCGCCGTCCGGCACCCCGGCGGGCAGCGGTATCCGGCCCCATACGGTGTCGGCGGTCCCGTCGCGGACCTCCGCGTCCACGATGTTGTCGAAGCCGAGGAACCGGGCGACGAACGCGTCCGCCGGGCGTTGCCACACTTCCAGGGGTGCCCCGGTCTGCGCGATCCGCCCCTCCCGCATGATCACCACCCGGTCGGCGAGCGCGAACGCCTCGCCCTGGTCGTGGGTGACCGCGAGGACCGTCGTCCCGAGCCTGCCGAACAGGGCCCGCAGTTCGACGACGAGCCGCTCCCGCAGTCCGCGGTCGAGTTGGCCGAGGGGTTCGTCGAGCATCAGCAGCTTCGGTTCCGGGGCCAGGGCCCTGGCCAGTGCCACCCGCTGCTGTTCGCCGCCGGACAGGGAGGACACCGTACGTCCCCCGGCGCCCGGCAGCCCCACCAGCTCCAGCAGTTCGGCGGTCCGGCGCTGCTGCGCAGCCCGGTTGGTGCCGCGCATCCGCAGCCCGAAGGCGACGTTTCCGGCGACGTCGTGCTGGGGGAACAGCTGGTGGTCCTGGAACATCAGGCCGACGCCGCGGCGGTGCACCGGTACGCCGGTCTGGTCCTCGCCGCCGAGGAGGACCCGGCCGCGGTCGGCGCGGCGGAGCCCGGCGACGACCCGCAGCAGGGTGGACTTGCCGCTGCCGCTGGGGCCCAGGACGCAGACGGTCTCGTGGGCGGCGACGGTGAGGTCCACAGCGTCGAGGGCGGCCCGGTCCCCGAACCGTACGGTCACATCGTCGAGTCCGAGCATCAGAACTCCCCGGTCGCTGCGGTCGTGGTGGTCCTGGAGCGGATTCGCTCCAGTGACAGCAGCGCGACCGCGCACACCACCATCAGGATCGTGCTGAGGGCCATCGCCTGCCCGTAGTTGAGTTCGCCGGGCCGGCCGAGGAGCCGGGCGACGGCGACCGGCAGCGTCGGTTCGTCGGGCCGGGCGATGAACACGGTGGCGCCGAACTCGCCGAGGGAGACGGCGAAGGCGAAGCCCGCGGCGATCAGCAGGGCCCGCCGCACCAGGGGGAGGTCGACCTCCCGCCACACCCGCAGCGGGGACGCCCCGAGGACGGCCGCGGCCTCCCGCAGCCGGCCGTCGACGGCGCGGAGCACCGGCAGCATGGTCCGCACCACGAACGGCACTCCGACCAGGGCCTGGGCCAGCGGCACCAGGATCCACGAGGCCCGCAGGTCGAGCGGCGGTTCGTCGAGGGTGATCAGGAAGCCGAAGCCGACGGTGACCGCCGAGACCCCGAGCGGCAGCATCAGCAGCGCGTCGAAGCCCCGCAGCAGCCGTCCGGCGCCGCCCGGGCCGCCGCGCCGGGCGAGGGCCGCGGCGGCGAGTCCGCCGATGACGACGGCGATCGCGGTGGCGGCCAGCGCGTACTGGAGGGAGTTCACCACGGCGTGCACCGGGGGGACGAGGAAGGCGCCGCCGCTCTCGTCGAGCCGGCCGAGCGCCCGGTAGTAGTCCAGGTTGTAGCCGCGGGGGGTGGCCAGGGAGCGTTCCACGAGGACCCCGAGGGGCAGCAGCACCAGCAGGGCGACGGTGGTGAGCACGGCGCCCAGCAGGGCCCACTGGCGGGCGCCGCGGGGCCGGTGCGCGGTGTGCCGCGGGTCGACCAGCCGCAGGGCGGTCTCCCGCTTCCGTACGGTCCGGGCGTGGACGGCGAGCACCGCGCCGACGGCCGCGAACTGCACGAGGGTGAGGACGGCGGCGGTGCGCAGGTCCAGCAGGTGCGCGGTCTGCCGGTAGACCTCGACCTCCAGGGTGGCGAAGCCGGGGCCGCCGAGGATCTGCACGATGCCGAAGGAGGTGAAGGTGAACAGGAAGACCATCAGGGCGGCGGAGGCGACGGACGGCGCGAGCGCGGGGAGTGTCACCGTGCGCCAGGCGGTGAACCGTCCGGCGCCCAGGACCCGGGCGGCCTCTTCCTGGCGGGGGTCGAGCTGGGCCCAGAGTCCGCCGACGGTACGGACGACGACGGCGTAGTTGAAGAAGACATGGGCGATCAGGATCGCCCAGACCGTGGTGTCGAGCCGGATGCCCCAGGTCTCGTCGAGGAGTCCGCCGCGGCCCAGCAGGGCGAGGAACGCGGTGCCGACGACGACCGTCGGCAGCACGAACGGCACGGTCACCACGGCCCGCAGCAGCTTCTTCCCGGGGAAGGCGTAGCGGGCGGTGACATAGGCGCAGGGCAGGGCGATCAGCAGGGTCAGCGCGGTGGAGGCGAGCGCCTGCCAGGTGGTGAACCAGAGGACCCCGGCGATATCGTCCCGGCCGAGGACCTCGGTGATCCGCCCGAACTGCCAGGTGCCGCCGGAGCGCAGCCCGCGGCCGACGATGGCGGCCACGGGGTAGGCGAAGAAGACCGCGAAGAACACGGTGGGCAGGGTCAGCAGGGCGAGCCGTGCCGCGGTCCCGGTACGGAGGGCGCGCACCGCACGGACCGGGCGGCGGTTCTCTGCCGCCGCCCGGTCCGTGCGGGCCGGTCCTCCGGCCGTCACTTGACGACGGTCGACGACCACTTCTGGATCCACTGTTCCCGGTTCTTCGTGATGGTGTCCGGCGGCAGCGTCGCCGGGTCGGTGATCTTCGCGCCGTGGCGGGTGAAGAGTTCGGGGAGCTTGGTCCCTTCGACGACCGGGTTGACGAACATGTTCAGCGGCAGGTCCTGCTGGAACGGCGCCGAGACGAGGAAGTCCAGCAGCGCCTTGCCGCCGGCCTCGTTCTTCGCGCCCTTCAGCAGTCCGGCGAACTCGATCTGCCGGAAGCAGGTGCCGGTGGCGACACCGGTCGGTGCCTCCTTGGGCTGCGGCTCGGCGAAGAGGACCTCGACGGGCGGGCTGGAGGCGTAGGAGACGACCAGCGGCCGGTCGCCGCCTTCCTTCTTTCCGCCTGCGGAGCCGGAGAACTCGCGGTTGTAGGCCTCTTCCCAGCCGTCGACGACCTTGAGTCCGTTGGCCTTGAGCTTCTTCCAGTAGTCCTGCCAGCCGTCCTCGCCGTAGCGGGCGACGGTGCCGAGGAGGAAGCCGAGGCCGGGTGAGGAGGTGGCCGCGTTCTCGGCGACCAGCAGGTTCCGGTACTCGGGCTTGATCAGGTCGTCGAAGGTGACGGGCGGCGCGAGCTTGCGGTCGGCGAAGTACTTCTTGTCGTAGTTGACGCAGATGTCGCCGGTGTCGACGGGGGTGACCCGGTGCTTGTCGCCGTCGAGGCGGACCGCCGCGGGTATCCGGTCGAGCCCCTTGGCCTCGTGGGGGGTGAAGATGCCGTTGTCGAGGGCGCGGGAGAGCAGGGTGTTGTCGACGCCGAAGAAGACGTCGCCCTGCGGGGAGCCCTTGGTGAGGATCTCCTTGTTGAGCGCGACGCCCGCGTCACCGCTCTTGAGGATCTTGACGGTGTAGCCGGTCTGCCGGGTGAACTCCTTGAGGACGTCCTCGGAGGCGGCGAAGGAGTCGTGGCTGACGAGCGTGACGGTCTTCGAGCCCTTGCCGCCGCCGGAGCCCTGCTCCTTCTTTGCGGAGGAGTCCCCTCCGCAGGCGGCGAGGACGGTCACACCGAGTGCGGCGGCCAGCGCGGCGGCCGCGCGCTTCCTGGTACTGCTACTGCTCACTGGTCGAATTCCTCCTGGTGAAGGCCAGGAAGAGACGCGGCCCTGCCCGGATCCCCCGAGGGAATCCGGGCAGGGCGCAACAGCTTGAGTGAAAGACCGAACTTCCTACCCGGAATGACCCGGGCGAGGTTCAGAGGGTCTGCGGCCCCGTGGGTACCGCACTCTCAGCGCTGTGGCGCTCCCCTGTCGGAAATATGCAAATGTTCAGGCCAGACTACAAGGCGCGGATCCCGCCATGGCAGGGGCGGTCCCGCAATGTGTCCGGTCCGTCACCGCTCGGCGGCGGCGAGCTGTCCGCAGGCCCCGTCGATCTCCTGGCCGCGGGTGTCCCGCACCGTCACCGGCACCCCGTGGGCGGCGATGGCCTCGACGAACGCCTTCTCGTCCTCCGGCCGTGAAGCGGTCCACTTGGATCCGGGGGTGGGGTTCAGCGGAATGAGGTTGACGTGGACCCGCTTGCCCTTGAGGAGCCTGCCGAGCAGGTCGCCCCGCCATGCCTGGTCGTTGATGTCGCGGATCAGCGCGTACTCGATGGAGACCCGGCGGCCGGACTTCTCCGCGTACTCCCAGGCCGCGTCGAGGACCTCGCGGACCTTCCAGCGGGTGTTGACCGGCACCAGGGTGTCGCGCAGTTCGTCGTCGGGGGCGTGCAGCGAGACGGCGAGCCGGCATTTGAAGCCCTCGTCGGCGAAGCGCTGCATCGCGGGGACCAGACCGACCGTGGAGACGGTGATCCCGCGCTGCGAGAGTCCGAGGCCGTCCGGCTCGGGGTCGGTGAGCCGCCGGATGGCGCCCACGACCCGCTTGTAGTTCGCCAGCGGCTCGCCCATGCCCATGAAGACGATGTTCGACAGGCGGGCGGGCCCGCCGGGGACCTCGCCGTCCCGCAGCGCCCGCATACCGTCGACGATCTGGTGCACGATCTCCGCCGTCGACAGGTTCCGGTCGAGACCGGCCTGTCCGGTGGCGCAGAACGGGCAGTTCATCCCGCAGCCCGCCTGGGAGGAGATGCACATCGTCACCCGGTCCGGGTAGCGCATCAGGACCGATTCGACGAGGGTCCCGTCGTGCAGTCTCCAGAGGGTCTTGCGGGTGGTGTCGTCGTCGCACGAGATGTGCCGCACCACCGACATCAGCTCGGGCAGCAGCTCCGCGGCGAGCTTCTCCCGCGCGGCGGCCGGAATGTCCGTCCACTGCGCCGGATCGTGGGTGTACCGCGCGAAGTAGTGCTGGGAGAGCTGGCGGGCGCGGAACGGCTTCTCGCCGATCGCGGCGACGGCGTCCTTGCGCTCGGCGGGCGAGAGGTCGGCGAGGTGCCTCGGGGGCTTCTTGGCTCCGCGGGGCGCGATGAAAGTGAGTTCTCCGGGCTTGGGCATGGTCCATCCAGTGTCGCAGAGATTCTCAGACGGTACGGAGAAGGGCCCGCCATCCTGTGGATAACGAGCCCTTCCCGGCAAAACTGCAGGTCACCGGGGGCTGTCGGAGCCGCGGCCGGTCCGGCCGTACCTCTGGACGGTACGCGGCCGGGGTCCCGGCCCGCGTACGGCACGGTCCCTAACCGGCCCCGACGAACACCACCAGCAGCAGCCACACCACGGGCGCCGTCGGCAGCAGCGAGTCCAGGCGGTCCATGATGCCGCCGTGGCCCGGCAGCAGGGTGCCCATGTCCTTGATGCCGAGATCCCGTTTGATCATCGACTCGCCCAGATCGCCCAGGGTCGCCGTGACGGCGACCGCGAGGCCCAGCAGGATCCCCTGCCACCAGGCACCGCCGTCGATGAGGAACTGCATGCACAGGGCGCCCGCGACCATGGCGAAGCCGACCGCGCCGAGCAGTCCTTCCCGGGTCTTCCCGGGGCTGATCCTCGGCGCCAGCTTCCGTTTGCCGAAGCGCCAGCCGACCGCGTACGCGCCGGTGTCGCTGACCACGGTGAGGAGGAGGAACGTCAGCACCCGCTGCGCCCCGTCGTCGGCGGTGAGCATCATCGACACGAAGGTCGCCAGGAACGGCACGTAGAACGCGGCGAAGACGCCCGCCGTGACGTCCTTCAGATAGCCCTCGGGGGGCTCCGTCATCCGCCACACCAGGACCGCGAGGGCGGTGAGGGCCGTGGCGACCCAGGCGCCCTCGGCGCCGCGCACGTACCCGGCGACGACCATCGCCGCGCCTCCGACCGCCAGGGGCACCAGCGGGGCCTTGATGCCCTTGCGCTCCTGGAGGCGGGAGGTCAGTTCCCACAGTCCGACCACGACGGCGACCGTTATCACGCCGACGAAGACGGCCTTGACCACGAAGAGCGACGCGACGATGACCGCGCCGAGGCCGACCCCGACCCCTATCGCCGCGCGCAGATCACGCCCGGCCCGCTTCTTCGCCTTCGCCGCCCCTGCGGTGTCCGCGGGGCCCGCCGCTGCCGGAGCTGCCGGATGTCCGGCGGCACCGGGTGCGTTCGGACCGCCGGGAGCCTGCCCGCCGCCGCGGGGATCCCCGGGACCGCCGGCCGGCGGGGGCTGCGGCCCGGCCGGTGCGGGCTCCCGCGGGAGCTCATCGCGGAACAGGGGGCGGCCCGGCTCGGCGGCCCCCCGGCCACTGTCGTTCCGGCGGTCACGGTCACCGGGACCGCCGGCGTCTCTACCTGCGTCGGGAAAGTCCGGCACGATGGGCATGGGCCGAGTCTGCTGTGCGTCGTGCCCGTCGTACGCGGGACCCGCCGAAAGCGGGCCCCGGTCCTGCGGACGCCACCCCCCGACGTAGTCGGCCCGCTGCGGGGCCCCCCAGGAAGCGTCGTTCATCAGACTTCGAGCAGCTCGGCTTCCTTGTGCTTCAGCAGCTCGTCCACCTGCGCGACGTACTTCGCGGTGGTGTCGTCGAGCTCCTTCTCAGCACGGCGGCCCTCGTCCTCGCCGACCTCGCCGTCCTTGACGAGCTTGTCGATGGTCTCCTTGGCCTTGCGGCGGACCGCGCGGATGGAGATCTTCGCGTCCTCGGCCTTGGCCTTGGCGACCTTGATGTACTCGCGGCGGCGCTCCTCGGTCAGCTCCGGGAACACCACACGGATGATGTTGCCGTCGTTGCTCGGGTTGACACCGAGGTCGGAGTCGCGGATCGCCTGCTCGATATTGCGCAGCGCCGTCTTGTCGAAGGGCGTGACCACGGCCATCCGGGGCTCGGGCACCGAGAAGGAGGCGAGCTGGTTGATCGGGGTCAGCGCGCCGTAGTAGTCGGCCACGATCTTGTTGAACATCGCCGGGTGCGCGCGTCCGGTGCGGATCGCGGCGAAGTCGTCCTTGGCAACCAGGACGGCCTTCTCCATCTTCTCCTCGGCCTCAAGGAGGGTCTCTTCGATCACCACTTGCTCCTGCGTGTCTTGAGTAGGCCCGGCTGACAACTGCCCGGTCGGGCGGAACCTGTCGCGTCTTCCCTGCACGGTGTCCGACCGGCAGGGCTTTGTCCATCCCCGGATATCCTCGGGCATCCGTTCCGGGACGCCCGGGACACCCCCCGGTTCAGGCTCGGGTGCCCTTGCTGTTGACGAGCGTGCCGATCTTCTCACCACGTACCGCTCGGGCGATATTGCCCGCGGCCAGCAGTTCGAAGACGAGGATCGGCAGGGCGTTGTCACGGCAGAGGGTGATCGCCGTGGCGTCGGCGACCTTGAGGTCCCGGGTGATGACCTCGCCGTACTCCAGCGCGTCGTACTTGACCGCGTCGGGGTTGGTCCGCGGGTCGGCGTCGTAGACCCCGTCGACCCCGTTCTTCCCCATCAGCAGGGCCTCGGCGTCGATCTCCAGGGCGCGCTGGGCGGCGGTGGTGTCGGTGGAGAAGTACGGCATGCCCATACCGGCGCCGAAGATGACCACACGGCCCTTCTCCAGATGGCGTACGGCCCGCAGCGGAATGTACGGCTCGGCGACCTGGCCCATGGTGATGGCGGTCTGGACCCGGGAGTCGATGCCCTCCTTCTCCAGGAAGTCCTGGAGCGCGAGGCAGTTCATCACGGTGCCGAGCATGCCCATGTAGTCGGAGCGGGCCCGGTCCATGCCGCGCACCTGGAGCTCGGCGCCGCGGAAGAAGTTGCCGCCGCCGATGACGACGGCGATCTGGGCGCCGCTCCGGACGACGGCCGCGATCTCGCGGGCGATGGCGTGCACGACGTCGGGGTCCACTCCGAGGCCCGTCCCGCCGGAGAAGGCCTCTCCGGAGAGCTTCAGCATGAAGCGTCCGGCACCGGGCTCGTTCACGTCGTGCTTCCCGTCGTGGTCGTGGTCGCTGTTGTCGCCAACCGCCTGGGTGGCGTCCGCGCCCTTGTTCATGGAGATCTCCTCGTGCACATACGAGGAAGGCCATCGCCGGTGGGTACTGGTGTCCCTGTCGGCAATGGCCTCCTCGTCAGATCTGCGGTCGTCCGGCGCTCCGGGCGCAACGGCACCGTCCGGGGCCCACGCGGCCTGTGACTGCGTGGGAAACCCTAGCGGGCCGACGGATCGACCGCGTACTCGGCGCCCCCGTGCCACCGCTCCGGGCGGCTTCGGGGACGCGGGTACCGGCGTTCCTGCGTCCGGGTCAGGCGCCGACGCGGATACGGGCGAAGCGCTTCAGCTCCACACCGGCCTCGTCGAGAACCTTCTGGACGGACTTCTTGTTGTCCTTCGCGAAGGCCTGCTCCAGAACGGTGACCTCCTTGAAGAAACCGTTCACCCGGCCCTCGACGATCTTCGGCAGGGCAGCCTCGGGCTTGCCCTCCTCGCGGGAGGTGGCCTCGGCGACCCGGCGCTCGTTCTCGACGACATCGGCCGGGACGTCCTCGCGGGACAGGTACTTCGGCGCGAAGGCGGCGATGTGCTGGGCGACGTCCTTGGCGACGTCCGCGTTCTCGGCGCTCAGCTCGACGAGCACGCCGACCTGCGGCGGCAGGTCCGGCATGGTGCGGTGCAGGTAGACACCGACGTACGCACCGGAGAACTGCGCGAAGCGGTCGAGGACGATCTTCTCGCCGAGGTTGGCGTTGGCCTCGTCGACGTACGCCTGGACGGTCTTGCCGGCCTCGATCTCGGAGGCGAGCAGCGCGTCGAGGTCCGCCGGGGAGGTGGCGGCGACGTGCGCGGCGAGCGCGTTGGCGACGGCCTGGAACTTCTCACCCTTGGCGACGAAGTCCGTCTCGCACTTCAGCTCCAGCAGCACACCGGTCGTCTTGTCCTCGGAGATGAGGGAGACGACGGCGCCGTTGGAAGCGGTGCGGGACTCGCGCTTTGCGACGCCCTTCTGGCCCTTGACGCGCAGCAGCTCGACGGCCTTGTCGACGTTACCGTCGGCCTCGTCCAGGGCCTTCTTGCAGTCCATCATGCCGGCGCCGGTCAGCTCACGGAGCTTCTTGACGTCGGCGGCGGTGTAGTTCGCCATGTCCTTGAATCTTTCCTCGAAAGGTCGGAAGTCGAAGTCGAGACGGATCCGGTACGGGCCGGACGGCGCGAGCCGCGCGGCCCGGGCAGCCGGCCCGGGGCGGGGCCGGTACGGATCCGGGGGCGGACGGCGGGGCCGGTGCTCCTGGCACCGCCCCCGCCGTCCTCACCTGCCGTGCTCTGCGGCGGTCAGGCCTGCTCGGCGTCCGCGGCCGGCTTCTCGGCCTCGGGGGCCTCAGCAGCGGGGGCCTCAGCAGCGGCCTCGGCGGCGGGGGCCTCGGCGGCAGCCTCGGCCGGCTTCTCGGCCTCGGCGTCGTCGGCCTTCTTCTCGCCCTCAAGGAGGTCGCGCTCCCACTCGGCGAGCGGCTCACCGGCGGCCTTGTCGCCCGGCTTGGAGTCACCGGTGGCGACACCGGAACGGGCGATCAGGCCCTCGGCGACGGCGTCGGCGATCACACGGGTCAGCAGCGTGACGGAGCGGATCGCGTCGTCGTTGCCGGGGATCTTGTAGTCGACCTCGTCCGGGTCGCAGTTGGTGTCGAGGATCGCGACGACCGGGATGTGGAGCTTGCGCGCCTCACCGACGGCGATGTGCTCCTTCTTGGTGTCGACGATCCAGACGGCGCTCGGCACCTTCTGCATCTCGCGGATGCCGCCGAGGGTCTTCTCCAGCTTCGCCTTCTCACGGGAGAGGACGAGCAGCTCCTTCTTGGTCAGGCCGGAGGCGGCCACGTCCTCGAAGTCGATCTGCTCCAGCTCCTTGAGGCGCTGCAGACGCTTGTAGACGGTGGAGAAGTTGGTCAGCATGCCACCGAGCCAGCGCTGGTTGACATACGGCATGCCCACGCGGGTCGCCTGCTCGGCGATCGCCTCCTGGGCCTGCTTCTTGGTGCCGACGAACATGATGGAGCCGCCGTGCGCGACGGTCTCCTTGACGAACTCGTAGGCGCGGTCGATGTACGACAGCGACTGGAGCAGGTCGATGATGTAGATGCCGTTGCGCTCGGTGAAGATGAAGCGCTTCATCTTCGGGTTCCAGCGACGGGTCTGGTGACCGAAGTGGACGCCGCTCTCCAGCAGCTCCCGCATCGTGACGACGGCCATGGCCGTATCTCCTTGGATTCTCGGTTGATGTCCTGACGCCCCGATGCGCCTGCCGCGAAGGACCGAGGGGCGCGGCCACCGAGCCGTAAGGGCTGCACGATGGCGGGGCGTGCGAAGTCGACCCGGTGACCCGGATCGCCAGAAGAAGTGTACGGGACCCGGACGGTGCCGGGTGACGGCGTTGTCCACAACCGAACGGCTGTCCACAGAACCGCGCCATGATCCACCCGCATCCCGCCCCCCGGTGCACCCTCCTCCCATGACCTGCACCGCACTGACCACCCTCGCCCTGCTCCCCGTCCTGCTGTCACCTTCCGTGACCGCCGGCCCGGCCGGCCCACCCCATCCCCCACCCGAGCCGCCACGCACCACCCGCCACTCGGTCACCATGAGTGACGGCCGGGTCTGGCCCGTGCCCCACCCGAGGATCATCCGCGGCTGGACCCCGCCCACCTCTCCCTACGGACCCGGCCACCGCGGAGTGGACCTCGCCGCACCACCCGGCACCGAAGTACGGGCCACCGGAACCGGCCGGATCTCCTTCAGCGGCCGCATCGCCGGCCGCGGAGTACTCGTCCTCACCCTCGACGGCACCGGCGACCCACCCCTGCGCATCACCCACGAACCGGTCGACGCCCTCCACCCCGCCGGCACCCGCGTCACCGCGGGCCGACCCGTCGCCCGGGTCTCCGCCACCCCACGCCACTGCCGCACGTCCTGCCTCCACTGGGGACTGCTCCGTGCCCGGGACTACCTCGACCCGCTCTCACTCCTCCACCGCCCACCCTCCCGACTGCTCCCCCACACACCACCCCACCACCCCCGGACCGGCCACCCGGGACACCGAACGCACCGATGACCACATCCACCGGGACACCCCGCGCCGAAAGACACCACCCACCGGCGCGGATACCCCACGCACGGCACCACTGACGGCACACACAACGAAAAAAAGGGGGGCGGGGAGGGGGCGGGGGGGAGGGGGCCCCGGAGGGAGGGTCAGGGGCGGACGCCGTGGAGGGCGAGGGAGACCGCTGCGTCCGCGATCACCGTGGGATCGTCCGCCGTGCCGAGTTCGATCCGGCGTACGGCGGCGTCCACGATGCCCTGGAGCAGCATGGCGGCGAGCCGGGGCTGTTCGTGGCCGAGTTCCGCGAGGGCTTCGACGATCATGGCGATCAGACCGCCGTGGGCGGCGCGGATCTTCTCACGGGCGCCGTCGTCGAGTTCTCCTGCGGAGATGGCGACGACGGCCCGGTGGCGGCGGTCCCCGACCAGGTTCAGCTGGCTGCGGACGTAGGCCTCGACCTTGCCCTCGGGGCCGTCCGCCCGTTCCATGGCGGCCTCGACCTCGGCCGCCCAGACGGGGAAGTCCACGGCGCACAGTTCCTCGACGACGGCCGCGCGGGAGCGGAAGTACTCGTAGACGGAGGACCGGGCGAGGCCGGTGCGTTCGGCGAGGGCGGGGAAGGTCAGCGCTTCCGTGCCGCCTTCGGACAGCAGGGAGCGCGCGGCGTCGAGCAGTGCGTCGCGCTGCATGGTCCGGTGCTCGGCCACGGAGGCCGCTCGAATCCTGGGCACCCTCCCACTTTACGGATGCGGCGCAAGAGGATGGGTCGATTCGCCGTCAGCGTCCGACGTCGGCCAGTTTCGCCCGCAGCTGGAGGACGGATTTTGTGTGGATCTGGCTGACTCTGCTCTCGGTGACACCGAGCACATTGCCGATCTCGGCGAGGGTGAGGCCCTCGTAGTAGTAGAGGGTGACGACGGTTTTCTCCCGGTCCGGGAGGGTGTTGATGGCGCGGGCGAGCAGCCGGCGCAGCTCCCGGTCCTCGGCAACCTCGACGGGGTTGTCGGCAGCGGTGTCCTCCAGGGTGTCCATGAGGCTGAGCCGGTCGCCGCTCTCGCCGCCCACATGGAGCAGTTCTTCGAGGGCGACGACGTTCGCCAGGGACAACTGGCTGAAAACGGCATGCAGTTCGTCGATGCCGATGCCCATTTCGGAGGCGACTTCGCCTTCGCTGGGGGTTCGGCGGAGCTGGGCTTCGAGGGTGGCGTAGGCGCGTTCGACGGCGCGGGCCTTCTGGCGGACGGAGCGGGGGATCCAGTCGAGGGCGCGGAGTTCGTCGATCATCGCGCCGCGGATACGGGTGATGGCGTACGTCTCGAACTTGATCGACCGCTCGATGTCGAACTTCTCGATGGCGTCGATGAGTCCGAAGACTCCGGAGGAGACGAAGTCCGCCTGTTCGACGTTGGAGGGCAGGCCGACGCTGACCCGGCCGGCCACGTACTTCACCAGGGGTGAGTAGTGCAGGATCAACTGTTCGCGCAGGCGCTCGTCCCCGGTGGCCTTGTACGACTGCCACAACTCATCGAGCGACGAGGGGGCGGGGGGCCGCGCGGCGCCACGGGCAGCGGGGGGCATTGGCGCGCGATCAGACCCGGGGGTGTGCTGGGGCATGCGTTGCCTTGAGCCGTTCTGCTGTTGAGGGGACTCGGTGCGAGGGACGGACGGTGGAGCGGGGGAGCGGGCGGGGCGGGGGTAAGCCGGGCGGGTGGGTGGGGGATGTCGAGCGGGTGGGGCGGAGGTAAGCCGAGCGGGTGGGTGGGGGGTATGGAGCGGGCGGCGTCGGGGTGCGGGTGCCGTAGCCGGAGGTGGTGAGCGTAGCGTGACTGAATGGTCGCAGTGGGCGAAGGTCGGTGGGCGACCGCGCGCGCAGGGTTCCGTTGCTCCGGTGTCCGGGTGCCGGTGTTGCGACGGCGTACGCCGGTCGCCGGATGCGGCGGACGGCCCGGCGGAGGTCGCCCCCCATCACTTTTTCACCCGAATGCCCCGGATCAAGGACCGCCTCGCCGCGTGTTCGACTCGTGATGTGCGCGGGGGGCCAGGGTCCAGTTCTCCCCCGTGCGTTCGACGAATCCCAGCGCGTGGAGTTCGTACAGTCTGGCGAGCGTTCTGTCGGTGGTCGTTCCCGCTGCGGTGGCCAGATTCGCGGGGTGGGCGCTGCCGCGGGCGGGGAGCGCTTCGAGGACTCGGGCACTTTCGGGGTCCAGGAAGTCCTCCGGGTGGACGGGTCCGCGTCGCCGGGGTGTCAGTTCACCGATCCGGCCGGTCATTTCGATCACGTCGTCCGCGTCGGTGACCAGGGTGCCTTCGGCGCGCAGCAGTTCGTGGACTCCGGCGGAGAGGGCGCTGGTGGCGGGTCCGGGAACGCCCATGACGTGGCGTCCGAGTTCGCGGGCGTGGCGGGCGGTGACGAGGGAGCCGCTGCGGTAGGTGGCTTCCACGACGATCGTGCCCCGGGTGAGTGCGGCGATGACGCGGTTGCGGAGGACGAAGCGGCTGCGAGTGGGGTGGTCGCCGGGTGGCAGCTCACCGATGACGATTCCTTGTTGGGTGATGCGGCGGAGGAGTTCGGTGTGTCCGGCGGGGTAGCAGACGTCGACGCCGCAGGCGAGTACGGCGGCGGTGGCACCGTCGGCGGCCAGGGCGCCGCGGTGGGCGGCGCCGTCGATACCGAAGGCGGCTCCCGAGACGACGACCCAGCCGCGTTCAGCGAGGCCGGTGGCGAGGGTGGTGGCCATATGGGTGCCGTAGGGGGTGCAGGCGCGGGCGCCGACGACGGCGACGGAGCGCAGGGCCCAGGTTCTGAGGGGGGCCTGTCCTCTGGTCCAGAGCCCGATGGGGCGGGTGGGGCCGAGGTCGTCGAGTTGGGTGGGCCAGTCGGGGTCACCAGGGCAGATGAAGCGGCCGCCGGCGGCGGTGATGGTGTCCAGGTCGCGGTGGGGGTCGGCGGTGGCGGCGCGGGCCCGGTAGGCGGCGAGTCTGCGCGGGCCGGCGCCGGGGAGTGGGGATTCGCCGTGGGGGCTGTCGGTGGAGGTGGTGATCCGGTCGAGCAGTTCACCGGCGCCGAGCCGGTCGAGCCACTGTCCGGCCCGGGGGTCGCCCGGTTCGATGATGCGGGTGAGTGCGGCGCGGGCGATGCGGTCCCGGTCGTCGGGCGGGTGCCGGTGTCCGGGAACGGGAACCGAAGCAGGTCCGGTTCCGGCGGGTGCGGGGTGGTGGGGGTCGTGGCCGGTCATCGCGGGCCTCCCCCGGTGGGGATGGTGGTGCCGCGGGGTACTCCGGTGCGGAGTTCGAGGGCGAGGTCGACGTCCCGGGGTTCCGGGCGGTCGCGGCCCGCGAGGTCAGCGATGGTCCAGGCGACGCGGAGGACGCGGTCGAGTCCGCGGGCGGTGAGGAGTCCCCGTTCCATATCGCGTTCGGGGCCGGTCAGGGCGCCGGGTTCGACAGGCCAGCGGGTGCGGAGTTCATGGCCGGGGATTTCGCTGTTGACGGTCCAGGGGGTGTCGTCGAGACGGTCGGCGGCGCGGCTGCGGGCCTGTTGGACGCGGTCCGCGACGGCGGCGCTGGACTCTCCACGGCCGCCCTGACCCATCAGGTCGGCACGGTGGACGGGGTCGACCCGGACCCGGAGGTCGACCCGGTCGAGCAGGGGTCCGGAGAGCCGGGCCTGGTAGCGGCGGATGACGGCGGGCGGGCATTCGCAGCCGCCGCCCTGGGCGGAGTGGCGGCCGCAGGGGCAGGGGTTGGCGGCGAGGACCATCAGGAAGCGGGCGGGGAGCCGAACCACTCCGCCACTGCGGGCGATGACGACCTGGCCGGACTCCAGGGGTTGCCGGAGCGCATCGAGGGCTTTGACGGTGAATTCTGGCGCTTCGTCCAGAAAGAGGACCCCACGGTGGGCGAGGGATACGGCTCCGGGGCGGGGCAGTCCGTTGCCGCCGCCGACGAGGGCGGGCATGGTCGCAGAGTGGTGCGGGGCGCAGTAGGGGGCGCGGCGGACGAGCGGCTGGCCGGGCGGGAGGATCCCGGCGACCGAGTGGACGGCGGTGACTTCCAGGGATTCGCGCCGGGTCAGGGGCGGGAGGATGCCGGCGAGCCGTTCGGCGAGCATGGTCTTTCCGGCGCCGGGCGGGCCGGAGAGCAGGAGGTGGTGTCCGCCGGCGGCGGCGATCTCCAGGGCGGTGCGGGCGAGGTGCTGGCCTGCGACGTCGGTGAGGTCGCGGTGGCCTTGGGGGCAGTTGGCGAGTCCGGTGCCGACTCCGGCGCCGGGGACCATCAGTCCGGCGAGCATGGGGTCGGGGCCGTCGGAGACGGGTTCTTCGGCGGGGACGGGTTCGTCGTTGAGGACGGCGATGAGCTGGCGGAGGCTGCGGACGCCGAGGACCGAAACGCCGGGGACGAGGGACGCCTCACCGGCGGACTGTTCGGGGACGACGATCTGGCGGTAGCCGGCTTCGGCGGCGGCGAGGACGGCGGGCAGGACTCCGCGGACCGGCCGGACGCGTCCGTCGAGTCCCAGTTCACCGATGAGGACGAGGTCTGCGATGGCGCGGGCGTCGACGCGTTCGGCGGCGCCGAGGACGGCGCAGGCGACGGCGAGGTCGAATCCGCTGCCGCCCTTGGGGACGGAGGCGGGGCTGAGGCCGACGGTCAGTTTCTTCTGGGGCCATTCGGCTCCGGAGTTCACGACGGCGGCCCTGACCCGGTCGCGGCTCTCGGTGAGGCTCTTGTCGGGGAGTCCGACGAGGGTGAAGGCGGCGATGCCGGGTTCGAGGTCTGCCTGGACCTCCACGACGACGCCTTCGACCCCGACGAGGGCGACGGAGCAGGCGCGGGCGAATCCCATCAGGCCACCCCCTTGGCGTGTTCGACGACGGGGGCTCCGCGCCGGGGCAGCAGTACGCCGACGAGGTCGATGCGGATGCCGCCCGGTGGTGGTCCGCCGTGCCGCTCCAGCCAGCCTTCGGCCAGGTGCCGCAGCCGGGCGGCTTTGGTGGGTGTGATGGCCTGCATCGGGTGCTCGAAGGGGCCGGCCCTTCGGGTCTTGACCTCGCAGACCACCACGGTGTCGCCGTCGCGGGCGACGATGTCGATCTCGCCGGTGCGTCCGTATCGCCAGTTGCGGGCGAGGACCGTCATTCCGGCATCGGCCAGCAGCCGTACCGCGAGGTCCTCGCCGTACTGTCCGAGTGCCCCTGTGGCGTTCATCTCGGCACCACCTCCTGGCACCGAGGGTGACGTGCCGCCCGCCGGCGTGTGGATCTTGGTGGATAACCGGCGGGTTGTGGAAAAGCTGCTCACCCGTGCGGGTGAGCCGGTGGCCGTGCGGAGGCGTTGGGAGAGGCTGGGATGGGTCGGGAGGGGGCGGGAGGGTCCCCGGCGGAAGCCCGGCCCGGGGGGTCCCCCGGCCGGGCCGGTTCCGCTATCACCCGAGCCCGGCGAGATCCGCAGGAGCCACAAGAACCACCGGAGCCGGTCTAGCCGCCCGGGAGTTCGAGGTCGCTCTTGTTCAGCTCTTCGATGTTGACGTCCTTGAACGTGAGGACCCGGACCTGTTTCACGAACCTCGCCGGCCGGTACATGTCCCACACCCAGGCGTCGGCCATGGAGACCTCGAAGAAGACCTCTCCCTGCACCGAGTGGACCTGCATCTCGTAGTCGTTGGTGAGGTAGAAGCGGCGCTCGGTCTCGATCACGTATTTGAACAGCCCGACGACGTCCCGGTACTCCCGGTAGAGCTTCAGCTCCATCTCGGTCTCGTACTTTTCGAGGTCCTCGGCGCTCATGGCATGTTCCCCTTCAGCCGTGCGTCCCCCCATTGTGCGCCAGCGGCTCCCGCCCCTAGGCGATTTCGGGGTCGAGGACCACCGGCGTCCGCGGAGGGCCCTCGTCGAGCAATGTGCGCAGCAGCTCGGCGAGCCTGGTCGGGTACACCGTCTCATGCGCCGCGGACAGTTCGGCGGAGGTCCACCACCTCAGCCCGGTGACGCTGCGCCGTTCCAGGTCGGTCAGGCCCCGGGGCCTCGTCGTGATCTGCGCCGTACGTGCCAGGTAGTACCACTCGTCCTGTTCCCAGCGGCGTCCGTCGAAGGGGAAGGAGCAGTGCCGCCGCCAGATGACGGGGCCGAGACGTACATCGGTGATTCCGGTCTCCTCGGCCAGTTCTCTGAGGGCGGCCTGTTCATGGGTCTCGCCGCTCTCCAGTCCGCCGCCGGGGGTGAACCACCAGCTGATGGCGGGATGGTCCGGCTCGTGTCCGTGGATCAGCAGGATGCGGTCGTCGGGGTCCAGGAGGACGACACGGGCGGCCCTCCGGGGCCCGCCCGGAGTGCCCGGGTCCGGTTCCGGGGCCGGGTTCGGTTCCGGGGCCGGGTTCGGTTCCGGGGCCGGGTTCGGTTCAGCGGACACCGGTCGCCGCCTTGTTGCGCCGCTTTCCGCCGAGTTTCCGGGCGGCCGGGCCGTACGCCGATCCGCCGAAGATCAGCACGGTGCCGGCGGCCATGGCCCACAGCAGCGGCTCCAGCGGCCCGGGGCGGGAGATTCCGCCCGGCAGGTCTCCGAAGGCCCCGGGCCGCTCCGGGAAGGATCCGGGCAGGGGCCAGACGACGGCGTCGACCCGGGCCTCCACCGCGGAGCGGGGTACCGCTCCTCCGGCGGCGTCCTGGAGATGGGTGCGGGAGTCGAGGGAGCTGCCGCGTTCGTCGCCGAGGAGAAAGAGCTTCCCCTCGGGGACGGTGGTGCTGAAGCCGGTGGGCGACGCGGGTCCGCCGCCGCGGACGTACGGTTCGTCGACGGCCGTCCCGTTGACCGTGAGCCGCCCGTCCCGGCCGCAGCAGGCGACGGTGTCACCGCCGACGCCGACCACCCGTTTGATCATCGGTGCGTCGCCCCAGGCGGCCTCCCGGAACACCACGATGTCCCCACGCCGTACCTCGTCCCCGTCGATGCGCTCGGCGAGCACCCGGTCGCCGACGCCCACGGACGGGGTCATCGAGTCCGTCGGCACCTGGTACGGCTGGTAGAGCAGGGCGCCCCAGACGAAGCCGCCGAGGAAGAGCACACAGCCGACGGCCACGGCCAGCCCCGACAGTCTGCTGCCGAGCCGGCCGTGGCCGTCGTCCGTACGTCCTGTTGCCATCCCAGCGCTCCCCCGGCTCGCGGGGGCGTCCGGGCGCGCGGCGATCCCGCGCGCCCTGCCCCGGGACGGCACCCTATCGGGCGGTATCCCGGGCTGCGGCCCCCTTACGGGGCTTCCGGCGTCCTTCCCGCGGTGATCTGCGCCGCGGTCTCGCGGGCGATCAGCCGGCGCCTGCGCCACAGCACCAGCGGTACGGCGCCGAGCGCGCCCATGGCCGCCGGTGCGGAGGAGCTGATCAGGGCCGCGGCGTGCTCGTTGATGCCCTTCTGGTCGTACGTCGAGGGGATCGGCAGGGTCGCCCAGCGGTTCAGCGGCCAGGCGATCACCACGGCGCGTCCGACGACCTTGTCGACCGGGACGAAGCCGCCGTTGACGTCCTCGGTGTGGTAGCGGGAGTCCCGGGAGTTGGAGCGGTGGTCGCCCATCACCCAGATCTTGTCCTTGGGGACCGTCAGCGGACCGAAGGGCTGGTCGTCGCAGGGGGTGTCGCCGGGGAAGATGTACGGCTCGTCGAGCGCGACGCCGTTGACCTTGACCGGCCCGCCCTTCTTGCACTCCACGGTGTCGCCGCCGATGGCGATCGTCCGCTTGATCAGGTCCTTCTCCTCGGCCGACGGCATCAGGCCGATGAAGCTGAGGAACTTCTGCATCACATTGGGCTCGGGCGTGGGCTCGCCCTCCAGCCAGCCGCCCGGATCGTGGAAGACGACGACCTCGCCGCGCTCCGGCTCGGAGCCGAACCACGGGGTCAGCTTGTCCACCAGCACCCGGTCACCGCGCTGGAGGGTGTTCTGCATGGAGTCCGAGGGGATGGAGAACGCCTGGACCAGGAAGGTCTTGATCAGCAGGGCCAGCACCAGGGCGATGCCGATCAGGATCGGCAGTTCCTTCCAGAACGATCGCTGGGCGCGGGGGCGGGTCTCGTCCTCGTCGTCTTCGCCTTCACCCGTACCGGAGGAGCCTCCGGACGAGGAGCCGTCCGACGACGGGGGTACGGAGGCACCGCCGCCGGAGCCGCCCGAGCCGCCGTCGCGCGGCGCGCCCGGTCCGAGCGGCCCGCCGGGTCCGCCCGCACCGCCTGCCGCCTGCTCTCCGTCGCCGCTCTTCAACGAAGCGGCCACGGAGGACGTGGCCACCGGCGGCGCGGCGGACGCCGACGCAGCCGGGGACCCGGCAGCTCCCGGGGCCCCGGGGGGCCCGTCGGGGCCCTCGGGCCTGTCCTCCGGCTGCTCGTGTCCGGACCGCGCGCCGACCGCCACGTCCCCCACATCAACTCCTCAGTCTGTGTGTGAACCGTCCACCCGCAGGCCCCGGGAGTCTCCGCAGGACGAGCAGACCCGTCACTCCCATAACGAGCGAGAGTTCCGCAGGGCTCGGGAGGACGGCCATTCCTTTGTGGTCCTGGGACGACAGGGTATGCGACGGACCTGTGGCCGCCCCCTCGTCCGTCTGTACGTTCGGTACGGAGGAGTAGACCTCCTGCCCGTCGAGCCGGGTCCAGTGGCGTACGGGCCAGGCGATCACCACGGCCCGGCCGACGACCTCGTCGACCGCGACCGTGCCCTGCCCCTCCTCGTCGAGATGGGCCCGGGAGTCCGCGGAGTCCGCCCGGTGGTCCCCCATCACGAACAGCCGCCCCTTCGGCACCTTCACCTCGAAGGCACGGGCCGAAGGAACGTTTCCCGGATTGATGTACGACTCGATGAGCGGGACGCCGTTGACGGTGACCCGTCCGTCCTTGTCGCAGCAGGCCACGGTGTCGCCACCGATCGCGACGACCCGTTTGATCAGATCCTGCTCGCCCTCCGACGGCAGCAGTCCGATGAAGGTGAGCCCTTGTTTGATCTGTTTGACGACGATCGGGTCGTCCTTCTTCCCGGGCAGCGCCTGATCGCTTGCGAGCCAGCCGCCGGGGTCCTTGAAGACGACCACGTCCCCGCGCTCCGGTTCGGAGCCGAACCACGGGGTCAGCTTGTCC
This sequence comes from Streptomyces tsukubensis, assembly GCF_003932715.1. Classification (NCBI taxonomy): domain Bacteria; kingdom Bacillati; phylum Actinomycetota; class Actinomycetes; order Kitasatosporales; family Streptomycetaceae; genus Streptomyces; species Streptomyces tsukubensis. The sequence goes on along the minus strand of NZ_CP020700.1, from coordinate 5,957,005 downwards.
ACCAGCACCCGGTCGTCGATCCGGATCGTCTGTTCCATCGACCCCGAGGGGATCACGAAGGCCTGGACGAGGAAGGTCTTGAGCACCAGCGCGATCAGCAGGGCCACGCCGACCAGCAGCGGGATCTCCTTCAGCGCCGACCGCCGCCGTCTGCGCCGTACCTTGCGGGCGAGCCGACGGCGCTCGGCACGGCCGGACGGGGCGGGCATGCCGGACGGGCCTGGCAGGGCGGGCGAGCCGGGCGAGCCGTCGGTGGGGCGGGTTCCGGTGGGCAGCGGGGCGTCCGTACGCCGGCCGGGGGGCCGCCCCCGCCTACCCATGGGGCCGTCCGTCCGCGGCTCCCCCGCCGGGGGACGGCACTCCGGGCGCCCCCGGTGAGCCCGGTGCCGTCGAGGGGGCGGGGCCGCCCCCGCTCCAGCTGCCCGGGGCGTCGGGCGCGGACCCCTCGGGCGCGTCCGGGACCCGGGCGAAGGCATCCGTACCCTCCAGGGAGCCCCAGCGCCCGGCGGGCCATGCGATCCAGTCGGCCCGCCCGATCACGTTCTCCACCGGCACCATGCCGCCGCCGGGGTCGCCCAGATGGTCGCGGGAGTCGCGGGAGTCGCTCCGATGGTCGCCCATGACCCACAGGGTGCCCGGGCGGACGACGATGTCGAAGGCCACATCGGAAGGCGCGTCACCGGGGTGCAGATAGCGCTCGTCGAGCGCGGTGCCGTTCACCGTGATCCGGCCCTCCTTGTCGCAGCAGACCACCCGGTCGCCCCCCACGCCGATCACCCGCTTCACGAAGTCGGTCTCGGCGGGCTCGGCGAGCCCCACGGCCGCGAACGCGCCGCGGACCGCCTCCTGGACCGGGTTGGCCGCCGCTCCCTCCCGTACGAACGACCCCGTACCGTCGAAGACGATCAGATCGCCTCGTTCCGGTTCCGCGTCCGGTCCGTACACCAGCTTGTTCACCAGCACCCGGTCCCCGGTCCGCAGCGTCGGCTCCATGGAACCGCTGGGGATGTGGAACGGCTGCACCACAAACCGGCTGACCAGCAGGACGGCCCCCAGACAGACGACCGCCAGCAGCGCCGACCGGCGCCAGGTGCCGCCCAGCAGTCCCGCTACCCGCGCAAGCCCCGGAAAACGCCTGGAGCGCGGCCCCTCTTCCACGGTCCCGGCGGCAGTGCCGGGCTCCGCCGCCGGGACGGGGTCCGGGCGGTCGGTTGCGGAAGAGCGGTCGCGCTCCGTGCGTGTGTTCTCGGTGTCCATCGCGGACGAGCCTATCCGGCCGCGCTATGGACCCCTGCGAGGCGTGAGCCCCGGCCCACCGGTCCCTCGGGGACCGCCGGGCCGACGGCTCAGTTGTCGCGCTTCTCCTTGATCTTCGCGGCCTTGCCGCGCAGCTCACGGAGGTAGTACAGCTTGGCGCGGCGGACGTCACCGCGGGTGACCAGCTCGATCTTCTCGAAGATCGGGCTGTGGACCGGGAAGGTCCGCTCGACACCGACGGAGAAGGACACCTTGCGGACCGTGAAGGTCTCGCTGACGCCGGCGCCCTGACGGCGGATGACGACACCCTTGAACTGCTGGATACGGGAGCGGTTGCCCTCGATGACGCGAACGTGGACGTTCACGGTGTCACCGGGACGGAAGGCGGGGACGTCGGACCGCAGGGAAGCGGCGTTGACGGCGTCGAGCACGTGCGACATGTTCGTCTGCTTTCTTCACCGATGCCACAGGTCATCGGCGGGAGAGGGATGAGTTCAGGGGCCGTCCCGTCGGAGCGGGCGTCGTGTCCCCCTGTGGCAGGGGCGCACGCCGGACGTACGGCAGCGGCCTATTCTTCCACGGCCTCCGGCCCGCGCCAAAATCGGCCGTCGGGCTCGGGCGCCCAGCCCAGCAGGGAGAGGATCTCGCGGTCCTTGCGGTCGAACTCCGCCGGATCGCAGCGCTCCAGCAGATCGGGCCGGTGGGCGGCGGTACGGCGCAGCGCCTCGTCGCGGCGCCAGCGGGCGACCTTGCCGTGGTGGCCGCCCGTCAGCACCTCGGGGACGGCCCGGCCGCGCCAGACCGGGGGCTTGGTGTAGACGGGCCCCTCCAGCAGGTTGGCCATGGCGCCGGGCGCGAAGGAGTCGTCCCGGTGGGATTCGGCGTTGCCGAGGACGCCGGGGAGCAGCCGGGCCACCGCCTCGGTGATCACCAGGACCGCGGCCTCGCCGCCCGCGAGGACGTAGTCACCGATGGAGACCTCGTGGACCGGCATCCGGGTGGCGTACTCGTCCGTGACCCGGCGGTCGATGCCCTCGTAGCGGGCCGGGGTGAAGATCAGCCAGGGCTGCCGGGCGAGGGCGACGGCGGTCTGCTGGGTGAAGGGGCGGCCGCTGGGGGTGGGGACGACGAGGACGGGGTCGTGGGCCCCGGCCTCGTAGCCGTCGGCGAGCGCGGAGTCGAGTGCCTCGCCCCACGGCTCGGTCTTCATGACCATGCCGGGGCCGCCGCCGTAGGGGGTGTCGTCGACCGTGTTGTGCCGGTCGTACGTCCAGTGGCGCAGGTCGTGGACGTGGACGTCGAGCCGGCCGCGGGCGCGCGCCTTGCCGACGAGGGAGACGTCCAGCGGTTCCAGGTACTCGGGGAAGATCGTGACGACGTCGAGCCGCATCAGGCGCCGTCCTTCGCGGGCCCCTGACCGTGACCGTCGGGGCCGCCGGCCGGGGCAGCCTCGGCTTCGCGGGCCGAGGCGATTTCCGCGCGGTCGTCGAGGAGGCCGGGCGGCGGGTCGACGACGATGCGCTGTTCACCGAGGTCGATGGTGGTCACGATCTCCTCGACGAAGGGGATCATCACCTCGTCGCCGTCGGGCCGCTCCACGATGAACAGGTCCTGCGAGGGCAGATGGCTGATCTCGGTGATCCGGCCGACGGGGGTTCCGTCGGTGAGGACGACGTCGAGGTCGACGAGCTGGTGGTCGTAGTACTCGTCGGGGTCCTCGGGGGTCTCTTCCGGGTCCACGTCCGCGATGAGCAGGGTGTTGCGGAGGGCCTCGGCGCCGTTGCGGTCGTTCACTCCCGCGAAGCGCAGCAGCAGCCTGCCGCTGTGCACCCGTCCGGTTTCGATGGTCAGCGGGCCCGTGCTCGCCGGATCGGTGGCCAGTACGGCTCCGGGGCCGAGCCGCAGCTCGGGCTCGTCCGTCCGCACCTCGACGGTGACCTCGCCCCGGATGCCGTGGGCACGGCCGATCCGGGCGACTACCAGATGCACTTCGTTGCCTCTCCTGTGGTTGAGACCCGGGTCGGGTCCGGGGATCCGCCTCCGGCCCGGCCGGGCGGGCGCCGGAGCGCCGCGGTACCGACGCTACGGCCGCCGGGGCCGGTCCGCCGGACGGCCTGCGGTACGGCCCCGGACACCGAGACGGCTCGGGCCGGGGGAGGTGGTGGCCCTCCCCCGGCCCGAGCCGGTACTGCTCTTGTTCAGCGAACCTGGTCCACGTCGACAAGGTCGACGCGGATACCACGGCCGCCGATGGCGCCCACGACGGTGCGCAGAGCGCGCGCGGTGCGGCCGTTGCGGCCGATCACCTTACCGAGGTCGTCGGGGTGGACCCGGACTTCGAGAACGCGCCCGCGACGCAGGTTGCGCGAGGCGACCTGGACATCGTCGGGGTTGTCGACGATGCCCTTGACGAGGTGCTCAAGAGCCTCCTCGAGCATGCTCAGGCCTCGGTCGACTCGGCAGCGTCAGCCGCCTCGTCCGCCTTCTTGTCGGACTTCTTGGCCTTCTGGGTGATGGCCTCGCCCTTGGGCTCGCCGTCCTCCAGAGTCTTGGCGAACTCGTCGAACGCGGCGCGCTTGTCGGCCTTCGGCTCGGCCACCAGCAGCGGCGCCGGGGCCGGCAGGCCCTTGTGCTTCTGCCAGTCGCCGGTGAGCTTCAGGATCGCGAGAACCGGCTCGGTCGGCTGGGCGCCGACGGAAAGCCAGTACTGGGCGCGGTCCGAGTCGACCTCGATGCGCGAGGGGTTCTGCACCGGGTGGTACAGGCCGATCTCCTCGATGGCCCGGCCGTCACGGCGGGTACGGGAGTCGGCGACGACGATGCGGTAGTGAGGCGAACGGATCTTACCGAGACGCTTCAGCTTGATCTTGACTGCCACGGAAGTGGTGTCTCCTGGTCTTGACGTGGTTGGGCACAACGGGATGCCACGTGGGGTTGCGGTACTCGGGGTGCCCGATGGACGCGTCAGCCGGAGGAGAGAGGGGTCCTGTGCGGCCGTCGAGTACAGCTTGCCATTGTGCCACACGCCGATGACGCGCTGCCCCCCGGACCTGCGCCGCCCCCGTCAGGCGGCCGGGCCGGGGTCAGCTCGCCGCGGCGACCGGTTCGGGGATACGGAAGGGTTTGCCGCAGCCGCCGCAGACGATGGGCGCCTGGGCGAGGACCGAGGGGACGACCCGGACGTTGCGGCCGCAGTCGCAGACGGCCTTCACCCGGACGCCGCCGCCCGAGGAGCCGTGCCGGGCGGCCGGTCCGCGGAAGGAGCGTTTGGTGTCGGACGCCGTGGCGACGGTGTGCGCCTTGAGGGCGCGCTGCAGCCGTTCGATCGTGGGGCGGTACCGCCTCTTGGCCTCCGGGCTGAGCACGACCAGCGAGAAGCCGCTGCTGGGATGCGGCTCGTCGGCGTGGTCGAGGCCCATCTCCTCGGCGATCGCCAGGAATCTGCGGTTGTGGTAGCGGCCGGCGCGGGAGGTGTCGCGGACACCTCGTGCGGCGGCGATGCCGTGGACTGCCTCGTGGAGCAGTCGCTCGAAGGACAGCTCGCCGCCGCAGGCGGACGACGACTCTCCGATCAGGGACTCTGGCGCGGCGAGATCCGGCAGCTCGGCGTGGTGCCGTTGAATGTCGGCCCATGCCTGTGCCAGCTCTGCGGCGAGAACAGGTGGTGTCGTGCTCACGTCGTGATAACGAGCCTGGGCGGCCCACGGTTCCATTACGGGGCATCCCAAATATTTTGCACGTACCCGTCAGTTGGCATTGATGCGTCCCGACGAGGGCGGGTACGCCGATCTGCGGAGAAGGCTCCCAGTGGGCATCAAGGTGGTACGTAGCACCTCGTACGGCGGTACATGCCGAACTGGTGCGAAACATCGCCCCACGGCTCGCGCGCCGGGCTCCCCCGGACTCCCGCAGGCGCTCTCGGCGCTCCGGGGCCTCCGGGCGCTCGCCGGATGCGCCCGGCCTGCGCCTGCGAACCGGGGGGCATCCGGCGGGCGCCGGGCGGTTCCGGGGGCGCCGTGGAGCGGTCGCACGCCGGTCCGGATCGGCCGCCGCCGGCTCCCGGCCGCGCCCGCAGGTCCGGCTGGGTTCCCGGCTCGGCGTCCGGACTCCGGACACCGTACCGAAACGGCCCGCCCGAAAAGGCCCTTTTCCCGTTTCTCCCCGGTGTCCCGGCTGTTTCCGCGCCATGGACGGCCTGTGTACGCCCTGTGTACGGCTCCGGTACGGTCCGCGACACCCGGCGGCGGGTACAGGCGCGGGTGGGGATGCCGCTCAGCCGTCGCTCTTGGCGAGCCGGGGGATCCCCGCGGCCCGGTAGGCCGCTTCCTCCTCCAGCGTCTCGTGCTCCAGCAGGGCCTGCGCCAGCGCGTCCAGCCGGTGGCGGTTCTCCCGCAGCAGCCGCGAGGCCTCCTCGTAGCACTCGTCCACGATCCGCCGCATCTCGTGGTCGACCGAGTCCAGGGTGGCGGGCGCGGCGGAGAGTCCGTACGGCACCTGGGCATCGCCGGGGACCGCGGTCAGCCGCCCCACCCGTTCGCTCATCCCCCAGCGGCCGACCATGCCTCTCGCCAGGCCCGTGACCTGCTCCAGATCGCTCTCGGCGCCGGTGGTCACCACCCCGTAGACGAGCTGTTCGGCGGCCATTCCGCCGAGCGCTCCGATGATGCGGCCGCGCAGATACTCCTCGGTGTACGCGTACTTGTCGGCCTCCGGGGTGGAGAGCGTGACACCCAGGGCCCGGCCGCGGGGCACGATCGTCACCTTGCGGACCGGGTCGGCCCCGGGCTGGAGCATCCCGAGGAGGGCGTGGCCGCTCTCGTGGTACGCCGTGCGCCGCCGGTCCTCCGCGCTCAGCACCAGTGGCCGTTCGGCGCCGAGCTGGACCTTCTCCAGCGCCGTGGTCAGATCGGACTGGGTGACGGCGTCCTCGCGGCGCTTGACGGCGAGGAGCGCCGCCTCGTTGGCGAGATTGGCGAGATCGGCCCCGGTCATTCCGGGGGTGGCGGCGGCGATCCGGGTGAGGTCGACATCGGGGGCGAGCGGGATCTCCCGGGTGTGGATGGTGAGGATGGCTTCGCGGCCGGGCCGGTCGGGCGGGGAGACCTGGACGATCCGGTCGAAGCGGCCGGGTCTGGTGAGGGCCGGGTCAAGGACGTCGGCGCGGTTGGTGGCGGCCAGCACGACCACCCCCTCCGATCCGGTGAAGCCGTCCATCTCGGTGAGGATCTGGTTGAGGGTCTGTTCGCGTTCGTCGTGGCCGCCGAGTCCGGCGCCGCCGCCGCGGACCCGGCCGATGGTGTCGATCTCGTCGATGAAGACGATCGCGGGGGCGACCTTGCGGGCTTCGGAGAACAGCTCCCGGACGCGTCCGGCGCCCACTCCGACGATCATCTCGATGAACTCGGAGGCGGAGGCGGAGAAGAAGGGCACCCCGGCTTCTCCGGCGACGGCCCTGGCGAGCAGGGTCTTGCCGGTGCCGGGCGGTCCCGCCAGCAGGACGCCGCCGGGCATCCGGGCGCCCATCCGGCGGTAGGCCCCGGGGTTCTTGAGGAAGTCGACGACATCGTTGAGCTCGCCCTCGACCTCGTCGATACCGGCCACGTCGGCGAAGGTGGTGCGCTTCTTGCCGGGGAGCAGCTCGACGGGTTTGGGAGGCTCCTTGCGGCCGAGGAGCCCGCCACCGCCGCCGAGGGCCGCGCCCATCCGCCGGGCCGCGAACACCCAGACGGCGATGAGGAGCAGGATCGGGAGGAAGGCGAAGAGCAGGGAGGACCAGATGCTGGTCTTCTGGACGACCGGCTCGGCGGTGACCGTGACGCCCCGCCCGGTCAGCTCGCCCCAGAGGTCGTCGGTGGCGAAGGCGGGCCGCTGGGTCCTGAATTTGGTGTAGTCGCCGTCGCCGCCGGGGACCGGGGCCTTCTTCTTGAGCTCTCCTTCGATCGCCTCGTCCTTGGAGTAGATCTTGGAGATATTGCCCGCGGTGACCTGTTTGCTGAATTCCGTGTACGAGACGGTGGGCTCTTCGCCGCCCTTGCGGAACTGCGAGAGCACCAGGCTCGCGATGAGATAGACCACCGCCGCCGCGACGAGCAGCCCCCACCAGCCGCCGGGCATCTTCCGCCGGGGCGGCGGGGTCGGCGGGGTGCCCTCGGAGCGCCAGGGGTCGTCGGGCGCCCGGCGCGGCGGCGCGGGGTTGCTCATACGGGGACGTTAAGACAGAAGGACGGCGTCGGCATCCCCTGTGGAAAACCACCTGTGGACAACCCCGTGGGGCTGCCGGGCCGTGACCGGCCGGGATGCGGACGCCGTCCCTCCGTCCGGGCGGCGCCCGGAAGGACCGGACGGCCGCCGCGGGCACGGGCCCGCGGGCCCGGCCGACAGGCTTGGTCAGTGCATGAACTTCTTGAACTCGTCGGGCAGCTCGAAGGGCTGGTCCGCTTCCCCGGCGGGAAGGCCGAAGGCCCCGCCCTGGGCGGCCTGCTCCCGGCGCTCGGCGGCGGCCTGCTCGTCCGCCTTGCGCTTCATGGGGTTGCCGCTGCGGCGCTTGCCCTTGGCCTGCTTCTGCTGCTTCTTCTGCCGGCCGGGCCCGCCACCCATGCCCGGCATCCCCGGCATGCCGGGCATTCCGCCGCCCTGGGCCATCCGGGACATCATCTTGCGGGCCTCGAAGAACCGCTCGACGAGGCTCTTGACGGCGCTGACCTCGACACCGGAACCGCGGGCGATCCGGGCCCGGCGGGAGCCGTTGATGATGGTCGGCTCGGCCCGCTCGGCCGGGGTCATCGACTTGATGATCGCGGCGGTGCGGTCGACGTCGCGCTCGTCGATGCTGTTGATCTGGTCCTTCATCTGGCCCATACCGGGCAGCATGCCGAGCAGCTTGGAGATGGAGCCCATCTTCCGGACCTGCTCCATCTGGGCCAGGAAGTCGTCGAGGGTGAAGTCCTTGCCCTTGCTGCTCGCCAGCTTGGAGGCCATTTTGGCGGCCTCTTCCTGGCTGAAGGTCTGCTCGGCCTTCTCGATCAGCGAGAGCACATCGCCCATGCCGAGGATGCGGGACGCCATACGGTCCGGGTGGAACGCGTCGAAGTCGTCCAGCTTCTCGCCGTTGGAGGCGAACATGATCTGGCGGCCGGTGACGTGCGCGATGGAGAGCGCGGCACCACCGCGGGCGTCGCCGTCGAGCTTGGAGAGCACGACGCCGTCGAAGCCGACGCCGTCGCGGAAGGCCTCGGCGGTGTTGACCGCGTCCTGGCCGATCATGGCGTCGACGACGAAGAGGATCTCGTCGGGCGAGACGGCGTCGCGGATGTCCGCGGCCTGCTGCATCAGTTCCTGGTCGATGCCGAGGCGGCCGGCGGTGTCGACGACGACCACGTCGTACTGCTTGGCGCGGGCGTGCTCGACGGAGTCCTTGGCGACCTGGACCGGGTCGCCCACGCCGTTGCCGGGCTGCGGCGCGTACACGGCGACACCGGCGCGTTCGGCGACGACGGAGAGCTGGTTGACCGCGTTGGGGCGCTGGAGGTCGCAGGCGACCAGCAGCGGGGAGTGGCCCTGGGCCTTGAGCCAGCTGCCGAGCTTTCCGGCCAGCGTGGTCTTACCGGCGCCCTGGAGACCGGCGAGCATGATCACGGTCGGGGGCTGCTTGGCGAACCTGAGCCGGCGGGTCTCGCCGCCGAGGATGCCGATCAGCTCCTCGTTGACGATCTTGATGACCTGCTGGGAGGGGTTCAGCGCCTTGGAGACCTCGGCGCCGCGCGCCCGCTCCTTGATATTGGCGATGAACGCCCGGACCACGGGGAGGGCGACATCCGCCTCCAGCAGCGCGATCCGGATCTCGCGGGCCGCGCCGTCGATGTCCGCCTCGCTGAGACGACCCTTGCCCCGCAAGGTTTTGAAGGTGTTCGCCAAGCGGTCGGAGAGAGTATCGAACACGGCGCTCGTCGGTCCTCAAGGTCGGGGGCAACAGGGAATCGCCCTCCAGGGTATCCGGCCCCGGCGGGTGCCTGCCCGCTCCGGCACCCCCGGCCCCGGTCGGCCCGGGGTCCGGACCGTCCGGAGGCGTTGCCGCGGGGCTCAGCGCAGGGCTTGTGCGAGGGTACGCGCGAGGTCTTCCGCGGCGTCGGCGGAGAGCGGTCCGCCGCCGTCCGCGGTGAGGTAGAAGGCGTCGACCGCGTTGGCGCCGAGCGTGCTGACGTGGGCGCTGCGGACCCGTACGCCCGCGTCCTCCAGGGCGAGCCCGATGCGGTGCAGCAGTCCGGGGGCGTCCGGGGCGCGGACTTCGAGGACGGTGGCGCGGTGGGAGGCGTCGGCGGCGACGGTCACCCGGGGCGGGGGCGGCTCGGCGCCGCGGCGGCGGGGCCGGGCGGCGTCGCGTTCCGCGAGCCTGGCCCGGAGGCCGAGGGAGCCGTCGAGGGCGCGGACGAGGTCGGCGCGGAGCCGGGCGGGCTGCGGCAGGGCGCCGTAGGCCGCGGCCACCCGCCAGTTGAGTACGAGGACGGCGCCCGTTCCGGCGGCGGGCAGGGTGAGCTCGCGCAGGTCGGCGGAACGGACGGTGAGCCGGTGCAGGGCGAGTACCCCGGCGACGGCGGGCAGGACGCCGGGCCGGTCGGGCAGGGCGATCAGCAGTTCGGCGCCGACGGGTTCGGGCGCTCCGCCGTCCTCGGCTCCCGGGCTGCCGTCGCCGTCGCCGTGGGTACGGAGTGCGAGCACGGGCCCACCCGTACGCAGCGCCTCGACGGCGAGCCGTTCCTCCTCGGCGCCCGGTGCGGAGGCGGCGGCCGGGGCGGCGCCTTCGAGGACGGCACCGGTGCGTTCGGCGAGGTCGTCGACGAGGAGGGCCCGCCAGCCGGACCAGGCAGCGGGCCCGGTGGCCAGTGCGTCGGCCTCGGTGAGGGCGACGAGGAGCTGGAGCGTCCCCATGGTGCCGACGGCCTCGGCCACGGTCCGTACGGTGACCGGATCCTCCGGGTCGCGCCGGGTCGCGGTCTGGACGAGCAGCAGATGGTGGCGTACGAGCGTGGCGACGACGGCCGCGTCGGCGGCATCGAAGCCCATCCGGGCGGCCGTGTCCCGGGCGATGGTCTCCCCGGCCTCCGAGTGGTCGCCGGGCCATCCTTTGCCGATGTCGTGCAGCAGGGCCGCGACGAGGAGGAGATCGGGACGGTGGACGCGGCGGGTGAGCGCGGCGGCCCGGACGGCGGTCTCCACCAGGTGCCGGCCGACGGTCCAGACGTGGACGGCGTTGCGCTGCGGGCGGTGGCGTACGCGTTCCCAGTCGGGCAGCAGCCGGGTGATCAGGCCTTCGGCGTCCAGGGCTTCCCAGACGGCGACGGTGGGTTCGCCGGCGCCGAGGAGGGTGACGAACTCCTCGCGGGCTTCGGCGGGCCAGGGTACGGGCAGCGGCGGGGCGGTGGCGGCGAGTCTGCGGACGGCGTGCGGGGAGAGCGGCAGCCCGGCCTGGGCGGCCGCGGCGGCGGCCCGCAGCAGGAGCACGGGGTCGCGTTCGGGCCGGGCGGTACGGGCGAGGGCGACCTCCCCGTCGTGTTCGACGACGCCGTCGGCGAGGGGGGTGCGTTCGGGTTCGGTGCGCCGGGCGCCGCCGGTGAGGACGGTCCGGATCCGGCGGCGGGTGCTGCGGGCGCGCAGCACCCGGTGGACCTCGCGCCAGGTGACGTCGCCCGCGTAGGCGATGGTCCCGGCGGCCTCGTACACGCGGCGGAGCAGGGCGTCGGCGTCGAGGACGCCGAGCCGGGCGGCGGTCTGGTCCTGGTCCTCCAGGGCGAGCCGGTCGCCGGCGCGTCCGGTGGTGAGGTGGAGGGCGTCGCGGGTGTCGAGGAGGGTGCGGCGGGCTTCGGCGAGTCCGTCGCGCGGGGCGTCGGCCAGCCAGGAGGCGGCGACGGCGCGCAGTGCGGTGGCGTCCCGCAGTCCGCCGCGGGCCTCTTTGAGGTCGGGTTCGAGGAGGTGGTGGAGGTCGCCGTGGCGTTCGGCGCGTTCCCGGCAGAGTTCGGCGAGTTCGGGGAGGCGTCCGGGGGCGCGGTTGCGCCAGTCGGCGAGGACGGTGGTGCGCAGGGAGGCGACGAGTCCGGGGTCTCCGGCGACGGGCCGGGCGTCGAGGAGTCCGAGGTGGACCTTGAGGTCGGCGCCTGCGGTGGTACGGGCCTCGGCGGGGGTCCGTACGGAGTGGTCGAGGGCGAGGCCGAGGTCCCAGACCGGGTACCAGATGCGGTCGGCGAGCGCGGCGACGGCGCGGGGGTCGGCGGTGCCGTCGTGGAGGAGGAGCAGGTCGAGGTCGCTGCGGGGGGAGAGTTCGCCCCGGCCGTAGCCGCCGACGGCGACCAGTGCGGAGCCGGTTACCCCGGTGTCCCGCTGTGCGGCGCGCATCAGGTGGCCGAGCCACCGGTCGGTGAGGGCGGCGAGGGCGGCGCGGCGGGGTGCTCCCGGGGTGTGCGGGTCGTTGAGCAGGTGCAGCCGGGCGGCGGCGTATCCGGCCGCGGGCTCGGCGGCCCCGGGCGCCGGGCCTGCCGGGTCCGGCGCCCGCGCAGGGGTCGCAGGGGTGGCGTGCGAACCGGCCGGTCCGGTTCCGGGCGCCGGGGGCGGGTCCGTCCGCGCCGTTGGTGTGTCGTGGCTCCGCACCGCTGGTACCTCCTCCGTTGGTTCCCGCCGCCGTTCGGAACGCCCGGTCCCCGGGGCCGTGCACGGGCGCACGGCCCCGGGGTCCCGGGCGGTTCAGAGGGCGTCGGGCCCGCGTTCGCCGGTGCGGACGCGGACGGCCGTGTCGACGGGGACGCTCCACACCTTCCCGTCTCCGATCTTGCCGGTGCGAGCGGCCTTCACGACGACCTCGATGAGCTGTTCGGCGTCGTCGTCCTCGGCGAGGACTTCGATCCGGATCTTGGGGACGAGGTCGACGGTGTACTCGGCGCCGCGGTAGACCTCGGTGTGCCCGCGCTGGCGTCCGTAACCGCTGGCCTCGGTGACGGTGAGGCCGTGGACCCCGAAGGCCTGGAGCGCCTCTTTGATCTCGTCGAGCCGGTGCGGTTTGACGACGGCGGTGATGAGCTTCATGCGTCCACCTTCCTGGTGCTGTCCACGGTCACGAGCCGGTCCTCGGATTCATCGGGGTCACCGGAATCCCCGGTTCCCGGGGCGGTGGCTGCCGCCGTCCGGGTGCCGGTGCCGCCGCCCGCGCCGCTGAAGTCGTACGCGGTCTCCGCGTGCTCGTGCCGGTCGATGCCGGAGATCTCGACCTCTTCGTCGACCCGCATGCCGATCGTCCGGTGGAGGACGAACGCCAGGGCGGCCGAGACGGCCAGGGAGTAGACGAGGACGGCTCCGACCCCGACGGCCTGCTTGCCGAGCTGTTCGAGACCGCCGCCGTAGAACAGGCCCTTGGCGTCGGACTGTACGCCTCCGGTGGCGAAGAAGCCGACGAGGAGTGAGCCCGCGACACCGCCGACCAGGTGGACGCCGATGACGTCGAGGGAGTCGTCGTACCCGAGTTTGAACTTCAGTCCGACGGCCCAGGCGCAGAGCACACCGGAGATCGCGCCGACGGCGATGGCGCCGAGCGGGGAGACGGCTCCGCCCGCGGGGGTGATCGCGACCAGTCCGGCGACGGCGCCGGACGCGGCGCCCAGGGTGGTGCAGGCGCCGTGCCGGAGCTTCTCGTACGCCAGCCAGGCGAGCATCGCCGCGGCGGTCGCGACCTGTGTGTTGACGAACATGACCGCCCCGACGCCGTCGTCGTTGCCGAGCCACGATCCGGCGTTGAAGCCGAACCAGCCGAACCACAGGAGTGCGGCGCCGAGCATCACCAGCGGCAGGCTGTGGGGCCGCATCGGGTCCTTCTTGAAGCCGACCCGCTTGCCGATGACGAGGATGACGCCGAGGGCGGCGGCTCCGGCGTTGATGTGGACGGCGGTGCCGCCCGCGAAGTCGATGACGCCCATCTCGAACAGCCAGCCGCCCGCGCCCCACACCCAGTGGGCGACGGGGAAGTAGACGACGGTGGCCCACAGGGTGATGAAGAGTGCCCAGGCGCCGAACTTGACCCGGTCCGCGAGGGCGCCGCTGATCAGGGCGGGTGTGATCACCGCGAACATCAGCTGGAAGACGGCGAAGACATAGACGGGGACGGTGTAGCCGTCCCAGAGTTCGGTGACGCCGATACCGCTCAGCCCGGCGTAGTCGGACGACCAGCCGATGACGCCGCCGTGGTCGGTGCCGAAGGCGAGGCCGAAGCCGTAGAAGACCCACAGGAGGGTCACGATGCCGAGGCTGATGAAGCTCATCATCAGCATGTTGAGGGTGGATTTCACCCGGACCATGCCTCCGTAGAAGAAGGCGAGTCCGGGTGTCATCAGCATCACCAGGGCGGAGCAGATGAGCAGGAAGCCGGTGTTGGCGGCGGACAGTGCCGGGGCTTCCGCAGCTAGCGTCGTGATGCCTTCGGGCATCGGCGTCTCCTCGTCGTCGGTGCGGCCGCGTGCGGTGGGACCTGAGGGCGGGGCCGGGGACGGGCCCGCCCGGGGGACGTGGGGGGCATGGACGACGAGAGTGGCGTGGTGCGGTTTCGGGTGATGGGGCCGCTTGTTTCGCGCCGGTGACGAAGGGGGCGGCCGTGTTACGCGGTCATGAACGGCCGCCGCCGGGCTCTGGGGGTACGGATCGGGCCCGGGGCGGGTGCGGCGTTCCGTACGGAGCGGATACGGGCCGGTACGGGCGGTGGCGGAGCCCGGACGGCGCCGCGGGCCGGCCCGGGGCGGGTGTGCCCTGTCGGCGGGAACGGCATACGGACCCCTCGGGCCCGCCAGGGAGGCGTGAGCCAGGAGCCGGGGATCTGCCCGGGAGGCGAGGGCCGGGGGTGGACGCTCCCCCGGCCGGCCGGTCTCAGACGGCCCGCGCGGTCTCCGGAAGCTGCGCGGTCAGCTTGTCCGTCAGGTCGAGCACCTCGGCGACGTCGCCGAAGTCCCGGGCCGCGGTGTCGACGGTCTTGCGGAGCCGGTTGTTGACGCGTTCGGAGCGGACTCGGCGGGCGACGGTCAGCGCCTGCCCGGCCAGTTCGGTGGCCTGTTCGGGCTCCTGCTTCAGCAGATGGACGGTGGCCATGCCGATCAGATTCAGGGCGTAGGACCGCTGGTGGACCGGATCGTCGCGGAAGAGCCGGACCGCCCGCCCCATCAGGGGTTCCGCAAGGGAGGCGTAGGTCGGGCTGCGCCCGGCGACATAGGCGAGATCGCGGTAGGAGTGGGCGTTCTCGCCGTTCAGTTCGGCCTCGGTGAAGAAGCGGATCCAGTCCGGTTCGCGTTCGCCGTCGAGACCGGCGTCCGCGAAGGTGTCCTCGGCCATCCGGACGGCCCGTTTGCACTTGCTGGGCTGGCCCATGTTGGCGTAGGCGCGGGCCTCCATCGCGTAGAGCATGGCCTGGGTACGGGCGGTGGCGCAGTCCCGGCTGCCGTACTGGGCGAGGTGGATGAGTTCGAGGGCGTCGTCGGGCCGGCCGAGGTGGATCATCTGGCGGCTCATGGAGGAGAGGATGTACGAGCCGAGCGGCTTGTCCCCGGCTTCCTTGGCGGCGTGCAGGGCGAGGACGAAGTACTTCTGGGCGGTGGGCTGGAGGCCGACGTCGTAGCTCATCCAGCCGGCCAGCTCGGCCAGCTCGGCGGCGCAGGTGAACAGGCGGGCCGCGGAGCGCTCCGGATGGGCTTCCTGGAGGAGGTCGGTGACCTCGTGGAGCTGGCCCACGACCGCCTTGCGCCGCAGCCCGCCGCCGCACTGGGCGTCCCACTGGCGGAACATGACCGTCGTGGACTCCAGCAGTTCCAGTTCGGGGCCGGAGAGCCGGGGCGGGCGGTGGGCGGACTGCGGTCCGGGGGCCGGGGCGCCGGGGGCGGCCGGTTCGCCGCCGGGGGCCGGCACCAGCCAGCGCTGCATCGGTTCGACGAGGGCGGGCCCGGCGGCCAGCGCCAGCGACGTACCGAGGAAGCCGCGCCGGGCCAGCATCAGATCGCTGCGGGAGAACTCGCTGAGGAGGGAGACGGTCTGCGGCCCCGCCCACGGCAGGTCGACCCCGGAGGACGAGGGGGTCTGGTGTGCCGTGCGCAGCCCGAGGCTCTCGACGGCGACGACCGTGCCGAACCGTTCGGAGAACAGTTCGGAGAGGATACGGGGGATCGGTTCGCGCGGCTGTTCGCCGTCCAGCCACCGGCGCACCCGGGAGGTGTCGGTGCTGATGTGGTGGGCACCCATCTCCCGGGCCCGGCGGTTGACCTGCCGGGCCAGTTCTCCTTTGGACCAGCCGCTGCGTACGAACCACGAACCGAGCATCTCGTTCGGGCGCTTGCCGGTTCCGGTGTTCGCACCGGTTCCGCTGCCGTCCACTGGTACGCCCCCATTCATCGGGCTCATGAGGCCCGAACCGGAAACCCCGGGCCTGAAATCGGAAGCCGTCGGCCGGAATCCCCCGCCGGCCGCTGCCAGGATGCCGTGACCGGAGGCCTTATGTACGGAACTTGCAGAAAGGTCGACCGAATCCACACAGGTGAACGGGGCGGCCCCGGCAGGTCCAACGGCACACACTGTCCCAGGTTGTCCCGGGGGTCGGGCACCGAAAGTAATCCTACGATCACCGCTCGGCGCGCCGGAATCCAGAAACGCCACCATTCGCCACCCCTTCGAATGAACTCCCCTGTCGCCGGGCGCGATTCACTTGACAGTGGGCGGGCCGAAGACGGCGGATCGGTGCACCCGTCGGCGCGTGGCGTGAAGTTCACTCCCCCTCGCACCTCGGTGCGCCCTCGAACCTTCACCGGTTGCGACGCTGTGTCACGAGGACACTTCGGGTCGTAACCACCGGCGAGCAGATGACGTTGGAGGGGGCATGGGCTTCACGATCGGCGGCAGCCGGGGGATCCGGGACATCCGGTCCGCCCGGCCCGGCTCTCGGCGTCGCGGACGCGCGGCGGAGCGTGCGGTGACGGCTGTGGCGGAGTACACCGGGCTGTGGGGCTGGGCCGTGGTGCCGGGCGCCGGGGCGGTGGCCGGGGGCGCATGCCCGTGCGGCGGCGCGGAGTGCGCCTCCCCCGGGGTGCATCCGCTGCCGTTCGCCGCGGAGATCCCGGCGGGTGCCACGCTCGACGAGGTGGGCGAGGCCTGGGCCGCGGTGGCCGGGGCGGCCGTGCTGCTGCCGGTGGGGCGCTCCTTCGACGTACTCGACGTGGCGGCGGACGCCGGGCGCCGGGCACTGGTGCGGATGGAGCGGATGGGGCTGCCGCTGGGGCCGGTCACGGCGGGGCCGGACGGGCGCTGTCAGTTCTTCGTGGCGCCGGGTGCCGCGTCCGCGCTGCCGGAGCTGCTGTACCGGATGGGCTGGGACGACGCCGATCTGGACCTGCACTGTCCGGGTCCGGACGAGTACATCGCCGCCCCGCCGTCGGAGTTCGCGGGTCTTGGCCCGGTCGACTGGCTGCGTCCGCCTTCGCTGGACACGGCCGCTGCGCCGCCGGAGGCCCGGCTGCTGCTGGGGACACTGGCGTACAGCTGTCACCGCTCCGCGGTGCAGGGCTGCGCGGGGGACCGTACGTCCTGAGCGGCCCCCGCCCCCGGCCCGGCCGCCGCGCCGCTGCGGGACGGCGGGCCCGGGGGCGCCGGCGGGTCAGTCGCCGATGAGGGCGTCGACGAACGCCTCCGGCTCGAAGGGCGCGAGATCGTCCGGGCCCTCGCCCAGTCCGACGAGCTTCACGGGCACGCCCAGCTCGCGCTGGACGGCGACGACGATGCCGCCCTTGGCGGTGCCGTCGAGCTTGGTCAGCACGATGCCGGTGATGTCGACGACCTCCGCGAAGACCCGGGCCTGGACGAGTCCGTTCTGTCCGGTGGTGGCGTCGAGGACGAGAAGGATCTCGTCGAGCGGGCCGTGCTTCTCGACGACGCGCTTCACCTTGCCCAGCTCGTCCATCAGCCCGGTCTTGGTGTGCAGCCGTCCGGCGGTGTCGATGAGGACGACGTCGGCGCCCTCGGCAATGCCCTCCTTGACCGCGTCGAAGGCGATGGACGCGGGGTCGCCGCCCTCGGGTCCGCGTACGGTACGGGCGCCGACCCGCTCGCCCCAGGTCTGGAGCTGGTCCGCGGCGGCGGCGCGGAAGGTGTCCGCGGCGCCGAGGACGACCGAGCGGCCGTCGGCGACCAGGACCCGGGCGAGCTTGCCGGTGGTCGTGGTCTTGCCGGTGCCGTTGACGCCGACGACCATCACGACGCCGGGGGTGTCGACGCCGCTCTCGGTCTTCACCGCGCGGTCGAAGTCGGTGCCGATGAGGGTGAGCAGCTCCTCGCGGAGCAGGGCGCGCAGTTCGTCGGGGGTACGGGTGCCGAGGACGCGCACCCGCTCGCGCAGCCGCTCCACCAGCTCCTGGGTGGGGGCGACGCCGACGTCGGCGATGAGGAGGGTCTCTTCGATCTCCTCCCAGGTGTCCTCGTCGAGATGCTCACGGGACAGCAGGGTGAGCAGGCCCTTGCCGAGGGAGTTCTGGGAGCGGGCGAGGCGGGCGCGCAGCCGGACCAGCCGGCCCGCGGTGGGTTCGGGGACCTCGATTTCGGGGGCGGTCTCGGCGGGCGCCGGTGCGGCGGCCTCGTCCGGCGCCTCGGCGGGGGCTCCGGCCTCCGGGAGGCCGACCTCCTCGATGGTGCGGCGCGGCTCTTCCCGCGGTGTCTCCGCCTCGTCGCCGACGTGCGGCTCGGCGGGCGGAGCGGTGATGGTCGGAGTGCTCTGCGGGGCCGACGGCGGCAACTGCTTCTTACGGCGGCCGCTGATCACGAGCCCGCTGATGGCGCCGACCGCGACCAGGGCGATGACTACAGCAAGGATGACGATTTCCATAACCCACCCAGTATCGGGCACACCCCCTCCGGGTCCGCCGGGCGCGCCCGGGACCGGCGGCGGCGGCTCCGGCCGGGGGACGGCACGGGGCCGGGGTCCGGGGCGCGGGACGCGGGACGCGGGACGCGGGACGCGCGGGGACGCGTACGGGGCGGCCGGGGGTCCGGGCCGGGGGCGGTAGGCGGCACGGTACGGGGCGCGGTACGGGCGTCCTCGGGAGGAGCCGGTGGCGGACCGGATCCGGTGGGGAGAAATCCGGATGACCCGCCCGGGACGGCCGGGTTAGCGTCCCCGGCATGACCGTTGTGGAATATCGGACCATTCCGGATGCGCATCTGGACCGCGCCCTGGACCTGCACTATCTGGTGTTTCTGGAGAAGGACGCCGAGGGGGAGACACGGAAGCTGCACCGGGAGATCCTGGAGCACTGCGATGTCGTCGGCGCTTACGAGGGCGAGCATCTGGTGGGGCTGCTGGCGGCGCATCCGCTGTCGCTGTCGGTGCCGGGCGGGGAGCTGGAGTGCGCGGGTGTGACCTTCGTCTCCGTGGCTCCGACGCACCGCAGACGGGGAGTGCTCAGCGGAATGATCGCGGAGCTGATGCGGCGGTGCGCCGGGCGGGGGATGCCGCTGGCCGCGCTCTGGGTGTCGGAGACGGGGATCTACGGGCGCTTCGGCTTCGAGCCGGCGACCCGTTCGTACACGGTGGAGATCGACACGGAGCATCCGCTGGCGCTGCGGATCGACCCGGACGAGCGGCCCCTGCGGCTGGTGTCGCCGGACGAGGCGCCTGAGGTCGTGGGCGCGGCGCATGCGGCGGCCCGGTCCGGGCGGGCGGGCCGGGTTGCGCGGGACGACTTCTGGTGGCGTACGCACATCCTGCGGCCGGAGGACGAGGAGGACGACGACCTCAGCCCGCCGCGGGTGGTGGTGCTGGGCGAGGCGGGCGAGCCGCCCGCCGGGTACGTCATCTACCGGACCGCGTCCGACGGCGAGGGCCGGGGAAAGCTGCACATCGGTGAGCTGGAGGCCGAATCGCCCGCGGTGGCGGCGGCGCTGTGGCGCTATGTGACCTCGGTCGACCTGGTCGACCAGGTGCGGGCGTGGGGGCGGCCGCTGGACGATCCGCTGCTGCGGTTCACCGCCGACCGGGACCAGATCAGTGTCGTACAGGAGTTTCCCGCGCTCTGGCTGCGGCTGGTGGACGTACCGGGGGCGCTGGCCGGACGCGCCTGGTCGGCGCCGGTCGACGTGGTGCTGGAGGTGACCGACGCGGGGGTGGCGGAGAACGCGGGCCGGTACCGGCTGGTCGTCGGCCCGGACGCTTCGCCGGGCGGTACGGGCCGGGCGGCCCGGGTGGAGCGGACGGACGCGGCGCCCGATCTGACGCTCGACGTCCGTGAGCTGGCGGCCTGCTATCTCGGCGATCTCGACCCGGCGGAGCTGGTGCGGGCCGGTCTGGTCACGGAGCACACGGCGGGCGCGGCGGCGGCGCTGGGCGCGGCTTCCCGTACGGAGCTGCTGCCGCATACGACGGACGAGTTCTGACGGACACCTCCGGCGGGGGCCCAGGCGCATCCCGTGAACGCTCCCGGTGAACGGGCCGGTCCGGCGGCTGGTTCCCGGGTCCCCGCCGGTGGGGACCCGGGGCCGGGTCGTACAGAAGGGACATCGGCTCCAGGGCGCTTCCGGCACATCGCGCCGCCCAGCCGGGAGGGCGTCCCGCCCGTGCCCGCAGGGCACAGGGGCCGAGTGTGCGGGCCGGACGGGATGTGCCGGACACGGTCCGGCGCCCGCGCGGCCCACGGGGCCGCCCGAGGTGGCGGGCCGCACCCGGGCCGGAGTCCTGGGCCCGCACTCCGAAGGCCCCGGCCCGACGCCTCGGAGGTCCGGGGGCCGCGGGCCTCGGATTCCCGGACCGCAAGGGGTCCGCATTCCGGCCCGGAGGTACGGGCCCGGGCCGTACCGCTACGCGGAAGGCGCGCCGCCCGGCGGCAGGGCCGCTCCCCCGCCGCGCTGCCCGGCAGCCCAGTTCTGCAGCTCCGCCGTGGTCGCGCCCTCGACCTCCTCCAGCAGCCGGCGCCGCGCCTCCTCGTCCCGTGCATCCTCGGGTACGAGGCGGTGGCGCCGGATCGCCAGATGCAGCCGTGACCAGGCCTCCGCGGCCAGTACGTACCGCTCGTTGTGGTGGAAGACCTGACGGAAGCCCCCGATGAAGACGGCGGCTCCGGCCAGTGACGCGGTGATCGCCGCGGGCGCCTGGATGCCCGCCGCCACCACCGTGGCCGCCCCGGTGAGCAGGGCGGTCAGTTCGGTGGCCTGGTGCTTGCGGCGGCTGCGGTCGCGGGTCCGCGCGTACCAGGCGAGCTGCTCACCGGCATAGGCCAGTACGGCCTCGTCCGCCCCCGCGCCTGCGGTTCCGGGCTGCGCAGGGACCGTCGGCGCGGCCGGGTCCGGTATGCCGGGCTGTACGAACAGCGGCTCCGGCCCGGAGGGTTCTCGGGGAATCGTCGGCATGCGCCCATGCTGCCCCACCGGCCTCCCGGCGTCGCCGCCCTTCACATCTGACGATCCGTCATTTACGGTGCGCGCGCCGGACCTGCGACCGGCGGAGCGGAGGCAGCGCGCCATGACCTTCACCATCGTCCGCGTCAATCTCGTCGCCCCCGGCGCGTCCCCCGGCGCGCTCGCGGGCCGCTACCGCACCGCGCTGGACATGGCGGTCTACGCCGACGGGCACGGGATCGCCACCGTCCAGACCGAGGAGCACCACGGCGCCGAGAACAACTGGCTGCCCTCGCCGTTCGTCTTCGCCGGGGCGGTCCTGGGCGCCACCCGCCGGATCACGGTCACCGTCTCCGCCGCCGTCGGCCCGCTCTACGATCCGCTGCGGCTCGCCGAGGACATCGCCGTCCTCGACCTGCTGGGCTCCGGACGGCTGGTCACCGTTCTGGGCATCGGCTACCGGCGCGAGGAGTACGAACGCTCCGGTGTGCCCTGGGCCCGCCGCGGCCGGCTCCAGGACGAAATCCTGGAGACGCTGCTCGCCGCCTGGACCGGGGAGCCGTTCGCGTACCGCGGCCGTACGGTACGGGTCACCCCGCGTCCGTACACCCGCCCCCGTCCACTGCTCCTGGTCGGCGGCTCGTCACGGGCGGCCGCCCGGCGCGCGGCCCGCCTCGGACTGCCGTTCTTCCCCAGCGCCCATCTGCCGGACCTGGTGGCGTACTACGACGGACAGCGGGCCCGGTACGGCACCAAGGGCTGGACCACCATGCCGGAACCGGTGACTCCGCTGCTGCACGTCTCCGACGATCCGGACCGCACCTGGGCCGTCCACGGCGAGCACTTCCTGCACGAGGCCCGGACCTACGCCTCCTGGTCGTCGCCGGACATCCGCTCCGCCGTCCGGTCGGGAGCGACGACGGTCGCGGAGCTGCGCGCCGAGGGCGTGTACCGGGTCGTGACACCCGACGAGTGCGTGGCCCTGGCCGCCGGGGCGCAGTCGCTGGTCCTGCATCCGCTGTGCGGCGGCATGCCGGAGGAGGAGGGCTGGCGGTCGCTCCGGCTGCTGTGCCGCGAGGTGGTGCCCCGCCTCGGGCGGCCCGGGCAAGGGACGGGCGCTCAGCCCATCTCCTCCAGCGGCTTGCCCTTGGTCTCCCTGACGAAGAGCAGCACGAAGGGGATGGAGAGCGCGGCGAAGCAGGCGTAGATGATGTACGTGGCCGAGAGGTTCCAGTCCGCCAGGCTCGGGAAGCTGGCGGTGATCGCCCAGTTGGCGATCCACTGCGCGGACGCGGCGACGCCGAGGGCGGCGGCCCTGATCTTGTTGGGGAACATCTCGCCGAGCAGCACCCAGACGACGACGCCCCACGACAGGGCGAAGAACAGTACGAACACATGGGCGGCGACCAGGGCCACCGCACCCTCCACGCTGGGCAGTTTGCCGTTGACCAGGGGTGCCGAGAAGGCCCAGGCCTCGAAGGCGAGGGCGATCGCCATTCCGGCGGAGCCGATCAGCGCCAGCGGCCTGCGGCCGATACGGTCGACGAACACCATCGCGATCACCGTACCGACGATGTTCACGATGGACGTGGTGAAGGAGTAGAAGAAGGAGCCGGAGGGGTCGATACCGACCGACTGCCAGAGCGTCGTGGAGTAGTAGAACACCACGTTGATGCCGACGAGCTGCTGGAAGACGGAGAGTCCGATACCGACCCAGACGATCGGCAGGAACCCGAACCGGCTGCCGAGCAGGTCCCGGAACGTCGACTTGTGCTCCCGGCGCATCGCCTGTTCGATCTCGGCGACCCGGCGGTCGAGGTCGATGTGCTCGCCCTCGACCTCCGTCAGGACCTTCCGCGCCCGTTCGGTCTTGCCCGCGGACAGCAGATAGCGGGGCGATTCGGGGATGGCGAAGGAGAGCAGTCCGTACAGCAGCGCGGGCACCACCATCACGCCGAGCATCCACTGCCAGGCCTCCAGACCGCCGATCTCGCCGCGCTGGTCCCCGTCCGCGATCTGCAGGATGCCGAAGTTCACCAACTGGGAGACGGCGATACCGATGACGATCGCCGCCTGCTGGAACGAGGCCAGCCGGCCCCGGTAGGCGGGTGGGGAGACCTCGGCGATGTACGCGGGTCCGATCACCGACGCCATGCCGATCGCGAAACCGCCGATGATGCGCCACATCGCCAGATCCCACAGGGCGAACGGCAGGGCCGAGCCGATCGCGCTCGCGGTGAAGAGGACGGAGGCGATCCGCATACAGGCGATCCGGCCGATACGGTCGGCGATCCGGCCCGCTGTGGCGGCACCGATCGCACAGCCGATCAGGGCGATCGCGATGACCTGGGCGAGTTCGGCGGAGCCGATGGCGTAGCGGTCGCGGATGGCTTCGACGGCACCGTTGATGACCGAGCTGTCGTAGCCGAAGAGAAAGCCGCCCATCGCGGCGGCGGCGGTGATGAAGACGACATGGCCGAGGTGTTCGGGATGGTCGGAAGCGGACCCCGGCGGGGTGGGTGGCTGCGCGGTGCTGGACACGTCTACTCCTGGGGCCGACTCCGGTGGGAGCCCTTCAAGTGGCGCACACCTCGTGCCCGCCCACCACTTGAGCTGCTGCTTCAGTGTTCACGGCAGGCCCCGGCGGACGGCCGGACCGCCGACGGGCTCGCCCCGCGCGGGGCCGCGGAGGCGGTCCGGGCTGGGTCCCGACGCGGTACGGCGGGACCCGGGCCGGGCCGAGACGGGTCCGGCACGGCCGGGAGCAGCTCCGGTCTCCGGTACGGCGGGGATCCCGCTCCTCCCGGGTCCGGCCGTGCCGGAGCCCGCGGCCGCCGACGCGCCGTGAACACCGGCGGGCGGGCCGGTGCGTGCGGGTCCGCCGGCCGCGGTCGTGAAGGCGGGCGTACCCGGTTCGTTCGTAAGGCACCTCGGTAAGGCGCGGCCCGCCGCCCCTGAACGCGGAGGCGCTCACCCGCGGAGACCGACCGCCGTGTCTCGCTCCTCCGGGCCCCGCGGCCCTAGCGCAGGCGCTGGCTGACGACCTTGGAGACCCCGTCGCCCTGCATGGACACCCCGTACAGCGCGTCCGCGACCTCCATCGTCCGCTTCTGGTGGGTGATCACGATGAGCTGTGAGGACTCCTGGAGCTCCTGCATGATCCGGATCAGCCGCTGGAGGTTGGTGTCGTCGAGCGCCGCCTCCACCTCGTCCATCACATAGAAGGGGCTGGGCCGCGCCTTGAAGATGGAGACCAGCATCGCCACTGCCGTCAGCGAGCGCTCACCGCCGGAGAGCAGGGAGAGCCGTTTCACCTTCTTCCCCGGCGGCCGGGCCTCGACGTCCACACCGGTGGTGAGCATGTTCTCGGGGTCGGTGAGCACGAGCCGCCCCTCACCGCCGGGGAAGAGCCGCGAGAACACGCCCTCGAACTCCCGTGCCGTATCCCGGTACGCCTCGGTGAACACCTGCTCGACCCGTTCGTCGACCTCCTTGACCACTGTCAGCAGATCGGTCCGGGTCTTCTTCAGGTCCGCGAGCTGCTCGGAGAGGAACTGGTGGCGTTCCTCCAGCGCCGCGAACTCCTCCAGCGCCAGCGGGTTCACCTTGCCGAGCTGCTGGTACGCCCGCTCCGCGGCCTTCAGCCGCTTCTCCTGCCCGGCCCGGTCGAAGGGCCGGGGCAGGTTGCGGGGGTGCTCGGGGTCGTCCGGCAGCTCCTCGCCCTCGGCGGGCGGGGACGGCGGTACGGGCTGGTCGGGGCCGTACTCGGCGATCAGGCCCGCGGGCTCGACGCCCAGCTCCTCCAGCGCCCTGGTTTCGAGCTGTTCGATCCGGAGGCGCTTCTCGGCTCCGAGGACCTCGCCCCGGTGCACCGAATCCGTCAGCCGGTCCAGCGCTCCCTTGAGGTCGCGG
Source organism: Streptomyces tsukubensis (assembly GCF_003932715.1). Lineage (NCBI taxonomy): Bacteria > Bacillati > Actinomycetota > Actinomycetes > Kitasatosporales > Streptomycetaceae > Streptomyces > Streptomyces tsukubensis. The sequence continues at coordinate 5,932,453 of NZ_CP020700.1, read as the reverse complement.
CCCCGGGCCCGGGCCCGGCCGAGACCGGCCTCCCGTTCGGCCCGGGCGCCCTCGGCGGCGGTACGTTCCTCCGCGGCCCGGCCCAGGGACACGTCGACATGGGCCAGGAGACACCGGGCTCCGGCACCGACGGCCGTGGCGACCGCGGCCTCGTGGCGCAGCCGGTCGCGGAGCCGTTCGGCACGGACCCGCGCCTCGCGCTCGGCGCGCGCCCCCCGGTCCAGGGCGTCCGCCCGGCCCGCGAGGCCCTTCGCCCGCTCCTCGTGGGTGCGGACCTGGAGGCGGGCCTCCATCTCGGTCTGCCGGGCGTTGGCCCCGTCGGCCGCGAGCCGGTCCCGTACCTGGGTGTCGGGCTCCTCCGTCTCCGTACCCCCGGGGACGTCCTCCTGCGCGGCGGCCAGTTTCGCGGCGAGTTCCTCGGCGTCGGTACGGGCCCGCTCCAGCGCCTCCCGGGCCCTGGCGACGGCCGCGTCGGTGCGCTCGGCCTCGCCGGTGGCGGCCCTGGCCTGCCCGGCGAGCCCTCCGAGGCGGCCGGAGAAGGCGGACTTCTCCCGTTCGGCGGTACGGCGGCGCTCACCCAGCTCCTCGACGAGCGCGGCACAGGCGGTACGCCTCCCGGCGGCGCGCTCCCGGGCCTCGGTCAGTTCGGCGCAGCGGACGTCGAGTCCGGCGAGGGCGGCCGTGGCCTCGTCGACGGAGGCCTGGACCTCCAGCAGACTGGGCGCCGATGCCGAACCCCCCTGGGCGAAATGGGCGCCCAGAACATCGCCGTCGGCGGTGACGGCGGTCAGCCCGGGGCGGGCGTAGACGAGTTCCTCGGCCTCCTCCAGGGTGCCGACGACGACCGTGTCCCGGACGAGCCTGCGGACGGCGGGCATCAGTTCGGCGGGGCCGCGCACCAGATCGGCGACGCGCGGCGGCCCGCCGGTGATCCGGTCCGGTCCCGCAGCAGAGCCCTCGGGGGCGTCGGGGGCGTCGCCGAGCAGTATCGCGGCCCGGCCCGCCTCGGACTTCCGCAGCAGCCGCAGGGCGTCGGCGGCGGCCGAAGGGCCTGCCACGGCGACGGCGTCGGCGGCCGCGCCGAGGGCGGCGGCGACCGGGATCTCGTACCCGGGGGTGACGGAGAGCAGATCGGACGCCGGTCCCAGCAGCCCGGTCAGCTGCTCCCGGGCGGCCAGCAGCGCCCCGGTGCCGTCCTTGCGGCGCAGCCCGAGCGCGAGGGCGTCGCGGCGGGCGGCGACGGCGGCCCGTTCCCGTTCGGCGGCGGACTGGGCGTCCCGGGCGGCGGTGAGCGCGTCCTCGGCCCCGGCCAGCTCGCGGCGGGCGGTGTCGTGGCGTTCGCCGAGTTCGGTATCGCCCGCGTCGAGGCCGTCGGCCTCGGCCCGCAGCTCCTCGTACGCCTCCTGGGCGGTGACCGCCCGCTCCCGTGCCTCGTCCCGGGCGGCGGCCAGCCGTTCGATCTCGGCCTGGGCGGCGGCGGCCCGGCCCTGTGCCGCGATGACCTGGGCACCGAGCCGGGCGAGCTGTTCACGGCGGTCCGCGATCGCCCGGGCGACGTCCTTGAGGCGGCGCTCCTCGGCGGCCCACTGCCGTTCGAGTTCGGCCCGGTGCTCGACGGTGTCCTCCAGGGCCCGTTCGGCCGCCTCCAGCGCGGCCGCCAGTTCGGCCTCCTGCTCGCGGATCCGGGCGGCCTCGCGCTCCATGTCCTCCGGGTCCCGGCCGCGCCGCTCCTCCGCGGGCCGGTCGGTGGCGCTGCGGACCCGGGCGTCGGCGAGGGAGACCGTGCCGCGGACGCGTTCGGCGAGCCGGGAGAGTTCGTTCCAAGTCTGCTGGGCCCGCTCCAGCCGGGGCGCGAGCCGGCGCACCTCGTCCTCCAGGGCCGCCTCCCGGGCCAGCGCCTCCTTCAGCTCCCGCTCGGTGCTCTCCCTGCGCTCCTTCAGAGCGGCCTCGTCGGCGATCTCGGACCGCAGGGCCTCCCGAAGCCGGACCAGATCGTCGGCGAGGAGCCGCAGCCGGGCGTCGCGGAGATCGGCCTGGATGACGGCGGCCCGGCGGGCGACCGCGGCCTGCCGGCCCAGCGGTTTGAGCTGCCGCCGGAGTTCGTCGGTCAGATCCTGGACCCGGGCGAGGTTCGCCTGCATCGCGTCCAGCTTCCGCAGCGCCTTCTCCTTGCGCTTGCGGTGCTTCAGCACGCCCGCGGCCTCTTCGATGAAGGCCCGGCGGCCCATCGGATCGGCGTGGAGTACGGAATCGAGCTGCCCCTGGCCGACGATGACATGCATCTCCCGGCCGATACCGGAGTCGGAGAGGAGTTCCTGGATGTCGAGCAGTCGGCAGGTGTCGCCGTTGAGCTGGTACTCGCTGCCGCCGTTGCGGAACATGATCCGCGTAATGGTGACCTCGGCGTATTCGATGGGGAGAGCGCCGTCGGAGTTGTCGATGGTCAGGGAGACTTCGGCGCGGCCGAGCGGGGGGCGCCCGGTGGTACCGGCGAAGATGACGTCTTCCATCTTTCCGCCGCGCAGCGATTTCGCCCCCTGTTCGCCCATGACCCAGGAGAGGGCGTCCACCACATTGGACTTGCCCGAGCCGTTGGGGCCCACGACACAGGTGATGCCCGGCTCGAACCGCAGGGTGGTGGCCGAGGCGAAGGATTTGAACCCGCGCAGGGTCATGGCCTTGAGGTGCACGCAGCCGGACTCTACCTTCCGTACCGCTCGGGAGACCGGTGGCCACCCGTGGTTCTCCTGCGGTTTCACCGTAGGAGGCGCAGGGCACACAGTGGGTAAGGAGCAGTCGTCGGCGCGGGGGCGCGGGCCGGGGGCCCGCAGCTGCGGACGACAGGGGCGGACAGCGGGGGAAGGACAGCGGAAAGACCTCGGTGAAAGCACCGGGACGGACGGCAGAAAAGACGCAGTAGAAAAGACGCGACGGGAAAGCCGGGGGAGAGCCACAGCGGACACTGCGAAGAGAAAAGCAGCGGAGAAAATGCAGCGGAAAGAAAGAAGGGACGCCGAGGCGTCCCTTGCATATCTTTGCGCGGTGTATCTCCGGCGGATCTCCGTGCTCAGGTGAGCGCGGGCTCCGCCTGCGGTACGTCGATGTCGATGCTGTCGAGCAGCGAATCGCCGGGGTGCTGAGCAACGGCAGCGCTCAGCGCGTCGTTCTCGGACTGGATCCGTACGAGTTCGGATTCGAGGTCCTGGACGCGCTGCTGAAGCCGTCGCATCTCGGCGAGGAGTCGCGGGTCGGAACCGCCGACGTAACCGAGAAGCGCCTTTGCCATGATGGATGGTCCTCCACACTGAGTGACCGACCGATGCGGTGTGGGTCGTGGGATTCGCACCCGCTGGTGCTCGGCAGTGGCGGTGACTGCTCTGGTCTCGCTGCGGTTCCTACTGCCGGACAGTCGGGGTGCGCGGGGCTTCCAGAGTCTCACCAAAAAGTTTGACGGTCAACACGATCACGCCCCGCTGGCGCGGCCGAACCGGTGTGCGTCCGGCCGCTCACGGGGCGGCGCGGGCGGCCTTCCGGGGCCCGGGGGCGTGGAGATCATCCGTACTGGGGCGCAGCCTGGCACGTACCGCCGATATTGGCAACCACCAGGAGCTTTCCACCCTGAGCGGGGGCCGGGGGCGCCGGAGCGCATCCGCCGTGCGAGTGGCCGGAGGGGTCTCCGGCGGGGTGCCCGTCAGCGGATCGCGAATCCGTCGTAACCACCGCGCGGAGTGTCCCAGATCTCAGTCACACCGTCGACGCGTCCGGGTGTGTCGCCGGAGCGAAGCCACTCCAGCAAACGGTGGCAATTCTCACGCGACCCCTCGGCCACGACCTGCACCCTGCCGTCGTCGAGATTGAGGGCGAATCCCGTGAGCCCCCCGATCTCCAGAGCGTTTGCCCTGGTGAACCAGCGGAAGCCCACTCCTTGTACTCGCCCGCGTACCCAGGCGGTCAGTCGTGCGGCATCGTTCATGGCGTCACCGTAGCCTCCGGATCAGTCACGGAGCACTTCCGTCCCAGGGCTCATGGCGTACAGTCCCCTCGCAACGAACGTCACCCGTTCGGGCGAGCCTGTTTCCGGTTTTGCCCGGATGGAGTCCGGTAAGCGATGTGTTCGGCTTACTCCGGACTCCACGGCAACTCCACGGCAAAAGGAAGGCACAGCCAGATGGGACGTCATCGAAGCACCGGCAAGCGCAGGGGCGCGCCCCTGCGGACGGGGCTGCTGGGCGCCTCCGCCGCCGTGGCCATGGGTGCCGTGGCCGTCGCTTCCGGGCTGCTGCCGGGCGGCGACACCTTCGTCACCGGCGGGGACGCCTCCCCCGGCGGCGAGGTCCGCACCGAGGGCCGGCCGACGCTGAACACCCAGGGCGACGCCGGAGCGCGGCCGACCGGTCCGGCGACCGGCACCCCGACCGGTCCCGCCGCCCCGCATCTGCCGTCGACCTCCCCGACCGGCACCCCCGGCAAGGCGCCGTCCACCGCACCGGCGGAGAAGAAGACCGGCCCGGCGGCCGGCCGGGCCGGCGAGTCCCGGACCCCGTCCGTCCCCGCGCCCCGGTCGCAGGAGCCGCGGACCGTCACCCCCGAGCGGGCCTCGTCCCCCTCCCCCACCCGCACCGCTGAGCCCAAGCGGAAGGCCGCCTCCACGACGGAGACCGCGATGGAGGCGGAGGTGCTGGAGCTGGTGAACCAGGAGCGCGCCAAGGTCGGCTGCAGCCCGCTGCGTTACGACGCCGCTCTCGCCCGCCTCGCCGGGAACTTCAGCGACGACATGGCGACCCGTGGTTTCTTCGACCACACCGACCCGGACGGCGATTCGCCCTGGGACCGGGCGAAGCAGGCGGGCGTGAAGAACCTGGCCGCCGAGAACATCGCCCGCGGCCAGGCGGACGCGGAAGCCGTGATGGACGCCTGGATGAAGAGCGACGGGCACCGCGCGAACATTCTCAACTGCGACTACAAGACCCTCGGCGTCGGTGTCCGGCTGGGCGGCGGCGGCCCCTGGTGGACGCAGAACTTCGGCTACTGACCCCGCGGGGCCGCCGAGCCGTTCAGAGCCGCGGCGGGCGCTGGCAGCGCGGGCAGTAGTAGCTGGACCGGTTCATCCACGGCCGGCGGCGCATCGGTGAACCGCAGCGCCGGCAGGGTTCACCCTCCCGCCCGTAGGCGTCGAGCGACCGGTCGAAGTAGCCCGATTCGCCGTTGACGTTGACGTACAGACTGTCGAAGCTGGTGCCGCCCTCCGCGAGGGCCGCCGTCATCACATCCCGTACATGACCGAGCAGCTCGGTCGCCCGCGGCCGGGTCAGGGCCGTCGTGGGGCGGTCGTAGTGCAGCCTGGTCCGCCACAGGGCCTCGTCCGCGTAGATATTGCCCACCCCGCTGATCAGCGACTGGTCCAGCAGCGCCCGCTTGACGGTGGTGCGCCGCAGCTTGAGCGCGTTCAGGAACGCCGGATCGTCGAAGGCCGGGTCGAGGGGGTCGCGGGCGATGTGCGCGATGGCGTCCGGCAGCCCGTCGGGGGTGTTCTCGTGCACCGAGAGCCCGCCGAAGGTGCGCTGGTCGACGAAGCGCAGCTCGGTGCCGATGGAGTCGTCGAAGCGGATCCGGATCCGCAGATGCCGTTCGTCGGGTGTGCCCTCGGGCTGGACCAGCAGCTGGCCGCTCATCCCCAGATGGCCGAGGAGGGAGCTGCCGGTCCGGCCCAGGGAGAACCACAGGTACTTGCCGCGGCGGCAGGCGAGACCGAGGCTCTGCCCGGTCAGCTGTGCGGTGAAGTCCACGGGCCCGGCCGGATGGCGGCGGACGGCGCGCGGATGGAGGACCTGTGCCTCGGCGATCGTCCGCCCGGTGACCCAGCGCAGGAGTCCTCGGCGTACGACCTCGACCTCGGGCAGTTCGGGCACGGAGTCCTCCGGATACGCTCTTGCCGACGCCCGCAGGGTACCTCCGAACGGGCGGTGAGCAGCATCGAGCCCCCGTCCGGACCGGGCCGGACGGGGGCTCGACGTGCCGTGCGTCGCTACGGGAGCGGCCGGGGATCAGGCTCGGGCCGATTCCTGGCCGTCGTCCGCCCCGCTCCCATCACTCTCAGCAGGGCCGTCGGCGGCTTCCGCTTCCGGAGACTTACCGGATTCGGCGGCCGCCCGTGCGTCGGCAGCGGCGCGGATCTCCCGCCAGGCCGACTCGGCGGCCTGCTGCTCCGCTTCCTTCTTGCTGCGGCCGGTACCGGTGCCGTACGAGACACCACCGACGCGGGCAGCAGCAGTGAAGGTCTTCTCGTGGTCCGGACCCGTCTCGGTGACGAGGTACTCCGGGACCCCGAGTCCCTCGGCGGCGGTCAGCTCCTGGAGACTGGTCTTCCAGTCGAGTCCCGCGCCCAGGTTGGACGACTTCTCGATCAGCGGGTCGAAGAGCCGGTGCACCAGCTCGGACGCCGCGTCGAGTCCCCGGTCCAGATAGACCGCGCCGATCACCGCTTCGAGGGTGTCGGCGAGGATGGACGCCTTGTCCCGGCCGCCCGTGCCCTCTTCACCCCGGCCGAGCCGGATGAAGGAGCCCAGGTCGAGCCCGCGGCCCACCCCGGCCAGTGCCCGGGAGTTGACGACCGCGGCCCGCAGCTTGGCGAGCTGCCCCTCGGGCAGATCGGGGTGGCTGCGGTAAAGGGTGTCGGTGACCACCAGGCCGAGGACGGAGTCCCCGAGGAACTCCAGGCGCTCATTGGTGGGCAGCCCCCCGTTCTCGTACGCGTACGAGCGGTGGGTCAGCGCACGCACCAGAAGGGCGGACTCGACCTGATAGCCGAGCCGCCCTTCCAGAAGCGTGTGGGACGAGGCTGCGTTGACTGCGTCGGCGTTGTCCGCCGGCTTTCCGTCACCGGCGTTGGACAGCTCTGACATCAGGCCTCTCACCAGCCGCTCAGACCGCGAGGACCTGGCGCTTGTTGTAGGTGCCGCAGCTCGGGCACGCGATGTGCTGCTGCTTGGGCTCCTGGCAACGCTCACACGAAACCAGGGTGGGGACCGCAGCCTTCCACTGCGACCGGCGGTGGCGCGTGTTGCTGCGCGACATCTTCCGCTTCGGAACAGCCACGGCTACTTCTCCTGCTTCTCGTCGACGCCGGCGTCGGCGCCGCCCATGTTGTCCTTCTCGCCGTCCCTCATGGTGCCGGCGAGTCCTTGCAGTGCCGCCCAACGAATGTCGGTGGCATCGTGGTGGTGGTCCGGGTCGTCGTCGAGCCGGATTCCGCACTGAGGGCAGAGTCCGGCACAGTCCTCCCGGCACACCGGCTGCATCGGCAGTGCGAGCACCACCGCATCACGCAGCACGGGCTCAAGGTCGAACAGGCCGTCCTTGAGGAAGACGACGTTCTCGTCCTCGGCATCGTCGCCGGGCGCCGCGGCGGCGCCGCGGATCCGGTCATCGGTGTCGGGGTACGTGAACATCTCCTGGAAGTCCGCAGCGACATCGAGGCGCAGCGGCTCCAGACACCTTACGCACTCCCCCTCGGCCGACGCACGGGCGGTGCCTGTGACAAGCACCCCTTCCATGACCGACTCCAGACGGAGCTCCAGCTCGACGGAGTCGCCCTCGGGAACTCCGACGACCTCCTCGATGCCCAGGTCCTTCGGCGCCGACACGGTGCGGGAGAGCCGCTGGAGCGCGCCGGGACGCCGGCCCAGCTCGTGCGTGTCGAACACGAGGGGGTTGCGGTGGTCGAGGCGGGCGTTCAGGGCTGTTCCTGCTTTCACGTCGTGCCGATGCACCGGGCTGATGCTTCGGGGGATGGGGCTGACGTCCCCAGCGAGGGGGGAAGCGGGCAGCCGGGATCGCGAACGAGGCGCGACCGAAGAACCAGGATACTGGACCGGGCGCCGTCGGCCCAATCCGGCCCCCGGGGTCGGGACCGTTCCGCCGGGGCGACCGCCCTCAGCGGCCTCCCGGGCCATAGGATTCGCCCGTTTCATGAATTTTATACGTTTCTTCCGGCCGGGGCCGGTGCGCGGGCTCGTACGAGGGCGGGGGCGGGACCCGGACCGTGTCCAGGGGGCGGGCGGGCGCTCCGTACGGGGCCGGCTGCTGTGCCGGGATCGCGGGCGCCGCCCCGTACCCCGGTCCGAAGGGCTCCGGTACGGCGGATCCCGCCGACGGTCCGGCCGGTTCCGCCAGACCGGCCAGATACTCGGCGTCACTGGTGGCCCGCTCGGGGGCCGGGTCCGCCGGGTCGGCCCAGGCCGCCGAGGCCGCCGAGGCCGCCGGGTCACTGAGCGGGAACCGCTCCCCCGGGGCGTCTCCGGCCGTCCGGCCCTGGAGGGTGGTCCGGCCTCGTCCCACCGCGTCGAGGGTCCGGGTGAGCACCTCCTCGAAGGCGCCGAGGGTGGCGTCCGCGTAGGCCCCGGCCCCGCCGGGCGGCAGCGGGCCGCCGTCCTGCGGACCGTCCGGGGCCCCGGCGGCCAGCCGTTCGCGGCCGAGGCCGACGGAGCCGATGGTGCGGGTGAGGACGACCTCGAAGTTGGCCAGCTTGGCGTCGACGTAGTCGTCGGCCTCGGCGCGGATCTCCTCGGCGGCCCTGCGTGCCTCATCGAGGATGCGCTCGGCCTCCGCCCGCGCGTCGAGGGCGACCCGGCTGCCGGAGAGCAGTTCGCCGCGTTCGGTGTGGGCGTCCCGGAGGATCTGCCGGGCCTCTTCACGGGCTCTGGCGACCGTCCGCTCCCGCTCGCCGATCAGCTCCCGGGCCCGGTCGATGGAGCCCGGCAGCGCGGCCCTCGCCTCGTCGAGCAGGGCCAGCAGCTCGGCCCGGTTGACGACGCACGACGCCGACATGGGCAGGGCCCGGGCGCCGGTCACGGCTGCCGTGATCTCGTCGAGCTTCTTCTGCACGTCCACCGTGGTCCGCCGCTTTCCGCACGCGTCGTCGCGCGCTGTCGGGACTGGCGCAGCCGACTGACTGACTGGCGCAGACGACTGTACGGGCCGCGGGCCGCGGCTCGCCGTCACTTCTCGGCGAGGCGGCGGCGGAGCGCTTCGTGGACCGGCGGGGGGAGCAGATGGGAGACGTCGCCGCCCCAGGCCGCGACCTCCTTGACCAGGCTGGAGGAGAGGAAGCTGTAGGTGGGGTTGGTGGGGACGAACAGGGTTTCGACGCCCGACAGGCCGTTGTTCATCTGGGCCATCTGCAGTTCGTAGTCGAAGTCGCTGACGGCCCGCAGGCCCTTCACGATGGCGGGGATGTCCCGCTCCTTGCAGAAGTCGACCAGCAGGCCGTGGTGGGACTCGACGACCACGTTCCCGTACTCGCCGGTCACCCGGCGGATCAGGTCCATCCGCTCCTCGACGGTGAACAGGCCCTTCTTGGACTTGTTGATCATCACCGCGACGTGGACGACGTCGTACAGCTTGGAGGCCCGGGCGATGATGTCGAGGTGGCCGTTGGTGATGGGGTCGAACGACCCCGGACAGACTGCGCGGCGCACTGGAAGTCCCTCGCTCTCCGGTCCGGTCATGAAGCGTCTTCGCACGTGGATGCCTCGTCGCAGACAGAGGCGGCGCGACCGTACCAAAACGTTCCCTCGCCGTAACGACGGGACCGCAGCGGCTCGAAGCCGGCCGGCCAGCGGAAGGTTCCGCCCCTGGTGCTCCGTTCCACGGTGACGAGCGCGTCCTCGGTCAGCCACCCCTGGGCGGCGAGTGTGAGGAGGATCTCCCGTAGATCATCGTCGACGACGGCGTACGGGGGGTCGAGGAAAACGGCATCGTAGGGGGCGGTAGGGGCCGGTCCGGCGACGATCTGTTCGGCCCTGCCGGTACGGACCTCCGCTCCGGGCAGCCCGAGGGCGCGGACGTTCTCCCGGATCACCCGGGCGGCCCGGGCGTCGGCTTCCACCAGCAGTGCGTGGGCGGCGCCACGGGAGAGCGCCTCCAGGCCGACCGCCCCGGAGCCCGCGTAGAGATCGGCGACCCGGATGCCCTCCACCGTGCCCAGCAGGGCCTGCCAGGTGGAGAAGAGTCCTTCGCGAGCCCGGTCGGACGTGGGGCGGGTGCCGGTGCCTGGGGGAACGGCGAGGCGGCGTCCGCCGGCGGTGCCGGCGATCACGCGGGTCATCTCGGTCCTCGGAGTCGGTGGGAAAGGCGGGGCGGGTCGGAGCGGGGCGGGTCGGAGGCCGCGGTTTGCGGGAACCGGCCGCCGTGATCAGTCTCTCAGCTCCCCACCGGGATCCGCGCGGCCGGGCGGCGGGCGCCCTGTCGGGGCGTGCCGGAGTACCTCGCGCCGTCCGCCGAGCCGCGGACCCCGCGGGCCGGAGATGCCTTGCGCCCCTGCGCCCGGAGAGCTGCGGGGAGCACCCGGGAAGTGCCGACAAGGGCTACCGCCCGGTGGGAGTGGCCCCGTGCCCGAAGGGGCCCAGGGGGAGCGTCCGTGTGCCGGGCCCACGCCTCATCGGCGGGACTCTGCGGGCGCGACACGGGGAGTCTCTCGTGGACCAGGCCGGATCAGCGAGCGGCGGCCCTGGGGCTTCACCCGGCGGCACCCCCACCCACGCCCTTGGGCACGGGGGGGGGGAAAGTCCGGTGCCGTGGATCGCCAGGCGGAGGACGGACGCCCGGGGCGCCGGGCCCAGGCGCGTGTCCATGTGCCCGGGCTTCGCCGGGGGAACCCCCACCCGGGCCACCGGACCCAGGGGCGCGGCGCCTGGAGGGCACAGCGGTGGCCGGAGCGGTACGCGAATCCGGCAGGGTACGGCGGAGACGGTTCAGCCCTTGTCCAGATACTGCTCGCGCTCCTCGTCCAGCAGGGCGTCCAGTGCGATGCGCAGTTCGGGGAGGGCGTCCAGACCGGGGTCGGCGGTGACGACGGCGACGGCCTCCTCGCGGGCCGCCGCGATGATCTCCTCGTCGTCGATGACGGCGAGCATCCGCAGGGAGGAGCGGACGCCCGACTGCGCCTGTCCGAGGACATCGCCCTCACGGCGCTGTTCGAGGTCGATACGGGACAGCTCGAAGCCGTCGAGGGTGGCGGCGACGGCGGCGAGCCGGGATCGGGCCGGGCTCGCCTCGGGTGCCTCGGTGACCAGGAGACAGAGCCCGGGGGCCGAGCCCCGGCCGACCCGGCCGCGCAGCTGGTGCAGCTGGGAGACGCCGAACCGGTCCGCGTCCATGATCACCATCGCGGTGGCGTTGGGGACGTTCACCCCGACTTCGATCACGGTCGTCGCGACCAGGACGTCGACCTCGCCCGCGGCGAAGCGGCGCATGACGTCGTCCTTGTCGTCCGGGGGCATCCTGCCGTGCAGCACCTCGACCCGGAGCCCCGCCAGCGGGCCCGCGGCGAGGTCGGCGGCGACGTCGAGGACGGCCAGCGGGGGCCGTTTGCCGTCGGCGCCCTCGGCGGGCCCCGCCTCCGGGCCCGACTGCTTCTTCGACGGCTTCTCGTCGGCCTCGTCCCCGATCCGCGGGCACACCACGTACGCCTGGTGTCCCTTGCCTGCCTCCTCCCGGACCCGCTCCCAGGCCCGGGCGAGGAAATGCGGTTTGTCCTGGGCGGGCACCACATGGCTGGCGATCGGGGAGCGCCCGGCCGGGAGCTGGTCGAGGACGGAGGTCTCCAGATCACCGAAGACCGTCATGGCGACCGTCCGCGGGATGGGGGTGGCCGTCATCACCAGCAGATGCGGCGGCTGCTGCCCCTTGGAGCGCAGCGCGTCCCGCTGCTCCACCCCGAAGCGGTGCTGTTCGTCGACGACGACCAGACCGAGGTCGTGGAACCGGACCTTGTCCTCGATCAGGGCGTGGGTGCCGATGACGATGCCCGCATCGCCGGTGACCAGGTCCAGCAGGGCCTGCCGCCGCGCCGGTACGCCCATCGAGCCGGTGAGGAGCACGATCTTGGTGGCGTGTTCGACGCCGCCCAGCATGCCGCCTTCGGCCAGGTCGCCCATCATCTCCACGATGGAACGGTGGTGCTGCTGGGCCAGTACCTCGGTGGGGGCGAGCATCGCGGCCTGGCCGCCCGCGTCGACGACGGCGAGCATCGCCCGCAGGGCGACCAGGGTCTTGCCGGAGCCGACCTCGCCCTGGAGCAGCCGGTGCATGGGGTGTTCGGTGGCCAGATCACCGAAGATCTCGGCGGTGACCTTCTGCTGGCCCTCGGTGAGGGTGAACGGGAGCCGGGCGTCGAAGGCGGTGAGCAGTCCGTCCGGCGCGGGCCGGCGGGCGACCGCGGGGAGTTGGGCGTCCGCGTACCGCCGTCTGGCGAGGGCGACCTGGAGGACGAAGGCCTCGTCCCATTTGAGCCGGGCGCGGGCGTCCTCGATATCGGCCTTGGTCTGCGGCCGGTGGACCTTGAGCAGGGCCTCCGGCAGCGGGACGAAGCCCCGGCCCTCGCGGAGCGCGGGGGGCAGCGGGTCGACGGCCTCTCCGGCCCTCGGCAGCACCGCGTCCACCGCCTTGGCGATCTTCCAGGACTCCATGCCCTTGCAGGCGGGGTAGATCGGGATGAGGGCGCCCGCCCAGGACTCGACGGCGGAGGAGTCGGCCCCCTCGGCCGCCTCGGTGCCGTCCGCGCCCAGTTTGGCGTAGGTGGGATGGGCGAGCTGGAGCTTGCGGTTGAAGACCGACACCTTCCCGGCGAACATGGCGCGGCTGCCGGGCGGCAGTTCGGACTGGGGTTTGTGCACGCCGCGGCCGAAGAACACGAGCTGGAGCCGGCCGCTGCCGTCGGTGATCGTCAGCTCCAGGCGCTTGCCGCGGCCGCCGTTGAAGGTGTGGACGCGGGAGTCGGCGACCTGGGCGACCACCGTGACGTCCTCGTCGAGCGGCAGCTCGGAGAGCCGGGTCAGCTGGCCCCGCTCCTCGTACCGCCGCGGATAGTGGTGCAGCAGATCCCCGACGGTGTGCAGACCGAGCTGCTCGCCGAGCACCTTCGCGGTGGCGGGGCCGAGCGTCTTCTTGAGGGGTTCACTCAGGACGGACACGGCATCCATTGCACACCACGCCACCGACAATCGGGGCCGCCGCCCCTCCCCCAGGGTGTCACTCCACCCCGATGAGCAGCGGGCTCGCGCCGTGACCGCTCTCGTACACGACCGTGTCCACCGCCAGATGCGCATCCCGCACATGCCGCTCCAGCCGTGCGGCGGTCCCGGGGCCGTCGGGCAGGTCGGCGGAGAGGACCAGGGTCACCAGTTCGCCGCCCGCGGCCAGCATCCGGTCCAGGACCGCGACGGCGGTGGCGGTGAGGTCCGTACCGATGACGGCGACATCGCCGTCGATCAGCCCCAGGACATCACCGGCCTGGCAGACGCCCGCAGTGGTCCACGAGCGGTGTTCGGCGACCGCCAGCTCCGCGTAACGGGTGGCCCCGGCCGCCGCGGTCATGGCGACGACGTCCTCGTCGAAGCGGCGCGCGGGCTCGTGGACCGCGAGGGCGGCGATGCCCTGGACGGCGGCGCGGGTGGGGACCAGGGCGACCCGTACGCCTTCGGTACGGGCCTGTTCGGCGGCGGCCGCGGCGGTGTGCCGCAGCTCCGCGGAGTTCGGCAGGAGGACGACCTCGCGGGCGTGGGCGCGGCGGATCGCGTCCACGAGTTCGCCGCTGGCGGGCGGTTCCCCGGGGCGGGCCAGCACGGTCACGGCGCCCGCCTGCGCGCACAGCCCGGCGAGCCCCTCCCCGGGCACGACCACCACGACCGCCCGCTGGACCTGCTCGGGTACGGGCGCGGTGGCCCCGGCGAGATGGGTGATCCGGATCCGGTGCGGGCGGCCCGCTTCCACTCCCGCCTCCACGGCGGCGCCCGCGTCGTCGACGTGGACGTGGACGTTCCACAGGCCGTCGCCGCCGACGACCACCAGGGACTCCCCCAGGGCGTCCAGCCGGGCCCGCAGTACGGCGACCGCCGGATCGTCTGCCTCCAGGAGATAGATCACCTCGAAGGCGGGGCCTTCGAGGTCGCACGCTCCGGCGGGAGCGGACACCGGGCCGTGAACGTGACCATGAACGGGGCCGCGGGCGGGTGCGGTGGGCGTCTCGCCGGTGACCGCGGCGACCAGGGCCCGCAGCACCGCCAGGAGCCCCATGCCCCCGGCGTCGACGACCCCGGCGCGCGCCAGCACGTCGAGCCGGTCCGGGGTCGCCGCCAGGGCCTCGCGGGCGGCCTCGTAGGCGGCGCGGGCGGCGGCCGCGTCGCCGGGTCCGGCCGCCCGGGCACCGGCGGCGGCCGCGTCCGCGACGGTCAGGACGGTGCCCTCCACCGGGTGCGCCACGGCCTCCCGGGCCAGGACGGCCGCCCGGTCCAGGGCCTCGGCGACGCCGCCGCCCTCCGCAACGCGCTCCGCGATACCGCGCAGCAGCTGGGCGAGGATGGTGCCGGAGTTCCCGCGGGCGCCCAGCAGGGCCCCGTGCGCCATCGCCCGGATCACCGCGGACGTCTCGGGCTCCCCGGCGGCGCCGAACCGGCCGGGGCCGGACTCGTGGGCCGCGAACACCGCCTCCACGGCCGTGGCCGCGGATTCGGCGGTCAGATACAGATTGGTGCCGGTGTCACCGTCCGCGACCGGATAGACGTTGATCGCGTCGATCTCCTCGCGCTCCCGGCCCAGCGCCTCCAGGGCCCCCGCGCACCAGACCCGTACCGCTGCGGCGTCGAGTTTCTGCGGCACCTGGGGATCCTCCTCGGTACGGGCGTGGGGGCGGTCGCACCGCAGGGTAGCCCCCGGGCCCGCCGTCCCCGCGGGGAGCCGGTCCGGCAGCGGGGGAGGCATGGTAGTTTCGTTGAAAGGGCGGAGCCGTTGTATGCTGCTCCGGTTGCCTGATGAACATCGGGCGACCATCCCCCGGCAAAGCCACCGAGTCAGCTTCTGATTTCCGGCTCGCCGGAATTCACTGTACGTGCATCTGAAGTCTTTGGAGTGACCCGTGGCTGCCAACTGCGACGTCTGCGGCAAGGGGCCGGGCTTCGGCAACAACATCTCCCACTCGCACCGCCGTACGTCCCGTCGCTGGAACCCGAACATCCAGCGCGTGCGTGCCGTGGTCGGTCGGACGCCGAAGCGGCTCAACGTCTGCACCTCGTGCATCAAGGCCGGCAAGGTCTCGCGCTAACAGCGGACGCCCCGTCGCTAGCGCAGCCCCCCGGTTGCCTGACCAGGCGGCCCACCTTTCGAGGTGGGCCGCCTGGTCTTTTTGCCGTGGTGCCGGTACCACTCCGGGACGGTGCCGGAGGTACGGGACCCCTCGGGCCCCGTACCGGCCGGTCAGCGCGGAGCGGTCCCGCGCCAGCCGTGGTGGACCGGGCCGATCCCGGCGCCCAGCGGGAAGCCCGCCGCGATCGCGCCCGTGACGTACTCCTTGGCCGCCGCCACCGCCTCCGGCACCCCGAGGCCCTTGGCCAGGCCCGCGGCGATCGCGGACGCCAGCGTGCAGCCCGTGCCGTGGGTGTGCCGGTTGTCGAGGCGGGGGGCGCGGAACCAGTGCACTTCGGTGCCGTCGGTGAGCAGGTCCACCGCGTCGCCCGCGAGGTGCCCGCCTTTGATCAGTGCCCAGCGCGGCCCGAAGCCGAGGACGGCGTCGGCGGCCCGCCGCAGCCCCGTCTCGTCCCCGGCGACGACCCCGGTCAGCTGGGCGACCTCGTCGAGATTGGGCGTGGCGACGGTGGCGAGGGGCAGCAGGGTCCGGCGTACGGAATCGAGGGCGGAGTCCGCGAGCAGGGAGTCCCCGTGCTTGGAGACCCCGACCGGGTCGACGACGACGGGCGCGTCGGTGGTCGCGAGCAGTGCGGCGACGGTCTCCACCAGTCCTGCGGAGGCCAGCATGCCGGTCTTGACGGCCTGGACGCCGATATCGTCGACGACGCTGCGGTACTGGGCGCGTACCGCTTCGGCGGGCAGCTCCCAGAAGCCCTGGACACCGACGGAGTTCTGCGCGGTCACCGCGGCTATGACGCTCATGCCGTGGGTTCCGAGGGCGAGCATGGTCTTCAGATCGGCTTGGATGCCGGCGCCGCCGCCGGAGTCGGATCCGGCGACGGTCAGCACCCTGGGCGGCACGAAAGGCGCGCGGGGCGCGCACAGCTCGATGGGCACGACGGGCGGGGTGGGCGGGGTCACGATCCGTCTCCGAAGTGGTCCCAGCCGCTGCCGCCGTGCCAGGGGATGCCGTCGACGGTGACCTGGGGGGCGCCCGAGGGGTTGAGGACCTCCCCGATGGTCTTCCAGCGGGCAGGGAGTTTGGCGTCGGGCGGGAAAGTGGCGACGATCGCGTGGTCCTCTCCCCCGGTGAGCACCCACTGGACCGGGTCGACGCCGACGGCCTGCCCGATGTCGTGCATCTGGCTGGGGATGTCGATGGCGCCGGAGCGCAGGTCGATCCGGACCTTGCTGGCCTCCGCGATATGGCCGAGGTCGGCGATCAGACCGTCGCTGACGTCGCACATCGCGGTGGCGCCGAGCCCGGCGGCCGCCGGGCCCGCGTGGTAGGGCGGCTCGGGCCGCCGGTGCGCCTCGACGAAGGCGCGGGGTGAGCGGAAGCCGCGGGAGAGCACCGCGTGACCCGCGGCGGACCAGCCCAGCCAGCCGGTGTAGGCAACGACGTCACCGGGCCTGGCCCCGCCGCGGGTGACGGGCTCGTGGCCGCGGAGATCTCCGAGCGCGGTGATGGCGAGGGTGATCACCTCTCCGCGTACGACGTCACCGCCGACCACCGCGGCCCCGGCGACCTGGCATTCGTCGCGAATGCCGTCCATCAGCTCGGTCGCCCAGGTGACGGGGAGATCGGCGGGGACGACCAGACCGAGGAGGAGGGAGGTGGGGACGGCGCCCATGGCGGCGATGTCGGCCAGATTCTGCGCGGCGGCCTTGCGGCCCACGTCGTACGCGGTCGACCAGTCCCGGCGGAAGTGCCGGCCCTCCAGCAGGATGTCGGTACTCGCCACCACCCTGCGGTCGGGCGCGGCGACCACGGCCGCGTCGTCACCGGGTCCGATCCGGACCGCGGGGGTCGAGGTGAGCCGGGAGGTGAGCTCTTTGATCAGGCCGAACTCTCCCAACTCGCCCACAGTGCCCTTCACCCGAGTCTCACCTCTCCGTCGTCCCGCCGGACCACCCGGCCGGGCTGTCGTGCTGTGGTGCCGTTCGCCGCGCGCCGCCGCGGGACGCGCCGTTCCGCGGCCGGACCGGCCCGGTCGCGGGGCGCCGGGGGGCTCGGTACCGTCAAGGGACGCGTCAACGTGCGCTCGACGCACGCCACACTACGGACGCCTCCCGGCGCGCGGGTCTCCCCGTCGCCCGTGGCGACGCGATACCGTGGCGTCTCTTTCTCCCCCCTGGGGTTTCCCCACCCGAGTCGCCGGCGGCGCCGAGGGCACCGTTGACCGGGGAAGCACACCCAGGGCCGCCCTGGAGGTTCCGTGGTACAGGCGTACATCCTGATTCAGACCGAGGTCGGCAAGGCGTCGGCCGTCGCCGAGACCATCGGCAAGATCCCGGGAGTGATGCAGGCCGAGGACGTCACCGGCCCCTATGACGTGATCGTGCGGGCCCAGGCGGACACGGTGGACGAGCTGGGCCGTCTGGTGGTCGCCAAGGTCCAGCAGGTGGAAGGCATCACCCGCACACTCACCTGCCCGGTCGTCCACCTGTAGCCCCCGTCTACGCTTGGCCGGTGACTTCCGCCCGCCGGTCCCGCTTCCGCTCCCACGGCCGTCCCCGCTTCCGCTCCGCGGCGCCGTCCCTGCGTCTCGCCCTGTCCGCGGCCGTGCTGCTCGCCGTCACCGCATGCTCCGCGGACCGGGCCGAGGTCGCCGTCCCCCGCCCTCCGGAGGGGGAGTCGGCGCTCTGCGAGGCACTGGACGGGCAGCTTCCGGAGGCGGTCGGCGGACAGGACCGCTCCGACCCCGAACCCGCGTCGAAGCTGACCGCGGGCTGGGGCGACGCCGCGATCGTACTGCGCTGCGGCGTCCCCCGGCCCGCGGGGATGAGTGATCCCGCGGCCCAGGCGGTGGAGGCCGACGGGGTCAACTGGATGCTGGAGCGGACCGGGGACGGTACGCGCTTCACGACGACGTACCGCGAGACGTACGTCGAGGTGTCGATGGACGGGCGGTACGCGAACGACGCCACCCCGCTCGCCCAGTTGGCCGGCGCGGTGAAGGAGACCGTGCCGGCCACGCTCGAACTGCCGTGACGGCCGCCCGCGCGGGGCGGGCGGTCCGGGTCAGCGCAGGCCGGTGGTGCGGCGCAGCGCAGCTGCGATGAGCCGGTCGACCAGTTCGGGGTAGCCGACCCCGGTCTCCTGCCACATCCGCGGGTACATGGAGATCGGGGTGAAACCGGGCATGGTGTTGATCTCGTTGATGACGAACCGGCCGTCGGTGGTCAGGAAGAAGTCGGCGCGGACCAGGCCCTCGCAGCTCGTCGCCTCGAAGGCCTCGACGGCGAGCCGGCGGACCTCGGCGGTCTCCTCCTCGGTGAGCCGGGCGGGGACGATGCCGTCGGCGGAGTCGATGTACTTGGCGTCGAAGTCGTAGAACTGCCCGTCCTGGTCGACCAGGATCTCGGCGGGGACGCTGGCCCGCGGCCCGTCCTCGAACTCCAGCACCCCGCATTCGATCTCACGGCCGCGGACCATCGCCTCGACGATGATCTTCGGGTCGTGGCGGCGGGCCGCTTCGATCGCGGCGTCGAGTCCTTCGGCGGACTCGACCTTGGTGATGCCGATGGACGAACCGGCCCGGGCGGGCTTCACGAACAGCGGCCAGCCGTGCTCGTCGGCGAAGCCGAGGAGCCGCTTGCGGGCGGCGCCCGGGTCGCGCTCCCAGTCGCGGGGGCGGATGACCTCGTACGGTCCGACGGGCAGCCCGTAGGAGACGAGGATCCGCTTCATGTACTCCTTGTCCTGGCCGACGGCCGAGGCGAGGACGCCGGAGCCGACGTACGGTACTCCCGCCAGCTCCAGCAGGCCCTGGAGGGTGCCGTCCTCGCCGTAGGCGCCGTGCAGCACCGGGAAGACGACGTCGACCTCGCCGAGGGCCTTGGGGACGGCGCCGGGCTCGCTGTAGACGAGCTCGCGGTTGCCGGGTTCGGCGGAGAGCACCACGGCCCCGGAGGCCCCGTCGGCCAGTTCGGCCACGTTCGGGGTGCGCCGGTCGGTGATGGCCATCCGGTCGGGCTCGTCCGCGGTCAGCACCCAGCGTCCGTCGAGCGTGATGCCGACGGGGATGACGTCGTACTTCGTCCGGTCGATGGCGCGGAGTACGGCGCCGGCGGTGACCGTGGAGATCCCGTGCTCGGAGCTGCGCCCGCCGAAGACGACGGCGACCCGCGGCTTACGGCCCTGCGGATCGGGGGTCTGGGGGAGGTTCTCGGTGCTCATATCGCCCTGAGACTACCGTGCGAACCGTCATCCGCCAGGGCGGCTCCGCCGGGGTGGGTGGAAGGTACGGGGCGCTGCTCGCGGTACCGGCTGCGCCGCGGTGGTCGGGCGGGGTCCCGGGGGCGCCGCCCCCGGGACACTCCACCGCGCCGCAGGCGGGTCAGCGGCGTTCGGGTTTGGCGCTGCGCGACATCAGTTCCTTGAGGGCGACCGCCGGGGGCTTGCCGTCGTGGACGATGCCGACGACGGTCTCGGTGATGGGCATGTCGACGCCGTGGCGGCGGGCCAGGTCCAGCACCGATTCGCAGGACTTGACGCCCTCCGCGGTCTGCTTGGTGACCGCGATGGTCTGCTCCAGCGTCATGCCCTTGCCGAGGTTGAGCCCGAAGGTGTGGTTGCGCGAGAGCGGGGACGAGCAGGTGGCCACCAGGTCGCCGAGTCCGGCGAGTCCGGAGAACGTCAGCGGGTCGGCGCCCATCGCGAGCCCGAGGCGGGTGGTTTCGGCGAGACCGCGGGTGATGAGGGAGCCCTTGGCGTTGTCCCCGAGGCCCATGCCGTCGGCGATGCCGACCGCGAGACCGATGACGTTCTTCACCGCGCCGCCGAGTTCGCAGCCCACGACGTCGGTGTTGGTGTACGGGCGGAAGTACTGGGTGTGGCAGGCGGACTGGAGGCGCCGTGCCACCTCCTCGTCCCGGCAGGCGACGACCGCGGCGGCGGGCAGCCGCTGGGCGATCTCCCGGGCGAGGTTGGGTCCGGTGACCACGGCGACCCGCTCCGCGGGCACCCCGGCGACCTCTTCGACCACCTGACTCATCCGTTTGGTGGTGCCCAGTTCGACGCCCTTCATCAGGGAGACCAGCACCGTGTCGGCGGGCAGCAGGGGCGTCCAGGCGGCGAGATTGGCGCGCAGGGTCTGCGAGGGCACGGCGAGCACCGTGAAGTCGGCGCCGTCCAGTGCCTCGGCGGGGTCGGTGGTGGCCCGCAGCCCGGCGGGGAGTTCGATTCCGGGCAGATAGTCAGGGTTGGTACGGGTGGTGTTGACGGCCTCGGCCAGTTCGGGGCGCCGCCCCCAGAGGGTGACCTCGCAGCCCGCGTCCGCGAGGACCGTGCCGAAGGCGGTGCCCCAGGAGCCGGTTCCGAAGACGGCTGCCTTGACGGGCCGGTCGGCGTGGTGGGCCGAGTCTGTCACTGCTTTCCTTCCCCTGCGGCCTTGCGCCGCTGTTCTTCCCGGGCCTTGCCGTGGTCCCACGGCCGGTCCGGTGCCTTCTCGCCGCGGACCTCCTCCAGGAGGCCGGTGATGGCGCTCATGATGGCCTCCGTGGCCTCGCGCAGCACCTCGGGCGTCGGTTCCCGATCGTAGAACCTGCTCAGGTCGACGGGCGGCCCGGCCTGCACGATCAGGGTTTTACGGGGGAAGAGCCGGACCTTGTTCTCCCGGGCGTACGGCGGCATCGCCAGGTTCGCGCCCCACTGGGCGACCGGGATGACGGGCACCTTGGTCTCCAGGGCGATCCGGGCGGCGCCGGTCTTTCCCGCCATGGGCCAGGTCCCGGGGTCACGGGTGATGGTGCCTTCGGGGTAGAAGGCGACGCAGTCGCCCCGTTCGATGGCGTCCACGGCGGACCGGTAGGCGTCGAGGGCATTGGTGCTCTCGCGGTAGACGGGGATCTGCCCGGTGCCGCGGAGCATCATCCCGACGAACGGCGTGGAGAACAGCGGGGCCTTTGCGAGAAAGCGCGGGACGCGTCCGGTGTTGTACTGGAAGTGCGCATACGAAAGGGGGTCGAGATACGAGTTGTGATTGACCGCGGTGATGAATCCGCCGTCGGCCGGAATGTGTTCCGCGCCGCGCCAGTCCCGCTTGAACAGAACCAGTAGCGGCGGTTTGGCGATGACCGCCGCCAGGCGGTACCAGAAGCCGATTTTTCGGCGGGACACGCGGACACCCTTTCTTCTGCGGACGCGTACGAGCCCCGGACGGACTCGCCGGTCACCGGGCTGCCGCCCGGTGGCGGGGATCAAGTGTCGCCCCGGCCCTCCGGTCTGTCGAGCACACCGTACGCCCCGGTCACCGGGGCGCGCCCCGCCGTGCGCCGGGGCCGGGCGACAATGGGGTCCGATGACACACGGACGGAGCGCCGCCCTGGACAGCGATGCACGGGCCCACTGGTCCCTGGTGATCCCCCTCAAACCCCTTGCCGTGGCCAAGAGCCGCCTCGCCGGTGCCGTCGCCGCGGCCGTACGGCCCGAGGTGGTGCTCGCCTTCGCCCAGGACACGGTGACCGCGGCGCTGGACTGTCCGGCCGTACGGGATGTGGTCGTTGTCACGGACGATCAGGTCGCCGGGGCCGAGCTGGCGGCGCTGGGGGCCCGGATCCTGTCCGATCCGCCGGGTGCGGGCCTCAATGCGGCGCTGGCGCACGGGGCGCATTCGGTACGGCTGCGGCGCCCGGACGCGGCGGTGGCCACGCTGAACGCGGATCTTCCGGCGCTGCGGCCCGGGGAACTGGCCCGGGTCCTGGAGCGTGCGGCCCGTTTCCCGCGCTCTTTCCTGCCGGATGCCGCGGATATCGGGACGACCCTGCTGACGGCCGCGCCGGGCGCCGGGCTGCGGCCCGCGTTCGGGGGTGCGTCGCGCCGCCGGCACACCGCGTCGGGGGCGGTGGAGCTCCGGCTGCGGGACGTGGATTCGGTCCGCCGCGACGTCGATACGCCCGATGATCTGGCGGCCGCGCTGCGCCTGGGCGTGGGGCCGCATACGACGGCCGGACTGGCCCGGGTCCGCCTGCGGGTGGAGGGTTAGGCTGCGGGTATGCAGGCGACCTCGTACACATACGACCCCGACACCCGCCGCGGCAGTGTGCTGCTGGACGACGGCACGCCGGTGGAGTTCGACGCCGCCGCCTTCGACGCGGGCGGGCTGCGGCTGCTGCGGCCCGGTCAGCGGGTCCGCATCGAGACCGAGGGCCGGGGCGCCGGGCTGCGGATCACCCTGGTGACGCTCCAGACGTTCTAGGCCGGGTCCGGGAAAAGCAGCGCCGCCGGGCCGTGTGGATCCCGTCCCTGCGGGAACGCCCGTACGGGGGACTCCGGACACGCCGCGGGCCGGGCTCCCCCAGAGGAGCCCGGCCCGGCGCGTGAGTGGCCTGTGCGGCGGGTGCCGCTTACCGGTGGCGGCCTGGGCCGGCCGACCTACCGCTTGCGCGCGGTGGTCTTCTTGGCGGCGGTCGTACGCGCCGTCGTCTTCTTGGCCGGGGCCTTCTTGGCGGTCGCCTTCTTCGCCGGAGCGGTCTTCTTGGCGGTCGCCTTCTTGGCGGGGGCGGCCTTCTTGGCCGTGGTCTTCTTCGCCGCGGCCTTCTTGGTGGTCGTCGCCTTCTTGGCCGCGGTCTTCTTCACCGCCGCCTTCTTGGCGGGTGCCGCCTTCTTCGCCACGGTCTTCTTCGCGGCGGCCTTCTTGGCGGTGGCCTTCTTGGCCGCGGCCTTGGCCGTCGTCCGGGTGGAAGCGCCGCCCGAGAGGCTGCCCTTGGGGGCCTTCTTGACGGAGACCTCGCCGCCGCGCGGCAGCTTCTTGGCCCCGCTGACCAGGTCCTTGAAGCCCTGGCCTGCGCGGAAGCGCGGGACGGAGGTCTTCTTGACCCTGACCCGCTCACCCGTCTGAGGGTTGCGGGCATAGCGGGCCGGGCGTTCGACCTTCTCGAACGAACCGAAGCCGGTGACCGAGACCCGGTCTCCGCCGACGACCGCGCGGACGATCGCGTCAAGCACCGCGTCGACCGCATCGGCGGCCTGCTGGCGGCCGCCGAGCTTGTCGGCAATCGCTTCTACGAGCTGCGCCTTGTTCACGTCTTCCCCTTCGGAGACATTGCCGGACCGAATCTGTCCAGGCTTTTTCGCACGTTAGGCAGATATATACCGCAAATCAAACACGAAACGGGCTAATCACCCTAGTGCCGCAATGAAATCGACCGCTCTTGTCTCCGCATGCCGCTCCTTCGCGAGCCGGGATGTCAGTCGCCGCCGGGGATTCGACCCTCGTCGATGTCCCGCATCAAGCGGTCCAGACGCCGTGCCGCGTCCGGGAGATCGTGCTTCGCCGCAGCCGTGATGACCAGCAGCTTCCGGGAGAGCGCCGTCCTTGCGCCCTCCGGGACTTGCAGTGTGCGCACTACGGTGTGCGCTTCCTTCAACCGGGCCGCGACGACCCCGTACAGGTCGAGTTGATTGTCGCGTTCCATGCACCGATTGTGCCATCTGGGGCGAGTTGTCGCCCGGCGGGCCCTCAACAGACGACTGCGCCCCCCACCGGACGGTGGGGGGCGCAGTCGAGGATAAGCCCTGATCAGACCCGATCAGACCTGAACAGTGCTGGGTTTGTAGGCGGGCCTGGAGGCCTCGTAGGCCGCGATGTCCGCTTCGTTCTGAAGGGTGAGGCTGATGTCGTCCAGCCCGTTCAGCAGCCGCCAGCGGGCGTTCTCGTCGAGCTCGAACGGGGCGGTCAGCCCGGCGGCCCGGACCTCGCGCGCCTCCAGGTCGACGGTGACCTCGGCGGTGGGGTCGCTCTCCGTCAGCTGCCACAGGGCGTCGACGGTCTCCTGCGGCAGGACCACGGTCAGCAGGCCGTTCTTCAGCGAGTTTCCGCGGAAGATATCGGCGAAGCGGGCCGAGATCACGGCCTTGAAGCCGTAGTTCTGGAGCGCCCAGACGGCGTGCTCACGCGAGGAGCCGGTGCCGAAGTCGGGGCCGGCGACCAGGACGGTCGCCCCCTGCCGCTCCGGGCGGTTGAGCACGAACTCGGAGTCCTTGCGCCAGGCCTCGAAGAGCCCGTCCTCGAAGCCGTCGCGGGTGACCTTCTTCAGCCAGTGGGCCGGGATGATCTGGTCGGTGTCGACATTGCTGCGGCGCAGCGGGACGGCCCGGCCGGTGTGGGTGGTGAAAGCTTCCATGGTGATCAGACTCCAGCGGGCGTACGGGCGGCGTCGATATCGGACAGGTCGGCCGGGGAGGCCAGTGTGCCCACCACCGCGGTGGCGGCTGCGACCTGCGGCGACACCAGATGGGTGCGGCCGCCCTTGCCCTGCCTGCCCTCGAAGTTGCGGTTGGACGTGGACGCGGAGCGCTCGCCCGGCGCCAGTTGGTCGGGGTTCATGCCGAGGCACATCGAACAGCCCGCGTGCCGCCATTCGGCGCCCGCGGCGGTGAAGACCTTGTCCAGGCCCTCTTCGACGGCCTGGAGGGCGACCCGGACCGAGCCGGGGACGACCAGCATCCGGACCCCGTCGGCGACCTTGCGGCCGTCGAGGACGGCGGCGGCGGAGCGCAGGTCCTCGATCCGCCCGTTGGTGCAGGAGCCTACGAAGACGGTGTCCACATGGATGTCGCGCAGCGCCTGTCCGGCGCTCAACCCCATGTACTCCAGGGCCTTTTCGGCGGCCAGTCGCTCCGAAGCGTCCTCGTACGAAGCCGGGTCGGGGACCGCGGCGGAGAGCGGGGCGCCCTGGCCGGGGTTGGTGCCCCAGGTGACGAACGGGGAGAGCGCGGCGGCGTCGATGACGACCTCGGCGTCGAAGACCGCGTCGTCGTCGGTGCGCAGGGTCTCCCAGTAGGCGACCGCCGCGTCCCAGTCGGCGCCCTCGGGGGCGTGCGGGCGGCCCTGGAGGTAGTCGAAGGTGGTGCGGTCGGGGGCGATCATGCCGGCCCGGGCGCCCGCCTCGATGGACATGTTGCAGATGGTCATCCGGGCTTCCATCGAGAGCTTCTCGATGGCGGAGCCGCGGTACTCCAGGACATAGCCCTGGCCGCCGCCGGTGCCGATCTTCGCGATGATCGCCAGGATCAGGTCCTTGGCGGTGACACCGTCGGGCAGCTCGCCCTCGACGGTGATCGCCATGGTCTTGGGGCGGGCCAGCGGCAGGGTCTGGGTGGCCAGCACATGCTCCACCTGAGAGGTGCCGATACCGAAGGCCAGCGCGCCGAAGGCGCCGTGGGTGGAGGTGTGCGAGTCGCCGCAGACCACCGTGGTGCCGGGCTGGGTCAGTCCCAGCTGCGGTCCCACCACATGGACGACGCCCTGCTCGATATCGCCGAGCGGGTGGAGCCGTACCCCGAATTCGGCGCAGTTGCGGCGCAGCGTCTCCAGCTGGGCGCGCGAGACCGGGTCGGCGATCGGCTTGTCGATGTCGAGGGTGGGGGTGTTGTGGTCCTCGGTGGCGATGGTGAGGTCCAGCCTGCGCACGGTGCGGCCGCTCATCCGGAGGCCGTCGAAGGCCTGGGGGCTGGTCACCTCGTGCAGCAGGTGCAAATCAATGTAGAGCAGGTCGGGCTCACCTTCGGCGCGCCGGACGACATGGTCGTCCCAGACCTTCTCCGCCAGTGTCCTACCCATCGCTTTACCTCCGCCCGGCCACGGTGCCGGCCTACTGGATATTCGGGTGCGGGCCCGGTGCTCCCCGGCCCGCCCCTACAGACTGTCGGGTTCTCCGGAAAATTGAACTTGCGTTTCACAGTGTGAGACGCGAATATCGTTTCATGGACAACTCTAGCGGCGTCGGCGTTCTCGACAAGGCGGCTCTGGTTCTGAGCGCACTGGAGTCCGGTCCGGCCACCCTCGCCGGGCTGGTCGCGGCCACCGGGCTCGCCCGGCCCACGGCTCACCGACTGGCCGTGGCACTGGAACACCACCGGATGGTGGCGAGGGACATGCAGGGCCGGTTCATCCTCGGTCCGCGGCTGTCCGAGCTCTCCGCCGCGGCGGGCGAGGACCGGCTGCTGGCGACGGCGGGACCGGTGCTCACGCATCTGCGGGACGTGACCGGCGAAAGCGCCCAGCTCTACCGGCGCCAGGGCGATATGCGGATCTGTGTGGCGGCCGCGGAGCGGCTGTCCGGACTGCGGGACACCGTGCCGGTCGGTTCCACGCTCACCATGAAGGCCGGATCGTCGGCGCAGATCCTGATGGCCTGGGAGGAGCCCGAGCGGCTGCACCGGGGCCTTCAGGGCGCCCGTTTCACCGCGACCGCCCTGTCCGGCGTCCGGCGCCGGGGCTGGGCCCAGTCCATCGGCGAACGGGAGCCGGGGGTGGCCTCGGTCTCCGCGCCCGTGCGCGGCCCGTCCAACCGTGTGGTCGCCGCCGTCTCGGTCTCCGGACCGATCGAACGGCTCACCAGGCACCCGGGGCGGATGCACGCCCAGGCCGTGATCGACGCGGCGGCCCGGCTGAGCGAGGCGCTGCGCCGCAACGGCTGAGCCGGCCCTCCCGCCCTTCCCTGCCCTTTCTCGTTTCCGTCTCCCCGCCCCGCCCCCGGTCGCCCGCCGTCGCGATCCGGTGGCCGGGGCGGGGAGTTCGTATCTCCCCCGTCGACAGCACGCGGGGGGCACGGAAAAGGAGCAGGCCCTCCGCGCTGACGCGGAGGGCCTGCTCCTCTTGTACCCCCGACCGGATTCGAACCGGCGCTACCGCCTTGAGAGGGCGGCGTGCTAGGCCGCTACACAACGGGGGCAAATCTGAGGTCCATGGGACCGTGCTGGGCTACCAGGACTCGAACCTAGACTAAATGAACCAGAATCACTCGTGCTGCCAATTACACCATAGCCCATGGTGGTTTAGACCAGTACCCCCGACCGGATTCGAACCGGCGCTACCGCCTTGAGAGGGCGGCGTGCTAGGCCGCTACACAACGGGGGCCCTAGCGATCCTGCATCGTGCGCACCGGGAGCTACCCGATGATGCGTACGCGGGAAGGATCTGTACCCCCGACCGGATTCGAACCGGCGCTACTGCCTTGAGAGGGCAGCGTGCTAGGCCGCTACACAACGGGGGCTTTGCAGATAAGCTCTGCGAGCTGGCCTACCAGGACTCGAACCTAGACTAACTGAACCAGAATCAGTCGTGCTGCCAATTACACCATAGGCCACCGGAGCGCAACCCCCCTGCGGGGGATCTGCTCGGCTTGCGCCTTCCTGCCGGGCCTTTCGGCCCTCTCGGGCGGCGCAGGAAGAACATTACCCGAAGGTGGACGGCGCTCCAAAACGGGTATCCCCCGCCAACAGGCCGGGCAACTGGCCGAGACCGGTGATCCTGACCAGCTCCGGCCGTCCGCCGCGGCCGGTGCGGTCCAGCCAGATTCCCCGCAGGCCCGCCTCGACGGCCCCGCGGGCGTCGATATCGGGTTCGTCCCCCACGTACGCCACCTCGTACGGTGCCAGCCCCACGGCCTCGCAGGCGGCGTGGAAGGCCTCGGCAGCGGGTTTGGAGATGCCCAGGTCGGCCGCGCAGACCATGGCCTCGAAGCGGTCCCGTACCCCCAGTGTCCGCAGTTTGTGCTCCTGCACCTCGGAGGCGGAGTTCGACAGGACCGCGTGCCGGTAGCCGGCCAGGCTGTCGAGGGCGGGCACGGTGTCCGGGAAGAGCGACCAGGCGGCCTCGTAGTGGGTGATGTAGCGGCCGAACCAGGCGTCGGCCTCGGCGTCGTCCAGTCCGAGACCGGTGAAGGTACGGACCCGGTCGCGGCGCTGCCCGGGGAAGTCGACCTCGCCCGCCGCGAAGCGCGCCCAGTGCAGGGCGGTGGCCCGCTGCCAACGGCCGAGGGCCTGCTCCACGGAGGTTTCTCCGTCGAGCAGGCCCTCGGCGTGCAGATGCTCGCGCATTCCCGCGATATCGGCGCCGCGATAGTCGAAGATCGTGTCGTCGATGTCCCAGAGGACCGCGCGAATCGTCATGCCCGCAGACTATGCGGCGGGCTGGGCCGCCAGCTTGGCCAGGGCCGCGTCGATCCGGGCCAGGGTCCGGTCGGTGCCCAGGATCTGGAGGGATTCGAAGAGCGGCAGTCCGACCGTGCGGCCGGTGACCGCGACCCGGACCGGGGCCTGGGCCTTGCCGAGCTTGAGGCCGTGGGCCTCGCCGGCGGCCAGGACGGCCTCCTTGAGCGCGTCGGGGCTGCTCCAGTCGGCCGCGGCGAGCTTCTCGCGCGCGGTGACCAGCAGCTCGGCCGCGCCCGGCTTCATCGCCTTCGCCCACGAGGCCTCGTCGTCGACGGGCTCGTCGCGGAAGAGGAAGTCGACGTTGGCGGTGATGTCCGAGAGGACGGTGAGCCGGGTCTGGGCGTACGGGGCGATCGCCTCCCAGGCGGCCCGGTCGAACCGCTCCGGCTCCCAGTTGGCGTACGGGGCGGTCAGCCAGGGCTCGCAGGCCTCGGCGAAGGCCTTCACGTCCAGGCGGCGGATGTGGTCGGCGTTGATGGCCTCGGCCTTCTTGAGGTCGAAGCGGGCCGGGTTGGCGTTGACGTCCGCGATGTCGAACTTCTCCACCAGCTCGGCGACGGAGAACACGTCCTGGTCGGCGGAGAAGGACCAGCCGAGCAGCGACAGATAGTTCAGCAGGCCCTCGGGGAGGAAGCCGCGCTCGCGGTAGAGGTTGAGGGAGGCCTGGGGGTCCCGCTTGGAGAGCTTCTTGTTGCCCTCGCCCATGACGTACGGCAGATGCCCGAAAGCGGGGATCTCCTTGGCCGTGCCCAGTTCGATCAGCGCCTTGTAGAGCGCGATCTGCCGCGGGGTGGAGGAGAGCAGGTCCTCGCCGCGCAGTACGTGGGTGATCTCCATCAGGGCGTCGTCGACCGGATTGACCAGGGTGTACAGCGGGGCGCCGTTGGCCCGGACGATGCCGTAGTCGGGCACGTTCTCCGGGGTGAAGGTCAGCTCGCCGCGGACCAGGTCGGTGAAGGTGATCGGCTCGTCGGGCATCCGGAAGCGGACGATGGCCGCACGGCCCTCGGCCTCGTAGGCGGCCTTCTGCTCCGCGGTCAGATCGCGGCAGTGGCCGTCGTAGCCGGAGGGGCGGCCCTCGGCGCGGGCGGCCTCGCGGCGCGCGTCCAGCTCCTCGGTGGTGCAGTAGCAGTGGTAGGCGTGTCCGGCCTCCAGCAGCCTGCGGGCGACGTCCGCGTAGAGGTCCATCCGCTGCGACTGGCGGTACGGAGCGTGGGGGCCGCCGATCTCGGGGCCCTCGTCCCAGTCCAGGCCCAGCCAGCGCATCGAGTCGAGCAGCTGCTGGTACGACTCCTCCGAGTCCCGGGCCGCGTCGGTGTCCTCGATGCGGAAGACCATGGTGCCGCCGTGGTGGCGGGCGAAGGCCCAGTTGAAGAGGGCGGTGCGGACCAGGCCCACATGGGGGTTGCCGGTCGGCGAGGGACAGAAACGTACGCGGACGTTCGCGTTAGCCACGCTTGATCACCTTGTTGGTGAGAGTGCCGATGCCTTGGATGGTGACGGCGACCTCGTCGCCGACGTTGAGCGGTCCGACTCCGGCCGGGGTGCCCGTGAGGATCACATCGCCGGGCAGCAGCGTCATGGCCTCGGAGATGTTGACGATCAGGTCCTCGACCGGGTGGATCATCTCGCTGGTGGAGCCGAGCTGGCGCTGTTCGCCGTTGACCGTGCACTGGATGGTCAGGTCGCCCGCGGCGGCGGGGTCGATGTCCGTCTCCACCCAGGGGCCGAGGGGGCAGGCGCCGTCGAAGCCCTTGGCCCGGGCCCACTGCTTCTCCCGGAGCTGGACGTCACGCGCGGTGACGTCGTTGGCGCAGGTGAAGCCGAGGACGACGTCCTTGACCCGGTCGCGCGGCACGTCCCGGCACATCCGGCCGATCACCACGGCCAGCTCGGCCTCGTAGTGGACTTCCGCCGAGAAGGAGGGATAGGCGATGGCGTCGCCGGGGCCGATCACCGAGGTGGACGGCTTGATGAAGGCGAAGGGCTCGGCGGGGGGCTCGTTGCCCAGCTCCGCCGCGTGCGCCGCGTAGTTGCGCCCGAAGGCCACCACCTTGCTGGGGAGCACCGGCGGCAGCAGCCGGACCTTGTCCAGGGGGACCTTGGTGCCGGACAGTTCGAAGTCCGCGAACGGAACGCCCTTGATGATGTCGAGGACGAGCCCGTCGGGGGCCTCGCCCTCGACCGCGCCGAAGGCCACGTGGCCGTCGATGGAGAACCTGGCGATGCGCACGGGAAGCCGCTGCCCCTCTGTTGCCGATGATGTCGCTGATGACACTGCTGGAGTCTGACGCTCCAGGCTAACGCGGCGGCGGGCCGGGCCGCCCGGCGCACGGCCGAGCCCCGGGGGCTGCCGGGGCGGCCCCCGGGGCTCGGGGAGGGTGCTGCGGGCCGGCGTCAGGAGGCCGGGGCCTCCATGAGGACCGTGCGGCGCGGGTTGGCCGTGCTCGTCGGGAGGTCCAGGGAGTGCTCCTGCCGCTCCGGAGCCGCCAGCTCACCGGCGTCCTTGAGATGCATCAGGGTGGTGCGGCGGGGGTTGGCTATCGTGCGGAGCAGCATGGTCGTCTTCATCGGCTGTCTTCAGACCCATCGGCGTAGGGCCGCCCGTTCGGGGCGGCGCTTTACAACAGAGGCGCTCTTGCCTAACGCGACAGGTTAAACATCCGAATCCTGGCAAAGCCGTGGAGGACATGTGTGACTGGTGTGAGTTTCCTCACCAACGTCCGGCCAAAGTCGCTGTTTTTGGACATTACATACCGTCAAATTCAACCAGCGAAACGGACATTGCCTACCTGAAGCGGCGATTCCGCTCCCGATCACAACGACCTGGGCATGGGTCACTCACTCCCCACACCCTGGTGACTCATCCGTGAAAGTCCGATTCACACCGTAAGTCTTTCAACGATTCGTGACTCGGTACTCACACCGTGTCACCCAGGTCACAGCACGGTACGCGGCCCTTGTTGGAGATCCGGCACTGTGCTGGAATTCCACGCACCGCCGCAGACACAGTCCGGCGCGCAAGCGGCGCAACGCAGCGCCGAGCGGCGGCGGGAAAGGGGGAGAGCGCCGGTACTCACACCACCAGAGGCGCGGATCCGCGCCTCGCCAGACACCGACACCGTTCTGCCGCCGTACCAGTCGTAGGGCAGCGGAACGCCTGGTTCAGAGGTTGCGACGCTAGTGCAGGGACGTTTCAAGAGGGACCCCCAGGGCCGAGGGGAAGCCGCGGCGGGACAGGAACCGCGCGGCGGGGCCGAACACGGCTCCTCGCCCCAGCACATCCAGCACGCCCAGAATCCGGCTCAGAACCCGGCCCAGGGCCCTACGGCACCCGGTGGTGACCGGAACCCCGGCCGTCCCGGCGCACGTCCCGGCCCGCCCTCCGGCCCCGGCGGCTCCCCCGCCCAGGGCAGCGGCAGGCCCGGCGCCCCCTCCGGCGGACCCGGCGGTCCGCAGGGACCCCAGGGCCCCTCGGGCGGCGGCACCTCCGCCGTCCCCGGCCCGGCGTCCGGCGACGGCGAGTCCGACGGATCCCCGGCCCAGGTGGACACCGGCTCCCGGATGGCCCTGCGCAACTGGCGCATCAGCACCCGTCTGGTCTCCCTGCTGACCCTCCCCGTCGTCGCCGCGACGGCGCTGGGCGGGCTGCGGATCAACGAGTCCATGGACCGCATGGAACAGCTGGAACACATGCAGCTGTTGACCGACATGTCCCAGGAGGCGAGCAAGCTCGCCATCGCGCTCCAGTACGAGCGGGACACCACGGCCGGGCCGCTGTCGAACAACCCGAACGCCGGCGACTTCAAGGTCACCGAGCCCCGCGCGGCCACCGACCGAGCGGCGAAGATGTTCCTCGAAGCGGGTGTGGGCGTCAACATCGTCGACGGCGACGACACGATCAACGCCTTCCGCACCACGCTCGGACAGATCTACGGGCAGCTCAACAAGATCAACGAGATCCGGGACGACGCGTACGTCAACCGGAACTCCCACGCCCTGACCATCGAGGCGTACCACCAGCTGATCAACTCGCTGCTCGACCTCTCCTCGGAGATGGCCCAGGCGACCAACAACCAGGACATGATCAAGCGCGCCCGCGCGCTGTCCGCCTTCGCCGCCGCCAAGGAGTACGCCTCGATCCAGCAGGCGGTGATCGCGGCCGCGCTGCCGGGCGGCGGCGGGGCCAAGGGCGGCAGTCTCTCCGAGGCGGACCGGCTCTACGGCCAGGCCGCACAGGCGGGCATGGACAACGCCCTGGACAAGTTCAGCAACGCGTACGAGTCCCTGGACGGCGACGCAGCCGAAGTGCTGTCGCCCATGGAGAACCGCTCCGAGATCAACAACGTGGTCACCTTCGCCGACCGGGTCTTCAAGGACGCCAACGTCCTGCGGAACGAGAAGACGCAGTCGCACCTGGACTGGACCGACGCCTACAGCCAGCGCATCGACGCGATGAAGCTCATCGAGACCTCCCTCCTGGACGATCTGGAGGCGAAGGCCCGCGAGCTGCGCGAGGAGTCGAAGCGCGACGCGATCATCAACGGTGCGCTGATCTTCCTCGTCCTCGGGGTCTCGCTGGTGGGCGCCTTCATCGTGGCGCGCTCCATGATCCGGTCGCTGCGCCGCCTCCAGGACACTGCCACCAAGGTCGCCCAGGAGCGGCTGCCCGAGCTGGTCAAGCAGCTCTCCGAGTCGGACCCGGAGGACGTCGACACCTCGGTGGAGTCCGTGGGTGTCCACTCCCGCGACGAGATCGGCAAGGTGGCCGCGGCCTTCGACGAGGTGCACCGCGAGGCGGTCCGGCTCGCCGCCGAGCAGGCCCTGCTGCGGGGCAACGTCAACGCGATGTTCACCAACCTCTCGCGCCGCTCCCAGGGTCTGATCCAGCGCCAGCTGTCGCTGATCTCCGAGCTGGAGTCCCGCGAGGCCGACCCGGACCAGCTGTCGTCCCTCTTCAAGCTGGACCACCTCGCGACCCGTATGCGCCGGAACGGCGAGAACCTCCTCGTCCTCGCGGGCGAGGAGCCCGGCCGCCGCTGGACCCGTCCGGTGCCCCTGGTCGACGTGCTGCGCGCCGCGGCGTCCGAGGTGGAGCAGTACGAGCGCATCGAGCTGGCGGCGGTCCCCGCGACCGAGGTCGCCGGCCGGGTCGTCAACGACCTCGTGCACCTGCTCGCCGAGCTGCTGGAGAACGCCACCTCGTTCTCCTCCCCCCAGACCAAGGTCCGGGTCACCGGTCACGCCCTGCCCGACGGCCGGGTGCTGGTCGAGATCCACGACACCGGTATCGGCCTCTCGCCCGAGGACCTGGCCGCGATCAACGAGCGGCTGGCCTCGCCGCCGACCGTGGACGTCTCGGTATCCCGCCGCATGGGTCTGTTCGTGGTCGGCCGGCTGTCCCTGCGGCACGGCATCCGCATCCAGCTCCGTCCCTCGGAGTCCGGCGGTACGACCGCGCTGGTCATGCTGCCCGTGGACGTGGCCCAGGGCGGGCGCAAGCCCCCGGTCGCACCGGGCGCGCCCGCCGGTGCCGGTGCCCCCGGCCGGACGTCTCCGCCGAACGGCGGCGGCCCCCTGGGCTCCGGCCCCGGCGGTGCCGCGAACGGCGGCCGTCCCGGCGGACCGGGCGCCCCGTCCGGCGGGCCGCTCGGCGCGGGTGCGCCGCGCGGCCAGGTCGGTGCCGGCGCGGGTGCGGGTTCCCGGGCGGCGCTGCCGTCCCGTGACGGTGCCCCCGGCGGCGGACGCCCGCAGGGCGGCGGCGGTCTCGCCGGTGCCTTCGGCAACCGCGGCGCCCAGCGCGGCGGGTCCGCCCCGGCGGCCCCCGGTGACACCGCGGCCCTGCCGCGGCTCGGTGCCGACGGCCGTCCGGTCCCGGCGCGCAACGAGCTTCCGGACGCGGGCCGCGGCCGTCCCGCGGGCCCGAGCTGGGGCAGCGACCAGCGCCCCGGCGGCTATCCCGGTCAGAACAACCGCCCCGGCCAGCCCGGTCAGAACGGTCAGCCCGGTCAGCCCGGTCAGAACGCGGGCGGACAGAACGGTCCGGGCGGTCTGCCCGGCCGTGGTGCCGACGCGGTGCGCGGTCACGACGACCCGGGGACCCCTCAGGGCCCCGGCGGGTCGGCGGAGTTCCCGCGCCAGGAGTACGGCGCTCCCCCGGTCCGGCAGGCCCCCTCGGGTCTCGCCCCGGGCGGTTTCGAGGCCCCGGCCTCCCCGCAGGCGGCGCCGGGCACCCCGCCCGGCCAGTACGTCCGCAACGATGTGTTCGGGCCGCCCGCCCCGGGCGGCGGGCCCACCCGGCCCGCCCCGGCTGCGGACCTGTTCGCTCCGCCGCAGGGCACCCGTAACACCACGAACACCACGGACGGTGCGGACAGCACGGACCGCGGCCCCCGCTTCGGTGATCCGGCCGGTCCGCCGTCCGCCGGGCAGTTCGCCCGCCCGCGGACGGGTGCGCCGCAGCCGCCCGAGCCGGGCCGTGCGCCCGCGCCCCGCGGCTACGAGGAGCAGTCCGGTCCCGCCCGTAACGCGCTGCCTCCGCAGCCGCGCCACGAGGCGCTGCCGCCCGCCCCCGGTGACGGCGGTACGCCGCTGTACGACACCTTGGAGACGGACTGGTTCCGCGCCCAGAACGCGGGTGCCCAGAACCCCGGTGCCCAGCACTCGGCCCCGCAGCATCCGGCTCCGCAGAACTCGGCTCCGCAGTACCCGGGTGCGCAGGACCAGGCTGGCCGGCACGCCGCCGACCGCAGCGGGACGCAGGACCGGCCGGGCGCCGGGGAACCGTCCCACGAGGCCGTCGTCCAGCAGACCCAGCCGATGCCGCAGATCGGCCGGGACGGGCAGGGCGCTCAGGGCCCCCAGGGGTTCCAGGACAGCCGTCCGCTCCCGTACGACCGGGGCGGGCAGCAGTCCGGCCACCCCGGCGGGTTCGACCAGACGGGCCAGACGGGCCAGTTCGGTACGGCCGGTGCCGCGGCGCCCTCGCCGCAGGCCCCGGTGCCTCCGGCCGGCGGTCCCGAGGCGGGTCCGGCCGACGCCGGCTGGCGGTCCTCCCCCAACGACGAGCTGGTGCGCCAGGCCGAGCGGGTCAGGAAGCCCGCATCGGGTGGTGTCACCACGTCCGGTCTGCCTCGTCGCGTCCCGCGCGCCAATCTGGTCGCGGGCACGGCACAGCAGTACGGCAGCCAAGGCGGTCCTTCCGTCTCGCGTGCACCGGACGACGTCCGCGGCCGGCTCACCAACCTCCGGCGCGGCATCCAACAGGGGCGCGAGCAGAACGGCTCGTCGACCGGCAGCTTCGACCTCGGCCCCACACACCAGCAGGAGCGTTAGTTGAGCCCGATGAGCCAGGCGGCGCAGAATCTGAACTGGTTGATCACGAACTTCGTGGACAACACCCCCGGGGTGTCCCACACGGTGGTGGTCTCCGCCGACGGTCTTCTGCTGGCCATGTCCGAAGGATTTCCGCGTGACCGTGCCGATCAGCTGGCGGCGGTCGCTTCCGGACTGACCTCGCTGACCGCGGGTGCCTCCCGCATCTTCGAGGGCGGTGCCGTCAGTCAGACGGTCGTCGAGATGGAGCGGGGTTTCCTCTTCCTGATGTCCGTCTCCGACGGTTCGTCGCTGGC
The DNA here is from genome assembly GCF_003932715.1 of Streptomyces tsukubensis. NCBI lineage: Bacteria > Bacillati > Actinomycetota > Actinomycetes > Kitasatosporales > Streptomycetaceae > Streptomyces > Streptomyces tsukubensis. The sequence goes on along the minus strand of NZ_CP020700.1, from coordinate 5,896,699 downwards.
CGTGCTGGCGCACCCCGAGTGCGATATCGGTCTGGTGGGCTACGAGATGGCCCTGCTGGTGGACCGGGCGGGCAATGTGCTCACCCCGGATCTCCGTGCCGAGCTCCAGGGAAGCCTCTTGCACTGAGCCACCAGGTTCCCGGTTCCCCAGCCCGCGCCATCGCGCCCGTCAGACCTCGCCCCGGTCGCCACCGCCCCCACCGGCCGCACCGACGGCACGCCATCCACTTGCTGTCCCGCCCGGAGGACTTCATGACCCCGCCACCCGCCTCACATGATCCGTACGGTGTCCAAACCGACTACGGAGTGGACGGTGACCAGCCGCTGGTGCGGCCGTACGCCATGACGGGCGGCCGGACCCGGCCGCGCTACCAGCTCGCCATCGAGGCCCTGGTCAGTACCACCGCCGATCCGTCGCTGCTGGGCGGGCTGCTCCCCGAGCACCAGCGGATCTGCCATCTGTGCCGTGAGGTGAAGTCGGTCGCGGAGGTGTCGGCGCTGCTGTCGATGCCGCTGGGCGTGGCCCGGATCCTGGTGGCGGACCTGGCGGAGGCCGGCATGGTGGCGATCCACCAGCCGGGCAACGGCGACGCCGGCGGTACGCCGGACGTGACACTGCTCGAAAGGGTGCTCAGTGGACTTCGCAAGCTCTAGCGGCGGTACGGCTCCGAGATCGACCACCAGCGCGAAGATCGTGGTGGCGGGTGGTTTCGGCGTGGGTAAGACCACGTTCGTCGGCGCCGTCTCGGAGATCAACCCGCTGCGTACCGAAGCCGTCATGACCAGCGCATCCGCCGGCATCGACGACCTCACCCACACCGGCGACAAAACCACCACCACCGTCGCCATGGACTTCGGCCGCATCACCCTCGACCAGGACCTCATCCTCTACCTGTTCGGCACCCCCGGACAGGACCGCTTCTGGTTCATGTGGGACGACCTCGTCCGCGGCGCCATCGGCGCCGTCGTCCTCGTCGACACCCGACGCCTCGCCGACTGCTTCCCCGCCGTCGACTACTTCGAAAACAGCGGCCTCCCCTTCGTCATCGCCCTCAACGGCTTCGACGGACACCAGCCCTACACCCCCGAAGAAGTCCGCGAAGCCCTCCAGATCGGACCCGACACCCCCATCATCACCACCGACGCCCGCCACCGCGGCGACGCGAAGAGCGCCCTCATCACCCTCGTCGAACACGCCCTCATGGCACGGCTCAAGTAGACGCTGCGATACGGTAGTTGTCGTAACCAAGCAGGTGCGGACTGTGTCCTTTGACACGGTCCGCCCGCATGTTCATAACGTTTCGACATGGAATTGGGGTCCTGCGGACACCCGATGCGGTCACCCGGTGTCCCTGCGCTCACGAAACGCACGACTTTTGAAGGGGCTCGCTCTTTATGCCCGTTTTATCGCGCGCTCCGGCGACGCGGAATGGCTGATTCCAACTGTTTGGAACGGACCCGGTCCGCGTGCTGAAATTCGACGAACTTCCGAGTAGTACGGCTCAGAACGAAACACGGCACAGCATGGGTGTCGGCGCCGAGAGGTTGTTGGTCGAGTGAGGCGAAGCAGCACAGGCTCCGCAGAGCAGCAGGCGCGGGGCAATTTCACCCCGCCGTCGCGTGCGGAGGCGTCGCCCGGCGAGGAGCCGGAGCCCGCTTCCCCCGCCCCGGGCGGCGGGAGTACCAGCCGGTTCTCCCCGCGCAACTGGTCCGTGCCGACCCGGCTGAACGCGATCCTGCTGCTGCCCGTGCTGGTCGGTCTGTTCATGGGCGGCTTCCAGGTCAGCGGGTCGATCGACACCTGGGACGAAGCCAAGGACGCCGAGCAGACGGCGAAGATAGTGCGGGCCGCGTCCGAGTACGGCGCGGCCCTCCTCAACGAGCGGGACCTGACGGCCGAGCCGCTGCTGAAGTCGCCCACGCCCAACGAGGCCGTGCAGAAGGTGCGCGCCACCACGGACGCGGCGAAGGCCGCGTTCGACCGCGCCACCCGGAACGTGCCCGCGGGGCACGGTCTGGAGCGGCGTCTCGAAATCTTCCGGGGCGAGGAGAAGAAGCTCGCCGATCTGCGCGCGAACGCCTATCGCCCCGCCACCGACCCGGTCGGCACCGAAGAGGGCTATGTCCAGGTCCAGCACTCGCTGATGGCGTTCGCCAATGAGCTGGGTCTGGGCACCGGCAATGTCACCAGTTACGGCAGGACCGTTTACGCGGTTCAGCTGGCGAAGGCCGCGGAGTCGCTCCAGCGGTCCATCGGCATCCATCTTCTGGTGCGCCCCAACAGCCGTGAGAACGTCCGGGACAAGCAGGTCACGGCGTTCAACTCGTACAACTATCTGGAACAGATCGCGATCGCGGAATTCCAGTCCGGTGGTACGTCGGCGGATGTCGAGCTGCTGAAGGGCTCGATGCGCAAGGCCGCCGAGCAGGGCGCGCAGCGGCTCCAGGAGTCCGGCGCCACCACGGCGGCGGGTCCCGACGGCACCGTGTTCAGCGGGATGGCCCAGCGGATCGGCAGCGGGGCGTCCCCCGAGGATCTGGCGGCCGCGGGCATCACGGCGCAGACGTGGACCGCCGTCGCCACCGCCAAGTTCGAGGGCTACCTCCAGGTCGAGACCGAACTGGTGGACCGTGCGGTGGCCGAGGCCTCGTCGATCTCCGCCGACGCCCGCCGGGACGCGATCCTCAACGGCGCGATCGTCGTGATCGCCCTGCTCGCCTCCTTCGTGCTGGCCGGTGCCGTGGCCCGGCAGATGAGCCGGTCGATGCGGGAGCTGCGTTCGGCCGCCTTCGCCATCGCGGAGCAGCGGCTGCCGCTCCTGGTCGACCAGCTCTCCCGGACCGAGCCCGGACGGGTCGACACCCGGGTCGAACCGATTCCGATCGACACCCGCGACGAGATCGGCGAGGTGGCCCGCGCCTTCGACCAGATCCACCGCGAGGCGGTCCGGCTCGCCGCCGAGCAGGCCATGCTGCGGGGCAACGTCAACGCAATCTTCACCAATCTCTCCCGCCGCAACCAGTCGCTCATCGAGGGCCAGCTCACGCTGATCACCGAGCTGGAGAACAACGAGGCCGATCCGGAGCAGCTGGACAATCTGTTCCGGCTGGACCATCTGGCCACCCGGATGCGCCGCAACGGCGAGAACCTCCTGGTCCTCGCGGGCGAGGAGCCCGGCCGCCGCTGGAACCAGCCGGTTCCGCTGGTCGATGTGCTGCGGGCGGCCTCGTCCGAGGTGGAGTCGTACGAGCGGATCGAGCTGTCCGGCGTACCGGAGACGGATATCCACGGCCAGTCGGTCACCGACCTGGTGCATCTGCTGGCGGAGCTGCTGGAGAACGCCACCACCTTCTCCTCCCCGCAGACCAAGGTGCGGGTCACCGCGACCCGGCTGCCCGACGGCCGGATCATGGTCGAGATCCACGACAAGGGCATCGGGCTGACCGCGGAGGACTTCGCGGACATCAACCACAAGCTGGCGAACCCGCCGATCGTGGACGCCGCCGTCTCCCAGCGCATGGGCCTCTTCGTGGTCGGCCGCCTCGCGGACCGGCACGGTATCCGGGTCCAGCTCCGCCCCTCGGGCGAGCAGGCGGGCACCACGTCGCTGGTGATGCTCCCGGACGCGATCACCCACGGCGGTGGCGGCGAGCCGGTGCCCCAGGGCGACTTCACGGTCTCGGGGATCATGCCGGAGCAGGAGGGCGGCCGGGGTCCGGCCCAGGTCCCGTCCGCGCCGGTGCGGACCGCTGCCGAACTCGGTTTCGACGACTCCCGCTACGAGCAGCCGCAGTCGGGCGGGCGCGGTATCGACCCGGTGGGCCGCTCCCTGGCTCGCGGCGGACGGCGGGCGGCGCTGGAGCCCCGGAACCCGCAGCAGCAGCCGGCCGCCGAACCGGCGGAGGGCTATCAGCAGCCCGCGGCGGCGCAGCCGTACGACGGTTACGGGCAGAACGCGTTCCCGGGCCAGACGCAGGGCCAGGCGCAGGGCCACGGCCAGAACCAGGGCCTCGGACAGGGTCAGGCGCAGGGTCAGGGCCAGGGTGCCGACGCCTTCCCGGCGGCCGGTCCCGCGGACGGCTTCCCCGCCCAGGGCGGGGTCGCGGATCCGTACGCGGCCCCGGGCTCCGGTGCCGCCTTCCCGGCGGCCGACCCGAGCGGCACCACGGCTCCGTACGGATCCGGACAGCAGACGTACGACGGCTACCCGTCCGGCGGTTACCCCGGCGGCGAGGCGCACCACACCCAGCCGATGCCGGTGTACCAGGATCCGTACCCGTCCCAGGGGCAGGCCGCCCTGCCCGAAGCCGGAACGGCTCCGGACTCCCCGGCCGCCCATGCGGCACAAGGCTCCCAGCACCCGGCAGGCAGCTATCCGGAATCCGGCTTCCCGGATTCGGCGACGGGTGAGCAGCCGTACGGGAACGCCTGGAACACCCGTCGCCAGCAGGACGACTGGCCGGATCCGAACGCTGTTTCCGGCGGGTACGAACCGGAGTACCGCGGGGAATCGGAATCCGGCCACGGCGCCACCAGCACGGGTGCGGAGAGCGTAGGCTTCGAGCGTCCGGGACCTTCTCCGAGCAGCGGTCACGAGCTGACCGACGCCGGTCTGCCCCGCCGCGGCGCCCTGCGCCCGCGGCCCGAGCAGGACGTGCAGCGGCAGCAGCAGTGGCAGCCGTCCGGGGAGCAGGTCCCGCAGGCGCCGCAGGGTGATCGGCCCGAGGCGGTCACCGACAGCGGCAACGGGGCCGCGGACGACGGTGCGCAGGACTGGCGGTCGGCCAACGACGAGCGCTGGCAGCGGGCGGAGAAGCTGCGGGAGCCGAAGGCGGGCGGGGTCACCTCGTCCGGGCTGCCGCGCCGGGTGCCCAAGGCCAACCTCGTCGAGGGCACCGCGGAGGAGACACCTCAGCACGGGCTTCCGCAGATCTCGCGCGCCCCGGAGGACGTTCGTGGCAGGCTGAGCAATCTGCGCCGCGGCGTCCAGCGGGGGCGCAGCGCGGGAACGGACACGAACGGACCGGGCACCTACGATCACCAGGGTGGTCCGGGCAGTACCTACAACCAGGAGCGTTAGTGTGAGCCCGATGAGCCAGGCGGCGCAGAATCTGAACTGGTTGATCACCAACTTCGTGGACAACACCCCCGGGGTGTCCCACACGGTGGTGGTCTCCGCCGACGGACTCCTGCTGGCGATGTCCGACGGCTTCCCCCGTGACCGTGCCGATCAGCTGGCGGCGGTCGCTTCCGGACTGACCTCGCTGACCGCGGGTGCCTCCCGCATCTTCGAGGGCGGTGCCGTCAACCAGACGGTCGTCGAGATGGAGCGGGGTTTCCTCTTCATCATGTCCATCTCCGACGGCTCGTCGCTGGCCGTGCTGGCCCACCCGGAGGCCGATATCGGTCTGGTGGGCTACGAGATGGCCCTTCTGGTGGACCGGGCGGGCAATGTGCTCACCCCCGACCTGCGGGCGGAACTCCAGGGCAGTCTGCTCAACTGACCGGTCAACCTACCGGCGGACAGGGCCCCTTGTGCCACCGCACCATTAGGGTGCGGTGGCAGTGGCGGCTTCACAGGGACAGCGAACGGCACGCGCAGTCGGAGGAGGACACGTGGCAACACCACCGGGCGAACGCCCTTATGACGGCGGTGCGCAGCAGCCGGAAGGCGAGCACTCCCACCACGGCTACCCCTTTCCCCCGGCCCCGGGCAGAGCGGACGGCCGTCCTTCGTGGTCCGCGCCCGAGCCGGCGCAGGAGCCGTACCGGCAGCCGTACGAGCCTTCGTACGATGCTTCGTACGATCCCCGGTACGGGGCGCAGCAGGCGGGCGGTCCCGGGCCGTACGATCCGGGGGCGCCCCAGCCACCGCATCAGCCTCACCAGCCCCATCAGCCGAACCAACCGCACCAACCGCACCAACCGCACCAACCGCACGATCAGTACGACCGGCAGGGCGGCTACGGCCGGCCCGGCGGGCGGCACGGGGTGCCGGGCCCGGCCCAGCAGCCCGGCCAGCCCCGGCCCTACCAGCAGCGGCCTCCGGGGCGCCGCAGGCCGGAGCCCGCGCCCGGACAGGGCGGGCCCAGTCCGCTGGTGCGGCCGTACGCCATGACGGGCGGCCGGACCCGGCCGCGCTACCAGCTCGCCATCGAGGCCCTGGTCAGTACCACCGCAGATCCGTCGAGGCTCCAGGGCCAGTTGCCCGAGCATCAGCGGATCTGCCGGCTGTGTTTCGAGATCAAGTCGGTCGCCGAGATCTCGGCACTGCTCTCCATTCCCCTCGGCGTTGCCCGGATCCTCGTCGCCGACCTGGCAGAGGCCGGACTCGTCGCCATCCACCAGCCCGGCGGGGACGACACCGCCGGCGGTCAGCCAGACGTGACACTGCTCGAAAGGGTGCTCAGTGGACTTCGCAAGCTCTAGCGGCGGCGCGCCTCGCTCAACCACCAGCGCGAAGATCGTGGTGGCGGGTGGTTTCGGCGTGGGTAAGACCACGTTCGTCGGCGCCGTCTCGGAGATCAACCCGCTGCGTACCGAAGCCGTCATGACCAGCGCCTCCGCCGGCATCGACGACCTCACCCACACCGGCGACAAAACCACCACCACCGTCGCCATGGACTTCGGCCGCATCACCCTCGACCAGGACCTCATCCTCTACCTGTTCGGCACCCCCGGACAGGACCGCTTCTGGTTCATGTGGGACGACCTCGTCCGCGGCGCCATCGGCGCCGTCGTCCTCGTCGACACCCGACGCCTCGCCGACTGCTTCCCCGCCGTCGACTACTTCGAAAACAGCGGCCTCCCCTTCGTCATCGCCCTCAACGGCTTCGACGGACACCAGCCCTACACCCCCGAAGAAGTCCGCGAAGCCCTCCAGATCGGACCCGACACCCCCATCATCACCACCGACGCCCGCCATCGCGCCGACGCGAAGAGCGCCCTCATCACCCTCGTCGAACACGCCCTCATGGCACGGCTGCGGTAGTCGAAGACGTATGCGGCCCCCGTCCCCCTCGCCGGAGGGGTACGGGGGCTCTGTGTTTCCCGCAGGAACGGTCGCGGGCCGGTCGCGGGTACGAAGAACGCCCCGGCCCCGGAAGGATCCGGGGCCGGGGCGCGCTCAGTACGGCGTGGGGCGGTCAGCCCTGCCAGCTGTGGGAGACCTGGAAGGCCCGCTGCCGCTCGGGACGGCTCCAGGGCGCGGCGGTACGGCCGTGGGCGCCGTCCGTGGCCTGCGGCGCGGCGGCGGCGCGGGCCAGCAGCACCGCGGTGATCGCGGCCAGCTCCTCGGGCTCGCAGTGGCCCTTCTCCACGCGCAGGACGGACGGGTCCGTGGCTCGGACGGCCTGGGTGCTCATCGTGTGTGCTCCGTTTTCGCGGTGGGGTCCGGTCGGTTGCTGCGCGGCTTGCTGAGGCGGGTCACTGCGGCGGGTTGCCGTGCTTGCGGGACGGCAGATCGGCGTGCTTGGTGCGGAGCATCGCCAGGGACGCGGCGAGTACGGCCCGGGTCTCGGCCGGGTCGATGACGTCGTCGACCAGTCCGCGCTCCGCGGCGTAGTACGGGTGCATCAGCTCGGACTTGTACTCCTTGACCATCCGCACCCGCATGGCCTCGGGGTCCTCGGCGTCCGCGATCTGCCGCCGGAAGATCACATTGGCGGCGCCCTCGGCGCCCATGACCGCGATCTCGTTGGTCGGCCAGGCGTAGGTCAGGTCGGCGCCGATGGACTGGGAGTCCATCACGATGTACGCGCCGCCGTAGGCCTTGCGCAGGATCAGGGAGATCCGGGGCACGGTGGCGTTGCAGTAGGCGTAGAGGAGCTTGGCGCCGTGGCGGATGATCCCGCCGTGCTCCTGGTCGACGCCCGGGAGGAAGCCGGGGACGTCCAGCAGGGTCACGATCGGGATGTTGAAGGCGTCGCACATCTGGACGAAGCGGGCGGCCTTTTCGGAGGCCTCGATGTCCAGGACCCCGGCGAGGGTCTGCGGCTGGTTGGCCACGATGCCGACGACCTGGCCGTCGATGCGGGCCAGGGCGCAGACGATGTTCCGGGCCCAGCGCTCGTGGATCTCCAGGAAGTCGCCGTCGTCGACGAGTTCTTCGATGACCTTGTGCATGTCGTACGGACGGTTGCCGTCGGCGGGCACCAGGTCCAGCAGGACGTCGGAGCGGCGGTCGACCGGGTCGGTGGCCGCCACGTGCGGCGGGTTCTCCCGGTTGTTCTGCGGCAGCATCGAGAGGAGGTACCGCACCTCCGCGATGCAGGTCTCCTCGTCGTCGTACGCGAAGTGGGCGACGCCCGAGGTCTCGGCGTGGACGTCGGCACCGCCGAGGCCGTTCTGGGTGATCTCCTCACCCGTCACGGCCTTCACCACGTCGGGACCGGTGATGAACATCTGGGAGGTCTCGCGGACCATGAAGACGAAGTCGGTGAGCGCGGGCGAGTAGGCGGCGCCGCCCGCACACGGGCCGAGCATCACGGAGATCTGCGGGATGACACCGCTCGCCCGGGTGTTGCGCTGGAAGATGCCGCCGTAACCGGCGAGCGCCGAAACGCCCTCCTGGATCCGGGCGCCCGCGCCGTCGTTCAGCGACACCAGCGGCGCGCCCGCCGAGATCGCCATGTCCATAATCTTGTGGATCTTGGTGGCGTGGGCCTCGCCCAGCGCACCGCCGAAGATCCGGAAGTCGTGGGCGTAGACGAAGACCGTCCGCCCCTCGACCGTTCCCCAGCCGGTGACGACACCGTCGGTGTGCGGCTTCTTGGCCTCCAGGCCGAAGCCGGTGGCCCGGTGCCGGCGGAGCTGCTCCACCTCGTGGAAGGAGCCCTCGTCCAGCAGCAGCGCGATCCGCTCGCGCGCGGTCAGCTTGCCCTTGGCGTGCTGCGCCTCGGTCGCGCGGTCGCTCGGTCCGCGGACCGCCCGCTCCCGCAGGTCGTGCAGCTCGGCCACGCGCCCGCGTGCGTCGGTGGGCTCGCTGGGGGTCTCGTCGACAAGGGTCATGTATCGACCCTAAGGACAGGGGCGCAATTTTTCCGCCGTTCACTCCGTACAGTCTCGGACCGATTCTCCTGTGAATCCCTCACAGAAGCCTCGGGCGCATCACCCCAGTCGCCAGCCGGGGACCACTGTTGTTTGTAGGAATCCCATAATCCGTTCAGCCGAGTGCCATCCGGCAGCCGCGGCTCGTGCCCGCCGTGCCGGGGTGGAGTCTCAGCCGAACGGCGGCGCCGGTGGCGAGGACCTCGATGGCGGGGTCCCGGCTCTCCACAGCGCGTACGGGCCGCCGCCAGACGATCTCCACGGGTGAGCGGGAGCGTTCCGGATCCGCCAGCCACAGGGCGGCTTCGCGGCCCTGCTCCCTGATCAGGACGCTCAGGGGCGCCGATGCGGTCAGCGGGCCAACCGTTCCGGTGGCGAAGAAATTCGCGGCGGTCAGCCCGAGGGAGGCGAGGGCCACCGCCTGACAGCGCGCGTCGTTGGCGAGGACGGTCAGCCAGTGCGGGTCGGCGGCCCGGGCGGCGGTGCGGGCGGGGCTCGCGGCCGGCATCAGGAGATAGAGGTACGAGGCATCGACCGGGTCGGTGCCGTGGTCCAGCCAGAGCGTGCGGTAGCGGCGCGTGACCCGTTCGGCACTGCCGCCGGTGTTGATATCGGCCCAGGCTCCGGCGCGGTCCTCATGGCGGCTGTGGAGCCGGCGGGTGCCGCCGGGCAGGACCCAGCCGCCGTGGCCTTCCAGATGGGCCCAGCGGGCGCCGTACCGGTAGCGGGCCCGGCCGGACGCGCCGAGATTGCGGTGGTCGACGACGGTCTCGACCGGGACGCCGTCGGTGCAGCTGATGCCCGCGCCCAGGCAGACGACGGCGTCGTCGGCGCAGAACCAGGACTTGCGGGCCCGGAGGGTGGAGCCCAGCCCCCGCAGATCCTGGCCGACGGCGGCGTACGTGCCGTCGGTGACACCCCCGGCCCAGCGCGCTGCGGGCCGCGGTTCGCCCCACTCTCCGCCCGCGAAGTCCGCGAGCCGCCGGGTGGAGACGGTGGTGCCGGGCATCCGGTACGGGTCGGCGGTGGGCCAGAACCAGTCCGTGTACTGGTCTCCGAGGCTGTGCTCGGGCCACCAGAGGACCATTCCGGCGCCGGTGTGCCAGCCGCGCGGGTGCTCGCCGTTCCCGCATTCGTAGTACGCGGTGCGGTCCGAGGCCATGGCGATGTTCACGGTCCAGCCGGGGCGGCGGTGCACGGCCCGGTCCATGGCGGCGAAGAGGGTGTGGCCGGTGGCTCGGGGGGCGGTCGGGACGGGGGCTGCGGCGGCTGCGGCGAGGCGGGCCAGATCGGCGGTGCCGTGCCGGGGCGAGATGAGGAGGGAGCCGGTGGTGTCACGGGCGGCCCAGCCCTTGATCCGGGCGTACCAGCGGTCGCGGTCGGCGGGCGGGGCACCCCTGGCCAGCAGCGCGATCGCGGCGATCACGGCGTGCCCGTGGTAGTGGTCGCCGCGCAGGATCCGGCGGTCGTCGTCGCGGCCCAGCCCCCGGCTGACCGCCCGGCCGTTGACGCTGTCCATGATCAGCCCGTTGTGGATCAGCGGGCTGAAGGCGCGGTCGACGCTGTCGAGGACGTTGCGGCGGGCGGGGTCGGTGATCTCCCAGGGGGAGCCGTCGAGCAGGGCGAAGAGCCGGGCGAGCCCGTCGAGCAGGACCTGTCCGTAGGTGCCGGTATAGGGGACGCGGGTGTGCTGGACGTACGACCCGTCGGCGTAGAGGCCGTCGCCTTCGGTGACGTACGGGAAGACCGGGGAGAGCGCGGTACGGGCCAGGGCGATCCGCTGGGGGGCGCGGCCGAGGATCCCGCGCAGGGCGGTGGAGCGGCAGAGGTCGACGCGGTTGGCGCCGGTGGAGATGCCGGAGTAGTCGGTGAGGAGGCTGTCGGGGACGAAGTGGTCGACGGCGGCGCAGGCGGTGGCGATCGCGTCGGCGGAGAGGTGGTCGTGGAGGACGGCGACGAGGTCCATCAGGAGGCGTGGGCTGCCGATGCGCCACTCCCACCAGTTGCCGCGGGGCTCGTTGCCGGGGTGGTAGGCGAGGGCGGTGACGTGGCCGAGGCCGTGGACGGTGTCCGCGAGGAGCCCGGATCCGTCGCCGGTTCCGTACGTATACGCCTGGGCCATCACCCAGAGGCGGGCGAAGCTCCGGGTGATGTGGGCGGGCGGCGCGGGCGGGAGTAAGGGCAGGTCGGGCCAGAGGGAGCCGGGGCCGGGGGCCAGGGCGGCGCGGTGGACGGCGGCGAGTCGGGTGGTCTCCGCGATCCGGGAGGCGTACGGCTCGGCGGCGGGGTCGTAGCCGCTGCCGAGGCTGATCTCCAGCCAGCGGTTCCGGAGGAGTTCGTACGGGTCCGGGGGCGCCGGGGCCGCGGGGGCCAGGGCGGCGAGCGCCCCGGCGGTTCCGGCGGCCGTGACGAAGGACCGGCGGGACCAGAGCGGCTGGGGCACGGGGACCTCCGGAGGCGTAGGGACGTGTCCATCGCTAGCAGGGTGTCGCCGGGACGACAACGGGTCCGGCGCCGATACTGAAAGCGCTTGCACCCCGCCCGGACGCCGTCGCAGAGGGCCGTCCGGGTGAATCCCGCCGAAGATGTTGAAGCTTCAACGGAATTTCGCTACAGTCGTTCTCGTTGAAGCTTAAACAACCTCGCCACCACCCCCCTCAGGAGTTCGTCATGGGCATCTTCAACCGCAAGTCCGACACCGCCGAGTCCGCCGCCCCCGTGGACCCCGCGCTCGCCGCGCTGTCCGGTGAGTACACGATCGACCCGGCGCACAGCCAGATCGGTTTCACGGTCCGGCACGCCATGGTCACGAACGTCCGCGGCGGCTTCGACGACTACGAGGGCACGCTCGTGCTGAACGGCGCCGACCCGGCCGACTCCAGCGCCAGCATCGACGTGCGGATCAACAGCATCGACACGGGCATCGCGGACCGCGACAACCACCTCCGCAGCGCCGACTTCTTCGACGCCGAGCAGTTCCCGCTGATGACCTTCCGCTCCACCCGCGCCGAAGCGGCCGGCGGCGACGACTACCGGCTCTTCGGTGACCTCACCATCAAGGACGTGACCCGTCCGCTCACCATCGACCTGGAGTTCAACGGCGCCGCGACCGACGTCTACGGCAACCACCGGGTCGGCTTCGAGGGCTCCGCGACCATCCTGCGCTCCGAGTGGGGTCTGACCTGGAACGCCGCTCTGGAGACCGGTGGCGTCATGGTCAGCGACAAGGTCAAGCTCAACCTCGACATCTCCGCCATCAAGAAGGCCTGACCAGCCTGACGGCCTGCTCGTCCAGCACCGACAGAAGCGCGTCCTTACCCCGACGGGGTGGGCGCGCTCTGTCGTGTCCGGGACACGTACAGCACCCGTACAGTTTTTTTGTACGCGGAGTTTCCGGTCGATCGCGTGCCGTAGTGGGAAATGAAGCAACCATGCAAAACGCGAAACGCCCCAAGCGGGGCACCTCATGGCACGTTCTCGGAGCGCAACTGGCCACCCTGCGGAAGGCCGCGGGGTACACCCAGGCCCAGTTGGCCGAGGAACTCGAACTCGACGTCGAAACCATCGCCTCCATCGAACAGGGGCGCAGGGCGCTGAAACTGGATCTCGCGGAGCGGCTGGACGAACTCCTCCATACGAAGGGGGCCCTGGCGTCCGGGGTGAAGAACGTCCCGCAGCGGGAACGCTTTCCGCTCTTCGCTCAGGACTTCGTGGACTACGAACAGGAGGCCCTGAACCTGCTCTGGTACGAGAACCAAGTGGTCCCGGGGCTGCTCCAGACCGCCGACTACATGCGGGCGGTCTTCTCCAATCTCTATCCCCCGCTGGACGAGGACGAGTTGGAGGAGTGGGTCCAGGCCAGGCTGGAGCGACAGGAAGTGCTGCGGCGGAAGCCCCGGCCGATGTGCAACTTCCTGCTGGAGGAGTCCGTCCTGTACCGCCCGGTCGGCGGTAAGCGGGTGCTCCGCGACCAGAACCAACATCTGCGGCAGGTCGCCGAACTCCCCTTTCTCGGGCTCCAGATCATGCCGACCCAGGTCGAGCGCCATGCCGGTCTCGATGGCCCCATGGTGCTGCTGGAAACCCCGGACCACGACCAACTCGCCTATGTGGAAGGGCAGCGGGTCAGCTTCCTGGTCGATGATCCCGATGAAGCCAGTGTGCTTCTGACGAAGTATGGGATGCTGCGTTCACAGGCCCTCTCCCCCGGGGAGAGCATGGACTTGCTGGACGCGTTGCTAGGAGAGACATGATCTGGTTCAAGTCGAGCTACAGCGGCGACGAGGGCGGCGCCTGCGTCGAGATCGCCTACGAGTGGCGGAAGTCGAGCTACAGCGGCAGCGAGGGCGGCGCCTGCGTCGAGGTGGCGTACGACTGGTACAAGTCCAGCTACAGCAGCGACCAGGGCGGCGCCTGCGTCGAGATCGCGGCCCACCACGCCGCCGTCCACATCCGGGACTCCAAGGTCGTGGACGGTCCGATGCTGAGCGTCGCCCCCGCCGCCTGGAAGGCGTTCGTCAGCGCCCGCTGACGCCCTCCCCCGTGGTACCGAGCGCCGTCCGGACCTGGCCGACATGGCTCCGGGCGGCGCTCGCCGTATACGCCTCCACCATCGCGCCCGCCGCGAGCCGCCCGGACAGCTCCCAGGCCAGCAGCCGGTGCAGCCCGTCGAGATGGATGAGCCCCTCCCGTACCGCCAGCCGCTCGTAGTCCGGACCCGGCACCGCGCGGGACGACAGATAGACCGGCGTCATCGGTGCCTCCGCATGGTGCGCCAGCCGGGCCGCGCAGTCCGGATTGCTCCGCCCGTACGACTGCCCCAGTGCCCGGAGCCGGGCCACCGCCGCCGCGACCGTCGTGCCCTCCGGGGCGATCAGCTCGGTCTCGCCGTACTCCCCCGTATGCCACGGCAGCACCACGTCCAGCACCTCGGAGCGGTCGAGCCGCACATGGTGCCAGTGGCCCAATTCGAGCTGGGCGTGGCAGAGGTTCTCCTCGGCATCGTCGTTGGTGTTGCCCGCCTCGTCCGGAACGTACGGATGGTTCCGGGTGAAGGTGGTCAGGACGTGCTCGAAGGGAACGGAGGCAAGGACTCGCATACGGGGACGCCTTTGCTCATACCGGGGCCGCGGTCCGTTCCGGAGCCCCGGAACGATCACGGTGGGACAGCCGGGGAGCGTATCCCCGTGCCCCGCACACGCACTCCCGCCCGCCCGTACTTTGGCCGACTTTCGCCGGTGTACGGGCGGTCGGGAGGCTGCTCGGCCGACTACTCCGCCGGTTCGACGCCCGCGCGCAGCAGCCCGTAGGTGTACGCGTCCTCCAGCGCCTGCCAGGAGGCGGCGATCACGTTCTCCGCGACGCCGACCGTGGCCCACTCCCCCTTGCCGTCACCGGTCGTGATCAGCACCCGGGTGGTGGACTCGGTGCCGTGCCGGCCCTCCAGGATGCGGACCTTGTAGTCCACCAGCTCCAGCTTGGCGAGCTGCGGGTAGATCCGCTCCAGACCGACCCGCATGGCCCGGTCCAGGGCGTTCACCGGGCCGTTGCCCTCGGCCGTGGCGACGATCCGCTCGCCCTTGGCCCAGAGCTTCACCGTGGCCTCGTTGGCGTGGCTGCCGTCGGGGCGGTCCTCCGCGATGGCCCGCCAGGACTCCGTACGGAAGTAGCGCGGGGGCCGCCCGTCGGCCTCGGCGCGCAGCAGCAGCTCGAAGGAGGCGTCCGCGGCTTCGTAGGTGTAGCCCTGGGCCTCCCGCTCCTTGACCCGCTCGACGACCCGGCCGACCAGTTCCCGGTCGCCGCCGAGGTCGATGCCCAGCTCCTTGCCCTTCAGCTCGATGGAGGCGCGGCCCGCCATGTCGGAGACCAGCATCCGCATGGTGTTGCCGACCAGCTCGGGGTCGATGTGCTGGTAGAGGTCGGGGTCGACCTTGATGGCGGAGGCGTGCAGTCCGGCCTTGTGGGCGAAGGCGGAGACGCCGACGTAGGGCTGGTGGGTGGAGGGGGTGAGGTTGACGACCTCCGCGATGGCGTGGGAGATCCGGGTCATCTCGGCCAGCGCGCCCTCGGGCAGCACCTTCTTGCCGTACTTCAGCTCCAGCGCGGCGACGACCGGGAAGAGGTTGGCGTTGCCGACGCGCTCGCCGTAGCCGTTGGCCGTGCACTGGACGTGGGTGGCGCCCGCGTCGACCGCGGCGAGGGTGTTCGCGACGGCGCAGCCCGTATCGTCCTGCGCGTGGATGCCGAGCCGGGCACCCGTGTCCGCGACGACCGTGGCGACCACGGCCTGGATCTGGGCGGGCAGCATGCCACCGTTGGTGTCGCAGAGCACGACGACATCGGCGCCGGCTTCGGCGGCGGCGCGGACGACGGCCTTGGCGTAGGCGGGGTTGGCGCGGTAGCCGTCGAAGAAGTGCTCGCAGTCGACGAAGACCCGGCGGCCCTGCTCCCGCAGATGGGAAACGGTGTCCCGGATCATCGCCAGGTTCTCGTCGAGGGTGGTGCGGAGCGCCAGTTCGACATGGCGGTCGTGGGCCTTGGCGACCAGGGTGATCACGGGCGCGCCGGAGGTCAGGAGCGCCTGCACCTGAGGGTCCTCGGCGGCGGTGGCCCCGGCCCTGCGGGTGGCGCCGAAGGCCACGAGCTGCGCGTTCTTGAAGTCGATCTCCTGGCGGGCGCGGGCGAAGAACTCCGTGTCCCGCGGGTTGGCCCCCGGCCAGCCGCCCTCGATGAACCCCACGCCGAACTCGTCCAGGTGCCGGGCGATGGTCAGCTTGTCCGCGACCGTGAGGTTGATGCCCTCGCGCTGCGCGCCGTCACGGAGTGTGGTGTCGAAGACGTGGAAGCTGTCGTCCGTCGTCGGCTTCGTCGTCATGCTGGTTCTGCTCCTGTCGAATGAGTGGCTCCCGGAACTTCTGGCTCCACTTGTCCCTATCCTCTCGCGCTGTCCGTTTCCGGCGGGGGGTGGGGCCGGAAACGGAGTGGAGAATCAAAAAAACCCCTCGCGGATGCGAGAGGTCTGCGCGCGGGTCTGGGGACACGGTGGCGGCGTCGTACGGATTCGCGTACGGGGCCGTCACTGCGGACCGGCGCACCTGCTGCCGATAATCATGGCGAGAGTAGGCACGGTCGCATCCTGCCACAGGGATCCGGCGGGCCGCCCTGCTGTCTCACGATGCGGGACCGGGCGCCGGGGTTGTTGCGGGTGCCGGGGCCGGGGCTGCGGTGTGTCCCTTGCCCACCGTGGCGAGGTCGATATCGCGGGTTTCCCGCATGGTGAGATAGACGACGAGGGAGACCGCCGCGCAGCCCGCGACGTACCAGTAGTAGCCGGACTCGGCGCCGGAGCGTTTGAACCAGAGCGCCACATACTCGGCGGTGCCGCCGAAGAGAGCGTTGGCGACGGCGTACGGCAGGGCCACGCCCAGCGCGCGGACCCCGGTCGGGAACAGTTCCGCCTTCACACAGGCGTTGATGGACGTATAGCCGGTGATCACCACCAGGGCGAGCAGGGAGAGCCCGAAGGCGGGCCAGAAGGAGCCCGCCTGCTTCAGCAGGGTCATGATCGGGACGGTGAGGAAGGTGGACCCCAGGGCGAAGGTGATCAGCAGCGGGCGGCGGCCGATCCGGTCGGAGAGCGCGCCCGCGAGCGGCTGGAGACAGGCGAAGACGATCAGCGCGCAGAAGGAGACCAGGGTCGCGGTCTGCTTGGGGAGCCCGGCGGAGTTGGAGAGGTACTTCGTCAGATAGGTGGTGTACGTGTAGTAGGCGACGGTGCCGCCCATGGTCAGCGCGACGACGAGGAACGCCTCGCGTTTGTGGGCCAGCAGCGCGCGGATGGTGCCGTTCTCCGCGGCGGCCGTCTGTGGGCCGTCGGGGCCGTCCGGGCCGTCCAGTTGCTCGTACACCTCCGTCTCCAGCATCTCGCGCCGCAGATAGAAGACGACGGCAGCGCCGAGCGCCCCGACGACGAACGGGATGCGCCAGCCCCAGCTGTGCAGCGCTTCGTCGGACATCGTGCTCTGGAGGGTCAGCAGGATGCCCAGGCCCAGGATCTGGCCCGCGGTCATGGAGACGTACTGGAAGCTGGAGGCCAGACCGCGGCGACCGGGCGCGGACGCCTCGGTCAGATAGGTGGCGCTGGCCGCGTACTCGCCGCCGACGGAGAGCCCCTGGAGCAGCCGGGCGATCAGCAGCACGGCGGCGCCGCCGTATCCGGCGACGGCGTAGGTGGGGGCGACGGCGATCAGCACGGCGGAGGCGGACATCAGGGTGACCGTGAGGGTCAGGGCCGTTTTCCGTCCTCTGCGGTCCGCGACGCGGCCGAGCAGCCAGCCGCCGACCGGGCGCATGAAGAAGCCGACGGCGAAGATGCCGGCGGTGTTCATGAGCTTGGCGGTGTCGTTGCCTTCGGGGAAGAAGGCGCCGGCGAAGTAGGTGGCGAAGCTGGCGTAGACGAACCAGTCGAACCATTCGACGAGGTTTCCTGCGGAGCCGACGTAGATTTTCTTCCAGGGGCCTTGGGACATGCGGGCACCGTGCCGCGAGCGGCTGGGCCGCTTCAAGGGGGCGCATTGGTGTGCGTCACGTTTACTGCGAGCTACACACGGAGCGCCGTTCTTTTGAGCCTTGTGTACGGCTGTCCCGCCGTTGGGGTTGTTCGCGCAGTTCCTCGCGCCCCTAAATGCCCTCCTCGCGCCCCTGCTCGGCAGAGTTAAGCGGCAGGAGGGAATCCGTCAGGAATTCGCTGACGTGGGCCAGGGACTGGTGGCGGCTGGTGCCCGGGAGGGCGACCGTCACATGGACGCTCAGGCCGTCGAGGAGAGCCCGCAGGCGGACCGCGAAACGGTCGGGGTCGACCCTGCGGAACTCGCCGTGGGAGATGCCCTCCGCGAGCAGCGCGACCAGATCCCGGTGCCAGGCGCCTTCGATCGCGGACTGCCGGGCCCGCGCGGACTCCGCCGCCCCGGCCGAGCGGTTCCACACCTCCAGCCAGAGCGTCCAGTGCGGATCGCGCGGCCCGTCGGGGACGTACAGCTCCACATAGCCGGTCAGCCTCTCGGCGGCCGGCGCCTGCCGGGCGAGCAGTGCGGCCCGTTCGGCGCCGAGCCGTCCTTCGCTCCACTCCAGCGTCCGCAGCAGGAGTTCGTCCTTGGTGCCGAAGTAGTAGAGGAGATGGCCGCTGCTCATGCCGACGTCCCGGCCGAGACCGGCCATGGTGAGCGCGTCGAGCCCGTGCTCCGCGATGGTGGCCATGGCCGCGGCGAGGACGGACTCGCGGGGCGGGGCGATATTGCGGCGCCGGGCGGGCGGGGTCACCGGCCGGACCTCGCGACCGACCCGACCGGCCCGGCCGGCCTCGTACCGCGCCTCGTACCGCTGTCCGACGATCCCGTGTCACGCGCCCGCAGTGGCGCCCCCGGCAAGTGATTCACCCGTACGTTCTACCGGATTCCCGGGGCCCGCCCGGCACCCGTGCCCCGGCGGGTGACCTCGCTGATGTCGGCCGGGGTCACGGACTCGGCCGGGGAGAACGCCAGGCTCTCGTAGAGGTCCTGCACGCACGAGTCGTGCAGATACTCCTCCAGACCGCCCCGGACGCCCATCACGTCGCCGCCCGCCTCGATGTGCTCCAGCGCCCGGCAGGCGTAACCGCAGGACTCGTACGCCTGGCCGTCCGCGGCTTCGACGGCGGCGAGGCCCGCGTAGATCAGGGACCGCTGGCCGTGGTCGTCGGGGCGTACCGTCGCCATCGCGTAGAGCAGGGTACGTCTGGCCTGCGCCACCAGACCCGCGGCGAGCTGGATCCGGCCCTTGAGGATGCCGATCCGGGCCGTCGTGCACCAGTCGAGCCACAGCGGGAACGGCCGGTCCTCCGACCGGACCCGGGCCCCCTCGACCCGGGAGATCAGCCGGATCGCCCTCTCGTGCTCCCCGTCCCGGGTGGCGCGCTCGGCCTCGATGGCCTCCAGCCAGTCGAGGAGCCCGGCGGCGCCGGTACCGGCGTGCGCGAGCAGGGACCGGGCCGCGGTGAAGGACTCGGCCGCCGCCCCGGTCCGCCCGTCGGCGGGCACCAGCGCCAGCAGACCGAGGGCGGCAGCCGCCAACAGTGGTTCACCGGCGGCGACGGCCGTCGTACGCGCCTCCTGGAGGACGGGGCGGGCGGCCTCCGGGTCATGGCGGCCGAGGAGTTCGAGCCGTCCCACGAGCAGCAGGCTCTCGGCGAGGGCCGCCGCCGTCCCGGCACCGTCCGCAGCCCCGTCCGTACCGCCCTCTTCGGAGGGAGCATCCGCACCGGCGGCGTCACCGGCTCCGGCCTGCAGGGTCCGGCCCGCCGCGATATGCCCGGTGACGGTCGCGATCAGCTCCGCGGGCTCGGTGGTCCAGTACAGCTGCCGGTGGGCCCGGGTGTCCGCCTCGAACTCGGCGCGGTCCGTACTGCCGGGGGCAACCGCCCCGGAGCCGTCTGCGATTGGGGACATGCTCACTCACCTCCAGTGGAGGAACGGCCCCCTCCGTACCCCGGGGGCCGTCCACCGCCTCATTCTCCCCTGCTGTCCCCGTCCACCGCGGGCTGTTGCTGGGTAATGCAGTGGATCCCGCCACCCCCGGCGAAGATCGTCCGGGCGTCGACCAGAACGACCTCGCGGTCCGGGTAGAGCCGCCGGAAAATCGCCGCCGCCTCCTCGTCGCGCGGATCGTCGAAGGCGCAGAGCACCACACCGCCGTTGCAGACGTAGTGGTTGATGTACGAGTAGTCGGCCCAGTGGCCGTCCTCACCGCGGACGGCGGTGGGCGCGGGCACCTCGACGACCTCGAACGGCCGTCCCTTCGCATCCGTCTGGGTACGGAGGAACTCCACGTTCCGGGCGCAGGGGACGTGGTCGGGGTGGGCCGGGTCGGGCTGGGTGTGGGCGACGATCACCCCGGGGCCCGCGAAGGCGGCGACGATGTCGATATGGCCGAGGGTGCCGTAGCCGTGCGGCGGATAGTCGGCGGCCAGGCCCCGCGGAAGCCAGATCGCCTTGGTGGTGCCGAGCCGGGCGTGGATCTCGGCCTCGGCCCGCTCCCTGGTCCAGCCCGGATTGCGCTCCGGGCCGAGCTGGACCGTCTCGGTCAGCAGGACCGTGCCCTCTCCGTCGACATGGATACCGCCGCCCTCGTTGACCAGCGGAGAACCGTGGACGGGGACGCCCGCGAGATCCGCCACGGCACGGGCGATCTTCGCGTCGTGCTCCCAGCGGGCCCACTCCTGGGCGCCCCAGCCGTTGAACACCCAGTCCACGGCGGCGAGCCGGGTCCCGTCGCTGACGAACGTCGGCCCGATGTCCCGCATCCAGGCATCGTCGAGTTCCCGTTCGACGAGATCGACGTCCGGGCCGAGCAGGGCCCGGGCCCCGGCGCTCTGCCCGGGGCCGACCACCATCGTGACCGGTTCGAAGCGGCGGACGGCGCGG
The DNA here is from genome assembly GCF_003932715.1 of Streptomyces tsukubensis. Lineage (NCBI taxonomy): Bacteria > Bacillati > Actinomycetota > Actinomycetes > Kitasatosporales > Streptomycetaceae > Streptomyces > Streptomyces tsukubensis. The sequence continues at coordinate 5,876,194 of NZ_CP020700.1, read as the reverse complement.
GCAACGGCGGCCCAGGCGCGCCGGGAACCGTCGAGTTCGTCACCGTCGGAGAAGGTGGGGTTGGGGCCGGGCCAGGCCATCCAGGTGCGTTCATGGGGCGCCCACTCGGGCGGCATACGGAACATCGGGCTACTCCAGTGGTGCTGCGGGGTGTCAGAGGAAGTAGAGGCGGTTGAGGGAGACCGATTCGGCGGCTTCGGAGCGGATCGGGTCGCCGTCGAGGGTGACCAGACCGCTGCGGGCGTCCACGGCGACATCTCCGATCCGGGAGTTGAGCAGCAGATCGGCCGGGCCGATGCCGCGGGTGCCGCGGACCGCGACCCGGCGGCGGCGGGTCGGCAGCAGATCGTTGCCCGCCGCGACGGCAGCCCCGGCGACGAAGGCGACCGACAGGTCGGCCGGGGTCGCTCCGTACGCCCCGAACTGCGGTCCGAGCACCAGCGGTTCGCAGGTGTCGGTGGCCGCGTTCGGATCGCCGGTGACGCCGTAGGCGGGGAAACCCGACTTCAGGACCAGTTGCGGCTTCGCACCGAAATAGCGCGGCTGCCAGAGGACGATGTCCGCCATCTTGCCGGTCTCGATGGAGCCGATCTCGTGGGAGAGCCCGTGCGCGATGGCCGGGTTGATCGTCAGCTTGGCCATATAGCGCAGTACGCGGGCGTTGTCGTCGTGCGGGCCGTCGCCCGCGAGCGGGCCCAGCTCGGCCTTCATCTTGCCCGCCATGGCGAACGTGCGGCGCACGGTCTCCCCGGCGCGGCCCATGCCCTGGGCGTCGGACGAGGTGATGCCGATGGCCCCGAGATCGTGCAGGACGTCCTCCGCGCCCATGGTCCCGGCCCGGATCCGGTCCCGGGCCATGGCGGCGTCGCCGGGCAGGTCCGTCTTCAGATCGTGGACCGAGACGATCATGCCGTAGTGCTCCGCGACCGCGTCCCGGCCGAAGGGGAGCGTCGGATTGGTGGAGGAGCCGATGACGTTCGGTACGCCCGCCATCTTGAGGACGTTGGGGACGTGCCCGCCGCCGCAGCCCTCGATGTGGAAGGCGTGGATCGTCCGGCCCTCCAGCACCCGCAGGGTGTCCTCCACCGACAGGCACTCGTTCAGCCCGTCGCTGTGCAGGGCGACCTGGACGTCGTGCTCGTCGGCCACCCGCAGGGCGGTGTCCAGGGCGCGGGTGTGGGCGCCCATGTCCTCGTGGACCTTGAAACCGCAGGCCCCACCCTCGGCCAGCGCCTCCACCAGGGGCGCCGCATGCGACGAGGAACCGCGGCCCAGGAAGCCGATGTTCACCGGCCAGGCGTCGAAGGCGCCGAAGGCGTGCTTCAGGGCCCAGGGCGAGTTGACGCCGACGCCCCAGACCGGGCCGAACTCCTGGCCGATGATCGTGGTGACGCCGGAGGCCAGGGAAGCCTCCATGATCCGCGGGGAGAGCAGATGGACATGGGTGTCCACGGCACCGGCCGTGGCGATCAGCCCTTCGCCCGAGACGATCGTGGTGCCGGTGCCGGTGACCACGTCGACCCCGTCGAGGGTGTCCGGATTGCCTGCCCGGCCGATCCCGGTGATCCGGCCCTCGCGGATCCCGATCGACACCTTCCGGATGCCCTGGACCGCGTCGATGACGAGAACGTTGCTGATGACGACGTCGCAGGTCTCGCGGACGGCCGCGGCTTTGAGGTGCAGTCCGTCGCGGGCGGTCTTGCCGAAGCCCGCGAGGAATTCGTCACCCGGGTGCTGGGAGTCGGACTCGACCCGGACCACCAGCCCGGTATCGCCCAGCACCACCCGGTCCCCGGCGCGCGGGCCGTGGACCGAGGCGTATTCGTACGGGTCGATCCCGCCGCCCGGACGGGGTGCCGCGCTCATCGGTCCGCCCCCAAATAGCCGCAGGCCGCCGCCCTGCGCAGGGCTTCGTCCTTTGCGCCGGGCGCGTCCAGCGGCCCGTCGACCAGACCCGCGAAGCCGATGGCGATCCGGGCGCCGCCGATGGGGACCAGACCGATCTCGGCGCTGCCGCCCGGGTCGAAGCGGACGGACGAACCGGCCGGTACGCACAGCCGCATGCCGTACGCCGCCGAACGGTCGAAGTCGAGGCGCGGATTGGCCTCGAAGAAGTGGAAGTGGGAGGTGACGCTGATCGGCACCTCGGCGGTGTTGCGGACGGTCAGCACCGTGTCCGGCTCCGGGGCGGGGTCCGCGGGGCCGGGCAGGATCGCGCCGGGCGCGGCGGGGCCCGCGGTGCCGCCGATCGGGTCGGAGACCACGGCGAGCCGGGAGCCGTCGTCGAAGACCGCCTCCACATGGACCTCGGTCACCACATCGGCCACTCCGGGCAGTACGTCGTCGGGCCCGAGCACGGACCGGGCCGCCTCGACGGCTTCGACGAGCCGGCGGCCGTCCCTGGCCGCCTCGCACACCGTGTCCGCGATCAGCGCGGTCGCCTCGGGCACATTCAGCTTCAGACCGCGCGCCCGGCGCGCCCGGGCCAGCTCGGCCGCGCCGAAGAGCAGCAGCCGGTCCCGCTCCGTTGGGGTGAGTCGCATTCCGCCGTACCTCCTTTTGAGCGTCACTCTAAACAGTGGGCGCGGCGATGAGAAGGATCGGCGGGAGTGTTTTCGAGCACCGCTCTAAGGTGCGGTGGGCGAGGACCCGCCAGGGGCCCGGACCCCGTCCGCGGCTCGGACCGTCCGGCTCGGACCAACCGATTCACACGGTCCGGTTCAGGTCCTCCGCATAGGCGGTGATGGCCCGGCCGAAGGCCCGGACGGTGGGGTCGCCGCTGGTCCGGACGAGCAGGTCCAGCAGGAGCCGTACGGACTCCTCGTGGCGACCGGTGTTGTAGAGGGCCATGCCCAGAAAAGTCCGCAGCCCGCCGTGCCCGGGGAAGGCGGCGACACCGGCACGCAGGGTCCGCTCGGCGTCCTCGTACCGGCCGAGCACCCGATAGGTGCTGCCGAGTCCGAGGTACGCCTCGCAGCGGTCGGCCTCCGTGAGCGACGGGGCACCGGCGGTCAGGGCACGTTCGTAGTACGGAACCGCCTCGGCCTCCCGTTCCAGGACGTCGTGGGCCCAGGCCGTGTGGTACGCGACCTCGGCGTCATCGGGCAGCCGGTCCGCCAGCGCCACCAGCCTGCGGCGGGCCTCCTCGCGGGCCACCGGCTCGCCGCTGTCGCGCAGTCCGATCGCCACGGCCAGCTCCCGGTCGCGCGGACCGGACGATTCCGGACCCGGCACCCGGACGCCGTCACCGGTCCCGGTGCTCTGGGTGCTCTCGGTGCTCTCGGTGCTCTGGCGGTTCTCGCGGTTCTCGCGGTTCTCGCTGGGTTCGGTGCTCTCGCCGTCACGACGGTGGCCGCCGTCTCCCGTTCCCGTGTTCCCGGAAATGATCATGCCCCCATCCTCACCGGTCGGCGGGGACGGGGGCATGCGTATTTCCGCGAGGTCAGCCGAGTTCGTGCATCCAGCCGTGCTCGTCGGCCTCCGCACCGGTCTGGATGGCCAGCAGCTTGTTGCGGAGCTGCATGGTCAGCTCGCCGGGCTCGCCACCGCTCTGGAGCCACTCCCCGGTGGTGGACTTGACCCGGCCGACCGGCGTGATCGCCGCAGCCGTACCGCAGGCGAAGACCTCGGTCAGGGTGCCGTTCTCGGTGTCGCGCCGCCACTGCTCGGTGGAGATCCGGCCCTCCACGGACTCGTAGCCGAGATCGCGGGCCAGGGTGAGCAGGGAGTCACGGGTGATCCCGGCCAGCAGCGACCCGGTCAGCTCGGGCGTGACGATCTTGTCCCCGTACACGAAGTACAGGTTCATCCCGCCCATCTCCTCGACCCAGCGGTGCTCCAGCGCGTCCAGCCAGACGACCTGGTCGCAGCCCTTCTCCGCGGCCTCGGCCTGGGCGAGCAGGGACGCCGCGTAGTTGCCGCCGGTCTTGGCGAAGCCCATACCGCCCGGGACCGCGCGGACGTAGTTCTCCGAGAGCCAGACCGAGACCGGCTTGACGCCGTCGGCGAAGTACGGCCCGGCCGGGGAGGCGATGACGATGAAGAGGTACTCGTTGGCCGGGCGGACCCCGAGACCGACCTCGGCAGCGATCATGAACGGCCGGAGGTAGAGGGAGGCCTCGCCGCCGTGCTCCGGGACCCAGTCCTTGTCCTGCCGGACAAGGGCGTCACAGGCCTCGATGAAGGTCTCGACCGGTAGCTCAGGCATCGCGAGCCGGCGGGCGGAGACCTGGAAGCGCTCGGCGTTGGCCTGCGGGCGGAAGGTGGCGACGGAGCCGTCGGGACGGCGGTACGCCTTGAGGCCCTCGAAGATCTCCTGCGCGTAGTGCAGGGTCATATTGGCCGGGTCGATGGAGAGCGGGGCGTACGGCGTGAGCTGGGCGTCGTGCCAGCCGCGGCCCTCGGTCCACCTGATCGTCACCATGTGGTCGGTGAAGTGGCGGCCGAACCCGGGGTCCGCCAGGATCGCCTCGCGCTCGGCCGCGGACAGCGGGTTAGCGGAGGGCTTCAGCTCGATCGTCGTCATGAGTGCAGTTCCTTCACCGTTGATGGGCGGACCGCACACGCTCACCCCGGCGCCCGCATACGGTGCTAATACGGTGCTAGGACGTCCGAGCATTCCCGTGGACCACGGCCCGGTTCGATTATCGCCCCCGGGGGCGGCGACCCGAAACGGGTGGTACGGGGTGGGGGTGCGGTCCGGCTGCTGTTGGTCTGATGGTGGAGGCACCCGGAGGCCGCACGGAAGAAGCCGCCGGGCGCTGTGTGCGACCCGGCGGCTTCGTGAGCTTCGTCGGGTCAGTCCGCTACGCGTACCGCGAGCGCGTCGCCGATCTCGTCCGTCGTGCGGAAGCTTCCGTCGCGCTCGGCCAGGTCGGCGGAGACGGCCTCCTCGATACGGGCGGCCTCGGCGTCGAAGCCGAGGTGGCGCAGGAGGAGGGCGACGGAGAGGATCGTCGCCGTCGGGTCGGCCTTGCCGGTCCCCGCGATATCGGGGGCGGAGCCGTGGACGGGTTCGAACATCGACGGGAAGGCGCCCGTCGGGTTGATGTTGCCGGAGGCCGCCAGGCCGATTCCGCCGGTGACGGCGGCGGCAAGGTCGGTGAGGATGTCACCGAAGAGGTTGTCGGTGACGATGACGTCGAAGCGCTCCGGCTGGGTGACGAAGAAGATCGTCGCCGCGTCGACGTGCAGATAGTCGGTGGTGACCTCGGGGTACTCCTGGCCCACCCGGTCGAAGATGTTCTTCCACAGATGTCCCGCGTAGACGAGGACGTTGTTCTTGTGGACCAGCGTCAGCTTCTTGCGGGGGCGGGCGTTGGCGCGCTCGTACGCGTCGCGGACGACGCGCTCGACGCCGTACGCCGTGTTCAGGCTGACCTCGGTGGCGACCTCGGCGGGCGTACCGGTGCGCAGGGAGCCGCCGTTGCCCGTGTACGGGCCCTCGGTGCCCTCACGGACCACCACGAAGTCGATCTCGGGACGGCCGGCCAGCGGCGTCGCCGTGTTCGGGAAGAGCTTCGACGGCCGCAGGTTGACGTAGTGATCGAAGGCGAACCGCAGCTTCAGCAGCAGACCGCGCTCCAGGACGCCCGAGGGCACGGAGGGATCGCCGATGGCACCGAGCAGAATCGCGTCGTGCCCCTTGAGGGCCTCCAGCTCCGCTTCCGGGAGGGTCTCCCCGGTGCGGTGCCAGCGCTGGGCGCCGAGATCGTACTCGGTGGTCTCCAGCTTGACGTCCTGCGGGAGGACGGAGGTCAGGACCTTCAGTCCCTGGGCGACGACTTCCTTGCCGATGCCGTCGCCGGGGATGACTGCGATGTTGAGGCTGCGGGGCATGAAGGGCACCCTACTCGCCATCCCACCCCATGACACGGACTGTCCACTTACTGGACAGGGGCCGCCGCCGGGGCGGTTGACGGCGGACCGGGGAGGTCAGTGTCCCGTGGAACCGCCGTTGTCGCGCCGGTCGAGCGCGCGCTGGAGGGCGGCGGCCGCGTTGCGGCGGTCGGACTCGGTGGTACGGGGGTGGCGGACGCGGACGCGGCGAACGGTCTCAGCGGACATGGTGACCGACTCCTGGGAATCACGGGGATGTCGAGAGGACGCCGGGTGGGGGCGGGGGCGTGCCGCGCAGGGGTCGCCTGCAGAAGGGGCACGGGCCCGGACCGCCCATCGCTGGTTCAGCGGGACGTTCGGCTCCTACAAAGTTAAGGCAGCGACGCGCCCCTGTCTCCACAAGTAGTCGGACTTCCTACTATCTGAGACGGAGATCATGGAACCCGCAGGTCATGGCGGTGTGCGGCAGAGCCCCGGACTCACCCGAAGGTATGAACGCGGGGCACGGCCGGAGGACGTACGAGGTCGGGAGCCGGGAGCCGGGAGCCGTACGGCTCAGAGGGCGTACGGCTCAGAGGACGTACGGCTCAGAGGACGTCGCCGTCGCGCCAGTCGAAGGCGAGCGCGTCCTCCGGGGCCGGGATCCGGCCCCATACATAGGTGGACCCCTCCTCCTCGGCGAGCCGGACCAGCCCCTCGGGGGCGACCCCTTCGATCCGCCCGGCCCACTGCCGCCAGCCGCGCGAGCGGTAGAGCTTCTCGCCGTCCTCGGACGCGGAGAGCGCGCCGAAGTCGTAGGCCTTGGCCACGATCTCTTCGAGGGCAGCCAGCACCGCGCCGCCGAGACCCCGGCGGCGGTGGTCGGCGCGGACGCCCATGGCCTCCACATATCCGACGCGGTACCAGCGCCCGCCGTGCAGGACCCGCCGCATCACGACGGAGCCGTGCGCCACGAGCGCGCCTTCGGGGTCGCGGATCAGGGCGTGCATTCCGCCGAGACCGTGCTCGAAGTCCTCGTCGGAGAAGTCCCCTTCGAAGGCGTCGTGCAGGAAGGCGCGGAGTTCGGCGCGTTCGGCGGGGGTGAGCCGGAAGGTGTGGACGACGACGGGGGCGGCGGGACCGGCGGCGGGGGCTGCTGAAGAAGGCTGCGACATGGCGGCAGCCTGACACCCGGCGCCCCGGGGCCGTACTCAATTTTCGATCTGAGTATGCACCCCATGACGGAAATCCGGCCATCGGAGAACAGTGGGCGCCATGAACGGCCTCTACGCTCTCAAGCCCTGGTACGCGTCCCGGCTCGCCGGGGTCCGCGGCGTACTGGTTCGGCGCGGGGTGTCCCCCGACGCCCTCACGGCCGCCGGTGTCGGCTGCGCCGCCGGTGCCGCCGCGGCCCTCGCCTTCCTGCCCGCGCCGCTGGCCGCACTGCCGGTCGCGGTCCTGCTCGCGGCCCGGCTGGCCTGCGCCAATCTCGACGGCGCCGTCGCCCGGGACACCGGCCGCACCGGCCCGCGCGGCGCACTCCACAACGAGTTGGGCGACCGGGCTGCGGATCTGCTGGTGCTGGCCGGGTTTCTGACGCTCGCCCCGCTGTGGCTGGTGGCCGTCGCCGGGCTCGCCGCGACCCTCCCCTCGTGGGTGTCGTTGGCGGGCGCGGCGGCCGGGGCCCCGCGGCTGAACGGCGGTCCTGTCGGCAAGACGGAGCGCTGTCTGCTGGTGGTCGTGGCGGCGGCATCCGGCTGGGCCGTACCGGTGCTGGCGGTGCTGGCCGCGGGCTCGGCGCTGACCGCGCTGCTGCGGCTGGCCCGGCTCCGGAAGGAGCTGGCCCGATGAGCGGCGCTCTGGTGGCGGGCGAGGCCTTCGGACGGGCGATACCGCTGGTCGCGGGGGCGCTGGGGGCGAGCGGGCTGGCGGTGGCGGCACTGCCCGCGCGGATCCGGATGCGTACCGAACTGCGCCGCCGCTGGCGGACCTGGGCGATCGCGGCACCGGTCTTCCTGGGGGCGCTGTTCCTCGGCGCGGGCGGGGCGTTCGCGCTGGCGGCCGGGCTCGGGGTGATCGCGGTGGCCGAATACGTACGCCTCGCGGGGCTGTCCCGGGCCGATCAGGCGGTGCTGACGGCCGCGGCGGTGGTGCTGCCGGGGCTGGCGTGGCAGGCGCCGTCCGCTCTGGACGCGCGGACCGCCGGGGTGCTGCTGCTTGCGGCGGCGCTGCCGTCGCTGCTGTCGGGTGACGGCGCGTCGGGATTCACCCGGACCGCCCGGACGGCCTTCGGCCTGCTGTGGATCCCGCTGGCGCTCACCGGTCTGGTGACGCTCGGGGAGACCGCGGTCGCGGTGGGTCTGGCGGTGGCGCTGGGCGACGTCGGCGCGTGGTGCGGCGGTACGGCGCTGGGGCGGCGCGGCCCGCTGGCCCGTCCGCTGTCGCCGCTCTCCCCGAACAAGACCTGGGCCGGGGTGGCCGGTGCCGCGCTGGCCACCGGGTCGGTGCTGCTCGCGGTCGGGGCGTTCTCCCCGGGTCTGTGGGCGGCGGTGCTGGCCGGCTGTGTCCTGGGCGATCTGCTGGAGTCGATGGTGAAACGGGAGGCGGGCGTCAAGGACGCGGGTGACTGGCTGCCCGGTTTCGGCGGTCTGCTGGACCGTATCGACTCCCTGCTGCCCGCGCTGCTGCTGGCCGCGGTGGTGACGGCATGACGGCGACGGGGTCGCCCGACGGGGGCGACGGACTCCCGGAGACGGGCACCGACTCCGGCTCCGGCCCGGCCCGCACCCCGGCCCGGGGCTCCGGCCCCGGCTCCGGCCCGGACGCGTATCCCGGCATCGGCACCGGCCCGTACGCCCCGGACGCGCGTCCCGGCCCGGCCTCCGCTCCCCCGGCCTCCCCCGGCGGGACCCGCGCGCCGTCCCGCTCCCGTACCGCCGCCGCCCTGCGCCGTGCCCTGTGGTGGTACGTCCTCCAGCTCACCGGCGGTGTCGAACGCCGCGGGCGGCTGCCGCGCGGCGGCTGCGTCGTCGTCGCCAACCACAGCTCCCACGCCGATACGGCGGCCCTGCTCGCCGCGCTGGACGCCCGGCACACCCCCGCGATCGCCGCGGCGGCCGACTACTGGTTCGCCTCGCCGTGGCGGCGGCGGATCTGCCGCCGGCTGGCGGCCGGTTTCCCGGTGCGCCGGACCGGCGGGGGCATGGGCGATCTCCTCGCCATGACCGGTGAACTGCGCTCCGGGCGGGCGGTGGTGCTCTTCCCGGAAGGCACCCGTGGCGGCGACGGTGTGCCCGGCTCGTTCCACCGCGGTGCCCTGGTACTCGCCTCGGAGGCGGGGGTTCCGGTGGTGCCGGTGGGGATCACCGGCACGGACCGGCTGCTGCCCAAGCACGGCAGGCTCCGCCCTGCTCCGGTCCGGGTACGGATCGGGGCGCCGCTGCACCCGTCGGTCGGCCCGGACCGGGCCCGCGCCGAGGTGACCGCGCTGCACGGTCCGGCGGACGCGGATGCAGACCCGCCCAAGGGCCGGGCGGCGACGGTCGCCGCCTCCCGCTGGGGACCGCCGCTGGCGCTCCTGGTGTCCCTGATCGCGGCGGCCCGCGGCTGACCTCCACCCGAAAGAGCAACCAATCGGTTGCACTACCTCCGGCGAAGTGCAACCATGAGGTAGCACGTCATTTTCAGGGAGCCGGAGCAGGAGGCACGACCATGAGTGAGAACACCACCGCGGCCCCGGAGCGGGACCGCATCGAGAAGGAGATCGACATCGCGGCGCCGCCGGAGCGGGTCTGGGCGGTGCTGACCGAGCCCGAGCACGTGGGGGCCTGGTTCGGGCTGGGCGAACCGGCCCCGGTGGATCTGCGCCCCGGGGGCACGATGTTCCTGGACCACGGCGAGCACGGACAGTTCCCGACCACCATCGTCACGGTGGAGCCGCCGCGCAGGTTCGCCTACCGCTGGGCTTCCGCGTACCCCGGCGAGCAGGCCGGGGAGGGCAATTCGACCCTGGTCGAGTTCACCCTCACCCAGGTCGGGGACGGCACCCGGCTGCGGGTCGTCGAGACCGGCTTCGCCGCGCTGTCGATCCCCGAGGAGCGCCGGGCCACCGCCTCGTACGAGAGCCACGAAGGCGGCTGGGAGGGTCAGGTCGTCAACATCAAGACCTATGCCGAGACCGGGAGGACCGAGGGTGCGGCCGGGGGCTCCTGCGAGGACGCCGGAACGGACGGGTGAGAATCAGCGCATGACAACTGGCACCGGCCCTCCGGGCGGCGGGAGCCCGCCGCCCGGGGCCGACCCACCGGACCCCGCGGCGACGGCCGAGACTGCGGACGCCGTGTCCGAGTCCATGTCGGAAGTGCTGTCCGCGCTGGCGGACCCCATGCGCCGCCGGATACTCGACGCCCTCGCGGACCACGGCAGCGCGACCGCCACCGTCCTCGCCGCCGAACTGCCCGTCAGCCGCCAGGCGATCGTGAAGCACCTCGGCATCCTCGACCGCGCCGGTCTGGTCGGCGCTCGCCGGGCCGGCCGGGAGACCCGTTTCACGGTCCGCCCCGACCGGCTGACGACGGCCGCCCGCTGGATGACCCGGGTCGCGTCCGACTGGGACTCCCGTCTCGACGCGATCAAACGCCTCGCGGAGACCCCGGGAACGGACTGACCGGGCACCCGGCCCGTCGGGGGGCGGGCCGGGCCGACTCGGCCGAGACGGCCGAGGTGGATGAGGGGGATGAGGGGGCTGGGGAACATCGGAACGAAAACCGGCGCTAAGCCCGCTTGGCGCTGATGTCTGCTTTGACCTGGGGTTCTGTGAGGGATGAACCTGCGGCAGTCGTGTTGATCGACTGTCTGGAGGTCCGGGGTGCCGGTCGAGTTTTTGACGGATGAGCAGGCTGCCGCGTACGCGGCGTATCACGGGGCGCCGTCCCGTACGGAGTTGGAGCGGTTCTTCTTCCTGGACGACGCGGACCGGGAGCCAATCGAGCCCAAGAGGCGGGCCCACAACCGCCTGGGGTTCGCGGCCCAGCTCACGACCGCGCGGTATCTCGGGGTGTTCCTGGACGATCCGGCGGACGTGCCGCCGGAGGTCGTGGAGTATCTCGCCGAGCACCTCGACATCGGCGATCCGTCGGTGCTGAAGGAGTACGGCGAGCGGGAGAACACCCGGCTGGAGCACGTGCGCGAGCTGCGGAGAGTCCTGGAGTACCGGGAGTTCGCCGAGGCGGAGGGCGAGCTGCGGGAGTGGGTGGACGCACGGGCCTGGACGACAGGCGAGGGGCCGAAGGCGTTTCTTCGCGAAGAACTCCTCGAAGTGGGGTGACCCGCGGGCGAAGCTGCTGGCCGGGCAGGCGTGGCAGCAGGCCCGACCGACCGTGCCGGCCTCGCTGAACCTACCCGGGGAGGCGGGCAGGCACCTGGCGGCGCGGGCCGCGCTGCTGGACGGCACCTACCGGGAGGTCGCCGCCCGAGTCCCGGACAATGCGCAGATCGTCTTCGACGACGACGGCCGTCTGCACTTCGCGGCCCTGGAGCCGGAGCCCGAACCGGCCTCCCCTGCTGGAGCTGCGGGCCGCGGTGCATGCGATGCTGCCGAGGGTGGACCTGCCCGAGGTGCTGCTGGAGGTGTTCTCCTGAACAGGCGCCGACCAGGCGTTCACCTCGGTCACCGGCGGCGAGGCCCGCCTGAAGGACCTGAACGTCACGATCGCCGCCCGGCTTCCCGACCTGCCTGGCGGAATACGCCCCCTGCGCGATCCGGACACCGCCGAGGATTGAGTCCCGCGCCGCTCTTGCCGGGCAGTCGGCGAACGTAGCCGACCCGGCGGCAGGCTGACGCCATGGGCAGTGGCGTGTCCGAAGCCTGTCGGGTCAGGTGCTGAGTTCGTGTCCGGTTGTTGAGTCGACGTGCTCCGGGATCTCGTCGTGGCGATCGCCCACGGTCGGTGTCCCGGTGGGCTCGAACATGAGGATTGCGGCGCCGGACGGAGCGTACGGCTTGTGCTCTGTGCCTCGGGGGACGGTGAAGACCGCCCCCTCCGGGAGCAGGACCGTGCGCTCCCCGTCGGGCTCGCGCAGGGAGATGTGCAGCTCGCCGTCGAGTACCAGGAAGAACTCGTCGGTGTCGTCGTGGACGTGCCAGATGTGTTCGCCCTCGACCTTGGCGATGCGGACGTCGTAGTCGTTGACGCGCGTGACGATGCGGGGGCTCCACAGGGCATCGAAGGAGGCCAGAGCCTTGCTGAGGGGGATGGGTTCGCTGCTCATGGGCTCATCCTGAGCCGTTTCGCTTGACCGCTGTGAGTGCTAGGAATTGCACATGGCGAAAGAATCCTCGCACGCAGCTCACGCGACGGGCGTACACCGGGTCGTCGTGATCGTGGACGAGAACTCGAACCCCTTCGAGCTCGGCTGCGCGACCGAGGTCTTCGGTCTGCGCAGACCGGAGATCGGCCGTGATCTCTACGACTTCAGGCTCTGCTCCCCCGAGCCCCGCACTCTGATGCGAGACGGATTCTTCACGCTCACGGGAGTCGCCGACCTGGAAGCGGCCGACGCGGCGGACACTTTGATCGTCCCCAACCGCCCGGACATCGAAGTGCCCCGCCGTCCCGCCGTGCTCGATGCCGTCCGCCGAGCACACGCCCGAGGTGCGCGCCTGGTCGGCTTCTGCAGCGGCGCCTTCACACTGGCCGAGGCCGGAGTCCTCGATGGGCGCCGGGCCACCGCGCACTGGCAGTGGGCGGATTCCTTCCGGGCCCGCTTCCCGTCTGTCCAGCTCGAAGCAGACGTGCTGTTCGTGGATGACGGTGACATCCTCACCGCGGCAGGCAGCGCAGCTGCGCTCGATCTTGGGTTGCATGTGGTCCGCCGCGACTACGGTGCGGAGGTCGCCAACTCTGTGAGCCGGCGGCTGGTCTTCGCGGCACACCGGGACGGTGGGCAGCGGCAGTTCGTGGAGCGTCCCATGCCCGACCTGCCGGACGAGTCCTTGGCGCCTGTCCTGGCCTGGGCTCAGGAACGGTTGGACTCACCGCTCACTGTGTCTGGCCTTGCGGCGCGTGCGGCGGTCAGTCCGGCGACTCTCCATCGCCGCTTCCAGGCGCAACTGGGCACGACGCCGCTGGCGTGGCTGACGGGGGAACGGCTTGCTCTGGCGTGCCGGTTGATCGAGCGAGGTGAGTCCCGGTTCGAGGTGGTCGCGCGACGCAGCGGGCTTGGCACCGCTGCCAATCTGCGCACGCTGATGCGCCGCGCGACCGGCATCACACCGTCGGCATACAAGCGCCGGTTCGGGCCGGAGGCGAACTGACGGCAGGTATCCCCCTTGCGACGAACCACGTGTGCTTCATCGTCTGCTGTCGCCGGGGGCGAGAAGGCTGGTCAGCTCCGAGATCGCCTCGGGGGAGGGCTTGAAGTAGCGACGGACGTTCTCCGGCTTCTTATGCCGCGACTTCGCCATCAGCATCAGCAGGGAGGCGCCTTGCTCACCGAGGTGGGTGAGGGCGGAATGGCGGTACTCGTGCAGGTCCCAGCCGGTTCCCGGCCCGCGCACGGCAGTGTGCTCGTCCAGCAGAGCGCGGGCCTGGCCGGTGTCCGGGCACACGTCCCGCGGGCTGACGACCTTCCCCGGGCCGGGGCGGCGGTGGGTGACGAACGCCGGTCCGCGGGTACGGCCGCGCAGCAGGCGGGGCAGGAGCCGGGCGCTCGGAGTCCGGCACCGCCAGCCGCTTCGTCCAGGCCGGGACCGGCGGGCCGTCGTAGGCGATCCGTATTCCTGGGTGCCTTCCGGCCGGGGCTGCACGGCGAGAAGGCCGACGGAGTCCGTCAACTGCCGCAGCCCTTCAAGTAGCCCATGCGCAACCGAGCCGCCGAGTCGATCGCGGCTTCGTCCCGGACGATCGAATACATCACCCGGGGTCGAGCCCGAGGCGGGCACGCACCCGGTCATGCGGCACCGGCGCCGTGCCGCCGGACCTCAGGCGCTCCCGATAGAGGGCCAGGGCCAGAGCATCCTCCAGATCCGCCAACTCCTGTGGGTTGATCAGCACGGCTGCGGGCTGCCCGTGATCGTGACGCGCTCGCGGGCCCGGGACGCACGGCGGACCAGCGACCCCAATACGGCACGCGCTTCGGTGATCGGCAGAGTGTCCCTCATGTACAGCACCGTACGCTGCCGCCCATCGTCGCGAAGGGGAATGGAAACCGCCCCCGGACCGGCGTGGGGGCCGGTTCGGGGGCGGTGTCTGAGGGGGGTGACCCTCCGGGCCTGAGCCCGGGCGGGGTCAGCCCATGTGCGGGTAGCCGTACTCGGTCGGCGCCACCAGCGTCTCCTTGATGGCGCGGGTCAGCGTCCAGCGCATCAGGTTCTGCGGCGCGCCCGCCTTGTCGTTGGTGCCCGAGGCACGGCCGCCGCCGAAGGGCTGCTGGCCGACGACGGCACCGGTCGACTTGTCGTTGATGTAGAAGTTGCCCGCGGCGTACCGCAGCTTCTCCATCGTGTGCGCGGCGGCGGCGCGGTCGTTCGCGATGACCGAGCCGGTCAGGGCGTACGCGGACACCGACTCCATCTGGTCCAGCATCGCGTCGTAGCCCTCGGGCGACTCGTCCTCGTAGACGTACACCGCGAGGATCGGGCCGAAGTACTCGTCCGTGAAGACCTCGTTGCCCGGGTCGGTGCAGAGGATCACGGTCGGGCGGACGAAGTAGCCGACGGAGTCGTCGTACGTGCCACCCGCGACGATCTCGCAGGTCGGGTCGGCCTTGGCCCGGTCGATCGCGGCCTTGTTCTTCGCGAAGGCACGGTCGTCGATCACGGCGCCGACGAAGTGCGACAGGTCGGTGACGTCGCCCATGGCGATCCCGTCGACCTCGGCCGCGAACTCCTCCTTGAAGCCGGAGTTCCAGATCGACGCCGGGAGGTAGGCGCGGGAGGTGGCGGAGCACTTCTGGCCCTGGAACTCGAAGGCCCCACGGGTCAGCGCGGTCTTCAGCACCGCGCGGTCGGCGCTCGGGTGGGCGACGACGAAGTCCTTGCCGCCCGTCTCACCGACGATCCGCGGGTAGGAGCGGTACTTCTCGATGTTGCCGCCGACCGTCTTCCACAGGTGCTGGAAGGTGCGGGTCGAGCCGGTGAAGTGGATACCGGCCAGCGCGGGGTGGTTGAGCGCCACCTCGGAGACGGCGATGCCGTCACCGGTGACCAGGTTGATGACGCCCTTCGGCAGCCCGGCCTCCTCCAGCAGCTGCATCAGCAGCACGGCGGAGTGGGTCTGGGTCGGGGACGGCTTCCAGACCACCACATTGCCCATCAGGGCGGGGGCGGTGGGCAGGTTGCCCGCGATGGCGGTGAAGTTGAAGGGCGTGATCGCGTAGACAAAGCCCTCCAGCGGACGGTGGTCCAGCCGGTTCCAGACGCCCGGGGAGTTCGCCGGGGGCTGCTCGGCGAGCAGGTCACGGGCGTAGGCGACATTGAACCGCCAGAAGTCGACCAGCTCGCACGGCGTGTCGATCTCCGCCTGCTGGGCGGTCTTGGACTGGCCCAGCATGGTGGAGGCGGCCAGCGTCTCGCGCCAGGGGCCGGCCAGCAGCTCGGCCGCGCGCAGGATGATCGCGGCGCGGTCGTCGAAGGACATCGCGCGCCAGGCCGGAGCGGCGGCCAGGGCCGCGTCGACCGCGTCCCGGGCGTCCTGCTCGGTGGCCCCGGCGAAGGTGCCGATGACGGCCCGGTGGTTGTGCGGCTGCACGACGTCGACCCGCTCGCCGCCGCCCATCCGGCGCTCACCGCCGATGGTCATCGGCAGCTCGACGGGGTTCTCGGCCAGCTCCTTGAGCTTCGCCTCCAGGCGGGCGCGCTCCGGGCTGCCGGGCGCGTAGGAGTGGACCGGCTCGTTGACCGGTGCGGGGACCTGGGTGACAGCGTCCATGAGTGCCGACTCTCCTTCGTTCGTGACGTGCGTGTTCGGGGGCCGGGTCAGCCGCGGGTGGCGAGGGAGCGCAGGAAGAACGCCAGGTTGGCGGGGCGCTCGGCGAGACGGCGCATGAAGTAGCCGTACCAGTCGGTGCCGTACGCGATGTACAAGCGCATCCGGTGGCCCTCGGCCGCCAGCCGCGCCTGCTCGGCCTCGCGGATGCCGTAGAGCATCTGGAACTCGTAGTCGTCGAGCTTGCGGCCGGCCCGGCGGGCCAGCTCCTGGGTGATGGAGATGATGCGCGGGTCGTGCGACCCGATCATCGGGTAGCCCTCGCCCTCCATCAGGATCCGCAGACAGCGGATGTACGCCTTGTCGACCTCGGCCTTGTTCTGGTAGGCGACGGATGCGGGCTCCTTGTAGGCGCCCTTCACCAGCCGGACCCGGGAGCCGGCCTCGGCGAGCATCCGGCAGTCGTCCTCGGTGCGGAAGAGGTACGACTGGACGACGGCGCCCGTACGCGGGAAGCGCTCGCGCAGCTCGGCGTGGATCGCCAGGGTCGAGTCGACGGTGGTGTGGTCCTCCATGTCGAGGGTGACCGTGGTGCCGATCTCGGCGGCGGCCTCGACGACCGGGGTGACGTTCTTCAGCGCCAGATCGTGGCCGCCGGGCAGCGCCTGGCCGAAGGAGGACAGCTTCACCGACATCTCGGCGCGCTCACCGAGGCCGAGCGGCTTGAGGGCCTCGATCAGCTCCAGATAGGCGTCGCGGGCGCGCAGCGCCTCCGACGCGTCGGTGATGTCCTCACCGAGGACGTCGAGGGTGACCTCCAGACCGCGGGCGGCCGAGTCCCGGACGACCGGAACCGTCTCGTCCACGGTCTCACCGGCGATGAAACGGTTCACCACAGGCTTGGTGACCGGAGCGGCCGAGATGACACGGCGCATCTTGTCGCTGCGCGACGCGGCGAGGATCACGGGACCCAGCACGGGGACCTCCACGGAGATGTACGAGCAGGCCGTGCCGGACCGCGGGGAAACCGGTCCGGAACGGCACGAAGAACCACCGTGAAATCTAAGGATCGCTCCGATCCTCGGCCATCGACACCTGTCACGCATCCGTGGCCGGGATCTCAGACAGTTGTCTGAAGGAAGACGGGGGACGTGCCAGAATGTCCGGGTGAAGGGCGATTACCAGGACCTCGTCGACGAGATCTCGGCGCTGCTGGCGGCCCCGGCGACGCTGGAGAACCGCGATTTCGGCCTGATCGCCTTCGGCGCCCACGACAGCGACAGCGCGTTCGACGAGGCCCAGCTGGACCCGGTGCGCACCCGGTCGATCCTGACCCGCCGCTCCACCCCTGCGGTCCGCGCCTGGTTCGAGGGCTTCGGCATCACCCGGGCGACCGGCCCGGTCCGGATCCCCGCCGCCCCGGACGCGGGCGTCTACCGGGACCGGCTCTGCCTTCCCGTACGCCATCGGGGTGTCGTCCTCGGCTATGTCTGGCTGCTGGACACCGTCCCGGGCCCGACGGACGAGCAGCTGGCGGCGGCCATGGAGGTGGCGGGCCGGATCGGCACCCTGCTCGCCGACGAGGAGCGGGCCGACACCGACACGGCACGCGAACTGCGGGCGGCGCTGACGGCCGAACGGGGCTGGCAGTACGACATGGCAGTGGCGGCGCTGCGGACGGCGCTGGGCGGGCCCGACCGGGGTACGGACGGTCCGCACGCGGTGGTGTGCGTGGCGCCGTGGACCGCGCCGGACACCCCGTCCGCCAGGTCGCTGCCGGGCGTCGCCGCCCTGTGCACGCTGACCGTCCCCTGGGCCCCGGCCGCGCCGGAGGCCGCCCCCGCCACCCGTACGGCGGACACCCCCGCGCCGGAAGCCCCCTCGTCGCGGGTCCTGGCGGCGCTGGTACGGCTGCGCTCCGCGGACGCCACCGGGCCCGCGCTCGCCGTGGCCGAACAGCTCATCGGCGGCCGCACCGGACCCACCGCGGGGGTCGCGGCGCCGCGCGCCGGGCTCGTACAGCTGAACACCGCGTGGTACGAGGCCGGTGCCGCGGCGCGGGCGGCGCACGCCGATCCGGGGGCGCCGCGGATCACCGAGTGGCGGGCCATCGGCCCGTACCGCCTGCTGACGGCCCTGGCCGACGGACCGGCCGCCGACGATCCCGCGGTCCGGCCCCTGCTGAACCCGGCCCACCGGGAACTGGCCAGGACGGCCGAGGTGTTCCTCGACTGCGCGGGCCAGGCGAGCCGGACGGCCGCCGCGCTCGGCATCCACCGCCAGACGCTCTACTACCGGCTGTCGCGAGTGGAACAGCTCACCGGCCTGGACCTGGGGAACGGGGAGCACCGGCTGCTGCTGCACATGGTGCTGAAGACGGCACGGCTGTGAGCCCCTGACCGAACGGGGAAGTGGGCTCCGGGCCCGGACGGACCGGGCGGGGCGTCAGTTCCCTTCGCCGGTCAGCACCTTCAGTCCGGCCGTGAGGTCCTCCGCCGTGGGCGCGCTCTCCGGGTCCAGGATGTACTGACTCATCACCCCGGCCACCAGCGCCTGGAAGAACAGCCCGGCCACCCGCGCCTTCTCCGGGTCCCGCCCGGAGACGTCACCGCCGAGGAACAGCCCGGCCAGCTCCTCCCGCCCCCTGGCCTGCCAGCTCCGCAGGGCCTCGGCCAGCTTCTCGTCCTCGTCGAGCCGGGCCAGCACCTCGGTCTGGAGCCGCCAGAGCGCGCGGTGCGCGGGGAACGCGGCGACCATCCGCCCCCAGACGATCTCGAACCGCTCGGGTCCGGCGCCGGGGAGCGCGCCCGCTCCCCCGTCCCCGGACGCCCCCTCCGGCTCGTCGACGGAGTCCCCCCACGCCTCCATCAGCCGGAGGAACGCCTCCTGGAGCAGTGCTTCCTTGGAACCGTAGTGGTAGCCGATGGAGGCGAGGTTGGTCCCGGAAGCGGCGACGACATCGCGCGCCGTGGTCCGGGCATAGCCCTTCTCCAGCAGGCAGCGCTTGGCGCCTTCGAGCAGATCCTCGCGGTGTCCCATGCGCGGCAGCGTACCGCCGCCGGGCCGGGCGCCATGGACAAGCGTCCCATACATGTGTCCCATACGAACGTCCCATACAAACGTCATAGACAGATGTTTAAGACGCTTGTATGGTCCTCGCCATGCCCAACGCCCCGTCCCGTCCGCCCTGTCCGTCCCCTCGGACCGCCCCGGAAGGTCCGCCCCGCGCCGGCCGCCGCGAGTGGACCGCCTTCACCGTGCTGCTGCTCCCCCTCCTACTGGTCTCCATGGACGTCTCCGTCCTCTACTTCGCCGTGCCGGAGATCACCCGCGAGCTGAACCCGAGCAGCACCCAGCAGTTGTGGATTTTCGACAGCTACGCCTTCGCGCTGGCCGGGCTGCTGATGACGATGGGCTCCCTCGGCGACCGCATCGGCCGCCGCCGACTGCTCCTGTTCGGCGCCGCGGCCTTCGGCACCGCTTCCGCCATGGCCGCCTTCGCCGACAGCGCGAACGTCCTGATAGCCGCCCGTGTCCTGCTCGGCGTCGGCGGCGCGACCCTGATGCCGAGCACCATGGCCCTGGTCCGCACCATGTTCCGCGACGACCGCGAGCGCACCACGGCGATCGGCATCTGGTCGAGCACCCTCGCCACCGGCGTCGCCCTCGGCTCGGTCCTGGGCGGGATGCTCCTCGAACACTTCCCCTGGGGTTCGGTCTTCCTGGTCAACGTCCCGGCCATGGCGCTGCTGCTGGTACTCGTACCTCTCCTCGTACCGGAGTCCAAGGACCCGTCCCCCGGCCGCTTCGACCTGCTGAGCGTGCCCCTGTCCATCGGGGCCGTACTGCCCGTCGTGTACGGCTTCAAGGAGATCGCCGTCGAAGGACCCGGGCTCCCCGCCCTCCTTGCCCTGGCCGCCGGGGCGGCCGTCGGCGCCCTCTTCGTCCACCGGCAGCGCACCCGCCGGGACGCCATGATCAGCCGGGAGCTCTTCGCCCGTCCCGCCTTCGGCCGCAGCGCGGCACTGCTGCTCTTCGGGGTCTTCGCCCTGATGGGCACGGCCTACTTCGCCACCCAGTACCTCCAGTCGGTGCTGGGCCTGGACCCTTTGGAGGCGGCGCTGTGGAGCATCGTTCCGGCGCTGCCCGTCGGCGCCGCCGCCCCCGCAGCCGGTGCACTCGCCCGGATCGTGTCCCGGCGGACGGTCGTCACGGGCGCCTTTCTGACGGCGGCGACCGGATTCGCCATCCTCTCCCTCATCGGCACGGACCAGCTCGCCCTGCTGCTGATCAGCACCTCCGTCACCGGCGCCGGTCTGGTCTCGGCCATGGCGCTGCTGAACGACCACGCCCTCACGGCGGCCCCGCCCGCCAAGGCCGGTTCGGCGGCCTCGCTGCTGGAGACGGCGACCGAGTTCGGCGGAGCGCTCGGGATGGCCGTCCTCGGTTCGGCCGGGGCGGCCGTCTACCGCGCCGAAATCGACGGCACCGCCCCCGCCGGGCTTCCGGCGGGAACCCTGGAGACGGCCCGGGAGACCCTCGGCGGTGCGGCGGCCGTCGCCGCGGAGCTGCCCGCGCCCCTGGGCGGACCGCTGCTGACCGCGGCCCGGGAGGCGTTCGTCGCCGGGATGCAGCTGGCGGCCCTCGCCACCGGCGGGCTGCTGCTCGCGGGCGCGCTGCTCGCCCTCGTACTCCTGCGCGGGGACCGGTCCGCGGCGGCAGGGCACCACTGACAGCGGAAACCGGAACGTCCCCGGGCCCGGCTCCTGGGAGGGAGCCGGGCCCGGGGACGTACGGACGGGGTGGCGTCCGGTGCGTTCGCTGCGTTCGTTGCGTTTGTTGCGTTTCGGTCTGCGGTCAGTCGGTGAGGTTCACCGAGCGCGCCGAGACCGCGCCGATCTCCTCCGCGATCTCCGCGACGACCGGCTGCGGCACGGTGTCGTCGACCGTGAGCACGACGAGCGCCTCACCGCCCTCCTCGGCCCGCGACACCTGCATCCCGGCGATGTTCAGCCCGGCCTCGCCCAGGATCCGGCCGACGGTGCCGACGACACCCGGACGGTCCTCGTACCGCAGGACCAGCATGTGGTCGGCAAGCGCCAGATCCACATCGTGGTCACCGATGGCGACGATCTTCTGGACGTTCTTCGGGCCGGCCAGCGTGCCGGAGACCGAGATCTCCTCGCCGCCCGACAGCGTGCCGCGGACGGTGACCACATTGCGGTGGTCCGGGGACTCCGAGCTGGTGGTCAGCCGGACCTCGACCCCGCGCTCCTGCGCGAACAGCGGCGCGTTGACGTACGAGACGGTCTCGTCCACGACGTCCTCGAACACGCCCTTCAGCGCGGACAGCTCCAGCACCTTGACGTCGTGCTGGGTGATCTCGCCGTACACCTCGACGTCGAGCCGGACCGCGACCTCGCCCGCCAGCGCGGTGAAGATCCGGCCGAGGCGCTCGGCCAGCGGCAGCCCCGGCTTCACGTCCTCGGCGATCACACCGCCCTGGACGTTGACCGCGTCCGGGACCAGCTCACCGGCGAGCGCCAGGCGCACCGAACGGGCCACGGCGATACCGGCCTTCTCCTGCGCCTCGTCCGTGGACGCGCCCAGGTGCGGGGTGCAGACGACCTGGTCGAACTGGAACAGCGGGGAGTCCGTGCACGGCTCCTTCGCATAGACGTCCAGACCCGCGCCGGCGACCCGGCCCTCCTTCAGCGCCGAGGCCAGCGCCTCCTCGTCGACGATCCCGCCGCGCGCGGCGTTGACGATCCGGACCGTCGGCTTGACCTTGTGCAGCGCCTCGTCACCGATCAGCCCGAGGGTCTCCGGGGTCTTCGGCAGATGGACGGTGATGAAGTCCGCGACCTCAAGAAGCTCGTCCAGCGAGAGCAGCTTGACGCCCATCTGGGCGGCGCGCGCGGGCTGCACATAGGGGTCGTAGGCGACGATCTTCATCCCGAACGCGGACATCCGCTGGGCCACCAGGACCCCGATCCGGCCGAGCCCGACGACACCGAGGGTCTTCTCCGCCAGCTCGACGCCCGTGTACTTGGAGCGCTTCCACTCGCCGTTCTTCAGGGCGGTGTTGGCCTGCGGGATATTGCGGGCGGTGGCGACCAGCAGACCGCAGGCCAGTTCGGCGGCGGTGACGATGTTGGAGGTGGGGGCGTTCACCACCATGACACCGGCCTTGGTGGCGGCGGAGACGTCCACATTGTCCAGACCGACGCCGGCCCGGGCGACCACCCTCAGCTTCTTCGCGGCGGCGATGGCCTCGGCGTCGACCTTGGTCGCCGAACGGACCAGGATCGCGTCCACATCGGCGATCGCGGGCAGCAGCTCCGCGCGGTCGGCGCCGTTGCAGTGACGGATCTCGAAGTCCGGACCGAGCGCGTCCACGGTGGCGGGCGACAGCTCTTCGGCGATGAGTACGACGGGTTTACGGGCAAGCTCAGCGCTCACGTGAGTCCTCACAAGTCCAAGGGGTCCCGCCCGCGCCTGAGGGCCATGGCGGGAGACGGCCGTCCCGACGGCCGCAGGCGGTGGAGGGGCTAGCCGCGTGGAAGACGCACGACACTGTGGGCCTGACGCGTGTTGTTGAGAAGTGTAGTGGTGACCGGCACGGAGTCTTGTGCCTTCTCGGCAGGATCACCCGTCCGAGGCTGGACGAAGTGGTCAACGAGGCCGAAGAGCCGGTTCCGGCAACGGCGAGGGGCCGGGACACCGCGCTTACGCGCCGTGTCCCGGCCCCTCGCGACGGGCTCAGGCCTCGTCGTTGTCGACCCAGCTCATGAGCTTGCGCAGCTCCTTGCCCGTGGTCTCCAGCAGGTGGTTCTCGTCCTGCGTCTTGTACTCGTTGTACTTCTTCAGACCGCCGTGGTACTCGTCCATCCAGTTCTTGGCGAAGGTGCCGTCCTGGATCTCGGCGAGGACCTTCTTCATCTCGGCCTTGGTCTGGTCGGTGATGATCCGCGGGCCGGTGACGTAGTCGCCCCACTCGGCGGTCTCGGAGACCGACCAGCGCATCTTCTCCAGGCCGCCCTCGTACATCAGGTCGACGATGAGCTTCAGCTCGTGGAGGCACTCGAAGTAGGCGATCTCCGGCTGGTAACCGGCCTCGACGAGGGTCTCGAAGCCCGCCTTGACCAGCGCCGCCGTACCGCCGCAGAGCACGGCCTGCTCACCGAAGAGGTCGGTCTCCGTCTCCTCGGTGAAGGTGGTCTTGATGACGCCGGCCCGGGTGCCGCCGATGCCCTTGGCGTACGACAGCGCCAGCTCGAAGGCCTTGCCGGAGGCGTCCTGCTCGACCGCCGCGATACACGGAACGCCGCGGCCCTCCTCGTACTGACGGCGCACCAGGTGGCCCGGGCCCTTGGGCGCGACCATCGCGACGTCGACGCCGGCCGGGGGCTTGATGAAGCCGAAGCGGATGTTCAGGCCGTGGCCGAAGAAGAGGGCGTCGCCGTCCTTGAGGTTGGGGGCGATGGACTCCTCGTAGACCTGGGCCTGGATGGGGTCCGGAACCAGGATCATGATGACGTCGGCCTCGGCGGTGGCCTCGGCGGGCGTCACGACGCGCAGACCCTGCTCCTCGGCCTTGGCCTTGGACTTGGAGCCCTCGTGCAGACCGACCCGGACGTCGACGCCGGAGTCACGGAGCGACAGCGCGTGGGCGTGGCCCTGGCTGCCGTATCCGATGACCGCGACCTTGCGGTTCTGGATGATGGAGAGGTCGGCATCGTCGTCGTAGAACAGCTCGGCCACTGGAATGTCTCCTTGAGTGCTGATGGTGCGTCCCACCGTACGGCGGGGAGGGGAAGGTGCGGTGGGGGGTCTCGCGATACGGGCGCGGACCCCGGATGCTATGGCCGGGGGCGCGGGCCCCCGGCCGGGGCGGACCGGGTGTCGGGCCGTCAGGCCGTACGGTCCAGGGCGCGCAGGGACCGGTCGGTGATGGACCGGGCGCCACGCCCTATGGCGATCGTGCCGGACTGGACCAGTTCCTTGATGCCGTACGGCTCCAGCATCCGGAGCATGGCCTCCAGTTTGTCGCTGGACCCGGTGGCCTCGATGGTCACGGCCTCGGGTGCGACGTCCACGGTTTTGGCGCGGAACAACTGGACGATCTCGGTGATCTGGGAGCGGGTCTCGTTGTCGGCCCGGACCTTCACCAGGACCAGTTCGCGCTGGATCGCGGCGCTGGGTTCCAGCTCGACGATCTTCAGCACATTGACGAGCTTGTTGAGCTGCTTGGTGACCTGCTCCAGGGGGAGGTCCTCGACACCGACCACGATGGTGATGCGGGAGATGTCGGGGTGCTCCGTGACGCCGACGGCAAGGGAGTCGATATTGAAGCCGCGGCGGGAGAAGAGGGCGGCGATCCGGGCGAGGATGCCCGGGGTGTTCTCCACCAGGACGGAGAGCGTGTGCTTGGTTGACATGAGTGGGTCTTCCGTCTCTCTCTGCGCGCTCAGTCGTCTTCGCCGTCGCCGAAGTCGGGACGGACCCCGCGGGCGGCCATGACCTCGTCGTTGGAGGTGCCGGCGGCCACCATCGGCCAGACCATGGCGTCCTCGTGGACGATGAAGTCGATCACCACGGGCCGGTCGTTGATCGCGTTGGCCTCGGCGATGACCTTGTCGAGGTCCTCGGGGGATTCACAGCGCAGGGCGTGGCAGCCCATCGCCTCGGACAGTTTGACGAAGTCCGGGACGCGGGTGCCGGCGCTCGGTCCGCCGGCGACGGCGTCGGGGCCCGAGTGCAGCACGGTGTTGGAGTAGCGCTGGTTGTAGAAGAGGGTCTGCCACTGGCGGACCATCCCGAGGGCGCCGTTGTTGATGATGGCGACCTTGATGGGGATGTTGTTGAGCGCGCAGGTGGTGAGTTCCTGGTTGGTCATCTGGAAGCAGCCGTCGCCGTCGATGGCCCAGACCGTGCGCTCGGGGGCGCCCGCCTTGGCGCCCATGGCGGCGGGGACCGCGTAGCCCATCGTCCCGGCGCCGCCGGAGTTCAGCCAGGTGGCGGGCTGCTCGTAGTTGATGAAGTGGGCGGCCCACATCTGGTGCTGGCCGACTCCGGCCGCGTAGATGGTGTCCGCGGGGGCCAGCTGGCCGATGCGCTGGATGACCTGCTGCGGGGAGAGGCTGCCGTCCCCGGGCTGGTCGTAGCCGAGGGGGTAGGTTTCCCGCCAGCGGTTGAGGTCCTTCCACCAGGCGGTGTAGTCGCCGCGCCGGCCCTCGCTGTGCTCGGCCTGCACCGCCTGGACGAGATCGGCGATGACCTCGCGGGCGTCACCGACGATCGGGACGTCGGCGGTGCGGTTCTTGCCGATCTCCGCCGGGTCGATATCGGCGTGGACGATCTTGGCGTACGGGGCGAAGCTGTCCAGCTTGCCGGTGACCCGGTCGTCGAAGCGGGCGCCCAGCGCGACGATCAGATCGGCCTTCTGGAGGGAGGTGACGGCGGTGACGGAGCCGTGCATCCCGGGCATGCCGACGTGCAGCGGATGGCTGTCGGGGAAGGCGCCCAGGGCCATCAGGGTGGTGGTGACGGGGGCGCCGGTCAGCTCCGCGAGGACCTTCAGCTCGGCGGTGGCACGGGCCTTGATGACGCCGCCGCCGACGTACAGCACCGGCCGCTTGGCCTCGGTGATCAGCTTCGCGGCCTCGCGGATCTGCTTGGCGTGCGGCTTGGTGACGGGCCGGTAGCCGGGCAGGTCCTGGGCGGGCGGCCAGGAGAAGGTGGTCCGCGCCTGGAGGGCGTCCTTGGCGATGTCGACGAGGACCGGTCCGGGGCGGCCGGTGGAGGCGATGTGGAAGGCCTCCGCGATCGTCTTCGGGATGTCCTCGGCCTTGGTGACCAGGAAGTTGTGCTTGGTGATCGGCATGGTGATGCCGACGATGTCCGCCTCCTGGAAGGCGTCCGTACCGATGGCGTGCGAGGCGACCTGGCCGGTGATCGCGACCAGTGGGACGGAGTCCATGTGCGCGTCGGCGATCGGGGTGACCAGATTGGTGGCACCCGGGCCCGAGGTGGCCATACAGACCCCGACCTTCCCGGTCGCCTGGGCGTATCCGGTGGCGGCATGGCCCGCGCCCTGCTCGTGCCGGACCAGGACGTGGCGCACCTTGGTGGAGTCCATCATCGGGTCGTAGGCCGGGAGGATGGCTCCGCCGGGGATGCCGAAGACGGTGTCCGCCCCCACTTCTTCAAGAGAGCGGATGAGGGACTGCGCGCCTGTGACGTGCTCGACCGCGACGGTCGGCTGTCCGCCCGTACGGGCGCGCGGCTGGGGATGGGGGGCCCCGGTGGCCTGCTCGGTCATCGGCATTCTCTTCTCGAAGCGGAGGATTCGCTGAAGGGTGCTGCGGGATGCTGCTGAGTGCTGCTGGTGAGACGGTGGTGCGGTGGCGAGACGGTGGTGCGGAGTGTCTCGGTGGTGCGGAGTGTCTCGGGGTGGTGACTGTCGCGGGGTGGTGCCGGTATCGAGGGTGTTTTGCTCGGCCTTCTGCCGCTTGGCTCCGGTTCGCCGCCCGGTGCCCGTGCAACAAAAAACCCCTCGTGCCGTGAGGCAAGCGAGGGGAGCGCGTCGGGAGGTGTCCACGGGTCCTGGTGGAGAACCCGCTCAGCCGACGCGCTGTCCAAGTACGAGAATTCGGGTGCGCATGGCACTGACCCTCTCCCCGACGCGCTGTCACTGTCAAGCCGGTGGGACGCGCGTCTCATTATGTGAGCCGGTGCGCATGCGGAACGAGCCACCGCCCGCACCCCCCGTCAGCACCGGCAGGGCGGCCCCGCCCGGCACCGGGCAGTCGTCTCTGACCAGGGCACGGCGCAGCCTGTACTCGTCCAGGGCGCCGGAGAAGGCCGCGCCCTGGCCGTGGGTGCAGCCCATCGCCCGCAGGGCGAGCACCTGCTCCGGCAGGTCCACCCCCTCGGCGACGGACTCCATCCCGAGATCGCCGGCGATTCTCAGCAGCCCGCTGGTGATCTTGTGCAGCCGGGAGGACTCCACGATCCCGTCGACCAGCCCGCGGTCCAGTTTGAGGATGTCCACGGGGAGCCGGCGCAGGGCGTCGATCGCACCGTGGCCGCTGCCGAAGCCGTCCAGGGCGATCCGGACGCCGATTCTGCGCAGCGCCATCAGCCGCTGCTCCAGTTCGTCGAAGGAGGACCGGGAGTCCTGGCGGAGCCGGGGGTCGGGGTCGGACAGTTCGACGATCAGCGCACGGGACGGCAGGCCGTGCCGGGCCAGCATCCGCTCGATGCCGCCGGGAGGCAGGGAGCGGTCGAGGAGGCGGCGGCTGGAGACCCGGACCGTCACCGGGGTGTGGTGTCCGAGTCTGCCCCGCTCCGCGGCCTGGGCGACGGACTCCTCCAGCAGCCAGCGGCCCAGCTCGTCGGCGCGGTCGGCGTCGCCGGAGACCCGCAGGAATTCGCCGGGGGTGAAGAGGATGCCGTGCGCCGAGCGCCAGCGGGCCTGGGCGGCGACCGATTCGATACGGCCGCTGGCCAGGCTCACCACGGGCTGGTGGAGCAGGGCGAACTCGCCCTCGTGGAGGGCGGTGCGCAACCGGGCGGCGAGTTCGGTGCGGCGGACGACTTCGGCCTGCATCTGGGGGGCGTACAGCTCGACCCGGTCCTTGCCGCCCGCCTTGGCCCGGTACATGGCGAGGTCGGCGTTGCGCATCAGATCGGACGACCCGATACCCGGTTCGGCGAAGGCCACCCCGATGGAGGCGGCGACCCGGACGTCCTGGCCGTCGATGCGGTACGGCTGGGAGAGGGTGAGGCGCAGCCGTTCGGCGATCTCAAGGACCTGGGCCTCCCGGGAGGCGCGGTCCCGGGCGCCGTCGCCCAGGATGAGGGCGGCGAACTCGTCACCGCCGAGCCGGGCTGCGGTGTCCCCGGACCGCACGGACTCGGCCAGCCGGTGCGCGGCGCCGATCAGCAGTTCGTCGCCCGCCTGGTGGCCGAGCCGGTCGTTGACGCCCTTGAAGCCGTCGAGGTCGATGAAGAGCACGGCGGTGCCCGTGTCGCCGGAGCGGCGGCCGCCGATGCCCCGGCGGACCCGCTCCGTGAACAGCGCCCGGTTGGGCAGGTCGGTCAGCGGGTCGTGCTCGGCGCTGTGCTGCAGCTGGGCCTGGAGTCTGACCCGCTCGGTGACGTCCCGGCAGTTGAAGATCAGTCCGCCCTGGTGGCGGTTGACGGTGGATTCGACGTGGAGCCATTCGCCGCCGCCGGAGCGGAAGCGGCATTCGATCCGCATCGTCGGCTCGTCCGCCGGGGAGGCGGCGAGGAAGCGCCGTACCTCGTGGACGACCCGGCCGAGGTCCTGGGGGTGGAGCAGACAGGCCAGCTCGGAGCCGATCAGCTCCTCGGCGTCGCGCCCGTAGACACCGGATGCGGCGGGGCTGACGTACCGCAGCACTCCCGAGGGCGCGGCGATCATGATGACGTCGCTGGAGCCCTGGACGAGGGAGCGGAAGTGGTTCTCCTTCTGGGCCAGCTCGGTGGTGAGGGAGACATTGTCGACGAGCATGATCCCCTGGCGTACCACCAGGGCGAGCACGACCGTACAGGCGGTGATGACCACGACCCGGTCGACCCGGCGCTCCTCGACGACGTGGTAGAGGATTCCCAGTGTGCACACGGCGGCGGCGAGATAGGGCGTCAGCGCGGACAGCGAGCCCGCGACCGGCCGGGTCGACTGGAGCGGGCCGCGCGGCGGGCGCGGCGGCTCAGCCGGTCTGCGCACGCCCCAGGGCGCGTACGCGAGCAGCAGCGAACCGGCGAACCAGCCGGCGTCCAGCAGCTGGCCCGAACGGTAGGTCTCACGGAGCAGCGGTGAGGTGAACAGCGCGTCGGAGACGACGGTCAGGGCGAAGGCGGCGACGGCGGTGTTGACCGCGGAGCGGTTGCCGCCGGAGCGCCGGAAGTGCAGGGCCAGGACCATGCTGACGAGGACGATGTCCAGCATCGGATAGGCGAGGGCGAGCGCGGCGGGTGCCACGCTCTGCCCCTGGGCGTGTGCCGTGTGGGCGAGGGCCAGGCTCCAGGAGATGGTGAGCAGGGAGCCGCCGATGAGCCAGGCGTCGAGCGCGAGACAGAACCAGCCGGCCCGGGTGACCGGCCGTTTGGCCAGGACGAGCAGGCCGACGATCGCGGGCGGCGCAAAGCAGAGGAAGAACACGTCGGCGGCGGACGGGCTGGGCACCGGCCGGTCCAGGACCACCTCGTACCAGCCCCAGACGCCGTTCCCGATCGCCGCCATGAGGGAGGAGAGCGCGAACAGCAGCCAGGCCGGGCGGAGCCGGGACGGCAGCCGGCGTGCGTAACAGAAGCAGGAGACCGCGGCGACCAGCGCGGCGGCGCTCAGTCCGAAATCGCCCATGAACAGGGCCAGTTCCCGGGAGCCCCAGCCGAGGACCGCGCCGACCGCGTATCCGGCGCAGACGACGGCGAGGAGGAGGGGGGCGGCGACACCGCCCGCGACGGGGCCCGTCCGGGGGGCCGCCACCGCCTCCCCGGCGGTCACCGGCCCACTCCCGGGACGGGCACCGGCAGCTGAACCGGCACCGGAGCCGGGAGGTGTGCGGGGCCGTTTGCCGAAGGTCGTCGCCGGCGCCCCCGCCGTGCTGGATCCGTGGTCCGTCGCCATTGGCCGTACATCGCCCGTCGCCCCCCTCGAAATCCGTTCGGCAGTCGGGCCGTCACGCTGCACCACCCCATGCGGGTGCGGCCCCCAAGTCGGGACTTTACACCAGGATCGTCACTCAGGGACATAGCGCCTCTACTCTCAGTGACTGCATACGAGGGTGAGGACGCGCGGAGCGATCGGATGACTTCGCAGTGTTTCCGGCTGTGACGTCAAGTACGGCGGGGGCGGGCCGGATGGGGGTGGCGGGTTATCACCGGTCGGAGGGGTCCCCGGCCGGGGGGCCGGGGACGGTGGGACGCCGCCGGGACGGCGATTTCGGCGATTTCGGCGATTCCCGGGAGAGTTCCGGGTGAGTTCCGGCGGGCTTTCAGAGGGTGAGAACGACGTTGTCGAGCGGTTCACCGGCCGCGAACCGAGTCAGCTGAGCGGCCAGCAGCTTCTTGGCCCGGGGCAGGAACGCCGAGGTGGATCCGCCGACATGAGGGCTGATCAGCACGCCCGGCGCCTGCCACAGCGGATGGCCCGGCGGCAGCGGTTCGGGGTCGGTGACGTCGAGTGCGGCGGTGAGCCGTCCGCTCCGTACCTCGGCCAGCAGGGCTTCGGTGTCGACCACCCGGCCGCGGGCGACGTTCACCAGCAGCGCGCCGTCCTTCATCCGGGCCAGGAAGGCGGCGTCCACCAGCCCCTTCGTCCGCTCGTTCAACGGGGTGGAGAGGATCACCACATCGGCTTCGGGCAGCAGGGCGGCCGCATCGGTGAACGGGCGCACCGGACCGCGCGCGGAGGTGCGGGCGGAGCGCGCAATGCGCAGGATCCGCGCGCATTCGAAGGGCGCGAGCCGGTCTTCGATCGCCGCGCCGATGGACCCGTAGCCGATGATCATCACGGTGCGATCCGCGAGTGCCGGATAGAAGCCCGCCCGCCATTCCTGGGTGTCCTGGCCCCGGACGAAGCCGGGGATACCGCGCAGGGACGCCAGGGTCAGGCCGAGCGCCAGCTCCGCCGTGGACGCCTCGTGCACCCCGCGGGCGTTGCAGAGGCGTACGCCGGAGGGAAGGCTTCCGAGCCCCGGCTCGACATGGTCGGTCCCTGCGGAGAGTGTCTGGACCACCTTGACGGACGACATCGCGGGCATCGGCAGGACCGCGGTCTCCGTCCCGCTCATATAGGGGACCGTGTAGAAGACACAGTCGGCTGGGTCCGCCGGATAGTCCTGTTCGCCGTCCCAGTGGCGGTAGACGAGGCCGGAGGATCCGGTGGGCGGCAGGCCGTCGATCTCGTCGGCAGGTATGGGCAGCCACACATCAGCAGTCATGGTCACGAGGTTAGGACGTGTCCGGCCGATCACGTGGGACCGGCCGGGGCCCGGCACGCGCGCTCGCGCTGCCGTCCGCGGTGGAACCCGCCCTGTGGTGGCCGGCGCCCCGGGGGTTCTTCGGGGTGGTGCGGGGCGCGCTGCCGGGGCCGGGATCCGGCCGCCGGGCGGCCGGTCCGGGACGGCGCGCGGAGGCCCGGCAAGGGAGTTGGTTAGTTTGGTGGGCGTCCGGCGGCGGACGAGGGGAAGCGGAGGGCACGGGCGGGTGGAGCGCAGGACGATCGGCGCGGCGGCGTTGCGGGTGGGTGCGGTGGGGTTGGGGTGTATGCCGATGAGCTGGGCGTACACCGCCTCGCAGCGGCGCGGGGACCAGTCCGTACGGACGGTTCACACGGCACTGGACGCGGGTTCCACCCTGCTGGACACGGCCGATATGTACGGCCCGTTCACCAATGAGCTGTTGATCGGCCGGGCCCTGAAAGAGCGCCGGGCGGATGCTTTTGTGTCGACCAAGGTCGGGCTGCTGGTCGGCGACGGGCATGTGGTGGCCAATGGGCGTCCCGGGTATGTCCGCAGGGCCTGTGACGCGTCGCTGCGGCGGCTCCAGACCGATGTGATCGACCTGTACCAACTGCACCGGCCCGATCCGGAGGTGCCGGTCGACGAGACCTGGGGTGCGATGGCGGAGCTGGTGACCGCCGGGAAGGTGCGGGCGCTCGGGTTGTGCGCGGCGGACGCACGGGCGGCGCACGGGCCCCGGCGCGGTGCCGTGCCCGGTGATCCGTACGAGGCGACGATCCGGCTGCTGGAACGGCTCCAGCAGGTGTTCCCGGTCGGCGCGGTCCAGGCGGAGCTGTCGGTCTGGTCGCCGGAGGCGCTGGTGAAGCTGCTGCCGTGGTGCGAGACGCGCGGCGTGGGTTTTCTGGCCGCGCGACCGCTGGGCAGCGGTTATCTGACGGGCACGCTCACGCCGGGCGGCGGCTTCGAGCCGGACGATCCGCGGGCCCGCCACCCGCGGTTCACGGCGGAGATGATGGCGGCGAACCAGCCGCTGGTGGCCGGGCTGCGGCGGATAGCCGGACGGCATGGGCCGGGGGCGACTCCGGCGCAGGTGGCTCTGGCGTGGGTGCTGGCGCGGGGGCGGCACGTGGTGCCCGTACCGGGGGCGAAGCGGGAGCGGTGGGCGCTGGAGAACGCCGGTGCGGTGGGGGTACGGCTCACGGAACGCGACGAGGCGGAGATCCGGGGGCTGCCGGCGGCCCTGGGGTCCTGGGACTGATCCGGGAGGGTGCGGGGAGGCGGGCCCGGGGCAGTCGACGGAGCGGCCGAGGCGGGGCAGGGGTGGCCGGGGAGAGGCAGCGGTGGTCGGGGAGGGGCAGGGGTGGCCGGGGGCAGCCGGGGCCGGTCGGGGTCGTGAAGAAAAGAGGGGGCGAAGATCGGGAACCCCTGAGGCGCGGGCGGTGTAGGAAAGGTAGATACCCCCGCTCCGCTGGAGCCCGTCGAAGGGATCGGAATCGTGCGACGTGCTGGTGTGAGGGCCGTGCTGGCCTCAGCCGTACTGCTGGCGGGCACCGCGTGCTCCTCCTCGGGCGGCATTCCGGTGGACGGCCCGAGGGACACGACCGGACCCCCGGGCGCCTCGTCGCCGGGTGCGGCCGCGAGCGCCTCGCCGTCCGGGCCCCCGGCACCCCCTGCCAAGGGGGCGGCGACCGTGGTGGCGACGGTCACGACGGGGCTGAAGTCGCCGTGGGGCGCGGTCGCGCTGCCCGACGGCGATCTGCTGGTCGCCTCGCGCGACGAGGGGACGATCGGCCGGGTCGACGTGGAGACGGGGAAGGTGACCGAGATCGGTAAGGTGCCCGGTGTCGCGGCCAGCGGCGAGGGCGGACTGCTCGGGCTGGCGCTCTCGCCCTCCTTCGCCGCCGACCGCCGGGTCTACGCCTACTTCACCACCGAATCCGACAATCGCATCGCCCGTCTGCGGTACGACGAGCGCAGACCTGCGGGCCAGCAGCTCGACGCCCCCGACACCATCCTGCGGGACATCCCCAAGGGCGTCGTGCACAACGGCGGCCGGATCGCCTTCGGCCCGGACAAGATGCTGTACGCGGGCACGGGCGAGGTCGGGGAGACGGGGCTGGCCCAGGATCCGAAGTCCCTGGGCGGCAAGATTCTGCGGATGACTCCCGACGGGCGGCCCGCCCCCGGCAATCCGACCCCCGGGTCGCTGGTCTACTCGCTGGGCCACCGCAATGTGCAGGGCCTGGCCTGGGACGACGGCAAACGGCTCTGGGCCTCCGAATTCGGGCAGAACACCTGGGACGAGCTGAATCTGATCCGGCCGGGGAAGAACTACGGCTGGCCGAAGGTCGAAGGCAAGGCCGGTGATCCGGCGTTCGTCGACCCGGCCGCCCAGTGGAAGACGGACGAGGCGTCTCCGAGCGGTCTCGCCTACGCCCGGGGTTCGCTCTGGATGGCCGGGCTCCGGGGTGAACGGCTCTGGCGCATCCCCCTCGCCGGAGCGGAACCCTCCGCCGACCCCCAGCCGTTCTTCGAAGAGAAGTACGGCCGGCTGCGCACCGTTCTGGCGACGGGCGGCGCCCAGCTGATGCTGATCACCAGTGAGACGGACGGCCGGGGTTCACCGAAGTCGGGGGACGATCGCGTGCTGAGACTGGAGGTGCGCTGACACCGGTCGGTGCGGGGCAGGGGCCCGCCGGAACAGGCAAGGGACGGGAAAGGGAAGGACGGACCGACCGTGCTCAATATCCTCGACCAGATCTTCGCGCCCGGGAGAAAGCACACCGACGACGAGCAGAAGAGACTGGAGCTGACCCGGGTCGACGTGGGTGCCGCGGACCCCGCGCGCGGTCCGATAGACCTGGCCTCCGGCAGGGTGACCGTACGTCTCCCCGGCACAGCGTCGGACGGGGCGGCACCGGCCGCGGCAGAGCCCGGCAGCCCCGGCAGCCCCCGCCCGGACGGTCAGCGCCCGCCGTCGCCCCGCTGAAGCGACCGCCGGGAGACGTCCGTGGCCGGGGGGCCGGGCCGACTCCGGAGTCCCCCGCGGCCGGACCGGCTTCCTCCGCGGACCGCTGCCCCGGGGTGGGTCAGCCGACTGCCGGTACCGGCTCAGGCTCCGGCTCCGGCTCCGGTGGGAAGAGGCGGAGTCGGTGGGCCACCGCGGCCGCTTCGCCGCGGCCCGAGACGCCCAGCTTCCCCAGGATGTTGGAGACATGGACACTCGCCGTCTTCGGGGAGATGTAGAGCGCCTCGGCGATCTGGCGGTTGCTGCGGCCCGCGGCGACCAGCCGGAGGACGTCCTCCTCGCGGGGTGTGAGTCCCAGCAGCGCCCCGGGGGCGGGATCGGCGCCCGGCGACCCGGTGGGCTGCTCCGGGGAGAGACCGATCCGGGCGCGCTGGGCGAGCAGGGCGATGTCCTCGGTGAGCGGGCGCGCCCCGAGCTCGGCGGCCGTGCGGGCGGCGGCGCGCAGCAGTTGCGCGGCCCGGTCGCGGTCCGCGGGCAGCAGGGCCTCGGCCCAGCGGTGGCGGACCATCGCCAGCCCGTAGGGGAAGCCGGCCTCCTCGAAGGCCGTGCCCGCCTCCTCCCAGTCCTCGGGGGTGTCCTCGCCCCGGGCGCGGCGCGCTTCGGCGCGGACCCAGCGCTCATGGCCCATCCAGAGGGGGACGGTGGCGGCGAGCCCCCGGGCCAGAGCGTCGATCCGGTCGAGGCTCTCCTCCCGGCCTTCCTCGGCGGCGGGCAGCCCGCGGGCGTCGGCCTCCATCGTGGCCACGGCCCGCAGCAGCGGCCAGGCGTAGCGGTAGGAGCCCGGCGCGAAACCTTGCGCGGGGACGGCGGAGAAGAGCGCCCGGGCGTCGGCGATCCGGGCCTCCGCCGCGGCGACCCCGATCGCGACCGTGTCGATCCCGAGGCCGCTCTGCGGGGTGGGGCCCTCGGTACCGAAGTGGGACCTGGCCTCCTGAATCCACCGGGACGCGGAGGCGATGTCCCCGCGGCCCAGTTCCAGCAGGGCGAGGACGAAGGCGGCCCAGCCCCGGGGCTTGGGACCGTTGCCGACCTCCAGGGCCCGTTCGGCGGCGGTACGGACCTCGTCCCAGCGGCCCAGGGTGTAGTAGGACTCGGCGAGATTGACCAGTACCCAGGCCTCGGTGCCGAGCAGCCCGTGGCGGGAGGCCACCTCCAGGCCCTCCTTCAGCAGGGCCACGGCGGCCTGGGAGCGCCCGACGCTCTCCAGGGTGTGCGGCAGGTTCGCATGGCTGCCGGCGATGAGATGGGGGAGGCCGAGCTCCAGGGCACGGTCCTTGACCGCGTACATCTCGGCGAGGCCCTCCTCGATATGCCCGGCGTCGGCGAGGAAGCCGCCGAGAGAGAGCCGGGCCGACAGCTCGGTCTCCTCGTCACCGACCATCCGTGCGTACTCCACAGCCCGTTCGGCGGTGGCGAGGCCGTCGTGCCCGGGGGCGTGCGCCCGGCACCAGTGGGCGACCGCCGTGAGGACCTGGGCGTGCACCACCGACGGCGGCAGCCCGCGCACCAGTTCCTGGGCCTCGGTCAGCTCCGGGTGGCCGTCGCCGCGGCCGAGCACCGACACCAGTTTCGCCCGCTGGATACAGAACCACGCGGCGCGCAGCGGATCGCCCTCGCCGAGCGCCAGCCGCTGGCCCCGCCGGGCGATCTTCAGCGCCCGCTCACGGTCCCGGCTGAGCGTCCCCGCAACGGTCGCCTCCGCGATCAGATCGAGGAAGCGCAGGGGTTTGCTCTCGGGGTCGCAGCCGCACGGCGGATACGCCTCCGCGTAGTCCATGGGGCGCAGTTCGTCCCGGATGCCGTCGGGCACGGTGTCCCACAGCTCCATCGCCCGCTCCAGCAGCCACAGCTGCTCCGAGTAGGCGTGGCGGCGACGGGCCTCGACGGCCGCGCCGAGCACGGCGGGCAGGGCCTTCGCCGCATCGTGCGCGTGGTACCAGTATCCGGCGAGCCGCATGGCCCGCTCCTCCTCCGGGACCAGCGCCGGATCGGCCTCCAGGGCCTGGGCGTAGGCCCGGTTGAGCCGGGAGCGCTCCGGCGGCAGCAGATCGTCGCTGACGGCCTCCCGGGCCAGGGAGTGCCGGAAGCGGTATCCCGTGCCGTCGGCCGTGGGCTGGAGGATACGGGCCTCGACGCCGGCCCGCAGCGCCTCGATCAGATCGTCCTCGGGAAGTCCGGCGACGGCGAGCAGCAGTCCGTACTCCACGGTGGAGCCGCCTTCGGCGAGGATCCGCACCACCCGCTGGGCGCGCTCGGGCAGCGCCTCGACCCGGACCAGCAGGATGTCGCGGAGGGAGTCGGGCAGTCCGCAGGGGCTGCCCTGGGCCAGGCTGCGGGCCAGCTCCTCGACGAAGAAGGCATTGCCGTCGGAGCGTTCGAAGATGCTGTCCACCATCGTGGGCTCGGGCTCCGCGGCGAGTATCCCGATGAGCTGGCGCCGTACCTCCGCCCGGTTGAACCGGGTGAGCTCGATGCGCTGCACCGTCCGGGTCCGCTCCAGCTCCGCGAGGAACGGCCGCAGGGGGTGGCGGCGGTGGATGTCGTCGGAGCGGTACGTCACCAGGAAGAGGAGCCTGCCCCGGCGCAGCGTGCGGGTGAGATAGGTGATCAGATGGCGGGTCGACGCATCCGCCCAGTGCAGATCTTCCAGAACGAGGACGACCGTGCGCTCCGCGGAGATCCGCTCCAGCAGCCGGGTCGTCAGCTCGAACAGCCGGGCCAGCTCCTCGTCGCCGTGACGGCCGCCCTCGCCGCGCGGGGCCCCTCCCAGCTCGGGCAGCAGCCGGGCCAGCTCCTGTTCATGGCCTGCGGCCGCGGCAGCCATCTCCTCGGGCATCAGCCTGCGCAGGGAGCGCAGCGCGGCCGAGAAGGGGGCGAACGGCAGTCCGTCGGCGCCGATCTCGATACAGCCACCGACGGCGACGGCCGCTCCCCTGCGGCAGGCCTCCCCCCACAGCTCCTCGACGAGCCGGGTCTTGCCGACGCCCGCCTCACCGCCGACGAGCAGGGCCTGCGGATCCCCGCCGGGCGGCCCGCCGCCCTCCCCAGCGGCACGGCTCAGCGCGCCGGTGAGCAGCGAGAACTCACCGGCGCGGCCTACGAACACCGGACTGACGTACCTGGTCTCCACGCCGCCGAGCATCGCACAGTCGTCCGATACGGAGACACCCCTGGTGGGCTGCCCTGTGGACAGCCCACCGGGGGTGGAGTTGCGCCCGGTCACCGGACGGCTGCTCAGGCGGCGACGGTGAATCGGGCGGCCGCTGTCACCCGGCCCTCCTCGTCCTTGGCAGCCTGTCTGGCCGCGCGGCGGGCGCGCCGGGCGAGGCGGTGCTCTTCGGCCCGGCGGATCAGCTCCTGGCGGTGCAGCGCCGATGCCTGGAGGGCGGGGTGGGTGTGGAAGAGGTAATCGGACACGGGGTGCTCCCTCTGCGGGTGGTGGTTCCGGCGGTTTTCCGCCGTGCCACTACTCTCCGGTCCCAGCCGGTGCCGCCGCATCGGGCGACTGCGGTATCCCCGGGCGCCGTACGCCTTAGAAGGGCCCTGACCGCCCCGGGCCGAGGGGGTCCCGGCCCTAAGCACCCCCTCAGAAGCACCCCTCAGCGCTCCTCAGGTCTTCTCGGGTCGTATCAGTCTGCGGCCGGGGACCCGGTGGCGGCCGCCCGGGCAGGGGGCGCCGGGCGGAGATACGGCGTGGTGGTGGACAGCGCCCGGAAGCCCAGGCGTTCGAGGATCGGGCGGCTCTGCGGGCCCGCGTCGACCTGGAGCCACCGGTAGCCCCGGGCCGCGGCGGTCCCGGCGCGGTGGGCGACGACGGCGCGGTAGATACCCCGGCCGCGCCAGTCGGGGTGGGTGCCGCCGCCCCACAGGCTCGCAAAGCCGGTGCCGGGGTGCAGGTCCATCCGGGCCGCACAGACGGGTACGTCCCCGGCGAGCACCAGCGTCATCACCGTGGTGTCCCGTCCCAGTTGCCCCAGGAGCTGCTCGCGCATCCCGTCCCAGGACCCGCCGAAGGCGGCCCGGTGGACGCGGTCCATCAGCTCCACGCCCCCGGGGTCGGTGACATCGACGAGGCGTACGCCGTCGGGCAGAACGGCCTCCCGGGGCTGCCCGGCGACGGCCGCGACCATGAGGGTCTCCTCTTCCTCCGGGACGAAGCCCGCGGCGAGCAGCCGGTCCGCGAGGTCGGCGGGCCGGTCGTGGGAGTAGAGCTTCCACTCGGCTTCCACTCCGAGGGCATCGAAGTGGGCGGCCGCGTCGGCGATCGCCGCGTCGGCGGTGTTCTCGTCGAGCGCCGACCACAGGACGCCGTTCCAGTCGGGCCCGGTCCGGCGTACGACCTCCCCGACACGTTCGATCCGGCAGCCCGGAGTGTCGTCGACGGCGTCCCGGCGCAGCCGGCGGTCGAAGAGGTCGAGCAGGGCGGCCGGACCGGGTTCCCCGGCGGCATGATCGGCGTCATCGGCCTCATCAGCGCGATGACCGGCGGGGTCTGCGTTGCCTGTGTTGTCTGCGCTGTCTGTGTCTTCCGTGCCGCCTGTGTTGTCTGTGTTGTCTGTGTTGTCTGCGGGGGCGGTACGCGTCATCCGCCCATTGCAGCACCGGCCCGGCCGCCCCTCCACCGGGTTTACGGGGACGGCCCCGCTCAGCCCTCCGCCGTCGCCTTCGCGGCGCGCAGTTCGCGCCACTCCGGCGCGAGCACCGACCACACCTCCATGTCGTACCGCTCGCCGCGGTGGACGAAGGACTCGCGGAGCACGCCGTCCCGCTGCATCCCCAGCCGCCGGGCGACGTTCACGCTGGCCGTGTTCACGGACGCGGCGACCCATTCGACGCGGTGGATACCGCGCACGTCGACGGCCCAGTCGACGAGGATCCGCGCGGCCTGGGTCACCAGCCCCCGCCCGACGGCCGCGGGCTCCAGCCAGCAGCCGGCCTCGCAGGTGCCCGTACCGCTGTCGAGGGAGACGAAGAGCACCCCGCCGACGAGGGTCCCGTCCAGCCAGATGCCGAAGATCCGGCCGCCGTCGGCCGCCTGCCGGTCCGCGTACCGCTGGAGCAGCGTCCGGGCGCCCGCCAGGTCCCCGGCGGCGTCCGCGAAGCCGATGTACCGGCCGATGAAGTCCCGTCCCCGGTCGACGTGGGCGAGGAACTCCTCGGCCTGCCACGGCTCCAGGGGCCGCAGCTCGGCCGTCTCGCCCTCCCGGGCCTGAAGGGGTATCGCAAACATGATCATCCGTTCCCTCGTGGTACGTCGTACGGGCCGCCCGCGTGCGCGCCGGAAGCCGGGTGGGCAGGCTGCCGCCCCGCTCCGGCCCGCACGTCCGGCTGCCCGGGGATCTTCGCACGGCGGCGCAGATCCGGCCCCTCAATAGTGATCCGGGGCAGTGCGCGGTCGAGCCACCCGGGCAGCCACCAGTTCGCGCCGCCGAGCAGGTGCATCAGCGCGGGCACCAGCAGGGTCCGCAGGACGAAGGCGTCCAGCGCGACCGCGACGGCGAGCGCGATGCCGAACATGGCGATCACCCGGTCGCCGCTGAGGACGAAGGCGAGGAAGACCGAGATCATGATCACCGCGGCCGAGTTGATGACCCGGCCGGTCTCGGCGAGCCCGACCCGTACCGCCCGCCGGTTGTCGCCGGTCTCCAGCCACTCCTCGTACATCCGGCTGACCAGGAAGACCTGGTAGTCCATGGAGAGGCCGAAGAGCACCGAAACCATGATCACGGGCAGGAAGGGTTCGATGGGTCCGGCCCGGCCGAGCCCCAGCAGTTCACTGCCCCAGCCCCACTGGAAGACCGCCACGACCACGCCGAAGGACGAGGCGACGGCCGCCACGTTCATCGCGGCCGCCTTCAGCGGGATCCCGACGGACCGGAAGGCGAGGAGCAGCAGCAGACAGCCGAAGGCGACGACCGCGCCCACGAAGAGCGGCAGTTTGCCGACGATGACCTCGGCGAAGTCGTCGTATCCGGCGGTCACCCCGCCGACCAGGACGGACAGGGACGTTCCTGCGGTCGCCCGGGGCAGCAGGTCCGTGCGGAGCCGGTCGACCAGTTCGCTGGTGGCCTTCGACTGCGGGGGCGAGTCGGGGACGACGGTGAGGACCGCCGTACCGCCGTTCCCGCTGTACACGACCGGGCCCGCCGACGCCACGCCCTGCGCGCCACGCAGCGCCTCCGGGAGCCGGTCCATGGCCGCCCGGTCGGCGCCGCCGTCGATCCGGGCGACCAGGGTCAGCGGGCCGTTGACCCCGGGCCCGAAGCCGCCGCCCCCGCCCTGGCCGGGGCCGCCGTGTGCCAGCAGGTCGTAGGCCTGGCGGGTGGTCGAGGACGCCGGGTTGTTGCCCTGGTCGGAGGTGCCGAGGTGGAGGGAGAACGCGGGCAGGGCCAGTACGGCCATCACCACGAGCGCCACCACCCCCAGCAGCTTCGGGCGGCGCTCCACGAAGACCGCCCAGCGGGCCGCGAAGCCGGTGGGCAGCTCCGGGCGCGGACCGTGCTCGGCCAGCTGCCGCCGTTCGCGTCCGCTCAGGGCCCGGGGACCGATGTACGACAGCAGGGCGGGCAGCAGGGTCACGGAGGCGGCCACCGTCAGGACGACGGTGAGCGCGGCGGCTATCGCGACGCCGTTGAGGAAGCCCAGCCGGAGTATCAGCATGCCGAGGAGGGCTATGCAGACGGTCGCCCCGGCGAAGACGACGGCCCGGCCGGTGGTGGCGACGGCATTCCGCGCCGCCTCGGCGACGGGCAGTCCGGACCGCAGTCCCCTGCGGTGGCGGGTGACGATGAAGAGGGCGTAGTCGATGCCGACGCCCAGACCGATGAGCATGCCCAGCATGGGGGCGAAATCGGCCACCGTCATGACATGGCCGAGCAGGACGATGCCCGCGTACGCCGTGCCCACCGACACCAGCGCGGTGGCTATGGGCAGCAGGCTGGCGGCGAGGGAGCCGAAGGCGAGGAAGAGCACCACCGCGGCGACGGCCACGCCGACGGCCTCCGCCAGATGCCCGGGGGACGATTCGGTGAGCCCGGCGGCGGGGCCGCCGACCTCGACCCGGAGGCCGTCCCCCGACGCGGCTTCGGCGGCCTTCAGCACCTGGGTGATCTGGGAGCGGGGCAGGTCGCCCGCGGGCCGGTCGAAGACGATCCCGGCGTAGGCGGTACGGCCGTCGGGGCTGATCCGGTCCGCTCCGTCGGCGGCGTACGGGCTGTTGACGGCGGCCACACCGTCGAGGGCGGAGACCTCGTCGAGCAGACCGGACATCCGCTCCCGGACGGCGGGGGCGCGGACACTGCCGCGTTCGCTGTGCCAGACGACGGTGTCGCCCTCGCCGGTCGGGCCCGGGAAGCCCTCCTCGACGAGCGCGACGGCCCGGCTCGATTCGGTGCCGGGGACGTCGTAGTCGGTGGAGTACGCGGTTCCGGCGACGGCGGCGGCCGCGGCGACGCCCGCGAAGGCGGCGAGCCACAGGAGGACGGCGGCGAGACGGTGCGTGATGCACCACCGGGCGATGGCTGCCAACGGACGTGCTCCCTGGTGGTTCGTGGATCTTTGGCCGGGAGAGGGAACAGCCCGCAAAGAACGCGAAGAAGCTCACAGAAGTCCGGGCGGGGCAACGGGCCCTGCCCTTGAGGGCACTCTGCCAGCCAAACGTGATCGTTTGCCCCTTTGGGGCACTTTTCGTGGGCTTCCTCACAGCGTCGGCTGCCCCGGCGCCCTTCCCGGGTCCCTCCGCGGCCGCGGTTCATCGGGTACGGACCCGATGCCCGTCGGCCCCGGGGGCGAACGGCGGGGCG
Organism: Streptomyces tsukubensis; assembly: GCF_003932715.1. NCBI lineage: Bacteria > Bacillati > Actinomycetota > Actinomycetes > Kitasatosporales > Streptomycetaceae > Streptomyces > Streptomyces tsukubensis. Next base: position 5,834,625 of record NZ_CP020700.1, on the reverse strand, counting down.
CGCGGTGGCCGTTGGACCGGGGCGCGGCGGCGCCGCTGTCGGCGGCGACTGGCACGATGGGTGGTATGGAGACCACGGGGGGCAACCAGCTGATCCGGGACCCGGGCACGGCCGCCGCGTTCGCCCGTGCGCTGCACGAGACGCCCGGGGACTTCATCGGCCGCGATCCGGTGCCGGTGCTCTCCTTCGAGCCGGGTGCATCGCTCCGGGACCGCCGGGAGGCCTTCGGCGCGGTGTACGGGGCGATCGTGGCCCGGACCGGTGAGCCGACGCTCCACGGGGGTTCGGCGCGCGGGCCCGACATCCGCTGGCGCGACCCCCGGCGGACGGTGCTGCTGAGCGGGGCGGGGACCTGGGCCCTGCTCTCCGTCCACGACACCGATCTGCTGGAAGCGGCCGAGCGGCGCTCGTTCGACTGGGGCGGCGCCTGGTCCCCGGCCGAACCGCACGACGTCGGGCTGCTGCCGTATCTGTGGCGTCTGGACCGCAGCGGCCCCGGGGAGCCCCCGGCGGACTATCCGACCGGGCGGCCGGTGGCCGGGCTCGACCACTTCGCGAGCGCCCTGGAACTGCTGCTCGCTGCCTGGGTGGAGCAGCTCCCGGTGCAGGTGGGCGACGACTGGGCCGCGTTCACGCTGACCAGTTCGGCGGACCGGGGCCGCCGTTTCCATCTCTCGTACGCCCGCGGGGACGGCCTGCTGGTCTCCGTCGACGACCGGGACGGCGGGGACTCCCCGGAGCGCGGTGACCTGATGCGCTCCCGCGGCTGGCACTCGCACGACCGGGGCTGGTGGCAGGCGGAGTTCCCCGATCCGGACCGCCCTCATACCGCCGAGGCGGCGCGGACCGTCCTCGCCGAGCTGTACGCCCGCGGCACTTCGGCCCCGTCCCAGCTCCGGGTCCGCGACGCCAGCTGCCGCGACCGCGGCACACTGCTCCTCCCGGGCCTGGGCGTCCGCACCTGACGCTCCGCGTCACGGGGTCCGCGTCACGAGGTCCGCGTCACGAGGGGGCACCGCCGCCGGTACAGCCCCGGCACCCGGCCGCCCAGGGCCCGCGGGCCTGCGGCAGCACGGGCAGGCGGCCGGAGGCCCGGTGAGGCACGCCCGGGACCGGCCCCCGTCTCACGGAGGGGACGGGCACCGCGCCGGTACGGCCCCGGCACCCGGCCGCCCGGGACGGCCCGCGGGCGTGGGGAGCGAACCGGTCCACCACGGGCCCGGACGCCTGCGGGCCCACAGACCTGACACGGACGGGTCCGACGCATGCTGGGCCCGGCGGGCCTGCGGGCATGGCGCCAGCGGATCCCGGCGCGGGCACGGACCCGGCGGGTCCGCGAGCACGGGCCAGTTGGTCACGGCACGGAACCGGGCCTGCGGGCCTGCGGGTCCCGGCGCCGACAGGGCCGTACGCAGGCATGGACCCGGCAGGCCCGGCGCAGGCACGGGCCTGCAAGTACCGGCACGGGCACGGGCCTGCGGGTCCCGGCGCCCGCAGGGCCGTGCGCAGGCATGGACCCGACAGGCCGGGGCCGGCAGGCGCGGCACGGGCACGGGCCCGCGGGCTTGGTGCGGGCCTCCGGGCCCGGCACCAGCGGGGCTCGGCACGGGCCCGCGGGCCGGGGCCCGGCGCAGGCATGGGCCCGGCGGGCCTCCAGGCCCGGCACGGGCCCGGGGCCCGCGGGCGGGGCCCGGGGCCGTACCCCCGCTCGCCCAGCGGCAGGCGAAAGGGCGGTCCCTGGAGGGGGACCGCCCTTCTCCTCCGCAGAAAACCCGCTCCGGCGCGGCAGCGCCCGTCAGCCCTCGGTCACGCCGAGCCGGTCGAGGATCAGCTCCTTGACCCGGGCCGCGTCCGCCTGGCCGCGGGTGGCCTTCATGACCGCGCCCACCAGCGCGCCCACCGCCGCCACCTTGCCGCCGCGGATCTTCTCCGCGATCGCCGCGTTTCCGGCGATGGCGTCGTCGACGGCCTGTCCGAGCGCGCCGTCGTCGGAGACGACCTTCAGACCGCGCTTCTCGACGACCGTGTCCGGGTCGCCCTCGCCCGCGAGGACACCCTCGATGACCTGGCGCGCCAGCTTGTCGTTGAGGTCACCGGCGGCGACCAGCGCGGCCACCCGGGCGACCTGCGCCGGGGTGATCGGCAGCTCGTCCAGGGCCCGGCCCGACTCGTTGGCGTTCCGGGCGAGCTCGCCCATCCACCACTTGCGCGCCTGGTCCGCGGGGGCGCCCGCGTCCGTCGTGGCCACGATCAGCTCGACCGCGCCCGCGTTCAGGATGGACTGCATATCGTGCTCGGAGACACCCCACTCCTCACGGAGCCGGTTGCGGCGCAGCCGCGGCAGCTCGGGCAGGGTGCCCCGCAGCTCCTCGACCCACTCCCGGGCCGGAGCGACCGGCACCAGATCGGGCTCGGGGAAGTAGCGGTAGTCCTCCGCCTCCTCCTTCACCCGGCCCGAGGTGGTGGAGCCGTCCTCCTCGTGGAAGTGCCGGGTCTCCTGGATGATCGTCCCGCCCGCTTCCAGTACGGCGGCGTGCCGCTGGATCTCGAACCGGGCGGCCCGCTCGACCGAGCGCAGCGAGTTGACGTTCTTGGTCTCCGAGCGGGTGCCGAAGACGGAGGTGCCCTTGGGCATCAGCGACAGGTTGACGTCGCAGCGCATCTGGCCCATCTCCATGCGCGCCTCGGAGACCCCGAGCGCGCGGATCAGCTCGCGCAGCTCCGCGACGTACGCGCGGGCGACCTCGGGGGCCCGCTCCCCGGCACCGGTGATCGGCTTGGTGACGATCTCGATGAGCGGGATGCCGGCCCGGTTGTAGTCGAGCAGCGAGTGGGACGCGCCGTGGATCCGGCCGGTGGCCCCGCCGACGTGCGTCGACTTGCCGGTGTCCTCCTCCATATGGGCGCGTTCGATCTCCACGCGGAAGACCTCGCCGTCCTCCAGCTGGACGTCCAGATAGCCGTTGAAGGCGATCGGCTCGTCGTACTGCGAGGTCTGGAAGTTCTTCGGCATATCCGGATAGAAGTAGTTCTTCCGGGCGAAGCGGCACCATTCGGCAATCTCGCAGTTCAGTGCGAGGCCGATCTTGATGGCCGACTCGACCCCGATCGCGTTGACGACCGGGAGGGAGCCGGGCAGGCCGAGACAGGTGGGGCAGGTCTGCGCATTGGGCTCGGCGCCGAGCTCGGTCGAGCAGCCGCAGAACATCTTGGTCTTCGTACCGAGCTCGACATGGACCTCCAGGCCCATGACGGGGTCGAACGCGGCGAGGGCCGCGTCGTACGAGACCAGTTCGGTGATGGTCACAGGAGAAACTTTCCCTCTCAGCCCAGCAGGACGTCGTCGTCGCCGATGCGCTTCAGCTCGCGCACCAGCAGGGCGATGCCGGTGACGATGGCGGCGCCGGTGATCACGGCGTCCACCAGGCGCAGCGTGTCGTGCTCGTCGCGGGCGCTCCGCACCTGCTTGACGACGCCGAGCACGCCGAACGCCGTGGTGCCGATGGACAGGTACGTGCCCGCCTTCGACTTCTTGAAGCCCTTGGCCTTACTGAATGCGCTCACAGCGACGGTGCCTCCTCCAGCAGTGGGTGTCCCCACCTTTCCACGAACGCGGCCTCGACGGCGGCGCCGACCTGGTAGAGGCGCTCGTCCTTCATCGCCGGGGCGATGATCTGGAGGCCGACCGGCAGACCGTCCTCGGGGGCCAGTCCGCACGGCAGGGACATCGCGGCGTTCCCGGCCAGGTTGGTCGGAATGGTGCACAGATCCGCGAGGTACATGGCCATCGGGTCGTCGGCGCGCTCCCCGATCGGGAACGCGGTCGTCGGCGTGGTCGGCGAGACGATCACGTCGACCTGCTCGAACGCCTTCTCGAAGTCCTGGGTGATCAGGGTGCGGACCTTCTGGGCGCTGCCGTAGTACGCGTCGTAGTAGCCGGAGCTGAGGGCGTACGTGCCGAGCATGATCCGGCGCTTGACCTCGTCGCCGAAGCCCGCCTCACGGGTCAGGGCGGTGACCTCTTCGGCCGACTTCGTCCCGTCGTCACCGACGCGCAGTCCGTAGCGCATGGCATCGAAGCGGGCCAGGTTGGAGGAGCACTCGGACGGCGCGATCAGGTAGTACGCCGAGAGGGCGAGGTCGAAGGAGGGGCAGTCCAGCTCGACGATCTCGGCACCCAGCTCCTTGAGGAGGGCGACGGACTCGTCGAAGCGCTGGACGACCCCGGCCTGGTAGCCCTCGCCGCGGAACTGCTTGACCACGCCGACGCGCATCCCCGCGACGCTGCCGTTGCGGGCGGCCTCGACGACCGGGGGCACCGGGGCGTCGATGGAGGTGGAGTCCAGCGGGTCGTGGCCCGCGATGACCTCGTGGAGCAGGGCCGCGTCCAGCACCGTACGGGCGCAGGGACCGCCCTGGTCCAGCGAGGAGGAGAAGGCGACCATGCCGTAGCGGGAGACCCCGCCGTAGGTGGGCTTGACGCCGACCGTGCCGGTGACGGCGGCGGGCTGGCGGATGGAACCGCCGGTGTCCGTGCCGATGGCCAGCGGGGCCTGGTAGGCCGCGAGGGCGGCGCTGGAGCCGCCGCCGGAGCCGCCGGGGATCCGGGTGAGGTCCCAGGGGTTGCCGGTCGGGCCGTAGGCGCTGTTCTCGGTCGACGAGCCCATGGCGAACTCGTCCATGTTCGTCTTGCCGAGGATGACGACGTCCGCTTCCTTCAGCTTGCGCGTGAGGGTGGCGTCGTACGGCGGGATCCAGCCTTCGAGGATCTTGGAGCCGACGGTGGTCGGGATGCCCTCGGTGGTGAAGATGTCCTTCAGGGCCAGCGGGACGCCCGCGAGGGGGCCGAGCTTCTCCCCGGCCGCGCGCTTGGCGTCGACCGCCCGGGCCTGGGCGAGCGCGCCCTCCCGGTCCACGTGCAGAAAGGCGTTGACCTTCTCGTCGACCGCGTCGATCCGGGCCAGATGGGCCTCGGTGACCTCGACGGCCGTCAGTTCGCCGGAGGCGATCTTCGCGGCGATCTCGGCCGCGGTGAGCTTGATGATGTCCGTCATGACGTTCTTAGTCCTCCCCCAGGATCTGCGGCACCTTGAAACGCTGCTGCTCCTGGGCGGGGGCGCCGGAGAGCGCCTGCGCGGGCGTGAGCGACGGACGGACCTCGTCCGCGCGCATGACGTTCGTCAGCGGCAGCGGATGGGAGGTCGGGGGTACGTCCTGGTCGGCGACCTCGGCGACACGGGCTACCGCGCCGATGATGTCGTCCAGCTGACCTGCGAAGTGGTCGAGTTCTTCGCCGGACAACTCCAGACGTGCCAGCCGGGCGAGGTGGGCGACCTCCTCGCGCGTGATGCCAGGCATGCGGAGATCCTCATCAGGGTGAGTGTGGGTGTTTGGCCCAATCCTATGGGGCGGCGCCCCATGCTCACGAAACGGTTTGACGAGCATCGCGTGACCCGGGTGTTTCCCCGGCCGGGCACCGGGGCACACCCGGGCTGCCGAGGGCCGCGCGGGCGCCCGCCGGCCCGGTGGGCCCATGGCCTCGGCGCGGGTCTACGGGGTCAGGGGCTCACCGGGGCGCCGGCCGGCGTTCGCGGCCGCCGGGGTCTCGGCGGGAGGCTGGGCGGGTGGCGGGGGCGCCGGGTCGGCGGTATCGCGCTGGCGGTGCCAGCCGCGCTCGCCGCGGGCCCGCAGCCAGGCCGTCGTCTCGTGCGGCGGCATCGCAGCGGCCACCAGCCAGCCCTGTACGGCGTCACAGCCCAGGTCCCGCAGCCGCTCCCAGGTCTCGTCGTCCTCGACGCCCTCGGCGACGACGAGCAGCCCCAGGGAGTGCGCGAGGTCGACGGTGCAGCGGACGATCTCCGCATCCTGGGTGTCGACGGCGAGCCGGGCCACGAACGAGCGGTCGATCTTCAGCTCGCTGACCGGGAGCCGGCGCAGATGGACCAGGGAGGAGTAGCCGGTGCCGAAATCGTCGAGGGACATCCGCACCCCGTGGTCGGTGAGCCCGGCGAGGGTGTCGGCGGCCCGTTGGGGATCCTCCAGGAGCACATGCTCCGTTATCTCCAGCTGGAGCGCCCCTGCGGGCACCCCGTGGCAGGCGAGGCGCGCGGCGACGAGACCCGCGAACCCGGGGGTGTGGACGTCGCGCGGCGAGACGTTGACGGCGACGGGGACGTTCAGCCCCTGGGCACGCCACTTGGCCACCTGCGCGAGCGCGGTGTCGAGGACGTACTCCGTGAGGAGCGGCATCAGACCGGAGGACTCGGCAATCGCGATGAACTCGTCGGGCGGCACCCGCCCCCGGTCGGGATGGACCCAGCGGACCAGCGCCTCCAGTCCGGCGACATGGCCGTCGAAGCGGACCTTGGGCTGGTAGTGGAGTTCCACTTCGCGGGCGTCCAGGGCCCGGCGCAGATCGCCGAGGAGCCCCAGCCGGTCGGGCGTGTTGCTGTCCCGCTTGGACTCGTACACCTCGACACCGGTCCGGTCCCGCTTGGCCTGGTACATCGCGACGTCGGCGCGGCGCAGCAGCCCTTCCGCGTCCCGCGCGTGGTCGGGGAAGACGGCGACCCCGGCGCTCGCCTCCAGGACGAGCGTGAGCCCGTCGAGGTCGAGCGGGGAGGACAGCTCGGCGGCGAGCTGCCGGGCGACCCGCTGGGCGCTGGTGATGGAGTCCGTCACGGGCAGCAGCACCGCGAACTCGTCGCCGCCGAGCCGGGCGGCCTCGGCCCCGCGGGGCAGTGCGGGCCGGAGCCGCTGCGCTATCTGGAGCAGCAGCCGGTCCCCGGCGAGATGGCCGAGGGTGTCGTTGACGGAGCGGAAGCGGTCGAGGTCGATCAGGACGAGGGCGGCCCGGGAACCGTTGCTCTCCGCGTCCTCCAGGGCGGTCCAGGTGCGCTCCAGCAGCCACTGGCGGTTCGGCAGGCCGGTCAGCGGGTCCCTGAGCTGTTCCTCGGCCCGCAGCCGGGCGATCCGGAGCGCGGAGTCCAGGGCGATCAGCGGCACCGCGAACAGCGGCAGCAGCAGGGGCCGGGAGACGGCGACCACACAGACGAGGGGGGCGATGCCCAGCAGGGCGACGGCCAGCAGGCCCTGACGCAGCAGCGCCGTCCTGGCGACCGTGGGCACTCCCTGCACCTGCGGGATCCGCGCGTACCACAGCAGCAGCCGGGTGACGGCGAGATAGGCGGCGGCAGCGAGGACCACTTCCACCGCGGCCCCGATCCCCCAGTCAAGCGGTGACCAGGGGGTTTCCACGCTGGGTTGACGGCCGAGGAGGGCGAGGACGAACCCCGCGGCCCCGACGCCGAGGACATCGGCGCAGCCGTGGAGCAGACCGGGCCGCCGCCGGTTGCGCCGGACCGCGCCGACCAGCCCGACGACGGCGAGGCTGACCAGTACGGCGGGGACCCAGCCGTAGAGGAGGAGCACGGCGAGGGTGAGTGCGGCGCCGGAGCCCGTACCGCCCCAGGAGCGGTCGCGGCCGAGGGCGACGAGATGGCCGACGACGATTCCGGTGAGAACGGCGAGGGACCAGCCGGCGGTGGAGCCGGGAAAGAGCGCCCGGCCGTCCCGCACGGCGGCGAAGACCCCGGCGCAGACGACGATTCCGGCACCGGCCACGGTGGCCGCGGGCAGTCCGGGCGACAGGCCCGCCGGACCACCCGCCAGGGCGGCGATCCCCCGCAGCCTCGGGACCGGGGCGGCGCTCTCGGTCGGTTCCATTCCCGTCCCTCTCACAGCCGGCGGTGCCGATCGTTACGCGATGGTTCCGGTGATTCCCGTGGAATCCGTTCTCATGCCACGACGACTGAAATCCCATCACTCGGCCGTGCACGACAGGCGCACGTCTCAACAGTAGGGCGCGGCGGGCTCCGACGAGCGGCGCTCTCCTGCTCTTGCCCGAATGCGACCGGGTCACCCTTATCCATCTGCTATGCGCTGAACGGGTGACTGTTACCGGTCGTTCCTGCGGTGCACGGAACGTCTTGTTCCCACCGGGTGCGCCCGGTGCGTCCGGAGGCGGGCGCCCAGCGCGCGCCCCCGGCACGCCCCCCGTATCACGCCTCCTGCGGCACTGCCGCCTCACGAGCCGCATCGGGCCCCTGCTCCAGGAGGACGACGAAGCCGTCCTCGTTCAGAACGGGGACCTTGAGCTGCATCGCCTTGTCGTACTTGGAGCCGGGGTTCTCCCCGACCACCACGAACGCCGTCTTCTTGGAAACGGATCCGGTCACTTTCGCGCCGATTCTCTGGAGGGCTTCTTTCGCGCCATCCCTGGTGTAGTTCTCCAGGGTTCCGGTGACGACGACGGTCAGGCCTTCGAGGGGCCGCGGGCCCTGCTCCTCGTCGGAGCCCTCCTCCTCCATCCGCACCCCGGCCGCCCGCCACTTGCGGAGGATCTCCTGGTGCCACTCCTCGGCGAACCATTGCTTGAGGGAGGCCGCGATGATCGCCCCGACGCCCTCGGTGGCGGCCAGCTCCTCCTCGCCGGCCTGCTCGATGCGGTCGATCGACCGGAACTCCCGGGCGAGCGCCTCCGCCGCGACCGGACCGACGTGGCGGATCGACAGTCCGGTGAGGATCCGGGCGAGGGGCCGCTGTTTGGCCGCCTCGATGCTCTCCAGCAGCGCCAGGGTGTTCTTCTTGGCCTCGCCCTGCTGGTTGGCGAAGACGGTGGCGGTCTTCTCCTCGCCCGTCTTCGGGTCCCGCTTGGGCAGACCGCTGTCCTGGTCGAGGACGTACGCCACGATCGGCAGCAGCTGCTCGACGCCGAGGCCGAACAGATCGCCCTCGTCCTTCAGCGGCGGCTCGGCCGGCTCCAGGGGTCTGGTGAGGGCGGCGGCCGTCACATAGCCGAAGTGGTCGATGTCGAGGGCCTTGCGGCCCGCGAGGTAGAACAGCCGCTCGCGCAGCTGGGCCGGGCAGGAACGGGCGTTGGGGCAGCGCAGATCGACGTCGCCCTCCTTCATGGGGCGCAGCGCCGTACCGCACTCGGGGCATTCGGCGGGCATCACGAACTCCCGCTCCGAGCCGTCCCGGAGGTCCGCGACCGGGCCGAGGATCTCCGGGATGACGTCACCGGCCTTGCGCAGCACGACCGTGTCGCCGATGAGGACGCCCTTGGCCCGCACCACGTCCTGGTTGTGGAGGGTGGCGAACTCGACCTCGGACCCGGCCACCTTCACCGGCTCGACCTGGGCGTAGGGCGTGACCCGCCCGGTGCGGCCCACTCCGACGCGGATGTTGACGAGCTTGGTGTTGACCTCCTCCGGCGGATACTTCCAGGCGATGGCCCAGCGCGGGGCGCGCGAGGTGGAGCCCAGCCGTCCCTGGAGCGGGATCTCGTCGAGCTTGACGACGACCCCGTCGATCTCGTGCTCCATGGAGTGGCGGTTCTTGCCGTAGTGGGCGATGAACTCGCGGACGCCGTCGAGGGAGTCGACGACCTTGTTGTGACGGGCGGTCGGCAGGCCCCACTCATGCAGCAGTTCGTAGGCGTGGGAGAGGCAGTCGATGGTGAAGCCGTCCCGGGCCCCGATCCCGTGGACCACCATGTGCAGCGGCAGGGTCGCGGTGACCCGGGGGTCCTTCTGCCGCAGCGAACCGGAGGCGGAGTTGCGGGGGTTGGCGTACGGCTGCTCCCCGGCGGCGACCCGGCGGGCGTTCAGCTCCTCGAAGGCGTCCATGGGGAAGTAGACCTCGCCGCGGATCTCCACCAGCTCGGGGACCCGGTCCCCCCGGAGCCGCTCGGGGATATCGGTGATGGTGCGGATATTGGGCGTGATGTCCTCTCCGACGCGGCCGTCGCCGCGGGTCGCCGCGCGGACCAGCTTCCCCTTCTCGTACGTCAGGTTGACGGCGAGCCCGTCGACCTTCAGTTCGCAGAGGAAGTGGAAGTCGGGGGTGCCGACGTCACGGGCGATCCGCTCGGCCCAGGCCGCCAGCTCCTCCTCGTCGAAGGCGTTGTCGAGGGAGAGCATCCGCTCCCGGTGTTCGACCTTCGCCAGGTCCGTCTCATAGGCGCCGGCCACCTTCTGGGACGGCGAGTCGGGGGTCCGCAGCGCCGGATACCGCTCCTCCAGCTCCTCCAGGGACCGCATCAGTGCGTCGAACTCCCCGTCGCTGACGACGGGCTGGTCCTTCACGTAGTACCGGAAGCGGTGCTCGTCGATCTCCCCGGCGAGCCGCGCATGCTCCTCGCGCGCCTGCGCGGGCAGGCCGGAGCCCTCCTGCACCTCCGCCAGGGCCGTACCCTCCCGCGAGGCGTCCTCTGCGCCGCCGTCCGCGGGCTGCTGCGTCCGCTCGATGCCCGTCACCGTCGTGTCCTCCCGATTCGCCGGCTCTGGCCGGTCACCCGTCACGCTGCGCGCGACCGCCCCCGGCACCCCCGTTTCGTCACTCAGGGTGGTCCGCGAGCGAACGCGCGGCCCGGGCGCAGTGGGCGAGCGCGGCCCGGGCGTACGCCGGTGAGGCACCCGCCAGACCACAGGTCGGGGTAATGACCACGGAATCGCTCAGCGTCCCCGGATTCAGCCCCAACCTGCGCCACAGCGTCCTGACACCCATGACGCTACCTGCCGGGTCCGACAATCCGGTGTCGGTGGAGGGCACGACGCCCGCGAAGAGTGTCGTACCGCCTTCCACGGCTTCCCCGATCGCCTCCTCGTCACGCTCGGTGAGGAGCCCGAAGTCCAGGGAAATACCCGCGGCCCCGGCCCGGCGCAGCAGGGCCACGGGGACGTCCGGGGCGCAGGAGTGGACCACGACGGACTCCCCCCCGATCACCTCGCGCAGGCCGGCCTCCACGAGCTGCCGGTCCACGGCCCGGTGGGTGCGGTAGCCGCTGGCGGTACGGACCCGGCCGCGCAGTACGGCGGTGAGGGAGGGTTCGTCGAGCTGGAGCACGACCCGAGCGCCCGGGATCCGGCGGCGTACCTCCGCCAGATGCCCGCGGAGCCCTTCGGCCAGGGAGTCCGCGATATCGCGGCAGGCACCGGGGTCTCCGAGCGCGGACTCGCCGTTGCGGAGTTCCAGCGCGGCGGCGAGCGTCCAGGGGCCGACGGCCTGCACCTTGAGCGGCCCCTCGTACCCCTGGGTGAACTCCTCCAGGGCGTCGAGGTCCTCGCCCAGCCAGGAGCGGGCCCGCCGGGTGTCCCGGCCGGGACGGTCACCGACCCGCCAGCCACTGGGCTCGACATGGGCGTACATCTCGACGAGCAGCCCGATGGTCCGGCCGATCATGTCGGCGCCGGGGCCGCGGGCGGGCAGTTCGGGCAGATGGGGGAAGTCCTCGAAGGACCCGGTGACGGTCTTCGCCGCCTCGCGGGCGTCGCCGCCGGGCAGGGATCCCACTCCGGTGGCGGCACCCCGGGGGAGGCCGCTCTGGTCGCTGACTCCGGAACTCTTCTCACTCACCCCGGAAGGGTACGTGCCCGCGCGGGCCGGGCCCGCCCCGGACCGGTGCCGGGGCGGGCGGGGCCCGGTCGTGGTTCAGCGGCCGGGGCGGACGGTCAGATCGTTGATCTCGGCGTCCCGGGGCAGGTCGATCGCGGTCAGGACCGTGGTGGCCACCGACTCCGGGGCGATCCAGCGGTCGGGGTCGTACTCCCGCCCCTCCTGGGAGTGGACCTTCGCCTGCATGGGGCTGCTGGTGCGGCCGGGGTAGACGGAGGTCACCCGGACGCCGTTGCCGTGCTCCTCGGCGCGCAGCGAGTCGGCAAGGGCCTTCAGTCCGTGCTTGGAGGCGGCGTACGCGCCCCACTCGGCGTGCGCGTTGAGCCCGGCGCCGGAGTTCACGAAGACGACGTGCCCCTGCGTGATGCGCAGTTGCGGCAGGAACTGCCTGGTCAGTTCGGCCGGGGCGATCAGATTGGTGTTGAGCTGGTGGTGCCAGGCCTTGGGGGTGAGTTCTCCGACGGGGCCGAGGTCGACGACGCCCGCGATATGCAGCAGGGTGTCGATCCGGTCCGGCACCTCCTGGTGCGACAGGGCCCAGGAGATGCGGTCGGGGTCGGAGAGATCGGCCACAAGGGTGCGGGCGCCGGGGTAGCGGGCCGCGATCTCGCGGGCGCGCCCGGCGTCGCGGGCCAGCAGGACGAGTTCGTCGCCGCGGTCGTGGAGCCGCTGGGCGACGGCGGCGCCGATGCCCGAGCCGGCCCCGGTGATCAGGTGCGTGGTCATGACGGTCATGCTCGCACTCCGCGGACGGGCCGGGCCACCGGCGCCGGAGCGGCTCCACGCGCCTGCCTGCGCCGACGGGACCGGCCGGTTCCGTACACCTGACGCGCGTGCCCGGTTCCGTACACCCGGCGCCCGTGCCCGGTTCCGTACCCCTGACGTCGGCGGCCGGTTCCGTACACCCGGCGGAACGGTCGGTTCCGTACGCCCGATGGGACCGGCCGGTTCCGTACGCCTCCTGGTCAGTGGCCGAGTGCCTCTTCCAGGTACGCGAGCGCGGAGACCGGCTCCTCGGCGAAGAACACCAGATCGGCAAGGGGCACCGGAAGGAAACCCTCCGCCTCCATGCGGTGGAACTGGGTCTTCAGCCCGTCGTAGAAGCCCGCGGTGTTCAGCAGCACCACCGGCTTGTTCTGACGGCCGTGCTTCTTCAGCTCCAGAATCTCCGTCGCCTCGTCGAGGGTTCCGGTACCGCCCACCATGACCACCACGGCGTCGGCCTTCGCCAGCAGCAGCGCCTTCCGCTCGGCCAGATCCCGGGCGATCACCATCTCATCGGCACCGGCCCGCGCGGTGGCGGCGAGGAAGTCGACCGAGACCCCGACGAGCCGTCCGCCCGTCTCCTGGACACCGTCGGCGACGACCTTCATCAGTCCGCTCTCGGAACCGCCCCACACCAGGGTGTGGCCCCCCTTGCCGAGCAGTTCGGCGAACTCGCGGGCCGGACGCGTGTACCGCTCGTCGAGATCGGCCGCGGAGAGGAAGACGCAGATTCTCATGGCGTCACCGTACGGGACGCCCCGGCAGGGCTTTCCCCTGCTCCCCCGGCATCCCGGCCTGCAGGCACAGAACGCACAAATGCCTTGATACCGGGTGCCGGTGGAGGCCCGTCGAAGAAGACGTGGAAAAACTTTCCGCGCAGCGATGAGTCGGACGCCGCCGCCCGGTCAGCACTCGCATGGACAAGACGATCCGGACGCTCGAACGGGCGCGGTCGGCGGACGGGACACTGCTCGCGTACGAGCGGCGCGGCGACGGCCCCCCGCTGGTACTGGTGGGCGGCGCCCTGGCGACCGCGGCGAGCGACGCGCCGCTGGCCGAACTGCTGGCGGCGCGCTTCACCGTCCTCACCTACGACCGGCGCGGGCGGGGCGGCAGCGAAGACCGTGCGGGATACGCCGTGGAGCGGGAGATCGAAGATCTGGCCGCCGTGATCGAAGCGGCGGGCGGCAGGGCCAGGGTGCACGGTACGGCGTCGGGGGGCGCGCTGGCCCTGCGGGCGGCGGCCGCGGGCGTACCCGTGGCCCATCTGTCGGTGTACCAGCCGCCGTACGATCCGGCCGTACGACCCGGGCGTGCGCCGGGCGCGCATGTGGCCCGCACCCGGGAGCTGGTGGCCCGGGGGCAGGCGGGGGCCGCGCTGGCACTCCATCTGCGCAGGACCGGGACGCCGGACCAGTTGGTGGCGCGGATGCGCAGCTCGCCGCTGTGGTCCGGGCTGGAGGCGGTGGCGCACACCCTTCCGTACGACGACGCGGTCACGGGCGACGGCTCGGTGCCGCACCGTCTGCTGCAGCAGGTGCCGGTACGGGTGATGGTCGCGGACGGCGGCGCCAGCCCCGGGCCGGTGCGCGAGGCGGCGAAGCTGGTGGCCGATGCGCTGCCGCGGGGCCACCACCGGACGCTGACGGGGCAGACGGACGAGGTGTCGCCCTATGTGCTCGCCCCCGTCCTGGAGACGTTCTTCGCGCCCTGAGACCGGGCCGGGCACGGGCGGTGTGCCCGGCCCGGTCTCAGGGCGCCCGGGGCCGGGGTGCCTCAGCCGACGGGGGCGGCTGAGGCGGAGGCGGCGGTCCGGCGGGTGGCGGAGATCGTGGCCGAGCCGACCACGCGAGTGCCGTCGTACAGCACGATCGCCTGGCCGGGGGCGACGCCCCGGACCGGTTCGGCGAAGACGACCCGCAGCTCACCGTCGACGGCGACGGCCGTCACCGGGGTCTCGCCGCCGTGGGCGCGCAACTGGGCCGTGTACGCGCCGGGGCCCTCGGGGGCCGCGCCGCACCAGCGCGGGCGGATCGCGGTCAGCTCCGTCACGTCCAGCGCCTCCGCGGGGCCGACGGTGACGGTGTTGTTGACCGGCGAGATGTCGAGGACGTACCGCGGCTTGCCGTCGGGCGCCGGATGCCCGATGCGCAGCCCCTTGCGCTGGCCGATGGTGAAGCCGAAAGCGCCGTCGTGGGTGCCCAGCCTGGCGCCGGACTCGTCGACGATATCGCCCTCCGCCCGGCCCAGACGGTCGGCGAGGAACCCCTGGGTGTCGCCGTCGGCGATGAAGCAGATGTCGTGGCTGTCCGGCTTCTTCGCCACGGCCAGACCCCGGCGCTCGGCCTCGGCGCGGATCTCGTCCTTGGTGGTGAGGGTGTCGCCCAGCGGGAACAGCGCATGGGCGAGCTGGCGCTCGTCGAGCACTCCGAGGACGTACGACTGGTCCTTGGCCATATCGCTGGCGCGGTGCAGCTCGCGGCCGCCGTCCGCGCCGGTGACGACAGTGGCGTAGTGACCGGTGCACACCGCGTCGAAGCCGAGGGCCAGCGCCTTGTCGAGCAGCGCGGCGAACTTGATCTTCTCGTTGCAGCGCAGACACGGATTGGGGGTGCGTCCCGCCTCGTATTCGGCGATGAAGTCCTCGACGACGTCCTCGCGGAAACGTTCCGCGAGGTCCCAGACGTAGAAGGGGATACCGATCACATCGGCGGCACGGCGGGCGTCGCGCGAGTCCTCGATGGTGCAGCAGCCACGGGCGCCGGTGCGGAAGGACTGCGGATTCGCGGAGAGCGCGAGATGCACGCCGGTCACGTCGTGACCTGCTTCGACGGCACGGGCGGCGGCAACGGCGGAGTCCACGCCCCCCGACATGGCGGCGAGCACCCGGAGGGGGCGATGAGGAGTCGTCTGAGTCATAGCCCTACCAGGGTACGGTCCTCGTGAAACGAGAGCTCGCGAGTATGCGTCGTAGGAGACATGGAGAGCGAAGCAGAGCCCGAGAACGGACGTCCCGGCAGTGGCAGTGGTCACGACGGCACGGGCCGCGGCAGTGGACCGTCGGCCGGGGGCGCCGAGACCGCGGCGGCCTCGGCCGAAGCGGCGGACGGACGGCGTGGCGACGGCGGGAACCGGCCGGGCGGCCGTGGGCGCCGTCGCCGTACGGAGGGACGCCGGCGGGCGGAAGGCGGGGGCGGTGCCGACGGCCGGGACGGCGGGGGCCGCCGGATCGGGCGGCGGGGACTGCTGCTGGGGGGCGCGGCCGTGCTGGTCGGCGGCGGAGTGCTGGCACAGGATTCGCTGGCCCGGCTGTGGTGGCGGGTGCCGGGGATGACGAAACCGCGCAAGGAGGGTGAGCTGGATCACGCGGGCGCGCAGTGGACCGCCGCGGCGCGGGCGAACTGGCGGCTCGCGGACCGGCCCGACGACTACCGCATCGACCGCGTGATCATCCATGTGGTGCAGGGGAGCTTCCCCACGGCCCTGCGGGTCTTCAAGAACCCCGGTCACGGGGCCGCGACGCACTATGTGGTGGGCAAGGACGGGAAGGTGGCCCAGATGATCCGCGAGCTGGATGTGGCCTTCCATGCGGGGAATCGTTCCTTCAACGAACGCAGTATCGGCATCGAGCACGAGGGCTTCGTCGACCGGCCGCAGGACTTCACGGACAAGATGTACGCGGCGTCGGCGAAGCTGACGGCGGGGATCTGCGTCCGGTACGCGCTGCCCGTGGACCGCGAACACATCATCGGGCATGTGGAGGTGCCGGGGACGGATCACACCGACCCGGGGCCGCACTGGGACTGGGAGCGCTATCTGAAGCTGGTGAGCGCGGCGCTGCCCGAGGCCCGGGCGCAGCGGGCGGCCGAGGCAGGGAAGTAGCCGGTACGGCTTCCGCCCGGGCCCGGGACGGTTTGGGCCCGGGGCCCGGGCGGGGCGCCCGGGCGGCTTGAGCCCGGGCGGTTCGGGGTCGGCCGCCCCGGGCCCGGGGCCCGGGCGGGGGCAACCGGCCCCGTGCGGGGGCAGCGGGGGCGGGGGTTCCTGTTCCGGTTGTGGCGTGGGGTCGCCATGTCGTGGCGTGTGGTCGCCAATCGGTGCTGAACGGCCGCGGTGCGGGGGATGCTCAGCTCAGACCCGCCGTACGGGCCCGGTCGACCGCCGGCCCGATCGCCTTCGCAAGTGCCTCCACGTCCGCCGTGGTGGAGGTGCGGCCGAGGGTGAAGCGAAGGGTCCCTCGCGCCAGGTCGGGGTCGGTGCCGGTGGCGAGGAGGACATGGCTGGGCTGGGCAACCCCGGCGGTGCAGGCCGACCCCGTGGAGCACTCGATGCCCTGTGCGTCCAGGAGCAGCAGCAGCGAGTCGCCCTCGCAACCGGGAAAGGAGAAATGCGCATTGGCCGGGAGCCGGTCCTCGGGGTCGCCACCGAGGACGGCGTCCGGCACCGCGTCGAGTACGGCCCGGACGAGCTGGTCCCGAAGGGAGCCGATCTGTCGCGCGAACTCCTCACGGCGTTCGGCGGCCAGCCGTCCGGCCACTGCGAAAGAGGCGATGGCGGGAACGTCCAGCGTCCCGGAGCGTACGTGCCGCTCCTGGCCGCCCCCGTGCAGTACGGGGACCGGGGCGTAGTCGCGGCCCAGGAGGAGCGCGCCGATGCCGTAGGGGCCGCCGATCTTGTGGCCGGAGACCGTCATGGCCGCGAG
Source organism: Streptomyces tsukubensis (assembly GCF_003932715.1). NCBI lineage: Bacteria > Bacillati > Actinomycetota > Actinomycetes > Kitasatosporales > Streptomycetaceae > Streptomyces > Streptomyces tsukubensis. The sequence goes on along the minus strand of NZ_CP020700.1, from coordinate 5,817,704 downwards.
CCCGGATTCGGCGAAGCTCACATCGAGCTGGCCGAAGGCCTGGACCGCGTCCGAGTGCATCGGGATGCCGTACTCATGAGCCACGGCGGCGAGTCCGGCGACCGGCATCACGGTGCCGATCTCGTTGTTGGCCCACATGACGGTCGCCAGGGCGACGTCGTCGGGGTTGCGCTCGACGGCCTCGCGCAGGGCCTCGGGGTGGACCCGCCCGTAGCCGTCGACGGGCAGGTACTCGACGGTGGCCCCTTCGTGTTCGCCCAGCCAGTCGACGGCGTCGAGAACGGCGTGGTGCTCGACGGGACTCGCCAGAATGCGGGTCCTGGCGGGGTCGGCGTCGCGCCGCTGCCAGTAGAGGCCCTTGACGGCGAGGTTGTCCGCCTCGGTCCCGCCCGAGGTGAACACCACCTCGCTGGGGCGGCCGCCCAGGGCGTCGGCGAGGGCCTCCCGGGCCTCCTCGACGGTACGGCGGGCCCGTCGCCCGGCGGCGTGGAGCGCGGACGCATTGCCGAACGCGCTGAGCTGGGCAGTCATCGCCTCGATGGCTTCCGGCAGCATCGGAGTGGTCGCGGCGTGGTCGAGGTAGGCCATGGTGGCCCGATTCTACGAGGACGGGAGGGGGTGCATCTGCGGCGCGTAGGGGTATGCGGGGCGGCACGGCCCCCCGGGCCGGGGAACGGCGGCCGGCCCGGGGCGTTCCGGACCGGAACGCCGGGGGCTCCCGGGGCGGTCCGGGCGGCTCAGCGGGGCGCCTTCGCCAGCTGGCGGGACTGGGCCACCAGCCGGTCCGCGCTGTCCCAGACCTCGGCGTCCTCCTCCAGGAAGCCTCCGGCCAGATTGCGGGTGGAGATCGCGACCCGCAGCGGGCCGGGGGCGGGGCGGCAGCGGATATGGGCGGTGAGTTCGACGGTCGGGGTCCAGCCGGGGAGGCCCAGGTCGAAGGAGGTGGGCGGGAAGAAGTCCACCGTGGCGAGCACGGACAGGGGGTCGGGGTCGCGGCCGTCGGCGAGGGAGAACCAGCCGCGCACCTCGCCCTTGCCGGAGGGGGCCCCGAGCGCCCAGCCGACGGTGGCCGGGTCCAGCCTGATGTCGAGGCGGCCCAGAATCGCCCAGGTCCGGGAGAGGTCGAGGCCCGGGGCGTCCGCGGGGCCGACGCACTGCTCACGGGGAGGGAGGGCCGGCGGGATGGCGGAGGTGCGGATGTCTCCGGTCAGACCGTCGAGATCGCCGTAGGTGGCGAGCACCCGGATCCGCTCGACCTCCCGGCCGTCCGCGTCCGTCTGGCAGAGGGAGGCCTGCCCGGTGGAGAGCGTGCCGCCGGTGCGGACGGTCTGGGTCCGGATCACCGCGGGGCCGGGGGTGGAGGCGCTGACGAAATGGGCGGAGAGGGTGAAGGGATCGGAGTGGGGCAGGGCGTCGCCGAGGGCGCGGCCGAGCAGCCCCAGCAGATAGCCGCCGTTGACGGCGTGCAGGATCGTCCAGCCCGGCGAGAGGAGGGCGTCGTAGACACCGGGTTCCCGCAGGACCACCGCGGTGTCGCGGTCGAATTCGCTGTTGCCTATCGCTGCCTGTGCTGCCTGTGCCATGGCCGCACCGTACCGCAAGGCAATACTAAGCGGTAGCTTTTGTTTCGGGTGTGGGTGGAGGGCGGCTCAGATCTCCTCCGTCGCCGTGGAGCGGCGGTTCCAGGCGCGCGGGGCCCGCCAGTGGAAGCGCATCGCCAGCAGCCGGATGGCGAAGGCGGTCAGCGCGGCCAGTGAGCTGGTGAAGGCGTTCAGGCTGTCGAAGCGGATGAAGAGCGCGACCATCGTTGCGCCCACGATCGCGGGCACCGCGTAGAGATCGCGGTCCCAGCGCAGCAGCGACGGCGCCTCGTTCGCCAGGACGTCCCGCAGCACACCGCCGCCCGCCGCGGTGGCCACGCCCAGGACGGCGGAGGAGGTGAGGCCCAGCCCGTACTCGTACGCCTTGGTGGTGCCGGTGACACAGAACAGACCGAGTCCGGCGGCGTCGAAGACATTGACCCCGGCCTGGATGCGTTCCACGACCGGATGGAGGAAGAAGACGAGGACCGTGGCGACCAGCGGCATCAAGAAGTACCCGAGGTCGGTGAAGGCGGCCGGGGGTACGGCCCCGATGATCAGATCACGCAGCAGCCCCCCGCCCAGCGCGGTGACCTCGGCGAGCACCGCCATACCGAAGACGTCGAAGTTCTTGCGGACGGCGAGCAGGGCGCCGGAGATCGCGAAGACGAAGATTCCGGCGAGGTCGAGCGCATGCTGGACGGAGGGCGTGAACAGTTCTTGGAGCACCGGACGATTGTGCCGCCTCGTCCGGCGCCCGCTCGGTTCCGCTGCCGCGGACTACTTCCCGGTGTCCTCCGGACCGTCGGCGGCGGCCGTCCCGCCGGTGGTCTCCTCCTCGGTCCCGGCCGCAGTCCCGGCCGCGGTCCCGTCCGTGGTCCCGCCGGTCGCGGCTCCGGCCCCGGGGTCCGTTCCGGTTCCGGCCTCCGGGTCCTTGCCCTCAGCCGCCTTCGGCACCGCGCTGACGATCTCGACCGCCTCCCGCGCCGACGTCAGGAGCTTGTCGCCGGGAGTCGACCCGCCGGTGCCCGCTGCGTTCTCGGCATCCTCCGCATTCTCCGGGTGGTGGCAGGCGACCTGCTGCCCCGGGCGCAGCTCGACCAGCGGCGGCTCCTGCGTCCGGCACAGCTCCGTCGCCTTCCAGCAGCGGGTGTGGAAGCGGCAGCCCGGCGGGGGCGCGATCGGCGAGGGGACATCGCCCTTGAGCAGGATCCGGTCGCTCTTGACACCCCGCCGCCGCGGGTCCGGCACCGGAACGGCCGACAGCAGTGCCTTGGTGTACGGATGCATGGGCGACTCGTAGAGCGACTTGCGGTCCGCCAGCTCGACGATCTTGCCCAGGTACATCACCGCGATCCGGTCCGAGACATGACGGATCACGGAAAGGTCGTGGGCGATGATCACATAGGTGAGGCCCAGCTCTTCCTGGAGGTCGTCCAGGAGATTGACCACCTGGGCCTGGATCGACACGTCCAGCGCCGAGACCGGCTCGTCCGCGACCACCAGCTTCGGCTTCAGGGCCAGCGCCCTGGCGATGCCGATGCGCTGGCGCTGGCCGCCGGAGAACTCGTGCGGATAGCGGTTGTAGTGCTCGGGGTTGAGCCCCACGAGCCCCAGCAGCCGCTGGACCTCCTTCTTGACCCCGCCCTCGGGCTCGATGCCCTGGAGCCGGAACGGCGCCGAGACGATGGTGCCGATGGTGTGCCGGGGGTTCAGCGACGAATACGGGTCCTGGAAGATCATCTGGACGTCCCGGCGCAGCGGACGCATGCCCGCGACCCCGAGGTGCGTGATGTCGTGCCCCTGGAACTCGATGCGCCCGCCGGTCGGCTCCAGCAGCCTCGTGATCAGCCGGCCCATGGTCGACTTTCCGCAGCCGGACTCGCCGACGACGCCCAGGGTCTCGCCGGGACGGACGTCGAAGGAGAGCCCGTCGACCGCCTGGACGGCCCCGGTCTGCCGCCGCAGCAGCCCCTTGCGGATCGGGAAGTGCTTGACCAGGCCCTCGACCCGGAGCAGTGCCTCGGGCCGGTCGTCCGCTCCGGTCCGGTCGGCCTGCTGGGGAATCTTCACGTTGTCACTCACAGCTTGGGCGCAATCTCTTCGGTCCAGATCCGCGTCCGCTCCTCCTTGGACATGTGGCAGGCGGAGAAGTGCCGTCCGCCCACCTCCTGGAGTTCGGGGCGGACGGTGCGCGTCACATTGTCCTTGGGTACGTCGGCGTACGGGCACCGCGGGTTGAAGGCGCAGCCGTCGGGGATGTTGATCAGGCTGGGCGGGGAGCCCTTGACCGGGATGAGCCGCTCGGTCTGGTCCCGGTCGATCCTCGGCATGGAGCCCAGCAGACCCCAGGTGTAGGGGTGCTGCGGCTCGTAGAAGACCTGCTCGGCCGGTCCGCGCTCGACGCAGCGTCCGCCGTACATCACCAGGATGTCGTCCGCGAGTTCGGCGACGACGCCGAGGTCGTGGGTGATGATGACGACCGCGGAGCCGAACTCCTTCTGGAGGTCGCGCATCAGGTCGAGGATCTGCGCCTGCACGGTCACGTCGAGCGCGGTCGTCGGCTCGTCGGCGATCAGCAGTTCGGGGTTGTTGACCAGCGACATCGCGATCATCGCGCGCTGGCGCATCCCGCCGGAGAACTCGTGCGGATAGCTGTCGACCCGCTTGTCGGGCTGGGGGATACCGACCCGGTCGAGCATTTCGATCGCCCGGGTCCTGGCGGCCTTCTTGTCGACGTCGTGGTGGACCCGGTAGGCCTCCACGATCTGACGGCCGATGGTGTAGTACGGGTGGAGCGCGGACAGCGGATCCTGGAAGATCATCGCCATCTGCCGGCCGCGGAGCTTGCGCACCTCGTCCGGGTCGCTGCTCAGGAGTTCCTTACCGTCCAGCCAGATCTCGCCGGATATCCGGGCCTTGCCGCGGCCGTGCTGGCCCGCGGTGTGCAGGCCCATGATCCCCAGCGAGGTGACGGACTTCCCGGAGCCGGACTCGCCGACGATCCCGAGGGTCTTGCCCTTCTCCAGCCGGAAGCTCAGCCCGTCGACGGACTTGACCAGACCGTCGTCGGTGGGGAAGTGCACACGCAGATCCCGGACCTCCAGGAACGCGGTGGGCGCGGGAGCTCCCGCGGGGGCCACCTCACCGGGCGCGGTCGCCGGGGCTTCGGCGGCCGCGGCTTCGGTGGTCGGGGCTTCGGCGGCCGCGGCTTCGGTGGTCGGGGCTTCGGTGGCCTCGGACTTCTTCGACTCGGTCATCCGATCCTCACTCGCGGGTCGACGACGGCGTACAGCATGTCCACGACGAGGTTCGCGACACAGATGAACAGGGCGGCGAAGAGGGTGACGCCGAGGATCAGCGGAAGGTCCTTGGAGCTGATCGACTCGATGGCGAGCTTGCCGAGCCCGGGCAGGTTGTACGTGGACTCGGTGAGCACGGCGCCGCCGAGCAGGGCCCCGAGGTCGAGTCCGAGCAGGGTGAGGACGGGCGTCCAGGTGGAGCGCATGGCGTGCCGTCCGATGACGACCCGCTCGGTCAGTCCCTTGGCGCGGGCGGTCCGGATGTAGTCCTCGCCCATGATCTCCAGCATGGTGGCGCGGGTGAGCCGGGCGTACATCGCGGCGTACAGGAAGGCCAGGGTGATCCACGGCAGTATCAGGCTCTGGAACCACTGGGCGGGGTCGTCCGCCAGGGCCTCGTACTCCCCGCTGACCCAGTCCAGCTGCCAGCTGAAAACGGCCAGCGAGATCAGACCGGTGAAGTAGATGGGGAGGGAGACACCGGCCAGGGCGACCGTCATCGCGGCCCGGTCCCAGAGGGTGCCGCGGCGCAGTGCGGAGACCACACCGGCGGCGACACCGCCGACGACCCAGAGCAGACAGGCGCCGCCCGCGAGCGACAGGGTGACCGGGATCGCCTCGGTGAGCTGCGGCCATACGGCCTGTTCGGTACGGAAGGAGTAGCCGAAGCAGGGGGCAGGGCACTTGGTGACATCGGTGCCGTTGGCGTACTCCCGGCCGGCGAAGATGCCCTGGACGAAGTTCCAGAACTGCACCAGCACCGGATCGGCGAGGCCCAGCTTCTTCCGGATGCCCTCGATCGCGGCGGGGTCGGCCTGCTTTCCGGCGAAGAGATACGCCGGATCGGAACCGGCCCACTTGGGGAGCACGAAGAAGATGACGAAGGTCGTCAGGGTCACGACCAACAGCATCATGGCGACGGCGAACAATCGCCGGATGACGTAAGCAAGCACTGTGCGCGGCCCGGCGGCGGCCGCGGGGTCCGGGTTTCGGACTCCGCGGCCGCCGCCCGAGGCCATCACCTGCCCTTCGGGACTGGCGGGTTGGGCGATGGTGGGGTGGTGCCGGTGGTGACCCGCGCCGTGAGGCTGCGGGTCACCACCGGGATCCTCGGGTGCGGTGGACTACTTGACGACGCCGAGGGTGACGTAGTCGTAGCGACCGCTGTACGCCGCGGTGGAGTAGGCGTTGGTCAGCCGCGAGCTGCGCCAGGTGATGTTCTTCTCGTACACCAGCGGCATCTGGACGGCGAGGTCCGCGACGGCGTGGTTCATCTGCTTGTAGATCTCACCGGCCTTGTTGGGGTCGGTCTCCAGCAGCGCGTCGTCGAAGAACTTGTTGATCTTCGGGTCGTTCGTCTGCGACATGTTGTAGTTCGCGTTGTCCGCGATGAAACGACCGTCGATGATCGGCTGCGAGAAGCCCTGGCCGGTCGGGAAGTCCGGACCCCAGCCGGTCATGATCAGACCGAGGTTGCGCTGCTTGACGACCGCGGGCGAGCCGGTGATGCTCGACGACTCGGCGCCGTCGATCGGGTCGACCTGGGTCTTGATGCCGACCGCGGACAGCGACTCCTGGAGGGCCTCGGCGGCCTGGACCTCACCCGGGTTGTTGCTGCGGGCGCTGATGTTGGTGGAGAAGCCCTCCGGCTTGCCACAGGCCTTCAGGGCTTCCTTGGCCTTGGCGGTGTCCGGCTTGCCCTTGCGCGCCAGCACGCCGAACGGGTCGTAGTCGTCCGAGCCCTTGACGTCCTTCGGCAGCATGTTGGGCGCGATGTCGCCACCGGCCTGCGGGCCGCCGCGGACCTGCTGGATGGAGGCGAAGTCGGTCGCGTAGATGACCGCCTTGCGGCACTCGATGTTGTTGAAGGGCGCCAGGGTGCTGACGATGTCGACGTAGCGGACGAAGCTCGTCGTCATGTTGTCGACGTTGTCCTTGTGCTCCTTGAGCGCCTTGGTACGGCCGGCCTGGCCCATGCCCGTGGCGTTCAGGTCGACGTCGTACTCGCCCTTGATGAGCAGCTCGTCGATGGCCTCGATGTTCGAGTTGATGGTGACCGTGATCTTGTCCGGCAGGGCCGGGCGGATCGGGTCGGAGGCCTTGTTCCACTTGTCGTTGCGGACCAGGCTGATGCTCTTCTTCGGCTCGTACTTCTCGAACTTGTACGGGCCGGAGGAGAACGGCTTCAGCTGGTACTGCGCGCCGTTGTCCTTCTCCCGCTTCACCGGGGAGCCGGCCGGCATGGCGAGCATCTGCTCGAAGTCGCCGTTGGCCTTGGGCAGGTTGAAGACGATGGTCTTGTCGTCGGGCGTCAGGATGGCCTTCAGACCGAGCTTGTCCGGGGTGGTGTCCTTGTACGGGCCCTTGTAGGCACCGGCCGGGTCGAGGACCTGGCGCAGGTAGGCGGGGCCGCCGGGCAGGACGTCCGTCGCCCAGACGCGCTGGATGCCGTACTTGATGTCCTTGGACGTGATCGGGGTGCCGTCCTCCCAGGTGATCCCGTCCCGGAGCTTGTACGTGTAGGTCTTGCCGCCGTTGGTGATGACGGCCTTCCCGGCGGCCAGGTCCGGCACCAGCTCGGCACCGGCGGCGCCCGGCTTGGTGGCGTAGCTGACGAGCTGACGCGAGTAGAAGCGGGAGAAGTCCCAGGCCATGCCGTAGTACTGGCGGGTCGGGTCGGCCGAGTCCAGATCCTGCTTGCCGATGAACTTCAGGGTGCCGCCCGTCTTGGTGGACGGGTTCGCGATGCCCTTGGCGCCGGCGTTGAAGCCGGCGCCCTTGCCGCCTGCCTTGTCGTCGTCGCCACCGCCACCACACGCCGCGGTGGCCGTGAGGGCGGCCACGACCAGGGCCGCCACGGCGATACGCCCGGGCCTCGACGAACGTTGGGGAGTCATGGTTGTTGCAACCTCCGGAGTAGCGCGGTCCCTGCTCGACGCCGGGAAACCATCGGGGAGCCGCCTGACAGGTGTGGCAGGGGCACGTTCTGTTGTCTGCGGCGGCCGGGCGGGGCCGCCGGGGGTGCTCACCGGGTGCCCTTGGGGTCGAGCGCGTCCCGCACGCCGTCGCCGAAGAGGTTGAAGGCCAGCACCGTGATGAAGATCGCCAGGCCGGGGATCACCATGAAGGTCGGGTCGGACTCGTAGGTCTTGACCGCGGTGGAGAGCATCTGGCCCCAGGACGCGGTCGGCGGGCGGACACCGGCCCCGAGGAAGCTGAGCGCCGCCTCGGTGAGGATGTTGGTCGGGATCATCAGCGTCGCGTAGACGGTGATCGGGGCCACGAGGTTGGGCAGCAGTTCCTTGAAGAGGACGTAGCGGCGGCCCGCGCCCAGGCTGCGGGCGGCCTCGATGTACTCCTTCTCGCGCAGCGACAGGGTCTGGCCGCGCACGATGCGCCCGACGTAGGGCCAGCCGAAGAAGCCGATCACCGCGACCAGGATGGCGATTCTGACGCTGGACCCGGTGAGTCCGAACAGGTCGTTGGGCAACACCGCGACCAGGGAGATGATGAAGAGGAGCTGCGGGAAGGAGAGCAGCATGTCCATGACCCGGCTGATGATCGCGTCGACCCAGCCGCCGAAGTAACCGGCGACGATGCCGAAGAGGGTGCCGAGGAACACGGCCACGACCGCGGCGAGGAAGGCCACCAGCAGCGAGATCCGGGCCCCGTAGACCACCCGGCTGAAGACGTCGCGCCCGGTGTTCGGCTCGACGCCCAGCAGATGCTCGGAGCTGATGCCGCCGAAGTCGCCCTTCGGGGTGTTGAACAGCGGGTCCAGCTTGTCCTGGTGGAACTTGTTCGGCGGATGGCCGAAGAGGTCGACGATCAGCGGGGCGAAGACCGCGACGAGCACGAGGAAGATGACAACGATGCCGCCTGCCAGCGCCAGCTTGTCCCGCTTCAGCCGGGACCAGGCGATCTGCCGCAGAGACCGCCCTTCGACAGACTTCTTGACTACAGCCGCCGCGACCTCGCCGGTCGCGGTCTTCTCCGCGTCCGCGCTCGTGTCGTGCATTGGTGCCGTCATCGTGGTGGGGACCCCTCTCGGCCGGAGGTGACCGGCCCGTACCCGCCGCTGTAGCGGCTTCTTTCACAACATCTGGTGCACGTGGAGCAGTTGGTACAAGAAGTACGTTCGACCCGGCGGCACGCGGGGACGAATGTCCCCCTGCTGCGGGAGTCTTCAACGGTGCTGCGATCACTCGCCAGACCTCCCGGCCAATGGTTGCCCAAACGTGATGCATGGCGAGGGAATCCGTTATCCGGACGGTATCGGCGGCTGAGCGGGACGCCATCTCCCTTGGTACCCAGGGCAGTTGAGCCAGTTTCCGATTATCGGACAGTTGAGGTCCTGAGAATCCAAGGCGCCCCGGAAGCCGTATCCGCAGTTTCCTTGCCATGAACCTGATCTTGAGGGGAAACCCTAGGCGGGTCGGCGGACTCCGGCGCTCCCCGAACAGGTGCGCGACATTCGGCCGTCCGCAGGCCGGTCACGGTGTACCGGCCACCCGTCGGATGGCCGGAACGGTCGCAGGATGGGGGTTCCGGACGGTCTCCGGCCGTATGGTCACCGACCGGAGCCCGGCAGCGCGGAGGAGCCGGCGGGCATACCGCCGTGGAGGAGACGGGATCAGCGACCGGCGGCGGGCGGGTAGCCGTAGCCGGCGGGGGCGGCCTGGGCCTCGCGGTCGTAGAACGGCCGGGCATGGGCCAGCAGCCACATCCCCACCGGGTCGTACTCGTCGGAGAGCGCGACCGTCGACACCGGCAGCCCGTCGGGCACCGCCGCGATGGACTGCTGCATCATGGCCCGCACCGCGTCCACGGACGGACGGCTGGTGTCGTACAGGTCCAGCCCGATGGCCAGATAGGGGGCGCCGAGCGCGGGCTGCACCCAGGCTCGCCGCAGCGAGCGGACCGCCGGGGTCTGCTGGGCGTTCCGTGCCAGCAGGGCGTAGAACTGGGGGATGTCGATCGCCGGTTCGGAGAGCCGCAGCGGGCCTGCGGGCATCCGGTCGAGCCCGGTCGCGATCCGCCGCAGATCGGTCCACGGGATGCCGACCCCGCCGCCGGGGGCATGCGGATTGAGCCAGATGCCCCAGCGGTCGGGGTAGAGGGCGCGGGCGATGTCGAGCCCGCTGACCACCTCGTGGGCACGGCTCCAGCCCGACGCGGAGAGTTCCTGGGCGGAGGTGACGGCGGGCGCGTAGCCGTGGCCGTCGACCTCCAGATTGCCGTACTGGGCGTCCGGCGTGCCGGGACGGCCGTTCCACAGCAGCATCCAGATCCGGCCGCCGGCCGGATCGGCGAGGGCCGAGAGGAGCGCCTCGTACGCGTCGTAGCGCCCCGGCGTCACCTGGCGGAGCATGTGCTCGATCTGCCCGGCCGCGGCCGTGCCTGACGCGCTCACCCTGTCCCGCCCCTCTTGTCCCAACGGTCGTCCGTACCCCCGGGCCGCGGCCCGGACCGCCCCCAGCTTACGGCGCGCCCCTTCGTTTGGTGGCGTCCTCCGCGACGCGGCGGGGTCGTCGGCCGGTTCCCCGCGGACCGTACGGCGGGGCCTTCTGCTGCCCCGACAGGATCTAGGCCGTGTCTGACAAATCCCGTCTGGCCCGCGACGCCCGGCACGCACACTCTCCCCCTGTGCCCTTCGGGCACGGGAGGTGCCCCCAGCGTTGTCGGGATTTCCCGAGTACGTCCAGTACGAGGGAAACCCTCCGCCTTGCGATTGCACGCACCGACCGCCGCAGGCCCCGCCCTACGGGCGGACGACGCTATTTGTCAGACACGGCCTAGAGACGGGCCCCCGCGCCGCCGCGGAGACGGAGTTCGCCCTCGAAGAAGGGCCGTACCGAGGTACGGAACCAGTCGGCCACCGGATCGTCGGTCAGGTCCAGGAAGATCGTGTTCACCGGCCAGCGAACCGCGCAGCGGCCCAGGGCGCGGCCCAGGGCGTCGAGTACGGCCTCCGGGGTTCCGGCGGGGAAGAGCTGGACGCCGATGAAGAGCGCGGGGTCGTCGCCCTCGACGGAGGCCAGAGCCCGGCGCGCGGTGGCCACCACGCCCACCGCCCCGAACTCCTCCGACGCAGCCGCCAGGAAGTCCACCGGATCGTCCTGCCAGTCGGGTTCGGAGAGCCGGACCCGGCCGCCGCTCGCCGGGCCGTCCAGCGGGCTGTGCCCGGCCCTGCAGAGTTCGGCGACGGCGGCCGGCGGCAGCGGGACCCCGACGGTCCCGTCCGGATTGAGCACGATGCCGACCTGCGGCGGCAGTCCGCGGGCGAAGTCACGGGCGGGTGCGACCGTGTACGACATCAGCTCGCCGACGCAGGCCCGGTACTGCTCCTCGGAGCTGAAGACGGGGACGTAGGCCGCGCCGTCGATCTCGACCATCGGCAGGTCGAGTTCCCTGCTCTCGGGCCCGCCGCCGTTGGGCAGCGGCACCCAGACGGGGCTGCGGCCGAGCACCTCGACGACCCGGGCGCCCGCGCCCGGGTCGCCCAGGGAGGCGGCGAGGGTCTCCTCCAGCTCGTTGACCGGCCAGGGCGCGTACGGGCTGCCGGGCGCCCCTCCGTACGGTCGCGAGTCCGGTTGCTCCGCCACGTTCATCCCTGTTCGCCCTCTCCCCCCGGCCCCCCGGGTCCCCGCTCGGTGTGCCGACGACTCTAGTGGTACGGGAACGAGGTACGGGCGGCGGAAGAGGGCTCCGGGCGGGTCAGCCCGCGGTGAAGCCGATCCGGTCGAGCGCAGTCGCGGCGGGGCGGTCCAGCAGGATCACGGACGCGCAGCCGGCCGGGGCCCGGCCGGCCTCGGCGTCGGCGATCAGCCGGCCCGCGGCCCGCCGGTGGCGGGCGAAGGCGTATCCGGACACCCCGCGGCCGCGCTCCCGCTGGCCCTGGCGGGCCACCTCGGGCGGGACGTCGAGCAGCATCAGATGGAGTCCGGTGCCTCTGCGGCGGGCCTCGCGGGCCAGCCAGCGCCGGACCCAGGCCTGGGTGCCGCAGTCGTGGACCACGACGGACCGGCCGGACCGGAGCGCCCGGCGCAGCCCGGCGTAGTGGGCGAGGCGGACGAAGGGGCGGTAGAGGGCGTACGGGAGGAGGCGGGGCACGGCCGCGTCCCAGCGGTCCCGGGTGTCCTGGGAGTCGATTCCGCAGGCCGGACCGGCTTCCGTCGCGATACCGGGACCGGCCCCGGTATCGGATCCCTCCGGAGCGTCCGGTCCGCCCGGGGAAACGGAACCCGAACCGGAACCGGCGGCCGGGCGGGCTCCCGCCGCGGCGACCGCCCTTTTGATCAGGGTGGACTTTCCGCTGCCGGGCAGCCCGGAGACCACCACGAGATCGCCCGCCGCGAACGTGAGCGCCCGCGGCCCGCGGCCCGCGCGGCCCCGGAGATCGCGCAGCACGGGCGGTGCGTGCGCGCCCACCCGCTCCCGCACGGGCGCTGCCGGCTGTGCGGGCACCCCCGCGGTCGTGGCGTAGGCGCTGGAGCGCTGCAACGTCATCACACCCTCCTCCCCCATGGTCGGGTCACCCACACACATGCCCATGGAGCATCAACGGACCGTAAAGAAATGGTAATGAGATGCAAGCGATTTTTCCGGCATTTCCCGTGTTGCTCCTCGAATCCGTCTCACGTTCCTCCTGTCGTGTCGTGCGTTTCTCCCGGCTTCGCCCCGCACAGCGCCGTTTTCCCCGGTAAGACCGGTGTCACACCCGTAGCGGTTCCCCGCTGTCGTGCGCCCGTCCGCGCGCCGCTCCCGCCGCGCGCCCGTGACCAGCCGTCTCCACAAGCCCTAGAGCCGTCCCCCGGGCGTCCCCGTATCGAGAACAACCGGGCCGGGGCTCCCGCACTTCCCGTTCTGCGTGCAATGATGTGCGCGCCAACTGCATACCGGCCGTTCGAATCCGCGCGGGAGAGACCCGGAGCACGACTCCGGGCGCCGAAGGAGCAAGTTCCTCCCTTGAATCTCTCAGGCCCCGTACCGCGTGCGATGAGGCAGATCTGAAAAGCGGGCCGCATCGCCGGCCCCACCCAAGGTGCAAGTCGCGCCCTCCCGTCCGTACGTCCATCCGTACGCGGGGTCGCGACGAACCTCTCAGGTTCCGATGACAGATGGGGAGGAACGTCCTCGTCGTCATGGAATCCGTCATGCCTGGGAGAACCCGTTCATGAGCACTGCCCCCCGCCGTACCGCCCTCGACGCCCTGCACCGCTCCCTGGGTGCGACCATGACCGACTTCGCGGGCTGGGACATGCCGCTGCGGTACGCCAGTGAGCGCGAGGAGCACCAGGCCGTACGCACCCGGGCCGGGCTCTTCGACCTCTCCCACATGGGCGAGATCACCGTGTCCGGCCCTCAGGCCGTCGCCCTGCTGGACTACGCGCTGGTCGGCAACATCTCGACGGTCGGCCCCGGCCGCGCCCGCTACACGATGATCTGCCGCGAGGACGGCGGCATCCTCGACGATCTCATTGTGTACCGGACCGGTGACACGGAGTATCTGGTCGTGGCGAACGCGGGCAACGCCCAGACCGTGCTGGACGCGCTGACCGAGCGGTCCGCGGGCTTCGACGCGGAGGTGCGCGACGACCGCGACGCCTATGCGCTGATCGCCGTCCAGGGCCCCGAGGCCCCCGGAATCCTGAAGTCCGTCACGGACGCCGACCTCGACGGGCTGAAGTACTACGCGGGCCTGCCGGGCACGGTCGCCGGGGTTCCGGCGCTGATCGCCCGCACGGGCTACACCGGTGAGGACGGCTTCGAACTCTTCGTGGCGCCCGAGCACGCGGAGGGCCTGTGGCGGGCGCTGACCGAGGCGGGCGCGGACGCGGGCCTGGTGCCCTGCGGTCTGTCCTGCCGGGACACGCTGCGCCTGGAGGCGGGGATGCCGCTGTACGGGCACGAGCTGACGACCGCGCTCACCCCCTTCGACGCCGGTCTCGGCCGGGTGGTCAAGTTCGAGAAGGAGGGCGACTTCGTCGGGCGCAAGGCGCTGGAGGCCGCCGCCGAGCGGGCCGCGGGCACCCCGCCGCGTACCCTCGTCGGACTGGTCGCCCAGGGCCGCCGGGTGCCGCGCGCCGGATATCCGGTGGTGGCGGACGGCGCGGTGATCGGCGAGGTCACCTCCGGCGCCCCCTCCCCCACCCTCGGCAAGCCGATCGCCATGGCGTACGTGGACGCCGCGCACGCCGCGCCCGGGACCGCCGGGGTCGGGGTCGACATCCGCGGTGCGCACGAGCCGTACGAGGTCGTGGCGCTCCCCTTCTACCGCCGGCAGAAGTAACCCACCCGCGCCTCCTCTCCTCTTCATTCTTTCTGCCTCATCCGTCTTTCCCTGTTTCCCCGCCCCATGGCCGCCCGGACGCCGTACGTGACCAGATGCACGTCGCCACGGTCCGGGTCCGTTCATCCGCACCGTCCGCGTACAGGAGAATTCACCCCATGAGCAACCCCCAGCAGCTTCGCTACAGCAAGGAGCACGAGTGGCTGACGGCCGCCGAGGACGGCGTGTCGACGGTCGGGATCACCGAGTTCGCGGCCAACGCACTGGGTGATGTCGTGTTCGCACAGCTTCCCGAAGTGGGCGCGCAGGTCTCCGCGGGCGAGTCCTGCGGCGAGCTGGAGTCCACGAAGTCCGTCAGTGACCTGTACTCCCCGGTGTCGGGCGAGGTCACGGAGATCAACCAGGACGTCGTGGACGACCCCTCGCTGGTGAACAGCGCGCCCTTCGAGGGCGGCTGGCTGTTCAAGGTGCGCGTGGCGGAGGAGCCGGACGATCTGCTCTCCGCCGACGAGTACGCCGAGTTCACCAAGAGCTGACGACAGGGATACCTACCGATATGTCGCTTCTCAATACCCCTCTCCACGAGCTGGACCCGGATGTCGCCGCCGCCGTCGACGCCGAGCTCCACCGCCAGCAGTCCACGCTGGAGATGATCGCCTCCGAGAACTTCGCACCGGTCGCGGTGATGGAGGCCCAGGGTTCGGTCCTCACCAACAAGTACGCCGAGGGCTACCCCGGCCGCCGTTACTACGGCGGCTGCGAGCACGTCGACGTGGTCGAGCAGATCGCCATCGACCGGGTCAAGGCGCTGTTCGGCGCCGAGCACGCCAATGTCCAGCCCCACTCGGGCGCGCAGGCCAACGCGGCGGCGATGTTCGCCCTGCTGAAGCCCGGCGACACGATCATGGGTCTGAACCTCGCGCACGGCGGGCACCTCACCCACGGCATGAAGATCAACTTCTCGGGCAAGCTCTACAACGTGGTCGCGTACCACGTGGACGACGCCACCGGCCAGGTGGACATGACCGAGGTCGAGAAGCTGGCCAAGGAGTCCCGGCCCAAGCTGATCGTCGCGGGCTGGTCCGCCTATCCGCGGCAGCTCGACTTCGCCGCCTTCCGCCGGATCGCGGACGAGGTCGGCGCCTATCTGATGGTCGACATGGCCCACTTCGCGGGCCTGGTCGCGGCCGGGCTGCACCCGAACCCGGTGCCGCACGCCCATGTCGTGACCACGACCACGCACAAGACGCTGGGCGGCCCCCGCGGCGGTGTGATCCTCTCCACGGCCGAACTGGCCAAGAAGATCAACTCCGCGGTCTTCCCGGGTCAGCAGGGCGGCCCGCTGGAGCATGTCGTCGCCGCGAAGGCGGTCTCCTTCAAGGTCGCGGCCTCCGAGGAGTTCAAGGAGCGCCAGCAGCGCACCCTGGACGGCGCCAAGATCCTGGCCGAGCGCCTGGTGAAGGCGGACGTCACCGAGCACGGGGTCTCCGTCCTGTCCGGCGGCACCGACGTCCATCTGGTCCTGGTCGACCTGCGCCACTCGGAGCTGGACGGACAGCAGGCGGAGGACCGGCTCCACGAGGTCGGCATCACGGTCAACCGGAACGCGATCCCGAACGACCCGCGGCCGCCGATGGTCACCTCGGGTCTGCGGATCGGCACGCCCGCCCTGGCCACCCGCGGTTTCGGGGCGGACGACTTCCGCGAGGTCGCCGACATCATCGCGGAGACGCTGAAGCCCGGGTACGACGCCGAGGCCCTGCGCGGCCGGGTCACGGCCCTGGCGGACAAGCACCCGCTCTACCCCGGCCTGAAGTAACCCGTATTCGTACTTTTGTACGATCGTACGGACATCGGGGGCATCGCGCACACTGAAAGGTGAGCCGGTGCCCCCGCCGCGCTCCGCACCTCCGACCGCCCTTTCCCCAGAGCCTCACCCCTGCCCCACCCGCACCACCGCACCGTGGCAGACAACGGCGTCTCCCCACCCTCAGGAGTTTCACGTGGCCATCTCGGTCTTCGACCTGTTCTCGATAGGCATCGGCCCGTCCAGCTCGCACACGGTCGGCCCGATGCGCGCGGCGCGGATGTTCGCCCGCCGGCTGAAGAACGAGGGCCTGCTCGCCCACACCGCCGCCGTACGGGCGGAGCTGTACGGCTCCCTCGGCGCGACCGGCCACGGCCACGGCACCCCGAAGGCCGTACTGCTCGGCCTGGAGGGGAACTCCCCGCGCACGGTCGATGTGGAGACCGCCGACGAGCAGGTGGCGCAGATCAGGGAGTCCGGCCGGATCTCCCTGCTGGGCGCGCACGAGATCCCCTTCGACTTCGACGAGGACCTGGTGCTGCACCGCCGCAAGGCGCTGCCGTACCACGCCAACGGGATGACGATCCGGGCGTACGACGCCGACGGCGGCACGGTCCTGGAGAAGACGTACTACTCGGTCGGCGGCGGGTTCGTCGTCGACGACGACGCGGTCGGCGAGGACCGCATCAAGCTCGACGACACCGTGCTGAAGTACCCCTTCCGCACCGGCGACGAGCTGCTCCGGCTCGCCCGGGAGACGGGTCTGTCCATCTCGTCCCTGATGCTGGAGAACGAGAAGGCCTGGCGCACGGAGGAGGAGATCCGTACCGGGCTGCTGGAGATCTGGCAGGTCATGCAGGCGTGCGTGGCGCGCGGGCTGTCCCGAGAGGGCATCCTGCCGGGCGGGCTGAAGGTCCGCCGCCGGGCCGCGAACACGGCCCGCCAGCTGCGGGCCGAAGGCGATCCCGCGGCCCTGGCGATGGAGTGGATCACCCTCTACGCGATGGCCGTCAACGAGGAGAACGCAGCGGGCGGCCGGGTCGTCACGGCCCCCACCAACGGCGCGGCGGGCATCATCCCGGCGGTGCTCCACCACTACATGAACTTCGTGCCCGGCGCCGACGAGGACGGCATCGTACGGTTCCTGCTGGCGGCCGGCGCGATCGGCATGCTCTTCAAGGAGAACGCCTCCATCTCCGGCGCCGAGGTCGGCTGCCAGGGCGAGGTCGGCTCGGCCTGCTCGATGGCGGCGGGCGCCCTCGCCGAGGTCCTCGGCGGCACCGCCGCCCAAGTGGAGAACGCGGCCGAGATCGGCATGGAGCACAACCTGGGCCTGACCTGCGACCCGGTGGGCGGTCTGGTGCAGATCCCGTGCATCGAGCGCAACGGCATGGCGGCGGTGAAGGCCGTCACGGCGGCAAAGATGGCGATGCGCGGCGACGGCAGCCATCTGGTCTCCCTCGACAAGGTCATCAAGACCATGAAGGAGACGGGCGCGGACATGTCGGTCAAGTACAAGGAGACGGCGCGGGGCGGGCTCGCGGTGAACATCATCGAGTGCTGATGAAATAGGCCCTGACCAGTGCTTTTGTGTCTTTCAGCGCTGTCAGGGCCTTCCCTGCTTGCACGGTGGAATGTCCCTGGATTAGCCCTGGGGCAAGCGTGAAAGTCCCTGAAAAGTCCCTGGGAAATCCCTGCGCAAGCAGTCTTCCGGATGGCCCAGGGCAGGGCCCCAGTCCCTCGGAAGGTGGAGGTCGCGTCCGCTGCCAGAGCTGGGACGGGACGCTCTGCCTGGCCCTGATGCAATGATCTTGATGTGGCTGGTGTGACGACGGCATTCGAGTCGTCGTGGACAGCCCCGCTCTCCGAGCTGAGCCTGTGTGCGCCTTCAGGAAGCCGACGACGGCTGAGCGGCGGGGATGCGGACGCGATCTGCAGTGGCCAGCCTGGAGCCTTCCGCTGGAGGCCAGAGCACTGCCGGTCGCGGCTTATTGGCGAACGAACCCGACCATGCAGCAGTTCGCGCCGCTGTTCGGGTCTGGATGTGGCTCCGTCCCGGTGATATCTGTGGAGATCGCCAAGCGCAGCAAGGGGGGATGGCGTGACGAGCCAGCATGACGGCCAGCCGGGGGGCGAGGAGCCGCGGGCACTGACAGTGCTGCCGCCTAGGCTAAGCATGCCGAGGATGGCGACGCCGAAGCAGACGGTCACTCTCCTGTACGACCCCACTGAGTTCGAGGAGTTCGTGAAGGAATGGGTGCCGACGCAGGGGGTGAAGTACGACCTCGTTGAACGGCAGGGAGGGTCGGGGGACCACGGTATCGACGTGGCTGGCTTCCTGACGCAGGCGAAGCTGGAGGGGGAATGGCACAACTACCAGTGCAAGCAGTACGCGCGGGATCTGACTTGGGCCATTGCGGCCCAGGAGATGCGGAAGATGTTCGTGGCCGCCGCGGCCGGTCACTTCACCGTCCCCAGCCGCTACGTCTTCGTTGCTCTCACCTTCGCTGTCAGCCTGAAGCGCCTCATCTCGAAGCCGTCCGAGTGCCGGGCGAAGTTCCTGGAGGACCTGTCCACGACCAAGGACAAGCTCGTGGCCAAACTCGATGATGACGAGCGCCGTAGAGTCGTGGAGCTGGCGGAAGGCACCGACTTCGGCATGTTCTCGTGCATCGATCTCGATCAGGTGCTCGAAGAGCACATGACCACGCCGCACTGGCTCGCGCGATTCCCGCACGTTCCGCCGGCGAGCGGGCCGATGAAGCTGACTCCTCCCGAGCTGCCCCGGCACGACGAGGCACGGTATGTGCAGCGCCTCGTCGATGTCTACCGGGAGCGGTTCCCGGACAAGATAGACAGTCTGGAGCAGGTCGACGACGTAGCCGAGGCCAAGGGGCATCTTCTGCGGCAGCGGGTGGCCTTCTTCGCCGCAGAGTCGGTGCGCGTTTTCGCGCGGGATTCGACCACATCAGACTACTTTGACCAGGTTAAAGAGGATGTCTACACGATTGTCGTGGAGGAGGCGGAGCGGGCCCATCCGAATGGCTGGGAACGGCACGCAGCCGTCACGATCTGCGCGGGCACCGTGGAGGTGACCGAGACGGTCCTCAAGCCCTACGTGGGACCGGAGGTCCGCAAGGGGGTCTGTCACCACCTGGCCAACGACAACCGCCTTATCTGGTGCCGGGAGGGAGAACAGTGACCCCGCTCAACAGCCCACTCGAGGTCGGCGTGCGCGCCCTTGTCCTCCTGGCCGAGAGCCACCCCCAGCCCTTGGACCTCGCACAGCTCGTCGCTCTGGACTACCTCGTACTCCACAGCGGCGAGTTCGGCGGCCCGCGCAGCCTCCATCCCGACCTGCCGACCCGGGAGGGCGAGCTCGGCAGGAAGCGAGAACTCCTCGAACAAGGTCTTCTCGTGCTGATCCGGGCCGGGCTGGCCGACATCGTCAGCAGCGACGACGGCCTCATGTACGCGGCAACGGAAAACGGCCCCACCTTCATCGAAGTGCTGGAAGCCCCATACATCGCATCGCTGCGCGAACGCGCCGAGTGGGCTCTCCGCCACTACGCCTCCCCCGCGCACGCCCGCAGCGTGACCCATCAGATCATCAACCGCGCCGCAACAGGCTCCGCATCCGAAGGGGCCGGCCATGGCTGACCTGCGTCTGACACACCTCACCTACGCCTCCGCGACCAAGCCGCTCGCCACAGTGGACTTCGACCCGTCCCTCACCGTCGTCTACGGCGCCTCAGACACCGGCAAATCGTTCGTCGCGGAGTCCATCGAGTACATGCTCGGCGGCAGCAAGCTCGACCTCGTCTCCGAAGCCGAGGGATACAGCCAGATCCTCCTCGGCCTCGAACTCGACGACGGTACCCCGCTCACCCTGCTGCGCGTCCCGGACAGCAATGCCATCCACGTGCACTGGGCCGACCTGCGGGAACAGGTCACCCGTCCCTCCGACTTCGACGTCACGGCCAAGCACACCGCGCGCAGCAAGAACAGCCTCTCCCAGTTCCTCCTGGGCCACCTGGGATGGGACGACCTGCGCATCCGCACGAACGACGCAGGCAGCACGCGCGAGCTGCGCCTGAGCGACCTGGTGCACCTCTCGGTCGTTCCCGAGAACCGCATGGTCGACAAACGCTCCCCGGTCCTGCACTCCTTCTCGGCCAGTGGGAAGACCGCAGCGGCCTCCGCCATGCGGCTGCTGCTGACCGGGGAAGGCGAGGCCGAAGCCACCACCGGGATGAACGCCGGCCAGCGCCGAGTCAACAAAGGGCAGGTCGGCCTCCTCGACCGGATCATCGTCGACCTGCAGAACAAGCTCAGTACCTCCGAGAACGTCCAGGAACTCCGCGACCGGCACCGGCGCCTGCAGACAACCATCGACGGCTACTCCCGCGCAGTCGAGACCATCACCCAACAGCACTTGAACTCCGTGGCCGAACGTATGTCGGTCACGGAGGGGCTGGCCGGGATAGAAGTGCGTCTGGCCGAGGTCGGCGACCTCATGTCCCGGTTCACTCTGCTGGAAGAGCAGTACCGCTCCGACATCGACCGGCTCATCATGGTCACCGAAGCCGGCAACCTCCTGGGGTTCTTCAAGGTCGGCACCTGCGTCTTCTGCGGCGCCGAACCCGAACACCAGCACCCCGATCACAGCGAACGCGAGACGACCCAGCTGCATCTCGCAGTGGAGACCGAGATCGCCAAGACCACCTCCCTCCTCGATGACCTTCGGCCGACCATGCGCGACCTCCACAGCCAGTTCGAAGAACTCAGCAGCCGCAGGGAGGAGTTGAAGGCATCCGCTGCTCGCCTCGACGCGGATATCTCCATTACTCGAGGGCGGCTCGCCCCACTGCGTGAGGACATGGACCAGCATCTTGAGGTCCGCTCGGCCATCGAACGTGACCTGGACCTTCACCAGCGCATCGAGGAACTGGAAGAACGCCGGTCGCAGCTGGACGGTGAAGCCGCAACGCCCACCCACCGGCCCGCCGAGTACATTCCGAACCGGGTACTCTCCGCGTTTGATCACGTCCTCCAGGGCACGCTAGAGGCGTGGAAGGTGCCCTCTGTCGAGTTCGCGGAGTACGACCAGTACCAGATGGAGATCAGGGCAGGTAACCGACTGCGGGCCTCTCGGGGCAAAGGCGTCCGCTCCGTGCTGCACTCCGCATTCACCACGGCCCTGGCCCACTACTGCCGTGAGCATGACCGGCCGCACCCCGGACTCGTCGTCCTCGACTCGCCCGTCGTCACCTACCGCGGCCCCCACAGCGACCCCCAGAGCGACGCCCCAGGCGACGACGTACCGATGACATCGACCGTCGTTGATCACTTCTACCGCAACATGCTCACCTTCCCAGGACAGGTGATCATCTTCGAGAACGGTGACCCTCCCCGCGATGTCATCGCCCAAGCCCGCACCCACCGGTTCGGCCTGCAAGAAGGCGACCGTGCTGGCTTCTTCCCTTCAAGCGCAGGTTAGGCGGTCAGGACCGGGAGCGGCTGAGGTCACGAGCTGCGAGCTGCTACGCGGCTCGGCGTCATCTGAGGTGCGTTCCGGGCAGCGCGCTGGGATAACGGTGGAGGTATCGCCGTTGCCGCAGTAGCAGGCGTGCGCCGTGTGTTGCTCGCCTGCACAACCTTTCCACAGACACCGCTTACTCAAGGCAAGGTGGTCTGCACGGTCACCGTGTCCGCTGACAGTGCGCCATATCGCTAGTCAGATTCGCGGATCGGTGAGCCTGGAAGGCTAGAACCTCGTTATCGTGACAGCGAGCGGAGGGGGAGCATGGCACGGGTTAGGCAGAACCGAATCATCGAGCGAGCTGGCGTGAACGCCGTGCGGACACTGCTGGAAGCTCATGGTCACATTGTCCAAGAGATCGAAGGCGGAAACGATCACGGCGAAGATCTACATGTACTTCTTACGAGGTCGGGACGTCGGACGGGTCACGTTCTTGCCATTCAAGTGAAGGCGGGCAATAAATACAAGCGCGCCAAGGATTACACGTTGCCGATTGACGATCACCACGAGGACTGGAAGGAAAGTAGAATTCCAGTCGTGGGGATTGTGTATGACGTGACCACGAAGGCGCTTGTCTGGGTTAACCTAACCGAGGAACTCAATAAAACGACCAACCCCGTCAAGCGAATCATAATACCTCCAACTTCTCGCTTGAACTCGGACACCATCCTTGACTTTGCGGCCCAGATCGAGGGTTACATCGACTCAACCGGGATGAAGCTCCGAGATTTCACGTTAGAGGAAGCGTTCGCGGCGATTTCTCGCGCACTAGACGGCCTTGATCCTAACAAGGCACCGAATCCGCTCTTCGAGGGCTGGGCGGAAATCTTGCTTCGCCACGAGCTGCCAGCAAAGCGGATTGCGCGATTGTCATTTCAAGTTTCCCCGCTACTTCTCCTTGCCTTCCTACTGGTGTTCGAGTGGCCCCATCAGGTGCGATTCGTAAGAAATTACACGGAACTGAATCCCGTCCTTACCGTCGGCGGCCTCTACATTTTCATTTCCTGGCTAGCCCTGACGATCTTCTTTGAGCTACGAGCAAAAAGACGACCAAAGGAAACAGGTAACTGGCTTATCACTACCTGCACACTCTACCTCTGGGTTCCCGTCATAGATGACGGTAGCGCACCGGAATGGATGGGTGACTCCCTGATTGTATCCAGTGTACTGATCTCACACTTTGGCCTCCTCACCCTTCTGACTTTTTACGTGAAGCAGGAAATGGAAAGAAAGAAGCACCGACTCCCGAAATAGGGTCACCCTCTGCTCACAAATTTCAAAGCCTCCCGAAATCGGGCAAATTTCACCTTCCCTGCATGGCGCGCACCCTCTCAGGCTTAACTCACCTCATCTAGCATGATGCACATGCCTGCCAACCGACCTGCAGTTCCTCGTAAGTTGGACCGTCGGCTTCGCGTGGAAGCTGGCCATCGCTGTGCCATACCGACCTGTCGGGTGCCCATTCTCGAAATTGCCCACATCCAGCGCTGGGAGGAGGTACGGCAACATGAGTTCGAGAACATGATCGCCCTCTGCCCTAACTGCCATACACTCTTCGATCGAGGCCATATCGACCGCTTGTCCATGCTCCAATACAAGGCGAACCTGAGCCCGTTTTCTCCGTATGCTCTCGCTGCACATCCTGAGCACATTGACTTCTTGGCGACCTACCAAAAGTTCCGTGCGTTCATTCAGATGTGGCTTGCAGGTGCCCTCGCATTTCGGGCAGCGAAGCAGCAAGGCTCTTCAAGCAGTGAACTCCGACGTAGGTTTGAAGCGGTCGGCCAAGCGGCTGAGGAGGCCGGTTATGCCCTGCTCTGCTTGGGTGCGGTGTCACCGGCCAATGTGTCGAAGCTGGCCGATCAGATTTTGGACGCGGCCATGAGAAGTTCCTGCAAGACCATGGACGGGGAGACCCCCGCCGCCTTCCTCCCTACAGGACCAGCCTCTGATGATATTCCTGCGATGTGGGCAGACCTCGACCACAAAATCCACGAGGTGATAAACAAGCCTGCCCCGAAGACGCTCAAAGTAATGCCCCGGCGTCCGATCCTTCTGGAGGATCTCGTGGACAAGGGTGGCCACGGCGAGGGGTGACGTGACGACACCAGAGCCCGTCCCTAGGCCAGTAGGCATCACCGCCAGCGCTGCCTGCTTGGTCACGTTTCCATATCGGCGGAATATCCGCTGGTCCCGGGGGATTCTCTGCCCAGTCGATCTGCCGATGGGCTGGGGGTTCGTGTGGGTGATCTGAGGGCGTTCCGTGTGGATGGCGGGCGTGCGGTGGAGATGTCGGGTTCGTCGGTGGCGCTGGAGCGGGAGCTGCAGTCGCTCATTGAGGGGAACATGGAGGCGATGCTGGGGATCCGGTTTCTGGCGTCGGAGTACGAGACGGGCCGGCACCGGGGGCGGATCGACTCGCTGGGGCTGGACGAGACCGGGGCGCCGGTGATCGTCGAGTACAAGCGGACCCGGGACAAAGAGGTGGTGACGCAGGCGCTGTCGTATCTGGCGTGGCTGAACGACAGCCACGCGGAGTTCGAGGGCCTGGTGCGGGACCGTCTCGGGGCGGAGGCGGCGGGGTCGGTGGACTGGAGCCGTCCGCGGATCGTGTGCGTGGCGGGGGATTTCACGCCGCACACGGTGGTGGCGCTGGAGATGATCCGGCACCGGATCGACCTGGTGGCGTACCGGGTGTTCGAGGACGTGGTCACGCTGCGGCTGGTCGCCTCGTTCACCGGCTCGTCCAGCACTCCGGTCGTTCCCCGTTCCCGTGCAGTCCCCGGAGCGACCGTCCCGGTGGAGGAGGTGCCGACTTCTGGTGGGGGCAAGACGGCGCAGCAGCACCTGGACGCGGCGCCGCAGGAGCTGAAGGACCTGTTCGCGGACCTGGACGCGGTGCTGACGGAGTCGGGCTCGGTGCAGCGGGAGGCCCTCCAGTGCTACTTCGGGTACCGGCGGATGAAGAACGTGGCGTCGGTGAAGGTGCAGCCCCGGAAGCGGACGCTGGTGGTGACGCTGAAGGTGGACCCGGACTCGGTGGAGCTGGTTGAGGGCTTCACCCGGGACGTCCGCGGTATCGGATTCCACGGCACGGGGGCTCTGGAGGTGCGGATCAGATCGCACGCCGATCTGGAGCGGGCCGGGGACCTGATCCGGCGGAGCGTCGAGGCCGGCTGACCCCGGCGCTGGCGTGGTGAGGGCGGTTGCCGTGCCCCGGAGCACCGGGTTCGGCAACCGCCCTCTTCTTGTTTCCGCCCCAGTCCGGGGCGCGGGTCTGTTCACTGCTCCGGTCCGGCGAGGTCGACGTCGTCCCGGGTGAGGACGGCCTCGCGCAGGCGCTGCTCGGCGACTTCGGCGTAGTGGTCGGACAGCTCGATTCCGATGAAGCTCCGGCCCTCCTTCAGCGCGGCGACTCCGGTGGAGCCGGAGCCGGTGAAGGGGTCGAGGACGGTTCCGCCGGGGCGGGCAACCTGGACGAGCTGGCGCATCACCTCGACCGGCTTCTGGGTGATGTGGACCCGGCCCTTGCGGGGCTGGGAGGCGACGTAGTGGCCCGGAAGGTAGAGATCGCGGGTCTTGTCGAGGGTGCCCTTAACACCCCAGAGGATGAACTCCGAATCCTGCTTCGGCCCACCCTTCCTCGGCCGGGACGCAGGCTTGATCCACGGGATGGTGCCGGACCAGGTCCAGCCCGCCATCTGCAGCGCGTCCGACGTAGTCGGCTCCTGCCTCCAGTCCGTGAACACCATCACCACCGCGTGCTCGCGGGCCGCCCGGTACGACTCGGTCAGCAGGTCGGTCAGCCACGCCCGGTACGAGCGCTGGTCGCGGTTCTCGCCCGGGAAGTTCGCCAGATCGTGGCCGGCGTCCCCGCTGGTGTACTTCGCCCGCGCGGTCCGGGCGGTGCGCTCCGAGGATGTCCGCCCGCCGGAGTTGTACGGCGGGTCGGTGATCACTGCGTCGACGGACTCGTCGGGCAGGGTCTTCAGGACGGTGAGCGCGTCGCCTCGGTGCAGGGTGTACGGCACGGCGGTTTCTCCTTCGGGAAAGACGGCTGCACGCCCGCTGGATTCATGAGCGCATGCGGGCGCTGCCCGCTCGAAAACCCTGTCCGGGGTGAGCGGTGCCGCGCACAGTAGTCGTCTTTTCCGGCCGTACCCAATGACGTGTTCGGGGGTTCCGGGGTCGTTTGGTGCGGCCGGATTTCCCTCCTACAGTCCCCCTTGTGTTCGCCGCTCCGGGCCCTGGCCTGGGGCCGGTTGACCTGTGCTGTTGCGTGCTGCCCCGTCCAGGAGACGAGGGCACGGCTCTATCGCGGAGGGGCTTTTCCTGTGTGGCGGGTGAGATTACGAGGGCGGCTTGCTGCCGCTTCTGAATGACGGGCCAGGGTGTCCGGGAGTTAGCCGCTCCCGGGCACCTTCCCCGCCCTCTTCTTCTCTTTCTTCTTTGACCCGCCCGTTTCCCGGTGACCTTTCCGACGAGAAAGCCGGGGCCGGGCGGCCTACACGCAAGGAGCCGTCCATGCGGCATGCCCAGATACGCCCCTCGCCCTCCCCGGCGGGGCGGTCGTGAAGAAGGTCGCGGTGATCGCGGGCGGGGTCGCGCTGGCCCCGCTGCTGCTGATCGCCCCGGTCGCCGTCGCCCTAGTCGGAGCCACCAACGCCCAGGCCACCTGCGACACACAGGGTGTGGACAGCGGTGCGGTCGCCGCGCAGGTGGAGTCGATCCTGAACGGCGGGGACGGCGGCGGCGTTTCCGTCACCGGTCTCCCGGACCCGGAGGAGCAGATTCCGCACGCGCGGACGATCCAGGCCACCGGGGTGGCGATGAAGGTCCCTGTCCGGGGGCAGATCGTCGCGCTGGCGACCGCGCTCCAGGAGTCGGGCCTGCGGAACCTGGACTACGGGGACCGGGACTCGCTGGGGCTGTTCCAGCAGCGTCCGTCGATGGGCTGGGGCACCCCGGAGCAGGTCCGGGACCCGGTGTACGCGTCGACCAAGTTCTACGAGGGGCTGCTCAAGGTCTCGGGCTGGGAGTCGATGACCGTGACCCAGGCCGCCCAGGCGGTGCAGCTCTCCGGTTTCCCGGACGCGTACGCGAAGTGGGAGCCGCTGGCGACCGCGCTGCAGAAGGCCATCGCCCCCACCCTGACCGGCGACGAGACCACCGACCCCGGTGCCTCCGCCCCTGGTGGCGGGTGTGGTCCTGGTGGTGACGGGTCGGAGTTCGGCCCTATCCCGGCCGGGGTGCTGCCGAAGGGGTACGAGATCCCGACCGACGCGCCGAAGTCGGTGCAGACGGCGATCCGCTGGGGACTCGGCGCCCTGGGCACCCCGTACCAGTGGGGCGGCACCTGTGCCGATCCGCGGGGCCAGGACCCGATGGGGCGGTGCGACTGCTCGTCCCTGATGCAGATGTCCTACAAGGCCGGCGGCGTCTCCCTGACCCGGACCACCTACACACAGGTCAAGGAAGGCAAGCCGGTCGGCGTCGGGGCTATCAAGCCCGGTGACCTCCTCTTCACCCGGGGCACCGCCCAGGTCCCCGAACACGTCGGCCTGTTCATCGGCTCTGGGCTGATCCTGCACTCCCCGCGCACCGGCGACGTCGTGAAGATCGCCACCCTCGCGGAGTGGCGGCCGGACATCCTCGCCGTCCGTCGCGTCGTCTGACGCCCTCGCGTCCCCCTCCCCCCTCTTTCTCTCCTTTCTCTTCCTCCCGGGCATTCGTATGCCCTGAAACAGGAGTTCTGTGGTGAATATCAGCCAGTCGGGTCAGTTCCTGGCCTTCAACCCCGGTATCAAGCCCGCGGACGGCGGTCTCCCGGGCCTGGACGTCCTGAAGGACGTCATCAGCTCGATCAACCTCTTCGGGATCATCGCGGTCGTCGGCGCGCTCGCGGTGTCCGCGCTGGTGTGGGCCTGGGGCCACCACTCCGGCGGTCACCAGGCCGAGGCGAACGGCAAGAAGGGCACCGTCGTCGCCGCCGGGTGCGCCCTGCTGCTGGGCGCGGCGAACGGCATCGTCAGCTTCTTCTCCGCGATGGGCACCCAGGTCAACTGATGCCCACGCACGAGAAGAAACCTTCCTCCCACCGCAGCCCCCGGCCTCCGAGGGGGTCGCTGGTGCCGGGCCCGGGGTCGTCGGTGCTGCACCGGTCCCTGATCGTGACCGTGGTGCTGGCGCTGCTGACCGGCCTCGCCGGGCTGGTCGCCTTCCTCACCCGCGAGGACACCCGCGATACGGCGGCCCCGGCGTCGGTGCCGGAGACCCGGCAGTCGGCTCCGCCGGCTCCCGCCCTGGTGAAGGTCCCGAAAGGGGGCCAGGTGGCGGCGCCCGTGAGCACGTCCGATCCGGTGGGGTTCGCCAAGGCCGCCGCGAAGGTCCTGTGGTCGTACGACACCCGCCGCCTCTCCCAGCCCGAGCACGTCGCCGGGCTGAAGAAGTGGATGACCCGGGAGAAGAAGTACGCGGACTGGTCCTCGGTCGCCGACCTGGTGCCGGATCCGGTGCTGTGGTCGCGGATGGGCGACCAGGCCCAGTACGCGACCGCGACGGTCGGCGAGGGGCACTTCCCGCAGGCGTTCAAGTCCGCGCTGGCCGCCGATCCGGGGGCGATCACCGACGCGTACATCTACGCGGTCACGGTCACCGGACGTCAGTCGATCGCCTGGACCGGCTCCGAGAAGGGCGCCGGCGCCGAGCCCCGCTCCTCGACGCTCGCCGTCCAGTGCCGCCCCGACCAAGCGTGCCGTCTCGCGGCGGTCCTGCCCACCACCGCTCCCTGAACCGAAAGGAGGTGAACCATGCCTTCAGCTTGTGATCTGCCCCTGATGAACACGGTCTGCGACGCGGTCGGCGGTGTGGCGAGTTCGACCGGCCAGGCCATCACGGACGGCATCGGCGCCTGGATTGCCAAGTCCATGGGCGAGATGGCCCAGGCCGCCGCCGACCTCGCCGCGCAGGCCGTGGACAAGACCACCGCCGTCGACCTGAACGCGACCTGGTTCCGCGAGAACTACGAGCTGCTGCTCCCGATCGGGCTCGTCATGATCGTCGGCACCTTCTGTCTGCAGCTCATCCGGGCGGCGTGGCGGCGGGACGAGCGGGCCCTGTTCCAGGCTGTGACCGGCACCGTGGCCGGGGTGTTCTTCGCGTTCGCCGCCATCGCCTGCACCACCATCGCCCTCACCATCGTGGACGCGCTGTCCGCGGGGTTGTTCAAGGCGGCGAACAGCTCCGTCGATGACGCGATCCGCCGTGTCATCAAGGTCAATTCCTACGGGGCGATGTACGGGCTCGGCTGGGGCATCCCCGCGATCGTCGCCCTCGGCGCCACCATCGGCGCCTTCCTCTACTGGGCCGTCATGGTCGCCCGCAAGGTCGGCATCCTCATCCTGGTCACCCTGGCGGTGTTCGCCGGGGCCGGCGGCGGCTGGGAAGTCGCCCGCCGCTGGCGCAGGGGCTGGATCGAGGCCACCAGCTCCCTGATCGTCTCCAAGCTGCTGATGACGATCGTGTTCCTCCTCGGCGTCTCCGCCATGGGCAAGACCGACCCCACGGACGGGCTCAGTGCCCTGTCCGATGCGATGGCCGGAATCGTGATCATGGTCCTGGTGCTGCTCTGCCCGTACGCGACGTACAAGTTCGTGCACTGGGCGGCCGAGGGCGGCGGGCAGGACGATCTGCACCGCACCGGCGTCGCCGGGGTCACGGTCGCGGCCGGGGCGGCGAAGACCGCAGGTCAGCTCGCCATGCAGGCTGGCACGGGTATGCCCGCGCCGCAGGGTCCGGCCAAGGTCCCCGGCCAGGGCGCCGGAGGCGTCGCCGCCGGGATCAACCCGGCCGGAGGCAACACCTCCCCGGAGGGGATCAGCGGGGACGAGCCGCCGCAGACGACCTTCCGGTTCGGCGAGGACCCGGGCGCCACCGGCGACAAGGGCCAGCCCCTCATCCGCCGCCCCCGTACCGACGGCGACAAGGGCCGACCGCTCATCCAGCGCCCCGGCCAGCCCACCGGCACCGGCGGCGCGAGTGGCGGATCATCCGCAGGAGCCACCGGGGCAGCGACCGGAGCGACCAGCACACCGGCACCCACCGGCACCGCTGCCGCACCCGTCTCCGGCACGACCGCCTCGGGCCCCGCACCCGCCGGTTTGGGAACCACCAGCCCGAGCGGCTCGGCGACCGCGCCAGGCCCGGCGCCCGCAGGGGCACCGACCGGTCCTCCGCCCGTGGCCCAGGCGGTGTCCACCCCGCCGACCACGCCCCCGCCGGCTCCGCCGGGGCTGAGTCCGCAGGGTGGTACGACCCCGGCCCGGTGGGTCTACCCGAAGCCGCCCAGCGGTCTGGGCGGCTCGGACCCCCGGTCCTGACCGGCTGACCGGCATCCCCTGGGGGCGGGCGCACCCGTCAGCCCCCAGGGGCCACCCCCTTCTTCTTCAAGGACGACACCACCCATGCACCCTGATTCCACGGCTCCCGTCGCTCCGGCCACGGTGAAGTTCCCCCACCGCTCCCGCCGGGGCGTGCTCCTCGGCCTCACGGCGCCGCAGCTCGTCGCCGTCGCTCTGACCGGCCTGCTCCTCCTCGCCGTCCTCATGTCGACCGGTGTGCCCGGGGCTCTGAAGCTCATCCCCCTGTGGACGGTGATCCTCGCGGCCGTGTTCGTCCGGTACCGGGGCCGCTCGCTCGCCGACTGGGCCCCGATCGCCCTCCGCTACACCCTGCGGCGGGCGAAGGGTCAGCTCGTGTGGCTGACCCGCCCGTCCACCCGGCCCCGGCGGGAGGGTCTGCTCCACCTCCCCGGGACGGCCGCCTCTCTGCGGGTGGTCACCTCCTCCGACCGCCGTACCGGCGCGGTCCACGATCCGCACCAGGGGACGCTGACCGCGGTGGTCCGGGTCTCGTCGCGGGCGTTCGCGCTGCTCGACCCGGCCGCACAGAACTCGAATGTCGCCGGGTGGGGCCGCACTCTGGCGGCGCTGTCCCGTACCGGGCACATCGCCCGCGTCCAGGTCCTGGAGCGGACGGTGCCGGACTCCGGTGACGCGCTCCAGCGGTACTGGTCCGAGTACGGGAACCCGGACACCCACCTCGCCGGCCCCGTCTACACCGACCTGCTGACCGCCGCCGGTCCGGCCGCGGCACCGCACGAGAGCTACGTCGCCATCGCCCTCGATCTGAAGGCGGCCCGCCGTCTGATCAACCAGGCCGGCGGCGGGCTGACCGGGGCGTTCTCGGTGCTGACCCAGTTGACCGCGACGTTCGACCAGTCGGTGCGCAACGCCGGTCTCACCCCGGGCGGGTGGCTGACCGCGGGCGAGATCGCCGCCGTGATCCGTACCGCCTACGACCCGAAGGCGAGCGCCGCCCTCGACCAGTGGTCCCCGGGTGACCGACCGGAGGCCGATCCCGCTGCCGCCGGTCCGGTGGTGCTGGTGGAGAAGGCGGACCGGATCGAGACCGACTCCGCCCACCACGCCACCTTCTGGATCGAGAACTGGCCCCGGATCGAAACCAGTGCCGGGTTCCTGCACCAGCTCCTCTTCACCTCCGGCGTCCGCCGCACCCTCTCCCTCACCTACGCACCGAAGGGCCTCGACGCCGCCCTCAAGGATGTGCAGCGGAAGAAGGCGACGGTCATCGCGGACGCGGCGGAGCGGCAGCGCAAGGGCCAGGTCGACTCCGAGGAGGACAACGTCGAGTACGCGGACATCAAGAGCCGCGAGCGCGAGCTGATCGCCGGCCACGCCGACGTTGCGCTGACCGGTCTGGTGACCGTGTCCGCGGACACTCCCGAGCAGCTCAACTCGGCGTGTGCGGCGATCGAGACGGCGGCCGTGGCGGCGCTGGTCGATCTGCGTCCGCTGACCTGGCAGCAGGCTGAGGCGTTCACCAACGCCGCCCTGCCCCTCGCCCGCCCGTGACTCGGGGACCGAGAAGCCGATGCCGACCGACCTGGCGTTCGCCACCGAGGCCCTGGACTTCCACCGGGCGATCACCGTCCCCGACGGCCCGCTCGCCGCCACCCGCCCGGAGCTGGACGCCCTGCACCAGCACTGCCTCGCCCTCTACGCCCTCCTCGACGCCCACACCACCCGCACCACCCCGATCGACCGGGCCGGGGGCGAGGCCCTTCGAGCGGCGCGGGTGCGGCTGTGGCAGGCGGCCGAGCATCTACACGCCGCCTGGCACCGCGCCCCCGCCATCGACACCGACCGGCTGATCATCGCCGACGGGTGCCGTCCCCGGCTGCCGGTCTGCGGGCGCCACCTGCGCACGTCCGTACGAGTCCGCCGCACCCACACCCCCGCCGAACTGCGGGCCCCGTTCACCGGCCCCGACCGCCTCTGACCGACCGGAGTACCCACCGATGTCCGTACGCCCCCGGGCTTCCGCGAGCCCGCTGTTCACCCCCCACCGCACCGACCGCAGGACCAACCGGCGGGCCAAGGCCGAGTTCACCGCAGCGCAGGTCAAAGCCCGCCACGCCACCCGCCCCGACACCCCCCGCACAGTGACCGGCCCGGACCCGGAGCTGGTCCCCACCTATCCGGCCGCCGGCCGCCCCGGACCGGCCTCCGCCCGCGGCGGACTCCTCAAGCTCCCGGCCCACCGGATGACGACCGCCGTCGCCAGCGGCGCGTATCCGTTCCTCGCCGAGGGCGGGCTCGGCGCGCAGGGGATCTATGTCGGACAGGACGTCCACGCCGAAGCCAGCTTCTGCTACGACCCGTTCGCCCTGTACGGGCGACTGGAGGGGTTCACCAACCCCAACATCCTGCTCGCCGGGATCATCGGCATGGGCAAGTCCGCCCTCGCCAAATCCCTCGCCCTGCGCGCCACCGCCTTCGACTACCGGATCTACGTCCCCTGCGACCCGAAGGGCGAATGGACGGTCGTCGCCAGGGAGCTGGGCGGGCAGACCATCGCCCTCGGCCCCGGCCTCCCCGGACGGCTGAACCCACTGGACGCGCCGGAGAAGCCGTACGGGATCAGCAACGAGGACTGGACCACCGAGGTCCGCAAGCGCCGCCTGCTCCTCCTCGGCTCCCTGGCCAAGACCGTGCTCCGGCGCGAACTACACCCCATGGAGCACACCGCCCTGGACATCGCCCTCGACCAAGTCGTCGCCTACACCCAGCAGACGGGCACGACGCCGCTGCTCGGCGATGTCGCCTACGTGCTCGGCTCGCCGCAGCACCTCGACGGCGCCACCGGCGAATCATCCGGGCGGCTCGGGCGGGCCGCCGAGGACCTCGCCCACGCCCTGCGCCGCATGATCCACGGTGACCTCGGCGGCATGTTCGACGCGCCGTCGACCGTACGGTTCGACCCGTCGGCGCCGATGCTGTCGATCGACCTGTCCCGGCTCGGAGGCACCGGCGACGACACCGGCCTCGTCCTGGCAATGACCTGCGCCAGCGCATGGATGGAGGCGGCGATCTCCGACCCGACCGCCGGGCGCCGCTGGGTGATCTACGACGAGGCGTGGCGGGTGATGCGGCACGTCGCGCTGCTGGAGCGGATGCAGTCCCAGTGGAAGCTCTCCCGGGGTCTGGGCATCGCCAACGTCATGGTCATCCACCGGCTGTCCGATCTGCTGACCGCAGGCGAGGCCGGCTCCCGGGGCCGCGCCCTCGCCGAGGGTCTCCTCACGGATTGTTCGACGCGGATCATCTACCGGCAGGAGGCCGACCAGCTCGCCTCCGCCGCCGCCCTCCTCGGCCTCACCGGCGTCGAGACCCAGGCCGTGTCCGCCCTCACCAAGGGGCGAGGTCTGTGGAAAGTCGCAGGCCGGAGCTTCATTACGCAACATCTGCTCCACCCGGCAGAGCGGACGTTGTTCGACACGGACGCCCGGATGTCTGCCTGACCGGACCGGCTCTTCGGCGGGGCCGCTCGTCCTCGGCCGGTGGCCCCGCCTTCACCCCTCTATACAAGGAGCGTTGCCCCGGTGTCCCGACGCCGCCTCCGCCAGGCGATCGGCAAACTCGTCCGGCTCTACCTCAACGCCTGCACGGCCCAGGCGGGCACGGCCGCGTTCACCTCGGCGCCAACGCCTTCGGGCACGAGGACCACCGTGCCCAGCACCGTCGTACGGCCCGGGACGGGGAGCGGTGAGCGTGGACGAGCCGTTCATCCGCCTCGCCGAGTCGGTCGAGGCCGGGGAGAAGGTGCTGGCCGACTGGGACGCCGTCTCCGACAGCCTGTGCGACGCCGAGGGCTGGCCCTTGGACGACCGGTACGGCCTGCGCCAGCAGCAGCGCGACGCCGACATGTGGGCTCAGTTCGCCCCGTACCTCACCGAGGGGACGGTGCTGATCGTCCCGGCCGAGGACATCCTGTCGGACCTGGACCAGGACCAGCGCCTCGAACGCCGCTGGGACCAGCGGCTGCGCGCTCTGAGGGAGGCCCTCGACGGCGGCTGGCGCGTCCACGACACCTGGCTCGCCGTCGAGAACGCCCTCGTCCGCGGCCACCCGCGCACCGAAGAGGTACGGGCGCGGGCCCTGGCCGAGCGCAATGCCGAGGGCTGGCACTACGCCCTGACCTGGAACGAGAACGCGCCCGTCCTGGTCGAGATCGCCCGCGCGGCCGAGCCGCTCGCAGGACCGGACCCGGGGCCGTCCCGCTCGCTGCGTGCGGGGGCCGCGCTCGCCCGCTCACCCCAGGCTGCTTCCTCCTCGCCGGTCCCAGCCCCGTCTCCCGCGCCCTCAACCGGGGGTGCACCGGACCGGCGGGGTGGCAGGGGCCGCTAACCCGGAATCCCCGGCACCTCCAAATCGTGGCCCCGGCCTGATCATCGGGCTCCCCGTGCCGGACTCCCGGTCGGGGAGGTTGCTGCCGAGGAGTGGTGCTGGTGATGCAGTTGGAGCCCGATGTGGCCTTCGGGGCGAATTCGGAGTTCGGGGTGGTGGCGGAGACGGCGGACGAGCGGCCGTTCCTGGCCGAGGTCCTGCGCCGTCACCGGTTCGCCTACAGCGACCGTCTGCGGTTGTGGCAGCTTGCCTCCGGGACGCCGTTCAACACGTCGCTGCGGCTGGTGGCGTCGGCGTCGCGGGAGTTCCAGGACGCGGGGCTGGCGGTGGTGGCCGATCCGCGGGTGATGCTCCCGCCGGCGGTCCCGGCCGAGGCGGGGGCGCGGGTGCGGGAGCCGCTGCCGGGGCTGTCGCTGACCGCGGTGACCGCCGAGCTGTCCGGGCTGGTCCGGGCGATGGATGTCGCCGATGCCCTGGATCCGGTCCTGGACGAGGACCACGGGGTCTTCGCCGGGCTGGAGGACGTCTTCGCCTCGGCGGCGGGGTGGTGCGAGCGGCTCGGCACCGAGCACGGGCGGGAGCTGGCCGGGAAGCTGCGGGCCGGTGTGCACCAGGTGGTCACGCTCGGCGAGCGGCTCCTCGACGTCCAGCTCTCGCTCGCGGTGATGCCGGACGCCCTCCCGCAGAACGCCCCGGCGCAGATGGTGGAGCGGTCCGCGGAGCCGGTGGTCGCCCATGCCGAGCGGGCCCGTGCCGCCGTCGCCGCCTCCCCTCGCCATCCGTTCAGCCCGGTGCCGCCCACGGGCACGGCTGCCCTGCCGCTCCGGCAGGCGGTACCCCCGCCGGGCCGTGCCCGCTGACCCCCTTCCCTCTTCTCGTTCGACAAGGAGCACGTTCATGGCCGTGAAGACCCTCTGGCCCGTTGACCATGCCTGCGGGCACAGCGTCGATGCCGACCTCTCCGCCCGTCCGGCCGATCAGCGGGCGGGATACGCCCGCTGGCTGGCCGGGCGGGACTGCACCGCCTGCTGGCAGACCACCCGTACCCAGGACGCCGAAGCCACCGCCTCCTGGCTGGCCGAACAACGGGCCGCCGAGGCCGAGGCGGCGCAGGTGTGGGAGGTGGAGTTCCGGATGCCGCCGCTGGAGGGCGGCGAGCGTGCGGTGGCCTGGGGTGCGCGGTGCCGCCATCAGCTCGTCACCGCCGCGTACGCCGTCCTTGTCACCGAGGGCGAGACGAGTGAGGCGGAGTGGGCGGTGGTGGAGGACGCGGTGCGGCCGGTGACACGTGCCGGTTGGTGGATAGATCAGGTGCGCCACGAGGCGCCACATAACCGAGTGGAGATGGAAGGACTCCACCGCCGCCCCGTCGCAGCGGGGTGGTGAAGCTGAGGGCAGCCTGATCCGGGAGACGCCGGGGAGGGCGGAAAGCAGCCCTGACAACGCCGTGACGGGCCGGAACTACCAGACGGCCCGGGTGCGGCAAGCAAGGCGGAGAGGTGTAACGAGAGTGAACCAGTGGTTGAACCCCCGTAACTCCACCGCCAGCTCAAATCTGGTGGATATGGGCTGGATTGCAGTAGGCGCTGAGTATCTGGTTGACGAGGCGCGCCCGGCGGCGGTTTTGATCGCTGTCGTCGGGAGTCACGCCGAAGGTCTGCGGCGTAGGCGTGGCCATGCTGCCGGGGAAGAGCTGGGCACCACCCCCGCCGATCGGTTTGTGGTGAACGTGGGAACCGCTGCGCGGCCTGCCGTCTGCCCGCACCTCCAGTGCGGGAGCGGCCAGGTCCGTCGTCGACCGGGAGTCGCGCAGTGGGACGGAGCCGCCGTAGTAGTCCGAGGACGGGAAAGCCGTCCACATGGCGAAGGGCGGCAGCTGTTTCGCAGTGCAGGTGCTGGAATGCCAGGAGGTCGTGGGTGAATACCGACGAGCTGGAGTGGGCCTTGATGAAGGCCGAACGCCGGGTACTGGAGATCCAGGCCAAGCTGCATCGTTGGGCGACGGATGATCCGTCGCGAAGGTTCGATGATCTGTTCAACCTCGTCTGTGACCCGGCGTTCCTGCTGATCGCATGGAGCCGGGTGCGGAGCAACAGGGGAGCCCGATCGGCAGGGGTGGACGGTCTGACCGCCACCGGTGTCGAAGTTCGGTACGGCCTTGAGGAGTTCCTGGGCGTGCTGCGGGCCGACCTGAAGACCGGGGCGTTCCGCCCGATGCCCGTACGTGAGCGGATGATCCCGAAGGCCGGTGGCAAACTGCGCCGGCTGGGGATTCCGACGGTGCGGGACCGGGTGGTGCAGGCGGCTCTCAAGCTGGTCTTGGAGCCGATCTTCGAGGCGGACTTCAAGCCGTGCTCCTACGGTTTCCGCCCGAACCGGCGTGCTCAGGACGCCATTGCCGAGATCCACCACTACGGAACCAGCCTCTATCACTGGGTCCTGGAGGCGGACATCACGGCGTGCTTCGACGAGATCGACCACACGGCCCTATTGGGCCGTGTGCGAGACCGCGTCGGAGACAAGCGCGTTCTGGGGCTGGTGAAGGCGTTCTTGAAGGCTGGCATCCTCTCCGAGGGCCAGATGGTCAGGCGCACCGACACCGGCACCCCGCAGGGCGGCATTCTCTCGCCTCTGTTGGCCAACATCGCCTTGTCCGTGCTCGACGAGTTCTTCGCCGAGCAGTGGCAGGCGGCCGGGAGCAACAGCACCGCGCGGACCCGGCACCGTCGTCGCGGAGGAGCGACGTATCGCCTTGTGCGGTACGCCGACGACTTCGTGGTGATGGTCGCCGGGACGAAAGCGCACGCTGAAGCGATCCGGCAGAAGGTCACAAAGGTGCTCTCCCCGATGGGCCTGCGCCTGTCGGAGGAGAAGACGAGCGTCGTCCATCTCGACGAGGGCTTCACCTTCCTGGGCTTCCGCATCCAGCGGCAACAGCAGAAGGGAAGCGGCAAGCGGTACGTCTACACCTGGCCGTCCGACAAGGCGTTGACGTCGGTCAAGCACAAGGTGAAGGCGATCGCGAAGCAGACCACGAACGTCTCGCTCGGCACCCTGCTGCGCCGGATCAATCAGGTGCTGCGGGGATGGACTGCGTACTTCCAGCACGGCGTTTCGTCGCGCACCTTCCACTACCTCAGCCACTACGTGTGGTGGCTGGTCGGAAGGTGGCTACGGAAGAAGCACCGCCGCGCCAGCAGGAAGCAACTGCGCCGTCGGTATCAAGTCGACCGATGGCTGTGGGCAGACCCCACGGAGAACGTGCGGCTCTATCTGGCCGCATCCAGGGAAGTCACTCGCTACCGGTTCCGCGGCGAGAGAATCCCCACCCCGTGGGCCGAGCAAGCGGCGCGTCAACTCGGCTGACGCCACGTAACAGTGGAGAGCCGGATGCTCGGTAACGGGCACGTCCGGTTCGGGAGGCGGCCTGGGGAAACGGGCTGGCCGAAAGGCCAGTACCGCGCCCCAGGCCGACCTCACCGCGAGGCCGACCCGGCGGATCTCCCGGAGCTGCTGGACGCCGCCACCGGGGCGGACCGGCCCACCGAGAACCCCCATTTCTGACCCGCCCTTCACCTTTCTGGAGCCCTTGATGTCCGAGTCCGAGCAGCCGCATGTGGTGATCGTCCGCGAGCAGGGCGGCAACGTCGCCGCCATCCCCCACGGCGGGTTCGCGCGGGCCGAGCACGGTGATCTGGCCGTGGAGATGCTGCGGCACGCCGGGTTCATCGACGACCACAGCCCGCTCTCCCGGCAGTACCGGCTGCATTGGGACATGGGCCGGGAGTACGAGAGGCGGCAGGCCACCTCGGCGGCGAGGATGCTCACCGCGGCCGGCTTCCGGGTCGACCTCGACCCGACCCTCGACACCGACCGGCTCACCACCCCCTCCGACCCGGGTGGCCGGCGGGTCCTCGGGCAGCAGCTCCTGCGCCTGACCGACCAGCTCGGCGCCGCCCGGTCTCCGGCGGAGGCAGCGGATCTCGCGGAGCACGTCCTCGACCCGCACGACGGTGTCCTGGTGCGGCTGTCGCAGTTCTTCGAGACCGCCGTCGAGGTGGTCAGGGACGTCGGCGCCAACGAGGGCTGGGAGGTGGCGGACGCGTTCGAGGCCGCCGCCGAAGCACTCACCACGATCTCCGACGACCTCGATGAGACCGCCGGCGAGCTGCGCTCCCTGTGCTCCGGTGCTGCTGCCCCGGGGTGGCGGGCCCAGGTGACCGGCTACTACGCCACGGCACCGGCCAGGGCTGCGGCCCCGCCCTCGGGTGAAGCCCAGCCCGCGGTGAACCCCGTACCCGCTCCGGGCCGTATCCCACCCCGTTCCCGCTGACCAGGAGGTACCGCATGACCACCGTCCCGCCCCCGGCCACCAACGCCGCCGGACTCGCCAACACCGCCCTGGCCTCATTGACCGACCGCCTGCTGGAGGCGGACGAGACGAGCGCGGTCGCCGCCGAGGTGCGGCCGTTCTTCGACCCCGATCACGGAGCGCTGGGCAAGGCGGCCTCCGTCCTCTGGGCCGTCGGGGAGCACGCCCAGTCCCTGATCGTGTCCATGGCCGAGAGCGATCCGGCCTACCGGCTCTGGCACCAACTGGCCTCCGCAGCCGAGCACCTGGGCGACCTCCAGACCGAACTCGCCACCACCGCGGATGCCCTCCAAGCCCTGACCGCCAGCCAGGGACCGGGACTGCGGGAAGTCGCCCGTGCCCAGTCCCCCG
Source organism: Streptomyces tsukubensis (assembly GCF_003932715.1). Taxonomy (NCBI): domain Bacteria; kingdom Bacillati; phylum Actinomycetota; class Actinomycetes; order Kitasatosporales; family Streptomycetaceae; genus Streptomyces; species Streptomyces tsukubensis. Next base: position 5,778,691 of record NZ_CP020700.1, on the reverse strand, counting down.
CCCTCACCGGCCGGACCGTCGCCGCCTCGCCCGCCGCACCGTCGGCCCCGGCACCGTCCACCGCCACCATCCCGGACCGGGGCCGGACCCGGTAACCACCCCCGTTTTCCCTGCTGAAAGGTTCCTGCGTGTCCCTCCGCCATGAGGCGTCCGGCACCGACACCGCGATCTACCGCAAGCCCCTGAGCAGCGAGGTCATTGCCGACGCCACCGATTCCCTCGCCCACCAGGTCCTGCGAGAGTGCGGGTTCACCGAGAACTCGGTGCCGCCGCTGCATGTGTGGCACGAGCTGCCCGAGGGCCTCTCCGTTGAGGAGGAGAAGAGGCGGGCCACCCGCGCGGCGGTTCTCCTGTGGGCCGCCGGGTTCGGCGCGGAACTCGACCCAGCTTTGTTCTCCGAGGAGGCGTACCGGGCCGTGCTGACGGAGGTCCGCACCAGCCGGGCCGATCGGAGCGCGGCGGCCACCGCCACCTCACCCGCCGCGACCACCCGCGCGCCCGCCGTTCCGGAGCAGACCGTACCTGCGGCGAGCCGCCCGTCCGCCACCGCCCCGCCCTCCTCCGCCTCCCGCCGTCACTGAAGGAGTTCGTCGTGTTCGTGGTCACCAGAGCCCCGGGCCGTCCCCGCCCCGCCGCCCGTCCGCCTGCTCTGTCTGGGACTGCTCTGTGTCTTCTTCTCGTCCGCCCTCGGCCACCACCGGGACCGACTTCCTCCTCTATCTGATGCTCGGCGCAGCCGCGCTCGGTATGGGGGCCGGGTTCCTGACATGGCTGTTCGGTAACCTCGCCAACCTCCTCGTCGGCACCGGGGCCTGGGTCCCCTACGATCCCGCCGCCGCCCTGATCCGGCCCGAGGAGGTGTGGCCGGGCCTGCCCGAGGCGGCGCTCATCGCCGGGTGCCGGGTCCTGCCCGCCCTCGTCCTGTTCACCGGCGGGTTCTTCGGCGCGAAGCTCTGGCTGCGCTGGTGTGGCAGCACCAGCGGCCTGGCAACTGCCCGGGACCTGTCCGCGCTGCTGCCGAAGGAGAGCGCGGCGAAGGCGATCGGGCTGCGGCCGAGCCTGAAGGGCACCCGGCCGAAGGACGTGGCGCCGGACGACCGCGGGGTGCTGCTGGGGACGCTGAAGCCGGGGCGGGCGGAGGTGCGGTCGTCGTGGGAGGACGTGCTGCTGGCGATCATGGCCCCGCGGTCGGGGAAGACGTCCGGTCTGGCGATCCCGGCTATCCTGCGGGCCCCCGGTCCGGTGCTGCTGACCAGCAACAAAGCTGCGAACGACGCCTTCACTGCCACCGCCACGGCTCGGGCCGAGGTCGGCACCGTGTGGACGCTGGACCCGCAGCAGATCGCCCACGCCCCTCGGGAGATGTGGTGGGACATCCTCGCCGACGCCCACGATCTGGCCGGGGCCCGGCGGCTGGCCGGGCACTTCGTCACCGCCTCGGTGGACGAATCCAGTGCGGGGGACTTCTGGTCGACGGCCGCCGCGAACACGCTGACCGCTCTGTTCTTGGCGGCGGCCACGGACGGGCGGCCGATCACCGACGTCCTGGCCTGGCTCGCCTCCCCTGCGGACCGGACCCCGGTCGATCTCCTGCACGATGCGGGGCTGAACGCGGTCGCCGCGCAGCTCCAGGGCACCGTGGCCGGTGCCGTCGAAACCCGCGACGGCATCTACGAGACCGCCCGTCAGTACGCGAGCTGCCTCCTCGACCCGGAGATCGCCGCCTGGGTCACCCCGCCCCGCCGGTCGGAGAAGATCGCCGAGTTCCGCCCGGACGCGTTCGCCACCCGCCGCGACACGCTGTTCCTGCTGTCGAAGGACGGCGGCGGCTCCGCTTCGGCAATCATCGCGGCGGCGGCCGACGCGGTGATGCGGGCGGCGGTGATCCAGGCCGAGCGCGACGGCGGACGCCTCGACCCCTGCCTGCTCGCGATCCTCGATGAGGCGGCGAACGTGTGCAAGATCCAGGACTTGCCCGACCTCTACTCCCACCTGGGGTCCCGGGGCGTGATCCCGGTGACGATCCTCCAGTCGTACCGGCAGGGGGTGCGGGTCTGGGGTGAGAGCGGGATGGACGCGCTGTGGTCCGCGGCGACGGTCAAGCTGATCGGCTCCGGTATCGATGACGCGGACTTCGCCGACAAGCTGAGCCGTCTCGTCGGCGACCACGACGTCCGCACGGTGTCCGTCTCCACGAGCGAGTCGGGCAAGTCGACGTCAGTCTCGATGCGGCAGGAACGGGTACTGCCAGCGGACGCGATCCGCGCGCTCCAGAAGGGCTCGGCGCTGCTGCTGGCCACCGGCATCCGCCCCGCCCTCCTCGATCTGAAGCCCTGGTACAAGGAGCCGGACGCCGCCCGGCACGGCGCGGCCTCCGCTGCGGCGACGGCCGGGATCACCGAGCGGGCCCTCGCCAAAGGCCCTCGGCCGCCACGACCTCGGACCCGCCGCATGACCCTCTTCTCCTTCTCCGGCCGGTGCAGACGGACTCCCCGCACCCGCCCTTCCCGTTCTCTCCGCCCTCTGGAGTCCTCGTGCCCTCCCCTTCTTCCGACCGTTCCGGCCTGCTGGGTGACGCCCCGGTCGTCCGTCGTAGCGGCGAGTGGTGGCTCACCACCCCCGTCCTGTCCCTACGAGTCGATGACCCCGTGTTCGCCGCTGACCTGAACCGGTTCGCCGCCGACCTAGCCGACGCCCAGCAGGCCATCACCACCCTCTGCTCCCGCCGAGGCCCGAAGTGAACCCGCTGGTGCGGGCCGAGCAAGCCGTGCTCGGCGCCGTCTTCCTCGACCCCTCCCAGCTCGAACGGCTCTCCCCGTGGCTGCGGCCCGAGCACTTCTACCGGCCCGCCCACCAGGCCCTCTACGGCGCCGCTCTCGCCCTGCGGGAGCGCGGCCACCCGGGAAGCACGGCGGCGACCGGGTCGGTTCCGGTGTCGTGGGTGGCGGACGCGGTCACCGAGGCCGGCACCCGCACCCGGGGTGTGACTGCCTCGTACGCGCACCAGCTCGTCGCCGCCTGCCCCCGCCCGGAACACGCGTCGGTGTACGGGCGGATGGTGCTGGAGGGCGCCATCCACCGCACGGTCGCCGAGCACGCCGTCCGGCTCCACCAGGCCGCCCGCGCCGACACAGTCCGCGGCTCCATCGAGGAAACCCTCCTCCGCGCCGACGCCCTCGCCGGAGTGCTGGCCGATCTCGCACGCCGCTGGGGCACCGACCCGCGCCCCGTCCCACCCCCGGTCGCTCCGGTGCCCCGGGCGACCACCGTGGTGGACGGGGATCTCCTCGCGGACGAGGAGTTCCTGCTGGCCTGCCTCACCGCCCGCCCGGACCAGCTCGACGCGGTCGTCGGCTGGCTCCGGCCCTCGGACTTCGGCGACCCGGGGCATCAGCAGCTCTACCGGGCGCTCGGGGCCCTGCACCACCGGGGCGAACCCGTCGACCAGCTCACCGTGCTGTGGGAGGTCCAGCGGCGCGGCGCCCTCACCAGCGGTGCCCTCGACGCCGAGCGGGTCCTCACGGTCTGCGACCCCCTGGCACTGGCCGGGTCGGCGGAGCACTTCGGCGAACAGGTCATCGCCACGGCCCTGGTCCGTACGGCGACCGAGAGCGCCCGGCAGATCCGGGCCCTGGCCGAGGACGCGGCCCTTCCCGCCGGGCGGCTGATCGGGCACGCCCTGCACGCCCTCGGCCCGCTCGACGAGATCCGCCAACGGTGGCACACCGCCCGCACCGGCCCCGCACCCGACAAGCCCCAGCCACCGACTGCGGCGCGGTCGTCGCCCGGTCGCGCGGAGGCGGCCCGCGCCCGCAGCCGCCCCCGCCGTACCTCGGCGCCGACTCCGGCCGCCGCTCCCGTCCCCGCTGCTTCTGCCCGTACGTCCCGACGGAGCCCCGCATGATCCACGATCACACCGGCCGGGCCGTCATGGAGAGGGACGAGCTGTATGTGCTGGCCGACGAGGCCGAGGAACTCGGCGAGGAGATCACTATCCCGGGTTCCCTCGCCGGCCTCCCGGACCTGGTCACCGCCTCCCAGGAACTCACCGCGCTGAACGGCCTGGTCAACGATCTGGCCGACCACGTCATGCACCAGACCGCTCTCGGCAGCCCCGGGCCCGAACGGGGAACGGTCGTCCAGGGCTGCACCGCCGCCGCCAAGCACGCGGGGCAGGCGGTGGCGAACTTCACCCGCGCGTGCAGCCAGCTCGGCCAGCTCCACCACCGCGCCGAAACCCTCCCGGCCGCGAACACCAACGCGACCTTCCACCTGCTCCGCCACCACCTGGAGGCGGCCCGGGAGAACCTGGACTCCGTCGCCCTGGAGCTGCGGACCGCGGCGGACACGATCGGCCGCCCCTTGCCCCAGGTCAGCGCCGCGCTCAGCCGCTCGCCCCAGCCGGTGCCCCCGGCCCGCCCCGCACACCGTGGCATCCCGGGAACCTGGGCCTTCCTCCCGCCTTCGTCGGCGCCGCGCCATGCCCGCTGAACCGGTGCCGCCGGGCGAGCGGCTGATCGGGAGCCTGTGCTCCGGGTACGGCGGCCTGGACCTGGGCGTCCAGACGGTCCTCGGCGGCCGGCTCGCCTGGCACGCCGACACCGACCCGGGGGCGTCGAAGATCCTGGCCCGGCACTGGCCCGGGGTGCCGAACCTCGGCGACATCTCGACGGTGGACTGGGCGACGGTTGCGGGGGTGTGCGTCCTGACGGCCGGTTTCCCCTGTCAAAGACGTCTCGGTCGCCGGTCGCCGGGCCGGGCTGTCCGCGGGCACCCGGTCCGGTCTGTGGCACCACGTCGCCCGCGCCATCAACGTCCTCCGACCCTGTCTGGTGGTGATCGAGAATGTCCGGGGGCTCCTCACCTCCCCCGCCGCCCCCGCCTCTGGCGAGCTGGAACCCTGCCCGTGGTGTCTGGGAGACCATGCAGGTCAGCCTGTTGTGCGGGCACTCGGTGCCGTACTCGGATCCCTGGCCGACCTCGGGTTCGATGCGCGCTGGCGCGTGCTTCGCGCCTCCGACGTCGGCGCACCCCACCGCCGCGAGCGGGTCTTCCTCACCGCCTGGCCCCGCGCTGTTGAAGACCCCGACGAGCAATATCGGGAAGAACGGCGGCAGCCAGCATCCGCAGAAGCGGAAGGCCGGCGGGCATGGGCCGAACCTCGCGGACGAGGTGGAGTGGCTGCTGCCGACTCCGAAGGCGTCGGACGGGGTCAAGGGGTCGCCGAACCAGCGGCACGGCAACGGGGACCTGACGCTGCCCTCGGCGGCGGCCCGGCTACTGCCAACACCCAGGACCACGGACACGGGTACTCCGGGGCGACGTGCGGGCCGGAGCTTCCGGCCGCCGCTGTCGGCGGTGGTCCTGCCTTTGTTCAGCGAGCCGGTGACGGAGACGGCTTCGCCGGAGCCTGGGGTCCATACGCCGCCGCCGTCGCCCGATGGGAGAACGCCACCCGTCCGGCACCGGAGCCGACCGATGGCGCGGGCCGCTTGAGTCCGGCGTTCGTGGAGTGGATGCAGGGCCTCCCACTGGGCTGGGTCACCGCCACTCCGGGCCTGGGGCGTCCCGCGCAGCTCACCGCGCTCGGCAACGGTGTCGTCCCCCAACAGGCCGCCCGCGCGGTCGAGCTGCTCGCCCCGCCCCTGGGCCACTGCCCGCACCGGGCGGGGTGAACCCCCGGCTTCTACACCGGGGTTCCCGGCCGGGCCAAACCGGGATTCCTCTGGACCATCGGCAGCCCAACACCCTTCCGATCTGCGAAAAGTGAGGGCTGCCGATGTCCGAACCACTTCCCGACGAGCCAGTCCGTATCGCGGACCACGACCTGAACGACCTGGTCTCCACCGTGAACCGGCTCGTCACCGAGACCCAGCGGCAGAGCGAGACCATCGCCCGCCTCTCCAGCGAGCACGACGGCGAAGGCGCCGAGGAGAGCACCAGCCTGGCCGACCCTTCTGCGGAGGGCACTCCGACCGAGCCGGAAGGGCCGTCCTCGATCTTCATCCTGGCCCTGGCCGGGACGGCGTACGAGGAAGAACTCAAGGCCCTCGGAACCTGGGTGGAACGGCTCCTGCTGCCCGTGTACGGACGGGAGATCACCACCGGCCGCCCGTGGTGCTTCGAGTGGCGCGAGCACCCCGAGGCCATCGCCCGCCTTCACGGCCTGTGGCTGGCGTGGCAGCAGTTCACCGACACCGAGGCCGGGCTGGCGGGGCCGGCGACCTGGCACCGCGACTACCTCGACCCGACCTGGCTCCAGCTCCGCGCCCCCGACGGCCCGTTCGGCGCGTGCACCACCAGCCCGGCCCGGCGCAGCCACCGGCTGCTGGCCGCGCCCGATGCGGAGGTGGGCTGATCATGTCCACCAGCACCGAGCCGGACTACCGGCTCGACGGCTTCACCGCCGCCACGGCCGAGGTCGAGAGGGACTTCTTCCACGCGACGATCTCCGATGACTCGTTCGTGCCGCTGGCCGCCCACCACAGTCCGGACGACCGGGACAGCTACCTGCTGTTCTTCGACCAGTCGGCTACCTGGGGCATCCCCGGCAGCCCCGCGTACGTCGCCCTCCACCTCACCCGCGACGCCGAACTGGGGACCTTCCGGTTCAGCCAGGAGACCCACCCGCTGGTCCCGCTGGGACAGCGGTGGCTGATCGAACAGGGCTGCCCGCCCGAGGGCATCGGGCTGACGAACACCCACGGCCTGCAGCCCGCCGACCCCCTCACCACCCTGCTGGAGAACCGTCTGCGCACCGGCCCCGAGGACAGGATGAAGGTCCTGGACCACTACACCAACGACGAGGAGACCTGGGCGCTCCTGCACGACACCGACCCTGCCTCAGCGGAGCTGCCATTCCGGGTGTTCCTCGAAGAGGTCAGCTTCCAGGAGAACACCTACACCGTCCGCGAGGGCGCCTTCGCCACCGCCGACGCGGCCGATGACTGGCTCTCCGACCGGGACACCCCACTGCCGCCCGCCCCGGCCCTCTCGCGGGCCGAGGCCGCCGGCGCCCGCTCACCACGTGCCCCGGACCGGCCCGCCGACGCGCCGAACCCGGTGCCCCCGGCCCGCCCGACCGCCACAGAGGCCGTCCGCACGGGTCGGGGGCGGTCGTGAAGCAGGCACGCTTCGGGTTCTCCGCCCACCCGGAAGCCCTGGAGGACTTGCGGTTCGTCCCCGGGAACATCCGGGATCTGGCCCTGCTGGAACTCCAGCACCTGGTCCACGGGAACGAGCGCGGGGCGCGGATGCACCGGGAGCTGGCCGGCTGCCACAAGGTCTACGTCGACCCGCAGACCCGGTGGCGGATGGTGATCCAGTTCCGCGACTCTCCTCCCTCTTCGCAGCACCGGCGGGAGATCTTCCTGGTCGCGGTCGGCGAGCGGTACGACAACACGGTCTACCGCACCGCCGCCGACCGCCTCCGCCGGGAAGCCGCCGGGGCGCCGGACCAGCGGGCCGAAGCCGCGCGCTCCCGCTCCCCGCACATGCGCACCGCCAGCGCTCAGCCACCGCAGGCCGCCGCGCCGACCGCGGCCACCGCACCGGCCGGCCGCCGCCGGTCCCGTTCCTGAACACCCTCCCTCTCTTCTGGAGTTGTTGTGCACGGCACCCCGCCGCCCGGCCTCGGTACCCGTCTCGTCCGCGAGATACTCGGTGCCGAATCGGCCGCCGATCTCCTCGGCCGCCATCCCTTCCTCAGCCCCTACGGCCAGCTCACCGCCCTCATCGCCGACGCCGCGTTCAAGGTCGACGACCTCGACCAGCGCGTCCAGGAACGCACCGCCCACATCACCCGGGAGCTGGAATCCGTCCGCGGCGGACAGAGCGCCACAACCCTCGGCTCCGCGAGCACCGAGATCGCGCTGCTGTCCGCCCGGCGGGACCAGAGCGCCGACCACCTGCGGACCATGGCCGGCGCCTACCGCCGCTCCCTCGCCAACGACACCGGGCACGCCCCCGCACAGGTGCAGGGGCTCGGGCAGGTGTCCCGAGCCGAGGCCGCCATCTCCCGCACACCCGGCGGCCCTCCGTCGGCCGTGCCACCGGTCCCGCCGATCACCGGCCTCCCCACCACCACCGCCCGTCGCACCCGCTGAGCACGGAGGTCCCCTGTGCCCACCCTGCGTACCGCCCTCGCCGGGCGGACCGAATCCATCAACCACACCCTGACCGTGCTCACTCCCCGCTGGACCACCTGGACCCTGCAGACCCTGCGCCGGCAGGAGTCGATGCGGGCGGCGGAGATCGGGGCGGCCATGCCGTGGAACAGCTACCCGACGACGATCCAGATCCTCAACCGCATGCACAACCAGGGGCTCGTGCAGCGGCTCGGCCACGGAACATACGGGATCACGGCCGCCGGGCTGGCAACCGAGCCGGTGCACCGCGCTCTCGCCGACTGGCACCGCCAGAACTTCACCACGGTCACCGCCGACGCGGAACGCGCCGAGGACGTCCTCGCCCGGCTCCGCCCCGCCGGGACCACCGCCACCCTCGCCGCACTGGACCAGCACGGCCCGCTCACGTACCCGGAGGTGGTCGAGTCGACCGGGCTGCAGCCCAGTTCGGCGTACCAACGTCTCGCGTGCCTGGAGCGGGATGGACTGATCCTCCGGGACTCCCCAGGACGGGGTGCCCGGTACGGGGTGAGCCCGGCGGCCGAACAGCTCGGCGACACGTACACGGCCCTCGCCTCCTGGCCCCCCGCCTCCGCAGACCCGGGGACGGCTCCGGCCCGGCCGGTCCTCGTCCGGCCGCAGGCCGCGAGCAGCGAGTGGGCGGCCGTCGCCGTCCAGCGCGCCCCCTCCACGGCGGCGGTCCCGGGGCTGTTCTCGCACCCGCCCGCGGCCCAGCCCTTGGTGCCGGCCGCCGTCACCGCGATCTCCCGCCCGCCCCGCACCCGCTGACCAACCCGCCCCCGAGGAACGGAGCCCCCGCCATGCCCGCTGCTGAAGAGATCGACGGAGACGTCTTCGTCTCCCCGGTCTACCTCGCCGGGTCTACCTACACCGGTGACCCGGCTCTTGTTCCCCTGCTCGATGCCGGGTTCAACCGCCTAGACGACGACCTCGCCAACATCTATCTCTCCTCGCCCGACCAGCGGATACGCGTCGGGTGGCTGCCTGAGGGCGAGGACGACTGCCTGTGGCGGATCACCGGCCACGAGCAGCCGTTCGCCCCGCCCCGGTGGCTGGCCACCTTCGACCACTACACCCCGGTTGAGGTGGTCGCCGCGTTCACCACCGCCCTCGCCGAAGACCACGCCCACGGCAGCAACGCCGCCATCCACGGACGCCTCGACTCCGCCCAGGCGGAGCCCCTGCGTCCTCTGGCCGAGGCGGGCTGGCGCGTCGACCACGGGCCCTACCTCAGCGTCAGCCAGCCGCCCGACCGGCTCGCCCTGGTCACCCGCATCAACGGGCGGCTGGACCACCACGAGGAGATCAGCGACCAACGGTCGAAATGGACCGTCGGCGGCGGCGCCTCCGGCTACTCCTCCGAGTGGCTCGGCACCTTCACCACGAACACCCCGACCCACCTGATCACGGCCACCATGACCCGGCTCTCCGACCCCACCCCCGTCGCCCGCTACAAGGACCATCTCCCCGAGCGCAACCGGGCGGCGGCCCGCATCACGCCGGTCAAGCCGCCGGTCCCCAGCCCGCTGGACATCCAGCGCGCGGCGGTCGCCCGCTCCCGCTCGACCGTGGCCAAGACGGTGATCCCCTCACCGGCCCTCGTGTACCGGACAACGACCGCGCTCCCGGCCGCCGCAACGGCCCGGCACCGCTGACCAGGCCGATCCGCCATGGACACCCCGTCCCCGCCGTCCGGTGGTCCGCCGATCCCGTTCCAGCCGGTGGCCTGGGCGACCGACCCCGAGCTGACCGAACGCCTGCGCCGCGCGACCCAGACCCTCCTGGACTCCCTGCCCACGGTCATGGAGGACGGCCTGCCCTTCTCCGACGCGCTCCACGGCGGCGCCCAGCACGTCTGCGACATGGCCGAACTCGACTACGCCTGGGCCCCGATGATCGAGGCCGAAACCGTCCGGGCCGTGACCCGGGAGGCCGGCCACGGCGATCTGGCCCTGTTCACCCCGGAGCTGTCCCGGGCCGTCGAGCGCATCGAGTCCCTGCCCCTGGACTACCAGCGGCGGCTCGTCCAGCGGGTCGCCGACCGCTACGCCGACCCCGCCCGGACTTCTGTACGGAGTGTGGTGGCGACCGCCGTCTCCCCGGCCCGGGACACCACCCGGCCCCGGCATCCGGCCGGACCGAACGTCCTCCCCTTCACCCCGCGCCCCCAGGGCCCGCCGCCCCGTTCACCCGGCCGCTGACCGCAGTCCCACCCCCGGAAGGACCCCGTCCGTTGTCCCAGCCCACCGCTCTGGCCACCGCCGATACCGTCATCGAGGCCGCCTGGCAGCGGCCCGTCGACACCCTCCAGACCCTTCGGCTCGAAGGCCGCACCACCGACCCCACCCTGCTCACCGTGCTGCGCATCCGGCAGAGCCTCGTCTTCTCCGACGCCGAGATCAGCAGTCACCAGGAGCGGCTCCACCACCTCACCCGCCCCGGGCACGTTCCCCTCCTCCACGAGCTGGACGCCGTCACCTCCGCCGCCTCCCAGCTCCGCACCGCCCACGCCGAGGCCCACGCCCGCGTCCGCGCCCTCTGCGCCGTCATCGACGCCCACCCCAAAAACCGGCTCGCCGACCACCTCACCCGCGACCTCGACCGCTCGGCGACCATCCAGCCCCGCGCCGAAGCCGCCCGCGCCCGCACCACCACCCCCGTACCCGCCGCCCCGGCACCGTCAGTGGTGAACACGCAGGCGGTGATCCCGGCCGGGGCACCGGCGGCCGGTCCCCGGGCGGACGAGGTCGGCGAGTTCCCCGACGGTCATCTCGATCCGGCGGCCGTCCGCCATCCGCGCCCGCGCCTCCGACGCCGCCTGGACGTCGTCGGCCAGCTCCTCGTACTCCCGGGCCTCGTCCCTGTTCACCCTTCCGCCTCCCCGTTGTGCTGCTTCTGCCTGATGGTGCCGCTCGTGGACAGCGTCCGCGGGCGGCACCTTCCTTCCCTCCGCCGGCCTGTCCGGGGCGGGATTCGCCCACGGCAGACACCCACCCGCCCGAACGGACTGGAACACGTCTCCGGACCCATGTTCAAGTACGGGCGTCGGGAAAAACCGCAGGTCAACGAAGGGATACCCGTACCCGTGACGTACTCCGCCCTCGCTCTTCCCCGCCCCGCCAAGCTCCACCCGCTCCACACCCCGGACACCCGGGAGTGGCCGACGGGCTGCGACTGCGCGGGCCCCGTCCTCGCCCTCCTCGAAGCTCACGGCTGGACCCGGATCACCGACCCGGACGCCAACGTCCACTGCACCAGCCCGGACGGCGCGATGTACGTCGGGTTCCTCCCCGAAGCCCCCGCCGCCCGCCACGGCGACCTCTGGCACATCCGCGCCCTTGACCTGGACGGTGCCCCGGTCTGGCAGCAGACCTTCCCCTCCGGGATCCCTCCGCAGGCCGTCGCCGGGTTCCTGGCCGGGCTCATCGCCACCCCCAGTGCCCTGTGCGCCCACTGCTCCTGACCCGCCCCACCGACCCCCGCCGAAGGAGTCCCGTGTCCCACAAGGTCACCGTGAACGCGTACCACCCGGACAGCACCGTCTGTCCGCCCGACCACAAGTACACGACCAGCAACAGACCTCTCACCGAAGGCTGCCCCGGCCGCAATGTGTTCTTCGCCATCTGCGCCTGCGGGAGCTGGTCCAGCGCGGCCTCGGCGACCAAGGGCTACGCCGCCGAGATGGGCCGCCGCCACCGCGCCGCCGCCCGCTGACCCGCCCCCCTGCCCGTCTCCGAACCGGAGGTCCCCGTCCTGTCGAAGCCGCTGACCGTCGCCCAGCTCGTCCACCAGCTCCAGACGCTGAACCCCGCTCTCCCCGTCTTCCTCGCCGTCAACCCCGACTGGCCGTACGGCCACAGCATCGGCCGGGTCATCGAGGGCACCGGCCTGGACGGCCCCGCCGTCTACATCGCCGAGGACGGCCAGGACCACTACCTCCCGCCGACCGTCGCCGCCGAACTCGACTGGGCCGACGCATGACCCCGCCCGCCACCGGCCTCTTCCCCCTGCGCGAGGTCACCCGCCGCCCCGTGCCGGACGGTTACCGGGGAGCCCTCGTCCGCGAGGTCTCCCCACACCCCGGCGACATCCTCCGCGCCACCTGGCACCCCACCCCCACCGGCCGCCGCGACCTCCTCGGCCCCGGCGCCCTCCTCCTCACCTGGACCCCGAGTTCCTCGGGCGGCATGGACGTCAGCGCCCACCTCGGTCTCAACACCATGGACGTCACCCTCGCCACCTGGCCCGGCCTCCGGGGCGACTGGAGCACCACCGTCCACCCCACCGTCTACGAAGCCCTCTCCCTCCACGCCGCACTCCGTGTCGCCACCAAGGCACTCGCCACCCTCTGACCGCATCACCCCACGATGAGGCCGCTCGGATCTTCCGGGCGGCCTCGTCGTCGTGGCGTCTGGCTCTATGACGCGTTTTCCCTGATAGGAGCGATCCGCTCGCGGATACTCTCCCCGTACTCCGCCAAGCGCTGGAGCGCGCTGCTTTCGATGATGATGATGTCGTGCCTGCCGGCGAATGTGCGGGCGCGGTCGGTGGCCCAGCCGTTCGTCATCATCACGGCCAGCGTTGCCCGGTGTTCCGGGCGGGCTGTTCCGTTGAACTTGTGTACATCATCCGCTCCGATGACGTTCTTGGCCATTGATGCTGATGTGTGCTTGCACTGAACCACAACCCTGGCACCGAGTTTGTCGGTGGCGATGACGTCTGCGCCCTCATCTCCAGGGCCACCGTGGCGTCGCTCGATGGTGTACCCGTCCCGTTCGAGCAGGGAGGCGACGAACAGCTCGAACCTTCGGTGGCCAAACCCCTTGATGGTCTCCATCGCTGTGGCGTTCCCGCTGGCGATGAATGCCTGGTTCCGGCTTTCCCGTTCGGATAGCGCGCTCATGGTCCGCTCGTACTCATCCCGGATCTGAACGAGCTTCATGCGTTCGGCGCCCAGTCGGCTGTCGAGCTTCGTGACTGTGTCACCCGACGATGCCGTCCCCAGAACACGATCCCGCGTACGGCGGCCAAAGTCGTGCGCAATGGTGTCCTGTAACGCCTCGCACTGTTTCAGGGCGGCCTGTGCCTCGCGCTGCAGGAGGTTGAGAGCGTCCTCCCGGGCCGATTCCTCATAGAACCGGTCTCTCCGGACCGTCTCCTGGTTCCGCCCACGGAGCAGACTTTGCAGGTTCTCCTGGCAGTTGGCGATGTCGGCATCGACATCGGCCTGATGGGATGTCCAGTCGTCCGCGAGCCGGGCGGCGAGCCGTCCTTCTGCCATCCACAAGAGGGCGTCCGCGTGGTCGTTCCAGGTGATCTCACCCAGGACTGCGGCTATCAGGGGATCGGGAGCGGCTTCTCGGATAAGGCGCCCTGTCATCTCGGAATGTGAGTGGACTGTCACACTAAGAGACTACTGGTGGCCACTGACAGCAGATCCGCCCGCTCCGGGCACGCCGCTCTGGCAGCGGTGCCCGGAGCCGCAGCCCACCCCTTCATCCCTGCGGGCGCCGTTCGTTCAGGTACATGCCGGTGAAGGTGCTGTCGAAGCCGGTGGCGCGGGCGGCGTCCTCCAAACTCGGGTAGACCGGGCCGGTGGTGTTGCCGCCAGTCATGACCTCGAAGTCGGCGCGGCTGAGTTCGGGCTCATGCCACTGATGGGCACACCGGCAGCGGATGTCGATGCGGTTGCCGTCACAGATGACCATCCAGTCGCGCCGGGCCGAGCAGTTGGGGCAGATGACGACGAGGCCCGTGATGAAGAGTTCCTCGGGGTGGTCAACGCTGCGGATACGGATACGGACGCCGTCGGGGCGGATCTCCTCCTGGAGGCGGCGGAGCGGGTCGTCGCCCGGGGCCGGCACGGGGACCAGGGAATCAGGTGTGGGGGCGGGCTGGGTGGTGGTTCTGGGCTGCTGGTCGGTGTTGTCGTGGATCACGGTTCTCCTCCGGGGCTCTCTTCGAGCCATAGCAGTAGGGCTGGTGGGAGTCCAGGGGTTTGTGCTGGTCAGCGGCGTGGCCGTCGCTGACCAGGCGGGGTCGGGATGGTGCGGGCGGGGGCCTCGGTGGGCTTCGGGGCGCGGGTGCGGGCCGGGCGGGGGGTCGTGGTCGGCTTCGGCGAGGTGGGGAGGCCGGTGGTGTGGCGGATGCGCCAGATGAGGACATCGTTGACGTTGTCGGCGGTGTCGAGTTCGCGCTGTTCGACCACGGTCTTGAGGAGGGTGGTGGGGTCGTGGCCGGCTGCCTGGGCGTGGTCGAGGGTGGCGATCAGGGCGTCCCAGCCGGTCTCCTGCCGGAGCCGGTCGGCGTACTCGGGCAGGACCGCGGTCACCGTGATGCTGTGCTGGTCGCGTACGGGGCCGGGCAGCCGTTGGGCGTGGTGGCGCATTGCCTTCAAGGGCTGGGCGGCGGTGGTCTGGTAGGCGGTTCGGAGGTGTTGGGCGGCTTGTCGTGCGGCGGCTGCTTGTTGGGTGTGGCCGTGGGCTGAGTGCCAGCGGGCGGCGGCGAGGGTGACGAGGACGAGGGTGGACAGGACCATGGCGGTGGTGCCGCCGTCCTCGCCCCGTCCGAGCGCGTCTCCGGCGCGCAGGACTCCGCGGGCGGCGGAGCGGAGGGCGCGGTGGTCGGCTCGGGCTGCGCGTTCGTGGGTGCGGGTGGCGCGTTCGAAGGCGCGGGCCGCCTGGGACAGCTCCCGGCGGGTGGTGGCGGGGGCCGTCTTGGCGAGGGCGTCGAGGAGTTCTCCGGTGCCGACGAGCTGGCCGACGACCTTGCCGTCGTCGTCCTGGTCGAGGACGGCGGCGGCCCGTACGGCGGGGACGACGGCGTCGCGGCGGGCGGTGGCCGGGCGTGGCCGGGGCTCCTCCTCCGTGTCTAGGGCTCCGGCTTCCAGGCGCTGGCGGATCTTGGGGAGGGAGAGGTCGGGGGCGAGTTTGGAGCCGGAGAACCAGACCGGTTCGCCCGCCCGGTTGCGGTCGGCGGGGAGGGCGACCTTGTAGCCGAGGGTGTCCCCGGACGGCGCGATCCGCTTCTCGACGCGCAGGCCGGCGGCGGTGAGCCGGGCGAAGAACTCGCCTTCGTCCGCGGCTCCGGCCAGGGCCTGGCGGACAACTTCGCGGAGGGTCTCACGCGACGGCTCGGCCCGCCCGGCGCGCTCCGCCTTGGAGCGCTCGGCGCTGGTCGGGCGCTGAGCGGCCGTCTGGTCACCGGAGTTGAGCCGCTGAAGGCCGAAGTCGGCTTCGATCCGTCGGCATTCGGCCTGGGCACGGATGGCGTCCTGGTGATGGCGGGGGCTGCGGCCGTCCTGGCGTTTGAGGGTGGCAGCGATGTGGATGTGATCCGGTGCGTGGCGGACGGCGATCCACCGGCACGCCTGGTCGTCACCGGCTTCGGCGATGCCGGTGGCGTGGACGATGCGGCGGGCGACCTCGCCCCACTCGGCATCCGACAGAAGGCGGTCGCCGGGGGCGGTGCGGACGGGGCAGTGCCAGACGTGCCGGGCCGGACGGCGGCCGGCGGGGAGGGCGAGGACGGGGAGGTCGAGCCGGTCGGTCAACTGCTTGAGCGTGGCCGCCGGGTCCCGGCCCGGGTCGGGCGCGAGGAGGGGTTCCCAGGCGGCGACGATGTGGGGATCTTGGTGTTCGTCTCGGCGGCCGGGGCCGTAGAGGTAGGCGAGCAGGCCGTACGTACGGCTGCCGGTGGAGATGTCCGGAACCACGGTCACCGCCGCCGGGCGATCTCGACCGCGGCGGCCTCCACCCGGACCGCCGCCCGCAGTACCCGCTCGACGGCCCGGTCGACGCCGTCGCTGTGACCGCCGGAGTTCAGGATCCGCGCCACCTGGTTGAGGTTGTTCCCGGCACGGGCGAGCTGGGCAGCGGCGGTCATCAGCTCTGCGACCAGGGCCCGCTGGTCGGTCAGCCAGACGCGGGCGTCACCGTGGCTGCGGGCGAGAGCGACGGCGGCGTCGGCGAGAAACCCGGCGGTGGTCAGCCCGACCGTGCGGGCGGCCTGCTGGACGTTGGCGAGTTCGTCGGCGGTGAGGCGGACGCTGCGGACGTGGTCGCGCTGCACGGTCTGGCGCAGGCGCGGACGCTGGCGACGCTGCTGCGGCGACGGGTTGTCCTGGCCTGGCTGCGGTCCGCCCCCGGTCGCAGCCTCCCCTCCCGGCACCCCCTGGTGCCGGGAGGGTTCCCCCGCCCCGTCCGGGGTGGGGGCATGCGCGTCCGAAACTCCTCCGCTGCCCGTGGCTGCGGAGGAGTTTCGGACGCTACAGCTTGCTCGGCCTCGTGCCGGGCAGTCGCCGCCGCACACGGCGGTGGTGGGGTCGGCGGGTTCGGGTCGGGTCATCGTCGAGGCTCCGGGGCGGTTCGCCGGAGGTCCCGGAGAATCTCGGCGGCGTAGTCGAGGGCGAGGGCCGGGTGGTGCAGGGTCCACGGCCGGCTGTCAGCTGTCCGGCGGACGGTCCAGGTCCCGTCCGGGCCGCGTTCGGCGTGGTGGAGGTGTCCATGGCGGTGGAGGGTGGTGATCCAGGCGTCAGCTTCGGCCGGGGTGACCGGGGTGGTGCGCACGAGGGCCTCCGGTACGAGCAGGAGCGGGTGGGCTCGGGGTTGGGTGTCCGGGTGTCCGGGGGTGGGGTGACCGGGCCGGTCGGTGTCCGGCCCGGTCACCCCGTGGGGAGGTTGGTCAGCCGGTCGCGGTGACCGGGGCCGGCCGGTGGCCGGGGCGGGTCGGCCGGTTCTCGTCGCGGAGCTGGGTGACCAGGGCGGTCAGCCGGTCATTGGCCAGCGGGATGCCCTGGCCCCGGATGGCGTCCGCGACGATCTGGCGGGTGACCTTGTCCGCCCGGGTGACCGCCGCGCGGGCGATCGGGAGGAGTTCGTCCTCGCCCTCCGGGCCGGTCAGTCCGGTCGGTGCGGTGTCCGGGGCGGGTCTGCTGTCAGGTTCCCCGGACGGTGCGGCCTCGTCGCGGCCGGTGTGCTCGGGCTCCGGGTCAGGGAGGGTGACCGGGGCCGGGGTGACCGACGGGGTGTCCGGGGCGGAGGGTGCGGGCGCGGTCAGTTCGGCCGCCGGGTGTCCGGTGACCGGGGCCGGCCGGTCGGTGTCCGGCGGGCCGGTCAGTTCCGGACGGTCCCGGTCACTGCTGCCGGTCAGTTCTGCCCGGCCGCTCTCCGGCCGGTCGGTCACTCCGGGGCAGTCGGTCATGATCCGGTCGGTGCGGACAGTCGGGGTATCCGGCTGTCCGGAGTGACCGGGCCGGTCGGTGGGTTCCGTGCGGCGGGCGATGAGGATGTAGAGGTGGACGGCTCCGGCAAGGGCGAGCGGGGCCACCGTGGAAAGCACCCCGACCGTGAGGTCGCCGAGCTTCAGCCCGGCCCCCGGTGGGCCCTGCTGGTTGAGGCGGACGGCGTGGAGGGCGTTGGCCCAGATGCTGACCGCCGAGGCGGTGCCGAAGAGGGCCCAGGTGTAGAGGCGGGCGGTGAACGGGGCGGTGCGCAGGACGAGGAGTCCGCGGACGCCGTAGGCGATGAACCCGTCGATGATCAGGGGGAAGAGGTAGGTCAGGGCGCCCCGGATGTGGATGGAGGCGGCCATCTGCTGGAGGGCGTCGTAGGAGAGGGCGCAGGCGGCGGCACCGAGGGTGACGACGGCGGCCTTGTCCCACGCGGTGGTGGCGTGCGCCGGTATCGGCGCCGGGGTGGTCACGCGGCCGTCCCGAGGTCGGCGCGGGCCGGGGTCCTCACCGGGGTGACCGGGGTCGTCCTGGTGTCGCTGGTCTTCTTGGTTCCCTTGGCGGTTTTGACGGCCTGGGTGTTGCGGTGGCTGATCTCGCGGGCGGCGTGGCGGTAGAGCTTCTTGGCGTGCTCGACGGTGACCTTCAGCAGGCGGGCGAGCTGGTCGGCGGGTATCCCGGCCCGGTAGGCGTCGCGGGCGACGGCGCGGCGCTCGGCGCGGCTGAGGTGGACGTCGCCGCCGGCGAGGGTGGCGTTGATCCGGGCGTAGTCGAGGCGCTGGGGGAGCTTGCTGTGGAGAGCGTCGCGTTCCTCCTCGGTGAGGCCGCCCCGGATACCGTCGCGGTCGCCGTTCTCCAGCGCGGCGTCCAGGCAGGTCCGGCGGACCGGGCACTGGGCGCACAGGGTCTTGGCGGCGCGGATGCGGTCGATCTCGTCGGGCTCGGGGAAGAACATCTCGGGGTCGGTGCCGAGGCGGGTGTGGCAGGCGGCCTGGTTCTGCCAGGTGTGGTCGCCGAGGGTGCGCGGCTCGTGGGTGGTGGCGCTGTGCATGCGTGGTCTCCAGAGGATCCCGGGGCAGGGGTGTGCTCGTCCGGGGTCGGTGAAGGCGGGCCCGTGGTGGGCAGGGTCCGGTGGTGGCAGGTGGGTCAGGCTGCTGCGGCGGGGTGCCGGTGGGTGCGTCTGCGGTCGGGGCCGTCGAGGATGACCTTGTCGGCCATCTCGGTCAGCCGGGAGGCGACGCGGTCGCCGATGTGGGCGCGGAGGTCGGCCATGCCGAGGTTGGTGGTGACCAGGGTCGGGAGGAGTTCGTTGTAGCGGCGGTTCATCAGCCGCATGGTGATCTCCTCGGTCCACTCCGAGTACTTCGCGGCCCCGAGGTCATCGATGATCAGTAGCGGGCAGCGGGCGAGATCCCGGAGTTCGCGCTCGCCGTCGTGCCCGGGGCGGGGCCGGAGGTCGGCGTAGAGGTCGGCGGCGGTGACCGCCTTCCACCGCAGCCGGACCCCGGCGGAGATGAGGCTGCGGACGGCGCCGTACGCCTGGTGGGTCTTGCCCGTGCCCGTCGTTCCGGCGATCAGCAGCGACCGGCCCTGCGCGATCCCCGGCGCACCGCCCGGACCGGGCCGTCCCGCCTCGGCGATGTCGCGGACCCAGGCGGCGACCGCCGGGTGGTCCGCCGTGGCACCCCGGTATCGGGCGGGGATCCGGGACTCGGCGGCGAGCAGGGCCGGGACCGGCTCCGGGCCGCCCTGCGGGGTGCTGGTGGGGTCGATGCCCCGGGTGGTGAGGATGTGGGCGAGGCGGCGGGCGAGGCCGCCGACGGGCTGGGGCTGGGCGTTGCGGTCGCGCATCACAGCTCCTCGGCGTAGGCGGCGGCAGGGTCGGCGGGGTTCGCCCAGGCGCGGCGTGCGGGCACGGTAGCCGGGAAGCCCGGCCGGTCCAAGCCGCCCTGGGCGTTCATGGCCTCGTGGACCAGGCTCGGCAGGGTGCTGGGGTGGAGGGCTTTGACCCGGTGGCGGGCGAGCCCGGCGCGGACGTGGTCGGGGTCGATGCCCTCGGCCAGCAGCCGGGCGGTCTCCCGCTCCAGGTGGTCGAGGACCTTGCTCGGGGGTGTGTGGGTGCAGGCGGCGGCGTACTCGGTGATGAGCTGCTTCGCCGGGGGAGCCTGCGGTGCGGGGGCGCTGGCGCCCCACACAGTAGTTCCTAGGTCCCTGTTCCTAGGTCCTAGATCCGGACCGTGAGGGCTCACTGAGGGCTCACTGAGTCCTCCGTGAGTACTCAGCGAGGGCTCACTGAGTGCCGCTTGACCTGCGGTTTTGTCATGTGCTGCGGATTGCGTGAGGGCTCCGTGAGGGCTCACTGAGCACTCAGTGAGCCCTCCGTGAGTCCTCACCGCATCCTCCGTGAAGGCTCCGTGAGCCCTCACTGCCGGCTCCGGCACGACCGTGGTCACGGGCGGTGCGGCGGGGGCGGCCGGGGTCTCGTGGTGGGGGCAGGGCGGGGTCCGGACCCCGGAGGGCCGGTTGATCCTCTGGTGCTTGCGCCAGGTCACGATGTGCGCGTACCGGCGGTTCTCGCCGTCCTCGTGGACCGTGTAGCGGCAGACGAGGTTGTGGGCGGCGAGCTGGGTGAGGTCGTCCTCGACGCCGAGGGCGCCGTGGCCGGGGCGGTAGGACCAGAGGGCTCCGGCGAGGACGGCGGGCTGGTCACGGAAGCGCCCGTGGTCGTCGGCCTCGGTCAGGAGGCCGAGGAAGGTGCGCTCGGCGGAGAGGGAGACCGCGGCGAGGGACTCGGAGCGGAACGCCTCGGGCTTGATGGTGCGGATGCGCGGCATGGTCAGCGCCCCCCGGCGGTGGCGTACGCCTTCGCGGCGGGGCGCAGGGTGCCGGTGGTGAGGTCGAGGTCGTGGGCCTCGGCCCAGTCGACGTCGGGGTGGGCGCGGATGATCCAGCGGGCGGCGGTCAGCCCCTTCGCCCGGGTAACGGTGAGGAGGCGGCCGTGGGCGTCGTAGGCGCGGAGGTGAGGGCTGGGCCAGACCTGGGCGGGGTCGCACTGGGAGACGCGGGCGGTGGCGGCTCCGGGGATCATCGCGGCGATGGCGCGGGCGAGCCGGAGGCTCCGGTCGGGGGCCGGGGTGGTGGCCCTTCCGTTCTGGTGCGCGGGCATGCAAGAATTCCCTACTTGTAGGTGGAGCGGGGCGGCCTTTCTCGTCGAAAAGGTCGGCCGTCCCGCTTCGGTTGTGTGCACCCTTCGGGGTGGTGGCGGCGCTCGGGAGC
Source organism: Streptomyces tsukubensis (assembly GCF_003932715.1). Lineage (NCBI taxonomy): Bacteria > Bacillati > Actinomycetota > Actinomycetes > Kitasatosporales > Streptomycetaceae > Streptomyces > Streptomyces tsukubensis. Next base: position 5,758,039 of record NZ_CP020700.1, on the reverse strand, counting down.
GGCTAACTCCTGGGCGCCGTTTCCGTTTCCCCGGCTTGTGGCGGTGGGTCGTTCACCTCATCCCCCTTCTTCTCGCGTGTTCTGTCCGGCTGTCGTTGCCGGGACCAACAACATATGCACACCCCGTCCAACACTCCAGCGCACGCAGGGGGTTGGGGGACATCGACGCCAACACGACATCTGCGTCTGGAGGATGCGACCAAACAGGCCCTCCGGTCGGGTCCACGCCTTCTGGGAAGCCTCGTTCGCCGCGATGTGCGGGACCGGTCCGGATTCCCCCTTGCGGCGGGGTGTCAGCGGAAGGGGTCCGGCGGCGGCCCGGTGCGCGGGCAGGCGCGGGGCCGGGCTGTGGCCAGCACCGGGGCGTCCGGGCAGGGGGCCGGCGGTCGTGTCCAGGGAACGACGCCACGCCTCATTTACTTCACCCTCCCGGTCTGCTGACTGCCCCGTCGATCACCGGGCCCTTTGGTTTTAAACCGGGCGCCATCCTCCCGTCAACGCCCTATGAAACCGGCGGAATCACCCCTGCCTGCAAGTCATAAGAGTCATTCCGGAACCCGCCGGTAACATCAATTCCCTTGCCTGTTGGCAGGTTTACCCGCGTAGCGTTCCGAGGTACTTCAGGGCCGAGTAATTCGGCGAGGTCGCCACAGAGTGGGCGTGCACAGAAAAATGGGCGTGCCAAAAATCTGGGCACGCCCTCGAATAAGTCATACGAGTGTCCGGTACGACCCGCAATCAACAAGATCGTCACCCGGCCATCGGGAGTAATAGTTCAACGCCGAACAAAGCAGGAAGTGAGTGCGTCAGTCAACCCCCGGGGCGTTCAATTCATGATCGCTTTGCGCATCCTTTACTCTGGTTACTGACACGTAGGGCGGGGGCACCACAAGTGCTCCCGCCCTTTTTCGTGCGCCCGGACATCCCGGGCACCGGAAATGCCCCCACACCCCCTGGAGGACCCCATGGTCGACGGCGCCTTCGCGCCCCGCACGGACACCGGCTCCGAGCCGCTGTCCCCCGGACAGCTCCTCGGGCACCCCGGTCTGCTGCGTGCCTGGCGGGCCGTCGCCGGGGAGAAGCTCGGGCTGGGCGGGCCACTGTCGCAGGTGGATGTCGCCACGGCCATCGGGCGGAGCCGGGGCTGGTACCAGAACCTGGAGAACGGCGCCCGGCCCAAGATCGACAAGGCGGTCCTGGACTCCCTGGCGAAGGTGCTGCTGCTGGGCCGGGACGAGCACCAGGCCCTGGTGCTGGCGCTCATGGACGGCGCCCTGACCACGATCCCGGACAGCTTCGGCGACGCGACCGTGCGGCGCGACCTCCAGATGATGCTCGACCAGCAGCTCCCGAACCCGGCGTATCTGACCGACCGGGTGTGGAACATCATCGGCTACAACGCCGCCATGGCCGCCCTGTGGCCCTGGGTGAAGGAGCCCGGCGCGAACCTGATCCGCTGGGCGATGCTCAGCGACGAGGCCCGCTTCCAGTACGTCGACTGGCAGCACCACGCAACCGAGTACGTCAAGCTGCTGCGCTTCGCCAGCGCCCAGTACCCGCACGACGCCGAGCTGTCGAAGCTGATCACGGACGTGAAGGCCGACCTCGTCTGCGGCCGGTTCTGGGACACCGACATCGCCGCCGTCTCCGAGTCCCGCGACGGCCACCTGTTCAAGATGGTCCTGCCCTCCATGGGCCACCAGCCCATTGAGGTCATCAGCCACGTCCTCTTCCCGGCCTCCCTGCCCGGCGCCCGCACCGTGATCATCACCTGGGCCGGAACCGACGAGGACGCCACCACAGTGACCGGGCAGCCGACCGACCGCACCCCGGAGCGGCCCTCCGTGCCCTGGCCGAACCTGCCGCCCGTGCTCTCCGGGCAGACCGTGCGCCGTCTCACCGCCACCCCGGCCGAGGCCGTCGAGCTGGCCGGGCCCCACGCCGTCCCCCTCCCGCTGCTGGGTACCCTGCTCGGCGGGGACGACTGCTACCTCGTCCTGGACCCGGACGCCGGGACCGTCATCCGCTCCACCCGCCACGCGAACGGCGAGTGGGACGTCCGCGAGTCCTCCGCCGCCGATCTCCTGCACGAGCTTCCCGCCGGTACCCCGGCCGGGGACACGCTGGCCGAGTGCAAGCTCCTCCTACGGGCCACCCTCCCCAGCGACCCCCTCGAAGCGTCTCGTGCTTGCGAGACCCGACTCCGAGAAGCACGGATCCGCGCGGAGGCACTGGCCGAGGTCCAAGATGAGCTGGCTCGGTCCTGGAGAGCACTGGTGCCGCTGGTGTAATCGGCTGGCACGGCGCCGTGGGACCGTGTTGAGCGTCGGCGGACGTTCTGCCCTCGCCGTGTGCCCTACGGGATGACCTCGCGCGGAGTCTAGAGCAGCCTCGCGAGCGCGGCTTCGGCCATCTCCACGGCACTGTTTACGGCGTGCAGGTGATCGGCGGCCAGGGCCCCGCTCGCGAGTCCCGCTTCGGTGATAACCACGCCGAGCCTCTGCTGCTGCACTTGAGTCAGGCGTCCCCGGGCAACCGGGTGGTGCAGCGTCTCGCGTGCGGCGTACGCGTCGAGGGCGGACGTGATGGCGACGGCTTCAGTCACCAGGCTGACGTGCTCGCCCGTCCCGTCGTGGGGCAGGTCGAGCGCGGTCAGCCCGGCCCGGGTCTGGAACACGGCGTACGAGGGATCAGGGATGGCGAGCAGTGCCGCCGTTTCGCGGAGTACAAGGTCCAGGTCCGGGCCGGGCAGCAAGGAGAAGGCCGAGAGGCAGTGCGCGCGCAGGAGCGCCGCGATGACGTTCTCCCACGGCTCGGTGGGCGCGGTCGCGTCGATCATGTCGAGGGCGTGTTGATCGAGGCCACGTTCCATGAGGGCCATGATCGTGATCTGGCGGCCGTCGAGGAGGCGGTTGCCGACACCGCGGTACGCGTTCATGGCGTCGGCGGCTTCGGTCCAGCGGCCGATCCGTGCGAGGGCGCGGGCGCCGTCGATGAGCACCGTCGTCCACAGCTCTTCGCACACCTTGCGGTGGTCGGCGTCGGTGTTGATGAGCGCTGTGAGATCAACGGTGTGGCCGTGGATCTCGGTTGTTCCGCGTTTCTGGGCGGCGCGGTAGAGGCGGGTGAGGACGTCGTAGGCGGCTTCGCCGTCGCCTTCGCGGGTCAGGAGCCGGGAGATGTTGACGAGGGGCATCAGTGACATCACGGCGATGCCGCCCGTCAGGTTGCCGGCCTTGGCGAAGGTCCGGTGCTGTCGCCAGCACAGTTCGGTGGCGAGGTCGGGCATCCCGACGTCGGAGGCGATGAGCGCGGCGTAGTTGAGGACCCCGCTGGCGCGGGCCACCAGGTCGTGGTGGCTCGCGCCGACGGGCGCGACGGTCAGCCCGGTGAGGTGGGTGATGCGCTCTTCCAGTGGGAGCGCCGGTGCCTTGGGGCGGCGGACCAGGGGGATGCGGCTGGCTATCGCGGGAATCACTGGGTCAGCCCTTGCGGGGCCAGTCGACGACGAGGCGGCTGAAGGTCTTGTCGATGACGAAGCGTGTGTCGGTTGCCGTGAGCTGGTGGCGAGCATCGCCGACGGCCATGCGGAAGGTGGGCTCGGGGGCGGTGTTGCCCCAGCCCTCGTCCCAGTTGCGGATCTCGCCCGCGAGGTGGTCGGCGAGTTCGGCGGCGTGGGAGCCGTGGCCGATGACGCCGATCTCCCAGTACCGGCCCTTCTCGTCCTCGCCTTCGCGGATGGTCAGGTAGGCGAGGGAGTCGCCGTCGAGTGCGGCCATGGAGCCCCAGCCGAAGTGCGGGGTGAAGCCGGGTCGCTGGCCGGGCAGGCGGGACAGGCCGTTGGGCAGCACGAAGGCGAGGTAGAGGTACATCCACTCGAAGGGGTCGCCCTGGCGGAGCTTCACCCCGGTGTAGACCTTGGACTGCTTCTGGTCGAGCACGGTGCGGATCGCGTCGCGGTCGACCTCCTGCTCGCTGAAGGTCTCCAGATGGACGGTGCCTTCCCCTTCCATGCGTACGCGGGTGTAGATGTCGTCGCAGACGCCCTTGCGCAGCGGGATGAAGGTCGCCATCTCGCAGGAGACGGTCTTCCAGCTGTCGCCGTCGCGCTCGAAGGCGAAGCTGCGGGAGATGCTGCCGCGGATGCGCATCGGCAGGACCAGTCGGCCGCCGGGGGCGAGCTGATCGAGGAGCTTCACCGGGACGTCGCCCGCGCCCACGGTGAACTGGATTCGATCAAAGGGAGCGTGCTCGGGAAGACCGGCGGCACCGTCCCCCAGCACGGCGGTCACATTGCTGGCCCCCGCCTGGGCCAGGTTCTTCTGCGCGCCCTCGACCAGATCCGGGTCCACGTCCACGGTCCACACGTGTCCGCCCGGGGCGACGAGCTTGCCCAGCAGGCCGGCGTTGTACCCGGTGGCGGCCCCGGCCTCCAGAACCGTGTGGCCGGGCCGCGCGCCGAGCTGTTCGAGCTGGGTGGCGACGATCGAGGGCGCTGAGATGCAGGAGATCATCTCTCCGTCCTCGTCGTGCTTGATCGGCACCGCGTCCTCCTTGTAGGCCGACTCCAGATCGACGCCCGGGAGGAACTCGTGTCGGTCGGTGGTGCGGAAGGCGTCGATGACAGCGGGGGTGTGGAGGTGACCGCTGGCGACGAGGCGGTCCGCGAGTGCCTCGCGGAGGGTGGCGGAGGAGGAATCGGGTGTCACGGTGGTCTCCATTCGAGCGAGGGTAGGTCCGGGGTGCGGGGCTCGGTGGGCGGACACGTCGGGTGCCCCTCCTTCGGAGAAGGCGACGTGGCGGCCCAGCCACGCGGTGGCTGCCTGTTCGGCGGCAGGCACTCCGGCACGGTTGAACGCGAAGATCGCGTGATGGGCGAGGACGGCGCGCAGCCCGCGTATCAGGTGGCCGTCGGCGGCGAGGCGGCGCAGTCGGAGGCCGCCGTCGGCGAAGGCGGCGACGCGGTCGGCCCAGTCCGGTTCGGGGTTCGGGCGCCGGGCGGCGTCGGCGTTCAACAGGCGTCGCATGGCCTTGACCGCCGTGTCGAGTGCCGGGCCGGTGGGCGGGGTGACGGGCGGGCGGAGGGCGGCGAGTTTGGCCCAGACGTCTCCGGCTTCGAAGGGGTCGAGACCGGCCGAGCGGATCATGGTGGACAGCAGCAGCACACTGCGTTCTCGTCCGCCGGGCTCCCCGGTCTCCGCCAGGGCGGCCCGGCTGTCGGCACAGAACACGTCGTGCGCGACGTCCATGGCCTCGGGCCCGCCGAAGGCTTCGGTCTCCGGCTCGTAGACCCCGGGCACCCAGCCGCTGACAATCTGGTCGGCGGCGAGGCGGTCCAGCAGTTCGGCCGCCGGGTGCTCGGTGCGCAGCCGCAGCCCGCCGTCCTTGCGGAGGAAGTGGAAGCGCTGTCCGGATAATGCGGCCGAAAGGGTGAGGGCGGCTTCGGGGCTCACCGCGTCGCCGGGTAATGCCACGGTGGCGTGCCACCAGTCCGTTTCTCGGGTGACCGGGAGGTTCTCGTCGTTGAGGTCCATGAGGGGTTCCTTGTTGGTGGGCCGTACGAGTCAGGTGATCAGCAGGGCACCGGTCCAGCCGGTGGAGTCCGTACCGTCGAGGGCGAGTTGTGCGCCGCTGCGGCCCTCCATGAACCCTGGTTTGGCGAGCCGGGGCAGATCACCGGCCAGCCGCGTATTCAGGTCCGTGACCAGCGGCGTGAAGCGGTCCGGGGTGGGGCTGTCGGCGGCGACTGCTCGGGCGAGGGCCACGAGCCCGGCCCAGCCGTGGCACAGCGTGGCGTCGGTGATCCGGGCCAGGTGCACCGGGCTGCTCAGCGTGCGCACGACGGTGTCCTCCGCCGCCTGCCGTCGGACCGGGTCGCCCAGGGCGAGGGCGGCGAGCTGCTGGGCGCGGGCGATGCCGGGCAGTCCGTAGCACCAGGACGGGCGGGCCGGCTCCGGCGCGGGTGGCTCGTCCGCGTCCATCTGGGCGCGGGTGGTCCAGTAGCTGCCGCCGTACGCGTCGAGCCAGTCGGCGAAGACCTTGATGGCGTCGAGCTGGCCCGGCACATGGGCATCGGCCCGGTGGGCGAGAGAGAGCACGGCCAAGGGCCCGGCGATGCCGTGCGCGACGCCGTTGTTGCCGTGTCCGCCGCTCATCTCCTTGCCGTCAGGTCCCTCTGCGGACCACCATCCTGGCAGCTTCCGATCTTCGAGGGGGGTGGGTCGGGACAAGGAGACGAGATAGGTCAGTACGTCCGCGCGCCGGGAGGGCGCCGGACCCCGGGCCAGCAGCAAAGCGCCCAGTCCGGCCAGGCCGCGGATGAGGTCGAACTCCGCGAGATGGGGCAGCGCGCCGGATTCTTGCCGTCGGCGGGCGGCGGCGAGCCGGGCGTCCACCACCCGATCGACGGCGTCGCGGACGTCGCCGCCCGCGCGACCGGCGCGGCTGAGAACGAACTCCAGTGCGGGGGCACCGTGGAACAGCGACGCGTTGGCCCCGGCGCTCACGCCACCCTCGATCGCCTTTGCGAGTTCACGCCGAGCGGCGGGCAGGTCGCCGCGCTCGATGTGCAGCAGCGCCGTCCCAAGGGCACCCTCGGAGAGGTCCTGAGTCCCAGGTGGGACCGGAATGGCCGTCATGAGCGCGCCTTGAGGGGGATGACGAGGTTGTGTGCCCGGCCGCCGATCCAGCCGTCCGCGTCGGGCGGCGGGGCCTCGTACAGGGACGCGACGCCGATCGGGCTGGCGACCAGGTGGGCGCGGAGCAGGTCTCTGTCCCTGGGACGGCGCAGGTCGAGCGGAAGGTGCTGGTCGTCCTCTGCCAGCAGCACGCGGTCCGGGACTCGGAACCGAACTGTCCAGGCGCGGAGCCGGTCAGCCCACTCGGCCGTCGTCGCGGTTCGGCCGGGGAGGTCGCGGGCGCGGACCTTCCACCGTGCCGCCACCAGGATCGACCGGCGGTGGGTGAGGGCCGGGGTGAAAGGCAGGGTCCAGGCCGCGCCCCAGTCGAACCAGGTGACCTGCGGGGCGGCGGCCCGGCTGATCTCGGCCAGGAACCGGGCCAGGGGCGGGGTGTAGTTGTTCCACAGGAAATTCAGGGCGGTTGGTGTGAGGGTCTCCAGGTGCTGGCCGGTGGCCGTCTCCGCCAGGTAGAGGCGGCCGTTCCGCACGCCGACCATGAGGTCGGCCGGGAACAGTACGCCGTCGCCGGGGTGCCGGAACTCTCCGAGGCTGATCATCCTGGGCAGCACGCGAGGGGCGCGGGTGAGCAGGTCGGCAGGCACTCGACCGGCGTGGAAGGAGAGCTGAACCAACTCCGCGCCGGGTTCGACCGTGGGCAGCTTGGTGTACGTCGCACCTGTCCCTGGGAACAGGTGCCAGAACCGGCCCGTCATCGAACCGGCCGAGCGGGAGACGGTGGACACTCGAAGACGGAAGTCCCCGCGCGTCAGAGCCTGTTCCGAGCGGGCTTGGAGAGCAGTACCGAGTTCGAGGTGGGGCGCGGTGACGGCAGGAGTGCCCGCAGCGGCTTCCAGTTCCTCGATCATCGCACCGGACAGGGCGACCGAACGGGTGCCCTCGACTGCCGCTGTGCCGGCCAGCCCCAGCAGCAGTCGGTCGCGGAGGGTCATGGGCCGGGGAGGCTCGGAGACGCTGCCAAATCCGTCGGGGAAGCCCAACCCCTCCTCGGGGTTCGTCGCCAGCTCCACCGGTACCTCGGCGGCTTCGCCATAACGCTCGATGAACCGCTCGGTCCAGCGGTGCCAAACAGAGATGCCGTTCGGATGCGTGGCAAGACGAGCCAGAACGGTCGCAGCGGTCTCCGCCTCCGTCAACACCGACTGGGGCAGCCGCACCGCAGCGTCCAGCCGCAGATCCGGAGCCGCCGAGGTGCCACAGGCCCTCTCCCGCAGGGCGGGCGGCAGGACGTCGGAGGGGTCGGTGACCGTCGCGGGCGCACGCAGCGCCGACCGTAGGAGCCGTACCCGGAGGAGTTCTCCGATCAGCTTGGTCCGGTCGTGTTCGGAGGTGTCCGGGAATTCGGCCGAGAGCTTGACGGCCAAGGCCGCGCTCCGTATCGGGGCGCGCGCCGCATAGAGGACGAGGACCAGCGCAGGGGTCAGAGCGAGGGAGAACTCGGAGGCTCCCTCGGACGGCACGAAGACCCGTCCACCGCGCCGCTGGGCGAGGGTGTTGACGCACACCTCGATGTCGGCCATCCGTTCGCCGTCCGCCTCCCAGCCGCTGATCACCGTGTCGAGCACGACCGGGTCCGGCCGGTCAGCCGCCTGGTGCCGGTTGCCGATGTGCACCTCAGCCGTACCGCCGAACTCGATCAGCGCGACACCGGCGAACAGGCCGTACGGGGTGGGGCGGTGTGCGTACCGGATCGCGTACCGGGCCAGGGCCAGCGCCGCCCGCCGAACTCTCCGTATTTTCGGATTCCGGCCCGCGAGGATGGACTCCGTCCGGCGGGCGAGATCAGGGCTGGCGCTCGACACCGCCAGCCGGAAGGTGTCATCGGCCCACACGGTGGCGAGCCATGAGCGCCAGTCCTCAAGTGGCGCTGCCAATGTCGGCCACGGCGGCATCTCCGGCTCATTGAGGTTCACCGCAGCCCGCAGCATGGCTCCCCCGGCGCCCTGGTACCGGTTGAGTCGTACGCGTGTCATCACCACACTCCGTTCTTGGTGAAGCGGGGCTGGACGGACCGCTCCGCCCAGCCCACGCTGTTGAGCCGGATTGGCTACGAGGTGACGCAGGCGCTCGGGCAGGACGAGCCACAGGTGTCGCCCGTGGTGCACGTCAAGACGGTCTCGGTCGCGGGCGTGCCCTCTATGAAGCTGATGTCGAGACCGAACGGGTCGGCTTCATCGACAGCGCCGACAGTCTGCTGGTCTTCGGCCACCGGCTTCTCGGTGTCGATCGCGGTCATGCGTGACTCCTTGGGTAGTAGCGGATCGTCCAGGGGTGCGGGCCTGGTCTGGCCGTCTGCGACGCTAGCCAGGTCGCGGCCCCCTCGACGGTCCTCTTCGCGGCAGAACACGGTTGCGGGTGGAGTTCGGCTGAATCTGCACGGTCACCCCTTCTTGCATGGACCTCTCGGCGCGGGCTGGGTGGCGGTGGTGTCGAGGTACTGCTGAACAGGCAGATAGAACCCGTCGGGGACATAGTGGAAGACGTCGCGGAGGGGCACCCAGCTGATGTCCGCAACTTCGTCGGGGGCAGCGCGATGGGCGGTGCCGGACCGAATCGCGCAAGCGAAGTAGAGGATGCGGACGCCGGTGCCCGGGTGGATTCGCTCTCTCAGCTGCTCCGTGACCGCGACGACAAGGCCGGTCTCCTCCTTCACCTCCCGTACGACGGCGTCCTCGGGAGACTCGCCCTGCTCGACCTTCCCTGCCGGGAACTGCCAGGTGAGTGACCCTTCGGGCACCCGTCGTCTGACGAGGAGCAGGCATCCGTCCCGGAGGATCACGCCGGCCGCGACCGCGGGCGTCCCGTCGCCGCCGGGCGATGGCTTGGTCATGTACTCACCTCGAAGTCGAGCACGACGGGGAGATGGTCCGATGCCGAGCGTGCCCCGGGTGTGTCGTGGGTGCGGTAGGAGGTGGGGATAAGTCCGCGGACGAGGATGTGGTCGAGGCGGAGGGGGACCTGTTCGTTGTCCCACCAGTAGCCGACGGTGGCGTCCCGGGGTTCTTTGGTGGTGGTCTGGGGGTCGGTCCATCCGGAGTTCAGGAGGACCTGGACGGCCCGGCGGTCCATGCCGCCGAAGCTGCCGTCGTCGGTGACGAGCCGGTACCGGGAGTGGAGGTTACGGGGTGTCCGGCCCCAGTCGCCCGGGTCCTGATCGAAGGTGCCGCAGCAGTTGAGGTCACCCAGAAGGATGGCCCTGCTGGGGCTGCCGGGGAAGTCGTCGCCATAGTCGGTGAGCCAGCGGGCTTCGCGGAGACGGGTGTCCCCGTCGGTGTGGGCGAGGTGGGTGGCGAAGACGAAGAGGTCGTTGGTGTCGTCGGTGGCGCCGGCGGGGCGGAGGCGTGCGCGGATGAGGGCGTGGTGGAAGACCTGTTCGCCGAGGCGGCGGCGTCCGACCAGGTGGAAGGTGTCGGGCCGGTGGAGGAGGGCGGTGAAGTTGCGGCCATCGCCGACGTGCGACCGCTCCATGGCGACCGGGACCATGCCGAGGGTGTTCGCGAGGTCGAGTAGCCGGCGCTGGTCCTGGTCGTTCCAGCCGGTGCACTCCTGGAGGGCGAGGATGTCCGGGCGCAGACGGGTGAGGATCTCGGTCTGCCGGGCGAGGCGTTTCGCCGAGCCGTCAGGGGCGAGGCCGCCGCAGAAGAGGTTCCAGGTGACCGCGCGGGCGCGGGTGGAGGTCGTGTTCACAGGCCGTACTCCGGGGAGCGGCCGGGGAGGGGTACGCCGAGGTCGAGGAGTTCCCGGACGCGCTCGGGCGCGAGTTTGCCCTTGCGGGCCTCGACTCTCCTGTTACTGGCCCAGGTGCCCAGCTTCTCCCCGCCTGGAGCGATGTGGCTCTGAGGGATGTCGGCGTGGCCGTGGCGGTCGCGGAAGTCCCGGACGAGCTGGAGGTACTGCTGGTAGCGGTATTCGATGGCGTCCCAGATGAAGCCGATGCTGTTGAGGTAGGCGACCGTGTCGGGGTTGCCGAGGTCGCCCTCGCCCCGGCGGTAGCGCTGGACGTACCGGCCCAGGTTCCGGGGGCCGGGCGCGGAGTCCGGCGCCGTGTAGTCGTAGGGCACGTTGAGGTCGCCGTGCTCCTTCTTGTAGTGGTGCAGAGCCTCGAAGAAGACGGTCTGGTCGTGGTCGCGCAGGTTCCACACCATGCCGAGCGCGTCGAGCTGGTCCTGCCGTTCCTGCTTCAGCTCACCGAGGGCGCGGCTCCGGCGGGTCCGGTCGGCACGGATCCCGAGGGGGTAGCCGTGGTCGGTGACGTGGTTGTAGCGGATGACCAGGTGCCCGTACTGCTCGCGGAAGGCGGTGGCGGCCCAGATGAACTCCTCCCAGGGGTCGACCTTGCCCAGGGCACGGACGGTGATGGCCTGGGTGAAGCGGGAGGTCACCGGGATGCCGGTCAGGCGGATCCAGTCGGGCAGCTCGTATCCTCCGCCGGGCTCGCTGCCGGAGCCGGTTCCGTGGAGGTCCAGTCTGGCGGCGAAGCCGTCGTCGTGGGCGGCCAGCGCGCGGACGATCTGCCACAGCGGGCCGAACGCGGAGGTGCTGAGGGCGGCTTCGGGGTCCTGTCCGGGGCTGAGGTGGACGGGGACGAAGACGGCCGCGGTCTTCTGCCCGCGGGCATGGCGGCCGAGGCGGATGGCTCTGCCCACGGCCTGGACGGTGTCGATCGCTGACTTGCGGGGGTCGATGAAGGCGACGCCGTCCACGGTGGGGGCGTCCACGCCCTCCCCGAGGACCCTGCTGTTGGTGACGACGCCGAAGGAGTCGTCCGTACCGCGGAGCCGGTCCAGGATGCGGCGGCGCCGGTCGAGGGGCTGCCCGCCGTGGACGTAGTCCGCCCACACCGCGGTCGGCCGGTCCCCAGGAGGAAGGAGTCCGGCGGTCTGCGGGAGGGTGGTGGCGAACCAGCGGGCATCGGAGACCCGGTTGTGGAAGGTGATCATCCTGCGCAGGCCGTGCTGGTGGGCGGCCCGCAGCAGGGCGACCTGGGTGGCGAGCATCTGAGGGGCGAGCGCCGAGGCGCCCAGTTCGTAGAAGTCCGGTTGCTTGCTGGCCGCGAGGGTGATCTCCCGGACCTGGTCGTCGGTGATGACCGGTACGACGGCCTGGTAGTCGGCCAGCAGGCCCAGCCTGATCGCCTCACCGAACGGGAGCCGGAAGACCGTCGGGCCGAAGATTTTCTCGTCGTCCATGCTGATGACGTCGGTGTCGGAGGACTCGATCCGCGGTGTCGCGGTGAGGTTCAGCCGACGGCGGGCGGCGATCCGCCCGCTGTCGTGGACAGCGGCCCACGCCTTGTAAGCCGAGCCTGCGGTGCGGTGGGCCTCGTCCGCGACGACCAGGCCGATCGACGGCATCCCGACGTCCTGCGCCGCTGTGATCACGGCCAGGCTCTGGTACGTGCACACGATCGTCACGCGCCCGCTGGCGTCGTGGACGAGGCGGGCGAGCTGGTTGCCGTCGGTCGTGACCGTAGCGCGCTGGTCGTCCAGGTCGCCCTGGTGGTAGCGGGCGACCGCCGGGTCCGAGCACACCGCGATCACCCTGCCGAGGCCCCGATCGCCGACAACCTGCCGCCACTCCCGGACGGTCTGGGTGAGGAGTTCGAGCAGCGGGGCCGCGATCAGCACGATCCCGCCGTCCGGCACCGTCTCCCGGGCGACGACGGCGCCCACCCTTGTCTTGCCCGTCCCGCACGCCATCACCGCGGTGACCCGCTCCTCGGTCCCCAGCGCGCGGGTGATCGCGGCCACGGCTTCCTCCTGGTGCGGCCAGAGCAGGGCGCCGCTGGCGGAGACGGCAGCCGCCCGTGCTGTAGTCCTGGTGCCGATCACTGGTTTGCCTCCTGTGCGCAGGCTGCCCGGGTGCGGCGGATCAGGTCGAGGCTGGTGCCCGCGGGGAGAGCTGCGGCGACCGCGGAGTCGATGACGTACTGGAGCCGGGCGGCCGGACGACCGGTGGAGTAGACCGTCGCAGCAGCCTCCTCCACATGCAGACAGCGCCCGTTCGGCAGACCGAGCACGGTGAGGGTGCCGTGCGGCGGGACCACCCCGGCGTACAGGGGAACGATCCGGATACTCGTACGGGCGTGCTCCGCCAGGTCGAGCAGATGGTCGAGCTGCTCCGTCATGACCGCGGGGTCGGACCTCCGTAACAGGACGGTCTCCTCCAGCAGGAGGAGGACCTCCTTGTCGCGGCTGGCGGGCAGCATCCGGGCGGCGATGGCATCCGGCTGCGGTACGTGTCCGACAGGAGTGTTCGTCCACCAATGCGTCGCGTAGCCCTCGGTCTGCACCAGGTGGGGGATGTTCCAGGCAGAGAAGGCGGTGATCCGGTCCGCCTCGAACTCGCAGCCGGCCACCCGCTCGAACCAGCCGGGCGCGACATCGGCCGCGTAGTCCCCGCCGATGTGGGCGAGGTCCCACAGAGGGCGTACGGCGTCACCGGTGTCCGGGGACCCGTACAAGGTCAGCAGCCGCTGGAGAGCATCGGCCGAGGGGACGGCCTGGCCGGCCTCCAGCCGGGCCGCCGCCCCGGTCGTCCATCCCAGGGCGCGGGCCGCGTCCCGCAGCAGCAGCCCGCGCCGACGGCGCTGGGCCCGCAGGTAGGTGCCCACCATTTGGGCACCGGCCGAGGGAGCCGTCAGCACGTCCCCGGTCCACCGGGCATCGTCCGCGGGCCGCAGGACCGTTCCCTCGCTGGAGAGTGCGAGCTTCACCGGGCACCGCCCGTCGGCGTCAGCTCCACCGGGGCGAGCGGCTCGAAGGACCGGGCCAAAGCCTCCACCGCCTTGCTGTAGGAGAGCACTGCGACGACGGCGTGGTGGTCGCTCACCCCGGACATGTCCACGGTGAAGACCTCCAGGACCGCCTGCACCAGCCAGGGATCGAGATAGAGCCGGTCGATCCGACGCGGCCCGCCCTGCCCTTTCGCGGACGGGGCGTGTCCGGCCGTCGCGGCGAGCGCTCGCGGCTGGTCGAGGTGGTGGGCGGCGTACCGGGCCGGGTCGTGCAGACCCGCGCCGAGAAGGAGCCTGTCCACCGACGTGCAGCTCACCCGGGACCCGTCCGGCCCTTCGATGCTCCGCTGCATCATGTGGACGCGGTCGGTGACGTCAGGGCTGGCCCAGTCGATCGGCGGGACCGTTTCACCGACGGGGACGGGGTACTCGTTGCAGTCCCCCGCTCCGACGAAACCCCAGCCCTTCTTGGTCTTGTCCGCCACGGCGAGGATCTCCTCCGCCTCCCGGACCCGGCCGCTCGGGGTCGGGAACCCGCAGTGCCAGGACATCAGCGTCAGCGGGTTCTGCACGCCCTGGAGCCGGGCGACGATGTTCGTCGGCGGCGCCCGCCACGGATCCCGGTGCTCGTGGTGCTCCAGGACGTCGAGCACGTCCGGGCGGATGAACAGTGCTGTGGCGTTCCGGCTGGACCTCGGAGCGCTGAGGAAGCCCCTCATCCCGAGCACGCGTTCGGCGGTGTGCAGTCGGCGCCGGCCGTGGAAGTGGCTGTAGGTCGCCTCCTGCCGGAACAGCACGTCGGGCTTGAACGGCGCGAAGACGGCTTCGTGGGCCTCGATCCACCTCGGAGGAGGGGCGCCGTCCTCGTCCGGACCACCGTCGTGCTCCAGGTTCGCGGTCATGAGGGTGAAGGTCCGCTCGCCGAAACGCGGCAAACTCACAGGTACTCCGATCACTAACGAGGGAAAAGGGGCCCCGGCCGCGAGCTGACCTCCCAGCAGCCGGGGCCCGTTCGTGCCGCGTCGGCGGCACGAGGGAAGCGCGCCCTTCGGTGCAGACGGCACCTGGCGGTGCGGTCGCCAATGCCAACCGCGATGGGAAGCGCCTCCCGGAGGTCGCTCCGCTGCCCGGCACAAGCGCGGGGGTCCGGGCAGGCGGAGCGGACCGCTCTACAGAAGCGCCGCGAACTGGCTGACCAGCCATCCGCAGAAGCCGACGAAGAACAGGAACATGCCGAAGATCTTCACCAGACCAAAGCCGGTGGCCTTCAGGGATTTGCGATGTCCGGCGCGAAGCGCGCGCATCGGGTGGAGGACGGAGACGACAACTCGGTGCCGCCGGTTTCCGGCACTTGCGTGTGAGGGCGTACTCACAGCCGCCCCCTGTCCATCAGGACCAGTGCCGACGCCATGGGACGGGGGATGAGCACCTCGTCGGGAAGGCAGTCCGGGCCGAGCGGCAGCACCTGAGCGGGAGGGGCGCTCCGGTCCGGAGGGCTCACCTGAGTTTCAACAGTTCCGGTACCGGGACACGGATCGGTGTTCAAAGCTGTTCACCCACCAGATCGAGGAGGTTCAGGACGGCCAGCGCCACGCCCCGGGCTTCGGCCACGGAGAGTCGAGCACCCGCCGAATGCGCACATTCCCTTGCTCGTTGTGCCCGATGAATGACGTCTGGCGGGCAGCGCACCGCGAGTTCCGGTGCCTGAATTCGGAGCAGGATGTGGTCGAGCGCGGCGGCCAGCCTCTGGACGGCTTCCGTCCCGGGTTCGTTCGTGGCGTGCTCCCCGACGAGGTCGTTGAGGTCGTCGTAGACCTCGGTGACCGAGTAGAGGTCCAGCTGTAAGGCGGCCAGCAGCCGGACCATCAGGTCCGGGGGAGCCTGGCGCCTGAAGCCAACGGGCGGCATACAGCTCTGCGCCGGAGGAGCAGGGAGCGATGTCCGGCGGAGCAAGATCACACTTCTCGCCTCCCTTTGTTGTGTTCGAACCATCGTGGGCACTCACCGCGACGGCGTTCGTACCGTCGGTAGGGGAGGCAGCCTTTCGCCGGGTGCCGGACTTAGCGACTGTCCTGCCGGGACTTGTGCTGCCGTATCCGGCCTTGATCGAGTCGTTCCAGGTCGGATTGGGGCCACGGGAGGCCCGCGACTTCTTCCACGGAAAGCGGACGCCTAGCGTGGGGCTGAACCGAGTAGGAGGGACCGCCATGGAGGGGTCGAGCCCGACCTTGTTCAGTCTGCTGATCCAGCAGAGAGGGTGGACGGACCCCCATGTCTTCGCCCGGCGCTACGCGTCGGCGGCCCGCGAGCTGTCCGTGGCGGAGGGGCCGCCGAGCCTTGCCACCGCCCGGGTGGAAGTACGGCAGTTCAACCGATGGCTGCGGGGCGACCTCAAGGGGCAGCCCCGACGCGAGGCCCGCAGGATCCTGGAACACCTGTTCCGGCCCACACCGGTGGACGCCCTCTTCAAGCCGCCCGTCCTCTCGCCCTCCGTCACGACGGAACCCACTGACAGCGCGGGGGTCAGCGACGCGGCAGGTATGGACCATGCCGTACCGGGTGAAGATATGGTCATGGCGGCAGCCGAGGAATCAGCGGACTTCGCGGCGCGCGTCGAGGGAAGCAATGTCGGCCCGGCGACACTGGAGCAACTGGAAGCCGACATCCGGCGCGTCGTCAGCACGTATCCGAATCGTCCAGTCCAGTCCCTCTTCTCCGAGGTGCGCCGACTCCGCAACCGGACGTTCGAACTGCTCGAAGGGCACCAGCGTCCCGACCAAACAGTTGATCTCTATCTCGCCGCTGGGACGCTCTGCGGCGTACTGGCCAACGCGAGCTTCGATCTGGGGCGGTACGAGGCGGCCGAGACCCAGGCGAGAACCGCCTTCCTGTGCGGTGAGGCCGCCGGCCACAACGGTCTTCGGGCATGGGTGCGGGGCCTTCAGGCGCTCATGGCCTACTGGGACGGACGGCCGGAGGCAGCCGTACGCCTCGCCGAGGCGGGCAGTCAGTACGTACCGGAGCACGGTACTGCCGCCATCCGGCTGGCGAGCATCAAGGCCCGTTCCCACGGGCAGCTCCAGCAGTCCTCCGAGGCTCTCGCCGCCCTTCTCGAAGCCGACCGGTTGCGGGACCAGGCCAGCGAGGACGCCCTCCCGGGCATGATGGCCTTCCCGCTCGGGAAGCAGCTCTACTGCGCGAGCACCACCCAGCTCTGGCTGGGAGGCAGCTCGGGCCTTGACGAGGCCGAGACCATGGCCGAGCAGGCTGTGGCCGACTTCCGTTCCGCTCCCGCCGGCCAGGTGCGACTGGGGGAGCTGAGCCTCGCCAGGATGGACCTGGCGGTCGCCCGCATGGGGCGGGGCGACCTCGAAGGTGCCGCGATCGAGGTGCACGAGGTGATCCAGGTGAACGGGCAGCGCCGTATCGAGAGCGTTCGGAAGCGCCTGGGGCAGTTCGGGCGACAGCTCACGGCCCATCCCAGCGGGCACTCCCCCATGGGCATCGGGCTGCGGGAGGCTCTGATCTCCCACCAGGACCGGCTCGCACGCGAACTCCCGCCGGGAGGCCCGGCATGACCACCGTCACCCTTCTTCACCCTGGCTCGATGGGGTCCACCATCGGGGCCGCGGCTGTGCGCAATGGGCACCGAGTCCGCTGGGTGACGACCGGCCGCAGCCCGCGAACCCGGGCGCGGGCTGCGGCTGCTGGCCTTGAACCGCGTGACACGCTCGGCGAAGCGCTTTTCGGCAGCGACATAGTTCTGTCCATCTGCCCAGCTCACGCTGCCGAGGACACGGCGAAGTCGGTAGCTGAGCAGGGCTACGAGGGCGTCTTCGTGGAGGCCAATCCCATCACCCCGGAACTGGTACGCCGGATCAGCAGCAGAATGCCCGCTCGGTGCTCAGTGCTCGACGGGTCGATCTTCGGACCGTCATCGGGCTCCAGCAGAAGCGCCCGAATCTACCTGGCCGGCGACTCGGGCACGGTGGCGTTGGTGGACAGCCTATTCGCGGGAACGGACGTTGAGGTCCGTACTGTCGGCTCCGATCCCGGTACTGCGTCGGCCTTGAAGTTGGCGTTCACCAGCTACCAGCGATCGGCCCGGGTTCTGGCCGCGATCTCGCACGCCCTCGCGGCACGACATGGCGTATCCGATCTTCTGGCCGAGGAAGCACGAGGCATGTCCTCCAACATCCTCTCGGCACCGGAGTACCTGCCGAGCGTCGCGGCCCGCGCGTGGCGCTGGGCACCCGAGATGGATCAGATCGCGGAAGCGCTACGATCCGCAGAGTTGCCGGACGGCCTGGCTGAACTGACCGGTGAGATCTTTCACCGCTGGGACACGGAGCAAGATCAGAACCCTTCCGTCGAGCGCGTGCTGGCCCTCTTGGCTGGGACCGAAGATAGTTGACCTGGTAGCGATCTCACGGCTCTATTGGGACGTCCAGGCGATCGACGCTTCGGGTCTCTGGGTGCCAAGGAGGCCGCCGATTCGGCTTGGGCATGGCTTCGCGACTCACTGGCAGACGCCCCTGGCCACATCCCCTGAGGAAACACGTGAGACCTCGGCCCAAAGGCTGGCTTCATAACCTTCCCTTCCAGGGTGGTGCGGGACGCCCTGATCTCCGGCGTCTACGCCGGGGGCCAGGCGAGCGAGATCCGGCTGTGCACCTTGTCGATGATTCGGTCGGCCAGGATCTGCGCGTCGGGGGTGCCAGCCGGATAGACGCGGAAGACCGGGTTAGGGCCGCCGCGCCGGTCGCGGTCCCAGGCGCGGACGTGGTCCGCGACGATCTTGGCGAAGCCGGAGGCCGTGGGGCCGAGGGCGTGGACGCCGTACTCGACGCCCTTGTCGTCCTCGGTCCGGCGGACGGTGAGGTAGGCGAAGTCGGTGCCGTCCACGGCGGCGAGGGAGAAGGACCTGTTCGAGGGAGTGACGATCCCGGTGTCCAGGTCGGGGTCGACCGTCATGACGCAGAAGCCGGGCAGTGTGATCGCCAGGTGCATCTGGAGGGTGTCGACGAGTTCGCCGCGACCGACCTCAACCCCGGTCCACAGCTCCACCCGGGGCGTAGTGACGGCGTTGGCGAGCAGGCTCGGGTCGGCAGGCAGACCGTCGTCGAACCGCAGCCCGATCTCCGGGGCTCCGGCGACGAGCAGCAGTTCCTCCCGGTGCGCGGTCGAGCCCTGCATGGGGACGAAACCGCAGACGAACGCGGACTCGCTCTCCAGGTGATCGTCGACGCGGACGAAGGCCACGGACCGGGTCAACCCGCGCATCCTCAGCGGTACCACCAGCCGCCCGCCGGGAGTGAGCCGCTCGGTCCACGCGGGCGGGATGTCCCACGCACCCGCAGTCACCATGACGAGATCGAACGTACCGAGGTCGTCCAAGGGCTCCGCCGCGTCGACGCAGACCACGCGGACCCGGCCGCAGCCGTGCTCGTCCAGCAGCCGACGGGCCCGGTCCGTGACGGTGGAGTCGATATCCACGGTGACCACGTCGCCCGCTTCCCCGACCAGCTCCGCGAGGTAGGCCGCGTTCAGACCACCCGAGCCGATCTCCAGCACCCTCATCCCGGGTCGGACCAGGGCCTGCTCCAGCATCATCGCCTGGATCTGCGGCGCGGACACCGAGCTGAGCTGGAGGCCGTGCTCGTCCGTCTTGGTAATGACGGCCGAGTACGGCGCGTACGCCTTCCCCAGCGTCGCCTCGGGGGCAAACGCGTGCCGGGGAACCTTCCGCATCACGGCCTCGACCTCCGGGGAGAAGATCGCGCCGTCCGCGACCAACCGGTCAACGACCTCGTTGCGGAGCCGTGCGGCCTCGTCGGAGCCGACCGTCGTATAGGTCATGAGGGTGTCCTTCGTTCGTACGTGTTCGGTGCGAGTACGCCGGAACGCTATCGGTGGTCGCCACTCTTCTTCGGCAAACGAGAAGGGCTGGCCGGAATACGCTGCGGCGGGGTTACTCAGCCTTGTGTGGGTCACTACCGCACCATCTGGCCTCGGCAGACAACTTGGCCATCACAAGCGCTGAACAGGTCATCGCCGATCTGACCAATCCCTCTCAGATTCTGCGGCTGATCCGACCTGAGCCACGCAAAGAGACATGCAACAAGAAGTCAACCAGGGGCCTTCTACCACCAACGGCCCGGTCCAACCAAATCTTCCTTTCTCCGGATCATCCTCCTGTCACCTCAAGGCTGGACGACAGGAACGCAGCTATGCCCCAGGCAACCTCACAGCACGAACCGGCCTTCTTGAGCCTCCCCCAAGCAGCCACATATCTTGGGCTCTCCCCGAACACCCTTTACGTCTGGCGTCATCGACGCCAGGGCCCGCCGAGCTTCCGCATGGGCCGTCGCGTCATGTACCGGATCACCGTGCTTGACGAGTGGGTGCGGGCCCAAGAGCTGTCCGATTCACGGTCGAATCGCTCCCTTGACCCGCTTCTCCGAAATCCTCAAGCTCGCATGCGCAGGGTCACGTAGCACAACTCCCCTCGAAAAATCCTTCAAAGAGATCTCCGGATGCGGGATAAGGACCGGCTCCAACCAGCGTTCTGAACACCCACTCGGAAGGAATCACCGCACCACAAGGGGAGCACCAAACGCATGGCCGGTTACATAGAGGACCGATGGCTGAAGAAGCGGCCGAACAAGGAGACCGGCAAGCGCGAGCGCACCGCCCTCTACGGCACGGGCAAGCGGTACCGCGTCAAGGGAATACCGGGGGTCCAGGACCGCTCGTTCACCACGAGTGAGGACGCCAAGAAGTGGCTGGCGACCGCCACGACGGACTCCCGTCGGGGTGAGTTCATCGACCCCCGAGACGGTGCGATCTCGGTCGGCGACTACATCGTGGAGCACTGGTGGCCGGGCCGTACCGATGAACCCTCGACCGCCGGCCCCATGGCCAGTCGGATCAACAACCACCTCATCCCGCTGCTCGGCGACGTGGCACTGCGGGACATCGACGCGTCCACCCTGCGCACCTTCAAGGCGACCCTGCTGACACGGGTCGAGGACTCGACCGCGGAGGTGATCTGGGGACACCTCTCCTCCATCCTCAACAGCGCCGTGGACGACCAGCGGCTTCTGCGGAACCCGCTCAAGGTCCACAAGAGCGTCAAGGCCCCGCGCGCCAAAGAGAAGAAGGCCAAGGCGTGGGCCCGTACGACCGTCGACGCCGTCCGGGAGCAGCTCCAGGAGCGCTACCGGTTCGCCGTGGATCTGGGGCTCGGGCTCGGGCTGCGCCAGGGCGAGGCGTTCGGGCTGGCCGAGGAGGACTTCGACTTCGCCAACATGATCGTGCGCATCCGGCGTCAGCTCCGGTGGGACATGAAAGGGCGTCCGTACTTTTGTCTGCCCAAGGGTGGCAAGACGCGGGAGATACCGCTCTCCCCCAACCTGGCGGCCCGCGCCCGCGCACACTTCCGCCGGTTCCCCTCGACGGCGTGCACCCTCCCCTGGCGGAACCCGGAGCCTCCGGCCAACGCGCTGGAGGAGCGGCAGCGGCGTCCGATCACCGTGCAGCTCGTCCTCACGACCTCGCACGGGAATCGGATCTACTACAGGACCTGGAACGAGCGGAGCTGGCGGCCCGCCCTTGCGGCCGTCGGGCTGCTCACCGTGATCGGCGAGAAGACTCAGGAGTACGGCGGCCGAGTCCGCCGCTACCCCGTCTACGCATCGTCGCGGTCGGACATGTTCCATGTCCTGCGGCACACCTACGCCAGCGTGCAGCTTGAGGCCGGCGAGTCCGTGGTGAGCCTCGCGGCCTGGCTCGGGCACTCCTCCCCCAAGATCACGCTCGACCACTACGCTCACTTCATGCCCGGGGCCGGGCGGCGCGGTCTGGCGGCCATGGACTCCTGGCTCGCGGGCGATCAGCGCAAAGTCCCTGAGAAGTCCCTGGCGGCCGATTGGGCCTCCGGTCTCGCCCTGAAGCCGCAGCTCAGGGGCATGATCACTATGGCGGCCACGATGAAGGTCAAGTACAAGGAGACGGCGCGGGGCGGGCTCGCGGTGAACATCATCGAGTGCTGAGGGCCTTGTGACGGGTGGCCCCCGGACAGGGAGTCAGCCGAACAACGAGGAACCGAGCGGGCGTCGCGGGCCGTAGCCGGGGAGGATCAGGAAGGTCGCGCCGGCGGTCGTGGTGGTGAAGGGCAGCAGCGCGTCGGAGGAGTCCATGCGGCTGAGCGTGGCCGTGAAGGTCCGCAGGTCGTTCTGGAAGCTGATGAACAGCAGGCCGGGGGCGGGATGGTCGATGCTGTAGGAGCGGCGGAGCATATGGCCGACGCCGACCACGGTGGGATTCGCCCTGCGTACATGGGCGTCCACGGGGACGAGGTAGCGCCCGTCGGGTGTCTTGGCGCCCAGTCCGGGGGGTGAGGCGACGCTGCCGCCGGAGAGGGGTACGCCGCTGGACCGGCGCCGCCCGAAGACCGCCTCCTGCTCGGCGACCGGCAGGGCGGCGAACCGCGTCAGGTCGAGTTCCATGCGCCGCAGTACGGCCAGGGTGCCGCCGGCGACCGCGGGGGGTCCGGCCAGCCACAGGTCGCGCTCCTGCTCGGCGGTGGTGTGCGGGCCCACGATGCCGTCGATGAAACCGAGCAGATTGCGCGGTGCGGAGCGGCCGTCGGCCACGGGCACCTCCGCACCGCGGCGTCCGAGCTGCCGCCAGCGCTCCCGGACGCGGTCCCCGGCCTGGTCCAGCAGCGCTGCGGCGACGACCGGCAGAAGCAGGGCGTCGCCCGCGCAGATCTGTATCAGCAGATCACCGCCGCGCGCCGGCGGGGCGATCCGTTCGCGGGAGAACCGCGGGAGGTCGGCCGCGCCGGGCAGTGCGGCGCCGGCGGTCCGTACCAGCCGTGGACCCACGCCGACGGTCACGGTCAGATCGCCCGGGGGCAGGCCCAGCAGCCGCGGGTCGGACCCGGCGGCGAGGGTGCGGACGGCCTCGCCGAGTTCGGCCAGCAGCGGGCCGGGCGCCACCGTGGCTCCGAGGTCCGCGACCAGGGCCAGCAGATGGGGCTGGGCCGTCCCGGGATGCAGCACACCCGCCTGATGGCGGCCCGTCACCGGGACCGGCGCGGGCCTGGGCGCGGGCGACGCGGAAGGGGCGGGCCGGCCGGGCCGGGCGGAGTTCCCCGAGCATCCGGCGAGGAGACCGGTAGCCACCGTGGCGCCGGTGACATCGAGGAACGCGCGGCGCGACGGGGGCTGATCGGCGCGATGCATGAGGGGTACAGTGCCATACCCGGTCCGCCCCCGTCGCCCAACCTTCGTACGGCGACAGGGAGTTCGACCTTCCAGCGGGCGGCATGACGCCGTGTCAGACTGGGATCATGTCTCGATTGGCTCTTCGCATGACGGCGGCCGCCCTGGGCGCCCTGGCGCTGGTGACCGGCTGCAGCGACGGTGGTGGCGACGCATCGGGCGAGGGCAAACGGCCGGACGGCTCGCGGGTGACGATCCGGGTGCCCGGTGACGCCCCGACGATCTCGGCCGCGGTGTCCCTGGCCCGCCCCGGTGACCTGGTGCTGGTGGCTCCGGGCGTATATCGCGAGTCGGTACGGATCGACACGGAGCGCGTCACCCTGCGGGGCGAATCCCGGGCCGGGGTGGTCATCGACGGGCAGGTGCGGCGACCGAACGGCGTGGTCGTCACGGCGCCCGGGGTGGCCGTGGAGAATCTGACCGTGCGGAACAACACGCACAACGGAGTGCTGGTCACCGGTTCGGCAGCGGCGGTCACCGGACTGCCGGGCAGCGGCGGCTACGACACCGGCGACGAACCCGTCAACCTGCTGAAGTCGTTCCTGGTGTCGCATGTGACGGCGACCCGCAACGGCCTCTACGGCATCTACGCGTTCTCCGCGCAGAACGGTGTCGTCGAACGCTCCTACACCTCCGGCGGGGCCGATTCGGGCATCTACGTGGGCCAGTGCAAGCCGTGCCGGATCGTGGTGCGGGACAACGTCTCCGAACTCAATGCGGTCGGTTACGAGGGCACCAATGCCGGCGGAGACATGTATGTGGTCGGCAACCGTCTGGTCGGCAACCGTGTCGGACTGACCACCAGCTCCGACCACCAGGAGAAGCTGCTCCCGCAGCGCGACGCCGTCATCGCGGGGAACCTGATCGCGGACAACCAGCAGCGGCAGACCCCCGAACAGGCCGACGGCGGCTGGGGTATCGGCATCGGCGTCGACGGCGGCAGCGACAACCGGTTCATCCGCAACCGGGTCACCGGCCACACCAACGCCGGGCTGGTGATCACGGCGACCGCCGATCTGACGGCGGACCGCAACCGGATCACGGACAACACCTTCACCGCCAACGGTGTCGACATCGGCTGGACGTTCCCCACCGCCACCCGGGGACAGGGCAACTGCCTGGAGGGGAACAAACTCCGGACGACCGTACCGGCGGGGCTCGCGTCCAGCGCGTCCTGCCCGGTTCCCGCCACCTCACCCACGCCCTTCGGCAGCTGGCGGCGCCCGGCGGCGCCCCCGGGCATCCCCTTCACCGAGGTGGCCGCACCCGGCCCCCAGCCGGAGTTCCCGGGGGCGGGCACGGCCGGTGCCACCGTCGTACCGGAGGTTCCTGCGCTGCCGGTCGTCGCGGACATCGCACTGCCGTCGCCGTCACTGCTCGCCAACGGTGCGCGGGTCCGGACCCCATGAGCGGCCGCTAGGGCTGCGGCGTCGGTGCGGCTCCGGGGAGCGGCTGGACGGGGACGTACGCCCTGGTGTCGAAATCGAGGACCACGGGCCGCGGCGCGGAGGCGATACCGATCTCGACCCGGTACATGGTGCCGTCCGAGCCGATCCAGTAGCGCACGGTCTGTGACGTACGGGTGCCCGTTCCGGGGCCGGCACTGGCCGTGGCACTGGCACGCGGCCCCTTCATGATGTCCGTACGGTGGCCGCGCACCCGCTCCCGTCCGACCCAGGCGGCTCCGTTCTGCGGCAGCAGCGCGGAATTGTCCGGCCGGTTGCTGCCGAGGTCGAGCGCGATGGCCAGCGCGCTGTCCAGGGTCATGCCGGACGTCCGCAGCGGACGGGTGTACCAGCCGGACGCGGGCGGCTTCGCCGGTGCGGCTGCCGGGGGTTTCGCCATGGGGCGGACGAGGACGGTGCCGGCCGTCCACCGGATCAGTCCGTCGCTGGACGCATCGCGCCCGGTCCCGCGCACCACTCCGTAACCCGTATGGGTGCGGTAGTCGATGGATCCGGTGATGACCAGCCCTCCGGCGACGTTCGGCACGGTGATCGTCACGGCCCGGCCGCCCGCCTGGTAGTTGAGGAACCGCGTGACCGCCAGCCGGTTCACCTCGTCCGAGGTCAACGCCCGCGGGGAGGCGGGGTCATCGTCGTCGCCGAGGAGGAAGAAGGCGCCGGTCGCGGCAGTCGCGATACCGATGACGACGGCCGCTGCCAGGCCTAATCGTGACCATCGGCGACGCCGGGCCGTCGTCTCGCGCCCCGGGAGACGCCGCTTGGTACCGGCGTCCCGCGCTCTGCTGCTCCGTATGCTCCGCACGCGGCGCGATGGTAACAGCTCTCGCGGAGGCGGCGTCAAACTCCGCAGGCGCCGGACATGACGCGCCGTCAACTGTAGTCTCTGCGGGGGAGTTGTTGGATTTGTGTGTGCTTGTGGCGAGGTAAAGGAGCGCTATGCGATTAGGTGTACTACTGAGGTTGGGGTTGTCCGGCGTGCTCCTGGCAGGGGGCGGCGCGGGTGTGGTCCTGACCAGCGCGGGACAGGCCGGAGCGGCGGCCCCCGACGGCACGCTGACCGTCGAGGTACTGCGGGACTTCTTCGGCACCGGCGTGATCAACGCGACCATGGACGTGCCCCAGCGGGGAATGCGGGTCGCCGTCACCGACCCCGCGGGCAACCGTGTCACCGGTGTCACGGACGTCACCGGAAAGGTCGTCGTCCCGCCGTCGAACGAACTGACCGGCGGCCGGTACCGGGTCGACGTCACCATCCCGGAAACCTACCGTGACCATCTGCGGGCGGCGCCCGCCTCGACCGCGCCGAACCACTTCGACAGCTTCACCTCGTTCGTGGACGTCTCGGACGGCCAGGACGACTCGGTGACCACCGGGGTCTGGAACCCGGCCGACTACACACTGCCCGAATCCCGGTATTTCGTACCGATCCAGAGCGGTGCGGGCGGGACGGACACCCGGGCGCTGGTGGCCTTCGGAACGGATGCCCGGGGCACCTGTCCCGCGCAGGAGGCGTGCCCGGAGGTTCTCAACACCCAGGACCAGGTGGGTACGACCTACGGGCTGGCCTACGACCGGTACCGCAAGCAGCTGTTCCAGTCGGCGTTCGCCCGGCGGTTCACCGAGTACGGACCCAAGGGCGGCAACGCGATCTACATCACGCCGGCCGACGGCGGGCGTGCCCCGAAGCTGTTCGCGACGGTCCCGGGCGCCGCGCAGACAGCGCACGACACCGGCAACCTGATCAAGGACGCCGGGTTCACCGATGCACCGGGCAAGGAGAGCATCGGCGGCCTGGCCCTGACGGAGGACGGCTCGACCCTGTGGGCGGTGAACCTGCTCACCCGTAGCCTGGTCGGCTTCGACGCGACCGGGGCCACGGCCTCGGCGCCCCTGAAGACCGTACCGATCCCCGATCCCGGCTGCACGTCGGCCGGGGACTGGCGTCCGTTCAGCGTGGCCGCCCACGACGGCAAGCTGTACGTCGGTGGTGTGTGCAGCGCGGAGAGCACACAGAAGCGTGCGGATCTGAAGGCAGTCGTCGCCACGTACGACGGCGAGGACTTCACCACCGTGCTGTCCCAGCGGCTGGACTTCGAGCGCGGGAGTGTGCTCACCGGCCGCCCGGAGGAGCAGGGCAAGTACTGGAACCCGTGGAACACCGATCTGGAGGACTGGGACAGCTTCAGCGCCGGCGGTCCGATGATCTATCCGCAGCCGGCGCTGGCGAGTATGGCCTTCGCCCGCGACGGATCGCTGATCCTCGGCTTCCGTGACCGGTTCATGGACGTCGTGAGCTGGGGCGGGCTGGACCCGAGGCCGGGCCGGGACACACCGCAGAACGGTATGTCCGGCGGTGACATCAACATGGCCTGCGCCAAGCCCACCGGCGGGTACGACTGGGAGGGCACCGGAATCTGCCCCGACCATGCCACGGATCCGAGACTCGACGGGGTGCAGCCCGGCAGTGTCGTCGAGTACTTCCCGGGTGACTTCTTCCCGAACGGCGGCTCCGCGACCCGGCCCGGGCCGCACCAGGAGTCGGCGCTGGGGTCGGTCGCGTACATCCCGCAGCAGCAGTGGATCGTCAGCACCCAGATGGACCCGACCGGCCGGGTCATCACCAACGGAACCGGCTACTACAACGTCGCCACCGGTCTGGGCCCCGGCAACGACCCGGTCAACAACGCGTACGAGTTCGTCGGGCCGAACCAGAACGGGTTCGGCAAGGCAGGTGGCCTCGGTGACATCGCGTACGCCGCGGCGAACGCGCCGATCCAGATCGGCAACGTGGTCTGGTACGACGGCGACCGCAACGGCCTCCAGGATCCGGGGCACGTGCTGCTGCCGGATGCGACGATCAACCTGCTGGACGCCGAGGGCGAGAAGGTCGCCACGACCACGACCGATGCCGCAGGCGAGTACTACTTCGGCGGGGTCGGCGCGGACTACACGCTGACCCCGGGCGCCAAGTACACCGTGCAGTTCGACGTGTGTACGGCGGACACCAGCAAGGTGCCGGGCCGGCCGGACGCCACCGACCTGCGGTTCACTCTGCCGCGCGCCGGTGACGACCGGGTGCACGACTCCAATGTGACCCCGCCGACCACCGGCCGGCTGTGCAACGGGTACGCCCCGGTCACCGCGCCGGCCACGCCGGGAGGGGTCGATCACACGATCGACGCCGGTGTGCACATCCCGGAGCCGGTGAAGCCGACACCGACACCGACCGCATCCCCGTCCCCGACGCCGACGCCGTCTCCGACACCGACCGCGTCTCAGCCGACGGCACCCAACAACCCGGCACCGTCCGGACGTCCGCCGAAGGGTTCCCTCGGCCAGACCGGTATGGCCGGTGTCGGAGGCATTCTCGCCCTCGCCGCCGTACTGCTCGGTGCGGGTGCGACCGCGGTCGTCGTCGCCCGTCAGCGGCGCGCAGCACGAAACCGCTCATAACGCCAACAACGCTGACAACGCCGACACCGGAGACAGCAAGAAGTGCCAGTGACACCCGACGGGCCGGTGCGATGCACCGGCCCGTCGGCCTGGGCGGCCGGGTGGCCGGGTGTTGTCGGGGTCAGTGGCGGGTGACCGGATCCGGGTGCACCGGGTCCAGGGACGGGTAGTCGGTGTAGCCCGCCTCCCCGCCGCCGTAGAAACCCTTCGGCCGGACCTCGTTGAGACCGGCGCCGATACGGCAGCGGGTGACCAGGTCCGGGTTGGCGAGGAAGTCCCGGCCGAAGGAGACCAGATCCGCGCCCCGGGCGAGGGCGTCGGCGGCGGCCTCCGGCTTGTCCCGGTCCGCCGGGAGGGGGGTGACCATGAGTGCCGTGGGCCACAGCTCCCGGATCGCCGGGTCGAGTTCCGTACCCGTTTCGCCGTGGTGGAGATAGGCGATCCCCAGCGGTGCGAGCGCGCGGACGAGGGCCGTGTAGGTGCCGTACGGGTCGCTCTCGTCGAGGCCCCCGAAGGGGTTGGACGGGGAGATCCGTACGCCGACCCGGTGCGGGCCGACGGTTTCGGCCACCGCGCGGGTGATCGCGACGGTGAGCCGGATACGGCCCTCGGTGTCGCCGCCCCAGCCGTCGGTGCGGAGGTTGGCGTTCTCCGCGAGGAACTGGTGGAGCAGATAGCCGTTGGCGGCGTGGATCTCGACTCCGTCGAGTCCGGCGGCCACCGCCCGGCAGGCGGCGTGGACGAAGTCGTCGATCAGCTCCCCGATCGCGTCCTCGGTGAGGACGTCCGGGGTGACGGCGGGCACCCGGCCGCCGGGGGTGTGGACGAGGGTGCCGGCGGCCACGGCCGAGGGGGCGACCGGCCGGACGCCCTCGGGCAGGAAGTCCGGGTGCGCCAGCCGGCCCGCGTGCATGAGCTGGAGGAAGACGCGCCCGCCCGCCGCGTGGACCCCGTCCGCGACCCGCGCCCAGCCGTCCTGGTGGGCGTCGGTGAACAGACCGGGCGCATCGGGGCCGATGGCCCCGGCCGCGGCCGGGTGGGTGCCCTCGGCGACGATCAGCCCGGCCGTGGCGCGCTGGGTGTAGTAGTGCGCCATCAGCGCGCTCGGCGTCCCGTCGGCCTCCGCGCGGGCCCGGCTCATCGGGGCCATGACCATGCGGTTGGGCAGGGTGAGGTCACCGAGCCGGGTGGGCTCGAAGAGGGCGGCGGGGGCGTGCACGGGAGTGTCCTTTCGTGAGACGGCGGTGCGGTGGTGGTACGGCTGCCGTACGGCGGCGATGGGTCAGAGGGTCCAGGCCTTGGCGAGCAGTTCGTACGAGCGCAGCCGGGCGTCGAAGTCCCATGCCTCGCTGAGGATCATGAGCTCGTCGGCGCCGGTGCGGCCGGCCAGGGCCTCCAGGCCGCGGCGGACGGTGTCCGGAGTGCCGACGTACGACTCGGCCAGCATGGCGTTCACCGTCTGCGCCTCCTGGGGCGACCAGAGCGCGTCGATGTCGTCCACCGGCGGGCGGAACTCCATACCGCCGCGGAAGTGGGTGAGGAACTTCTGCTGCAACGAGCTGAAGATCCGTACCGCTTCGCGCTCGGTGTCGGCCACGACGGCGTTCGCGGCGACGATCGCGTACGGCTTCGCCAGGGTGGCCGAGGGGCGGAATCCGGCCCGGTACAGCTCCAGCGCGGGCAGAAGCTGGTCGGGCGAGAAGTGGGAGGCGAAGACGAACGGCAGCCCCTCGCGGGCGGCGAGGGCCGCGCCGAAGGTGCTGGAGCCCAGGATGAAGACGGGCACGCCGGAGCCCTCGCCGGGGATGGCACGGACCTTGCGCTCGGCGCTGCCGGGGGCGAGGTAGCCGCGGAGTTCGGCGGTCAGCTCGGGGAAGTCGGCGCCGCTCTGGTGCTCGCGCCGCAGGGCACGGGTGGTCCAGGGGTCGGTGCCCGGGGCGCGGCCGAGACCGAGGTCGATCCGGCCGGGGTGGTACGCGGCGAGGGTGCCGAACTGCTCGGCGACGATGTACGGGGCGTGGTTGGGCAGCATGACACCGCCCGCGCCGACGCTGATCCGCTCGGTGGCCGCGGCGACCTGGCCGATGATGATCGACGTCGCGGAGGACGCCATGGCCGGGGTGTTGTGGTGCTCGGAGATCCAGAAGCGGCGGTAGCCGTACGCCTCGGTGGCGCGGGCCAGCGCGACGGTGTTCGCGAGGGCCTCGGCGGCCGTCCCGTCGTTGCGGATCGGGGAGAGGTCGAGGACGGAGAGCGGGGTTCCGGTGGAGCTGTTCATTTCCGTTTCTTTCAGTGGTGTCAGTGGCTGTTCAGTGGTTTGCCAGGGGCTTGTCGGGGGCTTGTCAGTGGCTTGTTGGGGGTTTGTTTGGGGGTTTTTCAGTGGCTGTTCGGCGGTGCGGGGTGTCCGACCGGGTCCGGGGACCCGGTCGGACGGGCGGCCGGGTCCCGGTCGCGTCAGGACAGGTCCAGGACGGCCTTTCCGGCGAGACGGCTCTCCCGTACGGCGTCCAGGGTGGCCCTCGCATCGGTCCAGTCGCCGCGCGTGGCGATATGCGGACGGAGCCTGCCCTCGGCCGTCTCGGCGGCCAGCCAGGTCAGATCGCGGTCGATGCCGCCGCCGGTCATCTCGAAGAACGTGACGATCGAACGGTCCTGACGGGCGGGGTCGGCGAGCAGGGCGCCCGGCGGGAACTCCGTCGCGGCACCGGAGGCAGCGCCGGTCAGGACCAGCGTGCCGCCCTCGCCCAGGGCGTTGAAGGCGGCGGCGAGGCCGGGCCCGCCGACCTGGTCGAGAACGCCGTCCACGGGTGCGGTGACCGCCTCGGGACCGGTGACGACCTCATGGGCACCCAGGGCGCGCAGCTCGTCCGCCAACTCCGGCTTCCGGGCGACGGCGGTGATGTGCGCGCCGCCCCGGGCGGCGAGCTGGACGGCGAAGCGGCCGACCGCGCCCGAGGCACCGGTGATCAGCACCCGGCGGCCCAGGAGCGGACCCAGCCTGCGCAGGGCCCGCAGCGCGGTCCCGGCGGAGACGGGCAGGGTGCTCATGACGCCGAGGTCGGCACCCTCGGGGACGGTGCCGATCAGCGCGGTGTCGACGGCGCGCAGCTCCGCCCAGCCCTCGCTGAGGCCGAGGGTGGTGACGGGGGTGCCCGCGGCCGGCCCCGAACCGTCGGCGGCGGCCCGCTCGACCACCCCGGCGGCGTCCCAGCCGATCACCGCGCCGTCCGGCGCGGCGGGCAGGATGTAGCGGAACTCGGCCGGGTTGGGCGAGATCGCCGTGACCCGGACAAGGGCCTGGTGGGGCGCGGGAACGGGGTCGGGCGCTTCGGCGAGGCGCAGCTGCCCCGGGGCGGAGCGGTCGACGGTCAGGGCGCGCATGGGGTCCTCCGTAAGTCCAAAAATGTCACTCAGTGGCATGTGCCTATGAGAGGCAAACGCGCGGTTCGGCCGGCGTATTCCGGCGGCCGTTTCTGCCTACACTCGCCGGTATGACGACGGCGACCGAGCAGACCGAGCCATCGGAGCGGGAGCTGCCGCTGCGCGAGCGCAAGCGGCTGCGCACCCGGCGCGCCCTGGTCGAGACGGCGCTCGCGCGCTACACGCGGGACGGGTTCGAGCACACGACGCTGGACGACCTCACCGACGAGGTGGAGATCTCCAAACGGACCTTCTTCCGCTACTTCGCCTCCAAGGAGGACGTGGCGCTGGCGCCGGAGAAGGAGTTCTGGGACGCGTTCCTCGGCGTGCTGGCGGAGGCAGAGTTGGCCGGGCCGGTCCTCGACGTACTGCACCGGTCCCTGGTCACCGCACTGGAACGGATGGACGGAGTGTGGGAGCGGCGGTTCGCGGAGAGCCGCCGGCTCGTGGAGCGGACTCCGGCGCTCGCCGCCCACAGCCTGCAGCACTGCGCGGAGACTGCGGACGCGATCCTGGAGCTGCTCTCCGCCCGGATCGGGCCGCTGGTCGCGGACGACACGCTGCCGGAGGCGCCCGGAACGGACGAGCTGCGGCTGCGGATCGCACTGGAGATCATGGTGGCGGCCTTCCGGTGCGCGCTCCACGCCTGGTCCACCGGGCCGGCGGACGCGGGCCGTGCGGAGCTGGTCACCCTGACCGGCCGCGCGTTCGCCGCCGTACCCGGGAGTCTGGACCTGACGGCCCGGCCCGCCGGAAGCGACTGATCCGGCCCGGCCCGCGGCGATCGGGTGGCCCGCGGTGATCGGGCGGGCCGGGGCAGCGCTTTGGGCGACGACCGGGCGGGGCGGCCGAGCCGGGTCGGGCCGGTACCGGCCGAGCGGGCAGGCCGGTCGTCGCCGGCCGGTCCGTCGGTCCCGCCCGGTGACGGATATGGGGCGCCCGGCCGGAGCCGTGAGGGGGCTCCGGCCGGGCGCTCACCCCGCCTTCCGGCGGGAGCCGCGATCAGATCTGCGGCTTCGGGTGCGGCGGCGACACGTCGAAGGACGAGTGCGCGCCGCCGAGCGCCCGGGACTCGGGCAGCCAGGACGAGACGATCAGGCTGGTCCGGTCCATGAGCTGCTCGGCGCCGAGCTGCCCGGGCAGGAAGCGGCCGAAGGCGTCCAGGCGCTCCAGGTACTCCAGGCCCTTGGAGACGGCGACGGCCGGGTCGGCGTCGCCCGACTTCTCGGCGACGGTGAGGATGCCGATCTGCTTCTCCTCCGGCTGGAACATCAGCCAGACGCTGGACAGACCCTGCTTCTCGGCCTCGTCGCGGATCGCGGGCCACACCTCGGCGAGCAGCTCCGCGACGTTCTCGTCCGTGTAGGAGTAGCGCTCGAACCGGTTGATGTGGTGCGAGGTGGCCATCGGCTTGAAGTCGTGGGCGCCGGTGACCTTCCAGTAGTGCTTGTCCACACCCGGGAAGCGCGACCAGAACTTCACTCCCGGCTCGGGGTAGAGCTCCTCGTTGGTGAAGTGGTTGTAGTCGAGGACGTTCTCCCAGGTGTCGAAGAGGTAGCGACCGCCGATGTACTTCACACCGGTGGCCGGGTCGAAGCGCAGCGGGGTGTACTTGTGCCGCATTCCGGGACGGATGTCCATGTTGGGACGCTCGCGCTCCAGCATGTCGACGAGGTCCTGCGTCGAGTAGCGGTCATCCAGGGGGAAGTCGGAGGTGAAGGCCGCCTCCGCCTTGATGGGTCCGGTCTCGTAGCCGCGGACGTCCATGACATTTCCTCTCTTACTGACAGTGCGTAGGGGTGCCCGTACGATCCGGAATCACAACCGGACCGCTCGGTCATGTTTTGAACCGTAGCACAGAACATGACCGCACGGTCCGCTTAGCCATGGAGAATGTGACCGATCGGTCCGCTTATGTACGATGGGGGCATGCAAAGAGCCGACGCCGTACGCAATCGACGCCTGCTGATGGACGCCGCGACCGCCGAGTTCGCCGAGAACGGCATGGACGTGTCGATCACCCGCATCGCCACGCGCGCCGGGGTGGGCAAGGGAACCGTCTTCCGCCACTTCGACACCAAGGAACAGCTCCTGGCGGAGATCTTCAGCGACCGCCTCGAAGAGCTGGTCGCCGCCGGGGAGCGGCTGTCGGGGGCCGACGACCCCGGGGCCGCGCTGTTCGAGTTCATGACCGTCGGAACCGAGATCCAGGCCCGGGACCGCTCCTTCTGTCAGGCGGCCGCCGCGCTCTCCCGCTCCGAGGCCACCGTCCGCACCTCCCGCGAACGCCTCGCCGATGTCGCCCAGATCCTCGTCACCCGTGCCCAGGAGGCCGGGGCGGTCCGTGACGACATCACCGGTCTCGACATCGTGCTGCTGCTCAGCGCCGCGTCCCAGGCGGTCCTCAGCATCAGCGAGGAGGCTCCCGGCCTCTGGCAGCGCTATCTCTCGATGATCTTCGACGGCCTCCGTCCGGGGGCCGCCGGTCCGCTGCCGGTGCCCGCCCCGACCCGGGCCCAGTTCACCGGATAGCCGATGGCCGACGCCGAAAGGCCCTGAACAGCGCCTCCTGCGGCGCTGTTCAGGGCCTTCTGCGTTCGTACGGTGCGGTGTCTCAAGCCGCCTCACGCCGCCTTGGACAACGCGGACCGGTCGGTGCGGGTCGCGTGGTGGACGGTGGCCGCCGGGCGGGTCGCGGCACCCCGTCCGTCGTGGCGCGGCCAGAGGAGGAGCGCTCCGGCGGTGCCCGTCACGGCCAGCGCCGCGAGGACGGACCAGGTGAGGGTGAAGCCTCCGGCCGTTCCGAGCCACCCCGCGACGGGGTAGGTGACCAGCCAGGCCAGGTGCGACAGGGAGAACTGGGCGGCGAACGCCGCGGGGATCGCGTCCCGTTCGACGGAGTCGCGGATGACCTTGCCGGTCGGGGTGACGATCAGTGCCATGCCGATGCCGATCACGGCCCAGACGATCGCCGTACCGGTGCCGGTGGCGAGGCCGGACGCGATGAGCGTCACCGCGGCGGCAGTGCCGCCGACGAGGACTCCGGCGCCGGTCATCATGGTGGTGCGGGCGCTGATCCGGCCGAGTACGCGGGGCAGGAGGAGGGCGGCCAGGAGGGTTCCGGCGCCGGAGGCGGCGAGCATCCGGGCGACGTCCGACTGGGATCCGCCGAGCTCGTCACGGACGTAGTTGACGGTGTTGACGACCACGATCGACCCTGCCGCCGCGACCACGAGGTTGAGGGCCATGATGCCGCGCAGCCGCGGTGTCCCGAGGAAGGTCCTGATGCCCGCGGCCGCCTTGTCCCAGGCCTTGGTGTGGGTGCTGGGGCGGGCGTTCGGGATGCGTGTCGCCAGGACGAGCACGGCGGAGACGAGGAATCCGGCGGAGGTGCCCAGGAACAGCCAGTTGAAGCTCATGAACGACAGGGCGACGGCCGCCAGTACGGGGCTGAGCAGGCTCTCCATCGTGTAGGCGACCTGGGAGGCCGAGAGGGCGCGCGTGTAGTCGGACTCGTCGGTGACGATATCGGGGATGACGGCCTGGAACGTCGGGGTGAACGCTGCGGAGGCGGCCTGGAGCAGTCCGATCAGTACGTAGATGTGCCAGATCTCGGTGACGAACGGCAGGGCCAGGACCACGGCGCCGCGGACCACGTCGAGGGCGACGAGGAAGGTCCTTCTGGGGAGCCGGTCGGCGTATGCGGCGGCCAGCGGGGCTATGACCACGTACATCACCATTTTGACGGTCAGTGCGGTGCCGAGCACCATTCCGGCGCTCGGGCCGGCGAGGTCGTACGCGAGGAGCCCGAGGGCCACGGTGGTCAGCCCGGTGCCGAAGAGGGCGATGACCTGGGCGCCGAACAGGCGCCGGTAGTCGCGGATGGCGAACAGACTCATGACGGTTCCTTCCGTCTCCGTGCGGCGGGGCACGGCCCCGGGGCGGGGGCCGTGCCCCGCGGATACAGGCGGGGGTGTCTCTACTCATCGGTGTCGCTCCCCGGGGTGAGGCCGGCGAGCAGATTGAAGGAGCCGGTGAGGACGTTGAGTGCGACGACGCCGACGACGTCGGCTATCGCACGGTCGCTGTAGCCGTGCTCCCGCAGTGCGGTGATCTGTTCGTCGGTGATCGACGCCGGCTCGCGGTGGACGCGGAGGCCGAGGGCGATGATCGCCGCGATCGCGGGATCGGCCGAGGTGCCCTCGCGGGCTCGCGCGATCTCCTCCTCGTCCACTCCCAGGGCGCGGGCGGCGTCGACGTGCGCGTCGAGACAGAGTCCGCATCCCTGCCGGACCTGGACGGCGATCGAGATCCGTTCGCTGATCCTGCGGTCGAGCTTGGCTCGTCCCATCGCCCGGCTGAGCTGGAGATATCCGCCCAGTACGGCCGGCGAATGCGCCATCGTGGAGACCATGTCGCCGGCTCGTCCGTGGCGGGAGACCAGATCGGCGAGGAGGTCGCGCGAAGCTCCGACCGCCGTGTCGGGCGTGAGTCGGGTCAGGCGGGGCATGACGCTCCTGTTCATACGGTCAGTGGTGCGCGTGGGCGCCGTGGTGGTGGCCCTGGTGCTCGGGCGCGGCCTGGGGTGCCGTGCTGGGGCCGGGTGCGGGGGTACGGACGGTGAACTCGGCGGTCCGGACGGTGCCTTCGTGCTGGAAGTCCAGGTACAGCCGGTAGGTTCCGGCCGAGGGGGCCACCGCCATGAAGGTGATCCCGGGGCCCGGTGCGGTGGTGCCGTCGCCGGGTTCGCCCTCCGGGTGGACGTGGAGGTAGCCCAGGTCTCCGGCCCTCAGTGCCACCAGGTGCCCGTACGCGGCGAGATAGGGCTGGAGGTCGGTGACGGGGCGGCCGTTCCGGCTGACGGTGAGGGTCAGTTCGCTCGCCTCGCCCGGGAGGAGTTCGCCGTCGAGTGCGACGGTGTACTCACCGATCCGTGCGGTGCCGGTGGCCTCGGGAAGCGGCTGCGGGTCGTACGGTCCGGCGACCGAGGCGTCGATGCCCAGCGTGATGGTTCCGCCGTGGCCGGCCGGGTGGACGTCGGCGAAGAACCGCCAGTCCCCGGGCTCCAGGGCCAGTTCGACGCTCCAGGTGCCCTTCTCGTCCCGTACCGGGTGGACGTGCTGGAAGTGGGCGGTGTCGCGGCGGACGGCTATGAAGTGCAGCTCCTTCTCGTGCTCCGGCGTGTACTCGGTCACCGGCTGCCCGTCGGGGCCGATCACCCGGAAGCGGACCGGTTGGGCACCGGCGGTGAAGATCGTGGTGTCGAGTTCGAGGGTGTAGCCGCTTTCGGAGACCGAAAGGCCGCCGGGGCGGGCTCCGCCGTGCGCGGCGTGGGCACCGTGACCGCCGTGGCTGCCGTGTCCGGCGTGGTCGCCGTGACCGCCGTGAGCGCTGTGGTCGGCCTGGCCGTGACCGGAGTGGTTCGTCATGACATCTCCCTGGGTGTGCTGCGCCTTCCGGCGGTGTCCCCTGCAGGACAACGATCACAACCGTATACCCCCTGGGGGTATTCCGTCCAGGGGGTTTTCCGGGAAGGCCGGACAAGCGGTCCATCGGAGGGAGCCGGGAGCGGCCGCGGAAGGGCGGCTTAGAGTGGGGAAATGTCACTGCCTGTCGACCGTCGGACTGCACTGGACCTGCTCGATGCCCATCTGGAGGCGCTCCGGGACGGAGCGGATCTTGGGCTTCCGGAGGGTCCGGTCCGTACGGCAGGGGAAGAAGGCGGTGGCCTCGCCCTCTGGGCCCTCGACCGGCTCGGGCGCATCCCTCGCGAGCCGAAGGACGCTTTCGCCCTCAGGGTCGGGGGTCTGCTGGTGGATTTCCGCTCCCGCCGGTGCCCCTGGAACGCGGCGGCACTGCGGCTGCTCGACGATCCGTACACCTTCGTGGCGACCGGCCCCCGGCGGCACGAGGACTGGGCGTACGACGTCCACGCCGTACTGCACCGGTCGGTCCCCGATCCCCGGGGCTGGGTCCGGCTGGACCAGGACCGCACCAACGACGTCCGCTGGACGGTGCCCGCCTATCCCTTCGACCCGCCGGACGCGCCGGAGCTGGCCGGGCGTCTGTATCCGCTGGAGCGGGAGGCGGCGGTCGCCGCGCTGGCCGTGATGGCCGAGGAGTGGCAGGCGGAGCCCGCCCCCGTGCGCTTCCGGCCGGACCGGGATGCGGTACTGGCGGATGCCCGGACCCTGCTCGGCCGGTACGGCCCCGGCGCGCGCTACTGGACCAACGCGACCGCCGCCGCATCGGACCCGGCCCACGACTTCGTCGCATCAGGCCTGCGGGGCACCCGGTCCCACGGCTTCCTCACCTCCGAGTACCTCAACGGCATCGACCTCGTGGAGGACCTCGGCCTGATCGCGGTGGCCGACGGCGAGGTGGGCGTCTTCTGGTCGTTCGGGGCCTGCTGACGGCAGGTCGGCGGTACGCCCGCGGCCGGTGGGGTGTCCGGCGCAGTACGGGCGGGGGGTACGGCTCCGGGACCGGCCGCCGCCCGGGAGGTCCCGCGCTCGCGGGCCCGGCGGGCGGCCGGTCCCGTGCGGGTCAGGCCTTCTTGAAGGAGTCCCAGAACTCGTCGAAGGTCAGCATGCCGTCGCCGTTGCCGTCCTTCGACTTGATGACCGCCTCGGCGACCGTCTCGGTGACGTTGAAGTCACCCAACTGCGCCATCACGCTCTTGTACTCGGCCGCGGTGATCAGACCGTCGCCGTCGAGGTCGTACCGGTCGAACGCTTTGCGGGCCTCGTCGATGTCCGCCACTGTGTTCCGCCCCTTCTCGGTGCTCTGTTGACGGAGATCAGATTATCGGGGCGGCCCTGTGGACAACTCCAAGGGGCGGACCGTGCGGTCGGGCAGCATGGGGCCATGAGCGACGAACTGTGGCAGATCCTCGACGCCGCGGCGCACGGCAGGTTCCCCGCGCCCGACGGCCGGACCGTCGTGACCGGCCGGCCCGGTGCCCGGGACGAAGGCGTGCTGGCCTTCACCGCGCATTCGGTCGTCTTCACGGACGAGGACCCGGAGTGGGTACGGAAGCAGCTCGCGGCAGCCCCGGCCGACCCGTTCGCGGCCGCGATGAATCCGCACTTCCTGGCCGCGATGCTGGAGCGTACGCGCCGCCGGATGAGCACGATCGACATGATGACGGCGGCTCCGGCGCTCCCCGGGAGACCGGAGGTGCCGCTCCGGGAGATCGACAACCCCTCGCACCCCCGGGTGGTCCGGGCCCGGAAGTACCGGGACGGGGTACGGGTCTGGGCGGCCGACGGCGGCATCGTACTGCTGGGGCGGGGGCTGGCCGGCCGCTGGGAGTGCGCGGTCGAGGTGGACGAGGAGGCCGGAGGCAAGGGGCTCGGTACCGCTCTGGCCCTGGCCGCCCGGCGATTGGTGCCGGGGCGGACGGTCTGGGCGCAGATAGCCCCGGGGAACGCCCGCAGTGTGCGGGCGTTCCAGTCGGCAGGCTTCTCCGTGGTGGGCTCGGAGGCCCTCTTCTCCTCCGGCTGACCGGCCGCGCACCATGACGCCTTGCCGGACCATCGGCGGGGCACGAGCCCGGACGGGGGCGCCGCGGATCACCCGGCGGGAGAAGGGGAGGCGGTCCTCAGGCCGCGGGCACGAGCACGGGGCGCTGGGCGGGGATCGCCTGCGGGGCGGTCACGGGCGCCGGCTGGGTGGTGGCGGGGACGCTCCCGCCGGGCGCCTTCTCCACGGTCGCCGCCGGATATCCGGCCCGCCAGGGCTCGTAGTGCGGGTTGTCCCGGCACTCGTTCATGATTTCGATCTTCTTCTCCTTGTCGACGGGGCAGACCCCGACGATGAACTGCCGGGCCACCCCGCCGGGGAAGGCCACCTCGAC
The DNA here is from genome assembly GCF_003932715.1 of Streptomyces tsukubensis. Classification (NCBI taxonomy): domain Bacteria; kingdom Bacillati; phylum Actinomycetota; class Actinomycetes; order Kitasatosporales; family Streptomycetaceae; genus Streptomyces; species Streptomyces tsukubensis. Next base: position 5,719,118 of record NZ_CP020700.1, on the reverse strand, counting down.
CTGGTCGGCGTACTTGTGGGTGTCGCCGATGGTCTTGTTCACATCGACCCCGCCCGGCGCGTCGATGTAGTAGTTCCACCCGTTCTTCCACGACTTGTACAGATCGTGGTTGTAGCTGGTGGAGACATAGGGGGACGGCTGGTTGACGAGGACGTACTTCTCGATGTCGTACTGGCCGTCGAGCGGGGCCTTGGGGTGGAAGCCCTCCTCGAAGACGATCTCGGGGCCGCGTCCGTCGGTGCGGTAGAGCTGGAGACAGTTGGTGCGCCAGGAGGGAGCGGGGGTGATGCGGTTGATGTCGACGCGCTTGTCGGCGGCGGCGTAGAGCCGGTCCTCGACCGCGGGACAGGAGTTGGCGGGCGCGGCGGCCGCCGCAGGGGCCGCGGGGGCCGCCGCAGGCCGGGCGGGGGCGACGGGGCCGGCGGTGGCCGCGCCGGCGGCCGGGAGCAGCGCGGCGGACAGGGCGAGGGCGACCACGGCGGCACGGCGCCGCGGACGGGACGAGATCATCATGATGATCACCATCCCGGTCCGGCGGCGCGGTGCGGGGCAAGGTCACCCACCCGTAGGCGGGTTGACCCGCCGCCTTGACCCGTCGCGGACCGGGCCGCCCGCCCTTCCCCGACTTCCGGAGCCTTTCCGGATCGACGAGCGGATCCCGTGGGGCCGTGGGCCGAGGGGGCGGGGGGCAGGGGGGCGGGGGTGGGGGTGGGGGCCCGGGGTCAGCGGAAGACGCCGGTGTGGCCCAGGGAGTAGCGTCCCGGCTGGGGATAGAACGCCAGGCCGTGGGGGCCGTCGCCGACCGGGATGCGGGCCAGTTGCTTGCCGGTGGCGGTGTCGATGGCATAGACCTCGGAGTCGTAGCGTCCGGAGAGCCAGAGGACCTTGCCGTCGGCGGAGACGCCGCCCATATCGGGGCTGCCGCCGTCGGGCAGCCACCACTTCTTGGTCAGCTTGTTGCTGGGGAAGTCGAAGACGGAGACGGAGCCCTCGCCCCGGTTGGGGATGTACATCTCCTTGGAGTCCCGGCTGATGTAGAGGCCGTGCGCGCCCTCGCCGGTGGGGAGCAGGGTGGGGGTGGTGAACTTCTCGCCGTCCAGCACCCAGATGCCGTGGGCCATCATGTCGGCGATGTAGAAGGTCTTTCCGTCCGGGGAGATCTTCACGTCCTGCGGCATCGCGCCGTCGAGGGGGAGCTTCTGCTGGCCGACGACCTCCATCCGGGCCGTATCGACCTTCAGGAGTTCTCCGGAGAACTCGCAGGAGACGATGAAGTAGCGCCCGTCGGCGGAGAAGTCGGCGTGGTTGACGCCGTAGCAGGTGACGGGGGTGGTCTTCTTCCGCTCCATGGTGTGGGGGTCGCGGAAGACGAGTTCCCGGTCCATGGAGGCCATCACGACGGCGTATTTGCCGTCGGGTGTGAAGTAGAGGTTGTACGGGTCGTGGACCTCGACCTCCTTGCCCGCCTTGCCGGTGGCGGGGTCGATGGGGGTGAGGGTGTGGCCCCGGTTGTTGTTGACCCAGAGGGTCTTCAGATCCCAGGACGGCACGACGTGCTGGGGCTGGATGCCGACCGGGATCGTCTCGACGACCTTGTAGGTGGTGGGGTCGATCACGGAGACGGTGTTGGAGTTGGTGTTGGGGACGTACACCTTGGTGGGGAAGTTCTTCACGACGGGCGAGAGCTTGTTGGGGCGGTCGGCCGCGTAGAGGTCCTTGGGGTCGAGGACCGGCGGCATCCCGGGCAGTCCGGCGGGGACCGGGGGCTTCGCGGGTTTGCGTGCGGCGGCGGCGCCGGTCTTCTCCGAAGTGGTGGAGGTGCCGGTGTCGGTACCGCAGCCCGCGATCAGGGCGAGCGCGGCGGCGGCGAGCAGCACCCGGGTGCGGCGGGCGGGCTGCCGGGGGCGGCGCCGGACGGGCGTCGGGCAGTGGGGAGGGTGCATCAGCTCAGCAGCTCCGTGGTGGTCACCGCGCGCAGTCCGCGGCGGTGGAGGTCGTCGAGGAGGGCGGGCAGTGCGGCGACCGTGTCCGCATAGCCGAAGTGGAGGCTGACCACCGATCCGCGGTGGATCTGCCCGGCGACCGTGCGGGTGACGGCCGCGGCGCCGGGCGAGGTGGCGTCGAGGGAGTCGAGGTCGTAGGAGAGGACGTGCGGATATCCGGCGCGCCCGGCGAGCCGGACGACGAGCGGGGTCGCGGTCCGGGTCCGCGAGGGCCGGAACCAGGTGCCGATGGAGCCGGTGAGCCTGCGCAGCCGGTCGGCGCAGCCGGTGATCTCGGCATAGGCCTCGGCCTCGGGCAGTTCGTTGACCGAGACATGGTTCATCGTGTGGTTGCCCAGGTCGTGTCCGCCGTCGAGGATCCGGCGGGCCATCCCGGGGTACTGGTCGAGCCAGCTGCCGACGGCGAGGACGGTGATCCGGGCTCCGGCGCGTTCGGCCTCGGCCAGGACGGCGCGGGCGGTGGCCGGGTCGCCGGCGCCGTGGAAGGTGAGGGCGACCCGGTCCCGGCCGGTGGGGCCGTGGCTGATCTGGGCGGGCTGCCCGGGGTGGCGGCGGGGCGCGGGAGCGGCGGGCGGCTGCCCCGCGGGGCGGGCCGCCGCGCCCGCCGATGCGGTGGCGGCAGGACGGGCGGGCGGGGGCGCGGCGGGGGCCCGGCCGCCGTCGGCGCAGCTTGTGGCGAGGGCACCGGCGGCAGCGGCCCCGGCTGCGGCCCGCAGGGCACGACGGCGGTCGATCGGGGTCACAGTAGAGGACGTTAGGCAGGGAATGCTACGAAAGTACCGATTAGACCGATTTAGGTAGTTTCGCGAGTGGAGTGCAATATCATCGCACCGTAAAAACACGCCCTCACACCGGCGATTCAGCAAGATTTGCGAGGCAAGTGCCCCATCTCACCTGAGATTCTCGCGAGAACCACCCATTTTGATGAGATATGACCGATTGGCGAATTTGGGAGTTGTTTCATGGTCTGCCATAGTCGGGGACACGACCTCCTCCGACCCGAGCTCGGTCGTTATCAGCAGCCGTGGAAACACCCCCCTGTCCACGGCGCTCCCCAGAAGCCCCCGCCCGCCGCACACCGGCACCCGTGGGGGCTTCTGGGGTATCCGGGGAGGTCGGGGCAGCCCCTCCGGGCGGTCCTCATCTCGAACCGGGGTGCGGGATCCTCATCTCGAACCAGGTCGTCTTGCCGCGCGGCAGCAGGTCCACCCCCCACCGGTCGGAGAGCTTGTCCACCAGGAAGAGCCCCCGCCCGCTGATGTCCATCGGCTGGACCGGCAGCAGACAGGGCAGTCCGCGCGAGGGGTCGCGCACCTCGACCCTGATCCAGCCGGGACGGCGCGTCATTCGCAGCCCGAAGACCCGGGCGCCGGTGTGCCGGACCGCGTTCCCCACCAGTTCGGAGACGAGGAGGACGGCCGATTCGGCGGTCTGGGCGGGGAGCGTCCACTGACGGACGATCACGGAGTGGGTCAGCCGCCGGGCCGTGGCCGCGGATTCGGGGCGGGACGGGAGCCGTACCTCCTCCAGCGAAGGGTCACCGAACAGCTCCAGCGCTTTCAGGCCCTGCTCGTCCTCGATGGCGGTCATCCAACGGATCGCGGTCACGCCGTCGCGCTGCCGCGGTTGTTCCGCACCTTCGAGGCCCGCCATGCCCCCATCATGGCTGCTGAGCGCGGATTCCGTGGCCTTTCCAGCGGAATAGGGCCCCCGGAACTGCACATTCCGGAGGGTTGCGGCGGCATATGTCAGTGGCCCCATGAGGCGAGTTGTGCCCACCCTGAGCTGCGTTGACACCCTGTCAACAGCGCGCCCCGGGGATCGGGGGGAGCCGTTTCCTTAAGGCGCAGGTAAGGCGGCCTTAAGGAAACGGCAAGGTACGGGCCCCGCAACCGGCCACGGGACACCGGCCCGCCGCCGGGCGCCCGGGGGCGCCCGGGGGCGTCCGGGGGCGTCCGGCGGCATCCGGCACGGTGGCACGGGACGGTCCGGCGACGGCCGGTGCGGTACGGGTCGGCGGTAACGGGTCAGCGGTACGGGTCAGAGGTCCTCGGTGCCGGTGAAGACCGCTTTCCCGGGGCCCTCCGCCACAAAGCTGCGCATCCCGCGCTCCTTGTCCTCCGTGGCGAACAGCCCGGCGAACCAGTTCCGTTCGACCGCGAGACCGGTGTCGATGTCCGTCTCCAGACCGACGTCTACGGACTCCTTCGCCGCCCGCAGCGCCAGTGCGGGGCCCTTGGCGAGCCGGGCGGCCCAGGCGCGGGCGGCCTCGTAGACCTCGCCGGCGGGGACGACCCGGTCCACCAGGCCGATCTCCAGCGCCTCGGCCGCCTTCACCTGACGCCCGGTGAAGATGAGGTCCTTGGCCCGCGAGGGGCCGATCAGCCGGGACAGCCGCTGGGTGCCGCCTGCGCCGGGGATCAGCCCGAGGAGGATCTCGGGCTGGCCCAGCTTCGCGTTGTCCGCGGCGATCCGGTAGTCGGCGCAGAGGGCCAGCTCGCACCCGCCGCCCAGGGCGTATCCGGTCACCGCGGCCACCACCGGCTTGGGGATCCGGGCGACGGCCGTGAACGCGTCCTGGAGCGCCCGCGACCGGGCGACCATGCCCGCATGGTCGATCTCCAGCATCTCCTTGATGTCCGCACCGGCGGCGAACACCTTCTCACCGCCGTACAGGATCACGGCCCGGACGTCGGGGCGCTCCCCGGCCTCCTCGGCCAGCTCCCGCAGCCGGTCCTGGAGGGCGATGTCGAGCGCGTTCATCGGGGGGCGGTCGAGCCGGATCGTACCGACGCCGCCGGCTACTTCGAGGGAGACAGTGCTCATACGAGGAGGCTAACCGCGAGGGGCGGCGGGGCAGGCCGTGCGTTGGATCACAGCCGCCCCGCGCCGCCCCCGGGTCACTTCTTCCACTCCTCCCACGTCATGTTCCAGCCGCTCAGCCCGTTGTCGGGGGCGACCGTCTTGTCGCGGGAGTTGACCACCTCCACCACATCGCCGATCAGGGTGCGGTCGAAGAACCAGCCCGCCGGGGTGTCCCCGCTGCCGCCCTTCACATCGCGCAGCCCCACACAGCCGTGGCTGACGTTGGCCGAGCCGAAGATATCCGCCGAAGCCCAGTAGTTGCCGTGCAGGAAGGTGCCGGTCCGGGTGAGCCGCATGGCGTGGGGCACGTCCTTGATGTCGTACTCGCCCTTGCCGTCGGAGTCGGTGAAGCCGACGGTCGCGCCGTTCATCCGGGTGACGTCGTGCATCTCGCTGACGACCATCTTCCCGTTGTACGTCATCGCGTTCGGCGCCCCGGCGGTGATCGGCAGCGTGGCGATCAGGCTGCCGTCCTGCCGTACCTCCATCGTCTTGGCCTCGGCGTCGACCAGGGAGATCTGCGAACGGCCGACGGTGAAGACGACGGTCTTGTCCTGGATGCCGTAGGCGCCGGAGGCGGCTTCCACGTCCCGCAGCCCGATATCGACCGTGACCTTCGTGCCGGGCGTCCAGTACTGCTCGGGCCGGAAGTCCAGCCGCTGGTCGCCGAACCAGTGCCCGGCGATCTCGACCGGCGGATCGGAGGTCACCCGGATCGCCTGCCGGACGGCGGCCCGGTCGGTGATCTTCCGGTTGAAGTCGAAGGAGACGATCATCCCGGTGCCGACGGTGGAGCGGTGCTCCGGCTTGAAGTAGCCGATGAAGCGGCTCTCGGGGACCTTGGTGGTGAACGTGGTGTGGCGGGCGGTGCGCCTGCCGTGGCCGTCGAGGGCGACGACGTCGACGGAGTACTTGGCGGCGAGTCCGAGCCGGGTGCCCTCGGCGGGCCGCCAGCGCAGCCCGTCCCCGGAGATCGCGCCGCGCACGGCGGTCGGGGCCTCGTTCTCGATCCGGTTGACCGTGACGCGCTCCAGCCGGCCGCTGGTGAGCCGCACTTCGAGGCGGCTCTTGGGGTCGACGCCCCGGGCGCCGTCCTCGGGGGTCACCCGGATCACCTCCCCCGACACCAGCTGCGGTGGTACGACCCCGGGGTCGCCCCCCTCGCCGCCGCCCGGGGCACAGCCGGAGAGCCCCGCCAACAGTCCTGCCAGTCCGACCCGTGCCACGGCGATCAGTGCGCCCCGGCCCGTTCGCTTGAGTACGTGTCTCACGCCGGTCCAACGACCACGGGCCCGCCGGGGAAACGTGGGCCGGGGACGGCGGCCCCGGGCGGGGTACTGGGCGGGGTACCGGGCCCCGGCGGAAAACCGGATGAGCGCGTCAGTGGTGAACCGTACTCTCGGTCCTGATGCCCACTTACCCTTCACCCCAGGAGAAGGCGGCCGCCGAGCCCCCGCCCCCCGCCGCGCCGGACGATCCCCCGGCGCGGAAACGGTCCGTCGCCCGGGTGCTGCTGCGGCTCTGGCCGTACGTCAGGCCGGTGCGCACCCGGCTGTTCATCGCCGCCGGTGTGGCGATCGTCGCCTCGTCCCTGAGCCTGGTGATCCCCCTCGTACTGAAGTGGATCGTCGACGGGCCGGTCGCCGGCCGCGATCCCGGCGGGGTCTGGCTGGGCGCGCTGGCGCTGCTGCTGCTCGGTGTCGCGGAGGCGGTGCTCTTCGGCTTCCGCCGGTGGCTGGTGGCCCGCCCGCTGGCAGCGGTGGAGGCGGCGATGCGGGCGGATCTCTACCGGCACCTCCAGCGGGTGCCGCTGGCGTTCCACGACCGCTGGCCGTCGGGGCAGTTGCTGTCACGCGGTACGACGGATCTCAGCCTGGTCCGGATCTTCCTGTCCTTCCCACTGACCTTCCTGCTGGTCAACGGGGTGACCATCCTCATCGGTCTGGTGATCCTGCTGGTGCAGCAGTGGACGCTGGGGCTGATCCTGATGCTGCCGATCGTGCCGCTGGTGGTGATCTGCTCCTATTTCGAGGCCCGGTACTCCATCGCGTCCCGGCGCGCCCAGGACCAGGCCGGGGATCTGGCGACGGTCATGGAGGAGAGCGTCCTCGGCATCCGCGTCATCAAGGGCTTCGGCCGCCACCGCAGCCAGGAGCGGTCCTTCCACGGTCTGGCGGGGCTGCTCCGCGGTACGGAGCTGCTGAAATCGCGGATGGTGGCGGGCATCTGGGCGGCGATCACCGTCATCCCGGAGACCGCGATCGGTGCGGCGCTGGTGCTCGGCACGGTGCAGGTGGCGGACGGCGAGCTGTCCGCGGGCACGCTGGTGGCGTTCCTGTCGACGGCGCTGGCGCTGCGCTGGCCGGTGGAGTCGATGGGGTTCCTGCTGGCGCTCTGCCAGGAGGCGGCGACCGCGACGGAGCGGTACTTCGAGGTGATGGACGAGCCGGAGGAGTCGGGCCACGACGGCGCCGGGGAAACGCGGGGCGGGGACGGGGGTACGGGTCCGGGGGGTGCCGGAATCCGGTTCGAGGGGGTGGCGTTCCGCTTCCCGGACGCGCCCGCGACCGCCGTTCCGGTGCTCGACGGCGTCGATCTGCAGATCCGTCCCGGGGAGACGATGGCCCTCGTCGGCGCGACCGGCAGCGGCAAGACGACCCTGACCGCCCTGGTGCCGCGGCTCCACGAGGTGACCGCCGGGCGGATCACCCTGGACGGCGTCGACATCACGGCGATGCCTCGCACGGAGCTGCGGACGCTGGTGTCGGTCGCGTTCGAGGAGCCCACGCTCTTCTCTGCGACCGTCGCGGAGAACGTCCTGATGGGCGCGGACGGTTCCGGCCCGGAGACCCTGGACCGGGCGCTCGGGGTGGCCCAGGCCGATTTCGTACCGGCGCTTCCCCTCGGTGCCGACACCGAGGTCGGTGAGCAGGGGCTGACCCTGTCGGGCGGGCAGCGGCAGCGGCTGGCGCTGGCCCGCGCGGTCGCGGCCCGCCCGCGCTTCCTGGTGCTGGACGATCCGCTGTCCGCGCTCGACGTCCATACGGAGGCCCGGGTGGAGGCCGCGCTCCGGCACGTACTGAAGGACACCACCGCTCTGGTCGTCGCGCACCGGCCGTCGACGGTACTGCTCGCCGACCGGGTGGCCCTGCTGTCCGGCGGGCGGATCGCGGCCGTCGGCACCCACCACGAACTGCTGCGGACGAGTGCGGAGTACGCCTGGCTGATGTCGGGCACGGAGCGGGCCCCGGCGCCGCGTACGAGCACCGAGAAAACTGCGGAGCTGTCGGAGCTGTCGGAGCTGTCGGAAGGAACGCGTCCATGACCCAGCCGACCGGATCCGCCGGAACGCTCCCGGAGAACGCGCCGGAGAATGCGCAGGAAGCCGGGGGCCCGCTCACCGCGCCCGGCGGCGACCCCTTCGACCGGGACGACCTTCCCGCCACGGCGGGCGCGACCCGGGACCTGCTGCGCTCGCTGCTCTCCCCGTACCGCGGCCGTGTGGTCCTGGTGGCGCTGCTCCTGCTGCTCCAGCAGGCCGCGGTGCAGGCGGGCCCGCTGCTGGTCGCGTACGCGATCGACCGGGGCGTCCCGGCGGTCCGCGACCACGACTACGGGCCGCTGATCGCGGTCGCCGCGGGCTATGCGTCCGCCGCCACCGGCGCCGGGCTGCTCCAGTACTTCTTCGTCACCACCATCGGCCGGCTCAGCCAGGACGTCCTGGTCGATCTCCGGGCCCGGATCTTCCGGCACGCGCAGGCCCTCAGCGTCGACTTCCACGAGCGGTACACCTCGGGCCGGCTGATCTCCCGGTCGACTGCGGACGTGGAATCGCTGCGGGAGCTGCTCGACGAGGGCCTCCAGGAACTGATCAACGTCCTGCTGGCGTTCGTCTATATCGCGGCCCTGCTGCTCTGGCTGGATCTGGGCATCGGCGCCGTCGCGGTCGCCACCTTCCTCCCGCTCGCGCTGCTGATCCGGCTGTACCGGCGGCGCTGCGCCGCGGTGTACAGCCGGAAGTCGACGGCGATGGCAGCGGTCATCGTGAAGTTCACGGAGACGATGAACGGCATCCGGCCGGTCCGGGCCTTCCGCCGCGAGCGGGCGAACGACGAGGCCTTCGCCCGGCTCAACGCGGACCACCGCCGCAGCAACGGCGACGCGATGCTGGAGCTGGCGCTGTTCGTGATGGGGTCCCGGCTGGTGGCGAACACCGCGGTCGCGGGCATGGTGCTGTGGGGTGCCTACCGGGTCGCGGACGGCACGCTGGCGCTGGGTGTGCTGGCGGCGTGCGCGCTGTATCTGCGGCGGCTGTACGACCCGATCGACCGGCTCGGGATGTTCCTGAACTCGTACGAGTCGGCCGCCGCCTCGCTGCAGAAGATCGCCGGGCTGCTGGCGCAGGGGCCGTCGGTGCGGGAGCCGCGGGAGCCGGTGCCGCTGCCGGAGCGCGCCGCCGGACGGCCCGGCCGCGAGGTGGTCTTCGACCGGGTGCGGTTCTCCTACCGCACCGGCGGTGAGGTGCTGCCCCGTCTCGACCTGGTGATTCCGGCCGGGCAGACGGTCGCGGTGGTCGGCTCGACCGGTGCGGGCAAGTCCACGGTCGCCAAGCTGCTGGCCCGGTTCTACGACCCCACCGAGGGCCGGGTGCTGCTCGACGGGGTGCCCCTGGGCGAGCTGGAGACGGCGGAGCTGCGGCGCGGGGTGGTGATGGTGACCCAGGAGGCGTTCCTCTTCTCGGGGACGGTCGCCGAGAACATCGCCGTGGGCCGCCCGGACGCGAGCCGTGCGGAGATCGAAGCGGCGGCGAAGGCGATCGGCGCGCACGACTTCATCGCGGCGCTGCCCGACGGCTACGACACCGATGTCCGCAAGCGGGGCGGGCGGATCTCGGCGGGCCAGCGCCAACTGGTCGCCTTCGCCCGGGCGCTGCTGGCCGACCCCGCGGTGCTGATCCTGGACGAGGCCACCAGTTCGCTGGACGTACCGGGCGAGCGGGCGGTGCAGCGGGCCATGGACACGGTGCTCCACGGCCGTACGGCGCTGGTCATCGCGCACCGGCTGTCGACGGTCGAGGTCGCGGACCGGGTGCTGGTGATGGAGCACGGGCGGATCGTGGAGGACGGGGCGCCGGGCGAGCTGATCACGGCGTCGGGGGGCCGGTTCGCCGGTCTGCACCGGGCGTGGCGGGACAGTCTGGTCTGAGCCGTCGCGGCCGGACCGCGGAGGCAGAAGGTAAGAAGCGCCGCGTCCGGGCGGGGCGGTCCCGCGGTCGTAAACCGGCCAGATGCCCCGGCCGGTGCCGGTCGTTGCCCGGGGGCCGGGCGGGCGGTCCCGGCCGGTGGGGGCCTTCCCCGGCCCGGCGGGGACGGCCGGGGGGCGTGCCGTGGGCCGCGGTCGGGACCCGGGGCGGATACCCGCACGTTGCCCCGGCTTTACCTGCACATGACGGGCCGTCGAACGGCCGTCCCGGCGTTCGCTCAGCGGACGGCCCCCTTCGTTGAACGGACGCATTCCGGTCAACTTCTTGACGCGCTCCTGACAGAAACCCGCCACTCCTGCGACTCTTCACCCCGGTTCACCCTCCCCGCACACCCGTTTACCGGACACCTGAACGAACACCGGGATCCGGTATCCGGGAGACGGCCACGGGCTCCGGCGGCGCGCGCCGGGGCACGCGGCCCGCACAGCACGCCGTACGGCATCCGCACGCGCCGTACAGCACGTACCGCAACACCAGTACCAGCACCGCTCCGCCGCTCTGTCGCTCTGCCCGGCCGGCGCCCCCGCCGCCCCCGGTACCCCCCTCGCAGAAGGAGTACGCGTGAGACCCAAGCCCCGCCGCGCCACGGCGGCCGGCGCTCTCGTCGCCGCCGTCGCCCTGCTCGCCCTCGGTGTCCCGACCGGCGCCCAGGCCGCCGCCCCCACCGGCGCCGACCGCGCCCCGGCCGCACAGGCCGACCCCGGCGCGCTCCCCCGCGCCCTCTCCCCCGCCCAGCGCACCGCCCTCGTCAAGGCGGCCACCGCCGACACCCCGGCCACCGCGCAGCAACTCGGGCTGACGGCCGACGAGAAGCTCCTGGTCCGCGATGTGGCACAGGACCGGGACGGCACCACCCACACCCGCTACGAGCGCACCTACCGCGGGCTCCCCGTCCTCGGCGGCGACCTCGTCGTCAGCGAGGCACCGTCGGGCGCCACCGAAACCGTCGCCCGGGCCTCCCGCACCGCGCTCACCGGTCTGGCCGGCACCACCGCCCGGATCAGCCCGGCCACGGCCGAGAGCCGGGCCCTCGGCGCTGCCGCCGCCGAAGGCGGGAAGCAGGCCGAAGCGGCCCGGGCGCCCCGGAAGGTCGTCTGGCTGACGCAGGGCAACGAGCCGGTGCTCGCGTACGAGACGGTGGTCGGCGGGCTCCAGCACGACGGGACGCCCAGCGAACTGCACGTCGTCACCGACGCCGGTACCGGCGCCGAACTCTTCCGGTGGCAGGCCGTGCACACCGGGACCGGCAACACCCAGTACAGCGGCCAGGTGACGGTCGGCTCGGTCCAGTCCGGCAGCACCTTCCAGCTCACCGACAGCGGACGCGGCAACCACCGCACCACCAACCTCAACAGGGGCACCAGCGGCACCGGGACCCTGTTCAGCGGGCCGGACGACATCTGGGGCAACGGACAGGCGGCCAACACCGAGACCGCCGCCGCCGACGCCGCCTACGGCGCCGGGCTCACCTGGGACTACTACAAGAACGTCCACGGGCGTTCCGGGATCCGCGGCGACGGGGTCGGCGCTTCCTCGCGCGTCCACTACGGCAACAACTACGTCAACGCCTTCTGGCAGGACTCCTGCTTCTGCATGACGTACGGCGACGGCGCGGGCAACGCCAAGCCGCTGACGTCCATCGACGTCGCCGCCCACGAGATGACGCACGGCGTCACCTCCAACACCGCCCGCCTGGTCTACAGCGGCGAGTCCGGCGGTCTGAACGAGGCCACCTCGGACATCTTCGCCGCCGCGGTCGAGTTCCACGCGGCCAATCCGAACGACCCCGGCGACTACCTCGTCGGCGAGAAGATCGACATCCGGGGCAACGGGACGCCGCTGCGGTACATGGACCGGCCCAGCCGGGACGGCTCCTCCAAGGACGCCTGGTACTCGGGCATCGGCAGCATCGACGTCCACTACTCCTCGGGACCGGCGAACCACTGGTTCTATCTGCTCTCCGAGGGCAGCGGGGCCAAGACCGTCAACGGGGTCGCCTACGACTCCCCGACCTCCGACGGGCTGCCCGTGACCGGCATCGGCCGCGAGAAGGCCGCGCTGATCTGGTACAAGGCGCTCACCACCAAGTTCACCTCCACCACCAACTACGCCGGGGCGCGCACCGGCACCATCGCCGTCGCGACCGAGCTGTACGGGGCGGCCAGTGCCGAGGTGAAGTCCGTCACCGACGCCTGGGCCGGGATCAACGTCGGCGCCCGGCCCGGCGGCGGCAACCCGGGAGGCCCGTCCTTCGAGAACGCCGCCGATGTGGCGATCCCGGACAACGGCGCCGCCGTCACCTCCCCGGTGACCGTCTCCGGGGTCACCGGCAACGCCCCGGCCGCCCTTCAGGTCGAGGTCGACATCGTCCACACCTGGCGCGGTGACCTGGTCGTGGATCTCGTCGCCCCCGACGGGACGGTCTACAACCTGAAGCCCTTCAGCGCCAACGACTCCGCGGACAACGTCCAGGAGACGTACACCGTCAACGCCTCGTCGGAGGTCGCGAACGGGGCCTGGGCGCTGCGGGTCCAGGACCGGGCCGCGCAGGACACCGGGTACATCAACCGGGTCAAGCTCACCTTCTGACGCCCCGGGCGTCCGTCCGAACCGCGCCCGGGAGGGGAACCGCACGCCGCCCCCTCCCGGGCGCACCCATGTCCCGGGCCCACCCTCCGCCCGCCGGTGGCCGGACCGGGACCCTGGGATGCCTGGACCCCGGGGACCTTAGGGTGGAGCCGTGACCGCTCCCGCCGACTCCGCCTACTCCGCAGACTCAGCCGCCGGGCACTCCCCCGGGACGCCGCCGGTACGTGTCCTGCTCGCCGACGACGAGACCATGATCCGGGCGGGCGTCCGGGCCATCCTCGCGACCGAGCCCGGTATCGAGGTGGTGGCGGAGGCCGGGGACGGACGGCAGGCCGTCGAGCTGGCCCTGCGCCACCGGCCCGATGTGGCACTCCTCGACATCCGGATGCCGGGCACCGACGGGCTGCGGGCGGCGGAGGAACTGCGCCGGGTCGCGCCCTCGGTCGGGCTGATCGTGCTGACCACGTTCTCCGAGGACGAGTACATCGCCCGCGCACTCGCGGCCGGAGTGAGCGGCTTCCTGGTGAAGTCCGGCGACCCGCGGGAACTGCTGAGCGGGGTACGGGCGGTGGCCGAAGGTGCCGCGTTCCTCTCCCCGGCCGTGGCCCGGCGGGTCATCGACCGGTTCGAGGGCGGCAGGCTGTCCCGTACCGCCGAGGCCCGGCGCAGGCTGGCGCCGCTCACCGGCCGGGAGGGCGAAGTCGTCGCCCTGGTCGGTGCCGGACTCTCCAACGCGGAGATCGCCGGACGGCTGCACATCGTCGAGGGCACGGTGAAGGCGCACGTCAGCGCGGTACTGGCCCGGCTGGGGCTGCGGAACCGCGTCGAGCTGGCGATTCTGGCGTACGAGGCGGAGGCCGTGGCCCGGGACACGGCGGCCGACCCGGGCCCCAGGCCCTGAGGGCACGGCAGCCCACCGGCCCCCCACCCCCTTTCTCCCCCTGCGGCAGAGTGGGGCCATGCGCCGCGAACGAATCCGCCGTACCGCCCTCGACCTCTCGCTCTGGGCGGCCGTGAGCGCGCCCGTCCTGTTCAACGGGGGCCGGAGCGGTGCGGGAGGCTGGGTCCGGCCGTGGACCGCGAGCTGGTCGGGTACGGGCTGGGCCACCGCCGCCGGGATCGTCCTGCTCGGCGCCGCCGTCGCCGCGGGACGCCGGTTCCCCCTGGCCGCGCTCGGTACGGCGCTCGGCCTCGGCGCCCTGTACAGCACCCAGCTGATCACCCCCCAGTACAGCGCGGCGCTCGTCGTCTTCGCCTTTCTGGCCGGCCGCCGCTCGCCCCGGGCCCGTCCGGCGCTCGCCCTCTTCGCCTCCGTCACCGCTCTCGGCCTGGTGCTGACCCTCGCCGCCGGTGACGAGCTGTGGATCTGGTTCATGCAGGTGGCGGCGGTCCTGCTGGCCGTGGTGGTGCCGTGGCTGCTGGGCCGTTCGGTACGGCAGTACGCGGACCTGGTCCGGGCGGGCTGGACGCTGGCGGACCGGCTGGAGCGCGAGCAGCGGGCCGTCGCGGACCGGGAGCGGCTGCGGGAGCGGTCCCGGATCGCCGGGGACATGCACGACTCCCTCGGCCATGAACTGTCGCTGATCGCCCTGCGCGCGGCGGCCCTGGAGATCGACCGGGAGCTGGGCGAGCCGCAGCGCGCCGCGGCCCGGGAGCTCCGGCTGGCGGCGGCCGGGGCGACCGCCCGGCTGCGGGACATCGTCGGGGTGCTGCGCACCGACGAGGAGGGCGCGCCGACGGCACCGCGGGACGAGACGGTACGGGCGGTGGTGGAGCGGGCCCGGGCCTCGGGGCTCTCCGTACACCTCGCCGAACCGGCCGCCACCACGGACACGGGCCCCGGGCCCGATCCCGGCTCCGGGTTGCCCGGGGCCGTACCGCTGCCCGAGATGACCGACCGGGCCGTCCACCGCGTCGTCCAGGAGTCCCTCACCAACGCGGCCCGGCACGCGCCCGGCGCGGAGGTGACGGTACGGGTGGTGCGCCGGGGCGGCGAGGTGGGTGTCACCGTCGCCAACGGCCCCGCCGCCCGCCCGGCGCAGGGGCCCGCGTCCGGCGGTACCGGGCTGGTCGGACTCCATGAACGCGTCCGGCTCGCGGGCGGCACCCTCGTGCACGGTCCCGCACCGGACGGCGGCTTCTCGGTCACCGCGCGCCTCCCCGTCGACGGGGCACCGCTGCGCGACGCGGCCGCCCCGCCCGGGCGGGCGCCCACCGCCGCCCGCGAACTCGACCGGGCCCGGCGGCGGGTCCGGCGCGGGCTGCGGCAGGCGGTGCTCGTTCCGGCGGCGGTGGCGGCGGTGCTGGGGCTGCTGATGGCCGGCTTCGACCAGTACACGAGGATGCGGACGCTCGTTCCGCGCGCGGTCTACGACGCGGTCCGGGTCGGTGACCTCCAGTCCGAGGTCACCGCGCGCCTGCCAGGGCAGGCGCTGCCCGGGCGTCCGGCCGGGACCGATCCGGAACCGCCGGACGCGGACCACTGCCGCTACCACCGGGCGGACCTGGTCCGGGACGCTCCCGCGTACCGCTTCTGCTTCACGGAAGGCCGGCTCTCCCACAAGACCCTGGTCACGGACGTGCCCCGGGAGGAGGACCGGGACGCCTCCCCCTGAGCGGGCGGCGGCGCCCCCGGGGTGCCGTCGGTCGACACGGAGCTGCCCGCCTGAGCCCCGGGCCGTGTCCGTTGGGTTCGTCGAGTCCGTCGAGTCCCGTCCGTCCGGGGGTCAGCGCGTCCCCGGCCAGGCGACCAGGCCGAGATCGGCCGGGGACGCCAGCAGCGGGTGGGACGGGAGGACCCGGATGGTGTAACCGAAGGCGCCGGTACGGTCCAGGGGCAGCGGTCCCTCGTACACCACCCGCCCCTCCAGATCCGGACCACCCGCGGGCTTCAGGGGGTAGGGGCGGGCCTCGGTGATCGCGTCGTCCGCGTCGACGCGACCGGCGACCGCCTGCACCTCGACATCGTCCGGGGTCAGATCCCCGAGGGCCACCCGGACCCGCAGGGCCAGCACCACGCCCAGCTCGGCGGTCCCGGCGGGGGCGTGCTCCACCGCCTCCACATGGTCGACGGCCACCTTCGGCCAGGCGCCGCGCACCCGGGCCTTCCACCCGGCGAGATCGCCCGAGGTCGCCGCGTCCAGGGCCCGGTGGGCGCCGGCCGCGGGGGCGTACAGCCGCTCCACGTACTCCCGGACCATCCGTCCGGCCAGGACCTTCGGACCGAGTACGGCGAGGGTGCGGCGGACCATCCCGACCCAGTGGTGGGGCAGTCCGCCCGGTCCCCGGTCGTAGAAGCGGGGCGCGACCCGGTTCTCGATCAGCTCGTAGAGCGCGGCCGCCTCCAGATCGTCCCGGCGGTCCTCCTCCATGGTGGACGTCGCGGACGTACCGTCGCCGTCGGCGGTGGGGATCGCCCAGCCGAAGTCCGGCTCGTACCACTCGTCCCACCAGCCGTCGAGGACGGAGAGGTTGAGGCAGCCGTTGAGGGCGGCCTTCATTCCGCTGGTGCCGCAGGCCTCCAGCGGGCGCAGCGGGTTGTTCAGCCAGACGTCGCAGCCGGGGTAGAGCTTCTGTGCCATGGCCATGCCGTAGTCGGGCAGGAAGGCGATCCGGTGCCGGACCCGCGGATCGTCCGCGAACCGCACCAGCTCCTGGACGAGGCGTTTGCCGCCGTCGTCGGCGGGGTGGGCCTTGCCCGCGACGACGATCTGGACGGGGCGTTCGGGGTGCAGCAGCAGGGACCGCAGCCGGTCGCGGTCGCGGAGCATCAGGGTGAGGCGTTTGTACGAGGGGACCCGGCGGGCGAAGCCGATGGTGAGGACATCGGGGTCGAGGACCCCGTCGACCCAGCCGAGTTCGGCGGCGCCCGCGCCGCGCTGCCGCCAGGAGGCCCGGAGCCGGGTCCGTACCTCCGTCACGAGCTGTTCGCGCAGTTCGCGGCGGAGCTCCCAGATCTCGGCGTCGGGGATGCCTTCGACGGCGTGCCACAGTTCGGAGCCGCCGACGGTGAGCGCGTCCTCGGCCCGGCCGGCCCCGATCCGGCGGGCGCCGAGGCGGAAGACCTCGGGGGCGACCCAGGTGGGGGCGTGGACGCCGTTGGTGACGGAGGTGATGGGCACCTCTTCGGCGTCGAAGCCCGGCCACAGACCGGCGAACATCCCGCGGCTGACGGCGCCGTGGAGCGTGGACACGCCGTTGGCGCGCTGGGCGAGCCTCAGCCCCATGACGGCCATGTTGAAGACCTGGGGGTCGCCGCCGGGGTAGGTCTCGGTGCCGAGCCGGAGGATCCGGTCGACGGGGACGCCCGGCAGGGCGCCGCGGTCGCCGAGGTGCCGGGCGACGAGTTCGCGGTCGAAGCGGTCGATCCCGGCGGGGACGGGGGTGTGGGTGGTGAAGACGGTGCCCGCGCGGACGGCTTCGAGGGCGGCGTCGAAACCGAGTCCGGCCTCGCCCGCCTCCCGGATGCGTTCAAGGCCGAGGAAGCCGGCGTGGCCCTCGTTGGTGTGGAAGACCTCGGGCCCGGGGTGGCCGGTGAGCCTGCAGTACGTACGGACCGCGCGGACGCCGCCGATGCCGAGCAGCATCTCCTGGAGCAGCCGGTGCTCGCTGCCGCCGCCGTACAGCCGGTCGGTGACATCGCGTTCGCCGGGCCCGTTCTCCTCGACGTCGGAGTCGAGCATCAGCAGGGGGACGCGGCCGACCCGGGCGACCCAGACATGGGCGCGCAGCGAGCGTCCGGCGGGCAGGGCGAGGGAGATCTGCGCGGGGCTGCCGCCGGGCTCCCGCAGCAGGGTGACGGGCAGTTCGTCGGGGTCGAGGAGGGGATAGTGCTCCTGCTGCCAGCCGTCGCGGGAGAGCGACTGGCGGAAGTAGCCGTGGCGGTAGAGGAGACCGACACCGATCAGGGGGGCGCCGAGGTCGCTGGCGGCCTTGAGGTGGTCCCCGGCGAGGATGCCGAGGCCGCCGGAGTACTGCGGGAGGGCGGCGGTGACGCCGAACTCGGGCGAGAAGTAGGCGACGGCGGCGGGGAACTCGGCGGCCCGGGGGTGGGTCTGGTACCAGCGGCGGCCGTGCAGATAGTCGTCGAGGTCGTCGGCGGCGGCGGTGAGCCGGCGCAGGAAGCGCCGGTCGGCGGCCAGCTCCGCGAGCCGCCCGGCCGGTACCGCTCCCAGCAGTTGGACGGGGTCTCCGTCGCAGGCCCGCCAGCCGTCGGGGTCGACGGCCTGGAACAGGTCACGGGTTTCGGTATGCCACGACCAGCGGAGATTGCGCGCCAGGTCGCTGAGCGGGCGCAGGGCTTCGGGCAGGACGGGTCGGACGGTGAACCGACGGATGGCCTTCACGCTCCCACCTTCGCAGGAGCGACCCCCATCCCCGCGGACGCCCGCGCTCCCCCGCGCGCCGCGGGTCTCCTGCGGAGGGCGGGGCGGGCACCGGGGTGAGGCGCCCCCGCCGGGCGCGGGCCCCTCCGGCTCCGGCTCCGGCTCCGGCTCCGGCTCCGGCTCCGGCTCCGGCTCCGGCTCCGGCTCCGGCTCCGGCAAGAGCCTGCCGGGGCGCGGGCCCGGCGGGTCCCGCGCCGGGTGGCGGTGCGGCCGCCTCCCGCAGGCGCCGTGACCGGCGTCGGCTCCGGAGCCCCCGGGGCGGCCGCACCGCCGTCCGCGGCCAGCGACCTGGCGGGGACGGGCGGGTGCCGCGGGGCGGACGGTACGGGTCCGGTCGCCCCGAACCGGTGACCCGGGCGGCCGTCCGGCCGCAGCGCGTCGTACGAGCGGCACATCTGGGACCCGGCGGCGCACCCGCGCCGGATTCGCGGGCACCAGACCCGCAAGGCCCACCGGGCCCGGACCACCCGGGGCCGGGTCGGGATCCAGGGCCCAGGAGTCCACCGGAACGGGTCGGCGGCCCGCACGGCCCCGCCCGAGCCACCCCATCCGGACACGGACCACAGCACACCCCCGCCGGACGCGGGCACCAGACCCGCAAGGCCCACCGGGCCCGGGGCGGCCTGCATGTTGCACATGCCGTGTGACCAGCAAGGCCCGCCGGCGCCGGGGCGCCCCGATCCGGGCCGAGACGGGGCGGCTGCCCGGGCCGCGCGGCCGGTCCTGTCGGCGGGACAGTACCGGCGGGGCGTCAGTCCAGGGCCGGGGGGCGGCCCGGTTCGTACGGGGAGCCGAGGTTCACCGTCGCCGGGTCGAACGCGCCCTTCGCCGCGTACCGCGCCGCTATCTCCGCGCGCTCCGCGGGCGGGACGACCTCGTCGATATCGGTGAAGCCGCCGGGCGCGCGCTCATGGGCGAGGGCGATCACGACCTCGGGGCCGTGCCTCCGGTTCGCCCGCTGGATCTCCGTCATGGCCGGGCGCCGGTGGGCCTCGTAGGCGGCGAGCGCGTCGGTCGGGTCGCGGTGGACGGAGAGCGCCTGGGCCAGCGCCCGGGCGTCGACGACGGACTGGGTCGCGCCGTTGGAGCCCGCCGGGTACATCGCGTGCGCCGCGTCACCGATCAGAGTGGTACGGCCGTGGGACCAGCGCTCCAGCGGCTCCCGGTCGACCATCGGGTACTCGTACGCCGCCTCCGCCGCCGACACCACCTCCGCCACGTCGACACCGCCGAACTCCCAGCCGCGGTAGTGGTGCGCGACGCGTTCGACGGAGATCCGGCGGTCCCAGTCGCCGCGGTGGGCGCCCGGGGACTCGGCGGCCGCCCCGGACCCGTCCCGGGGCGCCGATTCGGCGGCCAGTGCGGCGGGGATGGCGAGGGCCCAGTTCACCGGGACCGTACCGTCCTCCGGATCGGGTGCGGCCATCGGGTAGACGACGGCCTTCTGCCGGTCGTCACCGGCGATGAACATGAACGTTCCGGCACGTTCGGCGGGCACCCGGGACACCCCGCGCCAGATCAGCTGCCCGTTCCACGGCGGTTCGCCCTCGCCGGGGTTGAGCCCGGCGCGGACCGCGGAGCGGATCCCGTCGGCGCCGATGAGGACGTCGGGCTCCAGGGAGCCGCTGCCCCGGTGGACGCCGTCCCGGTGCTGGATCCGTACCCGGGGGCGGCCGTGGGGCTGCTGCTCCACGGCGGCCACCCGGACGCCGGGGACGAGGGCCTCGGCTCCGAGCCGTTCCCGTACGGCGTCCGCGAGGACGCTCTGGAGGGCGCAGCGGCCGATGGAGAGCTGCGGCCAGCGGTACCCGGCGGCGAGACCGCGGGGCTCGGTGGAGATCAGCCCGCCGCTGCGGTGGTAGTAGCGCAGTTCACGGGTGGCGAGGCCGCGGGCCGACAGCTCGTCGATGAGCCCCAGTTCGTCGAGCTCACGCACGGCGTTCGGCATGATGTTCAGCCCGGCGCCGACCGCGCGCAGTTCGCGGGCCGCCTCGACGACCGTGACCGCGGTGAATCCGGCCCGGTGGAGCGCGAGCGCCGCCGTCAGCCCGGCGATACCGCCGCCCGCGATCATGAAGTGGGTCATTGTTCCGTCTCCCCGGCCTCTCCGGTCCCTGCCCGCCGGACGCTCCGGCTCCGGCTCCGGCCGTCGCGGCCGTCGCCGCCGTTCCGGCCGCCGTCTCCCCCGGGTCTCCCGGGGCCGTCGTTCCCGCCGCAGGCGCAGCCCTCGGCGGCGGACCCGCAGGTGTCGCCGGGCCCGCACGCGTCGTGTCGGGCACGTCCCCCGGCGCGCGCCGGTTCAACGGCCCGGCGCACGAAGGTCTCGTTGTCGCGCGTCAGGTCGAGGACGGCGCGCAGCAGTTCGAGGGGCGCACCGCCGCTGCCCTTGTCGTACAACCGCACTTCCTCCGCGTACGCCTTGCGCGCCACGGTGATGTGACGGGCCCGGAACGCCTTGAGGATACGCAGCACCCGTACGAGTGAGTAACCGGATCGCACCAGATGGGCGGGGGGCCGGCCGCCCTCGGTCTCCCAGCTGACGGCGGCGGAGAACTTGGAGACGGCGGAGGTGCCGTCGCGGTGGGCCGTGTAGTGGGCGCGCCACCCCGGGAGGGTGTAGCGGACGGATTCGGCGAGGAACTGCTCGTACGAGCGGTCGCTCCGGTCGCACTGCCAGAGCGTCAGGTCCACCAGCCAGAGGGGGACCTGGGCGGCGGCCGGGCCGAGGTAGTCGACGCCGTCGACGCCGATCTCCTCGAAGTAGGGGCGGATATCGGTGGCGAAGACCACCGGGGGGACATGGGCGATGGTGAAGTCGATGGACTCGACCATCGCGCCGAGGGAGTCGGCGATCCGGTCGAGGGCGGTGGCGAATCCGGGGTCGTACGGTTCGAGCCCGGCCAGCTCGGCACAGTGTTCGAGGGCGGCGACCAGTCCGGGTATCACCATCCGGACGGCGTCCTGGAGCCGGGCTTCGGCGGTCAGCCCGGTGTAGGTGCGCAGGCGTTCGCCGGGCGGGTTCCAGGTGGTGTAGTGGTGGACGGTGTCGCGCGGCACCATGTCCGTGATCCGGCCGAGGTGTTCGAGGACGGGCAGGACATAGGGGACGGCGGCGACCGGCTCGGTGCCGTGGCGTTTGAGGGAGCCGAGGAACATGCCCAGGTCGCGCATGGCGGCGAGGGCGTGGGGGACGTCGTAGCGGGCGACGTCCTCGGGTTCGGGGAGCAGGGCGCGCAGGGCCGCGGCGAGCGCGGGGACGTCGGCGGCGGCGTTCATGGCGGGGAGCCGGGCCAGTGGCGCATCGGCGCCGAGCGGATCGGCGGCCCGGATCTCGGGAATGCGGAAATACGGTTCGGTGCGTGCTGCGAAACCGGGTACGACAAGGTCGTGCAAGGTCATCGGAGGCCCCCCTCGGACACATCGCGACGGGAAAGAAAGTGCGGGTCAAATGGACGGTCGTACGGGGGCGGCCCCCCGCCGCCCGGCGCGGTACGCGCCCGCACGCCTGCCGTGCGCCCCTCACTCCGGGGTGCTGCGGCGCTCCTGTCCGGCCGCGCGGCCGGTGGCGGACCCCGGTAAGGGCCCGTGCCCGGGGCTGGTCGGGCCCCTGGTGACGGATTCCGGCCGGACGGCGGGGCCGGGGTGCTGTCCGGGGCCGGGGCGGGACGGCTCGCCGGACCCTGGAGCTTGGGTACCCGCGGCTGTCGTACCCAGTCGTACGGGCAGGAGCGCGGCATGCCCCGCGCTCCCCGCGCCCGGGACGAGCGCCGGGTGAGCGCTGTGCCGCTGCGTGTGCACGCCGGAGCCGCCCCCTGCGCCGGGGGCGGCCGTGGCGAGGATCCCGGGAGCCCGGTGACGGTCGGGCCCGGGGCGGCGTAGGGCCGTCGCGGTGGGCGCGCCGGGACGGGGCGGAAGCCCGGTAGACCCATGAGAGGGGAGGCGTACCGCGGGGAAAACGCTGTCATGGCGCGCGCCCGCGCCGGTCGGGCTCCCCGCGGTGCCGGGCGGCTCCGCGGGGAGCCCGACCGGCGGGGGCGCGTGCGTCACCGGCGGGTCCCGCCGCCGGCGCCTCCCGCCGTGCTCACCCCGGGCCCCCGGCCGGGACCGGTGAGGTCGTATCCGTCGAGGCAGGCGCGGGCCAGCCGCTCGCAGCCCTCCGCGCCGCCGGCGCCGTGCTGCATCATCAGATAGACGTGCGGGGCGCCGTGGTAGAAGCGTTCGTACTGTTCGTGGCGGGAGGCGAATTCGGAGCCGAGGGCGTCCCAGACCAGCTTCAGCAGCTTCACCCGGTCCTCGGCGGTGCTCTCCGCCGAGTTCAGGTACGGCTGCATCAGCGGGCCGAGTTCGGGGTGGAGGAGGTCCTCGCCGGACGCCGGGAGCTGGATGACCGACCCGCCGGCCAGGCTCTTGATCTCCTGGACGGCGCGGGGGTACAGCTCACCGGCCATGATGCGCTGGGCGAAGGATATCTCCGTGCCCGGGGCCACCCCTCCGCAGCCGCCGTCGACCTCCTCGAAGGACGCTTCGGCGGCCAGGACGAACGCCTTGGCCTGGGCGACCATGCCGAGGAGCCGTCCCACGGATTCGGTGACGGCGGGCAGTCCATGGGTGCCGTTGTCCCGGGTGAGCAGGATCGCGAGCCCGGTGAGGAACTCCAGTTTGGTCCAGAAGCGGGTGGCGGCCTGGTGGACGAAGTTGAGGTAGGCGGGGGTGCGCCACCACATCGCGGCGGTCGCCGCCACGTTCCGGTAGGTCAGCACCCGCTCCCAGGGCACGAACACGTCGTCGCAGACGAGCATCGCGTCGTTCTCGTCGAAGCGCGAGGAGAGCGGATTGTCGAAGACGCTGCGGGCCCGGCCCTCGTACGAGGTCCGTGAGATCAGCTTCAGTCCGGGCGTGTCGACGGGCAGCGAGAAGCAGAGCGCGTGTTCGACGTCGTCCGGGGCGAGCGGTTCGATGGTGCCGACGATGACCTCGTCGGCGAAGACCGCTCCGGAGCCGATGGTCTTGGCGCCGCGCACCACGACGCCCCCGTCGCGTTCGGCGACGACCCGCACCACGGGGTCGTCGCCGCCGGGCCGGGGGCGGGGGTTGGTGATGGTGAACGCGCAGTACAGATCGTTCTCGGCCAGTCTTCGGTGGTATGCGAGAACGTTGTCCGACCCGTCGAAGGTGTCCGTCGTGAACAGCCGGGGCAGGGCCGCGAACCCCGCGGCGCCGCTCGCCATGTAGTCCGGGGTGCGGCCGAGGAAGCCGTAGCTCGCCTCCGCCCACACCTTGTAGGCCTGGCGGCGGGCCACCAGATCGGCGTGGGTGCGGGGGATCGCGTACGCCCGGTGGATCCCGTCACTGGTGAGCACCGGGCTCTGGTCGGAGGCGTGCGCCAGGTCGTACAGACCCGCGATGGACGCGGCGGTGCCGCGGAAGGCGGGGTGGGAGGACACGCCCTTGACGCGCTCGCCGTCCAGCCAGATCTCCCGGCCGTCGTCCAGCGCATCGAGATAGTGCGAGCCAGACCTGATCAACGTTTCTCCTCAAACGGAACACATCCCCCGTCCGTACCGAGCCTCACCCGGTCCGGGACGGCTGGGCAATGAGAGAGCGTCCAGTGGTGATTAAGAACCAGCCAGCCGTGCGGCGGCCGGACGGTTGCCTGCCCGGTATTCGCCGGGGGTCACACCGAACCATTTGCGGAAGGCCAGATGGAAGCCGACGGCGCTCTGGTAGCCGACCCGCTGCGGCACCGCGGACTGGGGCAGCGACGTCTCCCCCAGCAGCCGGGCGGCCTCCTGCATCCGCCGTCCGGTGAGATGGCGGGCGGGGGCCTCCCCGACCAGTTCCCGGAAGGCGGCGGTGAAGGCGGACCGGGACATCCCGACCTCGCGGGCCAGCGATTCGATGGTCCAGGGCTCCGCGAACCGGGTCGAGATGATCACCATCGCCTTGCTGATCCCCGGGTGCCGCAGCAGGGGCAGCGTGGCGGGGTTGTCGGCGAGTTCCCGCAGCAGCGGGCGGAGCGCCAGCACCAGCGCCATCTCGAAGGTGCGCAGGGTGACCAGCCGGTCGCCGGGGCCGACCGGGCGGTCGGTGGTGGCGAGCAGCCGGAGGGTGTCCCGGAGCAGCGGTTCCTGGTCGACCTGGGAGCGGTCGAGGACCAGGGCCCAGGGCAGGGCCCGGTAGAGCCCGCCGGCGGCGGACGCGTCGTAGTGGAGTCCGGCGCAGAGCAGCCTGGTCACCGGCCCCTCCCCGTCGATCCGGATCTCGCCGGAGGTGCCGGGTTCGCGCTCGGGCAGCACGCTGCCGAGCGCGACGCCGCCGCGCCGGTCGGGGTGGTCGGAGAGCCGGTGCGCCGTTCCGGTCGGGAAGACCGCGAGATCGCCTTCGTGGAGCCGGAAGGAGGTCCGCCCGTCCCCGGTGATCCAGCAGTCGCCTTCGGTGATGAAGTGCAGGACGGCACAGCTCTCCTCGGCGTCGCCCTCGATGGCCCAGGGGCCGCGGAGGTTCCACCGGCTGTCGAACACGCCGGTGAGCCGCAGTGGCCTCATCAGCTCGCTCAGAAGGTCGTCGCCCTCGGTCCGGGCAGTGTCAACAGAGTCCATTGGACGATCCTTCAACCTCCGACCCGGTTTGTTAATTGATCGGCCGAAGCCGCCGCCGCGAGCCTGGAAGAGCGGTACCCGGCAGCGGCCTCAACCTTATCGAAGGGCTCTTCAGACATATGTCCGATCACATTCCGATGCGGGTGGCCGTCGTGGGGGCGACCGGCTTCCAGGGCGGTGCCACCGCGCGGCTGCTCGTGGAGCGCGGCCATCAGGTCCGTACCCTCAGCCGCCGGCCGGAGGGTGAGCGGCCGCAGCTTCCCGGTATCTCCTGCGGCGGGGGTGACCTGGGGCGTTTCGAGGACGTACGGCAACTGTTCGAGGGCGCCACCCATGCGGCGGTGGTGCTTCCGCTGGTCTACCAGGCGGAGAAGGTCCTGCGGTACGCGCAGAACATCGCGCGGGCGGCCCGGGAGTCCGGGGTGCGGCGGCTGGTGTTCAACACGAACGTCCGGATCCCGGACCGGACGACGAACGTGGTCGGCTTCGAGACCCGGCGGCTGTCGGAGACGGTGTTCCGGGAGGGGCTTTCGGGCAGCGGGGTGGAACTGGTCGTGGTCCGGCCGCCGGTCTATCTCGACAATCTGTTCAGTCCGTGGAACGGTCCGGCGCTGATGACGGAGGGCGTGCTGGCCTATCCGCTGCCCGAGGACGCGCAGGTGGCGTGGCTCTCCCACCGCGATCTCGCGGAGGCGGTGTTCGCGGCCCTGACGGTCGACGGGATCGCGGGCCGCGCCTTCGACATCGGCGGACCGGCCGTGCTGACCGGCCCGGAGCTGGCCGAGGAGTTCGGCCGCGGACTGGGCCGGGATGTGCGGTACGTCCCCCTGGAGCCGGCGGTCTTCGAGCAGGGGCTCTCGCATCTGCTGGGGGCGGAGGCCGCGGCGGGTGTCTCCGGTGTCTACCACTACATGGCGGCGGGCGCGGATCCCTCGCTGCTGACGGGCGACGAGGGGCTGTCGTCCACCGCTCTGTCGGTGAAACCCGCGCGGGCCGAGGAGTGGGTGGCCCGCCAGCCCTGGCAGATGTGGACCGAATCGGAGCACTCGTATGACGCGTAAGACCCTTCCCCCCGCCCTCGCGCTGTTCCGCCCGGGAGCGAAGGAACCGAGCTGGGAACTGCTCCCGTCCTGACGCCCCGGGAACTCCCGAGCCCTGTACGGCACCGTGCCGTACGGGGCTCGACGCCGTTCCGGGCCGGGCGGTGGGCCCGTCGGCGGGGCGTTGCGCCCCCCGGGTGAACGCGCCCCCCATCGGTACGGGCCGTCCGCGTCCCGGGCCGGGTCTCGGTAATCCAGCGGTTACAAATAGGGGCAACTTTCATTAAAAGCCGCATAGCGCTACGGCGTGCCCGCGTGCTTGCCTCCGTACTGCCCGTACCGCCCCCCACAGGTGAGCCCATGATCGGTCGGATCCCCGTTCTGGACGTCAGTCCTCTCGTCGACTGCGGGCGCAGGCCCGCCAAGGCCGTGGTCGGTGAGGCCATCGAGATCGGGGCCACCGTGTTCCGGGAGGGGCACGACGCCGTCGCCGCGAATGTGGTGCTGCGCGATCCGGCCGGGCAGCCGGGGCCGTGGACGCCGATGCGGGAGGCCGCGCCGGGGAGCGACCGGTGGAGTGCGGTCGTGGTGCCGGACTCCGAGGGGCTCTGGAGCTACGCCGTGGAGGCCTGGAGCGATCCGGTGGCGAGCTGGCTGCGGGAGGCCGGGATCAAGATTCCGGCCGGGATCGACACCGAGCTGGTGCTGGAGGAGGGGGCGCGGCTGTACGAGCGGGCGGCGCGGGACGTGCCCAAGAGCGACGGGCGGGAGGCCGTGCTCGCGGTGGTGGACGCGCTGCGGGACAGCGCGAAGCGGCCCCGGGCCCGGCTGGCCGCCGCGGCCGGTGCCGGGGTCGCCGCCGTCCTCGACCGGCATCCGCTGCGGGAACTCGTCACCATGTCCCGTCCGTTGCCGCTGCTGGTGGAGCGCCGCCGGGCCCTCTTCGGGTCCTGGTACGAGCTGTTCCCCCGCTCCGAGGGGGCGGTGGTCGCGCCCGGCGCGCCCCCGGTCTCGGGCACCTTCCGCACCGCCGCCGAACGGCTGCCCGCGATCGCCGCGATGGGCTTCGACGTGGTGTACCTGCCGCCGGTGCACCCGATCGGGACGACCCACCGCAAGGGCCCGGACAACAGCCTGACCGCCGGTCCGTACGACGTCGGCGTGCCGTGGGCGATCGGCTCGGCCGACGGCGGGCACGATGCGCTCCACCCCGACCTCGGCACCTTCGCCGACTTCGACCACTTCGTCCGGACCGCGCAGGCGCTGCGGATGGAGGTGGCCCTCGACTTCGCGCTCCAGTGCTCGCCGGACCACCCCTGGGTCACCGAGCACCCCGAGTGGTTCCGGCACCGGGCCGACG
The DNA here is from genome assembly GCF_003932715.1 of Streptomyces tsukubensis. Lineage (NCBI taxonomy): Bacteria > Bacillati > Actinomycetota > Actinomycetes > Kitasatosporales > Streptomycetaceae > Streptomyces > Streptomyces tsukubensis. The sequence continues at coordinate 5,692,015 of NZ_CP020700.1, read as the reverse complement.
GCACGATCGCGTACGCCGAGAACCCGCCGAAGAAGTACCAGGACATCTTCCCCGTCGCCTTCGACGCCGATCTGCGGGGCCTGGTCCGGGAGACGGTGCGGGTCCTGCGCTTCTGGGCCGAGCGGGGGGTGCGCATCTTCCGGGTGGACAATCCGCACACCAAGCCGGTGGTGTTCTGGGAGCAGGTCATCGCGGAGGTCAACGGCACCGATCCGGACGTGATCTTCCTGGCGGAGGCATTCACCCGCCCGGCGATGATGCGGACGCTGGCCGCGGTCGGCTTCCAGCAGTCGTACACCTACTTCACCTGGCGGAACACCAAAAGCGAGCTGACGGAGTATCTGACCGAGCTGGCCGGGGAGAGCGCGGCGGTGCTCCGCCCGAACCTCTTCGTGAACACCCCGGACATCCTCCACGAGACGCTGCAGCGCGGCGGCCGCCCGGCCTTCGAGGTACGGGCGGTGCTGGCCGCGACGCTCTCGCCGTCCTGGGGGATGTACGCGGGGTACGAACTCTGCGAGAACACCGCGCTGCGGGAGGGCAGCGAGGAGTACCTTCGGTCGGAGAAGTACGAACTCCGGCCCCGGGACTGGGAGTCCGCAGCCCGCGAGGGCCGGACGATCGCCCCCCTGATCACCGCGCTGAACCGGATCAGACGCCGCCATCCGGCGCTCCAGCAGCTGCGGGACCTCCACTTCCACGACACCGACAACGACGCGGTGATCGCCTATTCGAAACGGTCGGGCCAGGACACCGTGCTCGTCGTCGCGAACCTCGACCCCCACCACACCCAGGAGGGGACGGTCTCGTTGGACATGCCGCGACTCGGCTTCGCATGGCACGAGACCGCCCCGGTGCGCGATCTGCTCACCGGTGAGACCTATCACTGGGGCAGAGCCGCCTTCGTGCGCCTGGAGCCGGGCGTCACGCCCGCGCACATCGTGGCTCTGCGACCGTCCCCGCCGATCGGAGGGTCACCCACACCATGACCGTCAACGAACCCGTCCACGACCTGTTCGAGGACACCCCCGCGAAGGACCGCGACCCCGACTGGTTCAAGCGGGCCGTCTTCTACGAAGTACTCGTCCGCTCCTTCCAGGACAGCAACGGGGACGGCGTCGGCGACCTCAAGGGCCTGACGGAACGCCTCGACTACCTCCAGTGGCTGGGCGTGGACTGCCTCTGGCTGCCGCCGTTCTTCAAGTCCCCGCTGCGGGACGGCGGGTACGACGTCGCCGACTACACCTCCGTCCTGCCCGAGTTCGGCGATCTGGCCGATTTCGTGGAGTTCACGGACGCCGCCCACCAGCGCGGCATGCGAGTCGTCATCGACTTCGTCATGAACCACACCAGTGATCAGCACGAGTGGTTCCAGCAGTCCCGCTCCGATCCGGACGGGCCGTACGGCGACTACTACGTCTGGGCCGACGACGACAAGCGGTACCCGGACGCCCGGATCATCTTCGTCGACACCGAATCGTCGAACTGGACCTTCGACCCGGTCCGCCGCCAGTACTACTGGCACCGGTTCTTCTCCCACCAGCCGGATCTCAACTACGAGAACCCGGCGGTCCAGGAGGAGATCATCTCCGCCCTCCGGTTCTGGCTGGACCTGGGCATCGACGGATTCCGGCTGGACGCGGTGCCGTACCTCTACCAGGCGGACGGCAGCAACTGCGAGAACCTGCCGGCCACCCACGAGTTCCTGAAGCGGGTCCGCAAGGAGATCGACGCCCACTACCCGGACACGGTGCTGCTGGCCGAGGCCAACCAGTGGCCGGAGGACGTCGTCGACTACTTCGGCGACTACGCGGCCGGCGGCGACGAATGCCATATGGCCTTCCACTTCCCGGTGATGCCGCGGATCTTCATGGCGGTGCGCCGCGAGTCCCGCTACCCGGTCTCGGAAATCCTCGCCAAGACCCCGGCCATCCCGTCCAACTGCCAGTGGGGCGTCTTCCTGCGCAACCACGACGAGCTGACCCTCGAAATGGTGACGGACGAAGAGCGCGACTACATGTACGCGGAGTACGCCAAGGACCCGCGGATGCGGGCCAATATCGGCATCCGGCGCAGGCTCGCCCCGCTGCTGGACAACGACCGCAACCAGATCGAACTCTTCACGGCCCTGCTGCTGTCCCTGCCGGGTTCGCCGATCCTCTACTACGGCGACGAGATCGGCATGGGCGACAACATCTGGCTGGGGGACCGGGACGCCGTCCGGACGCCGATGCAGTGGACCCCCGACCGGAACGCCGGATTCTCCTCCAGCGATCCGGGACGGCTGTATCTGCCGACCATCATGGACCCGGTCTACGGTTTCCAGGTCACCAATGTCGAAGCCGCGATGAGCAGCCCTTCGTCGCTGCTCCACTGGACCCGGCGGATGATCGAGATCCGCAAGCAGAACCCGGCGTTCGGGCTCGGCTCGTACACGGAACTGGCCTCGTCCAATCCGGCGGTGCTCGCCTTCACCCGGGAGTACCAGGACGATCTGGTGCTCTGTGTGCACAACTTCTCCCGGTTCGCCCAGCCGACGGAGCTGGACCTGAGGGAGTTCGCGGGACGGCGGCCGGTCGAGCTGATCGGCCAGGTCCGCTTCCCTCCGATCGGCCAGTGGCCGTATCTGCTGACGCTGGCGGGCCACGGCTTCTACTGGTTCCGGCTGCGGCGCGACCAGAGCACGGAGCCGGAGCCGGCCGCCCCCGTCGGAGCCGGTGCGGTCTGACGGTACGGAGACCCTCGTCCGAGCCCCCGGCGCCCCGGCGCAGGGGGCTCGCCCCGTCCCCGGGCCCGGTGGCCGGAGCCCGTCCGCACGCTTCCGGACGGCGGCCGACCCGAGGGGGTGCGGCACCCCAAAGCGGGAGCGGCTCCGCGCGCCGCCGGACTGTCGCCGCAAAGATCCGGAACACTCTGGGCATTCGTATATTTGCGACATATGCACCATATGCGACATACACCTCATGAGTTTCGTCAGAGGGAAGGGGCACGTTGCCAATGTCGGAGGCTGCTGCCACCCGGACCCCGGTCGCCCGTCCGTCATCGCTGCTCACCTCCCTCGCCCCGCTGCTGCGCTCCTGGCTGCCGGACCGGCGCTGGTTCGCCGGGAAGGGGCGTCCGGTCACCGGCTTCTCCCTGGTGTCGGCGGCCGAACTGCTGCCGGTGGCCGGAACCGGGCCCGGGGGCGACGGGCCCGGTCTGCTGCATCTGCTGGTGGCGGTCCACCAGGACGAACCCGGGGCCGCCGGACCGCCCGGCCGCCCGGCGGACTGCTACCAACTCCTGCTGGGCGTCCGCCGGACGCTGCCGCCGCGGCTCGCCCCGGCGCTGATCGGCCGTCCGGCGACCGGACCGCTGGCGGGCCGCACGGTGTACGAGGGGCTGCGCGACCCCCGGCTCACCGAACTCCTCCTGGAACGGCTGCGGACCCCGGGCCCCCACGGCACCCTCCGGTTCGCCCGCTCCGGCGGCGCACCCGCCGTCCCCGGCGGCCTCCCGGCCCGCCCCCTCGACGCCGAACAGTCCAACACCTCCCTGGTGTACGGCGATGCGTACATCCTCAAGGTGCTCCGCCGGGTCGAGCCCGGCCCGCACCCCGATCTGGAACTGCCGCTCGCCCTCGCCCGCGCGGGCTGCGACCGGGTGCCGCTGCCGGTCGCCTGGTACGAGTCGGCGGATCCGCACCCGTACACCCTCGGAGTGCTCCAGCCCTATCTCAGCGGCTCCCGCGACGGCTGGCAGCTCGCCCTCGAAGCGCTGGCCGCGGGCCGCCCGTTCACCGGAGAGGCCAGGGAGCTGGGCCGGGTCACCGCCGATGTGCACGCCGCACTCGCCGCCGAACTGCCCACGGTCGCCCTCGGACCCGCGCTCACCGCCCGGCTGGCCGCCGGAATGAGCAGCCGGCTCGACGAAGCCGCGCTCGCGGTCCCCGCCCTGCTGCCCTATCTGCCCCGGCTCCGCACCGCCTTCGACGCGCTCGCCGCCCTCGGCCGCTCCACGGCAGGCACCGGGCACCGCGTCCAGCGCGTCCACGGCGACCTCCACCTCGGCCAGACCCTGCGCTCCGGCGCCTACTGGTCCGTCATCGACTTCGAGGGCGAACCCGCCCGGCCCCTCGCCGAACGCCGCACCCCCCAGCCGCCCGTCCGCGATATCGCCGGAATGCTCCGCTCCTTCGACTACGCGGCCCGCACCCACCGCCCGTGGAACCCGTCCTGGGCGGACGGCTGCCGGACCGCGTACTGCGAGGGCTACGCGGAGGTGTCGGGGCGCGATCCGCGCGCCGAGCCCGCGCTGCTGCGCGCGTACGAGACCGACAAGGCCGTCTACGAGGTGGTGTACGAGGCCCGGCACCGCCCCGACTGGCTGCCGGTCCCGATGGCGGCGATCGACCGGCTGGCCGCCCCCGGCTGACGCCCCCCTCCAGGACCGTCCGAGACCGCCCGACGCAGCATTCGCCCTTCCTCAGCCACGCCCCGAAGGAGGCTCCTTCCGTGACCGCCGCCCGCCCTCCGTACCAGGAATCCCCCGGCACCGGCGCACCCCGCACGCCCTCGCCCGCGCCACCCGCCGCGCCGTCCCCCCGGACCGCGAAGCGCCCCGCGGCGCCCGCGCGCGCCGCCCGGCCCCCGAAGAAGCCGCCGGCCGCCCCGCCGTCCGCGCCCCGCCCCGGCTCCGCCGCCCACGGTGTGCGCACCGCCCCCGCGCTCCCCGAGGCGGACCGGCAGCGCCTCCTCTCCGGCGGCCACCACGATCCGCACGCCCTCCTCGGCGCGCATCTCGGCCGCCACGGCGTCGAGGTGCGTGTCCTGCGCCCGTACGCCCGGTCCGTCACCGTGCTCGCCAAGGGCCTCCGGGCCGAACTGCACGACCACGGCGACGGGCTGTTCTCCGGGGTGCTCCCGATGCGGTCGGTCCCCGACTACCGGCTGCTGATCACCTACGACAGCCCCGACGGCCGCGGTCTCCACGAGGTCGAGACCGACGATCCGTACCGTCTGCTGCCCGCACTCGGCGAACTCGACCTGCACCTCATCGGCGAGGGCCGGCACGAGCAGCTGTGGCGGGCCCTCGGCGCGCACCCGATGGTCCACCAGGGCGTCACCGGCACCCGTTTCACGCTCTGGGCGCCGAACGCGCGCGGGGTGCGGATCGCAGGGAGCTTCAACCACTGGGACGGCGGCGGCTTCCCGATGCGCTCGCTGGGCGCTTCGGGGGTGTGGGAGCTGTTCGTGCCCGGGGTCGGCGAGGGCACCCTGTACAAGTTCGAGATCATGCGCCCGGACGGTACGCACACCCTGCGCGCCGACCCGATGGCCCGGCACACCGAGGTGCCGCCCGCCAACGCCTCCGTCGTCACGGTCTCCCGGCACGAGTGGGACGATGCCGACTGGATGGAGCGGCGTGCGGCCCGCCCGGCCCACGAGGCGCCGTTCTCCGTCTACGAGGTCCATCTCGCCTCCTGGCGGCCCGGGCTGAACTACCGGCAGCTCGCCGAGCAGCTCCCCTCCTATGTGAAGGACCTCGGCTTCACCCATGTGGAGCTGATGCCGCTGGCCGAGCACCCCTTCGGCGGCTCCTGGGGCTACCAGGTCACCGGCTTCTACGCGCCGACGTCCCGGATGGGCAGTCCGGACGACTTCCGGTTCCTGATCGAAGCGCTGCACCGCGCGGGCATCGGCGTGATCATGGACTGGGTGCCGGCGCACTTCCCGCGCGACGAATGGGCGCTGGCCGAATTCGACGGACGGCCGCTGTACGAGCACGGGGATCCGGTCCGGGCCGCGCACCCGGACTGGGGGACGCTCGAATTCGACTACGGGCGCAAGGAGGTCCGGAACTTCCTGGTGGCCAATGCGGTCTACTGGTGCGAGGAGTTCCATATCGACGGGCTGCGGGTGGATGCGGTCGCGTCGATGCTCTATCTCGACTATTCGCGCGAGGAGGGCCGGTGGACTCCGAACGAGCACGGCGGCCGGGAGGATCTGGACGCGGTGGCCTTCCTGAAGGAGATGAACGCCACGGTCTACCGGCGGTGCCCCGGTGTGGTGACGATCGCGGAGGAGTCCACGGCCTGGGACGGCGTCACCCGCGCCACCGAGCACGGCGGCCTCGGTTTCGGGCTGAAGTGGAACATGGGCTGGATGCACGACTCCCTGGAGTACATGGCCCGTGAGCCGGTGCACCGCCGCTTCCACCACCACGAGATGACGTTCTCGATGGTGTACGCGTACACCGAGAACTACGTTCTGCCGGTCTCCCACGACGAAGTCGTGCACGGAAAGGGCGCCCTGGTCGGCAAGATGCCGGGCGACTGGTGGCAGCAGCGCGCCAACCACCGGGCGTACCTCGGGTTCATGTGGGCGCACCCGGGCAAGCAGCTCCTCTTCATGGGGCAGGAGTTCGCCCAGGGCGCCGAGTGGTCGGAGGCGCACGGGCCCGACTGGTGGCTGCTGGACCCGTCGTACGCGGCGGAGCCGGACCACCGGGGCGTACGGCTGCTGGTGCGGGATCTGAACACGGTGTACGGGCGGACGCCCGCGCTGTGGGAGCGGGACACCGTGCCGGAGGGCTTCGCTTGGATCGACTGCGAAGCGGCCGAGGACAATGTGCTGGCCTTCGTCCGCTTCGACGCCAAGCGGGAGCCGCTGGTGTCGGTGAGCAACTTCTCGCCGGTGGTGCGGGAGGGCTACCGGATCGGGGTGCCGGAGTGGGTTCCGGCCTGGGCGGAGGCGCTCAACACGGACGAGGAGCGGTACGGCGGCGGGGGCATCCGCAGCGGCGCCGCGGTGACCGGCGGCGAGGGTGACCGGGGGCCGCTGGTGCCGGAGCCGGAGCCGTCGCACGGCAGGGGTTCGAGTCTGCTGCTGACGCTGCCGCCGCTGGCGACGGTCTGGCTGCGGCCGGTCCGTACCTCCTGAGGCGGTGCGCCGGGGCGGGGCCCGCCCCGGCGCGGGCCGTCAGTTCTCCCGTACCGGATCGTCGCCCAGGCCCGGCGGCAGCGGCGCCGCGTGGACGACGCCCAGCCACTGGGTGGCCCGGGTCAGCGCCACGTACAGATCGCTGTCTCCGAACGCGGCCGGTTCGACGACGATCACCCCGTCGAACTCCAGGCCCTTGGCGTCGCGCGGCGCGAGCAGGACGACCTGCCGGGTCAGGTCGAGGCCGTCTCCGGCCAGGGCAGACAGCGCGGGGTGGAGTGCGGCGGGGGCGATCACGGCGAGCCGGCCCTCGTCGGGGGTCTCCCGGCGGACGGCCGCGAGGACGGCCGCGGCCAGCCCGTCCGGCGCGACCCGTTCGAACCAGGGCTCGGTGCCCGTCGAGCGGACCGAGCGCGGCGGCTCGAATTCCGGGTGTACGGCCCGCCTGACGGCGGCCGCCCGCGCCATGATCTCGGCGGGTGTCCGGTAGTTGACGCCCAGCCGGGTGTGGGTCCAGCGGTCCCCGACGTACGGCCGGAGGATCTGCGCCCACGATCCGGCACCGGACTCGTCGGCGGTCTGCGCCGGATCCCCGACCAGGGTCATCGAACGGGCCGGGCAGCGGCGCATCAGCAGCCGCCAGGCCATCGGGGACAGCTCCTGCGCCTCGTCGACGACGATATGGCCGAAGGCCCAGGTGCGGTCGGCGGCGGCCCGTTCGGCCGCGGTGCGGTGGTCGGCCTCCTCCTGGCGCTCCGCCATCCGCTCGGCGTCGACGATGTCGTGCGCGGCGAGCACCTCGGACTCCTCGTCCTCGAACTCGTACGTCTCCGAACCCGCCGACAGGTCGAGGACGCCCTGCGCATAGGCGATCCGCTCCTGGCGCTCGGCCTCCTCGGCGGCGAGCCGGGCGCTGTCGTCGACGCCGAGGAGTTCGGCGGCCTCGTCCAGGAGGGGCACATCGGCGGGGGTCCACGGGCCGCCGGTACGGCGGATCGCCGCCGCATCGCCCTCGGGGAGGTAGCGCCCGGGGTCGGCGAGGAACCCGGTGACCAGCTCCTGCGGGGTCAGCGGCGGCCAGAGTTCGTCGATCGCGGAGTGCACGTCGGCACTGGTGGCGATCTCCTTGCCGATCTGGGCGAGGTCGTCGGGGCCGAGGAGGTTCGGCCCGCCGTAGGGATCGGCGCCGAGCCGGTCCGCGACCTGCGCGGTGAGGGCGTCCACGACGGCGTAGGCGAAGTGGGGGCGGGCGAGGTTGTGCGGGAGCCCGGTGGCACGGGCCCGGTCCCGGGCTGCGTACGCCATCTCGCGGTACAGCCACAGAGTGCCGTGCTGCTCGTGGTCGACGAGCAGGGCGGGCTCGGGAAGGGTGTTCTCCGCTTCGTAGTCGCCGGGGTCGGGGCGGGCTGCGGGGTCGGCGCGGTGGCCGGGGAGCGCGGGGACGGTCTCCGGGAGCAGCTGCCGGTCGCGGACCGCCCGCGCCAGCGCGTCCGCCATCGCGGCCCGGCCCTTGACGGCCGCGGACCGTACGGATTCGGTGCCGTCGGCCCGGACTCCGGGGAACAGCTCCCCGAGGCTCGCCAGCAGTACCCCGGTCTCCCCGAGGGAGGGCAGGACGTCCCCGATATAGCCGAGGAACGCCGGATTGGGCCCGACGATCAGGACGGCGCGGCGGGCCAGCTGCTCCCGCTCGGCGTAGAGGAGGTAGGCGGCGCGGTGCAGGGCGACGGCGGTCTTGCCGGTGCCGGGTCCGCCCTCGACGACGAGGACGCCGCGGCGCGGGGCGCGGATGATCCGGTCCTGTTCGGCCTGGATGGTACGGACGATGTCGGCCATCCGGCCGGTGCGGGCGGAGCCGAGGGCGGCGAGGAGGACGGCATCGGCGTCATGGTCCTCGTAGCCGGTGCGGGTGGGGTCGGTGAGGTCGAGGATCTCGTCGTGGAGATCGGTGACGGTGGGGCCCTCGGTGGTGATGTGGCGGCGGCGGGTGAGGCCCATCGGCTCATGGCCGGTGGCGAGGTAGAAGGGGCGGGCGACGGGTGCGCGCCAGTCGATGAGGAGCGGGGTGCGTTCGGGGTCGCCGTCGCGGATGCCGATCCGGCCGATGGGGCGGCTGATGCCGTCGCGGTGGTCGATCCGGCCGAAGCAGAGTCCGGATTCGACGGCGTCGAGCGCGGCGAGCCGGCCGGCGCCCTCCCCGGCGGCGACATCGCGTTCCAGTCTGGCCTGGAGATGGGTGCCCTGGAGGGCGAGGGTGGTACGGAGGCCGGCCGCGGCCTCCCGGCGCAGTTCGGCCAGGCGCAGGAGCAGCCGGTCGAGGGTCTCCTGCTCCCGGCGCAATTCTCCGCGCTGAATTTCTTCCCGGCTTTTTCCGGCTTTTCCGGTCCCCGTGCTTGACAATTCCACTCCCGCCGCGATAAAGTAGTTTTAGTGGCGCCCCCGTGAACGGCATTCAGTTCGTTCTCGCCGGAGGCCAATTCACTAATATACGCAGCCAAAGCCCTCGCCGGTCAATTCGGTGGAGGGTTTCTTTTATGCCCGGGCCCGCCCGCCGCGGCCGCGGCGGGCCCTGCCGGGGCCTTTGCCGGATCGGCAAAGACACTTGCCGCTGCGCGCCCGCGGCGGTGACGCTGTGGGCGGAGGTGATCGCGATGGGCGCGACGAACGGAAGCGGCGACGGCACGGGATCCACCGGCACGGACACCGGGTACGACGTGATCGTGGTGGGCGCGGGAGCCGCCGGGCTGAGCGCCGCGCTGGTGCTGGGCAGGGCCCGGCGCCGGGTGGCCGTGGTGGACTCCGGTGAGCCGCGCAATGCCCCGGCCGCGCAGATGCACGGCTTTCTCTCCCGGGACGGGATGCCCCCGGCGGAACTGCTGGCCGTGGGCCGGGCCGAGGCCGGCCGGTACGGGGTGGAGTTCTTCGACGCCCTCGCGGACGAGATCACCGCGGACGGAGGTGGATTCGGGCTACGGCTCGCCGGGGGCGCGCTGCTGACGGCGCGCCGGGTGCTGGTCGCGACCGGGCTGCGGGACGAACTGCCCGACCTGCCCGGGGTCCGGGAGCGCTGGGGCCGGGACGTGCTGCACTGCCCGTACTGCCACGGATACGAGGTCCGGGACGAACCGCTGGGCGTGCTCGGCACCGGTCCGGGCTCGGTGCACCAAGCGCTGATGGTCCGCCAGTGGTCCGGCGACGTGGTGCTCTTCGCCCAGGGCGTCGAACCGGACGCGGAGCAGCGCGAGCAACTGGCCGCGCGCGGGGTGCGCATCGAGGAAACACCGGTCAAGCGGCTGGCCGTCGCGGACGGTGCGCTGCGGGGCGTGGAGCTGACGGACGGCCGGGTCGTACCCCGTACCGCCGTCTTCACCGCCCCGCGGATGGTGCCCCGGGACGGGCTGCTGACCCCGCTGGGCTGTGCCCGGGACGAGACCACCGGCGCGGTGGTCACCGACGGAACGGGCCGGACGTCCGTGGCCGGGGTATGGGCCGTCGGCAATGTCACCGACGCCCGGGCGCAGGTCCCCGTCGCGGTGGGGGCGGGCGCTGCCGCCGCGATGGACATCAACAACGGGCTGGTGGCGGAGGACGTGGCCGGGGCGGTCGCCGCGGCCCGGGCGGTATCGGCTACAACGGGGGCGTGACGACACATGAGGTGAACCTGTGGCGGGCGGGGCTCGGCAGGGTGCCGGAGTCCGTCTGGGACCGGACGGAGACGGAGATCCTGATCCTCGCGGACAACGGGCTGACGGAGCTGTCCCCGCGGATCGGCGGGCTGCGGCGGCTGCGGACGCTGGACCTGGGCCACAACGCGCTGACGGCCCTGCCGGAGGAGCTGGGCCTGCTGACCGGGCTGAGCCGGTTCCTCTATCTCCACGACAACCGGCTCACCGCCCTGCCCGCCGCCCTCGGCGAACTGGCCGCACTGCGCTACCTCAACATCGGCGGGAACCCGCTCGGGGCGCTCCCCGGCGCGCTCGGCGGGCTGGCGTCGCTGCGGGAACTGCGGGCCCAGCACTGCGGGCTCACCGCCCTGCCCGGCTCCCTGGGCGGGCTCGGCGGCCTCCGTGAACTGTGGCTGCGGGGCAATGCGCTGACCGCCCTGCCGGACTCGTTCGCCGCCCTCACCGAACTGCGCCGCGTCGAACTGAGGGAGAACGCCCTCACCGAACTCCCCCGCTGTCTGTCGGCCCTCCCCCGGCTGCGGGAGCTGGACCTGCGCTCCAACCGGCTGCGGGAGCTCCCGGAGTGGGTGCTCGGGCTGCCCGCCCTGGAGAAGCTCGACCTGCGCTGGAACGCCCTGGCCCCGCAGGACGGGCCGGTGGCGGAGCTGGAGCGGCGGGGCTGCGCGGTGCTGATCGGCTGAGGGCGGTGGAGCCGCCCGGACGTGGACGCACCCTTCAGTCCAGTGCACCCGCCAGGTCCTCCAGGAGTCTCCGCTTGGCCCGTGCGCCCACGGACGAGTGGACCGGCTCGCCGTCGCGGAAGACCATCAGCGTCGGCATCGACAGCACTCCGTACCGCTGGGCCGTCAGGGGGTTGCGGTCCACGTCGAGCCGGACCACCTTGAGCCGGTCCGCCTCCTCGCGGGCGATCTCGGCCAGGACCGGTGCGATCTGCCGGCACGGCGGGCACCAGTCGGCGGTGAACTTCACCAGCACGGGCCGCCCGGCGGCCAGTACCTCCCGGGCGAAGTCCGCGTCCGTCACCTCGGACACCGCTCCCGCTCCCGTACCCGTACCCGTTCCCGCCATGGCCATCACTCCCCGTATCCGAATCCGAATCCGCAGCGCGGCTGTGGCTCCCGCCGCCGCGCCTCCGCCTGCTCCAGCTGCGCCCCGACCTGTGCCCGTACGGCCGTCAGCTTCCCGATGAGCGCATCGAGTTCGCCGAGCTTGGCCCGGTAGACCGCGATCGACGCCGGGCAGGCGTCACCCGCCGGGTTCCCGGCGCGCAGACACTCCAGGAACGGCCGGGTCTCCTCCAGGTCGAAGCCGAAGCTCCGGAGGGTCCGGATCTCGTCGAGCAGTCGGAGATCGCTCTCGTCGTAGGCGCGGTAGCCGTTCTCCGTGCGCCGCGCGGGCAGCAGCCCGCGCGACTCGTAGTAACGGAGGGCACGGGTGGTGGTCCCGGCCCGCTCCGCGAGTTCACCGATGCGCATACCGACGAACGTAGACCTTGACGCCGAGGTCAGGGCAAGAGCGCCCGCCGCGGGGAGTACGGATTCGGGTCTCGGGTCCGGTCTCAGCTCCGGTCTCGGGTACGGGGGTTGATCAGGGCCTCGTAGTTCGCCGCCCATCCGGAGTCCGCGTGTCCCAGCTCTCGGGCCCGGTCCGTCATCCGCTGGATGCCCTCCATCTGGGCCGAGTCGATGCCCGCGGCCCGTCCGGCGTGCACGATGTGGTCGACGGAAGCGGCCATCGTCCCGAGCCCGGCGGTGAGCGCAGGGTAGGACCGGGCGTCGATGTCCCCGGCCATCGCCTCCAGTGCCTCGGGGAGCAGGTCGACGATGCTCGTCATGTACGGCACCACCTCGGCCGCGGGGACGCCGTGCGCCCGGGCCAGCGCGAAGGCGTGGATCATCGCGCCCATGGCGCCGTAGAAGAGGTCCAGCAGCGCCACATCGAACACCGCCGCCCGGTCCGGGCTGTCGCCGACATGGACCGTCCGGCCGCCGAGAGCCCGCAGGACGGGCTCGTACCGTTCGAAGGTCGTGGGGTCGCCGGAGTAGAAGAGCAGTCCGGCGGGGGTTCCGACGACCGCGGTCGGCACCATCACCGCGCCGTCCAGATAGGCGATGCCGTGCTCCGCGGCCCAGGCCGCCGCGGTCCGGGCGCGGTCGGGGACATCGGCAGTCACATTGACCAGCGTCCGGCCGGAGAGGGCCTTCGCCAGCGGGGTCAGAATCGCCTCGGAAGCGTCGTAGTCGACGAGGCAGACGACGATCAGTTCGCTCGCGGTCACGGCCTCCTCCGCGGTCGCGGCCACCACGGCGCCGCGGGCGGCGAGGGCGTCGCCCTTTCCGGGGGTGCGGTTCCAGACGGTGACGGAGTGCCCGGCGTCGAGGAAGGCACCGGCGAGGGCGCTGCCCATGGCGCCGAGGCCGATCACGGTCACGGCAAGGGGAGGAGTAACAGGAGAAGAGACGGCTGAAGAAACAGTGGTTCCGGTTGGCATACGACCATCGTTTTCCATGCCGGGAACCCCCACAAGTACGCACTTTGAAGTGGGGCTACCCACCTGAAGGTAAGTTTCCGCGGCCCCGCCGGAAATGCCGGGCGGCCCGTGCGTCGGGGAAGTACGCACGGACCGCCGGGCTCCGCAGTGGAAGGAGGCCGGGCCCTCACCGGGGTCGGACCGCCCTCACGGCGGTCCGACCTTCACAGGGGCTCAGACCTTCACAGAGGGCTCAGACCTTCACGGGCACGTTCTTCTCCGGCCGGGCTTCCGGCACCGCGGCAGCGTCGTCGTCGTCCGGCAGCGCGCCGTGGCCGTCGTCGAGCAGCGTCGACTCGTCGAACGGGATACGGCCCGCCAGCACTTCCGCCGCCCGCTCCTTGTCGATCTCCTTGGTCCAGGTGCCGACCAGGATCGTCGCGACCGCGTTGCCCGCGAAGTTGGTCAGGGCGCGTGCCTCGCTCATAAAGCGGTCGATGCCGACGATCAGACCGACGCCGTCCACCAACTCGGGCTTGTGCGACTGGAGGCCGCCCGCCAGGGTCGCCAGCCCGGCGCCGGTGACGCCCGCGGCACCCTTCGAGGCGATGATCATGAAGATCAGCAGGGAGATCTGCTCGGAGGCGCTCAGCGGGTCGCCCATCGCGTTGGCGATGAACAGCGACGCCATCGTCAGATAGATCGCGGTGCCGTCGAGGTTGAAGGAGTAGCCGGTGGGCACGGTGATGCCGACCACGGGCTTGCTGACGCCCATGTGCTCCAGCTTGGCGATCAGCCGCGGCAGCGCCGACTCGGAGGAGGAGGTGGAGACGATGAGCAGGAACTCCCGGCCGAGGTACTTCATCAGCGACCAGAGGTTGATCCCGGCCACCAGCTTCAGCAGCGCGCCGAGGACGACGAAGACGAAGAGGGCGCAGGTGACATAGAAGCCGATCATGATGACCGCGAGCGACTTCAGGGCGTCCATACCGGTCTCGCCGACGACCGCGGCGATCGCGCCGAAGGCGCCGATCGGGGCCACCCACATGATCATCGCCAGGATGCGGAAGACCAGCCGCTGGATATGGCCGATACCGCGGAGGACGGGCTCGCCCGCCTTGCCCATCGCCTGGAGCGCAAAGCCGGCCAGCAGGGCGATGAGCAGCGCCTGGAGGACCTCGCCCTCGGTGAAGGCGGAGACCAGGGTCTTGGGGATGATCCCGAGCAGGAAGTCCACCGTGGACTCGCCGCCCGCGCCCTCGGCCGCCTTGTCACCGGCGGCCTTGGCCTCCTCGGTGATCGAGAGGCCGGAGCCCGGCTCCAGGAAGTTGCCGACGAGCAGGCCGATGGCGAGCGCGACCGTGGACATCACCACGAAGTAGCCGAGCGCGAGCCCGCCGACGGCACCGACCTTCGCGGCCTGCCGTACCGAGCCGATGCCGAGCACGATGGTGCAGAAGATGACCGGCGCGATCATCATTTTGATCAGATTGACGAAGCCCGTACCGATGGGCTTGAGCTCGACCGCGACCCCGGGGGCTGCGAAGCCCACGGCGATACCCGCCACGACCGCGATGATCACGGCGATGTACAGGTAGTGCGTACGGTCCCTTCTGCCTGCTGTCGCAGCCAAGGGGTCCTCCTCGGAAAAATTGCCAGGTCCATGTCCCGTATGGATTTCGGTGAATATCCATCACGCTGTGACCCGGGTCACCGTTGCGTGCATTTCGTTCACGACCGAATCGTTCACCGGGCGTTAAACGCCGTGAAACGGAAGGCACACTGGTGGCATGCGCATACCCCGCCCCCGCAGCCTGGCGGGCCAGCTCTTCGCGATGCAGGTGGTCCTGGTAGCGGTGATCGTGGCGAGCGGCGCCCTCTTCGCCTATGTGATCGACCGCTCCCAGGCCGAGGAGACCGCCCGGCGCCAGTCCACCGCAACCGCGGCGGCCGTCGCGGACTCGCCGTCGGTCGCCGCCGCCGCGCGCTCCGCCGATCCGACCGCGGTCCTCCAGCCGTACGCGGAACGGGTCCGCCGCGACGCGGGCGTCGCGTTTGTCACGATCATGGCGCCGGACGGCACCCGCTGGACCCATCCGCAGCCCGGGGAGATCGGCCGCCGCTACCTCGGCGAGACGGAGCAGGCGCTGCGGGGCGAGGTCCACAGCGAAACAACCGTGGGAGTGCTCGGCTCGTCCATCCGGACCGTCGTCCCGGTCTTCGCCCCGGCGGCCCCCGGCGATCCGGCGGCACCCTCCACAGGGCGGAAGGTGATCGCGCTGGTCAGCGCCGGGATCACCATCGAACGGATCAGCGAGCAGGTGCGGGAGCAGGTCATGGGGCTGCTGCTGGCCGCGGGCGGCGCCCTGGCGCTGGGCGGCCTGGGCACCCATGTCATCAACGCCCGGCTGCGCCGCCATACCCACGGGATGAACGCGGGCGAGCTGAGCCGGATGCACGACTACCACCAGGCGGCGCTGCACGCGGTGCGCGAGGGGCTGCTGATGCTCGACGGCCGCCGCCGGATCGCCCTGGTCAACGACGGGGCCCGGGAGCTGCTCGGCCTCGGGGAGGACTCCGTGGGGCGGCCGGTCGCCGAGCTGGGGCTGCCGCCCGCGCTGACCGGCGCGCTGCTGGCGTCCGAGCCCCGGGTCGACGAGGTGCATCTGACCGCGGACCGGATCGTCGTGGTCAACACCAGCCCGGTGATCGGCGGGGAGCACCGCGGCACGGTGGTGACCCTGCGGGACCACACCGAGCTCCAGGCGCTCTCCGGCGAGCTGGACTCCGAGCGGGGCTTCAGCCACGCCCTGCGCTCCCAGGCCCACGAGGCGGCGAACCGGCTGCACACCGTGGTCTCGCTGATCGAACTGGGCCGGGTCGACGAGGCGGTCGACTTCGCCACCGCCGAACTGGAGCTGGCGCAGGTGCTGACCGACCGGGTGGTGGGCGCGGTCGGGGAGCCGGTCCTCGCGGCGCTGCTGCTGGGCAAGGCGTCCCAGGCGAACGAGCGGGGGGTGGAGCTGGTGCTGGCCGAGGACAGCCGGATCGACGACGGGGTGCTCCCGCCGTCGCTCCCGGCCCGCGATCTGGTCACCATCCTGGGCAATCTCGTCGACAACGCGGTCGAGGCGGCATCGGAGGCGGCGGTCTCCGGGGCCCGTACGGGCCGGGCCAGGGTGACGGTCACCGCCCGCGCGGAGAATCCGTCCGGCGGCGGGGGCGAACTGCTGATCCGGGTGCACGACACGGGCACCGGGGTCGATCCGGACCGGGCGGCCGACGTCTTCCACCGGGGCTGGTCGACCCGCGGTTCGGGCCGCGGCCTCGGCCTCGCCCTGGTCCGGCAGGCCGTGCACCGGGCGGGCGGCGCCATCGAACTGGGCACCGGCCCGGACGGCGGCGCGCAGTTCACCGTCACGCTGCCGCTGACGGCGGCGGTACCCGCGTGAGACCGCGCCGGGGGCCCGCCCGGGGACGTGGCGTACGATCGCCGCTGCCCCACGGCACCGGGGAGGTGCAGCAGCCATGACCGCGGACGGAACCGCTCGGACCATCAGGGTCCTGGTCGTCGAGGACGACCCGGTCGCCGCCGACGCGCACGCCCTGTACGTGGGCCGGATCGCCGGTTTCTCCGTCGCGGGCGTGGCCCACTCCCGGTCGGAGGCGGTACGGGTGCTGGAGCGCACCCGGGTCGATCTGCTGCTGCTGGACCTCTACCTCCCCGACGGGCACGGTCTCGGTCTGGTCCGGTCGCTGCGGGCCGCGGGGCACGGCGCGGACGTGATCGCGGTGACCTCGGCGCGGGATCTGGCGATCGTGCGGGAGGGCGTATCGCTGGGGGTGGTGCAGTACGTCCTCAAGCCGTTCACGTTCGCGACGCTGCGGGACCGGCTGGGCCGGTACGCCGAATTCCGCGCCGCGGCGGGCGAGGCCAGCGGCCAGGAGGAGGTCGACCGCGCCCTGGCGACCCTGCGCGCCCCGGAGGGCGGGGCGCTGCCGAAGGGGCTGAGCGGGCCGACGCTGGAGGCGGTGACCCGGACCCTGCGCGGCACCCCCGCAGGTTTGACGGCGGCGGAGGCGGGTGCGGCGGTCGGGATCTCCCGGATCACCGCCCGCCGCTATCTGGAACACCTCGTCACCCAGGACCGTGCGGTGCGCAGCCCGCAGTACGGCCAGATAGGCCGCCCCGAACTCCAGTACCGCTGGGTCAGCGGGCGCTGAGCCGCCCGCCGTCCGCGAAGCGGTCGAGGGAGCGCAGCAGATGGGTGCGGGTGGTGTCCCCGCCCCAGGCCCTGTCCGGGCGATCTTGTCGGGCCCGCGACGACAGCTACGGCACTCCCCCTGGGCCTGGCGGCCCGGGAGGGACCCCCACGCCGCGTTGTCGGACCACGCAAGTACTCCCCCGCAGCCCTCCGGGCGCGGGGGTGCCCCCATACGTACGAGCCGTGGACCTCCGCCTTGCGATGCACCGCATCTGACGCCGCGGGCTGATCCTCGAAGATCGCCCGGACAGGACCTGATGCCCCGCGTCCTCGACGACGGTCAGCTCCGCGCCCGGCCAGGCCCGGGAGAGCTCCCAGGCAGTGTCGAGGGGGGTGCTGAGGTCGAGCCGTCCATGGGTGAGTACGCCCGGGATCCCGGCCAGCCGGTGTGCCTCGCGCAGCAGGACGCCCTCCTCCAGCCAGGCGCCGTGGCTGAAGTAGTGGGAGCAGATGCGGACCATCGCGAGCCGGGCGGCCGGCGGCCGGTCGCCGTACGGCCGGGGGCTGGTTCGGGCCGCGGGCTCCCCGGAGAGTACGGCATCCTCCCAGTCGCACCAGTCGAGCGCCGCCCGCTCGCGGACGGCAGTGTTCGGGTGGTTCATCAGCGCGGCGTAGGCGCCGACGACATCGCCGTCGCGGGGTGTGCCCGGGGCACCGGCGAGGAAGCGCTCCCACTCCCGGGGGAAGAACCGGCCCGCGCCCCGGTACAGCCAGTCGATCTCGGAGCGCCGGGTGGTGGTGACGCTCGACAGGACGATCTCCGACACCCGTTCCGGATGCTCCTGTGCATAGGCGAGGATCAGCGTCGAACCCCAGGAGCCGCCGAAGAGCAGCCAGCTCTCGATGCCCAGCAGGGTGCGGAGCCGCTCCATATCGGCGACGAGCCGGCCGGTGGTGTTGTGGCGCAGAGCGGCCGTGGGGTCGGCGGCGTGCGGAGTGCTGCGGCCGCAGCCCCGCTGGTCGAAGAGGACGATGCGGTAGCGCTCGGGATCGCAGTAGCGGCGCATGCGCTCGGTGCAGCCGCTGCCGGGCCCGCCGTGGACGACGACTGCGGGCTTTCCGCGCGGATTGCCGCAGACCTCCCAGTACACGTGCTGTCCGTCACCGACGTCGAGCAGGCCCGCATCGTACGGACGGATGGGCGGATACAGCTCGCGCGGAGCTTCGGCGGACGGCGGGACCGGGTGCGGCGGCGGCTCCACGGGCAAGGCGGGCTCCCCTTCTCGGCCGGGAATCGTATCCGCCGGGCGCGCTCGCCGGCGAAGCAATTTCGTGGCCCTGCGGCGGCGGATCGGGGACTCCTCCGACCCGCGCCGACCTGCCGGGACAGCGGTGGGACAGGGCGGGACATGTCCCGGACGGCGCACTCCCTTGCCGGGGCCGTACGGGCCGGGCAAGAGTAGGGGCACCGGCCGCTCCCCGGGGCAGGGGCACTGCCCGTGGGTGCGGACGTATCGGGGGAAACACGGGGGAAGCACGGGGGATACACGAGTGGCCCTGGCCGAAGCACGGGGATCGGCCAAGGCCACTCGTCTCCCCTCCGGCCGGCTGCGCCCTTGAGATCAGGGGGCCCCGGTCGGGGGGTACGGTCGGGCGGGCGAGGTCAGAAGACGGACTCCGCCTCGTTCATCCGGTCCGTCGGGACCTTCTTGAGCTGCGTCACCGCGTCGGCCAGCGGCGCCATCACGATGTCCGTCCCGCGCAGCGAGGTCATCCGGCCGAAGTCGCCGCGGTGCGCCGCCTCGACGGCGTGCCAGCCGAAGCGGGTGGCGAGCACCCTGTCGTACGCCGTCGGCACACCGCCGCGCTGGACGTGTCCGAGGATCACCGGCTTGGCCTCCTTGCCGAGCCGGTGCTCCAGCTCGGCCGCCAGCCGGTTGCCGATGCCCTGGAAACGCTCGTGGCCGAACTGGTCGATCTCGCCCTTGCGGTAGTCCATGGAGCCCTCGGCGGGATGCGCGCCCTCGGCCACACAGATGACGGCGAACTTCTTGCCCCGGTCGAACCGCTCCTCGACCATCTTGACCAGGTCCTCGACCTGGAAGGACCGCTCCGGAAGGCAGATGCCGTGGGCGCCGCCCGCCATCCCGGACTCCAGGGCGATCCAGCCCGCGTGCCGTCCCATGACCTCGACGACCATCACCCGCTGATGCGATTCGGCGGTGGTCTTCAGCCGGTCGATGGCCTCGGTGGCGACGGTCACCGCGGTGTCGAAGCCGAAGGTCCGGTCGGTGGCGGAGATGTCGTTGTCGATGGTCTTCGGGACGCCCACCACGGGCATGCCCGCCTCGGAGAGCATCCGGGAGGCGGTGAGGGTGCCCTCGCCGCCGATGGGGATGAGGACGTCGATCCCGTAGCGCCGCTGGATCTCGCCGCAGTTCTCGGCCGCCTCGCGCAGCCGGGCCCGCTCCAGCCGGGCCGAGCCGAGGATGGTGCCGCCCCGGGCCAGGATTCCGCTGACGGCGTTGAGGTCGAGGGGGCGGTAGTGCCCGTCCAGCAGGCCCTTGAAGCCGTCCTCGAAACCGATGACCTCGTCGCCGTACCCGGTGATGGCCCGGTGCACGACCGACCGGATGACCGCGTTCAGTCCGGGGCAGTCGCCTCCGGCGGTGAGCACTCCGATACGCATCGCGCTGTGTCTCCTGCTCGTCAATGGGACGTTTGAGCCGGAAATCAATTGTTCCACGCGGCGGAGACCGCCGCTGCCGCTTCTGCAGTCCGGCATGGGTCGGGGGTGGGTCGGGGGTGGGTCGGGGAGCGGCTACCCGGGGACGACCGCCGTACACCGGGCCGCCCGGGCCGCCGGGACGTACGCCCCTCCCCTCCCTGCCGACCCGCCAGGCACTTAGCGCACCGACGGAGGTATCGTCAAGAGGGAAAGGCCGCTCTTCGGCGGCTTTTCTGCGCGGTCGTACCGCGGCCGCACAGAAAAGATCAGGACGGCGTGTGATACGGGTCGCACGACGTATGCACAGGCGAACCGAGCCTTCAAGAAGAGCGAAGCGAACAGGAGAGCACACGTGACGCGCAGCGTGTACGTGACCGGAATCGACCGCGGGGACGGCCGGCAGGTCGTGGAGCTGGGGGTCATGGAACTCCTCACCCGCCAGGTGGACCGGGTGGGCGTCTTCCGGCCGCTGGTGCACGACGGCCCCGACCGGCTCTTCGAACTGCTCCGGGCCCGGTACCGGCTGACCCAGGACCCGGGGACCGTCTACGGCCTCGACTACCACGAGGCCTCCGCGCTCCAGGCCGAGCAGGGCACCGACGAGCTGGTCTCCCGGCTCGTCGACCGCTTCCACCGGGTCGCCCGGGAGTACGAGGTCGTCCTGGTGCTGGGCACCGACTTCGCCGCCACCCAGCTCCCCGACGAGCTGGCGCTGAACGCCCGGCTCGCCAACGAGTTCGGCGCCTCCGTGATCCCCGTCGTCGGCGGCCGCGGCCAGACCGCGGAATCGGTACGGGCCGAGGCCCGTAACGCCTTCCGCGCCTACGAGGCCCTGGGCTGCGACATCCTCGCCCTGACGGTGAACCGGGTGGCGCCCGCCGACCGGGAGTCCATAGCCGAGCGGCTCGCGGCCCGCCTCCCCGTCCCCTGCTACGTCCTCCCGGACGAGCCCGCGCTCGCCGCGCCCACGGTCGCCCAGATCACCCAGGCCCTCCACGGCACGGTGCTGCTGGGCGACGACTCCGGGCTCGCGCGCGACGCCCTCGACTTCGTCTTCGGCGGCGCGACCCTGCCGAACTTCCTCACCGCCCTGACCCCCGGCTGCATGGTGGTCACCCCCGGCGACCGGGCCGATCTGGTGGTCGGCGCACTGGCCGCGCACTCCGCGGGCACCCCGCCCATCGCGGGCGTCCTCCTCACCCTCGACGAGCGGCCCACCGACGAGGTCCTCACCCTGGCGGCCAAGCTCGCCCCCGGCACCCCGGTGGTCTCCGTCGCCGCCACCAGCTTCCCCACCGCCGCCGAGCTGTTCAAGCTGGAGGGCAAGCTCAGCGGCGCCACCCCGCGCAAGGCGGAGACCGCCCTCGGCCTCTTCGAACGCCATGTCGACAGCGCCGGACTGCTGGACCGGCTCGCCGTGGCCCGCAGCGGCCGGGTGACCCCCATGATGTTCGAGCACGAGCTGCTGGAGCAGGCCAGGGCAGACCGCCGCCGGGTGGTGCTCCCGGAGGGCACCGAGGAGCGGGTGCTCCGCGCCGCGGACGTCCTGGTCCGCCGCGACGTCTGCGATCTGACCCTCCTCGGTGATCCGGACATCATCCGGAAGAAGGCCGCCGACCTGGGCATCGACCTCTCCTCGGTCCAGCTCATCGACCCGAACACCTCCGAGCTGCGGCAGCCCTTCGCCGAGCGGTACGCGGAGCTGCGCGCCCACAAGGGCATCTCGGTGGAGCTGGCGTACGACGTCGTCGCGGACGTCAACTACTTCGGCACCCTGATGGTCGAGGAGGGGCTGGCCGACGGCATGGTGTCGGGTTCGGTGCACTCCACGGCCGCCACCATCCGCCCCGCCTTCGAGATCATCAAGACCCGGCGGCCGACGGACCCCGGGGGCGGCGCGGCGATCGTCTCCTCGGTCTTCTTCATGTGCCTGGCCGACAAGGTGCTGGTGTACGGCGACTGCGCGGTCAACCCGGACCCGAACGCCGAGCAGCTCGCGGACATCGCCGTCCAGTCGGCGGCGACCGCGGCCCGGTTCGGTGTCGAACCGCGGATCGCGATGCTCTCGTACTCCACCGGCACCTCGGGTTCGGGCGCCGACGTCGACAAGGTGCGGGAGGCCACCGAGCTGGTCCGCAGGTCCCGGCCGGACCTGCGGATCGAGGGCCCGATCCAGTACGACGCGGCCGTGGAGCCGTCCGTCGCCGCGACCAAGCTGCCGGAGTCCGAGGTCGCGGGCCGGGCCACCGTGCTGATCTTCCCGGACCTGAACACCGGCAACAACACCTACAAGGCCGTCCAGCGCTCGGCGGGCGCGGTGGCCGTGGGCCCGGTCCTCCAGGGCCTGCGGAAGCCGGTGAACGACCTGTCCCGCGGCGCGCTGGTCGGCGACATCGTGAACACGGTGGCGATCACCGCGATCCAGGCCCAGCCGGCGCCCGCGCCGGACCGTCCCGTACGTCCGGCGGCCGAGACCGCCGCGACGCCCGCCTGAGCCCCGCAGCACCCTCTCCCCCGACCAGAAGGCACCGACCGTGACCACGTCCCCTCCCCCGGCCCCCACCCGGATCCTCGTCCTCAACTCCGGCTCGTCGTCGGTGAAGTACCAGCTGCTCGACATGCGGAACGCCGCCCGGCTCGCGGTCGGACTGGTGGAGCGGATCGGGGAGCGGTCGTCCCGGCTGGTGCACACCCCGCTGGTGGACGGCGGGGCCGGACTGCGGGAGCGGACCGGGCCGATCGCGGACCACGAGGCGGCGCTGAAGGCCGTGGCGGAGGAGCTGGCGGCCGACGGGCTGGGCCTGGACTCGCCCGAGCTGGCCGCGATCGGCCACCGCGTGGTCCACGGCGGGCTGCGGTTCTCCGAGCCGACCGTGGTCGACGACGAGGTGCTCGCGGAGATCGAACGGCTGGTGCCGGTGGCACCGCTGCACAACCCGGCGAACATCACCGGGATCCGGACCGCGCGGGACCTGCGCCCGGACCTGCCGCAGGTCGCGGTCTTCGACACCGCCTTCCACACCACGATGCCGGAGTCGGCGGCCCGGTACGCGATCGACGTGGAGACGGCGGACGCCCACCGGATCCGGCGCTACGGCTTCCACGGCACGTCCCACGCGTACGTCTCGCGCGAGACGGCGAAGCTGCTCGGGAAGGCGCCCGAGGACGTCAACGTCATCGTGCTGCACCTGGGCAACGGCGCCTCGGCCTCGGCCGTGGCGGGCGGCCGCTGCGTGGACACGTCCATGGGCCTGACCCCGCTGGAGGGCCTGGTGATGGGCACCCGCTCCGGCGACGTCGACCCGGCGGTCACCTTCCATCTGCGGCGGGTGGCGGGCATGTCGACGGACGAGATCGACACCCTGCTGAACAAGAAGAGCGGTCTGGTGGGGCTCTGCGGCGACAACGACATGCGGGAGATCCGCCGCCGGATCGACGAGGGCGACGAGCAGGCGCAGCTCGCCTTCGACATCTACATCCACCGGCTGAAGAAGTACATCGGGGCGTATTACGCGGTGCTCGGCCGGGTGGACGCCGTGGTGTTCACGGCGGGGGTCGGCGAGAACGCCGCGCCCGTACGGGCGGCCGCGGTCGCGGGTCTTGAGGAGCTGGGGCTCGCGCTGGACTCGGGGCTGAACGAGGAGCGGTCGCCGCACGCACGGATCGTTTCGCCGCCGTACGCCCGGGTCGCGGTGGCGGTGGTACCGACCGACGAGGAGCTGGAGATCGCCCGGCAGGCCTTCGCGCTGGTATCCGAGGATTCACTCGACTGAGCGAATACCCGCCCATTTGTATCTTCCACCAGACGGAATATTCCGAGTCGAAACAAACCGATAGGATCCGCCTTATGCGCCGTTCCAAAATCGTCTGCACACTGGGCCCCGCCGTCGACTCGTACGAGCAGTTGAAAGCGCTCATCGAGGCCGGTATGAACGTGGCCCGCTTCAATATGAGCCACGGGTCCCACGCCGATCACGAGGGCCGGTACCACCGGCTGCGCAAGGCGCAGGAGGACACGGGCCGGGCGATCGGCGTACTGGCCGACCTGCAGGGCCCCAAGATCCGTCTGGAGACCTTCGCCGACGGTCCCGTCGAGCTGGTGCGCGGTGACGAGTTCACCATCACCACCGAGGACGTGCCCGGCGACAAGACCATCTGCGGCACCACCTACAAGGGCCTGCCCGGGGACGTCTCCAAGGGCGACCAGGTCCTGATCAACGACGGCAACGTCGAACTGCGGGTCGTCGAGGTCGACGGGCAGCGGGTGAAGACGATCGTCGTCGAGGGCGGCGTCATCTCCGACCACAAGGGCATCAACCTCCCCGGTGCCGCGGTGAACGTCCCCGCCCTGTCCGAGAAGGACGTCGAGGACCTGCGCTTCGCCCTGCGGATGGGCTGCGATCTGGTCGCCCTCTCCTTCGTCCGGGACGCCGAGGACGTCAAGGACGTCCACAAGGTGATGGACGAGGTGGGCCGCCGGGTCCCCGTCATCGCCAAGGTGGAGAAGCCGCAGGCCGTCGAGAACATGGAAGCCGTCGTGATGGCGTTCGACGGTGTGATGGTGGCCCGCGGCGACCTGGCCGTCGAGTATCCGCTCGAAAAGGTCCCGATGGTCCAGAAGCGGCTGATCGAGCTCTGCCGCCGCAACGCCAAGCCGGTGATCGTCGCGACCCAGATGATGGAGTCGATGATCACCAACTCCCGTCCGACCCGCGCCGAGGCCTCCGACGTCGCCAATGCGATCCTCGACGGCGCGGACGCGGTCATGCTCTCGGCGGAGTCCTCGGTGGGCGCCTATCCGCTGGAGACCGTGAAGACGATGTCCCGCATCGTGGTCGCGGCGGAGGAGGAGCTGCTCTCGAAGGGCCTGCAGCCGCTGGTCCCCGGCAAGAAGCCCCGTACCCAGGGCGGTTCCGTCGCCCGCGCGGCCTGCGAGATCGCGGACTTCCTGGACGGCAAGGCCCTGGTGGCCTTCACCCAGTCCGGCGACACCGCCCGCCGGCTCTCGCGCTACCGGGTCTGCCAGCCGATCCTCGCCTTCACCACCGAGGAGTCGACCCGCAACCAGCTCACCCTGAGCTGGGGCATCGAGTCCTTCGTGGTGCCGCACGTCGACAACACCGACGCGATGGTCGATCTGGTCGACGCCGAGCTGCTGAAGCTCCAGCGCCACAACGCCGGCGACATCATGATCATCACGGCCGGTTCCCCGCCGGGTGTCCCGGGCACCACCAACATGGTGCGGGTGCACCACCTGGGCTCCCAGGCCTGAGCAGAGCCGCACCCACCTGCACACACCTGCACACATCTGCACACCGAAACGGGCAGACCGTGGACCGCACCTGAAACGGCCCACGGCCTGCCCGTGGTGCATCCGGCTCCGGGCCTGTCACCCGGGAGCCGGGAAGTATCCCGTGCCTACCAGGACGCCTGACCGTCCGTGAGGTAGTTGTGCAGACCGGGAACGGTCAGTCTGCCGCCGAACTGGCCGGCCTGTTTCACCGTCACATCGGTGAAGACGGCGTACGGCACATCGAGCGGCGGGGGCGTCCCGGGGCCGAAGGTCACCGGGAAGATGCCGAAGAGGTTGCCCTTCAGCTCCTCCGTGTACATGGTCACCGGGCCTTCGGTGATCGTCGATACGGAGCCCTTGCGCGCCTCGACGTGCATGGTCCGCCCCAGCGGGCCGACCGCGAGCTGGTGGAGGTCCCTGATGTCCACGGCCTTCGCCGTGAACTTCAGGACGGGCTTCAGCTCCCCGCCGCCGGTGCGGACCTCGACGATGCCGTGGTACTTGAGGCCCTTGAGGGTGAGCGCCGAGCTCTTCAGGATCCACGGATCGTCGGGGACCGCCGGTATGCCCGGCTCCTCCTCCGCGGCGGCGAGCGCCTCCGGATCCGGGGTGGCGCACGGAATGCGCGGTTTGGCGCCCTCGGGGATGTCCTCGTCCTTCCGGGGTTCGAGGCCCTTGGCGCTCTCGTCGAGCTCCGCCACCTCGGCCCCGGCCCGGGCAGCCGCGTCCGCGACGGCCTCTTTCGTACGGTCCGCGGCGCCGCCGTCCGGCCGGGCCGCGGGCTGCTTTCCCGAACCGGTGGACGGCGGGGTCTTCCCCTGCCCGTTCCCCGGCTCACCCGGCTTGCCCGGCTTGCCTGCTTTACCCGGCTTCCCCGGCGGTTCGGCCGTCGAGGGAGGTGCGGGCGGGGTGGTGCCCGGGGGGCCGGTAGGCGGTGCGGTCGTGGGCGGCTTCTTCCCGTCGGGAAGGCCGAAGAGATCCTTGAGAGCGTCGCCGAGACCCAGCGGATCCCATGGGTCACGGCTCGCGGCGGGGCTCGCCCCGACGGTGCCCGGTGCGGCAGCCGGGGCAGCGGGCTCACGGGCCTTGGGCCGCCGCCCCTCCGCCGCCTCCTGCGCGGACGGCAGTTCGCCCGGCTCCCCGTGCTCCTCCGAAGTCTCCCGCTCCGGCGCCTCGTCGTTCTCCCCGGACTCCCCCGCTTCCTCGGACGCATCGGGCTGCGGGACCGGGGGCCGGGAGGGCGGAGGCGGGTCGGCCGGCTCCGTCCGCTCGGGAGGCTTCGCGGTCTCCGACGGCTTCGGAGCGGGCGGTTCCCCGGCCGGGGCCTCGTCGGACCGGGTCACACACGGGCCGGGGGCGAACGGTATGTCCTTGCTCTCCGCGAGGGCGAGGCGGGGGGTGAACCCCATCCCCACGAGCACCGCGGTCGGCATCGCGGCCAGGGCTATCGCCTTGCCCGCGGGCCGCTGGAGCTTGCTCAGCAGTGATTTACGGGGAGCCGCGTGCCGCGGCCCCCTCCTGCCGCGCCCCCCGCCCGCCGCGGCCGGGTCCGGCGGCACGACATCACCCTGCACTGTTCCTCCCGCCGTCCGGTTCGGTGGCGACGGCCTCCCGGGAGATCTCGGACTGCCCGGCCGGGACGGCCGGACCCGCGGGCGGCACCGGGGGGCCCGCTTGCGGCGGTACGGATACGGCGGGGGGTGCTGGAACCTCCCCCGCGGTGTGGGGTGGGACGGCCGCCGGGAGGACGGGCTCGCCCGGCGCCCACGCGACGGAGAGCGCACCGCCCACCAGCGCGAGCAGGAAACCCATGCCGAAGCCGCCGAGGTTGGCGACCGGGATGGAGATCAGGGCCAGCAGGATCGCGGCGATACCGGCGAACACCCGGACGATGTGGTGGAACCACATCGTGAAGCCCAGGGTGACCAGCAGCACGCCGATGATCAGGGATCCGGCGCCCGCCGTGGTCGACATGGACAGCGTGACGTTCCCCACGCTCAGGGTGGCATAGGGGAAGTAGGCGATCGGAACGCCGCCGAGCATGGTGAACAGCCCCGCCCAGAACGGCCGCTGCCACCGCCAGTTACGGAACCGCCGCAGAAGGACGCGGAGGACGTGTTCGTTCTGCCCGGTGGCCATGGAGTCGGCGCTCATGGAAAACAGCTCCCTGGAACTGGTGTTACTGAGTGGAGAGTTCGGCGGGCGGTCACAGCCGCACCGGTGTCACCACCCGCCCGGACACCGGGCCCTCGCTTCCGGATCGTGCCGGTCCGGCCGACCCGGAAGACGAGGTCCTAGCCCGTGAAGCACTCGTTGCCGTTGCCGGATCCCTTCTTCAGCTTCATGCTCAGACCACCGAGCGTGAAGGTGCCGGCCGTGGTGGACCACGTCTTCTGCTCCACCTCGGTCAGATACGCCTCATCGGCCTGCTGGGCGAACCCGTTGGGGCTGATGTTGTCCTTGACGACGGGACCCTTGCCCCCCGGCTCGCCCTGGTCCGTGTGCCGGGCCGCGATACCGATGTCGATATTGCCGAACTGGGCGACCTTGGCCCTGAGCTCGGACACGTCCAGATAGAGGTTCTGGGCCGTGACCGACGAGCCGGGGCCTCCCGCGTCCAGCCGGAGGGTGAACGCCCCCAGGAACGGCAGGTCCAGGACCACCGACTGGCACATGTCCTCGATGGTCGCGGACTTGAAGGTGGAGATCATCACCGGACGCTTGACCTTCCGGTCCCCCTCCAGCTCCACATACCCGTCGACGACTCCGCCGTACTGAGCGAACCCCTGACCGTCGAGGGAAGCGGCACTGACCTTGAACTCCTGGCCCGACACCGCGAAGGACGCCGCGAGCGCCCCCTGTGCCAGGCCGACACCGATCGCGGCCGTCGCGGCCACACTCGGCACCATGACTATGGCGAACCGCTTCCATCTGGTTCCGCCACGAGCCACAGACTCCATGACTGTTCCTCCTTCTCGGACGTACCACCTCCGGCACGGCGCCGAACGCCCGTCCGGAGATGGGAGAAGTGCTACGTCCTCGGGAAGGAGAGCGCCCGCGCCGCCGGGCGCGTACCGCGTCCGGACCACCGGCGATCACCCCCGAGCGACAACCGCTGCCGCGTCCGACGGATCGGTTGCGGCCTCGGGTCGGACAGGCCCCGGCGTACGACGGGAACCCCCCTGTCCTCGTCCGGCGCGCCGCCGGCCGGCCCGGTGGGGACCCAGCTACCGCGGGCACGGAGGCACGGTGCGGTAGTGGACCGAGCGTGGCCGATCGTCGTGCATTCCACGCCTTGACACAAGGGGGGTCGTTACCGACTAGTAACCAACCGATGGCCACAACGACACCTCAGCGTGCTGTGCGGCGACACAGGGTGGGGCGGCCCCGGGCGCCGGACCGGGCGAAAGAAGGAGAAAACCGGGCGGAGGGCCACAGCCGGTTTACTGCGAGTAACAGCAGTCGCCTTTGCCAAGTTTTAGTAAAGTGCGGCGGTCCTTTGTCACCGCGCTGCCAAAACGGCGACGGTACGTGATCCCGTACCGCCGCCGTTCACCCCGGCCCGCAACGGGCCATGACGGTACGTCAGTAGAGGGCGCGCGCCAGCGCCGAGCGCGCCGCCGTGACCCGGGGGTCGTCCCCGCCGACCACTTCGAACAGCTCCAGCAGCCGCAGCCGGGCCGCGTCCCGCTCCTCGCCGCGGGTCCGCCGGACCGTCTCGACGAGCCGGCCGAAGGCGTCCTCGACATGGCCGCCGACGAGGTCCAGATCGGCCGCCGCGATCTGGGCGGTGACGTCCTCGGGCCGGGCCGCGGCTTCCTCGCGCACCCGCTGCGGGTTCAGGTCCTTCACCCGGCCCAGCAGATCCGCCTGCGCGAGCCCGAGCTTGGCCTCCGTATTGCCGGGGTCGTCCGAGAGGACGTTCTGGTAGGCCCGCACCGCGCCCGCGAAGTCACCCGCGTCCAGTGCGTCGACGGCCGCCGCCAGCAGGGCGTCGTACGGTCCGGGCGGCGCCGCCTGCTCCTCGGCGGGGGCGTCTTCGGCGTCCGCGTCGACGGCGATTCCGGTCAGACCGAAGCGCTGCTCGGCGACCTCGATCAGCTGGTCCAGGGTGGCCCGGATCTGCTGCTCCGGGGCGGCGCCCTGGAAGAGCGGCAGCGCCTGGCCCGCGACCACGGCGAAGACCGCCGGGATGCCCTGGATACCGAACTGCTGCATCAGCAGCTGGTTGGCGTCGACGTCGATCTTGGCGAGCACGAACCGGCCGTTGTACTCCAGGGCCAGCTTCTCCAGGAGGGGGCCGAGCTGCTTGCAGGGCTGGCACCACTCGGCCCAGAAGTCGAGGACGACCGGGACCTCGGCCGACCGCTGGAGGACTTCCTGCTCGAAGCCCGCCTCGTCGACGTCGATCACCAGACTGGAGGGGGCGACGGCCGCGCCGCCGCCCTGGCGTGCGGCCTCGGCACGGGCCTGCTCCGCCTTGACCTTGGCCTCACCGGCCGCCTTCACTGCGGCGAGGTCGACGACACCGCTCATGGACATGTTCCTAGGCTGCATGGGTACATCCTCCCCCCTCGGCCCGCGCAAGTGAAAAGCACGGCCCGAAATGCACGGTGCGCGGACCACCGGGGGCGCCCGCGGCCGCCCGGAGCGGGCCCGGACCGGCCGTACCGTACGGCTCTGCGGCTGCAGCTGCCATGGGGCCGGGCCCGGGTCGTACCGCCTCTCAGAAGCCCGGCGGCTCCGTGTACGTACCCCACTCGTCCCGCAGGGCGTCGCAGATCTCGCCGAGCGTCGCCTCCGCCCGTACCGCGTCCAGCATCGGGCCGATCATGTTCGATCCGTCGCGGGCCGCGGTCAGCATCGCCCCGATCGCGGACCGCACCCGGGCGTCGTTCCGTCCGGCCCTCCGGTCGGCCAGGATCCGTACCTGGTCCCGCTCCACCTCGTGGCCGACCCGCAGGATCTCCAGATCGCCGGTGACCGAACCGTGGTGCACATTGACGCCGACGACCCGCTTCTCGCCCTTCTCCAGCGCCCGCTGGTAGCGGAAGGCGGATTCCGCGATCTCCCCGGTGAACCAGCCGTCCTCGATGCCCCGCAGGATGCCCGAGGTCATCGGCCCGATCGGATGCCGTCCGTCGGGGTGGGCCCGGCGGCCCCGCTCCCTGATCTGCTCGAAGATCTTCTCCGCGTCGGCCTCGATGCGGTCGGTGAGCTGCTCCACGTACCAGGAGCCGCCGAGCGGATCGGCGACATTGGCGACCCCCGTCTCCTCCATGAGCACCTGCTGGGTGCGCAGGGCGATCTCCGCCGCCTGCGCGCTGGGCAGGGCGAGGGTCTCGTCGAGGGCGTTGGTGTGCAGGGACTGGGTGCCGCCGAGGACCGCCGACAGCGCCTCGACCGCGGTCCGTACGACGTTGTTGTACGGCTGCTGCGCGGTCAGCGAGACACCCGCGGTCTGGGTGTGGAAGCGCAGCCACTGCGCCTTGTCGCTCCGGGCGCCGTAGACGTCGCGCAGCCAGCGCGCCCAGATCCGCCGGGCCGCCCGGAACTTGGCGATCTCCTCGAAGAAGTCGAGGTGGGCGTCGAAGAAGAAGGAGAGCCCGGGTGCGAACGTGTCCACGTCGAGGCCGCGGCTGAGCCCCAGCTCGACGTAGCCGAAGCCGTCGGCGAGGGTGTACGCCAGCTCCTGTGCGGCCGTCGCCCCGGCCTCGCGGATGTGGTAGCCGGAGACCGAGAGCGGCTTGTACGCGGGGATACCGGCCGCGCAGTGCTCCATCAGATCGCCGATCAGCCGCAGATGCGGCTCGGGCTGGAAGAGCCACTCCTTCTGGGCGATGTACTCCTTGAAGATATCGGTCTGGAGGGTGCCGTTCAGTACGGCGGGATCGACGCCCTGACGCTCCGCGGCGACCAGGTACATGCAGAAGACGGGGACCGCGGGCCCGCTGATCGTCATCGACGTCGTCACATCACCGAGCGGGATGTCCTGGAAGAGGACTTCCATATCGGCGGCC
Organism: Streptomyces tsukubensis; assembly: GCF_003932715.1. Lineage (NCBI taxonomy): Bacteria > Bacillati > Actinomycetota > Actinomycetes > Kitasatosporales > Streptomycetaceae > Streptomyces > Streptomyces tsukubensis. Next base: position 5,660,693 of record NZ_CP020700.1, on the reverse strand, counting down.
GAGTCGATCGCGACCCCGCAGTGGCCGACCTCGCCGAGGGAGCGCGGATCGTCGGAGTCCCGGCCCATCAGGGTGGGCATGTCGAACGCCACGGAGAGCCCGCCGCCGCCCGCGGCCAGGATCATCTTGTAGCGCTCATTGGTCTGCTCGGCGTTGCCGAAGCCCGCGAACTGGCGGATGGTCCAGGTCCGGCCGCGATAGCCGGTCGGGTGGAGCCCCCGGGTGAAGGGGTACTCGCCGGGCCAGCCGATCCGCTCGAATCCCTCGTAGGCGTCGCCGGGCCGGGGCCCGTAGACCGGCTCGACCGGATCCCCGGAGAGCGTGGTGAAGTCCGCGTCGCGCTTGCGGGCCTTGTCGTAGCGGGCCTGCCAGCGCCGGCGGCCCTCCTCGATCGCGTGAGCGTCCATGCTTCCAATTTACTAGGACGTCCTAGTAAAAGTCGATGAGCCGACGCCGCACGGATGAAACGTGCGGCGTCCGGGTGAATCCGGCCCCCGGCGGAAGCGGCGGAGGCCTTACGCCTTGACGGGCTGCGGGGCCGGGCCGTCGATCAGCGCCCGGGTCTCCCTGGTGATCTTCGGCTCGACGAAGAAGGAGGCCACCGGAATGCAGCCGACCACCAGCACCCAGAGCAGCTTGCCGAAGCCCCACTTCGCCTTGGAGCCCAGATCGAAGGCGAAGATCACGTACACGATGAAGAGAATGCCGTGGATCTGCGAGATCACCATGGTGTCGCCGGTGCTGAAGCCGTACTTCAGCACGATGGCGCCGGTGAACACCAGCAGCCAGACGGCGGTGATGTACGCCATCACCCGGTAGCGGGTCAGCACGGTTTGTTTCATGGCGCCGAGCCTATCCGGGCGCGGATACCACCCTGCGGGCGGGGTGTCCAGCCCCCTCCGCCGCAAGGGCGCCCCCCTCGTCACTCCTCGTCACTCCTCGTCGAAATCTTCGGCCGCCACCCGCAGCGGGCGCAGCATCGCGAAGATCTCGGCGCACTCCTCGGCGTCGTACGCGCCGAGCCCGAAGTCCATCGCCATCAGGTCCCGGGTGGCCGCCTCGACGACGTCCCGGCCCTTGGGGGTGATGGAGGCGAGGGTGCCGCGCCCGTCGTTCGGATTGGGACGCTTGGCCACCAGACCCGATCTGACCAGCCGGTCCACGGTGTTGGTCACGGAGGTGGGGTGGACCATCAGCCGCTCGCCGATCTTGGACATCGGCAGCTCCCCGGCCTTGGAGAAAGTGAGCAGCACCAGCGCCTCGTAGCGGGCGAAGGTCAGTCCGTACGGCTTGACCACGGCGTCGACCTCGGCGAGCAGGATCTGGTGCGCCCGCATGATCGACGTGATCGCCGCCATGGACGGCACCGGGCCCCAGCGCTGCCGCCACAGCTCGTCGGCGCGGGCGATGGGGTCGAAGGAGAGGCTGAGCGGCTTGGACACGGCCCCGACCCTACCGACTGGTCAGGGCGGCGTCCGTCCCGTCTCGCCCTTCGAACGGCGGTCCCGGACGGGCCGGTCCCCGGAAACACGGAAGGGCCGCCCTCCGCGTACCGAACGCGGAGGACGGCCCGGGCCGGCCGTCTCAGACGGTGTCGACCACGCCTTCGCGGCGGGCGCGGGAGGCGATCACCGCGTCCTCCGCCGAACGCTTCAGCTTGCGCTCCGCGACGAAACCGCCGAGCGGGACGACGGCCAGCACGAAGTAGAGCGCCGCGGTCTTGAACTCCCAGCGGGTCCGGTTCCAGGCGTCGGCCCAGAACAGGACGTAGATGATGAACAGAATGCCGTGGATCATGCCGAGCGCGGGCACCGCGTTGAAGTCCGTCGTGCGCTTGAGCACCGACGCGATGATCAGCAGGACGAAGGAGGCGCCCTCGGGCGCCGAGATCAGCCGGAGGCGGTGGAGGGCGGAGGCGGTCTTGATGTCCACGGCGGGTGCACCTTTGCGGGGAGACGATCTTGTGAACGCGCTCACAAGCGCAGGCCCCATTCTGACAGCCGCTTTTGCCGAGCCTTTGTCCGGGGTGGGGGTCGGGGTGGGGGTCGGTGCGGGGGTCGGTGCGGCGGGCATCGTTCCCAGGGGCCTGTTGTCCGCCCGCCGGCGCCGGTTACCGTCGCCTGGTGGCAACCTTCCGGCTCCAGGGGAGCAAAGTGCTCGCGGTCGATCTGGCCGGCGACGCCGTCAAAGTGAAGAACGGGTCGATGGTCGCGTACGACGGCCGGATGGCCTTCAAGAAGCTGTCCGGGGGCGGTGAGGGCATCCGCGGCATGGTGACCCGCAGGCTCACCGGCGAGCAGATGACCCTGATGGAGGTGAAGGGCGAGGGCACCTGCTTCTTCGCCGACCGGGCGTCGGAGATCAGCCTGGTCGCCCTGAACGGCGAGAAGCTGTACGTCGAGTCGAGCAACCTCCTCGCGGCGGACGGCGGGCTGCGCACCGGGACGAGCTTCACCGGGCTGCGCGGCGGGGCGAGCGGCAACGGACTCTTCACCACCACGGTCGAGGGCACCGGCCGGGCCGCGATCATGTCGGACGGCACGGCGGTGGTGCTCCGGGTCACCCCGCAGTACCCCCTCTCCGTCGACCCCGGCGCCTACGTCGCCCACCAGGGCGATCTGCGCCAGAACTTCCAGTCGGGCGTCACCTTCCGCACCCTCGTCGGCGAGGGCGGAGGCGAGGCCTTCCAGATCCGCTTCGAGGGCGACGGCCTGGTCTATGTGCAGCCCAGTGAGCGGAACACGATCGGCGGCGAGGTCTAGTGGGCTTCCGGGAGATCAACTCCAAGATGGTCGAGGCGACCCTCGCCCCGGGGCAGCGGCTCTACAGCCAGCGCGGCGCCATGATCGCGTACCGCGGCGAGGTCGGCTTCACCCCGAGTACGACCGGCGGCAGCGGTGGTATCGGCGGCATGATCGGCCGCCGGGTGGCGGGCGAGGCCACCCCGCTGATGAAGGTCGAGGGCAGCGGGACGGTGATGTTCGGGCACGGCGGCCACCACATCCAGGTGGTGGAGCTGACCGGCGACACCCTCTATGTCGAGGCGGACCGGCTGCTCGCCTTCGACGGGACCCTGGAGCAGGGCACGGTGTTCCTCGGCGCCCAGGGCGGCGTCATGGGCATGGTCCGCGGCCAGGTGACCGGCCAGGGGCTGTTCACCACCACGCTCCGCGGCCACGGCTCGGTCGCGGTGATGGCCCACGGCGGGGTGATCGAACTGCCGATCGTGCCGGGCCGCCCGGTCCATGTCGACCCGCAGGCGTACGTGGCCCACCACGGCGACGTACAGAACAAGCTCTCCACCGCGCTGGGCTGGCGCGACATGGTGGGGCGCGGTTCGGGTGAGGCGTTCCAGCTGGAGCTGAGCGGGCGGGGCGCGGTGCTCGTCCAGGCATCGGAGGAGAAGCTGTGACCGGTTCCGGCGACCGTCCCGTGGTGCACGACCCCACCACCCTCCCCGGCGACGACAACGTCAATGCGTACACCTTCTGCGTGGAGCTCAAGGGGAGCCAGTGGTTCCTGCAGAAGGGGAAGATGATCGCCTATTACGGACGGATCGACTTCAACGGCATCGGCCACGGGCGGCTCGACCGGCTGCTGCGGACCTCCTTCCACTCGCCGCTGCACGCCTCGGACTGGGTGGTGGCGGAGGGCAGCGGCAAGATGCTGCTGGCCGACCGGGCCTTCGACGTCAACTCCTTCGACCTGGACGACGGCAATCTGACGATCCGGGCCGGGAACCTGCTGGCGTACCAGCCGTCCCTGGCGCTGAAGCAGTCGATCGTGCCGGGCTTCCTCACCCTGATCGGTACGGGGAAGTTCGTGGCCGCCTCCAACGGTCCGGTGGTCTTCATGGAGCCGCCGCTGCGGGTCGATCCCCAGGCGCTGGTGGGCTGGGCCGACTGCCCTTCGCCCTGCCACCACTACGACCACGGCTATATGACCGGGGTGATGGGCGGGCTGCGGGCGCTCACCGGGATCGGCGGGGCGTCGGGCGAGGAGCACCAGTTCGAGTTCGCTGGCGCCGGGACGGTGCTGCTCCAGTCGACGGAGACGCTGCTGCCGGAGACCGCGACGGGGGCGCCTCCGGCGCAGGCGGGGGTGCCGGGCGGTCACGGCGGGGGCCAGGGGCAGCACGGCTCGGCGCCCCGGCTGCCCGGTCAGCTGGGTGATCTCCAGCGCCGTTTCGGCCTCTGAGCGGCCCCCGGCCGGGCAGGGCGCGTACGCCGCGGGACGTCCGCGCCCCTTGCACGCTGCGTACACTGCGCAGTCACACGGGTGGTCACAGTGGCGGTGCGGTACCGGCCGGGATGCCGGGGCCCGTGAGGGGCGTATCGCGCGTGCGCTGCGGGTCTCGTGAACGCGCCCGCCAAAAATAGTCCGCTTTTCAACTTTTTTAGGTAGAATCCTTCTATGGAGACCGAGACCGAGACGGCCACTCGCTGGCTCACCGAGGACGAACAGTTCACCTGGCGCACGCACCTCGACGTCAGCCGGCTGCTGATGCACCAGCTGGAGAAGGACCTCCAGCCGTTCGGGCTGACGAACAACGACTACGAGATCCTGGTCAACCTCTCCGAATCGCCCGACCTGCGGCTGCGGATGAGCGACCTGGCCGCCGCGACCCTGCAGTCCAAGAGCCGGCTCTCCCACCAGATCACCCGGATGGAGACCGCGGGACTGGTCCGCCGGGAGAACTGCGAATCGGACCGGCGCGGACTGTACGCGGTCCTCACCGACGCGGGCATGGAGACGATGCGGCGGGTCGCACCGCACCACGTGGCGTCCGTGCGCCGGCACTTCATCGACCTGATGGCCCCGGAGGCCCTGGCCGATCTGCGGGAATCCCTGACCCCGGTGGCCGAGCATCTGCGCGGCCGGCGCGGCAAAGTCTGAGTCCCCGGCCGGCACGAGCACCGGCACCGGCATCACTCCGCGGGCAGCCTCAGCACGAAGAGCGCACCGCCCGCCCGCGACTCCCCCACCGTCAGCGTCCCGCCGTGGCGCTCCGCCACGTCCCGGGCGATGGCCAGCCCCAGCCCGGCGCCGCCCTCGTCCCGGGAGCGGGCGTCGTCGAGCCGGACGAACCGCTCGAAGATCCGCTCCCGCTCGGCGTCCGGCACCCCGGATCCGTCGTCGCCGACCGCGAGCACCGCGGCCCCGCCCTCCCGCGTGACGGACACGGTCACCTCACCCGCCGCATGCCGCTCCGCGTTGTCCAGCAGATTGCCCAGCACCCGGTCGAGCTGCCCCGCCGAGCCGAGCACCTCCACCCCGTCCGCGGCGGTCACCACGACCGGCACCCGCCCGGCACCGCCCCGCTGCGACACCTGCTCGCGCACCAGCGCAGACAGATCCACCACCGCCCGGCCGGGCCGCTCCCCCGCGTCCAGCCGGGCCAGCAGCAGCAGATCGGCCGCGAGCTGCTGCAGCCGTACGGTGTCGGCCACCGCGCCCGGCACGTCCAGCAGCTCGGGATGGGCCTCGCCCACTTCGAGCTGGGTCCGCAGGGAGGCGATCGGGCTGCGCAGCTCGTGCGAGGCGTCCGCGACGAACCGGCGCTGCCGCTCCACGGACGCCTCCAGCGCCGCGAGGGTCTCGTTGGTGGTCCGGGCCAGCCGGGCCACCTCGTCCCGGGTGCCGGGCTCCGGCACCCGCCGGGACAGATCCTCGGACGCGGTGATCTCGGCCATCTCGGCCCGGATGTCCTCGACCGGCTTCAGCGCCCGCCGGGTCACCAGCCAGGTCACCCCGCCGACCACCACCAGCAGCACCGGCAGCCCGGCGAGCATCGCCTCCCGTACCGACTCCACCGCGTGCTGCTCCACGGCGAGCGGGGCGCCCGCGTAGACGGTCACGGTCAGACCGCCGCCGGTGGTCGCCTCCACGGCCGCGAAACGGTACTCGGCGCTCTCGCCGTCGACGGTCGCCTCGCCCCGGCTGAACCGCGGCTCCTTCCCCGACACCTGGCCGCGCTCGGGATCGTCGTCCTCCTGGTCCCGGTCCGGCTCGTCCTCGCCGGTGGGCAGCGGCTCGGGCTTCACCCCCGTACTGCCGGTACCGGAGATCTTCTCCAGGTCCTTGCTGACGGCGACGGTCTTCCCGTCCTCGTCGACGACCTGGACCGGGCGGTCCTCCGGGGAGGTGACCGAGATCGGCCCGTCCCCCGCCTCCCGGGCGATCTGCGAGGCGACCTCGCGGGCGGTGACCTCGGCCTGGAGTTCGGCCTGGTCGGTCAGGTACGCCCGCAGCACCAGCAGCACCGAGAATCCGGCGACCACCAGGGCGACGGCGACGACAGCGGTGGCTCCCAGCGCGGCCTTGGCCCGTACGGATCTCATCGCCCGGCCACCAGACGGTAGCCCGCGCCGCGCACGGTCTGGATGCACTCGGCGCCCAGTTTCCGGCGGAGCGCGCTGATGTAGACCTCGATGATGTTGGGGTCGCCGTCGTAGGCGAAGTCCCAGACGTGCTCCAGAATCTGCGCCTTGCTGACGACCTCCCCGGCGCGGACCGCGAGCTGCTCCAGGACGGCGAACTCCTTCGCCGTGAGGGTGATCTCCCGCTCCGCGCGGAAGACCCGGCGGGCCGCGGTCTCCACCCGCAGATCGCCGACGGTGAGGGTGGGGGACGCCCCGGCGCCGCGGCCACGGCGGCGCAGCAGCGCCTTGATCCGGGCGATCAGCACGACGTACGAGAACGGCTTGGTCAGATAGTCGTCGGCGCCGGTGTCGAGGCCCTCGGCCTCGTCGTACTCGCCGTCCTTCGCGGTCAGCATCAGGATCGGTACGTCGTTCCCGGCGGCGCGCAGGGCGGCGCAGATCCGGTAGCCGTTCATCCCGGGCAGCATGATGTCGAGGAGCAGCAGGTCGTAGTCGCCCTCGGCGGCACGGTGGAGCCCTTCGAGACCGTCGTGGACCACGTCCACGGCATAGCCCTCGGCGGTCAGTCCCTTGGCGAGGGAGAGCGCGAGGCGCTTCTCGTCCTCAACGATCAGCAGACGCATGCCCTCAGGGTCGCAAACCCGACCTGAAGAAGCCTTCAGGTGGCTTCAGGCGGCGTTCAGGGTCACCCGGCCAGATTGGTGGTCGTCCGGTTAACGACCCAACGACGGGAATCCCCACTCATGAAGCGCAAGATCGTCATCGCCACCGCCGTCGCCGCCCTGATGGCCGGCGGCACCCTGACCGCGTTCGCCGCAACCGGTTCCGACGACGACCGCACCCCGCCCGCCGCGAAGGTCACCCTGACCGAGGCGACCGACGCCGCGCTGGCGAAGGTGCCGGGCACGGTGGAGTCCGCCGACCGCGACGACGACGGCAAGGGCGACTGGGAGATCGACATCCGCACCTCCGAGGGCACGGAGCGCGAGGTCCGGGTGGATGCGCAGAACGGATCCGTGCGAGTGGAGACCGGCGACGACCGCGACGACCGCGACGACGCCGGTGAAGACCGCGACGACCGGGACGAGCAGGACGAGGCCCGGGACGACCGCGACGACACGGACAAGCAGGACGACCGGGACGACGCCGCGGCCGCCGCCGCCGCGAAGACCACGTCCGCCGAGGCGCAGGCCGCGGCCCTGAAGCTGCACCCGGGCACCGTCACGGACGTCGAGTTCGACGACGCCCGCTGGGAGATCGACATCAAGGGCAACGACGGCAAGTGGTACGACATCGACGTCGACGCCACCACGGGCAAGGCTGTTTCTTAGGGCTCGGTTCGCCTCCGGGGCGCTTAAGACGCCATTTCACTTGGTGAGTCTGCGATGACATATGAGGGTCGCGGCGATGGCAGTGAAGGCGAGGAAGTGTTCCGGCTTGCGCTCATAGCGGCGGTGGAGGCGTCGGCATCCGGACAGCCACGACACGGTCCGCTCCACGACCCAGCGATGACGGCCCAGGCGCCGGGATGACTCGACGCCCTTACGGGCAAGACGGTGCCGGATGCCTCGGGAGGCGAGCCATCGCCGCAGGTGGCGGTAGTCGTATCCCTTGTCGCCATGCAGCTTGCCGGGTCGGCGACGTCGCGGGCCGCGACGTGAGCGGATGGGCGGGATGCCGCAGACCAGCGGGATGAGGGCCTGGCTGTCGTGGAGGTTGGCGGCCGAGATGCCGACCGAAAGGGGCAGGCCCCGGCGGTCGACGATGAGGTGGATTTTCGATCCGTTCTTGCCACGGTCGGTCGGATTCGGTCCTGTCAGCCGCCCCCTTTGAGAGCCCGGACGCTGACGGAGTCGATCGCGCACCGCGACCAGTCCAGGTCGCCTCGGGAGCCGAGTTCGTCCAGGACCAGGCGGTGGAGCTTGGCCCACACCCTGGCCTCGGTCCACTCGGCGAACCGGCGGAAGGCCGTCACCCCTGACAGCCCGAAGCCCGGCGGGAGCTGGTTCCAGGTACAGCCCGAGGTGGCCACGAAGATGATCGCGGCCAGCACCTCACGATCCCCCCGACGACGATGCCCACCACCCTGCGGACGTTGCGGGGCCGGCGGCACCACCCGCTGGAACAACTCCCACAAGTCCTCAGGCGCCAACCGTTCGACAAGCGCAGCAGCCATCACCCCAGACTGCCGCAAGATCACGCCAACTGAAATGGCGTCTAAGCCGAGTTCTTCAGTCGATCGTGCTCGGCCACTCGTTCCTCGCGGCCTCCGCGCGTTCTCCCTCCAGAACTCGCCGCGCCCCTTCGGCTCACTCGCCGGGTCTTGGGGCAGACGGGTCCTGAGCAGTGACCGCAGACCGCCCCCGGGGGATCCTTCACCCCGGGGGCGCCCCTACTCACCCTCCGTCAGGCTCGCGCGGAGTTCGTCCGCCGCCGCGTAGACGTCCAGCTCACCCGCCACCACCCGCGCCGCCAGAGTGCCCACCAGGCGGTCGCCGTGGACGTCGGCGATGCGTTCGCGGAGGGCGGTGAGGGCAATGGTCTCCACCTCTCCCGCCGCCCTCCGCAGCCGGCGTTCCGCGAGGACGCCGTGCTCCTCCGTCCAGGCCCGGTGCTTCTCCAGCGCCTCGACGACCTCGTCGATGCCCTCGCCCCGGGCGGCCACGGTCTTCACGATCGGCGGGCGCCAGTCGCCGGGGGCTCTGGCCTCACCGAGGCCGAGCATATGGTTCAGTTCGCGCGCGGTCGCGTCGGCACCGTCGCGGTCGGCCTTGTTGACCACGTACACATCGCCGATCTCCAGGATTCCCGCCTTCGCGGCCTGGATGCCGTCGCCCATCCCCGGCGCCAGCAGGACCACCGAGGTATCGGCCTGGGCGGCGATCTCGACCTCGGACTGGCCGACGCCGACCGTCTCGACCAGGATCACGTCGCAGCCCGCCGCGTCGAGGACGCGTACCGCCTGCGGCGCGGCCCAGGCGAGGCCGCCGAGATGGCCGCGGGTGGCCATGGAGCGGATGTAGACCCCGGGGTCGGAGGCATGGTCCGACATCCGTACCCGGTCCCCGAGGAGCGCACCGCCGGAGAACGGCGACGAGGGGTCGACGGCCAGCACCCCGACCCGTTTTCCCGCCCGGCGGTACGCGCCGACCAGGGCGGACGTCGTGGTCGACTTGCCGACACCGGGCGAGCCGGTCAGTCCGACCACATACGCCCGGCCGGTGAGCGGCGCCAGGGCCGCCATCACCTCCCGCAGCTGCGGCGACGCCCCCTCCACCAGGGAGATCAGCCGCGCGACGGCGCGCGGCTGCCCCTCCCGTGCCCGGGCGACCAGTTCGGGGACGTCCACCATGCCTCTGCTCCTCACCGCACACGCGGCCCGTGCCGCTTCCGCCTGTTGCACCGCCGCGGCCCGGTCCGGACGGCCCGGGCGGTTACGCCCCCGGGCATGGCCCGGGGGCGTAACCCGGGGCTACTTCCCCGGGCCGTTCCCCGGTACATGCAGAATCAGCGCGTCGCCCTGTCCGCCGCCGCCGCACAGCGCGGCCGCGCCCGTACCGCCGCCGCGCCGGCGCAGCTCCAGCGCGAGGTGGAGCGCGATCCGGGCGCCGGACATGCCGATGGGGTGGCCCAGTGCGATCGCGCCGCCGTTGACGTTCACCCTTTCCGGGGACACGCCGAGGTCCTTCATCGACTGCACGGCGACCGCCGCGAAGGCCTCGTTGATCTCGATGAGGTCGAGGTCGGCGACGGAGATGCCCTCCTTGGCGACCGCGTGGGCGATCGCGTTCGACGGCTGGGACTGCAGCGAGTTGTCGGGTCCTGCGACATTGCCGTGCGCGCCGATCTCCGCGAGCCACTCCAGGCCCAGCTCCTCGGCCTTGGCGCGGCTCATGACGACGACGGCCGCGGCACCGTCGGAGATCTGCGACGACGTGCCCGCGGTGATGGTGCCGTCGGCGGCGAACGCGGGCCGCAGCCGGGCCAGGTTCTCCGCCGTGGTGTCGCCCCTGATGCCCTCGTCCGCGGCGAAGACGACCGGGTCGCCCTTGCGCTGCGGGATCTCGACCGGGGTGATCTCCGCGTCGAAGAGGCCGTTCTTCTGCGCGGCGGCCGCCCGCTGGTGGGAGGCGGCGGCGAAGGCGTCCTGTTCGGCGCGGCCGATGCCGAGCCGGGTGTTGTGCTTCTCGGTGGACTCGCCCATGGCGATGTTCTCGAAGGCGTCGGTGAGGCCGTCGTGGGCCATGGAGTCCAGCATCCCGACCGCGCCGTACTTGAAGCCCTCACGGCTCTTGGGCAGCAGATGGGGGGCGTTGGTCATGGACTCCTGGCCGCCCGCGACGACGATGTCGAACTCACCGGCGCGGATCAGCTGGTCGGCGAGGGCGATGGCGTCGAGGCCGGAGAGACAGACCTTGTTGACCGTGAGCGCCGGTACGTTCATCGGGATGCCCGCCTTGACCGCGGCCTGGCGCGCCGGGATCTGTCCGGCCCCCGCCCCCAGCACCTGGCCCATGATCACGTACTGGACCTGGTCGGGGCCGATGCCCGCCCGGTCGAGCGCGGCCTTGATGGCGAAACCGCCGAGATCGGCCCCGGAGAAGGACTTCAGCGAGCCGAGGAGCCGCCCCATGGGCGTCCGTGCGCCCGCGACGATCACCGTGGTGTTTCCGTTACTGCGGGCCGTTCCTGAAGCGAGAGACGACATGAGTGACGATCCCCTTCCAGCTCGGACGCTGAGGAGTGAACGAGGGTTTACTTCAATGTACTGATCGGTACGCCCCCGGGTCACTGTGCGCCCGGTGTGACAGCGGGCACCTTGCGTAACCGGGGCCCGGACGCTCCACTGTTCCCATGCTGACGCGCATCGACCACATCGGGATCGCCTGTATCGACCTGGACGCGACCGTCGAGTTCTACCGGTCCACGTACGGCTTCGAGGTCTTCCACTCCGAGGTCAACGAGGAGCAGGGGGTACGCGAGGCCATGCTGAAGATCAACGAGACCTCCGACGGCGGCGCCTCCTACCTCCAGCTGCTCCAGCCGATCCGGGAGGACTCCCCGGTCGGGAAGTGGCTGGCCAAGAACGGTCCGGGGGTGCACCACATCGCCTTCGGCACCGCCGATGTCGACGGCGACTCGGAGGCGATCCGGGAGAAGGGGGTACGGGTCCTCTACGACGAGCCCCGGCGCGGTTCGATGGACTCCCGGATCACCTTCCTGCACCCCAAGGACTGCCACGGCGTTCTGACCGAACTCGTCACCTCTGCATCGGAGCACTGACCTTCGGGATTCCCGGCCCGGTAGAGTGGGCGGTTCCGGGCCGGGGCCGGGTCGGGGCCGCCACGCGTCCTCTCATATTGTTCTGTCACCATTCCCCGGGGGGCCGTTCGCAGGGCGAGCGGTGCTTGTGCGGGATCAGTTGCGACCAGGGGACGGATGGGACCGCGTAGTGCGGGGCTACGAACGCCAGGAGAGCCACCGAGCTGACGACGACCTCCTCTCTCGGTTCGAAGCCGAGATGGAGCGGCTGAAGACCGAGCGGGAGAAGGCCGTCCAGCACGCCGAGGACCTCGGTTACCAGGTCGAGGTGTTGCGCGCCAAGCTCCACGAGGCGCGCCGGGCCCTCGCGACCCGTCCGGCCTACGACAACGGCGACCTCGGCTACCAGGCCGAGCAGATGCTGCGGAACGCCCAGGCGCAGGCCGACCAGTTGCGGTCCGACGCCGAGCGCGAACTGCGGGACATCCGGGCCCAGGCGCAGCGGCTCCTCCAGGAGCACGCGGAGCAGCAGGCCCGGCTCCAGGCCGAGCTGCACACCGAGGCCAATCAGCGGCGCCAGCGGCTGGACCAGGAGCTGGCCGAGCGCCGGCAGACCGTCGAGGCGCACGTCAACGAGAACGTCGCCTGGGCCGAGCAGCTCCGGGCCCGTACGGAGTCCCAGGCGCGCCGGCTCCTCGACGAATCGCGCGCGGAGGCCGAGCAGGCCGTCGGACAGGCCAGGGCCGAGGCGAAACGGCTCACCGAAGAGACCCGCTCCCGGGTCGGCGCGGAGGCGGAGTCGGCCCGCGGCGAGGCGGAGGCCCTGCTGCACCGGGCCCGCCGGGACGCCGAGCGGATGCTGAACGCGGCCTCCACCCAGGCGCAGGAGGCCACCGGCCACGCCGAGCGGCTGCGCTCCGGGGCCACCGCCGAATCGGAGCAGGCCCGCCAGCAGTCGGCGGAGCTGACCCGGGCGTCCGAGCAGAAGCTCCAGGAGGCCGAGGAGCGGCTCCGCGAGGCGCGGGCCGAGGCGGAGCGGCTGGTCACCCAGGCCACGGAGGCGGCGGCCCGGCAGCAGACCACCGCGGAATCGGTGAACGAGCAGCGCACCCGTACCGCGAAGGCGGAGATCGCCCGGCTGGTGGCGGAGGCGACCGGCGAGGCGGAGACGGTCAAGGCGGAGGCCGAGCAGGTCCTCGCCGATGCCCGTTCGGAGGCCGAGAAGCAGCTGGCCGAGGCCTCGGAGAAGGCGAAGACGATCGCCGCCGAGGATTCCGCGGCGGCCATCGCCAAGGCGGCCCGGGACGCGGACGAGGTGCTCACCAAGGCGTCGGAGGACGCCCGGGAGACCACCCGCAAGGCGACCGAGGAGGCCGAGCGGATCCGCCGCGAGGCCGAGACCGAGGCGGACCGGCTGCGCGGTGAGGCCGCCGACCAGGCCGATCACATCAAGGGCGCCGCCAAGGACGACACCAAGGAGTACCGGGCCCGGACGGTCGAGCTCCAGGAGGAGGCCCGGCGGCTGCGCGGCGAGGCGGAGCAGCTCCGCTCGGAGGCCGTCGCCGAGGGCGAGCGGATCCGGGGCGAGGCCCGCCGCGAGGCCGTACAGCAGATCGAAGAGGCGGCGTCGACCGCCGAGGAGCTGCTGACGAAGGCCCGGTCGGACGCCGACGAGCTGCGGACGAGCGCGGGTGCCGAGAGCGACCGGGTCCGTACCGAAGCCATCGAGCGGGCGACGACGCTGCGCCGGCAGGCCGAGGAGACCCTGGAGCGCACCCGTACCGAGGCGGAGCGCCTCCGGGTGGAGACCGAGGAGCAGGCGGACGCGGCGCGCGCGGCGGCCGAGCAGGCCGCGGACGAGCTGCGCGAAGACGCCGAGCGGACGATGGCGGCCCGTCAGGAGGAGGCCGCCGAGTCCCTGGCGCGGCTCCACTCCGAGGCGGAGGCCCGGGTCGGGGCCGCGGAGACCGCGCTGGCGGACGCCAGGACCGAGGGCGAGCGGCTGCGGCGCGAGGCGGTGGAGGAGTCCGACCGGCTGCGCACGGAGACCGCGGAGCGGATCCGGAACCTCCGGGAGCAGTCCGAGGCGGAGGCGGACCGGCTGCGCAACGAGGCCGCCGCGGACGCCTCGGCGTCCCGGGCCGAGGCGGAGAACATCGCGGTACGGCTGCGCGGGGACGCGGCGGCCGAGGCGGAGCGGCTGAAGACCGAGGCGCAGGAGACCTCGGACCGGCTGCGGGCCGAGGCGGCAGCCGCCGCCGACCGGGTGGGTGCCGAGGCCCAGGAGGCGCTGGCGGCCGCTCAGGAGGAGGCCGGACGGCGCCGCCGGGCGGCCGAGGAGACCCTGGAGTCGGCGCGGGCCGAGGCGGACCGGGAGCGGGACCGGGCCCGGGAGCAGAGCGAAGAGCTGCTGGCGGCGGCCCGCAAGCGGGTCGAGGAGGCGCAGTCCGAGGCGCAGGCGCTGACGGAGGACGCCGACCGGCGGGCCACGGAGGCGGTGGCGGCGGCCGAGCAGACCGCCAAGCAGGTACGGGACTCCGTCGCTGGGCTGCACGAGCAGGCCGAGGAGGAGATCGCGGGGCTGCGGTCGGCGGCCGAGCACGCGGCGGGCCGGACCCGGGCCGAGGCCCAGGAGGAGTCCGACCGGCTGCGGGCGGACGCGCACTCCGCGCTGGAGCGCGCCACCGAGGACGCGGCCCAGTTGCGGGAGCGTGCGCGGACGGAGACCGAGGCGGCGAACGCGCTGGCCGAACGGACCGTCAATGAGGCGATCGCCGAATCGGACAAGGTGCGTACGGATTCCGCGGAGTACGCGCAGCGGATGCGTACCGAGGCGTCGGACACGGTGGCGGCGGCCGAGCAGGACGCGGCCAGGACCCGTGCGGACGCCCGTGACGACGCCAACCGGATCCGCTCGGAGGCGGCGGCGCAGGCGGACCGGCTGGTCGGCGAGGCGGCGGCGGAGGGCGACCGGATCCGCGCCGAGGCACAGGAGGTTCTCGACGACGCCCGCCGTACGGCCGACAAGCGGCGTGCGGACGCGGCGTCCCAGGCCGACCAGTTGCTTTCGGAGGCGCGCGGGGACGCGGAGCGGCTGCGGGCCGAGGCCGCGGAGACGGTGAACTCGGCGCAGCAGGCCGCCGAGCGGATCCGGGGCGAGGCGCAGCAGGTCAAATCGAATGCGGAGGCGGCGTCGGAGCGGATGCGGTCCGAGGCCCGCGCGGCCGCGGACCGTACGGTCGACGAGGCGCGCGAAGCGGCGGCCAAACGCCGCCGGGACGCGGCCGAGCAGGCCGACCAGCTGGTCAACAAGGCCCAGGAGGAGGCGCTGCACGCCGCCCTGGAGGCCGAGAAGCAGGCCGACACGATGGTCGGCGCGGCCCGCAAGGAAGCCGAACGGCTGGTCACCGAGGCCACCGTCGAGGGCAATTCGCTGGTGGAGCGGGCCCGGGCGGACGCGGACGAGCTGCTGGTGGGTGCCCGCCGGGACTCGACGGCCATAAGGGACCGGGCGGAGGAGCTGCGGGTCCGGGCCGAGTCCGAGGTGGAGGAGCTGCACGAGCGGGCCCGCCGGGAGACGGCCGAGCAGATGAAGGTGGCCGGCGAGCGCGTGGACCATCTGGTGAAGGCGGCCACCGAGCAGCGCAACGAGTCGGCGCAGAAGGCGGAGGAGCTGCTTTCGGAGGCGACGTCCGAGGCGAGCCGGGTCCGGATCGCGGCCGTGAAGAAGGCGGAGGGTCTCCTCAAGGAGGCCGAGCAGAAGAAGGCGGCGCTGATCCGCGAGGGCGAGGCCGTCAAGGCCGAAGCGGAGTCGGAGGCGCGGAAGCTGGTCGGTGACGGCAAGCGGGATCTGGATGTGATCCAGCGTCGGCGCGAGGACATCCAGGCGGAGATCTCCCGGGTGCAGAACGTCCTGGAGGCGCTGGAAACCTTCGAGGCTCCGACCGCCGGGGACAAGGTGCCGAAGCCGGGCGGCGGTTCGGGCGATCCGCGGAGCGGTGGTTCCGGAGGGGCCGTCAAGACCGGCGCATCGGCGGGTGTTACCCGTTCGAGTGGCAAGCCTTCACGATCTTAGCCACTCAAAAGACTGCACATTCTCTATATCAAACCTGCATCCGCTCGATGACACACCGCTTCGGCCCCTAGGATTCCCTCTATCACCTCACCGGTCTCATTCGACAGGAACCCCATGAGCGACACATCCTCACCCTTCGGCTTCGAGCTCGTGCGGCGTGGTTACGACCGCGGTCAGGTGGACGACCGCATTACCAAGCTCGTCGCCGACCGTGATAGTGCTCTGACCCGGATCACCTCTCTGGAAAAGCGCATCGAGGAGCTGCATCTCGAAACGCAGAACGCCCAGGCTCAGGTCAGCGACGCCGAGCCGTCGTACGCCGGCCTCGGCGCGCGCGTCGAGAAGATCCTCCGGCTCGCCGAGGAGGAGGCGAAGGACCTGCGCGAGGAGGCGCGCCGCGCCGCCGAGCAGCACCGTGAGCTGGCCGAGTCCGCCGCCCAGCAGGTCCGCAACGACGCCGAGTCGTTCGCCGCCGACCGCAAGGAGAAGGCGGAGGAGGAGGGCATCCGGATCGTCGAGAAGGCGAAGGGCGACGCCACCCAGCTCCGTACCGACGCGCAGAAGGACGCCCAGTCCAAGCGCGAGGAGGCGGACGCGCTCTTCGAGGAGACCCGCGCCAAGGCCGCCCAGGCCGCCGCGGACTTCGAGACGAACCTCGCCAAGCGCCGTGAGCAGTCCGAGCGGGACCTGGCGTCGCGTCAGGCGAAGGCGGAGAAGCGGCTCGCGGAGATCGAGCACCGGGCGGAGCAGCTCCGTCTGGAGGCGGAGAAGCTGCGGACGGACGCGGAGCGCCGGGCCCGGCAGACCGTGGAGACGGCGCAGCGCCAGGCCGAGGACATCGTCGCCGACGCCAACGCCAAGGCCGACCGGATCCGCAGCGAATCGGAGCGCGAGCTGGCGGCGCTCACCAACCGCCGCGACTCCATCAACGCGCAGCTCACCAACGTCCGCGAGATGCTGGCGACGCTGACCGGTGCCGCGGTGGCCGCGGCGGGCGCGCCCGTCGACGACGAGCCGATCTCGCGCGGTGTCCCGGCGCAGCAGTCCCGCTGACCCCTCGGCCGACGGCGGACCCGTTCCTCCGTACGGCTGATCGGACCGGCATCAAGCCCCCTGTCGCTCAAGTGGCGGGGGGCTTTGCGCGCGCTTAGCGTGGCGGCATGATCGAGCTGGAGGATCTCACCAAACACTTCGGTCCGAAGGTCGCCGTCGACCATTTGTCGTTCCGGGTCCGGCCGGGCATGATCACCGGCTTTCTGGGACCGAACGGCGCGGGCAAGTCCACCACGATGCGGATGATGCTGGATCTGGACCTGCCGACGGCGGGAACGGTCCGGATCGACGGGCGGCACTACCGCGAGCTGTCGGAGCCGCTGAAGTACATCGGGGCACTCCTGGACGCCAAGGCGATGCACGGCGGGCGGAGCGCGTACAACAATCTCCTCTGTCTGGCCCAGGCGAACCGGATCCCGGCGTCGAGGGTCACAGAGGTGCTGGACGTCGTCGGGCTGTCGCCGGTGGCGAACAAGAAGTCGAAGGGGTTCTCGCTGGGGATGGGGCAGCGGCTCGGCATCGCTTCGGCGCTGCTGGGGGATCCCGAGATCCTGATGTTCGACGAGCCGGTCAACGGGCTCGACCCCGAGGGCATCCACTGGATCCGGAATCTGATGAAGGCGCTGGCCGCCGAGGGCCGGACGATCTTCGTCTCCTCGCATCTGATGAGTGAGATGGCGCTGACCGCCGACCATCTGATCGTGATCGGGCAGGGGAAGCTGCTGGCGGACACGTCGATGACGGACTTCATCCGGCAGAACTCACGGAGCTATGTACGGCTGCGCTCCCCCGAGCAGGAGAGGCTCCGGGACGTCCTGCACGGGGCCGGGTTCACCGCGCTGGAATCGGCCGGGGCGCTGGAGGTCGACGGTGCGACGACGGAGGCGCTGGGCGAGCTGGCGGCCGCCCACCGGGTGGTGCTGCACGAGCTGAGCGGGCAGCAGGCCTCGCTGGAGGAGGCGTTCATGCAGATGACGGCGGGCTCCGTGGAGTACCACGCGCACGGCACTCCGGCGGCCGGGGCCTCCGGTGCCCCGCCGGCCGGCGGTCCGGCCGGGCCGGGCTGGGGCGGGGGCTGGGGTACGCAGGGCGGCGACGGCGGCGACGGCCGCAGCAAGGGAGTCTGACGGATGGCCTCGGTCCCTGCGGTCCTCCAGTCGGAGTGGACCAAGATCCGTACGGTGTCGTCGACGGTCTGGACGCTGCTGGCGGCGTTCGTCGCCACGGTGGCGATCAGCGCCGCGCTCTGCGCGGTCTACAACGCCACCTTCGACGATCTGCCCGTCGAGCAGCGGCTGACCTTCGACCCGGTGCTCGCCGGATTCTCCGGGATCGTGCTGGGGCAGCTGGCGATGGTGGTCTTCGGGGTGCTGGTCGTGGGCACGGAGTACAGCTCCGGCATGATCCGTACCTCGCTGGCGGCGGTGCCCCAGCGGGGCACGTTCCTCTTCAGCAAGATCGCGGTGGCGACGGCGCTGGCACTGCTCGTCGGCTGGATCACCAGCTTCGCGAGCTTCTTCCTCGGCCAGGCGCTGCTGGGTGGGCACGGCACCACGATCGGTGCGGACAACGTGCTGCGCGCGGTCGTCGGCGCGGGGCTGTACATGGGCCTGATCGCGCTGTTCTCGATGGGTGTGGCGACGATGCTGCGCTCGTCGATGCTGTCGCTCGGCATTCTGATGCCGTTCTTCTTTCTGGTCTCGCAGATCCTGGCCGCGGTCCCGAAGGCGAAGGAGGTCGCCCGCTACTTCCCCGACCAGGCCGGATCCAAGATCATGCAGGTGGTGCCGGACGCGATGGGCAGTGACCGGGCGCCGTACGGCCCCTGGGAAGGGCTGGGAATCATGCTGCTGTGGGTGGTGGCGGCCCTGATCGGCGCCTTTCTGGTCATCAAGAGGCGCGACGCCTGAACTGCGGTGATCACACCGGGTCACGGCCGGTTCGGAATCACGTTCTCACGGGAACCGCCGGCCTCCGGATATCCTCGTAAGCCTTACGGGGGGCCAGGCGGCGTAGTTGCCCGAGGCCCGGAGCATCTGACGCCGATGGGGCGGGAGCATGATCGAGGCAGTCGGCCTGACCAAGCGCTACGGAACCACGACGGCGGTGTACAACCTCAGCTTCCAGGTCCGTCCCGGCGCGGTGACCGGTTTCCTCGGCCCGAACGGTGCCGGGAAGTCCACCACCATGCGCATGATCCTGGGCCTGGACAATCCGACGTCCGGGACGGTCACCGTCGGTGGCCGCCCCTTCCGGCAGGCGCCGAACGCGGCCCGGGAGGTCGGCGCGCTGCTGGACGCCAAGGCGGTCCACGGCGGGCGCACCGCCCGCAACCATCTGCTGGCACTGGCGCAGCTCTCCGGAATCCCGGCCCGCCGGGTCGACGAGGTCCTGGGCGTCGTCGGTCTCCAGGACGTGGCCAAGCGCCGCTCGAAGGGCTTCTCGCTGGGCATGGGCCAGCGGCTGGGCATCGCGGCGGCCCTGCTGGGCGACCCCAAGGTGCTGCTCTTCGACGAGCCGGTCAACGGGCTCGACCCGGAGGGCATCCACTGGGTCCGGAATCTGATGAAGGCGCTGGCCGCCGAGGGCCGGACGATCTTCGTCTCCTCGCATCTGATGAGTGAGATGGCGCTGACCGCCGACCATCTGATCGTGATCGGCCGGGGGCAGCTGCTGGCCGATATGGGGGTACGGGACTTCATCGCGGCGAACTCTGCGGGGTTCGCCCGGGTCCGGATCCCCGAGGACGAGCCGGAGCAGCGCGAGAAGCTGTCCGGGGTGCTGGCCGAGGCGGGGGCGCAGGTGATGCCCGAGCCGGACGGTGCGCTGCGGGTGATGGGCCTGCCGCTGCCGAGGATCAGCGACCTGGCGCACGGCGCGGGTGTCCGGCTGTGGGAGCTGTCGCCGCACCAGGCGTCGCTGGAGGAGGCGTATATGCGGATGACGCAGAGCGCCGTCGACTTCCGCTCCACACAGGACGAGAAGGCGGGGCTGATGGAGCAGCAGCCGTACGGGGAGCTCCGGATGCCCGACGCCCCGGCGGGCGGCGGCTGGTACGCCCCGCCGCGGCCCGGTGAGAACCCCTATGCCGGGCCGCCCCCGGCCGCCGTCACGGCATCCCAGGTGCCGAAGTCGCCGAAGTCAGAGCCTGCCCCGACCACGTCCGAGGACCCCCGATGACCAGCCCCTACCCGCCGTCGGGCGCCCCCACCGCCGGATACACCTCGCCGATCCCGGTCCGTCCGGCCCGGCTCGCGGACGCCGTCGCCTCCGAGTGGACCAAGATCCGTTCGCTGCGCTCCACGATGTGGACGCTCGGCACGATGGTCGCCGTGTTCTTCGGGATCGGCACCCTCGTCGCGCTCATCGTGAGGGCCACCGACGACGGGACCTTCGTCGAGGACGAGGTGCTGTCGCTGGGCTTCTTCGGTGCCGTGCTCAGTGGTATCTGCGTGATCACCCTGGGGGTGCTGACGATCACCTCGGAGTACAGCACGGGGATGATCCGTACGACCATGACCGCCTGCCCCTCGCGGGCCCGGATACTCACCGCGAAGGCGATCGTCTACTTCGTCCTCGTCTTCGCCGTGACCGCGGTGACCACCCTGCTGCTCGGTGTGGTGCAGGTGGGCATCCTCGGCGGCGAGCCGGACGGCGGCCAGTGGCTGCGCTCCACCCTCGGCGTCAGCCTCTACCTCGCCTTCCTGGGGCTGCTGGCGCTGGGTATCGGCTCGATGATCCGGCACTCCGCGGGCGCGATCACCGTCATGTTCGGTGTGGTGCTGCTGCCGCTGGTGCTGACCATCTTCATGATCACCTTCGATGCGCTCCGCGGACTCAGCGAATGGCTGGTCAAGTACTCCATCCCCAGCCAGCTCGGGGCCCTCTACGACGGCTCGATGATGGACGGCGGACCGACGGGCTGGGAGCCGCTGGCGATCATCGTCGGACTCACCGCCGCCGCCCTGGCGGGCGCCTACGCCACGCTGGAATCGCGCGACGTGTAGCTCCCGGTGGCCGCGGGCCGGAGGGAGACCCCGGCCCCGCGGCCACGGCCGCCCGGTCAGTGCCGGGGCGCGTTACGGGACCGCTGCACCCGGCTGGTGCGGCGGTCCTTCGCGTTCCAGCAGGCCTTGTGCCAGTGCCGCCGGTCGTCCACCCCGCCGTGGTCCGGCCAGGCCACCACATGCGGTACGCCGGAGGGGATCTCCTGGTCGCAGCCGGGGCAGCGGTAGCGCTTTCCGTCGGCGGCGGCTCCGGCGACGTGCCGGACCGACCAGTCCTCGCCCTGCCAGGACTCGGTACGGCCGAATCCGCCGTACCGGTCGCCGGTCTCACCGGCCGGGGCGGAGGACTTGTCGCCGCCCTTGGGGCGGTTGCGGCGGGGAGACACGCGGCACCTCACGGGGCAAGTCGGGGCGTTTCCTTACGAGTCCAGCCTACGGGCCGGGGAGCCGGGTAGACGCACCCGGGAGAGTGACAGCCCACCCGCCACCGAGCCCAGTTACCGGACAATCGCATGATTTTCGCCGCCGCCCGTGCCTTTGGCACGTGTCAGGCGTTAGTGCGGTCAGGGGGGACGGGCCATCGGCCGCGAGGAGGCAGAAGGCATGCGCGTGGGTACGTTCGTCCTGGCCGCTCAGTTCCCTGGCCAGGGACGGGGGGAGGCACTGCACCGGGCGGTGCGGACGGCGGAGGTGGCCGAGGAGTCCGGGCTGGACGGGGTCTGGCTGGCGGAGCACCACTTCGTGCCGTACGGGGTCTGCCCCTCGGCGGTCACCCTGGCGGCGGTGCTGCTGGGCCGGACCCGCCGGATCCGGGTCGGCACGGCGGTGAGCGTGCTGCCGAACGTCCATCCGGTGGCCCTCGGCGAGCAGGCGGCCCTGCTGCACATCACCAGCGGGGGGCGGTTCTCGCTGGGAGTGGGCCGCGGCGGGCCCTGGATCGACCTGGAGGTCTTCGGCTCCGGACTCGCGGCGTACGAAAGCGGCTTCCCCGAATCCCTCGACCTGCTGCTGCGCTGGCTGCGGGAGCCCTCGGTGGGCGCGGCCGGCGAGCGGTACCGCTTCCGCGAGGTCGCCGTCGTACCGCGCCCCGCCGATCTGCTCGACAGCCCACTGCGGTCCGCCGCGGGCGGTGCCGCCGGTGCGCACGGCAGCGCGGCAGCGGGTACGGCGGCGGCTGCCGGAGCCGGAACTGGTGCCGGAACTGGTGCCGGAGCGAAGGGCGGCGGTACGGCGGAAGGCGCGGGCGCCCCCGACGCGCACCCCGAGGTGGTCGTCGCCTGCACCTCTCCCGGCGGGGTGCGGGTCGCCGCCGAGCGCGGACTGCCGATGCTCCTCGGCATGCACTGCGGCGACGAGGAGAAGGCCGAGATGGTCGCCCTCTGGCGGCGGCACGCCCTGGCCGCCGGGCACTGCCCCGATACCGTCGCCGCAGCGGGACACGTCTCCGCCGGAGTGGTCCAGATAGCCGACGACGCCGGGGACGCCCGTGAGGCGCTGCTCAAGGCCATGCCGGGCTGGCTGAGGCTGGGGCTCGGCGCCCATCGGACGGTCGACGACCGCGTGCGGACGATGCGGGACCCCGTCGCCTACACCGAACTGCTCTGTTCACTGCACCCGGTGGGCCCGCCCGGGACGGCGGCCGACCGGCTGGCGGCCACCGCGGAACGTACCGGCATCACCCGCTTCGCCCTGCTCGCCGAGGGCTCCGGCGATCTCGCCGCCACGGAGACCACCGTGCGCCGCCTCGGCGAGGAAGTCCTTCCACTGCTGCGCTGAACAGGGGCCGCTGTGGCCCGTACGCCCGTCTCGCCGGGCGCCTCAGCGCCCCCGCGCCCGGGCCCGGCCGCCCCGAGTTCCCCCCGCTCCGGGAAGCGTCCCGTGCGGGGGGCTCACGGGAGCCGCCCTCCCCCCAGGCCCGGACAGGGCCTAAGCCTGACGGCGTGGGGGGACCCCCGGCGGCCGGACGCCCCTCACTTCCCGTACCGCGAGGCCGTTCCGCTGCCGCCCGCTCGGATCAGCAGTCGCGGAACTCCGGTGACTGGTTGAGCAGCTGCGCCCGGGGGGAGGTGAAACGGCCGAGCCGCTCGTCCACCGACGGGTCCAGCGGGAACACCGCGACGCGGTGGCAGTTCTGGAAGGCGAGACGTACTCCGAAGTGCCGCTGGAGCGCACCGCGTATCGCGTCACTCGCGAGCGCGCGCAGCAGTTGACCACGTGCCTGCTCGTCCGGCGGCGGCGTCTGGTTGTCGGCGAAGTCCCCGCCGTCCACCTTCAGCTTGGCCACCAGTGAGCTGATCATCTCCCATGCGTAGGGCAGGGAGGTCCGGACGCAGTCGACGAAGGCGGCTTCGTCGACCTCGCCTCGCTCGGCCTGTTCCAACAGCGCCGGTGAGACGTCGAGCGACATGGGTTCTCCTCTCGCGACCCCGGATCCCGGGGTCTTACGGGCAGGGAAGGAGGTCCGCCGGTCCCCCGGTGGCACCGGCATGCGCAGGAAAATGACGACGCAGAGTACGCGTCCGGCAACCTCCTGCATCCACGGTAAGTGCGGTGTCCCGGTGGCACCAGAAGATTGGGCCGACAACCAGCCAGAAACGAACAGGGACAAGTGGGGCGACCCGATGGGGCTCAGCCAGGCTCAGTAGCGGGTGCGGACGGAGGAGCGCAGGGGGAATCGCGCGCGGCGGTGTGCGTCGAGTAGCGTTGCCGACCATGCGCCTCGTCATCGCCCGTTGCTCCGTGGACTACGCGGGCCGGCTCACCGCCCACCTCCCGTCCGCTCCCCGTCTGATCCTGGTGAAGGCGGACGGCAGTGTCTCCGTCCATGCGGACGACCGGGCGTACAAACCGCTGAACTGGATGTCGCCTCCGTGCACCCTCAAGGAGGGCGACGGAAGCGTCTGGACGGTCATCAACAAGGCGGGCGAAAAACTGATCATCACCATGGAGGAGGTCCTCCATGATTCGTCGCACGAGCTGGGGATCGACCCCGGTCTGATCAAGGACGGTGTCGAGGCGCACCTCCAGGAGCTGCTGGCCGACCGGATCGAGACACTCGGCGACGGCTATACGCTCATCCGCCGTGAGTACCCCACCGCGATCGGGCCGGTGGACATCCTGTGCCGGGACGCCGACGGGGCCACGGTCGCCGTGGAGATCAAGCGGCGCGGCGAGATCGACGGGGTGGAGCAGCTCACGCGCTATCTGGAGCTGCTGAACCGCGATCCGCATCTGGCGCCGGTCCGCGGGGTGTTCGCGGCCCAGGAGATCAAGCCCCAGGCCCGGGTGCTGGCGACGGACCGCGGTATGCACTGCGTCGTCCTGGACTACGAGGCCCTGCGCGGTATCGAGGACGACAAACTCAAACTGTTCTGATTGTTCCGGCTGGTCCGGCTGGTCCGTTTGTTCTGACTGCTCTGATGCCGGGCCGCGCGCCCGTCACGACCGCCCCGTCCCGGAGTCCCGGGCCGGGGCGGTGCCGTGTCCGGAACCGGGCGTCAGTCCGCGGACGGGGAGCCGGAGTCCGGGGCTGGTGCCGGGTCCGGTGCCGGGTCCGGTGCCGGGTCCGATGTGGCGGACACGGCCGCTTCGGGTGCCGATTCCATGGACGGCGGCCTGGAACTCTCGCTGCCCGTCGGCCCGGGGCTCGGTGACTGCGGCGGCGTGCCGCTCGTCGTGGGGCCCGGCGACGTCGTCGGCCTTCCGCTGTTCGACGGCTTCGGCGACGTCGGCGGCGTCGACCGGGTCGGCCGCGGGTCCTCGGGTGACGGGGAGTCCGACGGGCGTGCCGTCTCGCGTCCCGTCTCCCGGGACGCGGAGGGCGACGGCGAGGGGGACCGTCCGGGCGATGCCGTACGGGACGGCTCCCGGGTCGGGTCACCGATCACCGGGTTCTGCGGCGGGGCGGGTTCCCCGGTGGTCGCTCCGTCCTCGCGGAGGTCCTCGTCGGGTGCGGAGTCGCCGGGGTCGACCCGGGTGCCGGGCGGGTCGACCTCGTCGGACGCCGGGGCGAACGTGAGGACGGTGCCCAGGACCGCGACGAGCACCGCACCGGCGCCCGCCGCCACCAGATTGCGCCGGGCGCTGCCCAGCAGCGGTGCGCCGCGGCGGCGGCGCGGTTCCTTCTGCGGGTACGGGACCGCGGCGAGGGCCTCCGGCACCGTCAGGGGCTCCGAGATGGCCGCCACGGCGCCCGTGGGCAGCGCGGGCCGCACCGGGGGCCTCCCGAGCTCCACCGGGCGCGGTCCGAGCCGGGACGCCACCTCGTCGTCGTCCGGCTTCCGGAGGGTACGCGGGGCGGGTACGGGCAGCGGGGGCGGTACGGGCACGGGTACCGGGAGCAGTTGGGGCGCGGCCGGAGCGCCGGGCCCTATCGCCCGGGGCGCGGGCACGACGGCGCCGGCCCCGTCGGCCGGCCGCTTCTCGCGGTCGGTGACCAGGGCCAGGGCGCGGCGCCCCGCGACGGTGCCGTTCTTGTCGGCGAGTGCCCCGCGGAGCCCGATGGAGGCTTCCAGTTCGGCGCGGGCCCGGCCGAGGTTGTCGGTGCAGAGCGCGAGGACGCCCAGTTCATGGTGGAAGTAGGCCTCCTCGGCGACCTCTCCCGCTATTCGGGCGGCCTCCGAGCCCATCCGCAGCGTGCTCTCCCAGGCCGTCCAGTGCAGTCCGGCGGCGAAGACGGGGGCCGCGGCGCGCGCGAGCCGTACGGCGGTGCCGAGCCGTCCGGGGACCCGGCCCGCGAGCAGGGCGGTCAGGGCGGCGAGTACGGCGTCGGCCTCGACGACGACGCGTTCCGCGGTGACCGAGGGGTGTGCGGTCCACCAGGCGTAGTGCCGGGCGGCGGTGTGGGCGCGGTCCGTGCCGTCGTCCGGACGGCCGTCGGAGGCACCGGAGCCGGAGCCGGGACCGGTGCCGGATTCGGGGCCCGGATCGGGGCCGTACCCCTTCTCCTTCAACTGGTCGAGGGCGCCGGGGGCGAGCCGCCAGCGCGGTCCGGCGGGCGAGAGCAGCCCGCAGGCCGTCAGCTCTCCGAGGGCGCTGTCGGCGTGGGTGTCGTCGATGAGGGCGGGCAGATGCGCCTGGTGCGGTACCTCGCCGCCGAGGGCGACGGCGAGCCGCAGGGTCTCGCGCGCGCTCTCCCCGAGCCGGGACGCGAGCAGCGCGGCGGGGGCCGCGCCCTGACCGAGTGTCGGGAGCCGTACGCCGGTGGTCCGGGCGCCTTCGAAGGGGGAGGCGTCCTCCGCGGCCTCGGCGTCGACGCGCAGTGCGTCGCTCTGCCGCAGCAGGGCTCCGGCCTGGACGAAGCGGAGCGGCAGCCCCTCGGACTCGAACCACAGGTCGCCCGCCCAGTTGCGCTCGTCCTCGGTGAGGTCGCGGTCGACGAGCCGGGCGAGGAGGGCGAGGGAGCCGGCCCGGCTGAGCCCTTCGAGTTCGGCCTCGTCGATCCGGGGGCCGTGGGGTTCGTCGCCGGAGTCGGGCGCGGCCGGGAGGGAGGCGATCAGGAAGGCGCATTCGGGCGCCGCGTCGAGGAGTTCCGTCAGGGCGGAAGCCGGTCCTTCGAAATCGTCGAGGACGACGACGGCGCCGATCGCGGCGATCTCGGTGAGGAGTTCGGTCCGGTCGAGGCGGTGGCGCTCGCTGCGGTGCACGGCGGCGAACAGGGCGTGGAGCAGCTCACCGGCGGTGCGGTGGAGCCCGTTGAGCCGGATCACGCCGTCCGGGGCGAGGCCGGCGCAGTCCTGGGCGACGAGGTCGAGCAGGGCGGTGCGGCCCGATCCCGGGGGGCCGGTGAGCCGGACGGAGCGGCCGCGGCCGAGGAGCCGGCCGAGGCGTTCGCGTACCTCGTCGCGTTCGACGAGCCCGGGGCGCGGCTGAGCCGGTCCCGAGGGTACGGGGGGTGCTCCGGCCCGCTCGTGGGCGGCGCGTTCGGCGGCGGTCCGCCGCTCGGGCCCGGCCGGCCAGTTCTGGTCCGCGGGGGCGCCGCCGGGCGGGCGGAGGACGATCTCGCTGCCGTCGACGGGGTTGACGGTGAGCAGGTAGTCGCCCGCGACGACCGGGGTGATGCGGACGGGGGCGGGCGCGGGGTGGGCGAAGTTCTCCACGGCGGGGTCGCGCGGGGCGCGCGGCGTACCGCCGCTCCCGCCGGAACTGGCCCTGTTCATCGGCTCCCTCGGCTTCATTGGCTCCCTTGTTCCCCGGCTCCGGACAGGCGTTCGCACGGGTTCCCGTCCGTTCCCGTGCTTGCCCGTACCTATCCGTCCGGCCGTTCCGCGGCTCCGGGCGGCGGCCGGAACCGAACCCTTGACGGTGGCAGGGTATCCCCCTGCCCGGGGGGTGCCGCGCGGTCCGCGAGGTCACGATCCCATGAGAAATCGGCGGAAGGTGTGGGGGCCGTACGGACGTCCGGTGCCCTGCCCGGCCGTGGAGCACGGCGGCGGTGGCCGGAACCGGACCGGACGGGGGGTCAGACGCGGGGCAGTGATTCCGCGGCGAGGCCGCCCTCGATGGCGAGAATGCGGTGCAGCCGGGTGGCGACCAGCAACCGCTGCATCTGCGGCGGCACTCCGCGCAGGACGAGCCGCCGGCCGCAGCGTCCGGCCCGGCGGTGGGCGCCCATGATGACCCCGAGCCCGGTGGCGTCCCAGGAGTCGAGGGCGGTGAGGTCGAGCACCAGATCCCCGTCCCCGTCGTCGACGGCCGTGTGGAGGACCGTACGGGCGTCCGCCGCGCTCCGGACGTCGAGGCGGCCCCCGACGACCAGCTCGGTGTGGTCGCCCCTGATGTGCATATGCGCTCCCGAGAGTGCTTCGGCTGTCGTTCGTCCGGCTGTTGGGGACACCCCCACGCCGCCGGGCGCGGGCGGGGATACCCCGTCACGGCGCACTGAATCTTTTCCGGTGCGTCCGGTGCGTCCGGTCCGTCCGGGTCGGCCTGCTGGTGCCGTCCCGTCCGTGCGGTTCCGTCAGTCCACTGCGGTTCTCCATCAACTGACTGCATTACGGGCCGCAGGGTTGCTGGTTGTAAGCGAACCGATACCGAAATCACTCCGAAGGGTGATCGACGGGGCCCGGAAGCCCGGTCGGACGCGTCAGTACGTGTAGAAGCCCTGCCCGCTCTTGCGCCCGATGTCACCCGCGTCCACCATCCGGCGCATCAGCTCCGGCGGGGCGAACTTCTCGTCCTGGGACTCGGTGTAGATATTGCCGGTGGCGTGCATCAGGATGTCCACGCCCGTGAGGTCGGTGGTGGCCAGCGGCCCCATCGCATGGCCGAAGCCCAGCTTGCAGGCGAGGTCGATGTCCTCGGCGGAGGCGACGCCGTTCTCGTACAGCTTGACGGCCTCCACGACCAGCGCCGAGATCAGCCGGGTCGTGACGAATCCGGCGACGTCCCGGTTGACGACGATGCAGGTCTTGCCGACGGACTCGGCGAACGCCCGTGCGGTGGCGAGGGCTTCGTCGCTGGTCTTGTAGCCGCGGACCAGCTCGACGAGCTGCATCATCGGCACGGGCGAGAAGAAGTGGACCCCGACCACCCGTTCGGGGCGGGTGGTGACCGCCGCGATCTTGGTGATGGGGATGGCGGAGGTGTTGGAGGCGAGCACCGCGTCGTCCCGGACCAGCCCGTCGAGCGCCCGGAAGATCTCGTGCTTGACCTCAAGCTTCTCGAAGACGGCCTCGACGACGACATCCGCGTCGGCGGCCGCGTCGAGATCGGTCGTGGTGGTGATCCGGCCGAGGGCGGCCTCGGCGTCCGCCGCTTCCAGCTTCCCCTTGGCGACGAACTTGTCGAAGGACGCCTTGATGCCGTCGGTGCCGCGGGTGAGGGCCTCGTCGGTGATATCGCGCAGGACGACGTCCCAGCCCGCCCGGGCGGAGACCTGTGCGATACCGGACCCCATGAGTCCGGCCCCGATGACGGCGAGCTTCCCGGCCACGCGACACCCCTTAACAGTCGTTCACTTTTCGCCTCTCGGCGGAGGTTAGCGCCCGCGGCCGCTGCTGTGGCGCCGAAGAGATGCGCGTCACGCTCCGTCGGACGGACATCACACCCGCGAGGGCGGGACGGGACGGCGAACGATGATCACCGGGGTCGGTCAGACGGTGCGTACGGCGTAGCCGAGGACCCGTTCACCGAGGAGGGATTCGACCTCGTCGACGAAGAGGAGTGCGGCGGCGGCGACGTCCTCGGGGGCGCGGCCGGCCGCCATCCCGCCGCGCACGGCGTCCAGGACGGACCGGTGGATCCAGTCGATCTGCCCGGCCACGAGAGCGGGCAGCGGATCCCCGACGGCGGCGGCGGTCTCCTCGCGCAGGGTCTGTTCGAGCTGTTCCACAGCGCGCTGCTGGAGGAGGGCGAGACCGGCGCGCAGCGTGGCGGCCTCCTGGACGACCAGCAGAAAGCGTTCATGACCGTGGGTCAGGCCGATCCGGGGCGAGACCGCCTCGGCCTCGGCGCGCAGTTCGCGCAGTACGGCGGCGGCCGCCGACTCCCCCACGTCCCGGCCGCGGACCCAGCGGGAGAGCCGGGCGGTGATTTCGTCGCCGCGGTCGAGGAAGAGGTCCTCTTTGGTGGCGAAGTAGTTGTAGACCGTGTTGACGGAGACCTCGGCGGCATCCGCGATCTCGGCGATCGTGACGGCGTCGAAGCCGCGGTCGAGGAAGAGGCCCGTGGCCGTATCGGAGATATGTCGCCGCGTCCGCGCCTTCTTGCGCTCCCTCAGCCCTTCGGTCATACCGCAACCCTACCCGCTGCCGCAGTGGAGTCCATTTTTGATCTCAGTGAATTTTTTAAGTCCATTGCAAACTTTAATCGGTTCTGCTTCGCTGCTGTCATGCCCGTCATCAGCATGTCCGCGCTGACCCGGACCCTCGCCGCCCGCCACCGCCCCGGCGGCCCCGCGCCCGGCCCCCGGCGACGTCATTACGCTGGTCCCATGGTGAATCTGACGCGTATCTACACCCGGACCGGCGACGACGGCACCACCGCGCTCGGTGATATGAGCCGGGCCCCCAAGACGGATCTGCGGATCGCCGCCTATGCCGACGCCAACGAGGCGAACGCCGTCCTGGGCACCGCGGTCGCCCTGGGCGGACTGCCGGAGGAGGTCGTCACCGTCCTCGTCCGGATCCAGAACGACCTCTTCGACGTCGGCGCCGATCTGTCGACCCCGGTCACCGAGAACCCCGAGTATCCGCCGCTGCGCGTGGAGCAGTTCTACGTCGACCGGCTGGAGAAGGAGTGCGACCACTTCCTCGCCTCCCTCGACAAGCTGCGCAGCTTCATCCTGCCCGGCGGCACTCCGGGCGCCGCCCTGCTGCACCAGGCCTGTACGGTCGTGCGCCGCGCCGAGCGGTCCACCTGGGCGGCGCTGGAGGTCCACGGCGAGACGATGAACCCGCTGACGGCGACCTATCTCAACCGGCTGTCGGACCTGCTGTTCATCCTGGCCAGGACGGCGAACAAGGAGCGCGGGGACGTGCTGTGGGTCCCCGGAGGCGAGCGCTGACTTCCTGGCTGACGTCCTAGAGGTGCTTGCCGGTGCGCTGGTGCTCGCGGGGCCCGTCCGTGAGGTCGTTGCCCCAGTCGTCCTGGCCCGCGGGCGCCTTCGGCGGGGCCAGGGTGTACCAGAGCGCGACCAGCCCGTGGATGCCGGTGATCTTCCAGGCCTGGGCGATCCAGGCCCAGAGGCTGTCGTCCCGGGCACCGTCGCCGACGTAGGCGACCGCCAGCAGCAGCAGTACGGTGGCGGTCACCGCGCCCGTGACCGTACCCAGCCACACCTTGCCCTCGTGGGCGGCGCGCTCCCGGCCGTACTTCGGTGCCCGCGGCGGCTCCACACCGTCGAAGCGCCGGGCGGCGAGCCCGTCCAGCCATTTCACCGTGCGATGGCCGTGCCCGACCGTGTAGCCGATGTACAGCGCCGCCAGTCCGTGCGTCCAGTTCGGCTCGGCCCCGTTCCTGAGGTCGACGGCCGTCGCGATCAGCAGCACGACCTCCAGCACCGGCTCGCACAGCAGCAGCGCCACCCCCAGACGCGGCTTGCGCAGTACGTAGCGGGCCCCCAGCCCGGCGGCCAGCAGCACCCAGAAGCCGACCTCACAGATCACGATCAGCGTGACGATCACGGCTGCACCCCTCTCTCCCTCGTCCAGACTCCCCCGCCCCGGGCCGCCGAACGTCGTCGCGGGAGAGGAGATGACAGGCCGCGGAAGTGCATCTTTCGATGTAGCCGCCGTTCCCACGCGCTGACGACGCCCGCGGCGGCCGAGCCGTGTTTGATGGGAACGTGAGCTTCCCCCGTCCCCATCGCGACGACGTCCTCATCGCCGCTGCCGCCCTCGTCGGCGGCGTACTGATCTGGTCCCTCGGGCTCTATATGCAGCGCCCGGACACCAGCCCCACACCGCCGTGGGCCGCGCTGGTACCGCTCGTGGTCATCTGCTGCCAGGCGGCCTTCCGCCGCACCCGGCCGATGACCACCCTGCTGGTCGGCTGTCTGGCACTGATCGGGGATCTGTTCACGGTCGGCTCGCTGATCACGATCGTCGTCTTCACGGACGCGGTGTACTCGGCCGTGGTCTACGGCCCGGCCAGGTTCACCCGCCATCTCCCGAAGATCACCGGTGTGCTGACCGTCGTCGTGACGGGTGTCCTGCTCGCGGTGCTCCGGGCGGCGGAGTCCCTGCTGCTGGGCATCGTCTTCGGGCTGATCACCTTCGCTCCGGCGGCCACCGGCGCGATCGTCCGCAACCACCGCGAGGCGGCGGACGCGGCCAGGCTGCGGGCCGAGCAGACCGCTCTGCTGGCCGAGATGGACCGGGCCCAGGCGGTCACCGCCGAACGCTCCCGGATGGCGCGGGAACTCCACGACCTGGTCGCCAACCACCTCTCGGCGATCGCGATCCACTCCACGGCAGCGCTCTCCCTCGACGATCCCAAGACCACCCGCGGCGCGCTGGAAGTCATCCGCGAGAACAGCGTCGAAGGGCTGGCCGAGATGCGGCGGCTGATCGGGCTGCTCCGGGACAACAGCGACGACCGGGAGCCCGCCGCCCGCCCGTCGCTCTCCGGGATCGACTCCCTGGTGGCCCAGGCCAGGACCAACGGCGCAGCCAGCGGGATCGACGTGGTCCTCGACGACCGGCGGCCCGGCGGGGACGGGGAAGGACCGGGGGCGGCCGCACTGCCCGCCCCGGTCGAGCAGGCGGCGTACCGCATCGTGCAGGAATCGCTGACGAACGCGTTGAAGCACGCGGCCCCCGGCCTGGTGAACATCGTCCTCGAACACACCGCGGGCCGGCGGCTGACCGTGGTCGTGACCAGCCCGTACGGCCCCCGGTCCGGCCCCCGGGCACCGGGGTCCGGCGCCGGTCTGGTGGGGATGCGGGAGCGGGCCGTACTCCTCGGCGGGGAGTTCGAAGCGGGCCCGGAACCGGGCCCCGCGGACGGACCGGAGAAGATCTGGCGGGTACGGGCCGCCCTGCCCGTACGCGACGACAAGGAGCCCGAAGCATGACCCCGGCAGACGACGGCACCACGACGACACCCGTCCGGGTCCTGGTGGCGGAGGACCAGAGCGCGGTCCGCGCCGGCCTGGTGCTCATCCTGGGCAGCGCACCGGACATCCAGGTGGTCGGCGAGGCCGCCGACGGCGAGGAGGCGGTACGGCTCGCCCGCGAGCTGCGCCCCGATCTGGTGCTGATGGACGTCCAGATGCCCCGGCTCGACGGGGTGTCGGCCACCCGTCAGGTGGTCGCCGAGGGGCTCGCGGACGTACTCGTGCTGACCACCTTCGACCTCGACGAGTACGTCTTCGGCTCCCTGCGGGCGGGCGCGTCCGGCTTTCTGCTGAAGGACACCGAAGCCCGCGATCTGCTGGAGGCGGTCCGGACGGTGGCCCGCGGGGAGGGGCTCATCGCCCCCGCTGTGACCCGGAGACTGATTGCGGAATTCGCCACTCCGCGGCCGGTTCGCGCCCCCGGCGGACCCGATCCGGCCCTCCTCGACGCCCTTACGCGCCGTGAACGGGAGGTGCTGTCGTGTCTGGGCGAGGGCCTGTCGAACGCCGAGATCGCCGAACGGCTGCGGATGGCGGAAGCCACGGTCAAGACCCATGTGAGCAGGCTGCTCGGGAAACTGGAGCTGCGCAGCCGGGTCCAGGCGGCCGTCCTGGCACAGGAACTCGGCATCTGACGGACCGTCCCGCTGTGGCCTGAACCGAGCGGTTGGACGGGGCAGTTCGGGGGCACCTCACTATGGTCTGGACCTATTGACGATTGGTCCAGACCTTCTTACTCTCACCGGAACACACGCTGCGGTGAGCCTCGCAGAGTGCGCAGTGCACGGTTCCACCCTGGTCCCACCCCCACTGTCCGGACCTCCTCAAGGAGCACCCGTGAGCACTCAACCCCCACCTCTGCACGTCCCCAGAGCCCGATGGTCACTCAGATCAAGGGTGACCGCGGTCCTGGCCGCACTGGTGATCCCGATGGCCGCGATGGTCGGCCTCGCATCACCCGCCCAGGCCGCGACCTCGGCCACTGCCACCTACGCCAAGGGCTCCGACTGGGGCGGCGGCTTCGAGGGCAAGTGGACGGTCAAGAACACCGGCACCACCACCATCAGCAGCTGGACCGTCGAGTGGGACTTTCCCGCCGGCACGCGGGTCACCTCCTCCTGGGACGCCGACGTGACCAACGTCGGCAACCGCTGGACCGCCAAGAGCAAGTCCTGGGCCGCCGCGCTGGCTCCCGGCGCGAGCACCACCTTCGGCTTCAACGGCACCGGCCCGGGCGCGCCGTCCAACTGTAAGATCAACGGCGCCAACTGCGAAGGCGGTCCCACGGACCCGCTGCCCAGCGCCCCGGGCACCCCGGCTTCCAGCAATGTGACGGAGACCTCGGCCGTCATCACCTGGACCGCGGCCACCGACAACACGGGCATCAAGAACTACGACCTCCTCCGTGACGGCCTGAAGATCGCTACCGTCACCGGGCTGACGTACACCGACAACACCCTGGTGAAGGGCACCGAGTACAGCTACTCGGTCCAGGCCCGGGACACCATCGACCAGCTCGGCCCGGTCAGCGGCGTCCACACCTTCACCACCCCCGGCGGCGGCGGCCCCGGCGGCAACAAGATCAAGATGGGGTACTTCACCAACTGGGGCGTCTACGGCCGCAACTACCACGTGAAGAACCTGGTGACCTCCGGCTCCGCGGCCAAGATCACCCACATCAACTACGCCTTCGGCAACGTCCAGAACGGCCGCTGCACCATCGGTGACGCCTACTCCGACTACGAGCGCGCCTACACCGCCGACCTCTCCGTCGACGGCGTCGCCGACACCTGGGACCAGCCCCTGCGCGGCAGCTTCAACCAGCTCCGGAAGCTGAAGCAGCAGTTCCCGCACATCAAGGTCCTCTTCTCCTTCGGCGGCTGGACCTGGTCCGGCGGCTTCGGCCAGGCCATGCAGAACCCGGCGGCCTTCGCCCAGTCCTGCTACGACCTGGTGGAGGACCCGCGCTGGGCCGACGTCTTCGACGGTATCGACCTGGACTGGGAGTACCCCAACGCCTGCGGTCTGACCTGCGACACCAGCGGCCCCGCCGTCATGAAGAACATGGCGCAGGCCTTCCGCACCAAGTTCGGCCCGAACTACCTGGTCACGGCCGCGATCACCGCCGACAGCAAGACCGGCGGCAAGATCGACGCCGCCGACTACGGCGGGGCGGCGCAGTACCTCAACTGGTACAACGTCATGACGTACGACTTCTTCGGTGCCTGGAACGCCCAGGGCCCGACCGCCATGCACTCCCCGCTCACCACGTACAACCCGATCCCGGACCCGGCCTGGACCTCGGCCAACGCCATCGCCAAGCTCAAGGCGAAGAACGTGCCGGCGAACAAGCTGCTCCTCGGCGTCGGCTTCTACGGCCGCGGCTGGACCGGCGTCACCCAGACGCTCCCGGGCGGCACGGCCACCGGACCGGCCCAGGGCACCTATGAGCCCGGCTTCGAGGACTACAAGGTCCTGAAGAACACCTGCCCGTCCAGCGGCACGCTCGGTGGCACCGGGTACGCCAAGTGCGGCAGCAACTGGTGGGGCTACGACACCCCGGCGAACATCGCCACCAAGATGACCTGGGCGAAGAACCAGGAGCTCGGCGGCGCGTTCTGGTGGGAGTTCAGCGGTGACACCAGCAACGGCGAAATGGTCACGGCGGTCCACAACGGCCTCCAGTAACCAGGGAGGGTCACGGCATCCGGTGACCCGCCCATGAGATGACGAAGGGGCCGGGGAGAAAGATCTCTCCCCGGCCCTTTTCGCATGCGCGGGCCCAGCGGATGACCGGTGCGGTCGGATGTCCGGCGGTGCGGTCCGTAGTCGCTGCGGTAGTCGGCCGCCCCCGCGCCCGTTGTGGCCGTTCGCGCAGTTCCGCCCCCTATGCCTTCGGCATGGGGGGACCCCCAGCGCCCCTGGGTGCTTGTGCCTCGGGCACCCCGGAGAGCGTCGCCGAGGTCATCCAAGGGCCTTGGAATCAGGTACCCGCGGTCCGGGGACGGGCAACCGGCGCACCTACTACGGAACGGGCCCGGAACACGCACCCCACAGCGGGAGACGGCTACGCGACGTTGACGCGCTGGCCGGGAGGCGCCGCCTCAAGCCAGGCCAGGAAGCCCGTCAGCGCGTCCTCGCTCATCGCGAGCTCCAGCCTGGTCCCCTCGTGCAGACAGCCCAGCACCACGGCGTCGGAGAGCAGTGCCAGCTCCTCCTCGCCCTCGGGCGTACGGCGGCCGACGACCTCGATCGCGGAGCGCTCCAGCACCCGGCGGGGCCGCGGCGCGTACGAGAAGACACGGAACCACATGATGCGGTCTCCGCTGTAGCGGGCGACCCCGTACACCCAGCCCTTGCCGGGCGGCAGCCCGGACTCCGCGGCATCGTCGGGGACGTCCCACCGCAGGGAGCAGTCGAAGGTCCCTCCGGAGCGCTGGATCAGCCGGCGGCGCAGTCCGAAGACGAACAGCCCGATCCCCACCAGTGCGACGACCGCCAGCACGCTCACCAGCACCACGAGGAACATCGCCACCGACCTCCTCGCCTCGTCGTCGTACCCAAACCCGGCCTCCGCCCCGTGCGGAGAAGGGGTCCCCTTCGCACCTGCATCGCCTCAGCCGCGGCCCGGTCTGGAGGATTCCAGTCCGAGCCGCGGCTGAGGTCTTGTTCGTACGGCGGGGCGCTCAGCGCACCGCCACCGCGCGCAGCCGGACGTCCGCACGGCGCTCGGCCGCCGCGTCCGAATCCGACTTGGCACGCTCCAGCGCACGCTCGGCACGCTGGGCGTCGATCTCGTCCGCCAGCTCGGCGATCTCCGCCAGCAGCGACAGCTTGTTGTCGGCGAAGGAGATGAATCCGCCGTGTACGGCGGCGACGACCGTCCCGGCACCCTCGGGGGTGCTGGTACGGATGGTCACCGGGCCCGACTCCAGCACACCGAGCAGCGGCTGGTGACCGGGCATGACGCCGATGTCGCCGGACGTGGTGCGCGCGACGACCAGGGTGGCCTCGCCGGACCAGACCTGGCGGTCGGCGGCGACCAGCTCGACATGCAGCTCAGCAGCCAAGGGTGGCTCCTCGGGTCACCACCCGGCGGCTTCGCCGGGTGTCGGTTCATCAGTCTAGTAGGGCACCGGACACGATCGTGCCGGGGCCCGCTCCGGCCCGGGGGCCGAAGGTGCGGGGGTTCGGGGGAAGCGGCGGGCGGGGGCACCCCGCCCGCCGCTTCCTCACCGGATCGCCGGCGTCAGGAGACGCCGAGCTCCTTGGCGTTCTTCTTGAGGTCCTCAAGACCACCGCACATGAAGAAGGCCTGCTCGGGGAAGTGGTCGTACTCGCCGTCGCAGATCGCGTTGAACGCGGCGATCGACTCGTCGAGCGGAACGTCCGAACCGTCCACACCGGTGAACTGCTTGGCGGCGTGGGTGTTCTGGGACA
Source organism: Streptomyces tsukubensis (assembly GCF_003932715.1). Taxonomy (NCBI): domain Bacteria; kingdom Bacillati; phylum Actinomycetota; class Actinomycetes; order Kitasatosporales; family Streptomycetaceae; genus Streptomyces; species Streptomyces tsukubensis. The sequence continues at coordinate 5,623,916 of NZ_CP020700.1, read as the reverse complement.
GGAAGCGCTCGACCCGGCGGGCACGGTGGACGACCAGCTTGTCCTCTTCGCCCAGCTCGTCGATGCCGAGGATGGCGATGATGTCCTGGAGGTCCTTGTACTTCTGGAGGATCCCCTTGACGCGCATCGCGGCCTCGTAGTGGTCCGCGGCGATGTACCGCGGGTCCAGGATCCGGGACGTGGAGTCCAGCGGGTCCACGGCCGGGTAGATGCCCTTCTCGGAGATCGGACGGGAGAGCACCGTCGTCGCGTCGAGGTGGGCGAAGGTGGTCGCCGGGGCCGGGTCGGTCAGGTCGTCCGCGGGGACGTAGATCGCCTGCATCGAGGTGATCGAGTGACCACGGGTCGAGGTGATGCGCTCCTGGAGGAGGCCCATCTCGTCCGCCAGGTTCGGCTGGTAACCCACCGCGGACGGCATACGGCCGAGCAGGGTGGACACCTCGGAACCGGCCTGGGTGAACCGGAAGATGTTGTCGATGAAGAAGAGCACGTCCTGCTTCTGCACATCGCGGAAGTACTCCGCCATGGTCAGACCGGCCAGGGCGACGCGCAGACGCGTCCCCGGGGGCTCGTCCATCTGGCCGAAGACCAGCGCCGTCTTGTCGAGGACGCCGGACTCCTCCATCTCGTCGATGAGGTCGTTGCCCTCACGGGTGCGCTCGCCGACGCCCGCGAAGACGGAGACGCCCTCGTGGAGGTTGGCGACACGCATGATCATTTCCTGGATCAGCACGGTCTTGCCGACACCGGCACCACCGAACAGACCGATCTTGCCGCCCTTGACGTACGGGGTCAGCAGGTCGACGACCTTCAGGCCGGTCTCGAACATCTCGGTCTTGGACTCAAGCTGGTCGAAGGCGGGGGCCTTGCGGTGGATCGCCCAGCGCTCACCGACGTTGGCGTTCTCCTCGGGGTGGTTCAGCACCTCGCCGAGGGTGTTGAACACCTTGCCCTTGGTGAAGTCGCCGACCGGGACCGTGATGCCCTTGCCCGTGTCGGTCACCGGGGCCTGGCGGACCAGACCGTCGGTGGGCTGCATGGAGATGGTGCGGACCACACCCTCACCGAGGTGCTGCGCAACCTCAAGGGTCAGCGTCTTGAGCGCGCCGTCCTGGGCCGGGTCGGCCACCTGGACGTGCAGCGCGTTGTAGATCTCGGGCATCGCGTCGACGGGGAACTCCACGTCGACGACCGGGCCGATGACCCGGGCGACGCGGCCCGTGGCAGCGGCCGTCTCAACAGAGGTCGTCATTACTTGTCACTCCCCGCGGTCGCGTCGGCCAGGGCGCTGGAGCCACCGACGATCTCGCTGATTTCCTGGGTGATTTCGGCCTGTCGGGCCGCGTTGGCAAGTCGGGAGAGCGTATTGATCAGCTCACCCGCGTTGTCGGTCGCCGACTTCATCGCGCGGCGGCGGGCCGCGTGCTCGGAGGCGGCGGACTGGAGCAGGGCGTTGTAGACCCGGCTCTCGACGTACCGCGGCAGCAGTGCGTCGAGGACGTCCTCCGCCGACGGCTCGAAGTCGAACAGCGGAAGGATCTCGGTCTTCCCGCCGGTCTCCTCCGCCGTCTCGCCGAGGCTGAGCGGCAGCATCCGGTTGTCCACCGGCGACTGCGTCATCATCGACACGAACTCCGTGAAGACGATGTACAGCTCGTCGACGCCGCCCTCGGCGGTGTCCTTCTGCACGGCCTCGATGAGCGCCGCGGAAACCTTCTTGGCGTCCGCGTACTCCGGGCTGTCCGTGAAGCCGGTCCACGAGTCCGCGACCTTGCGCTCACGGAACCCGTAGTAGGCGACACCCTTCCGGCCGACGATGAACGAGTCGACCTCCTTGCCCTCGCCGCGGAGCCGCTCGGTGAGCCGGTCGGCCGCCTTGATGGCGTTGGAGGAGTAACCGCCCGCCAGACCGCGGTCGCTCGTGATGAGCAGCACCGCGGCGCGGGTGGCGTTCTCCGCCTCGGTGGTCAGAGGGTGCTTGGTGTTCGATCCGGTCGCCACCGCCGTGACCGCGCGGGTCAGCTCGGTCGCGTACGGCGTGGAGGCCGCCACCTTGCGCTGTGCCTTGACAATGCGCGAGGCGGCGATCATCTCCATCGCCTTGGTGATCTTCTTCGTCGCGGAGACGGACCGGATGCGACGCTTGTAGACCCGGAGCTGCGCTCCCATGAGTCAGGTCCCTTCCGTCGTCACTTCGAGACGTTGACGGCGGCCGGGGCGTCCTCGCCGAGCAGCTTGCCGTCGTGGGTCTCGAACTGCTTCTTGAACGCGGCGATGGCGTCGGCGACCGCGGTCAGCGTGTCGTCCGACATCTTGGCGCCCTCGCGGATGGAGAGCATCAGACCGGACTCCTCGCGGTGGAGGTACTCCAGCAGCTCACGCTCGAAGCGGCGGATGTCCTGAACCGGGACGTCGTCCATCCTGCCGGTGGTACCGGCCCAGACGGAGACGACCTGGTCCTCGGTGCGCATCGGCTCGTACTGCGGCTGCTTCAGCAGCTCGACCATGCGCTTACCGCGCTCCAGGGAGGCCTTGGAGGCCGCGTCCAGGTCGGAACCGAAGGCGGCGAACGCCTCCAGCTCACGGAACTGGGCGAGGTCCACCCGGAGCCGGCCGGAGACCTGGCGCATCGCCTTGTGCTGGGCGGAGCCACCGACGCGGGAGACCGAGATACCGACGTTCAGGGCCGGGCGCTGACCGGCGTTGAACAGGTCGGACTCCAGGAAGCACTGGCCGTCGGTGATGGAGATGACGTTGGTCGGGATGAACGCCGAGACGTCGTTGGCCTTCGTCTCGACGATCGGCAGACCGGTCATCGAACCGGCGCCCATGCTGTCGGAGAGCTTGGCGCAGCGCTCCAGCAGACGCGAGTGCAGGTAGAAGACGTCGCCCGGGTAGGCCTCACGGCCCGGCGGGCGGCGCAGCAGCAGCGATACGGCGCGGTAGGCGTCGGCCTGCTTCGACAGGTCGTCGAAGATGATCAGGACGTGCTTGCCCTCGTACATCCACTGCTGACCGATGGCCGAGCCGGTGTAGGGCGCGAGGTACTTGAAGCCCGCCGGGTCGGACGCCGGGGCGGCGACGATGGTGGTGTACTCCAGGGCACCGGCCTCCTCCAGCGCGCCGCGCACGGACGCGATGGTGGAGCCCTTCTGGCCGATGGCGACGTAGATGCAGCGGACCTGCTTGTTCACGTCGCCCGAGCGCCAGTTGTCGCGCTGGTTGATGATGGTGTCGACGGCCAGGGCGGTCTTACCGGTCTGGCGGTCGCCGATGATCAGCTGGCGCTGGCCGCGGCCGATCGGCGTCATGGCGTCGACGGCCTTGTAGCCGGTCTCCATCGGCTCGTGGACCGACTTGCGCTCCATGACCGTGGGGGCCTGCAGCTCAAGGGCGCGGCGGCCCGAGGTCTCGATCTCGCCGAGGCCGTCGATCGGGTTGCCGAGCGGGTCGACGACCCGGCCGAGGTAGCCCTCGCCGACCGCGACCGACAGGACCTCGCCGGTACGGCTGACCGGCTGCCCCTCCTCGATACCGCTGAACTCACCGAGGACGATCGCGCCGATCTCGCGCTCTTCCAGGTTGAGCGCGAGGCCGAGGGTTCCGTCCTCGAACTTCAGCAGCTCGTTCGCCATGGCCGAGGGAAGACCCTCGATCTTCGCGATGCCGTCGCCGGCCACGCTGACCGTACCGACCTCCTCGCGCGAGGCCGCGTCCGGCTTGTACGACTGGACGAAGTTCTCCAGTGCGTCCCGGATCTCCTCCGGCCGGATCGTGAGCTCCGCCATCAGGTTCCCTGCTCTCCTTGTTGGGCCCGAAGTTTCTTTGGGGTCTGGGGGCGACCCCCAGGAATCTTCTGCAATCTCTGCACGGCCCAACCGGGCCGCTTTCTTGCCAATTCAGTTGTGCCGCCGCTCGGCGGCGGACGCGCGGGGGCGCGTCAGCCGGCCAGCCTGCGCTTCGCCTCGTCGAGGCGGTCGGCGATGGTGCCGTTGATGACCTCATCACCGACCCGGACCGAGATCCCGCCGATGACCGTGGGGTCCACCTCAAGGTTGAGGTGCATCTCACGGCCGTACAGCCGGGCCAGCCCGGTGCCCAGTCGCTGCTTCTGCGCGTCGCTGAGCGGTACCGCGGAGGTGACCACGGCCACCATCCGGTCCCGGCGGGCCGCAGCCAGCTTGGACAGGGAGTCGATTCCCTGTTCCAGGCTACGTCCCCGGGGCGCGGACACGAGACGGCCGACGAGTCGCTCGGTGGCGGGGTTCGCCCGGCCTTCGAGGAGACTCCTCAGCAGCTCGGCCCGGGCGGCCGGGTTCGCGGACTTGTCGGTCAGCGCGGACCGCAGCTGCGGGTTCGAGTCCACGATCCGGCCGAAGCGGAACAGCTCGTCCTCGACATCGTCGAGGTCGCCCGCCCGCTGGGCCGCGGTGAGGTCGGCGGTGTTCGCCAGCTCCTCCAGCGCGTCCACCAGGTCGCGCGAGCGCGACCAGCGGGAGCGGACCGCTCCGGAGACCAGATCGACGGCTTCGCCGCCCACCTGGCCGCTCAGCAGCCGTCCCGCCAGCTCGGCCTTGGCGTCGCCGCTCTGCGCCGGGTCGGTGAGGACCCGGCGCAGCGACACCTCGCGCTCGAGCAGAGCGGTGACGGCAGCCAGTTCGCCGGCGAGCTTCGCCGCGTCGGCCGACGTGTTGTCGGTCAGCGCGTCGAGGGACTCGCGAGCGGCGGACAGTGCCTCTCGGCTCGCTCCGTTCACCGGGAGACCTCCGCCTTCACCGTGGTCGTGGCGCCTGCCTCGAGTTCGTCGAGGAAGCGGTCGATCGTCCGGCTCTGCCGGGCGGAGTCCTCAAGGGACTCGCCGACGAGCCTGCTCGCCAGATCGGTCGCGAGCGTGCCCACGTCCTGGCGGAGCGCGGCGGCCGCGGCCTTGCGGTCGGCCTCGATCTGGCTGTGCCCCGCGGCGATGATCTCCTCGCGCTGGCGCCGGCCCTCGGACCGCATCTCCTGCACGATCGTGGCACCCTGCTCGGTCGCCTCCTGGCGGAGCCGGGCGGCTTCGTGACGAGCCTCGGCGAGCTGGGCCTTGTACTGCTCCAGCACGCTCTCGGCTTCGATCTTGGCCGCATCGGCCTTCTCGATGCCGCCTTCGATGGCCTCGCGACGCTCTTCCAGAGTCTTGTTGATATTCGGGAGGAGCTTCTTTGCGAGGAAGAAGAAGACGATCGCGAAGGCGATGGTGCCGATGATGAGCTCATCGGGGTGCGGGAGCAGCGGCGGCATCGGCTCCCCCGCGGCCGCGATGTTGATCAGGGCGCTCACATCAGTGCCTTCCGTGAAAAAGAGGTGGGCTGTCCGGACTCGTCCTAGTAGACGAAGCCCATGACGATGCCGATCAGGGCGAGCGCCTCACAGAAGGCGAAACCCATGATCTGGTTGGTGCGGATCAGGCCGGCCGCCTCGGGCTGACGGGCCAGGGCCTGGGTGCCGTTACCGAAGATGATGCCGACGCCGACGCCGGGGCCGATGGCGGCGAGGCCGTAACCGATGGCGGCGACGTTGCCTTCGACGGCGGCGAGGGTCTGGAGAGCGGACATGCCGGTTCTTCCTTCTCTTTCAAGGACCCGGTGGGGGTTGGCCACCGGACGATCTGGAGGGTTGCGCTGGAGGGAGGTCCGAGGCGATCAGTGGTGCTCGGAGAGCGCGCCCTGAATGTAGTTGGAGGCCAGGAGGACGAAGACGTACGCCTGGACGGCCTGGATGAACAGCTCGAAGACGATCATCACCATGACGAGGATGAACGAGGTTCCCGCGTAGAGGACGCCGATGCCGTTCAGCAGGTACCACGTCGCGACGGTGAACATCACGATCAGGAGGTGGCCCGCGAACATATTGGCAAAGAGCCGGACGGCGTGCGTGAACGGGCGGATGATCAGGTTCGAGAAGAACTCCAGCACCATGATCAGCGGCAGGATCGGCCCGAGGTCCTTGTTGTAGCCGAGGATGTTCTTCCAGCCACCGACGAAGCCGTGCTTCTTGAAGGTCAGCCCGACCCACAGGAAGTAGACGAGGAGGGCGAGCACCACCGGGTACGCGATGAGCGAGGTCACCGGGAACTGGGCGATCGGAATGATCGACCAGAGGTTCATGATCCAGATGAAGAAGAACAGCGAGACCATCAAGGGGACGTACTTCTCGCCCTCCTTCTTGCCGATGATCTCGTAGACGACGCCCTTGCGGACGAAGTCGTAGCCGGCTTCACCGATCATCTGGACCTTGCCGGGCACCAGCTTCGGCTTGTTGAAGGCCGCCCAGAAGAAGCCGACGACGACCAGCGTGCTCACGAAGGCGAGCAGCATGGGCTTGTTGAACTCGAAGCCACCGACCGTGAACAGAGGCTCGTACATGAACGTGTGGAGCCCAGGGGCGTTGAATCCACACCCGGTGAAGAGTTGACAGTCCGCCTCAAAGGCGAGCATCTGGGGGTCAGCACTCACCGCGGGCTCCTTCAGCGTGGCGCATAGGTACGGCAACCTCGTTGTGTCGGCGCGGCGCGAAGCCGCGGTTCGGCACGGGACTGGTGTATCGGATGGTGGGGCGGCGGGCGGGCCATGAGCCTCGCGGATGAGCGGGCGTCAGCTCGGATGCCCGCGCCCGCAGTGCCGCAGTTGGCACCGGACGATAGCAGGAACCCGAAACGCTCTTTATCGCGGCCCTACTCTTCACGTCGCGGACCCGGTCTTCGCGGCCGCGGGGGCCGTGGATTCCTCGGGTTCGACGTAGAGGATCTTGGCCTTGAGGTAGGCGCGGGCCTGCGCCGCGACCCAGACAATGGTCGCCACCAGCAGCGTCAGGGCGAAGACCTTCGAATCGAAGAGGGTCGTGTCCTTGAACGCCATCAGGAAGACGAAGAGCAGCAGCAACTGCGTGGTGTAGAGCAGGAAGCCCATGGCCTGGAACAGATGCGGATACTGCTTGGCCGTGCGCTGGAGCACCACCAGCCCCGCCCCCATGAAGAGGACGACCACCAGCGTGCCGATGGCAGCGCCGAGCGCACCCTTGCCGCCCGCGACAACGGCGCTGACGGCCACGGCGATCAAGCCGGTGACAGCGGTCGGTACGGCGGTGTGCAGAAGGGTGCGTGCGTCAATTGACGGCATGGCGGCATCTCCGCTTGCTGGTGGTGGCAGTGGTGTCGTCATGGACGAGCGTAAGCCGGGTCCGAGATTGGTCCTCGGGGACCGGAAGACCGTCGCACTACGGTCCTTCGGCACTGTCGCCGGTTCTCGTGAATCGTATCACAAGCTATTTGAGGAGACCTTTACCCGTTCGTGTGCCCACTCTCACACATGAGAGTGAATGCGCCCGTGTGTGCAGGGACTTGGGGGCAGGTTGTCTGCTAATGCGGCTGAACATGGCAAAAGTCACCCCGGGGTGCCGGCCTTCCGCCGCTCCGGAAGCCCCGGGTGCGCGCTGAGCGCGGTCGCCCCGTTGACCCCCTCGGGCAGCTTGGTCCTGGCCCCCTCCGCCCCGCTCTCCTCACCCGCACCGGACGCCTCGGCGTCCCCGCCTGCGTACGCATGCGCGGGCTCCGGCTCCGTCCCGGCGGCCGGCCGCTTGCGGCGGCGGTAGCGCGGCGGGACGAACGCCTCCATCCAGCGCGGCGCCCGCGGTGTGAACCGCGGCAGCAGAAGCAGCACCAGCCCCACCGCGCTCAGCCCGACGATCACCATGACGATCCACAGGGACGCCGAGTGCACCGAGTAGCCGACCACACCGAAGGCGAACACCGCCGACCAGAAGTACATGATCAGCACGGCGCGGCTGTGCGAGTGCCCGATCTCCAGCAGCCGGTGGTGCAGATGCCCCCGGTCGGCGGCGAACGGCGACTGCCCCTTCCAGGTCCGGCGGACGATGGCCAGCACCAGGTCGGCGACCGGGATGGCGATGATCGTCAGCGGCAGCAGCAGCGGGATGAAGACGGGCAGCATCGCGTGGGTGGTGTCGCGGGCGCTGCCGTCGTAGACGAAGATCCGCAGCGTGTCCGGGTCCACCTGGCCGGTGACCGAGATCGCGGAGGCGGCCAGCACCAGGCCGATCAGCATCGACCCCGAATCGCCCATGAAGATCCGCGCCGGATGCATATTGTGCGGCAGGAAGCCCAGGCACATGCCCATCAGGATCGCCGTGAACAGGGCGGCGGGGGCGGCGGCCTCGATCATGTTGCCGACCCACAGGCGGTACGAGTAGAGGAAGAACGCGGCGGCGGCGATGCAGACCATGCCGGCCGCGAGACCGTCGAGACCGTCGACGAAGTTGACCGCGTTGATGGTGATCACCACGATCGCCACCGTCAGCAGGGTGCCCTGCCAGGAGGTCAGCGAGACCGTGCCGACACCGGGCACCGGGATCCACAGGATCGTCAGACCCTGCATCACCATCACACCGGCGGCGATCATCTGCCCGCCGAGCTTGATCAGCGCGTCGATCTCGAACTTGTCGTCGAGGACCCCGATGATCCAGATCAGCGCGGCGCCGGAGAGCAGCGCCCGCGGTTCGTTCGACAGCTCGAAGACGCTGCCGAGATTCTGCAGATGGTCCGCGACCAGCAGCCCCGCGCAGAGCCCGAAGAACATGGCGATGCCGCCGAGCCGCGGCGTCGGTTCTCGGTGCACGTCGCGCGCGCGGACCTCCGGCATCGCTCCGGTCGCGATGGCGAACTTCCGCACCGGACCGGTCAGCAGATAGGTCACCGCGGCTGTGACACAGAGCGTCAGCAGATAATCACGCACGGGCTGCCCCACAGGAATCGCTGGCCATCTCAGCCACACACCCTAACCGCGGCGGCCGCATGGTGGAGGACTGGCGGGCGCCGCGGACGGTTGCACTCGGTCTCGGCTACCCCGGATACGGCGGAAATCTACCGGCCAGCTCGGCAGCTTCCGAACGCAAGGTCCGTACCGCGTCACCCTCGGCGTACAGGGCAGCGGCACAGAGCACCGCGATCCGGGCCATTTCCGCCTCCCCCATCCCCTGGGTGGTCACCGCGGCCGTTCCCAGCCGCAGCCCGCGCCCCTCTCCGTACGGGAGGGCACAGGTGTCCGGGACCAGCCCGCAGGCCGCCAGACGGCCGCGTGCCGTCCTCCCGTCCACACCGAGGGGTTCCGGGTCCACCACGATCAGATGGGTGTCCGTACCGCCCGTCAGGACCGTGAAGCCCTCCGCTTCGAGACCGGCGGCCAGCACCCGGGCGTTGGCCACCACCCGATGGGCGTACGCGGCGAACGCGGGGGCCGCCGCCTCGCCGAACGCCACCGCCTTCGCCGCGATGGTGTTCATCTGCGCCCCGCCCTGGGTGAACGGGAACACCGCCCGGTCGATCCGGCCGGCCGTCTCCTCGCCGCAGAGGATCATCCCGCCGCGCGGCCCCCGCAGCACCTTGTGGGTGGTGGCGCAGACGACGTCCGCGTACGGCACCGGGCTCGGCGCGGCCCCGCCCGCGATCAGCCCCATCGGATGCCCGGCGTCCGCGATCAGCACCGCGCCCGTCTCGTCCGCGATCTCCCGGAAGAGCGCGTAGTCGGGATGGCGGGGGTACGAGATCGAGCCGCAGACGATCGCCTTCGGTCCGCGCGCCCGGGCCAGGCTGCGGACCTCGCCGTAGTCGATCAGCCCGGTGTCCGGGTCGAGCCCGTAGCCCACGAAGTCGAACCAGCGCCCGGAGAAGTTCGCCGGGGAGCCGTGGGTGAGGTGTCCGCCGTACGACAGCCCCATCGCCAGGACCGTGTCCCCGGGCCGCAGCAGTGCCGCGTACGCCGCCAGCACGGCCGAGGAGCCCGAATGCGGCTGGACATTGGCGTGCTCGGCGCCGAACAGCGCCCTGGCCCGGTCCACGGCGATCCGCTCGGCCGCGTCGACGATCTCGCAGCCGCCGTGGTGGCGGGCCCCCGGATAGCCCTCCGCGTACTTGTTGACCAGCGGGGAGCCGAGGGCGGCCAGTACCGCCGGTGAGGTGAAGTTCTCCGCGGCGATCAGCTGGACCGTCCCGGTCTGCCGGGCCGTCTCCCCCGCGATCACCTCGGCGATCTCCGGGTCCTGCCGTTGCAGCAGTTCCGGGTCGGCGGCATAGCGGACGGCGCTTCTCGCGGCGCTCGCGCGTGCGGTGCGGACGGGCATGGCGTGCTCCGGTCCTCGCGTTTCGGTGCGTTTTCACTCTAGGCCGCGGCTGCCCGCGGCGCGCGCGAGCGGCGGTACGGGCGTCGGCACCGGGGGCGGGGCGCGGGGCGGTCGTCGCGGCGGTACGGAGACGGCTGCGGCCGTCGCCACCGGAGGGCCCGGAGCGGGGCGCGGAAGCGGTCGTACGGGGCGCCGGCACGGCCCCGCGGGACGGGTCCCGGGCCGTCCGCCCGGGGGCGGTCAGTGCCGGGCCGGAATGCCCGTCAGGGCTGTGACCACGGGGTCCAGCGCCTGGTTGATCTCGTCGCCGATGGAGCGGAAGAACGTGATCGGCGCGCCGTAGGGGTCGTACACCTCGTCGGCGTCCGGGCTGGGGGCCAGCAGCCAGCCGCGCAGCGCCGCCGCGGCCCGCACCAGCGCCCGGGCGCGCTCGACGACGCCCTCGTCGCGCGGGTCGGGCAGGGTCGCGGGGTCTATGGCCCGCACCAGCCGGGTGAACTCCTTCAGGGTGAACGTCCGCAGGCCCGCGGAGTGCCCCATCGAAATGACCTGCGCCCGGTGGTCCCGGGTCGCGGTCAGCACCAGATCGGCGCGGATGACGTGCTCGTCGAGGAGCTCCCGCCCGGTGAAACCGGTGGCGTCCGCGCCGAAGTCCGCGAGCACGATCTCGGCGTTGGCCTCCATGGGCGCGCCCTCGTGCCCCCAGGTGCCGGCGCTCTCCACGATCAGCCCGCTCGCCATCAGATCACCGAGGCGGTCACTGAGGGCGTGCCGGGTCAGCCGCTCGGTGATCGGTGAGCGGCAGACGTTGCCGGTGCTGACGTGGAGTATCCGGAAGCAGTCGTCCGATGCGGTGCCACGCCCCTGGTCAGGGGCGATCAAGGTGCCACCTCAAGATCGGGTACGACCTTGCGCAGCTCGTCCGCGGTCAGCGCCCCGGCGCGCAGCAGGACGGGCACGTCACCGGTGACGTCGACGATCGACGACGGGACGATTCCGGGCGTCGGGCCGCCGTCGAGGTAGACGGAGACGGAGTCCCCGAGCATGCCCTGCGCGGCGTCGCAGTCCTCCGGCGCCGGGTGGCCGGTCAGATTGGCCGAGGAGACCGCCATCGGGCCGACCTCGGTGAGCAGTTCGATGGCGACGGGGTGCAGCGGCATCCGGACCGCGACGGTGCCCCGGGTGTCGCCCAGGTCCCACTGGAGGGACGGCTGGTGCCGGGCGACCAGGGTGAGCGCTCCGGGCCAGAAGGCGTCGACCAGTTCCCAGGCGCCCTCGGAGAAGTCGGTGACCAGCCCGTGGAGGGTGTTCGGGGAGCCGATGAGGACGGGGGTCGGCATATTGCGCCCGCGGCCCTTCGCGGCCAGCAGATCGGCGACGGCCTCGCGGCTGAAGGCGTCGGCGCCCAGCCCGTACACGGTGTCGGTGGGCAGCACGACCAGTTCACCGCGGCGTACGGCGGACGAGGCCTCGCGCAGCCCGGTCGTCCGGTCGGTGGCGTCGTTGCAGTCGTATCGCCGGGCCATCAGAGAACCTCCTCGGGCAGGTACGCGGCGGGGGCGTACGGGATCGTCGTCACGGCGTCGCCTTGCGGGCGGTCGCGAACCGGGGGCGGTTGTTCAGATCGGGGTGGTCCGCCGCGTCCGTCCAGCCGGACTCCTCGGCGAAGATCCACGGCACCTGGCCGCCCTGGGTGTCCGCGTGCTCGATGACGACGAGCCCGCCGGGCCGCAGCAGCCGGTGGGCGGTGCGTTCGATACCGCGGATGGTGTCGAGGCCGTCCTCGCCGGAGAAGAGGGCCATCTCCGGGTCGTGGTCGCGGGCCTCGGGCGCCACGTACTCCCATTCGGTGAGCGGGATGTACGGCGGGTTGGAGATCACCAGGTCGACCTGGCCGTCCAGTTCGGGCAGGGCGGTCAGGGCGTTGCCCTGGTGGAGGCTGATCCGGGAGCCCTCGGCGTTCTTCCGGGCCCAGTGGAGGGCGTCGTCGGAGAGTTCGACGGCGTGCACCCGGGAGCGGGGCACCTCCTGCGCCATGGCCAGCGCGATCGCGCCCGATCCCGTACAGAGGTCGACGATCAGCGGTTCGACGACGTCCATGGCGCGGACGGCGTCTATGGCCCAGCCGACGACCGATTCGGTTTCGGGGCGGGGTACGAAGACGCCGGGGCCGACCTGGAGCTCCAGATAGCGGAAGAAGGCGCGGCCGGTGATGTGCTGGAGGGGTTCGCGGGCCTCGCGGCGGGCGACGGCCTCCCAGTAGCGGGCGTCGAAGTCGCCGTCCTTGACCAGGTGGAGCTCGCCCCGCTTCACCCCGTGCACATACGCGGCCAGCTCCTCCGCGTCGAAGCGCGGCGAGGGTACGCCGGCGTCGGCCAGCCGCTGGGTGGCCTGGGCCACCTCGGCGAGCAGCAGGTTCACTGGTGGTCCTCCACCTGGTTCGTACGGACGGGTCCGGCAGCCGGGCTTACTGGGCGGCCGCGAGCTTGGCGGCGGAGTCGGCGTCGACGCAGGCCTGGATGACGGCGTCGAGATCGCCGTCGAGGACCTGGTCGAGGTTGTAGGCCTTGAAGCCGACGCGATGGTCCGAGATGCGGTTCTCCGGGAAGTTGTAGGTCCGGATCTTCTCGGAGCGGTCGACCGTGCGGACCTGGCTGCGGCGCTGGTCCGCGGCCTCCTTCTCGGCCTCCTCCTGGGCGGCGGCGAGCAGCCGCGACCGCAGGATGCGCATGGCCTGCTCCTTGTTCTGGAGCTGGCTCTTCTCGTTCTGGCAGGAGGCGACCACCCCAGTGGGGAGATGGGTGATGCGCACGGCGGAGTCGGTGGTGTTCACGGACTGGCCACCGGGTCCGGAGGAGCGGTAGACGTCGATCCGCAGGTCGTTCGGGTTGATCTCGACGTCGATCTCCTCGGCCTCGGGGGTCACGAGGACACCGGCGGCGGAGGTGTGGATCCGGCCCTGGGACTCGGTGGCGGGCACCCGCTGGACACGGTGCACCCCGCCCTCGTACTTCAGCCGGGCCCAGACGCCCTGGCCGGGCTCGGTGGCACCCTGGCCGCCCTTGGTCTTCACCGCGACCTGGACGTCCTTGTAGCCGCCCAGCTCGGACTCGGTGGCGTCGATGATCTCGGTCTTCCAGCCGACGCGCTCGGCGTAGCGCAGATACATCCGCAGCAGATCGCCGGCGAAGAGGGCGGACTCGTCGCCGCCCGCGCCCGCCTTGACCTCCAGCAGGACGTCCTTGTCGTCGCTGGGGTCGCGGGGCACCAGCAGCAGCCGGAGCTTCTCCGTCAGCTCCTCGCGCTGCTTCTCCAGCTCCTTGACCTCGGCGGCGAAGTCCGGATCGTCGGCGGCCAGCTCGCGGGCCGTCTGGATATCGTCCCCGGTCCGCTTCCAGGAGCGGAAGGTGCCGACGATCGGGGTCAGCTCGGCGTAGCGCTTGTTCAGCTTGCGCGCGTTCGCCTGGTCGGCGTGGACGGAGGGGTCTGCCAGCCGCTGCTCAAGGTCGGCGTGCTCGCCGACGAGTTCCTCGACCGCCTCGAACATCGGGGGCTCCTGCTCTGCTTACGTACGAAGGTGCTGCGGGACGTCAAAGCGCCGGTCCCGGCCGCCCCGGCACGGGGACGGCCGGTGACCGGCGCAGTTGGCTCGCTACTTCTTGGCGGAGCCGGCAGCCTTGCCGAAGCGGGCCTCGAAGCGGGCCACGCGGCCACCGGTGTCGAGGATCTTCTGCTTGCCCGTGTAGAACGGGTGGCACTCGGAGCAGACCTCGGCACGGATGGTGCCGGAGGAGAGGGTGCTGCGAGTCGTGAACGACGCGCCACAGGTGCAGCTGACCTGCGTCTCGACGTACTCGGGGTGGATGTCGCGCTTCAAGGTGTCTCCTAGTTTCGGGAGGGCTCCGGGTCGCACGGGCGGAATGCACGCGCGTGAACCGGGGCCGACGAACCAGTCTGCCAGGACCGGCCGTATCTCCCAAAACCGGGGTCGGTGCGGAACTATTCCCGGGGGCTTCCGGCACGGCCGGGCCGCCGTGGCGAGGCCGCGCGTACGCGGGCGCGCACGCCCCCGGGGCCGTACCGGCGACCCTGTGCGCACCCTCGGGCGCGTTCCGTCATCCGGCGCCCGCACCGGCCCCGGAGACGGGGGCCGGGGTGCTCCGGACGACCGCGCCGGCGCTGCCCTTGCCGCCCGCGGAGTCCGTCAGCGCGCTCGCCGGGACCGGCCTGTCGTGCCGCAGCGCCGTCCAGACCTGCTGGGAGGCGCCTTCGAGGGGCAGCACGCGGTTGGGGTTCTGCGGGTCGTAGACGACCGGCATGGTGACCATCCGGACGTCGGCGGGGTCGAGTGCCGCGAGCGACCGGACGAAGCCGGTGAGCTTCGGTACGGAGGCGAGGCCGGAGTCCGTGGTCACGGCCCGGGTCGCGGTGTCGGCGACGCCGTACAGCTTGCCCGGGTCGGTGAGCAGTCCGGCGTCCTTGACCTGGGCGAGGAAGGCCTTCATAAAGGCCTGCTGGAGCTGTATCCGCCCCAGGTCGCTGCCGTCTCCGACACTCTTGCGGGTACGGACCAGGCCGAGGGCCTGTTCGCCGTCGAGGGTGTGGGTGCCGGCCGGCAGGTCGAGACGGCTGTCGGTGTCCCGGATCGGTTCGGTGGTGGTGATCTTCACCCCGCCGAGTTCGTCGACGAGCTTCTTGAAGCCGGTGAAGTCGACCTCGACGTAGTGGTCCATGCGGATACCGGACAGCTGCTCGACGGTGTCGACGGCGCAGGCCGGGCCGCCGACCTCGTAGGCGCTGTTGAACATCACGCCGTCGGCGGCGGGTATTCGCTTGCCGTCGGGAGCCGTACAGGCGGGCCGGTCGACGAGGGTGTCGCGGGGTATGGAGACCACACTGGCCTCGCGGTGGTCCTTGTAGACGTGGACGACCATCGCGGTGTCGGAGCGGGCCCCGCCCCCGTTGTGGCCGTACTCGCGATTGGCCCCGGAGCGTGAGTCCGAGCCGAGTACGAGGACGTCCATCGAGCCGTTGCCGATGTCCGGGGGCCGGTCCTTGCCGTTGAGCTGGGCGTTGATGTCGATCCCGCGCAGATTGCCGTTGAGGCTCAGATAGGCGTAGCCGAGTCCGCCGCCGCCGACGGCGATCAGTCCCGCCGCGGCCCAGGCGGCCACCACAGTGGCCCTGCGACGACGCCGGGGGTGCGGCTTCCGGCCGCTCCCGGTGGCGTCCGTACCGCCTTCGCCGCTGCTCTGCTCGCTCATGTTCTCTCCCGCTCTGCGCGCCTCCCGGCGCTTCGGCCCCCTCCGTACCGTCGTCGCGCTCCGTGACCCCCGCGCCACCGAACGAGGCGAAAACTCTCACTCTGTCCAGCTTTGTTCCGCCATTGGTAGGACGCGTCCCTCAGCAAAAGGGTTGCATGCGGTGATGAAAACCGCGTGAGAAGGGCCCTCGGCAGGGTCTGCTCCGCACAGCCGTGGGCCCCGCCGTCCATACGGATGGCGGGGCCCACGGCTGTGTGGCAGTACCGAAGTACCGGCGAAACCGTCAGTCGTTGTTGGACGACGGCGTCGTCTTCTGGATCTGGAGCAGGAACTCGGCGTTCGACTTCGTCTGCTTCATCTTGTCCAGCAGGAGTTCGATCGCCTGCTGCTGGTCGAGCGCGTGCAGCACCCGGCGCAGCTTCCAGACGATGGCCAGCTCCTCGCTGCCGAGCAGGATCTCCTCCTTGCGGGTGCTGGACGCGTCCACGTCCACCGCCGGGAAGATGCGCTTGTCGGAGAGCTTCCGGTCGAGCTTCAGCTCCATGTTGCCGGTGCCCTTGAACTCCTCGAAGATCACCTCGTCCATCCGGGAGCCGGTGTCGACCAGCGCGGTGGCCAGGATGGTCAGCGAGCCGCCGTCCTCGATATTGCGCGCGGCACCGAAGAAGCGCTTCGGCGGGTAGAGCGCGGTCGAGTCGACACCACCGGACAGGATGCGGCCGGAGGCGGGCGCGGCCAGGTTGTAGGCGCGGCCCAGACGGGTGATGGAGTCCAGCAGGACGACCACGTCGTGGCCGAGCTCCACCAGGCGCTTGGCGCGCTCGATGGCGAGTTCGGCGACGGTGGTGTGGTCCTCGGCGGGACGGTCGAAGGTGGAGGAGATGACCTCGCCCTTGACCGACCGCTGCATGTCGGTGACTTCTTCGGGACGCTCGTCGACGAGGACCACCATCAGGTGGCACTCGGGGCTGTTGACCGTGATGGCGTTGGCGATCGCCTGCAGGATCATGGTCTTGCCGGTCTTCGGCGGGGCCACGATCAGACCGCGCTGGCCCTTGCCGATCGGCGACACCAGGTCGATGATCCGGGTCGTCAGCACACCCGGGTCGGTCTCCAGCCGGAGCCGGTCCTGGGGGTAGAGCGGGGTCAGCTTGGTGAACTCCGGCCGTCCGCGCCCCGATTCGGGGGCCATGCCGTTGACGGAGTCCAGACGGACCAGCGCGTTGAACTTCTCGCGGCGCTCGCCGTCCTTGGGCTGCCGGACCGCGCCCGTGACGTGGTCGCCCTTGCGCAGGCCGTTCTTGCGGACCTGGGCCAGGGAGACGTACACGTCGTTCGGGCCGGGCAGATAGCCCGAAGTGCGGATGAAGGCGTAGTTGTCGAGGATGTCGAGGATGCCCGCGACGGGGATCAGCACATCGTCGTCGGAGACCTGCGGCTCGCCCGCGAAGTCCTCACGTCCGCGGCGGCCACGGCGGTCGCGGTAGCGGCCCCGGCGACCCCGGCGGCTGCCGTCGTCGTCGAAGTCGTCCTGCGGGCCGGTGCTCTGCTGCTGCTGCTGACGCTGGCCGCCCTGCTGACGACTCTGTCCGCCCTGCTGCTCATCGCCCTTGCCACGGCCGCGCTGACGGTCGCGGCGGTCACCGCGCTGGCCGCGCTCGCCGCGGTCCTTGCGGCCCTCGCCGTCCTGTCCGGCCGCACCGGCGGAGCCGTCCTGCGGTTCGGTACGGGAGGCCTCCTTGGCCTCCTTGACGGCGACGGCACCCTCGGCCTGGGCATCGGGGCTGCCCGCCTGCGCGGTGGCGCGGCGGCGACGGCGCTCGACGACCGGCTGGTCGTCGCTGACCGGCTGTCCCGGGATGTCGATCTGCTGCTGGGCGACGGCCTTCTCGGCCTTGGCGGCGGGCGGCGCGGCCTTCTCCTCGGCGGCCGGGGCGGCCTCGGCGGAGGCGTCGCTCGTGCGCGCCTTCGAGGTGGCCCGGCGCTTCGGCTTGGCCTCGGCGCTCTTGGCCGCCGGCTCGGCGGCCTTCTTGGCCGCGGCTCCGCCGCCGGCCTGGGCCTCCTTGATGACCTCGATCAGCTGGCTCTTGCGCATCCGCGCGGTGCCCCTGATCCCGAGGCCGGACGCGACCTGCTGCAACTCGGCCAGAACCATGCCCTCAAGGCCGGTGCCGGAGCGGCGGCGCCGGGAGGTGGTGCCGGAGGCAGCACCTGCGGCGGGCGCGGAAGTGTCGACGCTGGTGTCGGCAGTCACGCCCATCAGATCGGTGGTGTCGCTCACGAAGGGTCCTTCCCTGGAGCGGACGTCGGCCATCTGGCTCGGCGACCGGTTGTGCTGTCCGAACGCGGTCGCGTGGCGACCGTGTCGGGGCGGTGGTCCCCGCCGGTTCTGAATACGGCGGAGAAGCAGATACTTGCGATCCGGCCCGAGATCCCCCTGCTCGGCCACTTCTCGGCGGAGCGGGAGGTGTCGTGCCGGTTCCGGAGCGTGCTCGATACTGCTCAGGCAGGCTGCTCAGGCAGTCGGGGAGGCTCCCGGAAGAATTGGCGGTCCCGATGCGGGACACGAAGCTCCGAGCCGTGAAGGCTTTCGGTGCTGACTTGAGGTTAACACTACCGGCTCCAACAAACATTCCCCCTCTCCATCACCGGCAATCTCGTGTCCCCGGGAATCACCGCGTGGATGCCCCCGGGCGCGCGCCCGGACTTTCCCCGCGGCATTTCCCGGGTGGTTTCCCGGAAATGCCCCGCCGCGCGCTCGCCGCGGCGCCCGCCCCGTTCCCGGGCGGGCCCCCGCCGTGGCGGCTCACCCGAGGGGCGCGTCACCGGACTCCCGTACGCCGCCCCCGGCCCCGTACACCTGCCCGGATCCGTCCCGCGACGGATCACCGGCGGTCTCGGGGGCGACGAGCGGCAGCACACTCGCACCCGCGGTGTCGAAGGCCAGACGGTTGGCCGCCCAGTCCTCGCCCGCGAGCTGTGCGACCTTGTCGGCCGCACTGTCCTCGGCCAGCGCGAGCACCGTGGGGCCCGCACCGGAGATGACTGCAGGGACGCCGTCGGCGCGCAGTCGGTTGACAAGGTCGACGCTCTGCGGCATCGCCGGGGCCCGGTACTCCTGGTGGAGCCGGTCCTCCGTGGCGGGCAGCAGCAGCTCGGGGCGCCTGGTCAGCGCCTCGACGAGCAGGGCGGCGCGGCCGGCGTTCGCGGCGGCGTCCACATGGGGGACGGAACGCGGCAGCAGTCCGCGCGCGGTCTCCGTGAGCACCGGCTTGCCCGGGACGAAAACCACCGGAACGACGGAATCGGCGGGATCCATCCTGATGGCCCGGGCGGCTCCGGCCTCGGTCCAGGCAAGGGTGAAACCACCGAGCAGACAGGCGGCGACATTGTCCGGGTGACCCTCGATCTCGGTCGCCAGCTCCAGCAGGGCGGTGTCGTCGAGACGGGACTCGCCCCCTATGGTCACCGCGCGGGCGGCGACGATCCCGGCACAGATGGCGGCGGAGGAGGAACCGAGCCCGCGGCCGTGCGGAATCCGGTTGGCACAGACGATTTCGAGACCGCGCGGCTGCCCGCCGAGCAGGTCGAAGGCCGTACGCAGGGAGCGGACGAGCAGATGGCTCTCGTCGCGGGGCAGCGTCGACGCGCCCTCACCCGCGATGTCGATGTGCAGACCGGAGTCGGCGACCCGGACGACGACATCGTCGTAGAGCCCCAGCGACAGCCCGAAGGCGTCGAAGCCCGGACCGAGATTGGCGCTGGTGGCGGGGGTGCGCACCCGGACGGCGGCGGCGCGGAACGCTGGACCGGCCATCGCTCGATGACTCTCCTTGGCTCTGCCCCTTGTTGCGGAAGGGACGGGCGGTGACATTGATGTCAGTGGGATCGGTGGTGTCGGGTTCTGCTGATGGGGATGAAGTGGGGGAATTGCTGGGGGTAGGGCGGCATTCGCGATCGGGAGGGGTCAGCCCCCGGGGCCGCGAACGGCGGCCGCACCACCGCACCGGCCGGCATGCGGGGTGGGTGGGTTCGGTACAGCCTATCGAAGGAAGGTTCTGTGGCGACATAGGGCGCACAGGAGGCGCACGATGCGTGTCGCGAGCCGCCTGTGCCCCGGCCTCCGCGGCCGCCCGGCTTGGGATGCTTTTCACCGGGGTATTACGGCCCCGAGCCCGCCTCCGGCCCGGCCGTACGGGCGGTCCGGGCCCCCGGCCGCCGTACCGCGGACGCAGCGGCGTCCAGGGATCGGGCGGCCGGAAAGGCCCTGCTGCAAGGCTTAGGCGAGGCCGAGCCTGGCCGCCGCGGTCGGCGCGTCGACCGGGACGGTGACGGGCTGCGGAGCGCCGGCCACGGCCCAGTCGGGGTCCTTCAGACCGTTGCCGGTGACCGTGCAGACGATCCGCTGGCCGGGGTCGACCTTGCCGGCCTCGGCGGCCTTGAGCAGACCGGCCACGGACGCGGCGGACGCGGGCTCCACGAAGACGCCCTCCTGCGAGGCCAACAGGCGGTAGGCCCGCAGGATCTCACGGTCCGTCACCTCGTCGATGGCGCCGCCGGACTCGTCCCGGGCGGCCAGCGCCTGCTGCCAGGACGCCGGGTTGCCGATCCGGATGGCGGTGGCGATGGTCGAGGGGTCCTTGACGACCTCACCGCGGACGATCGGCGCGGAGCCGGACGCCTGGAAGCCCCACATACGGGGGGTACGGGTGGCCGGACCGTCGGCCGCGTACTCCCGGTACCCCTTCCAG
Organism: Streptomyces tsukubensis; assembly: GCF_003932715.1. NCBI lineage: Bacteria > Bacillati > Actinomycetota > Actinomycetes > Kitasatosporales > Streptomycetaceae > Streptomyces > Streptomyces tsukubensis. The sequence continues at coordinate 5,603,728 of NZ_CP020700.1, read as the reverse complement.
TAGGCCGTGATGTTGCCCGCGTTGCCGACCGGCAGCACATGGATGTCGGGGGCGTCGCCGAGTGCGTCGACGATCTCGAAGGAGGCGGTCTTCTGGCCTTCGATCCGGTAGGGGTTGACCGAGTTGACCAGGGCGACCGGATAGTTCTCGGACAGATTCCTGGCCAGATCCAGGCAGTCGTCGAAGTTGCCGTCGACCTGGAGGATCTTCGAACCGTAGACCAGCGCCTGGCCCATCTTGCCGAGCGCGATCTTCCCCTGGGGCACCAGGACCGCGCAGACCATCCCGGCCCGTACCGCGTAGGCGGCGGCCGAGGCGGAGGTATTGCCGGTGGAGGCACAGATGACGGCCTTGGCCCCCTCCTCCTTGGCGCGGGTGATGGCCATCGTCATCCCGCGGTCCTTGAAGGAACCGGTGGGGTTGGCGCCCTCGACCTTGAGGTGGACCTCGCAGCCGGTGCGCTCGGAGAGCACCTGGGCGGGTACGAGCGGCGTACCACCCTCACGGAGCGTGACAACCGGAGTGGTGTCGGAGACCGGGAGACGGTCCCGGTACTCCTCGATGATGCCGCGCCACTGGTGGGTCATTGCTGGTTACTCCCCTTCAACACGCATGATGCTGGCGACACCACGCACGGTGTCGAGCTTGCGCAGCGCCTCGACGGTCCCCGAGAGGGCGGCGTCGGGCGCGCGGTGGGTGACGACGACGAGGGAGGCCTCTCCGTCCTTACCCTGCTGGCGGACGGTGTCGATGGACACCCCGTGCTCGGCGAAGACCGTCGCGACCTGGGCGAGGACGCCCGGCTTGTCGGCCACGTCGAGGCTGATGTGGTACCGCGTCACGACCTCGCCCATGGGGCTCACGGGCAGCTGGGTGTACGCGGACTCCCCCGGGCCCGTGGCCCCGGCGAGCTTGTTGCGGCAGACGGCGACCAGATCGCCGAGGACCGCGGACGCGGTGGGCGCGCCGCCCGCGCCGGGGCCGTAGAACATCAGCTGCCCGGCGGCCTCGGACTCGACGAACACCGCGTTGTACGCCTCGCGGACGGAGGCCAGGGGGTGGCTGAGCGGGATCATCGCGGGGTGGACCCGGGCGGTGACCGACCGGCCGTCGGCGGCGCGCTCGCAGATCGCCAGCAGCTTGACCGTGCAGCCCATGCGCTTGGCGGAGGCGATATCGGCGGCGGTGACCTCGGTGAGGCCCTCGCGGTGGACGTCGTCGAGCCGGACCCGGGTGTGGAAGGCGATGGAGGCGAGGATCGCGGCCTTGGCGGCGGCGTCGAAGCCCTCGACATCGGCGGTCGGGTCGGCTTCCGCATAGCCGAGGGCGGTGGCCTCGTCCAGCGCCTCGGTGTATCCGGCGCCGGAGGTGTCCATCTTGTCGAGGATGAAGTTCGTGGTGCCGTTGACGATGCCGAGGACCCGGTTGACCTTGTCGCCCGCCAGCGATTCGCGCAGCGGCCGGATCAGCGGGATCGCCCCGGCGACGGCCGCCTCGAAGTAGAGGTCGCGGCCGTGCCGCTCGGCGGCGGCGTAGAGGGTGGCACCGTCCTCGGCCAGCAGCGCCTTGTTCGCCGAGACCACCGAGGCGCCGTGCTCGAAGGCGGTGGTGATCAGGGTGCGGGCCGGTTCGATACCGCCGATGACCTCGATGACGACGTCGATGTCGCCGCGTTTCACCAGGGCCGTGGCGTCGGTGGTGACCAGCGCCGGGTCGATGCCCTCGCGGACCTTGGAGGGCCGCCGCACGGCGACCCCCGCGAGTTCCACGGGGGCGCCGATCCGGGCCGCGAGGTCGTCGGCGTGCGTCGTCATGATGCGCGCCACCTCTGAGCCGACCACTCCACAGCCCAGCAGCGCCACCTTCAGCGGACGCGTACGCATCATCCGACCTCGTTTCTCAACATTCAGGGGTTGGTCCAGTCTCACTCACCGGACAGCATTTTCTATGCTCCGTCCGGCATCCGAGACATCTATCTCCATTAACCGACATCGAGACGCAACAGATCTTCCTCCGTCTCGCGCCGGACGATCACTCGCGCCGCCCCCTCGGAGACCGCCACCACGGGCGGTCGCAGCGCATGGTTGTAGTTGCTGGCCATCGAGCGGCAGTAGGCGCCGGTGGCGGGCACCGCGATCAGATCGCCGGGGGCGAGGTCGGCCGGGAGGAAGGCGTCCTTCACCACGATGTCACCGCTCTCGCAGTGCTTGCCGACGACCCGGCTGAGCATCGGGGCGGCGTCGGAGGTGCGGGAGACCAGGACGACGCTGTACTCGGCGTCGTACAGCGCGGTCCGGATGTTGTCCGACATGCCGCCGTCGACACTGACGTACGTCCGCAGGCCTTCCAGCGGCTTGACGGTGCCGACCTCGTACAGCGTGAACGCCGTCGGGCCGACGATGGCCCGGCCGGGCTCGACCGAGATCCGGGGGCTGCGCAGTCCGGCGGCCTCGCACTCGCGGCCGACGATCTCGTGGAGGGCCTTGGCGATGTGATGCGGTTCACGCGGGTCGTCGCCGGGGACGTACGCGATGCCGAGCCCGCCGCCGAGGTCGATCTCGGGCAGTTCGACGCCGTGCTCGTCGCGGACCCGCTTGAGGAGGCCGACGACCCGGTGGGCGGCGACCTCGAAGCCGGAGGTGTCGAAGATCTGCGAGCCGATGTGGGAGTGGATGCCGACCAGTTCGAGACCGTCGAGGGCGAGGGCCCTGCGGACCGCCTCGGCGGCCTGGTCCCCGGCGAGCGGGATGCCGAACTTCTGGTCCTCGTGCGCGGTGGCGATGAACTCGTGGGTGTGGGCCTCGACCCCGACGGTGACGCGGATCAGGACCTTCTGCCGCCGGCCGAGCCGCTGGGCGGTGTGCGCGACCTTGACGATCTCCTGGAAGGAGTCGAGCACGATCCGCCCGACACCGGCCTCGACGGCCCGTTCGATCTCCTCGGCGGACTTGTTGTTGCCGTGGAAGGCGATGCGCTCGGCGGGCATGCCCGCGTCCAGTGCGGTACGCAGCTCGCCGCCGGAGCAGACGTCGAGGTTGAGCCCCTCCTCGTACAGCCAGCGGACGACGGCGCGGCTGAGGAAGGCCTTCCCGGCGTAGAAGACGTCGGCCCCGGGCCCGAAGGCCTCGGCCCAGGCGCGGCAGCGGGCCCGGAAGTCCTCCTCGTCGAGGAAGTACGCGGGGGTGCCGAACTCCTCGGCCAGCCGGGTCACCGGGATTCCGCCGACGGCGACGGTCCCGTCCGCCGCCCGGGTCACGGTCCGGGACCAGATCCTGCCGTCGAGGGCGTTGAGGTCGGCGGGCGGGGCGGCGTAGTGCCCCTCGGGCAGGACGTCGGCGTGGCGGGGCCCGGCGGGATGTGCGGAACGGCTCATGGTCGGTTCTCTCTCACAGGTGTTGGGGTGCGCTGATGCCGAGCAGGGACAGGCCGCCGGAGAGCACCCCCCCGGCGGCTTCGGCGAGCGCGAGCCGGGAGCGGTGGGCGGCCGAGGGTTTCTCCCCGCCGACGGGGAGGACCGTGTGCTGGAAGCCGAGCAGCGCGTCGGCGGTCCCTTCGAGATGCCGGGCGATCCGGTCGGGTGCGCAGAGCCGGGCGGCGGAGTCGAGGGCCTCGGGCCAGTCCGCGAGCCACCGCTCCAGCTCCGTCTCCACGAACTGCTCGGTGCTCCCCGTGAACCCGAGCCGGGCGGCTTCACGGACCAGGGCCCGGGACCGGGAGTACGCGTACCGGACGGTGAAGAGGGGGTTGCTCTCGCGCTGCCGCAGCAGCTCGGCACCGGGCCGGGCCCGGTCGCCCGCGGCGACGGCCAGGAACGCCCACCGCACCGGGTCGGTTCCCAGCTCCCCGCTCATGTCCCGGCATTCGCGCACGGGTACGGAGGCGGGTCCGTACCCCCGGGCATCGCGCAGCAGGCCGACGGTCTCGGCCCAGACGGTGCCACGGTCCCCGGTGATCGGGTTCCCGTGGCGGCGGGGCTGCCGGAGGGCTCGCCCGATCACCGCCCGCCGCCGCTCCAGCGGATCCTCGTCGACGGTGATGTTGAGGAATCCGGCCCCGGTGATCTCGACCTCGCCGATTCCGGGCTCCGCCGCGATCCGCGCCCGCAGCTCCTCGGCCACCGCCCGCGCGGGCCGCCCGGCGGGTCCGGCCAGCCGCAGCGCGACATTGGTCGCCCAGTCCCCGCAGCCGCCGGGCCGGGGCCTTTCGACCCGTACGCTCTCGGGCACCTCCACCGCGAGCGCACCGTCCGCCACCGCGCGGCACACGGCGTGCCGGACGGTACGGGAGAGCTCGGCGGGGGTCACGGGACCAGCGTAGGGGAGGAGGCCCCCCGGAATGCGAACGGTTTCGCGATGCGGTCACCCGCCGCCGCGGGGCGCCCCGCGGGGTGGGCCGGCCCGGCGCCGACACCGTCGTCGCCGCCCGGCTGCTCAGCCGCGCGCGCTGCCGGGCTGCCCGACTCCATGGGCGGTGCCGGACTGTCCGATGCCGTGGGCGTTGCCGGGGTGTCCGGCAATCTGCGTACTGCCGGGGTGTCCGGCCCCTTGCGCGGTGCCGGGCTGTCCGATCCCCTGCCGCCCGTCGGGAGCCGGCGGTCCCTCCCGGCGCGCCAACCGCCGCACGAGTCTCACGAGATCCACCGGCTCGAAGGGTTTCGCCAGAAAGGCGTCCACTCCGGCCTCGATACCGCTCTCGACCTCGTACTGCGTGCACGCGCTGATGATCGCCACCGGCAGATGCCGTGTCGCGGGATCCTCGCGCAGCCGCGCGGCGGTCCGCAGCCCGTCCAGCCGCGGCATGACGACATCGAGCGTCACCACGTCCGGCCGGACCTCCCGCACGACCTCCAGGCACTCGGCACCATCGGCCGCGGTCACGACCTCGAAGCCCTCAAGCTCAAGGTTGACCCTGATCAACTGCCGGATGACCCGGTTGTCATCGACAACGAGCACCCGCCCGGACGCACCTGACACAACTTGAGAGTAGGTCCGCGTCCGGGGCTGCGTCCGGGTTTTCCCCACTTCCACCCCCTCCGGGCGACTCGGGTCCGCTCCCGCGGCCCGTCCGATCCCTCGAAATACCTGTTCACGGGCACCCTCGAAGAGCTGGTAGTGTTCTACCCGTCACGCCGACGGCAACAACACCGAGGCAGACAGTGCGCCCCCGTAGCTCAGGGGATAGAGCAACGGCCTCCGGAGCCGTGTGCGCAGGTTCGAATCCTGCCGGGGGCACTTTCTGTAAAAGGATCCCGATTCGATGGAAACGTCGATCGGGATCTTTTTGTTGTGCCCGCCGCGCAGAGGCCACTGTTCCTGCTTCACCGTGCGCAACCGCCACCGAGCCGGGATACCCGGCCCGCTCCGCGGGGACCGCCGGGGAAGACAGCCTGGATTCCGGCCCGAAGCATCTCTCGCGACACCGGCCGAACGCTCCGCATACGGAACCTGGCAGTGTGTGTACTGAGTCAATCAACAGTTCACGGGATCATGGTGCTCGGCTTCCGCAAGTTGTACGTTAGCGCGGTCCCACCTGCCAGGATCCGGAGCACGCCATGCCCTCCATCCCACCCGTCACCGTGGCACTCGCGGAGATCGCCCGACTGGCCGGAGTGGGGCGGGCGGCAGTGAGCAACTGGCGGCGGCGGTACAGCACTTTCCCTGCGCCCGTCGGCGGAACGGACACCACACCCCAATTCGATCTCGCGGAGGTCGAGTCCTGGCTCCGTGACAACGGGAAGCTGCGGCGCGAGGAGGATCTGCTCCGATGGCTCTGGCCGCAGTTCGACGCTCTGCCGGGGCGGGCGGCGGCCGGCGAGGCCATTGCTGCGGTGGCCGAGGCCACAGGGGCGACGGAGGCATCGGGGAAGCTGGGAAATGCTCAACTGGCGGCCGTCGAGGAGGCGCTGAAGGTTGCCCGTAGCCGTGGAGTGGGGGCCACCTACGACTTTCTGCTGGAGCGCTGGTCCCGTACCCACGTACGGCAGATTTCCACGACGCCCTCTCCCCTCGCAGAACTGATGGTCACCTTGGCCGCGGTACTCGGCGACCGGCCCCGCGCGGTACTGGATCCCGCCTGCGGGACGGGCGGGCTACTGCTCGCGGCCGGGCATCGCTGGTCGTCGGAGCGTGCGCTGGAGTTGATGGGATCGGACGTCAGCCCGGTACTCGCACGGTTGGCCAGGGGCCGGATCGGCACATCGGGGCTGCCGCGGAACGTTCGTACCCGCATTGCCACGACCGACACTCTCCGTGACGATACCTGGGCTGCCGAACGGGCCGACGTGGTGCTGTGCAATCCGCCGTACAACGCCAGGGACTGGGGGCACGAGGAACTCGCCACCGACACCCGCTGGACCTTCGGTCTTCCCCCGCGTACGGAATCGGAGCTGGCCTGGGTGCAGCACGCGCTGGCCGGGTTGGCGGACGGCGGGACGGCCGTACTGCTGCTCCCTCCGGGCGTGGCGAAGCGGCGCGCCGGACGGAGGATCCGGGCCGGCCTTCTGCGCACCGGAGCGCTGCGGGCGGTGATCGCGCTCCCCGCGGGCTCCGCACCGCCCCATGCCGTCGGGCTGCACCTGTGGCTCCTGCGGAAACCCGCGGCCGACGCCCATCCGCTCAAGACCCTGCTGTTGGTCGATGCTGCCGAGACCGAGGAGGGAACAGGCACGAAGGACGGACGGGACCCGGTGGACTGGGATGCCTTGACGCACTCACTGCCTGCTGTCGTACGAGCGCACGAAGCAGGCGAGAGCCGGGACGTGAGCCCGGTCCGGAGCGCCGCCGTTCCCGTCGTCGGCCTCCTGGACGAGCAGGTGGATCTCACCCCCGCACGTCACGTTCCGGCGGTCCGTGGCTCCGCGGCACGGCGCGCGCGGCGTTCGTGGGAGGAGTTCTCCTCCGCGCTCTCCCGGCTGGCAGAGGTTTCGTCCGCCCTGGCCGCGCTGCGGGAACTGGAGGAGGCCGGTGTCCAACCGCCCACCACCAGCATCGACGAACTGCTCCGTGCCGGAGCGCTGGAGCTGCACGGTGGTCAGACCCTGCCCAGGGACGCGGTCCACCAGGGCCCGCGCCCCAGAGGGGCCGTACCCGTACTCACGGTCAATGACCTGATCCGTCGCACGGAACCCACTGGCTGGCTAGGGCCTCATCAGGTGACGGCCTTCGAGGAGCACATCACGCTCACGGCGCCGCTCGACGTGGTCGTGGTAGGTGCCTCGCAGGTGTTCGATGCATGGGTCGAGCAAACCGCGCCGACGGCGCTCGTGCCGCAGATACTGGCGCTGCGGCCCGATCCCGGGCTCCTCGACCCCTGGTTTCTCGCGGGCTGTCTGCGCTCCCCCGGCAACGCGCGCCAGGCCGGCTCCCATTCCACCCATGCCTCCCGGGTCGATGTGCGCAGACTCAGAGTGCCGCGACTGTCCCTGGCCGAGCAGCGGCGCTACGGGGAAGCCTTCCGGCGCATCGTCGAGCTGGAGCGAATGCTCCAGCAGGCGAACGGGCTGGGCCGGGAGCTGACCGGGGCATTGAGCGACGCCCTGGCCGAGGGCAGACTGCGTTAGGCGGTGCACGGGCTGCCTCGGCGTGGTGGCCCGGTGCCGTATGACATCGGGCGGAGCAGCCCGGGTGTTATGCGCCGGTCGTGGGCAGTCCCGCGAGCAGCGCCCGGACCCGCTCGGTTCGGAAGCCGAGGTGCAGAAACTCCTCCCCCAGGGCCCGGCAGCGCCGCAGGGTGTCCTCCGGCGGTTCCGGCAGTTCCGCCGTTTCCGAGGTGACCGCCACCCATCCGTCGAAAGCCGGCGCCGGATCCCGCTCCAGAGCCAGCAGACAGCTCGACGCCCCGGCTCGGGCGCTGAGGAACACCTCCCGGATGCCGGGCGCCGCGTGCTGGGCGAGCTCGACGACGAGTTCGCGGTAGAGCCGGAGCGCCGTGTCCGTATCCGCCGAGGAGTCGGCCCCCGCGAACCGTGCGTCGGCACAGATGAGTTGGATGCGCGCGGTGACCTCCTCACGGATCCCCCAGGAGCGCAGGGCGTCCTTCCGCATCCGCTCCAGTGCCTCGCAGTGCGGCCCCGGGGCCGCCTGTCCGTTCCGCAGTTCGTTGCGGGCGGCTTCCAGCGCGGCGGCCGCGGCGGCCGGCTGGAGCCAGGAGGAGGTGCGGTGCGCGGGGCGGATCCGCCGTGGAGCGGCCGAACGACCGCGGGCAGTCCGGGCCGGAGATTCGGGCCTGCGGAACGGCCGGGTGGGGTCGTGGGTCAGCCTGGGGCTCGGTTCGGGATCACCGACGGAGGGCAGGAAGGCGCGGTACACGGCCAGGATCTTCGGGACACTGTCGAGCCTCTGCCGGATCGGTTTGATCAGCATCCGGTCGACGGTTTCCGCGAGCTCCGGGGGCAGGCCGGGGGCGAACCAGGCGACCGACGGTGCGGGCTTGTCCGATTCGTGCTGACGCTCCAGGTCCCGTTCCGAGTCCGGGTGGAAAGGCCATCGGCCCGTGTGCAGTTCAAAGGCGACGCAGCCGAGGGAGTAGATATCGGAGGGAACGCCGACAGCGCCTCCGTTGTGCTGCTCGGGCGAGGTGTAGCCGGGTGTGCCCGGGCTGCGGGTGCCGTAGGCGGTGTACCTGGTCACGGTGGGGTCCAGCGGCATGGCGATGCCGAAGTCGACCAGATGCACGACGCCTTCACGCGTGATCATCACGTTCTTGGGGTTGAGGTCGCGGTGGATGAACCCGCACCGGTGCGCGTAGTCGAGCGCCTCAGCCATCTGGACGATCAGGGAGGCGACCACCGACGGCTCGCACTGTCCGTAGGTCTCGATGAACTGATGCAGCGACATGCCCTCGACCCATTCCATCACCAGATAGGGCCGACCGTCGTGGAACCCCTCGTCCAGCCAGGCGGGGATGGCAGGGTGCCGGATCTCCCGCAGGATGGCGCACTCACGACGGAATCGGGTCGTCAGGTCGCTCTCCAGCGCTTCACCGTCGGTGGTTTCGTGGAGTCGGACCAGCTCGTTGCGCTCATGAAGGACTTTGACGGCCACCCAGGTGTCACGGTAGGTGTCCCACGCCTTCCACAGCATGGCCATGCCGCCCGAGAAGCTCTCTTCGAGCCGATAGCGCCCGTTCAGCGTCAAATGCTCTTTTTTCACTGCGTGCTTCGCGCCTTCCCACTACCGCGGTCCGCGTTCCGTCCGCACCCGGGAACCCGTCACCGCGCGCACATCGGTCGCCTGTCCGCGTGGCCCACTACTGTACAGATATCAACGCCGCACGGAACTACGTTCGTTGACTCTGTACACAAACACATGGTTCCCTGAGGCCGGCACTGGACATCGCCGTCCCGGCTCCAGGAGGTTTGCCCGCCCATGTCCAACTGGCCCCGCCCACTCGCTACTTCCGATGAGCTCGGCCTCATTCGCGCGGGCCTTCCGCTGACCCGGGAGGATCCCGCCGACTGTCCTGCGCATCTGGCGGTGAAGGCCAGGCCCTGGCTGACGGCGGCGAGCCGGCTGCCTGCGTACGACCCGTTTCTCACGTTCGCCCTCAAGCCTTTGATGACGGCCCTTGACCGGATCGAGTTCCACGGCCGCTCTCCGGCGGAGGCCGTCGAAGAACTGCGGCGCACCCGGGGTCGTTTCGGACGTGGCCGCCCGGCGCACGACGGGCTGGTGGAGTGGACGGTCGAGGCCCTCGACCGCTTTCTGAGCCGTCGAAGGATCCTGCTGGACAACCGTGGCCCGGGCGAGCTGCCCACCGAGCCGGTGGCGTACGAGTGGGTGGTCCGGGATGTGCTGCCCGTGCACGCCCGTCCCGACGCACGCGGTGCCCATGTGTACGAGCGCACCGCGTGGGGACGACGGTACGCCTCCGCCGACGGAACCCAGCGGGAACTCTGGCTACTCTCCTTCGGATCGGCGAAAAAGGACCGGCCCGACGCCGAGGTGGCGGCCGCCGCGTCCGTGACCGCCTTCGGTCGGGCCTGCCGGCCCGGATACGACCGGGAGCGGGATCGCCCGGAGCCGTACACCGTGGTCGATCCGCACCGGTCCGCCCCCGGGCCGAGCCGGATCCGCGTCATCGACTTCGGCTGTGGAGACGGAACGGCGCGAACGACCGTGGACTGCACTCCCGCCGAAGCCGCGCGCGACTTCGGGAGGTACACGGAACCCGTCCTGACGAGGATGCTCGACGGATCCGAACGACGGCCGGGCCGTTCCTGCGTCGAGTGCTCGGGGGCCGGGCGCTGCAGTGCGCTGCCGTCGTCCGCGGGCCACGGGGAGCAGGCAGGTCTCATCGGGCTTCCCCTTCCGGTCCGCGTCCGCACCCGGCGCAGCCTGTCGGCCAGCGATCTGCGTGCCTATGCGGACTGTCCGGCGAAGTACCACCTGACCAGGGAGCTCAAGCTCCGCTCGGTCCGTCCGGAGAATCCCGCTGTCCGACGGGGGCGCGCCGTCGACGCCGTACTCAACGAACAGCACGAGACGCGACGGCCGCGCGGCTGCCGCGGCCTGGCAGCGCCGGACGAGTCCGCTTGGTCCGGGCTGCCACCGGAGATCGCTCTCGCTGCGGCTGCGATGGTGGAACGCCATGCTGCCTTGTGCCCCCTCGACCGGCTGGCCCCCGAGGAGGAGGTCCGTGTCCAGGCACAGGTCACGGCCTACGACCCGGTGCTCGACCTGGTGCTCGTCGCCAAACCCGATCTGCTGCACACCCGGCGTGGCGGGTGGGTCTGGCGGGAGACCAAGACCGTCGGCCGCCGCCCGTACGAGGGAGGTTCGGTGCTGGTGCACCACCCGCAACTCGCCCTGGCCGTACTGCTCATGCGTACGGGGGAGTTGGCCGACGGGGATCGCCGCCGGTCCCGCATCGAACTGGAGCTCCTCGGCTCCGAGTCCGCTCGCCGTCTGGAAATCGACCCCTGGCAACCCTCGGTGCTCGCCTCTGCGAGAGACATCGTCCGCAGGACGGCCGGCCCCTGGCTGGAGGAGACGGTGTACCGGGCAGTGCCGGGCCGGCCGTGCCGGGACTGCGAGGCGCTGGACTGGTGCCGGGAGGGACGCGAGCATCTGGCGGCGGATTCACGACGGCCCGGCGGCGCCCCGGTGCCGCCGCCAGGGGCGGCTCCCGCCGCATGCGGGGCATCGCGCCCGGCCGCAGGATAGGGGCTCGCCCGTGCATCCCTCGGGAACAACGACCGACTGGGAGAACGAGCCCGGTGTGGAGCTGGTGGAGCTACTGGCTCGTGCCGTCGTGGCCCTGGAAGACATCACCGAGCTGTCGTCCTTTCGCCTCCCCTATCCGCACGTCGTCCACCAGGCCCTGAACCGTACGGCTCTGGTCTGTCTGCTGCGCCGGGCCGAGCCGCCGCGATCCGTCCCGGAACTGCTCAGCTGGTGCCGGGACCGTCCGCTGGCCAACTGGCTTCTCGACCTCCCGGCGGATGCGGCGGGGCCCGCCGACCGGTTGCTGGACGAACACACCGGACTGCCGACGGAACTCGTACGCGAGTGGTGGGCGCACCAGGCCGACGTCCCGGCACGCCTGCATCACCAGGACGTCCTGCGCTGGGCGCTCCAGAGATGCCGGAGCCTCGGCCCCGAGTCGTACGGCGCGTTCCGCAGGCTGCTGGTCGAGCACCCGGTACTCACCCATACGGAGTGGTTCAAGGTGATCAGCAATCCTGCGCTGATGGGGCTGCCGGAGCTGCTCGAAAACATCTACCAGCCCGTTCCTTCCTGTTTTGTGCGCCCCGGGCGCGGGTGTGCACAGTGTCGGCGCTGCGGCACTCTGCTGACCCCCGTGGGCGATGCCGACTGGTGGTGCGAACGCGACTACTGCCGCAGTGAGAGCGGGGAACCCCCCATCGACCGGATCATCCCGCCGGAACAGTGCAAGGGTCTCGTCCAGCTGGACCGGCCGCTGCGACAGTTCGTCACCTGGCCCGGCCGGATCGCGCGCGGCCTGAGGAAGCGGCTCACCCGGCTCGGCGCGACCGTGACGATGTGGCCGACCACGGAGGCGTACATCATGCGGGTGGGCCTTCCCGACGGCCGCAGCTGGGCCGTCGATATCAAGGACCGGGCCCATCCCGCGCTGCTGGGCCGGTCCGCGGGACCGGCTCCTGCCGGGCCTCCGCACCACGAGACGCTCTGGGTGGTACCCGGGCACCGGGTTCGGGCCCGGCCGGACTATCTGACGGTCTTCCACCGCAACCACCCTCGTCCGGAGGGCGGGATCAGCCTTCTGCCGGAGGGCGAACTGCTGCTCCGTGCGGAACGGCACATCAGGGAATCCGGAGGAGGACCGGCTGATGCGTGACCGTGAAACCTGGCACCGGGAAGTCACGAAGAACCTCACGGGCTGGAGTGAGGTACGGGAGGAACAGCCCGATGTGAAGCCGGTGCAACTGGCCCAGGTGGAACTGGCTCTCAGACTCCTCCAGCGGCTGGATCCCTCGCGGCCGGCACGGGACGCCTGGGTCCTGCTCGGTGGCTACCCTTTCGCCCGTGCTGCCGGGATCCCGGTGGGGGAACAGGAAGAGATCATGCTCACGGCGGCCCGGCACCGGCTCTGGACACTGCGTCGGCACCGCCTGTGGGAGCAGTATCTGGAGATCTACCGGCAGCTGCCGCAGCGGCTGCGCGGCTATCGGGTGACGGATGGGAACGGTGCGTTCCGCCAGGTCGTTCCGGCGGTCGCACCCTGGCGGTTCCAGCACTACGACGCCGCACTGGACGGCGTCCCGGGCTTTTCGACCCGGTCGTTGAAGCTTGCCGAGGCAGGCCGGCACTCCTTCGTCGACCGCGGCCGGGTCGGCTCGGTGAACCTGCCCCCTGAGCTGATCGGCGGACCGGTTCCCGGCCATCCGCTGTCCGGCAGCGACCGGCGGGCCTCGGGTGCACTGCCCGTGCCCCGTCACGAGCTGGCCGCCACGGCGCTCTGGATGGACCAGCTCATCGACGGCGACTGGTCCAGCCGGCTGGCCGATCTGGAGCTGGCGGTCCGGGACGGGGACGGGTTCCGCGACGGAGGCGAACTGTGCCTGGACGAACTGGTCCACCTCGTGGGCATGGTGGGCGCCGGAAAATCGACTCTGATGATCCTCATCGCCGTCTGGGCCGCCACACGGGACCGGTGGAATCCCGGTGCGCCGATTCTGAGGACCACCCTGGTCGTCGGCGACGTGGCCGAGCAGCTCCGGCTGGTCGACACCTTCCGTTCCCTCGGACTGCGCGCCGTACCGCTCCTCGGGCCGACCACGCGGGAGACGCATATCCAGCGGCTGCACCGCCGACTGGCTTCCCAGGGCGAGCACCGGCTGCTGCTGCACGATGCTGCGGGCTTCGACGATCTCAGCACCGTCTGTGTCGTGGACGCCCTGCGCGACGAACAGGCGCAGCCGCTCCGTTACGCGGACGGACCGTGTACCGGGCTCTATCCGAAGGGGCCGGACCCGGGCGCGGACGACGGAGCAGGGGAACCCGGCAGGTCCGGGGAGGATCCCGGCAGAGCGCCCTCGTACCGCCCGACCGGTCGCCGTGGGCGGAACGAGTCCCTGCCGGACGACCGGCCCGAGACGGCGCTCCTCGGCACCCCCGCCGGATGCCCGCTGTGGAGCGGCTGCCCCCGGCACGGCGTGGCCCGGGACCAGGTGGAAGCGGAGATCTGGGTCGCCAACCCGTGGAGTCTGGTCTCGTCGTCCGTACCCGCGCATCTCAACGAGGAACGGATCCGGCAACTCGAACTCACCTGTCTGCGCTCCGACATCATCGTCGTGGACGAGGCCGACCGGGTACAGATGATCTTCGATCAGATCTTCGCTCCGTCGGCCACTCTCGTCACTCAGGGGTTGGCGGAGTCCTGGCTGGACCAGGTGCAGACGAAGAAGATCGACGAGCTGGCCCAGCAGGGCAGACTTCAGCTCACCGATCGCGATATCGCGGGCTGGGACGCGGCGCTGAGTATCGTCGCGGCAGCCACCAACCGGATCTACGCTCTGCTGATCGCGGATCCCGCGCTTCGCACATGGGTGGACATCGACTACTTCAACACCTGGACGCTTCAGGAGAAGCTCCTCTCCGAGTGGTTTCCGACCTGGCGATCCGCCGACGATCCCGACGGCACACCCGACGAGCGGCTGCTCTACGAGGAGGACGAGCAGGCGGAGGAGGACCAGGAGGTCTCGACCGGCCTACCGGGCGAGGAGCCCTGGGCAGAGCGGCGCGACGAAGTCCAGACCCTTCTCGACCGGGTGCGGGACGACCCTCTGGGGAACAACGGGAGCTACGAGGGCGATATCCGGCTGCTGCTGGAGTGTGTGAACGACCTGCTGCACGGGCTGGACGAAAGGCGGGCCCGCGCCCGTGTGCTGAAGCTGCTCGACCGGCTTCTGCAGGGTTCACCCGCTGTCGACGGGTCGGCAGGCCGTCCGCACCCCGGAGACACCGGCGATCCGGCCGATGTCCTCGGCTCCGATGCCTGGCGCAAACGCTCGGTGCGCAGGCTCTCCTTCACCCTCCTCCTCTACGCGCTGGAGCGACGACTCGACCGACTGACCCGGCTATGGCCCCAGGTGGAGGCGGCGCTGCATCTGGACGCCACGGGGAACGAACTGTCCCGCAAACCGCCGCTGGACTACGCGCCGCTCATCCCCGAGGCACCGATGGGAAACGTGCTGGGGTTCCAGTACCTCGTCGACAAGCTCGACCAGTCTCCGGACAAGGACGGACTGCTGAGCGGCACACTGCGCTTCTTCCGCTGCGCCGGGATCGGCCGGGAACTCCTGCTGGGGCTGCCGCGCCTCGGCAACGGCGGCGGGCCGCCGCAACCGGACGGCCCCCGGGTCCTGCTGATGTCGGGCACGAGTTGGGCAGGCACGTCCACCAGGGCCCATGTGCTCGCCCCGGTACAAGTCGTCCTCAAACCGAACGTGAAGGCCCGGGAAGCGATCCGGCAGACGGTGTTCCGGACGGGCTTTCTCTTCGAACCGGAGACCCGTAAGCCGCTGACCCTGTCGGGTCAGCGGCCCGAGAATCGGTCGACGGCGTTGGCCCAGATGATCCGGCGACTGGCGGAGCGGCCCCGCCCCGGTATGACCAGTCCCCTGGAAGACGAACTCAAGGAGATCACCGACCCACAGCGGAAGCGGGCACTCCTTCTGGTCGGCAGCTACCGGGACGCAACAGCAGCGGCGGAACAACTGCATGCCGTCAAACGCTGGCAGGGCAGGGTACGCGTACTGACAGCCGACGACGCGGAACTCGACGAGCCGCCGCCGGCCACGGCCGACGACAGCACCACGGTCACCTCGGTGCGCCGCGGCGACCTGGCCTCCTTCGCCGAAGACCCCGAGGCTCAACTGCTGGTGGCCCCGCTGCTGGCGGTGGAACGCGGTCACAACATCCTCAACAAGCAGGGCAAGGCCGCCTTCGGGACCGTGCTCTTCCTCTCCCGTCCCCATCCCCGCCCCGACGACCTCTATCTGTCGGTCTTCGCAATCAACGACTGGGCCACCCGTTTCGTCCGGGACCGGCCCGATGCCCACGGCGGAACCTTCAGCGGTCTCGTTGCCGACTCCGCCGGACTGGACGAGGCCGGGCAGGAGTTCCGGCGGAAGGCCCGGGGCGAGTGGCGCCGACTGGTCTCCCGCCGCTACGTCTACTCGCGATTGGAAGAGCACGAGAAGGAGTCCTTCGCCTGGGATCAGCTGGTCACCCTCTGGCAGGTGATCGGCCGGCTGGTCCGCGGCGGGGTACCGGCCCGGGTGGTCTTCGTCGACGCCGCATTCGCCCCCGACCTCGCGGCCGAGCAGGCAGGAGGAGGGGCACCCCGGCGCCCGCGGCGCGACCCGGGACTGCTGGTACGGCTGCGCCGGGTACTGGAGCCGTACTTCACCGAGCACAAAGGTCCGGACGCCGAACTGGTTCGCACCCTGTACGAGCCGCTGTACAAGGCGCTGGTGGAGCTGAACGTTACGCCGGCGCCCCCGCCCTGAACCGGACCCGGCGGACCGCTGTCCACCCCAGAGGTGGTCAGCGGCGGACACGGCCGTTCTCCGTCCCAGCCAGTCTCCGAGAAGGACCATCATGGGAATCCCCTACGCCCGCATCGCCCGATCCGCTGCCCGGCCCGCCCCTGGAGCGGAGCCGCTCACGATCGGCTACCGCGCCATGGAGCGGCCCGAACTGTGGAACACCGCACTGCTCGAACTCGTGAACCACGGGCGGGATCCGGAGGCGGCACCCTGGCGCACCGTCCCCACCCGACGGCTCGACAGGGCCCTGACCACTCTCTGTCCGGAGCTCTGCACACTGCCGCGCCCCACCGGAACCGAACCCGGTGGACCGGCCCACGACTACTGGTTCCTCGTCCCCCGGGACATCCCCGACCCCCTCCCGCCCGAAGCCCTGGAGGGCATGCTCAACCTCTGGGTGGGGACGCTCCCGAGGGTCAGCGCCCCCCAGCAGGTCGCAGAGGCCTTGGGTGCGCTGCGCAGCGCCCCGCCCGTCTGGCGCGAGACGGAGCTGGACCTGTTCGGCTGCCCCACGAGCGAAGGCGGTACCGCTCTGCCCCGGCCGTACCAGTACCGCCTGGCCATGGACTGGCTTGCGCGACGAATCGAACAACTGCCCCCGTACGACTCGGGCGGGGAACTGCTGTCCTTCCACGCCGTCCCCCGGGGCCCGGCCGACCGCGGCGCCGAACTGATGTCACAGGCGTTGAGGCACGAAGCCGGGGGCAAGGTCTGGTGGTGGTCGGTGGTGATCCGGCTGTCGCTGCACTCCGTTCCCTTCGATCCCCTGCCGCGGGTCCACTTCTCCTTCGGTGTACGACGCTGGGCGACTCACCCCTCCCGCACCACGGGCCGGCTGTACCTCCCGCCCGGCCGCCGTACCTCGGTGTATCTGCGTTGCCCGGTGCCCTGGCTGCCCGGTGCCCCGCTCACCGGGCGCTATACGGTCGCCCGGCTGGAGTGGGCCCGTGATCGTGGCTCCCACGTCTGGCACGAGAACGATCCGGCCGGACTGCTCAGGCCTCTCGCTGCGAACCAGTCCTTGCCGCTGCCCTCCCCGGAGGAGCTGCTCACCGAACCGGCCGCGCGCCTGGGCGAGGGTCCCGGAGTACGCGCTGCCGTCGTCCACAGCGCCGCCATGGGGACGCACGCCGTGGAGCGCGGCTTCATGTCGCACCAGCGTTCCCAGCTCTTCGCATGGGTCCGGGAAGCGCTCCCGGCGCACTTGGCGCCCGTACCCGATCTCGGGCGCAGCACCGTCGGAGAGCATCAACCGCACAACCGCCCGTCCCGGCAGCAGGCGGACGAGACGGAGCGGGCACGCACCGCGGAGGAGCGGCGCATCGCCCTTGCTTCCGCGATGTGCTTCCTTGCCGAGGAAGGGTACGGCGACCATCCGGTGGATACCTCCCGGCCGGTGCTGACGCTGCGGCTGGTGTGGACCACTCATCGCATGCGGCGGGAAGCGATCGCCGCCCTGGCCCGGGTTCTCGGGCTCAAGGGCGACGGTGGTGATCCGGAGCACGCCGCCGGGGCCGCGCCTGGTTCCGGTGCCGATACCGAGATGGAGGCGGAAGCGGCGTACGACAACGCTGCCCCCGGCAACCCCGTGGTCCTGGAATGGCAGACCCCCGAGCTGACGGTGCACCTGCGCTGTCTTCCCTCGGCCGGTCTGGGGGACGGGCTCACCGTGGGCACGGGCCGCACGGTCAGGGAGTCGTTCGTCAAGGGTGTGATGGAGCGGCGGCGAACCGTCGCGCAGTGGCTCTCGGCGGACGGTGCCCTGCCGGACCGCCCGGCCCTCGCGGTCGTCGAGATCGACCAGGGTGTTTTCGCCACCGAACTCGCCGATCCCAAGTACGCCGTGCGCCTGGGCTGCGCCGACGCGGGCGTGGTGAGCCAGTTCGTGCTGGTGCCCCGCCGCGGCCGGCAGAACGGCAAGACGTACAACACCGAGCGGAACGCCTCGCACCGGGCGCAGATGAGCTGGCTCGACGGGTTCCGGCAATTGGGCGTCCGGGTGCTGCCGGAGCATTCGCTCGGCGGACTGCTGCCCGACGATCTGCGGTACGCCGCGGTCTGGGCGGTGAAGCGCCGCAGTGACGGACCCACTCGTACGGCGTTGCGTCATCCCCTGCCCGTCGCTCTCCTCATGACACCCGAGGGCAACGCCGGCGGGCGGGCCCGGATCCACGGCTGGGATCTGGAGCAGGCCGACTGGGTGCCTTATCCGGCGATGCTGGTCCGTCTGACCCGAAGCACCGGGCTGGAGCGTTTGAAGGAGTTCGCCGCGGACCTGACCGCCGCGGACCCGGATTCGGGAGCGGAGACGGAACCGGAGGAGGATCCCGTGGCCGACGCCCGGGCGGAGGACGGAGACAGCGGCGAAGCGCCGCGGAAGACGGACGGCGACCTCCGTGGAGTCCGGCTCCGGGACGAGCAACGGCGGGCCATGGAGGGTTTCCTCCAGCACGTTCTGCCGACGCTGCGTACGGCCCCCACGGCACTGTTCGTGCACGCCCAGAACCTCCGTTCGCTCTGGACCTGGATCCAGGACGGCCAAGTCGGCCGCGATCTGCTCAGGTCCGGACAGGCGCCGGCCGCGGGCCTCGATCCGGATCTCCGGCTGGTACGCGTCCGGGACGGAGGCGGCGACGCTCATGAGACCCCGGGGTGGTGGGGTACGGGGCACCCCGGCGGGGTCAACGGACTGAGCGCCGGGCTCTGGGGTCCCGACCCGGCCACGGGGGCCGGGAACGGCAACGATCCCCGGGTCTTCTACAGCACGACGGAGAAGGCCTTGCAGTTCGGACAGAGCGCGGTCCGGGCGGACAAGCTGGCCCCGCGTCCGGTCACCCAGGGGCGGAGAAAGGGCGAACTGGTCCTGGATACGGAAGTGCCCGCCTGGAATCCGCATCTGGCCGAGATCACCGTGCTCGGCTGCCACCGCGAGGACGGGGACGAGCCCGCGGCCTACGCGCTCCTCGCCCATCAGCTCCGGCAGGCGGCCGACTACCCGGACGCGCTGGCCAAGCCCCTCCCTCTGCACCTTGCCGAGAAGGCAGAGGAGTACGTGCTGCCGCTGCCCCCGCGTGCGGAAGCCGCCGACACCCTCTGAGGGTCAGAATCGTCGCCGAATCCGTTCCAACGCTCCGGCGATATCGCGCTCTCCCAGTTCCTGCAGCAGAAGCCGGGCCCGTTCCAAGGCTCCTTCCGACTCCTCGGGACGATTCGCCCTTTCCAGCGCTTCGGCAAGGCGGATCAGCGCCTTGGCCTCTCTGCTCGCATAGGCGAGGGAGCGGTAGAGATCGACGGCTGCGGAGAAGTCGTCGACGGCTGCACCGTGCTCCTCCTTCGCCCGGCGGATCCGGCCCATGCTGTACAGCACATGGGCCCGGCCGTTGACATCGTCCGTCCCGTGCAGCACTGCGAGCGCCCGAAGGCAGTATTCAAGGCCTTCGTCGTACTGCCCGAGGTCGTGGCGGACGTTCCCCAGTCCGCACAGTGCTGCTCCCTTCCCCAAACGGTCCCCCAGGTCTTCGAAGACGGCCAGGGCGGCACGGAACTGCTCCTCCGCCTCGGCAGGTGCGCCCCTCTCCCGCAGCAGCACACCGAGGGCGTGCCGGCTCAGGGCGGCACTGAAGGTGTCGCCGTCGCGCTCGCTCAGCAGAACGGCGGAGCGGAGCTCCCGTGCCGCCTGGTTGCGATCGCCCAGACCGCGATGGGTACCGGCGAGCATCCGGTGGATCATGGCGACATCGGCCGGATCGGCCGCCCGTTCCGCGGCCTCCCGGGCATGGTTCAACTGGCCGAGCGCATCCAGATAGCGGTTCGTACGCCATTGAAAAGTCACCATGGTCATGGGAAGCAGCCAGGCAAAGCGGTCGAGTCCGTGATCGCGGGCCATGCGGACCGCGGCCGTCAGCGTCGGGTACTCCGCCTCGAACCACTTCATGGCCGCCGCGGAGTCATGGGGAGCGACGACCGTACCCCTGCGCGGCTCGTCGATGGGCAGCCTGCGGTCCGGGTCCAGCCGCCGGTCGCAGGACCAGGCGTTGTGCAGCAGGAAGGAGAGCATGCCGTCCACCACGGCGGCCCGCTCGTTCTCGTCCCGCCGGCCGGCCATCTCACGGGCGTAGAGGCGGATCAGATCGTGCAGCGAGTAGCGCTCGTCCACGGGCTCGTCGACCAGGTGCATCCGGATCAGGCCTTCGAGCGCACCACCCGTGCGTACCGTGTCGTCGGGGGCGATCGCCCGGACGGCCGCGTGACTGATGGTCGGGCCCGGATGCACCGCGAGCTGCCAGAGGAGCTGCGCCTGAGGCTGCGGCAGTCGGCTGTGTGTGGTCTCCAGCACCATGCGTACGCTGAGATTGTCCGTGCCGAGGTCCAGAGAACGGAGTCTGGTGCTCTCCCGGCAGAGGTCACGGACGATGTCCGCGATCGCCGCAGGCCGGTGTTCCGCGATCCGCGCAGCGACGATGGTCAGTGCCAGGGGTTGACCGCCGCAGTGCTTGATCACGTCTTCGACGAAGGGGGCGGCCATCCCCATGCGGTCGTCGCCGAGCCTCGCCCTGAGCAGCGCCGCCGATTCGGCATGGTCCAGGGTCTGGATGGTGACCAGCTCGGCGCCTTCTCTGATCGCCAGTCCGTGCAGTTGACGGCGGCTGGTGACCACCGCCGCACTGGCTCCCGGCCCCGGCAGGAGGTGTCGTACGTGCCCTTCGTCGCAGGCGTTGTCCAGGACGAGCAGAACAGCGCGGTCCGCGAGGGCGGCCCGGTACGCGGCCACCATGCCGTCCTCCGTCGGGGTGGTGGGACGGACCCCGAGGTCGTTCAGGAATCGCGCCAGAATGCGCCAGTGGGTCTCCGGCTCCTCCAGTGAGTAGCCGCGCAGATCGACGTAGAGGGTGCCATCGGGAAAATGTCGTTCGAGGACGTTTGCCGTACGTACCGCGAGAGAGGTCTTCCCGGCCCCCGGCTGGCCGCCGATCACGACGATTCGGCTGCGCCCGGCAGTGTTTCCGAGGACGACCTGTTCAATCAGTCGTTGTTCAGCACGGCGTCCGATCAGATCAGTGGCCGCGGCGGGGAGCTGGCGGGGCTTTGACCGGAATGGGCCCGGCGCGGCTCCGGCAGGCCGGGTATTCACCTCCTCGCCCTGTGCCGTATCGGCAAGCAGGAGATGGGTCGTGGAGCGGCTGAAACGCATCTCCCAGCGGCTGAGAAGCGGAGCTATGAGGTCTTCCCGGCGGAGTTGACGCAGAGCCCTGACATTCAGGGCCAGCAGCCTCTCACTGTCCGGCCAGTACTCAAGAGCCGATTCGACGCGTTCCAGAGCAGATTC
The DNA here is from genome assembly GCF_003932715.1 of Streptomyces tsukubensis. Classification (NCBI taxonomy): domain Bacteria; kingdom Bacillati; phylum Actinomycetota; class Actinomycetes; order Kitasatosporales; family Streptomycetaceae; genus Streptomyces; species Streptomyces tsukubensis. Next base: position 5,582,369 of record NZ_CP020700.1, on the reverse strand, counting down.
CGCCTCATGGCAGTCCAGCTCTGCCTGAACGCAGGAGACGGTGAGTTCCCTGAGATCGGTGACGAGGTCGGACCGCTTTCGCGCAAATCCCTCACCGGGCAGGTCCTCCAACGGCGTCCCTCTCACTTCGGCGAGTGCCGACCGCAGAGCCTCGCACCGCGCCTGCACGTTCTCCGTGGCTCGGGCGGCCTCGCGGAACCCCTGAAAGCGCAGGAGGTCGATGCTCTGCGGATCGACCTGAATCCTGCAGGATCCGCGCTCGTTCTCCTGGGAGATTTCCGGTACCGAGCGCCGGAGTTGATGAAAGCACTGCCGGATCCGGCCGGGATTCGGCTTCTCGTCCCGGGGCCAGAGGTAGCGTGTCAGAACCTGATGCGACACATGATGCCCGGGCGTCAGTAACAGTACGGTCAGCATCTGCAAGGGTTTCGGTTTCAACTGAACCGGACTGCCTTCACGCAGCACACCAACCGGACCCAGTACACGAAATTCCACTGCCCTCAGCTCCCCATGCCGGCACAGAGTGCCACCGCGTGTGCCTATCTGCGGCAAAGAGTCTGCCATGCCACCCGAGATGCCGAGTAACGGTCAACTAACGCTCGGAACTTGGCGAATTCAGAGACGATCTGCCAATCTGCGGTCACTCCCCCCAACGCACCGGGCAGAAGGCCCGACAGGCCCGGGCCTGTAAGCGCCTTCGCGCGGGTCGGCCCTTCGGGACGCCGAAGGGAAACCCGTGTCCGGTGACCTGTTCGAACGACCCAACAGGAGAACTGCATGACATTCACCCAGCACAAGAAGGCGCCGAAGAACCTGCGGCGCCCGGCGGCGGGCCGCCCGGAGGCAACGGTGCCGCCGCGCCGCCGCCGGAACCCGCGTCCGGTACCCAAGCCGGTACCTCAGCCGGCCGATGGGCGGCTCGGGCCGGTGTGGAAGCCGGTCCGGCCGCGAGCCCAACGCATCTACGAGGCGGAGCTGCTCGCCGAGCTGGATTAGTCGGCCGACCGGTCGGCATCTCGGCCGGCCGTAGGTTCCGAGAAGCGCCGTCGTGGTCGCAGCCACGGTCGAAGGCGTGCACCGTCCCGCGGCCGGGGCCCCGATTCGGGGCTCCGGCCGCGGCCTGCTGCCCGGGTACTGCACTGCGCCGGCAGCCTGCGGGGCTCAGTGCTGCGGTGTCCTAGCCGTGGCCGTGTCGGCGGCGGTGGCGTTCCCCTCGTTGGGTGGGGAGTTCCTTGCGGCGGTAGGTGCCGGGGGTGGCGCCGTACGTGGCGCGGAAGGTGCGGCTGAAGACCGACGGGTTCGTGAAGCCCCAGTGGGCCGCGATGTCCGCTATGCGGCGGGAGGCCAGTTCGGGGTCGCTCAGGTCGCGGCGGCAGCGTTCCAGTCGGCGGCGGCGGATGGTGGCCGCGACGGTGGTGCGGCGGCTTTCGAAGAGGGCGTGGAGGGTACGGACCGAGACGCGGTGGTGGTCCGCGATCGCGGCCGGGGTGAGGCCGGGGTCGGTGAGGTTCACGTCGATGAAGTAGTCGATGCGGGTCAGCAGCGAGGTGCGGTGGGCCTCGTCGGGGAGGGTGCGCTGCCGGTCCAGGTGGTGGGCGAGGAAGGCGACGGCCAGGTCCCTGGTGACGGCGTTCAGGCGTTCCGTGTCGCCGGCCCGGAGGCGGCCGCCGTGGCGGGCGATGGAGAGCAGATGGCCGCGGAGGACCTCCCCGATGCCTCCGCCGCAGCTGAGGCGGGTGGCGAGGAGGGCGTCGATACGGTCGGGGGGCAGCGGGACCGAGTGGCGCGGCAGCCGGAGCAGCAGATGGCGTAAGCCGTTGCGGTCCGTGGTCTCCGTCTCGTACTCGTGCGACGTATCGAAGAGCACCCAGTCCCCGGCGGTGAGGGATACGGTCCGCCGGCATTGCGTCAGGACCGCCGATCCGGAGGTGACCAGGGCGAGTTGATAGTGCTCCGGGTCGTGCAGACGGATCAGGGAAGGGGTCCTGAAGGAGCGCAGCGGGGTGTGGTCGAAGAGGGAGAACGCGGTGGCGCCGAGGTCGAGGGTGCCCACCCGGGCCCGGAACATGCCGGGGTCGGGGCAGCTCAGCCGTACCGGCGCGATCAGACGGCCGACCGTATCGGTGAACCAGTCGACGCGCTCGTGCTCCGGGACCGTGTCCGTGCAGATCAGTGGGATCAAAGGCACTGCCTCTCTCGCAAATCCGCGATACCGCCGGGGAACGGCGTGCGCGGGCCGGCGGAGCCGGTCGTCGAGTTCTCGGGCGGCGGACGGGGCCGGTGGTCTCCCCCACCCGTTTCACCGTCCCCGGCCCCGTCACGCTACTACTCCCGTTCGGTCAACAGTCCTATGCAGTGCACGTGTTACGGAAGGCGGCGCTCGGCAGACCCACAGGCTTTACCGGTGTACGGGATACTGGGCGGCGGCACACACACGGACACACACGGACCGATACGGACTCACACGGACTCACACGGACACTGACAACTGCGCACAGTTTCGGACACGGCGGGCTGCCGGAAGGGCGGTTGGCGTGCGACAGCGGCGGACGGCACCTCAGAGCAAAGCCGACTATGTGTACAACGTGCTCCTCGACGATATCCGCAATGCCCGGATCCCCGGCGGTTCCCCGCTCCGGGCCGCCCCGGTCGCCGAGCGGCTCGGGGTCTCCATCACCCCCGTGCGCGAGGCCCTCCGCAGACTGGAGAAGGACCGGCTGATCAGTTACGAGAGCCATCACGGCGCCACGGTCATCGACCTCAGCGACGAGGCCCTCGTCGAGTACTACGACGTCCGCGCCGTCGTCGAAGGGCTCGGCGCCCGGCTCGCGGCGGGGCGCATCACCGCCGAGCAGTTGGCCGGACTGCGCGATGTCCACCGGTCGATGGTCGACGACATCGCCGCCGGGCGGCGCGAACGCCTCGGCGAGCTGAGCCGCCATCTCCATCTCGCCATCGCGGACATCGGCGGCCCGGCCTTCCTCGGTGAGCAGGCGCGGGCCATCCGCAACAGCTACCCCGTACCGCAGGACGCTTCCCTCTGGCTAGACGACAACCATGTGCAGCGGCATATCGTCGACGCCCACGCCCGGATCCTCGACGCCGTCGAAGCGGGTGACGGCGACACCGCCGAGCGCGTCATGATCGAACATGTCCGGCTCAGCGCCGCCTACCGGATCGGGGAGCGTACCGGTCCGCTCGACTGAAGGGTCAGGGAACCCTGGCCGCCGCCGCCCCGGCCAGGGAGAGGGTCTGGGCGCGGGCGGGCGCCGTCGGGCTGCCCAGATGGCTGAGGACGATCAGACAGTTCCTGACCACGACCAGGACCAGCGTCTCCTCCACCGTCGCCGCCGCGTACTTCACCGTCACTCGGGCGTGCCACGACTTCTCCCCGATCCCGGCCGGTCCGAGGGGCGTCACCGTCTGCTGCGCCGTATCGCCGTCCGGCCAGGCCAGGGTGTACGTACCGCAGCCGGCGAACGCGCGGGCCGCGTTGTCGACCTGGGCCCGGGCCGCGCCCTTCGGGTACCACCGCAGGACCTCCTGGAGGAAGGGGCCGCTCCGGCTCTGCGCCCACGCCGCCCGGGACTCGACCGCCCCGGGGTGGGTCGTGCGGTTGAGCTCCAGCGCGTTGAGGCGCTGGACGCAGTCGGGGCGGCCTGAGCGGTTCGGCGGATAGCTGGGCAGTGTCGTACGGATGTATCCGGCGGGCAGCCGGCTCGTGGGGAGCAGGGCACTGGTCAGGCGGGCTGCCGACGGCGGTGAGGGTGGTGACGGCGGTGACGGAGATGAAGGCGGTGAAGGCAGTGAGGGCGGTGAAGGCAGTGAGGGCGGTGAAGATGTCTGAGGACCCGGTGTCGGAGGCGGGGGTGCGGTCGAGGGTGGGGGCGGGGGCGGCACTGTGGATTCCGTCGCGGACGGCGATCCGCTGCTGCTCGGCTGCGGCGGCGGGTCCAAGGGGGCGGATTCGCTCGCCCCTACCCTGTCCGCCCCGTCGTCCTTGTCTCCTCCTCCCCCGCAGCCGGCCGCGGCGGCCAGTAACAGGGTCACCAGCGCGGGGACGGCCGCGGTACGGAGCCGGGCCCGCGCGGTCACCGGTGTGGTCGGCTGCATGATCGTCTCCTGACGGGTGATCGGTTGTCGGGTGTACGGGACACGGCCCCTCAGCGCGCATAGCGGCGCAACAGGTCGCAGCGGAGGATCGCCGCCTGCTGCACATCGCTGTGCACCGGCGCGGGGTGGGCGCGCCGCAGTACGGCCGAGACCGCCCGCAGCACCGTGTCGTCGACCTCGGCGAGGAGCTCCGCCGTCTCCTCACGGCCCGCCGGGTCCACCCAGAGCGCCGACCGGCCCACGTTGAGCGCCAGACAGGCGATGAAGGGGTCCCGTACCGGCTGTCGTCCCTCCGCTTCCGGCGGCGGCAGGACCGGCAGATCGTCCAAGTGCGTCACCCCCTCGTCCCGTGGTGAAGGGGGAGGAGGGGAAGAGGGAGGAGGGGAAGGAGGAGCAGAGGGAGGAGGGGCGGGCGAGGGAGTGGGAGGGAGCGGGGTCAGGACCGCCTCCGGCGCCGTCGGCACCGTGGATCCGAACAGCACCCGCCGCGGGCTCGTGTCCTCCGAACCTGCCAGCGGGATCCACACGGCCGCCGTCGGCAGCACGAACAGCGCCACCGCGACCGCCGGTACGAGCCTCGGCCTCGGTCGGACCCGGCGCAGCGCCGTCAGCGCGAACGGCGCCAGCGCGCCCAAGAGCGTCAGCGTGCCGCCGATCACCCATGCCCTGGAGTCCACCGCTCCCCAGTACGGGACGGAGTCCGCCTCCACCGCCGCGAGCGCGGCGAACAGGAACCACGTCCCCAGCGGCACCGCGAGCACCGCCCCCGACAGGGCGACCGCCGCCGCGCACGCCGGGCCGGACCGCGGGCCGTGCGGTGCCGCCCCGGCGGCGCGGGCGAGTGCCGCCGCCCAGGTGGTGAAGAGCGCACCGCCCGCGATCAGGGCGAGGGACAGTGCCGTGGCGCGTCCCGCCGTCGCGTTGGCGAGGGAGAAGTCGGCGGCGAGTCCGTCCGCCGTGGCGAAGGCGTCGGTCCAGTCCCCCGCGGCGCGCGCGGACAGCTGCGATCCGGCGAGGACTCCCGTGCCCAGTGCGGCGCCGCGGAGGGCGGGACGGAGTCCGTAAGCGTCCGGGTGCCGTACGGCCGCGGCCCGCCACAGCGCCACCGTCACCACCCCGGCCACCGCCCAGCCGGTCAGCGCGCCGGTGATGCGGTAGCCGGTGGCGATGCTGTCCGGGGTGAGCGCGGTGATCAGCAGCGCCGTGTCCGTGAACACCAGTCCGGCCGCGACGCCGGTGGCCAGGCTCTCGGGTACGGACAGCCCCCACAGCCGCGCGGGCCGGTCGAGGGCCGCGAGCCGGGCGGCGCGGGTGGGGTGGGTGGCCAGGCCGAGGAGGTGCGGGATCCGGCGGCGCAGGGTCGGGGGCCGGTCCCGGGCGATGTACGCCGCTACGGCTCCGCCGTCGCGCGGGTCGGCGGAGGCCCGGACGTCCGCGTCGTGTTCCCGGATCCGCAGCACCCCGCAGAGCGTCAGCCCGAACACGGCGAGGACCACGGCGAGCCGGAGGGAGACCGCGCCGCCGATGTCCCCGGGGCGGAGCGCGAGTTCGGCGGCGAGCGGGACGGTGACCCCGGCGAGCAGGATCCACCAGGCGGCGATGGCCATCCGGACCCGGCCGACGTCCCGTGCCGTGATGTGGGCCGCCTCGTGCCGGAGCAGTGCGCCGATATCGCGTTCCGGCTGGAGGTGCGCCCCGGCACCGGCGACGACGCGCGGGCGGCGGACCGTACCGTCGGCCCGGGCACCGAGGCCCAGTCCGCCACCGCGACCCCGACCGCGGTGGATCAGCAGAAGGGGCTGCCGGGCGGCGCCTTCGGGGACGACGGCAGCCAGCCGGGCCGCCATCTCCGGGCCCGCCGGGCGGGTGCGCCGCGGGGACAGTGCCCGGGCCCGGGCCAGGGCTCCGGCGAGCAGGGCGAAGAGCAGCAGGGCGAGGGGGCCGCAGAGGACGACCAGGGCCTGGTCGAGCCGTACGCCGTCGACGCAGCGCGTGAAGCCGGTGACCGTTTCCATCGGGTCCCGGCCGGGCGGCACCGGGCCCGGGACGCAGTCGAGTTGGGCGCCGGGCCAGTGGTCGCGCTCCTTGACCAGCCACCACCAGGCGGCGAACGCGGCACCCGCCGCCGCGACGACGACCAGTTGGACGAGCCGGGTCGTGGTCGGCTGCGGCAGGCGTGCGGCGGCGATCAGGGACGCGGGGACGGCGCCGGGGCCTTCGGACGGGGGTACGGAACGGGGGCGGTGAGCGGGCCCCCCGGGGCGGGCTGGTGCTCTGGCCATGGCGAGAGGTTGCGATTCCTTTGTGATGCCGGACGGGGTGCGAATGCCGGGCGTCGCGTGCCCGGACCTGCGCCTTTTGGCCGGTGGCGGAGGGCCGGTGACAGACGGTCGGCGAGAGACGGTCGGCGGGAGACGGTCGGCGGGTGGCCCGGCGCCGGGACCGAGCGGGGGCTCGCCCGGTCCGCCCGCTCCTCGCGCCTGACGGGTGTCAGGTCCCGGGAGGGGGCTGAGGTCCGTCCGGCGCGGGTTCGCCCGCCGGGGGCTCCGGATCGGTCGCGGGCCGGTCCTCCGGTGGCGCCGGGTTCAGGGCCACGATCAGCACATGGGCGCAGCGGTCCGCATCCGGCGCGGACAGGCGGCAGTCGCGGGCGTGTTCGCGGGCCCACCGGAGCAGGTCGTCGACGGGCAGCGCCGTGACGTCCGGTGCCGCGTCCGTGAGGGCCGCGCGGCGTTCGTCCGCTCCCTCGCGCCGCCTCCGGCGCCGCGCCCTGCGCCGGGACAGCGCCCCGCCGCCCCTGCGGACCGCGTCCACGGCGACATCGGCGAGGAACTGGGCGACGAAGGCGACCAGCACCGGCAGCAGTACGGCCGTGTCGACCCCGGCGGTGAGGACGCCCCCTCCCCCGCGTTCCACGCGCTGCGGCGGATAGGGGTCATCGGCGTAGGTGCGGCGGGCCTCGTCGAGCCGGGGCAGTTCGGCCGGGGCGAGGGCCGCGACGACGTCCCGCAGGACATCGGCTCCGGTACGGATCCCGGAACCGGCGGGGGTGTCGGCACCGGCGCGGGCGCCCGAGGGGTCCGTCATCGGTGCTCACCCCGCCGGGCCGGTCCGCCCGTACGGCCGCGGGCGCCCGCCCGGATCCGTACCAGCGCCGCCCCCGCTCCCGCCGTCCCCGCCGCTCCCAGGGCGAGGAGCAGCGTCGGCGCCCCGGTCGCGGCCAGTTCTTCGCGGGCCGTGTCACCGCCCGTCTGGGGCAGGGCGCCACCGCCGGGCGCCGCAGGTGCAGTAGTCGACGGATCGCCGCTCGGCGCGGGGTCGCTCGGGTCGCTCGGGTCGCTCGGGTCGCCTGACGGGATCACCGGCAGCGTCTGCGAGGGCGTCGGCTTCGGGCCCCCGCTGCCGGTGGACGTCGGAGTGGGGGTGGGCGTCGGGCGGGCCGCGGTGACGTCGTACGACGCCTTGCCGTCCATCAACAGCACCGGTTCCGTGCCCGGGAAGAACTGGATCAGCCCCTGGCCCACGAACTGGAGCTTCTCGCCGACCGGCACGGCCTGGTCGAGGGTGAGCCGCAGCCGTACCTTGGCGACCCCCTTCGCGGGGATCGAACCGACCGACGGCAGTCCGCCGTCGACGGTGAGGAAGCCGCTGAGGGCCGTCGCACCCTGGGTGAGTTCGACCGTCCGCCAGGTCGAGGCCCCGGAGTCGTACCACTCGGCCTTCACCTGCTGCGGGGTCAGCGCGGCTGCCGGGGGCGCGAGCCGGAGGCCCACCGCCACGATGAAGCTGTCGGTGATCGGGGTGGAGAGGGTGTTGTGGAACTCCACTTCGACGGTCAGGGGTTCGGTGAGGTGGATCGCGCCCGAGTCGGGGACGACCTTGGCGAACGGGACGGCGGGGTCGGCGTCCGCCGCCGCGGCCGGTACGGAACCGGTGGCCGCCGCCTTGCCTGAGGGGGCGGAGGGGCCGCCGGGGCCATCCGCGTGGGCCGGGGCGGCGGCAAGCATCCCCGCCAGCGCCGCGGCGGGCACCGCGCCCCTGAGAACACGGAGCCGACGGCCCCGGGAATTGCCGGATTTCATGGTGTGACGCACTGCAGAACTCCCCCTTCGGACGCACTCCCCGCACGCCCGTTGAAAACAGTGTGTCAGGGAGTGTGACACGGAATTCGGACGGCGGAGCCCTTGGTGCAGCGTCCCTTCACGATGCATCGAATCAACCGCGTCACCCCTGTTCAGCGTGGTGTACGGGAGATTTACGGCAGCGTACGGGCAGGGCGAGCGGGCGGTCGGCAATACCGTCCCGCATTCCCTTTCGCGGTGGTGGAGTTCGGCACTGTCGCGGCGATCTTCGACCCCTTCCGTAAAGGAGTATTCGACGCCGGTGTGCGTCACGGAAATGCGTGGGGGCCCCTCTGGTTATCACCGGCCCCAGCCGTTGAGTTCGTTCCGTCGGCGCCGCAATACTCCAGGGGTTCCGAGGGAGCGCGACTGCCCCACCGGCAGCCCTCGGACGCCGATGAGCCGGCTCGTCCTGTCCCCGACTGCCAATCCCTCTCCCTTGGAGGAGACTTGCGGCAACGACGACATCATCAGCAACACCACCGGGTACGGACCTCCGCATCGGCGGCGGCCGTCCTGGCCCTCGCCATGGTCGCGGGCGCATCGGCCACGGCCGGGGCCGACGACCGCCCGGGCCGGTCCGAGACCCAGAAGAAAGCCCGGGCGGGCGCTCCCAAGACCCCCGCCCCGGCGACCGGGACCCGGCAGACCGTCACCCTGATCACCGGTGACCGGGTCACCGTCGACGAGAACGGCCGGGTCGCCCGGGTGCAGCCCGCCGAGGGCCGGGAGAAGACGACCTTCCGGACCCGTACCTTCGACGGCCGGACCTTTGTGATCCCGCGCGACGCCGAACCGCTGATCGCCGCCGGAAAGGTCGACCGAACCCTCTTCGACCTCACCGAACTGACCCGGCCCGAGGCCCGCAAGGCGTACGGGAAGAGCGCCCGAGCCCTCGTGACCTACGAGGGCCGGCAGGCGGCCGCCGCCAAGGCGGGGGTACGGGCGGCGGACCGGGCCGCGGTCCAGCGGGCCCTCCCGGCAGTGAACGCGGAGGCCGTGTCCACGGATCCGGAGCGCGGCTCCGCCCTGTGGGACGCCCTCACCGGTCGTACGGGCAAGGCCAAGGGGGCGGCCAAGGGCGCGGCCGTCGCGCCGGGCGTCGAGAAGATCTGGCTGGACGCGATCGTCACACCGAGCCTGGACCGGTCGACAGCGCAGATCGGCGCCCCGGCGGCCTGGGCGCGGTCGTACGACGGCGCAGGTGTGAAGATCGCCGTGCTCGACACCGGTATGGACGACACCCATCCCGATCTGGCGGGCAAGATCGCCGCGGCCCGGAACTTCACCGATTCCCCGGACACCCGGGACGGGTATAACCACGGGACGCATGTGGCGTCCATCGCCGCCGGTACGGGTGCCGCTTCGAACGGGAAGTACAAGGGCGTCGCCCCGGGAGCGACGCTGCTCAACGGCAAGGTGCTCGACGAGTGGGGCGGCACGACGTCGGGCATCATCGCGGGCATCGACTGGGCCGTCGCCCAGGGCGCGGACATCGTCAATATGAGCCTTGGCAGGGAAAACGGGCCCGAGATCGACCCGGTGGAGGAGGCGGTCAACCGGTACTCAGCGGAGAAGGGCGTGCTCTTCGCCGTCGCGGCCGGAAACCTGAGCCCCGGCCATGACGGCATCGCCACACCCGCCAGCGCCGAAGCCGCCCTGACCATCGGCGCCGTCGACCACGGCGACAAGCTCGCCGACTTGTCCGCCCGGGGACCGGAGCGGTACGAGGGGCTGCTCAAGCCCGATGTCACCGCTCCGGGGGTGAACGTGACGGCCGCCGTACCAACCGCGAACGGCCAGGCCGGTTATGCCGCCAAGAGCGGCACCTCGATGGCCGCTCCGCATGCCGCGGGAGCCGCCGCACTGCTCAAGCAGAAGAACCCCACCTGGAACGGCGCCGCGCTGAAGGCCGCGCTGATGGGCTCGGCCGAGCCCGGCCCGTACACCCGGGACGAGCAGGGCACCGGCCGGATCGCCGTCGACCGGGCACTCGACCTGCCCCTGTTCGCCGAGACCACGGCGGTGTACTTCGGCAAGCAGGTATGGCCGCACCACGACAACACCCCGCTCACCAAGAAGGTCACCTACCGCAATACCGGCACGGTCCCGGTCACCCTCGACCTGGAACTCACCGGCGCGACCAGCCCTTCGGGCAAGCCCGTGCCGGCCGGGTTCTTCGCCTTGGGCTCCCGGCAGCTCACCGTCCCCGCGGGCGGTACCGCCTCCGTGAATCTCACCACGGACACCCGGATCGAGGGCGGTGGTGAGGGCCGTTACACGGCTGTCGTCACCGCGACCGGTGGCGGGCGGACCTTCCGCACCCATGTGACCGTCGAGCGTGAGATCGAGTCGTACGACGTCACGCTGAAGGCCGTCGCCCGTGACGGCAGCCCGGACACCCGGGCCACGGCGAACCTCTTCGGATACTCGGGCCTCGGAAAGGGTCTGTACCAGCGGCCCGACCTCAGTACGGGCAGCGTCACGCTCCGGCTGCCAAAGGGCGACTACTTCCTGGACGGGAGCAGTACGGGCAGCGACACGCGCCGCGCCCAGGACCTGATGTGGCAGCCCCGTGTGGTGGTCGACAGGCCCCTCGTACTAACGCTCGACTCGCGGGCCACCAAGCCGGTGAAAATCGACGTCCCGGACGCCACGGCCGTCCCGGTGCTCGCCGGTCTGGGCATCAGCCTGGACGCCCCCGGCTACGCCTCCGACCACGGGGTCCTGCAGGAGAGCTTCGAGGGACTGCGCACCGCACAGATCGGCGGCGGCACCCCCGAGCATCCACTGTCACAGGTCTTGCGCGGCGAGTGGCGGACAGCCGGGAGCAGCATCCACACCATCAGCGGCGGTTTGGTGGACCGGTTGTCGACCGGCTACACCAAGCAGTTCACCGAGGGTGAGCTGGCGGCCGTCACGGTCCGCTCCGAGGCATCGGCGGCCGGGAAGACCCATACGCTGACCGTCGGCGGCCAACTGCCCGGTACCGGTGTCCGTCCGGGCCTGGAACTGCCCGCGCTGCCCAGCCCCGGTGAACGCACCGTCCGGGTGTCGGCGCCCGACAGCGCAGCCTGGAGCTTCAAGCACGTCCAGTACGGCTCACCGACCGCCCCGCGTGGGGAGGTCGAGCACCAGCTCGCCGTACCACGGCGGTTCACCCCCGGAAAGCCCCACACCGTAACGCTCAACACCGGAGCCCAGGCGCCGACGCTGGCCCCGGGGTACGGCGTGCTGCGCGAAAGGAACTCTATTCAGGGCCGGATCCCCCTCGTCGGGGACGGCGAGGGCAATCCGGGACTCCCGCGCACCGGAACCGCCGACACCACACTCCACAAGGACGGAGTGCTCGTCGGCCGCACCGACGATCCGCTGACGGGCAGGCACTGGATGGAGGTCCCGGCCGAGCCCGGCATCTACACCCTGGCCACGAAGTACGAGCGGCCGACGTCCGTCGCCACCGCCGCCACCCGGGTCGAGGGCAAGTGGACCTTCCCGTCCGCCCACTCCACGGAGCGGACCTGGCTGCCGGTGTCGGTCGTACGGTTCGCCGCCGAGGCCGGACCGGACGCCACCGCCCCCGCGGGCCGTACCCAGACCTTCCCCCTCCTCGTCCAGGGCGCGGCGGCAGGGAAGAACGGGAAGTCCGGGAAGAACCTGAAATCGCTCACGGCCGAGGTGTCGTACGACGAGGGCCTCACCTGGCGGCCGCTGGCGGTCAAGGGCGGGAAGGTGACCGTCACCAACCCGGCCAAGGGGAAGGGGATCTCGTTCCGCGGCGAGGTCGTCGACCGGCAGGGCAACAAGGGGTCCGTGACCGTCATCAACGCCTATCTGGGCGGCTGAGCCGGGTCCGGCCCACGGGCCGGCTCCGATCATGATCACGTGACTCGGGGCGGAGCCGCCGCCAACCGCGGCGGCTCCGTCCCGCCGGTCTCCCGGACCGGCCGCGCGGAGCCTTCACTTCCGCCCCGGACGTCGCACCGACTCGTTACCGACCCGCTGTTGAGCAGCCCGGAAGCGTCCATGCATACTTCCGACACCGGGGGGTGAACGCGTATACGAACGTCCCCCCGCACGGGCCGGTGTCTTCGCCCGCCCGCATCGCTCCTCAGCAGGGGGAATCTTGCGCAGCCCAACGAACAAACCGAAGAAGGCGTACGCGGCGACCGTTGCCGCCGCGGCCGCCGTAGCGCTGACGGCGGGCATGACCAGCCCGGCGTCGGCCGGGAACGGAGACCGGGGCACCTCCACCACGGCGGCGGGGGCCGCCGATGCCAAGGGCAGGGCCCCGCACACCATCACGCTGATCACCGGCGACCGGGTCCTGGTGGACAACCGGGGACGGATCGTCAGCATCCAGCGCGCGAAGGGCCGTGAGGGCATACCCGTCTTCACCCGGACCCACCAGGGCCGCACCTATGTCATCCCGCGCGACGCGCGGGAGCTGATCGCGAAGGGCACGCTCGACCGGCGGCTGTTCGACATCACCGAACTCGCGAAGCCGGAGAGCCGCAAGGCCCACCGCGCCGGGCTGAAGGTGATCGTCGGCTACCGGGGGGCCACCGCGGGCAAGGCGCGGGCGGAAGTCCGCTCGGCCGAGGGCACCACGGTCCGCCGGACCCTGGCGACGCTCGGCGCCGATGCCGTCACCAGCGCCACGGGCACCGCGGGCGAACTGTGGGACGCCCTCACCCGCCCCGACGGCGAGGGCTCGGCCACCGCGACGTCCGGTATCGGGCAGGTCTGGCTGGACGGTGTGCGGAAGGCGTCGCTGGACCGCAGCACCGCGCAGATCGGGGCCCCGGCCGCCTGGGCGCGGTCCCTCGACGGCACCGGTGTGAAGATCGCCGTCCTCGACACCGGGATCGACTCCACCCATCCGGACCTGGCGGGCCGGGTCGTGGCCGAGAAGAACTTCTCCGCTTCGACGACCGCCGCCGACCGCGACGGCCACGGCACCCATGTGGCGTCCACCGCCGCCGGTACGGGGAAGAAGGACGCCCGCTTCAAGGGCGTGGCCCCCGGGGCCGAGCTGATCAACGCCAAGGTGCTCGACGACGGCGGCAGCGGTGACGACTCCGGCATCGTCGCGGGTATCGACTGGGCCGTCGCCCAGGGCGCCAGTGTGCTCAATCTGAGCCTCGGCGGCTCGGACACCCCGCAGATCGACGCGCTGGAAGCGCAGATCAACAAGCTCTCCGCGGAGAAGGGCGTGCTCTTCGCCGTCGCGGCCGGGAACTTCGGCCCCGACCCGAAGTCGATCGACTCGCCCGGCAGCGCCGAGGCGGCGCTGACCGTCGGCGCCGTCGACGACGACGACAAGCTCGCCGGCTTCTCGGCGGTCGGCCCGCGCAACTGGGACGGAGGCATCAAGCCCGATGTCACCGCGCCCGGTGTGGCCACCACGGCGGCGGCGCTGGCGAACGCGCCGGGCCAGAACCCGGCCGGCTACATCTCCATGGACGGCACGTCCATGGCGACCCCGCACGCCGCGGGCGCGGCCGCGCTCCTCAAGCAGAAGAACCCCGGCTGGACGAGCGCGCAGCTCAAGTCCGCGCTGATGGCTTCGGCCAAGGGCGGCACCTACTCGGTGTTCCAGCAGGGCGCGGGCCGTATCGCGGTCGACAAGGCGCTCGACCAGACCGTCGTCGCCGAGCAGCCGAGCCTGAATCTGGGCACCCAGCAGTGGCCGCACAACGACGACACCCCGGTCACCCGGCAGCTCACCTACCGCAACTCCGGCGACGCCGACGTGGTCCTCGACCTGTCGCTGGCCAACCCCACGGGCGCCGACGGACGGCCCGCCCCGGCCGGTTTCTTCACCCTCGGGGCCCGGCAGATCACCGTGCCCAAGGGCGGCACCGCCTCGGTGGGCCTGACGGCCGACACCACGCTCGGCGGTACGGTCAACGGCTCGTACTCGGCCACCGTCGTCGCCTCCGGCGGCGGTCTGACCGTGCGCACCCCGGCCGCGGTGGACCGCGAGATCGAGTCGTACAGCGTCACCTTCCAGGGCATCGGGCGCGACGGTGCGTCCAGCGGTGCCTGGCAGGCCGAGCTGCAGAGTCTGGGCGGCGAGACGGAGGGGCACTCGGTCTCCCCCGATCTGTCCTCGGGCAGCGCCGTGCTCCGGATCCCGCGCGGCACGTACGCCATGTCGGCCGACGCCTACGTCGACCCGGCGGACCCGGGCAAGGGCGCCGACCTGATCGACAACCCGAAGCTGACCGTCGACCGTGACATCACGGTCGTCCTGGACGGCCGGACCACCAAGCCGGTCTCCGTCAAGGTCCCCGACAGCCAGGCCAAGCAGACGGCTGCCGGGATGACGTACAGCCTGGAACTGCCCGACGGTTCGCTGATCTCCCGGGGCTACGGCTTCGAGAGCTTCGACAACATCCGCACCGCCTACCAGGGGCCGCGCTACACCGACGGCTCCCTGTCGCAGTCGTGGTACGCGAAGTGGGAGCGGGGCACCTCGGAGTTCAACACCCTCTCCGGCAGCCCGGTCCAGCAGCTGGGCAACGGCTACAGCAAGGTCTACGCGTCCAAGGACCTGGCCCTGGTGAAGGTGGGCCTCGGCGCGTCCGTACCGGGCAAGCAGGGCGCCGTCCTCGCCTACGGCGAACTGCCGGACTACTCGTCGAACGACTCCGGCGTCTTCTCCGTGCAGCCCGCGGCGAGCGTGCGCCATGTGTGGCTGTCCACCGGCGACGGCGTCCTCTGGGACATCATGGGCGGCCAGTACAAGGGGCTGGACCCCGAGGGCTTCCCGGTGTTCGAGGCCCTCTACGGCTCCGGGAACGTGCGCCGGTACGCCGCGGGAGCGACGTACACCCAGAACTTCAACGTCGGGGTGCACGGTCCGCTGGTGAACTCGTGGAGCGGGCTGGAGCGCGACGCCAACTACCTCTACCCGTCGGTCATGCTCCTCTCCGACGGCGCGGGGCATGCGGTGGGCCAGACCGAGTACACCACCGCGATCACCAGTCTCCACCGCAACGGCACGCTGCTCGGTGTGCAGAAGCTGCCCGCGGACGAGACGCTGTGGCGGGTGCCGTCGGCTTCGGCCACGTACACCCTGGCGACCACGGTCAACCGCAGCCCGTCGGTGACCCGTACCGCCACCCGGGTCGACGCTTCGTGGACCTTCACCTCGGTCCGCGGCAAGAGCGCGGTGAAGCTGCCGGTCTCCACGGTCCGCTTCACGCCCGCGCTGGCGCTGGACTCCACCGCTCCGGCCGGACGTGCGCTGTCCGTGCCCGTGGTGGTGCAGGGCGGTGCGGCCGGAAGCAATCTGAAGGCGCTGACGGTCCAGGTGTCGTACGACAACGCCAAGACGTGGAAGAGCGTCGTCGTGAAGAGCGGCAAGGCGACGGTGACCAGCCCCGCGAAGGGGAAGGCGCTGACGCTGCGGGCGTTCGTCACAGACAAGAAGAACAACAAGGCGTCCGTCACGGTGCACAACGCCTGGTTCGGCAAGTGAGTACGTGTTCCACATGAGCACGTGACGCGAGGTCACGGCTGACCTGACAGCGGAACAGCAGCAGGCGGCGGCCCGCTCGGAACCACGGTTCCGGGCGGGCCGTCCGTCGTCCGTGACTTTCACGTTCTCAAGGCTTTCAAGAACGTCACCCGTCAGGGGTGTTGACAAGACCGTCCCGGAAGAATCGGCCCGGCCCGCGCAGGTCCGGTTCCTTCGGTACGGCTCCGCTCAGGCCGACGCCCGCTTCTTCGGTGCCGCCTTGGCCGCCTTCTTCGCCGTCCCGGCCGTCCGGGCCATGGACTTCACGCTCTTCGCCGCCGGCTTCGCCGACTGCGCGCCCTTCCCGGCCGCGGTGGACTTCTTCGCCCCGCCCCTGGCACTGCCCTTGGCCGCCGACTTCGCCGCCGCTTTCCCGGCCGACCCCTTTCCGGCCACCGGCCTCTTCGCCGCCGCCGTCTTCTTCGCGGCCGTACGCTTCCGGCCCGCGATCGGGGTCACCTCGGCGGCCTCCGTCCCCTTCTCCCGGGCCTCCTTCGCCGCCCGCACACTGCTCTCCAGCGCCGCCATCAGGTCGATGACCTGCCCACCGGTCTCCGCGGGCGCGGCCTCCGGCAGCGCCCGTCCGCCCTCCGACTTCGCCGCGATCATCCGCTCGACCGCCTCCCGGTAGTCGTCGTGCAGCGAGTCCATCGAGACCGTCCCCAGCGTGTCCATCAGCGCGTCCGCCAGGTCGAGTTCGGCGGCCCGCACGGTCACCTCGGTCTGCGGCGCCACCCCCTCCGGCTGCCGGATCTCGTCCGGCCAGAGCAGCCCGTGCATGGCGATCACATCGTCCACGACCCGCAGCATCCCGAGCCGTTCGCGGCCCCGCAGGGCGAATTTGGCCAGGGCGACCTTCTGGCTCCGCTTCAGGGCCTCCCGCAGCAGGGTGTACGGCTTGGCCGCGGGCACGCCGTTCGCCGACAGGTAGTACGCCGCGTCCATCTGGAGGGGGTCGATCGACGAGGCCGGGACGAAGGCGACGATCTCGATGGTCTTGGCCGTCGGCAGGGGCAGCGCGGCCAGGTCCTCGTCGGTGATCGGGATGATCGAACCGTCCGCCTCCTCGTACCCCTTGCCGATCTCGGCGGCGGGGACCTCCTCGTCGTCCAGCTCGCACACCTTGCGGTAGCGGATCCGGCCGCCGTCGGCGGTGTGGATCTGCCGGAAGGAGACCGAATGGTTCTCGGTGGCGTTCACCAGCTTGATCGGGATGCTGACCAGCCCGAAGGAGATCGCACCATTCCAAATGGATCGCACTTTGATCCCTTTCGCCCAATAAACATGTGATTCTCATCGTATGACGCCGATCACGGAGGTGGCCGGGCGACGGATCACGCTCAGCAACCTCGACAAGGTCATCCACCCGGCCACCGGCACCACCAAGGGCGAGCTGCTGCACTACTACGCCGTCACGGCGGAGGCGATGCTGCCGCATCTGCGGGACCGGCCCGTGTCCTTCCTGCGCTATCCGGACGGACCGGCGGGCCAGCGCTTCTTCACCAAGAATCCGCCGCCCGGTACTCCGTCGTGGGTACGGACGGCAGCCGTGCCGCACTCCGACGACCCCGGGGCCCGGCAGGTCGTCGTCGACGATCTGGCGTCGCTGGTCTGGGCCGCGAACCTGGTTGTGGAGTTCCACACCCCCCAGTGGCGGGCCGGGGCGCCCGGGATCGCAGACCGGCTGGTGTTCGACCTCGACCCCGGGGCCCCGGCGACCGTCGTGGAGTGCTGCGAGGTCGCCCTCTGGCTGCGCGAGCGGCTGGCGGCGGACGGACTCACGGCCGGGGTCAAGACCTCCGGGTCCAAGGGGCTGCATCTGCTCGTCCCCCTGGCCCCGACCCCGTCCGCCCAGGTGTCCGCCTATGCGAAACGGCTGGCCACGGAGGGTGAGGAGGCGCTGCCCCGGCTGGTGGTGCACCGGATGACCCGCGCCCTGCGGCCCGGCAAGGTCTTCGTCGACCACAGCCAGAACGCCGCCGCGAAGACCACGGCCGCCCCGTATACGCTGCGCGCCCGCCCCGAGCCGGCCGTTTCGGCGCCGGTGACCTGGGAGGAGGTCGCCGAGCGGCGGGAGCTGGCCTTCGGCTTCGCGGAGATCGGCCCCCGGCTCGAACGGTACGGGGACCTGCTGGCCCCGCTCCTCGACCCGGCCTCCGCCCGGCCCCTGCCGTGAACGCGCCGCACCGTCTGCTGCCGCCCGCGCTCCGGCCACCGCTGCGGCCCGCACTTGCGGTGTCCGTGAGCAGCCTGCCGCGCGGTGCCGATCTGGCGTACGAGCCCAAGTTCGACGGCCATCGGATGCTGGTCTTCCGCGACTCCGGCCCCGGGGGCGCCCCGGAGGTACAGCTCCAGGCCCGCTCCGGCCGGATCGTCACCGCCGCCTTCCCCGATCTGGCGGCGGCGGCCCGGCGGCTGCCGCCGGGGACCGTACTCGACGGCGAGGTCGTCGTCTGGCGGGACGGCCGTACCGACTTCGCCGCCGTGCAGAAGCGGGCCATGGCCACCGCGCAGCACGCGCCGGAGCTGGCGCGGTCGCTTCCGGCTTCGTACGCCGCCTTCGATCTGATCGCGGAGGCGGGCACGGATCTGCGGGCCCGGGCCTACCGGTACCGCAGGGAGCGGCTGGTGGCCCTGCTCGAACCCCTGGGGCCGCCGCTCCAGGCGGTGCCGATGACGCTCGATGCGGAGGAGGCCGCCGCCTGGTACGAGGCGCTTCCGGCGATCGGTGTCGAGGGGCTGGTGGCCAAGCAGCTCGGCCGGACCTACCGGAGCGGCGCCCGGACCTGGCAGAAGCTGCGGCACACCACGCTGCGGGACGCGGCCGTGACCGGTCATACCGGCCCGGCGACCGGTCCGCGCGCCCTGGTGGTCGTCCTCCGGGGCGGCGACGGCACCCCGGTCGTCTCGGCCCCGCTGAGCCCGGCCCTGAGGGCACAGGCGGCGGCCGCGCTGCCGCCGGGCACGGCCGGTCCGGAGGGGCGGGCGACGGCCGCGGGCCTGGGCGAGATCGGCTACCGGCCGCTGGAGCCGGGGCTGGTGGCGGAGGTGGAGGTCCGCACCACCCGCCATGCGACGGTGACGGTGGTCCGGCTGAGGCTTCCCCAGGACACGGACCCGGATACCAACGGAAACGCGGGCGCGGACGGGGAGGGGTAGTGGCGGGTCAGGTCCTCGTCCAGGTGCGGCGGTCGCGCGCCGTCGCGTACACCGTCTCGACGTCCGCCGGTTTGAGTACGCCGCCGAGCGCGGCCAGCGCCGGTACGTCCGCGGCCGACAGGATCCGTACGTCCGCCGGGCCCGGCGGCACGGCCGTCCGCCCGGCCGGGCCCACCAGCACCAGCAGCGGGTGCACCGCCGTCGCCAGGGCGTAGGAGGCGCGTTCGGCGCGGCGGCGGGCGAGTCTCAGCGGCGGCACCGCGGTGTCCCGTCCGGTGCCCGGCGGGCGCAGCAGGGCGGCCCCGGTCCGGACCGGCAGCCGCCGCGCGGGCACGGTGTGCACGGCGAACACCCCGCCGGGGCCCACGGCCAGATGGGGGATCCTGTCGTCTCCGGGCAGCGGTAAGGAGTGGAGCAGCCGCCAGCCCGCGCCCTCCCAGCCGTCGAGCGCGGCACCCACCGTCTGTTCGGCGGTCAGCAGGGTGCGGTCCGCCCGGTGCGGATCGTGCAGCGCGCGGGCCGCCCTCCCCCGGGCCGGGAGGTGGTCGAGCCGGGCGTGCAGGGCCTCGCCGGGCCGGTTGGGGGCGAGATCGTCGTCGGGGTGCAGCGCCAGCCGGGCGAGCCGGGCGGAGGTCGGCACGGGCGGCGGCCCCACGGTGACCTCACCCGTCACAAACGGCGCGAGTGCGGCGAGCACTTCGGCGCGGAGTGGTTCGTGTGCGATACGGATCCGGCCACCCTCACCGGCCCCGCCGGGGCCCGGTACGCCGTCCTCCGGGTCGTACCAGCCGACGATCCGGCCGTCCCGGGCCCGGACGAACAGGCGGTCGCCTGCCGGTGTGACGCGCAGTAACCCCGCCATGCCCTCACCTCCGGCCCCCGGCCACCCGGCGTGGCGCTCCGGCCCATGGGACCAGTCCCCGGCCCTCGGGGGCAATAACCTCGCCATGTGCGTTCGTTGCCGACTCCATGTCGGCTCGGTGGTGCACACTTCCACCGAACGAATGGTTCGAACGGGGTGGTGAACGCACCCCTTGCGGGCGTATGCCTGTGGTGCTCCGTGAGGACGGGGCCCGGGGAGGAGGCACACGTGTTCGGGGGGATCGACGAGGTCGAGTGGGCCGGACTGGAGCACGCCTACGGATCCGCCGGAGATGTGCCGGGGCTGCTGCGGGGGCTCGCTTCGGCCGATCCGGCGGTACGGGAGTCCGCGCTGGACGCGATGTACGGGGCGGTCCACCACCAGGGCGACGTCTACGATTCGACGCTCGCCTGCATACCGTTCCTGCTGGAACTGGTGGTGGATCCGGCGGTGCCGGACCGCGGCGGCATCATCGAGCTGCTGACCAGCATCGGCGGTATCGAACTCGACGGGGACGACGAGCTGGACCCGGAGTGCGAGGAGTTCGAGTCCGCGGCGAACTACGCCATGGCGGCCTCGGCGGTGACGGCGGGGGCCGATGCGTTCCTGTCGCTGGTGGGCTGCGAGGACCGCGGGGTACGGCTGACGGTGCCGCTGGCCCTGGCCGCGTTCCACGGCGAACCGGCCCTGGTGCTGGCGCTGCTGCGGGAGCGGCTGAAGGTGGAGTCCGACCCGGAGGTCCGGCTGGCGTACGTGGAGGCCGGGGGGCGGATCGCGCTGCGGCACGACGGGCTGGCGCCGGAGGTCGTCGAGTGGCTGACCGCGCTGACCCGCAGTCCGCACGACGGGAAGCCGTCGGTGTACGACCCGGACGCGTACGCGGTGGGACTGCCGCCCGAACCGCCGGTCCGCACCCGGCCGCATCCGAACGGCGTGACCGACGTGACCGGTCCGAACGGGCCGGGAAGTCAGGGGGGTACGAGCGGTCCCGGCGGCGCGCAGCGCGCGGACCGGCAGACGCGGGCGAAGGGTCGGGACCGGACCGGCCGGACCGGCCGGGAAGCGGACGGCACCCGGCCCGGGGCACCGGCCCCCGGCCGGCCGTACGATCCCGGTCTGCGGCTCTCCGCCATCGCCCAGCTCGCCCGCTGCGCCCCGCACACCCTGCCCGCCGACGTGGTGCCGGACGTCACCGGACTCCTCCGCGAGCTGCGGACGGGCCGCGGGCCCGAGCGCTTCCACCGGGCCCCGGCCGGGCCGCCGCCGCGGCCCGTACCGCCACCGGGTCCGGGGGCGCTGCTGGGCAGACTGCTCGACCAGCGGGAGGCGGAGCGTGCCGCCCGGACGGCACCGTGGACGGGCGATCTGCTGCGCACCCTCCACGACGGTCTCGGAGACCGGGTCGACGACCGGATCGCGCTCCTCGCCGACCAGTTGTGCAGTCCCGACTGGGGTCAGCGGATCGACGCGGTCCGGATGAGTGCCCGGCTGATGCGCACCTGGCGCGGGGAGTACGGGGAACTGGTCGGCCTGATCGGTGAGCAGCTCCACGACGGCGAGCCCGGGCTCGCGGACGCCGCCGTCACCGCGCTGGAGGATCTGCACGGGCTGGCGCGGCCCGCGGCCGACGCCCTGGCGGACCATGTGATCGCGGGCGGTCCGGGCCGGTGGGTGCGGCGGTGGGCGGAGGAGCCGGATGCGCTGGGCCGGGCGCTGGTGGCCCTGTCCCGTACCGGCGACGCCCGGGCGGTACCGGTGCTGGCGCGGCTGCTGGAGCGGGATCCGCTGCCCCGGGACCTGGGTTTCGCGGTGGGCCATCTGGGCGCGGCGGCCGCGCCGCTGGTCCCGGCGCTGCGCGAACGGCTCGGCGCGCTCCCCCTCGACGACCGGCTGTACGACACCGCCGGTTCGCTGCTGTGGGCGGTGAAGGCGCTGCGGGCGTCCGAGGCGCTGCCCGAGGTGCTGCGGCTGCTGCGCGGGGCGCCCGAGTACCGCCGGGAGTGGGTGGCCGAGCTGGTGCTGCGGGCCCTGGCGGCCTTCGGTCCCGCGGCCGCCGAGGCGGTGCCCGGGCTGCGGGCCCTGCTGCGGGACGGCGCCCGCCGGAACGGGTCGTCGCCGGCCTTCGGGGCGAAGGCCGCGGCGGCGCTGTGGGCGGTCGAGGGCGATGCGGACGCGGTGCTGCCGGTGCTCTGCGCGGCGCTGGCCGGGACGGACCAGGGGGCCCGGCGGGTGGCGGCGGAGACGGTCGGGGCGATGGGCCCGGCGGGGGCCGGGGCCGCGCCCGTCCTCGCCCCGCTCCTGACGGCGGCCGACCCGTGGACCCGGGTGGACGCGGCGCATGCGCTGTGGAGCGTGACGGGCGGCCCGGGGCTGTCGTGGCCGGTGCTGCGGGCGGCGTGGGACTCGCTGCCGAGCACCCGGATCCCGACCGCCGAGCGGCTGACCGGCGGGGCGGACACCAGCAACGGCGGGGGCGCGTTTCCGGCCGGGGCCCGGGGCGCGGCGGGGCTGCTCCGCTCCGAGCTGGTGCACGTGCGCCGTCACAACGCGATAGACGGGGGGTACGGGAGTCATGACATCGTGAGGGACGAGAGGCTGCTGGCCCTGTGCCGGCAGGCGCTGAACGGGAGGACCAGTTCATGATCATCTTTGGTACCAAGGGATATCTGTACCAGCTCGCGATAGTGACGCTGGTCTGCGGCCGCTGCGGCAACCCCGCCGCGCACACCCTGCGCAAGCGCGTCACGAAGTTCACGCTGTTCTTCGTGCCGCTGTTCCCGGTCTCGACGAAGTACGGCACGCAGTGCACCTTCTGCGGGGCGGAATCGCAGCTCTCCGGGGAGCAGGCCGAGCAGCTGCAGGTCCAGGCCGCGACGGCGCCCGCGCCGGGGCACGGTCCGCAGCAGGCCAACCCGTTCGCCCAGGGCAACCCGTTCCAGCAGGGACAGCCCGGCCAGCCCGGCCAGCAGGGCCAGCCCGGGGCCCCGGGCAATCCGTACCAGCGCTGACCGTACCGGGGCCGGAGCGGACCCGGACATCTCATATGGTTGACGGGAAACCATGCACACCTTGACGGGAAGCCATCGCCCGTCCCCGCCCGGCGAGGAGACCCTTGCGCCCGCGCGCCCGTCGTCCGCTGACCGTCCCGGCCCTGCTGGCCGGGGCGGTGGCCGTCCTGGCGGGGCTGCTGTCGGGCTGCGGCACGGCGGGCGATCTGCGCAGCGCCGGGCCGACGCCGACGGCCACCGGGCCGGTACGGCTCTGGCCCGATCTGCCGCCGGTGACCGCGCCCCCGTACGACTACGGCGAGATCGACACGGTGGCGATACCGGGCGTCCAGGTGCCGTCGGGCGGGGTCCGGGCGCTGGACCCGGTCGCCGTGGTCCGGGCCGAGGCCCGCACCTACCCCATGTCCTACTACCACCCGAAGGGCCCGCCCGAGCCGCTGACCGACCGGCTGGCGGCATGCGCCTCTCGGGGCGGGAAGGGTGCCGCGGGCACGGCGCGGAAGCCGGGCGAGTGCCCGGTCCTCACCCCGTACTACCGCGATCTGACCGGTGACCGCCGGGAGGAGCTGATCGTCGGGGTGCGGCTGGGCAGGCAGCTGACCGAGGTCCGGGTCTTCACGCCCGGCGCGCAGAAGGACCCCCGGGTGCTGACCCGGATCATGGCCACGTCCGACCAGCTCGTGAGCGTGGAGCTGGCGGGCCGGGACATCATCCTGCGGTCCGTATCGGCCGGTATTCCGGGGTACGAGTACCGGACGGCCTGGTCCTGGGACGAGCAGCACCAGGCGATGCTGCCGACGCGCGACGAGATCGTGCGGGTGAAGCCGCGCTCGGACAAACCGGCACCGGCCGCGGGCACCGGCACCGGAGCGGGTCTCGGCGGGGGCGGCGGCACGGGAGCGGGTCGGCCGTGAAGCTCCCGATCGGACGCCTCCGGTCCCGTGTACCGGCACCGTCGTCCCCCGTTCCACCCACGTCCCCGGCCGGGGACGGCGGGCCCTCCCCCGTACCGCCTCCCGCCCCCACCGGGGACGGCCGCCCCGGGCCGGACACCGCCGAACGCCCGGCCCCGCTGCCGCGCCGCCCGAAGAACCGCACCGCCCGCGGACTCCGCCGCTGGGCCCGCCGCCCCCGCTGGACCGCGACCCTCACCTGGAAGGCCGCCCTCTTCATCACGGTCATGTGCTGCACCCTCGCCACCCTGCTCGGGGTGCTGGTGCACGTCGGGGTGACCCGGCAGACCGTGGACGCCTCCCGCGAGAAGGCGCTGGGCAGACTGGAGGAGGTCACCGAGGCGTACGAGGCGGGGCATCCGCTGCCCAAGTTCGGCGGCGTCGACCCGGCCGGGCTGCCGGACCGGCTGCGCGAGCTGGCGCTGCGCGGTGAACGCGGCACGATGGTCGGCAGCTACCGGGAGCGCCCCACGATGTGGGCGGCGGGCCCCGCGGACGGCCGGGCGATCGCCGTCCGCATCGACTACACGCAGAGCGCCCGGACGATCTCGGCCCTGGACCGGGCCATCCTCGGCTCCGCCGGACTGGCGATCGGTGTGACGCTGCTGGTGGGCGCGTTCGCGGTGACCCGGGTCACCCGGCGGCTCCATCTGACCGCGCAGGTCGCCCGGCGGATCAGCGCCGGTGATCTCGACGCCCGGGTCGGCGACCCGCGGGCCGAGGACCCCTCCCGCCCCCAGGACGAGGTCGCCACGGTCTCCGGGGCGCTGGACACCATGGCCTCGTCGCTCCAGCACAAACTCCTCAGCGAGCAGCGGTTCACCGCGGACGTGGCGCACGAGCTGCGCACCCCGCTGACCGGACTGACCGCGGCGGCCGAACTGCTCCCGGAGGGACGCCCGGCGGAGCTGGTGCGCGACCGGGTGCGGGCGATGCGGGCGCTCACCGAGGACCTGCTGGAGATCTCCCGGCTGGACGCCGGCCGGGAGACGGTCGACCTGGCCGTGTACGAGCTGGGCGAACTGACCGCGCGGGTGGCCAGGGCGGCCGGACCCGGCACGGAGGTACGGGTGGTGCGCGACGCCACCGTGGAGACGGACCGGCGGCGGCTGGAACGGGTGCTGGGCAATCTGGTGGCCAACGCGCACCGGCACGGGGCGCCGCCCGTGGTGCTGACCGTGGACGGCCCGGCGGTGACGGTCTCGGACGGCGGTCCGGGCTATCCGGGCTATCTCCTCGCCCACGGCCCGGAGCGGTTCCGTACCGAGGGCACCACCAAGGGCCACGGACTCGGTCTGACGATCGCGGTGGGCCAGGCGTCGGTGCTGGGTGCGACGCTGACGTTCCGCAACTCCCCGGAGGGCGGCGCCCTGGCCCGCCTCACGCTGCCGTAACGGACCGCCGTGCGGCGGGGCGCCGTGACGGGCGTCCACCCCACGCCGCGGACCCGCATAACGGACATAACACTTCGCGCTTGCTACGTTGCCCCGCATGACCGCAAGCGCAGGCCCCGGCACCGATACCGGTACGGACACGGGCACGGGCACGGGACCGGTGCCCCGGGCGGCCGCCTGGCGTCGGCGCGGTGTCGAACTGCTGCTGCTCGCCGGTGCGGTACTGATCCCGGTGTACGGATACGCCGCCGTGGGCCTCGCCCGCGGCGGAGCCGTACCGCCCGATGTCCTCGGATACGGCGCCGGGCTCGGCACCCTCGCCCTGCTGGCGTATCTCGCGGTCCGGCTGCGCGCCCCCGGCGCCGACCCCCTGGTCCTGCCGATCGCGGTCCTCCTCAACGGCCTCGGCCTGGTGCTGATCTACCGCCTCGACCTGGAGACCGCCGACGGTGCCGCGGCCCCCGCCCAGCTGGTCTGGTCGACGCTGGGCGTGGGGCTGTTCATCGTGGTGGTGGCGCTGCTCCCGGACCACCGGCTGCTCGCCCGCTATGCGTACGTCTCGGTGGTCGCCGCCCTGGTGCTGATGGTCGCGCCCGTCCTCTTCCCGCCGGTGAACGGCGCCCGGATCTGGGTCCGGGTGGGCGACCTCTCCTTCCAGCCGGGGGAGTTCGCGAAGATCCTGCTGGCGGTCTTCTTCGCCGCCTATCTGGCCGCCAACCGCCGCACCCTGGCGTTCCGGGGCCGCGGACTGCGGCGGTTCCGGCTGCCGCCCGCGCGGGTGCTGAGCCCTGTGGTCACCGTCTGGCTGATCAGTGTGGGCGTCCTCGTCCTGGAGCGGGACCTCGGCTCGTCCCTGCTGTTCTTCGGGCTGTTCGTGCTGATGCTGTACGTGGCCACCGGCCGCACCGGGTGGATCCTGGCCGGTCTGGCGCTGGCCGCGGCGGGCGCGTACGCGGTGGGCACGGTCGAACCCCATGTGCACGGCCGGGTCGACGACTGGCTGGACCCCTTCGCCTCGGTACGGGCGGGGCGGGGACCCGACCAGCTCGCCCAGTCGCTGTTCTCCTTCGGCGCGGGCGGCCTCCTCGGCACCGGGCTCGGCCTCGGGCACTCCACCCTGATCGGCTTCGCCACCAAGTCCGACTTCATCCTGGCGACGGCGGGCGAGGAGCTGGGACTGGCCGGGCTGACCGGGATCGTGCTGCTGTACGCCCTGCTGGTGTCCCGCGGTTTCCGGGCCGGGCTGGGCCTGCGCGACGACTTCGGCCGACTCCTCGCGGTCGGCCTGGCGTCCATCGTCGCGCTCCAGGTCTTCGTCATCACCGGCGGTGTGACCGGTCTGATCCCGCTGACCGGTATGGCGATGCCGTTCCTCGCCCAGGGCGGTTCGTCGACGGTCGCCAACTGGATCATCGTGGCGCTGCTGATCAGACTGAGCGACGCGGCCCGGGAACCGCTGCCCGGCGGACCGGACGGCGATCCGGCACCGGAGGAGCAGTCCCCGCTGCTCGCCGGAAACCTCGACGGACCGCGGAAAGCCTTCCGATGACCCGGACCATCCGGCGCGCGGCCGCGCTCTGTCTCGTCCTCCTGGCGTCGCTGCTGGTCAACGCCGCCCGGGTGCAGATCGTCGAATCCCCCGCCCTGGACGGCAACCCGGCGAACCGGCGCGGCCCGATCGCCCGGTACGCGGAGCCCCGCGGCGAGATCCTCGCCGGGGGGCGGACGGTCACCGGATCCCGCGACACCCGCGAGCAGCTCCGCTACGAGCGCACGTACACCCACGGGCCGATGTACGCCCCGGTGACCGGCTACGCGTCCCAGACGTACGGCACCTCCCTGGTCGAACACGCCGAGGACGCTGCGCTGTCGGGCACGGAACCGCTGCTCTCCGTCTTCCCGCTCTGGAACGACCTGAGCCGGTCCCGCCGCGCCGGCGGCCGGGTGCACACCACGATCGAACCGGCGGCGCAGGAGGCGGCGTTCCGGGGCCTGGCGGGCCGGCGCGGCGCGGTCGCGGCACTCGAACCGTCGACCGGCCGGGTGCTGGCGCTGGTCAGCAGCCCTTCGTACAATCCGGGGGTGCTGTCGGGCACCGGCCCGGCGACCCGCAGGGCCTGGGCCGAGCTGAACGGATCGGACGCCGAGCCGATGCTGAACCGCGCGATCCGGCAGACGTATCCGCCCGGCTCCGCCTTCAAGATCGTCACTGCGGCTGCGGTGCTGGACGCGGGGCTGGTACGGGATGTGGACGCGCCCACCGACACCCCCGACCCGTACGTCCTGCCGGGCACCAGGACCCGGCTCCCGGACGCCGCGGAGGGCTGCGGCGGCGCGTCGCTGGCCTATGCGATCCAGTGGTCGTGCAATTCGGTGCTGGCGGAGCTGGGGTCGGAGGCGGGGCTCCCCGCGGTGCTCGGGACGGCCGAGAACTTCGGCTTCAACGACCGGTCGCTGCGGATCCCGTCCCCGGTGGCGCCCTCCGCCTTCGACCGGCGGATGTCGGTGGACCAGCTCGCGCTCTCGTCGATCGGCCAGTTCAACACCACCGCGACCCCGCTCCAGATGGCGATGGTGTCGGCGGCGGTCGCCAACGGCGGCACGCTGAAGCGGCCCTATCTGGTGGACCGGGTCACCACCTCCGGGGGGCGTCCGGTCCGCCGCTACCACCAGCGCGTGTACCGGCGGGCGATGAACCCGGTGACCGCGCAGAAGCTGCAGCGGCTGATGGTCCGGGTGGTGGAGGACGGCACCGGCCGGAACGCGGCGATCCGCGGCGCCCGCGTCGGCGGCAAAACGGGCACGGCCCAGCACGGCCCGGACAACACCGGCACCCCGTACGCCTGGTTCATCGCCTGGGCCCAGGCGGACGACGCGGTCCAGCCGGGAGTGGCGGTCGCGGTGGTCGTGGAGGACGCGGAGGCCGTGCGCGGCCGGATCAGCGGCAACGGCAGCGCGGCGCCGATCGCCCGGGCGGTGATGGAGGCGGTGCTGCGGGACTGAGCCCGCGGTTGCGCGGAAAAGGGTGCTGCCCCCGGGGGCTCCACCCGCTTAAGGTGCGGATCATGACGTCGCACGAACTCGCCCAGGTGAACATAGCCCGCCTCAAATTCCCCCTCGACTCCCCCGAGCTGAAGTACTTCGTCGACAACCTCGCCCCGGTGAACGCGGCGGCCGAGGCGTCGGACGGATTCGTCTGGCGGTTGAAAGACGAACCCACCGACGCCAACGCCGCCGGGGACGGCGACGCCACCGGCATCCGGATCTTCGACGACGAGTGGCTGATCGTGAACATGTCCGTCTGGCAGGGTGTCGACGGGCTGAAGGACTTCATGTACCGCGGTACCCACCGCGAGCTGCTGGCCCGCCGCCACGAGTGGTTCGAGCGGGTCGCCGAGGCGATGGCGACGCTGTGGTGGGTCCCGTCGGGCCACCGCCCCACGGTCGCCGAGGCGGAGGAGCGCCTGACCCGGCTCCGCACGGAGGGCCCGACGCCGGAGGCGTTCACGCTGAGCCGACTGTTCCCGGCGCCGGGGGCCTGAGCGGCCCCTCAGAGGTACCGGTCGGCCGAATCCGGCTCGGGCGGCCGCACGGGCCGAGCAGGCTCACCGGCGCCCGGTGCGGCCGGGGTCGTACCCCTGTTCAGGCGCGCCGAGTGGCCCGGCACGAGGCGTCCGGAGCCACATCGCCCGAACGAGCGGCTCACTGCCGCGCGTTGACACCATGACCGGCTCGGCATCCCGTCGCACACCCCCTTGACGCGCCTACTGACAGACAGTCTGATAAGAGGGTCCATGTCGGTACCGGAGACCCCGAGGTGTCCATCGCCATGACGACCGTGACCGGCCGCCCTCCGCGGCAGACCCATGACGCCCTCGGTCCCCTGCGGGACCGCGAGGAGGTCGCGCGGAAGCTGCTCGCCGCCTCCGCCAGGCATTCGTTCGACCCCGACCGGGATCTGGACTGGGACGCCCCGCTCACGGCGGACGGCTGGTACTGGCCGCCCGAGCTGGTGTCGCTCTACGACACCCCGCTGTGGCGGCGCATGTCCGGGGAGCAGCGGCGCGAACTCTCCCGGCACGAGGTGGCGTCGCTCTGTTCGCTCGGGATCTGGTTCGAGATCATCCTCACCCAGCTGCTCGCACGCCATATCTACGACAAGCCGTTGACCAGCCATCACGTCCGGTACGCCCTGACGGAGATCGCCGACGAGGCACGGCATTCGATGATGTTCGCCCGGCTCATCGGGAAGCTGGGCACCCCCGACTATCCGGTACCGCGCCGCTACCACCATCTCGCCCGCTTCCTGAAGACCGTCTCGACGCCCTCCGGGACCTTCGCTGCCACGCTCATCGGCGAGGAGATCCTCGACTGGATGCAGCGGCTGACCTTCCCCGACGAGCGGGTGCAGCCGCTGGTCCGGGGCGTCACCCGGATCCATGTCGTCGAGGAGGCCCGGCATGTCCGGTACGCCCGTGAGGAGCTGCGGCGGCGGATGGTGAGCGCGCCGCGCTGGGAGCGCGGGCTGAGCCGGATCAGCGCCGGGGAGACCGCCTTCGTCTTCTCCGTCTGCTTCATCAGCCCGGCGGCGTACGCGAACGCCGGGCTCGACCCGCACGAGGCGGTCGCCCAGGTCAGGGCGAGCGGGCACCGCCGCGAGGTGATGCAGTCGGGCGCCCGGCGGCTGACGGACTTCTTCGACGACATCGGGCTGCTGCACGGCCCCGGGCGCAGGCTCTGGAGGGCATCGGGCCTGCTGGCATGAGGGCGGGCCGGCCGCCGGATCGGCGGGGCGGGCGGCGGGGCTACCCTGCCGTCATGACCAGTTCCGCGCCGGTGACCCGTGCCTACCGGCGGCTCAGCGTCGAACAGCGCCGCGCCCAACTGCTCACGGCGGCCCTGGACCTCTTCGCCCACCGGCCGCCCGAGGACGTGTCCCTCGACGACGTCGCCGAGGCCGCGGGGGTCTCCCGCCCGCTCGTCTACCGCTACTTCCCGGGCGGAAAGCAGCAGTTGTACGAGGCCGCCCTGCGCTCGGCCGCCGACGAGCTGGAGTCCTGCTTCGCTGAACGGCACCCGGGTCCGCCCGGTGAGCGGATGGCCCGGGTGATGGACCGCTATCTGGCCTTCGTCGACTCGCACGACGCCGGGTTCAGCGCGCTGCTGCGCGGCGGCAGCGCCGCGGAGTCCTCCCGGACGACCGCGATCGTCGACGAGGTCCGCCGGGCGGCGGCCGACCGGATCCTGCGCGATCTCGGCACCGAACGGCCGGGCCCGAGGCTGCGGATGACGGTCCGGATGTGGATCGCGGCCGTGGAGGCGGCTTCCCTGATGTGGCTGGACGAGCAGAAGCGGCCGCCCGCACCGGAGCTGCGCGACTGGCTGGTGGACCAGTTGCTGGCGCTGCTGGCCGCCACCGGGGCCCGGGACGCCGAGACCGGGCGGCTGGTCGGCGCGCTGGTGGCGCAGGAGCCGCCGGACGGCCGGGTCGGCGCCCTCGCCCTCCGGCTGGCCCCCCTGCTCGGGGCGGGTGAAGGAGTGTCCTGACCGGCCCGGCCCGGCCGGCTGCCGGGGGAACCGCTTTCCGCGGGCCGGAAGCGGGCACTATCTTGGGCGGCGCGGGCAGCGTCGGAGCGCGGGCCCGCGCCTCCGCCGGAACCCGCCCCGGATCAACAGCGGCCGGCGCCGGACCGGTCACCGGGTCCGGGCCGGGACGGTGCGGGGCGGCGCAGGCACCTCCCCGGAGCGGGCGAGAGGGGAGGGCGGCCATGGCGACGACGGTCGGCGTGATCGGCCCCGAGGACCTCGTGCACAAGGTCCTCGTGGTGGGCACCGAATGCGGGGTGCGGCGGCTCCGGCCGTACGTCTGCCCGCGTGACGACGACACCGGGCGGACGGCCGCCCTGGCCCGGGCCGAGACGGACGCGCTGCTGTTCACCGGGATCGTCCCGTACTCGGTCGCGACGGCGGCCGGGCCGCTGGACCGGCCCGCGATGTACGTCCCGTACAGCGGGGCGACCCTGCTGCGGACCCTGGTGGAACTGCTCCGCCTGGGCCACGACGTCTCCCGGATCTCCATCGACACGCTCGGCCGTGCCGAGGTCGCGGAGACCCTCACGGAGGCGATGCTGCCCACCGAGCACGTCCAGGTGCTGCCGTACCGTCCGGGGCTGACCTCCCACGATCTCGCGGACTTCCACCGCGACGCCCGGGACCGCAGGGGCGCGCGGGTGGCGGTGACCTGTGCCGGGTCGGCGTACCGGCTGCTGGAACACGAACTGCACGCGGTACGGCTCTCCCCGTCGCGGCACTCCATCCGCGCCGCGCTCCAGGCGCTGCTGCTGGCCACGGCAGGGGCGCACAGCGGGGACGCGCAGGTGGCGCTGGGCATCGTGGAGGTGGAGCCCGGCCCGGATCTCGCCCGGGAGCTGCGGATGCTCGGCGGCAGCCTGGCCGAACTGCCCGACGGGAGGCCGCTGGTCGTCACCACGAAGGGCGTTCTGGAGGAGGTGACGGCAGGCTTCACCCGTCTCCCGTTCCTCGACGGCCTCGCCGCCCGCTGCGGCACGGTCCGGATCGGTTTCGGTCTCGGGCGGACGGCCGCGGAGGCCGAGGCACTGGCCGCGCGCGCGGTCGCCCGGGCCCGGGCCGTCGGTACGGCGGCCGCCGTGGTCTGCCCGAGGGACGGCGTCGACATCGTGATCGGCCGCGGTCCCGCCGGGGAGCGGGAGGACGGCGGCGGGGCCGACGCGCTGGCCCGCCGGACCGGCCTCCGCCAGAGGACCCTGGACAGTCTCCGGGCCCTCGCGGCCGAGGGGCCGGATGACTGCCTCACCGCCCATCTGGTCGCCGAGCGCCTCGACGTCCAGCAGCGCACCGCACGCCGCATCCTCAAACGCCTCGAACGCGCCGGGGTCGCGGTGCCCACCGTCCGGCGCGAGGAGGGCCGCACGGGCCGCCCCCCGACCGTCTACCGGGTCCGGCTCTGACCCCGGGCGGCGGCCGTCGCCGGGGCCGTGGGAGAGACTGGGGGCGTGAGAAGTGAGAAGACCCCGTTCACCGGGGGACCGCTGGACGGGCAGGTGCTGGACGTGCTGACCGGGCCGACCGGGCATCCGCCGAAGTGGTACGAGGTACCCGTACCGCAGGACGGCGGCGCCCCGCCCGTCGTCCACGCCTACCGCCGCGAGCCCGCCGGATACGGCAAGCGCCTCGGGCTCCCCCGCGGCTGGAAGTACGTCTACGCCCCGGAGGGCCGGGAGCGGCGCGAACTGAAGTGGCCCTGGTCCGGCCCCCGGGGCTGAGGGCCGATCCTCCGGCTCCGGCGAGGGCCTAGGCGACACGCCGCAACCGCCGCACGCACCGCCGCAAGGAGTGAAGAGGTGCGTCCGAAGCGGTCACCCGGGAGGCGCGCGGGCGCGGGCGCCCGCACGCTCCGGAGCACGAGGGCGGAACCCGCCGCCCCCGGGCCGGAGGTGATCACGTGTCAGGCAGGATGCTCCGCGCGGTGTGTACGGCCGCGCTCGCGGCGGTCACGACGGTCACGGCCGTCCCGGTGCCCGCCGCCTCCGCCGGAACGTTCCTCCGGGCCGGTGCCGCGCCCGCGCTGCCCGCCGTGCCGGAGCCGGAGGCCCCCGCGGCCACCGTCCCCGAGATGCTCACCCGCCTCGGCGCCCTCTACCGCGAGGCGGAGGCCGCGGCCACCGCGTACACCGCCGCCGAGAGCAGGCTCACCGCCCAGCGTGCCGAGACCGCACGGCTGGGGCGGGAGCTGACCGCCGCCCGGGACGCGCTCACGGCGGGCCGGGACGCGGCGGGCCGGCTGGCCCGGGAGCAGTACCGGGGGCATTCGGATCTGTCGATGTCCCTGCGGCTGCTGCTCGCCCGGGATCCGCAGGCCGCCCTGGACCAGGGGCATCTGCTGCGGCGGGCGGCGGCGGACCGGCTGGCCTCGCTGGACCGGCTCGCGGCCCGGACGCAGCGGGCGGAGCACCTGGCCGGTGCGGCCAGGGCGGCACTCGATGCGGAGCGCGCCCTCGCGGCCGAGCAGCAGCGGGCCCGGGAGACCGCGGACGAGCGGCTCGCCGCCGTCGAGGAGGCCCTCTCCGCGCTCACCCCGGAGCAGCTCGACGGCATCACCTCGCCCGAATCGCAGGCCCGGCTCGCCGGTTCGGGAGCACTGGGCGCGCCCTCCCACGGCACAGACGGCACCGACGGCGCGAACGGCGCGCTCGCCCCGCGGCCGACGGCGGAGGGCGAGCGGGCGGTGCGGTACGCGGTGGAGCAGATCGGCAAGCCGTACGAGTGGGGTGCCCGGGGCCCGGACGCGTACGACTGCTCCGGACTGACCTCCGAGGCCTGGTCGTCGGCCGGGCGGGCGATCCCGCGGACCAGCCAGGAGCAGTGGCGGGAGCTGCCGCGGGTGCCCGTCGGGCAGCTGCGGCCCGGTGATCTGGTGGTGTACTTCGCCGGGGCCACGCATGTCGGCCTCTATCTCGGGGACGGGCGGGTGGTCCACGCCCCGCGCCCCGGCGCCGCGGTCAAGGTGTCCCCGCTCGCGGCCAATCCGGTGCTGGGCGCGGTCCGTCCCGATCCCGGGGGCGCCCCGCTGGCGGAGTACACCCCGCCTGAGATTCCGGAGGCCGCGACGGACGGCCCGGACGCGGGCTACTCCTCCACGGAGGCACCCTGACGGCGCGGGGGCGGCCGTGACCGGCCGCCCCCCTGCTCCGCTGCCCCGCTGTGCGCCGCCCCGCTATCCGCCGAAGGACGACAGATAGGCTCCCGCCTTCTCCGGGTCGTAGAAGAAGTTCTCGAAGTCGGCGGGGTTGTCGAAGCCGTTCGCGAACCGGTCGGCGACCGGCTGCAGCTGTCCCGCGGCCCCGATCAGCTGGAGCACATGCTCCGGCGGCGGCGCCAGCATCGCGTTCGTCCACTTGGTGACGTGCTGCGCGGTGGCCCAGTACCGCTCGAAGGTGTTCCGCATCCAGGTCTCGTCGAACGGCCGGTCGCCGTGCTCCACGATGGAGTCCAGATAGGACGCGGCGCACTTGGACGCCGAGTTGGAGCCCTGTCCCGTGATGGGGTCGTTGGCGACGACCACATCCGCGACCCCGAGGACCACTCCGCCGGAGGGCAGCCGGCCGACGGGCCCCCGGACCACCGGGGCGTACCGTCCGGCGAGGGTGCCGCCGCCGTCGGTCAGTTCGACCTTGCCGGCCCGCGCGTACTCCCAGGGGGTGAAGCGCTTCATCAGCTCCAGGGTCAGCGCCAGGTGCTGCGCCGGGTCCTTGACGCCCGTGAAGACGTCGAGGGGGCCGCCGGGGATGCCCTCCCAGAAGAGGATGTCGGCGCGCCCGGAGGTGGTGAGCGTCGGCATCACGAACAGCTCGCCGACGCCGGGCACCAGATTGCAGCGGATCGCGTCGTAGTCCGGGTGTTCGGGGCGCGGCCCGAGGCCGTGGACATAGGTGACGGCCAGGGCGCGCTGCGGGCTGTCGTACGGCGAACGGGACGCGTCCCGGCCGAACATCGTCACCAGCTCGCCCTTGCCCGCCGAGACCAGCACCAGATCATAGGTCCGGGCGAAGAAGTCCAGGTCGGAAACGGCCGCGCCGTGGATGACGAGCTGTCCGCCGCGCTGGGCGAAGGTCTCCATCCAGCCGGCCATCTTGACCCGCTGGTCCACGGACTGGGCGTATCCGTCCAGTTTCCCCACCCAGTCGACGATCCGCGGCGACGGGCCCTCGGGGGCGTCCGGTGCCGGGGGTCCGGCGACGGAGACGCCGAGGCCTTCGATCCTGGGGGCCTGGGACTCCCAGAAGTTGATGTCCAGGTCCCGCTCGTGCTGGAGCGCGGTGTGGAACATGCACTGCGTCGACATGACCCGGCCGGACCGGATCTCGTCGGGGGTGCGGTTGGACATCAGCGTGACCTCGTAGCCCTGGGACTGGAGGCCGAGGGCGAGCTGGAGCCCGGACTGTCCGGCTCCGACTATGAGTATCTTCCGCATCCGGGAGGCTCTTCTCTCAGGTGACTGGGGCGGGGGCTCGGTTCGGCCGGCCCGTGAGCCGGGACCGGGCACGGGCGGCGGACGGACGGACGTCGGCCGGGACCGGGACCGGGACCCGGACGGCACCGGGGCTCCGGTGCCCCGGTGCCCCGGTGCCCCGGTGTCATTCGGGTGTCTCGTCCAGGGCGCGGGCGACGAGCGCCGACAGCGCCTCGACGACGCTGTACCGTTTCCGTGCATCAATGATCACGATGGGTACATGCGGGGCTATGGTCAAGGCCTCGCGCACGTCTTCCGTCTCGAAGAGTTCCGAACCCTCGAAGTGGTTGACGGCCACGATGTACGGCAGACCGCTGCTCTCGAAGTAGTCGAGGGCGGGGAAGCAGTCCGAGAGCCGCCGGGTGTCCGCGAGGACGATCGCGCCGACCGCGCCGCGGACCAGGTCGTCCCACATGAACCAGAACCGCTGCTGGCCGGGCGTGCCGAAGACGTACATCACCAGATCGTCGTAGAGCGTGATCCGCCCGAAGTCCATGGCGACGGTGGTGGTGGTCTTCCCGGGGGTCGCGGAGAGGTCGTCGGTCTCCTCGCTGGCCTCGGTCATCAGCGCCTCGGTCTGGAGCGGGGTGATCTCCGAGACCGCGCCGACGAAGGTGGTCTTGCCCACGCCGAAGCCGCCCGCGACGACGACCTTGGCGACGGTCGGCGCGCGGGTGTGGTCGAGCTGCCAGGACTGGAGGCCCTCTTCGGGCTCCTCATCGCCGGTGGGCAGTCCGAAGAAGCCGGGGGCGGCGGTCCGGTCCGGCGGGCGGGGCTGCGCGATCCGGCCGGAGCCCGCTCCGTCGTGGAGTGGACCGGAGAGCGTGTCAGAGGCGGCGGAGTCCACTCAGCACCCTTTCGAGCAGTGCGCGTTCGGGGCGGCCCGGGCCCTGCCCGGTGCCGTATACACGAATTTTGCCCTGGTCGGCCAGGTCGCTCAGCAGCACCCTGACGACGCCCAGGGGCATCTTGAGGATCGCCGAGATCTCGGCGACGGTCCGCATCCGGCGGCAGAGTTCGACGATGGCCTGGAGCTCCGGCATGACCCGGGACGACAGATCGCCCTTCGGCAGCTCACGGCGGTCGGCGGGGGCCTCCAGCGCGGCGACGAAGGTCTCGACGAGCAGGACGTGCCCGAAGCGGGTGCGTCCGCCGGTGAGCGAATAGGGGCGGACCCGGGCGGGGCGGCGGTTCTCGCCGCGGACGGGCAGCTTCCCCGGTCCGGCGCCGACGGGTCCCGCGGCGGCGGCGTTCACCGGGCGCCCTCCAGGGACTGCCGCAGCTCGCTGCGGAGTTCGGGGGTGAGCACATGTCCGGCCCGGCCCACGAACAGGCCCATGTGGTAGGCGACGACGCTCATGTCGCAGTCGGCCTCGGCATGCACTCCGAGGAGTGAACCGTCGCTGATGGACATGATGAAGACGCAGCCTTCCTCCATCGCCACCACGGTCTGTTTCACCCCGCCGCCGTCCATCAGCCGGGCGGCGCCGATGGTCAGACTGCCGATACCGGACACGATGGTCGCGAGGTCGGCGCTGGAGCCCCTGGGGCCCTCCGACGTTGTGGTGGTGCCGGTGGCCGCGGCGTTCTGCTCCGGGTCGGAGGAGAGCAGCAGCAGTCCGTCGGACGAGACGACGGCGACCGAGCGCAGTCCGGGCACCTCCTCCACCAGATTGCTCAGCAGCCAGTGCAGATTGCGGGCCTCACTGCTCAGGCCGAACGTCCCGGTCGCAGTCAACTGCGTGCCTCCTCGACTGTGTCCCCCGCTTCTTCTGGTGCCGCGGTACGGGCGATCTCGGCCTGTGCCTCGCGGCGGCCGTCCTCCGCGGCCTTCTGGAACCCGCCGAGCCTACGCCTCAGTTCGGCCGGGTCGACGCCGCCACTCCTGCGCTCCCCCGGATCGGTGGCGGGCCGGACGACCTTGGGCGTGCGCTTGGGCAGGCCCTTGTCGGTGACCCGGTCCCAGACCGGCGCGGCCGGTCCGGCGGGGGCCGCCGCGGCGGCCGGTTCGGCGGGCGCGGTGCGGTCCGCCGGGTCGGCTCCGAGGTCCGGAAGCCGCATGTCGAAGGTGGGTTCGTCGATTCCCGCGACCACCGGGTCGCCGTCGGCGGTCCGGCCGTGCACCTCGGGCTCCGCCGCGCGCACGGCCGCTTCCGCGGCCTCGACGAGCGGGTCGGTCAGGGGTTCGGCGAACGGTGGCTGCGGTACGGGGACGGGTCCCGCAGGGCCGCTGTCGTACGCGCCGGTCGTACGCTGCCCGCCGGACCGCACGGGCAGGGCCGACGGGATATCGTCGGCGGGGGCGGCGGGGGCGGGCACGGAAGCGTGCCCCGCGGCGGCCGCGGTGCCGGGCTCCGGAGCCGTACCGCTGTCCGGATCCGTACCGGGACGGACGGTGGCCTGGCGGGAACCGGCGGGCAGCGCATTGGAGTTGGCTTCGGCGACCGAGCCCGGGAGCCGGACGGCGGGCATGGAGCCGGAGTCCGTCAGCGGATCGCGCAGTTCGGTGCGGGCGCCCTGCGGCAGCAGGGCCATGGGCAGCACCACGACCGCGGTGATCCCGCCCTGCTTCTGGTCGCGGAGCTGGACGCGGACGCCGTGGCGGGCGGCGAGCAGGGCGGTGACGCGCAGCCCGAGCCCCTCGGGCTCGGACGCCCTGCCGTTCTTCCCGTTCCTCCCGGCGGCCTTGCCGTTCTTCCCGGCCTTGCCGCCCTTCGCGTTCTTTCCGTTCTTCCGGGAGGCCCGGTCGGCCGGAACACCCGCCGTGTCGCGGTCGTTGCCGCTACTACCGCCGGTCCCGGTCGCCCGGCCGTCCGTCGCGGGGTCCGCGGACTCGGCCGGTTCCTCGAACGAGAGCGGGTTCTCCAGCTTCTCGTTGAGTTCGGCGAGCCGCCCCGCGGTCATCCCTATGCCGGTGTCCTGGACGGAGAGCATGACTTCCCCGTTCTCCAGGAGCCAGCCCGAGAGCTCGACCCGGGCCTCCGGCGGGGAGAACGAGGTCGCGTTCTCCAGCAGTTCGGCGACCAGATGGCTGAGGTCGTCCGCGGCGAACCCGGCGACCTGGGTCTGCGGCGGCAGCGACTGGATGACGACCCGCTCGTACCGTTCGATCTCGCTGACCGCGGCCCGCAGCACATCCACCAGCGGTACGGCGCCCGGATGGCCGTGGCTGTGCTCCGCCCCGGCGAGCACCAGGAGGTTCTCGCTGTGGCGGCGCATCACGGTGGCCATATGGTCCAGCTTGAACAGGGTGGCCAGCCGCTCCGGGTCCTGCTCGCGCTCCTCCAGCTTCTCGATGACCGAGAGCTGACGGTCGACCAGACCGAGGTTGCGCAGGGAGAGGTTGACGAAGGTGTGCTCGACGCTGTGGCGGAGCCGTTCGACGTCGGCGGTCAGCTCCACCGTACGGCGGTGGGCGTCGGCCCGGGCCGTGGCCAGCTCGGCGGCGAGGGCGTCCCGTTCGGCGGCGAGTCCGCCGCGGGCGCTGTCGAGACCGCGGGCCCGCTCGGCGAGTTCGCGGACCTTGCCGTGGAGGGTGTTCAGGGAGCGTACGGTCTGGGCGAACTCGTCGTTGCGGCCCGTGAATCCGACGGGCTCCTCCGCCTCGGGCGCGCCCGCGAGCCGGGCGGCACCGCGCCGGAGCACGGAGAGCGGCCGGGTGATGGTGCGCAGCAGCGCGGCGAGTACGGCGACGGCGAGCAGCAGCAGACCGCCGAGGACGGCGATCCGCAGTTCCAGCTCGGTGACGTCGTCGTCGCGGAGCTGCTCGAAGGCGGTGATCCGCTGGGCGGCCAGCGCGGACTCGACGCCGCGCATCTGCTCGATGCGGGCGGTCAGGGCGGCGGCGAGCTTCCGCGGATCGGTCTCCCGGTCCTTGCCGGAGAGCTGCGGTTCGTCGGTGAGGCGGCTGAGGTAGGCCTCGGCCGCCTTGACCTCGGCGCCGGTGACGGTGGCGAGCAGGGAGTCCCGGGCGGACTTGGCCGCGTCCTGGTCGAAGTCGGCGAGGGCCGCCTCCTCCCGGACCCGGGCCTGCAGGGCGAGGGCGCTGAGGGCGTCGCGGGCGCGGGCGGCGGCCTTCTGCTCCTCGCTCTCCTCGTCACCGGACTGCCCGTACTGACCCTGCTGACCCTGCTGCCCGGACTGGTCCTGCTGTCCGGACCCGTCCTGGCCGCCGCCGGAGTGGTCGGGGTCGGCGGCGGGGACGGCGAGGGCGGCGAGCAGGAGTCCGCGGGTCGCGGAGGCCTGTTCGACGGCGAGACCGAGGTCGGCGTGGGCGCGGGCGCCGTCGGCCGCCCGGGGCGGGGTCTTCTCGGCCAGCTCCCCGGCGAGGGCGTGCAGACCGTTGATGACGGTCGTGTACGCGTTGTGCGCCTCCAGCGCCGTGCCCTTGCCGCCGAGGGCGCTGCGGCGGACGGTCGGTACGGTCGCCAGATCGCGGCGCAGGGCGGCCCGTTCGTCCGGGATGGAGCCGCGGATCTCCTCTATCTGCCGGTCGACCCGGACGGCGGGGGCCGTCACGGCCTTCTGCCGGTCGGCGGGCCCGCCCTCGCGGCCCGCGGCGATGTACGCGGTGACCTCGTCGCGTTCGTCGGCGAGGGCATGGGCGAGGGTGACGGCCTGCCGGTTGAGTTCGGCGAGGGTCACCAGACGCTGGGAGTCGTGGAGTTCCGAGGAGCTGTCCAGCAGCCCGGGCGCTCCGGCGCCGGTGACGATCAGCGCGACGACGGCCACTCCGACGACCAGTCTGCTGCGGAGTTTCTTGCTGCGTCCGCGCGCGACGGGCACGTCGGGCGGAGGCAGGGGCATGGAAAGGTGGGCGTCCTGCGCCGAGAACGTTCCGGGGGCCCCTGGGGCGGCCGTCGGGGCCCCGGAAGGCCGCTTGTTCTGCACCGGTGCTCGCAATCCTGCTCGACTCGTCCAGCCGTTGACCCATGTAGCAGAGGTGACGACCGGTCACCCGGAAAGATCCCACCCCGGCACGGGCACGGCTTCAGACGATTCCAGTGCGTTTGGGAGGGAGACGCCGTTCGGCTGCTCCGCCACCTGAACGAGTGAACATCACCTATGAGTTGGCAAACAACTCCCCGGAGCTACCGTGGCCGTGGTCGACGGGGCACTGATTGGATCTTCCGGTCCGGCTTTGGCAAGATGCCCGCCCGCGATCACGTGATGACCGCAGGTAAAGCAACACCAGGCCCGGACACTCCCCGGCAACCGGTCTGACCAGCCCGTACGTACGAAATCCGCAGATGTGCGGGGTACGTGAACAGGTGATGCAGACTGAGGAACATGCGTATCGAACTCGCCACCTCGGCCGGCCGCCCCGAACAGCCCAACGAGGACTGGGCTTCGGTGGCCCTGCCCGCGTCGGGCCAGGGCGGATCGCTGGTGGTGCTCGACGGAGTCACCCCGCCGCAGGGCGATGACGGTTGTGTGCACGGCGTTCCGTGGTTCACCACGCGACTGGGCGGTGCGCTGCTCGAACTCACCACTTCGGCACACGATCTCGAATTGACCGGAATTCTCTCCACGGCAATTCGCCGCACCGCCGACGCCCACCGTCAAACCTGTGACCTTTCTCACGTGCGTACACCGCAGGCGACCGTGGTCGTCGTCCGGTGGGGCGGGGCGGGCGGGGAGGTGGAGTATCTGGTGCTCTCCGACTCCACCCTGCTGCTGGAGTCCCCGTCCGGGGAGGTGCGCGCGGTGCTCGACGACCGCATCGACCGGCTGCCGCGCGAGGCCCTCCGTACCCATGCGTCGGCGGACGCCCTGCGCAATGCGGAGGGCGGCTTCTTCACGGCGGCGGCGGATCCTTCGGTCGCCTCCCGCGCGGTGACGGGCCGGGTGCCGCGCGCCGGGGTGCGCTCCCTGACCGCCCTCACGGACGGCGCATCGCGCTGGACGGACCTGTTCAAGGAGGGCGACTGGACGGACTGCGTCGCCCTGCTGCGCACCTCGGGTCCGCAGGCTCTGATCGACC
The DNA here is from genome assembly GCF_003932715.1 of Streptomyces tsukubensis. Lineage (NCBI taxonomy): Bacteria > Bacillati > Actinomycetota > Actinomycetes > Kitasatosporales > Streptomycetaceae > Streptomyces > Streptomyces tsukubensis. Next base: position 5,541,197 of record NZ_CP020700.1, on the reverse strand, counting down.
GGGTCAGAGCGGTCGAGACGGCGACGCGGGAGCAGGGCGAGCCGTTCCGCTGGAAGCTCCACGACGATGCGACGGCGGTCTTCGTGGAGCCGTAACGCCTCCTTCCGCCGGGAGCCGGGTTCGCGCAGGGGCCGGGCTCCCGCGAGGGCGGGGTTTCCGCGAGGGCCGGGTTTCCGCGGGGGTACGTCAGTCGGCGGCCCGGTCGTTGAGCTGGCGGAGCAGCCGGCCCAGCTCGGCGATCTCCCCGCGGTCCCAGCCCGCCAGCTTCCGTACGTACCGCTCCCGGCGGGCGTCCCTCACTCGGCGGAACCGTTCCAGTCCTTCTTCGGTGAGCCGGACGAGTGAGGCCCGGCCGTCCGCCGGATCCGGCTCCCGGACCACCAGCCCGACGCCTTCGAGCGCCCGGAGCTGACGGCTCATCGTGGCCTTGCCGACGCCGAAGTACGCGGCGAGGTCGGTCGCCCGCTGCGCGCCCGCGTCCTCCAGCCGGACCAGCAACCCGTAGGCCGAGGACTCCAGTCCGGGGTGGACCTCGCGCGCCATTTCCCCCGACTGGGCCCGCGCACGGCGCAGGAAGACCGCCAATTCCCGTTCCAGTGCGAGGAATACCTGGTCCACACCACTCGCACCATTGGGGGCTGCTTCACTCCCCGTACCGCTTCCGTGCACGTCAGCACCCCTCGTACGCTTTCCGAATCCTGAAAGTTTCTGCCGAAGGCGACCGTCTCCGCAGTTCGGTCAGTATTTCGCAGGCTTAGACCAACGGCATCACCTTCCGCCCCTTCCACGGCCATGGTCTACGTGCGTAGCGTTATTCGTGGCATGTCCACACCATGTTGCTCCATTGCGGTGCCATGCCGTCATATCGCCCAACTCCCCCACGAGGTCAGTCGGAGGCACGCTTATGCCCGTGCAGAGATCCGGAACGACCGTTCCCCACCCCGAACCCAAGAGATCCCACCGTCATCACCGTCCCCGCCGTCCTTGCCGTCCCCGCACCACCGCGGCGGGCGCCCTCCTCGCCGTCCTGTTCCCCGCCACCGCCCTCCCCGCATCCGCCGCCCCCGGTCCCGCGGGCGGCAGCGAACCGCCGCCGCGCGGCTCCGCGTACCTGGGCATGGGGGTCGTCCGGCACGACGGGCAGGGCGGCCTGCCGGTGCCGGTCCGCGCCGCCCAGACCGAGGGCGTCGACGTCTCCAGCCACCAGGGCAACGTCGACTGGTCCGCGCTCTGGAGCAGCGGAGTGCGCTGGGCCTATGTGAAGGCGACGGAGGGCACGTACTACAAGAACCCCTACTTCGCGCAGCAGTACAACGGCTCCTACACCATCGGCATGGTCCGCGGCGCCTACCATTTCGCGACCCCCGACACCACGTCGGGAGCGGCCCAGGCGGACTACTTCGTCAACAACGGCGGCGGCTGGTCGCGCGACGGCAAGACGCTGCCCGGCGCCCTCGACATCGAGTGGAATCCGTACGGCGCCGCCTGCTACGGCAAGACGACGTCGGGGATGGTCACGTGGATCCGGGACTTCCTCGCCCGCTACAAGGCACGGACCGGACGGGACGCCGTGATCTACACGTCGACGAGCTGGTGGAAGCAGTGCACGGGCAACTACAGCGGCTTCGGAGCGAACACTCCGCTGTGGATCGCCCGGTACAACACCACCCCGGGGGAGCTGCCGGCCGGCTGGAACTTCCAGACGATGTGGCAGTACACGTCGTCCGGTCCGATCGTCGGTGACCACAACAAGTTCAACGGGGCCTACGACCGGGTCGTGGCACTGGCCAACGGCTCGTAGACCCGTCCGGTACGCGCGCCGAACGGTACGCGTACCTCCCGGCGGGCCGTCGTCACCCCGCCGCGTCCGGGCCCGAGAGCCCGTCCGCCTCCGCACCCTCCGGCGCGTCCGCCGGAGTCAGGACCAGTGCGCGGGGCGGTCGAGAGCCGGGGGGAGCCCGGTCGCGGTATCGCCGCGCGCCGCGTTGGCCTGCATCTGGGTGAGGAAGAGACTGCCGCGCAGATCCGCACCGGACAGATCGGCGTCCCTCAGGTCCGCACCGATGAGATCGGCCTGCCGCAGATCCGCGCCGGAGAGATCGGCGGCGATCAGATACGCGCCGCGCAGGCTCACCCCGCGCAGATCCGCGCCGCGCAGCCGGGCACCCATCAGATCGGCGCCGCGCCGGTCCTTCTTCCGCCCCCGCACGGGCGCCCGCACCAGCTCACTGGTCCGCAGCAGCAGCGCGTTGACCTTCTCGCGGTGGGCCGCCACGTCCAGCCGCGCCAGCTCGGCGGGCTCGCGCCGGGTCAGGGCACCGGTCTCGGCGAGCAGGGCCCGCAGCCCGGGGTGGAGCGGGCGGGCGGCCTCGTGCCCGAGGGCGTCGGTGAGATACCAGAGCAGTTCGCGCAGATGCCGTACGACGGGGAACGCGTCGAACATGGCGCGGGCCGTGTCCGGGTTCTGCCGCCAGTCGCGGCCGCCGAAGGTCTCCCGGGACACCTGCTGTCCGGCGCCGAAGCAGTCGTAGACCGTGCAGCCCTGGTAGCCGCCGGTCCGGAGGCGGGCGTGGATCCCGCAGCGGAAGTCCGCGTCGAGGTTCCCGCAGGGCTCGCCCGCGGCCTTGTTCCGCGCGAAGTCCGCGGAGGCGATGAAGGGCAGGGCGACGCAGCAGAGCCCGAAGCAGCTCGCACAGTCGGCCCGGAGCGCGCCGGGCCCCCCGGGGGCGGGGCGGGGAGGGCGGTCAGGGGACGTGGGCGTGCGCATCCGCCCATTGTGCGGGATCGCCTCCGGCGGGGGTACGTGTCCCGGGGGCGGTTCCCGTTCCCGGGGGCCCGGCACTCCGGGAGGGAGTGGCCCACACCTCGAACCGGCCTGCGCCCTGCGCCGCTGGCGGAGAGCGCCGTAACCGGCGAGGGTTGTTGCCCGACCGCGCGCCGTCGTGAGCCGTTCGCGCAGTTCCTCGCGCCCCTAGGTTGCTGTCTCTCAGGCCCTTGTCCGGGTGGGGGCGCCTGCACAGTCAGGAACGGGGAGGTGATGAAGGGGCGCTGGGGGTCCCCCCACGCCGCCAGGCGTAGGGGGCGGAACTGCGCGAGAACCATCCACGGTCCGCGGCCGGGAAACAGTCCTCGTCGGGCCGGGCGCGGCCCGGAGAAGCGCCCGCCCCGGAGGGGGGACTCCTCCGGGGCGGGGGCCTTGGGCCGGGGGGACGCCCCGGAGGGGTTACGCCGCGGCTGCCACCGGGACCGACGCCGGGGTCAGGGCCAGCGCCAGCACCTCGCGGACGTCCGTCACCGCGTGGACGTCCAGCGTGTCCAGGATCTCCGCGGGCACATCGTCCAGGTCCGGCTCGTTCCGCTTGGGGATGATCACCGTGGTGACCCCGGCCCGGTGCGCCGCCAGCAGCTTCTGCTTGACGCCGCCGATCGGCAGCACGCGTCCCGTCAGGGACACCTCGCCGGTCATCGCGACGTCCGTCCGCACCAGCCGCCCCGAGAGGAGCGACGCCAGCGCCGTGGTCATCGTGATGCCCGCGCTCGGCCCGTCCTTGGGCACCGCGCCCGCCGGGAAGTGGATGTGGATCCCGCGGTCCTTGAGGTCCGCGACCGGCAGCTCCGTCTCGGCTCCGTGCGACCGCAGGTAGGAGAGCGCGATCTGCGCGGACTCCTTCATCACGTCGCCGAGCTGGCCGGTGAGCGTCAGCCCCGCGGCACCGGTCTCCGGATCGGCGAGCGAAGCCTCCACATAGAGGACGTCGCCGCCCGCGCCGGTGACCGCGAGGCCCGTCGCAACCCCGGGCACGGCGGTCCGCCGCTCGGCCGGGTCCTGCGCGGACTCGGGCACATGGTGCGGCCGCCCGATCAGCCCGCGGAGTCCGTCCGGGCCGACGGTGTAGGGCAGCTCGCGTTCGCCCAGCTCGTGCTGTGCGGCGACCTTCCGCAGCAGCCGGGCGACCGACCGCTCCAGATTCCGTACGCCCGCCTCCCGGGTGTACTCGCCCGCCAGCCTCCGCAGCGCCGCCTCCTCGACGACGACCTCGCCGGGCTCCAGGCCCGCCCGCTCCAGCTGGCGCGGCAGCAGATGGTCCCGGGCGATGACGATCTTCTCGTCCTCGGTGTACCCGTCGAGCCGGACCAGCTCCATCCGGTCGAGCAGCGCCTCCGGAATGGCCTCCAGCACATTCGCCGTGGCCAGGAAGACGACGTCGCTGAGGTCGAGTTCGACCTCCAGATAGTGGTCGCGGAAGGTGTGGTTCTGCGCGGGGTCGAGGACTTCGAGGAGCGCCGCGGCCGGATCGCCGCGGAAGTCGGAGCCGACCTTGTCGATCTCGTCGAGCAGGACGACGGGGTTCATGGACCCGGCCTCCTTGACCGCCCGGACGATCCGGCCGGGCAGGGCGCCGACGTACGTCCGCCGGTGGCCCCGGATCTCGGCCTCGTCCCGGACACCGCCGAGGGCGACGCGCACGAACTTCCGGCCCATGGCGTGCGCGACGGATTCGGCGATGGACGTCTTGCCGACACCGGGCGGGCCGACCAGGGCGAGCACCGCGCCGCCGCGCCGTCCGCCGACGACCCCGAGGCCGCGGTCGCTGCGCCGCTTCCGTACCGCCAGGTATTCGGTGATCCGCTCCTTCACGTCCTCCAGGCCGGCGTGTTCGGCGTCCAGGACGGTCCTGGCGCCCCGGATGTCGTACGCGTCCTCGGTCCGCTCGTTCCACGGCAGTTCCAGGACGGTGTCCAGCCACGTCCGGATCCAGGAGCCCTCGGGGCTCTGGTCGCTGGACCGCTCCAGCTTGTCGACCTCCTTGAGGGCGGCCTCGCGCACCTTCTCCGGCAGATCGGCGGCCTCGACGCGGGCGCGGTAGTCGTCGGACTCCTCGACGGAGTCCTTGGCGTTCCCGCCGTTCAGCTCGCGCAGCTCCTTGCGGACGGCGTCGAGCTGGCGGCGGAGCAGGAACTCACGCTGCTGCTTGTCCACGCCCTCCTGGACGTCCTTGGCGATGGACTCGGCCACGTCCTGCTCGGCGAGGTGGTCGCGGACCTGCTCGGTGGCCAGCCGCAGCCGGGCGACCGGGTCGGCGGTGTCGAGCAGTTCGATCTTCTGGGCGACGGAGAGGAACGGGGAGTACCCGGCGTTGTCGGCCAGCTGCGCGATGTCGTCGATCTGCTGAACCCGGTCGACGACCTGCCAGGCGCCACGCCTCTTCAGCCAGTCGGTGACCAGGGCCTTGTACTCCTTGGCCAGCTCCAGCACCTGCCCGGGCAGCGGATCGGGCAGCGATTCGTCGACCGAGGTGCCCTCGACCCAGAGCGCGGCCCCGGGCCCGGTCGTCCCGGCGCCGATCCGCACCCGGCGCTGCCCCTTGATCAGCGCGCCGGGATCACCGTCGGAGAGCCGTCCGACCTGCTCGACGGTCCCGAGCACACCGGTCGCCGCGTAGTGCCCGTCGACCCGGGGAACAAGCAGCACTTCGGGCTTGCTGCCCCCTGATGAGCGGGCGGCGGCCTGTGCGGCCTCCACCGCGGCCCGTACCTCGGCGTCGTTGAGGTCGAGCGGCACCACCATCCCGGGCAGCACGACCTCGTCGTCGAGCGGCAGCACGGGCAGGGTGAACGGTGTGAACGTGCCGGACTCAGCAGCCATGATCTCCCCTTTGGCAGTGAACTTGAGCTGTACCGACTCAATGCTCTGGAGTCCGCCATTGTTCCCCGGGCCGCGTTCACTGTGAGCGAACAGCCCGGTACGCACCGGCCGGGGCCCGTCGGCGCGCTCTCAGGGTGCCCCCTGCACCACCCGTAGGGACCTGTCGACCAGCGCCTTCTTCCCGGCGAGTACCGCGGCGAAGTGCTCGGCCTTCCCGTCGATCCACGCCTTCTGGTGCGCCTCCGTCGCCGCGTACCAGATACCCACGGTGTTGTGCCGCTGCTTGCAGGCGACATCGGCGGCGGCGACGGCGATCGCGGTGTCGCTCACCGTCCCCGACTTCCAGTCGGTGTCGTTCGCCGCGTCGAGAGGGGTCCGGTAGTCGAAGCCCTTGTCCTTCATACATCCGGACCACTCGGTGAACGCCCCGGTCACCCGGCTGTCCTGCCGGACCTTCGCACGGAGGGAGTCGAACTCGTTCCCGACGGTGAAGGGGTCGGCGGCCCCCCGCGCCCCGCCCTTCAGCAGGCCCGCCTCCACCTCCGCCGCGCAGCCGCCCTTCCGCAGCAGCCGGCCCGCGGAGTCGGTGACGCCCTTCGCCCTCCCGTCGTAGACGGCCCGCTCCGCGTCCGTGGGTTCGTATCCGGAGCCGCTGGTCCTGCCCTGAGGGCCCCGGCCACTCGGGGTGCCGTAGCCGTGGAGCCGTGCCGCCCCGGCGTCGATCAGGGTGAAGTAGCGGGCGGGATCCGCGGCGGTGCCGGACCCAGCGGCCAGGGCCTGGGCATCGGTGAGCCACGACATGCCGAAACGCTCCATACAGCGCCGCGAGAGCGCGGCATGCGCCCGGGTGTAGGCGCGTATCTCCTTCTCGTCGAGCAGATAGCGGTCCATGGGCAGGTCGGGGACATCGGCCGGACGCATCACCTTCGGGACCCGGCCCAGCTCCGGTTCGTCGCGGTCACCACCGCCACCGCCACCGCCGCCGCCGCCCGCGCAGCCCGCGAGCGCGACGGCTCCCGCCAGTGCCATGACCGCCACTGCCCTCTTCCGAACCGTTCCCACCAGGTCTCCTCCGTGCTGTCCTGTACGTGTCCCCGAACCCTCCCGGAACACTCCCGCGAGCGGGGATTCGGTTCCTGGGGCCGGGCGGTGCCGACGGTGCTGTCCGTACTGTCGGTGCTGTCGGTGCTGTCGGTGCTGTCGGTGCTGTCGGTGCTTCGCCCTACCCTCCGGGCATGAGCATGAACGGCGTCTACCTCCGTTTCACCCCCGCCGAACTGGACCGGGCGCTCCGCGAACCCGACTGGGCCGAGGAGTTCGCCGAAGAGCTGCTGGAGGCCGAGTCCGACAGCGGGCGGCTGCCGTCGACGGCCCGCAGCCACCACACCGGGGCCGCCTGGCACGGACTCGACTTCCTGCTGGGCCGCCACGGGTTCCCCGTCGACGTCGTCCACGGCGAGGAGGAGATACCGGGCGCGGAGGAGTGGGGGTACGGGCCGCCGCGCTTCCTGCCACCCGGGCGGGTCCGGGCCGCGGCCGACGCCTTCGCCGGGCTCAGCCCCGGGGCGCTGGTGGACGGCGTGACCGCCGCGGACCTCGTGGCGGCAGAGGTGTATCCCGTATCGCAGTGGACGGACGAGTACTCCCTGGGCCTGGTGACGGCCTGCGTCCAGCCGCTCGCCGCGTACGTCCGCTCGACGTCGCTGCGCGGCCACGCCCTGCTGATGTGGATCGCCTGACATCACCGTTGACCGGGGTCTCCCCCCGGTGCGGAGAACCGAACGGCCCCCGGCGCACGATAGACCGGACGTGAGACTGAAACGCCCCAGGGGCCGCGAGGAGGAGGGCGTCGGACCGGATACGGACGACGCGGCGCTGCTGCGCGCGGTCGCCCGCGGCGACGCCGACGCGCTCGCCGCGCTCTACGACCGGCACGCCGGCTGGCTGCACGCCCGGCTGGCCCGCCGCTGCCGGGATCCGGAGACCGTACGCGAAGTCCTGCAGGACACCTTCGTCACCGTCTGGCGCTCCGCCGCCTCCCACCGCGGCGGCGAAGCGGGCGGCTGGCTGTGGGTGATCGCCGCCCGGCGCCTGGTGGACGCGGGCCGGGTCCGGGCCCGTGAGGAGCGCCCGGCGGCCGTCGCCGTACCACCGCCCGCGGCCGCGCCGTCCGCCGAGGACCGGGTGCTGGCCGGTCTGGAGTACGGGGACGTGGGCGCCGCGCTGGACCGGATCTCGCCCGAGCTGAGCGCGGTGCTGAGGGCCACCGTCGTCGACGGGCTGACGACCCGTGAGGCGGCCCGGCTGCTCGGCATTCCGGAGGGCACGGTCAAAACCCGGGCGCGCCGGGCCCGGGCGGAGCTGCGCGCCGCACTGGAGAGCATCGCCCCCGAAACCCACCCGCTGGGAGGCACGGCATGAAGGACAGAACTCCACGGCGGCGACCCGGGGGCGAGGCCCCGGACCCGGCGGCCCGGGAAGGCACCCCGCCCGCGGCCCCGCCCCGGAACACCGACCGGGGTACGCCCCCGACTCCGGACCGCGACGGACCTGCGGACAACCGCGCGAACCCGGAGACAGCCCGGAGCACCGGCCCGGATACGGCCCCTGCCGCGAACCGCGCCCAGTCTGGGGCCACTGCCCCCGATACCCACCCGGACCCGGAAGCGGCCCGGAGCACCACACCCCGAGCGGATGCGACCCCGGATCACCGCGGGCCCGCGGGCAACCGCCCGAACCCGGAAACAGCCCGAAGCACCGGCCCCGAGCCGGCACCCGGCCCGGATGCGGCCCCTGCCGCGGACCGCGCCCGGGCGGGGGCCACTGCCCCCGACGCCTCCCCCGACCTCCGCCCAGGACCGGAGACGGTCCGGAGCACCGTGCCCGAAGCGGGTGCGACCCCGGATCGCGCCGGGCCCTCGGGCAACCGCCCCCGGACAGCGGCCACCCCCGGCGAACCCACCCGCACCCGCCGGGGCCCGGATGCGGCCCCGGACCCGGACCGTGCCCAGGCGGCGCCCGCCACCCCCGGCACCCGCCCGGACCCGGAGACGGTCCGCAGCACCGCATCCGAAGCGGGTGCGACCCCGGAGCACCACAGGCCCGCGGACAACCACCCGAACCCGGAAGCAGCCCGGAGCACCAGCCCCGGCCCGGGGCCCCGCCCCGGCGGCTGGCACGTCGGGCAGGCGCTCGCCGCCGCCTACGCCCGCGGTGCCGTCCGCGAACCCGACGCCTGGTCGCTGGAGAAGCACCTCGAAAGCTGCGGCCCCTGCGCCGGGATCGTCTCCGCCGCCGTCCGGGAGACGGCCGCGGGCGCCGTCGTTGCGGACGTCCGCGCGTCCGTCCTCGGCACCGTCCACGCAGGCGCCCGCCCCGCCGTGAGCCTCGGCAGGCTCCGCGGCCGCGACCACCGCTCCCACACGGCGGCGAGACGCAGGCGGCACGGATCACCGCCGGGCACCGCGCACAGCCGTCCGGCGCCCGCACCGCGCCCCGGGGCGATCCGGACCGGGCTGCTCCGGACGGTCGGGCCCGCGCTCAGCCGCGGTTGGCTCGGGGCGCTGGCCGCCGTCGTCGCGGGCGCGTTCGCCGTCTCGTACGGCACCGGATCCGAGGCCGCCCGCCCGCTGCTGCTCGCGCTCGCGCCCGCCCTGCCGCCCGCCGGGGTCGCCCTCTCGTACGGGCGGCACGCCGACCCCCTGCACGAGATCGCCGCCGCCACACCCTCCGGCGGGCTGCGGCTGCTGCTGACCCGCTCGGCGGCCGTCCTCGCCCTGAGCGTGACGCTGCTGACGGCGGCGGGCGCCCTGCTGCCCGCCGGCGGGGGCGCACCCGGCGCCGCGACCTGGCTGCTGCCCGCGCTGGCACTCACCGCGGGAGCCCTTGCGCTCGGCACCTGGACCGGTCTGCGGACCGCCGCCGCGGCACTGGCGGGCGGCTGGCTGGCCGTCGCCCTGTACACGGCCGCGGGCAGCTCCCCCGGAGGGTTCGGCGCCCGGCTGGCGCCCCTGCTCTCCGGCACCGCCGCCCAGACGGGCTGGGCCGCCGCCGCCGCGCTCTGCACCGGGCTGCTGGTGCTGCGCCGTACCACCTTCGACCATCTGGAGAAAGCATGAGCACCAGCCCGCACCCCCGCAGCCCCGGCGCAGGCGTCGACGTAGCGGGGCTGACGGTCCGCCACCGGCGCACGGTCGCCCTGGACTCGGTCGACCTCGACTTCGGCGCCGGAGTCCACGGGCTGCTCGGGCCCAACGGCGCCGGGAAGACCTCCCTGATCCGGGTCCTGGCGACGGTCGCCGCGCCCTCGGCCGGGCGGATCACCCTGCTGGGCCACGACGTGTCCGCGCACCGCGGCCGTACCGAGGTCCGGCGCAGGCTCGGCTATCTCCCGCAGGAGTTCGGCTACTACCCGGGCTTCACGGTCCGCGAGTTCGTCGCGTACGTGGCCTGGCTGAAGGAGATGCCCGCGGCCCGGGTCCCGGAGGCCGTCCGGTACGCGGTGGAGCGCGTCGGTCTCGCCGACCGGGCCGACGCGAAGATGCGGACCCTGTCGGGCGGCATGGTGCGCCGGGTCGGCGTCGCGCAGGCGATCGTGAACGAGCCCGAACTGCTGCTGCTGGACGAGCCGACCGCCGGTCTGGACCCGGAGCAGCGGGTCGACTTCCGGGCGCTGCTGCGGGAGATCGGCCGCACGGCGACGGTGATCGTCTCCACCCATCTGGTGGAGGACGTGGCCGCCGCCTGCCCCCGGGTCACCGTCGTCGAGTCCGGCCGGGTCGCCTGGCGGGGTACGACCCAGGAGCTGTCGGCGCTCGGCACCGGCACCGGCACCGGTACCGGCGAAGGGGCGGGTGAGGAGGGGAGCGCCATCGAACGCGGCTATACGGCGGCCCTGCGCGCCCACCGCACCACCGCCTCCGCCACCGCCACCGCCTCCGCCTCCGCCTCCGCAGGAACGCGCTGACGGAGCCACCGCACACCGCCCCTCCCCCTCACCTCCCCTCGGCAGGCCCGCCCCCGGCAGGCCGCGCGCCGCCGTGCCCGCACCCCGCTCACCCGTACCCGCACCGCACCCGCTGGAGCCCCTCCGTGTCCACCCTGAAATCCCCCGCGCCGCCCGGCGCCGCGGCACCCCCGCCCGCCGGGCCACGCCCCCCGCGCAGCCACCCGCTCCGTGCCGAGCTGCTGCGCGGTATCGGGCCCTGGGCGGGCGCGGCCGTCGCGCTGGCCGTCGGGCTCACGCTGTACGAGAAGGCCGACTCGACGACCGACTGGCAGAGCCGCTGGTCGGCGGGTGCCGAACTGCTGCGCATCGGATCGGTCCAGTTCGGCGGGCCGATCGTGCTGGCCGCCGGGGTCTGGCAGGGCGGCCGGGAGCGGCGGCGGGGCACCCTGGACCTGCGGGCGGGCGCCGCCCGCGGGCCCCTGCGCCAGACCCTGGTCGCCGTCGCGCCCGTCGTGCTGTGGCCCGTGGCCGCGCAGTTGCTCGGGGCGCTGGCGATGGTCCTGGCGATCCGGCCGTACGCGGGCGCCGGAAGCCCGTACGGCTCCGTCGTCGTCACCGACGCCGTCGCGCTGATGTCCTTCGGCGTCGTGGGCTTCGTCATCGGGAGGCTGGTGCCGTGGCGTCTCGCCCCGCCCCTGCTGGGCATCGCGGCCTGGGTGGCACTGATCGGCTTCCAGTACAACGGCGGCGGGGGCGCCGCGGTCCTGAGCCTGCTGAACCCGGCCGACCAGCTCGACCTCTACGGCCGGGTGCCGGTCTGGTGGTCCGCACCGGCGGCGCTGCTGTGGACGGGCGGGGTCGGCGGGACGGTCCTGCTGCTGTACGCGGCCCGGCGCCGGGCCCTCGCCCTGGTGCCGCTGGCCGCCGCCGTCCTCGGCGCGGCCGTCCTGATGAACACCGGGGACGGCCTGTGGCGCGACAGCCCGGCCCTGACCCGGCAGGTCTGCACGGGGAAGGACCCGGAGATCTGTGTGGAGGCGCAGAACCGCCGGCTGCTGCCCGAGCTCACGGCGGCGCTGAGCGGGATGCACGGCAAGCTGCGGGGCGTACCCGGCGCGCCCGAGCGCTGGGTGGAGCTGCCCGAGGGGGTGCTGATGCCCGGCGAGGCGCGGCTGTCGCCCCTCGGCTGGGAGGCCTTCCGCGGCCGGCTCGCCGAGCCGGAGCGGTATGCGTACGGGTCGGTCACCGAGCTCTTCGGCCTGTGCAGCACCGAGCGGCCCGGCTGGGAGCGGGCCGTGGACATCACGCAGGCCGTATCGGACTGGCTGGCACCGTACACCCACAACTGGTACGAACCGTCACCGGGGACGCAGCGCCATCTGACCCGGCTGAAGGCCATGACGCCCGCCGAATCCCGCGCCTATCTGACCCGGCTGCTGGCCTCGGACCGGTGCAAGGCGCCCGAGGCGGTGCCCGCACCGTGACCCTCTCGCCCCCTCCCGGCCGTACCCCGCTCCCCCCGTTGCCTGTCCTGCTGTACGGCCGCTCCCGCGGGCTGCCCGCCACCGTCGTCGTTCTGGTGGTGACGGCGCTGGCCACCGCCTGGTTCGCACCCCGGATCGTACGGGCCGACGGATTCGCGGACCCGGCGAACCGGCTGCCGCTGGTGCTGGTGGCGCCGCTGGTGGCGGCCGTGGCCATCGGGACCGGTCTGCACACGCCGAGCGACGAGCTGGACCGGGCTGCGTCCCGCGCCTGGTGGCGGCCGAGACTGCTGCACCTCCTCGGTCTCACCGGGCTCGCCGCCGGTGCGTTCGCGCTGGCGGTGACCGGCAGTCCGGAGGTGTACGGCTCCCCCGCGGCGATCCGCAATCTGCTGGGCTGTACCGGGATCACCCTGCTGACGGCGGTGGTCGCGGGGGCGGGCGTCGGCTGGCTGCCGACCGTGTCCTACGGGGCGCTGGCCTATCTGCTGTTCCAGGACCCCGCCTCCGGACCGGCCGGCTGGGCGGTACGGCCGGGGCCGGAGGCGGGGCCCTGGACGGTGGCGGTGGTGCTGTACGCGGCGGGGGCGGCGGCCTGGCTGTGGCGGGGCGCCCGGCGCGGCGGCGGCTGAACGGGAGTGACCGGCCCGGCGGACCGCCCCGGCGGTGGTGATCGTCCCCGCTCCGTACGGAAGTGCCCACCCTGGCCGAATTCATTCGCACACCCCGGCATACAGCGCGAGCATGGCCCCGTCCGCCGTACCTCAGGTCACCGGAGGCCCCCTTGTCCGCACCCGTCACACTGGACCGTCGCGAGGGGCCCCACGGAGAAGTCGTCCTGCGGCGCCGGGGCGATCACCACGAGATCATCGCCAACGGCTGCTTCCTGATGGACACCTCGGACGGACGGTCCGAACGGCGTCTGGTCGACGCGGCGTTCGAAACCCTCACCGCCGCCACCGGCCCCGGACCGGCGAAAACGACCGAAAAGCGCCCCGTCGGCCCCGCGCTGCTGATCGGCGGTCTGGGCGTCGGATTCTCCCTCGCCCACGCCGCCGCGGACCCCCGCTGGGGCGGGATCACCGTCGTCGAACGGGAGCAGGCGATCGTCGACTGGCATCTGGCGGGACCGCTCGCGGACATCTCCGGCACGGCCGTCGCCGACCCCCGGAGCGTGATCCTCCGCACGGACCTCCTGACCCATCTCCGGGCCGCGGCGCACCGCTACGACGCCCTATGTCTGGATATCGACAACGGCCCCGACTGGACCGTCACCGACGACAACGCAGGCCTCTACACCCCTGCCGGACTCGCCCTGTGCCGGGCCGCCCTGCGGCCGGGCGGAGCGCTCGCCATCTGGTCCGCACAACCGTCCCCGGAGTTTGAACAAGCGTTGCGGAATGCCGGGTTCAGCGGGGTAAGAACCGAAGAGATCCTGGTTGCCCGAGGCGTACCGGACGTGGTCCACCTCGCCGTTAGCCCTGCGTAGCCGGGATGCGCAAAGTGCCTTTAGTCTGCTGAACCACACACCGGATCGACAACCAAGCGTGAATCTCCCGAGAGCGCTTACAGGGGCGGGCGATGGAACAGACACAGACCACCACCCAGACCGGCGTCGCGGCCACACCGGGCGCGCAGCGGCGGGTGCTGGTCGTCGAGGACGACTCGACGATCGTGGACGCCATCGCAGCCCGGCTCCGGGCCGAGGGCTTCCTGGTGCAGACCGCCGCCGACGGACCGGCCGCCGTGGACGCCGCCGACGCCTGGCAGCCCGACCTGATGGTGCTGGACGTGATGCTGCCCGGCTTCGACGGGCTGGAGGTCTGCCGCCGGGTCCAGGCCCAGCGGCCGGTTCCGGTCCTGATGCTCACGGCGCGCGACGACGAGACCGACATGCTGGTCGGTCTGGGCGTGGGCGCCGACGACTACATGACGAAGCCGTTCTCCATGCGCGAACTGGCGGCCCGGGTCCATGTCCTGCTGCGCCGGGTGGAGCGCGCCGCGCTGGCCGCGGTGACCCCGCGCAGCGGGATCCTCCGCCTCGGCGAGCTGGAGATCGACCACGCACAGCGGCGGGTCCGGGTCCGGAGCGACGACGTCCATCTGACGCCGACCGAGTTCGACCTGCTGGTCTGTCTCGCGAACACCCCGCGCGCGGTCCTCTCCCGCGAGCAGCTGCTCGCGGAGGTCTGGGACTGGGCGGACGCCTCCGGCACCCGGACCGTGGACAGCCACATCAAGGCGCTCCGGCGGAAGATCGGCGCGGAGCGGATCCGTACGGTCCACGGGGTCGGCTACGCGCTGGAGACGCCCGCGCCATGAGGCGGGTCCGTGGCACGAAGGACGGCCTCGGAGCCGTTTCCGGGGCCGGTCCGGGAACGGCGGCCGGACTCCCGTCCGGTCCCGGGCCCCGGCCCGGGACCGGGGCGGAGCGCCGGAGCGATCCGTGGCCCCCGGCCCGCGACGGGCGTCCTGGGCCGCGCCCGGACCGGCGGCGGGCCACGGTCCCCGTCTCCATCAAGACCAAGCTCGGCATCCTCGTCGTCGTCTCGGTCTTCATCACCACCGGGCTGCTCCTGGTCGCCCTGAAGACCTCCACCGAGCTGCGCTTCATCACGGTCTTCTCCATCATCGCCACCCTGCTGATCACCCAGTTCTTCGCCCACGGCCTGACCGCGCCGCTGGACGAGATGAACCGGGTCGCCAAGGGCATCTCCCACGGGGACTACACCCATCGGGTGCTGGGCGCCGACCGCCGTGACGAGCTGGGCGACCTGGCGGCCACCATCAACCGCATGGCGGACGATCTGGAGGCCGTGGACCGGCACCGCAAGGAGCTGGTGGCCAATGTGTCGCACGAGCTGCGCACCCCGATCGCCGCGCTGCGGGCGGTGCTGGAGAACGTCGTGGACGGGGTGTCCGCGGCCGATCCGGAGACGATGCGGACCGCGCTGACCCAGACCGAGCGGCTGGGCCGGCTGGTGGAGACGCTGCTCGACCTCTCCCGGCTGGACAACGGTGTCGTACCGCTGCGGGCGCACCGCTTCGAGGTGTGGCCCTATCTGTCCGGGGTGCTGAAGGAGGCGAATCTGGCGGACGCGCACCGGAAGCTGGCCTCCGGGTCCGGGCGGCACACCCGGACCGACGTCCATCTGCACCTGGACGTGTCACCGCCGGGCCTGACCGCCTACGCGGACACCGAACGGCTGCACCAGGTGGTGGCCAATCTGGTCGACAACGCGGTCAAGCACTCTCCGCCGCACGGCCGGGTCACCGTCCTGGCGCGCCGCGGCCCGCAGCCGGAGTCCCTGGACCTGGAGATCCTCGACGAGGGCCCGGGCATCCCGGAGCAGGAGCGGCACCGGGTCTTCGAACGGTTCAACCGGGGACAGGTGGCCTTCCCGCACGGCAAGGGCAGCGACGGCGGTACGGGTCTCGGCCTGGCCATCGCCCGCTGGGCGGTCGATCTGCACGGCGGGCGGATCGGAGTGGCCGAATCCACCCGCGGCTGCCGGATCCGGGTCACCCTTCCGGGAATCCCGGCCGAGCGTCAGTTGACGTAGGGTTCGAACCGTCGGCGGCCGTGGTGCGTGTATCCGACACGGGAGACTCCGGGCGACCGGGGCGGCTACCCCGGCCTGCACCCGGCCGACATCCGGCAGGACCGGTGCGCAGACACGTTCCGCCGCTCGGGCGGGCGGCGCCGCCGACCGGTACGTCCCGCCCCAGGTTCGGGCAAACTGTGCTTGTTTCCCGCCATTCCTTGCAATGAAACCCGGCTTTCGATGTGACTTACATGACGATGACCGGTCCGGCCTGCATCTGGGGCCCCAGGGGGCGTAGCCTTTATTTCCGCTGTCCATCACCTTGTGAAGCGGAAGAGGGCGGTTGCCGCCGTGTCGTCTCAGTCCCCCAGTAACGCCAATTCCCCCAGCCTTCGGCCGGGTGGGGCCCCCACGGCCGACCGAGGCACGCCGGGCCAGGGCCCTGCCGCCGCCTTCGGTGCCAATGAGTGGCTCGTCGACGAGATCTACCAGCAGTACCTCCAGGATCGCGATTCGGTAGACCGCGCCTGGTGGGACTTCTTCGCCGACTACAAGCCCGGCGGGAAGAACACCGCCGAGGCTCCGGCCGAGGGTGCTGCCGCAGCCCCGGCCGCCGCGGCATCCACCGCCCCGGCTCCGGCGACCGTCCCCGCTCCGGCTCCGCAGCAGCCGGCCCCGGTGTCCGCTCCGGCACCGGCCGCGCAGCCCGCTCCGGCCGCGGCGCCCGCCGCCCCGGCAGCCCCCGCCGCACCCGCGGCGAAGGCGCCCGTGGCTCCGGCTGCACCCGCGGCACCCGCGGTCAAGCCGCCCGCTGCTCCGGCGGCGAAGCCCGCCGCGGCCAAGGCCCCCGAGGCCGCGGCTCCGGCCGGGCCCGAGCTGATCACCCTGCGCGGCCCCTCCGCCGCCGTCGCGAAGAACATGAACGCCTCCCTGGAGGTGCCCACGGCCACGTCCGTGCGCGCCGTCCCGGTGAAGCTGCTCTTCGACAACCGCATCGTCATCAACAACCACCTGAAGCGCGCCCGGGGCGGGAAGGTCTCCTTCACCCACCTCATCGGCTTCGCCATGGTGCAGGCCCTGCGGGCCATGCCGTCGATGAACTGGTCGTTCGCGGAGAAGGACGGCAAGCCGACCCTGGTCAAGCCGGAGCACGTCAACTTCGGCCTCGCCATCGACCTGGTGAAGCCGAACGGCGACCGCCAGCTCGTCGTCGCGGCCATCAAGAAGGCCGAGACCCTCAACTTCTTCGAGTTCTGGCAGGCGTACGAGGACATCGTCCGCCGCGCCCGCAGCAACAAGCTGACGATGGACGACTTCACCGGCGTCACCGTCTCGCTGACCAACCCCGGCGGCCTCGGCACGGTCCACTCCGTGCCCCGGCTGATGCCCGGCCAGTCGGTGATCATGGGCGTCGGCTCCATGGACTACCCCGCCGAGTTCCAGGGCACCTCCCAGGACACCCTGAACAAGCTGGGCATCTCCAAGGTCATGACGCTGACCTCGACCTACGACCACCGGGTCATCCAGGGTGCGGCGTCCGGCGAGTTCCTGCGCGTCGTGGCCAACTTCCTCCTCGGCGAGGAGGGCTTCTACGACCAGATCTTCGAGGCCCTGCGGATCCCCTACGAGCCGGTCCGCTGGCTCAAGGACATCGACGCGTCCCACGACGACGACGTCACCAAGGCCGCCCGGGTCTTCGAGCTGATCCACTCCTACCGGGTCCGTGGCCATGTCATGGCCGACACCGACCCGCTGGAGTACCGCCAGCGCAAGCACCCCGACCTCGACATCACCGAGCACGGGCTGACCCTGTGGGACCTGGAGCGCGAATTCGCCGTCGGCGGTTTCGCGGGCAAGTCCCTGATGAAGCTCCGCGACGTCCTCGGCGTGCTCCGCGACTCGTACTGCCGCACCACCGGCATCGAGTTCATGCACATCCAGGACCCCAAGCAGCGCAAGTGGATCCAGGACCGGGTCGAGCGCCCGCACTCCAAGCCGGAGCGCGAGGAGCAGCTGCGGATCCTGCGCCGGCTGAACGCCGCCGAGGCCTTCGAGACCTTCCTGCAGACGAAGTACGTCGGCCAGAAGCGGTTCTCGCTGGAGGGCGGCGAGTCCGTCATCCCGCTGCTCGACGCGGTCATCGACTCCGCCGCCGAGGCCCGCCTCGACGAGGTCGTCATCGGCATGGCCCACCGCGGCCGGCTCAACGTCCTCGCCAACATCGTGGGCAAGTCGTACGCCCAGATCTTCCGCGAGTTCGAGGGCAACCTCGACCCGAAGTCGATGCACGGCTCCGGCGACGTCAAGTACCACCTGGGCGCCGAGGGCACCTTCACCGGTCTCGACGGCGAGCAGATCAAGGTCTCCCTGGTCGCCAACCCCTCCCATCTGGAGGCCGTCGACCCGGTCCTCGAAGGCGTCGCCCGCGCCAAGCAGGACGTGATCAACAAGGGCGGCACCGACTTCACCGTGCTGCCCGTCGCCCTCCACGGCGACGCGGCCTTCGCGGGCCAGGGCGTCGTCGCCGAGACGCTGAACATGTCGCAGCTCCGCGGCTACCGCACCGGCGGCACGGTCCACGTCGTCATCAACAACCAGGTCGGCTTCACCGCCGCACCGGAGTCCTCGCGCTCCTCGATGTACGCGACGGACGTCGCCCGGATGATCGAAGCGCCGATCTTCCACGTCAACGGCGACGACCCCGAGGCCTGTGTCCGGGTCGCCCGGCTGGCCTTCGAGTTCCGCCAGACGTTCAACAAGGACGTCGTGATCGACCTCATCTGCTACCGCCGCCGCGGTCACAACGAGGGCGACAACCCGCAGTTCACCAACCCGCAGATGGTCGCGCTGATCGACAAGAAGCGTTCGGTGCGCAAGCTGTACACCGAGTCCCTGATCGGCCGCGGCGACATCACCCTCGAAGAGGCGGAGCAGGCGCTCCAGGACTTCCAGGGCCAGCTGGAGAAGGTGTTCGCGGAGGTCCGCGAGGCCACCAGCCACCCGGCGCCGACCCTGGTGCCGGACCCGCAGGCCGAATTCCCGGTCGCCGTGACCACCGCGGTGTCCCAGGAGGTCATCAAGCGGATCGCCGAGTCCCAGGTCAACATCCCGGACAACATCACCGTCCACCCGCGGCTGCTGCCGCAGCTCCAGCGCCGGGCCGCCTCCGTCGAGGACGGCACGATCGACTGGGGCATGGGCGAGACGCTCGCCATCGGCTCCCTGCTGATGGAGGGCACCCCGGTCCGGCTCTCCGGCCAGGACACCCGGCGCGGCACCTTCGGCCAGCGCCACGCGGTCCTGGTCGACCAGGAGACCAACGAGGACTACACCCCGCTGCTCTACCTGACCGACGAGCAGGCCCGCTACAACGTCTACGACTCCCTGCTCAGCGAGTACGCGGCGATGGGCTTCGAGTACGGCTACTCGCTGGCCCGCCCCGAATCGCTGGTCATGTGGGAGGCGCAGTTCGGTGACTTCGTCAACGGCGCACAGACCGTCGTCGACGAGTTCATCTCCTCCGCCGAGCAGAAGTGGGGCCAGACCTCCGGCGTCACCCTGCTGCTGCCGCACGGCTACGAGGGCCAGGGCCCGGACCACTCGTCCGCCCGCCCCGAGCGCTTCCTCCAGATGTGCGCGCAGAACAATATGACGGTCGCCATGCCGACGCTGCCGTCGAACTACTTCCATCTGCTGCGGTGGCAGGTGCACAACCCGCACCACAAGCCGCTGATCGTCTTCACCCCGAAGTCGATGCTCCGGCTCAAGGCCGCGCAGTCGAAGACGGAGGAGTTCCTCAACGGCGGCTTCCGCCCGGTCATCGGTGACGAGTCGGTCGACCCGAACGCGGTCCGCAAGGTGGTCTTCACCTCCGGCAAGGTCTACTACGACCTCGACGCGGAGCGGAAGAAGCGCGGCATCACGGACACCGCGATCCTCCGTCTTGAGCGGCTGTACCCGCTGCCGGGTGCGGAGCTGCAGGCCGAGATCGCCAAGTTCCCGAACGCCGAGAAGTACATCTGGGCGCAGGAGGAGCCGGCGAACCAGGGTGCGTGGCCGTTCATCGCGCTGAACCTGATCGACCACCTGGACCTGGCGGTCGGCGCGGACGTGCCGCACGGCGAGCGCCTGCGCCGCATCTCGCGGCCGCACGGCTCGTCGCCCGCGGTGGGCTCGGCGAAGCGGCACCAGGCGGAGCAGACGCAGCTGGTGGCGGACGTCTTCGACGCGTAGCCGCGTCCCGCCGGCGTTCCAACGGGCCCGGGTGGAGCACCTCTTGACGGGGGTGCCCACCCGGGCCCGCGGCGTTCCCGTGCGGGACGCGCCGCGACCTCGGAGGGCCGTTTTCCGTGGGGACGCGTTCTGCACCCGTACGGGACCCGCCCGGACCGGCGGGGGAGTCTCCTGTACGGGATTCGCCCGGCCTGGCGGGTGGCGTTTCCCGGCCGCGGCCGAGATGTGGCTTGTCGCGCAGTTCCGCCCCCTATGCCTTCAGCATGGGGGACCCCCAGCGCCCCTAGGTTGCTCCCTCTCACGCCCTTGTCCGGGTCGGGCGCCTGCACAGTCAAGGGCGGGAAGACCATGAAGGGGCGCGGGGAACTGCGCGACAAGCCACATCCGGGCCGCGGCCGGCTGACAACCCACGCCACGCCGGACGCATCCCCTGGCCAGCGGAAAGCACCTGGGCGCTGGGGGTCCCCCCATTGCCGAAGGCATAGGGGGCGGAACTGCGCGAACGGCCACATCCGGGCCGCGGCCGGCTGACAACCCCCGCCACGCCGGGCGCATCCCCTGGCCAGCGGAAAGCACCTGGGCGCTGGGGGTCCCCCCGTAGGTGGGGGTACCTCCCACGCCGCCAGGCGTAGGGGGAGGAACTGCGCGACAAGCCACCCACGGCCCGCGGCCGGACGACGGCCACCGCCCGGCTGGGCGCCAGCCCGTACCAGAAACCACCCCCACCGGGCCGGGCGCGGCACGGCGCGAGGGTCTTGAGGGCGTGACCCTCAGCGGGAGGCGGTCAGGCGCGCGATCTCCTGGCGCAGGAACGCTCTCGGCTCTCCGCCGATCTCCACCGCATCCGCCTCCGTCAGCATCGCCAGCACCGCCTCGTGCTCCTCCAGCGCCCGCCGCGGCCCCTTCGCGCGGGTCAGCCTCCCGGCCCGGTCCCACTGGGCAGCCAGCAGCCGGTCCAGGACCTCCCGCGGGCCCCGCGCCGCCCGGCGGCAGTGCGCGGCGGCGTCCAGCAGGCGGGCGCGGGACGCCGTGCGCCGGGCGAGCAGGGCGACGGCGACGGCCCGCCGCCACCAGGCGGTCGCCGCCAGCGCGGGGTCCGCCGTGGTGCGGGCCGCCTCGCCCAGTGCCCAGTCCGCTTCGTGCAGGTCGGCCACTGTCCCCTCGGCCCGGAAGCGTTCCAGATAGGCCTGTCCGAGGAGCGCCCGCCGCTCGGGCAGCGCGGGGTCGCCCACCGCGGTCTGGTCGACGGCGCCGCGCAGATGCCGTACCGCGGTGCGGATATCGCCGGGCGCGTCCTTGTCGATACCGCGCTCGACGAGCCTGCGGCCCAGGGAGGTCAGCAGTCCGGCGCGTCCGGGGTCGTGCCAGGGCAGCAGCGGCAGGGCTTCCGTCCAGGCGGCGATCACCGAGTCCCGGTGGGACCAGCTGCCGCCCGCGGCGTACCGCTGTTCCAGCAGCCGCCCCATCCGCAGCAGGATGTCCGCTTCGACGGCCTCGTCGCGGTCGACGGTGCGGCGGGCCTGGTCGAGGGCCTGGAGTATCCGGAGCCTGGCGTCGTCGTCGGGGTGTTCGCTGCTGTACGCGATGGCGTCGGCGTACTCCAGCCAGACCCGGACGGTCTCCCGGGCGCCCGCGCCGGTGGTGGCGGCGGTGGCGTCCGTGGCGTCGATCCCGGCGAGCAGATCGCCTTCGGCGCGTTCGGCGCAGGCCCGGGACTCGGCACGGTCGGGGGTGTCCGCGGGGACGGGGCCCTCGCCCCGGTGGTGGCGGGCGAGTTCGAGGAGGAGGCTGCCGCGCAGGAGCAGTGCCTCGTCGCGGGCGGGGTCCCGCTCCCGGCCGGTGAGGAGCCTGTTGTCGGAGTCGGAGTCGGCGTCGGCTTCGGGCCCGGGATCGGGGTAGGCGCCGAGCCCGGCGCGGGTCTCGTCGACGTAGGCGTCGACGACGGCGACCGCGGTGCCGAGGGTGGCGGTGAACCAGTCGGCGGGCGTGCCGGGCCCGTAGGGCGCCCCGGTGACGGCGAGCCGCCTCAGGACCCGGACCCGGACGGGCGTCGCGGCCGTCCGCAGGGCGGTGTCCCAGCGCTGGGGGCCTTCGGTCAGCTCGGCGAGGCTGTTGTCGGCGGCGGACAGCAGGACGGTCGCCGTGAGCCCGGGGTCGTCCATGTCGTCGATGGCATGCAGTCCGGCCGCCGCCGCGGACCGTACCGCCACCCACTCCGGCAGGAGTTTCGCGCTGAGCCGCCCCTCCGACACCTCGCCCGCCGCGATCTCCAGCACTCCGGCGAGCGTCAGCTGGGCCGCGGGCGGCCCGGTGACGGCGTTCTGTGCCGCGTCCAGCGCCTCGGGCAGGTCTTCGGGCACGGGCCGCAGGTACCAGCGGCGCAGCAGCGCTTCGGCCAGTTCGCCGTAGAGCGCTGCGCGGCGCGCGGGGTGCCGTTCGGCCCGGGTGGCGGAGCCGAGGAGCCGGATCCCGGTGTCGAGGTCGGGTACGGTGCCGTGCTCGCCGAAGTGGTCGAGGCAGGCCCGGGCCCGGGCGGCGAGCCCGCCGGATCCTTCGGCGGCGGCCTCGGTGCCGCCGAGGGGGGTGGCGGTGGGCGAGGGGCCGCCGAGGCGCCGCAGGACCTGGGTGGAGACCTGGGCGAAGGCCCACAGTTTCCGGTTCTCCGCTTCGGCCGGTCCGGGGGCCGCCGCCGCTTCCTCGTCCCGGGGGTCGACGGCCCCGGAGAGGAAGGCCGCGGCCATGGCGGGGAAGTTGCGGACGGTCCGTCCGTACCGTGATTCGACGTACTCGGAGCAGTGTTTGAGGACGAGGGACGCGCTGCCCGCGCCGAGCTGGCCGAGCAGTTCGTCCCGTACGCCGTCGAGGAAGGCGTACGCGGGCGCGTCGTGCATCCCGTCGTACATCCCGTCCTGCGTCGCGTCCCGCGTCGCTTCGGCGTCCGCGGCCCGGTCGTCGCGGCGCAGCAGCCCGCTGAGGAGCACCTCCGCGAGGACGTCGGGTCCGCTGCGGTGCAGCATGGCGCGCTGGACGAGCTGCATCACGGGCAGTACGAGCGGTACGGCGGAGAGGTAGACGGCGAGCCGGGCGGCGGCGGGTGAGGCGGTACGGCGGAAGGCGCGGACCCGTTCGGCGGGGTCGATCCGGCGGTCGGCGCGGGGGCGGGCGCGGGTGGGCCGGTGGTGGGCGGAGACGGTTGCGGCGGCCGCGTTCAGGGACTGGCCGGTGGCGCCCGCGATCAGCCGGGTCCAGGCGTCGAAGGAGGAGCGGCGGGGGGCGAGGACCGGTACGGGGATGCCCGCGGCGGCCTCGGCGGCGCCCCGGGGTACGAACTCCAGCCGCCCGGCGGGCCCTTCGCGCCGTCGCAGCAGTCCGGGCCGGGCGGGCAGATGGGTCCGGCCCCACATGCGCTGCGGCAGCGGCTGGACGACGCAGACGGGTGCGGTGGCGGCCCAGCCGTGGAGCAGCCGCTGCATCCGGCCGCTGCGCCAGAGCGGTCCCGCGCAGTCGCTGAGGACGACGGTGATCCGCTGTCCGGTGGGATCGCCGAGGTGGGCGGGGAGGGGGGCGTCCTCGGCGATGCGGTGGACGGTGACCTCGCGGAAGGCGCCGGCGCGTTCGCAGATCCGCCGCAGCTCCTCCAGGGCGCCGGACCAGATCGCGTTGGAGCTGGACCGGTCCATGACGAGGGCGATCCGGGCTTCGCGGCGGCGGACGGCGGTGAGGACGGGAACGACGATCCCGGTGTCGGCGGCCCGGTCGGCGGTGGCGATCTCGTCCAGTTCGCGGCGGACGGCGCGGACGGGTGGCCGGTAGCGCTGGAGGGGGCGGAGGGAGCGTTCGAGGGAGGGGGCGTCGGGCAGGGCGACGGGGGCGGGGACGGGGACCGTACGCATCCGGCGGTCGGCGGCGGTGCCGTACCCGGCTTCGGTCTGGGCGGGTCCGTACAGCCCGAAGCGCTGTCCGGGTGCCGGGGCAGGGTCGCCGTGGCCCGCGGCGGGGGGTGGGTGCGGGTGGGCGGCAGGGCCGGAGGGGGTACGGGGCGTGGCGCCCGGACCCGTACCGGCGGCGGCGGGGGTGTCGGCGGCGGGGCGGGGTTCCGCGGCGGGTACGTAGCGGGCCAGCCACAGCGCGTCGGCCAGCTCCTCGGCGCCGGGCCGCAGTTCGGCCTCCCGGAGCCGGGCGACGAGGGCGGCGATGGCGGCGATCTCCGCGGATCCCCGGCCGTCCGCGGAGGCGGGGGCGGCGGAGGCGGCGGAGAGCCCGCTGTCCGGGCGGCTCCCGTGGGACGGCTCGGGCACCAGGGGCCCGGTGGTCTCGCCGGGCGGGTCTCCTGGGCGGCGCGGCGGGTCGCTCTCGCCCATGACGTCACCGCTGCCGGGTTTCGAGCGGCCGCATCAGCAGTCCGGCGATCTCCTCGCGCCGGGTCGGTTCGGCCCGCCCCGTGTGCTGCGTCAGATAGATCGCGTTCAGCAGCTGGTCGGTGGGGCGCAGTTCGCCGTCGCCGTCCTCGCTGGTGAAGCGGGCGATCAGGTCCAGGTGTCCTTCGTCGGCACCGGCACCGAAGTGCGCCTGGACCATGGACGCGAGGCGTTCGTCGCGCGGCGGGTCGAGATGGAGCCGGATGCAGCGGCGCAGCAGCGGGGCCGGGAAGTCCCGTTCGCCGTTGCTGGTCATGACGATGAACGGGAAGGCGTGGCAGCGCACCCGGCCGCCGCGCACCGGCACCCGGCGGCCGTCGTCGGTGAGGACCAGAACCTCTTGGTGGCCCGGCCGGTCGGCGGTGCGCTCCAGTTCCGGGAGGGTGAACTCGCCCTCCTCGACGACGATCAGCAGATCGTTCGGCAGGTCGATGTCGCTTTTGTCGAGTTCGTCGACGAGGAGGACGCGGGGGCGTTCGGTGGGGAGCAGGGCGGTGCCGAGCGGGCCCAGCTTCACATAGGCGCCGATGTCGTCGGGGGCGCGGGACTCGCGCTCGGCGAGCTGGGCGTCCTGGAGGCGGCCGATGGCGTCGTAGGTGTAGAGGCCGTCGCGGAGTTCCGTACGGCTGACGACGGGCCACTGGAGCACCCGGCCGAGGCCCAGTTCGTACGCGATGGCGTGCGCGAGGGTGGACTTGCCGGATCCCGGCTCCCCCGTGACGAGCAGCGGGCGGCGCAGGTACAGGGCGGCGTTGATGAGCTGGAGCGCCTCCGCGTCGTACGCCGGGGGCGCGCCGATCCGGGTGCCGAGCCGCCGGGTCGACGAACTGTCGATGGGCGGCGCGGGGTCCGGCAGCGGCTCGCCGGAGAACGTGCGCCAGGGCGGTGGCGGCGGAAGGTGCCCGATCCGCTCGGGATCGGGTGCCCCGGTGCCCCGGTAGATCAGCCAGTCGTCGTCCATCGCTCGCTCCTTTTCAACGGCCGGGTGACCGATGGCGGGCAACGTGAGGTGTATTCCCTGCCCGGTGCCGTCTCATGACTGCCGTTCGGTGCCCGGTATGAGGTCTCCTCATGAGGAAGCTCGCCGTCCGTACGGGGAGCGGCCGTTCCGCCCGCGGAGCGGCGGTTCCGCGCCGGTTTCTCCGCTGCACCGCGGGGAAGTCCGGCGGTTTTCCCGATGTCGTGTCCGAGGTGGTCACCGGGGTCGTTCCGGTGTCTTTTCCGGTGTGCTGCGGGTGGCCCTCCGCTCCCGGGCGCGCCCCTGTCCGCCCCCCTGTCCGACGCCTTCCCGGCGCCTTCCCGACGCCTCCCGAATGCCGAGGTCTCCTTCCGCCTCCGCGCAGGGGCGGGGCGGAGTGTTCAGGGCGAGTCAACCGGGCCGTCGCCGTCGGCCGGAAGGGGTCTGCGCGGATCGTCGTAGAGCAGTGCCACGCCCTCCGCCCAGTGGCCGCCGTCGCGCCGCCCGCTGATGTCGTCCCTGATGCCCCGCAGCCGGTCGGGGAGTTCGTCCGCGCTGCCGGTGGCGGCGAGCAGCCCGGCCGCCCCCCGGTGCAGCTCCTCGCAGAAATCGCCGCAGCCCTGCTCGGAGTGGCTGTCGGTCTGCCACAGGGCCACGCCGTGCCCCGCCTCCAGGGCCATCCCGATCGTCCGGCGGCCCACACCGCTGCCCGCGGGCCGGCACAGGACGGGAACGCCCGCCGGGGTGATCTCGGCCAGCTGGCGGGCCCGTGGGACCTGGCGCGGCGGCGGTACCCGGCAGGCGCTGAACGGCGGTCCCGCGGAAGTCAGCCGCTGCCAGCGGTCCGCCCAGACACCGTCCGGCTCCCCTCGTCTGCCGATATCACGCAGCACCACCGCCCGGCGTACCCCGACATACGCCGGATGGTGCAGTCTGGCCATCTCCGTCAGCTGCCAGCGGTGCACGGCGGTATCGAAGTGGTCGGCCGGAAGCGCGACTTCGAGGGGTACGGGCGCACCGGGCGCGTCGACCGAGGCGAAGACCTCCGCGAGGGGCGCGCGCAGTTCGCGGACGAGCCGGTCGGGTGGGACGCCGTCGCCGGTCTGCACCTCGTGCAGCGGCTCGTTGACGTCGTGGCCGTCGTCGACCCGGACCCGCCAGTAGAAGCGGGGGGTCGGGGCGTCCGCGACGGGTTCCAGCTCGACGATGACGACGGCCCGGCCGTCACCGGGCGCCGGATGGCGCATCACGGTCCGCTCGACGCCACCGCCCCCGTCCGACGGGTGCAGCAGACCGGGCGGCAGGGTGGCCTGGGTGACGACGGTGTGGACGATACGGGGTACGTCGTCGAGGCGGCGCACCACCCAGTCCACGAGCGCCGAGGGGTCACCGCCGCGGGCCCGGTCGTATGCGGCGACGAGCCGCAGATAGTGGAGGGCGGCGATCGCGGCGGCGGGCTGCCCCGCCTCGTACAGCAGTCCGTGTCCGTCGCGCCAGGCGTGCGGCAGCAGTTGGCCGGGCGGGGCGGCGACCCCGCCGCGGGCCTTCTTCGCCAGTTCGACAACGGGCAGGATGCCGTCCGGCGGGGGGATTGCGGAGAGCAGGGCGAGTGCCTCGCGGCGGTCGCGGGGGCTCCATTCGTCACCCCCGGTCCGGGCGCCGGTCCCGGGCAGCCGGTGCTGGCGCTCGACCCAGTTGTGACCGGTGATCTTGGGTGACCGGCCGTGCCAGCGGTCGTGGGCGGCGGCCAGTTCGTGGTAGTCGGCGCCGAAGCGCCGCAGTGCGGTCACCGCGATGGCCATCCCGCCGTCACGGCCCGCGCGCCGGGACTTGAGGACGCCGACGACGGCTCCGGTGTGGGCGTCGAGGACGGGCGAGCCCGAGCCGCCGCGCGGGAATTCGGCCTCGGGGCGGATCCGCAGGCCGTACGCGTCGTCGAAGCCGTTGATCCGGGCGGTCGCCTGCCAGGGCACGGCGCGTTCGGGGTGGGCCTCGCCGCCGGGGCGGTAGCCCTGGACGACGCCGCGGCCCCCGGGGTGGTCGGTGCGGTCCGTCAGCCAGACGCACTCGTGCTCGGCGTCCGGGTCCAGCAGCCGCAGCAGGGCGAGGTCCTGTTCCACCGGGACCTTGTGTTCGGGCAGCGGTCCGCCGTCGACGAGCCACCGGTGGAGGCGGGCGTCGAGGGGTTCGCCGCCGTTGACCTCGGGTCCCGCGATCCGCACCGGACGGCCGGGGTCGCCCCGCAGATGGGGTGCGAGGACATGCGCGCAGGTGAGGATCCACCCCGGGGCGACGAAGAATCCGGTACCCCACAGCGGGGTGTCGTCCGCGCCCCCGATGCGTACGGTCGCGGCGCGCAGCAGCGCGTCGATGACGGGGTCGGACTCGCCGGGGGTCATACCGGTGCCGGCCCGCTGCCGCCCGCGCCGTCACCACCCGTATCCCGGTCGGCCGTGGGCAGGTCCGCGGCGGCGGCCGGATCGGGTGCGGCAGGGGGCCGTACCGGCGCGGGCGGATGGGCGGGAGGCGGCGGGACCGTGACCGCCGGGGGAGCCGGAGCGAAAGCGGGGGCCGCGGGAAGAGCAGGAGCGGGTACGGGGGCGGGTGCGGGTACGGGTGCGGCAGGGGGAGCGGGATCGGGCGGTACGGGAACGGGTGCGGGCCCCGCGGACGTCCGGGCCGCCTCCCCAGCCTCCCCCGGCTGCCCTACCTGCCCTGCCTGCCCCGGCTGTTCCTTGAGCCGCCAGAGGAGGGTGACCTGGACGGACGTCTTGGCCTCGCCCGACGCGAGAACGGCCAGCGCCGCCCCGGACTTCGCCGTCAGCTCCACCCCGAAGGAAACACTGGCCTCGTCGGGCCCGGCGGCCGCCGCGGCCCGCAGCACGGAACCGCCGACGTCCGTGATCAGTTGCTGGAGCTGCTCGACCCTGGCCAGGGCGGTGTCGGCGAAGCCGACGTCCTCGTCGTCGTCGCCGTACCCACCGCCCGGCGCGGTGAGCCGGGCGTGCACCACGGCCCCTCCGGGCAGTTCGATCCGCTGGACGCGTCCGTTCATCGACTCCCCCGAACCGGACGGCAGCCCGTCCCGTTGGCGCGTTACCTGAATGGTGTGTGCATGGCGACGACCGGAGCACCCCGCACGGTTCCGCGGCCTTAACCTGAAGAGGTAGTCCCCCATCCGTCCCGGGAGCATGTCTTGTACTTCACCGATCGCGGCATCGAGGAGCTGGCGAAGCGGCGCGGCGAGGAAGAGGTCACCTTCGAGTGGCTCGCCGAGCAGCTGCGTACCTTTGTCGATCTCAACCCCGACTTCGAAGTGCCGGTGGAGCGGCTCGCCACCTGGCTGGCGCGGCTCGACGACGAAGACGAAGACGACTGAGTCGACTGAGACGACTGATCCGGCAGGGCTGCCGGGGGCGCACCGCCCCCGGCTCACGCCTCGCTGACCCGCCCTCCGCTCACCCCTCGCTGACCCGTCTCCGCTCGTACGCCAGCAGCAGCGCGCCCTGCGCGGCCAGTACCGCCCCCGCCACGGCCCAGCCGCCGCCGGCCCGGCCGCCGGGACCGCCTCCGGACCATCGGCGCAGACCCCAGACGGCCAGCGGCACCCCCACCGCGAGCTGCGCCGCCCCGAGCGCCTTCAGCCCCCGCCGCTCCCGCGGCTCGCGGAGCCAGTGGTCGAAACTCTCCTCCACCGCGTGCAGCTCGGTCCTGACCGCGTCCCGCCAGCCCGCCCACTCCACGGTCTGCGCGTCGTCCCTCGCCTCGGCGACCGCGTACAGCTCGGCCGGGGCCCGGCCGGGGGTGAGCCCCGGGGGCGGCTCCAGACCGGCGCGGGAGAGTACGGCGACCAGTCCGCGCAGCCGGTCCGCACCGCTGATCTCGCGGTTCTCCCTGGTCAGCGGGGCGAGGGCCTGTACGTCGATCACCGGGTCGAGCCCGAGGCGGGCAGCGAACGTCAACATCGCCTCGTCCTCGCCCGCCGGTGTCCCGTCCGTCAGCCAGACATAGCCGACCGGGCGCCGGAAGCCCGAGGCCAGGGTGAACCCGACCCGGTCGGCGTCCCACCACAGCGCGAGTACGGGTCTGCCGAGGCCCACCGCGACAGCGAGGGCGACGGCCCAGCCCGCGACCACCCGGTCGACGGGCTCGCCGTCCTGCCAGGCCGCGCCTTCCGGGACCAGGGCGCTCCACTCCTCGCCCGCCGGGAGGAGCAGTTGCGGCTCGCGCAGCAGCTGGGCGGGAGAGCGTACGGCGGAGGGCTCGGCCCGCACCAGGAGGAGGGCGCCCACGGCTGTCGCGTTCATATCTCTCACGCTAGGCCACCCTGACCGGCTATGACCGGTTTTGACCGGCAGTTGGGCGAGCGGGGGGACGGCCGGGGGCAGAGAGTTCACGGGCTTGACAACCCAAACTCGCGATATATCGTCTCCATCCAAGAGACGCGATATATTGCGTTGCCGACGGTGGGCCGAGCCGGGAGGTCAGCGAGATGGCAGAGTCGACGTGGGAGGTGCCGGAGCCGCGCAGGCTGGGCTTCGACACCCCCGTGACCGCGCTCGACGTAAGGATCGTGAACGGCACGGTGAACGTCGTGGGGACGGACGAGCCGTCCGCGCGGCTGGAGGTCTCGTCGATCGACGGCCCTCCGCTGGTCGTCACCCACACCGACGGCAGACTGACCGTGGCCTATCCGGACCTGCCCCGGCAGGGCCGGCTGAAGTGGCTCGACCACAAGAAGTGGCACCGTGACGCCGTGGTGTCGCTGGCCGTACCCGTAGAGGCGACCGTGGACGTCACCGTGGTCGGCGCGAACACGGTGGTCTCCGGGATTGCGGGGGCGACGTCCGTACGGGGTGTGAGCGGCGACACCACCCTGGTCCGGCTCTCCGGGCCGATCCGGACGGACACCGTCTCGGGCGCCCTGGAAGCCCAGTCGGTCACGGGCGGACTGCGGTTCAGCTCGGTCTCCGGCGATCTCACGGTCATCGAGGGCGCGGGCTCCTCGGTCCGGGCCGAATCCGTCAGCGGCAGCATGACGGTCGACCTCGCGCCCCGTGACGACGACCGCCCGGCCGGCGGATCGTACGGGCCCACGGAGCTGCGGCTCGCCACCCTCTCCGGGGCGGTCGCGATCCGGCTGCCGGACCGTACGGACGCGCGCGTGAAAGCGGAGACCGCGAGCGGCTCCGTATCGAATGCCTTCGACGATCTGAAGGTCGGCGGCGACTGGGGCGCCAGAACGATCACCGGGACCCTCGGGACCGGTACGGGCACGCTCAGGGCGAGCACCCTGTCCGGCTCCCTCGCCCTGCTGCGCACCCCGCCCCGCGACGACGCCCACGTGGCAGCGGGCCCCGCGGGCCCCGCCCAGGAAGAGGTGCTCTGACATGCCCCCCGTCTTCGCCCACGGCAGGCTGCGCCTGTATCTGCTCAAACTCCTCGACGAGGCCCCGCGCCACGGCTACGAGGTGATCAGGCTCTTGGAGGAGAGGTTCCACGGGCTGTACGCGCCCTCCGCGGGCACGGTCTATCCGCGCCTGGCGAAGCTGGAGGCCGAGGGGCTGGTCACCCATGCCACCGAGGGCGGCCGCAAGGTGTACTCGATCACCGCGGCGGGCCGGGCCGAACTGGCCGGGCGCAGCAGCGAACTGGACGATCTGGAGCAGGAGATCCGCGAATCGGTCTCGGAGCTGGCGGCGGAGATCCGTGACGACGTCCGCGGTGCGGCGGGCAAGCTCCGCAGCGAGATCCGTGCGGCGACCTCGGGGGCGCGGTCCGCGCCGCCGGGCGCTGCGCGCGGGGAGCGCGGCCCCGGCGGTCACGACTGGCCGGAGCAGGCGCTTTCGGAGGTCGCCAGGATCGCGCAGCAGGTTCAGGACCAGGTGGAGCACCATGTCGCGCTGGGTGACTGGCCTGCGGGGCTGCGGGAGGGGCTGTCCGATCTGACGACGGAGCTGTCGACCCGGCTCGGCGGTCTGACCCGGCCCCCTGCGCCCCCTGCGCCTCCGACGCCTCCGGCACCTCCCGCATCCTCCGCGCCGCCCGGGCCGCCCGGGCCGCCGGTGCCTCCCCGGCCCGCCTCACCACCCCCGCCGCCGCCCGTACCCGCCGGGGCTCCGGAGCCGGACCGAGCAGACCCCGAACCGCCCGCATGGGCCGCGGACCTGGCGCCGACCGGGGATCCGGCCCGGGACCTGGACCGGCTGCTGGACCGGTTCCGCGACGACATCCGTGACGCGGCACGCGACCACGGCGTCACAGCGGGCCGACTCGACGAGGCCCGCCAGCGGCTGTCGGCCACGGCGGAGCACCTCACGTCCCTGCTCGGGGGCCGCTCTTCGGACCCGCTGCGGAAGTGAGCCCCGGCCCGCCCCGGACGCACTCCGGGGCGGGCCGGGAAAACCGGCCGGATCAGCCAGGTCAGCCAGGTCAGCCGGGGCCGTCGGCCGCCGCCGTACCACCACCGCCGTCGCCGGGACCGGGGCCGGGGCCGTCGGGGCGGGCGAACATGACCCGCTCCAGCGACGCATAGGTCGCGCCGTGGTCGGCGAGGACCTCCGCGACCACCCCCGGGCCCGCCGTCAACGCCAGCAGGACGTGCTCGCCCCCGATCGCCCGGTCACCACGGCCGACGGCGATCCGGAGGGACTTCTCCAGGGTCGCCTTGGCACCGGGCGAGAAGGGCTGGTGCGTCCACCGGCGGCGGGCCGCCCGGAACCGGCCGGACACCCCCGGGTCGAGCGCGCCCCGGCCGTGCGCGGCCTCCGCCCCGGCGACCACCTCGTCGACGTCGATCCCCAGCCCGGCCAGCGCCCGGACATCGGCGGGAGAGAGCCCGCCCCGGCGGCGGGCGGTACGGAGCGCGTCCTCGACGGAGGCGCGCCGGTCGGTGACCCCGAGCGCCGCGAATGCGAAGGCGGTACGGGTGCCCTGCTGGTCCAGGAGCGCCAGCAGAAGGTGCTCCTCGGTGACGGTTCTGTCGCCCGTGCGCTCGGAGTGCGCACAGGACCGCGTCACCACGCGGCGGGCGTCATGGGTGAACCGCTCGAACATCATCGCCTCCCGTGTTTCTTGTGCACGGCCTGCCGGCTGACCCCCAGCTCCGCGGCGATCTCCTGCCACGACCAGCCCTGATGGCGGGCGCTGCGGACCTGGACGGCTTCGAGCTGCTCCAGCAGCCGCCGCAGCGCGACGACCGCCCGCAGCCCGATCCGGGGGTCACGGTCGCCCGCGCGCTCGGCGAGATCGGTTGCCTCAGTCATAACTGTCAATCTAGATTGACAACCACGGCCGCGTCAACCTCTATTGACAGCCGATGGGGTTCCCGCCGCTCAGGGGGTGAGCACGATCTTCCCGAAGAGATCGCCCGCCGCCATCCGCTCGAAGCCCTCGCGGGCCCGGTCGAGGGGCAGCACCTCGTCGATCACGGGCCGGACGCCGGTGGCGGCGCAGAAGGAGAGCAGATCCTCCAGTTCGTCCTTGGAGCCCATCGTGGAGCCCACGACCTTCAGCTCCAGGAAGAAGATCCGGGTCAGCTCCGCATGGGCCGGGCGGTCGCCGCTGGTCGCCCCGGAGATCACCAGGGTCCCGCCGGGCCGCAGGCATTTGACGGAGTGGGACCAGGTCGCGGCGCCGACCGTCTCGATCACGGCGTCGACCCGCCGCGGCAGCCTGGCCCCCGGTTCGTACGCCTCCTCGGCGCCCAGTTCGACGGCCCTGGCGCGTTTCGCGGCGTCCCGGCTGGTGGCGTACATCCGCAGCCCGGCGGCCTTCCCGAGGACGATGGCGGCGGTGGCGACCCCGCCCCCGGCGCCTTGGACGAGGACGGTGTCACCGGGCCGTACACCCGCATTGGTGAAGAGCATCCGGTAGGCGGTGAGCCAGGCCGTCGGCAGACAGGCGGCCTCCGCGAAGCTCAGCTCCTTCGGTTTGCGCAGAACGTTCCAGGTGGGTACGGATACCTGCTCGGCGAAGGTGCCCTGATAGTGCTCGGTCAGCAGGGACCGGGGCTCGGCGGGGCCGACGCCGTGGCCGCTCTGGCCGATGACGGAGTGGAGGACGACCTCGTTGCCGTCGGGGTCGATCCCGGCCGCGTCGCAGCCGAGGATCATCGGCAGCTTCCCCGCGGACAGCCCGACGCCCCGCAGGGACCACAGGTCGTGATGGTTGAGGGAGGCGGCCTTGACGGTGACGGTGGTCCACCCGTCCCGGGCGGCGGGCGCGGGCCGCTCCCCGAGGACGAGGCCGTCGAGCGGATGGTCGCGGTCGATACGTGCGGCATAGGCGGCGAACATGCGCCCGACCCTAGGCTCCCCGTCCCCACCGAGAAACCACCCCGGAGTGTGACACCCCCCTCCCTGCACCAACGAGGACCGGCAAGGCCGGTCAGGGGCGCTGGGGGCACCGCCCACGCCGCCAGGCGTAGGGGTGGGGGCACCGCCCACGCCGCCAGGCGTAGGGGTGGGGGCACCGCCCACGCCGCCAGGCGTAGGGGTGGGGGCACCGCCCACGCCGCCAGGCGTAGGGGTGGGGGCACCGCCCACGCCGCCAGGCGTAGGGGTGGGGGCACCGCCCACGCCGCCAGGCGTAGGGGTGGGGGCACCGCCCACGCCGCCAGGCGTAGGGGTGGGGGCACCGCCCACGCCGCCAGGCGTAGGGGGAGGAACTGCGCGACAAGCCCCCACCGGCCGGCAGCCGGACACTCACCAACACCACGCAGACGCGAAAGGGCCCCGAGCGCGGCCCCCTGAAAAGGAGGCCCACGCCCAGGGCCCTGAAAACGCCAGGCCCCCCCCGGAGGGGCTACGCGCGGGCCACACCCTCCGCCCGCGCCGCCGCGGCCACCGCGGCCGTCACCGCCGGTGCCACCCGCTCGTCGAACGGCGAGGGGATCACGCAGTCGGCCGCGAGCGCATCGCCCACGACGTCCGCCAGCGCATTCGCCGCCGCGATCTTCATGCCCTCGGTGATCCGGGACGCCCGCACCTGCAGCGCCCCGGCGAAGATGCCGGGGAACGCCAGCACGTTGTTGATCTGGTTCGGGAAGTCGCTGCGGCCCGTCGCCACGACCGCCGCGTACTTGTGCGCGATATCGGGGTGGATCTCCGGGTTGGGGTTGGCCATGGCGAACACGAACGCGCCAGGCGCCATGGAGGCGACGGCCGCCTCCGGGACCGTACCTCCGGAGACTCCGATGAAGACGTCCGCTCCGGCCAGCGCGCTCTCCAGCGACCCGGTCAGCCCGGCCCGGTTGGTCAGCTCGGCCAGCTCCTGCTTCACCGGCGTCAGATCGTCCCGGTCACGGCTGACGATGCCCTTGCGGTCGGCGACGGCGACGTCCCCGAGCCCGGCCTCCAGCAGGAACTTCGCGATGGCGACACCCGCCGCGCCCGCACCGGAGATCACGGCGCGCAGCTCGCCCAGCTCGCGCCCGGTCAGCTTCGCCGCATTGCGCAGGGCCGCCAGGGTGACGATCGCGGTGCCGTGCTGGTCGTCGTGGAAGACGGGGATGTCGATGCGCTCCTGCAGCCTGCGCTCGATCTCGAAGCAGCGCGGCGCGGAGATGTCCTCCAGGTTGATCCCGCCGAACGACGGGGCCATCCGGACGATGGTGTCGATGATCTCGTCGGTGTCCTTGGTGGCGAGCGCGATCGGCACCGAGTCGACCCCGCCGAACTGCTTGAAGAGGATCGCCTTGCCCTCCATCACCGGCAGCGAGGCCTCGGGGCCGATGTCACCGAGTCCCAGCACCGCGGTGCCGTCGGTGACGACGGCGACGACGCCCGACTTCCAGGTGTAGTCGTGGACCAGCTCGGGCCGCTCGGCGATGGCGGTGCAGACCTTGGCGACGCCGGGCGTGTACGCGAGGGACAGATCGTCCTTGTCCCGCAGCGGCACCGTGGCCGCGACCGCCAGCTTTCCGCCGCGATGCAGGGCGAACGCCGGATCGAAGGGCTCCTCGGCGGCCGCCGCACCGGCCTCCGCCACACCGCCGACGAGGGTGCCGGAGCCGGTGCCGGCCCCCGTTCCCGTACCGTCCGCGGCCGTGGTTGCGCTGTCGCTGCGAGGATTGACAATCTCCGCTGCCATTGGGTTGACCCCTTAAATCTTCATCGGTTGAGGGTTTCCGCTCCTGGTGAGGAGGGTTGAGCGGGCACCGCGTCCGCACCCGGCCCCGGCGGTCTGACCGCCCGGCCGAGCCGTTGCGTACGCGCGGGCGCGCCGCACACGCGCCCTGAGCCCCGGATGAGGGGTGTAAGAGTCCTTCTTACCGGAACGTGACCGTGGACGACGAGTCCATATCGCGCCAGGCGACCCGAATCACTACGACACGTCGTCCTTCACTCGGAAAAATCATGACACGCCGGTTTCACGCAGTGAATACCGGCCATGGCCGGATGGCAGCCGCAGATCTTCCGGCCCGGAGGAAGGTTTTCCGCTAATGGTCCGGTCGTTCGGTACCGGCCTGCGGGGGTCGGGGGCGTCCCGTTATCCGATTTTGACATGCGCGGGCCCCTGAAGGAGCCCGCCCGAATGGCAAGATGCCGAAAACGCACAAGGTCGCGGCGATCGGACAGCCGCCCGAAGGCCCGCTCGATGGCACGTCCCCGACCTGCGGAGACGACCGGCGAAGGGCCCCGGGCGGGATCGTGGACGCGACCCGAACGCGAACGGACGCGACCAGAAATGGCTGCCCACTGACACGCCGGAGGATCCCCGACATGACCGCACGCACCATGCGCACCTCGACCGCTCCGAAGTTCCGGAAGTCCCGCTCCTCCCGGTTCGCCGCGGTCGGCGCCCTCGCGGTCGCCGGTTCCCTGCTGCTGACCGCCTGCGGCGACCAGACCGACAGCGGCTCCAAGGAGAAGGGCAGCGGCGACAAGACGTCCAACAGTGCGCCCCTCTTCGACAAGCTGCCCGAGAAGTACCAGAAGTCCGGTGTCATCAAGGTCGGCACCAACGCCGAGTACGCGCCGATGGAGTCCGTCGAGAACGGCAAGATCGTCGGTGTCGACCCGGATATCGCCGCCGAGCTGGGCAAGAAGCTCGGGGTGAAGTTCGAGTTCACCTCCGGCTCCTTCGACGGCCTGATCACCGCCCTGAACACGGGCCGCCACGACATAGCGATGTCGTCGATCACGGACAACAAGCAGCGCCAGGAGGGCCTGGACGAGAACGGCAAGAAGCTCGGCAAGGGCGTCGACTTCGTCGACTACTTCCTCGCCGGGACCGCCGTCTACACCAAGAAGGGCAACCCGGAGGGCATCAAGTCCATCGCCGACCTGTGCGGCAAGACCGCGGCGGTGCAGCGCGGCACGACGTACGAGAAGGCCCTCCAGACCCAGTCGAAGGCCTGCAAGGACGCGGGCAAGCCCGCCGTGAAGATCGAACCCTTCGAGAACGACACCGAGGCCCAGACCCGGGTGAAGTCCGGCGGCGCGGTCGCCGGGGTCAACGACTACCCGGTCGCCCTGGACCTGTCCCGCAAGGCCGACGGCGGCAACGCCTTCGAGGTCGTCGGCGAGCAGATCGACGCCGGCCCCTTCGGTATCGCCGTCAACAAGGACAACACCGCGCTGCGGGACGCCCTCAAGGAGGCCGTCGACGCGATCATCGCGGACGGTTCGTACCTGAAGGTGCTGCAGAAGTGGGGCGCCGAGAGCGGAGCGATCGACAAGGCCGCCGTCAACGGCGGCAAGTGACGCCCACGGCACAGGCCCGTATCTCGTACCTCTGTAGAAGAGACTCCCCCGAAGGGCAGTCACCGTGACTGACAGTACCGACAGCTCGCGCCCCGGCATGTTCGACAAGACCGACCGGCGGGACGGCGCACCGGAGACGGCCCCGGCCGAGGCCGCGTACATCCCGCCCGAGGCGATCAAGGCGATACCCGTACGGCATCCCGGCCGCTGGGTCAGCGGCGCGATCGTGATCGGCCTGCTGGCCGCCCTGGTCTACGCGTTCGCCCAGGGCGACATCAAATGGGGCACCGTCGGCGATATGGCCTTCGACCGGCAGGTGGTCGAAAGCGCGGGCAAGACCCTGTGGATCAGTGTCCTGGCGATGGCGCTGGGTGTGGTCCTCGGTGTGCTGCTCGCCGTGATGCGGCTCTCGAAGAACCCGGTGACCAGCTCGGTCGCCTGGCTGTACATCTGGTTCTTCCGCGGCACCCCGGTCTATGTCCAGCTGCTGCTCTGGTTCAACCTGGCGCTGATCTTCGAGTACCTCAACATCCCGGGCATCTACAAGGACGAGATGACCGATGTGATGACCCCGTTCATGTGCGCCCTGCTGGGCCTCGCCCTCAACGAGGCCGCGTACATGGCGGAGATCTGCCGGGCGGGCATCGTCTCGGTCGACCAGGGCCAGACCGAGGCGTCCCAGGCGCTCGGCATGACCCAGGCCAAGACGATGCGCCGGGTGGTGCTCCCGCAGGCCCTGCGGGTGATCATCCCGCCGACCGGCAACGAGTTCATCAATCTGCTGAAGACCTCGTCCCTGGTCTACGTGGTCACCTACGGCGAACTGATGCGCACCACCTCGCAGATCGGCTCCACCTCCTATGCGGTGATGGAGATGCTGTTCGTCGCTTCGCTCTGGTACATCGTGATGACCAGCGTCTTCAGCGTCGGCCAGTACTACCTGGAGCGGCGGTACGCCCGCGGCTCCCAGCGCGATCTGCCGCCCACGCCCTGGCAGCGCGTCAAGGTCAATCTGTTCTCCGGCTCCGGCCGGCGCACCACCCCCGCGGGAGGCACCCGATGAACGCCATGGTGAAGGCCGAGGGCGTCCACAAGTCCTTCGGCAGCGCCCATATCCTCAAGGGCATCGACCTGGAGGTCGCGCCCAGGGAGGTCTTCTGTCTGATCGGACCCTCGGGTTCCGGCAAGTCGACCTTCCTGCGGTGCATCAACCACCTGGAGAAGATCAGCGCGGGCCGGCTCTCCGTCGACGGAGAGCTGGTCGGCTACCGGCAGAAGGGCGACAAGCTCTACGAGCTGAAGGAGCGCGAGGTCGCTCTGAAGCGCCGGGACATCGGCATGGTCTTCCAGCGGTTCAATCTCTTCCCCCATATGCGGGCGGTGGAGAACGTCATGGAAGCGCCGATGCAGGTCAAGGGCGAATCCCGGGCGGTGGCCCGGGAGCGGGCGCTGAAGCTGCTGGACCGGGTCGGTCTGGGGGACCGCGCCGACCACTACCCCTCGCAGCTCTCGGGCGGCCAGCAGCAGCGGGTGGCGATCGCCCGGGCCCTGGCCATGGAGCCCAAGCTGATGCTCTTCGACGAGCCGACGTCGGCGCTCGACCCGGAGCTGGTGGGCGATGTCCTGGACGTGATGCGCGGTCTCGCCGAGGACGGCATGACGATGATCGTGGTCACCCACGAGATGGGCTTCGCCCGGGAGGTCGGCGACGCGCTGGTGTTCATGGACGACGGCAGGGTGGTCGAGTCCGGCCATCCGCGGGACGTCCTGACGGACCCCCGGCACGAGCGGACCAAGTCGTTCCTGTCGAAGGTGCTCTGACCGCCGCGGTGCGGTGACACGACGGGGGCGGTACGGAAACCATCCGTACCGCCCCCGTCGTCGTCCCCGGCCCTCCGTCGTCGCCACCGCACCGCGGCGTGCCTTCCCGGCCCCGCCGCGCCGCCGGGACGGTCAGGGGGTGCCGTGGCCGGGCGGCACCAGCTCGGCACTCTCGGCGATTGCCGTCAGCTGCTTCTCGCCGAGGGGCTCCAGCGCCGAACTGATGGTGTCGGTACTGTCGGCCGTCACCGCTGACCCGCCGTTGGACAGCACGAGGGAGGGGACGCGCTGCTCGTCGAGGCCGTCCGCGACGAGCAGCGCGCTGTTGTCCGGAAAGGTGACCAGCCGCTGGTCCCCGAACTTCTGCCAGGGCGCGCCACCGAGGGCGAAGAACTGCACCCCCTTCCAGCTGTAGACCATGCTCTGGTCGGGACCGGTGTCGCTGCGGCAGCCGGAGTAGCTCGCGCAGGACTCGACGGCGTTGATCCGGGGCTTCACCTTCCGTGCCGTCGCGGCGGACATATAGGAGACGCTCAGCCCTGTCACCACGGTCTTCCGCCCCTCTTTCCGGGTGATCAGATAGTGGCCGTCGAGCGGTCCGACGCTGACGTCTCCCCAGTCCGCTTCCTCCCCCGGCTTCTCGCGGTAGCCGGTCGGAACCGGCGCGTCGCGGATCCGGGTCACGCTCACGAGGCCGTCCGTCCCTCCGGCGAGCATTCCGGCGATCTGCTTCGCCCGGGCCGCCCCCACGGAGTCGCCGGCGTGCTGCCCCTTCGCGACGATCTCCGGAGGGCCGCCCCGGTCCCGGTCCATGACAGGGATGACCGCGGCGCCCGCGAGGACCAGCGCGGCCACCGCCCCGGCCGCTCCCCTGCGCCGTCTGCGGCGGACCCCGGCGACCTCCGCGTAGACCGACTCCGTCGTCACGGCGGAGCGGCCACGTCCGTCCGCGGTGCTCTCGGCGCGTTCCAGCAGGTCCCTGATGTCCTCTTTCATGCGTACTCCTCGTGCACCTCGGCGCGGAGTGCGGCCAGCCCCCGGGCCGCGTGGCTCTTCACGGTGTTCTCCCGCATATTGAGCAAACGCGCGGTCTCCGCGACGCTCAGGTCCTCCCAGTACCGCAGTACCACCACGGCCCGCTGTTTGGCCGTCAGCCGCCCGAGGGCAGCCCTGATCACGAGCCCGTTGTCCGGGTCGGTCACCGGTTCCGGGTGTTCCGGCAGTGTCTCGTAGGCGTGCTCGCGCCGCCAGAAACGCCGTCGTGACGCAATGAAGGTGTTCACCAGCGTCTTGCGCGCATAGGCTTCGAGATTGTCGATCCGGCCGTGCCGCCTGCCGCCGAGCACCACCTTCACCAGGGTGGTCTGGACGAGATCGTCCGCCTCGTCACGGTCGCCGCAGAGCAGGAACGCGCTGCGGAGCAACGCGGTTCGCCGCCCCTCGACGAACTCGCGCAGCGCGGCATCGGTCTCGGTCCGCGTCATCCCCCGGCCCCTCCTGGTGCTGTAGTACTGGGTCCCCCTTCAGTCAGTGCGCCGGACCGCTCTCGGGGTTGCAGCGGCCCGGCGATTTTTTTCCGGCGGTCTTTCCGGCAGCTTCTCCGGAAGTTTTCCGTACGAGTCCGGGCTCCTACTTCACGGCCAGGACCAGCGCGTCCGAGGGGGACGACCAGACGGCCCGCGCCTCGCCGAACCCGGCCGCGAGCAGGGTCTCGGCATGCCACTGGAGGGAGGGGGTCTCGCCGTCGGCGTGGTCGCCGTAGATCTCGAAGCGGCGGGCGGTGGGTTCGGCGAGTACGGGATCCTGCGCGGCGAGGGCCCACCACTCGGCCCAGTCGACGGCCCCCGTGCCCCTGGCCCGGTCCATCAGGGCGTGCCGGTGGGCGCGTTCGGCGGCGTTGATCCTGGGGGTGGTGCGGTCGATCATACGGTCGGCGTTCATCAGGGCACCGCCGTCACGGACGAGCCCGGCCAGCTGCCCGTACAGGGTGGCGAGCGGTCCGGAGCGCAGCCAGTGCAGCGCGGTGGCGGTCAGGACGGCGTCGTACGTCCGGTGGGGCAGCGCCGCGGTCCAGTCGGGGTCCTGGAGATCGGCGGTGACGAAGGTGACACGGTCGTCGCCGTCGAAGGTGCCGCGGGCGATGGTCAACAGGGCGGGGTCCAGATCGACCCCGGTACTCGTGGCGTCCGGGAACCGTCGCAGCAGCCGGTCCGTAATACTTCCCGTACCGCATGCGAGATCCAGCACGCGGGGCGCGCGGCCGACGGTGGCCTCGACCATGTCGAGCATCACCCGGAAGCGCTCCTCGCGATCGGGCATGTACCACTCCTGCTGACGGTCCCAGCTCCGCTGCCAGGCCCGCCAGTCGGTGCCCGCTGCCGCCCCTGTTCCCGTCCCCGTTCCGATCTCCGGCACGGCGTTCTCCCCTCACATCACCTAAGTAATACCCTAAATGCAGAACCAACCATTACCAACCTCGACCCTAGACCGTCATGGTAAGGACTACAAGTGGAACTGGCCTCTTACTCGGATTACGCCGTGCGCCTGGTCAACACCGAGGAGCCGGCCCGTAACAAGGACACTCTCACCTCGGTCGACACCATCCGGGAGCTGTTCGGCCCGGCATCGCAGGCCGCGCGCCGGGCGGGCGAGGCGGACGTGACCCGGTTCCGTGCCGTACGGGCCAAACTGCGGGCGGTCTTCACCGCTGCCGACGAGGGCGACGAGACCCGCGCCGTCGATCTGCTCAACTCCCTGCTGCTGGAGTTCCCGGTCAGCCCGCAGATCTCCGGCCACGACTTCCGGGACGAGGACGGCCGTCCCAAATGGCATATGCACCTGGCCGAGCATCCGTCGAACGCCACGGCCGGATACGCGGCCATCGCCTCCATGGGCCTGGCCATCCACCTCACCGAGCACGGCGTCGACCGCCTCGGCCTCTGCCGGGCGGCA
The DNA here is from genome assembly GCF_003932715.1 of Streptomyces tsukubensis. Classification (NCBI taxonomy): domain Bacteria; kingdom Bacillati; phylum Actinomycetota; class Actinomycetes; order Kitasatosporales; family Streptomycetaceae; genus Streptomyces; species Streptomyces tsukubensis. Next base: position 5,499,483 of record NZ_CP020700.1, on the reverse strand, counting down.
CCCTGCCGCAACGCCTACCTCGACACCTCGACCAACCGCTCCCGCCGCTACTGCTCGGACCGCTGCGCGACCCGCGCCAACGTGGCCGCCTACCGGGCCCGCAAACGCCGGGAGACCGAGCGGTCGGAGGACACGGTACGCACCGCGGACAGCGCCCAGGAGAGCGTCGCCCACGGCGACTTCCGGCCGGACTCCGACGGCCGATAGCGCAGCAGCACCCGCCCGAGCAGCAGCTCGGGCGGCACCGTGCCGAACACCCGACTGTCGCCCTCCGCGCCCGGATTGTCCCCGAGCACCCACCAGCCGCCGTCCCGCCGCTCGACCAGCCGCTTGACGATGAGCAGATCCTGCTGGAGCGGATGGCGCAGCACGGCCACGCACCCCGGCCGCACCGCCGCCCCGTACCGCACCAGCAGCCTGTCCCCGTGCCGGAGCGTCGGATACATCGACGGCCCCACCACCTCGGCCAGCCCGAACGGCGCCGCCGCCCGCTCCGGCTCACTCATCCGCCACCTCCACGTCCTACCTGCACGGCACTCCTACGGTACGGTCCGCCGCGGGTCCCGGGCGGCCCCGGACTTTTGTCGTAAGCCCCGGGGGCAGCCGCGAAAACCCGCCCCCCACGGAGTAATGTCCCCTCTTGAGAAGACGATCACGAGGAAGGACAGCTCCATGCTCTCCCGCCTGTTCGCACCCACGGTGAAGGTCAGCGCCCACTGCGACCTCCCCTGCGGTGTCTACGACCCGGCCCAGGCCCGTATCGAGGCCGAGTCGGTCAAGGCCGTCCAGGAGAAGTACCAGGCCAACGAGGACCCCCACTTCCGGGCCCGCGCCACCGTCATCAAGGAGCAGCGCGCCGAGCTCGCCAAGCACCACATCTCGGTGCTGTGGAGCGACTACTTCAAGCCGCCGCACTTCGAGAAGTACCCCGAGCTGCACCAGCTGGTGAACGACACCCTGAAGGCGCTCTCGGCGGCCAAGGCGTCCACGGACCCGGCGACGGGCCAGAAGGCGCTGGACTACATCGCCCGGATCGACACGATCTTCTGGGAGACCAAGAAGGCCTGAAGCCGGGCCCCGGTCTCCCGCGCCCGGCCCGTACTCCGCCCCCACCGGCGGTGTACGGGCCGGGCGCGGTCGTGTTCGGGGTCCCCAAGGGGCGGGGCGGGGCACCTGCGGGTGAAGCCCGGGCGAACCGGCGGGGCCCGAGCGGGGGCGGTGCGAGGATCGGCACACGGTCGTCATATCGGACCGGAAACGGGCACCGGAAGGAAGTCGGAGCTATGCGCTGGACCGTTCACGGTGAGCGGCAGATCTACACCAACCCCTGGGTCAACCTCTGGCTGGCGGACGTCGAGCAGCCGGACGGCCACCGCTTCGAGCACCACGTGGTGCGGATACGGCATCTCGCGGTCGCCGCCGTCGTCGACGACCGGCAGCGGGTGCTGATGATGTGGCGGCACCGCTTCGTCACCGACACCTGGGGCTGGGAGCTGCCCATGGGGCTGATCGAAGCGGGTGAGACGCCGGAGGAGACCGCCGCCCGGGAGGTGGAGGAGGAGACCGGCTGGCGGGTGGAGTCCGTCAGACCGCTGCTGTACGCCCAGCCCGCGAACGGCATCACCGACTCGGAGCACTTCCTCTTCCGCGCCGACGGGGCGACGTACACCGGACCGCCGGTGGAGAAGAACGAGACCGACCGCATCGAGTGGATTCCGCTGTCCGAGATCCCGGGGATGATCGACCGGCGCGAGATCGTCAGCGGCGCCACCCTCAACGGCCTGCTCAAACTGCTGCTGGACGAGCTCTCGGAGCGGGGCCGGGAGGCCTCGGGGAGCACGGACGCCGTGCGGTCCGGGGGTCCGGCCGCCCCCGCTTCCGTACCCGCGGAAGCGCTTTCCGTACCGAGGGACGGGGCGCCTTTCACCGCGTGATAGCGGCCCCCCGGGCTTGAGCCGTAAATCACTCAGGTAACTTGCGCGACAGTGTTTACTTCGCGCCGGTCCAGTCTGAGGGGGTTTCATCGTGCGGGGCGGTAGCAGAGCTCGTCGTTGGTGGGGAGGCGGGGCGGCGGTCGCGGCCGGGGTCGCCGGGGTGCTCGTCATCCAGTCGGTGGCCGGCGGGCCGGGCGGCGGCGAGGACGGGGCGAAGCCCGGTTCCACCCGCACCGAGGCCCGGGCCAGCGAGCTGAAGGTGGCCGCCGACCGCACCTCCGCCGAGCTGCCGCGGCGCGATACGGAACCGTTCAGCCTGCTCGGGGTCACCTGGACGGACCCCGCCGCGCGGATCACCGGCACCGTCGAGGTCCGTACCAAGTCCGCGGAGTCCGGCAAGTGGTCCGGGTGGCGGAGCCTGGACGGTGACCACGCAGTGCATGGCGACGGCACCGGACGCGGCGGCACCGACCCGATGTGGGTCGGGCCGTCCAAGGGTGTGGAAGCGCGGGTGAAGGCGGGCGGGGAGGTCACCGAGCTGCCCGCCGGGATCCGGCTCGACATGATCGACCCCGGCACCGGCAGCGTGACCGCGATGGAGCCCGCCGCCTTCGCGCTCCCGGCCGCGGACACCGAGATCACCGAACAGAACACCCCGGCGACCGAGACGCCCGCGACGGATCCCGCGGCCACCGCGGAACCGCCGCTCACCACCCCGTCCGCCACCGCTTCGACCGAGGCGCCGCCCGTCACCGACCCGCCGGCGACCATCCAGCCGTCGCCGTCCGCGACGACGGGCCCCGCGCCCACCGGCAGCCCCACCACCAAGCCGCCGACGACAGCCCCCACGACCGCACCGACGGCGGGTCCGCCTTCGACGGCCCCGCGGCCTCCGATCGTCACGCGCGCCGAGTGGAAGGCCGACGAGTCGATGAGCCCGGAGGGTCCGACGTACCTCCCGGGCGACAAGGTGAAGGCGGTGACGGTCCACCACACGTCGCTGACCAACGACTACACCTGTGCCGAGGGTCCCGCCGTGGTCCGCGGTGTGTACGCGTACCACGTCGTCAGCCAGAAGTGGAAGGACATCGGCTACCACTTCCTGGTCGACAAGTGCGGCACGATCTACGAGGGCCGCAAGGGCGGTATGGACCGGCCGGTGGTCGGCGCCCACGCCTACGGTTTCAACAGCGAGACCAGCAGTGTCTCCCTGATGGGCAACTTCATGGAGGTCGCCCCGACCCAGGCGGCGCTCAACTCGGCCGCTCGGGTGGCCGCGTGGAAGCTCGGCCAGTACGGCGTGGATCCGATGGGCACCACCGTACTTACGGCCGGTGCCGCGGGCGCCTCCATCCCGGCCCTCGGCGGCCAGAAGTGGAACGTGGGTGACAAGGTCACCCGCAACACCATCCACGGCCACGGTCATGTGACCGCCACGGCGTGCCCGGGCACCAAGATGTACCCGCTGCTCAACAACATCCGGGAACTGGCGGGCGGCTCGGTCTCCGGGCTCGCCGTCAGCTCCGTCACCGGCGGCGGTACGGTCGGCACCACGGCGTACGTCAAGAACACCGCCACCGTGAACTGGAAGGCCACCACCCCGGCCCCGCTGATCGCCAAGTACGAGGTCCTGGTCAACGGCAAGGCCGTGGCGTCCACCGCGGGCACCGCGACCTCCGCCAAGGTCACCCTCGCCGCGGGCAGCCACCAGATCGCCGTCCGGGCCACGCACATCTCCCGCAAGACCGTGACCTCCGCCGCCCGGACCGTGATCGCCGAGACCACGCCGCCGGTCTTCTCCACCAAGCCGACGGTCGCCCTGCGGCCCGGCACGGTCGACGCGACCGCCGTCCCGGTCACCCTGGGCTGGAAGGCCACCGACGCCCGCGCCCTGCGGGACGTCCGGCTGACGCAGCCGCTCGCCAAGGTCTACGGCCCGACGGTGACCGCCGCGTCCCACACCTCCAAGCCGGCCGCCACCACCTGGTCGCTGACCGCCTACGACCAGGCGGGCAACGCCGCCACCGCGGCCGTCGCGGCGACCCCGGTGATCCTCCAGGAGGCCCACGCGGTCAAGACGGGAGCCTGGTCGACCAAGTCCTCCAGCAGCTACCTCGGCAGCAAGTCGTACAGCAGCGCCACCAAGAACGCCTCCCTGACGTGGACCTTCACCGGCCGCTCGGCCGCCTGGGTGGTGTCGCGGGCCGCGACCTCCGGACAGGCGAACGTCTACGTCGACGGCAAGCTGGTCAAGACGGTCGACCTGAAGTCCACCGCCACCAAGTACCGTGACGCGATCTGGACCCAGACCTGGGCCACCAGCGCCAAGCACACCGTGAAGATCGTGGTGGTCGGCACCGCCAAGCGGCCCACCATCACCACGGACGGCCTGGTGTACGTCAAGTAGCACCGGCTCCCGCTGCGACGGACCGCGCCCGCCCCCGGCACCCCCGGGGCCGGGCGCGGCGCCGTTTCCGGCCACGGCCGCGGCCACCCGGTGCCGTACGCCCTCCGGCCGGCCGCGTTACGGAGCGGACACCACCTTCTGCTTCCCCAGCCACTGCCGGTACGCCACCGAGCCCGCCGCCACGTCCCGGTAGGCCGCCTCCAGATCCCCGTACACCGATCCGTACAGCTCCGGCTCCCCCGGCCGGGAGACCAGCAGCAGCCGGACCGCCAGCGGATCGCCGCGCAGCGGCCTGATGGCCATGTCGCCGCGCGGGTCCGAGGTCGGCTGGCAGGGCGCGACGGCCTCGCCGACGGCGATCAGCGCGGCCGCTGTGTGGTAGTCGCCGTGCAGCAGCTGCGGGACGATCCCGGCGGCGGACAGCACCCTGAGGACGCCCTCCCACTCGCCGTCGACCGTGGGGTCGACGATCCACCGGTCGTCGGCCAGATCGGCCAGCTCGACGACGGCAGCCGCGGCCGCGGGATGGTCCCTGGCCATGGAGACGAACTGCGGCTCCCGCTCGACCAGGACCCGGACCGCGAGCGTGTCCGGGACGGTCAGCGGGCAGCCCTCCACCTCGTGGACGAAGGCGACGTCGAGCCCGCCCGCCGCGACCTTCCGCAGCAGCGCGTTGGGCGAGACGTCCATATGGAGGGAGATATCGGTCCCGGGCAGCCTGCGCCGCAGCCGCCCCAGCCAGCCCGGCAGCGCCCGGCTCGCGGTGGACCCGATGCGCAGCCGGGGCCCCGACTCCCGGGCCGCCGCGGCCTTCGCCTCGGCCACCAGGGCACCCATATCGGCCAGCAGCGGGCGGGCCCGGCTCAGTACCGCCCGCCCGACCGGTGTCGGCCGACAGCCGGAACGTTCCCTCAGGAACAGCTCCGCCCCCAGGGAGTTCTCTATCCGGCGCAACTGTGTCGTCAAGGAAGGCTGGCTGACGCCCAGTCGCCGGGCCGCCTTGTGCAGACTGCCCGTATCCGCGATGGCGCACAGCGCGCGGAGGTGTCTCACCTCAAGCTCCATGACTAGACGTTAGGACCGCGACGCCCGGCACCACCAGACGCACAGTCCCGGCGCACCGACACAAAGACCGGCAAAGAAAACAACAAACGGAATCCCCTGGACCGGATAGCGGACAGTGACGGTGACCGTCCGGGCGGGACCGGGTGTACGGGAGGCGACGGGAGCCCCGACTCGGGGTGAACAGGGCCGCGAAGCCACCGCCGGGGTCCGCGGTGAACGCGGAACGAACAGGGGCCGACGCGCAGTCGACAGGCGGCGGACGGCAGAATCGGCGGTCCGCGGAACGGCGGCCCGCAGCCGCTCCGCCGGAGGGTGATGCCTCGGTGTTATCGGGGGTTGGCATCATCCCAAGCAGGGGTGGTTCCTCGAAACTCCGTACCGAACCCGTTCAACCGGACGAGTAGGAGTCCCCCCATGCGTCACCCCCGATCCGTCCTCGCCGCGGCCATCGGCATCGGCCTCGCCGCAGCGCTCGGCGCCACCCCGGCATCCGCCGCCTCCGCCCCCGCGAGCGCCCCCGCCGCCGCGACCACGAGCACCGGCCTCAACGCCCAGGCCGCAGCCGCCGCCTGGGCCGCCTACGAGGGCTCGGCCGCCGACGCCCGGGCCACCGAGGCCTTCTTCCAGGCCGTCGTCAAGTCGGTGGCCGAGAAGCGGGCCGCCAACCCGGGCGCCCGTGTCGTCACCGTCAACTACGGCACCTCCGGTGCGCCGTCCTTCCGCAGCCAGATAGCCAGAAGCACCCAGGTGTGGAACAGCACCGTCACCAACGTCCGTCTCCAGGAGGGCCCCAGCCCCAGCTTCACCTACCGTGAGGGCAACGACCCGCGTGGCTCGTACGCCTCCACGGACGGCCGCGGCCGGGGCTTCATCTTCCTGGACTACCGGCAGAACCAGCAGTACAACTCCAACCGCGTCACCTCGCACGAGACCGGGCACGTGCTCGGCCTGCGGGACAACTACCGCGGCCCGTGCAGCGAGCTGATGTCCGGCGGCGGCCCCGGCCCGTCCTGTCAGAACGATGTGCCCAACTCCGCCGAGCGCAGCCGGGTGAACCAGATCTGGGCGGGCCTCGGCCGCACCTCCTGACCGTTCCGGCCCACCGGACGGTCCCGTTCCAGCGGCTCCGGCTGTTTCCCCGGGCCGGCCCTTGAGTCCGGCCCTGAGTCCGGTCCCCGGGTCCGGTCCCTGAGTCCGCGCCCGGTCCGGGTACCGGTGAAACCCGGGTCCGGGCGCGTCGGCGCCCCCGCCGCCGAGCGGCGGGGGCGCCTCTCCGCGCGCGGCGGGTCTCAGGCGTCTACGGGCGCGCGTACCCCCAGTTCGGCCCCGGGCGGCAACTGCCGCTGGAGCCGGTCGAGCGCATCGTCGAAGTCACCCCCGGCCACCCCGGCCTCGAATGCCGCCCCACCGTAATGGAGCGTCAGATTCAGATCGGCCCGGTCCAGCGAACCGTCGGGCCGCGGCTCTCCGAGCGTCAGCAGACAGCTCAGCGTGGCCCGGTGGACCAATCCGTCCGCATGGACGGGAAGCGGCATGTCCCACTCCAGTACGCAGGACGAGAGCAACCCCTCGGCCCCCATGGGCTCCAGAGCGGCGAAAGCCGCTCCTTCGTACTCAACACCCCTGATGCGCGTGCACAGTTGGCGTCCGCGCGACGCGATGGAGACCGCTTCCGCGCCCTGCCGATCGCGGTACCAGCCCGCCCAGACCTCAGTCGACTCCGATGACATGGCGCGGACTGTAGCGCTACGGCGGCCGGGGGCGTGCATCAGGGATACCACTACGGCGCGTTCGGACCCCTCCGACCTGCGCAAGCGGGCCGCCGCAGGGGGCGCAAAACACCCCACGCGCCCCATGGTGGGACGGGTCGGAAGGGGGCGGGAGGGTGACGGCGGAGCGGAGCGCCACGGCGGAGGTACGGGAAGGGCGGGAGGCGCCGAAGGTACGGGAGGGGCCAGAGGTACGGGAAGTGCCGGAGGTTCCAGTGGTACGGAGGTGGGTCCGGGGCTCAGGCCGTGCCGGCCACGGTGGGGCCGGGCGCGCCGTCGCCGTCCGCGCCGTCCGCGCCGTCTGTGCTCTCCGCGGGTCCGGTGTACGCGGTGCAGGCCGCGTTATGGCACGGACCCGGCCCCCAGAGGGGTACGAACGCCCCGAGGGTCTTGTGCCGCCGCATCACCGTTTCCACCCGCTCCCCGCACTCCGGACACCGGAAGGCGGTCTGCGGGCTGTGCGCGGTGCCTCGTGCGCTGCCCATGCCCCCAGGATAGGTCGCCGGCCGGGCTCCGGCACGGCAAGGCCCCGACCGCCCCGGAGACGTAGACGGGGCCACTTCCGCCGCCCCCGGCCCCCCGCCCGCCGGGGCCTCCGCCCGGCCGTGCGCTCAGCGCGAGCGCCGGGTCACGAACTCCGCCAGCGACAGCAGATCCCCGGCCGCCGCCAGATCCGGCACCGCGCGGGACAGCTCGTGCACCGCCCGCGCCATCCGGTCCGCGGCCTGCAGCTGCGCCCAGTCGCGCCCGCCCGCCCGGTCCACCGCGTCCGCCGCCCGCGCCACCGCCCCGGGCGACATATGCCCCCGGTAGAGCAGGGCCAGCTCGGCGGCCGCCGCGGTACCCGACCCCAGGGCGGCGACCACCGGCAGGGACTTCTTGTGGGCGGCGAGATCGGCCCCGGCGGGCTTCCCCGTACGCCCCGGATCCCCCCAGATCCCGATCAGATCGTCGATCAGCTGGAAGGCCAGACCGGCTTCCCGTCCGAAGGCGTCCATCGCCGCGGTCTCCGCCTCCCCGGCCCCCGCGTACAGCGCGCCGACCGCGCAGGCGCAGCCCAGCAGGGCGCCCGTCTTGGCGGTGGCCATGGCCAGGCACTCCTCCAGGGAGACGTCCTCCGGCGGGCGCTCCTCGAAGGCGCAGTCCGCCTGCTGCCCGGCGCACAGTTCGATCACGCACTCCGCGATCCGCCCGGCCGCGGCCCCGGCCGCCGGATGCGGGTCGTGGGCCAGCAGCCGGTAGGCGAGGGCGAGCATCGCGTCGCCGACGATGATCGCGTCGGGGGTGCCGAAGACCGTCCAGGCGGTGGGCCGGTGCCGGCGGGTGGGGTCCTCGTCGATGACGTCGTCGTGGAGCAGGGTGAAGTTGTGCACCAGCTCGACGGCCGCGGCCGCGCCGGCCACGGCGGCCGGGTCCCCGCCGAGCGCCTCGGCCGCGGCCATGACGAGCGCCGGGCGGATCGCTTTGCCCGCCGAGCCCGCGGCCGGGCTGCCGTCGGCGTTCTCCCAGCCGAAGTGGTAGAGGGCGACCCGGCGCATCGGGCCGGGCAGCGACCCGAGGGCCGTCCGCAGCCCGGGGTCGACGGCTGCCCGGGCACGTTCCAGCAGGGCGAGCGCCTCACGGCCCTCGACGGTCTCCGACATCGTCACGTGCGGTCCTTCCCCCTCGGTGTGCGTGAGAGCGGCGGGGACGGCCGGTGTCCTGCCCGAACATCCGCCCGGCCCGCGCGGCAAGAAGCTTCCAGCGGGTGAAGTTCCGGCGCCATCACACGAATTGGTGGGACTGAATCGGCGGGTACGGGGCACAGCCGGGCGCGTTCGGCAATCCGCCAGGTGGGGTGAGCGGAGGCGACCGGTTCGGTTCGCACACGATCCGAACGGACGGACTCCGTCCGGTGATGCGAGTAAGTATGTTCATACGGAATTCTCCGTACCCGATCTCGCCCCGGAGGCGGCACGGGGGCCGGTGTCCCGGGCCGGGGTCGGCGGGGTTCTCGGGGTTGTCCACAGGGCCGGGCCGCTCCCGGGGCTGCCGGTGACAATGGGGGCATGTTCCCGGAAGCGTCCGATCCCACCACCGCCCTGCGGCCCCGGCTGCCCTCGCCGCTGGCGGCCGTGGCCGACGACCGCTTCGACCGCTTCGGCGTGCGGCTGCTGCTCAAGCGGGACGATCTGATCCACCCCGAGCTGCCGGGCAACAAATGGCGCAAGCTCGCCCCGAATCTGCGGGCCGCGGCGGGCCGCCCGCTGCTGACCTTCGGCGGCGCCTACTCGAACCATCTCCGGGCCACCGCCGCCGCGGGCCGGCTCATCGGAACGCCCACGGTCGGTGTGGTCCGGGGCGACGAGCTGGCCGGACGTCCGCTCAATCCTTCCCTGGCCCGCTGCGCCGAGGACGGGATGCGGCTGCTCTTCGTCGACCGGGCGACGTACCGCGCGAAGGACGATCCCGCGGTCCTCGCCCGGATCACCGGTACGGCCACCGGACTGATACCCGGCGGCGGCCCGGTCCACGTGGTCCCGGAGGGCGGCAGCAACGCCCTCGCGGCCCGCGGCTGTGCCGCCCTGGGCGAGGAGCTGCGCGCGGGCACCCCGGACGGCACCGTCCCCGATGTCGCGGCGGTCGCCTGCGGCACCGGCGGTACGCTCGCGGGCCTGGCGGCCGGGCTCGGTCCCGGCAGCCGCGCTCTGGGCGTCCCGGTGCTCAGGGGCGGCTTTCTGGGGGGCGAGGTCGAGCGCCTCCAGCGGGCCGCCTTCGGGGCCCGGCGGGGCGACTGGTCGCTGGACGACCGCTTCCACTGCGGCGGATACGCCCGGACCCCTCCCGAGCTGCTGGCCTTCGCGGACGACTTCGAGGACCGCCACGGCTTCGCCGTCGAGAGGCTGTACGTGGCCAAGCTGCTGCTCGCCCTGGTCACCCTCACCGCGGAGGGCGCCTTCCCCCGGGGCACCGCCCTCGCGGCCGTGATCACGGGCCCGCCGCCCCCGGCGGCGTAACCACCCGGGCAAATCCGGCGCAGCACCCCGGCCGCCTGGTGGACGATGCCCCGCTCCCGTTCAGGTGGGGTTCGGGCGTGGCCCTTGCGGGTGGCCCGCGGCCCGGAGACACGCCGGACCTCTCCTACGGCCCGGCCCGCCCTGTGCCCGTCGGGCACGGATGGGGCCGCATGCGGTACGGGGGACACCTCCCCGTGGCGCCGGGCCCACCGCCTTGCGATGACCCGCACCCGGGGCACTCCGCCGTGGGTGTCCCCCCGGGCGGTGGCCCAGGGGGGCGCACCCCCACCGGGCCGCAGGCCCCGCCCTCCGGGCGAACGGCGCCGTATTTCCGGACCCGTCCCGGGGAGGCCCCGGACACCGATCCCGCCGACGACGCCCCGCCCTGCCGCAGGCCGGCCGTACGACCCGGGCAATCCGGCCCGGACGGAACCGGCCCTCGGGCGACCCTGCCGCGGGCCGGTCACACGGCCGCGCCCGTACCTCACGCCCGGGAGGCACCCCTGCCCGGACCACCCGGGGCCCGGCCAGGCCCGCCCGGCCGGAGGCCACCCGCACGGGCCCGCAAGGGCCACGCCATGCCCCGCGCCCGGAGGCGCTCCGGCCCGCCCGGCCCCGGGGCCCGGGGCGGCCCGGCCTCGTACCCCCCGCGGGAGGCGTCAGTCGGCGTCCTCCTCGCGGTAGGCCGCGGCCTCCTCCAGGTCCAGGCGGAACAGCAGCGTCCGCATCATCTCGTCGTCGATGCGCCGGGCGTCGCGCAGCTGGACGAAGACCGCCCGCTCGGCGCCGATCATCTCCCGGGCCAGCCGCCGGTACGTCTCGTCGGCCGATTCGCCCGTCGCCTCGTTCACCGCCCCCAGCCGCTCCCAGACGGAGTTCCGGCGGCGTTCCATCACGGTCCGCAGCCGCTCCTCCAGGGGCTCCGGCAGCGCGTTGCGCTCATCGGCGAGGAGCGCGTCCAGTTTCCGCTCGGCCGCTTCCGATGCCGCGTTCTGGGCCTCCGCCTCCGCCAGGGTCTCCGCGAAGGGGTCGGGCCTCGGCAGCCTCAGCGCCCGGATCAGCGCGGGCAGGGTCAGCCCCTGGACCACCAGGGTGCCGATGACGGTGGTGAAGGTCAGGAAGAGCACCAGGTTCCGCGAAGGGAAGGGCTCGCCCGCGGCCGTGGTCAGCGGGATGGAGAAGGCAATCGCCAGGGACACCACACCCCGCATCCCGGCCCAGCCCACCACCAGCGGCGCCTTCCAGGTGACCTCCGGTTCCCGGGCCCGGATCCGGGGCGAGATCCGCGGCAGGAAGGTCGCCGGGAAGACCCAGACGAACCGCACCGCCACCACGAGGACGAAGACCCCGACCCCGTACCCCAGCGCCTGTGCGACGCCGTAGTCGCCGAGCCCCCGCAGGACGTACGAGAGCTGGAGTCCGATCAGTGCGAAGACGGCCGACTCCAGCACGAAGGCGACCATCCTCCAGACCGCGGCCTCCTGGAGCCGGGTGGCGAAGTCGACCTGCCAGGAGCGGTGGCCGAGATAGAGCGCCACCACGACCACGGCGAGCACCCCGGAGGCATGGACCTGCTCCGCCGCCGCGTACGCCACGAACGGAATGAGCAGCGAGAGCGTGTTCTGCAGCAGCGGCTCCCGCAGCCTGGTCCGCAGCCAGTGGATCGGCACCATCAGCGCCAGCCCGACCGCGACCCCGCCGAGCGCCGCCACGGCGAACTCGCCCATGCCCCCGAGCCAGCTGGCGCCCTCGCCGACGGCCGCGGCGACGGCCACCCGGTAGGCGGTGATCGCGGTCGCGTCGTTGATCAGCGATTCGCCCTGGAGGATGGTGGTGATTCGGTGCGGCAGGCCCAGCCGACGAGCGATCGCGGTCGCCGCGACCGCGTCCGGCGGCGCCACCACCGCGCCCAGCACCAGCGCGGCCGTCAGCGGCAGCTGCGGGATCAGCAGATACGCCAGCCACCCCACGGCGACCGTGGCGAACAGCGTGTAGCCGAAGGACAGCAGCGCCACCGGCCGGATATTGGCCCGCAGGTCGAGATAGGAGCTGTCCAGCGCCGCGGTGTGCAGCAGCGGCGGCAGCACCAGCGGCAGCACGATATGCGGGTCGAGGGTGTAGTCCGGGACCCCGGGGAGGTACGAGGCCACGAGCCCTGCCGCCACCAGCAGCAGCGGCGCCGGTACGCGCGTACGGCGGGCCGCGCCCGCCACCGCCGCGCTCACCGCGATCAGCGCCACCAGGGACAAGGCCTCCATACCCACCCACTCCGTCCGGTCGGTCCCCGCCGGGCCGGACGCCTCGACGGGAAGGTCCGGCGCCGGCGCCGTAACCTGGCCATCATGAGCGAGTGTCCGCACACAGCGGCTCTGCCCCGCCCGGAGCCTCCCCCCGGGTCGGAAACGTGCCCGGAATGCGTGATCGCCGGAACGACACCGGTGCATCTGCGGCTCTGTCTCGTCTGCGGCCACGTCGGCTGCTGCGACTCCTCGCCGCTGCAGCACGCGACCGCGCACTTCCACGAGTCGGGCCACCCCGTGATGCGCAGTTTCGAGCCGGGCGAGGACTGGCGCTGGTGCTTCGTGGACGGCGCCCTGGTCTGAGCCGGCCCGCCCCGCACCGGGGGCCGACGGCCCCCGGAGGGATTCGCCTGTTCGAACAGTGGGTACGTCAACCCTCCGCCCGCTCCCCGCAATTGCGCCCCGCACACCTCTAGCCACTGTGCGTACTCATATGCCTACCATGAGTGACAGTGACCTGAGGGGGCCCTGCGACAGGGCACCATGGATCGCGATAGCGTCGCCGGGCCGGTACCGGCTGCGCGCGGTTGTCGTCTCAGACCCGTCGTACCGGACCGCGTCCCCGACGGCCCCGGGATCTGCCCCGCGGGCCCCGAAAGAGCATGTGTCACCTTGGAGGTGAGGGTGTCCCAGATCGCAGGCGAGCCCGGGACCCAGGACTTCGTCGAAGTCCGGCTGCCCGCTGCGGGTGCCTATCTGTCCGTGCTGCGTACGGCCACCGCCGGCCTCGCGGCACGCTTGGACTTCACCCTCGACGAGATCGAGGACCTTCGGATCGCGGTCGACGAGGCCTGCGCGATCCTCTTGCAGCAGGCGGTGCCGGGTTCGGTGCTGAGCTGTGTCTTCCGGCTCATCGACGATTCCCTGGAGGTCACGGTCTCGGCCCCGACCACCGACGGCCGGGCCCCCGAGCGCGACACCTTCGCCTGGACGGTGCTCTCCGCGCTGGCGGGCAAGGTCGAGTCGTCGGTCGCCGACGACCGCACGGTCTCCATCAGCCTGTACAAACAGCGCGGCGCGGGACCCGGGCCGGCGTGAGGAGCGGGAACGGTCCGGTGCGGGACGGCGAGCGGGACGGGCAGCCCGCCGCGCCTCCCGGCTTCCCGGAACAGCAGGCCCACGGACTCGACGGACTCCATGGATTCGACGGCGACGGACTCGGCGGCCGCCAGGCCGCGGCTGAGCAGGCGGGGGCTGCCACTGCGGCGGAGCCCGGGGCGAGGGCGGACCATATGACCGAGCACGAGCACGGGAACGAACAGCTCCGGGACCGGCCGGCGGACGGGCACGAGGAACGGCCCGGACCGCCGCACGGAGTACCGGACCAGGCAGCGGACCAGACACCGGCCCAAGCACCGGACGAAGCGCCGGACGAGGCACCGGAACGGGCGCCGGGGCCGCAGCGCGACACCTCGCGCGAAGCCCCGGACCGCGGTGGCGCCCGGGCGCTCTTCATCGAGCTGCGGAAGCTGCCGGACGGCTCGCCGGAGCGCGCCGAGCTGCGCAACCGGCTCGTCCGGATGCACCTTCCGCTGGTCGAGCACCTCGCCCGGCGGTTCCGCAACCGCGGGGAGCCGCTGGACGATCTCACCCAGGTCGCCACGATCGGTCTGATCAAATCCGTGGACCGGTTCGACCCGGAGCGCGGCGTCGAGTTCTCGACCTATGCGACACCGACGGTCGTCGGCGAGATCAAACGCCATTTCCGGGACAAGGGCTGGGCGGTCCGGGTCCCCCGCCGCCTGCAGGAGCTGCGGCTCGCCCTGACGACGGCGACGGCGGAGCTCTCCCAGCTGCACGGCCGCTCCCCCACGGTCCACGAGCTGGCCGAGCGGCTCGGCATCTCGGAGGAGGAGGTCCTCGAAGGCCTGGAGTCGGCGAACGCATACTCCACGCTCTCCCTGGACGTCCCCGACACCGACGACGAGTCGCCCGCCGTCGCGGACACCCTGGGCGCTGAGGACGAGGCGCTGGAAGGCGTCGAGTACCGGGAGTCCCTCAAACCGCTGCTGGAGGATCTCCCGCCGCGCGAGAAGCGGATCCTGCTGCTGCGGTTCTTCGGCAACATGACCCAGTCGCAGATCGCGCAGGAGGTCGGCATCTCCCAGATGCACGTCTCCCGGCTGCTGGCCCGCACCCTCGCCCAGCTGCGCGAAAAGCTCCTCGTCGAGGAGTAGAACCGTCCGGGGTACGGGCCCGGGGCACGGCATGCCGTCGCGGCGCCCCGGGCTCCGGGGCGGCGCGGTCCGGGTCCGCCCCGAGCCGGTCGGTTCCGGGTCGGGTCGGGTCGGTGTTCCGGGTCGGTCGGTTCCGGGTCCGGGCCGGTCAGCCGCCGTTGCCCGGCGGACGGATCCCGAGGGCCTCCGTGGTCTCGCGGCTGACCACCAGCACCAGACCGGTGACGGCGAGCACGGCCACCGCGATCCCGACCGGGATCAGGGCCTGCGACTCCGCCCGCAGCAGCGTCCACGCGGGAATCAGCGCCATCAGATGCGTGATCAGCGCCGGGCCGCGGGCCCAGGACTTCCGCATCAGCAGTCCGCGCGCCGCGATCAGGGGCAGCGCGCCCAGGGCGATCAGCGTCAGCCCGCCCATCTCCGCCTGAGTGGGACTCTCCGGGCTGCCCAGCAGGCCCATCACCAGCAGATAGACGCCGTACCCCGCCAGGACCACGCCCTCCACTCCGGAGACCGCGGCGGCGGCGGTCAGACGGTTGGGGCGGGGGGTCGGCTCAGCACTCACCCCAGCAGGGTAGTCCGTAAGGCCCGTCCCCCGGACACCGCCCCGATCCGGGGACCGCCGTTACCACCCCCGTCGCCGCCTGGGTACGCTGCACTTCATGCGCGCACTTCTCGTGGTCAACCCGGCAGCAACCACCACCAGTGCCCGCACCCGTGACGTATTGATCCACGCGCTGGCCAGCGAGATGAAGCTGGAGGCCGTGACGACCGAGTACCGGGGCCACGGCCGGGACCTGGCCCGCCGGGCGGCGGACTCGGGCGAGATCGACCTGGTCGTCGCCCTCGGCGGCGACGGCACGGTCAACGAGGTCGTGAACGGACTGCTGCACAGCGGACCCGACCCCGACCGGCTGCCGAAGCTGGCCGTGGTGCCCGGCGGCTCGACGAACGTGTTCGCCCGGGCGCTGGGACTGCCGAACGACGCCGTGGAAGCGACCGGCGCCATTCTCGACGCGCTCTCCTCGCGGAGCGAAAAGACCGTCGGACTCGGTCTGGCGGCCGGCACCCCGGGCACCCCGGACGAGGGAGTTCCCGGACGCTGGTTCACGTTCTGCGCGGGATACGGATTCGACGCCAGTGTGATCGGCCGGGTCGAACAGCAGCGGGAACTGGGAAAGCGTTCCACGCATCCTCTCTATGTGCGCCAGGTCGTCCGCCAGTTCCTCCAGTACCCCCACCGGCATCACGGCACGATCGAGTTCGAACGCCCCGGCGCCGAAACCATCCGTGATCTCGTGGTCTCCATAGTCGCGAACACCTCGCCCTGGACGTATCTGGGCAGCCGTCCGCTGTACGCGTCCCCGAAGGCGTCCTTCGACACCGGCCTCGACCTGCTGGGACTCTCCAGACTGTCGACCCCGGCCGTCGCGCGCTACGCGACCCAGCTGCTGCGTTCGACGCCCGAACGCGGTCCTGACGGCAAGCATGCGGTGACGGTCCACGACATGGACGGGTTCACCTTGAATTCCAAGGTTCCGCTCCCCTTTCAGATGGACGGTGACCATCTCGGACTGCGGACAAGCGTGACGTTCACAGGCGTACGCCGTGCACTGCGTGTGATTGTGTGAGTGGAAGGGCCGTACCGCCTTTATCTCGAACGTACGGACCAGGATCCACCCCATGGAAGTACGGCTGTGACCTAGTCGACACCGAGGAATCAAAAAAAACTTTCCAGAAGGGGTTGTATCCGCCGCCGAGGTTTGCGAGTCTCTTCATGGCGATCGGGACAGCCTGCGGAACAGCGGCCCCACGGATCGTCGAACCCCTCCTCAAACCCTGGACCACGCCGGTGTGGCATCGGCGTTCGGCCCTTCCCTTGCGGGGGGATTCGTGAAAGCGTTCACATTCACAAGCAACCTGCATGTCACACAAGAGAGGTAGCAGCCATGGACTGGCGTCACAACGCCGTTTGCCGCGAGGAAGACCCCGAGCTCTTCTTCCCCATCGGCAACACCGGTCCTGCGCTGCTGCAGATCGAGGAAGCCAAGGCCGTCTGCCGTCGCTGCCCCGTCATGGAGCAGTGCCTGCAGTGGGCGCTTGAGTCCGGCCAGGACTCCGGCGTCTGGGGTGGCCTCAGCGAGGACGAGCGCCGTGCGATGAAGCGCCGCGCCGCCCGCAACCGGGCGCGTAACGCCAGCGCCTGATCCCCCCGCGACGAGCCGAGGCAACCGGCGGCGCGTACGCAGCGTACGCAATCACCGCCACCGAGCCGCAGCGCGCAGCAGCAGGACAAACCCACAGCATTCGAGCCCCGGAAGCCTTCGCTTCCGGGGCTCGCTGCTCTGTGGCCGCGGGCCCCGGCAGGGGGATCCGGGCCCGTATCGGGCGGGCCCGCCCCGGGGTCCGGCGGGGCGGGTCGGCCGGGGGCCGGTGGCCGTGGGGTCCGGTGCAGCCGGTGCGGCCGGGGGTGTGGCTTCCGTTACTTCCGGGGCTACTTCTGGGGCCGGACCGGGATATCGAGGACGACACGGGTGCCGCGTCCGGGCGCGGGCACCGGAAGCATGTCGAAGCTGCCGCCCAGCTCGCCCTCCACCAGCGTACGGACGATCTGCAGCCCGAGATTCCCGGCCGTATGGGCGTCGAAGCCCTCGGGCAGCCCCGAGCCGTCGTCCTGGACGGTGATCAGCAGCCGGGATTCGGGGCGCCGCGGACCGCGGACCGCCGACACCTCGACCGAGCCCCGCTCCCCCGCCGGGAAGGCGTGCTCCAGCGCGTTCTGGAGGATCTCGGTCAGCACCATCGACAGCGGGGTGGCGACCTCGGCGTCGAGGATGCCGAAGCGGCCGGTCCGCCGGCACTCCACCTTCCCCGGCGAGATCTCCGCCACCATCGCGATCACCCGGTCCGCGATCTCGTCGAACTCCACGCGCTCGTCGAGGTTCTGGGAGAGGGTCTCATGGACGATGGCGATGGACCCGACGCGCCGTACCGCCTCGTTGAGGGCCTCCCGGCCGCGTACCGAATCCATTCTGCGGGCCTGGAGCCGCAACAGCGCGGCAACCGTCTGGAGGTTGTTCTTCACCCGGTGGTGGATCTCCCGGATGGTGGCGTCCTTGGTGATCAACTCGCGCTCGCGCCGCCGGAGTTCGGTGACGTCGCGCAGGAGCACCAGGGAGCCGATCCGGGTGCCCTTCGGGCGCAGCGGGATCGTCCTCAGCTGAATCACCCCGCCGTTGCCCTCGACCTCGGTCTCCCGGGGGGCGTAGCCGCTGGCCAGTTTGACCATGGCCTCGTCCACCGGGCCCCGGGAGGGTGCCAGCTCGGCGGTGACCTGGCCGAGATGGTGCCCGACGAGATCCGAGGCGAGCCCGAGGCGGTGGTACGCGGAGAGGGCGTTCGGACTGGCGTACTGGACCACTCCGTCGGCGTCGAGCCGGATCAGCCCGTCACCGACGCGCGGCGAGGCGTCCATGTCGACCTGCTGCCCCGGGAAGGGGAAGGAGCCGGCCGCGATCATCTGGGCGAGATCGGAAGCCGACTGGAGATAGGTCAGCTCAAGACGGGAGGGGGTCCGCACGGTCAGCAGATTGGTGTTGCGGGCGATCACCCCGAGCACCCGGCCCTCACGGCGTACCGGGATGGACTCGACGCGTACGGGGACCTCCTCGCGCCACTCGGGGTCGCCCTCGCGCACGATCCGGCCCTCGTCGAGGGCGGCGTCCAGGAGAGGGCGCCGGCCGCGCGGCACCAGATGGCCGACCATATCGTCCTGGTAGGACGTGGGCCCGGTGTTGGGCCGCATCTGGGCGACGGAGACGTACCGGGTCCCGTCCCGGGTGGGGACCCAGAGGACGAGATCGGCGAAGGACAGGTCGGAGAGCAGCTGCCACTCCGAGACCAGCAGATGGAGCCATTCGAGGTCCGAATCGCTGAGGGCGGTGTGCTGGCGTACGAGGTCGTTCATGGAGGGCACGTCTGCGAGCGTACCCGCGGGCGATGAGGAAGATGAGAGCCCGCATGAGACTTCGAACATCTCGGCGCCGACGCATGGACATCCGCGAATGGTCTAGTCCACAATGAATGCATCAAGAACTTCCGCCCTCCCCGCACAGGTGGGCGGAGTGAGGGACGCGTGCTCTCTGCCCTGACTGCACCGCGACCCTCCCCATCGGCCGAGCGGGCCCGCACACTCGCCCGGCCGGAGCACTCCGGGCTGCGGTGCCGGGCGGGTTGAGGGTCCCGCCAGGCGCCGCGGCCCGCGGGTCCCCTGCGGGGTGCGCGCCCCCCTTTCAAGGTGCGGGCTCTCCGGTGCCTCTCGTTCATGCCCCTGCCCGTGGGGTGCGGGCCTCTTCGGCGGTCGAGTCGCGTTTCTCCGTGGGGTCGGCCCGAGCCCTAGCGGGGTGCGGGTATCTTCTGCGGTCGAGTCGCGTTTCTCCGTGGTGTAGGTCGCCGGTCCTGCCGGTGCGGCCGGGTCGGTGGCCTCCGGGCTCACCTCCTCGCCACGGGCGATGCACCGCCCCGAAGCGCCTCCGCTCTTGTCGCCCACGGCTGCGGGGGCGACCCTGCACCCCCCTCCCACGTGATCCCGACATGATCCCGCGGGCACTGATCTTGGTCTACCGCAGGCCCTCCACCTGACAAGGCCGGGCAGGGTCTTTAGGGGCGCGGGGAACTGCGCGAACGGCCCGTGACGGCCCGCAGTCGGAAACAACCCCCGCCGGACACGGCGCTCCCTGCGGAGCCACACCTGCTCAAGGGTGAGAGGGGCATATGGGGCGCCGGGGGTCCCCCCACGCCGCCAGGCGTAGGGGGAGGAACTGCGCGAACAGCCCATGACTGCCCGCAGGCCGCGCCCCCGGCACCTTCTCGGGGCCGGCCCCCGAGAACCAGTCCCGCGCCTGCGGGCGAGGGCCCCGGGGCCGGGGTTCCCGGGGGCTAGTGAGTCTCCGTGACCTTGGCGAGAGCCCTCGGCGCGTCGGGGTCCTGGCCCCTCGCCAGCGTCACCTCGTACGCCAGCAACTGCAGCGGCAGGATCTCCAGGATCGGCTGGAGGTCCTCCGGGAGGCCGTCCACCGGCAGGACGAAACCCGCCGACGCCGCCGCGACCTGCGGCGCCGGGCCCACAACCACCAGATCCGCGCCCCGGCCCCTGAGCCGGTCCAGGACCGGCTGGAGCGCCTCGCCGCCGCGGCCCGCGGTCACCACGGCGATGACCGGCGAGATGTTGTCGACCATGGCCAGCGGTCCGTGCAGCAGATCGGCGCCGGAGTACGACAGGGCCGGGATATAGCTGGTCTCCATGAGCTTGAGGGCGGCTTCCTTGGCCGTCGGGTAGCCGTACCCGCGGGAAGTGATCACCATCCGCTCGGCGAACCGGTAGCGGGACGCCAGCCTGCGGACTTCGTCGCCGCGCGCCAGGATGCGTTCGGCCAGTTCGGGCAGGGCCCCGGCGGCCGCCCCGTCCGCGCCGCGGAGGCCCTCCACGAAGAGATAGAGGGCGAGCAGGGACGCGGTGTACGTCTTGGTCGCGGGCAGCGCCTTCTCGGGGCCCGCGAGGATGTCGATGTGGAATTCCGAGACCGCGGCCAGCGGCGAGTCCGGGTTGTTGGTGACGGCCAGCGTCACGGCGCCCGCGTCCCGCGCGGCCCGGGTCGAGGCGACGAGGTCGGGTGAGCCGCCGGACTGGCTGACGGTGATCACCAGGACGTCCCGCAGCTCGGGCCTGGCCCCGTACGCCGTCGTGGTGGACATGGAGGTCAGCCCGCAGGGCAGGCCGAGTTTGATCTCCAGCAGATATTTGGCGTAGAGCGCCGCGTTGTCCGAGGTGCCGCGGGCCGTCAGCAGGACGAACCGCGGTGCGCGGGCCGCGACGGCCGCCGCGGTCTCGCGGATGCGCGGCGCGCCCTGTTCGAGGATGCGCCGCAGTACGGCGGGCTGTTCCGCCATCTCGCCGGACATGATGCGCCCGGGCCGCTCCCGGTGGTCGCCATTCCCCGGTGCCGAGTCCGTCGCAGCCATGTGTCGCGCCTCCAGCAGCCGGTCCGGGTACCGCGAAGGCCGCCCCGGGCGTCGAACGCCCGGAGCGGCCCCCCCGGTACAGCAAACGGTCAGCTTCGGTCAGACACCCGCGCTCGCGCCGGTGATGACCTCCGCGGCGGCGCGTCCGCAGACGCGGGCGGCGCCGTGGGTCGCGATGTACAGCGCCCCCTTCGGCTCGGCCCCGTTGAGGCCCATCTCCACGACGACCGTGTCCGGCCGGGCGGTGACGAGCGCGTCGAGGGCCGCCGCCATCCAGTCGTGGCGGTGGGCATCGCGTACCACTGCGACGATCCTACGGTCCCCGGCCTCGGCCAGCACCTCGCCGGCGAGACCGGCGGCTTCCTCGACGGGCACGTCGGTGCGGGTGACCGAGACGGTGCCCGGCAGCAGCGCGGCCAGCTCCCCGGCGACACCCCAGGGGGTCTCGTCACCGACGGCGATGTTCGCCTCGGGGGCGAAGGCCGCGACGTACGCCGGTTCGGTGACCGGCCGGTACGGCTCCGCACCGGGGGTGACCTGGACGGCCCGGCGGGCGGCGACGAGCCCGATATCGGACAGATCGCGTACGACACCGTTGGCAGCCCCGCCGCGGACGCCGGGCGCGGTCCCCTCCTGCGTTTCCGCGCCCGGCGCCGCGACGGCCCCCCGTGCCCGGCGCGTCCAGTCGGCGAGGGCGCGGACCCGCGCCGCCGCGTCGGCCAGACGCTCCTCGGGCAGGTCGCCCTCCCGGACCGCGGTGACGATCGCGTCCCGCAGGGCCAGGACGGTCCCCTCGTCCGCCAGTCCGCCGCCGACGCAGATCGCGTCGGCACCGGCGGCGAGCGCGAGGACGGAGCCTCGTTCGATTCCGTACGTCGCCGCGATGGCCTGCATCTCCATGCCGTCGGTGACGATCAGCCCGTCGAAGCCGAGCTCCTCGCGGAGCAGCCCGGTGAGGATCCGGGGGCTGAGGGTCGCCGGACGGTCCGGGTCGAGCGCAGGCAGCAGGATGTGCGCGCTCATCACGGCCTTGGTGCCGGCCGCGATGGCCTCGCGGAACGGCAGCAGGTCCCGGGCGTGGAGGGTTTCCAGGCCGACGTCGATACGGGGCATCGCGTGGTGCGAGTCGACGTTGGTGTCCCCGTGGCCGGGGAAGTGTTTGACGCAGGCCGCGACTCCGGCGTCCTGGAGGCCCTGGAGGTACGCGACGGTGTGCCGCGCGGTCAGGGCCGCGTCGGCGCCGAAGGAACGGACGCCGATGACCGGGTTGTCCGGATTGGCGTTGACGTCCGCGGACGGCGCCCAGTTGAAGTCCACCCCGCAGGCGGCGAGCCGCCGGCCCAGCTCGTGGGCGACGTCGCGGGTGAGCGCGGTGTCGTCCACGGTGCCGAGCGCGTAGTTGCCGGGGAAGGAGGAGCCGTCGACGACCTCCAGCCGGGTGACGTCGCCGCTCTCCTCGTCGATGGCGACGAGGAGGTCGTCACGCTCGGCCCGGAGCTGCGCGGTGAGCGCGGTGAGCTGCTCGGGGGTGGTGATGTTCCGCCCGAACAGGCCGACCGCGGCAAGGCCGTCGGCGATCTGCCGGAGCAGCCAGTCGGGGGCGGTGGTGCCCTCGAAGCCGGGCTGGAGGACGGTGAGCGCGTCCCGGCTGAGCCGGTCGGTGGCCCGTACGTCGTTGGTCATGGAGGTCATCCCAGGTTATCCCTTCACAGCGCCGTCGCTCAGCCCGCCAACCGCTCTGCGCTGGAGATAGAGGAAGAGCAGCAGCACCGGGATGGCGAAGAGGGTCGACGCCGCCATGGTCGCGCCCCAGTCGTTGCCGAAGACGGACTGGAAGCCGGCGAGCCACACCGGCAGGGTCTGGTACTCGACCTGCTTGTTGAGGACCAGCACCATCGGGAACTCGTTCCAGGCGGTGATGAAGCCGAACATCGACGTCGACATCAGACCGGGGGCGAGCAGCGGCAGGATCACCTTGATGAACGCCTGGCGGCGGGTGCAGCCGTCGACCATGGCAGCCTCTTCCAGCTCCTTCGGCACGGCGGCGACGAAGCCGCGGAGCGTGAGGAGGGTGAAGGGCAGGATCATCACCATGTAGAAGAGCGTCAGCGGCACCAGGCTGTTGAGCATGTCGGCGTCGCGGACGATGAAGTAGATGGCGATGACCATGACTTCCCAGGGCGCCATCTGGGCGACCATGAAGCCGATGATGAAGCCGCGCCGGCCCTTGAAGCGCATCCGGGCCAGAGCGAAGGACGCCGCCAGGGCGATCATCAGCGAGAAGATCACCGCGAGCAGGGTGACGGTGAG
Organism: Streptomyces tsukubensis; assembly: GCF_003932715.1. Taxonomy (NCBI): domain Bacteria; kingdom Bacillati; phylum Actinomycetota; class Actinomycetes; order Kitasatosporales; family Streptomycetaceae; genus Streptomyces; species Streptomyces tsukubensis. The sequence continues at coordinate 5,476,504 of NZ_CP020700.1, read as the reverse complement.
CGAGTTGCCGACGAAGCTCCAGAAGTTGTCGGCGTTGATCGCGGTCTTGAAGTGCTGCGTCGTCGGATTGGTCGGGAACCAGACCGGGGTGTCCGTGACGATGTCCGTGGTCTTCTTGAACGCCGTCGAGAACATCCAGTAGACGGGGAAGATGAAGACCAGCACGAGGAATACGGCGGTGGCATTGGGCCAGAAGCGGCCGAACAGGGAGCGCTTCATCGCTGGTCCTCCTCTTGCTTGAGAACGATCCGGAGGTAGTAGGCCGTCAGCAGCAGCATGATGACGATGGTGAGCATCGCGATGGCGGAGCCCATGCCGTAGTGCTGGTTGCCGATGCCCTCGATGTACGCGTACACCGGGAGGATCTCGGTGAGCCGGTCCGGACCGCCGGCGTTGATCGTGTAGACCTGGACAAACGCCTTGAAGACCCAGATGATCTCCAGGAATGTGGTGGCGTAGAGGAACGGCCGCAGGAACGGCATGGTCACCGAGGTGAAGCTGCGCCAGGCGTTGGCGCCGTCCAGCGCCGCTGCCTCGTACAGTTCCTTCGGGATCGTGGTGGTCGCCGCGTAGAGGCTGAGGGCGACGAAGGGTATGGACTGCCAGACGATCAGCAGGGTCACCACGAAGAAGGTGGAGAACTGGGTGCCGAACCAGTTGTGGCTGGCCATGCCCTCGAAGCCGAGTTGGACGAGGACCCAGTTGATGACGCCGAACCGCTGGGCGAAGAGCCACTGGTAGACGGTGCTGGAGGCGACGACCGGCATGGCCCAGGCGAGAACGAGCGCGACCATGAGGGTGACGCGCATCTTCTTGCCGATGCGGGCGAGGAGCAGACCGACGAGCGTGCCCAGGACCATGATCAGCAGGACGTTGACGCCCGCGAAGACGATCGAACGGCCGGTGACCCGCCAGAAGTCCGGACCGGTGAGGATATCCCGGTAGTTGTCGATGCCGTTCCACTCGGTGAGACGCTGGATCAGCTGTCTCATATTGAGGTTCTGGAACGACAGAATCGCGTTGTTGACCAGAGGCCAGCCCAGGAAGACCAGGGTGGCGGCCACCGCGGGAAGCAGCAGCAGATAAGGAACGAAATCGCCCGCCTTACGCGGTGCGGAGGGCCTGCCCTTGCCCTTGACCGGAGGCTCGGACGCCTCCGCGGGGCCGGACGGCGCCCGTTCGGTCTGCACGGTCATGCTCGCCATCTCTTCCTAGGCGCTTTGGGGACAGCAGTCGGCGGCCGGGGCAGGGGCGTTCGCCCCCGCCCCGGCCGCCGTGACAGTTACTGCTTCTGAGCCAGGCGCTTGTTGAACTCGCCCTCGACCTGCTTGGCGGCGTCCGCCGGAGACTTACCGCTCACCACGGCGGTGAGGTAGGTCTTGATCGGGTTGGGGGCGTTCTCGACGGCTGCCCACTCGGCGATCAGCGGGGTCGTGCCGCCGAACTTCGCGGACGGAGCGGCGGCCTCGGCGACCGGGTTGCCCGTCAGGTTGGAGTTCAGGGACTCCTTGTTCGGGATGACGCCGCTGGCCTTGGCCAGGCCGCCCTCGTACTTGTCGGAGAGCGCAAGCTTCAGGAACTCCTTGGCGAGCGCCTGCTTCTTGCTGTTCTGCGCGACGGCGAGGTTGGAGCCACCGAGGAAGACACCCTCGGGCTTGTCGGCGGTCTCACCGGGGATGGTGAAGTAGCCGAGCTCCTTCTCGATGGCCGGGTTCGCCTTGATGGCGGTGGCGCCCTCCCAGCCCATGCCGATGAAGGCACCGGTCTTGCCCTGGGCAAAGATGTCGGCCTGCTGCGGCGTGGCCTCGTCCTTGTCCTTGGGGGCCTTGGAGTAGGCCTGCATCTTCTTGTATTCCTCGGCCGCGGCCTGGACCTTCGGGTCAGCGAGGTTGGAGACCCACTTGTCGCCGTCCTTCTTGACCAGCTCGCCGCCCTGGCCGATCACCAGTCCGACGAAGTGGTACCAGTTCTGGCCGGGCAGGTAGATCGGCTCCTTGCCCTTCGCCTTGATCTTGTCGAGCGCGGCGTAGAACTCGGCGCGGGTCTTCGGCGGCGCGGTGATGCCGGCCTCGGCGAAGACCGACTTGTTGTAGATCACCACACGGTTGGCGAAGTACCAGGGGGCGGCGTACTGCTTGCCCTCGAAGACGGAGGCCTTGTTGAGGGACTCGGACCAGTCGGCGCCGATCTCCTTCTTCAGGTCACCGAGGTCCGCCAGACCGCCGGTCTTGGCGTAGGCGGGGGTCTGGGTGTTGCCGATCTCGAAGACGTCCGGCGGGGTGTCCTCGGAGAGAGCGGTCGTCAGCTTCTGCTGAATACCGTTCCACGCCTGCTTCTCGTACTTCAGCTTGGCGCCGGTCTTGGCCTCGAACTCGGCGGTCAGATCAGCGAGCCACTTGTCCGGCGTCGAACCGTCCATGGCCCAGAACGTCAGGGTCTGACCCTTGAAGCCGTCCTTGCCGGAACCCTCGCTGTCCTTCTTGTCGTCCGAGCCACACGCGGCAACACTGACCAACATGCCCGCGACACCGATCGCCGCGATGAGCTTGCGCTTCACGCCACCCTCCTAAGGGATGCCTGCCACCCCGCCCAAAACGAAGCCATACGCGAAAGTACTGCCTGGGGCTGGGACCCGGTCTTAAATGGTTTAGACCAGTACCCGGAGCTTGGCCTAGACCTTTCGGGCTGTCAAGGCTCGATAAACATGCCTGTCCAGTCCGTTATCGGACCGACATCAGGGCATGATCCGGGCAGGCTTGAGGCCTTCGCTTGGACTAGACCAACCCTAGCCCCCTCGGTGTATAAGAAGCAGTGGTGTCCACCCTGAAGGCAGAAAAACAGGAGGGACAGGGTCACTCCCCGGGACCGGCCCGTGCCACGATGTGATCCGCTACAGACGGAGGAGCCGGTGACGGCAGCAGCGCAGTCGGGAACGGGAAGGCGGGCCATGACGACGGACGGGGTGGGTACGGAGACCGAGGCCGGGACACCGACCCGGACCGCGCGCGTACCCAAGTACTACCGCCTCAAAAGGCACCTCCTCGACATGACGGAGACCCTGCCCCCGGGCACGCCGGTACCGCCGGAGCGCACGCTCGCGGCCGAATTCGACACCTCGCGCACCACCGTGCGCCAGGCGCTCCAGGAGCTGGTCGTCGAAGGCCGGCTGGAGCGCATCCAGGGCAAGGGCACGTTCGTCGCCAAGCCCAAGGTCTCCCAGGCGCTCCAACTGACCTCGTACACCGAGGACATGAAGGCCCAGGGCCTGGAACCCACCTCCCAGCTGCTCGACATCGGGTACGTCACCGCGGACGACACCCTCGCGGGACTGCTCGACATCTCCACCGGCGGCCGGGTCCTGCGGATCGAACGCCTCCGGCTGGCCAGCGGTGAGCCGATGGCCATCGAGACCACCCATCTGTCCGCCAAGCGCTTCCCGGCGCTCCGGCGCAGCCTGGTCAAGTACACCTCCCTCTATACGGCACTGGCCGAGGTCTACGACGTCCATCTCGCCGAGGCGGAGGAGACCATCGAGACGTCCCTGGCGACACCGCGCGAGGCGGGGCTGCTCGGTACGGACGTCGGGCTGCCGATGCTGATGCTGTCGCGGCACTCGCTGGACGCGCAGGGGGAGCCGGTGGAGTGGGTGCGGTCGGTGTACCGCGGCGACCGCTACAAGTTCGTCGCCCGCCTCCGCCGCCCCCAGGACTAGAGCCTCCGCTTCTCCATGTGCGCCGCGCCCCGACCCCTGTCGGAGCGCGGCGCCCCCCTTTTTTTTCCGGTACGCCGCGCAGGAGCACCCAGTGGCACGGCTCCCCCGCCGGAGTGGCAAGCAGGAGTGCCCAGGGGCGGGGCCGTCATTCCCGGAATGGCAGGCACGAGCACCCCGTGGCGGCGCTCCCCCTGCCAAGACGCCAAGCGGGAGTACCCGGGGGCGCGAGGAACTGCGCGACAAGCCGACGGCGGCGCGTGGTCGCATACGGTCGTCACCCGGCCGGGCGGGAGGCGGAATCCGTAACGGCATTGCATGCCGTCTGCCGAGCACAACACCGTCGTGGCCGATCGCGCAGTTTCCTCCCCCTACGCCTGGCGGCGTGGGAGGCGCCCCCCTGAAAACCTTCACCTCGCCCCCTGGGGAAGGAAGCCGTGCCCCTGAAACAGCCGCCTCCCGGCCGGGGAAGCGCACCGTGGCCCCTTGGAGGGGCTCGGCCGGGCCGTCCCGGGCAGGGGGCCGGGCCTCCCCGGAGGGGCGTGGACACCGTCGTGGACGGCCCCGGACCGTGCGGGAGCATGAGAGGCGCGACACAACATGTGGGGGCACCGCTTCGGCGGTGCCCCCACATGTATGCTCATCTCGCTGTCACCGCAGAGGAATCCGGTGCGAATCCGGAACTGTCCCGCAACGGTGTGCTTCGGCGTACTTTGTCGCGCCAGGGCAAGTCCGGCCGTCTGCCGACAGCGCACCCGGATCGTCCGACCCGGGTGCCGAGACGTCCGGGCCTCGCGGTTGGGCCGGTGGACGCCGTGCGTGCTGCCCGTTTCCGGGAACGTCCGGCCTGCCCACCCCTCCCCCGCCGACGGCCCGCGAGCCGAGCGAGGGAGAGCACCACGTGACCATCGCGCCAGCCGATCCGGCTTCAGGCACCGCCCAGCAGCTGCCCGGGCAGACCCCCCGGCCCACTGCCGCGACGCCCGAGGACGGGCCGGGGACCGCCCTGCTGCGGACCCTGACCGACCTCACCGCCGATCTGCCGGACACCGACCCCGGCAGGGTGGCCGCCGCCGCGCTCCGCGGCCGGCACCCCGGATCGGACGCGGCGGAACTCCATCAGCTCGCCACCGACGCCGCCGCGGGCCTGATCTCCGATGATCCCGCCTACTCCCGGCTGGCCGCCCGGCTGCTGACCCGGACCATCGCCGCCGAGGCCGCGGGCCAGGGCTCGGTCTCCTTCACCGCCTCGGTGCGGGTGGGACATGACGAGGGCCTGATCGCGGACCGTACCGCCGCATTCGTGGAGCGGTACGCCGAGCGGCTCGACGCGACGATCGACCCGGCCGCCGACGACCGCTTCGGCTACTTCGGGCTGCGCACCCTCTACAGCCGCTATCTGCTGCGCCACCCCATCACCCGCCAGGTGATCGAGACCCCGCAGCACTTCATGCTCCGGGTCGCCTGCGGGCTCGCGGAGGACGACGGCGTACGCGCCCTCGACGAGGTCGTCGCGCTGTACGGGCTGATGAGCCGGCTGGACTACCTGCCCTCGTCCCCGACGCTCTTCAACTCCGGCACCCGCCACCCGCAGATGTCGTCCTGCTATCTGCTGGACTCCCCGCTCGACGAGCTGGACTCCATCTACGACCGCTACCACCAGGTCGCCCGGCTCTCCAAGCACGCCGGCGGCATCGGGCTCTCGTACTCCAGGATCCGGGCCCGCGGCTCCCTGATCCGCGGCACCAACGGGCACTCCAACGGCATCGTCCCGTTCCTGAAGACCCTCGACGCCTCGGTCGCCGCGGTGAACCAGGGCGGCCGCCGCAAGGGCGCCGCCGCGGTCTACCTGGAGACCTGGCACGCGGACATCGAGGAGTTCCTGGAGCTGCGCGACAACACCGGCGAGGACGCCCGGCGGACCCACAATCTGAATCTGGCGCACTGGGTCCCGGACGAGTTCATGCGCCGGGTCGCGGACGACGCCGAATGGTCGCTCTTCTCCCCCGCCGACACCCCCGAGCTGGTCGACCTGTGGGGCGATGAGTTCGACGCCGCCTACCGGGCCGCCGAGGCGAAGGGCCTGGCCCGCAAGACCATGCCCGCGCGTGAGCTGTACGGCCGGATGATGCGGACCCTGGCCCAGACCGGCAACGGCTGGATGACCTTCAAGGACGCCGCCAACCGCACCGCCAACCAGACCGCCGAGAAGGGCCACACGGTCCACTCGTCGAACCTCTGCACCGAGATCCTCGAAGTCACCGACGACGGCGAGACCGCGGTCTGCAATCTGGGCTCGGTCAACCTGGGCGCCTTCGTCGTCGGCGGGGAGATCGACTGGGAGCGGCTGGACGCCACCGTCCGTACCGCCGTGACCTTCCTCGACCGGGTCGTGGACATCAACTTCTACCCGACCGAGCAGGCCGGGCGCTCCAACACCCGCTGGCGGCCGGTCGGCCTGGGCGCCATGGGCCTCCAGGACGTCTTCTTCCAGCTGCGGCTGCCCTTCGACTCCCCCGAGGCCCGCGCCCTGTCGACCCGGATCGCCGAGCGGATCATGCTCGCCGCGTACGAGGCGTCCGCCGATCTGGCCGAGCGCCACGGCACCTTCCCCGCCTGGGAGAAGACCCGGGCCGCCCGCGGGGTCCTGCACCCCGACCACTACGGCACCGAGCCGGCCTGGCCGGAGCGCTGGGAGGCCCTGCGCGCCCGGATCGCCCGGACCGGGATGCGGAACTCCCTGCTGCTCGCGATCGCGCCGACCGCGACCATCGCGTCCATCGCCGGGGTGTACGAGTGCATCGAGCCCCAGGTCTCCAACCTGTTCAAGCGCGAGACGCTCTCCGGAGAGTTCCTGCAGGTGAACTCGTACCTGGTGGCGGAGTTGAAGAAGCTCGGCGTCTGGGACGCGCAGACCCGGGAGGCGCTGCGCGACGCCAACGGTTCGGTGCAGGGCTTCTCCTGGGTCCCGGCCGACGTCCGCGAGCTGTACCGGACGGCGTGGGAGATCCCGCAGCGCGGTCTGATCGACATGGCGGCGGCCCGGACGCCCTATCTCGACCAGTCGCAGTCGCTGAACCTGTTCCTGGAGACGCCGACCATCGGGAAGCTCAGCTCGATGTACGCGTACGCCTGGAAGCAGGGGCTGAAGACCACGTACTACCTGCGGTCCCGGCCCGCGACCCGGATCGCCCGGGCCGCGAGCGGTTCGGCCGCCACCCCCGTCCCCGTTCCGGCGCAGGCCACCCCCGAAGAGGCGGTCGCCTGCTCCCTGGAGAACCCCGAGTCCTGCGAGGCCTGCCAGTAATGCCCACCCCGGAAACCCCCGCCCGCGTGCAGAATCTGCTGGACCCGGGCTTCGAGCTCACCCTGCGGCCGATGCGCTACCCCGACTTCTACGAGCGGTACCGCGACGCCATCAAGAACACCTGGACGGTGGAGGAGGTCGACCTCCACTCCGACGTCGCCGACCTGGCGAAGCTCACCCCGGGCGAGCAGCATCTGATCGGGCGGCTGGTGGCGTTCTTCGCCACCGGTGACTCCATCGTCGCCAACAATCTGGTGCTCACCCTCTACAAGCACATCAACTCCCCGGAGGCGCGGCTCTACCTGAGCCGTCAGCTCTTCGAGGAGGCGGTGCACGTCCAGTTCTATCTGACGCTGCTGGACACCTACCTCCCCGACCCGGAGGACCGTACGGCCGCCTTCGCGGCGGTCGAGAACATCCCGTCCATCCGCGAGAAGGCCCAGTTCTGCTTCCGGTGGATGGACCAGGTCGAGAAGCTGGACCAGCTGGACACGCAGGCCGACCGCCGCCGTTTCCTGCTCAATCTGATCTGCTTCGCGGCCTGTATCGAGGGGCTGTTCTTCTACGGCGCCTTCGCGTACGTGTACTGGTTCCGCTCCCGCGGTCTGCTGCACGGTCTGGCGACCGGCACCAACTGGGTGTTCCGGGACGAGACCATGCACATGAACTTCGCGTTCGAGGTCGTCGACACCGTCCGCAAGGAGGAGCCCGAGCTCTTCGACGACGAGCTCCGGCAGCAGGTCACCGACATGCTGAAGGAGGCCGTGGAGGCGGAGCTGCAGTTCGGCCGGGACCTGTGCGGCGACGGTCTGCCGGGCATGAACACGGAGTCGATGCGCGAGTACCTCCAGTGCGTCGCGGACCAGCGGCTGGTCCGGCTGGGCTTCGCCCCGGTGTACGGATCGGAGAACCCCTTCTCCTTCATGGAGCTCCAGGGTGTGCAGGAGCTGACCAACTTCTTCGAGCGCCGTCCCTCCGCCTACCAGGTGGCGGTGGAGGGCTCGGTCGCCTTCGACGACGACTTCTGAGCCTGCCTCGGCAGAGGCGCCCCGGTGCGGCCGGGTCCGGATCTCCCGGGCCCGGCCGCACCGTCGTGACGGGGCCGTACGCAGCGCCGCGGCAGGGCCGGGAACGCCGTGAGGCCGCCCTGGAGGGCGGCCTCACGGTCTGCGGACGGGCGGAACGTCACTCGTTCGGGACGGTCGCGTAGCGCGGGGTGCCCTCCGCCATCTGCTGCAGCGCGTCCTTGCGGTCGCGCTTGGACAGACGGTCGATGTACAGCCGGCCGTAGAGGTGGTCCGTCTCGTGCTGGAGGCAGCGGGCGAAGTAGCCGGTGCCCTCGATGCGGATCGGGTTGCCCGCGGCGTCCTGTCCGCTGACCACCGCGTAGTCGGGGCGGGCCAGGGAGGCGTACGCCGTGGGGACGGAGAGGCAGCCCTCGTTGGACTCGTCCAGCACCCGGCGCTCCGCGGGCAGCTCCTCCAGTACCGGGTTGCAGACGGCGCCCACGTGCCGGACGCCCTCGTCGTCCGGGCAGTCGTAGACGAAGACCTTGCGGTCGACCCCGATCTGGTTGGCGGCCAGGCCGACGCCTTCCGCCGTGCGCTGGCTGGCGAACATGTCGTCGATGAGCGCCGCCAGCTCCTCGTCGAAGACGGTGACGTCCTGGCACTCCCGGTGCAGGACCGGATTGCCGACGACCGTGATGGGCCGGGATGTGCCGCGCTCGCGGTGGGCCCGCTCACGCTCTTCGGCGTCCTCCGTGTCGTTGATGAACTCCTCGACGGCCGGTTCGTCAATGCCCTGCTGCGACGCCATGTGTTCCTCGATACCCCGGGTGATGGTCGGTGACCGGTGACGGTTCTTGAGCGTCCCGTGCGCCGGGCGGCGTACGGAACGTGCGGGGATACAGCCTACGGCCCTTCCGCGGACCGCGGTCAGCGGCACTTTTCGGCCGTGCGGTCAGCAGACCTCTTCGAGATCCCGCCACTCCCGGCCGTCCGGGCGGTCCGCGACCCAGCTGTCGAGCAGTCCGCGGACCAGTCCGGGCGGGGCCGCGATACCGCACTCCCGCTCCGGTGACCACAGCTCGCCCGCGGTCCGGTGGCCCAGCGGTCCCGGATGGCCCGGTTCGCTGTGGTCGTGGGGGTCGAGGTGCTCGCCCTCGCCCTCCGCGCTGGGCATCGACCCCTCGGAGCAGGTGCGGCAGAGCAGCCGTACCGACGACGACCAGTCCTCGGCGGCGAATCCGGCGTCGGAGGCGAGCCGCTCCAGGTCGTCCCGGTCGGCCTCGGTCGCGGCCTCCAGCAGGACGACCCAGGTCGGCACCGGCGACGGCGCCCACAGCTCGATCTCGTCGAAGACGGGGTAGGCGGGGCCCGCGGAGGTGACGCGCTCGCCGTTCGCGGCGCCGTCGTGGAGGACGACCTCGCCCCAGCGGCGGCCGGAGGACGGCAGCGGAATGGAGAGGACCTCCATCCGGGCCGGGTCCAGCCTGCGGCCCCAGACGACTTCCGCCTCACCCTCGGGCGACAGGCGTACGGCCGCGCTGCCGAGGTCCATGTCGACGGGCTCGCCTGCGGCCCCGAGGCCCGCACCCCCGGCGCCCGTCCGCGCGGGTGCGCCGGGCACCTTCAGTCCGTACGCCTGCCAGGCGCGGCGGGCCAGCGGCCAGTCCTGGAGCGCGGTCGCCGCGATACCGACGTTCCACCAGTCCGGGGCTCCGGCGTCCCGGTCGAGGAGGGCGACCGCGCGCAGGCCCGCGGCCCGCGCCTGCTCCCAGTCGTGCCGGAACTTGTGCAGGAGGGCCAGATTGAACCAGGACTCGGCGAGCCAGGGCTCCAGGTCCGCGGCCCTGGTCAGCAGGGCGCCCGCGTCCTCGTAACGGCCGTCGCCGATCAGCGTGAACGCGCGGTCGGTGGCCTGCCGCCACGAGGCGGAGGGCCGATGCCGTACCTTCCCGAAGATCCTCACGATTCCCGCCTGCCGGTCGCTCGGGTCAGTTCCCCCGGACGCTGTCTCGTTCCGCCGTCTGCGGCGCTGCCGCTCTCCGTGCCGCCCTGTGTGCCGTCGTGCCCTTCCCGGCGGCTCCCGGGTCCCGGCAGCCGTCGCGGACGCCGCCGTCCGATCGCTTCTCCTCTGCTTCTGCTCTGCTTGCCCTCCTCTTCGCATCCAACCATGCCGCGCCGGGGACCGGCTCATTACCCATGGGTCACCAGGCGAACCCAGGGGTTACCGGGAGGCCCGGGGGCCACAACCCCTACCTACGGCCCGGGCCGGGGCCCGGCACCGCACGGGCCCGGACGCCCCGCGCCAGCACCCGGGCGAGGGCTTCGACGACCTCGGGCTGGTGGTCCCGGCCGGTGGCCAGCCGCAGCTCTTCGAGCGCGGCAGGCGCGGTCACCGCACGCCGCGCGCCGGATCGCACGCCGGAGTCCGCGTCCGCGCCGACGCCGCTCTCCCTAGCGGTTCCCCCGGTCAGATCGTCGTATGCGTTGGCGGTACGGACAATACGGGCCGTGAGCGGCTGGTCGCGGTACGGATCGGCCTGCCGCTCCACGACGACGGCGACGGCCGCCGGAACACCCGTCTGCCGGACGACCGCACCGCCCAGCAGCGCGATCCGGCGCTGTTCGGAGGCCGGGAGCCGGGCGGTGGCCCCGTCGGGCACCGGATCGACGAGGGAGAGCTGTCCGATGTCGTGCATCAGGGCCGCGTACTCCAGCACGGTCAGATCGGGGCCGCCGAGGCCCAGCTCCCGGCCGACCGCGACCGCCAGAGCGGCGACCCGTCGGGCATGGCCCGGCGGGGTGTATCCCGCGATCTCGGTGGCGCGGGCGAGGGAGGCGATGGTCTGCCGATAGGTCGCGCGGACGGTCTCGTAGCGGCTGAGGGAGAGCTGGGTGAGCAGCAGGGGCAGGCTGAACACCGGCAGCGCCCAGAGTCCGGCGACGGTGACGGCGAGGGCCATCACCACCCCGGTGGCGCAGACCGCGGAGCCGATGGAGGGCAGTGCCCGCAGTTCGTCACGGAGCAGGGGGGCGTACGGGAATCCGGTCCGGGAGCGCCGGAAGGCGGCGCGCAGCACGGTGTCGCAGAGGGCCGTCAGCGCCAGCAGGAGCAGCAGGAACAGGGCGTACGCGGCGCCCGCGGCCGGGCCTTCGGGGGTGCCGGACGCATGCAGCGGCTGGAAGCAGACGGCTGCGAAGGCGGCGACGAGGATGCGGCGGGCGAGATGGCCGGGGAGTTCGCGCGGGAGGTCGCGGCGGTGACGGGCCGGCCGGGCCACGGCTCCGGCGAGGGTCGCCGCCAGGACCACGAAGACGACCTGGAGCGTGCCGTGAGTGGTCGCCCGCCCGGCGCATTCGCCCAGCAGGGCGTACGCCAGTACACCGGCCGTCCCGAGGGGCGCGGGCTCGCGCGCCCCGGGGGCGGCCGGTCCCCGGGCGGCCTCGCCGACGGCGACGAGGACCCCGAAGGCCAGGGCGATCCCGGGCTGGGCGATCCCGTGGACGAGGCAGTGGACGACCGCGGCACAGCCGAGCACCGCGGCGACTCCGTACCCCACCCCCGCCGCCGTGACCCGGAACGGGCCGCGCCCCGGCGGCCGGACGCCGGGGGCGGCACATCGGCCACGGAACGCCACAAGCTTCCTGAGCCGGGCCCCGTGGGCAGTGCGGTGGCTCGGGACGGGCCCCTGTTCCGGAGGCTGTGCCCCGGCGGGGGCACGGCGGCTCCGGCACGGTCCGCCGGGGGCGGCACGTCGGCCGCCGAACCACCCGCGCACCCGGGACCACCCGTCGGAGGCGGCACCGCGGCTCATCGCCGGCCGTCCCGCGGACCGGCGCCCCGGTCGGCGCCCGGTGCCGCGGTCGGTTCGGCATTCGGCGCCGCGGTCGGTGCTGCGCCTGGCGGCAGGCGTACCGCGGCGGTGTCCGGCGCATCGCCGCGCTGGGCCGGCAGCAGCGGTTCGTCCGAGGTCACCGCGGTCTCCCAGCCGTGCCGGGCGAGCGCCCTGACCAGCGCCGTCACCATCCGGGGGTCGAACTGGGAGCCCGCGCAGCGCTCCAGCTCCTTGAGCGCGACCTGCACCGGCCGGGCCCTGCTGTAGGAGCGGGTGGAGGTCATCGCGTCGAACGCGTCGGCCACCGCGACCACCCGCGCGAACTCGGGAATGGCGTCCCCGGCCAGCCCGTTCGGATATCCGGAGCCGTCGAGCCGCTCGTGGTGGTGGAGGATCGCGTCCCGCGCCTCGCGGAGGAAACCGATGCCCCGGGTGATCTCGTGGCCGTACTCGGGATGCAGTTCGATCACCCGCCGCTCCTCCGGGGTCAGCGGCCCGTCCTTGCGGAGGATCCGGGTGGGGACGCCCAGTTTGCCGACGTCGTGCAGGATCCCGGCGAACCGGACCGCTTCGAGCCGCTCCTCGCCCATCCGCAGCTCCCGGGCGATCAGCACGGAGGCGCGGCCCACCCGTTCGCCGTGCCCGCGCGTATAGCGGTCCTTGATGTCGACGGCCTGGACCAGGGAGCGGATGGTGGCCCGGTGGGCGGCCGACTCGCGCTGGTACTGGGCGAACAACCAGCAGGAGATGTACATCGGCAGCAGGACGAAGACCGCCGACACCGGACCGTACGGGCTGCGCCAGAGCACCGCCATCATCAGCCCGGCCAGACCGTGGACCAGGTACGGCACCGCCGCCGCGCCCAGTGGTCCGCCGGGGCCGCCGGGCCGTCCCGCACCGGCGGGCCCGGCGGCCCCGGCGGATCCGGCCGCGCGCCAGGCGCTCCGCGCGGGCAGTCGCTCCGCGGTGGCGAGCACACCGCACTCCAGCAGTCCGAGGACGAGACAGAAGGTGAGCGCCCCGGCGGCCGCGGGCAGCAGCGCATAGGGAAAGTCCGGCGGCCCGGGGATGTGGTCGACGCCGAGCAGGTCGTACGTCCGGGCCGCCGCCCAGGTCGCGAGCGCGAGCTGCGCGGCCCGCCAGATCCGCCGTACCGCGGCCGGACGCCGGTCGACCCGGGACAGCAGCGCGCCCGGCACGGCGACCAGCGCCGCCGCGGCGGGCGGCAGCAGGAACGAGGCCGCCAGCAGGACCGGGAAGAAGGAGCCGGGCCGGACCGGGATCGCGTCACCGGTGTACGGACAGTGGCCGGGCAGTTCGCAGAGCGCGTACAGGGCGGCGAGCAGTCCGAGCGTGGTCCAGGAGGGGTGCGCACGCAGTGCGGGCAGGACGCACCAGACGGTGCCGAGGACGGCACCCAGGACGTAGGCGTAGGCCGCAGCCGGAACGGACCGCACGTCGCCACCCCTCCTTCGTGCTCCGCGCGCGCCGGTGGTGCACCCGGGTGTCACGCTAACGAGCGGCGGGCGAAGGAGTGACGGGCCGCCCGGCGGTTCCCGCATCCGGGTGAATCCCCGGCGGCGGACGGGTGGCGGAGGGCAGACGAAGGGCGCGCCGCCTTGAATCGTCGCGGCGCGCCCGTCAGCGCGTTCAGGGCCGGGAGCGGAAGCCGGTGCGGCCCCGGGCGTCCGGCCCCGGTGCGGTCACTCGCGGTCGGGGGACTCCGGTCCGCCGACGGTGACGTCCTCGTCGGGCACGGGGTGCCCGGCGCGGATCAGGTCGATCCGGCCCATCACCTTGGAGCGCAGGTCGGACGGGACGTCGTCCGATCCGCAGCACCGCTTGACCAGCTTCTTCACCGCCTGCTCCAGCCCGTACATCTCCAGGCAGGGGGAGCACTCCTCGAAGTGCACCTCGAACTTGGTGCAGTCGGCGTCGGGCATCTCGCCGTCGAGAAGCTCATAGAGGTGGTCGAGCACCTCCGAGCAGTCCGTCTCGTGCGGCTCTCCGCAGCTCATGAGCCCGAGCCTTTCGCTTCGTCCGACTCCCCCGCACCGGAGGGGACCAGTCCGCGCTCGCGCGCATAGTCCTCCAGGAGACCGCGCAGCTGGCGCCGGCCCCGGTGCAGGCGGGACATCACCGTCCCGATGGGTGTTCCCATGATGTCCGCGATCTCCTTGTACGCAAAGCCCTCGACGTCCGCGAGATAGACGGCGATCCGGAACTCCTCGGGGATGGCCTGGAGCGCGGACTTCACGTCCGAGTCGGGCAGATGGTCCAGCGCCTGCGACTCGGCGGAACGCAGACCGGTCGACATATGCGACTCGGCGCGCGCCAGCTGCCAGTCCTCGATCTCCTCGGCCGCACTGCGCTGGGGCTCGCGCTGCTTCTTGCGGTAGGAGTTGATGAAGGTGTTGGTGAGGATCCGGTAGAGCCACGCCTTGAGATTGGTGCCCTCGCGGAACTGGTGGAAGGACCCGTACGCCTTGGCGTACGTCTCCTGGACCAGGTCCTCGGCATCCGCCGGATTGCGCGTCATGCGCAGGGCCGCCGAATACATCTGGTCGAGGAAGGCCAGGGCGTCGCGTTCGAATCGGGCGTTGCGCTCGGCGGGGGTCTCCGCACCGCGCTCAGCCGTCCGTCCGGCCGCGTCCGCCTTGTGTGCCTGGCCGCCGTCGGTCCCTGCGTCGGTCCCAGTGACCGGACCCACCTCCTCCAACGCTGTGGCGAGGCCGAATGCGGACCCGCTCGAATCGGAGAATAGTCGACCTTCGGCGGCGACCTCTCGGTGATCGACCCCGGCCTTCGCCCGCCCGGGGGCTGCAGCCTCCGGTCCGAGCACGGTCCAGCCGAGGTCAGCGGCGTGCGTACGGCGGGGGCAGATGGTCGATCCCATGCGTCGGACTCCCTACTCCATGCTCTGGTGGCGGCTGTGCCGTCGGCGTGATGGCTGTTTCCCTGCCGGACCTGCCGACTCTCCGCAGTGGCCTCGGTACTCCGCACAACAGAGCGCGGGCGCGGGTCATTCCCGTACCGTGCGCAGCCACCCCCGTACCGTCTCCGTGATCATCGTCACGGTCTCCTCCTCGGTCCGGCCGGAGCGCTTCGGCACGGCGAACGAGTGGTCGGCGTACGGCACCTCGACGCGTTCGTACGGGCCGTCGGGGAACTCGCCGGAACGGCCGAAGGAATCGTTGCCGCCCTGGACGACGAGGGTGGGCACGCCGGTGCCGAGGAGTTCGTCCGCGCGGGACCGCTCGGGCCGGCCGGGCGGATGGAGCGGGAACGCGAGGGCGAGTACGGCGGCGGCGCCCAGCTCCCCCGCGGTCCGGCAGGCGACCCGGGCGCCCGCGCTGCGGCCCCCGGCGACGACGGGCAGCCCGGGGCGGGCCAGGGCGGGCCAGAGCTCGCGCCACGCCGTGTCCAGGGTCTTCGGGGCGGGGGCCACCTTCTTTCCGGCCACCCGCCACGGCTGCTCCACCAGGGCGACGGTCACCCCTTCGGCGGGCAGGGCCCGGGCGAGGGCGGCGAGATCGCGGGCGCCCGTACCGCCGCCCGCGCCGTGGCCGAGGGCGAGGACGAGCCGGGGGCGGCGGGCCCGGTGCCAGAGGATCCGCGCGGGACCGGCGGCCGTCCCGACGTCCTCCACCTCTGCTGCTTCGACTGCTGCGGGGGCTTCTGTGCCGCCGGGCCTGCTTCCGGCGCCGTCCCTGTGGCCGTGCTCCATCCCGACGTCCTCCGTTCCGGCCCCGGGTCCGGGGCACCGGGGTCACGGACCCATCCTGCCGCGCCGGTCGCGGGGGGCGGTCGGGGCTCAACGGGCGCGTCGGGCGCGTCGGGCGCGTCGGGCGCGTCGGGCGCGTCGGGCGCTTCGGGCGCTTCGGGCTCAGAAGAGCGTGCTCTCCTCCGGGGCCTCCAGCTCGGTCAGCAGCTCGGGGCCGTTGTTCCGCACGTTGCTGACGGCCGTGGCGACCGGATAGGCCCGCATCAGGCCCTCCGGCGGCGGGACGAGCAGCGACCGGAGCCCGGCCGGATCCGTATGCGCCGGGTCCAGCCACTCGTCCCAGCGGTCGGGGGTGAGCATCAGCGGCATCCGGGGGTGGATCTCCGCCAGCGTCCGCGGCCCGTCGGCGGGCGCGACGCCCAGCGGACCCGTCTCCGCCTCGGTGGTGATGACCGTGCAGGTGGCCCACCAGGCCAGCGGATGGTCGTCCGGCAGGGTGCGGTCGCGCCAGAACTCGTACAGCCCGGCCATGGCGAAGACCGAACCGTCGGCGGGCGTGACGAAATACGGCTGCTTACGGGGCCGCTTCTTCCGGCCCTTCTCCTCCAGCTCCCGCTCCTCGGCGCCGGTGACCCACTCGAAATAGCCGTCGGCGGGCACGATGCAGCGGCGGGCCGCGAAGGCCCGGCGGAACGACGGCTTCTCGTGGACGGTCTCCGCCCGGGCGTTGATCATCCGGGCGGCGCCCTCGGGCGACTTCGCCCAGGACGGCACCAGCCCCCACTTCACCGTCCGCAGCTGCCGCACCGGGGCGGGATCCCCCGAGTCCTTCAGCGGGCGCTCCAATATGACGTGGACCTGCTTGGTCGGGGCGACGTTGTAGTCGGGTGCGAGGGTCTCCTCCGGCTCCCACTTCTGTACGCCGAAGAGCCCCACGAGCTCCTCGGGCCCCCGACCGGCCGCGTACCGTCCACACATCTGCCAACCACCCCTTCGCTCTGCACAACCGTGCGGTCGTGCGCTGTGATTCCGCGGTGCCCGTCGCTCCGCGAGGCCGCCGGTTCGCGGTGCCGTGGTCCTACGGCGCCGTGAACCCGCGGTTCCGTCGCGTCCCCGGTTCCGTCCCGCGCCGCTGCGGGGCCCGCCGGGCCGGGCCCGAGGGCGTGCCCGTGACCCGGCGGACGCCCCGGTGCGCCCCTGCAGTCTGCCGGGCCGGGCGCCCCGGTGGCCGAAAAACCGGCCCCGAGGCACCCACGGAACGATCGGCTCCGCCCAGGCGTCTCCCCGGGTGCACACCTTCGGATGCCACACTGCACTCTCCCCCCGCGCCCGCCCCCCTCTCCCAGGAGCCGCCCCGCCATGGACAGGACCCCCGTCGCCGGTCTCCCCGACGCCACGACCGGCCTGCTCCTGAGCAGCGCCTCCCCCGCCGACCTCTGGGACCGGCTCACCGGCGTCCAGCCCGCGCCGGAACAGTGGATCATCGTGCTCACCGGCGCCCTCGCCCTGATCGCGGTCGTCCCCAACCCGATATGGCGGCTCTCCCGCAATGCCGTCACCATCGCCCACGAAGGCGGCCACGGGCTGATCGCCCTGCTCACCGGCCGCAAACTGGACGGCATCCGGCTCCACTCCGACACCAGCGGACTGACCGTGAGCCGGGGCCGGCCCACCGGCATCGGCATGATCCTCACCTTCGCCGCCGGCTATACCGCCCCGTCCCTGCTCGGCCTCGGCGGCGCCGCACTGCTCTCGGCCGGACGCACCACCCTGCTGCTCTGGCTGGCCACCGGCCTCCTGCTGGCCATGCTGGTGACGATCAGGAACGCGTGGGGGGTACTCACGGTCGTCCTGACAGGCGCCGCCTTCCTGCTGATCTCCTGGCTGGCCGAACCGGACGTCCAGGCGGGCTTCGCCGCCGCCGCGGTCTGGTTCCTGCTGCTCGGCGGGGTCCGGCCGGTCTTCGAACTCCAGACCAAGCGCCGCCACGGCGCCACCCCCGGATCCGACGCCGACCAGCTCTCCCGGCTCACCCACGTACCGGCCGCCCTGTGGCTCCTCCTCTTCCACGCGGTGTCGCTCTGCTCGCTGATCGGCGGCGGACGGTGGCTGCTCGACCTCCGCTGACCCGGCACCGGACCCCGGGCCCGAACGGCCCGAATTCCCCGCCCGGTCCGCGCTCGGGCGCGTACCACAGAACGATTACGCCCAGGTTCCGGCACATTTGATCAAGATCGGGGTGTCGGCCGAGCCACTAAAGTAATGGCCATGACCGAAGCACCGGCGCACCCCGCCCCCGCCCTCTGGCCCGCCCCCTACGCGACCGGAGCCGTCGAAGCGACGGTGACCGTGCCCGGATCCAAGTCGGTCACCAACCGCGCCCTCGTCCTCGCCGCCCTCGCGGCCGAGCCGGGCTGGCTGCGCCGCCCCCTCCGCTCCCGCGACAGCCTCCTGATGGCCGAAGCCCTGCGCTCCCTCGGCGTCGGCATCGAAGAAGGCGTCGGCCCCGACGGCGAAGGCGAAGCCTGGCGCGTCATCCCCGCCGGACTCCACGGCCCCGCCACCGTCGACGTCGGCAACGCGGGCACCGTCATGCGCTTCCTCCCCCCCGTCGCCGCCCTCGCCGACGGCCCCGTCCGCTTCGACGGCGACCCCCGCTCGTACGAACGCCCCCTTCACGGCGTGATCGACGCCCTGCGCACCCTCGGCGCCCGCATCGACGACGACGGCCGCGGCGCCCTCCCCCTGACCGTCCACGGCGGCGGCGCCCTCGACGGCGGCTCCGTGGAGATCGACGCCTCCGCCTCCTCCCAGTTCGTCTCCGCGCTGCTGCTCTCCGCCCCCCGCTTCAACCAGGGCGTCGAGGTACGGCACGTGGGCTCCCGACTGCCGTCGATGCCCCACATCCGGATGACCGTCGACATGCTGCGCGCGGTCGGCGCCCAGGTCGACGAGCCCGAAACCGGCGGCGAACCCAACGTCTGGCGGGTCACCTCCTCCGCACTCCTCGGCCGCGACCTGGTCGTCGAACCCGACCTCTCCAACGCCCAGCCGTTCCTCGCAGCCGCACTGATCACCGGCGGCCGGGTCACCGTCCGCGACTGGCCCGAGCGCACCACCCAGCCCGGTGACGCACTGCGCCGCATCTTCACCGAGATGGGCGGCGCCTGCGAGCTGACCGACCTCGGCCTCACCTTCACCGGCAGCGGCCGGATCCACGGCATCGACGTCGACCTCTCCGAAGTCGGCGAACTGACCCCCGGCATCGCCGCCGTCGCCGCCCTCGCCGACTCCCCCTCCACCCTGCGGGGCGTCGCCCATCTGCGGCTCCACGAAACGGACCGGCTGGCCGCGCTCACCCGCGAAATCAACGGACTCGGCGGCGACGTCACCGAAACCGAAGACGGCCTCCACATCCGGCCCCGCACCCTGCACGGCGGCACCTTCCACACCTACGACGACCACCGCATGGCCACCGCGGGCAGCATCATCGGCCTCGCCGTCAAGGGCGTCGACATCGAGAACGTGGCCACCACCGCCAAAACCCTCCCCGACTTCCCGGCGATGTGGGCCGCCATGCTCGGCCTGCCCGACACCACGGGCGCGGACAGCTGAACGGGATCTGAGGCAATGCGGCGCTACGGCAAGAACCCCGACGAGGACGACATCCGCGTCCGGCCCAACCGGAAAGGCAACCGGCCCCGGACCAACATCCGGCCCAAACACGAGGACGCCACCGAAGGAATGGTCCTCACCGTCGACCGGGGCCGGCTCACCTGCCTCGTCGAAGACCGGATCGTCGTCGCGATGAAGGCCCGCGAACTCGGCCGCAAAGCAGCCGTCGTCGGAGACCGGGTCGCCATCGTCGGAGACCTGTCCGGAGCCAAGGACACCCTCGCCCGGATCGTCCGCATCGAACCCCGGACCTCCGTCCTGCGCCGCACCGCCGACGACGACGACCCGTTCGAACGCGTCGTCGTCGCCAACGCCGACCAGCTCGCCATCGTCACCGCACTCGCCGACCCCGAACCCCGGCCCCGGCTCATCGACCGCTGCCTGGTCGCCGCCTACGACGGCGGACTCGAACCCCTCCTCGTCCTCACCAAATCCGACCTGGCACCCGCCGACGACCTCCTGGAGATGTACGGCGCCCTCGGCGTCCCCTACATCGTCACCACCCGCGACGAATTCATCGACGGCCGGGCCGCCGACCTCGTACTGGAACACCTCACCGGCCGGACCACCGCCTTCGTCGGACACTCCGGCGTCGGCAAAACCACCCTCGTCAACGCCCTCGTCCCCGACGACCGGCGGCGCAGCACCGGCCACGTCAACGCCGTCACCGGCCGCGGCCGCCACACCACCACCTCCGCACTGGCCCTGCCGCTCGCCGGAGAGAGCGGCGGCTGGGTCATCGACACCCCCGGCGTACGGTCCTTCGGCCTCCACCACGTCGACCCGGCGCGCGTCATCCTCGCCTTCCCCGACCTGGAACCCGGCACCGCGAACTGCCCCCGCGGCTGCAGCCACGACGAACCCGACTGCGCCCTCGACAACTGGGTCGCCGAAGGCCACGCCGACCCCGCCCGGCTCTACTCCCTCCGCCGGCTCCTCGCCACCCGGGAACGGCGCGAAGGCGACTGATCCCGGCCCCCGGCCCCACCCCCGACCCACCCCCGCGGCCGGACGACGCACAGCCGGACACCACGATGACGTTTGCGGCGCGCCTCCGTCGGCAAATGCATAATCGCAACAAGTCCGACGAAGCAGTCACCGACTGTTGGGGAGGCACTCACATGGCGTGGCTGCTCGTGGTGGTCGCCGGAATCCTGGAAACAGGATTCGCCGTCTGTCTGAAGCTGTCCCACGGCTTCACCCGTCTCTGGCCCACCGTCGCCTTCGCCGCCTTCGCCCTCGGCAGCTTCGGCCTGCTCACGCTCGCCCTGAAAAAACTGGACGTCGGCCCCGCATACGCCGTCTGGACCGGCATCGGCGCCGCGGGCACCGCGATCTACGGCATGATCTTCCTGGGCGACCTCGTGTCCACCCTGAAGATCGTCTCCATCTCCCTGGTGATCGTGGGCGTCATCGGCCTCCAACTCTCCGGCTCCGCGCACTGATTTTTTGGGGCTCGGTTCGCCTCCGGGGCGCTTAAGCAGATTTCTTCAGTCGATCGTGCTCGGCCGCTCGTTCCTCGCGGCCTGCGCGCGTTCTCCCTCCAGAAATCCGCGCACCCCTTCGGCTCACTCGCCGGAACCTGAGGTTGAGCGGGTCGTGAGCAGTGACCCTCTTTCGGGCCATGGGGGCGGGCCCGGGGTCTTCGGCGCGAGGGTCAGCGGCCCGTCTGGCCGCCCCTTCGGCTCACTCGCCGTACGGCCCATCAGAGCAGGGCTCGGTCATCAATCCCCCAGATAATCCAGCAGCGCGTCGTGCAGCAGACCGTTCGACGCCGCCGCGTTTCCGCTGTGCGGGCCCGGGCGGCCGTCCAGGCCCGTGAACGTGCCGCCCGCCTCCTGGACGACGACCGCCACCGCCGCCATGTCCCACAGCGACAGCTCCGGCTCCGCACAGATGTCGACCGAACCCTCGGCCACCATCATGTACGACCAGAAATCGCCGTACCCGCGAGTGCGCCAGCAGTCGTCGCTCAGCCGGAGCAACCCGTCCAGGCCGCCGCGGCCGTCCCGGCCCCCCCGCTCCCGCCAGCCGGTCAGCGACGAGTACGCGAACGACGCGTCCTCGATACGGGAGACCGAGGAGACCCGCAGAGGGGTCGCGGACGTCAGCGACCGGCCCGTGAAGGCACCCGAGCCCTCGGCCGCCCACCAGCGCCGCCCCAGAGCCGGGGCCGACACGACGCCGACGACCGGCCGCCAGCCGCCCTCGCCCTGCTCCATCAGAGAAATCAGGGTCGCCCAGACGGGCACCCCGCGGACGTAGTTCTTGGTCCCGTCGATCGGGTCGATCACCCAGCGGCGCGGGCCCGTGCCCTCGACGCCGTACTCCTCGCCCAGGATCGCGTCGCGCGGCCGGGCCCGCGCGAGCTGCCCGCGGATCAGCTCCTCGGCCGCCCGGTCGGCCTCCGACACCGGGGTCATATCGGGCTTGGTCTCGACCTGGAGGTCGAGCGCCTTGAACCGGGCCGTGGTGGTCGCGTCGGCGGCGTCCGCGAGGACATGGGCGAGGCGCAGATCATCGTCGTACTCGGGCATGATCCTCACCTTATCGGTGCACCCCTGCACCGGATCCGGCCATGCCGCCGGGCCTCCGCCCCGGCCCCTTGACACCCGAAGGGGGCACGTCAACTCTGGCAGCGAGCCCTGCGGCCTGGAGGTGACCGTGCCCACAGCCCGAGAGTCCCTGCTGAGCGCCGCCCTGCGGGCGCTCGACCAACGGCCCTGGCCCGCGGTGCGAATGGTGGACGTCGCGGCCTCGGCGGGCGTCTCCCGGCAGACCCTCTACAACGAGTTCGGCAGCAAGGACGGGCTGGCCCGCGCGCTGGTACGCCGAGAAGCGGACGCCTACTTCCACGGTGTGGACCAGCTGCTGGCCGAACGCGCCGGACCCGGCCCGGCGGAGCAGCTGGTCGCCCTCGCCGAGTGGACCGTCGCCCGGGCCCGGGCCCGGCCCCTGCTGCGGGCGCTGCTGACCGGCTGCTGGGGCGAGCGGCTGCCCGCACCCCGGCCCGCCGGACGGGGCGCGCCCTTCGCCGCCGCACCCGCCCAGCGCCGGGCGGACGCCGGACCGCCCGCCCCGGCGGATGTCGCCGCGGCGGTACGGGAACGCTCCCTGGCCGCCCTGGAACGCGCCCGGAGCAACGGCCCGGCCCCGCCGGACGAGGCGGCCGCCCTGGCCCACCGCTGCGAACTGACGGTCCGGCTCGCGCTCTCCTTCGTCGTCGCCCCCGACCGCGAGGGCGTCGGCGGACTGGTCCGTACCGCCCTCACACCACCCCCCGGACCGGCCCCCGCACCCTCCGCGAACGGCTGACCACCGACCGCGAACCGGACGAAGATCCCGGGCACAACAACGCACAACGCCCCGCCGCGCCCCTTGATGCGACCGCCCCGGGCTGCGACTCTGAAGGTGCCCCCGTTTGTGAACTTGTGAATCGGTTCTCGAAAGGGCCGGTTCCCCAAGGAGGTGGCTCCGCCCATGCTCGTCCGTGACGCCATGAGCACGGTGGTCCTCACCATCGGCCCCGCCCACACCCTCCGGCAGGCCGCCGGACTGATGGCCGCCCGCCGGGTCGGCGCGGCAGTCGTCCTCGACGGCGACGCCGAGGGCCCCGGCATCCTCACCGAGCGCGACATCCTCACCTCGGTCGGCACCGGCCAGGACCCCGACCGGGAGATCGCCGGCGCCCACACCACCACCGAAGTCGTCTTCGCTGCGCCCTCCTGGACGCTGGAGGAGGCGGCCGAAGCCATGTCCCGCGGCGGATTCCGGCATCTGATCGTGCTGGACGACGCGGGCCCGGTGGGCATCGTCTCGGTCCGGGACATCGTCCGCTGCTGGGCCCCGGCGCGCCGCCACCGCGAGACCCTGGTCGGCTGAGCGGGGCCAGGGGACAGCGAGACCGCCGGAAACACAGCAGGGCCGGTCCGGCCGTCGTGATCACGACGGCCGGACCGGCCCCGCACCTTGCGGCAGGCGTCCGTCAGCCGCGCAGGGCCTGGACCGCGGCTTCCAGCCGCTTGCCGAAGTCTCCGTCGGCCTGACGGAAGTTGTTGATCGCGCGCTCGGCGATATCGTCGCGCGAGACCCCGGCGATACCGCCGGCGAGGTTCTCGATCAGCCGGGCCTTCTCGTCCTCCGACATCAGCCGGTAGAGATTGCCCGCCTGCACGAAGTCGTTGTCCTCGGCATGGGTCGCCGCCGGGTGGGTACCGGTGGTGCCGCTGACCGCGGTGGCCGACCAGAGCGGGCGGTCGGTCTGGTGCGGGCCGCCGAAGCTGTTGGGCTCGTAGTTCTTGGCGCCCTTGTGCCGGCCGTCGTAGAGGAAGCCGTCCCGGCTGTTGGTACGGGCCTCGGTGGCGTGCGGACGGTTCACCGGCAGATGGTCGGCGTTGATGCCGACGCGGTAGCGGTGGGCGTCGCCGTAGGCGAAGAGCCGGCCCTGGAGCATCTTGTCCGGGGACGGGCCGATGCCCGGCACGAAGTGGGCGGGGCTGAAGATGGACTGCTCGACCTCGGCGAAGATGTTCTCCGGGTTGCGGTTCAGCTCCAGCTTGCCGATCTCGACCGGCGGGTAGTCCTCGTGCGGCCAGACCTTGGTCAGGTCGAAGGGGTTGAAGCGGTATCCGGCCGCCTCCGCCGCGGGCATGATCTGCACCTGCACGGTCCAGCTCGGGAAGTCACCGCGCTCGATGGCCTCGCGCAGGTCCCGCTGGTGGCTGTCCGGGTCCTGGCCGGCCAGCTTGTCGGCCTCGGCCGCCGTCAGGGTCTTGATGCCCTGGTCGGTCTTGAAGTGGTACTTGACCCAGAAGACCTCGCCGGCCTCGTTGGTCCACTGGTAGGTGTGGGAGCCGTAGCCGTTCATATGACGGTACGAGGCGGGGATACCGCGGTCGCCGTGCAGCCACGTCACCTGGTGGGTCGACTCCGGCGACAGGCCCCAGAAGTCCCAGACGTTGTCCGGCTCCTGCGAGCCCGTGTACGGGTCGCGCTTCTGGGTGTGGATGAAGTCCGGGAACTTGATGGCGTCCTTGATGAAGAACACCGGGGTGTTGTTGCCGACGAGGTCGTAGTTGCCCTCCTCGGTGTAGAACTTCAGCGCGAAGCCGCGGGGGTCGCGCACCGCGTCGGCGGCGCCGAGGTTGCCCGCGACGGTCGAGAAGCGCAGGAAGGTCTCGGTCTCCTTGCCGACCTCGGACAGGAAGGCCGCCCGGGTCCACTGCGACACGTCCCTGGTCAGGGTGAACGTGCCGTACGCGCCGGCGCCGCGCGCATGGACGACGCGCTCCGGAATCCGCTCGCGGTTGAAGTGCGCGAGCTTCTCCATCAGCAGCTGGTCCTGAACGAGAACAGGACCGCCGACGCCCGCGGTCTCGCTGTTCTGGTTGTCGGCGACCGGAGCTCCGGCCTCCGTGGTGAGCGGTCCCTGCGTCACGTGCGCCTCCTGCGTCATCCCTGCTTGTCCTGTCCCTTGGCGTTCGCCGGTACCCGATCCTACGATGGACTTTGTCTAAGTCAAGTGCACTTCCAAAGTCACACCCGTTCGGGATCTGGTCCCCCCACTGTTAGGCTGGCCCTTATGAGTGACCTGTTGGAACGACTCCGTGGACGCGGCTGGCGCATGACGGCGCAGCGGCGTGTCGTGGCCGAGGTCCTCGACGGCGACCACGTCCATCTGACCGCCGACGAGGTGCATGCGCGGGCGGTGGAGAGACTCCCGGAGATCTCCCGGGCGACGGTGTACAACACCCTCGGTGAGCTGGTCGCCCTGGGAGAGGTGCTGGAGGTCGCCACGGACCGCCGCGCCAAGCGGTACGACCCCAATGCGCACCGCCCGCACCACCATCTGGTGTGTGCCGGCTGCGGCGCCATCCGCGATGTCCATCCGGCGGGCAACCCGCTGGCGGATCTGCCGGACTCCGAGCGCTTCGGCTTCACGGTGTCGAACGTCGAGGTCACGTACCGGGGCATCTGCCCGAACTGCGCCGCCTGACACCCGCCGCCTGACACCTGTCGACTGGCGGCAGGCGGCTGCCGTCCGGTGCGGTGTCGGCCCGTAACCGCACCCACACCGCATCCGCATCGCACCCGTGCCGTCACGGCTCCGGCATGCGTGGCATGCGTGTTGCGCCCGGGGAACGCCGAAGGCCCGGATCCCAAGGGATCCGGGCCTTCGATCTTGAGTAGCGGGGACAGGATTTGAACCTGCGACCTCTGGGTTATGAGCCCAGCGAGCTACCGAGCTGCTCCACCCCGCGTCGGTAAACCTCACTCTACGGGGTTCCGACCGGTCAGTGCAAATCCCTCCCCACGAGCCCCGCAGGACCCGGGCGGACAGGCCCTTCCCGGCCCATCCGGCGGGGCCCGGCCGGGGCCTCCCTGGGTCCCGGCCGGTGTACGGCGGCAGCCCGGCCCCCGTACGCCCGCCGCCGCACCCCGCGCCACGGCTGCGGGCGACTACGCCGTCAGCTCCTGGTGCAGCGCGTCCCGCAGCTTCGCGGCGCGCTCGGTGACCTCGGACGGGCCCAGCTCCTCCGCCCGGGCACACCAGCGCTTGCCCTCGGCCAGCTCGCCCCGGCGGGCCGCCAGGAGCGCCAGGCGGAGCGCGGCACGGCCGTGGCCCGCGTGCGCGGCACGGCTCCACCAGAGCGCAGCCTCGCGCTCATTGCCGTCCCGGGCCAGCAGCAGCCCCAGATTGAACGCGCCGTTGCGGCTGCCCGCATCCGCCGCCTCCCGGTACCAGCGGGCCGCGCCGGTCACGTCCCCGCGCGCCGCCGCCAGCATGCCGACCCGCACCTGGGCACGGCGGTGCCCCTGCTCGGCGGCCCGCTCGTACCACTCCTCGCACTCGGTCTTCTCCGCCGTCGTCTCACCCAGCGCGGGCGGACCGGGCGGCGGCTGCCGGGCGTCCAGCAGGGTCGCAAGGCGGAAGGCCGCCTCCGCACTGCCGCCGCCCGCAGCACAGCGCAGATGGCGCTCGGCGGTCTGCTCGTCGCCGTCGCGCAGCCGGGCTATGCCGACCTGCAGCGCGGCCTCCGTATGCCCGGCGGCGGCCGCGCGCTCGTACCACTTCAGAGCGGTGTGGTCGTCGTCCCGGCCGACGTAGAGGATGCCCAGGTTGAAGGCCGCGTCCACGCTGCCGGCCTCGGCGGCCTTGGAGAACCACGGCTCGGCGCCGACGGGGTCCCCGGCCTGGAGCAGCAGGACGGCCAGCGCGTTGGCGGCCTCCCGGTGCCCCGCGTAGGCGGCGTTGCGATACCACTGCTCGGCCTGGGCCGTACGGTCCTGGGCGGTACAGAGCAGCCCCAGGTTGTAGGCGCCGTTGACGTCGCCCGCGCTCATCGCGGCCCGGTACCAGCGCTCCGCCGTCTGGGGCTCGCCGCGGGCCGCGTGCAGCGCGCCCAGGGCGTTGGCCGCGTTGCCGTCGCCCTCCTGCGCGGCCCGCAGCCACCAGATCGCGGCGCTCTCCTCGTCGCCCGCGTCCCGCAGCAGAAAGCCGAGGGCGCAGGCGGCCTTGGTCTCGCCGTCCTTGGCGGAGGTCAGATACCAGCGGCCGGCCTCCTTCAGCTCGCCGCGCTTCTCCAGGATCCCGCCCAGATGCAGCGCGGCCCGCCGATGGCCCCTGGCGGCGGCCTGCCGGTACCACTGGGCGGCCTCGTCCAGCGCGGACAGGGCCCGGGCACCGGTACCGGTGTCGGGGCCCTTCCCGCCGCCGCGGGGCGCGCTCCCGGGGTGGGCGGCCTCGTCCGCGGCCCGGAGGTCGAGCATCCGCGCGAGACGGTACGAGGCCTCCCGGTGGCCCTGCTCGGCCGCGGCCCGCAGCCAGCGCTCGGCACCCACATCGCTGCGGTGCTCCAGCAGTTCCGCGAGGGCGTACGCACCCAGGGCGTGGCCCTGCTCCGCGGACTGGCGCAGCCAGTACTCGGCGGCCGGCTCGTCGCCGCGCTCCCGGAAGTGGCGCCCGAGGGCGTGCGCCGCGGCGGCGGACCCGGCGACGGCGGCGATCCGCCACCAGCCGGCCGCCTCCTCCGGATGGCCGCGCTGATGGAGCAGAACACCGAGGTTGTTGGCCGCGGCCCGGTCACCGGCGGCGGTGGCACCGCGCAGATAGGGCTCGGCACCTTCGAGATCGCCCCGGCGCAGCAGCATCGAACCGAGCATGCTCATGGCGGCAGGATCGCCGGCGTCGGCCGCGCGGCGGTGCCGCGCCTCCGCTCCGGCCGTCTCCACGGCGTCCACACTGGCACCGGCAGCCTCAACCGCACCAGATGTCGTACGGGAATCAATTGCTCCGGATCTTGGCCTCGGCGAGAGCCCTCCGGCCGGGCCGCCGACCGGGCCGCCGACTGTCCGGGGCCCGGATCCGGCGATGGTGCCCGCACCCGCGCCCGGGTTGATACCGGCGGTGAGACGTGCGAGATCCGCGACGGCGGCCGAGGGCGCCGCATTCAGCGCTTGCGCCGCCGTACCGGCATCTCGCCGTACAAACCGCCCGGTCTCCAACAGAGTCGCCCTGTCCCCCATAAATTCCATCGTCGCACCACCCGCAACCCGCTCACACCCGGTATACCGCAGTGGGTGAGGTCACTTCAGCGTTTTGTCGACATGCCCACAGAGAGATAAGTCAAACACTTATCTGCTGAACTCCCCGGGCACGGCGCGCGGTTCCCCCTTCCGCTGTGGGTCGTGTCTCAGCCTTGCGAACATCAATACGCACACCGAGGGCCCGGATCCTCAATGGATCCGGGCCCTCGGTGATTCAGTAGCGGGGACAGGATTTGAACCTGCGACCTCTGGGTTATGAGCCCAGCGAGCTACCGAGCTGCTCCACCCCGCGTCGGTATGTCCGAACACTATCAGACGCAGGGCATGACCTGCCCGAACGGGTCAGGGCCCGGTCCACCCGGAGGTGGACCGGGCCCCATTCCCTAGGTGGACGTCGGTGGGCTCTTCGTCTCCGCCGGTGGCTTCGACGACGAACCGGAACCGTTGCCCTGGAGCTGGGCCAGCCGGTCCAGCGCCGCATCCAGCTGGTCCTCGGCACGGCCGACCGCCTCACGGTCGGTCGGGTCCTTCTTCAGGGCCGCGTCGACCTCGGCATGGGCCTTGAGGACGTTCTGGATGGCCTCCTTCACCGCGGCGTCACCCGTCGCCGGCGGGGTCGACGGCGTGGTCGGCGGAGTCGGCGTGGTCGGTGGCTGGGTGCCCGGCGGCTGTTCGGCCGGCGGGGTCGTCGGCTCCTTGACCGGCTGCTCGAAGGCCGCGTCCAGCGCCTGCGAGAGGCTGTCCTTGAAGACCGGCTTACCCCCGCCGTACGCCGCGGCCACCTTCTTCAGCAGCGGATAGTTCGCGCTGCCACCGCGGGCGTACACCGGCTCGACGTACAGGAACCCGCCGTCCAGGGGGATCGTCAGCAGATTGCCGTACTCGATGTCCGAGTCGGTGCCTCTGAGGTCGCGGACGAAGGTCGCCACTTCCTCGACACCGTTGAGCTCGCTCTGGACCTGCGAGGGACCCTGGACCGTCTCGGTGACTCTCAGCAGCCTTATCGTCCCGTATCCGGGGCTGTTGGCATCGGCGTCCACGGCCATATAGGCGCCCAGATTGGGCCGCCCGTTCGGAGTGAACGTCGTCGTCAGCGAGAACTTCTGTTCCTTGTCGCCCGGCATCTTCAGGCTCAGGTAGTACGGCGGAACCGCGCTGGCTTCCTTCTTGTTCGTCGGGTCGTCCGGCACCTGCCAGGCGTCCGAGCCGCTGTAGAACTGGTCGGGCTCGGTGACGTGGTACCGGGTCAGCAGCTCGCGCTGGACCTTGAACATGTCCTGCGGGTACCGCAGATGCGACTTCAGCTCGGGGCTGATCTCACTCTTCTTCTTCACCGTCCCCGGGAAGGCCTTCATCCAGGTCTTCAGCACCGGGTCCTTGGTGTCCCACTGGTACAGCTTGACCGTGCCGTCATAGGCGTCGACGGTGGCCTTGACCGAGTTCCGGATGTAGTTGACCTGGTTCTGCTGGGCGACGACCGCTCGCTGACTGGTGGTCGTCGAGTCGGTGGTGGTGTCGCCCAGGGTGGTCCGGGAGGCGTACGGATAGCCGTTCGTCGTCGTATAGGCGTCGATGATCCACTGGATCCGGCCGTCGACGACCGCCGGATAGGCGTCGCCGTCGATCGTCAGCCAGGGCGCGACGGCCTCGACGCGCTCCTTCGGCGTCCGGTTGTAGAGGATCTTCGAGCCCTCGCCCACGGCGCCCGAGTAGAGGATCTGCGGTTCACCGAAGGCCACCGCGTACGCGGCGCGGTTCAGGGTGCTGGAGAGGCTGACGCCGCCCTTGCCCTTGAAGCTGGTGTACTTCGTGTCGCCGCTGGCCGCCTCGTAGTCCAGCTCCTTCTGCGGGCCGCCGACGATGGAGTACTGCTGCGTCTTCTCGCCGTAGTAGATCCGCTGCTCGTAGGAGCCCTTGCCGACGAGCGTGCCCTTGGTGGGCATGCCGGACTCGGTGAAGTCGGGCGAGCCGACCGTGCCCTTGGCGGCGTCGGTGACCACACTGGTGCCCTTGGCCGCGATCGCGCCGTAGCCATGGGTGTAGGTGAAGTGGTCGTTGATCCAGTTCCGCTTCGGAATGCCCTCGATGTTCAGCTCGCGCAGACCGATCACGGTGTCCTGCGGCTTGCCGTCGGGGCCCGGATAGCGGTCGACGTCCAGGGTCGTCGGGAACTGGTAGTACTTGCGCTCCTGCTGGAGCTGCTGGAACGCGGGCGACACCACGTTGGAGTCGACCACGCGGTAGCTGGCCGCCGTATCGGCGTCGGCCCGCTGCTGGGCACGGCGGCTCTGGTCGGTCACCCGGCCCGGATAGTCCTCGGGCTTGGCCTGGTCGATGCCGTATGCCTTACGGGTGGCGTCGATGTTCTTCTGGATGTACGGCGCCTCCTTGGCCTGCTCGTTCGGCTGGACCTGGAACTTCTGCACGATCGCCGGGTACAGCCCGCCGATCAGGATCGCCGAGAGCACCATCAGGCCGAAGCCGATGACGGGCAGCTGCCAGGTCCGCCGCCAGAGCGTGGCGAAGAAGAGCACCGCACAGATCACCGCGATGCAGAACAGGATCGTCTTCGCCGGAAGGTAGGCGTTGGCGTCGACGTACCGCAGGCCCGTCCAGTTGCCGGTCGCCTTGAAGTCGCTGGACTTCACGGCCAGACCGTAGCGGTCCAGCCAGTAGGCCACCGCCTTCAGCGAGACGAAGACGCCGAGCAGCACCGAGAGGTGGCCGGTGGCGGCGGCGGTGGCCCGGGCGCCGGGGCTGGTGATGCGCAGCCCGCCGTACAGATAGTGGGTCAGCGCGGCGGCGATCAGCGACAGCACGACGGCCGCGAAGCCGAAGCCGAGGAGGAAGCGGTACCAGGGGAGGTCGAACGCGTAGAACGACACGTCCATCCCGAACTGGGGGTCCTTCTCGCCGAACGACACCCCATTGACCCACTGGAGCCAGGTCTTCCACTGGCCGGTGGCGGACGCTCCGGCGATCAGCCCGACCAGCGCGGTGACCGAGAGGAGCACCCACTTCTTGTACGGGGCGATGCCCATCCGGTACCGGTCGAGGCTCTGCTGCTCCAGCGACATCGCGCTGAGCGGCGGCCGGAGCCGGTGCGCAAGCCAGATGTTCAGGCCCACGACGGTCGCCATCAGAAGTCCGAAGACGGCGAAGAGGCCGATCTTCGTCCAGAGGGTCTTGGTGAACACCGACGAGTACTCGACGGAGCGGTACCACAGCCAGTCGGTCCAGAACCCGGCGAACATGACGAACGCCATCGCCAGCACCGCCAGCACGCCCAGTGTCATCAGCAGGGTGCGAACACGCCGGGACGGCCGTCCCACCCTGATCCGTGGCCCGGTCGGGGGGCCTCCGCCGCGGTCCGGCATCTGGAAAGCCAACGTGCGCACCTCGAAGTTTGCGATCGTATGACCGCCCGGACGGGTACCGGGCGGCCGTGTCAAGCGGGCCCCGCGATCGTAGAGCCCCTTGATGCAACTTACTGAGGCTTTACCTAGTTCCCGTCACGGGGTCCCGATCCGGCCCGATCCGGTCGTCCACCCGTGTCCGGTTCGTTGCCGTTTCGTATCCCGCTGCCGGGACCGGTCCCCAGGGGCCCCTGAGGCCCGGACGGACGGGCCGCCGCGGGCGCGGCAGCGGCGGCCGACCGGACCGGCCGGTTCCCGCCGGGCGGCGCCGACGGGGCAGGATAGGAACCATGTCCAATGAATCCTCCTCCGCTTCCCCCGTCTCGCCCTCCTCGCCGGGACCGATCGCCGCGAGCCCGCTGACCCGGGCCGTCCTGGAGATCGACGAGTACGCGGCCACGCTCGGCTGGGACCAGCCCGCGCGGCTCTTCGCCCTGGTCGACACCGCCGCCCTGCGCGCCCAGGAGCCCGCGCTGGCCGAGCAGCTCGGCATCGAAGGCGACGACGACGCGGCGTCGCCGCTGACGCCGGTCGAGCAGGACGAGATCCCGGCGGGCACCGCGCTCGACGAGTTCCTCGCCACGATCGCCTGGCCCGGCGCGGTGGCGGGCTGCGCCCTGACGGTGGAGCGCCAGATGCTGCCCCCGTCGGCGGAGACGGCCGTTCCGAAGAATCTGGACGAGGCGGCCCTCGCCCGCTGGGTGGCGAAGCACCCGGACCGGCAGGAGGTCCGGATGACCGTGGCCGTGCTGCGGGACGGGGCGCGGGAGTCGGCGCTGCGGCTGCGCGAGAAGGACTCGGCCACCGATGTGCTCACCGGCCGGGACCTGGTGCCGGGGCTGTCGGAGGCGCTGGCGGCGACCTTCGAGGCGTAACGGCGGACGCGGGCGGCGGGTGGGGCGCGGGGGCTCCCCCGCCGCTGCACGGTCGTACGTACGGGGGCGTACTGAGGCCGTACCGGGGGCTACCGGGGGACGCGGCCGTACGCCGTGCCCCGGAGCCGTACCCGTCCCCTACCCGTACCTCCGTCGTCCGTACGGTGGGGTGCGTCAGCTCTTGGTGCAGGACGGCAGGCCCGTACGGTCACCGGATTTGATCTTCTCCAGGGACTTGGCGGCGTCGGCGATGGTGTCGACCTTCACCAGCGTCAGTCCCTTGGGGATGTCCTCGGCCGCCGTCGCGCAGTTGTCGGCGGGGGTGAGGAAGTACTGGGCACCGGCGGCCCGGGCGCCGACGAGCTTCATGGCGATGCCGCCGATCGGCCCGACCCGCCCGGCGTCGTCGATGGTGCCGGTGCCCGCGACGAACTTCCCGCCCGTCATATCGCCGGGGGTGAGCTTGTCGACGATGCCGAGGGCGAACATCAGCCCGGCGCTGGGGCCGCCCACATCGGCGAGGTTGATGTCGATGGTGAACGGGAAGGTGTGGTCGGTTCCGGCCTGGATGCCGACGATCGCCCGGTCGGCGCCCTCGGCCTTGGCCGTGGTGAGGGTGATGTCCTCGGTCGCCGTGGGCTCCCGGCCCGCCTTCTCCGCCGCGGCCGCCTCCTTCGCCGGGACGATGGTGAAGACGACGTCCTGGCCGGGCCGGCGCTTGGTGACCAGCTTGGCCACGTCCCCGGGCTCCTTGACCGCCGTACCGTCGACGGCCTTGATCACATCGCCGGCGTGCAGCCGGTCCTCGGCGGGGGTGTCCTTGACGACCGTGGCGACCACGACCCGCGAGGTGACGGGGATCTTCAGCTGCTTCAGGGCGGCGACCTTGGCGCTCTCCTGGGACTGGCTGAACTCCTCGGCGTTCTCCTGGGTGGACTGCTCCTCGGTCTGCCCGTCGGGGTAGAGCGTGTCGTGCGGGACGACGACGTTGTCGTGGGCCAGCCAGCCGTGGACGGCCTCGACCAGATTCATCCGGTAGTCGGCGCCGGTGACCCGGACCGTGGTCATGTTGAGGTGTCCGGACGCCGGGTAGGTCTTGCGGCCGTCGATCCGCAGAACCGGTTCGCCACCGGCCTCGCCGAGGGTGTTGACCGTGGGTCCCGGTGACATCTCCGCGTACTTCACCGGAATCAGGATCCCCGCGCAGAGCAGCGCGACGGCGATCAGCGTGGATGCGAGCATCGTCGCGGTGCGGCGTGGCATGGAACGACAGTACGGGACAGGACCGTCGGCGCGCCGTTCGGGCCGGTCCGTACGGGGGCGGTCGGAGGCTTCCGTACGGGAGCGGCGCGGAGTCCCCGCGAGGGGCGTGAAGGCTCCCTCCGGCCCCGGCGTGCGCTCCGGCGGACCGGGCCGTGAGGGCCTAGCTGCTCGGGGGGCCCGCGGAGCCGGTCTTCTCCATCGCGTCGCGGAACCGCGCGTACCCGGCGAGTTCGGCGACGTCCCCGGTGGTCCGGTTCCGTGACGCCCAGCCGCCCCATATCGCGGCGCCGACGGCAGCGAACAGCGGAATCAGCAACCACGCGAGTGCCGCCATCGTGGCCTCCCTACCCCGTGAATGAACCGGCCGGGAGCACGCCTCACGGGCGGGTCCGGCTGAGTGATCAACAGATTAATCGTTCACCGGTTCAACGCTCGTGGCAGGGGCCCGGTTACGCAAATCGGCGGACGGCCGGTCGGAGGCGTACCGGCGGCCGTACCGCGCGTCCGAACACGGTCCCGGGCGGGGTCAGGCGCCGACCCACTCCTCGGTGCCGTCGGAGAACGTCTGGTGCTTCCAGATCGGCACCTCGCGCTTGAGGTCGTCGATCAGCCTGCGGCAGGCCTCGAAGGCCTCGGCCCGGTGGGGGCAGGAGACGGCGACGATCACCGCGATATCGCCGACCGCGAGGTCCCCGACCCGGTGGACCGCGGCCAGGGCGCGGACCGGGAAGTCCGCGGCGATCTTCTCGGCGACCCGCCGCAGCTCGGCCTCGGCGGTGGGGTGGCAGGAGTAGCCGAGGGCGTCGACGTCGGAACCGGCGTCGTGGTTGCGGACCGTGCCGACGAAGAGCGCCGTACCGCCCGCGGCGGGGTCACCGACGGCGGCGAAGACCTCGTCGACGGAGAGGGGGGCGTCCTTGACGGCGAGGAGCCGCAGCGGGTCGTGGGCCGCCCGCTCACCGGGGTGGTCGTGCCTGATCGTCATGGCCACATCGTGCCGTACGCCGTCCCGGCCGGACCACCGCCGTACCCCCTGCGGCATACCCCGCCGCACGCCCCGCGGCCGGACAGCGGGCCCGCGGCTCGCGCGCGGTGCGGGCGCCCCGCACGGTACGAGCGCCTTCGCGCGCCGTACCGGGCGGGAGCCCGCGCCCCGAGGGGTTCAGATCCGGCGGCGGGCCTTGCGGGCGCGGCGGACCAGTGCTGCCGTACCGAGCAGGGCGACCGTCGCACCGGCCGCACCGGCCGCCGCGGCGTCCTTCCGGCCCAGCCTGCGCCCGGCGACCGTGTGACGGCCCGCGACCTCCTCCAGGAGCGCGGCGAGCACCTCCTCGTTGGTCCACCGGGGCCGCCATCCGGCGTCGTGGAGCCTGCCGATGCTGACCACCCAGGGATGCATCGTGTACGCGAGGTCACCGGCCGGGGAGGGCGTGACGCCGATCCGGTGCAGCCGTGCGGCGGCGCCGAGGGCGATCGCCGACGGCAGTTCCATCCGCCGGATGCCGGTCAGCTCCTCGACCTCCTCCTGTTCGAGCCACCCGTCGCAGCCGACGGCCAGCTCGCCGTCGACCTTCTCCAGGGCCGCGTACTCCAGTGCGCTGACCAGGTCCTCCACATGGCAGAACTGCCAGGTGGGGCGGGATCCGGCGACGACGAGCAGCCGCGGGGACTCGAAGTAGCGGGTCAGGGCGGTGTCGGTGCCGCCGACCAGGACCGCGGGGCGCACCACGGTCACATTCAGCCCGGGGTGCGCGCGGGGCGCCCGGCGGGCCAGGTGTTCGATCTCCAGCAGGTCGCCGACGCCGGTGGCCTCCGCGGTGGCCCGCAGTTCGGCGTCCTCCGACAGCGGAACGTCGTTGTCGGGATGCGCTCCGTAGACCATGGCCGAGGTGCAGAGCACCACCCGGCGCACTCCGGCGGCCGCGGCCGCCGTGAGGACCGTCTGGGTGCCGCGTACGTTGTACGCGGTACGGGCCGCGGAGTCGGACTCCAGGTCGAGGTCGAGCGCGAGGTGCACCACGACGTCGGCGCCTCGCAGTTTCTCGGCGATGGCCGGATCGCGGACGTCGAGGACGTGCCACTGTGCCCCGGGCACCTCGCCCCGGCGTTCGTCGATCGCGACGACCCGTCCGACCTCGTCGGATTCGGCCAGCTGCCGGGCGAGCAGCTCACCGATGCCGGTGGCGGCGCCGGTGACCGCGACGACGGGTCCGCGGCCCGCGGCTCCGTCGCCGGGGGTCGGGGTTGAGCGGTTTCGCGCTCCGCGAACCTGCGGATCTGGGGAACTCACCAGGCGTCTCCAGCGGTTGTCTTCAGTACGTACGGTGATGACGCGTACGGACCAGGTGGCATCCATCCTGCCCCAGGCCCCGAGCAGGCGGAGCACCGAGCCCGGATGCGGGCCGGGATGTCTACGCTGGGTGGTGTTGTGAGGGCATTCGCCGCCGGCCGGGCGCCGGCGGCCCTACGAGCCGAGGAAACCCGTGAGTGACACCCCATTCGGATTCGGCCTTCCGCCGGAGGAGCCGGAGGACGGCGACGAGGGCAGGAAGAAGGACCCCGCGGGCGGTGGCAGCGGCGCCGGCGGTTCGTCCCCGCAGAATCCACAGAACCCCTTCGGTTTCGGGCCGGGGCAGGGGGGCGCCGGGGACAATCCCTTCGCCTCCATGTTCGGGTCCTTCGACCCCCAGGACCTGGGTGCGGCCTTCCAGCAGCTCGGCCAGATGCTGAGCTACGAGGGCGGCCCGGTGAACTGGGACATGGCCAAGCAGATCGCCCGCCAGACCGTCTCCCAGGGGACGGCGGACGGAGTGAAGGACGCCTCCGTCGGCCCCGCCGACCGTACGGCGGTGGAGGAGGCGCTGCGGCTGGCCGACGTCTGGCTGGACGGGGTGACATCCCTGCCGTCCGGCGCGAGCACGGCCGTGGCCTGGAGCCGGGCCGAGTGGGTGGAGGCGACGCTTCCGGCCTGGAAGCAGCTGGTCGACCCGGTCGCCGAGCGGGTCGGCACGGCCATGGGCGGGGTGCTGCCCGAGGAGATGCAGGCCATGGCGGGCCCGCTGATCGGCATGATGCGCTCCATGGGCGGCGCGATGTTCGGGCAGCAGATCGGGCAGGCGATGGGGGTGCTGGCGGGTGAGGTCGTCGGCTCCACGGATATCGGCCTGCCGCTGGGCCCGGCCGGGAAGGCCGCGCTCCTCCCGCTGAACGTGGAGGCGCTCGGCAAGGACCTCGGTGTCCCGAAGGACGAGGTGCGGCTCTATCTGGCCCTCCGCGAAGCGGCCCACCAGCGGCTCTTCGCGCATG
The DNA here is from genome assembly GCF_003932715.1 of Streptomyces tsukubensis. Taxonomy (NCBI): domain Bacteria; kingdom Bacillati; phylum Actinomycetota; class Actinomycetes; order Kitasatosporales; family Streptomycetaceae; genus Streptomyces; species Streptomyces tsukubensis. Next base: position 5,439,839 of record NZ_CP020700.1, on the reverse strand, counting down.
TGCCGTGGCTGCGCTCGCATCTCTTCGGTGCCGTCGAGGGGTACGCCCGCGGGATCACGGTCGACACGTCGAAGCTGGAGGACGTCGTCGGGCAGTTCGACCCGACGCATCCCGAGCAGCTGCAGGAGGCTCTCCAGCAGGGCATGTTCCAGCCGGAGGACAGCCCCCAGCAGAAGGCGGCGCTGGCCCGGCTGGAGACGGCCCTGGCGCTGGTCGAGGGCTGGGTGGACGCGGTGGTGCACGAGGCCGCGTCGAGCCGGCTGACCTTCGCTTCCGCGCTGCGGGAGACCCTGCGGCGGCGGCGGGCTTCGGGCGGTCCTGCGGAGCAGACGTTCGCCACGCTGATCGGGCTCCAGCTGCGGCCGCGCCGGCTGCGGGACGCCTCGCGGCTGTGGGCCTCGCTGACGGACGCCCGCGGGGTGGACGGGCGCGACGCGCTCTGGGAGCACCCGGACATGCTGCCGACGGCCACCGACCTCGACGACCCGGACGGTTTCGTCCACCGGGAGCAGCTCGACTTCTCGGAGCTGGACCGGATACTGGGCGAGGCCGCGTCCGGCGAGCGCGGCGAAGACCGCCCCGACAGCTCCACAGGCACCAAGGACACCGACGGGCCTGCTACCGAGAGCGGCGACGGCGGCTCCGACGGTGACGGCGGGAAGGGCGCGCCGGGGACGGGTCCGGAGGATTCGGGCCGGTGAGCCTGCACGACGACGCCGTTCTCGTACTGAAGGCCTACCGGGACGGGGGCGACCCGGGGCAGGAGGAGCTGCGGCAGCGCTATCTGGACCATCTGACCGCCCACCCGGACGGTATGTGGAAGGCCTGCGGGGCGGGGCATCTGACGGCGAGCGCCCTGGTCGTGGATCCGGAGCGGGAGCGGGTGCTGCTGACCCTCCACCGCAAGCTGGGCATGTGGCTCCAGATGGGCGGCCACTGCGAGCCGGGCGATCCGACGCTGGCCGCCGCGGCGCTGCGGGAGGCCACGGAGGAGTCGGGCATCGCCGGGCTGACGCTGCTGCCGGCCGGTGCCGCGGAGCCGGTGCGGCTGGACCGGCATCCGATTCCGGCGCCGTGCCACTGGCATCTGGATGTGCAGTACGCGGCGCTGGCCCCGGCGGGCGCGGCGGCCCGGATCAGCGAGGAGTCGCTCGACCTGCGCTGGTTCGGTTACGACGAGGTGGCGGGGGTCGCGGACACCTCCGTTGTACGGCTGCTGGAACGGACCCGGGCCGCGCTGTAGCGGACCCGGCCGCGCCCCGGCGGCCGTACGACGGTCATGGGATACAGGGGCGCCTGTGGTTCCGGGGGATTCCCCGGAACCACAGGCGCCCTTGTTTGTGCCGGTGCCACGGGCACTCGTGCCGGTGGCGGGACCGGATCCGGCGGACCGGATCCGGCGGTGCCCGGTCAGCTCCAGGCGTTGTTGCGGTTGCGTCCGTCGGCGCCGAACTGGCCCCGTACCCCCTCGCCGATCTGCGCGTTCTGCGGCGGCATCACCTCGCTGGGCTGCACCAGGACGAAGCCCTGGCCGAGGAAGCTCAGCTCCCAGCCCTCTCCGGTGCTGCCGCGGCGGGTGCGGACGCTGGTGGAGGTCGTGGGCGCCTCCATCTGCACGCGCAGCTGGGTCGACCAGGCCACGATGGCATCGGAGTCGACGTTCACCGAGGTCTGCGGGGTCACCGGGAGCATCAGCGGCTGCCCCGAGGTCATCAGGGCGACCTTGCCCTGGCCGGTGATGTTCAGCTGGTACTTGCCGGAGCCGGAGATCCCGTACTCGCTGTCCACCGCGAGGGTCTCCGTATGCAGCGCGGGGTCGAGCGCGAGGACATAGGCGCTGTCGACGGTCAGCCCGCCGCTGTCGATGTCCACGACATGGATGAACTGGGCGAGATTGGCGAAGTAGACCGTGCCCTGGCCGGAGCAGCGCATCAGGTCGAGGCCCTCCCCGGTCCGCTCGCGCTTACGGCGTTCGCTGGTGCTCTGGTACTCGCCGTCGAAGTCGATCAGCCCCTGGTACGCGACCATGGCGCCCTTGCGGGCGAGGATGTCGTCGTTGCCCTTGAGGGTGATCCGCAGCAACTGCGGGTTCTGGACGGCGAAGCGTTCCTGGGTCTGCTGCTCGCCATAGGTGAAAAGTGGGCTCTGCATGATGTTTCCCGCTCCCCCTCAGCCCCGGATCCGCAGCCGGTCGGTGTTGTCCTCGCTGGGCTGGACGACGACGATGCCCTCCCCGGAGAAGGCCATCTGGTACGCCTCGCCGGTGCCGCGCCCGATGAGGGCTCCGGCCTTCATGCTCCGCTTCGCCTTCACCTTCAGATGCGGTGACCAGGCGACGAGGGCGTCCGGGTCGACATAGGTCTCGTCCTGGCCGCGGCCGCAGTCGACGACGATCGGGGTGCCGCGGGAGGTCAGGGCGACCCAGCCGGTGCCCGCGATCTCCACGTTCCACAGGCCGGTTCCGGCGAGCTTGGCCATGCCCTTGACCTTCTGGACGCTCCACTGGAGGTGGGCGTCGAAGGCGAGCACGTTGGAGCCGTTGACCGAGAGGGAGTCGTTGTTCAGATAGATGACGACGACATCGGCGCCGTAGTCGGCGAGGTAGAGAACGCCGTCGCCGTGACAGCGCATGATCGGGGCGCCTTCGCCGGTCGCCCACTGTGTCAGGGCCTGCTGTGCGGAGGGCGGGTTGGCCTCGTACTGGACGAAGCCCTCGTAGGCGATCATGGAGCCGGTGCGGGCGTACAGATCGTGGCCGGTGGCCATGGCCACCTTGAGCATGGTGCGGCCGTGGTTCTCCATCCGGGCCGCGAGGGGGGTCGGGGCGTAGCCCGCGAGTTGCTGGTTCATGGATCCGGGCTCCCTCAGACCTCGTAGGGCTGGACGACGATGAAGTTGCCGGGGGCGCCCCGGAACTGGAGGTTGACGGTCTCGCCGCTGTGCCCGGGGTAGGAGTTGCGGCGCAGCCGCACCTGGGACGCGAGTTTCACCTGGGAGGCCGCGGACCAGGCCACGATCGCGTTGGTGTCGGCGAAGGTGGCGTTGTTCACCGGGAGGACGACGGGCGTGCCGTGCGTTTTGACGACGACGGTGCCGGTGCCCTGGAACTGGAGGGTGAACAGCACCCCGCCGGGGATGCCGTGGCCTTCGATACGGCGGACCTCGTACTGCAGGGACTCGTCGAACGCGAGGACGTTCTCGGCGGAGACGCAGATGGCGTCGCCCTGGAGTTCGATGGGGTGCAGATGGGCGTTGTCCTCGGCGAGGAAGACCTGGCCGCGTCCGGTGCAGCGCATGAGCTGCATCTCCTGGCCGGTGGCGTTGCCGACGATCCGGCCGGTGAAGCCGCCGCTCTTATGGCTGAAGTCGATCTTTCCTTGGTACATCACCATGCTGCCGCTGCGGGCGAGGATGCCGGTGCCGCCCATGGCGACGTCGACGCGCATGAGGTGCTGGTTCTGCGGGGTCCAGCGCTGCCCCGTGGGGGTCTCCCGGTAGGCCTGGAGGGCGGCGTTCAGCCCGGGGCCCGCGGCGGGCACGCCCTGCGGGATACCGGCGGGCTGTCCCTGGACGCCGGTCTGTCCGTACGCGAAGGGAGCCTGCTGGGTGAAGGGGACGGCACCGGCGCCCGGCGGCGGGGCCATACCGGGCAGCCCGCCGGGGACCTGTCCGAACGGCGGCTGCCCCGGGGCCTGCCCGGGAGCCTGGCCGGGAATCTGCCCCGGTACCTGGCCGAACGGCGGCTGGACGGGCGGTGGTACGGCGCCGGGGGGCATCGGCGCCGCGGGCGGGGCGACCGGGGCCGCGACCGGCGGAGGAACGGGCGCCGCGACGGGCCCGCCGAACGCGGGCGCGGGCTGCGGGGGCTGCGGCACCTGGGGAGCCGGGGTGACCTGAGGGGCGTACGCCTGGGGCGGCTGCGCCACCGGCTGGAGCGGGGGCGGCGCGGCGAACGCGGGCGCGGGGGCCGGGGGCGCGGCAGGAGCCTGGGGCGGCGCTGCGGCGGCCGGCTGGTCCTCGGCGACCTCGCCGCCGAAGTTCCGCAGCAGCGCGTCCAGACCGCCGTCGAAGCCCTGGCCGACGGCGGCGAACCGCCAGACGTCCTTGAGATAGAAATCGGCCAGCATGACCGCGCGCTCGGTGCTGAACTCCGCTCCCGTGAAGGGATAGCGGGCGACCTCCTCGCCACCGGCCACGATCCGGAGGTAGCCCGGTCCGATCTGCGACATCTGCCCGCCGCCGTCGATGGTGGCGGTGAAGCTGAGCCTGGTGATGTGCGCCGGAATACGGTCCAGGGTCACCCGGAAGGATTCCGTGTCCCCGGACTGGGCGCCGAGCAGCTGGATGGACTCTTCGGGCGACTTCGGCTGGTTGAAGAAGACGAAGTACCGGTCGTCGGAGAGTTTCTCGGCGGCGTCCAGTCCGAAGCAACTGATGTCGAAGGTCAGACCGGGGGCGGCGATGGATACGCCGACGTACAGATCCGTACCCGCAGTGAGATCACTGATCTTGGCCTTGTGGCCGCGTTGGAATTCCCTGGCCATGCGTAACGACCGTCCCCCATCCCGAAAAAACTACGAATGCGTCGCGCCAGGCTAACGGCTGCCTACTGGATCCGGCCAAGGGTTGAAGCCACCCCGGGACACATTCGATACATGCTGATCAACGTTCGGTGATACCGGCGCGTTCCCCGGGTAACGGACGGACGGGATCGGCGGCGGGACCCCCGGCGGAGCGTCGGCGGGCGGGCGGCGGGCACACGGCAGGCTCAGGGTGGACCCCTGCGGCCCCCGGCGGACCCCGGCGGACCCCGGCGGGCCGCTCGCCGGGTGTCAGTCCTGGGGCTCCGGGTGCAGCTGGGGCAGACGTTGAGCGGCGACGACGCCTTCGAGATAGCCGCGGGCCCGCTCGGTGCGCGGATACGCCTCCAGCAGCCGCCAGAAGCGGGGGCCGTGTCCGGGGACGAGCAGATGCGCCAGCTCGTGGACGAGGACGTAGTCGACGACGTACTCGGGCATGCCCTGGAGGCGGTGGGAGAGCCGGATGCTGCCCTCGGCGGGGGTGCAGGAGCCCCAGCGGGTGTTCTGGTTCGTCACCCAGCGCACGGAAGCGGGCCGGGCCCGGCCGTCGAAGTACTGGTCGGAGAGGCGTTCGGCGCGGGCGGCGAGTTCACCGTCGCCGAGGATGCGCCTGCTCTCCTGCGCGGCGAGCTTGTCGAGCATCACTCCGACCCAGCGCCGCTCCTCGGCCTCCGACATCCGGGCGGGGATCAGCACGATCGTACGGTCGCCCTCGCGGTAGGCGGAGACGGTCCGGCTGCGGCGGGCGCTCCTGCGGACCTCGACCGCGCTCGTCCCCGCGCCTCGGGGAACACGGCCGACCGCGGTACGCCGCGGGCTATCCCCGCCACGCGGCGGAGTCCGCCCGGCGATACGGGAAGAAGATTCGGCGGACACGCCACGACGTTACCCGCTGAATGCCCCCGAAGCACCGGCTCCGCGTCGGTTCTCCGCTGAACCGCTCCATGAACCACCCCACGGCTGCACCATTTGAACGACTAATACCCCGGCCCTGTGGACAACTTTTTCCGCCGCCCGGTACCGCCGGGCATTCTGATCTCACCGCGGACGGCGCGGGCGCCGCGCCGGAGCCGCCGGAGACCGAAACGGGGGAATCCGCATGCATCCGATGGTGAAACCTGCCTTACGGCGGGCCTGGCGGGAGCGGCAGACGATTCAGTTCGGGGTGACGCCCGCGCATGCGGTGTCGATCGGCCCGGTGGACACGGCGACCGGCTCCTTGCTGGAGCTTCTCGACGGGACCCGGGGGCTGGAGCTGCTGGACGCGCAGGCGCGGGCGATGGGGCTGCCGGACGGTCTGGCCGGGACTCTGGTGCGCCGGCTCGCGGCAGCGGGCCTGATCGACGACGCGACCTGCGGCGGCCCCGCGGCCGAGGCACTGCGCAGCCGGGCCGATGTCCTCGACCGGCTGCGGCCGGACGCGGCCGCCCTGTCGGTCGTCGACCGCGAGCCGGGCGGCGGAATGCGGCGGCTCGCGGCCCGGCGGGGCATACGGGTCCAGGTGCGCGGCGCGGGACGGGTGGGCGCGTCCGTCGCGGCGCTGCTGTCCGCGGCGGGGGTGGGCCGGGTCGACGTTCTGGACGGGGGCTGCGTCGAGCCGGGGGATGTGACGCCCGGTGGTCTGCCCGCCGGGGCGATCGGTGAGCGCCGTGAGCCGGCCGCCCGGGGTCTGGTGCGCCGCAGCGCCCCGCAGCGGCCGCCCCGTTCGGCCGCGGGTGCGGGCGTGGGGGCAGGTGCGGGGGCGGCCGGGGATCCGGGGCTCTCTCTGGTGCTGGTCTGTCCCCGGGACGGGCTGGGTGCCTATGCGCCCGATCCGGGGGCGGCGGCCGACTGGGTCGAGGGCGGGGTTCCCCATCTGTATGCGGGGGTGGTCGAGGCGACGGGGGTGGTGGGTCCGCTGGTGCTGCCCGGCGGGACGGCCTGCGCGGGCTGTCTGGAGCTGGGGCGCACGGACCGCGACCCGGGTTGGCCGAGGCTGCTGGCGCAGTGGCGTTCGGGCGGCCGCCGGATTCCGGTGCCCGCCTGCGATCTGGCGCTCGCGTCCACCGTGGCCGGGCTGACCGCCGCGCATGCGCTCTCCTTCCTCGACGGTGAGCTGCCGCTGACCACGGGCATCCGCTGGGAGACCTCCCTCCCCCTGCTGGACTGGCGGCGGGAAGCACTGGCACCGCATCCGCGCTGTGTCTGCGGAGCCGCCCGGGGATCCGGATCTTCAGGGAAAACTGAGGGGGAGGACACCTCGGGAGCAGCGGGGTCTCACGAGACAATGGCGGGGTAACGCGTCACAGGGCCACACCGGCGGGCTCACGCGGCACGGCTGTGAGGAGGGGCGTATGTCTGATCTTCCCCGGAAGGCGGTCACCCGGACCGCCAAATTGGCCGCACTTCCCCTGGGGTTCGCGGGCCGGGCCACGTGGGGTCTGGGCAAGCGCATCGGGGGCAGACCGGCGGAGCTCGTCGCCCGGGAGCTGCAGCAGCGCACGGCGGAGCAGTTGTTCAAGGTGCTGGGGGAGCTGAAGGGCGGGGCGATGAAGTTCGGGCAGGCGCTGTCCGTCTTCGAGTCCGCCCTCCCGGAGGAGATCGCCGGCCCGTACCGCGCGGCGCTGACCAAGCTCCAGGACGCGGCTCCCCCGATGCCGACGAGCACGGTGCACGGGGTGCTGACGGAGCGGCTCGGCGATCAGTGGCGGGATCTGTTCCTGGAGTTCGAGGAGAAGCCGTCGGCCGCTGCGTCGATCGGCCAGGTCCACCGGGCGGTCTGGCACGACGGCCGGCAGGTCGCGGTGAAGGTGCAGTATCCGGGGGCCGGGGAGGCTCTGCTCTCCGATCTCACCCAGTTGAGCAGGTTCGCCCGGCTGCTGGGCCCGCTGATACCGGGCATGGACATCAAGCCGTTGATCAGTGAGCTGCGCGACCGGATCGCGGAGGAGCTGGACTACGGGCTGGAGGCGGAGGCGCAGCGGGCGCATGCGGAGGAGTTCGCGGACGATCCGGATGTGCTGGTCCCCGGAGTGGTGCACCAGTCGGAGCAGGTGCTGGTCACGGAGTGGATGGACGGGGTGCCGCTGGCCGAGGTGATCGACCGGGGCTCCCCCGAGCAGCGGGACCGCGCGGGACAGTTGCTGGCGCGGTTCCTGTTCTCCGGCCCGGCGCGTACCGGGCTGCTGCACGCGGATCCTCATCCGGGGAACTTCCGGCTGGTGCCGGGGGGTGACGGGGAGGAGTGGCGGCTGGGGGTCCTCGACTTCGGCACGGTCGACCGGCTGCCCGGCGGGTTGCCGCCGCAGATCGGCGACTGTCTGCGGATGACTCTGGAGGGTGAGGCGGAAGCGGTCTACGAGGTGCTGCGGGAAGAGGGGTTCGTCAAGGAGCAGATCGACCTCGACCCGGATGCGGTGCTGGAGTATCTGGTGCCGATCATCGAGCCCGCGGAGGCGGACGAGTTCACGTTCACGCGTGGCTGGATACGGGCTCAGGCCGCCCGGATCGCCGATATCCGCTCCCCCGCCCACCAGCTCGGCAAGCAGCTCAATCTGCCGCCGTCCTATCTGCTGATCCACCGGGTGACGCTGAGCACGATCGGGGTGCTGTGCCAGTTGAACGCGACTGTCAGGCTCCGGGACGAACTGGAGGACTGGCTCCCGGGGTTCCTCGCGGACTACTCCAACGAGGCAGCCGAGGCAGACGAGACAGACGCGGCCGACGAGGTAGACGAGGTAGACGAGGCGGACGACGACCAGACGCCGGTGGGCACCCCGGCCTGAGAGCCGGCGCCGCCCGGCCTCGCGGCACCGAGGGGCATCGCGGTGTCTGGAACGATGGGCCTGTGCATGCTGATGATCAGGTGGACAGGGGGGTGCCCGCGGAGCTCGTGGCGCTTCTGCGGGATGCCGATGACCACCGGCCCGTGAAGATCGTTCCGTCCGTCTGCCGGGGTTGCGGTGGCCGGGTGTTCTCGGTGCTGGTCAATGCGTCCGGTGCGGAACGGGAGTGCTCCGGCTGCGGCGGCCGCGCGTTCATCGCGGACTCCGGGGAGTACTGGACCGAGGAGTACAGGGAGGACGACGAACCCGGTGCGGCCTGCTGCCCTTGCGGGAGCGGGGAGTTCGAGGTCGCGGTGGCGTTCTCGCTGGGCGACGACGGCACGGTCCGCTGGGTGACCGTGGGTCTGCGGTGCGCCGTGGACGGATTCTGCGGGTTCTATGCCGACTGGAAGATCGACTACGCCCCCACGGACCATCTTCTGACCATGGTCTGATCCCGGGGACGAGACGAGGGCGGGGGGGCGGGGGGGCGGGGGCGGGGGCCTACCACCAGGTGGAGTCGAGGCGGCCTTCGATGGAGCGGAGATTGGCGCGGGCGCAGGCGTCGCAGAAGTAGCGGCGGGTGCCGTTCTCCATGGAGCAGGTCCAGGTGAGAGGGGCTGTGCCTGCGGCCGTGCTGCCGCAGCGGGAGCACACGGTGCGCTCGGCGCCCGTTCCGTCCGGGCGGGGAGTGTTCTGCTGGTCCACCCGGTGACGATAACCCGTCCGGGGCCGGGGAGGGTTCAACGCACCGCGGGTGCCGGTCCGTCCGGACCGGCACCCGCGGTGTTGCTGTCGCTGTTCTTCGGAGGCGACGTCAGTTCATGACGGCCATGGCGAGCGCACGCCGGGCGCGCAGGGACGCGCGCTCGGCGCGGCGCTGCATGCGCCGTGCGGTGATCAGGCGCGTCGCCCGGCGTTCCACGTCGGCTTGACGAAGCCGGTCGTGCATCTGTGCACGTGCCATGGCTTCTGGGATGAGTTGCATTGCGTGGGTCCTGTTCTGGCGGGAGACGGCCGCGCCGGTGGTGTTCACATCTGGGGTTGCCGAGCCCGGGAGCTCGTTCACGGAAGTGGGCATGGGGTCCTGCTTCTGGGGGTCGTGCGCGTGGGGGCGGTCGATGGTTCCGAGGGTTTTCATACCGAAACCGGGTTCTTGCGCGGGCGGCCACGCGGCCGCTTGCGGGCAACGACGACTCCCTGGACGAACAGCTCGCCGCCCCAGACACCCCACGGCTCGCGCCGGTCCTTGGCGCCCGCGAGGCAGGCCTCCATCAGCGGGCAGGTGCGGCAGAGGGACTTCGCGTACTCGACGTCGGCCGGCGACTCGGCGAAGAAGACCTCCGGGTCGTAGGAGCGGCAGGGGACGGGTACGCCGAGGTTCTCGATGGCGTCGTCGAGCGCGGTGAGCGCGGTGGGGGTGGTCAAGAGGGAGTCCTCCGTGTGCGCGGGCGGGGGGAGCGTCTGGGAAGGCGGTACGGACGGGGCGTGCGCTTCGAGTTGCACGGTGTTTCTTCCTCGTCTTGTCGGTCCGGCTTGTGGCCGGTGGCGGTTCCCCGGCCGGGCCGGGGTGCTTTGGTACCGGGTGGTGCTGTCCCGAGGCCCCTTCGCTCCGTCGTCCCCGGTGTGGGGAAAACAGAAGGGCCGCGGATCCCGGGTGGGATTCCGCGGCCCTGAAGGCGCCGGCCTGATCGGATCAGGCTGGATCACTCCAGGGTTCGAGCCCACGGAAGGCCCACTTGGTGAGGTGCTGCTCGTTCTGCGTCGTGGTCCGGGCACTGGCTGCCGCAAAGGCATAGGCCTTGGCCTGCGTCTTCGCTGCGACGGCAGTCGGTGCCGAGGTCGGTCGCTCGATCCGCTCCAGGCCCAGGACGGGCAGTCCGGTGGCAGGCATGGAGGTGGCAGCGGCGGCAACGAGACCACCGGACACACCGGTGCCCTTGCCGACACCACGGCCGACGATCAGGAGCGACGCGGAGAAGCCGAGCGAGCAGGCGGAGGCGGCGACCGGGCGATCGGTCATCGGGTTGCTGATGGTTTTCACGTTCTTGATGCTGATCACTGCACTCGCCTCCTCTCGGCGTCTCGGGGGACCGGCCGGAGCCGGTCGCTGTATTCGGATTAAGTACATCACGAGGACAGGGCTTCGGAGAAGCTCCCGTTCGCGTGGTTAAGAACCTATGGGGACGGTCGGGGCATGCGCAAACTATTTTTCCGACGAGTTTTCCTCAGTCCTCCTCCTGACCCTCCTCCGGGTCCTGGCCTGCGCAGATGGCGAGGACATCGGCTCCGAAGCGGTCCAGCTTGCGGCCGCCGACTCCGGAGATCGCGCTCAGCTCCCGTTCGTCTCCGGGGACGGCTTCGGCGATCGCCATCAGGGTCTTGTCGGTGAAGACGCAGTAGGCGGGCTGGCCGAGCAGCCGGGCCTGTCCGGAGCGCCAGTCGCGCAGCCGCTCGTAGAGGGCCTCGTCCATGTCGGAGGGGCAGTCCTCGCAGCGCATCAGCTTCATCTCGCCGGCGTCGGTGAGGGTTTTTCCGCAGACCCGGCAGAGGACCGGGCCGCGGCGCTTGCGGCGGCCGCCCTGGCCGCTCTCGGCGCCGCCGGCCGCGCCTCCGGAGGCGCGGTTTCCCGGGGCGGTGGAGCCGGGGCGGAGCCCGCTGAGGAAGCGGGTGGGGCGGCGGCCCGCCCGGCCGCCGGGAGCCCGGGAGAGGGCCCAGGAGAGGGTGAGGTGGAGCCGGGCGCGGGTGACGCCGACGTACAGCAGGCGGCGCTCCTCCTCGACCTGCTCGTCGGTCTTGGCGTAGGTGATCGGCATCATGCCCTCGGTGAGCCCGACCAGGAACACGGCGTCCCATTCGAGGCCCTTGGCGGCGTGGAGGGACGCCAGGGTGACGCCTTGGACGGTGGGGGCGTGCTGGGCGGCGGCCCGCTCGTCCAGTTCGGTGACGAGGTCGGCGAGGGTGGCCCCGGACCTGGCCCGGGCGAAGTCCTCGGCGAGTCGGACGAGGGCGGCCAGGGATTCCCAGCGGTCGCGGACGGCGCCGGAGCCGGTCGGCGGTTCGGTGGTCCAGCCCTTGGTGGAGAGCACGGCGCGGACCTGGGAGGGAAGGTCTTCGGCGTCGTCGAGGAGGGCGTCGTTGGATCCGGCGCGGGCGGCGCCGCGCAGGGCGATTCCGGCCTCCCGGACCTCCTGGCGCTCGAAGAACCGCTCGGCGCCGCGCAGCTGGTAGGGGACTCCGGCATCGGCCAGTGCCTGCTCGTAGACCTCGGACTGGGCGTTGATCCGGTAGAGGACGGCGATCTCCCCGGCGGGGACGCCCGCGGCGATCAGATCGCGGATACGGCGGGCGGTGCCCTCGGCCTCGGCGGGTTCGTCCGGATACTCCGTGTAGGCGGGGTCGGGGCCGGGGTCGCGCTGGGAGACGAGTTCCAGGCGGTGCTCGGCGGCGCGGCCGCGGGCCTGGCCGAGGAGACCGTTGGCGAGGTGGACCACCTGGGGGGTGGAGCGGTAGTCGCGGATCAGTTTGACGACGGTCGCGGAGGGGTGGCGGGTGCGGAAGTTCAGCAGATGGTCGGGGGTGGCTCCGGTGAAGGAGTAGATCGTCTGGCTGGCGTCGCCGACGACGCAGAGGTTCTCGCGGTCGCCCAGCCAGAGGTCGAGGAGGCGCTGCTGGAGAGGACTGACGTCCTGGTACTCGTCGACGACGAAGTGCTGGTACTGGCGGCGGATCAGGTCGGCGACATCATGGCGGTCCTGGAGGATGCCGACGGTCAGCAGCAGGACGTCCTCGAAGTCAATCACCGCGCGATCGCGCTTGAGCTGCTCGTACAGCCCGTAGATCTGGCTGATTTCCGATGGGTCGCGGGGGGCGTCGCGGAGGGATTTGGCGACGGCTGCGGGGTAGTCGGCCGGGACGGTCTGGGTGACCTTGGCCCATTCGATTTCGCTGGTCACATCGCGGAGCTCGTTGCGGTCGAGCCGGATGCGGCAGCGGGCGGCGGCCTCGGCGACGAGCTGGATCTTGCGCTCCAGCAGCCGGGGCATCTCCCCACCGATGACTTTCGGCCAGAAGTACTGGAGCTGCCTGAGGGCGGCGGAGTGGAAGGTCCGTGCCTGCACCCCGCCGGCGCCGAGCTGCCGGAGCCGTCCCCGCATCTCGCCCGCGGCACGGTTGGTGAAGGTGACGGCCAGCACACTGGCGGGCGGGAGGATTCCGGCGCGGACACCGTAGGCGATGCGGTGGGTGATCGCGCGCGTCTTGCCCGTGCCGGCGCCTGCCAGCACGCACACCGGGCCGTGCAGGGCGGTCGCGACTTCGCGCTGCTCGGGGTCGAGCCCGTCGAGCACCGCGTCGGCCGACTCGGGGACCTGCGGGAAGAGTGAGGAGTGCGTTGCTGCTGTCACCCCGCCATGCTGCCAGGTCTCGCGGGGCGGGTGCGGCGGGTTGTCCACAGGAGGCGAAGGTTTGTCGTATCGGTGCGGTGCGGGGCAGTGCGGGAAGGTGCGGGTGGCGGTGCAGGGCCCTGGCCGGATGCGGCAGGACCGGGACCACCCGGGACCGTTGTGGCCGAGGTCACGCAGGTGTCAGGAGGGGCGGGCGGGCCGTCGGGCCGTCTACCGGGGTACCGGGTACGGGAATGGCGGCTTCGTCACGTACGTTCTTCTGTCGGTGCGGATCGCACCGGACCGGACCGCGCCGAGCGGGTGCTTCGACACCCCGGTGAGACAGCAGAGGAGTCTGAGGACGATGTCGGGCACTGTGACGATGTACAGCACCACATGGTGCGGATACTGCCGTCGGCTGAAGAGTCAGATGGACCGCGAGGGCATCGCGTACACCGAGATCAACATCGAGCAGGACCCGGAGTCGGCCGCGTTCGTCGAGAAGGCGAACGGCGGCAACCAGACCGTGCCGACGGTGCAGATCGTGCCCGTGGGCGGTGGGGCCGAGGTCGTCATGACCAACCCGAGCCTGGCGCAGGTCAAGCAGGCGCTCGGCGCCTGACGGAGCAGGCGCCGACGGCGCCCCCGCACGCTCCGGCCGCCCGGACCCGCCGCCACGGCGGACCCGGGCGGCCTTTGCGTTCCCCTGCGGATCGGCGGGCCCGACTGGGTCGCGGCCCCCGGGGAGCGCCCCGGCCTCAGGCTGCAGGCGCCGTTCCGGGCTTCGGAAGCGGTTTGCCGTACCACATCTCGATGAGTCGGGCCGCGATGGAGATGCCGAACGGCGGCAGGACCTCGCCGGACTCGAAGGCCTCCGTCAGCTCGTCGCGGGAGAACCACCGGGCCTCGTGCAGTTCCTCCCCGTCGACCGTGATCCCGGCGGAGGTGGCCCGGGCCATGAAGCCGAGCATCAGGCTCGACGGGAACGGCCAGGGCTGGCTGGCCACGTACTCGACGTCGCCGACCGTGACCCCCGCCTCCTCCTGGACCTCCCGCCGCACGGCCTGTTCAACGGACTCGCCGGGTTCCACGAAGCCGGCCAGGGTGGAGAAACGCCCTTCCGGCCAGTGGAGCTGGCGGCCGAGCAGGGCCCGGTCCTCGTCGTCCGTGATCAGCATGATCACCGCGGGGTCGGTCCGGGGATAGTGCTCCGCGCCGCAGGCCTGGCAGCGGCGGACGTGGCCCGCGGCGGCGATGACCGTACGCTCGCCGCAGCGCGAACAGAAGCGGTGGAGCCGCTGCCAGTTCTCCAGGGCGACGGCGTGGGCCAGCAGTCCGGCGTCGCGCGGCGACAGCAGCATCCCGGCTTCCCGCAGCCCCGCCGGACGGGCGGACTGGTCCATGCGCCCGGGCAGGGTGTCCTTCTGCAGGGCGAAGTAGCGGACGCCGTTCTCGTCGGTCCCGAGGAAGTAGCGGTGGGTCTCGGTGAGCGGCGCGTCGAAGGCGGGGGTCATGACGAGTTCGGTACGGCCGTCGGCGGTGTCGTCCACCAGTGCCCGGCCGCCGGAGACCACGAACACCCGGGTCGTCGGGTGGCTCCACGCCGCCGCGAGCCACGCCTCGTCGAGCCGGTGGTGGGCCGCGCGGTCGATCCCGCTGGGCGCGGTCAGGCTGATGGGCTGATCGGCGGTGGCATGGCTCTCGGTGCTCACGTACGTGCAACTCCCCCGGACGGGTTCCAGTTCGGCGGTCGGACGGTTCGGCGGCCCGGTTACGTCCCCGGGCGGTCCCGGGTCGGTCCGGTCCTGAGTGGTCAGCGCAGGGCTCCCCCGAGGTCCTCCCAGAGGTGGGCGGCCGTCTCCACACCCTTGAGGAGGAGGTCGATCTCGACCTTCTCGTTCGGGGCGTGCCAGCCGTCGGAGGGTACCGAGATACCGAGGAAGAGGACGGGTGCTTTCAGGACGTCCTGGAGGTCGGCCGCCGGTCCGGATCCGCCTTCCCGGGTGAAGCGGATCTTCTGCCCGTCGAACGCCTTGCCCATGGCCCTGACAACCGACTGGAGGGCCGGGTGGTCCAGGGGCGTGAGACAGGGGCGCGTGGAGGCGGCGAAGGTGAGGTCGTACCGGATTCCGTCGGGGACCCAGCCCGCGACCCAGCGGCTGACGGCGACCTCCACGGCGTCGGGGTCCTGCCCCGCCACCAGCCGGAAGGTGAGCTTCAGCAGGGCGGAGGAGGGGATGATCGTCTTGCCTCCGGCGCCCTGGTAGCCGCCGCCGATGCCATTGACCTCGGCGGTCGGCCGGGCCCAGATCCGCTCCAGGGTGGTGTAGCCGGCCTCGCCCAGGGTGCCGGACGACTTCGCGGTCCCCAGCCACTCCGCTTCGTCGAACGGCAGCTCGGCGAAGAGTTCCCGCTCGGCCGCGCCGATGGGGACGACTCCGTCGTAGAAACCGGGGACGGCGACGCGTTCGTCGGCGTCGTGGAGGGCGCCCGCGAGCCGGGCGGCGACGGTGGCCGGATTGGGCACGGCACCGCCGAAGGAGCCCGAGTGGATGTCCTGCCCGGGCCCGTACAGCGCGATCTCGCAGTCGACGAGTCCGCGCATCCCGGTGCAGACGGTGGGCGTGGTCTCGGACCACATACCGGTGTCCGAGACGATCACGGCATCGGCGGCCAGCCGGTGCGCCTGCTCTTCGACGAGAGTACGGAAGTGCGGCGAACCGGACTCCTCCTCGCCTTCGATCAGCAGCTTGAGATGGACGGCGGGGGCGGTACGGCCGGTCGCGGCGAGGTGCGCGCGGACACCGAGGGTGTGGAAGAAGACCTGGCCCTTGTCGTCAGCGGCGCCCCGGGCGTAGAGCCTGCCGCCTTCGAGACGCGGTTCGAACGGATCGGAGTACCAGCCGTCGGCGAGGGCGGCGGGCTGGACGTCGTGGTGGCCGTAGACCAGCACGGTCGGGGCCCCGGGGTCGTCGGAGGGCCACTCGGCGAACACCGCGGGCGCGCCCGCCGTCGGCCAGACCTCGGCGACCGGGAAGCCGGTCTCCCGCAGCCGGGCCGCCAGCCAGTCCGCGCTGCGCCGTACGTCCTCCGCATGCTCCGGCTGGGCCGAAACGGAGGGGATCCGCAGCCACTCCACGAGGTCGCCGAGGAAGGCGTCGCGGTGCTGCCGGATGTACGTACGGACGGCGCTGTCCGAGGTGTCGCTCATGTGTATGAGCCTAACCGGCGCCGGGGGTGCCCTCCT
Source organism: Streptomyces tsukubensis (assembly GCF_003932715.1). Lineage (NCBI taxonomy): Bacteria > Bacillati > Actinomycetota > Actinomycetes > Kitasatosporales > Streptomycetaceae > Streptomyces > Streptomyces tsukubensis. The sequence goes on along the minus strand of NZ_CP020700.1, from coordinate 5,423,824 downwards.
CCGCCGTCCCCGTACGGGCACCGGGCCCGGCGTCCGGTCAGGTGTCCGGTCAGGCGTTCCCACCGGCAGCGGGTCCGGTGAGGTGTCCGTCCTCCCGTCCGCCGCCCCGTCCGCCCTCGTCGCCCCCGTCGTGTTCGTCGTGTTCGTCACGTAGGAGGCGTTCCAGTTCGGCCCGGCCGGGCAGGGCGGACGGCCGGGCGACCTCGCCGCTGCGGACGAAGACGAAGGCCGCGCCGACGTCCTCCGGTGCCAGTCCGTGCTGTTCCGCCCAGGCGAGGCGGTAGATCGCCAGCTGGAGGGGGTCGGCGGTGCCCGTCCGGCCGGTCTTCCAGTCGACGATCTCGTACCGAGCGGGGGCTCCTCCGGCGGCCGGGGTCCGGTACACGGCGTCGATACGGCCCCGGATCACCCGGCCCGCGAGGGTTATCTGGAACGGGGATTCGACCCGGTACGGCGTGCGGCCGGCGTACGGCGTGCGGGCGAAGGCCTCCTTCAGTTCGGCCAGGTCCTGCTCGTCCGCAATGTCCGGGGCATCCGCGGCGTCGGCCGGATCGCCACCGGGCAGTTCGTCGGGGCCGAGCAGGGGCAGCGGCAACTCCTCGAACCGGGATTCGACCCAGGCGTGGAAGCGGATGCCGCGGCGGGCCGCGGGCTGCGGACGGCGCGGCATGGGGCGGGCCAGTTCCCGGGCGAAGCCGTCGGGGTCGGCGGCGAGCCGGATGAGCTGGGACGCGGTGAGGGAAGCGGGCAGGTTCACGTCCCGGACGGCGGCGCGGGTACGGCGCAGTTCCCCGGCGAGGGCGTCGAGATCGCGGTCCCACGACGCGATCGTGCGCCGCTCCTCGGGGGCGAGACCGTCCTCGGGGTCGGCGGGGGGCGGGGGGCCCGTCGGCTGATGCGGCAGTACGGCTCCGGGCGGGGCGGGCGCGGCGGACGGCGGGGCGGCCACGGCCGCAGACACGGACACGGACACACCGTACGGATCATCGTCTTCGTACGGATCGACGTCCGGGTACGGCGGGGGGCCGGCCCACTCCCCGTCGGGTGCGTCGGGTGCGCCGGGTTCATCAAATTCGTCGGGTGCTTCCGCGTCGTCCAGCCCCTCGGGGAAGAGCTCGCTCCCGGGCTCCGGCCCCGGTCCGCCGGCCCGGTCCGGGGCGGGCTCCGCGTCCGCTTCCCGGTCGAGGTACGCCCGTACCGTCTCGGCGGCGCGGCGGCGGCGGGCCAGGGACACCGGGTCGAGCGGCAGCGGCCAGGCGTGGTCGGGTCCGGTCTCCGCCAGGGTCGGGTTCTCCTCGCCTTCGGCGGGCTCGTCGGCCCAGGCTTCGATCTCGCCGTGGCCGGCCGCGCAGTGGTCGTACAGCGCGGTCAGGAACGCGGACGGACCGCGGCGGCGCTTCTGGACGGGCCCCCACCAGTGGCCGGAGCCGAGCAGCAGGGAGCGGGGACGGGTGAAGGTGACATAGCCCAGCCGCAGCTCCTCCGTGTGCTGGTGGTCCTTCATCCCGTCCTTGAAGGCCTTGAGCCCCTTGGAGTCCCAGGCGGGGACGGACGGCAGGGTGTCCGCGTCGCCGCGCAGGGCGTGGGGCAGCACCTGGGGGTGGGAGGTCCAGGCCTCGCGCCCGCGGTCGTTGGGGAACTGTCCGGCGACCAGTCCGGGCACGGCGACGACGTCCCACTCCAGCCCCTTGGACTTGTGGGCGGTGAGGACCTTGACGGTGTTCTCGCCGCCGGGCAGCGCGTTGTCCAGGCCTTTCTCGTACCGGGCGGCGGTCCGCAGGAAGCCGAGGAAGGCGAGGAGGGTGGCCTCGCCGTCGAGACCGGCGAAGGCGGCGGCGGTGTCGAGGAAGTTCGCGAGGGTCTCGCGGCGGCGGGCGGCCAGGGCGTGCGGGGAGGCGGACAGCTCCACATCGAGGCCGGTGGCGCCGAGGACCCGGTGGAGGACGTCCATCAGGGGGTCGCCCAGGGCGCGGCGCAGTTCGCGGAGCTCGGCGGCGAGGTGGGCGAAGCGGACCCGGGCCTCGGCGGAGAACGGCAGCCCTTCATCGGTTCCGCCGGTGCCGCCGGGGCCGCCCGGGCCGACTCCTCCGGAAGAGTCGAGGAAGGTGTCGAGGGCGTCGGCGAGGGAGATCACTTCGGCCGGGTCGGTGCCTTCGACGGCCGCGGCGAGCCGTTCGTCGGCATCGGCCGGATCGGCGTCGTCGCCCTGCCGGTGGACGAGGAGCCGGGCGCGGCGGCCGAGGAGCGCGAGGTCGCGGGCGCCGATCCGCCAGCGCGGGCCGGTGAGGAGCCGTACGAGGGAGGCGTTGGCGCCGGGGTCCTGGAGGACTTCGCAGACGGCGACGAGGTCCGCGACCTCGGGCAGATGGAGCAGGCCGGACAGGCCGACGACTTCGACGGGGATATCGCGGGCGACCAGTGCGCCCTGGATTTCGGGGAAGTCGGCGGCGGTCCGGCACAGGACGGCGATCTCGCCTGGCGCGGTGCCCGTACGCACCAGATGGGCGATGGAGTCCGCGATCCAGGCGATCTCCTCCTGGTGGGTGGGGAGCAGGGCGATACGGACGGTGCCGTCGTGTTCGGCGCCGGGGGCGGGGCGCAGTGCCTCGACGCCTTCGTGGCGGGCGCGCAGGGGGGCGGCGAGGCCGTTGGCGAGCCGGAGCAGCCGGCCGCCGCTGCGGCGGTTCTCGCTGAGCGCGTACCGGGTGGCGGGGGTGCCGTCGCGGTGCGGGAAATGGTCGGGGAAGTCGTCGAGGTTGGCGACGGAGGCGCCGCGCCAGCCGTAGATCGCCTGGCAGGGGTCTCCGACGGCGGTCACCGCGTGGCCGGTGGGGGCCGGTTCGGCGGCGCCGGGGCGGGCGGCGCGGCCGAAGAGTCCGGAGAGCAGCAGCCGCTGGGCGACGGAGGTGTCCTGGTACTCGTCGAGGAGGACGACCTTGAATTCGTCGCGCAGGATCCGGCCGGTTTCGGGGCGGGTGAGCGCCAGCTCGGCAGAGAGGGCGATCTGGTCGCCGAAGTCGAGCAGTTCGCGGGAGCGTTTGGCGGCGCGGTAGCGGACGGTGAGGTCGAGGAGTTCGCGGCGGGCCGCGACGGCTTCGGGAACCTTGCGCAGTTCGGCGTTGCCGAGGCGGGTGCCGTCGAGGGCCCGGAGCAGCTCGGCGTCGTACGCGGCGAGCCGTGCCGGTTCGACGAGATGCTCGGAGAGCTCCGCGTCGAGGGCGAGGAGATCGCTGACGAGGGTGGGGAAGGAGCGGGTGAGCGCGGGGTACGGGCCGGGGGCCTCCCGCAGCACGCGGGCGGCGAGCTGGTAGCGGGTGGCGTCGGCGAGGAGGCGGGCGGTGGGCTCCAGGCCGATCCGGAGGCCGTGGTCGTCGAGAAGCCGGCCGGCGAAGGCGTGGTAGGTGGAGATACGGGGCTCGCCCGGGGGGTTGTCCGGGTCGATGGTGTCCGGGTCGGTGACCCCGGCCCGGACGAGGGCGGTGCGGACCCGTTCGGCGAGCTCTCCGGCGGCCTTGTTGGTGAAGGTGAGACCGAGGACTTCCTCGGGGGCGACCTGGCCGGTGCCGACCAGCCAGACGACGCGGGCCGCCATGACCGTCGTCTTCCCCGACCCGGCGCCCGCGACGACGACCTGCGGGGCGGGCGGCGCGGTGATGCAGGCCGTCTGCTCCGGGGTGAAGGGGATCCCGAGCAGCTCCTTGAGCTCCTCGGGGTCACTGATGCGCGCGGTCACACGAAAAGGCTACGGTCCCCCACCGACAGCGCTGCGCGGGCCGGGGCACGCGGGGCCGGGTCGGAGCCCGGGGCCGGGTCCGGTGGCCTACGGTGCGGGGGCGGGGCACGACCGAGCACGGCGGACTACGGGGCGGGGGCCGGCAACCCGGGACCTGGGGGCCTGCGATCCGGCGGCCCGGCTGCACGGCGACAGGGCAACGCGTCCGGCACGGCACCTGCGGGCGCGGTCCCGGCCGAGGGCGGGCACCGATCCGGCCCACGGGCGGACACTGCCCGAGTACCGCCACATCGGCCCGGGCCCGGTCTTGGTTCCGGTCCCGGTCCCGGTTCTGGTTCCGGTCCTGGTTCCGGTTCCGGTTCCGGCGGGTGCCGGGACGCTTCCGGCACGTGTGCGGACAGGGGGCCACCACTCCGTGCCCGGGTGGGTTCACCGGCCCGGCGGAGCCGCGCGAGACGGGGAACCGGGACAGAGTGCTCCGGCGGTAGGCGGAATGCGCCCGGACCCGGGCCGTGGGCAGGCCGCGACCCGACCGCCGGTCGTACGGCGGCGGCTTCCGGGCCGGGTCCGCGCGCCGAAGCACGGCGGGCGCTACTCCACCACCTGGCGGCCCTCCGGCCGCGCACTGCACGAGGCACGGAAGGTGCAGTTCGCGCAGTGGCCGCCCGAAGTGGGGGTGAAGCGTTCGTCGAGGACCCGGCCCGCCGCCGTGGCCAGCAGCTCTCCGGCCCATTCGCCTTCCAGGGGCTGCTGCGCCTGGACCTTGGGCAGCGCTTCGCCGCCCTGTTTGGCGGGTGCCGGCTGCCGCAGCTGGACGAGTTCGGCGCCGCCGGGCAGGGGCCTGCTGCCGTCGAAGGACTCGTCGACCGCCCCCTCCCGCACCGCGAGCTGATAGACCGCGAGCTGTGCGTGGCGGGCGACCTCGTCCCCGGTCGGGGCCTGCTTCCCGGTCTTGAAGTCGACGACGTACGCCCGGCCCTCCGCGTCCTTCTCGACGCGGTCCATGGACCCCCGGATCCGTACCTCGTACTCCCCCGCCGCCAGCACCACGTCGAAATCGCGCTCGGTGGCGGCGGGCACCCGGCCGCCGCGGTCCATGACGTGCCAGCGGAGGAAGCGTTCCAGGGCGGCCCTGGCGTTCCGCTTCTCCTGTTCGGACTTCCACGGGGCGTCGAAGGCGAGGCCGCCCCAGACCGATTCGAGGCGTTCCATCAGTACGGCGAGATCGGCGGGCGTACGGCCGGACGCGACCTCGTCGGCGAGGACGTGGATCACGTTGCCGAAGCCCTGGGCCGAGGTGGCGGGGGCCTCGGCCCGTACCTCGCGCCCCAGGAACCACTGGAGGGCGCAGACGTTCGCCAGTTGGTCCAGGGCGCTGCCGGAGAGGGCGACGGGCCGGGTGCGGTCGCGGAGGGGGATGCTGCTGTGGGTGGGTTCGTACAGGCCCCACCAGCGGTCGGGGTGGGCCGATGGGACCAGCGGCAGGCCTTCGTCGTCACGGAGCGCGGCGAGCCGGGCCAGCCGACGGGCGGCGGCGTCGCGGAGCGCGGGCGGGGCGGCGGGGTCGACGGTGGTGGCCCGCAGCTCGGCGACGAGCGCGGAGACGGCGAGGGGCCGCCGGGGACGGCCCGCGACGGAGACCGGTTCGACGCCCAGTTCGGTGAGGAAGCGGGAGGGCTGGTCGCCGTCGTCGGCGGGGGCCTTGACGGCGGTGACGACGAGCCGGTCGCGGGCGCGGGTGGCCGCGACGTAGAAGAGCCGGCGCTCCTCGGCAAGGAGGGCGCCGGGGGTGAGCGGTTCGGCGAGCCCGTCGCGGCCGATGCGGTCGGCCTCCAGGAGGGAGCCTCGGCGGCGCAGGTCGGGCCAGAGGCCCTCCTGTACTCCGGCGACCACGACGAGGCCCCATTCGAGGCCCTTGGAGCGGTGGGCGGTCATCAGCCGGACCGCGTCGGGGCGGGTCTCGCGCGAGGAGAGGGTGTCGGCGGCGATGTCCTGCGCTTCGATCTCCTCGATGAAGTTGAGGGCGCCGCGGCCGCCCGTGCGCTCCTCGGCGCGCGCGGCCGTGTCGAACAGGGCGCAGACGGCGTCGAGGTCCCGGTCGGCGTTCCGCCCGGCCGCGCCGCCGCGCAGCACGGCGTTCTCCAGGCGCTGCGGCCAGTACGTGCCGTTCCACAGCTCCCAGAGCGCGTCCTCGGCGGTGCCGCCGCCGTCGAGGACGGCGCGGGCGCGGGCGAGGAGCGCGCCGAGTTCCTGCGCGCGGCGGGCATAGGCCGGGTCGTGGACGACGAGGCGTTCCGGTTCGGCGACGGCCCGGGCGATGAGCAGATCGGACGGCGGCGGCAGCCGGTTGCCCGCGGCACGTTCCTCGTCGCGCAGGGCCCGGCCGAGTTTGCGCAGGTCGGCGGCGTCCATCCCGCCGAGGGGGGAGGCGAGGAGGGTGAGGGCGGTCTCCGTGTCGAGCCAACCGGCGGCGGCCCCGTCGGGCTGCCCGGCTCCGGCCACAGCTCCGGCCTCGACACCGACGTCCGCTCCGGCTCCGGCTCCGGCTCCGGCTCCGGCTCCGGCTCCGGCTCCGGCCGCAGCTTCGCCTTCGGCCACAGCTTCGCGCTCGGCTCCGGCTTCCGCTTCTGCTTCTGCATCGGCTTCTGCTTCTGCTTCTGCTTCTGCTTCTGCCGGTGTCTCCTCTTCCGGCCGCTCCGCGATCGGAGCCGCCACCGCCCGGAGCGCCGTCAGCAGCGGGGCGACCGCAGGCTCGTGCCGCAGCGGGACGTCCGCGCCGTCGATCTCCAGCGGGACCCCGGCCGAGGTCAGCGCCCGGCGGACGGCGGGGATCGTACGGCTGCCGGCCCGGACCAGGACCGCCATGTCGTGCCAGGGGACCCCGTCCTCCAGATGGGCCCGGCGCAGGACGTCCGCGATGTTGTCCAGCTCGGCCGACGAGGTGGGATAGGTGTACGCCTCGACCGTGCCGCCCTCCCGGGTCGCGGCCAGCTCGCGGTGCGCCCGGACCTTCTCCGCGGGCAGCCGGGTCAGCGGCATACGGCGGGTCAGCAGCCGGGTGGCCGCCAGCAGGCCCTCCCGGCTCCGGCGGGAGGTGGTGAGCACGGCGACGTCCGCCGGTCTCCCGTCGGTGTGCGGAAAGGCCGAAGGGAAGTCGAGGATGCCGTTCACATCGGCGCCCCGGAAGGCGTAGATGGACTGGTCGGGGTCACCGAAGGCGACCAGGGTCCGGCCGCCGCCCGCCAGTGCCCGCAGCAGCCTGACCTGCGAGGGGTCGGTGTCCTGGTACTCGTCGACGAACACCGCGTCGTACGGGAAGTCGTGCGGGAAACTCCGCGAGGGCGCCGTGCTCTCGGCAAGGAGGACGGCCCGGTGGACCAGTTCCGCGTAGTCGAGAACGCCCTGCATGTCGAGGACGTCCAGATACTCGGCGAGGAAGGACGCGGCCGCCCGCCAGTCGCGCCGCCCGGTGCGGTCGGCGAACCTCTTCAGCGCGGACGGGTCGAGACCCAGCTCACGGCTGCGGGCGAGGACCGCCCGTACCTCGTCCGCGAAACCGCGCGTGGTCAGACAGGCCCTCAGCTCGTCGGGCCACTCGTTGCGGGCGAGGCCGTCGGCCTCCAGGCCGATCTGCCCGGCGAGGAGTTCCCGGACCGCGACGTCCTGCTCGGGACCGGACAGCAGCCGCAGCGGCTCCGCGAACAGCTCGGCGTCCTGGTGGGAGCGGACCAGGGCGTAACAGAAGGAGTGGAAGGTGGTCGCCCGGGGGCCGCGCGCGCCGCCGAGGCGCAGGGCCATCCGGTCGCGCAGCTCCACCGCGGCCTTGCGGCTGAAGGTGAGCACGAGGATGCGCTCGGGGTCGGTGCCGCCGGCTATCCGGGCGGCCACCGCCTCGACGAGGGTGGTCGTCTTCCCGGTGCCGGGGCCCGCCAGGACGAGCAGGGGGCCGTGCTCGTGGTCAACCACGGCACGCTGGGCGGCGTCCAGAAGGGGGGGATCCGGGGTTTCGGGCGGGGTACGCACCAACCGGTAGGCACCCGGATTCCGTCCCCGGCGTCCCTTGGGAGGGCGCGCGGAATCCCCCTGCCGTGCCTGTGGCCGGTACGGCGTACGCCCGGTGGTGGAGGAGGAACTCACGTGGATCGCCGGTCCTGGTGGGTGTGGTGGTGCTGATGGAGCGGTTGCGGCCGGAACCGCACGCCGACGACGCTACCCCGCCCGCCCGGGGCTCCCGGCGCGGCAGGGTCCGGCGGCGATCGTCATATGCCGCTGCCGTCCGCCGCACCCCGGCCGTCCGCACCACCGGAACCGGCACCAGGGCCGGGGCCGTCACCGCGGTCGGTGTCCGCGTTCATATCCGCGTTCATATCCGCGTCCGCACCGTCCCAGCGCGCCCGCCGCATGTCGATGCGCGGCACATGGCCGTCGGCGCTCGGGGGCGCGGGGCGCAGCGGTGTGCCCTCCGTGCGGTACTGCGCCAGGGCCTCCAGCTCGTGACCCGGCAGTACGGTGCCGTCGGCGCGGACCACCCGCCACCAGGGCACGGCACCGCCGAACAGCGCCATCACCCGGCCGACCTGGCGCGGGCCGCCCTCACCGAGCCATTCGGCGATATCGCCGTACGTCATCACGCGCCCGGGCGGGATCCGCTCGGCGACGTCGAGCACCCGCTCCGCGTAGTCGGGGATCTCCGCGAGCTCTTCCATCCCGCCATCCTGCCGCACCGCACCGACAAGCGGCCCGGCCTGTGGACAACTCCGTGCACGGGACGCGGCGGGCGGCCAGGATGGACGGACCGCACGGCGGGACCGCGGCGGGCGGACCGGCCACGACCGTCGCTGGATCGGGCGGATCGGACAGGCCACGGCAGACAAGACCACAGCAGACCACGGCAGACCAGACCACACGGGGCGAATAGGGTGACCATGACCGACTCATCGCGAACTATTGCGCAGGTCACGCACGCGCCGACGACCCTGATGACCTTCTCGGACGCCCGCTCGTGTCACCATCGTGCGCGGACGGTGACGGGTGAGGCGTGACCGCGGAGAGACCGAGCAGGCGGGGAAGGGAGCGGGGTGTGCGGCCTGGCACGGCGGCTGACGCCTTCGGTACGGGGCCGTGCCCGGACGGTGGCGGCGCATCCGCACCGTCCACGGACGACCGGATGCCCATCGACAAGGACGTAGAACCGATCGAGGACAAGAAGCACGCAGACGACGACGGCGACCGGCGCGACGGCAGCACCGGCGACGGTCGTCGGCGTGCCCGCGCCCGATCGGGTTCCCCCGCGGGCGGCGCTGCCGCCGGCCCGAAGGACCGTCCGGGCAGCAGCCCGCGGAACGGTTCGCGGGACGCCCGGGGGAACGGCCCGGCGGAAGGCGCGGCCGGTGAAGGGGACGCCCGGGGCCGGGACACCGACTCCTCCCCCGGCACCTCTCCCGGTGCCGACGACACCGTCACCGATTCCGGTGATGGTGCCGGTGACAGCGCCGGTGGCAGTGGCAATGACGGCGCCGGAGGCCTGAAGGGCGGGGACGGGGGAACGGCCGCGGGGGACGCTCCCGCGCACCGGCCCGGGTCAGCACCCGAAGCAGCATCCGAAGCCAAGCCCGCCGGACTGTCGGGAGCAGGCTCCGAAGAGCCGCCCGCAGCCGGGCACGGGGACCATCCCGTCGACGACCCCGGCACCGATGCCGACCGGGTCTCCGGTGACGAGCCCCTGCTCGCCGCCCGGGTGCACCGCCCCTCGGACCTCATGCGCTTCCTCGGCGGCATCCTCGCGATCGCCGTCCTCCTCGCCATCGCCGCCTTCGCCCAGGGCACCACCACCGGCCTCGAACACGACATCAGCAAGGGCACCGAGCAGGCGCCCGTACTGCTGGTGAAGCTCGCCGGGCTGGTCTCCTCCATCGCGGTGCTCCTCGTCCCCATCGCCTTCGCGATCGAACGGCTGATCAAACGGGACGGACTGCGGATCGCCGACGGTGTGCTCGCCGCGGTCCTCGCCCACGGCATCACCCTCGCCACCGACCTCTGGGTCGCCCAGGCGGCGCCGGACAGCATCCAGGAAGCCCTCACCCGCTCCCAGGGCAGCGGGCTCACGGACCCCGTGCACGGCTATCTCGCCCCCGTCATCGCCTATATGACGGCGGTCGGCATGGCCCGCAGACCCCGCTGGCGGGTCGTGCTCTGGGTGGTGCTGCTGCTGGACGCCTTCGCGATGCTGGTCGGCGGATACACCACCCCGTTCTCCATCATCCTGACCGTCCTCCTCGGCTGGACCGTGGCGTACGGCACGCTGTACGCCGTCGGCTCGCCCAATGTCCGGCCCACCGGCCAGACCCTGCTGGCGGGCCTGCGCCATGTCGGCTTCCGCCCGGTCACCGCGATGCGCACCGAGGACGTACCGGACGGAACGGACGGCGGCCCGGTTGAGCAGGGCGACCGTGGGCGCCGCTATCTGGTCACCCTGGAGGACGGCCCACCCCTCGACGTCACCGTCGTCGACCGCGAACAGCAGGCACACGGCTTCTTCTACCGGCTCTGGCGGCGGCTCACGCTGCGCTCCATCACCACCCGCCGCTCCTCCCTCCAGTCACTGCGGCAGGCGCTGGAGCAGGAGGCGCTCCTCGCCTACGCGGCGATCGCCGCCGGGGCGAACGCCCCCAAGCTGATCGCCACCTCCGAGCTGGGACCGGACGCCGTGATGCTCGTCTACGAGCACCTGGGCGGCAGATCCCTGGACAGCCTGGAGGACACGGAGATCACCGACGACGTGGTCCGCGGGGCCTGGCGGCAGGTCAAATCGCTCCAGTCGCGCCGGATCGCGCACCGCAGGCTGACGGGGGACGCGATCCTGGTGGATCGTTCCGGCAAGGTCATCCTGACCGATCTGCGCGGCGGCGAGATCGCCGCGGGCGATCTGGTGCTGCGGATGGACGTCGCCCAGCTCCTGGTCACCATGGGCCTTCGGGTGGGTGCCGAGCGCTCGGTGTCGGGGGCGCTGGAGATCCTCGGACCGGACGCGGTCGCCGACTGTCTGCCGCTGCTCCAGCCCATCGCCCTCAGCCGCTCCACCCGTGCGACCCTGCGAAGACTGGCGCGGGAGCGGGCCGAGCGGGAGCGCGAGGCCGTTCTGAAGGCCTCGGCGGCGGCCCGCAGGGCCCGCGCGGAGGCCTCGGCCCAGGCACACGGGACGGCCACCGGGGAGTCCGCGACCGCTACGGACACGGCCCGCACCACCACGGACACCGGTCCGGACACAGGCAGGGCGGAAGCAGAGGCCGGTCCGGACACGGGCCGGACCGCCGAAGCCGCGGGCACCGCTCCGGACACGGCGGGAGCGGCCGGAACCGCAGGAGGAGCCCCGGAGGCCGCCGCGGCGGACGGCCGCCCGGAGGACAGCCGTACCAGCGCCGCAGCGGCAGCACGCCCGCCCGCGGTCACGGCCCCCACCGGGCCCACCGCGGGCCACCCGGCGAAGCCCGCCCCGCACGCCGAGCGGCGGGCGGACAAACGCGCCGTCGACGAGGCGCTCGACGCGGCGCGCGAGGAGGACCTCCTCACCCAGATCCGCCACCAGGTGCTGCTGATCCGGCCCCAGGCCCCGGTGGAGCCCGTCCGGCTGGAGCGGATCCGGCCCCGGACCCTCGTCAGCCTGATCGCCGGCGCCGTCGCCGCGTACTTCCTGCTGTCCCAGATCGCCGGCAACAACCTGGGCGCCGACTTCAGCAGCGCCCACTGGATCTGGGTGGCGGTCGCGGCCGCATTCTCCGCACTGAGCTACGTCGCCGCGGCGATGAGCCTGCTGGGCTTCGTGCCCGAACGGGTGCCGTTCCCGCGGACCGTCCTCGCCCAGGTCGCCGGATCCTTTGTGAAGATCGTCGCCCCGGCGGCGGTCGGCGGTGTCGCGCTGAACACCCGCTTCCTCCAGCGTTCGGGCGTCCGTCCCGGACTGGCGGTGGCGAGCGTGGGCGCGGCCCAGCTCTTCGGGCTCGGGGCGCACATCCTGCTGCTGCTGACCTTCGGCTATCTCACGGGCACGGAGAAGACCCCGTCCCTGAGCCCGTCCAGAACGGTGATCGCGGGCCTGTTGACGGTCGCCGTGCTGGTGCTGGTGGTGACGGCGATCCCGTTCCTGCGGAAGTTCGTCTCGACCCGGCTGCGGTCGCTGTTCGCCGGAGTCGTACCGCGCATGCTGGACGTGCTCCAGCGGCCGGTGAAACTGCTAACGGGCATCGGCGGCCAGTTGCTGCTCACGTTCGCCTTCGTGATGTGTCTCGACGCGTCGATCCGGGCGTTCAACGACGGCAGCCAGCCGCTGAGCTACGCCAGCCTCGCCGTGGTCTTCCTGGCCGGCAACGCGCTGGGGTCGGCCGCGCCGACGCCCGGCGGTGTGGGCGCCGTCGAGGGCGCGCTGATCCTCGGTCTGATCGCGGCGGGCGTGCCGAAGGACGTCGCGACGGCGGCGGTGCTGCTCTACCGCATCCTCACACTGTGGCTGCCGGTGCTGCCGGGCTGGCTGGCGTTCAGCAGTCTGTCGCGCAAGGGCGCCCTGTAGGCCGGGGACGCCCCGGGCCCCGGGGCGTCCCCGACCGTGGGCTGCGGGAGCCACGCCGTCATCACTGCGGAATACCACCCGACCGGACCACCGCGGGGGCGGGCCGGGCGCCCGGCGCGCACGATGGCGGCATGCCTCCCTCAGCCACCGCCGTGCGCTCCGCGACCGCACACGCCGCGGCCATCGCCGCCTCCCTGTCCGTCCTGCTGGCCGCGGGCTGCTCCGGCGGCGGCGGCCGGGACCGGGCGCAGGACCCGGCCGCCGGGACGACCAGCACGGCCTCCGCGGCCGCGTCCGGAACGTCCCGCGCATCCGCGCCGACCGGCTCGTCCAGTACCCCCGGTACGACGAGTTCACCGGGCACCTCGAACCCGGTCCCGCCCCTCGGCAAGGAGCTGACCGGCCAGAAACCGGTGTGGAAGACGTGTCCGGCGCCCTCCGAAGCCGAAGGCGGCGGCGCGGCACCCCAGCCGCCGCCCGGCGGCTCGGCCTGGGAGTGCGCGACCGTCAAGGCACCGCTCGACTATGCGGACCCGGGCGGAAAGACCTTCGACCTCGCCCTGATCCGGGCCCGGGCCACCGATCCGCAGAAACGTATCGGCTCGCTGATCTTCAACTTCGGCGGACCCGGCGGCTCCGGAATCACCACGCTGCCCGCCGCCGCGACCGACTACACCGCCCTCAACACCCGCTATGACCTGGTCAGCTTCGATCCGCGCGGAGTGGGCCGCAGCGTCCCCGTCCGGTGCGAGGACGACAAGCAGCTCGACGCCTTCTACTCCCTCGACGCGACCCCCGACACCGATGCCGAGATCACCGCGTACTCGGACGGGCTGAAGTCGTACGCCTCGGCCTGCAAGCAGCGCTCGGGCGGCGCGCTCCCCCATGTCGGCACCCTGAACGCTGCCCGGGACCTGGACCTGATGCGCCAGGTCCTCGGCGACGACAAGCTGTACTACTTCGGCATCTCCTACGGGACCGAGCTGGGCGGGGTGTACGCCCACCTCTTCCCGAAGAACGTCGGACGCGCGGTCTTCGACGCGGTCGTCGACCCGACGAAGAACTCCGAAGAGGGTTCGCTCGGCCAGGCGAAGGGCTTCCAGCTGGCCCTCGACAACTTCGCCCAGGACTGTGTGGACCGCGGCGACCAGTGTCTGATCGCCGGTACGACGCGGGCGGAGGTCGAGGGCCAGATCACCGATCTGCTGAAGCGTCTCGACGCCCGGCCGGTCCCGGCCGGCGGGGGCCGGGAGCTGACCCAGACGCAGGCGCTGAACGGGATCGCCCAGTCGCTGTACTCGCAGCAGTTCTGGCCGCTGCTGGAACAGGGCGTCGACGAGGCCGACGGCGGTGACGGTTCCCTGCTGCTCGCCCTCTCCGACGCGATGAACGGCCGGAACCAGGACGGCCGGTACGACAACATGGGGGCGGCGTTCAACGCGATCAGCTGCGTCGACACCAAGGACCGCTACTCGGTGGCGCAGACCCGGGCGAAGCTGCCGGAGTTCCGTGCGGCCTCGCCGGTCTTCGGGGACTATCTGGGCTGGGGCATGCTCGGCTGCACCAACTGGCCGGTGCCCGGCACCTGGGAGCACCCCGACGTCTCGGCGCCGGGTGCCGCCCCCGTCGTGGTGATCGGCAACACCGGTGACCCCGCGACGCCGTACGAGGGCGCCCGGGCGATGGTGGAGGCCCTCGGCCCGGGTGTCGGGGTGGAGATCACCTACCGCGGCCAGGGCCACGGCGCCTACAACGCGACGAGCACCTGTGTGAAGGGCGCGGTCGACGCCTACCTCCTGGAGGGCCGGGTCCCGGCGGCGGGAACCGTCTGTCAGTAGCGGTGCCTAGGCCGTGTCCGGAAAGTAGCGCCGTCCGCCCGCAGGGCGGGGCCCGCGGTGTCCGGTGCGTGCAATCGCAAGGCGGAGGGACTCCCTCGTACTGGACGTACTTGGGAGTCCCGACAACATCGCGAGTGCGCGTGCCGGGCGCCGCGGGCCAGGCGGGACTTTCCGGACACGGCCTAGGATGGCGGCACGGGTACGAAATCCGGGCGGCGGCCGTGAAGGGCCGGGCCCGACGGGGGGACGCACCATGCGCATCGGGCACATCGGGCACGGCAAACACAGGGCGAGAGCCCTGACAGCAGCGGCCCTGCTGCTGGCCGGGACGGTCTTCGGCTGCACGAAGGACAGCGGCGGAGGCGGCAGTTCCGGCGAGCGCGCCGGGGCCGCCGCGAGCGGCGGAAGCGGTAGTACGGCTCCGAGCACGGCACCGTCGCCGTCCGCGGATCCGGACCGGGCGCCCGTGACCACCGCCGCGCTGCCCGCCGCCCTGACCGGGCAGAAGCCGCGCTGGTCGGCGTGCAAGGCGCCGGTCAAGGCCGATGGGATGTACGCGGAGAAGCCGGGCCCCCGCTGGCAGTGCGCGACCCTGAAGGTCCCCCTGGACTACACGGAGCCGGACGGCGAGACGCTGGGCATCGCCCTGATCCGGAGCGTGGCGAAGGACTCCGGAAAGCGCGTCGGCTCGCTGCTGTTCAACTTCGGCGGACCCGGTGGCTCGGGTGTCGCGGCGCTGCCCGGCGGCGACGACATCGTCAAGAAGTTCGGCGGGGCCTACGATCTGGTCAGCTTCGATCCGCGCGGGGTCGCCGAGAGCTCCGCCGTCGTCTGCCGCGACGACAAGGCCATCGCCGCCTCCCACCGGGTCGACAGCACCCCGGACAATCCGGCCGAACAGCGCGCGTTCATGGCCGCGTCGACCGGTTTCGGGGCGGACTGCGCCCGGCGGTCCGGAAAGGTCCTCCCCCATGTCGGTACGGCGAACACCGCCCGCGACATGGACCTGATGCGCCAGGTCCTCGGCGATGCGAAGCTGCACTACTTCGGCTTCTCGTACGGGACGGAGCTGGGCGGGGTGTACGCCCATCTCTTCCCGGAGAAGGTCGGACGGCTGGCCATGGACGGCGTGGTCGACCCGACGGCCGATCTCGCCCGCGGTACGCGCAACCAGGCCGTCGGCTTCCAGCGGGCCCTGGAGAACTACTACAAGAGCCGCGGCATCGGTGCCGCGGAGGGTACGGCGCGCACGGTGAAGCTGCTGAAGCGGCTCGACGCCCGGCCGATACCCGCCGGAGACGGCCGGGCGCTGACCGAGCACATGGCCCGGACCGGCATCATCCAGTCGCTCTACTCGGAGCAGTACTGGCCCTATCTCACGGATGCCCTGAAGGCGGCCGAGAAGGGTGACGGCACCGAACTCCTCGCCCTCGCCGATATGTACACCGGCCGGGACGAGAAGGGCCGTTACTCGACCCAGGACCATGCCCAGCGCGCGATATCGTGCGCCGATTCCGCTTCCCGGCCGACGGCCGCGGACGTGACCTCGCGCCATCTGGCCGACTTCACCGCGGTCTCCCCGGCCTTCGGCCCGTATCTCGCCTGGGACGTCGCGGGCTGGTGCGCCGGCTGGCCGGTCGACGGGGCATGGGAGAAGCCGCCGGTGTCGGCGAAGGGCGCGGCGCCGATCCTGGTCGTGGGCACCACGGGCGACCCGGCGACGCCGGTGGAGGGCGCGAAGAAGATGGCGGACGGCCTGGGCACCGGGGTCGGCGTGCTGGTCACCAGCAAGGGCGAGAACCACGGCTCGTACGGCTTCTCGAAGTGCGCGACCCGGGTCGTGGACGACTATCTGCTGAAGGGCGCGGTCCCCCGGAGCGGAACGGTCTGCTCCTCCTGACGGCCCGGCCGCCCCGGCCCGGCCCCGATACGGAGCGGGCCCCCGGGTCGCGTCGGCCGACGCGCCCCGGGGGCCCGGTCACACTCGTTCGCGCTGCTCCGCCGGTCCGGCGGAGCATCCGCGGACCGGTCAGTAGACCGGCTTGTGGGGTTCGATCTGGTGCACCCAGCCGATGACACCGCCACCGACATGGACGGCGTCCGCGAATCCCGCCGACTTGAGGACCGCCAGCACTTCCGCACTGCGGACACCCGTCTTGCAGTGCAAGACGATCTTCTTGTCCTGGGGCAGTCCTTCGAGCGCGGTGCCCATCAGGAACTCGTTCTTGGGGATCAGCTTGGCGCCCGGAATCGAGACGATCTCGTACTCGTTGACCTCGCGGACGTCGATGATCTCGATGTTCTCGCCCTCGTCGATCCACTCCTTGAGCTGCTTGGGAGTGATGGTCGAACCGGCGGCCGCCTCCTGGGCCTCCTCGGATACGACGCCGCAGAAGGCCTCGTAGTCGATCAGCTCGGTGACGGTGGGGTTGTCGCTGCAGACCGCGCAGTTCGGGTCCTTGCGGATCTTGACCTGGCGGTACTGCATCTCCAGGGCGTCGTAGATCATCAGCCGGCCGACGAGCGGCTCCCCGACACCGGCGAGGACCTTGATGGCCTCGGTGACCTGGATGGAGCCGATGGAGGCGCAGAGCACTCCGAGCACCCCGCCCTCGGCGCAGCTCGGGACCATGCCCGGCGGCGGGGGCTCGGGGTAGAGGCAGCGGTAGCAGGGGCCGTACTCGGACCAGAAGACGGAGGCCTGGCCGTCGAAGCGGTAGATGGAGCCCCAGACGTACGGCTTGCCGAGCAGCACACAGGCGTCGTTGACGAGGTAGCGCGTGGCGAAGTTGTCCGTGCCGTCGACGATGAGGTCGTACTGGCTGAAGATGTCCATCACGTTGTCGGCTTCGAGCCGCTCCTGGTGAAGGACCACGTTGACGTACGGGTTGATCCCGAGGACCGAGTCCTTCGCGGACTCGGCCTTGGACCGGCCGATGTCGGCCTGGCTGTGGATGATCTGACGCTGGAGGTTCGACTCGTCGACCTCGTCGAACTCGACGATGCCCAGAGTCCCGACCCCGGCCGCGGCCAGGTACATCAGCGCGGGGGAACCGAGGCCGCCCGCGCCCACACAGAGCACCTTGGCGTTCTTCAGCCGCTTCTGCCCGTCCATCCCGACGTCGGGGATGATCAGGTGGCGGGAGTACCGGCGGACCTCGTCGACGGTGAGCTCTGCGGCGGGCTCGACCAGGGGTGGCAGCGACACGGGGACTCCGTTGCGTGGGTAAGTCAATACGGTTGTTCTCCCGTCAACACTGCCACGCACCTCCTCATTCCGAGACACCTGGTCCGATCTGCGAGACGAATTCGTCCCAGTAGCCGGGCAGGCTCTCGAATGCCCCGGAATGTCCGCCGGAGGCTTCGGAGACCCCGGCCGCTGCCGGGGGCGTGGTGCCGAAGCCGGCCGGGTCGCCGCCCGGCCGGTCGGTGAAGAAGACGGTCGCCGCGCCTTGCCAGCGGGCGATCCGGGCGGCCTCTTCGAGATGGGTGCGCGGCACCCCGTGGACGAAGTGGGCGAACCGCTCCGGCGGATGGTCGGCCGTCCACTGGGCCGCCTGTGACCAGCGGTAGTCCGCCCAGGGCCCGGAGAAGGTGACCAGTTGGTCGGCGAGATCCGCGTAGGCGGGGTGCGGATGCCTGCCGTGGCCGAGGACGACGTACGCGTCCGGGTTCCCGGTCCCGGCCGCCCGGCCCGTACTCCCGGGACCGGCCCAGGCCCCGCTTCCGGTCCGGCGCCGTCCGCAGCCGCCCACGGCCCGCGTTCCGGCGCCTTCGGCGACCGTCCGCACGGCCGTCACCGCCAGTCGTACCGCCTCCAGAGCGGCGGGGTCGGCCGGGCAGCGGTCCAGCAGGAAGCCACCGACCCGGTACCACTGGGCATAGCGGTCGGCGTCGGCGACGACTTCGCCGAGGGGCCGGGCGCCCCCGGCGAGATCGACCCGGCCCAGGACCCGTACCCCCGCGTTGACCAGCCGTCCGGCAGCGGCCAGACAGTGCGGGTCCGGGCGGTCGCCGGGCCCGTTGGCCACCGTGAGGACGACCCAGTCCAGCGGGATGCCGGGCCGGGTGAGCTCCGCCCACTCGGCCGCGGCGAGCAGTGGATGGGCGTACCCGGGCACCCCGATCCGCAGCCGGCCCCAGGGCCCGGCCGCTGTGCCGCCGCCCGGATACGGATCGGAGTACCGCTCCCGGCCACGCCCGGCCCCCGGGAGACCGTGGAATCCAGGGCCACCCGGGACACCCGAGACACCCGAGACACTCGGGGCACCCGAGAAACCCGGAACAACCGGAACAGCCGAGAAGCCTGGGCGACCGGGAAAGCCCGCCGAATCCGGAGCGCCAGGAGCCCCCGGAACATCAGGAGCACCCGGAACATCGGGAGTACGGGGAACAACCGGAGCACCCGGGGCGCCCGAGGAGCTCCGGGAGCCCGGCAGTTCCGTGGTTCCCGGAGCGCCCGCGAAGCCCGGGGCCGCTCCCGGCCCGCGCCGTCCGGTGCACCGGGCCGCTCCGCCGCCGGTGCTCAGATGCGGCATGCCGCCTCCATCCAGATATCGGCGAGTGACTCCTCCAGGTTGATCCGGGGCCGCCAGCCGAGCCGATCGCGGGCGGTGCGGATATCCGCCTGCTGCCAGTTGCCGCAGCCGTCCGGGTAGGGGACGGGGGTGGCGGCGAGCTGTTCGAGAACGGATTCGGAGCGCGGCGCTCCGATGCCGTGGCCGGCGAGGGGGCCGTGTCCTCCGTGACCGGGGTGCCCCACCGGCCCGCCATGACCGCCATGACCGCCATGACTGCTGTGACTGCTGTGGCTCACCGGGCCCGAGTGGCCGCCGTGGCCCAGCGGGCCGGGGCCGCCGAGTGCGCCGGGTCCGGGCCGTCCGGGCGGGGTGTCCAGTTCATGGAGGGCACCCGCGTACCCCGCGACCCTGGCGAGGACCGCCGCCGCGTCCCGGAGCCGTACCGCCCGCCCGGTGCCGATGTTCACCACGCCCTGGGCGGCGGAGAGGGAGGCGGCGTGGACCGCCCGGGCCACGTCCCGGACATCGACGAAGTCCCGCTGCACCCCGAGCCCGCTGAGCTTCAGCTCGCCGTCGCCGGACTGCATCGCGCGCCGCATCGCCTCGGCGAGCCGCCCGAGCGGGGATCCGGCCGGGGTACCGGGCCCGACCGGGGAGAACACTCGCAGGACGACCGCGTCCAGACCGGATCCGAGCACCAGCTCCGTCGCGGCCAGTTTGCTGACTCCGTACGGACCGCCGGGCCGCGGGATCGCGTCCTCGGCGGTCGACGAACCCTGCTGCGAGGGTCCGTACTCGGACGAGCAGCCCACCTGCACCAGCCGTGCCCCGCAGCCGCTGCGGCGCAGCGCCTCGCAGACGGTGGCGACGGCGACGGTGTTGTGCCGGGTGAGTTCGCGGGCCCCGCCGCGGGTGGCACCGGCGCAGTTGATGACGACGCCGGGGTGGACGGCGGTCAGAAAGCGGGTGAGGGCGCCGGGGCTGCCGCCCGCGAGGTCGAAGCGCACGTCGGCGTCGTCGCCGCGGCCGAGGGTGGTCAGATGGACGGCCGGATCGGCGAGCAGCCGGTCGGCGACGAAGCGGCCGAGGAAGCCGTTGGCTCCGAGCAGCAGCACCCTCATCGCACGCCCCCTTCCTGACGACGGGTCCTGGCTGGGGATTGGCGGATCATGTTCGCGTTTCTCCTTCGGTGTCGCGCCCGTGGCGGCGACGGCTGATCCGGCGGAGCCGGTGGTACGGCACACAGCGGTCGTTCGGGGTGGTGCGGGGTGCTGCCGCGCGGGGCACGGTTCGGTGCCCCGGCGGTGCGGGTGGCCCCGGTCCGGGATGCGGACGGCGGGGTGGACAGGCGGTCGGGACGGAGGGGACAGCGGGCGGCAGGTGCAGGGGTACGGAGGGGCCGGGCCTCGTGGTGAGGGCGGGGGCTCCGGATCCCCTGCCGGGGGTTCTCGTCCGTCCGCCGGAACCGTCGGCGTCTAGGTGTGGGCCGAAGCCCGGGACAGTACGGCGGTGGTGTGGACGAGCAGTCCGCCCGCCGCCGCTCCGCAGGCCAGGGCGGAGACCGCGCCCGGGCCCCAGGCCGCCGTCACCGCGTCGACCGGCCGGGCCAGGAGGCCGAGTCCGGGAAGCCGTCCGGCGAGCAGCAGGAGGATCGCGAGTGCCTGCCCGGCACAGGCCGCACCGAGCCCGGTGGCCGCGGCCTCCGGGAAGCCGTGGACGGCGAGCAGCCGGGCGGTGAAGAGCAGCAGGCCCAGGGTGACGGCGGTGGTGGGGGTACTGCCGTCGGTCAGCAGCAGCCCGGTCGCCACGGCCACCGCGGCCAGGGCCGTGGTGTAGAGCCCGGCGACGCCCAGCAGCAGCGGCCGCATTCCGGCGGCGAAGTCGTCGAGTCTGCGGCTGTCGCCCAGCGTGCGCCGGGCCCCGGCTGCCAGCAGTCCGGCGCACCAGGCCGCGGGCGCGACGGAGACCGCCAGGGCGGCCGGCGGGCCGGGGGCGAACAGCACCGCGTCCCCGGGGCCGCCCGTGGTGAGCCGGGCCGTCAGCCCCGGACCGCAGACGGCGAAGGCGATGAGCACCGCGGTATGCACGGCCCCGGTGCGGACGGCGCGGACCGGCCGCCGCCCTCGGGCGCGCAGCGGGCCCTGCCGCAGACAGAGCAGAACGGCAGTGGTGACGGCGGCCGTGCCGAGGAGGGCGGCCGCCGTACGGGCGGGGCCTTCGAGGAGGGTCCAGCCGGTGGCGGCGAGCGCGGCGGCCGTACCGGGCAGCAGTGCGAGGGCGGCGCCGCGGGCGGGACGGTTCTCCGGGCCGGGCCGGGGCGCGGGTTCGGCGGTGTTCCCGGGGACCCGGGCGTACAGCTCCTCGGCGAGGGAGAAGACGTCCCGGTGCCGGAAGCGGGCGGCGATCCGGTCGGTGATGCCGTGGGCTTCCAGCCCGGCGGCGATCTCCAGCGGGTCGACGGCCCGTTCGCACAGGTCCTTGTGGCGGTGGAGCAGCGCCTTGACGGGGTCGGCGGACCTGCGGGGCCCGGCCGCGGTCGGCTTCCCCGATGCGGGTACGGCGGCGGGGGCGGGCCCGGATCCGCCGCGGGGGCCGAGCAGGGCGTGGGAACGGGCGTCCCAGCCGCCGTGGCTGACCGGCGGTCGCGGCGCGTCCGCGGCGGAACGGGGACCGGTGGAAGACGGCGGTACGGCGGCGGTACGGCCTCCCTCGCCGGGGCGCCCGGAGGCTCCCCGGAGCCCGGTGCTCCCGGCGGTCTGCGGGGTCCCGCCGCGTCCCGCGGTCCCGGGGGCGGTCATGTG
The DNA here is from genome assembly GCF_003932715.1 of Streptomyces tsukubensis. Lineage (NCBI taxonomy): Bacteria > Bacillati > Actinomycetota > Actinomycetes > Kitasatosporales > Streptomycetaceae > Streptomyces > Streptomyces tsukubensis. The sequence continues at coordinate 5,402,369 of NZ_CP020700.1, read as the reverse complement.
CGGGCCTCCTTCACCACGACGCCCAGCGGTCCGTGCCACGCGCTCCCGTCCGGCGCCGGTCCGTGCCACGCGCTCGCACCCACCGCCGGACCCGGCCACGCGCTCCTGTCCGGCGCCGGGCCGGGCACCGAACTCCACGTCGGCGCGCTGGTGGACCACACACCTCCGCCGACCGCCGCACCGGACAGCGCGCCCTCGAAACCCTCCGCCCCCGCCCCTGACCCGAACCCGAACCCGAACCCGGACCCGGACCCGGAAAGCGGACCGGCGCCGACCACCGTCCCGGCCCACGGGCGCCCCCCGGCCGCCCCGGCCATCGACGGGCCCGCCGGCAAGCCCCCGCCGGCCTGGGGCGCGCTGCTGCCCCACCCCACCGGAACGAGAGCCTCCGCCGGGCGGGCGAACGGCAGCGGTTCGCCGTACGCGCCGACCGCGTCGCGATGGACCGGCGAGCGCGAGATCACCTCCAGGTACAGCGCACGGAAGGCGGCCGTGTTCCGGTCGGCGGTGAAGAGTTCGAGCGCGCGGGAGCGCGCGGCGGCGCCGAGCCGGGCGGCCCGCGCGGGGTCCCCGAGGAGCGCGAGGCAGGCATCGGCCAGGGCCCGCGGACTGCGCGGCGGTACGACGAGCCCGGTGCCCCCGATGACCTCGACTACCGCGCCCGCGTCCGTCGACACGGTGGCCCGGCCGCAGAGCATCGCCTCGACGAGGGTGTGCGGAAAGCCCTCGACGGAGCTGGCGGAGACCGTGACGGCACCGCTCGCACAGGCCTCGGCGGTCGTCCGGCCGCCGTCGGATCCGAGCGGCTCGAAGGAGACCGGACCGGCGGCCGCGGGATGGACGTCGAGGTCATCGGAGGCACCGGCGGCGAAGAGATGGGCGGCGAGCGACCGGCAGTGGGCGAGGTAGCAGGCCTCCTCCTCACCCGCCGCGGGCCGGGCGAACAGCCGCAGCCGGGCCCGCGGTTCACGCCGGTGCACCTCGGCGAAGGCCTGCAACAGGCCCACCAGATCCTTCCCGGGCCCGGTCCGGCCCACCCAGACGAGGGTGTACGGGTCGCCCGGGTCGGCGGCCTCGCCGACGGCGGCGTACCGCTCGGCGTCCACCCCCGGGTGGACCGTGCGCAGCTTCGCCGGATCGGCGCCGCACTTCTGCTGCCAGCGGCGGATCCGGGCGTCGCCGGGGGTGATCAGGGCCGCCTGGGAGTACACCTCGGCGGCGAGCGCCCGCCGGAAGGCCGCGAGCAGGGCGCGGACCGGCGCACTCAGCCGGGGAAGGGACGCCCCGGGCGGGACGGATGCGCCCGGCGCGAGCGGTCCGGCGGATGCGCCGTGCCCACCGCAGGTGTCGGCTGCCGTGGAGGCGCCCTGCCCTCCGCAGTGTCCGGCGAGATAGTGGGCGCGCAGATCGACCCCGTACTCCGTGACCAGCAGGGGAACCCCGAAGAAGCGTTTGGCCAACAGGCCGGGCAGCGCCGTGGTGCCGCCGGAGACGGCATGGCAGAGGTCGACGGAGCCGAGTGCGTCGTCGCCGTACCAGTCGAAGGACAGGGGGCGCAGCGCCCGCTCCAACTCCCCGGCGAAGGCCAGGTAGTCGGTGACGGCGGCGGTGTGCACGCTCCGTTGTGCGCCGGGGGTGCGGCAGACGGATTCCACTGTCCGGACGGCGGGTTCGGAGCGCAGGGCGGCGGCGAGCCCGCCGTGTTCAGCGGCGAGTGCCGCGAGCCCGTACAACCCTTCGGCGAACCGGGCCGCACCCGCCGCACCGGCGGGGCGGACCGAACCGGCCGGATCAGCCGCGGAGTTCACTGCACCCGCACCCCGGACGGCCGTCACCAGGTCCGTGAAGTGTTCGAGGAAGCGTCGGCGCCCCCGGCGGCCCAGCGCGGCACCCCCGTCGCGGGCCGCCGGCCCCGCGGGCGCGGTCCGGACCGTCCGCACCTGCGGCGGCAGTCCCGAAGGGGACCAGGGCAGAGGGGAGCACCGGGCGCCGGGATCCGGGGACCGTCCCGCACCATCCGCGCCGGAGGCTCCCCCGGCGCATACGGCGTGGCCCGCGTAGACATCGAACTCGTGCTGCGCGAGCCCGCGCACGAGCCGGTCGCACCAGCCCGCCGAGCCACCCGACGCATCCTCACAGCCACCGTCCGTGAGCAGTCCGATCCGCATGAACGCACCCCCGATCTCCCTTGTCGACCACCGCCGTTGAACTCGGCGGCACGCGGCGGAACGACCGTAAGCCGGTGCGACGGGGGTACGGCGGACGGTTGTCCGCCGCGCCACCGGAAGGGGTGAAAACCCGTAACTTTCCTGGCGCGATAGCGTTCTGTCGCGCTATGAACGCTCTCTGTCACCAATGGTGAAGCACAGGCCACACCTTCACCCAGGGACTGCGGACGGATTCAGCCCTTCGGGTGAACCCAGGGGTTGGGCCTGCAGCGGATGTCATTGATGTTCAGGGACTTGGTCTGCTGCTGCATCACGGGCGCCAGGGCGCCTTCGGTCCGGCAGCTCACATGGCCGTGGCCGAGCCGGTGGCCGACCTCGTGGTTGATGAGCATCTGCCGGTACGCGAACATCGCGCCCGGCCCGTAGGTCTCCGAGCCCAGCCCCCAGCGGTAGGCGTTGATCATGACCCGGCTCGTCGAGGCGGAGTCGCAGCTCACCTTGTCGATGGAGGTGTTGAGCCCGGATTTGGCGCACCACACGTCGGTGGTGCCCGGACTGGCGAGGGTGATCACGAAAGCGGGTTCGCCCGACGAGATCCGCTCGAAGGTCCTCTCGCCGTTCCCGGCCCAGCTGCGCCGGTCGTTGAGGGTCCGCTGGACGGCGGTGGCGAAGAGCAGGCCGTCCATCTTCAGGCCCTTCTCGACATCCACCCGATAGCGGAACACTTTCCCCTTGCCGGGCGCCTTGTCGAAGCCCGGGACGGCCTGGAAGGTGCCGCTGCCGGTGAACTCCCGGTCGATGGGGAAGCGGGTCGCCATCAGCTGTTCGTACGTGGGGGCCTGGGGTTTGGTATCGCGCAGGGCGGGCTGCGGCGGGGTGTCGCGGCTGTCGGAGCGCGAGGCGGGTCCGGTGTCTTCGGCGCGCTCGTCGCCCGTGGTCCCGGTCTCCTCGCGGCGCTCGTTCTCGGTGGCGACCTGCCCGGCGACGATGATCGCCAGCACGGTGGTGACGGCCGCGGCGGCGATACCGGTGACGGTACGGCTCTTGGTACCGCCGAGCGGAGTCCGCTGGTCCGGTACGGCGGCGGGGGCGGCGGTCCCGTCATGGGGGGCCTGGGGGCCCCGGGGCCGACCGTCGGGCGCCTCGGTTCCATGAAGCGTGCCGGTGCCGTCCGCGGGCGCTCCGGACGGGTCGAATGCGTCGACGAACTCCCGGCGCGGGCCCGGTATCCGGGATCCGGTCGCGGCGGTTCCGGGCGGGGCCTGCGGACCTGACGGCCGCGGCAGCTGCCCGGTGGGAGCCCCGGAGTGCGGGGGTACGGCGGTTCCGGGCCCGGCTCCCCAGCCGCCCCCGGGCTCGTGCTGCTCGGGATGGCCGCCGCGGGCCTGCGGGACGCCGTACCCGGTGGCCGTGTGCTCGGCACCGTAGCCGACGGGTGCGGCAGGTCCGGCCTGTCCTTGCGGGGCGGTGAAGCCGCCCGGGCCCGCGGGGGCGGAGTGGTGTGCTCCGGTGCCGTAGTCGCCGGGCTGGTGGGCGCTCCGGTGGTAGCCGGGAGCGGGCTGCCCGCCCGTACCGTAACCGCCGCCGGGCTGCGGACCCGCGCCGTAACCGCCGCCGGTGCCGTAGCCACCGGGGCCGTACCCGCCATCGGGCTGCCCCGGCTGCCCCCCGGCGCCGTACGCACCGGCGGGACCACTGCCCGTGCCGTAGGCGGCGGCGTCCGTCCCGGGCTGCGCACCGCGCCCACCCGTACCGTGTGCCGCGTCAGGACCGGCCTCGGAGGCACGCCCCGCATCCGCCGGAGCGGAAAAAGCAGCGGAACCGGAAGGAGAAGAAGGAGAGGAATCCGCACGAGGTGAGGACTTGGGCGCGGGGCCCTTACGGCTGTGTCGTCCCACGGGCCCCGATCAGCTCCTGCCGCAGTCGTCGATCATGTCCCGGATCGCCTGCGCAACCGTCTCCGGGTACTCCATCATCGCCACATGGCCGGCGTCCGGGAGCGTCACCAGCCGTGAGTCCCGGAAGGCGGCGGACGCCCTGTCGGCCATCCGGTACGAGACCAGCTTGTCCCGCCCGCCGTACACCAGCAGCGTCGGGGCGAGCACCCGCTCCGCCTGACGCCACAGCCCGTGTTGGCCGCCCAGTGTGTACGCATCGACGATACCGCGCGCCGAGCGGGCCATCGCGTCCCAGAAGTAGGGCAGCTTCATCCGCCGGTCCATCTCGGCCACGGCATGACCGAAGGCCTCATCGGAGACCCGGCCGGGATCGCCGTAGCAGAGCGCCATCACACCGCGCGTGCGCCGCTCGGCCGGCCAGTCACGGCTGATCCGGCCGAACAGCCGGGCGACACCGGGCAGGCCGAGCAGCCCGGCCGGTACGGCACTGCGCTGCACCCGCAGTTCGGGCAGGGCCGGGGAGACCAGGGAGAGGGTGCGCACCAGATCGGGGCGGACGGCGGCGACCCGGGTGGCCACGGCACCGCCGAGGGAGTTCCCCACCAGATGGACCGGCCCGCGCTCGGCGGCGTCGAGATAGCGGATCACCGCCCGGGCATGGCCCGTGAGCGAGTAGTTGCCGTCGTCGGGCGGCGGTGAGGCGCCGAAGCCGGGCAGATCGAGGGCCTCGCCGTCGACGACGTCCGCCAGCAGCGGCATCAGGGCCGACCAGTTCTGGGACGAGCCGCCCAGTCCGTGCAGATAGAGGGCGGGGGGCAGCCCGGTGCGGGCCGGCGGCCGGGCCCGGACGGCGAGCCCGAGGCCGGGGAGCGTGACGGTGCGCAGCTCCTCCCCTTCGGCGATCCGCACGGCGACGAGGTCGGGCACCACGGGCACGAGGGGTGCGCGGGCGCCGGGCAGCTCGGTCGAAGACATGCGGCAATGTTACGAGAGGATCACACCGCGAAACGTGTGTTCGGCGTCACAAGGATCGGCGGATCGCATAGCGCCTCCGAACGTCTGCTCCTACGCTCGTAAGAAGAAGGAAAGGGGACCGCACTCGCCCGCGACGGCGGACCGTGACCACGGGACGGGCGGACGGGCCAGGAGAGCGAGCCGGGGAGAAGGTGCCTCAATGGCTGTCGTCGATCCCAGCGATCCGGAAGCCTTCGCGGCGTACGAGGGCCGCGAGAGCGGCGAAGAAGAAGACGCGGCCGGGACCGGTGCGCCGTCCGGTGGCGCGGGTACGGCGAACCGGCCGGACGAGGAGGTTCCGGAGGCCGACGCCGCCGAGCAGCGTACGGAAGTCCGTCCCGAGCACGACGATCCGCCGCGGATCGACCGCGACCGGGCGAACGAGGCCGACGCCGTCGAGCAGGCCAGGGCGGCCGGCCAGGACGAGGACGACTATCGGTGACCCGTCGCCGACTGCAGGTGACAGCGGGCCCCGCGGGTGCGGCGCTACCGGTGGCGTGCCCCCTTTTGCCCCCGAATCGGGAGCTACCGCGGCTGTCCGGTCCGTGAAATTCTGCGTCCGCGGCGCGCACGGGCGGGTTACCCAAAAGTACGATGGCGGGCGCGGCGACAACCGCGCACGGAACGATTTTGGGAGGCGGCGTGACAGCCATCGAGCAGACAGAGGCAGCGCGCCCGCGGGGCACGCGCCTGCCGCGCCGAGCCCGCAGGAACCAACTTCTGGGCGCCGCCCAGGAGGTTTTCGTGGCGCAGGGCTACCACGCGGCCGCGATGGACGACATCGCCGAGCGGGCGGGCGTCAGCAAGCCGGTGCTCTACCAGCACTTCCCCGGCAAGCTGGATCTCTATCTGGCGCTGCTGGACCAGCACTGCGAGGCGCTGCTCCAGGCGGTGCGCACGGCCCTGGCGTCGACCTCGGACAACAAGCAGCGGGTGGCGGCCACGATGGACGCCTACGTCGCCTACGTCGAGGACGAGGGCGGTGCCTTCCGGCTGGTCTTCGAGTCGGATCTGACCAACGAGCCCGCGGTGCGCGAGCGTGTGGAGCGGGTGTCGCTGCAGACCGCGGAGGCAATCTCCGCGGTCATCGCCGGGGACACCGATCTGTCGAAGGACGAGTCGATGCTGCTGGCCGTGGGGCTCGGCGGCGTGGCACAGGTAGTGGCCCGCTACTGGCTCTCCAGTGAGACGGGCATTCCGCGCGACCGGGCCGTGGGGCTGCTGACGTCGCTGGCCTGGCGGGGTATCGCGGGCTTCCCGCTGCACGGCGCGGACGGCGCCGAAGGCCCCCAGCGCTGATCCGGGCGGCCGTCGGCCGCTGCCCGGTCCGCCGCCGGGGACGCGCCCCGGGCCGCCCGCACCTTGCGGCGGGCCTGCTTTCCGCGTCGCCGCGCGTCGGCACCCGGGGCGGTCCCTTCGCCGCTGTTCGCTGATGGCGTGCTCCGGCGTGGCCGAGGTGGCCCACCGCCGGGCTAATGTGTGCTGGGTACGGCGCGGTGATCGCGCAACGCACTGACCGTTCGGAGGGACATAGCCGTGGAGGTCAAGATCGGCGTGCAGCACGCGCCCCGGGAGATCGTTCTGGTGAGCGGGCAGACCGCCGCCGAGGTCGAGGACGCTGTGGGCCAGGCACTCGCGGGCAAGGCGCAGGTGCTCAGCCTCTCGGACGAGAAGGGCCGCAGGGTGCTGGTGCCGGCCGACCGGATCGCCTACGTCGAGATCGGCGAGTCGGCCACGCGGCGTGTGGGCTTCGGCGCCGCGCTCTGACCCGACGCTCCGGCAGGGGCCCCGGCGGACTTTCCGCCGGGGCCCTTCCGCGTTCCGCCCGGGCCCTTGCCGCGTCCCGGCGGTCCCCGGCCGGGACCGGCATCCGGGTGGTGACCGTACGGAGCCACGGAGGTACGGAATCACCGCCGGCGCCCCCCGGAACGGCCCCCGGACGGGGCTGGACCGGAGGGGTACGGAGCGGCCACGGAGGGTTGTTCTGCCGGGCCAGGGGGTAGTACGGGCTGTGACCGCACCCCCCGTTCCGTGCTCGTGAGGTGATCAGCAGTGCTGCTGGAAGCGATCGGCTCAGTCCTGCTCGGCCTCGCCCTGTCCTGGGCGGCCGTCCGCCTCTTCGCCGACCGGCTCCCGGAGCGCCGCGCGGTCTTCCTCACCGGCCCGCTGGGCGCTCTGTTCGGTGCCCATGTGACCCATGTCGCCCTCGGCCCCGGGCATTCGGTCGGGACGCTGGTGGGGGCCCTGCTGGTCGGCGCCGTCACGCTCTCGCTGCTGCTGCGCCCCACCGGCCGGCGGCTGCGCAGCCGCGCGATCCCCTCCTGACGGTCCCCGGCCCGGGCTTTACAGGCAGGCCGGGGCAGCGGGCAGCGCGTCAGGACGCCAGGTCGAGCGCGGCCATCCGCAGGGTGTGGGCCTTGGTGATCCGGGAGAACATCTTGCCGATCTCGGCAAGGTCGAAGCCGTCCGCGACCCCGCCCACCAGCATCGTCGACAGTGCGTCGCGCTCGGCGACCACCCGCTGTGCCTGGGAGAGCGCCTCCCCCATCAGCCGGCGGGCCCAGAGCGCGAGCCGTCCGGCGATCCGGGGGTCGGCCTCGATGGCCGCGCGGACCTTCTCGACGGCGAAGTTGCCGTGGCCGGTGTCGTCGAGCACGGCGAGCACCAGCGCACGGGTGTCGGAATCGAGGTGTACCGCGACCTCGCGGTAGAAGTCACTGGCGATGGAATCACCGACATAGGCCTTGACCAGTCCCTCCAGCCAGTCCGACGGGGCGGTCTGGTGGTGGAAGTCGTCCAGGGCCCGGGCGAAGGGCTCCATGGCCGCGGTCGGCTCCTCGTCGATGGCGGCCAGCCGGTCGCGGAGCCGCTCGAAGTGGTGGAACTCGGCGGACGCCATCTTCGCCAGTTCGGCCTTGTCCCCCAGGGTCGGCGCCAGCTTGGCATCGTCCGCGAGACGCTCGAAGGCGGCCAGCTCCCCGTAGGCGAGCGCGCCCAGCAGATCCACGACGGCCGCGCGGTACCGGGGGTCGGCGGAGGCCGTGGCCCAGTCCTGGGCGGCGATCCCGGTGGGACCCGCCGCCGTCTCCCCGCTCGGAGCGGCCCCGGCGTCGGCCGCGGCACCCCCGGCCCGCGGGGCGTCCTCGGCCTTCGCGGCGTTGTCGGGTTCAGGGGCGTGATCAGGCGTCTCCATGAACCGCACAATAGCCCGCCGCACCCCTGTCACAAGGGGTCGGCCGCCGGTCCGGGGGGCGCGTTCCGGCGGTGTACCCCCCGGTTTCCGTGACATCCGCCAACACACATGCGCGATTCCGGGGTACAGTGGTATGGCGCCTGCTGGAGCGTTGAGAGAGTTGTGTGTACGACTGCACGACAGTTCGACGGTACGGCGGGCGATCGCAGTGTTTGACTGAGGGATGAAGGATTCTGTGCCGATCCTCCGGGCTTTTCCAGGTCCGGCCGGGCTCCGGTGGTCCTTCTGACCCCATGAGGATGCCCGGTCGGTGGCACGATCGGCTCCGAACCGACCGCCCTCCGCGCGGACCGTGCGCCCTCGCGTGCGACCGCAGACGAGGGGCCCCCTCAGCGGCACGAGCGCTCGAGCGACGGCAGTGGTCCCGCGCCATCGGCCAACCCGCGGCCGGACAGCACCCCGGTGCGACACCCAGGTGCGGTACGACCCCCTTCGCTCGCCTCGCGCCGCGTCTCACAGAAGAGGCAACATCCTGACTACGCAGAAGACGACTTTCCGGGATCTCGGGATCCTTCAGGAAACCGCCGAGGCGCTCGAAGCCGTCGGCATCCTCCACCCTTTCCCCATTCAGGAGATGACGCTCCCGGTGGCCCTCTCGGGCACCGATGTCATCGGCCAGGCCAAGACCGGCACCGGCAAGACGCTCGGTTTCGGGCTGCCGCTGCTGGAGCGGGTCACCGTCCCCGCGGACGTCGAGGCGGGCCGGGCCCGGCCCGACCAGCTCACCGACGCCCCGCAGGCGCTCATCGTGGTCCCCACCCGTGAGCTGTGCACCCAGGTCACCAACGACCTGCTCACCGCGGGCAAGGTCCGTAACGTACGAGTGCTGGCGATCTACGGCGGCCGGGCGTACGAGCCCCAGGTCGAGGCCCTGAGGAAGGGTGTCGACGTGATCGTCGGCACCCCCGGGCGGCTGCTCGACCTGGCCGGGCAGAAGAAGCTCGACCTGTCGAAGGTGCGCTCCCTCGTCCTCGACGAGGCCGACGAGATGCTCGACCTGGGCTTCCTGCCCGACGTCGAGAAGATCATCCAGCTGCTGCCGGCCCGCCGGCAGACGATGCTGTTCTCCGCGACGATGCCGGGCGCGGTCATCGGCCTCGCCCGTCGCTATATGTCGCAGCCCACGCATATCCGGGCCACCTCCCCGGACGACGAGGGCGCGACCGTCGCCAACATCACCCAGCGCGTCTACCGCGCGCACTCGATGGACAAGCCCGAGCTGGTCTCGCGGATCCTCCAGGCCGACGGCCGCGGACTGGCGATGATCTTCTGCCGGACCAAGCGGACGGCCGCTGACATCGCCGACCAGCTGGCGCGCCGGGGCTTCGCCTCCGGAGCGGTCCACGGCGACCTCGGCCAGGGCGCCCGCGAGCAGGCGCTCCGGGCCTTCCGCAACGGCAAGGTCGACGTTCTGGTCTGCACCGACGTCGCCGCGCGCGGTATCGACGTCGAGGGCGTCACCCATGTGATCAACTACCAGTCGCCGGAGGAGGAGAAGACCTACCTCCACCGCATCGGCCGCACCGGCCGCGCGGGTGCCTCCGGTACCGCGGTCACGCTGGTCGACTGGGACGACATCCCGCGCTGGCAGCTGATCAACAAGGCGCTCGACCTCAAGTTCCACGAGCCCGCCGAAACGTACTCCACCTCGCCGCACCTCTTCGAGGAGCTGAACATCCCGGCCGGCACCAAGGGCGTTCTGCCGCGTGCCGAGCGCACCCGGGCCGGTCTGGCCGCGGAGGAGCTGGAGGATCTCGGCGAGACCGGTGGGCGGGGCCGCAGCAAGCAGCAGCCCGCCGCCCCGGCCGAGCGTCCGGCCCGTACGCGTACGCCGCGTCAGCGCCGCCGTACGCGTGGCGGCTCGGCCGATGCCGCCGTGCCGTCCGTGGCGCCCGCTCAGGGTCCGGCCGGCGGGGAGACCGCGGTGGACACCGCCGCGGAGACCTCTGCCGTACGGACGCCGAGGCGCCGTCGCCGTACCCGTGCGGGTGCGGGTGCGTCGTCCGAGGCCCCGGTGGCCGTGGCGACGGTCGTGGAGCCCGTGGCTCCGTCGGCCGTACCGCAGCAGGCGGAGGCCGTGACGGCCGAGTCCGTGGTGGCGGAGACCGTGGCGAAGCCGCGCCGCCGCCGGACGCGTACGGCCCGGCCGGTGGAGGCGGTGGAGACGGTCACTGCCGTCGAGCCCGCAGCCGTGGCCGTGGTCGAGGAGCCGAAGCGGACCAGGACCCGGACCGTCCGGAAGACCGCCGCGGAAGCCCCCGCCGAGCTCGTCGAGGCCACTGAGACCGTCCAGGTCACTGCGGCCGTCGAGGTCGCCGAGAAGCCGAAGCGCGCGCCCCGGGCCCGGAAGACCGCGGCCACCGCCCCGGCCGTCGAAACACCGGCCGCCGAGGTCGTCGCGGCCGAGCTCGCCCAGGTCACGGAGAAGCCGAAGCGGAAGCGGACCGTCAAGAAGGTCGTCGCCGAAGCACCGGCCGAGGTCGTCGCGGCCGCGGAAGCCGTGGTGGCCGCAGCGGCCGCCGAGGTTGCCGAGAAGCCGAAGCGCGCCCCGCGGGCCCGGAAGACCGTGGCCACCGAGGTCGCGGCCGAGGTCGCGGCGGAGGTCGCCGAGAAGCCCAAGCGGAAGCGGACCGTCAAGAAGGTCGTCGCCGCGGCACCGGCCGATGCGCCGGCCGAGGCCGCCCAGGTCGGCGAGAAGCCGAAGCGGACCCGGACAGTGAAGAAGACGGCGGAGGCCGCCGAGGCCCCCGCCGCCGAGAAGCCGAAGCGCGCCCCGCGGGCCCGCAAGGCCGCCGTGGCGCAGCCCGAGAGCTGATCCGAAGGCACCCGCCGACGGCCCGCCCCCGCACCGGGGAGCGGGCCGTCGGCGTTCTCCCCGCCCGTACCCGTAGGCTCGACGCATGAGCCGCCCACCCACCTTCACCACGCCCGCCTGCGCCCGCTCCCGGACCCTGCGCACCGCCCGGGGCGACTTCGCCGTCCTCGACGCCCGGCCCGGTGGGCACGGGCGGGCCGCGGCGCCGGAGCCGAAGGGCACCGCCGTCCTCGTCCCCGGTTTCACGGGCAGCAAGGAGGACTTCATCGCCCTGCTCCAGCCGCTGACCGAAGCCGGCTACCGGGTCGTGTCGGTCGACGGGCGCGGACAGTACGAGTCGGCGGGGCCCGACGAGCCCGGGGCCTACGAACAGCCCGAGCTGGCCCGGGATCTGCTGGCGCAGGCCGCTGCGGTGGCCGGTGAGAGCGGCGGCGGACCGGTGCATCTGATGGGGCATTCGCTGGGCGGGCTGATCTCCCGCGCCGCCGTGCTGATGGACGCGGCCCCCTTCCGGAGCCTGACGCTGATGGCCTCGGGACCGGCAGCGGTCGGCCCCGCCCAGCAGAAGCGGATCCACCTGCTCCGGGACGCGCTCGCCAATCTGCCGATGGCGGAGGTCTGGGAGGCCATACAGGCGCTGGAGCCCCCGGCGGACGCGGAGGAGGCCGCGGAGCCGGGCAGCGGGGCCACCCAGGACCGGCTGCGGGAGCGCTGGCTGCGGACCCACCCGCTCCAGTTGATCACCACCGGGTACCGGCTGACGGCCGAACCGGACCGGGTCGACGAGCTGGCAGCCGTACGGTCGCTGCCCAAGCAGGTGCTGAGCGGTGAGCGCGACGACGCCTGGCCGGTGCCGCTGATGGACGAGATGGCGGTACGGCTCGGAGCGCTCCGTACGGTGATCCCCGGCGCCGAACACTCCCCCAACACCGACCGGCCCACGGAGACGGCCGCCGCGCTCGCGGCCTTCTGGGACCGGCACTGACGCCTTCCCGCACGGCTCGTTCCGGCCCGGCGCCATGGCCCCCACGGCCCGGTACTCGTTAGGCTGCGAAAAGTTTTCCTTAGCGTAGGGAATATTTGCCCGGCCCAAGTCTGTTGTGAAGGTGACAGCACCCAGCTCTTCAGCAGGAGGATCACCCTCCGGCAGGAGGATCAGACGAAGGGAGAAGCCGTGCGCTTCGAGATCATGCGACTGGACGATGTCGACGGCACCGCCGTGGACAGTACCGTCGTGGACGCCGCCTCCGTCAAGCGGATCGTTCAGCAGGCGGCGGCCAAGGGCCAGCGCCTCTACATCCGCCCGGCCGACAGCCCCGCTTCATAGCGCCGTCGGCCGCCGGACGGCGCCGACCGGCGCACCGGCAACCCCAGCATCATGACGGTGCCCCCGCGGATCTCCGCGGGGGCACCGTCGTGTTCTGCCGTCGGGACGTCAGGCGCCCTGGACGACCTGGGTGACGCCGTTGATGATCTGCTGGACCGCGATCGCGGACAGCATCATGCCCGCGAGCCGGGTCACCAGCACCACACCGCCGTCCTTGATGAGCCGGATGATGACCAGCGAATAGCGCATGGTCAGCCAGAGCACCACATGCATGGCCACGATGGCCGTCCAGACGGCGACCTGCTGGGAGGCGCCGTCGGCGTTCTGGACCGCCAGGATCACCGAGACGATCGCACCGGGACCGGCCAGCAGCGGCATGCCCAGCGGTACGAGCGCGACGTTGACGTCCTTGGTCTGCTTGGGCTCGTCGGTTTTGCCGGTGAGCAGGTCCAGCGCGATCAGCAGCAGCAGCAGACCGCCCGCGATCATCAGCGCGGGTACGGACACATGGAGATAGTCGAGGATCTGCTGGCCCAGCAGCCCGAAGACGGTGATCACACCGAAGGCCACGGCCACCGCCTGCCAGGCCATCCGGCGCTGCACCTTGGCGGGCCGTCCTGAGGTCAGGGCGAGGAAGATCGGGGTGATCCCCGGCGGATCCATGATCACGAAGAGGGTCAGAAAGAGGGAGCCGAAGACGGCGACGTCGAACACGGTGGTGCCTAGGGGGAGAGAGGAGCGCGGAAAGGGAGCGGGAGGCGCACGGTCGGCAGGTGCGCGGAAGGGCGCGGCCCGGTGCCCGCGGGGCGGGGTCCGCCGGGGGACGGAGCCGTCGCGGAAAGGCGAAACCGCGAAACTGCGAAAACACAGCGCGGAGCAGGGCGGGCGTGCGGTTACGCGGGGGATCCCCCGGCGCCCGGGACCGGGAACGCCCCGGTCGCCCGGCGGGTGATCTCGCCGTAGATCTCCGGGTCGGTGGTGAAGTGGCCGAGCGGAATGTCCTTGCGGCTGCCGTGGTAGTCGCTGGAGCCGGTGGTCAGCAGCCCCAGTTCGGCGGCGAGTCCGCGGAGCCGGGCGCGGGTCGGCTCGTCGTGGTCCTGGTGGTCGACCTCGATACCGTCGAGGCCGGCTTCCGCCAGTTCCGCGATGGTGGCGTCGGAGATGGTCCGGCCTCGTTTGACCGCTGCCGGGTGGGCGATGACGGCCACTCCCCCGGCCGCCTTGACCAGGCGTATCGCGGTGAAGGGGTCGAGTTCGTGTTTGGCGACCCAGGCCCGGCCGCCGTCGGCGATCCACTCGGCGGTGAAGGCGTCCGACACCGTCGGTACGACACCCAGCTCGACCATCGCGGCGGCGATGTGCGGGCGACCGACGGAGCCGTCCCCGGCGATCCGGGCCACCTGCTCCCAGCTGACCGGGGCGCCCAGCTCGCGGAGCCGGGCCACGATCGCCCGGGCGCGCGGCACCCGGTCGTCGCGCAGCAGCTCGCGGCGGGCAAGCAGTTCGGGCTCGTCGGGGTCGAAGAGGTAGGCCAGCAGATGGAGGCCGATCCCGTCGACGGCGCAGGACAGCTCGGCGCCGGTGACCAGGGTCAGCGGGCGGTCGAGGCCGGGGAGCGCGGCGATGGCTTCGGCATGGCCCCGGGTGGTGTCGTGGTCGGTCAGGGCGATCACGTCGAGCCCGGCCGCGGCGGCGTTGCGCACCAGTTCGGCGGGGGTGTCCGTACCGTCCGACGCCGTGGAGTGGGTGTGCAGGTCGATGCGCACGCGGACTCCGGGGGACGGGCGGACAGGGGCGCTCCAGTGTATCGGCCGGCCCCACCGGGACCGGCCGTCCCGGACGTCGCTCCGGTCACACCCCCGCAGGCGCCCCGGGGCCGTACCCGCGGCTCGCTGGGAGATCGCTAGGAGAGGAGCCGGGGCGACAGCGCGCCGCAGGGCACCAGCTCGACCTCGGAGCCCGCGTCCCGCAGATCGGTCAGCACGAGTTCGTCGTACATCAGCAGTCCGGACTGTCCGGGCCAGACGATCGCCCACAGCCAGAGCCCGCGTGCCTCGCCCGCGAAGACGGCCCGGTCGTCCGGGGCGGCCAGGACGTGCCAGAGCGGGGTGGGGCGGCCGGCGGCCAGTATTTTCGCCTGCGGCGCGCGGTCGGTGCTGAGGTGCGGACCCGGGTCGGGGCCGTCGATCCCGGCGTAGCGCGCCCCGAGCCCGACCCCCAACTCCTCGGCGATCAGCAGGAGTTCGCCGACTCCGCCGAGCGGTCCCGGGCCGGTGCAGGCGACTGCCGAGGCCCGGCCGCCGCTGCGGTCGTCACCCGCGTACGCGACTCCTGTGAACAGCCAGCCGACGGGCAGCGGCCAGGGCATCCACACGGGCACCCGGGCGCGGTGCACCGCGACGCCGAGGGCTTCGACACTGGGCGGGATCACCGGTTGCAGTGGGTGCACGGCGCCGTGCACATCGCACTGCCACGAGTCGGCAAAGAGACCGGGCGCCCTGACCCGGCCACCGCACTTCGGGCAACTGGGTTCGCCCCTCATAGGGCCCAACGGTCCTACCCGGCCGTCGCCGCGTCAAGGACGATCACTCTTTCCGGCGTGTGTGCTTGCGGACCGTGGGCGGCGGGTGTAGCGACCCGGCCCGCGGTACGGAAAAAAAAGGGGGGACGCCCGTCAGTCGTCGAGCCGGACCGGGGCGCGCAGCGGGTCCCGGAGGTCCGTGCCGTGCCGCAGCCAGCGCTCCTGGAGCGCCGCGGCGCCGTGGACCCGCTTCCAGGCCGCCTCGTTCGGGGTCATGGGGAGCAGCGGCAGGAAGCGGACCGGGTCCAGCGGGGCGTCCAGCTCCAGATCGGCCACCAGACCGCCCGGCTCGCCTGCCAGAACGGAGGAGAAGGGGGCACCGGGCCAGAGCGGCGCACCGAGGTCGAGGGAGGCGCCGGGGGCCACCACCACGCCCTCGACCTGCGGGGAGGCGGCGAGCACCGCGAGCGCGCGGAGGACCTTGTCGGTATCGGCGAGCCCCGCCCGTACCGTCAGCAGCAGTTCGGCGCGCGGCCCCGCCACCGGATCGGCGAAGCTCGCGGTCGGCTCGGCCATCGGACGGGCCGACATCCCGAGGGTGGCGTAACGCAGCAGACCGTCCGCGCCGCCGTCCCCCGCTCCGGCCGCGCGGGGCGCTCCGGCGGCCGGCGGCTCCTCCGCACCGGCGCGGAACCGCAGCACCTCGACGCGGTCCGTCCCCAGGAACGTCACCGCGGCCCGGGCGTCCGGCTCCCCGAGGGCGTTGCGCAAACGGGCTTCGACGAGAGCGAGAACATCAGCCATGCCGGGAGCATAAAACGCGTAGGGAACGGGCAAAGACACCTGTTGACCGTCGGTCGGCTGATAGTGTTGGCGGCTGGTCGGGAGATCAGCAGGCCGTTGCGTCACCTACGGCGCAACCGTGTCCCGATCGACGATGTGAGCCCCTTCACGGGGGTACGTCGTCCCTCACGGGGGACCGGCCGGAGGAGGTGGGATCCACGGTGGATCGAAGTCGACCGTGTAGTACCAGCCGCTCTTCCGTACGGCCCCGTCCCGGCGCCACGTTCGCGCCCGCGCCCACCCGGTGATTTCCGCCCGTTCCGGCCTGTCCGGCTGACGGGACCCGGAAGCCGCTCCGTACCTCCGTGTACGGCGGATCTCCGGTCACCGGTGGCGACTTTGCACGGCGGAAGAGCATCGACCCCCGCTCGTACCGGGTGTACCGGTCCACCGGCCCGTCCGGCTCCGGCGCCCGCGCCGGGCACGGTACCGCCGGCCGTTCCGGTCCACACCGGCTCGACCCTGCTTGTTGCGAAGTCCTGTCTGTTGCGAACGCCGTCACCGTGCCGACCCTCGGTGCCGCCCGCTTTGCGGACGTGAGTCCACGTCCCCATTCCGGGCTGTGCCGTCCCCGCACCGGCGGCTCTCCATGATCGGAGTCAGCCATGTCGATGATCCGTGACCTGCGCGCCGCCGTCCGCCCCTCCCGGCGCCGGACCGGCGATGCCGCCCACCCCGCGACCGCCGCCTACCCGGCCGGATACGACACCCCCCGCGACCCCTCCGCCTCCAGCGCCGTCGTCGACTGCGCCGTCTACCGCGACGGCAGCCGGCTGGAGAGCGACTCCTGTCTCACCCCGCGCGAGGCGATGCTGCGGGTCCGCGAGGGCGGCGGATTCGCCTGGATAGGGCTGCACGAGCCGACGGAGGAGGAGTTCGCGGGGATCGCGGCCGAGTTCGGCCTCCACCCGCTGGCGGTGGAGGACGCGGTCCACGCCCATCAGCGGCCCAAGCTGGAGCGGTACGACGACACCCTGTTCACCGTCTTCAAGACCGTGCACTACGTCGAGCACGCCGAACTGACCGCGACCAGCGATGTCGTCGAGACGGGCGAGGTGATGTGCTTCACCGGCCGGGACTTCGTCATCACGGTCCGGCACGGCGGCAGGGGGTCGCTGCGCGCCCTCCGGCACGGTCTGCAGAAGGACACGGAGCTGCTGTCCAAGGGCCCGTCCGCGGTGCTGCACGCACTCGCCGACCATGTCGTGGACGGCTATATCGCGGTCGCCGAGGCGATGCAGGACGATATCGACGAGGTCGAGATCGAAGTCTTCTCGGCTCCTTCCAAGGGCAGCAGCGCCCGGGGCACCGACGCGGGCCGGATCTACCAGCTGAAGCGGGAGGTGCTGGAGTTCAAGCGGGCCGTGACCCCGCTGCTGCGGCCGATGCAGCTCCTCAGCGAGCGGCCGATGCGGCTGATCGACCCGGACATCCAGAAGTACTTCCGGGACGTCGCCGACCATCTCGCCCGGGTCCAGGAGGAGGTCCTCGGCTTCGACGAGCTGCTGAACTCCATCCTCCAGGCCAATCTGGCGCAGGCGACCGTGGCCCAGAACGAGGACATGCGCAAGATCACCTCCTGGGCGGCGATCATCGCCGTACCGACGGCGGTCTGCGGGGTGTACGGGATGAACTTCGAGTACATGCCCGAACTGACCTGGAAGTACGGCTATCCGATGGTGCTGACCGCCATCGGCGTCATCTGTTTCACCATTCACCGCACCCTCAAGCGGAACGGCTGGCTCTGACCAGCGGTACGTCCGGACGGGCCGCGGCCGGGGGCTCCGGCCGCGGCGGCGGGCGCCGGTAGGCTGCGGTCATGACAGACGCCCAGCCCGCCGCGGCCCCTCCTGCCAGTGCCGGCGGCTCCGGCACCGAAGCGGACGCGGACTTCTCCCTCGCGCTGGTCGAGGAGGCCGCGAAGAAGTCCGGTCTGATCTGGGTCCGCGGCACCGGCGGGGACGCCCCCGAGCGGGCGCTGTGGCATATCTGGCACGAGGGCGCGGCCCATGTCGTGGGCGACGGACCGGGCGAGCAGCCGCTGCCGGGCCTGGTCGCGGGCGGCACCGCGGACATCACCGTCCGCAGCAAGGACAAGGGCGGCCGGCTGGTGTCCTGGAGCGCTTCGGTGACCGAACTGGCGCCCCGCTCCGAGGCCTGGGAGTCCGCCGTGGCCGAGCTGAAGTCCAAGCGGCTGAACGCGGCCGACACCGAGGGGCTGCCGGAGCTGTGGGCCGGATCGTGCCGGGTGCTCAGGCTCGCCCCGGTATCGGTGGCCGGGTCACTGCCCGACGGTTCCCTGGCCGTACCGCCCGCCGCCACCCCCGCGACCACCCGCCGGCCGATTCCGGCGGCGCTGCCCTCGCTGCTGCTGCGCCGCCGACGGCGGGACTGAGCCCGCCGGGCCCGGTGGACGGGTCCTCAGCCGCTGCCCCCGCCCTGCCCGCCCTCGCCACTGCCTTCGCCGCCGCCCTTGTCGCCCTTGCCCTCTCTGCTGCCCCGCAGGTCCTTGCCGTAGTCGACGACCGCGGCCCGCGCCGGGGGCGCCAGCGGGAAGTCGACGTCCCACTCGGCGAGCGTCAGCACACCCGCACCCCCCGCGCGGGCGAACCGGACCGGATAGGGCTGTCCGTCCAGGGAGACGTCGAGGACCCCGCCCTTGCCCTCATCGGCCGTGACCTTGACCGTCCGGACGTTGCCGATCTTCGTACGGTCGCCCTTGCCGAGCTCGCCCTCCATGCCGAGGAAGCCGTCGAGCATCCCGTCCTTCTCCGTGAAACCGCGGAACTGCTGGTACGCCGCATCGCCGCGCGGCACCCTGACGTACTTGCCGCCGAGCTTCCCGGCCGCCGCCGCGTCCGCCTCGGAGGGTTCGGAGCCGCCCGTCCCCCGGTCGCTCCAGAAGGCCGCGTCGGCCTTCAGATAGAGGTCGTCGCCGATCCTCAGCAGTTCGAAGGCGTGGTCGTCGGTGGTGACGGAGCCGCTGCCGCCGCCGTCCTTGAGCCGCATGTTCAGCTTGTACGTACCGCCCTTGCTGACCAGCGTCCCGGAGAGCCGTACCGCCTTGGCCGCGTCCGCCGCGGCCCGCGCCCGGGTCTCGATCTCCACGGCGGTCAGCTTGCCCACGCCGTTGGTGCCCTGGTCGGGGTCCTCCTCCGCCGCGCAGGACACGAGTCCGGTCATGAGTCCCGCGCTCAGCACCACGGCGAGCAGGGCCCGCCGGGGCCGGGTTCCGGCCCGGAACGGGGGCCGGGGCCGGGCTGCGGGAGTCCGGAAAACGGAGGCGCGAAGAGTCACCTGCACACTGCCTCTCGACGGCTTCTGATGGGGTGGCAGTGCGCAGCGTACCGGTGTCGTGCAACGACCTCGTCCGGTACCCGGGGGACTGGCCCGTACGTTCGGTTCCGCGGCCGCGGGGGCAGCGCGCGAAGCCCGCGCCGGGGCCGTACGGGCGCCGCGCGAGCCGGGCGCCTCGGCCGTACCGGAGCCGTACCGCAGCCATACGGACGCCGATCACCGGCGGCGACAATCGGTACGGGCTAGCCTGAAACCCCCGAACGTCAGCGTTCACCGTGGAACCGGACGAAAGAGCAGCATGGCCGGAAGCACCTCCCGCGTCTTCGTCTCCCATCTCGCCGGTGTCCCCGTCTTCGACCCGAACGGCGACCAGGTCGGCCGGGTGCGGGATCTGGTCGCCATGCTCCGCGTCGGCCACCGGCCGCCCCGGCTGCTCGGCATGGTCGTGGAGCTGCTGACCCGGCGGCGGATCTTCCTGCCGATGACGCGGATCACCGGTATCGAGTCCGGCCAGGTCATCACCACCGGGGTGCTCGACGTCCGCCGTTTCGAGCAGCGGCCCACCGAGCGGCTGGTGCTGGGCGAGCTGCTGGACCGGCGGGTGCAGCTCGTCGGGGGCGGCGCGGCAGGCGACGAGGGTGACCAGGACGAGGAGGTGACGGTGCTGGATGTGTCGGTACGGCGGCTTCCGGCCCGCCGCGACTGGGAGATCGACCGGGTCTTCGTCCGCCGCGGCAAGGGCGGGGCGCTGCGCCGCAAGGGCGAGACGCTGACCGTGGAGTGGTCGGCGGTCACCGGCTTCTCCCTGGAGGAGGACGCCCAGGGCGCGGAGAGCCTGGTCGCCACCTTCGAACGGCTCCGCCCGGCGGACCTGGCCAATGTGATGCACCATCTGTCGCCCAAACGCCGGGCCGAGGTGGCGGCGGCCCTCGACGACGACCGGCTGGCGGATGTGCTGGAGGAGCTGCCCGACGACGACCAGGTGGAGATCCTGGGCAAACTGCACCAGGAGCGGGCGGCCGACGTCCTGGAGGCGATGGACCCCGATGACGCCGCCGACCTGCTCTCCGAGCTGCCGGAGGAGGACCAGGAGCGGCTGCTGACGCTGATGCGCCCGGACGACGCGGCCGATGTGCGGCGGCTGCTGTCGTACGAGGAGCGCACGGCGGGCGGTCTGATGACGACGGACCCGATCGTGCTGCGGCCGGACTCCACGGTCGCGGACGCGCTGGCCCGGGTGCGGCAGGAGGATCTGCCCCCGGCGCTGGCGGCGCAGGTGTACGTCTGCCGTCCGCCGGACGAGACGCCGACGGGCCGATATCTGGGGACGGCCCACTTCCAGCGGCTGCTGCGGGAGCCCCCGTACACCCTGGTCGCGTCGGTGGTGGACAGCGATCTGCCGCCGCTGGCCCCCGACTCGGCGCTGCCCGCGGTGGCCGGCTATCTGGCCGCCTACAACCTGGTGGCCGCGCCGGTGGTGGACGAGGGCGGGTCGCTGCTGGGCGCGGTGACCGTGGACGACGTCCTCGACCATATGCTGCCGGAGGACTGGCGGGAGACCGAGTTCGAGGAGTCCGCGTTCCACGAGGACGCGACCGCCCGCGGCGGCGGGGCGGACGGCTCCCCGGGGCGGGCGGCGCGGTGAGCGGCGACTACGGCCCCCCGCTCGACCGGGGCGAGACGAAGGACCGTACGGTACGGCCCCGGGCCCGGCTCGACATGCCGCAGGTGCCGAAGCTGACGATCCTTCCGGAGTACGACCCCGAGGCGTTCGGGAGGCTGTCGGAGCGGATCGCCCGCTTCCTGGGCACGGGCCGGTTCATCGTCTGGATGACCGCGGTCATCATCCTGTGGGTGCTGTGGAACATCTGGGCCCCGCGGGAGCTGCGGTTCGACCCGTACCCGTTCATCTTCCTCACCCTGATGCTGTCGCTCCAGGCCTCCTACGCCGCGCCGCTGATCCTGCTTGCGCAGAACCGGCAGGACCAGCGCGACCGGGTCACCCACGAGCAGGACCGGGAGCAGAACGAGCGGTCCATCGCGGACACCGAATATCTGACCAGGGAGATCGCGGCGCTCCGGATGGGCCTGGGCGAGGTCGCCACCCGCGACTGGATCCGCTCGGAGCTCCAGGACCTGCTCAGGGATCTGGGCACGGGCGACGGCCGGCGGCCGGGACAGCCCGAGCGGACGGCGCGTCCGGGGGCCCCGGGCCGTCCCGGGGTATTCCCGGACCGGGGCGGTCCGGGGCGTGACGAAGGCGACCGCTGACGGGCTTTCCCGCGTCGGCGGGCCGCGCCGTACCATCTCCGTATGGCTACGGAAGACGCGGTGCTCGCGGCACTGGCGACGGTGAACGACCCCGAGATCAACCGACCGATCACCGACCTCGGCATGGTGAAGTCGGTGGAGATCGGGGCGGACGGAGCAGTCGCCGTCACGGTCTATCTGACCGTCTCCGGCTGCCCGATGCGCGAGACGATCACCAAGAACGTCACGGAAGCGGTCTCCCGGGTCGACGGCGTGACCCGGGTCGACGTCACGCTGGACGTGATGAGCGACGAGCAGCGGCGCGAGCTGGCCGCCTCGCTGCGCGGGACGACCGCCGAACGCGAGGTGCCCTTCGCCCAGCCGGGCTCGCTGACCCGGGTGTATGCGGTCGCCTCCGGCAAGGGCGGGGTCGGCAAATCGTCGGTCACGGTGAACCTGGCCGCGGCGATGGCAGCGGACGGTCTGAAGGTCGGCGTCGTCGACGCGGACATCTACGGCCACTCGGTGCCCCGGATGCTGGGCGCGGACGGCCGGCCCACCCAGGTCGAGAACATGATCATGCCGCCGTCGGCGCACGGCGTGAAGGTGATCTCCATCGGCATGTTCACCCCGGGCAATGCGCCGGTGGTGTGGCGGGGACCGATGCTGCACCGCGCGCTCCAGCAGTTCCTCGCCGATGTGTACTGGGGCGATCTGGACGTTCTGCTGCTGGACCTGCCGCCGGGCACCGGCGATATCGCGATCTCGGTGGCGCAGCTGGTGCCGAACGCGGAGATCCTGGTCGTCACCACCCCGCAGCAGGCGGCGGCGGAGGTCGCGGAGCGCGCCGGGTCCATCGCCGTGCAGACCCATCAGAAGATCGTCGGCGTGGTGGAGAACATGGCCGGGCTGCCGTGTCCGCACTGCGACGAGATGGTGGACGTCTTCGGCACCGGCGGCGGCCAGAAGGTGGCGGAGGGCCTGTCGCAGACCACCGGGACGACGGTGCCGGTGCTGGGCTCCATCCCGATCGACGTACGGCTCCGGGAGGGCGGGGACGACGGCCGGCCGGTCGTGCTCACGGACCCCGAGTCCCCGGCGGGCTCCGCGCTGCGGGCCATCGCGGGCAAGCTGGGCGGCCGGCAGCGGGGGCTTTCGGGGCTGAGCCTCGGCATCACCCCGCGGAACAAGTTCTGACGGCGGCGCCGGGGCGGCGGTCCGTACGCCCCGGCGCGCAGGGCCGCCGAGGTCCCTGAGGTCCGGGGCGTTCCGCAGCGGTACGGAACGCGGGACCGGGCGCCCGGTCCGGGCCGGGCCCCGGGCGGCGCCGGGGCGGTCCGGCTCAGACGTACGGTTCGAGGTCGCGGACGACCGCGAAGCCGAGGCCGTACGCGCTCATGCCCCGCCCGTACGCGCCCAGGTGCACCCCGCCGGTGGTGGAGCCCGCCAGGATCCACCCGAAGTCGGTCTCGCGGTAGTGGAACGGGGTGGGCTCGCCGTCGACCGGCAGCGAGAGCAGCGACCAGACCGGCCCGTCGAGGTCGTCGGCGAGTTCGAACGCCGTCTCGGTCTGCTGGTCCAGCCAGTCGTCGCGCAGGGCGTGGTCCATCTGCGGCGGCCAGGTGTGGGCCAGCAGACCGGAGCCCGCCAGCCAGGCCGCCGAGGAGACCGAGGTCGCGTCGAGGACCCCCGTACCGTCGCGGCGCACCGGGCTGGCGGCGACCGTGACGACGACGGCGAACCGCTCCTTGCTCTCCTCGTCCCCGGCGGCGGACCGTATCGACGGGGTGTCGCCGTGGCCGAGTGAACCGTGCTGGACGATGCCGTCGGCGGCGGCGCCGACCTGCATCAGCCGGCGCGGGCCGGTGAACGCCTCGTCCAGCCCGTACCAGGGGAAGGACGCCCGGCCGTAGTCGTCGAGCGTCCGCTCCGCCTGCGGGCTCCGCCGCTCGGGCGCGGTCCGGTCCGCCTCAGGGCTCGTCGTCTCCATCGGGCCGCCTCCTCCGTGTCCGGGGCCGGGAGCGGACCCGCCCCCCTCGGGCGTCCTCGCGTCCTGGCCGATGGAGAGAATAACCACCCCGTCCCGGCGCAGCGGGATTGACCGCCGTCCGCAGGCGTGTAGGACCCGACTGCCGCCCCGGTCCGCCCGGTATGGGGCCGCCTGGCCCAACGGCCCCGGGAGCCACCGCACAGACCCGTACGGACGCGGCAGGGGGTACGGCGGGGGCGTGCCTCCGCGCACTCCGCGGGAGGGCGCGCGCGGTCGCTCACGGCTCTGTGCGCCGGAGCCTTGGGGCCGGAGGAAGTGCCGGTACGCGCCGGGGCCCGGAGCGCTGCGAGTGCGCTCCGGGCCCCGGCGGTACGGCCGCTCGAACCGTCCCGTACGTCAGGTCGCGTCGGCGTCGTACGGCGGACGCTCTTCGTGCGCGGGCTCGCGCTTCTTCAGCAGGTCGGGGGTGCCCGGCGAGGGCGAGGGCGGGGATGCCGCGGCGGTCTTCGCGGTGGAGGTGCCCGGTACGGCCGCGGGCTCCGGCCCGGTGCCGTTGACCGAGTCCGCGACGTCGTTGAGGTCCTTGCGGAAATCGAAGGAGTCGCCCAGCTCCTTCAGCTCGCGCAGTTCGTCGTTCTGGTCGAGCTGCTTGCGCAGGAACGTCTTCGGGTTCAGGTCCTCGAATTCGAAGTCCTTGAAGTCCGGGCCGAGTTCATCGCGGATGTCCTGCTTGGCACTGTCGGAGAACTGGCGGATCTTCCGGATCGTGCGCGACACGTCCTGGATGACCTTGGGCAGCTTGTCGGGGCCGAAGACGAGCACGGCGAGCACGACGAGAGCCACCAGCTCCAGTACGCCTATGTCACTGAACACCCTGCTACTCCTCGTGTTCTCCGTGGCCCGCGGGTCCCATGGGTACGGGATCCGATCCACCGTACCCGGCGGAAGTTCCGCGCGTCACGTGCCGGTAAGGGGTGATCCGCGCGGAACCGTCCCGTCCATCCGGCGTTCATCCGGATGCCGGGCGGCCGGTCACCGCCGTCCGGGGCCGGTCAGTCGCCCGTGGCGGAGCCGAGCGTCAGCTTCTTGGTTATGTTCCGGCCGTCGCGGAGGACGGTCAGCTCCAGTTCGTCGCCGGGGCGGTGGGCGCGGATCTTGACGATCAGCTCCTCCCCGCCGTTCACCTTCTGGCCGTCGACCTTGGTGATCACATCGCCGGGCCGGATGCCCGCCTTGGCGCTGGGGCCGCCGGGGACGACGGCCGGGGAGCCGTCGCTGTTCTTCGAGCTGACCCGGGCGCCCTCGCCGCTGTAGCGCATGTCGAGGCTGACGCCGATCACGGGATGGGTGGCCCGGCCGGTGTTGATCAGTTCTTCGGCGACGCGTTTGCCCTGGTTGACCGGGATGGCGAAGCCGAGGCCGATGGAGCCGGACTGGCTGCCTTCGGGGCCGTTGCCGCTGTCGGCGGCCCGGATGGCGCTGTTGATGCCGATGACCCGGCCCCGGGAGTCCATCAGCGGTCCGCCGGAGTTGCCCGGGTTGATGGGGGCGTCGGTCTGGAGGGCGTCGACGTAGCTGACGTCGCTGCCGTCCTTCTCCCCGCCCGCGGTGATGGGGCGCTCCTTGGCGCTGATGATGCCGGAGGTGACCGTGTTCTGGAGGTCGAAGGGGGCGCCGATGGCGACCACGGGGTCGCCGACGCGGACGTTCTCCGAATTGCCGAGGGGCAGCGGGGTCAGCCCGGAGACTCCGGTCACCTTGACCACGGCGAGGTCGTAGCCGCTGTCCTTGCCGACCAGGGTGGCGGCGGCGGTCTCGCCGCTGCTGAAGGTGACGGAGATCGGGCCGGAACCGCCCGCCGGGTCGATGACGTGGTTGTTGGTGAGGATATGGCCCTGTTTGTCGAGGACGAAGCCAGTGCCTGTGCCCTGTTCCCCGCCGCCTCCGACATGGAGGGTGACGACTCCCGGCAGGGCACGGGCGGCGATCCCGGCGACGCTGTCGGGGGCGCGGTCGCGGTCTTCCTTGGGGGCCTGGTCCAGTTCGACGCGGTCGGTGCCGAAGCCGCCGTTGCGTTCGGTGTAGGAGCCGATGCCGCCGCCGATGACCCCGGAGACCAGGGCCAGCAGGACCGCCCCGGCCACCAGGGGGCCCCGGCTGCTGCTGCGGCGGGGGCCGGGCCCGTCCTGGTAGTCCAGCGGGGCGGCGGGCGGACGGGCGCCGCCGGAGTCGGCGGGGGCACCCCAGGGGTCGTACTGGAGCCACTGCGCACCGGTGGCGGGCGGCGGCTGTGCACCGGGCTGTGCGAACGCCGTCTGCGGCGGCGCGGGCTGCGCCGGTACGGCAGGGGCGGGGGGCGCGGCGGTGAACCCGGCACCGTCCGTCGGCTGCCCGGCGGGGGCTTCGGCAGGAACGGGGGGCGCGGGCGGGACCGCGGGATGGGTCCCCGGAGCACCCGGAGCCCCGGGAACGGCCGTCTGCGGCCCTCCGGGGGCATCGTGGGGCGGGTAGGCCGGTGGCACGGGGGTGCCGTGCGCGGGGGTCGGTACGGGCCGCTGGACGGGCGGGGCGGGCGCCCACGGCCCGGGGCCGCCGTAGGGCGGGGTGCTGTACTCGTCGGGTTCGTGGAGCGGCCGGGGCTGCCCGGCCACGGCTCCCGGGGCGCCGGGTTCGGCGTCGACCGGCCCCGGACCACTGTCGGCCGGTGTCGCGGACGCCGCTTCGGCACGGCGCCGGGCACCGGCCCGGTTCCACCATGCCGCCCTCGGTCCGGTGTGCTTCCCGTCGTCCATGCTCTCCCCGCAAACTGCCGGCCTGGGCGGCGCCCCGGCGGACACCTCCGGAGATTCAACCAGGTTTGCGAATCACCGGCAGGAGGCCCCGGGGCCCGGGCTCACCGGGTGTTGGTCACCGGGCCCTGCGACGCCGGCAGCCGGTGGCCGGGCGCGGGTGACGCGGCAGCCGCCGAGGCCACGGGTGCGGGCGAGGCGACCGGCGGCAGGAAGCCGTGCGGGGCGCGGAGGTGGAAGGCGTACCCCATGGGGCGTATCAGCGGTTCCTTGAAGGCGGGGAAGGCGGGGTAGGCGGCGTTCAGCGCGGCCGGGGCGGGCAGGGAGGCCAGATTGAGCGGCACCTCGGGCACCTCGGGCTCGCCGGGAACGGACCGGGCAGCGGTGCGCTCCTCGGAGCGGGTCGGCCCGTGGCCGCTGTTTCTGCGGCGCTCGTACTCCGCGGCGCGGTTCGTCGCGGCGGAGGTGCCGAAGCCGGTCGCGGTGCCCTGGGCCGTACCCGCGGCGCCGCTGCCCGCTCCGGTGTTCACCGCGGCCGTACCGCCCGAGCCGGAGCCGCCGGAGCGCGGCCCGGCCTGGGCGGAGCCGTCCACGGGCATGGAGCCGCCGAGGGCGATCGCGGCGAAGGAGACCGCACTGGCGGCGGCGAAGGCGAAGCGGCGGCCGCGCCAGGGCGAACGCTCGCCGTCGGGCCTGCCGACCTCGTGCACCCCGAAGCCCCGGGGGCCGGCACCGAGCGGTGCCGGGGCACCGCCGAGGCCGTGGCCGCCGGGCAGATAGCCGAAGGGCACCGGCCTGCGGCCGGCCGCGGGGACGGGCGCGGCGAAGACGGAACCGCGGTCCCGGCCCCCGCCGAACGGGCCGCCGCGGGGGTCGTCCCCGTCGGAGCCCAGCGGTCCGGGCCCGGCGGGCAGCCCCTGGAGCCGGGCGAGCAGCCCCGCGGACGGCGGCGGCGGCGCACTCCGGGCGAAGACGTCCTTCAGCATGCGCTGGGCATCGGCCTCCGCCTTGCAGCGGGGGCAGGTCGCCAGATGGGCCAGCACCCGGTCGCGGGCGTCGTGCGTCAGCTCTCCGTCGACGAGCGCGGCGAGCCGGTCCCCGAGGTGGTGCTCGGCGGGGGACGTACGAGACGTACGAGAGGACTGCGGGGTCCTCGGAAGGGGGGTCGATCCGCTCACGCCGGTCCGCCCTCCCCCGCGAGCCCCACGGCCCCCGCGAGCGCACGCTGCTGATCGGCGCGGGCCTCGGGCGAACGGTGCTTCAGGGCCTTGCGCAGATGCGAGCGGCCGCGGTGGATCCGGCTGCGGACGGTGCCGAGCTTCACGCCGAGGGTGGCGGCGATCTCCTCGTACGACAGGCCCTCGATGTCACAGAGGACCACCGCGGCCCGGAATTCGGGCGCAAGGGTGTCCAGCGCCTGCTGCACATCGGCGTCGAAGTGGCTGTCGTTGAACACCTGCTGCGGCGAGGGCTCGCGGCTGGCGAGCCGCTCCGCCGCGTCGTCGCCCAGCGAATCGAAACGGATGCGCTGCTTCCGGCGGACCATGTCCAGGAAGAGATTGGTGGTGATGCGGTGGAGCCAGCCCTCGAAGGTCCCCGGCGTGTACGTCGACAGGGAGCGGAAGACCCGGACGAATACTTCCTGGGTCAGGTCCTCGGCATCGTGCTGATTGCCGGTGAGGCGGTAGGCGAGACGGTAGACGCGTCCGCTGTGGGTGCTGACGATCTCCTCCCACGAAGGGGGCGTCCACGCCTGTGATTCCGCGTCCGAGGCGAAGGTCGCGGTGGCGGCTGCGGTCGTGGTGGCGGTGGAACGGTCAGCAATGTCGGTCACGGATTTCGGCTCACCCGGTGACCTGGCGAGAAAACGCCGCAGCGCTCCCCGACGATCCGCAGGTGCAGCCGCACCTCCCCTATCGGCTCTGGTGGTGTCCAGCGGAGCCCCTACCATAGCCACCTCGCCCGTTAGCTCAGGATAAGAATCTTTACGCGAATTTGGATACCGGTACCGATACCGCTCCGGCTCATGGTCCGACTCCATGCGCTCCCCCGTCCGCCCGGTCGAAAGCCACCGCCCCGGCGTAATCCCGCGATATCCCCGGCCGCTGTTGCCTCTTGTTCTGCTGCCGTTCCGCCTCTTGTGGTGTCCTCCCGCTCAACGAACGGTCCCATCTGCGGGTTCCCGGCTCCAGCGGATACAGTCAACGTCGCGTTCAACTACGGGGACAGGAGAGGCCCATTACCGCCAACCGGCAGACGAGCTGGGCATTCGCCGATGCCTTCGTCGCCGAGGACGATGCGCTGCGCCGGGCCCGCGACCGGGCCCGGGAGTCGGGCGTCCCCTCGGTGTCACCGGGCACCGGTGCCGCGCTGCGCCTGCTGGCCGCCGCCACGGACGCCAAAGCCGTGGCGGAGATCGGGACGGGAACCGGTGTCTCCGGGATCTATCTGCTGCTCGGCATGCGGCCCGACGGCGTACTGACCACCGTGGACCCGGAACCGGAGCGGCAGCAGTTCGCCAAGCAGGCCTTCCGGGAGGCGGGCTTCGCCGGGAACCGCGCGCGTTTCATACCCGGACGCGCCCTCGACGTCCTGCCCCGGCTCGCGGACGGCGGCTACGACCTCGTCTTCTGCGACGGCGACCGGCTGGAGTACCTCGACTACCTCGCCGAATCGTTGCGCCTGCTGCGGCCGGGCGGCCTGGTCTGTTTCGAAGGTGTCTTCGCCCGGGGCCGTACGGTCGACGCGGCGGCCCAGCCCGCCGAGGTGCTGCGGCTGAGGGAGCTGCTCCGCACGGTCCGGGAGAGTCCGGAGCTGCTGCCGTCGCTGCTGCCCGTCGGGGACGGACTGCTCTGCGCGGTGCGCCGGGGCTGAGGCCCGCCCTTCCGGCCCCGATACGACCCGGGCCCGGTCCCGATGCGGGCCCGGACATGCCACTGCCCCGGCACGGGACCGTACCGGGGCAGTGAACAGGGTCTTCAACGACCGACGCGTCAGCCGACGACCTGCTTCAGGGCGTCGCCGAGGGCCTCGGCCTCGTCCGGAGTCAGCTCGACGACAAGCCGACCGCCGCCTTCGAGCGGAACGCGCATGACGATGCCCCGCCCCTCCTTGGTCACCTCGAGCGGGCCGTCGCCCGTCCGCGGCTTCATGGCCGCCATGCTCGTTCCCCTTCCTGAAACCAGCTCATCGACTGCCGACCGGCGGCCCCGCGGGCGCCCGTCATCACGGCATCGAACACATTGCTTCCAGGTCATTATCCCGCATGGCGGGACCCGATGACCAACATCGGTCGGCATCGCTTGGGCAACGCACTTTCCCAAAACCACCCAATTCGGTGA
The DNA here is from genome assembly GCF_003932715.1 of Streptomyces tsukubensis. NCBI lineage: Bacteria > Bacillati > Actinomycetota > Actinomycetes > Kitasatosporales > Streptomycetaceae > Streptomyces > Streptomyces tsukubensis. Next base: position 5,372,863 of record NZ_CP020700.1, on the reverse strand, counting down.
TCGGCCGGACCGGGCTCTCCGCTGGTCCCGGGCCCGGTGGGGCCCTCTCGTACCCCTTGCGGCCCCGTTTCCGGGCCTCTCCGGCGTTCCGGGGCCTTCTCGGCACGGGGGGCACCACGGACCGGAAACCGGACGGGAAACCGGACCGGAACCGCCCGGGATTTTTCTTTGAGACAGGTCACAGCCCCCGGCCCTGTCCCCCGCGATCTCCGCCATGCTGAGCTGAGCATCCGTCGCGCCACCGTCCGCTCCACCGCCACCACCGCCGACGTGCCGAGACGCAGAACCCGCAGAAACCCGCAGGAACCGCAGAAACCGCAGAAACACAGAGAAAACTAAGAAAACCGAGGAGAGGGGACCCCGATATGGCCGACTCCGTGCTCTACGACGTGACCGACGGGCTCGCGACGATCACGCTCAACCGGCCCGACGCCATGAACGCGCTGAACGTCGAGGCCAAGGTCGCGCTCCGGGAGGCGGTCCGCGCCGCCGCGGTGGACGGGGCCGTCCGGGCGGTGCTGCTCACGGGCAACGGCCGCGCCTTCTGTGTCGGCCAGGATCTGAAGGAGCACTCCGAGCTGCTGGCCCGGGACGAGGAGTCCGGTTCCCGCGCCACCATGAGCACGGTGGGCGACCACTACAACCCGATCGTCCGGGCTCTGGCCGGGATGGAGAAGCCGGTGGTCGCCGGGGTGAACGGGGTCGCCGCGGGCGCGGGCCTGGGCTTCGCGCTGGCCGCGGACATCCGGGTCGTGGCGGACACCGCGTCCTTCACCACCGCCTTCGCCGCGGTGGGGCTCACGGCGGACTCCGGGGTGTCCTGGACCCTGCCCCGGCTGATCGGCCACAGCCGCGCCGCCGACCTGCTGCTCTTCCCCCGGAGCCTGACCGCCCGGGAGGCGTACGAGCTGGGGATCGCGAACCGGCTGATGGCCGCGGACGCCCTGGCCGACGAGGCCCGTGCGGTGGCCCGCGCCCTGGCCGACGGACCCACCCTGGCCTACGCGGCGATCAAGGAGTCCCTCGCCCACTCCGCGTCCCACTCCTTGGAGGAGACCCTCGCCAAGGAGGACGAGCTGCAGACCCGGGCGGGCGCCTCCCGGGACCACCGGAACGCGGTGGTGGCGTTCACGGCGAAGCAGAAGCCCGTCTTCGAGGGCCGCTGACGGCCCGGTCCCAGCCGTCAGCGGCCACCGCGCGCCCTCACCCCCGGGCCACGCACTCCGCCAGATGGTCGTCGACCAGTCCGCACGCCTGCATCAGGGCATAGGCGGTCGTCGGTCCGACGAACCGCAGCCCCTCCTTCTTGAGCGCCTTGGCCAGGGCCTTGGACTCGTCGGTGACGGCGGGCACGTCGGACAGGGTCGCGGGCGCGGGGCGGTCCGCCGGGTCGGGTGCGTGGGACCAGATCAGCCGGTCCAGCTCGCCGGGGGCCCAGCCCGCCAGCACCCGGGCGTTGCCGAGGGTGGCGTCGACCTTGGCGCGGTTGCGGATGATCCCCTCGTCGGCGAGGAGCCGCTCCCGGTCCGTATCGGTGAAGGCCGCGACCTCGGCGATGGCGAATCCGGCGAAGGCGCGGCGGAAGCCCTCACGGCGGCGGAGGATGGTCAGCCAGGACAGACCGGACTGGAAGGCCTCCAGGCAGAGCCGCTCGAACAGGGCGTCGTCGCCGTGGACCGGGCGCCCCCACTCCTCGTCGTGATAGCGCAGATAGTCCTCGGTCGACAGCCCCCAGGGGCAGCGCGGCCGCCCGTCGGGCCCGGGCACGGTTCCTCCGGCGGTCATCGGTCGCGCCCTTCGGTCGTAGTGTCCGTTCCACCGGGCTCCGGCGCGGTGAGCCCCGCTCCGTACTCCGCTTCGGAGGCGTCCCTTACGGCGCCACCGGCCGGCTTCCCGTCCGCACCGGCGTCCGGGCCCGGCTCCGGATCGTGGTTCCGGTCCGGCTCCGGATCGTGGTCCCGGTCCGGGTCCGGCGTCGGGTCCGGATCCAGGTCCAGGTCAGTGTCCAGGTGCGTATCCAGGTCGGGTCCGGGACCGGCGTGCGGGCCGTGCTCCGGCACGTCGTACGCACCGGGCGCCGCGTCCTCGCCCGGATCCCCCACCCCGGCGAACAGCTCGCGCCCCCCGACGGCCGTCGCCCGCGCGCCCGCGAGCGCCGACTCCAGCCGGGCGATCCGCGCGTCCCGCTCGGCCAGCTCCGCCCCGAGCCGGGCCAGCGCGTCGTCCACATCCGCCATCCGGTAGCCCCGGGCGGCGACCGGCAGCCGCAGCGCCTCCACATCGGCCCGTCCCACGGGTCTGCTCTCCGGCAGCGGATCCACCAGCCGCTCGGGCGCCGCCTCGGGCAGCGCCGCGCTGTCGCCGCCGCCGAGCACGGCGAGTGTCACCGCGCCGACGACCACGACCATCGCGATCAGCAAGAACAAGAACACGAGCGAGCGTCCCTTCCCGTGGAACCCGAGGACCGAGGAGTGACCCGAGGGATGATGCGTCCGGTGCTGATCGTGCCACGCCGGTCCGACAGTTAGGGTCGCAGGCCGGACCACCAGAGGAGGAAACCGCTGATGCTGCGGCTGGGAACCCGCGAATTCGCCGCGCACGAGCCGGTGATCATGGCGATCGTGAACCGTACCCCCGATTCGTTCTACGACCAGGGGGCCACGTTCCGCGACGAACCCGCGCTGGCCCGGGTCGAGCAGGCGGTGGCCGAGGGTGCGGCGATCATCGACATCGGCGGGGTGAAGGCCGGACCGGGCGAGGAGGTCACGGCCGAGGAGGAGATCCGCCGTACCGTCGGTTTCGTCGCCGAGGTACGGCGCCGCTTCCCGTCGGTGGTGATCAGCGTCGACACCTGGCGCCACGATGTCGGCGCCGCGGTCTGCGAGGCGGGCGCGGACGTGCTCAACGACGCCTGGGGCGGCTTCGACCCGAAGCTCGCCGAGGTCGCCGCCCGCTACGGGGCGGGCCTGGTCTGCACCCATGCGGGCGGCGTGGAGCCGCGGACCCGGCCGCACCGGATCGCGTACGACGACGTCATGGCCGACATCCTGCAGGTCACCGTGGGCCTCGCGGAGCGGGCGGCGGACCTCGGGGTCCGGCGCGACGGCATCATGATCGACCCGGGTCACGACTTCGGCAAGAACACCCGGCACTCGCTGGAGGCCACCCGCCGGCTCGGGGAGATGGCGGACACGGGCTGGCCGGTCCTGGTCTCCCTCTCCAACAAGGACTTCGTCGGCGAGACCCTGGACCGGCCGGTGAAGGAGCGGCTGATCGGCACCCTGGCGACGACGGCGGTGTCGGCGTGGCTGGGCGCTCAGGTGTACCGGGTGCACGAGGTGGCGGAGACCCGTCAGGTGCTGGAGATGGTGGCCGCGATCGCCGGTCACCGCGCGCCGCGGGTGGCCCGCCGCGGTCTGGCCTGACCCGCGGGCGGTGACGGCGGCGAGGGGGGTACGGGCCGGGCCCGTACCCCCCTCGCCGTTCACGTTCTCAGCGCGAGGTCTCCTTGGTGACCAGCGCCACCGCCTCGTCGACGTCGTCCGTGACGTGGAACAGCAGCAGATCGCGCTCGGACGCCTTGCCCTGGGCGACGACGGTGTCCCGCAGCCAGTCGACGAGACCGCTCCAGTAGGCGCTGCCGAAGAGCACGATCGGGAAGCGGGTCACCTTGCCGGTCTGGACGAGGGTGAGCGCCTCGAACAGTTCGTCGAGGGTCCCCAGCCCGCCGGGGAGCACCACGAACCCGGAGGCGTACTTCACGAACATCGTCTTCCGGACGAAGAAGTAGCGGAAGTTCACCCCGATGTCGACATGCGGGTTGAGCCCCTGCTCGAACGGCAGCTCGATACCGAGGCCCACGGAGACGCCGCCGGCCTCCCTGGCACCCCGGTTGGCGGCCTCCATCGCACCGGGTCCGCCGCCCGTGATCACCGCGAAGCCCGCCTCGACCAGCGCGGTGCCGATCCGGATGCCCGCCTCGTACTCCGGGGTGTCCTGCGGGGTCCGCGCGGAGCCGAAGACACTGATCGCGTTCGGCAGTTCGGCGAGCGCGCCGAAGCCCTCGACGAACTCGGACTGGATCCGCATGACCCGCCAGGGGTCGGTGTGGACCCATTCGGAGTCGCCTTCGGTGTCCAGCAGCCGCTGGTCGGTGGTGCCGGGCTGGACCTGGTCTCTGCGGCGCAGTACCGGCCCCTGCCGCTGCTCCTCCCAGCCGCGCGCACCATCGGGATTGCCCATGGACCTGCTCCCTCCGCCGGACGTCCGCACCGCGGACGTCGTCGTTGGTCGTTCCTCGATCAAGCCTAGATCGTTCTCTCGCCGTACGGGCTGCTCAGGACGTCAGCCACTGGCGGAGCTTCTCCTCGCAGTGGGAGATCCGCTCCACGGCCACGTGCTCGTCGCGCTTGTGGGCGAGGAGCGGATTGCCGGGCCCGTAGTTCACCGCCGGTACGCCCAGCGCGCTGAAGCGGGCGACATCGGTCCAGCCGAACTTGGGCCGGGCAGTGCCGCCGACGGCCTTCATGAACGCGACGGCGGCGGGATGGGTGAGGCCGGGGCGGGCCGCGCCGCTGTGGTCGTCGACGGTGAACTCGGTGACCCCGCAGCCGGCAAAGACGTCCCGGACATGGGCCAGCGCCCGCTCCTCGTCCAGGTCGGGGGCGTAGCGGTAGTTGACGACGACGGTGCACTCGTCGGGGATCACATTGCCCGCGACTCCGCCGTCGATACGGACCGCGTTGAGCCCCTCCCGGTACTCCAGCCCCTCGACGACCGGCCGGCGCGGCTCGTAAGCGGCGAGGCGGGCGAGGATCGGGGCGGCGGCGTGGATGGCGTTGGACCCCATCCAGCTGCGGGCGGAGTGGGCGCGTTCACCGCTGGTACGGAGGAGGACCCGGAGCGTGCCCTGGCAGCCGCCCTCGACCTCGCCGTCGGAGGGTTCGAGCAGTACGGCGAAGTCGCCCGCCAGCCATTCGGGGTGGGCGTCCGCGATCAGGCCGAGGCCGTTGAGATGGGCGGCGACCTCTTCGTTGTCGTAGAAGACGAAGGTGAGATCGCGGTTGGGGTCGGGGACGGTGGCGGCGATCCGCAGCTGGACGGCGACCCCGGACTTCATATCGCTGGTTCCGCAGCCCCACAGGACGCCGTCGGAGTCGAGCCGGGAGGGAACGTTGTCCGCGATCGGCACGGTGTCGATATGCCCGGCGAGGACGATCCGCTCGGCCCGGCCGAGGTGGGTACGGGCGACGACGTTGTTGCCGTACCGGTCGACGGAGAGGTGCGGCAGCGCGCGCAGTGCGTCCTCGACGGCGTCCGCGAGGGCTTTCTCGTCGCCGCTGACGGAGGGGAAGTCGACGAGGGCGGCGGTGAGGGCGGGGCCGTCGAGGCGGAGGTCGAGCGTGGTGGGGCGCATGGGACCGACCCTACCGGCGGCGGGTAAGGAGCCGCGGCGAGAGTGCACGACCCGGGGCAAAACGCCTACTGCCTAGTACGGTGTGCGTGTGTCAGAGAACGTCCCCGCTGTCCGCTCGTCCCGTCGGCTTCCGCGTATCACCGCCGGGTTCGCGGTGCTCGCCGCGCTGATCGGCTATGTCGTGGTGCAGCAGTCCACCGGCAACGGCGCCCCCGGTTGCACGGTGCGGGCCGCTTCGGGCGGCGGCGGTCCGGTGTACGAGCTGAGCAACGAGCAGGCGGCGAACGCGGCGACGATCTCCGCGGTCGGCACCACTCGTCTGCTGCCGGAGCGTGCGGTCACCATCGCCCTGGCGACCGCGCTCCAGGAGTCGGGGCTGCGGAACATCGCCCACGGCGACCGTGATTCCCTCGGTCTGTTCCAGCAGCGGCCGTCGAAGGGCTGGGGCACGCCGGAGCAGATCCTGGATCCGGTGTACTCGGCCGGGAAGTTCTACGACGGTCTGGCGGCGGTGCCCGGCTATTCGCGGCTGCCGCTGACGGTCGCCGCGCAGCGGGTGCAGCGCAGCGGTTTCCCGCAGGCGTACGCGAAGCACGAGACGAATGCGGCGCTGCTGGCCGCCGCGCTGACCGGGCGGGCGGGCGCGGCGCTGACCTGCGTTCCGGGCAGCGGTACGAGGGGCGCGGGCGATCCGGCCCGGGTCCGGGCCGAGCTGGTGAGGGCCTTCGGCCCGGCCGTGCTGCCGAAGGCGGGTGCGGAGGGGGCCGCGGCGGGGCCGGGTGCCCGGGAGGTGTCCGTGCCGGTGCGTCCGGGGGCCACGGCCGGCGGTCCGGTCGCCGGTGGCGGGGCCGCGCGGGGCTGGGAGCTGGCGCACTGGGCCGTGGCCCGGGCCCAGCAGCTGCGGATCGCGGAGGTCTCGTACGGCGGCCGGGTGTGGCGTGCCGACGATGCGGACGGGGGCTGGAGCAGGGGCGGGCCGGAACGCGATGTACGCGATGCACGCGATGGAGGCGATGGAGGCGGCGGCGGGCGGACGGAGGCGGCGGGCTCCGCGGGCACAGAAACAGAAGCAGACACAGGCACAGGCACGGTCCGCATTCGACTCGAACGCTGATGCGGGAAGTCCCCCGCAGGGGTGAGCGGTCGGACCTCTCCCCCCTGGGTGCGGCGGATGGCCGCCGACCCCTCCCGCCACCCCTCCAGACCCTTGAAAAACCAGGGAAGTGACGGTTCGGCAGCCGGTCGCGGCGGACGGCATTCGCCCGCTTTTACCCAGGGTCGATAATGCGATGCATTACGAACTCTTTACCTCGGGGTGCCGCAACTTACCCCGCCCTTCTCGCGGTTGTCACGGCGAAACATCCATGCCCCCTCGTCTCAAGGAGCATCATGTCCCTCCCCCTGACCCGTCGGATCGCCCGCGCCGCCCTGCTCATCGCGGCCGGCGCAGCCCCCGTGGTCGGTGCGGCCGGTTCCGCGAGCGCCGTCGACCTCGCGCAGGCCGTACCGGTCGCCGGGCTGACCGCGCTCGACGCCGACGGCGTCAGCGGCACCCTGGACGGCGCCGCGCGGCAGACCTCCGAGCTGGCCGGGCAGACGGGCGGCGACGCCGTCAAGCAGTCCGTCCCCGCCGCGGGCCGGGCGGTCGGCGGTACGGGCCGGACGGCGGCCCCCGCCGCCCAGGAGACCGCGGGCGAGGCCGCGGGCAACGCGGGCGGTCTGCTCGGCAAGACCGCCGACGGCGCGACGACGGCCCTGGGCGAAAGCGGTCTGACGGCGGGCTCCCTGGAGGGCGGGCTGCCGACCGAGAGCCTGCCCACCGAGGGGCTGACGGCGGGCAGCCTGCCCGTCAGCGCGCTGCCGACGGAGAGCCTGCCGCTCACCTGATCCGGGGTGGCGCGAAGGGGCCCGGGGAGCGGACGTCCGCTCCCCGGGCCCCTTCGCCGTACCCGCGTATCCGCTCCCCGGTACCGGAAGCACCGGGCCGGGAGCACCGGGGGCCGGCACGGCTCAGCCCGCTGCCGCCAGCCGTTTCACCGCCGCGTCGACCCGCTCGTCCGTGGCCGTGAACGCCACCCGGACGAAGGACTCCCCCGCCTCGCCGTAGAAGTCACCGGGCGCCACCAGGATCCCCAGCCCCGCCAGATGCGCGACGGTCTCCCAGCAGGACTCGCCCCGCGTCGCCCACAGATAGAGGCTGGCCTCCGAGTGTTCGATCCGGAAGCCGTGGCCCTCCAGGGCGGTCCGCAGCGCCGCGCGCCGGGCCGCGTACCGCGCCCGCTGCTCCGCCACGTGTACGTCGTCGCCGAGCGCGGCCACCGTCGCGGCCTGTACCGGCGCCGGGACCATCATCCCGCCGTGCTTGCGGACCGCCAGCAGCTCGCCCAGCACCGCCTCGTCGCCCGCGATGAACGCGGCCCGGTATCCGGCCAGGTTGGACCGCTTGGAGAGGGAGTGGACGGCGACCAGGCCCTCGTACGTACCGCCGCAGACCTCCGGGTGGAGCACGGAGACCGGTTCGGCCTCCCAGCCCAGCTCCAGATAGCACTCGTCGCTGAAGACCAGGACGCCGTGCCGCCGGGCCCAGGCCACGATCCGGATCAGCTCGTCCTTGGCGAGCACCCGTCCGGTCGGGTTCGACGGGGAGTTCAGCCAGAGCAGCTTCAGCCCGTCCGGGTCGAGTTCGGTCGGGTCGTCGTAGACCTCGGGCGTCGCCCCGCACAGCCGGGCGCCGACCTCGTACGTCGGATAGGCCAGCCGGGGGTAGGCGACCCGGTCGCCGGGGCCCAGGCCCAGCTGGGTGGGCAGCCAGGCCACCAGCTCCTTGGAGCCCACCACGGGCAGGACGTTGCGGTGCCCGGCACCGGCCGCGCCGAGCCGCCGGCCGACCCAGTCCGCCAGGGCGTCGCGCAGCGCGGGCGTACCCCAGACGGTGGGATAGCCGGGTGAATCGGCCGCGGCCACCAGCGCCTCGCGGATCAGCTCCGGAACGGGGTCGACGGGCGTACCGACCGAGAGGTCGACGATTCCGTCCGGGTGGGCCGCGGCGGTCGCCTTGTACGGCTCCAGCCGGTCCCAGGGGAAGACGGGCAGACGCGCGGAGACCCGGCGCGGATCGCCCGCGGCGCCGGGGCCGGAACCGGTCGGGGATGCGGATGAGGCTGCGGACACGGGCTGTTCTCTTTCTCGTACGGGCTCGTACGGGCCCGTACCGGATGGGGACGAGCCCGTACCGGGTGCGGACGGCCGGAACGGAAACGCAACGGTCCCGTACGGACGTCGACCGTACGGGACCGGCAGTGCGGTGATCGGCGGACCGCCGACCGCCGGTTACTGGTTCTGCGGCGGCAGACCGGCGACGAAGGGGTGGTCGCGCTCGATCAGCCCGAGCTTGGAGGCACCGCCCGGCGAGCCCAGCTCGTCGAAGAACTCGACGTTCGCCTTGTAGTAGTCCTTCCACTCCTCCGGCGTGTCGTCCTCGTAGAAGATCGCCTCGACGGGGCAGACCGGCTCACAGGCACCACAGTCGACGCACTCGTCGGGGTGGATGTACAAGGACCGGGAACCCTCGTAGATGCAGTCGACGGGGCACTCCTCGATGCAGGCCTTGTCCTTGACGTCGACACAAGGCTGCGCGATGACGTAGGTCACGCTGTCGTTCCTCCTCGGTAGGGCTGTGGCTTGCGCGGGAGCGCGGCGTCGTCGATGCCCGCCCCTAGTATCTCCGTTCTCGGGGACGATCCGAACAGGAGGGGCGCACAGAGCAGTGGAAATCACCGGCGCGGGACGGCTCGAAGTCCGTATTACACCCCTTGACGTGGGCAAACGGGTATCAATCCGACGCCTGGTCGATCCCTCGGAGGGGGCGGGGACCTTCACTGACGTGGTCGGTGTTCTCACATCATGGGACGAAAGTGGTGTGCTGGTGATCACACGGCGCACCGGCCAGGTGGTCCGCGTTCCGGAGACGTCGCTGGTCGCGGGGAAAACCGTCCCCGCCGCCCCGGCCCGACGCCGCGGCCCCGCGGCGGACTTCGCGGAGCTGACCCGGGTGGCGTCCCGGGCCTGGCGGCCGGTGGAGAGCGAACGGCTCGGCGAGTGGGAGCTGCGGGCCGCGTCCGGCTTCACCCGGCGGGCCAACTCGGCGCTGGCGCTGGGCGATCCGGGCGTACCCCTGGACGAGGCGCTCGACCGGGTGCGGTCGTGGTACGCGGAGCGGTCCCTGCCCGCGTACGTCCAGGCGGCCACGGGCGCGGCGGGGACCCAGGAGGCGCTGTGCGCGGCGCTGGAGGAGCGGGGCTGGACGCGGGAGGTGTCGGCGGACGTACGGATCGGAGCGCTGGCCCCGGTCGCCGACCTCGACGCGGACCGGGACCGGGTGACCCTGTCCCGGACGGCGGGCGGGCCCGGCGGGGGCTGGCTCCGGCGGTACCAGCGGGCTTCTGGGGAGCCGGCGCCGCACATGCTGCGGGTTCTGGAGAGCGGTCCTTCGGTCTGGTTCGCCTCGGTGGCCGCCGAGTCCGGTGACGGGTCCGGTGACGGGTCCGGGTCCGGGGACGACGGGACTCCGGTCGCGATCGGGCGGTGCGTCGTCGACGGGCGCTGGGCCGGTTTCATGGCGGTCGAGGTCGATCCGGCCCGGCGGCGCCGCGGTCTGGCGCGGGCCGTGATGGCGGCCCTGGCCGGGCGGGCGCTGGAGGAGGGGGCGTCGGCGGCGTGGCTCCAGGTCGAGAAGGAGAACACGGCGGCGGGCGCGCTCTACGCGGGCATGGGCTTCACCACGCACCACAGCTACCACCACTACCGCGGGCCGCGGGACTGAACGGGACGGTACGGAGCGGGACGGTACGGGGCGGGACGGTACGGAGAGCGGACCGCTCGGTTCCGTACCGATCGGCCCGCTCCGGTCCGCTCCGGTCCGGCCCCGTACCGGCCGGACCGCTCGGTTCCGCCGAGACTCCCTCTCGCGGCGAGTGGACGCGGCGGGGGCTCGTTGGGTACCTGTGGGCCTATGCACGACGACTCAGCCGCCTCCGCCGACCCGGCGGGCCATCTGCGCCGGTTCGCCGAAGAGGCCCGTGCCGACCGGCCCGATCTGTCCCTGCTCTGTCTGCTGCTGGGGGCGGTCGCGGACGGCGCGGACGACGATTCGGCGGTCGACGCCGCCCAGATCGAACTGGACCGCCTGGCCGGGCTGCTGCCGTACGGACTCCGTACGCCTCTGGCCTGGGCGGCCGCCCTGGAGCGGCTGCTCGGCGGTGAACTCGGCTTCCACGGCACCCCCGCGGACTACGGGCGCCTGGAGTCGTCCCTGCTCCACGAGGTGCTGCGGCGGCGGCGCGGACTGCCGATCCTGCTCTCCGTGGTCTGGGTGGAGGTGGCCCGGCGGGCGGGCGCACCGGTGTACGGGGTCGCGCTGCCCGGGCACTTCGTCGTCGGCTTCGGGGAGCCGGAGGAACAGGTCCTGGCCGACCCCTTCGGCGGTGGCCGCGTGCTGTCGGAGTCGGATGCGTCGCTGCTGGTCGAGGGGGCGACGGGGGCACGTCTCGAACCGTCGATGCTGAAGCCCGCGCCCGCGCAGGACGTGCTGGTCCGCATCCTCAACAACATCCGTGCCTGGGCCACGGCCCGCCCCGAACGCTCGGATGTGGCGCTGTGGGCGGTGGACCTGTCCCTGCTCCTCCCCTCCCACCCGGCCCGGCTGCGCTACGAACGCGCCCAACTCCTGGTCCGGCGAGGAGACTTCCTGACCGGCGCGGCGGAGCTGGACGCCTACGCCGATGTGGTCGCGATGGTCGAACCGGCGACGGCGGAGGCGGTACGGGGCCGGGCCCGGGCGGCCCGGGCGATGCTGAACTGACGCCCCCGCCGAGATGTGTGCGGCCCCCGCCCGGATCCGGGTGGGGGCCGCACACATCTCGGGGCCACTCGGCCCGTCGCTGTCGCTACTTGATGTCCACCGTGCGGTCCTGCCGGGTCTCGCCGCGCAGGGCCGGACCCATCGCCTTGGCGATGTCATCGGCGTTGAGCTGCTGCTTCTTACCGTCGGCCTTGGTGACCATGACGCCCTGGAAGGTGCCGCCGACCAGCTCTTCGATGGCTTCCTTGTTGTAGACCTCCACCAGCTTGCCGTTCACGGCCTTCATGGAGAGGATCCGCGGCAGCGAACGCTGCGGGCCGAAGTCGATCTTCCGGCCGCCCGCCCTGATCGTGATCAGATCGGACATCGCGGGCTCGGCGAACTCCTTCTCGGCCCGGTCCAGCTCCGCCTGGCTGATCGACGGCTGGAGACCGGCGACGGGAAGCTGTACGGCGTTCGGGCGGCCGGACTCGACCTGGGCCCGGTACGCGTCCTTGACCATCGTCAGCGAGCGGTTGACGTCGATGCCCTGACCGGCCTTGCCGGGGACGACGACGATCTTCCCGGGCTCGAACCTGATCGTGCCCTCGACGGCCGAGCCGGAGTTGCCCGCCAGATCGGCGAGGGCCACCCGCAGCTTCTCCTCGTCGATGACGATCTCCGGTTCGGCGACGCGCTCGCCGCCGAAGAGGGAGCCGATCACCGACATCGGGTTGTAGTCGCTGCCCGCCGCGTTGCGGACGGTGGTCTGGGCGTCGAAGGACAGGCCCGCCTTGTCCGGGGCGAGCGCGATCTTCTTGCCGCCGACGGACAGCTGGAGCGGGGTCGCGGCACGTTTGCCGAGGGCGCCCTGGAGCTTGTCGACGGCCTGGTCGCGGGTGCCGCCGCCGATGTCGACGCCGAGGACCGTGGTGCTCTTCGGCACATCGGAGTGGTTGAGCAGCAGCCCGGCGCCGTAGGCGACGGCGCCCAGGACGACCACGGCGACACCGATCAGGGCCGTCTTGGAGCGGCCCTTCTTGGCGGGCGGCGGGGGCGCCGGACGGGAGGCCGGAGCGGGAGCCGGAGCCGTGGACTCAGAGGCGGGCGAGCCGCCCGGGCCGGACGGACCGGAGGGCTTCCCGGCGGCGCCGGGACCCGCCGGGAACGGCGACTCCGCATCGGGCCGGACGGGAGGCACTCCGCTGGTCAGGGTGTCCCCCGAGACATGGTCCCCGGGCCCGCCCTGACCTGCGGGGGCCCCGGGGCCGCCGGGACCCGCGGGGCGGCCCGGTGCGGGTCGCTGCGGGGTCAGGACGGCGGTGTCGTCGGACATCCGCGGCGGCGCCGCGACGGCACCCGCGTGCACCGGCGCGCCGGTCTGCATGGCTCCGCGGGCCGGGCCCGTCGTCGGCCCGTCGGGTCCGGCACCGGCCGACGGACGCACACCGTGCGGCGGGGCGTCGGAGCCGGGGGCGAAACCGGCGGGTGCGGCCGTTCCCGCGCCCGCCGCTCCCGAGAGGTCGCTGAGGGCGCTGTGGGGGCGGCCCGTACCGGAACCGCCGGGTCCGTGCGGACCGCCGGGGCCGCCCGGCGCAGGGCCCGCACCGGCGGGTGCACCGCCGGGAACGCCCGCGCCCGGATCGACGGGCACCTTGATGCCGGCGCCGTTGGTCCCGGACCTCCGCGGCGCGAACCAGTCGTTCGACGCCTTGTCACCCGCGGCCGCTCCGCCGTCGGCGGGCGCCGGAGCGCCGGGGCCACCGGGACCAGCAGGACCACCGAACGAAGGCACCGGCATCGCAGCCGTACGCTCCGCCTCGGCTTCACCACCGGAGCCGCCCGGTGCCGCGGGGGCGTCCGCCGCCCCGGCACCCGGCTCGTTGGCCGGTTTGCGCACCACGACGGGCGGAATCGGCCGTGATCCGGGAATGTTGATCCGGATCCGGGTGGTGATCGTCGTCTCGGTCTTGGGCTCGGACTTGGCCGCGTCCGGCTTCTTCGGCTCGCCGTCGGCCGCCGCGCCGCCGCCGAAGCGGCCGGACCCGTACGGCGGTGTCCCCGAGGGGTAGGCGGCTCCACCGCGCCCCTGGGGCCCGGAGGACGAACTATCAGTTTCACGACTCAAAGCAGGATCTCCCGGTTGGCTCCGCCGCCCGTCTCTTACTGTGTCCTCGTTCGCTGGGCGGCTCGGCGGCGCGCACCACCATACTGGCCGCCGGTGACACGCACGCCGCGACTGTGGAAAGGGCACCGGATCGGCCCTGTTCCACCACTGGTGTACGACTGCCGGATCGCTCCGGCCGTCAGTGCGGCCCGTACGGACGGGGGTTCGGCCGCCGGGACACCGGCTCCGGCCTGCGTTCGTACTGATGTCCGCCCGTCCGGGCGGGCTCCGGGCCGCCGGGAGCGGTACCGGTTACGGTGTCACGCTCCCGTGGGTGCCCCGTGGACGGGGCGCCGGGGCGCCCTACTTCTCAAGTCGCCCCGGACCGCGGCCCGGTTGCGCCGGTCCGCCCAGGGTGGCGCACATCACAGCGACGACCATCCCGCCGAGGATGAAGAGCAGCGGTCCGATCCCGGCGCCGAACAGTGCGTCGCCCTCGGGGCGTCCGAGGCTCAGCACGACGATCGCGACCAGCCAGCCGGCGCCCGCCGCGGCCACCCCGAGCTGGTTGCCCAGCGCCGTACGGGCTCCGTAGAAGAGTCCGGCGGAGCCGAGCAGGGCGAGCAGCAGCCCGGCCGGGAACCAGGCCGCCTGGACCAGGGATCCGGCGGTGCCGACGACCGCGCCGAGCGGGACGAGAAGGAGGTACGCGGCGATCCGGCCCGGCCGGGGCTTCTGCGCCGTCCAGTCGCGGGTGAGGCCCGTACCGGGTGCCGTGCTCATGCGGGCACCCCGGCCGTGCCGGGGACCTCCGGGCCTGCGGCGTCCGGGATCCCGGCGAAGAGGTCGTCCTCGCGGCGCCCCCGGGGAACACCCGGCTCGCCTTCGGCCAACTGGTAGTACTCGGTGGCGAAGATCGGCTGGCCGAGGTCGTTGGAGAGGGCGAAGAACGGCCCGTCCACGGCGATCTGGGTGGCGTGCGCGCGCATCGCGGCCGCCTTCCGCTCCGCGTAGGCGCTGCCGTCGATCGCCGCGGTGATCTCGTCGTCCTCGACGACACCGGGGACGTCGTCGACCGCCGCGACGCCGGGGAAGCCGACCCCGGCCGCCCTGAGTGCGGCGAAGCCCTCTTCGGCGACGGAGCGCGGCACCCGGGTCCAGTAGATCTTGGCGACCGTCCACGGATCCCCGAGGTCGCGCCGGAAGGCCCGCTCGGCGGCCAGCTCGGCGGCGCGCATGGCGACGCGGTGGGCCTGGATATGGTCCGGGTGGCCGTAGCCGCCGTGGGGGTCGTACGTGACCATGACCTGGGGGCGTACGGAGCGGATGATCTCCACGAGATGCGGGGCCGCGTCGTCGACGGGCGTGTTCCAGAAGGCGCCCTCGCGGCGGTTCTGGGGCAGGCCCATCATTCCCGAGTCCCGGTAGCGCCCGGGGCCGCCCAGGAAGCGGTGGTCGGTGACGCCCAGCTCCTTCATGGCGGCGGACAGCTCACCGATGCGGTACTCGCCGAGGGAGTCGTCGTGGTCGGCCGCGAGATGGGCGAGATCGGGCGGGATGACCTCGCCCTCCTCGCCGAGGGTGCAGGTCACCAGGGTGACCCTGGCGCCGCCGGCCGCGTACCGGGCCATCGTGGCGCCGTTCGTGATCGACTCGTCGTCCGGGTGCGCGTGCACAAGGAGCAGACGACGGGTGGAAAGATCCTTCATGGACACAGCCTACGAGGCCGCGCCGGGGCGCGTGGCGGAACGTGAAGTCCCCCGGCCACAGGTCGGTCGATCCACGGACCGCCGGAGGTCGGATCCGGGCCGTACCGCTCACGTACGGTCCCATGCGGTCGCATCGGTCGCATCGGTTGCGTGCGGATGCAACGCGATCCCGCGGCGGTCCCTCCGGGGTGGCCGGGGAACCGCCCCGGGTGCGTCCGGATCGCGGGAGGTTCGCCCGGCCCTGACAGCCGGGTCGGGTGGGACCCGCCGTGCCGGGGCGGACCGGGCCGGACCGGGTCGGACGGCGGGGCTCGGCCGGAGGGTGACTCGTGGCCGGGTGGGGTCGGGATCGCAGCCGGGGGCGCGGTCGGGGTCGGCAGGGGTCGGGGACACGGACGGACCGCCGCCGGGCAGGACGGAGCGGCGCCGGACCGGCGCACGCAGGGCGCAGGACCGGCGCTGAACCGGCGCGGAGCCGGAAGCGGCCAAAAAGAAGGACCCCCGCACACGTGCGGGAGCCCGGTCAGAACTTCAGGTCACCGATCATGTCACCGACACTCGTCGTCAGATCGGTGATCGTCGGCTCGAAGGACGAGCTGGCGAGGAAGAAACCGAACAACACGCAGACAACCGCATGCCCGCCCTTGAGTCCGGACTTCCGGACCAGCAGGAAGACGACGATCGCCAGCAGCACCACCGCCGAAACTGAGAGTGCCACGGCGGTTCACCTCCACAGATATTCGATCGGGACAGGCAGGTTGCACGCGCAGATGGTTCCTACCCATCTCGCGCTACGGATCATAACTATCCGTACTAACGCATCAGTCGGTGCACGGCAGCACGCGGGGGCGCACAGCGCACTAGATTCGATGGCATGACCACGAGGCAACACAGCTCCTTTCCACGCCAGTTCGCCCGTACCCAGCGGTTTTCCCTGGGCGCACCACGCTCGTTCACGGTGGCATCGGACGGCTCCCGCGTGGTCTTCATCCGTTCGGTGTCCGGAACCGACCGGGAGGGCGGGCTGTGGGTGCTCGACCTCGACGACCACCCCACCACGGTAGGGCCGGAAGGGGCTTTCCGGGAACGGCCGGTGGCCGATCCCCGTGCCCTGTTGGGGAATTCGCAGGAGCAACTGTCGACGGCGGAGCTGGCCCGCCGGGAGCGGAGCCGGGACGGGTCGGCGGGCATCGTGGGCTACGCGGTCGACGGGAGGGTGGAACTGGCGGCCTTCGCCCTCTCCGGACGTCTGTTCACGGCGGAGTTGCGGACGGGCGCGTCCCGCGAACTACCCGTACGGGGGCCGGTGATCGACCCGAGGCCCTCACCCGACGGGAAGCTGGTCGCCTATGTCTCCGGCGGCGCGCTGCGGGTCGTCGGCTCGGACGGCGGCGGGGACCGGGCCCTCGCGGAGCCCTCGCCCGAGGAGGCCGGGGACGGCGGGGAGGCCGGAGCGGGCGGGGTCTCGTACGGCTCCGCCGAGTACATCGCGGCGGAGAGCATGGGCCGTGACCGGGGCTACTGGTGGGCCCCGGAGTCGGACCGGCTGCTGGTCGCGCGGGTCGACGACCGGGCGGTACGGCGCTGGTGGATCGCGGATCCGGCGCGGCCGGACCGGGACCCGCGCCGGGTCGCGTACCCCTCGGCCGGGACCGCCAACGCCGAGGTGCGCCTCTTCCTGGTCCCCGTCGGCGGCGGGGCGCGGACCGAGGTGGTCTGGGACCGGGACGCCTATCCCTATCTGGCGCGGGTGCACTGGTCGGCGGCGGGGGCGCCGCTGCTGCTGGTGCAGGCGCGGGACCAGCGCACCCAGCGCTGTCTGACCGTCGACACCGGTTCCGGCGAGACCCGTACCGTCCACGTGGACGAGGATCCGATCTGGCTTGAACTTTTCCCTGCGGTACCCGCCTGGACGCCCCGCGGGCAGCTGGTCCGGATCTCCGACGAGGGCGGCGCGCGGGTGCTGAAGGTCGGAGACCGGGCGCTGACCGGCGCCGGGCTCCAGGTACGGGCCGTCCTCGGCATCGGTGACGAGGACGTCCTCGTAGCGACCGCGGCGGGAGCCGGGGCCGAGGAGCCGGAGCTGGGCGAGGTCCATGTCCACCGGGTCGGGGAACGGGGCGTCGAGAGGATCTCCGAGGGCCCCGGGGTGCACACCGCGGTCGGCTCGGGCCCGGTGACCGTGCTGATCTCCGCCCGCCCCGGCGTGCCCGGCACGGAGTACGCGGTGCTGCGCGACGGCAAGCGGGTCGCCACGATCGCCTCGTACGCCGAGAGGCCCGTGCTCACCGCCCGGCCCCGGCTGGTCGCCGCGGGCGAACGGAGCATCCCCTGCGCGGTGCTGCTGCCGACGGGCTACGAGCGGTCCCGGGGTCCGCTGCCCGTGCTGATGGACCCTTACGGCGGCCCCCGGGCCCGTAAGGCCGTCGCCGCCCACGACGCCCATCTCACCTCCCAGTGGTTCGCCGACCAGGGGTTCGCGGTGGTCGTCGCGGACGGGCGGGGCACCCCCGGGCCGAACCCGGCCTGGGAGAAGGCGGTCGCGGGCGATTTCGGTGTGGTCCTCGACGACCAGATCGCGGCGCTGCACGCGCTCGCCGGGGATTTCCCGCTCGACCTGGGTCGGGTCGCGATCCGGGGCTGGTCCTTCGGGGGCTTCCTCGCGGCGATGGCCGTACTGCGCCGGCCCGATGTCTTCCACGCGGCGGTCGCGGGGGCGCCCGCGACGGACCAGCGGCTGTACGACACCCACTACACGGAGCGGTATCTCGGCCACCCGGACGAGCACCCCGAGGTGTACGCGGCGAATTCGCTCGTCACGGACGAGGGGCTGAGCGGCGCGGCGGAGCCCGCCCGACCGCTGATGATCGTCCACGGTTTCGCCGACGACAATGTGGTGATCGCGCACTCCCTGCGCCTGTCCTCCGCCCTGCTGGCGGCGGGCCGCCCGCACGAGGTGCTGCCGCTGAGCGGGGTGACCCATATGACGCCGCAGGAGGAGGTGGCGGAGAATCTGCTCCACCTCCAGGTGGACTTCCTCCGGCGGAGTCTCGGCATCGGCCGGGCCGCGAGCTGACGGGCGGTCCGGCGCGGGTGCCGGCCGGGGCCACTCCAGGAGGCCCCGGCCGGAGTACGGCACCCGCACGGCCGTACGCCCCGCAGCCTGCCGGGCCCGTATATCGGCGCGGAGACAACCGGATTGCCGCCGTGTAAAAGAGTGTCAGCCGTTCGGCGGAGTGCCGGGACCCGGGGTGCCGGGGTGGTCGGGATGGTTTCCGGGGTCCTGCGGACGGTCGGGGTCGGTGGGGCTGGTGGGTCCTGTGGTGTCTCCTGCCGGACCCGGCTCCTGCGGAGCGGCCGGCTTCCCCGGCGGGACCACCTGCCGCTCCTCCGCGAAGTGGCAGGCCGAGGGGTGCCGTACCGGACCCTCCTCCGCGAGCCGGAACTCCGCCGGGACGGCCAGCAGCGGCACCTCCAGCGCACACCGCTCCTGCGCCTTCCAGCAGCGGGTGCGGAAGCGGCAGCCGGAGGGGATGTGCGCGGGTGAGGGCGGATCCCCGCCGAGGATGATCCGCTCGCGGTGGGCCCGTGCCTCCGGGTCCGGTACGGGCACGGCGGAGAGCAGCGCCTGGGTGTACGGATGCGTCGGATGGTCGTAGATCTCCTCGTGGCGCCCCAGCTCCACCACCCGTCCCAGGTACATCACGCCCACCCGGTCGGAGATATGCCGCACGATCGACAGGTCGTGGGCGATGAAGACCAGGCTGAGGCCGAACTCGCGCTGGAGCCGCATCAGGAGGTTGACCACCTGTGCCTGGACGGAGACGTCGAGGGCCGAGACGGGTTCGTCGGCGACCACGATCTCCGGGCGCAGTGCCAGTCCGCGGGCGATCCCGATGCGCTGCCGCTGGCCGCCGCTGAACTGGTGGGGGTAGCGGTTGATGTAGTCCGGGTCGAGGCCGACGGTGTCGAGGAGTTCCCGGACCCGGCGCCGCCGGTCGCCCTTGGGTGCCGCCTCGGGGTGGATGTCGTACGGTTCCCCGACGATGTCCCCGATGGTCATCCGGGGGTTCAGGGAGGTGTACGGGTCCTGGAACACCATCTGGATATTGCGGCGCACGGCCTTGAGGGCCCGTCCGGACAGCCGGGTGATGTCCTCGCCCCGGTAGCGGATCCGGCCCGCGGTGGGCCGTTCGAGCTGGACGAGCATGCGGGCGAGGGTGGACTTGCCGCAGCCGGATTCACCGACGATGCCGAGGGTCTCGCCGCCGTAGAGGTCGAGGTCCACTCCGTCGACGGCGCGGACGGCGCCCACCTGGCGGCGGAAGAGGATGCCCTGGGTGAGGGGGTAGTGCTTGACCAGCTCGCGGACTTCGAGGATCGGCTCGGCGGTGGTGCCGGCGGCCGCCGGCTGAACGGTGGTCTCAGTCACGGCCGTCCGCCTCCTCGTCGCGCGGGGTGGCGGTATCGGGGCCCGGACCTGCGGCGGCGCCCGGGCCCGCGGCCGTACCGCCGTCCCCGGCGCCCCGCGCACCACCCGTACCGCCTGCACGGTCCGCACCCGCCGCACCCGCCGCACCCGCCGCACCCGCCGCACCCGCCAGCGTTTCGCGCCAGAAGTGGCAGGCGCTGAGGCGGCCCGGTCCCGCCTCGTACAGCGGTGGTACATCCGTCCGGCAGACGTCCCGGGCGATCGGGCAGCGGGGGTGGAACGCACAGCCCGGGGGGATTCGCTGAAGATTCGGCGGCAGCCCTTTGATCGCGTACAGCTCGTGCCCCTTCTGGTCGAGCCGGGGCACGGAATCGAGGAGTCCGCGGGTGTAGGGGTGGGCCGGGGCGCGGTAGATGTCGTGGACCGGGGCGGATTCGACGATCCGGCCCGCGTACATCACGGCGATCCGGTCCGCCACGTCCGCGACGACCCCGAGGTCGTGGGTGATCAGGATCAGCCCCATGGCGAACTCGTCCCGCAGTCCGGCGAGCAGCTCCATGACCTGGGCCTGGACGGTGACGTCCAGAGCGGTGGTGGGCTCGTCCGCGATGATCAGGGCGGGTTCGAGGGCGAGTGCCATCGCGATCATGATGCGCTGGCGCATACCGCCGGAGAACTGGTGCGGATAGTCCCCGGCGCGTTCGGCGGCGGCCGGGATGCCGACGCGCTCCATCAGCTCCACGGCCCTGGCACGGGCCTCCTTGCGCTTCAGCTTCCGGTGGACGGTGTACATCTCGGCCAGCTGGGTGCCGACGCTCAGGACGGGATTGAGGGCGGAGAGCGCGTCCTGGAAGATCATGGCGATCTCCGCGCCGCGGACCCGGCGCCGCTCGGACTCCTTGAGGGTGAGCAGATCGCGGCCGCGGAAGAGCACCTGCCCGCCGGAGACCCGGCCGGGCGGGCTGTCGAGGATGCCCATCACGGCCTGGGCGGTGACGGACTTCCCCGAGCCGGATTCGCCGAGCACGGCGAGGGTCTCGCCCTCGGCGACGCCGTAACTCACTCCATTGACGGCCTTGGCGACCCCGTCGCGGGTACGGAACTCGACCTGGAGATCGCGGACTTCGAGCAGCATCCCGGCACTCTCCTCAGCGCAGCTTGGGGTCGAGGGCGTCGCGGACCGCGTCGCCGAGCATGATGAACGCCAGCACCGTGATCGCCAGCGCGCCGGCGGGCCAGAGCAGCATGTGCGGGGCGTTGCGGATGTAGGGGGAGGCGGCGGAGATGTCGATGCCCCAGGAGACGGTCGGGGGTTTGAGGCCGACGCCGAGGTAGGACAGGGTCGCTTCCAGGGAGATGTACGTGCCGAGGGCGATGGTCGCGACGACGATGACGGGCGCGACGGCGTTCGGTGCGATGTGGCGGAGCAGCATGCGGGAGTTGGAGGCGCCGAGGGCGCGGGCGGCCTGGACGTAGTCGTTCTGTTTGGCGGTGATCACCGAACCGCGGGCGATCCGGCAGACCTGCGGCCAGCCGAGCAGGACCATGAAGCCGATGACGGGCCAGACGGTGTTGCTGGTGACGACGGAGAGCAGGACGAGTCCGCCGAGGACGACCGGGATGGCGAAGAAGATATCGGTGACCCGGGAGAGCACGGCGTCGCCCGCGCCGCCGAAGAATCCGGCGAGACCGCCGAGGACGGAGCCGAGGAGCGCGACGCCGAGGGTGGCGCAGAAGCCCACGGTGACCGAGGCCCGGGCCCCGTACACGGTCCGGGTGTAGACGTCGCAGCCCTGGCCGTCGAAGCCGAAGGGGTGGCCGGACTGGGAGCCCTCCTGCGATTTCGCGAGATCGCAGTCGAGGGGGTTCTGGGAGGTGATGGCCTGCGGCCAGATCGCGATGAACACCAGGAAGAGGATGACCAGCGCGGAGATGAGGAAGACCGGGTTGCGGCGCAGATCGTGCCAGGCGTCGGACCAGAGGCTGCGGGGCTTGGCCGCGGGTCCGGTGCCCTGCGGGCCGCCCTCGGGGCGCTGCTCCAGGGTCGCGCCCTCCGCGGTGGCCAGGTCCATGGTGCCGCCCGCGCCGGTGGGCGCGATCGCGCCGCCGAGGGTGCCGTCGGGATCGTACTGCGGCTCAGGCATAGCGGATCCTCGGGTCGAGTACGGCGTACAGCAGGTCGACGAGCAGGTTGATCAGCAGGAAGACCAGCACCAGTACGGTCACGAAGCCGACCACGGTCTGGGTGTTCTGGCGGACGATGCCCTGGTAGAGCTGGTAGCCGACGCCGTGGATGTTGAAGATCCGCTCGGTGACGATCGCCCCGCCCATCAGGGCTCCGACGTCCGCGCCGATGAAGGTGACGACGGGGATGAGGGAGTTGCGCAGCAGATGGCGGGTGACGACGCGGTGGCGGGGCAGCCCTTTGGCGCGGGCCGTGCGGACGTAGTCGGAGCGGGCGTTCTCGGCGATGGAGGTGCGGGTGAGGCGGGTGACGTACGCCAGGGAGACGGAGGCCAGCACCAGTCCGGGGACGATCAGTTCGTCGAGGGGGGCGCCGGGTGAGACGGCGGGTTTGATGATGCCCCACTCGACGCCGAGCAGAAGCTGGAGCAGCAGACCGGTGACGAAGGTCGGCACGGAGATCACGACGAGGGTGAGCAGCAGGACGCCGGTGTCGATCGGGCGGCCGCGCCAGAGCCCGGTGAGCACGCCCAGGCTGATGCCGATGACGATCTCGAAGCAGATGGCGACGAGGGTGAGCCGGATGGTGACGGGGAAGGCGGCGGCCATCAGTTCGGTGACGGGCTGTCCGTTGAAGGCGGTGCCGAAGTCGCCCTGGAAGACGTTGCCCATATAGGTCGCGTACTGCTGCCAGAGGGGTTGGTCGAGGCCGTACTGCGCGCGGAGCTGGGCGGTGGTGGCGGGGTCGCACTGGATCTGGCCGCAGAGCCCGGCGATGGGGTCGCCCATCACGTTGACCATCAGGAAGATGAGGAGGGTGGCGCCGAAGAAGACCGGGATCATCTGGAGCAGACGCCGGATCACATAACGTCCCATGGGGGGCTCCCGAAGGCTGCCGTCAGGCGACCTTGATCTCGTTGTAGACCGGGACACTGAAGGGGTTGAGGGAGACGTTCGAGATGCGCGGGGCGTAGCCGGCGCTGCCGTTCTGGTACCAGAGGGGGATGGCCGCCATCTGGTCGCGTACCACCCTCTCCGCCTGCTGGAAGGTGCGGACGGCGGTCGCGGTGTCGGATTCGGCGTTGGCCCGGTCGACCAGCCCGTCGAAGGTGCTGTTGCTCCACTTGCCGTCGTTGGAGGAGGCGCCGGTGTAGTAGAGGGGCTGGAGGAAGTTCTGGATGAGCGGGTAGTCCATCTGCCAGCCGGCCCGGAAGGGGCCGCTCATCTTGGACTGGGTGACCTGGTTGCGGAAGTCGGCGAAGGTGCCCATGGGGTTGCCGACGCAGGCGCGGTCGTTGCCGAGGGCGTTGTTGATGCTGTTGCAGACGGCGTCGACCCACTCCTTGTGGGAGCCGGTGTCGGCGTTGTACGAGATCTTCATGGTGCCGCCCGGGATTCCGCCGCCCTCTTTGACCAGTTGCCGGGCGCGGGCCGGGTCGTAGACGCAGGAGTCGCCGCAGAGGGTGTCGTCGAAGCCGCCCTCGGTGCCGAGGACGGGTGAGGTCCAGTCCTTGGCGGGGGTGCGAGTGTTGCGGAAGATGCGGGAGGTGATGCTCGGGCGGTTGATGGCCATGGAGAGGCCGGTGCGGAGCTTGTAGCCGTTCGGGGTGTTCCACCGCTTGTCGTAGTAGGGGAAGGCAAGGGTCTGGATGATGCCCGCGGGGGTGTTGATGTAGCGGTCGCCGAGGTCCTTCTTGACGTTGCGGAGCTGGGAAGCGGGGACGTCGTCGACGAGGTCGAGATTGCCGGCGACGAGATCGGTGTAGGCGGTGTTGTTGTCGATGTAGACCCTGAGGTCGACACCGCCGTTGAGGGGTTTGTCGGGGCCGGGGTAGCCGTCCCAGCGGCGCAGGGACATCTGGGAGCCGCGGACATAGGAGTCGACGGCGTACGGGCCGTTGCCGACGGGCTTGGCCAGCCAGGCGGCGTGGTCGTCGTAGAAGGCCCTGGGGAGCGGGGCGAAGGCCGCGTAGCCGAGGGTGTCGGGCCAGGTGGAGAACTTCTGGCTGAGCCGGACGGTGAAGGTCCGGTCCCCGGTGACGGTCAGTCCGGAGAGGGTGGTGGCGGTGGGGTCGCCCTCGGCGGGGTGGACCTGGTCGTAACCGTCGATGTAGCCGAAGAAGTAGGCGTTCTTCTGGGCGTTCTTCAGATAGGCGCCGTAGTTCCAGGCGTCGACGAAGGAGCGGGCGGTGACCTTCTCGCCGTTGCTGAAGCTCCAGCCGTCCTTGACGGTGATGTGGAAGGTGATGGAGTCGGTGGTGTCGATCCGCTCGGCGAGCATGTCCTGGGCCGCGCCGGTCCTCGGGTCGTACCGCTTCAGACCGCGGAAGAGCATGTCGAGGACCTTGCCGCCCTGCACCTCGTTGGTGTTGGCGGGTTCCAGGGGGTTCTGGGGGTCGCCCCAGGAGGAGCTGACGATGCCGTCCGGGCCGCTGCCGCCCCGGGAGACTCCCCCGCCGCACCCGGTCAGGGCCGTGGCGGCCAGGACGGCGGCGAGGGCACCGCCCGCGGCCTTGAGGACATGCGTGGCTCGCCGCATCCGGTGCCTCCTCGGTCCTGAGCCGGCTCTCTCCCACTCAGGACCGAATATCCCCGCAAAGTGGGGCATACCGCATGTCCGCTCACCCGAACGGAGGAGACATCACCCCACTGCCGCGGCCCCGGCGTCCTGGCGCGGCGGGGTGACCGGAGCCACCGGGAGCACGGCCTCCCAGGTGTCGACCGCGAAGTGGAGGTCCATGCCATGGGCCTCGTACAGCCCCAGAGCCTTCGTCACGTTGTCGGTGTCCACGCCCAGACCGAGGGCGTTGCGGCCCAGGCCCGCGTACACCCCGAAGGCATGGCGGAGCAGATAGCCGCCGAGGCCCCGGCCCCGGGCCTGCTTGCGGACGCCGAGGCTGCTGATCCAGCCGTAGGCCTCGCGGTGGTTGCCGGTGAGCATCGCGGCGGCGTCGCCCTCGCCGTCGACGGACGCGATCCACACCAGCTCCCAGTCCACCAGCTCGCCCAGGTCGGCGAGCCACTTCTCGTACGAGCGGTCCTGGTGGTCGTAGTGGTCGGCGAAGGTCTCCTGGAGCAGGGCGTGGGCGATCCTGCGGTCCGCCTCGTCCCGGCAGTCCCGCAGGGTCACGCCGGGCGGCGGGACGGGGACGGTGTCGGCCGCGGGGTCCAGCGGGCGGACCATGGCGTGGTAGCGGCGGACGGTCGACCAGCCCCGGCGTACCAGCAGGGCGGTGTCGAGGGTCGGGGCGGTGTTGAGGTGGAGATGGAGGACGGCCCGTTCGGCGCCGTTCTCCGCGGCCTTGGCTCGGGCCCGTTCCTCCTGGAGCGCCAGGACGGCGGCGGCCGCGTCCTGGTGCTCGGGGAGGACGTACTGGTCGATGTCGATCCGCTCGGCGCCGGAGTCGTCCCACAGCAGTCCGTAGACGACCGGTTCGCCGTCGCGGTAGCCGAGCCACGAGTTGTTCGGGAGGTCCGCTTCGGGGTGGCTCAGATCGGCCCGTACGGAGACGAGATCGGTCTCCGGCTTCCCGACCTCGATGACGTCGACGGCGTTCAGCAGGGCGCAGATGGCTTCGGCGTCCGCGGGCACGGCCGGGCGCACGACGAGAGAGGAATCCGGGGCACTCGGGGAAGCCTGGGAGGCCTGGGAGGCCTGGGAGGCCAAGGAATTCGGGGAGTCCGGGGAGGCCGGGGAAGTGGTCATTTCATCACTCTGGGCCGCCGGAAGGGACCGTCGCAACGCGTTTTCGGCGCGGGTACGGCCCCCGGGGGCGGCCGTCGCGACCCCCGGCGGAGCGCGCTTCGGCACCGGCGGCGGGCGGCCTCGCCGGGTCGGCGCGGGGCACCGGCCCGTACCGTCCCGGAAACACACCGGGGGCCCGCGGCCGTCCGGCCACGGGCCCCCGGGGGGTCCGGAAGGGGTCAGTCCTGCTCCTCCAGCGCGGCGAGCGCCGGGTCGAGCACGATGTCCTCCGCGCGGGCCTCCGTCGACGGGTCCTCCGGGAAGTGGCAGGCCGTCAGATGGCCCTCGTCGTTCCCGGAGAGACGCACCAGCGGCGGCTCTTCCGTCGCGCACTTGTCCTGCGCCTTCCAGCAGCGGGTGCGGAAGCGGCAGCCGGACGGCGGCATGATCGGCGACGGCACGTCGCCCGCGAGACGGATCCGCTCCTTGCCCGCGTTCGAGTCCATGTCCGGCTCCGGCACGGCCGAGAGCAGGGCGTGGGTGTACGGGTGGCGGGGCCGGTTGTAGAGGGAGTCGCGGTCCGCGATCTCCATCACCTTGCCCAGGTACATCACCGCGACACGCTGCGAGAAGTGCCGGACGACCGCCAGGTCGTGGGCGATGAAGAGGAAGGCGATCCCCATTTCCTCCTGCACCTTCTGCAGGAGGTTGACGACCTGGGCCTGGATGGACACGTCCAGCGCGGAGACCGGCTCGTCGGCGACGATCAGCTTCGGCTGGAGCGCCAGCGCCCGGGCCACACCGATGCGCTGCCGCTGACCGCCCGAGAACTCGTGCGGGAAGCGGTTGAAGTGCTCGGGGTTGAGACCCACGACCTCCAGCAGCTCACGGACCTTCTTGTCCCGGCCGCCGGGCGGGTTGATCCCGTTGACCTCCATCGGACTCTTGATGATGGTGCCGACGGTCTGCCGCGGGTTCAGCGACGAATAAGGGTCCTGGAAGATCATCTGGATCTCGGAGCGGATCGGCGCAAGCTGCTGACGGCCCGCGTGCGCGATGTCCTGACCCCGGTAGATGATCTTGCCCTCGGTCGGCTCCAGCAGCCGGGTGACCATCCGCCCGGTCGTGGACTTGCCGCAGCCGGACTCACCGACGAGGCCCAGGGCCTCACCGGCGTGCACCGTGAAGTCGATACCGTCGACGGCCTTGACGGCGCCGACCTTCCGCTTGAAGGGGAACCCCCCGTAGATCGGGAAGTGCATCTTCACGCCCTCGACGGAGAGCAAAGGCTCGCCGCCCGGGCTCCCGCCGGTCGCATCCTGCTGCTTAGGCAGAGTGACGTTCTCGCTCATGTCTCTGCGTCTCCCTAGCCCAGCCGGGGCTTGATCTGATCAATGAAAATGGACTGCTTCTGCCCGTCCGACAGATGACAGGCAGCCGCGCGCCCGGTGGCCAGCGTGGGACGCTCGGCCGAGCACAGTCCGCCGGCCACCTCGTCCTTGAAGGCGCACCGGGGGTGGAAGGGGCAGCCGGACGGCGGGTTGAGCAGGCTGGGCGGAGAGCCGGGGATCGGCATGAGCGCCTCGTTGACATCGCTCCCGAGCCGCGGCATCGAGCTCAGCAGACCCCAGGTGTAGGGGTGCTTGGGAGTCCGGAGGACCTCCTGGACGCTGCCGCGCTCCACCGCCCGCCCCGCGTACATCACCAGCAGGTCGTCCGCCATATTGGCGATGACGCCCAGGTCGTGGGTGATGAAGACGATCGCGGAGCCGAACTCCTGCTGAAGGTCCTTGAGCAGGTCGAGGATCTGGGCCTGCACGGTCACGTCGAGCGCGGTCGTCGGCTCGTCGGCGATCAGCAGGTCCGGGTCGCAGATCAGTGCCATGGCGATCATCGCGCGCTGGCGCATACCGCCGGAGAACTGGTGCGGGTAGTCGTTGAAGCGGGTCGCGGGCTGCGGGATGCCGACCTTGGCCAGCATCTCGATGGCACGCGCCTTCGCCTCCTTCTTGGAGGCGCCGGTGTGCTTCATATAGGGCTCGGCGATCTGGCGGCCCACGGTGTAGTACGGCGAGAGCGCCGTCAGCGGGTCCTGGAAGATCATCGCGACCTTGTTGCCGCGGAGCTTCTCCATCTCCTTCTCGGGCGCCTCGACGAGCTCCTGGCCGTCGAGGTAGATCTCGCCGTCGATGGCGGTGTTCTTCTTGCTGTGCAGGCCGAGGATCGTCAGGTTGGTGACGGACTTACCGGAGCCCGACTCACCCACGATGCCGAGCGTCTTGCCGCGCTCGACGTCGAAGGAGAGCCCGTCGACTGCCTTGACGACGCCGTCCTCGGTGGAGAACCGCACCCGCAGGTCGCGCACCGAGAGGAAGGCATCCGGTCCGGTCGGGGCCGGGGTCCCCTCGGTCTTGGTCAGAGTGGTCACGGTCGTTCTCCTAGGCGAGGCGCACGCGCGGGTCGATGTAGGCGTAGGCCATGTCCACGATGATGTTCATGAGCAGGATGAAGAACGCTCCGAACAGCATCACGCCCATGGTCATCGGCAGGTCCTTGGTCAGCGAGGAGTCCACCGCGAGCCGGCCGACACCGGCCAGGTCGAAGGTGAACTCGGTGACCACGGCGCCGGTCAGCAGCGCGGAGATGTCCATACCGAGGATCGTGACGATCGGGGTGAGCGAACCACGCCAGGCGTAGCGGAAGAAGACGTACCGCTGACGCATGCCCTTGGCACGCGCGGTGCGGACGTGTTCCTCCTGCAGCTGCTCGATCATCGTCGAGCGCGCCATACGGGTGTACTGCGCGGTGAAGATGGTCGC
The DNA here is from genome assembly GCF_003932715.1 of Streptomyces tsukubensis. Classification (NCBI taxonomy): domain Bacteria; kingdom Bacillati; phylum Actinomycetota; class Actinomycetes; order Kitasatosporales; family Streptomycetaceae; genus Streptomyces; species Streptomyces tsukubensis. The sequence continues at coordinate 5,344,672 of NZ_CP020700.1, read as the reverse complement.
CATCACGGCCCACGGAATGAGCATTCCGGTGAACCAGGCGACGGGGTCCTCGCCGATCGGGGTGTACTTCGGGGACTCCATCCAGCCGGTGCTGTAGACGAAGAGGCCGAGCACGATCGGGCCGAGGAAGTAGATCTGGAAGGAGCTGAGCACCATCGAGGCGCCACTGACGAACTTGTCGACCGGTGTGCCGCGCTTCCACGCGGCCAGCATGCCCGAGCCCAGACCGAGGATCAGGAAGACCACCAGACCGCCGACGGTCAGCGAGAGGGTGAGCGGGAAGCGGTCGACGATCGACTCCCAGACGAAGTCTCCGGAGTCGAAGGAGACACCGAGGCAAGGCGCCGGGCAGTGGCCGACGGCAAAGTCCCGACCGGTCACGATTCCGCCCATGAACTCCCAGAACTGGGCGGTGATGGGCTTGTCGAGGCCGAGGTTCTCGCGGATCACCGCGATGTTCTCCGGCGTGCAGTTCTTGCCGCAGGCGAGCTCGGCGAAGTCCTGGGGGATTGTGTAGAACAGGAAGAACGTGAACGCGCCGATCAGGAACATGATCACGACGGCGCCGGTCAACCTGCGGAGAAGGAACTGAAGCATCGCGGGAGGCTGCTCTCTTCGAAGGCGGCGGGGGTCAGACGTGGACCCGTGGGGGTGTGCTCCGCCTGGCGCACACCCCCACGGGATCAACCGTGAACCGGAGGGTTAAGACCCGGATTTACGGGTTCTTCAGGAACAGGTTGTTGATGTCGATGTAGCTCGCCTCGGTGCTGTACCGCAGACCGCCGATGTTGGAACCGGAGAGCTGGATCTGCTTGGCGTAGTAGACCGGGCCCGCCGGGAGGATCTCCTCGACGATGCGGTGGTGGACCTTCTCCCACTCGGCCGCGGCCTCGGTCGGCGGCAGCGCCAGGGCCTTCTTGATGCCCTCGTTGACCTGCGAGTCGTTGATGTGGGAGTAGTTCGAGCCGCCGTCCTGGACCTTGGTGCCGTCGTAGACGGGGGTGATCACGGTGGACGCGGACGGCCAGTCCTGGCCCCAGCCGGTCATGTACAGGTCGTACGGGTTCTTGACCTTGCCGATCTGCTCGTAGAAGGTCGAGCGCTCGATCTCCTTGGCCTGGACGTCGAAGCCGAGGTTGCCGAGCACCTCCTTGATGATGACCATCTGCTTCTGGCTGCGCGGCGCGGTGGCGTAGGCGTAGGTGAGCTTGGTGCCCTTCTTGACGCCCGCCTCCTCAAGCAGCTTCTTGGCCGCAGCGAGGTCACCGTTCGGCTTCTTGACCTTGTCGTACGGGTCGTAGTTCGGGTCGTAGCCGGGGAGCGTCGGGCCCATCAGACCGCCGGCCAGCTCACCGCCGTAGGTGCCGCCGTCGGCCGCGATCATCCGCTTGCCGGGGATGGCGCGGGTGATGGCCTCACGGACCTTCTTGTCCTTCATGACCTGGGAGTCCAGGTTGAAGGTCATCTGCCAGACGTAGGGCTGGAAGCCCATCACGGCACGCGCCTTGACACCGGCGTTGCTGATGACGTCCTTGATCTGGGTCGGCTCGACCGAGTCCGTGAACTGGATGGCGTTCTTGGCCTCGCCCTGGTCGGCGATCAGACGCTTGGTCTGGCTGCCCTGGTCGACCGTGAGGGTGAAGTTGAAGCCGTCCGGGTACTGCTTGCGGACCGAGTCGGTCTTCGGGTCCCAGTTGGTGTTCTTGACCAGCTTGATGGACTTGCCGGACTTGTACTCGGCGATCTTGTACGGGCCCAGGGAAACCGGGGACTTGTCGTACTTCTCCTTGGTGTCCGCGGCCTTGGGCACGATGCTGTAGCCCGGCATCGCCAGCGCCTGCGGCAGGTCACCCTGCGGAGTCTGGAACTTGAAGACGACGGTCTTGGCGTCCGGGGTGGCGAGGACGGTGTCCGGCAGGCTCTTGCCGGTGTACGGGCCGTCCGGCAGCGCCTTGCGGTAGTCGTCGCCCGACAGCCAGCTCTGGATGTACGTCGGGCCGTCGAAGATGAACTTCGCGTACAGACGCTCGATCGTGTGGCGGATGTCCGCCGACGTGATCGCGTTGCCGTTGGCGTCCTTGATGCCGTCCTTCAGCGTGTACGTCCAGGTCTTGCCGCCGTCGGACATCTTGCCGGCGTCGGTGGCGAGGTCACCGACGACGGTCAGGTTGCCGTCCTTGTCCTCCTTCCAGTTCGTCAGACCACGGTGGATCAGGTTGGAGAACTGGCCGGCGTCACTGACATAGATCTGGCCCGGGTCCAGATGACTCATGTCGGATTCCATGTACACGTTGATGAAGCCGCCCGGCTTGGCGCCCGGGACCTCGGCCGCGGGGCCGGTGGAGGCCGCAGCGTCACCGTAGGTGACCGGCTTGGACTGAGCAGCCGCGTCCTTCTTGGACTTGGACTCGTCCTTGGTGTTGCCGTCGTTGTTGGAGCAGCCGGTGAGCGCCAGGGAGCCGACCGCAGCTGCGGCGACTATGACGCGCACGGAACGTGAGCGAAGTGGCTTCATGATGCTTGATGCACCTACCTGTCCGTTGTCATTCATCAAGAGCTGCCTGCCGTCCGGTTGCCCGGCGCGGGGGCGGCAGCGGCCCCCGCCCTGGGACGTCACCGTCCGGTCTTGGGGTCGAACGCGTCCCGTACCGAGTCGCCGAGAAGATTGAAGGCGAGGATGAACGTCACCATGGCAACGCCGGGGAAGAACATGAACGAGGGGTTCTGCTCGTATACCTCGGCGCCGATCGCGAACATCCGGCCCCAGTCGGGGGTCGGCTCGACGAAGCCCACACCGACATAGGAGAGGAAGGCGATGGTCAGGATGGAGCTGGGCAGCATGTAGGTGCCCTGCACCAGAATCGGCGTGACGATGTTCGGGAGGATCTCCTTGCGGACGATCCGCCAGCGCGAAGCACCGGAGACCTTGGCCGCCTCGACGAACTCGCGCTCCCGCAGGGAGAGCACGGAGCTGCGCACCAGTCGGGCCAGACCCATCCAGCCGAGGAACCACATCACCAGGATGATGGCGACGGCTCGCAGATAGGTGGGGGTCTCGTCCTTCGGGGAGACGAACATCGCGACCACGACCGGCATGAAGGCGATGAAGAAGAGCTGCTGGGGGAAGGCGAGGAAGAAGTCGATGATCCGGCTGAGCCAGTAGTCGACCTTGCCGCCGAAGTAGCCGCTCACCATGCCGATGACCACACCGGTGATCACCATGAGCGTGGTCACGACCAGCGCCATGTAGAGGGAGGTCCGGACGCCGTAGAGCAGCATCGTGAACACATCGCGGCCCAGGTTGGGCTCGACGCCGAACCAGAAGTCCCCGGAGACTCCGCCGAAGGTGCCGACCGGCATGGAGAAGTCGTCGAGGATGTTCTCGTACCCCTCCTGGCTGGGATAGAGCGTGTACGGGTCCTTGCCGTACAGCCAGGAGATCACCGGCGCCAGCGCGGAGATCACGAAGAACGCGAGCACGACAATGGCGGAGATCACTCCGGTGCGGTCGCGCTTGAAACGCGCCCACATCAGCTGACCCGGCGAACGGCCGGTCACGGCCTGGCCGTCGGCAGCCTCTGTCTTGGTCGCGGTGCTCTTGTCCAAGGCGACAGAGGAGTCGGCGCCCTCGGTCTCGATTGGACTGGTCATGGTGTGTCCATTCACGGGTGTCGGGTGACCCGCGTTCCTGCGCACGGTGGTTCGGACGGTCGAGTGGATGTACTCGTCGCCGTCTTGGCCACCGGTTGACGTTCCCCCCTGGTCGGCCGTTACCCGCCAGGCGGATACAGCCGGATCACCGTCCGCCCGGGGGTTTACCCATGGGCAAAACGGCAGGAAAGGTCGTCAATAGGGATTGATCCCACCCTCATCAGGAGCGCGAGCCGAGCGGTTGACCGGGGCTCAGAGTCGCTGTCCGCCGCCGATGGCGGCGCGATGGGATGGAATGCGCTGGAAACCGGTCGTCCGTACCGTCTGCGACGACCCGACCCCGCTGGCGCTCGTGGCACCGCGCATGGGTTCCTCCTCATGAGTCCACGTGTTCACTGCAAGGCTGGGCACATAACACCCGCCGACACCCCTGACGGCGAAGAGCTGTACCCCGTGTGCTCGTGAGTCGGCGCTCCCCACAGCGCATGACCCGTTGACCCGAGCTCAGTGAAGCCAACTATTGGGTAAGTTCACGCCGTAAACCACACTTAAAGCATCTCGTTTTGGCAACATCAGTGAACCCCGGAGGACCAGAATCCGGACAAAGGGATCGCAGACAGACACCCCCGAAACGGACTGTTAATACAGGTTTCCGGTGAGCTACGTCCGATAGTCGGACAATCGTTCATCAAAAACCTCTTGACGAACGGCCTCGGGGAGCGCTCCAATCCCGAAGCCTTCCACCCGCGGAGTGCGGGCAAACGGCTCGGGCGGTCCCAACATGTGGGACCGCCCGAGCCGTTCTGGTTCGTACGCTATGTCTTGTTGATCACACGACGGGCGCGGTGTCCGTCCGGCGGAGCTGCCACGGGCCCGTGCCGGGCCCGGGAAACGGCCGCGGCGGCCGTTGCCGGCCGCCGCGGACTCGTGAAGGTGTTGCCGGTGGTTCAGCCGTGCTTGGCACGGGAGGCGGCACGGGCCCGCTCCCGGGCGTCCAGGTTCACCTTGCGGATGCGCACCGACTCCGGGGTCACCTCGACGCACTCGTCGTCGCGGCAGAACTCCAGCGACTGCTCCAGGGAGAGCTTGCGCGGCGGGACGATCGCCTCGAAGGAGTCGGCCGAGGAGGAGCGCATGTTGGTGAGCTTCTTCTCCTTGGTGATGTTGACGTCCATGTCGTCGGAGCGGGAGTTCTCACCGACGATCATGCCCTCGTAGACCTCGGTGCCCGGCTCCACGAAGAGAACGCCGCGCTCCTGGAGGTTCGTCATCGCGAAGGCCGTCACGGCACCGGAGCGGTCGGCGACCAGCGAGCCGTTGTTGCGCGTGGTCAGCGTGCCGAACCAGGCCTCGTGGCCCTCGTGGATGGAGTGGGCGATACCGGTGCCGCGGGTGTTGGTGAGGAACTCCGTACGGAAGCCGATGAGGCCGCGGGAGGGCACGACGAACTCCATGCGGACCCAGCCGGAGCCGTGGTTGGACATATTGTCCATACGGCCCTTGCGGACACCCATGAGCTGGGTGACGGCGCCCATGTGCTCCTCGGGGACGTCGATCGTCATGCGCTCGACGGGCTCGTGGACCTTGCCGTCGACCTCCTTGGTGACGACCTGGGGCTTGCCGATGGTCAGCTCGAAGCCCTCACGGCGCATCTGCTCGACCAGGATGGCGAGCGCCAGCTCACCACGGCCCTGCACCTCCCAGGCGTCCGGGCGCTCGGTGTCCAGAACGCGGAGGGAGACGTTACCGACCAGCTCGCGGTCCAGCCGGTCCTTGACCTGGCGGGCCGTGACCTTGCGGTCCTTGACCGCGGCCTTGTTGTCCGCGCCCTTGCCGGTGCCGCCCCGGCCGACCAGCGGCGAGGTGTTGGTGCCGACGGTCATGGAGATCGCGGGCTCGTCCACGGTGATCAGCGGCAGCGCGACCGGGTTCTCCGGGTCGGCGAGCGTCTCGCCGATCATGATGTCGGGGATACCGGCGACGGCGCAGATATCACCCGGGCCCGCCACCTCGGCGGGCTTGCGGGTAAGGGCCTCGGTCATCATCAGCTCGCTGATGCGGACGTTGGACATGGTGCCGTCGCGCTTGATCCACGCGACGGTCTGGCCCTTGCGCAGCTCACCCTGCTCGACGCGGAGAAGGGCGATACGGCCGAGGAAGTTGTCGGCGTCCAGGTTGGTGACATGGGCCTGGAGCGGGGCTGCCGCGTCGAACTCGGGAGCCGGGACGTACTCCAGCAGGGTGGAGAAGAAGGGCTCCAGGCTGTCGCTGTCGGCGGGAACCGTGCCGTCGGCGGGCTTGGTGAGCGAGGCGACGCCGTCCCGGGCGCAGGCGTAGACGATCGGGAACTCGATCTGGTCCTCGTCGGCGTCGAGGTCCAGGAAGAGGTCGTAGGTCTCGTTGACGACCTCGTCGATCCGGGAGTCCGGGCGGTCCGTCTTGTTGATGCAGAGGATCACCGGCATCCGGGCCTGCAGGGCCTTGCGGAGCACGAACCGGGTCTGCGGGAGGGGGCCCTCGGAGGCGTCCACCAGCAGCACGACCGCGTCGACCATGGACAGGCCGCGCTCGACCTCACCACCGAAGTCGGCGTGGCCCGGGGTGTCGATGATGTTGATGGTGACGGGGGCGCCGCCGGCCTTCGGGTGGTACTTGACCGCCGTGTTCTTGGCGAGGATCGTGATGCCCTTCTCACGCTCCAGGTCGTTCGAGTCCATCACCCGGTCGTCGACCTGCTGGTGGGCGGCGAAGGCGCCGGCCTGCTTCAGCATGGCGTCGACCAGGGTGGTCTTGCCGTGGTCGACGTGGGCGACGATGGCGACATTACGGATGTCGTGGCGGGTGGGCATGCTGGCTGGCGCTTCTCTCGATCGTGGGATGCGGCGTTCGTGAGGGGCGGCGTCTTCCCTGCGCCCCGCCGGGGCTGACGCGCCACGGCTTCTCCCTATGGTACGGGGCCCCGGGATTCGGGGCCTCCTGGTCCGTTGGGCGGGACCGCGAGAAGGACGCCGCAGCGTACGGCCGCCTTCCGGGGGAACCCCTGAGGGGTACGGGCCGGGCGGCCCCTCGGGACGCTCGGGTCGCCCTGGGCTGCCCGGAGTGCGGGCCGCAGGGGCTCTGGGACCGGCAGCGACGGGTAAGCGGGGGCTGCAGGGTGTGGGGTATGGGCTACCCGCGGGTGCGGCGGGGGCTCGGGTCGACGGGGAGGCATGAGGCAGGCCGGGACGCGCGGGAATCGGGCGGTCACCGTGGGCCGGGGCGGCCGCCTGCTGCGGGGCGGGGAAGCGCGTGGGGACGCGCGGTGGATCCTGAACCGGGGGTCAACGGGCCGGGCACGATCTTGCCCGCCGGGTGACCGGCGGGCAAGAGGTTTGAGACTCTTCTGAGGTTGTCGAGGTCAGCGCCCGTTACCTTCGGTTACCACCGGATTCGCGAGCCCTGGGGTCGGCGCCGTCCGGCGGCGGGCGGCCGGGCTACTCCGACGTTTCCTCCGTACCCTCCTCGGCGTCTCCGGACGGGCTCGCCGACGGGCTCGGCAGGACCGGCGGGGGTCCGGCCTTGCGCGCCGCGGCCTTGGTGAAGCCGATGTCCTGGAGCTTGGGAGTGGCGAAGCCGAAGGCCCCGGCGTTCAGCACGACCGGCCGGACCGCGACCAGCTCGGGCCGCTGGTAGAGCGGGATCGAGCCGGCCGCCGCCCAGATCCTGGCATCCGCCCGGCGCACCAGATCCCGGTTCTCGTCCTGGTCGAGTTCGGCCGCGGCCTGGTCGAACAGCTGGTCGATGTAGTCGGTGCCGACCCGGGTGTAGTTCTGCTCGACCAGCAGCGACCCGTCGCTGGCGGGTTCCGGCTTGGCGTAGATGGGGCGGGCGTCGGTCGCCGGGTAGGCGGTGGCGGGCCAGGAGTACAGGGCGAGGTCGTACTGGCCGGAGGCGATGTGGTCCTTGAAGTAGCTCTCGTCCGCGACCTTGGTGATCCGGGTCTCCACCCCGATCCGCTTCAGCATCCGGCTGATCCTCTCGCCCACGGACCGCAGCGACTCGGAGCCGGGTCCCGAAGGAAGGACGAAGCGCAGGGTCAGCGGCTTGCCGTCCTTGCCGAGGCGGCCGCCGGCGGCGAGGGGGGCGGCGGTGCCCGCCGGGGCGTAGGCGCCCGTGACCCCGCCCTTCTTGTCCTTGGCGTCCTTCTCGCCGGCACGGCCGGTCCCCGTGCCTCCGTCGACGTCGGCGATCCGGTCGGCGCGGCGCTGGAGGGAGAGGTCCTCGAAGGTCACGGGCGCCGGGGCGAGGACCCGGGTGGTGCCGCGGCCGGATCCCTCGTCCCCGACGATGTAGAGGCCGTCGCCGGAGGGGCTGTTCGGGCGCGACAGCGCCGGGGAGGTCGCCTCGGCGGCCCGGGCGGGGGTCCTGCCGGTGTTCTTGCCGTCGGACCCGCTGTCCTCGGCGGCGGGCGAGGCGCTCGGTCCGGCCTTCGCCGGTGCGGGCTTCCGCAGCGCTCCGCCGGGGGTCCAGCCGGCGTCGGCGAGCAGGGCCTGCGCCTCCTGGGTGTTCTGTTCTCCCAGGGCCCCGCTGTTGTCGGTGTAGGCGCGCTGTCCGCGGAGGGCGAGGTGGCTGCCGGGCGGAACCGCGGGAAGACCCAGCGGGCGGAGCACGGCCTCGGCCAGCTCCTTGCGGTCGAGGGCCCGGGCGATGGCCCTGCGGACCCGGTCGTCGGCGAGAGGGCCCGACTCTCCGTTGAGTGCCAGCTGGGTGTAGGCGGGTTCGAGGGTCCGGCGGACGACGATGCCGCGCAACCCGGCCTGCTCGACCGCGTAGGTCCGGATGGCCTCGACGGTCTTCTCCCTGGTGGCCTGCGCGATCTCGGCCGCTTCCTCGTCGGAGCCGTTGGCCAGTGCCCACAGCCGCAGGGCCTTGGCGGGTGTGAGGGCGGCCTGGGGACCGTGGCCGGGCTGCTGGCCGCCGGTGGACTTGTTCCGTACGGCCAGGGCGATCCGGTCGGCGGTGCCCCGGTCGATCTCGGCGATGTCCACCTTTCCGGCGGCCAGTGCGCCGGCCCGCTTGTCGCGCGGCACCTCGGTCAGGACCAGCGCGTCCAGTTTGGGCTGGTCACCCCACCAGCGGGGGTTGCGCACCAGGGTGACGTCCTTCTTCTTGCGGTCCACCGCCCCGATCCGGAACGGCCCCGCCGTGGCCTTGAGCGTATTGCGGGCGCCGTCGTTGAAGGCCTTGGGGGTGCCGGTGACGTCCTTCGGATAGAGCGGGGTGAAGAGGGACTGCCAGTCGGCGTAGGGCTTCTTGAAGGTGATCTTGACTTCGAGGTCGTTGGCGCCCTTCTGGATCTCCTCGATGCGGTCGTATCCGGCGTTGCGCGCAGTCCAGTAGGCGGTGTTCCGGCCGCTGAGGGCCCGCCACTGGGCGACGAAGTCGGGGGCGCCGATCTCCCGGCCGTCGCTCCAGACCGCCTTCTGGTTGAGCTTGTAGAGCACCACCTGCTTGGGCTCCCGCTCGACGATCTCGGCGGATTCCACATAGTCCGGATTGCGCTGCGGGCGGCCGTTGGTGTCGAGAGTGAAGAGCGTCGGCAGCACGGCCTGGGCGATCCTGGCGGTGGTGGCGTCCGCGTCGGCCTGGAAGGTATTGAGCGTGGTGGGCACGGAGTCGGCGGCCCAGCGCAGGGTGCCGCCGTCGCCGACCTGCTGCCGCTGGGTGGCCGCGATGTCCTGCGCGGAGGCCTGACCGGTCACCTCGGACTCGTCGGCGCCGCATCCCGCGAGCGCGGGGATCGCGAGCATCCCACCGGTGAGCAGCGCCACGGAGCGGAGTGTCCGGGACCGGAGGGTCTGGGAGGTCCGGGCCTGGGCCATGGGTCCACCTCTTCATCCTGATGGCTCCGCGGTGCGAATGCGGAGAACGAGGAAATCTTTTGATGATCACACCTATTCCGGTCCACTGAAGGGGACGGAACCCGGGGTGCGGCGCCGACACGGCGCGAAGGCCCCTGAAGGTCACCCGAGCAGACCAGCGGAATATCGGATGAAGCGCCCGTATCACCAGGAAGGTGATGACAATGGAAGCAGTGAGATCCGGACAACCAGGGGCGCACTCGCCACTCCTGCGCGGGAAGTCCCGGCATATCCCTTCACAACCAGGGATGTGACGCGCGACACTCGCAGGCGCATGAGCGACGCCACCGCACCCCGCGGAAGTGAGGGCACGTCATGTCCCAGCAGGAAGACCTGACCACGATGCAGCGCCGCCTCGACGATCTGGCTCAGCGGGTCGAGGAACTGGAGCACACCGTCGGCCGGCTCGGCGGCACGCCGGGACGCCCCCGCGGCACCGGCCCCGGTACACCGGCCGGCCAACGGCCCGGATCGGGCGAGGACCTCGTCGGCATCCCCGATACGCCGTACAACCATGCGCTGTGGACGGACTCCGACGACGAGGGGCTGGGCGTCCGAGACCGGCACGCTCCCTAGGAGACCTTCCTTTGGCCACTGGTACCGAACCACCACACGTTCACAAGAGCGGGGCGTCGGGCCCTGTGCAGGGCGCGGGAACGGGGGTACGCGGCCCGACCCGCGCTGCCATCGGCCCCCGCCATCTGCGGACGGACCGCTGGTGGCTGTCTCCGGCACTCACCGCCGCGGGGCTGCTCGCCTTCATCGCCTACTCGACGTGGCGGGCCTTCGCCAACGCCGACTACTACGCCGCCCCCTATGTGTCCCCCTTCTACTCGCCCTGCCTGGCGGAGAACTGCGTTCCGATGCAGGGCGGCCCCGACTGGGGAATCGTCGGCAGCTGGTGGGGACTGTCCCCCGCGCTGCTGATCCTGATCTTCCCGCTGGGCTTCCGGCTCACCTGCTACTACTACCGCAAGGCGTACTACCGGGGCTTCTGGGCGTCTCCCCCGGCCTGCGCGGTCGCCGAACCCCACCGCAAGTACTCCGGCGAGACCCGTTTCCCGCTGATCCTCCAAAACGCCCACCGGTACTTCTTCTATCTGGCGATCGGCGTCGCGGGGATCCTCACCTACGACACCGTGCTCGCCTTCCGCGGCGAGGACTACTCCTGGGGCCATATGGGCCTGGGCACGGTCGTCTTCCTGATCAACATCGCACTCATCTGGGCCTACACCCTGTCGTGCCATTCGTGCCGGCACATCGTCGGCGGCCGGCTCAAGCACTTCTCGAAGCATCCCGTGCGCTACCGCCTGTGGGGCTGGGTGGGCAGGCTGAACGAGCGCCATATGCAACTGGCGTGGGCATCGCTGATCAGCGTCGCGGCCGCCGACTTCTACGTCTATCTGGTCGCCTCCGGTGCCTTCGACGATCCGAGGTTCTTCTGACATGACGCAACTCGAACGCCAGCAGTGGGACGTCGTCGTCATCGGTGCGGGGGGTGCCGGTCTGCGCGCCGCCGTAGAGGCCCGGGAACGCGGCGCCCGCACCGCGGTGATCTGCAAGTCGCTCTTCGGCAAGGCCCATACGGTGATGGCGGAGGGCGGCATCGCCGCCTCGATGGGCAATGTCAACGCCGGAGACAACTGGCAGGTGCACTTCCGGGACACCATGCGGGGCGGAAAGTTCCTCAACCAGTGGCGGATGGCGGAGCTGCACGCCCAGGAGGCACCGGCCCGGGTCTGGGAGCTGGAGACCTGGGGCGCCCTCTTCGACCGGACCGCCGACGGCCGAATCTCCCAGCGCAACTTCGGCGGCCACGAATACCCCAGGCTGGCCCATGTCGGCGACCGGACCGGGCTGGAGCTGATCCGCACCCTCCAGCAGAAGATCGTCTCGCTCCAGCAGGAGGACGAAGCCGCCACCGGCGACTACGAATCCCGGTTGAAGATCTTCCAGGAGTGCACGGTCACCCGCATCCTCAAAGACGGCGACCGGGTCGCGGGGGTCTTCTGCTACGCACGGGAGTCGGGCCGGTTCTTCGTGATCGAGGCACCCTCGGTCGTCCTCGCCACCGGCGGTATCGGCAAGTCCTTCAAGGTCACCTCCAACTCGTGGGAGTACACCGGCGACGGACACGCCCTCGCCCTCCTCGCGGGCGCTCCCCTGCTCAACATGGAGTTCATCCAGTTCCATCCGACGGGAATGGTCTGGCCGCCCTCCGTCAAGGGCATCCTGGTCACCGAATCCGTCCGCGGCGACGGCGGGGTACTGCGCAACTCCGAAGGCAAACGGTTCATGTTCGACTACATCCCGGAGGTCTTCAAGGAGAAGTACGCCAAGTCGGAGGACGAGGCCGACCGCTGGTACGACGACCCCGACCACAACCGCCGTCCACCCGAGCTGCTCCCCCGCGACGAGGTAGCCCGCGCCATCAATGCCGAGGTCAAGGCGGGCCGGGGTTCGCCCGCCGGGGGCGTCTTCCTCGACGTCTCCACCCGGATGCCCGCCGAGGTCATCCGCCGAAGGCTGCCGTCGATGTATCACCAGTTCAAGGAGCTGGCGGACGTCGACATCACCGCCGAACCGATGGAGGTCGGCCCCACCTGCCACTATGTGATGGGCGGCGTGGCCGTCGACTCCGACACCGCGGCCGCGGTAGGGGTGCCCGGGCTCTTCGCCGCCGGTGAGGTCGCGGGCGGGATGCACGGCTCCAACCGGCTCGGCGGCAACTCACTCTCCGACCTCCTCGTCTTCGGCCGCCGCGCGGGACTCCACGCGGCCCGCTACTCCCGGGAGAGCGACCCGCTGCCCACCGTGGACGAATCCCGGATCGACGCCGCGGCGGCGGAGGCGCTGCGTCCCTTCGGCGCCTCGGGGGCTCCCGACGGCGGTCCGCCGGAGAATCCGTACACCCTCCATCAGGAACTCCAGCAGACCATGAACGACCTGGTCGGCATCATCCGCCGGGAAGGCGAGATGAAGCAGGCGCTGGAGCAGCTGGCCCGGCTCGCCGACCGGGCCGGCCGGGTCGGCGTCGAGGGCCACCGGCAGTTCAACCCCGGCTGGCACCTCGCCCTCGACCTGCGGAACATGCTCCTCGTCAGTGAGTGCATCGCCCGCGCCGCCCTGGAACGCACCGAGAGCCGCGGCGGCCACACCCGCGAGGACCGCCCCGCCATGGAGCAGGAGTGGCGCCGTATCAATCTGCACTGCCGACTGACCGGCTCCGCGGACACGGACGGAGCCGCAGACACCACCGCGGACACCGCCACCCGCACGGACACCGGCACCGCCGCCGGCCGGATCGGTCTGCAGCGCAGGACGACCGACCCCATCCGACCCGACCTGCTCGCCCTGTTCGAGAAGGAGGAGCTGGTCAAGTACCTCACCGAAGAGGAGCTCCACGAGTGAGTGCGTACCAGGCCAGCTTCAGGGTGTGGCGGGGCGATCAGGAAGGCGGCGAACTGCGGGACTACTCCGTGGAGGTCCACGACGGCGAGGTCGTCCTCGACATCGTCCACCGCCTCCAGGCCACCCAGGCACCCGATCTCGCGGTCCGCTGGAACTGCAAGGCCGGCAAGTGCGGCTCCTGCAGTGCGGAGATCAACGGCCGCCCCCGGCTGATGTGCATGACCCGGATGTCCGTCTTCTCCCGCGACGAGACGATCACCGTCACACCTCTGCGCGCCTTTCCCGTGACGCGTGATCTGGTGACCGACGTCTCCTTCAACTACACCAAGGCGAGGGAGGTGCCGTCCTTCGTACCACCGCGGGGGGTCGCCCCGGGCGAGTACCGGATGCAGCAGGTCGATGTGGACCGCTCGCAGGAGTTCCGCAAGTGCATCGAGTGCTTCCTCTGCCAGGACACCTGTCATGTGGTCCGTGACCACGAGGAGAACAAGACGGCGTTCGCCGGGCCGCGCTTCCTGATGCGGGTCGCCGAACTGGACATGCACCCGCTGGACTCGGCCGAGGAAGCGGGCCTCGACCGCAAGAAGACCGCTCAGGAGGAGCACGGACTGGGCTACTGCAACATCACCAAATGCTGTACGGAAGTCTGCCCCGAGGGCATCCGCATCACGGACAACGCCCTGATCCCGCTGAAGGAGCGCGCCGTCGACCGCAAGTACGACCCGCTGGTGTGGCTCGGCAACAAGATCCGGCGCAGGGAGGGCTCCTAGGTCATCTCCTGAACCCGCCCCAAGGCAGCCCCGCCCCGGCTCCGTACCACCGGGCCGGGTTCGCGAAGCGGTGGCCCCGGCGCCCGGGCACACCACCTCGCGAACCCGGTTCCCGGCCGGGCCCCGGGCCCGCTCCGGGGCCTCTCGGGTTTCTCTCTGTGCAGATGTCAAGGTGCGGCACGCGGCGCGGGCACCGGTCCCCTCCGGCCATGGGAACCGGGCCCGACCTCGTATCGAAAGAATGCCTCCCATTACTCTGCGTGACACCCCTTTGGCGAGTTCTCGCCAGGTCGCGCCAGAAAAAATAGGGACATAACCTCCCCATGTGATGCGAATACCCGCCGGGCTCGCCCTCTCTGTGCTGCTGGCGGCCGCTTGGGCGAGCCCACCGCTCGTACCCTCCGCGACGGCCGCCCCCCACCCCGCGGCCCCGAGAGCGGCGGCCGGGCCCGCTCTGCCCGCGCCCCCGGCCGAGGACCCCGTCACTCTCGCCCGCGACGGGCAGATCACCGACCGGGTCGGCGCGCTGGGCGACCGCCGTGCCGAGGTCGTCCGGGCACTCGACCGGCTGTACGCCGCCGAACGCGTTCAGCTCTTCGTCGTCTACGTCCGTGACTTCTCCGGCCGTACCGCCCAGGAATGGGCCGATGCCACCGCTCGCCGCAACGGACTCGGCACCGACGACCTCCTCCTCGCCGTCGCCACCCACGACCGCCAGTACGCCTACTGGGCAGCGGCCGCGTCACCGCTCACCGATGCCCGGCTGGCGGAGGTCGCCCGGACCGCGATCGTGCCGCCGCTGCGGGAACACGACTGGGCGGGTGCCGCCGTCGGTGCCGCGGACGGCTATGCAGCGGCCCTCGCGGGCCGGCCCGTACCGACGCCCACGATCGCCCCGGGCGACCCCGATCCGGGCACCGCCCCCGCCGGGACGGGCGCCGGTGACCTGGTGCTGCCGGTGGGAGTCGCGATCGCCGTCGGTGGAGCCGCCGCGTACGCCGCCGCCCGCCGCAGGCGCCGTACCGCCACCCGTACCACCCCCCAGGGCGGCCGGGCCGGATGGAGCAGCGGTCCCGATACGGCGGCCGGCCCCACGACGGCCGAACTGGACGCACGAGCCCGGCAACTGCTCGTGGAGACCGACGACGCGCTGCGCACCAGCCAGGAGGAGCTGGGCTTCGCCACTGCCCAGTTCGGCGAGGCTGCGGCGGAACCCTTCGCCGCCGCCGTCGCGTACGCCAGGAGCGAGCTGACCGCGGCGTTCCGGATACGGCAGCAACTCGACGACGCCCATCCCGAGGACGAGGCCACCCGGCGCCGGATGCTGGAGGAGATTCTCAGTCGCTGCACGGACGCCGACCGGAGGCTGGACTCCGAGTCGGAGGACTTCGACCGGCTGCGCGATCTGGAACGCAACGCTCCGGAGGCGCTGCGGACTGCCGAGGAACGTTTCGCCGAACTGAACGGGCGGCTCCTTTCTACGGACGCCGCGCTGTCGGTGATGCGGGAGCGGTACGCCCCCTCCGCATCGGCCCCCGTGGCGGGCGACGCGGCGGCGGCCGGGGACCGGCTGGTGTTCGCCAAGACCGCCGTCGACCGGGCCCGGACCGCGCTCACCGCAGGCGAGAACGCCACGGCCGCCGTGCAGATCCGGGCCGCGGAGGGCGCGCTGGCGCAGGCGGACCGGCTGATCGAGGCCGTGGACCGGCGGGCCCGGGAGCTGGCGGAGGCGGTCGGCGCACTGCCGGGCGCACTCACGGAGACGGACAGCGACCTGGCGGAGGCGCAGGGCGTCCTCGACGGTACGGCACCCGGGGAGTCGGCGGCCGGGCTGCGGGGGCGGACGGCACGGGCCAGGAGCGTGGCGGCCGAGGTCCGACACGAGATGGAGACCGGGCACTACGACCCCATCGACGCGCTGCGGCGGGTGGAGGAGGCGGACGCCGCGCTGGACGAGGCGCTGGCGGGGGCGCGGGCCGACGAGGACTCGGCGCGGCGGGCGCGGTCGCTCCTCGGTCAGGCGACGCTCGGCGCCCGGGCCGCCGTCGAGGCCGCGGCCGACTACATCACCACACATCGCGGTGCGGTCGGCAGCCCGGCGCGGACCAGGCTGGCGGAGGCGCAGCGGCGGCTCACGCTCTCGGCGCAGCTGGCGGCGGAGGTGCCGGGAACCGGCGGAGGTGAGGGTACGGGGCAGGCGGACGCGCCTGCCGCGCTGGCCGAGGCACAGCGGGCGGATGCGCTGGCGCGGGAGGCTCAGCGCCTCGCGGAGGAGGACGTCCGCGGATTCGGGAACCCGTTCGGCGCGGGCGGTGTATCAGGGGCAGGAAGCGCGGGAGGCGGTCTCGGCGGAGCGGTGCTCGGCGGGATTCTCCTCGGCGGACTTTTCGGTGGGGGAAGGAGTGGGGGACTTGGTTCCGGTGGTGGATTCGGGGGCGGGTTCGGGAGCGGTGGATTCGGCGGCGGGTACGAAGGGAGGCCGGGCAGCTTCGGCGGCGGGGGCACCCGGGGGCGGATGGGCGGTGGTCGCTTCTGAGGTGCCCCGCCGGGGCGGGGGTCCTCCGGGTCTCCCCCGCCGGCCTCTCGTCGTTCTTCCCCGGCTCCGGCCCGGTCCCCCAGGTCCTCCGGGTCCGCGGGTCCTGTCCCCTCCTCAAGTCCCACAAACCCCTCCAGTCCTCCCGGCGTACCCCAGCCGTCTCGGCCGCCCCAGCGGTTTCGGCTCCGACAAGGAGAAGCGCGATGACCAAGCAGACCATCCTCGGCCGGGTCACCCAGTTGGCCAAGGCGAACATCAATGCCCTGCTCGACCAGGCCGAGGATCCCGAGAAGATGCTCGACCAGCTGATCAGGGATTACGCGAACAACATCAGCGACGCGGAGCAGGCGATCGCCGGCACGATCGGCAATCTGAGGCTGATGGAGCAGGACCACCAGGAGGATCTCGCGGCTGCGGCGCAGTGGGGCGAGAAGGCGCTGGCGGCGAGCAGGAAAGCGGACGAGCTGCGTACGTCGGGGCAGAGCCCCGAGGCGGACCGGTTCGACGAGCTGGCGAGGGTGGCCCTGCAGCGTCAGCTTCAGTCCGAGAAGGAGGCGAAGACCGCCGAACCGGTGATCGCCGCCCAGTCGGAGGTCGTGGAGAAGCTGAAGACCGGGCTCGACCAGATGAAGGGGAAGTTCTCGCAGCTTCAGGCGAAGCGCGACGAGCTGGTGGCCCGTTCCCGCACCGCGGATGCACAGAACCGGATGCTGGACGCGGTCAAGAGCATCGACGTTCTGGACCCGGCGAGCGAGCTGGGCCGGTTCGAGGACAAGGTCCGCCGCGAGGAGGCCCGGGCACTGGGCAAGCAGGAGTTGGCTGCCTCGTCCCTGGACTCCCAGTTCGAGCAGCTCGACGGTGTGGGCGATACGGCGGAAGTGGAGGCTCGGCTGGCCGCGCTGAAGGCCGCATCCTGAGGGTCGCCGGGCCGGTGGTCCGGCTCCTCGGGAGCCTCGGGTGTGCGGTGCCGCGCGGGTCAGTACATGCTCAGCAACTGCTCCACGGTGGGTTCGGCGGTCCCCTCTCCCGGAAGGGCGAGTTCGAACCAGACGGTCTTGCCCCGGGGGGTGCGGCGAGAGCCCCAGGCGGCGCTGAGCAGCCCGACGAGCTGGAGGCCGCGGCCGCCCTCGTCGGTGTCCCGGGCCCGGCGGCGGCGGGGCTGGACAAGTCCGCCGTCCCAGACCTCGCAGACCAGGGTGCGGTCGCGGAGCAGCCGGAGCCGGATCTCGCCCTCGCCGTAGCGCAGCGCGTTGGTGACCAGCTCGCTCACCAGCAGCTCCACGGTGTCCACCAGAGCGCCGAGACCCCAGGAGTGCAGTTGGTCGCGGGTCAGTTCGCGGGCACGGCCCACGGACCGGGGCTCGCGTGGCAGCTGCCAGTCGCCGACGGCGTCGGCGGGCAGGCCCTGGACCCGTGCCATGAGGAGGGCGATGTCGTCCTCGCCGTGGCGGGTGTCGAGCGTGTTCAGTACGTGGTCGCAGATGTCCTCCAGCGACCGCGGCAGCCCGGCGCGTACGGTCGGGGCCGTTGGTTCCGGCACGAGGCGCGGCGCGGCGGGCACGGCGGGTGCGGCGGGACGGCCCGGGCCCGGAGGGGCCGGCCTGCGGGAGGGCAGGGGGCGTACGACGGGCAGGGCGGGGCCGGGCATGCCCGGGGAGGCCGGACCGGAAGGGGTGGGAGGGCCAGTGGGACTGGTGTGGCTGCTGTGGCCCGTGAGGAGAGTGGGGCCGGTCAGGGCTGCGCGGAAGGCGGTCAGCCCTTCGTCGAGGTGGTGGTCGCGGGATTCGACGAGTCCGTCGGTGTAGAGCGCGAGGAGTGCGCCTTCGGGGAGTTCGACCTCGACCTCCTCGAAGGGTTCGCCGCCGACGCCGAGGGGCATCCCCGGCGGAACGTCGAGCAGCAGCGCCTCCTCGCCGGGTTCCACGAGGACGGGCGGCAGATGTCCGGCGTTGGCGAAGGTGCAACGTCGGGTGACGGGGTCGTAGACGGCGTAGACACAGGTCGCCAGATAGACCTCGGAGAGATCGGCCTCGCGGGATTTATGGGCCACTCGGGTGCCCTGCTGGGTGCCGCTGGGGCCGCCGAGTCCCCGGGCGATCTCGTCGAGGGCGGAGAGCACCTCTGCGGGTTCGAGGTCGAGCAGCGCCAGGGTGCGGACGGCGGTGCGCAGTTCGCCCATGGCGACGGCGGCGCGCAGCCCCCGGCCCATGACATCGCCGACGACGAGCGCCGTGCGGTGTCCGGGGAGCTCGATGACGTCGAACCAGTCGCCGCCGACCTCGGTGGCGGTGTTGCCCGGCAGATAGCGGCAGGCGATGTCGAGTCCGGCGGCTTCGGGGTCGCCCGGGGGGAGGAGGCTGCGCTGGAGGATGAGGGCCCGCTCGTGCTCGCGCCGGTAGAGGCGGGCGTTGTCGATGCAGACCGCGGCCCGGGCGGCGAGTTCGACGGCGAGGGCCCGGTCCCGTTCGCCGAAGGGTTCGCTGCCCTTGGTACGGGAGAACTGGACGAGCCCGACGACGGAATCGTGGGCCACCAGCGGCACGGCGAGGGTGGACCGGACGAGGCTGCCGTCCTTGCCGGGGATGTGCTGGACCCGGGCCGTGCGCAGGGCACCGGCGCAGGGCGAGTTCGCGCTGTAGCGGTGGACCTCGCCGACTTCGGTGGGGGTGTCACCGCGGGCACCGCAGCCCGGGGTCGTGATCAGCGGAGCGTCGGAGACCGCGCTGGCGAAGGCGACACGGCGCAGGGCGCCTCCCGAGCCGTCTGCCCCGGAGGCGTCCCAGGGGCCGGGGGCCTCGTCGTCCCCGCTGAGCAGAGATTGGTAGAGGTCGACGGAGGCGAGGTCGCAGAAGCCGGGGACGGCGACGCCGAGCAGTTCGCGCGCGGTGGTTTCCAGGTCGAGGGAGTTGCCGATGCGGACGCTCGCCTCGTTGAGCAGGGCGAGGTTGCGGCGGGCGCTGGCTGCTTCGCGGGCGGCTACATGGCGGCGGGTGACATCCGTGCCGATTCCGGCCACTCCGATGGTCCGGCCCGTTCCGCTGTGCACCCGGTAGAGGTTGATGGACCAGTGTCGGCGCTCGGGGCTGTGGGGCGGTGCGCCGACGAGCTGGAAGTCGATCACGGGCTCCCCGGTCCGGAGGACCCTGCGCAGTGACGCGGTCATCCGGTCGGCCTCGGGGCGGGAGAGGTAGTCGTGGACGGTACGGCCCCGGTGGTCGTCGGCGGTGCCGCCGAAGACGGTCGCGAAGCGCTGATTGGCGCGCTGTACGCGCAGATCGGTACCGAAGAGGAGGAAGCCGAAGGGTGATTGGCCGAATATCGCCTCGGTGGCGGCGAGGTCGGTCTCTATCCGGCGCAGTGCCCGGACGTCGACGACGATACAGAGCGCGGCCCGTTCCCCGGTCTCCGTCTCGCTGGGCATCACATAGACCTCGGCGAGGCCCTCGGCCCGGACGCTCCCGGGGGTACGGGGGCTGCCGGGGGTGCGGAAGGGCACCAGGCCCGTCCATTCCTTGCCGTCGAGTATCTCCTTGACCTGCCGGTGGCCGCGCGGGCGCAGTTCGGCCGGGAGGAAGACCTCTATCGGGTCCTTGCCGCGGACCTCGGACGCGGTGACACCGAAGAGGTCGACGGCGCGGCGGCTCCACTGGTCCACCAGCCCGTCGGGGCCTATCGAGAAGGAGGCAGCCCTGATGTAGTCGTATATCGAGCCAGGCGGGCTGCTCTGCCATACGACATCGCCCGTCGTCCCGGATATCTCGCTCACGCGACCGTCCCCTCCAGCTCACCGCACCGGACCGGCCATGACCGCAGTATTCAGCACTACGGCTCCGACGCACACGGCGTTCACGATCACAGCACGGTCTCGTTCATTTTGCGCCGTCCGAGCCGTGATCGTTGTCCCTTCACACTTTTAACCAGCAAGTGACAGCTCGAACCACACAGTCTTGCCTGTCAATCCGCGTCTGGTACCCCAGCGGCGGGCGGTTCCGGCGACGAGTTGCAACCCGCGTCCGGTCTCGTCGTCCGGTGCGGCGGTCCGCGCGACGGGCGGATCGGGCAGGGGGTCGGAGACCTCGACCCGGAGAGCGGGGGAGTTCTCACCCGGCTCACGGCAGACGAGGCGGACTCCGATGGGGCCGGAGGCGTAGCGCAGGGAGTTGGTGACCAGTTCACTGACCAGCAGTACGGTCACATCGCTGACGCCGTGATCCAGGCCCCAGTCGCGAAGGGTGTCCCGGACGGCGTGCCGTGCGGAGCGGACGGCGTCGGGCTCCGCCGGAAAGGTCCATTCGGCGCAGGCGCCGTCGATGTCGATCACGCCGCTCACTCCCGGACCCGCAGCAGATCCACGTCCCATTCGGGTGGCTAACCACCACATACCCGAATCCTGCCCGGAGATATCCCGTTTTGTGATGTTGGGGACTATTTATCAACTTATAGGAGCATTCTTGACGCGAACGGCTCAGTGACGACCGGTCGGACGCGAGGTATCGGGCGTCCCGGCGGCCGCGCCGGGGAACGGGTGTTCGCGCAGAAGGCGTACGGCCTCGGCGACTGCCGGGCGGTCCTGGTCCAGCCAGTCCACGTCATCGGTCTCGTCGGGGCCGAGCCATCGCAGTTCGTCGTGGTCCTCCAGTGGACGGGGTTCGCCGGACAGAAGTCTGGCGGTCCACACCCGCAGCACATACCCGCGCTTCAGCGGCCACTCGCCGGGAATGCGGGCCAGGGGTTCCGCCAGCACGCCCAGCTCCTCGCGCAATTCGCGCACCAGGGCGTCCTCGGGGCGCTCGCCCGGCTCCACCTTGCCTCCGGGCAGCTCCCAGCGCCCGGCGACCTCCTCGGGGGCGCTGCGGCGCGCGGCCAGCAGCCGCCCCCGGTCCAGCAGCGCTCCGGCGACCACGACACGATCACGATCCGTCATGGGCCGGAGCGTACCTCCGTCGGCCGTCAGAGCACGGAGCCCTCGGCCCGCTCCACCGAATAGAGCTGACGGTGCCCCTTGGCGTCGAGCTTGTCGACCATCTTCCGGGCCTCGTCCTCGGTGGCGTACCGTCCGACGCGGTAGCGATTGCCGTTGTCGTCCTGGCGTATGACGAGCCAGGAGAGCGCGGCGTTGCCGTCGCTCATCGCACCCCTCCCCCGATGGGTCCGCTGGACTGAGAAGTTCGAGAAGGTCCCCGGGAAACCGCATTATGCATATGCCGGAGCCTACGCCTGACCTTCACTCAGCGCATACGGATTTTCACAAAGAGATAGGAAAGAGGCTCGGTCGCACCGGGCCGCCGGACGCTGCGCCCAGGGCACGGCACCGCCCCCGTCCGTATCCCGCACGGTCCCCATGCCCGCTTCGCACTGCGGGTAACCGTGCCGGGCGCGGGCACCTCGGGCCGTATGAGGCAGGGGTGAACGCGACCGTCACCTTACGGGCAGGTGGTACGCGACCCGGAAACGATCCGCCGGTACGACAATATCCGCGGTTTCCACAGGGCGGCCCGACGCGTAGTAGGTCCGGGCCACCACCATGACGACATGACCCGGCACACCCCCCAGCGTCAGCAGTTCGTCGGCCAGCCCCGGCCGGGCGCCGACCTCCTCGCTCACGTTGTCGACGACGATGTCGATGGCGGCCATCCGCTCGACCACCCCGCAGCCGCCGAGCGGCCCCTCCTCCGGCAGCATGACGGGCGTCCGGCCGGTGACGTCGAGCGGCTCCCAGGAGGTGGAGAGCATCATCGCCTCCCCCTGCTCCCGGAAGACATAGCGGGTGCGCATCACCCGGGCGCCGACCGGAACCCCCAGCCGGGCCGCGATGTCGACGCTCGCCCCCTCCTGCTCACTGCGGGACTCCCAGGTTCCCTGGGCGCCGACGGCGGTCTGCTCCTGGCGGAAGGGGTTGGCACCGGAGGGCAGCCGGAAGCCGGAGCGGGAGATCCGGCGCGGCACGGGCCGCTCCCGTACATAGGTGCCCGAACCGGACCGCCCCTCGACCAGACCCTCCGCCATGAGCACTTTGCGCGCCTCCAGCGCGACGGTGTCGGAGACTCCGTACTCCTTCCGGATCCGGGCCTGGGAAGGGAGACGGGTATGCGGCGGCAGCGTGCCGTCGACGATCTTCCGGCGCAGGTCGCTCGCCACGCGAAGATAGGCCGGCTGCTCACCGATGGCCACGAACCACTCCCAACCACATCCGCACATATGGACAGACAGCGACAGACGGCAACAGCCTGACAACGGCGGGTTGTTGACCGCAACCAAGGGCCAAAGCTTCACCCTGGGCAAGGAATCAACGAGGAGAAGGAGGCCGATTTCCCTCTGTACCAGCGTTTCGCGGGAAACCATTGACCTTAATGGTCCAGACCAATAGCGTCCTGTGCTGCACGACGCCCGTTCACGGAAGAGCCCGGACAGGTGTGCGCCGCCGCGCGCCACCGGCTCCGGGACAACGCACAGGAATGAGCTCCCATGCGTCGAAGAAACCTTGTCCGGACGGCTGTTGCGGCCGCATCCCTCTCGCTTCTCGCAACGCTCGCACCCGCCGCTGTGGCGCATGGCGATCGCGACGATGACGACGACCGTCGTTCCTACAAGCGCATCGGATACTTCACCCAGTGGGGCATCTACGGCCGTGACTTCCAGGTCAAGGACCTGGACACCAGCGGTCAGGCAGCCAGGCTGACCCATATCAACTACGCCTTCGGGAACGTCAGCCCCGACGGCAAGTGCATGATCCAGGGGCCGGCGGGCGAGGCCGATCCGTGGGCCGACTACCAGCGCCCCGTGCCCGCGGCCGACTCGGTGGACGGTGTCACCGACGCCCCGGACCAGAAGCTGGCGGGCAACTTCAACGAGCTGAAGGAGCTCAAGGCCAAGCACCCCGGCCTCAAGGTGTTGATCTCCCTCGGCGGCTGGAGCTGGTCCACGCACTTCTCCAACGCGGTGCTCACGAAGGAGAAGCGCGAGGCGTTCGTCCGCTCGTGCATCGACATCTATGTCAAGGGCAATCTGCCGGTGGACGGCGCGCGCGGCGGGGCCGGGGCGGCCCAGGGCGTCTTCGACGGCATCGACCTCGACTGGGAGTGGCCCGGTTCGTCGGGCGAGGACGACACGATCTACCGCCCCGAGGACAAGAAGAACTTCACCGCGGTGGTGCGGGAGTTCCGCGAGCAGCTCGACGACTACGCCAAGAGCCAGCCGCGGCAGAAGGACGGCAAGCGGAAGCACTACGAGCTCTCCGCGTTCGTGCCGACCGCTCCCGCGAAGATCGACGCCGGCTTCGAGGTCCGCAAGCTGATGAAGGACTTCGACTTCGTCAATCTCCAGGGCTACGACTTCCATGTGTCCGGCGAGAAGACCACGGCCCAGCAGTCGGCGCTCTACGCCAAGAACGACTTCAGCGTCGACCAGACCGTGAACGACTGGCTGCGCCGCGGCGCGCCCGCCCACAAGCTCGTGGTCGGCATGCCCGCGTACGGCCAGGGCTGGACGGGTGTGCAGGGTGGCGGCGACGGCATGGGGCAGCCCGCCGAGAAGCCCGCCCCGGCCAAGTTCCAGGCGGGCTTCGAGGACTACAAGGAGCTGAAGAAGCTGGCCGAGTCCGGCCAGTACAAGGTCTACCGGAAGTACGGCCAGGCGTGGCTCTTCGACGGCAACACCCTGTGGACGTACGACGACCCCACGGTGCTGCGGGCCAAGACCCAGTACATCCGTGACAAGGGCCTGGGCGGCGCGATGTTCTGGTCCCTCGACGGGGACACCGCGGACGGCGAGCTGATGCGGACGGTCGCCCGAGGGCTGCCGCGCCGCTGACGGACGGGGCGCGGACCGGGCAGGGGCCGGGAAGCGTCCTTGGAGGAGACCGGTGTCCGGGGGCTGTCGGTGGCTCTCGGTACCGGTCTCCTCCCCTTTTCCCGTCCGGCTCTCCGGTGGTCCGGCCCGGGGTTCCGGCCCGGCACCGCACAGCTGAACGGCCTCATGGACACAGGTGCCCCCGTTTCCGGCGGAAACGGGGGCACCTGTGTCCAGCGGGAGCGGGGATCCCTTACGGAGCGCGGTGGCACGGCAGACCGGGTTCAGGGTGCGAGGGCCCGGACCCACGGCTGTGCGGGAGCCCCGGGCAGCCGTCCCGGCGCGGCCGCCGCGGAACCGGGCATACAGGGGGTGCGACCGGGTCCGCCGGTATGTCCGTCAGGCCCGCTCCTCGTCCTGGACGGGCTCCGCCGTCGACAGCTTCAGCCCCTGGCGGATGGTCTTCTCGGTCTTCACGTTCAAAACGGCTTCCGCCTCGAACACGTGCTCCCAGAAGGTGTCCTCGTCCTTCGCCGTCGCGGCCTTGCTCCAGGCGGCACGCGCCTTGTCGATCTCCCCGGCCCGCTTCTCCACGGCGGCTGCCACCACCCCCGGCCAGGTGCGGCCGCGCAGCGCCGCGGATGCCTCGCCCATGGCGGACGAGGTCACCTTGGCCCAGGCGAGATGTCCGGCGACGGCCTGCGGGAAGTCCTTCTCGGGCTCCTCGTAAGCGGCCTTCAGCAGCTTGTTCTCGGCCGTCAGATAGCCGGCCTGGTCCGTGTTGAGGTTGCCGGCGTCCCGCCGGATGGACCCGGACGTCTTCCGGCCGCCCTCGGTGGCGTAGCCGCAGCTGACCCGGCGGTCACCGGTGCTCCAGCTCTCCTTGGTCGGGATGTAGTAGTAGCCGCTCATGGTGGCCGGGATCGCCCAGGCGTCCATCGCATACGCGGTGTCGATATCGTCGCAGCGGCGCTCGGCGATGGGTTCGAGGACGCTCTCCCCCGGGAACTTCCCAAAGCCGGTGATCTTGAAGCCGCCGGTGATCTCGGCCTCGTGCGGCTTCGCGCAGTCGACGACCTGAATCTCCGACACCTCCGTGCCGTCGCTGGTCCCTCCGCCGGGGAGGTTGTAGCAGTCGCCCTTCCGCAGGTCTCCGACCGTCTGGTAGGACGCCGCCTCGTCGGCTGCCTCCTCGACCTCCTTCCAGAAGTCGCTCGCGGCACCGGTGGCGAAGAACAGCGCGATGAGAAGGGTGGAGACGGCGGAGAGCGCGATGCCCGTGATCGCCATGCCCTTGCCGCGCTGGCCTCTGCGCCTGATCTGCCGTAGCGCGACCACGCCGAGGATCATGCCCAGCGGAGGCATGCAGCAGACGATGCCGGAGACGAGCGACGCGATGGAGAAGCCGTTGGTCGTCGGCGGCGCGGGCGGCGCAGGGTAGCCGGGGAACTGCTGGTACGGGTGGTACGCGGGGTGCTGAGCGCTCTGCGCCGGGTACGGCTGCCCGAACGGGGCGAACGGCCCGGGCTGCGCCGGCTGTCCCTGCGGCCCGGGCTGGGTCGGTTGCCCGGGCTGCGTCGGCTGTTCGGCGGGCCCCGGCTGCTGCACCTGACCGGGCCCGGCCGGCTCCGCGTTCCCGGACGGCTCGGAGGGCCCCGCAGCACGATCGGTCCGCTCCCGCCCGAACGGGCCGGGCCGGGCGAAGGGGTCCTCGGCCGCGGCCGGTTCACCGGACCGGTCGGACGCCTGCCCGTGACCCGACCCCGGCCCCGGCCCCGGCCCCGGCTCCGGGGTCCGGTCGCCCGGCTGTCGCTCCGGTCCTGGCTGCTGCTGCGATGGGTCCACGGAAGTACTGCTCTCCTCGTCAGGGGTGCGCGCCGGACCCGTTCGGTTTCCGGCACGGGCCAGGACCGGTGGGTGCGGGAATCGAGCGCGGGAGTCTGAAATCGTACAAACATCCCGGGGTTGTTGATACAGCGGGGCGTGCTGGGAGCAGGCCGGGCACGATTCCCTTACGGCCCGGGTACGGCAACGGGCCTACCGCTCGCGTGGCGCGCCGTCCCGTCCTCACGGAGGATCCTGTGCATGAACCGCCCCCGCCCGAAGACCACCGTGGTCAATCTGAAGGGCCACCGCGACGACCCGGAGTACGCGGACGTCGTCTATGTGGGCCGCCCCATGAACCGCGGCGGCTGGCATCTTCCGGGCTCACCCCTCGCGAGCCCCTACCGTCCCGGCCCCGACGGCACCCGCGAGGAGGTGATGACCGCCTACCGCACCCATCTCCTCTCCCGCCCGGACCTCCTCGCCCTCCTCCCACCCCTGCGGGGCCACCGCCTCGGCTGCTGGTGCGTCCCCGAGAAGTGCCATGCGGAGGTCATCGCGGAGTTGGCCGACGCGGGGTACGGCGGAACGCCGCGGGACCCCTCGGGCTGACGCAGGGGACCAAGGCATGGCGGCCCAATCAACGCGAGCCATCCAACCCACGCCATGTGTACACATGGGACACTCGGTACACTTGAGCCATGACACAGCCGCTGCCCATAGAGTCCATCCGTGACGTGCGTGCACATTTGGCGGAGGTCGTGGAGCGCGCGGACCGGGACGATGTGCCCACCGTGATCACCCGACGCGGCAAGCAGGTCGCCGCCGTCGTCTCCATCGAGGTGCTGCGCAAATACCAGGAGTGGGAAGAGCGCGAGATCAACCGGATCATCGACGAGCGCATGGCCAACCCGGCTCCCGGCATCCCGATCGAGGACATCATGAGGGAGACGCTGGCCCGCGGTGAGTGAGTACCGAACCGTCTTCTGCCCCGAAGCGCAGGCCGAACTCCGGAAGATCCCCCGCGATATGGCGCTGCGCATCCTGGCCAAGCTGACCGAACTGGAGGCCGATCCACTCGGCTTCAGCACCACCGCGCTCGTGTCCCAGCCGGACCGCCGACGCCTGCGGATGGGCGACTACCGCGTCGTCTACACGATCGACAATGGAGAGTTGGTGGTTTGGTTCGTTCATGTGGGACATCGGTCCACCGTCTACGACACCTGATGGCCACTGAACACCACGCAGCGGCAACCAGTACCCGTCCGGCACGGTGACGACGAAGAGGCCGGACTCGACAGAGTCCGACCCCTTACGACCTGCACGTTCGACTCAAGACATGGTGTGCAGTAGGCGAACGACTACACGTTGAAGCGGAACTCCACGACGTCGCCGTCCTGCATCACGTACTCCTTGCCCTCCATACGGGCCTTGCCCTTGGCGCGGGCCTCGGCGACCGAGCCCGTTTCGACGAGGTCGGCGAAGGAGATGACCTCGGCCTTGATGAAGCCCTTCTGGAAGTCGGTGTGGATGACTCCGGCGGCCTCGGGGGCGGTGGCGCCCTTCTTGATGGTCCAGGCGCGGGACTCCTTGGGGCCTGCCGTCAGATAGGTCTGGAGGCCCAGGGTGTCGAAGCCGACGCGGCCGAGGGTGGCGAGGCCGGGCTCCTCCTGGCCCATGGACTGGAGGAGTTCGAGGGCCTCGTCGTCGTCGAGTTCGATCAGCTCGGACTCGATCTTGGCGTTGAGGAAGATCGCCTCGGCGGGGGCGACCAGCGCGCGCTGCTCGTTCTTGAAGTCCTCGTCGACCAGCTCGTCCTCGTCGACGTTGAAGACGTAGAGGAAGGGCTTGGTTGTCAGCAGGTGCAGCTCGTGGAGGAGGTCGCCCTGCTCGGTGCCCTTGGTGATGCCCGCGGAGAACAGGGTCCGGCCCTCTTCGAGGATCTTCTGCGCCGACTCGACGGCGGCGAGGACCGCGGCCTTCTCCTTCTGGAGGCGGGCCTCCTTCGTCAGCCGGGGCACCGCCTTCTCGACGGACTGGAGGTCGGCCAGGATCAGCTCGGTGTTGATCGTCTCGATATCGTCCGCGGGCGAGACCTTGCCGTCGACATGGACGACGTTCTCGTCCTTGAAGGCCCGGATGACCTGGCAGATCGCATCGGACTCACGGATGTTCGCCAGGAACTTGTTGCCCAGGCCCTCGCCTTCGCTCGCGCCCCGGACGATGCCCGCGATGTCGACGAAGTCGACCGTCGCGGGGAGGACGCGCTGGGAGCCGAAGATCTCCGCCAGCTTGGCGAGCCGGGCGTCCGGGACCCCGACCACACCGACGTTCGGCTCGATGGTGGCGAACGGGTAGTTGGCCGCCAGCACGTCGTTCTTGGTCAGGGCGTTGAACAGGGTCGACTTGCCGACATTCGGCAGACCGACGATTCCGATCGTGAGCGACACGGTGACGACTTCCTGGGTGGGTGAGCGGGAGGGGCCGGCCGAGGTCGTGCTCCGGGTACGGCTGATCCCCCAGTCTACGGTCCGGCCGATCCGTGCCGTGACGAGCCCGCGGCGGGTACGCGGCGGGTACGGGGCGGGCCCCGGCCCCGGTCCGGGCAGGCCCCCGGGCCCACCGCCGGGCCGACCGCGGACCCGGGCGCCGAAGGGCAGCGGACCGGCTCCGGGGGTCTCCGGGACGGCGCGCGAGCCGGAGACGGGGACAGGGGTGGTCGGGGATATACCTTCTGGGGCGGCTGGTGGAGTCGAACTCTTCGCCAAGGTCACCCAAAGGGCGTGTCCTGTGCCGACTTCCTCCCCACTCCCGACCTACGTTGTTCGGGTGGAGCAGCCAAGGACGAGTCACCCCCAGCGCCGCCAGCGGCCGCAGGCACCCCCTTCCCAGGGTCCGCTCTCCCCGCAGAGCGCCCTCGCCGACCGTCCCGTCCTGTACGGAGTACGGCCCGCGCCCCCGGCGCGCCCCGCGCCGCCGTTCGCCCAGCTGCTGCGCAGACTGCCCGCGCCCCGCCTCACGGGGCTGGGCGCCGGGCTCTTCGCGCTGGTCGCCATGGTGCTGATCGGGTCCGTCGACCGGCTGCTGTTCGACGGGTCCGCCGTGGTCTACGGGGTGCTCTTCCTGCCCGTCTGCGCCCTGACCGCGCTCTGGGTCCGCGAGGCCGATCTGGTGACCGCCCCGATCGGCGTGCCGATCGCCTTCGCCGCGGGCATCGTCCCCATCGCGGGCGGCGAGGGCGGGATCGGCGGCCAGGTGATGGCCGTGGTGACCGCCCTGGCGGTGCACGCGGGCTGGCTGTACGGCGGCACCCTGGTCGCGGGCGTCATCACCTCCGTACGCAAGGTGCGGCAGATGAGCCGCCGCAAGCGCCGGATCCGTGCGGCTGCCGGGGCGGCGGCCGGGGCACCCCCGGCCGGCCGCCGGTAGCGGACGGAGGACGGGCGACGGAAGGTCCGGGCAGGGCCCGGTGCGTCAGCGAGTGGCCGAAGCCGTCGCCGAGCAGGCCATCGCCGCGCCCACGATTCCCGCGTTGTTCTGGAGCTGCGCGGGGACGATCTCCGCCCGTACGCCTTCGATCAGCGGCAGGAACTTCTCCGCCTTCCGGCTGACCCCGCCCCCGATGATGAACAGCCCGGGCGAGAACAGCATCTCCACATGGGCCAGATACTTCTGGACCCGGCGTGCCCAGTGCGGCCAGGTGAGATCCTCGTCCTCCTTGGCCTTGGTGGAGGCATGGGTCTCGGCGTCCCTGCCGTGCAGCTCCAGATGGCCCAGCTCGGTATTGGGCACCAGCCGTCCGTCGACGAAGAGGGCCGAGCCGATCCCCGTACCGAAGGTCAGCATCATCACCGTGCCGTTCCGGCCCTTGCCCGCGCCGAAGGTCATCTCGGCGACCCCGGCGGCATCGGCGTCGTTGAGCACGGTGACCGCGCTGCCGCCGAGCCGGGAGCCGAGCAGCGCGGCCGCGTCCGTACCGATCCAGCCCTTGTCGACATTGGCGGCGGTACGGGTGATCCCGCCGGTGACCACACCGGGGAAGGTGATCCCGACCGGTCCCGTCCAGCCGAAGTGCCGCACCACCTCGGCGACGCCGTCCGCGACCGCGTCGGGCGTCGCCGGATGCGGGGTCAGTACCTTGTAGCGCTCCTGCGTCAGGTCCCCGCGGTCGAGGTCGACGGGCGCGCCCTTGATGCCGGATCCACCGATGTCCACTCCGAAGACGTTCATGGGGACCACGTTACGGGCAGTGGCGGTACGTCACCCGGCGGCCGTGGCACCGCCCCGGGCCATCAGCTCCGCCGCTTCGGCCCGAAGGTCCTTGCGGAGCTCCTTGGGCAGCGAGAAGGTGATCGACTCCTCCGCCGACTTCACCAGCTCCACGTCCTCGAATCCGCGCTGCGCGAGCCACTCCAGCACGCCTTCGACCAGGATGTCGGGCACGGAGGCGCCGGAGGTGAGGCCGACCGTCGACACGCCATCCAGCCATGCCTCGTCGATCTCCTCGGCGAAGTCGACCAGATGGGCGTCGCGGGCGCCGGCGCCGAGGGCGACCTCGACCAGCCGGACCGAGTTCGAGGAGTTCTTGGAGCCGACGACGATCACGAGGTCGGCGTCCGCGCCCATCTGCTTGACCGCGATCTGGCGGTTCTGCGTGGCGTAGCAGATGTCGTCGCTCGGCGGCGAGATCAGCTGGGGGAACTTCTCCTTCAGCTTGTCGACCGTCTCCATGGTCTCGTCGACGGAGAGGGTGGTCTGGGAGAGCCAGACGACCTTCGACTCGTCGCGCACGGTCACGTTCGCCACGTCCTCCGGGCCGTCGACCAGCGTGATGTGGTCGGGGGCCTCGCCGGAGGTGCCGATGACCTCCTCGTGGCCCTCGTGGCCGATGAGGAGGATGTCGTAGTCGTCGTTGGCGAACCGGACGGCTTCCTTGTGGACCTTGGTCACCAGCGGGCAGGTCGCGTCGATGGTCGCGAGCCTGCGCTCGGCGGCCTCCTGGTGGACGACGGGGGCGACGCCGTGCGCCGAGAACATCACGATGGAGCCCTCGGGCACCTCCGCGGTCGCGTCGACGAAGATCGCGCCCTTCCGTTCCAGGGTCTGGACGACGTACTTGTTGTGGACGATCTCGTGGCGGACGTAGATCGGCGAGCCGTACTGCTCGATGGCCTTCTCGACGGCGATCACGGCACGGTCCACACCCGCGCAGTAGCCACGGGGGGCGGCGAGGAGGACGCGACGGGCTGGAGGCGTAGCAGTCATGCCCCCATCGTAAGGCGGAGCAGAACAGGCGGAGGATCACCGCCTGGGGGAAGACTGTTCCCGATCGTGCGTCGGCGGTGCCACGGCCGTGCGGGGGCGGGGCGCGGGAGGACGGAGGGCCGATGGCGAAGGATGCGAGCGGTGCGGACGTTCCGGAGTCGCGAGTCGGTGCGGAGGGCGGCGAGCTGCGGCGGACTCTCGGGTTCCGGGATCTGGTCGTCTACGGTCTGCTCTTCATCGCCCCCATGGCGCCGGTCGGCGTCTACGGCGCTCTCGACGCCCGTTCGCACGGTGCGGTGGCCCTCGTCTATGTGGTGGCGACGATCGCGATGGCCTTCACGGCCGTCAGCTATGCGCAGATGGTACGGGTCGCGCCCCGCGCGGGTTCGGTGTTCACCTACGCCACCAAGGGGCTCGGGCCCGGCCCGGGGTTCATCGCCGGCTGGATGGCGATGCTCGACTATCTACTGATCCCGGCGGTCGCCTACCTCTTCTCGGGCATCGCGATGGAGGCGCTGGTCCCGTCGGTGGACCGGTGGATCTGGACGGTGCTGGCGGTGCTGGTGACCACGGCGCTGAACCTGTGGGGGGTACGGCCCGCGGCGCGGGTCGGCTTCGCGGTCCTCGTGCTGGAGATCGTGGTGCTGCTGGTGTTCGTGGTGTCGGCGGTGGTGGTGCTGGTACGGGACGGGGCACAGCGCGGCTGGCTCTCGCCGCTCACGGGCGATCTGACTTTCTCGCTGACGGCGGTGCTGGGCGCGGTGTCCGTGGCGGTGCTGTCGTATCTGGGCTTCGACGCGATCGCCTCCTTCGCGGAGGAGGTCACCGGCGGGTCCCGGCAGGTGGCGCGGGCGGTGCTGTTCTGTCTGGCGCTGGCGGGTGTGCTGTTCTTCGTGCAGACGTATCTGGTGGCGCTGCTGGAGCCCCTGTCGTCGGCGGAGCTGGCCGCGGCGCCGGAGAAACAGGGGACGGCCTTCTACGACGCCGTGGACACGTCCGTCGGCGCCTGGCTGCACGATCTGATCGCGGTCAGCAAGGCGATCGGCGCGGCTTTCGCGGCGCTGGCGGCGCAGGCCGCGGCGGGGCGGCTGCTCTTCGCGATGGCCCGTGAGCGGCGGCTGCCGCGCGGTCTGGCCCGGACGGGTGCGGGGACACCGCGGGTGGCGCTGCTGGTGGCGGCGGTGATCTCGCTGGTCGCCGCGGTGTGGGCGGCGCGCAGGCCGAACGGTCTGGAGCAGCTGGTCTCGGTCGTGGACATCGGGGCGCTGACGGCGTTCGTGCTGCTGCACGCGAGTGTGGTCGGCTGGTTCGTGGTACGCCGGATGGAGGGGCCGCCGGACCGGCTGCGGCATCTCGTGGTGCCCGTGGTGGGGGCGGCGATCCTGATCGCGGTGATGGTGGAGGCGGCCACCGCGGCGCAGGTGGTGGGTGTGGTGTGGCTGGGTGTGGGGCTGGTGGTGCTGGCAGTGCGCTGGGAGCGGCCGGGGGCGCTGTGACCGGAGGGGCGAGGGTGGCGCCCCGACCGGAGCGGTGCAGGTGGGGCCGTACGAGACGGGTCGGGCGCCGTACGGGGCGGGCGCGTACGGGTCGGGCGCCGTACGAGAGTCGCGGAACGGCGTCGTACGGGGCGGACGGGGTGGACGGGTTCGTACGGGACCGGCTTCGCGCACCGCGGTGATGTCACGGGCGCCCGCTGTCACACCCGGCCGTTACGCTCCCCCGTATGGCTCTCAACACGTCCCCTGAGGCACCCCTGCCGGTGGGCCAGGTCTCGCGGCTGATCGGGGGCTGGATCGACCGGCTCGGCGCGGTGTGGGTGGAGGGACAGATCACCCAGATGTCCCGGCGCCCCGGTCAGGGCGTCGTCTTTCTGACGCTGCGCGACCCCGCGCACGACATCTCGGTCGGCGTCACCTGTTTCCGCCAGGTCTTCGACGCGGTCGCCGATGTGGTGTCGGAGGGCGCGCGGGTCGTGGTGCTCGCCAAGCCCGAGTGGTACGCGCCCCGGGGGCAGCTGTCACTGCGGGCGACGGAGATACGGCCGGTGGGCATGGGCGAGCTGCTGGTGAAGCTGGAGCAGCTCAAGCGGTCCCTGGGCGCGGAGGGACTGTTCGCGCCGGGGCGGAAGAAGCCCCTCCCGTTCCTTCCGCACCGGGTGGGCCTGGTCTGCGGCCGGGCCTCGGCGGCGGAGCGGGATGTGCTGGAGGTGGCCCGCAGGCGGTGGCCCGCGGTCCGTTTCGAGGTGCGCAATGTGGCCGTGCAGGGGGTGCACGCGGTGCCACAGGTCGTCCGGGCGGTCAAGGAGCTGGACGACCATCCGGAGGTCGATGTGATCGTGGTGGCCCGCGGCGGCGGCAGTGTGGAGGATCTGCTGCCGTTCTCGGACGAACGGCTGGTGCGTACGGTGGCCGACTGCCGTACGCCGGTGGTGTCGGCCATCGGCCACGAGCCGGACTCCCCGCTGCTGGACCTGGTCGCCGATCTGCGGGCGTCGACGCCGACGGACGCGGCGAAGAAGGTCGTACCGGACGTCGGTGAGGAGCTGGAGCGGGTGCGGCAGTTGCGGAGCCGTGCGCTCCGTACGGTCCGGGGGCTGCTGGACCGGGAGGAGCGCGGGCTGGCGCACACCCTGGGGCGGCCGTCGATGGAGCGCCCCCGGCGGATGGTGGACGACCGCGCGGCCGAGCTGGACGCGCTGACCGCGCGCTCCCGGCGGGTGCTCGGCCATCTGCTGGACCGGGCCGATTCGGAGCTGTCGCACACCTGGGCCCGGGTGGTGTCGCTCTCCCCCGCCGCGACCCTGGAGCGGGGGTACGCGGTGCTCCAGTCGCCGGACGGTGCCGTGGTGCGCTCGCCGGACGAGGTGTCCGAGGGCGACGAACTGCGGGCCCGGGTGGCCGAGGGCGAGCTGTCGGTACGGGTCGTGTAGGAGGCGGCGCCCGGGGCTCGCCGACCGCGGGCCGGTGCGCGGAGCCGCCGGGACCGCAGGACCGTTTCAACCAGGACCAGAACGCCGGAACTCCGGACAAACGACAAGGAACGCGAGGAACGCATGGCCGCGAAGACGGACGGGACCGAAGGGGTCGACGGGGCCGGTGGGCCGGCCGCGGCGGACGCGGAGGCGTCGGAGCGGGCCGCCCTCGGCTATGAGCAGGCCCGTGACGAGCTGATCGACGTCGTCCGCCGACTGGAGGCGGGCGGTACGACGCTGGAGGAGTCGCTGGCGCTCTGGGAGCGCGGCGAGGAGCTGGCGAAGGTCTGCCGCCACTGGCTGGAGGGCGCCCGGGCCCGGCTGGACGCGGCCCTGGCCGCGGGGGACGGGGAGCCGCCGGCAGGCGAATGACCTGGTCGGCCGGGTCGGCGGGCGAGCGCGGGCCACTGTGCGCGCCCGGGGTCGACCCTTCCGCAGAGTATGCGGACGATCACATTCCCATCCGGTCGAGCATTTGGTTGAAATTTAATCTACTGCGTTACGGTTGGACCCTCCGCACCTCCCCCACGGATCACATCGGAAGGTTCCACCCGCATGACCCTCGCCATCGACCGCACCGCCCAGGACCTGCTCTTCCGCGAGGCCCGCACCGCCAACGCGTTCACCGGGGAGCCGGTGAGCGACGAGCAGCTCCAGGAGATCTACGACCTGGTCAAGTTCGGGCCCACCGCCTTCAACCAGACCCCGCTGCGGATCGTCCTCGTCCGCTCGGACGAGGCCCGCGCCAGGCTGCTGCCGCATATGTCCGACGGCAACCGCGACAAGACCGGAGCCGCTCCGCTGGTGGCGATCCTCGCCGCCGACAACGAGTTCCACGAGGAGCTGCCCGAGCTGCTCCCGCACTTCCCGCAGGCCAAGGACCTCTTCTTCGCCGAGCGTCCGGTCCGTGAGCAGTCGGCGGGCATGAACGCCGCGCTCCAGGCCGCGTACTTCATCGTCGGGGTCCGGGCCGCCGGTCTCGCGGCCGGGCCGATGACCGGCTTCGACCACGCGGGCGTCCAGAAGGAGTTCCTGGACGGCGACCACACCCCGCTGATGGTCGTCAACATCGGCCGCCCCGACCCGGAGTCCGGCTTCCCGCGCTCGCCGCGGCTCGGCTACGACGCGGTGGTCACCTCCGTCTGACCGGCTGATCGGCTGACCGGATAAAACCGGCTGACCGGCCCGGATATGCGACAGGGCCGCCGCACCCGAGTGGGTGCGGCGGCCTGTCGTATCCGCTGCGGTGGGACGGGTCCCTCAGGACCGCGGGGCGGCCGTGCCGGCCGTGGGCCACGACGGCGCCGTGCTGGGGATGGTGGAGCCGCCCTTGAGCGCCTCGGCCATCTCCGTCAGCCGCGCCAGCGGAGCCGTACCGGTGACCACGGTGGTCACTCCCTTGTCCCGGAGCACCAGGGCGTCGTACTTCTTGCCCGCCCAGCGCTCCCAGGCCACCCCGTTCACCAGCTGGGTCCTGCCGGTGTTCTCCGCCTTGAGCGTGACCTTCGGCACATACTTGCCGTACGCCTGCGTGGACTGCTCGATCGCCACGTACTCGCGGTCGGGGTCGAGGAATCCCAGGTGCCAGGCGGCGCCCGCGTCGCGGTCGTACCGCACGGACGTCGGCTTCCAGCCCTGGGGCAGCCCCTCGGGCGCCATCACGGGATACGGCGCCGCCCGCTGCGCCGTCACCAGCTCGATCCGGTAGTCGACCGGCTTCGTCCGGTCGGTGTCGTCGTGCGGGAGGAAGAGATAGATCACCGCGACGACGGCCCCGATGACCGCCATCGACAGCACCATGTCCCGCACCGTCTGTTTGCCTCGCATACCTGCCACGCCCCTCATGGTTGCACGAGGGGTGCGCGCTCAAACGTGGGCCCCACTGCTCATTCTGTCGGCCTGGGGATAGAGTCGAAGCACCCTCACTTCCGGCCGTCGCCGTACAGAAAGGTGCGCTCCGATGACCGAGCACAATCTGCCGCCCCATCTGGAGGTCTCGCCCGAGGCCCCCGACCGCAACCTCGCCCTCGAACTCGTCAGGGTCACCGAGGCCGCCGCGATGGCGGCCGGCCGCTGGGTCGGCCGCGGAGACAAGAACGGCGCGGACGGGGCGGCGGTCAAGGCCATGCGCACCCTGGTCCACACCGTCTCGATGAACGGCGTCGTCGTCATCGGCGAAGGAGAGAAGGACGAAGCGCCGATGCTCTTCAACGGGGAGCGGATCGGTGACGGCACCGGTGCGGAGTGCGATATCGCGGTCGACCCGATCGACGGTACGACGCTGGCCGCCAAGGGCATGCCGAACGCCATCGCCGTCCTCGCGGCCGCCGACCGGGGCGCGATGTTCGACCCCTCCGCCGTCTTCTACATGGACAAGCTCGTCACCGGCCCCGAGGCCGCCGAGTTCGTCGATATCAACGCGCCCGTGTCGGTCAACATCCGCCGGGTCGCCCGGGCGAAGGGCGGCACGCCCGAGGACGTCACGGTCGTCGTCCTGGACCGGCCGCGCCACGAAGGCATCGTCAAGGAGATCCGGGAGACCGGCGCCCGGATCAAGTTCATCTCCGACGGCGATGTCGCCGGGGCGATCATGGCGGTACGCGAAGGCACCGGCGTCGACCTGCTGATGGGCATCGGCGGCACCCCCGAGGGCATCATCACCGCCTGCGCCATCAAGTGCCTGGGCGGCACCATCCAGGGCAAGCTGTGGCCCAAGGACGAGGCCGAGCGGCAGCGCGCGCTGGATGCGGGCCACGACCTCGGCCGGGTCCTCACCACGGACGACCTGGTCAGCGGGGACAACGTCTTCTTCGTCGCCACCGGGATCACCGACGGCGAGCTGCTGCGCGGGGTGCGCTACCGCGCCGAGACCGCGACCACCCAGTCGCTGGTGATGCGCTCCAAGTCCGGCACGATCCGGCAGATCGACTCCACGCACCGGCTGTCGAAGCTCCGCGCCTACAGCCAGATCGACTTCGACCGCGCGCAGTAGCAGCCGCGCAGCAGCAGCGGGGAGAGACGGTCCGGGCATCCGGAGAGCGGATGCCCGGGACGGGCCGTCGGCAGCGCCGCTCCGGCCCGGGCCCCGGTGGATTCCACGGGGCCCGGGCCGCACCGGCGCGTCAGGCGGCCGCGGTCTTCTTCTCCTCGGCGGCCCGGCGTCGCCTGCGGGCCAGCAGTACCCGGCGCTCCGCCGCCGTCAGTCCGCCCCAGACCCCGTAGGGCTCGGGCTGGAGCAGGGCGTGGTCGCGGCACTCCACCATGACGGGGCAGCGCGCGCAGACCCGCTTCGCGGCTTCCTCTCGCGACAGCCGGGCGGCCGTGGGCTCCTTGGAGGGGGCGAAGAACAGACCGGCCTCGTCCCTGCGGCAGACGGCTTCCGCGTGCCAGGGCCCGTCCTGGTCTTCCCTGGCGGGTGCCCGCTGGGAAGGCACGGCGGCCACCTGCAAGGACTGGTACGGCAGTTGCAGCACGGGTCTACTCCTGACGACGGCTTCGCGAGCGAGAGACGACGCAGCAGTCCCTACCCGCTGTACGCACGCCTATGCACTGAGTGGCACCCGGTTCCGGCGCACGGCACAGCGCACGGGGAGCACACGGCCGAAAACCGCCCCCCTGGCCGCAGGGGCGCAACAGCGTTCAGCTCAGGTGTTTCCGCAGGCGGTTGTGGAGATCGGCGACCCGGCGGCCGCGCTTGGGCCGTGCCTCGACGCTGCCGAAAACCGCGAATCCGCTGATGACCACCACGGGGGCCTCGGGGTCGGCGGCCTCCTGGCCACTGATCTCGAAACTGCCGAAGACACCGCTGCCGTTGCCCCGGAGGGTGACGTTCTCGGGGACGCGGACCTCGACGCTGCCGAAGACCGCGGTCGCGTTGATCACCGTGACCCGCTGCTGGAACATCGCCTGGGTGAGGTCGAGCTCGACGGCGCCGAAGAGGGAGAAGGCGTTCGTCCGTCTGCCGATGTTCCAGCGGCCCTTGCGGGTGGCGCCGGAGAAGACGGCGATCACGTTCTCCGGCGGGGCCGTGCCCGCTTCGGGGCCGTAGGCATAGGGAGCCGATCCGGCGGGCTTCGCCTGCGCCGCCGCAGGCAGATCGCGCACGATGGGCTGCAACTCGCCCAGGGTCTTGGCCCGGTAGACGGCCTCGATGCGCTCGGAGTGCTCCTCCGTGTCCAGCCGGCCCTCGGCCAGCGCCTCCCGGAGGATGTCGGCGATCCGGTCCCGGTCGGCGTCCGACGCGCGGATCGCGTCGGAAGGGCCGGCCCCGGCGGCGGGGGCGGGCCCGGGCGCCGTGGGAGCGGCGGGCTGCTGGGGGTGGTGCTTTTCGAGGTCCACGGAGCCAGGGTAGCGAAACGCGATAGATCGCAACTAGGGGCAACACCCCTGGAAGGACCCGGGTTGAGGGGGGCTCGACCCTTAATGGACGGCGGGCGGGCGATGGCGTCCGATGACCGGCCGGTAACCGACACCCACCGGACAGCGGACCCCGGCACCCCGGCCGGGCGCCCGCCCCGCGGAGCGCCCCCGGCACCCCGGCTCCGCGCCCGGCACCGTAGGCACCGGCGGGGCGGCGGATCCTCCTGAGCCCCTCCACAGTGGACTCCGGTGGACTCCGCCCCGGCACCGTACGGGCCCGCGGCCCCCGCGTACTGAGCCTTACCTCACAAGCTCGCCCCGCCGGACGCGTTCTACGCTGGGGGGGCGCACCGTCGCCCGTCGATGTCGTACGTTTTTGCCCGCTGTGTGAGGAATGGCCGCCATGCCGGAATTCGTGTACTCCGATCTGCTCCCTCTGGGAGAGGACACCACCCCCTACCGTCTGGTGACCTCCGAGGGCGTCTCCACCTTCGAGGCCGACGGACGCACGTTCCTCAAGGTCGAGCCGGAGGCGCTGCGGCGGCTCGCGGCCGAGGCGATGCACGACATCTCGCACTATCTGCGCCCCGCGCACCTCACCCAGCTGCGGCGGATCGTCGACGACCCGGAGGCGTCGTCGAACGACAAGTTCGTCGCGCTCGACCTGCTGAAGAACGCGAACATCGCCGCCGCGGGCGTCCTGCCCATGTGCCAGGACACCGGTACGGCGATCGTGATGGGCAAGCGCGGCCAGAACGTGCTGACCTCCGGCCGGGACGAGGAGGCGCTCTCGCACGGTGTCTACGACGCCTACACCAAGCTCAACCTCCGCTACTCCCAGATGGCGCCGCTGACCATGTGGGAGGAGAAGAACACGGGCTCCAACCTGCCCGCGCAGATCGAGCTGTACGCCACCGACGGCGGCGCCTACAAGTTCCTCTTCATGGCCAAGGGCGGCGGCTCGGCGAACAAGTCGTTCCTCTACCAGGAGACCAAGGCGGTCCTCAACGAGGCCGCGATGATGCGGTTCCTGGAGGAGAAGATCCGCTCCCTGGGCACGGCCGCCTGCCCGCCGTACCACCTGGCGATCGTGGTCGGCGGCACCTCCGCCGAGTACGCCCTGAAGACCGCGAAGTACGCCTCCGCGCACTACCTCGACGAGCTGCCCACGGAGGGTTCGCCCACCGGGCACGGCTTCCGGGACAAGGAGCTGGAGGAGAAGGTCTTCGAGCTGACCCAGCGGATCGGCATCGGCGCCCAGTTCGGCGGCAAGTACTTCTGCCACGACGTGCGTGTGGTCCGGCTGCCGCGGCACGGCGCCTCGCTGCCCGTCGCCATCGCCGTCTCCTGCTCCGCCGACCGCCAGGCGGTCGCGAAGATCACCGCCGAGGGCGTGTTCCTGGAGCAGCTGGAGACCGACCCGGCGCGATTCCTGCCCGACACCACCGACGAGCACCTCGACACCTCGGGCGACGTGGTGCGCATCGACCTCAACCGGCCCATGGACGAGATCCTCGCCGAGCTGACCAAGTACCCCGTCAAGACCCGGCTCTCCCTCACCGGACCGCTGGTCGTGGCGCGCGATATCGCCCACGCCAAGATCAAGGAGCGGCTGGACGCGGGCGAGGAGATGCCCTCGTACCTGAAGGACCACCCCGTCTACTACGCCGGCCCGGCGAAGACCCCCGAGGGCTATGCCTCCGGGTCCTTCGGTCCGACGACGGCGGGCCGGATGGACTCGTACGTCGAGCAGTTCCAGGCGGCGGGCGGCTCCAGGGTGATGCTCGCCAAGGGCAACCGCAGCAAGCAGGTCACGGACGCCTGTGCCGCGCACGGCGGCTTCTACCTGGGCTCCATCGGCGGTCCCGCGGCCCGGCTGGCGCAGGACTGCATCAAGAAGGTGGAGGTCGTCGAGTACGAGGAGCTGGGGATGGAGGCGGTCTGGCGGATCGAGGTGGAGGACTTCCCCGCCTTCGTCGTCGTCGACGACAAGGGGAACGACTTCTTCACGGAGCCGGCTCCCGCGCCGACGTTCACGTCGATCCCGGTCCGCGGCCCCGGCCTGGGCTGACCACCCGCTGACGCTGCCGCGCCCGCTTCCCGTACCAGGCCGTAGCAGGCCGTACGGGAAGCGGGCGCGCTTCTGTCACGAGGGCTCGGGGGCCGGACGCGTCAGACGAAGCGCTGGTTCGCCGCGCCCGCCGTGCAGGGCCGGAGCCGGACCGGTGCCTGCGACGACTCGTGCGTCGCGCACAGGGACGTCGCCGCCGCGGGACGCAGGGTGCCGTCCACCCGTACGAAGCGCTGGTTCGCCGCCCCTGAGCAGTTCCACACGATCAGTTCCGCACCCGACCGGTAGTTCGCCCCGGGGACGTCGAGGCACCGGTCCTGGGTGAGTTCGGTGTGGACGGAACCGGCCGCCGGGTCCTGCCACCAGCCCTGGTTGCGGCCGCCGTGGCAGCCCCAGCCGACGACCCCGGTGCCGTTGGCCGTCACCGAGCCGGTGACATCGAGGCACTGCCCGGTCGCCTGGTTCTTCAGTGGTTTGTAGACGTCGTCCCAGGCCAGGGTGCGCAGCACGGGCCGGCCGTCGGAGTTGGTCTCGGCGCAGCTCGCCTCCCGGGCATTCGCGTTGTACATCTGGGTCAGACAGGACGCGAAGGCCCCGTGGCCCCGGTAGTTGGGGTGGAAGGACTGCCGGGCGGTGTTCTCGTCCGGCGGGAAGGGGTTGGAGAGTTCGAGGTGGAGGCCCCGGGCCCAGGTGTCCTCCATGCAGACCTCGTGCCCGTGGAAGAGACGGGAGTTGTCGAGGTAGACGGCGCCGCTTGCGGCAGCGGCCTGGCGCATACCGCGTTCGAAGAGGGGTACGGCGGTATTGCGGCCCCAGACGGTGTCGGCGTCGTACCCCATCCCGCCGCAGATCAGCTTGCCGGGGAAGTTCGGATTGTCGCGGAAGTCGGGTCCGATGGGGCCGGGGTAGCCCATGACGACGAGCTTGTAGTCGCCGTCCGCGTAGCCCGCGCCGCGCATCACGGTCCGCAGATCGCCGACCGTCGCCTCCACCTTGGGGACGAGGGCGTCGACCCGGGCCTGCCAGCCGGGGCCGTACTTGGGGGCGCAGGGGCCCTGGAGGGTCACGTACCGCACCACGCAGTCGGTCATGACCGGGCCGAACTGGAGGTCGTCGTTGGCCCCGGCGACGAGCAGGACCATCTTGATGCGGGTGTTGCGCGCCTTGATGGCCAGATTGTCGCTCTGGACCAGCTCGTCGGCGTACTGCTTGGTGCCGCCGATGCGGATGTTGCCGGTGTACGCGCCGGAGCAGGCGACGTTGAAGGTGACGTCGGCGGCGATTCCGGTGCGGTGGATCGCGGCGTCGGGTGAGCGGTGGCACCAGTTGGACGGGCCGTCGGTACCGGGCTCGTACGAGCCGATGCCCTCGCCGGAGATCTCGCTGTCACCGAGGGAGATGAGTCCGGTCTTGCGTTCGGCGAGGGGGCGTTCGGCGGGGCTGCCGTAGAGCTTTACGGCCTCTGCGGCGCGGATGGTCTCCAGCGCGGGCGGAAGCGGTACGGAGGCGGCCGCGGCCTGCGCCGTACGGCC
Source organism: Streptomyces tsukubensis (assembly GCF_003932715.1). Lineage (NCBI taxonomy): Bacteria > Bacillati > Actinomycetota > Actinomycetes > Kitasatosporales > Streptomycetaceae > Streptomyces > Streptomyces tsukubensis. The sequence goes on along the minus strand of NZ_CP020700.1, from coordinate 5,302,594 downwards.
CGGGTCCGCTCCGGCGGTGGGCGAGGCCAGGCCGACCAGTCCGGCCGCGAGGGCGGCCGCGGCGGCCACCGTACATCGCAGCCTTCGGCGGGCGGTGCGTTTTCCGTGCGTCATGTGTGCCTCCCCGGGTCTGTGGTTACCCCGGGTTCTACTGGCAGGTAGCCCGCAGGGGAATAGCAAGAACAAGACAAGTGCTCACCTTTTCAGGAGCCTTGCAGAAGCCTTCAGGAGGGACCCGACCCATGTCCGCAGCCGACGGGACCGACGGAACCGGCACGAACACCCCCACGACGACCGGCAGCGGCGGTGCGGGCGGCGACGGCCGCTACCGCGTCGAGCACGACTCGATGGGCGAGGTCCGGGTCCCCGCCGACGCCAAGTGGCGGGCCCAGACCCAGCGGGCGGTGGCCAACTTCCCGGTGTCGGGGCAGCGCCTCGAACCCTCCCATATCGCCGCGCTGGCCCGGGTCAAGGCCGCGGCGGCCGTGGTCAACGCCCGGCTGGGGGTACTGGAGGAGGACGTCGCCGGGGCGATCGCGGCGGCCGCCGCGGAGGTGGCCGCCGGACGCTGGGACGACCAGTTCCCGGTGGACGTCTTCCAGACCGGCTCCGGCACCTCGTCGAACATGAACATGAACGAGGTGCTGGCGACCCTGGCCGAGGAGCGGCTGGGACGGCCGGTCCATCCGAACGACCAGGTGAACGCCTCCCAGTCGTCGAACGACGTCTTCCCGTCCTCCATCCATATCGCCGCCACGGCCGCGGTCACCGGCGAGCTGATCCCGGCGCTGGAGCAGCTCGCCGGGTCCCTGGAGCGCAAGGCGGGCGAGTTCGCCCGGGTGGTCAAGTCGGGCCGGACGCATCTGATGGACGCCACGCCCGTCACCCTCGGGCAGGAGTTCGGCGGTTACGCGGCCCAGGTGCGGTACGGGGTGGAGCGGCTGCGGTCCTCGCTGCCCCGGCTCGCGGAGCTGCCGCTGGGCGGTACGGCGGTGGGCACCGGCATCAACACCCCGCCCGGTTTCCCGGCCGCCGTCATCGCGGAGGTCGCGAGGGCCACCGGACTGCCGCTGACGGAGGCGCGCGACCACTTCGAGGCGCAGGGCGCCCGGGACGGGCTGGTGGAGACCTCGGGCCAGCTGCGGACGATCGCGGTCTCCCTGACGAAGATCGCGAACGATCTGCGCTGGATGGCGAGCGGTCCGCGCACCGGGCTCGCCGAGATCAACCTCCCCGATCTCCAGCCCGGCTCGTCGATCATGCCGGGCAAGGTCAATCCGGTCGTCCCCGAGGCGGTGCTGATGGTCGCGGCGCAGGTGACCGGGAACGACACCACGGTCGCCGTGGCGGGGGCCGCGGGCAACTTCGAACTGAACGTGATGCTGCCGGTGATGGCGAAGAACCTGCTGGAGTCGGTACGGCTGCTGGCCGCGGCGTCCCGGCTGCTGGCCGACCGCACGGTCGACGGCATCACGGCCAATGCCGAGCGGGCGCGGGAGTACGCGGAGTCGTCGCCGTCGGTGGTGACACCGCTCAACAAGTACCTCGGCTACGAGGAGGCGGCGAAGATCGTGAAGAAGTCGCTGGCGGAACGGAAGACGATCCGGCAGGTGGTCCTGGAATCGGGCCATGTGGAGCGCGGCGCGCTGACCGTGGAGCAGCTGGACGAGGCCCTGGACGTGCTCCGTATGACCCGCCCCTGACGGTCGGCTGCTCCGTGCCCCGAGCGGTGCGGACGCGGCCCGGGGGGGGCAAGCCCGGGGCGCGGGACCGGCCGCTCCGGTTCCGCGCACCCGGGCTTGTCCCGGGCCGCCCGGCGAGCGGCTCGCGCGGGCCGCCGGCGCACACGCGCCACCCTGCGAACCGGCACTACCCGGCACCGCCCGGCGCGGCCCGCGGAGGCCGGGCGCAGGGCCGTGGCGGGCCCGGGGCCTCCCGGACCGGGGGCCGGGCCGCTCCGGACGGCTCGCACCCGGGACTCCCGGGGCCGACCGCTCCACGGGCGGGAAGGTGCGGGTCCGGCCCCTCGCCGGAGCCGGAAGGCGCGCCTCCGTGCCCCCGTTACGGCGCCGGGCCGTGCCGCGGGCGGCTCGCGCGGGCGCGGCGGTTGTGATCCGACGCGCCCGGGGCGCTGTCCCGGTGCACGGCACCGGGGGCAGGGGCCGACGGGACAGGTGCCTCCTAAGATCTGCTCATGACAGGCACGGAACAGACGGAGCAGACGGAAGGGTCGGAGCGGGCGGGCGGGACGGCGCGCCGCTGGCGGGCCGGTGAGCACATCCTCTGGCGCTACCGGGATCACGGCGGCCCCGGCAGACCACCCGGCGATCCGGGGTTCGCGATCTGCCGCCCCGTGACCGTCGTCCGCGACACCCCCGAGCTGCTCGCCGTCTGGCTGGCACCGGGCACGGAGTGCGTACGCCCGGCCCTTGCCGACGGCTCCCCGCTGCACGAACAGCCGCTGGCCACCCGCTACACGGTGCCCCGGACGGCCGTCCGCGACCAGTGGCACGGCGCGGGCGTGCTCAAGCTCGCCCGGCCCGGCGAGCCGTGGTCGGTGTGGCTCTTCTGGGACGAGGAGTGGGAGTTCCGGAGCTGGTACGTCAACCTGGAACAGCCGCATACCCGTTGGAGTGCGGGAATCGACTCCCAGGATCACTTTCTGGACATCTCGGTATTTCCCGACCGGAGCTGGCTCTGGCGGGACGAGGACGAGTTCGCCGAGGCCCGGCGCGCCGGACTGATCGGGGTGGCGGAGGCCGCCCGGATCCAGCAGGCGGGGCGCGCGGCCGTGGCGGCGATCCGCGCCTGGGACGCGCCGTTCCGGGACGGCTGGGAGCACTGGCGGCCCGATCCCGCCTGGCCGGTCCCGGCACTGCCCGCCGACTGGGGGCGCACGCCCGCGCGCGCACGGCTCTGAGCGCGCCGCGGCGGGCCCGGCATGCGCCGGAGAGGTCCGAGCATCGCCCCGGCCCCGGCCGGGAGCGGCAGCGGCCGCTCACCCCCGGCCTCCCGGCCCTCCCCCGACCAACCGCCCCCTCGACACGGAGAGCGACCCTCAGCACGGAGAGCGACCAAAAGACGGACAAACCTCCCCGGGGTGGCGCAGATGTGCGGCTTCTTGCCCAGATGTGACCGAGATCGCGGCGCGGAACTGTCCTTAATCTGTCCGACTCCGGTCCGAGAACGCCCTCCGGCGCAGAGGACGTCGTGAGACTCTTGATGCGCCCCCAGGGGGCAAACGTAGGATCGTCGTCCACAAGGCTCGCCGTTCGGGAACCGTTCGGTAACCATGGATCCCAGCGCAGAACCTGACCGTGAGTCATCGGCGTCGCCGGCAGCCAGCCGAAGCGGCGGCGAGCGGTTCGTGTTCAATACATCTGCTCAATACATCAGTTCGCCAGTACGTCAGCACGAGACAGGTCACTACGAGGGGGTGGAGCCGTGCGGGATGCCTGCCACCTTGTCGGCGTCGCCCGCAGAGCGGGTATACGGCCCCCTGAGGCCCATGCATCGCACACCCGGCCCAGATGGACGGAATCCCACGCGTGACGGAGCAGCCCACCTCCCATGAAGGCCGGCAGCCCTTGGCTGCCCGGTCGCAGGAACGCACCCGGCCCCGGGCGGACGCGGCCGCCGCCACAGCGGACACCGTCGCGGCAGCCGCTGCGCTCTCCTCGCCCGTCCCGGCGCCGAACGGCCCGGTCGGCGGAGGCGTGGCACAACCGCCCGGACCGCCCTCGGGCCCCGGTGCTCCGGGCGGTCCCGGAGGCCCCGGTCTGCCGCCCGGTACGCCCGACCCCGCGGGCGCCGCCCGCCGGGAGGGCGACCGGCTGCGTTTCGTGGGCGCCGCGACCCGCCGCATCGCCCGCGGTATAGACCTCGACGAGATCGTCCTCGGCCTGTGCCGGGCAACGGTGCCGACGTTCTCGGACGCGATCCTGGTCTATCTCCGCGATCCGCTGCCGGTCGGCGACGAACGCCCGGTCTCCCCGTTCCTGCTCCGGCTGCGCCGCACGGACCGGCTGCGTTTAGCAGAAGACGGTGCGGACTTCGGTGGTACGGGCCTGCTGCCCGTCATCGACCAGCACAACGAACTCACCCCGGCGGCCGAGCAGTGCGAGGTCCGCTCCGGCGGCGCGCTCTCCGAGGTGCTGCGCGGGGTGCGGCCCGTCTTCGGTGATTCGGCGGCGGCCCGCGCCGCGCTGCCCGAACTGCTGGGCGCGGACCGGACCGTGCCCAACGGCCACCGGGCGATCCTGGCCCCGCTGCGCGGGCGGCGCCGGGTGATCGGTGCTGCCGTCTTCCTGCGCCGTCCCGACCGGCCCGCCTTCGAGCCCAACGATCTGCTCGTCGCCGCCCAGCTGGCCACGCATACGGCGCTGGGCATCGACAAGGCGGTGCTGTACGGCCGGGAGGCGTATATCGCCGACGAGCTCCAGCGCACCATGCTGCCCGATTCGCTGCCCCAGCCCACGGGCGTGAAGCTGGCGTCCCGCTATCTCCCGGCGGCCGAGACCGCCCGGGTCGGCGGCGACTGGTACGACGCGATCCCGCTGCCCGGCAGCCGGGTCGCGCTCGTCGTCGGTGATGTCATGGGCCACTCGATGACCTCGGCCGCGATCATGGGCCAGCTGCGGACCACGGCCCAGACGCTGGCCGGTCTCGACCTGCCGCCGCAGGAGGTGCTGCACCACCTCGACGAGCAGGCCCAGCGGCTGGGCACCGACCGGATGGCGACCTGTATGTACGCGGTGTACGACCCGGTCTCGCACCGGATCACCATCGCCAACGCCGGTCATCCGCCGCCCATCCTGCTCCATCTGGGCGGCCGGGCCGAGGTGCTGCGGGTGCCGTCGGGCGCGCCCATCGGCGTCGGCGGGGTCGACTTCGAGGCCGTGGAGCTGGACGCCCCCGCCGGGGCCACCCTGCTCCTGTACACGGACGGTCTGGTGGAGTCCCGGCTGCGGGACGTCTGGACCGGTATCGAGCAGTTGCGGGAGCGGCTGCACGCCACGGCCCAGCTCACCGGCCCTGACCACGCCCCGCCGCTGGAGGCGCTCTGCGACGACGTCCTCGACATGCTGGGGCCGGGCGACCGGGACGACGACATCGCGCTGCTCGCGGCCCGTTTCGACGGGATCGCGCCCAGTGACGTCGCCTACTGGTTCCTGGAACCGGAGGATGCGGCCCCGGGCCGAGCCCGCCGCCTCGCCCGGCGGGCGCTGTCCCGCTGGGGTCTGGAGGATCTGTCCGACGCGGTGGAGCTGCTGGTCAGCGAGGTGGTGACCAATGCCGTGCGGTACGCGGAGCGGCCGGTCACCCTGCGGCTGCTGCGGACGGACGTCCTGCGCTGCGAGGTCGGCGACGACTCCCCGCAGCTGCCCCGCCAGCGCAAGGCGCGGGAGACGGACGAGGGCGGACGCGGACTCTTCCTGGTGAACCGGCTGGCCCGCCGCTGGGGCGCGACCCGCCTCTCCAGCGGCAAGGTCGTCTGGTTCGAACTGCCGACGAGGCCGTAGGGCCCGGCGGGCCGAGCAGGCCGAAGCGGAGGACGGAGGGCCGGTACGGGGGCGACCCGTACCGGCCCTCCGTGCTGCCGCGGGCCGGGCGCCGACGAAACCGCGGCGGGGCCGGCAGCCCCGGGCGGAGACAGAGCCGGGACCCGCGCGCCGCGGCGGCGCGGGTGGGTGCCCGCCCGCGCCGCGGCCCAGGACAAACGGCTCACCGCGTACGCCTGGGCATCGGGCCCGGCGGAGGGGCGCGGCACCGTGGCGGGTCGCCGCGCCCGTGGATGCCCGCGCCGTCGCGCCGTACGCCCGACCGGCCGCAGCGGAGTGGCGAGCAGTTGCCGACAAGGTGTCGGCGGCGTTGACTGAGGTACACGACGCCTGTAGCGACCCAACCATGTCTCCCGGCGGGAGGACGCTCGTGTCCGATACCCCCTACACCACCAACAACGCCGGCATTCCGGTGGAGAGCGACGAGCACTCCCTCTCCGTCGGGCCCGACGGCCCGGTCCTGCTCCAGGACCACTACCTGATCGAGAAGATGGCCCAGTTCAATCGCGAACGGGTCCCCGAGCGGGTGGTGCACGCCAAGGGTTCGGGTGCGTACGGCTTCTTCGAGGTGACGAACGACGTCAGCCAGTTCACCAAGGCCGACCTCTTCCAGCCCGGGAAGCGCACCGAGATGCTGGCCCGGTTCTCCACGGTCGCGGGTGAGCAGGGCTCCCCCGACACCTGGCGCGATCCGCGCGGTTTCGCCCTGAAGTTCTACACCGAGCACGGCAACTACGACATGGTCGGCAACAACACGCCGATCTTCTTCGTCCGGGACGCGCAGAAGTTCCAGGACTTCATCCGCTCGCAGAAGCGCCATCCGGCGACCGGGCTGCGCAACAACGACATGCAGTGGGACTTCTGGACCCTCTCCCCCGAGACGGCGCACCAGGTGACCTGGCTGATGGGCGACCGCGGCATCCCGAAGTCGTACCGCTTCATGAACGGCTACAGCTCCCACACCTATATGTGGGTCAACCGCGGCGGCGAGCGGTTCTGGGTGAAGTACCACTTCAAGACCGACCAGGGCGTGGACTTCCTCACCCAGGCCGAGGCGGACGAGCTGGCCGGGTCGGACGCGGACCGGCACCGCCGGGATCTGTACGAGTCGATCGCGTCGGGGAACGCCCCGAGCTGGACGCTGTACATGCAGATCATGCCGTTCGACGATGCGCCGGGCTACCGCTTCAACCCCTTCGACCTGACGAAGGTGTGGCCGCACGGCGACTATCCGCTGATCGAAGTCGGCCGGATGGTGCTGGACCGCAATCCGGAGGACTACTTCGTCCATATCGAACAGGCCGCGTTCGAGCCGTCGAACCTGGTGCCGGGCATCGGGCCGTCGCCGGACAAGATGCTCCTCGGGCGGCTGTTCTCGTACCCGGACACCCACCGGTACCGGATCGGCCCGAACTATGCGCAGTTGCCGCCGAACCGGCCGCACTCGGTGGTCGCCTCGTACGCCAAGGACGGGCCGATGCGGTACGAGCCGGCGAACACGGCGCGGCCCTATGCGCCCAACTCCTACGGCGGGCCCGCGGCGGACACCGCGCAGTTCGGCGAGATCGCGGGCTGGGCGAGCGCGGGCGAGATGGTCCGGGAGGCGTACGCGCTGCACCCGGAGGACGACGACTGGGGGCAGGCGGGCACCCTGGTGCGGAAGGTGCTCGACGACGCCGCCCGTGACCGGCTGGTGTCGAACGTGTCCGGGCATCTGAAGGACGGGGTGTCCCGGCCGGTGCTCGACCGGGCGGTCCAGTACTGGCGCAATATCGACAAGACGGTCGGCGACCGGATCGCCAAGGAGGTCAACGGCGGCTGAGCCCGGAGCACCGGGCGGTACGGCGGCCGGAAACGGCGGTGCCCGCGGCGCCTCCCCCGAAGGGAGCGCGCCGCGGGCACCGCCGTACCGGCATATCGGCTGGGGACGCCGGGCTCAGAAACCCTGGGAGCCGGGCGGCCGGAACTGCGGGCGGGGGTTGTTCGGATCGCCCGTACCCGGGTTCCCGGGTTCGCCGCCCGGACCGCCCGGTCCGGTGCCGTCGGTCTGACTCCCGGACGGCGAGGGGCGTGTGGTGGGGCGGGTGCTCTGCGAGGCGGGCGGGTCGATCACCGGCGGCCGGGACGTGGTGTTCGACGGCCGCGGGTCCTCCGTCTCCTCCTCGCGCCGCTCCTCGCTCCGGCTGGGGGACGGCTCCGGGGAGTCCGACGGGGAGGCGGCGGGCTCGCCGCGGGCGGGTTCCTCGACCTCCAGGTCGAACCGCTTGCGGGCGTCGGCCGCGCTCAGCGCGTCGGAGGTGTACGCCTTCCAGATCCGGGCCGGCATACCGCCGCCGTTGGCCCGGCCCTGGTTGATGGTGTCGGTGAGGGTGACCTGGCCGGTGCCGTCCGGCTTCTCGCCGAACAGGGCGACCGAGGTGACCAGGGTGGGCGTATAGCCGACGAACCAGGCGGAACGGTTGTTCTCGGAGGTGCCGGTCTTGCCCGCCGCGTCGTAGATGCCCGCGGCCCGGCGGCCGGAGCCCTCCTTCACAACGCCCTGCATGGCGGCGGTGACGGTGTCGGCCGTACCGCGCGAGATCACCTGGCCGCCGACGGGGTCCTTCAGCGCGACCTTGCGGGCCCGGTGTTCGGCGGAGCCCACGATGGAGGGGGTGACCTTCTTGCCGTGGTTCGCGAATCCGGCGTACACCCCGGCCATGTCCCAGGTGGAGGCGCCCATGGTGCCCAGCGACATGGCGGGGCGCTCGGGCCAGCCTTCGCCGTCGCGCATCCCGAGGTCGAGTGCGGTCTTCTTGGTCTTCCCGGGCCCGACGTCGACGATCATCTGCGCATAGACGGAGTTGACCGACTGGTTGGTCGCCCGCTGCACGGTGATCTGCCTGCCGTAGTCCCGGTCGTCCTCGTTCTCCGGGTTGAACGGGGTGTCGCTGCCGACGACCGGCCGCTTGCTGGTGCCGTCGTAGACGGTGTTGAGGCTGATCGGATCGCCGCTCTGGGTCCTGGCCTCGTTCTCCAGGGCGGAGGCGAGCACCACCGGCTTGAAGGTGGACGCGGGCTGGTAGTCGCGGCGGGTGGCGTTGGACAGCCAGTGCTCGGTGGCTCCGACCCCGCCGTACAGCGCGACGACCTTGCCGGTCGTGGGATCCACGGAGGTGGCCCCGGCCTGGACGGTCGCGGCCTTCTTGTCCTTCTTCCGGTCGAGCTTGGACTCCAGCTCCTTGTCGACCGCCGCCTCCAGCTCCTGCTGCCGGGCGCGGTCGATGTTGAGGGTGATCGTCCAGCCGCCGGCCTTGATGTCCTCCTCGCCGATGCCCTGGCGGGCGAGTTCCGCGTTGGCGGCCTCGACGAGATAGCCGGTCTGGCCCTCCATACCGGGGGCGGCCTTCGGCGCCTTCGGTACGGGGAACTTCTGGGCGTCGCGGACGGACCCGTCGAGCTTGCCCATCTCGACCATGTTGTTCAGTACGTAGGCCCAGCGGTCGGACACCAGCTTCTTGCCGGTCGGAGAGGCCACGGCCCAGTCGTACTGGTGGGGGGCCTGGAGCAGGGCGGCGAGATAGGCGGCCTGGGCGACGTTCAGCTTCGACGCGTCGATGCCGTAGTACGCCTGGGCGGCGGCCTGGATTCCGTAGGCGCCGCGGCCGTAGTAGCTGGTGTTGATATAGCCCGCGAGGATCTGGTCCTTGGACTTCTCGCGGTCGACCTTGAGGGCGATCACCAGTTCCTTCAGCTTGCGGCTGACCGTCTGGTCCTGGTTGAGGTAGTAGTTCTTGACGTACTGCTGGGTGATGGTCGAACCACCCTGCTTGCCCTTGCCGGAGACGGTGTTCAGCAGACCCCGGGCGGTGCCCTTGAAGTCGATGCCGTTGTCCTTGTAGAAGCTCTTGTTCTCGGCGGCGACGAAGGTCTGGCGGACCTCCTCCGACAGCTCCTCCAGACCGATGATCTCGCGGTTGACCTCACCGGTGCGGGCCAGGACGGTCCCGTCGGCGTACTTGTAGACGTTGGACTCCATCTCGGCCTGCGCATTCGCCGCCGGAACCGGAACCATCATGTAGATCACCGCGAAGGCGCCCATACCGAGCAGGCAGAGACCGAGGAAGGTGCCCAGCATCTTCTTCCAGGTGAAGAAGCGGCGTATGCCCGTGCGCCCGCTCTTCCCGCCCCGGCGCGCACCGCGCTGCCGGGCCCGTCGTTCCTCGGCTCGGCCCATCGCCCGCCCCGCTCCGCTCTTCCCCGAAAGGTCTGTGTTCTTGTCGGTCTGGTCGGTCCTGGTTGGTTCTGCTTGATCCAGGTTGGTCCAGGTTGGTCCAGGTGGACTCTGCTTGGTTCAGGTCGCCGCCGACCAAAGCGGCTTAGAAAACTAACACCGTTCGCCCTGAAAAATTCGGACTAGTACGACGAATCCGGACGTGAGAATCAGCACCCCGTCCACAGAAGACGACTCGGCTCTTGCCCAAACGGTTGCCGCATCCATTAATGTGTAATCACATTGCTAGCAGCGAGCCGTAGCGGTGGTGAACTCCGCCACCGTCGGCCCTGATCCCTGGGGGGCCCATGAACACCGCCGACACCGCAGCCGACACCGCAAGAGAGCAGTACGACGGGGTTCCGGCCGGGGTACGGGAGTTCCCGGCCCGCAGCATCGGCGGCGGGCTGGCCCTGCTGCTCGGCCTGGCCGGCTTCGCCGGGGGCGCGGCAGCCGTCGTGGCCGGAGCGGTCGCCGGGTCCGCCGCGGCCCAGGTCGGCCTGATCGTCGGAGGCATCCTGCTGGCCCTCGCCGCCGTCGTCGCGATGGCCGGGCTGAACATGGTGGAGCCCGGCCAGGCCCGGGTGGTCCAGCTGTTCGGCCGCTACCGGGGTACGGTCCGCACCGACGGGCTGCGCTGGGTCAATCCGCTGACCTCGCGCGAGGAGATCTCCACCCGGGTCCGCAACCACGAGACCGCGGTCCTGAAGGTCAACGACGCCTACGGCAATCCGATCGAACTGGCCGCCGTGGTGGTGTGGCGGGTCGAGGACACCGCGCAGGCCCTGTTCGAAGTCGACGACTTCCTGGAGTTCGTCTCCACCCAGACGGAGTCCGCGGTGCGCCAGATCGCCATCGAGTACCCCTACGACGCCCATGACGAGAACGGCCTCTCGCTGCGCGGGAACGCCGAGGAGATCACCGAGAAGCTCCGCGTCGAACTACAGGCCCGCGCCGAGGCGGCGGGGGTGCGGATCATCGAGTCGCGCTTCACGCATCTCGCGTACGCCCCCGAAATCGCCTCGGCGATGCTCCAGCGCCAGCAGGCCGGTGCGGTGGTGGCGGCACGCCGGCAGATCGTGGACGGGGCGGTCGGTATGGTCGAGGCCGCACTGACCCGGATCAGCGAGGACGGGTTCGTCGAACTGGACTCCGAGCGGAAGGCCGCGATGGTCTCGAATCTGCTGGTCGTGCTCTGCGGCGACCGCGCCGCCCAGCCCGTCGTCAACACCGGCACGCTCTACCAGTGACGCCCCCGCCGCCCCCGCCGCCGCCACGCAAGCAGGTCCTGCTCCGGCTGGACCCCGCGGTCTACGACGCCCTGGCCCGCTGGGCCTCGGACGAACTGCGCAGCGCCAACGCCCAGATCGAGTTCCTGCTGCGGCGGGCGCTGACGGAGGCGGGGCGGCTGCCGGGCGCCGCCGCGCCGATCCGCCGGAGGGGCCGCCCGCCGAAGGCCGAGCCGGACGGCCCCGGGGGTCCGGACACGGAGGAGCCCACGGGCGGCGGGGCGGGCTGAGCCCGTACCGGACACCCGTCGAGAGCGGTTCACCTCATGACGGAGACGATCACGGGGTGATCGGGACTCCGGGTCCGTGGGAGCCGTGCTGCGGCTCCCACGGGACGTCCGGGCCGCCGTCGCTCCGGCCGGTGTTCATACCGCGACCCGGGTCATGACGGAGTCGTAGCCGCCGCCCCCGGGGTAGACCCAGGCGCCGGAGAGCGTATTGCCGTCGGCGCTGAAAGTCGCCCGGTAGTAGGCCGGGGACCCCTTCTCGCCGCCCCAGATGGTGAGGGTGTCGCCGTCGAGTTCGTAGACGTAGTCGAAGGTGTTGCCCCGGCTGTCGTAGTAGCGGGAGCGGATGTCCTCGCCGGGCTCCTCGGCGCCGAACTCCTTGAGCCGCCCGATGACCTCGACACCGGTGACGGGCTGCCCGAACTGCTCCAGGGCGATGTCCTGGAGGAGGAAGTGGCCGCCCTCCAGCCCGCGGTAGCTGACAGTGCCCTCGGCGCCGCCGCTGACCCGCCAGGTGCCGATCAGCCTGTCCAGCGCGCGCACGGCGGCGTCGGGGCCGGGGTCCGCGGCGGTCCCGGGGGCGGCTGCGGTGGTGTCGTTCATGGTTCTGCGTCCTTTGCCGTGGTGGTGAGGGTGCGCGGCCGTACGGCGGGCTCGTGCCGCGCTGCCGCGGTGGTGCCCGTATGACGGGCCGCTCACGGGAAAGGAATCGGCGGACTGTTGTGACCCGGGTCACTCCGCCAGGGTGGGGGCGATTCCGGGCAGCAGTCCGGGGTCGAAGGTGGTGATCTCGGCGATCAGACCGTCCACGACCGTCAGTACGTCGACGTTGACCGCGGTGAAGAGGGTCTCGCCCGCCCGGCGGACATAGCTCACGGCCGCGGGCTGCCGGTTCACCGCGTACGGCACCGAACGCCACTCGCCCCACGCCGTATCGCCCTCCAGCACCGGACGCCAGAGGTCGAGGATCGCGTCCCGCCCGTCGAAGACCAGCCGGTGCGGGGGCATGGCCTGGCGGGCGTCCTCGCGCAGCAGCAGGGCGAGTGCGGACAGGTCCGCATCCCGGGACGCGGCCATATAGCGCCGGAGCAGCGACCGCTCGGCGGCGCTGGGCTCGGTGGCCGCACCCCACTCCGAGCGCCGCTCGGGGAGCCGGCCGCGGAGCGTGGTACGGGCCCGCTGGAGGGCGCTCTTGACCGAGGCGACGGTCATATCGAGGGCGTCCGCGGTCTCCTGGGCGGACCAGCCGGCGATATCGCGGAGGATCAGGACCGCGCGCTGGCGGGGCGGCAGATGCTGGATCACGGCGAGGAAGGCGAGTTCGACGGTCTCCCGGGCGATCGCGGCGGTGTGCGGTTCGCCGGTGCCGGGGGCGGCGAGGTCGAGCAGCCGGTCGGGGTAGGGCTGGAGCCAGCTGACCTCCGCGAGGGCCGAGGAGACGGGGGATCCGGCGCTGTCGACGGCGAGCGCCACCTCGCGGTTCCGGGCGGGTCCGCCGAGGAAGTCGAGCGCCGTGTTGGTGGCGATCCGGTACAGCCAGGCCCGGAAGCCGGCGCGCCCTTCGAAGGTCTCGCGCCGCCGCCAGGCCTTCAGCAGGGTCTCCTGGACCAGGTCCTCGGCGTCGGTGAAGGAGCCGAGCATCCGGTAGAGGTGCACGCGCAGCTCGTGGCGGTAGCGCTCGGCGAGCGCGGCGAAGACCTCTTCCCCGCCGGTGCGGATCGTCTCGGCGGACGGCTCGCCCAGGCCGCTGCGCCCGGGGCGGGACGCCGGTTCCGGGGCTCCGCCGGGCGCCGTCACCGGCGCCGCCGTCTGCGTGCTGTCTCCGCCACCCTGGTCGCTCATACCTCTCTTCGTATCAGCAGCACCACCGGGAAACACCTGCTCCGGTGATCACGGCCGCCCCGGGCACCGGGACCGGCAGTCGGCACCCCTCGCCGACCCCATGGGAACAACCGATTAACATCAAGGGGAACGATAGGGAGAAGGAATCAATGGCTACGGCGAACCGGGGCAAGCAGCCCAGCCTGTCGCAACTGCGGGCCTTCACTGCGGTGGCCGAGCATCTGCACTTCCGGGACGCAGCCGCGGCCATCGGCATGAGTCAGCCCGCGCTCTCCGGGGCCGTATCGGCGCTGGAGGAGACCCTCGGGGTGCAGCTCGTGGAGCGGACCACCCGGAAGGTGCTGCTCTCCCCCGCGGGCGAGCGGCTCGCGGCCCGCGCCAAGGCGGTCCTGGACGCCGTCGGGGAGCTGCTGGAGGAGGCGGCGGCGGTACGGGCCCCGTTCACCGGCGTCCTGCGGCTCGGCGTAATCCCGACGGTCGCCCCCTATCTGCTGCCGGATGTGCTGAGGCTGGTCCACGGCACCTATCCCGACCTCGACCTCCAGGTCCACGAGGAACAGACCTCGTCGCTGCTGGACGGGCTGGCGGCCGGACGGCTCGACCTGCTGCTGCTCGCGGTGCCGCTGGGGGTGCCGGGGGTCACCGAGATCCCGCTGTTCGACGAGGACTTCGTCCTGGTGACCCCGGAGGGCCATCCCCTCGGCGGGCGCCGCGATCTCTCCCGCGAGGTGCTGCGCGAACTGCCGCTGCTGCTCCTCGACGAGGGGCACTGCCTGCGCGACCAGGCCCTGGACGTCTGCCGGGAGGCGGGGCGCGACGAGCGGGCGCCGGTGACGACGACCGCCGCGGGTCTGGCGACGCTGGTGCAGCTGGTGGCGGGCGGCCTCGGGGTGACGCTGCTGCCGCGGACCGCGGTCGAGGTGGAGACCGGCCGGGGCGGGCTGCTGACCGGCTGCTTCGCGGACCCCGCGCCGGCGCGCCGGATCGCCCTGGCGACCCGCACCGGGGCGGCCCGCCAGGGCGAGTTCGAGGAGTTCGCGCGGTCGCTGCGGGGCGCGCTGGCGGGCCTGCCGGTACGGCTGCGCACCGAGGCCGCGGCTCCGGAGACGGATTCCGCCCCCGGAGCCTGACCTTCCGGCGCAGTGCCGCCCGATGCCATTCCGCGCTGTTCGCGGCTACTCGGTGCTACTCGGTGCGGAGGCCGTCCGGGCGCATCATCCGGTAGAGCGGCGGCAGGCTGAGCACCGTCACCACCACGATCACCGCGATGCCCGCCCCGGCGATCGGCAGGAAGCCCCACCAGTCGGCCACCCGCGCCCCGACCAGTTCGAGCATCACCAGGCCGAGACCGAGACCGCCGGCGATCGCCAGGACCGTGCCGATGACCACCGGGACCGCGGTCTGCCACAGGACCGACCAGGCGATGGTGGCTCGGCGGGTGCCGAAGGCGACGAGCACCGAGAGCAGCTTGCGCCGTTCCCGCAGCTGTTCGATCTGGGAGACCAGCATGGAGGCGGCGATCAGCGCCATGGTCGCGAGGGAACCGATCAGCAGCGCAATGCGGACTTTGGCGAACTGCTCGTCCTCCTCGACGTTGGTCAGCTGCCAGACGTGCGCGCCGGGGTCGATCCGGGCCACGGTGTTGCGGACGTGCTCCCGCGCGTCGGGCACCCCCTTGTCGACGGAGACCATCGCCACGGCGCTCGCGGCGGGGAAACCCCGGAGGTCGACGGCGCCCGGGGTGGCGAAGATCCCGGGGTGTTCGTTGTCCGCCGCGTCGGCCCGGGCGGTCACGGTCGGCGCGCCCTCGGGCAGGCTCCAGGCCTTGACGGGCTTGCCGCCGGCGGTGCTCTCCCGGGGGGCTCCCGTCAGATACGGCTTGCCGAGGGCGGCGGACTGCCTGATCAGCGCGCCCGTTTCGGTGTCCCTGCCGACGACGACGAACGCGTCGCCGTCCTTGCAGGAGGGGAGCTCGGCGAGTTCACCCAGGGTGGGGCAGTCGGCGACGGTCAGCGTGATGATCTCGCCGTGACCGGCCGCCACCTCCTCCGGGGTGCGGGCGGGGCTGTAGAGCTGCGCCTGGGTCACTCCGGTGACCGTGCGGACCCCTTCCGTCCCCCGGAGGTCGGTGACCACCCGCTCGGCGGACCCGGCACCGGTGACGTCCGCCGTGACGCTCAGCTGGGCCCGGGCCAGGTCCTGCTCGGTCTCGCGGACGAAGTCCCCCTCGACCGCGGAGAACAGCATCTGGAGCGCGATCGCCCCGGCGACCGCGACCATGATGCCGCTGACTGCCCGGGCGGCCGCATCGCTGCTCAGCTGCAGCCGCCGGACCGCCAGTTGCCAGGGGACGGAACCGCCGCGCAGCCGTCCGACGACGGCGTCGACCAGCCACGGCAGCAGGGCCGTGAGCCCGATGAGTACCAGGATCGCCCCGGCCGCTATCGGGAAGACCGCGACGTCCTCGTCGCCGGAGCCGAGCCGGCCGGTGAGCAGCAGGGCGATTCCGAGAGCCGGGGGCAGCAGCCGCCACCACAGACGGCGCTGCCTGGTGGCGGAGTGCCGTACGACGCCGAGCGGTTCGATCACGACCGTACGCAGGGCGAGAAGGGTGACCGCGACGGCGGAGACGGGTACGGCGACCACGATCAGCGCGCCGAGCAGCGGCGCCGGTGTCACATCGGAGGGGAAGGCGCTCAGGTCGTACAGTCCGATGTACCCGGCGAGGGGCCGGACCGCGAAGAACAGGCCGATGCCGAAGGCGAGTCCGAGCAGGGCGCCGAAGAGCGCCTCGCCGCCCGCGATCCGGTGGACCGTCCGGGTGTCGGCGCCGACCAGGCGGAGTGCGGCGAGCCGCCGGTCGCGCCGCTCGCCGCCGAAGCGGACGGCGGTGGCGACGAAGACGGCCACCGGCACCAGCAGCACCACGCAGACCAGTACGAGGAGGACGACGAGGATGGGGTTGAGCGGTGGGGACGTTCTGGCGGCGGCGTCGAAGCTGCCGATCCGGGTGCTGCCGGACTCCTGGGTGAGGTCCGCGCTGCCGAGGTAGAAGTACAGCTCGCGCGAGCCGAGGACGCCCTCGTCGCCGATGGTGCCGATGACCTTTCCCCCGTAGCGCTCGCCGAGGAGCTTGCCCTCGGAGGAGCGCAGGAGTTCGCCGAGGGCGGGTGAGACGACCATCTCGCCGGGCTTCGGGAAGGCGGCGACACCGGGCGGCCGTACGGGGTCGGCGCCGTCCGCCCGCAGCAGGGTGCCCTTGACGACCCGGTCGCGGTAGAGGGTTTCGACGCCGTCCCAGAGCACGGTGCGGGCACTGGGCGGAATCTCCGGCGAGCCGATCTGCTTGATCTCCGCCGGGGTCCGGCGGTCGGCGCGGTCGTCCCGCTGTTCGATCATGCCGGGGACGGAGGACGCCAGCAGCAGCATGGCGACGCCGAGGCCGACGCCGAGTGCGGTGAGGAGGGTACGGGTCCAGCCCTCGCGCCCGCCGGAGGCGCCGAAGCGGATACCGAGGGCGAGGTCGCGGGCCCAGGTGCGGACGGTCATGCGACGTACTCCAGGCCCCGGGTCTTTCCGTCGCGGACGACGACTTCCCGGTCCGAGTAGGCCGCGACCCGGGCCTCGTGGGTGACGAGGACGACGGCCGCGCCGGTCGACCGGGCGGCTTCGGTGAACAGCTCCATCACCCGCTCACCGTTGAGGGAGTCGAGGGCGCCGGTGGGTTCGTCGGCGAAGAGCACCCGGGGCGAGGTGACCAGGGAGCGGGCGACGGCGACCCGCTGCCCCTGCCCGCCGGATATCTGGCCGGGGCGCTTGTGCCCGATGTCGTCGACTTCCAGCCGCTCCATCCACTGCCGGGCGGCCGTCTCGGCCTCCTTCCGGCCGGTCCCGGCGAGGCGGAGCGGCAGGGCGACGTTCTCCGTGCAGGTCAGCTCGGGCACCAGCTGGCCGAACTGGAAGACGAAGCCGAAGGCGGTACGGCGGAGTTTGCTGCGCTCCTTGTCGGAGAGCGAGGCCAGTTCGCGGCCCTGGTAGCGGATGGATCCGGAGTCGGGCGGCACGATGCCGGCGAGGCAGTGCAGCAGGGTCGACTTGCCGGAGCCGGAGGGCCCCATGACAGCGACGACCTCACCGGCGTGGACGGAGAAGTGGGCGCCGTCCAGGGCGGGGGTGGGGCCGTACGCCTTGCGCAGGTCCTCGGCGACGAGCAGGGCTCCTTCGGTGGTCATGCGCCTACCTCCCGGGCGAGACGGTCCAGCCGGGCCGCGGTCAGTTCCAGCCAGCGCAGATCGGCCTCCAGATGGAACAGCGCGTGGTCGCAGATCAGCTGGTCGGCGAAGTCGCCGCGGCGCTTGCGGTCGGTCAGGATCCGCATCATCCGCAGATGCTCGGAGCGCTGACCGTCGAGCAGCTCCGCCGCGCCTCGTCCGGTGAGCAGGGCGAGGACGACCTTGGTGTAGAGCACGGACTGGAGGTACGGCTCCGGGGCCTCGGGCCGGGCGAGCCACGCGTCGACGTCGGTGATCCCGGCGTCGGTGATCGCGTACCGCTTCCGCTCGGGTCCGCCGCCGGGCTCGACGCCGTCGACCTCGACGAGTCCGTTCTTCAGGAGCCGGGACATGGTCGAGTAGACCTGCCCGTAGTGGAGGGGCTTGTCGTGGCCGAACTTCTCGTCGAAGGCACGTTTGAGGTCGTAGCCGTGACGAGGGCCGGATTCGAGGAGCCCGAGAAGGGTGTGACCGATGGACATGGTCCGACTATACACACGAGGTATACATGGAGTGCATACGCAGGTGGGAGCAGTACGCCCGCCGAGCACCCGCACAACGCCCGACGCCTGGCAGAATCGGCACGGCCGCCGCACCCGGTCCGCACAGCGCGGAGCGCCCGCCCGGAAGAGTGCCCTCCGATTGATTGAAGGATCGGATCACACTGACCTGATTGATCAATTTCACCGGCGATCGCGGGTATGACAGGGTGGATTTGTCCAACCCCTCAGCACCATGGAGTGACACTGTGCTCACTGTCGGCGACCAGTTCCCCACCTTCGAACTGACGGCCTGCGTCTCGCTCGAGAGCGGCAAGGAGTTCGAGGTCATCAACCACAAGTCCTACGAGGGCAAGTGGAAGGTCGTCTTCGCCTGGCCGAAGGACTTCACCTTCGTCTGCCCGACCGAGATCGCCGCCTTCGGCAAGCTGAACGACGAGTTCGCCGACCGCGACGCCCAGGTCCTCGGCTTCTCCGGCGACTCGGAGTTCGTCCACCACGCCTGGCGCAAGGACCACGCCGACCTGCGTGACCTGCCCTTCCCGATGCTGGCCGACTCCAAGCACGAGCTGATGCGCGACCTCGGCATCGAGGGCGCCGACGGCTTCGCCCAGCGCGCCGTCTTCATCGTCGACCCGAACAACGAGATCCAGTTCACGATGGTGACCGCGGGCTCCGTCGGCCGTAACCCGAAGGAGGTCCTCCGGGTCCTCGACGCCCTCCAGACGGACGAGCTGTGCCCGTGCAACTGGACCAAGGGCGAGGACACCCTGGACGCCGCCACGCTGCTGGCCGGTGAGTGACCCGTGTCGCTCGACGCGCTGAAGTCCGCCATACCGGACTACGCCAAGGACCTGAAGCTCAACCTGGGCTCGGTCATCGGCAACAACGACAAGCTCACCCCGCAGCAGCTCTGGGGCACCGTGCTGGCCACCGCGATCGCCTCGCGCAGCCCGATCGTCCTGCGTGAGCTGGAGCCGGAGGCCAAGGCGCAGCTGTCGCCCGAGGCGTACAACGCCGCCAAGGCCGCCGCCGCGATCATGGCGATGAACAACGTCTTCTACCGCACCCGGCACCTGCTCTCCGACCCGGAGTACGGCACGCTCCGCGCCGGTCTGCGGATGAACGTCATCGGCAACCCGGGCGTGGAGAAGGTCGACTTCGAGCTCTGGTCGCTCGCCGTCTCCGCCGTCAACGGCTGCGGCCAGTGCCTCGACTCGCACGAGCAGGTGCTCCGCAAGGCGGGCGTGGACCGCGAGACGGTCCAGGAGGCGTTCAAGATCGCCTCCGTCGTCCAGGCCGTGGGCACCACGCTGGAGTCCGAGGCCGCGCTCGCGGGCTGACCGCCGGAACGCATGGCAGGGCCCGTACGGCACACGTCGTACGGGCCCTGTTCATACCCGGGGGTACGGGATCAGCCCCGGCCGCCGCGCAACTCCTCCAGCAGCGCCCGCGCATCCGCCTCCAGGGCGCCCCGGCTCTCCTCGACCCCCTCCAGGGACGGCGGCGGCGCGTCCTGCTCGCCCGTCCAGTAGGAGTAGACCTGCAGCTCCAGTACGGCCTGCCCGTCGAGGACATGGAGCACCTGGTCCTGGCCCTCGGCCGTACGGTACGCGCGCTCACCGACCCCCGGCACCGGCTCGGCCTCGATGTGCATCCGCTTCGCCCGGGCCAGGATCCGTGCGTCGAACTCGGGCCCCGGATCGGTCCTGCGGTGCAGCGTGTAGCTGATCCGGACCCCGATGCTCAGCTTGCGCGCCACTCCCGTCGCCGGATCGACGGACGTCAGCCCGCTGCTGACCGCCGGATCCGCGCCGAGGACGAGGCTGCACTGCGCCTCGTCCATCGCCGGGTGCGCGAACTGCTCGGGGTCCCGCGACGACACCTTGCCGAGGACGGCGGTCAGCTCCTTCATGGCGGCCGGTGCGCACAGATCCTCGACCGCGCGGTACGGGCCGGGATCCGGGTCCCCGCCGGTGGTGGCCTGGTACGCGAACAGCCCGCCCGCCCAGAGCAGCGAAGCCGCCACCGCTCCGGCGACACCCCACTGCCAGGGCTTCAGCGGCGGCCGGCGCCCCTCGCGGCCCGACTCCAGCCGCTCGCCCCGGCCGCCGTCCGGGTCGCCGTCCCGGTCGCGGTGCTCCCCGTCCGGGGGGTCCGGGATCCCGGGCGGCCCTGGCAGCAGCGGCCCCCGCTCCGGGGCGTCGCCGCCGACCAGTTCGGGCTCGGATATCACGTCGGCTCCCCTCTTTCGGCGGCGGCGGGCGCCGCGGCCGTCCCTGCCGCCGCCGTCGGCGGCGGGGTCTCTCCGGACCCGGCCGGGGGTTCCGCCGCCCTCGGGGGCGGCGGCGACTGCGGGGCCGGGGCGGTCCCGGCGGGCGGCGGGGCCGCGTCGCGCAGCGCCTGCTCCTTGCCGTACGCCCGCAGATAGCCCACAACCGTATTGCCCACGGCCACCAGCGGAACCGCCACCACCGCGCCGCCGATGCCTGCCGTGATCCCGCCGACCGCCACCGAGAGGACGACGGCCAGCGGATGCACCCGTACCGCACGGCCCAGGATGAACGGCTGGAGCACATGGCCTTCGATCTGCTGGACCGTGAGCACCACACCCAGCACCAGCAGCGCGGTCAACGGCCCATGGGTGACCAGCGCCACGACCACGGCCAGCGCCCCCGAGATGACGGCGCCGACGAGCGGGATGAAGGCGAACAGGAAGATGAAGACGGCGAGCGGTACGGCCATCGGCACATCGAGGACATAGATCCCGAGCCCGATGAAGATGGCGTCGATCAGGGCCACCAGCACCGTGCCCCGCACATAGGCGGTCAGGGTCCGCCAGGCCCGTGGACCGGCCCCGGCGACACCCTCCCTCGCCTGCGCGGGCACCAGCTTCAGCGTCCACTGCCAGATCCGGTCCCCGTCGTACAGCAGGAAGAGCGTGGAGAACATCGCCAGCAGGATGCCGGTGAGGATCTCCACCATCACCGTCACGCCCTGGAGCCCGGCGGAGGTGATCTCCTGGGTGTTGTTCCCGATCGCCTGGCTGAAGTTGTCGGCGATATCGTTGATCTGGCCCTCGGTGACATGGAAGGGGCTGTCCAGCAGCCAGCGCTTCCCCTCCTCGATACCGTCCCTGACCTTCTCGGAGAGGGTGTCGAGGTTCTCCATCACCTGCCAGACGACGAACCAGCCGACCAGGCTGATGACGACGAACCCGACGACCACGGTGACCGCGGTGGCGAGGCCGCGCGGCATCCCCCACCGCTTCAGCCGGGCGACGGTCGGATGGAGCAGGGCCGTGATCAGCAGGGAGGCGACGAAGGACAGCATCACCAGCTGCACCGCGCTGATGATCTTCATCAGCACCCAGAACACCCCGGCGAGGACCAGCAGTCGCCAGCCGGCCTCGGCGGCGACCCGGATGCCCCAGGGGATGGTGGAGGTCGGATCGGGCCTCGGCGCGACGGCGGGCGCGTAGGCGGGTGGCGGGGGCACGGCCACCGCGCCCCCGGACGCCTCGCCGGAGCCACCGGTGGCCGCAGCCGGTCCGGTGACCCCCGCGGACCGCTCCGAACTGCCGTACCCGCCCGAGGTCTTGTCGCTCCGGCCCTCGTCGTCGCCGTCCGCCGCGGCCCGCCGCTCCTGCAGCAGCTCGGCGGCCCGGCCGAGCCCGGCCGCGGCACCGGCCAGCCACCCCGGAATCCGTGACATGACGCTTCCCCTGCCCCCCATGCTCTCCCCCAGTCGCCCGGCGCTCCGGGACCGACGACGCTACAACAACACGGAACCCCACACCGTAGGGACGGTGTGGGGTTCCGTGAAGTTGAGCGGCAGACCGCGGGAGGTCAGTACCACCGGTTCTTCTGCCAGAAGGACCAGGCTCCGCACGGGCTGTCGTAGCGCTCCTTCATATAGCTCAGACCCCATTTGATCTGGGTGGCCGGGTTGGTGCGCCAGTCGGCACCGGCCGTCGCCATCTTGGTGGCGGGGTACGCCTGGACCAGACCGTACGCGCCCGAGGACGGGTTCGTCGCGGTGTAGCGCCAGCCCGACTCCTTCGTCACGATATTGCTGAAGCACTGGAAGTCGCCGGCCGACATCATCTGGCGGGCGATGTCCTTGACCTCGGAGATGGAGTACGAGGCCTTGGCCGTGAAGCTGGAGGCGTCGCGGGCCTTGCTGCGCTCGGCGCGCTCCTTGGCCTCCTCGCGCTCCTTCTTCGCCTTGGCCTCGGCGGCGGCCTTCTTGTCCTTGGCTGCCTTGGCCGCGGCGATCCGCGCGGACTCCTCGGCCGACTTCTTGGCCGTGGTTTCGGCGGCGGCGGCCTGGGCACCGGCCTGCTCGGCCAGTGCTACTGCCTGCACCTGGACCTGTTCGCCCGAGGGGACGTCCGCGAGGAGGGTCGTCGCGTCGGACGCGGCCGTCTCCACATTGTCCGAGGACTGGGGGTTGCCCGAGGCAACGCCGACAACGGCTCCGACGGTGGTGACCGCGGTGGCGGACGCCACCGCGAATCCCCGGACCGAGATCCGGCTCACACGGTTTCCTTCCAGCATCACCCGCACAGGTGACCCCGCGGGCGAATCGTGCCCCTGGCGCTGGCCTCCGCTGAAATACAGGTCACGGGAGGCGCTGGCCCGTGGTCAACTCCCGTCGCGGGAGTGGCCGGTGATGCTTTCCGGGCGGCACACGACGGTCGGTTGTGGAGTTGTGGGAGTGGTGCGGGGCACCACAGGTGTCCATGGGTGTCGTGTGCGGGGCCTGACGGAAGCAAGACTCTGCCGGAACCCGGCACCGCAAGGCAATTCCCGATTGCGTGGGAAAGCTCACATGGCCTACGCGCCGATTTTTCGGTCGAACGCGGATACGGAACGGCGCCGTCCCGCTAGGCTCTTGCGCCTTTGGCGGGACGGCGCCGTAAAGGGCCGTAAAGCCTCCCCAAGCCCCGTGAAGACCCCTAAAGCCCTCTCAACTCTCCTCAGATATGCCCGTCCTCCAGCATTTCGGTCACCAGTGCGGCGATCTGGGAGCGTTCCGAGCGGGTGAGGGTGACATGGGCGAAGAGCGGATGGCCCTTCAGCTTCTCGACCACGGCGACCACTCCGTCGTACCGGCCGACCCGCAGGTTGTCCCGCTGGGCCACGTCGTGGGTGAGGACCACCCGGGAGTTGGCGCCGATCCGGGACAACACGGTGAGCAGGACGTTCCGCTCCAGCGACTGGGCCTCGTCGACGATGACGAAGGCGTCGTGCAGGGAGCGGCCCCGGATATGGGTGAGCGGCAGCACCTCCAGCATCCCGCGGCCGAGGACCTCCTCGATGACCTCCCGGCCGGCGACCGCCGACAGCGTGTCGAAGACGGCCTGGGCCCAGGGGTTCATCTTCTCGGCCTCGGTGCCGGGGAGATAGCCCAGTTCCTGCCCGCCGACCGCGTACAGCGGACGGAAGACCATCACCTTCTGGTGCTGCCTGCGCTCCAGGACGGCTTCGAGGCCGGCGCAGAGCGCGAGCGCCGATTTCCCGGTGCCCGCCCGTCCGCCGAGGGAGACGATGCCGACCTCGGGGTCGAGCAGCAGGTCCAGGGCGATCCGCTGTTCGGCGCTGCGGCCGTGGATGCCGAAGGCCTCGCGGTCGCCGCGGACCAGCCGGACGGTGCCCCCGGGGGTGACCCGGCCCAGGGCCCGGCCGCGCTCGGACTGGAGCACCAGCCCGGTGTGGACGGGCAGCTCGGCGGCCTCGGGGACATGGACGCTCTCCTCGCCTCCGTACAACAGGTCCACCTGGTCGGCGGGGAGGGAGAGTTCGGCCATTCCGGTCCAGCCGGAGTCCGTGATGGCGAGTTCGGCGCGGTACTCCTCGGCGAGCAGTCCGACCGACGACGCTTTGATCCGCAGGGGCAGGTCCTTGGAGACGACGGTGACGTCGTACCCCTCGGCCTGGAGGTTTCTCGCCACCGCGAGGATCCGGGAGTCGTTGTCGCCCAGCCGGTAGCCGGCCGGGAGGATCCCCGGGTCGGAGTGGTTCAGCTCGACCCGGAGGGTGCCGCCCAGGCTGCCGAGCGGCAGCGGGGCGTCGAGCCTGCCGTAGCGGATGCGGAACTCGTCCAGCAGGCGCAGGGCCTGCCGGGCGAAGTAGCCCAGCTCCGGATGGTGGCGTTTGGCCTCCAGCTCGGCGATGACCACGATCGGGAGCACGACTTCGTGTTCCTCGAAGCGGGTCGGGGCGTTCGGGTCGGCCAGCAGGACGCTGGTGTCGAGAACGTACGTGCGCCGGTCGGGCATGCGGCGCTTAGTGCTGCTGTTCACCACGGAAGGACGTACCCCCTCGGAAGAGGTCGACGGAGCGGTGCCGTCGCGGGCCAGGATCCGCCCGCCACTGACGGCGGGGGACCGGCCCCGCCGTCAGGCGGGGAGAAGAGCCGGGCTGCGGGCCGCAGTGCACGGGCCGAGCTCCGGCCCTCCGCGTGGTCCGCACCGCTGGTGCGTGCCTTCGTGTGCAAAGGGCCTCCCGGGCGGGCGGCCGGAGCCGCCCACGGAGTCCGGCGCCCGAGGACCGGACGCCGACCTGCTGGGAATATGCCCTGGATCATGCGCGGCCATGCCCCGGCCGGGGGCGGCGGATGGCCGAACAGTGGGTGAAGGGAGCGGAAAGCCCCCAGGTCGTCTCCCCGGGCGGGGAGCCGGTCAGCCGCCGTAGCGGCGGTGGCGGGCCGCGTAGTCCCGCAGTGCCCGCAGGAAGTCGACCTTGCGGAAGGCGGGCCAGAAGACCTCGCAGAAGTAGTACTCGGAGTGGGCGCTCTGCCAGAGCATGAAGCCGGAGAGCCGCTGTTCGCCGCTGGTGCGGATGACCAGATCGGGGTCGGGCTGGCCGCGGGTGTAGAGGTGCTCGGAGATCAGGTCGATATCGACGATCTCCGCCAGCTCCTCGAAGCTGGTGCCCTTCTCGGCGTGCTCGTGCAGCAGGGAGCGGACCGCGTCCGCGATCTCCTGGCGGCCGCCGTAGCCGACGGCGACGTTGACGAGTATGCCGGTGTGGTCCGCGGTGGCCTGTTCGGCCTCCTTGAGCACGGTCTGGGTACGGGCGGGCAGCAGGTCGAGGGTGCCGACGTGGTGGACGCGCCAGCGGCCGTCGGCCGCGAGATCGCGGACGGACTGCTCGATGATGCCGAGGAGCGGGGTCAGCTCCTCGTCGGGCCGGTCGAAGTTGTCGGTGGAGAGCATCCAGAGGGTGACGACCTCGACATCGGTCTCGGCGCACCAGCCGAGCAGTTCGAGGATCTTGCTGGCGCCCGCCTGGTGGCCCTGGGCGGCGGTGCCGCCGGAGGCCTTCGCCCAGCGGCGGTTGCCGTCGAGGATGACTCCGATGTGTTTGGGCACCTGGGCGTGGTCGAGTCGGCCTTCCACCCGGCGTGCGTAGAGCCTGTACACCAGGTCCCGCAAGTTCACAGAGTCCACCTCTCGGTCCGATCGGGCTCACGACGCCCCGGTCCGGGGCTCGGCGGACCTGGGGGTGTGGGGGACCGCGGGGCTGCCCCGGGTCCGTACGGGCGACGCGCACCGGCCCCGGTCCCCACCCGTGCGGTGCACACCGTCCGGGCCGTGCGGCGAATCCCTTGAAGGCGCCACAGTACTGCGCAGGGGCCACCGGGGCCCAACCCGGTCTGTCACAAGTCCGTGATAAGGAGGGATACGTGACTGATTCCTCCGCTTACCTCGCCGTCCCCGACCGCTACGACGCCATGGAGTACCGCCGCACCGGCCGCTCCGGGCTGAAACTGCCCGCCGTCTCGCTGGGCCTGTGGCACAACTTCGGCGACGACCGCGCGCTGGACACCCAGCGGGCGATCCTGCGCCGCGCCTTCGATCTGGGTGTCACCCACTTCGACCTGGCGAACAACTACGGGCCGCCGCCCGGCTCGGCCGAGCTGAACTTCGGGAAGCTCTTCGCCCAGGACTTCTCCGCCTATCGGGACGAACTCATCATTTCCACCAAAGCGGGATATTTGATGCATCCCGGTCCGTACGGTGAGTGGGGCTCCCGGAAGTACCTGCTGTCGTCGCTGGACGCGTCCCTGCAGCGGATGGGCCTGGAGTACGTCGACATCTTCTACTCGCACCGCTTCGACCCGGAGACTCCGCTGGAGGAGACGATGGGCGCGCTGGCGTCCGCGGTGCGGCAGGGGAAGGCGCTGTACGCGGGTGTCTCCTCGTACAACGCCGAGCAGACGGCCGAGGCGGCGCGGCTGCTGAAGGAGATGGGCGTCCCGGCCCTGATCCACCAGCCGTCCTACTCGATGATCAACCGGTGGATCGAGGACGACGGGCTGCTCGACACGCTGGAGACGGCGGGCATGGGCTGCATCGCGTTCGTACCGCTCGCCCAGGGGCTGCTGACCGGCAAGTATCTGCAGGGCATCCCGGAGGGTTCGCGGGCCACCCAGGGCAAGTCGCTGGACCCGGGTCTGCTCTCCGACGAGGTCGTCCGGCGGCTGAACGGGCTGAACGAGATCGCGGCCGGCCGGGGCCAGTCGCTGGCGCAGCTGGCGCTGAGCTGGGTGCTGCGGGATCCGCGGATGACATCGGCGCTGATCGGCGCGTCCAGCGTGGCGCAGGTGGAGGAGAACGTCGCCGCGCTCTCCTCGCCCCCGCTGACCGCGGCGGAGCTGACGGAGATCGACGCCTTCGCGGTGGACACCGCGGGGACGAACATCTGGGCCGGGCGCGGTCTGGGCTGAGCCCGTCCCCGGGCTCCGCGGCCGGAGGGGTGTCGCCCCGGTCCCTACGGGCCCGGAAAAAGAAACCGGGCCGGTCCGTGGGGGGGGATACGGACCGGCCCGAGGGGGGGTTTCCACCATAACGCGTCACCGCCGCCGAGGGACGCATCCGGGGGCCGCCGGGGTGTCGTCCGCGGGTCCGGATGGCGGCGGACGGCGGGGCGCACGCGGGCGCGGGCCCCGGGATTCCGGGGTTTTCCCGCAGAACAGCGGTGGTGCGGGGCCGACAGGGGCGCCGGCAGGCATCCCCCGAAGGGGGAGACCCGAATGGGCGCAGGGTTGACGCCGAGGAGCGGCGGGGGCGGCTGGGACACGCGGGCCGGGCGTGATCCCCGAGGAGAAGCCCTACGCCACGCCGGCCCGGCGGGCGACGACCTCGTCCATATAGGTTTTGCTCCATTCGCCGAGCGGCTCCAGGGCCTTGTTCAGCGCCTCGCCCAGCGGGGTGAGGGAGTACTCCACCCGGGGCGGCACCTCCGCGTACACCTCTCGGTGGACGATTCCGTCCGACTCCAGCTCCCGCAACTGCTGGATCAGCACCTTCTCGCTGATCCCGGTCAGCGCCCGCCTCATCCCGCCGAAGCGGACCGCGCCGTGGGTGTGCAGCTCCCAGAGGATCAGCGCCTTCCATTTGCCGCCGACGACGTCGACGGCGGCATCGAGACCACATTCGTAGGTGGATTTTCGTACGGTCACGGGCAACTCCTCGTCCGGCCTGACGGCGGATCAACGGCTGTGCGGGGGCGGCGATATGCGGATCGTCCCGTTCGTGTCGACGGGGGACCGCGCGGACCGCTCCCCGGTCAACAAGGACGGGTGCCGCCCTCATTCCGGACCACCCCGTACCGGCCATCGGCCTTCGGCCATCGGCTCAACCGTGGGCGCCGGGGGGCCGGGGCGGGCCCATCCGCAGCAGGGTGATGCCGTCGCGTTCGGCGACCTTCCGGTAGCCGTACACCCGCTGGGCCCGTTCCAGTTCGGCCGTCTGCTGTTCGGGCGGATAGGGCCAGTGGCCCGCGTGGTAGGGCCAGGCGGGCGGTGCGTGGCGGTCGTGGACGATCCACTCGGCGGTGGGGCGCGGCAGCCGGTCCCGGGCGTACTCGTACAGCCGCGCGTGCACCGGGAAGGACGGGAAGAGGACGACCTCGGTCCGGGAGGTGAGCTGCGGTACGAGCCGGTTGGTGGCGGCGACCGTGGCGCCGTCCGGGATCCTCGCGAGCACCTGGCGCGCCGCCGCGACGTGCTCGCCGGTGCGCCAGGTGGCGCGCTGGGCCAGCTGGGCGAGGGGGAAGCTGGGCAGCATCACGGCGGTCACGGCGAGCGCGGTGACCAGGGAGGCCCGGATATGGCGGGCGGCGGGCGACCGCGCTCCGGACCCGGGACCGGCCGTGGCGGGACCGGGGGTGACGGGACCGGGGGTGCGCCAGTGGCGCAGCGCGTCGATCAGCCCGGCGGTCACGATCGGCATCAGCACGGCGCTGTAGTGGAACGACGTACCCCAGTGGAAGGCGTTCTGGGACAGCATCCGCCAGGCGAGGGTGGGCAGGGCGAGCAGGGCGAGCGGGGAGCGCAGGGCGAGCAGGGCGGACGGCGCGAAGACGAGGACCAGGGTCATCGCCTTGATGTCCGGGCGGAGGGCGTCCAGCGGGGCGAAGGCGATCGTGGTGAGGAGGGAGCCGTGGGCGCCTTCGCCGAGGTTCTCGCCGTGGGCGTAGCCGCCCGCCGGGTTGAAGGCGGGCAGCAGAAGTTTGATCTCGACGGCGCTGGCCGCGATTCCGGCGGCCGCGGTGAACAGTCCGAGCCGCCGGGGCCCCTTCCAGACGAGGTACGCGCCGACGGCGGCGAGGGTCAGTCCGAGGTCCTCCTTGACGAGGACGAGGGGTGCCGCCCAGAGGACGGCCGCTCTCCAGCGGCGGCGGCCGAGGGCGGTGACGGCGGCCGAGACCAGGGGTACGGCGAGGGCGACTTCGTGGAAGTCGAAGGCGACGGCGGAGGCGATGCCCCAGCTGAGCCCGTACACCAGCGCGACGGCATGGGCGGCACGGCGGCCCAGGACTTCGGCCGCCCAGCCCGCGAGCGGGACGACGGCGACGGCGAGGAGTGCGGCCTGGGCGAGCAGCAGGGTCAGCGGGCCGGGCCAGATCCGGTACAGGGGGGCGAGGACGGCGATGGCGGGGTGGAAATGGTCGCCGAGGAGGTTGAAGTCCTCGCCGCGCAAGGGCACGACGGGCGGGCGCAGTTGGGCGTAGGCGCGGACGGCCTGCTCGAAGATGCCGAGGTCGTAACCGGTGGTGCGGATGAGCAGATGGCGGCGTACGGACACGGTCGCATAGAGCGCGAAGAGCCCGGCGGCCCAGGCCCAGGGGAGCAGCGCGGCGGGGAACCGGGCGGCGGGGCGCGGTCCGGGCTCCGGCGCGACTGCGGGCGCGGAGCCGGAGGTGCGGGGACGCAGCATTCCGCGCCACGCTGCCGTGTTGTCAGAAAATGTCCGCATAGATGCGGATGCTAGACGGGGTTGACGGTCGGGTTCGTACCGCTAGGCCGTGTCGTCAAAGGGGAGTGCTCGGGAAATCCCGACAACGCCGGGGGCACGCCTCCCGGGCTACCGCCCGGGGGGACCCCCGCCCGGGCCCGGAGGGCACAGGGGAAGAGTGTGCGTGCCGGGCGTCGCGGGCCGGGCGGGATTCCGACGACACGGCCCAGGGGCGTGTTCCAGAAGCGTGCCCATCGGGTGCGGTACGGAGTGAGGGCGGCCGCCCTGCCCGGTCGGGGCGGCCGGGGCCGGGCGGGGGTGCCGGGCCAGGGGTTCAGGCGGCGGCGGACATCGCGCCTGCGACCAGGCCCGTGAGCGCCCCCGCCATCATGAACGGGCCGAAGGGGATCGCGTCCCGGCGCCCGGCGCGCCCCCGGATCATCAGCCCCACTCCGTACCCGGATCCGAACAGGAATCCGGCGAAGGCACCGGTCAGCAGGGTCGGCCAGCCGTACCAGCCGAGGACGGTGCCGAGGCAGAGCGCGAGCTTCACATCGCCGAAGCCGAGGCCGCCGGGGTGGAGGAGGAACAGGCCGAGGTAGGCGGCGCCGAGCGCGAGCCCGCCGAGTGCCGCCGTGGTCCAGGAGCCCGCCGCGCCCGGCAGTGCCGCCGCCGCGCCGAGCAGTCCGGCGGCCACGGCGGCGAGCGGCAGGGTCAGTTGGTCGGGCAGCCGGTGGACGCGGAGGTCCACCAGCGCCAGCACCAGCGCGAAGGGCACCAGCAGCAGCCAGACGGCCAGTTCGGGGCGGGGGCCGGTGGCGGCGGCCAGTACCGCGCAGACCACCGCGCCCGCCGCGGCGGGAACTGCCGCGGCTCGCCGGGTGCGGCACTCCCCCGCGTCCGGACCGGACCCGCAGCCGGGCCCGCCGACCCAGCCGCGCGCCGGGCCGGCGAAGGGGTGCCCGGCCGGGCAGACGGCCCGCCATGCCTCGTCCGGTTCGACGGCGAGCCGGTACACGGCCCGGGGGACCAGCAGTCCGGTGCCGGCGCCCCACAGGGCGGCTACGGCGATCAGGGTGACGTACACGGCTCAGAGGGTAGGCCGCGGGACGGGACCGCAGCGGGCGGTTGACCGTATGTCCCCGGCCGCTACGGTCGTCCGTCATGGGAAGAGTGCGGCGGGAACGGCGGCGGCGGTGGTGGTGGCAGCGGCGTCGGCTGCGGTGCGGTCCGGGGACCCTGCGGGTCGTGGGCGGCCGGGCGGTGGACGGCGGGCCCGGGGACGGTCCGGGGATCCCGCTGGAGATCGCCGCTTCGTACGGAACGCGCCGCCGGGGCCTGCTGGGCCGGGACGGCGTCACCGGTGCGATGCTGCTGACCCCGTGCAATGCCGTTCACACCCTGGGGATGCGGTTCGCCGTCGATGTGGCGTATCTGGACGCGGAGTTCCGGGTCGTCGCCCGGCACACCCTGCCGCCCCGGCGTCTCGCGCTGCCCCGGCCCCGGGCCCGCCATGTCCTGGAGGCGGCGGCGGGGGCGATGGAGGAGTGGGGAGTGCGGCCGGGAGTACGGCTGGTGGTGGAGCAGGGAGTCCGGTGACCCGGATCGGATGACCGTCGTCTGATCGTCGGCGGGGTGGTGGACTGGGGCGGGACGGACTCGGGCGGGGTGTTCTCCGGCGGTGTCGGCTTCAGGCCCTGCCCGCTCGCCGACGGATCACCGCCGAAGCACGCGACCGGAGCGGCCGGGAGGACCGGGCCGCAGGACCTGCGCCGCTAGGTTCCCGGGCGGTTGACACCCACGGGTTCCCCCACCGGGGGTCGTCCCCTCTCGCGCCACAGCCCGTCGCTGGAGAGGGTGTCCAGCAGCCGCTCACGGGCGTACACCCAGGTCAGCTCGGGGAAGGCGTAGTGGGCCGAGTCGTTCTCCCACCGGACGATGTCGATCAGATGGCTGTCGACGAAGCTCTGGAGCAGGCGTTCCACGGTGCGGCTGTCGCTGCCGAGGAGTTCGACGACGGACTCGGCGGTGAACTGTTCCGGCGGGAGGATGCTCAGCAGCCGGAAGACGCTCCGTTCCACCCGGCCGAGCCGCTCGTAGCTGAAGTCGTACCGGGACCGTACGTCGAGTTCCCCCAGCCGCAGATCGTCCAGCAGCTTCTCGGAACAGGCCAGTTGCAGGACCAGGCTCGACAGGGTGAGCCCCGGGCTGCCGCTCAGACGGCCGCCGATGCACCGTACCGCCAGGGGCAGACCACCGACGGTCGCGACCAGTTGTTTGGCGGCGCGGCTCTCCCGCTTGACCCGGGCGGCCCCGATGATGCGGGACAGCAACTCGCTGCCCTCCGCCGTGTCCATGGCGTCGAGGTTGATGTTCCAGGCGCCGCCCAGACCGTGCAGCCGCCGCCGGTTGGTGATGACGACGGCGCAGTGCGGATCGCCGGGGAGCAGCGGTCGGATATCGGCCAGCGACGATGCGTCGTCCAGCAGGATCAGCAGCCGCCGGCCGACGGTGGTGGACCGGAACAGCTTGGACCGTTCCTCCAGGTCGGGGGGGATCTCGGACTCCGCGACACCGAGGGCCCGCAGGAATCCATGGAGCACCTCCGAGGGGTCCCGGCCCGTGCCCATGGAGTCGCACAGATCCGCGTAGAGCT
Organism: Streptomyces tsukubensis; assembly: GCF_003932715.1. Classification (NCBI taxonomy): domain Bacteria; kingdom Bacillati; phylum Actinomycetota; class Actinomycetes; order Kitasatosporales; family Streptomycetaceae; genus Streptomyces; species Streptomyces tsukubensis. The sequence continues at coordinate 5,270,748 of NZ_CP020700.1, read as the reverse complement.
GTCCGTCCTCGAAGAACGGCCGGACGGTGTGGGACATATGCACGGCGAGCGCGGTCTTTCCCACGCCCGGCATACCGCTGATGACCACGACGGCGGTGGCGGTACGGGGGTTCTCGCACTCCTCGTCCCGGGCCAGGACCGCCGGGGCCTGGTCGATGAGGGACCGGCGTCCGGTGAAATCGGTGAGGTCCGCGGGGAGTTGCGCCGGGACGGGCCTGCTCGGGGCGGCGGGCCGGGGTGCCGCGGGCACCGCGGGCGGAACCGGCTCCCGGGTCACGGAACGTGCGGCGGCGACCTGGAGGGGCTCGGCCAGAACGGGCCGCCGGCGCTGTTCGTACGGCGCCCCGACCGTGGCCTCCGACAGCAGCGCCTGGTGGAGCGCCCGGAGCTCCTGCCCCGGTTCGAGACCGAGGTTGTCGATCATGCTGCGCCGCAGCACCTGGTAGACCTCCAGCGCCTCGTGGCGCCGCCCGGAGCGGTGGAGCGCGATCATCAGCGCGGCGTGCACGTTCTCGTGGAGCGGGCGGCTCAGCACGAGGGACTTCAGTTCGCTGATCAGCTCCTGGTGGCGCCCCAGCTGGAGATCGGCCTCGATCCTGAGGTTCAGGGTGCGCTCCCGTAACTCCTCCAGTCGCGTCACATAGGACGACAGAAGGCCGCCCGGAACGACATCGACCAATGCGGAGCCCCGCCAGAGTGCCAGCGACCGCTGAAGTACCTCGGCGGCTCCCGCCGGGTCTCCCTTTTTCAGCAGCAACCTGCCCTCTTCGGCTTCCACTTCGAATCTGTGGAGATCGGTGCAGGAATCGGGAATGGCCAGGGTGTACCCCCCGGGCCTGGTTAAGAGAATCTCATCGGAATTGCGCGCCGTGAGGATTTTCCGAAGTTTGTAAATGTAGGTCTGGAGGGTAGTCATCGCACTCGCGGGAGGCGCGCTCTCCCAGAGTTCGTCAATCAGCTCCGAGGTCCGTACCAGGGTGTTTCGCCGCATCAGCAGAAGGGCAATCACCTGACGCGGCTTGGGTGCAGTGGGTACCACATTGCGCTGACCATCGAGTATTTCTAACGGTCCAAGTATCCGGAAGTCCATCTCACGTCCCCCGCCAGTGACGTTGCATTTTTGCAAGAGATTTCCCCTTCCTTTGTACCAGTTAAACCTTTCTACTGCGACAGGACAAGGTTCATTCAACCCTTCCGGCGCACACTTCGCGCCACAATCCACAACCCCTGACCATTGGGCAATCCGGGTCCATTCGGACACGGAAAACGGAACGAGATCATCCAGATGGTTTTCATCCGGAGGATGGTCTGAAGCATTCCGAACCATGCTTCAATCTTCAATTGAAAGCTCACGGAAATCTTCCGGTTACATTCAGTGGAAATAGCCGTCGGGGCAACACAACGGCCGGAAATCGCGGGCGGGCGGGGGCCCGGGCGGCGCCGGACGCCGTACGGGCGGAGGCCGCTTCGCGGGTGCGCATCCGGGCCGGATCGCCCTTCCCGGGCGTCGTGGTCCGGTGGCGCACACCCCGCGTCCAGCGGACGACACCGCGGACGGCCGGTCCGTACCGGCCGTCGTGGAAACGCCGCCCGAGGGTGCCGGGACGCGGACCGCGCCGGCAGCGGAGCACCGGTGTCCCGGCCCGGACTCTCCACGGTCCCGGCCCGACGTGGCGAGAACTGCACGCTCCATGCGGTCGCCCCGGGCCGACCAGCTGCCGTCCATGTGCTTCACGCTCCGCTGTCGTATGACGGCGACCGTGCCCGACGGGACACCATCGCATGGGGTCGTCATGCGCTTAACCATCGGAGCTCATCCTCGAAGAACGGTCGAACCCGGCTCCAGATTCCATCTGGATGCATGCGTTCCGCCGAGCGGCCACCAGGGCTCCCCCAGCGGTGCGTGCGCCGCGGCGAAGCAAACCGCCGTGAAACGGATCGGCGGTCCCGGCGCGCCCGGGGAGGTTCAGGGAGATTCGAGGTCCCTGCTGGCCGCCCGCACTGTACTGAACCGTGCGCGCGGCGGAACAGCCGCCGTCACCGGAACGCCCGGAGTCACCGGTACGTCCGCCCTGCCCCGACACACCGCCGACGCGGAGGACCGCGTACCCAGCGGCACGGCCTCCCTGTCCCTCCCGGCACAAAGGAGCCCTGGTGTACCGATCCGTCCCGCTCTCCCCGTCCCCGCCCGCTCCCCGTACCCTCCCGGCCCGGCTCCTGAGGTCGGCCCTCGCCGAGGAGAGCCGGGTCCACCGGCCGGACTCGTTCGCCACCTGGTTCGCCGCCGCCCGCGAGCGGTCGGGGCTCCGGGTCGACCGGGTGCGGCTGGACGGTCTGCGGGACTGGGACCGGGATCCCCGCACAGGCACCCTGCGGCACCGCAGCGGCGGTTTCTTCACCATCGGCGGGCTGGATGTCCGGTTCCCCTCCGGTCCGGTGCCCCACTGGCAGCAGCCGATCATCCACCAGCCGGAGATCGGCATTCTCGGCCTGCTGGCCAGGGAGTTCGACGGGGTGCTGCACTTCCTCATGCAGGCCAAGGTCGAACCGGGGAACCGGAACCACCTCCAGCTCTCCCCCACCGTGCAGGCCACCCGCAGCAACTACCTCCGGCTGCACCAGGGGCGCGCGGTCCCCTATCTGGAGTACTTCCAGGACAGGTCCCGGCACCAGGTCATGGCCGATGTCCTCCAGTCGGAACAAGGCGCCTGGTTCTTCCGCAAACGGAACCGGAACATCGTCCTCGAAGTCACCGAGGACATCGCCGTCGGGGAGGACTTCCGCTGGATGACACTCGGCCAGATATACCGGCAGCTGGCGGCCGAGGACATCGTCAACATGGACACCCGCACGGCACTGTCCTGCCTCCCCCTCACCGGTGGTGACACCGACGGCGCTCCGGAGTCCGGCGACGGCTTCCGCGACGCCCTCGTCCGCTCGTGCGCCGGGGAGCCGGGCGGTGCGCACAGCATGAACGACCTCCTGAGCTGGATCACCGAGCACCGCGCCCAGGGCGATCTCACGACCGGCCCGGTCCCGCTCAACGGACTGAGCGACTGGCACAGTTCGCCGGAGCGGATCTCCCACGCCAGCGGCCGTTTCTTCTCCGTGATCGGGGTGAACGTCTCGGCCGGCACCCGCGAGGTCGGCGGCTGGGCCCAGCCCATGGTCGAACCGCACGGGACCGGTCTGATCGCCGTGCTGGTGAAGGAGATCGACGGCGTACTCCACGTCCTGATGCAGGCCGGCGCGGAGCCCGGCTATGTCGACGGGGTCGAACTCTCCCCCACCGTGCAGTGCGTCCCGGAGAGCTACGAGGTACTGCCCGGTGCGGCCCGGCCGCGCTACCTCGACGACATGCTGTCGGCCCCGGCGGACCGGATCAGGTTCTCCTGCCTGCTGTCCGAGGAGGGCGGCCGGTTCCACCACGCCCTCAACCGCTACCTCGTCGTCGAGGCCGAAGGCGACGCGGGAGCGCTGGAGGACCGGGACCACCGCTGGCTGACGCTGCACCAGCTCGGCGCGCTCCTCCGGCACAGCCACTACCTCAACGTGCAGGCCCGCAGCCTGGTCGCCTGTCTGCACAGCCTGCTCGCCCCGCGGCCGCGCTGAGCCCGGGAGGGGCCGGACGCGGACGGGTGGTGGCGGCCCACCGGGCTCACCGGTGGGCCGCCACCACCCGTCGTCGTGGCCGCGGCGGACTCAGGCGGACCGCAGGGCGCGGTCGATCGCCAGACACTCGGCGTAGTCCGGCAGCAGACCGTCCGACGCCGCCTTCTCCAGGGTGGGCGCCGCCAGGTCGCGTTCGGACAGGATCGGCTCGATATCACCGGGGATGGGCAGGGCCAGCTCCGGGTCGAGGATCGACAGCGCCAGCTCGTGCTCCGGCACATACTCCCCGGAGAGCAGATAGGAGACGACGGTGTCGTCCTCCAGCGCGACGAATCCATGGGCCACGCCGACCGGGAAATACACGGCGCGAAACGTCTCGGTGTCCAGGAGCACGGCATCCGAACGGCCGAAGGTCGGCGACCCCACCCGGATATCCACCGCGATGTCGAGCGTCTTTCCGCGCGCACAGTACACGTACTTGCCGCAGCCCGGTGGGGTCAGCGTGTAGTGCAGTCCGCGGACCACACCCCGCTGCGACCGGCTGTGATTGGTCTGGGCGACGCGGAAGAGCGTATTTCCGGTTGCGCCAGAGAACGCCGACTCCTGGTAGGGGGAGAGAAAGATGCCACGCTCGTCATCGAACACCTGCGGGGTGAATTCGATTGCACCCTCGACGGACAGTTCCCGCGACTGCATGGTGGAAGCCATAACAGACTCCGATTCAAAGCCGTATGTTGTCGGTCTGCGATCCGTGTGCACCTGGTCCCGTGTCCGGCATGCCAGGATTCGGTGTTCTCCACCGGGCCCGTGGGCTGTGACGATGATGGTCCCGGTGTCTCGTACGCGCCTCAACGACTGCTGGACGGCGGGGCGCCGCACCGGGGTCCCGGCGCGCCCGGGACCCGGACGGCGGCCTTCCCGGCCCTGCCGGAAGGAATCGAATCCGCGTACGGTTTCATCCAGTCGCGCTCCATCCGGTGTCGAGCGCATTCGCAGGACACCGTCGGACGATGAGGGGCCGGACACACCCATTCCGTTGCCGTCGCGGCGGCGGAGGCGCAACCGTCTCGTCATCCTTTCGCAATCCGTCGGAATTTCCTGGGAGCGCACGTGGACAAGACAACGTACAAGGCCCATGTCGCAGCGGCCTTCGACCGGGCCGCGGGGTCCTACGACCGGCTGGGGGTGACCTTCTTCACCCCGATGGGACGGCGCCTTGTCGAACGGGCGGCCCCGAAACCCGGGGACCGGGTCCTCGACGTCGGCTGCGGCCGGGGGGCGTGCCTGTTCCACGCCGCGTCACTCGTCGGTGATTCCGGCCATGTCCTCGGCATCGACATCGCACCGGCCATGATCGAAGAAGCCCGGGCGGAGGCGGCGTCCGACGGAGTCGGCAATGTCGAGCTGCGGGTGATGGACGGGGAGTTCCCCGAACTGCCGGCCCGCTCCTTCGACATCGTCACCGGCAGCTACAGCCTCATCTTCTTCCCCGACGCCCGGGCCGCCCTGCCCCGCTATGCCGAGCTGCTCGCCGACGGCGGGCGCATCGCCTTCACCAGCCCGGTGTTCGACGACGACACCTTCCCCTTCCTCCCCCCGGTCTTCACCGAGCTGATCCCGCGGTCGCTGCTGGAGAACCTGCCTCCGCAGTGGCGGCCCGAGGAGCTCTCGCGCCGCTTCAACAGCTGGCTGGCGAAGGAGACGGACCTGCGCCGGGCCCTGGAAACGGCAGGGTTCCGGGATGTGGAGATCGCCGACGAACCGGTCGACCTCGTCGCACCGTCCGGCGAGGCCTGGGTGGCCTGGTCCCACACCCAGGGCATGCGTCTGCTGTGGGAGCACCTGCCCGACGACGACCGGGAGCGGCTGCGGGTCCGGCTCACCGAGGCGCTGGACGCCATGCGCCGGGACGGCGGGCCCCTGTCCATCGAGACCCCGGTGCGCTACGTCACCGCGGCCGTAACCCGTTGACCTGCCTGTATCCGACGAAGGGCCGTCCGTCATGAGGTTGCTGATCACCGGTGGCGCCGGATTCATCGGTTCCCACTATGTGCGGAGCCTGCTCACCGGCCGCTACCGCGGTTACGAGGACGCGCAGGTGACCGTCCTGGACAAACTCACCTACGCGGGCACGCTCACCAATCTGCCGGGCACCCATCCGCGGCTGACGTTCGTCCGGGGCGATATCTGCGATCGCGAGCTGCTGCTGGACCTGCTGCCGGGCCATGACGCCGTGGTGCACTTCGCGGCGGAGTCCCATGTCGACCGCTCCATCGCCGGCTCCGCCCCCTTCGTGACCACCAATGTCACGGGCACCCACACCCTGCTGGACTGCTGCGTCCGCACCGGGGTGAGCCGGTTCGTGCACATCTCGACGGACGAGGTGTACGGGTCCACCGACGAGGGCGCCTTCTCCGAGCAGTCGCCGCTGGAGCCCAACTCCCCCTACGCGGCGTCCAAGGCGGCGAGTGATCTGCTGGTGCGGTCCTTCCACCGGACCCACGGCCTGTGGACCTCGGTCACCCGCTGTGCCAACAACTACGGGCCCCACCAGTTCCCCGAGAAGGTCATCCCGCTCTTCGTCACCCATCTGCTGGACGGCAGGAACGTGCCGCTGTACGGCGACGGGCTGCATGTACGGGAGTGGCTGCACGTCGACGACCACTGCCGGGCGGTCCAGCTGGTGCTGGAGTCCGGCCGGGCGGGCGCCGTGTACAACGTCGCCGGTGGGCGGGAGCTGACCAACCGGGAGCTGACCCGCCTGGTGCTGGACGAGTTCGGCGCCGGCTGGGACCGGGTGGACCAGGTCGCCGACCGCAAGGGCCACGACCGGCGGTACGCCCTGAATGCCGAGCTGATCAGGGCGGAGCTCGGCTTCGAGCCGCTGATCCCGTTCGAGCGCGGTTTCGCCGAGACGGTCGGGTGGTACCGCGACAACCGTACGTGGTGGGAGCCCCTCGTCAGCCGTACGGCCGGAGCCGTACCGGCCTCGGCTCCGCGGCTCGGCTGAGCCGGGCCGTACCGTCGGGAAGGGAGGGACGGCCGCGGCCGTCCCTCCCTTCCCGACGTGTCAGTCCCGCTCCGCGAGCACCAGATGGACGCTTCCCCCGACATAGACCCCCCACTGGGACACGGTGGCCCGGAAGCCGAGGCCCGCCAGTCGGGAGACGACCCGGCCGAGCCTGCCCTCGATGTCGTGGACCTCCAGCAGGACCCGCCGGATACGGGGCCAGCAGCCGGGGTCGATACCGTCGAGGACGTCGAGTTCACCGCGTTCCACATCGACCTTGAGCAGGCCCACCCGGTCCACGCCGTGCTCCGCCATGACGGCGGTCAGCGTGGTCACCTCGACCGGGATCCGCTGGGTCACGGCGAAGGTCCGCCGCACGACCTCGCGGGTCTGTATGTCCGCGTCGATGTTGTCGAGGTGCGCTTCGAGATTGCGGGTGTCGTCCTCGGCGTCGGCGTACAGGGTCGACGCCGACGCCACGTAGGGGCGGTAGATCAGCTCGGACTTCCCGGGCGCGGCTCCGAGGGCCTGCCGGTAGGCGGTCGCCCCCGGCAGATGGCGGGCGAGGTTCTCTTCGAGGCAGGCGTACGCCTTGGGGGCGGGCTCGAAGGCCATCAGGCGGCTTTCGGGCGCGAGCCGGGCGAAGAGCAGCGACGCCAGCCCGATATGCGCGCCGACGTCGATGACGGTCTCGTCGGCGCCGATGCCCTCGGCGGCCCGTCGGTAGGGTTCGGCGCTGCTGATCTCCTCCCAGAGAGTGTGTGCTTCGGCTTCCTGAACCGCCGACACCACGCGGCCGTCGGGCAGTTCGCACCGGGCAACAGGGAGGTCGGTGGGCAGTTCGTCCGGGAGATCCCACTGATTCGACATGCCGACGACGCTTCCGCACCGGTCTCGAAGAGCGCACGAAGAGCACTGGTTCACCGTGCCCTGCGGGTGGGCACGTCAGGCGCCGTGCCGGTGCTCCGCGGTCATCTTCTCCAGAACCGGCACCACTTCGTTGGGCGTCGGCATGGCCCGGATCTCCGTACGGAGCTCCCCGGCCCGCTCGGTGTACGAGGGCTCGTCGAGCAGTCGGAGAATCTTCTCCCGCAGCACCTCGGCGGTCAGATCGCGGGCGGAGACGGCCAGGGTGGTGCCCGACTTCTCGTACTCCTCCCCCATGTCCTCACTGACCCACTCGTAGCCGACGATGACGACCTGGGGCACTCCGTGCAGATCCGCGGTCGCCTTCGTCTGGTAGCCCGCGTGGTGGACGATCACCGAGCACGACGGGGCCAGTTCGTTGAGCGGGACGAAGTCGGTGGTGCGGATGTTGTCCGGCAGTTCGGGCAGGGCGTCGCGCTGGGCCGGGTCGAGGGCGGCGATGATCTCGACGTCCAGTCCGGCCAGACTGCGGAAGAGGGCGGCGAGGGTCTCTCCCAGCCGGAACCGTTCGGACTCCTCGCTGGTGATGGAGGTGCCGAGGGTGACGCACACCCGCCGGCGCTCCACCGGTTCGTAGAGCCACTTCGGCACCACACAGCGCCCGTTGTACGGAACGTAGCGCATCGGCACCGTGGGCAGGTCGAGCTCCTGGCGCAGGCTGCCGGGCCGGGTGTCGACGACCCACTGGCCCGTCAGCATCGTCTCGTCGAACCGGCGGTCGCTGCCGAGGCGTTCGAGCGTCCAGTCGATCCACTCGGCCGTCGGGTCCTCGCGCAGCGGCTCGGGCTGCTGGTCGCGGTGGCGTACGAAGTGTCCGCGGGTGCTCATCTGGAGCGCCAGCTCGGGGCCGGACACCAGACGGGCGTGGGCCGCGCCGACCGCGGTGGCGGTGATCGCCCCGGCGATGGAGAAGCTCTCCCAGATCACCAGGTCCGGCTGCCAGCTGCGGGCCGTCTCCACGAGCTGGTCGATCTGCGCGTCGTTGTTGAGCGGCTGGTAGAGCGCGGGGACCACCATGTTCTCGTAGGCGAGATGGTCCTCCCAGGTCGCTTGGGAGGGGTCCTGTTTGCTGGTGCCGATCTCGTTGAAGAGGGAGATCGCCTCTTTCTGGAAGTCGTCGAGCTGTTCCCACAGGGTCGGCGACTCGATGGGCACCGCGGTCAGGCCCGTATGGGTGACGGTGTCGACGAGCTGTGCGTTGCAGGCCGCCTGCACCTCGTGGCCCGCGGTGCGCAGGGCCCAGGCCAACGGAACCATCTGGTGGAAGTGATTGCCCTCGATGGAGGTGAACAGGACTCGCATCGCCGGATTCCTCTCTCTGTCGGTACCGGTCAGCCGGTGGTCAGCGGGCAGCTGAGCAGGTGCCTGGTCACCGGCGAGCGGCGGCTGCGCAGGTGCGGGCCGGCCCGGTGCACCCGCGGGCCCGCGGCCACCAGCGCGCGGACGACGGCTTCGGCCAGGGCGCGGGCGAACGGCAGCGTGACCCGGTGGTACAGGGCGGGGGCGAGCACGGCGCCCGGTCGGCCGGGGAGGAACCGGCCGGGGTCGGTGAAGACCCCGGGATCCCGGTTCGCGGCCCCGACGAGCACCACCACCTGCTCGCCCGCCGCGATCCGCTCCCCGGCGAATTCGGCGTCGGCGCGGGCGACCGCCGGATGCAGCTGCACCGGGGAGTCGTACCGCAGGGTCTCGGTCACGACCAGGGCCGCGTGCCCGGGGTCGTCGGCCACCCGCGACCACTGCTCGGGGTGGTCCACCACCGCCAGCACGGAGCTTCCGACGAGCCGCGCCGCGGTACGCACCCCCGCGGTGGCCAGCAGCACCGCAGTGTCCCGCGGGCCGGTGCCGTCCGGGTCCCGGTGCGCTGCCGCGAGGAGCGTCCGCAGCCGGCCGACGGCGGTCAGGGCGCGCCGGGCGGCCTCCAGTCGCTGCGGACACAGCAGACCGTCGAGGACGGTACCGGCGGCGGCGCAGGCTTCCGCGAACTCCGGACGGTGTGCCGCGGGCAGCCCGAGGGTCCGGGCCAGCAGGTCCACGGGGACGCGCTCCGCGAGGTCGGTGACGAGATCGAAGTCCCCGGCGAGGCCGTCGACCGCCCGCTCGCACACCGCCGTGACCTCGGCGGGGGCGAAGGCGGCCGCCGCCGGTCCGTGCAGCCGCTCGTAGTGTGCGGCGTCACCGCCCAGTCCCGCGTCGGCCACCGGTGTCCGGCCGGGCTCACCGCTCACCGGTCCGTGCGGCCACGCCTCGCCCAGGAGCGTCGTGGCGAGGCCGTGGTCCGCCGTCACCCAGGTGCCCGTGGTGCTTCGCCACAGCGGGCCGAGCGCGCGGATCCGCTCGTAGACCGGGTGCGGGTCCTCGGCGTGGCCGCGGAGCACATCGGCGTACGGGTCGCCCTTCATATGGTGCAGCCACACCTCCCCGTGCGCCCGCTGCAGCCGCCTGCCCAGTTCGCTGATCTCCAGGGCGTGCACGGCGGGGTTCCGGACGGGGTCCTGGATGGATTTGCGTGTCCCTTGAATGACGCTCACCTCCTTACGGTCTGCCCTAGGCCGTGTCGTCAAAATCCCGCCTGGCCCGCGACGCCCGGCACGCACACTCGCTGCGTTGTCGGGATTTCCCAAGTACGTCCAGTACGAGGGAAACCCTCCGCCTTGCGATTGCACGCACCGACCGCCGCAGGCCCCGCCCTTCGGGCGGACGGCGCCATTTTGACGACACGACCTAGGTCGTCTCTTCAGACGAGGGGGAACTTCTCGTTGTCGAGTGGATCACCGGGCGTCATATGGGAGATATGGGCGTCCTCGGTCCCGGGCCGGTAGGTGGCTCCGGCGTCCATGTAGACGATGCCGTGGCCCATCCGGGGCGCGTCGGTCAGGTTCGGCCCGGCCATATGCACGGTGCGGCAGTGGTGGAAGGCGACGTCACCGGCCTTCAGCGGGACGGTCACCCGGGGCCGGCTGCTGTAGTCGGGCCAGATGTCCTCGATGGCCCGGTGCTCCGCGAAGCTGGTCATATGGGTCTGCCGGTGCTCCGCGTCGCGCAGATGGGAACCGGGCACATAGCTGAGACAGCCCTGCTCGACGGTGACGTCGACCAGCGCGACCCACGCCGTGAGGGTCTTCTCCAGGCCGTCGAGCGGCAGGCCGGTCTCGTCGTCGTGCACGAGCGTGGGCAGGGTGTTCAGGTCCTTGCGGCCCGGCTTGAGCAGGATGTCGGTGCTGTAGAGACGCAGGGGGGCGCCTGCGAGACGGGTCGCGATCCCGGTGATCGCCGGGTGCAGCGCGAGTTCGCGGAGCGCCTCGTGCTTGAGCCAGGCCTGGGCGACGAAGTGCACCTGCACCTCGTCGGCGCCCGCGCCCCAGATCTCCGGGCCGTGCCGGCCGATCAGTTCCTCGGAGGCCGTCCTGAACCGCTCCGTCTCGGAGGGGGAGAGGACCTGCGGGATCCGGACGAAGCCGTTCTCCCGGTAGTGGCGGTGGGCCTCGTCGGTGAGGACGTCGGCCGTGGTCGGGCCGGTGCTGGCCGTCATGGCGGATTCACTCTCCTTCGTCGCGGTGGTACGGATCTCTGCGCGTCGAGGGCGGGCGCGGCCGGAAGGGGCCGGCCCCGCCGGGGGTGGTGTTCAGCGGGACAGCACCCGGGCCAGGGCCTCGCGCAGGGCCCCGGCGGGGTCGTCCGGACGGGTCGCGGTGCGCCAGGCGACGATGCCGTCCGGGCGGATCAGGCAGGCACCGGCCGTGCCGATGCCGAACCGTCCGGCCAGATCGCCGTCGAGGTCCACGAGATCGGTGGCCAGGCCGTGGACCGCGATCGGGACGCCGAGTTCCTTCGCCGCGCTCAGGCTCCACTCGGTCCAGTCGGCGCCGTCCTCGCCGGTGATCAGCAGCCAGCCGGAGCCGAAGAGGTCCACGGTGGAGATGCGTTCGCCTGCCCGCCGTACCCAGACGTGCGGCATCCGGAATCCCGGCCGTCCGGTGGGCCGGGCCGGGGACTCGACCCGGGGCGTGTCGTCGTCGTCGATGACGACGGCGTCCGAGCGGTAGCGGAAGCCGAGCACGACCTCGGCATAGCCGACGGGCCCCGCCATCCGGTCCTTCAGATGGGGGGCCAGCCGGGAGGCGTACAGATGCATGGACTCGTCCATCACGAGCTGTGCCACGAGCCTGCGTTCCGGTTCGTAGCTGTCCAGCAGCCCGGGTCCGGCCCGGCCGGACAGCACCTCGGACAGCTTCCAGGCCAGATCGAACCCGTCGCCGATGGCGGTGTTGCCGCCGAGTCCGCCGGTGGGCGGCACGACCTTGGCGGAGTCACCCACCAGGAACACCCGGCCGGAGCGCCACCGTTCGGCGATCCGGGCCGCCATCTCCCAGCGCTGGATGTCCAGTACCCGGGGTTCCAGCTCGGGCGCGTCCAGGCCGATGCGGATCAGTTCGACGCAGCGGTCCCGGGTGAAGTCGTCGGCGGATTCGCCGTGTTCGGGGTCGTACTCGACCAGGAAGGTATGCCGTTCGGGGCGGTTGCTGCCGATGAAGATCCCGCTGAAGTGAGGGTTGCGCAGGTAGTAGAGCCCGGACGCGTCCGCTGGCAGGACCTCCGAAAGGTCGGCCTCGAAGATCATGCCGACGACGTGGGACAGCGAACCGTGGCCGTGGCGGGCGATACCCAACTCTTCCCTGATGGGGCTGCGGTCGCCGTCGGCGGCGACGAGATAGCGCGCCCGTACGGTGGTCTCCGCGCCGCTCTCCCGGTCGCTCAGCACCGCGGTGACACCGTGCTCGTCCTGTTCCCAGCCGACGAGCGCGGTACCGAACCGGACCTGCGCGCCGTCCTTCAGCGCCCGGTCCCGCATCAGCGGCTCCAGCTGGTCCTGCCAGGCCAGCGCCCACGGCATCGGGGAACAGGGCGCGGTACTGGCGACCAGATGCTCGAAGCCCTCCTCGAAGGAGCCGAGCACCTTTCCGCGTACGGTCTCGGCGACCCGGGTCGTGAAGTGGCCCTTGGCGCCGCGGTGGTCGGTGGCCTCCTGCACCTGCTCGGCGATCCCGGCCAGCCGCAGCAGTTCCATCGTGCGCGGATTCTGGCCGATGGCCCTGGGGTGGATCGACGTCGTCGGATGCTTCTCGGCCATGAGCACCTGCACACCCAGCCGGGCGAGGAACATCGTCGTCGAGAGTCCGCCCAGGCCCGCACCCACGACCAGGACATCGACCTCCGTGCCGGCTTTCGCCATTGCCGCCCTCCCCGCTTCGGTCCGGCACCCGTCCGGCCGGTACCCGAAGGCCGAGACTCACCGGTGCGCTTCGAAGTCCGCTGGAGGACCCCCGGCGGGGGCTCGTCCGAGGCTGCGGGATTCTTCGAGCGCCGCACGACGGCGCCCCGGCAGGGTGAGGTCCCATGCGAGTGCTGTTCACGCCGTTCCCGGCGAGCACCCACGTCCACACCCAGGTACCCCTGGCGTGGGCGATGCGGGCCGCGGGACACGAGGTCCGTGTCGCCACCCGGCCGGACGTCGTCGAGGACATCAACAACGCCGGTCTGACCGCGGTCACCGTCGGCGAGGTCCTGGACGTTCCGGCCACGATGAACCCGGAGTACACCGACGAACCCGACGAGATCCGTGACGAAGCCTGGCTGGACGTCCTCGACATCAGCGAGACCCGGCCGGAGAAACTGACCTACTCCTATGTCCACGGGGTGCTCACCGCGTGGACGTCGTTCGTCTACCAGAACACCCTGCCGGACGACACCACGGAGGAGCTGATCGACTTCGCCCGTGCCTGGCGTCCCGACCTGGTGGTGTGGGACACCATGTACTACCCCGGCGCGCTCGCGGCGCGGATCAGCGGCGCGGCCCATGCCCGGCTGATGTTCGGCCTGGACCTGGTCGGGCTGATGCGCCGGCACTACCTCGGCGGGCTGGCCGGGCTGCCGCCCGCGCTGCGGGAGGATCCGCTGGAGGAGTGGATGAGCCGCATCCTGCGGCGGCACGGCCGGAAGTTCACCGAGGACCTGGTCGTGGGCCAGTGGACCATCGACCCCGTTCCGCCGTCGCTGCAACTGCCCGTGGACCTGCCGTCCGTACCGGTGCGCTATGTGCCGTACAACGGGGAGGCGACGGTCCCCGGCTGGCTGCGGGAGCCACCGCGAAGGCCCCGGGTCTGTCTGACCCTCGGCAGATCGTTCCGCGAGGTGGTCGGGGCGGACCGGACGTCCGTGGGCGATCTGCTGGCCGCCGTGGCGGAACTCGACGTGGAGGTGGTGGCCACCTTCACCGCGGATCAGCTCGAACCGGGCCAGCGCGTGCCGGACAATGTGCGGATCGTCGACTTCGCCCCGCTGGACGCCCTGCTGCCCACCAGCGCGGCGATCGTCCACCACGGCGGTTCGGGAACCCTGATGACGGCCCTGGCCCACGGGGTCCCGCAGGTGATGGTGCCGTCCACGATGTGGTGCAACGTGCCCAAGGCGCAGCGGGTACGGGACGCGGGCGCGGGGCTCTGCATCAGTCCGGAGGAGCTGACACCGGAGGGGCTGCGGGCCTCACTGCTCCGGGTGCTGGAGGAACCGTCGTTCCGCGCGGGCGCGGAACGGCTGCGCCGGGAGGTCGTCGGCACGCCTGCTCCCGCCGATATCGTCCCGGTGCTGGAGAAACTCACCGCCGAACACCGGGTGTACCCGGGCTGAGCGCGGGGCGCCGGTGAGCGTGGTGTGGCCGTGCGGGCGTCGACGTCCGCACGGCCACAGCACGTTCACCGGGACGGGGGCGCGGTGCTCCCTATCCGGGGGAACGGGGCGGTCGAGAAGATCACCTCGACCGGGACCTCGAAGTACTCCGCGATCCGCAGGGCGAGGAACAGGCTGGGGCTGTACTCGCCGCGCTCCAGATAGCCCACCGTCTGGTAGTGCACACCGAGGGCCTCGGCGAGCTGCCTGCGGGTGATGGCGCGCTCCACCCGCAGCACGGCGATGCGGTTGTGCACCGTCTCCGTACCGCCGCCGCCCCGGGCACGGCCCTGCTCACCGGCCGCCCGCCAGCCCGCGGCGGGCTTGCCGGTGCCGGTGCCGGACCGGGTCTCCGGCGTCCCGGTCCCCGGCTCCGGCGCGCCGCTCCGCGCCGTACTCCTCTTCCTGCCGGATGCCCTGTCACCCAACGCGCTTCAATGCCTCCTGTTGACGTGCCTCGACCTTCGATCCCGTCTCGCCGCGCGCCGTAAGACTGAGAATCTTCGGCGCGATCAGCAAGGCGACGACGGCCCAGACGAGCAGTACGACCGCGGTCATGGGCCTGCGCCAGGAGTCGCCCAGCTCGACGGCGACCGCCGACTCCGGCAGCAGCGCGGCACGGGTGCCCAGTCCGACCCAGTACACGGGGAAGATCTGCGAGACGCCCTGGAGCCAGCCCACCAGCGAGGTGATCGGGTAGAAAATACCCGAGATCGCCAGCAGACCCATCGTCGGGAAGATACCCCAGGTGTTGGCGCCGCGCGGATTCTTCACCATCGCCCCGACGATCAGGCCGATCGGCAGGGTGGCGAGGAGACCGAGGCCCAGCACCCAGATCAGGTTCAGCCACTTCCCGAGGTCGTCGGTGACCAGATCGTCGAAGAGGAACACGCTGGGGATCAGGATGATCAGCAGGGTGAGCAGGGTGCTCAGCGCGATCCCCAGCACCCGGCCGGAGATATAGCCGATCAGGCCGTGCGGTACGGTCCTGGCCCGCAGCAGCGTGCCGTCCTCGCGCTCGGCCGCCAGCGCGAACGCGGCACCGCCCAGGGCCTGGAAGGCCAGCAGTCCGCCGATCATGCTCGGCATGGAGAGCGTCGCCAGCGAGAGCTCGGTGCCGTCCACGGTCTTGTTCCGCATGAAGAACAGCACACCGAGGAAGACGCCCCCGAGGAACAGGTAGTAGGCGATGTCGCCGGGGCTGGTCACGGACTGCCGGAACTCGGTCCAGCCGCGGCGCAGGCCCAGCCGCACGGCGTACACGGAGAGACTCACTGGCCGGCCTCCCGGAATGCGGCAATCGCCTCTTCGGACCGGCCAGCCTCGTACTGCCGGACCATGGTCATGTACGTGTCCTCCAGGCTGGCGCGGCGGACCTCCAGATCGCGCACCCGGTCCCCGTGCTGTTTGAACAGCTCGTGGACGAACGTGCTGGCGTCGGGGGTCGCATGGACGAAGTGCTCGCCGTCCACGGCCCAGCGCACCTCGGCCTTGCCCGAGGCCTGCCGGGCGAGCTGGTCCGCGCTGCCGTCGGCGACGATCTGCCCGCCGGCCAGGATCAGGATGCGGCCGGACAGCTTCTCCGCCTCGTCGAGGTCGTGCGTCGTGAGCACGATCGTGGTGTCCTCCAGATCGGAGAGCCGGTGCACCACGTCGTGGAAGTCACGGCGGGCCTTGGGGTCGAACCCCACCGTGGGCTCGTCCAGGAACAGCAGCTCGGGCCGGCCGACGATGCCGATCGCGACGTCGAGACGGCGGCGCTGACCGCCGGAGAGATTCGCGATCTTCTGGTCCGCCTGCTCCTCCAGGCTCACCATGGCGAGCAGTTCGTCGACGTTCCTCGGGCGGGGCCGGTCGGCGGTGGAGTAGGGCCGGTAGAAATCGCCGAGCTGTGCCAGCAACTCCCGGACCTGCCACTTCCCGTGGTCGCGCCAGGACTGGAGCACGATGCCCAGCCGGGCGCGCCACAGTTCGTCGCCCTTGCTGGGATCGACTCCGAGCACGCGGACCTCACCGGCCGACCGGGCGCGGAAGCCTTCCATGATCTCGATGGTGGTGGTCTTTCCGGCGCCGTTCGGTCCGAGCAGTGCGACGACCTCACCCCGGCGGACGTTGAAGTCGACGCCTTTCAGGACGTCCTTGGACCCGTACCGCATCCGCAGTCCGCTGATGTCGATCACCCGCTCGTCCGGCGAGCCGCCGGGTAATCCCCCGGTCCGACTCAACTCGTGCAGATCGCTTGTCCCAGCCATAGGCCGTCTACCTTTCGATCAGACCAGTTGAATCAACGATAGTACCTCTACTACAAGCGGTACAAGTCACATGACAGCCCTGGTTGGTGACGCACCGTGCGGGAGCGCCGGTCAGAAGCGCGGGTCAGCGCGCCGCGGGGAACTCCAGTACGGCGCCGGTGACTCCCGACCTCAGCCGCCGCAGTACGGGTCCGGTGCGCCGCACCCCGGGCGCCTCGGCGGACAGGGCGCGGAGCCCGGAATCGGCCAGGAGCCGTACCAGCGGGGCGAGCAGCGACGTGGGCAATCCTTCTGAGAACACCGAGAACACCGGCTGCCGTCCGCTCCGCTCCGCCGCGGGGTCGAAGACGGCGGGTTCGGTACGGACCGCGGGGTCCCGGAGGGCCGCTTCCAGGGCCACCACGACCTGGCTGCCCGCCGGGACGGCGGTCCCGGCCAGTTCCAGATCCTCGTGCGCGTACAGCGGTACGAGCCGGACGGGCGGGGCATAGCGCAGCGTCTCCTGGACCACCGCGGGCGCGAGTCCGGGGTTCTCGCACAGCTGCCGCCATACGCCGGGGTGGTCGAGGAGGGCCTCCACCGCGGCGCAGAACACGGTCGCGGTCAGCTCGGAGCCGACGAGGGCCAGCAGGGTGCACACCGACCGCACTTCGTCCTCGGGCGCCGCCGCGAGCAGGGCGCTCACGAGATCGTCGCCGGGCTGTTCCCGCCGCCGGGCGATCAGCTCGGTGAGCAGGGATCCCATGCCGTCGACCGAGGTGATCAGCTCGTGCGCCGTCCGCAGATGCGGGGAGCAGACCATGGCGTCCAGGGCGCCCGCACCGTCGCGGACCAGCGCGGCGAACCGGTCGTGGTCCTCTTCCGGTACGCCGAGGATCTCCCGTACCAGGCCGATGGCGAACCCGTCCGCGATATCGGCCCGCAGATCGAACTCGGCACCCGCGGCGGCGAGGGCGCCGCGCAGTGCCCGGTCGGCCGCGGGCCGCCGGTGCTCCAGGGCCTCCGCGCCGAGCAGCGGCTCCAGCAGGCCGCGCACGCGCACGCAGTCGGCCCGGCCCGCGGTCAGGAACATCTCGTCGAACGGCAGGATCTCGCGGAGGGCGGGCACCTCCCAGGGCATGGGCTCCCGCTGCTCCCCGCCGTCCTCCGCGGCCGGTGCGTCCGCGTCGGGGTGCCGGAAGCTGAGCCGGGGGTCGTCGAGCGCGGCGGCCGCCACGTCGTGCCGGGCCGTCACCCAGGTTTCGGCGCTGCTCCAGTACAGCGGGCCCCGTTCACGGATCAGTTCACCGAGCCGGTGGGGATCGTCGGAGGCGGTCCGCAGCAGCAGCGCGTACGGGTCGTCCTTCGTGCCGATGATCCACTGGACGCCGCGGTGCGTGAGCAGCACACGGCCCAATTCGCTCTCGGTCATGCTCGCCATGTGGTCAACTCCGCTTCTCCGGAACCCTCTTCGTTCGGGCCCCGGTATCGGGTCGTGCCGGGTCGGGTCAGGTCAGGGAGAGGCCGCCGTCGACCGGCAGTACGGCGCCGGTCAGATAGCGGGCGTCCGGCCGGGTCAGCTGGGCGATCCACCAGGCGATCTCCTCGGGGGTGCCGACGCGGCCCTGCGGGGTCAGGCCGCCGACGTGCCGGAGCATGCCTTCGTACTGCTCCGGTGACATGCCCGCGCGCTCCGCGAACCCGGAGTCGACCAGACCGGGGGCGACGCCGACGACCCGGATACCGCGCGGCGCGAGTTCGACCGCCCAGGTGCGGGTCAGGAAGTCGAGTGCCGCCTTGGTGGCGCCGTACACGCTGTTGCCCGCCCAGGCCCGCGATCCGCGGGCACCGGAGGAGCCGACGTTCACCACGGTTCCGCCGCCGTCGGCGGCGAGGGCGTCGAGCGCGCTGTGGACCAGCAGTACGGGCACGGCGAGGTTCGTGGCGAGCTGGGCGGCGACCTGCTGCGGGTCCACGTCCGCGAGGGCGCGGTGGCCGAGGGCCGCCGCGTTGTTCACCAGGACGTCGATCCCGCCGAGTTCGCGCACGGCGGTGTCGACGACCTTCTGCGGTGCGTCGGCCTCGGTGAGGTCGACGGCGAGGGTCCGGATGGTGTCGTACCCCTCCGCGGTTCCGGCGAGGTCGGTGGCGGTACGGCCGACGACCAGGACGGCCGCGCCCCGGTCGGCGAGGGCGCGTGCGGTGGCCCTGCCGATACCGGAGCCGCCTCCGGTGACCACGGCCGATCGCGGGGCGGGCGGGAGGGGGGCTGTCTCAGGCATGGTTCCTCACCAGGTCGTCTCGTGGGGCGTCGGGTCCCGTGGCGGTGCGGCGCCGGTGTTCGGCAGTCAGCGACTCCAGTACGGGGACGATGTCCCGCGGAGCGGGGGTGGCGAGGGTCTCCCGGCGCAGCCGGCCGGCCGCTTCCGCGAACGACGGCTCGTTGAGGAGCCGGTCGAGCGCGGAGCGCAGGGCGTCGGCGGTGAGGGACTCGGCGTCCAGGCGGAGGCCGGCGCCCGAGCGTGCCACCAGATCGGCGCGGATGCCGTTGTCCCACATGGTGCCGGGCACCAGGATCTGCGGAACTCCCTGGAGAAGGGCCGCGTGGACCGTGCCGGAGCCGCCGTGGCTGACGATGGCCGAGCAGCTCGGCAGCAGTTCGTCCATCGGGACGAAGTCGATGGCGCGGACATTGCCGGGAAGGCTGTCGACCTCCTGGAGCTGGCGGGCGTTGAGGGTGGCGACCACCTCGACGTCGAGTCCGGCGACCGCGTCGATCAGCTCCCCGATGGAGGCCTGGTCGCCGCCCATCACTTCGCGGTGCGACACCCCGAGCGTCAGGCAGACGCGCGGGCGTTTGGGGGCTTCGCGCAGCCAGGGCGGGATGCTGCCGCGGCCGTTGTAGGCGATACAGCGGACCGGGACGTACGGCAGGTCTGCCGGGAGCCGCAAGGACGTCGGCACCGGGTCGATGGTCCACTGGCCGACCACCAGATCCTCGGAGAACGTGCCTCCGTAGCGCTCCATGACCGGGCCGAGCCACTCCTCCATGGGGTCCTCGCGCAGGGCGGGCGGCCTCTGGGCGACCTCCGCCAGATAGCTCTCGCGCATCCGGCCGACCAGGTCCAGGCCGAACATCAGCCGGGCGTGGGCCGCGCCGGTGACCTCGGCCGCGACGGCCCCGGCGAAGGTGAGCGGGTCCCAGACCACCAGGTCGGGCTGCCAGCCGCGGGCGAAGTCGACCAGATCGCCGATCATCTCGGCCGAGGAGTAGTTCTGGAAGACCGCCGAGGTCATGGCGGTGAACACGCCGTGCATATGGTCGTAGGTCAGCTTCTCCGGGCGGAGTTCGTCCATCGCCAGGAGGAGCTGGGCGTCGGGAGTCGCGGCGTCATATTCCTCCCGGGAGGTCTCCTCCCGTTCCCGCAGCTCCTCCATCACCTGGTCCTCGTTGAGCTCCCGGCCGACGGGGACCGCGGTCAGCCCGGTCCGGGCGATCACGTCCGCGAGGTCGGGGTGGCTGGCCAGGCGGACGTCGTGCCCGGCGGCCCGCAGGGCCCAGGCGAGCGCGACCTGGGCGTGGACGTGGTTGCGGGCGCCGAAGGTCGTGAACAGGACCCGCATCAGCGGTCCCGTACGGCTCGTTCGGCGTGCTCCTTGGCGAGGAGCATCGTCGCGGTGCTGTTGCGGCCGAGTGCGTCGCGGACGAAGGTGCGCGCGTCCTGGACCGTGGCGCCCTCGCCGAGGACGGGGACGACCGCGTCGGGGTTGAGTACGACGGTGTGCGTCGAGGTGACGGTGCACCCGGACGGGCTCGCCTCGACCCGCCAGCGGCCGTTGTGGACGGTCATCAGCGCCGGGGTCCTGAGCTGCTTGTAGACGATGGTTCCGGCCGGGAAGCAGACCCGTACCGACTTCGTCGTGTGGACGGCGCCGTTCGGGGTGAGGGTGTCCATCTCCAGCAGTTGCAGGTTCGGGGTGCTCTCGTCCAGCTCGACGCGGTTCACATGCGGCAGCCGCTTCTCCCACTGCCCCGCGTCGTAGAGGAACTCGTAGACCTCGGCAGGGTCGCCGGCCACTTCGACCACGTCGTCGAAGTGCAGGGACAGTTCGCCGCCGCCCCCGGGGGTCTGTTCCGCGGCCCTTTTGAGGGCGCCCAGCTCCGCGTCGCTGTTGCGGTCGATCGCCCGGGTGATCCAGTCCACGCCCTCCGGGTCGTCGTCGACGGCCCGGAAGTCGTGGGTGAGGCGGACGAGGGTGGTGGAGTCCGGCTGCGGTTCGATGATCCATTCGCCGCCCATCGCGGCGACGGGCGGCGACGACACCTCCTGCCGGAAGCTCACCCGCAGACCGGCGGGGTCGAGGACGCGGCGCGAGGTCCAGGTCTTGACGGAGTCGTTCGCGGTCGCCCAGATCCGGATGCGCTCCTCGCCCGCGGTCCGCTCCAGAACGTCCACATGGACGGTCGGGGGGAAGACCCGCGGCCATGCGTCGACGTCCGCGATCAGATCGAAGACGGCGCGGGCGGGCGCTTCCACGGTGATCCGGTGTTCGGCTCGGTGCTGGTTCGTCATGATGCGGGTCTCCTGGTCCTCGCGCGGGGCCGTCAGTAGTTGCCGAGTCCGCCGCAGACGTTGATCGCCTGCGCCGTGACGGGGGCGGCCTGGTCGGTGACGAGGTAGCCGACGAGCCCGGCGACCTCTTCCGGGGTGGTGTACCTGCCGAGCGGGATCTTCGCCTCGAACCGTTCCAGCACCGCCTCTTCGGTGGTGTCCCAGACCGCGGCGTAGCCCTGGCGGACCCGCTGGGCCATCGGCGTCTCCACATAGCCGGGGCAGACCGCGTTCACCGTGATCCCGGTCTTGGCCAGCTCCAGGCCCAGTGCCTTGGTGAAGCCGACGACGCCGTGCTTGGACGCGGAGTACGGGGCGCCCAGGACCACGCCCTGCTTGCCGCCGGTCGAGGCGATGTTGATGATCCGGCCGGTGCCCCGCTCCAGCATCCGGCCCGTGGTGAGCGCCTCACGGGTGAGCCGGAGCACGCTGTTGAGGTTGGTGTCGATGACGTCGAGCCACAGCTCGTCGGTGATCTGCGCGGTGGGGCCGCCGCCGCTGCGGCCCGCGTTGTTCACCAGGACGTCCACGGGGCCGTACCGGTCCACGGCGGCCCGGACGAAGGCTCCGGCCTGTTCGGTGGAGCGTACGTCGCAGGCCTGCCCCGCGACCTCGTACCCCTTGTCGCGGAGCCGTTCGACGGTCAGCTCGACGTTCTCGGCGTCCCGGGCGCAGATGAACACGCGCTGCCCGAGCTCGCACAGCAGGGTCGTGACGGCGAGCCCGATACCGCTGGTGGCACCGGTGACCACGGCGGCCCGGTCGTCTTGAGTGGGCATGTCTCTCCTCATCGTTGTCGGGATCGCTGTCGGGATCGCTGTCGGGTCACGACGGCGGCCGCGTTGAAGCCGCCGTGTCCTCTGGCCAGGACGAGCGCGGCGGCCAGCGGTGCTTCGCGGGGGGTGCGGACCAGGTCGATCCCGTACTCGGGAACCGGCTGCGTCACGTTCGCCGTGGGCGGGATCACCCCGTGGCGGATGGCCAGCACGGCCGTCGCCAGGTCCAGGGCCGCGCCCCCGGCGCCGAGCCGTCCGGTCATGGTCTTGGGCGCCGTCACGGGTACGCCGTGCGTGCCGAAGACGGCGCGGATGGCGTCCGCCTCGGCACGGTCGAGTTCGGGGACGCCCGCGGCGTCGGCGAACACGACGTCGATATCGCCGGGTTCCAGTCCGGCGTCGTCGAGGGCGAGTTCGGCGGCCCGCCGCAGATTGGACGGCCGGCCCGTTTCGGGCGGCGGGTCGAAGGAGGAGGCGCAGCCGGCGATCTCCCCGTACCAGGAGTGGACGCCCCGGGCGCGGGCCGACTCCGCCGACTCCAGGACGAACAGGGCGCCGCCCTCTCCGGGTACGTATCCGGAGGCGTCCGTGTCGAAGGGGAGGTACGCCCGCTCCGGGTCGTTCACGGTGCTGATCCGGCCGCTCGCGAGCTGCGCGACCCAGCCCCAGGGCGACGGCGAGCCGTCGACGCCGCCCGCGATCACCATCCGGACGTCCTCGCGGAGATGCCGCCGGGCCTTCGCCAGGGCGTCCAGCCCGCCGGCCTGGTCGGTGACGACCACCCCGCCCGGGCCGCGCAGTCCGTGGCGGATGGAGACCTGGCCGGTGTTGACCGCGTAGAACCAGGCGAAGGACTGGTAGGCGCTGACGTGCTCCGGGCCCTTGCTCCAGAGGTTGTGCAGTTCACGGTGGCCGAAGGCGAATCCGCCCGCCGAACTGGCGGTGACGACGCCGATGTCGTACTCCGGCAGTGAGCCGGGCTCCACCCCGGCGTCGTCGATCGCCCATCCGGCGGCCACCAGCGCCAGCCGGGTCATATGGTCGGTCTGCGGGATGAGCCGGCTGGGGATGCCGTACTCCTGCGGGTCGAAGCCCTGGATCTCACCGGCGAGCCGGCTGGGGTAGCGCTCCGGGTCGAAGCGGCTGATCGGGCCGATCGCGGGCCGCCCGGCGAGCGTGTTGTCCCAGTAGGGGACCGTACCGAGGCCGGTCGGTGCGAGCACGCCCATGCCGGTGATCACGGCGGCGGCCGTCATGACGCCGCCCCGTCCGGGGCGCGCAGCACCATCGCGCTCTGGAAGCCGCCGAAGCCGCTGCCGACGGTGAGTACCGCGTCCACCCGCTGTTCCCGTGCCGTCAGCGGTACGTAGTCCAGATCGCACTCGGGGTCGGGCTCGTGCAGATTGGCGGTGGGCGGGATGGTGTTGTGTTCGATGGTGAGGGCGCAGGCAGCGATCTCCAGGGAGCCGATGGCCCCCAGGGAGTGCCCGATCATGGATTTGATGCCGCTGACGGGTACCCGGCGGGCGTCCTCGCCGAGGGCTCTTTTGAAGGCAGCCGTCTCGTGCCGGTCGTTCTGCACGGTGCCCGAACCGTGCGCGTTGACGTAGTCGATGTCCTGCGGGGCGATCGCGGCCCGCCGCATGGCGACGCGGATGGCCTCGGCCATCTCCTTGCCGTCGGGGCGCAACCCGGTCATGTGGAAGGCGTTGGAGCGGGAGGCGAAGCCGCTGATCTCCGCGTACACATGGGCGTCGCGCCGCCGGGCGTGCTCCAGCTCTTCGAGGACGAAGACCGCCGCGCCCTCTCCGAGGACGAAGCCGTTCCTGCTGCGGTCGAAGGGCCGTGAGGCGTGTTCGGGTTCGTCGTTGCGCGGTGTGGTCGCCTTGATGGCGTCGAAGCAGGCCACGGTGATCGGGGAGATCGGGGCGTCGGTGGCGCCGGCCACCATCACGTCCACCGAGCCCTCCCGGATCAGCTCGACCGCGTGCCCGACCGAGTCCAGGCCGGAGGTGCAGCCGGTCGAGATCAGCGATACGGGGCCCTCGGCGCGGACGTCGCGGGCGACCTCGGCGGCGATGGAGCTGGGCACGAAGTAGTCGAAGAGATGCCGTCCGGCGTAGGAGTCGTCCACATTCCACTGGCGTCCGCCGTCGCTGACGACGGAGTACTCGTCCTCCAGGCTCATGGTGCAGCCCACGGCGCTGCCGATGGTGACACCGGTCCGGGCGGGGTCCAGTTCCGCGAATTCCAGTCCGCTGTCCGCGACGCCCTCCCGGGCGCCCACCACGGCGAACTGCGCGGCGCGGTCCATCCGCCGGGCCTGCTGCGGGGTCAGCCCCTCGCGCAGCGGGTCGAAGTCGACCTCGGCGGCGACCTGGGAGCGGTAGGCGCCGGGGTCGAAGAAGCTGATTCTCCTGGTGGCGGTACGTCCGGCGGTCAGCGCGTCCCAGAAGGGCTTGCGCCCGACGGCGTTGGGAGCGACGACACCGATGCCGGTGATGACGACACGGCGGCCCGCGGGGGTGGCCATCAGCGGTCCTCCGTCGCCGCCCACTCCCCCGACACGTACTGTCGGGGGACGTACAGGCCGGGCTCGCTGGTGCCCAGTCTCCTCACCGCCGCCGCGTGCGGCGCGAAGGAGGGGGAGCCCACCGCGGCGCGGAAGGCCGCCGCGTCGCGCCAGTGCGCTATGTTGACCCACCGGGTCGGGTCCTCGGCATGCTGGTGCAGGGTGTACCGGAGGAAGCCGTCACGATCCGCCAGGTACCGTCCGGTCTCGGCGAAGGCCTTCTCGAACTCCTCCGCCGAGGTGTGCACCGTGAACCTGTTGACGAAGGTGACCACCCCGCTCCCGGTGGGATCAAGGTCGTTCGGTTGCATCTCATCGCCTCTTCTCACGTGCGACGTCGGGCTCTGACCCTGTGGCGTCGTCCAACGTGGGCGTCGTCTCTCGCAGCCCGCTCAACAGCCCCTGGACCGGGGGCGCCGGCAGAGCGGTAAAGGGTCGAGCCGCCGTGGAGCGGAGGGTCGAGCGAACGTCGATCCCCTGCCGATCGCGGTGTTGGGATGCTCGTCGGTGACGAGCACACCGAGATCCGGAGGCGCGCGATGAGTCAGAACGTCGAAGCCGTACGGCGGATGGTCAAGGCGTACAACACGGGCAGCACCGACGACGTACACGAGTTCATCCACCCCGAGTATCTGAATCCGGCCACCATCGAGCACGGCATCGGCGAGGGCCCCCAGGCCTTCGCGAAGGCGGTGGCCTGGGTGCGGATGACCTTCTCCGAGGACGCTCACCTGGAGGAGGTCAAAATCGAGGAACGGGGCGACTGGGTACGGGCGTACCTGGTGCTCCACGGCAGGCAGATCGGACACATGGTGGGTTTCGCGCCGACCGGCCGCCGCTTCGCCGGTGAGCAGATCCATTTGCTGCGTATCGTCGACGGCAAGATCAGGGACCACCGCGACTGGCCGGAGTACCAGAGCACCTACCGGCAGCTCGGTGAGCCGTGGCCCGAGCCGGACGGCTGGCGCCCGTAGGGAGTTCCTCCCGGACCGGGCCCGGCGGGACCGGAAGAGACGACCCGGCACGAGAACGTACGAGGAGCCGAACCGATGACCGAGCAGCGAACCGTCGACTTCTGGTTCGACCCCGTGTGCCCGTACACGTGGATCTCCTCGCGGTGGCTGGTGGAGGTCGCCAAGGTGCGGCCGGTGACCATCCGCTGGCGGGTGATGAGTCTGTCGGTGCTCAACGAGCACCGGGACGACAACCCCGAGGGCGAGTGGGAGGACTACATGTGGGCGCCGGTGCGCCTGTGCGCCGCGGTGGAGGAGCGGTTCGGGCAGCAGGCGCTCGGTGACCTCTTCACGGCCCTGGGCACCCGCTTCCACCTCCAGGAGGACTGGGGGAACCTCACGGGGGCGCTGGCGGACGCCGGACTCCCCGAGGAGCTGGCGGAGGTCGCCGGGTCCACCGACTACGACGAGGCGATCCGCTCCTCGCACGCGGAGGCCGTCGCCCTGGCCGGCGGCGATATCGGCACCCCGGTGGTGTCGGTCGCCGGGCCCGGCGGTGAACGGGTCGGATTCTTCGGTCCGGTCGTCTCGCCCGCTCCCACCGGTGAACTGGCTGGCCAGCTGTGGGACGGTTTTCTCCTCATGGCCACGGTGCCGGGCTTCTACGAGGTCAAGCGCAGCCGGAACGAGGAGCCCCGCTTCGATCTGTCCGGCTGACGCGCCACGGCCGTCGGCTTCCACCCGGGTCTCGCGCCGGGCGCGGGTCTGCTACGGAGCGGGGGTACGGGCAGCGGCGCCGCTGCCCGTACCCCCGCGTCCTTCACCCGTGCCGGAGCACGTGCCGGAGGACGGCGTCGGCGAGCGGGCCGTGCACCGAGACCGGCAGCGCGTGCCCCATGCCTTCGATCTCCACCAGCTCCGCGCCCGGGATCAGATCGGCCAGGTGGCGGCCGTGCGGCGGCGGGGCGATCGGGTCCTCGCCGGCCTGGATCACCTGGGCGGGGACGCGGACGTCGCGCAGCTCGGGGGCGCGCTCGCGCGGCGGCGGCTGCACCGCGTAGTGCGACTGCGGTTCACCGAGGGAGCCCGAGTGGTCGATGGCCTGCTGCTCCCACCGCCGGAAGTCGGCCTCGCCGAAGGGGACCGCGTCCCCCGAGAACAGCTTCCACCGGCGCACCCGCCGGTCCACTTCCGCCTCCGGCCCGTCGACGTCCTCGTTCATGACGGCGAGCGCCTCCAGGAACCGTTCCTGCGGCAGCGGAAGACCGTCGACGGAGGGCTCCTTGGCGAAGGCGCGGCGGATATTGCCGGGGAAGTCGACGTCGAGCGCACCGCTCAGCATCATCGACATGCTCAGCATCCGCTGCGGATGGTCCAGCGCGACGAGCTGGCACAGGACGGCACCCATCGACATGCCGACGAAGTGGGCCCGTTCGATCTGCCAGCCGTCGAGGACCGCGACCGCGTCGGCGGCGAGCTGGAGATATCCGTACGGGCGCTCGGCCGGGTCCCAGCCGGTGGAGCGGCCCACCCCCCAGTGGTCGTAACGGATCACGTGCAGTCCACCGGCGGCGAGCCGTTCGACGAACTCGGTGGGCCAGCTCAGCGCGGTCAGGTTCCCGCCCGCGACCAGGAGCAGTGCGGGGTCGGCGGGGTCGCCGAAGTCCTCGCTCCACAGCTCCACGTCCTTCGACGTGACGATACGTTCTGCCACTGGGACATCCCTCTCGGCTCCTGGAACCCTCGGTTCCGATGGTCGGCGGTGGTGGTGCGGACGGGCTCAGCGCGGTGCCAGCTCCCAGAGGCAGGAGTCCAGCGGCACATTGGGCGATACCAGGGGTCCGGTCTTCCCGACGATGTCGAGGCCGGCGGCGGCGGCCAGATCGGCCCACTCCCGGTCGGTGCGGACCCGCCCGCCGAGGAACACCAGCATGCGCATGTCCAGCACGCTGAAGTACAGGTCGGACGTCCGCGTCCCGCCGGACGGTGCCTCCGCCCGCTCCAGCAGGACGATCCGCCCACCGGGGCGCAGGGCGTCACGGCAGCGCCCCAGGATCCGCAGCGCGTCCGGATCGGACCAGTTGAGGAGGGTGAACGACAGCACCACGACATCGGCGGTCACCGGCAGTTCGTCGAAGAAGTCACCGCCGACGACGTCGATACGTTCGTCCATCCCGTTCGCCGCGATGCGTTCGCGCGTCCGCGCCGCCGCCCCCGGCAGGTCGAGCAGGGTGCCGTGCGCCTCGGGCGCGGCCCGCAGGATCGCAGTGAGCAGGCCGCCGGGGGCGCCGCCGACGTCGAGGACATGCCGGGCCCGGGTCCAGTCGTAGGCGGCGACGGGGGCGGCGAAGGCCGTGTCCTCCCGGGTGGTCATCAGGGCGTCGAAGGAGGCACCGAGGCCGTCGTCCTCGGACAGATCGGTCCAGAACGGTTTGCCGTAGCGGGCCTCGTACTGCGGCCGCCCGGTACGGACCGCCTCCCGCAGACCGAGGAAGGTCAGATCCGCGCGGCCGACCGCCTGGTCCAGGTCCAGCCAGGAGCGCTGGCGCGACGGATGGTCGTCGGCGAGCAGGTCCCCGAGGCCGGTCGGAGCGTAGTGGCCGGGTTCCGGCTCCTCCAGGACTCCGGCCGCGGCCAGGTGCCGCATCAGGCGGGCCAGCGCGTCGGCGTCCGCTCCGGTGGCATCGGCGAGCGCGTCGGCGCTGGTGGCGCCCGCCCGCAGATGGTCGACGAGCCGCAGGGTCGCCGCGACCCTCAGCGCCATCGGGGTGACCAGGTTCGACATCCGGACCAGGGCGTCGACGTGCTGCCGGTCCCCGCCCGCTCCCGCTCCGGCTGTTCCGGCTGTTCCGGCTGTTCCGGCG
Organism: Streptomyces tsukubensis; assembly: GCF_003932715.1. Taxonomy (NCBI): domain Bacteria; kingdom Bacillati; phylum Actinomycetota; class Actinomycetes; order Kitasatosporales; family Streptomycetaceae; genus Streptomyces; species Streptomyces tsukubensis. The sequence goes on along the minus strand of NZ_CP020700.1, from coordinate 5,242,464 downwards.
TCCGTACCGCTCATGACGCGGCGCCCGCGACGTCCGTGCCGAGCGCGTGCGCGCTCAGGTGGTCGACGGCGTCGGCGTAGGTGAAGGGCTGCATGAACCAGCCCGCGCGGACATCGCGGTAGTGCCGGGACAGGGGGTGGTTGGCGGTGAACGAGGCCCCGCCGACCAGGGTCATACAGTCCTCGACGATGCTCGCCGCCGTGCGGTTGACGATGAGCTTCGCGTACTGGAAGGGGGCCATCATCAGCCGCCCGCGCTCGTCGGGGTCGTCCGTCGCCCGGTACGCGTAGTGGTCGGCGTTGGCCAGTGCCGCCGCGAGGGCGGTACGCAGCGTGTAGAGCTTCACGTCGAGTTCGGCGATCAGGGTGCGGACCGCGGCGGCGGGCTCGCCGCGGCGCCGGGCGGTGCCCGCGACGGTGAAGTCGCGGGCCGCCTGGGCGATACCCGCGTACACACCGAGCAGTCCGATGGAGCTGACGGTCTGGCCCGCCATCGCGGCGTCGCTGCGGACGCCGACCGGTCCCCGCAGGAAGACGTCGGCCGCCGGGACGGGACAGTCCTGGAAGAGGACCTCGGTACTGGCGGAGGCCCGCATGCCCATGCCGTTCCAGTTGTCCGGCGCCTTCAGGCCGAGGGAGTCGGCGGGCAGGAAGGCGGACGCCGTCAGCGGGGGGCCGGAGGTGGGGCGGGTCTGCGCGGCGACGACGAAGTGCGTGGCGTACGGGGCCATGCTGACCAGGATCTTCCGTCCCGTCAGCCGCCAGCCGCCGTCGGCCGCCGGGACCAGTTCGGTGGTGCCGCCCGCATCCTTCAGGGCGCCGCTGATCAGGGCCTTCTCGGTACCCATCAGCCGGAGCAGCCGTTCGGCGAGGGGGCGCCCGGTGTCGGTGCCGTGCTCACGCTCGTACGACATGGTGATCCCGCGGCTGAACTGCATGTGCAGCGACAGCGCGACGGACGCGTCGGCCTCCGCGATCCGTTTCACTGCGAGGCATACGTCGTGGACGCTGCTCACGCCCAGTCCGCCGAATTCGACGGGCACGGTCGCGGCGAGTACACCGTCGGCGCCCAGGCTCCGGACGAGGTCGAGGGGGAAGGTGCCGTTGCGGTCGTGCTCACCGGCGCCGGACGCCATGCCCGGCAGATGTCTGCCCAGTATCTCCAGCAGGGTGCGGCCCTCGGGGGTGACGGGCTCGGTGAGGCCTCCCGCCAGGGCCCCGCCCGTACTGCCGGCCTGTTCCGTCATGGCTGTTCCGTCCTTCCCGTCCGGACGACGTCCGCGGGGCGCGCCGCCTCCAGATATCGGTCGATGGCGGTCCGGTGGTAGCCCGGCCCGAATCCCAGCCGGTCTACCTCGGGAACCAGCCGCCGCAGTTTCCGTACCGAGGGGCAGTGTTCGATGCTGTCGTCGGAGACCTGCCAGCGGGCCGAGACCCCGAGGCGCCGTTCGAGGTGCCGTACGACGGTGGCCACCTCCACGCAGTCCCCGGAGGCGAGGTTCACGGTCTCGTCGCACACACCGGTACGGAGCAGTGCGTCGACGACGGTGACGAAGTCCGCCACGTGGAGCATGTCCCGGCGGGCCCCGCGCTGGACCCGCACCCGGCCGGCCAGCACCTGGGCGACGAGCGCGGTGAGGAGGCGGAACGCGGGTTCGTCCGGGCCCAGCACATAGCCGAGCCGCAGGATGAGATGGCGGACCCCGGAGGCCTTGATCGTCCGTTCGAGGTCCAGCTTGTGCTGGCCGTAGCGGGTGGAGGCGGCCGGTGGGCCGTCCTCGTCGCCCGGTCCGCCGGGGCCGCCGTACATGCTGACGGTGGAGAAGAACACGAGCATCCGGTCCTGCCCCAGGCAGTGCCGGATCGTGTCGTCGACGAGAGCGGTCTCACGGCGGTGTTCGGCGTCGGGCAGCGGATGCGTGGGCACGCCCGCGGCCAGCACGGTGGCCCCGGGGTGCTCGGCCGAGAGCGGTGCGAGGTGTCGTGCGAGGAACCCGTTCCCGATGATCTCCATCTGACAAGGCAGTCCTTCGGCTCGCTGGGGGCACCGACCTTCGCAGCCGGGTGTCGAAGGACGCTCGAAAGTGCCCGGACGGCTGGGCGAGGCCCGGTCGGAAGGCCGCTTCAACCAGGCTCCGCGCGCCTTCAAGGACCCGGGTGGAGGGTGGGCTTCACCGACCTCATCCTTCTGGTGACGCGAGGAGTTCCCATGCGCGTTCTGTTCGTCAGCTCCCCCGGGCTGGGGCATATCTTCCCCACCGTGCCCCTGGCGCACGCGCTGACCGCATCGGGTCACGAGGTGCTCTACGCCCAGGGCGGGGACGTCGGCTCGGTGGCCGCCGCGGGCGTCAACGTCGTCGATGTGACCCCCGGGCTCGACTATGCGACGGTGTTCCGGCCCGAGGAGATCGACTTCAGCGTCGACGGCGGCGACGAGTTCGTCTCCGCGCTCTTCGCGAAGGTCTCGGGCGTCACCGTCGACCGGGTGCTGGAGGTGGCCCGGAGCTGGTCCCCCGATCTGATCGTCCACTCGCCGCTGCAGGGTGCCGGGCCGCTGGCGGCGGGGGCGCTCGGAGTGCCCGCGGTATCCGTGGTCACCGGGCCGGCCGACAGCGCGCCGCGCATCGACGGTCTGCTGCGCGACCATATGAAGGAGCACTATCTGCGGCACGGCGTCGCGCCGGAGCCGGCGCCCGGTATCCGGCTCAACTCGATGCCGCGGAGCCTGCTGGAGCTGCTTCCGGAGCAGGTGCGCGGGGCCGACGACGTACCGGTGCGCTATGTGCCGTACAACGGCAACGGCGAACTGCCCGGCTGGCTGCTGGAGCCGCCGCGGCGGCCGCGGATAGCGGTCACGCTGGGTTCCATCGCGGGCCTGTGGGGCGGGCTTGCCGTGCTGGCGCCGCTGGTCGCCGCGGCGGCGGACACGGATGCCGAGTTCGTCGTCACCCTGGGCGGCGGCGACCCGTCGCTCCTGGGGGAACTGCCGCCCAATGTGACGACGGTGGACTGGCTTCCCCTGGCGCCGCTGCTGGCGGTCTGCGGCGGGCTGATCCACCACGGCGGGTCGGGCACCACGGCGGTGGCGATGGCCCTCGGGGTGCCGCAGTGCGTGATGCCGCTCAGCCCCGACCAGAAGGACAACGAGCGGGCGGTCGTCGAGCGGGGCATCGCGGTCGGGGCGGCGGCCGAGACCGTCGGCACGGCGGAGTTCCGGGCCCTGCTGGAGGACGACGGAATGCGCCGGGCCGCGGCCGAGGTCCGCGACGAGACGGCGGCGATGCCGTCTCCCGCCGCGCTGGTCGGGCGGCTGGAGGCCCTCGTGTGAACGACAGGGCCCGGGGCCGGCGGCCCGGGAGCCGGGCCGGACCGCCCGCGGGTCAGCGGCCCGGGGGCCGGACGGACAGCGCGTGGCGGAACACGTTCCCGGGATCCCACCGCGCCTTGACCCGCTGGAGCCGCGGATAGTTGTCCCGGTAGTAGAAGGCGTGCCACGGCACCCCGGAGGTGTTCCAGCGGGGATCGGCCAGATCGGCGTCCGGGTAGTTGATGTAGGCGCCGCCGTGGGCAGCGCCGGGCACGGGGACACCGCCGGTGTCCGCGTACACGTCCCGGTACAGTTCGCGCACCCAGGCCAGTTGCGCGTCGCCGGACACGCCGGGCCACCACGAGGTTTCGTACGTGGCGCTGAACAGGCAGTCGCGGTGCGGGATCGCGGTGGCGGACGCCGGGACCGTGTTGATCCTGCCGCCGAGGGTGGAGAGATAGACGGCCGACGCCTGGTGCTCGTCGCCGCCCCGGTTCAGATGGCGGTGGAGGGTACGGATCTGGGTCTCCGTCCAGGCCGTGCGCAGCAGCCCGGCCTTGGACTTGAAGGGGTAGCGGCCGCCTGCGTACGGGTCGGCGGTCAGCGTGGACTTCATCCACAGCGCGGTGGATTCCTCGGTCTCGTGGCGTACGCCGGTGTCCGCGGTGATTGCGGCCGCGTACTCGCCGAGGAGCTTCCCGCCGTCCGGCAGGGAGCCGTCCACGCTGGCCACGAGGGTGAACCGGCCCGCCGCCCGGTGGTTGAGGACGAACCAGCTGCTGAGCGGCGCGTACCGGGAGCCGGGGCCGGACTCCCTCTCGTGCCAGCTGCCGTGGTTGCGCAGGATCCGTACGAACGCGGACTCGGTCATGTCCGCCCACGACCAGCCGATGGTGGTGGAACGTATCGTCGCCGGGGGCCGGGGCAGCAGGGTGGTGGGATCGGCGCCGCGCGCGCCGGGTGAACGCATCAGATAGCGGGTGACGATGCCGAAGTTTCCGCCGCCCCCGCCGGTGTGGGCCCACCAAAGGTCGTGGTGGGGGTCGGCGGGGTCACGGGTGGCCCGCACCAGACGCGCCCGCCCGTCCCGCCCGGCGACGACCACCTCGACGCCGTACAGATGGTCCGCGACGAAGCCGTACCGGCGGGAGAGCCCGCCGTAGCCGCCGCCCGCGAAATGGCCGCCCGCGCCGACGCCGGGGCAGGCGCCCGCCGGTACGGTGACGCCCCAGCCCAGATAGAGGCTGCGGTACACATCACCGAGCGTCGCGCCGGACTCGACGGCGAAGGCGCGGTGCGCCGGGTCGTAGCGGACGGACTTCATCTCGGAGACGTCGACGACGAGCTGTACGGCGGGGTCGTCGACGAAGTCCTCGAAGCAGTGTCCTCCGCTGCGGACGGCGATGCGTCTGCCCGTCCGCAGTGCCTCGTCCACCGCTTCGACCACATGGTCGGCGCGGTGGACGATGCGGATGGACTCCGGACGTCCGGAGAAGCGGCCGTTGTAGCCTCTGGCGTTCAGTTCGGCGTAGCGCGGATCGTCCGGCCGGATGTCCTTGGCCGGGGGCACCGGAAGGCAGTCACCGGCCCCGGTCTCCGCCGCCGTACCGGCACGGGTCTCCGCCGCCACCGCCGTACCGGCACCGCTCAGTGCCACGGCACCGCCCGCCGCGGCGCCGCTCGCCAGGAATCCACGGCGCGAGAAATCCTTCACTGCCACTCCCCCGTCTTCTTGTCTTTTTGTCGGTGATCCCGGTGATCCCGGTGCGTCCGGTGCGTCCGGGGCCGTCAGTTCTGTACGGGCTCCGGCCCGGCGCCGTGCCGGGCCGCCGCCAGCTCTTCGAGTACCGGTACGACAGCGCCGGGGGCGGGCAGCTCCCTCGACTCCCGGCGCAGTGCGGCGGCGGCGTCGGCGAAGGAGCGTTCCTCCAGCAGCCGCCGGAGCATGCCGCGCAGCATCCCGGCGTCGGCCCGTTCCGGCTCCGCGACCCGGAGCCCGGCTCCGCGCTCCTCCAGCAGGCGCGCCTTGTGGTCGGTGTCCCACACCCCGTCGGGCAGGATCAGCTGGGGCACCCCGCAGCTCAGGGCGGTGTTGAAGGTGCCCGCGCCGCCGTGGTGGATCACCGCGGAGCAGCTGGGCAGCAGCGTCTCCAGCGGGACGAAGTCCACGACGCGGACGTTGTCGGGTATCTCGGTGACGGAGGCGAGCTGGGCCTTGTTCAGGGTGGCCACCACCTCGGCGTCCACTCCGGCGACGGCCGCGAACACCTCGTCGAGCGGCACCCGGTCGGCGCCGAGCAGTTCGCGGTGCGAGACGCCGAGGGTCAGGCAGATCCGCCTGCGGGTCTGCGGTTCGCGAAGCCAGGCGGGGAGGACGGAGCTGCCGTTGTGGGTCACCATCCGCATCGGTATGCGGTCCACCCCGACCGGGAACCGCAGGGACGGCGGCAGCGGGTCGACGGTGCGCTGCCCGACGACGAGATCCTCGCCGAACTCCCCGCCGTACTGCCGCATGGTCCAGCCCAGCCACTCCTCCATGGGGTCCTCCCGGCGGCCCGGGGGCAGCCGGCGGACCGCTTCGAGGTAGGGCTCCCGCATCCGGCCGATGAGGTCCAGTCCGAAGAGGAGCCGGACATGGGCGGCGCCGCTGGCCCGGGCCGCGACGGGCCCGGCGAAGGTGAGCGGGTCCCAGACGACCAGGTCCGGCTGCCACCAGCGGGCGTGGCGGACCAGTTCGTCGACCATCGCCGGGGCGGAGTACTGCTGGAAGACGTGCGTGGTCATGGCGGTGAAGATGCCGTGCATGTACTCGTAGGACAGCTTCTCCGGGCGGATCTCGGTCATGTCCGTCCAGTATTCGAAGCGTTCGGCGACGGCGCGGTAGTCGTCCGCGCCGCCCGCCTCGTCCCATCCCCCGGGGTCCTGGGACGCGTGGTCGGCGCTCCCGTCGGACCCGTCGGACGCTTCGTTCGTTTCATTCGCTTCGTACGATTCGAGCTGTGCCATCAGGTCGAGCGCGGCACCGGCCGTGACGGCGGTCAGGCCGGTGCCCGTGATGTCGGCGGCGAGGTCCGGCTGGCCCGCCATCTGGACCTCGTGACCGGCTGCCCGAAGCGCCCACGCCAGCGTGACCTGCGCGAACAGATGGGACTTCGCGGTGTGTGTGGTGAACAGGACCCTCATCGGGCACCCTTCTTCTGCTGGCGTTCTGCCGGCGTTCTGCCGGCGTTCTGCGGCGTGGTCGGGACCGGGAGCGCGGGTCCGTCACACCACTCGGACGTCCGGGACGTAGAGGATCCACTTGCCGCCGGAGTCCCGGAACTGCTGTTCCTTGGCGATGATCTCCTCGGCGTGGTTCCAGGCGAAGAGCACGGCGTAGTCGGGGAAGGGGTTCTCGAACTCCCCGCGCGAACGCACCGGTATATGCGAGCCCGGTGTCAGCCGCCCCTGCTTGTTGGGGGTGGTGTCGGAGATGAACGAGACCAGGTCGGGCCCGATACCGCAGTAGTTGGCCACGGTGGCGCTCTTGGCCGTGGCCCCGTACCCGACGACCGTACGGCCGTCGGCCCGCAGCGTGCGGAGCAGGGAGACCAGCTCGTCCCGGGCGCGCTCCACCCGGCCGACGAACCCCTGGAGGTTCGCGAGCTCCGAGAGACCGCGCTCCCGCTCCCGGCTCAGCAGCTCCGCAACCGCGGGGGCGGGTGTGCGCCGCCCCGCGCGGGCGATGGTGTAGCGGACCTCGCCGCCGTGCACGGGCAGCCGCTCCACGTCGACCAGTTCGAAGCCGAACCGCTCGGCCATGGCGCTCACGGAGGACACGGAGAAGAAGTAGTAGTGCTCGTCGTAGATCTGGTCGAAGGCCGCGAGGTCGACGATGTCGGCGAGGTACGGGTCCTCGAAGACGAACACTCCGTCCGGCGCGAGCAGAGCGTCGACTCCCTTGAAGATGGAGTCCAGGTAGGGGATGTGGCAGATCGTGTTGGCGGCGAAGATGACCTGCGCATGCCCTTCGGCTTTGCGGATGTCGGTCGCCGTCGACTCCTGGAAGAACTCGGTGATGACGCGGATGCCCTGGCGGTGCGCCAGGTCGGCGACGCTCTGCGACGGTTCGACGCCCAGGTGCCGGACCCCGGCCTCGGCCACGGTGCGGAGCATGACGCCGTCGTTGCAGCCCAGCTCGACCAGGAAGGAGTCCTTCCCGTCGAGTTCGGTCTCCAGGAAGTGCTGCGCGGTCGCCTCGAAGTGCCTGCGCATCACGGAGGACCCGGACGACAGATACGGGTAGTGGGAGTTGAACATCAGATGGCGCGGCACTTCCTCGGTGAGCTGGACCATGGTGCAGTCACCGCACACACCGACGGCCAGCCGGAAGAAGAACTCGTCACCGAGGTACTCGGGATCCAGGAGTCCGCTGGAGAGCGGCTGCTGGCCGAAGTCCATGAACTCGTGCAGCCGACCGCGGCAGATCCGACAACTCAGCATGGTGGAAGCCCTCTCCTCGAAGTGATGTGCGGTGCGGCGATCGTCTTGGTGTACGGCTGCGGCCGACGGGCTCACAGGCCTCCCGGCCAGTCGTCGTCACCGCGCAGCAGGGCCCTGGCCAGGCTCTGGTAGAAGGCCACGACACCGGGTTCCTTGGGGCTCAGATGGCCGCGGCCCGCGAAGCGCGACCCGACCCCCCGCTGGACGGCTTCGAGGCCGTCCCGGTCCTCGCGGTTGATCATGCCCGCGTACGATTCGGCCTGGCGGCGCATCTCGTCGAGGTCGCCGCCTTCCAGCGCGGCACGGGGTACGAGGATCCCGCCGCGGACCAGCGTCCGGTCGATCGTCTGCGGGATCAGACTGAGCCAGATGATCATTTCGCCCGCCGCGGCCAGGCTCGCCCCGGGGAAGACGAAGAACCCGTACATATGGGCCTTCTCCTCGGCGGTCAGCGGCAGGGCGTAGGTCTCCACCGGCTGGGCGAAGGGGATCAGCAGCCGCAGGGCCCACGGGGAGTCGACCCGTACGTCCGTATCGGACCCGCCGGGCGTCGACGGCTGGAGGGTCTCCGGGTGGAAGCCCATCACGTGGTAGTTCTCGTGGGCGTTCTCGACGGCGACCTTCCAGTTGCAGGCCCACTCCTCGCTCCAGGACCCGAGCTGCGCCATGTCGTCGAGCCGGTAGTTCGTGAGATCCGCCGAGATCCGGGCCAGCTGGGGGGTGAGGGGGGCGGCGGTCGCGTCGAGGTTCACGTACACGAAGCCGTGCCACTCCTCCACCGCGAAGGCGGGCAGCCGGCAGCGCGCGGGGTCGAAGTCGGGGTTCTTGCGCATATGGGTGGCGCCGATGAGCCGGCCGTCGAGTCCGTACCGCCACAGGTGGTACCGGCAGGTGAAGGATTCGGCGGTGCCGGCGGTGCCGGGTTCGACGAGCGGCATCATCCGGTGCCGGCAGATCGGTGACAGGCCGTGCAGCACCCCGTCCGCATCGCGGGTGACGACCACCTGCTCGCCCGCGACGTCGACCGACACATAGCTGTTCGGTTCGGCGAGGTCGTCGCGGTGGGCGATGAGCACCCAGGAGCGGCCGAAGACGCGGGTGCGTTCGAGTTCGTACAGCTCGGGCGAGGTGAACGCCCGCGGCGGCAGGCTGAGCTGGGGCGCCAGGTCCAGATAGCGGCGCAGCTCGGCCAGGAGCGCGGCGGTCTCACCGGACGGCGGCCCGGCACCCTCACCACCGCTGCCGCCGCCGGACGCACCGCCGGGACCGCCGCGCGCCGCGCCCGGGTGCTTCTCGCCGGTGGTCCTGCCTGTGCTCACCTCTGTGCTCACGGAGGGACTCCAACCTGTGCCGCGGTTGCCTGGTCCCCCGACCGTGGCAAAGCGGAGTCGAACCCCGCTCGACAGCACACCCGGCCGCCCCCGCGGGCCCGGGCGCCCCGTACGTCCAGCGGGTCTCCGGCGTTCTTCTAGCAGACCGCCCGACGATCGGTGCTTCCGGACCCCCGTCCCTGCCGGGCGCGTATCGAATGAGGTCGCCGTGTACGGAGCCGAACTCGCCGAGATCTACGAACTGATCCACCGAGGCCGCGGCAAGGACTATCTGCAGGAGGCGGCCGAGGTCGAGCGGCAGGTGAGAAAGCGCAGGCCGGAGGCGGCCTCCCTGCTCGACGTGGCCTGCGGCACCGGAGCGCATCTGCGCTGCTTCGACGAGCTGTTCGACGAGGTGGCCGGTCTGGAACTGTCCGAGCCGATGGCCCGCTTCGCGCAGGCCGCGCTGCCTCATGTCCCCGTACACGTGGGCGATATGCGGGACTTCGAACTCGGCCGCACCTATGACGTCATCACCTGCATGTTCGGCTCCATCGGCTATCTGCTCGACGAGTCGGCGCTGGTCGGCGCGGTGCGCCGGTTCGCACGGCATCTGCGTCCCGGCGGGGTGCTGGCCGTCGACCCGTGGTGGTTCCCCGAGACGTACCGGCACGGCCATGTCGCTGGGGGCACGGTGACCGTCGGGGAGCGGACCGTTTCGCGGGTCTCCCATTCGGTACGGGAGGGGGCGGCGTCCCGGATGCAGGTGCACTATCTGGTGGCCGACGGTGCGTCGGGGGTCCGGCACTTCCATGAGACGCACCTGATCGGCCTGTTCTCCCGGGCGCAGTACGAGGCCGCTTTCACGGCCGCCGGTTTCGGCGTCGACTACATCCCCGTCGAGCCCGCAGGCCGCGGCCTCTTCGTCGGTGTCAGGTCCGCCGGCTGACCGGCGGACCAGCGGACCAGCGGACCAGCGGACCAGCGGACCAGCGGACCGAACGGGACCGAGGGGACGGGGTCGGGGACGGGAAGGGCGGCGGTTTCAGGGCTGCCGGGTCAGTTGTTCGTTGGCCTCGTCGAGGAATTCGTTCAGCGTCCGGATCCGGGTCTCCGCGTCCGGCATGCCGATCGCGTACTTCCGCTCGACATGGCTGATCGCCTCCAGCAGGGCGAGCGAATCGTAGCCGAGGGCCGCCAGCTCCCTGTCCCCGACGTCGTCGCTCTGCAGATCGGCTCCCTCCGCCTCGCCGGCGCACTGCCGGAAGATCTCGACCAGGTCCGGCAGGGTGAGTTCACTCATCGCACACACCTCTCAGCTCGTGGGGGATGAAAACGCTCGTCGGCGAACGGTGGGGCGCGGGGGCGCGGGTCAATCCCGCGCCTCCCACATATCGCGCAGGGAGTCGCGCAGACCGATGGCGGGGCGCCAGCCCAGCACCCGTTCCGCACGGCGGATGTCGGCCTTCGTCCAGCCGCCGCCTTTGCTCTCCACCGGCCCGCCGGTCTCCTTGATGGTTTCGGGCGGGAATCCGGCGACGTCGACGAGGGTCGTCACCAGGTCCCGCATCGTCGGTGCCTCACCGCGCCCGATGTTGAACACGGCACCGGAGTCCGCCCCGTCCGCGGCCCGCAGGACCGCCGAGGCGACGTCGCGCACGTCGATGTAGTCGCGGGCGGCGTCCGCGATCATCAGCTCCAGCCGCTCCCCCGGCGCCACCGCGCGCAGCCGCTGCAGCACGGCGCCCAGGAAGCTCGCCCCCGACGGGTAGGGCCCGCAGACGTTGACGGCGCGCAGCACGACTCCGTCGACGTCCCCGGCGCGGGCCGCCTCCAGCACGGCCTGCGAGCCGGCGAGTTTCGTCCGGGCGTACGGGGTGCTCGGATCGGTCGCCAGCGTTTCGTCGATGGCGGTGCCGGGCGGTACGAAACCGTACTCGTGGATACTGCCGATATGGACGACGCGTGGCCGGGTGGGCAGTGCCGCGACCGCGGCGAGCATCCGGTCCACCAGCCGCACATGGGCGTGGTGCATCGCCTCCTCGGTGACCGCCCAGCCGCCCGTGGCGTTGACCACCAGCTCCACCTTCCGCGCGGCGAGGAGCGCGGCGGTCTCCGCCGGGTCCGCCGCCGCCACGTCCAGCGGGACGAAGGGGTGGTGGGCGGCGTGCGGCGCGGGGTGCCGGGCCACGCCGAGGACCTCGTGTCCCGCGCGCGAGAACACCGCGCTCACCTGTCGTCCGATGCCGCCGGTCGCGCCCAGTACGGCGACCGTTCCTGACCGGCTCGTATCACTCGGGGTCATGACGCCGTCCCTCTCTCGCTGCCCTCGACCGCCCCGCCTCTTCCGGCTGCGGGGTCACGGCTGCCGGTCGTCCCGCGTGACCCGGCGCTCACGCACCTTCAGTTCGCCGTCCACCCGGACCAGCACGTCGTCGCAGACGCACATCAGATGGAGCCGGGGGCTGCCGCCGCGGGGCGTGGCGATGATCTGCGCGTACGAGCGGACGCTCAGTTCGCCGTCCGCGCCGTGCTCGACCGCCACCATGCTCAGCAGATGCCGGTGCACCTCGCCGGCCTCGGTCAGCGCAGCAGCGGCCTTGTTGACCCCTTCGGCCAGGGCGTCGCGGCCCACGACGGGCTCCGGCAGCGAGGGCGGCGCGAACGAGCCGTCCTCGGTGAAGGTCAGCGCCCAGCCCTCGCCGTCCCCGGCATCCAGCAGATGCATGTGGCGGGCGTAGAACTGTTGCACTTCGGCATAGACGGACTCGACCGACGACGAGATCCCCGTGGTCACTGCCATCGCGTCCTCCTCAGGCTGGTCCCGTTCGGGTCCGAACAGGGGGTACCTGCGAACGATTCCCGACAGCGTTCGCCATCGGCTCGAACGCGACGCGCGGGAACCGAGCGAAGTTTGAGCGTTTCTCCGTTCGCACCGAGCACGATCTGCTCCGTCGGCGCAGGCGGTACGCATCAGCAGTGGGAGGTCCCTGTGCGGTTGATCGACCTGTCATCGGCGGTGGACGCCACTTCTTACGAACCCGATCCCGTCGTCCACGAGGTGCTGTCGCCCCGGGAGGGGGCGGAGCACATGAGCGCGGAGATGCGGACGCACTTCGGGATCGACTTCGACCCGGACGAACTGCCGGACGGGGAGTTCCTGTCGCTCGACCGGCTGACCCTGACCTCGCACACCGGCACGCATGTCGACGCGCCCTCGCACTACGGCTCCCGGGCCGGGTACGGCGACGGCGTACCGAAGCACATCGACCGGATGCCGCTGGAGTGGTTCTGCAATCCGGGCATCGTGCTCGACCTCACCGACGCGCCGACCGGTGCCGTCGGCCCGGAGCGGCTGGAGAAGGAGTTCGGGCGGATCGGCCGCACCCCGGCGCCGCTGGACATCGTCCTGCTGAACACCGGCGCCTCGGCGCGGGCGGGCACCCCGGAGTACTTCACCGAGTTCGCCGGGCTGGACGGGCCGGCCGTGGAACTGCTGCTGGATCTGGGGGTGCGGGTGATCGGGACGGACGCGTTCAGCCTGGACGCCCCGTTCACCGACATCATCGACCGCTACCGGCGCACGGGTGACCGTTCGGTGCTGTGGCCCGCCCACTTCACCGGCCGCGACCGGGAGTACTGCCAGGTCGAACGCCTGGCGAACCTCGATGCCCTGCCCGCGCCGTACGGGTTCACCGTCGTGTGCTTCCCCGTGAAGATCGCGGGCGCGGGCGCGGGCTGGACCAGGGCGGTCGCCATGGTCGACGAGTGACCGGGCGCCCTTCGACCGACCTCGACAGGAGAGCAGATGTACGGACAGGAGCTGGCGGAGGTCTACGAGATCTTCTACCGCAGCCGGGGCAAGGACTGGCCCGCGGAGGCCGCCTATGTCACGGAACTGGTGCGGACGCGGTGTCCGGAGGCGGACTCCCTGCTCGACGTGGCCTGCGGCACCGGGGCTCATCTGGAGACGTTCGAAGCGCTGTTCAAGCACACCGAGGGCCTGGAGATCGCGGATCCCATGCGGGAGCTGGCGCATCAGCGGCTGCCGGACGTGACCGTGCACCCGGGCGATATGCGCGCCTTCGACCTCGGCCGCACCTTCGACGCGGTCGTGTGCATGTTCTGCGCCATCGGCTATCTGGGCACGGTGTCCGATATGCGGGACGCGGTGCGGTCGATGGCCGGCCATCTGCGGCCGGGCGGGGTGCTCGTCATCGAACCGTGGTGGTTCCCCGAGGACCATGTCGAAGGCTATGTCGCGGGTGACCTCGGCCGGGAGAACGGCCGTACCGTGGCCCGGATCTCGCATTCGACCCTCCAGGGCCGCGCGACCAGGATGGAGGTGCGCTTCCTGGTCGGCGACCGCGACGGCATCAAGGAGTTCACCGAGGTCGACGTGCTCACCCTCTTCACCAAGGACGAGTACCTCGCGGCGTTCACCGACGCGGGGTGCACCGTCGAGTACCTCCCCGGCGATCCGACCGGCCGCGGTCTGTTCGTCGGCGTACGGCAGTGAGCCCCAGCCAGGCGTACCCCCCGAGACGAGCGGAGACAGTGACTCGCCCATGACCACTTACGTATGGGACTACCTGCGCGAGTACGAGAACGAGCGGGACGACATCCACGACGCGATCGAGACCGTCCTGCGGTCCGGGCAGCTCGTGCTCGGCGCCAGCGGACGCGGCTTCGAGGAGGAGTTCGCCGCCTACCACGGGGCCGGTCACACCGTGGGCGTCGACAACGGCACCAACGCGCTCAAGCTGGGGCTCCAGGCGATCGGCGTGGGCCCGGGCGACGAGGTGATCACCGTCTCCAACACCGCGGCGCCGACCGTGGTGGCCATCGACTCGGTCGGGGCGACGCCCGTCTTCGTCGACGTCCACCCCGACACGTACCTGATGGACGTCGAGCAGATCGCCGCCGCCGTCACCCCGCGCACCAAATGCCTGCTCCCGGTGCATCTCTACGGCCAGTGCGTCGACATGACCGCCCTGCAGGCCGTGGCCGACGAGCACGGGCTGCTGGTCTTCGAGGACTGCGCGCAGGCCCACGGGGCCCGCCGCCACGGGCAGCTCGCCGGTACCTGGGGGGCCGCGGCCGCGTTCTCCTTCTACCCCACCAAGGTGCTCGGGGCGTACGGCGACGGCGGCGCCGTCCTCACCTCCGACCCGGAAGTGGACGCCAATCTCCGGCGGCTGCGCTACTACGGCATGGAGGAGCGCTACTACGTCGTCCGGACACCGGGGCACAACAGCCGGCTGGACGAACTGCACGCCGAGATCCTCCGCCGCAAGCTCCGCAGGCTCGACACCTACCTGGAGGGGCGGCGCGAGGTGGCCCGGCGCTACGCGGAGGGGCTCGCCGACACCGATCTGGTGCTGCCGTCGATCGCGCCGGGCAACGACCACGTCTACTACGTGTACGTGGTGCGCCATCCGCAGCGCGACGCGATCATCGAGGCCCTGAAGAGCTACGACATCTCGCTGAACATCAGCTACCCGTGGCCGGTCCACACCATGACCGGCTTCGCCCACCTCGGATACGCCGCCGGGTCCCTGCCGGTCACCGAGGCGGTGGCCGACGAGATCTTCTCGCTGCCGATGTACCCCTCGCTGGACCCTGCCGTGCAGGACAAGGTCATCGGCGCACTCCACGACGTACTGGCGGCGCTGTGAGTCCTGTCCCCACCGGGCGGGACGGCACGGCGGGCGGCCCGGTGCGCATGGGTGTCCTCGGCTGCGCGGACATCGCGCTGCGCCGGATGCTCCCGGCCATCGCGGCGTCCGATGCGGCCCGGCTCACCGCGGTGGCCAGCCGTGACGCCGCCAAGGCGGAACGGGTCGCGGCCCGGTTCGGCTGCGTCGGCGTCCAGGGCTACCGGGCGCTGCTGGAGCGGGACGACATCGACGCGGTGTACGTCCCCCTCCCGCCCGCGCTCCACTTCGAGTACGTGGCCGAGGCGCTGCTGGCGGGCAAGCACGTGCTGTGCGAGAAGCCGCTCTGCACGACCCGGGCGGAGGCCGCCGAGCTGATGGAGCTGGCGCGGCGGCAGCGCCGTACCCTCGCCGAGAACTTCATGTTCCTGCACCACTCCCAGCACGCCGGGGTCCGGTCGCTCGTCGACGCGGGGGCCATCGGGGAACTGGAGGTCCTGTCGGGTTCGTTCGGGGTGCCCCCGCTGGACCCCACCGGATTCCGGTACGCCCCCTCCCTCGGCGGCGGCGCTCTGCTGGATGTCGGTGTCTACCCGCTGCGGACGGCCCAGCTGTATCTGTCCGGTGAGCCCGAGGTGCTGGCGGCGACCCTGCGGGTGGACGAGGCGACCGGCGTGGACGTGGCGGGCACGGCCCTGCTGTGCGCCCCCGACGGCGTCGCGGCCCAGCTCGAATTCGGGTTCCGCCACTCCTACCGGTCGCGCTACGCGCTCTGGGGCAGCGAGGGACGGCTCTCGGTCGAGCGGGCGTACACCCCGCCGGAGCAGTTGAAGCCGGTGGTCCGGCTCCAGCAGCAGGACCGGCTGACGGAGCTGGCGATGCCCGCGGACCACCAGGTGCGCAATGCGCTGGCCGCGTTCGCCGCTGCCGTCCTCGCCGGCCGGAACGGTCCGGTCGGCGAGGACGCGTCACTGCTCCAGGCACGGTTGGTCGAGGACGTCCGGAAGGTCGCCAGGATCGTCACCGGCTGATCCCCGCGGCCCCCGGACCTCAGACCTTCATCTCCTTGGCGATGGACATGACGTACTGCCCGTAGCTCGACCCGCCGGCCTCCTCGCCCAGCCGGTGGCACGCTTCGGCGTCGATGAACCCCATCCGCAGCGCGATCTCCTCGATGCACGCGATACGGCATCCCTGGCGTTCCTCCAGCGTGCCCACGTACTGGCTGGCCTGGAGCAGGGATTCCGGTGTGCCCGTATCCAGCCAGGCGAAGCCGCGGCCCAGATCGACGAGCCTGGCCTCGCCCTGCTCGACGTAGAACCGGTTCACATCGGTGATCTCCAGCTCTCCCCGGGCCGACGGCGTGATGTCCTTGGCGATGTCGACCGCCCGGTCGTCGTAGAAGTAGAGGCCGGTGATGGCCCGGTTGGACCGCGGCCGTGCGGGCTTCTCCTCGATGGAGACGAGCCTGCCGTCGCCGTCGGCCTCCCCGACCCCGTACCGCTGCGGATCGTGCACCGGGTAGCCGAACAGCACACAGCCCTTCACGTCCTGGGATTCCCGCGCCAGCACATCGGAGAAGCGCGGGCCGTGGAAGATGTTGTCGCCCAGGATCAGCGCGACCGTGTCCGTGCCGACGTGCCCGGCGCCGATGAGCAGGGCCTCGGCAATACCGGCCGGCCGGGGCTGCTCCGCATAGCTGATGTTCATTCCGAGCCGGGAGCCGTCACCGAGGAGTGTGCGGAAACGCGGCAGGTCGTGGGGCGTCGTGATGACGAGGACGTCCCTGACGTCCGCAAGCATGAGAATCGACAGCGGATAGTAGATCATCGGCTTTCCGCCGACGGGCAGTAATTGTTTGGATACCGCGTGGGTAATCGGATAGAGCCTGGCTCCGGCGCCACCGGCCAGAACGATGCCTTTCACCAAGACCACCTTCCAGAACGGAACGGTCCTGAACGCTCCTCGACGCCCTACGCCCAGGAAAGAACTCTCTTCCCCGGTGAACTCCCGGGAAAGCAGTGTTGCCGGGGGGCCTCGCAGAAACCTCAAGCACCACTCGCGGCCGTCGCACCCGGCGGGCCTGCGGGGGTACGGATCGCGGCGCCCCGATTGAGCCCGGCACGAGGCACGATGGAGCCCTCCCCGGAAATTCCATGAAATCGCGGACCCGACGCCGCATCGGCTCGGCAATACCGCGATATTCGAGAACACACCGTTTCCGGTTCCCTTTCCGGGAATTACCATGACGTCCATGACGAGCCGGGCGGGAAACCATGGGGAGACCAGGGGCAGCAGAGGTGTCGTCCGCACGCTCGAACTGCTGTGGGACATGAGCCCGCGAGCCGTCCGCGGGCCCAGGCCGGGGCAGACCCTGGACCGGATCGTCGGAACAGCGGTCCGGATCGCGGACGCGCACGGTCTGGACGCCGTCTCGATGCGCAGGATCGCCACGGAACTGGGCATCGGCACGATGTCGCTCTACCGGTATGTGGCGGGCAAGGACGAGTTGGTGGACCTGATGCTGGACCGCTGCCGGTGGACGGGCGACTGTGCGGACGGGCCCGGCGCGGACTGGCGCACGGTCCTGGAGTGTCTCGCCCGCGAGGGCCTCGCCCGGTGCCGGCTCCACCCCTGGCTGCTCCGGGCCGACCGGTCCCGCCCGAAACCCGGCCCGGGCGACGGCGACGGCGACGGTATGGAGAAGGTGATCTCCCGGATCAGGCCCATGGGCCTGCCCGACCCCGAACTGGTCTCCGTGGTCGTCATGATCGACTCGTATGTCACGGGGGCCGCCCGGATCCAGGGCGTCACGGCGGCCGGGCGGGTCCCCGCGACGGCCGCGCTCTCCGAGGACTTCTCCGGCCCGGACTTCGACCACTTCGAGTTCGGGCTCAAGCGGATCCTGGACGGGCTGGAGGCGTTCGTCGAACGCTCGGCCGCCGCGGCCGGGGGCGGCGCTCAGGGAGCCTGAGGCTAGTTCCAGGGGGACGGGCCGGGCGCGGTGCGGGCGAGGGAGCGGCGCAGCAGCACGGTCCAGGCGACCAGTCCGATCAGCAGCGCGGTGCCCAGTCCGAAGGCGGTGAAGGCGACCGTCCGCAGGGTGTCCCGGCGGTCGCTCTCCCGGGCGGTCAGCCCGGTCCCGGCGGCCCTGCGGTCGGCGGCGGTGACCCCGAATCCCGCGGCGACCGGGTCGCCCGCGTACGGCGGCGCGGGGCGGGCGGCCCCGGTGACGGCGACGCGGAGCGCGACCCGTTCCGCCGCCCCCGTACCGCCGCTGTCGCGGTCGCGGGTCAGCCGGACGAAGTACCAGCCGGAGAAGCGCATCGCACCGGTCTCGTTCCGGCCGGAGGTCCGGTTGCCGAAGGCGACGGGGGCGGTGGCCAGGGCGAGCGCCCGGCCGGGGCGGGCGGCGTCGGCGTCGACGACGAAGCCGCGGGCCGGGTTGAAGACCGTCATCCGCAGTCCGTCGCCGGACGTCCGCCCGCCGAGGGACGCGTCGAGGAGGAGCTGCTGCCCCCAGTCCACCGGCATACGGTAGAACCGGGTCTCCCCGGGGGCGAGTTCGTCCCGCCATACGCCGTGGCCGGTGGCGGGGGCGTCGTTGAAGCCGGAGCCGCCGGAGGTGGTCCTGGCCGTACCGGAGGGCAGGGCGGAGGTCCCCTGGTCGTAGGAGCCGGCGGGGGCCGGGATGTCCTCGCCGTCCCGGAGCCCGGGCTCCAGCATGAAACGCAGCTCCGTCGGCAGGTCCCGGGCGCCGGACCCGCCGTCCGCGGCCGTGGCGTCCGGGCCGCCGCCGGGGCCGATGCCCTCGACGGCGTACTCGTACACCCCGGCCTCCTGGCATGCGCGCCCCGGGCCGATCCGCCGGGTCGCGTAGTCCGCGACCGGCCGGGCGACCATGCTGCCGAAGGTGATGTCGGTGCCGTCGCTGCACGCGACGCCGCCCGGGGACTTCAGGGTGATCCGGATGCCCTCGGACGCGGTGACCCGGGTCCCGGGCGGTGGGGCGAGCACCGCCGACACATAGGCGTTGGAGGTGCCGTCGAGCCGGATCCGGTACGTCTTCCGCTCCCCGGCCGAAATGTCGTCGGTGTACGTCCCGGGGGGCAGCAGGGGTCCCTCGCCCGCGGTGGCGCCGGTGACGGGGCGGGCGTCGCGGGCGGTTTCGTACGCCTCCCCCGCCCCATCGGCCCGGGTGTCGGCGGCGGCCGGGGCCTGCGCGGACACCGACACGGCGGCGCAGAGCAGCAGCGCGGCGGCCTTCCGTACGAACCCCGGCGCGGAGGCGCGCTGCGGGCGCCCTCCGGAATCCGCCGATACCGCCATCGCCATCGCCCGGCCCGGCCCCATCCGTCCGCTCCTCAGCCCACTCGGTCGACGACCGACGTATCCGCCAACAGATCCCCGGGCCCGGCGCGTTCGGCCGGGCGACCGGCCCGCAGCGTACCCGCGGACCGGCTCCCTTTCGAATGTACGGCCGGACGGACCGGCGGGGCCGCCTAAGCCGTACCGCCCCCTGAGTCCGCGGAATCACCGGAATCACCGGAATCACCGGAACCGGTGCCGGTGGAATCGCTGCCGGTGGTGGTCCGGGAGCCCGTCGGGAAGGTGATCTCGACCCGGCGGTTCTTCCGGCGGCCCTCCTCCGTGGCGTTGTCGGCGATGGGGAAGTCCTCGCTGTAGCCGCGGACCTCGTAGACGATGTTCGGGTTGTTCAACTGCCGGCTCAGCACCCCGTGCACGGCCTCGGCACGCTCCTTGGAGAGCTTCAGCCCGTGTTCGTAGGTCCCGAGGTCGTCCGTGAACCCGAAGACCCGGATCTTGCCGGGCCGGTTGCGGCGGATCTCGTTGACGATCGCCGCCATCCGGCCCGCGGACTGCGCGGTGAGGACGGCGCTGTCCTTGCCGAACAGCACTTCGGCCTGGAGGGCGAGGGTCAGCGAGGTGGTGGTCTCCTCGCGGCGCTCCTCGCCGCCCTCGGTCTCGACGATGGACACGATGTCGAGGACGCGCGGGGCGGCGAGGGTGGCGCCGTCGCGCATCTTCAGCCCGGGGTCGTCCGGATCGACCTTCGGCGGCTCGGCGGCACCCGGGGCGGCGGGTGCGCCCGGGGTCTCGTCGGCCGCGGCGGCGGGCCCTGCGGTGAGCTGGACCCCGGTGACCAGCAGCAGTACGGCGAGGGTGACGGCGGCGGGCCGGGCCGGGCGGGTCATGACAGCCCGATCGTCGCGGTCGGCATCAGGGGCAGCAGGACCTCGACGGACTTGGTGGCGGCCGGAGGCGCCGGGTACTGGGCGAAGAAGTCGAGGCTCTGCCCCGGCTGCATGGTGCTCAGGCCGGTGGTGGTGAGCGGGTTGCCGTCGGTGTCGCGGAGCACGTAATAACGCTTCTTGCCCGCCTTGTCGACCAGCGTCATCCCGGCCAGCGAGGGCCCGGTCTGCTTGACCTCGGTCTCCTGGCCGCTCCACTGCGTGGGGGCGAACTGCGATTTTCCGCTGGTGTTCCTGATGGCGCCGGTCAGCGTGAGATAGCCGCCGCTGTCGCGTTTCGCCGAGGCGTAGGTCACCTCGAAGCCGTTGCTGCCCTTGATGGTCGCCAGGGGGGCCTGGTCGCCGCCGTCACCGCCCGGGGTGCCGGTCTCGCCGGTCGCACCGGTCGTGCCGGTCGCTCCGTCCTTGGCTCCGGACTGCTCCGAACTGCTGCCCGCCGGGGCCGGGTCCGAGCCCTTGCGGTCCGGTTCGTCGGTACCGCCGAGCCCGCACGCGGTGAGGGAGAACAGCAGCGCCGCGGCGGCCAGGGCCGCGACGGAGGCCTTTCGGGCGGTTCTCGGGGACTGTGCTCCGTGCCGGGTCCTCATCAGTGCTTTCCTTCATGTCGGTTCACGGTCGGTCCTCGGCGAGCCGTACGGTGAAGAGGTCGGACATCGCCGGAAAGTCGTCCGGGCGCTCGGGGTCGAGCGTGAAATCCCCGTCGTCGCAGTGGAGTTCCCCGATCGGGGGCGGTTCGGGCGGCTCCTCGCCGTCGCCGGGCGGTGGGCTCGCAGACGGGTCCCCGGGGCCCTCGGGCGGCTCCGGGGAGGGCGAGGGAGCAGGAGCCGGGTCGAAGGTGCACCGGGACTCCACGACGGCGGTGGCGGACTGCCGGGCGCGGGCGCTTCCGGTGCCGGGGACGACGGTGTCACCGACCGGGTTCGCGGAGAGCGCCTGGACAAAGAAGCCCCAGCGGCCGTCGCCGAGCGCGCCGCACCGCTCGATGGTGGCCTTGTTCCGCTCGGCGAGCGCGGCGGCGGCGTCGCAGGCGGCCCCGGACGGACCGGTGAAGTCCCCCTCGAAGATCCTGCGGAGCAGGTCCGGGTCGAGGGGGAGGGTCCAGAGGTCGTCCCCGACCCGGTCCCGGGACTCCTGCGCGGCGGCCAGTGCGGCGGCGTCGGCGGCGGACTGCGTACCGTTGCGGACGGCGCCCGCCTGGCCCACGACGAAGAACGCCAGTGCGGCGAAGAGGACCAGGGCCACCATGGTGATGTAGAGGGGGGCCGCCTGGCCCCGGTCGCGCGCTCCGGCTACTTCCCGCCGCCGGTGTTCAGCACCCGCTGCACCTGCGACTTCAGGCCGTTGGCGATATCGTCGCCCACGCCCGAACCGGCCACCGCGGCAATGATGATCGCCACCAGCACGATCACGCCCACGTACTCCACCGCGCCTTGGCCCCGGTCGCGCCGTTCCCTCAGCGCCTCGGCCCTGGTGGCCGTCCAGGCGGAAAGGTGCACCCGGGCCTTGGCCAAGGCCTTCAGCGTCACGTTCGACATCGTCTTCCCCTTCGGCGCCGACGGCGGCACGACACCCGCCCGGCTCGTACCGGTCCATGAGACCACCCGCCGTGACGGCTTCCTCGCGGTCCGTGCGGACGGCCTCGCGAGCACTGTATGACGCGGCGATACGGTTGCGAAGGGGGCCCGGGCACCAACATCCCGCCAGGGCGCCGAGTTGGGGAAACAAAGGCGATTTTCGGCCGTCGGCGGAGACGGTCCCGGCGGGAGGCTCCGCCGGTCGGCAGGGAACCCGCCGGAGTCCTGCTGTCACGGGGTCCCCCTCCCGACTGCCCGACCCGGTCGGCGCGGTGGCGCACGGACCGCCGGACGGCCCGGGGCCCGCCGTCGAATGTCCCATATCCGATTGCGAAAGCAAAGGCTTTCGGGTCAACTCGCCGCGTACTCCGGACTCGTTCACAGCCGCAGCCTCCTCCCGTACCGGTCAGCCGCCGAGGACATCGGCGAAGTCCACCCCGGAGCCGTAGTAGAAACTCATCACGATCAGGATCATCGTGGCCGGAAGCATGATCAGGGTGACCACGAGCGTGGCCTTGGGGATGGCCCGGGCCGCGTCCCGGCGGGCGTTCTGGGCATCCGTACGGCGCATGTCGTTGGCGATCTGGATGAGCGTCTCCACGATCGGGGCGCCCAGCTCCTCGCCCTGCTGGAGCGCGGTGACGAACATCGACACCTGCTCGCTGTCGTTGCGTCTGCGCAGTTGGTCGAAGGCCTCGCGGCGGCTGACGCCCATGTCCATCTGGCGCAGGGTGATCCGGATCTCGTCGGCCCACGGCCCCCGGTATTTGTCCGCCACCCGTTCCAGCGCCTGGCGGAAGCCGAGTCCGGCGGAGACGACGACCGCGAGGACGTCGAGGAAGTCGGGGAGCGTGCGCTCGATATCGGCGCGGCGGCGGCGGATCGCGGCCCGGATGATCACATCGGTCCAGGTGAGCCCGAAGAGGAGGGCGAGAACCGCGACCAGGTATTCGCCGCGCAGCAGCATCGAGAGGGCGGCGAGCAGCCCGAGGCCGCCGTAGACGGCGCGGCGGGCGGCATAGCGGTCGACGGTCAGCCCGCCGGGGTTGCCCGCGGTGTCCAGGCGCCGCCGCAGCGCGTCGATCCGTTTGGGGCCCATGGCGTTGAGTACGGCGGGGGCGTAGCGCATGCCGAGCCGGTCGATTCCGGAGCCGACGGCGGTGGTGCGGGTGGCGCCGACCTCCAGGGCGAGGACGAGGTCCCCGGGGAGCTTGGCGTCGGCGCGGTACATGCGGACGCCGTGGAAGATTCCGTACACCGACAGTCCGAGGAGTACGGCGAGGAGCAGTCCGGACAGTCCAGCCATCGTATTGCCCCTTTCAGACCTGGATGCGGGAGATGCGGCGGATCAGCAGCCCGCCGAGGACGTAGAGGCCGACGGCGATCAGGGTGGCCGTCTGGCCGACGAAGGAACCGGTCATCTCGTCGAGGGCGCCCGGCGACATGCCGTTGATCATCAGCAGGAAGCCGAAGCCGAGGAGGGGGACGGCGAAGGCGGTCACTTTGATCTGGGAGAGCATCGTGGTGACCTCGCGGCGGGTCTCCTTCCGCTCCTCCAGCGTCTGCGTGAGGTTCCGCAGCGAACTGACGACCTGGCCGCCGGCCCGGTTGGCGAGGACGAGCGTGGTCACGAGGACGACGAGTTCCCGGGAGGGGAGGCGTTCGCCGAGTTCGGCGAGGGCGTCGTCGAGGCTCTGGCCGACCGCGAGCCGGTCGGCGACCAGTCCGAGTTCGGCGCCCGCCGGATCGTCGAGTTCGTCGGCGGCCATGGCGAGGGCGGTACGGAGCGCGAGCCCGGCCTGGGTGGCGTTGGCGAGCACCCGGGCCAGCTCGGGCAGTTGGTTGATGAAGGCCTCGGTGCGCTTGGCCTGCTGCCAGCCGAGGAAGGACTCGGCGCCCCAGAGTCCGGCGAAGGCGGCGAGGACCCCGAAGAAGGGGGTGAAGACGGCGGCGACGACCGTATAGACGAGGACGAGGAGGGCGGCGGTGGCCGCCACGTACTCGCCGGGGGTGAGGTCGAGGCCGGTCGTCCTGATCCGGCGCTCCAGCTTGCGGCCGAACCGGGTCCGGCGGACCCGGCGGTCGAGGCCGGGGAACCGGCGGCGCCGGCCGGAGAGTTCGGGCGGGGGGCCGGTCTGGGACATGCGCTCGACGAGCGCATGGAGCTGGGCCCGGCCGGCCGACCAGTAGTGGACGCCGACCACCCCGGCCACGCCCGCGAGCAGGACGGCCGCGAGGCTGAGGAGCGGGAGGGTGTTCATCGGGGGCGGGCACCTTCTGCGTCGACGGGAGGGGCACTGGGGGTCCCCCCACGCCGCCAGGCGTAGGGGGCGGGGGCTGGGGCGCAGTCCCGGGCGGGGTCCCGGCCCGGGGCGGGCTGCGGGCGTCCACCGGGCTGCGGGTGTCCGCGGTACGGCTCACGGCCGCGCCGCGGCCCGGTGTCGTACCGGATCGGGGTCACAGGGTCCTCGTCTCCCGTACGGCGAGCTGCGCCACGCTGTCCGCCACGCCGAACACCAGCGGGAGCACCTCGTTCCGCAGATGGAGCCGCTCGGCGACCCGGCGCGGCACCGGGTGGTAGACGAACCGGCCGTGCACCCGGCCGTCGGCCGACATGGGCAGGGCCTCGAAGCGGCAGACCGAGACGATCCGGTACTCCTCCCGGCCGAAGGAGTCGACCACGGCGATCTCGGTGACCCGGCGGGAGCCGTCGGCGTGCCGGGTGAGCTGGACGATCACATCCACCGCGCTGTTGATCTGGTCCTTGATGGCCAGGAACGGGATCTCGACCTCGGACATCGAGGCCAGGGTCTGGAGCCGCATCAGCGCGTCCTCGGCGCTGTTGGCGTGGACGGTGGCGAGGGAGCCGTCGTGGCCGGTGGACATCGCCTGGAGCATGTCGAGGGTCTCGCCGCCGCGGACCTCTCCCACGATGATGCGGTCGGGGCGCATGCGCAGCGAGTTGCGGACGAGGTCGCGGATGGTGATCCGGCCCTTGCCCTCCACATTCGGCGGGCGGCTCTCCAGGGTGATCACATGACTCTGCTGCAACTGGAGTTCGGCCGAGTCCTCGATCGTGACGATGCGTTCGCCCTCCGGGATCAGTCCGGAGAGGGTGTTGAGGAGAGTGGTCTTGCCGGTGCCGGTGGCGCCGGAGACGATCACGTTGAACTTGGCCCGGACGAATCCGGCGAGCAGCAGGGTCATCTGCTCGTCCAGCGATCCGGCGCCGATCAGCTCGGCCAGGGTGAAGGCGCGCGGGAAGCGGCGGATGGTGAGGATGGGGCCGCTGAGGGAGAGCGGGGGGATGATGACATTGACGCGCTCGCCGGACGGGAGGCGGGCGTCCACCATGGGGTTGGCCTCGTCCACCCGACGGTTGACGGTGGAGACAATGCGTTCGATGGTCTGCATCAGCTGCTCGGTGGAGGAGAACCGCATCGGCAGCAGTTCCAGCCGGCCCGCGCGCTCGACGTAGACCTGTTCCGGGCCGTTGACCATGATTTCGCTGACCGAAACGTCCTCCAGCAGCGGTTCGAGGATGCCGAGGCCGAGGGCCTCGTCCACGACGCGCCGGATCAGCTGGGTGCGTTCGGCGGTGGAGAGCACCGGGCCCTCGCGACTGATGATGTGCCCGAGGACCCGCTCCAGCCGGTTCCGGCGGTCGACGGCGGCGAGGGCGGACATCTCGGCTAGGTCGATCTCTTCCAGCAGTTTGGCGCGGTAGACGGCGACGAGCCGGTTGACCTCACTGCGGCCGTCGGCCGGTTCGGGGCTGCTGATGCGCGCCCGCAGGCTCATGTCTGTCAACTCCCAGGTGGTGCGGTGGATCCGGGGGTGAGCCGGGGGGTACGGATGGGGCTCGTCAGTCGCAGGGCATGGTCACGGTCCTCACCGCCGGGTCGAAGTCGAAGACCGGCAGCAGCGACGGCACCTCGACGACGACGGTCACGGAGACCTCGTCGTCCTCGCCGGAGCAGGTGCCGGGGTCGAAGCGGGCGCCGTCCGCCAGCCAGCCGCTGATCGCCGCCCGTCCGGCCGCGGGCCCGCGCCCGGTGCCGTCCAGGGTGGCCTCGGTCCGGGCGGCGGCCCGGGCGGCGGTGCCGGCCTGCTGGGCGGTGTAGGCGACGAGGCCGATCTGGATGGCGGCGAGCGCGACGAAGACGAGGAGGGAGAGCACCCCGGCGTACTCGACGGCGGCCTGTCCGCGATCCCGCGCGGCCGGGCGATGACCGGAGGGCAGCCCCTCCCGGCGCCCGCCCCGGCCCCGGCCCCGGACCGGAGCCGGTTGGGCGGCACCGCCGTCTGCCCGGGACCCGCCCGGGATCCGGGCCGGAGACCCGTCGGCGGCAGGACCGCTCCGGCGGCCCCCGCTCCGGCCTCGGGCCGTAGCCGGTTCGACGCCGACGGCACCCGCCCGGAGCCGAGCCGGAGCCGGTTCGACGCCACCGCCATCCGCCCGGAGCCGAGCCGGAACCGGTTCGACGCCACCGCCATCCGCCCGGAGCCCGCCCGGGAGCCGGACCGAAAGCCCGTCGACGGCAGGACCGCTCCCGCGGCGCCCGCTCCGGATCCGGACCGGAGCTGGTTCGGCAATGCCGTCACCCGCCCGGGGCCCGCCGGTGAGCCCGTTGACGGCGGGACCACTCGCCCGGCGCCCCCACCGGAACCGGTTCCGGTCAACAGAGCCGATACGGAGCACGGGGCCGGTGCGGAAGGCGGGCCCGGTGGGCCCGCCGGAGCCCGTACGGCCGTCCGGGCCCGGATCCCCGTCCACGGACCCCGCCGCGGCCGGGTCGCCCGGCCCCGTGGGGCAACGACCCGGTCCGGGAACCCCGCCGCCCGCAGGTGCGGGACCGCTCGGCAGGTCCCGTTCCGTTCCGGTGGTCCGGCGCGGACCGACGGCCGGGCCCGGGCCGGTAGTCCACCACCGGCTCACGGGGCCCTCGGGCCCCCCGGGGCCCACGCCGCCCCCGGCCGGAGGCCGTCCCGTGGTCATCGGTCGCTCCGTTCGTCGAGGGCCGCGCCGTCGCCGGAGACCGGGATCGGGAGGTCCGCGGCGCCGGGGAAGAAGGCCGGGACGCGGAGCCGTACCGTCGCCCGGTACAGCTCCCCGTCCGCACGGCAGCTGATCTCGGCGCCCTGCCAGTTGCCGGGCAGGGTCCGGCGGGCCGCGTCCGCGCAGGCGGACCCGCCGCCCACGGCCCCGGCCCGGGCCGCTTCGTCGGCGGCGTTCCCCGCGAGGGAGAAGGTGTAGCCGGTGAGGGCCGCCTGCCAGAGCAGCCCGATGGTCAGCAGGATCACCGGAATCGTGCCGGTGAACTCGATGACGGCCTGGCCCCGGTCCCCGTACCGCCGTACCTTCCCCGGCCGGACCCGGCCCGATCCGCGCGCCGTCCCCGGGCGGTCGGGGCCGTACCGCAGTCGGCGTCGCGGCCGCCCCCGGCCGTACCGCCCCACCCGGCGGGCTGTCACCTCGACCGCCCCCGCCGCAGCCCGATCGACCCCCGGTCGCCCCGGAGCCGGCCCGTCTTCTGCGCCACCGCCTCCTCCGGGACCCGGACCAGGCCCAGTTCACCGGCGAGCGCCCACAGGGCCTGCTTCACCGCCGACCGGGCCTCCAGATCCTGCATCCGGCCCGCGTCGATCACCGGCTGGAGCTCCTTGAAGCCCGCGGGCACCGTGGACCGGGCGACCCGGGTCCCGGTGATCCTTTCGATCAGCGGCGGTTGGATCTCGGTGGCCCGGGTGTGCCGGTTGACCACCACGACGGTCTCCTCGGCCTTGCGGATCTGGAGCCGGTCCCAGAGCCGGACCATCCGTTTGGCGCCGCGTACCGCGACCACGTCCGGCGTGGTCACCAGCAGGGTCGTATCGGCCGTTTCGATGGCGGCCGCGTTGCCTCCGGTCATCTGGGTGCCGCAGTCGACGACCACGATCTCGTGCCGTCCGCGCAGGGCGTGCAGGATCTGGCGTACGGCCCGGTCCCCGACGTCCTCGCCGCGCTCGCCCTCGGCGGGGGCCAGCAGCAGCCCGAGGCCGGTCTGGTGGGCGAAGAGGGCGTCCTGGAGGACCCGGGGCGAGATGTCCTGGATGGCGGCCAGATCGACGATGGAGCGCCGGAACTGGACATCGAGGTAGGAGGCGACGTCCCCGGACTGCAGGTCGAGGTCGACCAGGGCGACGGTACGGCCGGACGCCCGCGCCGCCAGCGCCAGCTGGACGGCGGTGACGGTCGTCCCCACCCCGCCCTTGGCCCCGCTGACGGTGACGACCCGCCCGCCGGGCCCGGCGACGAGTTCCCCGGCGTGCCCGAGATGCCGCCGTACCCCGGTGGACCAGCCCGCCGCCGACTGCACGCGCTGGGCGAGTTCGTCGTACGACAGCGGCAGCCCGATCAGCCCGCGGGCGCCCGAGTCCATCGCGGCCGAGTAGAGGCCGGGGCCCGCGTCGACCGTGACGAGGACGACACCGACGGCCGGGAAGCGCAGCCCGATCTCCCGGATCAGCTCCAGCGCCGGGACCGGGCCGATCCGCTCGTGGACCAGGACCACCTCGGGCAGTTCGTCGAGGGATTCGGCGGCGAGCCGGGCCAGCAGGTCGAGCAGGCTCCCCGAGTCCGCGACCGGCAGCGCGGGCTCGGCGCCGGGAAGTTGGCTCAGCAGGGTGGTGAGGGCCCGGGCCGCGTCCGGATCTCCGACGGCCGGGAGGATGCGTGTGGTCATCCGGCACTCACCTGTTCTTGTCTTCGTCGAGGGTGTACGTGCTGTCGCCGGGCCTGAGCGCCCCCGGGCTGCCCTTGGCGAGGAGCGCGAGCCGGACGTTCTCGGCGAAGGACTCGGCATAGGCGACCCGCTGGGCGTCCGCGGTGTTCAGGGCGAAGGTGATCGGCACCGCCTCGCGGGCCGCGTCGCGGCGCTCGTCGCCCTTGGCGGTGATCGGGGTGAGCCGTCCGACGTCGATGACCCGGGCGCGGGAGACGATGATCCGGGACTCGTCGGGGTCGCTCTCCCGGCGCCCCTCGAAGGTGGCGAAGATATTCACCAGATCACCGGGGGTGATCTTGCCGGCGACTCCGGTCGCGGCATCCACCATGATCGCGATCTCCTGTTCGCCGGCTGCCAGCGCGGGCCGCTTGACGATCATGTCCTCCTGGAGGAGGGAGCCCTTGCGCAGGGTGGTGACGGCGATCCGCCCGCCGATGCCGTCGAGATCGGTGACGGCGCTGTCCGAAAGCCAGCGCTCGGGGATGCTGGTCTTCTCGAACTGGTCGGCGCGGAGCGCGGAGTAGGGCGCGATCTCGGTCTTCACCCGGTACGCGGTCACCTCGGGACCGACCTTGGAATTCACGTCGCCGATCACGGCGATCACACCGGCAAAGGCCGCCAGGGCGCAGAGGACCGAGATCGTGAGCAGGATGACGCCTCGGCGTTGGCGTGAATTCATGGGCTGGGGAACCTCGTTCGCAGAAAGGACGGCAGAGACGTACGGCGGACGGGAAGGGACGCGGGATACCGGACGGGACAGCGGGCGGACCGGGGGCCCGGGCCGGGCCGGGCGGCGCGCAGGCGACCGGCGGGACCACCGGGTCCGCCGGCCCCTCGCGCGGACGGTCCTGCTCCGGGCAGGCCTGCGGGGTCAGCCCGCCGGTGTTCCATGGCCCAGGACACCGGAAGGGAGGGACCGACCCCGATCGGGGTGGTGAAGACTGCCGGGACCACCGGGACCACCGGGACTGCCAGGACCACCGGAGCCACCGGAACCGCCGGGCGCGACGGGCGCGGCACAGAATCCGCAGAGGTCACCGATCAGTTCGATACCGCACCACGAACACGCCTCCCGCCGGACGGACGAGACGAGTTGGTACAGGATGGCGATATCGGGCAGGAAGGCGGCGAACTCCACCAGTTTGGGTGTGCCCCACCAGGCTGACGACGCGGCGGGCAGCGGCACCTCGTCGACGCCCTGCGCCTGCCAGTGGGGGGCCAGCGTGCCACTGACCCAGTCCGGCTGGGCCTGGCCCCGGGCGAGCACCATCCGGGTGGCGAAATCGGGCCCGGTGAGCAGCGGCGGGTCGGACTGCCCGCCCGAGCCGACTTTGATGAGTTCGGGGGCCGGGCTCGCCAGGACGGCGAACTGGGCCCCGGGCACCCATGATTTGGCGTGCGACTTCAGGCCGACGGGGACCCGGTCGAGTTTGGCCACGGAGTGCAGCAGCGCCCCGGCGTAGACGTAGTGCGAGAGCAGCCGCGCGGCGGAGGCGATGACTCCGGGGCCGAAGTCGCAGATCGACAACTGGCGGAGCTGGCGCACGAGTACGGCGGTGCCGAGCGGCGGGAGGTCCAGTTTGACCAGCGCGAGACGGTGGCTCTCCAGCACGGACCGGACGGTGTACAGCCGGCGTTCATGGGCGACCGGGAGGGAAGCGGGGTACGCCACGACGACATGGCCGTACTGCTCCAGGAGTAATCCGGCCGCCCGGATGGCGTCGTCCAGCGGAGCCTCGTCGGGGGACGGGAGCTGCGCCGCCGTCGGCGTATGCGCGTCCATGGGCGGTAGCACCAGATCTGCGCTGGTGACAGCTATTGCGGTCGGCACGCTGGTTCCCCGTTCGACAACGGTCGACGGGAGTCCGTGACCGCGGTTCCGTACTGCCTGCTGCTCCTGCATCAGCACTTTAGCCACGAGGTGGGAGCCAGAGAACACCCCGCCGGAACTCACCGCCCTGCCCCGAGCACGCTCCGCTCAGGACACGGCCGTACGAATGGCGGTATTACGGTACCGATCCACCGGCTCCGGCCCAGCTCCGGACCCCGGCCGCCC
The DNA here is from genome assembly GCF_003932715.1 of Streptomyces tsukubensis. NCBI lineage: Bacteria > Bacillati > Actinomycetota > Actinomycetes > Kitasatosporales > Streptomycetaceae > Streptomyces > Streptomyces tsukubensis. The sequence continues at coordinate 5,212,039 of NZ_CP020700.1, read as the reverse complement.
GGCGGACCCGGGCGACGCGCCACGGCAGACGGGCCCCTCCGGCGCAAGGGCCGTTCGGCCCCGGTCCCGGCCGCCCGTCAAGGATTCGGCCGAAAATCGCCCCCGGTCGGACGGGACCCGGCCGGTCGCGCGCGGGGCGGCCGGGGCTGCCGGGATCGACGAATCGCTGACAGAGGTCTTGACAACCCGATTGGTCTGGACCAGTTTTACGCCAACGGCGGATTCGCCGCCCGCACAGCGGCACCACCGTTCCTCCTGTGTTCTCGTGTTCGGCCCGTTCGCCCCGGGTCCTGCCCGGCGGCCGAGCGGTTTCCCCCCGTTCCCCCCTGCGTTTCCTCAGGTCTCACCGCCCCCCACCGGTACCCCGGTCCACCTGATCCCCACCTGATCACCCGGCTTCCGCCCACTCGGATCCCCCCACCCCACGCACCGGCACCGTCCAAGTACCTCCAACCCCCACACCTTCCGGAGGCAGTACGTGGTATCCACCAGACGTCCGCGCAAGTGGCTCGGAGCGACCCTGGCGCTGGCCGTCGGCGCCGGTCTCACCGTCCTCGGCGCCGCGGGCCCGGCGCAGGCCGCCGACATCAACAACGCCAAGAACCCGGGCTTCGAGACCGGACTGGCCAACTGGAGCTGTACCGGAGGCAACGGCGCGGCCACCTCCACTCCGGTCCGTACCGGCGCGGGCGCCCTCAAGGGCACCCCGGCGGGCCAGGACATCGCGCGGTGCAGCCAGTCCGTCGCGGTCAAGCCCAACTCGACGTACACCCTGAGCGCCTACGTCCAGGGGAGCTTCGTCTATCTGGGCGCCACCGGCACCGGCACCACCGATGTCTCCACCTGGTCGCCCGGCGGGACCGGGTGGAACCAGCTCTCCACCACCTTCCGTACCGGCGCCTCCACCACCTCGGTGACCGTCTACACCCACGGCTGGTACGGCCAGTCCGCCTACTACGTCGACGACGTCAGCGTCTTCGGCCCCGACGGCGGCGGTGGCGGCGAGGAGCCGCCCGTGATCCCGCCGGTCCCGGCAGGCCTGGCCGCGGGCTCACCGACCACCACGACCGTCCCGCTGAGCTGGAACGCCTCCCCGGGCGCCACCCAGTACCACGTGTACCGGAACGGGACGAAGGTCCAGACGGTCACCACGAACTCCACGACCATCAGCGGGCTGACCCCCAACACCCAGTACGCCTTCTCGGTGTCGGCGGCCAACACCGCGGGCGAGTCCGCGGTCTCGTCCCCGCCGGTCAATGTCCGCACCCTGCTGGAAGACGTCATTCCGCCGGTGCCGCGGCACGCGGTGACCGGCTACTGGCAGAACTTCAACAACGGCGCGACGGTGCAGAAGCTGCGGGACGTCAGCCCGCAGTACGACATCATCGCGGTCGCCTTCGCGGACTCCACGACCACACCCGGCGAGCTGACCTTCAACCTCAGCTCCGCGCTCGGCTACGCCAATGTCGCCGAGTTCAAGTCGGACATCGCGGCCAAGAAGGCGGCGGGCAAGTCGGTCATCATCTCCGTCGGCGGTGAGCTGGGCAACGTCACCATCAACAGCGACGCGTCCGCGACCGCCTTCGCCAACAGCGCCTACGCGCTGTTCCAGGAGTACGGCTTCAACGGCATCGACATCGACCTCGAACACGGCATCAACTCGACCTACCTGACCAAGGCGCTCCGCCAGCTCTCCGCCAAGGCGGGCCCGCGGATGGTCCTGACGATGGCCCCGCAGACCATCGACATGCAGTCGACCGGCACCGAGTACTTCAAGCTGGCGCTGGCGGTCAAGGACATCCTGACGGTCGTCAACACCCAGTACTACAACAGCGGTGCGATGCTCGGCTGTGACGGCCGGGTCTACTCGCAGGGCTCGCTGGACTTCCTCACCGCCCTCGCGTGCATCCAGATCCAGGGCGGTCTCGACCCGTCGCAGGTCGGCATCGGGGTCCCGGCCTCCCCGCGGGGCGCGGGCGGCGGCTATGTCTCGCCGTCCACGGTGACCGCGGCGCTCGACTGCCTCACCAAGCTCACCAGCTGCGGCACCTTCCGGCCGGCCCAGGCCTGGCCGGGTCTGCGCGGCGCGATGACCTGGTCCATCAACTGGGACGCCACGGCCGGCAACGCCTGGTCCAGCGTCGTCGGACCGCACGTCGACGCCCTTCCGTAACACCTGCCCTTCCGTAACACCGCAGCACCTGATCCGTCCGTAACACCGCCCGACCAGTCGTACGGACCGTCCAACCCCACGCCGAAGGTCGTACGACAACCAGCGGCAGCGCCACCGACCTGTCCCGGTGGCGCTGTCGCGCGTTCCGGACCCGTTCCCGCCGTCCCCGCACCGCCGCCCGCACCGCGGACCTGCGGCTCTCCTGCGTACCGCCGTCTCCTGCCCGGGGCCCGCCACCGACGCCATCTTGACCTGACCATGTCACGGCACCACCATGTGCCCACGCAGAGCACCACCGGCGTCGCATTTCTGTTCCACCCCCACCTTCCAGGAGACAGCATGCGCCTACGCATACGTGGCAGCGGCCGTGGCAGACGGAACGCCGCGGTCACCGCCCTGCTGGCCATCGCGCTGACCGCGCCCTTCACCGCAAGCGCCGCACCACCCGACCCCAAGGCGGACAAGGCGGCGGCCGCCGCGGCGGCCGCGGAGACCATCACCCAGTACCAGGTCGCCGACGTCACCGGAGCTGCGGCGCGCACCAGGCTCGCCGCGACCGGTGTGGCGATCGACGAGGTCGACGCCCGTGCGGTCGTCGTCAGCGCCACCCCGGCCCAGGCGAAGAAGCTCCGCGCCCTCGGGTACGGGCTGACCGCGCTGCCGGGTCCCGGCGCCCGGGCGGCCGCCGGGGCCGATGTCCGCGCCCTCGACTTCCCGCCCGCCGACTCCCGCTTCCACAACTACGCGGAGATGACGGCGGCGATCGACCAGCGCGTCGCCGCCAACCCGAACATCATGAGCAAGCGGGTGATCGGCCGGACCTACCAGGGCCGTGACATCGTCGCCATCAAGATCAGCGACAACGTCAACACCGACGAGAACGAGCCCGAGGTGCTGTTCACCTCGCAGCAGCACGCGCGCGAGCACCTCACCGTCGAGATGGCGCTCTATCTGCTGCGCGAGTTCGCCGAGGACTACGGCACCGACTCCCGGATCACCAACGCGATCAACGGGCGCGAGATCTGGGTGATCCCGAGCATCAACCCCGACGGCAGCGAGTACGACATCGCCACCGGCAGCTACCGCATGTGGCGCAAGAACCGGCAGCCCAACACCGGCTCCACGGCGGTCGGCACCGACCTCAACCGCAACTGGAACTACCGCTGGGGCTGCTGCGGCGGCTCCTCCACCAGCCCCTCGTCCGAGACCTACCGCGGCCGGGCCGCGGAGTCCGCGCCCGAGGTGAAGGTCGTCGCCGACTTCGTGCGCACCCGGGTCGTCGGCGGGGTGCAGCAGATCAAAACCGGTATCGACTTCCACACCTACAGCGAGCTGGTGCTCTGGCCGTACGGCTACACCTACTCCGACACCGGTCCCGGGATGACCCAGGACGACCGCAACGCCTTCGCGGCCGTCGGCCAGAAGATGGCGGCCAGCAACGGCTTCACCCCGCAGCAGTCCAGCGATCTGTACATCACCGACGGGTCGATCGACGACTGGCTCTGGGGCGACCAGCGGATCTTCGGCTACACCTTCGAGCTGTTCCCGCGGACCGCTTCGGGCGGTGGTTTCTACCCGCCCGACGAGGTGATCGAACGGGAGACCAGCCGGAACCGGGACGCCGTACTGCAACTGCTGGAGAACTCGGACTGTATGTACCGGTCCATCGGCAAGGAGGCGCAGTACTGCTGACCCGGGGCTGACACCGGGCCGACCCCGGAGTGACGGGTGCCCGGCGGCCGGGGCGTGCGTACGCAACCAGGCGCACGCCCCGGCTCCGTACCCCCGGCCCCGGGGCCGCCCGGGACGCCACGCCCTCCCCGGCCGGGGCGGCCGGTCCCGTACCCCCGTCCCGGCACCACGCGCCCGCCCCGGGGGACCCCCGCACCGCGCCGCCCGGTGATTCCCCCGCAAGGGCGCGCGGCAGCGGACGTCCCACGCCCTCGTACGCCGCCGGACGCCCGCGCACGCCCGCACCCGTCTGCGTAACACCCCTCCCGCGTGCCCCCTTTTCACCACCGGTCGCCCGCCGCACGGCGGTATCGCGCCGACCCAGGGTCCGCGGCACCCCGCAGCCCCCGGGAAACCCCGCCCCGCACCCCACTCGCCTTGCCAAAAACTGGCCGGAAATTTATGCAGTGCGCCCGCGTGTCGCCTTTTACCGAACGTCCATGAAGGAGATTGGCGACCGTTGCCGGTGGTGAACCCGCCAACTGTTCTATAAGGTCCCCGGAGTTGACCACTTCGCACAGGTCTGCTGTGCACGAGGAGCAGTTGATGGCCTTGTCCGGCGCAGGCGGCGTCATCGTCGTTGCCGCCCTTTTACTGTCCACCGCAGTCGCGGTGGCACTCGTGTACCGGAACCGGGCCCGTCGCGCCGGCGCCCGTGCCACCGATCTCGCAGCAGCAGCCGACCGGTTCGCCGACCAGACGGTGCCCGCACTGATGACCGCCATCCGCCAGGGTGCCCGGGCGGGCTCGGCGCTCGCCGCCGTACCCGCCCCGGACAGCCCCGCCTACCAGCGGGTGCTGCGCCAGATCGCCGACGAGGCCGACCGCAGCGAGCGGCGCCGGATCGCCGCCGTCGGGGAGGCCGGACTCGGTGAGAAGCGGCGCGCGGCGGCCATGGCGGCCTGTGCCAACGCGGCGGGCCGGATGCAGGCCATGACCACCGGCATGCTCGCGGACCTCCGCGAGATGGAGCACCGCCACGACGACGAGGACGTCCTCGCGGACCTCCTCCACCTCGACCACCGCACCGCCCAGGCGGGCCGGCTCGCGGACAGCATCGCCGTCCTCTCCGGCGCCCGCTCCGGGCGGCGCTGGGCCAAGCCCATCCCCATGGAGTCGATCCTGCGGGGCGCCATGGGCCGGGTCGCCGGCTATCAGCGGGTCCGGATCCGCTCGGTCGCTGACATCGCTGTCGCGGGCCACGCGGCCGAGGGCGTCATGCACGTCCTGGCCGAACTTCTCGACAACGCCTGCAACTTCTCCCCGCCCACCACCGATGTCCACGGCTATGTCGCGGAGGTCCCGGCCGGAGCCGTGATCACCGTCGAGGACAGCGGTCTGGTGATGGGCGAGACGGCCCTGCGCCGCGCCGAGCGCGCGGTCTCCGGCGAGTCCGGCGACCTGTCCACGCTCACCGGCACCCGCCTCGGCCTCGCCGTCGTGGGCCGGCTGGCCCGCAAGCACGGGCTCACGGTCTCGTTCCGGCCGTCGGCCATCGGCGGCACCGGGGTGGTCGTGATGATCCCCCAGGAGCTGATCACCCGCAGCCGCCCGGACGAACCGCAGATCCCGGCAGGGCTGCGGCGCACCCCGGCGGCGACCCGCACCACCACCCCCGCGCGCGGCGGCTCCGCCCGCTCCGCGGACTTCGGCGCGCTCCCGGGCGGGCGGACCCGGGAGGAGCACGACTTCGCCCCGGCCACCGACCCCGGCGCCGTCACGGCGCCCGTGGCCGAGCTGCCCAAGCGGCGGCGCGGACGCACCCTGGCCGCCACCCACCCCGACGGGCTGCCCAGCTCCGCGGCACCGCGCGACGGCGGCGGCACGAACCGCCCGCAGTCCGCGGGCGCCGGAGCCCGGTTCGGCGCCTTCCGGCGTGCGGTGACCGGCCAGGAACAGCACACCGGCCCCGGCGCCGGTGCGACCACACCCCCCTCGACCCCCCTTTCGGAGGACGACCGATGACCGCATCAGCCACCGGCGCGGCTGGCCTCGGCTGGCTGCTGGAAGGACTGCTGGAACGCACGCCCGGCGCACGGCACGCGCTCGTGCTCTCCCGGGACGGCCTGAAGCTCTGCCACACCGCCGATCTCTCGGCGGACCGCGCCGACCAGCTGTCGGCGATCTCCGCCGGCATCCAGAGCCTCTCCCACGGCGCGTCCGTGGAGTTCGGCGACGGTTCCGGCGGCGTCCGCCAGTCCATGACCGAGTTCTACGGCGGCATCCTCTTCATCGCCGAGGCGGGCGAAGGCAGCCATGTGGCGGTGATCGCCGCCGAGGACGCGGACGCCGGGCTGGTCGGCCACAACATGCTCGAACTGGTCGAGCAGCTCGGCGAGCACCTCAGCGCCCCGCCCCGGTCCGCCGAACACGTCCCGGCGCAGTGATCCGCTCCGCCCGGGACGAGAACCCGGACCGTCTGTACACCCTGACCGGCGGCCGCAGCCGCCCCAGCCGGAACGATTTCGACCTGGTGACGCTGATCGTCGCCGAATGCGAACCGGCCCGGGGCATGCAGTCGGAGCACTCCGCGATCCTGCGGCTCTGCCCGCTGCCGGTCGCGGTCGTGGAGATCGCGGCCGAGCTGCGCTTACCGGTCAGCATCACCAAGATCCTGCTCTCCGATCTGCTGGACGCGGGCCGGATCACCGTCCGCCATCCGCGCACCCTGGCGGGCCCGGCGCGGCTTCCCGATCACGCCACCCTGGAGAAGGTGCTCGTTGGACTCCGCGAACTCTGACCTCGCCGAAGCGCGACCGGCCTCGTCCCGTACCCCGCTGAGCAGTACGGCCGACAACGGACTGAAGATCGTCATCGTCGGCGGCTTCGGCGTGGGCAAGACCACCATGGTCCGCTCGGTCAGCGATATCCGTCCGCTGAACACCGAGGAGACGATGACCCTGGCGAGCCGGGACGTCGACGATCTGCGGGCCGTACCGCAGAAGTCGGCCACCACCGTCGCCTTCGACTTCGGCCGGATCAGCCTCGACGAGCGCACCGTGCTCTATCTGTTCGGCGCCCCCGGGCAGGAGCGGTTCTGGTTCCTGTGGGACCGGCTGTTCAGCGGCACCCTCGGCGCGGTCGTCCTGGTCGACACCCGGCGGCTGGCCGATTCCTGGTACGCGATCGACCGGCTGGAGCACCACGGGACCCCGTTCATCGTGGCCCGTAACGACTTCGGCGGTCCGCCGCACTCGGCGGAGCAGCTCCGGGAGGCGCTCGACCTCGATCCGCACATACCGCTGATCGACTGCGACGCCCGCTCCCGCTCTTCCAGCAAGAAGGTGCTGATCGCCCTGGTCGAGCATCTGCAAGCACTCGTCGGCACTCCGGAGACGGCCTGATGACCACCCCCGAACCCGCCCGGGAGAGCCGTTGCCCCGCGCATCCGGCCGGCACTGCCCCGGTCTCGCTGAGCGGCCCCCGCTTCCACACCGAACCGCACCAGCTCTACCGCGAGATGCGGCGCGAGCACGGGCCGGTCGTCCCGGTCGAGCTGCCGGGCGGGATCCCGGCGTGGCTGATCGTGAACTACCACGAGATGCACCAGGTCACCAGTGACCCGGAGCTGTTCCCGCGCGATGTGAGCCTGTGGAACCAGTGGCCGAACATCCCGGACGACTGGCCGCTGCTGCCGATGATCCAGAAGCCCCAGCCGTCGATCTACTTCACGGCGGGCGAGGCCCACCGGCGGCATGCCTCGCTGGTGGTGCCGGCGCTGGAGAGCGTGGACCCGTTCGAGCTGCGGTACACCTGCGAGCAGCTGTCGGACCGGCTGATCGACGCGTTCTGCTCGCGCGGCGAGGCGGATCTGGTGTCGGAGTTCGCCAAACCGCTGCCGGTCCTCGCGCTGGCCCGGCTCCTCGGCTACACGGACCCCGAGGGGACCGCGGTGGCCCGGGCGCTGGGCGAGCTGGTGGACGGCGGCGAGGGCGCCATGCGCGCCCACCAGGACTATCTGGCGCTCAACCACCAGCTCATCAAGAACAAGCGGGTGGAGCCGGGCGACGACATCACCTCGTGGATGCTGGCGCAGGACGGTTTCACCGAGGAGGAGGTGGCGCTCAACGTCAAGGACGTCATGGGCGCCGCGTTCGTCACCACCGCCGACTGGATCGGGAACTCCATCCGGCTGATGCTCACCGACGACCGGTTCGCCGCGGCGCTCGGCGGCGGGCGGCACAGCGTCGGCCAGGCGATGAACGAGGTGCTGTGGGAGGACACCCCCACCCAGATCCTCGCGGGCCGCTGGGCGGCCCGGGACACCCTGCTCGCCGGACAGCAGATCCGCGCGGGCGACCTGGTGATGCTCGGACTGGCCGCGGCCAACGCGGACCCGCTGATCCAGCAGCAGTTCGCGCCCTCGCAGGGCGGCAACAGCGCGCACTTCTCCTTCAGCCACGGCGAGTACCGCTGCCCCTTGCCCGCCCAGGAGATCGCGGAGATCATCGCCCGTACCGCCATCGAGGTGCTGCTGGACCGGCTGCCCGACGTCGATCTCGCCGTACCCGCGCAGACCCTGGTCCGCCGCCCCTCCACGTTCCTCCGCGGAATGACGGCGATCCCCGTCCGGTTCACGCCCATCCGTCCCACTGGAGACCAGCTATGAGCGTTACGGCCGCCCCCTCCCCGTCCCTGGTGATCGACCCCTTCGTCCGCGACCTGAACGGCGAGACCGCCTATCTCCGCGAGTCGGGCCCCTTCGTCCGGATCGACCTGCTGGGCGCGCCCGCCTGGACCGTCACCGAGCACAGCGTGGCCCGCGGGCTGCTCACGGACGCCCGGCTGGTCAAGGACATCAACCGCTGGAAGCTCTGGCAGTCCGGGGAGATCGACCGGCAGTGGCCGCTGGTCGGCATGATCGACACCGGGCGTTCGATGTTCTCGGTGGACGGCGCCGAGCACCGGCGGCTGCGGGCGAAGACGGCCCAGGCGATCACCGCGCGCCGGGTGGAGTCGCTGCGTCCCGTGGTGGAGTCCATCACCGCGGAACTCCTCGACGCCCTCCCCGGCCATGCGGACGCCGACGGCCGCGTCGACCTCAAACCGCATTTCGCCCAGCCGCTGCCGATGAGCGTCGTCTGCAATCTGATGGGCGTCCCGGACGAGTCGATCCCGCGCCAGATGCGGCTCTGGAAGGCCTTCTTCTCCCTCCTCACCCCGCAGGACGAGCGGCTGGCCGCCGTCGACGAGCTGACGGAGATCTTCACGGAGCTGGTACGGGAGAAGAGCGCGGCCCCCGGCGACGATCTCACCAGTGCCCTGATCCTGGCCGACGAGGGCGGCGAGCCGCTCACCCAGCTGGAGGTGATGGGCAACCTCAAGGACATGATCGGCGCGGGCCACGAGACGACGGTCGGCCTGGTCCTCAATGCGGTACGGGCCCTGCTGACCCACCCCGACCAGCTCGAACTGGTCCGCTCGGGGCAGATCCCGTGGGAGACGGTGGTCGAGGAGGTCCTGCGCTGGGACCCGCCGACCACCCACCTCCTGATGCGCTTCGCCACCGAGGACATCGACGTCGACGGCTTCGTCATCGGGCAGGGCGAGGGCGTGGTGATCTCGTACCGGGCGATCGGCCGCGACCGGGACCGCCACGGCGCGGAGGCGGACGCGTTCGACATCACCCGCGCCACGCCCATCCGCCATATGACCTTCGGCCACGGCCCCCATATGTGCCCGGGCGCGGCCCTCTCCCGGCTGGAGGCCCATATCGCCCTCCCGGCGCTCTTCGCCCGCTTCCCGGATCTGCGGCTGGCGGTCCCGGCGGACGAGCTGCGCAATATGCCGGTGATGACCCAGAACGACCTGGAGTCGTTCCCGATCCTGCTGAACGGCTGATACGGCCGCTCCGAGTCAGGTGACACGTCTCAAGGGCCGTACGGGAACTTCCCCGTACGGCCCTGTTCGTTCCGCAGGTGGCAGGGCCCCTCAGCCCCGGAGGCCGTTCCGCGCGGCCTCGGCCTCCAGCGCCGCGACCAGCGGGGGCTGCGCGCCCAGCGCGACCAGGACCAGGGGTGAGGTGCCGCGCCGCCCGATCTCGAACCGGTGGAAGCACATCAGCAGGTCCACGCTGCTCATCCGCTTGATGCCGGTGACGTTCGCCCAGGACACCCCGTCCCGTATCCGGCCGGACGGGCCGGTCACGACCAGGCCGTCCGGGCGGAAATGACACCGGCCGCCGCCGCGCCGGGTGAGGAACGCGCGCCAGACCAGGCGCAGCCCGTACAGGCCGAGCAGTACGGCGACCGGGACCGCGCCCTTGATCACGGAGTTCTGCGGCCGGATCCAGATCAGCGCGCCCACGAAGACGGCGATCAGCAGGACGAGCATGCGCAGACCGGCCTGTACGAGGGCGCCGGTGGTCCCCGCGACGGGGTATCCGCCGGACCGTCCGGCGGCGGTCATGACGCCGCCCCGGCGCGGGATGCGAGCCGGACCGGTTCCGTCCGTGTCCGTGGTGGGTCCTCTTGCAGCGCCATATGTCCCCCCTGGGATCGCGGCGTCGGTGCGGGGATTCGACGGTAGGGCCGGACCGATCCATGCCACCAGCGACGAGTTTGCATGCGACCCATGCACGGGTGGAATGGGTTGTGCCACGATGCCCGTCGGGAGGCGCGGATGGAGACCGAAGCGCTACGACTGCTGGCGGCCGTGGCCGACACCGGGTCGTTCACCCGGGCGGCGGCCCGGCTCAACTACACCCAGTCCGCGGTGTCACGGCGGATCGCGGCGCTGGAACAGCGCGCGGGCGGGGCCCTGTTCGAGCGGCTGCCGCGGGGGGTACGGCTCACTCCGGCCGGGCGGCTGCTGCATCAGCACGCCCTCGACGTGCTCGGCAGGCTGGCCCGGGTCGAACGGGAACTCGCCGCACTCCACAGCGGGCAGGGCGGGGTGCTGCACGTGGGGGCGTTCGCCACGGCCAATATCTCCCTGCTGCCGGCCGCGTTACGGGCGCTGGGCGCGGCGCGGCCCGAGGTCGAGCCGGTCGTGGTGGAGGTGCCGAGCGCGGGGCTGATGGAGCGCCTCGCGGACGGGGCGCTGGACCTGGCCGTGGTCAGTGACTACCCGTACGGACTGCCCTCTGCCGAGGGGGTCGTGACCTCCGTGCTCTGCGAGGACGAACTCCTCGTCGCCCTGCCGCGCGGACACCGGCTGGCCGGGTCCGGGCCGGTGGACCTCCGCGCCCTGGGCGACGAGGCCTGGGTGCAGCACGCGTACGGGGACCGCCCCACCCCGCTGGCCGACGCCTGGGCCCGGGTGGGCGGCGCCCCCCGCAAGATCATCCGCATTGCGGAGTGGAGCGGGAAGTTCGGCTATGTGGCGGCGGGTCTGGGGGTGGCCCTGGTCCCGTCCCTGGCGGCCCGGGCCGTCCCCACGGACATCGTGCTCCGCCCCCTGACGGACCCGGCGCTGCGCCGCACCATCCACACGGCCCGCCCGGCGGTTCCACTGCTGTCGGCGCGGGAGCTGGAGGAGCTGCTGCGGTCGGTGTCGCCGGGGCGGGTCGGCTGATCCGGGACGGCGGCCTCAGCCGAGTCCCCCGACGACCGCCCGGCCCTCTCCGGCGGCATCGGTGAAGAATTCCTTCACGGGGCTGTCGCCCGGCAGCGTACCGGCGATGTTCGCGACCTGGTCGGGGCCGACCGCGAAGAGATCGCCGTGGTCGAAATCCTCACCGAGGGCCTCACCGACGCGGTGGACGGTGGTCAGCCAGTGGTGGTGGTCGAGGTTCTCCTCCTCGGGGCGGAACTGGAACTCCAGGAGGTCCGTGGCCCGGTCGAAGCCCGCGGGCGGTTCGGCGTCCCCGTCGTCGGAGAACAGGTCCAGCAGCACACCGGGCTGCTCGCGTATCGCGGGCAGATGGGCGGGGCTGATCTTCACGAGGTGCATCCAGAACGACATGCGCGGGAGTGTAGGCGGGCCCTCCGACAGCCCGCCGAACCAGGCGCCCTAGATGCGCGAGTTGCGCAGGGACTGCCAGACGGCGCCGGCCAGCGCCCGCGTCGCCCGCGGGACGGACAGATGCTCGTGCTCGCGGTACAGGGCCCAGTTGTACTGCACGAGGGAGAGCTTGTTGGAGGACAGGGAGCCCGCCTGCTGGGCCCGGTACACCGCGAGCGGCTCGGCCAGACCCCGGGCGTCGGCGCCGTCCCGCATGATCGACAGCCAGAGGGCGTAGTCCTGGCGCTTGCGCATCTCCGGCATCAGCCGGGTGCCCAGGGCGTTGCGGTCGTACATGGCGGTGAGGGCGCCGATGTAGTCGCGGACCAGCATGGCGCGGTAGTCCACGTGGTGCCGCGCACGGACCACCCGCCCGTTCGGGACCCAGTCGGTGCTCTCGCCGTCGTAGTCGGCGGCCATCTTGTAGTACGAGGTGAAGGTCAGGGGCGCATCGCCTTCCGCGGCGAAGGCGAGCTGCTTCTCGGTCTTCTCGGGAAGCCACATGTCGTCGCTGTCGAGAAAGGCGATGTAGTCCCCACGGGCCCGCCCGATCGCCAGGTTCCGGGCCCGTCCCGCACCGCCCTGCTCCGGGGCCGTCTCCGGCAGCACCCGCTCGTCCTGCTCTGCGAACTCGCGGAGCAGGTCCATGGAGCCGTCGGTGGACTGGTCGTCGGTGATCAGCAGCTCCAGGTCGGTGTGCGTCTGGGTGAGCACCGATCGGACGGCTGCGCCGAGGGTGGCTGCCGAGTTGTAGACGGGCATCACGACAGACACCAGGGGCACAGCGCTTCTCCTTGCCGGACAGGGAACGACGGGTCCATTCAAGCACCGCGATGGGGCAAGATCTGCCATGGAGATGTTTGCGCTGGTCAGGGCTGCGTACGGCATCCGGCCGGGCGCTCAGCGGCGCTGAGGACGCCCGCGGTCGCCGGTCAGCCGGTGAGAAGGGGCCGGATCATGGCGGCGAAGCGCGGCGAGTCGGGGAACGGCTGCTGCTCGCCCAGCTTCTCGTACCCCCAGCTCTCGTAGACGGCCTGCACCTTGCCGCCTCCGGCCGCGGGATCCACCAACAGGGTCACCCGCTCCTCGGTCCGCCCGGCCAGCCAGGTGTCATGCAGACGGCGAGCGGTTCCGGTGCCGCGCCAGCGCTTGCGGACCACAATCTCGTTGAGTGCGGCGGTGCGGCGGCCGTCTTCCCAGATGACCTCCTCGGGAACGGGCTCGGTCATGCTCCGCCACCAGCGGGTGTCGGCGGCGAGCGCCATGCCGAAGCAGAAGCCGACGGGCTCACCCGCGTCGTAACCGAGGACGGCGGCCCACCCGGGCCGGGAGGCATAGGCGCTCAGACGCTCGTCGAAGCGGGCGACGGTGTGGAAGTCGCCGGTGAGGCCGAAGTCCTGGTGGCGTACCTCGGCGTGGATGTCCAGGACGGTCTGCCGCACGGTCGGCAGCCCTTCGGCGTCGATACGGCGGATTTCGATGGTCACACTCGTCCCTTCCAGTCGTGGAAACGGTCGGTCCAGTCGGTGGCGAACCGGGCTCCGGGGGCGACCCGGGCCAGCCCGTGGTCGAACTTCCGGAGAGCCTGGTGGGTCCTGCCGGTGACGGCGGTCCGGTCCGGCAGGACTCTCAGGGCCGTGCCGCACGCGGTCTCCGCGTCACCTTGGCGAAGCTGGGTGAGGGCGAGGTGGGCAGTGTAGTAGGACCGGTTGCGGCGGTACTCGGGGCGGAGCAGGCCGAGGGTCTGGTGCAGATGAGCCTCCGCTTCCTCGTGCTCACCGAGCTTGGTCAGGGTCAGGGCGGACAGGCCGTGGAGTTCGGCCGCATCGTAGAACGCCATCCAGCTTTCGCGGTGCGCGGCGCGGTCGGCACGGTGGAACGCGGCATGGGCGCCGTCGAGGGCGCGCCGTCCGGCCCGGCCGTTCCCCGCACCCGCGTGAACGGAGGCGAGGCGGGCGGAGGTGAGGGAGGCCAGCAGAGGATCCCGGCGGCAGGCCGGGGAGGACCGAGCCATCTGGGCCGCGGCCATCGCCTCGTTGTCGTTGCCCCCCTGACCCGCGAGGATCGAAAGGTGGCTCCAGATACGCAGTTCGACCTCCGCGCTGCCGGAGAGCCTGGCGAAGGTGAGGGCGCGTTCGACATGACGCCGGGCGGGTTCGGGGCGGCAGCGGTCGACGGCGGCCCATACCGCGAATCCGGTGAAGGCGGCCGCAAGGTAGTAGAGCCGTGAGCGGACCCGCTCCGGCAGCATGCCGCCGCTGTGCTGGAGCGCCAGCGCCTGCTTGCTGAAGGCCAGTGCCTCGGCCTCCAGCCGGGCTGTCGAACCCGAGGTGTCGTCATCGGTGATGAGCCGGTCGAATGCCTTTTCGAGATCGTCGACCTGATCCATACCGATACGGGGCAGGGGAGCTGCGGTGGCGACGTTCGGCAGCGCCGTCGCGCCAAGAACGGCGGCGCCTGCAACAGTGAAGTGGCGACGTTTCACGATGTCCTCCGGATCTGCATCTGCCAGGGCTACGGCCGATAAAACGTTGCTCGCTACACTGTTTCTCGGCATGAATCCCAGCTCATATGCATCAACGCCGAACTCGGCTTGCAGCGCAAGCCGCTGGCGCTCCTGAGGCCACCTCGTCTTTCCCGTCAGCCAGTTACGGATGTGGCGGTCGGTGATACTGCCGGACCGGCCGGTTAAGTCCTGAATATGCTCGTTGAGCCGATCGGCCAGCTCCTCCTGCGACAGCCCGGCAGCCCGCAGATAGGCGGCGAATCGGATGTTCTCCGGCTGCACCATCAGCCCACGGTAGCCCCGCGCGCACCGAGCGTGCTGGCGCGAGTGTAAAAATTTCCGGTCCCTGGATCCAACAGCAGGGACCGAATTACCTGGCCCACTGCCGCGACAACCCGCTTTCCTCGGAGCCGGACCATTCACCGGCCCCCATTTCCGTTCGCCAGCGGGAGCGGGCCGAAGTACGCACCCCGGCGGGCCGTCGCCACGGCCCACCGGGGCTGTGACCAACCAGCTTGCTAAGGAGCTGATCAGCCGTATGCGTGATGTTATCGCCTGCCTGTTGACCCGTATCGCTGACCGCATCGCGGGGATACGGCGTCCCGTACCGCCCGCCCCCCTCCCGACACCCCGCGTCGACCCGTGGACCCGCCCCTGGACCACCCCTGGCCAGGAGGAAGCCCAAGCCCTCCTCCTGGCCAGGGAAGAGGCACTCCGGGCCCGTACCGTCCCGGACGGTCCGCCGCCCCCGCGGCGGCTGTACGTCGCTCCGCAGGGCATCGTTCTCGTCCGGCCCGTCGCCGTGCGGACCGCGCGGCCCGGGCCCGGGTGGGGGTGGCTGCGGTGAGGACGGAGAGCCTGCTCGCCCCGCCACCGGCGCCGCGCTCCGCCGTGTGCTGCGTCTGCGGGCGTACCACCACCGCCCCGGTCGAGGCCGGATACGTCGAGCGGGCCAGCGGGCCCGGCTACGTGCGGTACGTCTGCCCGCAGGACACCACGGGCTGCTCCCCCGGACCCGTACCCGGCGAACTGAACCGTTCCGGAGGTTGCCGTGCCTGATCCGGACGGCCTCCCCCGCTTCCACGGCCGGATCGTCCCCTGGGTGACGCCCTGGTCCGCCGCGCCCGTCCTGCCCGAGCCACTCGTCCTGGGCCTGCGGGGGCGCGGGATCGCGTACCGCGACGAATCCGTCCACGACCGCACTGACGACGGGGTCCTGCTGGCGCGTGGCCGGGGGCGGCGTGCCACCGAGGCAGCCGGCCGGCCCCTGTACGAGCAGCTCGACCCCCGCCGCCAGCGCCGCGCCCTCGCCCGGCTGCTCTGCCAGGTCTGCGGGGAACCGCCCCCGCGGTCCCCGAACGGAATGCTCTGGCTGCTGGCCGGTCCCCCGGACGGCGACCCGGAGGACGTACTGACGATCACCCCGCCCGTCTGCCCGGAGCCGTGCGCGGTGCTGGCCCTGGAGCAGTGCCCGGCCCTCGCCGGTGGCCATACGGCACTCCGGGTGCGCCGCCCCCGGGCCTGGGGCTACCGAGGCGCCCTCCACACACCCGCCCTGCTCAGCGGCGAGGACCCGGTCCAACTGCCGTACGGAGACCCCCGCCTGCCCTGGCTGCTCGCGGATCTCGCCGTCATCCGGCTCATGGGCTGCACGCCCATTGACCTGCTCCGCTTCACCCCGGCTTCCGGCGACATCGCATGAACGACAGCAGCACCATTCCCGTACGCCACACATCACTTGTCGCACGCTGAACTCCCAGGGACGAGCAGCGATTCTGTCTGCTCACTTCCCCGGCCACGGGGGGCCGCGCAGCGAGACCGGCCGACAAGCACCGAGCCTCATTCCGCTCGGCCGGTCAGCGGGGAAGCATGCCCAGCGAACCGAAGCCGGAGCAGCCGCGGCCCCACCCGCGCACCACCCACTCGTCGGCTTTCACGCGGAGGCGTTCCCGCCCGGCTGCCCGAAGCAGCCCCGCCTCACGAACCTGACGGCACTCACCACCCGCCCGCCCCCGGACCCATCGCCGGAATCGGACCCAGCATGAGACAAGTCTTCCCTATAGGTAGAAGCGAACAAACTACTCCCAGGTTGCACAGAACCGGGCGGATCAAGCTCTCCCGGACCGCACCGGAGGCAGGACCGATGCCCGACTCCGCACGACCGCACAACCGCCCGAGCCCTGCACGGCGCAGTACCTGCGCCGCCCGCCAGGCGATAATGAGGGCATGACCGTGCAGCCCCTCTCGTTTCCCCTACCGGACGCGTTCGACCTGTTGTGTGCGCAGTACGCACAGCGACTGCCGGAACGACTCGACGACCTGACCGGTCCCACCCACGGAACGGTGGACCTGCCACTGCACGTCGTCTGGTCGGGCCGCCGCTCCTACGGGCTGGAGCAGCCGCGCTCCCGGATGGGCCTGTACCGCACCGTCCTGGCCGAAGGACAGCGCCAGGACCTGATCGACTTCCTCAACCGGGACCTGCTCGTCCAGCAGTGGCCCGTGCTGCGCACGCTGATCAGCCGCCCGATCAGGGACGTCTGGGAGAACGCTTTCCCCGAACTCATCACCGCAACCGCCGCGACCGCCGCGTGAACCTCACTGACCTGCACCGTCGACTCCTGGCCGACGTCCTCGCCATCGGTGCGCCCTACCCGCTCGTGATCACCGGCGGGTACGCCGTGCAGGCCCACGGGCTGGTCGACCGGCTCTCGCAGGACCTGGACGTGGCCACCGAGAACCCGGCCCCCATCGACGAGATCATCCGCACGGTCGGCGACGGCCTGGCCTCGCGCGGCTGGGGCGTCCGCCATATCGAGTCCAGCCCCCTGTCGGGTCGGCTCATTGCCACTGACCCCGCCACGGGTGAGGAGTGCGAGGTCGACATCCTCAAGGAAGCATTCTGGGCGCCGCCGGCCCTCACCGAGTACGGTCCCGTTCTCTCGCTGGACGACGTCATCGGCACCAAGGTCCGCGCGCTCGCGGACCGCGGCGCGGTCCGCGACCTCATCGACGTCCACGCCGCGACGCTGCACCGCTCCACTGCGGACCTGGAAAACCTCGGCCGCCGCCACGCCCGCTTCGCATTCAGCCTCCACGACCTGCGCGACCGTCTCACGGGAGCCGAGTGGTGGGACGACCAGGACTTCGCCGCATACGGCCTCGACCCCGAACAGACAGCAGACCTGCGCGTGTGGGCCCTCGCATGGGCCGACGACCTCGCCACCCGGCTCCAGGCCGAGGATGTCCCGGACGACGACTGACCTTCCCTCGGCCGGACGGCGCCGATCCCGTCATGGCACGGGGCCGAGCCCCGGGCGGACGGCCGGCGACGCCGGGAATAGTTGGCGCCCGCAGGCAAGTTGTCGTGAGGCACAAGATCCGTACGGCAGTTCGGGAGGGTTCATGGCAGTCCATGGCACGGTAGCCGCCGGTTTCGAAGGGGTGCGGGACGAGTTCGCCGCCTTCCTCGCGGGCGAGGAGCACGAGCCCGGGGCCCAGTTGGTGGTGCACCGGGGCAGTGAGCGGGTGGTGGATCTCTGGTCGGACGGGGTGACCGGGGAGTCCCTGCTCGGCGTCTTCTCGTCCACCAAGGGCGCGGCCTATCTGGTGACCGCGCTCCTGGTCCAGGACGGTCTGCTGGACCTGGACCGTACCGTCGCCTCGTACTGGCCGGACTTCGCCGCCGAAGGGAAGGGCGAGGTCACCCTGCGCGAACTGCTCGCGCACCGGGCCGGGGTGGTCGGCCTGGACGCGGGCTTCACCCTGGAGGAGCTGGCCGACGACCGGGCGATCGCGGCCCGGCTGGCGGGGCAGCGCCCGTTCTGGCAGCCGGGGCGGTTCTTCGGCTACCACGGCTTCGTGATCGGCGGGCTGGTCGGAGAGGTCGTGTTCCGGGCCACCGGGCGCACTCTGCAGGAGTGGTACGAGGAGCGGATACGCGCCCCGTACGGCCTGGACATGTGGCTGGGCCTCCCGGAGTCCGAGGAGCCGCGCTTTCTCACCGTCCTCCCGATGCTGCCGACACCGGAGCAGCAGGCCGAACTGGAGGCTACCGCCCACGGCCCGTACAGCCTGGCCGGTATCGCCTTCAACCAGCATGTGCCGGACCCGGTCGAGCTGTACGACTTCCCGAACTCCCGCACGGTACGGGCCAAGGGCCAGACGTCGGCGGCCGGTATCGGCTCCGCGCGCGGCCTCGCCGGGATGTACGCGGCGGCCGCGTTCGGACTGGACGGCCGGAGTCCGCTGCTGAAGCCTGACACGGCCGCCGAGTTCGCCCGGATCCACTCCGAGGGAACGGACCTGGTGGCCGGCGAGCCGGACGCGTTCGGTCTGGGCTTCCTCGCCATGGGCCTGCGCTTCTCCTTCCTCGGCGCCGACTCCTACGGCCACAGCGGCGCCGCGGGCTCCCTCGCGCTCGCGGACCTGCGGCAGGGCTTCGCCTACGCCTACACCCGCCGCCGGTATGCCTTCCCGGGCGGTACGGCCCCGGAGAACGAGGGCCTGCTGAAGTCGGTGGTCCGGGCACTGGGTCGCTGAGGGGCCGCTTCTCTTCCGATGTTGCGGGTGACCGGGCCGGGTCGGAGAGGGCTTCCACTCGACTCCTCCCGGTCAGCGGGAGCAATCTCGCACCGGTGACGTCCACGTCCTGAGCCGGCCCGGCGTACAGGCACTCACCCGAATGGGCTAGTTGTCGCGCAGGCCGGCCGGGGCGTGGAGAAGAATGGGTGGATATATCAGCACCGAGGACAGCGGCCCCGCGCAAGGCGAGTGGGCCCTGGAGCCGGTGATGCCTCGTCGGCGGGATCCGCCTGTCGGTTCCGGTGATCCGGCGACGCGGGGGCCGGGCTTCCCGCCATTCCGTCCATGGAATCGAGGATCCGTTGTGGACGACAGTCGGCACCCCACGGTGACCGACCCGGAGTTCTACCGGGTCATTTTCGAGAACGACAAGATCCGGGTCGTGGAGTATCGCGATACGCCGGGCACACGCACCCAGCGGCATCACCACCCCGACAGTGTGCTGATCACGCTGAGCGCCTTCCGCCGACGCATGGAGCTCGACGACCGGATCGTCGAAGTGGACCGCGCCCCGTTCGAGGCGGGGTGGATGGCCGCGCACACCCACATCGGAGAGAACGTGGGCGACACCCCGACGCACGTGTTGTTCGTCGAGATCAAGTAGAGGGCAGCCGAGATACGGCCGAAAAGGCCCGGCACCTTCGGAAGATGCCCCCGTAGCCCACCGGATCCAGCCGGTCAATCGGCTGCTGCCCCCGACTGCTGCCGCCGTCGGACGACCCCGGCCCGACGACCTGCTACTGAGGCCGCCGCTGCGCGAGCACGCAGAACTCGTTGCCCTCGGGATCCGCCAGGACGACCCACGACTGCTCCCCCTGGCCGATGTCCACCCGCCGTGCGCCGTGTGCCAGCAGACGGGCCACCTCCGCATCCTGGTCGTCGGGCCTGAAGTCGAGGTGCAGCCTGCTCTTCGCCGTCCTGGCCTCGTCGACCCGGACGAAGTCCAGACCCGGCAGGCGGTCCGGGGCCGGGCGGATCTCGAACTCGTCGTCGGAGGTGTGGACCACCACCCAGCCGAGCGCGTCGGCCCACCACTGCCCCAGCGCCGCCGGGTCCACCGCGTGGACGATTACCTGCTCCCATTCCAAGGTCATCCGCAGAGCTTAGACCTGTGGCCGCGCAGGAAGACCGGAGCGCATCCGCAGCTCAGCTCCGGGGTGCGATCTTCTCCAGGTCGTCGATGGTGCCGGACATGACGGCCCGGAGGTGTTCGGTGAGGTGTTCCGCGGGCCAGTCCCACCAGGCGAGGGCGAGCAGGCGGGCGATGTCGTCGTCGTTGTAGCGGGTACGGATGAGTCGGGCCGGGTTGCCGCCGACGATGCCGTAGTCGGGGACGTCGTCGACGACGACGGCTCCGGAGGCGATGATCGCGCCGTGCCCGATGCGTACTCCGGGCATGACCATGGCGTTGTAGCCGAACCAGACGTCGTTCCCGACGGTGGTGTCGCCCTTGCCGGGCAGGCCGGTGATCAGGTCGAAGTGTTCGGCCCAGGAGCCGCCCATGATGGGGAAGGGGAAGGTGGAGGGGCCGTCCATACGGTGGTTGGCGCCGTTCATGATGAACCGCACCCCGGTTCCCAGCGCGCAGTACTTCCCGATGACGAGTTTCTCGGGCCCGTAGTGGTAGAGGACGTTGCGGGTCTCGAACGCGGTCGCGTCGTCGGGGTCGTCGTAGTAGGAGTACTCTCCGATGTCGATCAGCGGCGAGGTCACCAACGGCTTGAGCAGGACGACCCGCGGCTGGTCGGGAAACGGGTGGAGCACCGTCGGGTCCGCGGGAACGCGGTTCATGGGTATCGCTTTCGGTCGGCGGCGGTGGACGATCACATCCATTCTGCGCACCACCGCAAGCACGTTTCAGGGAGCCGGAGTTGGCCGGACGGCCACGGCCACGGCCCCGGGATCCGCGCGCCCCGCCCCCCGGACGGACGGACCGCCGCCCCGGACCCCGCCGACCGGGGTCCGGGGCGGCGGGGCTCTAGACGAACAGGCTCAGCAGCGCGGCGACCGCGAAGCCGACGACCGACAGGACACACTCCAGCACGGTCCACGACTTGAGGGTGTCGCGCTCCGAGATGCCGAAGTACTTCGCGACGATCCAGAAGCCGCCGTCGTTGACATGCGAAGCGAAGATCGAACCCGCCGAGATCGCCATGATGACCAGCGCCAGGAACGCCTGCGAGTGGTCGGCGTTCTCGACCAGCGGGAGCACGATGCCCGCGGTGGTCACGATGGCGACCGTCGCCGAACCCTGCGCGACCCGCAGCACCAGCGAGATCAGATACGCCAGCACGATGATCGGCAGGCCGACGTCCTCGAAGGTGTCGGAGAGGGCCTGCGCGACCCCGCTCGCCTTGAGGACGGCGCCGAAGACACCGCCCGCACCGACGACGAGCAGGATGTTGCCGACCGGCTTCAGGGACGAGGTCGACACCTGCTCCAGCGATTTGCGGGACCAGCCGCGCCGGATGCCCAGCAGGTAGTACGCCATCACCAGGGCGATGGTCAGCGCCACGAACGGGTTGCCGAAGAACTCGATGACCGAGCGGAGCGTGGACTCGTCCAGCGCGATGGAGGAGAACGTCGCGGCCAGGATCAGCACCAGCGGCGTACCGATGATCAGCAGCACGGTCGCGAGGGAGACCTCGGACTCGGGCGCGCTCCGGCCCTCCGCGGCGCGTTCGGCGGCGACCGTCGCCTTGGCCTCCTCGGCGGCCTCCAGCATGTCCTGCGGAACGTCGACGTGGATGCGCCGGCCGATCCAGTCCGAGAAGACCCAGGCGGCGACGACGGCCGGGAGGCCGACCACGACGCCCATGAGGATGACCCAGCCCAGCGAGACGTCGAACAGTCCGGCCGCGGCGACCGGGCCCGGGTGCGGCGGCAGGAAGGCGTGGGTCATCGAGAGACCGGCCAGCAGCGGCATCGCGTACAGCAGGATCGACTTGCCGGAGCGCTTGGCGGCGGCGTACACGATCGGCGCCAGCACGAAGATGCCGACGTCGAAGAAGACCGGGATACCGAAGATCACACCGGTCACACCCATGGCGAGCGGGGCGCGCTTCTCGCCGAAGAGGTTCAGCAGCCGCTTGCTGAGGACTTCGGCGCCGCCGGAGACCTCCAGGATGGCGCCGAGCATCGTGCCGAGGCCGATGATGATCGCGACATGGCCGAGAATGCCGCCCATTCCGGTCTCGATGACCGAGGTGGCGGCGGAACGCTGGATGGTGCCGAAGAGTTCGGTGACGGAGAGACCGGCGGCGAGGCCGACGGCTATGGAGACGGCGAGCAGCGCGACGAACGGCTGGAGCCGCACCTTGATGATCAGCACCAGCAGCAGCACGATGCCGAGCGCGGCGACGGTCAGCAGACCGGCGGTGCCGTCGATGAGGAGGAGGAGTCCTCCGGTGTGGGGCGGTGCCTCGGCGGCGGGCGCCGAGGCGGCTATGGCGGTGGTTGGCAACACGACAAACCCTTACGTCGGTGGAGGGGTTCTCGGGTACGGCGGACCGCGGTACGGCACTCCGCGGGCAGAGGTGGCGGAGGCCGGACCGTGGCCGGTGGTGCGGTGGTACGTCAGGGGTTCCAGCCGGGGGTGCTGAGGGGCTTCCGGAAGGGTGACTACCGAGAGCCGAGAGCTACTGGTGTTGCTGATGTTGCTGGTGTGATCAGTGCGAGCGACGTGATCCCGTAGCGCCGGATAGGGCGGGTGGTGCCGTTCGCTGAACCTCGGAAGCGTCGGCTGCCGGGTCGGGGTGCGGTCCACGGGGGTCTCCCGGGACCCGCGGAGGGGGCAGGGGTACGGCGCCGTGCGCAGGGGTGCACGGGCCGAACGGGGCGCCACCGGCGGACCGTTCAGGGGGCGGCCCGCCGGTGGCGGGTACGGGCACGGGCGGGGCGGTTTCTCCCCGGCCGGCCCTGGCCGGGTCCGCAAGGTCCCGCCCGGCCCGCGCTACGGGCGGACGGCGCTGCTTTCCGGACACGGCCTCGGCCGTCCGCAGGCGGTTCATCCGGCACCGGCCGGATCGGTGGCCCGGCCGGTGCCGGATGCCTGCGGGCGTACAGCAGTGGTGATGGTGATGGTGGTGGTGTCGCGCGGCGCCGGACGCCCGCGGCCTGCAGCAGCCGCGCCGTCCGGAGGAACCGGATGCCCGCGGCGTACGTACCACCGCGACACCCGGCCGTACCGGACCCGATCACCGGGGCGCACCGGCCGGTACAGGGGGCCGGACCGGTGCCGCCCGCCGGTCCCGCGGGAACGCGTGGCGACGCGCCCCGCCGGACCGGACGCGTCAGCCCAGGACGGCCAGCGCGTCGATCTCGATGAGCAGCCCGGCCGGCAGACCGACGTACACGGTGGTACGGGCGGACGCCGGCGCCTTCAGGCCCTGCTCCTCGAAGTAGGCGTTGTAGATCTCGTTCATCTCGGCGAAGTGGTCCACGTCCGTCAGGTAGACGCGCATCATCATCACGTCGTCCCAGGACGCGCCGCCCTCCTCCAGGATCGCCTTGACGTTGGCGAAGGTCTGGAGGGTCTGCTCGCGCAGGGTCGGGCCGGCGGGCGTCGGGGGCTGCCCCTCGACCGCGGGCAGGAAGCCGACCTGGCCGGCGACCTGGAGGATGTTGCCCTTCTTCACGCCGTGCGAGAACTTCGCGGGCGGGGCGGTGTGGGTGGCGGGGGTGATCGCGGTCTTCTCGGTCATGCGTGTTTCCTCGTGGGATTCGGGGAGGGACGGATGGGGTCAGTGCGGGGTGACGGCCCCGGAGTACTCCCGGCTGATCGCGTCGGCGGTCCGGCGGACCAGCGGGAGAAGGGTGAGCAGTTCCTCGGCCGTGACGACGACGTTCGGCGCCGAGACCGACATCGCGGCGACGACCTTGCCGCCCGCGCCCCGGATGGGAGCGCCGATGCAGTTGATGGACTCCTCGTGGCCGCCGAGGTCGGTGGCCCAGCCCTGTTCGCGTACGGTCGCCAGCTCCTTGAGGAAGGCGGCGGCGTTCGGCGTCGAACGGGACGTGTACATGGGGTAGTCGAGCCGTTCGGCGATCATGCGCCGCTCGGCTTCGGAGAGGTCGGCCAGCAGCAGTTTCGCCACGGCAGCGACGGTGATCGCGACCGGCTTGCCGATCCGGGAGTACATCCGGACCGGATAGCGGCTCTCGACCTTGTCGATGTAGAGCACCTCGTTCTCCTCGTACACGGCGAGGTGGACGGTGTGCCCGATCTGTTCGTTGAGGGTGACGAGATGGGAGTGGGCGATCTCGCGGACGTCGAGGTTCTCGATGGCCTCCTGGGCCAGGGCGAAGAGCCGGGCGCCGAGCCGGTAGCGCTGGTCCTGCTGCCGGAAGACGAGCCCGTGGTCGTGGAGGGTACGCAGCAGGCGCAGCGCGGTGGACTTGTGGACGTCGAGGCGCTGCGCGACCTGTCCGAGGTCGGCGGGTCCCTGGGCGAGCAGCGGCAGGATGCTCAGCGCGCGGTCGACGGTCTGGCTCATGGCGTACGTACCTCCTCATCCGCGGCTGAGGTCCAGCCGGGGCCGAGACGAAGTCTCTCCCAGTCGGCGTCGTCGAGGGCCGCCAGCCGGTCGGCGCGGTCCCGGCCGGGGGGTGTGCCGACGTCGCCGGGGACGGTGAGGGCGGCCGCGGCGGTGAGATGGCCGTGGCGCAGCCGGTCGCGCGGCGGGAGTCCGCGCAGGGTGGCGGAGAGGTAGCCGGCGGCGAAGGCGTCCCCGGCGCCGACGGGTGCGACGACCTCGACGGCGGGCGCGGGGACGAAGACGGCGGTGTCGGCGCCGTCGGTGCCGCGGACGTACGCGGTCGCCCCGGCGGCGCCCTGTTTGACGATCAGGGTCCGCGGTTCGGGCAGGGCGGCGCGGATCGCGTCGGGCCCGCCGATGCCCCAGGCGGTCTCGGCCTCGTCCTCGCCGACGAAGACCAGGTCGGCGCCGCGGGCGAGACCGAGGAGCACCGGTCCGGCTTCGGCGGCCCGCCACAGTCCGGGGCGGTGGTTGACGTCGAAGGAGATCAGGGGGCGCCCTTCGCGGGAAAGCATCAGTTCGCGCAGGAGCGCGAGGCAGTCGGCGGAGAGGGCGGCGGTGATCCCGGAGAGATGCAGGACGCGGGTGCGGGAGACCAGGGAGTACGGGACGGTCCGGGGCGACATCGCGGAGGCGGCGGATCCGGCGCGGTAGTAGGCGACCTCGTGGCCGGAGGCGGACCGGTCGGTGGCGGTGCGGAAGTAGACGCCGGTCGGGCGGCCGGGGTCGCGGGCCACGGCGGAGGTGTCGACCCCGTAGGCGGCGACGGCGGCGACGAGGTGGTCGCCGAAGCCGTCGGCGCCGACCCGGCTGACCCAGGCGGTGCGGTGTCCGGCGGCGGCCAGGGCGCAGGCGACATTGGACTCCGCGCCGCCGATCGCCCGGGTGAAGGCGGGGACGTCGGCGAGGCGCCCGGGCACGGTGGGGAGGAACGTGACCATGGACTCACCGAGACAGGTCACCTCGGTCACCGGCGCCGGTCCGGCCGCACCGACCGCGCCGGGCGGTGCCGGGAGGTCGGGTCCGTTCACGCTGCTCACCCTGGGGCTCCTCGCGGGGTCTGGGGCCGTCGGGTCCATTGACCCGGCGCTGGGCCGGATGTTAGACAGCACCAAGCGTTATACGCAATGACCGTTGCAGATAATGCAACGCAGGAACCGAGTACGACACGAGTACGAACCGAGGAGGCGACCCCATGCCCGCCGAACCGCTGGGCCAGCTCCGCCACGAGCGCGTCGACCACCGCTTCAAGGCGCTGCCGCCGGATGCCGACGGGCTGACCGTGGCCGAGCTGGCGGCCGAGCGCCGCTCCCTGTTCACCGGCGGCTTCACCACGCCCGTCCTCGCGCTCGCCGCCGAATCCGTCGAGCACAATCTCGACCTCCTCCAGACCTACTCGGAACGCCACGGCCTGGCCTTCGCCCCGCACGGCAAGACGTCCATGTCCCCCCAGCTCTTCGCCCGCCAGCTGGAGCGCGGCGCCTGGGGCATCACCGTCGCCGTCCCCCACCAGGCCCGGGTCTGCCGCGCCCACGGCATCCAGCGGATCTTCCTGGCCAACGAGGTCGTCGACCCGGCCGCGCTGCGCTGGGTGGCCGGGGAGCTGGACCGCGACCCCGACTTCCGCTTCGTCTGCTACGCCGACTCGGTCCGCGGCGTCGAGCTGATGGACCGGGCCCTCACCGAGGCCGGGGCCCGCCGCCCGGTCGAGGTCGTCGTCGAACTCGGCGCCGGGGACGGCGCCCGTACCGGAGCCCGTACCGAGGCCGAATGCGCCGCCGTCGCGGACGCGATCGCCGCCACCGGCACGCTGAAGCTGGTGGGCGTCGCCGGATACGAGGGCGAGGTGCCCGACGCCGACGGCGAGCGGGTCCGCGCCTGGCTGCGCCGCCTGGTGGCGCTGGCCGGGGCCTTCGACCGGGAGGGCCGGTTCGCCGACAGCGCCGATGTGGTGATCAGCGCGGGCGGCTCCGCCTGGTTCGACGCCGTCGCCGACGTCTTCGCCGAGATCCCGGCGCTCTCCCGCCCGGTGCTGAAGCTGCTGCGCTCCGGTGCCTACGTCTCCCACGACGACGGCCACTACCGCCATCTCACCCCCTTCAACCGGGTCCCCGACGAGGGCGCGCTCCAGCCCGCGTTCCGGCTCTGGGCGCAGGTCGTCTCCCGGCCGGGCCCCGGGCAGGCCTTCCTCAACGCGGGCAAGCGGGACGCCGCGTACGATCTCGACCTCCCCGAGGCCCAGGTGGTCCGGTCCGCGCGGACCGGCGAGATCCGCCCCGCCGACGGCATCGAGATCAGCGGGCTCTCCGACCAGCACGGCTGGGTCCGCACCGCCCCGGACGCCGAACTGGAGGTCGGCGACTGGATCGGGATGGGCCTGTCCCATCCCTGTACGTCCTTCGACAAGTGGCAGCTGATCCCGGTGGTCGAAGCCGACGGCACCGTCACCGACTTCATCCGCACCTTCTTCTGAGACAGGCGGAACAGCGATGGACCTCCTCATCCGCGACACCCGTGTCGTCGACGGCAGCGGCGGCGCCTCCTACCGCGCCGACGTCCTCATACGCGAAGGCCGGATCGCCGCGATCCGCCGCGAGGGCGACCCGGCCCCGGCCACCGGCCCCGGCACCCGCGTCCTCGACGCCGCCGGTCTTGCACTCGCCCCCGGCTTCATCGACATGCACGCCCACAGCGATCTGGCACTGCTGCGCGACCCCGCCCACGAGGCGAAGGCCGCCCAGGGCGTCACTCTCGAAGTGCTGGGCCAGGACGGGCTCTCGTACGCCCCCGTCGACGACCGCACCCTCGAAGGCGTCCGCCGCTCCATCAACGGCTGGAACGGCGGCGGCCCCGGCGACGACTCCGTCGACTTCGACTGGCGTACGGTCGGCGAGTACCTCGACCGGCTCGACCGGGGCATCGCGGTCAACGCCGCCTACCTCGTCCCCCAGGGCACGGTCCGGATGTACGCGGTCGGCTGGGAGGACCGCCCGGCCACCGACGCCGAGCTGACCCGGATGAAGCAGCTCGTCGCCGAAGGCCTGGAACAGGGCGCCGTCGGCATGTCCTCCGGGCTCACCTACACCCCCGGGATGTACGCGCCCGAGGCCGAACTGACCGAACTGTGCCGGGTCGTCGCCTCCTACGGCGGCTACTACTGCCCGCACCACCGCTCCTACGGGGCCGGTGCCCTCCAGGCGTACGAGGAGATGGTCCGGCTCAGCCGGGACGCGGGCTGCGCCCTGCACCTGGCCCACGCCACCATGAACTTCGGCGTCAACAAGGGGAAGGCGGGCGAACTGCTGGCCCTCCTCGACGAGGCGCTGGACGCGGGCGCCGACATCAGCCTCGACACGTACCCCTACACCCCCGGCTCCACCACCCTGGTCGCCACCCTGCCGAGCTGGGCGAGCGAAGGCGGCCCCGACGCGCTGCTGGACCGGCTGCGGGACGACGCGACCGCGGAGCGGATCCGGCACCATCTGGAGGAGATCGGCTCCGACGGCTGCCACGGGGTGCCGATGGAGTGGGAGACCATCGAGATCTCCGGCGTCTCCGACCCGGCGCTCGGCGGATACGTCGGCAAGACCATCGAGGAGTCGGCGAAGGAACGCGGCGAGGCGCCGTGGGTCACCGCCCGCGGACTGATGATCGCGGACCGGCTCGGCTCGACGATCCTCCAGCACGTGGGCCACGAGGAGAACGTCCGCACGATCATGCGCCACCGGGTCCACACCGGCGGCAGCGACGGCATACTCCAGGGCGCGAAGCCGCATCCGCGGGCGTACGGCACCTTCCCGCACTACCTCGGACGGTACGCGCGCGATCTCGGCGTCCTGTCGCTGGAGGAGACGGTCGCGCATCTGACGTCCCGCCCGGCGGCCCGGCTGCGGCTGCCGGACCGCGGTCTGGTCCGCGAGGGCTACCGCGCGGACCTGGTGCTCTTCGATCCGGCGACGGTGGCGGCGGGCTCCACGTTCGAAGCGCCGCGGACTCTGCCGACGGGCATTCCGTATGTACTGATCGACGGCCGCTTCGTCATCGAGGACGGTGTCCGTACGGACGTCCTCGCGGGCCGCTCGGTCCGACGCCGGCCGGTGGCTTGAGCCCCCGAGCCGCCGAAACGTCCGTGCCGGGGCCCCACCGCCGTCGGAGCTCCGGCACGGATTCCCTCCGGGGGGCATGAGGCCGGGGTGCGCCCGTCGCCGTGCTGGCAGGTGCCAGGGCTCGGGGCGCGCCCGGCGCGGTGCCCGGCGGGTGCCAGGGGTTCGGGGCGCACCCGGCGCGGTGAGGGCACGTCGCCGACGACCCGTCGCGGACGGTTGCTCGTGCAGTTCCGCCCCCTATGCCCGAGGGGCATGGGGGGACCCCCAGCGCCCCTAAAGACCCCCCGGGGCGCGACCCGCCTGGAATCCCCTCCCCCCTCGAAGGGCTACGCGCCCGGGAGGCGGCCCTGGAAGAGGGTGGACGCCGCGTCCGCGACCGGGGCGAGCATGCCGCCGGGCGGGGGCTTCAGCAGATTGCGGTCGACCTCGCCGCCGGACGTGGCGGTCGCCTCCCCGGGCGCGGCATGGGCCGCCGTCGCGGCGCCCGCCGCCGCCACGGCGGCCAGGGCGAACCCGGCGACGGCGAGCGCCCGGGACGGCTTGCGGTTGCTGTTGCGGTGATGACCAAGGTTGCTCATGCCCGGCGCAACGGCCGGACCCCCGCGGGGGTCACGGCCCGGACGCCACTCGCACAGACGATCAGTTCGCCGAAGATCCGTTACCACCTACGGGGTACCGCGTTGTCAACGTGACGGCCGCAAGTTCTGCGGCCGATGCTCAGACTGTGCAAGGAGAACTACTGATGTCGCGTATCGCGAAGGCCGCCGCCGTCATCGCCGGGTCCGGCGCCCTGCTGGCCGGTGGCGCGGGAATGGCTGCCGCTGACGCCGGAGCCCACGGTGCCGCCGCCAACTCCCCCGGTGTCATCTCCGGCAACGTCGTCCAGGTTCCGATCAACATCCCCGTGAACGTGTGCGGCAACACGATCGACGTGATCGGCCTGCTGAACCCGGCGTTCGGCAACCAGTGCGTCAACGCCGGCGGCGGCGCTTACTGATCCCCGGATCCCCGAGCCCGAGGGCCCCGCTCCCCGACCTCCGTCGGCGGACCGGGGCCCTCGGCCTGTGCACCGGCCTGTGTACCGGCCGGGCGCCGCTCAGCCGTAGCGGTACCAGCGCGTGTGGTCCATCAGCTCCGCGGGCGTCACGTCCCACGGCGGCAGCGGCTCGTCCAGTGCGAAGACCCGGTTGTGCTGCCGGTCGCCCCGGGGCAGCTTCGCCGCCGGGAGGTAGCCCGACCGCGGATGCGTCCGCCGCCACCGCTCCCACAGCAGGTCGACGAAGGAGTGGTGCAGCCAGAACACGGGGTCGTTGGGCGAGGTGGCGCCCAGCATCAGCCCACCCACCCAGCGGTGCACCCGGTTGTGCGTGCGCCAG
Source organism: Streptomyces tsukubensis (assembly GCF_003932715.1). Classification (NCBI taxonomy): domain Bacteria; kingdom Bacillati; phylum Actinomycetota; class Actinomycetes; order Kitasatosporales; family Streptomycetaceae; genus Streptomyces; species Streptomyces tsukubensis. Next base: position 5,182,082 of record NZ_CP020700.1, on the reverse strand, counting down.
CGCTCCGGACTGCCCGCGGCCCAGCCCTCCAGAGCATTGCGGAAGCCGCTGCGCGCCGTGGAGTCCCAGGGCGGAGCGTCGTACTCCGGATCTGCGAGGGCCCGCTCGACGTCCTCCTTCGTCGGCAGGGTCAGCGGATCGGAAGGACGGCCCAGATCGCGGGTGAGATAGCGGCCGTCCACCACACGCGAGTTGACCGTCCAGTTGCCGTTCCCGTAGGCGAAGGGCCCGGTGGTGACCTGGCGGTCGCCCGTCCGGCCGGTGCCGCCGAGGAAGTCGTCCGCCCAGAGGGACGACGTGGCCGAGGTGTCCAGCGTCCAGTCCCAGTACGGGACGGTGACCCGCTCGTCGATCCGCTGGAGCGCCCGCTCGAACTCCAGCAGATAGCGCCGGTGCCACGGGAAGAACGACGGGGTCATATGCGCGGCCCGGGGCCGCAGCTCGCCGTCGGTGACATAGAACTCGCCGTGCATCCGGACGAACTCGTCGTACGCGCCGCGGCGCTTCAGCTCCAGCACCGCGTCCACGAAGCGCTTCTTCTCCGCCGCCGTCAGATCGCGCTGGTTCTTGCGGACGGGCACCCGGGGCGCCGCGGCCGCAGGCGCCGCGGCCACAGAGGACTCAGCCACAGGGGACTCAGCCACGGTGCACCGCCAGCTGCGCCGCGCCCAGCTCGTCGACGGCGGCGCGGGCCACCTCCCGCAGCGTCGGGAAGGACTCGTAGTGGTTGACCAGGCTCATAAAGCTGCCGTCGGCGCGCCGCATGATGTGCAGCGGTCTGCCGTCGATCCGTACCTCCACCGTCGGCGGCGCGCCCGCATGCCCCGCCGGGCCGTGCGCCGGGGCGCCGTGGGCCGGGACCAGCACCGTCGCCGTGCCCTCGATACGCCGGCCGCGGTACGTCTCCGAGAACCGCTCCAGCGCGGCGGGCCCGGCCCCGGAGCGGCCGGGACGCAGGGCGCCGACCAGCGGCGCCAGCGCCCCGGCGGTCCCGCCGACCACCGCCGCCGTGAACAGCGCGCGGAGCGCCAGCCGGCGCGGCAGGCCCGTACCGGAACGGCCGGGGCTGGTGGTGGCGGTGGTGCCGAGGCGGTCGGGGATACGCATGGGGCGGCCCTTCACGGTCTGCGGGGAACAGGGGGACGGACCCTGTCAACGAGACGACGGCGAAAGGGTTCCCCTTCCGGGTGGACCACCCCGCCCGGCCGGTACGACCAGTACGACCGGTGGGTCGTCAGTGGAACAGCACGCCCGCCGCGGGCGCTCCCCGGAACTCCGGCGTGAGCAGGGCCAGCTCCGGCAGGACCGGCTCGGGCTGCCCGTACAGCTCGGGCCGGGGCGCCGACAGCGGGGCGCCCAGGGACGCGCCGGGGGTGGCCAGTGACAGCTCCGCCGCTTCGGAGGTGGCCCGGGCGACGCCCAGGGTGCTCTCGCCGAGCGGCTCCGTCACGGGCACTCCCAGCTCCGTCACGGGCAGTTCGCTGCTGAGCGGGATCTGCGGCAGCGTTCCGTACGGCAGCATCCGCCCGGCGACATGTTCGGGGGCCTGCGGGGCGCCCGGCACCGGCACGGGCACCCCGGTGCTCAGCTCGGGCGCCGGGACCGGGAGGACCGTTTCCAGGCTCTCCAGCGGAAGGGTGACCGGAACGGACACGGCGGCGGCGGAGCCCGCCCCCACAGCCGAGGCCATGCACGCCAGCACCGCCGCGACTGAACACCTGGTGGTCGACTTCATGGGTGGTTGTGCTCCTCTTCCTTCTCGTCTTCACGTCTTCTCGTCTTCACGTCGCGCCCGATGGCGACAACCGCGCCCGGAGAACGATCACGGCGACCGGGCCGGGGCAAAGTTCCCCCGAATGCAGCAGCCGCAGGGCCCTGCCACGGGGAACGAAGCCGCTGATAGCGGGAGATGGGCGGGAATATGGGGGCGGTCCGGGAGCGGGAGTGCGCCCGGCCGGTCCGACCCCGAGGAGAGCACAGGCCATGAACACCCCGGCCCCCGCCCGTATCCGCGCATCCGGTCCCGACGGCGACCGCGGCCCCTTCGATCTCGCCGATCCGGCGTTCTGGCGGCTGCCCCGCCCCGACCGGCTGGCGGCCTTCGCCGGGCTGCGGGCCCTGGAAACGCCGGTCCGCTTCGGCGCCCCCGAAGGGCCCGGCGGTTTCTACGCCCTGGTGCGCCACGCCGATGTCCAGCACGCCAGCCGGACGCCCCGTACGTTCACCAGCGCCCCCGGGGTCACCACCCCCGAACCGGCGGCGTGGGTGAAGGCGCTGTTCGGCAACTCCATGGTGAACATGGACGATCCGGACCACGCCGATCTGCGGCGGATCGTCGCCCGCGCCTTCACTCCGCGGCTGCTCGCGGCGGCCGAGGAGAACATCCGTGCGGTGGCCGCGCGGATCGTGGACGAGATGCTCCGGGACCGGCCGGCGGACTTCGTGGCGGCGGTGGCGTCCCGGATGCCGTTCGAGATCATCTGCGATCTGATGGGCATCCCGGAGGCCCACCGGCGGGAGATCGCCCGCCGGATCGACGAGGCGTCGCAGAACGTGGGCGTGGGACGGCGGAGGCTGCGGATGCCGGGGCGGGGGCTGCGCGGCCTGGCGCATCTCCAGCGCGTGATGGGGCAACTGGCCCGGGAGCGCCGCAGGGAGCCCGCAGGTGATCTGATCTCGGCGCTGGTCACGGCGGACGTCGACGGCCGGGCGCTGAACGCGCGGGAGCTGGGGGCCTTCTTCTCGCTGCTACTGGTCGCCGGGGTGGAGACGACGCGCAACGCCCTGGCTCACGGTCTGGTCCTCCTCGGCGGCCATCCCGAGCAGCGGGAGCTGCTGGCCTCGGACGTCGAGCGGTACGGGGACGGCGCGGCGGAGGAGATCGTCCGGCACTCGACGCCGATCATCCAGTTCCGGCGGACGGTGGCGGCGGAGTGCTCGGTCGGCGGACGCGATCTCCGCCCGGGCGACAAGGTGGTGCTGTTCTACGCGTCGGCCAACCGCGACGAGGCGGTGTTCGCATCGCCCGACGTCTTCGACATCACCCGGTCGCCCAACCCGCATCTGGGGTACGGGGGCGGTGGACCGCACTACTGTCTGGGCGCGCATCTGGCGCGCCAGGAGATGAAAGCGGTCTTCGGTGAACTGCTGACCCGGACGGAGGGGCTGCGGGCCACGGGCCCGGCGGAACTGGTCGGCTCCAGTTTCGACAACCGGGTACGGGCGCTGCCGTTCGCCTTCACCGCCCGGCGGTGAAGGCGAACCGCCGGCCGGGGCAGTTACGAACGGAGCTGGGAGACGCGGACCAGGATGTGCGCGGACGACAGCAGGGTCTGCTCGTCACCGAGGTAGGTCTGGAGGCTCTCCTCGGTGATCTGCTCGCCCGGCTTGGCCTCGGGCCAGGGGCGGCTGGCGATGATGACATGGGCGTGGCCCCGGCCGTCGGCCGCCGCCAGCCACTCCGGCGGCGCCGGGCACTGGGCGCTGAGGTGCGGCATGTTGAGGACGGCCTGTCCGGCCTCCACCAGCAGCCGGACCGGGGAATTCACCGAAGTGGAGGTGGCATCGGACATATCGCCCGCCTTCGCTCCGCAATCCGCGATCATTCCGAGCAGGGCGGCCTCGCCCTCCTCGGCGCTGCCCGCGCCGTCACCGAGGGAATAGACGAGGAGATAGGGCATATCGTGCCCGGCCTCGGGATCACCGGTCCAGGCGAGTACGGAAAGCGTGCCCAAATGACTGCGGTCGATGGAATTCTTGGCGGATGTAGCGGTGTTGGCTGTCGTCATGGTTCGGCACCCTAGTGCCCCGGAACCCCCCGCCACCCTCGGCGTTCACCTGCTCGGCGGAGCCTGAAGCCGCCACTCGACGACCGATTTTCCGAGGTCACCGTGGAATTGGGTGAGAGCGGCGGACTCCGGCACATCGAACAGCAGCCAGCCGTCGACCGATTCACCCGCCGCAAGAATGTTCCATTTCACCGGAAGCCCGGTAGTGATTTCCCCGCCGGATACCGCCGGATGGCGTTTTCCGGCCGTGTCGGTGACCCAGGTCTGCGTACCGCTCGCATCGTAGGAGCTGCCGCCGACATTGAGCAGGGCGACCCGGATCCCGACCCGGCGCATTCCCTCCGCCGGACGGGAGACCGGCACGCCCGTCTTCCGGACCGGTACGGCGGGGTCGACGTACGCCGTGGCGGACATCCGCAGATGCTCGCCGGAGGCCCGTCCGCCGAGGTCGACGGCATCGCCCAGAAGCGCGGTGCCCCGGGCGTCCCCGGCGGGCCGGGCGATCGCGGCCGGGTGGACCGGCTTGGCGTCCGCGTTCTCGGCGGACCCACCCTGGCAGGCGGTCAGACCACTGCCGAGCACAGAAACCGACAGCAGGATCGACAGGGCTTTGCGTCGCATCATGATCCCCTCATCCAGGCCGTTTTCCGTATGATCACGGCTTTGGGGTCCGGGAGGCGGCCATTCGGGGGCCTCACCGGGTTCGTGTCGGCCCAGGTGCACCCCACCGCGCCATTCGCGCCGCACCGGCGTGCGCCCAGCGCCCGCGATCGGGGCGCATGCGCCCTCTCCGTACAGCCGAATACGCGCTCTTCCGGCGCCGGGGCGCGGAAGGACGGCCCCCGGGCTCCGGCTCACACCCCCACGCCTCGAAAAACCGTTCCTGCGCTACTCCGCGCAGGCATGCCGACAGTGACTTCGTCCCGTGAGCCCCCGTTTGCTGTCGTATGGCAAGGACATCCTCGACTCCCCGATGGCAGCGCGTCCCGACCATCCCGGCCCCTCACCCGGGTACCCACACCCACCCGGACCGGACCGCCCAGCCGACCGGCCCCACTCCGATCTACGAAGAGCTGCTCCGCGAATGGGCGGAAGCCAACCGCACCCTCCCGGGCGGCCCGGACCTGGAATGGGCCCGCACAACCCGCTTCCCACCCCCGCACGACCCCCTCACCGGCCCCCCGCCCCCACCCCTGCGCGGCAACTGGTTCCACCCGGCCTGACCCCCGGAACTCCGGCCCGTCCCGCCCGCCGTCCGGGCGGGCGGGACGGGCCGTGGCTGGGGCCGGCCGGGCCGGGCAGGGTTCAGCCCTCCCGGACCCGTTCCCGGTCGGCGGTGGGGGACGGCTGGGGCGGGGCCGGGACGTGGTGGGGGCGGGGGGTGCGGCGGAGGTGGCGGTGGAGGGCCGTCAGGATTGCGGGGGCCGTGTACGTCGCTCCGTGGACGAAGCGCATCGACGGGCCGAACGCCGGGGCGCTCAGCAGGCCCGTGAAGAACAGGCCCGGGCACGACGATTCGAACGACGGGCTCAGCTCCGGGGCGCGGCCGGTGCCGACCGTGGACAGGCGGGCGCGGAGCCGGGGGTCGAGGAGGGTGAGCCGGTCGAGGTCGGGGGTGAATCCCGTGGCGGCCACCACATGGGCGGTGTCGACGGTGACCGGGCCGCCGGGGGCGTCCAGGGCGAGCCGGACCCGGCCCTCGTGCAGCCGGGCGCCGCGGATCCGGTGGGCCAGCAGTTCCGGGACCCGGCCCTCGTACCGCTCCCGCAGCCACCAGGCGCCCGCCGGACCGAGGGCGGTGCGGGCGATGTGCTCGCGCCGGGCGTCGGACAGTCTCCGTACGGCCCAGGGCAGTTCCGAGTAGACCCAGCTCCGCCAGCCGGAGCCGAGACCGCTGAGCGGGGTCCGCAGCCGCCGCAGCAGCGGCCGGTCCTCCGGCACCGGGACGGTGTTCCAGTTCACCCGTCCCGCCCGGGCCACGAGCAGGGGCCTGGCGCCTCCCTCCGCCAGCAGGGTCGCCGTCTCCAGGGCCGCCTGGCCCGCGCCGACGACCGTGACGTCCCGGCCGCTGAAGCCGCTCAGATCGCGGTGGCCGGTGCTGTGCGTGACGTACTCCCGCGGCAGTTTCGCCAGCGGCCCCGGGATCCGGACGAACGGCAGCACCCCTACGGCGACGACAACGGTACGCGCCCGGACGGTCTCGCCGTCCGCGGTCCCGACGGTGAATCCGTCGCCGCCCGCCGCGACCCGGGTCACGGTCCGCTCGTCGAGCCCGGGCACGGCGTGCCGGGCGAACCAGAGCCCGTAGTCCGTGAAGGCGCCGATCGGCAGCGGACGGCCGTGCTCGGCCGGGAAGCCCGCCTCGGCTCCGTAGCGGGCGAGGGTACGCGCACCGGCCGGATCCGACAGATTCGACGCCCACGGCTCGGACTTGAGGAACATCCCCTCGGGCATATGGGCCCGCCAGGACTCCATCGCCCGGCCGAAGACCTTCGTCCGCATTCCGGCTGCGGCCGCATGCGCGGCGACGGAGAGCCCGTAGGGCCCGGCGCCGATGACTGCCACGTCGTACATGGTGCGTTCCTCCTGGGTGAGGGGTGGGGGGAGACTGGATGAGGGGACGGGCCGTCAGGAGCGGTGCAGTACGGCGCGGGCCCGGCGGACTCCCTTGGTCAGCCCGCGCCCCAGCCACGCGCCCGCCATGGCCGCGAAGGGCAGCGGATCGTCCCCGGCGAACCAGGCGGCTTCGATACGGGACCCGTGACCGGGCCCCCCGAGGGCCGACCGGGCGGCGGGGCGTGCGCGGCCGGGCCGCCGTGCCGCGGGGAGGGCCGTCAGCGCCGACAGCAGCGCGTAGTTCTCGGCGACGAAGACCCGGCCCGGGCATTCGGCCGGCGGCGGCGGGACCTGGCCGGTCAGATCCCGGTACAGCGCCCGGACGACATCCGTACCGTCGGGCGCCGTGAAGAGCCGGAACTGCGCCCCGGGCCGCGGATTGGCGTCCAGCAGACGGTAGGTGCCGCCGACCCGGTCGCGCCGCAGGTCGAGGTCGATGACGCCCCGGTAGCCGGTGTGCTCCACCAGCCCGGTGGCGATCGCCGCCACCTCCGGGTTGGGGTGCCAGCGGCCCTTCGCGGTCAGTCCCGCGCGCGGCGGCCAGGAGAGTTCCTTGCGGCCGGTGCCCCCGGCCAGCAGCCGTCCGTCGCCGCCGAAGCAGCCGTGGAAGAACCAGTCCGCGTCCGGCGCGTCCGGCAGCCGGCGCTGGAGCAGCAGGCCGGCACCGCTGTCCGCGCCCCGCTCGTACAGCGCCCGTGCCGCGCCCGGCGAGCGGACCAGGGTCGTACTGCGCAGTCCGGTCCCCGGCGGCAGCAGCCAAGGACGGCTCCACTTGGCGACCAGCGGCAGCCCGAGGGCGCCCGCCGCCCCGGCGGCCTCGGCGGCGCTGCCGGGCACGACGGTCTCCGGATGCGGAACGCCCGCCCGTTCGCACAGCTCCGCGAGCAACGACTTGTCGGCGAGGGCGTCCGGCAGCCCCGGGGCCTGGTCGGGCAGGAGGTAGCGGTCGCCGAGCCGGGGCGCGTGCGCGGCCGTGAGGATCGCGCCCAGATCGTCCATCGGAATCAGTACGGCGGGCCGGCCGATCCGCTCCGAGACCCGCAGCAGCAGTTCGGGGAAGCCGGTGCCGTCCGGGCGGACCGCGCCGGGGGCGACGGGGTGCGCCCGGTGCAGATGCCGGGAGCGGACGACGGGGCTCGCCGCCGATTCGACGACGGCGTGCACCTCGACCCCGGCCCGCCCCAGGGATCTGACGGCCCCGAGGGTCCCGTGGTGAAAGGGATTCCGGTCGAGGCGCAGCACCAGCGCGGGAACCCCGGCGTCGAAAGGTGGCATGGACGTCACATCTTTCACCTGGATGGTCGTGCGGAACGCGGTGGTGATCGCGAATGGCCTACCGGAGGTCGCCCGGACCGCTCATTCGTAGGACTTTCTTCCTACGGCCGGATACGCCGGACCGGACAGAGCGTCAGTCCGACGGGCCGCCAGATCACCGCTCTCCCCTAGGAGGAGCCATGACCCGAAGGCGCCGTCTCACCGGCACCACCATCGGGACGGTCGCCGCGAGTCTGCTGGTCTCCACCGGTGCCGTCGCGGGCGCGGCGAGTGTCGCCCGGGCCGAGGACCAGCCCGAGACCACGGCCGCCCCCGCTGCCGCCCCGGCCGCCGTCGGCGCGTACGTCGACTACGGTGCGGCGGGCCCTCGCCGGATGGCCGAACTGTCGCGGTGGCTCGGTGGTACGGAGCTCCGGGTCGGCCACACCTATCTGCCCGGCGACCGGTGGGCCGGTATCGAGGGGCAGGTCGGCTTCCTCGACGACTGGGCCCGCTGGCGGCGCGCCCGTGACGACCGGATGTTCGTCCTCAATGTGCCGATGCTGGAGCGGAACGAGGCCCGGGTGCCGGACCACGAGGTCCGCAGGCTGCTGCAGGCGGGCGCGTCGGGACAGTACGACGAACACTTCCGGGCGCTGGCCCGGCGCCTGGTGGACCTCGGCGTACCGGACACCGTCCTGGTCCTGGGCTGGGAGATGAACGGCATCACCTACACCCACCGCTGCGGACCGGACCCGGAGTCCTGGAAGACGTACTGGAACCGGATCGTGGCGGCGATGCGCTCGGTCGAGGGCCAGGCCTTCCGCTTCGACTTCGCGCCGAACCGGGGGCAGGACGCGGTGCCGTGGACCGCGTGCTACCCGGGCGACGGGGTGGTCGACATCATCGGGATGGACTCGTACGACCAGGCGCCGGGCCGGAGCTTCGAGGAGCAGGCGTCGGCGCCGTACGGGCTCCGTGCCCAGGTGCAGTTCGCGCGCGAGCACGGCAAGGCGATCTCGTACCCGGAGTGGGGGCTGTTCCGCAACGGGGACAACCCTGACTACATGCGGGGAATGCTCGACTGGATCGAGCAGCACCGGCCGCTGTACCACACCATCACGGACTACTGCCCGCACGGCGTCTGGCAGTGTAATAGCAACCCCAAATCGTCGAGTGTGTTCCGCACCCGGCTGTACAACCAGACGGGCCCGTCGGTCCCGACGACCCCGCCGGTGCCGCCAGTACCGCCCGTACCGCCCGTACCTCCGGTGCCGACGCCGACCGTGCCGCCGGTCCCGCCCGTACCGACGCCGACCGTGCCGCCCGTACCGACGGCGCCTCCGGCACCTCCCGTGCCACCGGCCCCGGAGCCGCCGGTGCCGCCGGAGCCCACGGTGCCGGTGCCGCCGGTGGTCACGAACCCGACCCCGAAGCCGGAGGAGCCCACTCCGGCACCGACCCCGACCCCGACGCCCACACCCACACCCACACCGAATGTGCCGGTGCCCGCACCGGTGCCGAACCCGCCCGTCCCGCCCGTCGTTCCCGGCCGGCTCGGCTCGGTCGACTGGTGCGTCGCGGTCCCGTTCTCGCCCTGGACGGACTCCTGGGCCCCGGGCGGGAAGTTCTGTGTGAAGGTCCCCTGGCCCGAGGGCTGGCCCGGGCCCCGCAACGGCGGTCGCTGAGCCCGCCCGGCCGGCCCGGCGGACCCGTTCAGCGGTCCGCCGGGCGCCGGGCACCCAGGCGGCCCGCCGAACGGATGCCGACGGCGGACCGCCAGTCCTTCAGCCGGTCGCGCCATTCCCGGGCCGCGGGGAACCGTTCGCCGACGGCCGTCGCGGCCCGCTCGCGCAGAGCGGCCCGTGACACGTGCAGCTTCAGCAGCGGTTCCAGGGTGTACGGGGCGAGCAGCAGCCGCTGGTTGGTGACCGCTTCGGGGCGCCAGTGGTTCTTGTACGGCTCCTTGCCGCGCAGCAGGCTCATCACCCGGCGGCCGGTACCGGCCGCGAGATCGGCGTCGTGCCGCAGCAGCATGGTGGTGACGTCGACCTTGCGCTCCCGCAGCCGGGGGTCCGCCCCGTACAAATAGCCGCCGGTGAACCGCCCGGACAGCAGGGCCACGCTCGCGGCGACGACCTCCCCGTCCAGCCGGTACTCGGTCAGGGCCGCGTCGCCGTCGCGGACCATGCGCCGGGTGGCCCGGACGAGATGCTCGGCGAACCGGGGCCGCAGATGCTCCACGGTCACCCCGCGGCCCCGCCACTGGAGTTCGTGGAGCCGCAGCAGATGCCCCATGGCCTCCGGGACGCCGTCCTCGCCGACGGTGATGTCTTCGATCTCCAGCGCGTCGATCTTCCGCAGCTTGGCCCGCACCCGCTGGGCGCGGGCCGTCGGCAGCCGTTTGACCAGCTCTTCGATAGGACTGGCGGGCAGTTCCAGACAGACGGAGTCGGTGAGCCGGGCACGGGCGCCGGTCCACCGCGCGTACAGCTTCTCGGCGGCGGCGCCCGGCCGGACCTCGCGCAGGTCGATCACCGCGTGCCGGGCGGCCCGCTGGAGCCCGCGCTCCAGCGCGTCCACGGCGGCGTTGGCGGCGGCCGGATCCGTACCGTCGGCGTCGTCGACGAGGATGTCGGAGTAGTCGGAGATACCGCCGCCGAGGGAGACGAGCAGCGGCATGGGCCGGTGCACCAGCATCAGCGGTGCGGCGGCCACCAGCCGTCCGCCGCGGCGGACGAGGACGATCCGCAGCCGGCCCCCGGTGCCGTAGGACAGCCACCACGACTCCAGCCAGGCGTGGCTCTGGAAGGGGGTGGCGGTGGAACAGCGGCGCTGGAGGTCGTCCCATTCGGGCCTCAGCAGGGCGAAGGTGCGCTGGTCCCGGCAGAGGGTGACGGTGAAGCCGTGCGGCTTCCGTTCCGCCGCGGCCATCAGACGCGCTCCTTCCCGGCGGCGGACCCCTGAGCAGCAGTGGCGGGCGCGGGCACGGAGGCGGGCGCGGCCGGTGTGCGGCCAGCGCTCCCGGTCTCGGTCCCGGTTCCGGCGCTTCGGTGCCGGGCCCGGGGCCGGACCAGCAGCACCAGACCGCCGATCAGGCCTCCGGTGGCGGCGCCGACGGCCGCGCCGAGCGGTGCGGAGGGCGATACGGGCTCGGCGGGCGGGATGGCCCGCGAGAAGCTCAGCAGCTGGACGCCGGTGTTCTTGGCGACCTGGTTGCCGCTCACGAACACGGCGTCGGCGACGGCGTTGGCGATATCGGCGGCTTCACCGGGGCGGTCCGAGGTGCCGGTGATCGCGATCATCGGCGAGTCGGGGGAGGTCTCGGTCCGTACCCGGCTCCGGAGTTCCTGCGCGGACATCGCGGCCGCGACCCGGGCGTAGGCGATGGTGGAGTCGCTGGTGGCGACGCGCCCGTACGCCTGGGCGAAGCCGAGGGCGGCCCCGGGCTGGGCGTCCTTGCCGGTGACGGCGACGACGAAACTGGTGGCGGCGTACTGGGGGGTGGCGAGCAGTCCGTACGCGCTCCCGCACAGGGCACCGGCGGCGGCGAGCGCGGGCAGCGGCCACCAGACGGGCAGCCGCCGGGACCGGTTCGCGGCCCACCGCAGCGGACCCGGCCGCCGGGACCGGGCGGGCGCCGGTGCCGGTGCCGGTTCGGGGCGATCGGTCTTCCCGGCCCGCTCGGGCCCGGGCTCCCGGGGCTCCGGGCGCGGGGTCTGCGGACTCTGCGGCTTGGTCATCGGTGGACTCTCTCGGTCGGATCGGGCTGGGTCTTCTGCCGGGGCAGGGTTCGGCCACGCGGGTTCGAGGGGTGGGGCCGGTCCCCGGCGAGCACGCGCTCGTAGACCTCGGCGACGAGGCCCGCGGTGCGGCGGATGTCGTAGTGCGCGACTCCGCCGGGTGCGGTACGGCTCCGCGGCGGGCGCCGGGCGGCGAGTTCGCGGACGGCGGCGGTGAGGGACGCGTCGTCGGGCCCGAACCGGACGGCTCCGGGCACCAGTTCCGGGGACAGGTCCTGGACGGCGGGACAGGTCCGGTACAGCACGGGCAGCCCGGCGGCGAGTGCCTCGACGACGGCGAGCCCGAAGGCTTCCTCCCGGGAGGCGGAGACGAAGGCGTCGACGGCGCTGAGGACTTCGGGAACGGTGATCCGGAGTCGGGGCCCGGCGGACGGCCCGGACCGGGCAGCGGCACCGGGCCCGGCAGGTGCCCCCGGCCGGGCGGGGGCACCCGCCCCGGCCGCAGCGCCCGCTTCTGCGGCTCCCGCTACGGGTGTCTCCTGCGCGGCAGTACCGCCCGGGCCGGTGGCACCGGCCCACACCGGAACCGCGGCTACCGCGGCCCGGTCGCAGCCGCCGGACCCGCCCACCCGGGCCGCACCGGGCGGCCCCGCAGCGACAGCGGCACCGGGGTCCGCGGGCGCCGAGCCGCCGGGCCCGGCGGAACCCGTGCCCACGGTGTGATCGGTCACCGGACCGCAACTGCCTCGCCCGGCAGGGCCGCCGGTGTCCGCCGTCGGGCCCGGCGCGCAGTCGCCCAGGAAGCGGACCCGGTCCGCCACGCCCAGCTCCGCCGCCAGCCTTTTCAGGGCGGGGCCTTCGGGGCCTTCGCCCGCGATGACGACCGTCACGGCGGGTACGGCAGCCGCCGTACGGATCAGGGCGTCGAAGCCCTTGCCGGGGACCAGCCGCCCCACCCCGCCCAGCAGATACGCGTCCGGGGCGACGCCGAGACCGGACCGTACCGCCGACCGGGCCGCCGGGTCGAAGCGGAACTGCCGCGCGTCGATGCCGTTGGGCACCGTGTGCGTCCGCTCCGGCGGGACGCCCCAATCGGCCAGCCGGGCCGCGACCGTGTCCGAGACCGCGACCGTCGCCGCGCCCAGGCGTTCCGTACCGCGGTACAGGGCACGGGTGCCGCGGGTCAGCGGCCGGCCTTCGATCTCGCGGTCGCCGAGGGAGTGCTCGGTCGCCACGACCGCCCGCACCCCGGCCAGCCGGGCCGCGATCCTCCCGTACACGCACGCCCGGTACAGATGGGTGTGGACGAGGCCGTAGCCGCCGTCCCTGATCAGCCGTACGAGCCGGGGCAGCGCGGCCAGGTCGCGGTTGCCGCACATACCGAGGTCGGTGACCTCGACCCCGTCCGCGCGCAGTCCGTCCGCGACCGGCCCCGGGTTGGTGAGCGTCACCACGTCGCAGGCGTAGGGCAGATGCCGCAGCAGCAGCCGCAGCTGCTGCTCGGCGCCGCCCGTGCCCAGGCCGGTGATCACCTGGAGCACCCGGGGAGCGGCGGCCGTCATCGCAGACCCGCCCGGTGCCCGGCCCGCTTCGCCCACAGCCGGACCGCGCGGTCGGCCTGGCTGATGTGCGTACGGGGCAGGGCGTAGGGGCCGCCGAGTCCGGCGGGCGGGCGGATCGCGCAGCCGTACGCGTACCCCGCCGAGCGCACCGCCGACGCGACCCGGCCGTCGACCGTGCCGTACGGATAGCAGAAGCCCTCCGGATCGCGGCCGGTCACCTCGCGCAGCCAGGCGCGGCTGCGGAGGGTCTCCTCGCGCAGGGCGTCGTCGTCGAGCCGGGTGAGGTCGACGTGGTACAGGCCGTGCGAGGCGATCTCGGTCCCGGCCGCGACGGCGGTACGGATCCCGGCCTCGTCGATCAGGGGTCTTCGGGGGCCGTCCGGGTCCCAGGCGTTGTCGCCGCCGAGCCGCCCGGGCAGCACGAACAGCGTCGCGGTGCAGTCGTGGCGGCGCAGGACGGGCAGCGCGCCGTCGGCGAAGTCGGCGTAGCCGTCGTCGAAGGTGAGGCCGACGAGCCCCCGGCCGCGGCCCTGCGCACAGGCCCGCAGCAGGGCCGCGACGGACACCCCGGTGAGTCCGCGGGCCCGCAGCCAGCGGAGCTGGAGGTCGAGGCGGTCGGGCGAGACGGTGATGCCGTACGGATCGTGCGCCGGGTCGGAGACCGAGTGGTACATCAGGATCCACGGCCGTCGGACGGCGGTGGCGACGGGCGCGGCCACGGCGGTGAGGGACAGGGCGGCGGTGGCGGTGGCGGGCGTCTGGTTGCGCGGTGGCGCCGTGTCAGCGGACATGTCGGGCGATCCTCTGTCGGATGAGAGCCAGCAGATGGACGACTTCGGGGGCTCGGACCGCGAGCCCGGTGACGGTGAAGACGGCGGGGACGAGCAGACAGCCCACGGCCAGGCTCGGCAGCGCCGCTTCGATCGTGCCCGCGGCGAGCCGTCCTGCGGCGGCGGCGCACCCGGCGGCGAGCGCGAGCCGCCCGAGTGCCGGGGTGATGGCGCGGACCCGGATGGGGACGACCCGGGAGCCGAGGCCGCGCAGCAGGAGCAGGGCGGTGGTGGAGATGCCCGCCGCGTTGGCGGCGGCGATGCCGTAGACGCCCCAGGGGCCGACGGCGGCCGCGCCCGCGGCCACGGTGACGACGAGCCCGGCGGCCATCGCGACGGCCGGATACCAGGTGGGGCGGCCCGCGGAGAAGAACGGGCGGCCCAGCGCGCCGACGAGAGTGTGGCCGAGGAGCCCGGCGGCGTACACCCGCATCACGGTCGCGGTGGTCTGTGTGTCCTCGGGGCCGAACGCGCCGCGCTGGAAGAGGACCTCCACGATCTGGGGGGCGTAGCCGATGATCAGCGCGGTGCCGAGGAGGACGGTCAGCCCGGCGAGCGCGAGATCGTTCTCGACCCGGCGGCGGGCCCGCTCCCGGTCGCCCTCCGCCATGGCCTTGGCGACGGCGGGGAAGGTGACGGTGCAGAACATCAGGGAGAGCACCATCGGCATCTGCGCGACCTTCTGCGCGTAGTTGAGGTGGGAGATCGCGCCGCTGGGGAGGGAGGAGGCGAGGAAGCGTTCGACGAGGACCTGGGACTGGCGGCTGACGGCGAAGAGCACGATGGGGGCGAGGAGTACTCCAACGGCTCCCGCGGGGCCCGCCGGGCCCGCCGGGGGTGTGCCGGGCTCTGCGCGGTGCGGGCCCTCCGGCTCCGGGTGAGTGCCGTTTGGGCCGGGGGCCGTCCGCCCGCCGTGGGCCGTTGCCGGCCGGTCGGGCAGTTCCGCCCCCGATGCCCCGAGGGGACGGACGCCCCGGAACCTGCCCGTACGGGCGCCGGTGCGGGGACGCGGCAGCGGATGCGGGCGCCGTGGGCGAGTGGTCACCTCGCGGGCGAAGAAGGGGAGTTGCACCAGGACCATCAGCGCTCCCCCGAACGCGACCCCCGCCGCCGCGGCCCGGACCCCCCACAGGCCGTGCAGGGCGATCGTGGTGGCGATGATCCCGGCGTTGTAGGCGACGTACACACCCGCGGGCGGCACAAAACAGCCGTGGGCGCGGAGCGCCGCACTGAAGTAGCCCGCGATGCCGAAGGTGAGCACGGTCAGCGCGGTCAGCCGGGTGCATTCGACGGCCAGCGCCGGATCGGCGAAACCGGGGGCGAGCGCGGCCACGAACTGCGGGGCGAAGACGAGCAGCAGCCCGGTCGCGGCGGCGAGGACGGCGAACAGCTTCGGAAAGGTGTGACGGACCAGTGCCCGTACCGGATCGCCGCGCAGCGCCCCGCCGTCCGGTTCCCCGGCCGCCGCCGCGCGCCGGGCCAGGGCGTGGCTGAACGCGGGGACGAGCAGCAGCGCCATGGCGTCCTCGATGAGGAGGGTCGCCGCCATCTCGGGCACGGTCCAGGAGATGAGGAAGGCGTCGCTGTCGACGCTGGCGCCGTAGATCTGGGCGATGGCCTGGTCGCGTACGAGGCCGAAGAGGGCGCCCGCGAGGGTGAGTCCGGCGGTGACGGCGGCGGCGCGGGCGAGGACGTTGCCGAGCCGGGAGGGTTCGGCCGTGGCGGAGGGTTTCCCGCGGGTGTCCACGCCGGTCATCCGGCCGTACCGGACCCGGGGCCGGGCGCGGGGGCGGGTGCGGGTGCGGTGCACGCCCGGGCCCGCTCCCCGGCCCGTACCCCGGTCCCCGTGGCCGGCCCCGGCACCCGTCCCGCGGCGCGGACCGGTTCGCCGAGGGGCGCCAGCGCCCACCGCGCCGCCAGGCCGAACACCACGCCCGTCAGCACGGTCGAGGGGCCGCCGATGTCCGCGTACAGGAAGTCGACGGTCTGCCAGAGCGTCAGCGCCACCGCCGCGAGACCGCAGTCCAGCGCGCCGCGCCGGACGAGGAGCCGCCGGACGCCGCCGACCAGCAGGGCCGCCCAGCTTCCGGTGAAGGCGACCGCGCCGATCAGCCCCTGTTCGCTGAGGATCAGCAGATACATGTTGTGCGGCGAGAGCAGCGGCTGGCGCAGGAACTCCTGTCCCGCGCCCGCGGTATCGCTGCCGGAGGAGAGGCCGATCGTGGCGTGGGAGTCCCGGTGGTCGGGGAAGCCCTTCAGTCCGACGCCGGTCAGCGGATGCCCGCGCCACATGCTCTCGGCGGCGGCCCACATCGTGTAGCGGTCGGTGACCGAGCGGTCGGGGGCGTCGGTGACCTGGGTGATGCTGCTGAGCCTGGCCCCGATCATCGCGGAGCCGACGCCGAAGCCGCCGACCAGGACGACGGTCGCGGCGACCGCGACGGCCAGCACCGTGAGGGCCCGGCGCACCCCGGCGAGCGTCAGCATCGCCAGCGCGGCGACGGCGGTGGCGATCCACGCGCCGCGGCTGAAGGAGAGCCCGAGGGGGACGACGAGGAGGACCGCGGCCCCGGCGGCGGCCGGGCGCAGCGGGACCGGGGCGCCCTTGGGCGTGCGCAGGGCGAGTGCGGCGGAGGCGAGGAGTCCGTACGCGACGACCGTGGCCATGCCCATGACGTCGGTGGGGCCGAAGGTGCCGACGGCCCGGATGTCCTCGCCCATGTACGAGGCGCCGGTACCGGTCGCGTACTGGTGCACCCCGATCGCGCCCTGGACCAGCGCCAGGACGACCAGCGCCCCGGTGACGGCGCGGAAGTCGCGGGCATCGCGCACCAGCAGCACCACGGCCGCCGGGACGAGGACGAAGACCTGGAGGTAGCGGACGAAACCGGGCACCGCGGCCAGCGGGTCGGCGGCGGTGACGGTGGCCAGGGCGATGGCGACGGCGGGCGCGCCCACGACGACGGCGGCGGTACGGCTCAGCGGACGGCTCCGGGTCCGCAGCACCCGGGCCAGACAGCACAGGACGAGAACCCCGGACGCGTAGTCGGCGGGCCCGAGCCCCCCGCCGCCGGCGGCCGGGACGGGCAGCGGTACGGCCAGCAGCAGCACCGTCACGACCAGGGGGAGCAGCTCCCACGGAATCGGCCTCGGCACCGGGGCGCCGAGGGGGCGCGGCCGTGGCGCGGTCCAGGGCACGGCCATCGTCAACTGCCTCCGAGCCGGAAGAGGGAGACGGCGGTACGCGCCATGATGCAGAGGTCCTGCCAGGGCGACCACGTCTCGATGTAGTGGTTGTCGAAGCGGGCCCGCTCCTCGATGGAGGTGTCCCCGCGCAGTCCGTGGACCTGGGCGAGTCCGGTGATGCCGACGGGCATCCGGTGGCGGGCGGCGTATCCGGGGTGTGTGTGGCTGAACCGGCCGACGTAGTAGGGGCGTTCGGGCCGGGGTCCGACGAGGCTCATATCGCCGCGGACGACGTTCCACAGCTGGGGCAGTTCGTCGAGGGAGGTCCGGCGGAGCACGCTGCCGGTGGCGCTCATCCGGTGGTCGTAGGCGATGTTCCAGCGGGTGGCGGACTCGTGGTCGTCGGCGGGGGCCAGGGTGCGGAACTTCAGCAGGGTGAAGGGGCGGCCGTCGAGCCCGATGCGCTCCTGACGGAAGATCACCCCGGGTCCGTCGGAGAGGCGTACGGCGAGGGCGCAGACGGCGAGTACGGGCGCGGCGGCCAGCAGCACCAGTCCGGCGAGCACGGTGTCGATGGCCCGTTTGACGGCCCGGGCGACGGGCCGGTGGAGCCCTCCGTGGAGGGGCTGTACGGCGAATCCCCACAGATGGTCGGGGCTCGCGGCGCGGTACCAGCGGTTGCCGGTGGTGGCGCCGCCGTCGACGAGCCACTGCCGTACGCCGGCCTGGGCGAAGAGGGCGACGAGGGCTGCGGACTCGTGGTCGGTGCCGGGCTGTTCGGTGAAGACGGCGTGGCGTACCGCGTTCTGGACGACGGCCCGGCCGACGTCCTCGGCGGTGGTGAGCAGCGGCAGGGAGCAGGCGGGGTCGGCGGGCCCGCCGCCGACCAGGCCCACCGGCCGCATCCCGTAGCCGGGGTGGTCGGCGAGTGCGGCGGTGACCTGGGGTGCCAGCGGTCCGGTGCCGATGACGAGGACGGAGCGGGGGCGGCGGGCCGCGGCCAGCCTGCGGGTGACGTACAGCAGGGCGCGGGCCCCGGTGCACAGCCCGGTCTGGACGGCGACGGCGAGCGCGAGTACGGCCTTGTCGACGGCGAGGGAGGCGTTCCAGGCGGCCGTGGCCTCGGCGAGCAGCAGCCACTGGAGGAGCGCGAGCCCGGCGAGGGCGGGGATCTCGGCGAGCGCGGAGGGCGAGAGCCGGGGCCGGTAGAGGCCGCGGCAGGCGTGGGCGGCGGGCTGGACGAGGAGGGCCGGGACGAGGAGGGCGGCGGGCCACGGCAGCGACGGCAGCAGCAGGGCGGCGGTCAGCGCGAGCGCCAGGGCGTCGGCGGTGAGCAGTCCGGCGGCGGGTCCGTAGCGGGCGGTGGTGCTGCGCCGGACGGCCCGGGCCGCGCGGTGGCGGTGGCGGGCGGTGCGGCGCGGCGGGTGCAGGGCCGTGACCGCCGAGGGCACGGCGACGGCGCGGTGGTGGTGGGGTGCGGGGGCGCTCTCCGTCGTCATCGCCTGGTGCGCTTTCTCGTCTGGTTGGGCGGCTTGGGGGGCGAGCTGAGCAGATCCTGGTAGAGCCCGGAGACCGCGGCGGCCGTCTGCCGTACGTCGCAGGTGGCCCGCATATGGGTCTGCGCCTCGCGGCCGAGGCGGGCCCGCAGATCCGGGTCGGTGAGCAGCCCGGTGAGCGCGGCGGCGAGGGCCTGCGGATCGTCCGGGGGTACGAGGCCGTGGATGTCGTGGCCGGGCGGGAGGCTCTCCCGGGCGCCGCTGACGTCGGTGACGACGACCGGCAGTCCGCAGGCCATGGCTTCGAGGGGGGCGAGCGCCATGCCCTCCCAGCGGGAGGGGAGGACGACGGCGTCGGCGGCCCGCAGCCAGGGGCGGATGTCGTGGATGGCGCCGGCGAACCGGACCCCGGGCGGGGCGAGCCGGGTGAGCGCGGCGCGGTCGGGGCCGTCGCCGACGAGGACGAGCCGGGCGCCGGGGACGGCGGCCCGCACCGCGGGCCAGGCGGCGAGCAGCACGTCCTGGCCCTTCTGGCGGCAGAGCCGGCCGACGCAGAGGACGACGGGCGCGTCGTCGGGCACCCCGGTCAGCTCGGGCAGTCCGGCGCGCTCCCGCAGCCGGTCGCCCCGGTCGGCGGGCGGTACGGGCCGTCCGCCGACCAGTCCGGCGCCGGGTTCGAAGTGCCCGAGGTCGACGCCGTTGCGGATGACGGCCCAGCGGGCGGCGATCCCGGCGCTCTCCCCCGCCCGCCGCTCGGTCTCGCTGACGCAGAGCGTCCGGGTGGACCAGCGGGTGCCGTACCGCTCCCAGATCCGGGCCAGTTCGGCGGCGCGCCCTTCGACGGCGTCGAACGACCAGGCGTGCGGCTGGAAGACGGTGGGCACCCGGCCGCGGACCGCCAGCCGGGCGACCAGACCCGCCTTGGCGCTGTGGGCGTGCACGAGATGCGGACTGCTGCGGCGGATCAGCCGGGCGGCGGTCCACACCTCTCGCAGCAGGGCGGGTCCGGGGGCGCGTCCGGCGGGCCAGGAGTGCACCCGGGCCCCGGCCTCGGCGGCGCGTTCGGCGAGTTCGCCGCCGGGCGGGCAGGCGACCTCGGCCCGCAGTCCTTCGGCGATCTGCGCCCGGACGAGGTCGGTGACCACGCGGGCGACTCCCCCTTCCACCGGCTGCACCAGATGGAAGATCGTCAGTTGGCTCGGCTCGGTCCGGTTTCTCTGCGGCACGTGCGGCTCTCTTGGTACGTGGGGCGGATCAGGCTCGGGGCGAGCAGCGCCGCGCGGGGAATGTCAGCGGCGGGTGTCTGCCTGCACGAAGAGAACGCCGAGGGAGTATCCGAGGTTTTCGGTCTCGAAGCGGAAACTCAAACTGGTGACCCCGGACACCAGTGCGGCGCCGATGTCATAGACATCCGAGTCGTATCCAAGGGTGTTGCTATGGGCAGGTTGTCGGACCAGCGGATTTCCGGGTCCGGTAATGGTGGAGTTCATCAGGTCGTCGGCCGGATTTCCCGCACCTTTGAGGTCGAACGTCTTTCCGGTGTCCGTACGGATGCGGGCCCGGTCGCCGGTGGTGCCGCGGTCCCCGTCGTATCCGGCGAGGCCGGCGATCCCTTCGGCCCCGGCGGGGATCCGGAGTCCGGTGAGGGCGATCTCGTACGCCGGGTTCGCCTTGTTCAGGGTCTGGAACCCGTCCCAGAGGGCGAGGTGGCGCAGGGGTGCGGTGGGGTCCTCGTAGGCGACGACGAGGGTCCAGCCGCCCCAGGCGCCGACGTCGGAGTGGCCCATGGCGACGTTGATCTGGGCGACGGTCCAGAGTCCCGAACCGCTGCTGCGGACCAGCGGGGTGATGTCGGCGGAGGCCTGGAAGGCATCGGCGCCGTCGGCGTCGCGGTGGGCCGTGCGGGTGTCGGCGAGGACCTCTTTGTACCGTCCGCCGGGTTCCGCGATGAGCACGCGGCCGTTGTCCTTCGGGGGTTTCTGCTCGCCGACCCGCAGGTTGCCGCCCCAGTACAGCCGGGCGTAGGTCACCTCGGCGCCCGGCGGCAGGGTGAGCCGGGCGCGGCTGGAGTTGTAGGTGTTGGGGTCGTCGTCCTCGTCGACGTAGAACATCTCGTAGTCGCTGTTGACGCCGCTGCCGCCCTGCTGGACCGCCGCACAGGGGGTGGCGCCGGTGGTCTCGGGGGTGCGGCAGGTGATGGCGGCGTTGGCGGTACGCACGATCCCGCCGTGCTGGACGGCGTGGTAGCGCTGGGCGAAGGGAAGGCTCGACGACTCGGGCTGGCCGGACTGCCCGATGGCCCCGGCGCCGCCCGCGGCGGGCCCGAGCACGGCGGCGGCCGCCAGCAGAAGCGCGGCGCCCCGGACGCCCCTGGTGGTGCTGCCCGGCGAGTTCGACATGAGGCGCCTCTCCCACTCGGTCAAGATGACAAGAACAGGAGTGTGCACTTTGACAGATGAACCACCGGTAATCACGCCGGACGCGCCTTGAGCCGCTGTCACGGCAACCCACGGCGGCCCCTTATCAAACCTTCGGGTGATTCGACGCACCCTTTTCCGCCGATGCTCGTTATGGCGTTTTCCCGTTCCTCGGCCGGGTTGGACGATAACCCCCGGGCGGGGCCGTCGTTGTCCACGGTGACGGCGGCGAGGAACGTCGCCGGAGAAAGGGATGCGAAGAGATGAAGTATTCGTCGAGGGTTGCCGTGATCATCGCCGGTTCGGTGGCCGCGGTCGGCGCGGCGGCACCCGCGATGGCCGCGACCGCAGCCCCGCCGGCCATGCCGCCCATGAGCCTGAACGGCGGCCTCACCCACATCGTCGAACAGTCCCCGCTGCTCAACGGCGGCAGCGGCAACGTCGTAAAGGACGCCGCGGAAACGGCGATGCAGCTCAACAGCATCAAGGGACAGGCACCCGAGCGCATCCTGAAGACCGCCGCCGGAGCCACCCCGATGCTGGGCGGGATCTCGGTCGGCGGCTGACGGAGTCCGGGTACGGGGAAGGGGTGCGGCCGCTGCGGCCGCACCCCTTCCCCGTACCCGAACGTCTCGTACCCGGTCGGCTCCGCACCCGTACGGCGGCAGAAAAAGGGTGGTGCCCCCGGCCGGGAGCCGGGGGCACCACCCGTGACGCGCCGTGCGGACGTCAGGCGTTGGCGCCGGTGTTGCCGAAGGCCGGGTTCAGCAGCCCGATGACGTTGATCGAGTTGCCGACGACGTTGACCGGCACGTGCACCGGGACCTGGACCACATTGCCGGACAGGACGCCCGGGGAGTTGGCGGCGGCGCCGTTCGCGTCGCTGCTGGCGAACGCGTTGCCGGCGGCGGCACCCGCGGCGAGTCCGGCGGTGGCGAGCACCACGGCGGCCTTCTTGGCAGTGTTCATGGGAGATAGCACCTTCTGTTCGATGTTCTGCCCTGCGTAAGGGCTCACACAGATCGAAACGGACGATGCGCGGCGGGGACACGGGCGACATGTCGGGGGACCCCCGTTCGGCCCAACGGCCGCCCGTTTCCGGCCCCCGGACCCGGCCGCCGCGGTCCGGTCCGACCAGGGCGTGTGCGCCATTGGGGTGAACCGGGAGAACCAAACTCGGCGGCCCGCTGTTGTCAGGTCGCTCCGCTAGTGGGCATCCACGAGACAGAAGGACGGAACATGCTCAAGAAGGTTATGGCGACCGCAGTGGTCGGCCTCTCCGTGGTGGGCGCGGGTGCCGGGCAGGCTATGGCCATCGGCGACCACACGGGCACCACGTCGGTCAGCGGCAACGGCGCGTCGCAGTCCTACGGCAACGCCGAGACCTACGGCGACATGAGCCCCCAGCTCAGCCTGGTCCAGGGGTCACTGAACAAGCCCTGCATCGGTCTGCCGCTGAAGGCCAACGCCGGCTCCCTCGTGGGCGTCCTCGTGCCGGTCGCCGTCCAGGACATCCCGATCCTGTCGGCTCCGCAGAACCAGCAGTGCACCGAGAACTCGACGCAGGCCAAGGGCGACGAGCCGCTCTCGCACCTGCTCAGCAACATCCCGGTCCTCTCGGGCAACGGCGTCGCCAACAGCTGAGGCGGCCCGCCACAGCGGACGGCACGAAGCCCCCGGCACCCGCCCGGTGCCGGGGGCTTCCCCCTTCTCCACCGCTCCCCTCCCCCGATTCCGCACGCTTTTCCGGCCCTCCCTTCCCGCCGCACCCCGGAATTGCTGAAACGTTTACTCGAAAACCCTGCTCCGATTGCCTCATCATTTCGAAGGAATCCGTACGGCGGAAATTCACTCGGCAGATGGGTGAACGAGCCTCGGCAGACGGCCGTCGGGGCTGCTTGAATGGGCCCGCGGACCGTGGAATCGGATCCGTTCCGGATGCCTGCCTCCAGCCGGCGGCGCATTGCGTCGTGGGGCAGTCGTGCTTCCAGTTGGCATGGCGCATCCGGGGACGAATCGCGATCCGCCGTATCGGAGGACGGGACCGTCCGAGGTCCCTCCTCCGATATTCCGGGCGTCGACCATCCGGCCGTATTACGGCTTTCGGGTGAACGCGCGGAACCAAACGGATCGGGGGCAGTTGATCAGTCTGCTCCACGATCGATCGTTCATAGCGAAAAGGGAACATCAAGTGATCAAGAAGATTCTGGCCACCGCTGCGGTCACCGCGTCGATGGTGGGCGCCGGCGCCACGGTGGCCGCTCCGGCCATGGCCATCGGCAACGACAACGGCACCACGTCCTTCAGCGGCAACGGCGCCTCGCAGACCTACGGCAACTCCGCCACGCACGGCGACATGAGCCCGCAGATGGCCCTCATCCAGGGCTCGCTGAACAAGCCCTGCATCGGCCTGCCCGCGAAGGTCAACGCCGGTTCCCTCATCGGCGTCATCCCGATCGCCGTCCAGGACGTCCCGATCCTGTCGGCGCCGCAGAACCAGCAGTGCACCGAGAACTCGACGCAGGCCAAGGGCGACGAGCCGCTGTCGCACATCCTCAGCAACATCCCGGTCCTCTCGGGCAACGGCGCCGGCAACAGCTGAGCCGTCCGCCTCTGAGTTGTGCCCCCGAGCGTTCGGCGCCCGGGGGCACACCCCTTTCCCGGGGCATTTCCCCGGACCGCTTCGCATACGAGTGACTTTTCCTCAGGTCGCTATAGGCGAGGTTTCCTGGCGGGAACCCAGTCGTTACTAGATCTGCGGGGGCGCCATGGAACAGATGACTGTCGGCGCAGCGCACGAGGGTCGTGCCTGCGTTCAGTGCCGCCGCTGAAAGGATCGAACAATGAAGCACAAGAAGGCTGCCGCCACCGTTGCGGGTATTCTGCTGGCGCTCAGCGCGGCCGCTCCGGCCGTGGCCGACTCGAACGCCAACGGTGCTGCCGCCAACTCCCCCGGCGTGCTGTCCGGCAATGTGATCCAGATCCCGGTTCACGTTCCGATCAATGTCTGCGGCAATACGGTGAACATCATTGCGCTGCTGAACCCGAGCCTCGGCAACGCCTGTGTGAACGGCTGATCCTTCACCGGTCATGAGGGAATGGGAAACGGCCGGTCCACCGGCCGCCGGACCCGGGGCCCCGGGGTGCGTCGCCGCATCCCGGGGCCTTTCCCCGTCCACGCCCGGCACCGGGCGGACCGGCCGCGGAATGGGCCCGGCACCCCGCCGCCGCCCCCGCACGCCGGATTACCGGTCCGGGGCGGCGTGGGCTAAAACACTCGGCGAGCGGCGACCGACGGTCGTAAGCTCACGCACATGCAGGTGATCCAGTCGACGAAGCTCGCCAATGTCTGTTACGAGATCCGCGGTCCGGTCCTTGAGGAGGCGATGCGGCTGGAGGCAGCAGGACACCGGATCCTCAAGCTGAACACCGGCAACCCCGCAGCATTCGGATTCGAGTGCCCGCCGGAGATCCTGGAGGACATCCTCCGCAATGTGGGCGGGGCCCACGGTTACGGTGACGCGAAGGGGCTGCTCTCGGCGCGGCGCGCGGTGATGCAGCACTACCAGACCAAGGGCATCGGCCTCGATGTCGAGGACATCTATCTGGGCAACGGCGTCTCAGAGCTGATCCAGATGTCGATGCAGGCACTGCTCGACGACGGGGACGAGGTGCTGGTCCCGGCGCCGGACTATCCGCTGTGGACGGCGTCCGTCTCGCTGGCCGGCGGCACCGCGGTGCACTACCGCTGCGACGAGCAGTCGGACTGGATGCCCGACCTCGCCGATCTGGAGCGCAAGATCACCGACCGGACCAAGGCCATGGTGATCATCAATCCGAACAACCCCACGGGCGCGGTCTACGACGACGAGCTGCTGCGCGGGCTGACCGACATCGCCCGCCGCCACCGGCTGGTGGTCTGCTCCGACGAGATCTACGACAAGATCCTCTACGACGGAGCGACCCACACCCCGACCGCCGCGATCGCCCCGGACCTGCTGACCCTCACCTTCAACGGGCTCTCCAAGAACTACCGGGTGGCCGGTTACCGCTCCGGCTGGCTGGCGGTCTGCGGCCCCAAGACGCACGCCGCCTCCTATATCGAGGGGCTGACCATCCTCGCCAATATGCGGCTGTGCGCGAATATGCCCTCGCAGCACGCAGTGGCCACCGCACTGGGCGGCAGGCAGTCCATCGAGGACCTCGTCCTGCCGGGCGGCCGGATACTGGAACAGCGCGATGCGGCGTACGACCTGCTGACGCAGATCCCCGGCGTCACCTGCGTCAAACCGAAGGGCGCGCTCTATCTCTTCCCCCGGCTGGACCCGAAGGTCTACAAGATCAAGGACGACCGGCAGATGGTCCTCGACCTGCTCCGGGCCGAGAAGATCATGGTGGTCCACGGGACGGGCTTCAACTGGCCCGAGCCGGATCACTTCCGGATCGTCACCCTGCCCGCGACCAAGGACCTGGCGGACGCGGTGACCCGGATCGGATCGTTCCTGGACGGCTACAGCCAGCACTGAGCCGAACCGCCCCCCTGAGCGGACGGATCGGGCCGAATTCCGACCAGGACGAACTTTAGACTGAATCCAAGGTAGGATGGTCTCCTGACAGTGAGCAGGAGGCCATCTTTATGTACGAGCCGATCCGCACCAGGTCTGTCCACTCGATGGCCGACACCGCCGCGTATCCGCATCGCTCCCGCGAGGAGGAGCTGGACATCCAGCTCGCGGGCCATCTCTCCGCTCTGCTGGCGGTCACCGACGAGCTGGCCCTGGACACCGCGGCCGACCGGATCGCGACCCAGGTCGCCCGGCTGCGCGGGGCGCCGCCCGCCCGGCATACGGCGCTGAGCGGTGCCGACCCGCTGGCGCTGCACCGCAGGGCACATGCGCTCGCCGGGCGCGCCTTGGTCGTCGCCGCGTCCCGGGCCGATACGGCGGTGGCGATCCTGGCCGCCGAGCGGATGGACGCCCATGCGGCCGCCCTCGGCGGCGCGGAGCTCGCCGCGGCCTGAGTCGTACGGCACGAAACCGTGAGGAACCGAGACCTCGTCCACCCCGGTGGGCGGGGTCCCGGCAGTTGTCCACAGGCCCCGGTCCCGCCCCCGTACGGCCGGTAGAGTCGGGGAGATCTGCAGGTGTCGGGAAGCTGCTGCCGGGGGGCGCGCGTGGCGTGGGACGAGTGGGAACAGATCAAAGCCGGGGTGGCCGAACGGGAGGCCACCGCGATGCGGCTGAACGGACTGCCGCCGGATGAGACGGGCCCGGGCATCAGCGCGGTCACCCTGGGGTTGCAGTCCAGCCGGCAGGCGTGGCTCGCGGCCGGGGAGGGCGTCGGCTCCTTACGCAGAGGGGTCACGACGGCAGTCGGCAAGCTGACGGACGGGCAGTCCGGGCTCGGCGAGACCGCCGGGTGCCTCAGCGCCGCGGCCCAGCAGGAGCTGTACGCCTCCTGGAAAAAGTACGCCGATGACGTGAGCCGGCGCTGCGGGAGCCTCCAGGGGATCCTGGATCAGGTCGGCCGGGAGCTGCTGCGGACCGACGAGGCCGTGGAGGCCGAAATCGGCAAGGTGCGGGCGGAGTTCGCGGACCGCGACGATATCGCCTGCGTGCCGACGAGGCGGTGACGGCGTCGTGGACCTCAAGACCCTGAAGAGTCTGAAGCCCGCCGAGTACGAGGGCGCCGCCGATGGATACCGCGCCCTCGCCGATATGGCGCAGTCGGCGAAGGACCAGGTCGAGGCGGGTGTGATCGGCGGGATGCGGAAGGCGGGCCTCAAGGGCGAAGCCCTGGACGCCGCACTCGGCGAGTTACGGGAGCTGGCCAAGAACTTCCAGTACACCCAGGTCGAATGCGGTCTCATCAGTACCGCGCTCAACGGTTTCGCCTTCGATATCGCCGCGGCGAAGCGGAAACTGGAGTCGGCGCTGCTGGAGGCCGAGTCCCGGAAGTTCACGGTGAACGACGACGGTACGGTCACGTACCCGGCGGGCCCGGACAAGGTCGACGGCGAGATCCCCGGCGGGGGCACCGCCCGGGGGTACGGGGACGACAGCCCGCAGGCCCGGGACGTCGGACGGCAGGCCGCCTACCAGTATCCGAACCCGCACACGGGGCCCGCCTACGACATCGCGGTACGGATCACCAATGCGCTGTCGGAGGCCACCGCCGCCGACGGGAAGTGGGCCCCGAAGCTCCGTGCCCTGAAGGCGGACGACGACCTCACGGTCTCCGCCCGGGACTGGACGGACACCACGGCCGACACCAGCGGTGTCCGGGAAGCCGCCGGTACCTATCTGAGGACGATCGAAGGTCCGCCGAAGGACGCCTCGCCCGCCGAGAACGCCGCGTGGTGGAAAGGCCTCTCCGACGAGGAACGCGACGCCTATATCTCCATGAACCCGGCGAGCGTCGGCGTACTGGACGGCCTCCCGGCCACCGTCCGTGACGAGGCGAACCGTACGGTCCTCGCCCAGAAGCACGGGGAGTACCAGCTCGCGCTGAACGCGATCCCGCCCGCACCGGAGAACAAGTACACCTGGATCAACACCGCCCGGGGTCCGGTGAAGGTGTACTCGGACGAGTACATGGAGTGGACCCGGAAGTACGAGGGCGAGGAGAAACGGCTGACCCAGGGGCTGAAGGGCATGGAGCGGATCGAGCAGCGCTTCGACGACACGGGGACGGAAGGGCTGCCGGAGGCGTATCTGCTGGGCTTCAGCACCGAGGGCGACGGCAGGGCGATCATCGCCAACGGGAACCCCGATACGGCCGATCACACGGCGGTGTTCGTGCCCGGGACGGGGGCGAGCCTGGAGAAGGTGGGGGGTGACATCAGCCGGATGACGACCTTGTGGGAGACGGCGGACAAAGTCGCGGGCGGTGAGTCGGTCGCCACCATCACTTGGATTGGCTATGACGCGCCCGACAACGCCGTCAAGGACGCCCCTTTCAGTCACTACGCCAATGACGGGGCACCGGCTCTGAACCGGTTCCTCGACGGACTCGACACCTCCAGGACCGCCGAAGGACCGGGTCATACGACGGTCATCGGCCATTCGTACGGCTCGACCCTGATCGGCTCCGCGGCCCGGCAGGGCGACCTCAACGCCGATGACCTGATCTTCGCCGGCAGCCCCGGGGTGCAGGTGGGCTCCGCCGAGGAGCTGGACGTAGCGAAGGGCCGGGTCTGGAACCAGGAGGCGCCCGGGGACCCCGTGCCGGACATCGGCCGCTATGGACACGGCGGCGGCCAGCTGATCGGCCATCAGGTAATTACGGGGATCATCCCCAGCGACTCCTTGTTCGGAGCGAACCAGATGACCACGGACACCAGGGAGCACAGCAACTACTGGGTGGACGGCAAGGAGACGCTTCGCAACCAGGCCTTCGTCGTCGTCGGGAAACACGGGAACGTGAAGCTTGAAGACTAGGAAACCTGCCGCGGCGCTCTCGCTGGGGCTGGCACTCACTCTGATCACGGGATGCGGTATGGGCGACTCCGGGCAGTCAGACAACCCTCTTCCCTCCTCCGGCGTCAGCAGTCTCGACGACGCCAGGACGGAGACGGAGCTGGTCTCCAGCGAGCTCTTCGGCCTGATCAAGGTCAAGGGGAAAGCGGATGAAGGCGGCGCCAGGATCAGCGAATGCGGTGACGGGAAGGACCCGGAGAAGTACTACCAGACGTTCCAGCCGTCGACCTTCTATCCGGAATCACCCGATCAGCTGGCGGGAGTGATGGAACAGCTCAAGGCCGAACTGCCCGCCCATGGTTGGAGAATCGTCGAGTACGAGTACGACACCAGCCGGAACAAGAACCTCAATCTGACCGCCGACCACGACGAGCGGAGGTTCAGCGTCAACATCATCCATCTGGCGAAGGACGAACAACCGAGCCTCTCCCTGCATGTGGTCTCCGGCTGCTACGAGGTGCCCGAGGGCGAGCGCGTCGACGGGTACTGAGCGGCGCCGGAAACACGCCGGCCCCGGCGCCTGGTCGGTAGGCGTCGGGGCCGGGGGCGGCGGACCGGTGAGGGCACTCCACAGGTCAGGGCGGTGTGGTCGGCAGGACCGCCGCGTACGGGGACGGGCGCGTTCGTGCGCGCCCGGCCCCGGTTCATGGGGGCATGGGGTCAGCCCAGGCGGGCCACCAAGGCGCGGTACTCGGCCCACAGCTCCTGCGGCGTGTGGTCACCGAAGGTGTTGAGGTGCTCGGGGACCAGAGCCGCCTCCTCGCGCCAGACCTCGGGGTCGACGGTCAGCAGGAAGTCGAGGTCCTCCTGGGACAGCTCCAGCCCGTCGGTGTCCAGGGACTCGGCCGTGGGCAGCACACCGATCGGGGTCTTCACACCGTCGGCCCGTCCGTCGAGGCGCTCGACGATCCACTTCAGTACGCGGCTGTTCTCACCGAAGCCCGGCCAGACGAACTTGCCCTGGTCGTTCTTGCGGAACCAGTTGACGTAGTAGATCTTCGGCAGCTTCGCCTGGTCCGCGTTCTGGCCGACCTTGATCCAGTGGGCCATGTAGTCGCCCATGTTGTAGCCGCAGAACGGCAGCATGGCGAAGGGGTCGCGGCGCAGCTCACCGACCTTGCCCTCGGCGGCGGCGGTCTTCTCGGAGGCGACGTTCGCGCCGAGGAAGACACCGTGCTGCCAGCTGAAGGACTCGGTGACCAGCGGAACGGCTGAGGCGCGGCGGCCGCCGAAGAGGATCGCGGAGATCGGGACGCCCTTGGGGTCCTCCCATTCGGGCGCGACGGTCGGGCACTGGGACGCCGGGACGGTGAAGCGGGCGTTAGGGTGGGCGGCCGGGGTCTCGGTGGCGGGCGTCCAGTCGTTGCCCTTCCAGTCCGTCAGCCGGGCCGGGGTCTCCTCCGTCATACCCTCCCACCAGATGTCGTTGTCGTCGGTGAGGGCGACATTGGTGAAGACGGCGTTGCCCCAGAGGGTCTTCATGGCGTTGGCGTTGGTGTGCTCGCCGGTGCCGGGCGCGACGCCGAAGAAACCGGCCTCGGGGTTGATCGCGTACAGCCTGCCGTCCTCGCCGAACCGCATCCAGGCGATGTCGTCGCCGATGGTCTCCACGGTCCAGCCGGGGATCGTGGGCTCCAGCATGGCGAGGTTGGTCTTGCCGCAGGCGGAGGGGAAGGCGGCGGCCACATACTTGGGGGACTCGGCGGACTCGGCGGACTCGGCGTCGCCCTGCGGCGGGGTGAGCTTGAGGATCAGCATGTGCTCGGCGAGCCAGCCCTCGTCACGGGCCATGACGGAGGCGATCCGCAGGGCGTAGCACTTCTTGCCGAGCAGGGCGTTGCCGCCGTAGCCGGAGCCGTAGGACCAGATCTCGCGGGTCTCCGGGAAGTGCGAGATGTACTTGGTGGAGCTGCACGGCCACGGAACGTCGGCCTCGCCCTCCGCGAGCGGGGCGCCGAGGGTGTGGACGGCCTTGACGAAGAAGCCGTCGGAGCCCAGCTCGTCGAGGACGGGCTGCCCCATCCGGGTCATGGTGCGCATGGAGACCGCGACATAGGCGGAGTCGGTGATCTCGACGCCGACGGCGGAGAGCGGGGAGCCGAGCGGGCCCATGCAGAAGGGGACCACGTACATGGTGCGGCCGCGCATGGCGCCGCGGAAGATGCCGTTCTCGCCGGCGAAGATCTCCTTCATCTCCGCCGGGGCCTTCCAGTGGTTGGTCGGCCCGGCGTCCTCCTCCTTCTCGGAGCAGATGAAGGTGCGGTCCTCGACGCGGGCGACGTCGGTGGGGTCCGAAGCCGCGTAGTACGAGTTCGGGCGCTTGACCGGGTCCAGTTTGGTGAAGGTGCCCTTGGCGACGAGCTCCTCGCACAGGCGCTCGTACTCCGCCTCGGAACCGTCGCACCAGACGATCCGGTCGGGCTGGGTGATCGACGCGATCTCGTCGACCCAGGCAACCAGTGCCTTGTGGGTGGTGGGGGGAGGGGGGAGGGTGCCGAGGGCCCCGGGGCTGTGGGGGGCGTTCCCGGAGAGCACAGCGTCGCGCGCCACGATCGCTCCTAGTCGAGGGTTTTTTGAACTGTCTGCCCCGTGGGGGCTGCGACCCGGACGCAGCAATGCGCTCATCCGGTGCCGACCGCACTCATCTGATCATCCGTGGCTGGTGCCCATATGTCCAGAGGGCACCTCACGTGAGCATCGCCACGTGTCGCGGACACCACGGGGGACAGGCGGACGCGCCGGTTGCCCCGCGGGCTGGCTACCATCCCCTTATGACGCCTGCAGCGCCCGACGCCCTCCCCGCGACCACGGCGACCTCGATACCGTCTCCTCCGGCGAAGCCGAAGCTGCGCGGCTGGCTGCACGCCGGAATGTTCCCCGCAGTGCTGGTCGCCGGACTGGTACTGACCGCTTTCGCCGGTTCCCCCCGGGCCCGGGCCGCCTGTGCCGTCTACGTCCTGACCGCCTGTCTGCTCTTCGGGGTCAGCGCGCTGTACCACCGGGGCAACTGGGGGCCGCGCGGCGAGGCCGTGCTGCGGCGCCTGGACCACGCCAACATCTTTCTGATCATTGCGGGCACCTATACCCCGCTGACGATGCTGTTGCTCCCCGATTCCACCGCCCGGCCCCTCCTCTGGGCGGTCTGGGCCGCCGCGGTGGCCGGGATCGCCTTCCGGGTGTTCTGGGTGGGAGCGCCGCGCTGGCTCTACACGCCCTGCTACATCGCAATGGGCTGGGCCGCGGTCTTCTTCCTGCCGGACTTCCTGCGCACGGGCGGCATCGCCGTCCTCGTCTGCGTGATCGCGGGCGGACTGCTCTACAGCGTGGGCGGGGTGGTGTACGGCATCAAGCGGCCCAACCCCTCACCGCGGTGGTTCGGCTTCCACGAGGTCTTCCACTCGTTCACGCTGGCCGCGTTCGTCGTCCACTACGTGGGCATCTCCCTCGTGGCCTACCAGGCGTAGCCCCTGCCCCGGGGTTGCGTCTTCACTACGCCCCCAGAAGACCACGACGGCCGTGGCGCTCCTGCGCCACGGCCGTCCGGCTGCTACTTCCTGCGGTCCCCCTTTCCGCAGGCCACGCCGTCCTTGTTGCGGTCAAGACCCAGCGGGTCGGAGCGGCCGTTGACCTTCAGCCGGCCGAAGTCGCGGGCCTCCAGCCAGTCGCAGCGGGCCGCGGCCGTGGCCGCGACGGTCGCCGGGAACTTCACCGGGACACAGACGCCCGGTGTGCCGTAGGCCGGTTCACAGCCCGCCACCTTGGGGCTCACCGGCGCCGACGACCGCTTCTTCAGCGGCGGCTTCGCGGGCTTCTCCAGCGCGTCCGCAAACTCGTTGACCTTGGCCGAAGGCGCCGGAGGGGCCCCGTGCCCGTGCCCGCCCGAGGACTTCGCGGCCGCCGCGGCGCCCGGCTGCCCCGGCGCGGGCCCGAGGTGGACCCACTTCGCCACCGACGGGATCCCATTGGCGTCCACCGCGAACAGCATGTACCAGCCGGGCGGCGCCAGATTGGGGTTGCTGGTCACATTGAGGTCGATCCGGTTGCCGCCGTGGACGGTCAGCGGCAGATCGACGAACCGCTGGTTGGGGTCCGATGAGTGGGTGACCGCCGCGGGCCGGATCAGCTCCGCCTTGACGATCGGCCGGTTCACCGTGATCCGCTGGGTGTCGCCGTAGTGCCAGCGGTCGTCGGGTACGGAGGTGATCTCCGGCCGGGGCCCCTTGAGCAGATACGGCGGCGTGTAGACGGACACGTTGTGGTTCCAGCTGTTGTTGCCCGGGTTGTCGCCCACCGACATCACCCGCCCGTCGGGCAGCAGGAACGACGACGAGTGGTAGCCGCGCGGAATCGGGTCCCGGGCCATGTTCGCCTGGTACGTATTGGTCACCGGGTCGAACATGGACGCCTCGAACACCGGATCGGCCCGGTCGTGCAGCGCGCCCCCGGTCTCGAAGACCTTGCCGTCCGGCAGCAGCACCGCGGAGACGTACATCTTGCCCTCGGCGCCCCGCTGCGGGCGGCGGCCCTGCCCCTGGTCGACCTCGCCCTGCGGCAGCAGCGGCCCCGGCCGGTAGCGGGGGCTGGGCTCCTTGAGGTCGATGATGTCGGTGAGCCGGTTGGCGACCGGATTGCGCTCGTTGTTCCCGCCGCCGATGGTCAGCACCCGCTGGTCCTGCGCGGGCGGCAGCAGGACGCTCGCCGACTGGTCGCGCTCGTCCTTGTTCTGGAGCCCCGGTACGTCGGTGATGGTGTTGCGGTCGTAGTCGTAGATCGACGCACCCGTACCGGGGGTCCCGTTGCCGAAGACATGGCTGCCGGAGTAGAAGAGCCGGCCGTCCTGCATCAGGATCATCGACGGATACAGGCCCCAGTACGACCAGGTCTGGTTGACCTGGCTGATCGGCAGCCAGCGGTTCTGCGCGGCCGAGAACTTCTCCGCCGTCACATTGCCCGTGGAGTCCTCCTTCAGCCCGCCGAAGGAGATCACGTCACCGTTGCCGAGGATGGTCGCCGACGGATACCAGTGCCCGTCGTGCATATCGTTGGTACGGATGTACCGCTCGGTGTCCGGGTCGAAGATGTAGCTGTCCTTCAGCCCCTGGTAGCCGAGCCGGCCGTCGGCCGTCGGATAGCCCTTGTTCCCGCTCATGACCAGGACCTTGCCGTCGGCCAGCTGGACATGACCGGCGCAGAAGAGGTCGGCGGGCGTCGGGACCTGCCGCCATGAGCCGTTGACCGGGTCGTAGACGGCGGAGGTGAACGTTCCGGCGGCGAAGAGCATCGGATCGTTCCCGGAGCCGGCGATCACCAGCACCTTGCCGTTCTTCAGCACCACCGAGTGCATGGAGCGGATCGGGTTCTTGGTCGGCAGGACGTCCCAGCGGCCCTTGACGCACTCCTCCGGGGTGCCGGTGCAGCCCGGCTCCGGCACCGGGACCTCGACCTCTTCCATCACATAGTCGTCGGTGGTGACCGAGCCGACCCCGTACACCGAGACGCCCCAGGCGATCCGGTCCGTACCCGGCGGCACCTCGGGGGTGCGCACCTCGGCCCGGGCGTAGGCGGACGGATTGACCGGCAGGGTCAGTACGTCCGTCCAGTACTGCCAGCCGGTGGCCGCGTCGTGCCGGAAGAGCGTCACGGCCGTGTCCGGCGTCGTGCTCTTGTACCAGAAGGACAGATCGTACTGACGGCTCGGCGCGACGACCGGGGCGCAGAGCGAACTCTCGGTCACCAGCGCCTTCCGGTCGCCTTCGACCCTGCGGGTCAGTGACACCTTCATCGCGGCGGACCCGGTGCGGGCGTCGGCCACGGTCTCGAAGGCGAAGTCGTTGTTCCCCCAGCCCGACTTCTTCCAGCACTCCGGCATTCCGTCGTCGCCCGGTCCCCCGGGGACCTCGAAGCCGGGGTTGCGGATCAGATTGGGCCCGGCGGTCGCGGGCGTGGGCGAGGTGACGAGAAGCGTTGCGCTCATCGCCGCGACGGCCAGCAGCGCGACGGATCTGCGGCGGCGTATCGCTGACGGCATGGCGGTCCTCCTTCCCTGTTTGCTGTTCTCCGCGCGGGCACCTAGGTGCCCGCGCGCTGGCGGTGTCCCCGAGGCGGCTCGTGGACAAAACGGCGGCCGGGGGTCAGTCCGGTCGCCGTGTCTGTGGGAGGCGTTGAGTCAGACGTGATCGGCGCTGCCGGGCCGGGACGCCCCGGGTCTGCCGGAACCGTGGGATCCGCGCGGGCCCCGGGGCAGATAGACCAGGGCCTCGGTGGCGGCGAACCGCAGGACGAAGGTGAGCAGCAGGGCCAGTGCGGTCGCGGGCAGGACGGGCATTCCGGCCCCCGCCACCAGCAGGGCGATCAGCGGGATGCGCAGCAGCAGATCGGCGTTGGCGAGCAGGGCGAACCGGCCCATCCGGTCCGCCCAGTGGCGGTGGCCGCGGCGGTCGCGGAAGAGCAGCACTTCGATGAGGAGGAAGTTCCAGGCCACCCCGAACTGGTTGGCCGCCACCTCGGCGGGCAGATAGTGCATCCCACCTTGGGTCAGCAGATACAGTGCCAGCAGATTGGGGACGAACCCGGTCAGTCCGATCAGTCCGAAGGCGATCATCCGGGCCAGGGGGGCGGCGGTGCGCAGGCCGACGAGATGCCGGAGGAAGCGCAGGCCCTCGGCGGGCGTGGACTTGGACTCCCCCGCGAACCGCTCCCGGAAGACGAACGGGACCTCGGCGACCGCCCTGGGCCGCAGCCGTACCGCCAGCTCCAGCAGGATCTTGTAGCCCAGCGGGCGCAGCTCCCCCGCGGCGACGGCGTCCGTCACGGCGCTGCGGCGGATCGCGAAGAACCCGCTCATCGGGTCGCTGATACCGCGCAGCCCGCGGGGGAACAGCGCCTTGGTCAGCCAGGTGGCGGTACGGGAGACCGCGATGCGGTAGCCGCCGGCCAGGCCCTCCCGGCTGCCGCCGCGCAGATAGCGGCTGGCGACGACGAGATCGGCGCCCGCGGCCTCCCCGGCGGCGATCAGTTCGGGGACGAGGGCGGGCGGGTGCTGGAGGTCGGCGTCCATGACGACGATCCACTCCGATCCCGCGGCCCGCAGCCCCTCGACGACCGCGCCGCCGAGTCCGCCGTCGGGGCTTTCGCGGTGGATGACGGTGACCGGGAAGGGGCAGTCCTGGGCGGCGCTGCGGATCACCTCGGGCGTGGTGTCGGTGGAGTCGTCGACGAAGACGACTTCGCAGGGCAGCCGGCCGGGCACCGACTCGGTGAGCCGGTGCAGCAGTTCACGGACGTTGGCGGACTCGTTGAAGGTGGGGACGACCACGGTGACAGCGCCGGGTTCGGCGATGTCGGCGGCACCGATCCCGGGCTCGGTGTCCTCTCCGGCGCCGGTGCCGGTTCCGGTGGTGCTCATCGGCCCCCTCCGGCACGGGGTTCGTCAACCGCCGCCGTACCGCCGTTGACGCGGCGGATCTCGATCCGGTCGTCGCCGGTGCCGAACACCTCGACGACGGTGGAGTTCGCGAGGGCGGCTGCGGTGGTCGGCAGGGTGGGCGCGTCACGGCGGACGGTCACCGACGAGACGATGTAGTCGATGTCCCTCCAGCCGCGCGGGATGGTCTTCATCACGGCCGGGTCGAGGTCCGCCTTGTAGAACCAGAACACGCCGGTGCCGGGGGTGTAGCCGTCGTGGACCAGGTCCAGCCAGAGGGCGTCGTCGACCAGGACGCGGGTGTTCGCCGGATCGTCGATCTCGGTCTCGAACCAGGCGGCGGCGGCGCGGTAGTGGCGGTTGGCGTCCTCGGTGAGGGCGTCCCGGTTGCCCTCGACCCAGGACGGGACGACGGTGCCGACCGCCAGCCCGGTGAGCACGGCGACCACCAGATGGCGCGGGCCCAGCCGCTTGCGGAACCGGCCGGCCGGTACGGCGGCCGGTTCACCGCTGTCGCTGTCGGGATCGTCCGTACGGCGGCGGTGCAGCACCATGTGGACGATGCTGGCGGCGGCGCCCGCGAGCACCAGCGCCAGGAAGGGCAGTGCCTGGATGACGTACATCGCGGGCAGATAGCCGTCCGGGCGGAACGCCATCAGGGTCAGGATCGCGACGGCCAGCGCCGGTCCCCCGATCGCCCGCGCGGTGACCGACCAGCGGAAGACCAGCAGTAAAAGAACGGCCGCGGCGACCCCGGCGAGCGGCAGGATCGGATCGTAGTAGAGCCACGCCTGGAACGTCTTGTGGGAGCCGGAGCCCGCGTCCAGGATAAAACCGGAACCGGGCCTGCTCAGCTGGTATTCGATACCGGCGAACAGGGACACATGGTCCGGGCTCGCGAACAGCTCGTTGTTCAGCAGGGCGTAGAGCGGGTACGAGAGGCCGATCAGCGCGCAGGACGTGATCGCGCCCGTGACCACGAACTTCCGGGTCTCGCGGTGGCTGTGGGTCCAGAGCGTGATCAGCAGCGCGGGCAGGACCAGCAGCATCGTTTCCTTGGACAGTACGGCGACGGCGCCCGCGAGTCCGGCGGCGAACTGGTGCCACAGATGGCGGCTCGGGGAGGCGGCGAGGCAGAACGCCAGCAGCATCCACATCACCGCGATGTTGTCGAGGAACAGCTCGCGCTGAAAGTAGACGGAGAGCGGCGAGAGCCCGAAGGCGGCCATCGCGAGGGCGGCGGCCCAGCGGGGCAGGAAGAGCCTGCGGGCCAGTACGTAGACGAGGACCGAGCTGATCGCGCTGATCAGCAGCATGGCCGGGCGCATCGTCGCGACGTTCATCGACTCGGGCCAGATCTGCGCGGGCAGATAGGTGAGCGCCGCGATCTGCATCCAGCCGAGCGGGGGATGGTCGTACCAGTACGTGTAGTGGGCGAGGCCCTCGCCCTGCTGAACGGCCCACGCCTGGGAGAGGTACGTGCCCTCGTCGTCGCTGAGGGCGGGGAAGCCGGTGATGTTCCAGCCCTGGACCAGCACGATGACGGCGAGCAGGCCGAAGCAGACGATCAGGTCGGGGCGGGAGGAGCGGAATCTGACGACCGGGCGGGGCTCGGTGCGGCGCCGGGCCGCCACGGATTTGGCGGCGGCGCGGGCGAGAGCGGTACGGGCGGCGGCGGGGGCGGGATCCGGGGTGCCGGGGGCCGGGAGCGGGGCCTCCGGGACGGGCGTACCCGGCTCGGATGTCCCGGAGCGGGCGGGCGCATCGACGGCGGATGCAGAGCCGCCGGTGGGGGCGGATTCGGCACCGGCGGCCGGAGCCCGGTCGGACGCCCGGTCCGGAGCGGACTTCTTCCGTGTGGTGTCCTCCGGAGCGGTCTCGTCCGGGGAGGGCAGGGTCGTGGTCACCGGTGGGCGTCCTCTCGGATGTCGGCACGGTCGGCGGCGGTGGAGAGGACGGCGGCCCGGTCGCCGGATATCCGGCCGTCGGACGGCCGGTCATCAGCGGTCGGGCCGTCGGAGGTCCGGCCGTCCTGGAGGTGGGCGCCGATATGGCTGGTCAGCTCCCACTCGTTCCGTCCGCGCTGCTCGCGCCAGACCGCCCGCAGCGCCGCACCGGCGAGCAGGATCTGGTAGAAGGGGCCGCCCACGATGAGCTTGAGGTAGTGGACGAAGCGCACCCGGAGCCCGTACTGCTTGCCGAAGTCGTGCAGTCCGACCAGCTCGAAGATGAAGGTCACCACGGCCGTGATCGCCGGGAGGAAGGTCACCATGGCCGCGCCGACGGGGACGTCGAAGAAGAGCGCGATGCCGACGTTGAGCGGGATGATCACCCCGGAGAACGCCTGGAGGAACGGGGTCATCAGGGTGTAGCGGGCGAGCATCCTGCGGCCCCGGCCGGGCAGTTGCTTCCAGTCCTTCTTCCGGTAGACCTGGAGGAAGCCCTGGTTCCAGCGGGTGCGCTGCTTGAGCAGGCTCATCAGCGTGTCGGGGGTCTCCTCGCGGGTGACCATGTCGCTGTCGTACGCGACGACGACCTTCTTGCCGACGGAGGAGAGCCGTACCCCCAGATCGCAGTCCTCGGCGAGGCATTCGGGATCCCAGCCGTCCGCCTCGCGCAGGACCTCGGTCCGGACGAAGACGGTGTTGCCGCCGAGCGGGATGAAGCCCTTCTCGGCGTGGAGGTGGAGCCGGCTGCGGAACCAGAAGAAGTACTCCAGGCAGTTGCGCAGGCTGTACCAGCTGGAGTGGAAGTTGATCAGCTGGACGCCGCCCTGGACGACATCGGCGCCGGTGGTCGTGAAGGCGTGGTCGACATGTGCGAGCAGCTCGGGGTGGACCTGGTCCTCGGCGTCGAAGACACCGACGACATCGCCGCGGCAGTGCGGCAGGGCGGTGTTGAGCGCCTTCGGCTTGTTCTTCTTCTCATGGGTGTCGGTGATCACCCGGACCCGGAGCGGATCGCGGGCCGCGGCGCGTTCGGCGACCGCCGCGGTCTCCGGGTCGTCGTGCCCGACGATCACGATGATCTCGTAGTTGGTGTGACTGGACTCCAGCAGCCGCTGGATGGTGTGCTCCAGCACCGCCTGCTCGTGGCGGGCGGGCAGCAGCAGCGAGAACGCCAGTCCGGAGTCTCCGTCGGGCCGGTCGAAGCTGGTGGCGGCCAGCGTCTCGGGGGTACGCCAGGCGTGCATCTGCCACCAGAGCGTGAAGACCGCCATCCCGAACAGGGCCAGGGATATGGCCACGACGAACACCGATAACAGCACGAAGTCCCCCCTTGGAACATGGAACCCCCAGCGCACGCGGCGTACAGGACCCCCCTGCCGGCGGAATGCGCTACGGGTCCCGGGCAGAGCGACACGCTCCCCTGCGTGCTCTCCCGGCTACTCATAGTTGTTGATGAGTGGACCCTAGTGGTGGAATGTGAAAGTCCGGTGCCGATTTGATCACACTCGTGAACTACCGGAACCTGGCGCATTCTCGACCGCGTTGCAACCACTCCTGGTCAAGAGTGGTGCAGGGGCGGCCGTCTGTCATGGTTTAGCAAAATTCTGTCTCGTTTCCATCCGGGACGGGACAGGAGCCTTGACATCGCAGGTGAAACGGGTTGACCAGTGGGGCTGTTGTGACGGATGAGATCCGTTGTCACCCTGCCGTTACCGGCGGTACGAATGAATATGGACAGGGACACAACAAGAACGCCCCGGCCGTGTCGCGCTGGTGCAACACGGCCGGGGCGTTCACAACAGCCACCGGTCCTCCACGAGCCGGATCCGACGCCGGACCCGGTCCGGCCGTGGGTCAGCCGCCTTCCGGCGCCCCCGCCAGTTCCGACGCCAGCTCCGCCGGGTCCGTGGTCGGGGTACGGCAGGTGAAACCCCGGCAGACGTACGCCGCCGCCTCGCCGTTCACCAGCGGACGGCCCTTCAGCAGCGGGAACTCGTCGCCGTCCGGTTCCCCGGAGGCGACGACCGCGCCGGGGGCGGTCGCGATCAGGGCCGTACGGTGCAGGGCGCGGGCGGCCGGATCGCCGTCGAGGCCGACGACGGCGATCTCCCGGGGGCCGTCGAGCAGCGCCTCGGCCACGGCGAGCCCCCAGCCCGCGAACCGCGGCACCCGCGGCCCGAGCGCCTTGACCACGCCGAGGGCCCGTTCGGCGGCGGCCCGGTGGGGCTCCGAACCGGTGTGCGCCGCGTACGACAGCAGGGCTCCGGCGGCGGCGGTCCAGCCCGCCGGGGTGGCGTTGTCCGTGGGGTCCTGCGGCCGCCGGATCAGCCGTTCGGCATCGTGCGCGGTATCGAACAGGGTGCCGTTCTCACCGGTGAACAGGTCGATGACCAGGTCGAGGAGCACCCCTGCGAAGTCCAGCCAGACGCCCTCGCCGGTGACGCCCGCGAGCGCGATGAAGCCCTCCGCCACATCCGCGTAGTCCTCCAGGACACCGGGGTTGTGGCCGGCGACACCGTCCTTGGAGGTGCGGGTCAGCCGGGCGCCGTCGCCGAGGTGGACCCGTACCAGCAGATCCGCGGCCTCCGTGGCCCGCTCCACCAGATCCGGCCGGTCGAAGAAGGCGCCGGTCTCGGCGAGCGCGGCGATTGCGAGCCCGTTCCAGGCGGCGACGACCTTGTCGTCCCGCTCGGGCCGGGGCCGCCGCTCCCGCGCCTCGAACAGCCGGGCGCGCAGGGCGGGATCGTCCTCGCCGGGCAGCCGCAGCACGGAGGCGCCCCGTTCGAAGGTGCCCTCCTCGGTGACCCCGTAGATCTCGGCGGCCCGGCGGCCGTCCGCCTCGCCGAGGGCTTCGGTCAGCTGCGCGGGCGTCCAGACGTAGAACGCGCCCTCGCCGTGCTCACCGGCCGGGTCGTGGCTGTCGGCGTCCAGCGCCGAGGCGAAACCGCCCTCGGCGGTACGCAGTTCACGGACGAGGAAGTCCGCGGTCTCCAGGGCGATACGGCGCGCGAGCGGGGAGCCGTCGGCCCGCCACAGGTGGGCGTACACGCGGCACAGCAGCGCATTGTCGTACAGCATCTTCTCGAAGTGGGGGACGATCCACTCGCGGTCGACGGAGTAGCGCGCGAACCCCCCGCCGAGCTGGTCGTACAGCCCGCCCCTGGCCATCGCCTCGCAGGTACCGGCGGCCATGTCGAGGGCGCCCCGGGCCCCCGTCCGCGCGTAGTGCCGCAGCAGGAACTCCAGCACCATGGACGGCGGGAACTTGGGCGCGCCGGCGAAGCCGCCGTACCGCTCGTCGTAATCCCTGGTCAGCCCGAGCAGCGCCTGCGACAGTTCGTCCTCGCCGGGCAGCCCCTCGCCGCCGTGCGCCGCCGCCCGCCCGGCCAGATCGCGGGTGATCTTCGCGGCGACCTCCCCGACCTCCTCCCGCCGGTCCCGCCACGCGGCGGTGACGCCCTCCAGGACCTGCCGGAACGACGCCATGCCGTGCCGCGGTTCGGGCGGGAAGTAGGTGCCGAAGTAGAACGGCTCCCCGTCGGCGTTGAGGAACACCGTCATCGGCCACCCGCCCTGCCCGGTCGCCGCCTGCACCGCCTCCATATAGACGGCGTCCACATCGGGCCGCTCCTCCCGGTCGACCTTCACCGAAACGAAGTGCTCGTTGAGATACGCGGCGGTGGCCTCGTCCTCGAAGGACTCGTGGGCCATGACGTGACACCAGTGGCAGGAGCTGTATCCGACGCTCAGCAGCACGGGCACATCCCGCCGCCGCGCCTCCTCGAAGGCCCCGGGCGACCACGGCCACCAGTCGACGGGGTTGTCGGCGTGCTGGAGGAGATACGGGGACTGGGAGTCCGCCAGTCTGTTCATGCGGCCACCCTGCCATGCCGGGGCGGCCCGCCCAAGCCGCACCGGCCTGCGTGCCGCGGCGGACGGCCGCCGGCAGGCGTGAGCACGGTGTGAGCGGGTAGGGCAGTTCTGGGCCAGGTGTTGTGGATCAGGCCGGGTCGGTGTCCGGCGGGATCCACGGGACACGGCCCTCGGTTCGGGTCCCGGCTCTGGAATCCCGGTTCCCTCGCGTGGTGGCAACGGTGCCCGGGCGCGGCCCTGGCATGGGCGGGGGGCCGGCGCCGGGGGCCGGGCGTCACACGATCGACGGTACGGAGGGGGCCCCGTCATGCGGGAAAGTCATAGGGCCGAGGCCGAGAAGCTGCTGGCGCGCGCGGTGGAGGAGGAGACCCGCCGGGCGGGCGGGACGGGCGACGGGCGGATGCTGCTGGCCCGCGGCCGGGCGGCCCTCGACGGGATGGCCGCGGCAGCGGGCGAGGAGTACGCGGCGTACGAGCAGGCGCTGAGCGCGGGCGAGGCGGCCCGGCAGCCGCTGTCGGCCCGGCTCGCCTGGCGGAATCTGTCGACTCCGGCGCTGGTGACGGCCGTTGCCGCGGTCGCCGCCACGGGGGCCGATCTGGCCCTGGGCACGTCCTCGGGTACGGCGCTGGGCGCCGGGGCGGTGGTCGCGGTGGCGGGCGCGGCGGCGACCGTACTGAAGGTGACGGCTTCGCACTGGCCCGCCGCGCACCGCTCCGCGGGCCAGGCGGGACAGCCGGGCGGGCCCGAGCAGTTGCGGCTCCAGTGGCTGACGGCGCTGGAGGTACGGGGCATCCGCCCGTATCTGGAGCAGCAGCGGATGCTGACGGCCTCCCGGACCCGGCCCGCGAACCCGCCCGCCGCCGTGGACCGGCTGCGCGGGGCCGACCGCAGCGCCGCCGCGCGCCGCCGGTCGGTGCTGGAGCAGTCGTTCGGCCATCTGCCCCTTCCGGAGGGCCCGTTCGCGGGGCGCCGCGAGGCCCTCGGGCAGATCGCGCAGTGGGTGCGTACGGCCAGGACGGCCACGGAGACCAGACCCACGATCGTGGTGCTGTACGGGCGCCCCGGCGCCGGGCGCACCACCCTCGCGGTGCGCGCCGCCCACCAGCTCAAGGACCAGTTCCGCGGGGCCTGCGTGGTGGATCTGCGCGGTGAGAGCGGGCGTCCGCTGACCACCCGGGACGCGCTGCTGCATCTGCTGAACCGGCTGGGCGCGCCCCGGGAGCAACTGCTGTTCCGGGAGCGTTCGTCGGCGGAGCAGCAGGTGCGGCGGCTGGCGGAGCTGTACCACCAGCATCTGACGGGGCTTCCGGTGACGGTGGTGCTGGACGACGCCCGCGATCCGGAGCAGGTGCGGACCCTGGTGCCCGAGCGTTCGGACAGTCTGGTGCTGGTCACCGCCCGGGAGCCGCTCGACCTGCCCGCGGACGTACCGGCGTGGGTACACCAGCTTCCGGTGGAGGCGCTGGACGCGGCAGGGGCGGAGGAGTTGCTGGCGGGGGTCGCGGCGGCGGACGGCACGGGTCCGTACGACGCGCAGGGCGCGGACCGGATCCGGGAGCTGTGCGGCGGGCTGCCGCTGGCGCTGCGGGTCGCGGGCTCATCGCTGGGGGCGCGGACCGCGGACCGGCTCGCGGAGGATCTGGCGGCCGCCGGTCCGGCCGACCCGGTCGAGCGGGCGCTCCGGCTGCGCTACGCGGACCAGCCCGAACAGGCCCGCCGGCTGCTGCGGCGGCTGGCCCTGGCGGGCCGCTCGTCGCTGGGCGCGGCGGCCGCGGCGGCGCTGCTGGCGACCGACAAGGCGGAGTCGCTGACGCTGCTGAAGGAGCTGGCGGCCGCCGGGCTGATCGACCGGGTGCGCTCGTCCCGCTACAAGCTGCACGACGCGGTACGGGCCTTCGCCCTGGCCCGGCTGCTGGACGAGGAGGACCCGGCGGAGCGGGCCGCGGCGCAGGAGCGGCTGATCCAGAACTACGCGGATCTGGCCGGGGCCGTGATCCGGATGGTCGACGGAAAGCTGTCCACCCGGGCCGGGAAGTTCGACGCGCACGGATTCCCGTCGCTGGACGCGGCGCTGCGCTGGCTGGACGACGAGTCGAGCTTCATCACCTCGGCGCTGCGGTATGCGGAGGGCGTCGAGCAGCAGTCCG
Organism: Streptomyces tsukubensis; assembly: GCF_003932715.1. Taxonomy (NCBI): domain Bacteria; kingdom Bacillati; phylum Actinomycetota; class Actinomycetes; order Kitasatosporales; family Streptomycetaceae; genus Streptomyces; species Streptomyces tsukubensis. The sequence goes on along the minus strand of NZ_CP020700.1, from coordinate 5,138,320 downwards.
TACTCAATCTGCTGGGCGCGCTGGCGGACTACTGCCTGCTCCGGGGCGACCTCTACCGGCTCGGGGAGATATCGGAGCTGACGCAGGCGGTGGACAAGGGGCTGCTGGACCGGGCGGTGCAGTTGCGGACCGGTATCGCGGCCCGGCAGCTCGGCGAGCTGGACAAGGCGCGGACGACCCTGTCGTCGGTGGTCGGCCTCTACCGGGACGCCCGGAACGAGGCGGGTGCGGCGCTGGCGCTCTGCTCCCTCGGGATCACCCTGCACCACCAGGGAAATCTCACCGAGGCGGCGGCCAAGCTCAACGAGGCGATCGCGATGCAGGGCTCCGACGAGCAGGCGGAGGACCGGGCCTGGTCGCTGCACGCGCTGGCGGCTGTCCGCCGCGACCAGGCGCATCTGGCGGAGGCGGTGACCCTGCTGGACACGGCGCTGACGCTGCACCGGGAGGGCGAGTCGCTGCACGGGGAGGCGTGGACCCATTTCCAGCTCGGCCAGGTCTGTCTGCGGATGGGCGATGTGCCGCGGGCGGTCGTGGAGCTGGAGACGGCGCTCGACCAGTACGGGCGGACCCGGGACGGCCGCGGCGAGGCCTGGGCGCTGACCCAGCTGGCCCGGGCGAAGCTGGTGGACGGCGATCCGGCGGCGGCCGTGGACGAGCTGGAGCAGGCGCTGTCACGGCACCGGGAGAACGAGGACGCGCGCGGTGAGGCGTGGACCCTCTACTACCTGGGGCAGGCGCTGGAGGAGAGCGGCGACCCGGACCGGGCGATCCGGGAGCTGGAGCGGGCGCGGACGATGTTCTCGCGGATGCGGGACGTGTACGGGCTGGCCTGCGCCCGGCACCACTCGGGGCGGGTGACCCGGGACATGCGGGCCGCCCGGACCGGCAATCTGCGCAATTCCGGCTTTGCCCGTCAGCTGCTGGTGGACGCGCGGGCCGACTTCCGGCGGATCGGGGTGGCCCACGGCGAGGCCTGGACCTGTCTGGAGCTGGCGCTGATCGACGCGGGCAACAGCCGGGAGGCCCAGGCGCTGGCGCTCTGCGACGAGGCGGTCGAACTGTTCGGCTCGTACGGCGACGAGCGCGGCGCCGACTGGGCGAAGCTGCTGCGCTGCACCCTGCTGCCGTACGCCTCACCCGGCGGTACGGAGGTGGGCACGGTCGTCGCCCAGGAGGAGCTGGCCCGGATGACCGCCGCACGCCACCCGGCGCGCGACGGCAAGCTGGAGGACTGCGCCGAGGCGCTGACGGTGATGCTGGAGCGCGGCGTACGCCTGGAGGACGGCTGGCAGGCCTGGCAGCTGGGCCTGTATCCGAACCGCCATGCGCGAGAGGTCATGGGCGTCCCGGTGCCGTAGGCCCTGTCCGGGCCCAGCGGGGGGGACCCGTCCCGTGGCAGGGCAGCCGCCCGCGCCCCCGGCGGGGGTACGGGCGGCTCGCACACGCCTCTGGAATGCGCCGCTACGCCGTCTTCGCGGAGGTGCCCGGTCCGGTCTCCGCGCTCTCCCCGGCCGGGGCGTCCGCCGCCGTCCCGGGGTTCTCGAAGTTCACCCGGTTCATATGCCGCGTCATGGACTTCATCAGGAACCACACGCCGACGGCGAGTCCCGCGAAGACCAGGAAGCCGAGCACCCCGGGGGTGACCTTGTTCTTGTCCAGCTCCTTGGCGAACTCGGCCGCGTGCATCATTGCCAGATTTGCGCTAGGGGTCATATCAGGCATTGTCGCGGATGCCCGCGAAGAGGTCGTCCTCGGGGAGGGAAGTAGCGACGAGGGACTTCGCCAGCTCGTACTCCTCGGTCGGCCAGACCTCCCGCTGGAGGTCCAGCGGAACGCGGAACCAGCCGCCGTCGGGGTCGATCTGCGTGGCGTGCGCGATCAGCGCCTTGTCGCGGATCTCGAAGAAGTCGGCGCAGGGAACGTGCGTGGTCAGGGTGCGCTCGACCCGCTCGAACTCCTTCCAGCGCTCCAGCCACTCCCCGTACGGCGACTCCAGGCCGCGGGCCAGCAGCGCCTCGTGCAGCGCGACCGTACGCGGACGGTTGAAGCCCTGGTTGTAGTAGAGCTTCTGGGCCTGGAAGACCGGGCCGAACTCGTCCTCCGGGAAGCGCTCCGCATCGGCGGCACCCTCGAAAGCGACCATCGTGATCTTGTGGGTCATGATGTGGTCGGGGTGCGGATAGCCGCCGTTCTCGTCGTAGGTGGTGATCACCTGGGGACGGAACGAGCGGATGGAGCGCACCAGCCGCCCGGCCGCCTTCTCCACGTCCTCCAGCGCGAAGCAGCCCTCGGGCAGCGGCGGCAGCGGATCGCCCTCGGGCAGCCCCGAGTCGACGAAGCCCAGCCACTCCTGCCGGACGCCGAGGATCTGCCGCGCCTCGTCCATCTCCCGGCGGCGGACCTCGTGGATGTTGGCCTCGATATAGGCGTCGCCCTGGAGCTTGGGGTTGAGGATGGAGCCGCGCTCGCCGCCCGTGCAGGTCACCACCAGCACGTCCACCCCCTCGGACACATACTTGGCCATCGTCGCCGCGCCCTTGCTCGACTCGTCGTCGGGGTGGGCGTGCACGGCCATCAGTCGAAGCTGCTCAGTCAAGACGGGATCCTCAGTGATTGGTCGGTCGGCACGGCTTCTATAGTGACCGAATCGGGCGGTGGAAAATTCCGGTCCGCCCGAGACGGACCGTGCGGAAGGAATCACCATGAGCGGCGTGCGCGAGCAGCGTCCCGAGGCCCGTTACGGGCGCTCGGCGGACCAGCGCTCCGACCGCAAGCTCAAGATCCTCGGTGCCGTGCTGGGAGTGGGCTTCGTCGGCATGGTCGGCTGGTTCGGCTACGACTACATCGCCGAGCAGAAGATCAGCGCCGAGCTCATCAAGTTCGATGTGACCTCGGACTCGGAGGTCCAGGTCCATCTGGAGATCCGCAAGGACGCCGACGCCACGGGCACCTGCACCGTGCGCTCGCGCGCGGCGGACGGTGCCGAGGTCGGACGGCTGGACGTCCCGGTGGAGGCGCGCGGTGAGCGCCGGATCGACCAGGTGGTCAAGATCCGCACCCTGGCGAAGGGCACGACGGCCGAACTCGTCCAGTGCAACGGCGGCTGAGGTAACGCCGCCGAAGGGGCCGGCGCAGAGTGGTCCAGTGGCGTGGTCCAGTGGCGCCAATCGGAAAAACCGATCGGGTCGTTCGACCGCGGATCATTACCTGACCTGCGTTGATGCGATTCTGATGCCTTTTGTTCTCCCCCTTTCAGCACGAAATTGTTAGGGTCGTGGTTTCGCCCTCCCGTAGAGGCACATGCTTCTGGGTAGGGCGAAGCTTTGTATCCCATGTACCGACGAGGAGCACCTGTGACCCAGACCAGCGAGAACGTCACCTGGCTGACCCAGGAGGCGTACAACCAGCTCAAGGCCGAGCTGGAATACCTGTCTGGTCCCGCGCGCACCGAGATCGCCAAGAAGATCGAGGCGGCTCGCGAGGAGGGCGACCTGCGGGAGAACGGCGGGTACCACGCGGCCAAGGAGGAGCAGGGCAAGCAGGAGCTCCGGGTCCGGCAGCTCACCCAGCTCCTGGAGACCGCGAAGGTCGGCGAGGCGCCGGCGGACGACGGCATCGTGGAGCCCGGCATGGTCGTGACGATCGCCTTCGACGGCGACGAGGACGACACCCTGACGTTCCTGATGGCCTCCCGCGAGTACGCCAGCTCGGACATCGAGACCTACTCCCCGCAGTCGCCCCTCGGCACCGGGGTCAACGGCAAGAAGGTCGGCGACACCGCGGAGTACGAGCTCCCGAACGGCAGCACCGCCTCGGTCAAGATCCTCAACGCCAAGCCCTACACCGGCTGAGCCCACCGCTTGCCCGCGCCCGATGCCCCCGGGGGTCCACCCGGGGGCATCGGCGTTCCCGGCGCGGGGCGAACTGTGCGGGTGATCGTCGAGGGTCGGCCCGGGCAGGGCTCAGGCCTCGAAACCGTACTCCAGGATGTACGCGGCGGAGTCGAGCACCATCTCATTGACCTCGACGGCCCGCGCCTGTGCGGTGTACGCGGTCCGGCAGACCAGCACGACGGGCACGCCGCTGCCGAGTCCGAGCCGCCCTGCCTCCTCCTGTGACGGCATCCTCGCCCGCACCTCTTCCCGGAACCGCGCGGGCGCGTGCCCGAGATCAGCGAGCCGCGCGTAGATCCCGCCGGGCCCGGGGTCGGGCCAAGTAACCGGGGAACCCGCGACGAGCGCACCGGGCAGATACGAGGTAGCGAGCAGAACGGGCTTGCCGTCGAGTACGTAGCGCCGCGAGCGTACGCAGACGGGCTCTCCGGCATCGAGCCGGAGCACGGCGGCGATGCGCTCGGGTGCGGGCCCTTCGCGTACGACGATCTCGTCGACGGTGAGCACCCGCCCCTCGGCCTCGGACTCCCAGACCGACCGTCCGCCGTCCCAGCCCTCGCGGGCGAGCCGTGCGATTCCCCGGCGCCGCAGTGTCATACGGGTGCCACCTCTCAGGGCATGTCGTACTCGGCCGAGAGCCGCCGGTCCGGGCCCAGGAAGTCCGTGGCGTACTCGGTGACGGACCCGTTCTGGTCCCAGTAGTGGTTGGCCCAGGTCAGCACGGAGGTGCCGACCGCGACGCCGAGGAGTTCGGCCAGCTCTCCAGCGGCCTCGGCAAGTGCCACCGTGTCCCTTCTGCGCACGGCCCGCCGCCCGGTCCGTTCCTCGACGAGACCGAAGGTCATGGCGGGCAGCGGCTCCGGAGCGAGCAGCTCGGGTGCCTGCTGTGCGAGTTCCGCCGGAAGCCAGGAGGTCGACACGGCCATGACGCCCTCGTCGTCGGTGTAGCGCCGACGGCGCCGGATCACCCTGGCGCCCGCATCCACACCGAGGGCTTCGGCGACATCCGCCGGCGCGGCCTCCAGCCCGGCGGAAAGGATCTCGACCCGCTCTCCGGGCCGTATCGCGCTGCCGCCAACACGGACCATGCGCAGCCGGTCGGGTCCGGTCGTCTGCCTGCGGCCGAGATCGACAAAGGTTCCCTGGGTGGAGGAGCGCACATACCCGTCGGCCTGAAGCTGCTTGACGCCTTTGGCCGCAGTCGCCGTAGCCACACCCCACTCCCCGGCAATCTCCGCGATCGACGGAAGCTTCGCACCCGGAGCGAGCTCTCCATCCACGATCCGCTGCCGGAAGTGGTTCGCGATCTGCATGAACGGCGGCAGCTCTCGTCTCACCTGCGGTGCCATCTCGCCTCCTGTATTCGTGAGCTAGCCCACCGTGAGCGTACCCACGAGGCCCCCTTGACAAGCGTAAGCTAGCATACACATGCTCTACGTAAGCTAGTACACGACTACTGGAGTCGGGCATGAACTCAACTGTTGGACCGCCGGGGCGCCCCCTCGTCCCCTACATCACCGCCTGGAGCTCCGAGACCATGACCCAGCCGTTAGTGATCACCAAGGATGCGGGCATCGGCTACGCCGACGAGACGCCGTACGACCGGGATCGCGACGGGGTGCTGTGGATGCGGGAACTCTCAAGCCCGGGGCGGGGGAAGCCTCAGTTCGGGCGGGTTCATCCGATGCGCCAGCGGCGAGCCGTGCGGCGGTTGCTGTGCCAGGTGTGCGGGCAACCCGCCGACCGCAACGAGCAGGGGATTCTCTGGCTGCTCAACGGCACCGACGACGAAGACCTCACCACCACCCATCCACCCGTCTGCGCACCCTGCGCCGCACTGGCCGTGCGCGCCTGCCCCTCACTACGGCGGCAGCATGCCCTGGTCCGGGCCCGGGTCTGCGTGCCCTTCGGGGTACACGGGGCGCTCCATCGGCCCGGACTCCCCCACCCCCTCCCGGACACCGGCGGCGGGCTCGCCTACGGTGACCCGCGCATCAGGTGGATGCGTGCGGCCCAGCTCATCGTGCGGCTGGAAGGGGCTACCGAGATCAACCCATGACCGTCACCGCGTAGCCCTCGTTACGGAGGGTGTCGGCTACCTCGTCGCAGTGGTCCGGGCCCTTCGTCTCCAGCTGGAGTTCGACCTCCACCTCCGTCAGGCCCAGGCGGGGGTCCGTGCGGACGTGGCTGACGTCGAGGACGTTGGCGTCCAGGAGGGAAAGGGTGCCCAGCAGGGTCGCCAGGGCGCCCGGGCGGTCCGTGAGGCGGAGGCGGAGAGAGAGATAGCGGCCGCCGGCGGCCATGCCGTGGCGGAGGATGCGCTGGAGCAGCAGGGGGTCCACGTTGCCGCCGGAGAGGACCGCGACCACAGGGCCCGCCGAAAACGCGGCCGGGTCGCTCAGCAGGGCCGCCACCGGGCTTGCGCCCGCCGGTTCCACCACCAGCTTCGCCCGCTCCAGACAGAGCAGCAGCGCGGACGACAGCTCGTCCTCGGAGACCGTACGGACGTCGTCGACCAGCTCCTCGATGATCCGGAACGGCAGATCACCGGGGCGCCCCACCTTGATCCCGTCGGCCATCGTCACCGGGGTCCGCACCGCCACCGGGCGGCCTGCCGCCAGTGAGGGGGGATAGGCCGCGGCGCCCTCCGCCTGCACCCCGACGATCCGGACGTCCGGCCGGACCGCCTTCACCGCCACGGCGACCCCGGCCGCCAGACCGCCGCCGCCGATACCGACGACGATCGTCCGCACCTCCGGGCACTGCTCCAGGATCTCCAGCCCCACCGTGCCCTGTCCGGCGATCACGTCCGGGTGGTCGAAGGGGTGGATGAAGACCGCGCCCGTCGTACGGGCGTACTCCTGCGCCGCCTCCAGCGTCTCTTCGATCACCTGGCCGTGCAGCCGGACGTCCGCCCCGTACTCGCGGGTGGCGGCCACCTTCGGCAGCGGCGCACCCTGCGGCATGAACACGGTCGAGCGGACCCCGAGCAGCGACGACGCCAGCGCCACGCCCTGCGCATGGTTCCCCGCCGAAGCGGCGACCACGCCCGCCGCACGCTCCTCGGGGCGGAGCCCGGAGATCCGGACGTACGCGCCACGAAGCTTGAACGAGCCCGTGCGCTGGAGGTTCTCGCATTTGAAGTGGACCGGGGCGCCCACCAGCCGGGTCAGATGACGGCTGCCCTCCACCGCGGTCGTCCTGGCCACCCCGGACAGCATCTTCTGCGCCCCCCGGACGTCGTCGAGGATGACCGGGTGAAAGGTGTGACGCGGACGGAAGCTCATGACCCCCAGTCTCGCAGCTCACGGGGGCGCGTTCCGCCCGGCCGCGCCCCCGTCGAATGCGCGCGTACCGCTTCTCCGCCGGTTTTCTCAGGCCCCGTACGGACCGCCCCGGGGCCGCGTACTCTGTCCCCCACCAATCGACCGCTCCCGCACGAGAGAGCCCTTTGCCATGCCCACTTCTCAGGACATGACGACCCGTCTAGACCCCGGTCTCCTCGATGCCCTCCAACACCAAGTGGCCCTCTTCGCACGGCGTGCGGAGCAGACCCGGCTCGGAGGAGTCGGGCAAGTCCGCAACTCGATGGACCGTGCTGCCTATCTGCTGCTCAACCGGCTGGACCTGGAGGGTCCGATGGGCGTGAAGGCGCTCGCGGCCGGTATGGGCATTGATTCGTCGACGGTCACCCGCCAGGTGGCGCCCCTCGTGGACACCGGCCTGGTCAAGCGGACCTCCCACCCCGAGGACGGCCGTGCCGTCGTCCTTCAGCTCTCCCCGCGCGGGCAGGCCCGCCTGGAGGAGGTCCGCTCGTCGAGGCGGGCGCTGATGGCCCAGGTGACGGACGGCTGGTCGGACTCCGAGAGGGAGTCCTTCACCTCGTTGCTGACGCGTTTCAACCGGGCGCTGTCCGCCCGGCAGACGGGGACGGAGGTACCGCCCCCGGCCACCGGCTGACCCTTCTCCTTATCCTCTGACGATCCTCTGACCCTTCGCCCGACCTCCGAGAATCCGCCCGTTCACCGACACCGGCCGTACGCGCCCTCACCTCTGCGTACGTCTCCGATCCCGGTACGGCGCGTCCCGCGCATCCGGCGCGCACCGTCCGCAGCGGCTTCGCGGCCGAGCCCGCGCACCGGCGATCCGACCCTGGTACGCCGACCACCTGGGTCCGCCGGTCGTCCGGCCCGGCCGCGCACCCGCGGCACGGCTCCGCTCCGCTCGTCGCGATCCTTTCCGGCCCTTTCTCCGCCATTTCCCGCCGATTTCCCGTTGCCTGTCCGCTACTTGGCCGCCGTATTCCTGCCGGCTTCCTGCGTTCCTGCCGTCTTCTCGCGCCTGCCGACGTCTTGACCCCGGCCGGACGTCTGCTCCTAGATGAGGAGGTGAGCCGGAGCAGCCGTCCATGAGCAGCAACCGGGCCCGGGGGTTCGAATCCTTCGTCGCGGGCGCGGGCGGCCGGCTGCTGCATGCCGCCACCCTGCTGACGGCCGAGACCGCGGACCGCAATCCGCGCGCCCGGGACCTGCTGGTCTCGGCACTGGCCCGGACCTACGCCGTCTGGGACCAACTGCGCGACGAGGACCCCTACGACCACGCCCGCCGGGAACTGGCCGCCCGGTTCGCCCTGGGGTCCTGGCGCTTCCACCCGCCCCGCGGCGGACCGCTGGGGGCCCTGCGCCCGCGCGAGCGGCTCGTCCTGGTGCTCCGGCTGTACGAGGGGGTGCCGGAGGAGCAGACCGCCGCCCTGCTCGGGCTGTCCACCGAGCGGATCCACACGATCTGCCGGCGCGCGGTCACGGCCGTCCACACTCCGGGGGCCCGGTGAGCGGGCGGACCCGTAAGCAGGAGGACGTCCGGCGGATGCTGAGCGCCGGTCCGGCCGCGCTCCCGCCCGATCTGGCCCGGCGGGCGATGGAGCTGGGCACCCGTATCGCCCGGAGACGGCGCACGGCCAGGGCGGCGGTCTGGCTGCTGCTGTTCGCGCTGATCACCGGGCTGCTGCTCTGGGCGGCGGTGGCCGAACCGTGGAGCAGACCGCCGAGGGAGACGAGTCCGCCGGTGGAGGGCATCTGACCCGGACGGGCCCGCGACAACCGCCGAGCGTCGGGCGTCGGGCCCGGGCGCCGAGCGTCGGGCGTCGGGGAGCCCGGTGGCGCGAGGGGAGCTTGGGAAAGATATTCCCTTCGCCCCCTTCCGTACTGCCTATTCTGGAGGGAGCGGAGTACGGACATCCGAGGAGGTCGTCATGACCAGGAAAGTCGCCGACTGCCGCAAGTACCCCAGCGAATCGGGCTGCACCCTGACCATCTCCGGCGAGGAGGACGAGGTCGTACGGGCTGCTACCGAACATGCGGTCTCCGTGCACGGGCACGCCGACTCCCCCGAGCTGCGGAAGGACATCCGCGGTCTGCTGGAGGACGAGAAGGTCCCCGCTTAGAGGGCTGCCTCCGGCTCGGTCGGGGCACGACCGCCCCGCCCGCTCCGGGGACGTACAGGTGCCCGGTGAGCCGACGCCCCGGGGCGAGCCCCCGCCGGCGTCGGCCCACCGGCCCGCCGTTGTCAGCCGAGCGCCTGCTGGAGATCAGCCAGCAGGTCGTCGGCGGCTTCGATGCCGACGGAGAGCCGCACCAGGTCCGCGGGGACCTCCAGCTCCGATCCCACCACCGAGGCATGGGTCATCAGACCGGGGTGTTCGATCAGCGATTCCACCCCACCGAGGGACTCACCGAGGGTGAACAGCCGGGCACGGTTGCAGACCTCGACGGCTGCCTGCTCGCCACCGGCGACCCGGAAGGAGATCATTCCGCCGAACGCCTTCATCTGCTTGGCGGCGGTCTCGTGACCGGGGTGGTCCGGCAGCCCGGGGTAGAGCACCGAGGTCACCTTGGGGTGGCGGGTGAGCATCTCGGCGATCCGGCCCGCGTTCTCGCTGTGCCGGTCCATGCGGACGGGCAGCGTTTTGATGCCCCGCAGTACGAGCCATGCGTCGAAGGGGCCCGCGACCGCTCCCATCGCGTTCTGGTGGAAGGCCAGCTCCTCCCCCAGGGTCTCGTCGGCGGCGACCAGGGCACCGCCGACCACGTCGGAGTGACCACCCATGTACTTCGTCAGGGAGTGGACCACGACATCCGCGCCGAGCGCGATGGGCTGCTGGAGATAGGGACTGGCGAAGGTGTTGTCCACCACCAGGCGGGCGCCCGCCTGGTGCGCGATCCCGGCGACGGCGGCGATGTCGGTGATGCCGAGCAGCGGATTGGACGGGGTCTCGACCCAGACCACCTTGGTCTTCGGGGTGATCGCGGCCCGCACGGCCGCCGGATCGGAGGTGTCGGCCACGGACCACTCCACGCCCCAGCGCGCGACGACCTTGGCGAACAGCCGGAACGTGCCCCCGTAGGCGTCGTTCGGGATCACCACGTGGTCGCCGGGCGACAGCAGGGTGCGCAGCAGGCAGTCCTCGGCGGCCAGGCCCGAGGCGAAGGCGAGCCCGCGGCGGCCGCCCTCCAGCGCCGCGAGGTTGGTCTCCAGCGCGGTGCGCGTGGGGTTGGCGCTGCGGCTGTACTCGTAGCCGCCGCGCAGACCGCCGACGCCGTCCTGCTTGTACGTCGACACCTGGTAGATCGGCGGCACGACCGCGCCGGTCAGCGGGTCGGCGGTGTTGCCCGCGTGGATCGCGAGGGTTTCGAGATGGTGGTGGCTGTGCTGGTCGTCGCTCATGAGGCCAGAGAGTAGCCGCGCGGCGACCGCCCGGGCTCCGCCTGTGGACAACCTGCACGTTGTGGACAACTCGGTGCCACATTACGGGGAACCCGATGGGCGGGCGGATTTGCTTCGCGCGGGGTCCGGGACAATGGGGGCATGGAGATTCTCTGGTTCCTGATCGCGATGGGCCTGCTGTTCTGCGTCGTCGCGCCGTTCGTGCGCCGCCGCCGCAGCGGTGGCGGGGGCCTTCAGGTCGTCGACCCCCGCTCACCCGACGCCGCCGATCCCGAGGCCTACGGCTTCCTGCGCCAGGAGCAGCAGGACATCCGGCTGCCCGGGCCGGACCAGGATCTCCTCGACGTGCTCGATGTGGTCCAGCAGACCCAGAGCTGGAAGGCCGCGGCCCAGCTCCTCGCGGGCACCCCGGCGGCCGGTGAGGTCCGCTGGCAGCGGGTGCAGGCCTTCGCGGGCGCCGCGGCGCTGGAGTTGCAGCAGCGGCCCGGCGTCGGCGGCTCCTGGCTGCGTTCCTGGCGGTCCGAGGCCCCGGAGGACCCGGGCGCCGCGCAGGTGCACGCCCAGTTCCTCGTGCAGCAGGCCTGGCGGTCGTCCGCGGTCGGCCAGGACGACTTCCGGATGATCCTGGAGGAGGCGCGGACGGTCTGCGAGGAGGCCGCGCGGCTCTCCCCGGACGACCCCGTGCCGTATATCGCGGAGCTGGCCGTCGCCCGCGGCCTGGGCTACGGCCACGAGCAGTTCGATCAGCTGTGGGCCAAGGTCATCGACCGGGCCCCCGAGCATATGGGCGCGCATCTGGCGGCCCTGCAGTATCTGTGCGAGAAGTGGCACGGCTCCCGTGAGGAGGCCGACCACTTCGCGACCACCGCGGCGGCCCGCGCCCCCCAGGGTTCGCTGCTCGCCGCGCTGCCGCTGTTCGCGGTCTACGAGCACATCCCCGACCTGGTGATCATGCAGAACTTCCACGGGAGCGCGGTGGTCTCCAAGGCCGTCGACGGCGCGCTGTACGCGGTCCACTCGGCCCGCCCCGACGATCCGATGCTGGCCCACGTCCGCCATCTGCTGGTGTTCTTCCTGATCCGCTCCGAGCGCTGGGCCGAGGCGATGGCCCAGCTCGTCCGGATCGACGGCCATGTCGGCGCCCTCCCGTGGACGCTGAACGAGGACCCCGCCGCGGAGTACACGCTCTACCGCAACCTCGCGGTCGCGGGCTTCGAGGCGAACGGCGGCACCCCGGCGATGCTGGGCGGCGTCTGACCCGGAGCCCGGCCGCGCCGGGGCGGCCGGGAGGCCGCCGGGGACCGCCCGCACCGGGACCCGGATGCACCCGGACGCTCCGGCCCCGGCACGTCCGGGGGCCTTCCCTGACGGGGACCGGTCGCGGGCCCGGGAGTCCTGTCCCGGGCACCCCGCCCCCGCGCGGGGCCGCTTTCCCCGGCCCTTCCCGGCCCTTTCCGGGCACAGGGCCCCGCCCGCCCCTCACCACGGCGGGGCCCGGCCCCGAGGCGCTCGACTCACTACGGGGGCACGGCCCCCGAGGCGCGTGAAGCTTCCGGAATGTCCGCCGGGCCCCCGGCGTTCCATGGATACCGACCTTCCGAGGAGGAGCCCGCATGTTCCTGTCCCGCCGCGCCCCCGTCCTCCCCACCCCCGAGGAAGCCCTGCCGGGCCGCCCCTCCCCCGCCTTCTCCGTCCCCGACCGCCATACGGTCCTGGGGAACGCCCTGCTGGGGCCGTATCCGGAGGGGCTGGAGGTCGCGGACTTCGGGCTGGGCTGTTTCTGGGGCGCGGAGCGGAAGTTCTGGCAGACCCCCGGCGTCTGGACCACCCTCGTCGGCTACCAGGGCGGCCACACCCCCCATCCCTCCTACGAGGAGGCGTGCTCCGGCCGCACGGGCCACACCGAGGCGGTCCGTGTCGTCTTCGACCCCTCGGTCGTCTCGTACGAACAGCTGCTCAAGCTCTTCTGGGAGTCGCACGACCCCACGCAGGGCTTCCGCCAGGGCAATGACGTCGGCACGCAGTACCGCTCCGCGGTCTACACCCACTCCCCCGCCCAGGCGGCGACGGCCGCGGCCTCCCGCGAGGCGTACCAGAAGGTCCTCACCTCCTCCGGCTACGGGACGATCACCACGGAGATCCTCCCGGCCGAAGGCCGCCCGTTCTATCCGGCCGAGGCCTACCACCAGCAGTACCTCGACAAGAACCCCGCGGGCTACTGCGGTATCGGCGGCACCGGAGTCTCCTGTCCGGTAGGGGTCACCCCGGCCCCGGAGGCTCCGAAGGAGTAGTCCGGCGGCCTCACCCCGGATCCGTCCGCCGCTCCCGGAACCCCGGCAGGGTGCCGCGGCCCGTACCGTACGGCGCTGATTCCACCGCGCCGTTCTCGGGTCTGCCTGTCCGGGGCGCCCCGGACGGGTGGACCCGGGACTATCCGGTCATCATCCCCGGCGCGCCGCAGGGCGGGGCCGGGGATCGTCGGCTGCCCCCGCTCGTACGAAACCCCCCGAAGGACCCCGGACACTCCAGGGGATTCCAGCGGTTCGGCGCGATGTCAACTCCCTGAAAGCACAAGAGAGTTGGAGTGTCAGCGGTAGCGGAGATCGGGAATCTGTCCGAAACGTAGGCAACCGCCGTCACTTCATTGAGTGATGGCAACACCCGTGGCCATACTCCCCCGGAATCCCGCGGATGCGGGAGTCGGACCTTCTCCAGGGGGCTGTATGCGCAGTCACGTCAGAAGATCACTGAGTATCGCCGTGGCCGTCACGGCGGGCATGGCGCTCACCGTGGGGGCGGGCGCCGCTCCGCCCGGCGGGGGCGCGGGCGGCAAGGGTACGGGCCAGGGCCAGCCCCGGGGCGGGGGCGTGGTGTCGCACTCCGTCACGCTCGTCACCGGGGACCGGGTCCTCGTCGGGACGGACGGCCGGCCCCTGTCGGTCCAGCGGGCGAAGGGCCGGGAGGGGATGTCCTTCCATGCCCTGCGCGCGGGGCGGAGCACCTATGTCGTCCCGTACGACGCACAGCGCCTCATCGCCGCCGGGACAGTGGACCGGAAGCTGTTCGACATCACCGCGCTGAGCACGCCCGAGAGCCGCCGGGCCTACCGCGACGGTGTGAAGGTCATCGTCTCGTACGGGGGTCCGGCGGCCGCTGCCGCGAAGACCGCCGTCCGGTCCTCCGGCGGTACGAAGGCCCGCAGGGCCCTGCCCGCGGCGGGCGCCGAGGCCCTCACCGCGGCGCCCGGGCAGGCCGCGGCGCTGTGGAAGGCGCTCACCGACACGGCGGCGGACGGCCGGATCGCCGCCACCGCGGGCGTACGGAAGATCTGGCTGGACGGGACCGTCAAGGCGAGTCTGGACCGGACGGTGAAGCAGATCGGCGCGCCGGCCGCCTGGGACAGCCGGTACGACGGCACCGGGGTGAAGATCGCGGTACTGGACACCGGTATCGACAGCGGCCACCCGGACCTCGCGGGCAAGGTCGTCGCCGAACGGAACTTCACCCTCACCGCCGATGCCGGGGACCGCAACGGCCACGGCACCCATGTGGCGTCCACCGCCGCCGGGACGGGGGCGAAGTCGGGCGGCACGCACAAGGGCGTGGCACCCGGCGCCCAGTTGATCAACGGCAAGGTCCTGGACGACTGGGGCGGCGGCACCTGGTCCGAGATCATGGCCGGGATCGACTGGGCGGTGGCCCAGGGCGCGGACGTCGTCAATATGAGCCTCGGCGGGTCCGACAGCCCGGGCGTCGACCCGGTGGAGGCGCTGATCGACAAGTACAGCGCGGAGAGGGGCGTGCTCTTCGCCGTCGCCGCGGGCAACAGCGGCCCGGGCCGGCTGACCGTCGGCACCCCGGGCACCGCATCCGGCGCCCTGACCGTCGGAGCGGTCGACGACCACGACGAGATCGCGTTCTTCTCCAGCCGCGGCCCCCGGCTGGGCGACGGCGGCATCAAGCCCGATGTCACCGCCCCCGGCGTAGCCGTCACCGCGGCCGCCGCCACCGGCACCGGACCCCAGAGCCCGCCCGGCTACACCGACATGGACGGCACGTCCATGGCCGCCCCGCACGCCGCGGGCGCGGCAGCGCTGCTCAAGCAGCGGAACCCGGACTGGACCGGGGCCCGGATCAAAGCCGCCCTGGCGGGTTCCGCGAAGCCCGGACCGTACGACGTCTTCACCCAGGGCACCGGCCGGATAGCCGTCGACCGGGCCGTGGCCCAACAGGTCGTCGCCGAACCCGCGTCGGTCTCCCTCGGCACCCACCGGTGGCCCCACGACGACGCGGCACCCGCCACCGAGCAGGTGACGTACCGCAACAGCGGGCCGGCGGACCTCACCCTCGACCTCGCGCTGACCGGGGCGACCGGCCCCGGCGGCACACCCGCCCCCGCCGGTCTGCTCACCCTGGGCGCCTCGCGCATCACCGTTCCCGCGGGCGGCACCGCCACGGTCGGTGTGACGGCCGACATCCGGGTACCGGGCGCCGCCGACGGCACCTACCAGGCCACGGTCGTGGCCACCGGCGACAACGGCCGCACCGTGGTCCGCACCGCCACCTCGGTGCACCGCGAGCCGGAGTCGTACGAAATCACCCTGCGGACGATCGGCCGTGACGGCGCGGCGGCCCCGATCGCATCGGCAACCTTCGTCGGGCTCGGGGGCGAACTGGACGGCGTCTATCTGCCGGTCGACCTCTCCGCGGGAGAGCGGACGATACGCCTCCCGAAGGGCCGCTACCAGCTCACCGGCTCGGCCTCCACCGGCCGTCCGGCCGACGGTTTCGACGAGCTGGTGCAGCCGGTGCTGGAGCTCAACGGGAACACCTCCACGGTCCTCGACTTCCGGACCACCAAGCCGTTCGACATCACCGTCCCCGATCCCCGGGTCCAGGAGGCGCCCGGAGTCGTCCAGCATCAGGTGAGCGTGGGCACGGAGCGCTACCACTCGATGGTCATGGTGCCGTCCCTCGGTTCGCTGCGGACCGGGCACCTCGGCCCCGCCCTGGCCGACGGCGCCCTGACGTACGCCCTGCACGCCAACTGGCGCAGGCCGGGCGTCGACTACAACACCGTTCTCTCCGGCCGGGGCAACCGCTTCCCGGCGGGGGCCGTCAAGCACTACCGGAAGGCCGATTTCGCCCGGGTCGACGCCGGACTCGGCGCTTCCGTCCCCGGCAGGTCGGGGGGCTACATCCCCTTCGGCCGGCCTCCCGGTGACGGCTTCTGGGGCTTCGGCGTCGACACCGTGGCTCCGGCCCAGACCCGCCGCAGCAGCTTGGTGACCACGGCCCACGGTGTCCGCTGGGACATGGAGTACGCCCAGCTGAAGAGCCCGGACGACGTCTGGTTCGGCGGGGAGACGGTGCACGCCTTCGCAGAATCCCGCGCCTTCAAGGCGGGCAGGACGTACCGGATCGACTTCAACACCGCCGCCCACGGGCCTTCGGTGGGCGGGACCTGGGGGGTCTTCCGGGACGAGGACACGCTCCAGGGCCAGCTGCCGCTGTTCTCGGACGGCCACGGCAACGTCTCCATCTCGGGGACGTACACCTCGACCCGGACCACGCTCCACCGGGGCTCGACGCTCGTCGCCCGGATCGACGAGCTGCCGTTCTACGTGGAGCTGGCCACGCTGCCCGCGCAGCAGGCGCAGTACACCCTGGTGTCGACCGTCAGCCGGGCGCCCGAGGTCAGCAGGGCAGCGACCCGGATCGACGGATCGTGGACGTTCCGTACGGGACGCACCGCCCCCGGCAGCCCCGAGCAACTGCCGCTCTCCACGGTCCGCTTCGCCCCGGCCGTCGCGCTCGACTCCACCGCCCCGGCGGGCCGGACGCAGAGCATCCCGGTCACCGTCCAGGGACCGGCCGCCGGAAAGAACCTGAAGTCGCTGAGCGTCTCCGTCTCCTACGACTCCGGGAAGAAATGGCAGAAGGTGCCCGTGAAGAACGGAAAGATCACGGTGAAGAACCCGGCCAAGGGCAAGGGAATCTCGCTTCAGGCCTTCGTCTCCGACAAGAAGGGCAACAAGGCCTCGGTCAGGATCGCCAACGCCTATCTGGGGAAGTGACCACCGCCCCGGACCGTTGAACAACGCCACCCGCCCGAGCCCGAACTTCCCCCGGGCTCGGGCAGGTTGGCCCCCACCGAATGCGTTCGCCATCCCCCGGTGATAACGGCACCGGTTTCCGATCACGGATGCGTCACGGCAGTTATCACGCCACCCGCACCGGCCGATTCCCTTCCCCCGCCGTCCGATACTTCGTTCCGCGGGGGAGTCCACGGGGGACGTACGGAAATCACCGAGCATGTCCTTTATCGCAGGGGATGATGTGCGCACGCAGAGACAGAGAAGACGATTTTTCGGTACGACGGTGGCCCTGGCGACCGGGGTGGCACTCACGCTGGGGGCGGCGGGTCCGGTTCCGGCCGTCACACCGTCGGCAGGAGCCGGGACCGGAACGGGGTCCGGAGCCGGGTTCGGGACCGGAACGGGGTCCGAGTCCGGGTCCGGGTCCGGTGCGGGCGCCCGTACCGTCACCCTGCTGACCGGCGACCGGGTCCGTATCGACACCGCCGGCCGGGTCATCGGCGTCGACCGGCCCGAGGGGCGCAAGCACATACCCGTCCGGATCACCCGGCACGCGAACCGCACCCACGTCGTGCCGCTGGACGCCGAGCGGCTGATCGCCGCCGGGAAGCTGGACCGGAACCTGTTCGACATCACCGCGCTGAGCCGGCCGGAGGCCCGCACGGCATACGCCGACGGCCTCAAGGTGATCGTCACCTACGCGGGCCCGTCGGCCGCGGCCGCGAAGGCGGGCGTACGCGGTTCGGAAGGCACCGCGGTACGGCGCAGCCTGCCGACCCTGAACGCGGAGGCGCTCACCGCATCGCCCGATGAACCCACCGCCCTGTGGGACGCGCTTACCGCCTCCGGCAGCACGGCGTCCCGCACGACGGCCGTCGCGGGCATCGGGAAGGTCTGGCTGGACGGGGTCGTCAAGGCCGCGCTGGACCGGACCACGAAGCAGATCGGCGCCCCCACCGCGTGGAACCGCGGACTGGACGGGACGGGGGTCACCATCGCCGTCCTGGACACCGGTGTCGACGACACGCACCCCGACCTCGCGGGCAAGGTCCGGGCCGCGGCGAACTTCTCCAACTCCCCGGGCCTCCCGGACCGCGTCGGCCACGGAACACACGTCGCCGCCACCGCCGCCGGTACGGGAGCGAAGTCGGGCGGCACGCACAAGGGCGTGGCCCCCGGTGCGACCCTGCTCAACGGCAAGGTCCTCAACGACTGGGGCATCGGCAGCGAGTCCACCATCATGGCGGGCATCGAATGGGCCGCCGCCCAGGGCGCCGATATCGTCAATCTGAGCGTCGGCGGCCCCGACCGGATCGGAACGGGCCCGTCGGAAGCCCAGATCAACCGGCTGTCGGAACAGAAGGGCATCCTCTTCGCCGTCGCCGCGGGCAACGCCGGTCCGGGTGACGGCACCATCGACTCCCCGGGCAGCGCCGAGGCGGCCCTGACCGCCGGCGCGGTCGACGGCAACGATGTGATCGCCGACTTCTCCGGCCGCGGACCGAAGTTCGGTGACAGCGGCATCAAACCCGATGTCACGGCCCCGGGCGTCGCCGTCGTCGCGGCCGCAGCCGACGGCACCGGCCCGCAGAACCCGCCCGGCTACTACGCGATGAGCGGTACGTCGATGGCCACCCCGCACGCCGCGGGCGCGGCCGCCCTGCTGAAGCAGCAGCACCCCGACTGGACCGGGTCCCGGCTGAAGGCGGCGCTGATGGGCTCCGCGAAGCCCGGCGCCTACAGCCCGCACGTCCAGGGCGCGGGCCGGATCGCGGTCGACCGGGCCGTCGAACAGGGCCTCTTCGCCGAGCCCGGGTCGCTGTCGCTCGGCTCCCAGGCCTGGCCGCACGAGGACGACACCCCCGTCACCAAAAGGCTGACCTACCACAACACCGGCCCGGAGGACGTCACCCTGAACCTCGCCGTCACCGGCGCGACCGGGCCCGGCGGACAGCCCGCGCCGGACGGCTTCTTCACCCTGGGCGCATCCAGTGTCACGGTCCCGGGACGCGGCACCGCGACGGTGGACGTCACCGCCGACACCCGGATCGCCGCGGGCGGCAACGGCGGTTACGCCGCGACGGTGACCGCGACGAACGGCGGCCTGAGCGTCCGTACCCCCGTCGCCGTCGACCGCGAGGACGAGGCGTACTCCGTCACCATCAGGAACCTCGACCGCAGCGGCAAACCCGATCCGTACGCCCTCGTCTCCGTGGCCGCCCTCACCGGCGCCGCGCAGGGCCGGACCTTCGAGGGCGACTGGTCCTCGGGCACGGCGACCCTGCGGCTCCCCAAGGGGCGCTACTTCGTCGACCACGTCACCCAGGTCGACGGTGATCTGCGCAAGGGCTCCGACCAGGTGCTCTACCCCAACCTGGACATCGCCGGGGACACCACGGTCGTCCTCGACGCCCGGACGGCGAAGCCGAGCCGGATCACCGTGCCGGACCCGGAGTCGAAGCCGGTGAGCACGGTCTCCTACTGGGGTCTGGAAACGCAGGGATACTCCGGCGGCTTCATCGCCGACCCCCCCGGCCAACTGCGCACGGCCCACGCCGGGCCGCCCGCCCCGGCGGGCGACAAGGCGTGGCAGGGCTGGATCGGTATGTGGCAGGGCGGGGCCGCCGACCGCAACACCGTGCACTACGCGCAGTCGTCCCGGTTCTCGGCCCTGACCAAGGACTATCGGGCGAGCGACTTCGCGAAGCTGTCGGTCGGGCTCGGTTCCGCCGTGAAGGGCAGGACCGGGAGGGTCGCCGTGATCGGCGTCCTGCCGACGGGTGAGGGGATCGGAGTCTGGGTGGAACGGCCGGCGCCGAGCCGTCACGAGGCCGCAGTGGCCGGGAACACGGGCACCGCCTGGAACCTGAACTACGACCAGTTGGAGAAGCCCGGCGATGCCGCGGGCGACGTCTACTTCTACTCCGCGGATCGCGTCTACACCGCGGGCAAGAGCTACCGCGTCGACATCAACACCGCCGTCCACGGGCCGCGGGTCGCGGGCCGCTTCATCGGTGTCTTCCGGGACGGCGACTCGGTCATCGGCCAGTTGCCGTTCTTCTCCGACGGCAGCGGCCATATCGGCGACTCCCGGTACTCGACCGCGCGGACCACGCTCCGCAAGGGCGGGAAACTGATCGACGAGAAGGCCGACGATCTGGTCTCCGACGAGCCGCTGACCCTTCCGGGCACGCCCGGGAAGTACACGCTGACGACCACGGTCACCCGTCCCGTGTCCGTGTCCGCGGTGGGCACCCGGATCGAGGGCACGTGGACCTTCGCCACGGCCCGGGCGCCGGAGCCGGTCAGGCTGCCGCTGTCCACGATCCGCTTCTCCCCGGCCGTCGCACTCGACTCCACCGCCCCGGCCGGCCGGACCCAGACCTTCCCGGTGGCCGTCGAAGGCGCCGCCGCCGGAACGAATCTGCGGTCGCTGGCGGTGCACGTCTCCTACGACTCCGGGAAGACCTGGCGGCAGGTGCCCGTGAAGAAGGGCACGGTCACCCTGAAGAACCCGGGCAAGGGGAAGGGCCTGGCGCTGCGCGGCCAGGCGCTCGACAAGCAGGGCAACCGGAGCGTCGTCACGGTCCACCAGGCGTATCTCGGACGCTAGGTCCTGTTCAGAGGGGCCGGGGAAACCGTTCGACGGTCTCCCCGGCCCCCGGCTACGCTGGACGCATGGGACCGCACCTGCACTACTTCTTTCTCTGATCAGGGCCACGGACGCCGCCGCGTCGAGCGACTGACCGCTCCGCCGGCGTTCCGTTTCCGCCTGCCCTGCCGCGGCTGACCCCTCTTTTTCCGGCGTCGCCGCGCGCCCCCTTTCACCTCTCAGGGAAAGAACCATGCGCGAACGCGCCCACTCCACCCTGCCCGCACCCGCCCCTGCGTCCGGACCGGGGACACCGGAACGCTCCCAGCTCACCGTCAGGGACGTCTCCAAGGCCTACGGCACCCGGCCCGTCCTCGACCAGGTCTCTTTCACCGTCCGCCCCGGCGAGCGCGCGGCCGTCATCGGCGAGAACGGCTCCGGGAAGTCCACCCTGCTCCGGCTGATCGCGGGCGAGGACACCCCCGACGGCGGGGAGATCACCGCCGTCGCGCCCGGCGGCACCGGGCATCTCGCCCAGACCCTCGACCGCACCTTCCCCGGCCTGGGCCCCGACCACACCGTCCAGGACACCGTCGACGCGGCCCTCGCCGGGCTGCGGGAGCTGGAGCGGCGGCTCGGCGCGGCCGGGGAGCGGCTCGGGGCCGATCCCGGCGAGGCGGAGCTGACCGCGTACGGCGAACTGCTCACCGCCTTCGAGGAGCGCGGCGGCTACGAGGCCGACGCCCGGGTCGACGCGGCCCTGAACGGCCTCGGCGTCGGCGCCCTGGGCCGTGACCGGACGCTGGGCACGCTGTCCGGCGGCGAACGGTCCCGGCTCGCGCTCGCCTGCGTCCTCGCCGCGGGGCCCGAGCTGCTGCTGCTCGACGAGCCGACGAACCACCTCGACCGGCGCGCCGTCGCCTGGCTGGAGGACCGGCTGCGGGCGCACCGCGGCACGGTCGTCGCGGTCACCCATGACCGGGCGTTCCTCGAAGGGGTCGCCACGACCGTGCTGGAGGTCGACCGGGACACCCGGTCGGTCGGCCGGTACGGGGACGGCTGGGCGGGCTACCGCACGGCGGAGGCGGCGGCCCGGCGGCGCCGGGAGCAGGAGTACGAGGAGTACGTCGACGAGCTGGCCAGGACGGAGGAGCAGGTCGCGGCGGCCGGGCAGCGGCTGGCGACCAGCGGTAAGGATCCGGGCCAGGGCTTCGGCAAGCACCGCAGATCGCACGAGGCCAAACTGTCCGGCCAGGTGCGGGCGGCCCGGCAGCGCCTTGAGCGACTGCGCCGCGAACCGGTTGCGGCCCCGCCGGAGCCGCTGCGCTTCCGGGCCGCGCCGGTGACCTCGGCGGAGGCGGTACGGCCTCCGGCCCCGGTTCAGGTCCAGGAGGGCGCCCCGGCTCCGGCCCCAGCTCCGGCCTCGGCCCCAGCTCCGGCCTCGGCTCCGGCTCCGGCTCCGGCTCCGGCCCCGGCCCCGGCCCCGGCCCCGGAGGACACCGTCGCGCCCCGCGGTCCCGTCACCGAACTGACCGAGGTCGTCGTCGCCGACCGGCTGCGGATCGCCGCGCTCCGTATCGAGTCCGGCGGCCGGCTCCTGGTGACCGGCCCGAACGGGGCCGGGAAGACGACCCTGCTCCGGATCCTGGCCGGGGAGCTGCGGCCGGACGGCGGCACCGTGCACCGCCCCGCGCGGGTCCGGGTCGGCTATCTGCCGCAGGAGCTGCCGCCCACCGCACCGGCGAAACCGCTGCTCGACGCCTACGCGGCGGGCCGGCCGGGCCATCCGGACGAGTACGAGGGCGAGCTGCTGGACCTCGGGCTCTTCCGGTCCGCGGATCTCGCGGTCCCGGTCGGCGCGCTCTCCGTCGGGCAGCAGCGGCGGCTCGCGCTGGCGCGGCTGGTGGTGCGCCCGGCCGATCTGCTGGTGCTGGACGAACCGACGAACCATGTGGCGCTGAGCCTGGTCGAGGAGCTGGAGGAGGCGCTGGGCCGGTACGAGGGCGCGGTGGTCGCCGTCTCCCACGACCGGCGGTTCCGCGCGGGCTTCGGCGGGGAGCGGCTGGAGCTGCGGTCCGGGCGCCCGGCGGATCCGGTCCCGGGGCACGGTTAGGGTCGTACGCGTGGGGATCAGCGAACAGCAGACGGCGGCCGACCCGACCACGGCCGCCCGCACCGAGATATCGACCGCCCGGGACGGCGGCAGGACGGCCGGCGCCGCAGGGCGGTGGTCCGTCCTGCGGGTGCCGCTCGCCGTCACCGGCGCGGCCCTCCCGTTCTACCTTCTGTGGGCGGGCTGGCTGGCGACCGGCGGCGGCGATCTGGCGGCCCAGCTGGCGTGGACCGGCTTCACCGAGGCGCATCCCTCGGCCGCGTACAACCTCTCCTGGTACGGGGGCACCCACACCGCCAACTACAGCCTGTTGGCCCCGCCGCTGATGGCGCTGCTCGGGGTGCGGGCGGTCTCGGTGCTCGCCGGGCTCGGCGCGACCTGGGTGCTGTCGCTGATCTTCGTACGGAGCGGGGTGCGGTATCCGCTGCTGCCCGCGCTCCTGGGGGCGTTCGCGCTCTGGGCGAACATCGCCTCCGGGCGGACCACGTTCGCGCTGGGCGTCGCGATCGGACTGGTCGCGGTCCTGTACGCACGGCGGACGTGGATCGCGGCCCCGACCGCGGCGCTGGCGACGGCGGCGAGCCCGGTGGCCGGGCTGTTCCTGGTGGTCGTGGGCGCCGCGTACCTCCTGGAGCGGCAGTGGCGTCCGGCCGTCGCGCTGCTGGTGCCGCCCGCCCTGGTGGTGGGCGTCACCACGGTGCTGTTCCCCTTCGGCGGCGAGATGCCGATGCAGTCCAACAAGCTCTGGATGCCGCTGTGGATGTCGGCGGTGGTCGTGCTGGCGGCGCCGCGGGACCGCGGCTGGCGGCTGGTGCGGTGGGGGGCCGGGATCTACGCCCTCGGCACCGTCCTGACCTATTTCACACCGTCCCCCATCGGCCGCAATGTGGAGCGGCTGGTGGGGCTGGCGGGGCCGCCGGTGCTGATGGCGGCGGTAATCGCGTCCGTGACGGCCGCGGGCGGGCTGGCGGCCCTGGCCGCTTCCTGGCGGCAGCGGGCACCCCGGGTCCTGGTGCCGCCCGTGGTGCTGGCGGTGGCGCTGGGCCTGCTCACCAACTGGCTGATCGACAAGACCGAGGACGATCTCGTCGTCTCCAACAAGGTGCCGGCCTGGGCGAAGAACACCGACGGGGTGGTGCGGGAGCTGGAGCGGCTCGGTGCGGACCGGACCCGGGTCGAGGTCGTCCCGGCCCGTAACCACCGCGAGGCGACCGTGCTCGCCCCGCACGTCAACATGGCCCGCGGCTGGAACCGTCAGCTGGACGTGGAGCGGGGGCGGCTCTTCTACGACGGGTCGCTGGACGCGGAGACCTACCGCGCCTGGCTGGACCGCTGGGCCGTCGGCTTCGTCGTGCTGCACCACGGCCGCCCGGACGGGCCCGCCGAGGCGGAGGCGGCGCTGGTGCGCGGCGGACCGTCGTATCTGAAGCGGGTGTGGCGGGACGCGCACTGGTCGGTGTACCGGGTGGCGGAGCCGGTGCCGCTGGTGTCCGCACCCGCGCAGGTGGTCCGCCAGGACCGGGCCGAGCTGGTGGTACGGATGCCCGCGGCCGGGTCGGTGACGGTCAAGGTGGCGCATTCGCCGTGGCTGCGGGCGCCCGGGGCCTGTCTGGAGCCGGAGGGCGAGTTCACCAGGCTGACCGTGGAGAAGGCCGGGGAGTACCGGATCGGATCGCCGTACCGGCCGAGGCTGCCGTGGGCGGACGACCCGGGCTGCTGAGACCGGGTACGGCAGGAGACCGGGGTACGGCAGGAGACCGGGGTACGGCAGGAGACCGGGGTACGGCAGGAGGGGGCGGCACCCGCCACGGGTGCCGCCCCCTCCTGTCTTGTGCCGTACGAAGCGCGTCAGGCCGCCGAACCGGCCTTCCAGGACGCCCAGTCCATGTTCCAGCCGTTCAGACCGTTGTCCGGCTTGATCGTCTTGTCCTTGGAGTTCTTCACGATGACGACGTCACCGATCATCGAGCTGTTGAAGAACCAGGCACCGGGCTGGTTGGGGTCGTTGGCGCCCTTCTTGTCGTTGAGGCCGACACAGCCGTGGCTGGTGTTCTGGCCGCCGAAGACGGAGTCGGCGCCCCAGTAGTTGCCGTGGATGAAGGTGCCCGAGGTGGAGAGCCGCATGGCGTGCGGCACGTCCTTGATGTCGTACTCGCCCTTGCCGTCGGAGTCCGTGAAGCCGACGGTGGCCCCGTTCATCCGGGTCTCCTTGAACTTCTCGGAGATCACCATCTGACCGTTGTACGTCGGGGTGGCCGGGGCGCCCGCGGAGATCGGGATCGTACGGATCGTCTTGCCGTTCCGGGTGACGACCATCTGCTTCGAGCTCGCGTCGACGGTGGAGACCTGATTGCGGCCGATCTTGAAGGTGACCGTCTTCTGCTGGACGCCGAAGACACCCGGGGCGCCCTCGACCCCGTCGAGGGCCAGCTTCAGGGTGACGGTCGAGCCTTCCTTCCAGTACTGCCCGGGACGGAAGTCGAGCCGCTGGCCGTGGAACCAGTGGCCGACGATCTCCTGGCCGCCCGTGGACGTCACGGTGATCCCGGACTGGACGGCCTTGCGGTCCTTGATGGGCTTGTCGAAGTTGATGGACACCGGCATGCCGACGCCGACGGTCTGCCCGTCCTCCGGCGTGAAGCGGCCGATGAAGCTGTTGCCCGGGGAGACCGTGGTGAAGGAGCCGTTCTCGAAGGCGACCAGGCCCTTGTCGTCCTTGGCGGAGGCGGTGACCTTGTACGTCGTCGAGCGCTTGAGCGGCTTGGCGGGGGCCCAGCTCTTGCCGTCGGCGGAGATCGCGCCCTCGACCGGCGTGCCCTCGGAGGTGACCATCTTGACCTCGGTCAGGGAACCGTCGGCGACGGTGACCTTGGCATTGTTGATACCGGCGTTCGCGGTGCCGTTCTTGGGCTCGATGGCTATTCGGGCCTTCGAGACCTGCTTCGCGGCAGCCTCGTCGACCTGGGCCTGGGACTTCTTGCCGGCGTCGGTGCCACCGCCGCTGTTCTTGTCGCCGTCCCCGCTGCACGCGGAGAGGACCATCACACCACCGAGCACAGCGGACGCGACCATCAGACCCCTGCGCCGCTTGCTGTCCGTCATCACACGCATCTCCATCGTCGCCTGTCCCCTGTCCCCATGAGCCGGACTCCGGGGAACACATCTGTTCCGGGGGTATTGGTTCCACATACGTTCGGTGATGTGGTGCACACCACTCGCGATCCGCCCGGCCGGCGCGGGCCGCCACGACCGGCGGCCCCGAGTGCCACGGTACGCCGCGGCCGGTACCCCTCATCCGATCATCCGACGCGGGTACGGCCTCCACCGTACAGACCGGGGGTGACAACGGGCAGTCACAGGGACCTCACAAAGCGGCCACGGTCGGTGACGTGCCCCGGTCGGAGCGCCGTACCCGGAACGCACGGGCGGCACAACGCGTCCTACCCATCGCCCCGGGGCCGGATTTCGTCCCCCGGCAGGCTTTCACTAGCATCGGCGCACCGCTCGAACGACACCCAACTCGACGATGCCTCAAGGAGGATCGCGTCCGTGTCCCTTGCCCCACGACCACTGGTGACCGCCGCCGCAGCGGGGTCTTTGCTCTGTGCGCTGTGGTTCGTCCCGTCCGCGAACGCGACCACCGAACGGCCCCCGGCCGACCGGGGTTACAGCAGTACCGCGAGCCTCGGGGACACCGGGAGCACAGTCGCCGCGCCCCTGCGCCTGGCCGATACCGGA
The DNA here is from genome assembly GCF_003932715.1 of Streptomyces tsukubensis. Taxonomy (NCBI): domain Bacteria; kingdom Bacillati; phylum Actinomycetota; class Actinomycetes; order Kitasatosporales; family Streptomycetaceae; genus Streptomyces; species Streptomyces tsukubensis. The sequence goes on along the minus strand of NZ_CP020700.1, from coordinate 5,112,160 downwards.
AGCATCGACACCACCCCGTACCTGCTGGGCGGAGCCGCCTTCCTGACGGTCGGCATCTCCTTCGTCACCTATGCGGTACGGCGCGGGCACTCCCCGTCCGACCCGGCGTAGCCCCGGCCCCCGGCCCCCGACCCCGGGGGCCGCCCCGGGGCCGTCGCTGCCCCGGGGGTCGTCGCACCCGCACAGATCCCGGCGGTTCAGCCCAGCGGGCCCGTGACCCGCTCCACCGCCGCGATCAGACCGCCGTCGCGGACGAAGCCCTCCGCCGCCGCCAGATCGGGCGCCAGGAACCGGTCCGGCCCCGGGCCCGCGACACCCGCGGCACGCAGCGCCGCCACGGCGGCCGCCGAAGCGGGGGCGGGCACCAGCCCGTCCCGCAGTTCGATCGCCCGGGTCGCCGCATACAGCTCCACGGCGATGATCCGCCCCAGCGCATCCACCGCGGTCCGCAGCTTCCGCGCCGCCGACCAGCCCATCGACACATGGTCCTCCTGCATCGCAGAGGACGGGATGGAGTCGACGGACGCCGGAACGGCGAGCCGCTTCAGCTCCGAAACCAGCGCGGCCTGGGTGTACTGGGCGATCATCAGCCCCGAATCGACACCCGGATCGTCGGCGAGGAACGGCGGCAGACCATGACTGCGGTTCTTGTCCAGCAGCCGGTCCGTACGGCGCTCCGCGATGGAACCCAGATCCGCGGCGGCAATGGCGAGGAAGTCCAGGACGTACGCCACGGGCGCACCGTGGAAGTTGCCGTTGGACTCCACCCGGCCGGCCTCCGGGAGGACCACCGGATTGTCGACCGCCGCGGCGAGTTCACGGTCCGCCACCAGCCGCGCATGGTCCAGCGTGTCCCGGCCCGCACCCGCCACCTGCGGTGCGCACCGGACCGAGTAGGCGTCCTGGACCCGCGGGGCCTCGTCCTGCTGATAGTGACCCGTCAGCCCGGACCCCTTCAGCACCGCCGCCATGTTCGCGGCGGCCACCGCCTGACCGGGATGCGGACGGATCGCGTGCAGCTCCGGCGCCAGAACGCGCTCCGTACCCAGCAGGGCTTCGAGGCTGAGCGCGGCCGTGATGTCGGCGCTCTTGTACAGCCGCCGCAGATCGTCCAGCGCCAGCAGCAGCATGCCGAGCATGCCGTCGGTGCCGTTGAGGAGCGCCAGCCCCTCCTTCTCCCGCAGCTCCACCGGGCCGATGCCATGGGCCGCGAGCAGCTCACCCGCGGGCCGCACCTCCCCGTCGGGGCCCTCCGCATCCCCCTCGCCCATCAGGGCCAGCGCACAGTGCGAGAGCGGCGCGAGATCCCCGGAGCAGCCGAGGGAACCGTACTCGTGGACCACCGGGGTGATCCCGGCGTTCAACACCGCCGCCATGGTCTCCGCGATCTCCGGCCGCACGCCGGTATGCCCCGAACACAACGTCTTCAGCCGCAGGAACATCAGCGCCCGCACCACCTCCCGCTCCACCCGCGGGCCCATCCCCGCGGCATGCGAGCGCACGATGTTCCGCTGGAGCGCGGCGCGGAGCCCGGGCCCGATATGGCGAGTGGCGAGCGCACCGAACCCGGTGGAGACGCCGTACACGGGCTCGGGCTTGGCGGCGAGCGTGTCCACGACGGCGCGGGCGGCGGCGAGGGCGGCGGTGGCCTCGGGGGAGATCTCGACGCGGGCGCCGTGCCGGGCGACGGCGACGACATCGGCGGAGCTGGTACCGGACGTCCCCACCACGACGGTATGCATATCCATATTCAGCAGCGTACGGACTGAATTGACACATGTCACGGGGTCACGGGCCCTTGGTGGCGGGGTCCCTGCGGTGTGCGGGCTCCTGCGCCTGGGGCCGTTTCCGGCTGCGGGCCGCGTGTGGCTTGTCGCGCAGTTCCTCGCGCCCCTGGTTGTCGGTCCTACCGCCCCTGCGGTGTGCGGCCCCTCCGGTGGTCGGGTCCCGTTACTCCGTGGTGTAGGCGCGGGGTCTTGTCGGGTGCGGCCGGGTCGTGGGCCTCCGGGCTCACCTCCTCGCAGACTGCGATGCACCGCCCCGAAGCGCATCCCTTCTTGTCGCAGCCTGCTGCGGGGGCGACCCTGCACCCCCCTCCGGAGATCACCCCGACTTGACCCCGGGGACAAGGAGTCCGCCCGGTCACCCGGCAAGGGGTGCCCGCAATCAGGGGGTGCCTGTGCCCCGAGAAGGGGATATCTCCCCGGGCGGTGATCAGGAGAGTTCCCCCTCCCCGGTGACGCGCGACAACTCCCGGGGCCTTGGTTCATGGACAGGTCGGGATCACGTGGGAGGGGGGTGCAGGGTCGCCCCCGCAGTGGACCTGCGACAAGCACGGTTTGCCGGAGGGCAGTGCATCGCAGGCCGCGAGGAGGTGAGCCCGGAGGCCACCGACCCACCCGCACCGGACAGGACCGGCGACCTACACCACGGAGCAACGGTCACCCATCTTTGAGCCCCGCCGGCGATTGAGGCGCAGGAGCAGCCCGCACCCCGCGGGAAACGCCACCCCCGGGGGACCGGGGCCGGGGCCCGAGGCCTCAAGGTGCCTCCGGGGGAGTAGGGCCCTCCACCCCCCGGAAGGCCCGGCGCTCCCGGGCGTGGCGTACCGGCGTGTCCGCCAGCCGCAGCACCGCCCCGTCCCGCCCCGCCACCACCGGTTTCGCGGAGCGCGCCGCCTTCGCCCGGTACTGCGCCGCGTCCGCGAGCCGGAACAGCCGCCGGGCGGTGGGGATCTCCCCGATCGGGTCCCCCGTGGAGGCGACCCCGCAGGCCACCCCCTCCCCGGGCTCCAGCTCCGCGGCCCGCACGCAGAGTTCACCGGCGACCCGCACCACCTCGTCGGCGCCGGGCCCGACGCACACCAGGCAGAACTCGTCGCCGCCGAGCCGCGCGGCGAGCGCGTCCGGCAGCATCGCCCCGCACAGGGAGAGCACCGAGCCGAACCGTTCCAGCAGGCGGTCTCCGACGGCGTGCCCGAGGGTGTCGTTGACGCTCTTGAGCCCATTGAGGTCGCAGACGACGAGGCTGACGACCGTGCCGTCGGTGCGGTGCCGTTCGAGCGCTTCGTCGAGCCGGGTGTCGACGGCGCGCCGGTTGGCCAGACCGGTGAGGGGGTCGGTGAAGGCGAGTCGCCGTACCTCTTCGAGGCGTTCGGTCTGGGCGATCCCCGCGGCGACGACGGCGGCGAGGACGGTCGCGAAGTGGGCCTCGTCGCGGCCGAAGACGGGCGCGCCGACGGGCCGGGCCACGTACAGCTCGCCCCAGGCCCGCCCGTGGAGCACGATCGGCGCGACGACGCAGCAGCCGCGCCGCCGCCGCCGGAGGCCCGCCGCCCGGCCGCGCGGGCCGCCGGTTCCGACGGGGAAGGAGGGGTGCCGGTAGCCGCGGGCGGGCGCGGGTGCGGGCCCGTACTCGGGTACGACGGAGTCCCGTCCGGGCTCGGCCCACCCGCCCGGGGGCCGGGCCCCAACAGGGGTCACGGGCCCGACGCCCCCGGGAACCGGACCCGTCCCCGGTGAGCCCGGCACCGGAAACGCCGCGAACCCGGGTACGCCCCCGGACTCCGCGGTCTCGACCCAGGCTTCCGGCTCCCCGCCGCCCGCCCACCGTTCGTGCAGGAATTCGGTGATCTCGGGGAAGCGGTTGACCGGGTAGGTCTCCGCCTCGGGGAACTCCTCCTCGTCCGGCGTCCGCTCCCCCGCGTTCACCAGTACCTTCAGCCGGCCCAGCTCCCGTTCCCAGACCGACAGCGCGGCGAAGGAGCCGTCCAGGGCGGCGCAGGCGCCCAGCGCGGCCGCGCTCCAGAACTCCCGGGGAGTCTGCGCGGCCGCCATCGCCTGCGCCAGTGCCACTACGGCCCGCAGCCGCTGATCCTCAGCCATCACCCCAGCTTAAAGACCCATGACCGATTTAGGACGATATGGCACTACTGGGGGGGGACTCAGAGTGACGGGCGCGGTCGGGTTATTCGCCGGGCCACTCCGGCTTCCGCTTCTCGTTGAACGCGGCGACACCTTCCGCACGGTCCCCGGAGAAGGCGACCGTGCGCCAGGCCGCGTCCTCGACTTCCAGACCGGCCCGCAGGTCGAGCCCCTGCCCCAGCCGCAGTGCCCGTTTCGCGGCCCGCAGTCCGACCGGGGAGTTCCCGGCGATCCGGTCGGCCAGCGCCAGCGCCTCCGTCCTGGCGTCGCCGTCACCCTCCGCGAGGCGGTCCACCAGCCCCAAGGCGAATGCCTCGTCCGCGGCCACCCGACGAGCGGTGAACACCAGCTCGGCGGCGCGGGCGGCGCCGACCCGGCGCGGCAGCAGCTGCGTACCGCCGCCGCCGGGGATGACGCCCACGGAGACCTCGGGCAGGGCCACCACGGTGGTCGCGTCCGCGACGATCACATCGCAGGCCAGGGCGAGTTCGTAGCCGCCGCCGAGGGCGTAGCCGCGGACGGCGGCGATCGCGGGCATCGGCAGTTCGAGCACACCGGTGTACGCGGCGCGGGCGATCGGGCGCTGGCGCATCAGGTCCGCGTCGCTCAGCCCGTTGCGCTCCTTGAGGTCGGCGCCGACGCAGAAGGCGCGGTCGTGGGTGGAGGTCAGGACGGCCACCCGGACGTCGCGGTCCTCTGCGAGCGCGGCACAGGCGGCGGCGATGGAGCGGGCCATCGCGGCGGAGACCGCGTTCATCGACGCGGGCCGGTCGAGGACGAGTTCGGCGACATGGCCGTGCGTCCGTACGACGACGAACTCCCCGAAACGCTGCTCGAACGGCCCTTCGACGACGGGCACCGAGGAGGCCGGGGAGTCCGGCGGGTCCGCCGACAGGAACGACGGGGCCAGTGGGAACTGCGCGCCATCCGACGGCGGTACGGACATCCGACACCCTCCCGTGGACCGCTCGGGCCCGGTTAACGACGGTTCACGGGATCATATGCGGGCTCCTGCCCGCCCCCGCAAGACCGCGACCGGCCCGCCGGGGCCGCGCCCGCCGCCGACCCGGACCGCGCCTACCCGCTCACAACGGACCGGAACCCGCTCCGGGCACGGCGGCCCGTCACGTACGCCGCGACAGCATCCACGGTTCGACGATCCCGAGCCCCCGGACGGGCCGCTGCCACATCGGCTGGAGGGCGTAGCGGTACGGCGGCGGGGGCTCGCCCTCCTTCTCGGCCGTCGCCGCCTCCTCCGCCGCCTGTGTCTCGGACTTGGGCGCGTCCCCGGCCCTGATCAGGTCCAGCGCGAACGCGCCGTCCACCAGGATGGTGTCCTTCGGCGCTATCGACGTCAGCCTGCTCGCGAGGTTGACCGTCGTGCCGAACACATCGCCCATCCGGGTCGTGACCGTGCCGAAGGCCAGCCCGACCCGGAGGGAGGGCATCGCGTCGTCGTGGTTCATCGCGTCGATGAGCCGGAGTGCGATCTCGGAGGCGGTGCCCGCGTCGTCGGCCGCGTAGAGCACCTCGTCACCGAGGGTCTTGATGAGCCGTCCGCCGTGCGCGGCGACCAGGTCGGCGGCCGTGGTCTCGAAGATCTCGACGAGTTCACCGAGCTCCTCCTCTTCGAGACGGCGGGTGAGCCGGGTGAAGCCGACGAGGTCGGCGAAGCCGATGGCGAGCCGCCGGTCGACCATCTCCTCGTCGTCGGCGGCCTGGACGACCCGTCCGGTGGCCGCAGCGAGCTGGCGCCGCCAGACGTAGACGAGGAACTCCTGGAGCTCCGGCAGCAGCAGTTCGATCAGCGGGTACGTGACCTCGGTACGGGTCATGCCCGGTTCGGGCGGCTCGGTCAGGCCTTCCAAGAAGGAGTCGATCTGCCATTCCGCGAGCCGGGCGGTGGTCTGGCCGGTGGAGCGGGCCACCTGGATGGCCATCGGCTCGCTGAGAAGCCCGGCCTCCACCAGGCCCGCCAGCCGGCGCAGGGCCAGGACGTCGGCCTCGGTCAGGGCCCTGGCCTGGCCGATGTCGGCGAAGCCCATGGCCCGCCAGAAGCGGGAGGCCAGCTCCATGGAGACCCCGGCGGTCCGGGCCGCCTGGAAGGGGGTGTAGCGCCGCTCGGCGCCGAGGATGAGCTGTTCGAGGCGGATGGCGAGGGGGTCGTCGGTGGGTTCGGCGGTGTGGTCGACGGCGTGCAGGGGGGTCGGATGCACGGCGCCTGCGCCTGCGCCCGACCGGGACGCGGCGGCGGAGGCCGGGGAGCCGCCGGAACGGCCCGTACCGGAGCCGTCCGGCCGGCCGGAAGCACCGGAGCCGCCGGATCGCCCGGCTCCCGAACCGGTCCCGGACCCGTCGGACGCGCCCGCGCCGGAAGTGGTGTCGTCGACGGTCACCAGCCGCCTCCTGCCCTTTCCCTGCGCAACTGCCCTGCCGATCTGTCGCTCGATCGCCTCAACGATACGGCAGATGTGCCCTGGCTCACGTCCCCGCGGCGGTTCCGGTTCACCCGCCCGCCATCGGCGCGGAAGGGCACCCGCCCGGGTGCGTGGACCGCCCGCGGCGCCCCCGCCGTCCGTACCGCGGCCGGATCGCCGGAGCACCGCCCCGGGGAAGCTCTCACCGGGGCGGGAGCGGGCGCAGATGCACCACGTCGCCCGCGCCGACGGCCAGCCGCTCCCCGTTCTCCAGCGCCAGGACGAGCCGTCCGTCACCGTCGAGGGCGACGGCCTCGCCGGTCCGCTCGCGGCCGCCGGGCAGCTCGGCACGGACCGTACGGCCCAGCGTCGCACAACCTGCGGCATATGCCCCCTGCACATTCGAGCCGATGGGGTCGCCGCCCGCCGCGCGCCAGTCGCCGTACCACCGCTCCAGCGACCGCAGCACCGCCCGCAGCAGCGGATCGCGGTCGGTGCCCACCGCTCCGGCCAGCGCCAGCGAGCCCGCCGTGGGAACGGGCAGTTCCGCGGCGCGCAGGGTCACATTGATCCCGATCCCGACGACCACCGCGCCGTCCTCGGCCCCACCGGCCCGCTCGGCCAGGATGCCGCCCGTCTTCCGCTCCTCGCCGTCGACCGTCACCAGCAGGTCATTGGGCCATTTGAGGGACATATCGACACCGGCGGCCCGGCTGAGCCCCGTCGCTGCCGCGACGCCCGCGAGCAGCGGCAGCCACCCCCAGCGCTCGACCGGAACGTCCGGACCCGGCCGCAGCAGTACGGAGAAGAACAGCCCGGACCTGGCGGGAGCACTCCACCGCCGGTCCAACCGCCCCCGTCCGGCCGTCTGCTCCTCCGCGACCAGGACGGCCCCCTCCGGGCTGCCGGGCGCCCGGGCGACGAGGTCCGCGTTGGTGGAGCCGGTCGACGGCACGACGTCGAGGGAGGTCCACAGCCCCCCGGGCCGCACCACCGCCCGGCGCAGCGCGGCCGCGTTCAGGGGCGGCCGGTCCAGATCGCCCCAGCGGCCGCCCGCGCCCACCGCCCCCGCGAACCGGGTTCCATTGGTGTTTCCTGGCGCATTCTCAGACGTCATGCAAGCCAGGGTAGGTGTGTCGTACGCCGCACTGCGCGGGCGTAGGCACGCCGATACGCTACGAGCCGGTAGCCGACGGCAACGAGTTGCCACCCCCCGGTGCCCGACCCCTCCGCCGTCCGTTCTCACCAGTCCCCTTCAGTTCTCGTCGAGTCCCGCCGATCCTTCGCCGGTCCTCGTCCGCGTCCAGGGAGCCGCTTCCCGATGTCTGAGCCGGAACAGCAGCACGACAGCCACACCACCGAGGGCCGGATCGCGGATCTGCGGCGCCGTAGCGACGAGGCGGTGCACGCCGGTTCGGCGCGGGCCGTGGAGAAGCAGCACGCGAAGGGGAAGCTGACCGCGCGGGAGCGGATCGGCCTGCTCCTGGACGAGGACTCGTTCGTCGAACTCGACGAGCTGGTACGGCACCGGTCCACCAACTTCGGCCTGGAGCGGACCCGTCCGTACGGCGACGGCGTCGTCACCGGCTACGGCACCGTCGACGGCCGTCCCGTCGCCGTCTTCTCCCAGGACTTCACCGTCTTCGGCGGGGCGCTGGGCGAGGTCTACGGCCAGAAGATCGTCAAGGTGATGGACTTCGCGCTGAAGACCGGCTGTCCCGTTATCGGCATCAACGACTCCGGCGGCGCGCGCATCCAGGAAGGGGTGAGCGCCCTCGGGATGTACGGCGAGATCTTCCGCCGCAACACCCATGCCTCCGGGGTGATCCCGCAGATCTCCCTGGTCGTCGGCCCCTGCGCGGGCGGCGCCGTCTACTCGCCCGCGATCACCGACTTCACGGTGATGGTCGATCAGACGTCCCATATGTTCATCACGGGTCCCGATGTCATCAAGACGGTGACCGGCGAGGACGTCGGTTTCGAGGCGCTGGGCGGCGCTCGTACCCACAACACGACGTCGGGTGTGGCGCACCATATGGCGGCGGACGAGAAGGACGCCGTCGAGTACGTGAAGTCACTGCTGTCCTATCTGCCGTCGAACAACCTCTCCGAGCCGCCCGCCTTCCCCGAGGAGACCGGGCTGGCACCCACGGACGAGGACCGGGAGCTGGACGGGCTGATCCCGGACAGCGCCAACCAGCCGTACGACATGCACACGGTCGTCGAGCACGTCCTCGACGACGGGGAGTTCCTGGAGACCCAGTCGCTGTTCGCGCCGAACATCCTGACCGGCTTCGGCCGGGTCGAGGGCCATCCGGTGGGAGTGGTCGCCAATCAGCCGCTCCAGTTCGCTGGCTGCCTCGACATCGACGCCTCGGAGAAGGCGGCGCGCTTCGTCCGCACCTGCGACGCGTTCAACATCCCCGTGCTGACCTTCGTCGACGTCCCCGGCTTCCTGCCGGGTGTCGACCAGGAGTACGGCGGCATCATCCGGCGCGGCGCGAAGCTGATCTACGCCTATGCCGAGGCGACGGTCCCGCTGATCACCGTCATCACCCGCAAGGCGTTCGGCGGCGCGTACGACGTGATGGGCTCCAAGCATCTGGGCGCCGATCTCAACCTCGCCTGGCCGACCGCGCAGATCGCGGTGATGGGCGCCCAGGGCGCGGTCAACATCCTGCACCGGCGGGCGATCGCCGAGGCGGGTGACGCGGAGGCGCAGGAGGAGACCCGGGCCCGGCTGATCGCGGAGTACGAGGACGCGCTGCTGAACCCCTATACGGCGGCGGAGCGCGGCTATATCGACGCGGTGATCGTGCCGTCGGACACCCGGGCGCAGATCGTGCGCGGGCTGCGGCATCTGCGGACCAAGCGGGAGAGCCTGCCGCCGAAGAAGCACGGCAACATCCCGCTCTGAGCCGTATCCGTGGAGTCCGCGAAACAGTGCCGTCCGCCCGGAGGGGCCGCCATGATGATCAGGATCGTACGGGGCAATCCGACGCCCGAGGAGCTGGCCGCGGCACTGGCCGTGGTCCGCGCCCGGGTGAGCGGCGGCGCGGAGGGGGCGCCCCCGCCCCCGTCCTCGGAGTGGTCGTCCCCGGCCCGGGTAACCCGGACACCGCGCCCGGCGCCGGGACCGCACGCCTGGGCGCGGACGTACTGGCCTTCCTGAGGCGTACGCGCCTCCTGAGATGCGACGGGTCTCCCGGGGCCCGGTTGAGTACTCGTACTCATGCGTAACCCCGGGGGCGACCGGCAGGATCGGGAGCATGCTGTGGTCCGACCCGGAGAACGAACCCCCCGAGGAGCTGCGCGAGACGCAGGCCATGTTGCGCCGCGCGGGCGTCCTGCTCGCGCTGGCCATGGTGCTGGGGATGATCGTGGTGGGCCTGCGGTGATAGTGGCGGGCCTGCGCCGAACGGGGTAACCCGGCGCGGCACCGCGCCTACGATGGCCGCATGACCGCCCACGCCACCCCCCGTACCCCCGCACCCCGCCTCGTCCTCGCCTCCGCCTCGCCCGCCCGGCTGAGGCAGCTGCGCGCGGCCGGTCTCGACCCCGAGGTGATCGTCAGCGGAGTCGACGAGGACGCCCTGAGCGCCCCCACCCCCGCCGAGCTGGCACTGGTACTCGCGGAGGCGAAGGCCGCGGTCGTCGCCGCCCGTCCCGAGGTCGCCGGCGCCCTGGTGATCGGCTGCGATTCGGTACTGGACCTGGACGGCGAGGCGCTGGGCAAGCCCGCGGACGCGGAGGAGGCGACGGCCCGCTGGAAGGCGATGCGGGGCCGCTCCGGGGTGCTGCGCACGGGCCACTGCGTCACGGACACGGCCACCGGCCGGATCGCCTCGGCCACCGCGTCGACCACGGTCCGGTTCGGGGAGCCGTCGGACGCGGAGATCGCCGCGTACGTCGCCACCGGGGAACCCCTGCACGTGGCGGGCGCGTTCACGCTCAACGGCCGTTCGGCGCCGTTCATCAACGGGATCGACGGCGACCACGGCAATGTCATCGGCATCTCGATGCCGCTGCTGCGGACGCTCCTCGGGGAGCTGGGCCACTCGGTCACCGACTTCTGGTCCTGACGGGCCGGCGGTACGGGACGGCTGCACAGGCCGTCGGTACGGGACCCGCATGGCGCAGCGCCCGGAAGCGCCCCGGCGCGCGCCGGGTCGGCCGGTCGCGCCGGGGCGCGGAGAAGAGTCGCGCGGGAAGGCACACCGCAGGCACACCCCCGGCCCGCGCCCCCGGTTCACCCCCGGCCCGTCCCCGATCGCGCGACACACTCGGCCCCACCTCGGAGAATGAAAAGAATCATTCCGCCATTCGTAGGGACTCCACAAAGAAACGGGTTGCCCGGCTGGCCCCACTGACAGAGACCTGTGCCACATACGGGGGCTACTGTCTGGAGGAAGCAACCCGTCGTACCGTGGTGCGACAAGGGATTTCGCGACTCGAACGAGCCTGGAATCACGCTCCGTGTGGGCAAGCTCACCCTAGGGGACGGGTCGAACGGCCGTGTCGGCAGTCCCTAAACTCGGCTTGTTTCAAGGAGGGAGCCACATCGTGCGCAAGGTGCTCATCGCCAACCGAGGCGAAATCGCTGTCCGCGTCGCCCGTGCCTGCCGGGACGCCGGAATCGCAAGCGTAGCCGTCTACGCCGACCCGGACCGGGACGCCCTGCACGTCCGCGCGGCAGACGAGGCGTTCGCCCTGGGCGGTGACACCCCGGCGGCCAGTTATCTGGACATGGGGAAGGTCCTCCAGGCCGCGAAGGACTCCGGTGCCGACGCGATCCACCCCGGGTACGGCTTCCTCTCCGAGAACGCCGAATTCGCCCAGGCCGTCATCGACGCCGGGCTGACGTGGATCGGTCCGCCGCCGTCCGCGATCCGCGATCTGGGGGACAAGGTCGCCGCGCGTCATATCGCCCAGCGTGCGGGTGCCCCGCTGGTGGCCGGCACTCCGGACCCGGTGTCCGGCGCCGACGAGGTCGTCGCCTTCGCCCGGGAGAACGGGCTGCCGATCGCCATCAAGGCGGCGTTCGGCGGCGGCGGCCGCGGTCTGAAGGTGGCCCGCACCCTCGAAGAGGTCCCGGAGCTGTACGACTCCGCGGTCCGCGAGGCGGTCGCCGCGTTCGGCCGCGGCGAGTGCTTCGTCGAGCGGTATCTGGACAAGCCGCGGCATGTGGAGACCCAGTGCCTGGCCGACCAGCACGGCAATGTCGTGGTGGTGTCAACCCGTGACTGCTCCCTGCAGCGCCGTCACCAGAAGCTGGTCGAGGAGGCGCCGGCGCCGTTCCTGACGGACGAGCAGAACGCCGAGCTGTACCGCGCTTCGAAGGCCATCCTCAAGGAGGCCGGCTACGTCGGCGCGGGTACGGTCGAGTTCCTCGTCGGTCTCGACGGCACGATCTCCTTCCTGGAGGTCAACACCCGTCTCCAGGTGGAGCACCCGGTCACCGAGGAGGTCACCGGCCTCGACCTGGTCCGTGAGATGTTCCGGATCGCCGACGGCGAGGAGCTGGGCTACGACGACCCAGCGATCCGCGGTCACTCCTTCGAGTTCCGGATCAACGGCGAGGACCCGGGCCGCAACTTCCTCCCGGCGCCCGGCACGGTCACCCTCTTCGACGCGCCGTCCGGCCCCGGCGTCCGGCTGGACGCGGGCGTCGAGTCCGGCAGTGTCATCGGCCCGGCCTGGGACTCCCTGCTGGCCAAGCTGGTCATCACCGGCGCCACCCGGGAGCAGGCGCTCCAGCGGGCGGCCAGGGCGCTCGCCGAGTTCCAGGTGGAGGGCATGGCGACCGCCATCCCGTTCCACCGTGCGGTCGTCGTCGACCCGGCCTTCACCAGCGACCCCTTCCGGGTGCACACCCGTTGGATCGAGACCGAGTTCGTCAACGAGATCCCCGCGTTCGCGGCGCCCGCCGACGCCGAGGCGGAGGAGGAGCCGGACCGCGAGACGGTCGTCGTCGAGGTCGGCGGGAAGCGCCTCGAAGTCTCCCTCCCGGCCCATCTCGGCATGACCCTGGCCCGTACGGGCCTGGCGGCGGGGGCGAAGCCCAAGCGCCGCGCGGCCAAGCGCTCCGCCGCGGCCGCCTCCGGCGACACCCTCGCCTCGCCCATGCAGGGCACGATCGTGAAGGTCGCGGTCGAGGAGGGCCAGGAGGTCAACGAGGGCGACCTGATCGTGGTCCTGGAGGCCATGAAGATGGAGCAGCCGCTGAACGCGCACCGTGCGGGCACGGTGAAGGGCCTGAGCGCGGAGGTCGGCGCGGCGATTTCGTCGGGCGCGATGATCTGCGAAATCAAGGACTGACGGCGGGCCGGGGGCGTGCGCCCCGGCCCGTGGGCTACGGAAAGGGCCCGCCAGGTTTCATGCGACCTGGCGGGCTCTTCCTGTACCCGGGGGGGGGAGGAGTTCGCTCAGGTTGCGTTCCCCCCTCACGCCGTGGCTGGACACGCAACACCCGCCGTCAACGGCGCTCGCCGCGATCCCGGAACCCCCGGGGAGGGCAGTCCCCGGGTACGCATCCACCCCGTGGCGGGTAACCGAGGAAACTCCTTGTCCCCCGGGGTCAAGTCGGGGTGATCTCCGGAGGGGGGTGCAGGGTCGCCCCCGCAGCCGTGGGCGACAAGACCGGACGCGCTTCGGGGCGGTGCATCGCCCGCGGCGAGGAGGTGAGCCCGGAGGCCACCGACCCGGCCGCACCCGACAAGACCGGTGCCCTACCCCACGGAGTAACGGGACCCGACCACCGGAGGACCCGCACCCCACAGGAGCGAAGAGAACAAGAAAGGGGCGCTGGGGGTCCCCCCATTGCCGAAGGCATAGGGGGCGGAACTGCGCGAGAAACCACCGACGGCGCGCGGTCGGCAACGACACCGCACCCGGCAGACGCAGCCCCGCACCCCCCAAGGCCCTAGCGGCGGCGCATGTCCGCGACGCGGGCGCTTCGTTCCATTCCCCCGCCGCCGCCCAGCGCATCCCGCTCCAGCGCCGCCGCGGTGAACCTCGTCGGGCCCGCGCCGCCGCGCGTCCTGCGCTGGCCCGGGAGCGGAACGTCACGGCGGGGGCCGCGCTCGGTGTCGGTGCCCGCGCCGGACGGCGAGCCCGCGACCGCGATCTGGACGCCCTGGTCCGCCAGTGCCTGCAGCTCCGTCGCGGCGCGTTCGTCGTGCTCGGGCGGCGCATCCGTCACCAGCCGGGTGATGACGTCCGTCGGCACGGTCTGGAACATGGTGTCGGCGCCGAGCTTGCTGTGGTCGGCGAGGACCACGACCTCCGCCGCCGCCTGGACCAGCGCCCGGTCGACGCTGGCGGAGAGCATATTGGATGTGGACAGCCCGCGCTCGGCGGTGAGACCGCTGCCGGAGAGGAACGCCCGGGAGACCCGCAGCCCCTGGAGGGACTGCTCGGCACCGCTGCCGACGAGCGCGTAGTTGGAGCCCCGCAGGGTGCCACCGGTCATGACGACCTCGACCCGGTTGGCGTGGGCCAGTGACTGGGCCACCAGCAGGGAGTTGGTGACGACGGTCAGGCCCGGGACCCGGGCGAGCCGCCGGGCCAGCTCCTGGGTCGTGGTCCCCGCGCCGACGACGATCGCCTCGCCCTCGCCGACCATGCTCGCCGCGAGATCGGCGATGGCCGTCTTCTCGGCGGTGGCGGAGAGGGACTTCTGCGGAAAGCCGGATTCGCGGGTGAATCCGCCCGGCAGTACCGCTCCGCCGTGGCGGCGGTCGAGGAGGCCCTCGGCCTCCAGCGCACGGACGTCCCGGCGGACGGTGACTTCGGAGGTCTGGACGACCCGGGCGAGTTCCCGGAGCGACACGGCTCCGTTGGCCCGCACCATTTCAAGGATCAGTTGGCGACGTTCAGCAGCGAACACAAAACTGACAGTAACGTGCCGCGCCGACGATTTTCAGCTCTATGCACCGATTGCCAAGTATTGCGCTCGCGCTATGCCGATAAGTGGTATAGGGAGGCCCGCACTTGACCGCCCGTTGGCCGGAAGCTGATCGGCGCCGGGGGCGGAACCGGGCCCCGGAGGGCCCGGCACCTGCCCGTGACGGCGGGCCGTCAGCTCTCGCCCGACACCTTGCGGGTGGCGAGCTGGCGCGCGACCTCGGCGATCGACCCCGACAGCGAGGGGTAGACGGTGAACGCATTCGCGATCTGCTCGACGGTCAGATTGTTGTCGACCGCGATCGAAATCGGGTGGATCAGTTCACTGGCGCGGGGGGCGACGACACAGCCGCCGACCACGATCCCGGTGCCCGGCCGGCAGAAGATCTTGACGAAGCCGTCCCGGATGCCCTGCATCTTCGCGCGGGCGTTGCGCAGCAGCGGCAGCTTGACCACCCGGGCGTCGATCAGCCCGGCGTCGACGTCCGCCTGGGTGTAGCCGACGGTCGCGATCTCGGGGTCGGTGAAGACGTTCGACGAGACCGTCTTCAGGTTCAGCGGCTGCACCGCGTCCCCGAGGAAGTGGTACATCGCGATCCGGCCCTGCATGGCGGCCACGGACGCGAGGGCGAAGACGCCCGTGACGTCTCCGGCCGCGTAGACGCCGGGAGCGCTGGTACGGGAGACCTTGTCGGTCAGGATGTGGCCGGAGTCCTTGAGCCGTACGCCCGCCTCCTCCAGGCCCATGCCCGCGGTGTTGGGGATGGCGCCGACCGCCATGAGGCAGTGCGTACCGGAGATGACCCGGCCGTCGGCGAGGGTGACCTCGACCCGGTCGCCGACGCGTTTGGCGGACTCGGCGCGGGAGCGGGCCATGACGTTCATACCGCGGCGCCGGAAGACGTCCTCCAGGACGGCCGCCGCGTCGGGGTCCTCGCCCGGGAGCACCCGGTCGCGGGAGGAGACCAGGGTGACCCGGGAGCCCAGCGCCTGATAGGCACCGGCGAACTCGGCGCCGGTGACGCCGGAGCCGACGACGATCAGTTCCTCGGGGAGTTCGTCGAGGTCGTAGACCTGGGTCCAGTTGAGGATCCGCTCGCCGTCGGGGAGGGCGTCGGGGATCTCGCGCGGGTGGCCGCCGGTGGCGATCAGGACGGCGTCGGCGGTGAGCCGCTCCTCGGTGCCGTCGGCCGCGGTGACGACGACGGTACGGGAGCCGTCGGCGGCCTGCCGGCCCTCCAGCTTGCCCCGGCCGCGCAGCACCCGGGCGCCCGCGCGGGTGACGGAGGCGGTGATGTCGTGGGACTGGGCGAGCGCGAGGCGCTTCACCCGCCGGTTGACCTTGCCGAGGTCGACGCCGGTCACCCGGGCGGACTGCTCCATGGGCGGGGTGTCGTCGGCGATGATGATGCCGAGTTCCTCGTACGACGAGTCGAAGGTGGTCATCACCTCGGCGGTCGCGATGAGGGTCTTCGAGGGCACGCAGTCGGTCAGGACGGACGCGCCGCCGAGGCCGTCGCAGTCGACGACGGTCACCTCCGCGCCGAGTTGGGCGCCCGCCAGGGCCGCCTCGTATCCGCCGGGTCCGCCGCCGATGATCACGATCCGGGTCACTGGGGTTACGCCTCGCGCTCTCGTTGCTGCCGGGTACGGGTGGGTGGGCCGGTGCGCCTGCCGGGCGGGCCCCGTGGTGCGTCCCGCCGGACTGGAGTACGTACCCCATTGTCCCGCACGCTTCAACCTGCTCCGTGCCCGGGCCACGGATTGTCCCGCGACCGCTCCCCCGGCTGCCGGAAAGGCCCGGGAACGCCCTGGAAAGGCCCGGCGGTGCGTCCGGGCGGGGCGCCCCGGGGCCGTCCGGAACACCGGCCGGAACACCGTTCAAAGCACGGTCGGGGACACCGCCCGGGACACCGCCCGGGCACCGGCCGGAGAACCCGCCCGGAAGAACCCGTCCCCGTTCGGAAAAGCGGCCACCCGTGCCCCTCCCGTACCCTCGAACCCATGTCGCTCTACGCCGCGTACGCCGGCAACCTCGACGCGCGGCTGATGACCCGCCGCGCCCCGCACTCCCCGCTGCGCGGCACGGGCTGGCTGAACGGCTGGCGGCTCACGTTCGGCGGCGAGCAGATGGGCTGGGAGGGGGCGCTGGCCACGATCGTGGAGGCCCCGCGGTCCCAGGTCTTCGTCGCGCTCTACGACATCGCCCCGATGGACGAGGACTCGATGGACCGCTGGGAGGGCGTCGGCCTCGACATCTACCGGCGGATGCGGGTGCGGGTGCACACCCTGGACGGCGAGGAGCCGGCCTGGGTGTACGTGCTCAACGGCTACGAGGGCGGGCTGCCGTCGGCCCGCTATCTGGGGGAGCTGGCGGATGCCGCGGAGTCGGCGGGCGCGCCGCACGACTATGTGATGGAGCTGCGCAAGCGCCCCTGCTGACCCCCGGGGGCCCGTTCGTCCCCCGTTCGCCGTCGCACTGTCACCCGTTTGTCACCCGTTCGCCGTCCGTTCGCCATCCGTTCGTCGGAAACGACAAGACAACGATCCGGGTGTCCGTACCTCCATCATCTACGCGCGTAGGGAATCTGCGGCTACCCTCATTCGCGTGAACGCACATGTGAATCCGGACCTCAACGGCGGTGCCGCCGCCCCCCACGACCTGGCGGACGCCGCCGCCGCGCGGCTGCGCGAGCTGACCGGTGCCGAGTCCCACGACGTGGCCCTCGTGATGGGCTCCGGCTGGGCCCCGGCGGCCGAGGCGCTCGGCGCGCCCGAGGCCGAGTTCCCGGTCACCGAGCTGCCGGGCTTCCCGCCGCCCGCCGTCGAGGGGCACGGCGGCCGGGTCCGCTCGTACCGCATCGGCGACAAGCGCGCCCTCGTCTTCCTCGGCCGTACGCACTACTACGAGGGCCGGGGCGTCGCCGCCGTCGCCCACGGGGTGCGGACCGCGGTCGCCGCGGGCTGCAAGACGGTCGTCCTGACCAACGGCTGCGGCGGGCTCCGCGAGGGCATGCGCCCCGGCCAGCCGGTCCTGATCAGCGACCACATCAACCTCACCGCCACCTCCCCGATCGTCGGCGCGAACTTCGTCGACCTCACCGATCTGTACTCGCCGCGCCTGCGGTCGCTCTGCAAGGAGATCGACCCCTCCCTGGAGGAGGGTGTCTATGTGCAGGTCACCGGCCCGCACTACGAGACCCCCGCCGAGATCCGGATGGTCCGGACGATCGGCGGCGACCTGGTCGGCATGTCGACCGTCCTGGAGGCCATCGCGGCCCGTGAGGCGGGCGCCGAGGTGCTGGGCATCTCCCTGGTCACCAATCTGGCGGCGGGCATGTCGGGCGAGCCCCTCAACCACGAAGAGGTCCTCCAGGCCGGCCGTGACTCGGCGGCCCGGATGGGCGA
Organism: Streptomyces tsukubensis; assembly: GCF_003932715.1. Taxonomy (NCBI): domain Bacteria; kingdom Bacillati; phylum Actinomycetota; class Actinomycetes; order Kitasatosporales; family Streptomycetaceae; genus Streptomyces; species Streptomyces tsukubensis. Next base: position 5,094,507 of record NZ_CP020700.1, on the reverse strand, counting down.
GCTGCTGACCCGGGTACTGTCCCGGATCTGAGCCCGACCCACCCGACCGACGCGACGAGAGGCTGATCCGACCGTGCAGCAGGATCTCGACCGGGACCTTGAGGACCTGATCGGGCGGGCCGAGAGCTGGCTCGCCGAGGACCCCGACCCCGACACCCGCGAGGAGCTGGCGAAGCTCCTCGACGGCGTCAGGGAGGGCGGCGACCCGGCCGCCCTCGCGGCGCGTTTCTCCGGCACGCTCCAGTTCGGCACCGCCGGGCTCCGGGGCGAGCTGGGCGCCGGGCCGATGCGGATGAACCGGGCGGTCGTGATCCGCGCGGCCGCCGGTCTCGCCGCCTATCTCAAGGCCGAGGGGCAGGGCGACGGGCTGGTCGTCGTCGGCTACGACGCCCGCTACAAGTCCGCCGACTTCGCCCGGGACACGGCGGCCGTGATGGTCGGGGCGGGCCTGCGGGCCGCCGTCCTGCCGCGGCCGCTGCCGACGCCCGTCCTCGCCTTCGCCATACGGCAGCTGGGCGCGGTCGCCGGGGTGGAGGTCACGGCCTCCCACAACCCGCCGCGCGACAACGGCTACAAGGTGTATCTGGGCGACGGTTCGCAGATCGTGCCGCCCGCGGACAGCGGGATCGCGGCGGAGATCGACGCGGTGGCGAGCCTGCACGACGTGCCGCTCGCGGGCTCCGGCTGGGAGATCCTGGGCGACGAGGTGCTCGCCGCGTATCTGGAGCGTACGGACGCGGTCCTGACGCCCGGCTCGCCGCGCACCGCCCGGACGGTCTACACGGCGATGCACGGCGTGGGCCGGCCGGTGCTGGAGGCGGCGTTCGCGCGGGCGGGCTTCCCCGCCCCCGTACCCGTCGCCGAGCAGGCCGATCCCGATCCGGCGTTCCCGACGGTCGCGTTCCCCAATCCGGAGGAGCCGGGCGCGATGGACCTCTCCTTCGCGGCCGCCCGCCGGGAGCGGCCCGATCTGGTGATCGCCAACGATCCGGACGCCGACCGCTGCGCCGTCGCCGTCCCCCATGAGGGCGACTGGCGGATGCTCCGCGGCGACGAGGTCGGGGCGCTGCTCGCGGCGCATCTGGTCCGCTCCGGCGCGCGCGGCACGTTCGCCGAGTCGATCGTGTCGTCGTCGCTGCTGGGCCGGATCGCCGAGGCGGCGGGGCTGCCCTACGAGGAGACCCTGACCGGCTTCAAGTGGATCGCCCGGGTGGACGGTCTGCGGTACGGCTACGAGGAGGCCCTCGGCTACTGCGTCGACCCGGAAGGCGTCCGGGACAAGGACGGCATCACCGCCGCGCTGCTGATCACCGAGCTGGCTTCGGTCCTCAAGGAGGAGGGCCGCACCCTGACCGACCTGCTGGACGATCTGGCGGTCGAGCACGGGCTGCACGCCACGGACCAGCTCTCGGTCCGGGTGGAGGACCTCGGGGTGATCGCGGACGCGATGGCCCGGCTGCGGACGGCGCCCCCGGCGGAGCTCGCCGGTCTGGCCGTCACCCGTGCGGAGGATCTGGCCGAGGGCAGCGAGGCGCTGCCGCCGACGGACGGCCTCCGCTACCACCTCGACGGCGCCTACCGGGCGCGGGTGATCGTCCGCCCGAGCGGTACGGAGCCGAAGCTGAAGTGCTATCTGGAGGTCGTGGTCCCGGTCGGTGACCACGCGGGCCTGGAGACGGCACGGGTGCGGGCGGCGGAGGTGCTGGCGGCGCTGAAGGCGGACTTCGCGACGGCCGCGGGCATCTGACCCGTAAAGGAATCCGTAAAGGAACCTGCAAGGGAACCCGTAAGGGAACATATTTCGTACAGGAATCACCCGTGCTGCCCCGCACGGGTGATTCCTGTTATGCCGTCGCGGCGGACCGCACCCGGGCCGCCGCGCTCCGGGCAATGGTGGGCCGGTAGCGTCCGCCGGGGCGCGCCGAGCCACCAGGAGCAGTGCCGTTGTCCTCCTCAGCGACCGCGCGCGCGTACGTCCCCGCCTCCCGCCCGCCGCCCGCGCCCGGCCGCGGCCCCGCGCCGGGGGCCCGCGGCGGGCCGGTGCTGCGCTCGGTGCTCCGCTCGCTGCGGGCGGCGGCCCCGGCGCTCGCGGGATATCTGCTGGTACGGCTGGCGGGGCTGGCGTTCCTGGCACAGCTGGCGCACGCCAAGGGGCACGGGGTGTGGCCGACGCTGGCGACGTCCTGGGACTCCAACTGGTACCTGGGCATCGCGGCGCACGGCTACGCCGACGAGCTGGGCACCGCGGTCAACGCCAACAACCTCGCCTTCTTTCCCCTCTACCCGCTGCTGGTCAAAGGGCTCGCGGCGGTCGTGCCCGGCTCCCCCGCTTCGGCGGGCCTGCTGCTGGCGGTCGGCTGCTCGTTCGTCGCCGCCTGGGGGGTGTACGCGGTCGGGGCACGGCTGCACGGCCATCGGACGGGCACGCTGCTGGCGGTCCTGTGGGGGCTGCTGCCGGTCGCGGCGGTGCAGTGGACCGGCTATACGGAGTCGCTGTTCACGGCCTTGTGCGCCTGGTCGCTGTACGCCGCGCTGACCGACCGCTGGGTCGCCGCCGGACTGCTCGCCTCCCTCGCGGGCCTCACCCGCCCCACGGGGATCGCCCTGGCGGCGGCGATCACCCTGACGGGCCTGCTGGCGGCCCGCCGGACCCGGTGTCCACGGGCGCTCGCAGGGGCGCTCCTGGCCCCCGTGGGGTGGCTGGGCTATGTCGCCTGGGTGGGTGCCCGGGTCGGCCGCCCGGACGGCTACTTCGCGGTCCAGCGGCTCTGGAAGAACGAGTGGGACGGCGGCCGGGCGACCCTGCTGGAACTGCGCCAGCAGCTCGTCTACGAACCCCGCCCCCATCTGTTCGTGCTGGCGGTCTCGGCCTGTCTGGTGCTGGCGGTGGTGATGTACGTCCTCTCCCTGACGGACCGCCAGCCGCTGGTGCTGCTGGTCTTCACGGGTGCGATGCTGGTGGTCGTGCTGGGCAGTGCGGGCGTCTACTTCCCGCGCGCCCGCTTCCTCCTCCCGGCCTTCCCTCTGCTGCTGCCGCTGGCCGTCTCCCTGGCCCGCGCGGCCCGGGACCGTCTGCTGGTGGTCCTGGTCTCGGCCGGTCTGCTGTCGACCTGGCTGAGCGCCTACATGCTGCTGATCTGGCCGGGACCGCCGTAGCCGGTGCCCGGCCTCCACCGGAGCTACCGGGCCTTCCGCACCTCGGTGGTGTCGGCGTCGAGGGGCGTGCCGTCGGCGCCGGACGGCACCAGCTCCGGCACGGGTGTGCCGTGCCGGTCGACCAGGGCGGAACGGCTCTCGCCGGGGGCGAAGGCGTGACGCTCCCCCCACTGCCGGAGCGTGAGGACGACCGGGAAGAGGTCGCGGCCCGCGTCGGTGAGCACATACTCCTGACGGCGGCCCGAGGGCGCGGTGCGCTGGGCGAGGAGCCCGTGGGCGGTGAGCTTGCGGAGGCGGTCGCTGAGGATGTTGCGGGCGATGCCGGTGCGCCGCTGGAACTCGGTGAACGACCGTGCCCCGTCCATCGCGTCGCGCACGACGAGCAGGCTCCACCGGTCGCCGACGAGGTCGAGGGTGCGGGCGACGGGGCATTCGGGATCGGTCCAGTCGGGGTTCGAGGCGCGTGCACCGGCAGTCGGCATGACACTCCCGTCGAGTGGCGGATGAGCTGCGGGCGAGCCGCAGGTGAGTTGCAGATTGAAACCATCATGCCCTACGGTCAATGAGTTGCATTCCGCTACTCATTTGGAGGGTGAGCGCGATGGACGCACGGCTGCGGCTGCTCCTCGCGGTGGTCTGCGGTGTCGCGGTGGCGGGCATCTATGCCGCGCAGCCGGTTCTGGAGCCGATGGGACGCGATCTGGGCGTACCGGCGGAGTTCACCGGGTGGATCGTCGCGGCCGGCCAGTTCGGCTATCTGGCCGGGCTGATCCTGCTGGTGCCGCTGGGCGATGTGACCGACCGGCGGCGGCTGATCGCCGTGCAGCTGGCGGTCACCGCGGCGGGCCTGGCCCTGACGGCCACGGCGCCCGGCGCCCGCACGGCGTTCGCGGGGCTCGCGACGGCAGGGCTGTTCGCGGTCGTCGTCCAGACCACGGTGGCCTACGCCGCCTCGGTCTCGCCGCCCGCCGAACGCGGACGGAACATCGGCGTCGTGACCTCGGGCGTGGTGGTCGGCATCCTGGGCGCGCGGTTCGTGACCGGCGCGCTCGCCGAGGTGTGGGGCTGGCGGAGCGTCTACGCCGTACTGGCGGCCCTGTCGTTCGGGCTCGCGGCCCTCGTCCTCGCCGTACTGCCGCCGGAGGAACGCCCCGGCAGGCCCGCGGGATACGTCCGGGCCGTCGCCTCGCTGGGCGGACTGTTCGGGGAGCGCGTCTTCCTGAGCCGCGGGCTCATCGCGTTCTTCCTGTTCGCGTCGTTCGGCACCCTGTGGAGCGGGCTGTCCCTGCCGCTGACGGACACGCCGTGGCGGCTGGGCGAGAGCGGGATCGGACTGTTCGGCCTCGCCGGTCTCGTCGGCGCACTCGGGGCGGCGCGCGCGGGGCGGTGGGCGGACGCGGGGCGGGCGGTGCCGGTGACCGGGCTCGCGCTCGCGCTGCTCGTCCTCTCCTGGGCGGCGATCGCGCAGCTGCCGTGGTCGCTGTGGCTCCTGGTCGCCGGGATCGTGCTCCTCGACTTCGCGGTCCAGGCGGTGCACGTGAGCAACCAGCACCTGCTGACGGCCGCGCATCCGGATCGCCTCAGCAGCGTCATCGGCGGCTACATGGTCTTCTACGCGCTCGGTTCCGCCCTGGGCGCGGCCGCGACCACCGCCGTCTTCACCGCCCACGGCTGGCCGGGCTCCAGCCTCCTCGGTGCCGGGTTCGCGGCCTGCGCGCTGGCCGTCTGGGTGGCCGACCGGGGGCGGGCCGGGGCACCTCACCGGCACGCCCGACCGGAGGGCGCCTGAGAAGCGGCGCGGGAGCACCTCGCCGGAAAAGGCACGGTCCCCGCCCGGGTAACCGGACGGGGACCTCGCCGTACAGGGGAGAGAGCTACCGCACCGCGAACAGGACGACCAGCATCACCGCGCCCGCCGCCAGCGGGAGGAACAGCTCGTAGGCCCAGGTCACCGAAGTCTCGCCCTGGGCGGTCGGCGCGGCGCCGCGGGCGGTGACGAAATCGCGGAGTTCGGCGACCGTGCGGTCGGCCTGGGCGGGAGTGACCGGGTTGGCCGGGTCCACCGAGCGGCCGCGGCTCAGGTCGCGGTCGCGCTTCTCCTGCTGCCGGGTGGCGCGCTTGCGCTGGCGCAGCGAGACCGGGACCGCCCACATCGGGTACTTCGTACCGTCCTTGGTGACGATCTCCGTGGAGTACGAGGAACGGACCCCCTCCACTTGCCCCCACGGCGCGCTGACCGTCCGGAACGGGTTCCGGATCCGGATCCGGTCGTCGTTGACGAAGACCGCGGGGCGCAGCGTGAACGCGACGACCACCGGAACGATGACGAGGACGACCGCGATGGCGAAGAGCGGCGTCAGGCCGGAGCCCCGGATCACGGCGTCGGCGCCCAGCCAGACCGTCAGCGCCAGCAGCAGCACACCGCCGGCCAGGCCCGCGGGCGACCGGAAGACACGGTCGGCGTAGGTGGGCTCGGTGGGGGTCTCGGACTTGCTCATACGTCCGATTCTGCCGTACGTGGGGCCAGGGCGGCGCCCGCGGGCGGCGGGACCGGCGCACCGGCCGTCCCGGCGGGGCCCGCCGCCGGGCGGTGGCGGCCCGCGGCGGCCGCGGCGACCCGCCCGAGGGCCTCGTCCCGGCCGCAGGGATGAGCGCCGAGCCCCGCCTGACGGCTGACGATGCCCCGCTCGGCGCGCATCAGGCGCCAGCCCCGCCGCAGCAGGAACGGCACCGACTTGCGGCCCTCGCGGAGATCGCGCAGCAGCCGGCGGCGGAAGGTCGTGGAGGGGCGTCCGCGCAGGCAGATCGCGTCCGCGAGGAGCCCGAGGTCCTGGCAGCGGGCCACGATGTCCGCCGCGAAGATGCCCTCGGCGACGAACAGGGGCGTCCGGCCCACGGAGAAGGCGTCCTGCCCGACCCGGGCGCTGATGGAGATGTCGTACACCGGCACGGCCGTCCGCCCCGTCCGGCACAGCTCCTGGACGGCGGCCACCGCCGCGTCCGCGTCCCACGACCGGGGCGAGTCCCAGTCGATGTCGTCGCTGCCCTCGACGAGCGGAAGGGTGGGGTCGTCGCCGTCCTTGTAGAAGTCGTCGAGACGGAGCACCGGCAGTCCGGTCCGGGCGGCCAGGGACGACTTACCGGAACCGGAAGGGCCTGCGAGCAGCAGGACACGGGTGGTCGGCGAGGGTTGGGCGGGGATGGCAGTCACGGAACACCAGTGTGAGGCATTGCCCCGTGAAGGGGACCCACGGGGCGGGCGGTGGAACCGGAATCACACCTTCAAATACGCTGTGTGCCGATACCGTCACCCAAGGCGATCGCAGGCAGGAATCCATGACATCCCAGACCCCCCACTCGACCACCTCCCGGCGCCTCGCCGTGAGCGCCGGGCTGACCGTCGCCGCATTCGCAGCCGCGCTCGGTACGGGCAGCGCCGCCCAGGCAGCCCCGGTGACCCTCCCCGTCGGCGGCGAGGCGCTCGACAGCGCCCTGTCGGGCCCCGGCGCCGGGGTCACGGACGCGCTCACCAACTCCGTACTGGGCATCGCCTATCTGAAGGAGCACCAGCTGAACCCGCTGGCGGGCACGGGCACCGACCCGCTGGCGAACGGGGTCGCCACCCAGATCGCCGACTTCAAGCCGATCGGTACGGATCTGGTGACCGGGCCGCTGGCCGACGGCGCCGCACTCCAGGACCTGCCCGTCATCGGCGGCCTGGTCAAGGCTCTGCCGCTCTAAGCCATACGGACAGGGCCCCGGCGGCGCCGGGGCCCTGTCCGGGCTCAGTACGAGGAGCCCGAAGCGCCCAGCGAACCCGTCGGGTGCCAGACCGTCTTGGTCTCCAGGAAGGCCGTCAGCCGTACGGTCCCCGGATCCGCGGCGAAGTCGGTGCCCGCCCGGCCCGGCCGGAGCACCCGCTTCATATTGTCCGCGGCCGCGATCTCCAGCTCCTTCGCGAGCGCCGCGTCCGCGCCGGTCAGGTCGATGGCGTTGACGTCCTGGTGGGCGGCGAGGGGCGCCGCAAGCTCCGCCGTACGGCCCGAGAGGACATTGACCACACCGCCCGGCAGATCCGATGTGGCGAGCACCTCACCGAGGGAGAGCGCGGGCAGCGGGGCCTTCTCGCTGGCCACCACGACCGCCGTATTGCCGGTGGCGATCACCGGGGCGATCACGGACACCAGCCCGAGGAATGACGAATCCTGCGGGGCGACGACGGCGACCACACCGGTCGGCTCCGGAGTGGAGAGGTTGAAGAAGGGGCCGGCGACCGGGTTCGCCCCGCCCACGACCTGGGCGATCTTGTCGGTCCAGCCCGCGTACCAGACCCAGCGGTCGATCGCCGCGTCGACGACGGCAGCCGCCTTCGACTTCGACAGGCCCTCCGCCTCCGCGACCTCGCGGACGTACTGCTCCCGGCGGCCCTCCAGCATCTCCGCGACGCGGTAGAGGATCTGGCCGCGGTTGTACGCGGTGGCCCCCGACCAGCCGCCGAACGCCTTGCGCGCGGCGACGACCGCGTCCCGGGCGTCCTTGCGGGAGGAGAGCGGGGCGTTCGCCAGCCACGTGCCCTTTGCGTCGGTCACCTCGTACACCCGGCCGCTCTCGGAGCGGGGGAACTTGCCCCCGACGTACAGCTTGTAGGTCTTGAAAACGCTCAGACGGTCAGACATCGAGGTAAGCCTCCAGGCCGTGGCGACCGCCCTCGCGGCCGAAGCCCGACTCCTTGTAGCCGCCGAAGGGCGAGGTCGGGTCGAACTTGTTGAAGGTGTTGGCCCAGACGACCCCGGCCCGGAGCTTGTTCGCGACCGCCAGGATCCGCGAGCCCTTCTCCGTCCAGATCCCCGCCGACAGGCCGTACTGGCTGTTGTTGGCCTTGGCGACGGCCTCGTCGGGGGTACGGAACGTCAGCACCGACAGCACCGGGCCGAAGATCTCGTCCCGGGCGACGGTGTGCGCCTGGGTGACCCCGGTGAACAGGGTCGGCGCGAACCAGTAGCCGGACGCGGGCAGCTCGCAGGGCGCGCTCCAGCGCTCCGCGCCCTCCGCCTCGCCGGTGCGGGCCAGCGCGGTGATCCGGGCCAGCTGCTCCGCCGAGTTGATCGCGCCGATGTCGGTGTTCTTGTCCAGCGGGTCGCCGAGGCGGAGCGTGGACAGCCGCCGCTTCAGGGAGTCCAGCAGCTCCTCCTGAATCGACTCCTGCACCAGCAGCCGGGATCCGGCGCAGCAGACCTGGCCCTGGTTGAAGAAGATGCCGTTGACGATGCCCTCGACGGCCTGGTCGATCGGGGCGTCGTCGAAGACGATGTTGGCGCCCTTGCCGCCCAGCTCCAGCGTGAGCTTCTTGTCCGTCCCGGCGAGCTGGCGGGCGATGGCCTTGCCGACGGCGGTCGAGCCGGTGAACGCGACCTTGGCGATGTCCGGGTGGTTCACCAGCGCGGCCCCGGTACGGCCGTCGCCGGTGACGATGTTGACGACGCCCTTCGGCAGTCCGGCCTGACGGCAGATGTCCGCGAAGAACAGCGCGGAGAGCGGGGTGGTCTCGGCCGGCTTGAGGACGACCGTATTGCCGGTGGCCAGCGCCGGGGCGATCTTCCACGCCAGCATCAGCAGCGGGAAGTTCCACGGGATGACCTGGCCCGCGACGCCCAGCGGCCTCGGGTCGGGGCCGAAGCCCGCGTGGCCGAGCTTGTCCGCCCAGCCCGCGTAGTAGAAGAAGTGCGCGGCGACCAGCGGCAGATCGGCGTCCCGGGTCTCCCGGATCGGCTTTCCGTTGTCGAGGGTCTCCAGGACCGCCAGCTCACGGCTGCGCTCCTGGATGATCCGGGCGATCCGGAAGAGGTACTTGCCGCGCTCCGCGCCCGGCAGCGCCGACCACTTCTCGAACGCCTTGCGGGCGGCGCGCACCGCGCGGTCGACGTCCTCCTCATTGGCCTGGACGTACTCGGCGAGCACCTCCTCCGTCGCCGGGGAGAGGGTCTTGTTGCGGTCCTCGCCCGAGCCCTCGGTGAACTCGCCGTCGATGAACAGTCCGTACGAGGGGGCGATATCGACGATCGACCGGGACTCGGGAGCCGGTGCGTAGCTGAAGGGGTTCGTCATCGGGCTCAGTCCACCGTTACGTAGTCGGGGCCGGAGTAGCGGCCGGTCGCCAGCTTCTGGCGCTGCATCAGCAGATCGTTGAGCAGGCTGGAGGCACCGAAGCGGAACCAGTGCGGGTCCAGCCAGTCCGGTCCCGCGGTCTCGTTGACCAGGACCAGGAACTTGACCGCGTCCTTGGTGGTACGGATGCCGCCCGCGGGCTTCACCCCGATCTGGACACCGGTCTGCTCGCGGAAGTCGCGGACCGCCTCCAGCATCAGGAGGGTGTTCGCCGGGGTGGCGTTGACCGCGACCTTGCCGGTCGAGGTCTTGATGAAGTCGGCGCCCGCGAGCATCCCCAGCCAGGAGGCGCGGCGGATGTTGTCGTACGTCGACAGCTCACCGGTCTCGAAGATCACCTTCAGCCGGGCCGGGCCCGAGGCCTCCTTGACCGCGACGATCTCCTCGAACACCTTCAGATACCGGCCGGAGAGGAACGCTCCCCGGTCGATGACCATGTCGATCTCGTCCGCCCCGGCGGCGACGGCGTCCCGGGTGTCCGCGAGCTTCACTTCCAGGGCGGCACGGCCCGCGGGGAAGGCCGTGGCGACGGAGGCGACCTTGACGTCGGCACCGTTCAGCGCGGACTTGGCGGTGGCCACCATGTCGGGATAGACGCAGACGGCGGCGGTCGCGGGGGTCCCGCGGTCCGTCGGATCGGGATGGACGGCCTTGGCGGCCAGCGCCCGGACCTTGCCCGGGGTGTCCGCGCCTTCCAGGGTCGTCAGGTCGATCATCGAGATGGCCAGGTCGATGGCGTACGCCTTGGCCGTCGTCTTGATGGACCGGGTCCCGAGCGCGGCGGCGCGCGCTTCGAGCCCGACGGGGTCGACTCCGGGCAGCCCGTGCAGGAACCTGCGGAGCGCCTGGTCGGACGCGGTTACGTCGGCGAGGGCGGGATGGATACGGGGCATGGTCACCACGAGAGCATATCTACGCGCGTAGCGACCTGTACAGGGGTGGTCCGGCCGGTCTTCCCGGGACCGGGGGCACCGGAACACGCGAACGGGACCGGACAAGACCCCCCGGCCTGTCCGATCCCGTTGCTCCGGGGCTCTTCACGACGCCCCGCTCTTCCCCCGTGGTACCCCCGTACCCCGTATCTCCGCAGAGCCCCCCGGCTCCGCGGCCCCCCAGCACCGCCGTGTCCCCCGACCCGGCGGCCCCCCTCGTTCCCCCGTACCTTCAGGCCACCAGCTCGCCGAAGGACTCTTCCTCGTCACGGCCGAAGCTCAGCGCCTGGTCTTCGCGCAGCCGCCGCAGCGACCGCCAGATGCTGGACTTCACCGTGCCGACACTGATGTCCAGGATGTCCGCGATCTCCGGGTCGGTGCGGCCCTCGTAGTAGCGGAGGACCAGCATCGTGCGCTGGAGTTCGGGGAGCCTGGCCAGCGCCTGCCAGAGCACGGCCCGCAGCTCGGTGCCCCGCATCGCGTCGGTGTCGCTCGCCGTCTCCGGCAGCTCCTCCGTGGGGTACTCGTTGAGCTTGCGCCGGCGCCAGGCGCTGATGTGGAGATTGGTCATGGTGCGGCGGAGGTAGCCCCCGACCGCGGCCTTGTCGCTGATCCGGTCCCACGCCCGGTAGGTGGAGAACAGCGCGCTCTGCAGCAGGTCCTCCGCCTCGAACCGGTCGCCGGTCAGGTGGTAGGCGGTGGCGTAGAGGGAGGAGCGGCGCTCCTGTACGTACGCCGTGAACTCGGCCTCCGACAGGGAGGGGCTCCCCGCCGCGGGCACCGTGTCACCGACCACCGTCATGTACGACGGCTTGTGCTGCCGTCCGGCGCCGCGAACGCACCCCCGTCCGTTCACGGCGCCGGGCTTCTCACCGCTCCGGATCACGACGTCGTGCAGGCGCGTCGTGACTGCGCTGGCGGTGCTTCCGTGCAGTGCCGTCATCTCGCGCCCCCCGTCGATGTGGAGTCAGTGTTCCGTTCGCTCATCGGGCTTCCGTCCGATGGGCACAAGCTTGCCCAGGCGACTTCATCAGGGTGTCCGTCGACTGTCACAGGCCTGTCACAGGGGTTCCCGGGGGCGCCGACGGCGCATCGGAGGGCGTGTGGACGCCCGAACGGGAGCGGGGGCGCAGGCCCGGAAGCGGGGGCGTACGGTGCCGGTCGAACTCCGGGACCGCCATGGGCCAGAATGGCCCCCGTGCCTTTCCTGTTGCTGATCGAGGACGACGACGCCATCCGCACGGCCCTCGAACTCTCCCTGACGCGCCAGGGCCACCGTGTGGCCACCGCGGCGACGGGCGAGGACGGCCTGAAGCTGCTCCGTGAGCAGCGGCCCGATCTGATCGTGCTGGATGTGATGCTGCCCGGGATCGACGGCTTCGAGGTGTGCCGTCGTATCCGCCGCACCGACCAGTTGCCCATCATCCTGCTGACCGCCCGCAGCGACGATATCGACGTGGTGGTCGGACTGGAGTCAGGAGCCGACGACTATGTGGTGAAGCCGGTCCAGGGCCGGGTGCTGGACGCCCGGATCCGGGCGGTCCTGCGGCGCGGAGAACGGGAGTCGACGGACTCCGCGACCTTCGGATCGCTGGTGATCGACCGCTCCGCGATGACCGTGACCAAGAACGGTCAGGACCTCCAGCTCACCCCGACCGAACTCCGGCTGCTCCTGGAACTGAGCCGGCGGCCCGGGCAGGCCCTCTCCCGGCAGCAGCTGCTGCGGCTGGTGTGGGAACACGACTACCTCGGGGACTCCCGGCTGGTCGACGCCTGTGTACAGCGGCTGCGGGCGAAGGTGGAGGACGTGCCGTCCTCGCCGACACTGATCCGTACCGTCCGGGGAGTGGGCTACCGGCTGGACGCCCCGCAGTGACGCCGGCGAACGGGAGTACCGCGCGGTGACCGGTGCCGCGAAGCGTGCGATAGTCGCCGGTCTGCGCTGGACCAGTCTGCGGTTGCGCCTGGTCGTCGTCTTCGCCGTGGTCGCCCTGACCGCGGCGGTATCGGCGTCGGGCATCGCGTACTGGCTCAACCGCGAGGCCGTACTGAGCCGTACCCAGAACTCCACGATCGACGACTTCCGGGCACAGCTGCAGAGCCGGGCGGCCTCCCTGCCGCTCCACGCCGGACAGCCCGATCTGCGGCGCACCGCCGAGCAGATGAGCCAGGGCAAGGCCGGCTACAGCGTGCTGCTGGTCTCCGGCGGCGACGGCGACCCGGTGCTGGTGGGTGCGTCCGACCCGGGCGTCTTCGCCTACGAGGACGTACCCGAACGGCTCCGGGAGCAGGTCAACAAGCGCCAGACGACGGGCGGCAGCACCACCCAGTACCACCTGTACTGGCAGCGGATCGTCCACGAGGGCAAGCCGTACCTCGTCGGCGGCAGCCGGATCGCCAACGGCGGGCCGACGGGCTACATGCTCAAATCCCTCGAATCGGAGAGCAAAGACCTCAACACCCTGGCCTGGTCGCTGGGGATCGCCACCGCACTCGCACTCGTGGGCTCCGCGCTGCTGGCGCAGGCCGCGGCGACGACGGTGCTCAAGCCGGTACGGCGCCTCGGCGACGCGGCGCGCAGACTCGGAGAGGGCAAACTGGACACCCGGCTCCAGGTATCCGGCTCGGACGAGCTGGCCGAACTCGCCAGGACGTTCAACAAGACCGCCGAATCGCTGGAGAAGAAGGTCGCGGACATGAGCGCGCGGGAGGAGTCGAGCCGGCGGTTCGTCGCCGACATGTCCCACGAACTGCGCACCCCGCTGACCGCGCTCACCGCGGTCGCGGAGGTGCTGGAGGACGAGGTCGACACCCTCGACCCGATGATCGCGCCCGCGGTGAACCTGGTCGTCAGCGAGACCAAGCGGCTCGGCGGCCTGGTGGAGAACCTGATGGAGATCAGCCGGTTCGACGCGGGGCGGGTCAAGGTCGTCCTGGACGAGGTCGATGTGGCCGATCAGGTCACGGCGTGCATCGACGCCCGGGCCTGGCTGGACGCGGTCGAACTCGACGCGGAGCGCGGGATCATGGCCCGGCTCGACCCGCGGCGGCTCGACGTCGTCCTGGCCAACCTCATCGGCAACGCCCTCAAGCACGGCGGATCACCGGTCCGGGTCGCCATCCGCACCGTCGACCCCGCCTCCGGGGCGGAAGTCCCCGACGGCACCGGCGCGGAACTCGTCATCGAGGTCCGCGACCACGGGCCCGGCATCCCCGAGGACGTCCTGCCGCACGTCTTCGACCGCTTCTACAAGGCGAGCGCGTCCCGGCCGAGATCCGAAGGGAGCGGGCTCGGTCTTTCGATCGCCGTCGAGAACGCGCATATCCACGGCGGCACGATCACCGCGGCGAACTCGCCGGACGGCGACGGTGCGGTGTTCGTCCTGCGGCTGCCGAGGGACGCGTCGGAGACGACGGGCGCCGCGCCCGGGCGCGCGGACGGTACGGACACGGGAGAGGACGGCGGACGGTGACACGAACGGGTACCCGGCGGGGCACCGCCGCCCTCCTCGGCGCCACGGCGGTCGCGCTGCTCCTCGGCGGCTGCGGGATCCGGCCCACCCAAGTACCGGTGGACGGAGGCCCGGCCCCCTCCCGGATGCCGTGCGCCGTCACCGGCGAAGGCGGATCGCAGACCCGGCCGCAGGCCGTGCCGGTACGGATCTACCTGGTCTGCGCCTCCCAACTGGTCGCCGTCGACCGAACCGCGGAACTGCCCGTGGCGAAGAGCTCGGACAGCGGGCTCCAGGTGGCGCGCGCGCTCGTGGCGGAGTTGCAGAAGGAGCCCTCGCAGGCCGAGCGCGAGGCAGGGCTCCAGACCTTCGTCCGGCCGCCGATCACGGTCTCCGCACCGCGGGACGGCGACCCCGAGGACACGTACCGGCTGAGCCGGCAGCCGGAGGATCTGCCCCCGGAGGCGCTGTCGCAGCTCGTGTGCACCCTGGCGGAGAGCCGGGCGGCGGCGGGGAGCGGCGGGGTGGTCCTGGGCGGGCCGGGCGGGTACGCACCGAGGGTGTACGACTGCGCGGCAACGACGAAGTCGCACCCGAAGTCCCCGGCCCCGGGCCGGGTCGCCTCCCGCGGGGTCGCCTCCCGCTGAGGGGCGCTAAGGCCTCGGGCCCCGGCCCGGGGTGGGTGTTGCCCGCGGGGTGCGGGGTGCTCCTGCGCTGGGCCTCGGGCCCCGGGGGCGGGGTTGCCCGCAAGGTGCGGGCGCTCCTGCTCCTCAAACGCCGGAGGGGCTCAAAGATTGGGTGACCGTTGCTCCGTGGTGTAGGTCGCCGACCTTGTCGGTGCGGGTGGGTCGGTGGCCTCCGGGCTCACCTCCTCGCAGACTGCGATGCACCGCCCCGAAGCGCGTCCGGTCTTGTCGCAGCCTGCTGCGGGGGCGACCCTGCACCCCCCTCCCACGTGATCCCCGCATGATCAGGCCGCGAAGCCCCTGGTGAAGTCGCGCGTCACGGGGGGTATTCAGGGGCGCGAGGAACTGCGCGACCAGCCACCCGCGGCCCGCGGCCGGACACGCAACACCCGCCGTCAACGGTGCTTGCCGCCATCCCGGAGTCCCCGCGCACAGGCACACCCCGGGATACGGGCCCACCCCCTGGCGGGTGACTGGGCGAACTCGTTCTCCCCGGGGACAAGTCGGGTGATCTCCGGAGGGGGGTGCAGGGTCGCCCCCGCAGCCGGTGGCGACAAGCACGGCTCCCCCTGGAGCGGTGCATCGCCGCCGGCGAGGAGGTGAGCCCGGAGGCCCACGACCCGGCCGCACCCGACAAGACCCCGCGCCTACCCCACGGAGTAACGGGACTCGACCACGAGAGACCCCGCACACCGCAGGGGCGGTAGGACCGACAACCAAGGGGCGCGAGGAACTGCGCGACAAGCCACACGCCGCCCGCGGCCGGACACGCAACCGAAACCACCAACGGCGCGCCCCGCACCCCGAGGCCCCCCGGGAGGGGAACCGTTGCGCGGGGTGTGCGCGTCTTGGAAGGTGTGGAGCGTCAAGGTAGCGCCGGGGTTCGCGTTCGTGTCGCAGGAGGCATCCTCCTCGTCGCGCATTTGCTGATCGTCGGCTGGCTGGCTCTCCGCCCGCTCGACGTGCCCTTCGTCGCCGCCGCGAACCTTGAGGTGTTCGCGGGGATCAGGGCCGATCTGGAGCTGGGCGCCGCCGAGGCCACCCGCCGGATCGGCGGCGGGCTGCTGCTGCTCGCGCCGCTGGGCGTGCTGCTCCCGATGGCGGGCGGCAGCATCAACGTATCGACCCTGGGTTCGCTGATCCGTACCGTCGCCGCCGGGGCGCTGATCTCGCTGGGCATCGAGCTGCTCCAGACGGGGGTCGCGGGCCGGGTGATGGACGTGGACTCGCTGCTGCTGAACACCGCGGGCGTGGCGCTGGCGCATCTGCTGGTGGTTCCGGCGTGCCGGGCGGTGCTGCGGCGCAGGCAGGAGCGGGCGGCGGCCCGGCGGCCGGTCGTCGGGGTCCCGGTACCTGCGGAGGAGGTCCCGCAGGGGGCGACCCCGAAGATTCCCAGGGTCGGGATCGCCCCGTAGAGCGACGCTTTGTCCGTGTTGCCGGGTGACGATGGTGGACACAAGGAACGTTCTCCGGCTGTGAAGGAGCCCACCATGTCCGCACTGGTCCGCCCGCGAGAGGGCCGCATGATCGGCGGGGTGTGCGCGGGGCTGGCCCGGCGCTTCGGTACCTCGGCCACGACCATGCGGGTGATCTTCGTGGCGTCGTGTCTGCTGCCGGGCCCGCAGGTCCTGGTCTATCTGGCGCTCTGGCTGTTCCTGCCGGGTTCGAAGGCGTCGGCCACGTCCTGGTGACATGCCGAAGGGGCGCACCTCCGCAGTGGCGGAAGGTGCGCCCCTGTTGCCGCGCCGTACAGGGGGAAGAGGCGGCGGGAGGGTGGCGGTCCGGTCAGCTGAGGCCGGGAAGGCCACCGCCGGGAAGGCCACCGCCGGGCAGGGCCTTGCCGATCGGCAGACCGCCGAGGAGGCCGGCGAGCGGGTCGCCGCCGACGATGTCCCCGGCGAGGACCCGCTGGCCCGCGCCCTGGAGCGTGCCGGGCAGGGTGCTCGCGCTCTCGGTGAGGGCGCCCTGGGCGCCGCTGAGGGACTCGGGCGCACCGGTCGGCAGCTTGGTGAGGGCCTCCTGGACCGGCAGGGTGCCGGTGATGCTGTCGAGGGAGGTCGCCGAGTCGGACAGTGCGGGCTGCGCGGAGGCGGTGCCCGCGGCGGCCGCGGCGAAGGCGACGCCGAGCGCGGCGGCACCGAGGGTCTTGACGGCGGACTGCTTCATTGGGGTTCCTCGCGATGGATGTACGGGGATGTGCGGCCGGCCGGGTGGGGCCGGGCGGTTGGGCCCGGTCGTTCCGGTCGTCCCGCACGCCGACCAGAACGAGCGGCTCCGCAGCCTGGTTATGCCGTGCGGCGAGTGGCGGGCACCCTGTCGGCGGCCGGGTCCGGCCGCCGGGGCCGAAGCCGGGTCAGCTGCCGTCGGGCGTGGATTCGCTGGTCGCGGCGGTCTGCCGGAACAGCCATTCGGATTTCAGCTCGGCGTAGCCGGGCTTGATGACGTCGTTGATCATCGCCAGGCGTTCATCGAAAGGGATGAACGCGGACTTCATTGCGTTGACGGTGAACCACTGGAGATCGTCGAGCGTGTATCCGAAGGTTTCGGTCAGCAGCTCGAATTCGCGGCTCATGCTGGTGCCGGACATCAGCCGGTTGTCGGTGTTGACGGTGGCACGGAAGTGGAGGCGGCGGAGCAGCCCGATGGGGTGCTCGGCGTAGGAGGCTGCGGCGCCGGTCTGGAGGTTGGAGGTGGGGCAGAGCTCCAGCGGGATCCGCTTGTCGCGGACGTACGCGGCGAGCCTGCCGAGCTGGACCGTACCGTCGGCGTCGACCTTGATGTCGTCGATGATGCGTACGCCGTGGCCGAGCCGGTCGGCGCCGCACCACTGGAGGGCCTGCCAGATCGACGGCAGTCCGAAGCCTTCGCCGGCGTGGATGGTGAAGTGGTTGTTCTCGCGCTTGAGGTATTCGAAGGCGTCGAGGTGGCGGGTGGGGGGATAGCCGGCCTCGGCGCCCGCGATGTCGAAGCCGACGACGCCGTGGTCGCGGTAGCGGTTGGCGAGTTCGGCGATCTCCAGGGCGCGGGCGGCGTGCCGCATGGCGGTGAGCAGGGCGCCGACCCTGATCCGCCGTCCGGCGGCGCGGGCGGTCCGCTCGCCCTGACGGAAGCCTTCGTTGACGGCTTCGACGACCTCTTCGAGGCTGAGCCCGGCTTCCAGGTGCTGTTCGGGGGCGTAGCGCACCTCCGCGTAGACGACGCCGTCCTCCGCGAGGTCCTCGGCGCATTCTGCGGCCACGCGGACCAGGGCGTCCCGGGTCTGCATGACGGCGCAGGTGTGGGCGAAGGTCTCCAGATAGCGCTCCAGGGAGCCGGAGTCCGCGGCCTCGTGGAACCAGGTGCCGAGCTTGTCGGGCTCGGATTCGGGGAGCTGGGTGTAGCCGGTCTCCCGGGCGATGTCGATGATCGTGCCGGGACGCAGCCCGCCGTCGAGGTGGTCGTGGAGGAGCACCTTCGGAGCGCGACGGATCTGGTCCGCGGTGGGCGTGATAAGGGGCTGGCTCGTCATCCAGGCACTGTACGGCCTGATGTCCTACGCGCGTAGAGGCCTGCGGGCCGATATGTAACAGTGATCGCGCGGACGGGTGGCGTACACCCGGGCTTCTGAGACTGTTCTGCCGTGACACACCACGCACAGCCCCTGCAGCGGGGGCTCACGGGCGGCCGTGACTCGGCCGCGGCGAGGCGGACGGCTGCCCGGCTCGGCCGGGCGTACGGGGGGCGGCGGGCCGTCCCGCCGACGGTCGGCGGGGTGGTGCTGGTCCTGCCCGACGGCGTCCCGGAGTCCGAACGCGGCCACTCGCCGTGGGCGCTGCTGCCGACGCTGCCGCTGGGCCGGGCGCTGGCCCGGGCGGGCCGGGCGGAGGGGCTGCTGGTGCTGCCGGTGCGCTACGGCTGCCGGGGCTGGAACGGCGACCGGGCGGGGCTGGCGGTGGATGCGGCCCGGGCGGCGGACGAGGTGGTACGGGAGTACGGGGACGTACCGGTGTGCCTGGTGGGGCACGGGCTCGGGGGGCGGGCGGCACTGCGGGCGGCCGGGCACTCCGCGGTCTCCTCGGTACTGGCGATGGCGCCATGGCTGCCGACGGCGGAGTCCTGCGAGGCGCCGGAGCCCGAGCCGGTGAAGCAGTTGGTGGGGCGGCGGGTGATGATCGTGCACGGGACGAACGACGAGCGGTCGTGCCCGGATCTGTCGTACCGGCTCGCGGAGCGGGCGAAGAAGGTGAACCGGGACATATGCCGGTTCGAGGTGCACACGGACGGGCATGCGCTGCGGCAGCACCATGCGGAGGTGCTGGCGCTGGCGGTGGACTTCGTGATCGGTTCGCTGTTCCCGCAGCCGTACTCGCGCCCGGTCGCGGACGCGCTGGCGGCTCCGCCGCCGCTGGGCCTGCGGATGCCGCTGGCGGCGGGCTTCGGCAAATCCCTGCGACCGTAGCCTCCGGCGGTGGAGGGGGTGCGGGCCTCGGGCCCGCGGCCCCCGTGTGTGCGGCACGCCGTGCCGGGGCGCCGTGCCGGGGCGCCGTGCCGGGGCGCCGTGCCGGGGCGCCGTGCCGGGGCGCCGTGCCGGGGCGCCGTGCCGGGGCGCCGTGCCGGGGCGCCGTGCCGGGGCGCCGTGCCGGGGCGCCGTGCCGGGGCGCCGTGCCGGGGCGCCGTGCCGGGGCGCCGTGCCGGGGCGCCGTGCCGGGGCGCCGGGGACTCCGGGGGCGGTCGCGTCTGCCGGGGCCGGTTTCATGTCGGGCCGCGGGCCGTCGGGCACTGAGCGCGCAGTTCCCCGCGCCCCTACGCCTGGCGGCGTGGGAAGTACCCCCAGCGCCCCCATGCTACGGCGGTCGCATCTGCCGGGACCGGTTTCGTACCGGACCGCGGGCCGTCCGGCGCTGAGCGCGCAGTTCCTCCCCCTACGCCCGGCGGCGTGGGAGGTACCCCCACCTACGCCTGGCGGCGTGGGTGGTGCCCCCAGCGCCCCCATACGCCCCAGCGCCCCGTAACGCCCCCGGTCCCCAGGGCCGTCACGGATCCGTTGTCGGGATGAGGCTGCCGCGGCGGGAGAGCAGGAACTTTTTGAACGCGGCCACCGGCGGGGTGTCGGGGTGGCCGTCCAGCCAGGCGAGGCCGATCTCGCGGGCCGCGCGCGGTGCCGTGACCGTCAGTTCGACCACCCCGGGGCGCGGCACCGCGGGCGGCGGCAGCAGGGCCACCCCCAGGCCCGCCGCCACCAGGCCGCGCAGGGTTTCGGCCTCCTCGCCCTCGAAGGCGACCTTCGGAGTGAATCCGGCCTGGGCGCACAGGTCGTCGGTGATCCGGCGGAGCCCGTACCCCGGTTCGAGAGTGACGAAGACGTCGTCCGCGGCCTCGGCGAGGCGGATCCGGCGGCGGCCCGCCAGCCGGTGGTCGTCGGGGACGACCAGCCGCAGCCGCTGTTCGTCGAGGCGGCGGCTGACGAGATCGGGGGCGTCGGGCACCGGGGAGGTCAGACAGAGGTCCAGTTCGCCGGTGCGCAGTCCGCCGAGCATCGCCTCGCCGTAGTTCTGCACCAGGGTGAACCGGATCATCGGATGGTCGGCGCGGAAGGCGCGGAGCAGCCCGGGGACCGTCTCGGAGCCCATGGTGTGGAGGAAGCCGAAGGCGACCTTGCCCGCGCGCGGGTCGGCGTCGGCGCGTACCGATTCGGCCGCCCGCTCGACCTCGGCGAGGGCCCGTTCGACGGAGGAGAAGAAGGTCCGCCCGGCCGGAGTGAGGGAGACCGTACGTCCGGTGCGGGCGAACAGCGTGACGCCCAGGTCGCGTTCGAGGCGGACCACCGCCCGCGACAGCGTCGACTGCGGTACGCCGATCTCCTGCGCGGCCCGCGTCACATGCTCGTGGCGGGCGACCTCCGCGAAGTACGCGAGCCTCGGCACCAGCCGGACGAGTAGCGTCGAGATGTCTTCTGTGTCACTGCCCTGTGACAGCCACTGCTCTGAACTGTGGTCATGCACCATGGGAACGATTATCGGCGTTTCATGCATTGGACGCATGAAATCCGCGGTCGTAGGTTCGAAACATGCCTGCTGCCAGTACCGAGGCGTCCGCTCCCGTAGCGGGCGCCCTCGAACCCCAGTCGCCCCAGAAGCCGCCTTCCCCCGAGCCCCTCTCCCCCGGAGAGCCCGCTTACCGCCGGATGAGCCTCGCGCTCTTCGCCGCCGGGGTCGCGGCCTTCGCACTCCTCTACTCCACGCAGGCACTGCTGCCGGCCGTCTCCGCCGACTTCGGCGTGACGGCATCGGCCGCGAGCTGGACGGTCTCGGCCTCGACCGGCGCGCTCGCCCTCTTCGTCCTGCCGCTCAGCGCGCTCTCCGAGCGCTTCGGGCGGCGCACCCTGATGACCGTCTCGCTGACGGTCGCCGTCGTCCTCGGTCTGCTGGTGCCCCTGGCGCCGAGCCTGGAGGTGCTGGTGGCGCTGCGGGCCCTCCAGGGCGCCGCGCTGGCGGGTGTTCCGGCCGCCGCGATGGCCTATCTGGCGGAGGAGGTACGGCCCCGGGCGCTGATCGGCGCGATCGGGCTGTTCGTCGCAGGCAACAGCATCGGCGGGATGAGCGGCCGGATCGTGACCGGCTGGGCCGCCCAGTTCGGCGGCTGGCGGGCCGGGCTCGCTGCGGTGGGCGTGCTGGCGCTGATCGCCGCGGTGGTCTTCCGGGTACTGCTCCCCCGGCCGCGGCGCTTCACCCCGTCCCCGGTGAGCCCGAAGATCCTGGCGTCCACCGTCCGCGGGCATCTGTCGAACCCGCTGCTGCTGCGGCTGTACGCGATCGGCGCGCTCTTCATGACCGTGTTCGGCGCGGTCTACACGATGATCGGCTACCGGCTGACGGAGGAGCCGTTCGGTCTCCCGCCGGGCGTCGTGGGCTCCGTGTTCCTGGTCTATCTCGTCGGTACGGTCTCGTCGGCCGGCGCCGGACGGCTGGTCGCCCGGCTGGGGCGGCGCGGGGCCCTGTACCTCGCGGTCGTCACCACCACCGGCGGACTGCTGCTCTCGCTCTCCGCGTCGCTCGCGGCGGTCCTGCTGGGGCTGGTGCTGATCACCGCCGGGTTCTTCGCGGGCCACGCGGTCGCCTCGTCCGCGGTGAGCCGGACCGCGACCACGGGCCGGGCGCAGGCATCGGCGCTCTACCAGTCGGCGTACTACCTGGGCAGCAGCGTCGGCGGCACCCTGGGTGCGATCGCCTTCCACTCCGGGGGCTGGGCGGGCACGGTCGCCCTCGGGCTGCTCGCGGTCACCGGGGTCGTCTCGCTCACCGCGTACGGCAGTTGGGCGGCGCGGGTGGCGACCCGGCGCACGCTGGTGGTCGCCACCGGCGGACACTGAACGGGCACCGAGCGGGCACTCAACGGGCGTCGGTCCGGCGGGCTGTGGACGCAGCCTCCGGGCCGATGCCTCCCGCTGTACCCGAACCGAGACATTTTCCCTACAACTACTCCCCCTTGGTCCTCGTCATACCAGGCGAGCCGCCCAAAAAGGCCGGCTGCAAAGGATTTCGAGGGGGGACCAACCATGGCCCGGACACGCAGGCGCGCGGGCGTCGCACTGGGACTCGCGGGAATGATCGTTCCGCTGACGATGGTGATGGGGACCGGCACCGCGCAGGCCGCTTCGTGTTCGACGAAGCCGGGGCCGTACCAGAAGCAGGTCGAGAAGTTCCTCAAGCTGAAGGTCGACGGGAAGCAGTCGTCGGCGGACTGCAAGGCGATCACCGCCTTCCAGAAGAAGCACTGGATCACCCCGAACAACGGGGTCGCGGGCCCGGTGACCTGGCGGACGATGAGTACGATGCTGGCGCAGAAGGCCGCGGGCACCAACCCGAACAAGGCCGGCGCGTGCCCGACCAACAAGGGCCGGATCGCCTGTGTCGACCTGACCCGTCAGCTCAGCTGGATCCAGGACGGCAAGAAGCTGGCGTACGGCCCGGTTCCGATCCGTACCGGACGGGACGGCGCCGAGACCCGTACCGGCCTGAAGAAGATCTACTGGCGGAACATCGACCACTTCTCCAGCCTCTACAAGGTGCCGATGCCGTACGCCCAGTTCTTCGACGGCGGGCAGGCGTTCCACTCCGTCACCAAGCCGATCTACAGCCCGCCCGGCTCCGCCGGCTGCGTCAATATGACCCCGGCGGCCGCGAAGAAGTACTGGACGATGCTGAGGAACGGCGACGACGTCTTCGTCTGGGGCAAGAAGCCCGGAACCTGAGCCGCGGTGTCGGTGCCCTCCTGTAGGTTCCGCAGTACTGGAGCCGATGGGTACAGGGGTGGACCCGATGAGTGATCTGGCAACGACGGACAAGGGCGACGGGGAGAGCTCCCGGGGCGGGACGAAGACCCTGGAAGCGGATCTGGAGCGGTACCGCCGGGAGCTGACCGGCTACTGCTATCGCATGCTCGGCTCCTCCTTCGAGGCGGAGGACGCCGTCCAGGACACGATGGTCCGCGCCTGGCGGAGCGTCGAGAAGTTCGAAGGACGTTCGTCACTGCGGTCCTGGCTGTACCGGATCGCGACCAACGTCTGCCTCGACATGCTGAACGCGGGCAATCGCCGGGCCCGGCCGATGGACCTGTCGGGTCCGACGCCCGTGGCCCAGGCGCAGCTCACCGCCCGTTCCGAAGCCACCTGGCTGGAGCCGGTGCCGGACGGGCGGGTGCTGCCCGCCGCCGGGGACCCGGCGGACACCGCCGTCGAGCGGGAGACGATCCGGCTGGCGTTCGTCGCCGCCCTCCAGCATCTGCCGCCGAAGCAGCGCGCGGTGCTGATCCTGCGCGAAGTGCTGTCCTGGAAGGCGTCCGAGGTCGCCGAGCTGCTCGGCACCTCGGTCGCCTCGGTGAACAGCGCGCTCCAGCGGGCCCGGGCCACGCTCGCCGAATCCCCGCCCGCCGCCTCCGATCCCGCCGATCCGCTCGACGAGGAGCAGCGGGAGCTGTTGGAGCGCTATGTCGCCGCCTTCGAGGGGTACGACATGGAGGCGCTGACCGCCGTCCTCCACGACGACGCCACGCTCTCCATGCCGCCCTACGACCTCTGGCTCCAGGGCCACGAGAACATCGTGGGCTGGATGCTCGGCGTCGGCTCGGTCTGCCGCGGCTCCCGCCTCGTTCCGACCGTGGCCAACGGCATGCCCGCCTTCGCCCACTACCACGAGGCGGAGGACGGCAGCGGGCATGTGCCGTGGGCGCTCATGGTCATGGACATCAGGGACGGCAAGATCGCGGGGATCAACTCCTTCCTCGACACCGACCGCTGGTTCCCCCTCTTCGACCTCCCGGCCCGGCTGGAGCCGGAGCCCGCGAAGGAGGGCTAGCCGGTCTGCGCGAGGGCGCCCAGGCCGACCAGGTGCAGCAGCGCCAGCAGTTCGGCCGGGGTGCCCCGCAGAACCAGCCGGCAGCCGAGGCGGCGGGCGGTGAGATGGAGCCGGGCGACGGCGTCGACCGTGGTCAGATCGGCGCCCGTCAGCTCCCGTACGTCGCACACCGCCTCCCCCGCCGCCCTGTTACCGAGCTTGGTGCTCAGCTCCGTACAGAGCCTCGGTACGTCGGCGGGGAGCACCCGCCCGGCGATCCGCACGATCACCGGGCCTTCGGTGCTGCTGCTGGTGGTGGAGGTGCTTGGGCACATGGGTCACGGTCCCCGATCCGTCGATGTCCGGCGCTTTCACGCTGGTATGGACCGGAGACCTGGCCCGGATTCATCGGCCGTCAGGAGATGCGGTCCAGCACGATCGGGCTCGCGGTGAAGGCCGTGCCCGCCGGGGCGATGTCGCACGCCGTCGCCAGGGGCTCCAGCGCCCAGCCGAACTTCTCCGGGGTGTCCGTGTGCAGGGTCAGCAGCGGCTGCCCCTCGGTGACGGTGTCGCCCGGCTTGGCGTGCAGCTCCACACCGGCGCCCGCCTGCACCGGGTCCTCCTTGCGGGCGCGGCCCGCACCCAGACGCCAGGCGGCGAGACCGATGTCGTAGGCGTCGAGACGGGTGAGGACACCGGAGGCGGGGGCGGTCACGACGTGCTGCTCCCGGGCGACCGGCAGCTCCGCGTCCGGGTCACCGCCCTGCGCGCTGATCATCCGCCGCCAGACGTCCATCGCGGAACCGTCGGCCAGCGCCTTCGCCGGGTCGGCGTCGGGCAGTCCGGCGGCGGTGAGCATCTCCCGCGCCAGGGCGAGGGTCAGCTCGACGACATCGGCCGGGCCGCCGCCCGCGAGGACCTCGACGGACTCGCGGACCTCCAGGGCATTGCCCGCGGTCAGACCCAGCGGGGTCGACATGTCGGTGAGCAGGGCGACCGTACGGACCCCGCTGTCGGTGCCGAGGGCGACCATGGTGGACGCCAGCTCCCGGGCGTCTTCCAGGTTCTTCATGAAGGCGCCGGAGCCGACCTTGACGTCGAGGACCAGGGAGCCGGTGCCCTCGGCGATCTTCTTGGACATGATGGAGGAGGCGATCAGCGGGATGGCCTCCACGGTGCCCGTGACATCGCGGAGCGCGTACAGCTTCTTGTCGGCGGGGGCGAGCCCGTCACCGGCCGCGCAGATCACCGCGCCCGTGGAGTCGAGGACCCGGAGCATCTCCTCGTTGGAGAGCAGCGCCCGCCAGCCCGGGATGGACTCCAGCTTGTCGAGGGTGCCGCCGGTGTGGCCCAGACCGCGGCCCGAAAGCTGCGGTACGGCGGCGCCGCAGGCGGCGACCAGCGGGGCGAGCGGCAGGGTGATCTTGTCGCCGACGCCGCCGGTGGAGTGCTTGTCGGCGGTGGGGCGGCTGAGGGAGTCGAAGCTCATGCGCTCGCCGGAGGCGATCATCGCGGCGGTCCAGCGGGCGATCTCGGTCCGGTTCATGCCGTTGAGCAGGATCGCCATCGCCAGGGACGACATCTGCTCGTCGGCGACCGTACCGCGGGTGTAGGCGTCGATGACCCAGTCGATCTGCTCACCGGAGAGTTCGCCGCGGTCGCGCTTGGTGCGGATGACGGAGATGGCGTCCATGGTGTTCCTCCTGTGGTGCGTGATGGTGCGGGGCGGAGAGGGTGTTGGGGGTAGGGGTTCCGCCTGCGGTGGATGGCCGGGGGTGCCGGCCGGAGCGGGCCGGGTGGCAGGGGCAGCCGTACGGGCCCGGAAAAGGCCGCGCGGCCCCTTCCCCGGAGAATCGGAGAGGGGGCCGCGCTTGCTTCAGGCCAGATGGGCCGGGCCGAACGGCTGCGGCAGCAGCTCGGCCATGGTCACGATGCCCCCGGGGGTGTCGAGCAGCAGCTCGGGGCCCCCGAACTCGTACAGCAGCTGACGGCACCGGCCGCACGGTACGAGGCTCTCGCCCCGGCCGTCGACGCAGGTGAAGTGGGTCAGTCTGCCGCCGCCGCCGAGCTGGAGCTGGGAGATCAGCCCGCACTCGGCGCAGAGTGAGAGGCCGTAGGAGGCGTTCTCGACATTGCAGCCGGTGACCGTGCGGCCGTCGTCGACGCGGGCGGCCACGCCGACCGGGTAGTCCGAGTACGGGACGTACGCATGGGCCATCGCCTCACGCGCCCGCACCCGCAGGGGCTCCCAGTCGAACGTGTCCGGCCCGGCGGCCGGAGCCGTCATTTGCCTTGCCCCTTGCGGTAGCGCATACCGTCCGCCTTGGGCATTCTCAGCCGTTGCGCGGAGAGCGAGAGGACCAGCAGCGTCACGATGTACGGGGTCGCGGTGACGAACTCGGTCGGGACGGTGTCCGTACCGAGGTACCAGACCAGGACCGCCGCGCCGATCACGGCGCTGACCGCGGCCGGGACGAACGCCTTGCGGTAGTACTTCCAGATCGCGAGGCCGACGAGGACGACCACGAGCAGCAGGAGCAGCGCGTGCACGGACTGGCCGCCGTTGCGGAGCTGGAGGGCGTCGGCGTAGCCGAAGAGACCGGCGCCCATGGCGAGCCCGCCGGGCCGCCAGTTGCCGAAGATCATCGCCGCGAGGCCGATATAGCCGCGGCCGCCGGTCTGGCCCTCGTTGTAGATGTGCGAGGTGACCAGGGAGAGGAAGGCGCCGCCGAGACCGGCCATACCACCGGAGATGATCACGGCGATGTACTTGTACTTGTAGACGTTGACGCCGAGGGACTCGGCCGCGATCGGGTTCTCGCCGCAGGAGCGCAGGCGCAGTCCGAAGCCGGTCTTCCAGAGCACCGCGAAGGTGCCGACGAAGAGCAGGATCGCGACGATCGTCAGCAGCGACACATCGGTGACCAGACCGCCGAGGATGCCCGCCACGTCCGAGACGAAGAACCACTCCTTGTTCTCGATGGTCTTGAAGAGGTCCGAGAGGCCGGGAAGGGTCACCGTGGCGATATCGTCCGACGGCGGCGACTGCTTGGGGCTGCCGCCCTTGGCCGCGGCCTCGCCGCTGTTGAACCAGAGCTTGGCGAAGTAGGTCGTGATGCCCAGCGCCAGGATGTTGATCGCGATACCGGAGATGATGTGGTCGACGCCGAAGGTGACGGTGGCGACCGCGTGCAGCAGTCCGCCGAACATTCCGCCCAGCACACCGGCGAGCACGCCGATCCACGGGTCGGTCTGCCAGCCGGCCCAGGCACCGAAGAAGGTGCCGAGGATCATCATTCCTTCGAGGCCGATATTGACGACGCCCGCCCGCTCGGCCCAGAGTCCGCCGAGACCGGCGAGGCCGATCGGGACGGCGAGCGCGAGGGAGGCGCTGATCAGGCCGGAGGAGGTGATGTCGTCGGCCCCGGTGATGACCCGTACCGCGGAGATCGCGACCAGCGCGCCCGCGATGATCAGCAGGATCATGGGGAAGGAGAGGCGGGTGCGTCCGCCCTTGCCGCCGCTCACCCGGGGGGCGGCGGGCGGCGGAGTCGTGGTCGCCGTGGCGGTCACGCCGACACCTCCTGCTTGTCGGTGTTGCCGTTGCCGTTGTTGCCGGTGCCGTTGGCCCGGGCCTGGGCGGCCAGCTTGGCGCCGACCTGCCGCTGCTGGCGCTTGAGGCCGTAGCGCCGTACGACTTCGTAGGCGATGACCACGCACAGGACGATGACGCCCTGGATGACGCCGACGATCTCCTTGTCGTACCCCTGGAACTCCAGCTGGCCGCTGCCGCGCTCCAGGAACGCCCAGAGCAGGGCGCCGAGCGCGATGCCGACCGGGTGGTTGCGGCCGAGGAGGGCGATGGCGATACCGGTGAAGCCGATGCCGACCGGGAAGTCGCCGCTGTACTCGTGACTGTCGTTGAGCAGCGTCGGCATGCCGACCAGACCGGCGGCGGCGCCGGAGATCAGCATGGACGTGATGACCATCTTCTTCACGTTCACGCCGCTGGCCTGGGCCGCCGAGCCGGACTGGCCGACGGTGCGCAGGTCGAAGCCGAAGCGGGTACGGGCGAGGGTGAACCAGTACGCCACACCGACGATCACGGCGATCACGATGAAGCCCCATACGGGCGCGGGCTGGGTCGGGAACTCGAAGAAGCGGGAGGACTCCGGGATCGGCTTGGTGGAGACCTTGGTACCGGCCTGGTCGAGGTGGCCGAGCCGGCCCTGCTGGAGCAGATAGCCGATGATCGCGGTGGCGATCGCGTTCAGCATGATCGTCGAGACGACCTCGCTGACGCCGCGGGTGACCTTGAGGAGACCGGCGATACCGGCCCACATGGCGCCGACGAGCATCGCGCAGAGGATGATCAGCGGGATCTGCACCGGACCCGGCAGGGTCAGGGCGCCGCCGAGGGCCGCGGCGAAGAAGGCCGCGAGGCGGTACTGGCCGTCGACTCCGATGTTGAACAGGTTCATCCGGAAGCCGATGGCGACCGCGATGCCCGCGAGGTAGTACGTCGTGGCCTTGTTGACGATGTAGACCTGGCTGTCCGACTTCGAGCCGTAGTCGAACATGATGCTGAAGGCGTTGAACGGCTCCTTGCCGGTCGCGGTCAGCACCAGCGCGGTGACCAGGAAGGCGACCACGATCGCCAGCAGGGGGGCGGCGAGCCCCAGGAGCACCCGCTCCTTGTCGAACTTCTTCATCGGTCCTCTCCCCCGTCGGTGTCGCGCCCGGCGCTGGGGGTCTCGTCGGCGGGGGTCTGGTCGCCGCCGTCTTCGGAGTGCTCCAGACGGCCGGTGGCGGCACCGGTCATGGCCGAGCCCAGCTCCTCCGGGGTGATCGTCGCGGGGTCGGCGTCGGCGACGAGCCTGCCGCGGTACATCACCCGCAGGGTGTCGGAGAGGCCGATCAGCTCGTCGAGGTCGGCGGAGATCAGGAGCACCGCGAGGCCCTCCCTGCGGGCGGCCCGGATCTGGTCCCAGATCTGGGCCTGCGCGCCGACGTCCACACCACGGGTGGGGTGGGCGGCGATCAGCAGCTTGGGGTCGTGGCTCATCTCGCGGCCGACGATCAGCTTCTGCTGGTTGCCGCCGGAGAGGGAGGCGGCCGTGACGTCGATACCGGGCGTACGGACGTCGTACTCGCGCACGATCCGCTCGGTGTCGGCGCGGGCGGCCTTGATGTCGAGGAAGGGGCCCTTGCTGTTGGGCTTCTCGGTGACATGGCCGAGGATCCGGTTCTCCCACAGCGGTGCTTCGAGGAGCAGTCCGTGGCGGTGGCGGTCCTCGGGGATGACGGCCATGCCGTCCTCGCGCCGCTTGCGGGTCGGGGTGTGGGAGATGTCGGCGCCGTCGAGGGTGACGGTGCCGGTGTCGGCGGTCCGCATGCCCATGACCGCCTCGACCAGTTCGGACTGGCCGTTGCCCTCCACACCGGCGATGCCGAGCACCTCGCCCTTGTGGATGGTGAAGCCGATGCCGTCGAGGACGGCACGGACGACGCCGTCCGGGTCGGTGGCGGTCAGCCGCAGCCCGTCCACGGTGAGCATCGGGACATCGGTGACGGTCGACTCCCGGGTCTCCGGCGACGGCAGCTCGCTGCCGACCATCAGCTCCGCGAGCTGCTTGGAGGTGGTGTTCGCCGGGTCGGCGGTGCCGACCGTGGTGCCGCGCCGGATGACGGTGATGTCGTCGGCGACCGAAAGCACCTCGCCCAGTTTGTGCGAGATGAAGATGACGGTCAGGCCCTCGGCCTTCAGCTCCCGCAGATTGTCGAAGAGCGCGTCGACCTCCTGCGGCACCAGGACGGCGGTGGGCTCGTCGAGGATGAGGGTACGGGCGCCGCGGTAGAGGACCTTGAGGATCTCCACCCGCTGCCGGTCGGCGACGCCGAGGTCCTCGACGTACGCGTCGGGGCGGATCCCGAGGCCGTAGGCGTCGGAGATCTCCTTGATCTTGGCGCGCGCCCGGTCCCCGATGCCGTACAGCTTCTCGGAGCCGAGGACCACGTTCTCCAGCACGGTCAGATAGTCGGCGAGCATGAAGTGCTGGTGCACCATGCCGATGCCGCGGGCGATCGCGTCGCCGGGGCTGTGGAACGAGACCTGCTCGCCGTCGATGGTGATGGTGCCCTCGTCCGGCTTCTGCATGCCGTAGAGGATCTTCATCAGGGTGGACTTTCCGGCACCGTTCTCGCCGACGAGGGCGTGGACGGTACCGCGGCGCACGGTGATGTCGATGTCGTGGTTGGCCACGACTCCGGGGAATCGTTTGGTGATGCCGCGGAGCTCTACGGCATGGGGGCTGCTGGACGCGTTGATGGCGCACTCTCCCTGGGCAGGAGCGGAGGAGGAGCTGGGGCGGGACGGGCGGGGGTGTGGTGGCGAAAACTACCGTGCTTTACGGCGGCCGGTAGATGCTACGCGCGTAGCGCCACCAAATCGTTGAGGGCCCCTGAGCGGTGCTCCCGGGAGGGGCCGGGAACACCGCGGAGTTCATGGGACACCGCGTGGATCAGGGCCCGGAGGAACGGTGCGGCCGCATCCCCGGACCCTGATCGGCGGCTTCGGTCAGATGGTGGTCTTGACCTTGATCTGGCCGTCGACGATCTTCTTCTTCGCGGCGTCGAGCTGGGCCTGGATGTCCTTCAGGTGGTCACCGGTGGTGGTGAGGCTGACACCGTTCTCCGCGAGGGAGTAGGTGTGGACGCCGACCAGCGGCTTGCCGTCCTTGACGGACTTCGACAGCTCGAAGACACCGGTGTCGACGTTCTTGACGACCGAGGTCAGGATGGAGGCGGCGTACTTCGACAGGGCCGGGTCCTTGGCCTGGTCGGAGTCGACGCCGATGGCCCAGGTGCCCTTCTTGGCGGCGACGGCCTCGATGGCGCCGGCGCCGGAGCCGCCCGCGGCCGCGTAGACCACGTCGATGCCCTTGTCGAGCATGCCCTGCGCGGCGGCCTTGCCCTTGTCCGGGCTGCCGAAGCCGGAGAGGTCGGTGCCGGTGGTCAGGTACTGGATCTGGACCGAGGCGCTCGGCTTGGTCTCCTTGACGCCCTGCTCGAAGCCGGCCGCGAACTTCTTGATCAGCGGAAGGTCGACACCGCCGATGAAGCCGACCTTGCCGTCCTTCGACTTCAGCGCAGCGGCGACACCCGCGAGGTAGGAGCCCTGCTCCTCGGTGAAGACGATGCTGTCGACGTTCTTGGCCTCGGAGACCGAGTCGACCAGACCGAAGGTGGTCTTCGGGAACTTGGCGGCGACCTTGTCGACGGCGTCCTTGTAGGCGAACCCGACGGCGATGACCGGGTTGAAACCGCCCTCGGCCAGCGAAACCAGACGCGCCTCGCGGTCGGCGGGGGTCTCGCCGTGCTTGGCGGTCAGCTCCTTGACCTCGGCGCCCAGGTCGGCCTTGGCCTTGTCCAGGCCGCGCGCGGCGGAGTCGTTGAAGGAGTTGTCACCGCGGCCGCCGACGTCGTACGCCGCGCCGACCTTCAGCTTGCCCGCGGTCCCGCTGGAGGACGAGCTGGAGGAGCTGGAATCGGTGGAGGACTCGCCGCACGCGGTGGCCGTGAGGGCGAGGGCCGCGGCCGTGATGCCCGCGGCGGTGATCTTGGATACCCGGCGCAAGAGGAGGGTCCCTTCGAGACTGACCGAAAGCGCCTCTTCCGGCGCTGGTTTCGCCGCGATCGTAACGCGCGTAGATGCCGGTTAAAGACCCGTTCATGAGTCGTTATCGGATCGTCGCGTTCACTGGTCGGGAGGGTGACGGAGCGGTGACGGAGCGGGGTACGGGGGTGCGGCGAGCGCCGGAGGAGTGACAGGGGGTGTACGGGCCCCGGGGGGGCCGCCGGGGCCGAAGGGGCGCACATCGCAACGTGTCCGGAAATCGACGGCTCCGGGCCTCCCCGGCGGGGCTCGGTCGTCCTTACTCCTCCTGCTCTTCGCCCTACTCTCCGCCCTCCTCCTCGTCCTTCTCCTCGCGCGCGTTCAGCAGGGCAGCCGCCGTGAACAGCTCGACGCCCACCCGGATCGACTCCTCGTCGACGTCGAAGTCGCCCCGGTGCAGATCGCGGCGGACGGTGTCGCCGGGGCGGCGGACGCCGAGGCGGGCCATGGCGCCCGGTACGTGCTCCAGATACCAGGAGAAGTCCTCGCCGCCGAGGCTCTGCTCGGTGTCCTCGACCGTGTGGGCGCCGCGGCGGGCGGACTGGGCGGCCCGGAGGAGGTCGGTGACCGCCGGGTCGTTCACCACCGGCGGGACCCCGCGGATGTAGTCGATCTGCGATTTGGCCCGGTGGAGGGCGGCGACCTCGTCGATCGCCGCGTGCACCAGATCGGGCGCCTCGCGCCAGGCCGCGAGGTCCAGGCACCGTACGGTTCCGGAGAGCTCGGCGTGCTGCGGGATCACATTGCAGGCATGGCCGGATTCGATCCGGCCCCAGGTCACGGCGAGCCCGGAGCGGGCGTCCACCCGGCGGGCCACCAGGGCCGGGACCTCGGTGACGATCTTCGCGGCGGCGGTGACCAGGTCGGTGGTGAGATGGGGGCGGGCGGTGTGGCCGCCGGGCCCGTCGAGGGTGATCTCCAGCCGGTCGCAGGCGGAGGTGATCGGTCCGGGCCGGAGACCGATGTA
The DNA here is from genome assembly GCF_003932715.1 of Streptomyces tsukubensis. Taxonomy (NCBI): domain Bacteria; kingdom Bacillati; phylum Actinomycetota; class Actinomycetes; order Kitasatosporales; family Streptomycetaceae; genus Streptomyces; species Streptomyces tsukubensis. The sequence goes on along the minus strand of NZ_CP020700.1, from coordinate 5,062,163 downwards.
TCCGGCGTCGACCTTGGGGTCGCAGTGGACCGCGATGATCCGTCCGACGCCGTCGAGGACACCGGAGGCGATCGCGTCCGGCGCACCGCCCGGCAGCACCTCCTCGGCGGGCTGGAAGAGCAGCCGGACCGGGGCGGGCAGCAGCCCGGCGCGGTCCAGCTCGGCGAGGACGAGCCCGGCGCCGAGGACCGTCGTGGTGTGGACGTCGTGGCCGCAGGCGTGGGCCCGGTCCGGAACCGTGGAGCGGTACGCCACCGAGGTCTTGGTATCGGGAATGGGCAGGGCGTCGATATCGGCGCGCAGCGCCAGCATCGGCGTCACGCCGTCCCAGGAACCGATGTCACAGACGAGTCCGGTGCCCATGCTCAGGACGCGCGGCGCGAGCCCGGCCTTTTCGAGCCGGTTCTTGATCGCGGTGGTGGTGCGGAACTCCTGGTTGCCCAGCTCGGGGTGCATATGGAGGTCGCGGCGGAACGCGATCAGCTCGGCGCGCAGGGCTTCGGGCAGCGTGCCGGGCAGTGAGACGCTCCCGGGCAGATCGGCTTCGGACTCTCGGGACATCAGTTGGTTCACCTGTTGAAGAGTAGGCCCAGGAGGGGGTCAACTGACCACTGATCAACAAAAGTTCAACCTGATAGGGGAAGAAAAAAGAGTCGCGCACGCATGGTTACGCACTCGTATGGGTAAGCTCACGCCTCTTTCCGACGGTACCGGGGGACGGTCCGGGCCGCCTCCGGAGACGGCGCGGGGGCGGTCCGGGGACGGCCAGGGGACGGTCAGGGGGCCTCGGGAGGCCACGGGGAATGTCCCGGGGACGGGACGGTACGGGAAATGGCCCGGGGAACGGCCCGGGGCCGGCCCCGGAATACTCCGTAATGCCCCGGTAACGGCTCGCCTGTCCCGGACGGATGGGTTCCGTTCGGTGCGACGGTGCGAGGATGGCGCCATGATTGGCATCGAGGATGTACGCGCGGCGGCCCGGCTCGTCGAGGGGCGGCTGGTCCGCACGCCGACCGTGGTCTCCCCCGGGCTCTCGGATCTGCTCGGGGTCCCCGTCGTCGCGAAGCTGGAACTCCTCCAGCGCACCGGCTCCTTCAAGGCCCGGGGGGCGCTGGCGAAGCTGCTGTCCCTGGATGCCGCGCAGCGTGCGGCGGGCGTGGTCGCGGTCAGCGGCGGCAACCACGGCGTGGCGGTGGCCGTGGCGGCCGGGATGCTCGATATCAAGGCCACGGTCTGCATGGCCCGTACGGCCTCGGCCCGCTCGGTCGCGGCGGCGGAGGCGGCGGGCGCGCAGGTCCGGCTCACGGAGACGATGCCGGAGGCGTTCGCGCTGATGGAGCGGTTGCGCACCGAGGGGATGACCCTGGTGCACCCCTTCGACGATCCGCTGGTGATCGCGGCGCAGGGCACGGTCGGGCTGGAGTTCGCCGAGGACCTTCCGGCGAGCGGCGCGCAGGCCCCCACGGACGTCCTGGTGAGCATCGGCGGCGGCGGTCTGATCTCGGGTGTCGCGGTGGCGCTGAAGGCGCTGCTCCCGGAGGTCCGGGTGTGGGGCGTCGAGACGGCGGGTGCCGAGTCGATGTCCCGGGCGCTGGCGGCGGGCGGCCCCGTGCCGGTCGAGCTGTCGTCGCTGGTGACGACGCTCAGTGCGCCTTCGGTGTCCCGGCTGACCTACGACCATGTGGCCGCGCTGGTCGAGGACGTGATCGTGGTTTCCGACGCGGAAGCGGTGCGGGGCGTCGCCGATATGGCACAGCACGCCAAGCTGTGGACGGAGCCGGCGGCGGGCTGTCTGCTGCCCGCGGCCCGCCGGGTGGTCGACCGCGTCGGCGCGGAGGCCCGGATCGGGCTTGTGGTGTGCGGGGGGAACGCGACGCTGGTGGATGCGGTGGCGTGGGGGGTGGCGGAGCAGGAGGGCTGAGGGCGGGTCCGGCAGCGGGGCCGGTCAGCACGATTCCTCGGCCCGCTCCTCGAACTCCTTCCGGGTGACCGCATCGCCGTCCCAGACTTCTCCCGGCTTCAGGCCGGCGAGGTCTTCGGCGGTGAAGCGGGCTCGGGCGTCGTAGGCGGACCGTCGCCCCTCGATGGACCGGAACTTCAGGGAGTAGCGGTAGCCCGGCCGCAGCTCCTGCGGCCCGCGCGCCCTCACCTGCCAGGAAGCCGGGGGTGAGAACAGCGGGAAGACGGCGGAGGTGACGCCGTCCCGATGGCCCACGTGCCAGGACGTCTCACGGAGGGCGTCGGGGACCGGCCCGGAGGGCGTCCCCGCGGTGGCGGGTTCAACGTCCGGACGGCTCCCCAGGGCCAGGGAGTACGCCCGGTCCCCCTCGCACGGCCGGATCTCCGCGACCGGCTTGCCGTCCTCGCCGATCCACACGGCGACCAGGAACTTGAACGGCATCGAGCAGCCGCCCGCCGTCAGTCCCACTCCGATCACCAGGCAGAGTGCGGCGATTCCCCGTCGTACCTTCATGTCGTCCCCCTCGACGCTCGCACCGGAGCGCCCAGGATGACCCGGCCGTCCGGGTCCGGACAGCGCCGCTGGGACGCCCGTACGACCTGCGGCCGAATCGTGGCCGGACCGCGACCGGAAGGGCCGGTGCGGACCGTGGCGCCACCCGTGATGACACCGGATCCGGCTGCCTTCCTATGCTGTTGACCAAGATCCACTAAGCGCGGCGGGCAGCACAGCACGCACAGGGGCAGAGGGCCGGGAGGCCAGGGGGGCGGCGGCCATGCGCATCGAGCGTCATGAGGTCGAGCCGGCGGCGGTGGCCGGGGTGCTCAATGGATTCGCGGAGCGGATAGCCCGGGACGTACGGGCGGTGGAGCAGGGCCCGCGTCCGGCGGACGGCTGGCGGCTGGTCGCCGAATCGCTGCTCGGCTATGCGGCGGCGCGTTCGGTCGCCCACCCGGGGCTGACGGACCGGGACGCCCGGTCCGCCGTGGAGTCGGCGGCGGCTGCGGCGGTCGGGTCGGTCGCGCTGGCCTCGGGCCGGGGCGGCGGGTTCCGGATCGGCTACACGGGTTCGGTGATCGGGGATCCGCCGGATTCCGGTGACGGACCCGGTCCCGGTCTTGGTCCCGGACCCGGCCTCGGTCCCGGTCTTGGTCCCGGCCGCCCGGCGGCAGCGCGGCCCGGTGTCTGGCTGACGGCGTTCCTGCTCTCGTACATCGCGGGCACCGCCGACGAGCACGGCCCGCTCTTCGTCGCCACGGCCGCCCCGCTGGCCGGTCACGAGGCCCGGCCGGACGTGGCGCTGGCCCATGCCCTGCTGATCCACGTCCACGGACATACGGAGGGCGGGCCGGAGGCGAGACCCGGACCGGAGCGGGCCCGGCTGATCGCCGCGCTCTGCGACCGGCTCGACCCGGACCCCGCCCTCGGCCGCCAGTACCGGGCGGCGCTGGTGACACTGCGGGCGCTGGCGGCGGACGACGAGGCGGGGTTCGCCCGGGCGCTGGCGGCGCAGTTGCTGGAGCACCGGGCGGTGGAGGCGTCGTATGCGAGCCCCACACTCGCCGGGCTGCTCCCGCTGGAGGCGATAGCGCTCGCGGCGATGGCGGTCCGCTGGAAGGGCTGGGTGCCCGCGGTGGAGTCCGCCTATCTGCCGTACGGTCCGGTGTCGGGTTTCCGGCCGCGGCGGGGGCGGGTGGAGGCGTACGGCCGGGACAAGTGTTCCGACGCGGTGGCGGCGCTGGCCGCCGGGCCCCTGGTGGTGGACCGGCCGGAGCATCCGTACGCGCGGAACGAGGACATCTCGGCCTTCGAGGACTATTTGGGGCGGGAGTTGGCCCGGTTCCGCGATCCCCGGGAGCATCCGGCGGAGGCGGCGCAGGCGCTGAAGCATCTGACGCACGGCTTCCTCTCGGTCTTCCTGCACCGGGTCGCGGCCGACGCCTCGGGCCGGCACCCGGGCCTTCCGGGGGTCCTGCGGATCGCGGCGGAGGCGGGCGCGGGGGCGTTCCGGCTGGCGCGGGCGCCGGAGGGGAGCGAACTGCCGGTCACCGTCGCGGGGACCACCCGGCTGCTGCCCGCCCGGCCCGACGCGGCCGGGGAGCCCGGCTTCTGGAAACAGGCGGTGGCGCTGGCGCTGGTCACGGGCGACCGTGCGGCGCTGGCGGCGTGTGTGCTGGTGGAGCCCGGGGTCTTCACCGAGGAGGACCCCGTAACGACCGTCGCGGCGTACGGGGCCGCCCTCCACGACTATCTGCGGGGCGCGGATCCGGTCCCGGCGATGGACCGGGCGCTGGCGTCCGGCGGCTACGACCCGCACCACTGGCCCGCACCGCCCGTGGTCCTGCTCTCCCAGGTGGTGGAGGGCGACCGGGAGGGCTTCGCCCTGGCCCTCGCGGACACCCTGGAGGCGCATCGCGAGCGTCATGCGCCCGGCGACCGGGCCGAGACGAACCACGCGGTGCTCGACCTCGACGCGCTGGCCCTGGTCTGCCATGTACGCCGGATGGGCTGGCGGGTCCCGGTCTCCTCGCCCTACCTTCCGGAACGGGTTCTGGACCTGGGTGCCCGCCTCGACGGCTGACCGACTTCCCACCGTTCGTTTCGGTGGTGCTCTGCGCGGCCTGGGCTCTGTTCACGGCGGTACGGAGGGGGACCGGCGGCCGGACCGCGCTCGCCGCCGCGATCCTCATCGCCCCGCTGGGCTGGTTCTTCTGGTTCGTCCGGGTCGGCTACCGCGCGGGCCGCTGGGACGGCTACTTCCGCCTCCAGGAGCGGTGGGGCTCCACCTTCGACGGCGGGGGCTACTTCCACTCGAAGGCCCGCTTCCTGCTCCCGGCCTTCCCGCTGCTCTTCCCCCTGGCAAGGGCCCTGGCCACGGCCCGCCCCCGGGCTGCGTACACGGTGCTGGGGGCGGTGGTACTGCTGTCCTCCGCGTACGGCGGGTATCTGCTGCTGGTGTGGAAGTACTCGCCGTAGGACCGCGTTCTTCCGGGCTCCGGGTCAGGCGCTGCTCAGCGTGAGCTTCACCGCGAAGCCCAGGAAGAGTGCGCCCGCCGCCGAGGTGGCGCCCGCGGAGAGTCTGCGGCGGCGGCGGAACGCGTCCGCCAGGTGGGTGCCGGTGAATATCAGGAGGGTGAGGTAGAGGAAGCTGGCTATCTGCACCAGTCCGCCGAGGACCGCGAAGGAGAGCGCCGGGTAGGCGTAGCCGGGGTCGACGAACTGGACGAAGAAGGCGATGAAGAACAGGATCGCCTTGGGGTTGAGCAGGCTGATCAGCAGGGCCCGGCGGAACGGGCGCTCCGCGGGCTGGGGGGACGCCTCCTCGCGGGTCTCCTCCGGGGAGGGCTCCGAGCGGCCGCGCCACATCGACCAGGCAGCCCGCAGCATGCCGAACGCCAGCCAGGTGAGATAGCCCGCGCCCGCGTACTTCACGATGCCGAACAGCAGGTCGTTCGTCTTCAGCAGGGATGCGATGCCCGCCGCCGAGAGGACCATCAGCACGGCGTCCCCGGCCCAGACCCCGGCCGCGGCGCGGTAGCCCGTACGCACGCCCCGGCGGGCGGCGACGGAGAGCACGTACAGCGAATTCGGCCCCGGGAGGAGGACGATCAGGACGAGTCCCGCCAGGAAGGTCGGAAGATCGGTTACACCCAGCATGCCGAGCAGTTTCGCACACGGGTCCGAAATTCGGTCAGGGCTGTGGACAACTCTCTTCGGGCTGGTCGGGGGGGTGGTCTGGCAGGGCCCGGGCGGGTTCCGGGTCAGGTTCCGGCGGCCGGGCGGTGGACTCCCCAGACCTCCCGGAGCGTGTTGCAGACCTCCCCCACCGTCGCCCGTGCCCGCAGCGCCTCCTTCATCGGGTACAGCACGTTCGCGGAGCCTTCGGCCGCCGTGCGCAGCGCCGTCAGTGACTCCGTGACCGCCCGGCCGTCCCGGGCCGCCCGCAGCTCGGCCAGCCGGGCCTTCTGCCGGCTCTCGATGGCCGGGTCGACGCGCAGCGGCTCGTACGACCGCTCCTCGTCGGCCGTCCCGAGGCGGAAGCGGTTGACGCCGACGACGACCCGTTCCCCGCTGTCGGTCTCGCGGGCGATGCGGTACGCGTTCCGTTCGATCTCCCCGGTCTGGAAGCCCTGGTGGAGGGCCGCGACCGCCCCGCCCAGCTCCTCGATGCGGCCCATCAGGGCCACGACTGCCTCCTCCACCGCGTCGGTGAGGCTCTCCACCGCGTACGACCCGGCGAAGGGGTCGACCGTGGCGGTCACGTCCGTTTCGTACGCCAGCACCTGCTGGGTCCGGAGCGCGAGCCGTGCCGCGTGGGCCGTGGGCAGGGCGATGGCCTCGTCGAAGGCGTTGGTGTGGAGCGACTGGGTGCCGCCGAGTACGGCCCCGAGCGCCTGGACCGCGACCCGTACCAGATTGACCTCCGGCTGCTGGGCGGTGAGCTGGACGCCCGCCGTCTGGGTGTGGAACCGCAGCATCCAGGCCTTCGGCTGCCGGGCGCCGAACTCGTCCCGCATGATCCGGGCCCAGATCCGGCGGGCCGCCCGGAACTTGGCGACCTCCTCCAGGAAGGTGGTGCGGGCCACGAAGAAGAACGACAGCCGGGGCCCGAGCCGGTCCGCGGTGAGTCCGGCGTCGAGCGCGGTACGGAGGTAGGCGACGGCGTTGGCCAGGGTGAACGCCACCTCCTGCACGGGCGATGCCCCGGCCTCCGCCATGTGGTAGCCGGAGACCGAGATCGGGTTCCACCGCGGCAGCCTTTCGCTGCAGTAGCGGAAGGTGTCGGCGGTCAGCCGCAGCGACGGCTCCGGCGGGAAGATGTACGTCCCCCGGGCGATGTACTCCTTGAGCACGTCGTTCTGGACCGTGCCGTCGAGCCGGTCCCCGGGTACGCCCTGCTCCTCCGCGACCAGTTCGTACAGCAGGAGCAGCGGCGCGGCCGGGGCGTTGATCGTCATGGAGGTGGAGACCCGGTCCAGCGGGATGCCCGCGAACAGCTCCCGCATATCGTCGAGGGAGTCGACGGCGACCCCGACCCGGCCGACCTCGCCGTGCGCGAGGGGGGCGTCGGAGTCGTGGCCCATCTGGGTGGGCAGGTCGAAGGCGACGGACAGGCCGGTGGTGCCGTCGGCGATCAGCTGCCGGTAGCGGGCGTTGGACTCGGCGGCGGTGCCGAAGCCCGCGTACTGCCGCATGGTCCAAGGGCGGCCGGTGTACATGGTCGGGTACACCCCGCGGGTGAAGGGGTAGCCGCCGGGTACGCCGAGTCTGGCCGCCGGGTCCCAGTCAGCGAGGGCCTCGGGGCCGTACACCGGCTCGAACGGCAGCCCGGACTCCGATGCGTGTGCAGGTGCCATGGTCCGTCTCGCCTCCGGTCCGCAGGTCGTCCGTTCACCACCGCCACCGTCCTGATGCGATCGAATTCCGAATGGATTCGGTCGGAGTCGCTTCCTCAGTGGTCGCGGGGTGTCGTTTCCGTCCCGTCGTCCCCATGATGCTGGGGAACCCGCAACCCGGCAGGCCGGGCGGGCATCCTCGGAAGAGGAAACCACAGGGGCACAGCGGGCACGGCGGGGTACGGCGACGCAGGGGGACGGGATGACGAGCAGGACCGTTGTACGCAGGACACTGGCCGCGACCGCGGTGCTCGCGCTCGCCACGGGCTGCTCGGCCCGGGCCGCGGACGGGCCGCCCGGTGCGGCCGGCACCGGCCCGGGCGACGCGGTCTCCGCCGTACCGTCGCCCTCGGACGACGGCCGCCCCCGAGACGAGAGCGCGACACCGTCCGAACGGCCCACTCCTGCCCCCGGAACGACAGAGACGAAGGGGAAGAAGGAAGAAGGGGAAGGGGAGAGGCGGGAGACGGGCGGCGCGGTGCTGATGCGGCAGGGCGACCGGGGTGACCGGGTGCGTGAGCTTCAGGCCCGGCTGGCGCAGATCGGCTGGTTCGACACCAGGCCCAGCGGCTTCTACGGAACGGTCACCGCCGCCTCGGTCCGTGGCTTCCAGGGCAAACGGGGACTGCCGTCGACCGGCTCCGTCACCACGGTCACCTGGGACAGACTGCTCGGTATGACCAAGCGGCCGACCCGGGCCGAACTGGACGGCAGGACCGTCGACAAGCCGAAGGCGAAGCCGGACCCGCGGTGCCTCGACGGCCGGGTGCTCTGCATCAGCAAGACGGCCCGCACCCTGTCGTGGATCGTGGACGGCACGGTCCGGTCGACGATGGACGTCCGCGTCGGCTCGCAGTACACCCCGACCCGTGAAGGCGTGTTCAGTGTCTTCCTGAAGTCCCGCGACCACGTCTCGACCCTGTACGACACCCCGATGCCGTACGCCCTCTTCTTCAGCGGCGGCCAGGCGGTCCACTACTCCGCCGAATTCGCCGCCGACGGCTATCGCGGGGCTTCGCACGGCTGCGTCAACGTCCGGGACCGGGCGGCCGTTGCCGCGCTCTTCGACCAGGTCCGCACCGGCGACAAGGTCGTCGTCCACTGGTGACCGTAGATCCGGGAGGGGAGAAGAAGGGGCGCGGGCGGGACCGGGGGAACGTGTCCCGCCCGCGCCGGTGCGCCAAGCCGTAGGTACGGGGGGAACCCCCGGCTTTATGGCGCTCGCCGATGACCAGTCGGCTCACTCTCTACAGCGCCACGGTGCTCGGAAATGTCACAGCACCACGAACATCATCGGAAAATCGCAGCTCGGGGGCGTGTGGGAGGGGTGGTCACTCCCGTTGAGGGGTGGGGCTGTTGGGGCCCCGGTCCCGGGGTGGCGGCCGTCAGACCAGCATCGTCGGCGGCAGCTCGACGGGGGCGATGGTGGTGCCGGGGCTGCCGGTCGCGTCCGTACCGGTGCCGGATCCGCTCGTCGTATCCGTCCGGCCGGGGGTCCCGCCCCACTGCTCCGTCGTGCTCTGTGCGCCCGCGCCCTGCCCGGCCTTGAGATCGCCGCCGCGGCCGTGGTGGTGGGGCGGTCCGCCGTTGCCGCGGCCGTGCCCGTTGGCGTTTCCGTTTCCGTTGCCGTTTCCGGGCCGGGAGTCCTGGGCACCGGTGCCCCCGCCCTGGATTCCCTGGAGGCCGCCCGGGGCACCGCCCTGACCGCCGCCGTTCCCCTTGCCCTTCCCGTTCCCCTTGTTCTTGCCCTTGCCCTTGCCGCCGCCGTTGGCGTTACCGGCTCCGTTTCCGTTTCCGGCGCCGTTGGCCTGGCCCTGGCTGCCGCGGCTCACACCGCTGCCCGCGCCCGGATGGGTATCCGCGCCGGCGGCCAGTACCGCCCCGCAGTACGCCGGCACCTGCGCCGGGTCCTTGGCCATCCGCTCCAGCAGCGCCCGCACCTGGGGCCGGGGAGCCCCGGCCCGGTATTCGCGGCAGGCCTTGACCATCCGCTGGGCGGAGGCGCCCTTCACTCCGGGTTTCGGCGGGGCGCCGATGCCCGTTCCCTCGACCGGCCGCGCGGGGGACGAACTGGGCGTTCCGGTGACGCCGGGCGGTACGCCCTCGGGTGCCGGGCCGCCGGGGGTACGGGGGGTGGCGTCGGGCAGCTCGCCCGGCCCTGCGGACACGGACGTACCCGTCGCCGAGGGGTCGGCTCCGTCGAAGGGAGAGGGCAGGAAGTCCGCTCCCGACGCGACGGCGACCCCGCCGAAGGCGAAACCGGCCACGACGGCCACGACCCCGAGCCGGAACGGGGCGCTCAGCTTCCCCCGGTATCCGGCCCGGCGGGATCTGCGCGGTTCCCGGGCGGCCCCCGGAGCCCGGGGCGCCAGCCGGACGACTCCCGAGTCGGAGGATCCGGCGGCGGTCGCCGCGCGGAAGGCGGCCACGGCGGCGGCCTCGCCGGGCAGTTCGACACCGGGGTGCTGTGCGCCTCGGGTCTCCGGGGCGGCGACCGAACGCAGCGCCCCGGCCAGCCGGGCGGCCTCGGCGCGTGCGGGTTCGCCGAGCTCGCCGAGCTCGCCGAAATTACAGACCGGTTCGCCGCGCATCAGACGCTCCGCCGTCACCTGGTCGAGCCACTCGTTCCGGTCGTCGGCCATCACATGTCCTTCTGCGTCCGCCACCAGGAATGCGTCACACCGGCGGACGCCGTCGCCCCCTGGTCCCGGCTGCGCTGCGGAGGTACGCCGTCGAGGCTGCGGACAGCCCCGTCGGCGCGGCCGGGGGCGGAGCGGGCCGAGGCGCTCAGCCCGTCGGACCCGGCCGGGTCCGCGGGAGCGCGCGCGGCGCCGTGGGACGGTTTCCCGGCCCGGCGGGAAGGAACGGACGGCTGCCCCGAGGGGTCCGGACTGACGCCCTCCGCATCGTCGGCGCCGAGCAGCTCGGCCAGCCGCTTCAGCCCGCGGTGAGCGGCGGTTCGGACGGCCCCCGGGCGCTTGCCGAGGGTGTGTGCGGCGCTCTTGGCGTCGAGCCCGACGACGACCCGCAGCACCACCGCCTCGGCCTGGTCCTGGGGCAGCTGGGCGATGAGCGCCATGGTGTGCCCGGTGGAGAGCGCCTCCATCGCCTCGTCGGCGGTGTCGGATTCGGCGGCCCGCCCGGTGAGCTCGGACTCGTCGCCGCCGACGGCGGGGCGCCGGCCCCGCATCCTGATGTGGTCGAGCGCCCGGTTGCGGGCGATCCGTGCGGCCCAGCCACGGAACCGGTCCGCGTCGCCGCTGAACCGTCCGAGGTCACGGGCTATCTGCAGCCATGCCTCGGATGTCACGTCTTCGGCGTCCGGCTCGCCGACGAGCGTCCGTACATAGCCGAGCAGCCGCGGGTGCACCGCGCGGTACACAGAACGGAACGCGCACTCGTCCCCGTTCTGCGCCGCGAGCACCGCGGTGGTCAGCTCCGCGTCGTCCCCCAGCACAACCTCTACCTGTACCTGTTCGGATTCGCTGGTCAGTGCTGTACCGCTCTGCCCTGAGCACTCCTACGAGACCAGCACGCTACGTCGTGGCAAGGCGCCCCGTCCATGGTTTGTACAACTTGCAACAATATTCCGGACGAGTCTGTACGGAAGGGCTGTGACAGAAATGGCCCGCCCGGCGCAGAGTGGGTTACGGGGCCGTACCGCGGACCCTGCGGACGACGACCGGGGCCTCTCCTGTGGGGGGTGGTGGTCCCGGTCGTCTCCGTGTTTCTACGGCTCCGGCCTGCGGCGATGCCCTGTCCGGCAGCCCGGCGGGCAATCGCGCGACCCCTGCGCCGACCGCCGTCCACGGCCTTCCCGGGACCGCTGTCGCCCGACCGCGCCCGGCGCGGCTCCCCGGGCCCGCTCGGCGGCGCGACCGCGTGAGGGGTGTCTCACACGTACGGGCACCCGGACCGGGTCAGTGGGCGTGGATCGAACCCCAGTCGAAGTTCTGGCCGTGGCCCGTGCCGGATCCCCCGGTCCGGACCTGGCCGCCGGCGTAGTAGGTGGCCTTGACGTCCGCGTTCGAGTTCCTTGAAGTGAGCCAGTCCCCCAGACGTTCCACACCCATGGGCTGGCGTCGAGCGCGTTGGTGGCGGGGACGGTGTCCGTACGGGCGGTGATCGGGACGTACCCGGTCTCGGCGAGCATGCGGGGCTTGGCGTAGTCGGCCAGCCCCCGGTAGTAGATGTTGGTGTAGTCCGGACTCTCGGGCGTACCGCCCCCGGAGCCGTACCGGGCGTTGTAGTCGTCGACGGCGACGACGTCCACGCGATCCGCGCCCGGGTAGTAGTTCCAGGGCACGTTGTTCCCGTTGGGTGTCCAGGCGTTGGGGGACCAGACGAAGATCAGGTTGTGGAGGCCCCTGGTCTTGACGAGGTAGTCGTACGTGATGGCCCACAGCTTCTTGTAGGAGGCCGGCGTTTTGCCGCCCCACCAGAACCAGGCGCCGTTCATCTCGTGGTACGGGCGCAGCAGCACCAGGATGTCGTAGGCGGCGAAGTAGGAGAGGTTGGCCGCGAGTATCTCCAGGTCAGCCAGGAGCGCCCGGTACTGGGGGGTGTCGGCGGCCCGGTCGACGACCAGATCGAACCACGCCTGGTCGGTGGTGATCGTGGCGGGCGGGTAGCCGGCGACATCGCCGGGGCGCCGGCCCGTGACCTGGGTGAGGACCTGGCTGAAGTCCTTGAGCGACGAACCCGGATTACGGCCCGGGCGTTCAGTGACGCCTGGGGGTCGCGGGTCGTGAGCTTCGGGTTGATCGGGGGCGCGACGGCAGCGGCGTTCGCGGTGGTCGAGGACACGACGGCGCGACCGCGGCGGTGCCGGAGGCGGCAAGGACGTTTCGTCTGCGCATGGTTCGGCTCTCCCCGCCGGACGATCCGGCGATGCCGCCCGGTCCGGACCGGGCAGCTGCACCGCGTCACGCGGCTGCCGGTGGCCCACCCCGGTGTCACGGGCGCACCACCAGCAGCGTCGGCGACGAACCGAACGGACTACGAGCGCGGAACCGAGCAGCAGTCGGTTTGAGCGAAACCGGCAATGAAGGCCGCGAAGGCAACGGAATCAAAGAGAAGCACAGGGCCGGTCGAATTCTTCGAGTCGCGAACTATGACACCTCTCAGGTCGATGCCACTCGCTGAACACTCTGCAACCTCGACACAGTTCCCCTCACCTGCACTGGCACTCGCCTTGCGCCACTTGGCTTCGGGGAAATCCTTCGCGAGGAGCACCGGCCTGGACTTGTTCATCTGTAGTACCTCTTCTCCATTCCTTGCAGAAAAGCCAGCGAATCATCGGTTGACAACGCGGCGCCGACGATGCGCCCGAAGGCGTCGTCGAACAACCGGATCTCGTCACCTTCGGCGTAGCTGGTTCCCTTCAGATTCTCAATCTGTACGACCCCGGGCAGGGGCGGGGCGAACCCGAAGAGACTGAAGCCGCCCGCTCCACCCGGGTGCGGCGTGGCGTCGAGCGGCATGACCTGAATGGTGATTCCGGGGACCTCGGTCGTTTCGATGAGGCGCCGGATCTGGTCTCGCATCGTCTCCGGCCGACTGGCAAACCTCTGATGCAGGGCCGCCTCACCGATGACCGCAACGTAGCGCAGGGGTTCACCGCCCGGGCGGCTGAGGACCGATTGCCGGGCCACTCGGACCTCCGAGAGGGCATGAACCTCCTGCGGAGTCCGAGTAAGAGCGTGCGCCGCAATGGTTTCGCGAGCATAAGCAGGGGTTTGGAGTAGCCCGGGCACGAGATAGGGCGACCATTCTCGAATGCTCTCGGCATCCGCCTCCAGGGCGATGAGGTCCGCGTAGGACGATGCCACCACATCGCTGTACGAGGTCCACCAGCCCTTCCTGCCTGCGTCCTTCGCCATCGCCACCAGTGCGACAACCGCTCCTTCCTCGGTCACTCCGTAGAGCGCGAGCAGAGGCGCGACGTCCTTCGGCTGAAGCGCCGCCTTGGCATGTTCGATCCGCGACAGCTTGCCCGGATCCCAGCCCATGGCCCTGGCCGCAGCTTCTGCGCTCATGCCGGCGTCGTTGCGGTAGCGCCGAACCTGGCTTCCGAGCCTTCGCCTGCGAACAGTTGGAACCAGGGGGATGGTCGGCATCGCGGACTCACTCTCTCGCTGGGTTGATGGTCTCTCAACCGGCGGGTATCTCGCACCCCCTTGAGGGTGCGGAACGTCCCCATCCGGGTGCGGGCGACAAGCAAACGGGGTCGGCAATCTTTCACTCGGGTGGGGAGCTCGACCATTCGGGCACCCCATGAATGCGAACAACCATACTTTACTTGGGGATTGATACCCCAAGCTTGCGACCTTCGTTCTGCGCGTGCACACTCGTCATGACGGTCCGTAACTCTGCGGAATCGCCGGATTCCCCGTGCGGGCAACCCCGACACCGGGGCGCCCTCCCAGTAGGCCCTGCTTCCGGCCGCATCTGAGAGCGAAAAACCCCTTCGACCCTTTCCGAGGCCGACATGACAACGCGCCAAAGCAGTACCCCACTGCCGCCGTTAGGCGAGGGGCCAGCCGATACCTTCCGCGCGAAGGCGGTAGGCACTCCCGGTTACAGCCGGCCCCTTCCCCTCTCGCCGGCCGTTGCGCACCAGGCCCGTTCCCTGGTCTGCACCGCCTTGAGCGCATGGGGTCTGTCAGGGCTGGAGCAAGACGGGAAGCAAGTCGTGACCGAGCTCGTGGCCAACGTCGTCCGCCACACGAGATGCCATCGGTTGACACTCGACGTGGAACGGCGTGGCGAGGGCACCGTGAGGATCGGCGTGGCCGACGAGTCCCACGCTCTACCGGAGGAGCGCGCCTCCTGCGAGGACGATGTGACGGGGCGCGGCCTCCGCATCATTGGAGAGTTGAGCCACGCCTGGGGCTGCGAGAAACACCACTGGGGAAAGATCGTGTGGGCGGATCTGGTCGCGTCCCCTACCACTGAGCGTGAATGCTGATCGTGCCATCTCGCGACAGCTCACAGGAACTGGGAGCAACCGCCCTGGATCCGCCAGGCAACTCTCGGAACTTCGACGGCCGCCTTTGGGAATCAGGACTTTGCTGGCTCTACTGCCGCCGTCCGGGCGTACCCGTGATCTGGATAGGCCCCGTGTCTGCAGCAGGCAGGACAGCCGCTATGTACGCATGCCGACACTGCATTGCCGAACTTGAATTCATGGTGGACCGCGATGTCGAGCGCACCGATTCCCTCGACTCTTGACCCCATCCCCTGCCACCACAGTTTCCGAACCTGCGTGCAGCAACGTGTAACCGCCTGTACCCGCACGAGAGGAAGCCCGAACGGTGCATCAGCTCATAGCGGCCCAGCAGGGCCCTCGGTACATCGTGGCTCGCCCCGGAGCACCCGGCGGTATTCTGCTCCCCGCCGCGCAGTTCCACACGCTGAAGTCAGCAGCGGAGAGCCGGGCTCCGGTCCCGGCATGGCTGTCCGACAAGGCCGAGGCCGCCTGGGGGCTCGACCTCGGCGGGCAGGCAACCGCCGAGACCGTCCTGATCCGGCCCTCCTCCGTGCTTGGGTACAGCCGGGCCACATGGGAGATCAACAAGGGCTGCAACTTCAACTGCGAGCACTGCTACCTCGCGCAGCGTGTCTTCGAGGGCCTGAACTGGGACGACAAGAAGCGGCTCCTGCACATCATTCGGGACTCGGGCGCCCTGTGGCTCCAGTTCACCGGCGGCGAGCCCACCATCGACCGTGACTTCCACCGCGCCTGGGCGTACGCGTCTCGGCTCGGCCTGCTCCTTGACCTGCTCACCAACGGATCGCGGCTTCACGATCCAAAGATCATCGACCTCCTGTGCACCCACCCTCCGCAGAAGGTCGTGGTCTCCCTCTACGGCGCGAGCAAGGAATCCGCAAGAGCGGTCACTCGCACACCCAGAGCGTTCGACCTGGTCATGCGCGGGCTGAGCGCAGCACGGAACGCCGGCATCGCTGTCGAGATCGCGCTCGTCGTCACCAAGGACAACACTCACGAACTCGATGCCATGCGCAAGATCGCCCATGAATATGCACGGTCGTACAAGGAGTACGCGAGCATTTCGCCGACCTACGACGGCCGGGCCGATCCGCTGGCTACCCAGGCTCCTGGTCATGGTGACCGCGCTCCCGTCTTCACCGGCTGCCCGGCAGGGCACACCTTCTTCCATGCCGACCCCTGGGGCAAGGCCACCATGTGCAAGGTCGGACGCGAGAATCCGATCGACCTCATGCGCGAAGGCGTCCACGGCCTGATGCGCCTTCCCGGCATCGCTGATGCCCAAATGCTTCGCACCGGAGAGTGCCGGGGCTGCACGCTCTCGGGAACCTGCCGGGTCTGCCGCCCCATGGCCAAGGCTTTCCAGGCTGCGAAGGCACCACTCGAAAAGTACTGCCAACACGGAAGGAAGGACGACCGAGCATGACGGCATTCTCTCTAGAGATCAGCAGTCCTCCACCTCCTGCCGAGGAGCCACTTGAGGCCGTCGTTGTCGACGATCTCGAAGCACTTGCCTCCGACGCGGCCACCGGCTGTGGCGACGACAACCCCTACAACTGAAGGTGACAACCAGCGCCGGGCCCGTCAGGAAGGCGGGCCCGGCGCCCCTCTTTGTGGCACGGTGCCTTCGTGGCTACCGCGCGCGTCCCTCTCGAAGAGCTGCCCGTCGGCCGTTTGACCGCACTCGCCCAGCGGCTCGGGCCCATCATCGGCATCACCAACGCCTCTGGCGGGCTCAACTCCGATGTCGCTGCTCGCGTCCTCACGTCCCAGGGCGCTTTCTACGTCAAGGGAATGCGTACGGACCATCCACGGGTATGGACCCAGGCCCGTGAAGCGTCGATCAATTCACTGGTCGCCGAGTCCGCCGGGCCGGGCCTCCGCTGGCGCGAGGTCGCGGACGGCTGGGACCTGAACGTTTTCGACGCGATCGACGGACACCATGCCGACTACCGTCCGGGCTCGGTCGACCTCCCCTTGGTGGCTCGTCTCCTGACCCACCTGTCCACCGTGCAGGCCGACGAGGGGCTTGAGCTGCGTCTCGCCGAGCAACGGCTCGGCAGCTACGCGGAATCGGCCTCGGACCTCGATCATTTCCGCGGGAACACCCTGTGCCACACCGACCTCAACAACGAGAACGTCATCGTCGCCGATGGACGGGCCCGACTGGTCGACTGGGCCTGGGCCACCCGCGGAGCCGCCTGGCTGGATGCCGCGTACTGGGTCATCTGGCTCATCGCGGCCGGCCGGCACCGACCATTCGCAGCGGAACGGACGGCCCGGCGGGTTCCCGCGTTCCGTAACGCACCGGATGCCGCCGTCACTGCCTTCGCCGTGGCCAACGCCAACCTCTGGGCCGAGATCACCGCCGGGGAGTCCGACCCCTGGACGGCCCGGGTGGACGCAGCGGCCCAAGCCTGGCTCAGACACCGCAGAGATCTGTGAATCAGATGCTGCAGAGGGTGCAGAGATCGACGACGACGAGGAGGTCGTCACGGCGGTCGGCCAGGCCGGGAAGAGGCCCATCGACGTCATCCGGCTCACCCAGCAGGCTTCCCCGACTCCTCTGTACACATCGACTTCGACGGAATCCGTCGTACTGGAGTTACTCGCCGGGAGCCGAGAGCGGCCCCGGGAATCCCCGCACCCCGCTTCCGGTCAGGCGCGGCCGGTGCCGCGGGCGCGGCGGGAGAGGGCGGCGGCCAGGACGCGGCGGCCCTCGGTGGCCGCGTTCAGGGCCTGGCGGAGTCCGGACGGGCCCTCGCCCGCGGCCAGCAGTTGCAGCATCCGGATCTGCCGTCGCAGCTCGCCCGTGGAGAGCGGGTCGACGGCCGGGGTCGCGGGGTCGTCGAGGGGGCCGGCGCCGAGGCGGCGGTGGAGGGCGAGGGCGGTGACGGAGCAGTCGCCCGCCCAGGCCCGCAGCGGGGCCGCCGACCATGCGGCGGGGGCGGTGTCCAGCATGGCGCGTACGGCGTCGGCCGCGTCGATACCGGCCGCGTCGTCCGCCTCCGCCGGGTCCGCACCCGCCCCGGTGTCGCGCTCCGGCGGGCCCTTCAGCAGCTCCCGTGCCTCCGCGAGGCGTACGGCCCAGTGGGCCGGGCCGTTGGCGAGGCCGGCCCACAGCGGGCGCAGCGCCTCCGGGCCCGCGGCCCCGTCACCCAGCAGCGGAAGGCAGCGTTCCAGACAGGCCACCCCGCTCGCGGCCAGGGCGCGTTCATCGGCACGCACCATGAGTTCTCTCAGGTCACTCAGGCCTTCGGACGTCACGGGACGCCTCCCCTCGCGGCATCGGCCGCTCACTCCATCAGCGCACTGGTGGCGCAAACTACTCTCTTCGGAGGGGGAAACGCCATGGCCCGGACGGGCCGGGGCGGCGCTCCGGTGAGGGCGGGGTGATGGTTTACCCCCTGTTCCTCCGCCAACTCGGCCCGGATCGTACACACTTACGCCGGAGCTCTGTTACATTCGGGCCACCCGGAGAGTGGCTTGCGGATGCCTTGTGACGCTCCGTTCGAGCCCCCGGGGACGCGGTGTGGGCCCGCACTCCCCCGGGCGGGCCCGCACTGCCGGGCACCGGCCCGGCCTCGCGGCGGTGCGTCAGCGGTTACGGGACAGCGGCGGCCAGGGCGGCAGAGGCGAGTACTGGTCCCTGACAGCTGCGGCCGCCTTCTCCGACTGCATGCTCGTGATCTTCCGTACGACGACGATTGCCAGGACGGCCGCGGCGATATTGATGATGCCGGCGGCCAGCAGCCACCCGGCGCCGGAGGCCACTTCGTCGATCGTCCATGCCTCGCGGTAGCGCTGGAAGCTGACCTGCCAGGTCAGCAGTCCGAACACAAAGAGGATCCACCAGAGGGTGAGGATCGTCGACCGCTGGGCTCCGCCGGCCTCGTCCGGGTTCCGTCGGCTCGCCTCCCAGATGGCGCCTGCGACAAGACGCGGAATGACCAGGCCGGCCAGGGGGATGAACCAGCCGCCGACGGCCCAGCCGCGGCCCCAGCGCGTGAGACGGGGCTCAAGGAGGGCTGCGGTGCCGCGGGCCGCGGCGAACCACACGATGAAGAGGATGCCGGTGCCCAGGAGCGCCAGCCCCTTGAGCAGGATCGCCACGGCCATGACAGCGTCCGCGTGGTCGGCGTCCGCCTCGGTGACGGAGAGGGGTGCATTCCGGAAGCCATCGGCTGCCTCCCACATGAGCAACGAGGAGCGGATCGCGAAGAGGTCGACGAATACGCCGATGCAGAGCAGCACGATCACCGCGTACGCCAGCGCCCGGGGCACCTTGACCGGGCGGGCCAGGGGCGCGGACGCGGGGGCGGCGCCGTCTCCGCGCGCTGCGGCCGCGGGCTGTCCGGCGACCGCGGCGGCGGCCGCGCACTGCTCGCACCGGTGCTGCGCGGTCGCGGCGGTGTTCCGTCGGCAGTTGGAGCAGAGAGTCATGGATCCGGCCCCCAGAGAGCAACAGCGGTACGACGACACCACGTCCGTTTCCCCTGACGACACGTCGTCTTCCGGCCACGGGCGTGTGCGGACGGTACGCCTCCGGTCGGCTCGGCGTCCAAACGAGGTCCCCGCCGTCCGGTGGGGGAACGCCCCGCGAACCGCAGCGGACGTTTGCACCATCAACCGGCCCCGGTCCTGCACCGGCCCGGAAAGGCAAGGCCTGCGTACCTGGGGCTGCGTGCCCGCAACCGGTGTCTCCCGCGGAGGCGGCCCGCCCTCGGAGCCGTACGGCAGGGCGGGAGCAGACCTCCGCAGGGGTCAGGATCCGGCCACGCGCCGGGCCAGGGTCTCGAACTCCGGCCAGCTCCGTGCCGGGGCCCGCTCGTCCCATACCTTCTGGGCCGTCGCCGCCAGCGGCAGCGCGATTCCGCGGGCCACCTGTTCCGGTGTCTGCGCGCCCGCCAGATCGCACCAGACGGCGAACCGGGCGCCGAGTATCCGCCCCTCGTACCGTCCGGGCACCGGCCGGGTGCCGCGCAGCACCAGCGGGGTCCACTCCTCGTAGATCCGCCGGCCGGTGGGGTAGGTGAAGTCGTTGGGTTCCCCGAGGACGTAGTAGAGGTACTCGTCGTTGAGGTTCACCACCGGACGCCCCTCCTCCAGATACTCCTCCGGCGGGCGGGCCCCGATCTCCTTGCCCGTCCAGTACTCCACCTGGACGTCCCGGTCGACGGCGACCCGGCCGCCGCGGAAGAAGCCGTCGTTCCACGCCTTGGGCACCCGGCCGAGGGCGCGCACCACGGCCGCCCGGTCGTTCACCCACCGGGTGGCCAGATCCGCCACCCGCCCCGCGGGGCCGTACTGTTCCCGGGCCAGGGCCGCCAGCGCCGGGAAGGACGCCTCGGGGTTCTTCCTCGTCAGCGCCTGGTACTCATCGCCCCCGAGATGCCAGTAGCGGCCGTCGAACAGCTCCGCGTACTCCCTGAGGAGTTCGTCGACGAGCCGCGCGGACGCCGGATTCCCGATATCGACGGCACCGGGCACCGGCCGTCCGGCCGCGTCCTTCAGCCGGAGTCCGGGATAGGCCTTCAGCACCGCGCCGAGATGGCCCGGGGAGTCGATCTCCGGGATCACGGTGATGTGGAGGGACGCGGCGAGCGCCAGGATCCGGCGGACCTCGGCCTTGGTCAGCCGCTCCGCCGAGACGACCTCGGGGTGGGTCGTGGACTCGATGCGGAACCCCTGGTCGTCGGAGAAGTGGAGCCCGAACTGGTTGATTTTCAGATCGGCGGCCTCGCGCAGCCGGTCCTCTATCCACCGTGCGCTGAACGGCTTGCGGGCGATGTCCACCATCAGCCCGCGCTGGGGACGGGCCGGGGCGTCGGTGACGGTGCCCTCCGGGACCGCTCCCCCGGAGCGCAGCGCCTGTTTCACGGTCCGGGTGCCGTAGAAGGCGCCGGCCTCGTCGCGGCCGGTGATCAGGGTCCGGCCGCCGCCGGTCCTGATGGTGTACGACTCGGGTCCGGCCGCGGCTTCCGCGTCCACCGCGAGTTCGATGTCACCGGTCCGTACGGGGGCGGTGCCCGCGTACGGGATTCCCAGCTCCCGGGCGAGCAGTCCGGCCTCGTCGGCGAGCCGCCCGGCCCCCGGGGCGACGACGACCCGGGAACCGGGGCCGGGCTTCCAGCCGGGGCCGCGGGCGGGATCGTGCCGGGCGACGGCGGGCACGGTCGCGGGCGCCGTCGACAGGGCCCGCCGGGGATCCGTACCGGGCGACGGCGGCCCCGGCACCGTCGGCGAGGAGACCGGTGAAGCGGAGGTCCGTGCGGTTCCGGTACCGGAGTCCGGGCCGGCTGTTCCGGATTCCGTGCACCCGCCCAGGGCGAGGGTGAGGAGTACGGCCCCGAGGGCCGTGCCGCGTATCCGTGGGGCTCCCGCGTTGCCTATCACTCCGCCGCCTCCTGCCTCGTCCGTCCGTACCCCGCTCAGCCGCTCCGTCGCCCGTGCACGCCACGGCCGTTCATTCGTCGTCGTCCATTCAGTCAGGAGCGTCAAGATCTGCCCATGTTCCGTCCATCACATGGTCTGAAACCCTCCCGTCCGGGTGAAAATCGCGCATCCGTCGGACGTCCACTCGTACACCTGGATAGCGTTGTGTCCCATTCGCCCCTCCCTCACCAGCACTCGATGACGCTCACGGCACCCCCTGCCGTTCTCCGCCCCGAGGAGCCCACGCTGTTCAGCGACGCCGAAACCGGGACCGGTCTGCCGGATGCCCTGCGGGGGCCCCGGGCGGTCTTACCCGCCCAGGCCACCGGCAGCCCCCGGGCCGCGGGCGGACCGCGGGACACCGGGGCGTCCCGGGGCACGGGCGGCGCTCCGCACCAGATTCGGACGGCCGGGGGCGTACGGCCACCGGAGAGCGCGCCGGACGGGCGCCGGACCGCACCGGGGGTGACCCGGCTCAACCAGGCGCCGCAGGAGGAGGCCGTCGCCGCGCTGCTCGCCTGCTGCGGCAGCACCCGCTGGGCCGAGCGGGTGGCCGCCCACCGCCCGTACCCGGACACCGGGGCCCTGCTGGCCGCCGCCGACGAGGCGAGTTACGACCTCGGACCCGGCGATCTGACCGAGGCGCTGGCCGACGAGTACCCCACCGGCCCGCATCCGGACGCCGCCCCGGGGCCGCACGTCCTGATGGCGCTGGCCGCCGCCCAGGACGCCTACGAGACCAGATTCGGGCACACGTTCGTGATCAGCCTCGACGGCTACCGGCCGGACGAGCAGGTGGACCAGGTCCTCGCGGGCATCCGGCTCCGCCTGACCCATGAACCGGAGCACGAGCGGGAGATCGCGGCCGAGCAGCTCCGCAGACTCGCCCGGGCCCGGCTGCGGCAGCTCGCCGCCGGAGGTACGGAACCGGAGCCGCGGCCGTGGAGCGGTCCCGCGGTGCCGGGCCGCCGCACCCGGTGAGTCGCGTCAGTCCGATGAGTGCCTTGAGTCCGATGAGTCCCGTGAGTCCGGTGGATCCGCCGCGCCCGGGGAACCCGTGACCCCGCCGAGCAGCCCGAACCAGGCCCGGTAAGCCTGTTAAGCCCGGTAAATCCCCAGCCCATCCGCGCCCCTCCCCCGGACGGCCGCACTCCGCCCGACCGGACCGAAGCCGCCCGGCAGCCCGCCGTCCGGCACCGCCCCGCGCCCCCGGCCGCCCGTCCGGAGAGGGCTTCCGGGACCGTCCCGCACCCCCCGTCGGCGTAGTCCGTCCGTGGCTCTTTGATTGCCGGTTTGATCACACCGGAGGACCCCGCGCGAACGAACCGACAAAGCGTCGCTACGATGGCCGGGGCCGGTGGACCGTACCCGGCCGGGCCAGACCGACAACCCAAGCCGGCAGGCCCCAGTCCCCGCTCCCGGAGGGTTCTTCCGTGCCGGCTGGAACGCTGTACCGCGGCCGGGAAGGAATGTGGTCCTGGGTGGCTCATCGAGTCACCGGCGTCCTCATCTTCTTCTTCCTGTTCGTTCATGTGCTGGACACCGCTCTCGTCCGCGTCTCGCCAGAGGACTACGACAAGGTCGTAGCCGTCTACAAGACGCCGATCGTCGCCCTGCTCGAATACGGCCTGGTGGCCGCCGTCCTCTTCCACGCGCTCAACGGCCTCCGGGTCATCGCCGTGGACTTCTGGTCGAAGGGTCCGCGCTACCAGAAGCAGATGCTCTGGACCGTGATGGGCATCTGGATCGTGCTGATGGCGGGCGCCCTGTACCCCGTCCTCGGTCACGCCGCACGCGAAGTCTTCGGAGGCTGACGCCGGTATGTCTGCTGACACCTCTTCCGCGATCGGTCCCGTCGAGACGGGTCCGCAGTCCGACGGATACGACGTCGACAACCCGGCGCCGCTCATCGAGCCGCCGCGCAAGCGGACCGGCCGGACCCCGCGCTCCACCCGCGGCAACTTCGAGATGGCCGCCTGGCTGTTCATGCGCCTGTCCGGCGTGGTGCTCGTCGTCCTGGTCATCGGCCACCTGATCATCCAGCTGGTCCTCGACGGCGGCGTCTCCAAGATCGGCTTCGCGTTTGTCGCGGGCCGCTGGGCGTCCCCGTTCTGGCAGGTCTGGGACCTGCTGATGCTCTGGCTCGCGATGCTGCACGGCGCCAACGGCCTGCGTACCGTCATCAACGACTACGCCGAGCGCCCGAACACGCGACTGTGGCTCAAGGGCCTGCTGTACACCGCCACGGTGTTCACCATCCTGCTGGGCACGCTGGTGATCTTCACCTTCGACCCGAACATCCGCTAGAGCCGGGGCTGACGACACCTCATGAAGATCCACAAGTACGACACCGTCATCGTCGGCGCCGGTGGCGCGGGCATGCGCGCGGCCATCGAGGCCACCAAGCGCAGCCGTACGGCGGTGCTGACCAAGCTCTACCCCACCCGCTCCCACACGGGCGCCGCGCAGGGCGGTATGGCCGCCGCGCTGGCGAACGTGGAGGAGGACAACTGGGAGTGGCACACCTTCGACACGGTCAAGGGCGGTGACTACCTGGTCGACCAGGACGCCGCCGAGATCCTGGCGAAGGAGGCCATCGACGCCGTCCTCGACCTGGAGAAGATGGGCCTGCCGTTCAACCGGACCCCGGACGGCACCATCGACCAGCGCCGCTTCGGCGGGCACTCCCGCAACCACGGCGAGGCCCCGGTCCGCCGGTCCTGCTATGCCGCGGACCGCACCGGCCACATGATCCTCCAGACGCTGTACCAGAACTGCGTCAAGGAGGGCGTGGAGTTCTTCAACGAGTTCTACGTGCTCGACCAGCTCATCACCGAGGTCGACGGGGTCAAGCACTCCGCCGGTGTGGTGGCCTACGAGCTGGCGACCGGCGAGATCCACATCTTCCAGGCGAAGGCCGTGATCTACGCCTCCGGCGGCACCGGCAAGTTCTTCAAGGTGACCTCCAATGCGCACACCCTCACCGGCGACGGCCAGGCGGCCTGCTACCGGCGCGGGCTGCCGCTGGAGGACATGGAGTTCTTCCAGTTCCACCCGACGGGCATCTGGCGCATGGGCATCCTGCTCACGGAGGGCGCCCGCGGTGAGGGCGGCATCCTGCGCAACAAGGACGGCGAGCGCTTCATGGAGAAGTACGCGCCCGTCATGAAGGACCTCGCCTCCCGCGACGTGGTCTCCCGCTCCATCTACACGGAGATCCGCGAGGGCCGCGGCTGCGGTCCCGAGGGCGACCACGTCTACCTCGACCTGACGCACCTCCCGCCGGAGCAGCTCGACGCCAAGCTGCCCGACATCACGGAGTTCGCGCGGACCTACCTCGGTATCGAGCCCTACACGGACCCGATTCCGATCCAGCCGACCGCGCACTACGCGATGGGCGGCATCCCGACCAACGTCGAGGGCGAGGTGCTGGCCGACAACACCACCGTCGTTCCGGGCCTGTACGCCGCCGGCGAGGTCGCCTGCGTCTCCGTGCACGGCGCCAACCGGCTGGGCACCAACTCGCTGCTCGACATCAACGTCTTCGGGCGCCGCTCCGGCATCGCCGCCGCCGAGTACTCGGCGAAGGCCGACTTCGTCGAGCTGCCGGAGAACCCGGCCTCGTTCGTCGAGGGCCTGGTCGAGAGCCTGCGCGAGTCCACGGGCAACGAGCGGGTCGCGGACATCCGCCGCGAGCTGCAGGAGACCATGGACGCCAACGTCATGGTGTTCCGCACCGAGCAGACCATCAAGACGGCCGTCGAGAAGATCGCCGAGCTGCGCGAGCGCTACAAGAACGTGTCCGTCCAGGACAAGGGCAAGCGCTTCAACACGGATCTGCTGGAGGCCGTGGAGCTGGGCAACCTGCTGGAGCTGGCCGAGGTCATGGCCGTGTCCGCGCTGGCGCGCAAGGAGTCCCGCGGCGGTCACTACCGCGAGGACTACCCCAACCGCGACGACGTCAACTTCATGCGTCACACCATGGCGTACCGCGAGGTCGGCGAGGACGGCTCCGAGACCGTCCGGCTCGACTACAAGCCGGTCGTCCAGACCCGCTACCAGCCGATGGAGCGTAAGTACTGATGGCTACCCCGACCCTGGACAAGGTGGAGGCGGAGGCGGCCGCCTCCTCGGACCTCATCACCGTCACGTTCCGGATCCGCCGGTTCAACCCGGAGATCTCCGAGCACGCGGTCTGGGAGGACTTCGAGCTGGAGATCGACCCCAAGGAGCGGGTCCTCGACGGGCTCCACAAGATCAAGTGGGACCTCGACGGCACGCTGACGTTCCGCCGGTCGTGCGCCCACGGCATCTGCGGTTCCGACGCGATGCGGATCAACGGCAAGAACAGGCTCGCCTGCAAGACGCTGATCAAGGACATCAACCCGGAGAAGCCGATCACGGTCGAGGCCATCAAGGGCCTGACGGTCCTCAAGGACCTGGTCGTGGACATGGAGCCGTTCTTCCAGGCGTACCGGGACGTCTTGCCGTTCTTGATCACCAAGGGGAACGAGCCCACCCGGGAGCGGCGCCAGTCCGCCGAGGACCGGGAGCGCTTCGACGACACCACCAAGTGCATCCTGTGCGCGGCCTGCACCACGTCGTGCCCGGTGTTCTGGAACGACGGGCAGTACTTCGGCCCGGCGGCGATCGTCAACGCGCACCGCTTCATCTTCGACTCGCGTGACGAGGCCGGGGAGCAGCGGCTGGAGATCCTCAACGACAAGGACGGCGTCTGGCGCTGCCGTACGACCTTCAACTGCACGGACGCCTGTCCGCGCGGTATCGAGGTCACCAAGGCGATTCAGGAAGTGAAGCGGGCGCTGATCACCCGCCGCTACTGACAGCGTGTTGGGCCGGAGGCCCCGTACCCCCGTTTCCGCGGGCGGTACGGGGCCTCCGCCGCGTCCCGGTCCGGGGCGGTCGGGGCGGGGCGAGGCGGGCCCGTCGTACCTCTTCCGTCGTACCCGTCCCGGAAATGTCCCGGATGTTGCCCGGACGGCCTTCACCCGGAGGGGAGGCCCTGGGAGGATTCCTACCGAGTCGAACACTGGGAAGCGGGGAACCGGACATGAACCTGCCCGATCCGAACCAGCACCCGGGCACGGTCCCGGATCCGCAGTCGTACCCCGGCCCGGCGCCCGTCTCGGGCGAGCCGGAGTACCAGTGGGGTCCCGACACCCCGCCCGGTACGCCGGCCTACGGCTATCCCGCACCCGGCTACGGCTATCCGGGCCCCTTCGGCTACGACCCGACGCAGCCGGGTATGCCGGTTCCGGCCGGGCCGGCCGCGGGTGCCGGAACGGCCGCCGCGGGGATGGCGGGCGCCGGGGTGCCCCTGGTGTCGATCGGTGACATCACGGTCCTGCACGACACGGTCGTCACTCCGTCGGGGAACATGCCGCTGCGGGGCTCGGTCTGGAACGTCACGGACATGTCCCGGACGGAGGAGAAGATCCCGCCGTACGCCATCGCACTGGCGGTCGTCCTCGCCCTCTTCACCTGTCTGCTGTCGCTGTTCCTCCTGCTCATCAAGGAGAAGAAGACCACCGGCTACATCCAGACCACCGTCACCGGCGGCGGTCTGCACCATGCCACGGTGGTCCCGGCCTACAACGCCCACACCTTCCAGCACATCATGAGCCAGGTGAACTACGCGCGGTCGATCAGCGCGATCTGACCGGGGCCGGGGCCGGGGCCGGGGGCCGGAGAAGGGCCCGGGGCGTCAGTCCGTCCGGCGGGCGGTCTCCGCGAGGAATCCCGTCAGCAGGGCGGTGATCTCGTCCGGGCGCTCCAGGCCCGGGAGGTGCCCGGCCCACGGCAGGTGTTCCCGGCGGGCGAGCGGCAGCAGCGCCGTCTGGCGGTCCGCCGCCTCCAGGAATTCGGGCAGATCGTGGGCGCCGGAGACCACCAGGGCGGGGACGTCCAGGGCGGTCAGCGCCCCGGGGTCGTAGTCACCGTCGCCCCAGTGCTCGGTGCCCGAGGCGAGCTGGATCCCGTAGGCGTGCTCCTGCATCGCCGCCACGGACGTGAGGGCCGCCTCGTCCGCTTCGGGCCCGAGGAAGGTCCGGGCGGTCAGGAGGGCGCCTTCCTCCACGTCGCCCCGCTCGACGAGTTCGACCTCCCGCTCCTCGAAGCGGGTCATCTCCGGGCTGTCCGGGACTCCGGGCAGCCCGGCGCAGAGCAGGGCCAGGCCGGAGACCCGGCCGGGGGCCCGGACGGCGATCTCCAGCGCGGTCCGGCCGCCGTAGGAGGCGCCGACCAGGACGGCCCGGTCCATGCCCACGGCGTCCATCAGGTCGAGTACGTCTTCGGCGTCGCTGTAGGGCGCGTCCGCGCAGGGGCTGTTGCCGTAGCCGCGGAAGTCGCCACGGACCAGGTGGTGTCCGGCCGCCGCGAGGGTCTCCCACTGCGCGTCCCACATCCGGCGGTCGCAGACCGTGGAGTGCAGCAGGACGATGTTCTGTCCGGAGCCCGGGGCACCGGTCGTGTCATAAGTGATCATCGGGCCGGACTCTACCCGGGCCCGCGTCTGCGGTCCCGGGCATTTCCGAACGGCCGGCGCCCTCCCGCCGGGCCGTTCCCAACTCCCCTTTCCGGAAGCCTCCATTCCGCGTTGAACATGT
This sequence comes from Streptomyces tsukubensis, assembly GCF_003932715.1. Classification (NCBI taxonomy): domain Bacteria; kingdom Bacillati; phylum Actinomycetota; class Actinomycetes; order Kitasatosporales; family Streptomycetaceae; genus Streptomyces; species Streptomyces tsukubensis. The sequence goes on along the minus strand of NZ_CP020700.1, from coordinate 5,034,734 downwards.
TCAAAAAGAGGGCTACCTTTTCCTCGTCGGCAATTTTGAACACGTTCAGAAAGGTCGGGGGATGGACCTCAACGTCGTCGGATACCTGATCTACCTGCCCATCAGCGTCGCGCTGACCATCTGGGTCGCCCGCACCCTCAGCCGCAACGGCCGGATCTTCCTCTCGGACGTGATGGGCGGCGACGAAAAGCTGGCCGATGCGGTCAACCATCTGCTGGTGGTCGGCTTCTACCTGGTCAACCTGGGGTTCGTCGCCCTCTATCTGAAGATCGGCCGGTCGGTGCGCGATGCCCGGGAGCTGTTCGACGCCCTGTCGGTGAAGCTCGGTGTGGTGCTGCTCGCCCTGGGGGTGCTGCATCTGACCAATGTCTACGTCCTCAACAAGATCCGGCGGCGCGGGCTGATGGAGCGCGATTCGGTCCCGCCGGTCGCCGCCCAGGGCTGGACGGGGTACGGCAACCGGCCGATGGGCTGGGGACCGCCGGCGCCCCCGGCCGAGCGGTGAGCCGCGGGGGCGGCCGGGGCGTCCCGGTCCACCGGCTCACCGTCCTCTTCGACGCGGAGTGCGGACTCTGCGCCCATGTCCGGGACTGGCTGGTACGGCAGCGCCAACTCGTACCGCTGGACCTGGTGCCCGCCGGATCGGCCCTGGCGCGGGAGCTGTTCCCCGGCCTCGACCACCAGGCCACCCTGCGCCGGATCACGGTCGTCGGGGACGGCGGGCAGGTCTATACGGACGACGCCGCGTTCCTGGTCTGCCTGTGGGCGCTGGCCGACCACCGGGACAAGGCGGCCTGGCTGGCCTCCCCCGCCGGGAAACCGTTCATCCGGGCCGCCGTGCTCGCCGCCTCCGCCTACCGGGAGTCCACGGGGGCGGCCGGCCGCAGGCTCGACGGACCGGGCGGCGGACCGGACGGGGGCGAGGCCGGGGGCCCGGGCGAGAGGTCCGGCGAGGGGTCGCCCTGTGACGACCGCTGCCTGCCGCCCGATTAGGCTCGGTCAGCGTGACCGACCGGAAGAACTCCCCCAGCACCGCGCCCAAGAGCGAACAGACCCGCACCCTGATCCTCGAAACCGCGCTGCGGCTCTTCCAGGAGCGCGGTTACGACCGGACCACGATGCGGGCCATCGCCAAGGAGGCGGGGGTCTCGGTGGGGAACGCGTACTACTACTACGCGTCCAAGGAGCACCTGGTCCAGGGGTTCTACGACCGGATCGGGGCCGAGCACCGGGCCGCCGTACGCCCGCTGCTGGACACCGAGACCGATCTGGCGGCCCGGCTGTCGGGAGTGCTGAACGCCTGGCTGGACGTGGCGGAGCCGTACCACGAGTTCGCGGCCCAGTTCTTCAAGAACGCGGCCGATCCCGACTCCCCGCTCAGCCCCTTCTCCGCGGAGTCCGAGGACGCGCGGGAGGCGGCGATCGCGATCCACCGCGAGGTGCTGGCCGGGGCGAAGACCAAGGTCCCGGCCGAACTGAGGGAACTGCTGCCGGAGATGATGTGGCTCTCGCAGATGGGCCTGGTGCTGTGCTGGGTCTTCGACCGCTCCGACGGCCACGAGCGGAGCAGGCGGCTGGCGGACCAGGGGGCGCGGCTGACCACGCGGGGCATCGTCCTGGCCCGCTTCCGGGTACTCCGGGGTCTGGTCGTCGATATGCACGAGATGCTGACGGACCTGCTGCCGGGGATGGCCCAGGGCGTGGCGGCGCGCAGGGAGGCCGCGGACCGGAAGAAGTCCCCGCGGCGGACGGCCGCGAAGCCCCCAGCGGATACGGAAGCGGTACAGGACGGGGAGCCGGGGGCCTAGGACATGCGCAAGGGGGTACGGAGACGGGCGCCCCCGTCTCCGTACCCCTGCACCTCCACCGGCGGTGAACCGGGGCGTCCGCTAACGCCGTTCGGCACCCGCCACGGTCATCGGCTCAGCTGCCGTGGCCGCGTCGTCGCCCTTCTCCCCGGGCCGCGGCCGCGGGACCGGGGATCCCGGCTTCTCCCCGGGGTCCCCCGGCTCCACGGAGAAGTGGGGCAGGATCCGGTCGAGGAAGCCGGGCAGCCACCAGTTGGCCCGGCCGAGCAGGTGCATGGCGGCCGGGACCAGGGCCGTCCGCAGGACGAAGGCGTCCAGGGCGACGGCGGCGGCCAGCCCCGCGCCGACCATCGCGGCCTCCGTATCACCGCTGAAGACGAAGGCCGCGAAGACACAGATCATGATCAGGGCAGCGGAGTTGATGACCCGGCTGGTCTCGGTGAGTCCGGTCCGCACCGCCCGGGCGTTGTCCCCGGTGCGCACCCACTCCTCGTGCATCCTGCTGACCAGGAACACCTGGTAGTCCATCGAGAGGCCGAAGAGCAGCGACAGCATGATCGCGGGGAGGAAGGCGGAGATCGGGCCCTCCTTGCCGAAGCCGATCAGCTCCGACCCCCAGCCCCACTGGAAGACCGCCACCAGCACGCCGAAGGACGCGGCCGCGGCGATCAGGTTCATCACGGCGGCCAGCAGCGGTACGCCCAGCGAGCGGAACGCGATCAGCAGCAGCAGACAGCCCAGGCCGACGACCGTGACGACGAAGTACGGCAGCCGGTCCGTCGTGATCTCCGCGAAGTCCTTGAAGACGGCGGTCACTCCGCCGACATGGCCCGTCAGCCCGGACGGTGCGACGACGTCGGACCGCAGGTCGTCGATCAGCCGGTAGGTCGCCACGTCCTGCGGCGCCGTGGCCGGGACGACCGCGATCACCGAGACCCCCGTACCCGGTGGCACCGGCACGACCTCCGCCCGTACGACCCCCTTCATGGCCTTCGCCCGCTCGGCCAGCGCGGTCACCTCGGCGGGCTTGGCACCCTCGACGACGATCTGGAGCGGGCCGTTGAAGCCCGGTCCGAAGCCGTCGGCGAGCAGGTCGTACGCCTTCCGGGTGGTGGTGCTCTCATGGTGGTTGCCGTGGTCGGTGGCGCCGAGGCGGAGGGAGAGGACCGGCAGCGCGAGGACCGCCATCACCAGCAGCGCCACGGCTCCGACGGCCCGGGGCCGCCGTTCGACGAACGTGGACCAGCGGGCGGCGGTACCGCTCGGGGCCTGGTCCCCGGCGGTCCCGGACGCGGGCGGGGCACCGGCGGCCGCGGTGTTCTGCAGCGCCCGCCGCTGCTTGCGGCTGAGCACCCGGATACCGAGCAGCCCCAGCAGCGCGGGCAGCAGCGTGACGGCGGCCAGCACGCTCAGCACCACCGTCAGGGACGCGGCGATGACGATGCCGTTGAGGAAGCCGATTCCGGTGACCAGCATTCCGGCGAGGGCGATGCAGACCGTGGCGCCCGCGAACAGCACGGCCCGGCCTGAGGTGTTGAGCGCGGTCACCGCCGATTCCTCCGGCGACCGCCCGTTCAGCAGCCCCCGCCGGTGCCGGGTCACGATGAAGAGGGCGTAGTCGATACCGACGCCGAGCCCGACGAGGGAGCCGATCAGCGGTGCGACGGTCGCCAGCTCGGTGCCGTTGCTGATCAGCCCGGTGAGTATCAGCCCGATGCCGACCCCGAACAGGGCGGTGACCAGCGGCAGCAGCATCGCGAACAGCGAACCGAAGGCGAGGAAGAGCACGATCGCGGCGGCCACGATGCCGACCAGCTCGGCCGTGCCGCCCGGCGGTCCGGCCGCGTGCACGATGGGCTGGCCGCCGAGTTCGACCCGCAGCCCGTCGCCGCGGGCGTCCTCGGCCCGCTCCATGACGGCTTCGACGAGTTCCTTCGGCACCTGCTCGGCGCGCTCCGTGAACACGACGGTGGCGTACGCGGACCGGCCGTCCGCACTGATCGCGTTCGCCCCGGCCGGGGTGTAGGGGCTGACGACCCTGCCGATGCCCTTCATGCCCGCGATCTCCGTGAGCACGGGCTCCAGCTTCCCCCGTACCTCGGGATCGCGGGCCGAGCCCTCGTCGGTGCGCCAGACGATCGTCGTCGGGTCGCCCGAAGCATGCGGGAACGCGGAGACCATCAGGTCGTACGCCCGGCGGGAGTCGGTGTCCGGGAGGCTGAAGTCGTTGGTGTAGTCCGACCCCTTCATACTGCTCAGCACTCCCGGGCCGAGCAGCGCCACCACCCACAGCACCAGAACCACCAGCCTGTGCCGGTAGCACCAGCGCGCCAGAGACTCCACGATGTTCTTCCCTCCGCCGTTCCGTCGTCCTGCTGTTCCGCTGTCCCGCGGTCGGTCCCCCGGGTGGCTTCAGCATCGGCCGGACCGCGGGCCCGCGGCGGTGTACGGGCCCGACTCTCAAGTAACTCCAAGCTTGTGCGGCCCCGCCGGGGGCCGTGCGCGCCGATACTGAGGGCGGTTGGTACCGGCGGAAGGGGGCGTACGGGCATGAACGCGCAGCGGACGGGGGCGGTGGGCGGGGCGACCGTGCTGGTCCTGGAGGACGAACCGGGCATCGCCGACGTCCTGTCGATCGCCCTGCGCCACCACGGATTCGCCGTGATGGCGGCGGGCAGCCTCCGGCAGGCCCGGCAGCTGACCGAACGGACCCGGCCCGACGCGGCCCTGCTCGACGTGATGCTGCCGGACGGCGACGGCCGGACCTTCGGCGGCGAGCTGCGCGCCCGCTGCCCGGAGACGGCGGTGCTCTTCCTCACCGCCCGTGACGCGTCCGCGGAGATCGTGGGGGCGCTGCGGTACGGCGACGACTACATCACCAAACCGTTCAACGTCGACGAGGTCGTCGCCCGGATCGGGGCCGTACTGCGCCGGACCCGGCCCGCCGATCTGCTGCCGGTGCCGCCGCCGCTGCGCTACCGGGATCTGGAGCTGGACGAGACCACGTACACGGTCCGGCGCGGCGATCTCACGGTCCGGCTGACCCCGACCGAGTACGCCCTGCTGCGGTTTCTGGTGCGCAACGCGGGGCGTGTGGTGCCCAAGGAGCAGTTGCTGCGGCATGTGTGGCAGTACGAGCATCCGGCGGAGTCGACGGTGGTCGAGACGTACATCAGCTATCTGCGGCGGAAACTGGCCCCGCTCGGACCGCCGTTGATCACCACGCGGCGCGGTCTCGGATACGGGCTCGCATGAGGACCGGACCCGAAGAGGACCAGTGGGAGCGGATACAGCATCCGGCGCGGGTCCGGGGGTGGGCCGCCGGCCGGCGGCCGGGCCGGGGCCGGGCCGGGGCCGGGCGCGATTGGCGGCACTCCCTGCGCACCCAGCTGACCAAGGTCACGCTCTGCCTGCTGCTGATCGGGGTGGTGGTGGCGACCGGGGTCAGCCTGCTGGCGATGCAGCACTATCTGCTCCAGCGGGTCGACCAGGAGCTGATGGCAGGCCGGGAGGCCATTCTGAGCACCGGTCTCACCCAGGCGGAGATCGAATCGTTCCAGGAGATGTCGACCCTGCTGGAGCATGTGGCCGGGGCCGGGAAGTCGAGTTCCCTGCTGCCGGTGCCGAACACCGTTCTGGTGGCGCTGGACCCCGGGCTGCGGCCCACGAAGTTCGCCCGGCACCCGCCGACCGGCCGGCAGCTGGATCTGGCGGCGGCCGTGCAGGACCCGGCCGGGCTCGCCGCGGAGAAGAAGGTCGTCGGAGTGGAGGTCGCGGGCGCCGACTACCGGGTCGTCGCCGCCCGGCTCCCGGACGATTCCCTGCTGCTCTTCGCCTCCGACGTCGAGTCCCTGAAGGACGCGACCCGCCGGGCGCTGAAGGTCGACGCCGCAGCCGGGGCGGTGCTGCTGGTCCTGCTCGCGCTGGCCACGATGATGAGCACGAAGCATCTGGTGCGTCCGCTGGAGCACATGGTGGAGACGGCGTCGGCCATCGCGGAGGGCGATCTGACCCGGCGGGTCCCGCCGGGCCGGCATCCGGTCGGGGAGATCGAACAGCTGCGGACGGCGCTGAACGCGATGCTGCACCAGGTGGAGTCGGCGTTCGAGACGCGCGAGCGCAGTGCGGCGCAGTTGCGGCAGTTCGTCGCGGACGCCTCGCACGAGCTGCGGACGCCGCTGTCGTCGATCCGGGGATATCTCCAGCTGCACGAGCGGGGGATGCTGCGGGCGCCGGAGGACCGGACGCGGGCGCTGTCGCGGATGCACACGGAGGCGGACCGGATGGCGAAGCTGGTGGAGGAGCTGCTGATGCTGGCCCGGCTGGACCAGCGGCCCGAGGTCCGGTTCGGGCCGGTGGACCTGGGGCGGCTGGCGCACGACGCGGCCGGTGATCTCCGCGCCCAGCAGCCGCTGCGGCCGGTGACGGTGGCCGCAGCGGGCGGCGCGGTCGTTCTCGGTGATGAGCCGTCGCTGCGTCAGCTCGTCGGAAACCTGCTGGTCAATGTGCGGGTCCACACGCCCGACGGGACGCCGGTACGGGTGACTGCGGGTCCGGGCCCGGACGGCACGGTACGGCTGGTGGTGGCGGACGACGGGCCGGGGATGGCACCGGCGGACGCGGAACGCATCTTCGACCGCTTCTTCCGGGCGGGGACGGGCGGGCCCGGCAGCGGTCTGGGCATGTCGATCGTCGCGGCGGTGGCCGAGGTCCACGGCGGTACGGTACGGATCCGGACCGCCCCGGGAGCGGGCCTGGCGGTGACGGTGACCCTCCCGGCGGCCCCGGCCCCGGCCCTTTTCGACGAAGGACCGGCCCGCCGGTGACGGCCGCTGCCGCGCCCGTCAGGCCTGGCGGGAGGCGAGCTGGACCACGGTGATATCGGAATCGGCGCCCACCCGGACCGGCGGTCCCCAGGCGCCCGCGCCCCGCGTCACGTACAGCTGTGTGTCCCCGTACCGCTCCAGCCCTTCGACGGTCGGGTTCGCCAGCGCGGCCAGGTATTCGCCGGGCCAGAGCTGGCCGCCGTGGCTGTGGCCGGAGAGCTGGAGGTCGACGCCGTGCTTCACCGCGTCGTGGATGACGACGGGCTGGTGGGCGAGGAGTACGGCGGTACGGCCGCGATCGCGGTCGCCGAGCGCCCGGCCGAAGTCGGGCCCCTTGCCCTCGCGCTCGCCCTCCGGATCGTCGACCCCGGCCAGGTCGAAGCCTGCCGCGATCTCCACCCGCTCGTTCTCCAGCGGCCGCAGTCCCAGCTCCCGGACGTGGTCCACCCACTGCTCGGCGCCGGAGAAGTACTCGTGGTTGCCGGTGACGAAGAAGGAACCGTGCCGGGCGCGGAGTTGGGTCAGCGGTTCGGCGGCGGGGCCGAGGTCGGCGACGCTGCCGTCGACCATATCGCCGACGACGGCGATCAGATCCGGGTTCGCGGAGTTGATGGTGTCGACGATCCGCTGGGTGTGGGCCCGGCCCAGGATCGGACCGAGGTGGATATCGCTGACCACGGCGATCCGGTAGCCGTGGGCCGAGCGGGGCAGCTTGGCCAGCGGCACGGTGACCCGCTTCAGGGTCGGACCGTTGAGGACGCTGTACGTACCGACGCCGACGGTCCCCAGGGCAGCGGCGGCCGCTCCCCCGCCGACGACCCGGGAGACGAACATGCGCCGCGACACACCGCCCGGGCGCGCGGCGGACCGGTCCGCGGTATTGGGCGCCGCGGATCCGGCGGGCGGCGCTTCGGCGGTCAGGGTCCCGGCAGCCGGCGCTTCCACCGCTGCGGCGGTGGTGGCGGGCCCGGGGGCAGGCTGCTCGGGGGCGGCGGCCGGGACCGGGGCGGTCACCGGTTCGGCGGTTGTGGTTGTGGTTGTTGTCGTGGTTGTGGCTGTGGTTGTGGTTGTGGCCGCCGTCGCGGTCCCGGCGTCGCGGCGCGCGGCGATCCGCAGCCAGACGAACCGTACGACCTCCCCCGCCACCAGGAAGAGCACCAGATACAGCAGCACCGCCAGCCAGAGGAAGCCGGGCCAGGCGAGGACCTGCTGCACGGTGAAGGGGACACCGGAGCGGGCCGAGAACTGGGCGGCGACGGAGATCAGCGGCAGGGCGGTCAGCACCACCGCCCCGGCGATCCGGGCCTTCCGGACGGTGGTCAGATCGCGGACCAGTCTCCGCCAGACGTACCAGTGCGCTGCCGCAAGCACGGCGATCACAGCGACCACCGCGAGCAGGACGACCACGATCACAGACTGCTCCCCTTGTTCTTTACGTGCTTCACGTGCATCACGTGCATCACGTGCCACGTACCCCCGGGGGACCGGTCGGCTCCGGTCGCCCCTCCGGGCATCTCAACGCGCCGCGGGCGCCTCTGGTGCCCGGCGGCGGTCATCACCGAAGATGATCATCACCGGAGGTCGTGCGGAAACCCGTACGGAGCCGTCGGTCGCCGTCAGCGGCCGTCGCCGGAGCCGGGCGCGGACGGCGCCGCGGCGGGAACCCGGGGCTCGGTCCGGTCGGCGGTTCCGGTGCTGTCCGGATCCCGCCGTACCGCTCGGACCCCGCGGAACCCGATGATCCCCACGGCCGTCCCCAGAAGAAACGACGTGATGGCAAGCACCAGATGGACCCAGAAGTAGCCGGTGGGATCACCGGCGTCGTCAAAGGCGAGCCCGCTGCCGTCCTTCCACAGATTGCGGACGAAAGAGACCCAGATGAACCAGCTCCACGCGCCGAAGGCGAGCAGGAACCAGGAGGCGCGGCGGCTGAGCTTCATACGACCAGTATCCGGAGCGGCCGCCGGGGTGGACCTCCGGGGTCGCGGCGCGCCCGGGCGGGTGGCACGCGCAGGTGCGCCGGATCCGGGGCCGTACCGGCGACTCACCGGCCCGACAAGCATATTTTCCCGTCTGACAGGTAATTTCTCGTCCGTGTCTGTTCTGAAGAAGACGGCCCTGACGGCCGCCGCCGCGACGCTGTTGCCCGCGCTCATCGCCGCTCCGGCGTCCGCGACCGCGCACTCCGCCGCCGGCGCCGCGGTCGGGGAACGGTCCGTCGGGGAACATTCCGTCGGCGCGGACCGGTCGAACCAGAAAAACCAGACGAACCGACTGAACCGGACGGATCAGAAGGGCAGAAAGGGACAGCAGGGCAAGCCGGTCAGGAAGCAGCCCCTTCCCCCGGCCGCGATGTCCACGGTCGGCGGCACCCTTCTCGGCACGCCGGGCACCCAGGTCAAGCTGGGCGCGGGCGCCCCCGTCCTGCCGTCCGGGCTGAGCGCCCGTTCGTGGATCGTGGCGGACGCGGAGAGCGGTGACGTCCTCGCGTCCCACAACTCCCACTGGCGGCTGCCGCCCGCCTCGACCATGAAGATGCTCTTCGCGGACACCCTGCTGCCCAAGCTGCCGAAGACCGACACCCACAAGGTCACCTGGCAGGACCTGGAGGGCGTGGGCTCCGGCAGCAGCGCGGTCGGCATCAAGGAGGAGCTGACGTACTCCGTCCACGATCTGTGGCTCGGGGTGTTCCTCGTCTCCGGCAACGACGCCGTGCACGTGCTCTCCGCGATGAACGGCGGCATCGACAAGACCGTCCAGGAGATGCAGGCGCACGCGGAGGAGCTCCAGGCGCTGGACACCCAGGTGGTCTCGCCGGACGGCTATGACGCGGCGGGCCAGGTGTCGTCCGCGTACGACCTCACCCTGATCGCCCGCAGCGGTCTGCAGAAGAAGGACTTCCGGGAGTACGCGGCGACCTCCGAGGCGGAGTTCCCGGGGAGGACGGTCGGCGGAAAGCGCGAGACCTTCGAGATCGCCAATACGAACCGGCTGCTCACGGGTGACGGAGTCGCCCCGTACCCGGGTGTCGCGGGGGTCAAGAACGGCAATACGTCGCAGGCGGGCGCGACCTTCACCGGAGTCGCGGAGCGCAACGGCAAGGTGCTCCTCGTCACCGTGATGAACCCGGATTCCGGTGAGCGGCACGCCGTCTACAAGGAGACCTCGCGCCTGCTGGACTGGGGTTTCGCGGCGGCGGGCAAGGTCACTCCGGTCGGTGAACTGGTCGCGCCCCGGTCGGCCAAGCCGCCGGTGGGAGCCGGTCCCGACAAGCACTCCGACCAGACCGAACGGGCCCGGACCGCCGCGGCGGCCAAGGCGAAGGAGAAGGAGCAGTCGTCGGGGGGTGTGGGTACGGCCCTGGCGATCGCGGGCGGTGTGCTCGTCGTGCTGGCCTTCGGGGCGTTGGTGGTGAACCGCCGCTGGCCGCGACGCCGGGCCTGAGGGGGTGACGGGCGGGTGCGCGGGGAGCCCGGAGTCCGGGCTCCCCGGGGAGACGGAGAATCAGCCGTCCGCTTTATCCGGCTTATCCGGCTCAGTGCGCTTGCCCGCCTCATCCGGTTCGTCCGGCTCCCGCGTCGCGGTCCAGGCCGCGCAGAACAGCAGCAGCTTCGCCGTCAGGTTGATCCAGAGCAGCAGCGCGACGGGCACCCCGAACGCGCCGTACAGACTCCGCCCCGCGACCTCCCTGATGTACCCGCCGATCAGCAGCTTCAGCGCCTCGAAGCCGACCGCCCCGATCAGTCCGGCCACCACCAGCCTGCGGCGCGGCGGCTGCACCCCCGGCAGCAGCGTCAGCAGATAGAGCAGGATGAGGAAGTCGGCGGCGACCGCGACCGCGATGGCCGCGATCCGCAGGAGTACGCTCCCGGGGCCGCCCCCGTCGACTCCCAGCCGGTCCGCCGACCAGCCGACCGCCGAGGCTCCCAGCGCGGAGGCGGCGAACGACGCGAGGGCCGTGGCGCCGAGCCCGAGGAGGACGACGGCGTCCTTCGCCCTCCGTACGAACGGATTGCCCTCGTCCTCGTCGTCGAGCGCCCACACGGCCCGCAGACAGTCCCGTATCGCGGTCACCCAGCCGATGCCGGTGAACAGCAGCAGGGCGCCGGAGACCAGGCCGACCGTGCCCGCGTTGGCGGCCAGGGCCCCGACGTCGAGCTGGTCCGAGATGCCCGGCACCTGATCGCCGATCCGCTCTTCGAGACGGGTCAGCCGGTCCTGGCTGAGCAGTGCGGCACCGATCGCCACCGCCAGGCTGATCAGCGGAAACATCGCGAGGAAGCTGAGGAAGGTGATGGCCGCGGCCAGCCGCGTCCAGTGCACCCGCTCCAGGGTCTCGTAGGTGTGCCACGTATGCGTCCGCATCAGCCGGACGACCAGCGGGCCGATGACGGGAAGCCTGATCAACCAATCCATGGGCTACGCCTACCCCGTCACAGGTCGGCGACCGCAAGTCCGTACATCGCGGCCCAGACCAGCCCGATGACGGCCAGCGCACGGTCCCGCAGCACGACGTCCTCGGGCGCCCCCGCGGCACCCCGGTCGGCGAAGACGGCGTACCGCAGCACCGCCAGGATGAACGCGATCACCGACAGCTGGCGCCACGGCAGCAGCGCCGAATGCGCGACCCCGCCGCTCTCCAGCGCCCACAGGCAGTAGCCGAGCACGGCGACCCCGGCCGCAAGCTGCCAGACGAACCGCAGATAGCCGGTGGTGTACTCGCCCAGGAGCGCCCGCGACGCCCCCCGGCCGCCCTCCGCCCCTTCCATCTGCACGGCCTCCGAATAGCGCTTGGCCGCGACCATGAACAGCGCGCCGAAGCCGGTGGTGATCAGGAACCAGCGGGAGAGCGGAATGCCGAGCGCGACCCCGCCGATCATCGCCCGCATCAGGAAACCGGTGGTCACCACGGTCATATCGACGACGAGGACATGCTTCAGCCAGATGCAGTAGGCGAGCTGCATGGCCAGGTAGGCGACCAGCAGGGCGCTCGTCATCGGATTGCAGAGCGCGGCCGCCCCGGCGACGGCGAGGGCGCCGAGCAGCCCCCCGGCGGCATAGGCGAGGGGCACCGGGACGTCTCCGGCGGCGACCGGCCGGAGGCGTTTGACGGGGTGCGCCCGGTCGGCCTCGGCGTCGCGGGCGTCGTTGACCAGGTAGACGGCCGCGGCGGCGGCCGTGAAGAGGGTGAAGACGATGACGAGCTGTCCGGCGGTACGGGGTGACGCGAGCTGTCCGGCCGCTGCGGGCGCGGCGGCCACCAGCACGTTCTTGACCCACTGGCGGGGGCGCGCGGTCCGCAGGAGCCCGACGGCGGTCCCGGTGCGTGCGCCCGGCGCGCGGGCGGCGGACGGCCCGGGTCCGCCGCGCGGCGGCTCCGGCCGCGCCACCGGTACGGCCTGCTGTTCGGTCGTCACACGGGCCTCCCGTTCCGGCTGGTGGGGGTGCGCGGGCGGGTGACGGTGGGCACGCGGGCCGTGAGACCGCCGAGCAGGGCTCCCGCGAGGACGTCGGTCGGATAGTGCACACCGACGACGACCCGGGACACGCACATCGCCGCCGCCACGGCGGCCGGGAGCAGCCGGCGGCCGCCGCCACGGGGCAGCAGCGCCCCGAAGGCGACCGCTGCCGCCGCTGCCGAAGCGGCGTGCGAGCTAGGGAAGGAGTGCCGTCCCGCGGTACGGACGAGGGCCGCGCGACCGCCGCCATCGGGCGGCCGGGGCCGCCGTACCACCCGCTTCACGGCCATGCTCGCCAGATGCGCCCCGGCGACGGCGGCGGTGGCCCGGAGCCAGGCGGAGCGGCGGGCCGGGTCGGCCGCGGCGCCGGTCAGACCGGCGGCCAGCCAGAGCGCGGCGTGCTCACCCGCGTAGGAGAGGGAGCGGGCCGCGGCGGCGACGGCCGGACGGTCGCCGCAGTCGCGCAGCGCGGCCAGCAGCCGCCGGTCCGCGGACGCGTCTCCGGTACCGTACGCGGCCGTTCCGCCGCCTGTACGGTCCGCGAGCGCCTCACCGTCCGTACGGCCCCTCAGCGCCTCGCCGCCTGTACGGCCCGCGAGCGCCTCACCGTCCGTACGGTCCCCAAGCGCCTCGCCGCCCGTACCGTCCGCGTGGGAGTCCCCGTACCGCATCTCCGCCGCCCCTTCCCGTCGCTCGTCCCGTGGTCCTGTCTTCCTGGTCCCGTGAGCCGCAGCAGGCACGGGGGACTCTTCTGGGCCGCGGGCCGACTTTCACGTCAATCTGAGCTGACACTCGTTTAATCACCCGTTCCGGCGAGTCCCTGAGGCACTCCAAAAATGCGGGCATAAGCGGCGATACGGTCACGAGTATGGCTGCCGACACCCGCACCACCCCCACCACCGACGCCGACGACCCGTTCGTGTCCGTCACCGGCTGGGGCCGTACCGCCCCCTCCACGGCCTATCTCTGGCGCCCCCGCACCCATGAGCAGGCGGCCGCCGCCGTCCGCGAATGGGGGGCGCGCGGCGGAATCGCCCGCGGGCTCGGCCGGGCGTACGGGGACGCGGCACAGAACGCGGGCGGCTGCGTCCTCGATATGACGGGCCTCGACCGCATCCACTCCATCGACGTGACGGCCGGCACCGTCGTCTGCGACGCGGGGGTCAGCCTGCACCGGCTGATGGAAGTGCTGCTGCCGCTGGGCTGGTTCGTGCCGGTATCGCCGGGCACCCGCTACATCACCGTCGGCGGCGCGATCGGCGCCTCAGTCCACGGGAAGAACCACCACGTCAGCGGCGCCTTCACCCGCCACGTCAGCGCCTTCGACCTGCTCCTGCCCGACGGCAGCGTACGGACCGTCACCCCGGGCACCGACCTGTTCGACGCCACCGCAGGCGGCATGGGACTGACCGGGGTGGTGCTCGCCGCGGTGATCCGGCTGCACCGGGTGGAGACCTCGTACATGCTGGTCGACACCGAACGCGCCACCGACCTCGACGATGTGCTCGCCCGGCTCGCCGCCGACGCCGAACGGCACCGCTACTCGGTCGCGTGGATCGACCTGCTCGCCCGCGGCCGGTCCACCGGCCGCTCGGTGATCACCCGCGGCGACCACGCCCCGCTCGCGGCGCTGCCCGCCCGCGCCCGCCGCGCCCCGCTCGCCTTCCGCCCCGGGACCCTGCCCCCGGCTCCGGCAGCCGTACCGCCCGGACTGCTGAACCGGGCGACCGTCGGGCTGTTCAACGAGTTCTGGTACCGCACCTCGCCCCGCGCGGGCAGCGGCCGGCTCCAGCGGCTCACGGCGTTCTTCCACCCCCTGGACGGGGTGCCGCACTGGAACCGGGTCTACGGCCGGAACGGCTTCGTCCAGTACCAGTTCGTCGTCGGACACGGACAGGAGGAGACACTGCGCCGGATCGTCCGGCGGATCGCCCGCCGCGGCTGCCCGTCGTTCCTCGCCGTGCTCAAGCGGTTCGGCGCATCCGACCCGGGCTGGCTGTCGTTCCCGGTGCCCGGCTGGACGCTGGCGCTGGACATCCCGGCCGGACTGCCGGGGCTCGGAGCGTTCCTCGACGAACTCGACGAGGAGGTGGTGGGCGCGGGCGGCCGGGTGTACCTCGCCAAGGACTCACGGGTGCGGCCCGAGGCGCTCGCGGCCATGTACCCGCGGCTCGACGAGTTCCGCGCGCTGCGCGCCCGTACCGGAGCGGACCGGGTCTTCACCTCGGACCTGTCCCGCCGCCTCTCCCTCTAGGGAGTTTCTTTCCGACGAGACCGCACCGCACCGCACCGCACTTCAAGGAGCACGCCCGTGAAAGACGCCTTCGGCGCCCCTCAGTCCCTGCTGATCCTCGGCGGTACGTCGGAGATCGGTCTCGCCGTCGCCCGGCGGCTGATCGCCCGCCGCACCCGGACCGTCCGGCTGGCCGGCCGGCCCTCCCCCGACCTCGAAACGGCGGCGGACTCGCTGCGCGCACTCGGCGCCGACGTCACCACGGTCCCCTTCGACGCCCTGGACCCGGCGGCGCACGAGGAGATCCTCGGCAAGGTGTTCGCGGACGGCGACATCGACATGGTCCTGCTCGCCTTCGGAGTGCTGGGCGACCAGGCCAACGACGAGGGCGACCCCGCCGCGGCCGTACGCGTCGCCCAGACCAACTACACCGGAGCCGTCTCCGCCGGACTGGTCTGCGCCACCGCGCTCCAGAACCAGGGGCACGGATCGCTGGTGGTGCTCTCGTCCGTCGCCGGGGAGCGCGCCCGCCGCACCAACTTCATCTACGGCTCCAGCAAAGCCGGGCTGGACGCGTTCGCGCAGGGGCTGGGGGACGCACTGCACGGCACGGGAGTGCATGTGATGGTCGTCCGCCCCGGGTTCGTCCGCAGCCGAATGACGGCGGGACTGCCGGACGCACCCCTGTCCACCACGCCCGAAGCCGTCGCACTCGCCGTGGAACAGGGGCTGCGGCGCAGATCGGAGCTGGTGTGGGTGCCGGGGACGCTCCGCGTGGTGATGTCGGCACTCCGGCACGTACCCCGCCCGCTGTTCCGCCGGCTGCCTGTTTGACAGCGGCTCGGTTCGCCTCCGGGGCGCTTTCGGGGCGCGAGCCCCCTCCCCCTCCGCTCAGGAGCTGGACGCGGGCTCGACCTGCTGTGGTTCGTCCACCGGCGAGCCCTGCGCCGGCACCGATCCGATACCGCTGCCGAACGCGTACTCGTGCAGCTGACGCCAGACCCCGTCGCCGCCCTGCTCGTACAACGAGAACGAACCGCAGGTCCACGACGCCTCGAAGGCGGCCAGCTCCTCGTGCGCCCGGTCCATCGCCGGATCGTCGATGGCATGGGCGACCGTGACATGCGGGTGGTACGGGAACTGGAGCTCACGGGCCAGCGGGC
Source organism: Streptomyces tsukubensis (assembly GCF_003932715.1). Classification (NCBI taxonomy): domain Bacteria; kingdom Bacillati; phylum Actinomycetota; class Actinomycetes; order Kitasatosporales; family Streptomycetaceae; genus Streptomyces; species Streptomyces tsukubensis. The sequence goes on along the minus strand of NZ_CP020700.1, from coordinate 5,019,245 downwards.
CCGAACCGGTCCTGATCCGCTCCTGGAGCCGGGTGCAGGCCGCGGCGCCCTCGACGACCCGGACGAAGACGACCGGGGTCACCGGGCGGAACGTACCCGTCCCCGAGAGGCGCATCACGAACGGCAGGCCCGCCGCCGCAGCCTCACGCAGATGCGCCTCCACCGCGGGGAGCGCGGACCGGTCGACCACGGTCGGCGGGACGAGGGTGACATGGGTGGGAATGCAGTGCGCGACGGGGTCTCCGAAGCCCGCACGCCGCTCCTGGAGCAGGCTGCCGTACGGCTCCGGGACCGCGATCGAAACGCCGAGCGTTACGGTCCCCACGTCTTTCTCCCGTCCATCGTCGCATCGTGACTGCATGTCTGCTTCGTACCGCTGTGGGCACGGTGGTTTCCGCCGCCAGTGTGGCCGGTGTGCGGCGGATGTGGCCAGAGACGCAGAACACACCACCGATTGGGCCGAACGGCCCCCGAAGACGGCCACCACCTGCTCGGCGCACCCGCCCGCGCAGCCGCCTCCGGCCGCCCGTACCGGCCCGTCCGCGCTCCGGCCGGGCCGGGTCCCGACGGACCCGGCCCCGGGTGACGGCGGCCGTCGGGGCCGGTCAGCGCCCGTCAGGACTCGTCGGCGCCTGCCGGCCCGGCAGTGCCCGTCAGCGCCCGCCAGCGCCCGTTAGTGCTTTGCGGGCAGGAAGCCGATCCGGTCGTACGCCGTCGCCAGCGACTCCGCAGCAACCGCCCGGGCCTTCTCCGCGCCCTTGGCGAGAATCGAGTCCAGCGTTTCCGGATCGTCCAGATATGCCTGCGTACGCTCCCGGAACGGCGTGACGAAGTCCACGACGATCTCGGCGAGGTCCGTCTTCAGGGCCCCGTACATCCGGCCCTCGTACTCCTTCACCAGCTCCGGGATCGACCGGCCGGTGAGCGTGGCGTAGATGGTCAGCAGATTGCTGATGCCCGCCTTCTCCACGGGGTCGAAGCTGATGACCGTCCCGGTGTCGGTGACCGCGCTCCGGATCTTCTTCGCGGTGGTCTTCGGCTCGTCGAGCAGATTGACCAGGCCCTTGGGGGTGGAGGCCGATTTGCTCATCTTGCTGGTCGGGTCCTGGAGGTCGTAGATCTTGGCGACCTCCTTGACGATGTGCGGCGCGGGGACCGTGAACGTTTCCCCGAAGCGGGCGTTGAAACGCTCGGCGAGATCGCGGGTCAGCTCGATGTGCTGCCGCTGGTCCTCGCCGACCGGAACGGCCTCGGCCTGGTAGAGGAGGATGTCCGCGACCTGGAGGATCGGGTACGTGAACAGGCCGACCGTGGCCCGGTCGGCCCCCTGCTTGGCCGACTTGTCCTTGAACTGGGTCATCCGGGACGCCTCGCCGAAGCCGGTCAGGCAGTTCATCACCCAGCCCAGCTGGGCGTGCTCCGGGACGTGGCTCTGCACGAAGAGGGTGCAGCGGTCGGGGTCCAGGCCGGAGGCCAGCAGCTGGGCCACGGCGAGCCGGGTGTTCGCCCGCAGCTCGGCCGGATCCTGCGGGACCGTGATCGCGTGCAGGTCGACGACCATGTAGAAGGCGTCGTGGGTCTCTTGCAGCGCCACGTACTGGCGGATCGCCCCGAGGTAGTTCCCGAGGTGGAACGAGCCTGCGGTGGGCTGGATCCCGGACAGGGCGCGAGGTCGGACGGATGCCATGTCGCTCATTCTCTCAGGTGCGGAACCGATCTCCGGCCTCCGGTGTATGAAAGATGTGACCGTACGGGAGGGGGGACGGACCGCCGTCGGAACCGACGACCGGTCCGCGTCCGGAGGCCGGGGACCCGTGAGCGCGGGCGGGGACGAGGCTGCCCTGGACGCGACCGCGGTGATCGCCCGGGTGCGCGCCGGAGAGCCGGAGGCGTATGCGGTGCTGGTCCGCGCCCATACGCAGGCCGCTCTGCGTGCGGCGGTGGCGTTCGGCGCCGGGGCGGATGCGGAGGATGTGGTGCAGAGCGCGTTCCTCAAGGCCTACCAGTCGCTGGACGGCTTCCGGCCGGGCGCCGAATTCCGTCCGTGGCTGCTGCGGATCGTGGTCAATGAGACGAGGAACACCCTGCGCTCGGCCGGTCGGCGACAGGCGCTGGCCGGGCGCGAGGCGCAGCTGCTGGGACCCCGGCCGGTGATACCGGAATCGGCGGATCCGGCGGTGAGTGCGGAGTCGGAGGAGCGGCGGGCGGAGCTGACGGCGGCGCTCGGCGAGCTGAGCGAGGAGCAGCGGCAGGTGGTGACGTACCGCTATCTGCTGGAAATGGACGAGGCGGAGACGGCGGAGGCGCTGGGCTGGCCGCGGGGCACGGTGAAATCCCGGCTGAGCCGGGCGCTGGCGAAGCTGGGCCGGCTGATAGGCGCAGCGGATCGGGGCGAGGGGAGGTGAGCGGGATGCCGGACGACGAGCCGGGGCAGATGGCGGACGGCGGGGATGACGGCAGGGAGGACGGCGCGGCGGGTGGTGTGCCGGGAAGCCGTTCCGGGGACGGGACCGGGGACCTTTCCGGGGACCTTTCCGGAGACGGGACGGCGTCCGGGGGCGGGTCCGGTGCGGAGCGGAGCGGGCTGGAGCTTCTGCTGGAGGCCGAGCTGCGGGCCCTGGGCCGGTCGATCCGGATCCCCGATGTCGACGGGGAGACGATGGCGGAGCGGGTGGTGGCAAGCATCCTGGCCGGGCAGTCTCCCGGCCTCGCGCCCGATGCCCTGCCCGGCACACTGCGCGATCCGGAGCCCGATGCCGATACCGATGCCGAGCCGGAGTACGAGTACGAGCACGAGCCGCCGGGGCGGGCCCGGCCGCTGCGCGGATGGCTGCGGCAGCACCGGCGGGCCCTGGCGGTCACGCTCTCCGGGACCCTGGTGGCGCTGGCGCTCACTCCCCCGGTGCGGGCCTCGGTCGTGGAGTGGGTGGACCGCTTCGACTTCGGCGGGATCGACGTGCGGTACGACCCGGGAAGCCGCTCGCCGGACGGCGGACGGAGACCGGAAGTGCCCGGATGCGGACAGCCCCTGCCGCGGACGGAGGCGGAGCGGCAGGCCGGGTTCGAAGCACTGGTGCCGGAAGAGCTGGGGGCCCCGGACGCGTTCTCGGTGACCGCGGGCGCGGGTGGCCGGTCGGTGCTGACGCTCTGCTGGAGCGGACCGGACGGCCGAGTCACCCGGCTCGACCAGTTCCCGGCCCGGCTCGACCCCGGCTTCGCCAAGACGAGCGCCGAGCTGCCGCAGTGGGTGCAGGTGGGTGGCGGAGGCGGGGAATCCGGCACCGGGCTCTGGTTCGCCCGGCCGCATCTGCTCCGGCTCGTCCTGCTCGACCGGGAGAGCGACCGCTGGGAGGAACAGCGGCGGACAGCGGGCCCGACACTGATCTGGATGTCCCCGGACGAACGGACCACGCTCCGGCTGGAAGGAGCGGACGCGCTGGAGCGGGCCCTCGGAATCGCGGAGTCCCTGCCCTAGTGACCTGAGGCCTCCGGGTTCCCCCATGAGCGCAGGTGCCCGTGGGCGCGCTCCGGGAAGTGCCCGGAATTCCTTCCCGGAGAGGGGAACGCATCGGTGACGGGCGGTGTATCAGAGTCGACAGCCGGTGCGGAGCGGCCGCTCCGGCGCATCGTTTGGGGGACTGATGGGAGCACTGCGACGGGCGCGGCGCATCGCCGCGCTGCTGACCGTGCTGGCGCTGGGGCTGGTGTTCGCCCCGGCGGCGGTCGCGGGCGGCCCGACCAGCGTCATGATCATCGAGTATCCGCAGGGCCGGGCCACGGCACTGCGGATGGACAGCACGGAGTACGAGGATCTGCACCGGCTGATGCGGGCGGACTCCCCACCCCGGGGGACCACGAAGCAGCCGCCCCGGCTGAATCCGGAGGAGCCGTCACTGCCCTCGGTCCAGGTGACCTGGTTCCTGCACGATGTGCGGGCCTGGCGGGCGGACCGGGTCTTCTTCGGCTCCGCCCCGAAGGATGTGTGGATCCACAGCCAGGTCGACCGGGCCGGTACCGCATCCGCATCCGGTACGCCGAAGGACACCGGCGACTGGCTGGCCGCCGAAGGCATCTGGCACCGGCCCGACGACGGGCCCGGGCTGCGTCGGCTGCTGCGCGCCCTGGGACTGAGCCTCGGCAGCGGCCCGGCCGAGACGACGGGCCCGGCGAAGGGCGCGGGCGCGGTGCCGGGCTCCTCAAGGACCCAGCCGACCCCGACAACCCAGCCGTCCCCGTCGTCGACAACGCTCTCCCCCTCCGGCTCCCTCACCCTGTCCTCCTCGGCGTCGCCGGGCATCGGGGAGAACTGGTGGTGGTCCATACCGGGCCTGGCGGTCGGTGCAGCACTGACCCTGCTGCTGCGCCCCTCCCCGGTGTCGCCGCTGCCGGTGGTGCCGAGGAAACTGCCGGGTCGCGGGAAGTCCGGGGAGTAGCCCTGGTCATAGGGCCAGCCGTAGACCCGGCCGTGGGCCCTGCCATCGGCCCTGTCCGCGAAGGAGCGCGGGCCGCCGCCCGGTCCGGGGGACCGGACGGCCGCCGCGCCCCACCGCCCCTCGGCGGAACGGGGCAGCCGGGGTCAGACGGTCAGACCCGGCGCGGGATGGGCGGACATCAGCTCGGCGACCTCCGCGCGGACGGCGGCGAGCGCGGCCTCGTCCCCCGACCCGGCCGCGGTCACCCCCCGGTCGATCCACTCGGCGACCGTCGCCATGTGCTCGGTCCCCAGACCCCGGGAGGTCAGAGAAGGAGTACCGATACGGATCCCGGAGGGGTCGAAAGGCTTCCTCGGGTCATAGGGGACGGTGTTGTAGTTGACGACGATCCCCGCCCGGTCGAGAGCCTTGGCCGCGACCTTGCCGGGCACGGACCGACCGGTCAGGTCCATCAGGATCAGATGGTTGTCGGTACCGCCGGAGACCAGATCGAAGCCCCGGGTGAGCAGGGCATCGGCAAGGGCCCGGGCATTGGCCACCACGGCATGGGCGTAGTCGCGGAAGGAGGGCTGGGCCGCCTCGTGGAGGGCGACCGCGATCGCCGCGGTGGTCTGGTTGTGGGGGCCGCCCTGGAGTCCGGGGAAGACCGCGCGGTCCAGGGCCTTGGCGTGCTCCTCGCGGGACATCAGCATCGCCCCGCGCGGACCACGGAGGGTCTTGTGGGTCGTCGTGGAGATCACATCCGCATGGGGCACGGGCGAAGGGTGCGCCCCACCGGCGATCAGCCCGGCGATATGGGCGACATCGGCCACCAGCAGCGCCCCGGACTCCCGGGCGATCTCCGCGAAGGCCGCGAAGTCGATCGTCCGCGGCAGAGCCGTACCACCACAGAAGATGATCTTCGGCCGTTCCTTGAGGGCCAGCTCGCGGACCTCGTCGTAGTCGACGAGCCCGGTGTCCCGGCGCACTCCGTACTGGACCCCGCGGAACCAGGTGCCGGTGGCGGAAACACCCCAGCCGTGGGTGAGATGGCCGCCCATCGGCAGGGCCATGCCCATCACGGTGTCGCCGGGCTCGGCGAAGGCGAGATAGACGGCGAGATTGGCCGGGGAGCCGGAGTAGGGCTGGACATTCGCGTGCTCGACGCCGAAGACGGCCTTGGCGCGGTCCACGGCCAGCCGCTCGACCCGGTCGATGATCTGCTGGCCCTCGTAGTAGCGGCGGCCCGGATAGCCCTCGCTGTACTTGTTCTGCAGAACGGTGCCGCAGGCTTCCAGGACCGCGCCGGAGACATAGTTCTCGCTGGGGATCATCCGCAGGGTGGCGGCCTGGAGCAGTTCCTCGTCGGCGACGAGTCCGGCGAGTTCCGGATCGGCCGCGGCAAGGGCGGGATGGGGCAGGGGAAGAGTCATGGTGTCCTCCGGGCTCACGAGTGGTCCGGGGTACCCAGGCGGTCGGCACCCTCGTGATGCTCCTGCGCACACGGCTCCCTCGGGGTGAGCTCCCCGTACGCCAGTCGCCGCGCTTGACGCCAGCCTATGCCAGAGCGCCCCCGGACGGCAGCGACCGGGCCCGGCGGACACCCCCCGAGGCATGACCTCGGTGAAAGGTTTCCCGGGGCGACCGGCGAGTGACCATAGGAAGGAGGGGTGGCGACCCCACCCGCCACCGGATGTACCGGAAGTCCGGATGTACTGCCGCCCGGCTCGCCAGGAGAACGGAGATCCCGTGACTGCTTCGGAGACCGCCATCGCCACCGCGGAGGCGTACAGCGCGCACAACTACCACCCTCTTCCCGTCGTCGTGGCGACCGCGGACGGCGTCTGGCTGACCGATGTGGAGGGCCGCCGCTATCTGGACCTGCTCTCCGGGTACTCCGCGCTCAATTTCGGCCACGGCAACCGTCGGCTGGTCGATGCGGCCAAGGCCCAGCTGGAGCGGGTCACGCTGACCTCCCGGGCCTTCCACCACGACCGGTTCGCCGACTTCTGCACCGGACTGGCGGAACTGTGCGGCATGGAGATGGTCCTGCCGATGAACACGGGCGCGGAAGCCGTGGAGACCGCGGTGAAGACGGCCCGTAAATGGGGCTACCGGGTCAAGGGCGTCCCCGACAACAGGGCGAAGATCGTCGTGGCCGCCGGCAACTTCCACGGCCGGACCACCACGGTGATCAGCTTCTCCACGGACCCCGAGGCCCGGGCGGACTACGGCCCCTACACCCCGGGGTTCGAGATCGTCCCGTACGGCGATCCGACCGCGCTGGAGAACGCCCTGACGGAGAACACCGTCGCCGTTCTGCTGGAGCCCATCCAGGGCGAGTCCGGGGTACTCGTCCCGCCCCCGGGCTATCTGCCGACCGTCCGCCGGCTCACCCGCGAACGGAACGTGCTGTTCATCGCCGACGAGATCCAGTCAGGTCTGGGCCGCACGGGCCGGACCTTCGCCTGCGAGCACGAGGGTGTCGTCCCCGATATGTACATCCTGGGGAAGGCACTGGGCGGCGGGATCGTCCCCGTCTCGGCGGTCGTGTCGTCGCGGGAGATCCTCGGGGTGTTCCACCCCGGTGAGCACGGTTCGACCTTCGGCGGCAATCCGCTGGCGTGCGCGGTGGCGCTGGAGGTGATCGCCATGCTGCGCACCGGCGAGTACCAGCAGCGCGCCACCGAACTGGGCGAGCACCTCCATCACGAGCTGGGGCTGCTCACCGGCGGCGGCGCGGTGGAGGCGGTGCGCGGCCGCGGACTCTGGGCGGGCGTCGACATCGCCCCGGCCCACGGCAGCGGCCGGCAGATCTCGGAGAAGCTGATGGAACGGGGTGTGCTGGTGAAGGACACCCACGGTTCGACGATCCGGATCGCCCCGCCCCTGGTGATCTCCAAGGAGGATCTCGACTGGGGTCTCGACCAGTTCAGGTCGGTGCTCTCCGGCTGATGCCCCGCCGGGGACGGGACCGCCCGGCACGGATCCCACTGCCCGGTGGCCCGTTCTCCGCCGAACGCGGTCGGCGGAGAACGGGGACCGTGGAACACCGGCCCGGGCCCGGTTCCGGTCGACGGGTGACCGGACCGGGAACGACCGGCGTTCCCCGGGCGAACAGTGGAGATCCGTTCGGAAAATAGTCTACGGACTATACGCGGCGCCGACTTGACCTTTTGTGCACAGATAGTTGACCTTCCGTGCAGCTCCGGCGGCGCGTTCCCGCCCGGGTCCCCGCCCCCGTCCCCGCTCCTGGAAAGCGGGCAGGAAAAAACCCGGCGGCGCAGGGTCAGGGACTGCGCCGCCGGGCTGATCAGTGGAGCTCTTCAGTTGTCATACGGGGAGGGGTTCAGCAGGCACCGAGGTCCTGCCAGGGGCCCCACTGGCTGGTTCCGGGCTCGTCGCCCTTCGTCCACCACTTGGACTTCCAGTTCTTGCCCTGGTGGGAGACCTGCGAATTGGCGGGGTACTCGGTGTTCCGGTCCCACGCCGGGGCGGTGCAGCCGCCGGTGGTCGAACCGTTCGCACCGGTCGTTCCGGTGGTGCCGGTCGTACCCGTGGTGCCCGTGGTGCCGGTCGTACCCGTAGTGCCCGTGGTGCCGGTCGTGCCGCCGCTGCCCGGGTCGACGACGGTCGTCCCGCGCGCCAGGTCGCCCGCGACCGCATAGGTCTTGCCGCCGAAGGTGACGGTCCAGTTGGACGGCGTCGAGGTCGGCAGGTAGTAGACGAAGTCCAGCTCGACCGAGGCGCCCGGGGCCACCGTCTGCCAGGCCGGCAGCTTCAGCGCGATCCGGTGGAAGTCACCCTTCAGACCGCCCACGTTGTTGCCCGTGTGGTCGCTGCTGACGATCCGGGAGTTGAAGCCGGACTGGTCCTTGGCGTTGCTCGGCGCGGAGGTCGCGTAGTCGAACTGGAACTCCGTACCGCCCGGCAGGGTGGCCGTGGTGTTGTTGGTGATCTTCAGCTTGGGGCTGAGCGGGTAGTTGTTGTCCCCGAGCTGGAAGCCGCCGAACTCGACACCGAGGTTGATCGCCTCGGTGGGCAGCGCGGTGTTGGACTTCTTCACGCCGTACGGGGTGGCCGCCTTGTACTTGTTGTACATCAGCGAGATCAGCGACGAGCCGGGCTCGTACTGGCCCTTGGCGGTGTTGTAGTCGTAGTCGCCCGCCAGCTCCCAGATCATCGTGCCGCCGAGGCCCTTGTTGACCACGTAGTCGGCCTTGGCCGTCATGGACTGCTCGTCCTCGGTGGAGATGAAGACCTTCTTCTGGGCGTTCCACAGCCACGGCGCGACCAGGGTCGAGTCGTACTTGCGGACGTAGGTGCCGGTGAGCGTGGAGTTCGCGGGCAGACCGAACTTGGGGAGGTAGTCGGGGACGATCCCCTTCTCCAGGTTCTTGGCGTGCCACATCGGGTTGAAGCCCGCCGGGGCCTCCTGCCCGTTGGTGTCCTTGTCGTGCCAGATGTTGTCGATGCCGACGGCACCGTCACCGCACTTGGTCAGACCGGAACCGGGCGGGCAGGAGTTCGCGACCGACTTGCCCCACAGGCCGTCGGTACCGCCCTGGACGTTCTTCCAGCCGCGGGTGTAGGTCGGCACACCGATGTTGATCCGGCCGGCCGGCATCGAACCACGGAAGTAGTGGTAGGCCCAGTCGGTGTTCAGATAGCCGATGCCGCCGTACTGGGAGGTGCCGTAGACCGGCGCCAGCTCGGTGTCCTTGCCGTCGTCGTACAGCGCGGCGTTCGGGCCGACGTGCTCGTTCCACGTGCCGTGGAGGTCGTACGACATGATGTTGACGTAGTCGAGGTACTTCGCGGTCTCGTACGTCTCCATGCCGCGCAGCAGATAGCCGGAGGACGGCGCCGCGATGGTCAGCAGGTAGTGCTTGCCGTCGGCGGCGCTGGCCCGGTCGAGCTTCTCGCGCAGCGTCTTCATCAGCACGCTGTAGCTCTTGTTGAGCCCGGCGCGGCGGGCGTTGGCCACGGTCCAGTCGGCCGGGTTGCCCGCGTCCTTCATCGACGTCGGGTACTCGTAGTCGATGTCGACGCCGTTGAAGCCGTACTGCCGGATGAACTCGACGGCGGAGTCGGCGAAGGTGTTGATCCCCGCCGTGTTCACCGTGCCGTCGGCGTTGGTGGTGGTCTTGTAGAAGCCGCCGCTGTCCGTCCAGCCGCCGACCGAGATCAGCGTCTTGACGTCGGGGTGGAGCTTCTTGAACTTGTTGAGCAGGTTGAAGTGGCCCTTGTAGGGCAGCGCCGGGTCCATCTCGGCACCGGCCACACCCGGCCACGTCATCCCCGTGTTGGGGTTCGTCGGTCCGGCCGCGCCAATGCTGATCTTGTTGGCGGAGTCGATGCCGGCGAAGGCGTAGTTGATGTGGGTGATCTTGTCCCACGGGATGTTGTTGGCGAGGTAGGCGGGCCTGCCGTCCTGGCCGGTACGCCAGTTGGCGAAGTAGCCGATGATGCGGCGCTGGTGGTCCGCGCCCATCTTCTCGCGTCCCTCGGTGTCGTACACCGTGCAGTACGGGACGTTGACGCCGGGCGTCGAGTACAGCCCTTCGGGGCGACAGTTCTCCTGTGAGGCGGCCTGGGACACGCCTGACGAGAGCGTCGTCGCCAGCAGGCCGCCGACGGCGGCGGCGCCGGCAGCGAACAGCGTCGCTCTCGTTCGTCGGGGGGACAGCACGTTCGGATCCTCCTGGTGGGGGGCCCGCATCCCTCCGGGGGACGCAGGGTGTTCGGCCTTGCACAACTCGCATGGGGGGTGGGCTCGTTGGCCCCGGGGTGCACACAGCGCCGGGGCCGGATCCGTAGAGGTGAACGAGACATTAAGAGGACTAGACCAACCCGTCAATAGGTCTGGACCTTTACTCCGTGATTCCCACCTCTTTGCCATCCCGGGGCATTTGGGCACGCCAGGGGGCCTGACCGGCCACAAGGGGCGGCCGGATCTTCCCCTCACGGCCCCCCGATGAAAGAACTTTCACCTCCCGCGAGTGGTCCACACCCGGCCGATATGACGAGACGAGACGATCCGTCTTGCCTTCTTTCCGATCGTGACGTACCGTCTCCCTCACGAAACGAGACGCCCCGTCTCGGTGTCGGTTCGTGTACCGCGAAGGAGCCCGCTGTGACCACTTCCCCCGACCGCGTCTGGTTCGTCACCGGTGCCGGCCGTGGCCTGGGCCGGGCCTTCGCCGAAGCCGCCCTCGCCGCAGGCGACCGGGTCACCGCCGTCGCCCGCGATATCGCACCGCTGGACGGACTGGCCGAGAAGTACGGGCCGGAGCGTCTGCTCGCCCTCCCCCTCGACGTCACCGACCGCGCCGCCGTCGTGGCGGCCGTCGACCGCGCCGTCGCCCACTTCGGCCGGCTCGACGTGGTCGTCAACAACGCGGGATTCCTGGCGATGGGCATGGTCGAGGAGTTCACCGAGGACCAGGCCCGCGCCCAGCTGGAGACCAACTTCTTCGGGGCGCTCTGGGTCAGCCAGGCGGTCCTGCCCCATCTGCGGGCCCGCCGCAGCGGGCACATCCTGCAGATCTCCAGCATCGGCGCCCTCGGCGGCTTCGCCCTGACCGGCCTGTACAGCGCGAGCAAATTCGCGCTGGAAGGACTGAGCGAATCCCTCGCGGCCGAGACCGCGCAGTTCGGCGTCAAGGTGACGATCGTCGAACCCGGCGGCTACTGGACCGGCCTCTACACCAAGGGCATGACCATGACGGAGCCGCTGGACGTCTATGCGGACCTCCGCACCGAACTCCAGGAGCAGTTCGCCGAGGCCTCCCGCGACAGCCTTCCCGAACTCGCCGCGGAGGCCGTCATGGAGCTGGTTGCGTCCGACGATCCGCCGCTGCGGCTGCTGCTGGGCGGCCTGGCGTTCGACGTGGCCATGAGCACCACGGAGGCCCGCCTGGAGACCTGGCGGGCCTGGGAGTCCACGAGCCGTGCGGCGGAACGCGCCGTACCGGCACCCGAGGGCTACGGCGCGTAACGGACGGCTCCGGATCGCCGCCGCGACGGGTGGCGGGGCCGTACGCAGCGGACCCCGGGTCCGGCACCGGGACGGTGCCGGACCCGGGGTCCGTTCGCGATGGGGAAGGCTCAGATCAGGCCGAGGGCGCGGACCGCGTCGCGCTCCTCCGCCAGCTCCTGCACCGAGGCGTCGATACGGCCGCGGGAGAAGTCGTTGATCTCCAGACCCTGGACGATCTCGTACCGGCCGTCCTTGGTGGTGACCGGGAAGGAGGAGATCAGGCCCTCCGGGACGCCGTAGGAGCCGTCGGACGGGATGCCCATGGACGTCCAGTCGCCGTCGGCGGTGCCGTTCACCCAGGTGTGGACGTGGTCGATGGCCGCGTTCGCCGCGGACGCGGCGGAGGACGCGCCGCGGGCCTCGATGATCGCCGCACCGCGCTTGGCGACGGTCGGGATGAAGGTGTCGGCCAGCCAGGCCTCGTCGTCGACCAGCTCGGCCGCGTTCTTGCCGGCGATCTCCGCGTGGAAGATGTCCGGGTACTGGGTCGCCGAGTGGTTGCCCCAGATCGTCAGGCGCTTGATGTCGGAGACCGCGGCACCGGTCTTCGCCGCCAGCTGCGAGATCGCCCGGTTGTGGTCGAGGCGGGTCATCGCGGTGAAGCGCTCGGCCGGTACGTCCGGCGCCGCCGCCTGGGCGATCAGCGCATTGGTGTTGGCCGGGTTGCCGACCACGAGGACCTTGATGTCGTCCGCGGCGTGGTCGTTGATCGCCCGGCCCTGGGGCTTGAAGATGCCGCCGTTGGCCTCCAGCAGGTCACCGCGCTCCATGCCCTTGGTACGGGGGCGGGCGCCGACGAGGAGGGCGACGTTCGCACCGTCGAAGGCGACGTTGGGGTCGTCGGTGATGTCGATGCCGCGCAGCAGCGGGAACGCGCAGTCGTCCAGCTCCATCGCGGTGCCCTGGGCGGCGCCGAGGGCCGGGGTGATCTCAAGAAGGCGCAGCTTGACCGGCACGTCCGGGCCGAGCAGGTGGCCGGAGGCGATGCGGAACAGCAGCGCGTAGCCGATCTGGCCGGCCGCGCCGGTCACGGTGACGTTGACGGGAGTGCGGGTCATGGCGATCTCCGTAAGACATCTGGCGGTGGGGGGTCCTGCCCCTGGGTCGGATCCCTCCCCGACACCCTTCTCCGCGTCGGCGGCACGCACCGGACCGGGGTCCGCCGGGGCCGCTCCGCACGAATCTTGATGTGAAGAGACATCTCCGCGGTCAGGCTATCCGACCCGTGCCGCCGCGATCCGCCAGCCCCTCGTTGCCTTGCTCACTCCGTCCGGGTGGGCTCCGTCCCCGGTCCGGCTACTGGACGACCGTGCAGGCCGTGGTGCCGTTCGTCAGTTCGGCGCACGCCTTCGCGTCCGAGCCCCTGCCGGACGCCGTCATCGGGGTGTAGGCGTCGCTCTCGCCGTTGACCGTGCCGGTCTGGCGGCCCTTCCCGCCGACGCTGATATTGACGGAGTCGCCGGTCGACGCGTCCACCAGCCGGGCCCAGGCGGCCTGGCAGACCTGGCTGAACCGGACCTCGATACGGGCCTTGCCCACGGTCGCCTGGGACACCGTCCGCGCGTAGTTACCCCCGCACCCCATGTCCTCGGGGTTCTTGCCCGTGCACTCCGCACCGGTGCACTTGACGCCCGCCGGGGGCGCGGACGGACTGCCGCCGGCGCTCCGGGAGGGCGAGGGCGGGACCTTGGCCACGGGCTCGGTCCGGTCGCGGTCCCCGGCGGTGGGCTTGCCGCCGGTCGCACCGAGATCGGTGAACAGGACGGCCGCCACGATCAGTGCAAGTGCCCCGGCGACTCCGGACAGGAACAGCACGATCCGCCGCTTGTCGAGCCCGGAGGACCCGGAGCCCGGCCGGGAACCAGAACCGGAACCCGAACCCGAACCGGAGCCGGAGGCAGGAGCGGAGGAAGAACCGGAACCCGAACCGGGCGCGCTGGTGGGCGTGGTGGCCTCGGCCTCGGACGGCGGGGGGCCTCCGGCGGCGGCCGCCGCGGCGGCTTCCGCGGCGCGCCGGGCCCGGCGCGCGGCCGCCCGGCCGCCTCCTTCGGGCACGACGAAGGCCTGCGGCGGGGTCGCCGGTCCGCCGTCGTCGATCAGCACGGCGTTCCAGGGGGACGGCCCGGAGTCCGCACCGGCACCCGCTGCACTCCCGGAGGACCCGGAATGCTCGGCCGACCGCGCGCCCGCGGCGGGCATGCCGGTACTCGTCGTCGCCGGGCCGACCGACTCGGGGCCGGAAGACCCCGATCCGAGGGGCTCCGGCCCGAGCGGATCCATGCCCAGCGGATCCATGCCCAGCGGGTCCATGCCCAGCGGGTCGGGGCCGAGCGGGTCCGGACCGGACCGGTCAGCGGCCGGGGCGGCGGGCGCCCCGGGTACGGACGGCGATGCCGCCGCCGGTTTGGGCTTGGGAACCGAGGCCCACTCCCGGGTCCGCGCCACCCTCAGCTGCTCCGTCGCCCGGTCCCGGCCCGCCTCCAGCCGGTGCCAGGCCCGTTCGGCCCGCGCCCGCAGGGAGGTCAGCCCGTCGATCCCGGTTCCGGTCCGCTCCGCGAGCGCAGCGACGGCCCGCTGCGGCGGCAGGATCCGCCCGTCGAGATACCGCTCCCACGACGTGACGCCGAAGCCGGTCGCGACGGAGAGCCCGGCCAAATCGAGCCCGCTGCCGTCGACGATCCGGCGCAGTTGCTCGGTGAGCTCCCGGATGTCCGGGTCGAGCCCCTCCGGCAGCGCCTTCCACTGAGGCAATGTCCTACCCCCTACTCCCCGGCACTCCCGCACGGTCGCGGTCCGGAACGGGCGGCGGCTCGCCCGCGGCGACGGCGCGGCTCCCCGTACCGCGCGCCCTCCGGTCCGGCGCTCCAGTCTCCCATCCCGGACCGACGATCACACCGGGGTGTGACCGTCACGGCCCTGCCACAGGTCGCAACGGCCCGCGAGGAGACGGAACACGGCGGCGCCCGCCGTCCTCGCGTCGAGGCCGGCGGGCGCCGGGGGCTGCGTCTTCGCCGCACCGCGGGCGGCGGCTTCCGCTCAGTCGGTCTCGCGGCCGACGAGGAAGTGGACCACGTCCTCCAGGAAGGGGACCTGGAGCCACGGCTCGGGCTGCACCATCAGCGCGAGCAGCGAAATCACCGTGCCCAGCACGCCGTACGTGGCCATGTCCGTGAAGCGGGACCGTACCGCCAGCATGCCGACCGACGGGATCATCCGCCGCATCACGGCGGCACCGATCAGGGAGAGACCGATCAGCAGCATGCCGACCCGGGAGGCCTCGGGGAACGGGTCGAGGCCCACGATCACCAGACCGAGACCGACCAGACCGAGCACGGTGAGCAGCGGCCACTGCCGGGCGGGGGCGGGGGCGTCGCCGGGTGCGGCCCGGCCGCCGCCCTCCGGCCGCGCGGTGTCCGTGGTCAGCGCGGGCGGACGCCGGGAGGAGCCCGTACCGCTGCCGGTGCTGTCGCCCCCGGCCCCCGATCCGGAACCCGAATCGGACGCGGAATCGGAATCGCCCCCGGTATCGGCCTCGGCATCGGCATCGGCCCCGGCGGCCTCGCCACCTGCGCCGGACGGCCCGCCGGAAGCTTCACCGGAGGTCCCGCCGCTCTCGCCGGAGGTCCCGTCCGGGCTCTCGCCGGAGGGGGCGTCCGCAGCCGCAGCGTCCCGGTCCGTATCGGGGCCGGGACCCGGATCCGTACCGCTGCTCCCGGAGCCGGCGGCGGACGCCCCGCTGCCGTCGCCGCCGATGTCCTGCGCCGGGCCGTCGGCGGCCGCGGGCGGCCGCTCACCATCGCCGGTGCCCGCGCCCGTCTCCCGGTCGTCGTTCGTCCGTACGGCCATGGCCGGTCTCCTCCGCTCTCAGTTCCCCGCGTCGGCCGCGCGCTCCGCCGCCTCGACCACGTTCACCAGCAGCTGGGCGCGGGTCATCGGGCCGACGCCGCCAGGGTTCGGGGCGACCCAGCCCGCGACCTCCGCGACCCCGGGGTGCACATCTCCGACGATCTTGCCGTTCTCGTCACGGCTGACGCCGACGTCGAGCACCGCGGCGCCCGGCTTCACATCCTCCGGCTTGACCAGATGCGGCACCCCGGCGGCGGCGACGATGATGTCCGCCTGCTTCAGATGCGCGGACAGATCACGCGTACCGGTGTGGCACTGCGTCACGGTCGCGTTCTCCGACTTGCGGGTGAGCACCAGCGGCATGGGCCGCCCGATGGTGATGCCGCGGCCGACGACCACCACGTTCGCGCCGTTGATCTCCACACCGTGGCGGCGCAGCAGCTGCACGATGCCGTACGGGGTGCAGGGCAGCGGCCCGGGCACGCCGAGGACCAGTCGGCCCAGGCTGGTGGGGTGCAGCCCGTCGGCGTCCTTCGCCGGGTCCATCAGCTCCAGGACCCGGTTGGTGTCGATGCCCTTGGGGAGCGGGAGCTGGACGATGTAGCCGGTGCACTCGGGGTTCTCGTTGAGTTCCCGGACGACCGCCTCGATGTCTTCCTGAGTGGCGGTTTCGGGGAGTTCGCGCTGGATGGAGGCGATGCCGACCTGCGCGCAGTCGCGGTGCTTGCCGTTGACGTACCAGCGGCTGCCCGGGTCGTCTCCGACGAGGAGGGTGCCGAGCCCCGGGACCACTCCCTTCTCCTTGAGCGCCGCCACGCGGGCGGTCAGTTCGGACTTGATCGCTGCTGCGGTGGCCTTGCCATCGAGAATCTGGGCGGTCATACCCCCATCCTCGCGGATGGACCCTGCCCGGTTCCAATTCCGGTCCGGGGAGCGGACGGTCCGGCGTCCGCAAGGGCAGTCACGGAGGGGTACGGGCCCGGCACACGAGGGCCCCCGGGGCGGCCCCCGCCGTATCGGTACGGAATCGTGGCGCGGGCCCGACCGGTCCGCGGCGTCCGGATTGCCCCGGAATTCGACGTTGCACTTGCACAACGCTCGGCTTTGCGGCTGGACAAGACATCGAATCGAACAGGACGATGATGTGGTTAACGTGTCGCGGCGGATTCGGGGGGATGTCCGCAAAGCCACTCCATGTTCGCCATGGCCTTCGTTCTCGGTGGTCTCCATGGCGCTTCATGTTCTTGCCTGTCCTTCCTCCCGCACGGACCGCGCCGTCCCCGCGCCTGTTCAACGGAGGAAATCCCGCCATGAGTTTCGGCGACCCCAACAATCCTTACGGCCAGCAGCCCGGTCAGGGCCAGGGTCAGGGCTACGGCCAGAACCCGGGTTACGGCCAGCCCGCGGGCGGCCAGCCCGGTTACGGCTACCCCCAGCAGGGCCAGCCGCAGTACGGCCAGCAGCCTTACGACCAGCCGCAGTACGGCTACCCGCAGCCCCCGACCACCCCCGTCCAGCCCTACGGCGGCTACCCCGGGGACACGGGCTACGGGGGCATGCCGGAGTTCGCGCACTGGGGGCTGCGCCTCGGTGCCACCCTGATCGACGGACTGATCAGCTCGGTCCCGTACTTCATCCTCAACACGATCGCCATCGCGACCGATTCGATGGCGCTGCTCATGGCGTCCTTCGTGGTCGCCATCGGTCTGTTCGTGTGGCTGCGGGTGCAGGAGGGCAGCACCGGCCAGACCCCGGGCAAGAAGGCCCTGGGCATCAAGGTGCTCCGCCAGAGCGACGGCGCGACCATCGGCTTCGGTATGTCCTTCGTCCGCCAGCTCGCCCACATCCTGGACGCGATCCCGTGCTACCTCGGCTATCTGTGGCCGCTGTGGGACGAGAAGAAGCAGACCTTCGCGGACAAGGTCTGCGCCACCGTCGTCATCAAGGTCTGAACCCCGGCGGCCCGGGTACGGGCCGACGGCGTCCGAAGCCGGGTGACCGGGTCCGGCGGCCCGGCGCACCGCCCCCGAGGGGCCGGGCGCCGTACCGTCCGCCGCGTGCCGTCCGGGGCACCGCTCGCCCCGGACCGCCGCACGCCGGACGGCAGCCGCCGGATCGCGGGCCCGAAAGCGGAAGGCCGCACACCCTCCCCGGGGTGTGCGGCCTTCCGTATGTCCACGGGCGGCCGCACGGCCGGCCGTCGGCGGGGATCAGTGGAAGAAGTGGCGCGTCCCGGTGAAGTACATCGTCGCGCCCGCCTTCCGGGCCGCCTCGACCACCAGCTCGTCGCGGACCGAACCGCCCGGCTGGACGATCGCCCGGACCCCGGCGGCGATCAGGATCTCCGCGCCGTCCGGGAACGGGAAGAACGCGTCGGACGCGGCGTACGAGCCCCGGGCCCGCTCCTCCCCCGCCCGCTCGACCGCCAGCTTTGCCGAGTCGACCCGGTTGACCTGGCCCATGCCGACGCCGACGGACGCGCCGTCCTTGGCGAGCAGGATCGCGTTCGACTTGACCGCGCGGCAGGCCCGCCAGGCGAAGGCCAGCTCCGCCAGCTCGGCCTCCGACAGCGGTTCGCCGGCCGCCAGGGTCCAGTTCTCCGGGGCGTCGCCGTCGGCCTGGAGCCGGTCGGTGGCCTGGAGCAGCGCACCGCCCTCGATGAGCTTCAGCTCGACCGGCGAGGAGGGCGCGTCCGCGCACCGCAGGACCCGGATGTTCTTCTTCCTGGCGAGCACCTCGACCGCGCCGTCCTCGTACCCCGGGGCCACGATGACCTCGGTGAAGACCTCCGCGACCTGCTCGGCCATCGCCACCGACACCGGACGGTTGACCGCGATCACACCGCCGAAGGCGGACAGCGGGTCGCAGGCGTGCGCCTTGCGGTGCGCATCGGCGACGTCCGCGCCGATCGCGATCCCGCACGGATTGGCGTGCTTGATGATCGCGACGCACGGCTCGGTGTGGTCGAAGGCGGCACGCCAGGCGGCCTCGGTGTCCGTGTAGTTGTTGTACGACATCTCCTTGCCGTGCAACTGCTCGGCGCCGGGCAGACCGCCCGTACCGTCGACGTACAGCGCGGCGCCCTGGTGCGGGTTCTCGCCGTACCGCAGCACACCGGCCCGCCGGTAGGCCGCCCCCAGGAACTCGGGGAAGTCCTCACCGGACTCCGCCGCCGGGGCCTGGGCCGCGAACCAGTTGGCGACGTCCACGTCGTACGCGGCGGTGTGGGCGAACGCCTCGGCGGCCAGACCGCGGCGGGCGGTCAGGTCGAAGCCGCCGTCCGCGACCGCGGCGAGCACGTCCGCGTACCGGCCGGGGCTGGTGACGACCGCGACCGAGGGGTGGTTCTTGGCGGCGGCGCGGACCATCGACGGGCCGCCGATGTCGATCTGCTCGACGCACTCGTCGTAGTCGGCGCCGGACGCGACGGTCGCCCGGAACGGGTAGAGGTTCACCACGACCAGGTCGAAGGGCTCGACCCCCAGCTCCTCCAGCTGCTCGCGGTGCGCGTCGAGGCGCAGATCGGCGAGGATTCCGGCGTGGACGCGCGGGTGCAGCGTCTTGACCCGGCCGTCCAGGCACTCGGGGAAACCGGTCAGATCCTCGACCTTGACGACCGGCACCCCGGCCGCGGCGATCCGCCCGGCGGTCGAGCCGGTGGACACGAGCTGGACGCCCGCTCCGTGCAGACCGCGGGCGAGCTCCTCCAGACCCGTCTTGTCGTACACGCTGACCAGCGCCCGCCGGATGGGCCGCTTGCCGCTCGGGGCAGCCTCAACAGTCACGGGAAAACAACCTTTCGTCCCTCGATGCGATAGCCGTCACGGGCCAGTCGGCCGACGACCTCGACGAGCAGCGCGCGCTCGATTTCCTTGATGCGCTCGTGCAGAGCGGCTTCGTCGTCCTCGTCCCGGACCGCCACCGCGCCCTGCGCGATGATCGGGCCGGTGTCGACGCCGTCGTCGACGAAGTGGACGGTGCACCCGGTGACCTTGGCGCCGTACGCGAGTGCGTCACGCACTCCGTGGGCGCCGGGAAAACTGGGCAGCAGGGCGGGGTGCGTATTGACGCAGCGCCCGCCGAAACGGGCGAGGAACTCCTTGCCCACGATCTTCATAAAGCCCGCCGAGACGACGAGGTCGGGCTCGTACGCGGCGGTGGCCTCGGCCAGCGCACGGTCCCAGGCCTCCCGGGTCGCATAGTCCTTGACCCGGCAGACGTACGTCGGCAGCCCGGCGCGCTCGGCCCGCTCCAGACCGGCGATACCGGTCCGGTCGGCTCCGACGGCGACGATCCGGGCGCCGAAGCCCTCCGGGTCGTCGGCGATGGCATCCAGCAGGGCCTGGAGATTCGTACCGGAACCGGAGACGAGGACGACGATGCGCGCGGGGCGGGCAGGGGCGGGGGCCACGGCGGGATCTCTTTCGTGTACGGCTCGACTTTGTGTGGTCGTACAAACGAATCGCGCCCCTCAATACGGGGAACTCTACGAAAGGGCCGACCGTCAGCAACGATACCGGCACACAGGAAGGCCCCCACGGGACGGGGGCGCGCCCGGGAGGTAGCGTCAGGGGACAACCACCCGTCCCCGGACGGGTGACCACACGAACCCGACAACACAAGACCCGACCACGACAAGACCCCAGGTGCACCGGGTCTGAGGGGAAGACGTTCACCAGATGCGGGACCGACGCCGCCGTACGGACCTCCTGTTGCCGCGGGAGCGCCAGTCCACCGACGACAACAACCCCTTCGCGCCGCCGCCCGAGGGCAGGCCCGACCAGCCCTGGCAGCCCCGCCGCCCCGACGAGGGCCGGGGGTCGGACGCCGACGGCAACGGCGGCGGCAACGGCGGCGGCAACGGCGGCTCCGGCGACGGCGAGGGCTCCGGTTCGTCCGGTGGCCGTTCCGGCTGGGGCAGCCAGTGGAGCAGCCGCCAGCCCGGGCGCTCCTCCGGAGGCGGCTTCGGCGGCCGCCCCGGTTCGAACAACTCCCCGGAGAACGGCCCCCAGAGCCCCGGCCCCCGGTGGGACCCCACCGACCCGGCGCAGCGGCATGCCCGCTACGCCATGATCGCGGGCCTGTGGGCGCTGTTCTTCACGCTCTTCCTGGACTTCCCGGAGATCGGCCTCCTCCTCGGCGCCCCCGCCCTGTACTGGGCGATCAGCGCACTGCGGACGGCGCCGAAGCCGCCGGACGCCGCGTCCCAGGCGGGCGGTCTGTCGCCGCAGACCGTCCGGCGCACCCAGCGGACCAGTGCCATCGCCGGTCTGGTGATGTCCGTGGTCACCCTGCTGACGGTGGGCTCGATGTACGCGGCGCAGCTCGTCTACCGCGACTTCTACGTCTGCGAGCGGGACGCGCTGACCAAGACGGCGCAGTCGGCGTGCAACAGCAAGCTGCCGGAGCCGTTGCGGGGCGTGTACGGCGTCAAGGACTGACGGGAACGGTACGGCGAGGGGCCCGGCCCGGGAGCGCATCCCGGGCCGGGCCCTTCTGTGTACGGGTCCCGGCGGCCGGTCCCCTCGGGGGTCAGGTCCCCGGCCGGTCCCCGTCCGCGGGGGGCGGTTGCGCGGCGGGCTTCCGGGGCTTCGCCGGGGACGGCGGCCGTACGGGCGAGGGGGCGCTCGGCCACGGGCTCGGCGGGGCCGCCCACGGGCGGGCCGGGTCGACCGGGCCCGCCGGGGGCGGGGCGCTCCCGTCTGCCGTGGGACGGCTGCGCCGCTCGGCCCAGCCGTCCGGCGGCAGATAGTCGTACGGCTCCGCCTCCGCGTCCAGGGAGTCCAGCACCTCCAGGGCCTTCGCCTGTGCGGGGGCCTTCGGGGTGTCGGGCGGCGCGGTGGGGCGGACGGCCGTCCGTCCCGGGCTCTCCGGGACCGCGGGTCCGGCCGGTCCCAGCGGTCCGGCGGGGGCTGCCGGGGTCGCCGGGGCGGGAAGCGGGGGCTGGGGTTCCGGTACCCCTGTGCCGCCTCGGGCCCGTACCCCTGCCCCGACCGCGGGCAGCCGGCCCGCACTCGCACCTCTCGCCCGCCACTCCCGTACCAGCAGCGCGCCCGGCACCCCGATCCCCGCCGTCCACAGCAGTGCCGCCGCTCCCGCCGACCACCAGACCGGCCCGAACTCCGCGAGCCGGCCGGTGCCCAGCGGACCGCTCGATGCCGCCGCGAGCGCCGCGACCGCAAGCCCGCAGAGCGCGGCGGCGAGCAGCGCGTCCGCGGCCGTGTCACGGCGCCGTACGGCATCGGCGCGGGCTGCGGCGAACATCGCGACCGCGAGCCCCGCCGCCACCGGCACCAGGACCGCCGACCAGTTCAGCGGGGTTCCGGGCCCCTGCGCGGGGACGATCGCGACGAGGGGGAACGAGGGCAGCGCGGGATCCCCGGACAGGGCGAGGGGCGTTGCGGTCGCCCCCGTACCGAGGGCGAATCCGGGGCCGAGCCCGTACGCCGCCGCCCATACCGCCGCATTGGGCACCAGCGCGATCCCGAGCAGCAGGACCGCGAGCCGCCCCGACCAGATCCGGGCCAGATGCAGGAAGGAGTCCTGGGTCGCGTCGGCGTGCCAGACCAGCGCGGTGGCGACCAGCAGCGCACCGCCGCCGACCAGGACCGCCGTCGCCGCCGTCGCGGCCCGGGCGGCCGCCTCGAACCGGCTGCCGGGCAGGGCGGCACGCATCAGGGGCTCCCGCAGCCGGGCGGGCAGCCGAACGGGCGGCGGACCGAGGGGCCGGCCGTTCGCGGCCCAGACCCCCGTCGCCGCCCCGGCGAGGGCGACCAGCGGCAGATGACAGGCCGCGCTCAGCGGGCCGGGGGCGATCGGGCCGCCCGCCGCGTACACCGCGGCGGCGGTGCCGACCAGCAGATAGCCGAGGGTGACCGCGCACACCGCGCCGCGCGGTGACGGGCTGGGACGCAGCCCGGTGCCGTCCGGGACGAGCGCATCGCGGGTGGCCCGGTGGATCAGCCAGGCGGGCAGGGCGACCAGCAGCAGGGGGACGAGTCCGACGGGGGCGGCGGTGCCGTAGAGGGTGTCCGAGCGGACGAGTTCCGTGCCGTGGGCGAGCAGCCAGAGGGAGGCGGCGACATGGAGGGCGCCGTGCGGTCCGCTGTCCGGGTACGGGGAGCTGATCCACACCATCATCACCAGGACGGTCAGCGCCCCGAGCCCCAGTCCGGCGGCGGTGGCGCCGCGGATGAGACAGGCCATGAGGGCCGCTCTCCGGCCGCCCTGCACCAGGACCGGGAGTTCCGGGGTCTGCGGGAGGGCGGGGCCGTGATCGGTCGTCTGGGTCACCCGGCCATGCTCCCAACGACACGCGCTTTCCCGTCGTAACAGGAGATTGACCGTAGTGTCGCCCAATATACGGTTATGTACTTCTATGAAAAGTGCACGGCCGGGGGGACTCCCGGGGGACCGACGACGGGCCCGGGGAGCCGACCATGACCCGGAGACCGCCCTCTTCTTCTTCGTCCTCCCCTTCCTCCCCACCGCCCTCCCGGCCACCTTCGCAAACACCACTGCCCTCCCCGAAGGAGCGGCGCAGGCTCCGTGAGGAGCGGTCGATGAGCGAAGAGCAGATCGCCCGGGCGCTGGGCGTGACCAAGGCGACGGTACGGGCCTGGGAGACCGGTCGCGGCGAACCGCGCGGGCGCCGACGGGAGGCGTACGCCAGGCTGCTCGCGCCGCCGGAAGCCTCCAGCGCCCCCGCCCCGCCCACGGGCGAACACCAGAACGGGGAAGCTCCGCTGACGGCTGCCGCGGGGTCCGGGCCGGGGCACGGCAGCCCGGACTCCGGTCCCGCGACGACCGGCGCCACGGACACTCCGCAGGAACCGGGTACCGCAACCGCTGCCGGTGCGGTCGCGGCCGCCGCGGCGGATACGCCTCCCGACGCCGCCCCGGGGCAGCCGGTCCAGGACCCCGCGCCCCGCCGCGTACCGGTCTCCGGTCTTTCGCCCGCCGGGGCCGAGGCGCTGGCCGCCGCCCGGAGCCCCGCCGAGGCGTTCGACGTGCTGTACACGCACTGCGCACCCGGGCTCGTCCGGCAGACGTACCTGCTCACCGGTCGGCTCCTGCTGGCACACGAATCGGTGGAGCGGGCCTTCCACATCGCCTGGCAGCAGTGGCCGGACGTCGCACAGGACCGGGACCCGGTCAGCTGGGTGCGTTCGGCGGCGTACGAACTGGCGCTCTCGCCGTGGCACCGGCTGCGGCCCGCGCACCGGCACGCCGACAGTCCGCCGCTGGACCGGGCGGGGCGGGAACTCCTCGCCGTACTGCTGCACCTGCCGCCGCCGTACCGCAGGACCGTCCTGCTCTACGACGGCCTCGGGCTCGACCTGCCGGAGACCGCGGCAGAGACCGAGGCCAGCACCCCGGCCGCGGCCAACCGGCTGCTGCACGCCCGGAAGGCCGTCGCCGCCGAGGTGCCCGAACTGGCCGACCCCGAGGCGCTGCGCGACCGGCTGGCCGTGCTGCTCGCGGACGGCGGGCCCGTACCGCAGCCCGCTCCGGCGGCGGACGTCCGGTCGACGGGCGAGCGGCGGGCCTGGTTCTGGACCCGGCTGGCGCTCACCGCGACCGTGGTGATCATGAGTGCGACGGGGATGACGCTGGCGACGGCGCCGACCCGCTACGTACCCGAGGTCGCGCCCGGCCAGCGGGTCGGCGGGGTCCCGGGCCACGCCGGTCCCCAGCGCCTGACACCGCGGGACGTGGCCCTCCGGAACATGCTGAGCGCCGGACCGGCCGCGGGCCCCGGCCGCCTGGTCCCGCTGCCCCGGTAGCCGGAAACGCGGGTGGGCCCGCGCCCCCGAAAGGGGCACGGGCCCACCCGCTGGTGACCCGGCGGCCGTGGCGGTGGCCCGAGGCGGACCGCCCGACCGCAGAGGACTCGCTTACGCCGAGAGGATCGCCCGCGCGAGCTTCGCCGTCTCGGTCGGGGTCTTGCCGACCTGGACGCCCGCGGCCTCCAGGGCCTCCTTCTTCGCCTGCGCCGTGCCGGAGGAGCCCGACACGATGGCACCGGCGTGGCCCATCGTCTTGCCCTCGGGGGCGGTGAAGCCCGCGACGTAGCCGACGACCGGCTTGGTGACGTTCTCCTTGATGAAGTCCGCCGCACGCTCCTCGGCGTCGCCGCCGATCTCGCCGATCATCACGATCAGCTCGGTCTCCGGGTCGGCCTCGAAAGCCGCCAGGGCGTCGATGTGCGTGGTGCCGATGACCGGGTCGCCGCCGATGCCGACCGCCGACGTGAAGCCGATGTCGCGCAGCTCGTACATCATCTGGTAGGTCAGCGTGCCGGACTTGGAGACCAGGCCGATCTTGCCGGGCTTGGTGATGTCGCCCGGGATGATGCCCGCGTTGGACTGGCCGGGGGTGATCAGGCCGGGGCAGTTCGGGCCGATGATCCGGGTCTTGTTGCCCTTGGAGACCGCGTACGCCCAGAAGGCGGCGGAGTCGTGGACCGCGATGCCCTCGGTGATCACGACGGCGAGCGGGATCTCGGCGTCGATCGCCTCGACCACGGCGGCCTTGGCGAAGGCCGGGGGCACGAAGAGGACCGAGACGTCGGCGCCGGTCTCCTTCATCGCCTCGGCGACCGTGCCGAAGACGGGTACGGAGGTGCCGTCGAAGTCGACGGTCGTACCGGCCTTGCGGGGGTTCACGCCGCCGACGATGTTGGTGCCGTCACCGAGCATCAGCCGGGTGTGCTTCATGCCCGTGGCACCGGTCATGCCCTGGACGATGACCTTGCTGTCCTTGGTCAGGAAGATAGCCATGGTGGTGGTGTACCTCGTCCCTTACTTCGCGGCCGCGGCCAGCTCGGCGGCCTTGTCGGCCGCGCCGTCCATCGTGTCCACGCGCTGCACCAGCGGGTGGTTGGCGTCGGAGAGGATCTTGCGCCCCAGCTCCGCGTTGTTGCCGTCGAGGCGGACCACCAGCGGCTTGGTGACGTCCTCGCCCTTGGCCTTGAGCAGCTCCAGCGCCTGGACGATGCCGTTGGCGACCTCGTCACAGGCGGTGATGCCGCCGAAGACGTTGACGAACACGGACTTGACGTCCGGGTCGCCGAGGATGATCTCCAGGCCGTTCGCCATGACCTCGGCGGAGGCACCGCCGCCGATGTCCAGGAAGTTGGCCGGCTTGACGCCGTTGTGGGACTCGCCCGCGTAGGCGACGACGTCCAGGGTCGACATGACCAGACCGGCGCCGTTGCCGATGATGCCGACCTCGCCGTCGAGCTTGACGTAGTTGAGGTTCTTGGCCTTGGCGGCGGCCTCCAGCGGGTTGGCCGCGTCCTTGTCCTCCAGCGCCTCGTGCTCCGGCTGGCGGAAGTCGGCGTTGGCGTCGAGGGACACCTTGCCGTCCAGGGCCAGCACCCGGCCGTCGGCGACCTTGGCGAGCGGGTTGACCTCGACGAGGAGCGCGTCCTCGGCGACGAAGGTCTTCCAGAGGGTCACCAGGATGTCGGCGACCTGGTCCGCGACCTCGGCCGGGAACTTCGCGGCGGCCACGATCTCGGCGGCCTTCTCCGCGGTGACGCCCTCGTTGGCGTCGACCGGGATCTTGGCGAGGGCCTCGGGCTTGGTGGCCGCGACCTCCTCGATGTCCATGCCGCCCTCGACGGAGGCCATGGCCAGGAAGGTGCGGTTGGTGCGGTCGAGGAGGTACGAGACGTAGTACTCCTCGGCGATCTCCGGCGCGGTCTCCGCGATCATCACCTTGTGGACCGTGTGGCCCTTGATGTCCAGACCGAGGATCTGACCGGCCTTCTCGACCGCGTCGTCCGGGCTGGTGGCGAGCTTGACACCACCGGCCTTGCCCCGGCCGCCGACCTTGACCTGGGCCTTGACGACGGACTTGCCGCCCAGCCGCTCGGTCGCCGCGCGCGCCGCGTCAGGCGTGTCGATGACTTCACCGGCCAGCACCGGTACACCGTGCTTGGCGAAGAGGTCCCTCGCCTGGTACTCGAACAGGTCCACGCGCGTCCGTCCCTTTTCTGATGATCGCGGTTCCTAGTAGGCGTGGGCGTGCCGCGGAGGGCAACGTGACTGCGATCGTCACAAGGGAGGCGCACACGGAGACCGGCACGCGGCATGTCCGCCTCGCAGGTTATCCCCGCGGAACGCGGCCTCCTAAATCGCAGCTCACACCTGGGTGGTGAGAACAGTCACAGATCGAACGACTGGAGGGTTCACGCGCCGCGGACGGGGCGGGCCGGGCGGTCCCGGCCCGGTCCCGCGGGGGGGGGCGGGGCCGTCAGCCGGTCGCCGTGTCCGGTATCGGCAGCGGACGGCGTTCGACGGCAGCCGCCATGATGTCGGGGAAGAGATCCGGGGTGCAGGCGAAGGCCGGTGCGCCCAGCTCGGCCAGGGCGGCCGCATGCTCCCGGTCGTAGGCGGGGGCGCCCTCGTCGGAGAGCGCGAGCAGGGCCACGAACTGCACCCCGGCGGCCTTCATCGCCGCGACCCGCTTCAGCATCTCGTCGCGGATGCCGCCCTCGTACAGATCGCTGATCAGCACCACCACCGTGTCGGCCGGGCGGGTGATGCGCTCCTGGCAGTAGGCGAGGGCCCGGTTGATGTCCGTACCACCGCCGAGCCGGGTGCCGAAGAGGACGTCGACCGGATCGTCGAGCTGGTCGGTCAGATCCACCACGGCGGTGTCGAAGACGACCAGCCGGGTGGCGAGGGAGCGCATGGAGGCGAGGACCGCTCCGAACACGGATGCGTAGACCACCGACGCCGCCATGGAACCCGATTGGTCGATACAGAGCACCACCTCCTTCTTGACCGCCCGGGAGGCACGGCCGTAGCCGACGAGGCGCTCGGGGACGACCGTGCGGTACTCGGGGAGGTAGTTCTTCAGGTTGGCGCGGATCGTCCGGTCCCAGTCGATGTCCCGGTGGCGGGGGCGGCTGATCCGGGCGGAGCGGTCGAGGGCGCCCGTCAGGGTCGACCGGGTCCGGGTGGCGAGCTGCTTCTCCAGCTTCTCGACGACCTTGCGGACCACGGCCCGGGCGGTCTCCTTGGTGGTCTCGGGCATGGCCCGGTTGAGGGAGAGGAGGGTGCCGACGAGATGGACGTCGGCCTCGACGGCCTCCAGCATCTCCGGCTCCAGGAGCAGGGCCGAGAGGTCGAGCCGGTCGATGGCGTCGCGCTGCATGACCTGGACGACGGAGGTGGGGAAGTACGTACGGATGTCACCGAGCCAACGGGCGACGGAGGGCGCGGAGGCGCCGAGCCCGGCGCCCCGGCCGGAGCCCCTGCGGCCGCCCGCGGAGCCGTCCCCGCTGCCGTAGAGCGCGGCGAGGGTGGCGTCCATGGCCTGGTCGCGGCCGGTGAGCGCACAGCCGGTGCCGTCGGCGGAACCGCCGCCGAGCACCAGCCGCCAGCGGCGCAGCCGCTCCGCGGCGGCCTCGGACCCGGCTCCGGCGCCCGCGTCTGCGGCCGGGCCGGTCTCCGGGCCGGTGGTCGTGGTGTCGGTGGTCATGCCCCCACCCCCAGGAGGTTGTCGAAACGGTCGTCGGTGGTGCCCAGCAGCAGCCTCAGCACCGGCAGCACGGCATCGGCGCGCCCGCCGTCGAGGCCGGTGCCGAAGCCCGGTGCTCCGGCGCCTGCCGTGGTGGAACCGGCAGCGGCGGACCGGACGCCTGTCGCGGCGCCGCGCCGGACCAGTTCGCCGAGGGTGCGTCGGACCCCGGGCTCGTAGGCGGAGAAGGTGCGGCGCAGCAGCGGCAGCACATCGGTGAAGGACTCCGGCGGGACCGTGGTCAGCCAGTCGTCGACGAGGCCGAGGAGGCGCTCGTCATGGACGAGGAGCATTCCGCCGCCCGCGCCGCCGCCGACGAACCCTTCGATCCACGCGGCGGCCTCGGCGGGCGGGGTGCCGGGCGAGAGGGCGAGGCCCATCAGCCGGGCGGCCTCGTCCTCGGCGAGGGCGCCGTCGTCGAGGAGGAGCCGGGCGGCCCGGCCCCGGATGATCCCGGCGGCGGTGGTCCGGCCCGCGAGGGAGAGCAGGACGGTCCGCCAGCGGCCGGTGAGCCCGCCGTCGCCGGGGAGCAGGCCGACGGCCCCGTGCACGGCGTCGAGATGGCGGCGCATCGCGGCGGCGCCGTCGGCGTCGAGACCGGTGCAGGCGGGCGGCAGTCCTACGCAGATCCGTTCCGCGAGGCCGGTGGCGACCTCGGCGAGGGCGGTGGTGTCGGTGGCCCGTACGTCTCCGTAGCGCAGGGCGCGGGCGAGGGCGGGCAGGGCCTGGGCGAGCCGGGCGACATCGGTGTCGAGGGCCGCCCGGTCCGCGAGGGCGCGCATCACCACCGGCAGGGCGTCGGACAGCTCCGCGAGCAGGCACTGCTCGGCGAGGGCGGTGACGGCGGCGAGTTCACCGGCGGTGAGGGCCTGGTGCTCGGCGCGGGCGGTCGCGGCGGAGAGCACGGTGGTGCCCCAGACGCCCGCTTCCGCGACCCGGACATGGAGTTCGGGTTCCCAGCGGAGCCGCCAGGTCTCCCGGAAGGTGCCGGTGCTGCCGCGGCCGGTGGCCGGTTCGCCCCAGTCGACACCGAGGAGCCGCAGCCGGTGCAGCAGCCGGCTCTTCGCGGTGTCCGTCTCCTTGCGGAGGTCCAGCTCCACTTCGCGCTCCAGGGCCTCCGGCTTGAGGCGGAGGCTGCGCTGGAGCCGGGTCAGATCGCGCTGGAGCGGGACGGCGGGCGCCTCGTCCGGGACTTCGCCCAGCACATCACCGACGACCAGCCGGTCCCGGACGAGGGCGAGCGGTACGTCGGAGCCGTCGCACATCACGGCCCGGACGGCGTCGGTGGTCTCGGTGAGCCCGGCGAGCGGGCGGCCGCGCATCACCGCGAGGGTCTCCGCGAGCCGTACCGCCTCGATGACATGGGCCGACGACACGGGCAGGTCCTCGTCGCGCAGCAGCCCCGCGACCTTGGTCAGCCAGCGCTCGACGGGCCGGTCCCGGGCGGTGAAGAGATGGCCGTACCAGCCGGGGGAGTCGATTCCGGCGCCGTAACCGCTGGTCCGGGCGAGCCGGCGGTGGGTCCACGGCACCCAGGTCGTTTCGGTCCTGACCTTCGGCAGGCCCTTCAGCAGCGCCTTGTCGGCGGCGACGGTGGTACGTGCGGCGAGGGCGGGGACGTGCCAGGCGCCGCAGACGACGGCGATCCGGTCGCCGAACTCCTTGCGGGCGGCCCGCAGCTTCAGCCGCATCTGGGCCTCGCGGATCAGATCCCGGTCGTGGCCGCCGTGGCCGTAGGTCTCCCGGAGTGCGGTCATGGCCTCGGCGAGGACGGTGAAGGAGGCGAACGGGTCGCCGTCGCCGCGGTGTTCGACGACGTCCTCCCACCAGCGTTCGGCGTCGTCGTATCCGGCGGCTTCGGCGAGGACGGCGAGCGGGTCGATCCGCATCCGCTCGGGGTCGACGGCCGGGGCGGCCCCGGCCCCGGCCCCTTCCACGGACAGGACCGCCGCGCCGTCAGCGCCGTCAGCGTCGGCCCGGTGGGCGGGCTCGCCGGGCACGGCGTCCCAGCTCGGATCGGGGTCGTCGGCGGCCCCGGATGCGGATCCCCCCGGAACCGCATCCGGGGCCGCCGGTGCCCCGTCGGCGGTGAGCGCGAGGGTGTGGGCGGCGGGCAGGTCGATGAAGCGGACCGGGACGTCATGGGCGAGGGCCCAGCGGATGGCGACCCACTCGGGGGAGAACTCGGCGAAGGGCCAGAAGGCGGCCCGGCCGGGATCGTCGACCGCGTGCGCCAGCAGGGCGACCGGGGGGCGCATCCCGCTGTCGGCGGCGAGCGCCAGCAGGGCGTCGCCCTCGGGCGGGCCCTCGATGAGCACGGCGTCCGGCGCGGCGGCGGCCAGGGCGGCACCGACCGCACGGGCGGACCCCGGGCCGTGGTGGCGGACGCCCAGCAGCAGCGGCCCCGCGGGCGCCGTGCGCGTCCGGTCCGCGACGGGCTGCTCGCCGGTCCCGCGCGGCGGCGGTGCCCCGGTCATACGCCGGCCTCGCGGCAGGCGCGGTAGAAGTCCTTCCAGCCGTCGCGCTCGCGCACCACGGTCTCCAGATACTCCTGCCAGATCACCCGGTCGGCGGCCGGGTCGCGGACCACGGCGCCGAGGATCCCGGCGGCGACGTCACCGGGCCTGAGCACCCCGTCGCCGAAGTGGGCCGCGAGCGCCAGTCCGCCGGTGACGACGGAGATCGCCTCGGCGGTGGAGAGCGTCCCGGAGGGGGACTTGAGCTTGGTACGGCCGTCGGCGGAGACGCCCTCGCGCAGCTCGCGGAAGACGGTGACGACGCGCCGGATCTCCTCGACGCCCTCGGGCACTGCGGGCAGGTCGAGCGACCGGCCCAGCTGGTCGACCCGGCGGGAGACGATGTCGACCTCCGCTTCGGCGGTCGCGGGCAGCGGCAGGACGACCGTGTTGAAACGGCGGCGCAGGGCGCTGGAGAGGTCGTTCACCCCCCGGTCGCGGTCATTGGCGGTGGCGATCAGATTGAATCCGCGGACCGCCTGGACCTCCTCGCCCAGCTCCGGGACGGGCAGCGTCTTCTCGGAGAGGATGGTGATCAGGGTGTCCTGCACATCGGCGGGGATCCGGGTCAGCTCCTCCACCCGGGCGGTCATGCCGTCCCGCATGGCGCGCATCACGGGGCCGGGCACGAGCGCCTCCCGGCTGGGCCCGTGAGCGAGCAGTCTGGCGTAGTTCCAGCCGTAGCGGATGGCCTCCTCGGGAGTGCCTGCGGTGCCCTGCACCAGCAGAGTGGAGTCCCCGCTGACGGCGGCCGCCAGATGCTCCGACACCCAGGTCTTCGCGGTCCCCGGGACACCGAGAAGCAGCAGCGCGCGATCGGTGGCCAGGGTGGTGACGGCGACCTCGACGATCCGGCGCGGGCCCACGTACTTCGGGGTGATCACCGTGCCGTCGGGCAGAGTGCCGCCGAGCAGATACAGCGATACGGCCCACGGCGAGAGCCGCCAGTTGACCGGGCGGGGCCGGTCGTCGGCGGCGGCCAAGGCGGCGAGTTCGGCCGCGAAGGCCTGTTCCGCATGGGGTCGCAGGGCGTCGGCGGCCGGTGCTTCCGCAGTGGTGCGCGCAGTGGATTCTTCGACGGCTTGGGACACGGACATGACTCCCCCTCGACTTCGTTCCGATGGTCGGTCCGAGCTGTTCTCCACCCTGCACCACCCCACTGACAACGGGCCGTCGCCGCAGGCCGGGACGGGTTTTCCGGGGATTGTCAGTGGCGGCCCGTACGGTCGGAGACATGAATGGACCGGGGGTTCGTTGGACGACGGATCAGGTGCTCGCGCTGGCTCCTGACGCCGCGTCACAGAAAGCGGGCGGCAGGCTGGCGACGGCCGGGCCGTGGTCCGGCACGGGCAGCGGGGACGGCGCCGTGTGGGGGTTGTGCAAGGGCAGCGGCAGCAAGCCGTACCAGACGGTCGTCGACACGACCGGCCCGGCGTACAAGTGCAGTTGCCCCAGCCGCAAGTTCCCGTGCAAGCACGCGCTGGGGCTGCTGCTGCTCTGGGCCGGGGACGCCGAAGCCATGGCCGACGAGACCGTCCCCGACTGGGCGGGACAGTGGCTGGAGCCCCGGCGCGAACGGGCCGAGGCGCAGCAGGCCCGGCGTGACGAGGGCGGCGGGGAGTCCCCCGCCGGGGCCGCCGACGCGGAAGCCGCCCGCCGCCGGGCGGAGCGCCGGGCCGACCGGATCTCGGCGGGCGCGACGGAGCTGGAGCAGCGGCTGACGGATCTGCTGCGCGGCGGTCTCGCCTCCGCCGAGCAGGCGGGTTACGGCCTGTGGGAGGAGACGGCGGCCCGGATGGTCGACGCCCAGGCACCGGGCCTGGCCGCGCGGGTCCGGGAGCTGGGGGCGATCCCGGGCTCCGGGCGGGACTGGCCGGTGCGACTGCTGGAGGAGTGCGCGTTGCTGCATCTGATGGACACCGCCTGGCTGGGCCGGGAGCGACTGCCCGACCCCCTGGCGGCGACCGTCCGCACCCGAGTGGGGATCAACGCGCCCGCCGACGGCACTCCGGTACGGGACCGCTGGCGAATCCTCGCGCAGTACGACTCCTCCGACGGCAAGGTCACCACCCGCCGTATCTGGGTGCACGGCACCGAGTCGGGGCGTACGGCACTGCTGCTGTCCTTCGGGGCCGCGGGCCGGTCGCCGCAGCTCGCGCTGCCGGTCGGGGGCGAGCTGTCGGGGGTGCTGGTGCCGTACCCGGGCGCCGGGCAGCTCCGGGCCGAACTCCGCGAACAGTCCGGGCTCACCGGCGGCCCGGCCGCCCCGCCGCCGGGCGGTTCGGTGACCGCCGCCCTCGACGCCTACGGGCAGGCCCTGTGCGACGACCCCTGGCTGGAGTCCTGGCCGGTGACGCTCACGGACGTCGTCCCGGTACCGGTCCCCGGCGGCAGCGGCCCGCAGTGGCAACTGGCCGACGCGAACGGCGAAGCGGCCGTCCCGCTGACGCCCGCCGCGCTCTCCCGCCCCGGCCTGTGGAAGCTCGTCTCCCTCTCCGGCGGCGCCCCGGTCACCGTCTTCGCCGAATGCGGCCATACGGGGGCGACACCCCTCGCGGCGTGGTCGCCTGCGGCTGGGCCCGAGCCGATACCGCTGGTCTAGCCGGAGGAGGTTCACCCCGGGCAGCCCGGCGCTCGGCTCTTCGGCGCCGGGCCATGGCGACACCGGCGCGGCGGGCCGGGCCCGGCCCGGAGAAGGCGACCTCACCCGGGGTCCGGCGCCGGCTCCTCGGCGCCCGGCTCCTCGGCGCCGGGCCGTGGAGACACCGGCGCGGCGGGGAGCCCTGCCTGAACCGGAGCCCGGTCGTCGGCCGGGGGAATCCCGTTCGCACGGCCGAAGCGATCCCGCGGCGGGTCCACCGGGACACCCGATCCGTCGGGCGGACCCCGGTTCATACGTCCCGCGCCCCCGGCCGGACGGCCGGAGCGATCCGGCCGCCGCCGGTTGCACAGCCCGCGCGGGCCGCCCCGCCGACCACACCCCCTTCCTTCTTGTTGTTCCGCATCCGCAGGAGAGGCCCATGTCGCAGAGCAGCACCGGCACCGAGCCCACCGGCTCCGTTCTCTGGGAGGAGCTGGTCACCTCCGCCCTGCTCGGCACGGACCGCCGGCCGCCACCGGCCGCCGTGACCAAGCCGGGCAGGGACGCGCCCGCGGACCTGCTCGACGCGGCGGCGGTCCTGACCGTCCGGCGCAGGGCCGGGCTGCGGCCCGCACGACCGGCCGAGCCGCCGGAGCCCGCGCCCGCCGACACCCGGCCCGCACTGCCCGAAGCGGCACACCGCAGACTGGGACAGCTCCTCGCGGACCGGGCCGCACCGTCGGCAGGCGGCCGCCGGGGGGCCGCACCGGATCTGACGGAGCTGCTGCCGCAGTGGCTCGCCACCGCCAACGGGCACGGCTACCGGAGCCCGGCGGCCCTGCTCCCCGCCCTGCTGGACGCCGCCCGCGCCCGGGCCGACCTGCGGCCCCAGGCACTGGCCTTCGCCGGAGTACGCGGACTGTGGCTGGCCCGCTTCAACCCCGAGTGGAAGTTCGCCCTCCGGGGCGCGGCGGGCGGCGGGGTACTCCTCCCGGACACCACCGACGCCCCCGCGGTGGAACGGCTCTGGGAAGAAGGCCTGTTCGCCGAGCGGGTCGCCCTGCTCGACGCGGTCCGGCACCAGGACCCCGCCGGGGCGCTCGCCCTGCTCTCCGGGACCTGGGCGACGGAACGCGCCGAAGACCGGCTGATGTTCCTCGACACCCTCCGCACCGAACTCTCCCCCGCGGACGAGATGTTCCTGGAACGGGCCCTCGCGGACCGCAGCCGCAATGTCCGTGCCACCGCCGCGGAACTGCTCTCCGCGCTGCCGCGCTCGGCCTTCGCCCAGCGAATGGCGGAACGCGCCGCGGCCTGTGTACGGCCCGGGCCCGCCGGGGACACCATCGCGGTCGAACCGCCCGCCGCATGCGACGCGGAGATGCAGCGCGACGGCGTCGTCCCCACCCCGCCGACCGGCCGGGGCCAACGCGCCTGGTGGCTGGGGCAGCTCGTGGAGGCCGCCCCGCTGGCGGTCTGGCCCCAGGTCCTCGGCCGCCGCACGCCCAAGGAGATCGTCAACCTGTCCGTCGCCGACGGCTGGTCCGAGGAACTGCACGCGGCCTGGTGCCGGGCGGCGGTCCGCCAGCGCGACGCGGAGTGGTCGCGCGCACTCCTCGGCACCCCCGCGAATCCGCCGGAGGCGGGGCCCGGGACGTCGTCGCTGGCGGAGCGCGCCAAGCTGCTGGCCGCCCTGCCGGAGGGCGAGCGGGCCCTGTGGGTCGCGGACTTCGTCTCCGCGCACGGACTGTCGGACGCCTTCCAGCTCCTGGGGGTCTGCGCGGTCCCCTGGGCGGAGCCGCTGGGCCACTCGGTCGTCGACGCCCTGGAGATAGCCCGCGAGGCCGGGAGCTACCCGTGGAGCTTCAGCGGGGTGATGGGGCTCGCGGAACGCTGCCTGGACCCCGGGGAGGCCGCCCGCCTCGACCTCCTCACGGGCCCGCCCGCGGAATCGGAATCGGCGTCGCCCGGCGCGGGCACGTACTGGTCGGAGGCGTTCCACCGCCTGGTCTCGACGTTGCGCTTGCGCGCGGCGATGCGGGAGGAGCTTGCGCCGTGAGGCGGGTTCGCCTCCCGCGGGAGCGCCTCCCGCTGGGGTTCCTCGCCCCGGGGGTGCGGGTCCCCTGCGGGGTGCGGGCGCGTTGGGCCCCCGGGCCCCCGGGGGCGGGGTTGCCCGCGGGGTGCGGGCGGCTCCTGCTCCTCAATCGCCGGAGGGGCTCAAAGATTGGGTGACCGTTGCTCCGTGGTGTAGGTCGCCGACCTTGTCGGGTTCGGGTGGGTCGGTGGCCTCCGGGCTCACCTCCTCGCGGCCTGCGATGCACTGCCCTCCGGCAAACCGTGCTTGTCGCAGGTCCACTGCGGGGGCGACCCTGCACCCCCCTCCCACGTGATCCCAGCATGATCAGGCCGCGAAGCCCCTGGTGAAGTCGCACGTCACGGGAGGTATTCAGGGGCGCGAGGAACTGCGCGACCAGCCGACCACGGCCCGCGGCCGGACACGCAACACCCGCCGTCAACGGCGCTCGCCGCCATCCCCGGGGCCCCGGGGCCCGGGGAAGGGAAGCCCCTGTGGACGGGCGTCCCGAATACGGGCCCACCCCGTGGCGGGTGACCGAGGAAACTCCTTGTTCCCCGGGGTCAAGTCGGGGTGATCTCCGGAGGGGGGTGCAGGGTCGCCCCCGCAGCCGGTGGCGACAAGCAGGGCTCCCCGTGGAGCGGTGCATCGCCGCCGGCGAGGAGGTGAGCCCGGAGGCCCACGACCCGGCCGCACCCGACAAGACCCCGCGCCTACCCCACGGAGTAACGCGACCCGACCACCGGAGGACCCGCACACCGCAGGGGCAGCAAGCACAGATACCCAGGGGCGCGAGGAACTGCGCGACAAGCCAGCCACGGCCCGCGGCCGGACACGCAACCCGAACCACCAACGGCGCACCCCGCACCCCAGGCCCCTAAGAGGGAGGCGAAAACGTTGTGGTGACCCAGTCGACGATCGACGTCGTCGTCGCGCCCGGCGTGAAGATCTCCGCCACCCCCTTCTCCTTCAGCGGCGCGATGTCCTCTTCGGGGATGATCCCGCCCCCGAACACCCGGATGTCCTCCGCGTCCCGTTCCTTCAGCAGTTCCAGCACCCGGGCGAAGAGCGTGTTGTGCGCGCCGGAGAGGATCGACAGGCCGATCGCGTCCGCGTCCTCCTGGATCGCGGTGTCGACGATCTGCTCGGGGGTCTGGTGGAGACCGGTGTAGATGACCTCCATGCCCGCGTCCCGCAGGGCCCGTGCGATGACCTTGGCCCCGCGGTCGTGCCCGTCGAGGCCGGGTTTGGCCACCACTACGCGGATCGGACCGGTCACACCCATCTTCGCCTCCACACACTCACTGCGCCACCGAGTGAACGATCGTTATCCACAGCATCCCGCACGGGGCCGTTTCACGGTGGACCGGGAGGGGGAAATCACATGTGGGACACGTTCGATATGCGGCGTACCCGTGGCGGAAGGCGTGCATGCCTCCCCGTGCGGGCGCGCCGCCGAAGGAGCCGCTTCCGGGTCCGTACGACGGAGCCGCACGAAAGAGCCGTACGACGGAGCCGCCCGGGGTCTCGCGCGGATGCGGGACGGGGACACCGGACGCGGTTCCGTGAGGGCGTTCGGGAGTCGGCGTCGCCTCCTGTGCGCCGGTACGGAGGCCGGCCCATGCAGGTTCTGCCCTTCATCCCCCGGAATCTCGGCCCGCTGCCGGGCCCCGACCCCATCGGCCTTCTCACCACCAGCCGCCGCACGGTGGAGCAGCTGCGTGAGCTGTGCGAGCTGCGGCTTCCGTCGACGGCCCTGCGGGCGCACGCCTTGGAGCTGGCGATTCTCGCCGGGCATCTGCTGCTCTATCCCTCGGGTCTGACCGATGAGCGGCCCGCGCCGCCTGCGGGCGATTCCCCGCCCCGGCCGGTGATCATGCTGCATGGGTTCGCGGACAACCGGTCGGTGTTCGTGCTGCTCCGCCGTTCTCTGGCCCGGCACGGCTGGCGCGATCTCCAGTGTCTGAACTACTCGCCGCTGACCTGCGATATCCGGGCGGCGGCCCAGTTGCTGGGCAGGCATGTGGAGGAGGTCTGCGCCCGCAGCGGCCGGGACGGGGTGGATCTGGTCGGCCACAGCCTGGGCGGCCTGATCGCCCGCTACTACAGTCAGTGTCTGGGCGGTGACCTGCGGGTGCGGAATGTGGTCACGCTGGGGACCCCGCACTCCGGTACCCGGGTCGCCCCGCTCGCCAGCGCTCATCCGATCGTGCGCCAGATGCGCCCGGATTCCCCGGTCATCGAGGAGCTGTGCCGCCCGGCGCCGGATTGCCGTACTCGTTTCACCAGCTTCTGGAGTGAGCTGGACCAGTGGATGGACCCGGTGGAGACGGCGCGGATCGACCACCCCGATCTCCGTACGGAGAATGTGCGGGTGACGGGGATCGGTCATCTCGCGCTGCCGGTCCATCCCGCGGTCGCCGCCCGGATCCGGGAGGTTCTCGGCGCGGCGGAGGGTGCGCCCGGGCCCGTGTCCGTCGTCGGGGAGCCGGTGGCGGTCGCCTGAGCCCACCGGCCCCGGCTCAGGCCCGAGTACCGGCCCCGGCCGGTGGGGCGGGCCACCCTTCGCCACCCCTCCCGCACCCCGGGTCGGCGCAGAGCCTCACACCCGGTGACGATTTGTCGAACGAATTTCGAACGTACGGCCAAAGCTCTCCCGCCGCCTCGCCGAAAGACGCTCGAATGCCCCTTTCCTGACCGCGTAAAACCTGCGGAAGATTGTCGACGCCGCATACCGCCGGGTACAGTCGCGCCACTGGTTTCCCCCTGGGTTCCGACTGCTCGACGACCCAGACCAGCAGTCCTGCTGCCGAGGCGAGAGAGAAGTTGGTGAACGACCAGCACGCCCACGCCGGGTACGTCGGCCACGAGACTTACCCCACCGGCAGCTACGACACCGACCCGCTCTTCGGTGCTCTTCCCGAGTCCGGCACGGACCACTCCGCCCACTACGACGCCGCCCAGTGGGACACCGGTTCCCAGCAGGCCGCGGCCCCGCAGTACGGCGGCTACGACTCCTACGGCACGGGCGCGTACGAGACCCAGGCCGGTGACCAGGCAACTGGGGGTACCTCCCAGGCCGAAGGCTTTGGGGGAGGTTACGAGTCGACGTACGGTACGACCGGCCAGTGGGACGCCACCGCCTGGACCCAGGCCGCGGACGCCGCGGCGCAGGATCCGGCCGCCGCCTACGCCTACGACAACAGCGGTTCCTGGGGAGCGCCCTCCTTCGAGTCGGGGGCCTACGACGCCACCGCGTGGAACACTGCCGCGGATGCCGAGCCCCTCCCGCTGGTACCGCAGCAGTACGCGCCCGAGCAGGAACTCGCCGGGGCGCAACAGGACTTCTCGGCCCAGGACTTCGGCGCCCCCGAGTCCGTCGTCCAGGACTTCGCGGCCCATGACTTCGGTACGCAGGAGTTCGACCCGGAGCTGATGGAGCAGCTGACGCAGCCGGTCGACGCCGGGGTCGAGGCCACCGCCGTCGTTCCCGTGGTCGACGGGGACCCGCACCACGATTCCGCCGGGCCCGAGGCCGCATCCGGTCCCGGCTACGACGGGCCGCAGGAGCACGACGGCGGCGAGGACGAGCCCGCGTACGGTTCGATCACCGGTGTCGCTCCGGTCACCCCGCGCCCGGTGCGCCGCGCGGGCAACGCGGGCCGCGGCCGGCGCCGTACCCCCGCCAAGCGTTCGGCGCTGCTGACGGTCGCCGTTCCTTCCGCCTGTGTGATGGGCGTGGCGGGTATCGCCGCCGCCTCCGTGGGCGATATCGGCGCCGAGCCGAAGCAGAAAGAGGACACCACCACCTTGGCCGCCGCCGACACCTCCACGGAGCAGATCGCGGCCAACTCCCGGATGGACACCCAGCTCGCCGCGCTGAGCGCCGAGGCCCGCGACTTCGGCGACCGCGCCTCCCGTACGCAGGAGCGCATCGACCTGAAGGCCCGCCAGGAGGCGGAGCGGCAGAAGCGCGAGGAGGAGGCCAGGAAGCGCGAGGCGCTCCGCCCCAAGTTCGCCCTGCCGGTGCAGCAGAAGGGCCTGAGCACCTACTACGGCCAGTCCGGCGTCAACTGGATGGCCCTGCACACGGGCATCGACTTCCCCGTCGACTACGGCACCGAGGTCATGGCCGCGACCGACGGCACGGTCCGTACGCAGTTCAACCGGGCCTACGGGAACATGGTCATCCTGACGGCTCCGGACGGTACCGAGACGTGGTACTGCCATCTGGCGTCGTCCAAGGTGCGCTACGGCAAGGTGAAGGCCGGTGATGTCATCGGCTATGCCGGGGACTCCGGCAACTCCACCGGCCCGCACCTCCACTTCGAGGTCCGGCCGAACGGCGGCTCGCATATCAATCCGCTGGTCTGGCTCCAGAGCAAGGGCCTGAACCCGGTCTGACGGACGGGCCGCCCCGCCCGGGCGGCCGAACCGCCCGGGCGGCCGAACCGCCCGGGCCCGCCGGTTTCCTACAGCTTCTCCACCGGTGCGTAGCGCAGGAGCAGCACCTTGGGCTTGGGGTCCCCGAAGTCGATCGTCGCCTGGGCGTTCGCGCCCCCGCCCGCGACCCCGACGACGGTCCCGAGGCCGAACTGGTCATGGGTGACCCGGTCCCCGATCGCGAGCGCGATCACCGGCCGCTCCGAGGCCCCACCGCGCCCGGTGGCGAATCCGGAGGCGGCGGAGCGCCGCCCGCCCGCATTCGCGGAGGGCATCGACGGCAGCCGGGAGCCGCCGCCGAAAGGCTTCGACGCGGT
Organism: Streptomyces tsukubensis; assembly: GCF_003932715.1. Classification (NCBI taxonomy): domain Bacteria; kingdom Bacillati; phylum Actinomycetota; class Actinomycetes; order Kitasatosporales; family Streptomycetaceae; genus Streptomyces; species Streptomyces tsukubensis. The sequence continues at coordinate 4,979,480 of NZ_CP020700.1, read as the reverse complement.
GGCGGGCGGTGCCATCGGACCCGTGCGCTTCCACTCCAGATGCTGTACGGGGATCTCTTCGAGGAACCGGGACGGCGGGTTGTACGACGGCTGGCCCCAGGCGCTGCGCATCGAGGACCGCGTCAGATACAGCCGCTCCCGGGCCCGGGTGATCCCCACGTACGCCAGCCGGCGCTCCTCCTCCAGCTCCTTGGTCTGCCCGAGGGCCCGCATATGCGGGAAGACGCCGTCCTCCATGCCGGTGAGGAAGACGACGGGGAACTCCAGGCCCTTGGCGGTGTGGAGGGTCATGAGCGTGATCACGCCGGAGCCCTCCTCGTCCTCGTCGGGGATCTGGTCGGAGTCGGCGACGAGCGCCACCTGCTCCAGGAATTCGGCGAGGGTCCCCGCGCCTTCCTCCTCCGAGCGGGCCTGTTCGAACTCCAGAGCCACCGCGGCGAGTTCCTGGAGGTTCTCGATACGGGTCTCGTCCTGGGGGTCGGTCGAGGCCTGGAGTTCGGCGAGATAGCCGGTCCGCTCCAGGACGGCTTCCAGGACGACGGCGGGGCCCGCCCCGGACTCCGTGATCGTCCGCAGCTCTTCCATCAGGACGTTGAACCGCTTGACGGCGTTGGCGGAGCGGGCGGCCATTCCGTACGCCTCGTCGACCCGGCGCAGCGCCTGCGGGAAGGTGATCTTCTCGCGGAGGGCGAGGGCGTCGATCATCGCCTCGGCGCGGTCCCCGATACCGCGCTTGGGGACGTTGAGGATCCGGCGGAGGGGGACGTTGTCCTCGGGGTTGGCGAGCACCCGCAGATAGGCCAGGACGTCCCTGACCTCCTTGCGCTCGTAGAACCGGACACCGCCGACGACCTTGTAGGGCAGGCCGACCCGGATGAAGATCTCCTCGAAGACCCGGGACTGGGCGTTGGTGCGGTAGAAGACGGCGACGTCGCCGGCCTTCGCGTCGCCCGCGTCGGTGAGCCGGTCGATCTCGTCGGCGACGAACTGGGCCTCGTCGTGTTCGGTGTCCGCGACATAGCCGGTGATCCGCGCGCCGTCGCCCGCGTTGGTCCAGAGGTTCTTGGGGCGGCGGCTCTCGTTGCGTTCGATGACGGCGTTGGCGGCGGAGAGGATGGTCTGGGTGGAGCGGTAGTTCTGCTCCAGCAGGATCGTGGTGGCGTCCGGGTAGTCCTCTTCGAACTGGAGGATGTTCCGGATGGTGGCGCCGCGGAAGGCGTAGATCGACTGGTCGGCGTCGCCGACCACGCACAGCTCGGCGGGGGGCAGATCCTCCCTGCCGGTCCCGACCAGCTCCCTGACCAGGGTGTACTGGGCGTGGTTGGTGTCCTGGTACTCGTCGACGAGGACATGGCGGAAGCGCCGCTGGTAGTGCTCCGACACATCCGGGAAGGCCTGGAGGAGGTGGACCGTGGTCATGATGATGTCGTCGAAGTCGAGGGCGTTGGCCTCACGGAGCCGCGACTGGTACATCCGGTAGGCCTCGGCGAGGGTCTTCTCGAAACCATCGGCGGCTTGATCCGCGAAGCTCTCCTCGTCGATCAGCTCGTTCTTCAGATTGGAGATCTTGGCGCTGAAGGATTTGGGCGGGAACTTCTTCGGGTCCAGGTCGAGGTCCCGGCAGACCAGGGCCATCAGCCGCTTGGAGTCCGCGGCGTCGTAGATGGAGAACGACGAGGTGAAGCCGAGCTTCTTGGACTCGCGGCGCAGGATCCGGACGCAGGCGCTGTGGAAGGTGGAGACCCACATCGCGTTGGCGCGCGGGCCGACGAGCTGCTCGACGCGCTCCTTCATCTCCCCGGCGGCCTTGTTGGTGAAGGTGATCGCCAGTATCTGGCCGGGGTGGACGTGCCGGGTGGCCAGCAGATGGGCGATGCGGTGCGTGAGCACCCGGGTCTTGCCGGAGCCGGCTCCGGCGACGATGAGCAGGGGCGAACCCGAGTGCACGACGGCGGCGCGCTGCTCGTCGTTCAGCCCTTCGAGCAGGGCCGCGGGGTCGACGACCGTACGCGGGGCGCCGTCGCGGTGGTACGCGTCACGCTCGGGCGGCAGGTCGAAAGCGCCCTGGAAGAGGTCGTCCGGAACCTCCTCCCGGGCCTGCTGCTCGGAACCCTCGCGGTCCTCGGGCGGCGGGGGCTCCTCCTCGGGCTGGAGGTTCGCCAGGAAGTCTTCGTCAAAGAGGCTGCTCATCGCTCTCCGAGTCTATGCCGGGGCACCGACAGCGGGTGGCCGTCCGCCGGAACTCCCGGCGACCGCCCCCCGCTCCCGGGCGGGCCCCGCCCGGGACGACCCGGCCGGACCGGTCAGGTCCAGATCGTGGCTATGAGGATGTTCACCGTGGTCAGACCGCCGACCGCGCCGAAGAGCGGCTTCTCCACCCGCTCGTCGTCCCGCTTGACGTACACCAGCGCCAGGATCACCACCAGGACGGCCATCTTGATGCCGATCTTGACGTTGTTCACCGTCTGGTCGTCGGCCTGGTTGAGCCCGACCAGGGCGACGCCCGTGATCAGCATCGTCAGCGCGCCGTGCAGCATCGCGGGGGTGAAGCGGGCGGTGCCCTCGCTCATCGCCTTCATCTGGGTGAGGAAGCCGCCGAGCAGGGACGCGATTCCGATGATGTGCAGGGCCACGAACACATTGATGAGTACGTCCATGGGGCGGAGCCTAATAGCCGCCGTATCACCCCTCTTCGGTCAGGGGAGCCTCATTCGCCGCTTCGGTCAGGGAAGGCCCCCGCCCCGCACTCATGGTGAGGGAACGGTCACGGAATGCGGGCGGAACTGTCCACCTTCGAACAGAATCGGTCGTTCCGCCTCCGGATCGTTACCTCAGGCCTAGCGTCCTGCCCCGGACGACTCCCCCGTAACGGGCGGTGGGGCCACAAGCCCCGGCCACCCGGGAACGGACCCGTGGGAGACCACGGGAACCGCGGAGACGCGGTCATGACGGAAAGGACGTGGACGCCCTCGTGGCAGCGCACCGCAAACCGAAGCAGGCGCGGCGTTACCCCTTCGCCGCCCGGCCCGCCGCCAGGACCGCCACCACCCTGGCGCTCGCGGGTGCGGCCACCGCCACCGCGTTCAACGGCACCGGCACCGCCGATACCGTGCTCACCCCCGCGCAGATCAAAGCCCGGGTCGACCAGCTCTACCAGGAGGCGGAGGCCGCCACCGAGGAGTACAACGGGGCGAAGGAGCGGACCGACCGGGCCCGGGAGGCACTGGACGAGCTGCGCGAGGAGAGCGCCCGCCGGGCGGAGCGGCTCAACGCCGGGCGCGACGCGCTCGGTTCGATCGCCGGGGCGCAGTACCGCGCCGGGGCCGTCGACCCCGTGATCCGGCTCGCCCTGGAGTCCGACCCGGACGGCTTTCTGGAGCGGGCCGCGGTGGACCGGCTCGTCGGGCAGCGGCAGGCGGCGGCCGTGGCGGATGTCCGGGACCGGCTCGCCGAGCTGGACCGGCTGCGGGACCGGGCCGGTCACCGGGTCGGTGAACTCCGCTCCCGGCAGGGCGAACTGGCCCGCCGCAAGGCCGTGGTGCAGCGGAAGCTGGGCGCCGCCGAACGGCTGCTCAAGCAGTTGGACACCCGGCAGCGCGCGGCCTACGACGCACCGGGCGGGGACCGGACGGGGGCCCGCCCGCCCGAGGTGACGGCGGCCTCGCCGCGTGCGGCGCGGGCCGTCGCGTACGCCTACTCCGCCCTGGGCAGGCCGTATGTGTGGGGTGCCACCGGCCCGGCCTCGTACGACTGCTCGGGGCTGACCCGCGCGGCCTGGCGTGCCGCCGGGGTGTCGCTGCCGAGGACCACGTACACGCAGATCGGCGCGGGCCGCCGGATCGACCGCTCCGAACTGGCCCCGGGCGATCTGGTCTTCTTCTATCCGGGCATCAGCCATGTCGGGCTGTACGTCGGCGGCGGCCGGATGATCCACGCGCCCCGGCCGGGCTCGACGGTGCGGATCGCCTCCGTCGACGAGATGCCGTTCGCGGGCGCGACCCGGCCCGCGTAGGAGAGCGGGGCCCGGAACCGCGCCCGGAACCGCGTCCGGTCAGATCAGCCGGCGTGCCGTCGCCCAGCGGGTCAGCTCGTGGCGGTTGGAGAGCTGGAGCTTGCGCAGCACCGCCGAGACATGGGACTCGACCGTCTTCACCGAGATGAACAGCTGTTTGGCGATCTCCTTGTACGCGTACCCCCGGGCGATCAGCCGGAGCACCTCGCGCTCCCGCTGGGTGAGCCGGTCGAGGTCCTCGTCGACCGGCGGGGCGTCCGTCGAGGCGAAGGCGTCGAGCACGAATCCGGCCAGCCGGGGGGAGAAGACGGCGTCCCCTTCCTGGACCCTGAAGATCGAATCGACCAGGTCGGTGCCGGTGATGGTCTTGGTGACATAGCCGCGGGCGCCGCCGCGGATGACCCCGATGACGTCCTCGGCCGCGTCCGAAACCGACAGGGCCAGAAAGCGGACGGGGTGTTCGGCGGCGCCCATCAGCGGGGCGCAGCGGCGCAGCACCTCCACGCCGCCGCCGCCCGGGAGGTGGACGTCGAGGAGGACGACCTCGGGGCGGGTCGCGGTGATCACGGTCACGGCCTGGTCGACGTCGGCGGCCTCGCCGACGACCTCGACCCCGGTGGTTTCGGTCCGGCCGATCTCGGCCTGGACACCGGTGCGGAACATCCGGTGGTCGTCGACGAGGACGACCCGTACCCGCCGCTCCGGACCTCCGGTCCCCTCCTCCGCCGGACCGGTCTGCCCTGCCTGCTGCGGTGTCATGCGTCCGCCCTCTCCATGGTCAGCTCCACTTCCGTGCCCTCCCCGGGCGCCGAGGTGAGCCGGGCCGTACCGCCGTTGCGCTGCATCCGGCCGACGATCGACTCCCGTACGCCCATTCTGTCCCCGGGGACGGAGTCGGGGTCGAATCCGGGTCCGCGGTCGCGGACCGAGACGAAGACCGTCCGGCCGTCGACCTCGGCGAACACCTGGACGGGACCGCCCTCGCCACCGTACTTGGCGGCGTTGACCATCGCTTCCCTGGCGGCCTGCATACAGGCGGAGAGCCCGTCGTCGAGCGGGCAGTCGCCGACGACCACGACCTCCAGCGGAACGCCGTGCTTGTCCTCGACCTCGGCGGCGGCCTTCTTCACCGCTTCGGCGAGGGTGCCGGGCTCCTCGTCCTCCTCCTTGCCGGTGCCCTCCGGCTTGTAGAGCCAGTTGCGCAGCTCGCGTTCCTGGGCCCGGGCGAGGCGGCGGACCTCGCCCGCGTCGTCGGCGTTGCGCTGGATCAGGGTGAGGGTGTGCAGGACGGAGTCGTGGACATGGGCGGCGACCTCGGCCCGCTCCTGGGCGCGGATGCGCATCGTCCGCTCCTCGGAGAGGTCCTGGGTCATCCGGACCAGCCAGGGTCCGGCGAGCAGGGCGATACCGGCGATGACGGCGATGGCGGCGGTGAGGACGTTGCCGAGCTGGGCGGCGGAGCCCCGGACGACCATGAAGACGGTCAGTCCCATACCGACGAGCCCCACGCCGACGAGGGCCCGGACGATCTGGAACAGGCGGCGGTGCCGGGAGTCGGCGGCGGTCCAGCTCGCCCGGCGGGCGTTGTCCGCCTGCCGCCACACCAGCACCACACCGGCGCCGATCAGCAGGGTCGGCCAGAGGTAGCGGTGGGCGCGGTCGGCGGTGTTGAGGTCACCGGCGAAGATCAGACAGCCGATGGCGAGGGCCATCAGCGCGAACAGCTGCCCCTTGTCGGGTTTGCGGAGCCTGCGGCGGCCGTCGTCGGCGGTCTCGAAGAGGGGGCGGTGCTGGGCGGCGGCCCGGCCGCCGATGCCGAGCGGGACGAAGACCCAGAACGCCGCGTACAGCAGGATGCCGAGGCCGTCGGCGAGCAGCAGTCCGACGAAGACCAGCCGCACCCAGGCGACGGGCACGCCCAGATGCCCGGCGAGCCCCCGGGCCACACCTCCGAGGAGCCGGCCGTCGGCGCTGCGGTAGAGCCTGCGCCACGGAGTGCCGTCCTCGGGCACGGCGGAGCGCGCCGAGCGGTCGGCGCGGTCGGCGCGCGGGGGCTCGGCGGTGGGGCGGGGCGGGGCGACGGGCATGCCCCGATCGTCACACGAACGCCTGCCCGCCGGTATCAGGGGCGACCCCGAGAACGTCCCTGAGGCGGTAGAGGAGGAGGGCGGGGGCCGGTGGGGAGGCGGCGGCGCGCGGCGGGGTGAGCAGCCGGTGCGGCAGGGGGCGGTGGTACGGCGGCGGAGCGCCGTACCCGGGCGGGCCCGGGGCGGCGGCGCCTCGCGGCGAACGGGCCCAGGCCGGGGGAGCGCGGGAACGCTGCCCACCCGGCCCGGCGGCGGCCCCTCATGGCGAAGGGACCCGGCCGCGGAGGACCGGCGCCGGTAGCGGCGGAGGCGGGCGGGGCGGCCGGGCCTCCCGGCCGGGGAGCGGCGTTCTCTCCGGGAGCGGAGCCGCCGCGGCGGGCGGGCCCCGGCGGGAGCGCCTTACGGGCGGGCCGGTGGATTTCAGGGTCGGGCCAGGGTCGTCCCCGGTGCCGTCGGCGGCCCGGTGCCGTCACCATGGAGCCATGAAGCAGCCGACCCCGACCGCGCACCCCGGCCCGTCCGACGAGACGCCCGCCGGGCCCGAGGACGTCCCGGCCGCGGAAGGGCCGGGGGCGGATCCGCGGGCCCGGCAGCTCCGGCGGGAGCAGCGCCATCGGGTCGTCGGCGGTGTCTGCGGCGGTCTCGGCCGCTACTGCGACGTCGATCCGGTGATCTTCCGGGTGGTCGTCGGGGTGCTCTCGCTGACCGGCGGTCTCGGTCTGGTCTTCTACGGTTTCGCATGGCTGCTGATCCCCGCCGAGGGCGAGGAGGAGTCCGAGGGCCGCAGGCTGATGGGCGGCCGCGTCGACGGTACGGCGCTGACCGCCGTGCTGCTGGCGCTGATCGGCTGCGGGCTGTTCCTGACCATGCTGACCAGCCCGTCGACGATAGGTTTCGCCGTCCAGCTCGCGGTCGCCACGGTCGGTGTCGCCGTCTGGTCCCGCCGCCGTACGTCGCCGCTGCCGGACGCCGGGCCCGGGGCGCCGGGGGCCGCCGGGGCGGCGCACGCCGTTCCGGACGCGCCGCCGGAGACCAAGGCGCCGCCCGCGCCGGAGAGCCCTTCGTGGTGGCGGGACCCGATCGGCAAGGACGGCCACCCTCCGCCGGTGCTGCCGGAGTATCTGTGGGGTCCGGAGGACGCCTGGGATACGGCTCCGGAGGACGGGCCGGGGAGCGGCTCGCGGGACCGGCGGGCCAAGGACCGCAGCGGGCCCCGGCCGATCGGCGGGGTGCTCTTCGGGCTCGCGGTGGCGGCCTGTGTCCTCGGCATCAAGCTGAGCTGGGACGGCAATCCGCTGGGCACCAGCCTCCAGATCGGTCTGGTGGCCGCGCTGGGCGTCTTCGGTCTGGGCCTGGTGATCAGTTCGTTCCTGGGCCGCACCGGCCTGGGCACGGTCCTGCTGACGGTCGTCACCGCCCTGCTGCTGGCGGGATCCGCGGCGCTTCCCAAGAACATCGGTACGGACTGGCAGCGCACGACCTGGCGGCCGGCCGCGCTCGCCGCCGTCCAGCCCTCGTACGAACTGGGTGCCGGGATCGCCGTGCTGGACCTGTCGAAACTGCCGCTGACGACCGGGGTGACGGTGACGACCGGCGCCGAGGTGGGGCTGGGCAAGGCGAAGGTGATCGTCCCGGCGAACGTCGAGGTGAAGCTGCGGGCCGAGGCCGGTGTCGGGGACATCGAACTGCCGGAGGATCCGAAGGACGATATCGACGTCTCCCCCGGTCAGGAGCGCCGGGTGACCCTGCCCGCGCCCGCCGGGAAGACCCCGGGCGCCGCGCCGCAGGGAGGCACGGTCGAGTTGCACATCCAGGTCGGTGTCGGACAGGTGGAGGTGGCCCGTGCAGCGCCCTGACGAACGCCCTGAACAACGCCCTGGCAGAGAGCACCGGACGGTTTCCGGCGGCTTCGCGGGCCGGGGACCCGGCGGTGCGGGCCCCGCGCCCGGCGGGGGCGGCACAACTCCCTCGTACCGCACGGAGAACACGGAGAACACAGGAAACACGGGAAGCACAGGGAGCACCGGCCCCGCCGGTCGCGTCGGTCGCGTCGGTCGCGTCGGTGTCACTGGGGTGCCCCGGCGCCCCGGCAGCACCAGCACCGGCCCCGGCGGCCCGCAGGCGGCTGCGGCGGACGGCGGCGGGAAGTGCCGCCCGCTGCTGCACGGCTTCCAGCCCGGCCGGGCCGTCGCCGGGCTCGCCGCCCTGGCCGCGACGCTGCTGTTCGCGGGCGATGCGGCCGGAAGCTGGAGCACACCGTGGTTCGTGGTGTTCCCGGTGGTCTTCGGCGGTCTGGCGCTGGCCGCCGGAGCGGGCCTCACCCACTACACCCTGCGCCGCCGCCTCGCGATGAGCGCGTCCAGGGAAGGCGCGGCCGCCCCGGCGAGCACCAGCGGCAGCCAGGCCATCAGATAGGCCAGGTCGTTGCCGTAGTAGTACGGCTCGGTCTGCCAGCTGACGGTCAGCCAGAGGCTCAGCGAGATCAGCGCCCCGCCGAGCGCGGCGAGCCGGCCCAGCAGGCCGACGAGGGTGCCGACGCCCACGGCGATCTCGCCCCAGGCGATGGCCTCGCCGAAGGCCACCGGGTTCTCCAGGGCCCGGTCGACCAGCCAGGGGACGGCGGAACCGTCCCTGATGCCCCGCATCAGCTCACCGATGGAGCCGGTGCCGGACGCCGCCAGGAACGCCTTGTCGTCGAGCTTGTCGAGCCCGGCGTAGACGAAGGTCACTCCGAGGAAGATCCGCAGGGGCAGCAGGGCATGACGGACACCCAGCTCCCGCGCCCGCTGCCACCACCCCCGCCACCGGGAGAGAAGACCGCCGCCTCCGGTGTCCGCCCCCGCGCCGCCCTGCCGCCGTGTATGCGCCATCGCCCGTCAGTCTCCCTCCGGATCGGCCCGCCGTAGCCCGCCGGACCTCGTCGTACCCCGGTCACCGTCACAGACCATACGTACGGGGGCCCCGGACGGCTCACCGGAAGTGATGCCCCTCTCTCCCGCCCCCGTCCCACCCCTGTCCGTAACATCCGCCTGCCGTCAGCTCGCGCCACAGCGGCTGGAAGCTGACCCAGGCCGCGAGGTCGGTGCCCAACTGCTCCCGGGTGGCGACTGCGTCACGGTGTCCGATCGGTACGGGCTTCCCGGCCGCACGCGCCGTGAGCTGCACCTGGGCGCAGCGCTCCAGGGACAGGAACCACCAGACGGCCGCGTCCACCGAGCCGCCGACGGTCAGCAGTCCGTGGTTGCGCAGGACGAGGGCCTTGCGGGGGCCGAGGGCGGCGGCGATCCGGCGGCCCTCCGCCTCGTCGACGGCGACCCCGGTGTACGCGTTCATCAGCGCATGGTCCTCGTAGAAGGCGCACGCCTCCTGGGTGAGGGGTTCGACGAGTTCACCGAGGGCGGCGAGCGCCCGCCCGTGGACGGTGTGGGTGTGGACGACGGCGACGGTGTCCGGCCGGGCGAGATGCACCGCCGCATGGACGGCGAAGGCGGCCTGGTTGATGTGCCGCTGCCCGTCGACGACCTGCCCTCGGGCGTTGGCCAGGACCAGATCGGCCGGGGTGACCAGGGAGAACGGCAGTCCGAAGGGGTTCACCCAGAAGCAGTCGGCCAGTTCGGGATCGCGGGCGGTGAGATGGCCGGAGACCCCGTCCTCGCAGCCGTACCGGCCGAGGATCCGCAGCGCCCCGGCGAGCCGCTCCTTGCGGTGGGCCCGTTCGGCGGCCGGGGTGTCGTGGACGGGCGGCAGGTCGAAGCCGAGCCGTGCGACGGGTACGGGTACGGGCGCGGGGCCCGAAGGAACGGCAGGGGGTACGGAGACGGGCGGAGGCGCGGGCTTCTGCTGCGTCATGCGCGGACGGTAGCGCGCGGCCCCCGAGGTGACCAGAGACATGCGCCCCGGGCGCCCCGGGGAACGGCCCCGGGGAATGCGGCGCGCCCCCGCGGAGGAGTTCCGCGGGGGCGCGCCGGGGCCTTGCCCGGGGGCCATCAGGTCAGGGACCTTGCCCAGGGCCCAGGGGGTCTCAGGGAGTTCCCCGGAGGGGGCTCACTCCCATTCGATGGTCCCCGGCGGCTTGCTGGTGACGTCGAGGACGACCCGGTTGACGTCGGCGACCTCGTTGGTGATCCGCGTCGAGATGCGGGCGAGCACCTCGTACGGCATCCGGGTCCAGTCCGCGGTCATCGCGTCCTCGGAGGAGACCGGGCGCAGCACGATCGGGTGGCCGTAGGTCCGGCCGTCGCCCTGGACGCCGACGCTGCGGACATCGGCGAGGAGGACCACCGGGCACTGCCAGATCTCGCGGTCGAGCCCGGCCGCGGTCAGCTCCTCACGGGCGATGGCGTCCGCCTCGCGCAGCAGGTCGAGCCGCTCGCGGGTGACCTCGCCGACGATCCGGATGCCGAGGCCCGGGCCGGGGAACGGCTGCCGCTGGACGATCTCCTCCGGCAGGCCCAGCTCCTGGCCGACCATCCGGACCTCGTCCTTGAACAGCTTCCGCAGCGGTTCGATCAGCTCGAACTCCAGATCGTCCGGGAGTCCGCCGACGTTGTGGTGGGACTTGATGTTGGCGGTGCCGGTGCCGCCGCCGGATTCGACGACATCGGGGTAGAGGGTGCCCTGGACGAGGAAGGCGACGTCCTCGCCGCCGGCCGCGCCCTCGGCGACGATCTCGGCCTGCGCCTGCTCGAAGACCCGGATGAACTCCCGGCCGATGATCTTCCGCTTCTCCTCGGGGTCGCTGACCCCGGCGAGCGCGGTCAGGAACCGCTCCTGGGCGTCGACGACCTTCAGCTGGACGCCGGTGGCGGCCACGAAGTCCTTCTCGACCTGCTCGGTCTCGCCCTTGCGCATCAGGCCGTGGTCGACGTACACGCAGGTGAGCTGGGAGCCGATGGCCTTCTGGACCAGGGCGGCGGCCACGGCGGAGTCCACGCCTCCGGAGAGTCCGCAGATGGCGCGCTTGCTGCCGACCTGCTCCCGGATGGCGGCGATCTGCTCGTCGATCACATTGCCGGTGGTCCACGAGGGCTCGATGCCCGCACCCCGGTAGAGGAAGTGCTCCAGCACCTGCTGGCCGTAGGTGGAGTGCATCACCTCGGGGTGGTGCTGCACGCCGTAGAGCTTCTTCTCGTCGTTCTCGAAGGCGGCGACCGGCACCACGTCGGTGGCGGCGGTGACGGTGAAGCCCTCGGGCGCGGCGGAGCAGGCGTCGCCGTGCGACATCCACACCGGCTGCTCGGCGGGCGTGCCCTCGAAGAGCGTCGAACCGGTCTTGGTGACCTTGAGCGGGGTACGGCCGTACTCACGGGAGCCGGTGTTGTCGACCGTGCCGCCGAGGGTCGTGGCCATCAGCTGGAAGCCGTAACACATGCCGAAGACCGGGATCCCGGCCTCGAAGATCGCCCGGTCGAGGCGGGGCGCGCCTTCCGCGTAGACGGAGGACGGGCCGCCGGAGAGGATGATCGCCCTGGGCTTCTTCGCCAGCATCTCGGCCACCGGCATGGTGGACGGCACGATCTCGGAGTAGACCCGGGCCTCACGGACGCGGCGGGCGATGAGCTGGGCGTACTGCGCGCCGAAGTCGACGACGAGTACGACATCGGGCGCGGCGGGGGACGCAGAGGACACTGGCGGCCTTCCGGCGGGAGCTGGCGGGGGGTCGGGTGTATCCGATTCTACTGGGGTTCCACCGGGGACCGGACGCCTCGGCGGGCCGCACACGGATGGTACGCAGGGGCCCACAGCGGGTCCCCGGCGAGCGGAGAGCCACAGGCCCGCGGCAGGGCGGAGGGACGGCTGCGGCGCGGCGGAGGGCGCGGGGCGGCGGCCGGGGTGGTGCGTCTCACGATCCGGCCCGGTTTTTGACGACCCGCCCCGGAGGGCCCGATACTGGCTGCCATGCGTCAGCACTCGACCTCCGTCTTTACCTATGGCACCGGCCCGTCCGGCTGCCATGGTCGTGCTGCTTGAGCTACTGACAAGCGACTTCGACACAGCGCCCCGGCCGGGAACGGTCCGGGGCGCTCTGTCGTTTCCGGACCCCTTCCGGCCGGGCGCCCCGACCCTCCGAGGAGCCCCCGTGTCCACCTCCACCACCCTCCCCCAGGCCGCCCAGACCCCGCAGACCCCCGCCGAGATCACCGGCGCCCGCACCCCCGAGGCCGCGGAGCTGATCAGCGGCGCCAGGGAGCGGATCGACGCGCTCGACGACCGGATCATCGGCCTGGTCCAGGAACGGATGGCGATCTCCGCCGTCATCCAGGACGCCCGGGTCGCCTCCGGCGGCCGCCGGGTCAACCTCTCCCGCGAGATGGACGTCCTCACCCACTTCCGGGACGCGCTCGGCAAGCCGGGGACGACGCTCGCGCTGACGATCCTGGAGCTGTGCCGGGGCCGGGTCTGACCCCGTACTCCCGAGGCCGTATCTGAGTTCGGGTGCGCTCTCACCCGTACGGCACCGTGACCGCCGGGGACGGGGCTTCGTTGGTCCCGGTGCCGTGCCAGCCAGGGGCGGCCCCGCAGGAGAACCACGCGTGGCTCCGCTGGCGCGTGTGACGTACGCGAGTACGTCGTGGGACCTCGCGCCAGCGCGCGTGACCGGTCGGCAGGGGACAGCAGCCCGGTCACTCCGGCGGCCGGTTCCGGGGACGCCCGGAACCGGCCGCAGTCCGTCCGGACGTCCGTACGCCGCTCCCGCGACCACCCCGCGCCCGGGCACCCGGCCGTCCCGCCGGCGCTCCGGACAACGGAGCACTGCATCACCGCACCACCCGGACCTCTCCCCCGCGGCGCACCCCCCCTCCGTCGCCGCCCAGGGCCCCGCGGCACGCGTCCCGCGGGGCCCTCTCCCGTCCGGCCGGACAGCGGGACCGGCGGTGGTCCCGCATTCGCCCACCGCCGGTGATATGGGCCACATAAATTTCTCGTCAGTTTTCTACAACCTTTTCGGCCACTTCTCGGTCGTTCTTGGCGTATCTGTGATCACTTCTATGTCTTCGCGTCCGTCGCAGCACGGAAGTCAGCGGATATTCCATGATCGAATGCTGCCTTCGCGTGGTGTTCGTACCGCCGAGCACTGAGGTCTTATGAAGCTCCGTCGTGCCGCGGCCTTCGCCGCGGCGTCCGCCGTCCTGGCCCCCCTTGCCCTGCTGTCGGCTCCGGCCGCGCTGGCCACGGGGGTGACCGATCCCGCGTCCACCACCGGTACGAGCACACCGGGCACGCCGGAGTCGGATCCGGCGAAGGACCCGGCAACGGACCCGGCGAAGGAGTCGGCCGGACAGCAGGGCGGCGCGGCCGGAGAGACTCGGCCGGAAGCCGGCGGCGAGGGCGAGGGCGAGGGTCAGGGCGAGCAGAAGCCCGCTGAGCCGCAGACCGGCGGCGAGAAGCCCGAGGGCGGCGAACCGGGCACCGCCCCCGGCAATGGGCAGCCGCCGGGTACCACCCCCGACAGCGGCAAGCCGCCCAAGAACGAAGAAGAGGGTGAAGAAGGTGGCGTGGACGAGTGCGCCACCGAGGTCGAGTCCAAGGACCTGAAGACGAACCTGCGCGGTCTGCCGTCGAAGGTCGTCGCGGGCAGCGGCTGGCAGAACTTCTCCTACCGCGTGACCAACGACTCCAAGAAGGCGATGGAGTCCGTCACGGCCTATCTGCTCGTCGAGGCCTACACGCACGACTACGAGGACGAGACCCTCAAGTACGTCACCCTGCAGGCGAAGTACAACGGCGCCTGGGAGAAGTTCGACGTCGAGGAGGGCTACCTCGGTGACACCGAGAAGCTGGACGCCGGCGAGTACGCCGAGCTGGAGCTGCGGCTGAAGGTCGACGGCAAGGCCCCGGCCGGAGTCGCGTTCCTCATGACGCTCGGCGTGCACGTCGACGAGAAGAACAACTGCGAGTACGGCAAGGACGTCGAGTACGGCTTCGAAATCCTCCCGGCGGGCAGCAAGCCGTCCGGCGGGGACGCCGAGGGCAAGCCCGGCAAGGGCAAGCCGGACAAGACCGGCAAGCCCGGCTCCTCCGGCGGCGGCACCGAGCCCCAGGGCGGCCGCAAGGACGTGCCGGTGACCGGCAACCTGGCCGCGACCGGCTCGTCCGACGCGCTCCCGGTCATCGGGATCACGGGCGGCGTCGCCGTGCTGGCCGGTGCCGGTGTCGTCTTCGCGCTGAAGCGCCGCCGGGGCGACGCGACCGCCTGAACCCGATCGTCCACGGGCCGCCGGGCCCGTGGATGACCGGACCCCGACACAGAGGGGCCGCTGCGCTCGGAGGGGGGCGCAGCGGCCCCTCTGCCTTTCCGCCTCTCCGTCCGACGGTCGCGCCCGACCTAAGGCTCCCCGGCCGTAGCGGCCCCACCGCTTCTCGGCGGAACCGCGGGCATCCCCAGGAACGGCAGCCGCAGCGCGCCGAACGCGTCCGCCGGTACGGCCGGACTCCTCGGCGCCACCGGTGCGAGCCCGCGATACGGCTCCCCCTGCGCCGGGCGCGGATCCTCGTCGCCGCGGTTGGGCCAGAGCGCCATCGCCCGCTCCGCCTGCGCGGTGATCGTCAGCGACGGGTTGACGCCGGGGTTCGCGGTGACGGCCGCGCCGTCGACGACGGAGATGCCCGGATGGCCGTACAGCCGGTGGTACGGGTCGACCACTCCCGAGTCGGCGTCCGCACCGATCGGGCAGCCGCCGAGGAAGTGCGCGGTCAGCGGGGTGCCGATCAGCTCGCCGACGTTCGACCCGGCGAAGCCGTTGATCTCCTCGGCGAGGACGCTCGCCGCCCGGGTGGCGACGGCGAGCTGCGCCGGATTGGGCGCACCGTGGCCCTGCCGGGCGGTCAGCAGCCCCTTTCCGATGCCGGACGGTCTGCGGTAGGCGGTGAGGGAGTTGTCCACCGACTGCATCACCAGCCAGATCAGGGTCCGCTCCGACCAGTGGCGGTACGAGAGGGAGCGGAGCGCGGTCACCGGATGCCGGACCATCCGGCCCAGCCAGCCCGCGACCCGGCCGCGGCCGAAGCGCGGGCCGCCCGGGCCCGACCGGTAGGGCACCTGGAAGGTGGTCAGCAGCCCCATGGCGTTGGAGCCCCTCCCGTACCGCACGGGTTCGATATGGGTGTGCTCGTCGGGATGGACGGACGAGGTGATGGCCACCCCGCGCGTGAAGTCGACGCGCGGCGCACCGTGGCGGGCCCGGTAGCGCCGGTCGTCGGTCTGCGCCCCCACGACCGCTTCGGAGTTGGTACGGGTCAGCTCACCGAGCCGCCGCGAGAGGCCCGGGAGGGCCCCGGTGTCCTTCATCCGGTGCAGCAGGCTCTGGGTGCCGTAGGTCCCGGCCGCTACGACGACCCGGCGGGCCCGGAACACCCGGCCCTTCCCCCTCCGGCGGCGGTCGGTGGGCACCGTACCGACGGCGTGGCCGCCGTGCCCGTCCTCGGTGACGCTCACGACGGTGGTCATCGGGTGGACCACGGCCCCGGCGCGCTGGGCGAGGTGGAGGTAGTTCTCGTTGAGGGTGTTCTTGGCGCCGTGGCGGCAGCCGGTCATGCACTCGCCGCACTGGATGCAGGCGCGGCGGGCCGGTCCGGCTCCGCCGAAGTAGGGGTCGGCCGCCTCCTCTCCGGGCGCCGCCCGCACCCCGCCGCCCTCACCGCAGCCACCCGCATCACCGCCGTCGCCCGCGTCACCGCAGCCGCCCGGATCGCCGTCGTGGCCGTCGTGGCCGTCGTGGCCGTCGTGGCCGTCGCCGAAGAAGACGCCGACCGGGGCCATATGGAAGGTGTCGCCGATGCCCATCGCCTCCGCCGTGGCCCGGAGATGGACGTCGGCGGCGGTGGTCGTGGTGTTCAGCCGGACGCCGAGCATCCGGCGGGCCTGTTCGTAGTACGGCCCCAGCTCGCCCTCCCAGTCCGTGATGTCCTTCCACTGCGGATCGCGGAAGAAGGCGGCGGGCGGGACATAGAGGGTGTTGGCGTAGTTGAGGGAGCCGCCGCCGACCCCGGCGCCCGCGAGCACCATCACCTTCCCGAGGAGGTGGATGCGCTGGATTCCGTAGAGGCCGAGCGCCGGGGCCCACAGGAAGTTCCGCAGATCCCAGGAGTTCCTGGGCAGGGTCTCGCGGGTGAAGCGGCGGCCCGCTTCGAGGACGCCCACCCGGTAGCCCTTCTCCGCGAGCCGCAGCGCGGAGACCGAGCCGCCGAACCCGGAGCCGATGACGATCACGTCGTAGTCGTAGTCGTAGGCGTAGTCGCTGTCGATGGGGTCTCCTCCGTGGGACGGGACCGGGCGGCGGGGCCGGATCAGTGCAGCCGGAATGCCTTCATCAGCCGGAGCGACCGGCTCATCAGCGCCGCGTACTTCTCGTCGTCCATGCCGAACGCCGGGCCCATCGGCATCACCCGCTGCTGCGCCACGGTCTGCGCCTCCGTGAACTTGAGGATGCCCTCGGAGCCGTGGCGCCGCCCCAGACCGGAATCCTTCATCCCGCCCATCGGGGACTGCACGCTGCCGTACGCGGGGGCGTACCCCTCGTTGATGTTGACCGTTCCGCAGTGCAGGCGGGCCGCGACGGCGTGGCCCCGCCTGCCGTCGCGCGTCCAGACACTGGCGTTGAGGCCGTACGGGGTGGCGTTGGCGCGCTCGACGGCCTCCTCCTCGTCGGTGAAGCGGTAGACGGAGACCACCGGCCCGAAGGTCTCCTCGGTGCAGACGGCCATCGGCTCCGCGACGCCTTCGAGGATGGTCGGCTCGTAGAACAGCGGCCCGATATCGGGCCTGGCGACCCCGCCCGCGACGACGGTCGCGCCCTTGGCGACGGCCTCGTCGACATGGCGGACGACGGTTTCGAGCTGCCGCTCACCGACCAGGGAGCCCATTTCGGCGCCGTACGCGAGGGAGTTGCCGAGGCGCATGGCCTTGGTCCTGGCGGTGAACCGCGCCATGAACGCGTCGGCGACCGACTCGTGGACGTACAGCCGCTCGATGGAGATGCAGAGCTGGCCGGCGGAGGAGAAGCAGGCGCGGACCGCGCCCGCCGCCGCCCTCTCCACATCGGCGTCGTGCAGGACGAGCATGGCGTTCTTGCCGCCGAGTTCGAGGGAGCAGCCGACCAGCCGCTCCGCCGCGCTCCGGGCGACTTCGCGGCCGGTGCGGGTGGAGCCGGTGAAGGAGACGTAGTCGGCGTGCCGGACCACCTCGGGGCCGATCACCGGGCCCTCACCGAGGACGATCTGGAAGACGGCCTCCGGCAGCCCCGCCTCGACCAGCAGATCCCGCGCCCAGAGGGCGGTGAGGGCGGTCTCGGTGTCCGGCTTCATCACCACGGCGTTCCCGGAGACGAACGCGGGCAGCGCATCCCCGACGGACAGCTCCAGCGGATAGTTCCAGGGCGCGATCTGGCCCACGACCCCGCGCGGCTTGCGCAGTTCGGTGGTCTTGGTGAGGACGGGGACGACGCCCGTGTGGCGGCGGGGGCGGAGATAGGCGGCGGCCCGGCGGCCGTAGTGGCGCGCCGCGACCGCGACGGCCTGGATCTCCTCGTGGGCGTGGAGCCGGGCCTTGCCGGTCTCCAGCTGGATGAGGTCGAGGACCTCCGCCTGGCGCTCCAGCACCAGATCGTGGAAGCGGAGGAGGACGGCGGCCCGGGTACGCACCGGGACGGCTGCCCAGGCGGGCTGGGCGGCACGGGCCCGGGCGTACGCCTCGGTCACGTCCTCGGGCGTCGACTCGGGCAGTTCGGCCAGCCGCTCGCCGGTGAAGGGGGTGTGGTTGGCCGTCAGCCCCGAGCACAGGACCCCTCTGGTCAGCTGAGCGACCACCTCGGGCGTGACCACGTCCGCGGCCGTACGGGCGCCGGCCGGTGCGGCGGCTCTGGGGTTGGTGCCGAGGGGGGTGGCCGGGGCCTTCGCGTCCTTCATGAGGCCGAGGGTATGCCTCGGGACACCCTTTGGGTACCCGCCGGTAACAGCTGGGCCGGACCCGTACCGAAGTGCCGGTGTTGACCGGCACATCACGCCTGATCAGCGGCTTGTTCGAAAATGTGGCCGGTGGTGGACGGCGGGACGGGCGGCGGCGCCCCGGCGAGCGGCGGACCGGCGCGGAGTGGGCTGCGGGCCGGGGAACCCGGCGAGAGGCAAACCCGCGCAAGGGCGCACCGCCGAGAGACGGCCCGGCGAGCGGCGGACCGGCGCGGAGTGGGCTGCGGGCCGGGGAACCCGCCGAGAGACGGCCCGGCGAGCGGCGAACCCGACCAGCGGGCGGACCCGCCGGGAGGCGGACCGGCGCGGAGTGGGCCCGGCTCCCGGCACGGGTCGCCATGCGCCCGGGCCCGGCTCCCGGCACGAACCACCCTGGCCCCGGGGCCGTCTCGCGGCCCCCGGCACGGGCCGGCCCGGGCCGTCAGCTCGCGCCGCGGCTCCGCCAGCCCTTCAGTATCCCGTCGAAGTCCTCCCTGACGACCTCCCAGCTGCCCTCCGGTCCGGCGAGGAACAGCGCGTACTCCGTACCGCCCGCGTCGATGTAGAACTGGTCGATCGCCCGCCGCGGACCGGCGAACTTGCCCTTCTCCGTCCAGCGGAACTCCAGCAGGGCCGCGTCCTCGTGGCCCTGGAAGGTGTTCCGCTCCAGCGACAGCCGCCCGTAGTCCGGGAGCCTCTTCAGATCCCGTTCGATGGACACGAGATGGTCGTACGGATCGGAATACCGCGGGGTCTCGGTGATACCGATCCGCAGCCGGTGGAGCCCGCCGTCGGGCGAGTAGTCGACCTGGTTGTCCTTCTCGGACACGCGCTGCCACTTCTCCGGGAGGAGGAGGGAGAAGCCGAGCGGGTCCTTCACCCGCTTCCAGCCGTCGGGGACCTGTTCGGCCGGGGAGGCCCCGGCGGAGGCGGAGGGGCCGGAGCCGGCGGGGCTGCCGGAGGCGGGCCCCTCTCCGACGGCCACGGTGCCCGGCTTCCGGGCGGTCTTCTCCGGCTCGTCGCCGCCGTCCGCGTACCGCATGGCCAGGACTCCGGCGCCCGCGCCGACGAACGCGGCGAGGGCCACGACGATCGCCGCGAGCCGCATCCGGCCGCTGCGGCGGCCACCGGCCGCGGCCGCCCGCCGGGCCTGCTTGCGGCCCCGGCGGCCCGGCTCCGGAACGGCGGGGGAACCGGCCGGGACCGTGGGCGCGACGGCCGTGGGGGTCGGCGGCGGTGCGGAGGCGCTGCCGCCCGGGCTGGTGTCCCGGCCCGTACCCGAAGCCTCCCCCGCGCCCGTACCCGTACCCGTACCCGGGAAGCCGTCCGCGGCGAGGAAGTCGTCCGCGGCCGGGAGGCCGCCGGTGCCGCCGCTCCGGCCGGTGCCGTGGGCGGCGTCCGGCGAGATGACCCTGGTGGCAACCGTGGCGGCGGTGGCGGGTCGGTCGGGCCCCGGTACCCCTCCCGTGCTCTCCAGCTCGGTGACCGCGGCCGACAGGAGCCGTTCGGCTTCGGCCGCGGGCGGCCGGGACTCCGGGTCCTTCGCCAGCAGCGCCATCACGATCGGCCCGAGCGGACCGACGCCCGCGGGATGCCGCGGTTCCTCGCTCACGACGGCCCGCATCGTGTCGAGCGGTGATGTGCGGCGGTAGGGCGACTCGCCGGTCAGCGCCGCGTACAGGGTGACGCCCAGGGACCACAGATCGCAGGCGGGACCGGGGTCGGCGCCCCGGACCCGCTCCGGCGCCACGTAGTCGATGGAGCCGACGATCTCGCCGGTGCGGGTGATGGTCGAATCGCCGTCGATGGCCGCGATCCCGAAGTCGGTGAGCAGCACGCTGCCGTCCCGCGCGAGAAGCACATTGGCCGGTTTGACGTCCCGGTGGAGCACCCCGGCGGCATGCGCGGCACCCAGCGCGCCCAGCACCCGCAGCCCGATCCTGGCTGCCTCCAGCGGGGGCACCTTGCCGGACTTCTTGACCTCGTCGGCGAGGGAGCGGCCCTCGACGTACTGCATGACGATCCACGGCCGGCCGTCGTGCTCCAGGACGTCGTGGACGGTGACGACGTTGGGGTGGGTGATCCGGGCGGCGGCCCGGGCCTCCTTCTGCGTCCGCGCGTGGAGCAGGACCCGGTCCGCTTCCGCGGCATAGATCCCGGCGGTCAGTTCCTTGACGGCGACGACGCGGTGCAGCACCTCGTCACGGGCGCGCCAGACCCGCCCCATGCCGCCCTTGCCGATGCAATCGCCCAGCCGGTACCGGCCGGCGAGCACCAGCCCCCCGCCCGCGTTCTGCCTGTTCTCCACGTCGCCGACGTCTCCCCGCCCCGTTCTCCGTGCACTGGCCGCCCCCGTTGCCCCGATGAAACACCGATCCGGCGCGCGCTGTCACGGCGCCTCTCTCGATAACTCGCCGTGCCCTTGCGATCGTTCCCGGATCGGATCCCGGATCAGGTGTCGGATCAGGTGTCGGATCGGGGGTCGGATCGGATGCCGGATGGTCATCCGCGCCATGGGTGGGGACGGGCTCAGGAGAGAAACGGTTCCTCGCCGGTCCCGCGCCCGGCTCCGGCGACGGTCCGTCAGCCGCCCTTGCGGTAGACGGCGACCGCCTGCTCGTACGCCTCCGAGACCCTCTCGCGGCGGTCGCCGGGGCCGATGACCTGGAGGACGTGGTAGCGGCCCTCGATGACGACGACGCGGTTGCGGACGTACACCTCGCGTCCGCTGCTGTCCTGCCAGGTGTACTGGCCCTCCGCCATCACCCGCTGCCCGACTTCGATCCGCCGCAGCCCGCTCGACGTCGACCAGGACGAACTGCGGAAGGGCTCCAGCTCCCGTTCGCGGTCGCGCTGGTAGTCGAGGGGGTCCTCGCCGTCCCGGACGCGGTCCCGGCCGGGGACCACGATCAGGGTGAAATCGCCGTCGCCGTAACGGATCTGGCCCGCGTCGTTCATCGGGCGGCGCTGCCAGCCCTGCGGGACGGCGACGGTGAAGCCCTCGGGGTCGGTGCGCTGTTCGTACCCCTTCGGCAGCGGACCGGAGCCGGGTGCCGGGGGCGCGTCGGAGGTCGCGGCGCTGCCGGTCTTCTCGCCTGCCGGGGTGGACGGCGGGGGCTGTTCGGCACCGCTGGGCGTGGGCCGGGGGTTGCCCTGCGGCAGGGTGGCATCACCGTCGTCACCGGCCTTCGGCATGAACAGCACCGCGTACAGCACGGCACCGGTGAGCAGCAGGAGCACTCCGACCAGCAGGCTGCGGCCCAGTGATCCGGGGCCGCGCTCGCGCCGCGGGGGCTTCTTGTGGCGGTGTCTGCCGTGGACGACTTCGGTGGAGCCGCCGCGGCGCCTGCGGACCACCTCGCCGCGGCGGCGGACGATGGGCAGCCCGGCGCCGCCGCCGGGCGGGGCGGCGGGGAGCGCCACCACGTCGAGGCCCGCGTCGGGTTCGGGGGCGGAGCGGACCAGGGACCGCAGCCAGCCGCGCAGTTCCTCGGCGTCGGGGCGTTCGGTCGGGTCCTGGCGGAGCAGTGACTCGACGACCGGGCGGAGCGGTCCGCACTCCTCGGCGAAGGCGGGGGGCTCGGCGCAGACGAGCTGGACCAGCTCGGCGGCGCTGTCCTCGGGGTAGGGGGCGTGGCCTTGGACGGAGCGGTAGAGCAGGGCGCCGAGGGCCCAGAGGTCGGTCGCGGGGCCGACGGGGGCGGCGAGCTGCCAGTTCTCGTGGACGGGCCCGGCCTGTTCGGGTGCCCAGCGTTCGGTGACGGCGCCGACGACGGTGATCCTGGCCTGCCGGGCGCGTTCGGCGGCGAGCGGGGTCGCGGGACCGCGGTGGACGGGCTGCGCGGGCGCCGGTTCCTCGTCCCAGCGGCCGGGGGCGGGCTGGGCGGGGACGCTCGCGGGGACGGGGGCGCGCCGGGCGTCGGCCCGCAGGGCGTCGGAACCGGCGCCGCCGCGGTCCCGGCCCGGCGGCTGGGCCGGGGGAGGGCGGGGCGGTCGCCGCGGGGTGCGGGGGCGCCGCCGGGCCGTCCGGCGCGCGCCACGGGCAGGGCGGGCAGCCCGCCGGGGGCGGGGCCGTCGGGGTCGTTGTCAGGAGTGGTGCCCGCGGGGGGCAGGGCGCGGACTCCGTACGGGTCGCTGTAGCGGTGGGGGTTGCGGTCGGGGACGACGGGGAGCGGCGGCGGTACGGAGGTGCCGCCCGCGGGGACCGGGCGCGGCCCGTCGCCGCCGGAGAGCGGGCCGTCCTGCCAGCTGCCGGTGAGATGTGCGGGGCCGGGCGCGTCCGGTCCGCCGGTGCCGTAGGGGTCGCGTCCGTACGCCACGTGCCCGTACGGATCGTGGTGGTGCGGCGCGTGCTCGCCGGGGGCGTCGGAGGCGTCGACGCCGGTGGCGGTCACATGGTCGCGGTACCGGGGGCCTTCGTGTTCGGTACGGGACGGGTCCTGCGGGCCGGAGCCCGGGGCCGCCGGACCGTGGGCGAGGGGGGCGCCGGGGGTATCGGGGGTGTCGGGCTTGCGGGCCCACCAGTCGGGGTCGTCGCCCGACTGCACCGGCCGGTCGCCGCCGCCCGGGGCATGCTCGCCGCCGACCCGGCCCGCGGCCGCGCCCGCGCGGTACGCCGCGATGGCGCCCGACCGGGCCGCCCGCCACGGAGTACCGTCCCCGTCCCCCGGGGAGACCTCCGCCTCCGCGAACTCGTCCCCGTCGTCGCCGTACTCCCCCTCGTACTCCTCGCCGTCTTCGTCCTCACCGGCTTCGTCCGCGTACTCGTCCTCGGCGTCGCCCTGGTCGGCGAACTCGCCCTCGTACTCCCCGGACTCCCCGTGCTCCTGGTCCGCGTACTCACCGTCGAAGCCGTCGAAGCCGTCGAAGTCCGGATACGGGACCCGGGGCACGGCGGTCGGCACCGGCGCATAGCCGCACAGTGCCTCCTCCGCCGCCCCGGCGGCCAGGCCGGTGAGCACGACGCGCCCGTCCTCGCAGACCAGGACCGTGCGGGCGGTGATGTTGCGGTGCGTCCAGCCGTACGCGTGCACCGCACCCAGCGCGGTCAGCACATCGGAGGCGACCTCGGCGGCGCGGTAGGGCGTCAGCGGCTGGTCCGCCAGGAACACCGCGAGCGGCTGCGCCTCGACCCACTCGCTGACGATCCACAGCGAACCGTCCTCGGCGAAGACGTCGAAGACCTGGTCCAGCCGCGGGTGGTCCGGGACCTGCGCCGCGGCCCTGGCCGCCTCGACCGCCCGCAGCACCGCCGGATCGGTGGGCCGGACGGTGGTACGGCCCGTGGAACGCCCGGCACCCGGCGCCCCGGCTCTGCCCGCGGGTCCCGGGAGTTCGTCGGGGCCGACGAACTCGGCGTCCACCGTCTCCGGCAGCGGCACCTGACGGACCAGCACCTCCTGGCCGCTGTAGGTGTCGAAGGCGCGCAGCTCGGCGGGTTCGTACTCGTCGGGCGGGAGCAGCGGCAGACGGTAGCGGTCGGAGAGCACCCTGCCCGCGTAGTCGTCCATATCGCCTCCCCTCGTGCCCACGGTCAACGGTCCCCACGGCGGAGCGGCAGCTTCCGCGCCGCCGTCCCCGCCGTCACCCCGAGGGCGGGTGCTCCGGCCGGCCGGCGGCGCCCAACGGTAGGTGCCGTCCGCGCCTTCTCACGATACGTGTACCCGCTCAGTCCTTGGGCTTGAATGTCGCGAACGCGGTCTCCCGCAGCGTCTTGCAGACCGGCGCGTCCCACTCGGCGACCGGGCAGGACACCATGATGGAGTAGCCCCGCTTGTCGTCGACGACGAAGCCGCGGTTGAGCACCCGCATCCGCTTGCCGTTGTGGTCGCGCTCGAACTCCCAGTCGGCGACGGTCCGGTAGCCGTTGTACTGGACGGCCTTGATGCCCCGGTGGGTGTAGTTGGTGCTGCCGGCCTTGGTCCCGGCGACGGCGTTCTCCCAGGCGGCCGCGGCGTCGGTGCCGGGGCGGGAGTTGAAGTCGACCTGGACCCGGGGAAAGGTGCCCATGGCCGTGTTGTAGATACCGCCCGAGTTCGCCCCGGCTATGTCGGTGCGCTTGAAGCCCGCGGGCATCGCCATGGAGAACCGGAACCGGGTGTCGGATTTCTCGGCGTAACCGGCGGGCAGGGCGCCCTTCCCCGGGGCGGCCGGGCTCGCCGGAGGCTTGGAAGCGCCGGTCGCGCCGTCCTTGCCCGTCGCTCCGTCGCCCGTGCCCTTGCCGTCGGTCGCGTCGGTCCCGTCGGCGGGGTTCTCCCCGCTGCCTGCGGCCTTGCCGTCCTTCGTACCGGTTTCGGGGGTTGTTCCCGCGGAGGTGGTCCGGTCGCCGCCGGCGCTCCCGGTCCCGTCGCCGTCGTTGTCCCTGCCGATCGTCAAGTACATGACGGTGCCGAGGACGGCCAGCGCGATACCGACCGCGAGGAGCACCAGCGTACGGCGGGGCACCACGTCCGTGAGGGGCGCGCGCCGGGGCGCGGCCCGCTGCACCGGGGGGCTCGGGGGCTGCTGCGGCGGACGGGCCGCTCCCGCCGCGGCGGGAGCGGCGTTACGGGCGGGGCGGACGGGGCCGCGGGGCCGCTCGGTCCGGGCGGGGGCCGTCGGCTCGGGCGGCGGGATCGTCGGCAGCGTCATGGCCCGGGTGGCATCGGGCGGGAGCGGGGGCTCCACCGCGGTGTCGGGCGCGTTGAGGGCACGCGTCAGCAGGGCGCGGGCACCGGCGTCGTCGAGCCGCTGCGCCGGGTCCTTGGCGAGCAGCCCGTAGATGACCTCCTCCAGCGGGCCCGCGTTCTTCGGCGGGTCGAGGGGTTCGGTCATGACGGCGGTCAGGGTGGCGATGGCCGAGCCCTTGTCGTACGGCGGGGCTCCCTCGACGCTGGCGTAGATCAGCCCGCCCAGCGACCAGAGGTCGGCGGCGGGGCCGGGCCGGTGGCCGCGGGCGCGCTCGGGCGAGATGTACGAGGGGGCTCCGACGAGCATGCCGGTGGAGGTGATCGAAGGGTCGCCCTCGACCAGCGCGATGCCGAAGTCGGTGAGCACGACCCGGCCGTCGTTCGCGACCAGGACGTTCGACGGTTTCACATCGCGGTGGAGGATGCCCTCGCGGTGTGCGGAGCGGAGGACGTCCAGTATCGCGAGGCCGACCTCGGCGGCCCGGCGGGGCGTCAGGGTGCCGTCCTCGCGGATGACTTCGGCGAGCGACTTGCCCTCGACCAGCTCCATCACGATCCACGGCCGGTCGTCCTCGTCGACCACGTCGTAGACCGTGACGGCGCTGGTGTTACGGATCCGGGCGATGGCCTTGGCCTCGCGCAGCGTCCGGGTGATGAGTCGTCGCTTCTCGTCCTCGTCGATCTGGTGGGGGAAGCGCAGCTCCTTGACGGCGACGGTCCGGCTGAGGGTCTCGTCCTCGGCACGCCAGACGGTGCCCATGCCGCCGCGGCCGAGCACCCCGCCGAGGCGGTACCGCCCGGCGAGCAGCCGTCCTTCGGAGTCCCCGGATCCGGTGGTCTTCTCCCGGGTCCCGGCGGACTTCTCCCCGGCGGTCCCGGTGGGGCGCTTCCCGGTCCCGGCTCCCCGGTCCACGGCGGCAGCGGCGTCGGCGGCGTCACTGCCCGCGGCGGCCCGATCGGTCTTCTCCGCGGGCCCGTCCGGCTGCCCGGCGGCCCCGGGAGCCGGCTTCGCGGACTTCGCCGCCGTCTTGGACGCGGTCTTGGGTGCAGCCTTGGACGCCGTCTTCGGTGCGGCCTCAGGTGCCCCTGCGGGCTTCTCCTTTGCCCGCCGGTCGGCCTGGGTCCCGATCACCGGTTCCACGGCGGTCCCGTTCCCGGCGCCGCCCTTCCCGGCCTTCGCGTTCGTGGTGTCCGTGTCCGTGTCCGTGTCCGTGGCGACGGCGCCCTCCGCACCGTCTCCGTCCGCCGGTTCGCTCCCGGCCGGGGCCTTGCCCGCCGCCCGCCGTGTTGTTCGGGGAGTCTTGGGGGTCCGCGCCGCCCGGTCGCGACCGGCGCCCTCCCCGGCCTCGGACGACTGCCCTTCACCGGCCGGGGATTCGACATCCGGCGGGGTTCTCCGGCCGGACGTACCGGGGGTCTTCGCACCGGCTCCGGCGTCCGGACCGTCCGCCGCAGTGTCGCGGGCGCCGTCCCGGCCGTCCGCCGCGGCGGCGGCGGGCGCGTCGGCGTCCCCGCCCGGAACGGCCCGGGCAGCGGCCCCGCCACCGCTGCTCTGTGCCGCCGCAGACGCACGCTCCTCGGAGCCGTCCCGCTGGGGCTTCCGCGACTGCTCTGCCTCCGACATGCGTCCCCTCTGCGATCCCTGGTCTTCGCCCGCGCCTGTCGCTCCCGCGCGATGCGGTAACACGCCCTGGCAGAGCATTCATTGTCCCTCACCCGGGAAGGGGCGCCTCTTCCGGGTCATTTCCTGATCCCGTTCACCGCGCCGCGCTCCCCGAGGTGGTGGCGAGGGTAGTACGGAACCCGGCGGGCCCCCACCCCGAACGGGGCACCGTTCCCGCCGTGAACCGCCTCCGCCCCCCGCATACAAAGGGGAACGCGGCGACGGAACCGGTCCGCTCCACCCGATTCCGGGTCCGCCGCCGGACGCTCCCCGGGCCCGGGCACCGGGCGGGACGGCCCGCCGTCCCGCACCGCAACGCCCCCGGGAACAGCGGGAAACCCACCCGGCCGTGCCACCCCCGAGACGAATCCGATAGGCACCGGAAACGATTTCGAGCGCATTCCGCAATATTCCGGCGCCCGCTCGGAGCAAACTCCGGCGCCCGCTCAGAGCGGAACGATGTCCGGTGCTCCCAGCCGCGCCGCATCCGCCGTCAGATCGTCCGGCTGGCGCTGCGACTCCCGCTCGGCCTCGACGCGCTTCTCGTAGTGCTCGACCTCTTTTTCGATCTGTTTGGCGTCCCAGCCCAGCACCGGTGCCATCAACTCCGCGCACTCGCGGGCGCTGCGGGTCCCCCGGTCGAAGGTCTCGATGGAGATCCGGGTCCGGCGGGTGAGGACGTCGTCGAGATGGCGGGCCCCCTCGTGGGACGCGGCATAGACGATCTCGGCGCGCAGATAGTCGTCCGCGCCGCCCAGCGGCTCCCCGAGACCGGGATCCTCGGCGATCAGGGCGAGGACCTCCTCGGCCAGCGAACCGTAACGGTTGAGCAGATGCTCGACCCTGACGACATGGAGGCCCGTACGCGCGGCGATCCGGGCGCGCTTGTTCCACAGGGCGGGATAGCCCTCGGCTCCGACCAGCGGAGTCTCCTCCGTGACACAGGCGGCGACCCGCTGGTCGAGACCGTGGACCGCCTCGTCGACCGCGTCCTTCGCCATGACGCGGTACGTCGTGTACTTACCGCCGGCCACGACCACGAGACCGGGCACGGGATGGGCCACCGTGTGCTCCCGGGAGAGCTTGCTGGTGGCGTCCGACTCCCCGGCCAGCAGCGGCCGCAGGCCCGCATAGACGCCCTGGACGTCGTCGCGGGTGAGGGGGACGGCCAGCACGGAGTTCACATGCTCCAGCAGATAGTCGATATCGGCGCTGGAGGCGGCGGGATGGGCCTTGTCGAGATCCCAGCCGGTGTCCGTGGTCCCGACGATCCAATGGCGGCCCCAGGGAATGACGAACAGCACCGACTTCTCGGTCCGCAGGATCAGCCCGGTCGTGGAGTGGATCCGGTCCTTGGGGACGACGAGGTGGATGCCCTTGGACGCCCGGACGTGGAACTGGCCGCGCTCCCCGATCAGCGCCTGGGTGTCATCCGTCCACACCCCGGTGGCATTGACGATCTGACGGGCCCTGATCTCGTACTCGCCGCCGCCCTCCACATCCTGGACCCGGGCGCCGACGACCCGCTCGCCCTCCCGGAGGAAGCCGATGACCCGGGCCCGGCTGGCGGTCTTGGCGCCGTACGTCGCGGCGGTGCGCACCAGGGCGGCGACGAAACGGGCGTCGTCCATCTGGGCGTCGTAGTACTGGAGGGCGCCGACGAGGGCGTCCTTCCGCAGACAGGGCGCCACCCGCAGGGCCTGCCGCCGGGAGAGATGGCGGTGCACGGGCAGGCCCCGGCCGTGGCCGGAGGAGACCGACATCGCGTCGTACAGAGCGACGCCCGCGCCTGCGTAGACCCGCTCCCAGGCCTTGTGCTGCAGGGGATAGAGGAACGGAACCGGCTTCACCAGATGGGGGGCCAGCCGCTCCAGCAGCAGTCCGCGCTCCTTCAGCGCCTCGCGGACCAGCGCGAAGTCGAGCATCTCCAGATAGCGCAGCCCGCCGTGGATGAGCTTGCTGGACCGGCTCGATGTGCCGGAGGCCCAGTCGCGGGCCTCCACGAGTCCGGTGGAGAGTCCTCTGGTCACCGCGTCCAGGGCGGTCCCCGCGCCGACCACACCCGCGCCGACGACCAGGATGTCCAGCTCCCGCTCCGCCATGGCGGCGAGCGCCTCGGCGCGCTCCTCGGGTCCAAGTGCCGCTGTCTTCACTGCGTGCCTCCCGTCGCCCCCGTCTGCCCCGCCGGGGTCCTGTCCCGCGGCGGCGCCGGGACGGCGACACCACGAGACCGGCGCGGGGCCCTCGTATGCACGTGCCCGCGCACACCGCGCCCATGCGCCGTGCCCGGCGACCCGGCCTGCGTCACTCCATGATCCGGCCGGACTCACACCAACGATTCTGTCCGCACTCCGCGACTTCAGCCACCGCCTGTGGATAACACTCCGTGTTCCACAACCGCACAATCCGACATAACGGTCATATTTACGCCTAGTCTGACATTGCACTCGCTCATTCCGCCCACCCGGCTTGCGCGAACACTCCCCACCGGTTACGGGAAGGACGGCCACACCATGCCCGCAGATCTCGCCGTCGTCGGACTCGGCCACGACGGGCTCCCGCTCGCCCAGGCCGCCGTCGCCGCCGGTCTCGCGACCGTCGGCTACGACCCCGACCCCCGCCGGCTCGCCGAACCCGCGGCCGGCCGCACCCCCGCCGATGTGCGCCGCATGGTCAAGGGCGGCTTCAGAACCGTCACCGACCCCGCCGAACTCGGCCGGGTCCGCACCGTCGCCCTCTGCGTCCCCACCCCCCTGGGCCCCGGCGGCGACCCCGATCTCAGCACCCTCGCCGACACCGCCCGCACCCTCGCCGCCCGGCTCCGCCCCCACACCACCGTCCTGCTGGAGTCCACCGTCGGGCCCGGCACCACCGAGACGTTTCTGCGCCCCCTCCTCGAAGCGGGCTCGGGACTGCGGGCCGGCCGCGATTTCCATCTGGCCTACTCGCCCGGACGGGTGGATCCCGGCAGCCGTACCCACGACTACGCCAACACCCCCAAGGTCATCGGCGGCCTCACCCCCGCCTGCACCGAGGCCGCCGCCGCGTTCTACGGCCGGCTCACCGAGAAGGTCGTCCGCGCCCGCGGCCCCCGCGAAGCAGAGACCGTGAAACTGCTGGAGACCACCTTCCGCCTGGTCAACACGGCCCTCGTCAATGAAATGGCGGTGCTCTGCCACGACCTCGGCGTCGACCTGTGGGACGCCATCCGCTGCGCCGAGACCAAACCGTACGGCTTCCTGGCCTTCCGCCCGGGGCCCGGCTTCGGCGGCCACGGCGCCCCGCCGGACCCCGGCAGCCCGGCCGGCACCGGCGGCCCCGGCCCGGGGCTGCGGCTGACCGGGCTCGCCCGCGAGATCAACGACCGGATGCCGGGCTATGTGACCCGGCGCTGCGCCGCGCTCCTCAACGAACACGGGAAGTCGGCGCGCGGCGCCCGGGTGCTGCTGCTCGGCGTCACGTACAAACCCGATATCGCCGACGTCCAGGGCAGCCCCGCGGCCGAAATCGCCCAGACACTGACGGAACTGGGGGCGACGGTCGGCTACCACGACCCGTACGTCCCGGCCTGGGACGTCCAGGGCACCCCGGTCCCCCGGGCCGACGCACTCTACGAGGCCGTCGGCGACGCCGATCTCACCGTGCTCCTCCAGCACCACCACACCTACGACCTCCAGGGCCTGGCCGCGAAGGCACAGCTCCTCCTCGACACCCGGGGCGCCACCCCCACCGGCGCCGCGCACCGGCTGTAGTTTTCAAGGCTCGGTTCGCCGCATGCCGAGGTCGGACGCCTCGTGAGCAGCGGCCCCCATGGCCCCGGAAACGCCCGCTCACCTCGCAGACCCCGCTGTTACTGTCGTGATCATGTGCCGTACACCCGTACGGGTCGACTTGGGGGGTCACCATGGGTCAGTCCGTTCCGCCACCGGTCCCACCGGACCCGGACGACCGGATCCCCGAGACCCGGACCGGTCCGCCTGAGCCGCGGCGGCACCGTGACAGCCTCGCCGCGGGCCTCGCGGCAGCCGTCGCCGCCGGGCTGCTCGGGGCGGTCGCCTACGGCTGGCTCGCGGAGGCCGTGAACCGGCAGTTCGGCTACGCCTCGCTCGGTGTCGGCGCGCTGATCGGCTACGCCGCCGCCAAGGCGGGCGGCGCCCACCGGGCGCTGCCGTTCGCCGCCGCCGCACTCACCCCGGCCGCGATCTGGCTCGGGCAGCTGATCACCGTCGCCCTGATCCACGCCGACCTCTTCCGGGTCTCCGCCACCGAGCTGCTCTTCGAGGAGTCGGGGTTCGTGACCGAGACCTGGCGCGACAGCGCCGACCTCGGCACCTACACCTTCATGATCGTCGGGATGATGATGGCCGCATACACGGCCTGGTCGAAGCGCCCCGAGCGGGACGATCCACCCGAGCAGCCGGACCACCGGGACTGACCGGGCACCGGGGCGCCCGGACACGCCGAAGGGCCCGGCACCCCCCGTGGGGTGCCGGGCCCTTCGCCGGTGAGGCTCAGCGCTTGTGCTGCGAGTCCGCGATCGTGACCTCGACGCGCTGGAACTCCTTCAGTTCGCTGTAGCCCGTCGTGGCCATCGCCCGGCGCAGCGCACCGAAGAAGTTCATCGAACCGTCCGGCGTGTGCGAGGGGCCGCTGAGGACCTCCTCGGTGGTGCCGACGATGCCGAGGTCGACCAGCTTTCCGCGCGGTACGTCCTCGTGCGCCGCCTCCATGCCCCAGTGGCGGCCCCGGCCGGGCGCGTCCGTGGCCCGGGCCAGCGGCGAGCCGATCATCACGGAGTCCGCACCGCAGGCGATGGCCTTCGGCAGATCGCCGGACCAGCCGACACCGCCGTCGGCGATGACGTGGACATAGCGGCCACCGGACTCGTCCATGTAGTCGCGGCGGGCCGCGGCAACATCGGCGACGGCCGTCGCCATGGGCACCTGGATGCCGAGGACATTGCGCGTCGTGTGGGCGGCGCCGCCGCCGAAGCCGACGAGGACACCGGCCGCGCCGGTCCGCATCAGGTGCAGGGCCGCCGTGTAGGTGGCGCAGCCGCCGACGATGACGGGAACGTCCAGCTCGTAGATGAACTGCTTCAGGTTCAGCGGCTCGGCGGCACCGGAGACGTGCTCGGCGGAGACCGTGGTGCCGCGGATGACGAAGAGGTCGACGCCCGCGTCGACGACGGCCTTGGAGAACTGCGCGGTCCGCTGCGGGGAGAGCGCGGCGGCCGTGACGACGCCCGCGTCGCGCACCTCCTTGATCCGCAGACCGATCAGCTCCTCCTTGATGGGAGCGCTGTAGATCTCCTGGAGGCGGCGGGTCGCGGTCTCCTCCGGCAGCTCGGCGATCTCGTCGAGCAGCGGCTGCGGGTCCTCGTACCGCGTCCACAGTCCTTCGAGGTTCAGTACGCCGAGGCCACCGAGCTCACCGATGCGGATCGCGGTCTGCGGGGAGACCACGGAGTCCATGGGGGCGGCGAGGAAGGGCAGCTCGAAGCGGTAGGCGTCGATCTGCCAGGCGATCGAGACCTCCTTCGGGTCCCGCGTGCGCCTGCTCGGCACGACGGCGATGTCATCGAACGCGTACGCCCGACGTCCGCG
This sequence comes from Streptomyces tsukubensis, assembly GCF_003932715.1. NCBI lineage: Bacteria > Bacillati > Actinomycetota > Actinomycetes > Kitasatosporales > Streptomycetaceae > Streptomyces > Streptomyces tsukubensis. The sequence continues at coordinate 4,947,501 of NZ_CP020700.1, read as the reverse complement.
CTTGCCGCGCCCGATCTCGATCTCAGTCACCTTGTCCGGAACCTTTCCCTCTGTGTCAGCACCCACCAGTATCCCCGACACATGACGGAGGGGCGGCCCGGGCGTTCCTGGGAACGCCCCGTACCGCCCCTCCACGGACGTGACGGCCCGCACGCCGTCACGGGGCACGGAGGCCGGGTGCCGGTGTGCGGTGGTTACTTACGGCTGTAGTTCGGCGCCTCGACGGTCATCTGGATGTCGTGCGGGTGGCTCTCCTTGAGCCCCGCCGAGGTGATCCGGACGAACCGGCCCCGGGACTGGAGCTCGGGGACCGTGCTGCCGCCGACGTAGAACATCGACTGGCGCAGCCCGCCGACCAGCTGGTGGACGACGGCGGAGAGCGGACCGCGGTACGGAACCTGCCCCTCGATGCCCTCGGGGACCAGCTTCTCGTCGGAGGCGACGCCCTCCTGGAAGTAGCGGTCCTTGGAGAAGGAGCGCTGCTCGCCGCGGGACTGCATGGCGCCCAGGGATCCCATGCCGCGGTACGACTTGAACTGCTTGCCGTTGATGAACAGCAGCTCGCCCGGGGACTCCTCGCAGCCGGCCAGCAGGGAGCCGAGCATCACCGTGTCGGCGCCCGCGACCAGGGCCTTGGCGATATCGCCGGAGTACTGGAGGCCGCCGTCGCCGATGACCGGGATCCCGGCCTCCCGGGCGGCCAGCGAGGCCTCGTAGATCGCGGTGACCTGGGGGACGCCGATACCGGCGACCACCCGGGTGGTGCAGATGGAGCCCGGTCCGACACCGACCTTGACGCCGTCGGCGCCCGCGTCGATCAGCGACTTCGCGCCGTCGCGGGTAGCCACGTTGCCGCCGATGACATCGACACCGGAGGAGTTCGACTTGATCTTGGCGATCATGTCGCCGACCAGCCGGGAGTGGCCGTGGGCGGTGTCGACGACGATGAAGTCGACACCGGCCTCGATCAGCGCCTGGGCCCGCTCGAAGGCATCACCGGCGACACCGACGGCCGCGCCGACGAGCAGCCGGCCGTTCGCGTCCTTGGCGGCGTTGGGGTACTGCTCGGCCTTGACGAAGTCCTTGACCGTGATCAGGCCCTTGAGCACGCCCGCCTCGTCGACCAGCGGCAGCTTCTCGATCTTGTGGCGGCGCAGCAGCTCCATGGCGTCGACGCCGGAGATCCCGACCTTGCCGGTGACCAGCGGCATCGGGGTCATGACCTCGCGCACCTGGCGGCTGCGGTCCGACTCGAAGGCCATATCGCGGTTGGTGACGATGCCGAGCAGCTTGCCGCCGCGGTCGGTGACCGGGACACCGCTGATCCGGAACTTGGCACAGAGCTGGTCGGCCTCGGCCAGCGTGGCATCGGGGTGCACCGTGATCGGGTCGGTGACCATGCCGGACTCGGAGCGCTTGACCAGATCGACCTGGTTGGCCTGGCCGGCGATGGAGAGATTGCGGTGGAGCACGCCCACGCCGCCCTGGCGGGCCATGGCGATGGCCATCCGGGACTCGGTGACCTTGTCCATCGCCGCGGAGAGCAGCGGGATGTTCACCCGGACGTTCCTGGAGATGTACGAGGAGGTGTCGATCTGGTCGGGGGCCATATCGGAGGCGCCCGGCAGCAGCAGCACATCGTCGTAGGTCAGCCCGAGTGTCGCGAATTTCTCGGGCACTCCGTCGACGTTGGTCATGACACCTTCCCCAAATGGCCTTGATCGGTGCGGATGTCCATGCTAACGGCCCGCGGAGCCGTCTCATTCCACGACCAAGATCACCCGGCTGGTTTGTGTGATGGTCCACATGTCGTACGCATGGGTGGACGGCGTCCCGCGGACGGCGTAGGGCCGGGCCGCAGGCCTCGTACCAATGCCGTACGCACTCCCGCGCGGCATCCGGGCAGGGATCCGGACAGGGATCAGGACAGGAATGCCGGACAGGGATCCGGCCGGGTGCGGAAACGAGGGCGGTTACTGCTCGGCGAGGGCCCGCAGCCTGCTGAGCGCGCGGTGCTGGGCGACCCGGACCGCACCGGGCGACATGCCCAGCATCTGGCCGGTCTCCTCCGCGGTCAGCCCCACGGCGACCCGCAGCACCAGCAGCTCCCGCTGGGTCTCCGGCAGATTGGCCAGGAGCTTCTTGGCCCACTCGGCATCGCTGCTGAGCAGCGCCCGCTCCTCGGGGCCGAGGGAGTCGTCGGGGCGCTCCGGCATCTCGTCGGAGGGCACGGCCGTCGAGCCGGGGTGCCGCATGGCCGCCCGCTGGAGGTCCGCGACCTTGTGGGACGCGATGGCGAAGACGAAGGCCTCGAAGGGGCGGCCGGTGTCCCGGTACTTCGGGAGCGCCATCAGCACCGCGACGCAGACCTCCTGCGCAAGGTCCTCCACAAAGTGGCGGGCGTCACCGGGCAGCCGGCTGAGCCGGGTGCGGCAGTAGCGCAGCGCGAGGGGGTGGACATGCGCGAGCAGATCGTGCGTGGCCCGTTCGTCGCCGTCGACGGCGCGATGGACAAGTGCACCGATCACCGTGCTTCTGTCGTCACGCATCGGTCCATGGTGCCTCGGTGGCCGCTCTTCCGTGGCACCGCGCCCCATGTTGTGCACCGAAGCGTTATGAGCAGGTACGCCGGAACTCATCGCCGTCGCCCTCCCCTTCCGCTCGACCGACTCCCCGAGGAACTCCACATCTCAAGGATGCGGCATCGCGCGGGAAACCGGCGCCCACTGCGCTCCGTCTCCCCGCCCACCACCGTACGGCGAGCGGGGTACGCGGTGCTTTCGGGGCTTCGGGGACCCGCGCCCGGCTAGGTCCTCTCTTTCGGATCCTGCCGGGCGGGGCACGGGCTCAGCGGACCAGACCCCAGCGGAATCCGAGCGCGACGGCGTGCGCCCGGTCCGATGCGCCCAGCTTCTTGAAGAGCCTGCGGGCATGGGTCTTGACGGTGTCCTCGGAGAGGAACAGCTCCCGGCCGATCTCGGCGTTGGACCGGCCGTGGCTCATGCCTTCCAGCACCTGGATCTCGCGCGCGGTGAGCGTGGGGGCGGCCCCCATCTCGGCCGAGCGCAGCCGCCGGGGGGCGAGCCGCCAGGTCGGGTCGGCCAGTGCCTGGGTGACGGTCGCGCGCAGCTCGGCGCGGGAGGCGTCCTTGTGCAGATAGCCGCGGGCGCCGGCGGCGACCGCGAGAGCCACGCCGTCGAGATCCTCGGCAACCGTGAGCATGATGATCCGGGCGCCCGGATCGGCCGAAAGCAGCCGCCGGACGGTTTCGACTCCGCCGAGACCGGGCATCCGGACATCCATCAGGATGAGGTCCGAGCGGTCCGCGCCCCAGCGGCGGAGGACTTCCTCGCCGTTGGCCGCGGTCGTCACACGCTCGACGCCGGGCACGGTTGCCACCGCGCGGCGGAGCGCCTCTCGGGCGAGCGGGGAGTCGTCGCAGACGAGGACGGACGTCATGACTGACCTCCGTGGCGCTCGCAGCTAAAGCGCGTCACCTTGAGCCTCCAGGCTGGTACGTATCGTCACCTGTGCGGTTGAACGCTCTCGGACATGTGCCCGAGCGCTCGTTCTTCAACCGCCTCCGACCTACCAACGACGGTCACTCGAAAGAGTTACGGGTTCCCGGAACCTCTTCGGCACTCCCTGCGGGACCGCGCGGCGGCGGGGTTTACCTGAAAGCTATGCCCCATTTAGATGCTTTTTCTTCACTTTGGATAGTGTCTGGGGCTAGATTCCCAATGAATCATATTTACATCTACTTAGATAGTAGATGTACGGTCGTGAGACATGGTGCGGACATCAATGCGGCGCGTGCACAGCGGCTCACCCGCACGACCTGACCGGACCCACTGAGCACGGATTCAAGGGGCAAGCCATGGCAGATTTCTCCCGCCTTCCCGGACCGAACGCCGACTTGTGGGACTGGCAGCTGCTCGCCGCCTGCCGCGGGGTGGACAGCTCCCTGTTCTTCCACCCCGAGGGCGAGCGCGGCGCCGCCCGGAGCGCGCGTGAGAACTCCGCGAAAGAGGTGTGCATGCGGTGCCCGGTGCGGGCGCAGTGCGCGGCCCACGCCCTGGCGGTGCGGGAGCCGTACGGCGTCTGGGGCGGGCTGACCGAGGACGAACGCGAGGAGCTGATGGGGCGGGCGCGGCACCGGCTGGTCCCGGCGACCAGCGGCGCGGGCACCGCCGGAGGGGCCCAGGGGGCGACGGCGCGGCACTGATCCGTACCGCATCCGACCACCGAAGAAACGTTTCTTTCCGGGCATCCGTATGCCCGTGGCCCGGTCGCGCCGCCCCGGCGGGCGCTCAGCGGGCGCTCAGCGGGCGCTCAGCAGGCCGTATCCGGTGGGCTGGGTCAGCGGGCGGCGGCCAGGGTGAGCTGGTCCAGGGTGGCCGCGACGGCGGGGACCTGCGACAGATCGGGCAGGGTGAGGGCGACGATCTCCCGCTCCACCCGCGGGGCGAGCGCGACCGTGACGGCGCCTCTGGCCCGTACCGACTCCAGTGCCAGTTCGGGCAGGACGGCGACGCCCAGTCCGGCGCCGACCAGTCCGGCGACGGCCGGATAGTCGTCGGTCGCGAAGTCGATACGGGGGGCGAATCCGGCGCTCTCGCAGACGTCGACCAGCTGGCGGCGGCAGCGGGGGCAGCCCGCGATCCACGGGTCGTCGGCGAGGTCCCCGATGGCGACCGTGCCGGCCCCGGCGAGGCGGTGGCCTTCGGGGACGAGCCCGACGAGCCGGTCGGAGAGGAGGGGGCGGACCACCAGATCGTCCCATTCGGCATCCGGCCCGGCGGGATCACTGCTGCCCGCCGGGGATTCCGCAGCGGCGCCCCGGTCGCCGTAACGGAAGGCCAGCGCCACATCGCAGTCGCCCTCGCGCAGCATCTCGACCGAGCGCGGCGGCTCGGCGTCCACGAGGGAGACCCGGGTGCCGGGGTGTGCCGCCCGGAGCGCGGCCAGTGCGGTGGGGACGAGGGTGGAGCTGCCGCTCGGGAAGGAGACCAGCCGCACCCGCCCGGCCCGCAGCCCGGCGATGGCGGCGACCTCTTCTTCGGCGGCGGTGAGCCCGGCGAGGATGCCGGTGGCGTGCCGGACCAGCGCCTCGCCTGCCTGGGTCAGCCGCATCTCGCGGCCGGTGCGGATCAGCAGGGGGGTGCCCGCGGAGCTCTCCAGTGCCTTCATCTGCTGGCTGACCGCGGGCTGGGTGCAGCCCAGGGCGCGGGCCGCCGCGGAGAAGGAGCCGGTGGTGGCCACCGCGCGCAGGACTCGGAGATGACGGGCTTCGATCACCCCTTGAATATAAGAGATTCTTGGATCAGAGGCGACTTACTGACTGGAAGCTTTGGGTGCTGAGGGTTTAGCGTTGGTCCATGAAGCTGCTGACCGTGAATGTGGGCCGGGCCAAGTACGTCGACTACACCAGCACCCCCGGCGGGATCACCGGAATCGACAAGCGGCCGGTCGAGGGGCCGGTCCTGGTGGCGGATCCGGGGCCGCCGGCCGGGGAGAACGGCAGCGGGGTGGCCGGGGATCTGGTCCGCGACACCGTCCATCACGGCGGCACCCATCAGGCGGTGTACGCCTTCGCCCGCGAGGACCTCGACTTCTGGGAGCGGGAGTTGGGGCGGCCGATCGCCAACGGTTCGTTCGGCGAGAACCTCACCACGATGGGTCTGGACGTCAGCGGTGCCCGGATCGGTGAGCGCTGGCGGATCGGTGAGCGGGTGGTGCTGGAGGTGACCAGCGGCCGTATCCCCTGCCGTACGTTCGCGGGCTGGCTGGGTGAGCTGGGGCTGCCGGAGAAGGGCTGGCTGAAGCGGTTCACCGGGCGGGCGGAGCCGGGTGCCTATCTGAAGGTCGTCGAGCCGGGGGAGATCCGGTCGGGCGATCCGGTCGAGATAGTCCACCGCCCGGACCACGGTGTCACGGTCGGCATGGCGTTCCGTGCGGCGAGCACCGAACGGGATCTGCTGCCGTCGCTGCTGGCGGCCGGGGACGCGCTCAATCCGGTGCTGGTGGAGAAGGCCGAGGAGTATCTCCGCAAGCGGGACGCGGTCCGCTCGGCGGGCTGAGCCCGGGACGGGCGTACGCGGCTACCGGTCCGGGGCACTAACGTGCCGCTTATGACGACCGCACTGATCACGGGCGCGACCGCCGGCATCGGCGCCGCGTTCGCACGCAGGCTCGCCGCCGACGGACATGATCTGGTCCTGGTGGCCCGCGATACCGCACGGCTCCGAGCCCAGGCCACCGAACTCCACGACCGGCACGGCATCGAGGCGGAGGTGCTGACCGCCGATCTGTCCACGGAGGACGGCATCGCGGCTGTGGAGCGGCGGCTCGGCGACCGGAGGAACGCGGTGGACCTGCTGGTCAACAATGCGGGCTTCGGCAACAAGGGCCGGTTCCTCGAAGTCTCCATGGCCGATGAGCTGACAATGCTCAAGGTGCACTGCGAGGCGGTGCTGCGACTGACGTCGGCTGCGGTGGAGCCGATGCGGGAGCGGGGCCGGGGCGGTGTGGTCAATGTGGCGTCGGTGGCGGCTTTTGTCCCCCGGGGCACCTATGGTGCGTCCAAGGCGTGGGTGGTCCAGTTCACCCAGGGCGTGGCCCGGGATCTGGCGGGTTCGGGCGTACGGCTGATGGCGCTCTGTCCTGGTTTCGTCCGTACCGAGTTCCATGAGCGGGCGGGGATGGGGACGGAGAACATCCCGGGGTGGATGTGGCTCGACGCGGACAAGCTGGTGGCGGCGGCCCTCTCGGATCTGGCCCGTGGAAAGCCGGTGTCGATCCCGGATCCGCGGTACAAGGCGCTGATGGGTGTGGTGAAGCTGGCGCCGCGCGGGCTGCTGGGCGGTGTGTCGTCCAGGACGGGCCGGAAGTACGGGCCCCAGTAGGCCGCGGGCCCCGGCGGGAGAGCAGGGAGGCGGCCGGCGTGGACGGTACGGAGTGCGGCGGGGGCCCACGGCGGGCCGGGGTCCGGCCGCGGGTGCTGCTCGCCATGGGCCCGGGGGTCTCGGCCCGGCTCTTCACCGCCCGGCAGTCGGCCCGCCTCACGGCTCTGGCCCGCACGGATCCGGGTCTGGTCGCCCATGATCTGCGGTCTCCTTCACCGGCGGTACGGGATGCTCTCGCCGCCGCGGAGGTGCTGCTGACCTGCTGGGGGGCACCGGTTCTCGACCCGGGCGCGCTGGCGGCGGCGCCCGCGCTGCGGGCGGTGGTGCATGCCGCCGGTTCGGTGAAGGAGCATGTCACGGACGCCTGCTGGGAGCGGGGTATCGCGGTGTCGTCGGCGGCGTCGGCGAATGCGGTCCCGGTGGCGGAGTACACGCTGGCCGCGATTCTGTTCGCGGGGAAGCGGGTCCTTTCGTCGGCCCGGCGGTACGCGGAGCTGCGGGCCGCCCATGACTGGGGTGCGGAGCTGTCGGGGTTGGGCAACCACCGCCGTACGGTCGGCATCGTCGGAGCGTCCCGGACGGGCCGGCGGCTGGTCGAGCTGCTGAGGCCCTTCGATCTGGACGTGCTGGTGTACGACCCGTACACGCCCGCGCCGCCGGGTGCGGTGGCGGTGGGTCTCGACGAGTTGTGCGCCCGGAGCGACACCGTTTCGGTGCATGCGCCGCAGTTGCCGGAGACCCGTCGGCTGCTGGATGCCCGCCGGCTGGGGCTGTTGCCGGACGGTGCCACGCTGATCAACACGTCGCGGGGGTCCCTCGTCGACGGGCCCGCGTTGGTGCGGGAGCTGGTGTCGGGGCGGCTGTACGCGGTGCTGGACGTCACCGAGCCGGAGGTCCCGCCGCGGGATTCGCCGCTCTACTCGCTGCCGAATGTGCTGCTGACCCCGCATCTGGCGGGTTCTCTGGGCAATGAGTTGCACCGGATGGCGGAGCTGGCGCTGGACGAGTTGGAGCGGTACGCGAACGGGCTGCCGTTCGCGGAGCCGGTGACGAGGGAGTCGCTCACTCGTTCCGCGTAACTCATGTCCTGGGAAACGGGGAACGGGCCCGACCCGGTGATACCGGATCGGACCCGTTCAAGGATCTGCCGAGCCACTGCTCAGGACGCGACAAGTGGCCAAAAGGCCATGCCGGGTCCCGGCGGATACGCCCAGGAACCCATGGGTTCACTGCTCAGGCCCGTTCGGCCCTGGTGAACGGAAGGAACACATCCCGTCCCGCCCAAGGACCTCATGGGTCACTGCTCAGGACCCGTCCAACCCCAGGGTCCGGCGAGTGAGCCGAAGGGGCGCGCTGGGGGTCCCCCCACGCCGAAGGCGTAGGGGGACTGGAAGGAGAACGCGCGCAGGTCGCGAGGAACGAGCGACCGAGCACGATCGACTGAAGACCTCGGCTTAAGCGCCCCGGAGGCGAACCGAGCCCCTAAAAAAATCAGTGCGAGTGGCCGTGGCCGTGGCCCGCGTCGGCCGGCTCGTCTTCCTTCTTCTCGACGACCAGGGTTTCGGTCGTGAGGAGGAGGGAGGCGATGGAGGCGGCGTTCTCCAGGGCGGAGCGGGTGACCTTGACCGGGTCGATGACGCCGGCCTTGACCAGGTCGCCGTATTCGCCGGTGGCGGCGTTGAAGCCCTGGCCCTTGTCGAGTTCGGCGACCTTGGAGGTGATGACGTAGCCCTCCAGGCCGGCGTTCTCGGCGATCCAGCGCAGGGGCTCGACGACGGCGCGGCGGACGACGGCGACGCCGGTGGCCTCGTCGCCCTTCTTGCCGAGGTCGCCTTCGAGGACCTTGGCGGCGTGGACGAGGGCGGAGCCTCCGCCGGAGACGATGCCTTCCTCGACCGCGGCGCGGGTCGCGGAGATGGCGTCTTCGAGGCGGTGCTTCTTCTCCTTGAGCTCCACCTCGGTGGCGGCGCCGACCCGGATGACGCAGACGCCGCCGGCGAGCTTGGCGAGGCGCTCCTGGAGCTTCTCGCGGTCCCAGTCGGAGTCGGTGGCGTCGATCTCGGCCTTGATCTGGTTGACGCGGCCGGCGACCTCGTCGCTGCTGCCGCCGCCGTCGACGATGGTGGTCTCGTCCTTGGTGACGGTGACGCGGCGGGCGGTGCCGAGGACGTCGAGGCCGACCTGGTCGAGCTTGAGGCCGACCTCTTCGGAGACGACGGTGGCACCGGTGAGGGTGGCCATGTCCTGGAGCATCGCCTTGCGGCGGTCGCCGAAGCCGGGGGCCTTGACGGCGACGGCGTTGAAGGTGCCGCGGATCTTGTTGACGACGAGGGTGGAGAGCGCTTCGCCCTCGACGTCCTCGGCGATGATCAGCAGCGGCTTGGAGCCGCCGGCCTGGATGACCTTCTCCAGGAGGGGCAGCAGGTCCTGGATGGAGCCGATCTTGCCCTGGTTGATCAGGATGTACGGGTCGTCGAGGACGGCCTCCATACGCTCCTGGTCGGAGACCATGTAGGGGGAGAGGTAGCCCTTGTCGAAGGCCATGCCCTCGGTGAAGTCGAGCTCCAGGCCGAAGGTGTTGGACTCCTCGACGGTGATGACACCGTCCTTGCCGACCTTGTCCATCGCCTCGCCGATGAGCTCGCCGACCTGCGGGTCCTGGGCGGAGAGCCCGGCGACAGCGGCGATGTCGGCCTTGTCCTCGATGGGACGGGCGGTGGCGAGGAGGTCGTCGGAGACGGCCTTGACCGCGGCGTCGATGCCCTTCTTGAGGGCGGCGGGGGAGGCGCCGGCGGCGACGTTGCGCAGGCCTTCGCGGACGAGGGCCTGGGCCAGGACGGTCGCGGTGGTGGTGCCGTCACCCGCGATGTCGTTGGTCTTGGTCGCCACCTCCTTGACGAGCTGGGCGCCGAGGTTCTCGTACGGGTCGTCGAGCTCGACCTCGCGCGCGATCGTGACACCGTCGTTGGTGATGGTGGGGGCGCCGAACTTCTTGTCGATGACGACGTTGCGGCCGCGGGGGCCGATCGTCACCTTCACCGTGTCGGCAAGCTTGTTGACGCCGCGCTCAAGGGCGCGACGGGCGTCCTCGTCGAACTTCAGGATCTTCGCCATGGGAGCGTTTCTGTCCTCTTCTGAGACGTACTGCGAAAAACTGCGCCCCCAGCGCCCGTGCTAGTGAGAGTCAGCGGGTGCCAGGGGCGCAGATCAAGAACAAGCGGAGACTGCTCGGCTTACTTCTCGACGATCGCGAGCACGTCGCGGGCCGAGAGGACGAGGTACTCGTCGCCGTTGTACTTCACCTCGGTGCCGCCGTACTTGCTGTAGAGCACGACGTCGCCGACCTTGACGTCGAGCGGCAGGCGCTCGCCGTTCTCGAAGCGACCCGGGCCGACCGCGAGGACGGCGCCCTCCTGGGGCTTCTCCTTCGCGGTGTCCGGAATGACCAGGCCGGAGGCCGTGGTCTGCTCGGCGTCGAGCGGCTGGACCACAATGCGGTCCTCAAGCGGCTTGATGGCAACCTTGGAGCTGGCGGTCGTCACGATCCGACCTCCCCCTTCGGAGATCTCACGGGGTTAACTGTCTGAGGTGGCGACCAGGTGGATCCGTCGTCGCGGGTGCCGGACCTGCCCGTCGCTGTGTTGGCACTCTCCAGTGGGGAGTGCCAGACCCGAGACTATGACCGCGATTAGCACTCGGTCAAGCGGAGTGCCAATGCGTCCGCCGTCGGCGGAACGGTTGCGGGTCGGCGCGCGGGGGCGTACGCGCCCCTGCGGCCCCTGTTTCCTCCCTCTCCCGGGCGTCCTGGAAACCCGGTACGGCCGGGGGCGCTACCGGTCCCGGGGTGCTTGCAGCGCGCCGCCCGGGCGGGGCGCGGGGCGGCGGGTGCCGTGGAGCCGGTCCAGCAGGCGGCCGGCCGGTTCGGCGAGTGCGGGGGCATGGATGGCGGGTGCGGCCGGGGTCCCGGAGGCGGGGGTACGGAGCGGGGCACGGCTCCGTACCGCCCCGGGCCCCACCGGAGCGTCCGGGGCCCCCGTGCGGCCCCCGACCGGGCCCGGCGGCCCGCCCCGTACTCCTGCGGACTGCGGCCCGGGGCCCGGCCGTCCCGCGGGGTCCGGCGCGGGGGCGCCGCTCCGTACCGCCGCGGGCTCCGGCCCGAAACGGGCCCGGGGGCCCGGGGCCGGGGAGGCCGCCGGGGTTTCACCGGAGTGGACCGCCCGCCTCCCCAGCCGTTCGATGGGGTCGACGGCCGGGGAGGCGCAGCCGGAGCAGCCCAGCAGCGCCCCCGCGGCCAGCACGGCCGCGAGCTGTGCGGCCGTGCCCGGTCTCACACGTAGTCCTCTAGGCGGGCGACGGCGTATCCCTTGTCGGTGACCGTCTTCATGACCTGGCGGACCATGTCGGGCATGGAGCCCTTCCAGTCCCCGGTGCCGCGGAAGTGGGTGAGGATGATGTCGCCCGGGTGGAGGTCGCGGTCCCATTCCCGCCACTCCATGTGGTCGGGGAAGGCTTCGGCGGCCCAGAGCGGCACGGCCTTGACCCCGCACTCCTGGGCGGCGCGCAGGGTGTCGCCGTTGTAGTTGCCGTACGGCGGCCGGAAGAGCGGCGGGCGTTTCCCGTACAGCCGCTGGAGGTTGTCCTGCTGCCCGCAGATCTCCTTCTTCTGGGCCTCGTAGGAGAGTCCGGGCATATAGCGGTGGTTGAGGGTGTGGTTGTGGAGGGCGACGCCCTCGTCCTGCATGCGCCGGAAGTAGCCGTAGTTGTCGTTGATCACGTAGTCGCTGAGGAAGGCGCTGTACGGGATCTTCAGTTCGCTCATCATCCGGATGAAGTCGGGGTCCTTCTCGGCTCCGTCGTCGACCGTCAGGAAGACGACCTTCTCCTTCACCGGGACGGTGGTGAAGACCGGCGGGAGGGCCGCGCCGCCTTCGACCTCGAAGCCCTTGCGGGTGTTGAGGAAGGGTTTGACGGGAGGCGGCTGGGGGGCGGGCAGGGGGACCTTGTCCAGGCCCCATCTGCCGATCGCGGCCGCCCTGGCCTTCTGCACCTTCTCGACCTGGTCCACATAGGCGGCGCGCGATCCGGCGGGGCCGGACCGGTGGGCGTCCTTCTCGGCCCGTTCGAGCTGGGACGCCTCCGCCTGGGCCCCGGGGTGGGGCTGGGCGCCGCCGTGTTCGCCGGGACCGGGGACGGTACAGCCGGAGCCGAGCACACCGGCGAGCAGCGCGGCGGCGACCGCACGCCCCCGCAGTGCTCTGCGCGCCCCCGGACGGCGCCCGGCCGCCCCCCGCCCATCCGCACCCATTGCAACCATCTTTCCGTTTTGTCGTACTAGCCGCATGGCGCTGAATCCTGGCAGCAGACGCCCGCCGGATCCGTACGACACCGCCGTCGCCGCCGGTCCGTGACCCGCCTGGCCCAGCCCCGGCGTGTACCTGGCCCAGAATGGCCGGGTGAACGACGCCGCCATCCCGCTCCCCGAACCCCTCGCCACTCTGCTGTCCCCCGAGGGCCGGGCCCTCCTCGACGAGCTGCGCGATTACGACCCCGCCCGGGAGCTGGCCCTGGCGACCAGGCTGCGCCGCGACCATCCGGCGGACCGGGTCTCGGCCGCGCTCGGACAGGCCAGGCTCCGGCAGCGGGCGGTGGCCAAGTTCGGCGCGGTGGACGCGTACCGCATGTTCTTCACCCCGAACGGCGTCGAGCAGGCCACCCGCGCCCCCGTCGCGGCCCATCGCGCGGCCCGGCTGGCGGCCCTCGGCGTCCGCAGCGCCGCGGATCTGTGCAGCGGTATCGGCGGTGACGCGATCGCGCTGGCCCGGGCGGGCATCCGGGTGCTGGCCGTCGACCGCGATCCGCTGACCGCCGCCACCGTCCGCGCCAACGCCGACGCCCTCGGCCTCGGTGAACTGGTCGAAGTGCGCTGCGCGGATGTCACGGAGGTCGACGTCTCGGCGTACGACGCGGTGTTCACCGATCCCGCGCGCCGCGGCGGCCGGGGCCGGATCTTCGACCCGGAGGCGTACTCGCCCCCGCTGTCCTGGGCGATCGAAGCGGCCCGGAGCAGGCCGGTCGCCGCGCTCAAGATCGCGCCGGGGATTCCGCACGAGCTGATCCCCGGGGACTTCGCGGCGGAGTGGATCTCGTACGAGGGCGAGGTCAAGGAGGCGGTCCTGTGGCGGGGTACCGGGGATCCGGCACCGGGCCGGGTCGCCGCGACGCTGCTGTCCGGCGCGGGCACGGGCTCCGGGCCGTCGGCCTCATACACCCTGGTCGGACGCGGTCTGCCGGATCCGCAGGTCCGTCCCGTCGGCCGGTATCTGTACGAGCCGGACGGGGCGGTCATCCGCGCGCATCTGGTCGCCGAGGTCGCGGCCGAGCTCGCGGGCGGCGGTCTGATCGACGCGACGATCGCCTATGTGACGGCGGACGAACTGCGCCCGCTGCCGTCGGCCACGGCGTACGAGATCACCGATGTGCTCCCGTTCGGTCTGAAGAAGCTGAAGGCGCTGCTGCGGGAGCGCGGGGTGGGCTCGCTGACGGTGAAGAAGCGGGGGTCGGCGGTGGAGCCGGAGGAGGTGCGGCGGAAGGTGAAACCGCAGGGTCCGAACGCGGCGACGGTCTTTCTCACCAGGGTCGACGGCGCACCGTCGATGCTGATCGGCCGGCCGGCGGGGACCGGGTCCGGGCGGTAGCGCGGTGCGCCCGGGGGCGGCCGTCAGCGGTGGGCGCCGCCGGGGCGGCGGGCGGCCGGGACCGGGTTCAGCAGGCCGGCCAGCCAGTGGAGATGGGCGACCGCGTTCACCAGGCCCGCGAGGCCCGCGACGACCGGGGCGATGCCCGCGCCCATCACGTACACGAGGGTGCTGTGGGGGGTGCGGCCCCCGCCGTCCTCCAGGGAGTCAGGCAGCCCGGCGCAGACCGCGAGACCGGCCACGACGAAGCCGAACGACACCATCAGCCAGCCGGCGTTCAGCCATCCCCGGCCGTACCGCGCGTCGCCCCGGGGGTCGCGGTCGAGTGCCGTCCAGGCGCGCAGCAGCGCCCGTACGGCCCGGGCCTCGCGGGCCTCGGACACCGCCACGGCCAGCGCGGGGACCAGGATCACCACTCCGACCAGGCCGACGAACCCGGCGAAGACCAGGTTGAAGCCGTCGAGGGTGTCGTCGAGGGACATCAGCCCGACGCCGACCAGCCCCCAGCCCAGTTCGAACGCGAGGACCACCAGGACCAGTCCGAGGAGCCGGAACGGGCCGACCGACCGGCGCGTCAGCTCGTCGAGGACGCGGCGCCGCTCGTCGAGCAGGGAGCCCCGGTCCCGCCAGGGGGCTATGCCGTGCGGTCCGTCGGGATCCGGTGGCGGCGAAGGCAGCTCAGACATGCGCGGAGACTATCCGCCGGGAACGACATCCGGGCCGGGACCCGTCCGGCCGGGCTCCCCGGCCGCCCGTTCCGCCCGTTCTGCCTGTTCCGACTGTTCCGCTCGTCCCGGCTGTCCTGGCTGTTCCGGCTGTTCCGCCCGTTCCGCCCGGGTCAGCAGCAGCTCGCGCTCCCGGTCGTTGCGGGCCAGCGCGGCCGCCGCGAGGAACTCCTCCCTGGCCGCGTCCCACCGTCCCAGCCTGGCCAGCAGATCACCGCGCACGCTCGGCAGCAGGTGGTAGTCCTTCAGCTCCGGGTCCCCGGCGATCGCGTCCACCAGGGCGAGACCGGTCTCGGGCCCCTCCGCCATGGCGACGGCCACCGCCCGGTTCAGCTCCACGACCGGGGACGGCCGGACCGCGGCGAGCTGCCCGTAGAGCGTGACGATCACGGCCCAGTCGGTGTCCTCGTACCGCAGGGCCTGCGCATGGCAGGCGGCGATCGCGGCCTGGAGGACGTACGGGCCCGGCGGTACGCCCGGCACCGCGGCCCGGTCCAGCGCGGCGAAACCGCGGCGGATCAGCAGCCGGTTCCAGCGCGTCCGGTCCTGGTCGGCGAGGAGCACCGGGCTGCCGTCGGGGCCGGTACGGGCCGGGATCCGGGAGGCCTGGAGCTCCAGCAGGGCCGCGAGGCCGTGGACCTCGGGCTCGTTCGGCAGCAGGGCCGCGAGCACCCGGGCCAGCCGCAGCGCGTCCTCGCAGAGCGCCGGGCGGACCCAGTCGTCGCCCTTGGTCGCCGAGTAGCCCTCGTTGAAGACGAGGTAGACGACTTCGAGTACGGAGTCGAGCCGGGCCGCGCGGTCGGGGCCGTACGGCACCTCGAAGGGCACGTCCGCCGCGGCGAGGGAACGTTTCGCGCGGGCGATCCGCTGGGCGACCGCCGCTTCCGTCGCCAGGAAGGCGCGGGCGATCTCCTCGGTGGTCAGCCCGCCCAGCAGCCGCAGCGTGAGGGCGATCCGGGCCCGGGTCGGCAGCACCGGATGGCAGGCGGTGAAGATCAGCCGCAGCAGATCGTCGTCGATATCGGCCTCGGGGCCGCTGTCGGGCGACGGTTCGGCGGGCGGCGGTTCGGCCGCGTGCTCCAGGGACCGGCCGACCTCGGCCAGTTTCCGCGCGTAGTTCTCCCTGCGGCGTACGAGATCGACCGCGCGGCGCTTGGCGACCGCCGTCAGCCAGGCGCCCGGTTTCTCGGGAACACCCGAATCGGGCCACTTTTCCAGCGCGGAGACCAGCGCGTCCTGCGCGATCTCCTCGGCGATACCGACATCCCTGACGATCCGGGCGGCGGCCGCGATCACCCGCGCCTGCTCTATCCGGAACACCGCTTCCACTGCGCTTGCCGTCGTCACGGCCACCCATCAGAGCAACAGACGACGGCAGCGGCAAGCCGGGACCCCGGAGGCCGTGCCTCCGGGGTCCCCCGGCGCCGTTGCTCAGTCCTCGGAGATCTGCCGGATCTCGCAGGTCACCGTCCAGACCTCGTCGTGGACCTTGAGGAAACGGTTGGCCCACTCCTCGGCCTCGGCCAGATCCTTGGCCTGGATGATGGAGTAGCCGCCGATGACCTCCTTGGTCTCGGTGAAGGGGCCGTCCGTGCCGGTCAGCGTCCCGCCGGAGTAGGTGACCCGGCGGCCCTGGGAGGTGGGGGTGAGAGCGGCGGTGTCCAGCATCACGCCGGCTTCGGTGATCTCCTTCAGCAGGGCGCCCATCCGCTCCCCCATCTCGGGGGAGAAGCCGTCCTCGGGCAGATTGTTCTCGTCGAGGCGGATAAGAGTCAGAAAGCGGGGCATAACAGCTCCTCGTGCTGGTCGCGGTACCGGACCGGCCGGCAGGCCGGGTCCCGGTGAGAGCGGTGTGCGGGGCGTTTCCCCGCCTCTCACCCTTCCGTCGATCGGACGACGCCGGTCTCGACACTCCGCCGGACTTTTCTTCCGAAAGTTTTTCCGGGCCGCTTCCGGGGGCCGGGCGGGCCATCCGCGTCCGGCCGGGAAGGTCCCGAGCCGGGCCCGGTTCCCGGCCGGAGAACCCTTACCACGGGCGGCGGCGGAACCGTGGCCCGTCCGGAGCCGCCACGGGCTCCCCCGTCAGCCGAGCCCCAGCGAGGTGAACCGCCAGCGGTGCACGGGCCGGTCGAGCAGCTCCGGCGCCGGATCGGGCAGTTCCGGAGGCCGGGTGCCGGGGCCGCCGTCCGTCTCCCACCAGGTGATCACCAGCACCCGGTCGTCCCCGGCCCCGAAGGTCTCCCGCCGCAGCGGCTCCCGGGGCAGGGCCTGTGCCCGGGCCCACTCCAGCAGCTCGGCGCCCCGGCCGGGGGCCGCCTTCGCCTCCCACATCAGCGCGACCGTCGTCATACCGCCCGCCTCACCGGCCTCCCGCGCGCCGTCCGTCACGAGTAGAGGTTCTTCTTGCTGATCTCGTGCACATGGTCGTGGTCATGGGAGTGACCGTGACTGTGGCTGTGGCCGTGACTGTGCTCGTGGCCGTGGGCGTGCTCACCGGGTACGTGCGGGTCCGTCACCGGCAGGGACGAGTCCGCCGACAGCTCCAGATCGGAGGCCGGGCGGTTGCGGGCCACCATCTCGGCCCCCAGCGCCGCCACCATCGCGCCGTTGTCCGTGCACAGCTTGGGCCGCGGCACCCGCAGCCGGATGCCCGCCCGCTCGCACCGCTCCTGGGCCAGCGCCCGCAGCCGCGAGTTGGCCGCGACACCGCCGCCGATCATCAGATGGTCGACGCCCTCGTCCAGGCAGGCCCGGACGGCCTTGCGGGTGAGCACGTCCACGACCGCCTCCTGGAAGGACGCCGCCACATCCCGTACCGGCACCTCCTCCCCCGCCGCCCGCTTCGCTTCGATCCAGCGGGCCACGGCCGTCTTCAGCCCCGAGAAGGAGAAGTCGTACGCGGGGTCGCGCGAGCCGGTCAGCCCGCGCGGGAAGGCGATCGCCGCCGGGTCGCCCTCCTTCGCCAGCCGGTCGATCACCGGACCGCCGGGGAAGCCCAGGTCGAGCACCCGGGCGATCTTGTCGAAGGCCTCGCCCGCCGCGTCGTCGATGGTCGCGCCCAGCGGCCGTACATCACTGGTGATGTCCGGGGCCAGCAGCAGCGAGGAGTGCCCGCCGGACACCAGCAGCGCCATCGTCGGCTCGGGCAGCTTGCCGTGCTCCAGCTGGTCGACGCAGATATGGGAGGCGAGGTGGTTCACCCCGTACAACGGCTTGTTCAGGGCGTACGCGTACGCCTTGGCCGCCGCGACGCCCACCAGCAGCGCGCCCGCGAGGCCGGGGCCCGCGGTGACCGCGATCCCGTCGAGGTCGCGCGGGGAGACACCCGCTTCCTTCAGGGCGCGTTCGATGGTGGGGACCATCGCCTCCAGATGCGCGCGGGACGCGATCTCGGGGACCACACCGCCGAAACGGGCGTGCGTGTCGACACTGGACGCCACGGCGTCGGCGAGGAGGGTCGTCCCGCGCACGATGCCGACGCCGGTCTCGTCGCAGGACGTTTCGATACCGAGTACGAGCGGTTCGTCAGCCATCACTCAACATTCCCTTGCCGTGCCGTGCACCTGGTGGCGCATGACGAGCGCGTCGATATTGCCGGGCTGGTAGTAGCCGCGGCGGATTCCGATGGGCTCGAAGCCGAAGCGCTCGTACAGCTTCTGGGCCCTGATGTTGTCCACCCGCACTTCGAGGAGGACCTCGTCGCATTCGAAGGCGGTGGCGTGCTGGAGCAGATCGGTCAGCAGCGCGGCCCCGAGACCGGTGCCCCAGCGCTCCCGGGCGACCGCGATCGTCAGCACGTCCGCGAGTCCGCCCGCCGCGCCGAGACCGGCGTAACCGGTGATCCGGCCTCCGCCGGTCCGGCCGTCCTCACCCGGGGGGCCGGGCTCCTCGGCCACGACGAAGCGGCGGGTCGCCCGCGGTCCGCGGGCATGGGCGAGATCGCCCCAGAACATCCCGGCGGACCAGGCGTCCTCCGGGAAGAGGTCGTTCTCCAGGGCCAGCACCTGCTCCAGATCCCACCAGCGCATCTCGCGCAGCACGGGCGGGTCCGGAGGCCGGGAGCCGGCCGGGTCGGGCGGGGCGGGCGGGGCGGTCACTGCGGCGTGACCACCTTGTAGTTCTTGGGGACCTGCGCGTCGGGGCGGCGCAGATACAGCGGCTGCGGCGGCAGGAACGCGCCCTCGGCCGGGCCCGTATCCCCGCCTTCGGCGAGCTTCTCGGCGGCCAGGGCGGCCAGCGCGGCGGCCGAGACGTGCTCCGGGGCGCCGGGCACCACGGTGGGGAAGGCGTCCGGGTAGAGCAGGGCACCGGCGCCGACGGCGGGCAGGCCCGCGAGCTGCTCGGCGATATCGGCGGGACGGTCCACGGCGGGTCCGGTGACGCGCTCGCACGGCGAGGCGTACCGGGCCCAGTAGACCTCCTTGCGGCGGGCGTCCGTCGCCACCACGAAGGGGCCGGTGACCCCGGTGTCCCGGCCGGCCGCGTAGGCGAGGCCGTCCAGGGTGCAGAGCCCGTAGACCGGCACGCCGAGCGCCGAACCGAAGGTGGCCGCGGTCACCAGGCCGACCCGCAGTCCGGTGTACGGGCCGGGGCCGACTCCGGTCACCACGGCGGTGACGGCGTCCAGGGCGACCCCGGCCTCGGCCAGCACCCGGTCGACGGCGGGCAACAGCAGTTCGCCGTGGCGCCTGGCGTCGACCCGGCTGGACTCGGCGAGCACTTTCGTGCCGTCGTGGAGAGCGGCGGTGACGGCGGGCGTGGCGGTATCTACGGCGAGCAGGAGCACGCGAACAGCCTACGGCTCCCGCGCCCCCGGGCACGGCTCACCCTCGGACGGGGGAGCCTGCTGCTACCGTCGCCACGGAAACATCCCATGCGACAGTCGTTCAGTCCGACGGGCTCAGGGATCCGAACATCCGGACATCGGAACATCCGAAAGGTGGCGCAGGTGGCACGCAGCTCGGGACTGGTAGCCGGGCTCACGGCGGCCGCTCTGGCGGGTGTCGGTTTCCTGGCGTACAAGGCGGAGGCCAGTGTCTCCGAACTGAAGGCGAAGCCGGGCGCGAGTACGGGCCCGGGGAAGAGCGCGCCCAAGGTTCCGGTGAACCCGCTGGCGCTGCCGCTGAACTCGGGCACCGGTGAACGGGTCGTCTACGCGCTCCAGGCCCGGCGGGTCTGGCTGGTCGAGGCGAAGGGCAACAAGGTCCGCAGGACGTTCGCCGTGATGCCGTCGACGGTGAACCCGTCGCCGGGGACGCACGCGGTGACCTCGCGCGCGGGGAAGATCCCCGGGTCGGACGGGGTCGCGATCGAACATGTGGTGCGGTTCGCGAAGGCGGACGGGGTGACGGTCGGCTTCAGCGCGGCGGTCAACGGCTCGATGGCGGCGCCGGACCCGAAGAAGAAGACGGGCGGGGTCCGGATGGCGCGCGAGGACGGCAACGCGATGTGGGGCTTCGCGACGGTCGGCACCAAGATCGTCGTTCTTCCCTGACGCGGGCCGTACGGCAGGTACGGCGGGGCGTGAGAACCGCCCGTACGAAGGAACCGCTCGCGGCGTCGTGACGCCCGGCAGGTGTTACGCCGTGTTACGCCGCGTCGCGCCGGAGCCGGGTCGGCGGCCGCGTCGCGTATCCGGAACCGCGCTCGTCACTCCGCTCGGAATCGGGCTCGGTGCCGGCCGGTGCAGCCGCCTCCGCCGCGTCCTCGCGGGCGCTCGGCGGGGTGGAGACCACCGCGGCGGCGGCGCAGGACGCCAGCAGATCCCGCATGGACGGCGGCTGGGGCCGCCGCAGCACGGACGCGCGCTCGGATGCCGGCATGGCTGCCTCCTGGATCACGGGGACCAGAACGGTCGGCGGTCGGATGGTTAGGTAGACCTAACCAAGCGTCCGTACCATGTGACCACGCACGGCATGCCCCGCGCAACATCTTCCCGACGGCTTGTCGGAAAATCCGTGGAATACGGGATCCGGAACCGGTTCCGGAACCGGGATCCGGAACACGGAGCGCGGACGGGCGGCGAGGGCGCGGAGACGTACGGCAGCCGGATCCCGCGGTCCCGGCGGGCTCACTCCAGCGCGAGATCCGCGTCCGTCCAGCGGGCGCCGTACCCCGTCAGCGTCACGGTCCGCCGGTCGTCGTCCGTATCGCCCACCACCCGGTGGATCACCACGTGCAGCCGGTCCTCCGACAGGTCCTCGACCTTGCCGTCGCCCCACTCGACCACCACCACGGAGTCCGGCAGCGATACGTCCAGGTCCAGGTCCTCCATCTCGTCGAGCCCGCCGCCCAGGCGGTACGCATCGACGTGGACCAGCGCCGGTCCGTCACCCAGCGGCGGATGGACCCGGGCGATGACGAACGTCGGCGAGGTCACGGCGCCGCGGACGCCGAGGCCCTCGCCGAGCCCGCGGGTGAGCGTCGTCTTCCCGGCGCCCAGTTCGCCGGTGAGCATCACCAGATCGCCGGGGCGCAGCCGGACCGCGAGCCGGCGGCCCAGCTCCGTCATCCGGGCCGCCGAGTCGACGGCGATCCGGGCCTCCCGGGCCGGCCGTGAACCGTTCTGCGAACCGCTCTGCGGGGCGGTGTCGGGGAGGCCGGGGGCCCCGGGGGCGTCAGCCGGGTTGTGCGGTGCTTCCATACGGGCCAACGTTAGCCGCTGCCGGTACGGCCCCGGCCCGGGCGAGCAGATCCGCCAGCCGGTCCGTGACCGCCTCCGGATGCTCCAGCATCACCAGATGACCGGCGTCCGGCACGATCACCAGTTCGGCCTCGGGGAGCCGGTCGGCGATGACCTCGCTGTGCGCGCTGGGCGTGACCAGATCCCGGTCCCCGGCCAGCACGAGCACCGGCAACTCCTCGAAGACTCCGAGCCGCTCCGCCTTGTCGTGTTCGTCGAAGGCGGGATAGAACTCCGCGACCACGTCGATCGGGGTCGATTCGATCATGCGCTCGGCGAACCGGACGATCGCGGGGTCGACGTCCCGCGACGAGAACGAGTAGCGCTTGATCAGCCCGGCGAAGAGGTCGGCCGTGGCCCGGCGGCCGCGCTCCACCAGCTCGGCCTGGGAGCCGAGGGCGCGCAGCACTCCGGGCAGGACCCGCCGGACGGCGGCGACGCCCGCGACCGGAAGCCCGTAGTCGACCTCGCCGAGCCGGCCGCTGGAGGTGCCGATGAAGGCCACGCCCGCGACACGCTCACGGACATACTCCGGATACTGCTCGCCCAGCGCCATCACCGTCATCCCGCCCATGGAGTGCCCCACGAGCACCACCGGCCCCTCCGGTGCCGCGGCGTCGAGTACGGCCTTCAGATCGCGGCCGAGTTGGTCGATGGAGACCGGCACCCGCTCCGGGCCCTGCTGGGCGACGCCGCGGGCGGAGCGGCCGTGGCTGCGCTGGTCCCAGTGGACGGTGCGGACCAGTCCGCGCAGGGCGGCGCGCTGGAAGTGCCAGGAGTCCTGGTTGAGGCAGTAGCCGTGGCTGAAGACGACGGTGACGGGCGCGGGGGCGCGGCGGCCGAAGAGCCGGCGGCGGCGGGGGGCGGCGGCCCCCGGGTCGACCTCGTCGACCTCGTAGTAGAGCAGGGTGCCGTCGTCGGCGACGGCTTTGCCGGGGGTGCCGCGCAGGGCTCCGTACGGGCCGGTCGCGTCGAGGGCGAGCCGGGCCTTCTTCCGTACGCCGCGGCCGACGGTGAGGCGTTCGACGGCGACGCCCGCCGCCGCGCCCGCGGCGATCACGCCTATCGCGATGCCCGCGATCCCGGCGCGGCGCCAGCCGGGCGTGCCGGTGCCGCTCGCGGCGTCCGCGGCGGCGGAGACCGCGGCCGCCGCTCCGGTGAGGGCGTTCCCCGTGCTGGTCTCGGTCACCGTGCCGCTCCTCGTTGTCGTACCCGTATCCGTACCCGTATTCGTATGCGCTTCCGTATGCGCTGACAGCCGCAGTCGCAGCGGCAGCCGGACGTCTGCCCGTCCGTGGATCGGCGGACCGGCGGGCGGTCCGTCAGACCTCCGGTCCTTTCCTCTTCCGCACGGAGCCCGTTCCTATGCGGGTTGTGCGGGCCCGTCCCCGGAACCGTGTTCTTCGGTGGCGCCGAGGTGGATACGGGGTACCCGCTGCCCGATCCGGGTGACGATCTCGTACGCGATGGTGTCCGCGGCGCGCGCCCAGTCCTCGGCGGTCGGCTCGCCGTGGTCGCCCGGTCCGAAGAGCACGGCCTCCGCGCCCTCCTGGACCTTGCGGCCGCCGAGGTCGACCACGAACTGGTCCATGGCGACCCGGCCCGCGATCGTATGGCGCTCGCCCGCGACGAGGACGGGGCCGCGGCCGGAGGCGTGGCGCGGGATGCCGTCGGCGTATCCGACGGGGATCAGACCGAGGGTGGTCTCCTCCGCGGTGACGTAGGTGTGGCCGTAGCTGACGCCGTGTCCGGCGGGTACGCCCTTCACCAGGGCGACGTTCGCGGAGAGGGTCATGACGGGCCGCAGGCCCAGCTCCCGGTGGGTGCCGACCTCGGGGGACGGCGAAATGCCGTACATGGCGATACCGGTGCGGACCAGGTCGAAATGCGATGCGGGGAGGGTGAGGGTGGCCGGGGAGTTGGCGATATGGCGGACCTCGGGGTCGATGCCCTCGCCCTCCGCGTGGGCCAGCATGTCGCCGAAGGTGTCGAGCTGTTGCTGTACGGAGGGGTGGCCGGGCTCGTCGGCGCGGGCGAAGTGGGACCAGACGCCGGTGACCCGGACCGCGCCTTCGGCCTCGGCGGCGCGGGCGGCGGCGACGAGTTCGGCCCAGTCCGCGGGCTGGCAGCCGTTGCGGCCGAGACCCGTATCGGCCTTGAGCTGGATCCGGGCGGGCCGGCCGGCCTCCCGGGCGGCGGCGGTCACCTCGGCCAGCGCCCACATCCCGCTGACGGACATGTCGAGACCGGCCTCGATGCCTTCGCGCCAGGGGCCGCCGGGCGTCCACAGCCAGCACATCAGCGGTGCGTCGAGTCCGGCGGCGCGCAGGGCCAGCGCCTCCTCGGGCGTGGCGGTGGCGACCCAGGTCGCGCCCGCCTCCAGGGCGGCCTTGGCGCAGGGCAGGGCGCCGTGCCCGTATCCGTCCGACTTCACCACGGCCATCAGCGCGGCACGGCCGGTCCGGGCGCGCAGGCTCGTCACATTGGCGCGCAGCGCGTCGAGGTCGATCTCGGCCCGGGCCCGGGAGGAGAGGCCGCGACGGGTGTCTGTGGAGGTCGGCGTGTTGTTCATCGTGGCCCAGTCTCTCAGAGCCCTCCGGGATGCCCCTTGCGGCGACGCCTGCGCGTGGGGCCGGAGCCTGTGCACTTCCTCACGCGAGGTACGGGGAACCGCCCCGCCGCGGCGGGTCCCGGCCGGGGGCGGAGAAGGGGGTACGGGCCCGGGGCACCGGCTCCCGGGCCCGTGCCCCGCCGGTTGCGGCGGGGCCGCGGGCCCGTGACCGGTGCGGCGGGACTGCACATGGACCGGCGCCGCGGGCCGGGACGAACGGGCGCGCGGTGTGCCGCGCACGTCCGGGGCCTGCCCGCCTCGGTCTTCCGTTCACCCGCGCCGTGCCCGGCGTCCACCGCCCCGAGCCGGGGGCGCGGGTGCGCCGGGGCTCCGGGGCCCTCACATCCGGGGCCTGCCAGCGCGGGTGGAACGCGCAGGCACCGGCACGGGCACGGGCACGGGCCCGGATACGGATACGCCGGAGCTCCGGGCCACCCGGTGACCGCGGAACCCGTCACCGGTGGGGCGGGACTGCGCGCACACCGGCGCCGCGGGCCGGGAGTCGGGGGCGCCGGGGCTCCCCGGGCCGCCCACGTCCAAGGCGTGCCCACCTCGGTCGCCCGTTCGCCGCGCCGGGCCGGGCACGCGGGCCGGGCACGCGGGCCGGGCACGCGGGCCGGGCACGCGGGCCGGGCCCACCCGGCGCGGGCACTGCGGCTCCCGGCTGCCCCCGGCCTACACCCCCGGCGTCTCCCGGACGTCCCGCCACGCACGGCCCAGCGCCTCCGCGACCTCGTACGACGTCACCGGGACCGCGTCGGCCGCCGCGCGGCGGGCCGCGAGGCCGTGGAGGTAGGCCGCGGCGGAGCCCGCGTCGCGGGCGGACAGTCCGCCCGCCAGCAGGGAGCCCGCGAGGCCCGCGAGGACGTCGCCGCTGCCCGCGGTCGCGAGCCACGGGGTGCCCATCGTGTTGGCCCGGACGGGGACACGCGGGTCGGGGTCCGCGATCAGGGTCGCCGCCCCCTTCAGCAGCACGGTGGCGCCGTAGCGCGCCGCGAGTTCACGGACCGCGGCGAGCCGGGCCGCCTCCACCTCGTCGCGGGTGGCGTTCAGAAGCGCGGCAGCCTCGCCCGCATGCGGGGTCAGCAGGGTCGGGGCGGCGCGGTCGCGCAGCAGGGCGGGGTCCTCGGCGAGGCGGCGCAGCCCGTCCGCGTCGACCAGGACCGGTACGGGGGCCGCGAGCACCTCCGCGACCGCGTCGAGGTCGTCGCCGAGGCCGGGCCCGACGACCCATGACTGGACCCGCCCGGCCTTCCCCGGCGGGCCCGCGTGGACCAGGGACTCCGGGAAGCGGGCGATGACGGCGTCGGCGGCGTGTCCCACGTACCGTACGGCTCCGGCGCCGCCGCGCAGCGCGCCCGCGACGGCGAGGACGGCCGCGCCGGGATAGCGCGCCGAACCGGCGACGATCCCCACCACCCCGCGGCGGTACTTGTCGCTGGCCGCGTTCGGTTCGGGCAGCAGATGCGCCACATCGGTGTGCTGGAGCGCCTCCAGCGCGGGCACGGACGGCAGGATTCCGCCGAGCCCGATGTCCACGAGCCGTACCGTGCCCGCGTATTCGCGCGCCGGACCGGCCAGCAGGCCCGGCTTCTCCGTACCGAAGACGACCGTGAGGTCGGCGCGGAGCGCCTCGCCGAGGACCTCGCCGCTGTCGGCCTCGATACCGCTGGGCAGGTCGACGGCGACGACGACCGCGCCGGAGCCGCGGGCGGCGCGGGCGATCGGCACGGCGTCGGGCCGCAGCCCGCCGTGGCCGCCGATGCCGGTGATGCCGTCGAGGACGAGATCGGCGGTGTCGAGCGCCTCGAAGGGGTCGTCCGCCACCCGGCCGCCCGCGGCCCGCAGCGCGGCGAGTCCGCCCGGGTGCGCCCGGTCGGGTGCGAGGAGTACGGCGGTGACGCCCGCGCCCCGGCGGGCGAGCCGGGCGCCGGCGTAGAGCGCGTCGCCGCCGTTGTCGCCGCTGCCCGCGAGGACGACGACCCGGGATCCGTACACCCGCCCGCCGCCGCCATTGCTGCCACCGCCGCGGAGGAGTTCGGCGCAGGCGGTGGCGAGTCCGGCGGCGGCGCGCTGCATCAGCGTGCCTTCGGGCAGCCGGGCCATCAGCTCGGCCTCGGCGCGGCGGACGGTGTCCACGGTGTGGGCGGTACGCATGCTCCGAGTCTGCCGCAAGGGGCGCGGGGGCGCCGGGTCGCGGGGGCCGTACGCAGCACGGAACCCGAGCCCGCACAGGGCGGGGCCGCCGCGCCGGGGCCGGCCGAGGCCCGGTGAGCGCAGGGGACGCGCACCTCGCCGCCCCCACGGCCGCCCGCCGTCGTGCGTGCGCGGCCCCGAGGCCCGCAACCGAACCCCCGGCCGCCCCGGCCTCCCCCGGCCTCCTTGGCCTCCCCCGGGGCCCTCACGGCCGACCGGCCGCACCGCGGCCACACCCCCGACCGGCCCGTCCGAGCCACGCCGCATCCCGCCCCCCAGCGACACGACACGACCCGCCCGCCGCCAAATTCCCTCCTCCCCCGCCGACTTGCCGCGCCCCTCCCCCGCACGTCACAGGGTTGACGCCACCTCAAGTCCAACTTAGGTTTGCCTTACCTAAGTAGCTGTTGCTCCGGCGCAGCCGCTC
This sequence comes from Streptomyces tsukubensis, assembly GCF_003932715.1. Classification (NCBI taxonomy): domain Bacteria; kingdom Bacillati; phylum Actinomycetota; class Actinomycetes; order Kitasatosporales; family Streptomycetaceae; genus Streptomyces; species Streptomyces tsukubensis. The sequence continues at coordinate 4,921,260 of NZ_CP020700.1, read as the reverse complement.
CTCCTCCCGTTTCCGCGAACCGTTTCCGCGAAAGGTGTCCCCACCCATGCCTTCTGCCGCCCCCCGCACGGCCGTCCGCGCCGCCGTCGCCCTGCTCGGCGCCACCGCGCTCACCCTCGGCCTCGCCTCCTCCGCATCCGCGGCCACCGTGGCGAGAACCGTCCAGGACGGCGGGGTGCAGTACAACCTCTCCGTCACGGCTCCGAACACCGCCGCCGCCTCCGGACAGAACGTCACCGTCACCGGCAGCGGCTACAACCCCTCGCAGGGCGTGTACGTCGGCCTGTGCGCCGTGCCCGCGGGCGTGAACGTCAACGACCAGTCCACCTGGAACTCCAAGCCGACGCCGTGTCTCGGCGGCCAGGACCAGGCCGGCACCACCGGTGCCTCGCACTGGGTGAACAACGACTGGTGGTGGATGTCCCCGAACAACTCCTCCCCGTACACCGTCTCCAACGGCCGCGGCGGCTTCTCGGTCTCCATCCACGTCAAGGCGCAGATCTCCGCCTCCGTGACCTGCGGCCAGTCCGGTGTGACCTGCGCGATCGTCACCCGCGCCGACCACTTCGACAGCAACGACCGCAAGTACGACGTCTACGTCCCGGTGACGTTCTCCTAATCCGATGCCCGACAGCGCACCGAGCGTCAGGCGGTCCGTGGCCGCCGCCGTTCCGCTCCTGCTCGCCGCCGCGGCCCTCGCCGCGGCGGCGCCGGGAACGGCCCGTGCGGCGGCCGTGCCCGGTGAGGCCACCGGGCCCACCGGCCAGAAACTGACCGTCTCCGAGACGAAGAACATCAACCCGGCCGGACTGAAAGTCACGGTCACCGGCACCGGATACGACGTCACCAAGGGCATCTACCTGGCCGTCTGCCGGGTCCCCGCCACCCCCGGCGAACAGCCCAGCCCCTGCCTCGGCGGCAGCGACTTCACCGGCGGCTCCGGATCCACGCACTGGATTTCCAACAACCCGCCCGCCTACGGCCAGGGCCTGGTGAAGAAGTTCACCGTCGGCGCCGACGGCAAGGGCAGCTTCACCCTGGAGCTGACCGTCAAGGCCAAGGACAGCGGCGCGGACTGCACCCAGGTCCGGTGCGCCGTGGTCACCCGGGCCGACCACACCCATATCTCCGACCGCGAACAGGACGTGATCGTCCCCGTCACCTTCTCCTCCGGCAACGGCGGCGAGCCGACGCCCGAGGTGCCCGCCGGAACCGTGCGCCACCAGGCCGTGCGCACCCTGACCCCGGCCGTGGGCGCCGCGCAGCACATGGCCGCCGACCCCGCGGCGGGGCGGCTCTACGTGGCGAGCGACGACGGCAGCCGGCGGCAGCTGACCACGTACGACACCAAGACCGGCTGGATCACCGGCACCCCCGTCGAACTGCCCGCGCCCGTCTCGGCGCTGGCCCTGGACGCCCCGGCGCGCTCTCTGCACCTCGCCCTCGGGGACCGGATCGCCACGTACGACACCCGTACCGGCACCCTCGCAGACAACAAGGCCAAACTGTCAGGCCATGTCCATCTGCTGGCCGCTCACCCGGCCGGGGGAACGGTGTACGCGGCGGTGCAGCCCGCCCGTTCGGTGACCGTGCTCGCCACCGGAAGGAATCCGTCGACCGTCTGGCGGCAGATCGGCAAACCGGCCGTCCACCCCTTCCCCGTCGCCGGGCTCGCCGTCGACACGGCGGCCCGCCGCGCCTACACCACCTATGTCGGCCCCAATACGTCCACCACACTGTCCTTCCACAATGTGCTCACCGCGATCGACGGCAGGACGGGCCGCACGGTGGGCACACCGCTGAGCCTGGGCACCACCGCGCTCGGCAGCATGGGGGTGACCGTCGACCCCGTGAGCCGTACGGGCTATGTCGCCAACCTGGCCGCGGGCACGGTCTTCGCCGTCGACCTGCGGGCGAACCGGGTGACCGGCACGCTCCAGGCCGGCTCCAATCCGAAGGCGCTGGCGTACGACGGCGGTTCGGGCACGCTCTACGCGGCATCGACCACGGCGCCGGTGGTCACGGCGGTCGATCCGGCGGGCAAACGCGAGAAGGAGGAGCTGACCGCAGGTGACCGGCCGTCGGGGCTCGCCCTCGACCCGGGGACGCAGAGCGTGTTCGTGGTGGCGGAGGGCAAGGTGACCCAGCTCCAGCGGCGGGTGTCGCCGACGCAGACCGCCGCGCCGAAGGCGGTCACGGCCGTGGCGGGCAAGCAGGCGGTGTTCACGGCCTCGGCCACCGGCACCCCGGCGCCCACCACCGGCTGGGAGGTCAGTTCGGACGGTTCGGCCTGGCTGCCGGTCGCGGGTGCTTCGGGCCCGCGGCTCGCCTTCACGGCGGCCAAGGCGCACCACGGCAACCGCTACCGCGCGGTCTTCTCCAACTCCGTCGGCTCACTGCGGTCGGCCCCGGCCGTGCTGAAGGTGACCGCTGCGCCGAAACCGCCGCCGGGCGGCCCGGAACCGCAGTCGGTCGGCGGTACGGGCGGCACGACGCCCGACAGTACGGGCGGCAGCAGCGGTACGGGCGGCACAACAACCGGCGGTACGGATGCCACCGGCGGCACCGTGGGCGGATCCTCCTACGGAACCGAAGGCAGCAGCAGCAACGGCAGTGGCACTGGCGGCGGTGACGGTGGCGGTGGCGGTTCCCTCGCCTCCACCGGTACGAGCACCCTCGGCCTGACCGCAATCGCGGCCGCCCTCGCCGCGACCGGCACGGTCACCACGCTGTACGCCCTCAGACGGCGCCGGACCCTCTGAGCCCGGACCCTCTGAGCCCGCGCCGGGGCGGCGCGCCTCCCCCTCACGGAGGCGTGCCGCCCCGGCGCGTACCCCTGCACCGGAAAGGGGGGACTACCCCTCCGCGATCACCACGGCCGACGCGACCCCCGCGTCATGGCTCAGCGAGATATGCCACGACCGCACGCCCAGCGCCGCGGCCCGCGCCGCCACCGTGCCGTAGACCTCCAGCCGGGGGCGGCCCGAAGCCTCCACACAGACCTCCGCGTCCGTCCACAGCAGCCCCGGCGGCGCGCCCAGCGCCTTCGCCACGGCCTCCTTCGCCGCGAACCGGGCCGCGAGGGACGCGTACCCCCGCTGCTCACCACTGGGCAGCAGCAGCTCCCGCTCCAGGAACAGCCGCCGGGCCATCCCCGGCGTACGCCGCAGCGATGCCGAGAAACGGTCGATCTCGGCGACGTCGATCCCCACCCCGATGATCATCGGATCACCCTCTGCTCCACCTACTGCTCCACTACTCCACGGTCACGGACTTCGCCAGATTGCGCGGCTGGTCGACCTCGTTGCCCCGGGCCGTGGCCAGCTCGCAGGCGAACACCTGCAGCGGAACGGTAGCGACCAGCGGCTGGAGCAGGGTCGGGACGGCCGGGATCCGGAAGAGATGGTCGGCGTACGGGACCACCGCGTCGTCGCCCTCCTCGGCGATCACCACGGTCCGCGCCCCCCGCGCCCTGATCTCCTGGATATTCGAGACGATCTTCCCATGGAGGACGGACCTCCCCCGGGGCGACGGCACCACCACGACCACCGGCAGCCCCCGCTCCACCAGCGCGATCGGCCCGTGCTTCAGCTCCCCGGCCGCGAACCCCTCGGCGTGCATATAGGCCAGCTCCTTCAGCTTCAGCGCGCCCTCCAGCGCCACCGGATAGCCGACGTGCCGCCCCAGGAAGAGGACCGTGTTCCGGTCCGCCAGCGAACGGGCCAGCTCGCGGACGGGCTCCACGGCGGCGAGGACGCGTTCGAGGGCGGCCGGGATCCCGGCGAGGTCGCGGATCACCGAACGGACCTCGTCGCCCCAGGTGGTCCCGCGCGACTGCCCCAGATAGAGCGCCACCAGATAGCAGGCGACGAGCTGGGTCAGAAAGGCCTTCGTGGAAGCGACGGCGACCTCGGGGCCCGCATGGGTGTAGAGCACGGCATCCGATTCGCGCGGAATGGTGGAGCCGTTGGTATTGCAGATCGCGAGGACCTTCGCGCCCTGCTCCCGGGCGTGCCGGACCGCCATCAGGGTGTCCATGGTCTCCCCGGACTGCGAGATGGCGACGACCAGCGACCGCCGGTCCAGGATCGGATCCCGGTAGCGGAACTCGCTGGCCAGCTCGACCTCGCAGGGCACCCGGGCCCAGTGTTCGATGGCGTACTTCGCGATCAGACCGGCGTGGAACGCCGTACCGCAGGCGACGACGACGACCTTCTCCACCGCCCGCAGTTCGGGCACCGGGATCCGGACCTCGTCCAGCGTCAGGGCCCCCTCCGCGTCGATGCGCCCCAGCAGGGTGTCCGCGACGGCCCGCGGCTGTTCCGCGATCTCCTTGAGCATGAAGGAGTCGTAGCCGCCCTTCTCGGCCGCCGAGGCGTCCCAGTCGACGTGGTAGGGGCGGACCTCCGCCGGGGCGCCGTCGAAATCGGTGACCGTGATCCCGTTCCGGCGGACCTCGACGATCTGGTCCTGGCCCAGTTCGACGGCGGAGCGGGTGTGCTCGATAAAGGCGGAGACGTCGGAGGCGAGAAAGGCCTCGCCCTCACCGACCCCGACGACCAGGGGCGAGTTCCGGCGGGCGCCGACGACGGTGTCCGGGGCGTCCGCGTGCACCGCGACCAGGGTGAAGGCGCCCTCCAGCCGGCGGCAGACCAGCCGCATGGCCTCCGCGAGGTCGCCGCAGGAGGAGTAGGACTCAGCGAGCAGATGGGCGACGACCTCGGTGTCCGTCTCGGAGCCCAGGTGATGGCCGCGGGCGGCCAGCTCAGCCCGGAGCGCGGCGAAGTTCTCGATGATGCCGTTGTGGACGACGGCGACCCGGCCCCCGTTGTCCAGATGCGGATGGGCGTTGGCGTCGGTGGGGCCGCCGTGGGTGGCCCAGCGGGTGTGCCCGATCCCGGTGGCACCGGCCGGCAGCGGCCGGTCGGCCAGCTCCTTCTCCAGATTGACCAGCTTCCCGGCGCGCCGGGCCGAGGCGAGCCCGCCGTCTGCGAGGACGGCGACCCCGGCGGAGTCATACCCCCGGTACTCCAGCCGCTTGAGCCCGGCGACGATCACGTCCAGCGCCGACTGCCCCCCGACGTACCCCACGATTCCACACATAAGCCGCACCATACGACTATTCCGGCCCGGGGTCCGGCAGCACCCGCCGCCCGGACGGAAAACGGCCCCACCCGACCCCTGTCTTCGGCGGAACGCCACGCGCGTGACCGACCCCACGGACCGCTTCCGCGCCCCGGCACCGACAATGGAGTACGTGATCACGACGCCGCCACGGAACACCCACCGCAGGGCCGCCGCCGACGCCTCCACCCCGTACCTCGACCTGACCAGGGACGAGTGGAGCGCCCTGCGGGACAAGACCCCGCTGCCGCTGACCGCCGACGAGGTCGAGCGGCTGCGCGGTCTCGGAGACGTGATCGACCTCGACGAGGTACGGGACGTCTATCTGCCGCTCTCCCGGCTGCTGAACCTCTATGTGAAGGCCACCGGCGAACTGCGCGGGGCGCTGAACACCTTCCTCGGGGACGCGGGCGGCGGCCAGGCCGCGCAGCGCGGCACACCCTTCGTGATAGGGATCGCGGGCTCGGTCGCGGTCGGCAAATCGACGGTCTCCCGGCTGCTCCAGGCGCTGCTGGCGCGCTGGCCTGAGCATCCGCGGGTGGAGCTGGTGACCACGGACGGCTTCCTGCTGCCGATGAAGGAGCTGGAGGCGAGGGGGCTGGCGTCGCGGAAGGGTTTCCCCGAATCGTACGACCGGCGGGCGCTGACCCGGTTCGTGGCGGACATCAAGGCGGGCAAGGACGAGGTCACCGCCCCCGTCTACTCGCATCTGATCTACGACATCGTCCCCGGCGAACGGCTGGTGGTCCGCCGCCCCGACATCCTGATCGTCGAGGGCCTGAACGTCCTCCAGCCCGCGCTGCCCGGCAAGGACGGCCGGACCCGGGTCGGCCTCGCCGACTACTTCGACTTCTCGGTCTATGTGGACGCCCGGCCCGAGGACATCGAGAAGTGGTACCTGCACCGCTTCCGGCGGCTGCGGGAGACCGCGTTCCGGGACCCGTCCTCGTACTTCCGCAAGTACACGCAGGTGTCGGAGGAGGAGGCCATGGAGTACGGCCGCACCACCTGGCGCACCATCAACAAGCCGAACCTGCTGGAGAACGTGGCTCCGACCCGCGGCCGTGCCACCCTGGTCCTGCGCAAGGGCCCCGACCACAAGGTCCAGAAGCTCTCCCTGCGCAAGCTCTGACGCCCCGCCCGAGGAGTACCACGGCGTGCTGCACCTGCGACTGATCGTCCCCGCCGACCGTACGACCGCGGTGGTCCGCCTGGTCGAGAACACGGTCGGCACCGCCCATCTCGCCGTCCTGCCCGGCGCCGCCCGCGACCCCGAAGGCGATCTGGTCCTGTGCGACGTGGCCCGGGAGTCCTGCGACGAACTGATCGCGGAGCTGCGGACCCTCGGCATCGACGAGTCCGGGTCGATCGCGGTCGAGGACATCCACCTCTCCCTCTCCCGCCGCGCCGACCGGGCGGAGGCGGAGGCCCCCGGCGAGGGCGCGGACGCGGTGCTGTGGGAGCACCTGGCGGACGCGACCCACGAGGAGTCCACGCTCTCCGCCACCTATCTCGCCTTTATGTCGGTCGCCACGATGATCGCGGCCTGCGGTGTGGTCCTGGACAACGCGATCCTGATCGTGGGCGCGATGGCGGTGGGCCCGGAGTTCGGCCCCCTGGCGGGCGTCTCCACCGCCCTGGTCCAGCGCGCCCCGAAACTGGCGGCCCGCTCCCTGCTGGCCCTCCTGATCGGCTTCGCCACGGCGATAAGCGTCACCGTCGGCTTCAGCCATCTGATGGACTCGCTGGACCTCTTCAACGCCGCCGACCTCGAAGCGGCCCGCCCCAACACCAACTTCATCTACCGGCCCGACGCCTTCTCCTTCGTCGTCGCCATCCTGGCGGGCATCGCCGGCACCCTCTCCCTGACCTCGGCCAAATCGGGCGCCCTGGTCGGCGTCGCGATCTCGGTGACCACGATCCCGGCGGCGGCGAACGCGGCGGTCGCGTTCTCGTACGACGAATACCGCCAGGCGTGGGGCTCGACGGAGCAGCTCCTGCTGAACCTGGTGGCGATCACGATGGCGGGCACGCTGACGCTGCTGGCGCAGAAGCTGTTCTGGGCCCGGCAGAAGGCCAAGGCGACGGCGAAGGAGTAGCGGCTTCCGATTCCGCGCGGTCGCGGCCGGTTCTCCGTACTTCCGTCAGCTCAGCAGCAGTAGAGCGTCCCATGACGTGTGTTCCGTCTCCGGCAGCAGTCCTGCGGCTTCTGCCAGGGCCAGTACGGATCCGGTGGTCCCGCCGAGAAAGCCGATGTCCAAGCCTGCCCCGGGACGGTCGTCGATTTCCCGGAGCAGGTGTGCCGTGAGTCGTGCCGCCTGCTGTGCCGGCTCGGTGCAGCCTGCGCGCCGGGCGGCCTGGAGAATTCCGGCGCTGCCGTGGCAGAGCCCGGGGCCGTCGATGTCCCACCGGTCCACCGGTTGCAGGGCAATGCCCGCGATCATCGTGTGCCCTCTTCGGTGGAGTTCGGGGTCGTCGAGGGCCGTACCGGCGTGCATGATGGCACTGCCGATACCGGCTGCTCCGTAGCACCAGGCAGTTCGTCTCCCGGGCCCTGTCGCCAGGTGGTGGGGGTCCGGCGGCCGCCGCAGTGCGTCGCCGCTGATATGTGCCGGGCACCCCCGGTCGGGATCCGCCCAGAGGAGGAGCCACTCGGCGGCCGTACGCACCGCTGCCTGCTGTCCCGGAACGGTGTGTCCGGCGGTGGCAGCCAGGGAGAGCAGCGCCAGCGGACCTGCGATGCCGTGGGCCATGCCCGTCGTAGCGGCTCCGGAAGCCGGGAGGGCACCGGCGACGGGGAGACGGTGGTCCTGAGCCGGAAGCCACCAGCCCGGCCGGCCCTCGACCGGAGTGTTGATCATGTGGGTGAGAGTGTCGAGGGCCGCCGTCAGACCCGGTACGGCGGCCCGGCACCCCTTTCTCTCGGCAGCCAGCAGAATGCGGCCGATGCCGGAGAGGCCTTTGATGGTGTCGTAGACCCCCCAGGGGCAGCCCTGTCCTCCGGCGGCCCGGCGGCGCCGCTGGTGGACTGCAAGGCCTTGGGCTCGGGCGGTGAGCCAGGCGACGGCGGGGTCGAGGAGACCGTGCCGGGCGCGGAGGAGGTAGGCGTCACCGACGACGAGGGATGCGGCGAGTGCCCCCGGCCCACTGTGGATCCCGTCGGGCGACCGGCCGGTGAGCAGCTCCGCGGCGGTGTCCCAGTGCCGCTCGGCCAGGGCTGCGAGTGCGGGGTCCCCGGCGGACAGTGCGGCCAGCAGAACGGCGGTTCCCGGGATTCCGTGGCTGAGTGTGGACGCGGAAGCGGGACCGAGGCCCGCGAGAACATCGGCCGGTTCGGCTACGGCACGCGCGAACCGTTCCACATCGGCCGCGAGCTCAGCCATCGCAGTGCAGCAGATCCGTGGCCAGCGACCTGACGATCCGTTCGGAGCCCGGGTCGGTTCCCAGCAGGCGGTTGCAGTGGAGGTGGATGAGGTCCGAGGCACAGCGTTCGGCGATCTCCCCGGAGGGCAGCACGGCTCTGTAGACGGTCAGCGACTCCTGGCGGGCGTCCCAGAGCGGGGCGGTGCGGGACGTCACGACGTGGGCGCGGGCAGCGGGACGCAACTCTTCGCGTCGGCGGCGATCCGCTCGGTCGAGGGGCCCGCCGCGAGCGGCGCCCGGGGAGGCGAACGCCCTGGCGATGGCCGCGGCCGAAACCGCCGCCGCAACGACGCGGCCGGAATCGTCCGGATGCCCAAGCAGCTCACGCACCAGCGCGCTGTCGGCGGCGAAGACGTTCTCAGCCGCATCTATGGCAGCGGGGCCGCCGTAGCGCTGTGTCTCGCGCACGTACGGCTCATGGTGAAGCCTGCCGCCGGTCAGACGCTGTCCGGCCAGATCGGCACTCCACCGCGCCAGGGACTCCGCCAGGAGCCGGAGGGTCCCGGGAGCGGCCCGGTAGCGCAGCCGGATATGCGGCCCCGACTCCGGTGTCCAGTAGCGCAGCCAGAACATACGGACACCGGGAGGTGCGGGGATCAGCCGGCGGATGACCGTGTCCTGGTGACGGGCCGGAACGGCGAGGGAGACGGACAGCCATTCGGTCCCCGGGACACAGAGGTCTTCCGAGCGGGGACGCGGCGCGGTGCGCGGGTCGATACGCTCCAGGGGAGGGCCGACCGTCCGGTAGAGGGACACCACGAGTTCGAGAGGATGACGGCCGGAAGGACCGGCAACGGGCAACTCGTCTCCGTCGTATCCGATGGCTTCGGCCACGGTTCGTGCTCCCCGCAGTACGGTGCGCCGCAGCAACTCCCGGTGTTCCGCCGTATCGAGCCGGATCGGAAGATGCCGGTCCGATTCCTCCGCAACGACATGCCCCGGCAGCGGAGGGTGCGCCTCGGCAAGCCAGTCGGCCAGGTGGGACTCCCATGCGGCACGACGGCCGGCCGCAGCGATCAGCCCATCGGGCAACAGCCAGCGCTGCGGGGTGAGAACGACATCTCGGTACACAATCCGGGGTGTGGAGGGGAAGTTGGCGGCCTGCCTCCAGGACCAGGTGTGCCATGGGCGCTCGGCCGCATGGCCGAGCAGATGCAGCAGTCGGGCCGGGGCGGGCAGCAGGTCCCGGGTGATGCGGCTGAACAGCACCGGCACCACCGGCCGCCTGAGGGTGAGGGACCACAGCACCAGGCCCCGGCCGGTGGAGACGATCACGAGTTCGCGCAGTTGGAGGTCCCCGTCGCGGACCGGTACACCGACAGGGATGCGGTAGGGGGCGTATCCCGTCTCCACGGCGAGTCCCGCGCTCCGGGCGGCCGCGGGGGCACAGACGATCTCCGCGACGGCCGGCCCGTCACCGTACGCACCCGGGCGTAAGGGGTCCGGAAGCGGGAGGAGGGACGCGAATCGTCCGGCGGCCGAACCTGCGGTCTGCGAAGAATGGTGACCGACCACAAGGCGGAACGAGTCGTGGGCCGGGCCGGACACCACCCGAATATGGATCTCGGCTGTGCGCGGCGGCAGCCCGCCGTGCCGTGCCAGACGTTCCACCAGCTCTTCGGTCAGTTCGACCTCCGGGCTGTCCTTCTTCCAGGCCTCCGCAAGGAGCCGCGCCAGCATCCGTTCGCGCGCCTCGTCGTGGTCGCTGACGGCCGCGACGGCATCGACGGCTCGCGGCGGGCCGATGCCGACGGCAGGGTCGACGGCTTCCAGCACCGGCACGGCACGCTGGTGTCCGTAGGCGGCGGCGAACCGGGCCGACCAGTCACCGAGCGGAGGCTTCCGGTGCCCGATCCGCCACAGGACCTCCGCTGCCTCCGCGGCCCGGCGGCCCACCTCTTCGGGCAGCCGGAACTCCCCGTCGGCCAGGGTGTCCACGGTGAGCGGCCGGTCCACGGGATGAAGACGGTCGGCGCGCTCACGCGCCACGCGCAGCAACCGGATCCGGCGCCCGGACCCCGGCCCGTATCGGTCGGCGCTCCGGAGGGCCCTTCTCAGACAGACGAGCGGGAGACGTTCGGGAAGGTCTTCGGGCAGCTTCGCCAACAGTTGCGCCAGCGGATCGTTCCGAAGATCCCGGGGCAGTAGGTCGGTGAGCAGAATGCCCGTACGGATCATCTGTACGAGCGCGGAACGAGCGGCGCCCGCGTCGGCACCTGGATAGCGGTCGCATACGGTCCTGATGACCTCCGCGCCCTGAGCGCCGTCCGCGCACACCGCCGTGAGCCACTCGGACAGTTCCGTCCTGCGGATGCTGCCGAGTTGTCCGCCTCCGGCAGCGGGGTGCTCGGCTTCGAGCCGGTCCCCCCGCCGCACCAGCAGGTTGTTCGTCATAAGCCACAGCCGCGGAACCACTCCGGGTCGGTCCAGCATCCGGTCCGCGTACGCCCACAGCCACAAGGGACTCGGCACACTGACGGTCCGGTGGCCCTCCCCGAGTCGCAGCACGCTGTCCCGGCCTTCCAGCACCGCCGGGGCCACACCGCACCACACTCCGTGCGGGGTCGTACGGCTTCGGGCCCGTATCGCGTAGGCCGAGCGGGTCACTGCCCCCCGGTACGAGCCGCCTGATTCCGCTGCGGACCGGGAAGCCATGAAGAGCCCTTCCTCCAGCAGAGCCTCTTCTTGGAGCCCATCGGCGCCGGATGCCAGCAAGGGCACCCGCGCCATGGCCACGGAACCGAACGTGAACAGCTCCCCCACCGAGCCCCCTGAGTCGCAAAGGACGGGGTGGTACAGGAAGTCCACCCGTACCACCCCGGCTTGTCATATGAAGGGCGCCGTCACCGGGAACCGGGAATCAGACACCCCGTGGTGGGGCCCTGTGGCGGCGACGGCCCGCAGCCGTCTCCGGTGGTGTCCCCATCGCTTTCGTCACCTTCGGTCTCGGCGTAGCCGTCCCGGATCCGCGACAGATCGACATGGGCCGGATCAAGCCGGAACACATCGGTCAGAGCAGTGCTCATCTCGGTCAACCTCCTTCCTGTGTCGTCGAAGGTGGTGGTACGACCCGGGCCTGAGTCCCGGGAGACTGGTCGGCACTTCGGCCCTCACGGCCACGTGATCACCGCGGGGGGCCCGGGACGGTCCAGCAGTCGCCCGGCCCCGGTCCTCTGATCACGGGACTCCTTCGGATGGACCCGGAGCACCGGCCCGGGGCCGCCACGGTGGTCCCGGTCCCAGTGCCGCAACTGCGCGGCGAAGTCCTCGGCAAAGGCACCGTCGCGCCCGTACCAGGCGACTCCGTACTCGAACCGGGAGCCCCCGGTGTCGGCAGGGCGCATCACCAGATGGGCGAGCCCGTCGCGGGTCCAGGTCGCCGGGCTGCCGCCCGGAAGCGCCTGGACCGTCGCCTCTCCCACCGAAGCGGCTCCACCGGTGTGCAGCCGTCCGAACACATCGAGCACGGTGGCCAGCCAGAGGTCGACGACCGGGCGGGTTCCTTCTGCGACTCCCACGGCCACCCCGGTCCACACCTCTCGGCGCTCCCCTGCCAGGGCCGCGGTCAAGACGTCGGCATCCGGCTGGGGACCACCGTCCCACCGCAGCCTGATGCCGTCCCCCAGCCGCGTCGTCATCAGCGGATTCCGTGCTGCCGGGCCCCGCATGCGGACGAAGCCGCACAGATCCCAGCCGTCACCGACCCAGTGGTCGTCCTCACGGACGAAGGTCAGCAGCCGACCGAGGCCCCGGATCCTGAGGGGAACCACCAGACGCCCCTCGTCGGTGAGCTGCTCCAGCCACGCCGGGGCGATCGACGTGGCCTGAACGGTCACGACGAGCCGGTCGTACGGGCCGCCGGCAGGCACCCCCAGAGTGCCGTCACCCGTGACCAGACGTACGCCGTCGACCCCCGCACCGGCGAGACAACGGGCAGCCCGCTCAATGACCTCGGGGTCGATGTCCTGACTGGTCACCGATCCGTGCGGGCCGACGAGGTGACGCAACAAGGCTGCGTTGTAGCCACCTGAACCGATCTCCAGGACGCGGTCCCCCTGACGGACACCGAGCCGCTCCAACATGGTCGCCACCAGCCAGGGGGCGGACACCGAGCTGAGTGGACTCCCGTCAGCATCACGCTTGGTGAACACCGCGTCGTCGCGATAGGCGTCATCGAGTGGTATCCCCGGGACGAAAAGATCTCGCCGTACGGCCCTGAATGCAGCCGCTACCTGCGGGCTGACGATCCTGCCGCTGTGCTCCAGTTCTTCGACCAGGCCCGCGTTCAACGCGGCGGCAGTCGATTCCACTCCCAAGATTCCTCCAACGCCCTTGAAGACAGGGCGAGTTGTTTCATCCTGGCAGCTCGTTACCGACTAGTCGAGAACCGCCACTCCCAGCCACTCTTTTCGGGCATCCGCCGTTCACCCGTCGGAGCCGAGTTCACCCGGCACCGGTCCGGGAGAAAAAGCGGCCGCATGCTCGGGACATGCGTACTGCACCAGTCCGGGCCCGCTGCCGCGCTCCAGATAGCCGACCTCCACGGCTGCGGCAGAGACCCGGCCGCAGACGACGCACGGGCCGCCGGACGGGGGCGGCGTGGCGCGGGTGAGGCCGTCGCGGGTCATTGGGGTGTCCCCGGGAACGCGGGCACCGATGCCCGTTCAAGCGTACGAACGATAAGGTCGTACATGGTCGTTCAGCTCCTTCGCAAAGCTGTTCGGCAAGCCCCGTGGGACCGGCCCTAACCGGCACCACGGGGCGTCTTTCATTTCAGCCTTTCCGGTGTAACGAGCTTCCGGTCGGGGCTCGTCACATCAGCGTCGTCCGGCTGCGCACATTCGCCACGGCCACTTCGGCACTGAGGAGATCGGACGCGGCGGCGGGCCGCAGATCGCGAGGGTCCGCGTCCCATTCGATACCGCCCTTGAGCGGCCGCAACTGATAGAGCCCGCTGGTCCGGTCCATCACCCGGCCGATGCGCCGGGTCGCCGTGTCGCATACGGCGTCCCCGATCCCGGGCGCCCAGGAATCGGGCACGGGATCGCTCCCGGACGGGAAAAGCCTTTCCTGATCGGCAACTTCTTTCATTCCGAACAAACACCCGCCATTCCGCTCCGGCATCCGCTACGTTGCGATTCCCATGGTCTTCCTGCCTGCCAGGAAATCGACAGGCATTCATGTCCCCATATGCCGTTGGGGAGATGGGAGTTACCGATGCCCGCACGCCCGCGCGAACTCACACCCGACCGAAGTGCCCGACATCTGTTCGGTGCCAAAATGCGCGCCTACCGGGAACGCGCCGTCATGAGCCTGGAAGCCCTGTCCGACGTGGTGAACGTCAGCCGGAGCCATCTGTCCCGTATCGAGACCGCGGAGGTGATGCCGCCGCCTTCACTGCCTGCCGCCCTGGACGCGGCCTTCGGTACGGACGGGATCTTCGAGGAGCTGTACCGGCTCGCCAGCAAGGAGATCCACCCCGATCAGTTCCGGCGTCTGATGGAGCTGGAGGCCCGCGCCACGGTCATCGAGGAGTACGGGCCGCAGATCGTGCCGGGTCTGGTGCAGACGGAGGACTACATCCGCGCCCAGTTCATGGTGTCCAATCCCAAGGCGGCACCCGCCGAAATCGAAGAGCTGGTCACGGCCCGGTTGACCCGTCAGGCCCTGCTCAGGGACGCCACCGGGCCGGATCACTGGATAGTGATCGACGAGGCGGCGCTGCGCCGCGGATTCGGCGGACCGGCCGTCATGCGGGCGCAGTTGGCCCGGCTGGCGGAGCTGACCCTCACTCCGACCACGGTCCTCCAGGTTCTCCCATTCGAACACGGGGGACATGCACTGGGAGGGGGCTACCTCATGCTGCTCACCCTGGCCGGGGGCGTACAAGTGGCCTACGAGGAGGGCATTTCCACCGGCACCCTGCTCGAAGACTTGGCGCTCGTGGCGGAACGGCATCGGGCATACGATCTGCTCAGGGCCTGCGCCCTGTCGCCGAAGGACTCGGCGGCGTTCATCCGGTCCGTCATGGAGGCATTACCGACATGAGCACGACCCCCGACCTCTCCCACGCCATCTGGCACAAGTCCAGCTACAGCGGCAACGGAGGCGCGACCTGCGTCGAATGGGCGCCCGCCTTCGCCCCCTCCGGCAGCGTCCCCGTCCGCGACAGCAAAAACCCCGGCGGCCCCACCCTCATAGTCTCCACGGCCGCCTGGTCCGGCCTGGTGGCCCTCGCCCGGGGCGCCGACCTCTAGCAGGTGACCATCCGTCGGGCCTCGTACAACCCCTGTTGTACGAGGCCCGGCGGCGCACCGGCCGTGGAATCCGGTCGACGGCGCCCGTCCCGCTGCCCGATCATTCACGCATGCCCCTCGAAGCCACCCTCGCCCGCGTCGACGCCGATCTGGCCGCCGGCCGGATCCCCGTCGCGCGCCAGCGCCTGCGCGGACTCGTGTCGTCCTTCCCGGCCGACCCGGCGCTCCGCCGCCGTCTGGCCGAGGTCTACCGGCTCTACGGGGAGCCCGCCGAGGCGGGCCGCTGGATGTATCTCGCGGCCGACCGGGACGCCGCCGAGACCGCCGCCTTCGAGAAGCGGTACGACACCCCGCTGCGGCGCATGCGGGCGCTCGCCTGGCGGGGCCCGGAGTCGGCGGCCGGTTCGGCCTTCGCAGAGGAGCAGCTGGCTGCGGTACGTACAGCCTGCTCCGAAGCCCTGGGACGGCCCGCCCACTGGGACTTCCTACCGGAGCACGGAAACGAGCAGGGCGCGGAAGAGCCCACCGAGGGCCCGGGCAGCAAGATCGCCGGGGTTCTGATCGGGGCGGGCTGCCTGGTGGGCGTCCTCGCGTTCCTCTCGGTCTGGGTGATCGGCGTCGTCGCGCTCTTCGACTGACCCGCCCCGGCGCTCAGCCCGCGCCCTCCGCGAGCACCAGGTCCAGCAGCCCCGGGAAGCGCGCGTCCAGGTCCGCGCGGCGCAGGGTCAGATAGAGCTTGCGGCCGTCGGGGCGCTGGCGGATGACGCCGCTCTCCCGCAGGGCCCGCCAGTGGTGGGTCATGCTCGACCGCGGCACCCCCGTGACGATCTCGCCGCAGTACCGCTCCTCGCCGCTCGCCAGCGCCCGCGCGACCTTCAGCCGTACGGGGTGGCCCAGCGCCGCGAGGACCTCCACGAGACGGATGTCCGCGGCTTCCGGGTGGTGCAGCTCGTCCATCCCGCAACTGTACGTGAACTTCGTATGAAACCGGCCGGAGCCGTTGACACCCACCCATGGACCGTACGAGGATTTCGTACGATTGATTGTACGAGAACTTCGTACGGTCTCGATGTCCCGCGCCCATGGAGGAAGCCATGTCCACACCCCGGCCCACACCCGACCTGAGCGACGAAGCCCTCGTCCGCCGGCTCGGCCCCGGCTTCACCAGCAACCGCGCCCAAGCCAACGGGGTCGAACTGCACTACGTCGAAGGCGGTACGGGCGAACCGGTCGTCCTGCTCGGCGGCTGGCCGCAGACCTGGTGGCAGTGGAACAAGGTGCTGCCCGAACTCGCCCGCCACTACCGGGTGATCGCCGTGGAACTGCGCGGCCAGGGCGGTTCCGGCAAGCCCGCCGACGGCTACGACAAGAAGACCCTGGCCGACGATGTCCACGCCCTGCTCCAGCACCTCGGCATCGAATCCGCCCATATCGTCGGCCACGACATCGGCGCGATGGTGGCCCACGCCCACGCCGCCAACCACCCCGCGGCGACCCGGCGGATCGCCCTGCTGGACGTCCCCCACCCGGAGCCGACCCTGTCCGCGCTCACCCTGCTCCCCGGGCCCGGCCAGCACACGGACTCGGTCATCGAGGACGGCGACCACATCTACCTCTGGTGGTTCGCCCTCAACCAGGTACGCGGTCTGCCCGAGCAACTGCTCGCGGGCCGGGCCCGGTTCCTCGTCGACTGGCTGGCCGACTACATGACCGTGGACCCCTCCTCCATCGACGATTTCTCCCGGCAGGTCTATGCCCGCGCCTACGACACCCCGGACGCCATCCGGGCAGGCAACGGCTGGTATCAGACCTTCAACCGCGATATCGAGGACGCCGCCTCCTACGAACCGGTGACCGCGCCGATCCTCGCCCTCGCCAACACCCGCAACGAAGGCCACCTCGACTACCTCCGCAAGGTGGTCACCGCCCAGGGCACCGATGTGACGGTCACCCCGATCGCCGGCTCCGGCCACTACCTGGCCGAGGAGCAGCCCCGGGCCGTACTCGACGCCCTCAGGGCCTTCCTGGGCTGACCCCGGCCCGGAGGCGGTGATGGCGGACGCCGCGTAGGGTGCGGGGACCCCGTACCCCCGCCCCCGTACCCCCGGCAAGAGACGAGGTCCGTCCCGGATGCCTTCCGACAGCCCCACCGGCGAGCGGCTCCACGCCTACGGCACCGCCGCCACCGCACTCGCCCTCCACGACGACCGGCGGCTCGCCGCCCTGCTGGAGGCGGCGAGACCGCTGGGGTCGGGCATCGGGGGCACCTCGGCGCTGCTGGACGTCGACGGGACGCCGGTCTTCGTGAAACGCGTACCGCTGACGGACACCGAACGGGCCCCGGGGAACCGGCACTCCACCGCCGACCTCTTCGGTCTCCCCCTCGTCTGCCAGTACGGCATGACCGGCATCGGCAGCCCCGGCTTCGGGGCCTGGCGGGAGCTGGCCGTCCACACCATGACCACCAACTGGGTGCTCACCGGCGCCTACGGCGGCTTCCCGCTGATGTACCACTGGCGGGTCCTCCCCGCCGCCCCGACCGCCCTGCCCGATGAACTGGCCGACATCGACCGGGCCGTGGACCACTGGGGCGGCGGATCCGGCGTCCGGCGCCGCATCGAAGAGCTGCGGGACTCCTCCGCGAGCCTCGTGCTCTTCCTGGAGTACGTCCCCCGGACCCTGCACGACTGGCTGGAAAAGGCGGTCGGCCGCGGCGGGGAGGGAGCGGACGGAGCCGTACGGCGCACCGAGGACCAACTCACCGACGGCATCCGGTTCCTGGCCGGGCAGGGGCTGCTGCACTTCGACAGCCACTTCCGGAACATCCTCACCGACGGCCGGCGCCTCTACTTCACCGACTACGGGCTCGCGCTCTCCACCCGTTTCGACCTCTCCCCCGCGGAACGCGGCTTCGCCGCCCGCCACCGCGGCCACGACCAGGCGTACACCATGAGCTATCTGGTGAACTGGCTGGTCACCGCCGTCCACGGCCGGGGGCGGCAGGAGCGCGAGGCGCTCATCCGGGCCTGCGCGGAGGGTAAGGAACCCCCGGAGGGGCCCGAGGCGGTACGGGAGGTGATCCGGCGTCATGCCCCGACCGCGGCGGTCGTGACGGAGTTCTACGGGAAGCTGCTTGAGGGCGCCCTGGACACCCCGTACCCGGACGCCGAGCTGGACCGGACCCTGCGCACCGGCAGGCTGCCTGGCTGAAGGCCGGACAGACAGCGGGGCCCGTACGACCACAGCGGTCGTACGGGCCCCGGGCAGCACGACCTAGCCGAGCGCCGACTTCACCGCGTCCGCCAGCCGCTCCGCGACCGACCGCGCCTGCTCGATGTCCGCCGCCTCGACCATCACCCGTACCAGCGGCTCCGTGCCCGAAGGGCGCAGCAGGACGCGGCCCGTCGAGCCCAGCTCCCGCTCGGCCTCCGCGACGGCCGCCGCCAGCTCGCCCGAGGTGTGGACCCGGGACTTGTCGACGTCCGGGACGTTGATCAGGATCTGCGGCAGGCGCTCCATCACGGCCGCCAGCTCCGCCAGCGAACGGCCCGTCGCCGCGACCCGGGCCGCGAGCATCAGACCGGTCAGCGTGCCGTCGCCGGTCGTGGCGTGGTCCAGGACGATGACATGCCCGGACTGCTCGCCGCCGAGGGCGTAGCCGTGCTCCTTCATGGACTCCAGGACATACCGGTCACCGACCGCAGTGCGGACCAGCTCCAGGCCCTCGCGCTCCATCGCCAGCGTGAAGCCGAGATTCGACATCACGGTCGCCACGACCGTGTTCCCGCGCAGCGTGCCCGCCTCGCGCATGGCCAGCGCCAGCACCGCCAGGATCTGGTCGCCGTCGATCTCCTCGCCCGCGGCGTCCACGGCCAGGCAGCGGTCCGCGTCACCGTCGTGGGCGATGCCGAAGTCGGCGCCGTGCTCGATGACGGCCGCCCGCAGCTGGCCCAGATGCGTCGAACCGCAACCGTCGTTGATGTTGAGGCCGTCCGGGGCCGCGCCGATCGTGATGACCTCTGCACCCGCCCGGGCGAACGCCTCCGGCGAGACCCGCGCGGCCGCGCCGTGCGCCTCGTCGAGGACGACCTTCAGCCCGTCGAGCCGGTTCGGCAGTACGGCGACGAGATGGGCGACGTACCGGTCGAAGCCCTCGTCGTAGTCGGTGACCCGGCCGACGCCCGCCCCGGTCGGCCGGTCCCACGGCGCCCCGGTGCGGTGCTGCTCGTAGACCGTCTCGATACGGTCCTCCAGCTCGTCGGCGAGCTTGTGACCACCGCGGGCGAAGAACTTGATGCCGTTGTCGGGCATGGCGTTGTGGCTGGCGGAGAGCATCACACCGAGGTCGGCGCCGAGCGCACCGGTCAGATGGGCGACCGCCGGGGTGGGCAGCACACCGACCCGCAGCACGTCCACACCGGCGCTGGCGAGCCCGGCGACGACGGCCGCCTCCAGGAACTCGCCGGACGCACGGGGGTCCCGTCCGACCACGGCGGTGGGGCGGTGCCCCTCGAAGGTGCCCGCCTCGGCGAGCACATGTGCCGCCGCCACCGAGAGACCGAGCGCCAGCTCGGCCGTCAGATCCGCGTTGGCGACACCGCGCACGCCGTCCGTGCCGAAGAGTCGTCCCACAACCGTCCTCCGATAGTGCCTCGTGAGCCTTGCTCCGCAATCCCAGACGCGGGATGAGTGAGCCCGCGGGTCCGCCCGCGACGGGCGGACCCTTTCGAACGTCCTGCTGAATGTTCTTGCTGATCGTCCCTGCGGAACGTCCGTACAGACGTGCCCCGGGGGACGCCTGTGCAAAACGTACGCCCCGGGGGCACGAGACTGTGCCGCCGGGGCGTACGTTCGATCCAGAACGAGCAGGCGTGATTAACGCTTGCTGTACTGCGGGGCCTTACGGGCCTTCTTCAGACCGGCCTTCTTGCGCTCGACCGCACGGTCGTCGCGGCTCAGGAAGCCGGCCTTCTTCAGGGCGCCGCGGTTGTTGTCCACGTCCGCCTCGTTCAGCGCACGGGCCACACCCAGGCGCAGGGCGCCGGCCTGGCCGGAGACGCCGCCACCCGAGATACGGGCGATGACGTCGTAGCGGTTGTCGAGCTCCAGCACCTTGAAGGGCTCGTTGACTTCCTGCTGGTGCACCTTGTTGGGGAAGTAGTCCTCAAGGGTGCGACCGTTGATCTTCCACTTGCCGGAGCCCGGAACGATCCGGACACGGGCGATGGCGTTCTTGCGACGGCCCAGGCCGGCAGCCGGCTGCGGGTCGCCGAAGCGGGACGCCATGGACTCGGAGGTGTACTCACCCTCGACGGGGACCTCGGACTCGAAGGTGGTGACCTCGGCGTAGGTCTCTTCGCCCTCGACGGGGATTTCGGCGGTGGTCTCGGCCACGATATTCCTCAGATTCTTTTCGTCTTAGGGGATGGCCGGAACTACTGCGCGACCTGGGTGATCTCGAACGGGACCGGCTGCTGAGCAGCGTGCGGGTGGTTCTCACCCGCGTAGACCTTCAGCTTCGAGAGCATCTGACGGCCCAGGGTGTTCTTGGGGATCATGCCCTTGATGGCCTTCTCGACGGCCTTCTCGGGGCTCTTGGCCAGCAGCTCGTCGTAGCGGACGGAGCGCAGACCACCCGGGTACCCGGAGTGGCGGTACGCCATCTTCTGGGTCTTCTTGTTGCCGGACAGGTGAACCTTGTCGGCGTTGATGATGATGACGAAATCGCCCATGTCCATGTGGGGGGCGTAGATCGGCTTGTGCTTGCCCCGGAGGAGGTTCGCTGCCGTAGTCGCCAGACGGCCCAGGACGATGTCCTGCGCGTCGATGATGTGCCACTGGCGCGTGACATCGCCGGGCTTGGGGCTGTACGTACGCACGGTCGTAGCCTTCGCTTCTTCAGTGAGTGGGTCTCCCCTCGCCCCGAAGGACGTGGAGAGAAGGTCCTGACAAGGCCACCCGAACGATCACGACAGCCATGGCAGCACGCCGGGGACGCAACCCGTGTGCTCGCCGCTGGTCATCGGCCCGGTGGACCGGCGTAAGGGCCTCTCACGTGAGATAGAGCAAGCCAATACGCATAACGAAGCAGAAGCTTACCCGCCCTCCTCCGGACGGGTCAAAGTCGCCCCCGGCCATCCGGTCGTGACCCTCAGCCACCCGGGCCGCGGAGGCCGGGCGAGGCGGTCACCGGGGGTGCCGGACCGGCTACCGTAAGCACCGGTCGCGGCAGCCGTCCCGGTCACCGTGCGCGCTGCACCCGCCGCTCGTCCCACACCGGCCCGTCGGTCTCCCGGACCACACCGTCCGACCCGAAGACCAGATAGCGGTCGAAGGAGCGGGCGAACCACCGGTCGTGGGTCACCGCGAGCACCGTGCCCTCATAGGCCTCCAGACCGTCCTGGAGGGCCTGTGCCGATTCCAGGTCGAGGTTGTCCGTCGGCTCGTCGAGCAGCAGCGCCGTCGTCCCGGCCAGCTCCAGCAGCAGGATCTGGAACCGCGCCTGCTGCCCGCCGGAGAGCCGGTCGAACGGCTGGTCGCCCTGCCGCTCCAGCTCGTACCGCCGCAGCACCGACATCGCGCCGCCGCGGTCCTTGGCGTGTTCCGTCCACAGGATGTCGACCAGGGTGCGGCCCAGCAGCTCGGGATGGGCGTGGGTCTGGGCGAAGTGTCCGGGGACCACCCGCGCGCCCAGCTTCCAGCGGCCCGTGTGCGCCACCGAGGCGTCCCCGGCCAGCAGCCGCAGGAAATGCGACTTCCCGGAGCCGTTGGACCCGAGGACGGCCACCCGCTCCCCGTAGAAGACCTCCAGGTCGAAGGGTTTCATCAGCCCGGACAGCTCAAGCTTCTCGCAGGTCAGGGAGCGGACGCCGGTACGGCCGCCGACCAGCCGCATCCGGATGTCCTGCGGCCGCGGCGGCTCCGGCGGCGGCCCGGCCTCCTCGAACTTCCGCAGCCGGGTCTTCGCCGCCTGGTAGCGGGAGGCCATGTCGTCGCTGCGCGAGGCGTACTGCTGGAGGTCGAGCACCAGCTTCTTCAGCCGCGCCCGCTGCTCGTCCCAGCGCCGCCGCAGCTCCTCGAAGCGTTCGAAGCGCTGGGCGCGCGCCGCGTGGTAGGTAGCGAAGCCGCCGCCGTGCACCCAGACGTCGGAGCCCGCAGGACCCGGTTCCGCGCTGATGATCTTCTCTGCGGAGCGGGAGAGCAGCTCGCGGTCGTGGGAGACGAAGAGGACGGTCTTACGGGTCTCCTTGAGCCGCTCCTCCAGCCAGCGCTTTCCCGGTACGTCGAGGTAGTTGTCCGGTTCATCCAGGAGGAGTACCTCGTCGGGGCCGCGCAGCAGCGCCTCCAGCGCGAGCCGCTTCTGCTCGCCGCCGCTGAGCGTCTTCAGATCGCGGAACTGGGCGCGTTCGTACGGCATGCCCAGGGCGGCCGTGGTGCACATGTCCCAGAGCGTCTCCGCCTCGTAGCCGCGGGCCTCCGACCAGTCGCTGAGGGCCTGCGCGTACTGCATCTGCGCGGATTCGTCGTCGACGGTCATGATCAGGTGCTCGGCCTTGTCGACCGCCAGCGCGGCCTCCCGGATCCGGCCGGGCGCCAGGGAGACCAGCAGGTCACGGACGGTGCGGTCGTCCCGTACGGAACCGATGAACTGGCGCATCACCCCGAGGCCGCCGCTCACCGAGACGGTGCCGCCGTGGGGCTTCAGCTCCCCCGACAGCAGTCTCAGGAGGGTCGTTTTGCCCGCGCCGTTGGCCCCGACGAGGGCGACCACCGCCCCCTCCCCGACCCGGAACGACACATCGCCCAGCAGGGGGCGGCCGTCGGGAAGGTAGTACTCCAGGTGCCCGGCTTCGAGATGTCCCATTCTCCGATGATGCGGCCCGATGGCCGTGGAACCCAAGCGGTTTAGGTCCGCTCCTTTGGACCAGGCTGGATCAGCGAGTGGGGGCACCACCCACGCCGCCAGGCGTAGGGGGAGGGTCTGGTGCCGTGGATCGCAAGGCGGAGGATGGAGTCCACGCGGTGGGGGTACCACCCGGGCCGCCAGGCCCAGGGGGCCGTAGGCGACTGACGACAACGCAGCGAGCGGGCGTGGCTGGGGGCACCCCAGCGGTAGCTGGGGGAGGCACGCGAGCCCAGCAGGGTCCAAATGAGAGGGCCTAGGATGCGCGGCATGAGCTTCGGGCAGGGGGGGCCTCCGTGGGGGGCCGGTGAGGGACGGAACCAGCAGCCTTGGCAGGGCGGGGATCCGCAGGGGCAGCCGCCTTTCGGCCATGATCCGTACGGTGGCCGTGCGGGCTTCGGGGACGGTACGGCGCCGTCCGGGGCCACCCCCGACTGGGCGGCTCTCGCGGAGGCCTCCGCGGCCCGGGCCCGGCGCCGCCGGCTGCTGATGATCGGCGGCGGGGCGCTGGCGACGGTCGTGATCGCCGGGGTCGTGGCGACGGGGATCGTGATGTCCAACGACGACACCAAGGGCTCCGGGGAGGCGAAGGGCGGGGCGTCGGGCTCCTCGGCACCGGCCTCGGCCGCGCCCGGGCCCTCGTTCTCCTCCGTGGCGCCGCTGCCGCCGCCCGATCCGAACGACTTCATCGCCGACGAGAAGAAGGACCGGGCGCCCCTCACGCTGGACGGTTTCTTCCCCGGGGCGCAGATCACCGTGAACGGCCGGACCTACGCCGAGGCCGCCGCCCACTCCACGGCGGCCTGCGCGTCCGCGGCCCAGCGGGCCCTGGCGAGCACGCTCCAGGGCAGCGGCTGCGACCGGATGTTCCGGGCCACGTACCACCAGGACGGTCTGGCGGTCACCGTCGGCATCGCCGTCTTCGGCACCACGGCGGAGGCGCAGCGCGCCAAGCAGACCAGCCGCAATATCCGGCCGCTGGCCGGGAAGGGCGTCGGCAACTTCTGCCAGGGCGGCCCGGTCTGCCTGGTCACGTCCAACCAGGTCGGCCGGTACGCGTACTACACCTCCACCGGCTACACCAGTGGCAAGTCCGTCACCAGCGGCGACACCAAGGCGTACCGGCTCAACAACGACGTCGCGGACTTCGTCTTCCGGCAGATCGCCGCCCGCGGTACGGCCCAGGCCTCAGCAGCAGCCGGCGCCCCCGGCTGAGCCCAGGACGGGCAGCGAGCGCTTGTTGCGGGCCTCCCGGCTGCGGGCGGCCAGCAGTTCGTCGGCCGGATAGCCGACCTCTTCCAGGGTCAGTCCGTGCGGACGTACGACATGGACCGCGGAGTCCCGGACGCCCGCGGCCAGCACCTGCGCGGGCCACTCCACCGGCCGGTGCCCGTCGCCGACGAAGACCAGCGCCCCCACCAGGGAGCGGACCATGTTGTGGCAGAAGGCGTCGGCCCGCACGGTGGCGGTGATGATCCCGGCCGCGTCCCGCTCCCACTCCAGCCGCTGGAGGGTACGGATCGTGGTCGCGCCTTCGCGCCGCTTGCAGTAGGCGGCGAAGTCGTGCTCCCCGAGCAGCCCGCGGGACGCCTCGTTCATGGCATCCACGTCCAGTGGCCAGTCGTGCCAGAGCACATGCCCGCGCAGCAGCGGGTCGACGCCGCTCGGGTGGTCGCTGATCCGGTAGGCGTACCGCCGCCAGATCGCCGAGAACCGGGCGTCGAAGCCCGCGGGGGCCTCTTCGGCCCGCCGGATCCGGACGTCCCGCGAAAGGCGTCCGGCGAGCCGCTTCAGCAGCTTCTCGCGGTGCTCGGCCCATACCCCGGCGGGGAGGTCGACATGGGCGACCTGGCCGCGGGCGTGCACCCCGGCGTCCGTACGGCCGGCGACGGTCAGCTCGTACGTCTCCGCCGACCTGGTCACCGTGCGCAGCGCGTCTTCGATCTCGCCCTGTACGGTCCGGCGGCCCCCGGCCTGCTTGGCCCAGCCGGAGAAGGCGGTGCCGTCGTACGACAGGTCGAACCGCACCCGTACCCGCCCGGCCGGAACGCCGTAGCCGTCATCAGTCACGTGAAGATCCTCGTCTCAAACAGCTCGAAACAGCTCCCGGCAGACGGAACGGGCCCGCTCCCCCGAGGGGGAACGGGCCCGTCCACCAGCCATGGGAACGCGATCGGCAGAACCGATCAGGCGTCCTTGGACTCCTCGGCGGCCTCGGCGGCCGGCTTGGCGTCCTCGACCGGAGCGGCGTCCTCGGCCTCGGCGGACTCCTTCTTCAGGGCGTCCTCCTTGACCGCGCGCTTGGTGGCGGCCTCGGCCTCGTCGACCGTGGCCTTCTTCGCGATCTCGCCCTCTACGAGCTCGATCACGGCCATCTTCGCGTTGTCACCACGGCGGTTGCCGATCTTGGTGATCCGGGTGTAGCCACCCGGGCGCTCGGCGTAGCGCGGGGCGATCTCGGTGAAGAGCGCGTGCACGATGCCCTTGTCCGTGATCGTCTGAAGAACGAGACGACGGTTGTGGATGTCGCCCTTCTTCGCCTTGGTGATCAGCCGCTCGGCGACCGGACGCAGGCGGCGGGCCTTCGCCTCGGTCGTGGTGATCCGGCCGTGCTCGAACAGCGACTTCGCGAGGTTCGCGAGGAGCAGCCGCTCGTGCGCAGCGCTGCCGCCCAGACGGGCGCCCTTGGCGGGCTTCGGCATGGTGTTTCTCCTTCAATCTGCACCGGCCGTATCAGGTACCGATGTCAGGACCCCACAGGCGGCCGCCTGCGGGCAGTGTGTGTGCCCCGCGAGAAGCGGGGGTTCCTGCGCCCGTCACGGGCGCAGGAGGGTGTGCCCCGATAGGGGCGCTGGGGGTCCCCCCACGCCCCTGGGCGTAGGGGGCGGAACTGCGCGACCAGCCACAGCCGACGCGCAGTCGCTCACCGGGCGACCGGGCCACGATCTCCCGTAGATCACCTGGCCCCGGCGGAGCCGACTAGTACTGCTCGGTCTCCACGAAGCCCGCGTCCGCGTCGTCGTCCGCCCCGAAGGCGTCAGCCGCAGCGGTCGGGTCGAATCCGGGCGGGCTGTCCTTGAGCGCCAGGCCCATGCCGGCCAGCTTCGCCTTGACCTCGTCGATCGACTTCGCGCCGAAGTTGCGGATGTCGAGGAGGTCCGCCTCGGAGCGGGCGACGAGCTCGCCCACCGAGTGGATGCCCTCGCGCTTGAGGCAGTTGTAGGAGCGGACGGTGAGTTCCAGCTCCTCGATCGGCAGGGCCAGGTCCGCGGCGAGCGCGGCGTCCGTCGGGGACGGGCCCATGTCGATGCCCTCGGCGTCGATGTTCAGCTCACGGGCGAGACCGAACAGCTCGACCAGGGTCTTGCCCGCGGAGGCCATGGCGTCGCGGGGACGCATCGCCTGCTTCGTCTCGACGTCGACGATCAGCTTGTCGAAGTCGGTGCGCTGCTCGACTCGGGTCGCCTCGACCTTGTAGGTGACCTTGAGGACCGGCGAGTAGATGGAGTCGACCGGGATCCGGCCGATCTCCTGGCCGACCTGCTTGTTCTGCACGGCGGAGACATAGCCGCGACCGCGCTCGACGGTCAGCTCCATCTCCAGCTTGCCCTTGCCGTTGAGGGTGGCGAGGACGAGGTCGGGGTTGTGGACCTCGACACCGGCCGGGGGCGCGATGTCGGCGGCGGTGACCAGACCCGGGCCCTGCTTGCGCAGGTACATCACGACCGGCTCGTCGTGCTCCGAGGAGACGACGAGCTGCTTGATGTTGAGGATCAGGTCGGTCACGTCCTCCTTGACGCCCGGCACGGTGGTGAACTCGTGCAGGACACCGTCGATACGGATGGACGTGACGGCCGCACCCGGAATCGAGGAGAGGAGGGTACGGCGGAGGGAGTTGCCGAGGGTGTAGCCGAAGCCCGGCTCCAGCGGCTCGATCACGAACCGGGAGCGGTACTCGTCGACGACCTCTTCGGTCAGCGAAGGACGCTGAGCGATCAGCATGCGGATCGTTCCTTCAGTCGGGGGCGTCCGCTATATGACGCCCGACAGGATGGTGCGTAAAACAGGGTACGGGCGGTACGCCCCCCGAAGGGGGCGCACCGCCCAAAAGCCCAGCTCAAGCGGTGTCGGCCGCGACACCGCTCAGGGTGTGCCCGCAGTGGACGGCGAACCGTCCCCGGGCACGACGCCCCGCGTCAGACGCGGCGGCGCTTCGGCGGACGGCAGCCGTTGTGGGGCGTCGGGGTGACGTCCTGGATGGAGCCGACCTCCAGGCCGGTGGCCTGGAGCGAACGGATCGCGGTCTCACGGCCGGAGCCGGGACCCTTGACGAAGACGTCCACCTTGCGCATGCCGTGCTCCTGCGCGCGGCGCGCGGCCGACTCGGCGGCCATCTGCGCGGCGAACGGGGTCGACTTGCGCGAGCCCTTGAAGCCGACGTGGCCGGCGGAGGCCCAGGAGATCACGTTGCCGGACGGGTCCGTGATCGAAACGATCGTGTTGTTGAACGTGCTCTTGATGTGCGCGTGGCCGTGAGCGACGTTCTTCTTTTCCTTGCGGCGCACCTTCTTGGCAGCGCCCTGACGTCCCTTGGGGGGCATCTCTTAACTCCTACGGGAGGTGGTCGGTCCTACAGCGAAGACCGCTGATGAGCGTCCGCTGTGGACTACTTCTTGCCCGGCTTCTTCTTACCGGCGATGGCGCGACGCGGGCCCTTGCGGGTACGGGCGTTCGTGCTGGTGCGCTGGCCGTGGACCGGCAGACCGCGGCGGTGACGCAGACCCTGGTAGCAGCCGATCTCGACCTTGCGGCGGATGTCGGCCTGGATCTCGCGGCGGAGGTCACCCTCGGTCTTGAGGTTGTTGTCCACGTACTCGCGGATCTTGACCAGGTCTTCCTCGGCCAGGTCACGAACGCGGGTGTTCGGGTTCACACCGGTGGCGGCGAGGGTCTCCTGCGCCAGGGTGCGGCCGATACCGAAGACGTAAGTGAGTGCGATCTCCACACGCTTTTCACGCGGGATGTCGACACCGGAAACGCGTGCCATTCAATGGCTCCTGTGTACTCGGGGGTCTTCCGCAGTGCCGTTCCCGACCGCCGACCATCCGTGGCGGATGGTGGTACGTCCGGGTCCCCGGCCCCCGCCGGAGGTGTCGCCGGCCCTGACGGGCTGGGCGGACTCTGCGTATGAACGATGTGTTGCTCGCGTCGCGCGAAGTACTGCGAAGTGCGGGTCGGCGTGCGTCAGCCCTGGCGCTGCTTGTGGCGCAGGTTGTCGCAGATGACCATGACCCGGCCGTGACGGCGGATCACCTTGCACTTGTCGCAGATCTTCTTGACGCTCGGCTTGACCTTCATGGGTGTGAGGTTCTCCGGGTCAGTGCCACCACCCCGCGGCTGAGCGGGGTCGGGACAAGATCTACTTGTAGCGGTAGACGATCCGGCCACGCGTCAGGTCGTACGGAGACAGCTCCACGACGACCCGGTCGTCCGGGAGGATACGGATGTAGTGCATCCGCATCTTGCCGGAGATGTGCGCGAGGACCTTGTGACCGTTCTGAAGCTCCACCTTGAACATGGCGTTCGGGAGGGACTCGATCACGGTGCCCTCGATTTCGATGGCACCTTGCTTCTTGGCCACGCTTCGCCCTTCGAATCGGCTACCTTGATCGACTTCCGTTCCCCATATGGTGCGCGCACGCAGACACACGGGTACATGGGAGCCGACGCATCAGTCTACGTCAGGGCCTCGGAAAAGACGAATCCAGGGAGTTTGCCCAGTCGCCATGATCCTTACGCCCCTTTTTCCCTCGGTCGGCCGAGGGCAGTCGGCCGTCGAAAGCAGCCTGACCGCGCCCCGCCACCGCTCCGCCGGGGCGGGCGCCGTCAGCCGTCGAGCGGGTCCGGCGCCGCCGTGATGCCCAGCTCGGCCAGCTTCGCCCGGCCGCAGTCCGGGGCGGTGAGTACCAGCGGGCCCTCCTCGGTGACCGCCACCGAGTGCTCCCAGTGCGAGGACCAGGTGCCGTCCGTGGTGATCACGGTCCAGTCGTCGGCGAGGACCTCGGTCTTGGGGGTGCCGAGGGAGACCATCGGCTCGATGGCCAGACAGAAGCCCGGCACCAGCCGGGGACCCTTGCCCCGCTTGCGGGAGACGTAGTTCAGCAGGTGGGGGTCCATGTGCATCTCGGTGCCGATGCCGTGGCCGCCGTAGTCCTCGATGATCCCGTACCGGCCGCCGCCCGGCTTGGGCTGGCGGCGGATGTAGGTCTCGATGGCGCGGGACACGTCCACCAGCCGGTTGCCGTTCTTCATCGCGGCGATCCCGGCCCACATGGACTCCTCGGTCACCCGGGAGAGCTCGACCAGCCGCGGATCGTGACCACCGCCCACGAACGCCGTGTACGCGGCGTCACCGTGCCAGCCGTCCACGATCGCGCCCGCGTCGATGGAGATGATGTCGCCGTCCTTGAGGACCGTCTTGTCGTCCGGGATGCCGTGGACGACGACCTCGTTGACCGAGGTGCAGATGGTGGCGGGGAAACCGCCGTAGCCCAGGAAGTTCGACTTCGCACCGTGGTCGGCGATCACCTTCCGGGCGACCTCGTCGAGATCCCGGGTGGTGGCCCCCGGAACCGCGGCCTCCCGGGTGGCCGCGTGGATGGCGGCGACGACCAGCCCCGCCGCGCGCATCTTCGCGATCTGCTCCGGGGTCTTGATCTGCACCATGCCCGTTTCCTTGCCTCTCACCGATCTCGTGGCTCTCGCTCAACACTACGGCCGCGGCGTCCATCGGACACCGCGGCCGTTCAGCGTACTGCTCCGTACCGCCTTCGCAGGGGGCGGTCAGTCCTTCTTGCCCAGGGCCTCCATCGCCCGTCCGGTCACCTCGGTGACCGGACCGAGCGCCGAGATCGTCACCACGAGGCCCTGACCCCGGTAGTAGTCGATGATCGGCTCGGTCTGGGCGTGGTAGACCTCCAGGCGCTTGCGGACCGTCTCCTCGGAGTCGTCGTCGCGCTGGTAGAGGTCGCCGCCGCAGGTGTCGCAGACACCCTCCGCCTTCGGCGGGTGGTACGTCACGTGGAAGACGTGACTGGAGTCGTTCCGGCAGATCCGGCGGCCGGCGATCCGCTTGACCACCTCGTCCTCGGGGACTTCCAGATCCAGCACCGCGTCCAGGGTCATGCCCTCGGACTTCAGCATCGCGTCCAGCGACTCGGCCTGGGAGAGGTTGCGCGGGAAGCCGTCGAGGAGGAAGCCCCTCGCGGCGTCCGGCCGGCCCATGCGTTCCTTGGCCATGCCGATGGTCACCTCGTCGGGGACCAGCTCTCCCGCGTCCATATAGGACTTCGCCTGGCGCCCGAGATCGGTGCCCTGGCTGATGTTGGCGCGGAAGAGGTCGCCCGTGGAGATGTGCGGGATCGACAGGTTCTCGGCAAGGTACGCAGCCTGCGTTCCCTTGCCGGCCCCGGGAGGTCCGACGAGGACGATTCGCATCAGCGGAGGAACCCTTCGTAATTGCGCTGCTGGAGCTGGCTCTCGATCTGCTTCACGGTCTCCAGACCCACACCCACGATGATGAGGATGCTCGTCCCGCCGAACGGGAAGTTCTGGTTCGCGCCTCCGAAGCCCGCCAACGCCATCGTCGGGACAAGAGCAATCAGACCCAGGTACAGCGAGCCCGGCCAAGTGATCCTGTTGAGCACGTAGCTCAGATACTCGGCAGTCGGTCGACCAGCCCGGATACCCGGGATGAAACCACCATACTTCTTCATGTTGTCCGCTACGTCCTCGGGGTTGAACGAGATGGCGACGTAGAAGAACGCGAAGAAGACGA
This sequence comes from Streptomyces tsukubensis, assembly GCF_003932715.1. Taxonomy (NCBI): domain Bacteria; kingdom Bacillati; phylum Actinomycetota; class Actinomycetes; order Kitasatosporales; family Streptomycetaceae; genus Streptomyces; species Streptomyces tsukubensis. Next base: position 4,890,716 of record NZ_CP020700.1, on the reverse strand, counting down.
TCAGAAGGAAGTAGGTAGCGATGTAGTACGGATGGTCGCCCTTGACCAGGTGCGCTTCGATCCACGTCTTCCAGGACGAGGTTCCGCTGGAGAACTGTGCGATCAGCGCCGGAATGTAGAGCAGCGAAGAGGCGAAGATGACCGGGATCACACCGGCCTGGTTCACCTTGAGGGGGATGTACGTCGAGGTCCCGCCGTACGAACGGCGTCCGATCATCCGCTTGGCGTACTGCACCGGGATCCGGCGCTGGGCCTGCTCGACGAAGACCACCAGGGCCACCATCACGAAGCCGATGAGGATGACCGTGCCGAACTCGATCCAGCCGTCGGCGAGCTTGCCGCTCTCCTTGATGGCCCAGAGGGAGCCGAGGAAGCCGGCGGCGATGGAGATGAACATCAGGATGGACATACCGTTGCCGATACCGCGGTCGGTGATCAGCTCACCGAGCCACATGACGGCCGCGGTGCCCGCGGTCATGGTCACGACCATCACAATGGTGGTGAAGATCGACCGGTCGGGGACGATCTGGGTGCCGACGGAGCAGCCCTGGAACAGCATGCCGCTACGGGCGGTCGCCACCAGGCCGGTGCCCTGGAGCACGGCGAGCGCGACGGTCAGATAACGGGTGTACTGGGTGATCTTCGCGGTGCCGGACTGGCCCTCCTTCTTGAGGGCTTCCAGTCGCGGAATCACCACGGTGAGCAGCTGGAGAATGATGCTCGCCGTGATGTACGGCATGATGCCGAGGGCGAAGATCGTGATCTGCAGCAGCGCTCCACCGCTGAGCATGTTCACCAGGCCGAACAGGCTGTTGTTGCTCTCGGCCGCCTGATCCACACAGATCTGGACCTTGTTGTAGTCGACTCCCGGAACCGGGACGTGCGACCCAAGCCGGAACAGCACGATGATGCCGAGCGTGAAGAGCAGCTTCTTGCGCAGGTCGGGCGTCTTGAACGCTCGGGCGAACGCGGTGAGCACGGTGCCTCCTGCGACCCCCGCGCTACTGCGTCAGAGGTGACGGTCTTGAGGATCGACGGATACTTGTCAGTTGACTAACAGCGATCCGCGCGGCCAGGTTCCCGGTGGGAAGCCGACCGTGCGGATTTCTTCACAGCAGTGTGACGCCGCCACCTTACCGGCGAGGGCGCCACCCTAGGAACGACCAACCGGGGATGCCCCTTTTGGGAGGCATCCCCGGTCGATGATTCAGTCTTCAGCCACGGAACAGGTCTCAGACCAGTTCGGTGACGGAACCGCCGGCAGCGGTGATCTTCTCCTTGGCGGAGCCGGAGACGGCGTCGACCGTCACCTGCAGCGCCACGGAGATCTCGCCCTGGCCGAGCACCTTGACGAGCTGGTTCTTGCGAACGGCGCCCTTGGCGACCAGATCGGCAACCGTGACCTCGCCACCCTGCGGGTAGAGCGCGGCCAGCTTGTCGAGGTTCACGACCTGGTACTCGGTGCGGAACGGGTTCTTGAAGCCCTTCAGCTTCGGAAGGCGCATGTGGAGGGGCATCTGCCCACCCTCGAAGCGCTCCGGAACCTGGTAGCGGGCCTTGGTGCCCTTGGTACCACGACCGGCCGTCTTACCCTTGGACGCCTCACCACGACCGACACGAGTCTTCGCGGTCTTGGCGCCCGGGGCGGGACGGAGGTTGTGGACCTTCAGCGGGTTCTGCTCCGCCATATCAGTCGACCTCCTCGACCGTCACGAGGTGGCGGACGGTGTGCACCATGCCGCGGAACTCGGGGCGGTCCTCCTTGACAACCACGTCGTTGAGCTTCTTCAGCCCGAGCGAACGCAGGGTGTCGCGGTGGTTCTGCTTGCTGCCGATGTACGACTTCGTCTGCGTGATCTTGAGGCGGGCCATTACGCACCCGCTCCCGCACGTGCACGCAGGAGAGCCGCGGGGGCGACGTCCTCAAGGGGCAGACCGCGGCGGGCCGCGATCTCCTCGGGACGCTGCAGGCCCTTGAGGGCCGCCACGGTCGCGTGCACGATGTTGATCGCGTTGTCGGAGCCGAGCGACTTCGACAGGATGTCGTGAACTCCGGCGCACTCCAGGACGGCGCGCACCGGACCACCGGCGATAACACCCGTACCGGGGGAAGCAGGCTTCAGCAGGACGACGCCCGCAGCCTTCTCGCCCTGGATGGGGTGGGGGATGGTGCCCTGGATACGGGGGACCTTGAAGAAGTGCTTCTTGGCCTCCTCAACACCCTTGGCGATGGCGGCCGGCACCTCCTTGGCCTTGCCGTAACCGACACCCACGGTGCCGTCACCGTCGCCCACCACGACCAGCGCGGTGAAGCTGAAGCGACGACCACCCTTCACAACCTTGGCGACGCGGTTGATCGCGACGACACGCTCGACGTACGCGGTCTTCTCGGCGGCAGCTGCGCCACCGTCGCGACCCTTCCGGTCCCGCCGCTCGCCGCCACCGGCACCGCTTCCGCGGCGCTGGGGTCCAGCCATTGGAATTACCTCTCTCTGTTACGTCCGCTAGCTCCGGAACCGGGGCTCAGAACTTCAGCCCGGCCTCGCGGGCGGCGTCGGCCAGAGCGGCAATCCGCCCGGCGTACTGGTTGCCACCGCGGTCGAACACGACGGCCTCGACACCGGCAGCCTTGGCGCGCTCGGCGACCAGGGCGCCGACCTGCTTGGCCAGGGCGCTCTTGTCGCCCTCGCCGCCGCGGATCGAGGTGTCCAGGGTCGACGCCGACGCGAGCGTGTGGCCCGCGAGGTCGTCGATGACCTGCGCCACGATGTGGCGGTTGGAACGCGTCACGACCAGGCGCGGCCGCTCCGGCGTACCGGAGATGCGCTTGCGGACGCGGATGTGGCGGCGCTTGATGGCGGCGCGCTTGTACGCGTCACCCTTGGCGATCTTCACACCGTATGCCATGGCTTACTTACCCGCCTTTCCGACCTTGCGGCGGATGACCTCGCCCGCGTACTTGACGCCCTTGGCCTTGTACGGGTCGGGCTTGCGCAGCTTGCGGATGTTAGCGGCGACCTCGCCGACCTTCTGCTTGTCGATGCCCTCGACCGAGAACTTGGTCGGCGACTCGACCTTGAAGGAGATCCCCTCGGGGGCCTCCACCAGGATCGGGTGGCTGTAGCCGAGCTGGAACTCCAGGTTGGAGCCCTTCGCGGCCACGCGGTAACCGACACCGCTGATTTCGAGCGCCTTGGTGTATCCCTGGGTCACACCGGTGATCATGTTCGCCACCAGCGTGCGGGACAGGCCGTGAAGGGCCTTGTTCTGACGCTCGTCGTTGGGGCGGGTGACGGCCAGAACGCCGTCCTCACCCTTCGCGATCTCGATGGGTGCCGCAATGGTGTGCGTGAGGGTGCCCTTGGGCCCCTTCACCGCGACCGTGCGGCCCTCGATGGTGACGTCCACACCGGCGGGAACCTGGATGGGGAGCTTGCCGATACGCGACATTGCTTTTCCTCCGTTCCCGAACTACCAGACGTAGGCGAGGACTTCCCCACCCACGCCCTTCTTCTGCGCCTGCTGGCCGGTCAGGAGGCCGTGCGACGTGGAGATGATCGCCACGCCGAGACCGCCCAGAACCTTGGGCAGGTTGGTGGACTTCGCGTACACACGGAGACCCGGCTTCGAGATCCGCTTGATGCCCGCGATGGAGCGCTCACGGTTCGGGCCGAACTTGAGCTCCAGGACGAGGTTCTTGCCGACCTCGGCGTCCTCGACCTTCCAGCCCGTGATGAAGCCCTCCTGCTGGAGGATCTCCGCGATGTGCGACTTGATCTTGCTGTGCGGCATCGTCACGGAGTCGTGGTACGCCGAGTTCGCATTCCGCAGACGCGTCAGCATGTCTGCGATGGGATCAGTCATGGTCATGAATTGGCCTTCGGCCTCTCTCGCCGGGGTTTCCTGTATGCGCCATCCCTCTCCCCACACAGGGGCGGGACGGGTGCGGCGCGGGGACCTACGGCGTAGTAAGTCGTACGGGCGGCAGGCGCCCAACCCTCCTAGCCTAAGCCATGGAGGGATGGGCTCCCACCAACCCTTTGCTTACCGAGAGACTCCGGTCATTCCCGAAAAGCGGGAACTACCAGGAGCTCTTGGTCACGCCCGGCAGCTCGCCACGGTGAGCCATCTCACGAAGGCACACGCGGCAGAGGCCGAACTTGCGGTACACGGAGTGCGGACGTCCACAGCGCTGGCAGCGGGTGTACGCGCGCACACCGAACTTGGGCTTGCGGGCGGCCTTGGCAATAAGAGCCTTCTTCGCCATCTCGCTCACGCCTCCTTGAAGGGGAAGCCGAGGTGACGAAGGAGGGCGCGGCCCTCGTCGTCGTTGGTCGCCGTGGTGACCACGGTGATGTCCATACCCCGGACGCGGTCGATCTTGTCCTGGTCGATCTCGTGGAACATGACCTGCTCCGTGAGACCGAAGGTGTAGTTGCCGCGGCCGTCGAACTGCTTCGGCGACAGGCCACGGAAGTCGCGGATGCGCGGCAGCGCCAGCGACAGGGTGCGGTCCAGGAACTCCCACATGCGGTCGCCACGGAGCGTGACGTGGGCACCGATCGGCTGACCCTCGCGCAGCTTGAACTGCGCGATGGACTTCCGGGCCTTGGTCACGGCCGGCTTCTGGCCCGTGATCGTGGTGAGGTCCTTGACGGCACCGTCGATCAGCTTGGAGTCGCGGGCGGCGTCGCCCACACCCATGTTGACCACGATCTTGACGAGGCCGGGAACCTGCATGACGTTCTCGTACGAGAACTCCTCAAGCAGCTTGCCCTTGATTTCCTCGCGGTACTTCGTCTTGAGACGCGGAGTGGTGGTGGTAGCCATCAGATGTCCTCACCCGTCCGCTTGGCAACGCGGATCTTGTTGCCCTCGTCGTCGAAGCGGTAACCGACGCGGGTCACGACCTTCTTGCCGTCCTTCTCCACGACGAGCTGAACGTTGCTCACGTGGACGGGGGCCTCGGTCGTCACGATCCCGCCGGCCTGCGAAGCGCGGCCGGGCTGGTTCGCCTTGGTGTGCTTCTTGACCCGGTTGACACCCTCGACCAGAACACGGTCCTCGCGGGGGAAGGCCGCGATGACCTTGCCCTGCTTGCCCTTGTCCTTACCGGTGATGACCTGGACCAGGTCGCCCTTCTTGATCTTCATGCTTACAGCACCTCCGGCGCGAGCGAGATGATCTTCATGAACTTCTTCTCGCGCAGCTCACGGCCCACCGGGCCGAAGATACGGGTGCCGCGAGGGTCGCCGTCGTTCTTCAGAATGACGGCGGCGTTCTCGTCGAAGCGGATGTACGAGCCGTCCTGGCGGCGGCGCTCCTTGACGGTGCGAACGATGACCGCCTTGACGACGTCACCCTTCTTCACGTTGCCACCGGGGATCGCGTCCTTGACGGTGGCGACGATGACGTCACCGATGCCCGCGTAGCGGCGGCCCGAACCACCGAGAACACGGATGCAAAGGATCTCCTTGGCACCAGTGTTGTCGGCGACACGCAGCCGCGACTCCTGCTGGATCACGTCTTATCTCCTGTTTGTCTGCCGGTTCCCCGGGGGCCGCTGTTCAGAGCGGCCCCCGGAGCCTGGCGGAACTGACCCGAGGGAAAGCCCTCGGGCGATTACTTGGCCTTTTCGAGGATCTCGACGACGCGCCAGTGCTTGGTGGCGGACAGCTTCCGGGTCTCCATCAGGAGGACGCGGTCGCCGACGCCGGCAGCGTTCTGCTCGTCGTGGGCCTTGAGCTTGTTCGTACGGCGGATGACCTTGCCGTACAGAGCGTGCTTGACGCGGTCCTCGACGGCGACGACGACGGTCTTGTCCATCTTGTCGCTGACGACCAGACCCTCACGGGTCTTCCGCGCGTTGCGCTCGTTCTCAGTCACGTTGTTCTCGCTCATCAGGCGCTCTCCACCGTTTCGATGCCCAGCTCACGCTCGCGCATCAGGGTGTAGATCCGCGCGATGTCCTTTCGGACGGCCTTCAGCCGACCGTGGTTCTCAAGCTGACCCGTCGCCGCCTGGAAGCGGAGGTTGAACAGCTCTTCCTTGGCCTCGCGGAGCTTGTTCACCAGCTCCTCGTTGCCCAGCTCGCGCAGCTCGGACGCCTTGGTTCCGGCCGACATCACGCCTCACCTGCCTCGCGCCGAACGATGCGGCACTTCATCGGAAGCTTGTGAGCAGCGCGGGTAAGCGCCTCACGAGCAATCTTCTCGTTCGGGTAGGACAGCTCGAACATCACCCGTCCGGGCTTGACGTTCGCGATCCACCACTCGGGGGAACCCTTACCGGAACCCATGCGGGTCTCGGCGGGCTTCTTCGTCAGCGGGCGGTCCGGGTAGATGTTGATCCAGACCTTGCCGCCACGCTTGATGTGGCGGGTCATCGCGATACGAGCCGCCTCGATCTGGCGGTTGGTCACGTACGCCGGCGTGAGGGCCTGGATGCCGTACTCGCCGAACGCAACCGTCGTACCACCCTTGGACATACCGCTGCGCTTCGGGTGGTGCTGCTTGCGGTGCTTGACCCTACGGGGGATCAGCATGGCGGTCAGGCCTCCGTTCCGGTGCTCTCAGCAGCCGGAGCAGCGGCAGCGGCGTCGGCCTTGGGGGCCTCGGCAGCGGCGTTCTGCTGCGGCTTGCGGCCGCGGCCGCCACGCTCGCCACCACGGCCACCACGGCCGGCCGGGCGGTCGGCGCCGCCACGAGCCGGGCGGTTGCCGGCGCGGGCAGCGGCGTTCTCGGCGCGGACCTCGGCGATGTTCTTGACGTCGCCCTTGTAGATCCAGACCTTCACGCCGATACGGCCGAAGGTGGTCTTGGCCTCGAAGAAGCCGTACTCGACGTTCGCACGGAGCGTGTGCAGCGGCACACGGCCCTCGCGGTAGAACTCCGAGCGGGACATCTCGGCGCCGCCGAGGCGGCCACCGCACTGGATCTTGATGCCCTTGGCGCCCGCCTTCATGGCGGACTGCATGCTCTTCCGCATGGCGCGGCGGAAGGACACACGGGAGGAGAGCTGCTCGGCCACGGCCTGGGCCACGAGCTGCGCGTCCACCTCGGGGTTCTTGACCTCAAGGATGTTCAGCTGCACCTGCTTGCCGGTGAGCTTCTCCAGGTCGCCGCGGATGCGGTCGGCCTCGGCGCCGCGGCGGCCGATGACGATGCCCGGACGTGCGGTGTGGATGTCCACCCGCACACGGTCACGGGTGCGCTCGATCTCGACCTTGGAGATGCCGGCGCGCTCCATGCCGGACGTCATCATCCGGCGGATGGCGACGTCTTCCTTGACGTAGTCCTTGTACAGCTTGTCGGCGTACCAGCGGGACTTGAAGTCCGTGGTGATGCCGAGCCGGAACCCATGCGGGTTAACCTTCTGGCCCATTACCGGGTTCCTTCCTTGCTGCTGACGACCACGGTGATGTGGCTGGTCCGCTTACGGATCCGGTAGGCGCGGCCCTGGGCGCGCGGACGGAACCGCTTCAGGGTCGGGCCTTCGTCCACGTACGCCTCGCTGATGAACAGCGAAGAGGCGTCGGGGTGGTCGTAGTTGTGCGCGGCGTTGGCGATGGCGCTGTCCAGCACCTTGCCGACGGGCTCGCTCGCGGCCTGCGGGGCGAAACGCAGGACCGCCTGAGCCTCCGTGGCGTCCATGCCACGGATGAGGTCCACCACGCGGCGGGCCTTCATGGGCGTGACGCGGATGTACCGCGCCTGGGCCCTGGCTTCCATGGTTGTCCCTTCAGTGTCTGACACGTTCGTCATAGTCGTTCACACCCCGCGTTAGCGGCGCTTCGACTTCCGGTCGTCCTTGACGTGGCCGCGGAAGGTGCGCGTCGGCGAGAACTCGCCGAGCTTGTGGCCGACCATCGACTCGGTGACGAACACCGGGATGTGGGTCTTGCCGTTGTGCACCGCGATCGTGTGGCCCAGCATGGCCGGGACGATCATCGAGCGACGGGACCAGGTCTTGATGACGTTCTTGGTGCCTGCTTCGTTCTGGACGTCCACCTTCTTGATCAGGTGGTCGTCGACGAAGGGCCCCTTCTTGAGACTGCGCGGCATCTAAACCCGCTCCTAGCGCTTCTTGTTCGTCTTGCGGCGGCGGACGATGTACTTGTTGCTCGCCTTCTTGGGAGAACGAGTACGACCCTCCTTCTGACCCCACGGGCTGACCGGGTGGCGTCCACCGGAGGTCTTGCCCTCACCACCACCGTGCGGGTGGTCAACCGGGTTCATCGCGACACCGCGGACGGTCGGGCGGACGCCCTTCCAGCGCATACGGCCGGCCTTGCCCCAGTTGATGTTCGACTGCTCGGCGTTGCCGACCTCGCCGATCGTGGCGCGGCAGCGGACGTCGACCAGGCGGATTTCACCGGACGGCATGCGCAGGTGGGCCATCGGGCCCTCCTTCGCCAGCAGCTGCACGGAGGCACCCGCGGAACGGGCGAACTTCGCACCGCCGCCGGGCCGCAGCTCGATGGCGTGGATGGTCGTACCGACCGGGATGTTGCGCAGCGCCAGGTTGTTGCCGGGCTTGATGTCGGCGCCCGGACCGTTCTCGATCCGGTCGCCCTGGTTCAGGCCACGGGGGGCGATGATGTAGCGCTTCTCGCCGTCCGCGTAGTGGAGCAGCGCGATGCGCGCGGTGCGGTTCGGGTCGTACTCGATGTGCGCGACCTTCGCCGGCACGCCGTCCTTGTCGTGACGACGGAAGTCGATCACTCGGTAGGCGCGCTTGTGGCCACCGCCCTGGTGGCGGACGGTCACACGACCGGTGTTGTTACGGCCGCCCTTGCTGTGCAGGGGGCGGACCAGCGACTTCTCCGGCGTGGACCGCGTGATCTCGACGAAGTCGGCGACGCTGGAGCCACGACGGCCCGGGGTCGTCGGCTTGTACTTGCGGATACCCATTGTCTCTCAGTCCTCGGAAGAATCCGGACTATCCAGACGCTCCAACCTCCGTCAGGAGGTCGGACCGCCGAAGATGTCGATACGGTCGCCCTCGGCGAGGGTCACGATGGCGCGCTTCGTGTTGGCGCGCTTGCCGAAACCGGTGCGGGTGCGCTTGCGCTTGCCCTGGCGGTTGATCGTGTTGACCCCGGTGACCTTGACCGAGAAGACCGCCTCGACGGCCTGCTTGATCTGGGTCTTGTTGGCGCGCGGGTCGACGACGAACGTGTACTTGTTCTCGTCCAGCAGCGCGTAGCTCTTCTCGGAGACAACCGGCTTGACCAGGAGGTCGCGCGGGTCCGTGAAGGTCTTGCTGGTGACGACAGCCGTGGTGTTCTCGGACATCAGGCGTCGCTCCCTTCGGTCTCGACGGCCTTGGCGGGCCCGGACACGAAGGACTCGAAAGCGGCCTGAGTGAAGACCACGTCGTCGGAGACGAGCACGTCGTACGTGTTCAGCTGGCCCGGCTCCAGGATGTGCACCTGGGGCAGGTTGCGGGCGGACAGCCACGCGGCCTCGTCGGAGCGGTCGGCGACCAGGAGCAGGTTCTTGCGCTCCGAGATCTTGCCGAACAGCGTCTTGGCGGCCTTGGTGGAGATCTCACCCTCGATCACGCCGGAGACGACGTGAATGCGGGAGTGGCGGGCCCGGTCGGAGAGGGCACCGCGGAGGGCGGCGGCCTTCATCTTCTTGGGGGTCCGCTGCGAGTAGTCACGCGGCACGGGGCCGTGGACGACGCCACCGCCGGCGAACTGCGGGGCGCGGGTCGAACCCTGACGGGCGCGGCCGGTGCCCTTCTGGCGGTACGGCTTCTTGCCACCACCACGGACCTCGCCACGCGTCTTCACCTTGTGCGTGCCCTGGCGGGCAGCGGCGAGCTGCGCAACGACGACCTGGTGGATCAGCGGGATGCTGACCTTGGCGTCGAAGATCTCGGCCGGGAGCTCGACGGTCCCGGTCTTGTCGCCCGCGGGCGACAGAATGTCAATGGTGCTCATAGTCCCTTAGGCCCCCTTGGCCGCGGTGCGGACCAGGACGAGGCCGCCGTTCGGACCAGGAACCGCGCCCTTGATGAGCAGCAGGCCCTTCTCCGCGTCAACGGCGTGAACGGTCAGGTTCTGGGTGGTGACCCGCTCGTTGCCCATGCGGCCCGCCATGCGGAGGCCCTTGAACACACGGCCCGGGGTGGCGCAGCCACCGATGGAACCGGGCGAGCGGTGCTTGCGCTGGGTGCCGTGACCGGCGCCGAGGCCCTTGAAGTTGTGACGCTTCATGACACCGGCGAAGCCCTTGCCCTTGCTCTTGCCCGTGACGTCGACCTTGACGCCGGACTCGAAGACCTCGGCCGTGATCTCCTGGCCGAGCGTGTACTCGGCGGCGTCGGAGGTACGGAGCTCCACCAGGTGGCGGCGGGGGGTCACGTCGGCCTTGGCGAAGTGGCCCTTGAGGGGCTTGTTCACCTTGCGCGGGTCGATCTCGCCGAAGGCGATCTGGACCGACTCGTAGCCGTCGCGGTCATTGGTACGGACCTGGGTCACGACACACGGCCCGGCCTTGACGACGGTCACCGGGACGACACGGTTGTTGTCGTCCCAGACCTGGGTCATGCCGAGCTTCTCGCCCAGGACGCCCTTGATCTGCTTTGCCATCTCTTCCGCGCCTCTCAGAGCTTGATCTCGATGTCAACGCCGGCCGGAAGGTCCAGGCGCATCAGCGAGTCAACGGTCTTGGGCGTCGGGTCGAGGATGTCGATCAGGCGCTTGTGCGTACGCATCTCGAAGTGCTCGCGCGAGTCCTTGTACTTGTGCGGCGACTTGATGACGCAGTACACGTTCTTCTCAGTGGGCAGCGGCACCGGGCCCGCGACCGACGCACCAGTACGCGTCACCGTCTCGACGATCTTCTTCGCCGAGGAGTCGATGACTTCGTGGTCGTAGGCCTTGAGCCGAATGCGGATCTTCTGTCCCGCCATGGCTACTCAGTAGTCCTGTCTCTTGTGTAAACGCTCTGGAACCCGGAGGGCTGATGCGGTTCTCTCCGACCCACGCGGTCGGGCGTGTCGCACTCCCTCTACGCAGATGTCCGCAGGACATCCCAACCAAGGGGGTGCGGGCCTGGCCCGCGCGCCGGGGGAGAACCACCCACCGGGTGCCTGGTCGGTACCCCGCTGACACTTCCCGGAAGATTCCCGTACGTCCGTCCCAGCGCTGCCCTGGGGCCTGACGGCCTTCGGGGCAGTTGGGACGACGAGTACTGTGGGACTCGCTTCCGGTCCTCCCGGCGGGAGGCGCGCAGCATCGGCACTCAACCGAGCAACCCGGACAGTCTGCCACACGGGTCGGCGACCTGGCCAATCGAGCCGGAAAGCGTACCCCGGGGGCTTCCCTTGTCAAACCTCGGCGCACCCGGGCGAGCCCCGAAGACTCCCGGAATCCACGCCTCCGCCGAGGGCCCGAAGGGCCGGCCGGACCGGTGGAGAGCGGACAGGGGCTAATTCGCTCGTGGAGCGGCGGCCCCCGTTTCTACAGTGGGCGGCTCCTGATCACCGGCCGGGGGGCTCCTCATGCGTACGCACTATCCACGGACCCCGCATCTGCCCTGGTCACCCGGGGCGACCCCGGACGATGTACGGATCACCGGTCCGGCCGCGTTCGCCGGGCGGGAGATCGTCGTCACCGAGAAGCTCGACGGCGAGAACACCACGCTGTACGCGGACGGACTCCACGCCCGTTCCCTCGACTCGGGCCACCATCCCTCCCGGACCTGGGCGAAGGCCCTCCAGGGGCGGGTGGGCGGGGCGATTCCGGCGGGGTGGCGGATCTGCGGCGAGAACGTGTACGCCCGGCACTCCCTCGCGTACGACGCCCTCGACGGCTACTTCTACGGCTTCTCCGTCTGGGACGACCGCGGCCGCTGTCTGCCGTGGGACCGGACGGCCGCCTTCCTGCGCGGCCTCGGGATCCCCGTACCGCCCGTCCTGTGGCGCGGCGTGTACGACGAGCGGGCGCTGCGCGGGCTGCGGATCGACACCCGGCGGCAGGAGGGCTACGTGGTCCGTACCGCCGACGGCTTCGGCACCGCGGACTTCGGCACCCGGGTCGCCAAATGGGTGCGGCCCCGGCATGTCAGGACCGGCCGCCACTGGATGCACTCCGCCGTCGTCCCGAACGGCCGGTCCCCGGGGGCGGCGCTGTGGGACGTCCGCTCCGGGGCCGCCGTGGGGGCGGCGGAGCTGGCGGCGGCCGCGGGCCTCGGGGCCGAGCCCCCGTACCCGCTCGGTGATCCCGCCGCCGCGGAAGGGCTCGGGCTGCTCGGGGAGGAACGGCTCACCGCCGCCCTCGGGCTGCTGCTGCACGCCCGGCCGCGCGGCGGGCTGGCCGGGCGGCTGGCCCCGGCGGTGGGCATGCGTACCGCCCGCCGCACGGCCGATCTGGTGGGGCTCTTCCCGAGGCTGTATCGCCCGTTCCCGGACGGGGAGCGCCGCGGCGGTCTGATCCGGATGGCGTACGCGGCGGACCCCCGCGTCCTGCATACGGTCGCCGCCGCCCTGGCACCGACCGAGGAGGCCCGGGAGCAGACCGCCTGGTCGGCGCTGTACGCGGAGGACGCCGGGCTGTTCGAAACGCCCGCGCCGTGGGAGTCGTGGCGTTTCGACGGACTGCCGCCCGGGGCCGGTGACCGCTGCCGCGCGGAGGCCCGGGAGGCGTACGCCGACGGCCGGATCTCGGGCGCCTGGGACGCGGAGGCGGCGACCTGGCGCCGGCGCGACGGCCGCTTCCCCGAGCTGGTCCAGCTGGTGGGCCCGTCCGGGAGCGGCAAGAGCACCTACGCCCGGACGGTCCGCGCCGACCGGCGGATCTCCCTGGACGCACTGCGCGAGGAGGCCGGCTCCCGGACCGACCAGCGGTCGAACGGCGCGATCCTGCGGCGCGGGCTCGACCGGCTGGACCGGGCCCTCGCGGAGGGCGGCACCGTGGTCTGGGACGCGACGTCCCTGGACCGGCGGCAGCGGGCCCCGGTGCACGCCGTCGCGACCCGGCGGAGTGCGCTGATCACCCATGCGGTCGTCCTCGTCGACGGCACGGAGCTGGTCCGGCGGAACGGGGTCCGGGAGCATCCGGTCCCGCCCGCGGTGCTGGAGCGCCAACTGCGCCGGTTCACACCCCCGTACCCCGGTGAGGCCCACCGGACCCGGTACATCGGCGCGACGGGCACGGTCGAGGACACCGACGGCTACGGACCCGGGGGCGCGGATGCGGACCAGTGAGCACATCTACCACCGGCTCCGGTGGGACACCCGTTTCGACCCGGCACGCTTCGTCGTCGGGATCGCCCAGCGCGGCACCGGGCCGAAGCGGACCCCGCTGACCTCCTTCGTACCCGGCGGGGACGTCCCCTGGCACCGGATCCTGTACTTCGAGGCCGACGGGGAACGCGTCTGGGACCGGGCGAGCGGCGCGGACCTGCTGGACGGGACGGACGCCGGGCGGGCCCGGGTGCCGCGGCGGCTGCTGCCGCCGCTGTTCGAGCCCGTCACGGTCACCGGATCGCCCGCCGCGGTGCCTGTGGCCCGTTCCGGGCTGCGGGTGCTGACCTGGAACACCCTGTGGGAACGGTACGACGCCGAGCGCATCGCCACCGCCCGCCGCCGCCCCCTGCTCGTGGCCGCCCTGCGGGCCGCCGATGCGGATGTGATCGCGCTCCAGGAGGTGGAACGGCCGCTGTACGACCTGCTGCGGGACGGCGGCTGGGCGATCGCGCCGGGGTGCCGGGAGGCTTCCGCGTACGGGCTGGCGCTGCTGAGCCGGCTGCCGGTGTACGAGACCGCCCGGCACGTCCTGGGCACGCACAAGGCCCTGCTCGCGATGGTCGTGGAGACCGCGGACGGCCCGGTGACCGTCGCCACCACCCATCTGACCAGCGACCACTCCCCCGGTGCCGCGGCCCGGCGGCGCGCGGAGCTGGGCGCGGTCTCCGAGGCGCTCGCGGCCGTCCCGGGCGATGTGGTCCTGGCGGGCGACTTCAACGACGTCACCGCGCTGCCCGCCGACGCCTTGGCGATGCGCGACGCCTGGCCGGAGGCCCGGGCTCGTGACGGGGGCGACCCGGATGCTCCGACCTTCGACCCGCGGGTCAATCCGCTGGCGGCCGTCGGCTCGCTGACCGGGCTGCCGGGCCGGATCGACCGCGTCCTCCTGCGGGGCCGCCACCGGACCGTCCGTGCGGTGCTGACCGGCACCGTCCCGGACTCCGACGGTCTGTACCCCTCGGACCACTTCGGCGTCCTGGCGTCGCTGGAGTCCCCGTGGTCCACTGCCGACGGCTCCGTCAACCGTGCGGCCAGCGATCACCCGTTCGCATGAAGATGCAGTGATTGACATGAATATACGATCCGGTCGGCCCTAGCGTCCCCGCCATGGTCACTTCCTCCCACGAGGCCGCACACCGGATCTTCCAGGAGCGACCCGAACTGCTCGCCCCGGTCTTCCGGGCCCTGAGCGTCCCCCTGCCCGAGAAAACCTCCGTCGAGGTGCTCACGGGCGATGTCACCGAGATCCGGCCGCTCGAACGCCGGGTCGACAGTCTGCTGCGGGTCGAGTCCTCCGACGGCGAGCGTTTTCTGCTGGCCGTCGAGGCACAGAGCCGGCGCGATCCGGAGAAGGCCGCGAGCTGGACGTACTACCTCGCCTACCTCGCGGCCAAGCACCGGATGCCGGCCCTGCTGCTGGTCGTCTGCCGGGACCGGGCCACGGCACGGTGGGCCGCCGGGCCCTTCACCACCGGGGTGGAGGGGTGGACCGCGCTCAGCACCCGCCCCATGGTCCTCGGCCCGGAGAACCTGCCGGTGATCACCAGCGCGCAGGAGGCGAGAAAGCACCTCGCGCTCGCCACCCTCTCCGCGATGACCCATACCACCCACCCGGAGTCCAACGCCATACTGGAGGCGCTGGCCTCCGCGCTCGGATCCGCCGCCGCCGACGGCGAATCCGGTGACTACTTCACCGAACTGCTGGAAATCGGCCTGGGGGACACCCCGGCCGGAGCTCACTGGAGGAATCTGATGGCCGTAGGCACGTACTTCCCCGGCCGGGGAACCATGCTGGAGAAGTCGTTCCTGAAGGGCGTCGCCGCGGGTCAGGCGGAAGAGCGGTCCCGGCTGATCCTCAGCGTGCTGGAGAAGCGCGGCCTCCCCGTCGCCGACGACCACCGCGAGCGGATCGCCGACTGCTCCGACCTGGATGTGCTCGACGTCTGGTGGGACCGGGTGCTCACGGTCACCAGCGCCGAGG
This sequence comes from Streptomyces tsukubensis, assembly GCF_003932715.1. Lineage (NCBI taxonomy): Bacteria > Bacillati > Actinomycetota > Actinomycetes > Kitasatosporales > Streptomycetaceae > Streptomyces > Streptomyces tsukubensis. The sequence continues at coordinate 4,875,475 of NZ_CP020700.1, read as the reverse complement.
AGCTGTTCATCGAGGAGTACGAGCCCCAGGACTGACCCCCTCTGCATCACAGCGCCGCACCGGCTCCGGGCCGGTGCGGCGTTGTCGTGTGCGGGGGAGTGTGCGGGGGAGTGTGCGAGGGCCTTCCGCCGGGGCCGTACACCCCATGACACCCCCGGCGCAGCAAAAGTCGCGGATTGCCGCGAGCAGGGGCAACCTCAACTCACGATTATCCGTCTAGATGATCGCGGGAGCGGTCCGACCAGCCCTTTCGCCAGATCGAACACATCACCGGAACGGTATTCAGCACGCCCACGGGGGCAGCCTGCCCGCTGCCGGGGAGCGGACGGAGCAGAACAACATGCACGCAGCAATCACCCCTGCCCCGGTGCGTCCCGGTGACGCCCCGGACCCGGGCGGGGACGGCGGGGCGCGTCGCCCCCGGCGCCGTACGGTGGTCGCCGCCCTGTCGGTGCTCATCGGGATCGGGGCGGGTGCCGCGGGCTGTTCGATGCCGCCGGGCCGGACCTCCGTACCGACCGCGGACCCCGCGCCCGGGATGCCCATAGCGGGCAGCCGCCGGGCCCAGCTGATGCAGATCCTCGCCCACCCCGACGACGACCTGTACTTCATGAACCCGGACACCCAGCAGATGCTGGACGCGGGTGTGCCGCTGGTCTGCGTGTACGTCACCGCGGGCGAGCACAACGGACGGAACCTGATACCGGGCTCCGCCGCCCCGCCCGTCCCCGACCGCCCCGCCTACGCCTCCGCCCGCCACCAGGGCCTGCGGCAGGCGTACGCCACCCTGCTCGGACTCGACAAGTTCACCCCGTGGACCAAGGGCGTGGCCGCGCTGCGCGGCGACCGGCAGGCCGAGATCAACACCCTCACCAACGGCGACCGCCGCGTCGAGCTGATCTTCCTCAATCTGCCGATGCACACCCGGCGGCGCCGCAACGCGCTGCCCGGGCTGTGGAAGGACCGCGGCGGGATCGGCGTGCAGAGCGTGGTGCCCGCGGACTCGCCGCTGCGCCGCAGCTCCCCGTACACCTACGACGGGCTGATCGACGTCCTCGTCGGGCTGATGGAGCAGTACCGGCCGACGGTCGTCCAGACCCTGGACCCGGACCCGGACATCCAGCACAGCGACGAGCGGACCCGTAAGAAGGATTCGGAGCAGCCCGGCTACTCCGACCACGGCGACCACACCGCCACCGCCTGCTTCAGCTGGGCGGCGATGATCCGCTGGGTGCGGGACGCGACCGGCGACGGCGGCCGGGTGCCCGGCTTCGTGGCGACGTCCTTCCGCGGCTACTACAACCGGCACTGGCCGAAGAACCTGCCGCCGCAGGTGCTGAAGACCAAGGCGTCCCACCTCGTCCCGTACGGCGGCGACCCGGAGTGGGCGTGCGGGAATCCGTCCGGCTGCGGCGACTACGCCGTCGGCGGCGTACGGCCGCTGCGCAACAAGAAGGGCTGGGTCCGCTCCACCCACCACCGCTATCCGGGCCCGCGCCCGGTCGCGGTCGCCGAGAAGGACGGGCGGCTCACGGCGTACGGCGTCCTCGGGCTGCGCGCGGTGCGCTGGCGCGAGACGGCGCCGGGCAGCCGGCGGTGGACCGAGCCCACCGACCTCGGCGGGGGTCCGCTGGCGCCCGTACTCGGGCAGACCGCCCTCCCCGACGGGCGGCTGCTGCTGTTCGGGCTGCGGTTCGCGGCGATCGGGGGCCGGGGCGCGGAGAACCGGCGGGAGATCGTCCTGCTGGAGCAGACCGTGCGCGGCGGCGGTTTCCGCGCCTGGAACGGGCTCGGCAATCCGGAGCACACCGACGACCGGAGCCGTCGCATCGGCATTCCGGTGGCGGTGACCGGGGGCGACGGGCGGGTACATCTGTTCGTACGGAACGCGGACAAGGGGATCAGCAGCCGGATCCGGGCGGCCGACGGCTCCTGGGGCGGCTGGCACGACCTCGGCGGATCGGACGTCCAGGACGGTCTGTCGGCGATCGCGGACAGCAAGGGCCGGGTGCACGTCTTCGCCGCGGCCCGGCGCGGGGTGCACCACTGGACGCAGGACGAGCCCGGCGCTCCGGTCACCTTCCGGGCCGGGAGCGGCGGTGCGCTGCCGACGCCGGGCGACGAGGTGACCGCCGTACCGCTGCCCGCGGGCCGGGTCGAGCTGTACTACCGCAGGCCCGCCTCCGCCCGGCTGATCTCCGTGACCCTCGACGGGCCTGGCGGGGCCGAGGACGCCGGGCACGACGAGGCCGGAGCCCCGGCGGCCGCCCCGGTGCGGACGACGGCCGGTATGGACGGGTACGGGCCCGTGGGCGCCGTATCGGTCGCGGGAGCCCCGGTCCTGGTGGGACGGGACCGTACGGGACGGGTCCAGCTCGTCGGCCGGGCCGGCGGGGTCCGGCGGCCGGGCTCCCTCGACTCCCCGTGCCTGGTCGTGGCGGGCTCGTCGGTGGCGGCGGTCGGGATGGACGCGGCGGCCCAGCCCTGGGTGATGCGCCCGGTGGGCACGGCGACGGTCCCCGTCAGAGCCCGCTGAGGCGAAGCCCGAGCGGAGGGCGGGTCCCGGGCGCGGCGCCGGGCCCGCCCGTACCGTACGCGCACATCCCGCGCCGAAGGCACCCCGCCCGCTCCGGCCGGGCAGCCCCGGCCCGGAAACCCCACCGCCCGCCGCACAGCGAAGAGGCCCCGCACCTTTCGGTGCGGGGCCTCTCCTATGGAGCTCGTATCAGGAGCTACCAGGTCGGATCACTTACTTCGTGATCTTGATGACCTGGCCGGCGCCGACGGTCCGGCCACCCTCACGGATGGCGAACTTGAGGCCCTCCTCCATGGCGACGGGCTGGATCAGCTCGACGGTCATGGTGGTGTTGTCGCCCGGCATGACCATCTCGGTGCCCTCGGGGAGGGTCACGACGCCGGTCACGTCCGTGGTACGGAAGTAGAACTGCGGGCGGTAGTTGTTGAAGAACGGGGTGTGACGGCCACCCTCGTCCTTCGACAGGATGTAGGCCTGGGCCTCGAACTCGGTGTGCGGCGTGACCGAACCGGGCTTGATGATGACCTGGCCGCGCTCGACGTCCTCGCGCTTGATGCCACGGAGGAGCAGACCGACGTTCTCACCGGCCTGGCCCTCGTCGAGCAGCTTGCGGAACATCTCGATGCCGGTGACCGTGGTGGTGGTCTTCTCGGTCTTGATGCCGACGATGTCGACGGTCTCGTTGACCTTGAGGACACCACGCTCGATACGACCGGTGACGACGGTGCCACGACCGGTGATCGTGAAGACGTCCTCGATCGGCATCAGGAACGGCTTGTCGACGTCACGCTCGGGCTGCGGGATCGCCTCGTCGACGGCGGCCATCAGGTTGAGGACGGACTCGCCCCACTCCTTGTCGCCCTCAAGCGCCTTGAGCGCCGAGACCTTGACGACCGGCAGGTCGTCGCCCGGGAACTCGTACTCGGAGAGGAGCTCACGAACCTCAAGCTCGACGAGCTCCAGGATCTCCTCGTCGTCCACCATGTCGGCCTTGTTCAGGGCAACGACGATGTACGGAACGCCGACCTGGCGGGCCAGGAGCACGTGCTCCTTGGTCTGCGGCATCGGGCCGTCGGTGGCGGCGACCACGAGGATGGCGCCGTCCATCTGCGCCGCACCGGTGATCATGTTCTTGATGTAGTCCGCGTGACCCGGGCAGTCGACGTGCGCGTAGTGACGCGACTCCGTCTGGTACTCGACGTGCGCGATGGAGATGGTGATACCGCGCTGACGCTCTTCGGGCGCCTTGTCGATCTGGTCGAAGGCCGAGGCCTCGTTCAGGTCCGGGTACTTGTCGTGCAGCACCTTGGTAATGGCGGCCGTAAGGGTCGTCTTACCGTGGTCGATGTGACCGATGGTGCCGATGTTGACGTGCGGCTTAGTCCGCTCGAACTTCGCCTTCGCCACTGGGGTCCTCCTGTGGAGTGGTTCTGTACGCCTTACTCATCGGCGCCAGGTGATCTTTGCTGGGATACCGGGGCCCGGGGCACTTCCCGCCGATCCGGCAGGAAATGCCCCAAGAGCTCCGGGAACAAGCCTAAAGCGTGAACTCGGGTGAGTTACTCGCCCTTGGCCTTCGCGATGATCTCCTCGGCGACGTTCCGGGGAACCTCGGCGTAGGAGTCGAACTGCATCGAGTAGCTCGCGCGACCCGACGTCTTGCTGCGGAGGTCGCCGACGTAGCCGAACATCTCCGAGAGCGGCACCAGGCCCTTGACGACCCGGGCACCGGCCCGCTCCTCCATGGCCTGGATCTGGCCACGGCGGGAGTTGATGTCACCGATGACATCGCCCATGTAGTCCTCGGGCGTGGTGACCTCGACGGCCATCATCGGCTCAAGAAGCACGGGGCTTGCCTTGCGCGCGGCCTCCTTGAAGGCCTGCGAACCGGCGATCTTGAAGGCGAGCTCGGAGGAGTCGACCTCGTGGTAGGCGCCGTCGAGAAGGGTGATGCGAACACCCGTCATCTCGTAGCCCGCCAGGATGCCGAACTGCATGGCCTCCTGCGCACCCGCGTCCACCGAGGGGATGTACTCCTTGGGGATGCGGCCACCGGTGACCTTGTTCACGAACTCGTACGAGGCGTCGCCGCCCTCGATCGGCTCGATCGCGATCTGCACCTTGGCGAACTGACCGGTACCACCGGTCTGCTTCTTGTGGGTGTAGTCCACGCGCTCGACGGCCTTGCGGATCGTCTCGCGGTACGCGACCTGCGGCTTGCCGACGTTGGCCTCGACCTTGAACTCGCGGCGCATGCGGTCGACCAGCACTTCGAGGTGAAGCTCGCCCATACCGCCGATGACGGTCTGGCCGGTCTCCTCGTTGGTGTGGACCTGGAAGGAGGGGTCCTCCTCCGCGAGACGCTGGATGGCAACACCCAGCTTCTCCTGGTCACCCTTGGACTTGGGCTCGATCGCGACCTCGATGACCGGCGCCGGGAAGTCCATGGACTCCAGGATCACCGGGTTCTTCTCGTCCGCGAGCGTCTCACCGGTGGTGGTCTGCTTCAGGCCCATGACGGCGACGATGTCGCCGGCGCCCACCGACTCGATCTCCTCACGCTTGTTGGCGTGCATACGGTAGATCTTGCCGATGCGCTCCTTGCGGCCCTTCACGGAGTTCAGCACGGCGGTGCCGGACTCCAGACGGCCGGAGTAGACGCGCACGAACGTGAGCTTGCCGAGGTGCGGGTCGCTCATGATCTTGAACGCCAGCGCCGACAGCGGCTCGTCGTCGGACGGCTTGCGCTTGACGACCAGCTCCGCGTCCTTCACGTCGTGGCCCTCGATGGCCTCGACGTCCAGGGGGGAGGGGAGGTAGCGCACGACCGCGTCGAGCAGGGGCTGGACGCCCTTGTTCTTGAACGCGGTGCCGCAGAACACCGGGGTGACCGTGGTGTCCTTCGACTTGCCGGAGGCGATGGTGATACGACGGATCGCCGCGTAGAGCTGCTCCACCGACGGCTCTTCGCCGTTCAGGTACAGCTCCATCAGCTCGTCGTCGTTCTCGGCCACGGTCTCCAGAAGCTTGCCGCGGTACTCCTCGGCAGCCTCGGTGTGGGTGGCCGGGATGTCGACGATGTCGTACATCTCGCCCTTGGTCGCCTCGGCGGACCAGACGAACGCCTTCATGGTGACCAGGTCGACGACGCCCTTGAAGTCGGCCTCGGCACCGATCGGGAGCTGCATCACGATCGGCGTCGCGCCCAGGCGGTCGCTGATCATGTCGACGCAGCGGTGGAACTCGGCACCGGTGCGGTCGAGCTTGTTGACGAAGCAGATACGCGGCACGCCGTAGCGGTCCGCCTGACGCCAGACGGTCTCGGACTGCGGCTCGACACCGGCGACACCGTCGAAGACGGTCACGGCGCCGTCGAGGACGCGGAGCGAACGCTCCACCTCGACGGTGAAGTCGACGTGGCCCGGGGTGTCGATGATGTTGATCGTGTGATCGACGTCTTCGAGCGGCCAGTGGCAGGTCGTCGCGGCGGACGTGATGGTGATGCCGCGCTCCTGCTCCTGCTCCATCCAGTCCATCGTGGCAGCGCCGTCGTGGACCTCACCGATCTTGTAGCTCACACCGGTGTAAAACAGGATGCGCTCGGTGGTCGTCGTCTTGCCCGCGTCGATGTGGGCCATGATCCCAATATTGCGGACCTTGGCCAGGTCAAGCGAAGTGGTGGCCATATGGCTCAGTCTTCTCTCGGTCTCGATGGGGGTAGCGACTACCAGCGGTAGTGCGCGAAGGCCTTGTTGGACTCGGCCATCTTGTGCGTGTCCTCACGCTTCTTGACCGAAGCGCCGAGGCCGTTCGAGGCGTCCAGCAGCTCGTTCATGAGGCGCTCGGTCATGGTCTTCTCGCGGCGGGCGCGGGAGTAACCCACGACCCAGCGCAGCGCGAGGGTGGAGGCGCGGCCGGGCTTGACCTCAATCGGCACCTGGTAGGTCGCACCACCGACACGGCGGGACTTGACCTCAAGGGACGGCTTGACGTTCTCCAGCGCACGCTTCAGCGTGATGACCGGGTCGGCGCCGGTCTTCTCGCGGAGACCCTCCATGGCGCCGTAGACGATCCGCTCGGCGGTGGAGCGCTTGCCGTTCAGCAGGATCTTGTTGATGAGCGACGTCACCAGAGGAGAGCCGTAGACCGGGTCGATGATGACCGGGCGCTTCGGGGCGGGGCCCTTACGAGGCATTCTTACTTCTCCTTCTTGGCGCCGTAGCGGCTGCGGGCCTGCTTGCGGTTCTTGACACCCTGGGTGTCGAGAGAACCGCGGATGATCTTGTAGCGAACACCCGGCAGGTCCTTCACACGGCCACCACGCACGAGCACGATGGAGTGCTCCTGCAGGTTGTGTCCCTCACCCGGGATGTAGGCCGTGACCTCGATGCCAGAGGTCAGACGCACACGCGCGACCTTACGGAGCGCCGAGTTCGGCTTCTTCGGGGTGGTCGTGAACACACGCGTGCAGACGCCGCGGCGCTGGGGCGAACCCTCCAGTGCGGGCGTCTTGTTCTTCTCGACCTTGTCCTGCCGGCCCTTGCGGACCAACTGCTGGATCGTAGGCACTACTTCTCCGGTTTCTGTGTGCCGATCGTGAAACTAACCTGGAACGTCACCGACCCACGCGGTCGGGTGTGTCGAAGCTGCGGGGCTCCTCCGCAGAGCGGAGAGGGCGCAGATTGCGGTGGCCGTTCTAGGGGCTCGCATGCGGTTGAGGACACGCACAGGAGCCCAGGCACACCCCAGGCACAAGGTCTGAGCGTACCTATCGCACGGACCTGGGTCAAAACAAATGCCCACGCGGTCCGGACCTCGCGGGACGCCGCGGAACTCCCCCTCCGGGCCGATCGCCGGGTGGTACGGGGCCGGGGCCGGGGCCGGGCCCGGGAAGCCGGAGGGCCCGGAAGGGCCGGGACCACCACCGTACGGGACGGCCCTCAGGGCCCGGGGTGGTCCGGATCACCGGCGGGAGGGTCCCCGGGGGGCGTTTCGGCGGGCGGTTCGGGTTCCCGCGGCGGGCGGCGGACCGTCCCGAGCGGGGGAATGGTCGGAACCTTCGATTTGCGGCTCTTCGCGGCGAAGCCGGGCTGGGGGCGGGGCTGCGCGGCCGCGCCCCCCTCGGGCCCGCCCTCCGCTTCCCCGCCGCGCCTGGCCTGCCCGGCCTGCCCGGTGTCCCCGGCCTCCTCGCCGTCTCCGTCCGGCACCCCGGTACGGGACCGGTGCGCCCGGGGCGTCCGCCCCCCGGCGCGCTCCCGTTCCGCGGCCCGGCCCTCCCCCGTATCAACGGGTCCCCCGTGCCCCCCGTGTCCCCCGTGTCCGGTGCTGCGCCCCGACGGGCTCTGGAAGTCCTGGGGGAAGGGGATGACGGCGGCCTGTCCCGGGGTGCGGTCGACGAGCCTCAGCGGGCGCGTGGCGGCCGCGGCGAGCGCCTCCTCCAGGGCGGGGGCGTACTCGGCGGCGGCGTCCCGCCAGCCCATCGCGTACGCCTCGACCTCCCTGCGGTCGAGCTCCTCGCGCAGCAGCACGGCTATCCGGTCCGGGGAGTGGGCTTCCAGCAGGTGTCCGACCAGTTCGAGCAGTCCGGGGAGATCGCCGTCGGACGGGGTGCCGGGGAGCCGGGAGGAGGACGGTGCGGATGCCGCGGTCGCTGCCGCCCGCCCCGCCGACCGCTCGCGCTCGGACATGCCCGCCCCCACCCCCGTCGTCCACTGACCGCCTGCTCGTGTGCCGTACGACGAGAACGCCCCGGGAGACGCCCCCGTGCCCGGTCCCGCGTCGTACGGGTGTCCGGCCTGCGTAAATGCGGGGGAACAGGTGGTGACAGCTTACTGACAGCCGGTTTCGACCGGACGGGGAAGCCCCGGAGCCCGGCCTTCCGCCACCGGGCGGCCCGGCCGTGGAGGCCGGGTGGAGGCGGGCAGGTCGTACGGGGCGAGGGGGCGGGGCGCCCCGGGCCGGGCCCGCGGAGACCCGGCCCGGGGACTCCGTACGCCCGGACACGACCCGGCGCCGGAGAGCCCCTCGCCTTGCGGCGGCACGCCGGCCCACGGCGGGCCGGTGACGGGTGCGGGCAGAGTGGAGCCGGAGTACGGAGTACCCCGGGCCGGGGTACTCCGTACACCCGGACACGACCCGGCACCGGGGAGCCCCTCGCCTTGCGGCGGCACGCCCCCCGGGGGAGCCCCAGGTCCCGACGGCGCTGCTTCGCGGACACGACCCGGGACACGGGCCGCCCTCGGGGACCTGCCGGGCCGAGCGGGTCCCGCACGGCGGAGCCCCGGCCGGTACGGGCGAGCGACCACCCAGGAGCGGGGCCCGGCCCCTGGGCGGGCCCTCGCCCCAGTCCTTCGGGGCCGGTCCCGAGACGCGCCGGGCCCGCACGGGCCCCGTACCGGCAAGGCCCTGCACCGGGCCGGGGAGGCAGTGGACGGCAGCCGGCCGGCTGCGGTCGGCCGTCACTTCACGGCCGGAGAGCCCGGCCAGTACCGGCGAGCGTCCGCCCCCGAGCGGGTCCCGCCCCCGGGCCGGCCCTCGCCTCAGTCCTTGGCGATCGGCGCGCGCCGCCGCGCCGGTTCGGGGGGCAGGAACTGGCCCGCCACCCGGATGAACATCTCCCGCTGATCGGCGGGCACGCCCAGCCCCGCGGCAGCCTCCTCCAGCGTCAGTCGGCGCTCCCCCGGCACCGCCGCGGCCCCCGCCTCCGGGGTCTGCGGAAGCGGAAGATCGTCCTCGGTGAGCCGGCCCGAGCGGATGAGCATGTCCCGTACGGGCACATCGAGCACATGGGCGAGGCGGCGGGTCGTCTCCAGGTCCGGCATGGACTGCCGCTGGAGCAGCCGGGTGATCGCGGCGCGGTGCACCCCGGCTTCGTCGGCCAGCCGCGATTTGCCTCCGCCGCGCGGGCTGTCGATGTCGTATCCACGGCGGCGGATGAGGTCTTCGATCCAGGTGGCGAACTGTTCCAGGCCACTGGCTGTCATATTCGGGTCGCCTCCCTCCGAAGCGACCCTCAGACTATCGCGCTTGCGCGCAAGGAATTACGTGATTGCGCACTCCCACGCCCCAAGCCGCCGGGCCTGACGGACCAACTGACGCCGAAGTTAGTTGCGGGCGCACGCGCAACATGTCACCGTGCGAAGTCGCAACACTTCCGTCGCACGCCTGGAGGCGTCGTATGACCGTGTCCGAATCGCCTGCCTCGCCGCGGTGGCGCACCGCGGCCGCCTGCGCCGGACTGCCGCCGCAGATCATCTTCGCGCGCCGGGAAGCAGAGGCCCGACCTGCGCTGGAAGCCTGTCGGCGCTGTCCGGTCGCCCGGCGCTGCGAAGAGTCGGTCGCCCCGGCCGAAAGCTACTTCGACGGCGTCAGCGCCGGGCGCCTCTGGCGCAACGGACGGCTGGTGCGGCTCCACGGCCATTATGTTGCGCCGTCGCACGTTGCCTTGGGAGGCGACGCTTCCGGCGGACTGGCGCGGCCGGCGTGAAACGCGCATTCACTTCTCCTTACCCAGACGTACCCGAAGTCAACGCATCCACGGCATCCCCTGCGGGGCGTGCGGTACGCACCCCGCCGGCCCGCCGGAGGGGTCGCCCGTCGAAGTCCATGAGCAGGAGGCACCGTTGAACACGGTCACGCAGGACGCAGCCGTCTACATCGAGACGCTCCACCGCCGGTTCCCGGAGCTGCTGACCGAACTGGCGCCCGGCAGACGCCCGCCGACCGTGCCGGGCGCCGGGCGCCGCCCGTCCGGCGGGCCGTCCGCCCCGCTGCGGCTGCACGTCTCGGACGCCGTACGCGATATCACCGACGGCGTCGTCGAACTGGACGAGGCGGTGCACGACCGGCTCCGGCTCGGGCGCCCCCGCCATGCCCGGGTGCCGCAGCGGCTGGCCCGGATCGCCTCGCTGCTGGACGAGCTCGATGCCCACCCCGATCTCGCGGAGCACGTACGCGACGAGGCCCGGCGGATGACCGGCCGGTGCGGCCGGGCGCTCGGGGACCCGGAGCCGGTGGTCCGGGTCGGCGGACGCTGCCCCTGGTGCGATTCGGTGTCGCTGCGGGCCTTCCCGGACCGCCGCGCGGTGCTCTGTGTGAACCCGGGCTGCCGCTGCGGGGCGGAGGAGTGCCCCTGCGGTACGGATCCGGCGCACCGCCACACCTGGCACGAGTCGGCCGGCGGCCCACCGCCCGGAACCCCGCCGGGCACGGGCTGGCGGACGGTCTCCGCGGCGATGGACGCGGCGGCGGAAGGGGCCCGCCGATGACCGCGGCGGTACGGGCCGGGGGCCCGGCGGGCCGGCGCGCTCCGGCAGTGGGGCCGCTGATCACCGGCGCGCTGGCCGCGGCGGAGGCCGGAGTCGTTCCGGCGACCATCCGCAAATGGGTCCAGCTGGGTCATCTGGCCCCGGCGGGCCGCCGGGGCCGCGCCGGGCTCTACCGCCTGGAGGACGTCTTCGCGGCGGAACGCGCCACCAGACGCCGCTGACGGCCCGGCCGGAAGGATAAAGAGGCGGCCACCCCACCACGGGGTGGCCGCCTCTTCTTGTGCGCGCCCGCACGATTTGGTTGCGCGCTCGCGCGCAGTCGATCACCATGGGTGCAGCGGCGGAGCTGTGCCCGCATCCCTCCGGATCTCCCTCCCGGGCACGGCTCCGCCGCCGTTCTCCGCCGGTTCCCGCCGGGACGGGCCGCCGGAATGGCCGTACGCACGCCGAACGGACACCGGACGCGGGCGGTGGCGCCCACCCGCACGCCGTACCCGCACGGTGGCGCAACCCACGCCCGCACAGCGCAGGGCACGCGGCGGTGCCCACCCGCCCGCGCACCGTGCGCACCGCACCCGCTCGTACGAACAGGAGTGAAACCGTCATGAGCACACCCGTCCCGAGCACCTTCCCCGATATCGAGGCCATCGTCGTCGACCTGCTGCGCAACCGGCCCGAGCTGGGCGGCGCGGTCGTCGACGAGACCCCGCCCGCCGGATTCAACGGCACCCAGCGGGCCGTCATCGTCTCCCGGCGGGGCGGCGCCTGGGTCGAGGACCTCCATGTCGACCAGCCGCTGATCGAACTGGAGGTCTACGGGCCGGACAAGACGTCCGCGCACGTCCTGACCAACGCGGCACGTGCCGTCCTGCTCCGCTCCCGCGGACTGGCCCTGGGCACCTCGGTCATCACCGATGTGAGCGAGGCCGACGGGCCGCGGTGGCAGCCGGACTTCGTGTACGCGGGGGCCAACCGCTACCAGTGCGTACTGCGCATGACCGTACGCACCAACTGACCCTCCCCTCCCCCCACCCACAGACCAGGCCTCGCCCCCTCCGGGCGGGGCCTGTGCCGTATCCGCGGCACCCCGCCCGGACCGCCAAGGCCCGGGCACCCATCACACACAAGGAGTGTTCATGTCGAACAACTCGTCCGAGATCCGCGTCGCAGGCACCGGCCGCGTCCTCGTCGGCGCGGTCGGCGCGGCCGCGCCGACCACCTTCTCCGCCAACCCCGCGGGCGACTGGAGCAACGCCTGGACGGACCTCGGCTACACCACGACCGACGGTGTCACCTTCGCCAAGAAGGACAAGCTGGACCCGGTGGAGACCTGGCAGGCCATCAGCCCGGCCCGCTTCGTCTACTCGGACCGCGACCTCACCCTGAAGTTCGCGATGCTCCAGTTCAACGAGAACACCCTGCCGTTCTTCATCGGCGGCTCGAAGGGCGACGTCAAGCCGGTCGGCACCAACACCGGGGTCTTCAGCCTGGACATCCCGGACGGCCCGACGTTCGACGAGCGGGCCCTCGGCCTGGAGTTCACCGACGGCAAGGACATCACCTACCGGTTCGTCATCCCCCGCGGCCAGGTGACCGCCGCCGACGACGTGAAGCTGGCCCGTAAGTCGGCCGCGTCGCTCGGGGTCACCTTCACCGCGCTGTCCCAGGGCGCGACCGCCCCGCTGGCCACCTTCTACATGAAGGACCCGGCGTACGCGGCGGCGCCCGTCACCCCGTAACACCCCTGCACCGGGCGGGGCCGGTCCGTTCGACGGACCGGCCCCGCCCGGCAAGGAGCGTTTCCCCACCCTTACTTCCTTCAGGAGGAACCCAGATGGCCAACTTCGACGTCAACGCCGCCCGCGCCCAGCGCCAGGAGGCCACCGGCCGCACCTGGTCCTTCGGGATCGACGACGAGACCTTCGATCTGCCCACCGAGCTGACCCGGGCCACCGCCAAGGCGATGCAGAAGCTGGACGACAACGACGTCGACGGGCTGCTGTCGCTGCTGATGGGCAAGGAGCAGTTCGCCCGGTTCGCCAAGCACGAGATCACCTTGCAGGACATCGCGGCGGTCCTCAACGCGTACGGCAAGGAGACCGGGCTCGGCCTGGGGGAAGACTGAGCCTCGTCGAGTTCGTCGAAGAACACGCCGAGGCACTCGAAGCCGATCTGCTGCGCTACTACCACCTCGACCTGCTCGACTGGCACCGCGGTGAGCTCTCGTCCCGACGGCTGCTGGCGCTCGTCCAGCACCTGCCGCGGGAGAGCGCCGTCAACCGGGCGATCAACGGCGAGGTGGCGGACTGGTCCGTGACGGACTACCTCCTGGCGGCGGCGGTGGACCAGCTGGCGATCGCCAACTGGATGTTCACCTGCGTCAACTCCGATGACCCGCCGGAGCCCCCTGAGCCCGTGGCCCGGCCCGGCGGGCGGGGCGACGAGGGCGGCGCTGACGCGGCACTCCGCCCGCCCGCGGACGCCACGGCGAACACCACCGGCGTGGTCCCGCCCAGCCCCACCGAGCTGGCCAGATTCTTCAGCTGACCCGTACAGGAGCAGCCATGCCAGAACCGAACGCACTCCCGCCTCCGGAGGGAAACAGCGAATCCGGCGCCCAGCCCGCCGGCGCCAAATCCGAACCCAAACCGCCACCGAAAACTGAAAAGACAGAAGCCAAAACCTGTCTGACGATTGAGGAGATCCGGAAGGCCCTCGACAAGGACAGCACGAAGGAAGAACCGTTCGCCACCCAGAAGTGGGTGGAGCAGCAGCAGGAACTCAAGTTCGAGGTCCAGGCGGAGCCGTGGAAGAACCCGGAGATGTATCTCGCCCCCATCATCGGACTCGCGCTCTTCAAGCTGGAGATCATCCCGGGGGACTTCACAGCGCAGGGCAATAACTGGTTTCAGCGGAATGCCATCCTCAGGCCCGCCAACGCGAGCAAGAGGTGGTGGCAGGGCGACAACTTCGTCAGGAGGTTGCGGAACAGGAACTCCGCGGCGGACCCCGCGAACGGGGAGGACGAGGGAACTACCCCCGCGCCGCAGGACGAGGACAACGGGGGCGACGGCGACGGTACGCCCGGAAGCACCCCCCCACCGGCCGGCGAGGACGGCTCTCGCCGCCCGCCTCCCACCACCCCGCCTCCCGCCGATCCGGCGACCCCCCCGCGCTCCCGGTGGCAGCGTTTCCGGGATGCCACCGCCGCCCCCGACGACGACGAGTCGTGGCAGACGCCCATGGACCGCGCCAACCGGGACATGGCGAAGCTCGTCGGCCGGGTCGACAAGATCGAGGACCGGCTCAAGAACAGCCGGACGGCCGTGACCAACAACACGACGGCCACGCCCTCGCTCGACAGCCTCCAGCGGCAGGTGACCGCCCTGTCACAGGCCCTCGGCGAATGACCGGCCGGACTCGCGCCCGCCGGATGCGCCGTCAGCCGCGGCGTACCACGCCGGGCCGCGCGACATCAGGAGAAAAGAGGAGACCTCTATGTCTCTGGTAAGAGCGCTCAACAAGTCCAACACAGCGCTCAAGGACTTCAAAACGAAGTCCGACGACGCCAACCGCGCCGCCGGAAACCTCAAAACCGGTGCACAGAACAGCGAAGGCGGGGTCAAGAAGCTCCGGGACGCCGCCAAGAACGCCGCGTCGGAGCTGAAGACCCTCAAGGACCGGGCCGACAGCGCCGAGAAGTCCGTCGCCAAGGCCGGGAAGTCGGGTCAGACCGGCGGCACCAACATCGGCAAGTTCAAGGGCGGGGCGGACAACGCCAAGAAGGGCATGGACGGGCTCAACAAGTCCATGAAGGGCAATATCTTCACCCGCCTGCTGGAACTCTTTATGCCGCTCATCGAGAAGGTCGTCCAGATGGCGACCGAGTCGGAGGGCATGCGGAAGATCCTCAAGAAGGCCTTCGAAGCAGTCAAGAAGGTCATCGACGATGTGTGGAAAAAAGTCGGTCCGATCATCAAGGACTTCGGCAAACGCATCAAGGATACGTTCGACAAGGCCCGGGACAAGGTCTCGGACATCGTCGGCAAGATCAGGAAATCCGTCAAAGACGGCTTCGAGAACGTCAAGAAGCGCATCGAGGACCCCCTCAACACGGCCCGGGACAAGGTCAAGGAGATCTGGGACAAGATCCAGGGGCATATCAAGCCCGTCAGCGAGTTCATCGGGAAGGTCCCCAAGGTCTTCAAGCATGTCAAGGACGAGCTGGAGAACAAGTGGGAAGGCCTCAAGGACACCGCGAGCAAGACCTTCGGCAAGATCAAGGACGCGGTCAAGGGCCCGATCAACGGTGTCATCGACATCGTCAACAGCGCCATCGGCAAGGTCAATTCCTTTGACTTCAAGGTCCCCGACTGGGTTCCGGGCATCGGCGGCAAGGGGATCCCGGACATCCCCAGCATCCCCAGGCTGGCCGAGGGCGGTGTGGTGGCGCCCCGCGC
Organism: Streptomyces tsukubensis; assembly: GCF_003932715.1. Classification (NCBI taxonomy): domain Bacteria; kingdom Bacillati; phylum Actinomycetota; class Actinomycetes; order Kitasatosporales; family Streptomycetaceae; genus Streptomyces; species Streptomyces tsukubensis. Next base: position 4,860,212 of record NZ_CP020700.1, on the reverse strand, counting down.
CGGCGGTGTACCGGCGATCATCGCCGAGGCCGGTGAGGCCGAAGCCGTACTGCCGCTGTCCAAGCTGAACCGGCTGCTGCGGCATACCGCGCTGAGTGCCCGCGCCCAGGCGGGCGCAGGGGCCGGGTTCTATATCGAGCACTACCACGCGGCGCCCACCAGTGACCCGCGGTCGACGGCGAAGGCGCTGATGTTCCTGGCGAAGGCCCGCGGATGAGTGCGATCGCCTCCCCCCGGGCGGGCCACCCGCTCGCCGGGGTCAACGCGCCGATGAACACCCTGCGGAACTGGCACAACCAGTCCGTCGGCGCCGTTCGGACCGCTGTCCAGCGCATCGGCGGGGTCAAGGGCGCGGCCGACAAGGTCTGGACCGCGGCCCGGAACGCGGGGACGGCGGTGACCGATCTCAAGTCCCGGGCCACTCCCTCCATCGCCCCGGTCAAGGCCGTCGGCCGGAACTCCGGCATCGCGGCCGATCAGCTCAAGAACAGCCGAGAGAGATCCAAGTCGTCCGGCCGGGCGGCGAAGCGCCTGGCCGACAGCGGCGGCGGCTTCGGGAAGATCGTCGATCCGCTCGGCTCGGTCATGAGTGTGATGTCCCCCCTGCTCACCGGGCTGGGTGTCGGGCTGGCCGCGGGCGCCGTGGCCATGGTCGGGATCTCCATCGCCATGCAGTCCAATCCATTCGGCGGCGCGGCCATCGCCGTCGTCATCATCATCGACTTGATCATCGACTTCGCCCTCAACTCGGAAGCCGGACAGCGCCTGATCAAAAAGGGCTTCGGCAAGCTCCGCGAGGGCTTCGAGTGGATCAAGAAGAACGTCCTCCCGATCATCAGCAAGGCCCGGACCGCGGTCGCCGACGGAATCGAATTCGTCCGTAAGCGGATCGTGGAGCCTCTGGCCTCCGTCAAGACAACCGTCAAAGACAAGTTCGCCGCCGCCCGCGACGGCATCCGGGACGCGACCAACGGACTCATCAAGCTGTTCAGAGACCCCTGGGACGGCATCAAGGCCGTCGTCAAACCGGTCGCCGAATGGCTGGAGGACAAGATCCCGCCGGAGTTCGGCAAGGTGCGGGACGCCACCGTCGACACCCTGCAGGGCATCGCCGACGCGGTCCGCAACGGTCTGGGGACCATCGGCGGAATCCTTCAGATCCCGGGCAAATTCGCCGAATGGCTGATCGACGCCTGGGAGAATATCGACTTCAAGAAGCTCTTCGACCCCAAGGCCATCGGCAAGAAGATCACCAGCTTCCTCGCCGAAGGCGGCCTCGTCAGCCCCCCGCACGGCGCCCTCCCCGGCTCCATCACCCCGCTCGGCGATGTCGCCGGACTGCGGGCGGCGGAACCGAACGGCCGCGACAGGCGGGGAGTACGGCGGCCCCGCCGCGTGGAGAGCTTCCATGAGCCGGCCGGCGCCGGTGCGTACGAGATCGCCGACGAACTGCTGTTCCTCGCCCGCGCCGCGTAGCCCCCGCCCCGTCCCGCCTTACGGGCAACCCCCGGCGCCGGCCGTGCCACACCCCGCGCCGCCCACAGACTTCGCACCGGAGGTGACGGCCCCATGGCCACACCCGCCCCGCCCCTCAACCCCGATATCGGCACCGACTCCGCCCCCGCCTCACTGATCAGCCTCGACGGGCAGATCCAGTGGGGCGATCTGCTGCTCGGCCCCGGCACCCCGTACGAGATCGACCGCCAGGGACTGACCGGCTGGGAGGATCTCCCGGACGCCGACACCACCGACGCCGACCGCCCCACCACCCACGGCTCCTGGCCCGGCACGCAGTACGCCCGCCCCCGCCGCGTCGGCGGCCAGATCTGGCTGCTGCCCGCGCCCGGCACCGACCCGGTCGACACCCTGCGCACCCTGCGCCGCGCCTTCGGGCTCCGCCACGCCGAGCAGTGGCTGGCGGTACGGATCCACGGCGAGACCCTCGCCGTACGGGCCAGAATCAGCCAGCGCGTGCTGCCCGCCGACCGCAATCTGCTCTCCCAGGGCGTCGGCCGGGTCACCGTCCAGTGGGTGGCCACCGACCCCCGCCGCTACACCGTCGAGGCCCGCTCCCTGACCACCGGGGCGCCCCAGCCGGTGACGGGCCTGGGCTGGCCGCTGACCTGGCCCCTCGCCTGGGGCGCGGCGTCCGTCACCGGCGATCTCACGGTCGTCAACGACGGCAGCGCGCCCAGCCACCCCGTCATCACCCTGCGGGGCCCCTGCTCCGACCCCGTGATCACCAACCGCAGGACCGGCCGGAAGCTGCACTACCGCCTCAACCTGGGCGTCGACGACGTCCTGACCGTCGACACCTCCAGCGGTGCCGTGACCCTCAACGACACCGCGTCCCGGCGCCACACCGCCGCGGCCGACAGCAGCCCCGAGGAGCTGTTCACGCTGGAGCCCGGCACCAACGAGGTGACCTACCGGCCGCGTTCCTCGACCGAGGCCGCGACCCTCGCCGTGCGCTGGCGCAGCGCCGAATGGTGACCCCCGCGGCCCATCGCACCGACCACCACGACCCGCAGAGGAGCACCCCATGACCATTCGCACCGTTTGGCACGCCCCCACCGGCCAGACCCAGGAGGACACCCGCCTCGCCACCTCCCTCGTACTGACCCCCACCGGATCGCTCTCCTCCCGCGGCGGAGTCATCCCCGGCGGGCTCGAACTGGAAGGGGTCAATGCCCTCCAGTGCCGGATCATGACGGGCCGGGCCGTCATCCAGACGTCGGCCCGCCAGGGTGCCTACATGATCGCCATCACCGATCCGGAGATCGTCACCCTCGCGCCGGGCAGCGCGGACGGCAGCCGCAAGGACCTGATCTACCTGACCGTCGAGGACGCCCCGTACGACGCCTCGGGGGCCACCCAGGCCGTGATCAGGGTGGTCCAGGGGGCGACCGCCGTCACCGATCCGCAGCCGCCGTCCGCCCCGGCCAACTCGCTCCCGCTCTTCGTCGTCACGGTCGGCCGGAACGCCGCTTCGATCAACTGGGGGACGGTCGAGAACCGCCGCTACCCGACCGCGGCGCTCGGCGGCATCGTGCCCACCGGCGGCTTCGACGGCCTGTACAAGGGCCAGTACCGCGACAACGGCGACCGTCTGGAGCGGTGGACGGGCGGCACCAACGGCGTCTGGCAGCCCTACCCGCAGCCGCCGGTCTGGCGGTCCTGGACGCCGATCTGGACCGCTTCGAGCGGTACCAACCCGTCGCTCGGCAACGCGACCGTGGACTGCCGCTACGTCCAGGACGGCCCGATGGTCCACTTCAACTTCCGGGTGGTCTTCGGCACCACCACCAACTTCCGCACGGGTAACCCCAACTGGCGCTTCAGCCTGCCGGTGCCCGCGGCCAGGGCCGCCCACAGCGCCGGCTTCGTCGAACTCCAGCACACAGAGGACCAGCTCCCGACCGAGCCGGACCGCGCGGTCGGCCGGATCCGGCTGACCAGCACCACCTACTTCGAGATCGAGATGAGCTCCGGCAAGCAGCGCGGCGGCACCACCGGGAAGCCCGGCATCATCGACGCGGCCTTCCCGTGGAACTGGAAGCTCCAGGACCACATCGTCGGCAGCGGCACCTACGAAGCGGCGGCCCCCGCGTGACGGCCGTCAGCCCCTACCGGGTGCTGTTCTGCGATCTGCGGACCGACCGGGTCCTCGACTCCCTCCCGCTGCGGGACGTCCAGGTCGACGACTACATCGGCCGTACGGGATCCCTCACCGGCACCCTCCCCATCCCCGACGCCGCGACGGCGGCCCGCGCCCAGGCCCTCCAGGAGGGCCGGACCGCGGTCTATCTGGAGCGCGGCGGGGATCTGTGGTGGGGCGGGATCCTCTGGACGACAACGCTGACCTCCGACGACAAGGGGGCGATGTCCCTCACGATCCAGGCCGCGACCTTCGACTCCTACGCCGCCCGGCGGCGCATCCGCCGGGACTTCGTCTCCGTCGGCGAGCAGGACGAACTCGCCTTCGCCCGTGATCTGTGGACCTATATGCAGGACTCCGAGGGCGGCGATATCGGTGTCGTCGTGGGCGAGGAGATGTCCGGGCAGATGCTGGAGGTCTCCTGGCGGGCCACCGACGAGATCGTCGTCGACGACGCGCTGCGGGAGATCGCCGACTCCGAGAACGGCTTCGAGCAGTACATCGAGGTCAGCCGGAACCCAGACACCGGGGTACGGACGAAGCGGCTCCGGCTGGGCACCCCCCAGCTGGAACAGGGCGGGGAGGACCTCGTACTCGACCGGCCCGGTTCGATCCTCGGTTACTCCTTTCCCCGGGACGCCACCCGCGGCGGCACCCATGCCCGGGTCCGGGGCGGCACCATCGAGCGGAACGCGAGCCAGGAAGGCCGTCAGATCGTCTCGCGGGTGGTCGCGGACCGTGAGCTGATCGCCGAGGGCTGGCCCCAGATCGACCTCAGCGCCGATCTTCCGCAAGTCCTCTGGCCCTGGCGACTGGAGCGGCACGCCGTGATGCTGCTCCGCCGGGCCAGGGGCACCGTCGTCATCCCCGAGATCACCGTCCGCCTCGACGACCGTCTCCCGCTGCCGCCGCGACTGCTGGGCCGGACGGTCCGGCTGCGGATCACCGACGAATGGCATCCCGACGGCTTCGAGGGGCGGTTCCGGGTGGTCGGGATCAAGATCACCCCGCCGCAGCGGGGGCGCCCCGAAACCGCCGAACTCTTTCTGGAGCGCCGCTGATGCCCATGCTCCCCGAAGATCTCATCGATCTGATCCACGAGCTGCGGCGCCGGCTGGACCGGGTGTCGCTGGCGGCGGGCACCCGGCCCGCGCTGACGTTGGTCACCAACCCGCTGACCGTCGCCGACGCCGGCCGGATCAGCGTCCGCGACGCCACCGACGCCGAACTGGCCGCGCTGGGCTCCATCGGCGTCAACCAGGACGGCAGCCAGCAGCAGGGCGTGCTCATCCGCCGCGAGGACGGCACCCTCGCCCTTGGTGTGTACGGCGCCGGGGACGGCCGCCAGACACTGAGCGCCCGGGACCGGGCCGGGAACGTCGTCCTCGGCGACGACGCCTCCGGCGGCGGGCTGGCCCGCCCGTACATCCCGATCCCGCTCTACCCGGCGCCGACCGCCGTCACCACGGCCGCATGGACCCGGGTCCTCCAGGGCGGCATGTACCTCCAGCACCCGCGGATCGCCATCGGGGTCTGGGTACAGGCCGACCCCGGCACCACCGTCGAGGCCCGGGTCCGCTATCTGGCGGCCGACGGGACGACGGTCCAGCTCGGCCCGGTCGTCACGGCGACCGGCGCCGCCATCACCGAGGAGGTGACCGCCGTGCACGGCGGAGCCGCGTACGACTGGAGCAGTCTGTACGTCGAAGGACGCGTCGCAGCGGGCAGCGGCAAGGCGGCCGTGGGCGTGCTCTACGCGGAGGGCCGCCAGTCATGACCGCCGCCTCCGCAACGCCACCCGCGCCAGAGGACCAGGCCGTCGCCGCACCCGGCGGCGAGCTGCGGCTCCCGCCCGCCCCTTCGCCCTGTCCCGCTCCCCCGCCACCGCGGGCCGCCGAACCCGACGCCGGGCCCGGCTCCCGCCCGTACCGTACGTAAGGACACCCCATGGCCACCCCGCTGACCGCGGACCGCCTGGTCGCCGCGCTGCGCGCCGAGGGCCTGAACGTCGTCGAACGCCCCGGCTGGCGCGGCAACCACCGCGACCACGCCGGCGCCTTCGGCCCGGTGCACGGAGTGATGGTCCACCACACCGTCACCTCCGGCACCGAAGCCTCGGTCGACCTCTGCTTCCGGGGCCACGCCACACTGCCCGGCCCCCTCTGCCACGCCGTGATCGCCAAGGACGGCAGCGTCCATCTGGTCGGCAACGGCCGCGCCAACCACGCGGGCGGCGGCGATCCCCGCGTCCTGCGGGCCGTCGCGGACGAGAGCTACGGCACCCGCCCGCCGCCCCCGGCACACCACCAGGGCAGCTCCGGCGCCGTGGACGGAAACATCCACTTCTACGGCTTCGAATGCGTCAACCGCGGCGACGGCGAGGACCCCTGGCCCGCCGCCCAGCTCGACGCCATCGAACGGGCGTCCGCCGCGCTCTGCCGCGCCCACGGCTGGACGGCGAAAAGCGTGATCGGCCATCTGGAGTGGACGAACCGGAAGATCGACCCCCGCGGCTTCACCATGCCGTCGATGCGCGACCGGATCGCGCGAAGGCTCGGGGCGAAGCCCACCGGGCCCGCGAAACCCGGCGGCCCCCGCCACCACCCCTTCCCCGGTACGGCCTTCTTCAAGGCCGCCCCCAGCTCGCCCGTGATCACCGCGATGGGGCGGAGGCTGCTGGCCGAGGGCTGCGGGGAGTACGCGGTCGGCCCCGGCCCCCGCTGGAGCGAGGCGGACCGCCGCTCGTACGCCCGCTGGCAACGGAAGCTCGGATTCCGGGGCGCCGACGCGGACGGCTGGCCCGGAGCCGCCTCCTGGAACGCCCTGAAGGTCCCCCACACCCCGTAAGACCCGGGCCACCCCGGCGGGTGGCCCCCGCACCTCAAGGAGGCGGAATGTCCGAAGCCGCCCGGCGGACCGCCCGTACGGTCCTCCAGACCGCGGTCGGTATCGCCGTCGCTCTGCCCGCGATCGTCGACGCGTCGGGGCTGCCCGCCACCCTGCCCTGGGTGGCCGTCGCCCTGGCCGTATCGGGCGCGCTGGCCAGGATCATGGCGCTCCCATCCGTACAACGGCTGCTTCCCGCCCGGCTCGGCGGGTACCGCTCCGAGCACGCTCCGGAGGGCGCCGCAGATGGCCGGAGCTGATCCCGATTCCCCGTCGGGCGCCGGTATCGGCGTCGCCGTGGAGCTGGAACGGCTCCGCGGCACCCTGGAAGCCGGTTTCGCCCGGGTCGACGGCTCCCTCGCGCTGCTCGTCCAGCGCAGCGACCAGACCGACAAACAGCTGGCCGATATGGAGTCCCGGCTGGACTCCCTGGAGCGCGCCCGCTGGCCCCTCGCCAGCATCGCCGCGCTGACCGCGAGCAGCGGTCTGGCCCTCGCGGTCTGGCAGCTCACCGGCCACTGACCCCGGAGAGCGCGAAGGGCGGTCACCCCGCACGGGGTGACCGCCCTTCGACTCGTTGGTGGACGCGGTGGCTCAGCCGGTCAGGGCCGGGCCACCGCGGCTACTCACTGGTTGTACGGACCGTAGTCGTAGTCCTCCAGCGGAACGGCCTGGCCGGAGCCGGTGCCGAACGGCGAGTAGTCGATGTCGTCGTAGCCGACGGCCGAGTACATCGCGGCCTTGGCCTCTTCGGTGGGCTCGACCCGGATGTTGCGGTAGCGGGACAGACCCGTACCGGCCGGGATGAGCTTACCGATGATGACGTTCTCCTTGAGGCCGATCAGGGAGTCCGACTTGGCGTTGATCGCCGCGTCGGTGAGCACCCGGGTCGTCTCCTGGAAGGATGCCGCCGACAGCCACGACTCGGTGGCCAGCGAGGCCTTGGTGATACCCATCAGCTGCGGACGGCCGGAGGCGGGGTGACCGCCCTCGGTGACCACACGACGGTTCTCGGTCTCGAACTTCGACCGCTCCACCAGCTCGCCCGGCAGCAGCTCCGCGTCGCCGGACTCGATGATCGTCACCCGGCGCAGCATCTGCCGGATGATGATCTCGATGTGCTTGTCGTGGATCGACACGCCCTGCGAGTTGTAGACCTTCTGGACCTCGCCGACCAGGTGGACCTGGACGGCCCGCTGGCCGAGGATCCGCAGCACGTCGTGCGGGTTGGTCGCACCGAAGGTCAGCGGCTGCCCGACCTCCACGTGGTCGCCCTCGTGGACCAGGACCTTGGCACGCTTCGAGATCGGGAAGGCCGTCTCGTCGCTGCCGTCGTCCGGGGTGACGACGATCTTCTTGGTCTTCTCGGTCTCCTCGATCCGGACGCGGCCGGCCGCCTCCGAGATCGGGGCGACACCCTTGGGCGTACGGGCCTCGAAGAGCTCGACGACACGCGGCAGACCCTGGGTGATGTCGTCACCGGCCACACCACCGGTGTGGAAGGTACGCATCGTCAGCTGGGTACCGGGCTCACCGATGGACTGGGCGGCGATGATGCCGACCGCCTCACCGATGTCGACCAGCTTGCCGGTGGCCAGCGAACGGCCGTAGCAGAAGGCACAGGTACCGACCGCGGACTCACAGGTCAGGACCGAGCGGGTCTTGACCTCCTCCACGCCCGCGCCGACCAGCGCGTCGATGAGCACATCGCCCAGGTCGACATTGGCGGGCGCGATGACCCGGCCGTCGATGACGACGTCCTCGGCGAGCATCCGGGCGTAGACCGACGTCTCGACGTTGTCCGTCTTCCGCAGCACACCGTCGGCGCCGCGGTCGGCGATCCGCAGCTTCAGACCGCGCTCGGTGCCGCAGTCCTCCTCGCGGATGATCACGTCCTGCGAGACGTCCACCAGACGACGGGTCAGGTAACCCGAGTCGGCGGTACGCAGGGCGGTGTCGGCGAGACCCTTACGGGCACCGTGCGTGGAGATGAAGTACTCCAGCACGGACAGGCCCTCGCGGAACGACGCCTTGATGGGACGCGGAATCGTCTCGTTCTTGGCGTTGGACACCAGACCACGCATACCGGCGATCTGACGCATCTGCATCATGTTTCCACGAGCACCCGAGTCCACCATCATGAAGATGGGGTTGGTCTTCGGGAAGTTCGCGTTCATCGCGTCGGCGACCTCGTTGGTCGCGCGGGTCCAGTTGTCGATCAGCTCGTTCGTGCGCTCCTGCTTGGTGATCAGGCCGCGCTCGTACTGCTTCTGGATCCGCTCGTCCTTGGCCTCGTAGGAGGCGACGATCTCCTTCTTCGCCTCCGGGACCACGATGTCCGTCACGGCGACGGTGACGCCGGAACGGGTCGCCCAGTAGAAGCCGGCCGCCTTCAGGTTGTCGAGCGTCGCCGCCACGATGACCTTGGGGTAGCGCTCGGCGAGGTCGTTGACGATCTCGGAGAGCTGCTTCTTGCCGACGGAGTAGTCGACGAAGGGGTAGTCCTCGGGCAGCAGCTCGTTGAAGAGCGCACGGCCCAGCGTCGTCTTCAGCCGGAAGCTGTCGCCCTGCTGCCACGAGGTGCCGTAGCCCTCGTTGTCCTCGTCGGCCGGAGGCGTCCAGCCGCGCGGCGGGATGGTGCCCACCGGGAAGCGGATGTCGACCTTGGCCTGGAGGGACAGCTCACGGGCGTCGAACGCCATGATCGCTTCGGCGGTCGAGCCGAAGGACCGGCCCTCGCCGCGGACCTCGCGCTCCTCCTCGTCCGTGGTGAGGAAGAAGAGGCCGAGCACCATGTCCTGGGTGGGCATGGTGACGGGACGGCCGTCGGCCGGCTTGAGGATGTTGTTCGAGGACAGCATCAGGATGCGGGCCTCGGCCTGGGCCTCCGCCGACAGCGGCAGGTGGACGGCCATCTGGTCACCGTCGAAGTCCGCGTTGAACGCGGTGCAGACGAGCGGGTGGATCTGGATGGCCTTGCCCTCGACCAGCTGCGGCTCGAAGGCCTGGATGCCGAGGCGGTGCAGCGTGGGCGCACGGTTCAGCAGCACCGGGTGCTCGGCGATGACCTCTTCGAGGACGTCGTACACCACGGTGCGGCCGCGCTCGACCATGCGCTTGGCCGACTTGATGTTCTGCGCGTGGTTCAGGTCGACCAGGCGCTTCATCACGAACGGCTTGAAGAGCTCCAGCGCCATGGCCTTCGGCAGACCGCACTGGTGCAGCTTGAGCTGCGGACCGACGACGATCACGGAACGCGCGGAGTAGTCCACGCGCTTGCCGAGCAGGTTCTGGCGGAAGCGGCCCTGCTTGCCCTTCAGCATGTCGCTGAGGGACTTCAGGGGGCGGTTGCCGGGGCCCGTGACCGGGCGGCCGCGGCGGCCGTTGTCGAACAGCGCGTCGACGGCCTCCTGGAGCATCCGCTTCTCGTTGTTCACGATGATCTCGGGGGCACCGAGGTCGAGCAGACGCTTCAGACGGTTGTTGCGGTTGATGACGCGGCGGTACAGGTCGTTGAGGTCGGAGGTCGCGAAGCGGCCACCGTCGAGCTGCACCATCGGACGCAGGTCCGGCGGGATGACCGGAACGCAGTCCAGCACCATGCCCTTGGGGCTGTTGCTGGTCTGGAGGAACGCGGAGACGACCTTGAGGCGCTTGAGCGCACGGGTCTTCTTCTGGCCCTTGCCGGTCCGGATGATCTCGCGGAGGCGCTCGGCCTCTTCGTCGAGGTCGAAGGACTCCAGACGCTTCTGGAGCGCGGCGGCGCCCATCGAACCGTCGAAGTAGGTGCCGAAGCGGTCGCGCAGCTCGCGGTAGAGCAGCTCGTCGCCCTCCAGGTCCTGGACCTTGAGGTTCTTGAAGCGGTTCCACACCTCGTCGAGCCGGTCGATCTCGCGCTGGGCGCGGTCGCGCAGCTGCTTCATCTCACGCTCGGCGCCCTCGCGCACCTTGCGGCGCACATCGGCCTTGGCGCCCTCGGCCTCCAGCTCGCCCAGGTCGGTTTCGAGCTTCTTGGCGCGGGCTTCGAGGTCGGCGTCGCGGCGGTTCTCGATCTGCTGGCGCTCGACGGAGACATGGGCCTCCAGCGAGGGCAGATCGCGGGTGCGGCGCTCCTCGTCCACGAACGTGATCATGTACGCGGCGAAGTAGATGACCTTCTCCAGGTCCTTCGGCGCGAGGTCCAGCAGGTATCCGAGGCGCGACGGAACGCCCTTGAAGTACCAGATGTGGGTCACGGGGGCGGCCAGCTCGATGTGGCCCATCCGCTCGCGGCGCACCTTGGCGCGGGTCACCTCGACGCCGCAGCGCTCACAGATGATGCCCTTGAAGCGGACGCGCTTGTACTTGCCGCAGTAGCACTCCCAGTCCCGGGTCGGACCGAAGATCTTCTCGCAGAAGAGTCCGTCCTTTTCGGGCTTGAGCGTGCGGTAGTTGATCGTCTCGGGCTTCTTGACCTCGCCGTGCGACCACTGGCGGATGTCGTCAGCGGTGGCCAGGCCGATCCGAAGCTCGTCGAAGAAGTTGACGTCGAGCACTATGCGTCAATCCCTCTCAGGGTTGTGTCTCAAGGTGGTCTGTACGGGGTCCGGGGCAGCGGCCGGGATCACCACGGAGGCGATCCCGGCCGGACACCCGTCAGACCTCTTCGACGCTGCTCGGCTCGCGCCGGGACAGGTCGATGCCGAGCTCTTCCGCGGCACGGAAGACGTCCTCGTCGGTGTCGCGCATCTCGATGGACATACCGTCCGAGGACAGCACCTCCACGTTGAGGCACAGGGACTGCATCTCCTTGATGAGCACCTTGAAGGACTCGGGGATGCCGGGCTCGGGAATGTTCTCGCCCTTGACGATCGCCTCGTAGACCTTGACTCGGCCGGTGACGTCGTCGGACTTGATGGTCAGCAGCTCCTGGAGGGCGTAAGCGGCGCCGTAAGCCTCCAGCGCCCACACCTCCATCTCACCGAATCGCTGGCCACCGAACTGGGCCTTACCACCCAGCGGCTGCTGGGTGATCATCGAGTACGGACCGGTCGACCGGGCGTGCAGCTTGTCGTCGACCAGGTGGTGGAGCTTGAGGATGTACATGTACCCGACCGAGATCGGGTCCGGGAACGGCTCGCCGGAGCGGCCGTCGAACATCCGCGCCTTACCGGACGGCAGGACCATGCGGTCTCCGTCGCGGTTGGGGATCGTCGACTCGAAGAGACCGGCGATCTCGTCCTCGCGGGCGCCGTCGAAGACCGGGGTCGCGACATTGGTGCCCGGGCGGACGTCGTCCGCGCCGATCGCCTTCAGCCGCTCCATCCACTCCTCGTTGCCCTCGACCTTCCAGCCCTGGCTGGCCAGCCAGCCCAGGTGGATTTCGAGGACCTGTCCCGGGTTCATCCGGGACGGGACGCCGAGCGGGTTGAGGATGATGTCGACCGGGGTGCCGTCCTCCAGGAACGGCATGTCCTCGATCGGCAGGATCTTGGAGATGACACCCTTGTTGCCGTGGCGGCCGGCCAGCTTGTCACCGTCGGTGATCTTGCGCTTCTGGGCGACGTAGACCCGGACCAGCTGGTTGACGCCGGGCGGCAGCTCGTCGCCCTCCTCGCGGTCGAAGACGCGGACGCCGATGACCTTGCCGGTCTCGCCGTGCGGCACCTTCAGCGAGGTGTCGCGGACCTCGCGCGCCTTCTCACCGAAGATCGCGCGGAGCAGCCGCTCCTCGGGGGTCAGCTCGGTCTCGCCCTTCGGGGTGACCTTGCCGACGAGGATGTCACCGGCGATGACCTCGGCACCGATCCGGATGATGCCGCGCTCGTCGAGGTCCGCGAGGACCTCCTCGGAGACGTTCGGGATGTCCCGGGTGATCTCCTCGGGGCCGAGCTTGGTGTCACGGGCGTCGACCTCGTGCTCCTCGATGTGAATCGAGGAGAGGACGTCGTCCTGGACGAGGCGCTGCGACAGGATGATCGCGTCCTCGTAGTTGTGGCCCTCCCACGGCATGAACGCGACGAGCAGGTTCTTGCCGAGCGCCATCTCGCCGTTCTCGGTGGCCGGGCCGTCGGCCAGGACCTGGCTCTCCACGACCCGGTCGCCCTCGGCGACGATGACCTTCTGGTTGACCGAGGTGCCCTGGTTGGAGCGGGAGAACTTGGCCACCCGGTAGGTGGTGTAGGTGCCGTCGTCGTTGCCGACGGTGATGTAGTCCGCGGAGACCTCCTGGACCACACCGTCCTTCTCGGCCTTGATGACGTCACCGGCGTCGACGGCGCAGCGGTACTCCATGCCGGTACCGACCAGCGGCGCTTCGGCCGTGATCAGCGGAACGGCCTGGCGCATCATGTTCGCGCCCATGAGGGCACGGTTGGCGTCGTCGTGCTCCAGGAAGGGGATCATGGCGGTCGCGACCGACACCATCTGGCGCGGCGAGACGTCCATGTAGTCGACCTCGGCCGGCGGGACGTAGTCGACCTCGCCGCCACGGCGGCGGACCAGCACCCGGGCCTCGGCGAACCGCAGCTCGTCGTTGAGCGTGGCGTTCGCCTGGGCGATGACGAAGCGGTCCTCCTCGTCGGCGGTCAGGTAGTCGACCTCGTCGGTGACCTGGCCGTCGACGACCTTGCGGTACGGGGTCTCGACGAAACCGAACGCGTTGACCCGGCCGTACGAGGCGAGCGAGCCGATCAGACCGATGTTCGGGCCTTCGGGCGTCTCGATGGGGCACATGCGGCCGTAGTGCGAGGGGTGCACGTCACGGACCTCGAAGCCGGCCCGCTCACGGGAGAGACCACCGGGGCCGAGCGCCGACAGACGGCGCTTGTGGGTGAGCCCCGACAGCGGGTTGTTCTGGTCCATGAACTGCGACAGCTGGCTGGTGCCGAAGAACTCCTTGATGGAAGCGACGACCGGCCGGATGTTGATCAGGGTCTGCGGCGTGATCGCCTCGACGTCCTGGGTGGTCATGCGCTCGCGCACGACCCGCTCCATACGGGCGAGACCCGTACGGACCTGGTTCTGGATCAGCTCGCCGACATTGCGGAGACGGCGGTTGCCGAAGTGGTCGATGTCGTCGGTCTCGACGACGATCTCACTGCCGTTCTCGCCGATCGTCTCGACCTCGCCGGCGTGCAGCTTCACCAGGTACTTGATGGTGGCGATGACGTCGTCGGTGGTCAGGACGCCGGCGTTCAGCGGCTCGTCCGCGCCCAGCTTCTTGTTGACCTTGTAGCGGCCGACCTTGGCCAGGTCGTAGCGCTTGGGGTTGAAGTAGAGGTTCTCCAGCAGCGTCTGGGCGGCCTCACGCGTGGGCGGCTCGCCCGGACGCAGCTTGCGGTAGATGTCGAGCAGCGCGTCGTCCTGGCCCTGGGTGTGGTCCTTCTCCAGGGTGGCGCGCATGGACTCGTACTCGCCGAACTCCTGCAGGATCTGCTCGGTGGTCCAGCCGAGCGCCTTCAGCAGGACGGTGACGGACTGCTTGCGCTTGCGGTCGATACGGACACCGACCATGTCGCGCTTGTCGATCTCCATCTCCAGCCAGGCACCCCGGGACGGGATGATCTTGGCGGTGAAGATGTCCTTGTCGGACGTCTTGTCGATGGAGGAGTCGAAGTAGACACCGGGCGAGCGCACCAGCTGCGATACGACGACACGCTCGGTGCCGTTGATCACGAAGGTGCCCTTGTTGGTCATCAGCGGGAAGTCACCCATGAAGACCGTCTGCGACTTGATCTCGCCGGTCTCGTTGTTGGTGAACTCCGCCGTGACGAAGAGCGGCGCGGCGTAGGTGAAGTCGCGGTCCTTGCACTCGTCGATCGAGTTCTTCGGAGGCTCGAAGCGGTGGTCGCGGAAAGTCAGCGACATCGACCCGCTGAAGTCCTCGATCGGGGAGATCTCCTCGAAGATCTCCTCCAGACCGGACTTCGTGGGGACGTCCTGTCCGCTGTCCAGGGCCGCCTCGACCCGAGCCTTCCACGCGGCATTGCCGAGCAGCCAGTCGAAGCTCTCGGTCTGGAGCGCGAGGAGGTTCGGAACCTCAAGGGGCTCTTTGATCTTTGCAAAGGAGATGCGCAGCGGGGCGGTGCTGGCGCCGTTGTTCGTATTCGCGGTCGAGGCGTTGCGCGAGGCGGCCAAGAGGGGGTCCTTCCGAGGGCTCGGACTCACTACGCGCGTACCGGTCCCAAGCCGGACAAGGACTGAGAAACCCCAGGTCAGGGGAGGCTCGGCCCACTGTGCTCATGCGAGGGGATGCCCCTGGTGACGGGCAGGAGGCAGTTAACAGGCAGCGCAAAGGGTCAGTGTAGCCACTTGGCACACTGATGTCCAGTGCGGGCTTTCGAGACCCTCGCTTGCCCTCGTTGTTCTCATCTCCGCTACGCCCTCGCGCCCGGGAGGCGCACGTCAATACTTCCCACTCGTTCACCGATCCATGCCTCGGATCCGGATCGGTTGTGACGACGCGTCCTGAGAATTGCGCGCTGCGTGCGGTTCGTCAAGGCCCCCTGCCCCGGACCTGCGGCCGGAACCGTCACTGCCCGGACACACGGCGCACCCTCCGCCACCGTGCGACGCCGCCCTCACCCGGGTCCCGGGCCGGCGCGGTGCACGGAGATGATCACCATACTCGCCGCCGCCCCCGGTGCAAGCCGCCACGGGCCGGCCGTCACGGTACGACAAAGGGCGACCACCCGGTTGGGTGATCGCCCTTCGGCGGTGTCCCGTTACGTCCTGACGGAAGACGAGACGAGCCTCACAGTGTCCTCACGGCGTCGGAACGCCGTTCGGAGCGGCTGCTACGGCTGGAGGGTCACTTGACCTCGACAGCCGCGCCCGCGGCCTTGAGGGACTCGGCGGCCTTCTCGGCGACGTCCTTGGCGACCTTCTCAAGGACCGGCTTCGGGGTGCCGTCCACGAGGTCCTTGGCCTCCTTCAGACCCAGGGAGGTCAGCTCACGCACGACCTTGATGACCTGGATCTTCTTCTCGCCGGCACCCGTCAGGATGACGTCGAACTCGTCCTGCTCCTCGACGGCGGCGGCGTCGCCACCGGCAGCGCCACCCGCGACGACGACCGGCGCGGCGGCGGCGGCGGTGACGTCGAAGCGCTCCTCGAAGGCCTTCACGAACTCGGAGAGCTCAATGAGGGTCATCTCGTCGAACTGCGCGAGCAGGTCTTCCTGGCTGAGCTTCGCCATGATGGCGTCCTTCCACTAATTCGGCTGGTGCCGGATGTACATAGAGGCGGGCGTACGTTCGGCCCGCTGCGACCCCCCGCACGGCGCGGTGGTCAATGCGCGAGCCGAGTTACTCGGCACCGCCCTGCTCGTCGCGCTTGGCACGGAGCGCGTCCACGGTGCGGACGAGCTTCGACGGGAGCGCCTGGAAGAGCACGGCAGCCTGAGTCTGCTTGCCCTTCATGGCGCCCGCCAGCTTGGCGAGCAGAACCTCGCGGGACTCAAGGTCCGCGAGCTTCTTGATCTCATCGGCGGACAGCGCCTTGCCATCAAGGACACCGCCCTTGATGATCAGATTCGGGTTGTCCTTGGCGAAGTCACGAAGACCCTTCGCCGACTCCACCGGGTCACCGGTGATGAAGGCAACCGCCGTCGGACCGTTGAACAGGTCGTCGAGCGAGGAGATCCCGGCCTCGTTGGCCGCAATCTTGGTCAGCGTGTTCTTCACCACGGCGTACTGGGCGTTCTCACCGAGCGAACGGCGCAGCTGCTTGAGCTGAGCCACGGTGAGACCCCGGTACTCGGTCAGCACAGCGGCATTCGAACCGCGGAACTGATCCGCGAGCTCGGCTACCGCGGCAGCCTTGTCGGGCCTTGCCATGAGCGTCGGCCTCCTTCCGGGTGATGAGGACCGCGCGGACCCGAAGGAGGAACTGGGCAAAACGAAACGCCCCGGCGCAGGCGCACGGGGCGTAGCTCGACCGGACGGATCCGGGAGCTTCTCCACAGTCACCTGCGCAGGTCGTCCGCAGCTAGCGGATCCTTCGGCCGCCGCATCCTCTTACGAGCACGCGGCAACAACCAGCGGTCTTTGGCTTCTCGGGAAGCGTACGCGACGGGTTTGTCCGGAAGCAAATCGTCTCCCGTCCGGACACCGGACGGGAGACGACACAGGCCACTGCGGGGCCGGAGGGCGAGCGGTCAGACGCCCAGGCCCTTCATCCCTTCGCCCAGCTTCTCCATGATCCGGCCGAAGTCGAAGGTCTCGGCGGCCGGCGGGGCCTTCACGGAGGCCTTGGCGCCGTAGTCGGAGTAGTTCGTCACCATGGTGACCACGCCCTCCGGGGTCTTCATGGAGAGGTCCGTCTTCACCGGCAGGCCGTCCTTGTTCACCCAGAGCTGGGTGGAGTACGAGGAGATGCCCGTGCCCTTCAGCCCCTTGAGCAGCTGGGCCCGCTCCTTCTCGCCGAGGACGAGGGAGTCGTTCTTCTCCAGCATCTCCTCCAGGGAGATCGTGCCCTTGTAGTGCTGGGTGTCGACGCCGTCCACCTTCGCCGCGCCGACGTGCTTGATGCTCTTGGACTCCAGCAGCATCGCGATCTGCTCGGCGGGGCTCTGATCCATGCTGTCCAGGCTGCCGGTCAGCTGCTTCTGGAGGGCCGCACTGCCGGACTGCTCGGCCAGCGACTTCAGGTCGATCTTCAGCCAGCGCTTGCCGTCCATCTCCTTGGCGGCCGCGGCACCGGTGTCCATGTACATGGCGTTGTCCAGCCACACCATGCGGACCTGCTCGGGGGCGCCCGGGGTCATCTTCAGACCGCCGCCGGACATGGTCATGTCCATCATCATGGGGTCCCAGCCCATGACACCGGAGAGCTTCATCTCGCCGCCGCCGCCGAACGCCGCCGAATCCGGCATGGTCGCCACCATCTCGACCTTGGCCGACTTCGCCTCTTCGGTCTTCTGGTACGCGGCCTTGAGGACCTTGGTCACCTCGGCACCGGACTGCAGCTTGGTCTCGGCGCCGTTCTTCGCGTCCTCGCCGCCGCACGCCGACACCGCGGCGACCACGGCAACGGCCGTCAGGGAGAGGCCCGCACGCCTCCGTATGGACTTGTTCATGACCCGCCCTTGTTCCTCTTGTTGTCTGCTCGGTGAACTCTTCGAACCGTAACCCATGGCACCGACACCTATATCCGGATACGGCAACAGCCCGGGAACGCACCGGTCCCCGTGCCTCCGAAGAGGCACGGGGACCGGTGTCAACCCTGCGCGAACCCGCGACTGCCGTCGGATCAGACGGCGGCCGGGTCCTCCTCGACGAGGAGGTTGCGGGTGCGGTTGGAGTCCAGCGGGATGCCGGGGCCCATCGTCGTGGTCAGGGTCGCCTTCTTGATGTAGCGGCCCTTCGCGGCGGACGGCTTCAGACGGAGGATCTCCTCCAGCGCCGCGGCGTAGTTCTCCACCAGCTTGGTCTCGTCGAACGACACCTTGCCGATGATGAAGTGGAGGTTCGCGTGCTTGTCGACGCGGAACTCGATCTTGCCGCCCTTGATGTCGGTCACGGCCTTCGCGACATCGGGGGTGACGGTGCCGGTCTTCGGGTTCGGCATCAGACCACGCGGACCGAGCACCCGGCCGAGGCGGCCGACCTTGCCCATGAGGTCCGGGGTGGCGACGACGGCGTCGAAGTCCAGACGGCCCTTCGCCACCTCGTCGATGAGCTCGTCGGAGCCGACGATGTCGGCGCCCGCGGCAATCGCGGCCTCGGCACGGTCACCGGTCGCGAAGACCAGGACCCGGGCGGTCTTGCCGGTGCCGTGCGGAAGGTTCACGGTGCCACGGACCATCTGGTCGGCCTTGCGCGGGTCGACACCCAGACGCAGGGCAACCTCGACGGTGCCGTCGAACTTGGTGGACGAGGTGTCCTTGGCGAGACGGACGGCCTCCAGGGGCGCGTACAGGCGCTCCCGGTCGATCTTGGCGTCCGCGGCGCGGAAAATCTTGCTGCGCTTCACTTCTGCTCCTGTTGTGTTTCAGGTGTGGAGTCGTGGTGCGGGCCAGCGCTTGGCCCTACCACCGAAGGTCAGGGGGCGGCCACGGCGTTCTGCCGAAGCCTTCCCGGGGTAACGTCCCGGGGCGGTGTACCGCCCGGTCGTCAGCCCTCGACCGTGATGCCCATGGAACGAGCCGTACCCGCGATGATCTTCTCCGCGGCGTCCAGGTCGTTCGCGTTCAGGTCGGGCATCTTGGTCGTGGCGATCTCGCGGACCTGGTCGCGCGTGAGCTTGGCGACCTTGGTCTTGTGCGGCTCGCCGGAGCCCTTGTCCACACCAGCGGCCTTGAGGATCAGCTTGGCGGCCGGCGGAGTCTTGGTGATGAAGGTGAAGGAACGGTCCTCGTAGACCGTGATCTCCACCGGCACGACCATGCCACGCTGCGACTCGGTCGCGGCGTTGTAGGCCTTGCAGAACTCCATGATGTTGACGCCGTGCTGACCCAGGGCCGGGCCGACCGGCGGAGCCGGGTTGGCCGCGCCGGCCTGGATCTGGAGCTTGATAAGCCCCGTGACCTTCTTCTTCTTGGGAGGCATTGCTCTCTCCGGGTCCTAGTGAGAGTTTTCAGCACTCCACCCGATCATCCGGATGGAGGCATACCGCCCAACGATAACGGGTATAGCCGGACGGTTAAAAACCGACAGGTCAGGACCGCCGCGAAGGGCGGTCCTGA
This sequence comes from Streptomyces tsukubensis, assembly GCF_003932715.1. Classification (NCBI taxonomy): domain Bacteria; kingdom Bacillati; phylum Actinomycetota; class Actinomycetes; order Kitasatosporales; family Streptomycetaceae; genus Streptomyces; species Streptomyces tsukubensis. Next base: position 4,841,001 of record NZ_CP020700.1, on the reverse strand, counting down.
CCTGGCCGGAAGCTCTGTGTCAGTTCTTCTGGATCTGGTCGAAGCTCAGCTCGACCGGGGTCTCCCGGCCGAAGATCTCGACCAGGCCCTTGACCTTCTTCGAGTCGGCGTTGATCTCGTTGATCGTCGCCTGGAGGGTCGCGAACGGGCCGTCCGTGACGGTGACGGAGTCGCCGACCTCGAAGTCCAGCACCTGGACCTCGACCTTGCGGGACGGCACCGGCTCGCCCTTGGCCTCGGCGGCCTCGCGGGCGGCCTTCTCCTCCGCCTCCGGAGCGAGCATCTTCACGATCTCGTCCAGGGTCAGCGGGTACGGGTCGTAGGCGTTGCCCACGAAGCCGGTGACGCCCGGAGTGTTCCGGACGACGCCCCAGGACTCGTTGGTGAGGTCCATCCGGACCAGGACGTAGCCGGGAAGCTTGTTCTGGCGGACGTTCTTGCGCTCGCCGTTCTTGATCTGGACGATCTCTTCCTCGGGCACTTCGGCCTGGTAGATGAACTCCTCGACGTTCAGCGAGACGGCGCGCTGCTCCAGGTTGGCCTTGACCCGCTTCTCGTACCCGGCGTAGGTGTGGATCACGTACCACTCGCCCGGCAGAAGGCGCAGCTCCTCGCGGAGGGCGGCGATCGGGTCGACCGGCTCCTCGGCCTCGACCTCGTCGGCCTCGTCGACCGCTTCGGCCTCGTCGCCCTCGACCTCGTCCGCTTCCGCCTCGGCAGCGTCGTCTGCGGCCTCGGTGTCGTCAGCGTCGTCAGCGTCGTCGATGTCAGCAGTGTCTTCGGCGGACTCGGCGGCCTCGACGTGCAGCGCGGCGTCCTCGGCCGGCTCGCCGGCGGCCTCGTCCGCAGCTTCCGCCTCGTCCGGGTCCACGGAGTCCGCAGCCTCAACGATGTCGAGCTCGTCCTCGGCGGACTCCACGGACTCGAAGCTCGCGTCGTCCGGCTCGACGGCCTCGTTCAGGTTCGGGTCAGACACGGTGGCTGCTTCTTCCTGGATACAGATGGGTGGAACATGCGGAAAGGACGCCGCCCCGGTACGCACCCGGTGACGCCGCCCTTATTCGCGGGATCAGCCGAAGACGTACGAAACGGCTTCCTGGAACCCATAGTCAATCACGGTCACGAGGCCGATCATGATGACGACGAAGATGATGACCACGGTCGTGTACGTCGTCAGCTGACCGCGCGTGGGCCAGACGACCTTGCGGAGCTCGGCGACGATCTGCCGGTAGAAGAGCGCGAGACGGCCGAGAGGGCCCTTCTTGCCGCGCTTGCCGCCCTTGCGCGGCTTCTCCTGAGAAGTCGCGTCTTCGGCATCAGGCGTGTCGATGGAGCCCACGGCGTCCGTCACTTTCTCTCACCTGATTCCCGGGTCGTGGCCGTGCCGCGCCCGGTGGAGCCGCACGGCGGTTCAATGAATCTGCGTACATGCGCACACATCCTGGCGAAGGTGTGTGTGTAGCAGGGCCGGAGGGACTTGAACCCCCAACCGCTGGTTTTGGAGACCAGTGCTCTACCAATTGAGCTACGACCCTTTGTGACTTCCCCAACGTACAGCATCCCGGGAAGTTCCGGTGAAGCCGTCCGTGAGGGGCCAACGACGAGTGAGTGTACGTGGTCGCGGGGCCGACGTCGAACAGACAACGCCCCAGCGGTTCTTGTCGCCCACCTGCAAAGCTCCGGTTGATCGTTTCTTCGCAGGCCCCGGGCCGGACCCGGCCGACTGTTCCCGACCCCGCCCCGCACCCCGCCGTCCGGGGTGCGAAACGGATGTGCAGCACCGATTCTGCGTCTGGGACCATGGACGTATGAGCGCTGCAACCTCTCCCACCGAGCGCCGGGTCTCCGCGCGCATCGGCGCGATCTCCGAGTCCGCGACCCTCGCCGTCGACGCCAAGGCGAAGGCCCTCAAGGCCGCCGGGCGCCCGGTGATCGGCTTCGGCGCGGGCGAGCCCGACTTCCCGACGCCCGACTACATCGTCGAGGCGGCCGTCGAGGCCTGCCGGACCCCGAAGTACCACCGCTACACCCCGGCCGGCGGTCTTCCGGAGCTGAAGAAGGCCATCGCCGCGAAGACGCTGCGGGACTCCGGCTACGAGGTCGACCCGGCCCAGATCCTGGTGACCAACGGCGGGAAGCAGGCGATCTACGAGGCGTTCGCGGCCGTCCTGGACCCGGGTGACGAGGTCATCGTCCCGGCCCCGTACTGGACCACGTACCCGGAGTCGATCCGGCTCGCGGGCGGTGTCCCGGTCGAGGTCGTGGCCGACGAGACGACCGGCTACCGGGTCTCCGTCGAGCAGCTCGAAGCCGCCCGTACCGAGCGGACGAAGGTCATCGTCTTCGTCTCCCCGTCCAACCCCACCGGCGCGGTCTACAGCCGTGAGGACACCGAGGCGATCGGCCGCTGGGCCGAGGAGCACGGCCTGTGGGTGCTGACGGACGAGATCTACGAGCACCTGGTGTACGGCGACGCCTCGTTCACCTCGCTGCCCGCCGTGGTGCCCGGTATCCGCGAGCGCTGCCTGGTGGTGAACGGGGTGGCGAAGACGTACGCCATGACCGGCTGGCGCGTGGGGTGGATCGTCGGCCCCAAGGACGTGATCAAGGCCGCGACGAACCTCCAGTCGCACGCGACGTCGAACGTGTCCAACGTGGCCCAGGTCGCCGCGCTGGCCGCGGTCTCCGGTGATCTGGACGCGGTCGCCGAGATGCGGACCGCCTTCGACCGCCGCCGCCGCACCATCGTGCGGATGCTGAACGAGATCGACGGCGTGGTCTGCCCGGAGCCGGAGGGCGCGTTCTACGTCTACCCCTCGGTGAAGGACCTGCTCGGCAAGGAGATCCGGGGCAAGCGCCCGGCGAGCTCCGTGGAGCTGGCGGCGCTGATCCTGGACGAGGTCGAGGTCGCTGTCGTCCCGGGTGAGGCCTTCGGCACCCCCGGTTATCTGCGGCTGTCGTACGCCCTGGGCGACGACGACCTGGTGGAGGGCGTGTCCCGGATCCAGAAGCTGCTCGCGGAGGCCAAGGCCTGACCCGCCCCGCGGCCGTACGGACGGCCCTCGGCCCGGATCCCCGGGCCGGGGGCCGTTTTTTCGTTCGGGCAAGCGCCCGATCAGGGAATAGGGCTGCCGAGCGGCCGCGCTTGCGGCAGGATCCGAGGATGGAACGTGTACGTGACGTCGGTCTGCTCCCCAAGGCCCATCTGCATCTCCACTTCACGGGCTCGATGCGGCCCTCTACCCTGCTGGAACTGGCCGACAAGTACGGCGTCCATCTGCCCGACGCGCTGACCGGCGGCGAGCCCCCGAAGCTCCGGGCCACCGACGAGCGCGGCTGGTTCCGTTTCCAGCGGCTGTACGACATCGCCCGTTCGTGCCTGCGTACTCCCGAGGACATCCGGCGGCTGGTGCGCGAGGCGGCCGAGGAGGACGTCCGCGACGGTTCGGGCTGGCTGGAAATACAGGTCGACCCCACCTCGTACGCACCGATGCTGGGCGGGCTGATCCCGGCGCTGGAGATCATCCTGGACGCGGTGGACTCGGCGAGCCGGGAGACCGGGCTCGGAATGCGGGTCCTGGTGGCCGCGAACCGGATGAAGCACCCGCTGGACGCCCGGACCCTGGCCCGGCTGGCCGTACGGTACGCGGACCGGGGCATCGTCGGCTTCGGGCTCTCCAACGACGAGCGCCGGGGCATGGCCCGCGATTTCGACCGCGCCTTCGCGATCGCCCGGGAGGGCGGGCTGCTGGCGGCGCCGCACGGCGGCGAGCTGGCGGGCCCGTCCTCCGTACGCGACTGTCTGGACGATCTGCGGGCCTCCCGGATCGGTCACGGGGTGCGCGCTGCGGAGGACCCCGAGTTGCTGCGGAGACTCGCGGACCGCGGGGTGGCCTGCGAGGTCTGCCCCACGTCGAACGTGGCGCTCGGCGTCTACGACAAGCACGAGGACGTACCGCTGCGGACCTTGTTCGAGGCGGGCGTACCGCTGGCGCTGGGCGCGGACGACCCGCTGCTCTTCGGCTCCCGGCTGGCGGCGCAGTACGAGGTGGCGCGGCGCTACCACGGGTTCACCGACCCCGAGCTGGCGGCCCTGGCCCGGCAGTCCATCGAGGCGTCGGCGGCGCCGGAGCCGCTGCGCGGGGAGCTGCTGGCCGGGGTGGACGCCTGGCTGGCCGGTCCCTAGGTCGTGTAAGCGTCCGGCGGACAGGCTCAGAGGTCGACGCCGACCGTGACCGGTTCGTTGACGAGGGTGACGCCGAATGCCTCGCGGACGCCCTCCACGACCTCGCGGGCGAGGGCCAGCAGGTCCTCCGTGGTGGCACCGCCGCGGTTGGTCAGGGCCAGGGTGTGCTTGGTGGAGATCCGGGCCGGGCCGCTGCCGTACCCCTTGGTGAAGCCCGCGCGGTCGATCAGCCAGGCCGCGGAGGTCTTGGTACGGCCCTCCCCCGCCGGGTACGCGGGCGCGACGGCATCGTCGCCCAGCCGCTCCCTGACCCGGCCGAGGAAGGCCTCGTACGCGGTGTCGTCGAGGATCGGGTTGGTGAAGAAGGATCCGGCGGACCAGGTGTCGTGGTCGTCCTCGTCGAGGACCATGCCCTTGCCGCCGCGGAGCGCGAGGACGGTGGCGCGGACCGCGCCCAGCTCCGCCCGGTCGCCGGCCTCGACACCGAGGGCGCGTGCGGTCTCCGCGTACCGGACGGGCGCGGAGAGCCCCTCCGCGTCCTCCAGCAGGAAGCGGACCCGGAGCACGACATAGCGGTCGGGGTGCTCCTTGAAGAGGCTGTGGCGGTACGAGAAGGCGCACTCGGCGTTGGTGAGGGTGACGGTCTCGCCGCGGTGCCGGTCGTACGCGACGACCTCGGTGATGGTGCTGGAGACCTCCTGGCCGTACGCGCCGACGTTCTGGACGGGCGTGGCGCCGGCGGAGCCCGGGATGCCCGCGAGGCATTCGACGCCGGCGAGTCCGGCGGCCACGGTCCGGGCGACGGCGTCGGTCCACACCTCGCCCGCCGCGAGTTCGAGGCGGGTGCCGTCGAGCCGGAAGCCGGTGGTGGCGATCCGCAGGGCGGTGCCGTCGAAGCCCTTGTCGCCGATGACCAGATTGCTGCCGCCGCCGATGAGGAGCAGTGGTGTCCCGGTCTCGTCCGCCTCGCGGACCGCGGCGACGACCTCGTCGTCGGTGGTCGCCGTGAGGAGCCGGGTGGCGGGGCCGCCGAGCCGGAAGGTGGTCAGGGGGGCGAGGGGGGCGTCGTGAAGTTCCTGCACGCGGACAAGGGTACGGAACGGGGGCCGGGGGGCGGTGCATCCCGGTGCGGTACGGGGGAGGCGGGGCGCGGTGGGGGCGGTGCGGGAGCCGGGGCGCGGACCGGTGTGGTCCGCGCCCCGGGTCCGGGCCCGGGTCGGATACCGGGTCCGGGGTCAGACTCCGGCCCGCTCCCGCTCCTGTTCCTGGGGCCGGCTGTCTGCCTCCTGTACGGGCTCCCGCTCGGCGGCGATGCCCCGGCGGCCCGGGATCAGCAGGGCGGCGGCCGCCGCCACGGCCACCGCTGCCGCGCCGATCCACAGCGCCGGGACGGTTCCGTCCGCGAACATCTGCGGGGATCCGTAGCCGCCGCGGGCGGCGAACACCGCGCCCAGGGCGGCGATCCCGAGCGCGCCGCCGACCTCCCGCAGCGCGTTGTTCGCGCCGGATGCCATGCCCTGCTCGCCGGGGCGGACGCTGGACATCACCACGCTCGCGGCGGGCGCGAAGAAGAGGGCCATGCCGACTCCGCTGACGATCAGCGCGGGCAGTTGGGCGGGGTAGCTCACCCCGGGCTCCAGGACCAGGGCGTACAGCGCGAGCCCGAGGGCCTGGAGGGCGAGTCCTGCGGCGACGACGGGCCGGCCGCCGATCCGGTCGGAGAGCAGTCCGGCGAGGGGCGCGACGAGCAGCGGCATCGCGGTCCACGGCAGCATCCGGAGCCCGGCTTCGGTCGGCGAGTAGCCGACGACTCCCTGGAGGAACTGGCTGAGCAGGAAGATGGAGCCGAACATCCCCAGGAACATCAGTGCGGACGCCGCGTTGATCCCGGCGAAGCCGCGGTCACGGAAGAGGCGCATGGGGAGCAGGGGGCGGGCGGCGACCATTCCGTGCCGTACGAAGGCGGCGAGGAGCAGCACCCCTGCGGTCAGGGAGCCCAGGACGGATGCGCTGGTCCAGCCGTCGACATGGCCGTTGATCAGTCCGTAGACGATGCCGAAGAGGCCACCGCTGGCGAGGAGTGTGCCGGGGACGTCGAGCCGGGCATCCGGAGCGTACGACTCGGCCAGCCGCAGCCGGGCGAGGACCAGGAGCAGGACGCCGACGGGCACGTTCAGCCAGAAGATCCACTGCCAGGACAGGTGTTCGGTGAGCGCACCGCCGACGAGGGGCCCGCCGGCGACGGCGAGTCCGTTGGCGGCGCCGAAGATGCCGAGCATGGCGCCGCGCCGGGCGGCCGGGACCGCGACGGTCAGCAGGGTCATGGTGAGGGGCATCATGATCGCCCCGCCGACGCCCTGGAGGGCCCGGGCGGCGATCAGTCCGTCTATTCCGGGGGCCAGCGCGGCGGCGGCCGAAGCGGCGGTGAAGATGCCGAGGCCGACCATGAAGAGCCGGCGGCGGCCGAAGCGGTCGCCTAGTGCGGCGCCGAAGAGCAGCAGGACGGCGAAGGTGAGGGTGTAGGCACTCACCGTCCATTCCAGCTCGGCGAGTCCCCCGCCGAGGTCGGAGCGGATGGCGGGCAGGGCCGTGGTGACGACGAGGTTGTCCAGCGAGGCCATGAATCCGGCGACGCAGGTGATGAGCAGGGTCCAGCCCACGCCGCCGCGGCGGGCGTCCGCCGTCGTTTCCGGGTGGTTGTCCCGCTTCCGCGGTTTCCGGTGTGCCGTGTGCTCCATGTCTCCCCCAGTTTTCTTCGAAGGACAAATTATTTAGTAATGGATCACTAACTTTTTCCGGTGTGCGGCGACCCGGGACATGCGTACCGGGATGCCGCACGGGCGGAGCCGTACAGGGCCGTACAAAGCCGCGCGGGGCCGCGCGGGGAAGGCCCGGGCGCTTTCGGCGCCGTTACTCCGCGGCGGAGCCGGGCGTCATATCGAAGCAGCTCTGCCAGACGCGGTGGTCGTCGGGGAAGCCCAGGGACACCAGGGTGTTGATCAGCATCCCGTAGCTCATGAAACGGCCGACGCGCTCTCGGTCGCCGCCCAGGGCGCTGCTCGCCAGATCCCAGATCTCCAGCCAGTTCCGCCGTACCGTCTCGCCGAACTCGGCGTCCCCCGCAGCCTCGGCGGTGGCCACCGCCACATAGACCTGCATCTGCATCAGCAGCTTCTCGCGGTCCCCGATCAGCTGGAAGTACGCGGTGGCCATCACGGTCTCGGGGTCTCCGTCGGGCGACTTCTCCAGGGCGCCGGCGAAGACCGCGACCATGTCTTCCATACAGCGGCGGGTCGCGGCGAGGAACAGCTCCCGCTTGTTCTTGTACAGCCGGAAGAGATACGGCTGGGAGACCCCGACGCGCCGGGCGATCGCCTCGGTCGACGTGCCGTTGTACCCGCCGACGGCGAACTCCGAGATCGCCGCCCGGACGACACTCTCGCGCCGTTCCTCCGCGCTCATCCTGACCATGAGAGTAAGTTAGTAACCAATTACTAACTCGTCAACCCTCGGGTGCCGACCCGTGTCCCGAGGGGACGGGGGCGCATCGGCACCACATGCGGAAGGGGCGCCCCCTCGGGGAGGGCGCCCCTTGTGCATGCCGTGCCGTCTCCGCCCCGTTCGGGGCGGGCGAGGGCTCAGGCCAGCCTGACCACCGCGCGGGCCATGCCCAGCACCTTGTTCCCGTCGCTGACCGCGGTGAGATCCACCCGGACGGTGTTCTCCTCCAGCAGGGCCGCGACCTTCCCGCTCACCTCGACGAGCGCACCCTTCTCGTCGTTGGGCACGACGACCGGCTTGGTGAACCGGACCGAGTAGTCCACAACGGCCCCGGGGTCACCGACCCAGTCCGTGACCACCCGGATCGCCTCGGCCATGGTGAACATGCCATGGGCGATCACGTTCGGCAGCCCGACCTCGCGGGCGAACTCCTCGTTCCAGTGGATCGGGTTGAAGTCGCCGGACGCGCCCGCGTACCGGACGAGCACCGCCCGGTCCACCGGGAACGACCCGGCCGGCAGTTCGGTCCCGACCTCGACGTCCGCAAAGGAGATCTTCGCCGCCATCACGCCTCCTCGGCGCCGCGCGCCACCAGCTTGGTCCACGCGGTCACCACGTGCTCACCGGACTCGTCGTGCACCTCGCCCCGGATGTCGAGCACGTCGTTGCCCGCCATGGACTTGATGCTCTCGATGGTGGAGACCACGGAGAGCCGGTCCCCGGCCCGTACCGGCCTGGTGTACGCGAAGCGCTGCGCGCCGTGCACCACGCGGCTGTAGTCGAGACCGAGCTGCGGATCGCGCAGCACCTCGCCCGCGGCCCGGTAGGTGATCGCGAAGGCGAAGGTCGGCGGGGCGATCACATCGTCGTGGCCGAGAGCCTTCGCGGCCTCCGGGTCCGTGTACGCGGGATTGGCGTCCCCGACCGCGTCCGCGAATTCGCGGATCTTTTCCCGGCCGACCTCATAGGGCGGGGTGGGCGGATAACTCCGCCCCACGAAGGACTGGTCGAGCGCCATCGGCTGGCTCTCCCTCCTGAAATGGTCTGCCGCGAATGATCGTGTAGCCGTCGGCCACGGCAGTCGGCCGCCGGTGGTCCCATGATCGCGTGCCGTGATCCGTGCCGTACCGGCAACGTGGCGTTCCCCACACACCGCTCTGTTTCGGGGTACACGCGTCGGCGGCGGCACTTCTCCGGCCCGTACTTCTCCGGTCCATGCCGCTCCGGCACGTACTGCTCCGGCACATGATTCTCCGGCCCGCAGCTCCGGCACGCAGCTCCGGCACGCGATGATCAAACGACGCGAGGCCGCCCCCGGTACGGGGACGGCCTCGTGTACGAGCCTGGTTCAGCGCGTTTCGCGGTGCGCAGTGTGCGCCTTGCAGCGCGGGCAGTGCTTCTTCATCTCCAGACGGTCCGGGTTGTTACGCCGGTTCTTCTTGGTGATGTAGTTCCGCTCCTTGCACTCCACGCAGGCCAGCGTGATCTTCGGGCGGACGTCGGTGGCAGCCACGTGAGTGCTCCTTGGACGGACGGGAAATTATGACGAACGCATGAAAGGGTAGCCGATCGAAGGACCGACCCCGCAATCGGCTACCGTGTGTAGCGGTGACCGGACTTGAACCGGTGACACAGCGATTATGAGCCGCTTGCTCTACCGACTGAGCTACACCGCTGCGATACCGGATTTCCCCACCCCCGAAGGGGCGGGGATCTCCGACATCAGAGCCCCAATACGGAATCGAACCGTAGACCTTCTCCTTACCATGGAGACGCTCTACCGACTGAGCTATTGGGGCGAGCGATGAAGACATTACACGGTCGGTCGCCGTTCGCCCAAATCCGTTTCGCCACCCCGGCGCCGCGTCGATCACCGATCATGCGCCGACCGCCGGCGCGAGCTCGCCACGGGGATCCGCCGGAGCGTGTCTGTCCTGCCGTCGCCCGCCCACGGCGGGCTCCGCACCGATAGGACGGCCGGCCGAGCACGCCGGACCCGGTCCGCGCCGACAGTGCTTTCCGGGGCCCCGCAGGCCGCCGCGCAGCCACTCCGGCCCCGCGTGTCGCGCCATCCGTCCCGTACGCCACACGTGGCCACGCCGGTACGACTATTCCGCTCCTCCTCGAAGCGGGCCCCCGCCGCCCCTAGGCTCGAACCGCACTGCGTGCTCTTCCCCCCTCCCCCTTGCCCAGCCCGCTCAGCCCGTCCCGCTTTGTCAGCTCATGCGGTCGGCCCGATCCGCAGGCGATCCATAAGAGATCCCCGGCGCCCGACTTCACCTGCACTGCACAGGAGCGCCATGCCCGACAGCCAGCCACGGCCTCCCGACGGCGCGACCGCCGACTCCTCCGCGCTGCTGCTCTGCGGCGCCAGGCTGACGGACGGCCGCACGGTCGACGTCCGGCTCAGCGGCGGGCGGATCGAGGCGGTCGGCACGGCGGGCAGCCTCTCCCCGCACTGCGCCCGGGTCGACCTCGGCGGCTATCTGCTGCTGCCCGCGCCCGCCGAGCCCCACGGCCACGGCGACACCGCGCTGACCGCCGATTCGCCCGGCCCCGTGTCGTACGAACCCGACGACGTCCAGCGACGGGCCACCGAGGCCGCGCTGCTCCAGCTCGGCCACGGGGCGACGGCGCTGCGCTCCCACGTCCGGATCGGGGACGTGCAGGGGCTCGGACCGCTGGAGGCCGTGCTCCAGGCGCGCCGTTCGCTGCGCGGGCTGACCGATCTGACGGCGGTGGCCGTACCCCGGCTGCTGACCGGGCTTGCGGGCGCGGACGGGCTGGTGATGCTCCGGGACGCGCTCAAGATGGGCGCCGCGGTGGTGGGCGGCTGCCCGGACGCCGACCCGGACCCGGCGGGCTATGTGGAGGCGCTGCTGGAGGTCGCCGCCGAACACGGCTGTCCGGTCGATCTGCACACCCGCGGCGACGATCCGGCCCGGCTGGCGCGGCTGGCGGCGATGGCGGGCGGGGTACGGCCCGGAGTGACGATCGGCCCCTGCGCCGGGCTCGCCCTGCTGCCGCACGAGGTCGCCGCCCGGGCCGCCGACCAGCTGGCCGCGGCCGGGATCACCGTGGTCTGTCTGCCGCAGGGCGGCTGCGGGGCGATGGAGCAGCGGGGCAGCGCGCCCGTGCGGCTGCTGCGGGCTGCCGGAGTGCGGGTGGCCGCGGGCAGCGGGGCGCTGCGGGACGTGTCGAACCCGGTGGGGCGGGGCGATCCGCTGGAGGCCGCCTATCTGCTGGCGTCCCGGGACGGGCTGCGGGCGGAGGACGCGTACGCGACGGTGGCCGCGGCCGCGCGGGAGGCGATGGGCCTGCCGGAGGTACGGGTGGAGGCGGGGTTCCCGGCGGAGCTGCTGGCGGTGCGCGGGGAGCGGATCGCGGGCGTGCTGTCGCTGGCGTACAGCAGGATCGTGATCCACCGGGGCCGGGTGGTGGCCCGTACCAGCGCTGTCCGCGAGTACTGCGACTCGGCGGTCGCGGTCGCCCTGGAACTGCCGCGCCAGGGCCGCCCGTAGCCCGCGGGGACGGCTGATCGGGTACGGGGCGGTCGGGGGCCGGTCCGAGACGGTGCGCGGGCTGCGGGCGGGGTGGGGTCGGGGCCGCTGTGGTGTCACACGGGCCGGTGACGGAATGGGCGCGACCGGGCGGGGCGGGAGCTTCCGGCGTACGGTCGTGGCATGCGCATTGTGATCGCTGGAGGACACGGTCAGATCGCCCTGCGGCTGGAGCGGCTGCTCTCGGCGGGCGGACACGAGGTGGTGGGCGTCATCCGCTCACCGGAACAGGCCGCTGCACTACGGGACGCCGGTGCCGAACCCGTCGTCCTGGACCTGGAATCGGCCGGGGTCGACGAGGTCGCCGAGGTGCTGCGGGGCGCCGATGCCGCGGTGTTCGCGGCGGGCGCCGGGCCGGGCAGCGGAATCCCCCGCAAGGACACCGTCGACCGCGGTGCCGCCGTGCTCTTCGCGGACGCGGCCGAGCGGGCCGGGGTACGCCGCTATGTGGTGGTCTCGTCCATGGGGGCCGATGCCCGGCACGAGGGCGACGGCCAGTTCGACGCCTATCTGCGGGCGAAGGGGGCGGCCGACGACGACATCCGGGCCAGGTCCGGTCTCGACTGGACGATCCTGCGCCCCGGGGCTCTGACCGACGACGCCGGGACCGGCCTGGTCCGGCTGGCGGCATCGACGGGGCGGGGCCCGGTGCCGCGGGACGATGTGGCGGCGGTCCTCTCCGAACTGCTCGACACCCCGGCGACGGCCGGGCTGACCCTGGAGCTGATCAGCGGCTCGGTGCCGGTCTCCGTAGCCGTACGCGATATCGCCGGCAACTGAACCCCGCGCGGTTCCGTCCTGGTCCCGTCCTGGTCCCGTCCTGGTTCCGTCCTGTCCACGGCCGCGGGCGATGAGTCCGCGGCCTCCGGAAGGTCCACCCCTCATGAACTCCGACAGCAGCACCGCCGCCCCCGGGTTCCGGCCCGAAATCGTCGACCGTCCGGAGCAGTTCTACGTCTGCATCCGGGGATCGGTCCGTATGGATCACTTCGCGGTGATCGCAGACCGCCTCGGAGAGCTGATCGGCTGGGCTGCCGCGCAGGGGGCGGAGTTCGCGGGCGCGCCCTTCTTCCGCTTCCGTACGGTCGACATGGCCGGTGAGTCCGATGTCGAGGCCGGGATCCCCCTGACGGCACCGGTGAACCCCGAAGGGGACATCCGGGCGGGATACCTCCCGGCCGGGCGGTACGCCACCGTCGTCCGCACCGGACACCCGGACGGCCTCTTCGACACCATCACGGCCCTGCGCACCTGGGCCGACCACGAGGGCCTGACCTGGGACATGACCCCGCTGGCCGACGGTGCGGAGCGCTGGGGCTGCCGTCTGGAGTCCTATCTCACCGACCCCCGGGTGGAACCGGATATGAACAAGTGGCAGATCCAACTCGCCTTCCGCCTCGCCGACTGACCCCGGCACCCGGCCCGATCTCTTGGCCTCCGGCACGGGTCGGGGTCGGGGGCGAGGTCCGGCGTCCGGCGTCCGGCGTCCGGCGTCCGGGAGAACGCGAAGGACCCCCGTCCAGTCACTGGACGGGGGTCCTTCTTCACGTGGCGGCGCCAGGATTCGAACCTGGGTAGGCTAAGCCGACGGATTTACAGACCTCTGGCGCCTGCACTCGCAAGGCTCCCTTGAGCAGGCACTTTCCCGGGCACCCGGTGCTCCGGTTCCTGCTCCGTCCACACGTCGTCCTGATCATGCTCTCGGTCGCGCTCTGGACCGCAGGCTTCACGAGAGGGAGAAATGTCCGTTCTTGGCAAAGTGGGTAAAATCCAGGGTCGCGCCAACTAACGTCCCTGGTCAGCTCCTGTGGTCCCCGCGCCTGCGGGGTTGGTCCCATCGTTGGCGAGTACGTGTTCGACCTCGTGGGGTGGTCCCCGCGCCTGCGGGGTTGGTCCCCGGCACCCCCCTGCGGGAGGTTGCTCTATGTGGTGGTCCCCGCGCCTGCGGGGTTGGTCCCCGTCACCATGTCCGTAGGAGACCACGGCGCCGGTGGTCCCCGCGCCTGCGGGGTTGGTCCCGCTATGCGCCTGTACCCGCGGTTCTTGATGAGGTGGTCCCCGCGCCCGCGGGGTTGGTCCCGGCACCACGGAGATGCAGGGGATCCTCACGACGTGGTCCCCGCGTACGCGGGGTTGATCCCGAGATCGCCGGACGGTACGGGCCGGAGAGTCTGTGGTCCCCGCGCACGCGGGGTTGGCCCGCACGCTTGCTCCCAGCACCAAGTCACCCAGGGACGATCCGGCTCGTGAAACCATCACCACGCAGCCGCTCGTACGCCTGCATCACGATGTCAGGCACTTCCTGCCTGATCATGAACCCCTGATCGGGGTAGATCAGCAACCTCTGAAGGGCTCCCACGAGCATGTCGATAACCAGGCGCTCATCCCCGATGGAGGCAAGGTAGTCCTCGAAGACCATCGGCGCGGACGCGCTGACGACGTCCACCTCGGGCCAGAGCTGGCGCGCCGTGGCATACGCGCGCCGCTCTTCGTACGGCTTGCTGACCAGCAGCACGGATGACACGTCAACACCGTTGTCTTCCAGCAAAGCCTTTGAGAATCGGATGTTCTCTCCAGAGTTGCGCGCCCGTGGTTCGACCAGCACGGAGGAGTCGGGCACACCAAGCTCAAGAGCGCGGTCTCGGTAGTGGACAGCTTCGCCCCGCGGCATACGCGCCGCCGTGGTGGGGCTGGTTGCTCCCGTGAAGACGAGCAGCGGCGCCATGCCTCGCTCGTACAGACGCACAGCCTCATCGGCCACACCGAGGTCATGGCTTCCCAAGCCGATGGCAACCGAGCAGGGGCGGAGCACGTGGCCCATCTGGTGGTAGTCCCAGATGAGAAGTGCGTCCTCCCTCGCCCGAGCAGAGATCACTGCACCAACCCGTGCGAGGCAAGGCTCAGCGCCTCAGCAGCCTCTGCCTCCGGAAGTCGCTCGGCCCATGCCATGAAGGCGGCTCGCACCTCAGGGCCGGCCACCCCGATCGCCGCCCCCAACTGCCCCCAGGTCGCTCCCCGCCTCAGCCCCTCCCGCACCAGTTGCTGTTCCTGTTCGTCAAGGATCCGGCGCACCGCCGTGCCGAGCGCCAAGGCAGCGAAGACGTCCGCCGTGGCGCTGGGCGCCTCGGCGAGACGCTCGGTGTGCCGCTCGCGCCGCTCCAGTAGCAGCCACGGGTCTACGGAAGGAACATCAGCCGGAGTCGCGATGTCCGCTGTGTCGATGAGCTGGGGCTTTCCCTCACTTGGCACGGGGGCTTCCTTCCTCGGGTTCTTGGGCAGCGGAGTCAGGCACCTTGAAGTCGTACGCCCACGCGAACCGCGTCGCGGCATGCACGCCGATCGCGAATTCGACCACCGTACCGTCGGCGGTGTAGGTCGTCCGGTGCAGCTCGACGACCGGCTCCCCCGGTGGCAGCAGCAACAGCGCGACCTCGTCGGGCGTGGGGACACGGGCGAACAACTCTTCCTTCATGTGGTCGATCTCGTACCCGGCGTCATACAGCACCCGAAAACCTCCACCCCGTCCCGCCGGGCCCGGGGTGGGATCTACCAACCGAGTGCCCTCAACATGCTCGGGGCGGTAGTAGCTGGTCAGGGTGTGCGTCGGCTGCTGCCCCTCCTTCACGAGCCGGGCACGCGCGTACACCTCCGCCCCGACCGGCAACCCGTGTGCGGCAGCGACTTCGGCCGGCGCCTCAACGAGGCTGATGGTCTGTGTCTGCTCGCCACGCTTGTACGCGCGCCCCGAAGCAACGCGATCTGCAATGAAAGCCACTTCGTCGCTGTCACGCCATTTGGCTTTGTCGTACCGCGCGATACCCAGCCGCTTGAGCGGCGCTTGCTGCCGTACGACAGTGCCGTGCCCCCGCGATGAGGTCACCAGACCCTCAGCTTCGAGAGCCTTGTACGCCTGGTGAACCGTGGTTTTGGAGCCCTCGCCAGCCTCGACGAGATCCCTGATGTGCGGGAGCTGATCACCCGGGGCGTACTCGCCGCTCCGAATTTCCCCGGCCAGCCTGTCCGCCAGCTCTCGCCACTTCGGCGACATCCCGGCTCCTTTCGACGCTTAAGTCAAACACAGTCCCAGGACTGTTGACAGTCCTGGGACTGTGGGCCACAGTCTCCTCATGAGGTCGCAGTCCTAGGACAGCGGCCCTGGAGGGGCCTTCTTTGGGCTGCTCCGCAATGCCCGGAGAGCAGTGAGCCGGGCCCTACACAACTCCACAGCGTGATCCACCGCAGACGGCCGTGATGATTCCGGCCGAGGCCAGTGGAGACCAGTCGGGGTGTCCCAAGGGACGACCGACTCAAAAGACCGGATCTGCCCCGAGGGCAGGCACGCCGCGCGAAGAGACCCGAGTTGCGATTCCTCGGGCGAGCGGGATGAGGCGCAGATCCAGAAACGCGTACGACGGGCCACGACCTCCCGCAAAAGGTCGGCGGCGCGGCTCAAGGTCCGCGTGGCAGTCCTGAGCTGCACGTCGTCACCATCACGCGGTTCACACCGATCGGGATGGTCGTCGGCGTGGGGCGGCAGGAAGCCCCACGAAGTGCGCCGTCCAGGTTGCCCCCCGGACGGCGCTTACAGGCACCTTGGAGGAGGTCACCTGTGGTGTGCAGTTTGGCAGATGTGCGGGCGGATCATCCGGGGGATTCGGAGAGTCCGCGTCCTCACCCGGATGTCCCGCCTTTGCCCCGCCGGATCCCCGGAGGGTCGCTGTGACGTGCTGCGGCCGGCCGATGGTCCGGGATGGTTCGCAGCTGATGTGCCGCAAGTGCGGCGCCTGGGCGCAGCCGGGCGTGGTCCGGTGAGTACGCGGGAGGCGGCCGGGGCCGCGCCGCCGGTGAGCTGACCGATTGCTGTACCGCCCTGATGGTCGCAGGCCGGGTTCGACTCCTGGCCGGGGCACTCCATCCGTCCCATTTTCCGAACGGCGTGCGCCCCCGGAGCGGCAACTCCGGGGGCGCTGGGTTTGGGCCGTTCCACCAGACAAGGAGAGCAACGACCCATGGGTATTGTCCCTGAGCTGACGCTCGCAGAAGCGGCGATCGCTTTCGCTCCGTGGCTGGAGCCGACGGCGGCCGAGTTGGACGCGATCGACGCGGAGATGCCGCTCATCCTCGCCGAGGTGGATGAGCTGGATGCCCGGATCGCGGTGCTGGACCGGACGACGACCGAGTTGGACGAGCAGCGTGTCCGTCGCGAGCGGCGCCGTGTGCTGGTCGTGCGCCGGAATCTGGCGAACCGCACCAACGCGGCCCGCATCTTGGGGGGTGCGGCGTGAGCACGCTTCCCCTGACGGATCTGTCCGTCCCGTTGAGGGCGCTGCGGCTGATCGGCAGCGAGTTCGCGTATCTGCCTGCGCCGAGTGTGAGTGTGACGCCGGTCTACCCGGATCGGCTGGAGCTGTTGTTCCACGGGGACGGCTTCGCCGCATTCGAGGTCTGGCGCGAGGTGTTGAAGCTCCCCGCCGAGGGCGTTGTTCACCGCGTTCAGAGCAGCGGGAGCATCGGGGTGCTGATTGTTCACGGAGCGTTCGCCGGTGCCGAGATTCGTCTGGTCGGCTTCGCGCCGGTCCTGTATCCGGAGCCGGTCGGCCTGGGGGCGGGGGCCCCGGCGTGAACGGTGTTCAGATCCGTTCAGCGGAGCGGGCTCTCAACGTCGGGACGTGGCTGATCGTGTGCGGGGCGATGCTGTATTCGGTCCTCACGGTGACTCCGCTGATGGCTGCCCACACTCCCCGGGAGTGGCGTTGGACGGCGCCGATCCTGCCGCTGGTGGTGGATGCGGCGGTGGTAATCGTGATCCGTCTGGACTCCGTTCTGGCCCGGCTCGGTGGTGAGAGCGGGCGGTGGCCGGTAGTGCTGCGGTGGATGACCGGCTGCATGACCCTGGCCCTGAATACGGCGGACTCCGCGCTGAAGAAAGACCTGGTCGGAGTCGCCGTTCACGCGGTCGCGCCCCTCCTCCTCATCGTCACCGCTGAGACCGGACTCGCCTACCGGCGCGCCATCACCGCCGCTGTGGCGCGGCTGGAGGCCGAGGAACGTACCGAGCGCGAAGCGCGGGAGCGGGCCGCTGCCGAGCGGCGGGAAGCGGCGGACCGGCGGGCCCGGGAGGAGCGCGAGCACACGGCCGCTCTGGCGCGTGAACAGCGTGAACACGAGGCCCGCCTCGCCCGTGAGCAGACCGAACGGGAGGACGCCGCCCGCCGTACCGAACATGCTGAGCGAGAGGCCAGACAGCGGCAGGAAGCGGCGGATCGTGAACGCCGTGAACACGAGCGTGAACAGCAGCAGCGCGAGCGTGAACAGCGTGAACGCGAGGCTGAACAGCGCCGTACGGCGGAGCGTCTGGCGCGCGAGCAGGCGGCCCGCCGGCAGCAGCAGGAAGCGGCCGAGCGCGAACGCCGTGAACGCACCGAGCTGCTGTCCGGCGGCCCGGTGAACGAGAAGCTCCCCGAGCCCCAGGCCCGGCGGATCGTCGCCGCCGCATGCGGCGAGGGCCTGCCCGTACGGGCCGCCGCCGAGCTGTGCGGCTGGTCCACCGGCTGGGTCACCGCCCGCTACCAGGAACAGCGCGACGCCCACTCCGGCGTCGCCCTCGAAGGAGCGTCGTCATGATCGCCCTTGTACGCACCCGTACCCTGCGCGCCCTGCGAGACGAACTGACCGCAGCGCAGAGTGAGACCACGGCCGCCCGTACAGAAAGCGAGCAGCACCAGCAGGGGCACCAGCTCGCCACCGACTCCGCGATCCGGGCAGAGACCTGCGTGGAGGAGCTGCGCACCGCGCTCGCCCAGGCCGTCACCGACTCCGCTCGCCTCACTGCGGATGTTGTCGTCTTCGACTCCGCAGGGCGCGTACTGCTGATTGAGCGCGGCTGGGCCCCTTTCGAGGGCTGCTGGGCTTTGCCCGGTGGGCATGTGGATCCGGGTGAGACCTCGCTGGAGGCGGCTGTACGGGAGCTGGCCGAGGAGACCGGGGTGCGGGTGGCCGCCGGTGACCTGACGCGGATTGATGTCTGGGACCAACCGGGCCGGGATCCGCGCGGCAGGTACGTCACGATCGCCTACCTCGCCACGGTGCCGCAGGGCACGACGGCCCAGGCCGGGGACGACGCCCGCGCTGCCCGCTGGTGGCCGCTCACTGATCTGCCGGAGTTGGCGTTCGATCACGCCGACATCATCCGCGCGGCCCGAAAGACGGAGCTGGAGGGCCGGTGACGGCCCGTGTGCTTTGACCTGTCGTTCACGAGGGCCCGGCCGCTTCCTTCCACAGTCCCGGTCGGGCCCTCTTTCTCCCTTGGGAGGGAGCCAGCATGACGGATACCACCATCGTTCCGGTAGCGGGCCCGGAGGCCCCGCCGGCCATTCCCGTATCGACTCCAGCGCCCGCACCTGCGGCGTCTGCCCCGCCGCCCGGGGTTGGGCACACGCCCGGCGGGTGGCCCGTGGTCCCGCTGGCCGTGACCGGGGCCAATGCCGGTGCCTCGCTGTTCTCCGCCGTGGCACTGGCCGGTGGGCCTGCCGCGGCCGTGGCCGCGGCTACAGGGGCGGTCGTTCTCGGTGCAGCCGCCGCTTCCCGCACCCGCCGCCAGAACGCGCGGAAGAAGACGAAAGCGGCCAGTTCCGCGCGCGGCTCCCGCACCGGCGGACCTGCCACCGAGCGGACGGGCCGATCGTCTACGGGCGGCCGGGTGCCGTCTCAGAAGAAGCCCACGGGTAGCAGCGGCAGGAAACCTTCCCCCGCCGCTAACCGGTCGATCGGGCTGCGGACTGGCCGACGCGGAGCAGGGTCTGCCTCGCGTGCGGGCACGGTCCGCACACCGGGAAAGCACCGCAGCCGGGGCGCAGGGCAGGACCGCGCAGGAGCTGTCCGAGGCCGGGCGGGGCAGGTCAGGGCGTTGCGGGAGTCGGCCCGGCGGGATGCTCCGTCGCGGTCGCAGCGTCGGGATGCGGTCACCCAGGCGCGTCGGTCGGTCGCGGATGCGCGGCGGGCCGCGCGGCAGCAGAACCGCACCGTCGCCGGGCCCGGCACGGGCCCAGGTAGGGCGTTGGCCCGGGGTGCCGGCCGACTGAGTGGGATGCGGCGGGCGGCCGTGGAGCGGGCCCGCAGGGTGCGGGACAGTGCGGCGGCGCGACAGGTCGCGGCGGGCCGCGAAGGTGTGCGGCGAGCGGCGGTGCGTCAGCGGGCGCGCCGGGCGCTGGTGCGTTCTGCGGTGCGGTTGCAGCGGCGGCGGCTGCTGGCCGGTGTGCTGGCCGCGGTTGTGGGGGTGGTCGGTTGGGTGTCCACCCCGGTGGGTCGGTGGCTGGGCTGGGAGTGGATGCAGTACCCGGGGCGGCGTCTGTACGCCGCTTTGATGCGGGGTGCTGTGGAGGAGCGGGCTGCGCGGGATGCCGGGATCCGGGCCGCGCAGGAAGAAGAGGAAGCAGTTGCTGAGGCGGCCGATGAGGAGGTCGGGGACCGGGCGGAGCGCCCGGCCGGGCCGGTCCCCGCAGCACCCACCACCACAAGCGAAGGGAACAACAGCGTGTCTGGTTTCCGGTTCGAGGAGTACGCGGCCGAGATGGAAACGGCTGCTCACAGCTACGAGCCCGAGAGCGCCATGGAGATCCTGGCCATGGTCGAAGGCCTGCCCGCCGCTCTGACGTCGGTGGCGAACGTGATGCGCATCCTCGCTGAGCGCGCCGACAGCGAGTTTCCCCTGGAGAAGGCCGTTGCCGACTCCTTCAGCGACATGTTCGGCGCGCTGATGTCCGCCGTCGCGGTCGCCGACGACATGGGACCGCAGTTCCGGCAGGCCCACGAACAGGACATCGCCCGCCACGAGGACCCCCGCAACGGGACCCAAGCCGAGAAGGGCTGGAACGTCTGACCATGACCACCACCACCGCCAAAACAAAGAAGCCGAAGGGGAAGGCTCCGGGGCCGGTGTGGGACTGGACGGCCGGGCACGGACCCGTGACCGGCGCCCTGTCCGCGACGAGCGGGTGTCTGGCCGTGGCCACGACCGGGGCCGCCACCGGCATGCCCCCCGGCTGGGCCCTCACCATCGGCACGGCCGGAGCGATCGGTCACACCATCACCAGCCTCCGTGACCGGCTATCCGCCCGCACCGTCGCCATGCGAGCCGCGTCCTGGCTGCTGGGTGCCGGGTGGACCACCTGGGCCATCACCACCGGCCCGCTCACCTGGGCCGCGCTCGGGTCGCTGGCCGCCCTCGGGGCCGGTATCGGAACCTCCGCCCGCGCCACCCTCCTGCGGGAAGAGGCCCGGGAGCTGGAAGCGATCGCGGCTGCGGAACGGCAGGTCGCCCGTGAACTGTCCGCCGAACGCCGGGCGATCGCGGCCGAGTGGGCCGACCGCATCCACCGCGTGTGCGGGATCAGCGTGCGGATCCTCGCCATCGAGCAGTGGCCCACGAACACAGGGTTCACCATCGACGCCGAACTCCCGCCGGGCGGGACAACGTACGAGCGGATCGCCCAGTACGCGCCCCAGCTCTCCGCGGACGCCCGCCTGCCCCACGGCTGCACCGCCACCGCCACCGCCGGGATCGACCAGGGCCGCGTCCTCATCGACGTCACCACAGTGAACGTCCTCGCAGGGGAGATCACCTACCCCACCGACTACAGCCCCTTGTCCCTCCACACCGGAATCCCCTGGGGCGTGCGGACCGACGGCCGCGAAGTGCTGGCCTACCTGCGCGAACAGTGCGCGCTGGTGGTCGGTCCGACCGGTTCGGGCAAGACGAACATGGCCCACACGATCCTCGCCGGGTTCGCCCGCACCACCGACGTCCTGACCTGGGTCATCGACCTCAACGCCGGGAGCGCGGGCCTGCCCTGGGTCCGCCCCGCCCTCGACGGCGGTGGGTCGGGTGGCACGGTGGTGCGCCCGGGGGTCGACTGGCTCGCCGCCGACTACGACGAAGCCATGCTCATGCTGACCGCCGCCGTGCGGATCGCCAAGCACCGCAAGACCGCCTACCAGGACCTGATGACACAGGCGAACACCGACCTGCTTCCCATCAGCGACCGCATCCCCCAGATCATGATCGTGATCGACGAGGGCGCCGAGATCCTCGCCTCCCCGGACCGCGCACTGCGCAGCCTCGCCGAGAAGATCCTCGAAGTCATCCGCATCGCCCGCGCCATGGGCATCCGCACCGTCCTGACCGCCCTCGGTGCCACCGGCAGCGTGCTCGGGAACCTCATGATCCGCCGCGAAGCCAAGGTCCGCGTCGCGCTCACCGGCGGCGAGAAAGAAGGCATGGACCTGGCCAAACAGTTCCCCGGCTCCCGCGGCCTGCGCGTCGACCAGGCCCCTTACAAGGGCGCCGGGTTCATGGCCACCCCCGAAAGCCCCGCCGCTCTCTTCAAGTCCTGGCGGATCCTGCCCAACCAGATCCGGGACATCGTCCACACCACCAGCGACCGCCACCCCACCCTCGACACCCTCTCCGCCAAGGCCGCCGGGGCCGACTACGCCCGCCGCTGGGACCACGGGCGCACCGCCTGGATCCGCGACCACACCCCCCAACCCGGCACCGCCCCTGCTCCGGCGGCCGGGCTGAACCTCACCGCCCTCCGCACCGAGCAGCAGCCCGCCCCCGAGCCGGACGACATCACCCGCCAGTTCCGCGACATCGTCGCCCAACTCGACACCCCCGCCCCCGGCCGACCGAGCACACGGCCGGACAACGGGCAAGGACTGAACCTCTCAGCACTCCGCAACAGCGGCGCCGAAGGCGGGGAGGACACATCCGCCCGGGACGCAGTCCTGGCAATCCTCCTCGCCGCCGGGCCCGAGGGAACCGGCGCCTCCGCGATCACCCGCGCCCTGCCCCCCGAGCACGGAACCACACGCCAGACCATCGTCGGCTGGCTCCGCGCCTGGGCCGAAGACGGCACCGCCGTCCGCATCGGAACCGGCACCAAAACCCGCTACGTCCACCACCGCCACACCCCCGGAACCTGACCACCTGTCGCCCCACCACCCACCCGCCCGAGAACAGCCCCAGGCGGCCGCGTGAGCCCCAAAACCGGTCCCTGACCTGCAAGGCGACAAGCGACAAGACAAGACAAGCGACAAGCCGCACGACAACCAGGCGACAAGCAACACGACAAGCAACACGACAAGCAGACCACCGGGCAGCACTCCACCCACCGGGGCACTGCCCGGACCGCTGAAAGGACCACGTTGTGCACGAACCCACCCCGTACAAGATCACCACCCTGCCCCCGCACACCATCCGACAAGGCCCGATCCAACCCCTCCCGCTTCCCCCCGGCGTCGCCCTCGTCACCCTCCCCGACGGCGCCCGCACGCTCGCCTACACCCACGCCGCGCCCCCGCAGCCGGTTCCGGTTACCGCTCCGCAGCCGATCCCGGCATGGGCCCGCACGACCGCTCTTCTCGCACCCACCCTCGGAGGCGGCATCGGCGCCGCCGGGGTCGGACTCTCCTACGCAGCCCCGGGACTCATCGCCATGACCCACGCCCTCTGGTCCGCCGCCGCCCTCCTCGTCGCAGCCACGGTCGCCGTCCCCGTCATCGCCCGAGGCACCCGCCGCACCAGCGGCGGTGGGGGAGGCACCACCACTCACATCCACCAGCAGATCACCGCCACCGGAATCTTCGGCAAAGCCAACGGCACCATCCACCACTGAGGAACCCCATGAACGACTGCGAGCGGTGCGAACCCACCGACGACACCGAGCCCTACCCCTACGACCACTGCTGCGGCTGCGGAGCCGACGGCAGCAGCGAGTTCCCCGACTGCACGTGCGCCCCGAGCGCTTCCGGAGGAGACACCGAATGACCGTGATCACCGCCACCGCGACCCGGAAGGGCACTCGCCCCCACAACGCCGACGCCGTCATGGTTCACCGGCTCTCGGGTACACCGATGGTCGCCGCCGCGCTCGTGGACGGCATCGGCAACACCGACGACGTGGTCCGCTTCTCGACCATCGCCGCCGAGGTCATCGCCCGCATCGGCGCCCGGCGCGGGCCGATGCTCGGCATCCTCGCCGCAGCCGAAATGGCCGCCGCACCCCCCACGGAGCAGGTGGACGACGGCGTAGCCGTGGCCGCTGTGACGGACGAGCGGACCGGGACGACGCTGATCGCGTGGACCGGCGACGCCCGGATCTACGGATGGACCGGCGAACACCTCGTCCAGCGGTCGACCGACCAGACCATGGGCACCTGGCTGCGGAAATGGGGCGGCACCGCCGTGACCCTTCACCGCGACGGCCGCCCGGACGAGACAGTCCCCACGGAAACGGCAGCGCTGGTACTGGACGACTACGCCCGGGCAGCGCTCGGCCGGTCTTCCATCGCGACCGTGCCCCTCTGCCAGATCACCGATGACCTGGTCGTCCTGACCTCCGACGGCGTCCACGGCCAGATGCCGCACGCCAGGCTCGAAGCGCTGGTCCGGGCCCACGAAACCGACCCGCAGGCCCTCGCCGACGTCATCGTCGCCGCCGCCCGCGCCGACGCCACGGGCTACCGCGACGACGCCACCGCAGCCGTCATCCGCATCACGACCTAACCCGCCCCCGCACACGCGCCGGGGCGACCGCCCCGTCTCGACAAAGATGTGCGGCCGCCCCGGCTCCAGCATGAGAACTGGAGCTCCAGCATGACCCATGACCGCCCGCCCCTGCTACAGGTCGCCCTCGACCTGGCCCACCGCGGGTTGCCCGTGCTCCCGCTGCGGGAGAAGCGACCGCCCGCCAACTGCCCGGAGTGCCGGGACACGGCCTGCGGGGGCCGCCCGCACATGCGGGTACCCGGTCCCTGCCGCTGCCCGCTGCCGTGCCACGCCTGGGCCGCTGCCACGACAGACCCGGACACCCTCACCTCCCCACAGTGGGCCGCGGACTGGCGCCACGCGACCTCCGTCGCCTACCACCCGGGCGGCGCCGGGCTCACCGTGGTGGACCTGGACAACCCGGCCGCCGTCACCTGGGCCCGCCGGGCCCTCCCCACCACCAGGACCGTGGTCACCACCCGCGGGGAACACTGGATCTACCGGGGCACCACGCGCTCCGCCAACGGAGTTCGCGCCGCTGTGGACATCAAGAGCCTGATGCAGTACGCCCGCTGGCGCGGCCCGGGCCATGGCACCATGACCGCCCTGCCGGACGTCGTCCGCGGCTTGGCTGTGAGGGAAGAGACCACCCCGGCGCGCGGCCCGGTCGAACTGCCGTCGCGGGCCGTCTGGGAGGCGCCTGCTGCGACCGGCTGCCGCCACACCGCCCGGTACATCCGCACCGGCCTTGAAAAGGGTCTGGCCATGGTCCGCGCCTGCACGGAAACCGGCGCCGGCAGCAAGGCGTTCGGCGTTGCCCGATTCCTGGCCGCGCAGCACTCCCGATGCCCCGGCCCCTGCGGGCTCGACGTCATCGCCGCCCAGGTCGTTGCAGCCGCTGTCTCCGTCGGCGTGCCGCACGGATACGCCCAGCGCGCCGTCAGTAACGGCCTTGCCGTACCCGGGGTGGCTGTGTGACCAGCACCGGCACCGGCGCGGGGGTGGTCTCTTCCCATCCCCCCGCCATGCCCAGCTCCGCCGAACCGGCCGCGGGCTCAGACAGCCGTAGCGCGCCGGAAGGCGTCGCCCGTCAGGGCGTCCGTTCTGCTGTTCGTCCTGACCCGTACCTGGCCCCTGAGGGCGAGGAACTGCCCGCGCCCTCGCACCCGATGGCCGTCGCTCGCCGTCTCCTGCCCGACTGGCAGACCGATGACGGGCAGCTCGTGTACCGGCGGTGGCGTGCGTCCTGGATGCGCTGGAGCGGCACCTGCTGGCGGGAGACCGACGAAGCTCAGGTGCGCAAGGCCATGTACGAGCGGCTTGAGCACGCCGTCTACCGGGTTCCCGGCAAGGACGGCGAAACCGAGGAACGCGACTGGGCTCCGACGAAGCCGAAGATCAGCAACCTGCTCGACGCTCTCGGCTCCATCACGCTACTGCCGACCGAGACCGACGCGCCTTCGTGGCTCGACGCCGCGGATGCCGACGAGCAGCGCGGCGGGCCGATCGTGGCCTGCGAGAACGGGCTGCTCAGGATCCGTGACCGTGCGCTCCTGCCGCACACACCGGGGTTCTTCAACATCGTGTCCATCCCGTTCGCCTACGACCCCACCGCCGCGGCGCCCGGCTGGGAGCGCTTCCTCTCCGAGGTCTGGCCGGACGACACCGACTCCGTCGCTGCCCTCCAGGAGTGGTTCGGCTACGTCCTCTCGGGCCGTACCGACCTTCAGAAGATCCTGCTCATGGTCGGCCCGTCCCGGTCCGGTAAGGGCACGATCGCACGGGTGCTGAAAGGGCTCGTCGGCAAGAAGAACCTTGCCGGGCCGACCCTGGCCGGCCTCGGCTCGAACTTCGGCCTGGCCACGCTGATCGGGAAGTCCCTGGCGATCATCTCCGACGCCCGTCTGTCCGGCAACGACAACAGTCAGGTAGTGGAACGGCTGTTGACGATCTCGGGCGAGGACACGATCGACGTGGATCGGAAGTACCGGGAGCAGTGGACCGGCAAGCTGCCTTCCCGGCTGATGATCCTCTCCAACGAGCTGCCGCATTTCGGTGACTCCTCGGGTGTCATCGCCAACCGGTTCGTGCTGCTCAGCACGCGTGTTTCGTGGCTGGGGAAGGAAGATCCCACCCTCACCGACCGGCTGATTGCCGAGATGCCCGGCATTCTCAACTGGGCGCTGGAAGGACTGGCGCGCCTCCAGCGAGCGGGTCGGATCACGGAACCCGCGTCCAGCCGGGACGCGGTCACCACCATGCGGGACACCGCATCCCCCACCAGCGCATTCGTCCGCGAACGCTGCACGACCGGGCCCGCGTGCAGCGTCCCCGTGGACGCCCTGTGGTCCGTCTGGCGCGACTGGGCCGAAGACAACGGCGTCCGGGCCGGAACCAAGCAGGTCTTCGGGCGGAACCTACTCTCCGTCGTCCCCCAGCTCAACCGCACCCGCCCCCGTGATGACTACGGCCGACAGGTCGCGACGTACCACGGGATCACGCTCACCCAGTCCGAACCACATTCTTCTGAGTCGTGACTCATCGCGACTCAAGCCCTGCCCCACCCGCTCTGAGTCGCGATGAGTCGCGACTCAGAGCAATGTGGCGCGAGCTTCCCGGAGGAGGGGAGTCGATGTCTGCTGCCCGAGGCCGCCGACGGCCGACCGACGAACTGGTGCCCCTGAGTGACGCTCTCATCGAGATCGGCATCACCCGGGCTACCTGGTACCGCTGGCGCAACCGGGGCTACGCCCCCGAGGTGAACCGCCTTCCGAACGGGCACCTGCGGATCCGTCGCAGTGTGCTGGACGCCTTCAAGAACGAGCTGGAGACTGCGTGACCAACTGGTCCTACACCGTCCGGATCTGGAAGATTCGCAAGCGGCCCTACCGCAAGCCGTACCAGCTCCGGTGGCAGGTCGGCACCACTCCCCACGCGGAGTCCTTCCTGACGCTCGGGCTGGCCGAGAGCCGCCGGGCGCAGTTCATCACCGCGACCCGGAACGGGGAACCGTGGGATGCGGACAGCGGCCTGCCGAAGTCCTTGGTCCAGCGGGCCAAGGACATCTCCTGGTACCAGCACGCCAGGAACTATGTGGAGATGAAGTGGCCGCACTCCCCCGCCTCCACGCGGCGGAACCTCGCCGAGGCGATGGCCACCGTGACGCTGGCCCTGGTGAAGGACAGCAAGGGCATGGCCGACCACAAGGCCGTGCGCCGGGCTCTCTACACCTGGGGCTTCAATGTGAACCGGTGGAAGGAGGAGACTCCGGACGACGTGGCCGCGCTCCTCGCGTGGGTGGAGCGGAAGTCCGTCCAGACGTCTGCCCTGTCGGACCGGGCGCTGGTGCGCCGGGCTCTGGACGCATGCGCCCGGCGGCTGGACGGGAAGACGTCGTCGGGGTCCGTCATCGCGCGGAAGCGGGCCATCTTCCACCAGTCGCTCGGTCTGGCCGTGGAGTGCGAGCTGCTGGAGGAGAACCCGATGCGGGCCGTCCGGTGGAAGGCTCCGGAGCGGGTCGACGAGGAGGTCGACCCCGAGGCCGTGCCGGACCCGCGGGAGGCCGCGGCGCTCTTGGCCGCCGTTCGGGAGCAGGGTGCCCGCGGCCGGCACCTGGCCGCGTTCTTCGGGTGCATCTACTACGCGGCGGCCCGGCCCGGTGAGCTGGTGGGGCTCCGGGTTCAGGACTGCGAGCTGCCCCGGCGGGGCTGGGGCCTGCTGCGGCTCCGGGAGAGCCGGGCCCGGTCGGGCAGCTCGTGGACGGACACGGGCGAGGCTCATGACCGGCGGGGGCTGAAGCACCGGCCGCGGGCAACGGTGCGGCGCGTGCCGATTCCCCCTGAGCTGGTCGCGATGCTCCGGTGGCACCTCACGGTGTACGGGACGCACGCGGACGGCCGGCTCTTCCGGACCGCCCGCGGTGGGATGGTTCAGGAGAGCGGGTACGGGGAGGTGTGGGCCGGTGCCCGCGGGGATGTGCTGAGTCCGGCGGAGCAGGAGACGAAGCGGGCGAAGCGTCCTTATGATCTTCGCCACGCCGCGGTCTCGACGTGGCTCAGCTCGGGTGTGGACCCGCTGATCGTCGCGCAGCGGGCCGGGCACTCGGTGGCTGTCCTCTTCCGCGTGTACGCGAAGTTCCTCAAGGGCGGGGACGATGCGGCGAACGCGAAGATCTCTGCGCGCCTGAACCAGGGGACCGTCCAAAGTCGCAGGTGAGACCCTCGATTCCCGTCCACGCTCCGTCCAGACAGGCTGGTAGAAGGTGGGGCGGGGAGAGACAGAGCGAGACAGTGCCCCTTGGATATACCTTGACACGAAGACGGCCCTTGGCCTGCGTTTCCGCAGGCCAAGGGCCGTTTCTTTCACGTGGCGGCGCCAGGATTCGAACCTGGGTAGGCTAAGCCGACGGATTTACAGTCCGCTCCCATTGGCCACTCGGGCACACCGCCATGGGAAATCGCCCGGCCCCTGGGGGGTCGTCGGACACTGCGTGTCGTGCAGTGTTCCGTGGCGACGACGTAAACGATACCCGATGTGCGGGGGTGCTCCGCCACCGGATTGATCAGCCCTCGGGGCGGGGGCAGCCCGTAGGCTTGCCCGCGTGGTCCGGGAGCCGGGCCGCGTGATTCCGCATCTCGATACAAGGAGCCACAGCACATGGCCGACTCCAGTTTCGACATCGTCTCGAAGGTCGAGCGGCAGGAGGTCGACAACGCCCTCAACCAGGCCGCCAAGGAGATCTCCCAGCGCTACGACTTCAAGAACGTCGGAGCTTCCATCTCCTGGTCGGGCGAGAAGATCCTGATGCAGGCGAACTCGGAGGAGCGGGTCTCCGCGATCCTCGACGTGTTCCAGTCGAAGCTGATCAAGCGGGGTATCTCGCTGAAGGCCCTGGACGCCGGCGAGCCGCAGCTCTCGGGCAAGGAGTACAAGATCTTCGCCTCCATCGAGGAGGGGATCAGCCAGGAGAACGCCAAGAAGGTCGCGAAGATCATCCGCGATGAGGGTCCCAAGGGCGTCAAGGCGCAGGTGCAGGGCGAGGAGCTGCGGGTCAGCTCCAAGAGCCGGGACGACCTCCAGGCCGTGATCGCGCTGCTGAAGGGCCAGGACTTCGACTTCGCGCTCCAGTTCGTCAACTACCGCTGAACCGACCGGCCGGGGCACACGGCCGAGCGCCGTCTGCCCCGCCGTACCGGGACGGCCGGCAGACGCACGGGCGGACTCACCGAGGTGCGAGACCGGCGCTCCGCGGAGGTGGGGCGTGATGTCCGATTCCCGCCAGCACCGGTCGCTCACAGGGCGCAGACTCGAAGGCGTACAGCAGTCATCGGCGCTCCGAGGAGAGGACCGAGCCATGGCCATCACCACGGCGACCCCCGCCGCACCGTCCCCGTCCACCGGCACGGCAGCACCCAGGCTCTGGGCGAGTCTCGGCAGCCCGCTCGGGGAGTTGTTGCTGGTCGGCGTGGAGTCGGCCACCGCTCCCGGCGGGACCGCGCTGGTCTCGCTCTCGCTGCCCGGGCAGAAGGGCGCCGCGACCGTGCAGGAGGGCTGGCGCCATGAGCCCGCTGCCTTTACGGAGATCGCCGCACAGCTGGCCGCGTACTTCGACGGCAGGCTGACCCGCTTCGCCGTGGAGTACGCCGACGAAGGCACCGACTTCCAGCGGCGGGTCTGGCGGGCGGTCGACGCCGTTCCGCATGGAACAACCACCACCTATGGGGAGATCGCCCGGCGGATCGGGGCCTCGGGCGCGGCCGTACGCGCGGTGGGCACCGCCATCGGGCGCAATCCGCTGCTGGTGGTCAGGCCCTGTCACCGGATCGTCGGGGCGGACGGCGGGCTGCGGGGGTACGCGGCGGGGCTGGAGCGCAAGGAACACCTCCTGGTGCTTGAGGGCGCGCCGGTGTCATGAGCGCGCGGTCCGGGGGAATCCGGGGCGTCGGGGGGACCCCCGCGCAGCCGGGCGCGGGGGAAGGGGCCGGGGAGCTCTTTCCGAGGGAACCGGCGGTGATCGCACCCGGCGCGGTGCATGTGCCGGGCTGGCTGTCGGTGGAGCGGCAGCGGGAGCTGGTCGAGGCCTGCCGGGGGTGGGCTCGCGGCCCGGTGCCGCTGCGCCGGACCGTGCTTCCCGGTGGCGGTGTGATGTCGGTGCGGACGGTATGTCTCGGCTGGCACTGGCAGCCGTACCGATACAGCCGCACCGCCGATGATGTGAACGGCGCTCGGGTCGCCGATCTCCCGGACTGGCTGGTGGAGTGGGGCCGTTCGGCGCTGGCGGCGGCGCACGGTATCGGGGCGGGTGGTGGTGGACCGTCAGAAGCCGCCACCGGCGCGGGAGGCGCGGGCTATACCCCGGACACGGCGCTCATCAACTTCTACGACGGCGCCGCCCGGATGGGGATGCATCAGGACAAGGAGGAGCGGTCGGGGGCTCCGGTGGTCTCTCTGAGCATCGGGGACCGCTGTGTCTTCCGGCTGGGCAATAGCGAGACCCGGGGAAGGCCCTATACCGATGTGGAGTTGGCGTCCGGGGACCTGTTCGTCTTCGGCGGGCCTTCTCGGTTTGCGTACCACGGGGTGCCGAAGGTGTATCCCGGGACGGCCGATCCCCGGTGCGGGCTGCGGACGGGACGGCTGAACATCACCCTGCGCGAGACGGGCCTGTCGGTGGCCGACTGACCCCGGTGGAAGGGCGGTCGGCCGGCGAGGGGCAGGTCAGCGGGAGCGGGAGTGGCCGAAGAGCAGCCGGTATCCGATGAGCAGCACCAGGGAGCCGCCTATCGCGGCTATCCAGGTCGGCCCGTCGAAGAACTGCTTGCTGATGGACCGGTCGAAGAACTCGGCAGAGATCCAGCCGCCCAGCGAAGCGCCGACGACCCCGAGGAGGGTCGTGATGATCAGGCCGCCCGGGTCGCGGCCCGGCAGCAGCAGTTTGGCTATGGCTCCGGCGAGCAGCCCGAGGACGATCCAGCCGAGAACGCTCATGCTGTGAACTTCCTTCCGTCCATATGGCGCGCCCCTGTAGTGGCGGCGCGGTTTCCGCGGTCTCTCGCAGGCGATGACGCCGGATGGCCGGCGGGGGGTTGCGAGCGGTCGGTCGAGTGGGACGCGTCTGTTACACCCTGGTCAACGTGTTCCTGACCGGCTTCTATCCCGCACTCGGGTGAATACACCCGTTCGAGTGAGGAAGACGGGATCGAACGGGTGCGGCGCGCACACCGGGACCGGTGGCGGGCGGTGGGCGCCCGGGCGTCAGCGGACGGCGAAGGGCTGGTCGGAGGGGACGATCTCCTTGCCGAGCGGCATCAGCGAGACCGGGATCAGCTTGAAGTTCGCCAGACCCAGCGGGATACCGATGATGGTCAGGCAGAGGACGACGCCGGTGACGATATGGCCGAGGGCCAGCCACCAGCCGGCCAGGACCAGCCAGAGGACGTTGCCGATGCACGAGGGGGCACCCGCGTCGGGGCGGTCGACGACGGTGTGGCCGAAGGGCCAGAGGGCGTAGACGCCGATTCTGAAGGCGGCGATGCCGAAGGGGATGCCGATGATCGTGATGCAGAGCAGGACGCCCGCGAGCAGATAGCCGAGGAACATCCAGAAGCCGCAGAGTATGAGCCAGATGATGTTGAGGACGGTCTTCATGGCTGCCTACCTGCCATCTCTTCGAGTCGGGCGATGCGCTCGGCCATGGGCGGATGCGTGGAGAAGAGCTTGGCGCCCCGGCCCGGGCGGAAAGGATTGGCGATCATCATGTGGCTCGCCGTCTCCAGCCGGGGCTCGGGCGGCAGCGGAAGCTGCTTGGTCCCGGCGTCCAGCTTGCGCAGGGCGCTGGCGAGGGCGAGCGGGTCGCCGGTGAGCCGGGCGCCCGAGGCATCGGCCTCGTACTCCCGGGAACGGCTGACGGCGAGCTGGATGATGGCGGCCGCCACCGGGCCGAGGATCATGATCAGCAGCATGCCGAGCAGTCCGGGGCCGTCGTCGTCGGAGCGGCCGACGGGGATCAGCCAGGCGAAGTTCACCAGGAACATCACGACGGAGGCGAGGGCTCCGGCGACCGAGGAGATCAGGATGTCGCGGTTGTAGACATGGCTGAGCTCGTGGCCGATGACGCCGCGCAGCTCGCGTTCGTCGAGGATCCGGAGGATGCCTTCCGTACAGCAGACGGCGGCGTTGCGCGGATTGCGGCCGGTCGCGAAGGCGTTCGGTGCCTGGGTGGGGGAAATGTACAGACGGGGCATGGGCTGGCGGGCGGCCGTCGAGAGTTCGCGGACCATGCGGTAGAGCGCGGGGGCCTCGAATTCGCTGACGGGGCGGGCGCGCATGGCGCGCAGGGCCAGCTTGTCGCTGTTCCAGTAGGCGTACGCGTTGGTGGCGAGCGCCACGAAGAGCGCGACGATCAGTCCCGTACGGCCGAAGAAACTGCCGATGACGAGAATGAGTGCGGACAGTCCCCCGAGGAGTACGGCGGTCTTCAGCCCGTTGTGCCGGCGGTGCACGGTACGCCCTCCAGATGGTGCGGCAGGGGAACCCCTTACTGGTGGTGCTCCACCCTCCAGTGGACCCTTCTGTACTGGTCAACGCCAGGCGAAGGGGGCGAGTTCCCCGGCCGCCCGGGCACCGGGGCGGTCCGATCGGGTGAGCGGCGGCGGCCGTGCCGCTCAGAAGAGTCCGGTCGCCGCGAACCGGAGGACGAGCTGGGGATAGCCGGAGAGCAGGATTCCGGCGGTGGCCGTCAGGGCGAGGGCGACGGCGAAGGGTGCGGGCACGGCGGCGGTCGCGGTAGCTGCGGTTCCGGGGGCCGTGGCCGGGGCGGGGGCGGGTTCGGGGGTGCGGAAGAGGATCGCGGTCCACCGCAGGTAGTAGACGAGGCCGAGGGCGACGTTGATGCCCATGAGGACGGCCAGCCAGCCCAGACCGGCGTCCACGGCCGAGGAGAACACCGTCACCTTCGCGAAGAGGCCGATGATGCCCGGCGGCAGCCCGGCCAGGCACAGCAGGAAGAAGCCCATGGTCAGGGCGGTGAGCGGATGGGTGGCGTACAGCCCTCGGTAGTCGGAGATCCGGTTGAGCCGGTGGGTGCGGGCGACGAGCGCGACGACGGCGAAGGCGCCGAGGTTCACGACCGCGTACATCAGGGCGTACGCGACGGTGGAGCCGATCTGGTCGTCGCTGGAGTATCCGGCCGCGGCGACGGGGACCAGGAGGAAGCCTGCCTGGGCGACGGAGGACCAGGCCAGCAGGCGTACGGCGCTGAGGGGGCGGTCGGCGCGCTGGCGCAGGGCCGCGACGTTGCCCGCGGTCATGGTGAGGGCGGCGAGTACGGCGATCGCCGGGCCCCAGACGTCGGCGTATCCGGGGAAGGCGATCACGGCGACGAGGATCAGCCCGGAGAAGCCGACCGCCTTGCCGACGACCGACAGATAGGCGGCGACGGGCAGGGGTGCGCCGACGTAGGTGTCGGGGACCCAGAAGTGGAAGGGGACGGCGGCGGTCTTGAAGGCGAAGCCGATGAGGGTGAGGGCGACGCCGGTCCTGGCCAGGGTGTCCAGTTCGCCGGGGACGTTCGCGGTCGCGATCCGGGTGAGGTGGAGGCTGCCCGCCGACGCATAGACGAAGCTGACGCCGAGGAGGGTCACGGCGGTCGCGGTGACCGAGGTCAGGAAGAACTTCAGGGCCGCCTCGCTGGAGCGGCGGTCCCCGCGGCGCAGTCCGACGAGGGCGAAGGCGGGCAGGGAGGCCACTTCGAGGGCGACAACAAGAGTGGCGAGGTCGCGGGAGGCGGGCAGCAGGGCGGCTCCGGCCGCGGAGGACAGCAGCAGGAACCAGAACTCGCCCGCGGGGAGCCGGTGGCGGGTCTCGCGGAGGGAGAGCAGTGCGGTCAGCAGAGCGCCGCCGAGGACCAGCAACTGGATGGCCAGGGTGAAGCGGTCGGCGACGTAGCTGCAGGTGGCGGTGGACGTGGTGAGGCAGAACGTCCGGCTGTCGCCGCTGCGCAGGGGGGCGAGGGCGGCGATCGCGGCGAGCAGGCCCGCGACGGCGCCGAGGCCGAGGAGGCCCTTGCGGTGTGCGGGGACGAAGAGGTCGGCGACGAGGATCAGCAGGCCGGTGACGGCCGCGATGACCGGTGGCGCGATGGTGACCCAGTCGACGTTCTGGACGAGGCTGGCGACCCCGGCGTCCGCGGCGATGGGGATGGCGAGGGTCACGACGAGCCTCCCGAGAGGAGCTTCTGCACGGCCGGGTCGGTGAGGCCGAGGAGGACCGCGGGCCAGAGTCCGGCGAGGACGGTGAGGGCGACGAGCGGGGTCCACGCGGCGAGCTCGTAGCCGTGGACGTCCGGTACGGCCCGGGTGTCCGGTCCGGCGGGGGCGGGGACGCCCATGCAGACGCGGCGGACGACGATCAGGAGGTACGCGGCGGTGAGGAGGGTGCCGAAGCCGCCGATCACCATGAAGGTGAGGAAGGCGGGGCGGTTGAGGCCTTCCGCCGGGTCGAAGGCGCCGAAGAGCGCCAGCATCTCGCCCCAGAATCCGGCCAGGCCGGGGAGTCCGAGGGAGGCGACGGCGGCGAAGGCGAGGAGGGCGCCGAGGCGGGGGGTGCGGCCGTAGAGCGCGGCGCCGGTGGCTCCGGCGAGGGTGTCGAGGTCGGCGGTGCCGTACCGGTCCTTGACCGCTCCGACCAGGAAGAACAGCAGGCCGGTGATGAGGCCGTGGGCGATGTTGGCGAAGAGGGCGCCGTTCACGCCGGTCGGGGTCATGGTGGCGATGCCGAGGAGGACGAAGCCCATGTGGCCGACGGACGAGTAGGCGATCAGCCGCTTGAGGTCGCCGGAGGCGCCGTTGCGGGCGAGGGCGAGGCAGGCGAGGGATCCGTAGACGATGCCGACGGCGGCGAAGGCGGCGAGATAGGGCGCGAAGGTCCGCATGCCGTCGGGCGCGGTCGGGAGCACGATCCGGACGAATCCGTACGTGCCCATCTTCAGCATGACTCCGGCGAGGAGGACGGAGCCGACGGTCGGGGCGGCGGTGTGGGCGGCGGGCAGCCAGCTGTGCAGCGGCCACATCGGGGTCTTCACGGCGAGGCCGATGCCGATCGCCAGAACCGCGATGACCTGCGTGGACGTACTGAGTCCACGGCCGTTGTCAGTGGCGAGTGCCACCATGTCGAAGGTGTCGGCCTTCAGGCCGATCAGCAGGAAGCCGAGCAGCATGACGACCGAGCCGAGCAGCGTGAAGAGGATGAACTTCCAGGCGGCGGTCCGCCGCTCCTCGCCGCCCCAGCGGGCGATGAGGAAGTACATCGGGATGAGCACCGTCTCGAAGGCCAGGAAGAACAGCAGCAGGTCGAGCACTGCGAAGGTGGCGAGGGTGCCCGTTTCGAGGACGAGCAGCAGCGCTACGAACGCCTTGGGGGAGGGCCCGGAGGGCGGCTTGAAGTACGTGTAGAGCGCGCAGAGGAAGGTCAGCAACGCGGTCAGGAGCAGAAGGGGCAGGGAGATGCCGTCGACACCGAGGTGGATGCGTACGCCGAGGGCGGGGATCCAGCTGATGTCCGTGGTCGCCTGCATCCTCGACGGCTGGTCGTGGTCGAAGCCTGCGGCGAGGACCACGGCGGCGAGGAGGACGGCTCCGGTGACGGTGACGCCGTGGCGGAGCACGGCCTGTTCGGGGCTGCGGCCGCGCAGGCCCGGCGGGGCGGGCAGCAGGGCCGCGGCGGCGCCGATGAGGGGGACGGCGACGATGAACGCGAGAAGGGCCTGCATCACGGATTCGCTGATATCAATCACGGCTCAGGACCCCGCGTTCGTGGTGGAGAGGACGACAACGGCGATCACCAGGGCGGCGCTGCCGGCGAGCAGCCAGCTCACATAGGTCTGGACGTTGCCGGTCTGGGCGCGGCGGACGAGCCGTCCGAGGCCGTTCGCGCCGAGGGCCGTACCGCGGACGTAGGTGTCGATCACCTCGCGGTCGAGGAAGCGGACCAGCTCCGCGCCGGCGAGGACGGGGCGGACGAACAGCCTGTGGTAGACGGCGTCGAGGTGGAAGCCGGTGGCCGCATGGCGGTGGAGCGGGCCGAGCAGGAGCCGGCCGGGGTCCGCCGGGTCGGGGGCGGCGGCGACGGAGCCGTAGGCCGGGGCGTGGGCGGCGATGGTCTCGGCTTCGACGGCCGACGGCGGGGCGTCGGGGTGGGCCGCGTGGGCGGCGGCGGTCGTCCGGTCCGGGAGGGCCTCGGCGCGGGAGCGCAGGGAGCGCCAGGCGGCGTAGGTGAGCAGTCCGCCGATGAGGGCGGTGCCGGTGCCGAGGACGGCGGTGGTCACCGTGGGGGCCAGCCCCTGGTCGTCGAACCAGCCGTCGAACCAGCCGAAGGTGATGCCGAATCCGAGGGAGGGGATCGCGAGCAGCCAGAGGACGGAGGTCATGGCGAGGGGTTCCCGGCCGTGGTCGGGGGCTTCGGGGCCGTGGCCGCGGAAGGCCAGTAGCCAGAGCCGGGTCGCGTAGGCGGCGGTGAGGAGGGCGGTTACCAGTCCGGCGATCAGGACGGTCCAGCCCGCGGCACCGGGCGCGGTGCCCGATTCGCCGAGCGCGGTGTGCTCGGCGGCGACGAGGACGGCTTCCTTGGAGAAGAAGCCCGCGAAGGGAGGGATGGCGGCGAGCGCGAGGAGGGCGACGGTCATCGTCCAGTAGGCGTCCGGGGCGCGCCGGGGCAGGCCGCTCGTCCGGGACATCGCGGCCAGGGAGTTGGTGCCGGCGGCGTGGATGACCACTCCGGCGGCGAGGAACAGCAGTGCCTTGAAAGCGCCGTGGGACAGGAGGTGGAAGACGGCGGCGCCGCGGTCGCCGACGGCGAGGGCGCCCGCCATGTATCCGAGCTGGCCGATGGTCGAGTAGGCGAGGACGCGTTTGATGTCGTCCTGTGCGAGGGCGGCCAGACCGGAGCCGACCATGGTGACGGCGGCCATGACGGCCAGCACGGTGAGCGCGGCGGCGGAGGCGGCGAAGACGGGGAGGAGCCGGGCGATGAAGTAGATACCGGCGGCGACCATCGTCGCGGCGTGGATCAGTGCGGAGACGGGGGTCGGGCCCGCCATCGCGTCGGGCAGCCAGACGTGCAGGGGGAACTGCGCGGACTTGCCCGCGACGCCGGCGAGGAGCAGCAGCGCCACCAGGGTGGGGTGGTCCAGGCCGCCGGTGGCGACGGTGTCCAGGATGCCGGTGATCCGGAAGGTGCCCGCGTCGGTGGCGAGGGCGAACAGACCGATCAGGAAGGGGACGTCGCCGAGCTTGGTGACCAGGAAGGCCTTCAGGGACGCGGCCCGTGCTTCGGGTGTCTCCCAGTAGTGGCCGACGAGGAAGTACGAGCAGATGCCCATGATCTCCCAGCCGACCAGGAGCACCATCAGGTCGCCGGAGTAGACGACGAGCAGCATCGCGGAGGTGAAGAGGGAGACCAGCGCGGCGTAGGAGGGGTAGCGGGGGTCGTCGCGCAGATAGGCGGTCGAGTAGATCTGCACGCAGGACGCCACGACCCCGACGAGGACGGCGACGAGGACCGCGAAGCCGTCGAGGTAGAGGGCGAGGTCGATGGGGACGGAGCCGGTGGGGGTGAGCCGGGTCGCCGCGGAGATCGGTTCCCCGCCGCCCTGCCGGACGGCGACGACGGCCGCGAGGGCTGCCGCGGCCAGAGTCGGCAGCACGGCCAGCGGGCGGACGAAGCCGGGGGCGGTGCGTCCGAGCAGCAATCCGGCGACGGCCCCGAGGAAGGGCAGAAGGGGGACGAGGACGGCGAGGGCGATGGTGGTCACGCGGTGGCCTCGGCCTTCTGCGTCGCCGGGACATCGGCGGCGGCGGCCGCGTCGGGATGGTCGGGGTCGTACCCGGAATCGTCGGGGCCGTCGGGGTGCTCGGCGGTGTCGCGGAGCCGGTCGATGTCGGACGAGCCGCGGTTGCGGTAGACCATCAGCACGATCGCCAGGCCGATGCCGATCTCGGCGGCCGCGATGGCGATGGTGAAGAGGGCGAGGGCCTGACCGGAGTGGAGGGTGTCGCGGAGCCAGACGTCGAAGGCGACCAGGTTGAGGTTGACGGCGTTGAGCATCAGCTCGACGGACATCAGGACGAGGATCGCGTTGCGGCGGGCGAGGACGCCGTAGATGCCGATGCAGAAGAGGAGGACGGAGAGCACGGCGGGGTAGGCGAGATGCATCAGTTCTCCCCCTCGGTCACCGGGCCGGTGGCGGATCCGTCGGCGCGGCGGCGCGGGGTCCCGGCCGCGGGCGGGGACTTGGGGCCGGGAGCGGTGTCCCTCGCAGCGCGGGTGGGGCCGGTGGCGCTGGTGCCGCCCGTGTTGCCGGTGCCGGTGCTGGTGCCGGTGCCGCCGGTGTTGGTGGTGTCGTCGCTGTGCCTGCGGGACAGGACGATCGCGCCGACGAGGGCCGCGAGGAGCAGGACGGACAGGGCTTCGAAGGGGAGCACCCAGTGCCGGAAGAGGATCTCGCCCGCAGTCGCCGTGGAGCCCTGGGCGGGGCCGTCGAGGTCGATCCACGTGGTGCGGAAGGCGTCCACGACCACCCAGACCAGGGCGACCGCAGCGATTCCGGCGACGCCGACGGCCACTGCCCGGTTGCCCGAGTCGGCGTCCGGGGAGCGCCCGATCGGGGCCTTGGTGAGCATCAGTCCGAAGAGGAGGAGGACGACGACGGAACCGACGTAGATGAGGACCTGCACCCAGGCGATGAACTCGGCCGTCAGCAGCAGGTACTCGATGGCGAGGCCGCCGAGGGCGACGACGAGCCAGAGGGCGGCGTGGATCAGTTGGCGGGTGGTGACGGTCATGACGGCGGCGCCGAGGGTCACCAGACCGACGAGGAGGAAGGCGATCTCGACGCCGGTGGGCGAGAGGAAGCCCTGGGGTGCGGCGGCGGCGAGCGGGATCATTCCGTGCCTCCTTCGCCGGGCGGCGCGGTGGCCGGTCCGGCGGATCCGGGACCGGCGGGGCGGTCGGGGCCGGTGGGACGGTCGGGGCCGGTTTCGCCGCGGCCGGGGCCGGGGCCGGTTTCGGGAGCGGGGCCGGGAGTGGTGGTCTCCTGCGCGCGGGAAGCGGCCTGCTTCTCGACCGTCTTACGGGCCGCCGCGATCTCCTTGGGCTCCTCGGCCGCAGGGTCGAGGGCAGGCGGCGCCGGCACCGTCCACATCCACTCGCGGAGCTTGTCGCGCTCGTGGGTGAGTTCGCGGATGTCGGTCTCCGCGTACTCGAACTCCGGCGACCAGAACAGCGCGTCGAAAGGACACACCTCGATGCAGATACCGCAGTACATGCAGAGGGAGAAGTCGATGGCGAAGCGGTCGAGGACGTTGCGGCTGCGCTCACGGCCGCCGGGCGCGGCCGCCGGGATCGTCTCCTTGTGGGAGTCGATGTAGATGCACCAGTCGGGGCACTCCCGGGCGCACAGCATGCAGACCGTGCAGTTCTCCTCGAACAGGCCGATCACACCGCGGGTACGGGGCGGCAGATCGGGCTGGACTTCCGGATACTGCGCGGTGACGGACTTCCGCATCATCGTGCGCAGGGTCACGGCGAGGCCCTTGGCCAGGCCCGAGCCGGGGATCGGGGGCACGGTCAGATCACCACCTTCACGATGCCCGTGAGGGCGATCTGGGCGAGGGCGAGGGGGACGAGGACGGTCCAGGCGAGCCGCTGGAGCTGGTCCTCCCGCATCCGGGGATAGGACACCCGGAGCCAGATCACGACGAACGCCAGGACCGCGGTCTTGAGCAGGGTCCAGACCCAGCCGAGTCCGTCGGCGCCCATCGGGCCGTGCCAGCCGCCGAGGAAGAGGACGGTGGTCAGTCCGCAGAGCACCACGATCCCCGCGTACTCGGCGAGGAGGAAGAGTGCGAACCGCAGCCCGGTGTACTCGGTGTACGCCCCGAAGATGATCTCCGAGTCGGCGACCGGCATATCGAAGGGAGGGCGCTGGAGTTCGGCGAGACCGGCGACGAAGAAGACGACGGCGCCCATGATCTGCCAGGGCAGCCACCACCACTCGAAGGCGTCCAGGATGCCGGGGAGGGAGACCGTGCCCGCCGCCATGGCGACGGACGCTGCCGCGAGCAGCATCGGCAGTTCGTAGGCGAGCAGCTGGGCGGCGGTGCGCAGCCCGCCGAGGAGGGAGAACTTATTGGCCGAGGCCCAGCCCGCCATCAGCGACCCGAGGACCCCGACGCCCATGATCGCGAGGACGAAGAAGATGCCCGCGTCGACGACCTGGCCGACCGCGCCTTCGCCGGGGCCGATCGGGATCGCGACGAGGACGAGGAGGTAGGGCAGCAGGGCGACGGCGGGCGCGAGCTGGAAGATCCGGCGGTCGGCACCGGCCGGGACCACGTCCTCCTTCTGCGCGAACTTCACGCCGTCGGCGACGAGCTGGGCCCAGCCGTGGAAGCCACCGGCGTACATGGGACCGAGACGGCCCTGCATATGCGCCATGACCTTGTGCTCGGTCTGTCCGATGATCAGCGGGAAGGTCAGAAAGACGACGAAGACGACCAGCAGGCGGACGGCGACGTCGAGGGCGTCGTTCACGCGGGGTCGCCTCCGGCGGTGTCGTCGGGCCCGTCGCCCTCGTCGGGTGCGGTCCGGTGCGGTGGAGTGGGTTTACGGGAGGGGGTACGGGGAGCTTCCGGGGCCGCGGGGGGCCGCGGTTCGGCACGGGGCGCGTCGTCG
This sequence comes from Streptomyces tsukubensis, assembly GCF_003932715.1. Lineage (NCBI taxonomy): Bacteria > Bacillati > Actinomycetota > Actinomycetes > Kitasatosporales > Streptomycetaceae > Streptomyces > Streptomyces tsukubensis. Next base: position 4,800,480 of record NZ_CP020700.1, on the reverse strand, counting down.
GCGCTTCCGGTGCCGGGCGCTTCGCCGGTGGGCCCGTCCTGCGGTTCGGGTGCCGGGGTCTCGGGGCCCGTGCCGGATCCGGCGGGCGGGGCGGCTTCCGTCGCCGCTGCGGCGCCCGGCCCGAATTCCGGTTCCGTTTCCGGCTTTGGTTCCGGTTCCGGTTTCGGTTCCGGTTTCGGTTCCGGTTTCGGCTTTGGTTCCGGAGTCGTACGGGCGCCGGGTTCCGGGGCGTCCGCGGCCGCGGTGTCGTCGAAGGCGGGGCGTGCGTGGTGCCAGGGGGCGTCCGTGGCACGGGGGCGGCGGGCCTGCTCCGTACTGGTGTCCTCCGTGGTCCGGTCGGGGCCGGTACCGGGGGCCGGGGCGGGGTCCGTGGGTCCGGCGGAGGGGGGTGCGGTGGCGTCCGTACCGCTGTCGCCGGTGCCGTCGCCGGTGGCAGCGGAGGCTTCCGTACCGCCGTCCGGGGACTGGCTGACGGAGCCGTCGCTCGCGCTGCGCGACCGGCGCGGCGGGCGGGACGCGGTCTCCGGAGCGGACGCCTCCGGCGGCGTGGGCCGGCTTGCGGAGCCCTCACTCGCACTGCGCGCACGGCGCGGGACCGCCGGGCCCTCGGCCGCGCCCGGTGCCTGGCTCGCCGAGCCCTCACCGGCCGTGCGGGTGCGCCGTACGGGCCGGTCACCGGCTGCCGCCGCCGTACGGGGTGTACGGGCGGGGCGGGCCGGGGCCGGGGGCAACTGGCCCTTGAGCGGGCCCCACTCATTGGGGTCGGGGACGCCCGGCGGCAGCATCTGCCGCCGCTTGGGGCCGCCGTGCCCGGCTCCGGACTCGCCCGGCTCCTTGGCACCCGGCCAGGCCTTGACGACCCGGGCCGCGAGGACGAAGTCCTTGCGCAGCGGATGGCCTTCGAAGCCGTCGGGCAGCAGCAGCGGGGCGAGGTGCGGATGGCCGGTGAAGCCGACGCCGAACATCTCGTGCGTCTCGCGCTCGTGCCATTCCGTGCCCGCGTACACCCCCACGGCGGAGGGCAGTACGGGATCCTCGTGCGGGACCGTCGTGCGCAGCAGCAACCGCCGGACCCGGCCGCCGGGCGCCTCCGGGAGGGCCGCGACGTGCGCGCAGACCCGGAAGCCGGTGCCGGGCTCGTCGACGGCGCTCAGCCAGTCGAAGTACGTGCAGCCCAGGGTGGAGCGGGCGGTTTCGAGGGCGTCGAGCCACGATGCGGCCGGTACGTCGACGGTGAGCAGGTCGTACGCGGATTCGGCGGTGGCCTCGGGCCCGAACAGCTCCGTCACGGCGGCCGCGTCGGGGAGGCGGTCGTATGCGGCGGTCACGAGGCACCGCCTTCCGCTGCACCGGGCACGGACGGTGCACCCGGCGCGGGCGGGGCGACCAGCGTGCTGCCCAGTTGGGCCGCGGAGGGCCGGGCCGGGCCCTTCTCGGCGTACCGCTCGCCGAGCGACTCCTGGGCGATCTTCTCCTGGAGCTTCAGGATGCCCTGGAGCAGCGCCTCGGGCCGCGGCGGGCAGCCGGGCACGTACACATCGACGGGGATGATCTGGTCGACGCCCTTGGTGACCGCGTACGAGTCCCAGTACGGGCCGCCGCAGTTGGAGCAGGCGCCGAAGGAGATGACGTACTTGGGCTCGGGCATCTGCTCGTACAGCCGCTTCACGGCCGGGGCCATCTTGTCCGTCACCGTGCCCGAGACGATCATCAGATCGGCCTGGCGGGGGCCGGGTGCGAAGGGGATCACACCGAGCCGGATGAAGTCGTGGCGGGACATCGACGCGGCGATGAACTCGATCGCGCAGCAGGCGAGCCCGAAGTTGAAGACCCAGAGGCTGTAGCGGCGGCCCCAGTTCAGGACGACCTTCATCGGTTCCGGGGCGAGACGGGAGAGGACCCCCAGCCGCTTGGGCTCCGGGAGGAGGACCGGATCCGGCCGGTCGCCGGAAGGCTCCGGCGGACCGGGGAGTTCCGACGGACCCGAGGATTCCGGTGTGCCGGAGGATCCCGGTGTGCCCGTTGATCCCGGTGTTCCGGAGGTTTCCGGTGTTCCGGAGGGTTCCGGTGCACCGGAGGGGGGCGGGGTCACGTCCATGTCAGGACGCCCTTCTTCCATGCGTACAGCAGGCCCACGGCAAGGAAGCCGAGGAAGATGAACATTTCCACGAGGGTCGTCGCGCCGTACCCCGCCGCGGCGAAGACCGTGGCCCAGGGGAACAGGAAGATCGAATCGACGGCGAAGATCACATAGAGGAACGCGTAGACGTAGTAGCGGACCTGGGTGTGGGCCCAGCCCTCGCCGACGGGGTCGACTCCGCATTCGTAGGTGAGCAGTTTCTCCGGAGTCGGGACGACGGGCCGCAGCAGGCGTCCCGCGCCGAAGGCAACGGCCACGAAGATCACGCCGATCAGCGCGAGCAACCCGACTACCGAGTAACCGGCGAAGTAGTCGTCGGCCCGCTCCGCCGCGAGTCCGGCCACGGTCGGTTCCGGCACCTCTGCCCTCGCTCCCTGACCTCGTCCACTGTGAAAGCACGCGGAAACCACGTTCCGTACGCACGGGAGTCTAGGCCCTGTTAAAAGCAACGTAAGCAGTCGCGTCGGCCAAGGGTGGGGTTATCCCTACCGGTATCCGGCGACCTACCCTCATGGCGCCGGGCTGCCCGGCCGGGCAGGCTGACGGGTATGACTGCCGGACATCTCGCATCCCACCCGGCCGGAGGCCCTGAGCAGGGGTCTTCCGGCGATTTCGCGCCCCGCCCCGAAAAGGGGCGCCCGGTGGCCGCCCGTGGGTGGGGCCGCAGGGCCCGGCCCGCTTCGTCCGGCCCGCAGGACAGGTCGAAGGACGGACCGAAGGACAGGCCGCAGGACAGGTGGTCGCAGGACGGGCCCGGGCACGGCCCGGAGCGGCTGCCGTCCCCGGGCTTCGCCTATGACGCGCGCACCTGGAAGGAGGTCGTCCATCTCCTCGCCAATCTGCCGCTGTCGCTGCTGCATTTCGTTTACGTGATCGTCACGATCCTGGTGGGCACGGCACTCTCCCTGACCGTGATCGGACTCCCGGTGCTGGCGACGGGGCTGGCCGGGGCGCGGCTGATCGGCAGATCGGAGCGGGCGAGGGCGCGCCGTCTGCTGGGGGTACGGGTCGACGAGCCCAGCCCGCTGCGCGGCGCGCACCCGGACGACGGGTTCTTCGGCCGGCTGTGGGCGGCCCTGAAGGATCCGGTCGGCTGGCGCGCGGTGCTGTACTGCCTGATACGGCTGCCCTGGGGCGTGGTGACGTTCGTGATCACGCTGCTGGGGGTCGTCCTGCTCTGGCCCGCGCTCGGCCATCTCGCCCGCGGGATGGGGAACGCCGACCGCGTGATGGTACGGGGGCTGCTCTCGCCCTCCGACGAGCTGGAGCGGCGGATCGCCGAGCTGGAGTCGGACCGGGGGATCGTGGTCGACACCGCCGCCGCGGACCTGCGCCGGATCGAACGCGATCTGCACGACGGCGCCCAGGCCAGGCTGGTGGCACTCGCGATGGGGCTGGGGCTGGCGAAGGAGAAGCTGCTGGAGGACCCGGACGCCGCGGCGGTGATGGTCGACGAGGCCCACGGCGAGGTCAAACTCGCCCTCCAGGAGCTGCGCGATCTGGCCCGCGGCATCCACCCGGCCGTCCTCACCGACCGCGGACTCGACGCCGCGCTCTCCTCCGTCGCCTCCCGCTGCACCGTCCCGGTGTCGGTCTCGGTCGAGCTTGCGGAGCGGCCCGCGGCGGCGATCGAAGGAATCGCCTACTTCACCGTCTCGGAGCTGCTGCAGAACGTCAGCAAGCACTCCGGGGCACGGCAGGCGGGGGTCGATGTATGGCGAGTGGAGGGGCGGATGATGCTCCAGGTCACGGATGACGGGAAGGGCGGTGCCCGGCTGGACGGGGGGACGGGCATGGCGGGGCTCGCGGAGCGGCTGGGGGCGGTGGACGGGCTGTTCGTGCTGGAGTCCCCGGTGGGCGGTCCGACGACGGTGACGGTGGAGATCCCGTGGCGCGACCGGGACGCGATGCCGGCCGCGGGTGGCACCGGCAGGGCGTCGGGTGGGCGGGGATAGGGCCGGTCCGGTGGCAGGGTGGGGATAACCCCCCTTTGAAGAGGCCCCCGAACACCATGGTGGGCAGGTCCGGCGGAGAAGCATCCTGGGTGCATGACCGGAGCCCGCCTCGCAGAAGGAACGAACCCGATGGCAACGGAAGATCGAATGCAGCGGTACGAAGGGCACGTCGAGCGCCGTCGTATCGTGCCGTCGGCGCTGCGCGCGCCGTTCGAGGGGCGGACGTGGCGCGAGTTCTGGTACGTGATGCTGAGCCTGCCGGTCAGCATCATCTTCTTCACCTTCGCGGTGACGACGGTCTCGCTGAGCGCCGGGCTGCTGATCACCTTCGTCGGGGTTCCCGTGCTGGCGGCCGCGCTCGCGGGCTGCCGGGCCTTCGGGGCCCTGGAGCGGAGCCGGGCGCGGCTGCTGCTCGATCTCGACGTGGACTCGCCGGAGCCCCTGCGGCCCCGTAGCAACGGGCTGATGTCGTGGATCGGCGCGGTGCTCAAGAGCGGGTCGTCCTGGCGGCATCTGCTCTACTCGCTGCTGCACTTCCCGTGGGCGGTGACGTCCTTCACGGTCGTGCTGACGGCATGGCTCACGGGCTGGTCGCTGCTGCTGTATCCGCTGTGGCGGTGGATGTTCCCGACCTACTGGGACCAGCCGGGCATCATGATCTACGGCGACGGCAAGGACACGGAGCTGTTCCTGGACACGCCGTTCGAGATGGCCGCGACCTCGGTGGCCGGTCTGGCGACGGTGCTGGTCACGGCGTGGCTGATCCGGGGCTTCGCCTACGTGGACCGGATCATGGTCTCGGGGCTGCTGGGGCCGTCGAAGCTGGCGGAGCGGGTGGTGGAGCTGGAGTCGGACCGGGGGATCGTGGTCGACACCGCCGCCGCGGACCTGCGCCGAATAGAGCGTGATCTGCACGACGGCGCCCAGGCCAGGCTGGTGGCCCTCGCCATGGACCTCGGGCTGGCGAAGGAGAAGCTGCTGGAGGACCCGGACGCCGCGGCGGCGATGGTCGACGAGGCCCACGGCGAGGTCAAGATCGCCCTTCAGGAGCTGCGCGATCTGGCCCGCGGTATCCACCCGGCCGTTCTCACCGATCGCGGACTCGACGCCGCGCTCTCCTCCGTCGCCTCCCGCTGCACCGTCCCGGTGTCGGTGGATGTGGATCTGGACTCGCGGCCGGCCGCGGCGATCGAAGGCATCGCCTACTTCACCGTCTCGGAGCTGCTGCAGAACGTCAGCAAGCACTCCCGGGCCCGCAAGGCGACCGTCGAGGTGTGGCGGTCGGAGAACCGGCTCATGATTCAGGTCGGCGACGACGGGCAGGGCGGTGCCGATGTGACCGCGGGCAGTGGGCTCGCGGGGCTGGCGGAGCGGCTGGATTCGGTGGACGGCGTTCTCGCGGTCGACTCCCCGGTCGGCGGGCCGACCACGGTGACCGCGGAGCTGCCCTGGCGGGGGTGACGCCCGGCCGTGCAGGACCGGTGTCCGGCCGCCGGGACAGCCGGGCATCGCCTCGGGCGGCGCGGCCCTTGAGCCGGTGCATTACCGTGCGGCCGTCGCACGGTAATGCACCGGCTCTCCGGCGTACGGTCCCGTAGGGCACCCGCCCCCTTCCCCCGCCAAGCGCAGGTACTCGCCCCGGGGCACTGCGCCCCTTGCCCCCTACACCGTTCCTCTCCGGCCCCCGGTTCCCCCTGAGCCGGTGAGTTATCCACAGGCTTTCCCGGGTCCGTCCCGATACTGGGATGCTGGTGGTCGCAAGCAGACGGGCCGGGACGGATCGAACGTGTGGGGGAACGGGGCTGTGGTGGAAGACAACAGGGTGCGGGTGGTCATCGCCGAGGATTCGGTACTGCTCCGCGAAGGGCTGACGAGGCTGCTGACCGACCGCGGCCATGACGTGGTCGCCGGGGTGGGCGACGGTGACGCGCTGGTCAAGACGGTGGGCGATCTTGCCGCTGCGGGGACGCTGCCGGACGTGGTGGTGGCCGATGTGCGGATGCCGCCGACGCATACGGACGAGGGGGTCCGGGCGGCGGTGCGGCTGCGCCGTGACCATCCGGGCATAGGGGTCCTCGTCCTCTCCCAGTATGTGGAGGAGCGGTACGCGACGGAGCTGCTGGCGGGCAGCAGCCGGGGCGTGGGCTATCTGCTGAAGGACCGGGTCGCCGAGGTCCGCGAGTTCGTGGACGCGGTGGTGCGGGTGGCCGGCGGGGGGACCGCGCTGGACCCCGAGGTCGTGGCCCAGCTGCTGGGCCGCAGCCGTAAGCAGGACGTGCTGGTCAGACTGACACCGCGGGAGCGGGAGGTCCTCGGTCTGATGGCCGAGGGGCGGACGAACTCGGCGATCGCGAAGCAGCTGGTGGTGAGCGAGGGTGCGGTCGAGAAGCACGTGAGCAACATCTTCCAGAAGCTCGGGCTCTCCCCCAGTGACGGGGATCACCGCCGAGTGCTGGCCGTACTCACCTATCTCAATTCCTAGCGGGCTGAGGGCCCGTCAGATACCGCATGGCGGGACGGGTCCTACTACCAAAGTACGAGCCGGGAGTGTCCAGCCCGGCCAACCCCCGAGGCGGGGTGAAGTATGACAGACCAGGACAAAGAGGCGTCTCACATTCCAGTCCAGCATATGAGCGGCACGGGGAAGGTGACCCTTACCGACGTAGGGTTGCTCGTGGAACGGCCAGTGGGACGGCCGGCCCCAGCAGCCGCCTCAAGGGAGGTCCAGTTCAGTGACCAGCCAGGTCAGTAGCCCAGCCGAGCATGCCGACGAGGCCGACGGGGTCAGCGGGGCCGGAGACGCCACCGAGGCGGTTGTCGGTGGACCACGCGCCTCCGCGGCCGGAGCGGGCTCCGCTCCGGCCGGCGGTGAAGGCGTGGCGCCGGTGAAGGAGGTCCGCAAGCTGGACCGGGTGATCATCCGGTTCGCGGGCGACTCCGGTGACGGTATGCAGCTCACGGGAGACCGTTTCACCTCCGAGACCGCTTCCTTCGGGAACGACCTCTCCACGCTGCCGAACTTCCCGGCCGAGATCCGTGCCCCTGCCGGAACCCTGCCCGGCGTCTCCAGCTTCCAGCTGCACTTCGCCGACCACGACATCCTCACCCCCGGCGACGCGCCCAATGTGCTGGTCGCGATGAACCCGGCCGCGCTCAAGGCGAACCTCGCCGATGTGCCGCGCGGTGGCGAGATCATCGTCAACACGGACGAGTTCGCCAAGCGGGCGATGGCCAAGGTCGGCTACGAGGCCTCCCCACTGGAGGACGGCACCCTCGACGCCTACAACGTCCACCCGGTGCCGCTGACGACGCTGACCATCGAGGCGCTGAAGGACTTCGGGCTCTCCCGCAAGGAGGCCGAGCGCAGCAAGAACATGTTCGCGCTGGGGCTGCTGAGCTGGATGTACCACCGCCCCACCGAGGGCACGGAGAGCTTCCTGCGGACCAAGTTCGCCAAGAAGCCGCAGATCGCCGAGGCCAATATCGCCGCCTTCCGGGCCGGCTGGAACTTCGGCGAGACGACGGAGGACTTCGCCGTCTCCTACGAGGTGGCGCCCGCCACCAAGGCCTTCCCCACCGGCACCTACCGGAACATCTCCGGCAACCTCGCCCTCTCACTGGGACTGATCGCCGCCGCCCGGCAGGCGGATCTGCCGCTCTACCTGGGCTCCTACCCGATCACTCCGGCCTCCGACATCCTCCACGAGCTGTCCAAGCACAAGAACTTCGGTGTGCGGACCTTCCAGGCGGAGGACGAGATCGCCGGGATCGGCGCGGCGCTCGGTGCCGCGTTCGGCGGTTCGCTGGCGGTGACGACGACCTCCGGGCCCGGTGTGGCGCTGAAGTCCGAGACGATCGGCCTGGCGGTCTCCCTGGAGCTGCCGCTGCTGATCGTGGACATCCAGCGCGGCGGTCCCTCCACCGGTCTGCCCACCAAGACCGAGCAGGCGGATCTGCTCCAGGCGATGTACGGGCGGAACGGCGAGGCGCCGGTGCCGGTGGTCGCCCCCCGCACGCCCGCCGACTGCTTCGACGCGGCCATCGACGCCGCCCGGATCGCCCTCGCGTACCGGACCCCGGTCTTCCTGCTCTCGGACGGCTATCTGGCCAACGGCTCCGAGCCGTGGCGGGTCCCGGAGCCGGACGAGCTGCCCGATCTGCGGGTCCGCTTCGCGACCGGCCCCAACCACGAACTCGCCGACGGCACCGAGGTCTTCTGGCCCTACAAGCGGGACCCCGAGACGCTGGCCCGCCCCTGGGCCGTGCCAGGCACCCCGGGCCTCGAACACCGGATCGGCGGCATCGAGAAGCAGGACGGCACGGGCAATATCTCGTACGACCCGGCCAACCACGACTTCATGGTCCGCACCCGCCAGGCCAAGATCGACGGAGTCGCCGTGCCCGATCTGGAGGTCGACGACCCGGACGGCGCGACCACCCTGGTGCTCGGCTGGGGCTCGACGTACGGCCCGATCACCGCCGCGGTCCGACGGCTGCGGGCCGCGGGCGAGCCGATCGCCCAGGCCCATCTGCGTCATCTGAACCCCTTCCCGGGGAACCTGGGCGAGGTGCTCGGGCGTTACCGCAAGGTGGTGGTGCCGGAGATGAACCTGGGGCAGCTCGCCACCCTGATCCGGGCGAAGTACCTCGTCGACGCGCACAGCTTCAACCAGGTCAACGGCATGCCGTTCAAGGCCGAGCAGCTGGCCACGGTTCTCAAGGAGGCCATTGATGACTGAGACCGCCGCGCATCCCGCGACCGCGCCGGCGGCTCCGGCCGCCGCGGGTGCCGTGCCCCCCGGGACCGGCGCCGCTTCCGGTCTGCTCTCCCTGGTGCCCAAGGCCGAGGCCAAGCAGTCCATGAAGGACTTCAAGTCGGACCAGGAAGTCCGCTGGTGCCCCGGCTGCGGTGACTACGCGATCCTGGCGGCCGTCCAGGGCTTCATGCCCGAGCTCGGTCTCGCCAAGGAGAACATCGTCTTCGTCTCCGGGATCGGCTGCTCCTCCCGTTTCCCGTACTACATGAACACCTACGGGATGCACTCCATCCACGGCCGGGCGCCGGCCATCGCGACCGGGCTCTCCTCGTCCCGCCGCGATCTGAGCGTCTGGGTGGTCACCGGTGACGGCGACGCGCTCTCCATCGGCGGCAACCACCTCATCCACGCCCTCCGGCGGAACGTCAATCTGAAGATCCTCCTCTTCAACAACCGGATCTACGGACTGACCAAGGGCCAGTACAGCCCCACCTCCGAGGTCGGCAAGATCACCAAGTCGACCCCGATGGGCTCCCTGGACGCCCCCTTCAACCCGGTGTCGCTGGCGCTGGGCGCGGAGGCCACCTTCGTCGCCCGGACGGTCGACTCCGACCGCAAGCACCTCACCTCGGTGCTGCGTGCCGCCGCCGACCACGAGGGCACGGCGCTGGTCGAGATCTACCAGAACTGCAATATCTTCAACGACGGTGCCTTCGAAGTCCTCAAGGACAAGCAGCAGGCCGAGGAGGCGGTGATCCGGCTGGAGCACGGAGAGCCGATCCGCTTCGGCGCCGACGGCGCCAAGGGCGTCGTCCGGAACCAGACGACGGGTGACCTGGAAGTCGTCGAGGTCACCCCGGAGAACGAGTCCCGGATCCTGGTCCACGACGCGCACAGCGCCTCGCCGACCACGGCCTTCGCGCTCTCCCGGCTGGCGGATGCGGACACCCTCCACCACACCCCGATCGGTGTGCTGCGCTCGGTCCGGCGACCGGTGTACGACACGCTGATGGCGGACCAGCTCGACCAGGCCGTCGAGCAGCGGGGCAAGGGCGATCTGGCCTCGCTGCTTGCGGGCAACGACACCTGGACCGTCGTCGGCTGATCCGCCGCGCCGGTCCACCGGGCCCGTTCGGTCCGAAGGAGCCGCCCCCTGCCGCCCACCCGCGGCCGGGGGCGGTTTCCGTTCTCCCCTGCCCGGCGGCCGCCGGGCTCCGACCGGGCCCCGATCGGGCTCCGACGGCGATGCTCCGCGCGGGCCGACGGTGACGGTCCGCCCCGGGCCCTGAACGCCGCGCTCCGGTCATGACCGTATGCCGATACGGGCATGACAGCTCGGGCCGGGTGCGCGTACCGTCGTCGTCGGCAGTATGCGGACAGGCGCACGGGCGACGCACAGGGGCGCGTACCGCGCGGCGGGGGCGGGAGGTCTCAGTGTCAGCGGACGGCGAGCACCGAGCAGGGCTGTTGTACGGGATCGGCGCCTACGGCATGTGGGGCCTGGTCCCGCTCTTCTGGCCGCTGCTGAAACCTGCGGGTGCCACCGAGATCCTCGCCCACCGGATGACCTGGTCGCTGGTCGTCGTGGCACTGGCGCTGCTCGCCCTGAAACGGTGGCAGTGGATACGCGAGCTGCTGCGCGACCGCCGCAAGCTCGGGTTCGTCTCCGTGGCCGCGGTGGTCATCTCCGTCAACTGGGGCGTCTTCATCTGGGCGGTGAACGCGGACCGGGTGGTCGAGGCGTCCCTGGGCTACTTCATCAATCCGCTCGTCACCATCGCGATGGGCGTCCTGCTGCTGAAGGAACAGCTCCGTCCGGTGCAGTGGGCGGCGGTCGGCATCGGTGTCGCAGCGGTCCTGGTCCTGGCGATCGGCTACGGGCAGCCGCCGTGGGTCTCCCTCGTCCTGGCCTTCTCCTTCGCGATCTACGGACTGGCGAAGAAGAAGATCAACATCGGCGGGCTGGAGTCGCTGGCCGCGGAGACCGCCATCCTCTTCGTCCCCGCCCTGGGCTATCTGATCTGGCTGGCGACGCAGGGCGGCCTGGCCTTCGGGCACGAGGGCACCAGGCACGCGCTGCTGCTCGCCGCGACCGGCCTGGTGACCGCCGTACCGCTGATCTGCTTCGGCGCGGCGGCGATCCGGGTCCCGCTGTCGACGCTGGGGATGCTCCAGTATCTGGGCCCGATCATCCAGTTCCTGCTGGGAGTGCTGTACTTCCGCGAGTCGATGCCCGCGGAGCGCTGGGCCGGGTTCACGCTGGTGTGGCTGGCGCTGACCGTACTGACCTGGGACGCCCTGCGGACGGCCCGGCGCACACGGGCCCGGGCGGAGCAGCTGCGGGCGGAGGAACAGCGGACCGGGGCGCAGCCGGCCGGGGCCGCCCTCGCCGCCACGGCTGCCGCAGCAGCGGGCGCCACGGACCCCTCGAACGGTGCTGCCGCAGCAGCGGGCGCGGCGAGCCCTCCGCGTACCGGATCCACCGCCTGAGACCATCCGGCCCGGCACGCCCGCCCCGCCCGGAGCCGGAGCCCTCCGGGCCCCACCGCAGTGGCCCAATCCGTCACCCGAGCGGCCCACCCCGCCCGTCCGCCCCGGGCCGCTGCCCGCCTCCGGTGTTACGACCGGAGGAAGGCGTCCCGGGCCGGCCGGGGCCGTCAGCGGACGGAGCGTGCGGACATGTCCCAGCACCAGCCCCTGGCCCTTTCCGTCGATTTCGGCGCGGGCTTCTCCGAGGCCTGGAACGCGGTGGCCAGATTCATACCCAAGCTCATCGGCTTCCTCGCAGTACTGCTCATCGGCTGGTTCATCGCCAAACTGATCGCCCGGGTGGTGGACAAGCTGCTGCGCAAGGTGGGCTCGGAGAAGCTCGCCGAGCGCAGCGGCGCGGCCCATGCGCTGCGCAACTCCTCCTATGACGCCACCGGCATCCTCACCAAGATCATCTATTACGGGCTGCTGCTGATCGTGCTTCAGCTGGCGTTCGGGGTCTTCGGCCCCAACCCCATCAGCGTGATGATCAACGCCGTGGTCGCCTGGCTGCCGAAGGCCATCGTGGCGCTGGTGATCGTGGTGGTGGCGATGGCCATCGCCCGCGCGGTGCGCGACATCATCAACGACGCGCTCAGCGGCACCTCGTACGGCAAGGTCCTGGCGACCGTCGCCTGGGCGTTCATCGTGGCTCTCGGCGCGATCGCCGCACTGGGCCAGGCGGGGATCGCCACCGCGATCACGGGCCCGCTGCTGCTCGCCGTACTCGGTACGGTCGCGGGCATCCTGATCGTCGGTGTCGGCGGCGGGCTCATCGGGCCGATGCGCTCACGCTGGGAGAACTGGCTCTCGCGGGCCGAGGCGGAGTCCTCCGGCGCGGCCAACAGCATCAGCGCCTATCAGCAGGGCCGGGCGGACGCGGCGTCCGGGCAGCCCGCGCCGGGGGCGCGTACGACCCCGGGCACGACGGGACGGCAGGGTTCCGGCGGAACGGGCCGCCGGGACGACGAGGGCCCGTTCGACCCGATGTAGCCGAAGGCCCGTTCGGCCTGATCCAGGCCGAAGGCCCGTCCGGCCCGATGTGGGGAAGGGCCCGTTCGGCCCGATGTACGCGCCGCGGCTCACCGGGACAGCAGATCGTGCTCGCGCACCAGCCAGCAGATCGCGGTGAGCCGCAGCGACGCGAAGTCGTGCCCGACCGGCTCGGTCCACTCCGTCTCCGTGAGCCAGTCCGTGAACCCGAGGACGTAGTCGGCGAGGTCCTCTCTCCGTACGGCCTCGGAAGCGGCCCATCCGGTACGGGTAGCGGACCCGGCGCCCCGCACGCTCCTGCCGCTCCGCTGCCGGGGCACCAGCGCGTCCCGCACGCTCGCGGCATGCTGATCGACGGCGGCGACGAGCCCCGGGTCGAAGGCGAACTCGGCCAGCCGGGGCAGATAGGACGCCACGACGCCCACCAGCGGGCAGTCGGCGGCCGGTCCCGGGCCGGGCGAGGAGGAGGGATGGTCCATCGTCCCACCGTAAGCGCCGGACAAGAAGGTACAGACGTGACATTCATCGCAGCGTGGTGGGACGGTCCGCGCTGCGGCCTCCCCTGCGTTCACGCCTTGGCCCGCGCCCCGCCGCCCCGCAGCCCGGTGGCCGCCAGCAGCGCTCCCAGCACCGCCATCACCAGCGGTACGACCAGCGCCGCCCGGAACGCCTCGATCCCGGCGTCGCCTCCGGCCAGACCGTAGACGGCGGTGACCGCGGAGATGCCGACCGCCCCGCCGAACTGCATCGCGGTCTGGAGCAGCCCCCCGGCCAGCCCCTGCTCCCCGGCGTCGACACCGTCGGTGGCGGCGATGGTGAGCGGGCCGTACCCGAGGCTGAAGGAGATCCCGGTGAGCAGGAACGACGGCAGCATGGCGGCGTACGCCCAGTCCTCGGTGACCGGCAGGAAGAGGGCGTAGGCGCCGATCGCGGCCAGGAAGCCCCCGAAGACCACCCGGCCCGTGCCGTACCGGTTCACCAGCCGCGGGGTGATCGTCGGGGCGATGAACACTTCGATGCACATGGCCAGCAGCGCGATCGAGGTCTTCAGCGACGACCAGCCCCGCAGTTCCTGGAAGTAGAGGGTGGCCATGAACTGGAAGCCGAAGAACGCCCCGAAGAAGAGGAGCATTCCGGCGTCGGCGCGGACGACCGGAATATTGCGCAGGATGCCGAGCCGGACGAGCGGTTCGGCGGCCCGGCGTTCGATCCTGACGAACAGCGCCACCAGAAGGGCCCCGGCGCCCACGGCGGCGAGGGTGAGACCCCAGTCCGCCAGGCCGTGTTCGAGGCGGACGACCCCGTAGACGAGCAGCAGCATCGCGGCGGCCGCGGAGACGGCGCCGGGGACGTCGAATCCGGCCGTACGCGGCGGTGCGGTGTCTGCGGGCAGCAGTCTGACCGCGGCGGCCAGCATCAGTGCGGCGAGGGCGACGGGCGCGAAGAAGACCCAGCGCCAGCCCACTTCGGTGAGCAGCCCGCCGATGACCAGACCGAGCGCGAACCCGGCCCCCGAGGTCGACGCGTAGATCATCAGCGCCTTGTTGCGCTGCGGGCCCTCCTCGTAGGAGGTGGTGATGACCGAGAGGGAGGCGGGGGTGAGGAACGCGGCCGCGACGCCGGTGACGAAGCGGGACACGATCAGCATCCAGCCTTCGGTGCCGAAGCCGCCGAGCCCGGAGAAGGCGATGAAGACGGTGAGCCAGAGCAGGAACATCCGGCGCCGGCCGAGCAGGTCGGCGGCGCGTCCGCCGAGGAGGGTGAAGCCCGCGTATCCGAGGACGTAACCGCTGACCACCCAGGCGGCCGTACTGGTGGACAGTCCGAGGTCGGCGCGGATCACGGGCACGGCGACGGCGAGCATCGCGACGTCGATGCCCTCCAGGAAGACCGTGCCGCAGAGGACGAACAGCAGCACCCGGGCCCGTCCGGACATGGCCGGGGACCGGGCCGCCGAGGACGTATCCGCGGTGAGGGAGACAGGCGCGACAGGCGCGAGGGGATCGGCGGGAACGACGGGATCGGCGGGAGGGGACGAGGACATGGGCTGCTCCGGAAGGGGCGGCTGGGCGCATCGGGGCATGCCGAGGAGACGGCGGTGCCGCCGGGGCGAAGACGGAGGAGAACAGAGGGGGGCAGTTACCGGCACGAGGGTCAGTTCCCTCTTGTAACCACACCGATCTTCCGGCACCATGGCGGCCTGCGGAAGGAGGCACTTTGACGTCACCTGGTTACCTGGGAGTGACCGAGTTCGACGACGACGGCGATCCGGATCCCTTCCAGTGGGACACACGCGGGGACTGCGAGGTCCGGCAGATCCTGGACCGCGTCGCCGACAAGTGGTCGCTGCTGGTCATCGCGCTGCTCGACAGCCGGGTCGTGCGCTTCAGCGAGCTGCGCCGCGAGATCGACGGGATCAGCCAGCGGATGCTGACGGTGACCCTGCGCCAGTTGGAGCGGGACGGGCTGGTCCGCCGTACGGTCCATCCGGTCGTACCGCCGCGCGTCGAGTACGCCCTCACGGCGCTCGGCTGCACGCTGCACACCACGATCCGGTCGCTCGTGACCTGGACCGAGGAACATCAGAACGAGATCGCGGCGGCCCGGGAGACGTACGACGCCCGTGAGGCGCAGGCGGCGGAACCGCCCCGGACGGCACCGGCCGCCCCGCAGGCACCGCGCGGAACCCGGAGAGATTGACCGTGCGGTCTTCAGCAGGCGATGAGACACCGAGCGGCGCGGGAAGCGACCACGGCCGGAGAGGCGACGGGGCCGGGAGCGACCACGGCCCGAGGAGCGACACGGACGGAAGCGACCACGGCCCGAGGAGCGACACGGACGGAAGCGACCACGGCCCGAGAGCGGTGCTGCGCGTCCTGCGCCATCCGGCGGCGGCCCCGCTGGCGCTGCTCGCCGCCGGGGCCGCGGGCGCCGCCTATCTCTACGGAACCAATCCGCACGAGCCCGGGCAGTGGCTGCCCCGCTGTCCGTTCCGGCTGGCGACCGGGCTGCTCTGCCCCGCCTGCGGCGGTACACGCATGGTGTACGACCTGATGCACGGTGATATCACCGCCGCCTGGGCCGACAACCGGCTGCTGCTCCTCGTCGCACCGTTCGCGCTCGCACTGTTGGGCAAGTGGGCGTTCGAGGGGCTGCGCGGACACCGCTGGCGGTTCCGGCTGAGCGGGCGGGCGCAGGTCCTGGTCCTGACGACCGCCGTGGCATGGACCGTGGTCCGTAACACCGTCTGATCCGGCGGGCGCCGCCGTTCACGGTCGCGAGGGCCGCAAGGGCGTGGTACGACGCACTCCGTACACACATGGTTGATCACAGAACGGGCACGATTGTTCGACCCGGTCTGCATCCGCACTTACGTCTCCTTTAACCTGCCCTGACACAGGGGGGCATTTCGCATGGGTTCTTTTGCGGCACTTTCCGCTCCCCTGGGCCGGAATGTTCCATTCCGGATTTCGTTCTTCCGCTCATCCAGGAGATTCCCATGACCGTCCCCACTCCGGACGCCCCGTACGGCTACGACCAGCACGGCCGCCCCTACTCCGACAAGTCGAAGATCGTCGCGGGTGTCCTCCAGATCCTGCTCGGCGGCTTCGGTGTCGGCCGCTTCTACGTCGGCAACGTCGGTATGGGCGTCGCCCAGCTCCTCACCTGCGGTGGCCTGGGCGTCTGGGCGCTGATCGACGGCATCCTCTTCCTCACCAGCAGCGACCGCACCGACAAGGACGGCCGCATCCTCCGCGGCTGAGCCGGCTCAGGAGCCGCCGCCGACGCGGCCACCGCTCCACGACGCCGCTGCCCCGGCCCCGCGACAAGCGTGTGCGGCCGGGGAGCGGGCGTACCAGGACCGGCGCTCTCCCCGGCGCCGTTCCCCGCCCCGCCCGTTCGACCGCCTTCCGCCCCACCGCCGTCCGCCCCCGTCGCCTTCCGTCCCGTCGCCTTCCGTCCCATCGCCTTCCGCCCGCCGGCCGGAACCGCTCCCGGTCGCCGCGGTGCCGCCGGTACGGGACGTCTGGCGGGATTTCACTGCCGTCCGCCATCCGGACGACTCCTACGCCCCGCACGGCCCGTACGGCCCGGACGGCGACAGCCGCCCCGTACGACGAGGCACAGGGCACCCCCGAGAGGCACAGGCCCTCCGTGGAGCGGCCCCGCCCGCCCCCGTACCGCGAGCGGATCAGGGCGATCGCCCATGAGCGAATCGCAGAGGAATCCGATCGCCCAGGGATCACCGATGTTCTGTATACGAACACGACTGACCGGTTTCCGCCCTTGACGGTCCATCGGGCTCTCCCGGACTCTGAGCACCGCGCACCACCCGCTCCAACGCCCCGGAATCCGCCACTCCGGTGCGGCTCGTTCGTTCCGTCCTGTCCCCGTACGGAAGCTCCGGAGCCCCCACATGAGAATTGCCGTCCCCAGCCTGCCCGGCAGACCCGGACGTACCCTCGCCGGGGCCGCGATAGCCCTGGCCGGACTGCTCGCCGCCGCCTCCCCGGCGGCCACGGCACCGGCCACCACCGCAGCCCCCACCACCCCCACCACCACAGCGACCGCGCTCGCCCCGCCCGATATACCCCTCGCCAATGTGAAGGGCCACCTCACCCAGTTCCAGTCGATCGCCGCGGCGAACGGCGGCAACCGCGCCCACGGCCGCCCCGGCTACCGCGCCTCCCTGGACTACGTGAAGGCCAAGCTGGACGCCGCGGGATACACCACCACCATCCAGCAGTTCACCTCGGGCGGTGCCACCGGCTACAACCTGATAGCCGACTGGCCCGGCGGAGACACCAACCAGGTCCTCATGGCGGGGGCGCATCTGGACTCCGTGACCACGGGCGCCGGGATCAACGACAACGGCTCCGGCTCCGCCGCCGTACTCGAAACGGCCCTTGCGGTCTCCCGCGCCGGTCTCCAGCCCACCAAGCATCTGCGGTTCGGCTGGTGGGGCGCGGAGGAGGTCGGACTGGTCGGCTCCCGCTACTACGTCAACAACCTCCCGGCCGCCGACCGCTCCAGGATCTCCTCCTATCTCAACTTCGACATGATCGGGTCCCCGAACCCCGGTTACTTCGTCTACGACGACGACGTCGAGTTGGAGAAGGTCTTCAAGGACTACTTCGGCGGGCTGGGCGTCGCCACCGAAATCGAGACCGAGGGCGACGGCCGCTCCGACCACGCCTCCTTCAAGAACGTCGGCATCCGCGTCGGCGGACTGTTCACCGGAGCGGGCCGGACGAAGACCGCCGCCCAGGTCCAGAAGTGGGGCGGCACCGCGGGCCAGGCCTTCGACCGCTGCTACCACTCCTCCTGCGACACCACGGCGAACATCAGCGACACCGCCCTGGACCGCAACAGCGACGCCGTCGCCCATGCGATCTGGACCCTGGGCACCGGAGTGGTCGTCCCGCCCGGCGACGTCTACGAGAACACCGCCGATGTCTCCGTCCCGGACAACGGCGCGGCCGTCACCTCGACGGTCACCGTCTCCGGCCGGACCGGCAACGCCCCGCCCACGCTCTCCGTCGGCGTCGACATCCGGCACACCTACCGCGGTGACCTGGTGATCGACCTGCTGGCCCCGGACGGGACGGCGTACCGGCTGAAGAACTCCAGCAGCAACGACTCCGCCGACAACGTCATCGCGACGTACACCGTCAACGCCTCCGCCGAGGCGGCCAACGGTGCCTGGAAGCTGCGCGTCCAGGATGTCGGCCCGCAGGACACCGGCTATATCAACAGCTGGAAGCTGACCTTCTGACCAGGGCCCCGGCCGCGGCCCGGTAGGGGCCGCTCCGGAACCCGCCACCCCCCACAGGCCGCATGCGTGTGCCCACTCGGCGCGCGCATGCGGCCATGTCCGGACCGGGACCCGAAGCTGACCGGCCCGAAGCAGACCGGCCCGGACCGGAACGGGGGTGTCAGGCGCTGATGTCCTTGGTGGTGAACCGCGCCCAGGCCGCCGATCCGAACACGGCGGCGTACAGCGCCTGGAGCCCGAGGTTCTTCCGGATCTCGGTCCAGTGGACCGGATCGCGCAGCAGATCCGAGAACGACAGCCAGTAGTTCGGGAACAGATACGGGTGGATCGCGTCCAGCTGCGGGATCGAACCGAGGATCTGTACGGTGATCACCAGGCCGACGGTCGTGGCCATGGCCGCGATCCCGCTGCCGGTCAGGGTGGAGACGAAGATTCCGAGCGCGGCGACCCCCGCCAGCGACAGGGCGACGACCAGGGCCACCGCTCCGGCCCGGACCAGTCCCTCCCCGAACGAGATCCGCGTCCCCGAGATCGTGGTGACGTCCCCGAGCGGGAACAGAACTGCCCCGACCACCAGTGCGGAGGCGGCCACGACCAGGGTCGCCAGCAGACAGAACACCAGGGCCGTCGTGAACTTGGCGAGCAGCAGACGGGTCCGTCCGGCGGGGGCGACCAGCAGATAGCGCAGGGTGCCGGCGGCGGACTCCCCCGCGACGGCATCGCCCGCGACGACCCCGACCGCCATCGGGAGGAACACCGGCAGGGTCGCGGCCAGTGCGGCGAAGACGAGGAACAGGCCGTTGTTGGTGACCTGGGAGATAAAGGCGGGCCCCGCCTCGCCGCCCCCGCCGCCGCCCGCGCTCCCGCCGTCGCCGCCGGTTTCGATCCGTACGGCGATGCCGATGAGCACCGGTACGGCGGCGAGCACCCCGAGCAGGGCGATCGTGCGCCAGCGGCGCAGGGTGACCAGCAGCTCCGAGCGGAACAGGCCGAGCGTCCACAGCACGCCCACCGCCGCACCCGATACCCCGGCAGCCCCGGCCGTCTTCGCCGCCCCCGCCGCCCCGGTCTCCGCCGGTCCCACGGCTTCCCTGCCGGCCTCAGCCCGCGACATCGAATCCCTCCCCCGTCAGCGCCACGAACGCGTCCTCCAGCGAAGCCCGCTCCACCCCGAAACCGCGCACCCGCACCCCCGCCGCGACCAGCGCCGCGGTCAGTTCCGCGAGTTCGGTGCCGGGGCCCGGCGGATCTCCGCCGACCCGGCCGCCGCCGGGATCGACGGCGACCCCGGTGATCCCGCGCTCCTTGAGCACCCGCACGGTCTCGTCGGTGTCGGGCGTCAGCACGACCAGCCGCCCCCTGGCCCGCGCCGCCAGCTCCGCCACGGAGCCCTGGGTCAGCAGTCTGCCGCGGGCCATCACCGCCGCATGGGTGCAGACCTGTTCGATCTCGTCGAGGAGATGGGAGGAGAGGAAGACGGTCGTACCGTCGTCGGCCAGCTCCCGGACCAGGGCCCGGATCTCCCGCATGCCCTGGGGGTCGAGTCCGTTGGTCGGTTCGTCGAGAACGAGCAGCCGCCGGGGGCGCAGCAGGGCTGCGGCCAGCCCGAGGCGCTGTTTCATCCCGAGGGAGTACGCCTTGGCCTTCTTCTCCGCGGCAGGTGCCAGGCCCACCCGGTCCAGCGCTTCGACGACCCGGGCGCGCCGGGTGCGGGGGTCGGCGGTGGGGTCCGCGGCGTCGAACCGCAGCAGATTCTCCCGGCCGCTGAGGAAGCCGTAGAGCGCCGGGCCCTCGATCAACGCGCCGACCTGCGGCAGGACGGTACGGCCCGCCTTCGGCATCGGCTCACCGAGCACCGTGGCCCGGCCCGCGGTCGGTTCGATCAGGCCCATCAGCATCCGGATGGTCGTGGTCTTGCCCGAGCCGTTCGGGCCGAGGAAGCCGAAGACACTGCCGGCGGGCACGGCCAGGTCCAGCCCGTCGACGGCGAGCTGCCCGCCCCGATAGCGCTTGGTGAGCCCCTGTGTCTCGATGACCGCTGTCATTCCGCTCCCCCGTCGTCTCCGTCGACTCCGCCGTCGCTGAGCCGTCGTCCGCCGTCGTGCAGCCGTCGTCCCTGCCGCTTCCGGGCCCCACCGTGTCGGCCGTGTCCGGCCGGGCGGCCCGTCCCGCCCACCGTACGCCCGGACACCGGGTGGTACGGGGACGGAGCGCGCCGCGGCCCCGGCACGGTTCCGCACCGGGGCCGGACGACCCGTCCCTCCTGAAGCCGTTCGTTCTCTACCGGTCGGCGTTCGCGGCCTTCACCAGCGCGTCCTTGGTGACGGCACCCACGTACACCGTGCCGTCGTCCGTCATCAGCGCGTTCACCAGGCGGGTCTTGAAGACCGTGCCCGAGCCGAACTTCCCGCTCACCGAGTCCCCGAAGGAGCCGAGGAACTTGTCGGCCTCCGGCGGCAGCGCGCCGCCCTTGGGCGCGTTCTTGTCCCCACTGCCCGGGGTGCCGATCTTCGCGATGGCGGTCCAGCCCTCGCCGATCACCTTCGCGCCACCGGACCCACCGAGGTCACCGAGCCCGCCGAAGCCACCGGGACCGCCGGGACCGCCGAAGCCGTGGCCGTTCTTCTCCGCGGCCTTGCCCGCCTTCTCGGCCTCCTTCCGCAGGTCCTCCGCGTCCTTCACCTTCGCGCCCTTGGGCGGGTCGAAGTCGAAGGTCGATGCGGCGGGCGCGGAGAAGTCGACCTTGGTGAAGCCGATGTCGACCGCGGCCTTGCCCCCGGCGGCCGGGATGACGCTGAACTTCAGCGGCGTCCCCGTCTTCGAGTCGACCGCGATCCTGACCGAGCCGATCGTGGAACCGCTCTGCTTCGGCTCGACGACGAGCTGGTACGCCGAGCGTCCGGCCACCTTGGCCGTACCGTCGACCGTGACGGACGTGGTCCCCTCGGCGGCCTTCAGCACCTCCTCGGCGAGCACCTTGGGCGTCGGCAGCTCCTTCGGCGCGCCGGCCCGCTTCTCCGTACCGCTCCCGGCCTTACCGGCACCGCGCCCGGCGCCCTTGTGGTGGAAGACCTCGTTCGAGGCACTGTCGTAGCCCCACACCTCGTCGCCGTTGCGGATCAGGCTGTACTCGGAGGTCTTCTCGACGATCGACACCTTCTGGCGCTCGGGGCCGTCGATCGCCACCCGCAGGATGTGCGAACCGGTCGCGAGCTGCGCCAGCTTGGCGTCCGGGGCCGCCGACGAGCCCTCGGCGCCGCCCCTGCCGCCGGGACCGCCGCCCGGGCCGCCGCCGCTTCCGCCGCCCGAGAGGAAGGAGCCCGCGGCCTCGGCGATACCGGGGAGCCCCAGATTCGTGCTGATCTTCACGGAGCCCGACAACTGCTGGGTGTCGGAAGCCGCGATCTTCTCGATCAGCTCCTGGGCGCTGATCTTCGGCAGGTCCGGGTCGCCGGAAGCGGCGAGGGCCGGGACCAGCCCTATGGTCGCCGCCGCGACTCCGGCGACCGCCACCGGAAGGGCGTAACGCGCCGCGCGGCGGCGGCGGGTGCCGGGCTCCCCGGTCTCCCGGCCGTTCTGTGCGCTGTCGTCGTTCGGTGCCATGGTGTGGCGTACCTCCGTGGTCACGTGGTCACGTGTCGAGCAGTGGTTCCATCTGACCAAATCACCGGCGCCGGGGCGTCAATCCGCGGGAGCAATTGGGAGTACTGCTGAGGGATGACGGCGGCCGCCCCGGTCTCCCCCGTTCAGTGGTCCTTCCCCGAGGTTTCCCTCAGACCTTCCCTGAGACCTTCCCTCAGGCCTTCGCTCAGCCCTTCCCTCAGACGCAGCCGTGGCCGGCGGCTATCCGGCGGACCCGGGGGCGCAGGAACTCCAGTGCCAGCTCAGCCCGCCGGGCCCGCCATTCGTCCGAGGCCCGGACCGGTTCGTCCGCGTACCGCCGCTGCCGTACGTCCGCCACCACGGCGGCCGGGGCGCCCAGCCGGGCCAGCACACCGAGCGCTTCCGCCTTGGTGATCAGCCGGCCGTCCCGGAGGGTCACGACGGCCCGGGCGAGGGTCAGCATCCCGAAGTCGACCCAGACGTCGGCGTGGAACAGCTTCTCGTCGTCGAGGTGCGGCAGCCAGTAGTCCTTGAGGTCGCGCACGATGTACTCCCGGAGCTGCCCCTCCGTCACCTCCGGGAGCAGCTCGCCCACCGGCCGCCCGGCCAGCACCAGCCCGAAGCGGTGGAGTTCGCTCCGGGTCACCGGGGTGACGGGCCGGCGGAAGAGCTCCCGATGGGCCCAGGTCAGGTGGGAGCAGCGGGGATCGCCCAGCTCGGCGGCCGGGACATAGCTGCAGTGCAGCTTCTCGGCGAGCGGTCCCGCGGTCTCCAGGCCCCGGTGGAACGCGGTGAGCTTCCGCTCCTCCTGCCGGGTGCACGGCCGTTCGACGACCGCGATCAGGTCGAGGTCGGAGCGGCCGGGGCGGTAGTCCGTGCCGGCCGCGACCGAACCGTGGGCCCAGACCGCGACCGGCTGCACCACGGACCGCAGTTCCTCGGTGAAGCGGGCGAGCAGTCGGTCGGTGGCCGGGTCCGCCGTGGGAGAGGTCCTCGTGGAGGTCATGGATTCAGTCTGACCGCCCGGACGGCGGAACGGCAGACCGCCGTTTTCCCGGGTCGCGCCCACCCGGCGCCTCGGGCTCGTGGGCCCCTGCCGGACGGGTCGCGCCCACCCGGCCTCGGGCTCGTGGGCCCCTGCCGGACGGAGCATGCCCACCCGGCCCTCGGGCTCACGGGCCCTGCCTTACGGGCCGCGCCCACCCGGCCCTCAGCCCCGCGCGTCAGCCCGCGCGGTGCACCACCGCGTCGCACAGCTCTTCCAGCGCGGCCTTCGCATAGCACTCCGGCAGCGGCGCCAGCATGGCGCGTGCCTCCTCCGCGTACCGGACGGTGTCCCTCCGGGCGCGTTCCAGCGCGGGGTGCGCCCGCAGCCCCGCCAGCACCTGCGCGTGCCGGGCGTCGTCCGTCAAATCGCCGTCGAGAAGCGCGACCAGTTCGAGGTCCTCCGGCCGCCCCTCGGCCGCGGCCCGGGCCCGCAGATGGAGCACCGGCAGCGTGGGGATGCCCTCGCGCAGATCCGTGCCGGGCGTCTTGCCGGACTCGTGGGAGTCGCTGGCGATGTCGAGGACGTCGTCGGCGAGCTGGAAGGCGACGCCGAGCCGCTCCCCGTACTGCGTGAGGATGTCCGTGACGCCCTCGTCCGCGCCGGACATCATCGCGCCGAACCGGCCGGAGACCGCGATCAGGGATCCCGTCTTCCCGCCGATGACGTCGAGGTAGTGGTCGACCGGATCACGGCCGTCGCGGGGACCCGCGGTCTCCAGGATCTGGCCCGTGACCAGCCGCTCGAACGCCTCGGCCTGGATCCGGACGGCCTCGGGGCCGAGATCGGCGAGGATGTGGGAGGCCCGCGCGAAGAGGAAGTCACCGGTCAGCACGGCCACGGAGTTGCCCCAGCGGGCGTTGGCGCTGGGCACCCCGCGCCGGACGTCCGCCTCGTCCATCACGTCGTCGTGGTAGAGCGTCGCCAGATGGGTCAGCTCGACGACCACGGCGGAGGGTACGACTCCGGGCGCGTGCGGGTCACCGAACTGGGCCGCCAGCATCACCAGCAGCGGCCGGAACCGCTTGCCCCCGGCCCGCACCAGGTGCTGTGCCGCCTCCGTGATGAAGGGCACCTCACTCTTGGTGGCTTCGAGCAGACCCGATTCCACGGCCGACAGTCCGTTCTGGACATCGGCCTCAAGAGCCTGGTCCCGCACGCTCAGCCCGAACGGCCCGACGACGGTCACGAGGGGTCTCCTGTCTGCTGATAATCACACGGATTGTCGATGTGTCTCCGGATTCACTCAAGTCAGCGTATCCGGTCGTGTTTGGATCACCGTGGGCGCCTTCCCGCCGCCGCCGGTATGTTCGTGATCAGTAGATACGACCAGAGGTGAGCCCTTTCGGCGGTATCGGCGACGGCAGCCGTGAACGTACCGGTGAACGGCTCCGGGCCGGTCCCGGGGGCACCGCCGGAACGGGTCGCGCTGCCCCGCCCCGAGGCCTGTCCCACGGCCCCGGACCGCCGCCGGGGCCACGCCGTACCAGCGCACCGAGGCCCCGCCATGAGCCGGTACTCCGAACCGTACGACCACACCCCGCACAACGACCCCACGCGTACCCACCCCACACGCACCCACTCCACGTACGCCCCCGGACCGTACACCCCCGCACCACCCGGCCGTACCGCGCCCGGCGCCGGTCCGGGGCCGTACGACGTCCGCCGCGACGACCTCCGCATCACCCTCCACGACGGCACCGGCCTCCATGCCCGGGTCTGGCGCCCGCAGACCGGCGGACCCGTCCCCGTACTCCTCGAATACGCGCCCGAACGCCTCACCGATGCCACCGCGGCCCGGGACGCCCGCCGCCACCCCTTCTACGCGGCGCACGGCTATGCCTCCGTACGCGTCGACGCCCGCGGCCACGGCTCGGGCGAGGGCCTGCCGACGGGCCTCTGGGGCGGTTCCGGGCACTCCCTCGCCCGGGCCGCGGCGGCCGATGCCGCCGATGCCGCGGAGGTCGTCGAGCAGCTGGTCGGCCTGCCCTGGAGCGACGGCCGGATCGGCATGTTCGGTCTCGGTCCCGGTGCCGGGATCGCCCTTCGGACCGCCGCGCTCGCACCCGGACCGCTCCGGGCCGTCGTCGCGGTCGACGCGAGCCTCGACCCCTATCGCGAGGACGGCGCCCTGACCGGCGGCGCGATCGCGGCCGACGCCCTGACCGCCCGTTCCACGGCCCTGCTGGCAGCGCTCTGCGCACCTCCCGATCCGCTGTACGCGGGCGACCACTGGCGCGAGCGGTGGGCGGCGCGGACGGCCGCGGTGGAGCCGCCGCTGTACGGCGCCTTGGCGCACCAGCTCCGCGACGACCACTGGAACACCTGGTCACCGCCCGCGGCGGGACCCGGGCCTGGTCCCGGTGCCGGGCCCGCGACCGGTGCGGTACGGGCCGCGGTGCTGGCCGTGAGCGGCTGGTACTCCCCCTTCCGCGACACCGTGCTCCGGCTGCTGGAAACCCTGCCCGCCGACCGGGTGCGCGGGCTGATCGGCCCCTGGGCCCACCACTATCCGGACGAGCCGGGTCCGGGCCCGGCGATCGGCTTCCTCCACGAGACGCTGCGCTGGTGGGAGCGGTATCTGCGGGATACGGGCACGGGTTCCGGCAGCGGGTACGACACCGGGCCCGCGCTGCTCGTCCGGCCGATCGGCCCCGGTGCCGCGGAAGACGGACCCTCCGGCGGCTGGTTCGCGGTACCCGGCCCGCTCTCCGCGGCCGTCCGGATCGTGCCGTACGCCCTCCGGGGCGCACCCGTGCCCGTCATCTCCCCCCAGCACACCGGCGCCGACGCGGGCCGCCCCCTCTCGGAGACCGGCCGGAGGGCGGATCTGCCGCCCGATCAGCGCGAGGAGGACGCGCGCTCCGTGTGCTTCGAATTCCCCGTCCCGGGTGACGGCGTCACCGTCCTGGGCCGCCCCCGGGTGACGCTGCGGCTGCGAATGGACGTCCCGAACGGGCAGATCGCCGTACGGCTGTGCGATCTCGCGCCCGATGGTTCGTCCGCGCTGATCACCCGGGGCGTGCTGAACCCGGCGGCCCGCCACGGCCCCGAACGGGCCCGCGCCTGGACCCCGGGCGGCACCGAGTTTGTGTCGTTCGCGCTCGCCGCCACCGGGTACGCGCTGCCGCCCGGGCACCGGCTGCGGCTCGCGGTCTCCTCCGCCTACTGGCCCTGGGTCTGGCCCGCGCCCGGTTCCGATGCGGGGTTCGTCCTGCACCCGGAGGGCTCCCGGCTCGACCTCCCGGTCCACGAGGACGCCCCGGATGCGGCGGCCCGGCCCCCGGACCCGGCAGAACACGTCGAACCCCTCGGCGTGATCTCGCCCGCCCCGCTCACCGCCCCCGCCGAACGCCGCCCGGAGCGCACCCTGACCAGGGACCTGGGCACGGACGAATGGCGGCTCGAATCCGATCCCCGCCCCTGGGGCGCGGAGGGTGCGAGCCGGGTGTACCCGGACGGTCTGGAGGTCTTCGAGGACGCCCGGGAGATCCGGTCGGTCCGGTCGGACGATCCGCTGTCCGCCCGCGCCGAAACCGCCCGGACGCTCCGCTTCCACCGTCCGGAACAGGGCTGGGACATCACCGTCGAAGCCCGCTCGGTCCTCTTCTGCGACGCCGCGGACTTCGTCGCCGAGGACGAGGTGATCTGCCGGGAACACCGCGGCGGCGGGCCGTCACCAGGGGAAGTCGTTTTCCACCGCACCTGGGTGAAACGTTTCCCTCGAATGACGGGGTGAACGGGCCCTGCCGGTCCCGTGCGTCCCCCACGTAACGTGTGACCCGCAATCGCGAATCCGCGAACGCCGAGAGCAGCATGGAAAGCGAGGCAGGCACCGTGTCCGAGCAGAGCCCGCTCGACCTGGCCGAGGGCGATCCCTTCGGTCCGCACAACCTCCCCTACGGCGTCTTCACCACGCCCGCCGAACCGGAGCGCCGACGGATCGGCGTCCGGATCGGGGGGTACGTGCTCGACGCGGGAGCGGCCGCTCTCGCCCTCGGCTCCCCCTATGCCGCGCTCCTCGACCGCCCCACCCTCAACCCCCTGCTCGCGGCCGGCCGTACCGCGTGGCGCGATGTCCGGCGGGCCCTGACCGCCTGGGTGACGGTCCCCGCCCACCGGGCCGATGTGGAGCCGCTGCTCCACCCGCTGGACGATGTCACGCTCCACCTTCCGTACGAGGTCGCGGACTACGTCGACTTCTACGCCAGCGAGCACCACGCCACCAACGTGGGCCGGATGTTCCGCCCCGACAGCGAACCGCTGACCCCCAACTGGAAGCACCTCCCGATCGGTTACCACGGCCGGGCGGGCACGGTGGTGGTCTCGGGTACGGAGGTCGTACGGCCCCGGGGGCAGCGCAAGGCGCCCGCCGATCCGGCGCCCGTCTTCGGGCCGTCCGTGAAGCTCGACATCGAGGCGGAGGTCGCCTTCCTGGTCGGCACCCCGACCGCACAGGGCAGCCCGGTGCCGCTCGCCGACTTCCGCGAGCACGTGTTCGGCCTCTCACTGCTCAACGACTGGTCGGCGCGGGACATCCAGGCCTGGGAGTACGTGCCCCTGGGCCCGTTCCTCGGGAAGTCGTTCGCCACGTCGGTCTCGGCCTGGGTCACCCCGCTGGAGGCCCTGGACGCGGCCCGCACCGCCCCGCCCGCCCGGGACGTCCCGCCTCTGCCGTACCTCGACGACTCCGCGGATGAGGAGCCGGGCGGCTTCGACATCCGGATCTCCGTGGCGGTCAACGGGCATGTGATCGCGGAACCGCCGTTCGCCGGCATGTACTGGACGGCGGCCCAGCAGCTGGCCCATATGACGGTCAACGGCGCCTCCCTGCGCACGGGCGACCTGTTCGCCTCCGGCACGGTCAGCGGCCCGGAGCTGCACCAGCGCGGCTCCCTCCTGGAACTGACCTGGAACGGCCGCGACCCCCTCGCCCTCCCCTCCGGCACCCGCACCTTCCTGGAGGACGGCGACACGGTCACCCTGACCGCCTGGTCCCCGGGCCCGGACGGCACCCGCGTCGGCCTGGGCGAGGTCACGGGCCGCATCAGCCCGTCCCCGGGCGGCTGACCTCCTGGGGTCAACTCCGGTTGAGCCGCACGCAGCGACGCCCGGGGCCGGGCTCCTCGTCGAGGAGTCCGGCCCCGGGCGTATGCACCGGGCAGCGGGCTGCGTCAGCGGACGAAGACGCCCGCCTGGCTCGCCAGGTTCAGGAAGTACTGCGGGGCGACGCCCAGGACCAGGGTGACCACCACGCCGATACCGATGGCGCCGACCGTCAGGCCCGAGGGGACCGCGACCGTGGGGCCGTTCGGCTGGGGTTCGCTGAAGAACATCAGCACGATGACCCTGATGTAGAAGAACGCGGCGATCGCGGACGAGATCACACCGACCACGACCAGCCACCCGGCGCCGCTCTCCGCCGCCGCCTTGAACACGGCGAACTTGCCGGAGAAGCCGGAGGTGAGCGGGATTCCGGCGAAGGCCAGCAGGAAGACCGCGAAGACCGCCGCCACCAGGGGTGAGCGCCGGCCGAGACCGGCCCATTGGGAGAGGTGCGTGGCCTCGCCGCCCGCATCGCGGACCAGGGTGACGACCGCAAAGGCGCCGAGCGTCACAAAGGAGTAGGCGCCCAGATAGAAGAGGACGGACGAGACTCCGTCCGGCGACACCGCGACGACACCGGCCATGATGAATCCGGCGTGGGCGATGGAGGAGTACGCCAGCAGCCGCTTGATGTCCGTC
Source organism: Streptomyces tsukubensis (assembly GCF_003932715.1). Classification (NCBI taxonomy): domain Bacteria; kingdom Bacillati; phylum Actinomycetota; class Actinomycetes; order Kitasatosporales; family Streptomycetaceae; genus Streptomyces; species Streptomyces tsukubensis. The sequence continues at coordinate 4,771,937 of NZ_CP020700.1, read as the reverse complement.
TGGGTGATGGCGATGATCGCGCCCGCCAGCATGGTCAGGATCGCCACGCCCCACAGCAGCGGCCGCCAGTCCCACTTCAGGCCCGGCAGCACCACGTACATCAGGCGGAGCAGGGCGCCGAAGGCGGCCACCTTGGTCGCCGCGGCCATGAAGCCGGTGACGGGGGTGGGGGCGCCCTGGTAGACGTCCGGGGTCCACATATGGAAGGGGACCGCGCCGACCTTGAAGAGCAGACCCATCAGGATCAGCGCCGAACCGATCAGCAGCAGCGCGTCGTTGCCCATGGTGTTGGCGAGCGCCGGGTCGATCGTGCGGACGCTGCCGTCGACGACATCGGCGATCTTCGCGTACGAGACGGAGCCCGCGTACCCGTAGAGCAGGGCGATGCCGAAGAGCAGGAACGCCGAGGAGAACGCACCGAGCAGGAAGTACTTGACGGCGGCTTCCTGCGACATCAACCGCTTGCGCCGGGCGAGCGCGCAGAGCAGATAGAGCGGGAGGGAGAAGACCTCCAGCGCGATGAAGAGCGTCAGCAGATCGTTGGCGGCCGGGAAGACCAGCATGCCCGCGACCGCGAACAGCGCCAGCGGATAGACCTCGGTGGTGGTGAAACCGGCCCGGACCGCCGCCTTCTCGCTCTCGCTGCCGGGGACGGCAGCGGCCTGCGCGACGAAGGAGTCCACTTCGCTGCCGTGGGCCCGGGGGTCCAGTTTGCGCTCCGCGAAGGTGAAGACCGCGACCAGCGAGACCAGCAGGATCGTGCCCTGGAGGAAGAGCGTCGGGCCGTCGATCGCGATCGCGCCCATGGCGGCGATGTTCACCTTCGAGGTGCCGTAGCCGCCCTCGGCGAGGGCGATGACGGCGGCGAAGGCGGAGAGAAGCGCCACCGAGGCCAGCGCCACCTGCGCGTAGTAGCGCGCCCTGCGCGGCAGGAACGCCTCCAGGAGGAGTCCCACGACCGCCGCACCGACGACGATCAGGACCGGCGCGAGCTGGCCGTATTCGATATCGGGGGCTGTGATCTTGTCGATCGGCTCGGCCGCCGTCGTCCACAGGGTGTGGACAGCTGTCTGGCTCACTTGGCCTCCACCTCCGGCCGGGGGTCCTTCTGCTGTACGTCGGACAGGGTGTGCTCCACCGCCGGGTCGACGATCTCCGTCAACGGCTTCGGGTAGACACCGAGGATGAGCAGCAGCACGATCAGCGGGGTGATGACCGCCAGTTCACGCGGCCGCAGATCGGGCATGTTCCTGACTTCCTCCTTGACCGGGCCGGTCATCGTCCGCTGGTAGAGGACGAGGACGTAGAGCGCGGCCAGCACGATGCCGGAGGTGGCGACGATCCCCGCGACCGGATAGCGCGAGAACGTTCCGACGAGCACCAGGAACTCGGAGACGAACGGCGCGAGTCCCGGCAGGGACAGGGTCGCGAGCCCGCCGATCAGGAAGGTGCCCGCGAGTACGGGCGCCACCTTCTGCACTCCGCCGTAGTCCGCGATGAGCCGCGAACCCCGCCGGGAGATCAGGAATCCGGCGACCAGCATCAGGGCGGCCGTCGAGATGCCGTGGTTGACCATGTAGAGCGTGGCTCCGGACTGGCCCTGGGAGGTCATCGCGAAGATGCCCAGGACGATGAAGCCGAAGTGCGAGATGGAGGCATAGGCCACCAGCCGCTTGATATCGCGCTGGCCGACCGCGAGCAGCGCCCCGTACACGATGCTGATCAGCGCCAGCACCACGATCACCGGGGTGGCCCACTTCGAGGCCTCCGGGAAGAGCTGGAGACAGAAGCGGAGCATCGCGAAGGTGCCGACCTTGTCGACGACCGCGGTGATCAGTACGGCGACGGGTGCGGTGGACTCGCCCATCGCATTGGGCAGCCAGGTGTGCAGCGGCCAGAGCGGCGCCTTGATGGCGAAGGCGAAGAAGAAGCCGAGGAACAGCAGCCGCTCGGTGTTGGTGGCCATATCGAGCTGGCCACTGGCCCGGGCCTCGGCGATCTCCGAGAGCGAGAAGCTCCCGGCGACCACGTAGAGCCCGATCACCGCGGCCAGCATGATCAGCCCGCCGACCAGGTTGTACAGCAGGAACTTGACCGCCGCGTACGACCGCTGGGCGGCCGCGTTCTCGTCGGTGCCCTGGTGCGCCCGGTCCCCGAAGCCTCCGATGAGGAAGTACATCGGGATGAGCATGGCCTCGAAGAGGATGTAGAAGAGGAAGACGTCGGTGGCCTCGAAGGAGAGGATCACCATCGCCTCGACCATCAGAATCAGGGCGAAGAAGCCCTGCGTCGGCCGCCAGCGGGAGTTGCCGGTCTCCACCGGGTCGGCGTCGTTCCAGCCGGCCACGATGATGAAGGGGATCAGCAGCGCGGTCAGCGCGATCAGCACGACCCCGATGCCGTCGACACCCAGTTCGTAGCGGACGCCGAAGTCGGCGATCCAGCTGTGGGACTCGGTCAGCTGATAGCGCGCCCCGCCCGGTTCGAACCGGACCAGGACGATCGCCGCCAGCGCCAGCGTCGCTAGGGAGAACAGCAGCGCCAGATACTTGGCTGCCTCCTTGCGCGCCGCGGGCACCGCGGCGGTGACGATCGCCCCGACTGCCGGGACCACCGCCGTCGCCGTAAGGAGCGGGAAGGACATCGCAGTTACACCGCCCTCATCAGCAGGGTCGCGGCGATCAGCACCGCCGTACCTCCGAACATCGAGACGGCGTACGAGCGGACGTAGCCGTTCTGGAGCTTGCGCAGCCGGCCGGAGAGTCCGCCGACGGACGCCGCCGTGCCGTTGACGACGCCGTCCACCAGGGTGTGGTCGACATAGACCAGGGAACGGGTGAGGTGCTCGCCGCCGCGGACCAGGACCACGTGGTTGAAGTCGTCCTGGAGGAGATCGCGGCGGGCGGCCCGGGTGAGCAGCGAGCCGCGGGGAGCGGTGACCGGCACCGGCCGCCGTCCGTACATCCCCCAGGCGATGCCGACGCCGACGACCATCACCACGACCGTGGAGATGGTGACGGTGAGGGCGCTGACCGGCGGATTGCCGTGGCTTTCGCCGGTGACCGGGGCCAGCCAGTGCACGAAGCGGTCACCGATGCTGAAGAAGCCGCCGGCGAACACCGAGCCGAAGGCCAGCACGATCATGGGGATCGTCATGCTCTTCGGGGACTCGTGCGGATGGGGCAGTTCGCCCTTGGCGTCGGGCTGCCAGCGCTTCTCGCCGAAGAAGGTCAGCAGCATCACCCGGGTCATGTAGAAGGCGGTGATGGCCGCGCCGAGCAGGGTGACGCCACCGAGGATCCAGCCCTCGGTGCCGCCCTTGGCGAACGCCGCTTCGATGATCATGTCCTTGGAGAAGAAGCCGGACAGACCGGGGAAGCCGATGATGGCGAGATAGCCGAGGCCGAAGGTGACGAAGGTGACCGGCATGTACTTCCGCAGGCCGCCGTACTTCCGCATGTCGACTTCGTCGTTCATGCCGTGCATCACGGAGCCCGCGCCGAGGAAGAGCCCGGCCTTGAAGAAGCCGTGGGTGACCAGGTGCATGATGGCGAAGACATAGCCGATCGGGCCCAGTCCGGCGGCCAGGATCATGTAGCCGATCTGCGACATCGTCGATCCGGCGAGGGCCTTCTTGATGTCGTCCTTGGCGCAACCGACGATCGCACCGAAGAGCAGGGTGACGGCACCGACGATGACCACGACGAGCTGGGCGTCCGGCGAGGCGTTGAAGATCGTGCCGGAGCGGACGATCAGATAGACGCCCGCGGTCACCATGGTCGCCGCGTGGATCAGGGCCGAGACCGGGGTCGGGCCCTCCATCGCGTCCCCGAGCCACGACTGCAGCGGCACCTGCGCCGACTTGCCGCAGGCGGCGAGCAGCAGCATCAGCCCGATGCCGGTCAGGGTCGCGGAGCTCGCCTCGTCGGCCGAGGCCAGCACCGGGGTGAAGGCGAAGGTGCCGAAGGTGGTGAACATCAGCATGATGGCGATGGAGAGGCCGATGTCACCGACCCGGTTGACCAGGAAGGCCTTCTTCGCCGCGGTCGCCGCGCTGGGCTTGTGCTGCCAGAAGCCGATCAGGAGGTACGAGGCGAGGCCGACGCCCTCCCAGCCGAAGTACAGCAGCAGGTAGTTGTCGGCGAGCACCAGCAGCAGCATCGCCGCCAGGAAGAGGTTCAGATAGCCGAAGAAGCGGCGCCGGCGCTCGTCGTGCTCCATATAGCCGATGGAGTAGATGTGGATCAGCGTGCCCACACCGGTGATCAGCAGCACGAAGGTCATCGACAGCTGGTCGAGCTGGAAGGCGATGTCCGCCTGGAAACCCTCGACCGGGATCCAGCTGAACAGCTTCTGGTGCAGCAGCCGGTCGTCCGTGGGGCGGCCGAGCATCTCGGCGAAGAGCACCGCGCCGACCCCGAAGGACGCGGCCGACAGCACCGTACCGATCCAGTGGCCGACCCGGTCGAGCCGGCGGCCGCCGCAGAGCAGCACCGCCGCTCCGAACAGGGGCGCCGCGATGAGCAGCGCAATCAGGTTCTCCACGATTCAGCCCCTCACAGCTTCATCAGGCTGGCGTCGTCGACCGAGGCCGAGTGGCGGGAACGGAACAGCGACACGATGATCGCGAGCCCCACCACGACTTCCGCGGCGGCGACGACCATCGTGAAGAAGGCGATGATCTGGCCGTCGAGATTGCCGTGCATCCGGGAGAACGCGACCAGCGAGAGATTGCAGGCGTTGAGCATCAGCTCGATGCACATGAACACCACGATGGCGTTCCGCCTGATCAGGACCCCGGCCGCGCCGATGGTGAACAGCAGGGCGGCGAGGTAGAGGTAGTTGACCGGATTCACCGACTGGCCTCCTCTTCGTCCCGGTCGCGTCCGTCGGTGTCGGTGTCGGAGTCCCGGGCGGCGCCCTGCCCGGCCGCGGACTCGCGGCCGGCGACGGCGACATTGCCGGGCTCCCGGCCGAGCCGCTCCTCCGAACGCTGCTCCAGCGCCTTCAGATCGGCCATCGCCTCGGCGGACACATCGCGGATCTGGCCGCGCTCGCGCAGGGTGCGGCTGACGGAGAGCTCGGACGGGGTGCCGTCGGGCAGCAGGGCGGCGATGTCCACGGCGTTGTGCCGGGCGTAGACACCGGGGGCGGGCAGCGGCGGCAGGTGCTTGCCCTCGCGGACCCGCTGCTCGGCCAGCTCCCGCTGGGTCAGGGCGCGCTCGGTGCGCTCCCGGTGCGTGAGCACCATGGCACCGACGGCGGCCGTGATCAGCAGGGCACCGGTGATCTCGAACGCGAAGACGTACTTGGTGAACAGCAGGGCGGCCAGGCCCTCGACATTGCCGCCGTGGGCGGCGTTCGCCGCGCCCAGGCCGTTGAAGGTCTGCAGCGAGGCGTTGCCGATACCGGCGATCAGCAGAACGCCGAAGCCGAGTCCGCAGAGCGCGGCCAGCCAGCGCTGCCCCTTCAGGGTCTCCTTCAGGGAGTCCGCGGCGGTGACGCCGACGAGCATCACGACGAAGAGGAACAGCATCATGATCGCGCCCGTGTAGACCACGATCTGGACGACGCCCAGGAAGTAGGCGCCGTTGGCGAGGTAGAACACCGCGAGGATGATCATGGTCGCCGCGAGGCAGAGCGCGCTGTGCACGGCCCGCCGCATCAGGATCGTGCAGAGGGCGCCGATGACGGCGACCGTGCCGAGGATCCAGAACTGGACGGCTTCGCCGGTCGAGGTGGTCGACGCCGCGGCCAGGGAGGTCAGACCGGCGGGGTCGAGCCCGGTCGTACGCAGGCCGGTCATGCGTCCACCTCCTCGCCCTTCTCCCCCTTGGAGACGGCGACCTGGGGGACCGTCCCGGGGGCGGCCTCGGTGACCAGCCCCCGGTAGTAGTCCTGCTCGTCCATACCGGGGTAGATGGCGTGGGGGGTGTCGACCATGCGGTCGTCCAGACCGGCGAGCAGCTGCTCCTTGGTGTAGATGAGGTTCTCGCGGGAGCTGTCGGCCAGTTCGAAGTCGTTCGTCATCGTCAGCGCCCGGGTCGGGCAGGCCTCGATGCAGAGCCCGCAGAGGATGCAGCGGGCGTAGTTGATCTGGTAGACGCGGCCGTAGCGCTCGCCCGGGGAGTAACGCTCCTCGTCCGTGTTGTCCGCGCCCTCGACGTAGATGGCGTCGGCGGGACAGGCCCACGCGCACAGCTCGCAGCCGATGCACTTCTCCAGGCCGTCCGGATGGCGGTTCAGCTGGTGCCGGCCGTGGAAGCGCGGCGCGGTGACCTTCTGCTGCTCCGGATACTGCTCGGTCAGCCGCTTCTTGAACATGGCCTTGAAGGTCACGCCGAAGCCGGCGACCGGATTCAGGAACTTCTCGCCCGTTTCCTGGCCGGGGTCCGAGGGTCCCGGAGCGCCCGTTGTCCCTTCCGGCAGTTCCGGCAGCTCCGAACCCGGGGAGTTCTCCGCTCGTTCAGACACCGTCGGCCTCCTTTCCGTCATGCGCCTGTCCGCCGTCCGGACCGTCACTCACAGTATTGACCCCGCCACTGACAATGAGTTCGCGCTCCCGCCTCGGCCGCCTTCGCGGCACCGGCGGCAGGCTCTGTCCGGGCAGCGGCGGTACGGGATAGCCGCCCGCCATCGGGTCGAAGGGCACCGGCGGCTCCTTCGCCGCCGCGGCCTCGGCCTGCCGTTCCTTCCCGCCGCGGAACATGTCCGCGAGGAAAGAGAGCAGCAGTACGGCGATGATCGCGCCGCCCACGTAGAGCAGGATCTGCTGGAAGTCGTAGTCCTCGTTCCGCAGTGCGCGCACGGTGGCGACCAGCATCAGCCAGACCACCGAGACCGGGATGAGGACCTTCCAGCCCAGCTTCATCAGCTGGTCGTAGCGGACCCGTGGCAGCGTGCCGCGCAGCCAGATGAAGAAGAAGAGCAGCAGCTGCACCTTGATGACGAACCAGAGCAGCGGCCACCAGCCGTGGTTCGCGCCCTCCCAGAAGGTGGAGATCGGGTAGGGGGCGCGCCAGCCGCCGAGGAAGAGGGTGACGGACACGGCGGAGACGGTGACCATGTTGACGTACTCCGCCAGCATGAACATCGCGAACTTGATGGAGCTGTACTCGGTGTTGAAGCCGCCGACCAGGTCGCCCTCGGACTCCGGCATGTCGAACGGCGCCCGGTTGGTCTCTCCGACCATGGTGACGACGTAGATGATGAACGAGACGGGCAGCAGGACGATGAACCAGCGGTCCGCCTGTGCCTCGACGATCGCCGATGTCGACATCGACCCGGAGTAGAGGAACACGGAGGCGAAGGCGGCGCCCATCGCGATCTCGTACGAGATCATCTGCGCGCAGGAGCGGAGCCCGCCGAGCAGCGGATAGGTGGAGCCGGAGGACCAGCCCGCGAGGACGATGCCGTAGATCCCGACCGAGGCGATGGCGAGGACGTACAGCATCGCGATCGGCAGGTCGGTCAGCTGCATCGTGGTGCGCTGCCCGAAGATGGAGACCTCGTTGCCCGAGGGTCCGAAGGGGATGACGGCGATCGCCATGAACGCCGGGATGGCGGCGATGATCGGCGCGAGGACGTAGACGACCTTGTCCGCGCGCTTGACGATGACGTCTTCCTTCAGCATCAGCTTGATGCCGTCGGCGAGGGACTGGAGCATGCCCCAGGGGCCGTGCCGGTTGGGGCCGATGCGGAGCTGCATCCAGGCGACGACCTTGCGTTCCCAGACGATGGAGAACAGCACGGTCAGCATCAGGAACGCGAAGCAGAACACGGCCTTGATGACGATCAGCCACCAGGGGTCGCGCCCGAACATCGACAGGTCCTCGGCCGCGATGACGTTCAGCGTCGGGCCGGTCATGAGCGCACCTCCGGCGCATCCGTCGCCGCCGCGGCGGCGGGGCCGATCCTGACCAGGCGGCCCGGCAGCACCCCGGTGTCGGAGGCGACGCCGCCGCCGGTGGAGTTCAGCGGCAGCCACACCACCCGGTCGGGCATCTCGGTCACTTCGAGGGGCAGGGTGACGGAACCGGCGGGTCCGGTGACGGTCAGCTCGTCGCCGTCCTTGACCCCGGTCTCGGCGGCGGTGGCGGCCGAGAGCCGGGCGACGGCGGCGTGCCGGGTGCCCGCGAGCGCCTCGTCGCCCTGCTGGAGCAGGCCCTGGTCGAGCAGGAGCCGGTGCCCGGCGAGTACCGCTTCGCCCTCGCCGGCACGCGGTACGGGCTGGGAGGCCTCCATGGGCTCGCCGGCCCGGGGGCCGGTCCAGGCGCCGAGCCGGTCCATCTCGTTCCGTACTGCCTTCAGATCGGGCAGGGCGAAGTGGATGTCCATGGCGTCGGCGAGCATGTGCAGCACCCGGGCGTCGCCGGGCGCGAGGCTGCGGGTCATCTGCTCGGGCTTGAGGGCCGCCTCGAAGAGCCGGGCCCGGCCCTCCCAGTTGAGGAAGGTGCCCGCCTTCTCGGCGACCGCGGCAATGGGGAGGACGACGTCCGCCCGCCGGGTGATCTCGGTGGGCCGCTGCTCCAGGGAGACCAGGAAGCCGACGGCGTCCAGGGCCGTGCGGGCGCGGGCCGGGTCGGGCAGATCGGCGGCCTCGACTCCGGCGACGACGAGTGCGGCGATTTCACCGGTGGCCGCGGCCTCGATGATCTGGCCGGTGTCGCGGCCGTAGCCGTGCGGGAGTTCCCGTACCCGCCAGGCCTCGGCGGTCTCCTCGCGGGCCCGCGGATCGGTGGCCGGGCGGCCGCCGGGCAGCAGGGACGGGATCGCGCCCGCCTCCACCGCGCCGCGCTCCCCGGCCCGGCGCGGGATCCACACCAGCCGGGCGCCGGTGGCGGTGGCGGTGCGGACCGCGGCGGTCAGCCCGCCGGGGACGCCCGCGAGCCGTTCACCGACGACGATCACGGCGCCGTCGCGGCGGAGGTCGGCGGCGGCCCGTTCGCCGTCGCCTTCGAGTCCGACGCTGCCGCTGAGCGCGTCCAGCCATTCGGTCTCGGTGCCGGGCGCGGCGGACAGCAGGGTGCCGCCCGCCTTCGTCAGCCCGCGGGTGGCGTGGGTGGCCAGCGCATAGGTCCGCTGTCCGCGGGTGCGGTGGGCCTTGCGGAGCCTGAGGAAGACGCCGGGGGCCTCCTCCTCGGACTCGAAGCCGACGAGGAGGACGGCGGGTGCCTGCTCCAGTACGGAGTAGGTGACTCCGCTGCCGTCGAGGTCACGGCCGCGACCGGCGACCCGGGCGGCCAGGAAGTCGGCCTCCTCGGAGGAGTGGACGCGGGCCCGGAAGTCGATGTCGTTGGTGTCGAGGGCGACCCGGGCGAACTTGGCGTACGCGTAGGAGTCCTCGACGGTCAGCCGGCCGCCGGTGAGGACTCCGGCCCGGCCGCGGGCGGCGGCCAGTCCCGCGGCGGCCGCGGCCAGCGCCTCCGGCCAGCTCGCGGGCGCGAGTTCGCCGTCGTCGCCGCGGACCAGCGGGGTGGTGAGCCGGTCCGGCCGCTGGGCGTACCGGAAGCCGAACCTCCCCTTGTCGCAGATCCACTCCTCGTTGACCTCGGGGTCGTCGGCGGCCAGCCTGCGCATCACCTTGCCGCGCCGGTGGTCGGTGCGGGTGGCGCAGCCGCCGGCGCAGTGCTCGCAGACGCTCGGCGAGGAGACCAGGTCGAAGGGGCGGGAGCGGAAGCGGTACGCGGCGGAGGTGAGCGCGCCGACCGGGCAGATCTGGATGGTGTTTCCGGAGAAGTACGACTCGAAGGGGTCGCCCTCGCCGGTGCCGACCTGCTGGAGCGCGCCGCGCTCGATGAGTTCGATCATCGGGTCGCCGGCGATCTGGTTGGAGAAGCGGGTGCAGCGGGCGCAGAGCACGCACCGCTCCCGGTCCAGCAGCACCTGGGTGGAGATCGCGACCGGCTTCTCGTACGTCCGCTTCTTTCCGTCGAAGCGGGAGTCGGTGTCGCCGTGGGACATGGCCTGGTTCTGGAGCGGGCACTCGCCACCCTTGTCGCAGACCGGGCAGTCCAGCGGATGGTTGATCAGCAGCAGCTCCATCACGCCCTTCTGCGCCTTCTCGGCGACGGGCGAGGTGAGCTGCGAGCGGACGACCATGCCGTCGGTACAGGTGATGGTGCAGGACGCCATCGGCTTGCGCTGGCCCTCGACCTCGACGATGCACTGGCGGCAGGCGCCGGCCGGGTCGAGGAGGGGGTGGTCGCAGAAGCGGGGGATCTCGATGCCGAGGAGTTCGGCGGCGCGGATGACCAGGGTCCCCTTGGGGACGCTGATCTCGGTGCCGTCGATGCTCAGCGTCACGAGGTCCTCGGGCGGCACCGGGACCTGGTCGCCCCCGGAGGGAGCGCTGGTGGTCACCGTCATGCGTTCACCTCCGTGGTGGTGGGGTTCCGGTCGGCCCAGACGGTCGACTTGCGGGGGTCGAACGGGCAGCCGCGGCCGTCGAGGTGCCGCTCGTACTCCTCGCGGAAGTACTGGAGCGACGAGAAGATCGGGGACGCGGCGCCGTCGCCGAGGGCGCAGAACGACTTGCCGTTGATGTTGTCGGCGATGTCGTTGAGCTTGTCGAGGTCGGCGGCGACGCCCTGGCCCGCCTCGATATCGCGCATCAGCTGGACCAGCCAGTAGGTGCCTTCGCGGCAGGGGGTGCACTTGCCGCAGGACTCGTGGGCGTAGAACTCGGTCCAGCGGGTGACGGCGCGGACGACGCAGGTGGTCTCGTCGAAGCACTGGAGGGCCTTGGTGCCGAGCATGGACCCGGCGGCGCCGACGCCCTCGTAGTCGAGGGGTACGTCGAGATGGGCCTCGGTCAGCAGGGGGGTGGAGGAGCCGCCGGGGGTCCAGAACTTCAGCCGGTGGCCGGGGCGCATCCCGCCGCTCATGTCGAGGAGCTGGCGCAGGGTGATCCCGAGGGGGGCCTCGTACTGGCCGGGGTTGGCGACATGGCCGCTGAGGGAGTAGAGCGTGAAGCCCGCGGACTTCTCGCTGCCCATCGAACGGAACCAGTCCTTGCCCCGGTTGAGGATCGCGGGAACCGATGCGATGGACTCGACGTTGTTGACGACAGTGGGGCATGCGTACAGTCCGGCGACCGCGGGGAAGGGGGGCCGCAGCCGGGGCTGGCCGCGCCGTCCCTCCAGGGAGTCCAGCAGTGCGGTCTCCTCACCGCAGATGTACGCGCCCGCACCCGCGTGCACCGTGATGTCGAGGTCGAGTCCGCTGCCGAGGACGTTCCTGCCGAGGTAGCCCGCTTCGTACGCCTCCCGTACCGCTTCGTGGAGCCGGCGGAGTACGGGCACGACCTCGCCGCGGAGATAGATGAAGGCGTGGTTCGAGCGGATCGCGTAGCAGGCGATGATCATCCCCTCGATGAGGGAATGCGGGTTCGCGAAGAGGAGCGGGATGTCCTTGCAGGTCCCGGGCTCCGATTCGTCGGCGTTGACAACAAGATAGTGGGGCTTGCCGTCGCCCTGCGGAATGAACTGCCACTTCATTCCGGTGGGGAAGCCGGCGCCGCCGCGGCCGCGGAGGCCCGAGTCCTTGACGTAGGCGATGACTTCGTCGGGTGTCATCGCGAGGGCCTTGCGCAGTCCCTCGTAGCCCTCGTGCCGCCGGTAGGTGTCCAGCGTCCAGGAGCGGGCGTCGTCCCAGAAGGCGGAGAGGACGGGGGCGAGGAGCTTCTCCGGGCTGCTCTCGCCGCCGGTTCCGGCTCCGGCCTGGTCTCGGTCTCCGTATTCGGTGGACAAGGTCATCACTCCCCCTCCTCGGTGGCCGGTCCGGCGGGGGGCTGTGCCGGGCCGGAGGCGGACGGATCGGTGCCACCGGGCCGGGGGCCGACCACCTTGGCGGGCAGCCCCTCGCCCTTGGCGAGCCGGAGCCCGATCAGGGAGGCGGGTCCGGCGCCGCCGGTGGCCTCGACCGCTCCGGGGCGCTCGTCGGGGAAGCCGGCGAGGATCCGCGCGGTGTCCTTGAAGGAGCAGAGCGGGGCGCCGCGGGTGGGTTCGACGGTGAGTCCGGCGCGCAGGTCGTCGACGAGCTGTTTGGCGGACTCGGGGGTCTGGTTGTCGAAGAACTCCCAGTTGACCATCACGACGGGGGCGAAGTCGCAGGCCGCGTTGCACTCGATGTGCTCCAGCGTGACCGCGCCGTCGTCGGTGGTCTCGTTGTTGCCGACGCCCAGGTGCTCCTTGAGCGTTTCGAAGATGGCGTCGCCGCCCATGACCGCGCAGAGCGTGTTGGTGCAGACGCCGACCTGGTAGTCGCCGGAGGGCCGGCGGCGGTACATGGAGTAGAAGGTGGCGACCGCGGTGACCTCGGCGGTGGTGAGGTCGAGGATGTCGGCGCAGAACCGCATCCCGGTCCGGCTGACGTACCCCTCCTCGGACTGCACCAGATGGAGCAGGGGCAGCAGGGCCGAGCGGGAGTCGGGATAGCGGGCGATGATCTCCTGCGCGTCCGTCTCCAGCCGGGTGCGGACCTCGGCCGGGTAGTCGGGTGCGGGGAGCTGGGGCATCCCGAGCTGCACCCCCGGGTTCGACGACTGGGCCGTCATCGGTCGACGCCTCCCATCACGGGGTCGATGGACGCGACGGCGACGATGACGTCGGCGACCTGGCCGCCCTCGCACATCGCCGCCATGGACTGAAGGTTGGTGAAGGACGGATCGCGGAAGTGGACCCGGTAGGGGCGGGTGCCGCCGTCGGAGACGACATGGGCGCCGAGTTCGCCCTTGGGGGACTCCACCGCCGCGTACACCTGGCCGGGCGGGACCCGGAAGCCCTCGGTGACCAGCTTGAAGTGGTGGATCAGGGCCTCCATGGAGGTGCCCATGATGTTCTTGATGTGGTCGAGGGAGTTGCCGAGACCGTCGGGGCCCAGGGCGAGCTGCGCGGGCCAGGCGATCTTCTTGTCCGCGACCATGACCGGGCCGGGGGCGAGCCGGTCGATGCACTGCTCGACGATCCGCAGCGACTGGCGCATCTCTTCCAGCCGGATCAGAAAGCGGCCGTAGGAGTCGCAGGTGTCGGCGGTCGGGACGTCGAACTCGTAGGTCTCGTAGCCGCAGTAGGGGTCGGTCTTGCGCAGATCGTGGGCGAGCCCGGCGGCGCGCAGGATCGGCCCGGTGGCGCCGAGGGCCATACAGCCGGTGAGGTCGAGATGGCCGACGTCCTGCATCCGGGCCTTGAAGATGGGGTTGCCGGTGGCGAGCGCGTCGTACTGCGGCAGGTTCTTCTTCATGGTCTTCACGAACTCGCGCAGCTGGTCGACCGCGCCGGGCGGCAGATCCTGGGCGAGTCCGCCGGGGCGGATATAGGCGTGGTTCATCCGCAGGCCGGTGATCAGCTCGTAGAGGTCGAGGACCAGTTCGCGGTCCCGGAACCCGTAGATCATGATCGTGGTGGCGCCCAGCTCCATCCCGCCGGTGGCGATGCACACCAGATGGGAGGAGATCCGGTTCAGCTCCATCAGCAGGACCCGGATGACATCGGCGCGCTCGGGGATCTGGTCCTCGATGCCGAGCAGCTTCTCCACGGCCAGGCAGTACGCCGCCTCGTTGAAGAACGGCGTCAGATAGTCCATGCGCGTGACGAACGTGGTGCCCTGCGTCCAGGTGCGGAATTCGAGGTTCTTCTCGATACCGGTGTGGAGGTAGCCGATACCGCAGCGGGCTTCGGTGACGGTCTCGCCGTCGATCTCCAGGATCAGCCGGAGCACTCCGTGGGTGGAGGGGTGCTGCGGGCCCATATTGACGACGATCCGCTCGTCGTCGGCCTTGGCCGCGGTCTCGACGACCTCGTCCCAGTCGCCGCCGGTGACGGTGTAGACCGGACCCTCGGTGGTCTCGCGCGCGGCGGACGAGGCGGCTGAGGATGTGCTCACGAGTACGACCTCCGCTGGTCAGGAGCCGGGATCTGGGCGCCCTTGTACTCGACGGCGATGCCGCCGAGCGGATAGTCCTTGCGCTGCGGGTAGCCCTGCCAGTCGTCCGGCATCATGATCCGGGCGAGGGCGGGATGGCCGTCGAAGATCAGCCCGAAGAAGTCGTAGGTCTCGCGCTCGTGCCAGTCGTTCGTCGGATAGACGGCGACCAGGGACGGGACGTGCGGATCGGCGTCCGGCGCGGACACCTCGACCCGGATCAGCCGGCCGTGGGTGAGCGACCGCAGGTGGTAGACGGCGTGCAGTTCCCGTCCCTTGTCGTCCGGGTAGTGCACTCCGCTCACCCCCGTGCACAGCTCGAACCGGAGGGCGGGGTCGTCGCGCAGGGTGCGGGCGACGGCGAGCAGATGCTCCCGGGCGATGTGGAAGGTCAGCTCGTCCCGGTCGACGACGGTCTTCTCGATGGCGTTCTCGGGGACGATGCCCTGCTCTTCGAGGGCGCCTTCGAGTTCGTCGGCGACCTCGTCGAAGTAGCCGCCGTAGGGGCGGGCGGTCGGCCCCGGCAGCCGTACGGAACGGATCAGTCCGCCGTATCCGGAGGTGTCACCGCCGTTGTTGGCGCCGAACATGCCGCGCTGGACGCGGATCTCCTCGCCGTGTTCACCACGCTGTCCGGGAAGGTTCTGCTCGCTGAGCTCCTTCTCGGGATTGGGTACGTCAGTCAACGCAGGAGCCCCTTCATTTCGATCGTCGGGACCGCCTTGAGCGCCGCTTCCTCCGCTTCGCGGGCCGCTTCCTCCGCGTTGACCCCGAGCTTGGAGGTCTGGATCTTCTGGTGGAGCTTGAGGATCGCGTCGATCAGCATCTCGGGGCGCGGCGGGCAGCCGGGCAGATAGATGTCGACGGGGACGATGTGGTCGACGCCCTGCACGATCGCGTAGTTGTTGAACATCCCGCCCGACGAGGCGCAGACACCCATGGAGATGACCCACTTGGGGTTGGGCATCTGGTCGTAGACCTGGCGCAGTACGGGCGCCATCTTCTGGCTCACCCGGCCCGCCACGATCATCAGATCGGCCTGGCGAGGCGAGCCGCGGAAGACCTCCATGCCGAAGCGCGCGAGGTCGTAGCGGCCGGCGCCGGTGGTCATCATCTCGATGGCGCAGCAGGCCAGTCCGAACGTGGCCGGGAAGACGGATGCCTTGCGCACCCAGCCCGCGGCCTGTTCGACGGTCGTCAGCAGAAAGCCGCTCGGCAGCTTCTCTTCGAGTCCCATGGGTGCCCCTTAGCCCCTAGTCCCATTCCAGTCCGCCGCGACGCCAGACATAGGCGTAGGCGACGAAGACGGTGAGCACGAAGAGCAGCATCTCGACGAGACCGAACAGACCGAGGGCGTCGAAGCTGACGGCCCAGGGATAGAGGAAGACGATCTCGATGTCGAAGATGATGAAGAGCATCGCCGTCAGGTAGTACTTGATCGGAAAGCGGCCGCCGCCCGCCGGTGTGGGGGTCGGCTCGATACCGCACTCATAGGCTTCGAGCTTCGCCCTGTTGTAGCGCTTGGGGCCGATCAGCGTGGCCATGACCACGGAGAAGATCGCAAACCCTGCCCCGAGGGCGCCGAGTACAAGGATGGGCACGTAGGCATTCACCCTCCTCGCTCCTTCCAGTCGTCGCTGACCGTGGACCGCACCGGGCCGTTCGGCTGCTGACCGCCTCGAAGATCGCGTACATGTGAGGCAGTTCACAAGCCCGGCTGCCCCGCATCTTATGCCTGTCGGTCTGTGATCTGCGACACGGGGTCACTCATCGACTTTGTGATCTCCACCACCCGGAGGGCGATCTTGTGCGCAGGCGGGGGCCGATCTTCATACGGGAAGCGCGCGGAGCATCACGACGCGTCACATAGACTGCCGTTCCTGCTGGTGAGAGCGGTGACCCTCTATCAAGCACGCGGCCATTCGGGCAAATTGGCGATGGACCGCTTCGGGTGATAAAAGGCGGCACATCGGTACCGCCTCACTCGGGAGGGGACCGTCACGGACAGAAGTGGACGGCTCGGATCCGGCGCGGGATCCGGCGCGCGACCGGGCGGCGGCAGCAGGGGTACGCCACCCTCCTGACCTTCACCCGGGCCCGCCGCGGCGCCGGGCGGTCACGGCGCGTAGCCGCGGCGCGGATGCGTGCGCGGGTTCACGAACTCCTGTCGGCAAAGCCGACGGAGTGAGGGGCGGAGCCTCCGCCCCTCACGGCCCGCCCCCGACTACCCCCGGCCACCCCCCGGCCAACGACAGACCGGCGACGGCCGGAACTGATCGGTCTGTGACCTGCGCCACACCCAACCTCTCGCCGGAAAAGCGGGCTTGGCCATCGGGGCGCCAAGATGCTAGGCGGCAGGCAATTCGGACTATTCATAGAAACCACATGCTCACGGACGGGAGGGCGAATGTCCGTATTGACCGTTAAGGCGTCAATGGGCCGCAGCGGAGAGCGTCTTGACGGATTCCGCCCACAACTGTGTCGCAGCCCACGTTTCTTGATGGGAAGTATGTACGACTGATAACGGTGTACCCATGCCCCACACCGCTCACATACCCAGCCACCGCAAGCCCCGCCAGCGCAGCGCCCCCGTCGTCGCGCTCCGGGCGGGGGTTGCCGGTGGCGTCCTCAGCACCATCGCCGTGGCCGGTGCGGCCGGGACGGCCCACGCCGACCCGGTGACCGAGACCATGGAGATGCCCGCCTTCGACGTGGCATCGTCCCTCTCCCACGTCGTCGAGCAGTCCACCGCGACCACCCAGCAGGTGGCACTCGACCAGCAGTTGCAGTCCAGCGAGGAATCGGCTGCCGCCGCGGCCTCCAAGGCTGCGAAGACGGCCAAGGCCGAGGCCCTGCGCAAGGCGGAGGCCGAGAAGGCCGAGGCCAAGAAGCGCGCCGACGAGGAGCGGGCCTCGCGTGACGCCGCCCGTACGTCCCTCTCCGCGTCCGGCGAGAAGGCGCCCTCGGCCTCGAACTCCTCCACGAAGGCCTCGGGCTCCGTCGGCGCCGTCATCAGCTTCCTCAAGGCGCAGGTCGGCGACGCCTATGTGCTCGGCGCCACCGGGCCCAACTCCTGGGACTGCTCCAGCCTGGTGCGGGCCGCGTTCCGCCAGGCGAACATCGAGCTGCCGCGCATCGCGGCGGACCAGTCCAGGGCCGGTACCGAGGTCGGCACCGGCAACCTCAAGGTCGGCGACATCCTCTACTGGGGCGCCAAGGGCAACGCGTACCACACCGGTGTCTACATCGGTGACGGCAAGTACCTCGACGCGGCCAACCCGCGCAAGGGCGTCGTCATCCAGGATCTGTCGGGCTACCCGGCGACCGGTGCGGTCCGGGTGCTCTGAGCCGTCGCACACCCTCCGGTGACGTACCGGGTTCCGTGGCTCCCCCGCTATGGGGCGAGCCGCGGACCCCGGCCGTCTCCGTGCGCCCTCAGTGGACGGACAGACCGCCGTCCACGAAGACCGACTGCCCGGTGAGATAGGCGGAGGCGCCGCTCGCCAGGAAGACGGCGGCCCCCGCGAAGTCCTCCGCGAGCCCGTTGCGTCCGGTCATCGTGCGGGCGGCGAGCCGGGCGACCTGTTCCGGATCGGTGGCGAGCCGGGCGTTCAGCGGGGTCAGGACGAAGCCGGGCACCAGGGTGTTGACCGTGACGCCGTACGGGGACCACTCCTCCGCCTGGGAACGGGCCAGCGACTCCAGCCCGCCCTTGGAGACCCCGTAGGCCCCGCTCCGGACGAAGGCGCGATGCGCCTGCTGCGAGCTGATGTGGATGATCCGGCCGTGGCCGCGCTCCGCCATTGCCGGGCCGAAGCGCCGACCGAGGAGAAAAGGCGCGGCCAGATTGACCGCCATGGTGGTGTCCCACTCCTCGTCGGTGAGCTCACCCATCGGCGGACGGAGGTTGATTCCGGCGGCATTGACCAGGATGTCCGGTTCGCCGAAGACGGCCGCTGCCTCCTCCACCGCGCTGCGCAGGGCCTCCCGGTCACCGAGGTCGGCGCTCACCCACGCGGCCCGGCAGCCCAGCGCCGTCAGCGCATCGGCGGTGGCGGCCAGTTCCGCCTCACGCCGTGCCACGACGACGACGCTCGCCCCGGCCCGGGCGAGTGCCTCCGCGATCGCCCGGCCGATTCCGGAACTGCCGCCGGTGACGAGTGCGGTGCGGCCTTCGAGGGAGAACAGCCTGGTGAGATAGGGCGCCACGTCCGGCGGCGGGGGAAGCGCGGAGCCCGGCGGGGCTGCGGAGGGGTCGGGGTTCATCACGCCAGCCTAGGCCGCACCTCCTGTCAGCTCCCGGGCCTGCGCAGCACCTCGGTCAGGGCCGATACGCTCTGGCCTTCGCGGCCTTCGGCGACCGCGCGGCGCACCACTCCGTACAGGGAGTCCAGCCAGTCGCCGTCCAGCCCTGCCGTCCTCGCTGTCGCCAGGTCGTCGTCCATGCCGTCGCGGAAGACCCCGATCGACGAGAACGGGCGCGCGTAGTCACCGCTGTCGATCTCGTCCGCGAGGGCCGGGAGGATCGAAGCAATCATTTCCAACCACTTCACGCTGTACGGGACCATCGAGGCGGCCGTCCTGCCCCGGTCGGTGACGAGGGCGGCACCGTGGAAGAAGCCGATCAGCGCGGGAAGCAGGGTGGCACCGACGGCCACCTCGTAGAGGGCGGCGAGATCGCTCTCCTCACCGAGGTGGATCGTGTCACCGCCGAGGACCCGCAGCACGGGCTCGTACTCCTCGAAGACCGAGCGGTCGCCCGCGTACACGAGCTGGGTATCCGGGGCGCCGACTGCCTGGGGGACGTTCTTCACGGCTCCGTCGAGGAACCGTGCGCCCAGGGACCGCGCCCACTCGGCCATGGCCCGTGCCCCCTCCGGGGAGCCGCTGTTGAGGGTGGCGAGGGTACGGCCGCGGAGCGCGCCCCCGGCGGGGGCGAGCGCCGCCCGGGTGGTGTCGTACCGGCTGAGGCAGGCGACCACCAGCGGGCTCGCGGCGACCGCGGCGGCGATATCGGGCTCGTGGACCGCGCCCTGTTCGACGAGTGGTCCGGCCTTGGCGGGGCTGCGGTTCCAGACGGTGACGGGATGTCCGGCGGCGAGGAAGGCGGCGGCGAGGGCGCTGCCCATGGAGCCGAGGCCGACGACGGTGACGGGGGTGACGGGGGTGGCAGCGGGGGTGACGGGCATGCGGAAGGAACTCCGGTTCCGGGGAGAGGGGGAGGGGGGTGCCGCAGAGGGCCTGCCGCCATCCTCCGGCCACCGCCGCGCACCGGACAAGTACTCACTTATTTGTGGGTTGATTACCTTTTGGTCAGTAACGGCCGTCCGGCGCACCCGCCCACCCGCCCACCACGGGCCGGCGCTCCGGGCATCGGAGGCGGTGGGGCGCGCCGGGCACCGAACGGGGCGCCGTATGACCCTGCTTGCCCCGTGCGCTCCCCGGATCGGGTGGTTCGCCCGGCGCGTCCGGTCCGTCCCCGCTTCCGCTGGGTAGACCAGCGATCCGACCGTCGTCAGTCACACCCTCCGAGAGGTGACCGCCGTGCGTGCCCTGCCGAGTTTTCTGGAGATCAACGACGACCTCGCCGCCGCCTGGTGCCACACCCCGTGGGCCGCCACCGATATGAGCTACGACGGAGACGCGTACCACGGGGTGTTCGACGTCGATCTGGCGTCGGACGTCAGCGACCGGGCGCCGTACCGGCCGGTGCTGCACGGGTCGATCCTGGCGCAGATCGTCTCGTACCACACCCTCGCGTCGATGCTCTACGCCTACACCAACGACCATGTCCCGGCCCTCGCCACCCTCCCCAAGGTGGCTCTGCCGGAGGCCCGTAAGCGCATCGTGGTCACCTCGCTGAAGCTGTCGCTGCGGCGGGAGGTCGCCCAGACCCGGGTGCCGGTGCGGCTGACCATCGACCGGGTGACGGATAAATGGGACAGCCACCGGATGGCGTTCGCGGTGCTCTCCGTGGATGTCGCGGGCGGGCTGCAGACGGCGGAGCTGGAGGGCTGCTTCAACTTCCGCGACCGCATCGAAAGGTGACCCGCGGGGCGCGCGTCCCCGTGAACCGCGCGCCCCGGGCTCTCACCGCGCGTGTTCCAGTGCCGCCCGCAACTCCTCGTACGTCGGGGCCAGCCGCTCCAGTACGGCCGAGAGCGCCGCGACGTCCCCGGTCACGACCGGCCCCTGGAGCGCACCGATCAGCCGCGCCTGCTCGCGGGCGGTCCCGGCCGCCCCGGTGAGCCCGAGGCGGGCCAGGCAGTCGGCCGCGTCGGAGGCCCGGCGCGCTCCGACCCGTACCGCGAAATGCTGGAGCAGAAGGCGGAGTCCGGGTTCGAGTCCGGCCTTCACCAGCTCCGCGAAGCCCGCCACCCCCGCCGCCGCGCCGAGCGTCCCGGGCGGGACGGGCAGATCGTCCCGGCCGCCGAGCCACCGCGCCGCGAGCGGCAGGGAGTCCCGCAGCGCCTGCTCACCGGTGACCTCGCGTTCGCGGACGAAGCCGGTACGCATGATGTACGGCTCGTCGGTGTACGGCACCGCGTCGGCCCGCCAGGCCGCCAGGAAGGCGGGGGCGCCGAGGGTTGCGTAGGGGAAGCCCTCGGGATCGTGGAGCAGGACGGTCCCGTCGGGGCCGATGTCCAGTACCACCACATAATGGTCACCCTGTCCCGGTTCGGGCGTCCCCGGCCGGTACAGCAGCAGCCCCATGTCCACCGGCCCCACCAGCACCGGCCCGTGCACGGCCGCCGTCCGGAGCCGCTCCAGCGCCTCCTCCGCCGTGCCGCCGGAGGTCCGTTCGCAGTCCAGCCCGAGGAGGGCGACGGCCTGGTCGAGGCCGAGTTCGGGGTCCCAGGCGTACGGGTCGAACAGCGGCAGCGTCCCGCCGATGAGCTGGAAGCCGAAGGCGGAGCCGGTGAGGGTCTCCACGACCGCGGGCGAGGGCAGGGGCCGACCGGTACCGGCCCCCGCCGCCATGGTGAGGGAGTGGGTGTAGCAGTACGGGCCGGAGCCCGCGTACGAGTGGATCTGTGGCGCCATGGGCGGACCTCGTTTCGTGGAGTGACTCCGTCAGTCCACGCCTTCACACGGTGTGAAGGTCAAGCCCGGCCCCGGCTGCCCGGGATCAGGCCTTCGGGGCCACCTTCGACAGGCCGTTGATGATCCGGTCCATGGCGTCCCCGCCGGTCGGGTCGGTGAGGTTCGCCAGCATCTTCAGCGTGAAACGCATCAGCATGGGGTGGGTCAGCCCGCGCTGGGCCGCCAGCTTCATGATCGTGGGGTTGCCGATCAGCTTCACGAACGCGCGGCCCAGCGTGTAGTAGCCGCCGTAGGTGTCCTTGAGGATCTTGGGGTAGCGGTGCAGGGCCAGTTCGCGCTGGGCGGGGGTGGCGCGTGCGGTCGCCTGGACGATCACGTCGGCGGCGATCTGCCCGGACTCCATGGCGTAGGCGATGCCCTCGCCGTTGAACGGGTTCACCAGCCCGCCCGCGTCGCCGACGAGGAGCAGTCCGCGGGTGTAGTGCGGCTGGCGGTTGAAGGCCATGGGGAGGGCGGCGCCGCGGATCGGGCCCGTCATGTTCTCCTCGGTGTAGCCCCACTCCTCGGGCATCGAGGCGCACCAGGCCTTGAGGACCTCGCGCCAGTCCAGCTCCTTGAAGGAGTCGGAGGTGTTGAGGACGCCGAGGCCGACGTTGGAGGTGCCGTCGCCCATGCCGAAGATCCACCCGTAGCCGGGGAGCAGCCGGTCCTCGCCGGGACCGCGCCGGTCCCACAGCTCCAGCCACGACTCCAGGTAGTCGTCGTCGTGGCGCGGGGAGGTGAAGTAGGTGCGGACGGCGACGCCCATCGGGCGGTCCTCGCGGCGGTGCAGGCCCATCGCCAGCGACAGCCGGGAGGAGTTGCCGTCGGCGGCGACGACGAGCGGGGCGTGGAAGGTGACCGGGGTCTTCTCCTCGCCGAGCTTGGCGTGGACGCCGGTGATCCGGCGGGTCCGCTCGTCGACGATCGGCGCGCCGACGTTGCAGCGCTCGTAGAGCCGGGCGCCGGCCTTCTGCGCCTGCCGGGCGAGCTGCTCGTCGAAGTCGTCGCGCTTGCGGACGAGTCCGTAGTCCGGGTACGAGGCCAGCTCGGGCCAGTCGAGCTGGAGCCGTACCCCGCCGCCGATGATCCGCAGGCCCTTGTTCCGCAGCCAGCCGGCCTCTTCGGAGATGTCGATGCCCATGGCCACGAGCTGCTTGGTGGCGCGGGGGGTCAGTCCGTCACCGCACACCTTCTCGCGGGGAAAGGCCGTCTTCTCCAGCAGGAGGACGTCCAGTCCCGCCTTGGCCAGGTAGTAAGCGGTCGTCGCGCCGGCCGGGCCTGCCCCGACGACGATCACATCCGCGGAGTGTTCGGTGAGGGGCTGCGTCACGGCTGGTCTCTCCCGAGTCTCGGAATTGGGCGTGCTGAACGGCACGGGACATGGGCAGTCTATGTGGACGTACCGATCAGCCGACCGAAGGGCTCCCCCTCATGAGCACCCTCCTCCCCGCCGTCCGCCTGCGCGTCCCCACCGACGAGGACGCGGTGGCGTGGCACCGGGTCTTCGCCGACCCCGAGGTCATGGCGTTCCACGGCGGCCGGGCGGCCGAGCTGTCGTACTACGAGGAGCTGACGGCGCGGCAGCGACGGCACGACGCCGAACGGGGCTTCTGTCTGTGGACGGTGCTTGACGAGGACGGTGCGGTGATCGGTTTCACCGGTGCCCAGCCGTGGCCCGAGCAGGCTTTCGGGCCGTACGGGGAGATCGAGATCGGCTGGCGGCTGGCGCGCCGGGCCTGGGGCCGGGGCTATGCGACGGCGGCGGCACGGACCACGCTGGAGCGGGTACGGGCGGCGGGCGTGCCGGACGTCGTGGCGATGGTCGACCACCGCAACGAGCGGTCGATAGCGGTGACGCGCAGACTGGGCATGCGGCAGGCGGAGCGGTACGCCGTCCCGGACACGGACCGCTGGGGGCACACGTTCCGGCTGGAGCTGGGGGCGCTGGGGGCGGACACGGCGGCGTGAAGGGGCGGGGGCGGCGGGGTCGCGCAGTTCCCCCGCCCCCGACGCCCACGGACGGGACCTAGTTCTTGGTGCCCCGGTGCAGGGCCACGATGCCGCCCGACAGATTGCGCCAGGCCACCTTCGTCCAGCCCGCCTTCTGGAGCAGCGCCGCCAGTTCGGGCTGCTCCGGCCAGGACTGGATGGACTCCGCGAGGTATTCGTACGCCTCGGGGTTCGAGCAGACCTGGCGGGCCAGCGGCGGGAGCGCCCGCATCAGGTACTCCTCGTACACCGTCCGGAACGGCGCCCAGGTCGGATGGGAGAACTCGCAGATCACGACCCGCCCGCCGGGCTTGGTGACCCGGTACAGCTCGCGCAGCGCGGCATCGGTGTCCTGGACGTTGCGGAGCCCGAAGGAGATCGTCACCGCGTCGAAGACGTCGTCCAGGAACGGCAGCTTCGTGGCGTCGCCCGCCGTCAGCGGAAGCCAGGGATTGCGCTTCTTGCCCTCGGTGAGCATGCCGAGGGAGAAGTCGCAGGGGACGACGAACGCCCCGGCGCGGGTGAACGGCAGGGAGGACGTGCCCGTGCCGGCCGCCAGGTCGAGCACCTTCTCGCCGGGGCGGGCAGCGACCGCGGCGGCGACCTGCTTGCGCCAGTAGCGGTCCTGGCCCAGCGAGATGACGTCGTTGGTGAGGTCGTAGTTCTTCGCCACCTTGTCGAACATGGAGGCGACTTCGTGCGGCTGCTTGTCCAAGGAGGCTCGGTTCACGCCTCCCATTCTGCCGCGCGGTCCGCGGGGGGCCGGGAGGCGGGGTACGAGCCGTCCCGTGCGCGGCGCCGGGATCTGCCTCAGCGCCTCCGGTGGACCAGCCGGCCCCCGAGGACCGTCGCCAGGCACAGGGCGCCTTCCCCGGGTCCGTCGAAGACCGCGAGGTCCGCCCGCTGCCCCGCGCCCCGGGCGTCGAGGACACCCGCGTACGCCCCCGCCGGTGCCCGGAAGGTCCAGCCGTCGGCGGCGGGCGCGGCGGTCCCGGCCGCGGGCAGGACCGTCAGTCCGGTACGGGCCACCGCATCCGCGACGGCCGCCCGCCGCGGGGTGCCGCCGATCGCCGTGACGCCGTGGGCCAGCAGCCGCTGCGCCCCGCGCCGGGCGCTCGCACCCCACCGGGTGTCGTCCAGGGCCAGGGCGTCGAGCGCGGGCCCGGTCAGGGGTTCGGTGCCCAGTTCATCCGCTTCGCGAGGGTCCGGGTGGTAGGCCCGGTCCAGCAGTTCGGCGCCGTACGGGTGGACGAGTCCGGGTGTCAGCACCCCCGGCCAGCGGCGGACCCGGGCCCCGGGGCAGACGGCGGCGACCTCCTCGTAGGCGCCGGTGGCCGCGATCTCCCGACCGGCGACGGCGACGGCGCCGCCGGGCACGGCGGGCAGCCCGCCACCGGGCAGCAGCAGCTCCGCGGTGTGGATCGTCAGCACGGGCCGGGCGCCGTCAGGAGGTGGTGGGGAGGAGCTTCAGCTCGGGGTGGGCCGTACCGCCTTCGATGGCGGTGGAGGAGATATGGGAGACCACCCGCTCGTCGACCGGGTCGTTCGCCGGGTCGTCGTGGATCACGAGGTGCTCGTAGGTCGTGGCCCGCTGGGCCGGGACCCGGCCCGACTTGCGGATCAGGTCGATGATCTCCTGGCGGTTGGAGCGGTGCTTGGCACCGGCCGAGGAGACGACGTTCTCCTCCAGCATGATCGACCCGAGGTCGTCCGCGCCGTAGTGGAGGGAGAGCTGGCCGATCTCCTTGCCGGTGGTCAGCCAGGAGCCCTGGATATGGGCGATGTTGTCCATGAAGAGCCGGGCGATGGCGATCATCCGCAGATATTCGAAGATCGTCGCCTGGGTGCGGCCCTTGAGGCGGTTGTTCTCGGGCTGGTACGTGTACGGGATGAACGCCCGGAAACCTCCGGTCCGGTCCTGTACGTCCCGGATCATCCGCAGGTGTTCGATGCGTTCGGCGTTGGTCTCGCCGGTGCCCATCAGCATGGTGGAGGTGGATTCGACGCCCAGACCGTGGGCGGTCTCCATGATCTCCAGCCAGCGTTCGCCGGACTCCTTCAGCGGTGCGATGGCCTGCCGCGGCCGGGCGGGCAGCAGTTCGGCGCCCGCGCCCGCGAAGGAGTCGAGTCCGGCCTCGTGGATCCGGCGGATCGCGTCCTCCACCGAGACGCCGGAGATCCTGGCCATGTGGTCGACTTCGGAGGCGCCGAGGGAGTGGATGACCAGCTGGGGGAAGGCCTGCTTGATGGCGGAGAAGTGCTGCTCGTAGTACTCGACGCCGTAGTCGGGGTGGTGGCCGCCCTGGAACATGATCTGGGTGCCGCCGAGTTCGACGGTCTCGGCGCAGCGGCGGAGGATGTCGTCGAGATCGCGGGTCCAGCCCTTGGCGGCGTCCTTGGGGGCCGCGTAGAAGGCGCAGAACTTGCAGGCCGTGACACAGACGTTGGTGTAGTTGATGTTCCGCTCGATGATGTACGTCGCGATGTGCTCCGTACCGGCGTAGCGGCGGCGGCGTACGGCGTCGGCGGCCCGGCCGAGCGCGTGCAGCGGCGCGGAGCGGTAGAGGTCGAGCGCCTCTTCGGGGGTGATGCGCCCGCCGTCGGCTGCACGGTCCAGCACGGACTGAAGGTCGGCCTTCTCGGTCACCGGGTGTCACCTTTCGGCGGTTCTTCTGGGCTCGTACGGCGGCGGACCGGTCGGGTCCGGATCGGGTACGGGCTCTTTGACGGGCCGGTCCAGCCTACGCCAGGGGGGCGGAGGCGCCCCGGACCGCCCCGGCGGGACCGCCGGGTCAGTCCGTGCGGCGGAGGACGGCCTCGGTGGTCACGGACGTGCCGGTGCCGCTGAAGGCGAGCTGCGGCCCGCCGGTAGCGGAGGTGAGCCGGTAGGTGAACCGCTGGGTGCCCGCCCAGCACCGTTCGCCCTCGGTGCCCGAGGCGTCCGCGACCAGCCGGTCGCCGCTGATGTCCTGGACCGTGAGGTGGTAGACGCAGACGAGTTCGCCGGACGGGAACTTCTGGGTGGTCGTGCCGATCTGCTGTCCGATCCGGCCCCGGCTGCTGATGACGGTGCTGATGGTTCCGGTGGCCTTGCCGGGATCCGCGGACTGCGGGGTGATCTCCCCTTCCCAGGTGCCGAGGAACGCCGCCGGGACCGTGGACGGCTGCTGCGGCGGTGCGGCGGAGGCGCTCGCGGAGGGGGAGGCCCCGCCCGACGAATTCGACGGCTTCGCCGCCGCATCGAGGCCGGATCCGCCGCCTCCGCCGGGCAGCAGTTCGCGGAGGGAACCGGTCCAGAGGAGCAGCCCGCCCAGGGCGAGGGCCAGGGTCAGCGTCACGGAGCAGGAGATCCGGCGCCGGCGGCGCCGCCCGGCCGCGTCCGGGGCGGGTGGCGGTCCAATGGGCACGGCGTCGGCGGTATCGGCGGTGGTGTTCACGGATGCGGCGACGGCGACGGAGGGCCGGGCGGGCGACGGGACGCGGCCGTACGACATCCGCGGGTCCGGAGTCGACGGTACGGCCTCCGGCCCGGGCGGTACGGATACGGGCCCGGGCCCGGGCCCGGCGTCCGGCGGTGGGGTCGGCGGGCCGAACTCCCCGGCGGCGGCACCGGTGAACGGCACCAGCCCGGAGCCGTGGGAACCGTCCGGCGGCCCACCGGCACCGGGTCCGGCGGCTGCCGCGCCCCCGTCGGCCCCGTCGCGCCCGTCGGTCTCCAGGTCCAGCAGCCCCACCGCCATCCGGGAGACCTGTTCCACCAGCGGCCCCGGCAGCCACCCCGGGCCGGGCAGGGCGGCCGGGCCGCCGGGGTCCAGGGCCGTAAGGAGTCCGAGGAGTTCATCGGGGCCGGGCCGGACACCCGGCTCCTTCTCCAGGCAGCGGAGCACGAGTTCGCGCAGTCCGGCGTCCATCGGACCGAGTTCGGGCTCCTCGTGGACCACCTTGTAGAGGAGGGTCGCGGTGCTCCCGCCCCGGAAGGCGGTCTGCCCGGACGCCGCGTAGGCGAGCACCGCGCCCAGGGAGAAGACGTCGGCGGCGCCCGTGACGTCCTTGCCGAGGATCGCCTCGGGCGGCATGAAGCCGGGCGAGCCGACGGTGACGCCGGTCGAGGTGAGTCCGGAGCTGCCGTCCACGGCCCGGGCGATCCCGAAGTCGATCAGCCTGGGCCCGTCGAGGGTGAGCAGCACATTGGAGGGCTTCACATCGCGGTGGACGAGCCCCAGGGCGTGCACGGCTGCCAGGGCCTGCGCAAGCCCGGCGCCCAGGGCCCGTACCGTGCTTCCGGGCAGCGGGCCGTGTGCGTCGACCGCCGCCGAGAGCGCGGGACCGGCGAAGAAACCGGTGGCGACCCAGGGGACGGCAGCGTCCGGATCGGCGTCGAGGACGGGCGCGGTCCACCGGCCGCCGACCCGCCGGGCGGCGGCCACCTCGCGCCGGAAGCGGGCCCGGAACGCCTCGTCATGGGCGACGTACGGATGGACGATCTTGACCGCGACCGTACGGCCGCCCGCGCTGCGCCCCAGATAGACGCGGCCCATTCCGCCCGCGCCCAGCGATCCGACCAGTCGGTACGGGCCGATGGCGCGCGGCTCGTCGGGACCCAGCGGCTGCATCCGTAACCCCACTCCCCCGGTGCGGCGGGCCGGGCCTCGCCGTCACGGCTGTACGTCGCCTCACCCGTGCAACTTACGGAGGCGGCGGCCCGGCGGGCAATGCGGGGCGGCGGGGACCGGGGGCTACCTCTGTGCCGCGCCGAGGAGTTCGACGGTCACATCGGCGGGGAAACCGGTCGTCGGGCCGGTGCGGCGGGCGAACTCGCGTACCCCGGCCAACTGGTCGGGACCGAAACGGAAGTCGAGGGTCCGGAAATACCGTTCCAGCAGCTCCGCGTCGAAAGCCTCCCAGCGGGCGACCTGTTCGGAGACCTTGACGACCTCCTGGAGCGACAGATCGCGGGAGTCGAGGAACGCCCGGTGGACCTCGTGGACGACCTCCGGCTCCCGGGCCAGATAGTCCTTGCGGGCCGCCCAGACCGCGAAGACGAACGGCAGTCCGGTCCACTCCTTCCACATCAGCCCCAGATCGTGGACCTGGAGGCCGAGCCGGGGGGCTTCGTGGAGGGAGGCCCGCAGCGCCGCGTCGCCGATCAGGACGGCGGCCTCCGCCTCCTGCATCATCAGCCCGAGATCGGGCGGGCAGGTGTAGTAGTCGGGGGCGACGCCGAACCTTTCCGCCAGCAGCAGCTGGGCCAGGCGGACGGAGGTCCGGGAGGTGGAGCCGAGAGCGACCCGGGCACCGTCGAGTTGTTCCAGCCCGACCTGGGAGACGATGACGCACGACATCACGGGCCCGTCGCAGCCCACCGCGATGTCGGGAAATGCCACGAGCCGGTCGGAGTGGCGCAGGAACTCGACGAGGGTGATGGGCGCGATGTCGAGTTCGCCCCGCACCAGGCGTTCGGAGAGCTTCTCCGGGGTGTCCTTCGTCAGATCGAAATCAATGAGCGTTCCGGTGCGGGCCAGCCCCCAGTAGAGGGGCAGGCAGTTGAGGAACTGGATATGGCCCACGCGCGGCCGGACCCGGCCGCGGCCGGCGGCGAGAGGGTCGGCCGCCGGGGAGCCGGCCGCACCGGCGTTTTCGGCGCCCCCCGCGCTTTCCGGGCGGTCCCGGCGGTCGTGGCGCTCCTGGCGCCCCCGGTCTTCCTGGCGGTCCTCTGGGATGTCCACAACGTGAGGCTAGCCGCCGGGGCCGGGGACCGGCCGGACGGGGCGCCCGGGCGAGCCCACCGGGTACTGCGCGGTGCTCCCCGGGCGCCCCCGTGCGGGGCCGCCCGGGCTCCCCCCTGTGAGCTGGGGCGCGTCAGCGAATGGAGGACGGTTTCAAGCGTCCGGGTGACGTGATCTTCACCTCTACCGCTGCCCGGACCCTGCGTGCTACGCTCAACGCAAGTTGCAGTTTGGTTTCCCTTGCAGTACAGAGCCTGCGGAGCATGTAACCCGCAGGCTTTTGTAGTTTTCAGACTTGTTTGCAGGTTCTGGAGCAGGGCAACCCTTTGGCCCAAGGAGGGCTTATGGCTACCGGAACCGTCAAGTGGTTCAACGCTGAAAAGGGCTTCGGCTTCATCGCCCAGGACGGCGGCGGCCCGGATGTCTTCGTCCACTACTCCGCGATCAACGCGGCTGGTTTCCGCTCCCTGGAGGAGAACCAGGTCGTGAACTTCGACGTCACTCAGGGCCCGAAGGGCCCGCAGGCGGAGAACGTCACCCCGGCCTAATGCCAGGGCGTCGGCGATCGCGTCCGACTTAAGCAGTACCCAAGAAGCCCCGTCCGCAAGGAACGGGGCTTCTGCCTTTCCCGGGCGGGGTCCGCCGGGCCCACCGCGGCGGGCCCCGCCCGGGAATATCCGGAGAATTCCCAAGCTCCGGAATGGAAAGTTCCGTTAAATTTTTCCGGAATTTTCACCCGGTCGGCTGAACCCTGCTCCGGGACGGCCGTGCGGGGTCAGGTACGGGCCCCGGCTCGGGTCCCGTGGACGGCAGCTCCGGCAGGCGTTTCTCGTACAGCCACTCCCGGAACAGACCGTCCAGCACCCCCGGCCCGGCGTGACGCTCCGCGAGGGCGATGAAGCCCTCCGTCGTCACCAGCCCGTGCCGGTGGACCGCCGTCCACTCCCGCAGCAGGGCCGTGAACGCCGTGTCCCCGACCACGGTCCGCAGCGCGTGCAGCGTCAGCGCGCCCCGCTCGTAGACCCGGTCGTCGAAGAGCCGCCGGAGCCCCGGGTCGGCGAGCCGCAGATCCTGCGGCAGCCGGGCGATCACGGCCCGGGAGCGGGCCGCCATCACCGCCGCGGACGGTCCGCCGGACGCCTCGGACCAGAGCCACTCCGCGTACTTCGCAAACCCCTCGTTCAGCCAGATATGCCGCCAGTCGGCGACGGTGAGGCTGTTGCCGAACCACTGGTGGGCCAGTTCGTGGGCGATCAGCCGTTCGCTGCCGCGCGCACCGTCGACATGGTTGGCGCCGAAGACGGCGAGCCCCTCCGCCTCCACCGGGACGTCGAGGTCGTCCGCGGTCACCACCACCGTGTACTCGTCGAAGGGGTACGGGCCGAAGCGGTCCTCGAACAGGGCGATCATGCGGTGCTGGCGGGCGAAGTCATGGGCGAACCGGGTGAGCAGCGGCCGCGGTACGGCGGCGGACTGCGGCACGCGGTGAACGTCCGAGCCGGGGACCGGTACGCGTTCGTACGGCCCGATCTGGACCGTCGCCAGATAGGTCGCCATCGGCGCGGTCTGCTCGTACACCCAGCGCGTCGTGGACGAGCCGGAGGTGCGGGAGGTCAGCCGCCCGTTGGCGACCACGGTGTACGGGGTGGGCGCGGTCATCGCGATCCGGTACGCGGCCTTGTCGTCGGGCCGGTCGTTGCAGGGGAACCAGGACGGCGCGCCGTGCGGCTGGGAGGCCACCAGGGCGCCCTCGTCGAGCTGCTCCCAGCCCAGTTCGCCCCACTCCCGGGTCCGGACGGGCTGCGGTACGCCCTGGTAGCGGACCTCCGCGGTGAAGGCGGTGCCCGCCGGGAGCGGCCGGTCAGGGGTGATCCGCAGCTTTCCGGCCCGGTGGCTCCAGCGGGCCGGGCGGCGGCCGTCGACGAGCACCTTGTGGATCTTGAAGGGGCCGAGGTCGAGGGCGAGAACGGGGAGATTGCGGCAGGCCACGGCGGTGATCCCGGCGCGGCCCGCGAGCCGGCCGGTGTGCGGGATGTATTCGAGGTCGAGGTCGTAGGCGGTGACGCGGTAGCCGTCGTCGCCGTGGTGGGGGAGGTAGGAGTCGCTCACGCCGGGGCCTTCGGTGGGTGCGGATGGGACGGCTGCGGTGCAGGGGGCTGCCGGGCGGGGCCCGCCCGGGAGGCTCCCGGTCATTCACGGCCCTCACCCGGCCGGGTCCGGGCGCGGTCGGGCCAGGCCGCGATCGGATTGCCCAGCCAGCGGGTGCCCGGCGGGACCCGTTCGCCGCGCAGCACGAGGGACGCCGGGCCCGCCACCGCGCCCGCGCCGACGACCGCGCCGGGCAGGGCGATGGCGTGCGGGCCGAGGGTGGCCCCCGGGCCCAGCTCCACCGGCCCGAGGCGCATGATCCGGTCGTGGAAGAGATGGGTCTGGAGCACACAGCCCCGGTTGACGCTCGCGCCCGCGCCGACAGCCACCAGATCGGCTTCCGGCAGCCAGTACGTCTCGCACCAGGCGCCGCGGCCGACCCGGGCGCCGAGGGTCCGCAGCCACAGGTTCATCAGCGGGGTGCCGCCCACCGCGCCGATCAGCCACGGCACGGCCAGCACCTCCACGAAGGTGTCGGCCAGCTCGCCCCGCCAGACGAACCCCGACCACAGCGGATGCTCCCCCGCCCGGAACCGGCCGACCAGCAGCCATTTCGCGGCGGCCGTGACCACGCAGGCCAGGACCCCGCCGACGGCCAGCAGCGGACCGGTGAGGAAGGCCGCGGCCGGAATCCCGTACGCCCCGGCGAGCGCCGCGAACGCGAACACGCCCGCGACGGCGAGCGCGGCCGAGCAGAGCACCGGCACGATCCGGCAGAGTTCGACGGCGGCCCGGGCCCAGCGCAGCCGTACGGGCGGTGCGTAGGTACGGCTCCGGTCGCCCTCCTCCGGGGTCCGCGGCAGCCTCATCGGGGGCATCCCCAGCCAGGAACTGCCCGCCTCGGCCCGTTTCGGCGCGGCCGACAGCACCCCGACCAGACCGCGCTTGGGCACCCGGCTGCCCGCCGCCGCCATGCCCGAATTGCCGAGGAAGGCCCGTTTGCCGACCCGGGCGGCGGCGATCCGCAGCCGGCCGCCGCCCAGTTCGTAGGAGCCGATCATGGTGTCGTCGGCGAGGAACGCGCCGTCGCCGACCGTCGTCATCCCCGGCAGCGCCAGCACGGTGGAAGCCTCCACACCGCGGCCGACCTTCATGCCGAGGGCCCGCAGCCAGCCGGGCGTGGCGAGGCTGGCGTAGAGCGGGAAGAGCTGGGCGCGGGCGGTGTCCATCAGCCGCTCCACGGCCCAGGCGCGCCAGGCGGCGGGCCCGTGGACGGGGTGGCTGCCCGCGCGGAGCCCGGCGCCCAGCGCCCGTACCCCCGCCAGGATCAGCAGGGCGTACACGGCCAGGCCGGTGAGGGTCGCGAGGACGATGCTGGCAGCGAGCCCGATTCCCAGCCCGATGCCGTACCGGAGCACCAGCAGCGCGGGGAGCGCGGCGGCGGCGGGCAGCAGTCCGAGGAGGACGGACGTCAGCGCGTAGACGGCGGTCCAGCGGGCCCGGCGCGGCGGGCGCGGCCCGGCCGACCGGCGGCCGCGGGCCCGGCCGGTGCGGGCTGCGGGCACTCCGGACCACCGCTCCCCCGCCGGGACGGTGCCGGTCACCGCGGATCCGGGCGCGATCTCGGCGCGCTTGCCGATCCGGGCGCCGGGGAAGAGGGTGCTGCGGGCCCCGACGACGGCGCCGGCCCCGATCCGTACCGCTCCGATGTGCAGCCGGTCGCCGTCCAGCCAGTGCCCGGCGAGATCGGCCTCGGGTTCGACGGCCGCGCCCCGGCCGAGCCGCAGCAGTCCGGTGACGGGCGGCAGGGAGTGCAGGTCGACGCCGTCTCCGACGCGGACGCCGAGGGCGCGGGCGTAGTAGATCAGCCAGCAGCCCGCGAGCTGTCCGGCGCCGCAGAGCTGGGCGAGCCGCTCGGCGGCCCAGAGCCTGAGATGGACGGATCCGCCGCGGGGGTACGAGCCGGGGCGCAGCCCGCGCAGCAGCAGCCGGGCGCCGCCCGCGGCGATCGCGATCCGGCCGGGCGGCCCGGCGAGCAGCAGCCAGCCGGGGACGATCCACCACCAGGAGAACCCGGGTCCGGCGCCGATGATGTTCGCGGCGGCCGCGGCGACGACGGCCCAGCGGAGCCCGCCGAGGCTGAGCAGCAGCGGCAGGACGGCGAGCTGTACGGCCCGGGCGCGGCGCGGGACCGGTGGCACGGTCCGGGTGCCGGGGCGCTCGTCGCGCCTTGTGCCGCCGGCGGGTGCGTCGAGGAAGCGGGCGAGCGCGCCGAGGCCGGGGTTGCGGTAGATGTCGCCGACGGATCCGGTGCCGTACCGCTCTCTGATCCGTGAGACGAGCCGCGCGGCGGCGAGGCTGCCGCCGCCGTGCGCGAAGAAGTCGGCGGCGGGGTCGTGGGGGGCCGCGCCGAGGAGTTCGCCCCACTGTGCGGCGAGCCACGCCTCGGTGGGGGTGAGGCCGGGCCCCGGGGGCTTCGGCCCGGTCGCGGTGGGCAGCGGCCAGGGCAGGGCGTCCCGGTCGACCTTCCCGGAGGTGCGCGTGGGCAGCTCCGCGACGACGGCGAGCAGGGGCACGAGGCCTGCGGGCAGCATCTGCCGCAGCCGTGCGACGGCGGCGTCCCGGTCGAATCCGGGGCCCGTGGGGGCGGGCGGGCCGGGGTCCGGTGCGTGGCCGCGCGCGGCGGTGGGCGCGACGGAGTCCGGTACGTCGCCGCGCCAGGCGGCGGGCGTCCCGGGGCCGGGGGAGCCGGTGCGCCCTGGGGCGTCCGGGGCGGCCAGGGCACCCGGGGCCGCCGAGACCACCGAGGCCGCCAGGGACGCCGGGACCACGTAGCCCACCAGGACCCGGGTGCCCGCGGGGGTCGTGCGGACGGCCGACGCCGCGGCCGTGACGGCCGGGAGGGACCGCAGCACGGCGTCGATCTCGCCCAGTTCGATCCGGCGGCCGCCGATCTTGATCTGGTCGTCGGCGCGGCCCAGGAAGACCAGCCCCTCGGGGTCGGCCCGGACCAGATCGCCGGAGCGGTAGGCCCGGGGCCAGCCGGTCGCGGGGAGCGGGGCGTAGGCGGTGGTGTCGCGCGCCGGGTCCAGATAGCGCGCCAGCCCCGCGCCGCCGATCACCAGCTCACCGCTCTCCCCCGGCGCCACCGGCTCGCCCCGCCGGTCCACCACGGCCAGGTCCCAGCCCGCCAGCGGGAGCCCGATCCGTACCGGCTCGCGGCCGTCGGTCAGCCGGGCCGCGCAGGAGACGACCGTCGCCTCCGTCGGGCCGTACGTGTTCCACACCTCCCGCCCGGGCACCGCAAGCTGCCCGGCCAGTTCGGCCGGGCACGCCTCACCGCCGAGGATCAGCAGCCGTACGCCGTCCAGCGCGTCCGGCGGCCAGAGCGCGGCGAGCGTCGGCACGGTCGAGACGGCGGTGATCCCCCGTTCGGCAAACCAGGGCCCGAGGTCGGCGCCGGTCCTTACGAGCGCCCGGGGCGCGGGCACCAGACACGCGCCGTGCCGCCACGCCAGCCACATCTCCTCGCACGACGCGTCGAAGGCCACCGACAGCCCGGCGAGCACCCGGTCCCCGGGCCCGAGCGGTGCCCCGCGCAGAAAGAGCCCCGCCTCGGCGTCCACGAACGCGGCGGCGGCCCGGTGCGTGACCGCGACGCCCTTGGGCCTGCCCGTCGAACCGGAGGTGAAGATCACCCAGGCGTCGTCGCCGGGCCGCGGCGGAGCCGGTGGGGCGGGTGGGTCGAGTGGTCTCGGGCTTCGGCCGCCCGGGCCCGCCAGGGCCCGGCCCGGGCCCAGCACGCCCGCCACCGCCGCCTCCCGGAACACGGTCCGGGCCCGCTCCTCGGGGTCGTCCGCGTCGACCGGGACATAGGCCGCGCCCGCCGCGAGGACCCCCAGGACGCAGACGTACAGATCGGCCGTGCCGGAGGGGACGCGGACGCCGACCCGGGCGCCCCGGGCCACTCCGCAGGCGGCGAGTTCGCGGCGTACCGCTTCGACCTCGTCCAGCAGGGCGCGGTACGTCAGCGGGGTGCCCGTGCCGTCGTCGAGGGCGAGCGCGCCGGGGTGGGCGCGGGCCGTGGCGGCGAGGATGTCGAGCAGGGTCCGTTCGGGTGCCGCGGGGCCGCCGGAGTAGACCGCCCGGGGCCCGGCGGCGGGCCCGGTGAGGACGGACGGCTCCGGAACGACGGTCATCCGGCGCGCCCGCCGCCGCAGGCTCCGCCGGGGTCGTGGTGCTGGTCGGTCGCCATCTGTCGGTCTCCGTCCGTCGGCGCGGGCGTGCCGTCCGCGGGCCGTCCGCATGACAAACGAGGAGCCTATTAGCCTTTGATCACCTTTGCCGGTTATGCGCCTTCGGTATGGGCGATGGTCGGCCGCCGTACGATGACCGGGAGGACCGTACGCCCGGAGGCAAGCAGATGACCGACGACCGGCGACAAGAGCTGCTCACCCCCTCCCTGCTCCTGTGGTGGACGGGGCTGACCGTTGTCCTGTGGATCGCCGGGTACGCCTTGGGCCGGCCCGCAGGTCTGCTCCCCTGCGCCGGGTCGGCTGCGCTGTTCGTGGCGATCGGGGAGGCGGGGAACGCGGTCCGGCGGCGAGTCCGGGCCGGACGGAAGGCCCGCCGGATCTGACCCGGGCCACGGAGCCGCGGCTCTGCGGCCCTGCCGCACCCGCCCGTCATCCCGTCTTCCCGTCGACCAGTCGGCCAGTCGGCCAGTCGGCCCGTAACGGATCCGTCAGTGGGGCGACCAGCGTTCGCCCTTGATCAGATCGCCCAAGCCGACCCACGCGAAGTTCATCAGCGTCGCCGCCGCCTCCTTCGCCGAGACCGTGCCGCTCTCGTTGACCCAGGCCGCGAGCGACTCCGCCGCCCCCACCAGCGCCTGCGCCAGCCCCGCGATATCGCGCTCCCCGGGCGGTCCGGGCGAACCCGCCTCCCGGGCGGCGGCCTCCAGCAGCACCGCCACGAACGCGACAATCTCGTCGCGCATCGCGGCGACCTCCAGCGCGAAGGGCTCGCCGTGGCTCCGCGCCTGCCGGTGCAGTACGGACCAGGCGTCGGGGTGCTCGGCGGCGTACGCGAAGAAGGCCGTGAGCCCCGCCCACAGCTGCCGGTCCGCGGACAGACCCGGCTCCACCGCCCGCTCCACCGCGGCGAGCAGCGCCTGGGCCTCACGCCGGATACAGGCCGTGAACAGCTCTTCCTTGGAGTGCAGATAGAGATAGACGAGCGGTTTGGAGACCCCTGCCAGCTCGGCGATCTCGTCCATGGACGCCGCACGGTAGCCGCGCTGCCCGAAGGTCCGTACCGCCGCATCCATCATCTGCTGCTCGCGTACGGCCCGCGGCATCCGCCTTCCCCCGGTCCTGCCGCGAGTCCCGCCCCGGGCCCCGCCGCTCGCACCCCCAGCCATGCCCCGCTCCCCTCCACCCCGGCGCCCCGCCCGGCGGCCCCGCTGACCAGCCCCCGCTACTCAGCGGTAAGCCTACGGGCCGCCACAAGGTCACCAATGAGCCAAAGGACCCCGTTCGCACCCCCGGAAAAGCACCGGGCCCCCGCTCTCCGTGAGGGGGAGAGCGGGGGCCCGGCGGGCAGAAAGCGGGGCGGTACCGGGATCAGGCGGGGGCCGGAATCGAAACCTTGCGCTCCGCGTCGGACGGCGCGATCTCGTCGATCGGGGACGCACTGGCCGAGTTGTACCGGTCGAGGTCGAGGATGTTCTCCCGGGCGGCGACGATCACCGGGACCAGTGCCTGGCCCGCCACGTTCGTGGCCGTACGGATCATGTCGAGGATCGGGTCGATCGCCAGCAGCAGGCCCACGCCCTCCAGCGGGAGGCCCAGCGTGGAGAGGGTCAGCGTGGTCATCACGGTGGCGCCGGTGAGACCGGCGGTGGCCGCGGAGCCGACCACGGAGACGAAGGCGATCAGCAGATAGTCCTGGACACCCAGCTGGACGTCGAAGATCTGCGCGACGAAGATCGCGGCGAGCGCCGGGTAGATCGCGGCGCAGCCGTCCATCTTGGTGGTGGCGCCGAATGGGACGGCGAAGGAGGCGTACTCCTTCGGAACGCCCAGGCGCTCGGTGACCCGCTGGGTGACCGGCATGGTGCCGACCGAGGAGCGGGAGACGAAGGCGAGCTGGATGGCGGGCCAGGCGCCCTTGAAGAACTGGACCGGGTTGACCTTGGCGACGGTCGCGAGCAGCAGCGGGTAGACGCCGAAGAGGACCAGGATGCAGCCGATGTAGACGTCGGCGGTGAAGGTCGCGTACTTGCTGATCAGATCCCAGCCGTAGTCCGCGATGGCGTAGCCGATCAGACCGACGGTGCCCAGCGGGGCGAGCCGGATGACCCACCACAGCGCCTTCTGGAGCAGCTCCAGGACGGATTCGCTGAGGGTGAGGATCGGCTTGGCCTTCTCGCCCAGCGCCAGGGCGGCGATGCCCGCGAAGGCGGCGAGGAAGACGATCTGGAGGACCTTCAGCTCGGCGAAGGGCGTGATGATGTCCGTCGGGATGATTCCGGTCAGGAAGTCGATCCACGAACCGGACTTCTCCGGGGCCTTGCCGTCCTTCGGCGTCAGGCCGGTGCCCTCGCCCGGGTTGGTGACCAGGCCGATCGTGATGCCGATGGCGACCGCGATCAGCGAGGTGATCAGGAACCAGAGGAGTGTGCGGGAGGCCAGCCGGGCCGCGTTGTTGACCTTGCGGAGGTTGGTGATCGACACCAGGATCGCGAAGAAGACGAGCGGTGCGACGGCCAGCTTCAGCAGCCGGACGAATATCCCGCCGATCTGCTCCAGCGTGTCCTTCAGCCAGGAGATGTCCTGGCTGCGGGCGAGCCACCCGAGCAGGACACCGAGCACCAGACCGAGGACGATCTGGGCCCAGAAGGGGATTCTCGGCAGTCGGGAGCCGGCGGCGGGCGCCTCGGGCTCCCGGTCGGCGGGGGACGTCGTGTTCGCGGACACGGACACACTCCAGTGATGGCTGAGGAAGGGGTGAGCGGAAGGCGGCGCCCGTGCGCGAGAAGGGCCAGGTCGGGGCTGCCGCTGAAAGGGGATGCCGGGGTCAGTGCGAGCGGTGACAGACCGCGGACGTACAGCGGCAGAGATCGACATGCAGGCGCGCCACGAGCGGGGTGCTCGCGGCATGGCGGAGGCGCACTGATGTCTGCATGGGGAACACATTAACACCGCACCTTTGAGGTCCTCAAAGGTCTGCTTGGGGGTACGGGGGTGAAATCCCCGGTCAATCGCAGGCGCCGACCCACTAAAACCTCAAGAAACACGGACATCCCGGGCAAGGTATCAAGATCCTCACCCGGGATGTGTGACACATCCGATATGCGCGCGATACACGCGTTTTATAGGGCGGCAACCGCCGCGCGGCGGAGCGTCAGGCGATGCCGTCCTCGCGCGTGCGGTTCGCGTGCAGCCGCTCCTTCGCCCGGTCCACACCGTCGACGATCTGCTCGGACATCGCGTCGCGCTGCTTCCGCAGCAAGACGAAGCTGAGCGGCGCGGAGAGCACCAGCGCGAGCAGCACCACCCAGACGAAGTTGGCGTCGCCGAGCCCCTTGGGCAGGATCCCGAACTGGACCAGAACGGCCACGAGCACGAAACATCCCGCGAAGACGGCGAGACGGAGGCCGGTGTACTTGATCGCGGCGCTGGACTTGGCAGACGCAGACACGGTGCCCTTCTCCCTGCTTCCGCGCATACGCGATGTTCACGTACGCGACATGTGTGGACGTGCTCTCCCAGTGAAGCACGCACCGATTTCGATCAGGACAGCGGCCCGAGCGGCCGTCCGCGCCGGACCCGCGTGGGCTTGCGAGGCCTTCCGGACCCGCTCGGGCTCCCGGGGCTCAGCGCAGCGGCAGCAGCATCGTGATGTCGTCGCGGTCGTCGCCGTCCGCGACCCGGATCGCGCCCGGGACCCGTCCGACCTCCTTGTAGCCGCAGGAGGCGTAGAAGTCTTCGAGACCGAGCCCGCCCCGGCAGCCGAGCCGGATCGCGTCGATACCGTCGAAACCGCGCGCCGCTTCCTCCGCTGCCGCCATCAGCTCCCGGCCGACGCCCCGCCCCTGGAGCCGGGGGTGCACCATGACCGTGTACAGCCATGCCCAGTGCGTCATCAGCCGGTGGCCGTTGAAGGCGAAGAAGGCGGTGGCCGCGATCCGCCCGTCGCCGTCGCGCCCGACGAGCAGCCGGATCCGCCCCTCCGCCATACCGGCGAAGTGGCGTACCAGCTCGGGCCGTATGTCGTCCTCGGTCACGGGCGGTACGAAGCCGACCGCGCCGCCCGCGTTGCTGACATCGGCCCAGAGCGCGAGCACCCCGTCGCGGAGCGCCCGGTCGACCACCGGGTCGAGGGTGTAGGTGAGGGTCACCGGCGGGCCGTCCTTCAGACCCGCATCGGCTGCGGCGACTCGCGGCGGTCCGCCTCCGGACCCGGGTACTCGCGGATGACCTCGTACCGCGTGTTCCGCTCGACCGGCCGGAAGCCGGCGTCCCGGATCAGCTCCAGCAGATCGTCACGGGTCAGCTTGTTCGGCGTGCCGTAGTTGTCGGCGTCATGGGTGATCTTGTACTCGACGACCGAGCCGTCCATGTCGTCGGCGCCGTGCTGGAGCGCGAGCTGCGCGGTCTGCACTCCGTGCATGACCCAGAACACCTTCACATGCGGCACATTGTCGAAGAGCAGCCGGGAGACGGCGAAGGTCTTCAGCGCCTCGGCGCCGGTGGCCATCGTGGTCCGCGCCTGGAGGCGGTTGCGGACCTTGCCGTCCTTCATATCGACGAAGTCGTGCTGGTAGCGGAGGGGGATGAAGACCTGGAAGCCGCCGGTCTCGTCCTGGAGCTCGCGCAGCCGCAGCACGTGGTCGACGCGGTGGCGGGGCTCTTCGATATGTCCGTACAGCATGGTGCACGGGGTCTTCAGACCCTTGCTGTGCGCCAGGCGGTGGATGCGCGACCAGTCCTCCCAGTGG
The DNA here is from genome assembly GCF_003932715.1 of Streptomyces tsukubensis. Lineage (NCBI taxonomy): Bacteria > Bacillati > Actinomycetota > Actinomycetes > Kitasatosporales > Streptomycetaceae > Streptomyces > Streptomyces tsukubensis. Next base: position 4,732,121 of record NZ_CP020700.1, on the reverse strand, counting down.
GTCTTGTGGTCGACGATGTGCTGCCGGACCTCCCAGTCGAAGATCTCCGCGCCGCCGCCGGTGAGGGATTCCAGCCCGGCTTCGATCAGCTCGTCGAGGATCTCGGAGGCGGAGAGCCCCGAGATGGTCTCGAAGTGGTGGATCTCGGTGGCGGTGAACGCCTTCAGGGAGACGTTCGGCAGCGCTTCCTTCAGCGCGGACAGCGAGCGCGGGTAGTAGCGCCAGGGGAGGTTGGGGTGGAGCCCGTTGACGATGTGCAGCTCGGTGAGGTTCTCGTTCTCCATCGCCTTGGCGAGGCGGACGGCTTCCTCGATGCGCATCGTGTACGCGTCCTTCTCGCCCGGCTTGCGCTGGAACGAGCAGTACGCGCAGGACGCGGTGCACACGTTCGTCATATTGAGGTGGCGGTTGACGTTGAAGTGGACGACGTCACCGTTCTTGCGGGTACGGACCTCGTGCGCGAGGCCCCCGAGCCAGGCGAGGTCGTCCGATTCGTAGAGCGCGATCCCGTCCTCACGGGTCAGCCGCTCACCGGCCAGGACCTTCTCCTCCAGCTCGCGCTTGAGCCCAGCGTCCATGCGCCCGCCTCCCACTTTCTCTTCCGTCGAGCCTCGTCCATCGGGCCCCGTCCACGGTACTTGGCCCGCGCCCGGGCGGCGGGAGTGCCCCCGCCGCGCCGGTCCCGCGGCCTGCTGCGGGGTCACTCCCGGGCGGGCAGGTCCCCGACCCGGTTCTCCCATTTGGTGGAGAGGACGATGGTCGTCCTGGTGCGGGAGACACCCCGGGTGCCGCTGAGCCGGCGGATGGTCTTCTCCAGCCCGTCGACGTCGGAGGCGCGGACCTTCAGCATGTAGGAGTCGTCGCCCGCGATGAACCAGCAGTCTTCGATCTCGTCGAGGTCGCGCAGCCTGCGGGCGACGTCCTCGTGGTCGGCGGCGTCGGAGAGGGAGATGCCGATCAGCGCGGTGACGCCGAGGCCGAGGGAGGCGGCGTCCACCGTGGCGCGGTAGCCGGTGATGACACCCGCCGCCTCCAACCGGTTGATCCGGTCGGTGACGCTGGGCCCGGAGAGACCCACGAGCCGTCCCAGCTCGGCGTAGGAGGCCCTGCCGTTCTCGCGTAGGGCCTGGATGAGCTGCCTGTCGACCGCGTCCATAAACCTGGTGCCTTCCATATATTCAGCAATCCAGCGAGTATCAGAATGAAACTAAGGCACGCAGGGGGCTGCCCCTGCGATCCCTGAAGATGTCCGGGTCTGCCGCTCCGGGTGCCCGGGTCCGCGTACGGATCCGCGCCGACACCGGGGCGCTCAGGCGGGCGGCCCCGGCCGGTCCGCGCGGGCGGCGGACCCGAGTTCGCCCGCCCAGCGCCGGTAGAGCGTGTGCGGCACGCCCACCGCGTCCAGGGCCCGTCCGGCGACGAAGTCCACCAGGTCCTGGATATGGGTCGCCCCGGCGTAGAAGGCGGGCGATGCGGGCAGGACGACCGCCCCTGCCTCGTCGAGGGTGACAAGGTGCCGCAGGGTCTGCCCGTTGAGCGGCGTCTCCCGTACGGCCACCACCAGCGGCCTGCGCTCCTTGAGCGTCACGCTCGCGACCCGCTGGAGCAGGTCCTTGGAGAGCCCGAGCGCCACCCCGGCGACGGCGGCCGTGGACGCGGGCACGATCAGCATCCCCTTGACGGGGTACGACCCGGAGGACGGCCCGGCCGCGAGATCGCCCGCGCTCCAGTAGCGCACACCGGCGAGGTCGGCCGCGGGAAAGGTCCGCGGCTTCCCGTCCGCGCCGCGGGCCAGCCACTCCCGCAGATCGTCCTGCCAGTGGGCGTCCCGGAAGGCGATCCCGGTCTCGTCGAGCAGGGTGAGCCGCGACGCGCGCGACACCACCAGATCGACGGCCTCACCGGCGTCGATCAGCCCCCGCAGCACGGCGGCGGCGAACGGCGTCCCGGACGCACCCGACACCCCGACGACCCACGGCCGCCGGCCGCCGTCCCCCGGCTCTTCTCGTGCTGGCACTTGTGCTGGCTCCACACGGGGAGCCTATCCGGCGCCCGTCATAGCCGATGTGTCAGGACGTACCCGTACGCTTCGGCCGGGCGGGGGGCTACTCGCCGGGGTCGACGGGCAGCGCGGCGGTGTCGAGGACGAGCTTTCCGATACCGGTCTCGACGGTGATCTGCTGCCCGTACGGGATGGTGTCCCGCCCGAGATATCCCTCGGGCCCCGGGTTCCAGCGGATCCCGACCTCGCCCCTCATCGGGTCGAAGATCAGGTAGTGGGGAACACCGCGGGCGGCGTACCGGCGGTCCTTGACCTCGTAGTCGTTGCGGACACTACTCGGGGAGACGACTTCGACGGCGAGTTCCACCAGGTCGGCCGGGTACCAGGACAGGTTCCGCCGATGTTCCTCGGCGGGGATGACGGCGAGGTCGGGACAGAACTCGTTCTCGTCGGTGAAGGGTACGGCGACATCGCTCATGGCGGCCCACTCCGGCCCGAGCTGCCGTTCCAGCTGCGCCCAGACCCGCATGATCGTCTCGTGATGGAACGGCCGCAGGGGAGTCAGCAGGATGTTGCCCTCGACGATCTCGGTCCGATAACCGGGGAACATGCCTTCCATCCGGCTGAGCTGCGAGCGCAACCGGCCGTCCTCCGATGTCGTCACCGCGACCTCCCACGTCCTGCCACGACGCCCGACCGGAAGCTCATCAGACCGTCAGACCGCGCACCACCAGATCCGCCAGGGCGCACACGAAAAGCGTCATTCCGATGAACCCATTGACGGTGAAGAACGCCCGGTTCAGCCGCGACAGGTCGTGCGGGCGGACGATCGTGTGCTCGTAGACGAAGGCCGCCGCCACGATCGCCAGGCCCACCCAGAAGAACGCCCCCGCGTCCGTCGCCAGGGCGTACCAGACCAGCAGGGCCATGGTCACCAGATGGCAGAGGCGGGCGCCGTGGAGGGCGGCCGGGACGCCGAAGCGGGCCGGGACCGAGCGGACGCCCTCCGCGCGGTCCGCGGTGACGTCCTGGGTGGCGAAGATCAGGTCGAAGCCGCCGATCCAGATGCCGACCGCCAGCCCGAGGATCACCGCGTCCCAGGACCAGGAGCCGGTCACCGCCAGCCAGGCGCCGATCGGCCCGATGGCCTGGGCCACGGCGAGGATGGCGTGCGGGAAGTCGGTGAACCGCTTGCCGTACGGATAGACGACCATCGGTACGACGGCGAGCGGGGCCAGCATCAGACAGAGCGGGTTCAGCACGGCGGCCGCGGCGAGGAAGACGGCCAGCGCGATCAGCGCGCCCGTCCAGGCGGACCGGACGCTGACCGCGCCCGTGACGAGTTCCCGGCCCGCGGTGCGCGGATTGCGGGCGTCGATCTCGCGGTCGATGATCCGGTTGCAGGCCATGGCGAAGGTCCGCATGCCGACCATCGCCACGGTGACCACGAGCAGTTCGACCCAGTGGACGCTCCGGTCCACCTGGTACATCGCGGTCAGGGACGCGATATAGGCGAAGGGCAGCGCGAAGACCGAGTGTTCGATCATCACGAGCCTGAGGAAGGCCTTGACCTTGCCGCCGCCCGCCGGGCCCGCGGCCCCCGCCCCGGCGCCGACGGCGGGATCGGCCGCCGTCACAGGCCGTACTCCTTCCAGCGCCGGTCCACCAGCGCCGCGGTGTCGGGGTCCGACTCGACCATGTTCGGCCAGCCGCGGGTGTAGCCCTCCTCGGGCCACTTCGCGGTGGCGTCGATGCCCGCCTTGCCGCCCCAGAACTGCTGGTACGAGGCGTGGTCGAGATGGTCGACCGGGCCCTCCACCACGGTCAGGTCACGGGCGTAGTCCGTGTTCCCGAAGGCCCGCCAGGCCACTTCGTGGAGGTCGTGGACGTCGCAGTCCTTGTCCACCACGATGATCAGCTTGGTCAGGGACATCATGTGCGCGCCCCAGATCGCGGACATGACCTTCTGCGCGTGCTTGGGGTATCGCTTGTCGATCGACACGATCGCGCAGTTGTGGAAGCCGCCGGCCTCGGGCAGGTGGTAGTCGACGATGTCCGGGACGATGATCTTCAGCAGCGGCAGGAAGAACCGCTCGGTGGCCCGGCCCAGCGGACCGTCCTCCGTCGGCGGACGCCCCACCACGATCGACTGGATCAGCGGGCGCTTCCGCATGGTGATGCAGTCGATCTTCAGCGCGGGGAACGGCTCCTGCGGAGTGTAGAAACCGGTGTGGTCGCCGAACGGCCCCTCGGGGAGCATCTCCCCCGGTTCCAGCCAGCCCTCGATGACCACTTCGGCTTGTGCCGGCACCTGGAGCGGCACGGTCTTGCAGTCGACCATCTCGATGCGCTTGCCCTGGACGAACCCGGCGAAGAGGTACTCGTCGATATCGCCGGGCAGCGGCGCCGTGGAGGCGTACGTGACGGCGGGCGGGCAGCCGAAGGCGATGGCGACCGGCAGCTTCTCCCCCCGCCGGGCCGCGACCTGGTAGTGGTTGGCGCTGTCCTTGTGGATCTGCCAGTGCATACCGATGGTCCGGCGGTCGTGCCGCTGGAGTCGGTAGAGCCCGAGGTTCCGCACCCCGGTCTCCGGGTCCTTGGTGTGCGTGAGCCCCAGGTTGAAGAAGGATCCGCCGTCCTCGGGCCAGGTGAACAGCGCGGGCAGCAGGTCGAGGTCGACGTCGTCGCCCTGGAGGACGACCTCGTGCACCGGCGCGTCCTTCACCTTCTTCGGCGGTACGTGGATCATCGAACCGAGCTTCCCAAAGGCCTCGCGCACCCCGATGAAACCGTGCGGCAGCTCCGGCTTCAGCAGCCCGCCGATCTTGTCGGAGATCTCGGAGTACGACTTCAGCCCCAGCGCCTTCAGCAGCCGGCGGTCCGTCCCGAAGACGTTCATCGCCAGCGGCATCGACGCACCGCGCACGTTCTCGAAGAGCAGGGCGGGCCCGCCCGCCTTGTTGACCCGGTCGACGATCTCGCCGACCTCCAGATGCGGGTCGACCTCGACCTTGATGCGCTTGAGGTCTCCCTCGCGCTCCAGGGCCCTGAGCAGGGAACGAAGATCCTCATATGCCATGGGCCCCAGTATCCGGTACCGGCTACCCTGGCCACGTCACCGGGGCCCGCCCGCGCCCCGCCGCCACTCGCCGAAGGACCGTCCGCCCATGCTCCGGTATCTGCCGTTCCTGCTGGTCCTGGCGCTGTGGATCTACGCCTTCATCGACGTGCTGAACACCCCGGAGAAGGAGGTCCGCAACCTCCCCAAGATCGCCTGGGTGATCATCGTCCTCCTCTTCGGCGAGGTCCTCCTCGGCCCGATCGCCTGGTTCGTCGCGGGCCGCCCGCGCCGTACGGCCGCCTACGGCGGTGGCGGTGGCGCCTTCTCCCCGGGCGGCCGCCGCGGCGGCGGCTGGGTCGCCCCGGACGACAACCCCGACTTCCTGAAGTCCCTGGACGACGAGGGCAGGAAGGACAACCCCAAGGACCCGAAGGACTCCAGGGACCCCAAGGACTCCAAGGACGACGAGAAGTAGGGACGTCAGCGCAGCTCGGGCTTGGCCGAACGCGACATCAGCTCCTTGACGGCCCCCTGCGGCGAGACCCCTTCGTGGATGACCCGGACGACGGTCTCGGCGATCGGCATCTCCACCCCGTGGCGTTCGGCGAGGTCGAGGACCGAGCGGCAGGACGTCACGCCCTCGGCCGTCTGCTTCATCGCGGCCGCCGCCTCGGCGACGGTGAGTCCCTTCCCGAGGTTGGCACCGAACGTGTGATTGCGCGACAGCGGTGACGAGCAGGTCGCGATGAGATCCCCCATCCCCGCGAGCCCGGCGAGCGTCTGGGGATTGGCACCCATCGCCACGCCCAGCCTGCCGGTCTCGGCGAGCCCCCGAGTCATCAGAGCGGCCTTGGTGTTGTCTCCCAGCCCCATGCCGTCCGCGATGCCCACGGCGAGGGCGATCACGTTCTTCACCGCACCACCGAGTTCACAGCCGACGACATCGGTGTTGGTGTAGGGGCGGAAGTACGGGGTGTGACAGGCATGCTGGATCCGCTCGGCAACCGTCGTATCGGCACAGGCGACCACGCTCGCGGCGGGCTGACGCCGCACGATCTCTCCCGCCAGATTGGGCCCGGACACCACCGCGATCCGCTCGGGCCCCGCGCGGGTGACGTCTGCGATCACATCGCTCATCAGCATGTCGGTGCCCAGTTCGACCCCCTTCATCAAGGAGACCAGAACCGTGTCAGCTGCGAGCACCGGCGCCCAGGCCGTCAGGCTCTTCCGAAGATGCTGGGCCGAAACGGCGAGGACCGCGATCCCGGCGCCGTCCGCGGCCTCCGCCGCGTCGGTGGTCGCCCTGATGCTGTACGGAAGCTCGGCGTCCGGCAGATAGTCGGGATTGCGGTGGGTCGTATTGATCGCCTGTACGAGTCCGGGCCGACGCCCCCAGAGTGTGACGTCGCACCCTGCGTCGGCCAGGATCACGGCAAAGGCCGTGCCCCAGGAACCAGCTCCGAAGACGGCGACACGAGTGGGCACCACGAACGTCCTTTCCCAGCGGGCGGATCGCGCTGTCAGGCCGTAGCGTACGGCTCCCCGGAGGGATCCGACCCCCTCCTCAAGGTGATGAGGAATGCGCGGCGGGCATCGAGGGTCGGCAGCGTTCTGCGGGCTTCGCGGATCATGCTGTCCGTCCGGGCGTCGCCGACATCCCGCCGGAGTTCCTCCTCGTGGTCCGTCCAGAGCCGGTAGAGCCGACGCCACATGGCGGGTTCGTCGGGCCGGGCGTCCTCTGCGACGAGTTCCAGTCCCACGGCGGCCGCCCGCTCGGCCCAGGGCGAAGGAGCCGAGTGGCGTCTCGCGGTGGTCACCGCCATCCGGCCTCCGGGCTTCAGCAGCCGCCGGGTCTCCAGCAGCGCCCGCATCGGGCTGTGGGCCTTGCCGAGGGTGTCGATGCAGACGATCCCGTCCGCGCAGCCGTCCGGCAGCCCGGTCCGCTCCATGGTTGCCACACGGAAGTCGGCACGACCAGGGGGCAGGAAGTACGGTCGGCGCGCTGCGGCCAGTCCGATCGCCACCGGCGAGATGTCGATCCCGGTCAGGTGTACGGAGTGGGCCCGGGCCAGCCACAGACCGACGCCTCCGGTGCCGCATCCCAGATCGACGAGCCGTTGTCCGGGCCGGAGGCGGAGCCGGGCCACCAGAAGCCCGAGGAGGGGCCAGTCACAGGAGCTGGAAGCCTGGACTTCCGCGGGGTGGTCGTCGCCCATAGCCAGGGCGTAGAGCCGGGCAACCAGTGGTGTGGACGCCCGGCCACGGTGGAACGCGTCGTATGCCTCGGCGGCCCCGCAGGGCCCGCCGTATGGGACGCGGTCGTCAGCCACGGCGTACGCCGGGGCGGGGAACGGACCGTGTCATCCGCATCTCCAGTCCGGGGCCGACGACTTTCACCCCGGCGAAGGAGGACCGCCAGGGCAGGTCGACGGCAATCGGCTCGTAGCCCGTGACCGCGGCCACCCGCTCGGAGACGGCAGCGACCTCGGTGGCGAACTCCCCGAACGTCGCGTCGCATGCCTCGGTCAACGGTGTCCAGTCACCGCTGTACGGTCCTACCGGATCGGGACGCGATGGTGCCGAGGCGAAGGCGTTCTCGTGCGACCCCAGATCGTCCCGGGTGCCCGCGATGCATGTGAGCCGGGACTGAGCGGCTTCCGTCAGGGCCCGGGAGAGCGCGATGCCCGGGTCCCTGTGGCAGCCCGACCCGGCGAAGACCACGGGATAGTCCTCCGCCCAGATATAGGCGGCACAGACCGGGATTCCGTACGCATTCCGCACCAGCGCGATCTCCAGGAACATGGCGGCGTCCAGAAAGCGTGCGATGAGACCGGAGCAGTAGGCGTCCGTGACTGTGGCGGGATCGACCAGTTCGCGCATCGCGCCGCCACCGAGGTGGTCGCGGTGCAGGGTGTCCCGTTCGATCAGCTCGTAGAGCGCGTGGAGAAGTGCCTCGTCCCGGGTGTTTCCGGTAGCCAGACCATTACTGGTGACGTGGAAGACGTCGAATGTCCCGGGAGTGTGTTCGGCCCGGCGGCGGGCCAGATCGGCCGGCACCGGAATCTTCGCCCCGGAGATCAGCCCTCTTCCTTCGGTCCAGTCGAGCGGAAGCTGCGGCAGCCCCTCATGGCGAGTCTTCACCGGCAGGGCGGACATCGGGTAGGGCGGACGGAGACGGTGGTGGGAGACGCGCGCGGCAACGGGAAGCGGCTGTTCGACGAGCCACAGTTCCGCTCCCTCCATGACGGCGGAGATCCGGGCCAGAGTGTCGTCCGCCCCTTTGCCTTGCGAGGTGACCAGCGTGTGGGAGTTCGGCCGGATGGCCGTCCACACGGGGATTCCCAGATGGTCGAGGCCGGTGAGTCTGGCAACCCGGGTAATTCCAAGCAGGGGTAATTCCGGTTCGAGGGCCCGCCAGGTCTCTTCCGGCGGCCGCGCCCGCACGGTTCCGTGAGGGAAGACCTGGCTCATACCTGCTCTTTGTTCCTGAGAAGTCCCAGAACAAACGGCTTCACGGCATCGACGGCTTCCCGCTCGCCCTGGAATCCGCGCTCCCAGGACTCGCCTTCGAGTGACTCCCCGGGGACCGACCAGACGGCGGACAGAACAGTGCGAGCAGTCTCGCCCCTGATGGCTTCGGGGAAGAATCCGGGATGGGTACGGGTCCTCTCCTCGTTCGACCTCAGGCATCGCACGATGGCAGTCCGGTCGGCCCGGGTCTCATGGCGCAGGAGCAGGTCCACCGTTGCCCGGTCCGCCAGGTCGAGATCGGGGCGGACTGCCACGCAGGCCAGGGCGGGCGCAAGCTCATGAGCTTCCGCCCGGCGGAGAAAGCGGTGCCACAGGCTCTTGAAGCCGGGGTCGAAGATCTGCTGGTAGGCGACTCGGTGCCGGATCTTCAGGACGAAGCCGTCCACCTGTGTCGCAGTGAACTCGTTGTGCCACCGACGAAAGCACCGGGTGTTCCAGACCAGACCGGTCGGGGGTGCGGCACTTGGCGCACGGTCGAGAGTCAGAGCCGTTTCCAGGGCCAGAACGGCATCGGCACGTTTCACATCGCCGAAGTAGGGGTCGTCGTGGAGCCGGTCCTTCAGCCACCAGCCGAAGGCCGGTGCACCGCAGCTCCGGCCGGCGGATAACAGAACGCGGAGGGAACGGTGGGCGTAGAAGACCTTTCTCAGCTCGGCGAGTATCAGATCCGACGCCTCCGGGTCGATGACGCCTTCACTCACCGCGAGGCGGAGCGCCTTCCGAACGTTGACCAGGGGCCAGGTGTACGCGGACAGATCCGGAGCAGCGGCCTGTGCGACGGCCACCTCGTCGTCTCCTACGAGGTGGCCGGTGGCGTAGGCGGTGTAGATCTCCCCCACGCCGACCATGCCGCAGTCGGCCAGTTCAGCGGCGCGCAGAGCCCCGATGCTCGCCGCGCCCAGGACGCGAACCCCTCGGGACAGCGTCCAGATGATCTCCTTGTGCCGCACGGCGGGAGCGTGGTGAAAGACGCCGTCGATGATCAGAACCGTGTCAGCGGGCGTGATCCCGGGGTGTAGGAGGTCGCCGTGCCCGATAGGCGGTCGTGGGACGAACCCGGAGTCGGCGAGAGCGGGATCGCCGGGGTGCAGGGTGGGGCCGGTGAAGACATGGACGACCACGGTCACTCCTTCTGGGCCGGGCGCCCATGAGGGCACCCGGCCGCGGCCTCAGAAGGTGTAGCACTCCTCCTGCTCGACGTCCTCGGACTGCACGATCGCGGACGGGTCGACCAGGTCCGCGACGTCGATCTCCTGTATCTCTGCCGCCTGAGCAACGAGCTGCGACTTCGCCTGCTCCATCCGTTCTCCTCCCCGAGGTGGTGCACCACCACCATTGGCCGCTCCACCCCCCGGGTTGTCCAGGGGGCGGACCGGCCAACGTCGTCAGTGCCGGGCGGCGTAGGTGAGGAAGGCGTTCCAGGCGGTCGGGCGGAGGGACAGCTGGGGGCCGTCCTGGATCTTGGAGTCGCGGACGTGGACCGTGCCGGGGCAGGTGGCGACCTCGACGCAGTCGTCCCCTGATCCGCCGCTGTAGCTGCTCTTGAACCAGACCAGTTCTTCGGTGCTCATAGCGCTCCTCGCATCCGCTTCAACAGACCAACGGAGTCTTCCAGACTAAGGGCCTGTGAGCGCATCCTGGCATAGCGCATCTGAAGCATGCTGACGACCTTCGATTCAGAAATGAATTGGCCGCTCTCCTGTCCCTCGCAGTACGCGAACCACTGGTTCTGCGGGGTCTCCAGCAGTCGGATCGGGCCGTCCAGCCCGGCGTGGTTCTCCCGTACCAGCGGCATGATCTGCAGCTCCACATTGCGGTACCGGGCGACCTCCAGCAGACGGTCGAGCTGGCCCCGGGTGACCTCGGGGCCACCCGTACCCCGCAGCAGGACCTGTTCTTCGACGATGAAGCTGAACGCGGTGTTGGGGCGGTCGGTCAGTAGTCGCTGGCGTTCCGCTCGGGCCGCCCACTGTTCTTCGATCTTGTCGTCCCCGAGCGGCGGCAGCTGGTTCCGGAAGAGCGTCAGGGCGTAGGGCTCACTCTGGAGCAGGCCCGGGATCAGCCTGTTCTCGTACGTGTAGAGGCTGATCGCCTCCTCCTCCAGCACGGCCCACTGACGGAACCACTGCGCCAGCCCCCGCCGCCGCGTCAGATGCTTCGCCCCGGCATCCAGCGCCCCGAAGGCGTCCAGGATCTCCTCCGACTGCTCGACATAGTCCGCCGGCGGGAAGCGGCGGCCCTGTTCGATGGAGGCGACCATCTGGACCGAGTACCGCACCATCGGGGCGAACTCCGTCTGGGACAGTCCCGCTCTCTTGCGGAAGGCTTTGAGGATCGCGCCGAAGACCTTGAGGCTGTCCGACGCCTCGGGCTCCCGGCCGCAGGGGCCCGCGTCCTGTTCGTCGTCTTCGAACTCCTGGTGGTCCTCGGGCTCGTTCGACCCGTTCGTTCCGTCCGCCATGACGGACACCTCCCGCGCACACGTGCCTCGTTGCACTCTCTCACCGATAGTCACGACAGGTTCACGGAACGTCCAGATCGGGAGCGCGTACGGGACGGGTGCGTACGAGACGCGGAAAGCCCGCGCCGCGGTGAACGCGGCACGGGCTTCCGGAAGGCGGCGGGGGTCTACGCGTACGAGTGCAGTCCCTGCACGAACATATTGACGCCGTAGTAGTTCCACAGCCAGCAGGCGAAGGCGATCAGGCCCAGCACCGCGGCCTTGCGGCCCTTCCAGCCCGCCGTGGCGCGCGCGTGGAGGTAGCAGGCGTACGCGACCCAGGTGATGAAGGACCAGACCTCCTTGGGGTCCCAGCCCCAGTAGCGGCCCCAGGCGTCGCCCGCCCAGATCGCGCCCGCGATGATCGTGAAGGTCCAGAGCGGGAAGACGGCCGCGTTGACCCGGTACGCGAACTTGTCGAGCGTCGCCGCGGACGGCATACGGTCCAGTACCGAGGTGGCGAAGGCGCCCGGCTTCTCGCCGCGGGCCAGCTTCGCCTCGTACGAATCGCGGAAGAGGTAGACCACCGAGCCCGCCGCGCCGAGGTAGAACACCGCGCCGCAGAAGATGGCCGTGGAGACGTGGATGACCAGCCAGTACGAGTCGAGGGCCGGGACGAGCTGGTCGCTCTCGGTGTAGAAGACCGTCGTCGCCAGGCCGAGGTCGGCCAGGATCGTGCCGGTGAGCAGAAGGCCCATCCAGCGGACGTTCTTCTTCGCCGCGAGGAACGCGAGATAGGTGCCGACCGCGACGGCGCCGAAGGTGATGGAGAACTCGTACATGTTGCCCCAGGGCACCCGCTGCACCGAGATCGCACGGGCGACGACGCCCGCGGTCTGGAGGGCCCAGGCGAGGACCGTCAGGGAGATCGCGATCCGGCCGTACAGATCGCCCTTCTCCGTACCGCCCGCGGCGCCGGGGCCGTCCGGGACGTCCCGGCTGCCCGTGGCGGAGCGGGTCACGACCTTCGGCTTGTCCAGGACGGCGGTGCTGCCGTCCTTGCCGCGGACCTGGACCGCGGGGGCCGCGGCCCCTGCGGCGGCGGGCCGGTTCGCGGTCAGTGCGGCGGCGGTACGGCCGACCTTGCTGCGGCTGCCGAAGATCCACTCGGCGATGTGCGCGAGGAAGGCGAGGGTGTACACGGCCATCGCGGAGTAGATCAGCGTGTTGCTGTACTCGGCGAAGGTCTCGTTCGTCGCGGCGGCGAGATTCACTTCTCAGCCCCTTCGGAAGTTACTGCGGGATCGTGAGGGTCGGTGGAGGTGGAGACTTCGCTGCCGCCGCTGCCGGTGTCGGTGGTCTTCGCGGGAGGCGAAGGCTCCGCGTCATTCTCCCCGGGCTCCGGGTCCGGCGCCGACGGGGCCTGTCCGTGCAGCTGCGCCGCCAGATCGCCCAGCTCCTCCGGGAGCTTCGCCGACTCGCTGCGGCCGAGGCCCGCCATCTCGACGACGGTCACCCCGTCCCGGCCGGTCACCGCCCGCACCCACACCCGGCGGCGCTGGACGAAGAGGGAAGCGGCCAGACCGGCGATCGCGGCGATACCGCCCGCCAGCGCCCAGCCGTTGCCGGGGCGCTCGGAGATCTGGAAGCTGGCCCACTCGACGGTGCTCTCGTACGTGATCGAACCGGCGCCGTCCGGGAGCTTCATCGACTCGCCGGGCATCAGCAGGGCCTTGAGGATCTCGCCCTTCTCGTCCTTGAACTGGACGAGCTTGCGCGTGTCGAGCTGGTAGACGTTCTGCGGCAGACCGGAGTCCACGCCCAGGCTGCCGCGGTAGGCGTTGACCGCGAGGACGGGGAAGTCGAGGGCGGGGAAGGTGGAGAACATCGGGTTGCCGGCCGAGGTCCCGCCGCCGTGCTCCTCCTTGCTGCCGAAGGTCGGCACGAACCACGCCTTGAAGCCGAGCTGGTCCTTCTTGCCGTTCTTGTCGCGGTAGCCGTCCATCACCTTGATGGCGCCGCTGGAGGTGATGTTGCCGTCCACCGGGAGCAGCGGGACGGCGGCCTTGTCGAGGACGACCTTGCCCCGGCCGTCGCGGACGGTGATCACGGGCGCGTAGCCGTGCGAGAGGAGGTGGATCTTGGATCCGTCGATGGTCAGCGGCTTGTTGACCTCGATGACCGCGTCCTGCTCCTTGCCGCCGGGCTTGCCCCAGCGGATGGCCGCCTCGAAGGTGCGGGCGGTGCCCTTCTGCGGGCCGCTCTTCTCGTAGGTGGCGGTGAAGCTCTTGAGGTCGAACCAGAACCGGTCGAGGTTGTCCGCGTCGTACAGGGCGCCGGAGCGGAAGTCGTCGTACTGCGTGAGCGTGTTCGCGAAGCCGTCGCCCTCGACGATCAGCTTTCCGCCCTCGGACTTGAACAGCTGTCCGGCGGCGAAGGCCAGCAGCATCACGATCAGGGCGACGTGGAAGACCAGGTTCCCCGCCTCGCGCAGATAGCCCTTCTCGGCGGCGACCGCGTCGCCCGCGATCCGGGCCCGGAAGCGGCGCTTCTTGAGGAGGGCGAGGGCGGCCTCGCGGACCTGCTCGGGCTCGGCGTCCGTACGCCATGTCGTGTACGCGGGCATCCGGGTCAGCCGGCCGGGCGCGGCCGGGGGGCGGCCGCGGAGCTGGCCGACGAACTGCCACGACCGCGGCACGATGCAGCCGATCAGGGAGACGAACAGCAGGATGTAGATCGCGGAGAACCAGACCGAGCTGTAGACGTCGAAGAGCTGGAGCTTCTCGAAGACCGGGGCCCAGAACTCGTTGTTCTCCTTCCAGGTCTGCACCTTGAGGTCGTCGACCATCCGCTGCGGGATCAGGGAGCCCGGGATCGCGGCGAGGGAGAGCAGGAAGAGCAGGATCAGCGCGACCCGCATGGAGGTGAGCTGGCGCCAGAACCAGCGGGCCCAGCCGATGACACCGAGGGACGGGCCGCTGCTGAGGGTCGCGAGCAGTTCCTCGCGGGGCGCGGTGGAGAGCTGGGCTCCGGCCGCCGCCTCCCGGGAGTCCTCGTCGGGCGGCTGCGCCGCCCGGTCGCGGCCCTGGGTGTCCGTGTTGCTCATGGAGGTCAGATCCCTACCGTGAAGTCGCTCGTCCAGACCTGCACCTGCTGCATCATGAGGTCCCAGACTCCGGTCAGCATGAGCACACCGGTCGCGATCATCATGATGCCGCCGATCCGCATGACCCAGACGTAGTGCTGTTTCACCCAGGCGAACGCGCCGAGCGCCTTGCGGAACGCGAGGGCCGTGAGGATGAAGGGGAGCCCGAGGCCGAGGCAGTAGGCGAAGGTGAGCGCGGCGCCGCGGCCCGCGCTGCCCTGCTCGGCGGCGAGTGTCATGGCCGCCGAGAGTGTGGGGCCGATACAGGGGGTCCAGCCGACGCCGAACAGCGCGCCCAGTATCGGGGCGCCCGCCAGACCGGTGGCCGGGCGGGTGTGGAAGCGGAATTCGCGACGGGTCAGCCAGGGCATCGCGCCCAGGTAGAAGGCGCCCATCAGCACCATCACCACACCGAGGACCCGGGTGAGGGTCTCCTGGTGTTCGAAGAGCGTCGCGCCGAAGTAGCCGAAGAGGGCGCCGCCCGAGACGAAGACGGCGGAGAAGCCGAGGACGAAGAGGGAGGCGCCGAGGAGCATCCGGCCGCGGCGGGCGTCGGCGAGATCGGTGCCGCTGGTCCCGGTGACGTACGAGAGGTAGCCCGGGACCAGCGGAAGGACGCACGGGGAGAAGAACGAGACCAGCCCGCCGAGGACCGCGAGCGGCACGGCGAGCAGCAGGGTGCCGCCGAGCACGGTGGTGTTGATGTCGGTCGACGCGAGGACGACCGCCGGCTCCACGTACGTCACGGGGTCACTTCTCCGCGATCAGGGGGTCGATCATGGAGCGGATCTCCTTCTCGGAGATCGCCTTGAGGACGCGCGCCGCGACCTTCCCGTCCCGGTCCAGGACGACCGTGGAGGGGATGGCGTTCGGCATGAGCGTCCCCGTGGGGAAGCCGGTGGCGATCAGCTTGCCCTTGGGGTCGTACAGGCTGGGGTAGGGGACCTTGTAGTCCTCCTCGAACGCGAGGGCCGGGCTCTTGTTGAGGTCGCGGGTGTTGATCCCGACGAATTCGACGCCGTCCGCCTTGGTGTCGGTCGCGGCCTTGGCCAGGGCGGGTGCCTCGGCCCGGCAGGGCGGGCACCAGGAGCCCCAGACATTGAGGACGACGATCTTGCCCTTGAGGTCGGCGACGTCGAGCGGCTTGCCTTCGAGGGTCTCCCCGGCGATCTCGCCGATCGGCTTGCGGTCCGCCTTGGCGACGGTGGAGATGCCGCCGGTGTTGGTGACGAAGTTGGTCTGCCCTCCGCCGCCGGAGGTGCCGCCGCCGGTGCAGGCGGACAGGGTGAGCGCCCCGGCCGCGACCAGGGCGGCTGTCAGGGCAGCGCGATATGCACGGCGATGGCTCATGTGAAAAGTTTCGCATGGGGGATTTGGCGATCTTTCCGGCCCCCCTCCATGCCCGCAAGCACCCCATTGGGGACAGAGCGCCCTTTGTCAGGCGGCCTTAAGGAAAGTGTTCCAGCCGCCTTCGGGCTTCCGGCCGACGTCGAGGGTGCGGAGCTTGGCGAGGACGGCGGGGTCCTGGACGTCCAGCCAGTCGCAGAACTGGCGGAACGAGACCAGGCGGACGTCCTTCCGTCCGGCCATGCCCTTGACGGCGCCCTCGACGGCGTCCATGTAGATGCCGCCGTTCCACTGCTCGAAGTGGTTGCCGATGAAGAGGGGGGCGCGGTTGCCGTAGTAGGCGCGTTCGAAGCCCTTCAGATAGGCGCCGGTGGCCTGCTTGCGCCAGCCCGGCCGTTTGGCGGTGACGCCGTTGGAGGAGAAGCCCGACTGGTTGACCATGAAGTTGTAGTCCATGGAGAGCACCTCGAAGCCGCGGCCGGGGAAGGGCAGCGACTGGAGCGGGAGGTCCCACAGGCCCTTGCGCTTGACGGGCCAGACCTGGCGGCCGCCGGGCGAGCTGGCGTCGTACCGCCAGCCGAGCTTCTTCGCGGTCGGCAGGAGCTTGTCCTGTCCCAGCAGACAGGGGGTGCGGCCGCCGACGAGTTCCTTGCGGTAGTCGAAGGGGAGCGGGGCGATATCGGTCCAGCCGGTGTGGGTGCGCCACTTGGTGACGAAGTCCATGGCCTGGGAGATCTCGTTCTCCCAGTCGGCGGGCGTCCAGCGGGCCACGGAGCGGGAGCCGTCGCCGCAGAAATGGCCGTTGAAGTGGGTGCCTATCTCATGGCCGTCGAGCCACGCCTGCCGCAGCAGCTTCAGGGTGTCCTTGATATGGGCGTCGGTGAGATAGCCGATGTCGGAGGCGCCGACGGCGTTGTTCGGCGGCCGGTAGAGATCCTTCTTCGATTCCGGCAGGAGGTATATGCCGGAGAGGAAGAAGGTCATCTTCGCGTCGTACTCTTCGGCGATCTTGAGAAAGCGGGGGAACTGTCCGTCGCCGACGTCTCCCGCGCCGTCCCAGGAGAACACCACGAATTGCGGCGGGGCCTGTCCCGGCAGCAGTTTGACCGGCGGCGGGGGCTGGTTGGGCTGGGGGCCGGTATCGGCGGTGGAGCCGTCGCCTATCGGCCTCGCGGGGCGGGTGGAGGGTGAATCAGCGGGTGCCGGGCGACCGCTCTCGGCGGAGGCTCCGCCTGTGCTCTTCCCTTCGCCGGTGCCGCCGCTTCCGCCGTTTTCGCCGGTGAGGATTCCGCAGCCCGCGAGTCCGCCCGCGGCGGCGACGGTGATCCCCGCTCCCAGAAGTCCCCTGCGACTCATGGGCGCACGGTTGTTGTCACGCATGTCGATCATCCCCGCCTGTTCCGGTCCGTCCGTGTTCTCCACGAACATGAAAGGAGAGGACGGAAGCGGTGGACCGGTTCCTGAATTGCGACCGGAAATGCGGCGGGGCCGGAGGTACGGGTCGTTCCGCACTTCCGGCCCCGGGACTTTCGGCCCGATTCTTCGACGGAGGATCAACAGTCGGGGTTGATCGGGAACCCTTTTCCCCGGATTTCCGTCGCCGGGCGGCTCACGACGATCCGGGCACGACGATCCGGGCACGACGATCCGGGCACGACGATCCGGACAGGGCGATCCGGACAGGGCGATCCGGACAGGCGGCACCCAGGGCGGGGCTCCGGACAGGGCGGCACCCCGGGCGGGGCGGCCCACCCGAGGGGTGGGCCGCCGCCCGCCGGGATGCGTCAGGCTCCGAAGGCCTTCGACTTGCCCTTGACGGGCTTCGCCCCGGCCCGCAGATGCGGCGGGACCAGGTCGAGCGCCGGTTCCGTATAGGCGACGGAGACGATTTTGTCTCCTTCGTACGTGAACGAGGTCAGCGAGGCGAGCGTGCACTGGCGGCGGCGCGGATCGTGCCAGAGCCTGCGGTGCTCCACGAAGCTGCGGACGATCCAGATCGGCAGCTGGTGGCTGACGCAGACGGCCTCGTGGCCCCGGGCCGCGTCGCGGGCGGTGTCCAGGGCCCCCATCATCCGGACGACCTGTTCGATGTACGGCTCGCCCCAGGACGGGCGGAAGGGGTTGGTGAGGTGCCGCCAGTTGCCCGGCTTGCGCAGGGCGCCGTCCCCGACGCCGAAGGTCTTGCCCTCGAAGACGTTGCCCGCCTCGATCAGCCGGTCGTCGACGGCGATGTCCAGGCCGTGGGTCTTGGCGACCGGGTCGGCGGTCTCCCGGGCGCGCTCCAGCGGGGAGGAGACGATATGGGTGATATCGCGGCCCGCGAGGGACTCGGCGACCTTGTCCGCCATCTGCCGGCCCAGTTCGGAGAGGTGGTAGCCGGGGCGGCGGCCGTAGAGCACGCCGTCGGGGTTGTGCACCTCGCCGTGCCTCAGGACGTGGACGACGGTACGGACGGGCTTGCCGTCCTGCTGTCCGTCCGCGGCTCCCTGCGCCCCGGCCGTGACCTCCGCGCTCATGCCGTGGCCTCCGCCGCGGCGCGTGCGGCGGCGGGCAGGGCGGCGGCGATCCGCTCGACGGCCCGGGAGTCGTGCGCGGTGGAGACGAACCACGACTCGAAGGCGGACGGCGGCAGATAGACGCCGTTCGCGAGCATGGAGTGGAAGAAGGCGTTGAAGCGGAAGGCTTCCTGCCGCTTGGCGTCGTCGTAGTTGTTGACCTCGTCGGCGGTGAAGAAGACCGAGAACATGTTGCTCGCGGTCTGGAGCCGGTGGACCACGCCCGCCTTGGTCAGCGCGTCGCTCACCAGCGTCCGGATCTCGGCGGAGACCGCGTCCACCGTCTCGTACGCCGCCTCGTCGAGCAGCCTGAGCTGGGCGAGCCCGGCGGCGGTGGCGACCGGGTTCCCGGAGAGGGTGCCGGCCTGGTAGACGGGCCCGGCGGGGGCGAGGTGGCCCATCACATCGGCCCGGCCGCCGAAGGCCGCGGCCGGGAAGCCGCCGCCCATGACCTTGCCGAAGGTCATCAGGTCCGGTTCGACGCCGTCGACGCCGTACCAGCCGGCCCTGCTGGTACGGAAGCCGGTCATCACCTCGTCGGAGATGAACAGCGCGCCGTTCTCCCGGCAGAGGTCCTTCAGCCCCTGGTTGAAGCCGGGCAGCGGCGGGACCACGCCCATATTGCCCGGGGACGCCTCGGTGATCACACAGGCGATCTCGCCGGGGTGGGCGGCGAAGGCCGCGCGGACCGCTTCGAGGTCGTTGTAGGGCAGGACGACGGTCTCGCCCGCCTGGGCGCCGGTGACGCCCGGGGTGTCGGGGAGGCCGAAGGTGGCCACGCCGGAACCGGCGGCGGCCAGCAGCGCGTCCACATGGCCGTGGTAGCAGCCCGCGAACTTGACCACCTTGGCGCGGCCGGTGAAACCGCGGGCCAGCCGGATCGCGGACATCGTCGCCTCGGTGCCGGAGGAGACCAGCCGCACCTGCTCGACGGGGGCGATCCGGGCCACGATCTCCTCGGCGAGGGCGACCTCGCCCTCACCGGGCGTACCGAAGGAGGTACCCCGGGCGACCGCCTCCTGGACGGCGGCGATGACCTCGGGCCGGGAGTGGCCGAGAATCATCGGTCCCCAGGAACAGACGAGGTCGACGTACTCGCGGCCGTCCGCGTCGGTCAGATACGGGCCGGAGCCGGACACCATGAACCGGGGCGTACCGCCCACGGCACGGAAGGCGCGCACGGGAGAGTTGACGCCGCCGGGCGTGACGGCGGAGGCGCGGTCGAACAGCGCCTGGGAGACTGGGGCTTCGTATGGATACGACACTTTGGCCACTCTGTCCTGATCTGCGATTCGAGGGTGGGGGCGGCCGAAGACCCGTCGGACGGTTGATCTCGGCCACGGTTGAGTGAGGAGGGCGTACTCCTCGTATTACGAAACGGCGTCAGCCTCCTCGCATCTGCGAAACTGGGGCCACACAGGGAAGACTCATGGAATCCATGGTGTCAGAGGCCCCTGCCGTTCTTCGCGGACAGGTGTTTCACCGTTAGCCCGCGGGGGAGGCAACTGTCACGATGATCGGGTTGCACGGCGGGGCCGGCGAGTGGTCGGGTGGAGATATGTATCGCGGTGGCGGACTGGGCGAGGGGACCGGCGACCGGGGCCCTGAGCCCACCGGACGGGGAAGACACCGGCGCGGTGGCGCGGGCGACCCCCACGCTGGCCCCCACGCGGACGCGCACGCAGATGCGAACGCACGTGCGAACGCCTTCGACGCGGGCGCCATGTCAGGCAGGAGCGCCCGGGTGGGAGTGACGTACAAGTACTTCGGCGCACCCGACGGCGCAACGGCCGCGAGAGTCCCGATCTCGATGCGCCCCGAGGAGCTCGGCGGCGACGAGCTGGGTATGGGCGGCCTCTTCTCCAAGATCAAACCCGAGACGATAGCCGCGATGGTCCTGACGGGCATAGAAGGCATGCCCCTGCACCGGGTCCCCCCGCTGGAGCTGGTGGTCCTCCACCCCGACTACGCGGTCGTCAAGCTGCCCATGACCGTCGTCGACCCGCTGCGCGGCGTCGGCGAGGAGTCCGTGGGCGCGGCGGCGTTCATCTGGTCCACGGTCCCCGACCGCGGCGGCCCGCGGGACGCGTTCAACGTCTACCAACTGCTCCACGAGTGGCAGGACTTCTCGCACCGGCTGCACGAGGCGGGGCACCAGCCGTACTGTCTCGTCTGGCCCTGAGCCGGGGTTTCGGCGGTAGCGGGCGGGGCCCTCGGCCGAGAACCCCGCCCGCCACCGCCCGCCACCGCCTGGCACGGAACCGGCCGGAGGGTGGTGCCGGGAGCGCCTGGAACCCGGCCCCGTCAGGGAACGTCGAGCGGGGCGGCGGAGCCGTACTACCGTCTCGCGTAGTGCAGGAACTGCCAGCCCAGTACCGCCAGGGTGAGTGTCTGCGCGAGGGAGACGGCCACGAGCGCGGGACGGGCGGCGGAAGAGCACCAGAACGCGGTCACGCAGATCATGGGCAGGGCCAGGTACGTGAACAGATCCACCGCGGTCTGTATGCGTTTGCGCGTCGTGCGGCTCGTATCGTCGCGGTGGTAGAGCTCCCAGCCGAACACCGTGCCGTGGGCGCCGCTGAGCCCGGCCAGCCGCGGTCCCAGCTGGTCGCGGATATAGCAGCCGACCGCCGAGATCTTCTCGTCGTTGACCAGATAGGTCCAGCCCAGGACCAGGCAGATCGCGGGGACGGCGAGCAGCAGTTGGGCCTGTCCGCTGCGGGCGGTGATCGCCAGGACCGCGACGGATGCGGCGAGCGTGAAGTAGAGCAGGTTGTCACGGAACCCGATCCGGGTCTTCTGCTCCTCCTTGATGCGTTCGTACTCGGCCAGCAGCAGTCTGCTCTCGGTGATGTCTTCGGTGTCGGCCATCGCCCTCCTTCGACGCGGATCCCGGATCGGCTGATGCGTGGGCGGACAGGGCGGGCCCTGCCCGCCCCGAACGACCGGAGGATTCAGCCGGCGGCATGGAAGGACGGCAGGTTTCGGGGGTTGTTCCGTTCGATCCAGCCCTTTCCGTCCGCCGCGAGCCCTTCCAGCAGCCGGAAGGTGTGGGTGAAGCCGGCCGAGCTGAGGTTGATCTCGGCGATCTGCTCGGCGTCCTCGTCCGAGGCCAGTTGATGGGTGTCGGCGTCCTTGACACGGATGTTCCTGGCGGGCCCGTTGGTGAGGATGAGCTCCAGGTCGTAGCCGACTTGAGGGTTCTCCGCGACCTGTACGGAGGACAGCGCATCGAACCGGTAGTTGCTGCGCTGACCGTTTCCCCACTTGTCTTCGGAGATCTCGAACTCCGCGCTGACCTCACGAACGCCGTCCTGGGTGACCAGGAAGAGCCGCAGGCTGTAGCGCGAGTACCGCCAGGGGCCGCCCTTCACCCGTCCCCGCTTGTAGGGGCGTACGGGAGTCATCAGAAGGGTGTGGGTGATCAGATCGCGCCAGCCGAGCTGGTAGTGGCGGAGTGCTTCGTCGACGAACAGCGTCTTGTCGCAGGTGAGCCAGGTCTCCATTTCCAGTTCGTTCGGCCGGGTGGCGTCCAGGAACGACTTCCAGTTCTGGTAGGCGGCTTGGCGTGCGCCCAGCCGCTCCTCGTACTCCCGGGTCTCCTCGGCCAGCCGGTTCTCTTCGCTCCGGGCCTCCAGCCACGAGGCGCTGGCCGTGTGCCCGGACCAGACGGCGGCGACCGCGGCCAGCAGGGCGGGCAGGGCACCGGCCCCTGAAGTCACGGTGTCGAGCAGGAACAGCGTCGCGATGCCGAGCGCGGCCAGCGCGACCACGGACACCGCCTTCACCATGGCCGATGTCCGATTCTGGAGGGGGTCGTCGAACAGAGTGCCCCTTTGGTAACGGTCACGGGCGTCCTCGGCGAGATGGCGGATCAGCCAGTTGACCCGTTCCACGCCGATCCGGCTCTCGCGGTAGAGGAGCGCGATCTCGGCTACGAGACCGTTGCGGATGTGAGTGGTGAGACCGAACCATTCCTGCGGGGCCACTCCATGAGGCACGTGGTTACTGAAGTAGGAGTCGAACGACTGGCGGACCCGGTTGGTGAACCCGTCCCCGGCAGCGGCGGGATGGCCCGCGGGCAGGACCGGGAACTTCTGGCGCCGGGCCCTCAGCCGACGTTCCTGGTAGTGCCATCGGCCGCCGAAGTGAATCGCGGTCGGACCCGCGACGAGGAGCACCAGTAACTCGACGGCGGCTGCGGCAGGATCCGCTACCAGTGCCGAGACGGAGAGAAACGCGGTGGCGACGGCGAAGACGCCGGTACGGACCCGGATCCTTGCCCGGGCGGGGGCGCCCGTGCTCGGACGGGGCATCAGAGCCCGTGGGCCGATGGGCTCGGGTTCGAAGTAGGCCCAGACCCGTTGCGACCGGTTGTTGCCGAAGCGGTCCGCCTCGGCCCGATCGCGGTAGCCGGCCCACAGGCTCTCTTTCAGTCCTCCGGTCAGTACCAGGTCGAGGTGGTGGAGGAGCGCATCGTGCTGGCGGGGTGACAGGGCTGCCAGCCGGTCCAGTACGCGCCCTGCTTCGTCTTCTGCGACGCTGTGCATCTCCAGCAGTTCGAAGGCGACACGCAGGGCGTCTTTCCACTCGCCCTCGGCGTAGCCCGGTACGCGTCCGAAAGCCCTGTGCAGTTGCTGACGCTCTTCGGTGTTGAGGTCGTGATAAGCGCGTCCGCTGAGCATGGCAAGCACCCAGTGGAAGCTGACCTCCGCACTGTCGTAGTCGCCTTCGATCGCTTTACCGATCATTTCGCGAGCGCGGCTGGGGATGCCGTTCTCCAGGGACCGCACACCGATCCGGTACTTCTCCTGCGGTGAGGCATCCGGATGGACGAAGTAGACGTTGGAATTGTGGACGGCCTCGGCCTGGATTCCGACGGTGGAATCGAATGCGGCCGAGTGGTAACGGCCGTGGGTGCCGTCGTTCATGACAGCTCACCCGCCGCGGCGACCAGGGGCGCGAGCTTGGCCGTCAGTTCCGGAGAATCCGCGATCAGACCGCGTAACCTCTTGAGTGCCATCATCGCCGCCTTGGGCGATGCCGAGCTGTTCTCCCTTGCCGTCCGGCGCGCGAAATCCAGCTCGGCCAGGGACTCCCGGTAGGTGTCGTCGTCGAGCATTCCCCCGGCGTGGTGACGCTTCAGGTCCTCACGGAAAACGCCCAGCTCCGCGACCAGGTCCACCGGACCGGTCACCTTCGGGTGCGTGCCCATATGGACGCTGCTTCCCTTGACCGAGCCGGCCATGATGCCCACCGTGCTGTTGTGAGCGGTGTTGCTGACATGGTCCTTGAAGCCGTCGGCCTGATGAGCCCTGTCTGCCCGTTCCATCGCGATCTGCTCCTGTTCTCCGGCCAGTTCCACGGCCAGCCGGGTGGCGAATGCCGCTGCGTTGGCCGCGGCTCGTGGTTGCCAGTTACGGTCGTCCGCGCTGTTCTTCGTACCGTCGGCCCGGTCGCTGATTCCCCGGATGATGCCCACCGGTGCCCCGTTGAGATGACCGGCTTGCGCCACACCGGCGGCTTCCATCTCGATGGCGAGGGCGTCGTTGTAGTTCTGCCGGATCCACCGCGCCTCGGCCGAGATCTTCGAGTTCTGCACGATCTCGCCCGCGGCGATCGCGCCGAATCGCACCTCCGGCACGGGCCCGGTACCGGGCGTTTCGTCGGCCCAGTCGTTGACGCGCGCCAGATGCGAGCCGATCTGGCTGATGCCGTGTGCCGTCTCCCAGACCCGGGGGCGGGATTTGAGTCCGTCGTCCTCGCTGGTCGCGCCGTGGTAGGCGTAGACGTGTGTCGCCATCACCACGTCGCCCAGCCTCGCGGTCTCCCACAGGGCACCGGCGACTCCGACGAACAACACGGCGACCGGCGAGAACTCCTGTACGGCGCGCTCGGCAATCACCGCAGCGGAGTGATTCCCCTTGTTCGTCAGACCGAGCGCCACACGACATGAAGTGCCCTGCACGGTTCCCACCTCGAACCGCGTGCCGCGCTCATGGCGGTGCACCTGCGGACCGGCCAGTTTCCGGCGCACGGCCTGGTATTCGAGATTGAGGGCGGTGAGAATCACCACCAGGTCGTTCGACATCTAATCCCCTTCCTCTCTCGTGTTCTCTTCCGCCGTGGGCGGCACAGGCCGGATCAGCGGTGGAAAAAGGGCCGTCTGCGGCCCTGCCCGGTACAGCCGTGCGGGCCGTCCGCCCGTGGACCTGCGTTCCGATCCGGCCGGAACGATGAATCCCTTGACCGCCTGGACTTTCCGGTAGAAGTTACGGGTGTCGAGCTCGGTGCCCCAGACCGCCTCGTACACCTGCTGCAATTCGACTATGGTGAAGAGTTCTCCGCAGAACGCCGTGGCCAGAGCCGAGAATTCCAGCTTGGTGCGCGCGCGTTCGATTCCGTCCCTCACTATCCGCAGATGATCGAAGGCCAGTTCCGCCTCGCCGGAGAGAACGGCTTCCGCGGGAACCCAGGCGGCATCCGCGGCATCCGTTCCCGCGACCGGTTCGGGGAGTCGCGGGGCGATCGCCAAGTGGGCCACGGAAACGACGCGCCCCCGCGGATCGCGACCCGCGTCGCCATAGGTGGCCAGCTGTTCAAGGTGTACCCATCCGGCAGTCAGAGCGGTTTCCTCACTCAACTCGCGGTGGGCGGCGTCCAGGATCTCCTCTCCGGCGTGATTGAGGAATCCACCGGGCAGCGCGAGCCTGCCCTGAAAAGGATCTTCGCCGCGCTCCACGAGCAGAATGCACATTCGCCCCCTGCGCAGCGTCAGGATCACCAGATCGACCGTCAGCAGCACTGGAGGGGGTGACCATGGTTCAACTTGCATAAGCTGCACGGTACTTCAGTTTCTGTCACTTTAACAAGAAGGGTGCGGAGGGGTGCCTGATGCGGTATGCCGGTGGCGCCCCGAACGGGCATATCGCCATCCACTACGCATGCAGCGTGGGCCGATGGGTGGCCACTGATCCGGTGTTGTCCCGAAACGACCGGTCTCCGGACAGGCCCGCCAGGTTCCCCCTATCGGGTGAACCGCGGTCCGACTTATCGACCGGGGGCAGCCGGCCGGCGCGCGCCCGAGGTCCGTACCGCGGTGTCGTTACGGCGCCGCGGGCGGGGCGGACGCCGGGACGAAGGCGGGGGACGGGGTGCGCGGGAAGGCGCGGCGGTAGTCGCCCGGGGTGATGCCGACATGGCGCAGGAAGTGGTGGCGGAGGTTGTTCGCGGTGCCCAGTCCGCTCAGTTCACCGATCTTCTCCACCGGCAGGTCGGTCGACTCCAGCAGCACCCGCGCCCGGCCGATCCGCTGGGCCAGCAGCCACTGGAGCGGGGTCGTGCCCGTGGCCGCCTGGAGGCGGCGGTAGAAGGTGCGGGGGCTCATGGCGGCGCGCCGCGCCAGGTCCGCCACCGTCAGCGGGCGGTCGAGGTTCTCCCGTACCCAGGCGAGGACCGGCGCCAGACCCTCGTCGTCCTCCGGCGGCAGCGGCAGGTCGACGAACTGCGCCTGGCCGCCGGGGCGATGGGCCGGGACCACCATCCGACGGGCGAGCTGATTGGCGATCCGGGCGCCGAGGTCGCGGCGGACCAGATGCAGACAGAGGTCCAGGCCCGCGGCGAGGCCCGCGCTGGTGAGGACGTCGCCGTCGTCCACGTACAGCACCGAATCGTCGACCGTCACCTTCGGGTGGCGCCGGGCCAGCTGCGCGGTGTGCAGCCAGTGGCAGGTGGCGCGCCGCCCGTCGAGCAGGCCGGCGGCGGCCAGCGCGAACGCGCCGTTGCAGAGGGAGACCATCCGCGCCCCGGACTCGTGCGCCGCACGCAGCGCCTCGACCAGGGCGGGCGATACGGGCTGCTCCCCGTCCATGCAGGCGTCGGGGACGGACGGGACGATGACGGTGTCCGCGCCGACGAGGCCGTCGAGTCCGTAGGCCGTACGGATCCGGAAGGCGGCGGGGCCGTTCGCGTCCGGGTCGGTCCCGCCGGTGCCGCAGAGCCGGAATTCGTACCAGGGGTCGGCGAGGTCGGGCTGCGGTTTCCCGAAGACCGTGCACGGGATGCTCAGCTCGTACAGCTCCCACGAAGGAACGCCGAACTCCTCGGGGACGACGACGGCAACGGTTCCGGCACTCATGTTCTCGAAGGCTAGGCGATACCCCCGGCCGGGCGCCCGGAGCGAGTGGCACGATTTTGGTGACAGTCGTCACTACTGCCACTGTCGGCGGTGGCACCAGCGCGCGAAAGTGGCTTCAGTCGATCAGGACTTGGCCCGAATACGCAGGTCAAGTCCCTTTTAAGAGAGGGATACGGGCATGTCTGCCACCACGAACACCACTTCCGCCGACGGAGTCGCCGGGCCCGGCGGACCCGGCGGACGACCGCCGGTCACCGTCCTCGGCCTCGGTCAGATGGGGGCCGCGATCGCCGGGGCGCTGCTGGCCGCGGGCCATCCGGTGACCGTCTGGAACCGGACGCCCGGGAAGGCCGCGCCGCTGGTCGAGCAGGGTGCCGTGCTCGCCGGGTCGGTGGCGGAGGCCGTCGCCGCGAGCCCGCTGGTGCTCTCGGTCGTCCTCGACTATCCGGCGTTGTACGGGATCCTCGACCCGGAGCCCGACGCGCTGAAGGGCCGGGCGCTGGTCAATCTGACGACCGGAACCCCCGAACAGGCCGGGGAGGCCGCCGAGTGGGCCGCCCGGCACGGGGTGGACTATCTGGACGGCGCGATCATGACGACCCCGCCGGGCGTCGGCACGCGCGAGGTGATGTTCCTGTACAGCGGCGACCGGGCCGTCTTCGACGCGCACCACGCCGCCTTGGACGTCCTCGGCGAGCCGCTCCATCTCGGCACCGAGCCCGGTCTGGCGGCCCTCTACGACGTGAATCTGCTGGGGCTGATGTGGGCCACGATGGCCGGCTGGCTGCACGGCACGGCGGTGGTCGGGGCCGAGGGGACCCGGGCGGTGGACTTCACCGAGGTCGCGATCCGCTGGCTGGGGACGGTGAACAACTTCATCCGGCGGTACGCGGCCCAGGTCGACGAGGGCGTGTATCCGGGTGACGACGCGACCGTCGACGTCCAGATCGCGGTGGTCGAGCACCAGTTGCACGCGGCGGAGGCGCGGGGTGTGGACAACCGGCTGCCGGAGCTGCTGAAGACGCTGATGCTGGAGGCGAACGCGAAGGGGCACGGGCAGGACAGCTTCGGCAGCGTCGTCGAGGTGCTGCGGAAGGGGGCGCGGAGGTGAAAGGGCAGGTCGGGGTGAGCGGGCAGATCCGGGCGGAAGGGCAGGTCGGGGTCGTTGTCAGACCCTCGTTCTAGCCTGGCTGTCATGGAGACCACAGGAGCGGCAGTCCGGATCGAACCCTGGTCGGAGTCGGATCTCGCGCTGCTCCGGGCGGCGAACGCACCGGAGTTGATGACGGAGCTGGGCGGTCCGGAGACCGAGGAGAAGGTGCTGGCCCGGCACCGCAGATATGTGGCGCTGTCCGCGAACCCCTCGGGCAAGGGCCGGATGTACGCGATCGTGCTGGCCGCGACGGGCGAGCGGGTGGGGACGGTCGGGTTCTGGGAGCAGACGGCGACCTCGGACGGCCAGGCGGCCTACGAGGCCGGGTGGGGGGTCCTGACGCCGTTCCAGGGCCGCGGGCTGGCGTCGGCGGCGACGCGGCTGGTGGCCGGGGTCGCGCGGGCCGAGGGCCGGTTCCGCTATCTGCTCGCGTATCCGAAGGTGACGAACGCCGCGTCGAACGCGGTCTGCCGGAAGGTGGGATTCGAGCTGCGGGGCGAAGTCGGGTTCGAGTATCCGCCGGGCAATCCGGTCAGATCCAACGAATGGCGGCTGGACCTGCGCCCGGAGGACGGGCCGCCGGGGGTGTGAGGCGGGCCGTCGCGGAGTGCGGAAGGCGGCGGGGCCGGGGCCCGGGCGGTCGGAGAATCCGGATGCCCCGGTGCGGCCGCCGGTGACATGCTGACCGGGTGAACGGACCGCGTATCCACGTCAGTGTCGCCCCCGAGCTGCGGCTCTTCGTCCCGTCGGCCCATCGGGAAGGGGCCGCGGAGCTGGTGACCGACGGCTCCTCCACCCTCGGGCACGTCATCGAGTCGCTGGGCGTTCCGCTCACCGAGGCCGGACGGCTCGTGGTCGACGGCCGGACGGTCGCCGTCTCGCACATCCCGAGCGCGGGCGAACGCGTCGAGGTCCTCGGCCATGAGCGGCCGCAGCAGGTGCCGGGCGCACCGCTGCGGTTCCTGCTCGACGTCCATCTGGGCACGCTGGCGCGGCGGCTGCGGCTGCTGGGCGTGGACGCGGCGTACGAAAGCGAGGACATCGGAGATCCGGCGCTGGCGGCGCTCTCGGCACGGGAGCGGCGGGTCCTGCTCTCCCGGGACCGGGGGCTGCTGCGGCGGCGGGAGATCTGGGCGGGGGCGTACGTCTACAGCGACCGCCCGGAGGAGCAGGTGCGCGATGTGCTGGGGCGGTTCGCCCCGGAGCTGGCGCCCTGGACCCGCTGCACGGCGTGCAACGGCCGACTGGTGGAGGCGGACAAGGAGACGGTGCGGGAGCAACTGGAGCAGGGCACGCGGCGGACGTACGACGTCTTCGCGCAGTGCGCGGACTGCTCCCGCGTCTACTGGCGGGGCGCCCACCACGCCCGGCTGGTCCGCATCGTCGACGACGCGCTGGCGGAGTTCGGCCCGCGGGCGGCGCGGTAGGCCGGGCCCGGGGGTCGGTGCCGGGGGTCGGTGCCGGGGGTCGGTGCCGGGGGTCGGTGCCGGGCCGGGGTCCGCTCGGGGGCGGGACCCCGGGCCGGCCGGGGTGCCGGGCCGGGTCAGGCGGAGGCCGTCAGCCTGCGGGCGCCGCGGCGCAGTCCGTGCCAGAGGGCACCCAGCGCGGTGGACTGGACCAGGGCCCCGACCGCGACCAGGCCGAGGTAGGCGGGCCAGAAGAGCAGGCTCCCGTCCGGTACGAGGGAGCCGACCGACGGGATCAGGAGCAGGCTGGTGGGGGCCGTGAGCAGGGCGGGCCACACCCAGATCATTCCGGGGTCCGAGACGGAGAGCGTGGTCGCGGTGGCGACGACGACGGATCCGCCGACGATCACGAGATAGGCGGCGGAGGCGGCGTTGGCGATGGCGAGGCGGTAGAGCTTCTGGGCGTTCATCGGTCTCCCCCGAGGTCGGTTGATGGTTCCAGCATCGGGAGGAGCCGGGCCGCGGGCGTGAGTACGCGTACCCAATTCGGGGTGGGTATCTGCGTGAAGACTCGTGCAGCCCGGTTCAGAACGCGTAGGCGTCGCCGGTGGCAGGGGCGAGGATCTCGTGGAGGTTGTTCCGGGGGTCGCGGTCGTGCGCGCCGCCGTTCCAGTGAGTGGCGACCTTGACCGTCACCTCGTCGGGGGTGCCGGAGGTCCGCAGGTCGAGCGCGGTGCGGCGGACCGTACCGCCGACCCGGAGGGCACCGGTGGAGCAGAGCACGACCCGGTCCGAGCTCCGGACGCAGGTCCCCGGCAGCGCCTGGGAGCGGGCGAGCGGGGTGGAGAAGGACAGCTTCAGCGTGGCGTCGGCCAGGCTCGCGGGCCCGTGGCTGCGGGATTCCACGGTGACTTCGAGCCGCCCGGCGTCGGTGAGCGTGACATAGCCGTGGTGGGCCACGTCGGCGACGGGTGTGGCCGAGACGGTCTCTGCGGGCTCAGGGCCGGTGGCGGCCGCGGCGGCGGTACCGGCGCCGGACAGCAGCGGGAGCAGTGGCAGCAGTGCCGTGGCTGCGGCGAGCGGCAGCCGGAGCTGCGACCGTGACCACGACGGCGCCGGCGACGGCGACGGCGATCCTGACCGCGGCCGGAAGGGGAACCGGAACCGGAAGGGCGTCCGGGGCGGGGACCCGGCCCGCCGGGCGTTCGACATCACATCCATGCCGATAAAAATACCTTTCGGCAGGGAATATCCGCTTTAGCCGTGGCCTCGGCGCGTCCCGTCCCGGACCC
The DNA here is from genome assembly GCF_003932715.1 of Streptomyces tsukubensis. Taxonomy (NCBI): domain Bacteria; kingdom Bacillati; phylum Actinomycetota; class Actinomycetes; order Kitasatosporales; family Streptomycetaceae; genus Streptomyces; species Streptomyces tsukubensis. The sequence goes on along the minus strand of NZ_CP020700.1, from coordinate 4,702,052 downwards.
CCGTGGCAGGCTGTGCGCATGCTTGTCGCCCGCTCCGTCCTGCTCTTCGCCGTGGCCGCCCTGTTCGAGATCGGTGGCGCGTGGCTCGTCTGGCAGGGCGTCAGGGAGCACCGCGGGTGGATCTGGATCGGGGCGGGCGTGATCGCGCTCGGCGCGTACGGCCTGGTCGCCACGCTCCAGCCGGACGGCGAGTTCGGCCGGATCCTGGCCGCGTACGGCGGTGTCTTCGTCGCCGGTTCGATCGCCTGGGGCATGGTCGCCGATGGCTACCGCCCCGACCGCTGGGACGTGACCGGCGCGCTGATCTGCCTGGCGGGTATGGCGGTGATCATGTACGCCCCGCGCGGCAACGGCTGACGCGCGGGCCCGGCGCCCGCCCGGGCCCGGCGCCCGTGGGAGCCCGCGCCCGTGCGAGTCGGGCGCTCCCGCCCCGTACCCCCGCTGCTCCCCCGTACCCCCCGTACCCCTCTATCCCCTTATCCCCGCATCCCCCGCGCATCCGTACCCCCGTACGGCCGTCGCCCGCCCGAGGAGGCCACCGTGACCACCGAAGAGACGACCCCCGCGACGACCCCCGCCAGAACCGCAGCGCAGGCCGGCGCCGGACACCGGAGCGCGCCCGTCGCCGTGGTCACCGGAGCCAGCAGCGGCATCGGCGCCGCCACCGCGCGCGGACTCGCCGCCGAAGGCTTCCGCACCGTGCTCGTGGCCCGCCGGGCGGACCGGATCGCGGAGCTGGCGGCGGAGCTGACCGCCGCCGGGCACCTGGCCACCGCCCACCCGCTCGACATCACCGACCGGGCCGCCGTCGACGCCTTCGCGGCCGGGCTCGACCGCTGCGACGTGCTGGTCAACAACGCGGGCGGGGCGCTCGGCGCGGACCCCGTGGCCAGCGGCGACCCCGCCGACTGGCGGTGGATGTACGAGGTCAACGTCCTGGGCACACTGAACGTCACCCAGGCACTGCTGCCCGCGCTCACGGCGAGCGGCGACGGCACGGTCGTCGTCCTCACCTCCACCGCGGCCCACGGCGCCTACGAGGGCGGCGGCGGCTATGTCGCGGCCAAGCACGCGGAGCACGTCATCGCCGAAACGCTCCGGCTGGAGATCGTCGGCACCCCCGTCCGGGTCGTCGAGATCGCGCCGGGCATGGTGAAGACGGACGAGTTCGCGACGACCCGTTTCCGCGGCGACACGGAGAAGGCGGCCCGGGTCTACGAGGGTGTGGCGTCCCCCCTGACCGCCGAGGACGTCGCGGCCACGGTGGTGTGGACGGTCACCCGCCCCTCCCACGTCAATATCGACCTGCTGGTCGTCCGCCCCCGCGCCCAGGCCTCCAACACCAAGGTCCACCGGGAGGCGTGACCCGCGCACCGGCTGAGGGGCCGGGTCCCCGCCCCGCCCCCTCAGCCTCCCCTCAGCCCTTCACGCAGACGACCTGCTTCAGCTTCGCCACGACCTCCACCAGGTCCGTCTGGGCCTGGATGACCTGTTCGATGGGCTTGTACGCGCTGGGGATCTCGTCGACCACACCGCTGTCCTTGCGACACTCCACACCCCGGGTCTGGTCCTCCAGATCCCGGGTCGAGAAACGCTTCTTCGCCTGGTTGCGGCTCATCCGGCGGCCGGCGCCGTGGGAAGCGGAGTTGAAGGACTTCTCATTGCCCAGACCGCGCACGATGTACGAGCCGGTGCCCATGGAGCCGGGGATGATCCCGTAGTCGCCGGAGCCCGCGCGGATCGCGCCCTTCCGGGTGACCAGCAGGTCCATTCCGTCGTACCGCTCCTCCGCCACGTAGTTGTGGTGGCAGGAGATGACCTCGCCGAAGGTGACCTTCGCCTTCCGGAACTGGCCGCGGACGACCTCCTGGAGCAGGCCCATCATGATCGCGCGGTTGTACTTGGCGTACTCCTGCGCCCAGAACAGGTCGTTCCGGTACGCGCCCATCTCCGGGGTCTCGGCGAGGAACACCGCCAGATCGGCGTCGACCAGGCCCTGGTTGTGGTCGAGTCCGCGGGCGATGCCGATGTGGTGGTCGGCCAGCTCCTTGCCGATATTGCGGGAGCCGGAGTGCAGCATCAGCCAGACCGCGCCGTCCTCGTCCAGGCACACCTCGACGAAGTGGTTGCCCGAGCCGAGCGTGCCCATCTGCTGGAGCGCCCGGCCGCGGCGGAACTTCACCGCGTCGGCGACGGTGTCGAAGCGGTCCCAGAAATCGCTCCAGCCCTCCGGAGAGGCGGTGTCGCCGAATCCGTACACCCGCCCCGTGTCCACCGGCTCGCCGTGCATCCCGCGGCCGACGGGGATCGCCTGCTCGATGCGCGACCGCAGCCCGGAGAGATCACCGGGCAGGTCGTTCGCCGTCAGGGACGACTTCACCGCGGACATTCCGCAGCCGATGTCGACGCCGACCGCCGCCGGGCAGACCGCGTCCTTCATCGCGATCACGGATCCGACCGTGGCGCCCTTGCCGTAATGCACGTCCGGCATCACCGCGAGCCCCTTGATCCACGGCAGCGTGGCGACATTGCGGAGCTGTGCCATGGCGACGTCCTCGACGCCCGCCGGATCCGTCCACATCCGGATGGGAACCTGCTCCCCCGGAACCTCTGTGTACGACATGGGTGTCCCCCTTCTCCCCGTCCCCCGGAATATCCTCAAGATCAGTGAAACGCGGAATCGGCGCCGACGCCCGCGCAGAACCAGCGGAGCGGCGTCACGACCGCGTGTGCGATAGACATTGTGTCCACCGGCCGCTGTTCGGCGGCAACAGTTTTTCCTGTACGAAGGGAGCCCGGGACCGTGCGACGCAGGGCGTATGCCACCGGCACCACCGGCATCTCAGGCATCACCGGCCGCACGGCGGCGGCCGTCGGCGGACTCACGGCCCTCGCGGCGCTCGCCACCGGCTGCACCGGTGAGGGCACGGGCACCACGGGCCCCGTGAACTCCAAGGCCGGCACCGGTACGGCGGCTTCGGCGCCCCCCGGCAAGTACCGCAACCTCCTCGAACCGTGCGGTTCCGTCGGGCGCTCCACGCTCAAGGACCTGCTGCCGGGGCTGACCGAGCTGCCGGAGGAGCAGCAGGCCAAGGCCCTCCGGGGCACACCCATGAGCACCTACGACACCGACCGCAGGGTCGGCTGCTCCTGGGAGGCCAAGGCGCCCGACTCCTCCCGGACCTTCAGCCTCGACTTCGAGCGGGTCGTGTCCTACGCGTCGGCGGTCAGCGACGACGACCGGGCACAGAAGGTGTTCGAGGGGAAGCAGCTCGCGGCGGGGGTGCCGCTGGCGGAACCGGGCACATCGGAAGGCACGGGTACGGGTACGGGTGCCCCGAGCGGTACGGGACCGCAGACCGCGAGCCCGCCCTCGGCCACCTCCTCCGCATCCGCCTCCACATCGGCGTCGGCGAGCACCGGCACCGGCACCGGCGGCGAGCAGGAGGCCGAGGAGCCGCCCGGCCGCCGGGTCCTGGACGAACTCGGCGACGCCGCGTTCCTCGACGATGTCACCAGCACCCCGGGGGCCGGTTCCACCGCCCAGCGCCGGACCGTGAGCGTGGTGTTCCGCACATCCAACGTCATCGTCACGGTCGTCTACGTGGAGCAGTCCGGCGTCGCTGCCGAGCCGCCGGACGGCAAGGAACTCCAGGACAAGGCGCAGAGTGTGGCCCGGAGCCTGGTCAGGAAGTTCGGCAGCTGACGGCTCCGCCGCCCCGTTACGGCCAGGACCCCGGTTGTCCACAGGCATCCCACGCCGGTCCCCGATCCGCGTACGGTGGCCTGGCAGGAGACCGGACACAGCCGGACACAGGACGACGCAGGAAGCCCGACGACGCAGGAAGAGCCGGAAGCCCGAGCCCGGCGGCAGCCGAGCCGGGGCCGGACCGTACGACCAACGACTTGAAGGAACCATGCACCGATCAGCTCCGCGACTGACCCGCATACTCGCCTGCGCGGCCCTCCCGCTGCTGCTCGCCGTCGCCGGCTGCTCGTCGGACTCCGGCGACGGCGGTGGCGACGGCGGCAAGAAGGAGACCGACAAGGCCAAGGCGTCGGATGCGGCGTCGGCCGCCCCCGAGGGCGAGGGCGACGGCTCCGGCAGCGGCGCGGACCCGGGCAAGCCGGAGACGGTCGCCCAGGCGAAGTTCGCGAAGCTGCCCAACGCCTGCAGCGCCGTGCCCTCGAAGTCGGTGAAGGAGCTGGTGCCCGGCGCCTCCCCCAAGGCCGGCACCGCGGGCCGCTCCGCCGATCTGCTGGCCCGGGCCAACTGCCACTGGAAGGGCAGCGACGACAACGGCCTCAAGGGCACGCAGTACCGCTGGCTGGACGTCTCCTTCCTGCGGTACGACTCCGAGGAGGCGCTCAAGACCACCGGCGAGCAGCGCGCCAAGGAGAACTACGCCAAGGAAGTCACCAAGGCGAAGACCGTCGCGGACGCCAAATCGCTGAAGTCGGCGCCCGCGGCGGGAATCGGCACCGAGGCCACGGCCGTGACGTACACCCTGCGCAAGGTCGACGCCGACTTCTCGTACACGACGATCGTCTCCCGTATCGACAATGTCGTCGTGACGCTCACCTACAACGGCGCGGGTATGGCGGGCGCCAAGTCGCCGTCGGTCAGCGAGGTCTCGGCGGACGCCACCAAGGCCGCGAAGGAGGCCGTGGCCTCGGTCGGCACGGCGAACAAGGCGGGCGGGCCGCCCGCGTCGACGTCGAAGCCGTCGGACGGGGCGACGAAGAAGGCGACCACCGGCGGCAACTGACCCTCCCGCGGCACGCGGAAGCGTGCACCGGCACCCATATCGTCGCGCCCGCAGGGCGCTTCGGAGCCCGCGTCTCCCCCCGAGGGACGCGGGCTCCGCCGTCATGTGCCACGCTGTGCCCTGGCCCGAACGGGAACACTTGTCCAGTACCCGATCCGGCCAAGGGTCATGGGCACACGGGAAGGAGACCGCGGGTGGCCGCGATGCAGCTGACACGCACACACCGCATACTCATCGGGCTGGTCGTGGCCGGTGCGGTGGTCATCGCCGCGATCGGTTTCGCCGGTTCGTACGCGGCGGTGCGCGACCTCGCCGAACGCAAGGGCTTCGGTGATTTCGCCCTCGTCTTCCCGATTGGAATCGACGCGGGCATCTGTGTCCTGCTCGCCCTTGACCTGCTGCTGACCTGGATGCGGATCCCGTTCCCGCTGCTGCGGCAGACGGCGTGGCTGCTGACGGTCGCGACGATCGCCTTCAACGGTGCGGCCTCATGGCCGGATCCGCTCGGTGTCGGCATGCATGCCGTGATCCCGGTGCTGTTCGTGGTGACGGTGGAGGCGGCCCGGCACGCGATCGGCCGGATCGCCGACATCACCGCCGACAAGCATATGGAAGGCGTCCGGCTGACCCGCTGGCTGCTCTCCCCGGTGCCGACGTTCAAGCTGTGGCGGCGGATGAAGCTGTGGGAGCTGAGATCGTACGAGCAGGTCATCAAGCTGGAGCAGGAACGTCTCATCTATCAGGCGCGGCTCCAGGCGCGGTACGGGCGGAACTGGCGGCGCAAGGCGCCGGTGGAGTCGCTGATGCCGCTGCGGCTGGCGAAGTACGGCGTACCGCTGGCGGACACCGCGGCGGCGGGGCTGGCCGCGGCCGGGGTGGACCCGGTGCTGCTGCCGCCCGCGCCCCAGCAGCCGGAACTTCCGGCGGCCCCTGCCGCTCCGGCGGTGGTGCTGGAGAAGACGGCCCCTCCCCAGGAACGGCACACCCGGCCGCGTGACGGCGAGCGGGAGGGCGGGGAGCCGGCGGGGCATGCCGAGCCCGCGGAGGAGCCCGAGGGCCCCGGCTATGCGGCCGAGGCCGACGACGCGGCGGAGGCGGCGTACCGCGAGTACCAGGAGTACGAGCGCCAGCGGTACGAGGAGTATCTGCGCTACCAGGAGTACCAGGAGTACTCGGAGGAGGGCGACGGCCCCAACAGCCCCTGGTTCCGGCAGAGCCCGCGCCACGAGCACTACGAGGGCGGCTACGACCCCGCCTACCAGGGCCAGCCCCCCGTACCGCAGCAGCAGGGGGCCGAGCCGATCCGCATCCCGGCGGGCCCCGGCGGCCGCACCCGGATCCTGGGCGACCCGGAGCAGCGCGACGAATCGGAACTCCCGCCCGTGCCGGAGGCGGAGTCCCAGGAGGACACCGCTGACGTCGAGGCGTTCTACGAGGCGGCGTACCCGGTCTTTGTCGCCTACGCGCACGAGCAGGCCGACTACCCGAAGGCCGAGGTCCTGGCCATACACCTCGCGGACGTCCACGGCATCACGCACCCGCGCAGCACGGCCCTGCTCCGCCAGGCGATGCCCGCGTTCCGCCAGCGCATGGAGGCGGACCTGGAGGCGGAACACATCGCCTGAGCCGGGCCCGGGGGCTCCTGGGCTCAGCCCTTGCGCCGGGCGGCCTTGCCTTTCTCGACGACGGCGACGAGCGCGATGCCCACGGCCAGCAGCACGAGGTACGCGGCGACGGACAGATCCCAGTACTGATGGACAACCCCCCAGGGCCCGTCCCCGAAGAGCAGCCCGCCTGCCCCCAGGACCCCCTGCACCAGGACAAACCACCCGACGATCTCCAGCACGACGTTCTTCATGACTCCAGCGTCGCGCGGGAGGGGGCGGGGCGCGTCGTGCGTGGGGTGGAGAGGGCGGTAGGCCGAAGGGTGGAGCAACGCGAGGCCCTGGCAGACGCTCGACCGGCTCAGTAGCCTGTGCAGATGACTCAACGGTTCGCAGATATCCTTCAGGGCCTGATGGACAACCGTGGACTGTCACCCCGAGTTGTCAGCCGAGCATCGGCGCGGGCCGAATCAACCATCCTGCAATTGCTCCACGGGCGCGTTCTGCCATCACCGGAACTGGTCAAAGACATCGCACCAGTACTGCAGATCGACGAAACCGATCTACTTATCATGGCTGGCCTTGCAGTCAGACCGGCCGAGCGCCACCCGGAACCATATCGCAAATCGGCAGAAATTGGCGAACTGATTGCAATCGCGAGTTCACTGACTGATGAGAAATTCCAGAAACTGATTGACGCAGCCCGCAGCCTAAAGACGGAACATACCCACTAACTGAAACGGCCACTCGTCCGCCCCACTCGCCTTGCTTGAGCAAGTACGGCGAACGAGCGCAAAGGTCAGCCGAATTTAAAGGGATCCCACTCCGCTCCGCTCGCATCGAAGCCGTTTCTGTTCAGAGCGTCTCGTGCAATCGATTCCATCCCGGATCCATTCGGCCTGTAGTGGCCGGAGAAGTTATCGAGCCTGACCATTACTCCGTCCAGCACATCAAATGTACCGGCCATCGCCACAGGCTTTCCGCCAGCGAGACTCGTATGCCCCGCCCAAATCTCATCGTCGTAGATTTTTTCGTGAAACGCCCTCACTGAACCACCTGGCATCACCACATAGGTGTAATTTCCGTCCTGGAGATTGCCTCCAGTGGTCAACAATGCGCTCGCAGGAAGGGGGTCTTGTACGGCGTCGTCTGTACCGGGCCGCCCCGGAACGTACGTCCGGGTCTGAGTAGCACTTGGTCCGCAGTTATGTACAAGTACGGACGCTTTGCCTGCGAATGCATAGTAGGTGTGCAGATCGCTGACTGTGAGGTTATGAACCACAGCCTGTTCGGTCCGGCGCTCCACCGCCGTGATCTGGACCAGCGTGCCGACCGCGGTACGCAGCCAGTTGCCCGCCTCCAGGTCCGTGGCGTCGATCCACTCCTGCAACTCCGGCACCCAGAACGGGTGTCCGTCCGTTGCCGTGACCGTCGCCGTGGCCGTGCCCTTCCGGCCGTCCGTGTCGATCACCACCTCGACGAGCTTCTTGGTGCCCTCGCCCTTGATTTCGGCGGTGACCGTCTCGATCGCGGTCTCACCGGTCTCCGGGTCGGTGGCGACGACCTTGTCGCCGTTCTTGACCTCTTCGATCGGCTTGGTCGTACCGTCCGCCATCAGGACCTGGGTGCCCGGAGTGAAGCTGTTGTCGGTGGTCCGGCACCCAGGGCCGGAATCCGAGCCCCGGGTCTTGCTGGGCGTGTCCTCTTTGGCTGCGTTCCGTGCCCGGTTCAGTGGCTTCTCGGACTTCTTCGCCGCAGCCTTCCTCGCCTTCTGGACCAGGTTGCCGACCTTCTGGGCCGCCTTTTTCTCCGCTCTCAGCTTTGCCTGTTCGGCCTTCTTCTTCGCGAGTTGAGCAGCCTTCTTAGCCGCGGCTTTCTTCGCCGCCGCCGCCTTCCGTGCCGCCTCTTGGGCCTTGCGGGCCGCTTCGATGACCTTGCGGGCCTTGTCCTGGGCCTTCTTGAAAGCAGAGATCGCGTCGAACAGCCTGCTCACTGCTTTCCAGAGACTCTTGGCTATCTTCAGGGCCCTCATCAGCGGCAGGGCGTCGAGCAACAGGCTGCCGCAGGACCACAGATCTCCCCGAGTGAAGCAGGAGACGATGGCACCGACATTGCTGAGTTCCTTGAGGAAATCCCAGAGGACGTCCCAGACGACACTCGACAGGGACCGGTTCATCTGGTCGTTGGCCCAGTACAGCTCCTCCTTGGAGGGCCCTCCGACGGAGTCGCCGTCATAGGTGCTGCTACTGCCACTGCCGACATCCGCGGACTTCAGCCCCGACGGGTCCGCGAACGTGACCGGGTTGTTCTCGCTGTACGTGTAGGCGTTGATCTGGATGGGGTCGCCGAGGTCCAGGAGCGGATCCGCCGAGATGAAGCGGCCCGTCGCCGGTTCGTACTCTCGGGCGCCCAGGTGGACCAGGCCCGTCGACGCGTCGTCGTCACCGCCCAGATAGCCCCTGTGGGACTTCCAGTTGGGGCTCTCCGTCCGGTCGACTCCGAAGGGGTCCTTCTTGGCGAAGGTGACCGCGTTCCCCGCCGCCAGTGCCACATTGGCGTGCGGTGTGCCGTTGTGGTCCGCGATCTGCGCGGAGAGTTCACTGGCGCCGTTGCTCTGGGCGTGGCGCATCACGGTCGGTGCGCCGGGCTGGGCGTAGTAGCGCTCGGTGTAGGAGAGCTTGCCGCCGCTGGTGGCAACGGTAGTGTCGCCGAGATAGAGCGTGGTCTCGCCCGCGGTGATCGCCATCAGTCGTTCGCCGCCGGGACCGTAGATGTAGCTGGTCGCGTCGGCCGGCTTCCACGACTGGGTCGGTACGGCCGTCTCGGTGTCGTCGCAGGCGCCCAGCACCAGATCAGTGCCGTTCGCCGTATTGGGTGCGGTCAGGCAGGTGCCGGTGGCGACGTGCTTGAGCTTCTCCCCCGCCGCGACCGTCGTCCACTGCTGGGCGGCCGTGCCGTTGCAGTCCGCGATCACCGCGGCGGTTCCGCCGGCTCCCGGCACCACACACTTGCCCAGGACCTTCAGCGCGCCCACGGTCGGATCCGCCACGGTCGCGTCGATGCGGAACTTCTGTGCCTTGGTGCCGTTGCAGGTGAACCGCTGGATCGGCGTTCCGGCCAGGGTCAGGCCGCCGGAGAGGTCGAGGCACGCTTTGTCGCGGGTGACCCAGGCACCGGAGCCCTCACCGAATCCGGTGACCTTCTCGGGCTTTCCGTCCCAGGTCCAGGTCAGCGTCTGGCCGACGCCGCCGTCGGTACGGGCGGTCATGTTGCCGGACTGGTCGTAGGTGCGCACCGAGGGCTTGGTGATCTGCGCCCCGGTCTCGTTCTTGAAGACGGTGGAGGTCCCGGTCAGGGTGTGCGGCTGGCTGCCGTCCGTCTTCCCGTACGCATACGTGGTCGTGGCGTTCTTGGTGGCATCACCGGCCGGGTCGTGTTTGACCAGCTTGGTCCGCTGGCCCAGCTCGTCGTAGGTGTACGACTGCCAGTAGCCCGCGTTCGCGGCGGTGACGTTCTTCGTCCCGTCCGGGTACTCGGGTGCGGCCCCCTGCTTCCCGGGCGCCTGGCAGGTGCTGGGCGCCGTCCAGGCCTGGGTGAGCTGGCCGATGGTGTCGTAGGTGAAGCACTGCCGGTCGACGACGGAGTTCCAGCGGTCCGCGATCGACGTGATGTTGCCCGCGGGGTCGTACTCGTACGAACGGGCGTTGACCCGGTTCCCGAGGACGGTCGAGGTGTCACTCGTCGACTCCCGGTCGACGATGCTCTGCTCCAGCGCGCCGGTGCTCTCGTTGAAGACATTGCTGGACCACACCCGGTTCGGATGCTCACCGCTGACCGTGCGCACCACCTGGCCGTAGACGCTGTACTCGGCGTCGCTGGTGTACCAGTCCTTGCCGGAGGTGGAGGTGGGAAGCCCGTCCTTGTTGAAACGGGTGATGATCTTCTCCGCGGCCAGGGCACCGGCCTCCGGCAGTCCGGTCTCCCTGAGCTGTCCGCCCTTGGTGTAACCGAAGGTGTAGGAGTAGCTGGGCTTCAAGCCGTGCGTGGACGCGATGGACGGCGGCAGGGTCAGTTTCGACCCCGTCGGCTGATAGTCGGGGGTGTAGCCGGTGATCTCGCTGGTGTAGGGCAGGTTGTCGGTGTAGCGGGTGGTGCTGGCCGGAAGTCCGACCGCGCCTGCGACCGTGTCGTAGGTGCTGGTCTCCAGCAGGGCGCCGGTGGCGTTCTCCAGCCGCTGCTCAAGGGGCCGGCCGAGCGCGTCGTACTTCGACCAGACCTTCACGCCCCGGGCGTCCGTGGACAGCACGGGCCGGTTGGCGTTGTCGTACGCGGTAGTGCTGGTGCCGGTGTCCGGGTCGGTCGACGACACCATCCGGCCCCGCGCGTCGTACGTCCAGGACCAGGTGTTCCCCTTGGGGTCCTTCGCCGTTGTCATATCGCCACGCGCGTCGTAGGCGAACGCGGTGGAACGGAACGCGGTCCGTGCCGGGTCCGTGAAGGTGTCCACCCGCACGGTACGGCCGAGGGCGTCGCTGTACGTCCGCTGGGACGCGGCCCCGCTGGGCTCGACGGCCACCGAGTAGTCGTAGCCGTACTCCGAGCGGCTCGCCTTCTCCGGCCTCTCCGCTCCTGCCTCGTACGGCGTCTCCTGAAGCACCCGCCCCAGACCGTCGTACTTGTAGAGAGTCGCGTTGGGAATCTTGGTGTCGGAGGCGTCGGTCGGCTCGTACATCACCGGCTGCGGGTCGCCGCCGGTGTAGTAGGCGTTGTTGGTGCGGCTGATCGTGCCGCTCGGCCCGTAGAAGATGTCCGTGACCAGTCGGCCCTTGCCGACGGCCGGTTCCTGTTTCTGCCGCTCGCGGCCGAGCCCGTCGTAGAAGACGTAGGAACTGACGTATCCGGCGTCTTCCTTGCGGACCTCGGACCGTACGGAGACCGGGTCGCCGGGCTTGGCGTAGTAGGTGAACTTCGCGGCCGGTTCGTTCGCGGCGTGTGTCGGCCCCCACGCCGCGACGGTCCGACCGAGGCCGTCGTACTCGAAGGTGGTGGTCCGCCCGTTGGGGTCGGTCACCTTCAGCGCGGTGCCCCGACCGGGTTCGAGCAGACTCGTGGAGGTGTGCTGCTCGGCGTTCTTCGTCTTGACCGAGTAGACCTGGCCTGTGGCCGGGAGGTACTCGCTGGTGGTAACGCTCCCCGCGGCGTCCGTCGCACTGATGGGCCGGCCCATGGTGTCATAGCTGACTTTGGAGTCCTCGTCCCAGGCCCCGCCGTCCTTCCGCACCGTCCAGGTCGTGGTGGGGAGACCCTTGACGGGCTGGGCTCCGTGCGCCACTCCGTCGTAGGTGAGACGCGAGCCCGAGATCCACGACGAGGCAGGAGGCTCGACACCGGCGGCCGGGCAGAGTCCTGCCGTGGTCAGTGACTGCGAAGACAGGCCGATCAGATGTTTGCCCGGATTGTGCACGTACTCCATCCACGAGCACGTCTCGTCACCGGTCCGGCCGGTATCGCCCTGGGACTCGATTCTGACCGGGAGGTCGTACACCCCGTCGTACTGGGTGGAGGTCCGCACGGTCCGCCAGGTGCGGTCGTCGTCGTCGGTATGCGGATTGCTGTCCACCCGGGTGCCGGACGCCAGCGAAACGCTGATGCTGTAGCTCTCCATGACCCGGTAGGCCTTGAGGGCCGGGATGCCGTCGCCGCGCACCCGAGTGGCCAGCACCTTGTGCCACGGGTAGTCGACATCGCGGTTGAGCACCACTCCGCCGACCTTGGTGTACGTCAGCGTTTCCGCCACTCGGCCCTGGTAGGGCAGGAGGTCGGGAGCGATGTCGAAGCCGCGGCTGTCCTTGACCAGGACGTTCCGGCTACCGCCGTCGGGCAGTTTGTCGCCGTCCATGCCCCGGAAGTAGCGGGTCTCCGACATCGACCGCTCGGTGCCGGTGTACGGATGCGCGGAGTCCGCGCCGCTGATCGTGCGCACGATCTCGTAGCCGCGCCAATGGTCGTACGTCCGGGTCTTCTTCTTCGAGAACTCGCCCTGGTTCAGCGCCCAGGCCGCCCCCTTGCGGTCGGCGGCGTTCAGCTCGTCGTACTCGAAGGTCGTCGACGTCGGCTCGATGCCCTTGACGCCGGGCAGCTCCTCGACCTTGGAGATGACGTACTTGTTGAACCAGCTGATGGTCTCGTCGGCCTTGTCCGGGTCCGGATGCCAGTACGCCGGGAAACAGAGTCCGGTGTTCGTGTGCGGTGCGGGGAAGTCCTTACCGCTCTGGCAGGCACCGGTGGGGGGCTTGTAGGTGACGACGGTCTCGCCGCCGTACTCGTTGACCACCCGTGCGATGCGGAGCCGGTCGAAGACCGGGTTGTTGTCCTTCTTCTCCGGCGGCCCCGGGTCGATGACCTGCTTCACCCGGTTGGGCATGGACTGGGTGTTGGCGACGAAGGTGACGGGGTTGAGCTGGACGCCCTCGGAATCTCCCACTCCGTACCCGGTGCGGGTCACCGAGTTCAGCCAGAGGGCCGTGCCCTCATCGGTCTTCTCGTGCGGCAGCGACTGGACGAGCTTCCAGTTGTCGACCTTGTGCAGACCGGTCGAGTTCTGCACCCTCTGGGCGTACGTCGTGACCGCCGCCAGGCGCTTACGGGACCAGAAGCTGGGTACCGGGACGTAGCACTCCTTGCCGGTGGCTCCGGAGCAGTACAGGTCGGCCGGGGTGTCGTACCAGATCCGGTTCTTCGCCCAGTCGCCTGAGGCGAAGTTCTCGTCCGTGCACTTGACGCCGTCTTCCGCGTAGCACCGCTCCTCGACGGCGAAGCCGACACGGGCGATGGGGTCGCTGGTGTAGATCGCGTTATCGCGCTGGCCGTAGTCGATACGGCTCAGATAGCCGCCGCGGTCGTAGTCGACCGGCTTCTTGAACTTGAAGTTCTGGGCGTAGTGGTTGACCTCCTTCTTCCACCACAGCGACATGGCGTTGCCGCGGGTGTCGACGACGTAGTCGAGGTTCCAGCGCCAGGCCTGGGAGCAGAAGGATTCGGCGTACGACGCCTTGTAGCAGGGCTCGTCGGGCTGATTGCCGGAGACCGGCACGGTGAGGACGGAGTTGGTCGTCTCCTTGCCGGTGGTCCAGCCGGGGAGCTTGTGCTTGCCGAAGTAGTACTCGGTCCCGTCGCGGGTGGTGACCCTCCAGTACTCCGGGCTCGCGGCGCGGAGCTCCTTCGCCTTCTCCACGATGCCGTCCGGGAGAGGCCGTGTGAGCAGTTCGACCTTGGACCCGTCGCCGTTGGCCGTCACCCACTTGTCCGAGTACGGAGTGGCCTTGTGGGTGTCGTCCAGGACCAGCTCCGTCGTGGACCCGCCCAGGGTCAGCACGGCGTTGTAGGAGCCCCAGCACATATCGGACGTCTTGCGGTTGGCGTTGTTCCCGCCGGTCCGGTCGTCGCGGCAGGACTTGTAGGTCCGGGTGATGGAGCCCGGGTTGTAGTCCCAGCCGTCACCGACCCACGAGGGCTGGTTGTTCGTCGACGAGGTCGCCCCGTCCACAGCCTGTGAGTTGTACCCGAATCCGAGTGTGGGCGAGGGGCCGGCCGGCACCGACGGGGCCTGCATGTCGTAGTTGTACGTGAACGCTCCGGCGCCGTTGCCCGCGGACCAGGAGCCCGCGCTCGGGATCGGGGTCGCGGAGAAGTCGCCCTTTGCACCACTGCCTGCGGACGTCGCCACCAGCACCGAGGATCCTGCGGAGGCGGCGGTCATGGCGCTCATCGGCGCCGCGGCGGCCTTTACGCTCATGGCACGGGCCACCGGGACCGGCGGAGTCACCGGGTCGGTCAGGCTGGCGACGTTGACCGTGGCTTCGATCTGCCGCTCGCCGTCCATGACGTTGTCACCGGCCGCGTCACCGGTCTTCGGCTTCACCACGTTCCGCGTGTCGACCTCGACCGGCTCCGAACACGCCTCCACCTCGGGAGTCGTGAGGAAGCAGCCGGGGAACTGGAGGATGTTCAGCCGGTCGGCCCAGTTCGCCCCGTACAGCTCGGAGAACTCGGTGTAGTCCAGCGCCACCACCGCATTGCCGGTCGCCGAGGCGGGCGGGGTCACGGTGAAGGCGAAGCCCTCGATGTTCCGTGCCTCGGTCTGCGCCGGGTCGGCAAGTGCGACCTGCCAGTTCCCCTCCAACGCGGCCGATTCGGCCGGCGTCGCACCCGCGGGCGCACCCACCTCCAGCGGGGTGGTGCCGATCTGCACCGTCTGCCCCGGCGTCAGCGCGGTCAGCGTCCGCGCCGCCGGCGGGACCGCCGCCGGAGCCGCCGTCTTCTTCGGCTCGAACTCCGGCTCCGTCGGGATCTCCGCAGTCGTCAGCCGTTCCAGATTCCCGCCGTCCACCCCCGGCACCGGAGGCGGCTTCGGGATGTCGGGCAGGACCACCCCGGACCGGTCGACCGGTGGTGGAAGCGCACTTGCACCCGGTACCAGGCCCACGGTGAGGGCCATGGACACCACCGCGACCACGCCCACTCTCAGGCGCAGACGGCGGTTCCTCTCAGCTCTGGTGTCCGGCAGTCTCCCCCGGCCACTCCACGACAGCGATTTCCCCACGGTGTCCGCCGCCCTCCCCCATACGGTCCGGAATCAGGTTTCCGGGCAGCACGAAGAGAGCTGACCCGCCCCTGACATGTCGGCATCCGGCGCATCCTCGACCAGCAATTCGTCACACGTCAATCACCCGATGCACACGGCATGTGACAACACTCATAGGAATTGAGGTGTGTTGTGATCCCGAAGGGGGAAGGGGGTCGAATTCAGGCCTTAAAGAAGGGGCGGGATCAAAGCAGCGAACCTCGGACGCGTCAGGCGTATCGACAGAAACCACAACGAACATCCCGCCGAAAAGCCTGCCGAGAGCGATTTCCTCCGCATTCCGGAACGAGCGACGTTCCGGAAGGAGAACTTCCAAAGCCGCTCGAAGATTCCCCAAGGCGAATGAAGATCGAGTAAGTGCATTACCGCGTGATAATTACCGGGCGTACACACCGGGTAGCCCATGGGTCATGCTGGCTGGCGTTCTTTCCCGGCTGGGGCCGTATTGCGCCGTCCCTGCCCGGGTGGGGTGATTCCGAGGGATCGTCACGGCATTCGCCGCCCGGACGGCCGTGTCCGGGCCGGCGACCGCCGTTCAGGGGAGGGATTCCAGCACCGTGGAACGGTCACGACTCATCCGGAGATTGCCCCGGCGTACGACGGCAGGGGTGGCGACCGCACTGGCCATGGCACTCGGCGTCACGCTGCTGATGCCCGACGGCGAGCGGAAGACACCAGCCGAACGCTCGCCCGCACAGAAGGCCGACAAGGCCCGCGCGGGCGGGCAGCCGCTGGACGAGAAGGCGGCGCGGGAGAAGGCGATCCGTACCGGAAAACCGGTCGAAGTCCTCGCCCTGCGCGACACCACCTCGACCGTGCACGCCCTGCCGAACGGGAAGTTCCGGCTCACCACCCAGGCAGCGCCGGTCCGGGCACAGGTCGACGGCGAGTGGCTGCCCATCGACACCACCCTGAAGAAGGCCGACGACGGCTGGCGCCCGAAGGCCACGGTCAACCCGGTCACCTTCCACAGCGGCAAGACCATGAAGAAGAAGGGCGGGCGGAGCAGCCGCAGCTACGCCCGCACTCCCCTCGCACCGACGTCGGCCACCCCGGCCACCGACTACACGGACCTGGTCACCTTCACCGCCGAGAACCGCGAACTGACCGTCGGCTGGCCGGGCCCGCTGCCCGAGCCCGAGATCAACGGCGCGAGCGCGCTCTACCGCGGCGTACTCGACGGTGTCGACCTGATGCTCACCGCCCGGGACACCGGCTTCACCCACGTCCTGATCGTCCACCACGCCAAGGCCGCCGCCGATCCGGCCCTCGCCGCCATCTCGTACCGCCTGACCTCGCCCGAGCTGACGTTCTCCCTCGACAACAGCATCGACGTCCTCTCCGTGAAGGACCCCAGCGGCAAGGAAGTCGGCGGCTCGCCCACCCCGTTCATGTGGGACTCCGGCGGCAAACCGGCCGTCACCCAGGGCGAGACCCCTCAGGACTCCGGAGCGAAGGAGTCTGCGGCCCTGCCCGGACTGGCCGGCCCGCAGATCGGCGGGAAGCGGGCCCCCGCCGACGCCTCCCTCACCGGCGGCGGCACCACCTCCGCCGTCCTCTCCGTCATTCCGGACCGGAAGCTGCTGACCGGCAAGGACACCGTCTACCCGGTCTTCATCGACCCACCGCTGTACGGCAAGTCCGCCGCCTGGACCACCGCGTACGAGACGCACCCGTCCACCAGCTTCTGGGACGGCGCCAACTTCAACTCCGGCACCACCGAAGGCCGGGTCGGCTGGGAGTCCACCACCCGCGGCCTGTCCCGCACCTTCTACCGGCTGACCTGGAAGAGCAGCATCAAGGGCGCCAGCATCTCCAGCGCCTCGTTCCGCTTCCGCGAGACGTACTCCTGGTCGTGCACCCCGACCGAGATGGAACTGCTCCACACCAACGACATCTCACCCGCCACCACGTGGAACGACCAGCCGGCCACGAGATCGGTGATCGGCTCCAAGAGCTTCGCCCACGGCTGGAACTCCTCCTGCCCGGACGCCTATGTCACCTACGACGGCCGGGCGATCGCCCAGAGCGTCGCAGCCAACGCAGGTGAGACAAAGCTGGTCATCGGCATGCGCGCGGGGAACGAAGGCTCCGCCAGCTCCTGGAAGAAGTTCGCCGCCGAGGGCGCTTCGGCACCCCAGCTCACAATGGAGTACACCCGGCCGCCCAGGGAGCCCACCGGTCTCACGGTCAACAACAAGGCGTGCGACACCACCAGCCCCTACACCACCTACGGCAAGGGCAATCTGACCTTCGCCGCGGCCAGTTCCGACCCCGACGGCGACCTCCGGTCCCTCCACTTCCAGCTCTGGATGTCCGGCAACAGCGCCAACAAAATCGTCGACACCGCCCGGACGACCACTTCTCTGGGACGGGCCGATATCCCCGTCGACAAGTCCCGATTCGTCAACGGCAGAACCTATTTCTGGCATGTCAAAGCCGTCGATGCCACGGGCATCTCCTCCACCTATGCCCCACCCGGGACCGTCACCTGCGGTTTCGTCTACGACGATGCCGCGCCCAGCTCCCCCGACGTCGAATCCACCGAATTCCCGGAGGACGACGGGACCGGCGGAAAATGGAGCAGTATCCGGTTCGGTATCGCGGGCAAGTTCGTCATCAAGCCCGCCGCGACCGGCGGCGCCGGGACGGACAAGTTCTACTGGTCGTTCAACCGCGAGGCCTATGTCGCCGAGCGCAGCGCCACCGTCGCCCAGGGCGCGGCCGGAATTATGCTCAAACCGCCGAACGCCGGTCCGAACGTCCTCTATGTAAAGGCTGCCGACACCGCGGGCAATATGTCGCTGACGGCGTCCAAATATCTTCACTACGTCACACCGGGCGAGAAGGCGGATTCCCCGGGCGATGTCACCGGCGACAAGATCCCCGATCTGTACGCCATCGACGGCCACGGCGATCTGCGTCTCTTCCCCTCCGAGCGGAGCGGCGAGATGGACGCGTCGATGTCCGCGGCCCATGACGACGGCAAGCCGATCGACACGGACGAGAACGAGGACGGCAAAGCGGACTACGGCTACCACTGGGTGGATTCGACCGGGAACAACCCGGCCCTGATCAGCCACAACGGCGACTTCACCGGTGCCGACGGCATCCAGGACCTGGTCGCCCGGATGCCCGACGGCAAGCTCTACATCTACCGCGGCGACGGCTACGGCAGCGTCGACATCGCCAAGCGCACCGAGGCCCACATCACCGTGGACGCCACGGTGCCCGCGCCTTCGGCCTTCACCCAGATCCTCGCCGTCGGCGATATCAGCGGCGACCGGCGTCCCGAGCTGTTCGTCACTGCGGGCGACGCCCTTTGGGTCTTCGGCGGCTACACCGGATCCGCGTTCACCACCGCGTTCCGCTTCGCCGAGAACTGGACCGAACGCGACATCGTCAACGTCGGTGACTTCAACAGCGACGGCGCCGCGGACCTGGTGTACCGGTCCTTCGCCGCCAGTACCAACGGGATGCTGATGATCCGGCACGGCAAGCCGACCTCTGGCGGCGGCACCGACCTCGGTTCGCTGTCGAGCGCCGCGAACTCGCTGAACGGGGCTGACGCCACGTACGGCACCAGCTGGACCGCCGCCAACATCCCCATGATGCTGGGCACCCCCGATGTCGACGACAACGGAGTCCCGGATATCTGGGCCACCACCCCCGACGGCGGTCTCCGCTACTACGCGAGCACGCCCACCGGCGGCGGTCCGGCGACCGTCATCGGTGCCGGCTGGCACCGGATGAAGCGCCTCGGATAGCCGCCCCCGCACCACACGGCGGAGGGCCCGGGAGCAGCGCTCCCGGGCCCTCACCGTCCCGCTCGGAACGCGAGCGACTACCCCGTCACCAGCTTCCGCACCCGCTCCGCCCCCACCGCCAGCAGCAGCGTCGGCAGGCGCGGACCCGTCTCGCGCGTCACCAGCAGCCGGTACAGCAGCGCGAAGAACTCCCGCTGCGCGACCTTCAGCTCCGGCGTCGGCTTGGCGTCCGGCGCCAGGCCCGCCATCACCTTCGGGACGCCGTACACCAGCGTCGTCAGCCCCTCCAGGGACCAGTGCGACTCCAGCCCCTCCACCAGCAGCTCCAGCGAGCGGCGGGCGTCGGCGTCCAGGGAGGACAGCAGTTCGGCGTCCGGGGTGTCGCGGACGACGGTACGGGCGTCCGCCGGGACCTGGGTCGTGATCCAGTTCTCGGCGCGGTCGAGCCGCGGCCGCACCTCGTCCAGGGAGCCGACCGGGTTCGCCGGGTCCAGTTCGCTGAGGATGCGGATGGTCTGCTCGTCGTGGCCGCCGGTGATGTCGACGACGGACGCCAGGGTGCGGTACGGCATCGGGCGCGGCGTCGCCGGCAGCTCGCCCTCCGCGGTGCGTACCGCCCGGCTGTACGCCGCCGCGTCGGCGGGCAGCACCGAGCCGTCCGCGACCTTGGCCGCGAGCTTGTCCCATTCGTCGTACAGCCGCTGGATCTCCTGGTCGAAGGCGATCTTGAACGACTGGTTGGGGCGGCGGCGCGCGTACAGCCAGCGCAGCAGCGGCGCCTCCATGATCTTCAGGGCGTCCGCCGGGGTGGGGACCCCGCCCTTGGAGGACGACATCTTCGCCATGCCGCTGATGCCGACGAAGGCGTACATCGGGCCGATCGGCCGCTCCCAGCCGAACAGCGGGCAGATGAACTCGCCCACCTGGAAGGAGGAGCCCGGGGAGCTGTGGTCGACGCCGGACGGCTCGAAGACCACGCCCTCGTACGCCCAGCGCATCGGCCAGTCGACCTTCCACACCAGCTTGCCGCGGTCGAACTCGGACAGCCGGACCGTCTCGGTGAAACCGCAGGCGGTGCAGTTGTACGTCAGCTCGGTGGTGTCGTCGTCGTAGGCGGTGACGACCGTCAGGTCACGGTTGCAGCTTCCGCAGTACGGCTTGTACGGGAAGTAGCCGGCCGAACCCGTACCGTCGTCCTCGGCCGCAGCGCCGGAGCCCTCCGCCGCATCCAGCTCGGCCTCGTCGACGGGCTTCTGCGACTTCTTCGCGCCGCCCGCGCCCTTCTTGGTGCGGTAGCGGCCGAGGATCGCGTCGATATCGGCCCGGTGCCGCATCGCCAGCAGGACCTGCTCGCGGTACGCGCCCGAGGTGTACATCTCGGTCTGGCTGATGCCCTCGTAGACCACGCCCAGCTCGTCCAGCGAGGTGATCAGCGCGGCCTTGAAGTGCTCGGCCCAGTTCGGGTACGGCGATCCCTCGGGCGCGGGCACCGAGGTCAGCGGGCGGCCGATGTGCTCGCCCCAGGACTCGTCGACACCCTCGACCCCGGCGGGGACCTTGCGGAAGCGGTCGTAGTCGTCCCAGGAGATCAGATGGCGGACCTCGTGCCCGCGGCGCCGGATCTCGTCGGCGACCAGGTGCGGGGTCATGACCTCGCGCAGATTGCCCAGGTGGACCGGGCCGGAGGGGGAGATCCCGGACGCGACGACGATTCGTTTGCCCGGGGCACGCCGCTCCGAATCCGCGATGACCTCGTCTGCGAAACGGGAGACCCAGTCGGTCTCGGTAGTGCTCTGAGCCACGGTCGGCACGTCCTTACGCCCTTCTTCCACGTCGGCTTTCCCGGCGGCGCCCGTCTCGGCCTCCACACCGGGTCCACCCATTCTCCCAGACGGAAGCCACCGCCCGTCGCCCCGTTTATCCGGGGGAGGACGATCTCCGCCGCGTGGGACACTGGGCTGCCGGGGTCCGTCTCCGTACGCGGCCCCGCACCACAGAACGCCACAGATCCCCAGCACCAGAAACGGAAGCTCATGGCCTCGGTCCCTTCCCTCGCGTCGAACGTGCAGCAGCGTCTGGCGAACGCCCTCTCGGCAGCCCTGCCGGAGGCCGGTTCCGCCGACCCGCTGCTGCGACGAAGCGACCGGGCCGATTTCCAGGCCAACGGGATCCTGGCGCTCGCCAAGCAGCTCAAGGGCAATCCGCGGGAGCTGGCGGCCAAGGTCGTCGACGCCCTGGGTACGGAGAGTGACGAGGTGCTGCGGGAGGTCGAGGTCTCCGGCCCCGGCTTCCTGAACATCACGGTCTCGGACGCGGCGATCATCGGGACGCTGGCGGCCCGCGCCGCCGACGACCGGCTCGGCGTCGCGCTCACGGCCGACCCGGGCACGACCGTGATCGACTGGGCCCAGCCGAACGTCGCCAAGGAGATGCACGTCGGCCACCTCCGCTCCGCCGTCATCGGCGCCGCGATGGTGAACATCCTGGAGTTCACCGGCGAGAAGGTGATCAGCCGCCACCACATCGGCGACTGGGGCACCCAGTTCGGCATGCTCATCCAGTATCTGGAGGAGCACCCGCACGAGCTGGACCACCGGGAGGGCTCCGAGGTCTCCGGCGAGGAGGCCATGTCCTCCCTCGACCGCCTCTACAAGGCGGCCCGGGCGCACTTCGACTCCGACGAGGAGTTCAAGGCCCGCTCCCGGGACCGGGTGGTCGCCCTCCAGTCCGGTGACCCGGCGACGCTCGCCATGTGGCAGCGGTTCGTCGACGAGTCGAAGATCTACTTCAACTCGGTCTTCGAGAAGCTGGACATGGAGATCGCGGACGAGGACATCGTCGGTGAGTCCGGCTACAACGACATGCTCGCCGAGACCTGCCGGCTGCTGGAGGAGTCCGGGGTCGCGGTCCGCTCCGACGGCGCGCTCTGTGTCTTCTTCGACGACATCAAGGGCCCGGACGGCGAGCCGACCCCGCTGATCGTCCAGAAGTCCAACGGCGGCTTCGGCTATGCGGCGACCGATCTGTCCGCGATCCGCGACCGGGTCGGCAAGCTGGGCGCCCGGAATCTGATCTACGTGGTCGACGTCCGCCAGTCGATGCACTTCAAGATGGTCTTCGAGACGGCGCGCCGGGCCGGCTGGCTGACGGACGAGGTCCGAGCCGTCCAGCTCGCCTTCGGTACGGTCCTGGGCGCCGACGGCAAGCCGTTCAAGACCCGTGAGGGCAAGACGGTCAAACTGGTCGACCTGCTCGACGAGGCCGTCGACCGGGCCACGGCCGTGGTGCGGGAGAAGGCGGAGAAGGTCGGCCTGGGCGAGGAGGAGATCGTCGAGAACGGCCGGTACGTCGGCATCGGCGCCATCAAGTACGCCGACCTGTCGACGTCCGCGGTCCGGGACTACAAGTTCGACCTGGACCAGATGGTGTCGCTCAACGGCGACACGTCGGTCTACCTCCAGTACGCGTACGCCCGGATCCGGTCCATCCTCCGCAAGGCGGGCGACGCGAAGCCGGCCGCCCACCCGGAGCTGGAGCTGCATCCGGCCGAGCGGGCCCTCGCGCTCCATGTCGACCTGTTCGGTGAGGTGGTCGCGGAGGTCGCCGGTACGTACGAGCCGCACAAGCTGGCCGCGTACCTCTACCAGCTCGCGTCCCACCTCACGACGTTCTACGACAAGTGCCAGGTCCTCAGCTCGGAGAACGCCCCGGAGCTGGTCGAGAACCGTCTCTTCCTGGTGGAGCTGACGGGCCGCACGCTGCAGCAGGGCATGGCGCTGCTGGGGATCCGTACCCCCGAGCGTCTCTGACACCTCCAGCCGAGAGGGGCGTCACCGCACACCGCGGTGACGCCCCCTTCTCATAGCCCGGTTGTCTAGCCCACCGGCCCCAGCCTGGTCCACGGATTACGGGCGTCCGCCGCGTTCGGCGCATTCCCCTTCGTCCAGAACTTGGCCTTCCACCAGTGGCCGCCGTACGAGACGACC
This sequence comes from Streptomyces tsukubensis, assembly GCF_003932715.1. Classification (NCBI taxonomy): domain Bacteria; kingdom Bacillati; phylum Actinomycetota; class Actinomycetes; order Kitasatosporales; family Streptomycetaceae; genus Streptomyces; species Streptomyces tsukubensis. The sequence continues at coordinate 4,679,282 of NZ_CP020700.1, read as the reverse complement.
GTCCGGGTCACACCCGTCGGATCGCCCGCGACCATCTTCGTACGGACCGTGGTGCCGCTGTTGCGCGGTTCGGCGGCATGGCCTCGTGCGGCGAGCAGCCCGTGTGCCTTTCCGTCGGCCGGGATGCCCGCGACCGGGGCGCCCTTGTCGTCGGTGAAGCTCCACGACTGTGCCGCGCTGCCGTCGCAGTTCTTCACCGACAGTTCGGCGAGCCGGTTCTCCGCGCCCAGGCACTGGTCCCGGCCACCGCTGTCGGAGGTGATCCGGAAGCGGCCGGTGGAGCCGTCCGGGGTGATCTTCCAGATCTGGTTCCGGTTGCCGTCCTGGGAGTCGACGAGATGGGTGGTGGTCCAGCTGCCCGGATGGTCCAGGACCAGCGAGCTGTTGACGTCCTGGATTTTGTAGCCGTCGCCGGTGCGCCAGAGCGCGAACGGCGCCCAGGCGGGGTTGTAGGTACGGTCGGCGCTCCAGGGCTCCGCCTGGCAGGCGGGTCCGCTGCCGCTGCCCGCCGGGGGTTGGGTGGTCGTGGCGCCCCGGCGGCGGTCCTGGGTGGAGCCGTACACCCCGTCCCCGAACCGCAGGGTGATGTTCGCGGGCCCGGTCACCGGCAGGAAGTACTTGAGGCCGATATCGCGGGTGGCGCCCGCCGGAACGCTCTCGCAGTAGCCGAGTTTCAGCGTCACCCGGTGGAAGGTGCCCTTCAGACCGCCCGCGTTGGGCCCGGTGTGACCGGGCTTGAGCACGTCCTTCAGCTCCTGCCAGTTGTCGTCCTTCAGCAGCGCCGGGGCGCTGGTGGGGATGTCGAAGGCGATTTCGGTGCCGGACGGCAGCGGCCTCGTACTGCGGTTGGTGATCCGCAGTTTGGGCTGCTGGGGCCAGAGGTCGGCCTCGGCGGTCGGGAAGTCCGCGAACTCGACGCCGACGTCGACGACCTGGTCGGGCGGGACGGTGCCGTCGGTCCGCTCCTTGACGTAGCCGCCCGCGCCGCGCAGGGAGTCGTCGATCCGGTTGGTCAGCTCATGGCCCATGCCGTAGCTGCCGTCCGGGCCGCGGCCCAGGTCACCGGCGAGTTCCCACATCATGACGCCGCCGATGCCCTTGTCCTTCACATAGCGGATCTTGGCGTCGATGCTCTGCTCGTCCTCGGCGGTCAGGAAGACCTTCTTCTCGGCGTTCCACAGCCACATCGACTCCAGCGCGTTGCTGTATTTGCGCTGGTAGCTGCCGGTGAGACGGTTCGGCGGGGCGTCCGGGTCGAGGCCGTAGGCCCTCAGGTAGTCCCCGGCGCGGCCGTTCTGGAGGTTGCGGACGTGCCAGAGCGGGTTGGAGCCCGCGGCGACCTCCCGTCCGCGGCTGGTGTCGTGCCAGAGGTTGTCGATGCCGACGGCTCCGTTGCCGCAGAATCCGCGGGTGCCGGTGCCGGGCTGACAGCCGCTCTGGTCGGGCAGCGGGGCGGTGCCCCACAGTCCGTCGGTGCCGCCCTGGACATCGCGCCAGCCGCGCGTGTAGTACGGGATCCCGAGGTTGATCCGGCCGGGCTGGAGGGCGCCCCGGTAGTAGTGGTACGCCCAGTCGACGTTGAAGTAGCCGGTCTTGCCGTACTCGGGTTTGCCGACGGAGTCGTAGACCCCGGCCGCGGCGAGTTCACCGTCGCGCCCGTCGTCGTAGAGCGGCGCCTGCGGGCCGACGTACTGGTTCCAGGAGCCGTGCAGGTCGTACGTCATGACATTGACGTAGTCCTGGTAGCCGAGGGCCTGTCCGGCGTCGTAGCCGCGCACCAGATGCCCGGACGCGGAGGCCGCGGAGGTCAGCAGGTAGTAGCGGCCCCGGGACTCACCGGCCCGGTCGAGCTTCTCCCGCAGGGTCTTCATCAGCGCGTTGTAGCCGGCCTGGAGTCCCTTGCGGCGGGGGTTGGCAACACCCCAGTCGTCGGGGTTCCCGCTGTCGGGCATGGCCGTCGGGTACTCGTAGTCGATGTCGATACCGTCGAACGCGGCCCCGTAGCGGCCGAGGAAGTCCACGGCGGAGTCCGCGAAGGCGTCGATCCCGGCCTGGTTCACCGAACCGTCGGCGTTGGTGGCCATCGCGTAGAAGCCCTTGGTATCGGCCCAGCCGCCGACCGCGAGCAGCGCCTTGACCTGCGGATGCCGCTTCTTGTACTTGGCCAGTTGGTTGAAGTGGCCCTGGTACGGCAGCCCCGGGTCCATCTCCGCGCCGGTCACACCGGGCCACGTCATCCGGGTCGCAGGATTGTTCGCCGCGCCCTCGTCACCGACGGATATCCGGTTCCCTTCGATCCGGGCGAAGGCGTAGTTGATATGGGTGACCCGGCTCCAGGGGATGTTCTTCACCAGATAGCGGGGGCGGCCGTCGGTGCCGTTGCGGGTGGCGTTGAAGTAGCCGACGATCCGCCGGTCGTGCCCGGCGCCGCCGAGCCACTCCCGCCCCTCCTTGTCGTACACGTCGCAGTAGCGGGCGGACGCCCCGGCGGTCGGGATCATCCCCTCGGGACGGCAGGACGGATGGGGAACACCCTCGGCGGGCTTGGGACCGCGCCGGTCGACACCGTTGTCAAAGGGGTCACCGGCGGGCGTCCCCGGATCGGGCTGCTGTCCGCCGCCGGAGCCGGGGGCGGCCTGCGCCTGGTACCAGTACGTGTTCATGTGCGCGATCTGCGGGAACAGATCGCCGCTCTTGTACTGGTCGACGGCGACGAAGTTCGGCTTGCGGCGGGCGGCCGTGGTGCACACGTTCTCGGCCCGCTGCCTCATCTTCTCGTTGTCCGTCGTGTACGTCGGCGCCATCGGCACATCGCGGAAGTGGTTCATGAAGAACAGCGGCCGGAACTTCCCGGAGGGCCGGGCTCCGAGCGGCTTGTTTCCCCAGCGCGAAAAACAGGCCCAGTCGGAGTTGCCCAGACCGAGGCCCATGGACCAGTGGTTCTCGACCCGCCAGCGCTGGTCCGCCATGAAGCCGATGGACTGCCGGCCCGTGTTCCCCGAGAAGATCAGCAGCCGCTTGTTCTTGGCGATCATGTCCTTGAGCAGCGGCCAGCCGTTGCGATGGACGTCCCAGCCCTGTTTCAGCCCGTCGGGCACCACCGAGTCGTCGGGCACGAACAGCAGGTCTTTCACGCCCGGCACGAGATTCAGCCCGTACCGCTCATAGTCCTCGTTGCTCAGGCTCGACTGATCCTCGATGAAGACGGAGACGATCTCGGAGGGGTTGGCGTCGAGGAAGGTCTTCAGCGTCCCCAGCATCGTCGCCAGGTTGTTGTTCGGGTTCGGAACGCCGCCGCAGCTCCCGCCGTGACAGAGCCAAATGGCCCCGTTGACCACCTGGGCGTTGACGTCGGGCATCAGCGCCCTGACTCCGTCGGCGAGCTGACGTTCCATCGAATGCGGCTGATTGGGCGCGACGGTGCTGTACCCGTCCTCCTTGTTGATCATCGCGTTGTGGGCGGTCAGATACGTCATGTGCTCCAGCGTCCGCCGGTCCTGCGGCGGCATGGGCTGCCGGGGCCAGTCGACGGGGGTCATGAACCAGGTCCCCCGGTCGTCCCCGTCCGTCCCCATCCTCAGATCGGCCTGCTTCTCACTCTTGCTGATCTCCGTCGAACTGGTCAGATACCGGTCGGCCCCCGGCTCCTTGATCCAGTACTCGCCGTCACCGATCCGCTGGACGTCCCACGGGGCACCGGGCTCGTCGCAGAGCCCGGCCAGTGGCTCCGGATCCCGGACCAGGCAGAAGTTCCGCAGCTCGCTGTTGCGCAGCAGATACGTCCCACCCGGCGTCCGCTCCAGTACCCACGCCTGGTTGTGGTTGTCCCCCTGAGGGGCCCGCGCCTCGGCGATATTGCCGCCCCCGGTGGCCGTGATCCCCAACTGGGCACCGTTCCTGATGTTCTGCAGCAGGACGGCCTGCCCGGTCGGTACGGAGGCAGCCCGCACCGCCCCGGGATCCGGCGCGGTCGCGGCCTGCGCGGGTACCGCCGCCAGGGCTCCGGCCAGCAGCGCCGCGCTCAGCAGCCCACCCTGTATACGTCTGTGTCTGTGTTGTCGCATGCGCCGAGAGTGACAGCGCGACAACGATGTCTGATAAACAAACGATCAACGCCGGGTCGGATCAGTTCAGCGGATGCGAGGTCCGCCCCGACGCCTCGTCGATCTCGTGGTGCGCCTTCTGCAACAGCTGCGACGCGATCTCCATCAGCGCCCGCGCCCCGGCGATCTCTTCCCCGACCCGCAGCTGCTCCGCGTCCGTGGGATGCCGCTGGGCGTTCCCGTGCCCTCTGATCTCGGTCCCGTCGGACAGCCGGACCATCGCGGCGGCCTTCGTCCGGTCGCCGTCTTCCCGGAACTCCATCTCGACATGCCACCCGACAAGCGTCTGTGCGCGCATGACGGACCACCTCCACCCTTGTCCACCTCCCAGGGTGCGCCGGACGGGGTTCCCCCGCCAGCCGGTACGGGACCATGCCGCCGGCCGGGGAGGACCGCCTCAGGCCGGGCAGGGGCGGCCCACCGAGAGATCACCGAGATACCGTTCGTACTCGGCCTTCGGCAGCGGATCCGGGGCCAGAGAGCACAGGTCCCGGCGCCAGACATCGGGGTCCAGGGTCCGCCGGACCAGGGAGCCGTCGATCCCCAGGGTGAGGAAGCCTCCGTCGGGGGACGGGGCGATCTGCACGTCCTCTTCACCGAGGAGCGGGTCCGCCCGTGGTCCCTTCTCCGCCCCGGTGGCGCCAAGCCTCAGTGGCCAGGTCCCCAGCGCATCTCCGCCGCCCGTGTCCCAGAAGCGCACTCCCACATCGTCGCGGGAGCTGAAAGCCCGGGCGGCGATCCTGCCGTCCCGGCTCAAGACCACCGATCCGCGTCCGGACTGCGACAGCACGGCACCGTCGGTGATCCGCCCCGAGGGGGTGTCGATGAAGGAGATCCTGCCGTCCCCGGCAAGCACTGCGGCCTTCTTGCCACTGTGGCTCAACGACACGTCATCCGCCTCGCCGTCGACGCCCACCGTGCGTACCTTCTCCAGCCGCGCCTCACCGGCCGACCGCCACACCGAGACCTCGTCCGCCGATGTGTCCAGCAGCACCAGGTGCTCCCGGTCGCCGCTGACCACCAACTGGGTGGCGTCGGCTTTCCGGTACAACTGCTGCCGGACCTTTCCGGTCCGCGAGTCGACGATCAGCACGCCCTCCTCCCAGACACCCACCAGATGGACGTCATCGGCCAGGAAGAAGAGCTGACTGCCGAAGCGAGACCCCAGCATGGGCCTGTACACAACGGGATCACCGATCATCCGACCCGTGCGGGTGTCCCACATCCGCAGTTCTCCGCGTTCCAGTGAGGCCAGCCGGGCTCCGTCGGACGTCACCGTCACGCCGATGTCCGGGCGTTCGTCGTTGAACACCGTCGGCAGCCGGACGACCCGCTTCAGCCCTCCTTCGCCCTTGCCGACCGTCCATACATCCACCGGCTGCCGGCGCAGGATGCGGAGGGCGACCCGACCGTCCGACGACAGTGCCCCGGCCTTCAGCCCGTCCGTGTTCGGAAGCACCGCACCGGCACGCCGGGCGTCCGTGGAGAAGAGGGAGATCGCGCCGTCGTCCGACCCGGCAGCCACCCACCGGCCGTCTCCGGAGACCGCCAGATTCTGGACCGGGAAGCTGAAGGCCCCGAGCACCCGGTCCTGTCCCAGCTTCCGGTCGTACATCGTCACCGTTCCGCCCCGAGCCCCGGCGAGAAGACGGACTTCAGGATCCGGGAGGGTCATGATGTCGGGCCCGTCCGTCGCCAGAGAGGCGATCCGTCTGCCGGTGACGAGGTCCCAGAGCTGCGTTCTCCCGTCCGGGAACACGAGCGCGGCCTGTTCGGCTCCGGAGGACACTTCCGTATCGACGTCCCTGGGCTTCGCAGGGTATCCGTCCAGTTTCCTGGCGGTGCTCCAGGTGCCGCGCAACGGGTCGTGGACGCGGGTCGAACCCTCCAGCGCGTCGAGCGCAAGCAACCGGTGGCTGTCCTTCACAAAGGCAAGACCGATGTGCACTCCCTCGGAACCCGTCGAATCCTCGTGGACGACCTGCCCTGTCACTGTGTCCAGAATGCTGATGTGGAGTTCACGCGTACCCGAAGTGGCCTGCGCAGTGGCGAGCCGACGGCCGTCCGAGGAGAGGGCCATCGCCCGCAGATTCGTCTCGACGTTGCTGAGATCCTCCGGGTTACCCATCGTTCTGGAACGCAGCAGCCGGGCCTTCCGCACATCCCACACTTCGACCAGGTGTTGCACTCCTTCCACGGCCAGCACGGCGCCGTCCGAGCTGAGTTCGAGTCTCCCCCCGACCGCCCCGTTGTAACGCGCCGGGAGGGTCTTCAGCTGCCGTCCGGCCCGGATGTCGTAGATATGCACCCGGTCGGAGCCGGAGGCTGCGTAGTAGGCGAGTATTCCGCCGTCTCGGCTGATCGCGACCTGGGCCGGCGGCCGGGACCGCGAGCCGATGAATGCACTCACCTTGTCGGAGCCGGGCTTCAGATGGCGCTCCACATGGCTGTTGGCCGCCACGGTCGCCGCCAGTGCCTGCGCCGAATCAGCCGTCGGCTTGACCTTCTCCGCGTACAGCGCGAACTGCGCCGCCTTCCGCGGATCCGCGTCCAGCGTCTCCAGCGCCCGCGCCGCCAGCGCCTGTGACGCCGAGGTCCGCGCCCGGTTCAGCGCCTCGTTCCGCTGCTGTAACGCGAGACCGCCCGCCGCCAGCGCCGTGACCAGCAGCACCACCAGACCCGAGATCGCGCCACGCCGCAGTCGGGCCGAGAGACGGTGCTGCCGGATGTCCTCGCTGTCGAGCGCGTCCTTGCCGACTCCGTGCAGCGGCGCGGCCAGGGTCCCGACCGCATCCCGGAACTCCGCCTGCCGCAGGGAGTATTTGCTGCCTTCCCGGATCCGGGTCAGGTCCACCCACAGGGGTTCGGTCGTGAACTGCCCCCGCAGCAGATCGGGCAGAGCGTCCGTCCGCTCCCAGTCGAAGTCCCCGGCCTCTTGGTCCCACACCACCTTCCCCGAGCTGACCGCGATCAGGAAGCGGTCCAGTGGGCGGTTGTCCAGCCAGAACTGGATCTCCTTGCGGACCCAGCGTGACTGGGCGGCCTCCGGTGAGGCCAGATAGATGAAGTACCGGGTCTGCTCCAGCTCTTTGAGGATCGACGACCACAGATCGTGGTTGGCGGACAGGCTGGTCGTGTCCCGGAAGACACTGAGGACGGGCCGTCTCGTCCACGGCCGGGCCAACTGGTGGAGCCCGCGCTGTAACGCCTGCGCCAGCTCGATGTCCCTTTTGTGGCTGTACGAAATGAAGCCGTCCCTCTTCATCCATCCCCCCGGCATGGACTGCACTTGTGCGACTCGCACCAACTCATAGAGTGACATGCCATGTTCGGCCGCAGGGAAGGTTGTGGATATGCGTCAGAGGCAGAGGCGGACCGGAGGGGGCCGGAGCAGCGCCTTCGTACCCCGTCAGATCAGCGTGAAGCTGGCGATCCCGCTGGTGGGCGAGATATCAGGGGTCTGGGAGCCGGATGAGGCCGAACGCGACGCGGCCTGGGAGCTGTACGTCGAGCTGGCCACCCGGATCTCCGTCGTCGAACTCAAGGAGGACGAAGGCCTGCTGCGGGAGGCGCTGTCGTCCCTGTACACCGTCTTCGGTACGACACGGGACATCCTGCGCCGTTACGGTCCGGCGGTCGCACCCCGGGTCCCGGCGGGCCAGGTGACGTTCGGGGCGCTCGCGGTCACCGTGCTCAATCTCTGCGTACGCCCGCTGCTCAGCAAGTGGCACCCCCTCCTCGCGGCGCATGAGAACCTCCGCTCCGAGCACGTCGACCCCGTCTCGCACGAACGCCGCTGGGACCGGGCCGCCGAGCTGCGCAAGGAGATCGAAGCGGTACGGCGGGTGATGCTGGCACTGGCCGACGCGCTGAACGAGGTCGCGGGCGTCGGTGATCTCATCGCGGTACGGCTCCCGGTGCAGTCCTCCGATGCCGACGGGTCCACCCGGACGGTAACCGCAGGCCCCGACCAAGGGGAGGGCGCCCGGGACTGAACGGACCTCTCGGCTGGTGCTCCCGCGGCCCGTTACTCACCTTTCGGTAAGTAGCCCACTAATTAGTCGGTACTTGTGAAGGCCCTTCCGGAATTCGAGAATGGAGTCCTCCGATCAGGAACCCCCTCCACCTCACTTTCCCAGGGAGCACCCTTATGTCTGTCGCCAAGCCCGCCGTCTCCGTCCTGGGTCTCGGCATGATGGGCTCGGCCCTCGCCGCCGCCTTTCTGAAGGCCGGGCATCCGGTGACCGTCTGGAACCGCACCGCCGCAAAGACCGGTCCGCTGGTGGCCCAGGGCGCGGAGCCCGCCGCGGACGTCGCCGGGGCGGTGGGCGCGAGCGAACTCCTCGTTCTCTGCCTGACCACCAACGACAACGTCCGCGGCATCCTGGAGCCCGTTGCCGGGAGCCTCCGCGGCCTTACGATCGCCAACCTCACCAACGGGACCCCCGCCCAGGGCCGTGAACTGGCCGCCTGGGCCGCCGGGCACGGTGCGCGCTACCTGGACGGCGGGATCATGGCGAGCCCGCAGATGATCGCCGGGCCGGACGCGTACGTCTTCTACAGCGGCGACCCGAAGGCGTTCGAGGAGTACGAGGGCACCTTCGGCGCGCTGGGCGGCGCACGCTACGTCGGTGAGGACGCGGGGCGGGCCGCCCTGTACGACTTCGCCCTCCTCATCGGCATGTACGGCATGGGCATCGGCACCATGCACGCCTTCGCCCTGGCCAAGGCGGCCGGCATCCCCGCGAAAGACCTCGCGGACCCCCTGCGGGAGTGGCTCAACGCCATGGCGCTGTTCATCACCGACGAAGCGGAGGCCCTGGACACCGGCGAGCACCTCACCGACGTCTCAAGCCTCGCCGTGAACCAGGCCGCCCTGCCCAACCTGCTGAACACCCTCTCCGACGAGGGCATCCCGACGGAGTTCTTCCAGCCGCTGGAGCGTCTGATCAACCGCGCGGTCGAGGAGGGCTACGGCGCGGACGGCCTCACCCGCCTGCCCGACCTGCTCACCCCGCGCCGCTGACACCCGCGGCGAACTCGCACCACACGACCTTCCCCGGCAGCCGCTCACCGACGCCCCACTTGTCCGCGAGGGCATCCACGATCAGCAGCCCCCGCCCGGACTCCTCGTCGGCGTCCCCGGCGGGCGCCGGGACGGGAGGGAGCGCAAAGCCGTCACCGCTGTCGTGGACTTCGATCCGCAGCAGTCCGTCCGGGAAGCGGCAGATCCGGATCCGGTAGCCCCGGCCGGGCGGTACGCCGTGCCGTACGGCATTGGTGGTCAGCTCGCTGACACAGACAAGGACGTCGTCGAGCCGGGCGGCCGGCACCCAGTCCCGTACGACACTGCGGACGAACTCCCGGGCGGCGGGGACCGTCTGGCGGGCGCGGGGGTAGAAGCGCTCGCGGAGGACGGGGAAGGAGGGGGGCGGGAAGAGCACGTTCATGGCGGGATCGTGGCGGCCGGTGGACCCCGGAATGCAGTGGGTCCACCCGTACATTTCATTTGTACGGGTACGCAGGGCGTGACTCCCCTCATGGGTAGGGGAGTTGATGAGGTATGTACACAAGGAAACAGCAGCGGAGAAATGCGTCCGCGCTCATGCTCGTCGGCAAACAAGTGGCGTTGTTCCGCAAGGCCGCCCACCTGACGCAGGAGCAGCTCGCCGAGCACCTCGGCATCAGCCTGGAGACAGTGGCGTCGATCGAACAGGGTCGCCGGGCGTTGAAGCTCGACTACGCCGAGAGACTGGACGAGCTTCTTGGCACCAAAGGCGCGCTGGTCGTCGCAGTGCAGAACATGCCGGAGATCGACATGATCCCGGCACACGCCGAACAGTATCTGGACATGGAGAGGGAAGCGCTAGCCCTCTCGTTCTACGAGAACCAAGTACTGCCAGGGCTGCTACAGACGCCCGAGTACGCCCGTGCGGTCTACCTGTGTCGCGTCCCCGCCTACTCCACAGACGAGGTCGAAAGGCTGGTGGCCCGGCGCATCAGCCGCCAGGACATCCTGCATCGGGACAACCCGACCACGATCAGTTTCATCTTCACCGAAGTCGTGCTCATGGAGAGGCTCGGGGGCAGCAGCGTCCACGCGGAGACACTGCGTCACATTCGGGCCTGCGCGGACCTGCCGGGTATCAGCATTCAGGTCATGCCACTCGGCACTACTGGACACGCGGGCCACAGCGGCCCATTCGTCTTAGTCGAAACCCCCGAACATCAGCAGCTCGCCTACGCCGACGGGCACGGTCGGAGCCAGATCCTCCGCAGCCCGGATCAGATCAGCATCCTGTCCCAGAAGTATGCGATGCTGCGGACGCAGGCCCTCAACCTGGTTGAAACCAAACACCTGTTGGATCGTCTACTGGGAGAGCAATGAGCGCGGCACTCAAGTGGTTCAAGTCCAGCTACAGCACCGAAGAGCCGGGCGAGGTCTGCGTCGAAGTGGCCACTGAGCCCTCCGCCATCCACATCCGCGACTCCAAGGTCACCGACGGCCCCGTTCTCACCGTCACCCCCGCCACCTGGAGAGCCTTCGTCGCCACCGCCCGGGACGCGTCCAACTGACCTTCCCCCGCGGGACATTCGATTGGTCTATACCTTGACGCGGGCCCGCCCCGAGCGGTTCAGTGAGGGGGAAACTACCCCCACACCACGGCCGAACCGGAACCCCCACGAGCCCCCACGCTCCGTTCCGTGCCCGGCCGTTGAAGCACGGAGGAGGACTACTCGTGCTTGCCCAACGCACCCGCGACCGCCTCAAGGCGCTCGTCGTCGCCGTCACCGCCACCGCGGGCCTGGTCACCATCGGACTCGTACCGAACAGTGCGGCCGCCGCGACCCCCAAGGCGAAGACAACAGCCGCTGCCGACGCGTGTACCACCGCCCCCAACTGGCAGCAGGGCACCTACTACAACGTCGGCGCCATCGTGAAGTACCGGGACGGCAACTACTACATCGCGGAGCACGCGAACCCCGGCTACGACCCGACCGTCAGCACCTGGTTCTGGAACCCGCACACCTGTAGCCCCGGCAACGAGAACCCCGGTGAGCCCGGGCCCTTCGTCGTCACCGAGGCCCAGTTCAACCAGATGTTCCCGAACCGGAACCCCTTCTACACCTACTCCGGTCTGACGGCCGCGCTCAGCGCCTACCCGGCCTTCGCCAACACCGGCAGTGACACGCTCAAGAAGCAGGAGGCCGCGGCCTTCCTCGCCAACATCAGCCACGAGACCGGCGGGCTCTACTACATCGTGGAGCAGAACACCGCGAACTACCCGCACTACTGCGACCGCAACCAGCCCTACGGCTGCCCCGCCGGTCAGGCCGCGTACTACGGCCGCGGGCCCATCCAGCTGAGCTGGAACTTCAACTACAAGGCCGCCGGTGACGCGCTCGGCATCAACCTCCTCCAGAACCCGTCGCTCGTCCAGACCGACGCGGCCGTCGCCTGGAAGACCGCCCTCTGGTACTGGAACACCCAGTCCGGCCCGGGCACGATGACCGGTCACGCCGCGATGGTGAACGGCGCCGGGTTCGGCCAGACGATCCGGTCCATCAACGGCTCGCTGGAGTGCAACGGCGGCAACCCTGCGCAGGTGCAGAGCCGGGTGAACAACTACACCCGCTTCACCCAGCTCCTCGGCGTGCCCACCGGCAGCAACCTCTACTGCTGATCCGCTGACCGTACGGGCGCGGGGTGTGCGGCGGCGCACCCCGCGCCCGATGCCGTTCCGGGGCGCCCGGGCCGTTTCACGTACCGGACGGGAGCACCGGAAACGGATCCTGTGCGCGCAGTCCGTCCCGGGCCCTGCCGCCCCGGGACGGAGTTGCGGCGGATCATCCGGTAACCGGGCCCGAACCGGTGCGGAGTCGACGAAAGTGGGTTGGACTTCGCGCCGTCCGGGCGGGCCGGGCGGGCGTACGACGAATCGGAGACCCTCCGGATGCCGTTGAACGACCAGATCAACCAGCGCATCTCCCGTTCCGCCCTCGCCCCGAACCAGGGCTTCGGCCCCCTGAACTTCCCCAACACCGCGGCCCAGGGCGTGTTCGTCGCCAACGCCTGGCCGGAGATCAACGCGTCCGGCATAGGCCGGCCCACCGGCAGCGGCTCCTTGGCCGTGGAAGAGGCCAAGGTCCAGTTCGGTCTGGCCGACTTCCGCAGGCTGGCATCACCGCCGACCGGGGTCGGCGCCCGGTACCAGCCCAACCAGAACACGCTGGAGGACGTGACCGCGGGCTATCTCGAATGGGGCGCGAACAGAGCCAAGGGCGCCGCCTTCTACTCGTACTGCGAAGGCTTCACCTGCGCCACCATCGCCATGCTGGTGGGCAGGAACACGCCCCTGCCCAAGAACACGCCCGTGGAGTGGTTCGGCATGACCCCCAACGGCGTCACCGCCCGTGGACACGCCATCACCGTCGTGAACCGGGACCCCGGCAGCAACGCCGCCGACCCGAGCACCTGGGGAGTGGACTGTCTGATCGTGGATCAGTGGTACGCGCTCCAGACGGGCGGCGACGCGGCCGTGTACGCCAACGGCCCCTCCAGGGACGACGTCTTCATGAACTGGCTCACCGCCACCGGCAACGAAATCTTCCGGGTCGCCGGATTCGCCGCCCTCACCTACCCCTCACTCAACGTCCCGTACGCCAAGTAGGGCCAACGGGGTGCCCGTGGCGCACGGGCACCCCGCCGCACCCCCACCGGAGAGCGCTCCACCTCTACCTGAACGCCTCCGCGTGCTCCCGTACCCACTCCGCGAAGGTCCTGGCCGGCCGGCCCGTGACGATCTCCGCCGAGGCCTCCACCAGCGCCTCGGAGAGGTCGAACTCCTCCGCCTCCTCCACGACCTCGCCGTCGTACGTCTCGAAGCCGAGCATGAAGTCCGCCGATGCCGCCGCGAAACCGCCCTGCGCCAGATAGCGTTCCCGCAGCTCCAACGGGGTGACCTCCTGGACGCGGACCTCCTCGCCCAGTTCCCGGGCGAGGACGGCGACCTGCTCCCGTACGGTCAGACTCTCCGGGCCGTTGAAGGTGTACGCGCGGCCCGCATGGCCGTCGTCCAGCAGGGCGGTGGCGATCGCGTCGCCGATGTCCGCCTCGTGGACCGGGGAGCCCACCCAGTCGGGGTCGGTGTCGTAGACGGTCCGCTCCGACCGGATCGAAGGGCCCCACAGCTCCAGCTTGTTGACGGCGAACTCGCCGGGCCTGATGAACGTCCACTCCAGGCCCGACGCCTCGACCGCCTGCTCCACCGGCAGATGGAACGTGGTGTCGTAGCCCGAGGTCACCGCCGCCGACGACAGCACCACGATCCGCCGCACCCCGGCCGCCTTCGCCAGGGCGACGACCTCGTCCGCGGTATCGGGGTACGGGAAGAGCAGCAGCCGGTCGACCCCCGCCAGCGCCTCCGCCAGGCCCTCGGGCCGGGCCAGGTCGCCCACGGCCCACTCGACACCCGCGGGAAAGCCCGCCGGAGCTGCCGAGGCCTTGGCCGGATCGCGGGTCAGGGCCCGTACCGGCACCCCGCGACCGGCCAGTTCGCGCGCCACCAGACGTCCGACGTTTCCGGTCGCACCGGTCACCAGGATCGTCATCCGTACCTCCGTCACCTCGACCGCGCACGGACCAGGTACACCGTACGCAGATTCCAAAAGGTTGAGGGTACAGCGTACGCAGTTATCACGCGGTAGCGGTCACGGGGGGCGGCCCTCGGTCCGGTCAGGGGGTGCCCTCCGCGTACATCATGTGCTCCCAGTCGGTGACGGCAGCGCAGAACCGGGCCCACTCGTCGCCCTTCAGCGCGAGGTAGAGATCGGCGGTCTCCGCACCGAGCCCGCCCCTGACCACGGCGTCCCCGGCGAAGGCGGCCAGCGCCTCGCCCAGGGTCGCGGGCAGCGCGGGGAACCGGTCTCCGGCCTCGCCGCCGGCTCCCTGGGGCGGTCCGGGGTCGATCCGGTTCTCCAGACCGTCGGAGACGACGGCGAGCAGCACGGCATGGGAGAGATACGGGTTGACCATGGCGTCCGGGAGCTTCAGCTCCAGGCGGCCGTTGGCGGACAGGCGTACGGTGCAGGTCTTGTCGTCCATCCCCCAGTCGATCTGCCCGGGGGCGAAGAGGCCCACGTCCCAGTACCGCTTGTACGAGTTGACGGTGGACCCCATGACGGCCATGGAGCCCGCGGCATGGGCCAGGATGCCGCCGAGGGCGTGCCGTCCCGTTTCGGAGAGATGCAGTTCACGGCGGCCGGGTTCGGCCAGGACGTTGTCGTCGCCGCGCCAGAGGCTGAGGTTGTGGTGGCAGCCGTTGCCCATCACGCCGGTGGCGGGTTTGGGCATGAAGCTGACCGTGACACCGAGTTCGCGGGCGACCTGGCGGCAGATCTGGCGGAAGGTGATGAGCCGGTCGGCGGTCAGTTCCGCCCGGTCGTACATCCAGTTCAGTTCGAGCTGTCCGGGGTCCTCGTAGTCGCCTTCGATCATGTCGAGGCCCATCGCCCGGCCGTAGGTCATCACCTTCTGGTAGATCGGCCTGCTGCGCTCCAGCAGATCGACCTGGTAGGCCGGGCAGCCGTCCGGGCGGTGGGACACCTCCAGACCGGGCCCGGTCCAGGTGACTTCGGGCTCGCAGCCGGAGCGGAGGACGAGTCCGGTCCGCTCGGTGAACTCCCGGTGGCGCCGGATGAGACGGCCGCGCACATCGGCGGCGAAGGGCTCCCCGCCGCACTCCGGCTGGTGCTCCGGCTCGTAGGTGCGGCAGAAGAACCGGGCGACACCGGTGTCCCAGGGCAGTACGGCGAAGGTGTCGAGATCGGGCAGGGCGGTGAACTCCGCCGCCCGCGGGCCGCCGCCGAGGAGGGTGCCGTTCCGGTCGGCCTGGATATCGGCGGCGACGGAGCGGTGGAGCTGGACGCCCTTCTCCAGATTGCGGAGCAGATGGACCGCGGGCACGACCTTGCCCACCACCCGTCCGCTGAGGGTCACCGACTGGTAGTAGATGTACTCCACTCCGGCCTCGGTGATCCGCTTCCGTAAGGCGCCCACGGCCTCCTGGTCGGTGTTCTGTTCGCGGTGGCGGTCGAGCGCGGTGCTGCTCGGCGGGCGGACGGTCAAGGGGACCTCACAGGAGTAGCGCGACAGGGAGAGGGGCCCGCCCCGGTCAGGGGGCGGGGGTGAAGAGGAGCGGGAGGCGTACGGGGCCGGTGTTGCCGGAGTCGGGCAGCCGGACGGCGCCCTCACCGATCCGGAGGTCCCGCAGCCGCCGGGCGAGCACCGGCAGCGCCTCGGTCATATCGGCGCGTGCGACGAAGTGGCCGAGGCAGTGGTGGACTCCGCCGCCGAAACCGAAGTGCGGTTCCCGCTCGGCGGTGATGTCGAAGGAGTACGCGCCGTGGACACGGGGGTCGGTACCGGCGGATTCGCTCCATATCTGGACGGTCGTTCCGGCGGGGATGTCCAGACCCCGGAAGGTGAAGTCCTCCAGCGCCTCCCGGGTGATCCAGCGCACCGTGGGATCGACGCGCATGACCTCCTCGACCGCCCGGGCGCCCAGTTCCGGCCGCTCCCCGAGGAGCCGCCACTGGCCGGGATGGCGGGCGAAGGTCTCCAGGGCCAGACCGAGTTGGTTACGGGTGGTGTCGAAGCCGCCGAAGATCAGCAGCACCAGACCGTCGCGGAGTTCGGCGCCGCTGAGCCGGTCGCTGTCCCGGCTCGCCCGGACCAGCCGGGAGACGAAGTCGTCGCCCTCCCGGCGCCGCCGGTCCGCGATCAGCTCGTCGGCGTAGGCGTACAGCGCGGCGAGCGCGCGCTCGATGCGGTCGAGGTCCCGGCGGACGTTCACCCCCAGGGCGAGACCCAGCACCGCGGACTCGCGGGCGACGACCGGCCACTCCGGCTCCGGGAGACCGAGGAGTACGGCGATCACCCGGGCCGCGTAGGGCTCCGCGAACTCCGAGACGAACTCGCAGTGGCCGCGGTCCGCGAAGGCGTCCGTCAACTCCCCGGCGAGGGCCCGGAAACGGGGCAGCAGGGCCGCGGCCGAGCGGGCGGTGAAGGCGGGGTTCATCAGCCGCCGCAGTCTGAGGTGCTTCTCCCCCTCCTGGTGGAGGACCCAGCTCGCCCACCAGTCGGCCAGGGGCCCTTCGGTCACCCCGTTGCGGGCGAGCCACGACACGCTGCCCTGACGGAGCAGGGGGTGCTGGAGCAGTTCCTCGGTCTCCGCGTGGCGCAGGACCGCCAGTCCGTAGTCGGTCCGGGCGTACCAGGACTTCTCGCGGGCCGCGTGCACCGCGGCGGAGGTGATGGAGAAGTCCGGATCCCTGACGTCGAACCAGGGCACACCGTCCGTCGGGGCGCCGCCCGTCATGGGAACCTCCGGCTCTGGGAGCGGTTCGGGGAGCCACAGACTCGGGGCGGCGCGGAGGGCACGTCAAGAGCCGGTGCGGAAATCCCGTCGCACGGTGTACGCTCCCCCGCCGAAGGGGCGGGCGTGCATGCGCCGCCCGGCCGCGCCCCGGCGTCCCCGGCCGAAGGGGCGAGGGAAGTTGCGCCCCCGCCCCCGCGGAGCGGACCGTCAGAGCCCGCGCGCGACCTCCGTCGCCCAGTAGGTGAGGATCATCTTCGCCCCGGCCCTGCGGATACCCGTCAGCGTCTCCAGGATCGCCTTGTCCCGGTCGATCCACCCCTTCTCGGCGGCCGCCTCGACCATCGCGTACTCCCCGCTGATCTGGTACGCGGCCACCGGCACGTCCACCGCGTCCGCGATCTTCGCCAGCACGTCGAGGTACGGACCGGCCGGCTTGACCATCACCATGTCCGCGCCCTCCTCCAGGTCGAGGGCCAGCTCGCGCAGCGACTCCCGGACGTTCGCCGGATCCTGCTGGTACGTCTTGCGGTCCCCGTGCAGCGACGAGCCGACGGCCTCCCGGAAGGGCCCGTAGAAGGCCGAGGAGTACTTCACCGTGTACGCCAGGATCGACACGTCCTCCTTGCCGATCGTGTCGAGCGCGTCCCTGACGACACCGACCTGGCCGTCCATCATCCCGCTCGGGCCGACGACATGGACGCCCGCGTCCGCCTGGACCTGCGCCATCTCCGCGTACCGCTCCAGCGTGGCGTCGTTGTCCACCCGGCCGTCGGCGTCCAGCACACCGCAGTGCCCGTGGTCGGTGTACTCGTCGAGACAGAGGTCCGACATGATCACCAACTCGTCGCCGACCTCGGCCTTCACATCCCGGATCGCCACCTGGAGGATGCCGTCCGGATCGGTCCCGGCCGTCCCGGCGCCGTCCTTCTTCGCATCCTCCGGCACCCCGAAGAGCATGATCCCGGAGACCCCGGCGGCGCACGCCTCCACGGCGGCCTTCCGCAGCGTGTCCCGGGTGTGCTGGACGACCCCCGGCATCGCGGAAATCGGCACCGGCTCGGAGATCCCCTCGCGGACGAAGGCCGGCAGGATCAGATCCGAGGGGTGCAGCCGGGTCTCGGCGACCATGCGCCGCAGGACGGGGTTGGTCCGCAGCCGCCTCGGCCGGGAACCGGGAAAGGAACCGTACGTACTCATACCACCCACGCTACGCCCCGTCCCCTGCGGCGCCGAAACCAGTGCCCCGGCCTATGCGGACGCCCTCCGCAGCCGCACGGTGAGCCCGATCTCGGACACGTTCTTCGCCAGCTCGAAGTTGACCCAGGAAGCAGTCTCGGCCAGCGTGAGGACGGTGTCCCCGAAGAGCGGCAGCCCGGCGGTCCGCCCGGTGGAGTCCAGGTCCTCGTCGGTGAGGCGCAGCAGTTCGGCCCGCCACTCGTCCTTCAGACCGCGCAGCCAGTCGGCGGTCGCACCCGCGCCTCCGGGCCAGAAGATCTCCTCCCGGGCCGGGGCCCCGTCCCCGAAGCAGTGCCGGAGGGTGACCGTCCACCAGTAGCCGATATGCCACGACAGCCAGCCGATGGACGTCGTCGGTACGGGATCGGGCTCCGGCACCTGCCAGTCGGGCACCCAGCGGCCCGCGCCGTCGGGCCGCACGTTCCACGCCCCGGGCGCGGGCTCCCAGAGGTGGTCGTCGAAGTCCAGACCCGGAAGGTGGTACTCGAAGAGGGCCCAGACCATGTCGAGCTGCCCCGCGAGCAGAGCGGCGCGGGCGGAGGCGGGGGCGGGTGCGTCGGTCGTCATGGCCGGAGGCTGCCACCCGACCTTTGCCTCCGGCAACGGATTTGATGGAGCCCTGCTCGGGTCCGTGCTTCTCTGTCGCTACGTCCCCGAACCCGCTGACACCGAGTCGGTTCCGCTTCCGGGTACGGCTCTTACCGCTCGCTTCGGACACCGGAGGCCACCATGGCCGTTTTCCCCGAGGGAACCACCTTCCGCGGAGCCGCCGACTACCCCGGCGGCAACGACGGGTACGTGATCCTGACCTTCACGCTCGACAACACCGCAACCACCCCCATCTCGACGCTGACCCCGCTGGAGATCGCCAACGCGATCAGCGCCGCGGCCCAGGCCAAGGGCTATCCCAAGATCGTGTTCTCGGGCCCGCCCATGCCCGTCGAGGTGAACCCGTAACCACCGGCCCGGAACACCGGAAGCCGAGCTTCACCGGCCCCGGTCGCCCGCGACCCTCAACCCGTACCACGGAAAAGGCCCGGTGGGGGGCTGACCGCCCCCACCGGGCCCACCGTACGCACACTCAGGTCGTCGTCCGCCGCCTGCGGCCGCCCGGGCGCCGCTCACTCGGCCGGGTCACATGCTCGCCCGCCTCGACCGCGGCCGCCCGGCGCCCCGCGCCGAACTCCGCCAGCGCCTCCGCCAGCCGGTGCACCGAAGGCTCCGGCGACAGCACGTCCACCCGCAGCCCGTGCTCCTCCGCGGTCTTCGCCGTCGCCGGGCCGATACACGCGATCACCGTCACGTTGTGCGGCTTCCCGGCGATCCCGACCAGATTCCGTACGGTCGACGACGAGGTGAACAGCACCGCGTCGAAACCGCCGCCCTTGATCGCCTCGCGGGTCTCCGCCGGCGGCGGCGAGGCCCGCACCGTCCGGTAGGCCGTGACGTCGTCGACCTCCCAGCCCAGTTCGATCAGGCCCGCGACCAGCGTCTCGGTCGCGATGTCCGCACGCGGCAGGAACACCCGGTCGATCGGGTCGAAGACCGGGTCGTACGGCGGCCAGTCCTCCAGCAGCCCCGCGGCCGACTGCTCGCCGCTCGGCACCAGATCCGGCTTGACGCCGAAGTCGATCAGCGCCTTCGCGGTCTGCTCACCGACCGCCGCGACCTTGATCCCGGCGAAGGCGCGGGCGTCGAGCCCGTACTCCTCGAACTTCTCCCGGACCGCCTTGACCGCGTTCACCGAGGTGAAGGCGATCCACTCGTACCGGCCCGTGACCAGGCCCTTGACCGCCCGCTCCATCTGCTGCGGGGTACGCGGCGGCTCGACCGCGATCGTCGGCACCTCGTGCGGCACCGCACCGTACGAACGCAACTGGTCCGACAGCGAAGCCGCCTGCTCCTTCGTCCGCGGCACGAGCACCTTCCAGCCGAACAGCGGCTTGGACTCGAACCACGCGAGCTGATCGCGCTGCGCGGGCGCGCTGCGCTCACCGACCACCGCTATCACCGGGCGGTGCCCCTCCGGAGACGGCAGCACCTTGCCCTGCTTGAAGACCTGCGCGATCGTGCCGAGCGTCGCGGTCCAGGTCCGCTGCCGGGTCGTGGTCCCGGCGACCGTGACGGTCAGCGGGGTGTCCGGCTTGCGGCCCGCCGCGACCAGCTCACCCGCCGCCGCGGCGACCGCGTCGAGCGTGGTGGAGACCACGACCGTACCGTCGCTCGCACCCACCTCCGACCAGCAGCGCTCACTCGCGGTCCGGGCGTCGACGAAGCGGACGTCCGCGCCCTGCGCGTCCCGCAGCGGCACCCCGGCATAGGCGGGCACGCCCACCGCCGCCGCGATACCGGGCACCACCTCGAAGGGAATGCCCTCCGCGGCGCAGGCCAGCATCTCGTGACCGGCGTCGGCGTCGAGACCGGGATCGCCGCTCACCGCTCGCACGACCCGCCTGCCGGAGCGCGCGGCCTCCATGACAAGATTGACCGCATCCCTGAGTACGGGGATTCCGGCGGCTGTTGACGCATCGTCAACAACCGTCAGCTCAGGCGTGCTGACGCTCGCCCGCGCGTGGCCGCGAACCACGTCGAGCACATCGGGCTCGGCGATCAGGACATCGGCTCCCGCGAGTGCCTCGACAGCCCGCAGGGTCAGCAGTCCCGGATCACCGGGACCGGCGCCGAGGAAAGTGACGTGCCCGTGTGCCGAGTCGTACGCCGTGGACAGGTTGGTGGTGGGGCTCAAGACGCTCGCTCCCCCATAAGACCGGCCGCACCCTTGGCGAGCATCTCGGACGCGAGTTCGCGACCGAGCGCGATGGCGTCGCCGTGCGACGTGGGTACGGGACCGGTGACGGATAGCTGCACCAGCGTCGCGCCGTCGGTGGTGCCGACGACGCCCCGCAGGCGCATTTCGGTGACAGCCTGGCCGTCGCCCAACAGGTCGGCGAGCGCCCCCACGGGTGCGCTGCAGCCGGCCTCCAGGGCGGCGAGCAGGGAACGCTCGGCGGTCACGGCGACCCGGGTGACCGGATCGTCGAGCTCGGCGAGAACGGCGATCAGCTCCGTATCGTGCGCGGGGCACTCGATCGCCAGGGCCCCCTGGCCGGGGGCGGGCAGGACGAAGTCGACCGAAAGGAAATCGGTCACCTCCGCACTTCTGCCCATGCGGTTCAGACCGGCCGCGGCGAGAACCACCGCGTCCAGCTCCCCGCTGTGCACATATCCGATCCGGGTGTCGACGTTCCCCCGGATCGGGACGGTCTCTATGCGGGTGTGGTGCGCCCGCGCATACGCGTTGAGCTGGGCGGCGCGCCGCGGGGAGCCCGTACCGACCCGGGCGCCCTCGGGCAGCCGGTCGAAGGTCAGGCCGTCCCGGGCGATCAGCACGTCCCGCGGATCCTCGCGCTTCGGGATCGCCGCGAGCACCAGTTCGGCGGGCTGCGCGGTCGGAAGGTCCTTCAGCGAGTGAACCGCGAAGTCCACCTCTCCCGCGGCCAGCGCCTCGCGCAGCGCGGCCACGAACACACCGGTGCCGCCGATCTGCGCCAGATGTTCGCGGGAGGTGTCGCCGTACGTGGTGATCTCGACCAGCTCGACGGAACGGCCGGTCAGCGCCTCCACCGCCCGTGCCACTTGCCCGGACTGGGCCATGGCGAGCTTGCTGCGCCTGGTCCCGAGCCTCAGTGCCCTGTCGGTCATGATCGCCCTCGGTTCTCGGCGTCGGTCTCGCGGTCGGTCGGATCGGCCCGGCTGACGGACGCCACGGTCTCCGGGTCGAGGTCGAAAAGGGTGCGCAGGGCGTCGGCGTATCCGGCACCGCCGGGCTCACCGGCCAACTGCTTCACCCGTACCGTCGGCGCGTGCAGCAGCTTGTCCACCACACGCCGTACGGTCTGCTGGATCTCGCCGCGCTGCTTCTCGTCCAGCCCGCTGAGCCGGCCGTCGAGCCGCGCCAGCTCACCGGCGACGACATCGGCGGCCATGGCGCGCAGCGCGATGACGGTGGGCGTGATCCGGGCGGCGCGCTGGGCCGCCCCGAAGGCCGCCACCTCGGCCGCGACGATGTCACGGACCTGGTCGACGTCGGCCGCCATGGGCGCGTCGGCGGAGGCATCGGCGAGGGACTCGATGTCGACCAGCCGGACACCGGGGATGCGGTGGACGGCGTGATCAATGTCGCGGGGCATGGCGAGGTCGAGCAGGGCCATCCGGACGGAGCCGCCGCGGTGGCGTACGGCCTGGCGGGGCGCGACGACCGCGGCACCGCCTGCGTTCTCCATCCACACGCCGTGCTGGACCGGATCGCCCGCACCCGCGGCAGCGGGGCTGTCGTCGAGGCCGACGGGGCAGCCCGTGTCGCCGCTCTCGGCGGGCCGGCCGCCGAGGTCCCGGATCCGGACCCGGCCGTCGCGGCTCGCGGTCTCCGCGAGCCGGGCCACCAGACTGCCGTCGGGCGCACGCAGGGCACCCTCCGCAACGACGGCGCCCGCCATGACGGCGGAGGCGCCCTCGGGCACGGCGAGAGCGTCGGCGACGGCCTCGGCAGTGAGGACGAGACCGGTCGCACCGGTGCAGGACACCACCGCGGATGCACGTGTCAGTTCATCCGGTACCGCACTCATCGGCACGGCCCGTACGGTCCCCTGGCCGAGCGCCGCGAGGGACGCGGCCAGCTTCTCCGCCCGGTCGAGCGTGCGATTGGCGATGACGAGTTCGCTGACGCCGAGCCGCGCGAGGGTCGTCGCGGCGAGCGACGACATCGAACCGGCGCCGATGACCAGGGCCCGCTGCCCGGCCACCCAGCCGGGGACGTCCGCGCCGTCGGCCAGCTGCTCCAGGCCGAAGCTGACGAGGGACTGTCCGGCCCGGTCGATACCGGTCTCGCTGTGGGCGCGCTTGCCGACCCGCAAGGCCTGCTGGAAGAGGTCGTTGATCAGCCGCCCGGCGGTGTGCAGCTCCTGGCCGCGCGCGAGGGCGTCCTTGATCTGGCCGAGGATCTGGCCCTCCCCGACGACCATCGAGTCCAGACCGCAGGCCACCGAGAAGAGATGGTGGACGGCGCGGTCCTCGTAGTGCACGTAGAGATAGGGGGTCAGCTCCTCCAACCCCACCCCGCTGTGCTGGGCGAGAAGCGTGGACAGTTCAGCGACGCCCGCATGGAACTTGTCGACGTCCGCGTACAGCTCGATGCGGTTGCAGGTGGCGAGCACCGCCGCCTCCGCGGCGGGCTCGGCGGAAACGATGTCCTGCGCCAGCTTGACCTGCGCGTCCGCGGAGAGCGCGGCTCTCTCCAGCACGCTCACCGGAGCGCTGCGGTGGCTCAGTCCGACGACCAGAAGACTCATGCCGGCATCACGGCGGGCATGTCCCCGTCAGGTCCCTTCCGGCCGACGCCCTCGGCGCCCGCCGGAGCAGCGCCCGCCCCGCCGTCCGCCGGAACGGACACGGCGGGGGCGGCCCCCGGGGACACCTCGCCACCGTCCCCGGCCTTCCGCTGTTCGTGGAAGGCGAGGATCTGGAGTTCGATCGACAGGTCGACCTTGCGCACGTCGACGCCCTCCGGCACGGAGAGCACGGTCGGCGCGAAGTTCAGGATGGAGGTGACCCCGGCGGCCACCAGCCGGTCGCACACCGGCTGCGCGGCACCGGCGGGCGTGGCGATGACACCGATCGACACACCGTTGTCGCTGATGATCTTCTCCAGCTCGTCGGAGTGCTGGACCGGGATCCCCGCGACGGGCTTCCCGGCCATCGCCGGGTCCGCGTCGATCAGCGCGGCGACCCGGAAGCCGCGGGAGGCGAATCCGCCGTAGTTGGCGAGCGCGGCGCCGAGGTTGCCGATACCGACGATGACCACGGGCCAGTCCTGGGTGAGCCCCAGCTCACGGGAGATCTGGTAGACGAGGTACTCGACGTCGTACCCCACACCGCGGGTGCCGTAGGAGCCGAGGTACGAGAAGTCCTTCCGCAGCTTCGCGGAGTTGACCCCCGCCGCCGCGGCCAGTTCCTCGGAGGAGACCGTGGGTACGGACCGCTCGGAAAGCGCGGTCAGCGCCCGCAGGTACAGCGGAAGCCGGGCGACGGTGGCCTCGGGGATTCCTCGGCTGCGAGTCGCCGGTCGGTGATTTCGGCCAGTTGCCACGGTGCTCCTGCGGGATGAGCGAGGCTCTAGGCGGCCGTGTGTACCAAGACCGCCCCGTCGACAGCAGGCTATGTCTTTGTGAACGCGTGCACAAAGATAGTGTCCGTTTTGTCCAGTCAAAGTGACCGGGGTCACGCATGAGGATCCCGTAAACATGGAACCGCACACAGCGTCGAACCGTTTCCCACCCGATGGGGGCAAAGCAACCCACACTCCTCCCGCACGCCCCCGAGTCCCTTTACTCTGCCCCGCCCCACCCCCTCCGGGGTACCCCCCTGCACCCCCACTCCACCGGCATTCCAGGGGCGTGACTGCACCAAGGCGGCCCAGGGCAGGCAGTTAGGGGCGCTGGGGGCACCACCCACGCCGCCGGGCGTAGGGGCGCGAGGAACTGCGCGAGAAGCGACCACGGCCCGCGCCCGGCCGACTACAGCACCCCGCCGGACGGGCCCCACCTCAACGAAGCGCCCCGCGCAACCTCGCCTCGTCCACCCTCCAGAACGTGTGCTGCTCCCCGTCCACCAGCACCACCGGAATCTGCTCCCAGTACTCCCGGTGCAGCGCTTCGTCCCGGGTGATGTCCTTCTCCTCCCACGAGGCCCCCACCTCGGCGCACACCTTCTCCACCACCGCGCGCGCGTCGTCGCACAAATGGCACCCGGGTTTGCCGATGAGCGTGACCACCCGGTCACGCGCGGCCTTCTTCTTCGTACGCCGCAGCAGTGGACTCATGCACACCATTCTCCGCCCGGCCCGCCGAACCCCGCGCCGCACCCCTCCCCCCTCCCCCGCCTCCCCGTAACAACCGCGCCGCGCAGTGTTCACCCGGCCGCGTCCGGGCCGGTCGGGAACTCCCGAACAGACTGGCTATGCTCGCGTTATGGCCGCACGTGGATGGCTCACCCCCCGACGGCGCTCCGCGACCGCGCGCAGCGTGCTCGCAGGCGAGGCGGCGGCCGAGGCCGCGCGCAAGGCGGCAGGCGAGCCGATCGACGCCGCCCCCGCCACCACCGCGGCCGACGCCGACGCCCCCGAAAGCGAGTTCCCCGTCGCGGGCGACACCCGCGCCGCCGCCTTCTTCGACCTCGACAACACCGTGATGCAGGGCGCCGCGATCTTCCACTTCGGCCGCGGCCTCTACAAGCGGAAGTTCTTCCAGCGCAGCGAGCTGGCCCGGTTCGCCTGGCAGCAGACCTGGTTCCGGCTGGCCGGCGTCGAGGACCCGGACCATATGGCGGACGTACGGGAGTCCGCGCTCTCCATCGTCAAGGGCCACCGCGTCTCCGAGCTGATGAGCATCGGCGAGGAGATCTACGACGAGTACATGGCCGACCGCATCTGGCCGGGCACCCGCGCCCTCGCCCAGGCCCATCTCGACGCGGGCCAGAAGGTCTGGCTGGTCACCGCGGCCCCGGTGGAGACCGCGACGATCATCGCCCGCCGCCTCGGACTGACCGGTGCGCTCGGCACGGTGGCCGAGTCCGTCGACGGCGTCTATACGGGCCGGCTCGTCGGCGAGCCCCTGCACGGCCCGGCGAAGGCCGAGGCCGTCCGGGCCCTCGCCGCCGCCGAGGGCCTCGACCTCGCGCGCTGCGCGGCGTACAGCGATTCGCACAACGACATTCCGATGCTGTCGCTCGTAGGACATCCATACGCGATCAATCCGGACACCAAGCTGCGCAAACACGCGCGCGAACGCGACTGGCGGCTGCGCGACTACCGCACCGGCCGCAAGGCGGCCAAGGTCGGCATCCCGGCGGCCGCCGGAGTGGGTGCGATCGCGGGCGGTACGGCCGCCGCGGTGGCCCTCCACCGCCGCCGCCGCTGACCCACGGCCCCACCTCCGGCACTCCCGGCCCACGGGCCCGCATCCCGTGCCGTACCTGCCCGGTCTCCGTACGGCACCCGTTCAACACCCGCCCCACGGGCCGCAGAACACCCCTGCGCCCCGGCGCCTGCCGGGCCTCCCGGCAGACCCCTCCCGCCCCGGAAGAGCCGTCTCGGCCGCCCCCGCGCCGAGGGCCGGGCATGCGAACACGGCTACGAAAGCGACCGCTCCCGCCGCACCCCACTCGGCCGATCTCGAACGTTTCCGATCGCCAAATGCTCATTTTCGACTAGCTAATGCGTCGTCCTGAGGTAACAGAAACAACGGAAACGACGATTTGAGCAACTGGGCGTAGCACTGCCTGTACGAAGCGTTATTCTCCTCAGACGCATACGAGATCCGCCCGTCGCCACGACGGGTGAACGGTCCCGCACTGCACGTGATGGAAGCTCTGCCTCTGGGAGTCCCGTGTACCCACACGTCGGGGTTGACGCCTCGGGCCTGGCTACGCTCCGCGCGACGGTCCTTGAACACCTGCGCGGTTTCGTCCCCACCGCGTACGCCGTCCCCGCCCTCGCCATGCCCCGCCTCGCCACCACCGGCGGCCCCGCCGCCCCCTGCTATGCCCTGGCCGACGGCTACAAGGAGGGACCGGCGCGCAGCGCCCTCGTGGAGGGCAGGCGGGCCGGCGGCGGCCGTGCGGTCGCCAGACGGAGCAGCAGGACCGGCTCCGGCACCGCCTCCTCCGCCCCGGCCGCCGGAACGGTCCGCCGACCCACCGCCGACAGCGACAGCGCCCGCATGATGGAGCTGGTCGAACGGGCGCAGGCGGGCGAGGCCGATGCCTTCGGCCGCCTCTACGACCAGTACAGCGACACCGTCTACCGCTACATCTACTACCGCGTCGGCGGCAAAGCGACCGCCGAGGACCTCACCAGCGAGACGTTCCTGCGCGCCCTGCGCCGGATCTCCACCTTCACCTGGCAGGGCCGGGACTTCGGCGCCTGGCTGGTGACGATCGCCCGCAATCTGGTCGCCGACCACTTCAAGTCCAGCCGCTTCCGGCTGGAGGTCACCACCGGGGAGATGCTCGACGCCAACGAGGTCGAGCGCAGCCCGGAGGACTCGGTCCTCGAATCCCTGTCGAACGCGGCACTGCTCGAAGCCGTCCGCAAACTCAACCCTCAGCAGCAGGAGTGCGTGACCCTGCGTTTCCTGCAGGGACTGTCCGTCGCCGAGACCGCGCGGGTGATGGGCAAGAACGAGGGGGCCATCAAGACCCTCCAGTACCGCGCCGTACGCACCCTCGCCCGGCTGCTGCCGGAAGACGCCCGCTGAGCCGTGGGCGCCCCGCCACCGTCCCACCGCCACCGCCACCGCCGTCCCGTCCCACCACGGCAACCCGCAGCACAGCACCCCGCACCACCACCGGTCCGCGGTACGGAAGCAGTCCGGAGCACCCCGGCCCCGCCGGCGCTCCAGCCGTACCGCGACCACCCCTCCCCCCGCCCGTCCCCCGACCCCAACACACCCATCGGTGACGCCTCGATGACGCACTGGTCCGATCATCTTTCGCGCGTAACCCAAGTGCCGCGCCGCTCGTTGTGCGGGATGCAGGCTCCCTGTGGTCACGCCCTGCCCGCAGCCACTCACCCGATCGTGTGGATGCGCGTAGATCGTGCAACCTTCCGGACCCCCAGGGGAGTCGATCGTCATGACGAGAGGAGGTGCCGCCAGTGATCGCGAACGTTTCGGCGCACCGGCGGGCGAACGCCTTCGCCCAGGCTCTGGAAGATCAGGCGGCCGCGCAGCGGTACGACGAGGGCGCCGACCCGACACCGGACGGCTCCGACGCCCCCGGTGATCCGCAGTGTCCGGAGTCCGCCGCACCGGTCGCACCGGCTGCGGCGGGGCGACCGGAGCAGGCGCGGATGCTGGCCCTGGCGACCGGCCTCGGCGAACTGCCGAAGCCGGAGCTGGATCCCGAGGTCAAAGTGGTGCAGCGGGCGCAGCTCGTGGCCGCCATGGAGGCCATGTTCCGGGAGGGCACTGCGGGCGCGGCGGCCAACGAGGCGACGCCATCCACGGGGCCTACCGTGCCCGAGCAGCGCAGGGCGAGCCGCGGTGCCCATCGGGCGTCCCCCCTGAGGAAGTTGCGGCCCCGTTCCCGCTGGTCCAAGGGCCTCGCGGCCGGCGGCCTCACGGTCGGGGTCGCGGCGGGCGCCTTCGGAGGGGTGGCGGCGGCGAGCTCCGACGCCCTCCCCGGTGATTCGCTCTACGGGCTCAAACGGGGCATGGAGGACATCCGCCTCGGTCTGGCCGACGGTGAGACCGACCGCGGCGAGCTCTATCTGGACCAGGCGTCGACCCGGCTCAACGAGGCCCGCAGGCTGATGGAGCGGGCCCGGTCCGGTTCGATGGACCACGAGTCCATCGGCGAGGTCCGCCGCGCGCTCAACGGCATGCGCCACGACGTCCGCGAGGCCCACCGCCTGCTCCACTCCGCCTACGAGCGGAACGGCTCGCTGGGCCCGATCCGGAAGCTGAACTCCTTCTCCCAGTCCCACCGCGAGAAGTGGAACGGCCTGCGCGAGCGCCTCCCGGTCCAGCTGTCGGACGTCTCCGGCGAGGTCGACGACGTCTTCACGGCCATGGAGGAGGAGGTCGAGCCGCTGCAGTCGCTGCTGCCCGCTCCGCCGGAGCAGGGCCGTGGCTCCGAGGGTCCCGGCGCGTCCGCGCCGAAGACGAGTGAACGGCCCTCCGGGGACGCCCGTACCACCCCGTCCGCGACCGGCTCCGCGCCCGCCTCCGGCAGCGACCGCCGGCCCGGCCCTTCGGACACCGGATCGGGCCAGGCCACCCCGAAGGACCAGGGGCTCCTCGGCGGGGCGGGCGATCTGCTCGACCCTCCGGCGAAGGGCACCACGCCTCCGGCCGACGGCCGGGCGACGCCGACACCGAAGCCGGACATCACCCTCCCGCCGCTGCTGCCCGGCCTTCTCCCCGGCCTCGGTCTGAGCGCGGAGGAGGACCGCTGAGGAACTCCCCCGGAGCGCGGTGACGCTCCAGGGGTACGGAAAGGGGTCCCGGATCATGATCCGGGACCCCTTTCCGTGCCTCTGTGCGGTGCGGAGTCCGATGGCGTACGGATCAGAAGAAGACCGACCGCCGCTGGACCAGCAGCTTGTAGAGCGTGTGCTGAATCTGTTCCCGTACCTGATCCGTGAGGTTGAACATCAGCATCGGATCCTCCGCCGCCTCCGCCGGATAGCCGTCCGTCGGAATCGGCTCCCCGAACTGGATCGTCCACTTCGTCGGCAGCGGTACGGCGCCCAGGGGGCCGAGCAGCGGAAACGTCGGCGTCACCGGGAAGTACGGCAGCCCCAGCACCCGCGCCAGGGTCTTCGCGTTCCCGATCATCGGATAGATCTCTTCGGCCCCCACGATCGAACAGGGCACGATCGGCACGCCCGCCCGCAGCGCCGTCGACACAAAGCCGCCACGGCCGAACCGCTGGAGCTTGTACCGCTCCCCGAACGGCTTCCCGATGCCCTTGAAGCCCTCCGGCATCACCCCGACGACCTCACCGCGCTCCAGCAGCCGCTCCGCGTCCTCCGCACACGCCAGGGTGTGTCCGGCCTTGCGCGCCAGCTCGTTGACGACCGGCAGCATAAAGACCAGATCCGCGGCGAGCAGCCGCAGATGGCGGCCCGCCGGATGCCGGTCGTGCACGGCGACCTGCAGCATCAGCCCGTCGAGCGGCAGCGTCCCGGAGTGGTTGGCGACGACCAGGGCACCCCCTTCGGCGGGGATGTTCTCGATGCCCTTGACCTCGACCCGGAAGTACTTGTCGTACAGCGGCCGCAGCAGCGACATCAGGACCTGGTCGGTGAGCTCCTTGTCGTAGCCGAACTCGTCGACCTCGTATTCGCCGGTGACCCGCCGGCGCAGGAACGCCAGTCCGCCCGCCAGCTTCCGCTCCCACCCGGCGGCCCCGGAACCGGTGTCCGGCCCCGTTTCGGTAGCCGTCGCGGGGGCGGCTCCGGACGTCTGCCCGGGTACGGCCACCGGCCGCACCGGGCGACGGCTCCGGCCGTCCCTGGCCTCCGGAACCTCCCCGACCTCACCGGCCTCCGCCGGATCGGCCGCCCCGCTCCCGGCCGCTCCGGGCGTGCGCCGCCGCCCGGACCGCGGCGCACCGCCGCGCGCCCGTTCGCCGTCGAAGGGGTCGAAGGAGTCGAAGGGAATGACCTTGGCGTCCGCCATCGTGGGTGCGCTCCTTATCCGGCGTCGCTCTGCGTCGGGGCCGCCGCCGGCCCGGCCCGGCGGGCCCCCAGCGCCTCCCCCACCCGGTCGACCGCCCGTGCCAGCGTCTGCGGCGGCAACGGACCGGCCCCACGGGCGCGGGCGAAGTCGGCGAAGGTCTCCGGGGTGGTGTAGCGGGGGGTGAACCCCAGGGTGCGGCGCATCTGCTCGGTGCTGACCACCCGGCCGTGGGTCAGCAGCCGGATCTGCTCGGGCGAGAAGTCCGTGACCCCCACCGTACGCAACGCGGAGCCCACCCAGGTGACGGCGGGCAGCGGCACCGGCAGGGTCGGCCGCCCCAGCCGCCGTGAGCACTGCGACAGCAGCAGCACCCCGTCGCCCGCGATATTGAAGGTGCCGCTGTTCAGGGTGGCCCGGCGCGGTTCGCGCAGCGCGAGCAGCAGGACGTCGATCACATCGTCCTCGTGGACGAACTGGAGCCGCGGGTCGTAGCCGAACACCGTCGGCAGCACCGGCAGCGACAGGAACTCGGCCAGCGGGGAGTCGGCGCCCGGCCCGAGGATATTGGCGAACCTCAGCACACAGACCGCGACGTCGGGACGGCGCCGGGCGAAGCCCCGGACATATCCCTCGACCTCCACGGCGTCCTTCGCGAAGCCACCGCTCGGCAGGGATTTGGGCGGGGTGGTCTCGGTGAAGACCGCCGGATCGCGGGGTGCGGAGCCGTAGACGCTCGTACTCGACTTGACCACCAGCCGCCGGACCGTGGGCGTTTTCTGGCAGGCGCCGAGGAGCTGCATCGTGCCGATGACGTTGGTCTCCTTGACGGCCGTCCGGCCGCCCGCGCCCAGCGGGGTGCCGGTGACATCGAGATGGACGACCGTGTCGACCCCGTGTTCGGCCAGGACCCGTCCTATCGCGGGCTGCCGGATATCCGTACGGACGAACTCCGCGCCGCCGAGACCGTGCTCGGGCACCACCGCGTCGACGGCGATCACCCGGTCGATCCGGGCGTCCCGCCGCAGGCTGCGCACCAGACGGCCGCCGAGCTGCCGGGCGGCCCCGGTCACGAGCACGACCTTCCCCAAGATCAGCGCCTTCCCTCGGCCGTCTCGAACATCAGATGAATGCGTTCACACGTTCAGACGCCACGGTAGCGGCTCGGCGTTGCCGGGGGATGTCCGGACCGGTCCCCTTCTGTTCCGCGGCGCGCATCCGGGGGCATGCCGACCCCGAAACGCGTCCGGGCACACCCGGGAAACACTGTGGCCCTCCTGCCACAAGGGCGGGAGGGCCACGGTGATACGTACAACACGTACAGCCGTCGTTGAAGCTTTACTTCTTGTTACGACGCTGAACGCGGGTGCGCTTGAGCAGCTTGCGGTGCTTCTTCTTGGCCATCCGCTTGCGCCGCTTCTTGATAACAGAGCCCACGACTACCCTCGCTCACTTCTCTTCACTCGGTGCGGGGCGTCTGGGCCCACACGACCTACGTCGGCCTAGCCTACCCGCCCGAGCTCCGAGCCCGTAATCCGAGGGTCGCCGCATGCTCCGCCGGCACCCGCGGGACTCCCGCAGGTCGCCTGCGGGACTTCCCGCTAAGCGGATTCGACCCCCACGAAGGATTCGCGGAGATACTCGTGCACCGCTTGCTCCGGAACTCGGAAGGACCTCCCCACCCGGATCGCCGGCAGATGCCCGCTGTGCACCAGCCGGTACACAGTCATTTTCGACACCCGCATCACCGAGGCGACTTCCGCCACGGTAAGGAACTTGACCTCGTTGAGAGGCCTCTCGCTGCCAGCAGCCATGACCCACCTGTACCTTCCGCACATGACGCCCACCGGCTTCCCCTCCGGTGACTCTTCGTCGCTGTGCGCTCACTCCCCAGACTAGGGGCGCGTGGTACGAGTGGGGAAGAGGAGCAGCCAACGGCGGCCTAACCTGACAGACAGGCGCGTTTGAGTACATAGCGCATGAGGGGCCGGTAATGCGCCGACCGTACGGCGTCGTCGAGCGGCACCGCGACGGCGATCCGGCCTTCCGCCTCGCCCACGAAGACGGCCGGATCGTCGGCGTCCGCCGGGCCGATGGCCGGAAAACCCAGCTGACCAGCCCCGCAGACCCAGCCGTGGTCCCCTACGACCAGATCGGGCAACGGCCCCCCTGCGGCCACCAGGCCCTCCAGAGCCAGCCGCAGCGGCAGCGGCGAGTGGGTGTGTGCGCCGGTTCCCGCCACTGCGCCCCGTGCGCCGTCTTCCCGCACCAGCGCGACCCCTTGTACGTACGCGAGCGTGCCCTGACGTACGCCGAACCGGGTCGTTATGTCGACACTTCTGCCCTGCGCGGGTGTGAGTACGAGACAGCCCGCCGCCGACAAAGCGTCTGCGAGGCCGCCGTAAAACCGCAGGAGCCGATGGGGATGGCCGGTTCCGAACAGGACGGCGCCCCGCCGTGCGGCGACGGAAGCGAGCTCTCCGGAGAAGGCGTCCAGTGCGTCGAGCGTCCGGTCGGGGTCGATGGTCTCGGGCCCGGAGACCCGGCCCGGATCGGCGGGCACCCCGCACCGTTCGGCCATCAGCGCGAGCAGGTCGCGTTCGGTCCAGTCGCGTTCGGGGACGAGCCCGAGCCTGGCCCGGGGGTCGCCCGCGGCGAACAGCCGGTACCGGCGGAGGCTGTTCTCGCGGCTCGTCGCGACGGTGCCGGCCAGTCCGGCGGCCACCAGATGGGCCCGCAGTGCCCTTCGACTCATCGCCACAGGGACGAGGCTGCCGCAGCGCGGGGCGGTCGGCGGGGTTTCCCCGCCCGGGTCCCGCGTTCGGCCCAACACGGCCCCGTAGAAGCCCTTTTCACGCCTTCCTCCGCACAGCACGGACCCGGCGGGCGGCCGAATGCCGCGTTTCGGGGCGGTGTGCGGGCCGCGGCCCGTCCCGGCGTACGGGACGGGCGTACGGCACCGCTGCGCGGACTCGGCATACTGCACCGGTTACGGAAGGAGCCCCCGCAGCGGGAACACGGCCCGCCGCGTCGCCAGCACGGCCTGGTCCAGCCGGTCGGCGGGGTCGTATCCGGCGTCCCAGTCCCGCCACTGCGGTGTCCGCCCGTCCGTCATCCGCCGGGGCCCGGGCTGCCGCGTCAGCGCGTACACCCGGTCCCGCCACTCCTGCGGCACCATCGCTTCCGGGTCGACGGGCGCGTGCGCGGCGATCCCCACGAGATGCGTCCAGGAGCGCGGGACGACGTCCACGACGGCGTACCCGCCGCCGCCGAGTGCCAGCCACCGCCCGTCCTCGGCGTGTTCGTGCGCCAGCGCGTGGCAGGCCTCCTGGACGAGGCGCTGGGCGTCCAGTGATACCGCGAGATGCGCCAGCGGGTCCTCGAAGTGCGTATCGGCTCCGTGCTGGGTGACCAGCACCTGGGGCCGGAAGTCGGCCAGGAGTTCGGGTACCACGGCGTGAAAGGCCCGCAGCCAGCCCTCGTCGCCCGTGCCCGGCGGCAGCGCCACATTGACCGCCCCGCCTTCCGCGACCCCTCCGGCCCCGGTCTCCTCGGGCCAACCGGTGCCGGGGAAGAGGGTCCTCGGGTGTTCGTGCAGGGAGATCGTCAGTACGCGCGGATCTCCCCAGAAAGCGGCCTGTACGCCGTCTCCGTGGTGGACGTCCATATCGACGTACGCCACGCGTTCGGCGCCGAGTTCGAGCAGCCGGGCGATGGCGAGGGAGGCGTCGTTGTAGATGCAGAATCCGGCCGCGGAGCCGGCCATCGCGTGGTGCAGTCCGCCGGTGAAGTTCACGGCGTGCGCGGTGTCCCCGCGCCAGAGGGCCTCGGCTGCGGCCACGGACTGCCCGGCGATCAGCGCGGAGGCTTCGTGCATTCCGGCGAAGGCGGGGTCGTCGACCGTACCGAGCCCGTAGGCCTGGTCCGCCGTACGGGGATCCGCCGATGCGGCCCGTACGGCGGCCACGTAGTCCGCCCGGTGGACGAGCCGGAGCGTGGAGTCCCCGGCCGGTCTGGCGGCGACGACGTCGACGGCACGGTCGAGCCCGAGGTCCCGTACCAGGCCCATGGTCAGCGCGAGTCGTACGGGGTCCATGGGATGGCCGTCCCCGAAGTCGTACGCCGTTACCGCCTCGTCCCACATCAGCATCGCCCGGCCGCTCATGCCCGCCACCGTATCCGGCCCGTCCGGCGGTCACCGACCCGGTCGGCTCGTGTCAGCGCAGGCCGAGCAGTTCCGGGAGTTCCTTCATCGACGCGAAGTAGCCGGTGGCGCCTTGGAGTGCGGCGGCGGGCGTCATCGCGGTGAAGGCGTAGACGTCCATTCCGGCCGCGACCGCGGCGCGGACGCCCAGCGCGCTGTCCTCGACGACCGCGCACCGCTCGGGCGCGATTCCCATGCGCTCGGCGGCGTGCAGGAAGAGGTCCGGGGCCGGCTTGCCCCGGCCGACGTCCTGGGCGCTGAACACGATCTCTTGGGGGAACCAGAGGTCGAGCCCGGTCTTCCGGTGCCCGACCCGGATCCGCTGATGCGTTCCGGAGGAGGCGAGGCAGTACGGCACCTGGGCGGCCGACAGTGCGCCCAGTACGTCGGTCACTCCGTCGACGGTCTCCAGCTCCCGCTCGAAGGCGGCGAAGGTCCGCTCGTGCAGGGTCTCGTCGAACTCCGGGGGCAGCCGCTGCCCGGTCCGTTCCCTGACCAGGTCGTGTACGCGGTGCACCGCGGCGCCCATGTAGTCCCGCAGCGAGTCCTCGTACGTGGTGGGATGCCCCAGCTCCGTCAGATACCCGGCGAGGATGGCGTTGGCCACCGGCTCGCTGTCGACGAGTACTCCGTCGTTGTCGAAGATGATCAGGTCGTAGGTCATGCGTCCAGCCTAGAAGCCGACCCTGAGGGCCTCCGGTCCGGAAGATCTGCCGGAATACTTGCCTGGAAATGCAGAAAGGCCCCGCACAGTGTGCGGGGCCTTCCCATCAAAAATTGTTCGGCGGCGTCCTACTCTCCCACAGGGTCCCCCCTGCAGTACCATCGGCGCTGAAAGGCTTAGCTTCCGGGTTCGGAATGTAACCGGGCGTTTCCCTAACGCAATAACCACCGAAACACTATGAAACAAACAAACCGGAATCAACACGGTCGTTGCCTCAGAACTAACACAGTGGACGCGAGCAAATATGGACAAGCCCTCGGCCTATTAGTACCGGTCACCTCCACCAGTTACCTGGCTTCCAGATCCGGCCTATCAACCCAGTCGTCTACTGGGAGCCTTAACCCCTCAAAGGGGGTGGGAGTCCTCATCTCGAAGCAGGCTTCCCGCTTAGATGCTTTCAGCGGTTATCCTTTCCGAACGTAGCCAACCAGCCATGCCCTTGGCAGGACAACTGGCACACCAGAGGTTCGTCCGTCCCGGTCCTCTCGTACTAGGGACAGCCCTTCTCAAGACTCCTACGCGCACAGCGGATAGGGACCGAACTGTCTCACGACGTTCTAAACCCAGCTCGCGTACCGCTTTAATGGGCGAACAGCCCAACCCTTGGGACCGACTCCAGCCCCAGGATGCGACGAGCCGACATCGAGGTGCCAAACCATCCCGTCGATATGGACTCTTGGGGAAGATCAGCCTGTTATCCCCGGGGTACCTTTTATCCGTTGAGCGACGGCGCTTCCACAAGCCACCGCCGGATCACTAGTCCCGACTTTCGTCCCTGCTCGACCCGTCGGTCTCACAGTCAAGCTCCCTTGTGCACTTACACTCAACACCTGATTACCAACCAGGCTGAGGGAACCTTTGGGCGCCTCCGTTACTCTTTAGGAGGCAACCGCCCCAGTTAAACTACCCATCAGACACTGTCCCTGATCCGGATCACGGACCCAGGTTAGACATCCAGCACGACCAGAGTGGTATTTCAACAACGACTCCACAACCACTGGCGTGGCCGCTTCAAAGTCTCCCACCTATCCTACACAAGCCGAACCGAACACCAATATCAAACTGTAGTAAAGGTCCCGGGGTCTTTCCGTCCTGCTGCGCGAAACGAGCATCTTTACTCGTAGTGCAATTTCACCGGGCCTATGGTTGAGACAGTCGAGAAGTCGTTACGCCATTCGTGCAGGTCGGAACTTACCCGACAAGGAATTTCGCTACCTTAGGATGGTTATAGTTACCACCGCCGTTTACTGGCGCTTAAGTTCTCAGCTTCGCAACCCCGAAAGGTCACTAACCGGTCCCCTTAACGTTCCAGCACCGGGCAGGCGTCAGTCCGTATACATCGCCTTACGGCTTCGCACGGACCTGTGTTTTTAGTAAACAGTCGCTTCTCGCTGGTCTCTGCGGCCACCCCCAGCTCACATCGTAAAGACGATCACCAGGAATGGCCCCCCTTCTCCCGAAGTTACGGGGGCATTTTGCCGAGTTCCTTAACCATAGTTCACCCGAACGCCTCGGTATTCTCTACCTGACCACCTGAGTCGGTTTAGGGTACGGGCCGCCTTGAAACTCGCTAGAGGCTTTTCTCGACAGCATAGGATCATCCACTTCACCACAATCGGCTCGGCATCAGGTCTCACCCTCATGTGTGACGGATTTACCTACCACACGGGCTACACCCTTACCCCGGGACAACCACCGCCCGGGCTGGACTACCTTCCTGCGTCACCCCATCACTTACCTACTACCACCTCGGTTCAGCGGCTCCACCACTCCCCATCACTCCGAAGAGATCAAAGGCGGCTTCACGGCCTTAGCATCAGAGGATTCGATACTGGGCGCTTCAAAGCGGGTACCGGAATATCAACCGGTTGTCCATCGACTACGCCTGTCGGCCTCGCCTTAGGTCCCGACTTACCCTGGGCAGATCAGCTTGACCCAGGAACCCTTAGTCAATCGGCGCACACGTTTCCCACGTGTGTATCGCTACTCATGCCTGCATTCTCACTCGTGTACCATCCACCACTCGCTTACGCGGCGGCTTCACCCGGCACACGACGCTCCCCTACCCAACCCAACGGGCGTTGGCCCTATTGCTGGATTGACACGACTTCGGCGGTACGCTTGAGCCCCGCTACATTGTCGGCGCGGAATCACTTGACCAGTGAGCTATTACGCACTCTTTCAAGGGTGGCTGCTTCTAAGCCAACCTCCTGGTTGTCTCTGCGACTCCACATCCTTTCCCACTTAGCGTACGCTTAGGGGCCTTAGTCGATGCTCTGGGCTGTTTCCCTCTCGACCATGGAGCTTATCCCCCACAGTCTCACTGCCGCGCTCTCACTTACCGGCATTCGGAGTTTGGCTAAGGTCAGTAACCCGGTAGGGCCCATCGCCTATCCAGTGCTCTACCTCCGGCAAGAAACACACGACGCTGCACCTAAATGCATTTCGGGGAGAACCAGCTATCACGGAGTTTGATTGGCCTTTCACCCCTAACCACAGGTCATCCCCCAGGTTTTCAACCCTGGTGGGTTCGGTCCTCCACGACCTCTTACAGCCGCTTCAACCTGCCCATGGCTAGATCACTCCGCTTCGGGTCTTGAGCGCGCTACTAAATCGCCCTATTCGGACTCGCTTTCGCTACGGCTTCCCCACACGGGTTAACCTCGCAACACACCGCAAACTCGCAGGCTCATTCTTCAAAAGGCACGCAGTCACGAGAACGCAAGGCAAACCTCACGCTCCGACGCTCCCACGGCTTGTAGGCACACGGTTTCAGGTACTATTTCACTCCGCTCCCGCGGTACTTTTCACCATTCCCTCACGGTACTATCCGCTATCGGTCACCAGGGAATATTTAGGCTTAACGGGTGGTCCCGCCAGATTCACACGGGATTTCTCGGGCCCCGTGCTACTTGGGTGTCTCTTAAACGAGCCGCATGAATTTCAGCTACGGGGGTCTTACCCTCTACGCCGGGCCTTTCGCATGCCCTTCGCCTATCCATACGGTTTCTGACTCGTCCCACGGCCGGCAGACCGCAGAAAAGAGATCCCACAACCCCGCATACGCAACCCCTGCCGGGTATCACACGCATACGGTTTGGCCTCATCCGGTTTCGCTCGCCACTACTCCCGGAATCACGGTTGTTTTCTCTTCCTGAGGGTACTGAGATGTTTCACTTCCCCTCGTTCCCTCCACACTGCCTATGTGTTCAGCAGCGGGTGACAGCCCATGACGACTGCCGGGTTTCCCCATTCGGAAACCCCCGGATCAAAGCCTGGTTGACGACTCCCCGGGGACTATCGTGGCCTCCCACGTCCTTCATCGGTTCCTGGTGCCAAGGCATCCACCGTGCGCCCTTAAAAACTTGGCCACAGATGCTCGCGTCCACTGTGCAGTTCTCAAACAACGACCAGCCACCCGTCACCCCACCACATCAGCAGTGAGAACACCGGGGCCGGCACCGAAGACCAACAGACTCTCGTCCGTGCCCTCAGACACCCAACAGCGCGCCCAACACCCGACCATGATCCCCAGAAGCTTTCCACGCCGAAGCAGTACTGACTTCATGAACCATGATCGTGTGCCGAATAATCAACGTTCCACCCATGAGCAACCAGCACCGGACACTCGCCGGTGTACTGGCCCCTGACCGGCAAAAACCGGCAAGAAGTGCTCCTTAGAAAGGAGGTGATCCAGCCGCACCTTCCGGTACGGCTACCTTGTTACGACTTCGTCCCAATCGCCAGTCCCACCTTCGACAGCTCCCTCCCACAAGGGGTTGGGCCACCGGCTTCGGGTGTTACCGACTTTCGTGACGTGACGGGCGGTGTGTACAAGGCCCGGGAACGTATTCACCGCAGCAATGCTGATCTGCGATTACTAGCAACTCCGACTTCATGGGGTCGAGTTGCAGACCCCAATCCGAACTGAGACCGGCTTTTTGAGATTCGCTCCGCCTCACGGCATCGCAGCTCTTTGTACCGGCCATTGTAGCACGTGTGCAGCCCAAGACATAAGGGGCATGATGACTTGACGTCGTCCCCACCTTCCTCCGAGTTGACCCCGGCGGTCTCCCGTGAGTCCCCAACACCCCACAAGGGGGCTTGCTGGCAACACGGGACAAGGGTTGCGCTCGTTGCGGGACTTAACCCAACATCTCACGACACGAGCTGACGACAGCCATGCACCACCTGTACACCGACCACAAGGGGGGCACTATCTCTAATGCTTTCCGGTGTATGTCAAGCCTTGGTAAGGTTCTTCGCGTTGCGTCGAATTAAGCCACATGCTCCGCTGCTTGTGCGGGCCCCCGTCAATTCCTTTGAGTTTTAGCCTTGCGGCCGTACTCCCCAGGCGGGGAACTTAATGCGTTAGCTGCGGCACCGACGACGTGGAATGTCGCCAACACCTAGTTCCCAACGTTTACGGCGTGGACTACCAGGGTATCTAATCCTGTTCGCTCCCCACGCTTTCGCTCCTCAGCGTCAGTAATGGCCCAGAGATCCGCCTTCGCCACCGGTGTTCCTCCTGATATCTGCGCATTTCACCGCTACACCAGGAATTCCGATCTCCCCTACCACACTCTAGCCTGCCCGTATCGAATGCAGACCCGGGGTTAAGCCCCGGGCTTTCACACCCGACGTGACAAGCCGCCTACGAGCTCTTTACGCCCAATAATTCCGGACAACGCTTGCGCCCTACGTATTACCGCGGCTGCTGGCACGTAGTTAGCCGGCGCTTCTTCTGCAGGTACCGTCACTCTCGCTTCTTCCCTGCTGAAAGAGGTTTACAACCCGAAGGCCGTCATCCCTCACGCGGCGTCGCTGCATCAGGCTTTCGCCCATTGTGCAATATTCCCCACTGCTGCCTCCCGTAGGAGTCTGGGCCGTGTCTCAGTCCCAGTGTGGCCGGTCGCCCTCTCAGGCCGGCTACCCGTCGTCGCCTTGGTAGGCCATCACCCCACCAACAAGCTGATAGGCCGCGGGCTCATCCTGCACCGCCGGAGCTTTCAACCTTCAAGGATGCCCCCGAAGGTATTATCCGGTATTAGACCCCGTTTCCAGGGCTTGTCCCAGAGTGCAGGGCAGATTGCCCACGTGTTACTCACCCGTTCGCCACTAATCCACCACCGAAGCGGCTTCATCGTTCGACTTGCATGTGTTAAGCACGCCGCCAGCGTTCGTCCTGAGCCAGGATCAAACTCTCCGTGAATGTTTACCCGTAATCGGGTCCACACATCACGAGAGCGGGACAGCCGGAGGAATAATCCGACCGTCCACAGCGTCCTCGCTGTATGTGTTTCTTCAAAGGAACCTCATCCCCCAGCCACAAGGGCTCGGGAACGGGGTATCAACTAATCTGGCGTTGATTTTTGGCACGCTGTTGAGTTCTCAAGGAACGGACGCTTCCTTCAGGCCCTTTTCACCAGGCCCTCCGGGCTTTTCCCTTCGGTCTTGCGTTTCCGACTCTATCAGATCCTTTCGGGCCTGATTCCCGGTCGAAACTCGGGTTTGTCTTTCCGGCCCTGCGGCCGTTCCGACGTTTCAAACTCTAGCGGAATCTTTTCTCCGAAGCTAATCGGGTCTGCGTCCTGTCGAACGCGATTCCTCATTCCGTAAAACACATCGAAAAGCGGGCGACAGAGACTGTCGCTCGTTCGTCGTGTGGTCTTGCGGAATGGCTGCCCGGGGACCAACCGGAGTCGGCGCTCTCGTCGGGCAACTCGGAGAACACTACGGAGTCGCCGTGCCCACTGTCAAACCCGGGGTCGGGTGCCCTACGCTCCTGCCCATGACAACGCGTACGTGCCTTCTTCAGTGGTGGCCCGCCTGACGGCGGCCGCCAACTGCGCACGTACTGCATCACGGCCGCCGCTTCGGCGGCCGTAGTCGTTTCTCCCCCTCCGGGAGCCGGGCCGCCGGGGCGGTGGTCCCACGGAGACGAGGGAGAGGAGAACGGCGATGACACGGATCTTCAGTGGGGTGAAGCCCACGGGGCATCTGACGCTGGGGAACTACCTGGGGGCCATGCGCCGCTGGGTGGAGAGCGACCAGCACCGGGCGGACGGGCTCTTCTGCGTGGTCGACCTGCATGCGCTGACCGTGGCGCACGATCCGGCGAGGGTGCGGCGGCTCAGCCGGCAGACGGCGACGCTGCTGCTGGCGGCGGGGCTGGCCCCGGAGCTGTGCACCGTTTTCGTACAGAGTCATGTGGACGAGCACACCCGGTTGTCGTACCTGCTGGAGTGCACGGCTTCCGACGGGGAGCTGCGGCGGATGATCCAGTACAAGGAGAAGAGCGCGCTCGCGCTCCGGTCCGGGGAGAGCGTGCGGCTGTCGCTGCTGACGTATCCCGTGCTGATGGCGGCGGACATCCTGGTCTACGGGACGGACGAGGTGCCGGTCGGGGACGACCAGGCGCAGCACGTGGAGCTGACCCGGGATCTGGCGGTGCGGTTCAACCAGCGGTACGGGCATACGTTCACCGTGCCGAAGGCGGTGCATCCGGGGGTGGCGGCTCGGGTGATGGACCTGCAGGACCCGACGTCGAAGATGGGGAAGTCGCACGATTCGGGGGCGGGGATCGTCTATCTGCTCGACGATCCGGACCAGGTGCGGCGGAAGGTCATGCGCGCGGTCACCGACAGCGGGACCGAGGTCGTCCACGATCGTGAGACCAGTCCGGGGGTGGCGAATCTGCTGGAGATTCTCTCCGCCTGTTCGGGTGGGAACCCGGAGGAGCTGGCCGGTGTATACGAGTCGTACGGGGCGCTGAAGCGGGATACCGCGGATGCGGTGGTGGAGCTGCTGAGGCCGGTGCGGGAGCGGCATGCGGAGCTGGCGGCGGATCCGGGATACGTCGACGAGGTGCTGAGGAAGGGGGCTGAGCGGGCCGGAGAGCTGGCCCGGCCGCGAGTGGACGCGGCGTATGCGGCGGTCGGGCTGCTGCCGCGGCCGTCGCTGGTCGGTAGCAAGTAGCCGGTAGCCGATAGTCGGTAGTTGGTAGTCGGCTGGAGCCTCTCCTCGTCGGTGGCCGTGGGTGGGCACGGCCACCGACGGGGGTGGGTGGTCAGCCGTTGCCGGAGGCGAGTTCGCGGCTGCGGTCGCGGGCGGCTTCGAGGGCGGCGATCAGGGCGGCACGGACGCCGTGGTTTTCGAGTTCGCGGATGGCGCTGATGGTGGTGCCCGCGGGGGAGGTGACTGCTTCACGGAGTTTGACGGGGTGCTCGCCGCTGTCGCGGAGCATGACCGCGGCGCCGATGGCGGCCTGGACGATGAGGTCGTGGGCCTGGGCGCGGGGCAGGCCGAGGAGGATGCCCGCGTCGGTCATGGCCTCGACGAGGAAGTAGAAGTACGCGGGGCCCGAGCCGGAGAGGGCGGTGGCCGCGTCCTGCTGGGACTCGGGGACACGGAGGGTCTTGCCGACGCTGCCGAAGATCTCCTCGGTGTGGGCGAGGTGTCCGGGTGAGGCGTGGTGCCCGGCGGAGATGACGGACATGCCTTCGTCGACGAGTACGGGGGTGTTGGGCATGACACGGACCACGGGGGTGCCGGCGCCGAGGCGCTCCTCGATGAAGGAGGTGGTGATACCCGCGGCGGCGCTGATGACCAGGCGGTCGGGGGTGAGATGGGGGCTCAGTTCGTCGAGGAGCTTGCCCATGTCCTGGGGCTTGACGGCCAGGATGAGGGTGTCGGCCCGTTTGGCGGCTTCGAGGTTGGTGACGGGTTCGACTCCGTAGCGGGTGCGGAGCTCCTCGGCGCGGTCGGTGCGGCGGGTGGTGACCAGCAGATCGGCCGGCCGCCAGCCCCCGCG
Source organism: Streptomyces tsukubensis (assembly GCF_003932715.1). NCBI lineage: Bacteria > Bacillati > Actinomycetota > Actinomycetes > Kitasatosporales > Streptomycetaceae > Streptomyces > Streptomyces tsukubensis. Next base: position 4,636,586 of record NZ_CP020700.1, on the reverse strand, counting down.
GATCATTCCGCTGAGAAGGGCTTCGCCGATCTTGCCGGTGCCGAGGACTGCGACTGTCTGGGTCATGGCTCTGTTCACCTCGCCGCTGGGGGGTTCTGGCCCCATCCTTGCACCGGTGGACGGGCGGTGAGTCCGTGACCGGGGCTCAGGGGGTGCGGCGGCGCAGGGTGGCCGCGCCGAGGGCGAGGACGAGGAGGGCGCAGCCCGCGACGACCAGGGTGTCGGCGACGAAGGCTTCGGTGGTGTCGGTGTGCTGCTGGACCTCGCGCATGGCGTCGACGGCGTACGACATGGGCAGGGCGTTGGAGACCGCTTCGAGGACGGGCTGCATGGAGGCGCGTGGGGCGAAGAGTCCGCAGAGCAGCAGCTGGGGAAAGATCACGGCCGGCATGAACTGGACGGCCTGGAATTCGGAGGTGGCGAAGGCGGAGACGAAGAGTCCGAGTGCGGTGCCGAGGAGGGCGTCGAGAACGGCGACCACCAGGAGGAGCCGGGCGGAGCCGGTGATGTCGAGGCCGAGGCCCCAGAGGGCGAGGCCGGTGGCGAGGAGCGACTGGACGACGGCGACCAGGCCGAAGGCGAGGGCGTAGCCGGCGATGAGGTCGGTTTTGGCCAGGGGCATGGCCAGGAGGCGTTCGAGGGTGCCGGAGGTGCGTTCGCGGAGGGTGGCGATGGAGGTCACCAGGAACATCGTGATCAGGGGGAAGATGCCCAGGAGGGAGGCGCCGATGGAGTCGAAGGTGTCGGGGCTGCCGTCGAAGACGTAGCGGAGCAGCAGGAGCATCACGCAGGGGACGAGCAGCATCAGGGCGATGGAGCGGCGGTCGTGGGCCAGTTGGCGCAGGACGCGGGCGGCGGTGGCCAGGGTGCGGGCGGTGCTCATCGGGTGGCCTCCTGGTCGGTGCTGCCGTTGATGCCGGTGCTGCCGGTGTTGCCGTTGATGCGGTGACGGCTGTGGTGCTGCTGCGGTGTCCGCGGGTGGCCGGGTACGGCTGTGGATACCGGCCGGGGGCGGGCGGCGGCCTCGTCGACGAGGTGGAGGAAGGCCGCTTCGACGGAGGGGGTGCGGGTGCGTTCGCGGAGGCCGTCGGGGGTGTCCTCGGCGAGGATCCGGCCGTCGCGCATCAGGAGGAGGCGGTGGCAGCGTTCGGCCTCGTCCATGACATGGGAGGAGACGAGGATCGTGGTGCCGCGTTCGGCGGCGAGGCGGTGGAAGAGGGTCCAGAGGTCGCGGCGGAGTACGGGGTCGAGGCCGACGGTGGGTTCGTCGAGGACGAGCAGCTCGGGGGTGCCGAGCAGGGCGACGGCCAGGGAGACCCGGCTGCGCTGGCCGCCGGAGAGGCGTCCGGCGAGGGTGTCGGTGTGCGAGGTGAGGTCGACGTCGGCAATGGCGCGGGTGACATCGGCCCGGCGGCCGGCGCGGTGCCGGCGGCCGGGCCGGAGGACGGCGGCGAAGTACTCCAGGTTCCGGCGGACGGTGAGGTCGTCGTAGACGGAGGGGGCCTGGGTGACGTAGCCGATGCGGGAGCGGAGGGCCGCGCTTCCCGCAGGCCGGCCGAGGACGTCGAGAGTGCCGGTGACCCGGGCCTGGGCGCCGACGAGCGTACGCATCAGGGTGGATTTGCCGCAGCCGGAGGGGCCCAGGAGACCGGTGATGCGGCCGGGCGGGACGGTGAAGTCGAGTGAGTGGAGGACGGTGCGGTCGCCGCGGGCGACGGTGAGGCCGCGTGCGAGTACGGCGATGCCCGAGGCATCGACGAAGGCACCCCCGGATTTATTCATCATGCGATGAATACTGCTCCTGGGGGTGCCGGCCGTCAAGCGTCCGGGGGGTCAGCTCATACCGGGGACGGCGGGGATCAGGCCGGGGGTGCGGCGGGCCAGCCGGAACGTGCGGATCGTCGAGAGCACGATCTGCTCCTTGAAGCGGGCCGCCGTGCGGCCGGTGAGGGAACGGGAGCGCGGGGAGTCGTCCCCTCTGACGAACTGGACCACCCCGTCCCGGCGGCCGAGGCTCACGCACTGGACGACATAGGCGAACTTCAGTGGTGCGGGCTGTTCGCCCCGGATCCCGGAGATGATCGAAGAGGCCGCGCGCGAGCCGGTGGGGAGGGCTGTCGCGCAGCCCATGCGCAGGGCGCCCGCGGTCGCGTTGTGGGCTGCGGCGGCGTCCCCGGCGGCGTAGATCTCGGGGTGGCTGACGGAGCGGAGGGTCTCGTCGACGGCGATCCGGCCGGTCGCGGGGTCGAGCGTCAGTCCGGCGGCGGAGGCCAGGCCGGTGTTGGGGACCATCGACGCCGACCAGACGACGGTGTCGGCGTCCACCGCCTCGGGGCCGGGGACGTCGATGCCCTCTTCGATCCGGACGCCGAGACCCGAGAGGACCGTGCGGATGTGGTCGCGGCTGCGGGCGGAGTGCCCGGCGGCGACGGGCCCCGAGGAGAGGAGGCGTATGGACCGGTCGGGGTAGGTCTCGGCCAGTTCGGCGGCCATCTCGATACCGGTGAGCCCGCCTCCGACGACGGCGACCGACCCCGGGGCTCCGCGCATCCGGTCGCGCAGGGCCGCGGCCGACTCGGCGGTGTGGAGACGGCCCTGCGATTCGACTGCGGCTTCGGCGGCAGCCGGGGTGCCCGTACGGCTGCCGAGGGCGTAGACCAGGCGGTCGTAGGGAAGCACCTGCCCGTCGTCGGTGGTGACCGTCCGTGCCGCCGGGTCCAGGGCCGCGGCCCGGGCCGCCACGTGCCGGACCCCGGTACCGCGCAGCAGCCCGGCCAGGGGGTGGCTGATATCGGTACGGGCCGCGGCGCGCTCATGGAGGCGGACCCGCTCGGTGAAGCGGTCGGCGGGGTCGACCAGGGTGACCCGGGCGTGCGGGGCGAGCCGCAGTGCGGCGAGCAGCCCCCCGTACCCGGCCCCCAGAACCGTCACCTGCGGCTTTTCGAGAGAGCTGCGCTGCTGCTGTGTCGTCGTCATACCCGGGTGACGACACGGCGGAGGCCGATGTGACAGGACGGCGCATTTTTCTCCGCCGCCGGTGTCACTCCGGGCCGCCGGCACCTCCGGCGGGCGGCACGCCGCGCAGGGCGGCGAAGTCGAGGTGGGCGAGTTTGTCGGGGTTGATGATGCAGTCGATACGGGCGATGCGGCCGTCGCGGACCGTGAACGAGTACACGGCGGCCCAGTCTCCGACCGGATCGGCGGCGACCAGCCCCGGGGCTCCGTTGATATCGCGGACCGCGATCCAGGAGCGGCCGGGGACGAACCTGCGCAGCACCTTGCCGAGGAAGTGGGCGACCTTCTCGCGGCCCACGACCGGGATCCTGGCCGCCATGACCTTGCCGCCGCCGTCGGAGCGCCAGACCACCTCGGGGTCGAGGATCTCCAGAAGCTGTTCCAGTTCGCCGCCGGTGACGGCGGCGAGGAAGGCCTCGACGGTACGGCGGTGCTCGGCGCGGTCGACCGAGCGGCGGGGCTCCTCGTCGCGGACCCGGCGGCGGGCCCGGGAGGCCAGTTGCCGTACGGAGTCGGGGCTGCGGCCCACCACGTCCGCGATCTCGGCGAACGGTACGGCGAAGACGTCGTGGAGGACGAGCGCGGTCCGTTCGGGCGGGCTGAGCCGTTCCATGACGGTGAGCAGGGCGGTGCCCACGGACTCGTCGAGCGTCGCCCGCTCCTCGGGCCCGCCTTCGGTGACGGTGACCAGCGGCTCGGGGAGCCACGTTCCGATGTACGTCTCGCGCCGGGCGCGGGCCGAGGTGAGCTGGTCGTAGCAGATCCGGCTGACCACGGTGGTCAGAAAGGCGCCCGGGGAGTCCGCCGTGCCGTCCGGCAGTTTCTGCCAGCGCAGCCAGGTCTCCTGTACGGCGTCGTCGGCGTCCGAGACGGAGCCGGTGATGCGGTAGGCGATGGCCCACAGTCGGCGGCGGTGCTTCTCGAACTCGGACAGCTCGGCCATGTCCCCGGTCCTCAGGTTGCGTGGGTTTTCGGGCTACGGATTCCGGATGCGGTGCCGCTGGGCGGCTTCGGTGGTGGTGACCGTCAGTTCGACCGTGTACGCCTCGGGGACCGTTCCGCCGGGGAAGACCTTCAGCAGTTCCGTCCGCTCCCGGTCCAGCAGTTCGGCGGCCCGGTCCCGGCCGAGGGTCAGCAGCAGGGAGTGGCTGCCGATGTTGTCGAGATGGGTGGTGAGCGGTACGGAACGGGTCCAGCGGAGGGTGCGGTGCACTGCGGGGAAGGCCGCGGGCAGTTCGCGGGCGGCTCCCGGTGAGCCGTTCGTCCACTCGGGGATCCACTGCCGGAAGCGGGCTCCCTGGGCGGCGAGCCAGGGCACGGAGTAGTCGGCGGCGTTCCACCACAGCGCCAGGGAGCCGCCGGGCCGCAGGACCCGGACGGCTTCGGGGAGGGAGCGTGCGGGGTCCGTCCAGTGCCACGACTGTGCGTAGGTGATCAGGTCCGCCCAGCCGCCGGCCAGTGGAAGGGCGTCGCCCACACCCCGTACCAGCGGAATCTCCGGGAGCGCCCGGTGGAACTCCCGCGCCATGCCCGCGCCCGGTTCCACGGCCGTGACCCGGGCACCGCGCCCGGCCAGCAGCCCGCTGGCGATCCCGGTGCCCGCGCCGACGTCGACGACGCGCGCCCCGCGCAGCGGCCGGCCGGTGATCTCCTCGACCGCGTCGAAGAGCGCGGGCGGATAGGTGGGGCGGGCCGCGGCGTACTGGGCGGCCGCGGCGTCGAAGGAGCGGGCGCGCGGCGAACCGGCGAGCGTTCCGGCGGGCGGGACCGGGCCGGGAGCCTGGTCCGGCGGTGCTTGCCGGGGTGGATGGGGCTGCTGTGGCGGGGAGTTCGTCATGGTGAGGATCCTGGCCGGGAAGCGGGGGTTCTACGCCCCGCTCGTGCAGCGTCCGGCCCGTGCGGGCCGGGCGTTCAGCGCTTGCGCTTCGGGCGGGCGGACCTGCCCGGGGACTCGGTGGTGCCGCGGGCGGCCGGGTTGCCCGTGCGGGTGCGGCGGCGTTTGTCGTACTGGGCGCGGGCCGTCTCGTACTCCCGGCGGTACAGGCCCTCCCCCGGTGCCTCCTTCAGGGCCCGGAAGCACCAGGCGAGCAGCACGCCGACGAAGCCGACCGTCCGCACGCTGCGCAGTGCGTCCGGGCCGACGGCACCCGACGGGCGGCGCGTGAAGCCCTCCCAGGTCTTGCGGAACGCGATCGCGCTGCACACCGCGAACATGACGATGACGAGGGCGTTCAGAATGCCCCCGACATCGGCGATGGTCAGTCCCTGGTAGCCCAGGCGCAGGGCGAGGGCGCCGACGGCCGCCGCGGCGGCCGCGCCCACGGCCACGCCCGCACGGCGCAGCCCGTACCCGCCGTCGTGGTCGACCCACGTCGTACCGAAGAAACGGATGGGCTCGGGCTGCGGACCGCTCGGGGTCGCCCCGTCATCGGTGGTCTTCTGCTGCTCGCTCACGAGCCCGATTATCCCCCGCGGGCGGCCGTCCCCCACGGGCCGGGGGTCCGGGGGCCGGACGGCGGGTGTCAGCAGCGGATGGCGACGTAGCCGTCGCTGCCGGTCCGGATGTAGGCGTCCGAGACGAACTCGCCGTTGCCGATGTTGTCCCAGATCCTCGACGTGCCGTACGGGCCCTTCACGGCCTGCCCCGGCTTCTGGCAGAAGATCGGCACCCGGGAGCCGACGGGCAGGGTGCGGATGATGTCGTACTGGGTGCCGGGGCCCGTCCGGACGTGGAGCGCGACGCCCGGGGCGACCGGGTAGTAGCGGACCGATGCCGTGACGTCGGAGGCCGCCGCCCCTGCCTCGGCGAGGGCGGCCGGACCGGCGAGCGGAACGTCGGTTTCCGGACGGGCTTCGTCGATTGCCATGGAAATCTCCCCCGTTGGTGTATCTGCGTACGGGTACGGTACGCCCCGCCCCGGCGCCCAACCACTGCGGTGTCGTACTCACCATCGACTAGGCTCCGAAGTTCGCGGGTGCGCACGATCGACCATCGGGGGTGGGGATGCCACCGCTGCGCAGCACTGGTCAGGCGTCGGAATCAGGACAACCGGAATACGCAGGCCAGTACCGGCTCGAAGCCTCTCTCGGGACCGGCGGCATGGGCGTGGTCCATCTGGCGACCTCCGCGTCGGGGCTGCGGCTCGCGGTCAAGGTCATTCATGCCGAGCACGCCACGGACCCCGAGTTCAGGGCGCGTTTCCGGCAGGAGGTCGCGGCGGCCAGACGGGTCAGCGGGGCCTTTACCGCCCCGGTCGTCGATGCCGACCCGGAGGCCGGACGGCCCTGGATGGCGACCCTCTTCATCGACGGTCCCACCCTTTCCGAACGGGTCAAGCGGAACGGTCCGATGGATCCCGAGGAGGCCCGTAGGGCGGGTGCCGGGCTGGCCGAGGCGCTGCGCGACATCCACCGGGTGGGGGTGGTCCACCGCGATCTGAAGCCCAGCAACGTGCTGCTCGCGCCGGACGGGCCGAAGGTCATCGACTTCGGGATCTCCCGGCCCGTGGACAGCGATCTGCGGACCGAGACGGGGAAGCTGATCGGTACGCCGCCGTTCATGGCGCCCGAGCAGTTCCAGCGGCCCCGGGAGGTCGGGCCGGCCGCCGATGTGTTCGCGATGGGCGCGGTGCTGGTCCACGCGATGACCGGGCGGGGGCCCTTCGACTCCGACAGCCCGTACATCGTCGCCTACCAGGTCGTGCACGACGAGCCCGATCTGGCGGGGGTGCCGTCGGGTCTCGTACCGCTGATCCGGCGCTGTCTGGCGAAGGATCCGGCGGCGCGGCCGACGCCGTACGAGCTGATGGTGGCGTTGCGGGAGGCATCGCCTTCGGCGTCGTACGACACCCAGGCTTATGTGCCGGTGCCGAGGTCGCCGGATCCGCGGGAGAGCGTGCCGGGGCCGCTGTTCGCGGACGGGGAGGCCGGTTCCGGGTCGGGTACGGGTACAGGTTCGGTGTTTCCTGAGGTGGGAGCGGGGGCGGGCGGTCCTTCGGAGCCGCCGTCCGGGGGTGGGGCCGCCGGTCCGAAGCGGAAGCGGCGGCGGTGGGCCGTCGCGGCGGCCGCGCTCGTCGTGCTCGTGGCGGGCGGTGCCGTGGTGGCCCGGACCGCCGGGGACGGTTCCGGACCGGATTCCGGATCGGGATCGGGTTCCGGTTCCGCTGCCCGGTCCGGTACGGCCGCGGCACGGTCGGACGCCGCTGCCGGTGCTCCGGAGAAGTGGAGCGTCCGGCTCGGGGAGGCGCGCGGCGAGGAACGTACCCCGGCGTGCACGCTCGCGCCCGATGCGGCGGCGCTCTTCTGTGCCGCGCCCGGGGTGCGGGCCGCCCGGCTCGACCCGGCAACCGGCCGCACGGTGTGGTCCCGGCCCGCGGGCAAGGGCGCCCCGGCGGACATCGGACCGCGCGCCCCGGTCTTCGCGGGCGGCCTGGTCCATGTCCGGCCCCCCGGCGGCGGACCGGCCGAAGCGCTCGACCCGGCGACGGGCACCCCGCGCTGGTCGACTCCGGTCCGGCCCTACGAGGCCGTGCGCCATGTCGGCGATCTGGTGCTGCTGGTCCGGAACGACGGGCGGGTACGGGCCCTGGACGCCAGGACCGGCCGTGAGCGGTGGCAGGCCCGGCACGGTTCGGGCGGCGTCGCCGAGTGGGTCGACGGCGGGCGTACCGTCTACGCCGTGGCACCGGAGACCAGCGGGGCGGGCACCACCGTCCGCGCGGTCGACCCGGACACCGGCCTGCTGCTGCGGCAGCACCGGCTGGAAGGCACCCTGCGGCCCGCGGGATACGCGTCCGGCGCGCTCCTCCTGATCACCACCGACGCGAGCGGAAGCACGGACGCGGTCGTCCGGCTCACTCCCGGGGACGGCGCGCGCGGGCGCGCGGTGGAGCGCATCGCACTGGACGCGCCGGTTCCGCAGGCACAGGCCGTGGTCTCCGGCGGAGCGGTGTACCTCAGCGGGGCGGGCGGATCCCTGGTAGCCGTACGGCTCGGGCGGGCCGGCGGACCGGCGGCGGCGCAGTCGTGGCGGCTGGAGACCGGGGCGACGCATCTGTCACGGCCGGTCACCGGCGGGCCCGCGGTCTTCGTCGGCGCCGGGGACGGCCGGCTGCTCGCGGTGCACGCGGACCGCGGCAGGCTCCTCGGCCAGACCGACCCCCGGATGGACGGCGGAGCCCGTACCTACACGTCCTTCCTGCCCGCCCCGGTCGCGGCCGGAGACCGGGTGTTCGGTACGGCTCCGGACGGTTCGGTCTACGCGATGGCGTCGTCGGACCCGGCACGGTTCTGAACGGCGGGCCCGGTCCCGCCGGGGCGCCGGATACGGCGGTGGCCGGGACCCCCGGTGAGGGATCCCGGCCACCGGCCGGACAGAGAAGGACCCGCGCGGGGCCGGGCGGGAGCGCCGCCGCGGTCAGCCCAGGCGGGAGACGTCCCGCACCGCACCCTTGTCGGCGCTCGTCGCCATCGCCGCGTACGCCCGCAGCGCCGCCGACACCTTCCGCTCGCGCGACTTGGGCGCGTACACCCCGCCCAGCGCCTCCCGGCGGGCCGCCAGCTCCTCCTCCGGCACCAGCAGTTCGATCGAACGGCCGGGGATGTCGATACGGATCCGGTCGCCGTCCTCGACCAGGGCGATCGTGCCGCCCGAAGCCGCCTCGGGCGACGCATGACCGATGGACAGGCCCGACGTACCGCCGGAGAACCGGCCGTCGGTCACCAGCGCACAGACCTTGCCCAGGCCCCGGCCCTTGAGGAAGGACGTCGGGTAGAGCATCTCCTGCATCCCGGGACCGCCCCTGGGGCCCTCGTAGCGGATGACGACGACGTCGCCCGCGGTGATCTCCTTGCGGAGGATCTTGTCGACGGCCTCGTCCTGCGATTCGCAGACCACGGCCGGGCCCTCGAAGGTCCAGATCGACTCGTCGACGCCCGCGGTCTTCACCACACAGCCGTCGACCGCCAGATTGCCCTTCAGCACGGCGAGACCGCCGTCCTTGCTGTACGCGTGGGCGGCGTCGCGGATGCAGCCGTTCGCCGCGTCGGTGTCGAGGGTCTCCCACCGCTCGGACTGGGAGAACGCCTCGGCGGAGCGGACGCAGCCGGGGGCCGCGTGCCACAGCTCGACGGCCTCGGCGGACGGGGAGCCGCCGCGGACGTCCCAGGTGTCCAGCCACTGCTTGATGGAGGGCGAGTGGACGGTGTGGACGTCCTGGTTCAGCAGCCCGGCGCGGTACAGCTCGCCGAGGATGGCGGGGATGCCGCCGGCCCGGTGGACGTCCTCCATGTAGTACGTGCCCTGGGGCGCGACGTTCGGCGCGACCTTCGCCAGGCACGGCACCCGGCGCGACACGGCGTCGATGTCGTCGAGACCGTAGTCCAGCTCGGCCTCCTGCGCGGCGGCCAGCAGATGGAGGATCGTGTTCGTCGAGCCGCCCATGGCGATATCGAGGGCCATGGCGTTGTCGAAGGCGGCGCGGGTCGCGATGTTCCGGGGCAGGACGCTCGCGTCGTCCTGCTCGTAGTACCGCTGGGTGATCTCGACGACCGTACGGCCCGCGTTCTCGTACAGGGCGCGGCGGGCGGTGTGGGTGGCGAGGACCGAGCCGTTGCCCGGCAGGGAGAGCCCCATGGCCTCGGTGAGGCAGTTCATCGAGTTGGCGGTGAACATGCCGGAACAGGAGCCGCAGGTCGGACAGGCGTTCTCCTCGACGCGGAGCAGGTCCTCGTCGGAGACGCTCTCGTCGACCGCGTCGACCATGGCGTTGATCAGGTCGAGCTTGCGGACCGTGCCGTTGACCAGGGTCGCCCGGCCGGCCTCCATCGGACCGCCGGAGACGAAGACCGTCGGGATGTTCAGGCGCAGGGCGGCGTTGAGCATGCCCGGGGTGATCTTGTCGCAGTTGGAGATGCAGATCAGGGCGTCGGCGCAGTGCGCCTCGACCATGTACTCCACACTGTCCGCGATCAGGTCGCGGGAGGGGAGGGAGTACAGCATTCCGCCGTGGCCCATGGCGATGCCGTCGTCGACCGCGATGGTGTTGAACTCGCGCGGGACCGCGCCCGCGGCCTTGATCGCCTCGCTGACGATCCGCCCGACCGGCTGGAGGTGGGTATGCCCGGGGACGAACTCGGTGAAGGAGTTCGCCACGGCGATGATCGGCTTGCCGATGTCCGCGCTCGCTACGCCCGAGGCGCGCATCAGGGCGCGGGCCCCTGCCATATTCCGGCCGTGGGTGACTGTGCGGGACCTCAGCTCGGGCATCGTCGCTCGCTCCTCGGTAGGTCGGTCAATGGAGAAATCCTACGCCCGGACTCCAAGATCTGGACATTCTGTCCGGAATACGGGATCGGATACGGGACGGGACGAGACGGGGTACGGGTCCGTGGCACCGCGGCGGGCGGGCGCGGGGGTCTCGCGTCTCAGGGCCCGGCCGGGCCCTCCCCGGTCAGATGGTGCTGGAGGGCCGGGGCCACCAGCCGGACGACCTCCTCCGGATCGGCCGACGCGAGCGGCTCGGTGCGGAGCACGTACCGCAGGATCGTGACCCCGATCATCTGGGCCGCCGCCAGCTCGGCCCGCAGCCGCGGGTCCGGGACCGCGAGCCGCTCCGCGACCCGCGCCAGCAGCCTGTTCAGTACGAAATCCCGGAAGACGGCCGCGGCGGCCTCGTTGGTGAGGGCCGACCGGACGATCGCGAGGAGCGGGGCGCGGGAGCCAGGGTTCTCCCATACTCCCAGGTAGAAGCGGGCGAGCCGCTCGCCGATACCGTCCAGGTCCGGGGCCGCTCCGGCCGCGGGCCCCCCGGGCGGTGTGTCGCCGAAGATCGCCGCGAGCGCCGCCGCGGGTTCGAAGGAGGTCTCGACGGCCGCGGCGAAGACGTCGTCCTTCGTACCGAAGTAGTGGTGGACCAGGGCCGCGTCCACGCCCGCCGCCCGGGCGATCCCGCGCATGGTGGCCTTGTCGTAGCCGCGCTCGGCGAACTGTTCCCGGGCCGCGTACAGGATCCGCTCCCGGGCGCCGGGGCCCTCGGGGGCTTCGGTACGGGCCGGGCGGCCGCGGCCGCGGCGGGGCGGTGCTCCCGCGGAAGCGGCCGTACCTCCGGAGCGGGAGGAGTCGGGCGGGGTGTTTGGGGGTTCTGGGGTGTTTGTGGCGTCCGTCATGCGCGGCGCACTCCCCGGCCTGTGCCGCCGCCATCCGCGAGGCCCGCCCCGGCGTCCGGGCGCTCCGCCGCCGCGGCGGACAGATGGAGCCGGGTGAAGGCCAGCGCCTCCGCGAGATCGGCCTCGCGTTCGGCCGACGACATCGCCCGCCGGGTATTGACCTCGATGACCACATGGCCTTCGTAGCCGCTGTCGGAGAGCCGCCTGAGCAGCTCCGCGCAGGGCTGGTCGCCGCGGCCCGGCACCAGGTGTTCGTCCTTCGCGGACCCCTTGCCGTCGGCCATGTGCACATGGCCGAGCCGGTCGCCCATGCGGTCGACCATGGCCAGGGTGTCGGTCCGGGCGGTCGCCGTATGGGAGAGGTCGATCGTGAAGTGGCGGTAGTCGTCCTTGGTGACGTCCCATTCGGGGGCGTACGCGAGCATCTCGCGGTCCCGGTAGCGCCACGGGTACATGTTCTCCACCGCGAACCGGACATCCGTCTCGTCCGCCATCCGCCAGATGCCCTCGACGAAGTCGCGGGCGTACTGCCGCTGCCAGCGGAACGGCGGATGGACGACGACGGTCGACGCGCCCAGGGTCTCGGCGGCGGCCCGGGCCCGCTGGAGCTTGACCCACGGGTCGGTGGACCAGACCCGCTGGGTGATCAGCAGACAGGGCGCGTGGACCGCCCGGATCGGCATCGCGTGGTAGTCGGCGAGGCCGCGCAGCGCCTCCACGTCCTGGCTGACCGGGTCCGTCCAGACCATCACCTCGACGCCGTCGTAGCCGAGGCGGGCGGCGATCTCGAAGGCGGTGGCGGTGGACTCCGGATAGACGGAGGCGGTGGAGAGCAGCACCTGGGGGCCGGGCGCCCGGAGGATGTCCCGGCGCACGGCGCCGTCCGCCCGTGGGGCGCGGTCCGCCGTCCCGTCCGTGCCCGTCCCTGTCGCCACTTCTGCCACGGAGACAGGGTACGGGCCCGGGCCCCGGCTCCGGGCGGTGCGCAATGCGGCGCGAACCGCAGCGCGAAACACAGCCCGGCGGGCCCGCCCGGGCGCCGGGCGGGGCGGGGCGCTGATGAGCGGGAGGCCGGGCGGGGTGCCGGGCGGGGCCGGGTGCTTACGAGCGGACCGCCGGGCCCACCGCGGGGGCGGCCGGGAGGTGGTCCAGACGGCGCAGGATGACGCCCTCGCGCAGCGCCCACGGGCAGATCTCGACCTCCTGGGCGCCGAAGAGGTCCATGGCGCCTTCCGCGACCAGGGCCCCGGCCAGCAGCTGGCGGGCGCGGCCCACGGAGACCCCGGGCAGTTCGGCGCGCTGGTCGGCGGTCATCGCGGCCAGCTTGGGAACCCAGTCCGTGACGGCCTTGTGGCTCAGCTCGCGGTGGACATAGAGCCCGTCGGCGTCCCGGGCGGCGCCCGCGATCCGGGCCAGCTGCTTGAAGGTCTTGGAGGTGGCCACGATGTGGTCGGGGCGCCCGAAGCGGCTGAATTCGCCCACCGTACTGGCGATCTCGGCGCGGACATGGCGGCGGAGCGCCCGTACCGCCTCGGCGTCCGGCGGGTCGCCGGGCAGCATTCCGGCGGTCAGCCGTCCGGCGCCCAGCGGCAGCGAGACGGCCGCGTCGGGCTCCTCGTCGATGCCGTAGGCGATCTCCAGCGAACCGCCGCCGATATCGAGGACCAGCAGCTTCCCCGCGGACCAGCCGAACCAGCGGCGGACGGCGAGGAAGGTGAGGCGGGCCTCGTCCGCGCCGGTGAGTACCTCCAGCTCGACGCCGGTCTCCGCCTTCACCCGGGCGAGGACGAGATCGGCGTTGCTGGCCTCGCGCACCGCGGAGGTGGCGAAGGAGAGCACCTGCTGGCAGCCCTGGTCCTCGGCGGTCTGCATGGCCCGGCCGATGGTGCCGATCAGCCGCTTTATCCCGGCGGCGCTGATCGCGCCGTGCTCGTCGAGCAGTTCGGCGAGGCGCAGTTCCGCTTTGTACGAGTGGGCGGGCAGCGGGCGGGCGCCGGGGTGGGCGTCCACCACCAGCAGGTGCACTGTGTTCGAACCGACGTCGAGGACTCCGAGTCTCATGAGTACGAACGCTACTGCGGTCGCGGACATACCCTTGACCTGTGCCAAAGACGAAAAAGGCGAAGCCGGGCAAAGCAGAGCGCTCCGGGGGTCCGGCCCCGGCCCCCAGTGACGAGGTCGGACTGGACTTTCCGCGGGCCTGGGTGGAGTTTCCCGATCCCGCCGACGACGAACAGGTCTTCCGCTGCGATCTGACCTGGCTGACCTCGCGCTGGAGCTGCATCTTCGGCAGCGGCTGCCAGGGCATCCAGGCGGGTCGCGCGGCCGACGGCTGCTGCACGCTCGGGGCGCACTTCTCGGACGAGGAGGACGAGGAGCGGGTCGCCGGCCATGTGGCCAGGCTCACGCCGGAGCTGTGGCAGTTCCACGGTGAGGGGACGGCGACAGGCTGGGTGGAGGAAGCCCCCGATGATGACGCTGATGACGACGAAGGTGAGGGCGGGGCGCGGCAGACCCGCCGCTGGAAGGGGTCGTGCATCTTCCAGAACCGTCCCGGGTTCGCCGGGGGCGCGGGCTGTGCGCTGCACATCCTGGCGCTGAAGGAAGGGCGGGAGCCGCTGGAGACCAAGCCGGACGTGTGCTGGCAGCTGCCGGTCCGCCGGTCGTACGACTGGATCGAGCGGCCCGACGACACCAAGGTGCTCCAGATCTCCATCGGTGAGTACGACCGCCGGGGCTGGGGCCCCGGCGGTCACGATCTGCACTGGTGGTGCACGTCGGCGACCTCGGCGCACGGTGCGGGCGAGCCGGTGTACGTGTCGTACCGGCCCGAGCTGACGGAGCTGATGGGCAAGGAGGCGTACGGGGTGCTGGTGGAGCTGTGCGAGGCGCGGCTGGCGTCGCAGCTTCCGCTGCTGGCACCGCATCCGGCGGACGGCGCGGGTGCCGGGGGCTGCGGCGGGAGCTGACACGGCCTAGGGGGGCGGGGCTCCGTCGGTGGGCGAGGCGCCCGGGTCCGGGTCCGTGGGGCTCGGGGTGGGCGACGGGGACGCCTGCGGTTCGCTCGCGGTCGGGGACGGAGTCGGGGTGGGCGTCGGGCTCGCGGTCGCCGTGGGGCTCGGGTCCGGGCCGGGTGACGAGGGCCGTCCGGTCGGCAGACCCGGCCGGGTGGGCCTGGTGGGATGGGGGCCCGGGTCCGGGGAGTGTTCCGGGGCGCCCCGGCCGTCGATGCGGAGCACGGCACCCGTCGGCTCGACCCGCAGATACGCGCGCCACGGGCCGGCCGGTTCCCGGTCCGGCACGACGGTCACCAGCACGGTGACGGACTCCCCCGGGTGCAGCACCCCCGAGGAGCGGCTGAGCTGCAGCCAGGAGACACCCGTCCGGGCCGACCAGACGACGGGGGCGGCGCCGGAGGCGGTGAGAGTGAGCCGGGTGGTGTCGCCGTACGCCCGCGCGGTCAGGCCGAGGCGGCCGGGAGCGGGTGCGCCGGGGCGCGCCGGGGGTACGGGCGTGCCGCTGCTGACGACCTCCACGGAGACCCCGCGGTGGCTGCCGGGCACGGCGCTGCCGGTGTTCTCGTGGCGGTCGTACCGATCGCCGGGGGTGTAGGGGTGGCCGGAGCGGCCCCGGTGCGCGCCGTCGGCTTCCTCGGACGCGGTGACGGCGGGCCCGGCATGGGGCTCGCCCGTGAGCGGGGCGCCGCGGTAGGCGGCCCACAGGGCGAGTACGGGTGCCGCGACGACGGTGGCGACGACCGTGGTGGTCAGGGCGCGGGCCCGGAATTTCTCGCGCCGGGCCGCGTGGTCCTTGGGGTCGCGGGGGAAGCCGCCGGGGCCGAAACGGGGTGTGGTGGCGCGGGTGCGGCCCGCGCGGGCGGTGCGCATCGCCGCGTACGCGGCCGGGCGCTCGGCCGCCGGCACCGGCAGGGTGCCGGGGCGGGGGGCCGCGCCGGGCCAGGGGCCGCGGGCCTCGGCGCGTTCGGCGGCGCGGCGGCAGCGGGGGCAGTCGTCGACATGGCGGACGAGCTCGGTGCGGAGCGCGGCGGAGAGCAGGACGCGGTCGTCCCCGATGAGTCCGGCCACGGCGGGACAGTCGCCGGAGCCGACGACGGCGAGGGCGGCGCGGGTGCGTTCCAGCTCGCAGCCGGCGGTGGCGATCAGTTCACGGGCCCGGGCCGGGTCGAGGGAGAGGACGGCGGCGATCTCGCGGGGGCCCAGTCCGTGGCGGACGGAGAGTTCGAGCGCTTCGCGCTGCTCGGGGGTGGTGCCCGCGGCCTCGGGCCAGGCGAGGAGCGCGAGCTGTGCGCGGTGGCGGGCGGCGGGGTCGGACTCCGCGGCCTGGCCGGTGCCCGGTTCGGCACCGGGCGCGGGGCTGGGTGCGGGGGAGGTACGGAACACGCGGGCGCGCCTGCCGGTGTGCGCTCCGTGGCGGGCCCGCCGCTGTTCGGCGAGGCGCCGCCGGCAGGTCCAGCGGGCCAGGGCGTACAGCCAGGCCTTCCGGCCGGGGGCGGGGTCGTCGTCCGCGGTACGGCCGTCGCCGGGCCGGGCCCCGGGCCGGTCTGCGGGCCGGTCTGCGGGCCGGTCTGCGGGCCGGTCTGCGGGGCCTTCGCCGGGGGCGCGTCCGTGGTGGCGTTCGGCGGTGGCGAGCACCTCGCCGAGGGCGGCGGTGGCGCTGTCGTGGTCGCAGAGCACGGAGAGGCAGTAGGTGAAGAGGCCGTCGAGATACGGCTCGTACCGCTGTCCGTAACGTGCCCGGCCCGGGGGACGGGCCCGGTCGGGGTCCCGGCCGCGGTCGGCGTCCCGGGCCCGGTCGGGGACGGTCTCCGGGCCGAGGTCCGCGCGCCCGCCGACCGGGACGCCGTCGGTGCCACCGCTCGGAGCACTGTGCGGGCTGCCGCCCGGGCCACCGTGTCGCCCCCCGTGCCGACCCCCGTCGAAGCCTCCGCCCGGGCCGCTGCCCCGACCACCGTCCGGGCCACCGTCCGGGCCACCGTTCAGGTCTCTGCCCAAGGCACCGTCCCGTCCCGCCGGGCGTCCCGGGTCACGGGATTCCGCCGGGGACGCGGGCAGCTGCGCCCCGGCGCGGCCGGGCCCGGCGGGCGGCATCGGCTGCTGCGCCGCGCCGGGCGTACGGCGGCGCGACCGGTGGGCACCGGTACCGCGCGGGGCGCGGGAGGCCTGGTTCGGCCAACTGCTCTGGTTCGGCCAGCTGCTCGTCATCAGGTGACCGTAGGCAGGCCGGGCACGGCGTTCTTACCGCTTTCCAGCTTTTAATTCTTACGGGTGAACAGTTCGCTCAAAAGGGGACAGGGATCGTTCATTCCACCCACTCTTTCTTGGGCATTGGGGCCGATTCATGGACCGGATGTACCGCGCTGCGGGCCCTGCGCGGTCGGCGGCCACCCGCCTCGCGCCCCCGGCACCCCGCCGCCGGCCTGCCCGCCCCCGCAGCGCCGGGGCCGTGGCTGTCGGTGGCGGCGGCTACGGTTTCCCCATGGCTGCCCGTACCAAATCCGCGAAGGACCGTCCGTCCTACCGCTGCACCGAATGCGGCTGGACGACCGCCAAGTGGCTCGGCCGCTGCCCCGAGTGCCAGGCCTGGGGGACGGTCGAGGAGTACGGGGCCGCGCCCGCTGTGCGCACCACGGCCGCCGGGCGGGTCTCCGCCCCCGCGCTCCCGATCGGCCAGGTCGACGGGCGGCAGGCGACCGCCCGCTCCACCGGTGTGCCCGAGCTGGACCGGGTGCTGGGCGGCGGGCTGGTCCCGGGCGCCGTGGTGCTGCTCGCCGGGGAGCCTGGCGTCGGCAAGTCGACGCTGCTGCTGGACGTCGCAGCCAAGGCCGCGGGCCCCGAGCATCCGACGCTGTATGTGACGGGCGAGGAGTCCGCGGGCCAGGTCCGGCTGCGGGCCGACCGGATCAACGCCCTGCACGACCATCTGTATCTGGCCGCGGAGACCAATCTCGCGTCCGTTCTCGGCCATCTCGACGAGGTGAAGCCGTCCCTGCTGATCCTCGACTCGGTGCAGACGATCGCCTCCCCGGAGATCGACGGCGCGCCCGGCGGGATGGCACAGGTGCGGGAGGTCGCCGGGGCCCTGATCCGGGCCTCCAAGGAGCGGGGCATGTCGACGCTGCTCGTCGGCCATGTCACCAAGGACGGCGCGATCGCCGGTCCCCGGCTGCTGGAGCACCTGGTCGACGTCGTACTGCACTTCGAGGGCGACCGGCACGCCCGGCTGCGCCTGGTGCGCGGTGTGAAGAACCGCTACGGGGCGACGGACGAGGTCGGCTGCTTCGAACTGCACGACGAGGGCATCACCGGTCTCACCGACCCCTCCGGGCTCTTTCTGACCCGCCGCGACGAGCCCGTGCCCGGCACCTGTCTGACGGTCACTCTGGAGGGCCGCCGACCGCTGGTGGCCGAGGTGCAGGCGCTGACCGTCGAATCCCAGATCCCCTCGCCCCGGCGCACCACCTCGGGTCTGGAGACCTCCCGGGTGTCGATGATGCTGGCGGTGCTGGAGCAGCGCGGCCGGATCAGCGCCCTCGGCAAACGGGACATCTACAGCGCCACCGTCGGCGGGGTGAAGCTGTCCGAGCCCGCCGCCGATCTGGCGATCGCGCTGGCGCTGGCCTCGGCCGCCAGTGACACCCCGCTGCCGAAGAACCTGGTCGCCATCGGCGAGGTCGGGCTGGCGGGCGAGGTCCGGCGGGTCACCGGCGTCCAGCGGCGGCTCGCCGAGGCCCACCGCCTGGGCTTCACCCATGCGCTGGTGCCCGCCGATCCGGGCAAGGTCCCGGCCGGAATGACCGTCACCGAGGTGGCGAACATGGGCGACGCCCTGCGGGTCCTGCCGCGCGGCCGACGGCGGGGCGACAACGACGGCCCGGGCAAGGGACCGGAGAGTGCGCCCTGGGGTGCCCGGGAAGCCGCCGCCCGGGGCGGCAGGGGCGGGGGCCGTGACAGCGGCCGCGGTGCCGCCCGTGACGAGGACCGCGAGCCCTTCTGAGGAGGCCCGGTGAAGGCGCCCGGCGCACAGAGCGCGCGGACAGCCCACGGGGCGCGGACACGCGCCGGTAGACTTTGCCCTGGTCTCGCCCATCCGTACGAGCCGGAGGAGTGCAGTGGCAGCCAACGACCGGGCAGCAGCACCCGGAAAGTCCGGCGCGGGCTCCGGCACCGAAGCACAGATCCGCGCCGCCCTGAGCTCGGTCGCGCCCGGCACCGCCCTCCGGGACGGCCTGGAGCGCATCCTCCGCGGCAACACGGGCGGTCTGATCGTCCTCGGCATGGACAAGTCCGTCGACTCCATGTGTACGGGCGGGTTCGTGCTGGACGTCGAGTTCACCGCGACCCGCCTGCGCGAGCTGTGCAAACTGGACGGCGCGCTCATCCTCGACAAGGACATCACCAAGATCCTCCGCGCCGGGGTGCAGCTCGTCCCGGACGCGTCGATCCCCACCGAGGAGACCGGCACCCGGCACCGCACCGCCGACCGGGTCTCCAAGCAGTGCGGTTTCCCCGTGGTCTCCGTCTCCCAGTCCATGCGCCTCATCGCGCTGTACGTGGACGGTGAGCGGCGGGTGCTGGAGGAGTCCGCGGCGATCCTGTCCCGGGCCAACCAGGCGCTGGCCACCCTGGAGCGGTACAAGCTCCGGCTGGACGAGGTCGCGGGCACCCTCTCGGCCCTGGAAATCGAGGATCTGGTCACGGTCCGGGACGTCACGGCCGTGGCGCAGCGGCTGGAGATGGTCCGCCGGATCGCGACCGAGATCGCGGAGTACGTGGTGGAGCTGGGCACCGACGGACGGCTGCTCGCCCTCCAGCTCGACGAGCTGATCGCGGGCGTGGAACCCGAGCGGGAGCTGGTCGTCCGGGACTATGTGCCCGAGCCGAACTCGCCCAGGGCCGTCCCGGGCCGGGCCCAGCGGCCGCGCACGGTCGACGAGGCGCTGGCCGAGCTGGATGCGCTCACCCACCCCGAGCTGCTGGAACTGGCCAATGTGGCGCGTGCCCTGGGCTACAGCGGCTCGCCCGAGACCCTCGACTCGGCGCTCTCGCCGCGCGGCTACCGGCTGCTGGCGAAGGTGCCGAGACTGCCGGGGGCGATCATCGAACGGCTCGTGGAGCACTTCGGCGGTCTGCAGAAGCTGCTCGCGGCGAGCGTGGACGACCTCCAGACGGTCGACGGTGTCGGTGAGGCGCGGGCCAGGAGCGTCCGGGAGGGCCTGTCGCGGCTGGCGGAGTCGTCCATCCTGGAGCGCTACGTCTGAGGGCACCGGCCGGGCCCCGGCCGTGCGGGCCCCGGCAGGCCCCCGGCCCGGAGACCCGGGCCAGGGGCCTGCGGCCGCTCAGTCCTTCGCCAGGACGAAGGACGCCGGGCTGACCGTCTCGCCCGCGAACTTCGCCTCCAGCAGATAGGTCCCGGCGCCGACGCGGCCCGCGGGCGGGGTGGCGCACTGCCCGGTGCTGCGGGCGCGGTCCCACTCGTACGTGTGGCTGATCGTCGTCCGCGCCGGAACCTTCAGCAGCACACTGGCCTGGTCCCGCGGGCAGTCGTCGGACGACCACACCTCCTCGTCCGCCGAGTCGGTGACCGTCAGCACGGCGGACGAACGGCCCAGGTCCACCTTGCAGTCCGCGGCCGACGCGTTCCGGGCGGTCAGCCGGAACGCGGGCTTCTCACCGATGGCGTAGGTGAGTCGGGTGGGTGCCAGGCTCAACGCCAGGGCGTCCGCTGGGCAGTCGGGGAGTGCGGATCCGGCCGGTACGCGTTCGGCGGTCCCGCCCGCTCCGCCCGTACCCTCGCCGGAGCCGGACGTCTGCCCCGTACCGCCGTCCGTACCGCCGGTGTCTCCGCCGGAGCCCTCCGTGCCGCCGGAGCCTTCGCTTCCGGCGGAGTCGCCGCCCGCGCTGTCACCGCCCGTGGCACCGGGCTCGTCCCGGCCGCCGGGCTGACGGCTGATCGCCGGGCCCGACTGCTTGGGCCCCGGGGTGATCGAAGACGCGGGTGAGGAGCTCTTGTTGGCCCCGTCGCTGCGGTCGCCGTCACCTCCGCCCGCGGTGAACACCCACAAGGCGAGCAGAAGGAGTACCGCGGCCAGCGCGAACGCCACCGCCCTCCGTCGCCAGTAGATGGAGGAGGGAAGCGGCCCGATCGGATTGCGCAGAGATCCCACGGGTCAAACTCTACGAGAGGTCGGGCCCAACTCCCGTCCCACCCGCCGCACTCGTCCGAAGTTCTACGGATCATCATCCCGGAGAGGGCGCCCGGACCGCACGGCCGGCCCCTTACTTTCGTCGGGGGTGGTCGTTGCCGATCGGCCGGGGGACGGGCCGGGCCCGCTCGATACGGTCACTGTCATGGACAGTTCCCTCACCCGCGGCCTCTACCGCGATATCACCGACCTCGCCGACGACTCGCCCTCGTGGCTCCAGCACGCCGCCGAGGTGTGGACCGAGGCCGGGCTGCTGCTGTTCGGTGTGCTCTTCGTCGTCGCCTGGTGGCGGCAGCGTACGGGCTCCGCCCGGGCCGTCGCCGTCGCCGTCCTGGCGCCGCTCGCCACCGCCACCGGATATGTCGTCAGCGAATCGCTGAAGTCGCTGTTCGACGAGGAGCGCCCCTGCCGCACGGTCAAGGACGCCGCGACGTCCCTGGTGGAGTGCCCGCCGACCGGGGACTGGTCCTTCCCCAGCAACCACGCCTCCATAGCCGGTGCCGCGGCCGTCGCCCTGGTGCTGGCCTGGCCGAGGATCGCGGCGCTGGTGGTGCCGATGGCGCTGCTGATGGCGTTCTCCCGGGTCTTCGTCGGCGTCCACTATCCGCATGACGTGGCGGTCGGGCTGGTGCTGGGCGGGGTCGTGACCGTGGTGTTCGTCCGGGTGCTGACCCGGCCCGCGACGGCCCTGCTGACGAGCATGCGGACGAGCCGTACGGGAGTGATCGCCTGGTTCGCCGGGCCGGGGCCGGAGCCCGTGGCCGGGCGGCGGGGGCGGTCGGGAGCGTCCCACCGCCGCTGACCCGGCGTCCCTCGGCGGTGCGGACCGGGCCGTACCGCCTTGGCGCCGAGGACCGTACCGCCGTACGACCCCGGCCCCCGCGGCCGTACCGCTGTACGCCCCTGTCCGATCCGGGCGGCCGTACGGCTTGTACGGCTTGTACGGCTCGACCCCGGCAGTCGGCCCGCTGTCCGGCCCGGTCCCCGCAGCTCCCCCGCCCGCTGCTCCGACCGGTGGCGGCCGGGGCGGGGCGGGTGGACCACTTGGTCCAAGGCACTGCGCCACACGGCCGGACCCCCGGCACCGCTTGGCCCACGGTCCGGGGCAGTTGCGATGACCGCCCCCGGCGACGTGTCAGGATCGAAGGGCCATGACTGACACGACGACTGCCCCCGCCCCCGCCGCCGGGTCCGCCGGCGAGCCCTCCGCCTCCGACGCCGCGTCCCTCCACAGCCCTGTGATCGCGTGGTTCGACGAGCACGCCCGCGATCTGCCCTGGCGCCGCCCCGAAGCGGGCGCGTGGGGTGTGATGGTCTCCGAGTTCATGCTCCAGCAGACCCCCGTCAGCCGGGTGCTTCCCGTGTACGAGCAGTGGCTGGCCCGCTGGCCCCGGCCCGCCGATCTCGCGGCCGAGCCCTCGGGCGAGGCCGTCCGCGCCTGGGGCCGGCTCGGCTATCCCCGCCGTGCCCTGCGGCTGCACGGAGCGGCGCAGGCGATAGCGGAGCGGCACGGCGGTGACGTACCGAGCGACCATGCGCAGCTGCTGGCACTGCCCGGGATCGGCGAGTACACGGCAGCCGCGGTGGCCTCCTTCGCATACGGCCAGCGGCACGCCGTCCTCGACACCAATGTGCGGCGGGTCTTCGCCCGTGCGTCGACCGGTATCCAGTACCCGCCGACGGCGACCACCGCCGCCGAGCGGAAGCTGGCCCGGGCCCTGCTGCCGGACGACGACGCGACCGCGGCGCGCTGGGCCGCCGCCTCCATGGAGCTGGGCGCGCTGGTCTGCACGGCTCGCGGCGAGGACTGCGGACGCTGCCCGATCGCCGCGCAGTGCGCCTGGCGGCTGGCCGGGAAGCCCGCGCACCAGGGCGCGGCCCGGCGCGGGCAGACGTACGCGGGTACGGACCGTCAGGTGCGGGGCAAGCTGCTGGCGGTGCTGCGGGCGTCGCGCGAGCCGGTGCCGCAGTCGGCGCTGGACTCGGTGTGGCACGAGCCGGTGCAGCGGGCCCGGGCGCTGGACGGGCTGGTCGCGGACGGGCTGGTCGAGCCGCTGGACGGCGGGCTGTACCGGCTGCCGGGCTGATCCGGGCCACCCCCGGCGGGCCCGCGCCGGGCCGTTCCGGCCCGTGCTCCCCGGCTTCCCGCCGGTCCCGCGTCTCCGGGCTGCCGGACGGACACCCCGTACCGCCGGACCGTCCGCGGGGGCGGACCGTCCGGCGCCTGCGGCCGTCCCCCGGGACGACCCGCTCCTGTCGCCTTCGCCGTCACATTCACCACTGCATCCGCCGCACCGCCGCAGCCGCTGAAACATCGCGAAAACGACGATGACCAGGCGCCTTTCCCCACCGGCCCCACCCTGAAACCTCGGCTGTTACACAACCGATGGACGGCCGTGCGTCCGCCGTCGGGTGCACACCACAGTGCCGTGACAACCGCTCCGTAGTTTCGGTTCTGCAAGGGCCGGAGGGACGGGACACGGGGTGGAGGCGGTCGGAATGACGGCGCAGGGTGAGGTGCTCGGCTTCGAGGAGTACGTACGCACTCGGCAGGATGCGCTGCTGCGCAGTGCCCGCCGTCTGGTTCCGGATCCGGTCGATGCACAGGACCTGCTCCAGACCGCGCTGGTGCGGACGTACGGCCGCTGGGACGGCATCGCCGACAAGTCGCTCGCCGACGCCTATCTGCGCCGGGTGATGATCAACACCCGGACGGAGTGGTGGCGGGCCCGCAAGCTCGACGAGGTGCCCACGGAGCAGCTGCCGGACGCCTCGGTCGACGACGGCACCGAGCAGCGCGCGGACCGCGCCCTGCTGCTGGACGCGCTGAAGGTGCTGGCGCCCAAGCAGCGCAGCGTCGTCGTGCTGCGGCACTGGGAGCAGATGAGCACGGAGGAAACCGCCGCCGCGCTGGGTATGTCGACCGGTACGGTGAAGAGCACCCTGCACCGGGCGCTCGCGAGACTCCGTCAGGAGCTGGAGAGCCGGGCGGCGGAGTGCCGGGACCTGGGGATCGGGGAGCGGTCGCTGCGTTCGGTGCGGACCGGCGGCGGTGACGCCCCGGGCCGGGAGCGCCCGGCGGCCCGCGAGACCCCGGTCCGCGGCCGGGCGGAGCTTTCGGCCGCCGAGGAGCGGCGGGTGCCGCGACAGGTGCGGCGGGCGGTACGGCCGGGACAGCAGCAGGACGGACGGGGGCAGGAGCGGTGCGCGGCCTGAGAAGAGGACGCGGCAGGCGCCGGTGGACGGCGAGCGTTGAGGCAGTGGCCGCGCTCGCCGTCCTCGGCGTGTTCGCGGTGGGGTGTTCGGCGGGCGGTACGGGTCTGCGGGACAGCGGACCGGCGCCCGGCGAGGCGGCGAAGAACCCGGGCGGGCCCGCCTCCTCGCCGCCGGGTCAGGCGCCGGGCACCGGCGCGAAGGCGCCCGACGCGGTCGCGCTGCTCCGCAAGGACCCCAAGGTGGATCCGTCGATCAAAGACAGCCTCAAGCCCTGCGTCGAGGACCAGTTCCCGGTGGATGTGGCGCTCGGCCATCTCACCGGCGGTTCGGTGCCCGATGTCGTCGTCAACGTCACGTCCTGCGGGGACGGGGTGGCCATCGGGTCCTTTGTGTACCGGTCCAACGGCACCGGCTATGTGCAGGTGTTCGGGACGTCGGAGCCCGCCGTCTACTCGTCGATCGACCGGGACGAGCTGGTGGTCACCAAGCAGGTGTACGGGAAGTCCGATCCGGTCGCCACGCCGACGGCCGAGGAGGTGTCGACGTACCGCTGGTCCGGCGGCACCTCCGGACGGTTCACGCGGGCGCACTGGACCCGGACCGAGTACGGCGGGCTGCCGTCGGCGGACGGCGGCGTGTTCGAGCCCGGCTCACAGCCCGTCAACCCGGGGCGCACCATCGTGCAGGGCGGCCGGTCCGGGCCCGTCACCACCGTCCTGCCCGCCGCCCCGTTTCCGCACCGTGCCACGATCCCCCCGACCACGGCCGCCCAGGCCCCGGCTGCCGACCGAGAGAAGAGCTGAGAGACCCGATGGCCGAGACCCATGTCCTGTTCGTCGAGGACGACGACGTCATCCGGGAAGCCACCCAACTCGCCCTCGAACGGCAGGGTTTCACGGTGACGGCGATGCCCGACGGGCTCCTCGGGCTGGAGGCGTTCCGCGCGGACCGGCCGGATATCGCACTGCTCGATGTGATGGTGCCCGGGCTGGACGGGGTCAGCCTGTGCCGCCGGATCCGGGACGAGTCGACCGTGCCGGTCATCATGCTGTCGGCGCGCGCGGACTCCATCGACGTGGTCCTCGGTCTGGAGGCGGGTGCCGACGACTACGTCACGAAGCCGTTCGACGGTGCGGTGCTCGTCGCCCGGATCCGGGCGGTCCTGCGCCGTTTCGGCCATGCGGGCGGCGGCGACGGCGCGGCGGGCGACGGTCCCGGGGGCCAGGGGCCGGTGCTCACCTTCGGTGATCTGGTGGTGGACACGGAGGGTATGGAGGTCCGCCGGGGCGAGGTGCCGGTGGCGCTGACGCCGACGGAGATGCGGCTGCTGCTGGAGTTCTCGTCGGCGCCGGGGACCGTGCTCTCCCGCGAGAAGCTGCTGGAGCGGGTCTGGGACTACGGGTGGGGCGGCGACACCCGGGTCGTGGACGTCCATGTCCAGCGGCTGCGGGTCAAGATCGGCCAGGACCGGATCGAAACGGTCCGCGGGTTCGGCTACAAGCTCAAGGCATGAAGCGGCCACCGAACAAGCCCGCCGCGGCCGCTGAGGCTGCCGGGCCCGCCGAAACTACGGCATCCGCCGGGGTGCCGGATCCCCGCCCGGGCGGGACGGAGCCGGCGGCCCGGCCGCCGCTGTTCCGGCGGCCCGTGATCCGTACCGGCATCCGCTGGAAGATCAGCATCGCGATCGCGGCCGTGGGCGCGCTGATCGCGGTCACTCTCAGTCTGGTGGTGCACAACGCGGCGCGGGTCTCCATGCTCGACAACACCCGTGACGTCCAGATGGACCGGGTGCTGCTGGCCCAGCGCTGGTACGAGACGACCAAGAACAAGGAGCCCCGCTTCGGCGCCAAGATCGACGACCGGGAGCTGCCGCGGGAGCTGCGGCGGCTCACGGCGCAGCACCGCCAGGGGACGTATGTCGTGGACGACGGCGACGGGCCGCCGGAGGTGTGGGCTGCGGTCCCGACCACCGACGGACACGTGCTGTCCCTGCGGATCCAGTTCACCGGGCGTACGGCGACCGTCCTGGGCGATCTCAACCGTGCGCTGATCATCGGCTCGGTGTCGGTCGTCTTCGGCGGCTGTGCGCTCGGGGTGCTGGTCGGCGGGCAGATCTCGCGGAGGCTGCGGAAGGCGGCTTCGGCCGCCGCGACGGTGGCCGCGGGCCGGACGGAGGTCCGGGTCCGGGATGCGATCGGCGGGGTCGTCCGGGACGAGACGGACGATCTCGCGCGGGCCGTGGACGCGCTCACGGACGCGCTGCACGAGCGGATCGAGGCGGAGCGGCGGGTCACCGCCGATATCGCGCACGAGCTGCGGACCCCGGTGACGGGGCTGCTGACGGCGGCCGAGCTGCTGCCGCCGGGGCGGCCTTCGGAGCTGGTACGGGACCGGGCGCAGGCGATGCGGACGCTGGTGGAGGACGTGCTGGAGGTGGCCAGGCTCGACGGCGCTTCGGAGCGGGCGGAGCTTCAGGAGATCGCGCTGGGCGAGTTCGTCAGCCGCCGGGTGGCCCTGCTCAATCCGGATGTCCGGGTCCAGGTGGTGCACGAGTCGTGGGTGGCGACCGATCCGCGGCGGCTGGAGCGCATTCTGCTGAATCTGCTGACGAACGCGGTGAAGTACGGGGCGGCGCCGGTGGAGGTCACCGTCGAGGGCCGGGTGGTACGGGTACGGGACCACGGGCCCGGTTTCCCGGAGGCACTGCTGCGGGACGGGCCGAGCCGGTTCCGTACCGGGGCCAGTGACCGGGCGGGTACGGGCCATGGGCTGGGGCTGACGATCGCGGCGGGGCAGGCGCGGGTGCTGGGCGCCCGGCTGACGTTCCGCAACGCCGGGCCGAGCGGGCCGGTGCCGCGGAAGGCGGCGGGGGCCGGTGCGGGAGACGGCTCGGGTACGGGGACGGGATCCGGGCCCCGGCGGGACTGCGCGTCCCGGCGGGGCTCCGGGCCGTCGGCGGGCGCCGGTCCCACGGGCGCCGCTCCCGCGGCGGAGCCGGGTGGCGCGATCGCCGTGCTGTGGCTGCCCGAACACGCTCCGACGAACACGGGCAGCTTCCCGATGCTGTCGGAGGACGAGCTGCGGGCGCTCGACCCCTGACCGGCATCGGACCAGGCCCCGGCACCGGCACCGGCACCGGGAGTGCGCGGGGGAAACGCCACGACCCCGAGGACGGCGGGAAGCCGTTCTCGGGGTCGTGGCACACGGGGGGGTACCGGCCGTTACGGCCGGTACACGGTGGCGTACGCCTCGGGTCAGATGCTGACGCCGACGGAGCGCAGGAAGCCGACCGGGTCGACGGAGCTGCCGTAGTTCGGGGTCGTACGGATCTCCATGTGCAGGTGCGGACCGCTGGAGTTTCCGGTGTTGCCGGACTTGGCGATCAGCTGACCGGCCTTGACGGTCTGGCCCGCGGAGACGTTCACCGTGGAGAGGTGGGCGTACTGCGAGTACATGCCGTTGTTGTGCTTGACGACGACGGCATTGCCGTAGGCGGGACCGTCACCGGCGCCGTTCGGGCCGGCCTTCACGACGGTACCGGCGCCGATGGAGACGACCGGGGTGCCGGTCGGGACGGCGAAGTCCTGGCCGGAGTGGTTGCTGGCCCACATGCCGCCGGCCTTGCCGTAGGTGGCGCTCAGCGTGTACGAGCCGAGGGGCTTCACCCAGGCCGGGGCGGCGGCCTTCGGGGCGGCCTGGGGAGCAGCCTTGGGGGCGGCCTGCGGGACGGCCTTGACCGGCGCGGCGGCCTTGGCGGCCGCAGGGGCCTTCTCGGCGGCCTTGACGGGGGCGGCGGACGGGGAGCCGGTGGCCTCTACGGCAAACGCGGCGCCCGTTCCGAGCACGGCGGTTGCTCCCAGGCCTGCGACCAGGATGCCGGCGCGGGTGCGGAGAAACGCCGGGCGGGGGAATCGGGAAGTGACGCGCGTCATAAGAGAAATGCCTCCGGGCAGAAAGTGACCCGACGCGGAATTGCGCCGGGGGTGCGTTGTCGCCATCCCTTGGTAACCGACCCCGGCACTTCACCTCAAACCCCCCAACTACGACATTCCGTCGTAGCGGCGACGTGGTGATTCACCCCATTGACACCTTTCGATCATTTACTTCAGGCATGATCAAAAGGCCCGGAATTTCCGCCCTGAAATGGGGTTTAACCGCATGTACGCCCGGTCCCCCCGGGCACCCGCCGCACCCCGGAACCGGGCCCCGGCGCCCGTACCCGCGAAACCGGCCCCGCCCCGGGCCCCGCACCGCCCCCGGCTCCCCGGGCCCACCCGGACCGCACTCCTAAAACGGCTAGTAGGCCCGAAACGGCCTGTGTGCCTTGTCACGGATTCGGCGGCGCCATTGTGGCCCCCGCCACTAATGTCGGAGGGGAAAGCGGGGGCGTAAACGGGGGTGGAAAGCGTGCGGAACGGCCCTTCCATGCGAGTGGTCGCCGTCCTCGGCAGTCAGCAGGGCACCGGCGTCCTTCTCACCCCCAGACACGTGCTGACCTGCGCACATGTCCTGAACGGCCGGCGCGGCGGGCCGAGCGTGCTGCATCTGACCAGCAGCCGGCCCTTCCCCTGCGACGTGGTGAAGGTCTGGCCGGGCCGGGATGCGGTCCTGCTGCGCGCGGGCGAGGACATCGTCTCCGCCGATCGCCTCGGCCGCCTCCGTATCGCCGCTCTGACCAGGGACGATCCCCTGCACCACATCCAGACCACCGGCTTCCCCGGCCATCAGCGCTACGGCGGCAACAAGCTCGACTTCGGCCAGTACACGGGGACCGTCCTGCCCGCCGCCGGACAGGCCCGGGGCGCCCTCACCCTCTGGCTGGACCACACCCCGGGCCCGCCGTCCCCCGACGGCCGCTCCCCCCTCGCCGGGCTCTCCGGCGCCCCCGTCCTCGCGGGCCCCGTCCTGCTGGGCATCGTCGCGAAGGTCAGCGGGGTCCACGGCCAGCAGCTCGAAGCCGTCCCCATCGAAGCCCTGGCGAGCTGGGCCTTCGGCAGCCTCCCGGCCACCCCCCGGCTGGAGCGGATGTCCGGCTTCGACCCCGCGGACGCCCCCTTCGAGGAGCGGTACGCGGACGCGGTGAAGGCCCAGTACGGCAAGACGGAGATCTTCGGCATCGACGAGCTGGGCGTCAGCGAGTCGAGCTGGGACCTGGACACCGCGTATCTGAGCCTGGAGGCGACGGGGCGGGACGAGGAGCTGCGGCGCGGGCCCGGGAAGCTGTCGGCCGGGATGCGCGAACCGTTGCCGGACGAGCCCGACGCCGTCACCCTCCGCGACTTTGACGATGTCGTGGGCGTGGGCGTCCGGTCCGGCCCTTCCCTCGACGACCGCCCACGCCGGGTGGAGCAGTTACTCGGCCGCAGCAACCGCATCCTGCTGCGCGGGGAGGCCGGGGCGGGCAAGACCACCCTGGTGTGGTGGCTGGCAGCCCACGCCGCCTGCGGCACCCTCCCCGGCGAGCTGGACGAGCTGAACGGCCTGGTCCCCCTCGTCGTCCCGATGCGCAGCCTGCGCAGGCTCCCGGACCAGAAGGTTGCCTTCCCCACTCCCGACGAGCTGGGGCACGTCGCCGGGCTCGCCGTCGGCCGCGCCCCGGACGGCTGGGCGGAACGCATCCTCGAATCCGGCCGCGGCTTCCTCCTGGTCGACGGGGTCGACGAGCTTCCCCAGGACGACCGCGACCGGGCCCGCGCCTGGCTGACCCGGCTCCTGGCCCGCTACCCCGACACCCGCTGCCTGGCCACCGTCCGCCCGGGCGCCGTCGAGAGGGACTGGCTGACCGGCGAGGGCTTCACCGATCTGCTGCTCCTGCCGATGAGCGACGACGACATCACCGCCTTCGTCGCCGCCTGGCACCGCGCCGCCCACCTTGAATACGCCGGACGCGACCAGGGCCGCGCCGCCGCCGAAGCCCGGCGCCTGGACGAACTGCGGCAGCAGCTCACCCGCGAGTTCACCGGCAACCGCGTCCTGCGCGATCTCGCC
This sequence comes from Streptomyces tsukubensis, assembly GCF_003932715.1. Lineage (NCBI taxonomy): Bacteria > Bacillati > Actinomycetota > Actinomycetes > Kitasatosporales > Streptomycetaceae > Streptomyces > Streptomyces tsukubensis. Next base: position 4,606,975 of record NZ_CP020700.1, on the reverse strand, counting down.
CGTACGCCCCTGCTCTGCGCCGTCATCTGCGCGCTGCACCGCAAACGCCGCGGCCGGCTCCCGCACACCCGCTGGGAGCTGTACCGGGCCACCCTCGACATGCTGCTGGGCAAACGCGACCGGGACCGGGGCATCGACGCCCCCGAGGGCCTGAACATCGGCGTCGACGAGCACCGGCTGCTGCTCCAGCACATCGCCGTCTGGCTGGTGCGCTGCGGCCGGACCCAGTTCACCCCCGACGAGGCGGTCCAGCGGATCGACCAGGCCACGGGCTATATGCCCCAGGTGAGGGAGCAGGCCGACGCCCGCCGGATCCTGACCCACCTGATCAACCGCAGCGGACTGCTCCAGCAGCGCGCCGACGACGCGATCCAGTTCATCCACCGCACCTTCCAGGACTATCTGGCGGCGAAGGAGCTGGCCGAGACCGACAGCGTCGAGGAGATCGTGATCCGCGCCGGGGACGAGCTGTGGCGGGACGTCATCCTGCTCTCGGTCGGCCATCTGGACCGCCGGGTGGGCCGCCTCGTCAACGGCCTGATCGACAAGGTCGCCCCGGACGGCGGCCCGGAAGATCGTGCCCTGCTGATCCTCGCGGGCCAGTGCGCAGCCAACGCCGTCTTTCTGGACGCCGGGACGAGGGCGAGGGCGGAGGGGGCGGTACGGAGCGTGATGCCGCCCCGGAACGAGCGGGAGGTCCGGCTCCTGGCCGAGTTGGGGGACTACATCCTGCCGCTGCTACCCGGCCCTTCCGGCGACCATTACGCCGACCGGCGCGTCATCCGCGTGTATGCCTTCGTGGGCGACGAATCCGCGATCCCCCGCCTGGGCAAGTTCACCGAGGCCGAACGTCCAGGACATGTCTGGGCCCTCGCCGATGCCTGGTCCGGCTTCCCCGCGCGACGGTACGCCCACGAGGTGCTGTCCCGCGTCTCTCTGCACAACGTGAATGTGCCCGTCACCACACGAGAGCATCTCGACCTGCTCAAAGGCCTGGGGTCGATCACCATCGTCACGGTGTACGGAGACCACTCATCGGACGAGCTGCACTCCGGACTACCGGAGAACGGGCTGTTCAGAGTCGGCCTCCGGGGGAACACCGTCCTCACCGATCTCCGGGCCGTAGCCGAACGTCGGTCCGTCCTCCACCTCGAACTGGAGGACTGCCCGGCGTTGACCTCGTTGAGCGCACTGTCGAACCAGCGGCTCTCCTCCTTCACCACTGATATCCAAGCGCTGAGTCTGCCCGGCCCCCGGCCGATGGTCGATCAGCTCCATGTGCTCGGCAACCAGGAAATTCCCTATCGCGCCCTGGAAAGCTGGATGCCTCAGATGTTGTCCCTGGAGGGACCGGCCCGGCTCTCCTCGTTGATCGGGACGGCGAACCCGATCCGATCCCTGCGCGACCTCCGGTTGAACCGGCAAGTGGAGATCGACAGCGCTGGCGTCCTCTCCTCCTGGATCAAACGCCTCGGGTTCCACCACTTCCCCTCCGCCACCGAGCTGGACATCATTGCCCGCGCCTTCCCCGAGTTGGAAGCCCTTCAATTCGACCTCACCGCAGCGCCCCCATACGAAATCGACCTCACCCCGCTGCACAGCGCTGCGGATCAACTGCGCATCAAGATTTTCTGCACCAATCCACTCCAACTGACCGGTCATGAACACTTCGGCAGCCGGCTCACGTTCCCCCTGCTCAAGCCCATACCACCGGAAGGCTGACCATGTCCTCCACCGACCCCACCCTCCCCTCCCCCCTCATCGACCTCGCCGACGCCGTCGACGCCGTCCGGGCCCAGCTCATCACCGCCGCCGCCCGCGGCAACGGCTCCGCCGTCCAGTTCCAGGTCGGCGACGTCGAGCTGGAGTTCACCGTCGAACTGCGCCGCGACACCACCGCCGGGGGCAGGGTGAGGGCCTGGGTCGTGGACGCGGGCGCCGACCACACCCGCGGCAGCACCGGCACCCACCGCGTGGCCCTCACCCTCAGACCGCAGGACCCCCGGACCGGCGGCGCCTGGCTGGTCGGCCACGACGACCTGGGCGACACCAGCGACTTCGGCCGCACCCACCCCGGCCCGGATCTGCCGTGACCCCCGGCCGCCCCGGGCACGAGGACCTGGTGGTGATGGTCGCGGGCGAGGTCCAGGGCACCGGGGTGCGCATCTCGCCCCATCTCGTACTGACCTGTGCCCGGGTCGTCGGTGCCCGGCAGAGCGCCCGCGTCATCAACCCCGCGACCAGCGTCGGCCGGGGCGACCATCCGGTGATCTGGTCCGATTCCCGGCTCGACGCGGCGGTCCTCCTCGCGGGCAACGGGCGGCTCGGATTCCAGCCCCGGCTCGGTGCCCTCGCCACCGACCGGCCCGTTCCCGGCCGGATCATCGGCCACCCCGTGGGACGCGGTTCCGCCCGGGGCGGGTTCAAGGCCCGCTGGTTCACCGGCACCGTCCCGCCGGTCACCGACCCCGGGACACTGCTCTTCGACTTCGACACCCCTCCCGAGGACGACCCCGCCGACCCCGCCGACCCCACCGACCCCCACTCCGTCACCAGTCTGATCGGCGCACCCCTCTTCGCCGGGGACACCCTTCTCGGCCTGGTCCAGCGGCTCTCCGGCAACGGCGGCCGGATCCGCGCCCACTGCCTCCCCACCCGGCGCCTGGCCGAGCACCCGGGCCTGTGCGCGCTGGCGCCCTGGATTCCGTCGTCCCTGGAGACGGTCGTCCACGGCCGCCCCGACGACATCCGGTACGAGGAGGAGTACGGAGCGGCCCTCGTCCACGCCTACCGCAAGACCATGGTCTTCGGTCTGGACGCGCTCGACGTACTGGAGTCCCAGTGGGATCTCGACACTGCGTATCTGAGCCTGGCGGCCGCATTCGAGGGCCGGGCCCCGACGACCGATCCGAGTGATGTCGAGAGGGTCGACACCTTGCTCGGGGGTCGCCACCGGGTACTGCTGCGCGGTGAAGCGGGCTCCGGAAAGACCACCTTGCTGATGTGGCTCGCGGCCCGGGCAGTCACCCGTAGCTTCCCCTCCGAGTTGAGGGAACTCAACGGCTTGGTCCCCTTCCTGATTCCGCTGTGCAGCGTGTCCGGAAAGGAACCGGGCCTGCCGGGGCCCGAGCGGCTTCCCAAAGTGACACGGATAGTCGGACCAGATGCCCCCGAAGGCTGGGCACTGCGCGTTCTGTCAGAAGGCCGGGCGCTGCTCCTGGTCGACGGGGTGGACGAGGTACCGGCGAGGGAGCGGGAGGCCGCCCGCCACTGGCTGGGCGAGCTGCTGCGGGAGTTCCCGGAGACCCGCTGCGTCGTCACCGTACGGCCGTCGGCCGTGGTCCAGGACTGGCTGGCCTCCGATGATTTCGACGAGGGGCTCCTCCTGCCGTTGGGCGACTCCGATATCGAGGGGTTCGTCAGCGCCTGGTTCGCAGCGGCGCGCGCCTGTGGCAGATCCGGTTCGGAACCGTCCCTCCTGGAAGCCGGGCTGCTCCGGCGGCTCGCCCACGACCGCACCCTGCGAGACTTCGCCCGCACCCCTCTGCTCTGCGGCGTCGTCTGTGCTCTCCATCTGCAGCACGGCGGTGATCCCCCCGAGCAGCCCTGGGTGCTCTACGGCCAAGCCCTGAGGATGCTGCTGGGGGACGGGGACTCCTGGGGGGTGGTGCACCTCTCCAGACCGTCCGAAGGCGTCGCTCTCTCCATCGAGGAACACTGCCACCTGCTTCAGCAGCTGGCCGTCTGGCTGATGCGCAACGACCGGAGCGAGATCAGCCGGGCACAGGCCCTCGTCCAACTCGAAAGCGCCCTCATCGCCGCCCCCGCCCTCCTTTCGCAGGGCCCCGCCGACCGGTTGCTGAGGTACCTCCTCAATCGCAGCGGCCTCCTCACAGAACAGTCGGACGGCTCCCTCCGCTTCCTGCACCGCGCCTTCCAGTCCTTCCTTACGGCGAAGGAAGTCGTCGAAGGGGATTACCTGGGGGAGCTGTTCATCCGGGCCGAGGACGAGCAGTGGTCCGATGTCGTCCTGCTGGCAGCCGGTCAGTGCAGCCGCCTGCAGTTGGCCCGGCTGGCCCTGGGGCTCCTCGCCACCGCGGACAGCGCCCGGGACCTGAACGGCAAGGCACGGCTCTCCGTCCTGGCTGCACTCTGCATTCAGCACGCGAGCACACTCGAACCCGATGTCCGCGAGACCGTGGAGCGGACTCTGTACGCGTACCTGCCGCCGCTCAGCACGACCATGGCGGACGTCCTGTCCGGCCTCGGCCTGTCCGTACTGACCCTGCTGCCCGAGCCCGAGGAGCTGCCCGCCGAGGCCCTCGCCCCCACCGCCCGTCTGGTGCGCCGCATCGACGATCCCGCCGCCCGCGTCTACGCCGAACGGCTGGCCCTCCGTCTGGCCCGCGAAAGACCCCCGGGCGGCAGTTCCGCCGCCGGAGCCTGAACCGCCCGTGACATGACCGAGGCCTTGGCCCGTACCTCGTCGGTACGGGCCAAGGCCTCAATCGTCAACGCCGCAGAGGGGCTGTCCCCGCGGCGGTGCTGTTACGCGTCCTTCGACAGGTTCGGCCCGGCGCCGCCGGCCGCCTGCTCGATGGGAGGCACGTCCGGAAGCGCCGCCTTCTCCTCACCGCGGAAGACGAACTTCTTCTCCTCGCCCTCGCCCTCGGTGTCGACGACCACGATATGACCGGGGCGCAGCTCACCGAAGAGGATCTTCTCGGAGAGGATGTCCTCGATCTCGCGCTGGATGGTGCGGCGCAGCGGCCGGGCGCCCAGCACGGGGTCGTAGCCCTTCTTGGCGAGGAGCGACTTGGCGGTGGAGCTCAGCTCCAGGCCCATGTCGCGGTCCTTCAGCCGCTCGTCCACCTTGGCGATCATGAGGTCGACGATCTGGATGATGTCGTCCTCGGAGAGCTGGTGGAAGACGACGGTGTCGTCGACACGGTTCAGGAACTCGGGGCGGAAGTGCTGCTTCAGCTCCTCGTTGACCTTTGCCTTCATCCGGTCGTAGCCGGTCTTGACGTCACCCTGGGCGGCGAAGCCGAGGTTGAATCCCTTGGAGATGTCCCGGGTCCCGAGGTTGGTCGTCATGATGATGACCGTGTTCTTGAAGTCCACGACCCGGCCCTGGGAGTCGGTCAGTCGACCGTCCTCCAGGATCTGGAGAAGGGAATTGAAGATATCGGGGTGGGCCTTCTCGACCTCGTCGAAGAGGACGACGGAGAACGGCTTGCGGCGCACCTTCTCGGTGAGCTGGCCGCCCTCCTCGTAGCCCACATATCCGGGCGGGGAGCCGAAGAGGCGGGAAACCGTGTGCTTCTCGCTGAACTCCGACATGTCGAGGGAGATCAGCGCGTCCTCGTCGCCGAAGAGGAATTCGGCGAGCGTCTTGGACAGCTCGGTCTTACCGACACCGGACGGCCCGGCGAAGATGAACGAGCCGCCGGGGCGCTTCGGGTCCTTCAGACCGGCACGGGTCCGGCGAATGGCCTGGGAGAGCGCCTTGATGGCGTCCTTCTGCCCGATGACGCGCTTGTGGAGCTCGTCCTCCATACGGAGCAGGCGGGAGGACTCCTCCTCCGTCAGCTTGAAGACGGGAATGCCGGTGGCCGTGGCGAGGACTTCGGCGATGAGCTCGCCGTCGACCTCGGCGACGACGTCCATGTCGCCGGCCTTCCATTCCTTCTCGCGCTTGGCCTTCGCCGCCAGCAGCTGCTTCTCCTTGTCGCGGAGGGAAGCCGCCTTCTCGAAGTCCTGGGAGTCGATCGCCGACTCCTTGTCGCGGCGCACGCCCGCGATCTTCTCGTCGAACTCGCGGAGGTCCGGCGGCGCGGTCATCCGGCGGATGCGCATCCGGGAACCGGCCTCGTCGATCAGGTCGATCGCCTTGTCCGGCAGGAAGCGGTCCGAGATGTACCGGTCGGCCAGGGTCGCGGCCTGGACGAGGGCCTCGTCCGTGATGGAGACCCGGTGGTGGGCCTCGTAACGGTCGCGGAGGCCCTTGAGGATCTCGATGGTGTGCGGCAGCGACGGCTCGGCGACCTGGATCGGCTGGAAGCGGCGCTCCAGCGCGGCGTCCTTCTCCAGGTGCTTGCGGTACTCGTCGAGCGTCGTGGCACCGATGGTCTGCAGCTCGCCGCGGGCCAGCATCGGCTTGAGGATGGAGGCGGCGTCGATCGCGCCCTCGGCGGCACCCGCGCCGACGAGCGTGTGCAGCTCGTCGATGAACAGGATGATGTCGCCGCGGGTGCGGATCTCCTTGAGGACCTTCTTCAGGCGCTCCTCGAAGTCACCGCGGTAGCGGGAGCCGGCGACCAGCGCGCCCAGGTCGAGGGTGTAGAGGTGCTTGTCCTTGAGGGTCTCGGGCACCTCGCCCTTGACGATGGCCTGCGCCAGGCCCTCGACGACGGCCGTCTTGCCGACGCCGGGCTCGCCGATGAGCACGGGGTTGTTCTTGGTGCGGCGGGACAGCACCTGCATGACCCGCTCGATTTCCTTCTCGCGCCCGATGACCGGGTCGAGCTTGGACTCGCGGGCGGCCTGCGTGAGATTGCGGCCGAACTGGTCCAGGACGAGGGACGTGGACGGCGTGCCCTCGGCGGGGCCGCCTGCGGTGGCGGCCTCCTTGCCCGAGTAGCCGGAGAGCAGTTGGATGACCTGCTGCCGGACCCGGTTCAGATCGGCGCCCAGCTTCACCAGGACCTGGGCGGCGACGCCCTCGCCCTCGCGGATCAGGCCGAGCAGGATGTGCTCGGTGCCGATGTAGTTGTGCCCGAGCTGGAGGGCCTCGCGGAGCGACAGCTCCAGGACCTTCTTGGCACGGGGCGTGAAGGGGATGTGCCCGGACGGGGCCTGCTGGCCCTGGCCGATGATCTCCTCAACCTGCTGGCGGACCGCCTCGAGCGAAATCCCGAGGCTCTCCAGGGCCTTAGCGGCGACACCCTCACCCTCGTGGATCAGGCCCAGGAGGATGTGCTCGGTGCCGATGTAGTTGTGGTTGAGCATCCGGGCTTCTTCCTGAGCCAGGACGACAACCCGCCGCGCGCGGTCGGTGAACCTCTCGAACATCGTTAATCGCTCCTCAGAGCGGTCAGGCAGTAAGGGGTCGGTCCCCTCCCTGTCCTTCCGCAGCTTAGTCCCGCAAGCGGGGACCGCTCATTCCAACTGCCGACACCCGTCTGTGGCCTCCTGACCCCTGAACGCCGACACCTGCTCCAACCCGATGGTGCGAGACGATGTTCCCGCAGGCCAGGCAGTTACTCTCACCATCTGTACGCCGATGGCGAACGCACGGCCTCCGTGCGAGCGTGTCGCCCCTCCTCACTAGGAATGTCTTACCCGTAAGCACTGACACTCCATGCGGCACGCCCCGGTTCCCTCAGCTACGGGCGAACAAGGTCCGGGGGCCGAACGACCGTGATCGCCCGCCACGGGGCCACGGAGTGCGTACGATTCGCCACTCTGCGTAACCCTCGGGGGGTTCGGGGAGTTCCCGGAATCATGAGCGCAGCGCCGCCCGTACCGCCTCCGCTGCCACCCCGGGCGTCCCGGCGGCCGGCTCCTCCGCCGCCACCGGCGTCCGGACCGGCTCCGGCCGTGCTGCCGTCCCCGCGCGGACCTCTCGGCCTTCCGGGCGGCTCCGGACGCCGTGGGCGCCCTGTGGCCGCCCGGGCGGCCGTGGCGCGCTGGTACGGCACCCGGCTGGGGTGGCCGGTCGCCGGGCCTGCCGGGCCCGGGGAGCCGGTGCGGCTGCTCACGGGGATCGGTTTCGACGTGCTGGAGCTGCCTGCCGACGCGGGTGCGGCGGTGCTGCGGCGGGGGGTGCGGACCGGACCGGTCGCCCTGCACGGGGACCGGATGCGACTGCTCGTCGCCGCCGGTTCCGCCGATGAGGTGCCGGGGCTGCTGTCCTGGCTGGAGTGGGGCGGCGTCACCCTCGACCTGGTCGCCGTCGGGGCGGGGGGCCGGATGCCCGCACCCCTGCCGCCAGGCTGGACGGGCCCCCGGGGGGCCGCCGTATGGCTGCGACCCCCCGCGCCGGGGCGCGAGCCGGAGTCGGAGCTGCCGGGCCTGCCGGGCACCGGAGCGGACGGGCACCCCGGACGCGTACGGGGGCCCGATCTCGTGAGACTCCTGGACACGGCGGCAACGGAATGCCACCGGGCCCGATTGCTGCGGACGAATACCCGCACCGGACCGCCCACCGGAACCGGATACGTGTACGAATGCGCAGCCTGTGAATACGCGGCCGATTAGCGGGCGCCGGCGCCCGCCGATCGGCCCTGGTGGGCCGTTGTCAGCCGTTGGCCTTCTCGTAGGCCTCGCGGACCGTGGCGGGGACGCGCCCGCGGTCGTTGACCTCGTAACCGTTCGCCTTGGCCCAGGCACGGACTTCCGCGGTGTTCTTGTTGTCGCTCGCGGCCCGGCCCTTGCTGCGGCCCGTGGAAGCGCGACCGCCGGTGCGGCGGCCGTTCTTGGCGTACGGCTCCAGCAGCGAGCGGAGCTTGTCCGCATTGGCGGTGGTGAGGTCGATCTCGTACGTCTTGCCGTCCAGCGCGAACGTCACGGTCTCGTCCGCTTCGCCGCCGTCGATGTCATCGACAAGAAGGACCTGAACCTTCTGTGCCACCGGATTTCCTTTCATCGAAAATGCAGTACGCGGAAAGGAAACCGCTTTTCTCTGAAAAACTCAAACCCTTGGGACAGGTTCAGAAGGCGGAGAGGGCGGGAAACGTGCGCGATTCGGACATAGGGATCGCTTCGCTGATGCCCCGCCGATGTCTCGGTGATGCCTCGGCGGGTCACGCGGACGGGTGATCGGAGCCGGATCAGAGCTGGAGAAGCATGCGACTGTTGCCGAGGGTGTTCGGCTTCACGCGTTCGAGTCCGAGGAACTCGGCGACACCCTCGTCATAGGAGCGCAGCAGCTCGGTGTAGACATCTCCGTCGACCGGGGTCTCACCGATCTCGACGAAGCCGTGCTTGCTGAAGAAGTCGACTTCGAAGGTGAGACAGAAAACCCGGCTGACGCCGAGCCTGCGCGCTGTGTGCAACAGCTCGTCGAGCAGCCGATGGCCGATGCCGGACCCCTTGTGGCGGGGGTCGACGGCGAGAGTGCGCACTTCCGCGAGGTCTTCCCACATGACGTGGAGCGCGCCACAGCCGACGACGGTGCCGTCCGCGCCTTCCGCTACCCAGAACTCCTGGATGTCTTCGTAAAGAGTGACAGTCGCTTTGTCGAGCAGGATGCCCGCAGTCACGTAGGGGTCGAGGAGCCGGCGGACCGCGCGCACATCGACCGTCCGGGCGCGGCGGACGGTGATGGCATTTGCTGCGGGATTCGACATGGGCCAGACGCTATCGCCCCGGGGAACGGTCCTCGTCGGCACCCTCTCCGGGGTCGTCGCCGGGCTCTTCGGCCGCGGGCGCCGGGGCGTCTTCCGGGGCACTTCCGGCTTCCGGGGCCGCCTCCCCGGCCGTCTTCGTTTCGGAGGGCGTTTCGGATGGCGTTTCGGGTGGCGATTCAGGTTCGCGGGCCGGTTCGGGGGCCTGTTCAGGCGCTTGTTCCGGAGCGGGTTCCGGGTTCTGTTCCGGGGAAGGAGAAGGTTCGGTCTGCACCATGCGGACGGCCGCCTGGAGGGCTTCCCGCTGCTCCGGCGACATCATCCCGAAGAAGGCAACGAGCGCGGCGGCGGGGTTGTCGCTCTGGGCCCAGGCCTCGTTCATCAGAGCGGCCGAGTACGCGGCCCGGGTGGAGACCGCCGTGTATCTATAGGCGCGGCCTTCGACTTCCCTGCGGACCCAGCCCTTCTGGTGGAGATTGTCCATGACGGTCATGACGGTCGTGTAGGCGATGGAACGATCCTGTTGAAGGTCTTCCAGGACTTCCCGGACAGTGACCGGCCGGTTCCATTGCCAGACGCGTGTCATCACGGCGTCTTCGAGCTCTCCCAATTGACGGGGCACATTGCCACCATAGCGGCGGAAACCCCAAAAGCTATGAACAACTCTATATATTTCGCAATACCGGAACAAAAAGGACGCACGGTGGGCGCTGTGACCCTGCCGTACGTCCTGTGCGCGCGTGCCCGCATGCCCGCGGAGCCGGGCGCGCGATGCACCCGGTCGGGGCTGCGGAAGCCGCTGGGATCAGTCGCTGCCGGCCGTGGCCGGGACGGCGGCGCCGTCGCCCGCGGAGGACTGCGGGCCGGCTTCGGATCGCGCCAGCGCGGCGTCCACGTAGGCGTCTTCCTTGGTCTTGTTCGGGCCGCCCTGACTCTTCACGATCGTCACGATCAGGATCGTGAAAAAGGTGGCCATCACCACGGGAGGCACGAGCGCCGATACGTAGTCCATGGATTCAGGGTAGCCAAGGGCCGTTCCGCGCCACCGCCGGGGGCCGGGTCACCCCGGGCGACCCGGAGGCGCGGCAGCGCGGAACACCGCTCAGGCCGTGGCCAGCTGCTCCGGCGGGGGTACGGGCCTGCGGCGGGGCGGGAAGACCTCGGACGGTTTGGGCACCGGGCGCTCGCCGGGCGCCGGCGGGGCGGCCGGTTCGGGTGCCGGCTTCGGGGCGGGCTTGGGCACCGGGCGCGGCTGAGGCTTCTCCTCCGCCCCTTCGTCGGACCCGGCGGCCTCGGCCCGGCCGCCGGGCAGGGCGAGCAGCCGGGTGCGGGGCGCGGGAGTGGTGACCTGCCGTCCGGCGAGCCGGGCGCGTACCGAACGCTCGGCCAGGATCTGGCACCGTTCCAGTACGGCTTCGGCGACGACGTGCCCGCGCAGTCCGCGCAGGGCGGCGAGATCCTCCGGACGGGGGTCGTACCCGGCGGCCAGCGCGTCCTGGAGCAGCTCCAGATATCCGGCACCGGCGCCGGGCAGGGCCGCGCGGTACCGGTCGAGATCGGCGAGCAGGAACGCGCGCAGCCGTCCGGCCTCCAGCGCCGCCTCGTCCACGGAGCCTGCGAGCCGCAGACAGTCCTGGACGTCCTCGTCGGCGAGTGGGACGGGATGAAGGGCAACGGCGAGGGCGCGTCGGAGCACACGCAGCTCGTCTGCGCTGAAGGCCATACCGCCGCGGGAACCGTAAGGCGTGGGCATGGCCCGACGATAGGCGCATTTTTCGGCAATATCGGGCTATTCCTATTCCCCGGGCGCGTCCCCTCGGCGGTGGCGCGGAGGGCACGGGGAAGCCGGGGGAAGCAGGGGAAAGTACGAGGCAAGGGGTACGGGCCCGGGGCGGGACGGCACCGGGTGCCCGGACGGCCGGGCGGCCCGGGCGGCGGGCGCCCGGGCCGTCAGAGGCGCGTGATGTTGCGCTCGTACACCAGGCGGAGGCCGATCAGCGTGAGCCACGGTTCGTGCTCGTCGATCTCCGACGACTCCCCCAGCACCATCGGCGCAAGACCGCCGGTCGCGATCACGGTGACCTCGTCGGGGTCCTGGGGGCTCAGCTCGCGCTTCATGCGGTGGACGACGCCGTCGACCTGGCCCGCGAAGCCGTACACGATGCCCGACTGCATCGCCTCGACCGTGTTCTTGCCGATGACGCTCCGCGGCCGGGCCAGTTCGATCTTGCGGAGCTGGGCGCCCTTGACGCCGAGCGCGTCGACGGAGATCTCGATACCGGGGGCGATGACCCCGCCCACGTACTCCCCGCGCGCGCTGACCGCGTCGAACGTGGTCGCCGTGCCGAAGTCGACGACGATCGCCGGGCCGCCGTACAGCTCGACCGCCGCGACGGAGTTGATGATGCGGTCCGCGCCGACCTCCTTGGGATGGTCGGTGAGGACGGGCACCCCGGTCTTGACGCCCGGCTCCACCAGGATCGCCGGTACGTCGCCGTAGTAGCGGCGGGTGACCTCGCGCAGTTCGTGGAGGACCGCGGGGACCGTGGAGCAGATGCAGATGCCCTCGATGCCGTCCCCCAGCTCCATCCCGAGCAGGGGGTGCATTCCCATCAGCCCCTGGAGGAGGACCGCCAGCTCGTCGGCGGTGCGGCGGGCGTCGGTGGAGATCCGCCAGTGTTCGACGATCTCCTCGCCGTCGAAGAGCCCCAGGACCATATGGGTGTTGCCGACATCAATGGTGAGCAGCATCAGGCAGTCCCCTCGCGGGGGTCCGCCGGGCCGGCGCCGCCGGTCCCTGCGGGATCGGGTTCGCGCAGGTCGAGGCCGATGTCGAGGATGCGCGACGAGTGGGTGAGGGCGCCGACCGCGAGATAGTCGACGCCGGTGTCCGCGTACGCCCGGGCGTTGTCCAGGGTGAGCCGGCCGGAGGATTCGAGGACCGCGCGGCCCGCGACCAGCGCCACGGCCTCCGCGGTCTGCGCGGGGGTGAAGTTGTCGAGCAGGATCAGGTCCGCGCCCGCCTCGATGACCTCCCGGACCTGGTCGAGGGTGTCGACCTCGACCTCCACCGGCACGCCGGGGAAGACGTCCCGTACCGCCTTGAACGCCTCGGCGACACCGCCCGCCGCGACCACGTGGTTGTCCTTGACCAGGGCCGCGTCCGAGAGGGACATCCGGTGGTTGACGCCGCCGCCGCAGCGCACCGCGTACTTCTCCAGGGCGCGCAGTCCGGGCGTCGTCTTGCGGGTGTCGCGGACCTTCGCTCCGGTGCCCTCCAGGGTGTCGGCCCAGGCGCGGGTGGCGGTCGCGATACCGGAGAGACGGCAGAGGATGTTGAGCGCGCTGCGCTCGCCGGTGAGCAGTTCGCGGGTGCGGGTGGTGACGGAGAGCAGCTTCTGCCCCGCCTCGACGCGGTCGCCGTCGGCAACGTGCCGCTCCACCTCGAACTCGTCGGTGGCGACGATGGAGAGGACGGCCTCGGCGATCTGGATGCCCGCGACCGTGCCTGCTTCGCGGGCGGTGAAGTCGCCGGTGGCGACGGCGTCGCCGGGGACGGTCGCCACGCTCGTCACGTCCACGCCGCCGTCGAGGTCCTCGCTGAGCGCGAGGTGGGCGATGTCCTCGACCTGGACGGGGTCGAGACCGGCCTCGGCAAGGAGGACGGCGAGGGCGGGGTCGAGACCGCATTCGTACAGCTCGTCGTCGGGTGCTCCGCCGTCCGCCGCGCCGCCGCAGCCGCAGGAGTCCCCGCAGCCTCCGCCCGCGGCGGGGACGCCGATCTGGATGAGGGGTACGTCCACGGGGACCGGACGTTCTTCGGGCGTGCTCACGGCTGGTGCTCCCTGGAGGATGTCGGGGGGAAAGCGGTGCTCTCGGTGCGGTGGACGACGAGCGTCCGGTCGGGGGCGAGACGGATCACCAGATGGCGGTGCCAGGCCCGGTCGTCGCGGTCGGGACGGTCCTCCCGCCAGTGGCAGCCGCGGGTCTCCTCGCGCTCCAGTGCCGCGGCGGTGAGGACGCGGGCGACGCAGAGGAGGTTGGTGGTCTCCCAGGCGTCGACACCGGGGACGGCGGGCTTGGCCGTACCGGAGACGGTATCGGGGTCCGGGGCGGAGTGGGTGCCGAGGGGCTCCTCGGAGCCCGGGCCGGGGGCGGGTGCGGCTGCGGGGCCGGGCGCGGGTGCCGTGGGGCCGGGCGCGGGCTCGGTCTCCGCCCGGATGGCCTCCAGGGCGCGGGCCGCCTCCGCGAGGCTCTCGGCGGAGCGCAGGACACCCGCCCCGAGGGACATGACCCGCTGGATATGGGCGCGGGCGCCGGGGTCGATCAGCGGGAGGACGGTGGCCGCTACGGGGACCGGGGCACCGGCCGGGGCGGTGCCGGAAGCCGTACCGTCACCGTCGGCGCCGCCGTCGCCTTCTGCGATGTCCGCGGCGATGCGCTCGGCGAAGACCAGCCCTTCGAGGAGGGAGTTGGAGGCGAGGCGGTTCGCGCCGTGCACCCCCGTACAGGCGACTTCCCCGCAGGCGTAGAGACCGGGGACGGTGGTCCGGCCGTACGAGTCGGTCCGGACGCCGCCGGAGGCGTAGTGCGCGGCGGGGGCGACGGGGATCGGCTCGCTGACGGGGTCGATGCCATGGGCCCGGCAGGCGGCGAGGATGGTGGGGAAGCGGTGCTCCCACATCTCCGCGCCGAAGTGCCGGGCGTCGAGATACATGTGGTCGGCGCCCTGTTCCCGCATCCGCCGCATGATCGCCTTGGCGACGATGTCCCGGGGCGCCAGCTCGGCCAGCTCGTGCTGTCCGAGCATGAAGCGGGTGCCGGACGCGTCGACGAGATGGGCGCCCTCGCCCCGTACCGCTTCGGACACCAGCGGCTGCTGGCCCTCCGAGCCCGCGCCCAGGAAGAGCACGGTGGGGTGGAACTGGACGAACTCCAGGTCCGAGACCTCGGCCCCGGCGCGCAGGGCGAGCGCGACGCCGTCGCCGGTGGACACGGCGGGGTTGGTGGTCGCGGAGAAGATCTGGCCCATGCCGCCGGTGGCGAGGACGACCGCGGGGGCGCGGACGGCGCCGACTCCGTCGTGCTGTCCCTCGCCCATGACATGGAGGCTGATGCCCGCGGTGCGCCCGGAGGCGTCGGTGAGGAGGTCGAGCACAAGGGCGTTCTCGATGGTGCGCAGACCGGCGGTGCGGACCGCTTCGACGAGGGCGCGGGAGATTTCGGCGCCGGTCGCATCGCCGCCCGCGTGGGCGATCCGGCGGCGGTGGTGGCCGCCCTCGCGGGTCAGTTCTATCTCGCCCGTCTCGGGGGAGGTGTCGAAGTGCGCGCCGGTGGCGATGAGCCTGCGGACGGCACCGGGGCCCTCGGTGACGAGCAGCCGTACGGCCTCCTCGTCGCAGAGGCCCGCGCCCGCGACCAGGGTGTCGGCGAGATGCTGCTCGGGGCTGTCGCCCTCACCGAGGGCGGCGGCTATGCCGCCCTGGGCCCAGCGGGTGGAGCCGTCGTCGAGCCTGGCCTTGGTGACGACGACGGTCGACAGACCGGCGGCGGCACAGCGCAGGGCGGCGGTGAGTCCGGCGACGCCGGAGCCGACCACGACGACGTCGGCGTCGATCGCCCAGCCGGGCGCGGGCGCGTCGAGCCGTATCCCGGGGGCGGGGAGCACCGGGGCCGGGTGGCGGTGGCGGGCGGTCACGGCGCGGCTCCGAAACTCAGCGGGATGTTGTCGATCAGCCGGGTCGTGCCGACTCTGGCGGCGACGGCGAGGACGGCATCGCCCCGGTGGTCGTCGGGGACGTCGGTGAAGTCGGCGGGGTCGACGAGGGCCAGATAGTCGACGGTCAGCGGCGTGGTGGCGCGGGTCGCGTCGTCGAGGACGGTACGGGCGGCGGCCAGGACCGCGTCGGCGCCGCCGGGACCCGCGAGGGCGACCGCCGCGGCATCGGCCGCGGCGCGGGCCTCGCCCATCTTGGACAGCGCCTCGGCACGGGCCTGGGGGTGTTTACCCGAGGCCGCTCTGGCGTAGAGCGCCTGCTGGGCGGCGAGCCGGTCGCGGGCGGCGAACAGGGCGGCGGACAGGGCGAGCGCGGTGTGCCGCTCGGCCGTCGACAGATAGCGGTTACGGCTGGACAGGGCCAGGCCGTCGGGCTCCCGGACGGTGTCGACGCCGACGATCTCCACGGGGAAGTCGAGGTCATGGGCCATCCGCCGGATCAGCGCCAGCTGCTGGGCATCCTTCTGGCCGAAGAAGGCCAGGTCGGGGCGGGTGAGCTGGAGGAGTTTGGCGACGACCGTCAGCATGCCGTCGAAGTGTCCGGGCCGGCTTGCGCCTTCGAGGCGCTCGCCCATCGGGCCCGCGGTGATCCGGACCTGCGGCTGCCCGCCGGGATACATCTCGGCGGCGGAGGGGGCGAAGACGGCGTCGGCGCCCGCTGCGGCGGCGACCGCCAGGTCGGCGGCGAGGGTGCGGGGATAGCGGTCGAGGTCTTCGCCCGCGCCGAACTGGAGGGGGTTGACGAAGACGGTGACGACGACGCGGCCGGCGGCTCCGACCCGGGCCCTGGCGGTGCGGACGAGGGTGGCGTGGCCCTCGTGGAGGGCGCCCATCGTCATGACGACGGCGGTACGGGACGCCGGGTCCGCCCGGCCGGGGGCGGTCCAGGTGTGCAGTTCGGTCTTGGTACGGAGCAGGGCGAGGCCCTGGGGCACATCCGGCACCTGGTCGGGCGCATGGCCGGACACCTGGTCGGGCGCGTGGTCGGGCGCGTGGTCGAGGTCGCGGCTCATGGGCGGTCGTCCTCCTGCCCGTCGCGGCCGCCGTCGCGGGAGTCGCGGCCGTCGGCGAGGACGCCCAGCAGGTCCTCGGCCAGTTCGGGCTTGAGCAGGCCGTGGGCCAGGGCGCGGTCCGCGGTGGTGCGGGCCATGGCCAGATATCCGGCGACCGTCCCCGGGGCGTGCTTGCGCAGCTCCGCGACGTGCGCCGCGACCGTACCGGCGTCACCGCGGGCGACAGGGCCGGTGAGGGCCGCGTCACCCGAGCGCAGGGCGTTGTCGAGAGCGGCGCCCAGGAGGGGGCCGAGCATCCGGTCGGGGGCGGCGACGCCCGCCGCGCGGAGCAGCTCCATCGACTGGGCCACCAGGGTCACCAGGTGGTTCGCGCCGAGGGCGAGCGCCGCGTGATAAAGCGGACGGGCCTGCTCGGCGATCCACTCGGGCTCGCCGCCCATCTCGATGACCAGCGCCTCGGCGGCCAGCCGCAGCTCCTCGGGCGCGGTGACACCGAAGGAGCAGCCCGCGAGCCGCTGGACGTCCACCGCGGTGCCGGTGAACGTCATCGCCGGATGGAGGGCGAGCGGCAGCGCGCCGACCCGGGTCGCCGGGTCGAGCACCGCCGTGCCGTACCGGCCGGAGGTGTGGACGAGGAGCTGTCCCGGGCGGACGGCGCCGGTGCCGACGAGGCCTTCGACGAGCGCGGGCAGGGCGTCGTCGGGGACGGTCAGCAGGACCAGCTCCGCGCGCGCGAGCACCTCGGCGGGCGGGACCAGGGGCACATCGGGGAGGAGCTCGGCGGCCCGGCGGCGGGAGGCGTCGGAGACTCCGGAGACCGCGACGGGACGGTGTCCGGCGAGCCGGAGCGCGGCGGCGAGCGCCGGTCCGACCCGGCCTGCTCCGACGACGCCCACGGTCAGCCGGGCGGGGCGGTCGCGGGGGTCGGGCGGTTGCTGCTGGGGGGCTGATGCGTTCACGCGGTGGGGCCTTCCGTTCCAGTCCGCGGCGGGTACCGGACGATGTTCCGTCATGCTACGCCAGCGCTGTCGGCGCCCCTCCGGTTGTCCACAGGCGAGTTATCCACAGGGCGTGGACGGCTGCCGGGGGCTGGTGAATCATCGGGGGAACGATCGTTGGTGATCCTGGAGGGACCGGTGGCGGATCCACCGGGACCGTGCGGACGGGCTCCGTCCGCACGGCCTCGCACGGTGTGGACGGGGGAATCGGCAGTGACGGACGAAGAGGATCTCCAGACGCGCAGGAGGACCGTCTGGCGGGCGGCCGAGCGGGCGCTGTGGCGGCGGCCGACGGAGCTCACGATGGGCGAGCGCCTCGCTGAGCTGACGGCCGGGGCGGGCGAGGTGTCCGATCTCGGCGCCTTCCCCGACTGGTACGGCAGCGGGGTGGTCGAGGAGCTGGAGCGCCGGGTGGCCGGGCTGCTGGGGCTGCCCGCCGCGGTCTACTTCCCGACGGGCACGATGGCGCAGCAGGTCGCGCTCCGCTGCTGGGCGGAGCGGACCGGCAGCCGGACGGTGGCGCTGCATCCGCTGGCCCATCCCGAGTTGCACGAGCGGGGTGCGTTCGGCGCGGTCAGCGGGTTGCGTACGGTGCATCCGACGGCGGAGCCCCGGCTGCCGACGGCCGAGGAGGTCCGGGGTTTCGAGGAGCCGTTCGGGGCGCTGATGCTGGAGCTGCCGCTGCGGGAGGCGGGGTTCGTGCTGCCGTCCTGGGAGGAGCTGACCGAGGTCACGGAGGCGGCGCGCGAGCGGGATGCGGTGGTCCACTTCGACGGGGCGCGGCTGTGGGAGTGCCCGTCGCACTTCGGCCGCCCGCTGCACGAGATCGCGGCCCTCGCGGACAGTGTGTACGTGTCGTTCTACAAATCGCTGGGCGGTCTGGCGGGTGCGGCGCTGGCGGGTCCGGAGGATGTGGTCGCGGAGGCCCGCGCCTGGCGCCACCGGTACGGGGGCCTGGCCTTCCAGCAGTTCCCGGCGGTCCTCTCGGCGCTGATCGGCCTGGAGCGGGAGCTGCCGAAGCTCCCGTCGTACGCGGCGCAGGCGAAGGTGGTCGCGGCGGCGATGACGGAGGCGTTCGGGGAGTCCCCCGCGCCCTGGTTCCGGGTCCACCCGGGGACACCGCATACGCACCAGTTCCTGGTGTGGCTGCCGTATCCGCCGGAGGTGCTGATGGCGGCGTCCCTCGCCCTGTCCGAGGAGACCGGGACGACCCTCTTCCACTTCTGGTCCGAGGAGTCCCGGGTCCCGGGGATCTCGGCATCGGAGGTGACGGTGGCCGAGGCGGGCCTGGAGTGGACGGAGGCCGATGTGAAGGAGGCGGTGGCGGAGTTCATGGTGAGAGTGCTCAGGGAAGCCGCGGCGCAGGAGGACGACTGAGCAGGGCGGGCCGTGCCCGGGCCCGGGCGGGCCGGGTTCAGCCCGCCTGCCCGGGCCGG
Organism: Streptomyces tsukubensis; assembly: GCF_003932715.1. Classification (NCBI taxonomy): domain Bacteria; kingdom Bacillati; phylum Actinomycetota; class Actinomycetes; order Kitasatosporales; family Streptomycetaceae; genus Streptomyces; species Streptomyces tsukubensis. The sequence goes on along the minus strand of NZ_CP020700.1, from coordinate 4,588,402 downwards.
TCGCGGGGTCGGTCGGCTCAGACGGGCCCGCCGGGCCGGTCGCGGGCGGCCATCCAGATGGTGAGTTCGCGGGCGATGCCGTCGATATCGGAGGAGACGGTGACCTCGTGCTCGTTCCTCGCCGTGTCGCGCCGGATGACCTCGTAGGCGTTGCCGCCCACCGTGCCCACGAGGGTCACCGTGGCGGACCAGTGCGGGGCGGGCCCGTCGGGCCGGACATTAAGGAAGGTGTTGTCGGAGCCGTTGAGGTCGCTGATCATCATGAACAGCGCGTCCTCGGACGGGTCGTCGATCCGGTCGCCGTCTTCGCTGTCGGCCCTGTAATAGTCGGCACCCATCCGTGATCTCCCCTCGCCCTGCCGGTCCCGGCGGCCGCCAGCATGCCACCCCCCACCGACAGGCCGGGCCGCGCCGGGGGCCGGGCCAGGGAGTTTCTTTCGGATCAGGCCGGATCAGCGAGTGGGGGCACCACCCACGCCCTTGGGCGTAGGGGGAGGGTCTGGTGCGTTCGATCGCAAGGCGGAGGAGGGAGTCCACGCGGTGGGGGTACCACCCGGGCCGCCAGGCCCAGGGGGCCGTCGGCGACTGACGACAACGCGGCGTGGGGGCACCTCCCGTGCCCGAAGGGCACAGGGGGAGGGCGTGGCTGGGGGCACCCCCAGCGGTAGCTGGGGGAGGCACGCGAGCCCGGCAAGATCCGAAAGAGACGACCTAGGTGATCAGGTCGTCCGGTGACGGCCCGGCGCCGTACCTGGCCGCGTCCTGCGGGCAGGCGTACTGGACGGCCGGTGGCCCGCTGGCCCGCTCCACCGCCCCGACGACGACGGGCGCGGCGGTCTCGCGCCCGCAGCGGACGCAGAGGGTGCGGACGGACCCATCCCGTACGGGGCTCCGCCGGGCTCACCCCCGCTCCCCCGAGCCGCGCCGACCGGCCCAGCGTTCGCGGAGGGAGCGTTTCCGGCGGCGGGTGAGTGCGGCCTGGGAGACCAGTTCGCGGGTTGCCTGCCAGTCCAGGGTGCCGGGGTGGGGCGGGATGCGGGTGCCGTGGGCCGTGGTGCGGTAGCTGTCGATCATGTGCTGGTGGAGAGCGTTCATGTCCTTCACGCTCCGCCCGGCCCTCCGGCTCCGTCACGTCGATTGACGACCCCCGTCAACCGTCGTCCCGACGGGCTCGGCGGGCCCGCAGAATGGGATGCGTGAGCGTCACCATCGACATCGCCGGGCTCCCCCGCGAGCACACCGCCTTCGAGATCTCCCCCCTCGCGGAGCTGGGGATGGCCCTGCACGCCCTGTCCACGCCCGGGCACCACCCCGGGCTGCACGGCTGGGCGACCGCCACCGCCGCCGGGCTCGCGCCCGATCTCGCGGACCGTCTCCACGAGGCCGAGTTCCTCTGGCAGACCACCCACTCCGATGTGCTCATGCCCTTCGCGGGGCTGCTGTCGTCCCCCCGGCGGCCGGGCGCCACGCTCGCCGAGGAGCTGGACCTGGTGGACCGGCTCGACGACGAGCGGTTCGCCGCGGCCGCCCTCGACTTCACCTGCGGTATGTCGTACGGGAAGGGCGGCGACGTACTGGGCGATCCGGTGTACCGGGACCGGATGCTGGCCCTGGCCGCCGCCCGCGGGCCCCAGGTGCTGGCCGCCGCCCGGCAGCTCCTGGACGACCTCCCGGCCTTCCGGGCCTGGCTGCGCAGGCTCCTGGAGGACTGCGACGAGGCCTTCTTCGCGGACGCCTGGCGCCGGGTCGCGCCGCAGCTCGCGGCCGACGCCCGGCACAAGGCGGAGATCCTGCGCCACAAGGGCCTCGCCGAGGCGCTGCACGCCGTGTCGCCCGCGGTCTCCGTGGACGAGGGGCTGACCCGGATCACCGTCGACAAGCTCGTCCTCGGCCGGACCACCGCGGTGGATCCGGCCGTCGGCACCGGGCTGATGCTGGTCCCTTCGGTCTTCGGCCGGCCCCATCTCCTGGTGCTGCACGCCCCCGGCTGGCGGCCGGTGATCCTCTACCCGGTCGGCGGCGGTCCCGAATTCACCGGCCCGGGCTCCGTCGAGCTGCTGAAGCTCCGGATGGAGGCCCTCGCGCACCCCATGCGCATCCAGCTCTGCCGCAATCTGGCGCGCACCCCGCACACCACCAGCGAGCTGGCCGAGGCGCACGGCATCACCGCTCCCGAGGTCTCCCGCCATCTGGCCGTACTGAAGAAGGCCGGGGTGATCACCACCCGGCGCCGGGGCCGCTACGTACTGCACCAGCTCGATGTCGCCGTCGTCGCCAGGCTCGGCAGCGACTTCCTGGAGACCGTACTCCGCTGAAAACCGCCGCAGAAGCCGCCGGGGCCGCCGGTCAGACGATGCGGATATGCCGCAGGCCCGTCCACGCCTTCCGCAGCCGGTGGGTCAGCGGCCCGTCCGTGTTGGGCCGCAGCGCCAGGCCCGCCGAGGCCGCGATCCGGTCCGCGACCTGCGGCACCCCGATCCCGTCGGTCCGGATGTGCTCCGCGAACATCGGATCCCGCAGCCCCTCCAGACAGCGGTCCAGCATCCCCACCGCGAAACTTTCACTCTTCAGCCCGCGCCCCAGACCGCGCTCCTGCAGCCGCCGCAGGACCGTCTCCCGCTCCGCGAGAAGCGCGAAGTGGCGCACCTCGTGGCCCGCCTCCCGCAGTCGGCCGACGGTCTCCTCGAAATAGCGGGGTTCGACCACCGTCATGGGCGCGATGACCACCCCCCGGTACGACCTCAGCGTCCGGTCCAGGGCCTCGAAAACCCCCTGCCGCCAGGCCGGATAGGTCTGGAAGTCGGTTCTGAGGGCCTTCGGGGTCATACCGTGCAGCCCGAAGCCCACCCGCTCCGGATCCGCGACGAAGCCGCCGGGCAGCCTGCGCAGCAGCTCGTGTGCGGTCTGGGTCTTGCCGCCCCCGAAGGGGCCGTTGATCCACAGCAGCATGCGGCCGACCCTACCGAGCCGGCCCTACCGAGCCGGACCCACGGAGCCGCCCGCCCGGTTCAGCGCCCGCCGACCGGGCCGCCGCCGCCCGCACGCACCAGCCCGGACTCGTACGCCAGCACCACCACCTGGACCCGGTCCCGCAGCCCCAGCTTGGTCAGGATCCGTCCCACGTGCGTCTTCACCGTCGCCTCGGAGAGCACCAGCCTCGCGGCGATCTCGCCGTTCGACATGCCCTGCGCGACCAGCAGCATCACCTCGCGCTCGCGGTCGGTGAGCCGTTCCATGTCCTTGTTGGCGGGCTCCGCGCCGTGGCTCGGCAGCATCGGGGAGAACCGGTCCAGCAGCCGCCGGGTGGTCGACGGCGCCACCACCGCGTCCCCGCTGTGCACGGAGCGGATCGCCGCCAGCAGCTCCCCGGGCGGTACGTCCTTCAGCATGAACCCGCTGGCCCCCGCCTTCAGCCCGGAGAACGCGTACTCGTCGAGGTCGAAGGTGGTCAGGATCAGCACCTTCGGGGCGTTCGGCTCGGCGCAGATCCGCCGGGTGGCCTCCACCCCGTCCAGCCGCGGCATGCGGACGTCCATCAGGACGACGTCGACCGCCGTGGCACGGAGGATGTCGATCGCCTCCGCGCCGTCCCCGGCCTCCGCGACGACCTCCATGTCCGGCTGGGCGGCGAGCACCATCCGGAATCCGGTCCGCAGCAGCACCTGATCGTCGACGAGCATCACCCGGATGGACATGTCTGCTGGTTCCTCATATCTGTAGTGAGCTGTCGTGTGGTGCGTCGTGACGCGTCGTGGAGGGGCCGGTCAGGCGGTACGGAGGGGGAGCAGCGCGCTGATCCGGAACCCTCCGCCGGGGCGCGGGCCGGCGTCCAGCGTGCCGCCGACCATACCGACGCGCTCGCGCATGCCGATGAGCCCGTGGCCCTGCCCGTCCGCGCCGCCGTCCTCGTACAGCTCGTGCGCCGCGCCACGGCCGTCGTCCTCGACGAGCAGTCCGAGCCCGTCGTCGAAGTACACGAGCCGGACACTGGCCCCCACCTCCGGCCCGCCGTGCTTCCGGGTGTTCGTCAGGGCTTCCTGCACGATGCGGTACGCGGTCAGCTCCACCCCGCTCGGCAGCTGCCGCGGCGTCCCTTCGATCTTGAAGTCGACGGTCAGTCCGGACCTGCGGACCTGTTCCACCAGGTCTTCGATCTGCTGGACATCCGGCTGCGGCACGTACTCGCCGCTCTCGGGGTCGTCCCCGGTGCGCAGTACGCCGAGGAGCCGCCGCATCTCCGCCAGCGCCTGGCGGCCCGTGGTGGAGATCGTCTCCAGGGCCTGTTTGGCCTGGTCGGGGGCGGCATCGAGGACATAGGCGGCGCCGTCGGCCTGGACCACCATCACGGACACGTTGTGCGCGACGACATCATGCAGCTCGCGGGCGATCCGGGCGCGCTCGGCGGCCACGGCGACCTTCCCCTGGGCCTCGCGCTCCTTCTCCAGCCGGTGGGCCCGCTCCTCCAGCTCGGCGAAGTAGGCGCGGCGGGTCCTGATGGAGTCACCGAGGACCCAGGCCAGGGCGAAGGGCACCGTCAGGATGATGGTGATGAAGATCTGGCCGAGGGCGGTGGTGTTCGGCTGCGGCCAGCGGATCTGCGAGAACGTGGCCGCGCTCAACCCGCCGATCAGCGCGAACCGCGAGGCCCACCGCGAGGTGGACTGCGCCGCGACGGTGTAGATGATCACCAGCATGGCGAAGTTGCCGGGGCCCTGCTCGACATCGGTCACCAGCTGGGCGACGCCGATCAGGGCCGCCAGCACCAGCATCTTCTCGGGCATCTTGCGGCGCAGCGCCACGACGAGGCTCAGCCCCACACCGAGCGGGAGCATGACCCATGACCGCTCGACCGGGCCGGCCGGCTCGGCCCACGCCAGGACCGAAAACCCCATGAGGACGACGGCCCAGAAGCAGTCGACGCCCGTGGGGTGTCTGCGGAGGAAGTCGTAAAAACGCTGCACGTAACCCAGCGTAGGGAAGGCCGACAGGTGTAGAGGTCAACCGTCAGAGCGATCCCGATCGCGAGGGCATACTCCACAAGGTGGAGACTGCTGGGCGTGACGGACGAGGAGACGATCGGTGTGGCGGAAGAGTCCGCTGGTCAGGGCCCTGACCGCCGAATCGGTGAGCGGGCGGGGCGGAGGTCCGGCGGTCCGGACGGCGATGGTGGCGGGGACCGGAGGGAACTCCCGGTGGTGAGCGGCGGCGAAGCCGGGTGTCACCCGGACGAAAGTGAAGTACGACACGTTTCATCCGGGGTTCCGTCCGGAGTTCCCTCCAGAGGTGGCCCGATGGCATCCGGCCCGGGTCGCGGCCCGGGTCGCGTCGCCCACGAGAGCCACAAGGGCCGAGGGGACGGGTGGCTCGGCTGGCGGGAAGCTACCGAGCGGGCCCTCTACGGCGACCCCGGCGGGTTCTATCTCCGTCCCGAGGGGCCCGCGGGCCACTTCCGTACCTCCGTCCACGCCTCCCCCCTCTTCGCCGCCGCCGTCGCCCGGCTGCTCGTCGAGACGGCCGCCGGTCTGGACCCCGCCGCCGGGCCGCCCGCCTTCGTCGATCTGGGCGCGGGCCGGGGCGAGCTGGCCGGCGGGGTGTTGGCGGCCCTTCCCGAGGACTTTCCGGTACGGGCGTACGCCGTGGAGCTGGCGCCCCGGCCCGCCGGTCTCGACCCGCGGATCGTCTGGACGGCGACACCGCCCGAAGGGGTCGGCGGGCTGCTCTTCGCCAACGAGTGGCTCGACAATGTGCCCGTCGACATCGCCGAGACCGACGAAGCGGGCGTACCGCGGCTGGTCCAGGTCCGGGCCGACGGCAGCGAGCGGCTCGGCCCGCCCGTCGCCGGTGCGGACGCCGCGTGGCTGGCCCGCTGGTGGCCGCCGGACGGGCCCGGGGCCCGGGCCGAGATCGGGCGGCCGCGCGACGAGGCCTGGGCGGCGGCCGTCGGCAGTCTGCGCGCCGGGCTCGCGGTCGCCGTCGACTACGGGCACCTCGCGGGGGCCCGGCCCCCGTACGGCACCCTCACCGGCTTCCGCGGCGGGCGCGAGGTACCCCCCGTACCGGACGGCACCTGCGATCTGACCTCGCACGTCGCCCTGGACGCCTGCGCCCTGCCGGGGGCCCGGCTCACCACCCAGCGCGAGGCCCTGGCCGCGCTCGGCGTCACCGCCGCCCGGCCGCCGCTGGCGCTGGCCTCCACCGACCCGGGGGCGTATCTGCGGGCGCTGTCCGCGGCCGGGGAGGCCGGGGAGCTGCTCGCCCGCGGCGGTCTCGGCGACTTCCTCTGGCTGCACCAGCCCGTACCGTGACGGGGACGGAGCGGGCAGGGACGGCGACAGCAGGGCGGACCCGGCGGGCGGTACCGCGGGAGATACTGAGCCCATGACGGAGACGACGTTCAGCCTCGGCGGCACCGCGGAAAGCACCGACATGGTGCTCAACATCGGGCCCCAGCATCCGTCCACCCACGGGGTGCTCCGGCTCCGGCTGGTCCTCGACGGCGAGATCGTGCGGCACGCCGAACCCGTCATCGGCTATATGCACCGCGGCGCCGAGAAGCTCTTCGAGGCGCGCGACTACCGCCAGATCGTCATGCTCGCCAACCGCCACGACTGGCTGTCCGCGTTCTCGAACGAGCTGGGCGTCGTGATGGCCGTGGAGCGGATGCTCGGCATGGAGGTGCCGGAGCGCGCGGTCTGGCTGCGGACCCTGCTCGCCGAGTTGAACCGGGTGCTGAACCATCTGATGTTCCTCGGCTCCTATCCGCTGGAGCTGGGCGGGATCACGCCCGTCTTCCACGCCTTCCGGGAGCGCGAGGAGCTCCAGACGGTGATGGAGGAGGTGTCCGGCGGCCGGATGCACTACATGTTCAACCGGGTCGGCGGGCTGAAGGAGGACCTTCCGGCGGGCTGGGCGGGCCGGGTGCGGCACGCGGTCGCCGACGTACGGTCCCGGATGGACGTCTACGACAAGCTGGTGCTCGGCAACGAGATCTTCCGGGGCCGTACCAGGGGCGTGGGGGTGCTCGGCGCGGACGCGGTCCACGCGTACGGCGTCAGCGGTCCGATCGCCCGTGCCTCGGGCGTCGACTTCGACCTGCGGCGCGACGAGCCGTATCTGGCGTACGGGGAACTCGCGGACACCCTGAAGGTCGTGACCCGGCCCGACGGGGACTGCCTGGCCCGGTTCGAGGTGCTGCTGGAGCAGACGCACAACTCCCTGGACCTGGCGGACGCCTGTCTCGACCGGCTGGCCGAACTGCCGCCGGGGCCGGTGAACCAGCGGCTGCCGAAGGTGCTGAAGGCGCCCGAGGGGCATACGTACGCCTGGACGGAGAACCCGCTCGGGATCAACGGCTACTACCTGGTCTCCAAGGGCGAGAAGACGCCCTACCGGCTGAAGCTGCGCTCGGCGTCGTACAACAACATCCAGGCGCTGGCGGTACTGCTGCCGGGGACGCTGGTCGCGGACATGGTGGCGATCCTGGGGTCGCTGTTCTTCGTCGTCGGAGACATCGACAAGTAAGGCCGAGCAGGGCGAAGTAGCTGGGATAACTCGAAGGCACCCGGTGCGGACCGTGCGGTCCGGGCCGGGTGCCTCGCGTTGGGGGTTCTATCCGCCGGGGTTACGAGCTGAGGGCGTTCCGCAGGCCGGACATGTCCAGCTTCTCGGTCTCGTCGTGCGCGGTGAGGTCGATGACCTCGCCCGCCGGAGCGGGGGCCGGGTGCGGGCGGCCGGTGTGCTGCCGGTGCTCGGCGAGGGCCTCGTCACCGACGACGTCCGCGAGGTCCGCCCGCTGGGCGGCGGCGATCGCCGCCTCTCCGTCGTCGGCCGCGGTGTCGTCGGGGCGCTGTCCGGGGGCCGGGGCGCCGGTGTTCGCGCCGAAGAAGTCGAATCCGCCCTCGGGCCTGCGCACGGTCGTACCGGGGACGCGGCGGGGGCCGTACGGAACGATCGCGCCGGGCCCGGCGGCCGGTGCCGGGGCGGCGGGGAGGGCGCGGGCGGCGGGACCGGCCGGAAGCGCGGGCGCGGTTGCCGGTGCCGGTGCCGTACGGGGGCCGGTGGCCGCGGCGGTACGGGGAGCGGTCTGCGGGGCGGCGGGGGCGTCCGGCTTCGCGGGGGTACGGCTGCCGCCGCCGTCGCCGTCCGGGGTGCCGTCGGGCCGCGGGGCGGGAACCGGGCCCGCGGCTGCCTCGGCCGCACCGTCGGCCGGGGCTCCTGCGTCCGGAGCGGCGGTGTTCGCTGTGGTGCTCGGAGCGGCGTCCGCTGTGGAGTCGCTGCTGCCTGCCGGGGCCTTCGGGGCGCCCGCGGGGGTGTTGGCCTCCTTCGGCGCACTCGCCGCGGCCTTCTTGCCCGACCCGGGGCCCGCCGGGTTGCCGCCGGTGCCTCCGGTGCCTCCGGTGCCTCCGGGCCGGGCTTTCGTCCCCGGCGCGGCCACCGGCTCCAGCGCGGGCCTTCCGCCCGGGCGGGCCGTCGCCCCGGCCGCGCGCCGCCCCTGGGCCTCGGCGTTACGGGTCAAGGCCTCCAGCGCCTTCGCAGCGCGCAGATACGTTGCGGCGGTGGGGCTCGCGCCCGGCACCGCAAGCTCCTTGGGGTCCTGGGGCGCCGTGGCCTCCACCGCGAGCTTGCGGCGGCCTTCCAGGGCGCTCGCCCGGCCGGTCTCCGCGGCGGCATAGCGACGGAGCAGCTCGGCGTGCTCGTTGCGGAGCTTGGCCAGCTCGACCCGCTTGGCCCGGAGCTTGGTCTCCAGCTTGGCCCGCAGCTCGCGCGCCTCGTCGACCTCGGACTCCAGCTCCGCCACCCGCTCCTCGTGCTGCCAGGCGTCGTTGGCCCGGCCCCGGGTGACCTCAGCGACCCGGCGGCCCGCGGACCGGTCCCAGCGGCGCATCAGCACCGCGCCGCTGACGGCGGCCGCGGCGGCCACCGCGGCCAAGGACCGCAGCAGCACCGGATCGGTGAGCAGCCATGCGCCGGCGGCACTCAGCACCGACGCTCCGGCCACCGCCGACGGCGGCAGCAGCCTGTGCAGGGGAGGGGAATGGCGGTGGCGTCCACGGGGCATGGCCCGAAATTTACCGTGCGTTGAGCGGGAATGGGATGGCGGGTCGGCAAATATCCCGCCGCTAAGGCCGGATCGCCGTCCCCGACACCCTCCGATTCACCGGACAGGCAACTCCGTGTAGGGCGAACTCGGCCATGAGCGGGATGTTCTGCCGCTTCTTCACCTTCTCTCCACGGCGCTTAGGGAACGCCTTGGGCGTTACGGCCGGGATAGCCGGGGCGGATGGGGCCGACGGTGTTCGAGCCGGGCGCGGACGGCCCGCCGGGCAACCGGGGCCCCGGCCCCAAGAGACCTGCCCCGGCCCGCCGGACAGTCCCGCCGACAACCCGGCCCGGACCCCGAGGCGCCTGCGGCAGCGGGCGGCCACCGGCCCGGTGCCGCCCGCCCGCAAGCCGCCCGGAAGCCGCCCGCGAGCACGACGTCAGCGCCGCCCCGCAGGCCCTACTTCAGCAGCGACTTCGACCGGAGGTACTCCTTCGCCACGTCCTCCGGCTTGGCCCGCTCGGCGTCCACCTTGCGGTTCAGCGCGGCGAGGTCGCCGGTAGTGAGCACCTTGGTCAGCCGGTCGAGGGCGGCGGCTATCTTCGGGTCGCCCGCGTCCTTCGCGTTCACCACCGGAAGGACGTTGTCGGCGTTCTGGAGCTTCTTGTCGTCGTCGAGGAAGACCAGACCGTCCATCACCGCATCCGTGGTCGTGGTGAGCACCAACTGCGCCGCGCCGTCCTTCACCGCCTGCTTGGACTGCGGGGTGCCGACGCCCTTGGGGTCGATCCCCGAGACGTCGATGCCGTACATCTTCTTCAGTCCGGGCGCGCAGAACGGCCGTACCGCGCACTCGTCGCCCGCAGCGATCCGCACCTTCAGCTTGGCCCGGCCCAGATCGGAGAGCGTCTTCAGGCTGTTCTTCTCCGCGAACTCCTTGCTCACGGCGAAGGCGTTCTGGTCGACGGCGCCGCCCGCGGGGAGGACCTTCAGCCCGCGCGGTCCGGCCAGCTCGGTGAGGGCGGCGACGGTGGCCGTGACATCGCTGGACGCGACCGGCTTCTCCTCCGGCGCCTTCGGGCCGTTCGCCTTCGCGTTCAGGAATTCGGCGAGGGTCGCCGCATATTCCGGAACGATGTCGATCTCGCCTCTCTCCAGCGCCGGTTCGTACAGCTCGCGGTTCTTCACCGTGGTGACGGACGTCTTATAGCCGTTATCCGCAAGGAGTTGTGCATACAGTTCGGCGAGGATCTTGGACTCGGTGAAGGACGCGGCCCCGACGACCAGGGAGCCGCCCTTTCCTTCCGAACCTCCTCCCGACCCGTTCTTCGACTTCTCCAGGCTGTCACCGTCACCGCAGGCGGCGAGGGAGCCCGCGAGGGCAACAGCGGTCAGTGCGGCAGCGGCGGCACGCAGCGGCCGAGACGGCCGGAAGCTCAGGGACATGACTGTTTCTCCGTTCGGAAGGCTGCGGCCCTGCGGCTCGTACAGCCGGGGTCTGGCGGAAATCGCCGGGCTCACCGGCCCGGTCCGGTCCGGAAGAGGGACCCCTGTCGGCCGGGGACCGGCCGGGCCGGACACCGGGTCATGGAACAGGCGGTCGGACGCCCGGCGGCGCACGGGACCGGTCGGCGCCGCGCGGTGCCCGCAACGGCACACCGGGCGGTACGGGGCCGACGGGAAGCAGTAGGCCCGCACGGGATACGGATACGCCTCATGCACCGGCCCCGGAAGGCAGCGGACGGGCCTCCCCGCGCCGGGCCCTGCGGCGCGCGGCACCGGGGCCCGCCAGCCGGTCCACCGCGAGCAGCACCGCCTCCACCACCAGCGCCAGCAGCGCCGCGAGCAGCGCCCCGGCCACCACCTGAGGGGTGTTGTAGGTGGCGAATCCGGCGGTGATGATCCGGCCGAGACCTCCCTGGCCGACCATCGACGCGATGGTGGCCGTGGCGACGACCTGGACGGACGCCGACCGGATCCCGGTCATCAGCAGGGGGTAGGCCAGCGGGAGCTCGACCCGGCGGAACACCTGCGGCCCCGACATGCCCATACCGCGCGCGGCCTCCACCACCGACCGGTCGACCTCGCGCATCCCGACATAGGCGTTGGTCAGCAGCGGCGGCACGGCGAACAGCACCAGGGCGATGATCGTCGGCAGATAGCCCTCGCTGCGCAGCGGGGTGAGCATCAGCAGCGCGAGGACGGCGAACACCGGAATCGCCCGGCCCACGTTGGAGATGTTCACCGCGAGGGCGCCACCCCGGCCGATATGGCCCAGCCAGAAGGCGAGCGGCAGGGCGATCGCGGCGGCCACCACCAGGGCGGCGCCGCTCACGTACACATGCTCGCCCAGCCGGTGCCAGACACCGCTCTCCCCCGACCAGTTGGACCCGGTGGCCAGCCAGGTCCAGGCATCGGCCAGCACCCCCATCAGGCCCCCTTCCCCGCCGCCGGTATCCGGGGCATCAGGAGGCGGCGGCTCCTGCCTGCCGCCTTCGGCACCCGGGTCCACGGCGTCAGCAGCCGCTGCGCCCCGAGCAGCAGCAGATCGGCGGTGACCGCCAGCAGCACACAGATCACCGAGGCGGTGAGCACCTGCGCCTTGAAGGTGGTCTGCACGCCCTCGTCGATGAGATTGCCCAGACCGCCCTTGCCGACCAGCGCGCCGACGGTGGTCAGCGCGATCGTCGACACCGTGGCTATCCGGAGGCCGGCCATCAGCGCGGGGAGCGCCAGGGGCAGTTCCACCTCGCGGAACAGCCGCCACGTCCCGTACCCCATACCGCGGGCGGCTTCCCGCACCTCGGCGGGCACCGCGTCCAGTCCGGCCAGGATGTTCCGTACCAGGATGGTCAGGGAGTACAGCACCAGACCGGTGACGACCAGGGCCGCGGAGAGCCCGAACACGGGCAGCAGCAGGGAGAACATCGCCAGCGACGGAATCGTGTACAGCAGGGTCGTCAGGCCGAGGACCGGGCCCGCGAATCCGGGCCTGGCCCGGGCGAGCAGGGCCAGTGGAAAGGCCACGAGCAGCCCGATCAGCACCGAGACGACCGTGATCCACACATGCTGGACCGTCGCTTCGGTCAGCTCCTCGCTCCGGGTGCGGAGATACTCCCCGCAGACCCAGTCGTTGGCCGTCAGGCAGTTCTGCCGCGCGGCCGCGCCGATGCTCATATCCCCCACCTCCCCCGCGCCGGCGAACATATGTCCGCCGCCTGGAAAGACCCTAACTCCCGCCACCGACAATCGCCCTGGGGTGCCATCCGACGGCAACATGGGCTTCACACACCACCCGCCACAATGGGGAACCATGATCCGTTTCGAGCACGTCACCAAGCGGTATCCGGACGGCACGACGGCCGTCGACGATCTGTCGTTCGAGGTGAACGAGGGCGAACTGATCACGCTCGTCGGCCCGTCCGGCTGCGGCAAGACCACCACCATGAAGATGGTCAACCGGCTCATCGAGCCCAGCAGCGGGCGCATACTCCTCGACGGCGAGGACATATCCACGGTCGACCCGGTGAAGTTGCGGCGCCGGATCGGCTACGTCATCCAGCAGGTCGGGCTCTTCCCGCACCGTACGGTCCTCGACAACACCGCGACCGTCCCGCACCTCCTGAACTGGCCCCGGAAGAAGGCCCGCGCCCGGGCCGCCGAACTCCTCGACCTGGTCGGCCTCGACCCGGCCGTCCACGGCGACCGCTACCCCGACCAGCTCTCGGGCGGTCAGCGCCAGCGGGTCGGGGTGGCCAGGGCGCTCGCCGCCGACCCGCCGGTGCTGCTGATGGACGAGCCCTTCGGGGCGGTCGACCCGGTGGTCCGCGAGCACCTCCAGAACGAGTTCCTCCGCCTCCAGCAGCAGATGCGGAAGACCGTCCTGTTCGTCACCCACGACATCGAGGAGGCGGTCCGCCTCGGCGACCGGATCGCCGTCTACGGGCAGGGCCGGATCGAGCAGTTCGACGCCCCCGCCGCCGTCCTGGGCGCCCCCGCCACCCCGTACGTCGCCGATTTCGTGGGTGCGGACCGCGGGCTGAAGCGGCTGTCGGTCACCCCCATCGAAGAGGGCGACCTGGAGCAGCCGCCGGTGGTCCACCTCGACGATCCCCTCCCCCGCGATCTGGGCGCCCGCTGGGCCGTCGTCCTGGACGGACAGGACAACCTCCACGGCTGGATCGCTGCGGAACACGCCCGGGGGACCGGTGCGGCGGGCACCAGCGCGGGCGGCACCGTACGCGAACACGCCCGCCGGATGGACGCCTGGCTGCCGCTGGGCGCCTCCCTGAAGCAGGCGTTCGCCACGATGCTCCAGCACGACGCGGGGTGGATAGCGGTGATCGACAAGGAGGAGAAGGGACGTTTCCTCGGGGTGCTCACCCCGGCGCGGCTGCACGAGGCGCTGCGGCGCTCCATCGACGCGGACGAGCGGGCCGTCCCCCGTACCGAGGTCGCCCTCGAATCGGTCGAAAGCCTCCCGGCCCCGGCCGACCGCCGGGCCTGAACCGGTACGGACCCCGAGCCCGGCCGACCGCCGGGCCTGAACCGGTACGGACCCCGGGCCCTGCCGACCGCCGGGCCCGGGCTCTGTCCGGGCGAAGGTACGGCCCCGGCCGGCCGCCGGGCCTGAGCGGGTACGGCCCCGGGCCCGGACCGCAACGGGCCGCGAGGCCGTACCGCCCCCGGGCGCGGACAACACTCCGGCGCGCCCGGGGTCGGCCCGGAGTGGTCACCCCGCCGTCAGCCTGCCGCTCAGCCACTCCAGCGCCGGGGGGATCTCCCGCCGCCAGGTCGTGAAGTTGTGCCCGCCGCTGTCCAGGGTGATCGACGACACCCGGGCGGGCTCCTTCACCTTCTCAATGAACCGGAGCGTGTCCTTCAGGTTGGACTCGCCCTTCTTGGAGGTGGCGACCAGGAAGGACGTCTTCCCCGGCGGCTTGTTGTCGAGGCTCCACAGCAGGTTGGCGTGGTTCCGCAGCTCCTGCCTGCCGTGGAAGAGGTCGCCGGTCGTGGTGTCCTCGGCGGCCTTGTAGTACGCGGACAGTCCGGCCCCGGCCGCGAACCGGTCCGGGTGGTGGAGCGCGATCTTCAGGGCGCAGTAGCCGCCGGTGGAGTTGCCGATGACGCCCCAGTTCGCGGGCCCGGTGCCGACCCGGTAGGCCCCGGAGACCGCGGCGGGCAGATCGGACGCGAAGAACGTCTCGGTCTGCGGACCGCCCGGGATGTCCACGCATTCGGTGTCCCGGGGCGGTGCCACGGTCGGCCGCAGCAACACCAGGACCATCGGCTGCATCCGGCCTTTCGCCGCCAGTTCGTGGGCGGTCCGCGGATACTTCAGCCCTTTGATCAGGTTCTCCGCGGTGCCGGGGTAGCCGGTGAGGACGATCGCCGCCGGGAAGCGCTTCTTCGCGTACGCGGGCTGGAAGTACTCGGGCGGCAGATAGACGTACGCCGGACTCTTGATGCCCGATTTCTCGCCCTCCACCGCGACCTTCTGGATCCGGCCGCCCTTCTCGGGCCGGCCGCCGCCGGGGACGTCGAGCGACTGGACCCCCATCACCTTGACCCGCTTGCCGCCCGCCGAATGGTCGACGACGACCCCCAGGTCCTGCTCCTGGCCGAAGAGGTCCGCCCAGGAGCCGTAGAAGAGGAACGCGTTGTTCGCCGCCAGGCCGACGGAGGCGAAGACGGCCACCTGGGTGGCGAGGAAGAGACCGATCCGGCCGGTCAGCGCCCGCCAGCCGGGGCCCGCGAGCCGCGGCCACTGCCAGATCGTCACCGCGAACAGCAGCACGGCCGCCGTGACGGCCAGGGCCAGGACGGGGGTACTGGTCAGCCCCATGAGCACGGCCTTCCTTGTCCGGGCCCCGGAAACCGGGACCTGTCGATCCGATCAGAAATCCCCTTCGGGTACGGAACCCGGTCAGAAGGACTTCCGTCCTACAGGGCGCACATCGCCCGTGCCGTCCGACCAACGGCCCCCGGGCACAGCAACCTCTCGCGCAACACGAGACGCACCGGAGCACAGCACTGCCATGTCCGACCCCCTAGATGGTGACAAATCATCATCGGTTCCCCAGCGGCGGACCCGATCGGCGGTACGGAGAGTCACCGGGGCCGGAAAACGACCCGGCCCACCGGGCAGCCCACAGCCCGCACCGCGGGACGGACGGCGGGACGGACGGCGCGACGGACGGCGGCGCAGAGAACGAAGAAGGAACGGAAACGGATGATGAGGGAACGAATACAGCGGGCCACGACCGGTGCCCGGCGGATCCTGCGCGGCCCCCGCCCCGAAGCCGTACCCGCCCTCGTCGGAACCGCCTGCACCCTCGTCGGCCTGATCGACATCGCCTCCGGAATCCTTCCCCGCTTCCGGCACAGCTCCGCCCACGCCCTCGTCGAGGTCCTCCCCGGCGCGACCGGCCCCTTCGCCGCCGCGCTCTCCCTCTCCGTCGGCGTCCTGCTGCTGCTCCTCGCCCACGGCCTCAAACGGCACAAGCGGCGGGCCTGGCGGGCCGCGGTCGTCCTGCTGCCGCTCGGCGCGTACCTCCAGTTCGCCTACCGGCAGTCCGTCATCGGTACGGTCGTCTCCCTGGCCGTGCTGGCCCTGCTGCTGCTCCACCGGGGCCAGTTCTCCGCCCTGCCCGACCCCCGCAGCCGCTGGAAGGCGCTGGCCAACTTCGTCCTGATGGGCAGCGGCTCACTGGGCCTCGGACTGGTCGTCGTCAGCACCCACTCCGGCCACGAGATCGGCAGCGCCGGACTGGCCGACCGGCTGGAGCACACCCTCTACGGCCTCTTCGGCTTCGAAGGCCCCATCGCCTACACCGGCGACGACTCCTGGACCGTCGGCTACTCCCTGGGCGCGCTCGGCCTGCTGACCGCCGTCACCACCATCTACTTCGCCTTCCGGCCCGAGCACCCCACGGCCCGGCTCACCGACGACGAGGAGCGCCGGCTGCGCGAGCTGCTCGCCCAGCACGGCGGCCGCGACTCCCTCGGCCACTTCGCGCTCCGCCGGGACAAGAGCGTCGTCTTCTCGCCCAGCGGCAAGGCCGCGGTCTGCTACCGCGTGGTGTCCGGTGTGATGCTCGCCAGCGGCGACCCCATCGGTGACGTCGAGGCCTGGCCCGGCGCGATCGAACGCTTCATGGACGAGGCGAAGGCCCACTCGTGGACGCCCGCCGTGATGGGCTGCTCCGAGACCGGCGGCCAGGTCTGGACCCGGGAGACCGGCCTCGACGCCCTGGAGCTGGGCGACGAGGCGGTGGTGGACGTCGCGGATTTCTCCCTCGGCGGGCGCGCGATGCGCAATGTGCGCCAGATGGTGAAACGGATCGAACGCAACGGCTACACCACCCGCGTCCGCCGCGCCCGTGACCTCTCCGCCGCGGAGCTGGCGCAGGTCCGGCGGGCCGCCGAGGACTGGCGCGGTACGGACACGGAGCGCGGCTTCTCCATGGCGCTCGGGCGGATCGGCGATCCGGCGGACGGCGACGCGGTGATCGCCACCGCCCACAAGGACGATCCGGACTCCCCGTACGGCGATCTGAAGGCGATCATCCACTTCGTTCCGTGGGGTACGGACGGGATGTCGCTGGAGCTGATGCGGCGCGACCGCTCCGCCGACCCCGGAATGAACGAGCTGCTGATCGTGGCCGCCCTGCAGGCCGCGCCCGGGCTCTCGGTGGCCCGGGTCTCCCTCAACTTCGCCATGTTCCGCTCGGCGCTCGCCCGCGGCGAGAAGATCGGCGCGGGGCCGGTGCTGCGGCTGTGGCGGGGGCTGCTGGTGTTCCTGTCGCGCTGGTTCCAGATCGAATCGCTGTACAAGTTCAACGCCAAGTTCCGGCCCCGGTGGGAGCCGCGGTTCGTGGTCTTCCGCAAGAGCGGCGACCTGCCGCGGATCGGGTTCGCGGCGATGCAGGCGGAAGGTTTCGTCCCGCCCGGTCCGCCCCGCCCCTTCTCGGCCCGCCGGTCGCCACGGCCCGAGCGCCCCTGCACCCATGTGATCCCGGTGGCCGCCCGCGCCGCGTCCGGGGTGGGCCGCGCGGCCTGAACCGTACGCAGGCCCGGCGGGCCCGGACGGCACCCCGCGTGATCCACCGGGGCACGGCCTACGCTGGCCCTATGAGTACGTTGCGCGGATTGCCGGAGTGGGACCGCTGTGCGGTCATGGGCGTGGTCAACGTCACCCCGGACTCCTTCTCCGACGGCGGTCGCTGGTTCGACACCACCGCCGCCGTCAAACGGGGCATAGACCTCGTCGCGGACGGCGCCGACCTGGTGGACGTCGGCGGCGAGTCCACCCGGCCCGGCGCCAGCCGGGTCGACGAGGAGGAGGAGCTGCGGCGGGTGGTCCCCGTCGTGCGCGGGCTGGCCGCGGAGGGCGTCACGGTCTCCGTCGACACCATGCGGGCGAGCGTCGCCGACCGGGCCGTCGCCGCCGGGGCCGTCCTCGTCAACGATGTCAGCGGGGGCCTCGCCGACCCGGGGATGGTCCCGGCGGTCGCCGCCGCGGGTGTTCCCTTCGTGGTCATGCACTGGCGTGGTTTCAGCCACGACATGAACAGCAGGGCCGTCTACACAGACGTGGTCACCGAGGTCGTCGGGGAGCTGCGGACCCGGATGGAGGCGGTCGTCGACGGCGGGATCCCGCCGGAGCTCATCGTCATCGACCCCGGTCTCGGCTTCGCCAAGGAGGCCGCGCACGATCTCGCGCTGGTCGCCAGGATCGACGCCCTCAAGGAGCTGGGCCGCCCGCTGCTGGTCGCCGCCTCCCGGAAACGATTCCTCGGCAGCGTACTGGCCGGGGACACCAGGGACGGGCTGCCGCCGCGGGCCCGGGAGCGGGACGCCGCCACGGCCGCGGTCTCCGCGATCGCCGCGTACGAAGGCGCCTGGGCGGTCCGGGTGCACGAGGTACGGGCCACGGCCGACGCCGTCCGGGTCGCCCGGGCTATCGGGGCCGCCCGGTGAGCCCCGAGGAGACCCGGGATCCCCGGACCGCCGAGGTCGAGGCCGCGAACGCCGCCTTCTACGAGACCCTGGAGCGCGGCGACGCCGCCGCCATGGACGATCTGTGGCTCCTCGACGACGGGGTGTCGTGCGTCCACCCGGGCTGGCCGGTGCTGTCGGGGCGGGGCGAGGTGCTCCGCTCGTACGCGCTGATCATGGCGCACACGGAGTACATCCAGTTCTTCCTCACCGATGTCCGGGCCCAGGTCGCCGGGGACACCGCGGTGGTCACCTGCACCGAGAACATCCTCAGCGGCGGGCCCGCGGAGTCGGCCGGGGAGCTGGGACCGCTGGTCGGCCAGCACGCCGTCGCCACGAACGTGTTCCGCCGCACCCCCGAGGGCTGGCGGCTCTGGTCGCACCACGGATCGCCGGTGCTCATGGAAGAGACAGCCGACGACGCGGGCCCGGCGCCGGACGACGACGAGGCCGCGGGGCGCTGAACCCCCCGGGCGCGAATGCTGTCAGTGGGCGCAGGTAGATTCGAAACGGGCAGAGGCACCCGCGGTACGCGGCTCGCCCCGCCGGCCTTCCGGCCGACCACGACGCAGAAGCACAACAGACGGCTTACCGATTATCGACAGCAGGAGTGATTCGCGTGGATCGTGTCGCGCTGCGCGGCCTCAAGGCCCGCGGGCACCACGGCGTCTTCCCCCGGGAGCGCGAGGAGGGCCAGACCTTCATCGTCGACCTGGAGCTGGGACTGGACACCAGGCCCGCGGCCGCCGACGACGATCTCGCGAAGACCGTCCACTACGGGGTCGTGGCCGAGGAGGTCGTCGCGATCGTCGAGGGCGATCCGGTGGACCTCATCGAGACCCTCGCCGAGCGGATCGCCCAGGCCTGTCTGAAGTACGACGGCGTGGAGGAGGTGGAGGTCGTCGTGCACAAGCCGGACGCGCCGATCACCGTGCCCTTCGACGATGTGACGATCACGATCAGGCGGAGCCGAGTATGAGCGACCCCACGGTGCAGCCGGTCCCCGCGTCCGTCGTCGAGCAGGTCGACGCCGCGGACACCACCCTGTCCAACCCCCGCCGGGCGGTCATCGCCCTCGGCGCCAATCTGGGCAACCGGCTGGAGACCCTCCAGGGCGCGGTCGACGCGCTGGAGGACACCCCCGGCGTCCGGGTCAAGGCGGTCTCCCCGGTCTACGAGACGGAGCCGTGGGGCGTCGAGCCCGGCTCCCAGCCGGCGTATTTCAACGCGGTCGTCGTCGTCCGCACCACCCTCCCGCCGAAGTCCCTGCTGGAGCGGGGCCAGGCCATCGAGGAGGCGTACGACCGGGTGCGCGACGAGCGGTGGGGCCCGCGGACCATCGACGTCGACATCGTGGCGTACGCGGACGTGGTCTCGGACGACCCCGTGCTCACCCTGCCGCACCCCCGGGCCCATGAGCGCGCCTTTGTGCTCGCCCCGTGGCACGACGTGGAACCCGCCGCCGAGCTGCCGGGCCGGGGCGCGGTCGCCGGGCTGCTGGCCGCGGTGGGCCGGGACGGCGTCACCGTCCGTGCCGATCTGGAACTCCGGCTGCCCGAGTAGTCGTTAGGCTCGTTGCAGACATACGAAGGACGGAAGGACGTGGGCGCCCGGTGAAGCAGCTACACCTCGGGGTGCTGGCCGGGCTCTTCGCCGTGGCGGGAGTGCTCTCCTGGGCGGCGGCCCGGCTGTGGGACTCCCTGGGCACCCTGCCCGCGGTGCCGCTGGCCGCGCCGATCGTGCTGGCCGTGATCGCCGCGGTCCTCACGGCGACGGCGCTCTCCCTGCGCTCCCGCCTCAAGGCCCAGCGCGAGCGGCGGCCCGACGCGAAGGGCGTCGAGCCGCTGATGGCCGCGCGGGCGCTGGTCTTCGGCCAGGCCAGTGCGCTGGTCGCGGCGCTCATCAGCGGGATGTACGGAGGCGTGGGCGTCTTCCTCCTCGGCTCCCTGGACGTCCCGGCCCGCCGCGACCAGGCGATCTACGCGGGCGCTTCGGTCCTCGCGGGCGCCGCGGTGGTGGCGGCGGCGCTGTTCCTGGAACGGGTCTGCAAACTCCCGGACGACCCGGAGCCGGGTGCACACCCGAAGGGCCACGCCCCGGCGTAACGCCTCCGGCGGGGGTACCTTCCACTGAGGGGTCTGATCACACAAGCTGCCCCACGCCACCGAGATGCTTCTGATCTCGCACTCGGCCGACCACCACGATCCTGCCCTAACAAGGGCTAAGCAGCGCTCGCTGCCCGCTCATAGGTAGCTCTCGCGACGGCGTTGGAACGGTACGGCCGCAGTCGGACCGCGATCTGCTGAACGTGCCGGTCGACCTGGCCGCTCTGCATCGTCGGATAGTCGTCGAGCACAGCGTTCCATGTGGCACACGCAGACTCCAGGTGACCGACTTCAAGGCGCCGCTCCGCCAGGAGCGCGCTGAACCGCAGGAAACTGCGATGCGAATCCCCGTCGTCGCGTACCCGGAAGTGCTCCTCCAAGGACCGGATGCTGCCCGGCACGTCTCCCAGGGAGTAGCGAACCTGCGCGGACAGGTAGGCCAGGGTGGATGCGCTGAACCCCCCGAACGTGGTCGTCGTACTCGCCTGGTCCAGAGCCTTTTCGGTCTCCCGGAGGGAGCCGAACGCGGCCGTTTTGTCTCCGGCTACGGCGTAGGCATGTGCCTGCTGGCCCGCCATGAAGGCAACCATCCGCGGCCCGGTGATCGGCGCTGATGCGGTTGCAGCGTTGGCGAGGCGTACCGCGGATGGGCCGTGTCCGAGCCCTGCGGCCTGGACGGACATGCCGCGGAGGATATGGCAGTACGTGCTGTGGTCCCCGGCGGCTCCGGCAAGTTCAAGGCCCTTGGTGTAGTAACGCTGGGCAAGCCCGTGTGCGCCTTCGTCAACGGCCATCCACCCGGTGAGATAGCTCAGAAAGGCTGCGGCGGACAGCATGGCGCTCCGTACGTCGGACGGCGCTTCGGCGCGCAAGCACGGAACGACCGTGTTGACGAGGAAAGAAGACGCCATAGGGCGCACTCGACGTCCACCGAATTCACCGTCGAGCTTGGCGAGGCGATCGGTCATTCTCGTGACCATGTCGACGTCGGGCATGCCGATGCGCCGCCCACTCTGTACTGCTTCCATCCGTCCGGCCACATCGGCCCACGCTGGAGTAGCCATAGCTACGGAAAAGGCAGTTGCTGCTCCCATGACGCCACGCCGGGACGGATCCATGTCACAGCTCCCCAGGTCTAGTAATCCTTCTACGGTACTGGCGAGTTGGGTGCATGCGACAGGAAAGCCGGCTTCTAAGTCGGTCACCGGACGATCTAATCGCCGCGATAGAACCTCCAGTACGAGCGGGCGCACGACATCCCTAGGCAGAGCGCCGCCGCGCCACTGGTGCACTGACGGCTCCCGGTATCTCAGCGGGATACCGCACTCCGTGCCGAGTCGGTTCACAGCCTGCGCCATTTGCCGCATGGTCCAACCGGTCTGCTGGTACAGGCGCTCAAACCTGGTCGGTTCGTTCATGACCATGTGCGCATCACCTCTGCGTCAAGCGGGGGCTTAAAGCTCTTAAGTCCTGCCTCGCCCTCCACGCTACCGCTCCGCGTAGCTGACCGGTTACCTGTTGCGAGCAAGGTTACGAAAGGAGGGCGACGTGAACCGGCACAGCAGACTCCGCGGGCAGACCCGCGATCCAGACGCACTCGCAGATCTCCTTACGGCGGGCGGTTTCTGGGGGCTCGCCCCGGCGTGGGTGCCCCGTGCCGGCTATGTCCGGGACCGGGACACCCTGATCCGCTGCCGGGCCGGGCTGGTCCGGATCCTTCAGGGCGAGTCGATCAGTGCACGCCGGAGGTACGGCCGTGGTCACTGACAGCTCGTGGGAACCACAGGTCGACGACATCGTCCGGGATGCCGGGTCCAACCGGATCGGACGGGTCATGGACCGCTTTGGTGCCCGCTACTCCCTCCGGCCGCTCACAGGCGGACGCGAATGGGAAGCACGATCCGGCGATCTTCGCCCGGTCACCACGTCCGACCTGCTCAGTGCAGCCGTCGCCAAAACAAACCAGCGCAGCAGCAAGGGAGTTCCATGAAGATCATCGACCGGCGGGCAGCAGTGACGGAGGCGGTGTGGATGACCGTGCAGATCATCACCGCCGCCTTCGTGATCGCCCTCTCCATCCTCGGGCAACTGTGACTGCCCCGGGGAAGGGGGCCTCCTTTGTCTGCGGGGAAGAGCTGGTGGTGTGCGAAGAGATACGGGAACTGGTGATCCCGTGCTTCCCGGGTGAGGATCCCGCACGATTCAAGGCGCGGATCCAATGTCCGCTCGGCACTCGTCACAGTGGCCGACACGTCGGCCTGGTGTGGGAACTGGTGCAACCGGACCCAGGGCATGTCTGGCTCACATGGTGGCGCGTCGGCAATAGCTTCGAGTGGGGGATGCACGCCCGGACGCACTGCCGGAACTGCCTGAACAGGGGAACCGACTGTGGTCTGTACGAGGGCCACGACCCGGGGCACTCGTATGAACCGAGCGACGAACAGGCCGTTTTCATCGCAGCCGTCGGCGCGGCCTACTTCCTCGGTCAGTACGACCCCCGCATCACTTCCGTCCGGGGCCTCACCGAGCAGACATGAGCAGACCTCGGATCGCCCATGCAATCCCGGCGCCCCCACACACAAGGGACGTCACCCACCCATGCGACACACCCGGCGGGGCGGAATCCACGAAGCCTGTCCGCAAGTGCCGTACGACCGAACCCGACTAGCCAGGGATGGACACCGTGACCCTTACCGAACCATCGCAGCTTCCACCCCCGACCAAGGCGACCAGCCCGTTACGTACCCGCCGAGCCGTTCGGAACCTGCTGGAACCGCAGACTCTCACTCCTGCCGATCTCGGCATGGTGCTCCTGGTCACCGAAGAACCCGCCGACCGGCCCATGCCCACCGTCACCACCGCCGAGATTCCCGCCGTGGTGCGGGAGGCCGCACAACTCGGCATCCGGTCCGTAAAACTGTTCGCGGAGTCCGCAGAGCGGGACACCCTCGGCGAAGTCGCACTGGCTGCCGACTCGCTGATGTCCCGCGCCATCCATGCCTGTAAGGACACCGCGCCAGCCCTCGCGGTCATGACGGAAACATGCCTGTGCTCGTACACCCCGGATGGGCTCTGCTATCTCACGGACC
This sequence comes from Streptomyces tsukubensis, assembly GCF_003932715.1. Classification (NCBI taxonomy): domain Bacteria; kingdom Bacillati; phylum Actinomycetota; class Actinomycetes; order Kitasatosporales; family Streptomycetaceae; genus Streptomyces; species Streptomyces tsukubensis. The sequence continues at coordinate 4,565,168 of NZ_CP020700.1, read as the reverse complement.
AGCACGGACGCCCAGACATCAGGGCCACCGTCCGGGCTACTGCTGCGCAGGCACTCGCCCACGCGGAGGCGGGAGCGGACATCGTCGGTCCGGCGTCCATGGTGCTCGGAACCGTGGGCGCCGCGCGCAAGGCGCTGGACGAGACCGGACACTACGGGGTCAGCGTGATGCCCCACGTGATCTTCTGGAGTTCCCTGTACGACGCGTTCCGCGAAACGATGGGTGCGACTCCGAAAGCAGGACTCGACCGAGAGTTCCAGATCAACCCCGGCAAGGCCGATCAGTTCGTCGACACGGCCTTACAGATGGAAACGAACGGGGCCGACATGATCTTGTTGGAGCCCGCGCAATTCACGGCGGACGTACTCGCCACGCTACGGACACAGACTCGCGCGCCCCTGTTCCCGTTCTCGGTGTCCGGGGAGTACCAGACCCTGGCCCGCATGGACCCGGCAACAGGGACGCGAGACCTACGGCTGTTGGTCGAGCTGTTCACCATGCTGAAACGCGCGGGCGCATCCGCGAGCCTGACCTATGCAGCTCTCGACATCGCGCGTCGGCTCACCTAGAGCCGAGAGCGGCCCGGACCTCGTCGAGGATCGCATGCGCTCCCTGGTCGATGAGCAGAGTGGCCAGGGATGCGCCGAGCTTCTCCGGTTCCGCAGACGGACCTGTCACGGTCCCTGCGACCCGTACGCGTCCGTCCAGTGACGTGACCTGACCCGCGAGGGAGAGTTCCCCATTGGGCAAGGTCTCACCGTACGCGCCCACGGGCACACTGCACCCCCCGTGCAGTTCGGCAAGAAGCGCGCGCTCGGCCCGGACCGCAGCATCGGCGGCCGCATCCCCAACCGCGGACAGCAGAGCGCGCAATGGCGCTGAATCGTCATCCGTCCGGACCTGAATACCGAGCGCGCCCTGTCCCGGGCTCGGCGGGAAGAGGTCGAGCGGCAGCACTTCCCCGATGGCGTCATCGAGCCCGAGCCGGCGAAGCCCCGCCACCGCGAGGACCACGGCGTCGAGCCCCATGGTTTCGATCTTCTTGAGGCGGGGTGGGACGTTCCCCCGGATGGGCACAACGTCGAGATCGGGACGCACGGCGAGTAGCTGAGCAACGCGGCGAGGAGCTCCCGTGCCGACCCGGGCCCCTTTCCGGAGCCCCGCGAGGGTGGACCCGCACAGAGCGTCGCGCACGTCCTCACGTCCGGGCGGGGCCAACAAGGTAAGCCCCTGCGGGTTCGACGTAGGAAGGTCTTTCAACGAGTGAACCACCACATCGACGTCACCCCGGGCGAGCGCCGCTTCCTGTTCGCTGCTGAACGCCGATCCGCCGCTGACAGCCGATACGGCGGACAGAGCCGACTTACGGTCCTTGTCGCCCCCTTCCAGGATCACCCGATGCGTGAAGGTGACTCCGGGGAGCCGTTCGCGCAAGGGGCGCAGATATTCGCGCACTTGCGCTTTGGCGAGGTTGCTGGCGCGGGAACCGACAAGGTACGTGGCCACAGGGACCCCATTCCGAAGCCTGACAGAGTGTCACCAGGCTATGGGGCTCGTACGCGTGCTCATGCAGACACCGGGTCGGAAACGGCGCCGCTACACGACGCCCTCGGGCCGGTCGGTCACGTACGTGCCCCGCCCCGGAACGGTGTATACGAGACCCGCTTCCCGAAGAACGCCGAGCGCGCTCCGCGCCGTGTTCCGCGCGACCCCGTACCGCTCCGTGAGTTCCTTCTCGGACGGCAGGGGACTGCCCGGGGCCAAGTCGCCTCGCGCGATCTCGGCGGTCAAGTCGGCAGCGATCTGCCGATAAGGGGGCTCCGGGGCCCGGGGGTCGATTTCACGCGCTGCCATACCGCAGAGCGTAGCCACCGCCCTGTACCGTCACCCGACTAGACAGAGTTGAACAGGGCTAGACGGACCTATACAGGTTGGTCTAGCGTCAAACACGAAAACGCCCCGAGGGACCGCTTAGGACCGGTCCGCTCGGGGCTCCGCCGATCAGCTTCAAGGGAGCTGAAACGACATGCGCGACTCTATCGCCCGTGCATTCGCATGGGTGCTCTGCTTCTGCTTACCCGCTCGGGGACGACACCGCACCCCCGAGCCACCCGCACCGGTCGTCATCTGCACCCCCCGCAGCCCCGTCCCGGTTCATGTCCTCGCCCGGACCGTGCCCACACGCGAGCCGTTCCGCATCCCGCCCTATATGGCTCCGGAGCACATCGAACGGCGGCGAGAAGCCTGGAAGCAACGGGAACGCCGCTTGGCCGTCGTCCTCGCTCTCGCGGGGGTCGACTATCCGTACGTCGCCGAAGGCGTCCACCAGGTCACGAGGGGGGTGGCCGCATGACCCGCGATGCCCTTGTGAACGACACCCCGGAACCGCTCACCGCCTGGTGCGTGCACTGCGGACGCCGGACGTCCGCCCCTGTTGAAGTCGGGGTCATGGAGCGTGGAAGCAGTGCCCCGCTGGTCCAGTACGCATGCCCCGAGGACGCGGTGAGGTACGGCGCCGGGCCATCACCGGCCGACGAGATTCGCTAGGTCTCAGGGCAGAGAACAAGCCCCGTTCGGCACCTGCCGAACGGGGCTCCTCCTGCGCCCGACCGACGCTCTCCGAGTAGTTCCGTTACTCCAGATGACAGGCAAAGAAGGTCCCCACCCGGCGCCGCACCTCAGTGAGTGTCACCGCAGGGTCGCCGGGGCCGACGAGCGCGTTCCGCGCCGTCGCTGTCACAAGGCCGGAAGTCCGGAGCCGAGGGACGAACGAGCCGTAGTCGGTGAACGCCCAGTGGTTCGCGTCGGGGAGCAGCCTGCGGTGCCCGGGAAGGCTTGCCCAGGACGATGCGATACGGGCGGCACCATCGAATCCGTCGGTGCGGAACAGCAGCAGCGGCCGGCCGAGGCCGACCGGTGTCGGGTACACGACCGGTGTCGGGTACAGGTCGAGATAGCCCTCCAGGTTCGCCACCGCGCCGACCCTGCGGTCGCGGCGGGCCGCGTACACCGCCGCCGTGCCGCCTGCGGAGTGCCCGTACATCCCGATCCGGCGCAAGTCCACAACCGGTGCGAGCGGCAGGTCGTCGAGCCGGTCCACGACCAGGCGGAGGTCCGCGATCCGGGTGTCCACCATCATGCGGAAGGTCGCCGGATCCGGGGGTCCGATCAGGACGGTCGTCCGCATTCCGGTGGGCAGCTCCACCTGAGAAGCGTCACCGGGATGGTCGACGAGGACGACCACCCGGCCGTGGCTCGCCAGATCCTCTGCGAGGGTCGTGCCGAGCGTGCGGGAGTCACCACCGCCGGGTGAGTACACCAGCACCGGCCGCCGCCCGGGCAGCGGCGGCGCGCCCATGTACCCGTGAGTGAGGACCGCGCCCCAGTCCACCGTTCCCGGCTCCGGCAGCCCGGGACGGATACGGGGCGCGAGGCCGGCGAACTCCCTGGCCTCGGCCGGGGTGAGCTGCGGAGCCCGGGAGAAGCCGCGTACCGATCGGGCCGGGTACAGGACGGTCAGCATCAACTCCCGGACGCCGCCCACCCATGGGTCGGTCCGGGACGGGTCCGTCAGATGGACCCTCTGCATGCCTACGGGGTACGGGCCGACGGGCGCGGGCAACCGGAGGATCGAGCCGTCACCGGAGGCTGACGCAGCCGCGGGCAGCAGGGCGGCGGCACCCCCGAACAGCGTGCCTTTCAAGAGAATGCGTCGAGAAGTCATACGAACATCCTTGAGGCGGGGGCCATCACGGTGCGAAGGTTCAGGCCCTGGCCGAAAGGCCGGCCCAGGGCGAGGAGCCGTGAGAGTGCTGCGCATCCACTTCACCGCAGAGGACTTCGTCCGGATCCGCTTCACACCCCGCCCGGCACCGCTCCAGGAGCTGCACGCCGCCCTGACGACAGCCGTGGCCCAGCGCGGCGGGCCGCTGTTCGCGCCGTGGCGCGGACGCGTCCTGCGCTCCCTCCCGACCGCAACCGGCCCGCTCGCCGAACTGGTTCCGGCGGGCCGCCCTCCTTCCTTCCTCGACGTCCTCGGCGACACCATGGCCGACGGCTTCGAACAGATCCGCGCCACCGGCCCCACACTCGTCCGCTCCGAGCTGGAACGGGTCTACGGGACGATGCCCGCACCTCGCTGGGTCCGTGACCTGCACGCGGGCGACGAGACTGCCTGGCGCACCCTGCACCGCGCCCAGCAGGCCGCGTACCAGACGGTCCTCGCCCCGGTCTGGTCCGTCGTACAGGATCTGCACCGTGAGGAGTTCACCCGCTACGCCCTGACGGTCGCCGAGCACGGCGTGGCCGCCGCCTTGACCGGCCTGGCCCCGGGCAGCCGGCTCCACGAGGGTGTGTGGGAATGGCCCGGCGCAGCGCCGGACCGCGATGTCCGCCTCAACGGGCGCGGCCTGGTTCTGCTGCCCACCTTCCACCACCCGGCGGGCCCCCTTCTCCACGACACCCCGGGCCGTCCTGCGGTCCTGACGTACCCGGCCGGTCCCGGGCTCCCGCCCACCGCGGGGCGCCCGGCCGTCCCCGCCGAGGCCCTGGCCGCCGTCCTGGGTCGCACCCGGCTGGACGCCCTGCGCCTCCTCGCCGAACCTCACACCACGACATCCCTGGCACGCGCCCTCCACGTCAGCAACGCGACGGCCTCGTCCCACGCGGCGGCGCTCAGATCGGCGGGCATGGTGACAACGACCCGCACAGGCCGCTCGGTCACCCACCGGCGCACGGCCCTCGGCACGCTGGTTGCGGGCGCCTGACCGCCGTAGTTCGCCACAGGACGGAGCCTGGCGAAACGGCGTGGTCCGTGGCGGGCTACGGCCGGGCGCCCGCCGTTCCACGGCGATCGTCGACTGCCGCCACGAGCGGCCCCGGGAAAACGCCTGTGGCCGAAGGGGACCCGGCACCTAGCATGATCCGTTATGCCTTCCAACCAGCACATAGTCGAGCAGGCCCTGGAGCGGATCGACGCGGGATACGTCTTCCCCGAGAAGACCGCCGCCGTCGAGAGCATGATCCGGGACCGTCTCGCGGACGGCGCCTACGAGGGGCTCGACGGGCCCGCTCTCTGCGAGGCGGTGACGGAAGATCTCCAAAGGGCGTGTCCGGACAGGCATCTGCGGCTGCTCTGGACCGAGGAGCCGCGGTCGTTGGAGCCCGTGGACGACGACGGAGGGGACGCCGCGTTCCGCGCGCTGCTCCGGGCCGAGGGGCAGGGGATTCACCGCGTCGAGCGGCTGGAAGGGAACATCGGGCTCATCGAGCTGCGGCGGATCGCGACCGCCGTCGAGGGCGCGAGGGCAATCGGCGCGGCCATGGAGCTGGTCGCGGGCACCTCCGCGCTGGTACTGGACCTGCGGGCCTGCCGCGGCGGGTCCCCGGAAGGGGCCGCGATGTGGTGCAGCTACTTCTTCCCGGACGACCAGGTGCATCTGAACGATATCTACGACCGGTGTACGGATACGACCCGCCAGCTCTGGACGGCCGGGCACCTTCCCGCACCGCGCTACCTGGACCGCCCGGTGTACGTACTCACCGGCGAGGCCACGTTCTCCGCGGCCGAGGACATCGCCTACACCCTCCAGGCCCACGGCCGGGCCGTCGTCGTCGGCGCGACCACCCGGGGCGGCGCCCACCCCACGGACCGCCACCCGATCACCGAGCACATCCTGGTGACGGTACCGACGGCACGGACCATCAGCACTGTCACGGGCACCAACTGGGAGGGCGTGGGGGTCGCCCCGGACGTTCCGGTCCCGGCGGGCCAAGCCCTCGATGAGGCGCTCAAGACCGCCCTGGGCTGAGCACCGACGAGCCCGCGCCCCTGGCGCTCGGATGATGTGGGGCATTGTCCCCCTGGTCAAGTGGGGTGTCTCGGGAGGGGGGTGCAGGGTCGCCCCCGCAGTGGGCTGCGACAAGGAGGGTTCGCCGGAGGGCAGTGCATCGCAGGCCGCGAGGAGGTGAGCCCGGAGGCCACCGACCCGGCCGCGCCTGACAAGGCCCCGGGCCTACCCCACGGGGTAACGCGACTCGACCAGCGCAGGGCCCGCACACCACAGGTGCCCGCACCCCCGGGCCTTCGGGGACCCTGCACATCGCAGGGCCCTGCACCGCAGGGGCCGGAAGCCCCAGGCCCCCAGCGGCGCGGGGTCAGCGGGCCATGATGAGGCTCATCGCCTCCGCGCGGGTCGCCGGGTCGCGGAGCTGGCCGCGGACCGCGGAGGTGATCGTCTTCGCACCGGGCTTGCGGACGCCCCGCATCGTCATGCACATGTGCTCGCACTCGACGACCACGATCACGCCCCTCGGTTCGAGGATCTCCATCAGGGAGTCCGCGATCTGGGTGGTCAGGCGCTCCTGGACCTGGGGGCGGCGGGCGAAGACGTCGACCAGGCGGGCCAGCTTCGACAGGCCGGTGATCTTGCCGTCGGCGGACGGGATGTATCCGACATGGGCCACGCCCACGAACGGCACCAGGTGGTGCTCGCAGGAGCTCATCACCTCGATGTCCTTGACCAGGACCATCTCGTCGTGGCCCAGGTCAAACGTGGTGGTGAGAACATCCTCGGGGCGCTGCCAGAGCCCGGCGAATATCTCGCGGTACGCCCGGGCCACCCGCGCCGGGGTCTCCAGCAGCCCCTCCCGGTCGGGGTCCTCACCGACCGCGATGAGCAGCTCGCGGATCGCGTTCTCGGCGCGCTTCTCGTCGAACTCGCCGATCGGATGCGCGTCGCCGTCCAGCGTCACCGGGTCGGTCATCAGTGCCTCGTTCCTCGTTGCTCCGCACGGGCGTGCGAAATGCCGCGTCCCCCCAGGCTAAAACCTGGGGGGACGCGGCAGCCATCCCGGGGCGGGGTGTGACACGGGCGACACGGCCCGTTCACCCTTTCCGTCAGCTGGGCTCGGGGCGGTCCTCCGGGGCCACCTCAAGGCCGGGGCCCGTGGTGGTGTCGGGGGTGCCGTTCGCTCCGGCGGTGTTCGTCAGGGCCAGCTCCTTGGGGGAGAGGACCGGCGGCCGGGTGGAGGGCGTACGGCGGGAGGATCCGGTCCACGCGGGGCGGGCCGGGCGCTTGACGATCGGCCGGAAGACCTCGGCGATCTCCTCCTTGCCGAGGGTCTCCTTCTCCAGCAGCGCGAGAACCAGGTTGTCGAGGACGTCGCGGTTCTCGACGAGGATCTCCCAGGCCTCGTTGTGCGCGGTCTCGATGAGCTTCTTGACCTCTTCGTCGACGAGCGCGGCGACCTCTTCCGAGTAGTCGCGCTGGTGCGCCATCTCCCGGCCCAGGAAGGGCTCGGTGTTGTCGCCGCCGAACTTGATCGCGCCGAGGCGCTCGGTCATGCCGTACTGGGTGACCATCGCCCGGGCGGTGGCGGTGGCCTTCTCGATGTCGTTGGCCGCGCCGGTCGTCGGGTCGTGGAAGACCAGCTCCTCCGCCGCGCGCCCGCCCAGCATGTACGCGAGCTGGTCGAGCATCTCGTTGCGGGTGGTGGAGTACTTGTCCTCGTCCGGCAGAACCATCGTGTAACCGAGGGCCCGGCCGCGCGACAGGATGGTGATCTTGTGGACCGGGTCGGCGTTCGGAGAGGCCGCCGCGACCAGGGCGTGACCGCCCTCGTGGTACGCGGTGATCTTCTTCTCCTTGTCCGACATGATCCGGGTCCGCTTCTGCGGTCCCGCGACCACCCGGTCGATCGCCTCGTCCAGCGCGTGGTTGTCGATCAGCTTCTTGTCGCTGCGCGCGGTGAGCAGCGCGGCTTCGTTCAGCACATTGGAGAGGTCCGCACCGGTGAAGCCCGGGGTGCGACGGGCGACGGCGCCCAGATCGACGTCCGGGGCGACCGGCTTGCCCTTCTGGTGGACCTTGAGGATCTCCAGACGGCCCTGCATATCGGGGCGGTCGACGGCGATCTGCCGGTCGAAGCGGCCCGGGCGCAGCAGCGCCGGGTCGAGGATGTCGGGCCGGTTGGTGGCGGCGATCAGGATGACGCCGCCCTTCACGTCGAAGCCGTCCATCTCGACCAGCAGCTGGTTGAGGGTCTGCTCGCGCTCGTCGTGGCCGCCGCCGAGGCCCGCTCCGCGGTGCCGGCCGACGGCGTCGATCTCGTCGACGAAGACGATCGCGGGTGCATTGGCCTTGGCCTGCTCGAAGAGGTCGCGGACCCGGGAGGCACCGACACCGACGAACATCTCGACGAAGTCGGAGCCCGAGATCGAGTAGAACGGGACCCCGGCCTCACCGGCGACGGCGCGGGCCAGCAGGGTCTTGCCGGTACCGGGCGGGCCGTACAGCAGCACACCCTTGGGGATCTTGGCACCGACGGCCTGGAACTTGGCCGGCTCCTGGAGGAACTCCTTGATCTCGTGGAGCTCCTCGACGGCCTCGTCGGACCCCGCCACATCGGCGAAGGTCGTCTTGGGGGTGTCCTTGGTGATCAGCTTGGCCTTGGACTTCCCGAAGTTCATCACTCGGGAGCCGCCGCCCTGCATCTGGTTCATCAGGAAGAGGAAGACCAGCACGATCAGCACGAACGGCAGCAGCGAGAGCAGGATCGAGACGAACGGGCTCTGCTTCGAGGGCGAGACTGTGTAGCCCTTGGAGATGTCCCCGGCCTCGAACTTCTGCTGGAGCTTCGCGGCGAGATCGGAGCCCTGGGTCCCGATATAACTCGCCTGGATCTTGGAGCTGCCCTTGATCTTCTGGCCGTCCTTCAGCTCGGCCTTGATGATCTGGTCGTCTCCGGTGGTCAGCTTGACCTGTTCGACCTGGTTCTTGTCGATCGCCTGAATGACCTGGCCGGTGTCCACCGTCTTGTAGCCGCCCGAGGAGCCGACGACCTGCATCACCACGACCACGGCAAGGACGACCAGCACGATCCACATGACCGGCCCACGGAAGTATCGCTTCACGTCCATCCATACGGGGCGGACTCGCCCCGTTCCTCCTGCCCGTAGGTAAATGCTGCTGTGAGAAAAGACTGTTCTTCGGAAGGTACCCCAGCTTGACAACCGTGACCGCACGGTACGGCGACAAACCCGCCCTCCCACGCATCAACGGCGAGAGGGGCCGGTTGGTTCCCACCGGGTTTCCCGGCGGGAACCGGGCGGGGGCGACGAGGGGGCTTCAGCCGCCGTAGACGTGCGGCGCGAGGGTGCCGACGAAGGGGAGGTTGCGGTACTTCTCGGCGTAGTCGAGGCCGTAACCGACGACGAACTCGTTCGGGATGTCGAAGCCGATCCACTTCACGTCGATCGACACCTTTGCGGCATCCGGCTTACGCAGCAGCGTGCAGACCTCGATCGACGCGGGCTCGCGCGATCCCAGGTTCGACAGCAGCCAGGACAGGGTCAGTCCGGAGTCGATGATGTCCTCGACGATCAGGACATGACGGCCCTTGATGTCGGTGTCGAGGTCCTTGAGGATCCGGACGACACCGGAGGACTGGGTGCCCGCGCCGTACGACGACACGGCCATCCAGTCCATGGTGACCGGGCTGGACAGGGCCCGTGCCAGGTCCGCCATCACCATCACAGCGCCCTTGAGGACACCGACGAGCAGGAGGTCCTTGCCCGCGTACTCCGCGTCGATCTTCGCGGCCAGCTCCGCCAGCTTCGCGTCGATCTCTTCCTTGGTGATGAGCACCGACTGGAGGTCGGTACCCATGTCCTTCTCGTTCACGCGGTCGCTTTCTGTCTCGCCGGGGGAGGCGCTGGTGACCCCGGACGCCGGGGCGCCTCGGCCTGGTCGGCCGCGGGCCTTGTCAGCCTTGCCGGATGACAAGTCTGCCACTCTGCCGGCGGGCCTCGACGCGGCCCGGCAGATTGATGGCACCCTGGCCCCGCCAGCCGGTGATCAGCCGGTCGACTTCCTCGATATGGCGGGCGAACAGCGAACCGGCGGGCGAACCGGCGTCGATGACGGCGCGGCGCAGCACCCGGCGGCGGACGGCGGGCGGCAGCGCGTACAGCTTGGCGCACTCCAGATGCCCGGTTTCGTCCCGTACGGCGGTGTCCGCGTCGGCCGCCCAGGTGTCGAGGGCGTCGGCGTCGTCGCGGGAGAGCTGGGCGGTACGGGCGAGGGCTTCGACGACGCCCTTGCCGAGCGCCTTCTCCAGCGCCGGGAGGCCTTCGTGGCGCAGCCGGGAGCGGGTGTAGGCGGGGTCGGCGTTGTGCGGGTCGTCCCAGACGGGCAGCGCCTGGACCATGCACGCCTTGCGGGCGGTCTGCCGGTCCAGCTCCAGGAAGGGGCGGCGGTAGCGGCGGCGGTGGCCGGAGACGGCGGCCATTCCGGAGAGCGACCGGATGCCGGAGCCCCTGGCGAGTCCCAGCAGGACGGTTTCCGCTTGGTCGTCGCGGGTGTGGCCGAGGAGTACGGCGACCGCGCCGTGGCGTTCGGCGGCGGCGTCGAGCGCGCCGTAGCGGGCGTCGCGGGCCGCGGCCTCGGGGCCGCCGTCCCGGCCCACCCGGACGGAGACCGCCTCGACGGGGTCGAGTCCCATGGCGGAGAGCCGGCTCGCGACCTCGGCGGCGCGCAGGTCGGAGCCGTCCTGGAGGCCGTGGTCGACGGTGATGCCGCCGGCGCGGATATTGAGTTTGCGGGCCTCGAAGGCGAGCGCGGAGGCGAGCGCCATCGAGTCGGCGCCGCCGGAGCAGGCGACGAGCACCAGCGGGCCGGTGGCGGCGGTGGCCGCGGCGTGGGAGGCGGGGGTCGAGGGGCGCGGCAGCGCGGATACGGGCGCGGTCGCGGCGGCTTCGGGGAGCCGGGACGAGGGGGCCGGGGGGTGGTCGAGGCGCAGGGGCCGCTCGGGGCGGAACGCCGGGGCGGGGCGGCCCTGATCGGCGGGGCCCGTCGCGCCGGGGGCGGTGGTGGTCCCGGCGGCTGCGGTGCCGGGCTCCGGTGACCGGGCGGTCCCGGGTCCGGCGGTGGCGCCGACTCCGGCCGGTGCTCCGGCCGCGATGCCGGTGCCCGTGCCCGTGCCCGTTGCCGTGGAAGTGGCTGTGGCGGTGGTGGCCTGGGCCGTTGCCGTGGTGGTTGCCGTGGTCGCCTGGCTTGCGGCGTATTCGGTAAGAATGTCGTGGAGTACGCGGCGGACCGCCAGGCGTATCGCCGCGACCGCTGGATGGGGACCCATATCCGGTGCCCTTCGTGGAGAGGTTTTCGGGAGGGGGCCTCTGGGGGCGCCTCCGGCTGGCGTTGCGCTGCCGACTCAGAAATCGTCACTCAGAGTGCGTCGATGGTGACAGAAGCGGGCCGTTCTCCGAGCATCGCACGCCTATCCCCGGCCCTACGGTCCCTCGGACGGGTGATGCTGTGCCCTCCAGGGGGCGGCTCCCGCCCCCCTGACGGCGTACGCCCCTGGTGCGCTCATGACTCCGTCTTCCCGTGCACCCGCGCGACCCAGTCCGCCGGTTTGGCGATCTCCGTCTTGGTGGGGAGGGTGTTCGGGGAGGTCCAGACCCGGTTGAAACCGTCCATGCCGACCTCCTGGACCACGGCCCGGACGAACCGCTCGCCGTCCCGGTACTGCCGCAGCTTGGCGTCCAGCCCGAGCAGCTTGCGCAGTGCCACGTCCAGTCTGCTCGCCCCGCGCGCCCGGCGCTGCTGGAACTTCTCCCGGATCTCGGCCACGGACGGGACGACCGCGGGGCCGACGCCGTCCATCACAAAGTCGGCGTGGCCCTCCAGGAGGGACATCACGGCCGTCAGCCGGCCGAGGGTCTCGCGCTGCGCCGGTGTCTGCACCAGCTCCACGAAGGAGCGCCCGCTGTCGTTCTCCTCGCCCTCCGGGCGGGCGCCCGCGAGCGACTGGGCGGCCTCCCGCAGCCGCTCCAGCACGGTCATCGGGTCGACCTCGGTCTGGTCCAGGAACGACTGGATCTCTCCTTCGAGGTGGTCGCGCAGCCACGGCACCCCGGTGAACTGGGTGCGGTGGGTCTCCTCGTGCAGGCAGACCCAGAGCCGGAAGTCGTGCGGGTCGACGTCCAGTTCCCGCTCGACGTGCACGATGTTCGGCGCCACCAGGAGGAGGCGTCCGCCGCCGTTGCCCGCGGGGAGGTCCCGGGTGGGCGGGGCGAAGGTCTCGTACTGCCCGAGGACCCGGGACGCCAGGAACGACAGCAGCATGCCCAGCTCCACGCCGGTCACCTTGCCGCCGACGGCGCCGAGTACGGCGCCGGTGGGGCCGGTGGGCCTGCGGTCCTGCATCTTCGCCAGCAGCGGCTGGAGGAGCTGGCGGAACCCGGCGACGTTCGCCCGGATCCAGCCGGCCCGGTCCACGACGAGGACGGGGGTGTCCTCGGGTTCGTGCGTCACGGGGATCATCCGGGTGAAGCCCCGGACGTGCTCCTCCGAAGCCTTGGCGTGCCGTCGGAGCTCGGCGACGACGGCGCGGGCCTCGTCCTTGCTCACGTCGGGGCCGGGGCGTACGAAGCGGGTCGCGGTCGCCACGGCGAGATTCCAGTCGACCATCTCGGTTCCACCGATGCGCGTCATGGCGTCAACGGTACGTGGTCCCCTCCGGGGAGGTCGCAGGTTGTTCCAGGGCCTCGGGCCCGGGGTCCCCCGGTCCCCCGGGGCGGGGGGCGGTGGGCGGGGCGCCCGCGCGTTGGGCCTCCGGCCCGGGGGGCGGCGCGTTGCGGGGTGCGGGAGGCCTGTGCGGCGCCGAGCGCCCGGCGTGGTGCTGTAGTGATGCGGCCGCGGGCCGCCGGTGGGTGTTCGCGCAGTTCCCCGCGCCCCTAGGTACTTTCCTCCAGGTCCTCCGTAGGGCACCGATCCCCGGCTGGGGAAGGTCGCGATGCGGCCGCGGGCCGTGGGTGGCTTGTCGCGCAGTTCCTCGCGCCCCTGAGTGCTTCCCCTCCAGGTCCTTCGGAAGAGCACCGATCCCCGGCTGGGGAAGGTCGCGATGCGGCCGCGGGCTGTGAGTGGCCGGGGGGACGTCGGACCGCATAGGCCCGGCTGGGCGCGGGGCGTCACATCCGGCCGCGGGGAAGCGACCCGCGCACGTCACCCCGGCCACCCGCAGGGTCACCCGCGCCGGTCAGGAGGTCAGCGCAGCTGTCAGGCGGTCCAGGGCGGGTTGGGCTTCCGTCGGGGAGCGCGTTTCGTTTGCCAGGAACGCGAAGCCCAGCAGCGTGCCGTCGGGGGACGGGACCGTGCCGGACAGTGCGTTGACGCCCGTCAGCGTGCCCGTCTTGGCCCGGATCAGACCGCTGCCGGGCGCCGTGCCGGTGTGGCGGGACTCCAGCGTGCCGGTGAAGCCGCCGACCGGGAGGCCGGTGAGGACCGGGCGCAGGCCCGGGTGGGCCGGTTCGGCCGCCCGGGTCAGCAGGGCCGTCAGCAGGCGGGGCGTGACCCGGCCCGCCCGGTCCAGTCCGCTGCCGTCGGCGAACCGGGCCCCCGCCAGCGGGACCTTCAGCACGGCGAGCTGCTGCTGCACCGCCCGGCCCGCTCCGGCGAAGCTCGGTTCCTCGTGCCGGGCGATCGCGGTCTGCCGGGCGAGAGATTCGGCGATGTCGTTGTCGGACCGGGTGAGCATCTGCTCGACGACATCGGCCAGCGGCGGCGACAGCACCTCGGTGAGCGGCTTCGATCCGGCGGCCGGGCGGCCGGGAGCGGTGTCACCGCCGACGGCGATGCCCTCCTTCTCCAGGAGCTCCCGGAAGACCCTGGCGGCGTCCCCGGCCGGATCCGCGACCCGGTCCGCCGCGCCCGTGGACCCGGGGTCGGTCCGCCCCTGGTCGACCATCAGCGGGGTCACCCGGGCGATGTTCCCGTTGACGCCGATGGGGTGCAGATCGGGGCCCCGGTAGGCCGAGGTGTCGTAGCCGAGGGTCACCGCGGTGACCTTGCGCGCGCGGAGGTCCCCGGCGGTGCGCCGGGCGAGGGTGCGCAGTCCCGCCCGGTCGAGGGTGGCGTCGCCGCCGCCGACCAGCGTGAGCGTCCGGGCGTCGGGCGTGGCGCTGACCGTGGTGGGGATGCGGTGGTACGGCCCGAGGGCCGAGAGCGCCGCCGCCGCGGTGGCGATCTTGACGGTGGAGGCGGGGATCATCGTCCGGTCCGCATCGCGTCCGTACAGCTCCCGTCCGGTCGTCAGGTCGACGACGGACACTCCGGGTCGCGGCCCGAGCCCGCGGTCGCGCAGGAGCGGTTCGAGGCGGCGGGCGAGTTCCCGGGCCGGATTCCCGGCGGCTTCGCCGCGGCCGGCGGTCGCGGGCGCGGGTGCGGTGCCGAGCGCGGTGAGGACGGGCGGGGCGCTGGGCGCGGGTGCCGGGCCCGCGGGTCTGCGGTGGCCGCCGCCGGGTTCGGTGCGGGCCTCGGCGGCCCGGTCCAGCTCCGCCGTACGCCGGCCGGATTCCCAGGGTCCCGCCGCGGTGACGGCTCCGGCGGCCAGGACCAGTCCCAGCACGGCGGCACCCGTCGCGAGCTGCCACGTTCGGATGTCCGGCACCTCGCACCAGCCCCTTTCGCGATCACACACCTGCGTGAGAGACACTTAATCACCAGAACTGCGTCTTGCCGCGAACATGGCACCCCGGTCGGCGGGCCGAGACCGCCCGGCCGGGGGTCCGGGGTTATTGCCCGGAAGGGCACAGCACCACCCTGACGTACCAGACGTATGTGTTGATCATGGAGGAGCCACCCGTGGAGTTCGACGTCACCATCGAGATCCCGAAGGGTTCGCGGAACAAGTACGAGGTCGACCACGAGACGGGCCGTATCCGCCTGGACCGTCGGCTCTTCACCTCGACCAGCTACCCGGCCGACTACGGCTTCGTCGAGAACACCCTCGGCGAGGACGGCGACCCGCTGGACGCGCTCGTCATTCTCGACGAGCCGACCTTCCCGGGCTGCCTCATCAAGTGCCGGGCCATCGGCATGTTCCGGATGACGGACGAGGCGGGCGGCGACGACAAGCTGCTGTGCGTCCCGGCATCCGACCCGCGCGTCGAGCACCTCCGCGACATCCACCACGTCTCGGAGTTCGACCGCCTGGAGATCCAGCACTTCTTCGAGGTCTACAAGGACCTGGAGCCCGGCAAGTCCGTCGAGGGCGCGGACTGGGTCGGCCGCACCGAGGCCGAGGCCGAGATCGAAGCCTCGTACAAGCGCTTCGAGGCGCACGGCGGCCACTGACCGCGAGCCGTACGCCGGCGTGTGCGGGCGGGACACCCTCGGGGTGTCCCGCCCGCACTGCTGTGTCCCGAGGTGTCCCGGGCGGCGGGAGGGGCAGGCGTCATCCCGGGGTCGTCGCCTGCGCGATCCCCGCACATACTGATCGGAACGAGGAGTGAAGGAAGGGAAGGGGCGTGGCCGAGGAGTCCGGAGCGGCACGTGACAGGGACGAGGGCGAAGGCACCGGCGAGGGTACGGACGGCACGGGCGAGGGTACGGACGCGGGTGGGCCGCCGTCCGGGTCCGATGCGGACGCGGGTACGGGCTCGGGTACGGGCTCGGGTACGGGGTCCGGTACGGCGAAGTCCGGCGCCGACTCCTACCGCCCCCGGCCCTCCGAAGCGCCGCCCGCCGACGACCACCCCTCCTCCGAGTTCTCCGTCCCCGACGGCATCGCGCCGCCCGAGGGGGCCGAGGAGGAGCACACGACGTCGGAGTTCGCCGTGCCCACCGGGGTCGCCGAGCCCGCCGTGGCGGAGCAGGAAGGTTCCGCCTTCGCCACGCCGTCCACATACCGGGCGCGCCGCTCCCCCACCGCCTTCACGCCCGCGGACGGCATCCCCAAGGTCACGCTGACGAAGGACGCGCCCTGGCAGGACCGGATGCGCACGATGCTGCGGATGCCGGTCGGGGAACGGCCCGTTCCGGAGGTCGTACAGCGGCACGACGAATCCGGGCCCGCCGTGCCCCGGGTCCTCGACCTGACCCTGAGGATCGGCGAGCTGCTGCTCGCGGGCGGGGAGGGCGCCGAGGACGTCGAGGCGGCCATGTTCGCGATCTCGCGCTCGTACGGGCTCGACCGCTGCGAGCCGACGGTCACCTTCACCCTGCTGTCGATCACCTATCAGCCGTCCCTGGTGGACGATCCGGTGACGGCGAACCGGACGGTACGGCGCCGGGGCACCGACTACACGCGGCTGTCGGCGGTCTTCAAGCTGGTCCACGACATCAGCACCCCGGACACCGAGGTATCGCTGGAGGAGGCGTACCGCAGGCTCGCGGAGATCCGCCGGAACCGGCACCCCTTCCCCGGCTGGGCGCTCACCCTCGCGGGCGGGCTGCTGGCGGGGGCGGCGTCCGTCCTCGTCGGCGGCGGCTATCTGGTGTTCGTCGCGGCGGCCGTCTCGGCGATGCTGGGCGACCGGCTGGCGTGGCTCTGCGCCGGGCGCGGACTGCCGGAGTTCTACCAGTTCGTGGTGGCGGCGATGCCCCCGGCCGCGATGGGGGTGGCGCTGTCGCTCTCCTCGCTGGACGTCCGGGCCTCCGCGGTCATCACCGGTGGCCTGTTCGCGCTGATCCCGGGGCGGGCGCTGGTGGCGGGCGTCCAGGACGGGCTGACCGGCTTCTACATCACGGCCGCCGCCCGGCTGCTGGAGGTCGGGTATCTGGTCGTCGGCATCGTCACGGGCGTGCTGAGCGTGCTCTATCTGGGCATCGCGCTGGGCGCCGAGCTGACCCCGGAGACGGCACTGCACACCGTGGAGCGGCCCGCGGTGCAGTTGCTGGCGGCGATGGCCCTGGTGTTCTGCTTCGCGATCCTGCTCCAGCAGGACCGGGACACCGTGCTGCTGGTGACCCTGAACGGCGGGGTGGCCTGGTCGGTGTACGGGGCCCTGGCGCTGACCGCGGACGTTCCGCCGGTGGCGGCGACGGCGGTCGCGGCGGGTCTGGTGGGCCTGTTCGGGCAGATGCTGTCGCGCGCGCAGCACGCTTCGGCCCTGCCGTACATCACGGCGGCGATCGGTCCGCTGCTGCCCGGTAGCGCCACGTACTTCGCGCTGCTGGCGATGGCCCGCGGCGAGCTGAACACCGGGCTCGCTTCGCTGTCGAAGGCGGTGGCGCTGGCACTGGCGATCGCCATCGGGGTGAACCTGGGAAGCGAGCTGTCCCGGCTGTTCCTGCGGGTTCCGGCGGTCGCGGCCGGTCTTCCGGGTCCGTCCCTCCGCCGCCGCGCGGCGAAGCGGACGAGGGGCTTCTAGACCGGTTCCGGGCGGGCGCGGGGGTGTCCCGGCGCCCGTCCATGGCGTGGTCCCGCGCGGGACCGCAGTCCCGTACACAGGTGTACGCAGACGGCGAGAGCCGCGCCCGTCACGTCGACGGGCGCGGCTCTCGCCGTCGTACTGCCGCGCCTCAGCGCTTCGCGTGGCGGCCGCGCGGCCCCGGGGCGTCGGGGGTGTCACCCGCCGGGCCTCCGGGCTGCTGCGCCTCCTCGGCACGCGCCTTCTTGCCCTGCTTGCGGGCCCGCAGCAGTTCGATCACGATCGGGAGCACCGAGAGCGCGACGATCAGGATCAGGATCGCCTCGATGTTCTGGTGGACGAACTCCACATTGCCGAGGGCCGCGCCCAGCAGGGTGACGCCCGCGCCCCACAGCACACCGCCGACGATGTTGTACGTGATGAAGGAGCGGTAGTTCATCCGGGAGACGCCCGCGATGATCGGGGTGAACGTCCGCACGATGGGCACGAAGCGGGCCAGGACCAGGGACTTCGGCCCGTACTTCTCGAAGAAGTCGTGCGCCTTCTCCACGTTCTCCTGTTTGAAGAAGCGGGAGTCGGGCTTCTTGAAGAGCGCCGGGCCGACCTTGCGCCCGAAGAGATAGCCGACCTGGTCGCCGATGACGGCGGCGAGGACGATCAGGGTGCAGACCGCCCACAGCGGCAGGGTGTCCAGCTTGCCGCTGGTCACCAGCAGGCCGGTGGTGAAGAGCAGGGAGTCGCCCGGCAGGAAGAAGCCGATGAGGAGACCGGACTCGGCGAAGACGATGATCAGTACACCGATCAGGCCGAAGGTACCGATCAGATAGTCCGGGTCCAGCCAGCTCGGGCCGAGCGAAAGGGTAGTCACGAGGTCCGGGCTCCTGTGAGAGTCGTCGGAGTAGGAGAGGGACGGGTTCGCGCGCGTCGAACGGGGCGCGACAACTGCCGTTCGGCCAAAGCTATCAACGCATCGGCCCCGTAAGGCGTTCCTCCGGCCTTCCCGGGATGCACGCTGCCCTCCGCACGGGAAAGCTTGTGCGGTACGGGCGTCCGCCCGGGCGGACGGCCCGGCGGCGGACCGTCGGACGAAAGGCGAACGAACATGGGCATCACGGATTACGGCGGCGGCCAGGCCCCGTCCTCGGACGTCCTCGTCGTGACCACGAACGACGTACCCGGCTACCGGGTCCGGCAGGTGATCGGGGAGGTCTTCGGGCTGACCGTGCGCTCGCGCCATCTGGGCAGCCAGATCGGCGCCGGTCTGAAGTCGATGATCGGCGGCGAGCTGAAGGGGCTGACCAAGACGCTGGTGGAGACCCGCAACCAGGCCATGGAACGGCTGGTGGAGCAGGCCAGGGCGCGGGGGGCGAACGCGGTGCTGATGTTCCGGTTCGACGTGACGGAGGCGGCGGACGTGGGGACGGAGGTCTGCGCCTACGGCACGGCCGTGGTGATCGAACCCGCCGATACGGTGTAGGCCGCATCCCGGCCCTCCCCTTGGGCCCTGTCTGCATCCTCCGGTTACGCCCTTCGGTGCGGCTCGCGTTGCGGGCCCCCCGCCCCCGTACCAGCCTGGGTCCGACGGCCCCGCCGGGGCCGCGCGGCGCACGCACGTGCGAAAGGCGGCAGACGCTGATGGCACTCCACAAGGGCGCGGACACCTCCGGCGGCGACTCCCGGCAGGAGCACCGACGGCGCGAGCTGTCGCTCAACCCGTTCTACGGAGAGGCCAACCCGGTCAGCGGAATGGAGGAGGCGCCGCCCACGCACCGGCTTCCCGACGGGCCGCTGCCGCCGATGACCGCGTACCGCATCGTCCAGGACGAGCTGATGCTCGACGGCAATTCGCGGCTCAACCTCGCCACCTTCGTCACCACCTGGATGGAGCCGCAGGCGGGCGTCCTGATGGACGAGTGCCGCGACAAGAACATGATCGACAAGGACGAGTACCCGCGCACCGCCGAACTGGAGAAGCGGTGTGTGGCGATGCTCGCGGACCTGTGGCACGCGCCGGACCCGGCCGGCGCGGTCGGCTGCTCCACGACCGGGTCGAGTGAGGCCTGCATGCTGGCCGGGATGGCGCTCAAACGCCGCTGGGCCAAACGGAACGCGGACCGCTATCCGTCGTCCGCCCGGCCCAATCTGGTGATGGGCGTCAATGTGCAGGTGTGCTGGGAGAAGTTCTGCACCTTCTGGGAGGTGGAGCCGCGGCTGGTGCCGATGGAAGGCGAACGGTTCCATCTCGACCCGGAGGCCGCTGCCGAACTCTGCGACGAGAACACGATCGGGGTGGTCGCCGTCCTGGGCTCCACCTTCGACGGCTCGTACGAGCCGGTGGCCGAGCTCTGCGCGGCGCTCGACGAACTCCAGCGGCGGACCGGCCTCGACATCCCGGTCCATGTGGACGGCGCGTCGGGCGCAATGGTGGCCCCCTTCCTCGACGAGGACCTGGTGTGGGACTTCCGGCTGCCCCGGGTGTCGTCCATCAACACCTCGGGCCACAAGTACGGGCTGGTCTATCCGGGTGTCGGCTGGGCGCTGTGGCGGTCGGCGGCCGAACTGCCCGAGGAGCTGGTGTTCCGGGTCAACTACCTGGGCGGCGACATGCCGACCTTCGCCCTGAACTTCTCCCGGCCCGGGGCACAGGTCGTCGCCCAGTACTACACGTTCCTGCGGCTGGGCCGGGACGGCTACCGGGCGGTCCAGCAGTCGGCCCGGGACATCGCCACCGGGCTGGCCGCGAAGTTCGGCGAGCACGACGACTTCCGGCTGCTGACGCACGGCAACGAACTGCCGGTCTTCGCGGTGACCACGGCACCGGACGTGACCGCCTTCGACGTCTTCGACGTCTCCCGGCGGCTGCGCGAGTCCGGCTGGCTGGTACCCGCCTACACCTTCCCGAAGAACCGGGAGGATCTGGCGGTGCTGCGGGTGGTGTGCCGCAACGGCTTCTCGGCCGATCTGGCGGAGCTCCTGGCGGAGGACCTGGCCCGGCTGCTGCCGGAGCTGCGGGCGCAGAGCGGACCGCTGTCGCGGGACCGGGGGAAGGCGACCGCGTTCCACCACTGAGGCGCGGCGCGGCCGGGGCCGACCGTCAGAAGGGGGTGCTCCGGGTCCTTCCCCTCACCCAGTTGTCGAAGGTGCACGACCGGCCGCCGGACTTCAGCGGCATGATCCGTTCGGTCGTCGCCGTGGCGTCGAACCACACGGTTCCCGCCAGCGGGCCGGTGACGACCAGCAGGGTGGAGAATCCGCAGCCGTCGTCCTGGATCACCACGCAGCCGGCCGTCATCCGGTCCATGTACGCGTTCATCTCCGCGTCCCAGGCCTCGTACGCCGCATCGAAGGCCGCGGGGTCGGAGAAGTCGTCCCGGGACGGCATGAGGGCGTCCGGATCCGTGTCGGGATGCGGGAAGTCGGTGGCGAGGAGGTGGTAGTCGATGGTGTACGAGGTCTCCCAGCGCCAGCCCTCGGGGGTCCGGCGCAGCGGGTTGACCCCACGCACACCGAATGGTTCGAGGAGATACGTCCGGTACTCCGCGGGGAAGGTGATGCCGAACTCCGCCTCCGCCTCGCGGATCTCGTCCTCCGTGAGCCGCGGTCCGCCGTCCCCGCGGCGTTCGCGCGGACGGCTCGGGTCCCGCTCCTCGTCCGGCGTCGGACCCACCAGCTCGTACAGCCGGACGGCTCCGCGGCCGATCCGGCTCGCGCCGCGCACGACCGCGTCGATCAGTTCCTCCACGCCCTGCCCCCCGACCTCGGTTCCGACCACTCACCCTATGCCGTCGGAGCGGTCTTCGCGCAGGTCAGGCAGTGGATATACGTGGCCTTCCGGCTCAGCGGCTGCCGCGGCGGCGGCGGCGCCTCCGCTCGCTGCGCTGGTGGTCGGCGACATCCTTGATGTCCAGACCCAGCAGAACGGCCTCCCCGATCGCCAAGGCATTCCGGCCGACCCAGACGACGGTGCGCACCACGGCGCCTCCCAGCTCCTCCATAGGTCCCCGACCCCGTTCCGCTCCTGCGCCCGGGCGCACCGGGCGGCTTCCGTTCTTGATCAAAACGACGCCGGGCGGCCCGGAACGGTTGCACACGCCCGGTGGGCTACTCCTCGTCGCCCCGGTGCGGAACGCCCGTCGCGTACGGGTTCTCCTCGCCCTCTCCGAGGATCCCGCGGAACGGCTCCCCCTCGCCCGCGAAGACGTACGCCCCGCCTTCGATGCGGGCGATCAGGGCGAGCGTCCACTCCCTGCCGAAGTCGGCGGAGGCAATCCAGAGGTTCATGATCTCGCCGATATGACCGAGCTGCTCCGGCCCCTGCGCCGGGTCGTAGTACTCGGCGGTCGCGGTCTTCCAGCCCTCCATCGCGTCGATCCGCCGCCGCAGCAGGCCGACCGCCTCGGCGCGCTCCAGCTCGACGATGAAGCCGAGACCCGCGGAGAGGGAGTCCATCTTCTGCTCCCAGTTGATCAGCGATTCGCGGAGCAGGGAGAAGAACTCCTCGGTGCCGGCCGCGGTGATCTCGTACTCGGTGCGCGGGGGGCCGCCCGCCGTGGAGGGGGCGATCTCATGGGCGAGCAGCAGCCCTTGCTTCGCCATCTGCTTGAGGGCGTGGTAGATCGACCCGGGTTTGGCGTTGGACCATTCGTGGGCGCCCCAGTACTCCAGGTCGTTGCGGACCTGGTAGCCGTGCGCCCGTCCGTGCTGGCGCACGGAGCCGAGGACCAGCAGCCGGATCGCCGACATGACGGGACCACCTCTTCTCTCTTCCCGGCCCTCCTCACCGAGGAAGACTCTTCAACTTTGACTAGAGTACTCAATTTTGAATACTCTGCACCCATGGCCGAGAAGACGATCCCACTCCTCCCGTGTCACTCCCCTCTCATGGCGGACGTCGTCGCCTTCTACGAAGCCCTCGGCTTCATCACGACCCTCCGCCAGACCAGCCCCTACGCCTATGCCGTCGTCGAGCGCGACGACATCGAACTCCAGTTCTTCGGGATGAAGGAGTACGACCCCGCCGCCTCGTACTCCGGCGTCTATGTCCTGACCGAGGATGTGGACGGTATGCACACCGCGTTCCGCGCGGGGCTCAAGGCGGCGTACGGCCGGATCCCCTCCCGGGGCCTGCCTCGTATCGGGCCCGTGAAGGACATGTCGTACGGGGTACGGCAGTTCCTGGTGACGGATCCGACCGGAAACAGCCTGCGGATCGGGCAGCTCACGGGTGAGGAAGGCGCGGACGGCACCATTCCGCCCGCGCCGAAGGAGCCGTTCGAGCGGGCGCTCCACCATGCGGTGCTGTTCGCCGACTCCAAGGAGGACCTGCCGGCCGCCGCGCGGGTCGTCGGCCGGGCGCTGGACCGTACGGACCGTACCCCCGCTGCCGTACAGCTGCTGAAGCTGCTGGTGCTGGGCGGCGATATCGCGCAGCGGCAGGGGGACGACACGGCGGCCCGGGAGCTGCTGGCCCGGGCCGGTGCGGTGCCGCTGTCCGCGGAGGAGCGGGAGGCGGTACGGGACGACCTGGCCCGGCTCGCGGAGCTGACGGACACGGCGGGCTGACGGCCGGGCGCCCCAGAGGGCGGGGCCGGGCAGGCGCGCGGCCCCCAGGGACCCCGTGGGACCCTCAGGCGGCCCCCGCCGCCTTCGCCTCCGCCGCCTCCTGCTCCAGGGCCACCAGCGCGAAGGCCGTCTGTCCGTCGAGGGACTCGCGGACGATGTCCGCATGCCCCGCGTGGCGCCCGAACTCCTCCACCAGATGGACCAGGAACCAGCGCATCGACACCCGCTCGCCCTGGGGGAACCAGGGGGCTTCGGGCAGCGGGAAGGTGTCGTCCATGGACGGTACGGCGCGGATGAACTCCTCCGTCTCCGCGGCGATCCCGGCCCAGAACTCCAACGTCTCCTCGACGGTCTCGCCGTCCTGGAGGACGAAGGCCTCGCCCCAGGTCTCCCGGGTGCGGGCCCGCTCGTTCTCCCGCTGCTGGGCCAGCCGGAGCCAGTTCAGCTCCACCTCGGCCACATGCTTCAGCAGCCCGCCGAGCGTCAGTTCGCTTGCGCTCGGCCTGCTGACGGCCTGCTCACGGCCGAGCCCGAGCACCGAGCGGCGGATCGCACCGCGCTGGGCCTCGACGAAGGAGAGCAGGGTGCCCCGCTCGTCACCGGGATCGCCCGAGGGAACGTGGATGACCATGGAATCGCCTTCCGCCCGCTTTCAAGAAGAGGCTCCCGCCCTCCTTCCGACACCGCAAACGCTACGGGCCATCGAGGACAGATGCTGTCCTCGATGGCCGGTCGGCTGCGAGTCAGAAGGGGAAGCGGGACCTGCCGTGCTGGACGGAGATCCACTTCTGGGTCGTGAACGCTTCGATCATCGACTCGCCGTTGAGGCGTCCGCTGCCCGAGTGCTTCTCGCCGCCGAAGGGCACGATCGGCTCGTCGTGGACCGTGGAGTCATTGATGTGGATCATGCCGGTGTTGATCCGCTTGGCCAGGGCGACCCCGCGCTCCACATCGGCGGTGTGGACCGCGCCGCTGAGCCCGTACGGGGTGTCGTTGGCGATCCGTACCGCCTCGTCCTCGCCGTCGAACGGGACGATCAGGGCCACCGGGCCGAAGATCTCCTGGCCGAGCACCGGGGAGTCGGTGGCGATTCCGGTGAGGACCGACGGTTCGACCAGATTGCCGTCCGCGCCGCCGTGCAGCAGCGCCGTCGCGCCGGCCGCGACGGTCTGCTCGACCAGGGAGGTGACGGCGTCGGCCTGGCGGGAGTTGATCAGGGGGCCGATATGGGTGGCCGGGTCGGCCGGGTCCCCGACCTTCAGCGTGCGCACCTTGGCGACGAACTTCTCGGTGAACTCCTGCTCGACGCTGCGGTCGACCAGGACGCGGTTGGCGGCCATGCAGACCTGGCCCTGGTGGACGTACCGGCTGAAGACGGCCGCGTCGACCGCGTAGTCGATGTCCGCGTCGTCCAGGACGATCAGCGCGCTGTTGCCGCCGAGCTCCAGGATCGCCCGCTTGAAGTTGGCGGCGCAGACCGTGGCCACGTGCTGGCCCACCTTGTCCGAGCCGGTGAAGGAGATCGCCTTCGGCACCGGGTGCTCGATCAGCGCGTCACCGATCTCCGCGATATCGGTGATCACGACATTGAGCAGGCCCGGCGGCAGCCCCGCGTCCTCGAAGACCTTGCCGACCAGGGAGCCACCGCAGATGGGGGTGTTCTGGTGGGGCTTGAGGACCACCGCGTTGCCGAGCGCCAGTGAGGGCGCGACGGACTTGATGGAGAGCAGGAAGGGGAAGTTGAAGGGGCTGATCACACCGACGACCCCGACGGGGAGGCGGTAGACCCGGTTCTCCTTGCCGTCCACCGGTGACGGCAGGATCCGGCCCTCGGGCCGCAGCGACAGCTGGATGGCCTCGCGCAGGAACTCCTTGGCGAGGTGGAGTTCGAATCCGGCCTTGATATGGGTGCCGCCCAGCTCGGCGATGATCGCCTCGGTGATCTCGGCCTCACGGTCCTCGATGATCCGCAGGGCGTTCTCGAAGACGGCGCGTCGGGCATAGGGATTGGTCTCGGCCCACGCCGTCTGGGCCCGTTCCGCGGCGCGGTACGCCTGGTCCACCTCGGCGGCGGTCGCGACCGGAATGGAGGCCAACTTCTCCCCGTTGAAGGGGTTGAAGTCGATGATGTCCCAGGAACCGGTCCCGGGCCTCCACTCGCCGTCGATGTACTGCTGGGCCAGCTCGGTGAACAAGGACATGGTGAGTCGAATCCTTACCCTCGGGTTCCCCTGAATCGCATGACGGGTCGTGTCACTGATGTCACGTCACTATACGTTCGGTAAGCCGGAGTTGGCGTAGACCACGTCGGCAAAAAACGGCCCATGGGCAGGCCGGGACCGGTCGCGGCCGGACGGCGAGGGCGTCCGGGCGGCGGCACCGGACGTAAAGAAGAGGCCGGGGAGAACCGAGGGCGAAGGGGAGAGAAGGGGGAGAGAAAGGGAAAGGATTCGGGGGGGCGGGAGGGGTTCGAGGGAAGGGGGAGCTTCGCGGGAGCGGGAAGGGGTCAGGTGAGCTGGAGCAGTCCGCGCAGGATGTCCCGGCTCTCGGCGGGATCGGGGCTGTCCTCCTGGAGCCGCTTCATCGCCTTCTCGTACTGCTGCACCTCTTCGGCCTTGTCGATGTAGAGCGCGCTGGTCATCTGCTCCAGATAGACGATGTCGGAGAGGTCGGACTCCGGGAAGCGGAGCATGGTGAAGGCGCCGCTCTCGCCCGAGTGGCCGCCGAAGCTGAACGGCATCACCTGGAGCGTGACGTTCGGCATCTCGGAGATGTCGATCAGGTGCCTCAGCTGTCCCTGCATCACCGCGCGGTCACCGTACGGCCTGCGGAGCGCCGCCTCGTCGAGGACCGCGTGCAGATGCGGGGCGCGTTCGGAGACGAGCACCTTCTGCCGCTCAAGCCGCAGGGCGACCCGGCGGTCGGCGTCGGCGCGGGTGGCGTCGGGGGTGCCGCGCATCACGACGGCATGGGCGTACGACTCGGTCTGGAGCAGCCCGTGGACGAACTGCACCTCGTAGATACGGATCAGGGAGGCCGCGGCCTCCAGTCCGACATATGTCTGGAACCAGCCGGGCAGCACATCGCCGTACCGCTGCCACCAGCCGGCGATATTGGCCTCTTTGACCAGTCCGAGCAGTGCTTCCCGTTCGGTCTCGTCGGCCACTCCGTAGAGCGTCAGCAGGTCCTCGACGTCCCTCGCCTTGAAACTCACACGACCCAACTCCATGCGGCTGATCTTTGATTCCGATGCACGGATCGAATAGCCGGCCGCCTCGCGGGTGACGCCGCGCGACTCCCGCAGCCGCCTGAGCTGAGAGCCCAGCAGGATGCGCCGCACCACGGATCCGCCACCCGGGCCCTGGGCCCAGGACTCACCTGCGGTCACGACTCGACCCTCCCCATCCTTCTGTCCCGTCCGTCCTGTCGTCCGACGCTTCGGGGCACCCCGAGCGGCCCGCCTCCCGGCGGGACTCACGGCCGACGGCGCTGCCGCCGTTCCCCGCTGCTTCATCTCTACAGGTTCTTCACCTCGGCGTGGAGTACCCCCGGAACCCCAAGTGCCGGATTCTGCCACCAAATCACTCCGGGCCGTACTCATCCGGTTACTGAAATGGGAAGCACTTGGGGAGCCCATGGAACAGATGAGAGGAAGATATCCGCCTCAATGGCTACAAGAGCGGACAGCGGTCCTGCGTGCACGTGCATCTGCCCTTGCATCTGCCCTACGCATTGGGAACCATGGTCCCCGCGCACCTGCGTGCTCGTTCGTGTTGAAACGTCACTGAAGCGTCACAGCCGCGATTCCCGGGAGTGCCTCGCATGGGGACGAATGGATCGACCATGCTAGAGCCGTTAAGGCAAGGGCTTCCCCCGATTGATCCCGCACAGGCCCTCAGCTCGGCCGCCTGCTCCCTGTCCTCCCGCTACGAAGCGGTGCGCGGGGCGCGGCAGTTCACCAAGGCGACGCTCAAGGAATGGGATCTGTACGACCACTTCGACGATATCGCCCTGGTCGTCTCGGAGCTGGTCACCAACGCGCTGCGGCACGCCCTGCCGGACGAGCCGGCCCGTGAGACCTTCCTGCCTCCCGTACGCCTGCATCTGATGCGGTGGCCCGGGCGGCTGGTGGTGGCGGTACGGGATCCCAGCGCGCAGGGTCCCGGCGGCACCGACCGGCGCAGCGGCGCCGAGCGGCTCGACCGTCTCGACCGCGTGGACGGGCTCGACCGGATGGACGGGCCGGGCCGGATGGACGGGCGCGACAGCTTCGACGGGCCGGGCCGGGTGGATGTCCTGGAGCGGACCGAGAGCCCTTTCGAGGGGCTGGAGGGCCTCGGGGGACGCTTCCCTGATCCCGACGGTACGGCCGAGTCCGGCCGGGGGCTCTTCCTGGTCGACGCCTATGCCGACAGTTGGGGCTGGCATCCGCTCGCCGGAGCGCTGCACGGCAAGGTCGTGTGGGCGCTGTTCAGGCTGGCTTGAGCGGGGAGGGCCGGGCCGCGCCCCCGGGGTCCTGAGACTCCGGGGCGAGCGCGGCCGGGCCACGGGAGCGGGTCCGCCTTCGGGCGGGCCCGCTCCCGCGTTTCCGGACGGGATGCAGCAGGGGCCGTCAGTTCTCCGCGATCAGATGGTCGAACTCCCCGTCCTTGATGCCCAGGAGCATCGCTTCGATCTCGGCGGGCGTGTAGACCAGCGCCGGACCGTCCGGAAACCGGGAATTGCGTACCGCCACGCCCCCTCCGGGCAGCTTGGCGAATTCCACGCACGATCCCTGGGAATTGCTGTGCCTGCTCTTCTGCCAGACGACCCCGTGAAGCTCCGCGGCCGCCATGCCGTTGTACGCGTGGTGCACGAGTAGCTCCCGAGGTACAAGGTGCATGTGTCAACTGTCGGGGATCATAGCTGTGTTTCGCGTGCATCTGCATGAGCATTCGCACGGGCAGATGCACGTGCACGCGGGGTGGTGCTGCGGTTACGCACATGAAGGGCCTCCCGGATCCGGCCGGCCGTGCCACGGTCGGCTCCGGGGGTGGGGCGTACGGGCGGGTTCCCTCGTACATAGGAGAAAGACGCGTAAGCGAGCTGTCAGGCTCCCGTTTTCAGGTAACAGTCCGGACAGTGGGACGGTCCGGTGCCTGCTACCTTGGCGCGCACTTTCCATCCGACACCCCGGGGGACCCCAGATGCGTGCAAGGACGTCCGTGTCCATGGCGGCGGTCGCGGCCGCGGCCGCGCTCGGTGCGGCGCTCGTACTGACCGGTTGCAGCAGCGACGACGGAAAGTCGTCGTCGGAGAAGGCCGGTGGTTCCGGCGGCACCGGGGACAAGCCCGCGGCATCGGGCCCGGCGGAGCCCGGGGCCGACGGCGGCACGGACAGCGGCGCCGACGGCGGCACGGACGGCGCCAAGACCGCTCCGGCCGATGTCGAGGGCGCCTGGACCGGTGTCACGGACGGCAAACCGCTGAGCCTCGCCGTCACCCAGGGGAAGGCCGTCCTGATGGCGGAGGGTGCGGCATGCACCGGCGAGCTGGCCGACCACGGTTCGCTGATGCTCGCCCTGAAGTGCGCCGACGGCTCGAAGACGCGCACGATGGGAACGGTCGCAGTCGCGAACGGGGAACTGACCGTGGTCTGGGACGGCGGGATCAAGGACACCTTCACCAAGGTCGCGGGCGGCACGCTGCCGAAGGAGCTGAAGGATCTGGAGAAGCTGAAGGACCTGCCGCAGTACACGGGCCAGGGCTCCTAAGGTCTTTCCGGTGGATCGGGCCGGGGCGGCGTGGGTTTCGGGTCCGGCCCGGCCTTCGGCGGGAGCGCGTCGGACAGTTCGTCGAGCGCCTCGCCGACGAGGGCCGCGCCGGGGTCGATGATCTCGTGGCTCTCCTCCCAGGCGGCCAGCGCCTCCTCGACCCGCCGCCACTCGGGCCGCCGGCGCTCCCGGACCGCCTTGGCCGCCCGTTCGGCGTCGGCGCGCAGGGCCTTCGCGAGGCCGGCCGCCGCCGGTACCGGGGTGTCCTCGTGGGCGGGCAGATGGGCCTCCATCAGCATGGCGCCCCGGCCCAGTTTGCCGAGGGCTTCCCCGGCCGCGTCCGCCGCCGCATGGGACAGGCCCCGGTTCCTTACCGGCTCGTCCGCCGCCCGGCTCAGGGCGTCCTGCCAGGCCAGGCGGGCATCGCGGGCCGCGAGCAGGGCCCGGCGGATGTCCTGCCCGGCGTCGTCGGGTTCGCCGGGCCTCGCGTAGTGGTCGACGACGGCCGCGGCGTAACGGCAGTCCGCGAGCAGCCAGTCCGCGAGCCGGTTGCGCAGCCGGGGCGTCTCCCAGGCCGGGTAGACCGCGTACGACAGCATCGCCAGCAGTCCGCCGATCAGGGTCAGCACGATCCGTTCCGGCACGGTCTGCCCGGCCTCCTCGCCGCCCATCCACAGCAGGCAGACGACATAGGCGGAGATGCCGACGTTGGCGGCCGCGTATCCCGTGCGCAGCACCAGATACGTACCGAAGGCGCAGAGCACGGCGAGCGCGGCGGCCGCGTACGTGCCCGGGTTCGCGGTCTCGACGACGGCCGTGGCGACCCCGACGCCGACCAGGGTGCCGCCGAAGCGGGCGACGGAGCGGGCGTACGTCTGGGAGAAGTCGGGCCGCATCACCATCACCGCGGTCATGGGCGCCCAGTAGCCGTGGCCGAGGGGCAGGGCGGTGCCCGCGAGATAGCTCGCGACGACGACGGTGGCGCCCCGGACGGCATGCCGCAGTACGGGTGAGCCGCGCCGCAGTTCGGCCCGGACGGTCCGCAGCGCGCCGGGCAGCAGCTTCAGCAGGGAGGGCCGGTCGCGGTGGCCTGCGGCTGCGCCTTCGCCTCGGGCGGTCTCGGTGACGTCGGCGAGCAGGGCGGAGAGGCGGAGCGCGGCCCGGCGCGGCGGGCCGGTCAGCAGGGCGTCCGTGTCGGGGGTACGCAGGGCGGCGAGGGCGGGGGCGGGCAGCCGGGGCGGTTCGCCGTGCCGTACGGCCTGGGCGGCGGCGTCCAGTACGGTCGCGGCGGCGGCCAGCAGTTCCCGTACGCGCTCCCGCTCCGGCCCCTGCTCGGGGACGCCGAACGCCGGGTCGGCGAGGGAGGCGAGGACGGGCCTGAGCTTCTCCGCGACGCCCCGGGCGCCATGGAGTTCGGCGGGGCGGCGGCGGGCCTGCCGGGGGCTGACGGCGGCGGCGCTGCGGGCCCGCATCAGCGGTTCCGGGTCGAAGGCGGCGGTCGGGTCGCGGCGGAGCCTGCGGGCGTAGTCGGCCTCGGCGGCGAGCGCGTCGGCCAGGGCGTCGCGCTGGGCGCCCCAGCGGCGGACGGGCAGCAGCACGATCAGCGCGGCCTGGACGACTCCGCCCGCGGCGATCACGGCGGCGTGTCCGGCGGCGGTGGCGACGGAGGTCGGCAGGGTGATCGTGACCAGCATGATCGCCACATTGGACGAGGCGATGATGCCGACGGTCGGGCCGAGTCCCCAGGCGAGCCCCGCGGCCAGGGTCCAGACCGCGATCAGGAGGATGAACAGGGCGAGATGGCCGACCGTGAGATAGCCGACGAAGGTGGAGACGGCGAGGGAGCCGCCGGAGGCGAGGGCGAGTACGGGCCGGGGCCGCCAGCTGCGCTGGAAGGTCGCGATGACGGCCTGGAAGGCGCCGAAGGCGGAGCTGACGGCGGCCAGCGGGCCGAAGAGCGCGAGCGTACCGACGACGACGATGGCCAGACCGAGGGCGCCGCGGAGGGCGAGAAGGGGTTCGAGGCCGGTGCGGTCGATGGTGAGTCCGGAGCGTGCGGTCTCCTTCAACGCCCGGTACCAGGTCATGGTCTGAGGCTATATCGACCGCTTTGCCCATGAGGGCTGGGCGCGTCGGCACCCCGGTCCGTATCGCCGGAGTAATCGTTTGACGGTGGGATGGGCCGATCACAGACTGACGGGCATGCCCGCTGCCGAAGCGCACCGGATCCGCCCGTGACCGCACCGGAACCGCCCCTGAGCCCACCGGATCCACCCGTGAAACCGCCGGAAGCGCCCGTGAACCCGCCGGAAGCGGCCGCGGGCACGGGTGCGGTCGACACCCGGTCCCTGCTGGCCCCCCTCCGGAGCCGCCCCTTCCGCAATCTGGTGGTGGGCCGGACGACGACCCAGCTCGCCAATGCGATGGCCCCGGTGGTCCTCGCGTTCGCCGTGCTCGACCTGACCGGCTCCGCGGTGATGCTGGGCCTGGTCGTCGGCGCCAGGTCGATCGCGAACGTCCTGCTCATCCTGTTCGGCGGGCTCCTCGCCGACCGGCTGCCCCGCGCGGTCATCCTCCAGGGCGCGAGCGTGGGCGCGGCCCTGTCCCAGGCGGCGGTCGCGGCCGGGGTCCTGCTGGACCTGACGTCCATGGGGCTGCTGGTGTTCCTGAGCGTGATGAACGGCGCGCTGGCCGCGGTCTCCCTCCCGGCGACCGCCGCGCTGGTGCCCCAGGTGGCGCCGAAGGACCTGCTGCGCGGGGCGAACGCGGTGACCCGGATGGGCGTCAACCTCGGCGTGATCGCGGGCGCTTCCCTCGGCGGGCTGCTGGCGTCGACGGCCGGTCCCGGCTGGGGCATGGCGGTCAGCGCGCTGGTGTTCCTGGGCGCGGGGGCCGCCTACCACGGTGTCCGGGCCCCGCGCCCGCCCGCCGACGGGCCGCGCTCCCGGCCGCTGCGCGAACTGCGCGAGGGCTGGACCGAATTCACCTCCCGTACCTGGGTGTGGGTGGTGGTCTGCCAGTTCTTCGTGGTGAACGCGGTCGCTTCCGGCAGCATCCATGTCCTCGGCCCCACCATCGCCGACTCCACCTTCGGCCGTACGGCCTGGGGCTTCGTCCTGGCGGCGCAGATGGTGGGGGCATTCGTCGGCGGTTTCGTCGTGGCCCGCTCCCGCTCGCGCCATATGCTCCGCATCGGTGTCGCGGTCGTCGCCCTGGACGCGCTCCCGCTGATCGCCCTGGCGGAGGCGGCACCGCTGGCGCTGCTGTTCGCGGCGATGTTCGTCAACGGCATGGCCATCGAGCAGTTCGGGGTCGCCTGGGACCTGTCCCTCCAGGAGAACGTCCCGGCGGACAAGCTGGCCCGGGTCTACTCGTACGACATCCTGGGCTCCGTCCTCGCCCTCCCGATCGGCGAGATGGCGGCCGGGCCGCTGGCCGAGGAGTACGGGACGCGGACGACGCTGCTGGGCGGGGTGCTGCTGAGCACGGCGGCCACGGCGGGGGCGCTGTGCAGCAGACAGGTCAGATCGCTGACGGTACGGGGCGGGGGCGACCGGGCGGCCGGGGGCACGGATCCTCAGGGCCCGGGGCAGCAGGTCACGGAGCAGCAGGTCTCCGGTCCGCAGGTCCGGGAGCAGCGACCGTCGCCGGAGGACGAGGTTCCGGAGAGAGCTCCGCAGTAGTCCGGGCAGACCCGGGCCGGCTTGCCGGCGGAAGGCCGTTAAGCCGCGGCGGACGGCGGGCGGCGCCGGACCGGGGCGCGCCCGGCAGCTGCCCGAAGCGATGCGCCGCCGTGGTGTCAGGACCCGGCCGCGTCCTCCTTGAGCGTGTGCGCGACCAGCGCGTTGGCGTGGCCGTGCCCCAGACCGTGCTCGGTCTTCAGCCAGGTCACCAGCTCCGAGTGCTTGGTCAGCGGCGAGGCGCGGATCAGCTCCTGCCATTCCGCGATCGGACGCCCGTACTTCTTCTCGATGGAGGGGAAGTAGAAGGCGGGGCCCTTCGGCGGGGTGGCGGCGGCGCTCTCGGTCATGGCGGGATTCCTTCGTCGAACGGGCGGCCGGCGGGGTTGCCGACACGAGTAAGACGTTCATCATCGGGGAAACTCATCGGCATTCCCTGATCACGCATGGAAAACTTTCCGCCATGTCACATGATCACCAGAGCGGCGCCGTGCTGAGCGTCGGAGACCGGGACGCCGAGCTGAGCAAGAACCTCTCGGACGGGCTCGACGAGGTCAACTTCCCCGCGACCGGGACCACGGCGGCCGACCAGACCGGCCTGTCGGTGAAGGCCGTGGACGGCGAGGGCCGGCTGATCGGCGGGCTGACCGGCTGGACCTGGGGCGGGCTGCTCGGTATCGACATGCTGTGGATCCGCGAGGACAGCCGCCGGGACGGCTGGGGCGGGAAGCTGCTGCTGGCCGCCGAGGAGGAGGCCCGGCGGCGCGGCTGCGACCGGGCCTGCGTCTCCTCGTTCACCTTCCAGGCGCCGGGCTTCTACCAGCGCCACGGCTACCGGGAGACGGGCCGCACGCTCGGCATTCCGGGCGGGGCGGAGGACGTCCACATGTTCAAGGAGTTCGGTCCGGACGGCGAGGCGCGGTAGGACCGGCGGTACGAAGGGGCGGTACGAGGGGGGCGGTACGGGGCCTCAGCGCGCCGGGGGTGCCGGGGGTGGCGAGAAGTCGATGTCGGCCGCGGGCAGTACCCGGATGCTGCGGCCCGGGAAGCGGATCGACCGGAATATCGCGTTGTGATGGGCCACGGACGCCTCCGGCGCCGCAAAAGGGCTCTGCTCCGGCCGTACGGATGTGAGGTGGCCGTCCTCGACGAGCAGCAGGTCGTAGCCGTGACTCAGCGCCTGACGGGCCGTCGTGTCCACACAGATCTCCGTGGCGAAGCCGGTGACGACGACCTCCGTGACACCCAGCCCCCGGAGCACCGTGTCCAGGTCGGTGCCCAGGAAGCTGTCGGCACTGGTCTTGTGGACGACCGGCTCGTCCTCGCCGGGTGCGATCCCGGGCGCGACCCGCCAGCCGTCCGTGCCGGGCTCCAGCCCGTCGCCCCGGTGCTGGACGGTCACCACCGGCACCCCGGCGGCCAGGGCCCGGGCCCGCAGCCCGGCGACGGCGGTGAGTACCGGGTCCGGCCGGTGGGCGATGGACACCAGGGTGTTCTGGAGGTCGATGACGAGGAGCGCGGCGGAGTGCGGCATGGGGCCACGGTAGGGCCCGCGGACCCGTACCGCAGGGAAGTTTCGCGGCGGCTCGGGCCGCCCGGGTCCGGGCGCGGCGCGAGCCCTGGCGGATCAGTCGTGGTTGTGGGTGGAGGTGGTGTCCGCCGGGGGCTCCTCCCGGCCGCCGTCGCGGCCGGTGACGAGGATTGCGACCAGGACCACGAGGACCGCC
Organism: Streptomyces tsukubensis; assembly: GCF_003932715.1. NCBI lineage: Bacteria > Bacillati > Actinomycetota > Actinomycetes > Kitasatosporales > Streptomycetaceae > Streptomyces > Streptomyces tsukubensis. The sequence goes on along the minus strand of NZ_CP020700.1, from coordinate 4,531,291 downwards.
GCGGCGGCTGCCCGGCCCGCAGCGCGCGCCGTCCACAGCGGCTTGCCGCCGCCGGGGACCGCCGCGAGCGCGGGGAGACGCTCCGAGCGGCGGGCCGGAGACAGGAGCCGCGCCAGGAAGAGCGCGGCGATCGGGATCTGGAGCAGCCAGACGGAGGTGCGGAACCAGCCGTCGTACCAGACGTTCGTGCCGTACAGCAGGGTGTGCCAGACGCTCAGGACGTAGACGACGAGGACGAAGCGGTGCAGGACCCGCCAGGTCTTCGGGCCGATGCGGTGGCGTATGTAGAACAGCAGGCCGAGCGGGATCGCGAGATAGAGCGCGGCCTGGCCGACGGGGATCGCGATCCGGCCGGTGCCGGATTCGTAGCCGCCGGGGACGAACGTCTCGACGAAGGCGGTCCAGGCCGCCCCGTACCAAGCGGCGTCGTTGTGCCGGATCAGCTCCGCGGCGAACAGCAGGGCGTGGGCGGCGATCAGCGCGATGGTGTTGAGGCTGGTGGTGCGGTGGAGGCGTTCCAGCCGGGGGCCGGAGAGGGGCAGCCGGGCGGGCCGGGGGCCGGACAGCAGCAGCCCGAGGACGACGGTGATCCACGCCCACAGCAGCGCGGACCAGCCGAAGGCCTGGCTGAGGAAGTAGAGCAGGAAGGCCTCGGGGTCGTCGGCCATGAACGGCATGACGGTGGCGGTGGACGAGGCGCGGGAGTTGATCCGGGCCCAGATCAGGGCGGAGAGGGCGGCGGTGATGGCGAGGGCCACGAGCCCGTCGGGCCAACTGGCCCGGAGGTCGGAGCGGAGGGTCACCCGGCCGGCTTTGGCCGCTCCGGTCCGGGGGCCGGGCACGGAGGAGCCCTCGGCGGACGGACTCCCGGTGGCGCGGGCGTCCCCGGGCGCGCCTCCCCCTGCGGCCTCCTGACCGAGGGTCCGCCCCGGCCCGGGGCCGGTCGGGGGCGCGTTCTCGGCGTCGGGAGCGGTGCGCTCCGGCGGGGGCTGCATCGGATCCGCTCCTTGGCTCAAAAGGGTGCTCGTCCACCTAGTGGTCGTCCCGAATGGCCATCGAGTTCCCGAGGAGCTTCCGTGATGTGCGTCACAGCTTCGCCAGTCGCGTGAAAGCCCTCCAAACAGCGATATCGCCGTGGTACCGACACTCCCGAAGCCTCGTGTCGCGCTGGCACCATGAGCCGCATGAGAGCCGGATCGGGACTCCGCCTCGCGCACACCGCGGTACTCGTCGCGGTGTGCGTCGTGGTGTCCGGAACCGGACACGCCCTGGCCTCGGGCACCTCACTGCCCGCCGCCGCCTACGGCATCGCCGTACCCCCGGTCTGCTTACTGGCCTGGCGGCTGACCCGAAAGGAACGTTCCGCCGGGGTCGTCGTCTCCGTCGGCGCGGCGGTCCAGGCCTTCCTCCATCTGCTCTTCGGGGCCGTACCGCACGGCTCCGGATCCGGCGGGGCGCACCACGGGGCCGGGCACACCGCTCCGTACGGTACGGCCGGTGAACTGCCGCTCCCGGTGCCCGGATCCACCTCCGGGCCACCGTCCGGGCTGCCGCCCGACGGCGCGTCCGCCACGGCATCGGCACTTTCCGCGATCTCCTCGGTCTACGAGTTCGCCTCCGGTTTCGCATCAGGGTTCGTCTCCGGACTCACGGCCGCTTTCACCTCCGGCCCGACCGCCTCCATGACCGCCGCGCACCTCGCCGCCGGAGCCGTCTGCGGCTGGTGGTTCTGGCACGGCCAACGCGCCCTCGCCCGGATCGCCCTGGCGCTCCACCTCTTCCTGCGCGGCCGGCTGCGCCTCGCCCGCGCGGTGCTCCACGGCGCGTACGCCGTACTGCCGCCGGAGAGCGTCCGCCCGCCCCGACCGCGCCCGCAGCGGGTACGCCTCCCCGCATCCCTGCTCCTGCTGCGGGCGGTCACCCGCCGCGGGCCCCCGCTCCTTCCGTCCTGACTCCCCCTTTCCCCTCCCCCACCTCCCCGGGGACAGCTCGGACGCGAAGGACTTTTTGTCATGCTCTATTCACCCGTTGACATCCGTGCCGCGCAGGACCACGGCCCGGGCCGCCGGGACGCCCAGATCACCGACTGGGCCCTGGCCGCGGGCTCCGGCGACCGCCGGGCCACGGAGTTGTTCGTGGAGGCGACGTACGAGGACGTACGACGCTTCGTCAGCCGTCTGACGTACGGCGGCGGCCCCCTCGACGCGCCCGGCGGCGCGGACGATCTGGCGCAGGAGACCTACGCCCGCGCCCTGACCAGCCTCAGCGGCTTCGCCGGACGCAGTTCGGCACGGACCTGGCTGCTGACGATCGCCCGCAGGGTGGTCGTCGACGGCATCCGGCGGGCCGCGGCCCGGCCCCGGATCGCCGATACCGCCGACGACTGGCTGGGCGCGGCCGAACACGCCCAGCAGCTCCGGCAGACACCCGGCTTCGAGGAGTCCGTGGCGTTCCGGGACGCGCTGTGCGCACTGGAGCCGGGGCGCCGCCAGGCGTTCGTACTGACCCGGCTCCTCGGCCTCTCCTACGCGGAGGCCGCGGACCTCCTGGGCTGCCCGGTGGGGACCATAAGATCCCGGGTGGCCAGGGCCCGGCGCGAGCTGGCCGGGGTCTGGCTGAATCAGCTCCCCGAACCGGAACCGGAACCGGAAGGGGAAGCGGAGGCAGGCCCGGAGCCCGGTGCCGGAACCGCGGCCGGGGCTGTGGTTCTCGCCGCCGCCTGATCCCGCCGGGCCCGGCCCACCGCCCACCCCGCCACCGGCAGCAGCAGGCTCTGGGCGGCCACCGCCAGCCAGAACAGGCCCGTGTCACCCGCCCGTTCGGCGGCCCCGTACAGCGGGCCGCCGAACAGGGCGGCCGCCGCCGCGCCGAAGCCCGCCGCCAGCCGCTGACGGCCGAAGACGGTCGCGGCGGGCGCGGCCGATCCGGCGAGCGCCTCCAGCTCGTTGCGGAGGAACAGCACGGCCTCGGCCCAGCACATCAGCGCGGCCCCCGCCGCGATCCCCACCGGCCCGCCGGTCGCCAGCCCGGCCGTGCCCAGCGCCATCGCGCCGAAGCCCAGCCGCAGCGCCCGCCCGTACGGCAGCTCCGCCGTCCACCGGGCCAGCAGCGGCTGGAGGACGGCGAGCAGCAGCGCGTACGCCATCAGCAGGAAACCGTAGGAGGCGGCGGACATCCGGGGGATCGCGTACAGCGCCAGATAGTGCTGGAAGTACATGAAGACGTAGACCGAGAGGAGGGCGTACGCGAAGGGGGCACGCTCCGCGGGCGCGAAGGGCTCCCGCGGCGGGCGCCCCCGCACCCCGGTACCCCGGTCCGTCCGGCCCGTCCGGCCCGTCCGGCTCGTCCGGTCGCCGTCCTGTACCGGCGGCAGCAGCGCATGCGCCCCGCACACCGCCGCGAACAGCAGCGCGACCGCACCGAACAGCGCCGTCGGCTCGCTCAGGACGAACGGCGCCGCCGCCACCGGCCCCAGCGCGACGCCCGTGGTGAACGCCGAGCCGCTGAGCGCCAGCAGCCTCGGCCGCTCCTCCTCCGGCCGGCCCGCGACCAGATACGCCTTGTTGGCGGGGAGGTACAGCGCCGCACCGGCCGACACCAGCAGCAGCGCCACCACCGCGAGCACCGGCCCGCCGCCGCCCGGGGCGAAACAGGCGAAGCCGGCCGTACGGACCGTCAGCGCGGTCAGCATCGTGGCCCGCAGCCCGATCCGGCGGGCCAGCGCGGCCCCGAACACTCCCCCGCCGAACTGGATGAGGGAGGCGGCCGCCAATACCGCGCCGACCGTGCCGAGCCCCAGCCCCCACCTGCCGTGGAGGAGAACGGACATATACGGCAGGACGGCGAAGCTGCCGACCGTGATCAGGAACGAGGCGCCCAGGAGCAGCAACTGGTGGCGGGTGAGCGGCGCACGGCGCCCCGCCCCCTTGCCTGCCGTTCCGGCCCTCACAACGCCCGGGCCCTGGGCCGTGCCGGCCTAGCCATCCGCCATCAGCGGCCGTACGGTCGCCGCCGCGCACCACGCCCGGTGCTGCGCCAGTTCGGCCGTGGCCGCCTCCGCGAGCACCATCCCGGTGCAGCCGCGCTGGTCCCCGAGGTCCGTGACGGTGTCCCCCGGGGCGCGTACGGGATACCACTCCACCGTGCCGGGGAACGCGGCGAGCCCGTCGAGGCCCTGCCATCCGGTCAGGGTCCCGGGCCGGTCCGGGTAGACGAGGACGAACGCGACGGCGGGCCCCTCGAAGGGGGCCACCAGGGGCCCGTCCATCAGGGACGGCCGCCGGCCGAGGGTGGTTTCGACCAGGGCGTCGTAGACGTCCGCGCCCAGGGCCCGGCAGAGCGCCTCACCGATCAGGGCGCCGCCGATCCGCCGGTTGATCTCGACGAGTTCGGGGCCGTGGGCGGTGTGGACGTACTCGACATGGGCGAAGCCCCGGTCGTGTCCGGCGGCGGCGAGGACCTCCGCGACCCAGCGGGCGACGGCCTCGCGTTCGCCGGGCGGCAGGGCGACCGGGAAGGCCGCGCCTTCCTCCCGTACGGCGGGGGACCGCGAGGTCAGCCTGCTGGCGACGCCCAGCAGCCGGGTCTCCCCCTTCCAGCTCAGGGTCTCCGCGCTGTACAGCGGCCCGGCGAGGAACGGCTCGGCGAACAGCCGCCCCTTCAGGCCCGCCCGGCCCGACGCCGCCTCGGCGAGTGCGGTCCGCAGCCCGCTCTCGTCGTGGACGATCCACACCGCCCGCGACGAGGTGCCCGCCGAGTCCTTCAGCACGGCGGGCAGTTCGACGGCGCCGAGGTCCCCGGTCGCGGTGCCCCGGCTGAGCCCGGCCGCGTACAGCCGCTGCCGGACGAGGGCCTTGTCGCGCAGGACGCGTACGGCCGCCGGATCGGGCCCGGGCAGCCCCAGCTCGGCGGCGAGATCGGCGGCCGGGACGCTCCAGGTGTCGGTGGTGTTGACCAGTCCGGCGAGATCGGGGAGGGCGGCCAGGGCGCGGCGTACGGCGTCCTGGTCGGTGGTGTCGGTGTCGACGACGTCGAGGATGCCGTCGGGCATGGCCGCCAGCTCGTGGCGGTAGACCGTGCGGTCGGAGGTGAGGAGGACGAGCCGGTGTCCGGCGACGGCGGCGGCGAGCGCGAGGCGTTCGAGGCCGAAGGAGAGGGCTTCGAGGGCGGCGATGGTCATCGGGGGCCTCCGGAGGTCACCGGGTCCGTACAGGTCACAGGGTCTCTACGGGCCGCCGTGTCCTCCGTACGGATCAGCGGGTCCGTACGGGTCGCCGGGTCCGTACAGGTCAGTGGGTCCGCGCAGGTCGCCGGGTCCGTGCAGGTCAGCGGTTCCGTGCGGGCCACCGCGCCCGGCGGGGCGGCGCGGCCCGCCCACTCCATGACCGCCCACGGGGGCCGCAGTTCACCGAGGCCGGTGATCCGTTCGGGGCGCAGGGCGGCCGGGTCCAGCGCCTCGGTGTGGCGGGCGAAGACGCGTTCGGTGTAGCGGTGGCCGGTGTCGGCGCCGAGCACGAGGTACGTACCGGGAGCCGGGGCGTCCGGATCGTCCGGATCGCAGCCCGGGCGGTCCCCGGCGGCCTCCCAGCGGGCGACGAGATGTGCGGCCCCCGTCGAGAGCCCCGCGAAGACGGCGTGGCGGCGCAGGAGTTCCACCGTGCCCGCCATGGCGTGCCGGAAGTCCAGCCAGTGCAGGGTGTCGTACAGCTCGTGCCGGACATTGCCGAACGGGATGGAGCTGCCGATTCCGGCGATGATGGCCTCCGGATCGCTGAAGCCCTCGCTGCCGAACGTGACACTGCCGAAGGGCTGGACCCCGATCAGCCGCACCCGGCGGCCGCTCTCGCGCAGGGCCGCCGTCAGCCCGCCGGTGGACGCGCCGGTGCCGACCGCGCCGACGACGGTGAGCGGCCCGGGCGGCAGGGCGGCGGTGACGAGCCCGGCGAACTCGCGGTAGCCCGCGTGGTGGACCCGGTCGTGGTACTGCCGCATCCAGTGGACGTCGGGCCGCCCGGCGAGGAGCGCCCGGACGTGCCGGACCCGCCGCTCCTGGTCGAGGCGGAGGCTGTGCGACGGGGGCATCTGGTCGACGGTCGCGCCCAGGACGTCGAGCTGGGCGCGGAGGCCGGCGTCGACCGTGGTGGAGGCGACGATATGGCAGCGGAGCCCGTAGCGGTGGCAGGCGAGGGCGAGCGCCAGCGCGTAGATACCGCTGGAGCTGTCGACGACGGTGTGGCCGGGTCCGATCCGGCCGGACTCCAGCAGGGTGCGTACGGCGCCGAGGGCGGCGTACACCTTCATCGTCTCGAAGCGGGCGAGGACGGTGGTGGGGGTGAGCCGGACGAAGGCGGGGGCCTTGAGGGCGTCGGTGATGTGCTCGTGGACGACGGCCGGGGCCTTCCCGGGACAGTGGGGGAGGGGAACGGGCATGGTGTGGGGTCCTCCGGTGGGGGCGAAGGGGGCGCGGGCCGGACCGGGTGGGGGGACCGGGTGAGGGGACCGGGTGGAGCATTGGCCGTGCCCTGTCGCCTGAGTAGTCGTACCGCAAGCCGGGTGAGTTCCCGGGGAGCCGCGGGAAGTTTCGGGCCGGTCGCGGCCCGCGGCCCCGGGGCGCCCGGGCCGGGCCCGGCCCCACGGCGCCCTGCTCTGCCTTGCCCCGTCCCCGCCGCGCGGCGCGGCGCGCCATGCCCCCCGTCCCCGTCGCTCAGCCGCGCCCCCGCGCCCCCGCGCCCCCGCCCCGCCGCTCGGTCGCCCTCGGTCGCCCTCGGCCGCGCCCGTACCGCGCGGCGCCCCGCTCCCGCCCGGCCGCGACCCCGCCGCTCAGCCGCCGCCCTGCCCCGGCCCCGGCCCCCGCACCCCGCGGCGTTCGGGGTGGACGCGGGCCGCGTCGGCCGCCGCGCGGCCCTCGGTCCAGCCGGCCTCGTCGCCAACGCCGCGGACCCGGGTCGCCGTCGTCCGCGGGAACAGTTCGTCGGTACGGGCGCCGACGGCGACCTCGCGGGTCGCGAGCACCGGCAGCAGCCCCGCGGGAGCCGCCCCCGACACCGCTTCGGCCGCCGCGGTCAGCCGCTCCCCGACCCGGGACGCGTACGCCATCAGGAACGACTGCCGGAACGTCTTCGTCCGCTTCCGGCCGCCGGCCCGCTGGGACGCCTCGGCACGGGTCATCGCGGCCGTGCCCTGGACCAGCAGCGAGGTGTACAGCAGCTCGACGGCGTCGAGGTCGGCCGCGTAGCCGACGACCGTCGAGAAGTCGTAGGCGCTGTTCCAGACGGCGCGGCAGCGGTTCGCCTCGGCGACGGCGTCGAGCAGGATCGCCTTGGCGGTCTCGTACGGCGGCTCGACGCCGATCCGGCAGGCGCCGGGGACCGTCCGCCCCTCGCCGCCCGCGTCGAGCGCCGCCGCGTCGATGCTGTGCCGGGCGGCCAGCTCCTGGGCCTTGGCGGACAGTGCCTCGGCCTCCTCCGGATAGTCGGTGGCCTCGGCCTTGGCGAGCAGCGCCCGTATCCGCGTGAGCGCTTTCGGTTCGTGTACGGAGCGCGGCGCCGCGGTCGCGGGGGACTCCCCCGGCACCGGGCCGACGGGTTCGACGGCGGGCAGCCGCAGCAGCAGCCGGTACAGCTCCAGCGCGGCGGTGGCGTACGAGAAGCGGTCGGGGGCCTGCCACGGCGGTACGGAGTCGGGGCCGAGGGCCGCGAGCTGTCCCGCCCAGCGCGCCGGAAGGGTCGCCTCCGGGTAGCGGCGGGATTCGGTGCGGATCAGTTCGGCCGCGATCCGTAGCTGCGGTTCACCGAGATCGCGGCGGACGATCCGGACGACGTCGGCGGGCTGCCAGCCCCGCTCCCAGGCCCTGCGGACGAACTCCTCGCCCCGCCGGGCCAGCTCGGCGTCGGCGCCGGGGTCGGCGGCGAGGAGGGAGGCCGCGGTGTCGAGTGCGGTCTCGACGGACCGGTCCCGGGCCCCGGAGTCCCGGGCGTACAGCGCGGTCGCCAGGGCCCGCTCGACGGTGGTCTGCGGCGTGGGGGCGGTGCTCATCCCTCCATGATGCGGGGCGGGCGCCGCGGGCCGGGAGACCAGGCCCATGGCGCCCGCGACTCAGGACTCCCGGAGGGTCTTCCGGATCCGCTCGTACTCGGGCAGCAGTTCCCCGTGGGCCGGGGTGTGCTGGGCGTCGATGTCGATCACGGTGAAGCCCTTGGCGGTCTCGAAGGCGAGATGCCGCTCCTGCTGGCCTTCCCCCCAGAGTTCGTGGTCGCCCTCGTAGGAGACCTCGACGGCCGGGTAGGGGCCCGCCTTCACCTCCCGGTACTCGACGTTCCGCACCTTCTTCAGAGGGCTTTCGGAGACGAAGCCCTCCAGCACGAGACGGGAGGTCGCGCTCTGCGTCGGATCGTTCCAGAGCCGGACGAAACCGGAGACCCCGGCGTGGCGGGCGTCCAGTTCGCAGACCATCTCGGCCATCCCCATGGTGAAGCCGCCCATCGCCTCCGCGCTCGCGGGAGCGACCTTCCAGTCGGCGGGCGCGTCGAAGGTGAAGGGCAGGTCGCAGGCGCCGCCCGCCGCGCCGATCCGCTGGGTTTTGATCTTCGGGTCGGGTCCGGGACGAGAACCGGAACCGGAACCGGAATTCGAACCGGAGCCGGAGTCGCTGCACCCGGTGGTCAGCAGTGCGAGCACCGCCGCGCCGCCGGTGAAGGCCGTACGGATGCCGTGACGTGTCATGAGTCCCCCTCGGTGAATCCCTGCAACGCTCCCCGCGGCGCCCGGGCAGTGGACGGCCAGGAAAGCGCCGATCCTAGGTCGTGCGTGAGGCTCGGCCCCGGCCTGCCCGTGATCTTTCCGGTGATGGTCCGGTTCCCTGCCTCCCGCCCGGCCGGTACGCGCGCCGCGAGGCGTTGTCGGACCCTCCTGACAGACTTCCCGTTATGGCGGAACGGTGGGCGATCGCGGCGGCGGAGGAGGGCGACGGGGCACGGCTCGTCCCCCTGCGCCCCGACGGGCTGCCCGCCGGGCCGGTGGTCGAGGAGCCGGATCTCGTCGGGGCGGTCCGGTCGCGGCCGGAGGTGGGCCGCTGGGTGTGGCGGTCCACGTTCGACGTCTATCCCCGGCTGCTGGCGGCCGGGGTCCCGGTGGAGCGGTGTTACGACATCGAGGACGCCGAACTGCTGCTCCTCGGGCACGAGGGCCGGTTCGGGGAGCCCCGGTCGGCCGCGGCCGCGCTGGCCCGGCTGCGGCGGCAGCCCGTACCGCCCGATCCGCCGCAGCGTGCGGCCGAGCCGGGTGCCCAGTCGTCGCTGTTCGAGCCGCGGCCGGTGCCGGTGCCGCTGGAGTCCCTGCTGGAGGTGTACGCGGAGCAGCAGCGCCGCCATGACGCGACGGCGCATCCGGGCCGGATGCGGCTGCTGACGGCCGCCGAGTCGGCCGGGATGCTGGTCGCGTCGGAGATGAACCGGGCGGGGCTGCCGTGGCGGGCCGATGTGCACCGGCGGCTCCTTGAGGAGCTGCTCGGCGAGCGGTACGCGGGCGGCGGGGAGCCGCGGCGGCTGGCGCAGCTCGCGGACGAGGTGTCGGCGGCGTTCGGGCGGCGGGTGCGGCCGGATCTGCCGGCGGATGTGGTCAAGGCGTTCGCGGAGGCGGGCGTCAGGCTGCGGTCGACTCGCCGCTGGGAGCTGGAGGAGATCGACCACCCGGCGGTGAAGCCGCTCGTCGAGTACAAGAAGCTGTACCGGATCTGGGTGGCGCACGGTTGGGGGTGGCTGGCGGACTGGGTGCGGGACGGCCGGTTCCGGCCCGGCTATCTGCCCGGCGGCTCGGTCTCCGGGCGGTGGACGACGAACGGCGGGGGCGCGCTCCAGATCCCCCGGGTCATCCGGCGGGCGGTGGTCGCGGACGAGGGCTGGCGGCTGGTGGTCGCCGACGCGGACCAGATGGAGCCGAGGGTGCTGGCGGCGGTCTCCCGCGACCCCGGTCTGATGGAGGTCGCGGGCCATGACGGCGATCTGTACTCGCTGCTGTCGACGCGCGCGTTCGCGGGCGACCGGGAGCACGCCAAGCTGGCGCTGCTGGGCGCGATCTACGGGCAGACGTCGGGCGACGGCCTGAAGAACCTCGCGGCGCTGCGGCGGCGCTTCCCGGCGGCGGTCGCCTATGTGGACGACGCGGCCCGCGCGGGCGAGGAGGGCCGGCTGGTCCGGACGTACCTCGGACGTACGTGTCCCCCGGTGTCGGGCGCCGCGGACGCGGAGGAGGCGGGGCTGCCGCAGGACGACGAGGGCGGCGCCCCGGGCTCCGGCGGCTCCGACGCCCGTGCCCGCGGCCGCTTCACCCGTAACTTCGTGGTCCAGGGCGCCGCCGCGGACTGGGCCCTGCTGATGCTGGCCGCCCTGCGCCGGGCGACCGCGGGACTCCGCGCCGAGCTGGTGTTCTTCGTGCACGACGAGGTCGTGGTCCACTGCCCGGCGGAGGAGACCGAGGCGGTGACGGAGGCAATCCGCGAGGCGGGCGCCCTGGCGGGCCGGATCGCCTTCGGCGGCACCCCGGTCCGCTTCCCGTTCACGACGGCGGCGGTGGAGTGCTACGCGGACGCGAAATGACACCGGGAGGCGGGGAATCGCTCAGACGGTGGCGCGGCGACCGCCGTCCTTCACGCCCGGATCGCCGCGGAACGTCCGGCGGTAGGCGTTCGGGGTGGTGTCGAGGGTGCGCAGGAAGTGGTGGCGCAGCGCGGCCGCGTTGCCGAAACCGCAGTGGTCGGCGATCACGTCCATCGTCTCGTCGGTGGACTCCAGCAACTCCTGCGCCTTGAGGACACGTTGGCGCAGCAGCCAGCGGTACGGGGTGGTGCCGGTCTCCTGGAGGAAGCGGCGGGCGAAGGTCCGCGGGGACATATGGGCGCGTTCGGCGAGCTGGTCGACGGTGATGTCGTCCCGGAGGTGGCGCTCCATCCAGTCGAGGGTCCCGGCCACGGTGTCGCAGCGGCTGCGCGGCAGGGGGTGCGTGATGTACTGCGCCTGCCCGCCGTCGCGGTGCGGCGGGACGACCATGCGGCGCGAGATGTAGTTGGCGACTTCGGGGCCGTGCTCCTGGCGCAGGATGTGCAGGCAGGCGTCGATGGCCGCGGCCGTACCCGCGGAGGTGACGACCGGTCCGGCGTCCACGTACAGCACGTCGGGGTCGATCACGGCCCGCGGAAAGCGGCGTGCCAGGGCGGCGCTGTACCGCCAGTGGGTCGTGCACCGCCGGTCGTCGAGGAGACCGGCCGCCCCCAGGACGAAGGCACCGGAACACACGCTCAGCACCCGCGCGCCCCGGTCGACGGCGCGGCGCAGCGCGGCGAGGAGCTCCTCGGGATAGCCGCGGGTGGGATAGGAGCCGCCGGTCGGGACGGCGATCAGATCGGCCTCTTCCAGGCGCTCCAGACCGTGCGGGGTGGTGATGGTGAATCCCGCGTGGGTGGAGAGCGTGGGCCCTTCGGCGGAGACGACGGCGAAGTCGTAGACGGGCATGCCGTCGTCGCTGCGGTCGAGGCCGAACACCTCACAGAGCACCCCGAGTTCGAAGGGGTGGACCGTGTCGAGCAGTGGTACCGCCACATTGCTCAGCATGTTCGCCAGTGTGCCACGGGCACCTCGGCAGAGTGGCAGTAAATCGAAGATTCATGACAGTTCTGCCACTGCTGTCGAGCGGTGCGCACGGGGACAGTTGAGGGCATGAACACACTCTGGAGCTACCTCGCCGTGACCGCCCTGACCGCATTCGTCACCCTCCCGTCCCTGCTCGGCGCGGCCCGCGACCGGGCGATCGACCGCGAGCTCCAGGAGGCGGCGACCCGCGCGGAGCCCGTACCGAACGACCATCCGACCCCCCGCTCCACCGCCCCGTCCGAACCGGCCCCGATCCCGTACACGACGGCCGCGTGACCCCGGTCCGATCCGGTCACCCGGCTCGGCTGCCCGCACCACGCACCCCGCGGACGAGCAGGGTCCCCGCCCGGCGGGGGCCCTGCTCGGGAGGAGGGATCACCGTGGCCGTCACGTCCTTGTAGCCGCAGCCTTGCAGCAACTCGCACCAGGTTTCCGGTGGGTGGTCCCAGCGCGTGACAACAGCGGGGTCCTCGCCCTCCCCCCGTGGGATGAAGGCCGCTTGCCGCCCGTAGCACCCTTCAACCGGCGGCCGATGCGAGAACGCAAATACGCCACCGTCCCGTAGCCCGGCGTACACTGTCGGCGCCAGCAGCTCCGGATCGGTGAACCAAGCGGCTCCGAAGACGCTGTACACGGCGTCCCAGCCGCCGGGCCCGGCCGTCAGCCAGTCGAGGGCGTCGCGCTCCACCCACTCCACACCACCGGTCTCCCCCCACCGCTCACGCGCCCTGGCGAGCTGTCGAGCGGAGAGATCAACCCCCACGGCTCGCATTCCGAGCCGGGCAAGGTGCGCTGCGTTCCCACCGCTTCCGCATCCCAGGTCCACTGCCTTTCCGCCTGCGCCCAGCCCCAGAACCTCCGCCCCAGGGCCGTGATCGGCGTGCTGGGTCCAGTTGAACCAGGTTTTCTCCCCACGAGAATTCACCGCCCGCCGCGTCGGCGCTGTGCGGGCGTAGACATCCCATGCGGCACTCGGGGCCTCGGCCACGGCAGTGCTGCTCCTTCCGTTCCGCGGAAGCCACCCGGACAGGTCCGGGCGGCTGGAGTGACGGGCGGGCTAAGTGTTGACGGGGCTGTCGGAGCAGCCCGCATAGCTCTGACTGCAGTCGGCTGCACCGTCTCCGGGCCAGAACTCGGGGTCGACGGCGTGCCCGGCCGCCCGGATGGTGTCCCTTGTGCGCGCCATGGCCGCCCTTCCCGCGCGGGGGTCGTGTCCGTTGCGGTCCGGCACGTGGTGGATGAACCCGGCTCCAATGGAAGCGCAGAACTCGGCATAGGGCTTGCTGTGCAGTAAGAAGGCGTGCCAGAACAAGTCCACACGAAGACTCGGCGTCATCCTGCCCGAGGTCTTCGCAGCGGTCGCCAGGAAGGCGACGAGCTGGCCGACGCCACGTTCACCGAGCTCGTCGGAGAGATCGGACCAGTAGTCGTCACGAACGACGGCAATCAGGTCGGCACGTAGTTCAGGGCTGATCAGATGCAGAAGATCCGAACTCCCCCGACGGGCTGTCGTCATGTCATTTCCTCCTGAAGCCGAGATGCATCGACCTTCCTTCCAGCAGATTTTCAGAGTAGACAGCCGAAGAGCCAGGGTATTCGCGTTACCGGATAAACGATCACGAGCGGTAGATGCCCGCCCACTTTCGGAGAAGATCCCTGGCCTCGTCGCCGAACGAAGCGATCCGTTCGTACGAGGAGAAGATTTCAAGGTGGTCGGCAATGTCCCTGACGTCACGGAAGACGAGCCGCCCGGTGAATGTCTCGACAGTGACCAGGCGTTCGTCGTAGACGGTGAACGTGTTCATCGGACCGCGCACACCGGGCAGCACGAAGGGAAGAACACCGATGCGAACACCAGGCAGATGCGACAGGGATATCAGACGGTCCAACTGTGCGGCCATCGACTCGTGCGACGTCACGGGCCATCGCACTGCCTGCTCGGTCAGCAGAAAGGTGAACCGCTTCCCGCTGTCATGAAGTACTGCCTGCCGCTCCAGCTTCCTGGCGAGAGTGCCGGACATGTCCCCCGGCACATGGGCCAGACCGGCACGCATGTAGGCAGGGGTTGCCAGGAGCCCTGTCACCATGGCGGGCAGGAAGTACCGAAGCTCTACTGCCTTCGCTTCGAGACCGGCCAGCTCCGCCTGCCGCTTGTCCACGCCTCGGCGCCACGATGCCCGCTTGCCCTGCCACTCCGTGTGGGCGAGGCGTGCCAGCGCTGTCATCTGCGCCGCGGTTTCCCGGGGTGTGCCCAAGGCTTTGAGGATCAGCTCGACATCCACGAGGCCTGGTGTGATCCGACCGGTTTCGATGTTGCTGAGCTTGGTCTGGGACATATTGCAGCGACGGGCAAGCCAGACCTGTGTCCGGCCCGCCCGTCGGCGCAGTGCTCCGAGGGCTTCCGCAAGATCGGCCTTGGACCTGCCCAACTGCCCCGGGTCAAACGTCAAGGCCTTTCACGAACTCCTCGAAGGGCACCGCATACTCCAAGGCAATGCGCTGCCACTCCTGGTAGGGGGCAGGATCGCCCTCGTAAGCTTCGCGGTTAATCTGGGTTCCGTCCGGTCCGAAGTTGAGATGGGCGATACGGGCCCGGTCGAACATCCACCAGTCCCGCCCCCCGGAGAGCGGAAGTCCGTAGTCGTGCGAGGTCACGTCCAGGACACGGATGTCCTCACCGGCGGCGATATTTCCGGGGATTCCCCAGGCGAACTGATACCGCTGATAATCGGTGAGCGGCTGCCGAACGATGCGAACCCGTCCGATGGTCCGCCCGGACTGCACATAGGAATGCACCCGCTCGTGCCATCGGGCGTTGTGTTCTGCGGGTTTCGCCTCTCCTCGAAGGAATCGGGCGACATTCTCCTGCTCTCTGGGCATCGTGTAGACGGGCTGCGCCTCGAAACGCCATGCCTCTCGCCCGAATGCGTCGAAGAACCGACGCCAGTCCTCACCAGCCAAGCGCACGGAAAGCCGCCCTCAGAACATCCTCGGGAATCTCCACCAGGGCCTCGCCTGCCGGCGGCTCGAACGCATGGGAGACCTCACCCTGGACAACGAACGAGCCGCTCGCCGTCTGGTAGACGTTCGGACAGTCGTCATCGTCGCAGTTGGGGTCGTCGAGCTTTCCGGTGAGACGGGTCAACTCCATACCGGCCGGCCCTCCCCTCCTCTTCGGGACCGGTACCCGGTACCGGTCATCGGAAGCGACGGTAGGACGGCCTCGTGGCCCTGTCCACGGGGTGCGCCCGGTATTCGCGTTGTCGGGTAAACGATCGCGGACGGCGACTGCGGACCGGTGCCAGTGATCGCTAGCGGTTCGACGGGCGGGCGCCGTGGGCCAGGGCGAGGGCCGTGAGGCGGGCCGCCGTGGTGGTGTCGAGGGCGGTGATCGCGTCGCCCGCGTCGTGGGTGGAGAGGGCGAAGCCGATCGTGCCGTAGAGGATGGTCACCTCCGCGTGGTGGTTCGCCTCGTCCTCCGCTGCCGCCACGGCCGCGTAGAGGGCCGGGACATCGGCCCGGTCCACCGTGAAGGCGGCCGTGAGCCTGCCGCCGTCGGCGGTCCAGTCGGGGAGCGCGGTCAGGGCCTCGTCGAGCTGGGCGGCGGTCAGCGGGGTGGCGGCCATGGGAATCTCCTCGGGTACGTGCGGTGGTCACCGCAATCGGCTGCGCGGCCTGTCGGGACGCCGCCGATGGTCCGTGCGCCGGCCGCCGGCGCCCCCGACGGAGCGTATCCACTGCCCGGCCGCCGGAGGCGGACCCCGGCGCGGCGCGGTCCCTGCGGAAGGCCGTCCGCCCGCGGCTACGAGGCTCGGTAGTACGTACGGGCTTCCGCAGGTCCGCCGCGCCTTCGGGCCACCCCGGGCCACGGGCCCACCGGGGCGCCCGGCCGGGGGATCCACCGGGTCGCCCCGTCACCGGCCTCCGGCTAGCCGTCGCCGCCGATCGACAGGACGTCTTCGACCGGGCGGCGGCGCGTGGACGGGCCCGGCGGGCCGTAGCCCAGGCGGATGACCATATGGACATGGCCCATCGCCGACGCCGGGTCCCGGATCGCCCACCGCAGGTCGCTCCACTCCAGCGCCTGCGAGGCGACGGAGGTGGCCAGCCCGTCCAGGGTGGCTTCGAGGAGTACGCGTTCCATCGCCTGGCCCGCCCGGAGCCAGTCGGCCGGGTGGTCGCGGACCGTGCCGAGGAGCGCGAGCTGCGGGGACTCCTCGAAGACCGCGGACTCCCGGACGAAATCGGGGTCGGGGAGCAGCGGGGAGGCGGAGGCAGCGGGCCCGCCCGCACCCGGCTGGGGCCCGAAGTCGCGGACCGGCACCCCGCCGCCCCGTGCCCGCGGCCCGAACGCGTACCGCGGAATGCCGTCGTCCCTTCCCCCGCCCTCCGGCGGGTCCCCGGCCCAGCGGGCGATCTCCGCCCGGTGGCCCGCGTCCTCCTGCTCCCGGACGAGCGCCTCGGTGCTCAGGTCGAGGATGGTCCGCCGGTGGAAGGTGTCGGGGAAGGCGAGGTGCGCGCCTTCGAGGAGGGCCGCCCGGCTCAGCACGTCGAGCAGGGACCCCTCGATGCGCTCGTCCCCGTAGGGCGCGCGGCTGGTGTGGCGGCGGTGCAGCGCGGGATACAGCTCGGCGAGTTCCTCGTACGACTCCGGACGCCGCGGCAGCAGCGTGATCTCGGCCAGCAGATCCGGGTCGGCGGGGTCGGGCAGCAGTCCGACCACCGGATCCCATCCGGCGTGGACCGCCGCGACCCGCAGATTGAGTACGGCGGCGGCGCAGCTGATGTGCAGCGCCCGCCGGTCCGGGTCGGCCAGCGGCAGCTCCCGCGCACTGTCGGCGCGGAGCCGGAACGTACGGCTGCCGGGGTCGTAGTGGAAGATCCACGGCTGGGCGTTGTGCATGGACGGGGCCTGGGTCGCGTCCTCGACCAGGCCTGCGACCAGCGTCTCGTCGAGGGGGGCCGCATCGGGGGGTGCCACGGGTGTGGGGGCCACGGCGTTCCGCTTCCTGCTGGGGGGCGCCCGCCCCGGGCCTCACCGGGCCCCGCTGCGGGCGGAGGGTCCCTACCAGCGTCGCCGCCCCCTCGACCACAAAGAAAGGCCAAAAGTCCTATATGGTATATAAACCACCAGAAACAGATTTTTTACCCCCTCTTAGGGAGTCCCGCCGCCGCCCGTCCGGCGTCGGCGGCCGTGAGGACAGTTCCCGTCTCCCCGGGGAGACTGGGTCCACGGAACGACCTTCTCCGCGAGGAGGGAGGTGACCGCCGATGACGGCGGAGGACTTCGGTACGAGTACGGAGGCGGGCCCCCGCACCGGCCCACCCGGCGGGGACCCCGTCCGCGAGGGCGTGCTGCGCCTGCTGGCCTGCCCCGACCCGGACTCCCTCCTGACCACCGCCCTGCGGATCTGCCGGACCGGCGTCGGCGCGTACGGCGGGGCCGTCTTCCTCACCGACGACGACGGCTGGCTCCGGCTCACCGGCTACGAGGGCATGGACGAGGAGGCCGTCCACCGCTTCCCCGTGGTCGCCCCCGACTCCCCGCTCCCCGCCGCCGTCGCCGTACGCGAGCGCCGGATCGTCTACGGCTTCTCCGACGACCTCGCCGAGCGCTATCCGGACCTCCCCACCCTGCGGGACGCGGTCCGCTTCGCGGTCGTACCCCTGCTGGTCGACGAACGGGCACTGGGCACGCTCGTTGTGCAGTACGACGGCCCGCTGCCGCTGCCGCCCGCCGACGACCGGCTGCTGATCATGGTCGCGGAGGTGTACGCGCACCGGCTGGAGCATCTGCGGGTCCGGGAGCAGGCGGAACGGGCGGAGCGGGCGGCCGAGCCGGGGGTACGGGACGGGAGCGCCGCGCCCGCCTCCCGGGACGTCCGCCACGACACCGACCTCCACGACTTCCGGCGCCGCAGCAAGAGCGGCCGCACCCGGCTCGACCTCGCCATGTCCAGCGGCAACATCGGCTCGTACGAATGGGACATCCCCTCCGGCACGGTCATCGCCGACGAGCGCACCATCCGTCTCTTCGGCCTCGACCCCGACCGCTTCGACTCCCTCGCCGAATCCTTCCTGCGCACCATCCACCCCGATGACGTCGAGCGGATCCGCACCGTCCTCGACGAGAGCCTCAAGACCGGTGAGCACCATGCCGCGCACCGCGTGGTCTGGCCCGACGGCTCGGTCCACTGGCTGGAGTCCAAGGGCACGGTCCAGCACAGCCCGACCGGCGAGCCCCGGCTGCTGATCGGCGTCATCTGGGACACCACCGCCCAGCGGGAGCGGGCGAAGCGCCGCGAAAGCCGGCGGGAGTTCGTCCTCAACGTCACCAACTCCTTCGCCGCCGCGCTCACCACCCAGGACGTGCTGGACACCATGACCGAGACCGTCCTGCCCGAACTGGGCGCCAACGCGCTCGCCATCCACCTGGAGCACGAAGGCAGACTGCTGCTCGCGGGCGCGGTCGGCTACCCCCGGGAGACGCTGGACCGGCTGCGGGTGATGGGTACCGTGGACGACAACCCGATGGCGGAGGCGCTGCGCGCCGGGCACCCCCTCTTCTTCCGCAACCGCGCGGAGTACGAGGCCCGGTTCCCCGACCCCAGATTCCGGCCCGCGAAGGCCCATGGCGCCTATGTCTTCATCCCGCTGACCTCGGCGGACGGCACGGTCGGCAGCTGTCTGATCTCCTATGCGTCGCCTCGTGAGTTCGGCTCCGACGACCAGATCGTCACCGCCGCCATCGCGGGCATCCTCACCCAGTCCCTGGCCCGGGCCCGGCTCTCCGACCTCTTCCGGCGGCGGATGACCGACCTCCAGGAGCTGATGATGCCGCGCGCGCTGCCCCGGCTGCCCGGCTACGAGATCGCCGCCCGGTACGTACCGGCGGCGGAGGGCATGCAGGTCGGCGGCGACTGGTTCGATCTGCTGCCCCGCGAGGACGGCGGCGCGTCCCTGGTCATCGGGGACGTCGAGGGCCACAGCGCCCAGGCGGCGGGCGTGATGGGACAGTTGCGTACGGCCCTGAGGGCGCACGCCGACGACGGCTACCGTGCCGAGCATCTGATGGCCCGGGGCAACCGCACCCTCTGGGGCCTGGACACCGACCGCTTCGCCACTTGCTGCATCGTGGACGTGTCACCGCGCGCCGGCCATCTCCAGATCGTCCGCGCCGGACATCCCGCCCCGCTCCAGGCCGAACCCGACGGCACGGTCCGCGAACTGGAGGTCCCCGGCGCGCTGCCGCTCGGCTACTCCCCCGCCGACCGGTATCCCGTGCACCACGGACAGCTCGAACCTGGTTCGGTGCTGGTGCTCTACACCGACGGTCTGGTGGACACCCCGGACCGGTCGTACGAGGAGGCGGTGGCAGCGGTCTCGAAACGGCTCTCCGCGTGGGTGACCCGCCCTCAGCACGGCGGCGGCGAACGGGCGGCCGACCTGGAGGCGCTCGCGGACAGCCTGGTGTCGGACGGTCCGGCGCAGCCGGGGTACGACGATGTGGCGGTGCTGGTGGTCCGGCGGACGTCGTGGGGGTCGGGCCCGGCGAAGATGTCCCGCTGACCGGCCCGGCGCGCGGCCGACCGGCCCGGCTCGCGGCCGGTTCGGCGGAGTCACGCGCGGTGTCCTTGGACCGGGCACAGCTGCAGCGGCCACAGATGCAGTAGCCACAGATGTAGTAGCCACAGGTATATGCCCGGCGCGCATGCCCCATGGCACAGACGGGCCCGTCCCGGGGTGGAAACGGCCCTTTATCTCCGCCGGACACACCCGGCGGAGCAGGGTGTGGGCAGGGGGGACGTATCCACTGACCGAGACGGGTGGCTCGTATGACACAGCGGGATACCGGAACCACGGAGACCCCAGAAACCACACCCCCGGAGAAACCCGGGACGACCGAGAACCACCGGCAGAACCTTCAGAACCGCCGGAACCGGCTGCGGATGAAGACCGTGCGGGCCCCGCGCCCGGCATCCGCGCCCGTACAGCCCGACCCCCGGAGGGAGAACTCCCCGCCGGGAGCCCTCGGAAAGATCCCGGCGGACTCCGGACCCACGCCGACGGACTCCGGAACCGCACCGACGGACAGCGGCAGCAAGCCGACCGACCCCGGCCCCGGCCCCGCGGCGGCCGACCCCGGCCCCGCGGCGGCCGACGCCGGGCCCGCACCGGCCGACCGCAACACCCCGCCGACCGGCCCCGGCTCCTCATCGGCCGACGCCGAACCCGCGGCGGCCGGTCCCGACCGTGCCTCACCCCCACCACCACGACCCGGCGGAAAACGCGCCCACGGCGCGGAGGAGGAGGTCTCGGAGTCCGAACGCCTCCTCTTCGGCGGCCCCCTGCGCTACGAAGCCGGCTGGAGCACCCACGACGGCTCCTTCCTCGAACTGAACCTGCGCGCCATGATCGCCCGGATGCCGGGCCTGATCGCCGCCACCGTCCGCCTCGCCCACCGCGCCGACCGGCGGGCGCTGCGGCAGGTCGCGGGCGCCGAGATCGGCGGCGGGATCGCCCAGGCCATGGGCCTGATCGCGGTCAATCAGGTCCTGGTGCATCTCCTCGGCGGCGGAGCGACCGTCGACAAACTGATCGCCGCCGTACCCGCGCTGACCGTCGTCGCCGTCACGGCCGTGATCGGCGCGCTGCTGCGGTCCGCGTCCACCGCCGGGACCGGCCGGCTGGAACCGAAGGTGTTCCGGGTGGCGACCGAGGAGTATCTGGAACGGGTCGCCCGGGTCGAACTGTCCGCCGTCGAGGACGAGCAGTTCCACAAACTGCTGGACTCGGCGCAGTGGGGCGCGGAATCGGCGCGCCGGATGATCCGGTTCTGTACGTCGGTGGTGAGCGCGAGCATCTCGCTGGCCGCCGCGGCCGGTGTGCTCACCGTCCTGCACCCGGCGCTGCTGCCGCTGCTGATGCTGATGACGCTGCCCAGCGCATGGAGTTCGCTGACGATCGCGCGCCGCCGGTACGTGTCGTTCCACACCTGGGTGCAGCACGCCAGGGCCGGTCAGCTCCTCGGCCGGCTGCTGATCGACGCCCAGGCGGCGCCGGAGGTCCGGGTCCACAACATCGGCCCGTTCCTGTTGCGGCACTTCCGGATGATGGCCGAGACCGGGGAGCGCGAGCAGACCCGGCTGGCCGGGCTCGCCGCCCGTACCGGACTGGTCGCCTCCGGCTGGACGGGGCTGGCCACCGCCGCCACCTACACCACCCTCGGACTGCTCCTGTGGACGGGCACGATGGATCTGGCGGTCGCGGGCACGGCGGTCATCGCGATCCGTACCGGCTCCTCCAATCTGGACGCGCTCGTGATCCAGCTCAACTACCTCTACGAGGAGAGCCTCTTCGTCTCCGATCTGGACACCCTCTGCAAGGAGGCCGACAAACGGCTGATCCCGGAGACCGGCCGCCCGCTGCCCGCGCAGCTCCGGTCCATCCGCTTCGAGGACGTCAGCTTCACCTACCCCGGCGACCACGACACCCCCGCGCTGGACCGGGTCGACGTCACCATCCCCACCGGCCGGATCGTCGCCCTGGTCGGCAACAACGGCAGCGGCAAGTCGACGCTGGCGAAGCTGCTGTGCGGGCTGTACGCGCCCGACTCGGGCCGGGTGATGTGGGACGACGTCGACGCGACGGAGGCCGACCGGGCGGAGCTGTTCGACCGGATCGCCCTGGTCGCCCAGGACTTCTACCGGTGGCCCTTCACGGCCCGTATCAACGTCGCCATCGGCCGCGCCACGGCCCCCCAGGACGACGCCCTGCTCGACGAGGCGGCGGCCTACGCGGGCGCCGACGAGACGGTCGCGTCCCTCCCCCGCGGCTGGAACACCCTGCTGGCCCGGGGCTACCGCGGCGGCCACCAGATCTCCGGCGGCCAGTGGCAGCGCCTCGGCATCGCCCGCGCCCGGCACCGCGACGCCCGCATCCTGGTCGTCGACGAACCGACCAGCGCCCTGGACGCCGAGGCCGAGCAGCGGGTCTTCGACCAGATCCGGAACATGGCGGCGGACGGCCAGACGGTCGTCCTGATCACCCACCGACTGCACAGCGTCCGCCACGCCGACGTGATCTACGTGCTGGAACGCGGCCGGGTGGTGGAGGAGGGCTCCTTCACCGATCTGATGTCCCCGGACGCGGTGGGCACGTTCCGGAGGATGTACCGGGTCCAGTCCGAGCAGTACGCGTACGAGCCGGAGCCCGCGGAGCAGTAGCGGGTACGGGCCCCGCGCCCCCACGGCGCGGGGCCGCCGGTCCCGGCGATTGCGCTCACACGGAGGAACACGGGCTGCTAGCTTCCGCGTTCAGGGCGGGAAGAGGCATCAGGAAGGCGGGCACGGGGTCGTGGACGAACACCGGGTGGGGGCGGAGAGCACCGATGCGGCGGCGGTCGCGGAGCTGGTCGGGGAGGCACGCGAGGAGGCCGAAGGGCGGGCCGGTGACTTCGCCTACCGGCAGTCGGGAGGCTGGGAGTCCGTCGCCGACGACGTCCGCTTCTGGTGCGCGTGGCACTGGGACGAGGTGCAGGAAGAACTGCCGGACCGGGCCGAGGAGCTCGGCCTGCGGTGGGAGGACGTGAAGGCTCCCGTGCGGGCCGCCTTCGAGGAGACGTTCCGGAAGTCGTTCGGCTGAGAGGCCCGGCGGGCGCTGCGGCAGATCGCGTTCGTCTGCCGGTCAGTTGCCGAGGAGGCCCAGCAGTGCCTGGGTGGCCTGGAAGCCGTCGCCCGCCGTCAGCAGGAACCGCTGGATGCGCCCGACCGCCAGATCACGTGACTCCTCGGCGTCGTTGGCCACCGCGGCGTCCAGGGCATCGGCGTGGCTGAGTGCCGTGTCGGCCACGTCCTGCGGCACGCGGGTGGCCTCTTCGCGCAGCAGCCGTGACAGCTCCCCGTAGGAGAAGGTGACCTCCTGGGACTGGTGGTGATGGACGTTCGTCTGCGCCCCGGGGCTGTTGACGGTGGTGGTGTTCGGTCCCGAAGTGGACGTCTGGTTGATCGTGAACCCGGGAGGGGACTCCCTGCGGCCGATGTTCGCCATGTTCTCCCTCACTCCGGCCACGGTGGCCCGATAGCGGTACTCGCCGATGGGGTAGTAGGGGCCCACGACCTGGTGGGCGAACCCGAGGTCGTCCAGCCTCCCCATGATGTGGTGCACATCCGCGGCGTTCCAGCGCATGCGGACGAAGTAACCGGTCAGGTCGATGAAGACGTCGGGGGCGCTCCCGCTCGCGCTGCAGAGATGGTCGAGGGCCTGCAGCGCGAGCCGGTCCGTCTGTTCCCCGGGCGTGGACCGGGGCGGCAGGGAGGCCAGGAATGCCTGCTCCCGCCGCAGCCTGTCTTGGATATCCCGGCCCCTGCCTCCGTAAGTCCAGATGAGCGCGGCGGCACCGATCACCAGGATGAAAGGAAGGAGCGTAACGATGTCCACGGAGACGTCCTCCCCCGGGGATCTCCGGCTGAAGAGGTCACACCCTAGGGCGCCCCGCGGAGAGGAAACAGACCCCGATTCGGACAATCACGGGATCCGCGGCGGGCCGCTGTCAGAAGTTGTTGAAGGCGATGCCGCTGGTGAGAGGGGTGAGGCCGTTGCGCTGGGCGCCGTCGATCTTCACTCGCTGGCCGGAGACGTGCTTGACGTAGATGCGCATGAGGAAGGTGCGGGTGCCGCAGGAGGGTTCGATGGTGATGTTGTTCAGGGCGTAGTAGCCGGTGGTGTGGTGGGCGTTGTCCCCGACGGTGCGGGAGATCTGGTGCTGGTGGGTGCGGCAGGCATGGCCGGTGGTGTCGAGCTGGACGAGCTCGAAGCGGGTGTCCACGACGGCACCCGGCCCCTTGGGGGGACCCCACATGTTCTGCGGGCAGGAACCGGTCTCGTCGTAGCAGGTGGTGAGTCCGAGGTTGGCTTGGGCGGAGACGGTGACGGCGTCGGGATGCGCCTCCCACTTGTGGCGCACGGTTCCGTCGTTGTAGAAGACCCAGGCATCCGGCTGGGCCGGTGCCGCACCGACGTAGGTGCAGGTGCCGGTGGTGGCATTGCTGGCGCAGTCGGGGTTCTGCCACCAGTGGGCGCCGGCCCGGTCGCTGTCGTCGGACTCCAGCCAGGTGCTGCCCGCCTTCACCGTCAGATGGGGGTTGCCCAGCAGGGAGGTGTAGGCGTTGACCTTGAGGATGCAGGTGTAGGTGCCCGCGGCGGGCGCGGTGAACAGCAGATCGGTGTAGAGCGGCAGCCGGCCGGGGACGGCGTAGCTGGTGGTGTCGTAGCCCTCGTGGTTGCGGGCCGATGCGGCCTCCACGCTCGCCAGGTTGCCCGAGGCGTCGTTGCAGAAGATCCGTACGGTCTTGCCGACGTTGCCCGTGATGGAGTTCGTGCTCTCCGCCCGGGCGCGCAGATGCCGCTTCTCACCCGCGGCGAGGGTCAGCGTCTGCTGGAGCACATGGGCGAACGTGTCGTCGTGGATGACGCTGTCGGTGGCCAGGGTCACCCGGGTCTTGGTGACCGCTGACGTACTGTCGGCGCCCGTACCGGCGGCACCCGCCGACGTCGCCCACAGGGGCAGCAGTGCCATCGTGAGGGCGGCCGTGAGTACGGTGCGCCACCGTCCGGACCGGGCTCTCTTCTGCATACGGGTGTCCCTCACTCCTCGTCGTGGACCCGGAAAGTACCCCGCGTTTCTCTCCGTCACCCCTTATCACTCCGATCACCTGATCATCAGATGAAGAGCGCCGACCGGGTACGTCCTCACGGCCGGTCGACGGCGTACGGGAACGCTCCCGTCCCCGCGGACGACCCCTGGCACGGGGCCGGGACCAACCGCCCCCGTGTACGCGAACGCGAGAAGAGCTGATCCGTCGTATGCGCAACCTTGTCCACCGGGCCCTCAACCGGTTACGGACTTCCCTCAACCCGCGGGCTCCGGTTGTCGTCCTGATTCCTGCACCACCCCGCACCAACCGCCGTCCCCGGGCCGGCCCCGACCAGGAACAGGCCCGGGCCGTCCTCCGAGTCCGGACCGGGCGCAGGCCGATCGTCGCGCCCCACGGCAGCCGTCCCGACCGGCCCGTCGCCGTACGGGCCGCCCGCCCCGGACCGGACCGGCCGGACCTGGGTCGGACGGTCCTCGAAGGACTCCTCCGCGCACTACTGCATCCGCGGACGCACCGCCACCGCACCTGTAGGGGTACAGCCCGGCCGCACCATCTGCCCCGCCCCCGTCACCGACGCCCTCACGACCGCCCCCGGAGCCCAGCCGTGATCCTCGCCCTCGACTCACCCTTCGGCCACCTCGACGTCACCCACTGCGAAGCCTGCTGGACGGCGCCCGTCACCACCCTCCGCGTCACCTCGGAAGGCCGCGACCTCCTCTGCGCGCCCTGTGCCGTCGCCAACAACCCGCCCAGAGTCCTCCTCTTCCCTCCCTTCGGCATCTACCGGCTCACCGAGCACCGGCTCGACACGGGCAGACGGAGAGAGCCCGGCCTCACCCCGAATCCCCCATCCGGCTGACGCACCCCCACCGCCCCGGGCTCCGGAGCGGCCTACCGCGCGCAGTCCAGAAGGATCCGCGCCAGATCGGCCGGCCGGGAGAACATCGGCCAGTGGCCCGTGTCCAGCTCGACCAGCCGCCACCGCTCGCCCTTCAGCAGCTCGGCCACGTCCGAGGTCGGCTCGGGGCCGTCCAGCAGGCACTTGATGTACGTCGCCGGAAGCTCCCCCAGCGGGCGGGGCAGCACGGCCGGATCGGCCAGGGACACGCCCGGGTGCGGGGTCGCGCCCGTCACGAACCGGGTGACCTGATCGTCGGTGAGGCCCTGGCCCTCGCAGTCGGCCGCGGCCAGGGGGGCCCAGAGGCCGCCGTTCTCCGCGAGGGCGGTCTCCAGCTTCGCCGGGCCCTCCCACCAGGTCGAGACGAACGACTCCCCGTCCGCCGGAACGTTCGCGTCGACGAAGACGACCCGTGCCAGCCGGTCGCCGATCAGCTCCGCGGCCTGACCGACCGGGATGCCCGCGTAGCTGTGGCCGACCAGCACCACATCGCGCAGACCGAGGCGCTCGACCTCGTCGACGATGTCCCGGACGTGGGTCTGCCGCCCCACCGGCTCGTCCTCTCTCTCGGCCAGACCGGACAGGGTCAACGGATGCACGCCGTGGCCCGACCCGCGCAGCTCGGGCACCACGTCGTCCCACGCCCACGATCCGAGCCACGCGCCTGCCACCAGTACGAAGTTCGCCATGGGCGCACAGTACGCGCGGGGTCCGACAGCCCCCCTCAGACACCGCCGCCGCGCACCCCGGGCGCCCCGCGCACCCCGGGCGCCCGGCCCGCGAGCAGCCGGTCTTCCGGTCACGCAGCGGGCGCCTCGACCGCGGTGTTCTGGCCCGCGACGATCTTCCAGCCGTCCGGCTGCTCGGAGATCACGTACAGCGTCGCCCCGTGCAACCCCTCCACCGGCTCGCCCGCGGCGTCGGTCGGGGTCTGCACCACATTCACCGCGATCACCCCCGGAGCCAGCTCCAGCAGCTTCACGATGTCGTAGCGCGCGTACGAGTCGCGCAGGAAGCTCTTCATCGCCGGGCCGCTGAACTCCGCGATCGCCGCCCGGTCGTCCTGCCGCAGCCCCCGCGCGTTCGACCACGACGTACGCTCCGCGAACTGCTCGCTCAGCGCGACGGGGTCCTTGTCGTTGAAGGCCCGCTCCAGCGCCTTCACCACCCCGGTCACCGCCGTCCGAACCGACTCCGGCACCTCTCCTACGACAAGAACATCGCTGGTCATGACTGCTCCTTCGACAACCGGGCGCCGCCCGGGGCGCCGGTGATCGGCGCCTATGAACAGTCCACAACCTGAACCAAGCTTGAGGTCAAGGGGCGGGCTTCGGTGCCGTCGACGCCGGATGGACCGCGTCCGGGCCGAAGCGGGCGCGGGCGCGGTCCGCCGCCGCCTCCAGACGGCGGGCCCGGTCGTCGGACGGGTCGAAGGTCAGCTGGTGCGCGGACCGGTCCTCCGGGGCGATGTCCTGCGCACGCAGCGCGATGCTGCGGACCCGGGCCCGCTGGAGCGCCAGCGCCCCGTACATCCGGTCAGCCTCCTCCGCCAGCGCCCGCGAATGCGCCGTCGGTTCGCGCAGGGCCCGGGTACGGACCGTGCTGGAGCGGTCCGCGTAACCCACCGTCAGCACGAGCGCGCCCGCCGCCCGGTGCTCGCGCCGCAGCTTCCAGCCCAGCTCCTCCACGCACCCCAGCAGCGCCTGCCGGTGCCGTACGGGATCCAGCTCGTCGCGCGGGAACTCCCGTACCGCGGTCACCGTCTCCGGCGGGGCGGCCGCGACCACCCGGGCCGGGTCCGCGCCCCGCGCGTACTCCTGGAGCCGCCGGGCCGCCGGACCGCCCAGGATCCGCTGGAGCGTCGCGGCCGGGACCCGCTGGAGGTCCCCGACCGTCACCAGGCCGTACGGCGCGAGCGTACGGACCGTCGCGGGGCCCGCGCCCGGCAGTACGGCCACCGGCAGCGGCGCCAGATACGCCACGATCTCCTCGGGCCCGGCCGGCGCGCAGCGGATCGCGTTCGGCGGGCCCGACTGGGCCGCGATCCGGGCGAGCAGCGGATTCGGGCCGACGCCGACCGTGCAGTCGATGCCGTGGACCGCCGCCACCCGCATCCGGACCAGCGCCGCGAGATCGCGGGCGTCCCGGTCGAAGTACCTGCGGGCCCCGGCCACATCGGCCAGCAGCGCGTCCGGCGGCAGCGCCTGCACCAGCGGGGTGACCCCGCCGACCAGGCCGACCAGCCTGCGGTAGACCGGCTCCGGGTCACCGAGTCCGGCGACGGCCCGCAGCCCGAAGTGCACATAGAGGATCATGCCCGTCACCCCGCGCTTCCGCGGCTGGCGTGGTGGAGGGCGCGGCCGCCGACGAGCGGCACGCCCGGCGGGCGCAGATCCGCCCAGGCGTTCATCACATAGCCGGTGGGCTCGGTGAGGGTACGGCCCCGGCGCTGCCGCTCACCGTGGTGACCGGGACCCGGCTGCCGCCGGGTCAGCCGGTCCGCGACCGCCGCCGGGCCGCCGTCCCGGTGGAGTTCGATCAGCTCGGCCAGGTCCCAGGCCGCCTCGCCGGTGACGCTGAGGCTGCCCGGCCGGTTGCGGGGGCGGGAGACCGTACCGCGGACCAGCAGCAGCGCGCTGTGGAAGACCGTGGCCGCGCACCGGTCGTGGCTGTCCTCGAAGAAGGCCAGGTCGGACAGGCCGGTGGGGTCGTCGAGAGTGGCGAAGACGACCCGCCGGCCGCCGCGGATCGGCGGTGTCTGGGTCGCCGTCTTCACCCCGGCGACCAGCACGGTGGTGCCGTGCGGCAGTTCACCGAGCCGGGCGGCGGGCGTGGCGCCGATATCGGTGAGCAGGGCGCGGTGGTCGTCGAGGAGGTGGCGCGTGATGTCCATGTCGAGGACGTCGAGTTCGGCGGCGAGCTGATCCCAGTCGTCCATGGCGGGCAGCCCGCCGGTCCGCCCGCCGTCCGGGACCGGCCCGCTGTCCGGGGCCGGTGGTTCCGGTACGGCTGCCGAGGCCCCTGCCGGAGCCGCGGCCCCTGCCGAAACCACAGCCCCCGCCGGAGCCCGGCCCCCCGCGGCCGCCTCCCCCAGCGGCAGCTGCCCCGGGTCCAGCGCCGTCCGCCCCTGGCGGTGCAGTTCCGCGATCTCCAGCAGCAGTTCGCGCCGGCCGCTGCGGTCACCCGTGCCCAGCGCGTCCAGCGCGCCGACGCGGGCCAGGCGTTCCGCGACCGGGCGGCTCGGGTGGGCACGGCGCCAGAAGTCGGTGAGGGAGACATAGGGCCCGCCCGCGACGATCCGCGCGGTCTCCGCCTCGCTGATGCCCCGGATATGGGCCAACCCCAGCCGTACACCCCATTTATTACTCTTTCCGCCGGACACCAGTTCGATCCTGGTGTCCGCGTGGGACAGATTCACCTCCGGCAGCAGCACCGGCACCCCGCGCCGCCGGGCGTCCGCGACGAACACCCGCTTGTGGTACATCCCCGGATCGTGGGTGAGCAGCCCGGCGTAGAAGGCCGCGGCCCGGTGGGTCTTGAGCCACGCGGACTGGTACGTGGGCCGGGCGAAGGCCGCGCCGTGCCCCTTGCAGAAGCCGTACGCGCCGAACCCCTCCAGGATCCTCCAGACGTCCCGTACGACCTGCGCCGGGTAGCCGTGCTGCCGGGCCCGGTCGGCGAACCAGGCGCGCAGCCGCCCCTGCCGGTCGCGGTCGGAGAGGGCGCGCCGGGCCTCGTCCGCCTGGCCGAGGTCGCAGCCGGTCATCGTCTGCATGATCCGGATGACCTGCTCGTGGAAGACGACCTGGCCGCCGGTCTCCGCGAGGATGTCCCGCAGATCGGTGTGCGGACAGCCGACCGCGGCCCGCCCGTCGCGCACGGCGATCAGCGGGTCGATCATATTGGCGGCGACCGGCCCCGGCCGGAAGAGGCTGATGTCGAGGGTGATGTCGTCGATCGTGCGCGGGCGCAGCCGCCGTACCAGATCGCGCTGGCCGGGCGATTCGATCTGGAAGCAGCCCATGGTCTGTGCGGAGCCGATGAGTTCGTACGTCGCCGGATCGTCGAGCGGGACCTGCGCGGGGTCGTCGATGTCGAGGTGCTCACCGGTGGCGCGTTCGATCTCGGCGACGGCGTGCGCGAGCGTGGACTGCATCCGGACGCCGATGAGATCGGCCTTGATGTGTCCGGTGTCCTCGACGTCCTCCTTGTCGAACTGGGCCATGGCGATGCCGTCGAGGGTGGTGGGGACGGTCGGGGTGCGGTCGAGCAGCCCGTCGTCGGAGATCAGCAGTCCGCAGGGGTGCATGGCCATACCGTGCGGCAGTCCGTCGAGCGCCTCGACGAGGGTCCACAGCCGGCCGTGGTCCTCGCCCGCGACCTCCCGCAGTTCGGGCAGCTCGCGCAGGGACGCGCGGACGTCCTTGGCCCGGATCTGGGGGAATGCCTTGGCCAGCCGCCCGGCCTCGTCGGGTTCGATGCCGCGGGCCCGGGCGACGGCCTCGATGGCGCCGCGGGCCCGGTAGGTCTCATAGACCGCGAGGGTCGCCACCCGCTCACTGCCGAAACGTTTCAGCACTGCCTGGTAGACCTCCACGCGCCGGGCGCTCTCCACATCCAGGTCGATATCGGGCATGGCGGTGCGGTACGGGGAGAGGAAGCGCTCCATGACCAGCCCGTGTTCGACGGGGTCGACCGGGCTCATCCCCAGCAGATGGACGACGAGGGAGCCCACGCCGGAGCCGCGCGCCGCGATCCGTACCCCCATGTCCTTCACGAGCCGGACGATCTCGGCCATGGTGAGGAAGTACCCGGCGAGGCCGAGGCCCGCGATGATCCGCAGCTCGCCCTCCAGACGGTCCCAGCGGCCGGGGTCGCGGTGGTGGCCGCGGTGCATCATGGCGCCCGCGCAGCGGGCCGCCAGCTCACGGTCGGCGGAGTCCCGGGTGGCACCGATGAGGTGCGGCTCGGGCAGATGGAGGCGGCCGAGGCCGAAGGCTTCGCCCGGGTCGACCACACAGGCCGCGGCGGTCTCCTCGGTGGCTGCGAGCAGAGCGCGGGCCCGGCGGACGGCATCGGCACCACCGGCCGCCTCGGCAACGCGTTCGGCGATCCGCTCCATGTCACCGGCGTCCTTCAGCCAGCGTTCGCCGCCGTCGAGGGCGCTGCCGTCGCGGGCGTCGACGGGCACGAGCAGCCGCGCCGAGTCCAGGATGTCCGCGATCTCGCCCTGGCCGGGGTCGGCGTAGCGGACGGCGTTCGTCAGTACGGGGGTGATGCCCTGCTCCTCCGCGAAGCCGAGCAGCCGGGCGGCGAGCCGGAGCGACCCGGGGCCGGAGCC
Source organism: Streptomyces tsukubensis (assembly GCF_003932715.1). Taxonomy (NCBI): domain Bacteria; kingdom Bacillati; phylum Actinomycetota; class Actinomycetes; order Kitasatosporales; family Streptomycetaceae; genus Streptomyces; species Streptomyces tsukubensis. The sequence continues at coordinate 4,500,754 of NZ_CP020700.1, read as the reverse complement.
CGGGCGGTCATGGCAGGCGACCTCGATGCGCAGGGCGTCACCGAAGCGTTCGCGCCAGGGGCCGACGAGCCGGGCGGCCTGGTCGGGGCGGCCGCGGGCGAGGGCCCGGCCCGGTTCGGAGTCGGCGCCGAGCAGCACGAACAGGCCGTCCCGGCCGGGACCGCCCGCCGCGTGGTCGAGAGCCGCCCAGGCCGCCGCGTCGGATCCGTCGCAGGACCATGCGGCACCCGTACCTCCGCCCGTGCCCGCGCTCTCGCCGGGACCGGTGGTCGCGGAGCCCGCAGTGGAGCCCGCCGCGGCCGACACCAGCCGGCACAGCGCGGCCCAGCCGGGCGCGCTGCGCGCGAGGAAGACGGCCCGCTGCCGGGGCTCGGCGACGAAGACGCCGCCCTTCGCGGGCGTCCTGGTCCGGTGCGGGTCACCGCTCCCGGCGGCACCGGGCTGCGGCACGGCGGGGACCCCGAGGTCCACGCCGAACAGCGGCCGTACCCCGGCGGCGGCACATGCCTTGGCGTGCCGTACCGCGCCCGCGAGGCTGTCCCGGTCGGTCAGCGCGAGCGCGTCGAGACCGCGTTCGGCGGCGCGGCGGGCCAGGTCGTGGACATGGCTGGCGCCGTAGCGGAGGGAGTAGCCCGAGGCGGTACGGAGATGCGTAAAGGACATCCGTACCTCCTCTCACCAGCCACAACTCTCCCTCCCATGTCGATGGGGCCCACGATAGACCTTTTCGAAGAAATGTTCGAAGACGATCGTCCAAACAGAGCAAAAGTCCCGATATCAACCATATGCCGCGATCGTCGATAAGTGCGGACGATCCGGAGAGGTGGGGCGGGGCCGGTCCGGGGCTCCCCGGCCCGGCAGACTGGCGAATTGCAAAAACCTGCAATCCGCTGGATGCTGGACCGTCGGATCGGCCGTGCCCGCAGCCGACGGATGACCATGGGCACAACCGCCGTATGCCGCAACGCCGTACCGAACCGCAACGCCGAATCGGGAGCTGATGCCGAACCGGCTGTACGAGGGGGATCCGAGAACCGTGTCGCTCCCCGGGCTGGCCGAACTCCGGACCCTGCCCCGCCGTCTCGTCCTCACCCTCCCCACCACGGGCCAGTCCGTCCGCACCGCCCGTGAGACCGCCGAACAGGCCCTGGTGGAGTGGCGGATCGGGCTCCGCCACCCGGTCGTCGACCCGGCCCTGCTGATCCTCACCGAACTGGTCACCAACAGCGTCCGGCACGCGGCGGACCTCTCCCCCACCCTCACGGTCATCCTCGGGGCGGGCCCGGACAGCTTCGCCTTCGGCGTCCACGACCGGCATCCGGACCGGCCCGGCCTCGGCACCCTCCGCACGGCCGCCGACCCGGCGCCCGGCAGCGGGCTCGCGACGGTCATGGAGCTGACCCTCGGTCTCGGCGGCACCGCGTCCGTCCTCCCCGACGAAGCGGGCAGCGGCAAAACGGTCTGGATCACGCTCCCCCTCTGACGGGCGCCCTGCGGCGCCACGTGCCGAACGGGCGACGACGTGCCGCCCCGCCCACGGACCCGGGGCCATGCCCGATGATGAGCGCATGGCGAAGAGTTCTCAGGGGACGCGATTCACGGTGCTCACGGTGCGCACACGTCCGGCGGGGCCGGACCGATGAGCGCGCCGCTGTACCAGCTGAAGGCGGAGTTCTTCAAAACCCTGGGCCACCCGGTCCGGATCCGCGTCCTGGAGCTGCTCAGCGAGCGGGAGCACGCGGTGTCGGAGCTGCTCCCCGAGGTCCGGGTCGAGGCCGCCAGCCTCTCCCAGCAGCTCGCCGTGCTGCGGCGGGCCCGGCTCGTCGTCACCCGCCGCGAGGGCTCCGCCGTGATCTACGCGCTCGCCAGCCCCGAGGTCGCCGAGCTGCTCCGGGTCGCCCGGACCATCCTCACCGGGCTCCTCACCGACCAGGCCCAGCTGCTGGAGGACCTGCGGGCGAAGGAGCAGCGGCGGGGCCCGCAGGGGGCGGCCGCCCGCCGGATACGCCCCCGCTCCTGACCCCCGTACGGCATGCCCCGGGGCCCGTACCACCACCCTTTCGGCGGCGGTACGGGCCCCGGCCCGGCCCGGAGCGGGAGGCTTCCCGCTCCGGGACCGGCTCAACTCTCCAACGGGACAAGGCTCCCGATCACGGGATCACGGAGTCTTCTTCGTGATCTGGAGGTCCGCCGTCGGCTTGCGGACCGTGCCGCCCGGCGTTCCCGTCGTACTGCTGTTGTTCGAGGACACCGGGTCCCGTGTCGACGAGTCGACCGTCGCCGTGTTCCGGATGTCCGAGCCGTCGCCCTCGTAGTCCGGCGCCAGCTTCACCCGGAAGACCCAGGTCGTGGAAGCGCCGGGGGCGAGCGTCGGCAGCGGTCCGCAGACCACCGAGTCGCCCGACATGCACTCGTCGTCGGAGGAGACGAAGGTGAGTGCGGTCGGGAGTACGTCGTCGACCTCGACGTCCTCCGCCTGCGACGGGCCGTTGTTGGTGACCGTCACCTGGTATTCGAAGGTCTCGCCGGGCGCGACCGGCGCCGAGGTGACCGGCCGCTTGACGATGCCGAGGTCCGCGGACGGGGCCGCGACCGTGCCGCCGGGGACGGTGGCCGTGTCGGTGTCGTTCTCACTCGCCGGGTCGATGTTGTCGGCGGTGACCTTGGCGGTGTTCAGCAGATCGCTGCCGTCGCCCTTGTAGGCGGGGTCGACGCGGACCGTGAGGACGTACTCGACGGACTGGCCGACCTGGAGCGGGGTGGCCCGGCGGCAGTTGACGGCCTGCCCGGAGACGGTGCAGCCGGCGGGCGACGACGAGACGTACGTCAGCCCGGCGGGCAGTTCGTCGCTGATCCGGACGTTGAACGCGTCCGCCGACGGACCGTTGTTGGTGACCGTGATCCGGTAGTCGAAGGTCTGGCCGGGGATCGGGGACACCGTCCCGACGGCCTCCTTGGTGACCGCGAGGTCCGCGTACGGCTGGTTGACCGCGCTGCCGGGGAGTCCGGCGGGCGGGCTGGTGTTGTTCGACGGGACCGGGTCGCCGGTGTCGCTGTCGACGACGGCGACGTTCTGGATATCGGAGCCGTCACCGCGGTAGTTCTGGTCCAGCCGGACCGTGAACAGCCAGGTCTTCGACGCGCCGGGGGCGAGGGCGGGCTGCGGTCCGCAGCTCACCGTCTGCCCGGTGGCGGTGCAGCCGTCCGGCGACGAGACGAAGGCCAGCGGGGCCGGGAGGACGTCCGAACCGGTGACGTTCACGGCCCGCGACGGACCGTCGTTGGTGACGGTGACCGCGTACTGGAAGGTCTGTCCGGGCGCGATGACCGTGGAGGTCGTCGGCCGCTTGGTGACCCAGATATCGGCCTGCGGCTGCGTGACCCCGCCGGGCGGCAGCACCGGCGGCGAGGTGTTGTCCTCGGGTTTCGGGTCCTCGGAGTCGGAGGTGGAGGTGGCCGTGTTCCGCAGATTGGTGCCGTCGCCGGTGTAGGAGTCGCTCAGCTTGACCTTGAAGGTCCAGGAGACGCTGTCCCCGGCGCGGAGCACTCCGAGCGGTCCGCAGGTGACCCGCTGCCCGGAGGCCGTACAGGGGTCGCCGGAGGAGACGAAGCTCAGCCCGGCGGGCAGATTGTCGGTCGCGGTGACGTTCCGGGCGTCGGAGGGGCCGGTGTTCTGGACGGTGACCCGGTACTGGAACTCCTCACCGGGCACGGTCGGACCGGAACCGATCGCCGTCTTGATGGTGTTGAGGTCGGAGACCGGGTCGAAGGGACCGGTCGGGGTCACCGGGTCGGTCTTGTTGTTGCCCGGATCGGGGTCCACGGCCTCGGAGGTGGCGGTGGCGGTGTTCCCGAGGTCGGAACCGTTGCCCTGGTAGGAGGGGCTGATCCGGACGACGAAGGTCCAGTTCTTGGTCTCGCCGACGGTCAGCTCCGGTTCGGGACCGCAGGTGACGGTCAGCCCGGCCGCCGTACAGCCGTCGGCCGACGACACGAACTCCAGCCCCTCCGGCAGGGTGTCCGTGGCCACCACGTCACGCGCGACCGAGGGGCCGTTGTTCGTCGCGGTCAGGGTGTACGTCACCAGCCCGCCGGGCGGGGTGGCGGCCGGGGCCGCCAGTTGCGTCACCACTCGGGCGGGCGTCAGGGGTGCTGCCGCGGCGGCGCCGGACCACAGGGGTACGGCCGCGCCGGCCAGGAGGGCGGCGACCACGGCTCGCACCACGGGTCGCGGGCGCCGCCGCCCTCGTCTGCTGCTCGGTCTCATTGCGTATCGGGTCCATTCCTCGGAGGGTCGTGGGGGCGGGGAGTCGGAAGGCAGGAGGCAGGAGGCAGGAGGCGGAGAGGGGCGGGGCGGGGGTACGGAAGCGGGCGCGGCCCCGGGAATGCGGAGGGCACCGGGGTTACGGGACCGGGTCAGTCGGCTCGCTTGGTGAGCTTCACATCGGCCGTGGGCGGGGTGACCCGGCCGCCCGGCACACCCCCGGTGCCGCTGTTGTTGCCCGGGACCGGATCGGCGGTGGTCGCGGACGCGGTGGCGGTATTGCGCAGCGCCGTACCGTCCGCCGTGTACCCGGGGTCGATCCGTACCCGGAACGTCCAGCTCACGGACGCGCCGACGGCCAGCGTCGCGGCCGAGGCGCAGTTCACCGTCTGCCCGCCGGCCGAACAGGAGGGGTCGGCGGACGAGACGTACGTCAGGGCCGCGGGCAGGGTGTCGGTGATCTGTACGCCCCGGGCCACCGACGGGCCGTTGTTGGTGACCGTGACCCGGTAGTCGAAGGTCTGCCCGGGGGAGACGGGCGTGGTGGTCACCGGCTGCTTCACCGTGCTCAGATCGGCGCGCGGCTCGGTCACCCCGCCCGGCGGGGTCACCGCGCCCGTGGTGTTGTTGGCCTGATTCGGGTCGGCCACGTCGTGGCTGACGGTCGCCACATTGCCCAGGTTGCTGCCGTCACCGGTATAGGTGTCGGCGAGTTTCACCCGGAACGTCCAGGACTGGGAGCCGCCCGCGGCCATCGTCGCCGCGGCCGGGCAGCTGACGGTCTGTCCGGAGGCCGTACAGCCGTCCGGGGAGGACACGAAGGTCAGTCCGGCCGGCAGGGTGTCGGTGATCCTGACGTTGGTGGTGTCGGAGGGGCCCATGTTGCCCGCCGTCACCCGGTAGCCGAAGGTCTGCCCGGGGGTGATCGGCCCGGTGCCGATGCCCGCCTTCATCACCGCCACGTCCGCGACCGCGGTGACCGTGGTGGTCGCGGTCGCGCTGTCGTTGGCGGAGTTGGTGTCGGTGCGGTCGGAGGGCGGGAAGACGGTGGCGGTGTTGGTGAGCGGGCCGGGGGTGCCGGGTGCGGTGCCCCTGATGGTGTACGTCGCCGAGCCGTTGCGCAGCAGATTGGACGAGGCGGTGATGCTGTTGCCGCTGCCGGATGCCTGGACGCAGCTGCTGCCGGTGGTCGCGGTGCAGGTCCAGGTCACATTGGTCAGCCCGGGTACGGCGTCCCGCAGGATCGCTCCCGTGACGTCGTTGGCGGCGCTGTTGGCGACGGTGACGGTGTAGGTGACGGGGGTGCCCGCGCGGGCGGTGGCGGGGCTGCCGGTCTTGGTGACCGAGAGGTCCGCCGGGACGTTGATCTTGAGGTCGCCGATCTCGTGGATATTGGTGGCCAGCCCGGTGCCGCCGGAGAAGCCGACCTTCAGGGTCGAGGGGAGGGCGGGCTGGTTGGCGATGCCGGAGACGTTGTAGTCGGTGACGACCTGGTTGAGGGGGGTGCCGGGGCCGGTGTCGGACCAGATGGAGACCAGGGTCCGGCCGCCGCTGGGCGTGACGGTGACGCGGACGGTGCGGTAGTCGCCGCGCCCCTGGGTCTCGACGGTGCCGCCGGGTCCGGCGGCCGAGGTGCCGAAGCGGTAGCCGGTGTTCCCGTTGCCGCCGCCGCGCAGCACGATCCGGTTGGCCTGGGCGCCGGGGCCGCCGTTGCCGACGCCGTTGGAGGAGAAGTTGCCGAACTCGTCGAGCCCGATGCCGAGGAACGCGCCGGGGACACCCCCGCGGTTGCAGGGCGGGCCGCCGCCGCAGGCGTAGCCGAGGCTGCCGCCGGGGGCGCCGGTGCCGTTGACTGCGGCGCCGTCGGCGAGGAAGAAGGTGAGGCCGTCGCCGCGCTTTCCGTCGAAGGTGGTGCCGCCGTAGGTGGCGTACGTGAACTCGGCGACGATGCCCAGACCGGTGGAGAAGGTGTCGTTCATCTCCCAGCCGCCGGCCTGGTTGGTGGCCGCGCTGGTGAGCCGGAGCCAGCCGCCGCTCTGATAGCTGGCGTTGCCGGTGAGGCTGCCGAGATTGCCGACGGCGCTGTCGAAGGGCTCGTGGACGGGGAAGCTGAGCATCGCGCGGGGCGCGGCGGCACGGGCCGCGGCCTGAGTGGGCGGCGGGGCGAGCAGCAGGGCCAGGGTGGTGGCCAGGGCGAAGGAGAGTGCCGCCAGGAGTCGGCGGGGGTGGAGTCTCATGGGCGCGGGGCCTCCTCCGGGTCGCCCGGCAGCCCGGGGGCGCGGAGGTGTCGGCGGGAGAGCAGGACGAGGGCGCCGCCGGTGGCCAGGGTGAGCCCGGCGGACCAGGGCAGCCAGCCCGGGAGGTCCTTGCCGGTGTGGGCGAGCTGGTGGGGCTGGTGCGGGGGCTTATGGGGTTCCTGGGGCTTCTGAGGCGGGTGGGGCTCGGCGGGCCGGTGGCCGGGGTGTTCGAGGTAGAGGGGTCCGCCGTCGGGGCCGGTGGTGCCGGGCCGGTTGCTGTTGTTGGCGGGCACCGGGTCCCGGGTCAGGGCGGTGACGAAGGCGGTGTTCTCCAGGGCGCAGCGGCTGTGCCCGGAGTGGTCCCCGCCGCCTCCGCCGCCGCCTCCGCGGGTGGTGGCGTCCTCCCGGACCCGGACGACGAGGTCGTAGGTGGTGGACTCCCCGGCGGGCAGCCGGTCCAGCACCGGGCAGACGACCGTGCGGTCGTCCTCGTCGGAGATCCGGCAGCCGTCCGGGGAGTCCACGAAGGCCAGCGCGGCGGGCAGCGGGTCGATGACGCGGACACCGGCGGCCGTCGAGGGGCCGTTGTTGTAGACGGTGATGCGGTACGTGAAGGTCTCGCCGGGCTTGACGGTGTCCCGGCCCCGGGGGAGCTGCGCGGTCTTCGTCAGCGAGAGGTCGGCCCTGCCGGTGCCGCCGGGGACGGGGACGCCGGTGTGGACGGCGGTGTTGTTCTCACTGTCGGGGTCCTCGGTGTCGGAGGTGACGGTGGCGACGTTGGTGATGTCGGAACCGTCGCCCGTGTAGTCGTCGGCGGGCCGGACGGTGAGCAGCCAGGTGTGGGTCTCGCCGACGGCGAGAGTGGCGAGCGGGCCACAGGTGATCGTCTGCCCGTCGGCCGTACAGCCGTCGGAGGAGGAGACGAAGACGAGGGAGTCGGGGAGCCGGTCGGTAACGACGACGTCGACGGCCTGGGAAGGGCCGTGGTTCACGACGGAGACGCGGTAGGTGTAGGTGAAGTCGGCTTCGGGCCCGACGGGCTCGGGGCCGTCCGGATGGGGGCCGGGGGCCTTGTCGGTGGCCTCGGCGCCGGCGGCTCCGGCGGTGGCGGTGGTGTCACCGAGCCGGGCGGTGGCGGTGGCGGTATCGGTGGCGGTGGCGGTGGGTTCCGTGGCGGCTTCCCAGTGCACGGCGAGGTCGGCGCGGCCGGTGCGGGCGGCCTTGGGCTTGGCCTTGGGCTTGGCCTTGGGCTTGGGCTTGGGGGACTTCTTGGTACGGTCCCCGGCGGTACGGGACTTCTCGGCGCGGCGCTCGGCCTTTTCCGTACCCCCGGCCCTGCGCGCTCCGGAATCCGACCGCGGCGCCTCCGAGGTCACGGCGCCCGCCCCGTCAGTCCTGTCCGCAGCGTCCGCGACCTCCGCGATGTCGGCCACGTCCGCAGCATCCGCGGCGCTCGCGCTCACCGGCGGGGCGGCCAGTGCGAAGAACCCCACTCCCAACGCGCAGCAGACTGCCGTCAGACCGCTTCCGCGCCGGCCGCGCCGACGGCCCGGGGCGGGCCGTCGCCCAGGAATGCGTCTCATGAGGGGTGCCTTCCGTGATCACCGAACCTTGGTCCACGGACTGCTCACTCCCCCACGCGTGATCATTTCATCGGATAAACAGCGGCTAAGTACCTCTTACGGCTCTATCCATGACGCCCACTCAGGCGAAGGCGTTGAGCGCCACCTCGGCGGCCCGGGCGATCAGGGCGTCCTGGTGCTCGGCACCCTTGACGTCCTTGCGGGACAGGACCGCGATCGCGATCGGCGCGGCATCGGGACGCCAGACGATCGCGATGTCGTTGCGGGTGCCGTAGCCTCCGGTGCCGGTCTTGTCCCCGACCTGCCAGCCGTCCGGCGTACCGGCGCGGATCACGTTGTCGCCGGTGGTGTTCCGCTTCAGCCAGTCGGTGAGGACGGCCCGCTTCTCCGGCGGCAGGGCGTTCCCGAGGACGTACGTCCGCAGATCGGTGGCGAGGGCGCGGGCGGTGCTGGTGTCCCGGGGGTCGCCGGGGACGGCGTCGCTCAGCTCGACCTCGTAACGGTCGCAGCGGGTGACGCGGTCACCGACGGACCGCAGCTCGGTCTGGAGCCCGCGGGGTCCGCCGAGTTCGTCGAAGAGGAGGTTGGCCGCGGCGTTGTCGCTGTAGCGGACGGTGGCGTCGCAGAGTTCGCTCAGGGTCATGCCCTTGTCCTTGCCGACGTTCCGTTCGGTGATCGGTGAATGCGGCTGGAGGACCTCCGGGCCGTAGGTGACGCGCCGCTGCATCTCACGGAGGGAGAACTTCCGGAGCATGGCGGCGGCGATGAAGGCCTTGCAGGTGGAGGCGTAGGCGAAGCGTTCGTCGGGCCGGTGGAGCACGGTACGGCCGGTGCCGGTGTCGACGGCGAAGACGCCGAGCCGGGCGGCGAACTCCTTCTCCAGCGCGGCGAAGGCACGGCCGGTGTCAGCGGCGGCGAGAGCGGGTCCGCTCACCGCCACCGAGGGTTTGGCACCCTCCGCGGGTCCGTTCCGCCCGGCACAGCCGGTGAGCGGTACGGCCGCCAGACCGGCGAGGGCGGCGAGCGCGGCGCGGCGGGAGAACCGCCCCGGGGACACGGCGAGCACCTGCCCCACAGCTTCAGCGGAATTATCCATCTTCGTCATCTTTCGCACCCCTCTGCACAGTGGCTGTTCGACACCCCGAGCAGATCAGCGGGTCCGGCGTTACGTCCAAGACCGATATCAGTCATGGATTTATCAAGCACGGATATCATTGCTGCTCGTGGACCTGATCCGGCATGTCCAGTGCTTTGTCGCTGTAGCAGAGGAATTACATTTCGGCCGTGCCGCGAGGCGACTGGGCATGGCCCAGCCGCCGCTGTCCCAGCGTGTCCAGCGGTTGGAGCGGGAGCTGGGGGTACGGCTTTTCGACCGGACGACCCGTCAGGTCACGCTCACCAAGAGCGGCACCCTGCTGCTGGAAGAGGCCCGGCAGCTCCTGGCGTCCGCGGAGGCGCTGACGGCCACGGCCCGGCGCGTCCGGGAGGGCCGCAGCGGGCTGCTGCGCGCCGCGCTGTCGCCGGATATCGCCGGTGAGACGGTCGCGGCGGTCCTCGGCGGTTTCACCGAGCGCGGGCGCGGGGTCGAACTGGAACTGCACGAGCTGTCGACGGCGGAGCAGGTGGACCGGCTGGCCCGGCACGAGCTGGACGTGGGCCTGATCCGGCACCCCTGCGATGTGACCGGTCTCGAACTGGGCCCGGTGCTCCGCCATGATCTGGGCGTGCTGCTGCCGGGCGACGCCCCGGCGGCCGGTTTCGACGCGGTGCCACTGGCCGCGCTGGCCGGGTACGAGCTGATCCTGTTCCCGCGGGAGCTGGCCCCGGCGGTCTACGACGATCTGCTGACCACCTGCGCCCGCCACGGTTTCACCCCGCAGGCGGTACGCCACGGCCAGGGCACGAGCTTCACCCGGGGGCTGCTGCTGTCGCGCCGGGCGGTGGCGTTCGCGCCGCGTACCGAATCCGCCCCCACCCCCTCCCCGCAGACGGTGTGGCGGCCGCTGGCCGGTGCCCCGCTGGCCTGGCGGCATTCGGCGGCCTGGCCCCGGGGCCGCGGCGAGGACGCCGGGGTACGGGCGTTCGCCGATACCGTCACCGAGGCCCTCGGCCGTAGCGCGGCGCCCGAATCGGACGCCGCCGTGCCGATGCCCTCGCACCCCCTGCACCTGCGCCCCGCAGCGGAGTACTGGATTTGACCGAGCAGACATCGCACCCCCGTACGCCCCCGCCGCCCGGCGCCGGGGCCAGGATCGCCGCGGCCTTCACCGGGGCCGGGGTCACGGGCTGGCTGCACGCCCGTGACATCGACACCGGCGCCGAGGTCGACGCGGGCGCCGACCGTCCCGTGGTGACCGCGAGCGTCCACAAGCTGTGCGTGCTGGTCGCGCTGCACGAGGCGGCGGCGGCCGGGCGGCTGGACCTCACCGAGCAGACGGAGATCCCCGCGCACGGCCGCACGCCGGGCCCGACGGGCCTGGGCTCCATGCTCGACGGGGCCCGGCTGTCGCTGCGGGACGCGGCGTTTCTGATGATGAGCGTCAGCGACAACGCGGCCGCCGACGTCCTGCTGGAGCGGGTCGGCCTCGATGCGGTCAACGCCACCACCCGGCGCCTGGGCATGCCGCGTACGGAGGCGGTGGAGACCTTCGGCTCCTTCCTCGGCAGCCTCCGCAAGGACGCGGGCCCCGCCGGCCCGAGGGCGTTCGCCGACCCCCGGGTGATCGCGGGCCTGCGCGCGCTGGACCCGGCCCGGACGAACCGCAGCACCCCCCGCGATATGACCACCCTGCTCGCCGCCGTCTGGCGCGACGAGGCGGGCGCCCCCGACCACTGCGCGGCGATGCGCCGGATCCTCGGCCTCCAGGTCTGGCCGCACCGCCTGGCGTCGGGCTTCCCCTTCGACGACGTCCAGGTCGCGGGCAAGACGGGCAGCGCGCCGACCCTCCGCAACGAGGTCGGAGTGGTGGCCTACCCGGACGGCGGCCGCTACGCGGTGGCGGTCTTCACCCGGGCGGCCAGCCCGGCGGCGACGCTCCCGGCGGCGGACGCGGTCATCGGCACGGCGGCCCGGCTGGCGGTCGAAGCCCTGCGGACCCCACCGCCGCCGGGCGCCTGACGGCCGCCCCCGGTGTCGCGGCCTCAGGACAGTGAGGCGAGCAGCCCGACCTCCGGCGCCAGCACTCCGGGCTGCCCGAGGGCGCGGAAGTCCGCCTCGACCGCGGCCAGTTCGAGAACACCGGCGCGCACCGCGTGGTAGCGGACGATCGACCACAGGAAGACGTCGAGGTTGTCGAACTGCGTATCGGCCTCGATGACCTCCTCCTCGTGGAACCACACCGCGACCCGCCCATTGGCGAGTACGACGTAGTAGTTGCCTCCGCCGTCGGCGCCGATGGACCACACGTCCTCGTCGGACAGCTCCGTCTCGTAGTCGGAGTCGAGGATCCGGCAGTCGTTGGCCTCGAATTCGAAGGCGTACGACCAGTCGTATATATCGAGGCACTGCGGCAGGGTTCCCGAGCGGACCCTGCGGTCGAAACCGGCCAGCGCGGTCGCGGCACCGGCCGGCAGCCTGGCGAGGAAGGGATCGACCGGACGGGTCGACTCCGGGATGCCGACCCACGGCTCGTCGGGGAACCAGCGCGCCAGATCGCCGTCCAGTTCCCGGTCCACGTACCCGGCCAATTGTTCAACGGTGAGAGACATGCGGTGAGGCTAGCCGCACGCACCGACAGCGCCGTCGGAGACGACTGAGCAGGGCCCTCGGGCTCGTTGAGGTCGCCCCTGCACCGGTTGGGTGACGAGGGCCGTTCCCGTGCCGCCTCCTGCGGTGAACGGCAACGGCCACGCGCCGGACCCGTGCTTCAGCCGACTCCGGCCCGCACCCGAGATCCCCCGGGGCAGCACCGTGAACCGGTCAGGCGCCCTCATCCAGCGGGCCCGCGGACCGGTACCAGCGGGGCCCGGTCCCGGGGTCCAGGGCCCAGGCGTACTGCCGGTCGGGAGTGACGGTCAGTCCGTACGCGTAGCGGTCGGGAGAGCCCAGCCGCGTCCACTCGCCCCAAACCTGGTCCAAGAGATCGGCCAGGCGTCGGGGCCCGCCCTGAGAGGCGATCGTCGTGCCGTCCCCCTGAGCGGCGATCACCGCCCAGGAGGCGTCCTGGTCATGAAGCCAGGCGTTCCAGCCGTCGCTGTCCTCCGCCACCGTGTAATGAAGGCCGGGCTCGGCGACCCGCAACGCGAACCGGAGGTCCCAGTCGTCCCGCAACGGGGCGATGTCCCGGTTCCAGACGCGCTCGTCATCCGGTCTCCCCGTACCGCGGACTTCGGCGAAGCCCGGCCGGGCTCCGGATCCGGTGGTCCGGTCGGGCATGAACTGCGCCAGGCCCTGTACCCAGCCGTGTGCCGAAGCGCCGTCGTCGGCGACGGTGAGCGCGACGTGCCCGAGACGGCCCCACGGGAAGACGATCCGCCCACCGGGCCGGGTCTGCGCGACCCAGGCCCACGGGACGTGTTCGACGGCATAGGTGGCGATGATCCGGTCGTACGGAGCGCTGCCGGGCGCGCCCAGGGAGCCGTCACCCGGCTCGACCCGGATATCGGGCGCGTGCGCCAGGAGCCGGGCGCGAGCGGTCTCCCCCACCTCCGGGTCCATCTCGACCGAGACGACCCGGCCGGGCCCGGTCCGCCTCGCGGCGAGCGCTGCGTTCCAGCCCGTCCCCGTCCCCAGCTCCAGCACCTGGTGTCCGGGTTCGAGGAGGAGGGAGTCGAGCATGTCGACGACGATGCCCTGACAGGACAGGCTCGATGTGGGCAGCCCCTCGGTGATCTGGGTGACCGCAGCCGCGTCGGGATCGGAGAAGAGAAGGTCCGCCCATCCCCCGGGCTCATCGGTACGGTCCACGGGAACGTAGGTGTGGCCGTCCCACCGCCAGAGCCGCTCCGGGGCGAAGCGGTCACGAGGCAGAGCCCGTACGGCCTCCCGGATCCACGGCGCCCGGTCGGGCCAGGCACCGCGCTCTTCCATGACCCGGTCGAGTTCCGCGCGCCTTGCATCGAGCCTGTCCATGGCCTACTTCTTCTTGTGCTTCCCGTCGGAAGGCGGTGGCGGAGGGACTTGTCCATCGGCGTTGCCGGGTGGTGGTTTGCCCTGGGACAGATCCGGTGGGGGCTTCTCGTGCTTGCCCATGACTACCGCCCGTAGAGCTTGGGGTTCGTCATGATGACGAAACCATCTCCACCCGCGCCAGATGGGTGGTTTCCGGCGCCGGCCAGAAAGGTACCGGGTAATGGGAACACCTGTTTCTTCCGGCATTTCATGCCGGGACGGAGGCCGGGAACATTGACCGGATGCGGACCACGTTGAAGGAGCACCATGGCCAGCCGTACCTTCGGCCGCATCACTGTGACCACCCCCGATCTCGATGAGCCCGGTCTGTACCTGTCCGTGGTCGATTCGTTGGACAGCCCTCGCGGCACCGTGCAGGACTTCACGTACGGGAACGTGGAACTGCGCTCGCTCGCGCTCACTGGAATCCAGCTCGTCACCGGCAGAGTCAGCGACGTCCGCGCGAAACATGTCGAGTTCGACGCGCTGAATCTCCACGGCGTCGAGATCAACAGCAGTGATCTGGGATCGGCACGCTGGAGCCGGAGCAAGCTCACCCGGGTCCGCTTCCACGACTGCAAGGTCATGGGCGCCGCTCTGGACGGCATGGTCCTGGACGACGTGCTGTTCGAGAAGTGCCGTTTCGACTACGCCGGCTTCGAGAACGTGCGTGCCGACGGCCCCGTTGCCTTTGTCGGCTGCGCCTTCACCGAGGCCGTATTCACCGACTGCGACCTGTCCGGTGCTGTGTTCTCGGACTGCGGACTCCGGCTCACCGAGTTCGGCGGCGGACGGTACCGGGACACCGACCTCCGCGGAAACGAACTCTCGCAGATCCGCGGCGTCGCCAACCTGGCCAAAGTCCGCATCGAGTCGGGACAGCAGACGGACCTTGCCCAGGCCCTCGTGCACGAACTCGGCATCACCATCGGAGACGGCTGACCAGGCGTGGACCGCCATCAGCCCTCATGGGCAAAGATCACCAACATCCGTGCGGACGAGAACGTTCCGGCCGAACCCCTGTTCTGCTACGGTGCCCGCATGTCCTTCTTCCGTGCATAGGAGTCAGCGTCGGCCGCGCCCCCACCGGGCGTGCCTCTCGCTGCCCATGCACGTTTGAGCGCCGTCGAACCGGCGCTGTCTTCGAGGGACATCATCATGTCTTCGTCTTCCACGACGCCTTCGTACGCCGCTGTGCTGCGTACCCGCCATGCCTGCCGTACCTTCGGTGCCGCCCTGCTGGGCCGGCTCTCCTACGGCATGGTCTCCCTGTCACTGGTGCTGGCGGTGAAGGAGTCCACCGGCTCCTATGCCGTCGCCGGAACCGTCATGGCGCTCTTCGCGCTGACCAGCGTCTTTCTCTCACCGACCCGGGCCGGTCTGGTCGACCGGTACGGGCCGCGCCGGGCCCTGCTCCCCATGGCCGCCGCCTATGCGCTGCTCCTGGCCGGGCTGGCGTTCGCGACTTGGTGGCCGGGGGCGTCCGGGGTTCTGCTGGGGCTGCTGGCGGCGCCCGCGGGCGCGTGTACGCCTCCGCTCGGCCCGGTGATGCGGACCCTGTGGAGCGACCTGCTGCCCGACCGGCGGCTCCTGCAGCGTGCGTACAGCCTGGACTCGGTCGCCGAGGAACTCCTCTTCGTCGCGGGACCGCTGCTGGTGGGGCTGCTGGTGCAGATCGCGGCACCGTCGGCCGGTCTTGCGGTGAGCGCCGTACTCGTCCTGACCGGAACGCTCGCCCTGGTCACCTCTCCGGCGGCCCGCGGCTGGACCGGCCGCGAGAAGGCGCCCGCCGGACCGGCGCAGCCCTCCGGGGAACCCGCCCCGCGCGGGCTGCTGCGCGGCAACCCCGGTCTGCGCCAGGCGATCACCGTCTCGGCCGCGGTCGGCATCTGCCTGGGAGCCTTCGAACTCCTGGTGATCGCCTTCGCCGAAGCGCACCACGAGCCCCAGGCGATCGCCTGGGTGCTGGCCGCGCTCTGCGGCGGCAGCGCCGTCGGCGGTCTGGTCTACGGCGCCCTCCCGTGGCGCGCCTCGAACAGGCTGCGGCTGGCATTCCTCGTGGTGCCGCTGGGCCTGACCCTGGCCGCGGCGGGCGTCTCGCCCCATCCGTACGTACTCATCGTCTGGGCGGCGCTGGGCGGCCTGTTCATCGCCCCGGCCATCACGACGGCCTATCTGATCGCGGACGAGTCCGCCGACCCGGCGGGCCGCACCAAGGCGGGCGCGTGGGTCAACACGGCGTTCAACGCCGGTTCGGCGGGCGCGACGGCCGCCACGGGCCTGCTGGTAGGCCGCCTTCCGCTGTGGCTGTGCTTCGCCCTGGCCGCGGTCCCGGTGGTCCTGTCGGCGGCAACGGCGGTGCGCCGAGCCGGGCGGCCCGCTGCCGACGCCGCGGCCCGGCCGGAGCCCCAGGGTGAGCGGGCGTCGGACACGGAGCGGCAGGCGGCCGTCGTCAGCTGAGTTGTCCGTCCGTGCCCCTCCGGCTTCCCGGAGGGGCACGGACGGCAGGAGGCCGGATCGCCACCATCCGTCCGTCTATAGACCGACAACACGCAGGACAGTGAAGGTCACAACGCTCGGACTGACCTCGTAGCGAATGATCGCGATGCTTCCGATCGCGGCATCCCGCCGGTTCCGGTCGCCGCCGACCGCATGGGATGAACAGCCGTACGGGTCACGGGCGACAGCGGCGACCCCGGCGTCGAGCGCCTTACGGGCGGCCTCCGAGAGCGCCGCCCGTCCGGCCTTGGCCGGGTCGGAGTACGCGATGCGGTAGCTCATCCGGCGCTCCGGTACTCGTCGTCCCCGAGGTCCTCGGCAAAAGTGACCTCGGTGAAGTCCCCGGACCTGACGCGAGCGACCAGGGCCTCCTCGGCCTCGTCGTGCACGGTGGGGATGGTCATCGCCCACCGGACCAGGACGACCTGGAGCTGATCGGCCGGAGCAGTCTCGATCTCGGCGGTGAACTGCGCGCGGAGTGCGTCGGGGAGTGCCTCACGCACCCCTTGGATGGTGGCCGGCACCTGCACAGCCCCGCCGGTCATGTGCATGGTCAGATGATGCTTCGACGACGCCGTCATCCCGGCTTCTCTCTCGTACACCCGCGGTCTCGTACCGGCCCATCGTAAGAGCCCGGCTCCCACGGCGTCCCCGGACGGAACGGCGTGTGCGCGCACGGGGGCGCTCACGCATCCTGGTGCGCGCCCTGCCGAAACCCCTGTCGGCAGGGCACGCGTCCGCAGCCAGTACGAGCGGGCGGCGACCGTCAGGGCGATGCCGTAGACGGTAAAGGCGAAGATCCCGATCCAGCCGACCAGCAGCGCGTCGCCCGGGGACCAGAAACCTGCAAACAAACCCCAGTCTGCCCAGATCAGTCCGTTATGGGCAGGCACTCGGCGAGCAGGTCGACGACGTCCCGCCAAGCTCGCTGCGCGTGCTGAGGATGATAACCGACCCCGGGAAGCACGATGTGGTCGACCGGTGGGTGATGGAAGGCGTGCAAGGCGCCGCCGTAGACCACGAGGCGCCAGTCGACGCCCGCCTCCTGCATCTCGGCGGTGAAGGCGTCCCGTTGCGCGGGCGGCATGATCGGGTCTTCCGACCCGACCCCGGCCCACACCGGGCAGCGAATGCGCGCCGCCTCGCCCGGTCGGCCCGTGGTCAGTCCGTTGACTGTCGCAATCGCACGCAGGTCGACGCCGTCGCGCCCGAGTTCCAGCGCGATCGCGCCCCCGGTGCCGTAGCCGACGGCGGCGAAGCGGTCCGGGTCGGTCCGCGGTTCGGCGCGGAGCACGTCGAGTGCCGCGTGGCCGATACCTCGCATCCGGTCGGGGTCGGCGAGCAGCGGCAGGCAACGGGCCAGCATCTCCTCAGGGTCACCCAAGTAGCGCCCGCCGTGGAGGTCGAAGGCCAGCGCCACGTATCCCAGCTCCGCGAGCGCATCGGCCCGGCGGCGCTCGACATCGCTGAGCCCCACTCCCTCGGGCCCTACCAGGACCGCGGGCCGACGGTCGACACCGGCCGGGAGCGCGAGGTGCCCGATCATCGTCAGGCCGTCGGCCGGGTATTCGATCGTGCGCGTTGTCACTGTCGTCATGAGCCCGGACTGTAGTGATCGTCGACCCGGTCGGGCCGGTGTTCTGCCGCCGGCAGAAGGCAGGTCTCCGGCGTATTCGAGAACCACCCGTCAAGAGTTCGGCTCAGCTTGTGCTTCAACCACTGTCTGTTCGGGACGGCGGATGCCGAATGCCGACCGGTGACGCTGACCGTGTTCCCCGATCTGACCCCCGGCTACAACTCCTCCCCCGGCACCGCCAGATACGCCTCCCGCAGCTCATCCAGCACCGGATGCGCCGTGTCCAGCGGGGTGCCGTCCACCGACGACAGGGCGCGGACGCCGATCGCCGCGTTGGTCGCGAAGGCCGTCCGCATGCCCTTGGTCCGTTCCAGGGGGACCGGCTCGGACGCGCCCCCGGGGAGCAGCGCCTCCGTCACCCCGGGCAGCGCCGGGCCTTCGGGGCGGACGATCCGGCCATCGGCGTCGACGAAGCCGACGTTCCAGGTCACGCCCTCGGACACCAGCCCGTCCCGGCCGATCAGCAGCGCGTCTTCGAAGCCCGCGAGCTGCGCGGTGCGGCGGGCGTGCAGCGCGCCGACGAGCCCGCAGTGTTTGACCAGGGGGAGATCGCGTTCGTACACCACGCTCATCACCGCGAGCGGCGGCGACGACAGTTCCCCGGCAGGGCGCACGGTCACCAGGAACCGCGGACCGGTGGCTTCCGCCGGGCGGGTCAGGTTCAGGGCCGGGTCGTAGTGGGTGACGCGTACGGTGCACGGCAGGTCCCGCCCGGCCGTCGCCGCGCGGATCAGCTTCCGCACCCGGCCGGTGTCCACAGCGGTACCGAAGAGCGTCCGGGCGTCCCGTACCAGCCGCTCCAGGTGCAGGGAGAGCCCGCGGACCCTTCCGTCGGCCTCGATGCGCAGGGTGGTGAAGTGGCCGTACGAGGTCAGCGCGAGCGGCAGCAGGTCGTCGGCGGTCGCGGGCCGGTCGTCGAAGGTCGCCATACCGGCCAGCATGTCACCGCGGGCACTCCGGTCGGCCGACCGCACCCGCGAGGAAACGGGCGAACGCGGCAGCACCGAACAGCAGCACGGGCCCACCCGGCTCCTTGGAGTCGCGGACACCGACCCGGCCGGTCAGATCCGCTATCTCGACACACGCGCCGCCCGAGTCGTTGCTGTAGGAGGACTTGAACCAAGTGGCTGCGGAGGCCAGTCCAAGGGCCATGTCGTCGGTAGTGATGGCTAAGCCCGCTCTCGTGTGAGTTGTTCCAGGAATCCGGCGGTACGAGCCGGCGGCAGCGCGCTGTCCCGCATCGCGTCGAAGCGGCGGATATTGCGCTGGACCTCGCGCCGCTCGTCGGTGACGCTGACCGTGTTCCACATATCGGTCTGTACGACGGGGGCGAGGGTCTCGGAGAAGTCCAGCAGAATAAAGTTGCTCTCGGCCCGATAGGTCACGACATCGTGCGGCAGGATCTGGACGGTCACATGGTCCAGCTCCGAGAGTTCCACGATCTCCCGGTACTGCGCCCGCATCACCTCGGGACTGCCCACCACCCGGCGTACAGCGGTCTCGTCCATGATGACCCGCAGCTCCAGCGGGTCCTCGGTGCGGGTGATCAGTTCCTTCCGCTCCATCCTCAGCCGGACGTTCTGTTCGACGTACTCGGTCTTCGTCTCGTCGACCGGTTTGGCGATCTGGTAGAGCGCCGTCGCATAGTCCTCGGTCTGGAAGAGGCCGAAGACAAATGACGGCTGCCAGGCCCGCATCACCGTCGCATCCTGCTCCAGCCCGCGGAACGTCGGCATGCGCGACGGCATGTACGCCTTGTACGGCGTCCACGGCTCCTTACTCAGGGACTCCCGGTGCAGTTGGAGCAGAGTCTCCTGATCCTCCTCGGGCATATCCGGTCCGAGAAGGTCGATCAGCCGCTGGAGATCGGTCACGCGCGGCAGATCGTTCTCCCCGATCTCGACGCGCGCCAGCTTCGTATGGGAGAAGCCCAGGGCCTCGGCCACCTCCTGCAGGGTCTGCCCCCTCTCCTCCCGGAGCTTCCGCAGCTCCTTGCCCAACTCCCTGCGCCGAAAAGTCGCTCCGCGCTTCGCTGCCACTGTCTCACCCTTTCCCCGGTCCTGCCGGTGCTCAACATGGGCTGTGCCCGGTACCGCGACGCACTCTGTTCCGGTCGGCTCCACCCCCTGTCACCCACCGGACAACTCCGTGTCCGGTGCCGTGGCATGTGCCATTTTCGGCACCTCTACCAATGCCCTTGCACAGTAAATCGCACAGAGCGCACGGTAGTTGGGCGGTTCGGTGAAGTAGCCGATCTCCGCGACGCACTCCCCTGCGCGGCATCAGGTGCCGCCCGCGGCGGAGCGCGTCAGCCAGTCACCAGCCTCCGGGCGATCGCCTCCCGGACGCACCCCCTGGGAGAACGCCGATGACCTCGACGACCGACGGGCTGTTCCCGGCCGAGACACGACCGGCCGCGCGCCATGCCTTCGAGATCGGCTTCTCCCCCGACGAATCCCGGGTCCGGCCCCTACGGCATCTCACGGCGGACCGGCTCCGCCGCTGGCACCTCGCCGACCTCGCCGACGACGCCGCACTGATCGTCTCCGAGCTGGTCAGCAACGCGATCCGGCACGGAGACGGCCACCGGATCACCCTGCGAGTCGAGCACCGCGCCCACGAACTCCGGATCGAAGTGGCGGACGGCACCCAGGAGCGGGCCGTCGCCAGGACGGCAGGGGACGAGGAGGAGGGCGGGCGCGGTCTGCTGCTGGTCGCCGCGCTCGCGCGGGAGTGGGGCACCAGCCCCGGTGGAGAGACCACCTGGTGCGTCCTCGCCGTCCCGGCGGAAGCCCCGGGGCCGCCCGTGGAACGGCTGTCCCGATGACGCCGGAGGGCCTGCTTGCCGAACCCTCACCGCCGGTCACCGCCGTCTGCTGCGTCTGCGGCCGGATCACCACCGCCCCGGTGGAGGCCCGACCCGGCGCCCTCGCCTGCCCGGAGCACATCCTCGACGCCCACACCGGCCGTGTTCCCGTCTCCCTTTCCACCCCCGTCAGGACTCCTCGAATCCACGCCTGATTCTCATCCCCGCCTCATGAGCCGTTGATTGCGTGAGCCCGTTCGCAGCGCGCATATCGACGGAGCCCCGACCTGACCCCGCGCCACAGCCCTACTGCGAGGACCGGCCGCTGTTGTCCTCGAACAGTTCCCGGGTTCGGCGCAGCAGAGCCTCCCGTACCCCGTCCGGGGAGAGGACCCGTAGGGGCGTGCCCAGGCCGAGGAGGTACCGGGCGAGCTGGTCCGCGTCGTTGGCGCCGATTTCGACGATCGTGGCATCGGGTCCGTCCGGGTGGTGGGTGCCGATCGTCGGGGGGACCAGGCGCAGGGCCCGGTCCATGGGGTGCGGCAGCCTGATCCGCCCGTAGAGGGGATAGACGACGCTCGCGATGCCCCGGGAGACGAGGAGGGCCGGGTCGGGCGGGTCGACGAGTTCGGCCGGCTGCCCGGTCGGCCGTATGCGCAGCACCCGGTCGGCCCGGAACGTACGCCACTGGTCCCGGGCCACGTCCCGGGCGACGAAGTACCAGCGGATGCCCGTGTGCACCAGACGGTAGGGGTCGACGTCCCGGACGCTGTCCCTGCCCGCATGGTCGCGGTACGACAGCCAGGCGCGCTCACCACGGCGGCAGGCGGCGGCCAGTTCCAGCAGCGTGCCGTGGGAGATCTGCGGCTCCTCGGTTCTGGACGTGTGGACGAAGGTGGCATCCATCTCACCCAGCCGGTCCGCGATCCGGGGCGGCAGGACCTGCCGCAGTTTCAGCAGCGCCGACACGGCCGCCCCGTCGCCGCCGAGGATGCCGCTGAGCGCGGCCTCGCGCAGTGCGACGGCCACCGCGAGCGCCTCCTCGTCGTCGAGAATCAGCGGCGGCACCCGGGCACCGCCGACGAGGCGGTAGCCGCCCCAGGGTCCGGGGTCGGACTCGATGCCGTAGCCGAGCTCCCGCAGCCGGGCGATGTCCCGCCGTACCGTACGACCGGTGACCGCCATCCGTTCGGCCAGCTCGCTGCAGGTCCAGACCGGCCGGGTGGAGAGCAGTGAGACCAGTCGGAGCAGACGGGCGGAAGTGCTGATCACGTCCCGCAGTGTTCCTCATGACCAGGACCGGACCTGTCCTGGTCCCGTCCTAGGGTCCCTCCCATGAGTACTGGAACCGCAACCGCACCGGCGATCCGTCTGCTGTCCGTCGACTTCGACTGCCCGGACCCCGTCGAGCTGGCCCGTTTCTACGGCGAGGCGCTCGGCCTGCCCGTCGTCCACTCCAGCGACGACTTCGTGCTGCTCGGCCGGGAGGGTTCGCCGGGGCTGGGCTTCATCCGGGTCGCCGACTACCGGCGTCCGACCTGGCCGGACCCTTCCCAGGGGAAGCAGGCGCATATGGAGCTGGGCGTCGACGATCTGGAGGCGGCCCGGGCACGGATGCTGGCCCTGGGCGCCGTGGAGCCCCCGGCCCAACCGCATCCCGAGCAGCGCACGGTCCTGCTGGACCCCGCCGGCCATCCGTTCTGCCTCTCCACCCAGGACTGAGCGGCGGGGGCCCCGCCGGGCCGCCCCCGTCGGGCCGGACCCGGCACCCTCGCCCGCCCCTACCGCCCGCCCGGAGCATCTCCTCGACCCCCCTACCGGCCGCCCGCCCCGCAGGCACCATAACGGTGCATACGTGTAGAAAAGATTCATGGCGGGATCCGAACGCTCCTCCGGAGCAACCGGCGGCGGGGCGCGGTCCGTGTTCGGGCTGCGCAGCGTCGTGGGGCAGATGTTCGTGCTCCAGCTCGTCGTCGTGGTCCTGCTCGCCCTCGGGGCGATCTTCCTGCTGCTGCTCATGGCCCGGCAGGAGAGCCACCAGGAGGCCGGGAGCCGCTCCCTCGCGCTCGCCGAGGGCTTCGCCCACGCCCCGGGAACCGCCGCGGCCATCGTCTCCCCGGATCCGACCGCCGTGCTCCAGCCGAGAGCGGAGGCCGCCCGCAAGGGCGCCGAGGTGAGCTTCGTGGTGGTGCTGAACCGGCAGGGGATCCGGCTGACCCACCCGCTGCCCGACCGGATCGGCAAGATGACCTCCACCGACATCAAACCGCTGCTGGCCGGGGAGACGGTGGTCGAGGACTGGGTGGGCACGCTCGGACCGCAGGTCAGGGCGTACGTACCGGTGCGCGGGCCGGACGGGACCGTGGTCGGCGCGGTCGGCGCGGGCGTCACCGTCGCCTCCATCCAGTCCGCCGCCCGGGAACAGCTGCCCGCCGTCCTGGGCGCCACGGGCGCCGCGGTCCTGCTGAGCACCGGCGGCGCCGCCCTGCTCAGCAGACGGCTGCTGCGGCAGACCCACGGCCTCGGGCCCACCGAGATCACCCGGATGTACGAACACCACGACGCGGTCTTGCACTCGGTCCGCGAAGGCGTCGTCATCGTGGGCCGCGACGGCCGGCTGCAGCTCGTCAACGACGAGGCCCGGCGGCTGCTCCGGCTGCCGGAGGACGCCGAGGGGCGGGCGGCGGCGGGCCTGGAGCTGCCGCCGGGCATCGCGGATCTGCTGGTGTCGGGCCGGGAGGCCACCGACGAGCTGTACGAAGTCGGGAACCGGACCCTGGCGATCAGTCAGCGCCCCACCGAGAGCACCGAGGACGGCGGCCCCGCGGCGGAGTCCGGGCGGGTGGCGACCGTACGCGACACCACGGAGCTGCTGACGCTGTCCGGGCGCGCCGAGGCCGCCCAGCGGCGGCTGGGCGTCGTCTACGAGGCGGGGATGCGCATCGGCACCACCCTGGACGTCCGGCGCACCGCGCGGGAGCTGGCGGAGACCGCCGTCGGCCGGTTCGCCGACTTCGTCACCGTCGACCTCGTGGACGCGGTGCTGCGCGGCGAGGAGCTGCACGGCGCGGAGCGCGACGTACGCCGGATCGTCGTCGCCGGGGTCCGGGACGGCGCCCCCTTCTACTCGGAGGGCTCCCGTATCGAGCTGGCGCCCGCCACCCCGCAGGCCCGCGCCATGAGCACCGGCCGCCCGGTCCTGAAACCGGTCCTGCGGAACGCCCCCGGCTGGCTGTCCCAGGACCCGGAAGGCGCCCGGCGGCTCCTGGACTACGGGGTCCACTCCCTGCTCGCCGCCCCCCTGCTGGCCCGCGGAACCCTGCTGGGCGTCGTCTGCTTCTGGCGCGCCGGGCCGCGCGAGCCCTTCGACGCGGACGATCTGGCGCTCGCCGAGGAGGTCGCGGCGCGGGCCGCCGTCTCCCTCGACAACGCCCGCCGCTACACCCGCGAGCACACCATGGCCGTCACGCTCCAGCACAGCCTGATGCCGCGCTACCTCCCGGTCCAGGAGGCGGTGGAGGTCGCGTACCGCTATCTGCCCGCGCAGGCAGGCGTCGGCGGCGACTGGTTCGACGTGATCCCGCTGCCGGGCGCCCGGGTCGCCCTCGTCGTCGGCGACGTCGTCGGCCACGGGCTGCACGCCGCGGCGACCATGGGACGGCTCCGTACCGCCGTCCACAACTTCTCCGCACTCGACCTGCCGCCCGACGACATCCTGAGCCACCTCGACGAACTCGTCGACCGGATGGACCAGGAGCGCACCCCCGGCGACGACGGGCCCGACGTGACCGGGGCGACCTGCCTGTACGCCGTGTACGACCCGGTCACCGGGGACTGCGTGATGGCGCGGGCCGGTCATCCGCCGCCCGTGCTCGTCCACCCCGACGGCAGCGTCGTCGTCCTCGACGTACCCGTCTCGCCGCCGCTCGGCACCGGCAGCGGACTCCCCGTCGAAACCGCCCGGTTCACCCTGCCGGAGGGGGCGCGGATCGTGTTCTACACCGACGGTCTGGTCGAACGCCCCGACCGGGACATCGACACCGGGCTCGGCCTGCTGATCGACGCCGTCGCCGGACAGCCGGGCCTCGACCCGGAGGAGACCTGCCGGGCCGTGCTGACCGCACTGCCCGGGGCCCAGCCCCGCGACGACATCGCGCTGCTCGTGGCCCGGATCCACCGGCTCGACCCGGAGCGGATCGCCGAATGGCAGGTCCCCTCCGATACGGCGGCCGTCGCGCCGGTACGGGCCGAGTGCGCCGCCAAACTGCAGGCCTGGGGACTGGAGGAGATCGTCTTCACCACGGAGCTGATCCTCAGCGAACTGATCACCAACGCCATCCGGTACGCCTCCCAGCCCATCACCGTACGGATGATCCACAGCACCTCGCTGATCTGCGAGGTCTTCGACGGCAGCAGTACGGCGCCGCATCTGCGGCGGGCCGCGATCACCGACGAGGGCGGCCGCGGTCTTTTCCTGGTGGCGCAGCTCGCCGACCGCTGGGGCACCCGCTACACGGCCCGGGGCAAGGCGATCTGGACCGAACAGAACCTCCAGGGCCCCGGCGGCGCGCCGTCCGGCGGCCCCGATCTGACGGACGCCCTGCTGGACCACTGGAACCTTTAGCGGACGGGTCACCGGCCCCGCCCCCGGCCCGCGAAACGCCTCGGGGCCGGGCCGGAGCCCGGCCCCGAGGGCCTGTTCGGTCCTGTCAGTCCGGTCTAGTCCTGGTCTCCCAGGTCCCGGCGGCCGAAGCGGCGCTTCCTGCCGAGCTTCCTCGCGACCGGCCAGGGATCACGGACGGAACGCCCGTAGCCCCTCAGCTTGTGCGGCCGGCACAGCCCGCAGCCCTTGCGGCGGCGGTGCGGTGAGTGCGCCATGTCTTCCTCTCCTACGCGCCCCGCCCTGGGGCCGGCGTAGGAGACATCTGTCGCTGTACGGCATGGGCCCACGCTAACAAGGGCCGGGACGGCGGCCCGCCGTCAGGGCAGATGGAAGGGGACGGTGGTGATGACGATCTTCGGAAGGTGGCGCAGGGCGCGGCGCAGACGGGCCGCGGTGCGGCTGTGCAGGAACTGATGCCGCCGGTGCCGGGTGACGATCTCGGGAAGGATCACCGTGAGCGTCAGTTCCGGATTGAGCCGGTGCAGGGTCTCGATGTAGTGCACCAGGGGCGCCACGACGGCCCGGTAGGGGGAGAGGACGGTCTGGAGCGGCAGATGGTCGCCCCACAGACTCCAGTAGGCGCGGAAGCGGCGCTCTTCGTCCTCGGTGGTGCTGATGTGGACGGCAAGTGCGGGCTGTCCGAGGGAGGCGGCGTAGGCGAGGGTCCGCATTCCGGCCAGGTCGAGCGTGGCGACGGCGACCACCGACAGATGGTGGATCTCCCCCGGGATCTCCTCGGCCTCCTCGGGCTCGCCGGTTCTCTCGGCCTTCTCGGCCCTCTCGGCCCTCTCGGCCCTCTTGGCCTTCTTCGCCTCCCGGCCGGCCCGCGGGCCCCCGGCGGGAGTCGCCGGGGCGAGCGGCCCGGCGCCGGTGCGGGCAGGGAGTTCCACAGCGTGCGGACGGAGCCGCAAATAGGCCCGCGCGGCGGTGTAGTGGCTTCTGATCCGGGTGGTGACCAGCAGAAACAACAGAACGGCGATCAGCGCGACCCAGGCACCGGAGGTGAACTTGCCGACCCCGGCGGTCAGCAGGACGAGTCCGGAGAGTACGGCTCCGACGGCGTTGAACACGAGGCTCTTGCGCCAGTGCGGATCGCGCCGCCGCCACCAGTGGACCACCATCCCGCCCTGCGACAGCGTGAAGGCGAGGAAGACGCCGACCGCGTAGAGCGGAATGAGGGCGTCCGTACGGCCTTCGAAGGCGATGTAGACCAGGGCCGCGGCCAGCGACAGCAGCACGATGCTGCGGCTGTAGGCGAGCCGGTCCCCGAGGCGCAGAAAGGCCTTGGGCGCGTAGTCGTCCCGGGCCAGCAGCGACAGCACCCGGGGGAAGTCGTTGTACGCGGTGTTGGCGGCCAGCAGCAGCACCGCGGCCGTCGCCGCCTGGATGTACACGTACATCCAGCCGCCGCCGAAGGAGAGATGGGCCAGCTGGGAGAGCACGGTCTCCCGAGAGTGCGGCACCACACCGGTCAGATGGATCAGTACGACGATCCCCGCGAACATGGCGATCAGCAGTCCGACCATCCAGCTCAGGGTGGTGCGGGCGTTGCGCCACTCCACGGGCCGGAAGGCAGGGACGGCGTTGGAGATCGCCTCGATACCGGTCATCGCGGTGGCGCCGGAGGAAAAGGCCCGGGTGATCAGCAGCAGTCCGACGGCCTCGGTGACCGGCAGCGCGGGCGGCGCCACCGGACGGAACCCGGTCTCGGCGGCGTCCACGAGCCCGGCGCCGATCAGGGCGAACATCGCGATGACGAAGGCGTAGGTGGGGGCGGCGAACAGTGCGCCCGCCTGCCGGATGCCCCGCAGATTCCCGGCCAGGAGGACCACGACGACCAGGACGCCCAGGGGTACGGTCCAGGGGACCAGGCCCGGCAGGGCCGAGGTGATCGCGGCGATCCCGGAGGCGATGGAGACCGCGACCGTGAGGACGTAGTCCGTCATCAGCCCGGCCGCCGCCACCAGTCCCGCGGCCGGTCCGAGGTTGTCGCCCGCGACGATGTAGGAGCCGCCGCCGTGCGGATAGGCCCGGATGGTCTGGCGGTACGACACGCCGACCGCGAGCATCAGGAAGACGATCACGGCGGCGACCGGGAAGGAGTACGCGAGCCCGGCGGCTCCCGCCAGGACCAGGACCGTGAGCATCGCCTCCGGCCCGTACGCCACCGAGGACAGCGCGTCGGCGGAGAGCACCGGCAGCGCCACCAGCTTCCGCATCCGCTCGGTGACGAACGCGGAACTCGCGAGCGGGGCGCCGAGCAGCAGCCTGCGAACCGTCTCGCCCGCACCCGCACCCGCTCCGGCCGTGCCCGCGCTCGCCGGGACCGCCCCGGCCGCGGCCGCGGGCTCCACCGCCCGCCGTCCGCTGAGGGACCGGGCCCGCAGCGGGGAGAGGGGCACCAGCCGCCCGAACCAGGCCGACCCGGCCTCGGCCCGTACCGGAAACGCGCCCAGATCCGGCTCCACCGGCAGCGCCCGGTGCCATACCTCCGGCGGCGACGACACCCGCCCCCAGGCCCGCCCCACCCGGCGCAGGGCCCGGACCTGTTCGTCGCTGAGCCCCGGCAGCACCGCGGCGGGTCCCGGAAGACCTGCGGTGTCACCGCCCGCCCGTTCCTCGGCACCTGTCACACCGGCAAGCGTGGGACACCCGCCCCGCCGGGCACGTCACCGACACCGGCGGATCACCCGGTCACTCGGCCACTCGGTCAGGCGGCCGTCGGAGAAGCCACCGCCGGAAGAGCCACCGCCGGAAAGGCCGTGCCGCCCGCCCCCGTACAGCGGGACGGACGGCACGGCACCACACGTCGTACCGGCGCTACTTACCCCGGTACGCGTCGTACACGGTCACGCTCGCCTTGCCGCCCTTGGTGTCGGCGACCTGGCCCCGCAGCGCCAGGGTCTTCCCCTTGGCCGGGTTCTTGATGGTGACGCTGCCCTTGGTGACGGGCACCCGCTGCCAGGTCTTTCCGCCGTCGTAGGAGACGGAGACCGCGAGGCCCTTCAGCCCCTTGCCGGCCGCGGGTCCCTGGACGGTGACCGGGAAGGTGACCTTGCGGCCCGCCGGAGCGGTGCCGTCCAGCGCCACCGGGGCGCCGAAGCGGACGGTGGACAGAGGCGTCCGCACCAGCTCGTCCGGGGCCGTCTGCGCGCTGCGGAAGGTCCAGGAACCGTCGATACGGGTACCGGCGGAGGAGACGGCCGGGTCCCGCCGCACCGAAGTGGTCAGGGTGTACTGGGCGTCCTCCGGGCCGACGTGGAAACCGTCCTCGCCCTGCAACGCGTCCGCGTTCTCACCGATCTTGGTGGTGCCCCGGTAGAGCGTGGTCTTCGCCGAGGTGAACGCGGAGACGCCCGCGTTGCCCCGGCTGTCGGAGAAGAGCGGTACCTCGGCCCAGAGGGCGTCGTCCCGGCGGAAGACCCCGCTGTACGGGGTCATCAGCGGGGAGTGGACGGCGGTGCCGAGCGTGATGCGGTGGGTCGTGCCGGGCCGGTAGTCCCGTTCCGGGCTGGCGTACCACGTCTCGCCGTAACCCTCGGCGTCGAGCTGCTCCACCTCCACGGACCAGCGGTTCGTCCTGCCGATGGTGGCCGCGTAGTGGGTCCGGGAGCCGGGCAGGGCGTACGGCGGGGTCTCCGAGTCGGACGACCAGCCGTCCAGCCCGTTGACCAGTGTGGAGAGCGCCTTCTTGCCCTTGACGGAGGCGCCCGTCGTCGCGGTGATCTTGGCGAAGTCGGTGGCCTTGAACTTCGTGGTGTGGCCGTTGGAGAGCTGCTTCACCCGGCCGCCCGCGGCGCCGTTGTACTGGATGGCCCCGCGCTCCCACTGGGCGTTGAAGGACTCGTCGATCACGACGCCGGTGGGTCGCTTCGGGCCGAGCTGTCCGACCCGGTAGTGGTCGAAGGAGCCGACCAGTTCGGTGGAGTTGATGAACTGACGGCCGTTGTCGACGGTGTACGAGGAGCGGGCATTGGTCTGCGTGGCCCGGGTGTCCGGGATGCTCATCCGGACGGGCTTGGCGAGGCGCGCGTCGACCTCGACGGTGGTGTTCTTGGTGAGTGACAGCTTGGGGTGGACCAGCCGGTCCTGCGCGGTGGCCGCCCCGACCTGGGTGAGCCGCATGGAGTTGAGGACGTAGTCGCCCTTCGGCAGCCGGTACGTCACGGTGGGCTTGCCGCTGTTGTCGAAGAAGTGCCCCTCCGCGACCCCGGCGAGCTGGGCCGCGTAGCTGATGAAGTCCTTGCTGGGCTTGCCGTCGGACCCCGTGTAGTTGAGGGTCAGATCGTACGATTCGACCTCGCGGTCCACGGCGGCGGTGGTCCGCACGGTCCGGCCGCCCCCGGTCGCGGTGACGGTGGCCGTGTAGGCGCCGTTGTTGTCGCCGCCGATCCGGGTGTCGGCCGTCATCGGCACGGAGACCGTACCGCCTGCGGGGACGGTGACCCGGGTCGCGCCGAGGGTGAAGAATCCGGCCGCGGCGGGCTGCCCCTTCGGGTCGAGACCGCGGACGGCCAGGTCCAGTTCGACGTCCTGGCTGCCGAGGTTGCGGTAGGTGATCTGCTGGGTGACGGGCGTGTCGTCGTCGTGCGGCCACTGTTGGTGGCCGAAGGAGAGGCTGGTCTCGTCGGAGACGACGGTCTGCTCCAGGGCGCGGTCGACGGAGAGCCGGCCGGTGCCCTGCTGGAAGACTCCGTGGCCGCCGTCCTTCGCGGAACCGGTGAGCACGGACTTGATGCGCTCGCCCGTCCAGCCGGGGTTGCGCTGCTTGAGCAGGGCGGCGGCGCCCGCGGCGTGCGGGGTGGCCATGGAGGTTCCGGAGATGGTGAGGTAGCCGGCCGGGTTCTCGCCGAACCGCTGGGCGAGGGCGCTGCCGGGGGCGGAGGCGGCGGTGATGTCGACGCCCGGTCCGGTGAGGTCCGGCTTGGCGCCGCCGTCGCCGATCCGCGGCCCGACGCTGGAGAAGTCGGCCATCTTGTCGGCGTCGTCGACCGCGCCGACGGTCAGGGCGGCGTCCGCGCTGCCCGGGGAGCTGATGGTGCCGGGGAGCGGCCCCTCGTTGCCCGCGGCGATGGCGAAGAGGACCCCCTTCTCCTTCGACACCTTGTTGACATGGGCTTCCAGCAGGTCCACTTCGGGGGTGTCAGCGCCGCCGAGGCTCATGTTGATGATGTCCGCGCCCTGGGCCACCGCCCAGTCGATGCCCGCGAGGACCCCGGAGTCGGAGCCGTTGCCGTAGTCGTCGAGGACCTTGCCGTTGAGCAGCTTGGCCCCGGGGGCGACACCCTTGAACCTGCCGCCCTCCCCGGCACCGGTACCGGCCGCGGTGGACGCGACGTGCGTGCCGTGCCCGTTGCGGTCCTCGGTGTCCGGGGAGTCGGAGAAGTTGGCCTCCCCCTTGACCTGCCCCTTCAGATCGGCGTGGGTCTCGTCCACACCGGAGTCCAGGACGGCGATGGTGACACCCGTCCCGTCGTACCCGGACTGCCACGCCTTCGGGGCGCCGATCTGCGCCACGCTCTTGTCCAGGCTGGCGGTGCGCACGCCGTCCAGCCACACCCGGGCGATCCCGGGCGCGGTCCGCGCCGCCACGGTCCCGTCCGCCTTGCGGGTGAGGGCCTCCCACAGCGCGCCCGCGTCCCGCTCGGGCACGGTCACCGCGTCCGCGTTGAGCGACGGCAGCGACCGCTGCACCGCGGCATCCGCCCGTACCCCCTTGCGGGCGGCCGGACCCGAAGCACCCCCGTACGCGACGATGACCTTCAGCCCCTTGCGGTACGCCCGCCGGCTCTCGGGCGTGCTGAGCGTGGTCACATCGAAGAGCCGCCGGTCGAGCGTCCCCCGCGCGATCAGCTTCTCGGCATCGGCCGGAACGACATAGGTACGTCCCTTTTGGGCCCAGCTCCTGACGGGTATCTTCTCCCGCCCCGGCCCCTGCTCGACGGCGACGACCCGCCCCCGGGCGTCCACCCCGACCCGGTCCCCGGTGATCAGCGTGACCCACCGCATCCCGGCGGCCCCCGGGCTCCCGGCGGTCGTACCCTCGCCGGACTTCCCGGAACCGCCGGTAGCCGCGAAGGCATGCGTACTGGTCAGCCCGGCGGCAAGCGCCGCTGCCGTAACAGCGGCGGTAACGGTCGCCGCCCCACGGCTCTGACGTGTGGTGAAGAACAAGGTGACTCCCTGCCCTGCGGGGTCGGTCGACAAGATGCCGGGAACGGTCCCCGCTCCCCGCTCCTGGCCGGAAAGAGTGGCTGAGAGCGATTCCCGTTGTCCGGGGCCGAGTTGATGGCCGAAACCAGCTCCTCCTCCGGGAGCGGCCCCGAGGACACCGGCGCACCCGTCCAGGGGTGCTCCTTATAGTCTGTCGACCCAAAGAATCGACCCCGGAGTACTCGTTGAAGGACTTTGACCATATGAGCCGACCCGATGGGCGGACCGGGCGGGCAGCGGAGAGAATCGCCGAGCTGATCGAAGGGCGCGGAGGCGATATCTATGGAGCCGAGGAGCAGCCGGAGTCACCGGCCTTCTATTCGAACGCCGCACTGCAGAATCGCCTCAACGATCGACTGGCCGGATACTCCCTGGCCGGACTCCCCCTGAGGACACGGTCGAAGCGGGCCAAGGAAATCGTCTGCCAGGCACTCGGATATGCGATACCCAAGTCTTTCAGGAAGACCCAGCCGCGTTTCCCTGCCGCGAATCTCGACATCTATGTCCAGAAGGCCAACAATCTTCAGATCTGGAACGAGGAAGTCGATCCCGCTCGCCGGTACGCGATCATTCGCCTGGACAGCCAGGACTTCATCACGAGCGTACGGGTTCTGTCGGGTCAGGAGCTGGCCCTGCTCGACACCACCGGAACTCTGACCTCCAAGTACCAGGCAAAGCTGCGATACACCGGGGCGAGCTCGACGCTGGTCAGCGCCGAGGACACCGAGAACTTCACGGACGCCTTCGGGCCGGTGGGTTCCCTCCCGCTGGATACACGGTTCCGCATCTCCCCGGTCGACCGTCCGACGCAGGGTGCCGTCCTCGGGATTTCGGCACTGTACGACAGACTGCGGCAGCTGGAGGGTTACGAATTCACCGACCCCGGCATGGATCAGGAACGCCTGCGCGGAGTGATGCTTCAACAGCGCGTATGCGAACTCCTGGAGCTCTCCACCTACGCCGACGGCGGCCAGTTCCCCGATATCCTCTGCCAGGCACTGGAGGTGAAGCTGCAGCTGTCCCCGACCGTCGACCTCGGTCTTGTGTCACCCGACAGCACCGCGCTCGCCAAAGAAATCGGGCCGACGGTGCAGTACCGGGACAGCCGCTATGCCGTCGTCTACGCCAAGCGGACCGCAGAGAGGACGATCGTGGTCGATTCGGTGGTCGTGACGACGGGGTGCGATTTCTTCACCGCGTTTCAGCGGTTCGAAGGCAACGTGCAGAACAGGAAGCTTCAGATCCATCTGCCGCCGAATTTTTTCGACCTCTGCTAGAAAGACACGGATCGGCATGGTGCCGCCGATGTCGGCTACCATGCGGCGAGTCGGTCAGAAAAGTGATTCCTGGGCCGCGCCGGGCGAGGGGATCTTGCTGTCCGGCTGCTCATCGGATGGAGCACGATCCGGTTCCGCGGAAAAAGCTTCCTCCAGGGCGGATTCGATTCGGGACCGCAACGTCTCCGCAGCCTCCGTCCCCCAAGGGGTCTCAGACAGTTCTCTGGCCAGCCCGATAGCCCGAACGGCTGCCGGATTCGAGGGATCCGGCAGCGGCAGACGGTCGACGTACTGCGTGATCCATCTACGGCTCCCCGAGTACAGCTTGTTTCCACACACGGTGTCGTAGAAGCGCAGGCCCATTTTCGAGTTCCCCACGGCCAGCATCAGGAAGCCGATGTCTTCCGACGGCAGATCGGCGAAACTGATCCAATAGCAGTCCCCGTTGATCACGGATCCCGATGTGTCGAGTGCGAACCTGGCCTCTTCGCTGATGTCCGGGAACACAATCTTCGGCTGCGCCCAGAGGGCCGGCCGCTGGGGAACCCAGATCTCGAACCACTGCCGCCCCCCTTCGACGACGTACTTACGCCCCCGCAGCCTCTCCT
Organism: Streptomyces tsukubensis; assembly: GCF_003932715.1. Classification (NCBI taxonomy): domain Bacteria; kingdom Bacillati; phylum Actinomycetota; class Actinomycetes; order Kitasatosporales; family Streptomycetaceae; genus Streptomyces; species Streptomyces tsukubensis. The sequence continues at coordinate 4,467,858 of NZ_CP020700.1, read as the reverse complement.
CATGCCCCAGGAGATACGCCATCGCCTTGGGGAAGGCGGTCATGGGCAGAAGCTCACGCTTGACCTTTCCAAGATCGTATGGGTAAAGGACGCGAGTCGCTGATTCATTCGAGATGGACCATGGCCGCACACTCCCGTGTGTGACCAGCGGAAGAAGGATTTCGCTCTCGGGCCGCCGATCCGAGGGGAGGTCTTCCCAGTCATCGCCGATAAAGACCGCGTCGGCGGTCGTCTTGATACCGACGCGGGTCTTGGCGATCTCGCCGAAGGTCTTCCAGGTGCCCTCCGCGATCCCGTCGAGCCACTGGGCGCTCTCCTCCGTCCGAAGACCCCAGGGGGCGCCCGATACTCCTCGCGCAAGAGAGCCGGATTCGATCTTGTAGCTCTTTCCCTCGACGGATACGACCCCGGAGGCACCGCTCGTGATGGATTCCAGCACGGATGACACCTCCTTTTCGGCAGCGAGATCCGTCGCCTCGTACACACGGGCGAACCGCGCACCCTCGGAAGCGTCGGCGTCTTCCGTCTTCTTTCCGGCAATCACAACGGCCGGCAGCACGGCCGCCTTGAAAAGCTTTGTATCGCCGAGATCGTAAATCTCGCGCACAGTGAAGTCGGAATCAAGGACACGGCGAATGTTTTCACCGGATTTGGTGGTGAGAAAACGATTCGAACAGAGCAGCGCGAGGGTGCCACTCGAATTCAACAGCCGTGTCGACAGATTCATGAAAGCATGGGTGAGATCCACTCGGCCTTTGAGCCCGAACCGGGCCGCCAGGGCATTACTGAGCTCCGCCCCCAGCACCTGGGTCCGCACATAGGGTGGGTTGGTGATGACCAGATCGAAAAGCCCATAGGCATCGGCGTCTTCGGCCAGCTCCAGAAAATCACCCACATGCACTTTCCCCTGGATGACACCGGACATACGGACTTCCGCCTCGGCCGCCACCGCAGGGTCGAGTTCACAGCCGACCAGCTCCGCGACCTCCCACCCTTCGGCCGAAAGGACGGAATTCGCAGCCAGCAGCAGTTCGCCGTCACCACAGGCGGGGTCAATGATGCGCAGCGAACGCCCGCGCGGCAGCTGATCCACAACCCTCTCGGCCAGGAATTCGGCCAACGCCTGAGGAGTGAAATGCTGCCCGTTTCGCTTTACCCGGTCGAAGGCAGGCGTCGCCATGAAATCCTCGCAGATTCAGTGAATCTTTTGCCGCATGTTACCACGCATGCCATGTATCCCCGGGTCGGTGATCTCCCCGGACAGTCGCCGGCGGCACTGAATTCGCATGGTGATCTAGAACTGATTGATGCACCGGACGGCCGTGGACAAGAAATCCGTGTCCGGTTGAGGCGTGTTCAGGCGCGTGGCGCACACCCGAGGACATGATCCCTGACCAGCGAACCGATCGCCGGGTCGCGCCGTTGAAACGCCTGGATCAGTTCGTCGTGTTCCTCGGCGTAGGACTTGTGGACCGTCCCCAGCCACCGGATCGACAACGCGGTGAGCACTTCGATGCCCAATCCCTCCCAGGTGTGCATGAGCACGCCGTTCCCGGCAGCCTGCACCAGTTCGCGGTGGAAGGCGACGGTGTGCCGAACCTGCTGCGTCCCGTCGTTCGCGCGATCCGCCTCGTACAACGCCGTCACATGCACCTTCAGCAGCGAGCAGTCCTCGGCCAGCCGCCCGACCGCAAGCTCCGCGGCAATCTGCTCCAGCCCTGCCCGTACGAGGTAGCTCTCCTCCAGATCGGCAGCGGTCAGGCTCCGCACGCGCACACCCTTGTAGTGCGAGGACTCGATGAGCCGCAGGCTCTCCAGCTCGCGCAACGCCTCACGCACGGTCGTCTGGCCGACATGGAGCTCTGCCGCGATCCGCCGCTCGACGATCCGCTCGCCGGGCTGCCACCGCCCGCTGAGAATGCCCTCCACGATGTGGGCTCGAATCTGCTCGCGTAGCGAGTGGGAGGCGGGCGGAATCATGGGTGCGCTCCTCGTGACATGTCCGGTGTTTCGACGATACGGCCCCGGCCCCGACGTTCGTCGTCGGCCCGGACCAGCGCCCGTTTCCGACACCGATCACCCATCTGAAATGATACGGCGCCGCATCCGGTTCCTCAGGCAGGTCAATGAGAAGGGGCAAGGGGGCTATTTTAAATGCCCACCACACCGTCCCTTTCGGCACAAGCCAATCCGGCGGCCCCCGCACCCGAACCGAGTGCGTGGCGCGCCGATGATCTCGCTTCCGCCGTCGGCTGTCCCGTCACCCCGGACCCGGCGGCAGCTTCGCCCGTACGGTCAGCCCGCCACCGGGGTTGGAGTGCGCGGTGACGGTGCCGTGGTGGGCGTGCACGATCGACCGGGCGATGGTGATGTTGCGTTCGTTCGTCTCGACGAGCATCGGAACCGGCTCCGCGAACTCTTCGCCGCTGGGGTCGGCGGCGGCGATCTGCAGGACGACGCGGGTGGTGGCCGGCGGAGTGAGCAGTTCGTGCGAGGCGTTGGCCTCGAAGCGCTGGTGCGCGGCGAAGGACTCTTCCAGCCGGGCCGGCATCGTGTCGAACGTGTCGGCGAAGAGGCGGATGGTGTCCCGGAAGTCGTACGTCGGAACGAACCGCATTCCGGCGTAGATCACGGCGACCATCAGCACGGCCGATACGGCGAGGGCCCCGCGAAGCCGAGGAAGAGCCGGGCATGGCTGCTCCGGGTCCGCCCCGGCCGTCCCGGGCCCGGCCGGTGCCGGGGGGACGCGCTCACTCGGTGCCCAGGTAGTAGCCGGCGCTGATCGCCGTGTGCACCAGCCGGGGCTCACCGAGTTTGCGGCGCAGGGTGTACACGACGAGCCGGACCGCGTTGGTGAGTGGATCCGTAGTGGCGTCCCACGCCTTGTCCAGGAGGTATTCGGCGCTCAGTACGCCACCGTCGGCCCGCGCCGCTTCCGGGCGGGACCGACGGGTCGTGCCCCGGGCCCCCGGAGGCGTACCGAGTCGGACGTCCCCCCGGGGCAGGGCCGGGGCCGGCTCTCCCGGTCTCCCGGTCTCCCGGTCCCTCCGGACCCGAAGAGGCCGGTGGACGGCGTTGCGGCACTCACGGCCCCCTGTGTGATACTGCCGTTTTGGTGAATCGGCGACCCCGTCGGGCAGGCCCCGCACGGAGTCGACGGGTCGCTCGCGTCCGTCGTCACGGCGCGTTTCGGTCGTGTTCTGCCCGTGCCTATGAGGGAGATTGCCGCTTTCCATGGCGACTGCACCTGATTCCGCAGCCCCCGGAGAAGCGGGGCACTCCGGCGGTGCCGGCGATGTGCCCGCTGCCGGGACGCGCCCCGTGGGCACGGTGCAGATCGTCGATCACGCCCTCCAGGTGCTCAAGGCCATCGCCGAGGCGGACCGGCCGCGCGGGGTGCGGGAGCTGAGCCGGGATCTGGCGATCAGCAAGAGCTCCGTGCAGCGCATCCTCGTATCACTGGAGCACGAAGGGCTCGCAGTAGCCGACGAGACCCGGAAGTACGTCATCGGGCCCGCCGCCCTCACCCTCGCCTGGAAGCACACGGCCAACAGCGATCTCGTCGGCGCCGCCTCCGGCACCGCGTCCCGGATCGCGGCCATGACGGGGGAGACGGCCTGTGTCTCCACGGTCGTCGACGGGCGCCGGGTCACCGTCTACGAGGCCGAGAGCCCCCAGCCGCTGCGGCTGATCACGGGCGTCGGCCGCCCCTACTCCCTCTTCTCCGGCGCCACCGGCCGGGTCCTGCTGTCGATGCTGCCGAACGAGCGGGTCGATCAGCTGGTGCGCGAGCGCGCGGGGGCGGGCGACGAGCCCGAGTCGGAGTCCGTCGTCAGGGCCCGGATCGACGCCGCGCGCGAGCAGGGGTACGCCGTAAGCCACCAGGAGTGGATCCCGGGCGGCTGCGGAGTGGCCGTGCCCATCGGGACACAGGGCAGCATCGTCGCGGCGCTGAGCATCTACGGGCCCGATGCCCGCCTCACCGACCAGCGGATGGCCGAACTGGTGCCCGTGCTGCGGGCCGCCGCCGCGGAGATCACCGTGCGCTGGCGCCAGCCCGCCTAGGTCGTCTCTTTCGGATCTTGCCGGGCGGTCTCCGAGGATCGGCCCGCGGCGACCCGGGCCCTGCGGCCGGGTGGGGCACCGGATGCGGTGCATCGCAAGGCGGTGAGCACTCGGGCGATTCCGGCAACGCAGCGTGGGGGTACGCCCCCTGGGCTTCGCCCGGGGGTGCCTCCACCCGGGCCGCCGGGCCCGGAGGGAGCGCCGTAGCTGCCGTCGCGGGCCCGGCAAGATCGCCCGGACAGGGCCTGACGGCCCGGGCCGCCCCTCGGGCGCCCGCTTCTTTCCCACCGCCGTACGGCCTCCTGAGCCGTATGGCCGGAACATGATGCCCACATGGCGTGTTCAGCGCTTTCTTTCACCCCATTGACCCACCTCCGCACCCGTGGGTACGTTGTCCCAACCAATCTGGTCCACTGTCCCAGATTGGCCGAGGGGCACATCGGTGGCCGGAATCCGGCCCGGCGGCCCTTCCGTCCGCCACCAGAAAGAGGTGTTGTCCATGATGCTCGGCTGGCGTGCCCGTATTGGGCAGATACGTCCCGCAACGGCCATCGAAGGTGCCGAGGAATGGCGTTCCGTCGCCCCCACCGGCGTTGCCTTCGCCGACGCGCGGACCATCGTCCCCCGCGTCGACGCCGAGGGGCTGAAGGAGATGATGTCCCAGGTCCTGGAGGCGTCCCGGCAGCTGGCCACCGCGAAGGTGGACCTCATCGTTCAGTGCGGCGCCCCCGGCACCTTCATCCCCGGCCCCGGCACCGACGAGAAGGTGACCGCCGAGATCGCGGCGGAGACCGGCATCCCGGCGATCACCATGATGCAGGCGCAGGTGGACGCCCTGCGCGCGGTCGGCGCCCGGTCCGTGGCCGTCGGCAGCATCTACACCGACGAGGTCAACGAGGCGCTGCGGGTCTATCTCACCGCCGTCGGCTTCGAGGTCCCCGTGATCGAAGGCCTCCAGATCACCGACCCCTACGAGGCCAGCGTCCATGACGCCGACAGCGCCTACCGGCTCGGCCGCAGGCTGCACCGGGCCGCCCCCGACGCCGACGCCCTGCTGATCTCCTGCGGCACCTTCCGCACCTTCGAGGTACTGCCCTATCTGGAGCTGGACACCGGAGTGCCGGTCGTCACCAGCAACCAGGCGTCCCTCTGGCGGGCCCTGCGCCATCTCGGCCTGCGCGACGAGATCCCGGCCCTCGGGCGGCTCGGCGCGATCGCCGAGTACTGAGAGCGCCGGCCACCGACTCCCCCCTCCCCCGTATCCGAGGAGAACATCCCGTGCTCGTCGACGCCCTGCAATTCGTCAAGCCCTCCCGCGAACGCTTCGAGGAGTGGCACGCCGCCGGCATCAACGCCATCCACGCCACCGTCGCCATCTGGGAGGACTCCACCGAGACCATGCGCGAAGTGGGCCGCTGGCAGCGCCTGCTCGCCGAGAACGCCGACCTGCTCTGCGAGGGGCGCAGCGCCGACGACATCCGCCGGGCGAAGGAGCAGGGCCGTACCGCCGTCGTCCTGGGCTTCCAGAACAGCAGCCCGTTCGAGGACGACCTGGACCTGGTGGGCGCCTTCCACCAGGCAGGGGTCCGGATCGCCCAGCTCACGTACAACACCCAGAACTCCGCCGGGGCGGGCTGCTGGGAGGGCGAGGACGCCGGGCTCTCGCGCACCTACGGCATCAACCTCATCCGCGAGATGAACCAGGTCGGCATGGTCGTCGACATCTCCCACTGCAACGAGCGCACCTCCCTGGAGGCCATCGCGGCCTCCGAGCGGCCGGTCGCGGTCACCCACGCCAACCCGCGCGCGTTCGTCGGCGAGGACGTCGAACTGGCGCTCCGCAACAAGTCCGACACCGTGCTGAAGCAGACCGCCGAATCCGGTGGGGTGGTCGGTCTGAGCATGTACCCGAGGATCGCCCCGGACGGCGTCGGCTGCACCGTCGACCGCTTCTGCGACATGGTCGCCTACACCGTCGACCTCATCGGCATCGAACACGTCGGCCTCGGCTCCGACTACTACGCGGGCCACGGCGACGAGGAACTGCACTGGTGGCGGCAGGGGCGGTGGAGCCGCAGTCCGATGGTGCCCATCTCCGGCCCGGTCGAGTTCCCCGACTGGTTCGCGGGCGGGCTCGGTTACACGGCGGTACGGGAGCGGCTGCTGGAGCGGGGCTTCACTGCCGCCGAGGTCGAGCGGATCTCCGGCGGCAACTGGGTGGACCTGTTCGAGGACGGCTTCACCGCCGCCTCCCCGGCCTGAGACCCGCCCCCGTGCGCCGAGGTCCGGTACCTCCGGACCGTGCCGGACCGGTGCCTGCCGCGCACCCGACCGGGCGCACCTCGCGCACCCGAACCCCCGCGCGCCGGGACCCGGCCGCAGCACCGAAACCAGGAGGACGAAGCCGGGATGAACCGTTACGACGCAGTCATCGTCGGCGGTGGCCACAACGGGCTGGTGACCGCCGCCTACCTCGGGCGCGCGGGGCTGAAGGTCGCGCTCCTGGAATCACGGCCGGGGCTCGGCGGGCCCTGCGGGGCGTACGAGTTCCTGCCCGGCCGCCGGCTCTCCTTCACGAACTCGCCCGGTTCGCTCAATCCGGCCGTGGTCGCCGAACTGGAACTCGCCCGGCACGGACTGCGGTTCGTGAGGGTGGATCCGACCGTGGTCCACCGGTTCGACGAAGGCTGCTTCATCGGCTGGCGGGACCCCGCCCGGGTCGACGCGCAGCTGGACGCCTTCGCCCCCGGCGAGGCCGCCCGCTACCGCGCCCTGATCGGCGGGCTGGAGCGGCTGGGCGCCCGGCTCGGGGTCCGTCTCGACACTCCGCCGCCCGGACTCTCCACCCTGAAGAAACGTTTGTCCGATCCGGCGGACCTCCGCCTCTTCGACGCGGTCTTCGAGGGCGGTCTGACCGGCCTGCTCGACGCCCACCTCCGCACCGACCGGGCCAAGGCGCTGCTCATGCTGCTCGCGCTCAACGCCCAGCTCGTACCGCCGTCCGCGCCGGGCAGCGCCGTGGGGCTGATGATGCGGCCTTTCGCGCTGGCCGCCGGAGCGGAACCCGACGGCGCCGCACGTCTCGCGCTGCGCGGCTCCACCGGGCTGCCGGTCGGCTCGATGAGCGCCATCGTCGACGCCCTGGCCGGGGCCTGCCGGGCGCACGGCGTGGAGCTGCGGACCGGCACCCCGGTGGCCCGGGTGCTGCACGGGCCCGACGGGGTACGGGGCGTCGTCACCGCCACCGGCGAGGAGTTCACCGCCCGGCGGGTGATCTCCACGGTCAACCCGCACCACCTCTTCCGCGATCTGCTGGACGCGGAGGCCATGGACCCCGGGATCCGTACCGCCGTCCTCGGCAAGCCGATGCGCGGCTCCGCCTTCAAAGTGGTCCTGGAGGTCGACGCCCTGCCGCCGTACGCGGGGTTGCCCGAAGGCACCGACCCCGAGGCGGTGCGCGCCTGCCAGTTCCGGTTCGGCTCCTCACCGGGGTCCATCGAAGCGGCGATCACCGCCGCGCTGGCGGGCCGCACCGGCGACGAGATCCTGATGTGGGGGCTGACACCGACCCTCACCTCCCCCGGGCTCACCCCCGGCGGCACCCATCTGATCAGCATCAACGCCTGGCACGCGCCCTACCACCCGCACGACGGCCCCTGGGACGCCGAACGGACGGAGCGGTTCGGGCGGCGCTGTATCGAACAGCTCGGCCTGCTGATGCCGGGCCTCGCCGACCGGATCGTGGACCACCGCTTCATGAACCCCGTGGAGATGGCGGCCGAACTCGGCCTGGAAGGCGGCAACATCACCCACGGGGACATGCTTCCCACCGAACTCTTCGGCACCCGCCCGCACCCCGCCCTCGCCGCCTACCGCACCCCCCTCGCCGGCTTCTACACCGGCGGCAGCGGGACCTGGCCGGGCGGCTACGTCACCGGTACGCCCGGCAGGAACGCAGCCGCCGCCGTCCTGCGCGATCTCCACCACCCGCCCGCGGACCCGCGCCCATCCGTACTCGAACAAAGGCCGCACCCATGAGGTTCTCCCGCCCGACCGGGCCACCGGGACCGGCCGGCGCCGGCGTGCGCCGCGCCCTGGCCCCCCTCGTCGCCACCGCAGTCCTGCTCACCGGCGCGCTCGCCGGCTGCGCTTCGCCGCCCTCCTTCGGCCGCGACCGGGACACCCTGGTCGTCGGCGCCGAGGGCGAGATCCCCGTACTCGACCCCCAGCGGCTCTCCGGCACCGTGGGACTGCGGGTCGTGGACGCCCTCTTCGACCCGCTGATCCGCGAGGACCTCGCCACCAGGACCGACCGGGCCCCCGCGCTGCGCCCCGCCCTGGCCACCTCGTGGAAGGTGTCCCCGGACGCCCTCACCTACACCCTCGCCCTGCGCGAGAACGTCACCTTCACCGACGGCACCCCCTTCGACGCCGAGTCCGTGAAGCTGAACTTCGACCGGATCTCCGTCAAGGAGTCACCGGTCTACGACGCCACCGCCGCGGGCAACATGAAATTCCTGACCCGCTGGATCGACCGGGTCGAGGTCCGCGGCCCGCACACCGTCGCCCTGCGCCTCACCAAGCCGTACACCGGACTGCCCCGCGTGCTCACCGACCGCCGGATGTCCCTCATCAGCCCCGCGGTACTGCGCGCCCACGCGCCGGACGACGTCGGCCTGCACCCCGTCGGCACCGGCCCCTTCCGCCAGCACCGCGCCGACCACGGCAAACGGGTCGAGCTGAAGCGCAACACGGCGTACTGGGGAGGGGTTCCCAGGACCCCGTCCATCATCGTCGAATCGGTCAGCGATCCGACCACCCTCGCCATCGCCGCCCAGACCGGCGAGGTGGACGCCATCCTCAGCGCGGGCGCCCAGCAGGTGCGTCAGCTCGCCGGGCAGGACACCATGACCGTCCAGTACCCCGAGCCCGCCAACCAGTACTTCCTGCGGCTCAACACCCGTACCGCCCCCACGGACAACGCGCTCTTCCGCCGGGCCCTCAACCACGCCGTGGACCGGGAGGCCATCGCCACCCTCACCGCGGACCAGGTCGTCCCGTCGCACGGCCCGCTGCCCCTCGGCAACGAGGCCTACCGGCAGGCCCCCGCCAACACCGCTGACACCACCGGGACCGGCGGGAACAGCGGGAAAACCGGCACCGGCGGCTACGCCCACGACCCCGCCCTCGCCAAGCGGCTGATCGCCGAGAGCGGGGTGCGCACCCCCGTGACGCTCCGGCTCCTCGCGCCCGACAGCGGCCCCGGCTTCTCCCAGGCCACCGAGATCATGTCGCTGATCCAACAGGACCTCAAAAAGGTCGGCGTCCGGCTGGACGTCCAGTACATGGAGTTCGCCTCACTCGTCGCCGAGGAGGGCGGCGGATACAAGAACGGCGTCCACGGCTCCTTCAACGGCTGGACCACCGGTGCCGACTCCGGCGACTTCCTGGAGCGGATGTTCAGCGGGGAACTGCACCCGCCCAACGGTGTCAACCGGGGCTGGTACCGCAACCCCGCCGTCGACACCCTCCTCGACCGGGCCCGCGCCGAACCCGCGGAGGAGACCCGGATGGAGCTCTACCGCCGGGCGGCCGACACCATCACCGGCGATGCGCCCTGGGTCTTCCTCTACCAGGACCGGCTGCCCCGGCTGCTCAGCCTCAAGGTCGAGGGCGTCACCGCGGCGCCGTCCGTCTACATCGACTACACCACCATCCGCCGCGGGTGAGGAGGAGGTCCCCGTCATGAACGCCACTGCGGCACCCGTGCCCCGCACCGTGTCCCGGCCCCGTCTGCGCGAACGACTGCGCGAACGGCTGCGCGCGGCCGGCGGCGGCAACGCCACCACGGCCATCGGCGGCGGCATCGTCGCCCTGACCGTGCTGGTCGCCCTGCTCGCCCCCTGGACAGCCCCCGCCGACCCGCTCGCCACCGATCCGTCGGCCATCGGCCTCGCCCCCTTCAGCGGCGGCCATCTCCTCGGCACCGACGAGGTCGGCCGGGACATCCTCAGCCGGCTGATGCACGGCAGCAGGCTCGCCCTGCTCGTCGCGGTCGTGCCCACCCTGATCGCGCTGCTGATCGGCGGTCTCATCGGCCTGGTCTCCGGCTATGCCGGCGGCTGGCTGGACAGCGTCCTGATGCGCGTCTTCGACGTGATGTTCTCCTTCCCCGGCATCCTGCTCGCCCTCGGCATCGGCGTCGCCCTCGGCCCCGGTCTGACCTCCATGGTGATCGCCATGGTCGTGGTCACCGTCCCCGAGTTCGGCCGGATCGTCCGCGGCAGCGTCGTCTCGCTGCGCCAGGAGCAGTACGTGGAGGCCGCCGCCGTACTCGGCTACCGGCACCGCCGGATCGCCCTGCGCCATATCGTCCCCAACCTCCTCGGCGGGCTGACCGTCTTCGCCACCCTCCAGACCGGACGGAACGTCATCCTCGGCGCCAGCCTCGCCTTCCTCGGCCTGGGCGCCCAGCCGCCCGCCCCCGACTGGGGGCAGATGCTCAGCGGCGGCCGTGCCCTGCTGGTCACCTCACCGCATGTGGCGACCATCCCGGGCCTGGTCATCGTCGTCCTGGCGATCGGCTTCAACCTGCTCGGGGACGGCGTACGGGACCGGCTCGACCCGCGCAGCCGGAGCCGGTCATGAGGGCCGCCCGCCGCACCCGCGGCCCCGTCACCGACACCAGCCCAGGAGGGGCGCCATGCTGACCTTCACCCTGCGCCGGGCGCTCCAGATGATCCCCGTCGTCCTCGGGGTGACCGTCGCCACCTTCGCGCTCGGCCAGATCATCCCCGGCGACCAGGCGACCGCCCTGCTCGGCCCCACCTCGTCCGAGGAGGACCGGCAGGCGCTCCGCGCCGATCTGGGGCTCGACGAGCCCGCGGTCTCCCGCTACTTCACCTATCTCGGCAACCTCTTCGGCGGCGACCTCGGCCGCTCCCTCTCCTTCGGCCGCCCCGTCTCCGAGGTCATCTCCGAACGGCTGCTCAACACCTTCCTGCTGTCCGGGACCGCGATCGTCGTCGCCGCCGTCGCCGGGGTCGCCATCGGCACCTGGGCCGCCATGAAGCCGGGCTCCGCGCGGGACCGGGGACTGACCGTCGGGGTGCTCTTCCTCAACTCCGTACCGTCGTTCTGGTTCGGGCTCGTCCTCATCGTGGTCTTCTCCCTCCAGCTCCGGATGCTGCCCGCCACCGGAATGACCTCCATCGGCGGCGGGGGCGGGGTCCTGGACGTCCTGGCACACATGGTGCTCCCGGTGATCACCCTGTCGGCCTGGTCGCTCGCGGTGATCGCCCGGATGACCCGCTCGGCCGTCCTGGAGGTCATCGGCAACGACTACGTCCGCACCGCCCGCTCGCGCGGGGTCGGCGAACTCCGTGTCGTCACCCGCCATGTGCTGCCCAACGCGATGCCCTCCGTCGTCACCGTCATCGGGCTCCAGGCCGGATTCCTGCTCAGCGGGGCGGTCCTCACGGAGACGGTGTTCTCCTGGCCCGGTATCGGACTCGCGCTGCACCAGGCCATCTCCACCCGGGACATCCCCCTCGTCCAGGGCGGAATCCTGATGATCGCCATCGCCTTCGTCCTCATCAACTTCCTCGTCGACGTGGTCCAGGCGTACTTCAACCCCAAGATCAAACTCGCGTAGCGGGAGGCACCACCGTGTCCGTCCTCGAAGTGGAACATCTCAGGGTCGCCTATCCCGACCGCACCCGCCCGGCCCCCTCAGCAGCCGCCGGACCGGGCCCCGCACCGGGCCGGGTGGAGACCGTCCGCGACGTCTCGTTCCAGGTCGCCGAAGGCGAGTCCCTCGGCGTGGTCGGCGAGTCGGGCTGCGGCAAAAGCCAGACCATGCTGGCCGTCCTCGGTCTGCTCGGCCACGAGGGCGCCGAGGTGCACGGCCGGATCACCTTCGACGGCCGCGATCTGACCGGGCTGCGCCCGAAGCAGTTCCGGGAGGTACGGGGCAGCGGTATCGCCCTGGTCTCGCAGGACGCCCTGTCCGCGCTCAACCCGGCCATGACCATCGGCGCGCAGATGGCCGAGCCCCTCGTCCGCTACGACGGCCACAGCCGCCGGGCCGCCCGGGACCGGTGTGCCGAACTCCTGGACCTGGTCGGCATCCCCGGCGCCCGCGACCGGCTCGCCAACTACCCGCACGAACTCTCCGGCGGAATGCGCCAGCGGGTCCTCATCGCCATGGCGGTCAGCCGCGAGCCCCGGCTGCTGATCGCCGACGAGCCCACCACCGCCCTGGACGTCACCATCCAGGCCCAGGTGCTCGGCCTGATCGACCGCCTCCGCCGCGAACTGCGCATGGCGCTCGTCCTGATCACCCACGATCTGGGCGTGGTCGCCGGGGTCACCGACCGGATCGCGGTCATGTACGGCGGCCGGATCGTCGAGACCGCGCCCACCACCGCGCTGTTCGACGCCCCCGGCCACCCCTACACCCGTGCCCTGATGGCCGCCGTCCCCCGGATGGACCGCCGGGTGGACCGGCTCCCCGCCATCCCGGGCTTCCCGCCCCACCCGTCGGACCCGCCCCCCGGCTGCGCCTTCCAGCCGCGCTGCGGCGAGGCCCGCCCCGACTGCGGCGACGCCGTCCCCGAACTCCGCCGCCTGCCCGGGGCGCATGCCGCGCACACGGTCCGCTGTCCGTACCCCGCGTCCGCCGCCGACGCGCCGCATCCCGCAGGAGCACCCGTATGAGCGCCCGCCCGAGCAGAGAGACGACCGGCGACGGCCCGCCCCTTGCCGGCACCGGCACAGAAACCGGCACGGAAACCAGCACGGGAACCAGCACCAGCACCGGCACCGGCACCGGCACGGCCATCGGCACGGAATCCGGCGCCCGCCCCCCGGACGCCGTCACCGTCGAGGACCTCCGGGTCCACTTCCCCCTGCGCACCGGAGTGCTGCGCCGGGTGACCGGTACCGCCCGCGCCGTGGACGGGGTCTCCTTCACCGTCCCGGCCCGTTCCATCACCACCGTGGTCGGGGAGAGCGGCAGCGGCAAGACCACCACCGGACGCGCCCTGGTCGGCCTCTCCCCGGTCGCCGGCGGGCGCATCCTCATCGAGGGCCGCCCCCTGGACCGGCTCCAGGCCGACCGGTCGCTGCCGCGCGTCGCCCAGATCGTCCACCAGGACCCGTACGCCAGTCTCAACCCCCGGATGACGATCGGCGCGATGATCCGCGAGGTCGTCCAGGTCCACCGCACGGTCCCCCGCGACCGGACCGCCGACCGCGCCGCCGAACTCCTCGCCCAGGTCGGCCTCGCCCCCGAACTCGCCGACCGCTACCCGCACGAACTCTCCGGCGGCCAGCGCCAGCGCGCCGCCATCGCCCGCGCCCTGGCCGTCGAACCCCGCTTCATCGTCTGCGACGAGATCGTCTCCGCCCTCGACGTCAGCGTGCAGGGCCAGATCGTCAACCTCGTCAAGGATCTGTGCCGGGACAGCGAGGTCAGCTTCCTGTTCATCTCCCACGACATGAGCGTGGTCCGGCATCTGTCGGACCGGGTCGTGGTGATGTACGGCGGGCGGGTGATGGAGAGCGGGCCGTGCGCCGAGGTGTTCGACACGCCCCGCCACCCGTACACCCACTCCCTGCTGGCCGCCGTGCCCGTACCCGACCCGCGGGCCCCGGCCCCCGGCACCGGCGCGGCGGCCCGGCCCCGCGCCGAACCGCCGGACCCGGCCGACCCGCCGCCGGGCTGCCGTTTCCAGCGGGCCTGCCCCTTCGCGACGGAGGTGTGCCGCACCGAGGCGCCGCCGCAGACCGCCGTACCGGCCGGAACCGCCGAAGGCACAGCAGCCCCGGAGCACACCGTGGCCTGCCACCACCACGACACACCCGGCGTACGGGCCGCGCTCACCGCGCCCGCCGAACGCACCACCGAGAGGACCACGACACCATGACCCCGACCACCGCCGGCGGCCCGGCGGCAGCGCCCCCGCCCGCGTCCCCGTCCCCCGGGACCACGCCCCTGTCCGAGTGGACCTCGTTCACCGGGGACCGCCGGTCGGCCCCCGGCGGCAGCGAGGTCCCGCTCCTGGACCCGGCGACCGGCGCCCGCTGGGGCACCGCCTGGCAGGACCCGGCGGCCGTCGACCGGGCGGTGGCCGCCGCCCGCGGCGCGCTGCGCTCCCCGTCCTGGGCGGGACTGCCCCAGCACGCCCGTGCCGATCTGCTGTACCGCCTCGGGGATGTGCTCGCCGCCCACGGCGACGAACTCGCCGCCCTGGAGACCCGCGCCAACGGCAAGCCCCTCACCGCGACCCGCGGCGAGGTGGCGGCGCTGGTGCGCTGGTACCGCTACTTCGCGGCCGTCGCAGAGACCCTGGAGGACCGCTCCCGCGCCCTGAGCGCCACCGCGAGCGCGGTGATCCGCGAGGAGCCGCTCGGGGTGGTCGCCGCGCTGACGCCGTTCAACGGCGCGCTGTCCCTGGGCTCCTGGAAGCTGGCGCCCGCTCTCGCCGCGGGCAATACGGTCGTCCTGAAGCCGCCGCCCCAGGCCCCGGCCTCCTCGGTCCGGCTGGCCGAGCTGGCGCTGGAGGCGGGCTTCCCGCCCGGCGTCGTCACCACCGTCATCGGCGGTGCGGCGGAGGCCCGGCGGCTGACCGAGCATCCGGACGTCGCCATGGTCACCTTCACCGGCAGTACGGCCGTCGCCCGGGTCCTCGGGGCGCTCGCCGCGGCCCGGATGAAGCGTTTCGTCTGCGAGGCGGGCGGGAAGTCCGCCCATCTGGTCTTCGCGGACGGTGATCTCGACGCGGCCGTCACCGCCGCCCGGCAGGGCGCTTTCTCCGCCGCCGGTCAGACCTGTGTGGCGGGATCGCGGCTGCTCGTCGAGGAGTCCGTGTACGACGAGTTCCTGGCCCGTTTCGCCGCCTCGGTGGAGGGGCTGCGGGTCGGTGACCCGCGCGATCCGGGGACCCACGTCGGCCCGCTCGCCTCGGCGGCGGCGCTGGAACGGGTGGAGTCGTACGTCGCGGGCGCGGTACGGGACGGCGCCCGGGTGCTGA
The DNA here is from genome assembly GCF_003932715.1 of Streptomyces tsukubensis. Classification (NCBI taxonomy): domain Bacteria; kingdom Bacillati; phylum Actinomycetota; class Actinomycetes; order Kitasatosporales; family Streptomycetaceae; genus Streptomyces; species Streptomyces tsukubensis. The sequence continues at coordinate 4,452,757 of NZ_CP020700.1, read as the reverse complement.
CGGGTGGACAGCGCCCCGACAACGACGGCGGTTTCTGGTACCGGCCCACGGTCCTGGCCGGTGTGCGCGCCGATATGGCGGTGTGCCGGGAGGAGATCTTCGGGCCGGTCGCCACCGTCCAGTCCTTCTCCGGCGAGGACGAGGCGGTCGCGCTCGCCAACTCCCTGGAGTACGGGCTCGCCGCGGGCCTGTGGACCCGGGACGCGAGCCGGGCCCACCGGGTCGCGTCCCGGCTGGAGGCCGGGGTGGTGTGGGTCAACACCTACCGGCTGCTGCACTGGTCCGTCCCGTTCGGCGGCCACAAGCAGTCCGGGCTCGGCCGGGAGAACGGCGTGGAGGCCGTACGCGAATTCCTCCAGACCAAGTCGGTGGTGACGGAACACGGCACCCCCGCGGACCCCTTCGCCCACTGACCCCCTGGCTGCCCCCCTCAAGAACGCGAGGACATCATGGAATTCCTGGTCAACATCCGCATCGGATGGCCCGAGGACATGGACCCGGACCGTAAAGAAGCGGTCTCCACCGCCGAGCGCGCACATGCCGCCGAACTGGCCGCCGCCGGTCATCTGGTCCGTATGTGGCGGGTGCCCGGCCGTACCGAGAACTGGGGCCTGTGGCGGGCCGCCGACCCCACCGAACTGCACGCGATCATCTCCTCCCTCCCGGTCTGGCCGTGGATGGACGTCACCGTGCACGCCCTGGCCGCCCACCCGGTGGACCCGGGGCCCCCACGCGCCGCGGGCGCCTGAGCCCCGCCTGCCTCTGCCCGCCGACGGTGTTCCGGCGGGCAGAGGCGGGTGTGCCCCGGGCGTCAGGAGTCCTGCTCCTCCCCGGCGGTTTCGCGGATCCCGGCGCGGGCCGTTTCGGCCTGTTCCTGGATATGCCGCTGTACGGCGGCGGGGACGCCCTGTTCCTGGAAGTGGGTAACGAGGGTGTCGAGGGTGGCCTCGGCGCGTTCGAGGTCGCCCGCCTTGGCGTGGACGGTGGCGAGCCGGCGGAAGGCGGCGTTGAGGGTGAGGTTGTCCAGACCGGTGTCCTGGTCGGTACGGGAGACGGTGATCGCTTCGGTGAGCTGGGAGACGGCGGTCTTGGTGTCGGGCCCGCGGACCTGCAGGCGGCCGTCTCCGATGGTCTGGAAGTGGCGGCCGGCGTTCGCGCCCCGCGCGAGCCGGGCGTAGGCCGCGAGCGGATGGTCGCCGTGGCGTGCGATCAGCTCCTGGAGGGCGTCGTTCCCTGCGGTGAGATGGGGTGCGTCGGAGCCGAGGAAGGCCAGCAGGGTGCCCTGGTCGTCGCCGGTGAGAAGCTCCCCGACTTCCTGGTCCGCGCGGTCGAGCGGGGTACGGACCCGGATGGTCCGGGTGGGCGAGACGGTACGGGCCCCGTCGAGACCGGTGTGGACGGCGGTGACCCGGTAGGTGCCGGGCTCGGAGAAGTACAGCCCGTCGCTGCCGTACCCGAGGTAGGCGGTTTCGTAGAGGGCCGGGTTCGCCTCGGTGAGGGTGACCGTGGGTTCGGCGTCCCCGTGCCCGGAGCAGGTACGGGCGATGGGCCGGAAGACCCGGGTCCGGCCGTACGGATCGGTGATCACGATCTTGGTGCGCTCGCCCGCCGGGCCGATCGCCTCGGCCACGGACACATCCCCGCGTACCCCGGTACGGGAGAGCCTCAGTTCGGCCATGACCGGCTCGCCGTAGCCGAAGAACTGCTTCCCGCCCAGCGTGAGCGTCAGCCCCGGGTCCTCACCGGCGCCCGGCAGGGCGAACGCCTGCGGGGTGGCGCTGAGGTCGAGTGCGGTGTTGGCGAGGAAGGCATCGCCGCCGGGGACGATATGGCGGTGGAAGCCGTGCCGCAGATGACGGAGTTCGTTCTCGCTGAAGGAGTACGGGAAGTCCTCCCAGAAGTGCTGCACGCCGGCCCTGGTACCGGTGTTGTAGGCCTCCGGATAGTTCATCCAGGACAGATCGCCGAAGCCGTTGTTCGGCCCCAACGGAGCGGGCGGGGCCGACAGATGCTTCTCCCAGGAGTGGTGCAGGTTGAAGACATGCCCCAGCTCGTGCACATAGCAGAACAACTCCATCGCGTCTCCGATGTAGTTGCCGTACTGCAGGCCGCTGTGGAAGACGGCCATGCCCTGGCGTTCTCTGCCCATCTGGTCGAACATCACTCCGAGGACCCTCGGGTCCAGGGTGTGGTAGGTGGCGACGAAGGTCCAGATCTTCCACTGCTCGCTGTCCCGGTGGAGACTGAAGTTGGCCTCCATCGCAGCGTGCAGCTCGGCCGCCGACCACTTCAGATCGGCGCCCGAGGCGTCGGGCGCGACGACATTGACCTGGCCCGCGTTCTTCAGCTCGATTCCGGCCTCGGCGAAGGCGGAGGCGACGGTCAGCACGCGGTGGCGGTAGCCGCGCGGAGCCCAGGACCCCCGGGAGGTGTCGTAGCTCTGGAAGACCTGGGTGCCCGCCATGGCATCGGTCTCCATCTCGACCGACCGCAGCGCCGGACCCGCATAGGAGCAGGTCAGTTGCAGCATCGCGGAGGAGGCGGGCACAAAGAGGGCCACATGGGCGGTGCGCGCGGGGCTGTTCACGACGACATGGGGGAGCTGGACGACGAGATCGGTCCACGGTGAGTTGTTCGCCCAGGTCAGGCCCGAGGCACTGACGACGAAGTCGCTGTGGCCCGGTACGACGGAGAGATCGGCGGCGGTACGGAAGGAGTCGGTCCAGGTATCGCCGGTGAACAGGTCGCCGCTGATCACCCCCAGGGTCCGCTCGCCCTCCAGATCGACCCGGATCTCTACCCGCTGGTTTCCGAGGGTGCCCGTCCAGCGGCCGGTGACCGGGCGGATGGACTCGCGGTGGTGGTCGGCGAGCGCGGCGAGGCCGGGCACCCCGAGGCGGTCGAACGCGCCGGAGGCCAGGACCCCGGTCTTCCAGTTCAGCAGGACACCCTTGACACCCTTGATCAGCAGGCTCTGCCGGGTCCCGTCGGCCGCGGGCTTGTACGCCGCCACATGGTCGAGTCCGGAGCGGAAGTCCTCGGGTAACCGCGCCCAGCCTTCGCAGCCCGAGGCGTCCGGACCGTCGGTGATCAGGGCCTCGCGCACCACACCCGTGGACCAGTTCAGGGTGAGGACCCGCCCGCCCTTGAAGAAGTACGTCTGCCGGGAACCGCCCGCTCCGTCCGGCGCCTGGAACAGGACGTCGACCTGCGAGCGGTAGCCGGCCGGGAGCGCGGTGCCCCAGTTCGCCAGCGTCGTCCAGGGCCCTTGGCTCAGGGTGGCCTTCTGCTCCCAGTCGTACCAGTAGTAGGTGTTGCCCGAGAAGAACAGGCTCTGCCGGTTCTCTCCCTGGCGGGACAGCAGCACGGCGCCGAGGGCGAGACCCCGTCCCTGGAAGTTGACCAACTGCGGTGCCAGCGCGGTGAGATAGTCCGAACCGATCCGCTGCTGCTCGTTGATCAGGGCACCTTCCATGCCCCGCCCGAACAGCAGCCGCCACTCACTGCCCGACGGTGTTGCCAGCACCCAGCTGAAGGCGGTCGCTTTGTAGCGCATGAACCCCATGACCCGTACTCCTCTCAGAGAAGGTGAAGTCCGCGGACCGGCATACCGCGCTCAAGCAGTGGCCTCCCCTTTAAGCAAGAGCGCAGGGGGGCGAGTGCCAGGCAGAAACAGCCGCTGTACAGAAAGCGGGTAAAGAAACGGTCATGCCGAGCCGGGCACAGTCGACCACACCCCACCCTCACCGGAAATCGAACAGACGGCCCATCGCGCTCGCACAGAGACGGAATGGCGTATACCTCCCTGATCCGGGAAGGCCGTGCTGCCCGCGCCTCCGGACCACCCGCGAACCCCCGCCCCGGGCCCACCGGCACACAGAACTCCGCGACGAACCGCCCACCGCCCCACTCACCCGGAAGCCGCCCGCTCCGCCGCTCCCCCGGAGAACGACCGGAACCCACCCCCGGACCCCACGGGCCCCGCACGAGACGCCCGGCACCAAACTGCCCACCACCCCCGGGAACACCCCTGCCTCACGCGCCCTCGCCCCGGGGGTCTACGGACTCCGTCCCCTGCCCCCGGAAAAGCGAAAAACCCCAGGTCACGGCGAGTGAGTCCTGAGGTTCTTCAGAGCCGCCTTCGGGATTCGAACCCGAGACCTACGCATTACGAGGGCCCGCAAGATCATCGCTGCTGGTGCTGGGCGGTGCCGCAGAATCCCGTTTCCCCATGTCAGGGGCGCTCGACGGCGATGGTCATGACGCCTGGTCCGCCCCAGTGCCGCCCAGTCCGCTCACGCAGCGCTCACGCAGCGCTCACGCAGAATGTTGCCAACGGTGGACCTGTCGCCCCTTCCTTCCTCTTCCTCCTAGGGAGGCGAAGGAAGGCGACGGTGCGGGTACACATCTCAGCCGAGTAGTTCGGTTACCAGCTGATCTAGTTCCTCAGCATCAGGGGAGCTGAGGAGGAAGTCGCGCAGAACGCGGCGAATCTGGATGTAACTCTTACTGTCCTCGAACTTCAGTTCCGCGATCCGCTGAGACTCGGCCTCACCGATCTCCGCGATTCGGGCGTGCTTGGCGTCCGCTGGGTCGAAGTCCGGAATAGGCAGCTCCCATACCGCTTTGTCGATGTCTCGCTCGTCTTTCCCGTAAGACATGAGCGGGCGCACGACTTCGGTCGTGTACGGCGCGTTGAGCACCGCGAGCAAGTACGTGCCCTCCTGCCGAGTGGCGACGGTTCCCCAGTACAACTTGTGGTCGATGATCGCATTCGGATTGTCCACCAGCGCGGCAGTGACGTACATGGCAGCCTTCGCGTACACCACTCGCAGGGGCGCGCCAGGAAGCTGATCGGTCAGCCCCCTGCGAAAGTCAAGCCTCTCGGCCAGCGAGAGCCGTTCGCTGGATCGGTTGTCATCCCAGAGTCGTTCGGCGTCCCGCCACCATTTCGCCAGATCTGGGTATCGGTCGAGATGGTCATGCCCACCATCCATGAGCGTCTTCGGCCCCTCGACAGGAAGGACAACCTTGCCAGCGCCCATAGTCCGGTAGGGCACGACATGTTCGCCGAGCAAGACGGGCCGGACAAACTGCTTCTCGACCGATCCTTCCCGGTCAGGGAGTCCCTTCCAGGGCTTCTTCTCCAGAGTGCTGCGCTGGGAGCGGACTGAGACTCGACCGCCGCCGAGCCCGAGGGGGCTGGCAGCCTGTTCCTCAACGAAGAAGAGGACTCTAGGGACGACAGTGGCCCCTTGCCCGAAACGGTCTCGGTACGGCGAGCTAATCAGCCCTTCCTTGGGGTAGCGCAGCTCACCTGCCTTTCGGGTGATCCAGCCCTTGGCGTGTTCCCAGCGGGCGGCGCTCTTGGCGATCTTCCCGGTCCAGATCTCGGTCCGCCTGGGCAGCGCCACAGGATCGTTGCCCTGTTGCCCGATGGAGAGGGGGCGACGGCGGCCGAAAATGACGGCAGCGGCACGGGGAAAAAAGTGCGGACGCAGCCGACGCAGGTCCCAGGAGCCAGTGAAGTCAACCTTGACGGGGTGGTCAGGGTCAGCCCAATCCCCACTACGGAATCCGGTCCAGTAGGGGCGATCCAGCACGGGGTTGGGAACGACGAATGCGAACGAACCGTCCACGCGTAGGTACTGCTGGACCGCGCGGGCGATGAAAAGGCCCGACAGGTCTTGATGGGTAGCGACCTCGAATCCCTTCCACAGGCCCCGGTCTTGCATCATCGCCTTGAATGTCTTTTGCATGCTCTCAGGCATGTGCCGGTATGACAGCCACGGCGGATTGCCGACAAGAACGTCAACACGATTCTCGGCTCGAGACAGCCACATGGGGCGGGCCAGGTTTCGAACATAGTAGGACCAGATGTGGTTGCGATCCTCGTCCACTAGCTCGCAAAGGACGCGGAAGTTCTCGGTCAGTTCGTCCCGGTCGTCTGCGTTGGAAACCCCATGGCGGTTAAATAGGGAGACGAGAGAAGACAACTTGCCTTGAGCACGGTGCGGATCGGCCGCCTTGTCGGCGAGCTCGTTGACGATCGCGTCGAAACGACTGGCGTCCTGCAGCAAGGCCTCGGAAAAGCGCAGTTCGTTGGTAAATAGTTGGCTGCCCGTGCCGGTTTGGATGACGAGATGGCCGTGATCGATGAGGTCAGTGCGCTGGTCCCACTGGAGGCTATCGCCCAAGTAGACGGGAACACTTATCGGACCGCGCTCCTCAGAGGTAAGCGTCTTGCGGCCGATAGCGAGGAGGTAGGTGACACGGGCCAGTGCCACGGCGACGGGGTGGAGATCGATGCCCGCAACATGGTCATGGAGGCCGTCCAGGGCTTCACGCAACGGCAACCCGGCTTCCTGCGCGGCGGCCAGATAGCGTCGGACGCCGTGGAAGAGGAACGTGCCCGAGCCACAGGAGGGGTCCATGATCCGCTGGTTCAGAGGATCGGAGACAGCCTCGACTACCGTCGCTTCCGCCAGCCAGTCCGGCGTGTAGTACTCCCCCTGCTTCTTGCGGGTCTCCGCGGCGATCACAGACTCGTACAAAACCTTCAGCACGTCATGCTCGACCCGTGACCAGTCGAAGCCGGCGAGGCGACGAGATACGTCTTGAACAAAGCCCTCGCCGCCCTCCGTTTCCAACGGCCAGCCAAAGAAGTCTGACTCGACCACACCCGAGATCCTCGCCTGGGTGAACAGTTGGCCGTGGACCAATGAAGCGGGCGGGGTGTCCTTCACATCGATGCCCATCACCGCGTGGGCGATGATCGAGGCCGTATTCACCAGGAGAGTGTGCTCGATGAACAGTTCATCGCTGTCCTCGAACTGGGCGCCCAGGGCACTGCGCAGCAGGCGCGCCCACAGGTCGCGCTTGAGCTGGACAGTCGGCAGGCTCTTGTTCTCCTCGTACAGGGCGGTGAGGATGGCCTTGTCAATGGAGTGGGCAACGCTGTCCGCTCCAAGACGGGCTGCGATGGCATCTGGCGTAGGTGCCGCACCCTCGGAAGTCGCCAGGACACCTTCGAGCCACCGGACCAGATCCAGCGTCTTGACGTTGCGCTCTCGCGCATCGAAGTGGTTTACCTCGTTCAGCTCGTCATTGACCAGGGTGTAGGCGCGCCAGTCGGCACCGTCGGTGAGAATGCCGACGTGCCGTCGCTCGCGCTGCTCTGTGCGCGCCCGCACGTACTTCGCAAGTTGCGCAACTGCGTCCTTACGGATCTTTGGGCGACTGATGTCCTTCTTGACCTCGATGATGGTCGCGCCCATCTCGATGTCGATGCGGTGACCGGTGCCGCCGCCCACCTGGGCTTCCAGCACGGGAGTCAGGAGATCCTGCTCGCCAAGGTTGAGGTCCGCATCCAGCAGGAACTGGCGGATGTCTGCCTGCAGTGTCGCTTCGGCGCGGACAGTCTTACGTTCGATGACCCGCTTGAACACGGTTTCGAGCGCGGTAAGCGAAGAAGGGACAGAGAGCGTCACGGCCAGAGCTCCAAGAGCATCAAGGTGTACGGGCTACGAGGGGACGTCTGGTCCCGTTGGTCATTGTCGTGCAGGCGGCGCGTGCCAGCACAGTCCCACGCATGCGCCCCGGCCGATCAAGGCCCTGTATAGATCATCACTGCGAGTACCGGCGAAGCCACTGACGGCTGGCTCTGCCCGATATCCTCGTACCCCCACGACCTGTAGAGCGCATGCACCCTTCCGTCGCCAGCAGCAGGGTTCACCATCAAAGTGACATTCATCTCATCATGGGTGTCGAGGAGGGCGTCGTGGATGCGGCGGGCCGTGCCGGTCTTGCGCCAGGCGGGGCGGACGCCGATCTCCTTGAGGGCGAGGGCCGGGCGCTCGGTGTACTTCTCGGCCGGCTCCGGGGTGGTGCGCTGCCAGTAGCGGTCGCCGCGTTCGATGGTGTTGCCGTAGGCGTAGCCGACCGGTTCGTCGTCCGCGTACGCGAGGACCGCGACGAAGCCCGGTTCGGTGCCGTGGCGGTCCAGGCGTTCGCCGAAGGTGGTGACCGCGTAATTCGGCAGGTGGAGGAGTGGGGCGCGTACGTCGGCGTAGACGTCGAGGAGGTCGCCGCGGGCGGGGTCGAGGGTGGTGAAGGTGCGCAGTTCGATGGTGGGGGCCTTGGTCATGCGGTGGTCCTCCAGGCGGCGGCGTGCTCGGTCCAGGTTTGCGCGGTGGTGCTGCCGGGGGCGGTGGCGCGCAGGGCTGCGCCGAATTCTTGGAGCATGCGTGCTACCCGGGCGTGGTGGGTGGCGACGTCGGTGGGGACCTTCATCGCGGTGGCCGTGGCGGCGTCCGCGGCCCCTTGGGCGAGCTGGGCGTGGGCGAGGCGGGTCGTCGCGATGGCGCGGGATCTGATCATGTGGGGGCGGAGCGCGGCCAGGCAGCGGTGGGCGTGGTATTCGGCGGTCGGGTAGTCGCCCAGGGCCAGGTTCGCGGACAGGGCGAGCGAGTCCAGCTCGGCCTGGTCGTAGAAGGCGAGCATCCACACGGGGCGGTAGTCCGTGGGGTCGGAGCGCAGCATGGCCTCCTGCGCCTGGTCGAACGTTCGGCGCATGCCGCTGCGGTCCTGGGCCGTGCCCAGGATGGCTCCCTGCCGGGCCAGGCCGAGGGACGCGAACAAGGGGTCGCGTCGGGTGAGGAACAGGTTCCGGGCCACATCGTTCGCGGCGAGCGCGTCGGCGGGACGGCCGAGGTGCCGGTACATGGTTCCGGTGTGGCTCCAGATGCGGAACTTGATCGTCTGGTCACCGGACATCTCGGCGAGGGTCTGAGCCTCCCGCATGTGGGTCTTGGCGTCGTCGTAGCGCCGGCCGTCGATCGCGGCCCACATCGCGGAGGAACGGAATGCTGCTGCGGAGGCGTAGAGGCTGCTGCGTACGCGTTGGGTGGCGCTTCCCGCGTTCTGGAGGTTCAGTGCCTCGTCGGCTAGGGCGGCGGCTCGCTGTTCGATACCGAGCTGTCCGCCGTGGCGGTGGTCGCTGGCGATGATCTCGGCGAAGCGCTTCTGGAGACGGTCGACGTCGCTCATGCCGATCCTGCGTGGCGACGCGGTGCCGGGTGACGCCGCGGCGACGGCAGCCGCCGTGATCCCGCCGACGAGCGTGCGGCGCTTCATGTCAGGGTCCTCCTGCTGCGGTGGAACCAGGGACGACGGAGTCCTGCCCCGTGGAACGAACCCTAAAGCGGTGGCGGGCAGACCGGCGATCTCCTCAAGCGCCTTGCGGGTGGCCGACTTCGGCCACTTCACACGGCCGGCCTTCCAGCCCCGGACCGATGATCCGTCGAGCCCTCCGGACCTTCCGGTCAACTGCTCTAAGGACCTGTTCACAGCGTCGGCGAGGCTGTTGGAGCTGTAGCCGTGCTCTGCCATCCACACCTCAAGAACGGTGTTGCGCGTGGCATCCATCCCGGCACGGTAGCGCTCGCGCCGCCCAGTCATCAGGTAAACGCTGGGTCAAATCGCCCTAGGTCGACCCGTTGAGTGGGTGCCTGATGGTCCTAACCAGCCGAACGGAAGCCGGGGTTATCTGGGTGTCGGCCGCCCACCATCCCGAGCGGCTGTTGACGGCCCGGTCCGCACGCTCACATCTCGCAAGGGGCGGACCGGGCGCAGAGACAACCCGAAGGCTCCATCCCCATGACGAGTCTCAACACACCTGTTCATGCCGCCCGTGTCGGGCGCCCCGCCTACAGCCAGACCATCCCGTGCCAGCCGTCCACCGCTGAGACCTGCCGCAAGCTCGTCCAGCGTGTACTCGGTGCGTGGTGCCTCGATGAGCTCGCCGACGGTGCCGTGCTGATCGTCACGGAGCTGATCGCGAACGCGTCGAAGCACACCTCGTGCCACGACATCCGTCTGACCGTGGGACGCCCAAGCGCGTCGCGAGTCCGTGTCGGAGTCGTGGACTGGGAACCGGAGCGCCTGCCCGCCGCCGGCCACGCGGACCACGGTGACGAGTCCGGCCGCGGCCTGCTCCTCATCGACGCGGTGTCGGACTGCTGGGGCTATGACCTCTACGGCTCGGACAGGTGTCCATGGGGCAAGGAGGTCTGGGCCGAGCTTCAGCTCACCGGCGACGGATCAACGACCCGTCGGCCACATCCATCAGTGAACCCACCAAACAAGAAGGTAGTCACCATGACGCGCAACACCGTCATTCCCAGTCTCACCCAGATCCGCCCCCAGGTGCCGCAGGCATCGGACGGCTTCGACCTGGACGTCTCCCTCGTCGAGATCGCCGACCCGGCCGGGCTGGTCAACCTGACCGACGACAACTGCGGCACCACCTGCGGAGCCTGCACCACCAACGTCGCCTGACCTGTCTGTGACCAGTTCGGCTGGTGCCGCCGCCTCCGCGCAGCGGCACCAGCCGCCCGTTCCCGCACCCTACGGAGGTAGTCGGTGGTTACCACGACCGCAGCGTTCCGCTCCGGAACAACCGCCCTCGTACGCGCCATCGCCCGGCCACCCCTGGCTGTCCCTCCGTGCCCCGACCTGGACGACAGGTTGCCCGGTGCCGCAGCAGCTCAAGCAATGTGGCTGCGTGCGGTCTGGGCGAACGAGGACCTCGTCGAGACCTTGCAGCACTCCAGTCCGGCGCTGGCCACGCAAGTGCAGAGTCTGTGCACAGGGCAACGGCCCGATCCACGGGACCTTCGGCGTGCGGTGCTTTCCGTGATCCGGTACTTGTTGCGGGCCCAGCACCGGGCGACTCCCTTTGGGCTGTTCGCTGGGGTGACAACCGCGACGTTCAGACCGCGGGCCAGTGCGAGCTGGGGCGAAGAACACGTGCTTGTCGGCAGGGCTGGGGCAGACTGGCTGGCCACGGTCGTACAGCGACTGGAGTCGTGCCCGGAACTCCTCGAACGGCTGCCCGTCGTCGCCAACAGCACTGCGTCGGTCCGTGGGGACCGGCTCATCGTGCCGTTTCAGTCTGATGACCGAGGCGACGAGACCCGCGCTGTCGAGGCATCGCTGGCCCTTACCGCACCAGTGCAGGCGGCCCTCACTACGGCCGAGGCGCCGATCAGGGTGGGCGTGCTTCTAAGCAAGCTCCGGGCGGAGTTCCCAGAGGCCGGGCCGGAGAAGACTCGTCGACTGTTGGCGGAGCTGATCCGACGGCGGGTGTTGATCACCAGCCTGTGGGCGCCGAGCACCGGGACCGATGCTCTGGGGCACATCGTCGACCAGCTGGACGCCGTCGGAGCCGAGAGCATTGCACCGATCTCGAAAACGGTGGCTGAGCTGGTTGCGATCCGGGCGGCCTTGGAGGGCTGCACCACGCGCGGTGATCGGGACGGCGCCGCCGCACGGATGCGGAAGCTCGTGCCAGACGGTAACGGCCACCCCATCGCCTTCGACCTACGGCTGAAAGCCCGGCTCGTACTGCCGGAGGCAGTTGCCCGGGAAGTCGAACGTGCCGCGCTCATCCTGACCCGGTTGAGCACTCGCCCGTACGGAACCGCCTCGTGGGGTGAGTATCACCAGCGGTTCTACGAGCGGTACGGCATCGGCACGATGGTGCCCCTCAAAGAGGTCGTGGCGGACAGCGGCATCGGCTATCCCGACGGCTACCCGGGCACTCCGGCCGGTGCGCGCCGACCTCAGGTCTCCGCTCGGGACGACGTACTCGTACGCCTGGCGCAGACGGCCGCGCTCGAAGGCCAAGAGGAGGTCGTCCTCACCGACGAGCTGATCGGCGCTCTCGACGTGGGGCCCGACGACCCGCGGGTGCCGCCGCACCTTGAAGTGGGCGTACGGGTGCACTCGGCCGGCTTGGACGATTTGCGGCGCGGGCGGTTCCGGCTGGAGGTCGTGAGCGTGTCACGCGGGGCAGGCGTCTCCACGGGCCGCTTCCTCGGTGTGCTGGAACCTGGCGATCGAGAGGCGCTGAGCACGGAGCTGGCTGATCTCCCGACCGAGGACAGCGACACCGTGCCCGCGCAGCTCTCCTTCCCACCCCTGCTCCCCGAGAGCGCTCACGTCACCCGTGCACCTCAGGTTCTGCCCACCGTGATCAGCCTTCAGGAACACCGCGCCCCGGACCCCGACATGCTCACCCTCGACGACCTCGCGGTCGCATGCGACGGACGTCGGATGTACCTGGCCGCCCCCGAGCGGGGCCACCGCGTCGAAGCGGTGGGGATGAACGCGCTGAACCTGCGCACGCACACCCCGCCGCTGGCAAGGTTTCTCACCGAGCTGTCCCGGGCCCAGTGCGCGCAGGTCACCGTGTTCGACTGGGGCGTCGCCGCAGCGATGCCGTTCCTTCCTCGCCTCCGCTACGGACGTACGGTGCTGGCCCCGGCGCGCTGGCGGCTGGAGTCGTCGGAGCTGGCCAGCGGCGCCAAGTGGGACGCGGCCTTGGCCGACTGGCGGGTTCGGCGGCGGCTGCCGCGGCAGGTCTATCTCGTGGAGGGGGACCAGCACCTCTTCCTCGACCTTGACGAGGCCGGTCACCGAACGCTGCTCCGCGAGCACCTCGACCGTGCGCACACCGCCCTGCTCGTCGAAGCCCCGGAGGGATACGGCTGGTGCGGCGGGCGTGCCCACGAGGTCGTCCTGCCGCTCAAGGCGGTACGGCTGACAGCGTGGCCGCCTTTGCCCGCCCCTACCCCGGCTCGTGCACTCTCACCAGCACAGATGCAGCCGCCAGCCACCTCCTCCGTACTGTTGGCCACTCTGTACGGAGATGCCCGCCGCCAGGACACCGTCCTCGCCCAGCACCTGCCCGGCCTGCTGGAACGGCTCGGGAGTCCTCGCTGGTGGTTCATCCGCTTCCGCGACCCGACCCAGCACCTCCGTCTCCGTATCGCCCTTCCCCATCCGGACGCCTTCGGCGAAACCGCCCGTGCGGTGAGCGGGTGGGCTGACGAACTGCGCCGGGCCGGCCTGCTTGCCGATCTGCGCTATCCCACCTCGTACCGAGAGATGGGCCGCTGGGGTTCCGGAGCGGCGTGGGAGGCTGCCGAGGATGTTTTCCGGGCTGACTCGCGGGCCGTGGTGACACAGCTCACACAGAGGCAGCGTCCCGGCCAACGCGTCCTGGTGGTGGCGCACACCGTCGCCATCGCCTCCGCCTTCCTCGGCAGCACGGAAGCCGGGATGCGGTGGCTGCTCGACCACATTCCACCGACGGCTCCCGTGCCTGTACCGCGCCCGCAGTTCACGGAGGCCGTACGGCTGGCCGACCCCCGCCGCGACTGGGCGGCGCTGCGCGGAGCACCGGGCGGGGAAGCCATCGTGTCCGGGTGGGCGGACCGGGACGCGGCCCTTGCTGCCTATCGGACTCATCTGCCGGGCCGGGACACCCAGGGAATCGCCGTCGATGACGTTCTGACGTCCCTCTTGCACGTCCACTTCGTACGGCATGTCGCGGTGAACTTCCCCGAGGAAGAGGTGTGCCTCTACCTGGCGCGCGCTGCCGCTCTCGCCTGGATCGCCCGTACAAAGGGGAGGCCATCATGACCACCCACCCGGCCCTCGACCTGGTCGACGCCATCGCGTCCCAGCTCGCCGATCCCGATGTGTCCCGGTCCTGGGCCATGCCCGCGTACGGACAACACCTGGCCTATGGCCCTCCCGGCATCGCACTCCTGCACATCGAACGGGCCGCGCGTGGCCTCGGGTCATGGCAGCGCGTTCACGATTGGCTCGCCTCCGCCTCCCGCCAACCTCTCACCAGCGGTCCTGACAGCCACCCCTTCTACGGGGCTCCCGCCCTCGCCCATGCCCTGGCCTGCGCGGCGGACTGTCTCCCCGGGGCCTACCAGAGTGCCCTGGACTCGTTGGACCGACAGATCGTGATCGACGTCCGGCGCCGTCTGGAGGCCGCTCATCGCCGTATCGACGCCGGACGGCTACTGCGGCTCGCCGAGTTCGATGCCATCCGAGGACTCACCGGGTACGGGGCCTATCTTCTGCGCCGCAGCCCCGACGGCCCCACGACTCGTGCCGTGCTCGACTACTGCGTACGCCTCACCGAACCACTGACCGACCAGGACGAGACCCTGCCCGGCTGGTGGACGGAGACCGGCCCCTCGGGCAACCCGGACGACCGCTTCCCCGGCGGTCACGCCAACCACGGCATGGCACACGGCATCGGCGGCGTACTCGCCCTCTTGGCCCTGGCCGCCCGGCACGGCACCGTCGTCAGCGGGCACCACGCGGCAATGCGCACCATCCTGACGTGGCTGGACCGCTGGGAGACCGGGCCAGGCCCGGTGTGGCCGTACTGGATCACCCGGGACGAATTGCGGGCCGACCGCCTGACTCCGCCCGCGCCCCGGCGGCCATCCTGGTGCTACGGGACCGCTGGCCTCGCCCGTGCTCGGCAGCTCGCGGCGCTCGCCCTTGGCGACACCCACCGCCGGATCGAGGCCGAAAGCGCCCTCGTGGCCGCCCTCACCAACGCCGACCAGCCCAAGGACACAACGGACAAGGGCCTCTGCCACGGCTTCACGGGGCTTGCCCACCTCGCCGCCCGTGTCGCCGACGACGCCCATGCCACGACTGTGGACCGGATACGCGCCGCGATCCCGGCGCTCCTGGACAAGATCCACCCATCGGGCGCAGCGCTTGGGAGCGGAGATCCTGGCCTGCTCGACGGTGCCGCCGGTGTCGCCCTGGCGCTCATCGCGCCCAGCACCGCCACCCCGCCCCGATCCGCCTGGGACTCCTGCTTGCTCATCGCCTGATCCACAGACCGAAGGACCCCCGATGCCCTCCGACCGCTGGCACCAGCACAACATCACCTTCGTCGACCGCTCGCGCGCCCAGCTCGTCATCGCCGAACGCCTCGCCCCCGCGCTGATCACCGCCGAGGCGGCTGGACAGCTCTCCGGCTGGTGGTTCATGAACAAGCAGCCCTGGCCCCTGCGGTACCGCGCCGACGAACCGGCCCCAGTCGTGGAGTCGCTGCTGGACGACCTGGTCGGTGAGGGTTCAGTCGTATCGTGGCGGCCTGGTACGTACGAGCCCGAGACCGACGCATTCGGCGGCCAGGCCGCCATGGACGCAGCCCACGAACTGTTCCACAGCGACTCCCATCACTTAATGGCGTACCAGCCGGGGCCGAAGCACCTGGGGCGGCGAGAGACCGTCGTCCTGCTGGTGAGCTCCATGCTGCGCGGTGCCGGCCTCGACTGGTTCGAACAGGGGGACGTCTGGTCAAAGGTCGCCGCCCTTCGACCGGCCACCGATCCGCTGCCGGCCGAACGCGCCGCCGAGCTTGCTCCCGCCGTACGAAAGTTGATGACGGCCGACGCCCGCAGTCTCTGCCACCCGGGCGGCCCGTTCCACAGGCACGACGAATGGGTCACCGCCTTCGAGCGGATGGGGGCGGCGCTCGCCGATCTCGCGGACCACGGTGGTCTCACCCGCGGCCTGCGGGCCGTGCTCGCCCACCACGTGATCTTCCACGCCAACCGCGCCGGTCTCCTTCGGGACGACCAGAGCGCTCTGTTCAACATCGCACGAGAGGTAGTCATGGGAACCAGTGACAACACCGCGTCCCTCAGCGGAGCAGCAACGGACGTCGATAGCGTCGGCGCGGTGAACACCGACACGATCACCACCGACTCGGCGGAGGCCGAGCGCCTCCGGAACGCCCTGGTCGACCAGATCCGGGCGAACGGACACGCCCGCACGGCAGCCGTCGAGACCGCCCTGCGGACCGTCCCCCGCCATGCGTTCGTGCCCGACGCGTCGCTCGAAGACGCCTACGCCAACGCGCCGGTGCACATCAAGTACGACACCGACGGCACCTCCATCTCCTGCGCATCCCAGCCGGGGGTAGTCGCCCTCATGCTGGACCAGCTCGACGTCCGGCCCGGCGACCGCGTCCTCGAACTCGGCGCCGGAAGCGGCTACAACGCCGCCCTCCTCGCGCACCTGGTCGGCGAGCACGGCCACGTCACCACCCTCGACGTGGACGACGACCTCGTGGAGGGTGCCCGCGCCCACCTCACCGCAGCCGGGATCACCAACGTCGAGGCCGTGACCAGGGACGGAGCCCTCGGATACGCGGAGGGAGCACCGTACGACCGGATCATCGCCACGGTCGGTGCGCACGGTGTGCCGCACGCCTGGCTGGAACAGCTCGCCCCCGGCGGACGACTGCTCGTACCCCAGCGCCTCAAGGGCAGCGTCGCCCGCTCCATCGCGTACGAACAGTGCGACGGCCGATGGGTGTCCCTCGGCAGTGAGATGAACACCTTCATGCCGCTCCGGCGGGGTATCGCCGACGACGACCGCCGCGTCATCCCGCTCAGCGCCGAAGGCACCGTCCGGCTCCAGGCCCCTGCCGGCCAGGACATCGACGCCGATGCCCTCGCCCGCGTTCTGGAGCAGCCGCGCACCGAGGAGTGGACCGGTATGACAGTCCGCGCCATGGAGTCGCCGGAATGGATGGAGCTGTTCCTCACCTGCTCCCTGCCCTCCGGACTGATCCGCATGCTCTTCCCGCAGAGCGCCAAGGGCGGGCTGCTGACGGAGGACCCGTACCCCTCGTCCACCGCGGCCGTCGACCAGGGAGCCGTCACCTACCTGGCCCGGCGGCTGCTGGAGAAGAGGACCCCGGAGGGAGGCAAGCTCTGGGAGTTTGGCGTCATCGGCCACGGACCCGGCAGCGACGAGCTGGCAGCGACCGTCGCCGACACCATCCGCACTTGGGACCGGGAGTACCGCTGCCGGGAGGCCACCTTCGAAATCCAGCCCTTCGACGCGCCGTCCATCGAACAGCGTCCCGGTCTCTTCGCCCTCGACACCCCGCTGAACCGGATCGTCGTCGACTGGCGGTGACAACCGACAGATAGAGGACGGTGCCCGTCGGCCCAGGGCGGGCGGGCACCGTCGCCAAACCACGCCTCGGGGGACTCATGGACCCACACGGACCCACCGCCCAGCGCTTTCCACTCGTCGCCCGATTCCGCCCCGCCTGCTTACCCCTGCCCCAACGTATCCGCGCGCTCGTCGATCTGGCCGACACCGCAGTACGGAAGGCCGACCAGGGCCTGGCTTCGGCCGTCTACAACCAGGCCGCGCTCATCGCCTCCGACCTCGGCCTTCCCGACCTGGCGCGCGAGCTGTGCCACCAGCACGCCACCTCGTACCTCCATGCCTGTCCGCTGCCAGCGATGAGCGCGATCCGAGGACTCGAACCCGTCGTCAACCTCGCCCGTCTCCAGATCCGCGCCGGCCGCGCCGACGAGGGACGGCAACGACTGCTCGACCTGTACGGAGCCGTCGAGGCAGGCGCGCACGCCCGCTTCGACGGCGTCGGGATACCAGCGGACCTCACGGCGACCGAAGCCGACTGCCAAGAGGTCCGTGCTTGGCTCTGGCGCGTACTCCTCGCCGACGGCACCCGCACCCTGACCACCGCCGGCCGCTGGGCCGAGGCTCTGACACACATCGATTCGCACCGGGGCGTCGGTAAGCGGATGCTCGACGGCCGCCAGGTAGCCGTACTGGCCGCCCTTGTGTCCGGCGACACGACCTCGGCAGCAGGGCTCCTGCACGACACCACGCCCGGTGACCCCTGGGAACAACTCGTCACGGCGTGCCTGACCGTCCTGTGCCGCCTCGATGCCCAGCAGCCGGTAGACGAGCACCTGGCAGAACTGATCGCGGCCTACCTTCAACGGTCGCCAGAGTCGGGGATGACCGTTTTCGATATCCGGCTGGGCCTCACCATTCTCGATGCGGTCGGTCCCGCCGAAACACCCGCCGCGCAGCGCATGGTGCACGCCCTCCACCGCAGGACGGCCGAAGCCGAGGACGGCTACGCGGCCCGTGAGGTCCTGGCCCACCCTCTCTTCCTCTCCCTGGCCACAGATCGGGAAGCGCAGGACTGCCGGGCCCTGGTCAGGGCCTGCGCGCTGGGAGCCGGGGCCATCCCGGGTCATCTGCACGGCGAACTGGCGGCGGCCCTACGCGCCAGCGACAAGGTGATCCGGGACAGCCTCGTGCCCCGATGATCAGCGTCGGCGCCCCGGCGCCGAAGGCTGTGGCGGTGTGAACTCTGCTGGACGAGACGGAGCGCTACTCGGTTTGGCGGTACTGCGTACCCGAGCCACACGGTCTCGGCTACTGGGCGCCTGACCTGTGCTGAGTCGCTGTACGCGCCATGTCAGCACTCGGGCGGGGTGGCGGGCGTCATCCAGGGCACGCTGATCGGTGGCCTGCCGCAGCAACCGATCCGGATCATGGCCAGCGGCCTCGGCTTCGGACAGAACGGTGACGAGGGCGTCGAAGGCAGGGTCTGCGAGGACCCGCTCCGCTTGGCTGGGGACAGCACGGCGTACGCGGTGGATGTACTGCTCTACGACCGGTTGGGGTGGCCGACCCTGGGCTAGGGCGGTCAATGGAGCGACGGCGGCCTGGTCGTAGGCGACCTGGAGATGCAGCAGAGCCTGATGAGCGGCTTCGACCTGTTGGTCGTGTTGACGGAGCTGATGCCAGCGAGTTGCGGCGATGACAACGAGGACGGCGGCGTCGAGAAGCATCGCCAGGAAGGCTCCATCCTTTGGCGGCGGCTGCCGGAGCATTGCTCGTGCGGCGCTGCGCAGCGCACGGGCCTGGTTCTGCTCGGCCCGGATGCGGGAGCGGGTGGCGCGTTCGAACGCGGTGGCGGCGTCTCGGAGCTGGGTCCGAAGCTGCCGGGGTGCAAGGAGGGGAAGGGCGTCGAGGACTTCACCGAAGGCGTGGAGGTGGGCCTGGGAGGCTTCGTCGTCGGCTTGGTCCAGGTGGTGGGGAATGATTTCGATCATGGTGATGGTCTGGTGCCATGGGTCGGGCCTGTCCCGGTTGGGTTGCTGGTCGGCGTCCGACTCGATGGTGTCCAGACGTTCTCGGATCTTGGGGAAGGACAGGTCCGGGGCGAGTTGGGAGCCGGAGAACCAGACGGGATCGCCTTGGGCATTGGTGTCACCTTTGAGCGCGATCTTGTATCCACGTACGTCCCCGGATGGGAAGTAGACGACCTGGGTGAGCACACCGTCGATCTGGCTGAGCAGGTGAGCGAATTCCTCAATGGTGGAAGCAGCGGCAACGGCGGTGCGAACGGTGGTACGCAGCTGCTCACGCGCGGTCGTTCCCCGGGCGCGACGGCGGGCCTTCTCCTGTTCAGCGCGGGTGGGGCGCTTGGCGGCGGTGCGATCTCCACGTGCGACTTGGCGGAGGCCGTACTCCTTTTCCACAGAGACGAGTTCGCGGTCGGCGTTGCGGTAGTCGTGCCAGTTGCGGGCACCACTCAGGTCACCGCGGACTTTGGTGGCGGCGATGTGGATGTGGTCCGGGGCGTGGCGGACGGCTACCCAGTGGCATCCGTCCGGGTCGCCTTCGGGGGCGATGCCGGTGGCGTGGACGATACGGCGTGCTACCTCGGCCCACTCGTCATCCGTGAGCTCTCGGTCCTCGGGCGCGGCCCGCACCGAGCAGTGCCACACATGCTGTTCGGGTGCCCGGCCGAGCCGCCCGGCCTGTTTGACCCGCAGGTCGAGGTCGGCGACGAGGAGCTTCTTGGCGGCGTCGAAGTCCTCGGCCCGGCCGGGGTCCGGGGCGAAGCCGTCCCAGGAGGCGACCAGGTGCGGGGCGGTGTGGTCCTTGGCCTTCTTCGTGTCGAACAGGTACCAGATGAGGCCGGCGGTGCTCTTGCCGCTGGTGATACTCGCGATCACCTGCCCTCCTTCCTTGTAAGGGCTTGGTTCGCGGCTGCTGCGATCCGGCGGACGGTGGTTCCGGTGTCCGCCAGGGTGCGCTCGGCTTGGGCCAGGAGCTCGGTGTCCCCAGGCTGGGGATGACCACCGGCGTTGAGCTTGCGGGCGATCTGGTTGATGTTGTTGCCGATCCTGGCGACCTCCCCGCGGAGGGCGGTCAGCTCATCGATGTAGTCGTCGAGCGGGGTGCGCTGGCCTGGTAGGGCAAGGTCTCCGTGGATGTGGGCCATGACGACCGCACCGACGTAGTGGGCTCCGGCGATGTTCAGTGACCTGGCTCGGGCGAGGATCGCCGTCTTCTCGTCGACGCTGTAGCGGGCATCGACACGCTGCTTGCGCTGGCCGCTCGAATCACGCCGGCGACGACGGGCGACGCGATGCAACGCAGCGGCTTCGGCTGCTCGCGGCAACGGGCTGGCGGCCGGGAACGCTGCCAGTTCCCCCTCGGGCGCCCCCTGGTGCCCGAACTCCTCCGCCACCCCCGGGGCGGAGGCATCCGCATGGGACCGGCCCTTGGACGGTCCAGCGGCATACCTTGCTGCGCTGGTGACCGCAGTGGTCGTCTCCTGGGGGTTGAGGGATTGAGGGCTGTCCGGGTGGGGCATGTGGCGGTTCTCCTCGGGGTGTGCTCGTGAAGTGGGTGGGAGTCGTCGGATAGGTCCGGGAAAG
This sequence comes from Streptomyces tsukubensis, assembly GCF_003932715.1. Taxonomy (NCBI): domain Bacteria; kingdom Bacillati; phylum Actinomycetota; class Actinomycetes; order Kitasatosporales; family Streptomycetaceae; genus Streptomyces; species Streptomyces tsukubensis. The sequence continues at coordinate 4,432,349 of NZ_CP020700.1, read as the reverse complement.
CCACGGCGGCGAGTGCTGAGACCACAGGCATGAGGCGGAGAGGGGCTCCGTGGCAGGCCAACTTCTCGTCGCCATCCGGGACCGCAGCTCAGAGGCGTCTCGGCTCCGTCCGCGACAGGTGGTCCGTGACCGGGGTGGTCGGAAGGGTTCCGACCACCCCGTGCTTGTTCCGGTGGGGTGCGGTCAGCCGTTGGCGGGGGTGGTCTCGCTCTCGGCTCGGAGGGTGTTCATGACCTCGGTGAGCCGCTCTCCGCTGACCTTGAGGCCCTTGTCCCTGATCGCTTGGAGGACGGTGGAGCGGGAGATACGGCCGTGCTCGGTGACGGCGATTCGGCCGATCTCGACGAGTTCGTCGAGGGTTGCGTCCGCCGGCCGTCCGCCCCGTCGGGTTATCGCGAGTTCGCTGGTGGGCTGTTCCGGACCGGGGAAGGGTACCGGCGGGGGTGCTGTGTCGGTGGTGGTTTCGCGGGTGATGAGGATGTGGAGGTGGACGGCTCCGGCGAGGGCGAGTGGGGCGAGGGTGGACAGGATGCCGACGGTGAGGTCGCTCAGGTGCAGCGTGCCGGGCGGGTTCTGCTGGTTGATGCGTACGGCGTGGAGGGCGTTGGCCCAGATGCTGGCGCAGGTCGCGGTGCCGAAGAGGGCCCAGACGTAGAGGCGGGCTCGGAACGGGGCGGTGCGCAGGACGAGGAGGGCGCGGACGCCGTAGGCGATGAATCCGTCGATGACGAGTGGGAACAGGTAGGTGAGGAGTCCGCGGACGTGGATGGCGACGGCCATCTGCTGGAGGGCGTCGTACGAGAGGGCGCAGGCGGCGGCGCCGAGGCAGAGGATCGCGGCGCGGTCCCAACTGGTCACTCGGCGACCGGTGCCGGGGTGCGCGGGCGGTATGGCGGATGGGGCCATGGGGGTGTGTGCTCCTGGGGTGGTGCGTGGGGCTGTCGGCGTGGTCCGTATTTGCCGTCTTGGCCGTTGCAGGCGCAGGTCAGGGCGGGTACGTCAGCCGGGCGGTGAGAGTCCCGGTGGTGTCATGCCCGGTGGGACGGGTCGTGGACGGGTGTGGTCTGTCTCCCGTCCCAGAGCGCGGGGCTGTGACCTGCGGCGATACGGCGGGTACGGCTGGGACGGCACGAGACGGATCGGGACGCGGTTGGGCAGCCCAGGCGGGCGGGAGTGATCGTGTTTCCGTCTTGGGCCCGGTTGCCGTCTCATTCGGATGCCTGTTGACCTGCGGGATCACGGCAGGGACGGCACGGACGGCAACCGGGGCGGGGCCGGGTCAGCCCTCGGCGGTGGCGGGGTCGGCGTCGAGCGGGTGGACGGTGGGGCAGTAGCGGCGCCAGGCGTCGGCGAACTTGTTGCGGGTGTAGCCCTTGCGCTGGATGTCACCGACGCGGACGTTGCCGGAGACGATGGTGTAGTCGCGGAGCATGGCGCCGAGCCCGCGTGGTGTGAGCCCGTTGCGGCCCCATTCGGCCCATGGGGCTTCGGTGTCGCTGTTGAGGGCGAACAGGAGGTCGTCGGTGCTGAGGCTCTCCGGGTCGCCCTTGGCGTGGAAGATCCGCCGGATGTCGGCGAGGATCTTGGCCCCGCTGGGGTTCTCCTCCTCCGCCCGCTCCTCGGCGGCGACCATCCGCGCACACGCCGCCCGCGCCAGGCGGGGCCAGGGCCCGCCCGAGAGGTCGGCGATGATCACCAGAGGTTCCCAGGTGTCGGCGGCGCGGTCCTCGACCGGGAGTTCCGGTTCCAGGTCGGCTGCTTCGTCCAGCAGCGGGCGGGCCCAGGCGGCGATCCGGTCGCGCAGTTCGTGCAGGGCCGGGATGTCGCGGCGGGAGCGGAAGGGTTTGACGTGCTCGCCTTCGGCCCGGCGGCGCATGCGGATCACCACGGCGCGGTCCATGATCGTGTCGGGGAGGTCACCGATGCCCGCGATGGCGGCCATGGCGAAGGTGGCGAACTTGTGCGGGGTGTGGTCGTTGCCGACGACCCGGGTGACGTAACGGTTCCGCTGGTGCCCGGCGTTCAGCAGGCCGCGCATCTCCTCGTTCTTCTCCGCCTGCTTCGGCGTGCCGAAGATGGTGTCCGCCTCATCGACCAGGAGGGTGGGCGGCTCCTCGGTGATCGAGCGGAAGACCGCCGCCGGGGTGGTGTTGATGGTGAGCATCGGCTCGTGGACCGTCTCGGTGAGCACGTCCAGGAGCCGGGACTTGCCGCACCGTTTCGCCGGGCCGACGACCGCGAGGCGCGGCGCGTGCTGCCATGCGGGCTGGAGGTGCGTCGCCGCCACCCAGAGCGTCACCGCGTCCAGGGCCTCGGGCGAGGGCAGGATCACGAACCTGGCTATCTGGGCACGTAGTTCGTCCAGCAGGGCGGACCCGGCGGTCGGTTCCGGATCGGGCGCCGTCTTGTGGGGCGGTATGTCTGCCGGAGCGGCCTCCGTCGCGTCCGGGCTGACCAGCAGGGACGCTTGGGCGGCGGGGTGGCCGGGGACCGCGACCGGGGGCCACGGCGGCTTGGCGGGGGTGGAATAGGGCTCGGTGGGGGCGTGTTCCACTGGGCGGCTCCTCTTCTGGCGGTGGCGGGCTTGCACGCCCTTGCCGCCGGGTTGGTTCGTGACAGGCCGATGGGGGTTGCCGGGGCCTCCGGCGTTGCACCGCCGGAGGTCCACCCCGTGCTCCGGGGGAACACGGACAGTACGTCCACGCCCCTTCACAGTCCAGCGATTCTGTGTCAGCTCAGCGCAGAACCGCCTGCTACGCTCCCTGCCCCTCACGCCGCCAGGCCGAGCAGGCCCAACAGGTCCGCCGTCACAACCCGGTACGCGTTGCCGAGCCGCAGCACCTTGCACGGATAGGCGCCCCGCTTCGCCAGCTCGTACCCCTTGCTCCGCCCCAACCCGAGCGCACGGTTGCTGGTGTCCAGGTCAACAGCCACTGGAAGAGCCAGCAACTCCTCCCGGCTCATCCCCTTCGGCCGCCCACCCGTGGCGTGTTCGCGCATGCGGCATCCCCTCTTCGATGCAGCCGTCGGCGAACGCGTCCATCACGTCCGGCTCCGGGCCACTCCACCGATGATCCTCAAGCTAATGTGTCTGTATGACACAACACGATTTCGATGATGAAGAAGACGACTTTCCGGAGTGGGTGGACCGGATCAAGGCCACCGTGGCTGGCGAGGTCCGGCGCAGAAGGAGGAGGAGGGGATGGAGCGCACAGGACCTGGCCGACCGCTGCGAGGGGCTGGGGCACCCGATCCCGCGCAACGTGATCGCCAACATGGAATCCGGCCGCCGCGCCACCCTGCCCCTGGTGGACGTCATGATCCTGGCCGCCGCCCTGGAGACCTACCCGGTCTGCCTGATCTTCCCCGTCGGCTACATCGAGGAGACCCAGGAACTCCCCTTCCAGGAACTCGTCCCCACCTGGGACGCACTGCGCCGCTTCACCGGCGAGGAAGACGTCTTCGAGAACGACCCCGGAATGGTGCCCGAGTTCGAGCACCACACCCTCCTCATCCGCACCGCACTCGCCGCACTCGACGAGGAGAAGCAGGCCCGGTTCGACACCAGAACCGCCGCCTCCCGCGCCCAGCGGGAGAACGCCGAACGCCAGCGGGCCGAGTACGCCGACCGCGCCATCGCGGCCAAGAGCGAGCTCCGCAAACTCCGGCGCGAGATCCGCGAGGAAGACGCCACCCCGCCTGACCTCCCACCTGCACTCCACGACGTCGACCCACCCGACACCGACACCGACCCCACGGAGGAAACCGCTTGAAGGGCTCCACGCACCGCCGCTGCTACTGCCGCGACCCCCACACCGGCAAACCGCTCGGCAAGAAGTGCCCCAAACTGTCCAGCCGCAAGCACGGCTCCTACTCCATCCGCCAGGAACTACCGCCCCGCGAAGACGGCACCCGCCGCTCCTTCAGCCGCGCCGGCTACGACACCCTCAAAGCCGCCCAGGCCGACCTCGACCACGTCCGCGCCCTCCTCGGCCTCACCGACACAGACGACCCGGAGGGCATGACGCTGATCGCGGCCATGCTGGAGGAGATAGGCGACGAAAAGGCACCCCTCCCTGACGTGGAGGAGACGCGTCGGCGACTCAACGCGGGCCAGGACCTCGTCGGCAGCCTCACCGTCGCGGAATGGCTGGACCGGTGGCTCGCGGGCAAGCGCATACGGAAGTCCGGTATCAGCCGGTACGAGACCGACATCCGCATCCACCTCAAACCGCACATCGGCCACCGCCGCCTCGACCGGCTGCGCGTAAGCCACCTCAGCGACATGTTCACCGCCATCACCGACACCAATACCGAGCTCCTCGAACAGAACGCCCAACGACGCGCCGCCGTCGACGAACTCGCGACCATCCCGTGGAAGGGCGCGGAGCACCGGGCCCACCGCAAGACATTGAAGTCCGCGATCGACACGATGCCGCCCTTCCGCCGTGTCACCGGCCCCGCCACCCGCCAGCACGTCAAAGCCACCCTCCGCGCCGCCCTCAACGACGCCATCGGCCAGCAGATCATCACCTTCAACCCCGCCGCCCACGTCGAGATCGACCCCGCACGCAAGCCCAAGGCCCTCGTCTGGACGGACGAGCGCGTCGCCGTCTGGGAGCAGACGGGCGAGAAGCCGTCCCCCGTCATGGTCTGGACACCGGCGCAGACGGGCGCGTTCCTCGACTCCGTCGCTGAGGACCGGCTGTACGCCATGTGGCACCTCATCGCCTTCCGTGGCCTGCGACGGGGCGAGGCATGCGGCCAGCCCTGGTCGGAAACCAACCTCGACACCCACTCCCTCACCGTGTCTTCGCAGCTCGTCCACGACGGCTGGGCCGTCGAGACCTCCGAACCCAAAACGGACAGCGGCTTCCGTGTCATCGCGCTCGACGACGACACGGTCAACGTGCTCAAGGAACACCGCGAACGTCAGAACGCGGACCGCGAGGAGTGGGGAACGGCCTGGGTCGAGACCGGCATGGTCTTCACCCAGGAAGACGGCACCTGGCTTCACCCCGGCAAGGTCACCGACCTCTTCGAACGCCTCGTCGCCGCCTCCGGCCTCCCGCCGATCCGGCTGCACGACCTCCGCCACGGCGCGGCCACCCTCATGCTCGCGGCCGGCATCGACGTCAAGATCGTCTCCGACACCCTCGGCCACAGCGACACCCGGATCACGCGCGACATCTACCAGAGCGTCCTTCCTCACGTCGGCAAGAACGCAGCCGAGGCCACCGCCAAGCTGGTCCCGCTTCAGCGGAAGGCCGAGGCGGCAGAGGCCCGCAAGGCTGCCAAGAGGGCTTCGTCCAAGGCGAAAGCCGAGGCCAGGGCCAAGAAGAAGGGCAAGCGGAAGAAGTCCAAGAAGTAGGGCGCCGGACCGCTCCGCTCACGCATCGCTCACGCAAGCCATCTCGCGGCAGCCCGGCCGTGTGACGCGTCATGCCCCAAAAACGAAAAACCCCAGGTCACGGCGAGTGAGTCCTGAGGTTCTTCAGAGCCGCCTTCGGGATTCGAACCCGAGACCTACGCATTACGAGTGCGTTGCTCTGGCCAACTGAGCTAAGGCGGCGCTTGCACCGACGCAACTTTCTCGTGAGAGAACGTTCGCATCAGCAGCGGAGCTGAGTCTACAGGGTTACGGCGGGTGCTCCCGACCATCCCCCCTCCGACCAGCACCGGGGCCGGTTCCGGCACACCGGGACCGGCTCCGGCCGGGGTCAGCGGCAGCGCTTGCCGTCCTGCGGGGGTGTGCCCTCGATGAGGTAGGTGTTGATCGCGGTGTCGATGCAGTCGCTGCCGCGGCCGTACGCCGTGTGGCCGTCGCCGTCGTAGGTGAGCAGCCGGCCCGAGGAGAGCTGGGACGCGAGGGAGCGGGACCACTTGTAGGGGGTCGCCGGGTCGCGGGTGGTGCCGACGACCAGGATCGGGGCCGCGCCCTTCGCCTCGATGCGGTGGGGGGTGCCGGTGGCGGGGGTGGGCCAGTACGCGCAGTTCAGGGCCGCCCACGCGAAGTTGCGGCCGAAGGCCGGTGACACCTCCTCGAAATCGGGCAGCGCCGCCCGGACCTCGCGCTCGTCCGGGAAGGCGGGCGGGGCGTCGAGGCAGTTCACGGCCGCGTTGGCGAACATCAGGTTCGAGTACGTGCCGTCCGTTTCGCGTTCGTAGTAGGCGTCGGCGAGCGTCAGCAGACCCGCGCCCCGGCCGGCCATCGCGTCGGTGAGGGCGACCCTGAGCTGGGGCCAGGCCGCCTCGTCGTACATCGCGGCCAGGACGCCCGTCGTCGCCAGCGATTCGGTGAGCTCCCGGCTCTCTCCCGTCGCCACCGGCTTTCCGTCCACGCGGGTGAAGAACGCCTTGAGGCGGGCCCCGGCGTCCTCGGCGGAGGTACGGCCCAGGGGGCAGTCCTTCCGCTTGACGCAGTCCGTGGCGAAGGCCCGGAACGCCGTCTGGAAGCCCTCCGTCTGGTCCCGGTTGAGCTGCCGCGCCGAGAGCGAGGGGTCCATCGCCCCGTCGAGCACCAGCCGGCCCGTCCGTGCGGGGAACAGCTCCGCGTACGTCGCGCCCAGGAAGGTGCCGTACGAAGCGCCGACGTACGACAGCTTCGCATCGCCGAGGACGGCCCGGAAGACGTCCATGTCACGGGCCGCGTTCACGGTGGACACATGCGGCAGGACCGTGCCGGACTTCTTCTCGCAGCCCGCCGCGAAGTCCTTCAGTGCCGCGAGCAGCTCGGCCTCGTCGCGCTGGTCGTCCGGGGTCTGGTCGACCCGGGTGTACGCGTCCATGCCCTTGCCGTCGAGGCATTCGACGGGCTCGCTGCGGGCCACGCCCCGCGGATCCATGGCCACCATGTCGTAGCGGGCGCGGACGGGCGCGGGGTAGCCGATGCCCGCGTACGACTGGAGGAAGTCGACCGCGGAACCGCCCGGTCCGCCCGGATTGACGTGCAGGGAACCCAGCCGCGACCCGGGACCGGTCGCCTTCTTGCGGGCCACCGCCAGCTCGACGGAGTCACCGCCGGGCTTCGCGTAGTCCAGGGGTGCCTTGAGGGTGGCGCACTCGAAGCCCGAGGTGCCGCACTTCCGCCACGACAGTTTCTGCGTGTAGTACGGCTTCAGCTCCGCCGTGGGAGCGGACCGCGCGCCCTGGCCCGAACCGCCCTTCGTGGGCGTTGCCGAGGCACTGGACGAGGAGCCCCCGCCGGTGCAGCCGGAGAGCAGCAGGCCCGTGGCTGCCAGCGCGAGAGCGGAACTGCGGAGCAAACGGCGTCGGTCCATCCCCGGAGCCTAGGCGAACCATCCCGCATACAACCCCTTTACCTCCTTATTTCCCCCGCCCCCGGCTCGTACGGGTGAATGGGAAGGGAGAAAGACGGTGAGAGGGGCGGCGGGAAAGGGGGAGTCGCCGCCGGGCCGCGAAGGACCACCCCGTGACGGTGCCCGCTCAGCCCGCCCGCAGCGCCATCGTCATCGCCTCCACCGCCAGCAGCGGGGCCACATTCGCACCCAGGGCCTCCCGGCAGTGCAGGACCGCCTCCATCCGGCGCAGCGTTCCCTCCGGGGTCGACTCGCGGGCGATCCGGTCGACGGCGTCCTGGACGTCCGTATGGGCCAGGGCGATCCGGCTGCCCAGCTGCAGCGCCAGGACATCGCGGTAGAAGCCGGTCAGATCGCTGAGCGCCAGGTCCAGGCTGTCCCGCTGCGTACGCGTACGCCGCTTCTTCTGCCGGTCCTCCAGCTCCTTCATCGCCGACGCCGTCCCACGCGGCATCCGGCCGCCCTGGGCGGCGCCGAGCGCGGCCTTCAGCTCCTCGGTCTCCCTGGTCTCGACCTCGTCCGCGACCTGCTTGGCGTCCTCCGCCGCCGCGTCGATCAGCTCCTGGGCGGCCTTGAGGGCGCCGCCCACATCGCCCACGCGCAGCGGCAGCTTCAGAACCGTCGCGCGGCGGGCGCGCGCACCCTCGTCCGTGGCCAGCCGTCGGGCCCGCGCGATATGGCCCTGGGTGGCACGGGCGGCAGCCGCAGCGGCCTCGGGCTCGATCCCGTCGCGCCGTACGAGCAGATCCATGACCGCGTCGACCGGGGGCGTCCGCAGCGTCAGATGGCGGCAGCGCGAGCGGATCGTCGGCAGCACGTCCTCCTGGGAGGGCGCGCACAGCAGCCACACCGTTCTCGGCGCGGGCTCCTCGACGGCCTTCAGCAGTACATTGCCCGCGCCCTCGGTGAGCCGGTCGGCGTCCTCCAGGACGATCACCTGCCAGCGGCCGCCTGCGGGCGAAAGCTGGGCCCGGCGGACCAGCTCCCGGGTGTCCTTGACGCCGATGGAGAGCACGTCCGTACGGACGACCTCCACATCGGCGTGCGTCCCGACGAGGGCGGTGTGGCAGCCGTCGCAGAAGCCGCAGCCGGGCACTCCGCCGAGTGCACGGTCGGGGCTGATGCAGTGCAGCGCCGCCGCGAAGGCTCTCGCCGCGGTCGCCAGACCGGAACCGGGCGGGCCGGTGAGCAGCCAGGCATGCGTCATCTTGGACGCCTCCGGCGGCGCGGTCCCCGCCGCCGCGGCCGTCACCAGCGCATCGGCGTCCCGCGCGGCGGTTTCGAGCTGCTCCCGCACCCGGTCCTGACCGACGAGGTCGTCCCAGACCGTCATGCCGTCACCCCTCCTTCTCGGATCCCCGGTCCCCGGCCCCGAAGCGCCGGGGCCCTGCCCACGGCGCCGGTCCCGGGGGGTGGTCCGGAACCGTGCCGCGTGGTCCCCATTGTGAGGGGTGGGTACGACAACGCGAGAACGCGCACGTCAGCGCCGCATCCGTCCCCGGCGGCCCCGGATCCCTACCACCCGGGATCCGTACCACCCCGGATCCGTACCGCCGCGGGCTCATTTGCCGCGACGCGGCCCGCCCCGGCCGCCGCCGTCGCGCCCGTCCCCGTCGTCCTGGGACCCGAACAGTTCGTCGGCCAGCGTCGGCAGATCGTCCAGCGGGGTCTCCTCCGCCCAGTCGGACCGCCGCCGCGGGGCGCCCGTCTCCGGGTCGACCTGGGGCAGCTCGCGCGTACGGTCGTTCGGGCCGACACCACCATCACCGACACCACCGGCGTCGTTCTCGGCGTCGTCGTCGCGGAAGATGCTCTGCGGTACCCGGTCGGCGGGCGACTCCCCCCGTACGGGAGGCAGCACGGCCGTCTCGTCGGCGTCCCGTACGGGAGGCAGGACCGCGGTCTCGTCCGCGTCCCGCACCGGCGGCAGGACCGCCGTCTCCTCCGCCTCCCGCACCTGCTCCGGCGTGAGCTGCGGAATCTCGTGCGTCTCGTCGTCCGGCCGGACGATCGGCGTCGGTACGGTGACCTCGTTCGCAGACTCCACAGCGGAGTCCACGGCGGAGTCCGCAGTGGAGTCCGCGGCAGAGTCCGCGCCGCCGTCCCGTACCGGCGGTGCCGGAAGCTCCGTCGTCGTCGTGGTCTCGGCCCGGCGCCGAACCTCCTCGGCCTCCGCCGCCAGCCGTGCGGCCTCCGCCTCGACGGCCAGCCTGGCCTCCTCCGCCTGCCGGCGCACTTCCTCGGCCCGCAGCAGCGCCTCTTCGGCCAGTCGCTGCTTCTCCAGCCGCCGCTCCTCGGCCTCGGCCCGCAGCCGGGCCTGCTCCTCCGCGAGCTTGCGGAGGCGTTCCTGCTCCTCGCGGCGGGCCTTCTCCTCGGCCTCCCGCTTGCGGCGCTCCTCCTCGGCGAGCCGGCGGGCCTCCTCGGCACGCTGCCGCGCCTCCTCCGCCTGCCGCTCTGCCTCGCGCTGCCGCGCGGCCTCCTCCTCCGCCTTGCGCCGCGCCTCCTCCTCGGCGCGCAGCTTGGCGAGCTGCTCCTGCCGCTCGCGTTCCAGGCGCTCCTCCTCGGCCTTGCGGACGGCTTCCTCCTCCGCCTTGCGCCGGGCCTCTTCCTCGGCCGCCTTACGGGCCTCCTCCCGCGCCTGGATCTCGGCGGCGGACAGGGGGAGCATCCGGTCGAGCCGGTGCCGTACGACGGTGGTGACGGCCTCCGGTTCCTGTCCGGCGTCCACGACCACATAACGAGCGGGGTCGGCGGCGGCCAGCGTGAGGAAACCGGACCGTACCCGCTGGTGGAACTCCAGCGGCTCCGACTCCAGCCGGTCCGGCGCCTCGGTGAACCGTTCCCGCGCGGTCTCCGGGGAGACGTCCAGCAGAACGGTCAGATGCGGAACCAACCCCTCCGTCGCCCAGCGCGAAATACGCGCGATCTCCGTCGGCGAGAGGTCCCGGCCGGCGCCCTGATAGGCCACGGACGAGTCGATATAGCGGTCCGTGATCACCACGGCGCCGCGTTCCAGCGCCGGGCGGACCACCGAGCCGATGTGCTCGGCGCGGTCGGCCGCGTACAGCAGTGCTTCGGCACGGCTGGTCAGACCGGCGGACGAGACGTCCAGCAGGATCGAACGGAGCCGCTTGCCGACCGGGGTGGCGCCCGGTTCGCGGGTGACGACGACCTCGTGGCCCTTGTCGCGGATCCACCGGGCGAGCGCCTCGACCTGGGTGGACTTCCCGGCTCCGTCGCCGCCTTCGATGGCGATGAAGAAGCCGTTCGGGGCGGTGGCCTGCTGCGGGTCGGCGCCGCGCCGCAGTGCGTCCCCGAGGTCGCGCCGGAGCGGTACGCCGGCCCGGTCGTCGGTCTTGGCCAGCACGATCGCGGCGACGGGCAGCAGCAGCGCGCCCGCCAGCATCAGCGTGAACGCGGCGCCGCCGTGCGCGAAGACGAAGTCGCCGCCCGCGAGCCGGTGCGGTCCGATGGCCGCCGCCAGCAGCGGTGCGACCAGTGCGCCGATCGCGATCGCGACCCTGACCACGGCCTGAAGATGGTCCGTCATCCGGGCCCGGCGGGGCTCCTCGGTCTCCTGGTCGAGCAGCGCATGGCCGGTGGCCGCCGCGACACCGGCCGAGAATCCGGCCGTCGCGGCGATGAACAGGACGGTCGCCGTGTCCGGCACCAGGCCCATGGCCAGCAGCGCGACACCGGTCACGGCGAGCGCGAGGGCGAGGAGGCGGCGGCGCGACAGGGCGGGCAGGACGGCCGTGGCCGCCCGGATGCCGAGCCCCGTACCGCCGGTGAGGACGAGGACGAGGAGGGCGTACGAGGCGGGCCCGCCGGCCAGGTCGTACGCATGCAGTACGGAGACGGCGACGGCCGCGGCGATCGCACCGGCGACCGCGGCGCAGCCGAGGACGAACAGCGTCACCGAGCCGGTGCGGCCCTTGTCGGTGGCCCGTGCGCCGTCCGGGCCGCCTGCCATGAGCGGCCTGCGCAGGCCCTCCAGCGGGGAGCGCGGCCGCGGGGTTCCGCCGCCCGGCAGCTGGACCGCCCACAGCAGCGACGCCGAGGCGGCGAACAGCCCGGCGGCGATGTACGAGGCGAGGGCCGCCTGGTGGAGCTGGAACCATTCGACGCCGGTGCCCAGCAGTTCGCTCACGAGCACGGCGGCCAGCAGCACCACGGCGCCCGCCGGGATCACCACGAACGACGTCCGCAGCCAGAGGCGGCGCAGTGCGTCCAGATGGTCGGGCAGGGGGCGCACGGCCGCGCCTTCCGGCGGCGGTGCGGGCAGCAGCGCGGGGGCCGCGCCGTCGCGCGCGATCGTCCACAGGCGTTCCGCGGCACCGGTGACGAAGACGGTCACCAGGAGGAGCAGGGGGGCGTTGGCGGGTGTCCAGTCGATCCACAGGGGGGCGACGATCAGCAGCGCGAGCCGCAGCCCGTCCGCCCCGATCATCGTCCAGCGGCGGTCGAGCGGGCCCGAAGGTGCGGTCAGCGAGGTCAGCGGGCCGAGCAGGACGGCGCCGAAGAGGACCGTGGTGACGACGCGGACCCCGAGCACGGCGGCCACGGCGAAGGCGGCCCCGCGGTAGCCGTCGCCGAAGGTGGCGTCGGAGACCGCGGCCTGAAGGGTGAGCAGGACCAGGACGAGCAGTCCGACCGTATCCGCGACACCTCCGGCGACCTGCGCGTTCCACAGCCGTCGCAGCGAGGGGACTCTGAGCAGCGAGCGCAGGGCGCGCTCCCGGGAGTCGGCGGCGAGGGCCTCGTCGGGACCGGGGCCGGGGGCGGGGGCGGGGGTGGCTCCGACGTCTGAGGCAGTCTCTGAGACGGCGCTCGCGACCGCCTTCGGCTCGTCTGGCTGCTCGGCTCGCGTCATCCGCCCAGCCTAGCCGGACCACCACCGCTGCCGGAGGCCCGTCCGAACGGACGGCCGTACGCTGCAGCGAGGGCCTTACCCCTTTGATACGAGGGCGTTACCAGGCGTTACGCGGTGTACGGGGGCGCTCACCGGGGGCACCGTACAGAGCCGTGAACGACTGCGCGCCCCGTACCCGGTGGGGGTACGGGGCGCGCCGGGACGAGTACGACGGCCGCTACTCCTCGACCGTCTTCGACGAGGCCGCCGCCTTCTTGGCCGCTGTCTTCGTGGCTGCCGTCTTCGTGGCTGCCGTCTTCTTCGCGGCGGCCGCGGTGGTGGTCTTCTTGGCCACCGTCTTCTTCGCCGTGGTCTTCTTTGCGGCCGTCTTCGCAGCCGTCTTCTTTGCGGCCGTCTTGGCGGGTGCCTTCTTCACGGCCTTCTTCGCCGTCTTCTTCGCGGGCCCCTTCGCCCGCTTCTCCGCCAGCAGCTCGTAGCCGCGCTCCGGCGTGATCGTCTCCACGCTGTCACCGGTCCGCAGGGTCGCGTTGGTCTCGCCGTCGGTGACGTACGGACCGAACCTGCCGTCCTTGACCACCACCGGCCGCTCGCTCACCGGGTCCGTCCCCAGCTCCTTCAGCGGAGGCTTGGCCGCGGCCCGGCCCCGCTGCTTGGGCTGGGCGTAGATCGCCAGCGCCTGCTCCAGCGTGATGGTGAAGAGCTGGTCCTCGGTCTCCAGCGAACGGGAGTCGGTGCCCTTCTTCAGATACGGGCCGTAGCGGCCGTTCTGTGCGGTGATCTCCACGCCCTCGGCGTCCGCGCCGACGACCCGCGGCAGCGACATCAGCTTCAGCGCGTCGGCCAGGGTGACCGTGTCGAGGGACATGGACTTGAAGAGGGAGGCCGTCCGCGGCTTGACCGCGTTCTTGCCGGTCTTCGGGGTGCCCTCGGGAAGGATCTCGGTGACGTACGGACCGTAGCGGCCGTCCTTGGCGACGATCTCGTGGCCCGAGACGGGGTCCTTGCCCAGCGCGAAGTCACCGCTCGGCTTGGCGAGCAGCTCCTCCGCGTACTCCACGGTCAGCTCGTCGGGCGCCAGATCGTCGGGCACGTCGGCGCGCTGGTGGCCCTCCGTGTCCTTCTCGCCGCGTTCGATGTACGGGCCGTAGCGGCCGACGCGCAGAACGATGCCGTCGCCGACGGGGAAGCTGGAGATCTCCCGGGCGTCGATCGCACCCAGGTCGGTGACCAGCGCCTTCAGCCCGCCGAGGTGGTCGCCGTCGCCGTTCCCGGCCTCGGCGGCCGAGCCCTTGTGAGGCGCGCCCTCGCCGAAGTAGAAGCGCTTCAGCCACGGCACCGCCTGCGCCTCGCCGCGCGCGATGCAGTCGAGGTCGTCCTCCATCTTGGCGGTGAAGTCGTAGTCGACGAGCCGGCCGAAGTGCTTCTCCAGCAGATTGACGACCGCGAAGGAGAGGAAGGACGGCACCAGGGCCGTGCCCTTCTTGAAGACGTACCCGCGGTCGAGGATGGTCCCGATGATGGAGGCGTACGTCGACGGGCGGCCGATCTCGCGCTCTTCCAGCTCCTTGACCAGCGACGCCTCGGTGTAGCGGGCGGGCGGCTTGGTGGCGTGGCCGTCGGCGGTGATCTCGTCGGCGCGCAGCGCGTCGCCCTCGCCGACCTGCGGCAGCCGCCGCTCGCGGTCGTCCAGCTCGGCGTTCGGGTCGTCGGCGCCCTCGACGTACGCCTTCATAAAGCCGTGGAAGGTGATCGTCTTGCCGGAGGCGGTGAACTCGGCGTCCCGGCCGTCGGAGGCGGTGCCCGCGATCCGGACGGTGACCGAGTTGCCGACCGCGTCCTTCATCTGGGAGGCGACGGTCCGCTTCCAGATCAGCTCGTAGAGACGGAACTGGTCGCCGCTGAGACCGGTCTCGGCCGGGGTGCGGAAACGATCACCCGAAGGACGAATCGCCTCGTGCGCCTCCTGGGCGTTCTTCACCTTGCCCGCGTAGGTCCGCGGCCGGTCGGGCAGATAGTCGGCCCCGTACAACTGGGTGACCTGCGCCCGGGCCGCCGCGACCGCCGTGTCGGAGAGCGTCGTGGAGTCCGTACGCATATAGGTGATGAAGCCGTTCTCGTACAGCTTCTGGGCGACCTGCATGGTGGCCTTCGCCCCGAAGCCGAGCTTCCGGGAGGCCTCCTGCTGGAGCGTGGTGGTACGGAAGGGGGCGTACGGGGAGCGGCGGTACGGCTTCGACTCCACCGCGCGCACCGAGAACGCGGCGTTCTCCAGCGCGGCGGCCAGGGCTCGCGCGTTCGCCTCGTCGAGGTGCAGCACCTGACCGGCGGCGGCGCCCTTGAGCTGCCCGTCCGGACCGAAGTCACGGCCCTGGGCGACCCGGCGGCCGTCGACCGCGGCCAGCCGGGCGGAGAGGGAGGAGGGGTCGGAAGGGTCACCGGCGCGGCCGGTGGCGAACGTACCGGTCAGATCCCAGTACTCGGCGGAGCGGAACGCCCTGCGCTCGCGCTCCCGCTCGACGACGAGCCGGGTCGCCACGGACTGCACACGGCCCGCCGACAGCTTCGGCATGACCTTCTTCCACAGCACCGGGGAGACCTCGTAGCCGTAGAGCCGGTCGAGGATGCGGCGGGTCTCCTGGGCGTCGACCATCCGCTGGTTCAGCTCGCGCGGGTTGGCGACGGCCTCGCGGATCGCGTCCTTGGTGATCTCGTGGAAGACCATCCGGTGGACCGGGACCTTGGGCTTGAGCACTTCGAGGAGGTGCCAGGCGATGGCCTCGCCCTCGCGGTCCTCATCGGTGGCGAGATAGAGCTCGTCGCTCTGGGCCAGCTGCTCCTTGAGCTTCCTGACCTGGGCCTTCTTATCGGCGTTGACGACGTAGACCGGCTGGAAGTCGTGCTCGACGTCGACACCGAGGCGACGGACCTCGCCCGTGTACTTCTCCGGCACTTCGGCCGCGCCGTTGGGGAGGTCGCGGATGTGCCCGACGCTTGCCTCGACGACATAGCCGGGGCCGAGGTAGCCCTTGATCGTCTTCGCCTTGGCAGGCGACTCGACGATCACGAGTCGGCGGCCGCCCTGTGCGGTCTCGCTGGTCGGGGACAACGTGGCTCTTCTCTCCGGTCGGCGCTCGGTGCGCGGCGGATACGGCGTGGTGGTCGATGGTGCCGTGCGGTGCTGCGCGCTGCTCGGTACGTCGGTGCTCGGTGCTTCGGTGTTCGGTATTCGGGTGTTCGGTTCTTCGGCGTTCGGTACTGCAGTACTTCGGTACATCGGTACATCGGTGCTGCGGTGCTGCGGTGCTGCGGTGCTGCGGTGCTGCGGCTGTTCAGTTGGGCGGCACCCGGGTCCGGGCGGCCCCGGTCGGGGTCGCACTGCCCGGCACGGCACGGTCCGACGCGGCGCGCCGGTGCCGTCGCTGCGGAGTGTGACGGTACAACCCGCCCCCGTGTCAAACGGCAAAAGCCCGCAACGGCCACTCGAACGGTAACCCGAGACCGGCCGTTCCTGCCGCCCGGACCGGTATGACGGTGGGCCGGAACCCTCCGGCGGCCCCCTGGAGCCCGCCCCCGGCCCGCAGCCGCGGGAGGCAGCCGGATTCCTGATGGGGACATGTTCAGACCCGGTGCGCCACCGGATTCACCGCCGGATCCCGGCCGGGTTCCCACCGGATTCACACCCGGGTCAGACACCACACCCCGAGGGCGAGGGAGACCACGCCGGTGAGGGTCGTGAGGGCGGCGGCCGTGGCGGGACTCACTCCCGCGGCGACGGGCGAACGGTGTGCCGTACGCACCCCGGTCCACACCAGCAATGCCGCTCCGAACAGGCCGAACGCCGCCGCCGCGAAAATCGCCGGACCGCTCTCCATGCCCGTTTCCCGCCCTTCTGTGGCCCTTCGGGGCCGTCCCCGGCACCGGACTTCCGAGGCTGACAGCTCAGGGCGGCGGAGTTGCGAATTCCGGGTGAACGGCGCGGGGGTTCACCCGCGTGGCGGCGGACGGGTCCGGGCAGGGCCGGGGCGCTCGGCGGGGCGGTCCCGGCCGCTCCCGTACCCGCTCCGACCGGCCCGGGTGACCGAGGGGAACCGACTCGTCACGGAGAACGAACATTGGCCGATTCCCCCCGCCCCGAAGCAGCCCCGGTGCAGCACCCGAGCAGGACGGGGAGCAGCACCCGAGCGGGACGGGGAGCAGCCGGGGAGCAGCAGCTCAGGAACGGCCCCGGAGCAGGGCGGGGGCGCTAGAGCCTCCCCACCGGCTCCAGGAACCCCTCCCCCACCAGCACCCGCAGGGCCGCCGGGGTGCGGTCCCGCAGCAGTACCGGGTCCTCGCCGAGCAGCTGGGCGATGGCGTCGAGGATGCGCCCGGCGCTCAGCGTCCCGTCGCAGGCCCCGGCGAAGCCCGCGCCCACCGTGTCCACCCTGGTCGCGCGCCGCATTCCGCGGTTCTGCCGCAGCACCAGATGCTCCGGGTCCTCCGCGCCCGGCGGCCCCACCTGCTCCTGGACGACCTCCGCCGCGAGGACGAAGTGGTCGGCGAGCAGCGCCGCGTCGTCGTGCTCGCGCAGATAGTCCTGGCGGGCGAAGTGGGCGACGACCGTCTCGCCGAGCGGCTGCTCCACCGGATGCGTCCACTCCTCCAGTACGACCGACGGCCGTTCGGATGCCGACTTCCGCAGGGTGATCCACCCGAAGCCGACCGCCTTGGTGTGCTGCGCCGCGAACTCGTCCAGCCACTCCTCGTACCGTGCCGCGTACCGCTCGGGGTCCCCCCGGTGGTCGCCGCTGTCGCGCAGCCACAGCTCGGCGTACTGCGTGACGTCCTGGACCTCGCGCTGGACGATCCACGCGTCGCAGCCCGCGGGCACCCAGGCGCGGACCCGGTCCTGCCACTCCTCGCCCTCGACGTGCTGCCAGTTGGCCAGGAACTGGGCGTACCCGCCCTCGTTCAGCCGCTCCCCCGCCTGCTGGACGAGGGTGCGGCAGAGGTCGTCGCCGCCCATACCGCCGTCGCGGTACGTCAGCCGGGCCGCGGGCGAGATCACGAACGGCGGGTTGGACACGATCAGGTCGTACGTCTCCGCGGCCGGCAGCGGCTCGAAGAGGGAGCCCGCCAGGAGTTCGGCTCCGGGCGCGCCGGAGAGCGCGAGGGTGAGCCGGGTGAAGGCGAGGGCGCGCGGGTTGAGGTCGGTGGCGGTGACCCGGGTCGCGTGCCGGGTGGCGTGCAGGGCCTGGATACCGGAGCCGGTGCCCAGGTCGAGGGCGGAAGCGACGGGGGTTCGCACGGTGATCCCGGCGAGGGTCGTGGAGGCGCCGCCGACGCCCAGGACCACGGCCTCGCCCTGCCCGCCGGCGCCCGCCGCGCCGCCGACCGCGCAGCCGAGGTCGGAGACGATGAACCAGTCCTCGCCCGCGGGCCCGCTGTAGGGGCGCACGTCCACGGTGGCCCGGACGGTGTCGCCGTCGCGGACGAGCCACCCGTCGGCCAGGCACAGGTCGAGGGGGAGGACGTCCCGTACCCGGTCGCAGGCGGCGGACCGCTGGAGCAGGAACAGCCGGACGAGTTCGTCGAGGGGGCCGTCACCGCGGGTCGCCCGCAGCGCGGGGACGGTCTCGCTGCGGGCGAGAGCGGCATAGGCGGTGGCCCCGAGCCGTTCGAGCAGCCCGTCGGCGGTGAAGTCGGCGGCGATGAGCGCGTCGCGAAGCCGGGGCGCGTGGTCGGGGGCGGGGATGGGCGGGGTGACACCGGTCGTACTCACCCGCCCATTGTCCCCGCCGACGGGGACACCGGGCGGCCGGGACGCGGCGGGGCGGGTGCGGTGTGGGCCGTACGGAGACCCGGGCACCGTACGGAAATGCCCCGCCCCGTACGGAAATGACCTGCACCGTACGGAAACGGGTCGTGCCGTACGGAGACCCCCGCGCCGTACGGAAACGGAACGTGGCGCGGGAAACGGAACGCCGTACGGGCTCGGGGCACCGTACGGCGTACTCGGGTGGCTGCGCCGCCGCGGCGGCGCGGGCCGTCAGGAGGAGGTCGACGGCGAGGGGCCCGCCGCGGCCGGGGGCTTCGCCTTCACCGTCCGGCAGCCCTCGAACTTGCCCATCGCCTTGCCCGTTTCGCTGGCCCGGAGCTTGTTCCAGGCCTTCTCGTTGGCCTCCGCCTTGGCGAAGCCCTCGGAGACGACCATCAGGCCGTCCGCGAACTCCTGCTGGTCGGCGGTGTCGAGGGCGTCGACCTGCTTCTTCAGGTCGAGGTAGAACGCGGCACTGGCGTCGCGCTCCGCGGCCGCCGCGCGGACGAGCTGCTCGTCGTCCTCGACGGGGGTCGTGCCCACCGTACGGAAAGCCGCGGCCAGCGCCTTGTTGACGTTCGCAAGGTCCTGGAAGGCCTTCGAGTCGGCCGCCTGGAGGTCGGCCGGCTTGCCGTCGATCGCGGTGACGGCGATCAGCTGATCGGCCTCCGCTTTGATCTTGAACTGGGTCTTGACCTGATCGCAGTACTTCCTGGCCCAGTCGTCGACCGGGTTGGTCTTCTCTTCGCTACTGCACCCGGACAGTGCCAGTACCAGTACCGCACCGCCGGACAGCACAGCCGCAAGCTTCTTGTTCACCGGATCGGTCCCTTCCAAGGCTCCTTGCGCCCCGGAACATACACGCCGGGCCGGTGCTCACCACCCGTCAACTGACCGGTTCATGTGCCATTGAAGCCATTTGCACCAAGCATGCAGGGGAGAGAAGCCTCACCCGGAGCCCGGGAACGCTCACCGGGACCGGCAGACGCCCGCGCCGGACGGCGGAAGGCGGCCGGTGCACCGGAGCACACCGACCGCCCGCATCCTGAACTCCGAGCACTGATGAACTGACGTGTGACGTGTGACGCGTTCCGGAACGGGCCGGTCAGGACACCGCCGCGGGGTCGGGAGACGAAGCGTTCCGCTCCGCTTCCGTGGGGCCCGGTTCGTCGTCGCCCACGACGGTTCCGCGGCGCTTCGACACGTACACCGCCCCGACGATGACCAGGATCGCGAGTCCGGCGATCAGCGCCCGTACCGGAGCACTGGCGTCGTCCCCGTAGCTGAACTGGATCACGGCGGGGGCGATCAGCAGTGCCACCAGGTTCATCACCTTCAGCAGCGGGTTGATCGCGGGTCCCGCGGTGTCCTTGAACGGATCGCCGACGGTGTCGCCGATCACGGTCGCGGCATGTGCCTCACTGCCCTTCCCGCCGTAGTGGCCGTCCTCCACCAGCTTCTTCGCGTTGTCCCACGCGCCGCCGGAGTTGGCGAGGAAGACCGCCATCAGCGTGCCGGTGCCGATCGCGCCCGCCAGGAACGCGCCGAGCGCACCCACACCGAGGGAGAAGCCGACCGCGATCGGGGTCAGTACGGCCAGCAGACCGGGTGTGGCGAGTTCGCGCAGGGCGTCCTTGGTGCAGATGTCGACGACCCGCCCGTACTCCGGCTTCTCGGTGTAGTTCATGATCCCGGGGTGTTCGCGGAACTGCCGCCGCACCTCGTAGACCACCGCTCCGGCCGATCTGGCCACCGCGTTGATGGCGAGTCCGGAGAAGAGGAAGACCACCGCGGCGCCCAGGATCAGCCCGACGAGGTTGTTGGGCTGGGAGATGTCCATCACCAGGTTCATCGGAGCGTCGTCGCCGAGTTTCTCGCCGACGTCCAGTGCTGCCGTGGTGATGGCGTCGCGGTACGAGCCGAAGAGCGCCGCCGCCGCCAGTACCGCCGTGGCGATGGCGATGCCCTTGGTGATGGCCTTGGTGGTGTTGCCGACCGCGTCGAGGTCGGTGAGCACCTGCGCGCCCGCGCCCTCGACATCGCCCGACATCTCCGCGATGCCCTGGGCGTTGTCGGAGACCGGGCCGAAGGTGTCCATGGCGACGATGACACCGACGGTGGTGAGGAGGCCGGTGCCCGCGAGCGCCACCGCGAAGAGCGCGAGGGTGATCGACGTACCGCCGAGGAGGAACGCCCCGTAGACGCCGAGACCGATCAGCAGCGCGGTGTAGACGGCGGATTCGAGGCCGATGGAGATCCCGGCGAGGATGACCGTCGCAGGTCCGGTCCGCGACGACTTCCCGATGTCCTTGACCGGGCGGCGGCTGGTCTCGGTGAAGTAGCCGGTCAGCTGCTGGATCAGGGCGGCCAGCACGATACCGATGGTGACGGCGACCAGGGCGAGGACCCGCGGGTCGCCGCCGTGCTCCCCGATGGTCGGATCGGTGACACCCTGCAGATCGTCGTAGGAAGAGGGCAGATAGAGCAGTACGGCGACGGCGACCAGGGCGAGGGAGATCACCGCCGAGATGAAGAACCCGCGGTTGATCGCGGTCATCCCGCTGCGGTCGGAGCGCCGCGGAGCGACCGCGAAGATACCGATCATCGCGGTGACCACGCCGATCGCCGGAATGATCAGCGGAAAGGCGAGCCCGGCATCACCGAAAGCCGCCTTGCCGAGGATCAGGGCGGCGACCAGGGTCACCGCGTACGACTCGAAGAGGTCGGCGGCCATGCCCGCGCAGTCTCCGACGTTGTCGCCCACGTTGTCCGCGATGGTGGCGGCGTTGCGGGGATCGTCCTCCGGAATGCCCTGTTCGACCTTGCCGACGAGATCGGCGCCGACATCCGCGGCCTTGGTGAAGATACCGCCGCCGACCCGCATGAACATGGCGATCAGCGCGGCGCCGAGACCGAAACCCTCCAGCACCTTGGGTGCGTCGGCGGCATAGACGAGAACGACACAGGAGGCACCGAGCAGTCCGAGGCCCACGGTGAACATTCCGACCACGCCACCGGTACGGAAGGCGATCTTCATGGCCTTGTGGGAGACCTCCGTCAGGTCTTTCGGCGGTTCTCCCGGAGCGGGGGTCGCTTCCCGCGCCGCGGCTGCGACCCGGACATTTGCCCGTACCGCGAGCCGCATGCCGATGTAACCGGTGGCTGCCGAGAAAATGGCACCCACCAGGAAGAACACGGAACGCCCGGCGCGCTGCGACCAGTCGTCCGCCGGAAGGAGCATCAGCAGGAAGAACACCACGACCGCGAAGATGCCGAGGGTGCGCAGCTGCCGGGCGAGATAGGCGTTCGCGCCCTCCTGCACCGCGGCCGCGATCTTCTTCATGGAGTCGGTGCCCTCACCGGCGGCGAGCACCTGGCGCACCAGCAGCTGGGCGACGACGAGCGCGGCCAGGGCGACCACGGCGATGACAACCACGATCACCCGGTTGTCATCGGTCAGCACCGCGGCCGACAGAGAGATGGACTGATTGATCATTTCCTGATCTGGCTGATGGAAGAGCCCCGCCATTCGTCCTCCTTGACGTCGTTCAGAGCTCAAGATGTGGACGGAGTCTAGGGAGCGGAACCTGATCAAAACAGAGCACGACAAATGCAAAGTGACCTTTGTGGCCCTTGGCAAATGATCGAGTTCCGTAAATACACCCGAAAGAAGTAATGGGATGGGGGCATTGACCCGTGATCGCCGAAGCGGTCGATCACGGGAAAAGTGATCCGGAAATGATCGGAACGCGGCCGGGATGTGATCGCGGAAATATGAGAAAACCCTGCTCAGCAGGGTTCTTGACGGGGTCCGGGTCCGGTGGGGGCGGCTCGGGACGAGCGTCCGTCAAGATCAGGGCCGTAGGGCCGGCCGGGGGAATCGCCCACCCGTAGGCGCGGACGGGGCGGCCGCGGACGGGGCGAGCGCCGCGCCGAAGGTCTCAAAGACGGATCCCGGGCGCGGCCCGCACAGGGGCCTGGACCGGTCGCGGACGGAACGGATGCAGCCAGGGCGGGTGCAGCCGGAACGACCACGGCCAGGACGGGTGCGGGACGCGGCGCGGGCACGGAGCAGAGCGCGGGGCCGTGAACGGCGCCCCCGCACCCCGAATCGGAGCGGGCCCGTACCGAGCCGGGCGCGAAGCCTCGGGGCGATCGGCCGGGCACGCCCTTGGGCACCTGTCCGGAGCACCCGGAGCCCCGGCCCGAACGGACCGGACCCCGGCAGACCCGGCGGGAGCCTTACGGCAGAGCGGTGACCTGGGCCTTCGGCCAGCTCATGCGGATCACACCACCCTCTTCGGTGGTGGACACCTCCATATCGTCCACCAGCCCGCTGATCACCGCGAGGCCCATATCGTCCTCGCCGTCCGCGGCGGAGTCGCCCGCGTCCCGGGGATCACCGCCCCGGCCGTCGGCCGGGCCCGCGGAGCCGTCGGAACCGGAGGCGGGGACCTCGTCCCCGACCGCGATGGAGAAGGTCTTGTCCTCCTCCGTCAGCACGACCTCGATGGGTGAGGTGATGCCATGGGAACGATGCCGTCCGACGGCCCGGCTGCAGGCCTCGCCCACGGCGAGCCTCACCTCGTCGAGCACGGCCTCGTCGACCCCGGCCCGGCGCGCCACGGCAGCGGCCACCAACCGGGCGGTCCTGACATGCTCGGGCTGAGCGCTGAATCGAAGTTCGACGGTGGTCATGCGATCCCCCTCGGACGTACGGGCATACGTACGGGGGCACCGGACTGGCGGCCCGGTTCCCCCCTGGTACTGCTGTTTTCTTCCGGCCGATCGGCCGCCCCCGGAGGGCACGGCGCCCTCTCCGGTGCGGGAACCGGGCAGGTTCCCGTACCGGAGCCGGCGACCAGCCCGCCCCCGGCCCCTCTCACCGCCCCGCCCGGCGTCCGCCGGGCCCGGCCCCGGGCCGGGCCGACCGGGAAACCGGACGGCCGTGGCACGGGAAGACCCGGCGGACGCCGGAGGGAAACGGAGACAGGGACGGGAACGGCCTAGTCCGGGGCCGCGACGGCCTCGTCGACCGTGGTGTGGATCGGGAACACCTTGGTGAGTCCGGTGATCCGGAAGATCTTGAGAATGCGCTCCTGGTTGCAGACCAGACGCAGCGAACCCTCGTGTGCACGCACACGCTTCAGGCCACCCGCCAACACCCCCAGTCCGGTGGAGTCGAGGAAGTCCACGCCCTCCATGTCGACGACCAAGTGATAACTGCCGTCGTTCACCAGCTCGACCAACTGCTCGCGCAGCTTGGGCGCGGTATACACATCAATCTCGCCACCGACCTCGACGACCGTACGGTCGCCGTTCGGACCGGGCACAACGCGAGTCGACAGGGACAGGTCCACGGATCCTCCAGCACCTTGCTATCGAGCGGCCGCCCCCTCAGGTCTCCCCGGCGGAGCCGGGGGACGGTCGCCAGCCGCGATGGCATTCAATCACTTACCTGCAACCATGCACGACGCCTTGGGACCATTGTCCGTCACGCCGGTGACACACTCGGTGCCGATGGCCAAGAATCTTCGTCCCCGACGACCCCACGAGAGCGGGGACGCCCGCCCCACCCCCCAGGCGGTCCTCGACCGCCTCTCCGCGGGGGCGAACCGGGCTGCGCGCATCACTCATACGGAGCACCTGCCCCCGCGGCCGGGCCGTCATGCCGTCTGGCCGGACCGCATCCGGCCGGAAGTGATCGACGCAATCCAGCAGGCCGGGATCGACCATCCGTGGGTCCACCAGACGGCCGCCGCCGAACATGCGCTCGACGGGGAGTCCGTCGTCATCGCCACCGGAACGGCGTCCGGCAAGTCGCTGGCGTACCTCGCGCCCGTCCTCACCACGCTCCTGGACGGCGCCGAAGCCCCCAACGGCCGCGGCGCCACCGCGCTGTACCTCGCCCCGACGAAGGCGCTGGCGGCCGATCAGTGCCGGGCCGTGAAGGCGCTCGCCGCCCCGCTGGGCAACCGGGTACGGCCCGCCGTGTACGACGGCGACACCCCCTTCGAGGAGCGGGAGTGGGTACGCCAGTACGCCGGCTACGTCCTCACCAACCCGGACATGCTGCACCGGAGCATCCTGCCCTCCCATCCCCGCTGGTCGTCCTTCCTGCGCGCCCTGCGCTACGTCGTCATCGACGAGTGCCACACCTACCGGGGCGTCTTCGGCTCGCACGTCGCCCAGGTGCTGCGCCGGCTGCGCCGGATATGCGCACGGTACGGCGCCGATCCGGTCTTCCTCCTGGCCTCCGCCACCGCCGCCGACCCGGCCCGGGCCGCCGGGAGGCTCACCGGGGTGCCCGTCCACGAGGTCGCCGACGACGCATCGCCCCGCGGTGAACTGGTCTTCGCCCTCTGGGAGCCGCCGCTGACGGAGCTGCACGGCGAGAAGGGCGCCCCGGTGCGCCGTACCGCCACCGCGGAGACCGCCGACCTCCTCACCGACCTGACCGTGCAGGGGGTCCGTACGGTCGCCTTCGTCCGCTCGCGGCGGGGCGCCGAGCTGATCTCCGTGATCAGCAAGGAGCGACTCGCCGAGGTCGACCGCACGCTGCCCCGGCGGGTCGCCGCCTACCGGGGCGGATATCTGCCCGAGGAGCGCCGGGCCCTGGAACGCGCCCTGCACTCCGGTGAACTCCTCGGCCTCGCCGCCACCACCGCACTGGAACTCGGGATCGACGTCTCCGGCCTGGACGCGGTCCTGATCGCCGGATACCCGGGCACCCGGGCCTCGCTGTGGCAGCAGGCGGGCCGGGCCGGACGCGGCGGGCAGGGCGCGCTGGCCGTGCTGATCGCCCGGGACGACCCCCTGGACACCTTCCTCGTCCACCACCCCGAGGCGCTGTTCGCGCAGCCCGTTGAGTCGACCGTGCTGGACCCCGACAATCCGTACGTCCTCGCGCCCCACCTCTGCGCGGCCGCGGCCGAACTCCCGCTCACCGAGGCGGACCTGAGCCTCTTCGGACCGGCCGCCCCGGGCCTGATGCCGCAGCTGGAGGCGGCGAAGCTGCTGCGGCGCCGGGCATCGGGCTGGCACTGGACCCGGCGCGAGCGCGCCGCCGACCTGGCCGACATCCGCGGCGGGGGCGGGCGGCCCGTGCAGATCGTCGAGGAGGGCACGGGACGGCTCCTGGGCACGGTCGACGAATCCGCCGCGCACACCTCCGTCCACGAAGGGGCCGTCCACCTCCACCAGGGCCGGACCTATCTCGTCCGCCGGCTCGACCTGGAGGACTCGGTCGCCCTGGTCGAGGAGGCCGTACCCCCGTACTCCACCACCGCGCGCGACACCACCGCCGTCTCCGTCCTCGGCACCGACACCGAGGTGCCCTGGGGCGACGGCAGGCTGTGCTACGGATCCGTCGAAGTCACCAATCAGGTCGTCTCCTTCCTGCGCCGCAAGCTCATCACGGGCGAGGTGCTCGGCGAGACCAAGCTCGACCTGCCGCCGCGCACCCTGCGGACCCGGGCGGTCTGGTGGACCGTCACCGACGACCAGCTCGATGCCGCCAGGATCACCCCCGAACAGCTCGGCGGCGCGCTGCACGCCGCGGAGCACGCGTCCATCGGGATGCTGCCGCTCTTCGCCACCTGCGACCGCTGGGACATCGGCGGGGTCTCCGTCCCGCTCCATCCCGACACGCTTCTCCCGACGGTCTTCGTCTACGACGGGCATCCGGGCGGCGCGGGCTTCGCGGAACGTGCCTTCCACACCGCCCGTGCCTGGCTGACGGCGACCCTGGAGGCCATCGCGTCCTGCGAGTGCGAGGCGGGCTGCCCCTCCTGTATCCAGTCCCCCAAGTGCGGCAACGGCAACGAGCCCCTCGACAAGCGGGCCGCGATCCGTCTCCTCACCCAGCTCCTCGCCTCCGCCGGCCCGCCCCGCCCCTGAGCCCCGGTGAGCCCCGGCGATATGCCGATGCCGGGGTGCAAAACACCGTCCCCATAAGCCCGGTGGGATCAGTCCGTTCCATTGCGCTGACAGACTGAGTTACGCGTGTCTTGCCCTCTTCGGCACTGCGTCTACACCGACTCTTGTCTGCATCGAGTCGTCGGCGGATCTACCGGGTGCCCCTAGAGAAGCAGGTGCAGCAGTGGAGAGTTACCAGCTGATCGTACAAACACTGACCGAGACATTCGGTCTGGACGAGCATCGGATGCGACCCGATGCCACCTTTGAAGAGCTGGAAGTGGATTCACTGGCCCTCGTCGAACTCGGCCTGATCGTACAGGAGCGCACTGGACACCAACTGTCCGATGTCGGTGTGGCGTCGACACTCGGTGAGACCGCAACCGCACTGGACCACATCATTCGCGACGCAGCCGCAGACAGCGCCGAGGAAATCGCCACCGCCGACCCCGAGCAGACAGGAACCGCGGCAGGAACGGGGCGGTGACCGAAACGTCGGCGGCCGTAACCGGAATCGGACTGGTGACACCGGCGGGTATCGGTGTCACAGCCGCCTGGGACGGCCTGCTGACCGGAAGAAGCCGTGCGGCGACGGACGCCGCCCTGGCGGGTCTGCCCGTGGACTTCTGCTGCAGGGTCCCGGACTTCGACGCCGATGCGATTCTCGGACGACGACTCTCCTGGCGCCTGGACCGGGGAACACAACTCGCGGTGACGGCGGCACGTGAAGCCGTGGCCGACTCCGGATGGGATCCGGCCCGCTGGAATGCGGAGCGCGTCGCGGTCGTCATCGGAGTCGGCAGCGTCAGCTACGACCATTATGAAAAAGAAGTGGGCCACATCAAGGTCGGCGCCTTTGAGAAGGTCTCGCCTCTGGCCATCACCCGGAGCGTGCCGAACATGGCGGCCGGAGAGATCGGCATGGACCTGGGAGCGCGCGGCCCCAACTTCGGCGTCTCCACGGCCTGCGCCTCAGGCGCCACGGCCATCGGCGTCGCCCTCGGCCTTCTGCGGGCCGGCAGCTGCGACATCGCCATCGCGGGGGGAGCGGAATCGGCGTGCAACCGCATCTGTTCGGCCGCTTTCGGGCAGATGGGCGCGCTCTCCGGGCGCACCCGTGATCCGGCTGGCGCCTCCCGCCCGTTCGACCAGGACAGAGACGGCTTCGTCCTCGGCGAGGGGGCCGGCGTCCTGGTCCTGGAACGGCCCCGTGACGCACTCGGACGCGGGGCGAGACCGCGGGCCTATCTGGCCGGCTACGGCGCCTCCTGCGACGCCTACCGCTTCGCGGCGCCGCACCCGGCCGGCCGCGGCGCCGCCGAAGCCATGCAAGCGGCACTGCGGGACGCCGCCCTGGCCCCCGAGGACATCGACCACATCAATGCCCACGGCACGTCCACCCCGCTCAACGACCTGGCCGAGTTCCACGCACTGCACCACGTGTTCGGCAGACCGCCGGCGGTGAGCGCGAACAAGAGCCTCCTCGGTCACGCGATCGGCGGTGCCGGCGCCATCGAGTCCGTGCATACGGTACTGACACTGGAACGGCAGACCATTCCGCCGACCGCCAATCTCGACTCGCCGGATCCGCAAATCGACCTTGATATCGTCAGCAAGGAACCACGAGAGACCCCCATGGATGCCGCCCTCACCAACTCCTTCGGATTCGGGGGACAGAATGCTGCTCTTGTGTTCCATGTCGCCTGATTCCACCGAGCGGCGTTAAGGAGCAGCTCCGATGGCATTGTTGGACAAATGCGAGAAGTTCAACCTGCCGCAGGTGGCGCAGGAGCTGGGCCTGTATCCGTTCTATACCGCCTGGCAGCATATGGCGGCGGACGTCTGCGAGGTCGACGGAAAATCCGCCTTGATGTTCGGGGGCAACAACTACCTCGGGCTCGCACACGACGATCGCGTCGTCAGAGCGGCCAGTGACGCGGCGCTCACCTATGGATCCTCCCTCACCGGCAGCCGACTCCTCAACGGTTCACTGGAACTCCACGAGGAACTCGAACGGGAACTCGCAGATTTCTTCGGGATGCCTGCCGCTCTGGTCTTCGCCACCGGCTACCAGGCAAATCTCGGTGTCATGAGCGGCCTGTGCGGGCCGGACGACGTCATCTTCTTCGATCAGTACGCCCACGCGTCGCTCCTGGACGGCGCCCGGCTTTCGCAGTCCCGTATGCGCATGTTCCGGCACAACAGCCCCGACAGCCTGGACACGGCCCTGTCCTCGGCCGAACCCGGCAGAAAGGGAAGCCGTCTCGTCGTACTGGACGGCATCTACAGCATGGAGGGGGATATCTGCGCGCTGCCCGAACTGGTGGAGGTGGCCCGGCACCACCAGGCCACCGTCCTGCTCGACGATGCGCACGGCGCGGGCGTCCTCGCGGACGGCCGCGGCACGCTGGCGCACTTCGCGGGGCGCGCCGAGGTCGATCTCCTGACGCTCACCTTCAGCAAGGCACTGGCGTCGATCGGAGGGGCCGTATTCGGCACCCCCTCGACGATTTCCTTCCTCCGCCACCACGCCCGCAGCATGGTGTTCAGTGCGGCGCTGTCTCCTGCCGCCACGGCTGCGGCGCTGACCGCACTGCGCGTCGCACGGCAGGAGCCGTGGCGGGGGCGCACCGCCTTGCGGAACGCCCGTACCCTCGCCGGTGAACTGGCCGCCCTCGGTTACGCCTGCGCACCGGCCACCACCCCGATCATCCCGGTGCCCATGAAGGACAAGGTGCAGACGGCCACCGTGTGGCGCGACCTCATGAACCGTGGTGTCTATGTCAACGCGGTCCTTCCACCGGCCGCATCGGCGCGGCTGCGGCTGAGCTGCACCGCGACGCAGCGCAGGGAACACCTCGACGAAGTGGTGGCGGCCTTCGCCGCGCTGCGGTAGCGACGGCCACCGGGACGCCCGGCGGAGACTCCGTTGAGGGGCACGTCGGCGCACGGTCCGGCGGTGGTGCCTGCGCACCACCGCCGTCGACGCGCACACCAACGGGATCCCGGATCAGTGGCCGCCCCGGGAACTGCTCACCGGCTCGGGGTGTCCGTCGGAGGGTGTCGTACCCCGGCGGTCGACCCGGGACAGAATGCGGTGGGCCAGATCGTTGAGATCCCTGCTGGTCAGGACCTCCATCAACGACAGGTCGCAGCCGAAGCAGCGCCGGATGACCACGGCGAGTTCCGCGCCCAGAAGGGAATCGAGGCCGAGGCTCGCCAGGCGGCGGGAGCGGTCGATCCGGTCCGGTGTGCTGCGCAGTACGTCGGCGGCCAGCCGTACGAGAGTGTCGGTGACCAGGGCGGCGGCTTCCTCGCCGTCTGCTTCCACCAGTCGTTCGCGCAGGTCGCTGCTCCGGCGGGCCGTATCCGTCGCCGACAGGAGGCCGGCGAAACGGGGGGTGCGCAGGACGGGCATGACCCGTCGCAGTGCGTCCCAGTCGAGCCGTCCGACCACGGTCACCTCGTCGCCCAGGGCAAGGAGGTTCTCCAGGATGTCCAGCGCTTCGGCGGAGGTCATGATTCCGAGGCCGACGCGCGCCATCATGTCGGTCAGCTCTCTGCGGGCGACGTAGCCGACGTCCGTGACGGCTCCCCAGGCGACCGCCGTACCCGGCAGCCCTTCCTCGCGGCGGGCACGGACCAGCGCTTCGAGGAACAGATTGCCCGCTGCGTACGGGGCCTGGTTGATGTTGCCGATCAGGCAGGATGCCGAGGAGAACACGAGGAACAGGTCCAGGTCGCGATCGCGCGTCAGCGAGTCCAGTACCAGCGCGCCCTGCACCTTGGGCGCGAGCACGGCGGAGAAGCGCTCGTCGTCCAGCTCCTTCAGCGGGGCGTCGTCGAGGACCATGGCGGCGTGGACCACGCCCCGCAGGGGGTGACCGGTGGCGTCGATGGCGTCCAGTACCTTCTGCACGGCTCCGCGGTCGGTCACGTCCGCGGTCCGGGCGGTGGCCTCCGCCCCGAGGCTCCGCAGGGTACGCAGCAGTCCGTCCGCTCCCGGGGTGTCCGCGCCGCGGCGGCCCACCAGCACGATATGCCGTGCTCCCTGCCCGGCCAGGCGGACCGCGGTGGCGGCTCCGAAGCCGTCGAGACCACCGGTGACCAGATAGGTGCCCTCGGGGTCCGGACGGAACGACGAGGAGTACGGCTCGGTCGGCGGCCGCTCGTCGAACGAGATGACGATCTTGCCGACGTGCCGGGCGCGGTGCAGTACGCGGAAGGCTTCGCCGATGCGGGCGGCCGCATAGGTCTGGTGCAGAAGAGGACGGTAGGTGCCTGCCGCTACCTGGTCCATGACCTCGGTGAGCAGGCAGCCGAAGCGCTGGGGATCTGCGCGCAGCATCTGCAGGAGGTCGACGCTGAAATAGCCCAGGTTGTTGCGGAAGGGCCGGAGCAGCATCCGGCCGTTGGCGTGGATGTCGCGTTTGCCGAGCTCGACGAACCGGCCGTGGGGGCGGAGAAGTTCGAGCCCTCGGGCGATGGCCTCACCCGCGAGGGAGTTGAGAACCACGTCGACTCCCCGGCCGCCTGTGGCTCTCATGACTTCTTCGCCGAAGGCGGGATCGCGGGAGTCGAGCACATGGTCGACTCCCAGGGAGTGGAGCAGTTCCCGCTTGCCCGGTGTGCCTGCCGTGGCGATGATCCGGTTTCCGTGTGCCTGCGCGAACTGGAGGGCGGCGAGGCCCACTCCCCCGGCGCCCGAGTGGACCAGCACGGTGTCTTCGGGGCGCAGCTGGGCCAGCCGTCCGAAGCTGTGGTGCACGGTGGTGAAGACCGCGGGAAGGGTGGCCGCCTCGGGGAAGCTCAGCCGGGCCGGCACGGGCGCGGTCAGCTCTTCGGCCACCAGGACGTGCGAGGCGAGGCTTCCTTCCGCCATGGCGCATACCCGGTCCCCCGGGGCCAGCGAGGTGACCCCGTCCCCGACCGCGGCGATGGTCCCGGCGCACTCCAGGCCCAGCTTCGGTTCCACCTCGTCGCCTTCGGCTCCCGCCGGCAGCAGATCGGTGGCCACCATGACGTCGTGGTAGTTGAGCGCGGCCGCCCGGACTTCGATCACGACCTGGCCCGGGCCCGGTACGGGCATCGGCATGTCCTGCCAGGAGAGCCGGTGGCCCGGTCCGGGGTCTCTCAGGGCAAGGGTGAAGGGCTGCCGGTCCCGGTTGCGGCCGGACACGGCGCGTTTGACGACCCGGGGGCCGAAACGCCCACCGTGGGTGAGGACGATCTCGCGCTCTTCCGAACCGGCCAGGAGCTCCTGGCACAGGCGCTGTGCGTCCTCGTCGGCCGCCGGACCGCGCTCCAGTGCGATCTGGTGGACGGCGATCCGGGGGTGCTCGTTGGCCAGTGACCGGGCCACACCCCAGGTCGCGGCGTCTGCGAGGGTCAGTGGCCGGACGGGGCCGGGCAGGGCGCCGCAGGGGCGGGTGATCAGCCAGAGCGTTGCCGTGGCCGACTCGGGAAGGCCGTCGCATGCCGAGGCCGCGGCGCGCAACACCGCGGCATGGTCCACACAGGTGCGTACAGCTGCGCGTTCGGTGGGGGCAGCGGAGTCGTGGGCGCCGTCCCCGAGGATCAGGACGATGTTCGCCGGGCCCGCGGCGGGTAGCAGCGATGTCCACTCGTCGGGCTGGTCAAGAGGCGCGGTGCGGTGTGCGCTCAGGTGTCCGGCGGTGAGGAGCGCGTTCCGAATGCCTTCGGCGAGATCGCTGTCGCGGGAACCGGCAGCGATGATCCAGGCGGCGTCGCGATCGGCGGCGGCCGGCGGCGGCACCTCGGGGGCTTCCGCCCTGATGTCACGTTGTGCGACGAGCACCGAGCAGAGGGGGGAGCCGCTGTCCGGTTCCCGGCTCACCCGTGCCGGGTGGGCGAAGCCGCGGTCACCGAGGAGCGCCTCCCACTCCGCCGGACTCAGCAGCGGGGAGGAGGTGCGCAGGGGCGCGTCGTGGAAGCTCCAGAAGCTGTCGAGCAACCCGAAGCAGGGCGCGAGATGGGTGGACTCGTGCCACTCGACGGCCAGGAGGAGGCCCCCGTCGGCCAGGAGACTGCCGACGTGGTCGAGGGCGCGTGCCAGATCCGGAGCCGCGTGGAGGGCGTGGGAGGCGATGACGAGGTCGTACCCGGCGGTCTGGAAGCCCTGAGGTGCGGGGGGCTGGTCCAGGTCGAGCGTTCGGTACTCGATGAAGTCGTGGCCGCCGAAGCGCCGCTGGGCTCTGGGCAGGAAGGCGGCGGAGACGTCGGTGAAGGTGTACGTGGTGTTCTCGGCGGGCAGCACGGGCAGCACCGAGGCCGTTGTTCCTCCCGTGCCGGCTCCGACTTCCAGTACGCGGAGCGGACGTCCGGCAGGCCAGTTCCTGATCATGCTGCGTACGACGGCCTGTGCGCAGGAGTTGTGCAGACGCAGATCGTGCTGCTGCTCGTAGAACTGCTCGATGAGGTGGCGGTCCGCGTCGCCGAACAGCAGTTCCGGCGCGTCGATGCTGCCTCTGAGTACCTCGGCGAGGTTCCTTCCGCATCTGGTGTACAGGGCCAGGACGATCGCCTGGTCCGGGAATCGGGCGGCGGCCAGCTGGACCATGCGGTCGGGTCGGGGATCGAGTGCCAACCGGAACCGGGGTTCCGTGGCGCTTTCGTGGATGCGCCGGGTCAACCCGTACTGCGTCGTCAGCTCGGTCAGCAGGTCCAGCAGCTTCCGGTAGCGGGGCTGCACACCGGCGGCGATGAGCTCCGAGGCGCCGAAAGTGCCGCCTTCGGGCAGCAGGTCTGCGAAGGTCCGGGCTGCGAAATGGGCGTTCATTTCGCTGAAGGCGCGCACGCACTGGTCGAACGGACGCCCACCGGCCGGCTCCAGCAGGGCCGTGCCGGCGTCGTCCACGACCGCGGAGGGCGTGGGGAAGGGGCTGCGCTGCAAGGGCCGGCCGTGGTACGGCGGCAGGGCGCGCGTCACGGTCGTCCAGCAGTCGGCCGTGGTGGACTCCGCGGTGTCGACCCGCCGCAGCCGCACCCCGCGCATCCGTACCGAGACCTCTCCGGCATCGTCGGTGACGTCCAGGTCCCAGCAGACCTCCCGTGAGCCGGTCGCTCGTGCCCGCACGTGTACGAAGCCGGTCCGGGCCGGGCCGACCCAGTGCTGGACCTCTTCGACGGCGACGGGAAGGAAGGGCTGATGCGCGCCGGAGTCCGCCAGCAACGGGGTGCCGGCCTGCAGGGCACCGTCGAGGACGGCGGGGTGGATGCCGTACGCCTCGTCCGGGTCCTCCGCACGGTAGGCCGCCAGCACTTCGCCGTCGCCGAGGCCCAGTTCGGTGAGGACCTGGAAGGCAGGTCCGTAGGACAAGCCGGCGCGGGCGGTCCTTTCGTAGTGTTCCGCCGCGCTCGTCCGGCCGGTCAGTCGGGTCCGGATCCCGTTCAGGTCCACAGGACGCGGCCGGTCGGCGCACAGCCTGCGTACCCGTCCCCGGGCATGCTCCTGCCCGGGGTCCTCGGGGGCGTCCTTGGCGGACCCGCTGCCCGGGGTGCTGCTCGCGATCCGTACCACACCGTCTTCGTCCGAGACCGAGACCCGCAATCCTGCCTCGGAGAACGGATCGGCCAGGGCCAGGGGGCGGGTGATGCGCAGGTCCGTCAGCTCGACGGCGGTGTTCAGGGCCCGTCGGCCGGCGGCGAGGGCCGCTTCGACATACCCGGTGGCGGGCATGATCGTGGTGCCCCCGACCTTGTGGTCGTCCAGCCAGGGCAGACGGGTGCGGTCCAGGATTCCGTACCAGCTCGGCTCCGCTGTCGGCAGGGACGAACCCAGCAGCGGGTGGTCGGCGCGACCGTAGGGTGACCACCAGTGGGATGCGCCGTTCCAGTGGCGCTCGCGTTGCCAGGGGTAGGCGGGGAGGCCGACCACGCGCCCCGGGATGGGGAAATGCGCCTCCCACTCGGTTACGGCTCCGTACGCGATGAGCCGGCACACTGCGGCGCGCATCGCTTCGGGCCCGTCGCCGTAGCGGACGAGGGTGGGTACGACGGCGACCGGTGTTTCGTCGCGCGGTTCGATCCGGAGCAGATAGCCCGACAGGACGGGATGCGGGCCGATCTCCACCAGAACGTCGCAGCCGAGATCGTGCACGGCGCGGGCCGCGGACAGGAACTGCACCGGTTGACGGACGTTCTTCCACCAGTACGCGGCGTCCAGTTGCCGGCTCTCGACGAGACGGCCGGTCACCGTGGACACCATCGCCGGACCGGGCGCCGTGGAGCGCACCCCGGAGAGGGAGCGCAGGAGCGGCTCCTCGATCACGTCCATGGCCCGGGTATGGAATGGGTAGTCCAGGTCGAGCGTGCGGAAGGGGACCTCCCGTGCCGTAAGGTCCCGTTCGAGCTGGCGGAGGGCCTCGCGGTTCCCCGCGATGGTGACGTCCCTGTCGGAATTGACGGCCGCCAGCTCCAGAAGCCCGTCGTAGGCGGACAGCTCCTTGACGGCGTCTTCCTCGGAGAGGCCCACGGCCGCCATCCGGCCCAGGCCCGCGGTGGCCTCCTGGCAGTGGCTTCGAGCGGCGACCACCGCGGCGGCGGTCGCGAGATCAATGGCTCCGGCTGTGTATGCGGCGGCGATCTCGCCGACGCTGTGGCCCATGACGGCGGCCGGCACGATCCCCTGCCGGCGCAGCATGTTCACCAGGGCGACCTGAAGGGTGAACAGCAAGGGTTGGGCCAATTCCGTACGCTCCATCTGCGCGGCCTCCGGCGGTTCGGCAAGCCGCTCTCCGACCGACCAGCCCAGGAGCGGCGACAGGACGGAGTCCACCTCGTCGACACCGGTGCGGAAGGCCGGATCGCTCAGGAGATCTGCGCCCATCCCGGACCAGGTCGAACCGTTGCCCGAGAAGACGAACCCCACGCGCCCCTTGCCCACGGCCTCGGCGGTGGCCGTGCCGGAGACCGGGGCGTCTTTCGCGAGGGCTTCGAGTTGTGCCGCCGCGCTGCCGGGATCGTCGGCCATCACCACGGCACGGTGCTCATGGTGTGTCCGCCGGAGAACGGCGGTGTGGCACGTGTCGTAGAACCGCTCCGCCGGGATTCCGCGCATATGGCTGCTCATCCGCTCGGCCGCGTCGGCAAGCGCTGCCGCGCTGCGGGCCGATACGACGATCGGCAGGGCGCGTCTGGGCGGAGGCTGGGGGTTCTCCCGGGCTTGTGCCGGTTCGGCGAGGACGACGTGTGCGTTGGCGCCGCCGAATCCGAAGGAGTTGACGCCCACGACAGCACGGCCGGAGCCGTGGATCGGCTGAGCGGCGGTTACGGGGCGCAACCGCAATCCTGTGAAGTCGATGTCCTGATTGAGTGGTTCAGCGTGAAGCGACGGCGGGATGGCCCTTTCCCGCAGGACCAGCAGGGCCTTGCAGAGGCCCGCCATGCCCGAAGCCGGTTCGAGATGCCCCAGATTGGTCTTGACCGATCCGACGGGCAGCGGAAGATCCTTATGGCGGTAGCAGCTCAACGCGCGCCCGATCGCCTCGCACTCGACAGGGTCACCGGCCGCGGTGCCGGTGCCGTGTGCCTCGAAGTACGCGAGGTCGTCAGGGCTTACCTCGGCCCGCCGGTAGACCTGGCGCAGCAGCGCCTCCTGCGCTGTCGCGCTCGGCAGTGAGAGTCCGCTCGTGCGCCCGTCGGCGTTGGTGCCGGTCCCGAGAATCACCCCGTGGACCCGGTCTCCGTCCTCCAGGGCGTCCGACAGGCGCTTCAGCACCACGACCGCGCCGCCTTCGGCCGGTACGTAGCCGTCCGCCGCGGCCGAGAACGTCCGGCAGCGGCCGCTCGGCGACAGCATGGAGGCTTTGGAGAAGCCGACGAAGTGGTGCGGGCTGAGGAGAACGTTGACTCCGCCCGCAAGCATGACGCGGCCCGTTCCGCCGAGCAGCGCCTGACATGCCTGGTGGACCGCCACGAGCGACGAGGAACAAGCCGTGTCGACGGCCATGCTCGGCCCGTGCAGATCCAGGGCGTGGGAAACCCGGTTGGCGGTGTTCCCCGTGGACCCGCCGGCCATGGTGTAGGCGTTCATCGAAGCGGGGTCACGTTCCTGGAGAGCCGCGTAGTGCTGAGCGGCGACTCCGATGAAAACCCCGGTGTCCGAGCCCTTGAGCACATCGCCGTGGATTGCCGCGTCGTCGAGGGCTTCCACGGCCAGTTCCAGGGCCAGACGCTGCTG
The DNA here is from genome assembly GCF_003932715.1 of Streptomyces tsukubensis. NCBI lineage: Bacteria > Bacillati > Actinomycetota > Actinomycetes > Kitasatosporales > Streptomycetaceae > Streptomyces > Streptomyces tsukubensis. The sequence continues at coordinate 4,396,242 of NZ_CP020700.1, read as the reverse complement.
AGGGTCGATGCGACTGGCCTCTCGCGGCGAGATTCCGAAATACTCCGCGTCGAAACCTGCGATCTCTTCGAGGAATCCACCCGCGAGGGAGTAGCTCTTGCCCGGCTGCCGGGGGTCGGGGGCGAGGAAGGAAGAGACGTCGAACCGGTTGTGCGGGACCTCGGTGACCAGGTCACGGCCGTCCGCGAGAGCCGTCCAGAGTTCATCGAGGCTGTTTGTGCCACCGGGAAGCCGACAGGCGATACCCACAATGGCGATTTCTTCGGAACCGCTCCGGTTGCGATCCATGGTGTCCCGTTCCTCGTACATGGCTGGAGAAGGCCTGATCCAAGAAGGTAGGGCCAAGTGGTACGGGCCCTGGGCAGCGCCCCATCGGAGAAACGGCACAGGGGGGCGAGGTTGGTCCACTCGGCCTAGGAAGACATGTCATTCGGCTCACTCGGCACCCGGCCGCGTCTGCGTCTCGTTTCATCGGCATCGGGTCCGATAAGTTCCTCGATTCCCCGCAGCAGGGGAATCTCGGCGGTGAAGTTCAGCTCACGCGCCGCTGCCTGCGGCGAGCAGGTCCATGCGTGATACCGCATCTCCCGCGCCTTGTCGCGGTTCAGCAGGGAAACTCTGCCACCGGCGCGGGCAACGAACTCCGCTCCGCAGGCCAGAAGCTGCGCCATGGCCAGGGGAACCGGAAAGACGACGGGGGTGGGCCGTCCAAGAGCCCGCGCGGCTGTCTTCGCAATGTCCTGCCATGAGTACTCGTGACCGTCCGAGACGAAATAGACCCCGGTTCCACAAGTAGGTGCAGAATTCCGGACGGTCTCACCGCGAACTGCCGCAGCGAACAGGGCACGGACCAAGTCGTCCACATGAATCAGCGAATACCATCGGAGGCCGGTTCCGGCCTTGGGCAGAAGGCCCGCGCGCACCAGAGGAATCAGGCGCGGCACAAACTCCCGGTCCCCGGGGCCGTAGACGATGGGCGGGCGGACGATGACCACGCGCACCCGCTCGCAGACGGCTCGTACGGCTGCTTCGCCGGCGAGCTTGCTGCCGCCGTAATGGGAGACCGGGGTCGGCGGGTCCGCCTCGGTGCGGGGCCGGCCCGGCGTGGACGGCCCGGCCGCCGCCAGCGAGGAGCAGTGCACCAGCCGAGGGGGGTCCGGCAGTGCGGCCAGGCAACGTGCCAGCACCGCGGCGGTGTCCGCGTTGCCCCGAAGGTAATCCGCCCGATTCCTGGCCGCCGTTGCACCGGCGAGGTGCACCACACATTCCACGTCGGCAATGGCGTCGGTGATTCCGTCGCCCGTCGCCCAGTCCACTTCCCGCACGCCGACTCCCGTACGCCGTAGCGCCGTCGTATCGGACTGCCGGCGGACCAGGGCCGTCACGGTGTCGCCCCGGCGGACCGCATGCCGGATCAGCCGCCCGCCGATGAACCCGGTGGCTCCGGTGACTGCGATACGCACCTTCACCACCGCCCTGCGGGTGCCGGCGGTACGGAGCCGAGCGGCCGTTGATAGATGCGGTACGTCTTGTAGCGCTCCCCGCCCATGGCCGAAGTGACACGGTTGATCACGGCGTTGTCTTCCAAGGTCCACGACAGCTCCGCACGGCGGTAGCCCAGGCGCCGGGCGGCTTGCCATGCTTCGGTGTAGAGCAGAGCGTCCAGCCCCAGCCTCCGGTATCCGGGCGCTACGCCGAAAGCGGCCATGCGCATGCCCTCGATGCGACCGGCCGCCCGGAGCATCCGCAGAAATCCGATCGGCACACCCCAACGGGTCAGCCGTCCTTGAGCGGCGGCCACGGCCTCATTGGCATCGGGGAGAGCCAGCAGGAAGGCGGCGGGGACCCCGTCCACCTCCGCGGTGAGCACCAGCTCCGGCTCAATGACCCGACGCAGACGATCGGCGTGACGCTCGACCTCCTCGCTGGTCATGGGAACAAATCCCCAGTTGTCTTTCCATGCGGAATTGTAGACATCAATCATGCGGGGCAGTTCCGTCTTCATGTTCTGCAGCTCAAGCGTCCTCACGGTGACGCCGGAACGGGCCCGAGCCTGCTCCGCCTGCTCCAGCAGAAAAGCAGGAGGCTCTTCGACGGAAAACTTCCAGGCCCATAGATCCTTCGCCTTGGAAAAGCCACAGGAATTCATCAGCCGATCATGATACGGCGGGTTGTAGGACATCATCACCATGGGCCGGTGGCCGAATCCGGAGACCAGAGTCCCGCACTCGTCGTTGAGCGAAAAAGAAACCGGGCCCAGCATGGCCTCCAGGTCGAAGCGGAGCAACCATTTCGAGGCCTCGTCGAACAAAGCGCGAGCCGCTTCCGGGTCGTTCTCGCATTCGAAAAGCCCGAAGAAGCCGTGGCGTTTCCCTTGGAACTCCTCGTAGCGGGAGTTACGGACTGCGGCGATACGCCCCACGATCCGCGGCCCCCGCCGCGCCAGAAACAAGCCCACCTCGCCGTAGCTGAAGAACGGGTTATGGCGGCTACTGAGAAACTGTCTGCGTTCGTATTCAAGGGGCGGAATCCAGCATGGGTCACCTCGATAGAGATGATAGGGAAGTCGGATGAACTCGGTCTTACCGCGACGCCCTGAAACCGGACTTACCGTGACGGGATGTGCTGCAATATCGGTTACCGTGGACACGGATCGGCATCCTAGCCGCGCACTCGCCCATGGCGGGGTACGGCAAGTCGAGAATTCCGGCAGCTTCATCAATTGCATCGCATTTCAAAGTATTACCGGACCGGGCTGCAGGCTGCTGTGGGACCGGTACGGCTGCAAAGAGAGGAGTTTTCGGTGCGGAGTACGGTCCGTTCGTGGCGGATTACGGGTGGGGCCGCAGCGGTTCTGTTCACGGCCGGCGCGGTGGCCCGCCGGTCGGGTCTTGCCCCGCTCGGCACAGCTCTGTGCGACGCGGGGACGGTGCTCGGCCTCTTTTCGGTATGGCAGCTGACCGGTCATCTCTCATCGGCCGGAAAGGAACCTGCTCTGGACCGCGCGGCCCGGATTCACCGAGCCGAACTCCGGCTGGGCTTTCCGAACGAGGCTTCCTGGCAGCGGGTCGTGCTGCCACGACCGTGGCTGGTCAAAGCGGCGAACCGCTATTACGCCGTCATGCACGGCCTCGGCACGGCCGGCACGCTGATCTGGGTATTTGTACGGCATCAGCATCACTTTCGCCGCGTCTGGACAGCGCTGGTGCTGGTGACCGCGGGGTGCCTGATCATCCAGTTCGTCCCGGTGGCGCCGCCCCGCATGCTGCCCCAGAACGGCTTTGTCGACGTGGCAGTCCAGTACGGCCAGTCGATGTTCGACGGAACCATGGCGGGCCTGGCTCCCAACGAACTGGCAGCCATGCCGTCCGTCCACGTCGCCTGGTGCCTGCTGGTGGCCCTGGTGGCAGCTCGTCTGACCAGCAGTCACTGGAGATGGCTGGGCACCGCGCACGCAGCGGTCACGATCGCCGTCGTCGTGGTCACGGCCAACCACTTCTGGGCAGACGGCGTTGCGGCCCTGCTGTTGCTGCTGCTCCTCTACTCCTTCGAGCAGTGTGCGGTGCGCCTGCGGCGTTGGAATGCGGGCCCCTGCAGCGATATGTAACCGCCTTCCGGAATCCGGGGAAGGCCCTCCGGCCGGCCCGATGTGGTGGGGCGCGGCTCCGGCGAAGGGCACCGCGGTCAGCCTTCCCCGGGTGCGGACGGAGCCGGCACGGGATACGCAGGGCCCGCCCGGGAGAGGGCCCTGGGGGTGAAGGGTCCCAGCCGGGAAGCCGCCTCCACATCGGCGGTCTCCCCGCGCAGCTCGCACCGGAGCAGCATCGCGCCCTGGGCCCGGGCCGCCTCCGCCGCCCGGGTGCACGCCACGGCTTCGCCCCGTAACGCGTGGTCGGCCGCGGCGAGCGCGGCCAGATCGGCGGCCGCAGCCGCCCGGTGACGCGCGATCACCACCTGTCCCAGGGCCAGCACCGTGCCGAAGAGGGCGCAGAGCACGGTCGCGACCAGCGCCACCCAGACCGTGGCCGAGCCGCCGTCCCGCCGTGCGGGCGCCCGTACGGACCGCGGAATGCAGGCGCGCGGCCCATCCGCGATCCGGTGCGGTCGGGCATCCCGTACAACCCGGGAGAACACCGACCTCACCGACCCCACTGCCCTCACCGACCTCACCATCCCGCCACCTCCGCCGCCGTCCCCTCCGCACGGACCGCGGCTTCCGCGCTCAGGGTGAGGGCCAGGCTCCCGGGGCCCGGCGACGGGGATTCCACCCGGACCCGCCAGAAGTCGCCCGCGCGATGGACCCGGATCCGCGCTCCGGCGGGGGCCGCCGCCCGGGCCGTCTCCATCACCACGGAGCGGGGTTCGGACCGCGCGGCCGCCCGGGCCCCCGCATAGGCGGCGTCCACGCACCGGATCTGTGCCACCGCGGCCGTCAGCGCCCAGAGGAACGCCGCGACCAGGGCGACCAGGGCCGGGATCGCCACCGCCGCCTCCGCCGTCACCGCACCCCGGTCCCGGGCGCCGGTGCCAGGCTCAGAACGGCGCACTGAGGGCCTCGCCGATCAGTGACTCCAGACCACGGGTGACGCTTCCCCCGGTGACGATCCGGTAGAGGACCGCCGCCAGGGCACAGGCGGCGACGGTCCCCACCGCGTACTCGGCGGTGGCCATCCCCCGGTCCCCGTACATGCGGCGCCTCCGGCGCGGCCGTTGGCGCGCGGCGTTCCCCGGACGCTCCCCGGCGGCCTTTCCGGCACGGGCAGCTGCGTCGTCGTTCTCCGTCAAAGGCTTCTCGGACATCGAAAACTCCTCGGGTTCAAAGGATCCGGTCGGATCCGTCCTGCTTCGTTTCGGTTCGCTTGGCTTCGGTACGCGCGTTCATGGACGGACGGGCTGTCCCGGCGCCCGGACGGAACGACCCGGGCGCTGACGGGGCTGCTGCCGCGCGCCGCCCGTGTCAGGTGCGGTCGAGCAGCCCGGATGCCAGGCCGATGGCGACGGGCGCCACCCCCACCGCGAGGAACGCGGGCAGGAAGCACAGCCCCACGGGCGCGGTGACCAGGACCTGGGCCCGGCGGGCCCGGGCGGTCGCGGTCCGGGCCCGGGCGGCCCGGAGACGCTCCGCCTGCCGGGCGACCGGCTCCGCCGCGGGAGCGCCGGTGGCATCGGCGCGGCCCAAACAGCGCGCCAGTTCCCCGGCTCCCGGTATCCGGGCGAATCCGTCCCACGCCAGATCGGGTTCACCGCCGAGCCGCAGTTCCGCGGCGGTACGGACGAGCTGCTCGCCGACCGGACCGCCCAGGGACTCGCCGACGGCCTCGGCCGCTTCGCGGGGCCCGGCGCCGGCGGACACGCAGGCGGCCAGGAGGTCCGCGGCGAGGGGAAGCTGACGGGCCGCCGCCTCCTCCTCCACCCGGGCCCCCGGCGGCCGGTGACGCCGCCACAGATGGACCGCACAGCCCGCCACCGCCCCCACGGCGCAGCCGGGCAGCCCGCCGACCAGGACGCAGCTTCCGGCGAAGGCAGCCAGTGGCGGCCCCCAGTTCCGCGCCCACTCCTGCCGGGCCGTACGCCACCGGGGGCGGGGGCGGTTCCGCTCCCGGCCCAGCAGACGGTCGGCACGCAGCCTCGTCCGGCGTTTCCGGCGACGGTCCGCGAGGACGGTCAGGACCAGCAGGGCCGTGATCACGAACCCCGGCACCACCACCGGCATCAGTTCCGGGCGGACGAAGGCGGCCGGGCTCACCGGAACCGCCCCCTGCGGACGATCCGCGCGGCCCACCAGAGCCCGGCCGCCTCCAGCACGGCACCGGCCAGCAGGCAGAGAAGGCCCGCGGGAGTGTGCAGCAGCACCCGGAGCGGATCGGTGCCCAGGGCCGATCCCAGGCCGAGGGCAACCAGGGGCAGGAAGGCCAGGAGCACGATCGTGGAGCGGGCGCCCGCCAGTTGGGCGTCCAGATCCTCCCGCTGGTCGTGTTCCGCACGGAGCGCGGCTTCCAGCCGGTCCAGACCGGCCGCCAGCCCCGCGCCGCTGCCGACGGCCACGCTCCAGCAGGCGGCGATCCCGGACAGCCCCTCGGCACCGGGCTCCATTGCCGCGTCCCGCAGGGCACGGGGCACATCGCCGCCGAACCGGACCGCCGCGAGCACCGCGGGCTCGGCGGCCCCCAGCGCCTGCCCCGCGCCGACCTCGGCCAGCGCCTGCCCGGGCTGGAGACCCGCTCTCAACTCCGCCGCCAGGGAGCCGCACAGGGCGATGACCTCCTCCGCCCGCCGGGCCCTCGCCCGCTCCCGCTCACGGGTCCGCCGGGCGCGCCGGACCAGCGGCACGGCCAGGGCCCCGACCAGCAGCGGAACCACCGACTCCGCCAGAACGGCGACTGTCAGGGCACCGGCCCCGCACAGCCATTCGCCCCGCGCCCGCAGCTCGGAGGCCGGCCACCGCCGCCGCGGCCGGGGAGGCGGCACCGCGGCGCACCCGGCAAGGACCAGCTTCGCCCGCCGCCCGCGGCCCCGGCCGTCCATCAGCAGTACGGCGGCCGCCATCGCACACAACAGCGCGGCGTGTACCAGCTCGACCGGGCTCACGACTCGTCTCCGATCAGATCCCGCAGCCGGGCCCAGCCGCGTTCGTACACCAAGGAGTCACCGCGGTGCCGCACTGCGGGAACTGTGGTCACCAGTCCTCCCGGACCGCGTTCCAGTACGTGGATCTCGGCGATCCGGCGGTGTCCGGCGGGGCCCCGGACGAGGTGGATCACCACATCGAGCGCGGCCGCCAGCTGGCTGTGGAGGGCGGCCCGGTCGAGCCCGGCGGCGGTGCCGAGGGCTTCGAGGCGGGCGGGCACATCCGCCGCGGCATTCGCATGGACGGTCCCGGCGCCCTGATGACCGGTGTTCAGTGCGGCGAGCAGATCGGCTGCTTCCGCGCCGCGGACCTCTCCGACGACGATCCGGTCGGGGCGCATCCGCAGCGCCTGCCGGACCAGATCCCGCAGGGTGACCAGGCCCGCGCCCTCCTGGTTGGCGGGGCGGGATTCGAGTCGGACCACATGGGGGTGGTCGGGCCGCAGTTCCGCGGAGTCCTCGGCCAGAACGATCCGCTCGTGCTCCCCGACAAGGCCGAGGAGTGCGGCCAGGAGAGTGGTCTTCCCGCTGCCCGTTCCACCGCTGATGAGGAACGAGACTCGGGCCGCGACCAGCGCCGCCAGCAGCCGGTCGCCGCCGGGCGGCACCGTGCCCTCGGCCGTCAGCTCGGGGAGCGTGAAGGCCCGGGTCCGCACCACCCGTAACGACAGACAGGTCGAGCCGACGGCGACCGGTGGAATGACGGCATGCATACGGGTTCCGTCGGGGAGCCGGGCGTCCACCCACGGCCTGGCGTCGTCCAGCCGGCGGCCCGCCACGGCGGCGAGCCGCTGGGCCAGCCGGCGTACGGAGGCCGCGTCGGTGAAGGTGATCCCCGCCCGCTCCAGACCATGGCCACGGTCGACCCAGACCCGGTCGGGCGCCGACACCAGCACGTCCGTGACGGCCGGGTCGGCCAGCAGCGGCTCCAGCGGCCCGGTGCCGACCAGTTCGCAGCGGAGGGACTCCGTGCCGCCGAGGATCTCCGTATCTCCCAGCAGGCGCCCCTGGGCGCGCAGGGCGGCCGCGACCCGCGCCGGGGTGGGCTCGGCTCCGCTCTCCGCGAGCCGCCGCCGCACCGCGTCCAGCATGACGGAGCTCATGCGACCACGTCCCCGCCGAGGGCCCGGTCCCAGAAGGCCGCGCAGAAACGCGCCAGCGGTCCGTCCGCGCCGCCCGGTGGGGTGGACTCGTCCCAGCCGCGCCGCAGACCGGGCTCCCGGGGCAGCTCACCGGCGAGCGGCAGCCCCAGCGCGGCGGCGATCCACTGCTCGTCGAGCCCCGCGGCATAGGGGCCGCGGGGGACGGCCCTGAGGTCCTTGAGGGCCGGGCCCGCCGCGGCCGCCACCCGGCCGGCCGCGGCGACGGCCCGCAGTTCGCCGGGGACGACCAGCAGACCGATGTCCACCTGTGCCAGCGCCTCGCGCGTGCCGTCGTCGAAGTGGCGCGGCAGATCCACGACGACGGCCCCGCCGCGCCTGCGGGCCGCGGCCAGCACGGATCGCACCGCCTCCGGCGGAACGGCCACATCGGCCCGGTCCCAGCTCAGGACCCGCAGACCCTGCAGCTCGGGCAGGGACTCCTCCAGCGCACCGCCCGCCAGCCGTCCCCTGGTGCCGACGAAATCCGGCCAACGGAGCCCCTCGGCCCGCTCACCGCCGAGCAGGACGTCGAGACCGCCGCCGAGGGAATCGCCGTCGACGAGCAGGGTGCGGACCCCGGCTCCGGCCGCGGACACCGCCAGGGCACAGGCCAGTGTGGAAGCCCCGGCGCCGCCCCGGCCGCCGAGGACCCCGACCGTCAGCGCCTGCTGCCCGGCGCCCTCGACGACATCGGCGATCCTGCCGACCAGCCAGCCCTCCCCTTCGGGCAGCCGCACCACCGATTCCGCTCCGATCTCCACCGCATGCCGCCAGAGGACGGGATCGACGAAGCCGGCGGACCCTTCCCCGTCCCGGTCCCGGCCCACGAGCAGCACCCCGCTTCTGCGGCCGGCGCCCCGGCAGTGCGCCGCGGCATCGTCGCCGACCAGGACCAGCGGGGCGTCCTCCCAGCTCTCCCGGCGCTCGGGCACCCGCGCCCGGACCTCGGGCTCGGCCCCCGCAGCGGCGCACAGCCGCAGCAGATCGTCGAGCAGTTCCATGTCCTCGGTGAGGATCAGCGGGCCCCGCCCGCGCCCTTCACCGGTCGTCGCCCGCCGCGATGTGAGGGATCCAGCCACACTCTCCACCCCTTGTTTGCCGCGATCCCGCGGTGAAACGGGATCGGTGATTCCTGATGCCCGCGAACTACGCGGGTGGAATCACGGTGCGGCGCACCGGGAAATCGTGTGGATCTTGCCGAAAAACTGTGGACAACCGACCACTTGTGAATAACTTGGTCGCCCATACCAGTGGTTCCCCCTGCGCACCTCTTCCGTCACGCACAGTGACGATGCAGAGTGTTCGGAGAGGCAGGCCCACGGCGCCGCGCGAAGGGGAGGTCGAGCCCGGTGGATCTTGCAGTGGACAGAAAACCCGTCCGGACATGCGACGACCCCCGCCGGGGGGGAGAGCGGGGGTCGCCTCTCCGGCCGGCTCGGGGGGGGAGGAGCCGGACCGGGTTAGCACGGTCGCGAACGATCCGTGACTTCCATGGTGTACCCGAGAGCCTTCTCAGGCAAACCCACACGCCCGAGCGTACGCCGAATGGAGGCCACCTATGCTCGGGTCGTGGAAAACCACTCCTTGCCCCGCACAGCCGCGTTCTTTGACCTGGACAAGACGGTCATTGCGAAGTCTTCGACGCTGACCTTCAGCAAGTCCTTCTACCACGGTGGCCTGATCAACCGCCGGGCCGTACTGCGGACCGCGTATGCCCAGTTCGTTTTTCTCGCGGGCGGCGCCGACCACGACCAGATGGAGGGGATGCGCAAGTATCTCTCGGCCCTCTGCAAGGGCTGGAACGTTCAACAGGTGAAGGAGATCGTCGCCGAGACGCTCCACGACCTGATCGACCCGATCATCTACGACGAAGCCGCTTCCCTCATCGAGGAGCACCACACCGCGGGCCGCGACGTCGTCATCGTCTCCACCTCGGGTGCCGAGGTCGTCGAGCCCATCGGCGAACTGCTGGGCGCCGACCGGGTGGTCGCCACCCGCATGGTTGTCGGCGACGACGGCTGTTTCACCGGCGAAGTGGAGTACTACGCCTACGGGCCGACAAAAGCGGAAGCCATCAGGGAACTGGCCGAGTCCGAGGGATACGACCTCTCCCGCTGCTACGCATACAGCGATTCCATCACCGATGTGCCGATGCTGGAGTCCGTCGGACATCCTTACGCGGTTAATCCGGACCGCGCACTCCGCCGGGAAGCGGGCGCCCGGGACTGGCCGGTTCTGGTCTTCAACCGGCCGGTCCGGCTGAAGCAGCGGCTGCCCGCCCTCTCGATGCCGCCGCGCCCCGCGCTGATGGCGGCGGCCGCGGTGGGCGCGGCGGCAGCGACCGCCGGACTGGTCTGGTACGCCGCGCGCCGCCGGAGCGGTGCCGCAGCGGCCCGCGCCGCCTCGGGAAACGGCCCGGCCCGTGTCGTCACCCAGGCCATCCGTACGACAGCCGGAGCCGCCGGGGCCGCGGGGGCTGTGGGGGCTGTGGGGGCTGTGGGGGCTTCGGTCGGCGGCTCAGGCACCACCCGCCGCACCACCGGTCGCCTCACGGGCCGCTCCAACGACCGTTTCCTCCGTATTTGAAGCTAAAAGTAAAGAAGTGCGGGCAGGGGTTCCGCTTCCCTGCCCGCAGGAGTACAAAGGATTCAACGGCCCGCGAGACCAAGGACATCCGAGAGGATCACCTAGTACACGCATGAAGGCCCCACGGACCGAGCATGAAAACCGGGCACCCACGCGACGTCGACCCGTCGAATACGGGCCAGCCGCACCAGGTGAAGGGCAAAGTCCCCGGCCTGATGGGCGCATCATCGAGGACGCTTGGTAACTCGGCGGACGTGCCAGCGGCGGTACCGCAACCGGTACCGCCGCAACCCTGTCCGGTGCCGGACCCCGGCCCGGCACCACGGAACACCACCCCCGGAGCCCGTGCCCGGCACCCGCCGCTCCGGACCTTCCGCCGGACCGGACACCCGGACCCCGACCCCGGACCGGATACGGACCGGGCGGACCCTCGCCTCCCCGGCTCAGGCCGCGCCGCGCTGGAGCGCCTCGCAGACCGCCGTGGACTCGCGCACCCCCAGCTCCACCGCCCGCCCGCAGTGGGCAATCCAAGCGGCCATGCCCTCCGCCGTACCCGACAGATAGCCCTCCAGGGCCGTCGTATAGGCCTCTCGTCCCAGCTCCGCATGGCCGACCTCGGCCGGGCAGATCGACTTCGGGTCCAGCCCGCTGCCGATCAGCACGATCCGCTGCGCCGCCCGCGCCACCAGCCCGTTGTACGAGCAGAAGGGGCGCAGGGCCAGCAGTTCGCCGTGCACCACGGCGGCGTTCACCAGCGCCGGGGCGGCGCTGCCCGCCACGATCAGCCCGGCCAGCCCCTCCAGCCGGCCGCTCAGCTCCGCGGCATCCGGCAGCGGAGCCGTCACCAGTGGCTCGTCGACCGCCTCTCCGGCCAGCCGCGGCCGCCCCACAGCGCCGTCGGCCGGGGCCCCGCCGGCCGCGACGAGATGCAGCCGGGCCAGGACCCGCAGCGGCGACTGGCGCCAGACGGAGAGCAGTTGACCGGCCTCGGCGGAGAGCCTGAGCGCCGCCCCGACCGTATGCGCCTCGTCCTCGGCACCGAAGTCCGTACGCCTGCGGACCTCCTCCAGCGCCCAGTCGGCACCGGCCAGCGCCGCCGACCCCCGGGCCCCGCGCAGCGCGGCCTCCGATGTCACCTCGGTACTGCGCCGCCGCATGACCCGGTGACCGTAGACCCGGTCGACCGCCGTCCGTACGGAGGCAACGGCTTCGGGCACTCCCGGCAGTTCACCCAGGGCGGCGAGCGGATCGGCGGAGGGGGCGGGCACGGCGTTCGTCCTCATGGCATGGAGGCTACGCGCCCCCGGCGTACGTCCCCCTTTTGAGTGGTCTTCTTCACCCCTCTTGACAACACAGGGCAATCTCAGCACTACCCTAGGTGAACATGAAGATCGCTTTCGTGGGGAAGGGCGGCAGCGGGAAGACCACGCTGTCCTCGCTGTTCATCCGGCATCTGGCCGCGGACGGGGCCCCGGTCGTCGCCGTGGACGCCGATATCAACCAGCATCTGGGCGCGGCCCTCGGTCTCGACGAGGACGAGGCCGCCGCGCTGCCCGCCATGGGCGCCCAACTGCCCCTCATCAAGGACTATCTGCGCGGCACCAACCCCCGGATCGCCTCCGCCGAAACCATGATCAAAACCACGCCCCCGGGCGAGGGCTCCCGGCTGCTGCGCGTCGACGAGGAGAATCCGGTCTACGACGCCTGCGCCCGCCCGGTCCGGCTGGACGGCGCCGTGATCAGGCTGATGGCGACCGGCCCCTTCACGGAGTCCGACCTCGGTGTGGCGTGCTACCACTCCAAGGTCGGGGCGGTGGAGCTGTGCCTGAACCATCTGGTCGACGGACGCGACGAGTACGTCGTGGTCGATATGACCGCCGGATCGGACTCCTTCGCCTCCGGCATGTTCACCCGCTTCGACATGACGTTCCTGGTCGCAGAGCCGACCCGCAAGGGCGTCTCCGTCTACCGCCAGTACAAGGAGTACGCGCGGGACTTCGGCGTCGCGCTCAAGGTCGTCGGCAACAAGGTCCAGGGCGAGGACGATCTCGACTTCCTGCGCGAGGAGGTCGGCGACGACCTGCTGGTCACCGTCGGCCACTCGGACTGGGTGCGGACGATGGAGAAGGGCCGCCCGAAGCCGTACGGCCTGCTGGAACCGGCGAACCGCGCCGCCCTGCGCACCCTGCTGGCAGCCGTCACTGACACCTACGAGCGGCGCGACTGGGAGCGGTACACCCGCCAGATGGTCCACTTCCATCTGCGGAACGCCGAGAGCTGGGGCAACGCGAAGACGGGTGCCGACCTGGCGGCCCAGGTCGACCCCGCCTTCGTTCTCGGCGAGACCGCCGCCGGGATCAGCGCTCCGCTTCCGGCCTGACCACGGGGACGGCGGCCGCGACGGCCGCCGGACCGTCCTCCTCTGCCCCGTCTCCGGCGGGCGGCACCGCCCGGTCCTGCTTCTCGGCCGCCGACCCGGCGGGGTCACCCGCCGGACCGGCCGGCACCCCGCGCTGGAAGGCGGGCCAGCCCGCCGCCGGGGCCTCGCCTACCTTCAGTGTCCGCAGCTTCGCGAGCACCTTGGGATCCTGCGCGTCCAGCCAGTCCACGAGCTGTCTGAAGGAGACGCACTTGACGTCCTTCTTCACACAGACCGTGGCGATGGTGTCCTCGACGGCACGCATGTACGTCCCGCCGTTCCACGATTCGAAGTGGTTGCCGATGATCAGCGGCGCCCGGTTCCCGTCGTACGCGCGGTCGAAGGCCTGGATCAGCCCGTCCCGCATCTGGCGGCCCCAGTAGTCGTGCTGCGCGGGGTCGCCCTTGACCGTCCCGGACTGGTTGACCATGAAGTTGTAGTCCATGGAGAGCGTCTCGAAGCCGCGGCCCGGGAACGGGACCATCTGGAGCCCGAGGTCCCAGACCCCGCCCTCCTTCTCCGGCCAGATCTGGTCGTTGATACCGCTGGTGTCATAGCGGAAGCCCAGCTCACCGGCGGCCTTCACAAAGTTCTTGCGGCCCTCCAGGCAGGGGGTACGGGCGCCGATCAGCTCCTTGTCGTAGTCGAACGGCAGCGGCTTCTCATCCGCCAGACCGGAGTTCGTCCGCCAGTTCTTCACAAAGGACTTGGCCTGGCTGATCTCACTCTTCCAGTCCTCGACCGACCAGCTGTCGCCGCCTTCCGGCCCGCAGAAGTGGCCGTTGAAGTGGGTACCCACCTCATTGCCCTCCTGCCAGGCGGCGCGCAGCTCGCGCACGGTGTCACGGATGCCCTGGACATCGTTGAAGCCGATGTCCGAGCGCCCGGCGGAGTGCTGCGGCGGCAGATAGAGGGAAGCTTTCTCCTCGGGCAGCAGATAGACCCCGCTGAGGAAGTACGTCATCGTCATGTCGTACTTCCGGGCGACGGAACGGAAGTGGGAGAAGAGCTTCTGGCTGTCCTCGCCCGCACCGTCCCACGAGAACACGACGAACTGGGGCGGCTTCTGGCCCGCCTTCAGCTTCCGCGGCTTCAGCTGGTTCGGCTGCGCCCCGGTGTAGGCGGTCGAACCGTCCCCGATCAGCTGCGGCGCGGCCTTGGGCAGGGGTGCCTTCTTGGCACCCGGCGCGCCCTCCTGCGCGGACCGGTCACCCGGGAGGGAGCAGCCCGCCAGCCCCGCGAGCAGCGCCGTGGCCACCGCGCCGACGGCGGCCCTCTGTGCGACGGCGGCCTTCATCCGTCCACCCACTTTCATATGACTTTGTGTTTTTCCGACCGGTATTACCGATTCGACAAAGTCGCACCGCAGCAGGGGGGAGCCGCCGATGGCGGGCCGCATTAACCGCATTAATCACTGGAAGGAGTGAAACGTTGACCTATATGCCCGGACTGTCCAACCTCGGTCTTTACTCTCCATTACGATCAATTTACTGAGAGTTGAGTCTCTGCACGTATCCCGCCGCTGCACGCCGTGACCCACGGCCGCGCCCCCACATTCCGCGACCGCGCTGCCCCGGAGGAGACGGGAACCATGTCCGCCTGCGTCCCCACCCGCACCGACTCCCCACCCGAGCCGCCCGAGGGCTCTCCCCTGCCCCACAGCCCGCCCCCCGGCGGCTTCCGGATCGCCGGCGCCGATCTGTCCGCCTCCGTGTCGGTCTTTCTGATCGCGCTGCCGCTCTCCCTGGGCATCGCCCTCGCCACCGGAGCCCCGCTCCAGGCGGGGCTGGTCGCCGCGGCCGTCGGCGGGATCGTCGCCGGCCGGTTCGGCGGCTCACCCCTCCAGGTCAGCGGCCCGGCGGCGGGGCTGACCGTCGTCACCGCCGATCTCATCCAGCAGTACGGGTGGCGTGCGACCTGCGCCGTCACCGTTCTCGCCGGACTCGCCCAGCTCGGTCTGGCCGCCCTGCGGGTGGCGCGATCGGCCCTCGCGGTCAGCCCCGCGATCGTCCACGGCATGATCGCGGGCATCGGGGCCACGATCGCCCTGGCCCAGCTCCATATCGTGCTCGGCGGCACCCCGCGCTCGGCCGCTCTCGACAACGCCCTGGCCCTGCCGGGCCAGTTGGCCGCGCTGCACACCGACGCCGTCACGGTCAGCGCCGTCACCGTCGCCGTACTGCTGGCCTGGCCCCGGCTCCCCGGACGTACCGGACGAGTCGTACGACGGATTCCGGCCGCGCTCGCCGCGGTCGCGGCGGCCACCGCGCTCGCCGCCGTCGCCCGGCTCGACGGGCTGCCCCGCGTCGACCTGCCGTCCTGGAGCAGCCATGCCCTCCCCCAGCTGCCGCAGGATCCGGTGCTCGGAATCGCCGCCGCCGTCGTAACCATCACCCTGGTGACCAGCGTCCAGTCCCTGCTGTCGGCGGTCGCCGTCGACAAACTGCTGGCCAAGCGGGCAGAGACCGCGGAGGGCGCCGCCCAGTCCCGGATCCCCCGCTCGAATCTGGACCGCGAGCTGGCGGGCCAGGGCGCGGCGAACATCGTCTCGGGTGCCCTCGGCGGACTGCCGGTGGCCGGAGTCGCCGTCAGAACGGTCGCCAATGTCTCGGCCGGTGCCGTCAGCCGCCACTCCACCATGCTGCACGGACTGTGGATCGTGCTCGCCGCCCTGCTGCTGGTTCCGCTCCTCGACCTCATTCCGCTGGCCGCGCTCGCCGCCCTGGTGATGGTCGTCGGCGTGCAGATGGTGAGCATCACCCATCTGCGGACCGTCCGGCGGAACCGCGAAATGCTGGTCTACGTGGTGACCCTGCTCTCCGTCGTCGCCACGGGCGTGCTGGAGGGCGTGGCCATCGGGATCGCCGCCGCGGTCGCCGTCTCCCTGCACCGGCTGACCCGGACCCGGATCTCCCAGGAGGAGTACGACGGCGTCCGCCGGGTGCGGGTGCGCGGCCAGTTGACGTTCCTCGCGGTGCCCCGGCTGACCCGCGCACTGGGCCTGGTGCCCCGCGGTACGGACTGCGTGGTCGAGCTGGACGGCTCCTTTATGGACCATGCGGCGTACGAAGCGCTGCACGACTGGCAGGTGGCGCATGTGGCCCACGGCGGGACGGTGGAGTTCACCGGCCGGGCGGGCGGCAGGATCAGCGGGCCCGCTGCGGAGTCCCAGAACTGCTGCCGCCCCTGGACCCCCTGGCGCAATCATCACTGCCACAGCTCCCCCGGCCGGCGGACCGGCCGGGAACTGGCCGACGGCCTCGGCTCCTTCCAGCGCGATACGGCTCCGCTGGTCCGTGACGAGCTGGCACGGCTGGCCCGCGAGGGACAGCGCCCCTCCCAGCTCTTCCTCACCTGCGCCGACTCCCGCCTGGTCACCAGCATGATCACGGCAAGCGGCCCCGGCGACCTCTTCACCGTACGGAACATCGGGAATCTGGTCCCCCTGCCCGGCGAGGAGAACGGCGACGATTCGGTCGCCGCGGCCATCGAGTACGCCGTCGAGGTGCTCGGCGTCGGCTCCATCACGGTCTGCGGGCATTCGGGCTGCGGTGCGATGCAGTCCCTGATCGGGCTGGAGCCCGGCGGTGAACAGACCCCGCTCCGGCGGTGGCTCCGCCACGGACTGCCGAGCCTGGAGCGGATGGCCGCGGGCCGGGGCGCCACGGCGCGTCTCTCGGGGCGGCCGCCGAAGGACGCGGTGGAGCAGCTCTGTCTGACCAATGTGGTGCAGCAGTTGGAGCATCTGCGGTCGTACGAGACGGTGGCCCGAAGGCTCGCCGACGGCACGCTGAAGCTGCACGGCATGTACTTCCATGTCGGCGAGGCCCAGGCGTATCTCCTCGCGGAGGAGGACAGGCGCACGGGCGGCGGCCCCTCACAACCGGCCCAGCCGGAGCGGTCCGGCCGACCGGAGCGGCCCGAGCAGCCGGAGCGGTCCGGGCGGCCTGAAGGACAGCCGGCGGGGAAGCAGCCTGCGGACGGACAGCCGGACGGAGAGCCGGACGGAGGACCGGATACGGCGCCGGGGCCCGCTTTCGACCTGGTCTTCCACCGGGTTCCGCCGTCCGGCGCCCGGTCCGTCCGGGCCCGGGGCTGACCGGCCCCCACCCGTCCGGGCCCGGGAGGATCGCGCCCGGGGCCGACCGGAAACATCCACGGGAAAGAAGCGGTGAACCAAAGCCGTCCGGGGCCCGTGCAAAGGAGTGACGGTCCCTCCTCCCCGCCGCCCGGGGAGGAGGGACCGTCCGGAATCCAGCCGACACGCCCGCCGCCACCTGGTATTTCTCCCCCGACAGCCGCTGCGGTTCACCATCACGGGGCAAAACCCACGACAGGTCTAAACCATTTACCCGAAGGCTCTTGTCACCCGGGCCTCCGGCTGATGAGCTATGGCCCGGGACACACAGGTATTGAGGACGCCCTGGGAAAGGGAGATGTCGTGAGCAACGAGAGTCTGGCCAACCTGCTGCGGGAGGAGCGGCGGTTCGCGCCGCCTGCCGCGCTGAGCGCGGACGCCAATGTCACGGCTGACGCCTATGAGCAGGCGAAGGCCGACAGGCTCGGCTTCTGGGCCGAGCAGGCGCGCCGGCTCACCTGGGCCACCGAGCCGACCGAGACGCTGGACTGGAGCAACCCGCCCTTCGCCAAGTGGTTCGCGGACGGCAGGATCAACGTCGCGTACAACTGCGTCGACCGCCATGTCGAAGCGGGCCTCGGGGACCGGGTCGCGATCCACTTCGAGGGCGAGCCCGGCGACAGCCGCAGCGTCACCTACGCGGAGCTGAAGGACCAGGTCTCCCGCGCCGCCAACGCGCTGACCGAGCTGGGAGTCGGCAAGGGCGACCGGGTCGCCGTCTATCTGCCGATGATCCCCGAGGCCGTCGTCGCGATGCTGGCCTGCGCCCGGATCGGCGCCGCCCACTCCGTGGTCTTCGGCGGTTTCTCGGCCGACGCGGTCGCCTCCCGTATCCAGGACGCGGACGCCAAGCTGGTGATCACCGCCGACGGCGGCTACCGCCGCGGCAAGCCGAGCGCGCTCAAGCCCGCCATCGACGAGGCGCTCACCAAGTGCCCGCAGGTCGAGCACGTCCTGGTGGTCCGCCGGACCGGCGAGGACACCGCCGTCACCGAGGGCCGCGACGTCTGGTGGCACGACATCGTGGACCGCCAGTCCGCCGAGCACACCCCCGAGGCCTTCGACGCCGAGCAGCCGCTGTTCATCCTCTACACCTCCGGCACCACCGGGAAGCCCAAGGGCATCCTGCACACCTCCGGCGGCTATCTGACCCAGGCGGCCTACACCCACCACGCCGTCTTCGACCTCAAGCCCGAGACCGACGTCTACTGGTGTACGGCCGATATCGGCTGGGTGACCGGCCACTCGTACATCGTCTACGGCCCCCTGGCCAACGGCGCGACGCAGGTCATGTACGAGGGCACGCCCGACACCCCGCACCAGGGCCGGTTCTGGGAGATCGTCCAGAAGTACGGCGTCACCATCCTCTACACCGCGCCGACCGCGATCCGGACGTTCATGAAGTGGGGCGACGACATCCCCGCCAAGTTCGACCTGTCGAGCCTGCGGGTCCTCGGCTCGGTCGGCGAGCCGATCAACCCCGAGGCGTGGATCTGGTACCGCGAGCACATCGGCGGCGGCCGGGCCCCCATCGTGGACACCTGGTGGCAGACCGAGACCGGCGCGATGATGATCTCCCCGCTGCCGGGGGTCACCGAGACCAAGCCCGGTTCCGCGCAGCGCGCGCTGCCCGGTATCTCCGCGACCGTCGTCGACGACGAGGCGAACGAGGTCCCGGACGGCGGTGGCGGCTATCTGGTGCTCACCGAGCCGTGGCCGTCGATGCTCCGCACCATCTGGGGCGACGACCAGCGCTTCATCGACACCTACTGGTCCCGGTTCGAGGGCAAGTACTTCGCGGGTGACGGCGCCAAGAAGGACGACGACGGCGATATCTGGCTGCTGGGCCGGGTCGACGACGTGATGCTCGTCTCCGGTCACAACATCTCCACCACCGAGGTCGAGTCCGCGCTCGTCTCGCACCCGAAGGTCGCCGAGGCGGCGGTCGTGGGTGCGGCCGACGAGACGACCGGCCAGGCCATCGTCGCCTTCGTGATCCTGCGGGGTTCGGCCTCCGAGGACGAGAACCTCGTCTCCGAGCTGCGCAACCACGTCGGGGCGACCCTCGGCCCGATCGCCAAGCCCAAGCGGGTGCTTCCGGTGGGCGAGCTGCCGAAGACCCGCTCCGGCAAGATCATGCGCCGGCTGCTCCGCGATGTCGCCGAGAACCGCCAGCTCGGAGATGTCACCACCCTGACCGACTCCTCGGTCATGGACCTCATCCAGTCGAAGCTGCCCGGCGCGGCCTCGGAGGACTGACCGGAAGGGGCGGTCCCGGACCGCTCCCGCACGGCATGTGTACGGGCGGTGGCCCGCGCCTCTCGGTGAGGCGCGGGCCACCGCCCGTACCGCTCTCTCCCCCTCCTGCGCGCCCCGACCCCCTCCGACATGCGAAAAGTCCGCGAAGTCCTAGAGTGAGAGGACGCCGGATGCCCCCTTGCCCACTTAGGTAAAGTAAGGACCGCGTCAAAGACGCAACAAGAAAACCTAGGTGCGCCGGGAAGTCTGGTCGGCATGTGCTTCGCCCTGCCCGACCGACCGCCGGAGGTTTCCCGCCATGCCCGCGCCCGTATCCACCCCCCGTAAGTTCCTCGGACGGCTCTCGCTGCCCGAGCGCACCTTCGTGGCGGACGCTCTGCGCACCGAGACGGTCGGCGGCGTTCTGCTGCTGCTCGCCGCCGTGATCGCACTCATCTGGGCCAACACCCCCCTGCGGGACAGCTACGAGGCGATACGTTCCTTCCATCTCGGCCCCGCATCCCTCGGTCTCGACCTGTCGATCCAGCACTGGGCCGCCGACGGACTCCTCGCGATCTTCTTCTTCGTCGCCGGTATCGAACTCAAACGGGAACTCGTCGCCGGTGAGCTGCGCGACCGCAGGGCCGCCGCGCTTCCCGTGATCGCCGCGATCTGCGGTATGGCCGTCCCCGCGCTGGTCTACTTCGCCACCGTCACGCTCGGCGGCGGCTCCGCCAAGGGCTGGGCCGTCCCCACCGCCACGGACATCGCCTTCGCCCTCGCGGTCCTCGCGGTCATCGGCACCTCGCTGCCCTCGGCCCTGCGCGCCTTCCTGCTGACGCTCGCCGTCGTCGACGACCTCTTCGCGATCATGATCATCGCGATCTTCTTCACCAGTGAACTGAACTTCGCCGCGCTGGCCGGTGCGGTGATCGGCCTCGTCGTCTTCCGGCTGCTGCTGGTCAAGGGGGTCCGCGGCTGGTACGTCTACGTCCCCCTGGCGCTGGTGATCTGGGGCCTGATGTACAACAGCGGCGTCCATGCCACCATCGCCGGTGTCGCCATGGGCCTGATGCTCCGCTGCACCCGCCGCGAGGGCGAGAAGCAGTCTCCCGGGGAGCACATCGAACACCTCGTACGCCCCCTTTCCGCCGGTCTCGCCGTTCCCCTCTTCGCCCTCTTCTCCGCCGGGGTCGTCGTCTCCGGCGGGGCCCTGGGCCGGGTCTTCACCGAACCGGAGGCCCTGGGAGTGGTCCTCGGGCTGGTCCTCGGCAAGGCCCTCGGCGTCTTCGGCGGCACCTGGCTGGCGGCCCGGTTCACCCGCGCGGAGCTGAACGACGAACTGGCCTGGCCCGATGTCTTCGCCGTCGCCACGCTCGCCGGTATCGGCTTCACCGTCTCCCTCCTCATCGGCGAGCTCGCCTTCGCCGGCGACCCGGCGCTCACCGGCTCGGTCAAGACCGCGGTACTGGTCGGCTCGCTGATCGCCGCCGTCCTCGCGGCCGTCCTGCTGAAGCTGCGGGTCCGCAGGTACCAGGCGCTGTACGAGGAGGAGGAGCGGGACGAGGACCAGGACGGCATCCCCGACGTCTACGAGCAGGACAACCCCGCGTACCACCTGCGGATGGCGGAGATCTACGAGCGGAAGGCCGCCGAGCACCGGCAGCTGGCGGCCACCGCCGGGCAGGGCGCCGACCGGAGCACCGACGGGGGCGTCGCGCACTGACGGCCGGGGTCCGGCATGATCTGATGGCGGACCCCGGACCATCCGGCCCGGTTCGGTCCGGTACATCCGGGAACATACGGAAGCACGAGAGGGAGCAGCCATGAGCGAC
Organism: Streptomyces tsukubensis; assembly: GCF_003932715.1. NCBI lineage: Bacteria > Bacillati > Actinomycetota > Actinomycetes > Kitasatosporales > Streptomycetaceae > Streptomyces > Streptomyces tsukubensis. Next base: position 4,375,257 of record NZ_CP020700.1, on the reverse strand, counting down.
CCCGGCAGCGGTGCCGAGCGCAGCATCGGCCAGTTGGTCGCATCGGCGACGGCGGAGATGTCGGCGCTGGTGCACGATGAGATCGCACTGGCGAAGGCGGAACTCCGCCAGGATGTGAAGCGCGGCGCCACCGGCGCCATCGCCTTTGTGATCGCCGGTGTCTTCCTGCTGTTCTCGCTGCCCGTGTTCAGCTTCGCCGCGGCGTACGGCATCCACAATCTGGGACTCGGGCTGGCCTGGTCGTTCCTGATCGTCGGCGGGGCGTACGTCGTCCTCGCGGCGCTGCTGTCGGTGCTGGCGATCGCAAAGTTCAAGAAGGTCAAGCCGCCGGAGAAGACGATCGCGTCGGCCAAGCAGACGGCGGCCGTCCTCCAGAACGTCAAGCCGCACCCCCGTCCGGAGGCCGACCGGCGCCGGCAGCTTCCGGCGGCCGTGGAGCGCGAACTCTCGCAGCGCTGAGCCGATCCGGCGGCCCGGGCACCAAAGGGGTTCCGGACCCGAGGGTTCCGTGTCCCGGTGCGGCCTGACGCCGGGCTTCCGGCGGGGCCGGTACGGAAACGGTTCCTCTGCCCCGTACACCCGTACGAGTGATGACCGTGGGCCGCACCACCCCGGCCGGTGTGGCACGCTCGTGGACATGACGGCCCCTGACTCCGGCCCCGGCTCCGGAAGCCCCGTACGCATCGACGGCCCCTGGACCCACCGCGATGTGGCGGCCAACGGCGCGCGCTTCCACATCGCCGAGATGGGCGACGGTCCCCTGGTGCTGCTGCTGCACGGTTTTCCGCAGTTCTGGTGGGCGTGGCGGCATCAACTGCCCGCGCTCGCCGACGCCGGTTTCCGTGCGGTGGCGATGGACCTGCGGGGGGTCGGCGGCAGCGACCGTACGCCGAGGGGCTACGACCCCGCGAACCTCGCACTCGACATCACCGGTGTGGTGCGGTCGCTCGGCGAGCCCGACGCCGCCCTCGTCGGACACGATCTGGGCGGTTATCTGGCGTGGACGGCCGCGGTGATGCGGCCGAAGCTGGTGCGCCGGCTGGCGGTGTCCTCGATGCCGCACCCCCGGCGGTGGCGTTCGGCGATGCTCTCCGACTTCGCACAGACCCGGGCCGGTTCGTACATCTGGGGTTTCCAGCGCCCCTGGATCCCGGAGCGCAGGCTGGTCGCGGACGATGCGGCGCTGGTGGGCGAGCTGATCAGCGACTGGTGGGGGCCGAAGCCGCCGGACGAGACCGTTCTGGAGACGTACCGGCGCGCGATGTCCATCCCGTCCACGGCGCACTGCTCCATCGAGCCGTACCGCTGGATGGTGCGGTCGATGGCCCGGCCCGACGGCATCCAGTTCAACCGCCGGATGAAGCGCCCGCTGCGGGTGCCGACGCTCCATCTGCACGGGTCGCTCGACCCGGCGATGCGGACGCGCAGCGCGGCGGGTTCCGGTCAGTACGTGGAGGCGCCGTACCGCTGGCGGCTGTTCGACGGTCTCGGCCACTTTCCGCACGAGGAGGACCCGGTGGCGTTCTCCGCAGAGCTGATCAACTGGCTGAAGGACCCGGAGCCCGACCGCTAGGTCTCCGCCCGCCGGGCGTGGGCGCGTCTCTTCCGCACGAAAAGTACGGGAACGGCCATGTGCCCGGCGCATAGGCCAATTGGCGGCCCTCCGTACGGTTACCGACCTTGGGGCCCGGGCAGACGTCCCGGTATGGGCTGGACGTACGACTATGGCGACGTGGCACGTGACCGCCGCCCGGCCAGTGGGCCGGGCTCTCATGACGGCGATGGCCCCCGGGGCCGGAGCCATGACCACCCGGGGCAGGGGATCGGGATTCCCCGGATCCTGCGGCGGCGGGCGCGCTGGGTGTCGGCCCGGCTCCGGCACACCCGCGGCTGACACCGGCCGCCGCGCTCGCCTCCTTCGGCGGAAACCCGGGGCAACCCGCTCCTGACGACCGGTCCGTGACGGGCGGCCCGGCGGTCGGCCGCGGCGCGGGGGCCGATGTGCCGCGGGACCCGCGGATCGTACGGGACGGTCAGAGCGCGCAGCTCTCCGTGCTGACCTCCTGGTTGGCGGCGAGGCCGGTCGTGATGTCGTCGGCGATCTCGTCGACGGTCAGCGCGTAGCCAGTGTTCTTGTCGTCGAGGGAGCGGGCGAAGATAACGCCGTAGACCTTGCCGTCCGGGGTGAGCAGCGGTCCGCCGGAGTTGCCCTGACGGACCGTCGCGTACAGCGAGTACACGTCGCGGTTGACGGTGTCGCGGCGGTAGATATCGGGGCCGGTGGCGTTGATACGGCCCCGGACGCGCGCGGAGCGGACGTCGTACGCGCCGTTCTCGGGGAAGCCGGCGACGATCGCGCTGTCCCCGCTGCGCGCGTCGGCGTCGGCGAACTGCAGCGGCTTCGCTTCGAGTCCGGGTACGTCGAGTACGGCGATATCGCGACGCCAGTCGTAGAGGACGACCTTGGCGTCGTACAGCTTGCCCTCGCCGCCTATCTGCACGGTCGGCTCGTCGACACCGCCGACGACATGGGCGTTCGTCATGACGCGGCGCTCGCCGAAGACGAAGCCGGTGCCTTCGAGGACCTTGCCGCAGTTGTCCGCCGTACCGACGACCTTCACGATCGACTTCTTGGCTCGGGCGACGACCGGGCTGCCTGCGAGCGCCGGGTCCGGCGGCCGGACCTCCTTGATGGGCTCGTCCGAGAACCGGCTGAAGACCTGGGGGAAGCCGTTCTGCGCGAGGACTCCGGAGAAGTCGTCGAACCAGGTGGACGCCGTTTGGGGCATCATCCGGTCGACGCCCTCCAGCACCTGGGAGGTGCGGACCTGCTTGGCGAACGTGGGCAGTGTGGTGCCGCTGAGCGCCGAGCCGATCAGCCAGGCGACCAGGAGCATGGCGACCACATTGACCAGGGCGCCGCCGGTGGCGTCCAGGGCCCGGGCGGACGCCCCGGTGATCTGGCGGCGGAGCCGGCTGCCGAGATGGGTGGTGAAGGCCTGGCCCACGGAGGCACAGACGATCACGACCACGACGAAGACGACGATCGCGGTGGTGGACGCCTCGGTCCCGTTCATCAGCTTGTCCCAGAACACAGGCAGCAGATAGACCGCGACCAGGCCGCCGCCGAGAAAACCGATGACGGAGAGGATGCCGACGACGAAACCTTGCCGATAACCGATGATCGCGAACCATACGGCCGTGACCAGCAGCAGGATGTCCAGCACGTTCACCGTCATTTGCCTCGCAGTCGCTGTCTCGGCTCCGGCTCCGCTCGGTCGGATCGGGGCCGCTGGGTGTCCGGCTTGGTCCGGGGCAACCGGCTTGGTCCGGGGCATCCGGGATGTACGGGGGTGGCGCACCGGGCGCGAAGGAATCAGCCTGTCATGCGCGCCGGTCCAGGGGGACCTGTCGGGCTTGGTCCCAGGGCCGTTCCCAGCCCGCGAAGTGCAGGATGCGGTCGATCACCCCGGCCGTAAAACCCCAGACCAGGGCCGATTCGACCAGGAATGCGGGGCCTTGGTGACCGCGCGGATGAACAGCCGTGGCGCGGTTGGCGGGGTCCGTGAGATCCGCCACGGGGACGGTGAACACGCGGGCCGTCTCGGCGGGGTCGACCGCGCCGACCGGGCTGGGCGCCCGCCACCAGCCCAGGACGGGGGTGACGACGAAACCGCTCACGGGGATGTAGAGCTTGGGCAGGGTGCCGAAGACCTGGACACCCGCGGGGTCGAGTCCGGTCTCCTCCTCGGCCTCGCGCAGCGCGGCGCGCAGCGGGCCTGTGGTCTCCGGATCACCGTCCTCGGGGTCGAGGGCGCCGCCGGGGAACGAGGGCTGTCCGGCGTGCGACCGCAGTCCGCCCGCGCGTTCCATGAGCAGCAGTTCGGGGCCGGTCGGGCCCTCCCCGAAGAGGACCAGGACGGCCGACGGTCTGCCGCGCCCGCCGCCGGGCGGCAGGAACTGGCTGAGCTGGCGGCCCTGGACGGTGTCCACGACCGCGACGACGGGATCCAGCCAGCCGGGCAGGCCACTGGTCGAGACGGTGACGGCCCCGATTGCACCAACACCACTGACACCACCGGCCGCACCGGCCGCGCCGGGGCCGGTGAGGCTTCCGGCCGTACCGCGGTCGGCGGGGTTTCGGACCGTACCGCGGTCGGCGGGGTGTCCGGGACCGCCGGGACCGCCTGTGGCTCCCTCGCCGGGCCGCCCGGGGGCTTCGGAGCCGTCGTGGCCGGTCATGCTTCCGGTCCGGGCGGAGCCGTCGCGGCCGTACCCGCCCGGGGACCGGCCGGCCGGATCCCGACGGCCGGGGCGGGCCGCGCCGTCGCCGTCCTGCTGACCGTTGTGCACCTCGGCCTCACAGCCACCGCCGGTTCTCGTCTCTTGTGCGCGCATGGGCACCCCCCTCGTCTCACAACGCACCGGGCCGCACAGATCGTTCCGACCGCTCCACGGCAGGCGGACGGCCGCGACCGGAGGGCCGGCACCTACGCGGAGGCCTGTCCGGAGGCACCGAGGGGCGGGGCGGGGGTGCCCGGATAGTCCGCGGGCGGGTTCAGTCGCTGCCCCGGCTGACCGCCCATCTCGTACTTGAGCAGCTTCTTCGCCTTCTCCGGATCGGTCTCGCCCTCGCCGTAGGAGGGGCAGAGATGGGCGATCGGGCAGGCGCCGCACGCGGGCTTGCGGGCATGGCAGATCCGGCGCCCGTGGAAGATCACCCGATGGGACAGCATGGTCCACTCGGACTTCGGGAAGATCTCCGCGATCTCCGCCTCGACCTTCTCCGGGTCCTCCTGCTCGGTCCACTTCCAGCGGCGGACGAGCCGTCCGAAATGGGTGTCGACCGTGATGCCGGGGACTCCGTAGGCATTGCCGAGGACGACGAAGGCGGTCTTCCGCCCGACTCCCGGCAGCTTCACCAGGTCCTCCAGCCGCCCCGGCACCTCTCCGCCGAAATCGTCGCGGAGCGCGGCGGAGAGCCCGAGGAGGGAGCGGGCCTTGGCCCTGAAGAAGCCGGTGGGGCGGATGATCGCCTCCAGCTCTTCGGGAACGGCAGCGGCCAGCTCCTCCGGGGTGGGATAGGCGGCGAAGAGCGCGGGCGTGGTCTGGTTGACCCGGAGGTCGGTCGTCTGGGCCGACAGCACGGTGGCGACCAGCAGCTCGAACGGGTTGCGGAAGTCCAGCTCGGGATGGGCGTACGGATACACATCCGCCAGCTCCCGGTTGATCCGGCGGGCGCGGCGGACCATGGCGAGCCGGGATTCGGTCCGGGTTCCGGCTCCGGGCGCGGTGCGCTTCCGCGCTCCCGACGCAGCAGCCCCACCCTTGGATTTGCCCGACTTTGCGGCATTTCGGGTACCGATGGGAGCTTGTTCGCCCATAGCGGAATCCTGCTTTCCGGACACTCTTCCGGCCCCCTTGGCCTGCGCTGTCACCGGCGACTTGGACACCCGGCCACCCTACGGTCCACCGCCTTCGTCCGCCCCGGCCACCGCTGATCCGGACCCAATCGGGCCCCTGGAGCACGAACACCTGCTCCAGTGCGTCAAACTTGTTGTGATTGATCGCACGAATATTTACTTGCCAGGTCCGCCGCGGCGAAGCTGTCCTACGCGTCCCGCCCGCGGTGTCCCCCGGACGGGCACCGTGCGGTCCGGCATCATGGGGGACCACGGTCCCTGAGCAGGTCGACAAGGAGAGAACTCGTGGACGACGTTCTGCGGCGCGCCCCGCTCTTCGCGGCGCTCGATGACGAGCAGGCGGCGGAGCTGCGCGGCTCGATGAGTGAGGTGACGCTCGCCCGAGGTGACGCGCTCTTCCACGAGGGCGACCCCGGTGACCGCCTGTACGTGGTCACCGAAGGCAAGGTCAAACTCCACCGCACCTCGCCCGACGGCCGCGAGAACATGCTCGCCGTCCTCGGCCCCGGTGAGCTGATCGGCGAGCTGTCGCTGTTCGACCCCGGTCCGCGTACGGCGACCGCGACGGCGCTGACCGAGGTCAAACTGCTCGGTCTGGGCCACGGCGACCTCCAGCCCTGGCTGAACGCCCGGCCCGAGGTGGCGTCCGCGCTGCTGCGTGCCGTCGCCCGCCGACTGCGCAAGACCAACGACCAGATGTCCGACCTGGTCTTCTCCGATGTGCCGGGCCGGGTGGCCCGGGCCCTGCTCGACCTGTCGCGCCGCTTCGGCGTCCAGTCGGACGAGGGCATCCACGTCGTCCACGACCTGACGCAGGAAGAGCTGGCCCAGTTGGTCGGCGCCTCCCGCGAGACCGTGAACAAGGCCCTGGCCGACTTCGCCCAGCGCGGCTGGCTGCGCCTGGAGGCGCGTGCCGTGATCCTGCTCGACGTCGAGCGGCTGGCGAAGCGCTCCCGCTGAAGCCGGGAGCCGTACGAGGTACTCGCAGCACGCACGGGAAGGGGCGTCCGGAACCGAACGGTTCCGGACGCCCCTTCCGCTGTTCCCCGACGGACCGGCCCGCGCCCGGACCGCTCGACCGACCGGTCCGGGTGTCAGATCAGCCCGTGGTCGCGCAGGTACTCCAACTGCGCCCGTACGGACAGCTCCGCCGCGGGCCAGAGTGAGCGGTCCACTTCCGCGTACACCTCGGCAACGACCTCGCCGGGGGTGCGGTAGCCGTTCTCGACGGCCGTCTCGACCTGCGCCAGCCGATGGGCCCGGTGGGCCAGATAGAACTCGACCGCGCCCTGGGCGTCCTCCAGCACCGGCCCGTGGCCGGGCAGCACGGTGTGCACCCCGTCGTCGACGGTGAGGGAGCGCAGCCTGCGCAGGGAGTCCAGATAGTCGCCGAGACGGCCGTCCGGGTGGGCCACGACCGTGGTGCCCCGGCCGAGGACGGTGTCGCCGGTCAGCACGGCGGCGTCGGCGGGCAGATGGAAGCAGAGGGAGTCGGCGGTGTGGCCGGGAGTGGGTACGACCCGCAGTTCGAGGCCGCCGACACCGATCACATCGCCCGCGCCGAGCCCCTCGTCACCGAGCCGCAGCGCGGGATCCAGTGCCCTGACCTTCGTCCGGGTGAGTTCCGCGAAGCGGGCCGCGCCTTCGGCGTGATCCGGGTGGCCGTGGGTGAGCAGGGTGAGGGCGATGCGCTGCCCCGCCTGCTCGGCGGTGTCGATCACCCGGCGCAGATGGGATTCGTCGAGCGGACCGGGATCGACCACCACAGCGAGCCCGGAGCCGGGCTCGGCGAGAATCCAGGTGTTGGTGCCGTCGAGGGTCATCGCCGAGGCGTTGGGCGCGAGGACGTTCACGGCACGGGCCGTGGCGGGTCCGGAGAGCACACCGCCCCGGGGCTGTCCGGGCAGGGCCGCCGCCTCCGTCATCGGGTGCCTCCCTCGGCGGGGATGTGTTTGGTGAACTCCTCGTGCCCCGGCCAGCTCAGCACCAGGGTGTCGTCCTCCCAGCGGGCCGTGGCGAGGACCGGGGCCAGATCGCGGCCGTCCGCAGCGGCGACCGCCTTCGCGGCCGATTCGTACGGGACGAGATCGCGCAGCGTGGAGATGGTCGGGGGCATCATCAGCAGTTCGCCCCGGTCGTATCCGGCGGCCGCCTCGGCGGGCCGGATCCAGACCGTACGGTCCGCCTCGGTGGAGGCGTTGCGGGTCTGCTGGCCCTCGGGAAGGGCCGCGACGAAGAACCAGGTGTCGTAGCGGCGGGACTCGAACTCGGGTGTGATCCAACGGGCCCAGGCGCCCAGCAGATCCGAGCGCAGCACCAGCCCCCGGCGGTCCAGGAAGTCGGCGAAGGCCAGTTCGCGGTCGACCAGCGCCTGCCGGTCGGCCTCCCAGCCTCCGTCGTCCCCGGGGCCGCGCCCGGGCTCGGACGCCTCGTCCCCGCCCACGGCGCCCAGCACCGTATCGGCGGTGAGCCCGGCGAGCAGCACCCCCGACTCCTCGAACGTCTCCCGTACCGCGGCACAGACCACGGCTTGGGCGGTCGCCTCGTCCGTACCGAGCCGGTGCGCCCATGCGGCGACCGGCGGACCCGCCCAGCCGACGGGCCGGGAGTCCCGGGCATCGACTCCACCGCCCGGATAGGCATAGGCGCCTCCGGCGAAGGCCATGGAGGCCCTGCGGCGCAGCATATGGACGGCGGGGCCGTCCGGGGTGTCGCGCAGCAGCATGACGGTTGCAGCCTGCTTGGGCACGACGGGGACGAGCTCACCGGCCGCGAGTGCGCGGATCCGTTCGGGCCACTCCGGGGGGTACCACTGACCATCGGGCATGGCCGGATGCTATGCGGATCGGACGGGATGTTCGAGAGGTGCCGGGCGGGGGCGACTGTTTCACGTGGAACGAAGATGGCCCCTACACGGGACCTGACGGCCGCTCTGCGGGACGCGGAGGCGGCACCGGACCAACAGGGCCGCCGGAGCTCCCGGGACGGCACAGGCCCGCGCTCCGAGGCTCCCGGTCACTCGGGCGGGATACTGCGGAGTTACGGCGGTGGACCGCGGCGGGCCTGGACGGGAGGCTCGGCACCGCAGAGTTGCGGCAGTGCTGCGGGGTTACGGCAGTACGGACGGGGAGAAGCCGTGTCCGGGAAGGCCGGGATCCCGGTCATCGGCAGCGGTGGCCAGGGCAGTGGGGCGACGGGAGCGGAGCCGTACACGCGCCCGTATGTGAAGACCCCGCGCGCCGCCCCCGGGCGGAACGAACGCGGCGAACCACGGGCACAACGACCCTCGGCAGGCGGAACACCGGACCTCGCGTCGGCGGCGGGCGGCGGAGCGGGCCGTACGAGCCCTCTCGCGCCGGCCGCTCCCGTCCTGCCCGCCGCACCGGCGCGCCTGCTCGGCGCCGCCGGTGGCAACCGGCAACCGGCGGACAGGACCTAGTCCTGCACCAATTCGATCTGGAACTCGACCTCGACCGGTGCGTCCAGGGGAAGCACCGCGACACCCACCGCGCTCCGCGCGTGGACGCCCTTCTCACCGAGGACCTCGCCCAGCAGCTCACTCGCGCCGTTGATCACACCGGGCTGCCCGGTGAAGTCGCTCGCCGAGGCGACGAAGCCCACGACCTTCACCACACGGGCGATCCGGTCCAGGTCACCGATGACCGACTTCACGGCGGCCAGGCCGTTGAGCGCGCACGTCCGGGCCAGTTCCTTGGCCTCCTCGGCGGTGACCTCGGCCCCCACCTTGCCGGTGACCGGGAGCTTGCCGTCCACCATCGGAAGCTGTCCCGCCGTATAGACGTACGGCCCCGAGACGACGGCGGGCTGGTACGCGGCCAGCGGCGGAACGACCGCCGGCAGCGTCAGCCCCAGTTCCGCCAGCCGCGCCTCGACAACACCGCCACCGCCACCGGCGGTCGTCACGAGGTCTTCTCCCGCTTCAGGTACGCCACGAGCTGCTCGGGGTTGGGGCCCGGTACGACCTGGACGAGCTCCCACCCGTCCTCGCCCCAGGTGTCCAGGATCTGCTTGGTCGCGTGCACGAGGAGCGGCACGGTGGAGTATTCCCACTTCTTGGTCATGGAGCCGACTGTATCCGCCCCGCCGGGGCCGCCCGGATCCACCCGTCGACTCCCGCCCTCCCCCGCCCGTACTCGTACACCTGTCCCGTGGGCACGTGACGCAGCCCGCACACAGCCTCGTGCGTAGGGCGCGGTCCGACTGGTTAGGCTCGAAAGCGTGAGCAGGCTCCAGGTCGTCAGCGGCAAAGGCGGAACCGGTAAGACCACGGTCGCCGCCGCCCTCGCGCTCGCCCTCGCGACCGAGGGCAAGCGGACACTCCTCGTGGAGGTCGAGGGGAGGCAAGGCATCGCACAGCTCTTCGAGACGGAGGCGCTGCCGTACGAGGAGCGGAAGATCGCCGTCTCGTCCGGAGGCGGCGAGGTCTACGCCCTCGCCATCGACGCCGAGCGCGCGCTCCTCGACTACCTCCAGATGTTCTACAAGCTCGGCAGCGCCGGACGGGCCCTCAAGAAGATCGGCGCCATCGACTTCGCGACGACCATCGCGCCCGGGGTCAGGGACGTCCTGCTGACGGGGAAGGCGTGCGAGGCGGTCCGGCGCCGTACGAAGCAGGGCTCGTACGCCTACGACTACGTGGTCATGGACGCGCCGCCGACCGGCCGGATCACCCGGTTCCTCAATGTGAACGACGAGGTGGCGGGGCTCGCCAAGTTCGGGCCGATATACAACCAGGCCCAGGCCGTGATGCGGGTGCTGAAGTCCCCCCAGACCGCGGTCCACCTGGTCACGCTGCTGGAGGAGATGCCGGTCCAGGAGACCGCGGACGGGGTGGCCGAGCTGCGGGCGGCGGACCTTCCGGTCGGGCGGGTCATCGTGAACATGGTCCGCCCCCATGTCCTGGACGAGGCGGCGGTGCGCGGCGCCGCCGACGGGCGCCGTACGGAGATCGCCGCGGCGCTAACGTCCGCCGGGGTGAGCGGTGCGCGCTCCCTGGTCACCCCGCTGCTGGAGCAGGCGACCGACCATGCCCGGCGGGTGGCCCTGGAGCGGGAGCAGCGGGCCGCGCTGGCCGGTCTTGAGCTGCCCTCGTACGAACTGCCGCTGCTCAGCGAAGGCGTCGACCTCGCCGGGCTCTACCGGCTCTCGAAGGAACTGCGCGCCCAGCAACAGCAGACGGCTGCGCCGAACGGCCGGAGCGACGGCCGGCACGGCGCCGGACAAGGGACGGGAACCGGTTCATGAGCCTGGACGCAGCGGCCGGCCCCCTGCAGGTCGACCCTCTCATCGACGACCCGAACACCCGCATCATCGTGTGCTGCGGTGCGGGTGGCGTCGGCAAGACGACGACCGCGGCGGCCCTCGGGGTACGCGCGGCCGAGCGCGGCAGGCGGGTCGTCGTCCTCACCATCGACCCGGCCCGCCGGCTCGCCCAGTCGCTGGGCATCGACTCACTCGACAACACACCGCGCCGGGTGAAGGGCATAGAGCAGGACGGTACGGGCCCGGCGGGCGAGCTGCACGCCATGATGCTCGACATGAAGCGGACCTTCGACGAGATCGTCGAGGCCCATGCGGACGCCGAACGGGCCCGCGCGATCCTGGAGAACCCCTTCTACCAGTCCCTGTCGGCCGGGTTCGCCGGTACGCAGGAGTACATGGCGATGGAGAAGCTGGGCCAGCTGCGGGCCCGGGACGAGTGGGACCTGATCGTCGTCGACACTCCGCCGTCGCGCAGCGCGCTGGACTTCCTGGACGCGCCCAAGCGGCTGGGGTCCTTTCTTGACGGCAAGTTCATCAAACTGCTGGTGACCCCCGCGAAGATGGGCGGCCGGGCGGGGATGAAGTTCCTGAACGTCGGCATGTCGATGATGACGGGGACGCTCGGCAAGCTGCTGGGCGGGCAGCTGCTGCGGGACGTCCAGACCTTCGTCACGGCCATGGACACCATGTTCGGCGGCTTCCGCACCCGGGCCGACGCCACCTATCGGCTGCTCCAGGCCCCGGGGACGGCGTTCCTCGTGGTGGCGGCGCCGGAGCGGGACGCGCTGCGGGAAGCGGCGTACTTCGTGGAACGGCTGGCGGAGGAGGAGATGCCGCTGGCCGGGCTGGTGCTGAACCGGGTCCACGGCAGCGGCGCCGCCAGGCTGTCGGCCCAGCGGGCCCTGGCGGCGGCGGAAGTGCTGGAACCGGAGTACCCGGAGGACGAGTACGACGAATCCGGGGAGCACGAGGCCGATGCGCCGGACCTGGCGGACCTGGCGGATGAGTCCGACAGGTCTGATGAGTCGGATGAGTCGTTGGTGGAATCCTCAGAAAATCTTGCCGAGGCCCGCATTGTGGATCATGGGTCAGGGAAGACTGGTGTTCGTGAGGCCACGGGCGCCTCTCCCGAATCCCCGCCCGTGGACCACGCCCCCGAGCACCCCATCCCTCTTGAGGCACACCACGAACACACCACGGAAGAACTGACGGCTGGTCTGCTGCGCCTGCATGCCGAACGGATGCAGGTGCTCGCGCGTGAGCAGCGCATGCGGGACCGTTTCACCGCGCTTCACCCCGAGGTGGCGGTGGCTCATGTGGCCGCACTGCCCGGAGACGTCCACGATCTCGCGGGACTGCGGGCGATCGGTGAGCAGCTGGCGGCCGGTGACGCGGGGAACGGGCCGACGGCGACCTAGCCTTACCGGGCGTCAGGAAGGCATGCGTGCGCGGGCCTCCGCGCCGTACCGCCGTCGGCGCAGGCTGTCGGCCCGGCCGGCACACGGCAGCACCATCGCGACGGCCCTCCTCGGGCCGGGCGGACCGCGCCGCCGCAGGCGGGGAGCGCTTCCGGCTCCGGCCACCGGCAACTCCGCCGGTGAACGGCGGCATACGGAACCGCCGCCATGGACGCATCTCGCGGGACACATCCACGGGCCGTTGCCGTAGAGCCGCGCGAAGCCGTAAATGAGTGATACGGCGCGCGAGCGGCTATCCGACGGCCGCGTACGCGGCGTACGTCTCGTCGTCGTCGAGCCCGACCGGCAGCATGCCCGCGCCGCGCTCGTACTCCGTTCGCGCGGTCTCCAGAAGCCTGCGCCAGGAGGTGACCGTGGGGCGCCTGCGCAACAGAGCGCGCCGTTCTCTTTCGGTCATTCCTCCCCACACACCGAACTCCACCCGATTGTCGAGGGCATCGGCCAAACATTCGGTTCGCACCGGACATCCGGTGCAGACCGCTTTGGCCCTGTTCTGCGCTGCCCCTTGTACGAACAGTTCATCCGGATCGGTAGTGCGGCAGGCTGCCTGCGCACTCCAGTCGGTTACCCAGCCCATCACGGCTGCCGTCCTCTCCCGAATCGAGGCTCCCCCACGGCGGCAGCGGCATATTCACCGCTGCCAGTTGAGGACGTTACGGAAGGCGGGCGCGGTGCAACACCCCCTGCGGGCCCAATCTCGAATGGCCCGAACGGACTATGCGTACGCGGCAGATCACCCAGGGGAGTGAGCCGGGGACATATAAACCCAACCCCTCGAACCGGGACAGAACCATCTGATCATCGAGGCCGAGGAGCGGCACATAGGGCAGATTCGGCAAGATTCCGGGCGGCCCGCTGAGCGGCCAGTCCTGGAATGCCGAACTCCACTTTCCCCTTCACCAGGCCCCGATGACTACGGGACACGCCAGGAAGACGGTTGGGGAGTTCCGGTGAATTCCGGGAACGATCCATGATTGCCTTGTTGCAAAACCGCACTGCTGTGACAGTTGGGAGCAGCTTAGGCCAACGGCTGCCCCTGTGTCCGGCAATTGAGAACGTAGGCTGACTCCATGCCAAAGACCCGCTCCGGCGGTGGTCTGTCAGGGACCCAGCAAGCCGCCAAGTTCCTCGGTGTCAGTGTGCTCGCCGGAGCCGTACTGGCGGGCATCGCCCTGCCGGCCGCGGGCGCGCTGGGACTGGCCGCAAAAGGCACGGTCAAAGGGTTCGACGAGATCCCCGCGAATCTGAAGACTCCCCCGCTCAGTCAGCGGACCACCATCCTCGACGCCGAGGGCGGCGCGATCGCGACGGTCTACTCGCGCGACCGTACCGTCGTCCCGCTCACGGCAGTCTCCCCGTACATGCAGAAGGCGATCATCGCCATCGAGGACTCGCGCTTCTACGAGCACGGCGCGGTCGACATGAAGGGCGTCCTGCGGGCGCTCAACCGCAACGCCCAGTCGGGCGGGGTCGCCCAGGGCGCGTCGACCCTGACCCAGCAGTATGTGAAGAACGTCTTCGTGGAGGAGGCCGGCGACGACCCCGACAAGGTCGCCCAGGCCACCCAGCAGACGCTCGGCCGAAAGATCCAGGAGCTGAAGTACGCCATCCAGGTCGAGGAGGAGCTGGGCAAGAAGAAGATCCTGGAGAACTACCTCAACATCACCTTCTTCGGACAGCAGGCCTACGGCGTCGAGGCCGCGTCCAAGCGCTACTTCTCCAAACCGGCCAGGGACCTCAATCTGCAGGAGTCCGCCCTGCTGGCCGGACTGGTCCAGTCCCCCAGCCGCTACGACCCGGTGAACGACACGGAGGAGGCGAAGAAGCGCCGGAACATCGTCCTCCAGCGGATGGCGGACGTCCGTGACATCACCCAGGCCGACGCGGACCGGGCGAAGGCCACCCCCGTCGCGCTGAAGGTGAGCACCCCGAAGAACGGCTGCATCACCGCGGTCAGCGGCGCCGGCTTCTTCTGCGACTACGTCCGGAACGTCTTCCTCGGCGATCCGGTCTTCGGCAAGACCCGCGAGGACCGGGCCAAGCTGTGGAACCACGGCGGTCTGACCATCCGCACCACCCTCGACCCCCAGTCGCAGGAGTCGGCCCAGGACTCCATCAAGGAGTACGTCTACAAGAGCGACAAGGTCGCCACCGCGGTGACCATGGTCGAGCCCGGCACCGGGAAGATCCTGGCGATGGGCCAGTCCCGGCCGTACGGCTTCGGCAAGAACGAGACCCAGATCAACTACTCCGTCGACAAGAGGATGGAGGGGTCGAACTTCGGCTTCCCGGTCGGCTCGACGTTCAAGCCGTTCGTCGCCGCGGCGGCCATAGAGCAGGGAACGCCGCTGTCGCAGACGTACCCCTCGCCGTACGAGATGCCGTACCCGAGCCCCATCCAGACCTGTGACGGCAAGCCCTGGGTCAACGCCGAGAACGACAAGGTCGAGAACGAGATGGAGTCGGAGGTCGGTCCGTACAGTTTCAAGGAGGCGATGGAGAAGTCGGTCAACACCTACTTCGTCCAGATGGTCGCGGACATCGGGCTCTGCCCGGTGAAGGAGATGACCGACAAGCTCGGCCTGATCGTGGGCAACGGCAAGAACCTCGCCTTCACCCCCTCCGGTATGACCCTGGGCTCCGAGGGCATGTCGCCGCTGACCATGGCGTCGGCCTATGCGACCTTCGCCAACCGGGGCACGTACTGCACCCCGGTCGCCATCGAGTCCATCAAGACGGCCGACGGGCGCAAGCTGGAGGTGCCGGAGAGCACCTGCCGGCGCGCGATGAGCCAGAACACCGCCGACAGCATCAGCTCCCTGCTCAGCGGGGTGGTCTCCGACGCGGGTACGGGTGCGAAGGCGGGGCTCGCGGGGCGGGACAACGCGGGCAAGACCGGTACCACCGACGGCCGCCGCAACGCCTGGTTCGTCGGCTACACCCCCAATATGGCGGGGGCGGTCTGGGTCGGCAGCCCGACCCAGCAGGTGAAGATGTTCAACATCACCATCGGCGGCCGGTACAAGCCGAAGGTCTTCGGCGGTGAGGTACCGGGCTCCATCTGGCGCAAGGCGATGACCGGTGCGCTGAGCGGCAAGGTGGCCCCGAGGTTCAACCGGGTCACCATTCCGGATGTGAAGAAGCCCGATCCGGGTGAGACTCCCGGCGACGGCGAACAGGAACGCCCGGGTGACGGGGACAACGGGGACGGTGGGGACAACGGTTCCTGGGGCAACCCCGGAGGCAACGGCAACAACGGCAGCAACGGAGGAGACGGCGGTAGCTGGGGGGACAACGGCGGCTGGGGGGACAACGGCGGCTGGGGCGGCGACGGCGGCACCGGGAACGGCGGGGGCGAGGGTGACGCGGGCGGCAGTCCGATCCCCGGTATCTCCATGGCGCCGGGTGTCATCGGAGGCGGCGGTCAGCGGGGCCAGGGACCCGGCGGTCCCGGCCAGTCCTGACCGGCGAGCCCTCTGAAGCAAACAAGAAGGAGGGATCCGGGGCGGTGCCCCGGATCCCTCCTCTTCTACTGGCGCTGCTTCTGCCTCTGGCCCGTATCCGCCCGGTCAGCCGGCGAGCAGCCGCTTCACGGCTGCGGCCACCCGGCCGCCCTCGGCCCGCCCGGCGACCTTCGGGTTCACGATCTTCATCACGGCGCCCATCGCCCGGGGCCCCTCGGCCCCGGCGGCCTTCGCCTCGGCGACGGCCTCGGCCACGATCGCCTCCAGCTCGGCGTCCGACAGCTGCTTCGGCAGATACTCGTCCAGCAGCACGCCCTCGGCCAGCTCCCGCTCGGCCTGCTCGGCCCGGCCGCCCTTGCTGAAGGCATCGGCGGCCTCGCGCCGCTTCTTCGCCTCGCGGGCGATGACCTTCTGCACCTCGTCGTCCGAGAGCTCACGGGCGGTCGTACCCGCGACCTCTTCCTTGGAGACGGCCGCGAGGGTGAGGCGGAGCGTCGACGAGCGCAGTTCGTCACGCGCCCTGATCGCGTCGGTGAGGTCGTCCCTGAGCTTGGCCTTGAGCGTGGTCATAGGGAGAGTGTGACAGGTACGGGTCCGCTCCTGCCCGCCGATTTCCCCCGCCCGTCACTTTCCGCACCACGGCCATCACCGGACGAATCCGCCGATTGCCCCCTCATGATCACTCCGCCACGCACACCCCGGAGCGGGTCTGCGACGATGGACCCATGCGCGCACGCTACGGAGTCCCCCTGGCCATCACGGCGGTCGGCGCCGCCGGAATCGCCTACGCAGCAGCCTTCGAGGCCCGTTCCTTCCGCCTCCGGCGACTGACGGTCCCCGTACTCCCGCAGGGCATGCGCCCCCTCAGAGTCCTCCAGGTCTCCGATATCCACATGGTCAGCGGCCAGCGCAAGAAGCGCGCCTGGCTCCAGTCGCTGGCCGGCCTGCGCCCCGACTTCGTGATCAACACCGGCGACAACCTCTCCGACCCCGAGGGCGTCCCGGAGGTCCTGGACGCGCTCGGCCCGCTGATGGAGCTCCCCGGCGTCTATGTCTTCGGCTCCAACGACTACTACGGCCCCACCCTCCGCAACCCCGCCCGCTATCTGCTGGAAAAGGCCCAGGGCCGCCACGGCCTCAACGGCAACGCGCCCGCGGTCGGCGTGGTCCACAACCCGTGGGAAGAGCTGCGCGACGCCTTCGACACGGCGGGCTGGGTCGGCCTCGGCAACACCCGCGGCAAGCTGAAGCTCGACGCTGGCGAGATCGCCTTCACCGGCCTGGACGACCCCCACATCAAGCGCGACCGCTACGAGTCCGTGGCGGGCGGCCCCGACCCGGCCGCGGACCTCTCCCTGGCCGTGGTCCACGCCCCGTACCTGCGCGCCCTCGATGCCTTCACCGCCGACGGCTACCCCATGATCTTCGCGGGCCATACCCACGGCGGCCAGCTCTGCATCCCCTTCTACGGCGCCCTGGTCACCAACTGCGACCTCGACACCGACCGCGTCAAGGGCCTCTCCACCCACACTGCGGCCGACCACACCTCCTGCCTCCACGTCTCCGCGGGCTGCGGCACCAGCCGCTACACCCCGGTCCGCTTCGCGTGCCCGCCCGAAGCCACCCTCCTGACCTTGGTCGAGCGGCCCTAGCGACCACGCCGAAAGCGGATTTCGCGTGGGGGCGCGGGTGGGCTAAAGTTAGCGATGTCGCCGCGACAGCGGCGACATCGGGGTGTGGCGCAGCTTGGCAGCGCGCTTCGTTCGGGACGAAGAGGTCGTGGGTTCAAATCCCGCCACCCCGACAGCTGAAACACCAGGTCAGGGGCTTGATCCGAGACATCGGATCAAGCCCCTGAGTGGTTTCCAGGGTCGGCTTGGGAGCCGACTGGGAGCCGACTTCGGGATCCCCTCGTTGTCAGTGCCTGCCGCTACCGTCGCTGGGGACAGTTCTCCCTCGACCGTGAGTGGTGAGCAAGACATGGCAGACCGAGTGGCCGAGGGCGGCGCAGACCCTCGCAAGGTGTTCGTGATCCACGGACGAAACGAACTCGCGCGCAAGGGACTCTTCAAGTTCCTGCGGGCGCTGGGCCTCGATCCCATCGAGTGGTCCGAGGCCATCCAGCTGACCGGCAAGGGTTCCCCGTACATCGGTGAGGTCCTAGACACAGCGTTCTCAAGCGCGCAGGCAGTGGTCGTCCTCCAAACCCCCGACGACGTTACCTACCTGCATGAGAGCCTCACGTACGCCGGGGACCCCGAGTGCAGTCCGCAGATGCAGCCCCGGCCGAACGTCCTGTTCGAGGCTGGCATGGCCATGGGCCGAGACGAGAACCGCACCGTCATCGTGGAGCTCGGGCAGGTGAAGGTCTTCAGCGACATTCACGGCCGGCATGTGATCCGCCTCGACAACTCCACAAGGAAGCGTCAGGACCTTGCGACGCGCCTGCAGACGGCAGGGTGCGCTGTGCGCCTGACCGGCACGGACTGGCATGACGCCGGCGACCTCACTCCCCCGGTGCCGCCAGGCGGCGGGCTTCCGCTGGGACGAAAGCTGCCGTCCTCGCAGGCGGCCGGTGCCCCTCGGCTCAGTGCCCGCTACGTCGACAACGGGTCGAGGAAGATGGGGACGGTCGTGATCACCAACCACGGCCCCGGAGACGTGTACGACCTCGACGTGGAAGCCGAAGAGAAGGACGAGCTCGTCACACGCAACAAGGGTGAGTTCCCCGTCCCGAAGTTGCCCGCCGGTAAGTCAGTGCGCGTGATGAGTGCTCGCTCCCTGGGGTCGGGATCAAGCTCCTATTTCAACGTCGTCCTGACGGCGAAGACTGCTGATGGGGTGCCGATCAGGGTCGAAGAGTTCGTAGACGGGGCCTGACATGGAAATTCCGATGAGCCTGCCTCTCGACCACGACGGTTTCGTGCGTCGGGAGTGTCCCCATTGCATCAGCCAGTTCAAGTGGCACCACGGACCGGCGAACGAAGAGGCCGAACAGCAGCCGTCGCCCACTGCCTACTACTGCCCTCTTTGTGGGCAGCCAGCCGGGCCGGACTCCTGGTGGACGCAGGAACAGATCGACTACGCCAAGGGCGTGATCGCTCCCGCCGCAGCACGAATGGTGGAGGACGAGCTGAAGAACGCGTTCAAGCCGACTCGCAGCAAGTACGTGAAGGTCAGCGTCAAAAGCAGCGTGGACTCCCGAGAGGTGCCCTCGCCGCTGACCGAGCCCGACGACATGATCACCGTTACGTCCCCTTGTCACTCGTACGAGCCGGTGAAAGTACCCGAAGACACCTCGGGCCCGTATCACTGCCTCGTATGCGGTCAAGCCTTCGCCGTCTGATCTGACGCGCTGACGAAACGCAGGTGCCCCACGCGATGTTCGCGTGGGGCACCTGCGTGGGGCATCAACCAGGTAGCACTGGTCCACGGGCAGTATGCGCGCGCAGAAGCTCGTTGAGCACACGTACCGGCGATGACGAGCACATGGCCAGGCGGGCATCGAGCGCGGCCTGCCACTGGTCGGTCAGGCCGACCATGAGGCGGCGGCGCATGCCTGGGGTGACGTGGGCGTAGCGGGCCGAGACCGAGCCGTCGATGTGGCCCATGCGCTCGTCCATGAGGACCTTCTCGGTGCCGAGGTCCTCCATCATCGTCCGGTGGGTGTGGCGGAGGCCGTGGGGCGTGAGGCCCTTGGCGATCGGCAGCCAGCAGGCGTCGGCCCGGTTGGTGGCGCCGCGTCCCCGTGCCGGGACGCCGGGCCACGGCTCGCCGAGCAGAGGGACGGGCCGGGCCTCCTGCGGAGCCTTCTTCGGATACCAGCCGGAGACCGCAGGGGTGAACAGCCAGGTTGCAAAACCGTTTCTGCGCCAGTGGGCAGCAGGTGCCGGCGCCGCGCCGCCCCGAACGAACCCGAGGTCCGCGACAGCCTTCTCCACCCGTGCCCGTGTGGCTTCGGTGACACGGTCGGGGTGGTTGAGGACGTTGGAGACCGTACCCGTGGAGACCCCGGCGAGACGGGCAACGTCGACGAGCTTCGCTCCCTGGTGGCCACCGGTGCGGGCCGCTCCTTGACCACGGAAGACATACGTCCGTCCGTGGCAGGGGCAGGGCGTCGGCTTCGTACGGGCGATGTGGTTGAGGACCAGGGCCGACAGCCAGTCCATCGAGTCGATGGTGCGGTAGCTGTCGTCCTTGGGCGGGCAGCGGACCAGCTCGCCGGTGTCCAGCTCGTACAGCTGCCACTCGACACGGAACGCGTGTGGCCGGACGAACTCCGTTTCCAGGCCGACGATCTCGCCCCAGCGCTTGCCCGTGTAGCCCTTGAGGACCACGGCGACGAACTCGTCGTCGCGACCGGACAGCAGGGCGGCCCGCTCGGCGGCCAGCAGGATGCCGAGTGCGTCGGTGACGACCTTCTCCGGGCCTCGGTCCCGGGACCGGCCGGCGCGCTTGCCGCGCCCTCGCCGCCGGCCGGCCGGGTTGGAGGTGATCAGCCCTTCGTCGATCGCGTCCTCGAAGATCAGGTGGAGCGTCGAACGCCATGTCTTCACGCTGGAGGCCGCGTACACGGCCCGCTCCTTCTTCTCCCACAGCTCAACGTCCGTGCGGAGGACACCGCTCAGTGCCTTGCCCTCGAAGTCGGGGAGCAGGTGCTCCTCGATGTGGCGCTTGTAGTTCTGCATCGTCGAGGCGGCCAGGTCCTGGGCGGCATACCAACGGCCCGCGTACTCGCCGAAGGTCTCCAGGCCGAGCGCCGGGTCACGCCAGTCGCCGCGCCGGTACTTGTTCTCGGCCTCGCTCGCGGCGCGCTGGGCTTCGCCCTTGGTCGCGAACTTGATCGTCTTGCCGTTCTCGTCGACGACCGTGAGGTGTTTGCCGGGCTCGGTCTTGTACCGGCCGCGCCAGTAGTTTCCACGCTTCTCCGCGAAGCCCACGTTGCTTCTCCCTCCCCTCGTCGAGCTAGGCGGCGGTCCCGAAGCGGCTCTGGCGGGCTCGGCGAGGCAGCCGGGCGCGGAGCCGGGACGTGGGCACAGCAGCGGGCGAGGAGGAAGTGGGAGGAGTGGGCAGCGGTGCGGCCGACACTCGCTGCTGCGGAACGGCGGGGCGAGCCTCGTGCATACGGATGATCTCCGCGAGGTGCTCAGCGGTGAAGCGGTAGGCGCGGCCGACACGGGTGAAGGGAATGAGCCGTCGACGGGCGCGATCCTTGACCCACCAGGCGGAGCAGCCGAGGAAGGCGGCGACCTCCTCCGGGAGGTAGAGACGCGGCAGAGCGGCGTCAGAGTTCAGGGCAGGGGGTATCGCCTGTCGGCGCAAAGGGGGTGTCCTGTTCTGGCCAGGTGGTGTGGGGCGGCAACCCCGGCCTGGCCGGTTGATCGTTAGGGATGGCGTGGTGTGTTGCCCGCGCCTGGGGTTTGCGGAACCAGGCTGGGCGTTGAGGAGGGGCTACTCCTCGGGGGAACCGGCGTGGCCGGTGTCGGACTTCGGTCCTCCGGGGGTGGGCTCGTGCGTGGCGAGGTTGGCCTGCATGAGCGCTTCGGCGATGGCGTTGGAGACCATGACTTCGGCCTCCTCGCTGATGTCGGGATGTTCGGCGATGTACGCGTCGAAGGCGTCGCGGGCCTGGGTGAAGGCGTGGTTCGCTCGCTGGGTCTCCCGGTGGGCGGCCACGATGTCGTCGATGAGTTCCATGGCGCGGGCCTTGGCCGCGAGCCTCGGAGGGCCGACGAGGTTGCGCAGGGAGACGCTGAAGACCTCGGCGAACCCGATGGCCTCGTCGAGGTTGATCCGGCGTTTGCGATTCTCGATCCGCCAGACCGCCGACGGGTTCATGTCGAAGCCGGCCTCGTTGAGGCGGTCGGACAGGGCGTTGGTGCTCCACCCACGGGCCTCGCGCTCCAGCTTGATCCGGACCGCGACGTTCTCCTCCCCACTGAGCAGAACGCCCTCTTGGCCGTCGTCCACCGTGAGCACTTCCTTCCATGCGTGCAGGGCTGATCGTTCCCGGCTACCCCACAACCGTAACATGGATTCTGCGAGATGCAGAACACTACTGCGATTCGCAATTCCTGTGGCATGCTTGTAGGGCAGGACACGACCGCGCCAACGAAGAAGCCCCCTGATGCCATCGGCACCAGGGGGCTCAAGCGCAAACCTCTCAACCGCCATCCCTAGCGATCGACCCGCGAGGCCGGGATTGCCGTCCCATATGGCCCGCGAGCAGAGGAGCTGAAGCCCAGTATGACCGACCCCCGGCCGAACACGCCATCCCCGACCGAGGACACCACCACAAGGTCCGTGCCCTGGCCTCCGACCGCCGTCCCCGGTCAGCCGGGCAACACCACTCCGGCCGAGCCCACCCGTGGTGAGAAGCCCGAGGCGAACGGCCATGTCGAGCCGCTGTCCGAGGGCGCGCGGGTCCTGTCTGACCTGCGGGGGCAGGTCAAGCGGTTCGTGGTGCTTCCGAGCGAGGAGGCGGTGACCGCGGTGACCTTGTGGGTGGCGGCCACCCACCTGCAAACCGCGTGGCAGCACGCACCCCGTCTCGCGGTGGTCGGCCCGGCGAAGCGGTGCGGGAAGTCGCGGCTCCTGGACGTGGTGACCGAGACGGTGCACGCGCCGCTGATCACGGTCAACGCCAGCCCGGCGGCCATCTTCCGGTCGATCACCGAGAACCCGCCGACCCTGCTGGTCGACGAGGCCGACACCCTCTTCGGCACCCTCAAGGCCGCCGAGCGCAACGAGGACCTGCGCGGCCTCCTGAACGCCGGTCACCAGCGCAACCGGCCGACCCTGCGAGTGACCGGCCCCGAACACAAGCCGGTCAAGTTCCCCACCTTCGCCATGGCCGCCCTCGCCGGCATCGGCGACCTCCCCGACACGATCATGGACAGGTCGGTCGTCGTACGGATGCGCCGCCGAGCGGCCGGTGAGACCGTGGCCGCCTTCCGCACCGGCCGCGACACCCCAGCCCTCAACGCGATACGCGACCGCCTCACCGCATGGCTCCACCCCCAGCACGCCGAAGCAATGGACATGGAACCGGCCATGCCGGTCGAAGACCGCGCCGCCGACACCTGGGAACCCCTGATCATCGTCGCCGACCTCGCCCAGGGCGAATGGCCCGCCCTCGCCCGTACGGCCTGCCGGACCATGACCGCCCATGAGGCCGGACAGGACGAGGACGGAGCCCTGCGGACCCGGATCCTGACCGACATCCGCCGCGTCTTCGCCGCCGAAGGCGACCCCGCCACCCTGCGCACCGGCCGCCTCATCGAACAGCTCAACGCCGACACCGAAGCCCCCTGGGCCGAATACGGACCCCACGGGCTCACCCCGCGCGGGCTGCAACTGCTCCTCAAGGACTACGGGATCAGCTCGGCAAACCACCGCTTCCCCGGCGGAACCCAGGCCAAGGGCTTCGCCCGCCACCAGTTCACCGACGCCTGGGACCGCTACTGCCCCACCCCGGCCCCGCAGCCAGAACCCGCCGAGCCCGGCGCGTAACCCGTATCGACCCGTCCCACCCGTCCCCGCGCAGGTCAGCACGGGGACGGGTCCCGGGCCCGCAACGGGTCAACCCGACATCACCACCCCACCCGTACCTGCCCTGACCAGCAACGGGACGACTGGGACGAGTCCAGCCAGCCCCAGCCCGGACCACAACCACACCGGCTTGGTCCGCCGGACCTGACCGCGGACCAGATGTGTACGTACAAAAGTGGTCCGCACGGACCGGACCGGTCTGCGGACCACACATTCCGCAGGTCAGCGCGATGCACCTGCTCTTGGTCCGCGAGACCGCCGCTCTGGTCCGCAAGGCTGCGGTCCATCTCCGGCATCGCGGACCACACACCGGACCAAGACGACCAGCCACTGGACCACCTGCGGTCGTCCGCTCCGGCCGGCCCCCGAACCCGGTCTCCCACCCCTCACCGACGCCGCCTCCAACCGACCCGAGCTCCGGCCCGCCCCAGCCCTCCAATGACCGCCGCACGGAGAAGACCCACATGCACGTCCAGCACAGCGAGCGCACCATCGACCAGCAGGAGACGACCACACCCACAGCAACCGGCGCAGCAAGGTATGGCGTTGGACCGTCCAAGGGCCGGTCCAACGCGAACTCCTCCGCCCCGGGGGTGGCGGAGGTGCTCGGGCACCAGGGGGTGCCCGAAGAGGAGAAGGCCGTCGACGACGGAGGTGCTGCCACCCTGCGGCGCGTCGCCCGACGACGTGACCGCGAGGAGGTCCAGCGCAAGGAACGGGTCGATGTCCGCTACAGCGCCGAGGAGAAAGCCCGGATCGTCGGCAAGGCTCGCGAGCTAGAGATAGCCGGCGCGCACTTCGTCGGTGCCGTGGTCATGGCCTACCTCGACGGAGAACTCGCAAGCGGCCTGTCCGGGCAGCGCACCAGCCTCGACGACCGCCTTGACCGGCTCGACGCTCTGCGTACCGAGGTGGCCCGTATCGGAAACAACGTCAACCAGATCGCCCGTCGGCTGAATACCGGAGGCGTTCCCCACCCTGGGGACACCGCCCTCCTCGACCGCGCCCAGCAGACCCTCGGCACTGTGCGCGCCACTATCGCCGAGGTCGCCGGGGTCATGAACGAGACCGTCTCCGGGAAGGCGGCCGGATGATCGCGAAGGTCGGCAGCGGCAAGAGCACCGCTGGTCTCATCTGGTACCTGTTCGACACGACGAAGGCCAAGGACCACACCGACCCGCACCTGGTCGCCTCCTGGGACGGCTTCGCCCCGGACCCTGGCCGGGGCGATGACTTCGACGCCACCAAGAAGCTCCTCGTCGCCGACCTCGACCTGCGGGTCAAACAGGCCAGGCGGCTCGGCCGGGGACCCAAGCAGCACGTCTGGCACTGCTCGATCCGGGCCGCACCTGAGGATCGGATTCTCAGTGACGACGAGTGGGCGGACATCGCCCGGCGTATCGTCGCGGCCACCGGCATAGCCCCCGAGGGTGACCCGGACGGATGCCGGTGGGTGGCTGTGCGCCACGCCTCCGACCACATCCACATCGCCGCCACCAAAGTCCGGGGCGACCTGAACCCCGCGCGCCACTGGCACGACTACCTCAATGCCGACCGCGAGCTCGCCTCCATCGAGAAGGAGTACGGCCTCCGGCAACTCGTCCGCGGAGACCGCACCGCCGCCCAGCGCCCCACCCGCGCCGAGAAGGAGAAGGCACTGCGGACCGGTCGGCGGACGACCACCCGCGAGCACCTGCGTACCACCGTCCGCACCGTGGTCGCCGTCTCCACCAGCCCGGAGGAGTTCATCCGTGTACTGGCCGGTGTGGAGGGCATCCTCGTCGATGTCCAGCACTTCCCGTCCGGCGACATACGCGGCTACAAGATCGCCCTCAGCGGCGACACCAACGCTCAGGGCGAGCCCATCTGGTTCTCCGGATCCAAGCTCGCACCCGACCTCTCCTATCCCCAGATCCGCCAACGCCTCGACGCCACCGAAGCACTGCCGACCGACCCGACCGGAACCCGCCGAAGGACCGACCCCTGGCACCAGGCCACAGCCGCAACCGAACGCGTCCCGCACCACCTCGACCGAGCCGACGACGAAGCCGCCCAGGCCCACATCGCCGCCTTCGGAGAAGCACTCGACGCCCTGCCGCTGGTCGCCCCCGCCGATCTCCGTCCTCAGCTCCGCCAAGCCGCCACGGCCTTCGAACGAGCAACCCGCTCCCGGGTCCGGGCCCGGCACGACCAGGCCCGAGCCCTGCGCGGAGCCGTCCGCGCCCTGCGGACCGCACCAGCCGGCGGTGACGGCAGTGGACTGGCGATGTTCCTCGACATGGCTCTCCTGGCCGTCATCGCCACCATCCGATGGCACCGGCTCCGCCACCACGACCAGCAAGTCGCAGCCGCCCAACAGACCCTGCTCCATCTCCGGGCCGCCTACGGTCAAGCAGCCGCCGCGCCCCTGGCCGCCCTCGCCGACCGCAGGCCACCGACCGACAAGGCCGCACGGCTGGCCCAGCACATCCGGACGGTGGCCCCCGATCACGGGGAGACGGTCCTCACCGACCCCGCCTGGCCCGCCCTGGCCACCGCTCTCTCGGAGGCCGAAACCGCAGGACATGACCCACGACGACTGCTCCAGGCCGCGA
This sequence comes from Streptomyces tsukubensis, assembly GCF_003932715.1. Classification (NCBI taxonomy): domain Bacteria; kingdom Bacillati; phylum Actinomycetota; class Actinomycetes; order Kitasatosporales; family Streptomycetaceae; genus Streptomyces; species Streptomyces tsukubensis. The sequence goes on along the minus strand of NZ_CP020700.1, from coordinate 4,349,464 downwards.
CCCACCAGCGCACCCTGGATGACGCCGTTTCCCCTGCGGAGGTCCTCACCTGGCGGATCCGCCGCCTCGCCCACCGGCCACCGCCAAGCGACCGCGCCCTCGCAGCTCAGGCACGCTCGACCAGGGCTGCAAGGCCGATGGCCGTGCACCAGAGCGAGCCCGTCGCCGCCACGTCGTTGAGCCCGACGCCACGGCCCAGTCCACGCCGATAGTCCGACCGCTGACGGCCTCCTTCGCTGCGTCCGAAGGAGGCCGTCGCTGTTCCCGAATAGCGCCGCAGGCATGAGGTATCCGCTCGCCCCTCTTGGCTCAGATGTCCCCGTGGCACCGTGGCCCGCTGCTACGGTCCCCGCATGACGCACTCGGTCTCCGCTGTCCGCTCTGTCGACCTCCGAGTCGAGCCGGTCGACAAGGTTCTTGACCGCGTCGGGCGGTCCCTTCAGACCCGACTGGACCCGAGCACGGTGGTACGCAAACGCCGATCCGTCGGCGCACGGACCGACCGCGACACCTGGGTACGGGTGGAACGTCGGCCGCTCGACAGAATCACCGACCAGGGATGGAACGGTACGGAGAGCGCAGCGCGCCTTGAGGGCGTCGCCCAGCCCGCGTGGCGTGGATGTGTGGTCTGGCAGGACGCGGACGAGCCGGTGATGTGGCGGGCCGACGAGACCGATCTCCTTCCCGGTACGCCGATCGGGACCGCCGTCCTCGCTGAGGAGCCGACGCTGTCGGAGGAGTGGTGGCGGGCCTTCGGGGATTCGCTGGACGCTCTCGCGCGGAACACGACCAGGCGCGTAGCCACTCCGGACACCGTCACGATCACACAGGAGCTGGTCAGCGGGTCGATCCGGGGCGTGTTCCCCGAGGTGATCGACACGACCGTCGAGCGGTGGGTTCCGGCTCACGCCGACCTGAACTGGGCCAACATGAGCGCGCCGACCTTCTCCCTCTTCGACTGGGAGGACTGGGGAACCGCCCCCCGGGGCCTCGACTCCGCGACCCTCTGGGCCGCCTCGCTCGCCGTCCCCGCACTGGCCGGCCGCGTACGACGCGAGCGGCGGCACGACTTCGAGAGCCGGGACGGCAAGCTGATGACGCTCTTCGTCTGCTCGAAGATCCTCGGACCGGACGCGCACCCGCAGGACCCTCGGATCGAACCCGCCCGGCACAGGGCACGGCAGGTCATCTCGGAGCTTCAGGCCGACTGACCCATCGACCGCTCCCGAAGGAGGGTGCGGTACTCGTGGATCGTCCGCTCATCGGGCTCGGCGGCCAGGGCTTCGAGCAGTTCGCCCAGATGAGCCGGATCGTCCGTGCCCACGGCCATGGTCCCGACACCCGGGAGGCAGTACGAGGCCCGAAAGGCCGCCTGGACACGGGAGAATCCGTCACCCCCCCGGAGGAAGACCCGGGGGTCGATCCGACCCCATACCGGGTCCCCCGTATTTCCGCCGAAGGGGCTCATACCCCACAACCGACTGCGGTCGAGGTCCCAGGCCGCCGCGAGGGCTTCGGCGGCTTCGAGTGTTCTCGTACCGACCAGCAGCCCGGCTCGCGCCATGAGGACCGATGGTTTCGGCGTCGTCGGATCGACCAGGCCGACCAGCGGGGACGGATCCCAGGAGGCCACGCCCCAGGCACCGCACAGCCCCTTCGACATGGCGTCGTCCAGCGCGGCGCACGCCTGGGCCAGTACGTCCCGGCCATGGGCGGAGGCGTCACCGAGGGAGTGTTCCGGGTTGTGCAGGAACACCATGTCGGGCTCCCGACCGAGATCCCGAGCGGCGTGTTCCACAGCCTCGTACAACCGCACGGGGTCCAGGGAGTGCTCAGCCCGTTCCCGTCCGGGGAAGTAACCCACCTTCGTGGAGACCGTGAACCTGGGCAGGAGATCGCCGGCCGTCCGCGCCAGGACGGTATGCGAGTGGAAGCCGAGGTAGTTGGTGCTCGTGTCGATCGAGGTGACGCCGAGATCCAGTGCTCCGGTCAGGAGGCGGCGTTCGTGACGAGACCGGTATAGCCCGAGGACAACTCGGGGGTGAAGACCGCGCACAGCTCCTCCTTCACCAGGATCTCGGCGACCTCCACCACTTCGGACCCGACGACGGAGACCGCCCGGTCCAGCGGCACGGGCCTCCCGCTCAGCAACAGCCGCAGCGAGGGCAGTGCCTCGGCCAGGAGGGTCAGCTTCTTCCCCGAGGCCAGGACGTCGATGGTCTCGCCGTTCTCCTCGATGCGCGGAGGGAAGTGGGTGGTGCAGACCACGGCGTCGAGTGAACCGAAGATGTCCAGGAAGGGGACCTGCCGGGGAAGCGGCATCGCCTGCTCGTACGCGGCCAGGAAGGCGGCCGGCGAGCGCTCGGCGACCAGTTGACCGGCGGCCTCCGTCAGGGTGCGGAACGCCTCTCCGCCACGACGGTCCAGGTCGTGCCGGAAGATCTCCTTCTCTCGGCACCAGTCGCCCAGCCACGCCAGCCAGCTCGCGCCGGTGCGCTTGGTGATCCCGAACGTGACGTGGAGGCTCTTCCCCGACCCGTGGCCGTTACGGGTCGCCTGGTGCCAGTGGCCGCGGGGAATGTGCATCATGTCACCGGCTTTCATGACCCCTGACCAGATGATCTCCTCGCTCGGGGTGTCGTTGGGGTCGGCGTCCCGGTACAGAGGCACGGACCGAGACGTGCCCCGGACCTCCCAGCCCTTCTCGCCCGCCAGCTGGACGATCACCACGTCGTGGTCGTCCCAGTGCAGCGGGAAGCCCGACGCCTCGTTCGTCGTCAGATACGCGTTGACCTGGACGCGCTCGTGCGACCACCACTGGAGCGCCCGGCAGGCGACCTCCATCGTCGGGTCGAAGACGTTGGCCTGGTCGAGGATCACCGTGGCCCCGTCCCCCAGCAGCCGGCCGAGGCTGTGCATGTTCACCATGGGGATGCTCTGGCCCCGGGGGCTGACGCTGTCGGTGAAGTAGATGGCCGGGTGAACTTCCTTGCTCTCCTGGAAGACCCGGAACTGCGGGCGGTTCATGCTCCGGCGCATGACGATGTCGAGCAGGCGGTTCGGGGTGAGTACGCGCGAGATCAGGCCCGGGTCGCCGATACTTCCGCGTGCGAAGTTTTTGCCGAGTTCGCCCGCGTCGTTCCACCCGAGCGCCGTCTCGATGGCGCTGATCAACTGGTGTTCCATCAATTCCTCCTCATGAGATCGGCTGATAGGGAGCGGTGGGGTCCGCGGGCAGAACCACGGACCCCACCGCCGCCCGCTACTCGCTGTCGTGCAGGTTGCCGTCGCCTCCGGGCCACGGCGAGTCGCCGGAGCTACCGGCGTTGTCCGACCGGAGGCTGTCGTACCGGTCGTGGACGGAGGTCAGCTCCTCGACCGCCACCAGGAGGCCCTTCCGGGCCGACGACGGTGTCGTGTTCTCTGCCACCTCGTTGTTCTCCTTCCTCTTGGGTTCCTCCCGCCGGCATTCCGGTGGAGGTTGGGGCCGCACCCCTGTTGGTGGTGCTGGGTGCGGATGACATAGAGCACGGGTAGCCGGAGGTTCGGAGACCTCGTCAGGGCGTCAGCGGGCGGGGCGGGCGTCCCAGCGGATGTTGGCCTCCAGGACCCGCTGATCAAGCTCGTACAGACAGGCCCGGCAGGCGTACAGGGAGGCGTGCATTCCGCTGGACCGGACCGGGCCGATCCACGTCACCTCGACGTTCTGCCGTCCGCACCACAGCCAGCACTCGCCGTACGGCTGCCACTCTTGGCGATCCCACAGGGCGTGGGCGGTGGGCTCCCCCGTGCTCGGGTCAATGTCTCGGCGGGTGGGCCGGAAGACGATGTCCGGGTCGGGAAGAGGCGACGGGCGAAGCGGATACATCAGACGGCCGGGCAAAGCTGGGGCTCAGACGGCGTCCGAGGACCAACCGATCTCAGTTCTGAAAGTGCGACCTCGGCCCAGACCCGCTTGCCGCGCCCGAGCGGCTCCCATCCCGACCGCACCGCAAGGGCGTCCACCAGGGCCAGGCCCCGGCCGTGTTCGTTCTCGGTGCCGAAGCTCCCTGTCCGGGGAGCCTCGTGGTTGCCGTCTCGCACGTCGATCAGCAGGCCGCTGGGACGCCCGAGAACGGTGATCGTGACAGGTCCCTCGCCATGAACCACAGCGTTGCTGACCAGTTCAGAGATGATGAGGCGGATCGTCTCGGTCGTCTCTTCGTCCATGGAGCCCCACGCGCGGACCCGCTCCACGACCGAGCGCCGGGCCATGGAGACCTCCTCTTCCCTGCCCATGAGGACGAGACGGGTGGCGAGCGAGGACATGGTGGATGCCTCCACAGTGTTGGAAGGCGGCTCCGCCAGGACAGGAACGCGAGCGAAGCCGTCGATCTGATGTCCGTCCAAGGGCGAAGTTGCGAGCCCAGCCCGAGGACGACTGAGGTCCAGTCAACGACCGGGCCCCTCGGGTGCGGAACGTTTCTGGGGGGTTTCTCCAGGGGACGCCACCCTCGTACGTAGGGGTGGAATGCAGTGCCCGGCCGCCCTGTTGGGATACGACAGGAGTGATGACGTGCCCGGTGAGTCCTTAGCTGTCCACCCTTTGACCTTCGTCCGTCAGTCGCGCGGATGGGGGAAGGCCGAGTTCGCCCGCCTCATGCAGGCGCGTGGCAAGCTGCTCGGTATCCCTCTGGCGACGAATCGCACGACTGTCTGGAAGTGGGAGCAGGGTCAGGAACCGGACGCGGACGCTCAGCGCGTGCTCAGCGATCTGCTGTCCGTTCCGTATGAACGGGCGCGGGCGGAGGGCTGGCCTCGGTGGCTTCCGGTCTGGGAAGTGACGGGGCTCACCGCGCCTTGGACCGAGGCCGGCACCATCGAGGCTTTGGCCGATCTCGTGGGGAGTGGACGGTTGGATCGACGAGGCTTTCTCACCATCACCGGCGCTACCTTGACAGGGCTCGCGTCGAGCTGGGTCGAAGCACCCTCCGCATTCGCCTCGGCGATCAACGGAGACCGCGTCACCGACGTGATGGTCTCGATGATCGAGCAGCGCGTCAGCACCCTTCGCACCCTCGATGATCAGCTGGGGGGTGCCCGGCTCCTGGAACAGGCCCGAGGCGACCTCTCCCTGGTCACGGGCCTGCTCAGCGGCGGCCGGTACACGGACGACATCCGGGTCCGCCTGTACGCGCTGGCCGCCCGGACCTCGCACCTGACAGGCTGGATGGCGTACGACGCTGGCCTGCGGTCCGCAGGCCAGCGGTACTACGTCGGCGCGCTGCGCAGCGCCCGTACCGGCGGAGACGACGCCTTCGGTGCCTTCATCCTGGCCGAGATGGGCGTCCACGTCTCCGAAGCCGGACGCACGGCCGAGCGGGTCGACCTGATCTCGACCGGCATCGACAACGCTCCCCGCGCGCTGTCTCCCTCCACTCGGTGCTTCCTCTACCTGCACAAGGCCGAGGCGCTGTCACGCGACGGTGATCACCAGAGGGCCGGCACAGCCCTCAACCGTGCCGCTTCCCTCTGGGAGCGCCAGACGGCGGGGGACGCGCCGGACTGGCTCGACTGGTTCGGCGAAGCGCAGGTGAAATCGACGGAGGGCAAGGTGCTGCTCCGCGCGGGGCATGTGGAGCGAGCGACGCGTTCGCTGGTGACCTCTGTCGAGCGGGCGGCGCCCCGGGACAAGGCCGTCCGTTCCAGCCGACTGGCAGAGGCCCGGCTGGCGGGTGGCGATCTGGACGGGGCACTGGACGCCGCGAACTACGGTGCGGCGCTGCTGGAGGACAAGGTCAGCTCGGTGCGGGCATTGGACCGGTTGAAGGAGTTCTCCTTGCAGCTCGAACCCCATCGGGCCGTCCCGTCCGTACGGGAATTCCGCGAGCGCCTCCAGGCGGTACCCGTGGCGGCCTGATCTTCCCTGCTCAGGAACTTGCCCCTCGGAGTGAGCGTCCGTGAGTGCCAGGATGGGCGGTATGACGGTGATCAACGGTGAGGTCGCGGCAGGGTTCGAACCGGTACTGGAGGCGTTCGCGGCAAACTTCGCCCGGCGCGAGGAGATCGGCGCGGCGGTCTGCGTCTACCAGGACGGCCGCCCCGTGGTGGACCTGTGGGCCGGGGTCGCCGATCCGGACACCGGCCGCCCGTGGGAGCGGGACACCCTTCAACTCGTCTACTCGGCGACCAAGGGAGCGACCGCCACGGCGGCGCATCTGCTGGCCCAGCGGGGCGAGCTGGACCTGGATGCCCCAGTGGCCGAGTACTGGCCAGAGTTCGCCGCGAACGGCAAGGCGGAGATCCCGGTGCGTTGGCTGCTCTCCCACCAAGCCGGCCTGGTCGCTCTCGACGAGCCGGTGCCGCTGGACGAGGCACTGGCCTGGCACCCCATGACGGCAGCCCTGGCCGCCCAGCGCCCCCAGTGGACACCGGGAACAGCACACGGATACCACGGCAGGACCTGGGGCTGGTTGGTCGGCGAGGTAATCCGCCGGGTGTCCGGCCGCACGCCGGGCCGCTTCTTCACCGAGGAGATCGCCAGGCCGCTGGGGCTGGACTTCTTCATCGGGCTGCCGCCCGGTGAACGCGACCGGGTCAGCCGCATGGTGTACCGGAAGCCGGACGTCGACCTCACCACCGTGCCCGAGGAGTCGGTCCCCGAGGACCTGCGCGACCTCGTCGCCGCCTGGCGCGACCCGAACTCGCTCAGCAACAGAGCGTTCGCGGTCACCGACCCGGCGAACATCGACTTCGACTCCCCCGAGGTCCAGGCCGCGGAACTCCCCTCGTCCAACGGCATCGGCACCGCGCACGCGCTGGCGCGCATGTACGCCGCGCTGATCGGCGAGGTGGACGGGGTCCGTCTGCTCACCCCAGAGACGCTGGCCTTGGCGACCGAGGAGCAGGCCCACGGGCGGGACCAGGTCATGGTGGTCCCGAGCCGCTTTACCTCGGGATTCATGCTGCCCACCGCCGCCATTCCTATGACCGGCTCTGCCGCCTTCGGTCACACGGGCCGCGGGGGCTCACTCGGCTTCGCCGACCCGGAACACGTCATCGCCTTCGGCTACGTCATGAACCACATCATCAGCGGCTCGGACGACATGCGAGCGACGGCCCTGACCAACGCGGTGCATAAGTCACTGGGAATGCAGTGAAAGCCGAAGCTGTCCCAACCCGTCCACCGAACCCGCCCATTACCAGCGCTGCCCGCGTCTGCGATGCCCCTCGCCGCACTGGAGGAACCCATGAACGTCCGTCTCGGCCCGCTGACCGCTCTGAGGCGAAGCGGCAGCGACCCCCTGCGAGCCGGTGGCGGTGCCGTGGGGACGCTCGGTGACTTCTGGCAGTGGGCCTGCTCCGATCTGGTGGGCAACACCATGCGCGGAGTCCTGGCCGAGTACATCGTCGGCACCGCGCTGGGCTCCGTCGACGGCACCCGTGTCGAATGGGACACGGTTGACATCCGCAGCCCCGAGGGGTGCCGGGTCGAGGTGAAGTCGGCCGCCTTTCTGCAGTCCTGGGCTCAGAAGGCTCTGTCGAAGATCTCCTTCTCCATCGCTCCCTCCACCGGGTGGGACGCCACGACGGGCACGATGTCGCCCGAGGTCCTCCGCCGCTCGGACGCGTATGTCTTCTGCCTGCTGCACCATCAGGACAAGCAGAGCCTGGACCCCCTCGACCTCACGCAGTGGACCTTCTATGTCCTGCCCACCCGGGTGCTGGACGAGCGGTGCCCCACCCAGAAGACGATCAGTCTCGCTGGCCTCCAGCGGCTGGAACCCGTACAGACCGGCTTCTCCGGCCTGGCGGAGGCGATGGCCGGTTGCGGCTGGAGGCCCTCCCCGACACCGTCTGTACCCCGCAGCAGGCTCCAAGCGGACGCCTGATCCGGCCCGCTCAACCAGTGTGGCCCCGCGCCGCCCACAGGCTCCACCCGTCTCTGGCCGAGCGGGCTGATCTACCGGCGCCTCAGCAGCCTCCAGACCTCACGCCACGACCGGATGACCTCAGCCACCGCCATGATCAGCTTCCGGACTTGCACGAGCAGACACCTCACGAGCCCAGTGGCGGCGATAGCCCCTGCCAGGACGGTGAACCAGCGCACTCGCCACCTCCCGCAGATTGCGTTTCATCTCCATGGTCGTGACCGCCGAGATCAAAGTCAGCAGCTCAGAAGCCGCATTTTGTGATCATGTGAGGCCTGCCCGACCTGGCCCGGAAGGCGGGTAAACAACGGTCGAGCGGTCTCAGTTCTGGGCTCATTCGCCCCCTGGCCGGAGCCGTCCGGATGGGGTTGGCATGACCACTCCGCCGCAGGTCAGGACAAGTACGAACCCCGCCGAACCCCCGTATGAACATTTGGAAAGCGTGTTGGGAGCAACCCCTCACGAGTTCGAATCTCGCACCCTCCGCCAGTACCTCACCGGCCACGATGTCGGAGGGCCCACCATTCGCAATGGGGCCCTTCGATGTCGCGAATGCTCTGGGCAAGATCCCGCAGGAAACGCAACCGGCCGTCGTCAGGGCATCCGAGCATCTGCCACACGCTCAGCCAGTCAGCCTGGTCCCGCCGCAAGCAGCGGTTCGCCATACTGGCGCTACGACGGGCTGGCGCCCGGAACCCCGGTCATAGGATTAGCAGAAATCGGTGTGCAAAGACTGACTCAATTCCCCAATCGGGCGACAACGAGATTGGCTTCGCTCCGCCAGAGCGCCAGCTGGCTCGCGGTAGGGCCGATCTCGTAGTGGTGGTAATGGCAGCCCAGGCAGAGAAGCTTCCATACGGCCTTGGCCCGTCGGGCAGTCTCGGCTTCGGTGCAGCAGCGCAGGCAGAGGAGCTTCGCTCGCGTGGACCTGGCCCGGACTGCGGGCGTCGCGGCCAGCAGCGCGTCGGAGACCGCGATCTCCAGTGCGGTCCGGAGGGCGAAGGCGGCTCCTCGGAACCTGCCCGCCGCCATCGCGGCGGGCGGGTCGGTGAGGAGCCGGTCGGCGGTCGCGAGCAACAGGGGGATAGTGGCGTTCACGGCGTCGAGTCCTCCGGCTTCCGTACGTTCTCGGCAATGACTGCGATGGCGTCCACGAACCGGTGCGGGGCCGGCATGGAAGCGCCCGTGGGATGTGCACCCTCCTGGCACTGCCTGACGAGTCCCACGGCCTGCGGCCCGCAGCGCCTGCTCAGCTCCCGGTAGATGTCCCCCGCCCTGGACGCGTCACCGAACAGCCCCAGAGCGGCGATCTCCCTCAGCGTGTTCGCGTCGGTGATCGCGGCCTGTGCTTCGTGTTCCGCGATGCCGGCCCGGTGCATACGCAGCCAGGCGGCCTCGGTGAACGCGCGCTCCAGCACGGTCCGGCAGATGCCGGGCAGGACATGGGTCATCGCCACGGCCGGGAGGTCCGTCGTGCTCGCGAGGGCCCGCGCGTCCTTCAGCGCCTGGGCGACCGGATCGGTCTCCCGCTCGACCTTGACCATGGACCGGTCACCCCGCTCGACCTGGAGCACCGTCACGGCGAGCTCCTGGTCGTGGAAGGCACGCTGCAGCCTGGTGTCGTGGGTGAAGACCACGACCTGCCGGCTCTGGCCGAGGTCGTGCAGGACCTTCGCGAGGCCGTGGACCTTCGCCGGGTCCATGGACTGCACCGGGTCGTCGATCACCACGAAGCCGAACGGGCTGTCCGGCGCGGCGGCGCGGGGCAGGAAGAGTGACAGCGCGAGGGAGTGCAGCTCCCCCTGGCTCATGACCCCGAGGGCCGACGCCTCCGTACCGTCCACGCACACGTCCATCACGAGCTTGCGCATGGAGGCCTTCTCGGTGCCGTTCAGGCGCACGGACCGCAGGTCGACGTTGCTCTGCTGCCGCAGCTGCTCCCAGATCCTCTGTGTGTGGTCGGCGAAGGGCCGCAGCTGCTCCTCCCGCAGCTCCCCGCCGACATCCTTGAGCCACTTGCGGGCCGCCTTCACCTGGCGCAGCCGGGGCTTTCCGGCATGGGCGGTACGCGCCCGGTCGAGCCAGCCCGCGAGCCGCGCGACGCACCGGCGCCAGCCCTCGTCCAGCTTCTCCAGTTCCAGGACTGCCTCCTCCCTGAGGACGGCGCAAGCGTCGGCCAGGACGAGGGCGCTGTTCTCGGCCCGCCCGGCGAGCTGCTCGGGATCGGCGATCCCGCGACAGGCCGTCCACTCCTCCCACGGATCGACCAGCGCGGCCGGAAGCCAGTTGGGGGCCTGGGTAACGAGGTACCTCACGGCATCCACAGAGCGGCGCAGGGCGCTCCGCGCTTCCTCGGCGGCGGCGGCCTCCTGCCGAAGGACGGCGATCTGGTCGGCCGCACGCTCTGCCCAGGCCTCGTCCAGCAGCCGGGCCGAGCCGCAGACGGGACAGACTTCCTCGCCGGGGTGACGGCGGCTGTGGTCCAGGGCCTTGGCCAGCAGTTCGGCGCGCTGGTGAGCGTCCTCGGCGCCCGATGCGCACACGTCGCCCAGGACGGCGACGGCCTCGCGCAGACGGTCCACCGCCGGGCCGACCTCGTCGAGGTCGGGTCCGGTCAGGGCAGCGGCGGCGCGCAGCCCGTCGAGGTGGCCGGCGTCGGCGGTGGGCAGGCCCTCCACCAGCACGGTCAGCGCGTCGAAGTCGGGGGCTCCGGTCCGGCCGAGAGCCGCGATCGCCGCATCCGCCCGGGGGTCCTCCAGACCGGACAGCATCTCGACCAGCCCCGGCAGCTCCGCTTCAGCGCTCTTCAGCGCGGTGTTCAGCTCCTTCTCCAGGAGCTGGAGCAGGTCGTCGGCGCCAGTCAGCTTGCCCAGACCGAGGATCTTGGCGACCGCGTCGTACATCTGACTGGGCTTCCCACTGATCATCCGGTCGAGGTCGGAGTACGACAGGAACGGGCGGTAGTCGGTCAGCGGCTGCTGCCAGCCCGCCTCGCCGAAGGCGCCGCGCCCGTGCCCCGGACGCTTGAACTCGATGTCGGGCAGCGTGACATCGTCCCCCGCCCAGGTGCAGGTCAGGGTGCTGGGCTTGGTGTCTCCTTCCTCGCACAGCTTGACTTCGATCTTCGGCGCCGCACCGTCGTGCAGGTTGCGCCAGTTGCTGCGGTACACGGGGTTGAGCCCGTCCCACCGGGCGCTCTTCCCGGTGAACGCCGTCTCGATGGCCTCGGCGAAGCTGGACTTGCCGGAGCCGTTGCGTCCGACGACAAGGGTGACGCCGGGCTTGGGGGCGAGGGAGAGCCACGCCTTGGGGCCGATGCCCCGGAAGCCGGCGACGGAGACGGAGTCCAGATAGACGCGGCGAGGCGCGGTGGCCGCGGCTGCCCCTTCGACGTCTCCCAGCGCCTCCCGGAGCATCGCCTTCGTCGCGTCGGAGAGCACCGAGGCGGCGAGGCGGGTCTCCAGGAGGCCGGAGAGCGTCTGCGGGTCCTCGGCTTCTGCCGACGGTGCGGATTCTTCAGCGTGAGTGCTCTGCGCGGGGTGTGCCGTCACGGTCAGCTCCTCTGCTCCGGTGTCCGGCCCGCCGCTTCGTGGGGGCTCGGTGTAAAGGAACAGTAGGAAGACTGGATGGCTTCGACCTATTGATTCACCGATAACTCCCGTTATCAGTAACTGGTCGACATGAAGCAGGGTAGCGTTCAGTCGAAGCCCTCAGGGCTCCACCGCCACTTCCGACCAGACGACCTTGCCGATCGGAACACGGGGCGTCACACCCCAGCGGGTGGCCAGCACGTCCACGAGAAGCAGGCCGCGCACGGCCTCATCGTCGGGGGACGGCGCAGGGGCCGGGGGCCAGTCCGAGGACGCGTCCCCCGCCTCGATACGGATCAGACGCCGCCGCGCATCAGAGGTCAGGCGAAGCCGGAAGTCGAGCCCTGGCACACGCCCGTGGCGTACGGCGTTGGCGGCGAGCTCCGCCACCAACAGGGCGACGGTGCAGGAGCCGTCCGAGGCAGGCGGATGCCCCCACTCCTCCAGGACCCGCACTGCGAGCCGCAGAGCGAGATGCGCACCTCGGGGTTCGAGGTGAACTACGCGGCAAACTCCTCCTGTGCGGACCCGGTTTCCTCCCCTGGGTCGCACGCTTCCTCGCCGAGCGGCCGCGCCGCTGCTTGCGTCTCGCGTGTCTTGTGCGCACTTGGCCGGGACGTCGGGCTGCCGCGACGGCGGCACCTCCGTTCAACTCGCACGTGCGGGACTGATCCCCGACCTCAACAGGCGGGCAGGCCGCATGGCGGCCCGCCTGCTGAGGACTACTTGGCGCCGGGTGCCCACTGGGCCGCGAAGGTCTCCATCTGCTTGAGGACCAGGTCGATGGCCTCCAGCTCCTCCTCGGGCGGGTAGTCGAACATGGCCAAGACCCGGCGGATGCGGGTGCGCAGCTTGGCGCGCACCGGCTCACGGGAGAGCCAGTCGACGGACAGGTTCTTGCGGACGTCCGCAACGAGGGCCCGGGCGATCTGCGCGAGCTTGTCGTCGCCGCCCTCCATCAGCTCGGCCATGTCGCGATGGGCGACCGCGTCGTAGAAGGCCAGCTCGGCGTGGTTGAGCGGTGGGTCGAAGCGCTCACCGCGACGGGCCTCGTCCGACACCTGCCGTGCCAGCGCCGCGAGTTCGGCAATCGCCTGGGCGCTGGTGAGCTGTTGGAGCATGTAGCGCGTCATCAGGTCGTTCAGCCGCTCGGAGAAACTCTCGTGCCGGACGACGTTGTGCTTCGTCACCTCGCGCATCTTCTGCTCGATCATGCGGCGCAACGCCTCGGTGACCAGGTGTGAGGTCTCGGAGTTCTCCAGCTTCCGCAGCTGGGTGTCGTTGAGGCGGGTGATGTCCAGCCGCCCGATCCCGGCCTCTTCGTACAGGTCGGTGATCTCGTCCGCGTCGACGACCGAGGCGGCGAGCGCTTCGAGGTAACGCCGGATCTCAGCGGTCACCGGCTGACCCGTGGCCTCACGGTCGGCGGCGTCGAGCTTGATCATCCAGGCGCGCACCTCACTGAAGAAGGCGATGTCGCGCCGCCAGTCCTCTAGGTCCTCGCAACGCTCGGCGATCTCCTTGCTCATCGCGCAGATCCGGTAGAAGCGGTCCAAGCGAGCGGCACTGTCCTTAAAACGGACGGACAGCGGCTTGGTGCCGGGTTCCACCTTGTTGCCCGGAGTCTTCGGGTCGCGCAGGAAGTTGGAGGTCAGGCGCAGGGCTCGCTTGCGCGGCTCGGGGTGGGCGGTGTCTGCGAGCAGTTCCCGCCAGCGCGAGCCGGCCAGCAGGCCCTTGATGGTGGCGAGTTCGTTCTTGACCTCGGTGATGGCCCGATCGATGTCCGCACCGAGCGTCTTGTCCTGCTGGTCCTGGCGCGAGTACTCCTCCAGGGCCTTGGAGAGGTTGTCGGTGAGCGGCGCGTATCCGACGAGGAGACCGTCCTGCTTGCCGCGGAAGCGGCGGTTGACGCGGGCCAGGGCCTGCATCAGGTTGGCGCCCCGCATGGGACGGTCCATGTACAGGGTATGGATGGGCGGGGCGTCGTAGCCGGTGAGCAGCATCGAGTGCACGATGAGCAGTTCGAGCGCGTCCTCCGGGTTCTTGGCCCGGGCCTGGATGGTCTTCTGCTGGGACTTGAGCAGGGCGTGCTTGCGCAGGTGCTCCTCGTCGGTGCGGTCCCCGTGAAAGACGATCTTCATGACGCCCTGGTCGACCTCGCCGCTCGCCCACTCGGGACGGCGCTCGGCCAGCGCGTCGTACACCCGGACGCAGATCTCCCGCGTCGCACAGACGATCATCGCCTTGCCGGGGCCGCCGATGTCCGGCTTCATCAGCTCGCGACGCTTCTCCCAGTGGGAGATCAGATCGTCGGCGAGCGTCGCTATACGGTCGGGCGCACCGTAGACCGTGTTCATGGTGGCGGCGTATTGCACGGCGCGGCGGCGCTCGGCGTCGTCCATGCCCTCGGTAAGGGCGTTGGCCTGCTCGTCGATCGTCGACGGGTCGACGTCGGGCGGCAGGGACACGTCGATGACACGCGGCTCGTGGAAGACGCGGACGGTGGCCTCGTCGTCGACGGCCCGCTTGAGGTCGTAGATGTCGATGTACTCGCCGAACACCGCGCGGGTGTCGGCGTCGGCCTTCGAGATCGGGGTGCCCGTGAAGGCGATGAGCGTGGCGTACGGGAGTGCGTCGCGCAGGTGGCGGGCGTAACCGTCGAGGCTGTCGTAGTGCGAGCGGTGCGCTTCGTCGACGACGACCAGGATGTTGCGGCGCTCGGAGAGGAGGGGGTGGCCCGCGCCCGAGTCCTTCTCCTCCTGGCTGAGACCGAACTTCTGCAGTGTGGTGAAGATGATCCCGCCGACGGTACGGCTCTTCAGCTCGGTACGGAGCTCTTCGCGGGTGTTGACCTGGCGGGGCTCCTGCCCGAGGAGGGTCTGGCTGTCCCGGAAGGTGTCGTAGAGCTGGTCGTCGAGGTCGTTGCGGTCGGTGACGACGACGACGGTGGGGTTGTTCAAGGCCGGGTGGCGCGAGACGAGGGCGGAGGTCTCCACCATCTCCTCGGACTTGCCGGCGCCCTGCGTGTGCCAGACGACGCCCGCCTGGCCGTTGCTCTGGGAGGCGGTGACGATCGCCTCGACGGCCTTGGTCACAGCGAAATACTGGTGGGGCTTCGCGATGCGCTTGCCGGTGGGCGTGAAGTTGACGAAGTTGCGGGTGAGGGAGAGGAAGCGGGACTGGGTGAACAGTCCGTGGAGGGCGAGGTTCAGCGCCTCCAGGCCGTCGTAGTCGGGGGCGTTGGTGTCGACGCGGTCGCCGTCGTGGTCGACGTTCCACGGCGCGAAGTGCTCGTACGGGGTGAAGACCGTGCCGTACTTCGCGGTGATGCCGTCCGAGACCAGGCTCAGGACGTTGTAGCGGAACGCGATGGGGAACTCGGCGACGTAGGTCTGGAGCTGGGCGTGCGCGTCCTTGAGGGTGGCGTTCTCGGCGGAGGCGCTCTTCAGCTCGATGGCGGCGAGGGGCAGGCCGTTGACGTAGAGGACGACGTCGAAACGGCGGTGGCGGCCGTCGGTGTCCCGGACCGTGACCTGGTTGACGGCGAGGTAGGTGTTCGCGTCGGGGTCGTTGAAGTCGACGAGACGGACGGTGGGCGTCTGCTCGGCGCCGAACTCGTCGGTGTAGGTGAACCGGACGCCGGCGGTGAGGTGGGCGTGCGCCTGCTTGTTCTCCGGGTACGGCTCGGTGGAGGCGGGGTCGGTGGCGATGCGGAGCGCCTCGTGGACGGCGGTGGCCGACAGCTCGGGGTTCAGCCGCTCGATGGCCGCCTGGAGCTGGTCGTGCAGGATCAGGTCGTCCCAGTCCTTGCGGTGCCCGGAGCCGGGGGCGATCGCCTTGCCCTCTTTCACCTCCCAGGCGAGTTGGCCTAGCTCGTCCATAGCGAGGTGTTCCCAGGTGGACTCGGTCATTTTTCGGTCGAGCTTGGCGCGGTGGTTGACAGTCGTCATACAGCGTCCTCCACGATGCGCTCGGCGTCACGGACGCGGAGCTTGCCGGACATGAGTTGGGGGAGGAGGGTGTCGCGGAGCGCTGCGAGGGCGCGGCTCTCGGCGGCGGCAGCCTCAACCCGTTGGATCAACGGAGTGGCAACCGCTCCGAATCGGTTCACCGCTTCGCGGCCAGGCCAAGAGACCTCGAACCCGGCAAGATCGGACCACTTCGCACGGGGCATCCGCGTACCATCACTTCGCGCCGTTGCGTGTGCGACAGTTTCATCGCTGGACAATGCCATCAGGAGCCAAGGACGATACTCATCTTCCACCGGCCGAACCACGATGATGTCAGTCGAGCAGACACCAGCAGTCTGAGCTAGTCCAACCTTGTGGAAATAGGGGCGAAGCTTCCCGAACAGCACATCCCCGCTCTGGAAAGCGTTCTTGGCGCTGGCTACTTTCGATGTATCGCCCCACGTATCCAGCCATACCCTCTTTCTAGGCATATGCTCCAAACCCACATAGGGCTCACGCCCGGAAAGCATCTCCGGCTTGACTAGATCGCGGACGACGGACCCGATCTTACCGATTGGTGTTGCACCAGTTTCTGCACCGACCGAACCGTACAGACTTCGCAGCAGGCTCTGCGCCGCAAACGCGACACGGTCGTTAGCCGCGATCTTGTCGTCCAGCGCCCCGAGCAAACCGACGATTGCCCGCTGTTCAGCGAGAGGCGGGACATCAAGGGTGAGCTTTTTCGCTGAAGCAACATTGAAGTGCTGCTGCACGGCCCCGACCGTATGAGCTCGGATGAAATCTCCGGCAGTCTCATTAATCGCATAACACAAGAAGCGTACGTCAGCGCCCTGACCGGGCCTCGCGATTACCAAATCGGAGCAGTTAGTCGCCCCCATGTCATCCGGAACCACGGCAGCCACGCCAGGTTCACCGGTGCGAACGATTACCAAATCGCCTGCGTGCAGTTGAGACTTAACCAACTCATCATGGAATCCCTGGTCGATATACTTGAGCGAGGATACGTCAATGCGTCCCGGCTTCACATTCTGTGACCGTAGGAAAGGAATTCCATGAGAAACGTAGCGAGACGCCATGGAGCCCACGTGACCGACCGTAATTCTTGTGCAAAGATCGCCGAGCTCACGGACCTGCCACCCGTTCATACGACCCTCCCCAACTGCTCGCGTACCACCGCGTCAAGCCGCGCCGATTCGTCCAAATGCTCGAACAGCTCCTTGGTCAGCCGCGCAATGCGGTCTTCCACTGGCTCCGCGTCCGGATCGTCCTCGATCTCCGTCGCCCCCACGTACCGCCCCGGCGTCAGCACATAGTCATGCTTCTCGATCTCCTCCAGCGTTGCGCTGTAGCAGAAACCGGCCACGTCCTCGTACGAAAGGTCCTTTTCCCTTGCCGACCTGGTGCCGCGCCATGCGTGGTACGTGTCGGAGATCTTCTCCAGGTCCGCGTCCGTGAGGATGCGCTCCGTGCGGTCGAGCATCGTGCCCATGGCCCGCGCGTCGATGAACAGCACCCGGCTGCGCCGGTCCTCCAGTGCCTTCGTGCCCTGCGGGGACTTGTCCTTCGTGAGGAACCACAGGCAGGCCGGGATCGCGGTCGTGCGGAACAGGTTGGCCGGCAGCGCAACCATGCAGGCCACCAGGTCGGCCGCGACCAGTGCCGCGCGGATCTCGCCCTCGCCCGACTGCTTCGAGGACATGGAGCCGTTGGACAGGACGACGCCCGCGCTGCCCCGGTCCCCCAGCTTCGAGACGATGTGCTGGAGCCACGCGTAGTTGGCGTTCGACTGCGGCGGGACGCCGTACCGCCAGCGGGGGTCGTCCGACTTCCTTGCCCAGTCGGACATGTTGAACGGCGGGTTGGCCATGACGAAGTCGGCCTTGAGGTCAGGCAGTTTGTCGTCGGCGAAGGTGTCCGCCCACCGCTCGCCGACGCCCTTCGGGTCCATGCCGTGGATGGCGAGGTTCATCTTCGCCAGCCGCCAGGTACGCTCGTTGGCCTCCTGGCCATACACCGCGATGTCGTGGGTGTGGTCCTTGCCGCGCCGACTGGCGACGAATTTGCCCGACTGCACGAACATGCCGCCCGAGCCGCACGCCGGGTCGTACACCCGGCCCTCGTAGGGCTCAAGGACCTCGACCAGCAGCCGCACCACGCTCGCCGGGGTGTAGAACTCGCCAGCGAGCTTGCCCTCCGCCCTCGCGAACCGCCCCAAGAAGTACTCGTACGTCTCGCCGAGCACGTCCTGCGCCGGGCGGTCGCCGTGGCCCGTGAAGCGGGCGTCGCTGATGAGGTCGACCAGCTCCTTCAGGCGCTTCTGGTCGACGTTGTCGCGGTTGAAGATCTTGGGGAGGACGCCGGTGAGGGTCTTGTTGGCCTTCATCACCTCATCCATGGCCTCGTCGAGGAGCTTGCCGACGCCACCCTCCGCGCTCGACGCGTTCTCCTTGATGTGGTCCCAGCGGGCGGTCGGGGGCACCCAGAAGACGTTCTTCTCGGTGTACTCGTCCTTCTCCTCCAGGAACGCCGCCCGCCGGTGCTCCGGGATGGCCGCCAGCTCCGGGTCTGCGGCCAGCTCCTCGCGGCGCTCGTGGAAGGCGTCGGAGACGTACTTCAGGAAGACCAGGCCGAGCACGAACTCCTTGTACTGGGCGGCGTCCATGGAACCGCGGAGCTTGTCCGCGGCCTTCCACAGGATGTCCTGGATCTCCTTGGTGCTGGAGACGCCGGGCAGTTCGCCCTGTCCGGCGGCGGCTCGCTTACGCGGGGGCATCGTTCCTTCTTCCTGCGTGACTGCTCGACGACAACTCGTCCATGGTCAAGGTATTCATTGCGTACGGTGGTTGGTTCACGTTTCGGTCGAGAGTGAGGGTGCCGTCTGCGAGGCCGGCGACCGTCAGGCTCCTGGCCTCGGCGAGCGCGTCGGCCTGCGCGCGCAACAGCCGCTCCCGGCGCTCGGTCTCGGCCAGCAGGGCGTCGAAACGCTCGACGTCCTCTGGGTCAAGGTCGGGCAGCTGGTAGTCCTCGATGCGGCGGGCGGCCCGCACGGCACTGGGGCTGCGGCCGGTGTTGCGGGCGACGCCGAGCAGGGCTGCCAGCACGCGCGGGGTCAGCGGGCGTTCGGCGGCGCGGTTGACGCGGAGCACGCGGGCCGGGAAGGCGACCACGCTGAAGCCGTCGTGGTCGACGTACAGGCCGAGTCGCGGCGCAAGCGTGTAGACGACATCCCCCGGCTCGGTGAGCGCCACGCGGTCGTACGCGGTGGCCAGCACCAGCCGGTCCATGCGCCGCGCCCCGACGGCGCCGGCCCCGGTGATCTCCTCGGGGCCGAGCACGGTGTGATGGCCGTCCCGGACGAGATGGTCCTCGTCGATCCGGTGGCCTTTGAGCCTGCTCACCCTGCCCTCGGCGATGAGCGCGCCGAGAGTGGTCCGCCGGGGCATCCGGCCGACGCGGCGCAGCACGCGCCCGCGGAACGGACCGTGCGTGTCCTCGTACGACCCAGCCTCGTCGGCCGCACGCTCCAGGCAGGCCTCGGCTTCAGCGATAAGTGCGGGACGCTCTGTCGTCGTGCGCGACCAGATCGCGGAGGCAGGCGGCGCGGGCGGGGTCAGCGGGCCGCCGAAGGAACGGTCCAGGACAGCGACGTCCACCGCGCGTCCGTAGCGGGGGTCGTGGCCGTCGAGTGCGCGGAAGCCTTCGGCGCGCCAGAGGAGTACGTCTTCAGCCAGCCGGGCGCATACGTCTTCGGTCAAGGAGACGGCGCTGATGTCGGCGAGTAAGACCTTGCCGTCCGCTGCCGAAACGGGGTCGCGGGTGAGTACCCAGAGAGCCGGACGGTAGCCGGGACGGTGAGGAAGCACGCCGCCGGGCAGAGCGATGGCGGCCTCGACGATATTTCTGCGCAGCAGCTCTGACCGCAGCTGGGACTCCTCCGTGCCCCGCAGAGCGTCGACGAGGGCGTCGGCGGGGCCCAGCACGAGGGCCGTGCAGCCGGAGGCGAGAAGGTCGGCCACGCGCTCGATGCCCTCAAGGGCGGCGAGGGCCGAGCGGTCCTCACCTGGGCGGTACGGGAGCTGAGTCACGATGAGATCGGGGTCCGCGAGGCGTTCCTCGAGGTCGTTGCCGGTCTGCACGTCGAGTGCGAGCTCGTCGACGCCCGCGAGCAGCAAGCGGCGACGGGCGATGCGGGCCAGGCGCTCGTCCGGCTCGGCGGCCAAGGCGGTGATGTTCTCGCAGTCGTCGGCCTCGCGCAGCAGCGCGGCAAGCAGGTCGCCAGCGCGTGCATGCGGGTCGGCGAGGGTGATCGATTGGTCGCGTTCCAGGCGGACACGCAGGTCCGCGAGCTGGGTGATCAGGCTCAGAAGCTCGGGGGACACGGCATCTGCGGCGAGAGCGTCCACGCCGAGCCGGGCACGGGCAGCCAGCAGCCGTTCGTACGCGCCTCGCTCGTTGTAGGCGGCGTCAGCCAGGTCCTCTGCGAACCGGACGAGCGGGGCGGCGGCAGCGTCGACTGAGCGCAGCTCGCGCAAGACGAACTCGTCCTCGGCGTCCATCCGCTCAGCTCGGTGCATCACCGCGGCCCACAGCGTCCGGTCATCGTCGTTGTCAGCGCCGACGTCAGGACCGGCCAGTGGGCGGCCGTCGAGCCTGCGCAGGCACAGCAGGCTGCCCAGGACCTCAATGAGTTGCCACCCACTGAATCGGTCCGTCAGTGCCACGATGCCGAAGAGGGCCACATCAGAACGAAGCTCCGCATGGTCGGTGTTTCCCAGACCCGAGGAGATCAGCCACTCCGCCACTTGCCCGCCGTCGAACAAGGGCCGGCCGGCATTTCCCGCGACGGGTGCCGGGAAATGCGAGTACCGTCGCCGCCACGTCGAGACCACGGGACGCTTCACCCGCGCGAGCGTCGCGATCTCGGACATGGAGACGTACGGCACAGCCGCGAAGGGGTGAGATGAGCCCGGCACGGAAACCCTATGGTGAACCACGACGCCCTCCCCCCCTTCAAGATCCTGTTCGCAGGACAACCTGACTGCCCCGTCGGCAGTACCGCCTCCCGCGTATCCAAAAACTACGGTCGCTCTTCGCTGGAGCCGCTACGGGCGCTCGATAACAGGGGTTATCGAGCGCCCCCAAGCTTAATGGCTCCCAAGATGACATCGGGAGGCTTGGGAGCCAGCTGGGAGCCGATCTGCTCACCGAGCCCTCTTGAGACTGCCCCAGACCGTTCGAGCCCACGGCGCTGACCAGGGGAAACGTCGTTCGGGGTGGTGGGGATCTTGGGTGGACCTCATTCGGGACGAAGAGGTCGTGGGTTCAAATCCCGCCACCCCGACGCTGAAGTACCAGGTCAGAGGGCCCTTACCGAATCGGTAAGGGCCCTCTGGCATTGCTGCGTGTCTAACTGCGTGACTGTCGATTCCCGCGTTACTACCGCGACTGGTCGGTGCCGAAGATGCCGTCCATGACGACGACGCCGGTCTGGATCACGGGCCGGATCTGCCTTCCGGTAGACCTCCGCACATGCCGCGCACCGGGTCGTACGGCGGTTGTTGCAGCGGACCAGCAGGCTCCCGCCGGGAGCCGTGCGGAGTCGAGGGACTTGTCCGGGCGATCTCTCGGGCGACGGGTGCCCAACGCCTCGGAATCTCGCTGTCGAAGGGCTTACCGAGTGAGGTAGAAGGGCGACATGGACACCGCAGAACTTCAGCGGACGCTGAACGAGACCGTCGGACACCTTGTCGTGCACCACGGATACACCCCCTACATGCGCGACTACGAGGTCATCGTCGACGCGTCGAACGGCGTCCAGAGCCCGCCGACCTACCTGCGGTTTCTCTTCCGGTACTGCGTCGAGGCCCGATGCGAGTCGTTCCTGTCCACGGATACCTGGCGGGATTCCCTGGACGACCGTCTACTCGACCGCGAAACCGCTGATCCCAACCCCGGTAGTTATGTCTGGGGCGCGAAGTACCACGAGATGTACGGTGCCGAGCTTCGCCCTGAGTCGGAGGCCACCCGCCACTGGTCCAAGGCTGTCGGGATCGACTTCCGTGAGGTCCACATCGAGACCAACGCGCACGATCTGACCCTGCTCTTCTCGGACCTTGAGGTGAGCGAGCTCCCGGTCGGATATGCGCCTTTCGTCGCGGACTGAGAACCAGGGTTCATGTGATTTGTGACTGGTGACCGGCTTAAACGGTTCGGGCCTTGGAAGACGGTCTACGCCCGCCACCGATTGTGGTCTGCCGACGGCACCTAAGAAATGCTTGGTCCAGCAGGTCCGGACCACGTCCCTGCAGCGGGCGGGATCCGATCGGGATGTCTCGGTCGACTCCACCATCGCATGGGCGCATCAGCACACGGTTGGCGCCCGCATCGGCCCACAGGCGGATGCCGAGATTTGATGGCGGCCCAGGTGACGACGCCCAGAACGAAGACGGGCGGGAGACTCACTGCCATGGTCACGTTCCTTCAGCGGACGGGGCAGCGGTGGGTGCGGGCGGCGAGTTCGGCGGCGGCGCGGGAGTCATAGTCGACGGAGAAGCCGCAGCGCGGAGCCGTACAGGCAGCGGTGTGCTTCTCCCGGCCGTAGTGGTCGTACGCGCTCCCCACCCAAACGGATCCGATGCGGGCCACGCTACGGAAACGGCGGTCAACGGTCACGGTGTTCGTTCCTCTCGCAGATGGGTGGCGATGGCATCGGCCATCGGCTGAGGGACACCGAGCCGAGCCCGGAGCGCGGACGGCCAGTACAGACCCGGATACGACATCCGGGCGTACACGGCGCCAGCAGCGCATAAGGCGGGGAGGCTGCCTGCGAGCAGCATGTCCGTAGCGTCGATCATCACGCCGATGCCCCTGCGAAGGCCGGGAACACGGCCGGGGTGAAGGCGGCGGCTCGGAAGGCAATGCCGTGCCGCTGCTGGCCGTTGAACGTGCTCTCCCAGGGCAGGGCAACCAGCCCCGGCAGCGCAACCGGCGCACCGAGCGCCGACCCCTCCGCCACCCCGCTCTCCGGCACAACGACCTTGACCAGCGACGACTCCCCGTCCTCGATGTACACGACGCCCAGGGACATCAACGTCTCACCGCTGACAGCGTCCTCGGCGATCTCGCCGGTCTTCCGGTCGCGAACCTTGGGCTCGGGAGCCTCGGTCAGCAGGATCGTCGCCGCCGAGGTCTCCACACGAATGGAACGCATCTGGATGTACTCCCTTGTGCAGCGCCCACACGAGGGCGCAAATAATCATCAAGTGGTACACATGGGGAGGTTGACCGCTTATAGGTCGGGTCGGGCGCGATACGCTCAAGGAGCGCTGATGCCAAAGACGCACCCGGCCTGAGTGGGCTGCCTCCCGCTCAGGCCACATTTGTTTCTGTGGCCGTATCACTCCCGCGCCGGACAGGTCTGCCTTCCTGACCAGCGCGTTCGCATGTCAGCCCACCCTCACGCACCGGATGCGAGAGGGAGTCTGCCGACACACACCACAGTAACTCGCACGCGAAGTACCGTCTAGTACTTCAGGTACTAGTCCGCACTTCTTGTACGCCCAACTCCCGCGCGAGCTCCCGAAGCTGATCGGACGGCAGGGGACTCATCGCCAGCAGGTCGGCCACCAGCTGCTTGACGGCGGGCTTGGCGCGGAACATCTCGGGGAGCAGTCCGCGCACCCTGACCAGGGAGTCGACGGCCCGGTCGATCTGACGGCGCTGGGCGTGCGCCTTGGCGAGGTCGATTCCGAAGCGGGCCTGCCGCTCCGAGGACAGTCCGGAGGCGTCCACGTCCTCCGCCGCGCGCAGGGCGATCCCGGCGTCCCCCAGGTCGACGGCGACGGCGACTTCGTGGAGCGCCACATTGGTGGGTCCGAATTCGGTGTTGTAGTCGTTGCGCCCGTCACCGACCTGCGCGGCCAGTTCCTTTGCCAGACGGAGGTAGGCGTAGGCGTCGTCCGCGCAGTTCAACCGGCCGGCGGCCACGGCGCGCTGAAGGGTGAGCGCCCCTCGCATCGCGACGGCTTCGGGTTCACCGTCCTCGGCCAGTGGCGCGAGGGCGTCCGCGGCACTTCCCGACACGCGGGCGGCCTGCTCGTAGTGACGTGCCCCGAGGAAGACGATCGAGAGCCGGAACTCGCCCGCGGCCATCAGCAGCGGGTCCCCCGCACGCTCGGCGGCGACCACGGAACGGTCCACGGCAATCCACGCGGCCTCCGGCTCACCCGAGTTCGCCAGCGCGGCACTGCAGGTGTGGTACATCGCGGCGAGCAGCCGGAACAGTCCGGGACGCTCCTCTTCGACGCCCGCACGGGTGGCCGACTCCAGGCGCGGGACCAGGTCCTCCAGCAGCTCGGCCAGGTCCGCGTAGTTGCCCTCGTGCGTCAGGGACCAGGCCCGCTCCACATCGGCCCGCAGGGTGGGGATGTCGGGCGGTTCGGGCTGCCCGAGAATCGCTTTGAGCGAGTGGGCCGAGCTGAGGACGAGCCGCAGTCGGCTCGCCCCAGGAGGCTCACTCTCGGAGACGGACGCCACGATCGGCGCTTCTGCAGCCAGCTCGGCAACAGGCACATCAAGGACTTCGGCGACCTTCTCCAGCACCGTCATCCGGTCGATACGGCGGACGCCGCGTTCCACCTGGGAGACCCAGGCTTCCGACCGGCCGAGGAGCCCGGCGAACTCCTTCTGCGACAGCCCCCGCCGCTTGCGGTTGAAGGCGATCTTCCGCCCGAGGGACTTCTCGTACTCAGCGCTCACCGTCGACACCCTTGCCCGATACGAAGTCCAGGCGGTCCACCTGGGTCGAGGAGAGGTACTGATCCCGCTCTTCGAGGAACTCCCGTACGTAGTTCTGCGACTCGTGCACCTCGAAGGCGGCGGTGTCGCGGTAGAGCTCGTAGAAGATCCGCTCCAGCGGCCGGCCGTCAACGCGGTGGACGGTGTAGATCACCGTTCCAGGTTCGTTCGCACGAATGTGCTCGCCGGTCCGCGTCACCAGCTCGTCGAACGCGGCAGCGGCAGCCTCGTCCTTGCACGTGAACCGCACCATCAGCCCGAACATCCGGGATTCCTTCCTCCTCGGCGAAACGGCCAGGCACCGCCCTACGGCGAACGCTATGCGGCAACCATCCGCACGAAAAGTTCGATCACGCACTTTTAGTATCCACACATCAAGTACGGTGCTAGTACTAATTCTACGGCTCATGAACCTCCACGTCAGCCGAATGGCCGCAGAGCCGTAAGAACCCGCAGGTCATCAGGGATGGAGGACACACACCGTGCCGACCTATCGACGCCCCTTCGCCGGTCTGCCCCAGGAGGTCAGCCGCGCTCGCCGCTGGACCCGGACTGTCCTCGGCCCTCATCCGTGCGCGGACGACGCACTGCTGGTCGTGACCGAGCTGGGCACCAACGCCATCGCCCACAGCGGCGGCGGCCGGGGCGGGTTCCACTTGGCCGTCACCTATACGGAGACCGCCGCGACCATCACGGTCACCGACTCCGGCGGGAGCAGCAGCCGCCCCCGGATCACTCACCCGGACGATGACGCGCTCGGAGGCCGGGGCCTGGCCCTGGTCAGCGCCTATGCAACCGAGATCCGCATCAGCGGCGACCACCACGGCCACACCATCACAGCCGAACTCTGCGCCAAGCCCACGGAGGCGGAGGCGTGCTGAGCCCTGCCGGTCGCTCCCCACTCCCCGGGCAGGCAGCATGACTACGCCGCCCTCCGATGAGCGACCTCTCCGCCCGGAAGTCGAGCAGGGCTACCAGGACGAGTTCCGCGCCGCCATGAACGCGGTCGTCAAGGCAGGCCCCGTTGGCCGTGCCCGATCCGTGCCCGATGAGCCGGTAAACAGCAGTCAACAGCGGACGCCAAGGAGCCTGCCCAGGAACGCCTTGGCTCCCATAGGCGCAGTTCAGAACAGTGCTGAAGCCTAGAGATGCGGTGATGCGGTGATTCCCAAGCTCGGGGCATCAGCCACCGGAATACGCGGTAGCCACCCCGACGCCTGGTTCTGTACCTTGCCCGCATGACTGACAACCGAAGGGGCAATGCCGCGTAGGCGCCCATCAGCCCTGCGGGGCGACCTCCCCGGGCGCCCCCTGAGGCGGCGAAGGTACCCATTGATTGATCACCTTTCAGGGTCCTGCACAGCCGACTTGCGTCGGCTGGAGCGAACTCGCTTCTGGCCCGAAGCTACGGAAGAAGCCTTCTGGCACTGGAAGGTCCTTGCCCACGGCCCTCTCAGGCAACTTGTAGACCCACGCATAGGTTCTGATTGCGGCCTCCCAGAGTGCGGGTGCTACGGCGCAGGCTTCCGCATGCACCTCGAAGCAGTGCTTCAGGCACTGCCCAGGAAGAGCGCGCGTGAGCTGCGCGTCCTTGTGCGGGCCCTGGACGAAGAGATTCTGGCGAGGGCCAAGATCATCCCTGCGGACAGTCTGGAGGCCCCTTGGTCACTAGGTCATCTCTAGCCTCTACTGACAACGGTCTTGCCCGTGACCGGCCGTTGAGCGGTGAGTGTCTAGCCACGTGACAACGCCGACGAACAACGGCGGACAAGCGCGGACGCCTGGGGGCCATCAACGCAGGTGAGAGGCGCACCAGCCCCAGGCAGAGCCCTCGCCCAAGTTGCTTCGGGACGGAGAGGTCGTGGGTTCAGATCCCGCCACCCCGACGCTGAAGTACCAGGGCAGAGGGCCCTTACCGGATGGGTGAGGGTCCTCTGGCGTTGCTGCGTGTCGTACTGCAGGTCCGGTGTCGGCCAGCAGGTCGTTCTTGAGCGCCGGTGGGCGGCCCTTGGGGACGCGATGGGGGTGGATATCATCCGATCGTGACCAGTTCCAGCGTGCGTACGACCGTTTTCGACATCGACGGCACGCTCTGCTTCGACGGGCGCTCCATCGACGAGCGGATCGTCTCCGCGATCGGGGACTGCGAGCGGGCGGGGCACGAGCTCGTGTTTGCCTCCGCGCGGCCCGTTCGGGATCTGCTGCCCGTGCTCGGTGGAGCCTTTCCTTCCGCCACGTTGATCGGCGGGAACGGGAGTCTCGTGTCGGTCGGTGGCCGGGTGCGGGCGCGGGCCGCCTTCGGGGGTGAGGAGTTGGGGCTGCTCCTGGGAGAGGCCGAGCGGTACCGCGCCGGGTATCTGGCCGACGGGCCCTGGGACTACGCCTACACCGGGCCCGCCGGGCATCCGATCCTGAGCCGTGTCGACCAAGGGGGTCTGGCCCGCAGGGTCGAGCCGGGCGAGCTGCCCGCCGTGGTGAAGTTCCTGGTCGTCGACGCCACCGATATGGCCGCCCTGGCCGAGGCCGGGCGGGCGCTCGGGATGACGGTGAACCACCACCTCGACGAGGCCATCATCGACTTCGCCCCGGGTACGACGACGAAGCGGGAGGCGCTGGCCTCGCTGGGGATCGACGAGTACAACGCCTTCGGCAACGACATCAACGATCTGGAGCTGCTCCGCGGTGCCCGGCATGCGGTACGGGTCGGGGCGCATCCCGGCCTGGACGGGGTCGCCCGTGTCACCGTCGCGCCGACTCCGGAGGCCGTGGCCGCCGAGATTTCCCGGCTGGCGGCAGACGGGTAACAACGCTGAGCAGCGTATGGTCAGCCGAGGGTGAGGAGTTCCTCGTGGAAGCCTCCGAACTCTCCTTCTCCGTGGACCAGGTGGATCTCCAGAATCCAGTGGCAGGTGCGGCCGGCCTTGTCCGTGCGGCGGAGGGGGCTTTCGTTGTCGGGGGCGATGTACGACTCGATGTCCGCACCCTCGATCGACTCGTGCGGGAACTCTCCGACCAGGTGCCCCGCGTGCCATCCGCCCAGTTCCCAGCCGGCCTTGTCGGCCAGCCGTGACACCTCGGCGTAGAGCTCTCTGCCCGTGATGTCACCGTGCTGTGCAAAGTGCTCCTTGGCCGCTGCGAAGACCTTCGGCAGATCCGCGCGGAGCCGGTGCTTCACCGGGTCGTCCCCGAGGACGAACGTCCGGCCGAAGTCCGCCTCGTACTCCTCGAAGATCGGCCCGAAGTCCGCGAAGACGATGTCGTCCGTGCCGATGACCCGGTCCGGCGGATTCTCCTTGTAGGGCATGAGGGTGTTCGGTCCCGAGCGGACGATCCTCTTGTGCCAGTGCCGGGTCGTGCCGAACAGTTCGTTCGCCAGATCGCGGATACGGTCGCTGACCGCCCGCTCCCCCTGGCCCGGGGCGATCAGGCCCCGTTCCTCGATGGTCTCGAAGAGCCGTACCGCCTTCGCCTGGGCACTCAACAGACGCGCTGCACGCATGGGTTCGTCATGGGACATGAGGTCGAACCTAACCAGCGGGGGTCACTCCGGTCCATGCGCCCCCTCCGGCGCGATGCGAGTGAGGAAGAAGTTCCGGATGTCCTCAGCGAGGAGTTCGGGCACTTCCATGGCGGCGAAGTGGCCGCCGCGGTCGAACTCCGACCAGTGCCCGATGTCGTACCGCAGCTCGGCCAGGGGCCGTACCGGCCGGGTGATGTCGTGTGCGAAGACCGCCACGCCGATCGGCACGGGGCACGGTTCGGCCCGGCGCGGAGCGTCGTGGTGGAGGCGGGCGGCGGAGGCCGCGGTGGCGGTGAGCCAGTACAGCGAGACGTTGGTGAGGATCCGCTCGTCGTCGATCGGGGCGCGGGGGTCGGTCCACTGGGCGAAACGTTCCGCAATCCACGCCAGTTGGCCGACCGGGGAGTCGGTCAGTGCGTAGCCGATGGTCTGCGGGGTGAGGGCCTGGAGAGCCTGGTACGGCGGGCGGTTCGCCATCAGCTTTCTGATCTTGTCCAGGCGGGCTTCGTCCGACGCGGACAGTTCCAGGCCGGCGTCCGGGACCGGCGGGGTCGGCAGGTAGTTGACGTGTACGCCGACGACCTGTTCGGGTGCCACCGCGCCGAGTGCGGTGGAGATGCCGGAGCCGAAGTCGCCGCCCTGGGCGCCGTAGCGCTCGTACCCGAGCCGGTGCATCAGCTCGACCCAGGCCCGGGCGATACGGACGATGTCCCAGCCGCGTTCATGGGTCGGCCCGGAGAAGCCGTAGCCCGGGATGGACGGGATCACCAGGTGGAAGTCGCGCGACAGCGGCTCGATGACATCGAGGAACTCCAGGAACGAGCCGGGCCAGCCGTGGGTGAGGATCAGCGGGAGGGCTTCGGGGTCGGCGGACCGGACATGGACGAAGTGGATGTTCTGACCGTCGATCTCGGTGGTGAAGTGCGGTAGTTCGTTGAGTCTCTTCTCGTGCTCGCGCCAGTCGTAGCGGGTGCGCCAGTGCTCGGCGAGTTCCCTGAGGCGGGCCAGCGGGAAACCGTAGTCCCATCCGGCGTCGGCGACCTCGTTCGGCCAGCGGGTGCGGGCGAGCCGGTCGGTCAGATCGTCGAGGTCGGCCTGGGGGATCTCGATGCGGAACGGCTTGATCATGTTCTCTGCACTCCAGAGTTTATTGGGGTGGCTAATGTTTGCCCAACCAATGACTGAACGGTAACAGGGAATCGTAGGTGTGACCAATGATTCGGTAGACTCGTCTTCATGGAGAACCCGACCGAGAACACGCCCGCCGGATGGCGGAGCCTGCCCAGCTGGCTGCTCACCCAGACCGCCCAGCACGCACACCGGCTGGTGGCCGACGGGTTCTCGGCCGTCGGCGCCCGCGGCTACGACTTCCGCCTGCTCGCGACGTTGGAGGAGTCCGGCCCGCTCAGCCAGGCCGGACTCAGCCGCCGTAGCGGCATCCATGTCAGCGACCTGGTCGCGGCAATCAACGAACTCGCCGGACGCGGACTGGTCGAGCGCGCCCCCGACCCCTCCGACCGGCGGCGCAACATCATTTCGCTGACCACCGACGGCGGGCGGCAGCTCCGGCGGCTGGAGCAGCCGCTGGCCGAAGCCCAGGACACGCTGCTGGCACCGCTGTCGCCCGCGGAGCGGCAGCAGTTGACCGGCCTCCTGTCCAGGCTGCTCGACCACCACGACCGGCCGAGCGGCGGGCCCGAAGAGCCCCGGCGCTGACAGGAGCGCGCCCGGGTTTGGCGGCGAGGGGTACGGGAAGCAGGCCGAGGGAAGGACCGTACGCGCAGAAAACCGCGAGTTCTTCGGCCGGTTGGGGCGCTCCGCACAGGATCAGCTCATAGGGTGACGCCTCTGGCCGGTCCGGTGCGCTCCTCCCCCGGGAGTGTGCCGCAGCTGCGCTCCCGCTCTGGAGACCCACGTGAACAAGTCCCCGTCGTCCTCGCGCAGGTTCACCGGTGCTGCCGCGCTCGTCGTTCTGACTGCTCTGTACGTCGCCCAGGCCGGGGCGGTGCCCCAGGCGTCCACCCGGGTCGCCCCCGTACCCTCGGCGGATGCCGGTGAGCCACCCGCGCGGTCGGGCGACGGTAAGGCCCGAATGGAAAGGGCCGAAGAGGCGGATGGGGTGGCCGCGCCGGTCCGGGGGGCCGCGCGGCTGAACATCGACTCCGGGCAGCAGCCGGAGGGCATCGTCGCCGAACCGGACGGTTCGGTCGTCGTCACCTTCGCGCCCACCCGTCAGATCGTCCGGATCACCCCGTCCGGCGAACTGCGCGTCCTGGCCACGCTGCCCGCCCCGCCGCCGCAGGCCGAGACGCCCGCGGTCGGCGAGCCGTACGCGGGCGGAATCGTACGGGCCGAGGACGGGACGCTGTACGTCACGTACGCCACCGGGACCGACGACCTCACCGGTGTCTGGCGGATCGCGGCGGACGGGGGCGTTCCGCGCCGGGTCGTCGCGCTGCCCTCCGGCGGTCTGCCGAACGGGATCGCCCTGGACACCCGGTCCCGGCAGCTCTACATCACCGACTCCTTCGCCGGACGGGTGTGGCGGGCGCCTGCGGCCGGGGGCCCGGCGGTGGTGTGGAGCGCCGATCCGCTGCTCGCCCGGCATTCCGAGGGGTTCGCCGGGGCCAACGGGATCAGGGTCCACGCCGGAGCGGTCTGGGTGACCAACCACGACCGCGGCACCGTACTGCGGTTTCCGGTGACGGGGCCGCGGTCCGCGCCCGTCGCGGGGCGGCCCGAGACGGTGGCCGAGGGGTTGGGCGAGATCGACGACCTGGTGTTCACCGGCGACGGCGACGGTCTGCTGGTCGCCGGGGTCACCGACAGCAGGGTGCTGCTGGTCCGCGACGGCAAGGGCACTCCCGTACTGGACGAGGAGGACGGGCTGCAGAATCCCACGGCGCTGGCCCGGCACGGTACGACGGTGCATATCGCCAGTTCGGCGCAGTACACGCTCACCGATCCGCATGTTCTCAGCGCAACCCTGACCCGGTGAGGGGCTGGTGAGTTCGGTGAGTCCGGTGGGCAGGGAGCGGCGGTGGGTGCCGGGGCCGGCACCCACCGCCGTAACCGCGGGAAGGATCAGAGCAGCCGAGCTTCCGGGTCCTCCGGGCGGTACACCGCCAGTGCCCAGATGATGAACACGTCGATCGCGATCACGATCAGGGCCCAGACCGGCAGATACGGGAGGAACAGGAACTGGGCGATCAGGCTGATGGAGGCCAGGAAGATGCCCAGCCAGCGCGCCCACTCCATGTTCTTGAGCACCCCGTAGCCGGCGATCACCAGCAGGATGCCGATGATCAGGTGGATCCAGCCCCAGCCGGTGAGGTTGATCCGGTAGACGTAGTCCCCGACCGTTCCGTAGATCACGTCCTTGTTGATGGCCGCGATGCCCTGGAGGATCGCGAGGACACCGCTGCACAGCATCAGGACCCCGGCGAAAACGACCCCGCCGACCGCCCATGAGCTGTTGCCCGATGAACCGGGGCCGGTGCCGTGGGCCCCGGACCTGTGCGGCGGGGTCCCGGTCGGCTGTGGTGCCTGGGTCATGGGACTCTCCTTCGTCGTCCCGTACGCCCGACGCATACGGGGTCCGGATTCGAGCGTCGGACCGGACCTCTCGTACCGCTATTCGGATGCACCCGTTCGGGTGATGTCCGCGGCCGGGTCCTCATCGAGGAAATCGACGATCGCGAAGGCGAGCAGCAGGGCCAGAGCGATACCGACCACAACCCATGCCGTGGGATAACTCCACACCAGATAGACGACGAGCGCGACCGCGACCAGCGCCCAGACGATCCAGCGGCGGTAGCGGTGGATCCACGGTCCGACCGGGCCCGTACGCATGCCGTAATGGTCGGCGGTGGACCGGACGGACCGGATGCCGGAGTGCCAGAGCTGCCGTACGAGGGCGGCGCGGCGGCCCGGTCCGGTCAGCCAGGCGGCCAGCGCGACCACGATCCCGAGGACGACGACCATGCGGATGGTCGTACGCATCAGCCTGACCAGCGCGTCGTACACGGCTCCGGCGGCCGGCTGGGAGGCCGACGGCGGCAGGGCATCCAGATAGACCGCCCGGAAGACGGTCAGTCCCAGGCCGAGGACCAGGGTCGCGAAGGCGACCCCGAGGGCGGCGGCGACGAGGGCCCTGCGGCGGCGCAGGGCCAGCAGCACTCCGGCCGCGACCAGCAGGATCGCCAGGACCGGCAGCCAGAACCCGGCCAGCTGCAGCAGCCGGAACCCGGTCTTCAGCTTTCCGATGTCATCGGATTTGACGATCGTGAACTGGGTGTGGACCTCGGGGATCTTGCCGGCGGCGGTCAGTCCGTCGGCCACCAGACGCTCTTTGACCTGGTCGATCACGGGCGCCAGGTCGATCTGGACGGCGTTGTCGGTGAGCTTGACCGCTCCTCCGCCGCTGCCGGTCAGCGCTTTGTCCACAGAGCTGTGGATTTTCCGGTTCGCGTCCGTCCAGAAGGTCTGGAAGCGGTCGGAGGCGACGACCTGCTTCGCCTTGTCGTGGACGAAGCTCTTGAGCGCGTTCTCCAGAGCGCCGCCCAGCTTGCCGAGTGCGGCCGTCAGCCGGGGCCGGTCGGCCGGAGCGACGCCCTCCAGGAGGGTGTTGAGGTCGATGTGCTGCATCACCGCGTCGGTGACCCGGTTCGCCACCGCGTTCTGCACATCGCCGTTGGCGGCGATCGGGGCGACGGTCGCCACGTACCGGTCCGTGTTCCCGACCTCCTGGGCGGCCCAAGCGGCGACCACGCTCAGGGGGGCGAGCACACAGCCGACGACGATCAGCAGGGCGGAGAAGAAGGCGCGGACCCGGTGGTGCCCGGGGCGTACGGCGGTCTGCTGCGCGCTCTCCAGTGCTGCGACGCGCTCCCGCAGTCGCTTCAGTTCATCGGGGGTGTGGGCGCCCGGGACCTTGCCGGGGCTGCCGGGCGGGACTTCGCGAGAGCCGTCGCCCGGGATCTTGCGGGGGTCGTCGGGCGGGCCGGTGGCGTCCGGTGGTTCCTGTGCCATGCGCCGCCTCCGCCGCCGTTGCTGTCGCTCTCCGCCGCCGCCGTACCGGATACCGGGCCTGCGCCGGCTGTACGTACCGGTGCAGCCAGCGAACCGGCGGTACGGCGTGCGGGCGAGTCGCACTGGTCCGTACGGGCACAAGCTCACCCGTACGGGCCCGTCCCCGCGCAGGCGGCATCGGCGGGGCTTTGAGTGGGGGCATGGGTACGGACGAGGGAAGCGCGGCACCGGGCGGGAGCGGCGGCTCCGGTTCCGGATCCGCCGCCGGAGGGCCACCGGGGAAGGGCGCCAAGTCGCAGGGCTCCGAGGGGGAGGGCCCGGGGAGTCAGGGCGCCGCGCCCAGCGGGCCGGGGACGGCCAGCGCGGTGCCCCTGGGGGACATTCTTCGAAGCCGCGGATATCTGACCCTGCTGCTCTTCTCGGCGGTCCTCGGCGCCCCGATCGCCCTTCTCGCCTTCCTCTTCGTCAGCCTTCAGCACGAACTCCAGCGTGCCGTCTGGACCGATCTGCCGAAAGCCGTCGGCTATGCCGAAGCCCCCTGGTGGTGGCCGCTGCCCGCGCTGCTGCTGGCCGGGCTGATCCTCGTGCCGGTCGTCACCCGTCTCCCCGGCGGCGGCGGTCACCAGCCGGTGAAAGGGCTCGGCGGGCCGCCGCTCGGGCCGTCGGCGCTGCCGGGCGTCGTGATCGCGGCGCTCGCGACGCTGCCGCTGGGCGTGGTGCTCGGGCCCGAGGCCCCTCTGATGGCGCTCGGCAGCGGTCTCGCGCTCCTCGCCCTCGGGTCCGTGAAACGTTCCGCCCATCCGAAGGCCGGACTGGTGCTGGCGATGAGCGGATCGACCACCGCGATCTCCACGATCTTCGGCGGGCCGCTGGTCGCGGTCGTGATGGTCGTCGAAGCGGCGGGGCTGGCCGGTACCCAGCTCTTCGTCCTGCTGCTGCCCTGTCTGCTGGCCAGCGGGGTCGGCGCGCTCGTCTTCACCGGCTTCGGCAGATGGACCGGCTTCTCCACGGGCGCGCTCGAACTGCCGTCCGTACCGCCGAACACCACCCCGGACCCCGGGGACTTCCTGTGGGGCGTGCCCGTCGCCGTACTGATCGCCGTGATCGTGTTCTCCGCCCACCGGATCGGTACGGTCACCGCCCGGTGGACCGAGCTGCGCACCGCGCCGCGCACGGTGGCCTGCGCCGTCGCCGTCGGGGTGCTCATCGCCGCGTACGCCCTGATCACCGGCCGGTCCCCGGCCGAGGCGGCACTCTCCGGGCAGACCACGCTCGGGGCGCTCGCCGCCGATCCGGGCGCCTGGCCGGTCGCCGCGCTCCTGGTGCTCGTCGTCTGCAAGGGGCTGGCCTGGGGCATCGCGCTCGGCAGCCTGCGCGGCGGGCCGATCTTCCCGGCCGTGCTGCTCGGGGCGGCGATGGGGGTGGCCTGCTCGGGGCTGCCGGGGCTCGGGACGACCTCGGGGCTCGCGCTCGGAATGGTGACCGCGACGGCGGCGGTCACCCGGCTGCCCGTCACCAGCGCCTTGCTGACCACGCTGCTGCTCGGGCCGGACGCGTCGAATCAGACGCCGCTGATCGCGGTCTGCGCGGTCGTCGGCTTCGTCACGGCGCATCTGCTGGAGCGTGCGAGAGGGAGGCGGGAGAAGAAGGGGGCGGCGGAGGCGGGGGCAGCTGCCGGGAGTGCGTGAACCGTGGTGCGGCCGGAGGTACGGGAAACGGGTCCGGGTCCTCGCAACAGCCGCCGTCACTGCTGCTGCGGAGGCCGCTGCGGTGGGTGTTGCGGTGGGTGTTGCGGGTACTGCGGTGGCTGTTGCGGCGGCCTTCCGGGAACTAACCCGACAAGAAGTCTTTGTCGTATCCGGGAACCGGACCCGGGGGCGGCTCGTTGGGCATATTGGGCAAAGGAAACGTCAAGAAAGGCGCGGCCCGCGCCGGATTGGGCAGGGATTTCCATGGGTGTCAGCCTCTCCAAGGGCGGCAATGTCTCGCTTACCAAGGAGGCCCCTGGCCTTACCGCGGTCATCGTCGGCCTCGGCTGGGACGTCCGCACCACGACCGGGACGGACTTCGACCTCGACGCGAGCGCGCTCCTGATCGACGGTGCCGGCAAGGTCCTCTCCGACCAGCACTTCATCTTCTTCAACAACCTCAAGAGCCCCGAGGGCGCCGTCGAGCACACCGGTGACAACCTCACCGGTGAGGGCGAGGGCGACGACGAGCAGATCAAGGTCGACCTGGCCGCCGTCCCGGCCAACGCCGAGAAGATCGTCTTCCCCGTTTCGATCCACGAGGGCGAGAGCCGCGGCCAGTCCTTCGGCCAGGTGCGCAACGCGTTCATCCGCGTGGTCAACCAGGCCGGCGGCGCCGAGCTCGCCCGCTACGACCTCAGCGAGGACGCTTCGACGGAGACCGCGATGGTCTTCGGCGAGCTGTACCGCCACGGCGCGGAGTGGAAGTTCCGTGCGGTGGGCCAGGGGTACGCCTCCGGTCTGCGCGGTATCGCCCAGGACTTCGGCGTCAACATCTGACGGTGCCGGCGCACTGATTGCACAGGGTCCGCTGCCTTCGGGCGGCGGACCCTTGCCGGTTCCCGGAGCGGGTGATCCACTGGAGGTCCGGCCCGGACGGCGCCGGATCAGAGGCCGGCCGCCGCGCGGACCGGGCGGCTCGCGCCGGGCGGGCAACGCCGTCCCCCGGCCGTACAGCCGTTCCGCCGTACAGCCGGATGCCGGGTAGCCGTAGAACCGGATGCCGGATAGCCGGGTAGCCGTACAACCGAAGAACCGCAGAAAAGACGAGGTTTACATGGCCACGACCGCCGAGCACCTCGCACCACCCCCGGGCGTCGACCTGGTCTGGTACGGCCGGGTGGCCGAGCTGGCCGAGGAGGCACTGTCCCACCGCCATCTCCTCGACGCGGAGGAGTCGTCCCGGCTGGACGCCTTCTTACGCCCTAAGGACCGCCATGCCTATGCGGTGGCGCACGTGGCCCTGCGCAGGCTGCTGGGCATGCATCTGGGCATCGCCCCCGCCGCCGTCGCCATGGAGCGCCGTCCCTGCTCCCGCTGCGGAGGGCCCCACGGGCGGCCCGCGGTCCCCGAAGACCGGGTGCACTTCTCCCTCTCGCACACCAGCCGTACGACGGACGGCAGAGTGCTGATCGCGCTCGCCCGCACCGCCGTGGGGGTGGATGTCGAAGTGGTCCCGGGCGAACAGACGGTCGCTGAGGTGAGCCGGCAGCTGCATCCCCATGAGCGGACCGAACTGGACGCGCTGCATCCGGCGGACCGGCCACTGGCCTTCGCCCGCTGCTGGACCCGTAAGGAGTCCGTGCTGAAGGCGACCGGCGCCGGGCTGGGCGAGGGGGTCAGTGGCATTCACGTAGGCGCGGGGCCGGTCCCGCAGCAGCGGCCCATGGGGGCCGAACTCCCCTGTGCGCTGACCGATCTCCCCGCCGGGCCCGGCTATGCGGCCGCCGTCGCCGTGCTGGGGACACCTGCGCGGACCCCCGGCCCGTCCCCCGACCTCGACGGAGACTGACGCATGCAGTTCATCATTTTCATGACGCTTCCGGGGCTGGTGATCCTGCTCACGGTCATAGCCTTCGTCGACTATCTGATGCGGGCGACGGGCCGTGGCAAACGGACCGGGCGGGTGTCCGCCACCGGCTTCGAGCAACTGCACGCGGCGTTCTCCCCGGGCAAGGCCACGGAGCTGAAGGAGCGGCAGAGTTCGCTGCTGATGAAGGACGACGACGAGGACGGCGCTCCGCCGAATCGTTCCGTCGTGGATCTCGACGGCGGGGTGGCGGTGGTACGGCTGCCGCCCGCGGGGGCCGGGGGCAGCGCCCGCTGAGACGGGTCACGGCGGTACGTGCGGCTGTCGCCCGGGCCAGGCCGGGGCTCGGACCGGCCGGGCCCGGTCACGACAGTACGGTGCCGGCCGGACCCGGTCAGGGCGGTACGGTGCCGCCCGCGGCGACCGCGGGGCGGCACCCGGGACCGGCGGGTCGGCCGGTGGTCGGCCGGTGGTCAGGAGGCAGCCGGTCGGCTCGCCTTCAGGGAGTACATCAGCGGGACCCGCGGCTGCCCGGCCGGGAAGCGGAGGTAGCCGTCCCGCTTCTCCAGGGAGTCGAAGCGTTCGAACAGCGACACGTCGTGTTCGTGGAGGAACTCCAGCCGCAGCCCGGTGGCGCAGAGCGCCGAGACGACCTCGCCGATCGGATGCTGCCACTCCACCGTTCGGTTGTGGACGGTCTCGGCGGACCGGTCGGCGTACGTTCCGGGCTCGTCCTCCTGCCACGGCTCGCGGGCGAAGTAGTCGTGGACGATGCGCGAACCGGTCTCGTCGTCGAGGACGTCGGTGATCGGGTGGAACTCTGCGAGGTAGAGGAATCCGCCGGGCGCCACGAAGGACGCCGCGGTCTCGGCCCAGCGCTTGATGTCGGGGAGCCAGCTGAGGGCTCCGACACCGGTGTAGACGATGTCGTACGGCCCTTCGGGCACGGCTGCCGCGGCGTCGTACACATCGGCGGCCACGAACGCGGCGCGCTCCGGGCCCAGACCGATCTTCGCGGCGAGCGCGCGGGCGCTCTCGACGGCCGGTTCGGAGAAGTCGAGGCCGACGACGCGCGAGGCGCCGTGGCGTGCCCAGCCCAGGGTGTCGAGGCCGATGTGGCACTGGAGGTGGAGCAGGCTGCGTCCGCTCACGTCACCGACCTCCGCGACTTCGAAATCGCGCAGCGGGTCCTTGCCCGCGAGGAAGGCGTCGATCTCGTAGAAGTCACCGGTCATATGAATGGGGACGCGCTCGTCCCAGTTGGATTTATTGGTCTCTCGCCAGCCTTCGGGGATCTCTCGCAGGTACATGAATCCCGACGTTATCCACAGGCTGCGGACAGCGCGAACGGTTTGTCGGCGCCCGGCGCAGAATGGGGTCATGACTGAGAACACACAGCCGGACGCGCCGGAGTCGCCGCAGCATTCGTCGCCGTCCTCACCGCAGGGTTCCGCGGCTCGGACGCCCGCGGCTCAGGGGTCCGCGGCTCAGGGGTCCGCGGCTCAGGGGTCCGCGGCTCAGGGGTCCGCGTCGTCGCTTCCCGGGCAGTCCCCGTTGTGGGAGCAGCGCTTCCGGGCGCCGCGCGTGTCGCTTCCCGACTGGGCGCAGGACGCTCCGGACCGTTCCCTCTTCGTCTCCAATGCGACGGGGACGTACGAGTTGTACGCATGGGACCGGGCGAGCGGCGAGCAGCGGCAGGTCACCGACCGGCCGAACGGCACGACCGACGGGGTGCTGTCTCCGGACGGCGAGTGGATCTGGTGGTTCTCGGACAAGGACGGGGACGAGTTCGGCATATGGCTGCGGCAGCCCTTCGGCGGCGGGCCGGACGTGCCGGCCGCCCCGGGGCTGGATCCGTCGTATCCGGCGGGGCTGGCGATCGGCCGGAACGGCGTCGCGGTGGTCGGGCGGTCCACCGACGAGGACGGCACGACGATTCATGTCGTCCGGAACGCGGCGGCGTGCAGCCCGCCGGTGGAGATCTACCGGCACCGGGAGTCGGCCGGGGTGGGCGATCTGTCCCGTGACGGGACACTGATCGCCGTCGAGCACACCGAGCACGGCGATGCGATGCACTCGGCGCTGCGGGTGGTCGGCCTCGGCGGTGAGACGGTCGCCGAGCTGGACGACACCGAGGGCGGCACCAAGGAGCTGGGGCTGGAGGTCCTCGGCTTCGCCCCGGTCGACGGGGACACCCGGCTGCTGGTGGGGCATCAGCGGCGGGGCCGCTGGGAGCCGATGATCTGGGACGTGGCCTCCGGGGCCGAGACGCCGCTGGCGATCGACCTGCCGGGCGATGTGAACGCCGAGTGGTATCCCGACGGCTCCGGGCTGCTGGTCGCGCACAGCTTCGAGGCCCGCGGTGAGCTGTGGCGGTACGACCTGGCGTCGGGCGGGCTGACCCGGATCGACAGTCCGGCCGGTTCGGTCTCGGGGGCGACGGCCCGCCCGGGCGGCGAGGTCGAGTATCTGTGGTCGTCGGCGGCGCTGCCGCCGCAGGTGCGGTCGACGGCGGGCGGGATCGTGCTGGACCCGCCGGGTGCGAAGGCGCCGGAGTCGGTGCCGGTGGAGGACGTCTGGGTGGAGGGGCCGGGCGGGAAGGTGCATGCGCTGGTGCAGCGGCCCGCGGGGGCGGAGGGTCCGCTGCCGACGGTCTTCGAGATCCACGGCGGCCCGACGTGGCACGACAGCGACTCCTTCGCGGCGGGCCCGGCGGCCTGGGTGGACCAGGGCTATGCGGTGGTCCGGGTGAACTACCGGGGCTCGACGGGCTACGGCCGGGCGTGGACGGACGCGCTCAAGCACCGGGTCGGGCTGATCGAGTTGGAGGACATCGCGGCGGTCCGCGAGTGGGCGGTGGCGTCGGGGCTGGCCGATCCGGAGCGGCTGATCCTGGCGGGTGGCTCCTGGGGCGGCTATCTCACCCTCCTCGGGCTGGGGACCCAGCCGGGGGCCTGGGCGCTGGGTCTGGCCGCGGTGCCCGTCGCGGACTACGTCACGGCGTACCACGACGAGATCGAGGCGCTGAAGTCGATGGACCGCACGCTGCTGGGCGGGACCCCGGAGGAGGTGCCCGAGCGGTTCGCGGCGTCGTCGCCGCTGACCTATGTGGATGCGGTGCGGGCGCCGGTCTATATCTCGGCGGGGGTGAACGACCCGCGCTGTCCCATCCGCCAGGTGGAGAACTACGTCGACCGGCTGGCCGCCCGGGGCGCGGTCCACGAGGTCTACCGGTACGACGCGGGGCACGGCTCTCTGGTGGTCGAGGAGCGGATCAAGCAGGTGGCGATGGAGATCGCGTTCGCGGCGGCGCATCTGCCCGGCCCGGGCGGCGGCGCGGGGCGTCAGGACGGCCCGGCCGGAGAGGGGGGCGCGCAGGAGTAGCCGGAAGGCGTTCCGTACCGTGGAGGGGTGTACAGGTTCCTGCTGACGCCCCGCTGGTGGGGCATCAATGTCTTCGTCGCGCTGGCGATCCCGCTGTGCATCTTCATGGGGACCTGGCAGCTCGGCCGGTTCGAGGATCGCGCCGAGGCCCAGAAGGAGGCGGAGCGGGCGCCGACGGCGGAGGAGCTGAGGCCGACGCCGCTGGACGAGCTGCTGCCCGTCGACAAGGAGACGTCCGGCCGGACGGCGACGGCCTCCGGGAGCTACGGCGAGCAGTTCCTCGTCCCGGGGCGGCAGCTGGAGGGCCGGACCGGTTCCTATGTGCTGACGCTGCTGAAGACCGACGGGGGCCGGGCCCTCCCGGTGGTCCGGGGCTGGCTTCCGGAGGGTGCCGCGGCGCCCGCGGCGCCGGGGGGCCGGGTCTCGGTCGAGGGTGCGCTCCAGGCTTCCGAGACCGTCGGCAAGGACGGGGTCCACGCGGCGGGCGGGCTGCCCCGGGGACAGCTGGCCATGATCAGTGCGGCGTCGCTGGTCAATGT
Source organism: Streptomyces tsukubensis (assembly GCF_003932715.1). Lineage (NCBI taxonomy): Bacteria > Bacillati > Actinomycetota > Actinomycetes > Kitasatosporales > Streptomycetaceae > Streptomyces > Streptomyces tsukubensis. The sequence goes on along the minus strand of NZ_CP020700.1, from coordinate 4,309,165 downwards.
GGTCCCGGACCAGGTGTACGACGGGTGGGTCACCCTCACCGAGGCGGACGCGGGCCTGCGGCCCGTACCGGCGACCCTGCCGGAGGGTGCCGGGCTGGACCTGAAGGCCTTCCAGAACCTGGGGTACTCGGGCGAGTGGTTCGCCGGGGTGGCGTTCATCCTCTTTATGTGGGTCCGGCTGTTCCGGCGTGAAGTGGAAATGCTGAAGGACGAGGAACTGGGGCTGGCCCTGGAAGCGGAGACGGCGACGGGCGGCGAGGACGCGGGTGCCGGTGCGGCCGAGGCGGCTCCCGTGGCTGCGGCTGCGGTGCCGGGTCCCGGTGGTGCGGAAGGCCGGGGCCAAGGCTCGGACACGGGTACGGGTACGGGCTCGGCGGCCGGGCGCACCTCGGTCTGACCCGGAGACGCCCGCGCCCGCCCTGCCGGTGTTCAGCCGGGGTAGGGAATCCAGCCGGGAGTGGCACGCGTGCGGCGGGACGGGGAGCCCGGGACGACGGCGGTCAGCAGGATCCACTCGTCGTCGGGCGCCCAGGAGCCGTCGGCGGAGGCCTGGGCGTGGAAGGGGCTGGGGGCCCAGCCGAGCAGGGCGCAGGGACCGGTCATGGACGCGGGGCGCTCCGGGAGGTCCGAGTCGCAGTCACCGGCCTCTCCGGCCTCGCCGTCCTCACCGGTCTCGCCGTCCCCGGCCGGGGACGGGTGGACGTCCAGGACCCAGCCCAGGAAATCACGGCCGTCGTGGAGCAGGAAGCCGACCCGGTCGCCCCGCTCGTAGCACCCGTGCAGATAGCTGCGGAGTGTCTCCGTACCGTCATCCGCAGAGGTGCCGCCGTCCGCGGGAAGCCCGTCGCCCATGGTCCGCCCTTTCCCCATGACCGGTCCTCCGCCCAGAGGCCGTCCGCTCAACGGCTAGCCGCCCAGGACGCCGGTCCGGTAGATCGTGCCGGAGCAGGCGTTGGGGATGGTGGCCTCGGCCGTGGGGGCGCCGGGGTCGGCGGTGTGGGTGACCGAGACGCTGCCTTCGGTGGAAGCCGGGTCGGAGCCGCTCAGCTGCGGTTCGGTCCCGGTGGGCGGCGGGCCCGCGGGGCTGCCGGTGCCACCGGTGGTCGTGCCCTCCGTGGCGGAGGGGTCCGGGGACGGCTGGCCGGTGGGACAGCTCTCGTCCGGGACGAACGCGAACCGCACCTCGTACGCCGAGGCGGGCTTCAGCACCAGCGGGGTCTGCTGCTCCTTCGCGGGCGAGGGCAGGCCCGGGGCCGCGTCGCCGCCGGTGTGGTCGACGACGTTGATCTTCGACTGGTCGGCGGCGCCGCTGACGGTGAAGGCGATCGTGCCCTCGCCCTTGACCGCGCATTCGCTCTTGGAGACGTTGGCGACCCGGAACGCGCCGTACACCTTGCCGTCCGCGTCCGGTGCATCGGCCGCCGCCGATGTGACGCCGAGCTGGGCGGATTCACAGGCCGGGGAGGAGTCGGCGGGTGCGTCGCCGCTGCCGCCGGTGGCCTCGGGGTTCTTGGCCGTGTAGTTGCCGTCCGAAGGGCCCGTCGAAGGGCCGCCGGGGCGGGTGCCCGTCTCGTCGTCCCGGCCCTTGCCGGAATCCGGCCGGGGACGCTCGGCGTCGTCCCCGCCGCCGGAGGTGCCGGAGGGTTCGCCCTCGCCGCCGGTCGGCTGGTCGTGCCCGGCGTTGGCGGTGTTGGTGCTGGTGGTGCCGCCGGAGCTCGCCACATGGACGAGTGCGGGCACCGCGGTCCCGGTCAGTACGACCGCGGCGACCGCGCCCACCAGCATCTGCCGCTTGCGGGCACGCCGCGCGGGAACGGCCGTACGCAGCCGGTCCAGGGCGCCGTCGGAGGGCTGGAGCCCGTCGACCGCATGGTGGAAGAGCTGCCCCAGATCGGACGAGAGGTCGAATCCGGGGTCGGAGCCGGAATCCGGTCCGGGGCCCGCGCCGGGGCCCGGGGCGGCGGCGTGTCCGGGCCGCGGGTCCCGCTGTTCCGAGGGCTCCGGCGCATCCGCGCCGTATCCGTTGTCCGGCCTGTTGTTCACGTTTCCGTTTTCCGTCCGGTCGTCGAGCGGCCCGTCCGGTTGCCCCTCCGGCTGCTCGTTCTGCCCGGTACCCGGGTCCTTGCCGTGCCCGCCGCTCACTTCGTGGCCCCCATGGCCACCCGCAGGGCCGCTATGCCACGGGAGCCGTACGCCTTCACCGAACCGAGGGATATGCCCAGCGTCTGGGCGACCTGGGCCTCGGTCATATCCGCGAAGTACCGCAGGACGAGGACCTCGCGCTGACGGCGCTGGAGGCCGCGCATCGCCTTGATCAGGTCGTCCCGTTCCAGCCGGTCGTACGCCCCCTCCTCCGCGCTCGCCATGTCGGGCATCGGCTTGGAGAGCAGCTTGAGGCCGAGGATGCGCCGGCGCAGCGCCGAACGGGAGAGGTTGACGACGGTCTGCCGCAGATAGGCGAGGGTCTTCTCGGGGTCACGGACCCGGTTCCGCGCGGAGTGCACCCGGATGAAGGCCTCCTGGACGACGTCCTCGCAGGAGGCGGTGTCGTCGAGGAGCAGCGCGGCCAGTCCCAGCAGGGAGCGGTAGTGCGCGCGGTAGGTCTCCGTGAGGTGGTCGACGGTCGTGCCGAGGGCCACGGCCGGTGCCGCGGCCGCGGCGTTCTCCCGCTGGGCGGGGATGCCCGGGGAGAGCGCGGCTCCGGGGGGCGTCGAGGGCGTGGACGGCACGGGCGCGATCACCGGCATGCCCCCCGGCAGGCGCGGCCTGCGGAAAGGGCGTACGGAGACACCGGGTGCCGCCACCCTTGCGAAGTCGAGTACCTCTGCCACGTCTGTTGGACCCGCGTCCCCCCCTCAGGGTTGTACGCGCATGCTTCGGTTTCCGACCGTGAGTTCTCTGCAGCCATGCGTCGTCGCTCTTCCCCAATGCCCCTGTTTCGCGGCGCCGACCGGCGGTGCCCGCAAAGACGCTCCCCGCCCAACTGACGGTTGCAGTACGGGAGTAGGGAACCGTTGGCCATCTTCGCACCCGCGCCGAGCCGGTACGGACCTGCGGTTGCACTCACGGGGCGTTCACAGATCCTACAAAGTGTAGGCACCATTTAGACAGGTCGAAGGGCCCGAAATAAGCCGCGAACCGATCATCGGACAGGGTGGGAGGGCGTCAGCGACTGTGCGACGGACTCGGCGATCTGAGCGGTGTTCAGCGCGGCGCCCTTGCGGAGGTTGTCCCCGCAGACGAAGAGCTCCAGGGCGCAGGGGTCGTCCGGCGACCGGCGTACCCGGCCCACCCAGGTCGGATCGGTGCCGACGACATCGGCGGGCGTCGGGAACTCCCCGGCCGCCGGATCGTCGAAGAGGACCACACCGGGCGAGGTCGCGAGGATCTCGTGGGCCCGGGCGACCGTCACCTCCGTTTCGAAGCGGGCGTGCACGGCGAGGGAGTGCGTGGTCAGTACGGGGACCCTGACGCAGGTTGCCGAGACGTGCAGCCCCGGCAGGTCGAGGACTTTGCGGACCTCCGCCCGCAGCCCCAGTTCCTCGGAGGACCAGCCGTCCTCGGCGGGTTCGCCGGTCCAGGGCACGACGTTGAGGGCGACGGGCGCGGGGAAGGGCCCGAAGCCGGTGGCCGCGGCACCGGAGCCCGTACCCGAAGCACTGTGGCCCGTACCGGAGCCCGGCGCTCCGAAGCCCGCGCCGGAACCTCCGAACCCCGCACCCGAAGCGCCGTGACTCGCGCCGCCCGGGCGGCGGCCCGCCGTCGCCTCCACGGCGCGGCGTACGTCCCCGGGCGTCTCGCCCAGTCCGGTCCCCGCGACCAGCGCGGTCTGCGCCCGCAGTACGGCGACGGCGTCCCGGCCCGCGCCGCTGACGGCCTGGTACGAGGCGACGACCAGCTGCCGCAGCCCGAACTCGGCATGCAGGGCGCCCACCGCCGGGAGCATGGCGAGGGTGGTGTCATGGGGTCCGGCGACGATGCCCCGCGGCCGTACCCGTATCGCGTGGGGATTGATTTCGGGGACGACCAGCGGCACGTCCGGGTCGAGCCGGAACGCCGCGGACGCGTCCACGACGACCGCGCCCTTGGCGGCGGCGACCGGCGCCCACTGCGCGGACACCTCCGCGGGCACCAGGAACATCGCCACGTCGATCCCGCCGAGCGCCTCCTCCGTCAGCGGGACGACCTCGCACTCCTCCCCGCGCACGGCCAGCTTGCGGCCGGCCGAGCGCGGGGAGGCGACGAGGCGGATCGCGCCCCAGACGTCCTCGTTGCGGGAGAGCAGCTCCAGCATCACCGCACCGACGGCTCCGGTCGCTCCGACGACCGCGAGCGCCGGCTTGCGGATCATCGGCCGGTGCCTCCGTAGACCACGGCCTCGTCGGTGTCGCTGTCCAGACCGAAGCGGCTGTGCACGGCGCGCACCGCCTCGGTGACGTCGTCGGCACGGGTGACGACCGAGATACGAATCTCGGAGGTCGAGATCAGCTCGATGTTGACCCCGGCGTCCGTGAGCGCCTCGAAGAAGGAGGCCGTAACCCCCGGGTTGGTCTTCATACCGGCGCCGACCAGGGAGATCTTGCCGATCTGGTCGTCGTAGCGCAGCGATTCGAAGCCGATCCGGTCCTTGGCCCTCTCCAGCTCTTCGATCGCCCGGGCGCCGTCCGTCTTGGGCAGCGTGAAGGAGATGTCGGTCAGAGCGGTGGTGGCCGCGGACACATTCTGGACGATCATGTCCAGATTGATGTCGGCGTCCGCGATCGCACGGAAGATGGCCGCCGCCTCGCCCGGCTTGTCGGGCACCCCGACGACCGTGATCTTGGCCTCGGAGACGTCATGGGCGACTCCGGAGATGATGGCGTGCTCCATCTGCTGGTCTCCCTGCGGTTCGTTGCTCACCCAGGTGCCGCGCAGCCCGGAGAAGGACGAGCGGACGTGGATCGGAATGTTGTAGCGGCGGGCGTACTCGACACAGCGGTGGAGCAGCACCTTGGAGCCGGAGGAGGCCAGCTCCAGCATGTCCTCGAAGGAGATCCAGTCGATCTTCCTGGCCTTGGGGACGACCCGGGGGTCGGCGGTGAAGACGCCGTCGACGTCCGTGTAGATCTCGCAGACCTCGGCGTCCAGCGCGGCGGCCAGGGCGACGGCGGTGGTGTCGGAGCCGCCGCGGCCGAGGGTGGTGATGTCCTTCTTGTCCTGGGACACACCCTGGAACCCGGCGACGATGGCGATATTGCCCTCGTCCAGCGCGGTACGGATCCGGCCCGGCGTGACATCAATGATGCGCGCTTTGTTGTGGACCGAGTCGGTGATGACGCCGGCCTGGCTGCCGGTGAAGGACTGGGCCTCGTGGCCCAGGTTTTTGATCGCCATGGCCAGCAGGGCCATGGAGATCCGCTCCCCCGCGGTCAGCAGCATGTCGAACTCGCGGCCCGCAGGGATCGGCGACACCTGCTCCGCGAGGTCGATCAGCTCGTCCGTCGTGTCGCCCATCGCGGAGACCACGACGACCACTTGGTGGCCGTCCTTCTTGGCATCCACGATCCGCTTGGCGACGCGCTTGATGCCTTCGGCATCGGCAACGGAGGAGCCTCCGTACTTCTGCACGACAAGGCCCACGTGCGCTCCTCGCTCGGTTTCTTCCGCCGCAGTCCTGTGGTCTGCGGTCGGCCCAGTTTAACGAGCGGCCCCGGTCCGGCCTCCGGCACATCACATGCTGAGATGCCCGGCTCGCCTGATGAACAGTTCCGCCCGGCAGGCCTACTGCCCCGGAGAGGACCTTGGTACGCACCATGTGGGCGGCCTCACAGGAACGGACGCGCCGCGTCCACCCGGACAGGGCCGAAGCCGCCACGGGTCCGCGGTACGGGTCAGGGGCTGCGCAGCCCCAGCGGTGCGGCGATCTCCGCCGCCATCACCCGCCCGGCCTCCTCGGCCAGCGCTTCCTCGGCGAGGTCCTCGTCCGTGTCCAGTCCGTCCAGCTCGGCCAGCGGCTGGTCCAGCCGGACGTGCGACACCAGTGACTGGAGCGCCCGCAGGGTCGCCGAAGCGGTCGGCCCCCAGTTGGAGAAGTACGAGAACTGCCACCACCACAGCGCTTCGGTGGTGCGCCCGGCCCGGTAGTGGGCGAGGCCGTGCCGCAGATCGGTGACGATGTCCGCGATGTTGTCCGAGATGCGGAACGCGACGGGCGCCTTGCGGGGCTCGTACGGATCGAAGACCTCGGAGAACACATCGACCGGTTCCAGCATCCGGGCGAGCCGCTCCCGCAGCTCGTCCACGTCCGGCTCCGGCCCGGTGTCCGGTTCGTACCGCTCGTCCGGAACGATGTCCTCATGTGCACCCAGCCGGCCGCCGGTCAGCAGCAACTGGGAGACCTCCAGCAGCAGAAACGGTACGGCGCTGTCCGGTTCGTCGCCCTTCGCGACTTCCGTCACAGCGACGATGAAGGACTCGACCGAGTCCGCGATCTGGACCGCGAAATCGGCGGGGTCCTGGTTCACGGCGTGCAGCATGGCGTCAGACATCGAGAAGTCGTCTCCCCTCGAAGGCACGTCCCAGCGTGACCTCGTCGGCGTATTCCAAGTCTCCCCCCACAGGGAGACCACTGGCCAGCCGGGTGACCTTCAAACCCATGGGTTTGATCATCCGGGCCAGGTAGGTGGCCGTGGCCTCGCCCTCCAGATTGGGGTCCGTGGCCAGGATCAGCTCGGTGACCGTGCCGTCCGCGAGCCGCGCCAGCAGCTCCCGGATCCGCAGGTCGTCGGGGCCGACGCCCTCGATGGGGCTGATCGCCCCGCCGAGCACGTGGTAGCGGCCCCGGAACTCACGGGTCCGCTCGACCGCCACGACGTCCTTCGACTCCTCCACCACACAGATGACGGAGGGGTCGCGGCGCGGGTCGCGGCAGATGTTGCACTGTTCCTGCTGGGCGACGTTGCCGCAGACGGAGCAGAAGCGGACCTTGTCCTTCACTTCCAGCAGGGCGTGGGCGAGCCGGCGGACGTCGGCCGGTTCGGCCTGGAGGATGTGGAAGGCGATCCGCTGCGCGCTCTTGGGACCGACGCCGGGCAGCCTGCCCAGCTCGTCGATCAGATCCTGAACCACGCCTTCGTACAACGGACTGCCTTTCCTCTGCTCCTGGCCGCTGCTCTACGACCGGAGTACCGGCCGCCGGACACCCCGGCCATCCGGACACTCGGTTGCCGGGATCCCGCGGCCCGTCTCACCGTAGTGGCTGAGCCGCCCCGTCCAGAAGACCGGAGGACCGGAAGCAGCCCGGATGCCGGATCAGAACGGCAGACCCGGCATCCCGCCCAGCCCCTGCGTCAGCGGGCCGAGCTTCTGCTGCGCCAGCTGCTGTGCGTTCTCGTTGGCGGCCTGTACGGCGGCGACCACGAGGTCCGCGAGGGTCTCGGTGTCCTCGGGGTCGACCGCCTTGGGGTCGATCACCAGGGCGCGCAGTTCACCGGAGCCGGTCACGGTGGCCTTGACCAGACCGCCGCCCGCCTGCCCGTCGACCTCGGTCCGCGCCAGTTCCTCCTGGGCCTGCGCGAGGTCCTGCTGCATCTTCTGGGCCTGCTGGAGGAGCTGCTGCATATTGGGCTGGCCACCACCGGGGAACACGGTCACTCCTGGCATCTCGGCATCACAAACGGGTACGCCGTACATCACAACGGGTACTCCGTCGAGCCTACGTGGTCCCGGATCGGAGCGCCGCACCGAGCGGCGGTCCGGCCGTCGGAGGGGCTAAGCTGCGGGGCCGTCTTCCGATCAGGGCCCTCTCCAGGGCCTTCCGCCGACGGAAATACCGGGATTTCCCTCACACGGCCACCCATTCGGCGGTAGGAAAGGACATGTCGTTCCCGTATGCGGGCGCATCACCGCGCACGCGGTTCGCACCGCACCCGGGGACACCGCCGGCCACGGCAGCAACGCCTGAGAACCGTCCTATACGTCGCAGAGGAGTGTCCCGGTGAGCCAGCCGGAGATGCAGCCCGGGGGCCCGGCCCCGGAGGAGCGGAGCGAACGGAGCGAGCCGCCGCGCGGTGATCTGACCGGACGGCCCTTCCCGCTGGGCGACTGGGGCGAGCCCGCCGAGCGCCTCGACGAGCTGTACCGCTGGGTGGAGGCGGCCGCGCTGCGGACGGTGGACTGGTATCTGGCGGACCGGGTCTGGAAGCGGCGTACGGGGCGGCTGCTGCGGCTCGGTACGGCCCTGGGCACCATCGCCGGGGCCGCCCTCCCCCTGCTGGACCTGACCGGCCGGCTGGCGGGCGCCGCGGGGTGGGGCTATCTTTCGCTGCTCCTGGGCGCGGCCTGCCATGCCTGCGACCGCTACTTCGGGGTCACCGCGGGATGGATGCGGAATATGGCGACCGCGCAGGCCGTGCAGCGGCGGTTGCAGATGCTGCAATTCGACTGGGCTTCGGAGAGCGTACGGGAGATCCTCGGCCCGACCGACGGCACCGCGAGCGAGGCGGCGGAGCGCTGTCTCGCGGTGCTGCGGCGCTTCTCGGAGGACATCCAGGAGCTGGTACGGGCCGAGACCGCGGACTGGATGCGCTCCTTCCACGGCGGTCTGGATGCGCTGGTGCTCCAGTCGGGCACTCTGCCGGGCCCCGGCGCCGCCTCGGCGCGCGGGCCGGAGCCGGGCGCCCCCGGGCTCCGTACCGCACTCCCTCCGGGCGCCCGCCCGAACATGCCGCGCCAGCGCCCGCCGGAGCCGCCCCGCTGAACCGGCTCAAAGGCCGACTCCGGGACCGGCTCAAGGACCGGCTCCCGGGCCCGGTCTAGCTGAAGACGATCATCGAGCCCTGGCCGAGGCTGCGGGTGGCCGCGGCGTGCAGTCCCAGCCAGACGTACCGCTCGCGCGCGAACGGGCTTTCGTCGTACGGAATCGGGCCGGCGGGCTCCTCCAGATCCGTGCCCCGCTCGGGGGGCCGGGGCGCGGCGGGCGGGTTCGCCGGGTCGATGCCGATCGCCGGGGCGACGTACTCCAGCTCCCGCAGCAGCCCCTGCGTCGAGCCCAGCGGGCCGCCGCCGGAGAGGAGTTCGTCGTTGGACAGCGGGGCGGTGAAGTCGACCGGGACATAGGCGCCCGCGTGGTCGTAGTGCCAGACCAGATGCGACTGCCGGGCCGTCGGCTCGAACATCTCCAGCAACTGCTCGTAGTCGCCGCCGAGTTCGTCCACCGGGGTGACGGCGAGTCCGCAGAGCTGGAGCAGATAGGCGCGGCGCAGGAAGTGCAGGGCGTCGTAGTCGAATCCGGCGACGGGGGCGACGTCTCCGGCCAGCCCCGGCATGTAAGCGAACACCGGCACGGTCGGCAGCCCCGCCTCCGCCAGCGCCTTGTCGTACGAGGCGAGCTCTTCGGCGAAGGGGTTGTCGGGGCTGTGACAGAGCACGTCGACGAGGGGGACCAGCCACAGGTCACAGGCCAAGGAAGGGCTCGCTCTCCACGATAGGGACGACGAGACGGACGGGAGACGGACGGGAGACAACGGGGGCGGCGCGGCGCACCAGACTATGCGGCGCCGGGCCCGGTGCGCAGTACGGCCCCGGGACCGGTCCGGATCCGGAGCCCCGGGCGCCGCCGGGGACCGTACCCCGGACCGAGTCCGTACCCGCCCGCTCCCCCACTCATGCCGGACCGGCCCGTTCACCCATGCCGCTACCCCCTGCGCACCAGGTCCCCCACGTCCCACACCAGCACCCCGCCGACCCATCGGCCGGGCCGCTCCAGCAGCGCCTCCAGCGCCTCCTGGAGCGGATCCTCGTTGTACTGCGGCGGCAGGACGACGACGCCCGCCCGCCAGTCCTGGAGATCGGCACGGGCCTGCTCGCGCTGGAGCGGGCCGATGTCCGGGACCTTTCCGGAATGGCGCACATCGCTCAGGAGGTTGGCGGTGTGGCGGGGTACGGCTCCGTAGATACCGAGGTCGTCCGGGCCCCAGGGACCCATGAAGTAGCCCCCGGCGATCGGGAAGCGGAAGCCGGTCGTGGACTGCCAGTGCAGGGCGTCGGCGTCTCCCGGGTTCGGCAGCGGCACGATCACCATCGACTCGCCGGGCCCCAGGTAGTCGCGGTAGGTGCCCTCGGTGACGAAGGCGGGGACGGTGTTCCGTTCCCGTACCGGATAGGGGGTGGGCACGATGGGGACCAGCGCCGCGGCCAGCGCCGCCGCGCCCAGGATCCGTACCGTCCGGCGGGGCTGCCCGGCGAGCCGTACGGCCGCCACGGCGAGGATCATGCCGAGCACGGGCGCGCAGATCATCGCCACCCGCGACTCGATGACGGCCTCGAACAGCGGCGCCTTGCCGAGCGGCGCCCACGGGCCGGGCACGGAGTGGTCGGTCAGCGGGACCGGGATCTCCGCGCCGAGGGAGAGCAGCGCCGCGGCCCCGGCGGTCAGGGCGAGGGCGGCGACGAGGGTCCGGCGCCACCACTGGACCACGATGCCCGCGACCAGCGCGATCAGCGGCCAGCCGTAGAAGGCGTTCTGCTCGGTGCGGTTCATCGCCAGCGGGTCGGCGCGCTCGTCCGTACCGAGCAGCGAACGGCCCGCGAATTCGAGGAAGGCGCGGGGACTGTTGTACGTCTCGGAGCCGTGCAGCACCCCCGAGTAGCTCTGCGGCCCGAAGAACTGCCAGGCCAGCGGCCCGGCGACCAGCGGCAGACAGACCGCGAGCCCGATCCCGATGCCGCGCAGCAGCGGGCGCCAGGAGCGGCGGGCGGCCTCGCGGTCCAGCAGGGCGTAGAAGAGCGCGAAGAGCAGCATGCCCATGGCGGCGAGCAGCAGCGGCTCCTCGCCGATGAAGATCTGGTACGCGGCCAGCAGGCCGAGCACGATCCCGTCGCGGACCACCCGGCGGCCCTCGCAGAGCCGGAGCGCCCGGTCGACGAGGAGGGGGATCACGAACAGGACGAGGAAGTTGGGGTGGGCGTTGCCGTGGGAGATCATCGGCGGCGCGAAGGCGGCGACGGCGGCGCCGAGGGCGGCGGCCCAGCGGTGGCTGGTCCCTTCTGTTCCCGCCCCCGCTCCTGCCCGGGATCCGGAACGGGCCCTGGCCGCGGGTCCCGTGATGCGGCGGACGATCAGCCAGTACCAGGCGATGGCGGTGGCGGCGAGGCCGAAGGTGAGGACGATGGCCCAGGTGACGGTGGGGCCGAGGAGGAGGGTGACGGGGGTGAGCGGCACGGAGAGCCCGAGCATCACCGTGTTCGCCATCAGATTCACCCCGTCGGGGGCGTTCTGGGCATGGCTGAAGAGGGGGTTGCGGAAGTTGACGACGTTGTCGGCGGTGACCGCGAAGAACCACTCCCACTGGTTCTGGTCCTGGCCCGCGTCCGCGAGATAGCCGCGGTCGAGATCGGCCCAGAGGTTTTGGTAGAGGACCAGGGACACCAGACAGAACAGGAACCCGATAAGGAGGTCGGTGCGGAGGCCGGTACGGGCCGGCGCGGCGGTCCGCAGCCGGACGAGTTCGCCCAGGACCCGGGCGTAGTCCAGCGGCCGCACCTTGGAGCCCGGCCGGTGCGACCAGCGCACGGGCGCTTCCACCACGGGCCAGTCCGAGCGCCGGAAGTGGCGGAGGATCTCGACGTCGATGGCCCAGCCGTCGAGTACGGAGGCGGCGAAGGCCGCGCGGGCGCGTTCGCCGTCGAAGAGCTTGAAGCCGCACTGGGTGTCCCGCAGCCCGGGTACGGCGACGGCCTGTATCAGCAGGTTTCCGGCCCGGCCGAGCCACTCGCGGCCGCGCCACTGGTGGACGTCGATCCGGGAGTCGGGGTGGGCGCGGGAGCCGATGACCGCGGCCGCGTCCCGGTCGGTGAGCAGGGTGTCGAGGTGGTCGAGCTCCTCGATGGGGGTGGCCAGATCGGCGTCGGTGACGAGGACCCGGCTGCCGTACGAGGCGAGGACGCCCTGGCGCAGGGCGTGGCCCTTGCCGTGGTTCTCGGGGCTGGTGACGACATGGATGCGGGGGTCGTCGGCGGCGGCTTCGCGGGCGACGGCGGCGGTGTCGTCGGTGGAGCCGTCGTCGACGACGATCAGCTCCCAGGAGCCCCAGCGGCCGGGGTCGGCGTCGAGGTGGTCGCGGACGGCGTGGAGGGTGGGCAGCAGGCGTTCGGCCTCGTTGTAGGCGGGGACGACGACGCTGAGCCGGATCCCGCCGTCGGCGATGCCCCGGCCCCGGGCGGGCTGCGTCTCGCGGGCGGGGGCGGTGTCGGTGTCGGTATCGCGGGGCTCCTCGGCGGCGGACCGGTCACCCGCGGGCGGGCCGACGGCCGGCTCCGCTGCGACGGCCGTACCTCCGGCGGACCCCTCGGCCCCGGTCCTGTCGGCCTCGGTCCGGTCGGCCTCGGCGGGCGTGCCGTCGCCTTCGCGTACCGCGTCCGTCGCGCTGTCCCTCGTACCGTCCCTCGTGCCGTCCTTCGTACCGTCTCTCATGACGACAACCGTTCGTCCAACCGGGCCGCCCAGCTCAGCGAGAGGTCGTTGTAGGCGCACAGCACCTCGCGGGCCGCCTCGACCTCCCCCGAGACCAGCGCGTCGACCAGCTCCTCGTACCCCGTGAACAGCCAGCGCCGGACCTCGGGCTCGATCCGCAGGTGCGGCATGGCGAAGACCCAGATCTGCACCCGCAACTGGTGAAGAAAGTCCGAAATATAGCGGTTGGAAACTATCGTTCCCAGCTCGCGCCAGAACCGGAGGTCGTAGCCGATCAGGATGTCGAGGTCCCCGCCGCGGGCGGCCCGGTCGGCCTCCTCCGCGCGCCGCCGTACGGGCGCGACGGTCGCCGCGTTGACCCGGGTACGGCCCGCGCGGCGGGCGTGCTGGACTATCCCGTCGATCACCAGCGACCGGGTCTCCACCATGTCCCGGAAGTCGTCGACGGTGAACTGGTGGACCCGGAAGCCGCGGTGGTGGTCCGACTCCAGGAGCCCCTGCGCCGCCAGGTCGACCAGCGCCTCCCGTACCGGCGTCGCGGAGACTCCGTACTGGTCGGCGATCTGCTTGACCGTGAACTCCTGCCCCGGCTGGAGGCGTCCGGCGAGCACCTCGTCGCGCAACGCGTCCGCGATCTGCTGCCGCAGGGTGCTGCGGGTGACCGGGGTGCTGCCGGAACCGGGCATCGTGGGCTTCTCCTTCACGGGGGTTTGCGGCAACGATAGGCCAGCCCCGTGTGAGGAAGAGGTGAGCGGGTCGTGGTGGACGATGGGTGAGGTCTTCGAACCGGCGACCGGTGACGGCGTCGTGGGCCCGGGTACCGGCGGCGGTACGAATGCCGAGGTGGTGCGGGCCGAGGAGGTCCGTACCGCCTATGCGGGGCTGCTCCAGATCCGCCGGATCAGCGGCTCCGCCCCGGCCGCCTGGGAGCGCGGCCAGCCGGTCCGGGCGGTGGCCCTGACCCTGGAGGCGGCGGGCATCCCCCCGTCCGCGCTGACCCCCGGAGGCGAGCGTGCCGCCACCGGCTACCGGGTCTCGTCCGGCCCCCGCCCCGGCACCGCGCACATCGAATGGCTGGGCCCGCCGGGCAGCGGCGCCCCGACGGAGGCGGGCGCCCGGCTGCGGGCCTGTGTGGCGGCCCTGGACGCGGCGGGCGGCTGGGACGCGCTGCTGTACCGGGGGGAGCGGGGGCGGCGGTTCGTGGAGGTGGAACCGCTGGGGTAGCGGGGTGTGCCGAAGGGGCGTTACGGGTGCCCGGGCCCCGGCCGCGACCGGCGTCGAAGCGGCGGTACGGAGCCGAGGGGGCGGCCCCGGCCCCGTACCGCCGTCCCGCTACTTCGTCGCGGTCACGTACACGCTCCCCCACCGCCGCTTGGGATTCGCGAGCGCCTCGTCGAAGTCCCACGGCTCCACCGCCCCGAACCCGGCCTCGGTGAAGAGCTGCACCAGCTTCTCGTGGTCGTACGCCCAGAGATGCGGGGTGTAGTGGGGATCGTCGTCCTGGTCGCGGAAGACGAGGTTCACCAGGTCGAGCCGGGTGTTGATATGCGGCCGGCAGTCCCGGCGGCCGTACCAGCGCCGCATGGTCTCCTCCACCGGGTCCAGCGGCCCGTAGTAGCCGCCGAGCGCGAAGGCCGCGTCCGGGACCCCGGTGACGATCCGCCCGCCAGGCGCGAGCACCCGGTGCGCCTCCGCCGCGTACCGCTTGGCCGAGCGGGGGTAGTCGATGTGCTCCAGGAAGTGTTCGGAGAAGAGCAGCTCGACGGAGTCGTCGTGCAGCGGCAGCCCTTCGCGGACGTCCCACAGGAGGTCGGCGGGCGGGGCCGCGTCGATGTTGAAGAAGCCCCCGATGCGGTGCCCGCCGCCGCCGATCTGGACCCGGGCGGGCCGCCGGTCGACCCGGCCGTCGGGCCGGGACCGGCGTCCGGCGAGGTGGTGGCGGTGGAGTTCCAGCTCACGGGCGGTGGCGCGGAGGGCGCGGGCGAGGCCGTGGGTGGTGGCCGGGTCGGAGAGGGTGGCGGCTATCTGTTCGCCGAGGACGTCGGCCACGGGTGTGCCGAAGGAACGCATGAGGGTTCTCCCGGAAGGAGTCGATACCGATGGGTGGAGGTGGGGGCGTGCCGGGGCTCTCGGACCGCGGACGGCCCCGGACCCGTGTTCTCAGGCCGCGCTGGACGCCGGAGCGGCCCACTGGTTGTTCCGCATGAGCGTGTACTTGATGTCCACCAGCCGGGGCGCGATCGTCAGCGGAAGCTGTTCGACCGGATGTACGTGCCCGGTGTCGTCCCGTTCGGCCCGCCAGACGCGGTAGCCGAGGTGCGGGTAGGCGGGGTTGATGCCCACCTCCCCCTTGGGCATCGTGCCGTTGAACGGCGCGACGATGTCCATGTGGTTCCAGTAGTTCCAGGCCTGGAGCGCCTTGTACTGGTCGAAGTAGAAGTAGAAGTCCGGATAGCGGCCGAAGGTGCGTAGCTCGCGGTGGATCAGATGGCCCAGCAGCGGACCGAAGCGGGGGGTGAGGGCGTCGAACTCCCAGCGGGTGTGGTGCCAGGCGCTGGGGACCCCGCCGGGTGCGATCAGCCGGGCCGCGACGAGATGGCTGATGCGTTCGACGAGGTAGTCGGCGGCATGGCCGGGGTCGACGGTCGGGTCGATCGGGCGGAGCAGCCCCGGCAGCGCCTCGGGCCGGGGGTGGAAGACGGCGAGGTCGAACTTTCCGGCCGTGCCCGGGTACGAGGCGAACAGGACGTCCTTGTAGAGCCGGTTGTTCAGTTCGCCGAGGTCGGCGAGGTGCCGGGTCTGCCGCGACGTCGAGTGGAGCATCAGATACTCCGACAGGGCCTCGAAGTAGAGGTAGCCGAGGATGGGCAGCCGCGGTACGGCGTCCACCAGCATCCGCAGAAACGGTCCCGCGGCGATCCGCAACCCCCGGTGGGCGACGGCCGCCGCGGTCGCCAGGAAGACCGCGGAGTTACGGACCCGGGCGACCACCGCGTCCCGCAGCCGGTGCCGTTCGGCGGCGCTCAGCAGATACTCCAGATGCCGGTAGATCCCCAGGTGGATCAGGCCGAGACGGAGGTAGTCCACCCCGGCGAGCCCCCGGTACGCCTGCGGGGGCATGTCGATCTCGAAGATCAGCGGGGTGGGGGCCCGGTCGGTGACGCCGAGCCGGGCGAGTCCGGCGGGCGCCTCCTTGGTGAGGATGTACTCGGCAAGGTTGTGCATCCGGAAACCGCGTTCGGTGGCGGTGAGCGGCGCGCAGTAGACGCTGCCGACGAGACAGCCGCCGGACGGGTAGAGGACGCCTTGGCGGCTGATCTGTTCCAGGGCGTGGGTGACGTGGAGGAGGTGCAGCCGGCTGCTGCCGCGCAGGGTGTCGAAGAGTGCGTTCCGGCGCAGCAGATGGCCGTTGGGTGTTGCGTGCAGCCGCCGCTCCCAGGCGGCGGCCCTGCGGGCGAGCGGGCCGTCCACCGGGCCGGTGAAGGGGATTCCGGCTGCGTCGAAGAAGACGTGGGCATCGGCCCACGGCCGGTAGGCGTCCAGGAGTTCCGCTCCCACCGCCGGGTGCGGGTCCGTCTGCGTCGTCTTCTTCATGGTCCTGATCGTGGACTCGGTCATATCAGGCGATGTCCTTCTCCGCGAGCACGGACAGGACGGCGTCGGCGCTGCCCGCTCCGGCGAGCCGGGCCCGCTCGGAGCCGACGACGAGATCGAAGGCGAGGGCGCGGAAGGTGTCGAAGGCGGGCTGTCTGACCCGGCGGGTGTCGGGCCACCAGGAGGCCTTCGGCAGCCGGTAGCGGTCGAGTGCGTCGGCGGCCTTGAGGAGGTCGCAGACGGCGCGGTGTTCCTCGTACGGGACGTGGTTGTACGGGCGCTGCCCGCTGTCGCCGTTTCCTGGGGCGAAGTCCTCGTACGGGACGTCGTGCAGCCGTACGGCGGTGGCGGCCCGGACGACGGTGTGCGGCGCCGGGGCCGGGAGGTCGAAGTGGGCCCACACCTCGTCGGCGCGGGCGGTCAGCCAGTGGGCCGCCCGCTCGCCGTGCCCGGGGTCGTCCCGGTCGTGGCGGCGGCGGCAGTCGTGGACCGCGGCGGCCACGACCGCGACCGCGGTATCGGCGGCGTCCAGGCCGTTCGCTGCGGCGAGTACGCCCGCGAGGGCCGCGGTCCGCATGGCGTGGCGGACGCCGTGGAGGGAGTCGGCGAGCCGGGGTTCGGCGGTCCAGTGCGGGGGCGTCGCCGACCGCCGTATCAGGGCCCGGGTCGCGGGTCCCGGCACCGGGTGGGACGACGGGCCGAGGCGGGGCCGGTGGGCGGTTATCCAGTCGAGTGTGGGCCGGTCCGGGTACTGGTGCGGGGGAAGCTGCCCGCGGGCGGCGAGCGCGACGAGGCTGCCGGGCGGCGGGGCGTGGGCCCCGGCGGGCGTACCGTCGTCCCGGAGGCCGTACGCGGTCGTGGGGTCGGTCGTCAGGTGCCTGCGGGCCACCGCTCGCTCTCCTTGCGCTCCTGCTCCCGGGCCTCGAAGGCGGCGGTGAACTCGGCCAGTTCTGCTTCGGTCATCAGTTCCACGCCCAGTCCGGCGGCCACGCCCGTGATGCGCTCCACCGCCGCGGTACGGGCGGCCTCCGGCGCGTCGTCTTCGAGCAGGACCTCGAACTCGGCGTGGTGTCCCCATGCTTCGCTCCACTTGACCGCGATCTCGACGCCGTCGTAGCGGAAGTTGTGGCGCCGGGTGAAGGCCTCGTGCCGTGCGGCGGCGAAGCCGAGGCCGTCGAGCAGGCGTACGGCGGTGTCCACGTCCGCCGGGGCGATGGCGAACTCGGTCTCCGCGAAGGCGGGGCCGCGGCCGATCCGGCTGTCCTTCAGGCTCACCTTGGCGGTACGGGTGGACACGTTCTCGGTGACCTTCAGCAGCCGGTCAGGGAGTACGTAGAAGTGGATGCGCTTGTCGTCGGGGCCCAGGTCCTCGCCGTCGCGCCGCAGCCGGCCGACGAGCCGGTCATGGGCGTGAGGGCTGAAGCGGGCGCGCATTTCGATCTCGACGGGCACGGCGTGATCGCCTCCTCGTTGGGGCACGACGGGCCACCGGGCCGGCTCGGGGGTGGTGCAGGTTCCGGAGCCGGTCCGGTCGTCGCCCATGGGGTGGAGCGGGTGTGTGTCGGGGCTGTGTCGTACGGGTCGTGCGCGGGGTCAGTCCGGGTCGCCGAAGCGGGCCCGGACCACGCCCTCGTGCAGAAGCCCGGGAAGCGGTACGCCGCCGACCGCGGTCCGGCGGGTGGCGATCTGCTCCTCGGTCTCGTCCGGGAACCCGTCCAGCAGCCGCAGGCACTGCCGTACCCACGTCCGGGACACGGTCCAGTCGCCCTGTTCGCGGTGGAGCACGGCCAGGGCGTAGGCGGTCTCGGCCGCGGCCCACCGGTCGGCCGGCAGTTCGCGCCGGAAGACGGCCTCCAGCTCGGCGGTGGAAGCCGGACGGGCTCTCTGGTCGCTCATGGTCCCTCTCGGACGTCGGCGGGGTGGTTCACCGATGCGGCTCAACGCTCCGGCGCCCCCGGGGTGACGGCCGGAGTCAGCCGGTCAGTACGTGTAGATCTCCGCCAGCGTCCGGTAGTCGTGCAGCTCCTCCTTGTCGAACCAGAGGGCGACCTCCTGCTCCGCCTCCGCCCGGTTGCCGGAGGCGTGCACGAGATTGGCCACGGCCTTTCCTGAGGCGATGCTGGCGGCCGAGCTGTAGTGCGAGAAGTCGCCGCGGACGGTGCCCGCGGGCGCCTCGTTCGGATAGGTGCTTCCGACGAGCTTCCGTACGGTGGCGATCGCGTCGAATCCTTCGAGGACCAGGGCGATCACCGGCCCCTGCCGCATAAAGACATCGGTCAGCCGGTAGACCTCGGGGCCGAGCCGTTCCTCCAGGTCGAAGTAGTGGCGGCGGGTGAACTCCTCGTCCATCCGGATCATCTTGGTACCCACGATCTTCAATGCGGCGTCCTCGAATCGCGCGAAGATCCGTCCCGCGAGTCCGCGTGCGAGTGCGTCGGGCTTGAGCAGAACGAGTGTGCGCTCGACGGAATGTTCCCGATCCTGGGCCATGGGTGTCCCTTCGATTTCCAGCACCTTGCGGATGACGGCCGGAGGACGACCGTCCGGTATCGAGGCTACCGGCGGAACCTCACCCGAACTGTCGCCCGAATCAACACCCATACGCGGGATATCCCATGATCGAAGCAGCGGAATACCGGTGCGAACGGGGAGCCCGTTCCGGCCACTGTGCGCCGGACGGGCCACCGTCCATGGGTACTCCTTTAAACTCTTTACCGTTACTGGCGTTACAGGCCGCCAGGCGTTCTTGTTCGCTTTGGGGAAGATCTTCCGGAAGGTTTCCGGGACGGGCATCCCGCACGATCACCCGTCCTGCTGACCGCCATTCTTCCCGATACGCCTCCGGTGCCACCATGCAGCGCCGGTGCAGCCGTAGTGCACCTTCAGTGCGGATGTTCCCGCAGCGGGAACGCCCAGGGGGCGGAGGGGGCGGCGATGGATGTGATCGACGTCTGGAACGGCCGGTACGCCTGTCTCTTACAGGCGTCACTGAGGCTCACGAATGAGCAGTTCGCCGCGCAATTGGGCATCGGTGTGCGGACGGTGGCCTCTTGGCATTCGGATCCCCATGTGGTACCCCGCCGGGAAATGCAGCAGCTTCTCGACACGGTGCACGAGAAGGCCGTACCGACCGTGCGGCAGCGGTTTGCCCTGCTGATCTCCCGGGAACGTGGGAGCCATGTGCCGGGCCCTTCCGGGGCGCAGGCGCTGCGGGTGGCGATCGCGGTGGTCATTCGCGATCAGGAGGTACTGCTGGTCTGCCGGAGGGACACGGATGCGAGTGGTATCACCTGGCAATTCCCGGCGGGGGTCGTCAAACCCGGAGCACGTCCGGAGACGGCGACGGTACGGGAAACACTCGACGAGACGGGAGTGCACTGCGCGGTCCGCCGGCGGCTCGGCGACCGGCTGCATCCCGTGACGAGCGTGCTCTGTGAATACTTCCTCTGCGAATATCTGGCGGGCGAGGCCACGAACTCCGACGCCGACGAAAACGTCGACGTCATGTGGGTGCCGATCATTTCAGTGCCCCGGTTCATTCCCGCCCATACGATCTTCCCACCCGTTCTTGCCGTCCTGGAGGAACCGAAATGACGCAACAGGAGCCCGATATCCGACCGGGCATCGCGGCGGCGGTCATCGTCCACCAGGGCCGGGTCCTGATGGTCAGGCGCCGCAGAAGTGAGGGTTCGCTGTCCTGGCAGTTCCCGGCGGGCGAGATCGAACCGGGCGAATCCCCCACGGAGGCGACCCTCCGCGAGGCCCGCGAGGAGACGGGCCTCGACGTCTCCGCGCTCCACCCCCTGGGCGAACGCGTCCACCCGGCGACGGGCCGCCTGATGACCTACACGGCCTGCGTCGTCCTGGGCGGCACGGAACGGGTGGGCGACCCGGAGGACTTGGCGGAGCTGGCGTGGGTCGGCCTGAAGGAGATCCCGGAGTACGTCCCGTACGGCCTCTTCGAGCCGGTGCAGCGGTATCTGGAGGAGGAGTTGGGACCCCGCTGAGGGCCGTTGCGGTGCCGGCGTCAGGAGTTGATGAGCCTGCTGTCGAAGCCGGCGCGGAGGAGGCGCTCGTACGCATCGTGGACAACTCCCGGTACGTCCTGCGCGACGGCGAAGCCGAGTGCCGGGTACTCGATGACCCGTTGCAGATCGCCCACGAGCATGTCGACGACGAGCTTCTCGTCCCCGATGGACTTGATGTAGTCGTCGAACTCCAGCGGCTCGGAAGCGCAGACGACATCGGCCTCCGGCCAGAGCTTGCGGCACGTGGCGTACGACCGGCGCTCCATGTACGGCTTGGAAATCAGGAGCAGGGACTCGACCTCCACTCCGGCATTGCACAACACCTCCCGGGACAGGGCGATGTTCTGGCCGGTGTTCCCTGCCCTGGGCTCCAGCAGGATCGCCTCGTCGGGAACACCCAGGTCGAGGGCGTGTTCCCGGTAGTGGACCGCCTCACCGCGCGGGAAACGGGCTGCCGTGGTCGGGCTGTTCCCGCCGCTGAAGACGACGACGGGGAAGAGGCCGGCGCGGTAGAGGTCGACGGTGGCGGTGGCGACACCGAGGTCGTGGCTGCCCAGGCCGATGGCCGCCGAGCAGGGCCGGACCTCGTGGCCCATCAGGTGATAGCGCCAGATGAGCACGGCGTCGTTCCGCTGCTCGTCGGTGATGGTGCGCTCTGCGCGGTCCGGCACGGGGACTCCCTCGGTCATCGCTGCCTTCACCTCGACACGAGGGTCCGGGGGTCGTCGTAGGACCGCCGGATCCCCTCGATGCTACGGAACTGGTGGCTCAGGTTGTGCTGGGAAGCCCGCGGTGTCCAGCCCGACGTGCTGTATCGGGAAGTTGCCGGACCCGGCTGACATCGGCCTTCTCCTGATCGGGATCGCCCGGTCAGGTGTTCGCAGGTGTGCCCCTGCTCCAGAGCTCCTCGCCGTGCTCCGCGAAGCGGTCGAACATCCCGCCGTCTCCCTGCCTGCGCAGGTGGAGGAGTGGGGAGTCGTGTCCCACCAGCCGGGCGAGGTGAGGCGTCACCAGCGCGTTCTGGTCGAAGCGGAAGACCGACAGGCTCACATGGTTGATCGCGTCTTCCCGGGCACTGAAGCGGGCTTCAAGCCCTTCGAGGGGGCCGAGACGCTCAAGGTGTTCCAGAGTGGTTCTGATGCGCGTTGACACCGTCAGGGCAACGTCTTCGATGGCTTCCCGCTGATGAGTGACCTCTCCATCGGGATCACCCAGCAGGAAGCGCACGCGGCACCCCGATGAGGCCTTCCGGCGGAGCGTCTCGGAGAACGCTGGCACTTGAGTCCAGAGGAAGTAGTTCGTGTACCCGGCGAAGAACAGGTCGCCGTCGGCATCGCTGACCAGCTCGTGCCACACCGTGGAGGGGCATGCGGACCGGTAGGGGTAGCTGCCGACGAGTTCACCGTCGCGCCTGCTCTTGATGCGCCTCAGGACTTTCGACCGGATCATCTCTCTTCTCCTTACGTCAGTCCGGCCGCGGCCTTGAGTTGTTTCCGGAGCTCCAGGGCGCCTGGGTGGTTCCGGAGGTCGTCACGGTGGTCGAGGTCGGCACAGAGGCCGTGAAGAATCGTCGTGACCTGCGCCGACCGCACCGTCGTTGCGTACCGCAGCAGTGAAGTGGCGGTCGCGAGCGTCTGTTCCAGATCGTCGCGCCGGAGATAGGACCGGGCCAGCCACGTCCCGTGGAGCAGGGCGTCACGGGTCTCCGTTTGTTCGGCGTGGGTGCCCAGCCACGGAGTGATCAACGGGTCGGCTTCGTCCAGGAGGCGTGAGGCTCCGGGGCTGTCGGCAAAGCCCGCGGTGATCAGGGTCTGTCCGGTGACGACGTCCAGGTCGGTCAGCCAGTACAGCCACGACGGCCGGCTGTCGAGCGCATCCGGGTGGTCGAGGTGGCTCCGGGCCTCGTCGGTCGACTGCCGGAGTCCGTGTACGTCCCCGAAGGCGGCATGTGCGTGAGCGTGACGAGCAGCGGCCAGGGCCCGTACGGCGGGCGGTTCGGTACGGGCCGCGGTGATGCCGGCGTTGGCGAGGTCGATGGCGTCCCGTATCCGCCCCAGGGTGATGGCCTGGTAGGTGAGGCAGCCGTGAAGGTGCGAGGTCAGAGAGAGATCACCGGACTCGTGCGCGGCGGCGAGCCCGGTCCGGAAGTAGCGCTGCGCCAGGCCGTGCAGACCCGCGTCCATCGCCATCCATCCGACGGTCTGGGCCAGCTGTGCCCAGAGGTTGACCATGCGGACCCGAACTGCCGGGGTGGTGAAGGACTCCCTCCGCACGTACTCGGCAACCAGGGCGAACTGCTGATGGGCGTACTGGAGCGACGAGCGGTTGCCGCCCTCGGCATCGTCGAGCCGTCGGACGGCATCGACGGTCGCCGCAATCACCTCGGTGACGGGCCCGGTGACAGGCGGTCCGACCGGGCAGTGGATGCCGGTGCTCCGGGTGGTGCTCACCCCTCGCGACGCCGGATCACGGGTTCGGCCTGCAAGGAGAGCCGCGCTGCTGACCGCGAGAATGGTTCGGCGTTCCATGGCGCCCCCATCGTGGATGACCCACTGCGTAGCAGCTTCCACGGTAGCTCCGGGAACAGTCGCCGTGTGCTCGGACGTCAGCCCGAGATGGGCTGGAAGGCGTGATGGAGCTCCTCTCCGTGAGGGCCGTGCTGCCAGCGGCTCATGGTGGTACGGAGGCTGGTGAGTTCGGCGATATGGCGGGCGGAGCCGGTCTCCGCGGCGATCCGTGCGGATTCGGCGGCGAGGGTAAGGGCTGGGCCGGGTTCGCCGAGGGCCGCGTGGCCGGCGGCTTGGCGGGCGAAGTAGATCCCGGCGCGTCGGCGGGCGGTGTGCGGCACGGAAGCCGTGACGCGTTGCCACAGCGGCTGTGCCTGCGCGTGGAGGCCCAGCCTGCCGTAACAGGTCGCGCGCTGGATATCGAAGAAGATGGGGTTGTCGACGGCTGCGCTGCGTCCCCAGGGAGCGGGCGGCTGTTCGGGCCGGGTCGCCGCGGTGCTCTGCGCCGTGTCCAGGAGGCGGTCGACGGCGTCCCGGTCACCGAGCAGCGAGTGGCCGTGAGCCTGCTGGTACAGGAGCTGCATACGGGCAACGGGCGGGAGCCCGGAGAGGTGGAGTCCGCGCTCGCACAGGGCCACTGCGGCCTGACCGTCGCCCAGCTCGGTCTGCAGATAGGACAAGTTGGCCAGGGTGTATGCGTGCAGGTCCGGGTCGGTGACGGTCTGGGCATCAGCGAGAGCAGCGGTATGCCAGGAGCGGGCAGTGCTCCATTCCCCGGCGTCCTGGTGGAGCCACCCGGCGAGGACGGCGTAGGTGGCCCCCAGCCGGGTCAGCTCGTCGCGTACCTGGGTAGACGCGGCCCGCCCGAGGGCGCTGATGAGCTGGTACTGCTCGGTGACGGTCCCGATCAGCTCCTGCGGGCCGAGCATCATGTCGGCGGTGCTGTGGAGGGCGAGCTGCCGGGTGAAGTAGTCGACCACCTGCGGGTCGACGCGCTCGGTCGCCAGGACGGGGCCCGGGACGACCGCGGCGAGCGCACCCCCTGTCCCGGCTGCGAGGAAGTGCCTACGCTTCACGGGGTCCTCCTGGGGGTCGTGGCCGGGGAGGTGGCCTGGCGGCGGGGTGAACCCCAGCTCTGCCGGGTTGAGTCCGAACGCCGCGCTGAGAACCGTTGCGGTATCGGGGCGGGGCCAGCCGGGCGCTGCCGATTCCCATCGGCGATAGGTCCGCGAGCTGATGCAGAAGTGCGGATCGTTCAGGACGCTCCGGCCGATGACGCTGAGCGCTTCGGCTGCCTGCTCCTGGGAGTGCCACCCCCGCCCCATTCGGGCTGTCCGTAACTGCCTGTTGATGCGTTCCGGGCTCGTCACGTATCCACGGTACGCCCGGGTCGACACCCGCTCCATGCCTTCAGCAACAGCCCATGAACGGTGGTGTCGTTGATGGCCGCTCAGTGGCCTCCGGACTGGCCGGTCAATGGCCGTGCAGTGTCCTGGTGCGATCGGCGCAGCAGCGGTTCCATGAGGATGCGCTCACTGACCGCCGTCCTGGCCGGGCACGGTCCGTGCAGGAATCCCTGCCGGAACGGGCCTGTCCGAATCACCGGAGAGGAGCACGCCGTGACGGAGCGCGCGAGTCGCCTCGGTCAGTGGTCGGTGGGCGCCTGCGGAGCCGAAACGAACGTACCGAGCCCGACCTCGCCCCGCAGGATCCCCTCCTGCTTCAGGTGAAGGAACGCCTTCTGCACGGTCGACGTGGCCACTCCGAACTCGGCAGACAGTTCGACGACGGGTGGCACTCGGCTTCCGAGCGGATAGGTGCCGTTCGCAATCCGGTCGGTGATGATCTCGGCGATCTGTCTCCAGATGGGCCGGGTGCGATCAAGTTCGTGCTTCATGTACTTGACGCTAGGTAACCGCAGTAGACCGCGCGACCGCGGTTGACTGACATTCACTGCGGTTAACCGCGGTGAACTGCGGTATATATAGACAATGCGAGACCCCCGCAGCCGTGCAGGGCCCGGGGGTCTGGCCGACTGAAACGGAGTCGACGCATGCATCGTACTGACGACCGGACCGGGCTGAGCAGTCCCGGCCCCGGGGTGACGCTGGATCCGGCCGCTCCGGTGGAAGCCTGGCCGCCGTGCAAGTGCGGCCGACCGGTATGCCCGGACCCGATTCGCGCCGATACGCCACCCGGGCCGGTGGTAGAGGTGCCCGCGCCTTCCACGATCGCCGCCTCCGTCGCACGCCCCGAACCGGTGTACCGGCAGCGGCCCCGGTAACGGAAACGATCATGACCAATAGTCCGGGCTCCGTGCCCGGTTCAATGCCGGAGTACTGCGTCTACTGCGACCGGCCGGTCGAGCGGTCCGAGGAGAACCTCGTGATGCTCGGGTTCTCCGCGTCCGGGGCGCGGCCCTCCCTGTACGCGCACCCCGAGTGCCCCCGCCCCCGCAAGGTGCGCGCGAGGCGCTGAAGGCTCCCGTACGCGCCGCAGCCCCAAATGCCCCGCGTACGGGCCACCGGTCCCGGCCTCGTGCACGACCCCCGGCACGGGGCCGGGACCACCCAAGCCACGTACACACAAACGCCCCGAGAGACCGGTGCAACGGTCCGTCGGGGCTCAACCGACCAGCTTGTAGAGGAGCTGATCCGTCGTATGCGGAACCCTATCGCCACAGCCCTCGCCCGCCTATGGGCTTTCTTCGACCGGCGCACGACTCGGACCGTGGTCGTCCTAGTGGCCGCGCCTCTTCGTACGGATCCGTGGACCCGGCCTTGGACCAGCCCCACCAAGGAACAGGCCCAGGCCATCCTCCGGGACCAGGCCAGCACCCCGCACCCGCGCCCCCGGCGGCTGGTCATCGCGCCGTACGGGATCCGGCTCGCTCAGCCCGTCGCCGTACGCGCCTCCCGGCCCGGACCTGCCTGGACGTGGGTCGGGTGACCCTCGAAGGGCTCCTCGTCCGAGCCCCGGAGCCCGTCACCGCCCACTGCTGCATCTGCGGGCGGAACACGACCGCACCCGTCGAAGTACACCCCGGGCAGATCACCTGCCCCGATCACATCACCGACGCCCTCAGCCCACCCGGAGCCCGCACATGATCCTCAGCTCGGACTTACCGCACAGCGTCACCGCCGTCACCCACTGCGAAGCCTGCTGGCGCGAGCCCGTCACCACCGCACGCATCACCACCGAAGGCCGCGACCTGCTCTGCACGCCCTGTGCGCTCGCCGACAACCCGCCCAGGGTCGTGCTCTTCCCGCCTCTGGGGATCTACCGGCTCACCGAGCGCCGGCTCGATATGGGCAAACACGCCAAGCCCAAGCCTCAACTCCCGCCGAACCCTGGACCTCACCCGCCCAAGCCCACGCCCAAGTCCCCACCAGGAACCCCACCTGTCTAGTGCTGTACGACAAGCCGGGCTTCGTCGAAGCGGCAGGCGGTGAGGTCCTCCGGGCGGATCAGCCAGTAGAGGGCGCCCTCGTCGCCCCACACCATGTCCGCGTCTCCGTCGCTGTCGAACTGGGCGAGAACCAACCAGCGTCCGGCTTCCTCGTCCAGGAGCCCATCACCCCAGGCGCGTTCGACACCGACCTCCGCATTCGCGACCTCGTACTCCACCGGGCCCTGGACGGGTACGGCATGGCCGCCGAGCTGGTGGCCGACCCGGTCGTTCAACCGCATCAAAGCGCGGCGGAACGACCGGATCTCGGCCGGGGTCTCACGCAGCTCGGGCCACGGCCTGCCGTCCCCGAGCAGAGCTTCCCGGACCTGGGGCAGCCAGAGATCGGGAGCACTCAGCTCCGAGACAGCGGTCAGGTCCAGGCGCGGGTAGGGCTCCAGACCCTCCGGTACGTCCGCCGGGAAGACCGGGGTGCCTTCCGGGACGTACAGCACCTGGGCCCCGGCCCGCGACTCGGGTTCGCAGACGGAGACAAAGGCCCCGTCGGCGTCGGCCCGGCCGTCGTAGAAGAAGAAGAGCAGGGTCCCGCCGTGCGGGAACTCCTCGGTCAGCCCCTCACGCGGCAGCTCCGCGCACCGCACCGACGCGATGAAGGACAGCGGGCCGTGCCCCTGCCACTCGGGCCAGCCGACCCCGGCGGGCAGTTCCGGCGTACCGCCGAGGACGGCGACGGTCCGCTCGCCCTGGGCGGACCGGTGCAGACGTATGCACGGGCGCAGCAGCGCGGTCCACCGCTCGGCAAGGTCGGTGGGCAGATGTTCGGCAGCGAGGCGGGAGTACCGCTCATCGGTCATGGCGCCCATGCTGCACGCTGCCACTGACATCCACCCGTGCCACCAGGCCCGCGGGGACACGATAGATCTGACCATTTACCCCAATGGGAGGCGATAGGTCCGATCCTTCGGAAATGCGGGGCAGCAGCGTAGATGATCTTGGGCGAGGTGCCCTTCCGCCCGGAGCCGCATTCCGGCCCCGGACGCCTTCCCCCAGATCACGGAGGATTTATGCGACACCCTGTCTCCCGCCCGCGTGTACGAGCGCTGGCCGTCGGGCTCGCGCTGGCGGCGTCCGTGCTGGCGCCCTCCGGCTCCGCCGGTGCGGCCGACCAGTACGAGTGGGCCGCGCTCGGCGACTCGTACACCGCCGGCGGATTCGTCGGGGACCCGCAGCCCCCACTGGGTGACCCCTCACGGGACGGCTGCGACCGCACCACCAACGCCTACCCCGACGTCGTCGACCGCGAGCTGGCCGAGTTCCCGCCCGGCAAGCCCGTGAACCTGACCAATGTCAGCTGCGGCAACGCGACCATCGCCGATATCGCCGCGGCCAAGCAGACACCGATCAGCCCCGTCGAGCCCCCGGCGGACGGCTGGCCCGCGGTGGACCCGCAGGTCCAGCGGGCCGGGCTCGGTGACGGGACCGATGTCGTCACCATCGGCGTCGGCGGCAACAGCCTGCCCTTCGGCGGCATTCTCCTCAAGTGCCTGGAGCAGGGCGCGGTGGGCAAGAACTGTCGCGACTTCTACACCAACCCGCCCGAGGGCGAGGAGAGCGTCCAGGACAAGCTCGCCCGGGTGCAGGACGAGTACATCGAGATGCTGGCCCAGGTGCACCAGGCCGCGCCCAACGCCAAGGTGATCACGGTCGGCTACCCGGCCGTCCTGCCGGAGACGGGCAGCGAATGCAACCGCCTCTCCCTCAACGAGCTCGGCCCGATCAACCACGCGGACATCGACTGGCTGCGTGAAGAGGTCCTCAAGCCGCTGAACAGCACGATCAAGCGGGTCACGGACTTCTTCGGCGACCGGTACGTCGACATCTACTCCTCCAGCATCGGGCACGACGCCTGCCAGCCCGCGGACACCAAGTGGGTCGAAGGGCTCTGCGGCACCGCCGCGGACTACTGGCCCAAGAGCCTTCCCGGCACGCTGCTGAACTGCGGTCTCATCGGCAAGCGCGTCACCCTGGTCCACCCCAACGCCACCGGGTACGCCAACACCGCGGCCCACGTCGAACGCGCCATCCGTATCGCCCTGCTCGAACGCTGACCCACCGGCTCCGGCCGACCAGTGGGAGGGGAAGCAGGGACCCCGGCCCCCACGCACCCCGCCGGAAGTCGGCCACAGGGGCCACAAGGAGCCGGCCCGGCGCATCCACGGTCGTGGAGTGCGCCGGGCCCTGCTACCCGGACCGGGTCAGCCGAGCTTCTTGAGCTGCGCGTCGAGGAGGTCCTTCGACGACGCGGGCTCGCCACCACTGAACTTCACGCTGTAGGTAGTCAGGATCTCCGTGCCCTGGCGGACCACGACGAGCCGGCTCTGCATCGGCTCGCCGTCGAAATCCATCGTGACGGTGTAGGCCAGGGCCTCGTCGCCGCCGGTGTAGGAGGCGGGGGCGACCTTGGTGTACTCGGTCTTCTCCGTCGCCACCGTACTGGTGAAGCCCGAGGCGCAGGACTCTGCCGACTTCTTCAGATCGGCCATGGCCTTCCCGGCGGTGTCGCCGTCCGCGTACGAACCCAGCGAGAGCAGGTTCACCGTCACGTTGTTGATGGCCTGGATCGCTGCTTCGGTCTTCTCTTCGATGGTGCCGGTCGCCTTCTCGGGGGTACCCGGTGAGTGCCCCACCTTGCGCGCGGCGAAGGCACCCTCGGGGCCGGGAGCTCCCACGACGAGGGCCTCGTTCAGCGTCGCGCACTCCTTCTTGTCGACGGTGGCGGCCTTCGCATCCTTCAGCTCCGCCGGAGTCGGGGCCTCCACCTCGTAACCCTTGAGGTCCGTCTTGGCGAACATCAGCTTTTCCAGCTCGGCCTGCGACTTGGCCGGAGCCGACTGCTTCGTCCCCTCACCGCCCGCCTTGTCCACCTTGGAGTCCTTCGTACCGTCCTCACCACCGCAGGCGGCGAGCAGCAGGGCGAGGGAAACGGCGGACGCGGCAACGGCACCACGACGGACAATGGCGGTCTGCATGAAAAGGCTTCCTTGAGGAATGGCTGGGCATGAGTGCGGAACAGGACCGTGATGGACGAGCCACCACGGGACTTGTTGTTACTGCTTGGTGCAGCGGAGCTGAGTTCCCCCGACCCGACCGGTTCGCGGACGGTCGTCGAGGCCTCGGGCATCTCCGGAGTTCGAGCGGTGCGGCCGCATGCTGCTGCTGCCGGTGTCCGCGCGTCGGTACGCGACGAACACGCTCACGGGCGCGAGGCGCCCTCTTGTCGTGGCCGTCAGGGAGCGGATGCGACCAGGCGACTCAGGAACGGAAGCACGCTCCGCAGATCGTCGTCGTCGACGGCGACAGTGGCCGTCTCGCGCGCTCCCGCGGAGGCGTTGAACGCCACGCTCAACCCTACGGATGCGAACAGCGGTAAGTCGGAGCGGCTGTCTCCGACAGCTCCGCAAGAGCGGGGATCCAGTCCGAGTTCCCGTGCCTGCGCGAGGGCGAAATCTCGTTTGTCGTACTCGTCGAAATGACGGGCGACCCGACCCGTGAACCGGCCGCCGACGGTCTCCAGCCGGGGTCCGCTGAACCGGTGGAAGCGGAAGCGGTCGGTCAGATACTCGCCGACCGGCGACCAGGCAAGGGTCGCCAGCACGGGTACCACCGCGTTCTGCCGACACCAGGACACGGTCTCCTTGATGCCCGACACCAAGGGAAGCCCATTCAGCCGACCGGCGACCTGGTCTTCGGGAAATCCCGTCCAGCCCGCGGCATCGAGCTCGGCGACCTGCCGATTGTCCAGGGCGCCGGCGGCATAGGCGTTCTCGGCCTCGGCCAACTCGTCCCGGTGGCCGAGGAAGTCGGCCAGAAAGACCGACGAACTCGTGCGGGGGACGAGGGTGCCGTCGACATCGAAGAACACGGCGCTCGCATGATCGGATGAGGACACCGGGCAAGGATGCCACCACCACGTAAACGTCGGATCAGGGCACCCCCGGGTGGAACCCGATACGCGCCCTGATCCGCCGGTGGGCACCGGTCCAGCCGTGCGGCCCCGCCGAGGAGGCGGAAGGCAGGGGTACGGCGGTTGTTGCCGACCGTACCCGGTGGCCCGGACCGGGTCAGCCCAGCTTCTTGAGCTGGGCTTCGAGGATGTCCAGCGGCTGTGCGGCCTTGCCGCTCATGCTGACGGTGTGTGCGGAGAAGATCTCCGTGCCCTTGCGGACCACGACGACCTCGGTCTCCACCGGGCCCTCGCCCGTCTCCGCCGTGACGGTGTAGGCAAGGGCCTCGTCGCCGCCCTTGTAGGAGCCGGGGGCGATCTTGGTGAACTTGGTCTTCTCGGTCGTCACCGTGTTGGTGAAGCCCGAGGCGCAGGACTCGGCCGACTTCTTCAGGTCGGCCATGGCCTTCCCGGCGGCGTCGGCGTCCGCGTACGAGCCGAGGGTGAGCAGGTTGATGGACGCGCTCTTGAGTGCCTCCAGCGCGGCCTGGGCCTTCTCGTCGGAGGTACCGGTCGCCGGCTCGCTTCCCGGCGTCCGCGACGTCTGCCGGGCCGCGAGCGCGCCCTCGGCGCCGGGGGCGCCGATCACGAGGACCTCGTTCAGGGTCGCGCACTCGTTCTTGTCGACCGTGGCGGTCGTCGCGTCCTTCAGCTCGGCGGGCAGCGGGGTCTTCACGCTGTGGCCCTTGAGATCCGTCTGCGCGACGATCAGCTTCTCCAGCTCGGCCTGCGACTTGGCCGGAGCCGACTGCTTCGTTCCCTCACCGCCCGCCTTGTCCACCTTGGAGTCCTTCGTACCGTCCTCCCCGCCGCAGGCGGCGAGCAGCAGGGCGAGAGAGACGGCGGACGCGGCAACGGCACCACGACGGACAATGGCGGTCTGCATGAAAAGGCTTCCTTGAGGGATGGGCGGGACATGACAGGCGGTACAGGGTCGCGGCGGCCGTCGGGCCGCCGCGGGACATACTGCTACTGCTTCGTGTAGCGGAGCGGAGTTTTATCCGATCCGACCAGTTCGCGGACGATCGTCGAGCCGTCGGGCATCTCCAGCCTGCTCCACGCCCCCGGCCCGCACCACTTCGGTTCCCCCGATTCGACCGTGCTGGGGCCGAGTTCGAGCGGACTGCCCGCGGACTTCAACGTGGCCGACCAGACACACTCGTACTCGGGCGCCGTCTCAACCAGTCTCATGACCTTCTCGCCGGACGTGCCGCCTTCGATGGTCATCGTGTGCACGCGCTCCCCCTGCGCGGACGTGGATGTCGCACGCCACGTGCCAATGTAGGCCTCCGGCACGTTGTTTCCGTCATCACGCGTGATATCACCGGGTGTTACGTCCCCGTCTCCCTCCGGCGCAGGGGAGTTCCTGCCGGTGGCAACCGGTGTCGTGTCCCGGCCCGAGCCTTTCGTGCCGTCGTCGCCGTCGTCCGCCATGAATTTCGCGTAGACCAGTCCGGCCACCACGGGGACGGCGACCAGCAGGACGAAGGCGAGCGCCAGATAGATGCCGATCCGGCGGCCCCGGCGAGCCGGGGGCTGCGGCGCGGTCGTGAGCACCGCCGGTGCCGGTGGTGTCGGCGCCACCGCCGTGGCCGGGGCGGGTGCCGGGGCCGGTGCCCCGTGATAGCCGTACGGCTGCGGCTGCGGCTGCGGCAGCGAGACCCGCGGCTGCGGGCCCGTACTGTGCTCCACCTCCAGCAACTGGACTGCATGCCGCCCCAGTTGCGCCACCAGCGCTCCCGGCAGCCAGGGTTCGCCGTCCGTCTCCGGCACCGGTCCCGCCGTCCGGGCGAGGAGTTCGTCCGGCGACGGCCGCCGCGCCGGGTCCTTGTGCAGACAGTCCCGTACCAGCTCCACCAGACCGGCCGGAAGCCCGCCGAGGTCCGGCTCCTCCTCCGCGATCCGGAACATGACGGCGTGACTGTTCTCCGTACCGCCGAACGGCAGCCGCCCGGTCGCCGCGAACATCAGGATCGAACCGACGCAGAACACGTCGCTCGCCGCCGTCACCCGCAGGCCCCGCACCTGCTCGGGCGCCATGAAACCGGGCGAACCGACCACCGCCCCGGTACGGGTGATGCCCATGTCCGCGGCCTCCAGGGCGCGGGCGATACCGAAGTCGATGACCCGGGGGCCGTCGATGGTGACCAGGATGTTCGACGGCTTCAGATCGCGGTGGATCAGACCCGCGCCGTGAATGGAGCGCAGGGCGTGCGCAAGCCCCGTCCCCAGGATGCGTACCGAACGCTCCGGCAGCGGGCCGTACCCCTTGGCGACCACGTCGCTCAGCGACGGGCCCGCGACATAGCCGGTGGCCACCCACGGCACGGCCGCTTCGGTGTCCGCATCCAGAACGGGCGCGGTCCACTCGCCACCCACCCGGCGGGCCGCGTTCACCTCCAGCCGGAAACGCTCCCGGAAGGACTCCTGGGCGGCGAGTTCGGCCCGGACCAGCTTGACGGCGACCGTACGGCCCCGGTCGCTGCGGGCCAGATACACCTGGCCCATACCGCCCGCGCCGAGACGGGCGAGCAGCCGGTACGCGCCTATCCGGCGCGGATCCTCAGGCGCCAGCATCTCCATCGTTCCCCCCGGCCCCGTCATCCCCGTCGCTGGATTCCATGAGGATAGGCCGCGCCCGGCGCAGGCCGTGCCCCACCCCTGATCAGCTACCGGGAAGCGGTTGCGGACGGCGGCCGGGCAGGGGGGTTGCGCCGACCGGCGTCACGGGCGTGCGCCGGGGTTCACCCGAAGGCGGGAAGATCGCCGGTCGCCCTTTCCCGGTGATCTCGCGCGGCCGAAGACTGGGCGGGCCGGGGCGCCTGCCCCGGCCCCCTCCTGTCGCCTCCAGTGCGACGTCCGAAACTCTCGAAAGGTGCTCCCATGCTTGTGCGTGCGGGGAAGAAGACCCTGGCGGCCGCGGTCATCGCGGGCGCGGCGGCGACCGGACTGCTCGGCGCGCCCGGCGCCCAGGCCGCCGCGGCCGCGACCCTCTACACGGCCGAATCGTTCGCGGGCCTCTGCCTCGAACTCCGGGCCGCCGACAAATTGCTGGTCCAGTCGGACTGTACGGGCGCGGCCGACCAGCAGTTCGAGTTCGCGTCGGTCGGCGGGGGCGCGTACGAGATCCGGGAGCTGGGCACCAACCAGTGCCTCGACGTGAAGGAAGCCAGCACCGCGGCCGACGCGCCGGTCATCGGCTACGAGTGCGGCGGGCAGCCGAACCAGCGGTTCCGGGTGGTGCCGGGCGGCGAGGGCTATGTGATCGAGACGTTCGCCGGGAAGTGCCTGGATGTGAAGGGCGGGAGTGAGGCGGCGGGGGCGCCGATCGTGCAGACGGAGTGCGAGCTGGCGAAGGAGAGCCAGACGTTCACCATCGAACGTCTTCAGCCGTAGGCCTCGGGCCCCGGGGAGGGGGTGCGGGACGCGCCGTTGGTGGTGGCGGATGCGTGGCCGGCCGCGGGCTGTGGGTGGCTGGTCGCGCAGTTCCTCCCCCTACGCCTGGCGGCGTGGGAGGTACCCCCACCCCTACGCCTGGCGGCGTGGGTGGGGGTGCCTCCGGGCGAAGCCCAGGGGGAGTGCCCCCAGCGCCCCTCTCTTGCCGCCCCTCGCCCTGTCGGTGCGGGTACGGGTGCGCACCCCCTACTCGCCCGGCCCCGTCGGGTCCGGTGCGTCCGCCGCTGCCATGGCGTCCGACAGGCGTTCCAGGACCTCTGCCGTTTCCGCGAAGGCCTCCGGGCCCAGTGTTTCCGCCAAGTAGGACGCGAGGGTTGCGTGGCCCGGGCTCAGGCGGCCCAGGGCGGCGCGGCCATCGGCGGTCGCGGAGAGCAGTTTGGCGCGGCGGTGGGCCGGGTTGGGGCGGTAGACCGCCAGGCCCTGGTCGACCAGGAGGTCCGCCGTCCGCTGGACGCTCTGGCGGGTCAGGCCCATCGCGCGGGCCAGCGCCGACACCGGCTGCGGGACCCGGGCCACCGCGCCCAGTACCTGCCACGAGGCCGCCGTCAGCCCGCCCGCCTTCGCGATCCGCTCCGAGACCGCGATGAAGTGGCCGTTGAGCCGGAACACCCCGAGCGCGGTACGGGTCAGCAGCGCCTGCTGTTCCAGCCGTCGCCGGCGCTCGTCCGGGGTCTCCGCCGCCCCGTCCGGACCGTTCACGCCGCCTCGCCCTCCAGGACCGCGTACGCCGACGGGTCCGAATCGTGGAAGAGGCGATACCAGGCGTCGAGTTTCTCGCCCTCGTAGACCCCGAGCCGGGCCAGGATCTCCCGGGCGAACGCGACGGGCTCGGTCGGGCCGGCCGTGATCAGATCGCCGTCCGTGACCGCGTCCGCCTCCCGGTAGCGCTCGCCGCCCCCGTAACCGGTCGCCGCCAGATAGAAGGAGACCGCGCTCGTGTGGTCCCGGTCGTCGAGCAGCCCCTCACGGGCGAGCCCGGCCGTCGCGCCGCAGATCGCGGCCACCGGCACGCCCGCGCCGAGGAACTCCCGCGCCTTCGCGGCGAACGGCGCGAGGTCGTCGCCCGCGTCCCAGGCGCCCGCGCCCGCCAGGATCAGCAGCGCGCTGTCGGCCGGTTCGAGATCGGCGAGGGCCAGATCGGGCCGGATCCTCAGACCGCCCATGGTGGTCACGGTGTCGGTGGCCGGACCGACCGTGCGCACGGTCCAGCCGTGCTGGGCGAGGAAGGCGGCAGCGTGGCCCGTCTCCCAGTCCGCCCAGGTGTCGTAGACCGCAAGGTGAACGACGCGGTCGGTGCGGTCGGTGCCGTTGCCGCTGTTCTGCTGCTCCGTGGCTGCTGTCATGACAGAAGACTGTCATCATGACAGCATGCTGTCAATCATCTTGTGGACGACCCCGCCGAAGCGACAGAACGCCGCAGCTCAGGGGCGCATCGCAGACAACGTGCCGCTGCCGGGGCGGGGCAGTCCCTCCTTACGCTGACGCGCATGACCCCTCGAACCACCGCCCCCTCCCCGGCCGACGGCACACAGGACGACGCCCTTCCGGCCGTGTCCCGGGCCGCCGGTGCCGCTGTGAAGGCCGCCGACCGGGCGCATGTCTTCCACTCCTGGTCCGCCCAGGGCCTGATCGACCCCCTCGCCGTCGCCGGTGCCGAGGGCTCGTACTTCTGGGACTACGACGGCCGCCGCTATCTCGACTTCACCAGCGGTCTCGTCTACACCAACATCGGCTACCAGCACCCGAAGGTCGTCGCCGCGATCCAGGAGCAGGCCGCGAAGCTCGTCACCTTCGCCCCCGCCTTCGCCGTCGAACCGCGCTCCGAGGCGGCCCGGCTGATCGCCGAGCGCACCCCCGGCGACCTCGACAAGATCTTCTTCACCAACGGCGGTGCCGAGGCCGTCGAGAACGCCGTACGGATGGCCCGGCTGCACACCGGCCGCCCCAAGGTCCTCGCCGCGTACCGCTCGTACCACGGCGGCACCCACACCGCGGTCAACGTCACCGGCGATCCGCGCCGCTGGGCGTCCGACACCGGCACCGCAGGGGTCGTCCACTTCTGGACGCCGTTCCTCTACCGCTCCCCGTTCCACGCCGTCACCGAGGCCGAGGAGTGCGCCCGCGCGCTGAAGCATCTGGAGGACACGATCGCCTTCGAGGGGCCGGGCACGATCGCCGCGATCGTGCTGGAGACCATCCCCGGCACCGCCGGGATCATGGTTCCGCCGCCCGGCTATCTCGCGGGCGTCCGCGAGCTCTGCGACCGGCACGGCATCGTCTTCGTCCTCGACGAGGTGATGACCGGCTTCGGGCGGACGGGGAAGTGGTTCGCGGCCGAGCACTTCGGCGTCGTCCCCGATCTGCTGACCTTCGCCAAGGGCGTCAACTCGGGTTACGTACCCCTCGGCGGGGTCGCGATCTCCGCGGAGATCGCCGCCACGTTCGACAAGCGCCCCTACCCCGGCGGACTCACCTACTCCGGCCATCCGCTGGCCTGCGCCGCCGCCGTCGCCACGATCCGGGTGATGGAGGAGGAGGGCGTCGTCGAGCACGCGGCCACGATCGGCGAGACCGTCCTCGGACCGGGCCTGCGCGAACTGGCCGAACGGCATCCGAGCGTCGGCGAGGTCCGCGGTACGGGCGTGTTCTGGGCGCTCGAACTCGTACGGAACAAGGAGACCCGGGAGCCCCTGGTGCCGTACAACCCGGGACCGGCCGACAACGTGGCCATGGCGGGCTTCGCCGCGGGCTGCAAGGCGAACGGGCTCTGGCCGTTCGTCAATATGAACCGCACGCACGTGGTGCCGCCGTGCACCATCACTCCGGCCGAGGCGGAGGAGGGCCTGGAGGCGCTGGACGCCGCGCTGTCGGCGGCCGACGCCTACGCCGACTGACAGTCCTCCCCGGACTCAGTGGTGGGGGTGGGCGGTCAGCGTCCATCCCCCCTTGGCCGATACGTGGATCAGCCGGGTGCCACCGGGCAGATGCACCGTCTGCCGGAACGGGCCGACGGCCGAGGTGAGGAGGTAGTCGGTGTCGACGAAGTCCGCCTCGGCCATGTCGATCTCGTCGAGACCCATGGCGATCAGGCTCATCGACGATTCGTGGTCGCGCGGATCGCCCCGGTAGTCGATCTCCAGCCGGGCCTCCGGGCCGTGGTACGAGAGGACGTCCGAGCCCTCGCCGTGGGCGGGCACCCGCGCGCCGAGCCGCCGGGCCCCCGACAGCGGGAGCGCGGTGATCGTCCAGTCCGAGGAGGCCATCACCTTGACGCCCAGGGGGTAGCTGTCGGGCGCCACCGCGGGCGCCCGGGCGACGAGTTCGCCCTCGCACTCGCCGCCCAGCAGCAGATTCGCCGATTCCCGGCGCTGGTTGAGCTGGTGCACCACCGGCCAGTCCGTGTCCCGGTCGCGGAAGACCATCTCCAGCAGGATCGGGCCGGGCGGGAAGGGGCCGGGGAAGAGCGGGGCGCCGTTGCCCGAACCGCGGACGGACTGGGGCGCGAAGGCGGGGTAGCGGGCGAAGGGGTCGGCGGGGGCGGCCGGCTCCGGGGGCTGCTGGGCCGGGGTCCGGTACAGGTCCGCGACCGGTCCGAACAAGGGGTCGTGCGGGGGCTGGTACGGCTGCTGGGCCTGGTGCTGATGGTGATGCTGTTGGGGCGGCTGCGGGACCTGGAACGGGGGCGCCGGAGCGGGCGCCGCCGCCGGGGCCACCGGGTCGACGATGCGATGGCCGGGGGCGTACGAACGCCCGGGCAGGGGCGCCCGCATCTGGCCCGTGGCACCTGCCTGCTGGGGCATGACGGGCGGCGCGTACGGGTCGTACTGCTGGTTTCCGGGCTGGGTGCCGTACTGCTGGTGATACGGGCCGGGGGGTGTGTGCTGTTGCTGCTGCGGCATCTGTTGCGGTGCCTGCTGCGGTGCCTGGTACGGCGGCGGTGCGAACTGCGGTACGGATCCGGAGGCGGCGCCCGCGGCCGGAGGCGGTGCCTGGTACGGCGGCGGTGCGAACTGCGGTACGGATCCGGAGGCGGCACCCGCGGCCGGAGGCGGTGCGAATTGCGGTACGGCACCCCCGGCCGGAGGCGGTGCGAACTGCGGCGCCCCCGCCGCCGGGGCCGCCCCGGCCGCCCCGCCCAGCCGCTTGTAGTCCGCGACGATCCCCGCCAGCCCCGAGTCGTACCCCTGCCCCACCGCCCGGAACTTCCAGCCGCCGTCCCGCCGGTAGAACTCGCCCAGCAGCAGCGCCTTCTCGCTGCCCGCGTCGGTCACGTCGTACCGCGCGACCGGTGCCCCCTCCACCGTCTGCACCTGGACGTACAGCCCCGGCACCTGGCCGAGCACCGGGCCGTCGGAGAGCCCGTCGGCGGTGGCGAGGATCAGGATGCGCCCCACCTCCGGCTCCACGACCGGCAGGATCACGTCCCACTGGACGATCTGGTCCTCGTAGCCGAGGATCCCGAGGACGTTCGTCCGCCCGAGGTGGGCGACCGCGCCCGAAGGGTGCCGGGTCTGGTCGGGTACGTAGAGCAGGTCGCACCGCGAGCGCGCCCGGTCCCCGGCGTCCAACAGCAGCGCGAGCGACTCGATGACGGGAACGGCCGGAGTGGGCGTGTACCCCATCAGGACACGCAACGGCGCATGCGGCACATGGACGTTCGCGCCCTTGGGGATATTCGTCATGCGGCACATGCTGACATCGGGGACACCTCCGCGTCGATGCCCTTCGTCCCGGTCCCGCGCCCCGCACAGGCGCCGCTCACCGGTCCGGGCAGACCTCCCGGTACGGCACGTCCGGCAGATGGGCCGCCCACTCCGCGGGCTCCGGCCCTCCCCCGGCCCGGGCGCAGACGGCCCGTACCGCATCCTCCGCGGAGAGGGAGTACGTACGTATCACCGTGTACGGGGTGGTGACCCGCAGCTCCTCCGCGTCCGCGGCGAACGCCAAAGCCAGCACCGGGCCGTCCGCGGCGGGCAGCGGGAAGCCGTCCGCGTCGGGCACCGCGGTGTCCCAGACCCGTATCCCGCCGTCCGGATCACCGCGGGCGAGGCGCCTGCCGTCCGCCGAGAACGCGAGCACCGGCATACGCCCGTCGGACCTGCGGGCCAGGTCCGGGGCGGTGTCCACCAGGACGGCGATCAACGCCTGGCCGGTCCCGTCCCACAGGGTCGTACGGCCGTAGACGTCGGACACCGCCAGGAAGCGGCCGTCCCGGCTGAACGCCGCCGCCGTCGTCTCGGACTCGCCGCGCGCCACGATCCGGGAACGGCCGGTACGGGGGGCGGTCAACTGGCGGTACGCGCTCAGGACCCGGCCGTCCGGCGCGGTCGCGATCAGGCGGTAGTGGGGGTCCGCGGTCAGCGTCGACCAGCGGCGGCGGATGGTGTCGAGGACGGCGAGCGACTTGTGCTCCATGCTCCAGCGGGGCGCCAGCACCGTCCGGCCGCCCGTCGCGACGGCCAGGGTGCCGTCGGCGCCGGCGGGCAGCGGTACCGACCGGGACGTGCCGGAGCGCAGTGCGCGGACGGAGACCGTGCCCGGGGCCGGGATATGCGCGAAGTGGCGGCCGTCCGGGGCGAACGCCATTCCGCCGCAGGGGTCGATACAGGGTTCGGGGCGCCGGGCCGCGGGCAGTTCGGCGAGGGTACGCAGACCGGGGGGTCCGGCGGTACGGCCGCCGGGACGTTCGGGGAGCTCGCGGAGCTCGGGGATTTCGTGGAGCCGCCGGATCCCGTCGTACTCGACGGCGAGGGTCCGGCCGTCGGGGCCGTAGAGCGCCGAGACGGCGGGGGTGCCGCCCGCAGATGAACCGGTCGCCGGGGGAAGGGTGAAAGAGAGCGTCCAGACGGAGGCGCCGGGCAGCCGGCCGTCCCGGTATCTGATCGTCCCCCCGGCCAGGTCGAGACGGAGCTCCGAGAAGCTCTGCAGTCCGGTCGCGACCCGGAACACGCTCACCGGCGCGGCCCCGGACGGCAGCCGCCAGAGCCGGATCTCGTCGGTGGTGACCGTGGCGGCATGGCTGCCGTCGGCGCTGAACGCGACGGAGGCCGCGGGCCCGGTGGGGATCACGGCGCGCTCGCGCCCGGTGCGGAGGTCGCGGATCCGGATGCCCTGGTCGGTTTCGACGGCCAGGGACCGGCCGTCCGGGTGGGACCAGTGGTCGTCGGCGTCCTTGCAGAAGTCGAAACCGCCCCGGGCGGCGGGCAGTCTGCGGCCGGTGCGGACGTCCCAGACCTGGAACGGGCCCTCGGCGGGGCAGAAGGAGAACAGCCCGGTGTCCGGGGACACCAGCGGCAGCCGGATGTCGTGCCGTTCGGGGCCGGTGCGGAGCAGTTCGCGGCCGGTGCGGGTGGAGAAGAGGCGGACCGGTTCCCCGTCGCGGTGGGTGGCGAGGGTCCGGCCGCCGGGGCCGAACCAGGCGTAGTCGGAGTGCGGTTCGGTACGGGGGCGGGCGGGCCCGTAGCGGATGCCCGTCGGCTGCCCGGTGATCAGATCGCGGATCCGGATGCCGTCCGCGGCCGCGTAGACGGCCTTCGTGGTGTCCGGGCTGAGGTCGAGGATGCGCCGGGCGTCGGCGCCCATACCGGGGAGCGCGGGCAGTTCGGAACGGCCGGGTATGTCCCAGCGGGCGACGGTCTCCGGGCCGACGGACGTCATGGTGCGGCCGTCGTCGCTGAGCCGGTTCCAGATGTCGTTGGTCTCGACGAGCGACTCGGGCAGCGCGGTGGCGTAGACGTCGGTGTGCGGCTGCGCGGCCGCGGCGAACAGCGCCTGCCGGGTCTCCGGTGTCTCGGCGAGCCGCCACGCGGCCACGCTGAGGCGCATCGCGGTCCGCGGATCGGTGGCCCGGCGGGCGTCCGCGACGGCCGCGGTCAGCCGCGCCTCGGCCTCGACGGCCCGCCGTTCGCCGGTCCGGCTCTCCCGCCAGGCGATCACCCCGGCGACGGAGGCCAGACAGAGCAGGACGGAGAGGGTGAGCAGCAGCAGCCGCTGGGCCCTGGCGGCCCGGACGGCGGCCCGGGCCTCCCGGTCGCGGGCGGCGGTGGAGGCGTCGAGGAAGGCGCGCTCGGTGGGGGTGAGGGGGAGGCGGACGGCGGGCCGACGGGATCGGAGGCCGGGGCCGGGGCCGGTGGGCCGGTGAGAGGGGCGGGGGTACGGCCCCGGGCGCTCGGCGCCGCTCCCGTACCGGCGCCGGATCCGCCCCGCACCAGCCGACACCGCCGTCGCCGTCGCCGTCGCCACTGTCGCTGCGTCGGCTTCCGCTGCGAACGCCTCCCGCGCCGCCTCCAGTTGGCTGCCGCGCAGCAGCGCACCCGCGTCCCGGCCCACCTGCTCCCACGTTCGCGCCGCCTCCGCCAGCCGCCGGTGCAGCCGCAGGACGTCCCGGTCCGCGTCGATCCACCCGCGCAGCCGCGGCCACGCCGTGATCAGCGCCTCGTGGGCCAGGTTGACCGCCGTATCGTCGACCGTGAGCAGCCGGGCCCGTACCAGACGCTCCAGAACATGCCCGTACCCCTCCGGCACCACCTCGGCGGGAGCGGCGGGGCGGCGGGTGTCCTCCGTGCCGTCGCCGGGGGCGACCAGCCGCAGCAGCAGCGCCCGCGCGACCTCCGCCTCGTCGTCCCGTAACGCGCCGAAGACGTCCTCGGCGGTATGCGCGAT
Source organism: Streptomyces tsukubensis (assembly GCF_003932715.1). Taxonomy (NCBI): domain Bacteria; kingdom Bacillati; phylum Actinomycetota; class Actinomycetes; order Kitasatosporales; family Streptomycetaceae; genus Streptomyces; species Streptomyces tsukubensis. The sequence goes on along the minus strand of NZ_CP020700.1, from coordinate 4,268,055 downwards.
CGCGCCCTGCACCCCGCCGACCGCCTGGTAGGCGGCGACCGTCAGCGTCCGGCCGCGGCGGCGGCGCCACACCTCGCGCAGGGCGTGGGACATCAGCGGCAGCCCGCCGGGCTCGTCGGCGACATCGGCCACCACCCGGGCGGTCAGGGCGCGTTCGACGACGAGGTTCCGGACCCCGGCCGGACCGACCACGGCCCGGCGCAGCTGCTCCCGCTCCATCGGCCCCACCAGCAGCACCGCGTCCTTCAACGCACGCACCAGCGCGGGCTGTTCGGCGCAGCGGCCGTAGAAGTCGGCGCGGACGGCGACCACGACACGGGCCGCGCCGTGGAGCATCAGCGCGGTGAAAGCGGCGCGTTCGGCGGGGTCGTCGCAGAGGGTGAAGACCTCTTCGAACTGGTCGACGAGGACGAGGGCGCCGGGGGTGAAGAGTTCCTTGTGGGTACGGGCCGGGGTGGGGCCCGGGGTAAGGATCCGGATGACGTCCGGTGGCCGGTCCGCCTCCCGTACGGCAGGCACCAGCCCGGCCCGCAGCAGGGACGACTTCCCGCTGCCCGAGGCGCCGACGACGGCGGCGAAGGGCCGTCGGCGGGTGAGGTCGAGCAGTTCGGCGACGAGTTCGTCGCGGCCGAAGAAGTGGTCGCTGTCCTCGGGGCCGTAGCGGGCGAGACCGGGGTAGGGCGCGGGCCCGTCGTCCGGGGCGGGCCCCTCGGTGGCGGCGGCGGTCTCGTGCCAGCGGCGCTCCCACGCCGCGGCGGCCCGCTCCCCGCCGCCGCAGGCGGCGACATAGGCGAGGGCGACGGCGAGGGACGGAAGCTTCTCGCCGGACGCGGCGGCGGAGAGGGTGGGGGCGGTGTAGGGCGCGTCGCGGGCCATCGCACGGTACGAGGGGCCACCGGCCGACCTGCGCAGCTCCCGGAGTTCGTACGCGAACCGCTGGACGGGCCCGGCGCCCGGGTCCAGCGGCTTCTCCCTGCGCCCCATCCCCCGACTCCTCCGTCTCGTCCGGCACGGCCCCGGATCACGACCCACCAGGGCGGGACCGGTCCTGCCACCCCTGCTGACCTGCGAGGGTAATGAATTGATGGGTCCGGCGGCGGGGACTGCGCATCAATGGCCGGGACCGGTGTGCTCGGTGCATGCCCGATATCGCACTGCTCTCACCGGCCCGCCACGCCCCCTCTTCCCTGCCCGCCCCTCCTGTGACCCGGGCACCTAGCGATGCGTGGCGGGTCGCCCTGCCGCCCGCGCTGCTGATGCTGGCGCTCGGGCTGTGGGGCATCGAGCGGGAGGGCGCGCTGTGGGCGGACGAGGCGGTCACGTACGACATGGCGTCGCGTACGGTCCCGGAGATCTGGCGCACGCTCGGTTCGGCGGACGCGGTCCACGGCCTCTACTACCTGCTGATGCACGGCGTGTTCACGGTCTGGGAGCCGGGGACGGTGCCGCTGCGGCTGCCGTCCGCGCTGGCGATGTCCGCAACCGCGGCCGGGGTCGCGGTCATCGGCAGGCAACTGGCGGGGCCGCGCGCCGGGCTGCTGGCGGGGCTGCTGCTGCCGCTGCTGCCTTCGGTGCAGTGGTACGCGCAGGAGGGCAGGTCGTACGCCCTGGTCTGCGCCTGCGTCACCTGGGGGACCTGGCTGCTGCTGCGCCGGAAGTGGACGGCGTACGCGGCGGTGATGCTCGTCGCCTGTCTGCTCCACGAATTCGCGGTGCTGATGCTGGTGGCGCACGGGGCGACGCTCCTGCTGGAGGCCCGGGCGAAGAGCCTGCCGCGGGCCAAGGGGCCGCTCCACGCCTTGCCGCGGGGCTGGCGGAACGCGGCGGCCGCGGTCCTGCTGGGGCTGGCGCCGCTGGCCGGGTTCAGCGTCACCCAGTCCCAGCAGGTCGACTGGATAGCGTTCCCCAGCACGCCCGATCTGATCACCGTCGGTCTGGTGGCCGCCCTCGCCCTGCTGAGCCTGCGCGGCCCGGGCCCGGCGGTGCTGCGGAGGGTCGCCGTCCCGGTGCTGGTCGTCCCGACGGCCCTGCTGCTGGCGGTGTCGACCGTGCACCAGCTCTTCGTCGGCCGCTATGTCCTGTCGTACGCCATCGGCGCAGCCCTGCTGCTGGGCGCCGCGCTCGACCGCTACTGGTCCCGCGGGCTGGTCCTGGCGACGGCGGCGGCCTCGCTGCTCACCCTGGTGGTCCAGGGCCCGGCGCTGCGCACCCCCGACAGCCGGAAGGAGGATGTGGGCGAGGTGGCGGCGGCGATCGCGGCGGCCGCGGAGCCGGGCGACGGCGTCCTGTTCACCCCGGTACGCCGCCGGGTGCAGATCCTGGTCCACCCCTCGTCGCTGGACGGGCTGACGGACGTCTCCCTGGCAGCGTCCCCCCGCGCCTCGAACACGCTCTACGGCAGGGAACTTCCGCCGGAGGGGATCCGTGCCCGGATGCTGCGGACCCCGCGCATCGTGGTCGTCCAGGACCGCCGGGGCCAGCCGCTGGACCCGTTCCCCGGGGAGCGGATGAAGCGGGAGGTGCTGGCGGCGGAGTTCACGCTCCGGGAGGAACGGCTGGTGGGGAAGGTCCGGATCGGGGTCTACGTACGCGCCGGCCGGCCGTCGTGACCCCCAAGGGCAACCGGCCGTCGTGACTCCCGAGGGCGCCCGGCCGCCTCGGCAGTTGACCTCAAGATTAGTTGAGGTTCTACGGTTCCCGTTATGAGTATGGAGACCACGGCCTGGGTGCAGGCCTACCGCGCCATGCACGCCGAGCAGGACCGGCGTCCCTTCAACCGGGCGAGCCTGCGGCGGATCGGGGAGTTCGCCCGGCCTCACCGCAGACGCATCGCACAGTTCCTCGCGCTCAGCGTCGCCACCGCACTGCTGGCCGTCGCCACACCCGTACTCGCCGGGCGGGTCGTGAACACGATCGTCAGCGGCGGCGAGACCGGGACCGTGGTGAAGATCGCGGTGCTGATCGCGGTCATCGCCGTCGCCGAGGCCGGACTCGGCCTGGTCGAGCGCCTGTTGTCGGCACGGCTCGGGGAGGGGCTCATCCTCGACCTGCGGAAGGCCGTCTTCGACCATGTGCAGAAGATGCCCGTCGCCTTCTTCACCCGGACCCGTACCGGCGCGCTGGTCAGCAGGCTCAACAACGACGTCATCGGCGCGCAGCGGGCCTTCAGCACCACACTGTCCGGGGTCGCCGGGGATCTGGTGACACTGCTGTTCACGCTCGTCGTGATGCTCACCCTCTCGTGGCAGATCACCCTCCTCGCGCTGGTCCTGCTGCCGGTGTTCGTGCTGCCCGCGCGGCGCATGGGCACCCGGATGGCCGCCCTCCAGCGGGAAGGGGCCCGGCTCGACGCGGAGATGGGGACGCGGATGACCGAACGGTTCTCCGCGCCCGGGGCGACCCTGGTGAAGCTGTTCGGGCGGCCCGACGAGGAGTCGCGCGAGTTCGCCCAACGGGCCCGCCGGGTACGGGACATCGGTGTCCGTACGGCGATGGCGCAGACCGTCTTCATCACCGCGCTGACCCTGGTCTCCGCGCTCGCGCTGGCCCTGGTCTACGGACTCGGCGGCTGGTACGCGCTGCGCGGCAGCATGGAGCCCGGGGCCGTCGTCGCCCTCGCCCTGCTGCTGACCAGGCTCTACGCCCCGCTGACCGCGCTGGCGGGCGCCCGGGTCGAGGTGATGAGCGCGCTCGTCAGCTTCGAGCGGGTCTTCGAGGTCCTCGACCTCAAGCCGCTGATCGAAGAGGCGGACGATGCCCGCGAGACGCCCGGCGGCGCGCTGTCGGTGGAGTTCGACGACGTGCGGTTCGGCTACCCGTCCGCCGACAAGATCTCCCTCGCGTCGCTGGAGGAGGTCGCGGCGCTGGACACCCGCGGCGGCGACGAGGTCCTCAAGGGAATCTCGTTCCGCGCCGAACCGGGGCAGACGATCGCCCTCGTCGGTACCTCGGGCGCGGGCAAGTCGACGATCGCGGGCCTGCTGCCGCGGCTGTACGACGTGGATTCCGGGGCGATCCGGATCGGCGGGGTCGACGTCCGCGGGCTGACGGCGGAATCGCTGCGGGCCACCGTCGGCATGGTCACCCAGGACGGACACCTCTTCCACGAGTCCGTACGGGCGAATCTGCAGCTCGCCCGGCCGGAAGCGACCGAGGACGACCTGTGGTCCGCGCTGGAACGGGCCCGGCTGGCCCCACTCGTACGCGCCCTGCCGGACGGTCTCGACACCGTCGTCGGCGAACGCGGCTACCGGCTCTCCGGCGGCGAGCGGCAGCGCATGACCATCGCCCGGCTGCTGCTGGCCCGGCAGCGGGTGGTGATCCTCGACGAGGCGACCGCACATCTCGACAACACCTCGGAGGCGGCGGTCCAGGCCGCGCTCGCGGAGGCGCTCGCCGACCGTACGGCCCTGGTCATCGCCCACCGGCTGTCCACGGTCCGGGCGGCGGACCAGATCCTGGTGGTCGAGGACGGCCGGGTGGTGGAGCGGGGGACGCACGATGCGCTGCTGGCGGCGGGGGGACGGTACGCGGAGCTGCACGACACGCAGTTCGCGGAAGGCTTCGCGGAACGCCTCGCGGAAGAGGGGACGCGGGCTGCGGTCTAGAGAGTTTTCTGTGGACCGTGCCGGGCTCCCGGGGCGGGTTGCGGTGGGGTGTGCCCCGCCGCGACCCGCCCCGGGGCGGTGCCGATGGCCGTTCCGGGGCCCGTACCGGCCAACCTCCCCACGGCCCGGCGCACTTGATCACAGGGACAACACCCACCCCACCTGCCCCTCCCCCCACCGCCATCCGCATCATGTGGAGATGACAGCCTGCGCCCCCGGCCCCCACACGGACCGCAGCCCCTTATGGACCGCGTTCAGCTGGTCCTTCATCGCCCTGAGCGTCGCCTATACGACGGCTCTGCTGATGCTGCTGCCGGAGTCCCACGACTGCCGCTACGCGGCGGCTTCCGGTGATCTCACCGACACCGGCTACGACGCCTTCCCGCCCGACCAGTGGTGCGTCTACGACGGGACCGAACGGGTCTCGTCCGCGCCGGTCTGGGTCGCCCCCGTGCTCTGGACCACCACGGCGACCACCGCGCTCTTCGGCGTCTGGGCGTTCCTGGAGAAACGCGTCCCCCCGGGGCGTCCCCACGGAAGGCCCTACGGAAGGCCCTACGGACGCCCGCGGGGCCGCCGCCGGGGCTGAGCACCCGGCGGCGGCCCCGGCCGTCACCGTCAGACGGTCTCCCAGACCGGCAGCCAGACGTCGTTGGCCGCGCCGTCGGCCGTGCAGGTCCACTGGATGAGGTTGCGGCCCTGGCCGACCCCGCCCTCGACGTTGAGGCACTTACCGCTGGAGCGGGCCACGAGCTGGTAGCCGTTGCCCTTCGCGACGAACTTCCACTGCTCGTTGGCGTCGGTGCCGCAGGTCCACTGGATGATCTGCGCGCCGTCCTCGTTGCCGGCGCCCTTGACGTTCAGACAGAGCCCGCTGTGGACCGCCTTGAAGCGGTAGTAGCCGCCGCCCGTCGCCTCCGGCTCCCAGAGCTGGTTGGTGTTGCGCGTCAGCGCCCACTGGATGACGTTCGCGCCGTTCTCGGTGGACGCACCACTGACGTCGGCGGTCTGACCCGGGTCGCTCGCCAGCCGCAGCGTGACCTTCTGGACGCTCACCGCGGCAGCCGCGGCGCCCTCCGTCACCGGCACCGGCGCGCCCGCCGTCGCCGTACCGGACATCCCCAGGGCCAGCGCACCGGCAGCCGCGACAACAGCGGCACTCGCCTTCAGCACAGAACGCATAGGACAACCATCCCTTCACCCACACTCGGTTACTGATCGTCGCCATACGTAACCAGCGTTCGGGGCGGCCATGCCGGGGGTCGCTACAACGCGCCATTAGACGGATGAGCACACCCGGGGCGCACGCGGAGCGCATACAGCGGCGCCCCGGGCGGGACCGCGGGGTCCCGCCCGGGGCGCCGTCCGGCACTCCGGTCCCCGGGCTCTGCGCCCGGGGTCACCGCGTCAGAGGAAGGAGTTGATCTCGATGGTCTCGGTACGGCCGGGACCGACACCGATCGCCGAGATCGGCGCGCCCGACATCTCCTCCAGCGCCTTCACGTACGCCTGCGCGTTCTTCGGCAGATCGGCGAAGGTCTTGGCCTTGGTGATGTCCTCCGACCAGCCCGGCAGCATCTCGTAGACCGGCTTGGCGTGGTGGAAGTCGGTCTGCGAGTACGGCAGCTCCTCGACCCGCTTGCCGTCGATCTCGTACGCGACGCAGACCGGGATCTGCTCCCAGCCGGTGAGGACGTCCAGCTTGGTGAGGAAGAAGTCCGTCAGGCCGTTGACCCGGGTCGCGTAACGGGCGATCACCGCGTCGAACCAGCCGCAGCGGCGGTCACGGCCGGTGGTCACACCCCGCTCGCCGCCGATACGGCGCAGCGCCTCGCCGTCCTCGTCGAACAGCTCCGTCGGGAACGGGCCGGCACCGACGCGGGTCGTGTACGCCTTGAGGATGCCGATGACCCGGCTGATCTTGGTGGGGCCGACGCCCGCACCCGTGCACGCGCCGCCCGCCGTCGGGTTCGACGAGGTGACGAAGGGGTACGTGCCGTGGTCGACGTCCAGCAGGGTGCCCTGGCCGCCCTCGAAGAGCACGACCTTGCCCTCGTCGATGGCGTTGTTCAGGATCAGCGTGGTGTCCGCGACGTACGGCCGGATCCGGTCCGCGTACTGGAGCATCTCCTCGACGATCCGCTCGGACTCGATGGCCCGGCGGTTGAAGACCTTGGCGAGGAGCTGGTTCTTCGCCTCCAGCGCCGCCTCGACCTTCTGGGTCAGGATCGACTCGTCGTAGAGGTCCTGGACCCGGATGCCCACACGGTTGATCTTGTCGGCGTAGGTCGGGCCGATGCCACGGCCCGTGGTGCCGATCTTGCGCGTTCCGAGGAACCGTTCCGTCACCTTGTCCAGCGTGACGTTGTACGGGGTGATCAGATGGGCGTTTCCGCTGATCAGGAGCTTCGAGGTGTCGATGCCCCGATCGTTGAGCCCGCTCAGCTCGGAAAGAAGGACGGCCGGGTCGACCACCACGCCGTTGCCGATCACCGGGGTGCACCCCGGTGAGAGGATCCCGGAGGGGAGGAGGTGCAGTGCGTACTTCTGGTCGCCGACGACGACCGTGTGGCCGGCATTGTTGCCGCCCTGGTAACGCACCACATAGTCGACGGATCCACCGAGGAGGTCGGTGGCCTTCCCCTTGCCCTCGTCACCCCACTGAGCACCGAGCAGCACAAGTGCGGGCACAGGCGTACACCCCTTCCGGGCGGGGCATGTCCAAGGTCAGGGGGATCAGTGCGTCCCTCGTTCGTCCTGGATCCATTGGACCGGTTGCCCCGGAATAGACGAAGCCCCTGGCGCAATCGCGCAAGGGGCTCTTGCACAAAGATGCTACCCGAGGAAGGACCGAGGTGTCGGCTCACGACCAGCTCCTGGTGGTCATCGACCCGGTCGCCCGCCGTAATGACGGCGAGTCCGTGCGGATCGCGAAAGATGTGCTGTGCGGTGGATCGCGGGCGAAAATCTGCCTTCCGGAGAGTCCGGAGGAGTTCGCCAGGGCGCTCGCCCGGCGGGGCTCCCGGCGGCCCGTGATCGTCGGCGACGACCGGGCGCTGCTGCGCGCGGTCGCCCTGCTGCACCGCGACCGGCCGCCGGGCGACGGCACGCTCTCCCTGGTCCCGGTGGGGCCCGGGGTGGGGCTCGCGCACTCCCTGGGCGTGCCGCCGGGGCCGGTCGCGGCGGCGCGTGCGGTGCTGGACGGGGTGGTGCGCCGGCTCGACCTGCTGGTCGACGAGAGCGACGGGATCGTGGTCGGGGATGTGGCCATCCCGGCGCCGCCGGGCGGCCGCGGCGGGGCCGGGACGGCGCTGCGGGGCGCGTGGCGGGCGCTGTTCCGGGGGCGGCGGGGAGCGCGGCGGGCCGCACCCGCGCCCGAGCCCGGTCCCGGCCACCGGCTGCGGGTGGAGGCGGACGGCGCGCTGCTGTGCGATCTCCACCAGGAAGTGGCAGGAGTCACTCTCCGTACGGCGCACGGGCGTGCGGTGGTCACCGTGCACCACCCCGCGCCGGGCCGGCCGGTCACCGTGAAGGCGTCGACGGTGACGGTCTCCGGAGCGGACTTCCGCTACCGGGCGGACACGACGGTCACGGGACCGGTGAGGACGAGGACGTGGGTGCTGAGGGCGGGGGCGTGGGGCCTGACCCTGCCGTGAGCCGTCCGGCGGGGTTGGGGGGGGCGGGTCAGGTGGGGGCGGGTTGCTGTCACGTTGCCGACTGCGGGCAGTCTGTGGCTGGTCGCGCAGTTCCTCCCCCTACGCCTGGCGGCGTGGGAGGTGCCCCCAGCGCCCCTGAGTGCTCCTGGCCAGGGACCCGGAAAACACCTGCCCGCAGGGGAATGCGCCGTAACCGACTGCGGGCAGTCCGTGGCCGATCGCGCAGTTCCTCCACCTACGCCTGGCGGCGTGGGAGGTGCCCCCAGCGCCCCTGGGCCCCCGCCCAGCGGCCCGGGAAACGCCTGGCGGCGCGGGGGTGCTTGCCCGTCCTGAGGAGGGGGCGTAGTCCTTGAGGCGGACGGCGCGGGATCCGTATCCGTACGGACGACGGGCCCCCACGGCCCCCGTACCGTCGTTGTCGTGACCGAGACGAACCGCAGCCCCGAATACCACCTGGCCGTCGGGGTCCTCCACGGCCTACGGGAGGACCTCATCCACGACGCCTTCGCCTACCGCCCCTTGCCGCCGATGCGAACCGACGGGCCCCTGCTCGGAGGGCTGCCCGACCTGATACGGAAGGGCGTGCAATGGGTACCGCACGCCTTCATACTCTCCGTCGCGGCCGTCATCGCCATGGCCGGACTGGTCTACCAGGGGCTGAACGCCGACATGTTCTTCGAAAACATGCTGCCGGCCGCGCTGATCGCCCTTGCCGTGATCCGGCCCGTCGGCGCCTTCTGGCTCACCCTGACCGCGCCCACCTGGACCTCGCTGTTCACCGGCTACTACGACTCCTACCACTGGCTGCCGGGCGCCTTCGTCGCCCATCTGCTGATCATGTTCGTGATCGCGGTCCGGTCCCGGCCCAGGACCGCCGCCTGGATGTGGCTGCTCACCACCGCCAGCAGCGTCGGCGCCGAGGTCGTCATCGGCGACTTCTACTTCCAGAACAATCCGCAGATGTTCCTGGCCTCCGCCGTGGTGCTCGTGGTGGCCGTCGCGATCAGTGTCCGCAGGACCGCCGACCAGGAGGTGCGCGCCGAGCGGACCGTGACCGCCGTGGAGCGCGGCAAGCGGACCGTACTGGAGGAGCGCACGACCATCGCCCGCGAACTGCACGACGTCGTCGCCCACCACATGTCCGTGGTGGCCATCCAGGCCGAGGCCGCGCCCTACCGCGTCGAGGACCCGCCCGAGGAGCTGGTGAAGGCCTTCGCCACCATCCGCGAGAACGCCGTCTCCGCCCTGACCGAGCTGCGCCGCATCCTCGGGGTCGTCCGCGCGGAGGACTACGAGGCGCCCGACGCGCCCCAGCCCGTCCTCGCCGACCTCGACAGCCTCGTCGCCAATGTCCGGGAGACCGGTCTCGACGCGGAGAAGATCGTCACCGGAGCGGTCCGGCCCCTTCCCCAGGGCGTCGAGCTGTCCGCGTACCGCATCGTGCAGGAAGCGCTGAGCAACGTGCTGCGCCATGCGCCCGGCGCGACCGCCCGGGTGGAGGTCAGCTATGTCCTCGGGGGGCTCGGGCTGCGGGTGGTGAACACCGCGCCGCAGGGCGAGGTGCGGCCGTCGCCGGGCGCCGGGCACGGGATCACCGGGATGCGGGAGCGGATCGCGATGCTCGGCGGCGAGCTGACGGCCGGGGCGACGCGGGACGGCGGGTACGAGGTGGTCGCGTTCGTCCCGGTCGCGCTCACGGAGCAGGAGACGACGCCGGAGCCGGAGCCGGCGGGACCGGAGCGGGCGCGTGCCACCGGGAACCCCGGCACCCACGGTACGGGCCCGGCGGCCGGAGAGGAGCGGCGGACCGTCATCCTGGAGAAGCCCACCGCCGTGACCGCCCCCACCGAGGAGAAGCCCTCATGACCGCCTCCGCCATCCGCGTCATGATCTGCGACGACCAGATGATGGTCCGGGAAGGCTTCTCCGTCCTCCTCAACGCCATGCCGGACATCGAGGTCGTCGGTGAGGCCGTCAACGGCCGCGAGGCGGTCACCAAGGTCGCCGAGCTGGCGCCCGACGTGATCCTGATGGACATCCGGATGCCGGAGCTGAACGGGATCGAAGCCACCCGCGAGATCGTCGCCTCGGCCGCCGAAACCAAGGTGCTGGTGCTGACCACGTTCGACCTGGACGAGTACGTGTACCAGGCGCTGCGCGCGGGGGCGTCCGGGTTCCTGCTGAAGGACGCCTCCGCCCGGCAGCTCGCGGACGGCGTCCGGGTCGTCGCCGCGGGCGAGGCGCTGCTGGCCCCGACCGTGACCCGCCGGCTGATCACCGAGTTCTCCCGGATCACCCAGGCGCCGAAAGCGGGGGCCGTGGCCCAGGTCGGTGATCTCACCGAGCGGGAGACGGAGGTCCTCGTACTGATCGCGCAGGGGCTGTCGAACGCGGAGATCGCGGAGCATCTGGTGGTCGCCGAGTCGACGATCAAAACGCACGTCAGCCGGGTACTGGTGAAGCTGGGGCTGCGGGACCGGACCCAGGCCGCTGTATTCGCCTACGAGGCCCGGCTCGTCACGCCTTCATAGCTTTTCGGCATCCGTGCTGGTGGGGGCCTGGCCAGAACCCCCTACCGGCGGTTAACGTCCGATTATGGACGCACTTTTCGAGCCATGGTCACCCGCCTTCGTCGCTGATCCGTACCCCGCCTACGAGCGGCTGCGGGCCGATGGGCGGGTGCACTGGTTCGAGCCGACGCGGCAGTGGCTGGTCCCCCACTACGCCGATGTGTCGGCGCTGCTGCGGGACCGCAGGCTGGGGCGGACGTACCTCCACCGCTTCAGCCACGAGGAGTTCGGCCGGACGGCCCCGCCGCCGGAGCACGAGCCGTTCCACACCCTCAACGACAACGGGATCCTCGACCTGGAGGCCCCGGACCACACCAGGATCCGGCGGCTGGTCACCAAGGCGTTCACGCCCCGGACGGTGGCCGCGCTGGAGCCGACCGTGCGCAGGCTGGCGGCGGAGCTGGTCGCCGGGCTGAAGAAGGACGGCGGCGGGGACCTGCTGGCGGATATCGCGGAACCGCTGCCGGTCGCGGTGATCGCGGAGATGCTGGGCATCCCGGAGCCGGACCGGTATCTGCTGCGGCCCTGGTCCGCCGATATCTGCGGGATGTTCGAGCTGAACCCGTCGGAGGAGACCGCGCGGAAGGCGGTGACGGCGTCGGTCGAATTCTCCGCGTATCTGCGGACGCTGATCGCCCAGCGGCGCACCGACCCGGGCGAGGACCTGATCTCGGCGCTGATCGCCGCCTACGACGAGGGCGACCGGCTCAGCGAGCAGGAGATGATCTCCACCTGTGTGCTGTTGCTGAACGCGGGCCACGAGGCGACCGTGAACACCACGGCCAACGGCTGGTGGACGCTCTTCCGCCACCCGGAGCAGCTGGCCGCCCTCCGCGCCGACCATGCGCTGCTGCCGACGGCGGTGGAGGAGCTGATGCGCTTCGACACCCCGCTCCAGATGTTCGAGCGGTGGGTCCTCGACGATATCGAGATCGGCGGCACGGTCGTCCCGCGCGGCGCCGAACTGGCCCTGCTCTTCGGCTCGGCCAACCGCGACCCGGAGCGCTTCGACGATCCGGACCGGCTCGACCTGTCCCGTACCGACAATCCGCACATCACCTTCGGCGCGGGCATCCACTTCTGCCTGGGCGCCCCGCTGGCCCGGATCGAACTGGCGGCCTCCTTCGGCGAACTGCTCCGCGAGGCCCCGACGATGCGCCTGGCGGGGGAGCCGGAGTGGAAGCCGGGCTATGTGATCAGGGGCGTCCACGCACTGCCGGTGGAGCTGTAACCACCGCGAGGCGCGAGGACTTCCGGTCCCGGGCAATCCGGGCCGGTCCGCCTTCCGAGTCCGGGACGACCACCGCGACCCGCCGGTTCATACGGCTCCCGTGCCCTCGGACACGGGAGCCGTACCGGAGATCCTCGACCGGGCTTCGGCGAGTTCCTCGCCGCTGAAGCTCCCGTGTTCTTCCTGGTAGCGCCGAAGGTCATCGCCCAGCAGCCGATGACGGATCCGGCGGGCCACCGCCTCCGCCCCGTAGCCGGAGGCGTTGTCCGCGAGCTCACGGAGCTCCTCCACCTGGTCACCTGACACGCGGGAATGCTAGGTCGTGTCGTCAAAATGGCGCCGTCCGCCCGAAGGGCGGGGCCTGCGGCTCCCCCAGCCCTGCGGCTGGGGGGACCCCCAGGTGCGTGCAATCGCAAGGCGGAGGGTTTCCCTCGTACTGGGCGTACTCGGGAAATCCCGACAACGCTGGGGGCACCTCCCGTGCCCGAAGGGCACAGGGGGAGAGTGTGCGTGCCGGGCGTCGCGGGCCAGGCGGGATTTTGACGACACGGCCTAGCCGCTGATGTCCAGCGCCGTGCCGTAGAGCCTGGTTGCCTTCAGACGGATCACCACGCGGCGCTCGGCCACCTGCTGTTCGAACCAGGCGGTCTCCTCCGCCGGGGACGGGCGGGATTCCGCGGGGATCATCGAGAGGAGTTCCCGGCCGGTCCCGTCCCCGGGGGCGGTCGTCGGTGCGGACACCTCCGCCTCGCCCTCGGCCACCGCGAAGGACCAGATGTCGGGGCCCTGGACATGGACCGAGGCCCGGGGGTCGGTCCGGACGTGGACCGCCTTGAGGCGGTCTTCGAGGGTGGAGAACCGTACGGTCCGGGTCTCCGGGTCCCAGTGGTACAGCATCGTCGCCAGATGCGGATGACCGCTGCGCTTCACGGTCGCGAGCGTGCCGAACCGGCCATCGCTCAGCAGGCGCGACAGCGCGGCGTCGGACAGGGCTCGGGGGGCGGGTCCTTGGGCCATGCGGCCGAGTATCGACGGCGGGGGAGGCGCGCGACCAGTCATCACCGCGTCGCGCGGCGCGCCTTCCGCCCGGTACCGCCCCCACCCCCGCCCCCGGATCACGCCGTGAACGCCGCCGCGTGTTCCCTCGCCCACTCGTCGAACGTGCGGGCCGGACGGCCGGTGACCCGCTGCACCGTGTCGTTCACGGTGCGGCCGACCTCCGGAGTGTTCCCGTACACCTCCAGCAGGAAGTCGATGACGTCCTCCGGCTGTCCCGCCTCGCGCCACTGCGCGATCGCCTCGTCCCGGCCCAGCTCCACCAGCGCGATGTCCCGGCCGCGCGCCCGGGCCAGGGTCGTCGTCTTGTCCTTGACCGTCAGCACCTCCGGGCCGCTGAGCAGGTACGTCTGCCCCGCATGGCCGTCCTCCGTCAGCGCCACCGCCGCGACCGCGCCGATATCGCCCTCGTGGACCATCGCGCTGAGCCGGTCGACGAAGGGCTCGCGCACCTCGTCGCTCTCGCGGATCGCATCCGCCCAGGACAGCGCGTTCGCCATGAACTCGACCGGCATGACCACGGTCCACGCGAAGTCCGACGCGCGGACCGCGGTCTCCAGCGGGGTGTCCCCGCCGCCGTTGAGGACGGTGATCCGGCGGACGCCCGCCTCCCGGGCCAGTTCGAGGATGCGGGGGCCGGTCTCCAGGGGCGTGAAGTACGGGCCGCCGAAGGTGATCAGGTGGAGGCCCGTCACTCCCTCCAACGCGGCCACCAGGGTCTCGGGATCCGTCAGATCGCCTTCGAAGACCTCCACGCCCTCGGGGAAGTCCGCCTTGGAGGGATCACGGGTCAGGGCGCGGACCGCCCGGCCCCGGTCGAGCAGTTCGGCCACGATCCGGCGGCCGACGGTTCCGGTTGCTCCTGCTACGAGGTTCGTCATGGTGCAGAAGGTACGGAGACTTGCGGACAGCTACGGTCCGCAAGTCGACCGGCATGCTGCTTCCTGACCCCTGATCCCTGATTCCTGATTCCTGATTCACCACGCCAGCTGCGCGATCTCCTCCGCCGCCACCGCGCAGGCATCCGCCCCCGGGTCGATCAGCGGGAAGTGGCCCACCTCCGGCAGCAGGGTCAGCCCCACCGCCTCCCCGGCCTTCGCCGCCGCCTCCGCATAGGCGTCCGCCACCGCCGGGGGTACGACGATGTCCTCCTGCCCCTGGACCACGACCGTCGCGATCCCGGTGGGCAGCAGCAGCGCCGGATCGGCCAGGGCGCAGCGCTCCGCGAACTCGGTGCCTTCGCCCAGCAGTTGCCGTACCGCCCCGCCGCACACCCCCAGCTCCGCGGCCTTGGCCAGGTCCGCGAGAGGCGCCAGCGCCACCACGCCGCGCAGATGCGCGGGCGCTTCGGTGCGCCAGGCGGAGCCCCGGGGGAGGACATGGCGGGCCGCCGCCCAGAGCGCGAGATGGCCGCCCGCGGAGTGGCCGGTCAGCACCGTGCGCCGCAGGTCGGCGCCGGGCAGCAGCCGCGCCACCGCCTCCGGCAGCGCGTCCATGGCCGCCGCCACGTCGTCGAAGGTCTCCGGCCAGCGCCCGGCGACCGGCGCGGCGGTGTCGGCCGCACCGGAGGAGGCGGAGACGCGCGGCTGCGGGATGTCCCGGCCGCGGCGGTACTCGACGCTCGCCACCGCGAAACCCCGCCGGGCGAGGAAGTCCGCGAACGGGCTGATGTGCACACGGTCGTACGGGGAGCGCCAGGCGCCTCCGTGGAAGACCACGACCAGCGGCGCGCTCTCCCGCTCCGGGCCGCGGGGCGCGTAGAGGTCGACGATCTGGTCGGGGTGGTCGCCGTACGCCCAGGTCGTATCGGGTGCCACGGGAGGGTGCGCGAACGCGGCCTCCGCCTCGGCGGCGTCCCGCGCGAGGGCGGCGGCGTCCGGCTCCGGCTCCGGCTCCGAGCCCGGGTCCGAGCCCGAGCCCGGGTCCGGAAGTGCGGCGGCCCGGAAGTCCGGTACCGGCAGCCCGAGGCACCCCGGTACCGGTGCGTCGGCGTTCCGGCCCGAGGAGCCCGAAGCACCCGAGGCTTGAGATTCCGGCACGCTGGGTTCCGCCATGCGGTTCCAACCCTCCCGAGGAAGCGCGGAATTGCCCGCGGAAACAACCTGATCAGCGGGGACGGTACCAGCACACCGCCCCCGCCGATCCACCGTCAGCGCGAACCCGGCTCCACCGGCGCTCCCGCTCCCACTTCCACGAGGACCTCGGCCAGGACCGCGGCCGCGCGCTCCACATCGGCGAAGCCCGTGTACAGCGGGGTGAATCCGAACCGCAGCACGTCCGGCCTGCGCAGATCCCCCACCACACCGCGGGCGATGAGCCGCTCCATCACTGCCGTCGCGGAGCCGGCGCACCCCAGCGCGATCTGGCTGCCGCGCTCCTCGTGCCGCTCCGGTGTCAGCAGGGTCAGCGGACGCCCGTCGAGCCCCGCATAGGCCGCCGTGCACTCCAGGAAGAAGTCGGTCAGTGCCAGGCTCTTGGCCCGTACCGCCTCGATGCCGACCCCGTCCCACACATCGAGCGCGGCCTCCAGCGCGAGCATCGACAGGATGTCGGGCGTCCCGACCCGGCCGCGCCGGATCCCGGCCACGGCCGCGTACTCCGGTTCCATCGCGAAGGGTTCCGCATGGGAGTTCCAGCCCGGCAGCGGCGAGTCGAAGGCCGCCTGGTGGCGCTCCGCGACGTACAGGAAGGCGGGGGCGCCGGGGCCCCCGTTCAGATACTTGTACGTGCAGCCGACGGCGAGGTCCACACCGTGCGCGTCCAGCCCCACCGGCAGGGCGCCCGCGCTGTGGCACAGGTCCCACACCGTGAGCGCGCCCGCGGCCCGGGCGGCCGCCGTGAGGGCGGGCAGATCGTGGAGCCGGCCGGAGCGGTAGTCCGCGTGGTTCAGCAGTACGGCGGCGGTCCGCGGCCCGAGCGCGGCCCGGAACGACTCCGCGTCGGCCGGATCGACCGGCACCGGTGTACAGCCGGTCAGCCGGGCCGCCGACGCGGCGATATAGCCGTCGGTGGGGAAGGTCGTGGCGTCCACGAGGATTTCCGTACGCCCCGCGCCCGCCAGCCGGACCGCTCCGACCACGGCCTTGAAGACGTTCACGCTCGTCGAGTCACCGACGACGATCCGTCCTGGCCCGGCCCCGACCAGGGGCGCGATCCGGTCCCCGATCCGCTCCGGCGCCTCCCACCAGCCGCTCTCGGTCCACGACCGGATCCCCAGCTCGCCCCACTGCCGGCCGATGACATCGGTGATCCGGCCGGGAACGTGCGCGGGGAGCGCGCCCAGGGAGTTGCCGTCGAGATAGACGACGCCGTCGGGGAGGGTGAAGCGGTCGCGTACGGGGCGGAGCGCGTCGGCCGCATCGAGCGCCGCCGCCCGGGCCCGCAGATCGGATACCCCCGACATCCCGGACATCTCCGACATCTCTGACATCCCGAATGCCTCCAACGCCTCGGATGCCTCAGACATGGCTGCGCGCCGTCCACAGCTCCGGGAACACATTGCGGCGGGCCCGCTTCTCCAGCCAGGCCACCCCGGCGGAACCGCCCGTACCGGTCTTGGCGCCCATCGCGCGGCGGGTCGCCACCAGATGGTCGTTGCGCCAGCGCCACACCAGTTCTGCGACGTCGGTCAGCGCCTCTCCGAGCCGTACCAGCTCCTCGTCCCGGTCCGGATCGCCGTAGATCTCCGACCAGACCGCCTCCACGCCCTCGTCCGGCTCGTACCGGAGCGACGGGTCGCGGCGCAGTACGGCCTCCGGAACGGCCCGGCCGCAGCGGGCCAGCAGCGCCAGCACCTCGTCGTACAGGCTCGGCTCGGCCAGCGCCCGCTCCAGCTCGGCGTGGACGCGGGGCGCGCCGCGGTGCGGGACCAGCATGGACGCCGACTTGTCGCCCAGCAGGAACTCCATACGGCGGTACATCGCCGACTGGAAGCCGGAGCCCTCGCCGAGGGCGCCGCGGTAGGAGTTGAACTGCGCGGGGGTGAGCTGCCCGAGCGGCCGCCAGGAGGCGTTGAGGGCCTCCAGCTCGCGCACCGAGCGCTTGAGTGCGGCTATGGCGACGGGGATGTCGTCGCCGCGCAGGGCCCCGGCCGCGGTCTCCCACTCGTGGACGATGACGGTGAACCACAGCTCCATCACCTGGGTGGTGACGAGGAAGACCATCTCCCCGGGATCGTCCGAGAGGGGCCGCTGCAGGTGGGTGAGGACATCCGCCTGGACGTAGTCCTCGTAAGGGGTGGTGCCGGCGAAGTCGACGGTCGGCGCTTCGGCGGCCTCGTCGGCGGCGTTGCCGTCGGCGGGCTTGGCGTGCTCGGCGCTCTGCCCGCTGGTGTGGGGGTGCGCGGGATCCGCGGGCGGCGCGGTGGCTTCACACGCCGGGGAATCGTGCGCAGCGGACTGGGACATCTCGTCTCCTCGATGTGTGTCCGGGTAGCGGTCCGCCCCTTCCTGTTGGTGGGTGGGAGCTCCGGTCCCCACGCGCATAGTAGACCGACACCCGTGCCCCCTCCAGGTACATCCGCACCAGGGGGACACGGGCGTCGTCGACGACGGGCCCGGGCCGTCCGTCAGCCCAGGGTGTCGGCGGCGAGCGGCGACGAGTCGCGCAGGAACGTCGAGCAGCGCTCGTACTCGTCCTTCTCACCGATCGTGCCGGCGGCGCGGGCGAGGGCGTGCAGGGCGCGCAGGAAGCCGCGGTTCGGCTCGTGCTCCCACGGCACCGGGCCGTGGCCCTTCCAGCCGTTGCGGCGCAGCGCGTCCAGGCCGCGGTGGTAGCCGGTACGGGCGTAGGCGTACGACTCGACGGTCCGCCCGCCCTCGAACGCCTCGTCGGCGAGGAGCGCCCAGGCCAGCGACGAGGTGGGGTACTGGGCGGCGACCTCCGTCGCGCTGCGCCCGGCGGCGAGCGCCTCCCGGGGCCCGGCTTCGTCGGGCAGATGCGTGGGGGGCGGTCCCCCGAGCAGATTCTCATGAATGGACATGGGCCCAGTCTCCCCCATCAAGGGGGCACCCCGGCCGGCTGCCGGGGTGCCCGGGACTCCGGGCCCGCCGCTCAGGCCAGGTTCCAGTCGAAGCGCTGCCCGACGCTCCCGTCGCAGTCCCAGAGCTGCAAGTCCACCCCGGGTGTGCCGTTCCGGTTCGGCAGGTCGATGCACATGTTCGTCACCAGGTTCCGCAGCCGGTTGCCGCTGGATCCCTCGTGGGCCCAGCGCTGGGACATGGTGCCGTTGCAGCCGTAGATCTGGATCTTGTTGCCGCGGACCGCACGGCCGCCCGCCACATCGAGACACTGTCCGAGGGCCCGCAGCTCGAAGCCGACACCGTCGACGGGAACCCGCCGCCAGGCCTGGGAATTGCTCCAGTTGCAGCCCCAGATCTGTACCGGGGTGCCGTTCCCGGTGCGCCCGCCCTCGACGTCGATACAGAGGCTGCCCATCGTCCAGCTGACGGACCGGTTGGCGGCGTTGACGAACCGCTCCGCGTCACGGTTGCCGCCGTGACCGATCCAGTCCGTGGAGATCATGTTCGGCATCCGGCCCTCCGTCTTCCCCTCGCATGCCCGCGCCGACCAGTGGAAGTCGTTGTAGGTACGGGCGGAGAAGTTGTTGGCGAAGAAGAGCTTCTGGAAGGCGCGGGCGTTGGTGTTCGAGAAGCCGTTGAAGGTCTCCCCCTGTCCCGGGGCCCCCAGCTGGGTGGAGATCCCGTCACCCTTGCGGTCGGTGCAGACGCCGATACCGTCGTTGTAGTGGTTCTGCATCGTCCACTCCCGCATGTGGTGGACGTTCAGATGCCCCTTGTCGTTCCTGCCGGAGAGCATCAGCAGCCGCTTGTTCCGGTCCACCATGTCGGAGACCTTCGGCCAGCCCTGGTAGCGGACGTTCCACTCCCACGGGTTGAGGGCCAGGTCGGTCAGGCCCGGCACCGAGGCGAACTCGTCCCGCAGCTGGTCGGGGGTGGTGTTGTCCTGGAGGGTGAGGACGAAGACCTCGTTCCGGTTCCGGTCGAGGAAGTCCTTGATGGTGTAGAGGTGCTGGCGCAGGCGCTTGCCGCCGCCGGTCCAGTTGGTGGTGTGATAGGTCCACACCCCGTTCGCCGTACCGTAGATGTCCAGTTCGGTGGCGCGGACGTTCAGCTGGTTGATCTGGTCATGGAGCGAGAAGCTCTGGTTCCGCCCGGCGCCGAACACGCCGTCGGAGTCGTTGGCGAAGCCGTTGTGGCTGCCGAGCAGGGTGATTTCGTCGAGATGCCGGTTGTTCCAGCCGTCCGGCGGGACCGCCTGGGCGGGGGTCGGTACGGCGACGATCCCGAGGGTCAGCACGGACACCACCGCCAGCCATACCGCCGTCAGCCGGCTCGGCAGTCCGGTCGTCGTCGGTCTCCAGCGGGGCCCGGGGCCCGAAGCATTTTTCCGCATATGGTCCGTCCACTTCTTCTTCGCGGACGCGCGGTCTGCGCGTCCTGCGCGTCCTGCGTGATCAAGACCGGTTCAGCTTCGGGGACCGCAATAAACAACCGATAAATGATCATGAAGAGGGGTGGGCGGGCCGGTCGAAGTGCCAGGCCGCCATGGCGACCCGGTTCCGTACCCCCAGCTTGGCCTGCACATTCGCCATATGGGTCTTCACCGTCCCGGCGGAGATGAAGAGCGCGGTGCCGATCTCCGCGTTGGTCAGTCCCTCGGCCACCAGACGGACGATCTCCGCCTCGCGCGGTGTCAGCGGGGAGTCCGCGCGGCCCCCGGGCGGCCGCCTTGCGGGTACGACAACGGGGGCGGGAGCAGGGGCGGGGGCCCGGAGCAGCCGTACCGTCAGCTGCGGGCTGATCAGCACATCGCCCGACATCGCGGCCCGTACCCCTTCGATCAGCAGCCCCGGCCCGGAGCGCTTCAGCAGAAACCCGCAGGCCCCGTCACGCAGCGCCGTACGGACCTGGTCGTCGTGGTCGAAGGTGGTGACGATCAGTACGCGTACGGGGTCGGCCACTTCGGGGCCCGCGAGCCGCCGGGTGACCTCCAGACCGTCGAGGCCGGGCATCCGGATATCGGCGACGACCAGATCGGGGCGGAGTTCCCGGGCGAGGGCGACGGCGGTGATGCCGTCCGCCGCCTCGCCGACGACCGTCATATCCGGCTGGGAGTCGAGGATCAGCCGGAAGCCGCTGCGGATGTCGTCCTGGTCGTCGGCGAGCAGGATCCGGGTCGGGCCGGTGGTCGTGGGGCCTGATGTGGTGGGGCCGGTGGTCACAGTGCGCCTTTCGGGCCGGGATTCGGGTACGGGCTCGGGGGCGTCGGATAGGTCGGAGGCCCCGGAGTCGGGGCAGCCCGGTCCGGCTCTTCGGGCTCCGGGCCGGGGAACACCGCCGTGACACGCCAGCCGCCCGCCGCGGCCACTGCTCCCCGCGGCCCGGCACCCGCAACCGGCCCGGCGGTCAGCGCCCCGCCGAGTGCGGTGATGTGCTCGGTGAGCGCGGGCAGCCCGAGCCCACCGGCCCAGTGCGCCCGGCGCGGCAGCCGGAACCGGGCCGTCCCGGCAGCCCCGCGGCCGCCGTCGTCGACGACGGAGACCTCGATACCGCCTCCCGTACGCCGGATCCGTACGGCGACGCGGGTCGCGCCCGGCGCGTGCCGCCGCACGTTCGTCAGCGCCTCCGCCACGATCCGGTACGCCGCCGCCCCGGCCTCCCGGGTCAGCGCGCCCAGCGCCTCCCCGTCCGCGTCCAGCACCGCGACCGCCCCGCCCGCGGCGCCGAAGTCGGCCACCAGAGCGGGCAGTCGGTCCGGGCCAGGCGGGGCGCCGTCGGCCACACCGGCCGTGTGGAGCATCGCGACCGTACGGTCCATGGACGCCAGGGCGTTCAGCCCGGCCCGTTCGATACGTTCCAGCGCGGCCAGCGCCTGCCCGGGGTCGGCCTCCGCCACGAAGCGCGCGGCCTGCGCCTGGACCACGATGCCGCTGATGTCATGGGCCACGAAGTCGTGCAGATCGCGGGAGAGCCGGAGCCGCTGCTCCCGGCGGGCCTCGTCGACCGCCTGCCGGCGCCGGTCCGCGGCCCGGCGCGGATAGGCCCCCGCGCCCACGGCGACGGCCACCGGCAGCAGCCAGAAGGCGACCACGCCCACGCCTTCGAGGAACGAACCGTCGATGAGGACCAGGGGCCAGACGGAGACCGCGAGCGCGACGAACGGCACCGCGAGACGCACCCCCGCCGCGGGCGCGAACCTGACGACTGCCATCACGAGCAGCAACAGCAGCCCGGCCTCGGCGAGGCTCCAGTAGGAGCGCTGGACGGCAGTGTCGTCCGGCACGGGCCCGTATCCCTGCTCCACCGGTACGAGGAACGTCGCGGCGGCGGAGAGCAGCGCGCACCCCGCGGTCGCGGGCGCCAGCCCCTCCCGTACGCCCCCGGCGCCCCACGCACCCCCGGCCCGGCGCACCGTCCAGGTGCACACGGCCGCCCAGCCGACCGTCCCCGCGCAGACGAGAACGGGCAGTACGACCAGTACGTTCCACAGTGCTTCCGACACCGCCACGGCTCCCCCCTCCGGCGCCCGCCCTCCGCGGCCCGCCGCCGTCGGAGCGCCGACCGCCGTCGTCGATACGTCGAGCGTCAAACGTCAAGCGTCAACCGCCGCCGGTACGGGCGCCGTCAGCCTACGAGCCCGGCCGCCTCCCCCGAACGGCACAGTCGGGCCGGGCCGCGCCGTACCGCTCTCTGCCGATCGGCGGATGGGCCCCGGCCCCGGCGCCGCGCGAGGCTGTATCCCGTCACCCCGGCGGCCACACCACCTGCCGCAACACACCCTGATCCGGAAGGACTTCACCATGCGCCGCCACCTCACCGCCCCCCGCGCCACCGCCCTCGCCGCGGGCACCGCCGCCCTTCTCGCCGGAACGGTCTCCGCCTCCACCGCTGCCGGTGACTCCCGCCCCGGCGAGCGCAGCGAGCAGCGCCCCGCCGCGACGGCCGGGGCCGTTGCCGGGCAGGACCGGGGCGCCGCCACCGCACGGGTCAAGGGTTCGGCCAGGATCCACTTCACGCTCCGGCCCCAGGACACCATCCGCTTCACCATCGACGCGACATCCGTCCCGTACAGCACGCCGCGCCCCGGCGTTCGGACCGGGCTGCCGACGGACGCCCGGGGCACGCTGCGCTACTCCCACTACATCCCCGAACTGGGCAAGACCGGCTGGGCCGTCGCCGAGGTGGACTGCCTGTCGACGGGCGGGAAGACGGCGACCGTTACCGCGGTCATCAAGAAGACGAACGTCGAACGGGTCGGCAAGCGCGTCGGCATCAGCTTCCAGCAGGGCGAGAACGGCGCCCCGAGCCGGGCCGGGTTCAGCTGGGGCATCGCGAACGCCGACGGTGGCACCGACAGCGACGGTGAACTCGGCGGCACCGGCACCTGCCAGGCTCCCGCACCCTTCGCCCCGGCAATCGAAGGGGGCTACCGGGTCACCCACGCCGAGGTGCCGCCGATTCCCACGACCCGCCCGTGAACTCCCCGCGCCCTGCCCCCTTCCCGGCAGACCGCCGGTCATCTCTCCGGACATCACCGCGTATCACCGTCAATCCATACGACATTCGAGACCTTCGCCCGTAAAATTGTGCCTCGCAAGCAAGTACTTCTCCCGCGAGGCGGATTCTCTTTGAAGCTCATACGCATGTCCGCGATTGTCATGTCCGTGGCCGTCGCTCCGGCGCTGGTGTTCTCCCTGACCTCGGCGTCCCCCGCCACCGCCGAGGCTCCGGCAACCACCGCCAACCCCGCCTCCTCCGACGAGGCGAACCGCGCCGCCATCGAGAAGCTGCTGGCCGATCCCCGGTCGGGCGACATCGTCCGTGAGTTTGCTCAGAAGGCCCTCGACGGCACCCCCGAGGACCGGGCCCGCTTCCTCGACGCCGGCCAGCACCACGCCCGGATGGACGACGACCGCATCCATACCCTGAGGATCGGCGAGACCGGCGGCCGGGGAGTGCGGGACGGCGTCAAGGCTGCCATGGACGCCAAAACCCGCAAGGCGCTGGTCGAGTTCATCGAGAGCGGCCAGTACAAGGAGCGGGAGACGGACGACCGCGTCCGCGTCGCCCAGATCATCTCCGGTGGCGGTGTCGCCGTGAAGCGCGACGGCGTGGCCGCCCTCAGGGCGGACAGCCACCGGGCCCTGATCGACTTCATCGACAAGGGCCAGTACACCGCCCGCATGGAGGACAACCGCGTCCGCGTCGCCCAGATCATGCACGCGGGCGGCGCTCAGGTGAAGGCCGCCGGCAACGTGGCTCTCGACTCCGACAGCTACCAGGCCCTGACCACCTTCCTGGAGGTCGGCCAGCACAACGCCCGCAACAAGGACGACCGCAACAGCGTCGCCCGGATCGTCTCCTACGGCGGCACGTACGTGAAGGCCGCCGGAAACGCCGCGCTCAAGGCCGGCACCCGCCAGGCCGTGGTCACCTTCCTCGACAGCGGCCAGCACAAGGCCCGTGCCAAGGACCAGGCCGCCGCTGCCAAGGCAAAGCGCTGACCCCAGCGGTCACCCCGCAGCACCGGCGCACCCTCCAACGCGTCACGACTCCGGTCGCCCCGGCACCGCCCCGCATCAGCGGCGGCGGTGCCGCTCCGGCTCACCGCCCACCGCTCTTCCCCGCCTCCAGCGGCGGGGCGCCCACCCCGCAGTTCACCCGGCACTCCGGATGCGCGCACGGCGCCTGCGGCCGCCGGATCCACACCGCCGCCACCAGCGAACCCACCACCAGCACCCCCGCACAGATCGGCATCGCCCGGTCGAAGGCCGCATCGAACTGCGCCGCCGAGCGGTACGCCTCCGGGCCCATCCCGACCAGCAGCGGCAGCGCCGCCACCGCCACCAGACCGGCCGCCCGCGCCGCCGCATTGTTCACCCCGCTGGCGATGCCCGCCCGCGCGGTCGGCACCGACGACAGCACCGTCGCCGTGAGCGGCGCGACGAGGGTCACCATCCCGAGCCCCAGCACCAGCAGCGCCGGGAGCACATCCGTCCAGTACGAGGGGGACGGCCCGACCCGCAGCATCAGCAGCAGCCCGCCCGCACAGAGCAGCGGCCCGACCGTCAGCGGCAGCCGCGGCCCCGTACGCTCCGCCAACTGGCCCGACGCCGCCGAGAACAGCAGCATCAGCAGCGTCGTCGGCAGCAGCGCCAGCCCGGCCTGGAGAGCCGAATAGCCGGAGACGACCTGGAGCTGGAGCGCGGCGAGGAAGAAGAACCCGCCGAACGCCGCGTACACACAGAGCGTCACCACATTGACCACGGTGAATATCCGCGACCGGAAGATCGACAGCGGCAGCATCGGATCCGGACTGCGCCGCTCGACCGCCACGAAGGCCAGCGCGACCAGCACCCCGATCACCCCGGGCCACCACTCCGCCGCGATCAGCGCATAGGTCACCAGGGCCAGCGCTCCCGCACCCAGCACGGCGCCCAGAACGTCGAAGCGCCCGCTGTGGGCCGCCGGATCCCGGGATTCCGGGACGTACCGCAGGGCGACCGGCACACAGAGCACGGCCAGCGGCACATTGATCAGAAAGACCCAGCGCCAGCCCGGCCCGTCGACCAGCCAGCCGCCGACGAACGGCCCGATCGCCGCGCCCACACCGCCGAATCCGGACCACAGGCCGACCGCCCGCGACCGGTCGTCGGGATGGAAACTGGCCTGGATGATCGCCAGGGATCCGGGCGTGAGCAGCGCACCGCCGATGCCCTGGAGGGCACGGGCCGCGATCAGCACCCCCGCATTGGGCGCGATCCCGCACAGCAGGGACCCCAGAGCGAACCACACCACCCCGACGACGAAGATCCGGCGCCGTCCGTAGCGGTCACCGAGCGCACCGCCGAGCAGGATCAGCCCGGCCAGGGTCAGCATGTAGGCGTTGACCGTCCACTGGAGGTCGGCCAGATCGGCGCCGAGATCCTCACCGATATGCGGCAGGGCGACATTGACGACCGTCGAGTCGAGCAGGGCCATGCTGGAGCCGAGCACCGTCGTGAACACGACCCAGCGCCCGGTGGCGGAAGCCAGTCTGAGCCCGCCGCCCGCATCCGCGCCGGGCCCCGCGCCGGAGCCCTTGACCAAGCCGGGCCCCGAGCCGCCGCCCGTGCCCGGTGCAGGGCTCGTACCCGGGCCGTCCCGGTCCCTCGCACCGCCCTCGGCGGCCGTATCCCCCGTATCCGCATCCATAAGGGGATGATCCCAGCGCTCCCCCGACCCGGCGACCCCTGTGGACAACCGCCTGTGGACAACGCGGCGCCGCACCGCGAAAGGGCGGCGGAAAAGCCGTACGGCGCCGCAGCGCTCCCGCGCCACGACGCCGTACGATAAAAACACCGGCCACCACAAGTCCATGCAGAAGCACGGACCGGCAGGGGAACTACTTCAGCTTCGTGCCCGAGGAGCGCAGCGCCGTGCAGGCCTCGACCACGCGCTGGGCCATGCCCGCCTCGGCCAGCTTGCCCCAGGTCCGCGGGTCGTACGCCTTCTTGTTGCCGACCTCGCCGTCGACCTTCAGAACGCCGTCGTAGTTCTGGAACATGTGCGCCACGACGGGCCGGGTGAACGCGTACTGCGTGTCCGTGTCGAGGTTCATCTTGACCACGCCGTTGTCGAGCGCGACGGCGATCTCCTCGGCGGTGGAGCCGGAGCCGCCGTGGAAGACGAAGTCGAACGGCGCGGCCTTGCCGTACTTCTCGCCGACGCCCTGCTGGAGGTCCTTCAGCAGCTCGGGGCGGAGCACGACGTTGCCCGGCTTGTAGACACCGTGGACATTGCCGAAGGAGGCGGCGAGCAGGTAGCGGCCCTTCTCGCCCAGACCGAGCGCCTCGGCGGTGCGCAGCGCGTCCTCGACGGTGGTGTACAGCTCGTCGTTGATCTCGTGCGTGACACCGTCCTCCTCGCCGCCGGTCGGGGTGATCTCGACCTCAAGGATGATCTTGGCGGCGGCGGCCAGCGGCAGCAGCTCCTGCGCGATGGACAGGTTGTCGGCCAGGTTCTCGGCCGAACCGTCCCACATGTGGGACTGGAAGAGCGGGTTACGGCCGGCCGCGACGCGCTCGGCGGAGATCGCCACCAGCGGACGGACGTACGTGTCCAGCTTGTCCTTCGGGCAGTGGTCCGTGTGCAGCGCGATGTTGACGTCGTACTTCGCGGCCACGATGTGCGCGAACTCGGCGAGGGCGACCGCGCCCGTCACCATGTCCTTGCTGTACTGGCCGCCCAGGAACTCCGCACCACCCGTGGAGATCTGGACGATGCCGTCGCTCTCGGCCTCCGCGAAGCCGCGCAGCGCGGCGTGGAGGGTCTGGGAGGAGGTCACGTTGATGGCCGGGTAGGCGAACTTGCCTGCCTTCGCCCGGTCGAGCATCTCGTTGTAGACCTCGGGGGTTGCGATGGGCATCTGTCCGCTCCTCGTGTCTGCGGTTCTGCGATATGTACGGGCCCTGACCTTGGGGCGACGTCATCGTCGGCCCCTATCTTCGCAGACCTCCCGACCGGCCCGGCCGTCCGGTCTGCGGGCATACGTACGGGGCGTCCCCCGGCCGTGCCGAACGCCTACCGGCCCGCTGCACCGCGGCTCACGGGCCGGTGCGCCGCGGCTCGCGGGGCGGTAGGACAAGACGCCCGGCCACTCGGGGCCCGGGCGCCCGGCCGTCGGGCGCTGCCCCGGGTGCCGTCAGCCCAGACCCAGCTCGTCGAGGGAGTACGCGTACAGATACGGCACCCCGGCCGTCTCGCTGATCTTCTCGCCCGCGCCCGTCGCCCGGTCCACGATCGTCGCCACCGCGACGACCTCGCCGCCCGCCTCGCGCACCGCCTCGACCGCGGTCAGCGGCGAACCGCCGGTCGTCGAGGTGTCCTCGACCACCAGACAGCGGCGGCCCTTGATGTCCGGCCCCTCGACCCGGCGCTGCATACCGTGCGCCTTGGCGGCCTTGCGGACCACGAACGCGTCCACGCTCCGGCCGCGCGCGGCCGCGGAGTGCAGGATCGCGGTCGCGACCGGGTCCGCGCCGAGGGTGAGCCCGCCGACGCAGTCGAAGTCGAGGTCCGCGGTCAGCTCCGACATGACCTGCCCGACGAGGGGTGCCGCGGTGCCGTCGAGCGTGATCCGCCGCAGATCCACGTAGTAGTCGGCCTCGATGCCCGAGGAGAGGGTCACCCTGCCGTGCACCACGGCCTTGTCTTTGATCTGCTGGAGCAGGTCAGCGCGTACGTCAGTCATGCCCACGAGCTTAGGGCCTGCCCGACGCCCCCTCCCGGCCGCGGCTCACAGGCGGCGCCAGCTCCAGGTCGTCGAGGTCTCCAGCGGGTCGATCGGGGTGACCAGCCGGGGGAGGGTGTTCAGCCCGTTCGGCGGCCCGGACTGCGGTTCGACGCAGATCGCCTCGGGCTGCTCGTCGTAGACCACGACCCACTGGCCCGAGCCGGTGATCTCCAGTTCGAGCTGCCCGGGCCAGGTGAGGGTGGCGGCGACCCCGTCGGGCATACCGAAGCAGTCGTCCCAGGGGCCGGGGCGGGGGTCGATCCGGCGCCCGGTCGGCAGATGGTCGTCGCCGCGCTCCTCCTGCCAGGCGGGGGCGAAGTCGAGCACCGCGTCCTCGCCGCCGATGTTCCGCAGGAACCAGGGGTGCCAGCCCGCCTGGGCCGGGAACGAGTCCTCCTGCGCCTCGACCGCGAGGGTCAGCGTCAGGGAGGAGTCCGTCAGCGCGAAGACCTGGGTCACCAGACCCGGGTACGGCCACGGTTCACCGAGTTCGTACGTGAACACCGCCTCGTTCTCGTCGGCCCGGCGGGTCCGCCAGACGGTGTCGCGGCCGGTGCCGTGGATGGCGTGCGGATCGGCGTTGACGGGGAGCTGATGCTGTACGGCGCCGTCCCGGAAGCGGCCGTGGTCCACCCGCCCGCACCAGGGGACCATCGGGAACGAGCCGTACCGCTCCCCCTGGCGGAGGAGCTCCGTGCCCCCGACGGTCAGGCTCGACACCCGGCATCCGTGGTCCGGCCGTACGGTCAACTCGGCGTCCCCGGCCCGGAGCCGTACGCCCTCTTCGCTGCCCTTGCTGCTGCTCACGTCCCGACCCTAACGGGAGTGCGGCGATCACGGCGCCGCAGGCCGTACCACCACGGAGGTACGGAACCGGGTCGGCGGCCCGCCGGCCGGGTCAGGCCCGGCGGCGGCGCAGCGCACGGGCCAGCAGCAGCGCGGAGCCCACGGCCGCGGCACCCGCGACCCAGCGGACCGGCACCTTCCGGCTTCCCGTGTCGGGGGCGGGGCGGGGCGCGTACCGGCCCCTCGGCGGGGCGTGGTCGACCTCCTCCGCGCTGCGGCCGATCATCGTGCGCCGGGCGTGGGCCGCCTCCGCGGGCGGCTCGTCACCGGAACCGCCACCCGGTACGCCCGGTACGCCCGCTGCACCCGGCTCACCGAGGCCGCTCAGGTCGCCCAGGTCGTTCAGGTCGCTCAGTGCGTCGAGTCCGTCCAGGCCGTCGCCGAACCCCGGCGGCAGTACGGGCGAGTCGTACACGGCCCCTTCCGCCTCGCCGTCACCGTCGACCTCGTCGACCTCATCGGCCTCCGCACCCTCCGCATGCTCCGCTGCGTACGCCGCCAGCGCCTCGGCGAAACGGTCCAGCAGGCGGCGCGCCGCCTGCTCCTTCGAGGTGTCCGGCAGCCCCGCGAGCCGCCCCTCCGCCTGCGCCGTACCGGCGAAGTCCAGCGTCGTACCGCCCGAGGCGTCGTCCCGGACCCGAACCGTCAGCACGGCCTTCACCGAACCCGGGCCGCGCGCTTCCGTGCCCTCGCCTTCGACGGTGAAGACGCCGTCGTGCTCCACGATCCCCAGCCGGCCCCGGTAGGTGATGGTGTGGTTGCCGACCCGGATCTTCAGCCGGCCCACCACCGCCGCACCGGGCTCCGCAGTTTCCCGCAGCTCCCCGGGCTTTCCGGCCGCGTCGAGCTGGAGCCCCGGGACGCAACGGGCCGCCTGTACGGGGTCCCTGAGCACCCGTCGTACGGACTCGACCGGAACCGGAACGAACACCTCATGGTCCATGACAACCGAGCCTACCCAGGGCGCCCCCGACCGTCTCCCCACCCGCCTCTTTCCGTTCCCGCAGGGCGCCGGTCGCATCAGTCCGGGTAGCGCGGATGGACGAGCGTCGACGGCGGAAGACCGGTCATCCGGGTCCGCTCGGCGTCCCGGGCGTCCACCGCGAGCAGCGCGTCCGTCAGCGAGCGCAGCGGGGGCGCGTCCGGGCCGAGGGCGAGCGGCGTGATCCGGCCGGGCGCGGCCAGCAGCAGCCCCCAGTCCTCGGGCGCCGACTCCGCGCCCAGCGCCTCGAAGTCCTCGTTGAGCCGGGCGCCCCGGCCGCCGCCGGAGAAAGCGGAGCCGGCGGAACCGGCCGGTCCCACGCGGTACGGGCTCGTCCCGTACCCCGCGGCGCGCAGTGTGGCCTCCGCCGTCCAGAACGCCCGGCGGCGGCCCTCCAGCGGGCCCGCGTGGACCGCCAGCCGCCCCTCGGGGGCCAGGATCCCGGCGACCAGCCCGTAGAACTCCTGCGAGTAGAACTTGCCGCCCTCGGTGGAGCCGGGGTCCGGCAGATCGGTGATCACCACGTCGTAACCCCCCGGCACCGCGCTGCCCGGGTCCCGCAGCCAGGCGAAGGCATCGGCCGTGACCACCCGGACCCGCGGATCCTCGTACGCCCGGTCGTTGAGCGCGGAGAGGCCGGGGTCGGTCCGGGCGAGCCGGACCATCCAGGGGTCCAGCTCCACGATCGTCAGGGACTCGGCCCCGGGGTGGCGCAGCACCTCCCGGGCGGCCAGCCCGTCGCCGCCGCCGAGGATCAGCACCCGGCGGTGACGGCCGTTCATCGCGGGGTGGACCAGGGCCTCGTGATAGCGGTACTCGTCGGCGCCGCTGACCCGGAGCCGCCCGTCGAGGAAGAGATCGGGCGGGCGGGAGCCGTCGCCGGTCAGCACGACCTCCTGGACCCCGGTCTGGACGGCGATCCGCACCCGGTCCCCGTACATCGCCCGCCGGGCCGCCTGCTCGAAGTCCCCGACCAGAGCGGTCGCGGTGGCGAGCAGGGCGAGGACGAGGGCGTTGGCGAACAGCAGCCAGTTACGGGAGCGGCGGGTCAGATCACGGCGGAAGAGCCACAGCACCAGGGCCCCGCCGACCAGGGCGTTGACCGCGCCGGTGAGCAGTCCGCTGGTGAGCCGGCCGAGCCACGGCAGCAGCAGGAACGGGAAGGCCAGCCCGCCGACCAGCGCGCCCACGTAGTCCGCGGCGAACAGGTCCGCGACCGTCCCCTCCGCGTCCCGGCGGGAGATCCGCTGGATCAGGGACATCAGCAGCGGGATCTCGGCGCCGATCAGGACGCCGATGGCCAGGGAGAAGGCGACCAGGACGCTCCGCGATTCACCGAGCCACGCGAACGTCGCGTACAGCACCATCGCCGAACAGCCGCCGACCAGCGCGAGCCCCAGCTCCAGCAGACCGAAGCCGACGGCGGCCCGGCAGCGCAGCCGCTTCGCGAGCAGCGAGCCGATCCCCATCGCGAACACCATCAGGGACAGCACCACAGAGGCCTGGGTGACGGAATCACCGATCAGATACGAGGCGAGGGCCACCAGCTCCAGCTCGTACACCAGACCGCAGGCGGCGCAGACGAAGACTCCGAGCAGCACCAGGAACCGGCCGGCGTCCGGGCGCACCGGCAGCGGAAGCGCCGCCGTCGGCGGGGACAACTGCGGTGACCGGTCGATCATGCAGTAACGCTACGTCACGTTTCGCGCACATCCTGTCACCCACACGTGTGCATCCGGCGCACGGACGCGGCCCGCCGCCTTTCGCGCCCCCGGCTCATCGGGTAAGAGCGCGCGCGAGGGCCGCGCACCCCGAACGGATCCGTACTACGCCCGCACACGGCCCGCGCGAACGCGCCGACGGAATCCCGTGCCTCCGCACTCCCGACCCTGCTGCGCCGCCGTGGGTCCGGGGCCCCGCGCCTGTCGCGTCCGTCGCGTCTATCGCGCCTGTCGCGTCCGTCGCGCCCGTCGCGCCTCCGGGCTAGAGCAGCACCTGCTCCGGGCAGCAGGCGACCTCCGCGCCCCGGGCGGCCACCCCGACCCGGGTCCGCGTGACGACCAGCCGCCCCTCCTGGGGATACGCGTGCCAGGTACGCCAGAGCACCTGCCGGCCCCGGCACTGCGCCATCATCGCGGTGAAGGCGTGCGGATCCCCGGGAAACGTTCCGGCGAGGGAGTTGGGATGGTCCGCGACCAGGGCCAGCAGCTCCTGGGCGCGCCCGGCGAACGACCCCTCGGACAGCGTCTCGACCCGCGCGGCGAACTCGTACTCCCAGGCGCCGAGCCGCTCCGAGACCCCCAGGGGCAGGGGCGTTCTGCTGCCGGGCATACAGGCCACGGTCTCGGAGCAGGTGCCCTGTTCGTCTTCCAGCAGCACCTGATGGGAAGCGCCGAGCAGCCTGAGCTGCAGCTTGGCCCCGGCGAGTTCGAGGTCGAGGACGGCCAGGGCGGGCAGGGGCTCCCGGCCGAGGGCCCAGGCGAGGTCGTCGGCACGGGTATCGGTGTAGGCGGTATGGAGGGTGGTGAGCATGGATCGGCTCCGCAAACACGCTTCGGCGGTGGATACATGGACCTGAAGGCGCCCCGGAGCGCAAAGACGGCAGGATCTGAAGAGAAATGGGGGACGCGCCTGATCGGGCCCGGATGCCGGCCCGAAGGCTGGACGGTTCCAACAGGTTCCGTCGTCAACGGAATCACGAAGTACGCGGGGCTCACAGCGTTTTTACCCAAGTTGGCGGGGTTTCCATCCCCTGGGTGGCCTTGCGGTTCACCTGTTCAAGAAAATCCGTACGTAGTATCGAATGACGGGAACCTCCCCGCCCCCCGCTACCGCCGCAGAGCACCCGCTCCGATGCCAACACCCGTACCCCCGAAACGACTTCGGCACCTGGCGAAAGGGTCGCCCCTCCCGCCAGGTGCCTCCGGGTCGCGGATCGGCTGCCCCGTGTCAGCCGCTTCCGCCGTCAGCTCCCCCTGTCTCGTTAAGCCCATATCCAACCATTTCTCGTCATTCAGGTCACTACAGGTCACTACAGGGCACTTCAGGGCACTTCTCACCGGAGCGGTTCAGTCACCACCACCACCGCCGCAGCCCCCACCACCGCCGCAGCTGTGCCCGGTGTCCCCGCTGCTCCACCACGAACCGCCCGAATCGGAATCGGAGCCCCTGCGGCTCCGTCGGCCCTCCCTCACCC
The DNA here is from genome assembly GCF_003932715.1 of Streptomyces tsukubensis. NCBI lineage: Bacteria > Bacillati > Actinomycetota > Actinomycetes > Kitasatosporales > Streptomycetaceae > Streptomyces > Streptomyces tsukubensis. Next base: position 4,235,616 of record NZ_CP020700.1, on the reverse strand, counting down.
CGCGCCTGTTCAGTGCCAGGACGCCGAACCAGATCAGCGCCAGCAAGACCAGCACGATGACCAGCGGTACCCCCATGACCTTCACCGTTCCTTCCGAGCTTCTCCGTATCCGGGATGCCCCGCCCCGCCGTGCGCCAAAGCCGACTTGAGCAAGTCCAGAGCTTCGGCCCAGGATGGCCGCATGGCGACCACGGAGCAGTCCACCACCGGATCTTCCACCGGCCCCGAGTCCGGGCCCGCACCGGGGGCCCGCCGGACGGCGGACCGCCCCCTGCTCACCGGCAGGCTCACCGGTTTCGGGACCACGATCTTCGCGGAGATGTCGGCCCTGGCCGCCGAGACCGGCGCGATCAACCTGGGCCAGGGCTTCCCCGACACCGACGGCCCCGAGTCCGTCCGCGAGGCGGCCGTCCGCGCGATCCGCGACGGGCGTGGCAACCAGTACCCGCCGGGGCCCGGCATCCCCGAACTGCGGACCGCGATCGCCGGCCACCAGCTCTCCCGCTACGGGCTCCACCACGACCCGGACACCGACGTCCTCGTCACCGCGGGCGCCACCGAGGCCATCGCGGCGGCCCTCCTCGCCCTGGTCGAACCCGGCGACGAGGTCATCGCCCTGGAGCCGTACTACGACTCGTACGCCGCCTGCATCGCCCTCGCGGGCGGCCGGCGGGTCCCGGTCACCCTCCGCCCCCGCGACGGCGCCTACCACCTGGACCTGGACGAACTGCGCGACGCGATCACCGACCGCACCCGGCTCATCCTCCTCAACACCCCGCACAATCCGACCGGTACGGTCCTCGGCCGCGACGAACTCGCCGCAATCGCGGAGCTGGCCGTCGAACACGATCTGCTCGTCGTGACGGACGAGGTCTACGAGCACCTGGTCTTCGAGGGCGAACACCACCCCATCGCCGGTTTCCCCGGGATGCGCGAGCGCACGGTCACCATCGGCAGCGCGGGCAAGACGTACTCGCTGACCGGCTGGAAGGTCGGCTGGATCACCGCGTCCGCCCCGCTCGTCACGGCCGTCCGCACGGTGAAGCAGTTCCTGACCTATGTCTCGGCGGGCCCGTTCCAGTACGCCGTCGCCGAGGCGCTGCAGCTCCCGGAGGCGTACTACGAGGAACTGCGGGCGTCCCTGCGGGCCCGCCGCGATCTGCTCGCGGACGGCCTCACCGCGGCGGGCTTCACGGTGTACCGCCCGGCGGGCACCTATTTCATCACCACCGACATCCGCCCGCTCGGCGCGTCCGACGGCATCGCCTTCTGCCGCGAGCTGCCGCACCGGTGCGGAGTGGTGGCCGTCCCCAACGCGGTCTTCTACGACGATGCGGAACAGGGCGCGCCCTTCATCCGCTTCGCCTTCTGCAAGAGCCCCGCGCTCCTCGAAGAGGCCGCCGCCCGGCTGCGCCGTCTGTAAGCAGCCCCGCAGCGTCCGGGGGCTGCGCCGTACGAGTGGGAAGCGCGGCGCGGCGCGGCCTGTCGGCGCAGCGTGACTCGCGCGGCACCCCCGCGCGGCCCATGTTGTGTCGGAAGGAGACGAACCGCGACCGGAGGTGCCCCCTGTCCGCCGAAACGGCCTTCGACGACACAGCGGCACCCGCCACGCACGACACGAACGACACGCGCCACAGCCCCCGCACCCTTCACTCGGCCCTGCTGCGCATCGCCCCCGCCGTCGGGCTGTTCGCCGCGGCACGGCTGACCGGGCTGGTCCTGATGAGCGTCTGGGCCTGGCACATCGGACGGCAGCCGCGGGCCATCCTCGGCCGGGCCTGGGACGCGGACTGGTACATGCTCATCGCCGAACACGGCTACGGGCGGGTGCTGACCTGGCCCGGCGCGGTCCAGAGCGACCTGGCGTTCTTCCCGCTCTACCCCGGGCTGGTGCGCGGTCTGTCGTACGCCGTCCCGGACCGGATCACCAGCGGCAGCATCGGGCTGCTGATCTCCTGGTCGGCGGCGCTGGTCGCGGCGGCCGGGATCTACGCGGTGGGCGAGCGGCTGCACGGCCGCCGGACGGCGACGGTGCTGGTGCTGCTGTGGGGGCTGCTGCCGCATTCGGTCGTGCTCACCATGGCGTACACGGAACCGCTGCTGACCGCGTTCGCCGCCTGGTCGCTGTACGCACTGCTGACCCGCCGCTGGCTGTGGGCGGGGGGCCTCGCCGCGCTCGCGGGCCTCTCCCGGCCCAACGGGATCGCGGTGGCCGCCGCGGTGCTGTGCGTGGTGGCGTACGAACTCGTCCGCGGAGGCCGCGGGGGTCGCGGGGGCCGTCGGGATCCGAGGCTGTGGGCGGCCGCGGCGCTCGCCCCCACCGGCTGGTGCGGCTACGTCCTCTGGGTCGGCTTCCGCACCGGCGATCCGCTCGGCGGCTACTTCGCCGTACAGCGCGGCTGGACGTCGACCTTCGACTTCGGCGCCGGGGCGGCCCGCGTGGTCCGCGATATCGCGCTGCGGCCCGTCGCGCTGCCGCTGACGATGGCACTGCTGATCGTGCTCGTATCGACGGTGCTGTTCGCACTGCTGGTGCTGGCCCGCCCGCCCGCCGCGCTGCTGGTCTACACGGGGGTACTGGTGCTGATCACCCTCGGCGGGTCCGGGTTCTTCGAGTCGAAACCGCGGTTCCTGCTGCCGGCGTTCCCGCTGCTGCTGCCGGTGGCGCTGGCACTGACGAGAGCCCGGCCCAGGGCGGCGATCGCGGTGATCGCCGCCCTGGCCGGGCTCTCGTTCGGCTACGGCACCTATCTGCTGACGCTGTCACCGATGGCGCTCTGATCCGGCGGAACCCCGCCGGACCTGCCGGGACGTGTCCGGGGCCGGTGGTCAGGCCTCGTCGGGTCCGGCACCCTCCTGGCCGCCCTCCGAGGGCTTGAAGCCCATCTCGGTGGCGAACCAGTTGTCGAACTCCATCGACGCCTGCACCCAGCTCACGGTGGAGGAGACGAAGTGGTCGAGGCTCACGCCCATGCCGATCAGCATCTGCGCCTCACCGATGAGACGGACGGACGCGCCGCCCTCCTCGTCCTCGTGCAGATGCGTGTAGACCTTCGGCCAGAGGGTGCGGCGGTTCCAGTCGTCGATCTTCTCCAGGATCCGGGTGCGCTCCTCGACGTCCAGCGGACGGTCGTAGAAGGTCCGGACGGAGAAGACCTGCTGCTCGTTCTCGCCGCGGAACATGAAGTACGTGCGGAACTCCTCCCACGGCGCAGCGAGGTCGCCCTCGTCGTCGACGACGTACTTCAGCTCCATCTGGTCGAGGAGCTGCTTCACGAGGTCCTGGTCGGGAACGACGGGTCCCGCCGGTCCTGCGGCCTGCGGCTGGGGCTGGCCCCCGAAATTCGGAATCGAGGACGGATCGATGGTCACCCTGGTATTCCCTTCGTACGGATGCGGCCATCCTCCCCCATGGCGGGGCCGGGCCCCAAGCGCCCCCGGGGCATTCCCGGGGGCGTTCCGGATCAGCCGGCCGCCACCGGTCCGACGATCAGCCCGTCCTCGAAGCGGTCCACCCGTACGGTGTCGCCGTCGGTGACCTCACCGGCCAGGATCTCCCGGGCGAGCCGGTCCCCGATCGCGGTCTGCACCAGCCGCCGCAGCGGCCGGGCGCCGTAGGCCGGGTCGTTGCCCTCCTCGGCGAGCCACTCCAGCGCTTCGGGCGTGACCTCCAGGACGAGCTGCCGCTCCGCGAGCCGCTTCGCCAGCCGGCCGATCTGGAGATCTGCGATCCGCTTCAGCTCGTCGACGTCGAGCGCCGAGAAGACCACCAGATCGTCGAGGCGGTTGAGGAACTCGGGCTTGAACGAGGCCCGGACCGTGTTCAGCACCTGCTGCCGCTTCTCGTCCGCCGAGGTCGACTGATCGACCAGATACTGGCTGCCGAGGTTCGACGTCAGGATCAGGATGGTGTTGCGGAAATCGACCGTACGGCCCTGTCCGTCGGTGAGCCGGCCGTCGTCGAGCACCTGGAGCAGTACATCGAAGACCTCCGGATGCGCCTTCTCCACCTCGTCCAGCAGCACCACGCTGTACGGGCGGCGGCGCACCGCCTCGGTGAGCTGGCCGCCCTCCTCGTAGCCGACGTAGCCGGGGGGCGCGCCGACCAGCCGGGCGACGCTGTGCTTCTCGCCGTACTCCGACATGTCGATCCGGACCATCGCCCGCTCGTCGTCGAAGAGGAAGTCCGCCAGCGCCTTCGCCAGCTCCGTCTTGCCGACGCCCGTCGGGCCCAGGAAGAGGAAGGAGCCGGTCGGCCGGTCGGGGTCCGCGATGCCGGCCCGGGTCCGCCGTACCGCGTCGGACACCGCCCGGACCGCCTCCGACTGGCCGATCAGCCGCCGCCCCAGCTCGTCCTCCATCCGCAGCAGCTTCTGCGTCTCGCCCTCCAGCAGCCGCCCGGCGGGGATCCCGGTCCAGGAGCCCACCACATCCGCGATGTCGTCGGAGCCGACCCCCTCCTTGACCATGGTGTCCGTACGGGCCTCGGCCTCGGCCTCGGAGGCCTCCGCCAGCTCCCGCTCCAGCGCCGGGATCTCCCCGTACAGCAGCTTGGAAGCGGTGTCGAAATCGCCGTCGCGCTGGGCCCGCTCGGCCCGGCCGCGCACCTCGTCGAGCCGGGTCTTCAGCTCACCGACCCGGTTCAGGCCCTGCTTCTCCTTCTCCCAGCGGGCCGTCAGCCCGCGCAGCTCCTCCTGCCGGTCGGCCAGATCGCGGCGGAGCTTCTCCAGCCGCTGGCGCGACGCGGCGTCGGACTCGTTCTTCAGCGCCATCTCCTCCATCAGCAGCCGGTCGACGGAGCGCTGCAGCTCGTCGATCTCGACCGGCGAGGAGTCGATCTCCATCCGGAGCCGGGACGCGGCCTCGTCGACCAGGTCGATGGCCTTGTCGGGCAGGAAGCGGGAGGTGATGTAGCGGTCGGAGAGGGTGGCGGCGGCCACCAGCGCGGAGTCCGCGATCTGCACCTTGTGATGGGCCTCGTAACGGCCCTTGAGACCGCGCAGGATGGCGATGGTGTCCTCGACCGTCGGCTCGGCCACCAGCACCTGCTGGAAGCGCCGCTCCAGCGCCGGATCCTTCTCGATGCGCTCGCGGTACTCGTCGAGAGTGGTGGCGCCGACCATCCGCAGCTCGCCGCGGGCCAGCATCGGCTTGAGCATATTGCCCGCGTCCATCGCGGAGTCGCCGCCCGCGCCCGCGCCGACGACGGTGTGCAGCTCGTCGATGAAGGTGATGATCTGCCCGTCGCTCTGCTTGATCTCGGAGAGGACGGTCTTCAGCCGCTCCTCGAACTCACCGCGGTACTTGGCACCGGCCACCATCGCGCCGAGGTCCAGGGAGACCAGCCGCTTGTTCTTCAGGGACTCGGGCACGTCCCCCTTCACGATCCGCTGCGCCAGCCCCTCCACGACCGCCGTCTTGCCGACGCCGGGCTCGCCGATCAGCACCGGGTTGTTCTTGGTGCGCCGGGAGAGCACCTGCACCACCCGGCGGATCTCCTGGTCCCGGCCGATGACCGGGTCGAGCCGGCCCTCGCGGGCGGCCGCGGTGAAGTCCGTACCGAACTTCTCCAGCGCCTTGTACTGGCCCTCGGGGTCGGCGGTGGTGACCCGGCGGCCGCCGCGGGCCGCGGAGAACGCCGCCAGCAGCTTCTTCGCCGTGGCGCCCTGGCCGGAGAGCACCTCGGCCGCCGCACCACCCTTGGCGGCGGTGCCGATCAGCAGATGCTCGGTGGAGAGATAGTCGTCCCCCAGCTCCTTGGCGCGCTCGGCGGCGTCCGCGAGGACGGCGAGGAAGTCGCGGCTGGGCTGGGGCGGTGCGACGGTGGATCCGGTGACGCTGGGCAGCGACGCGAGGACCCGCTCCGCCCCGGCCCGGATCGCCGCCTGGTCGGCCTCGACCGCGGCCAGCAGATCGGTGAGGTTCTCGTTGTCGGAGCCGGAGAGCAGCGCCAGCAGCAGATGGGCGGGGGTCAGATCGGGATGGCCGCCCGACACCGCGCGACTGGTCGCGGCGTTGATGGCGTCCCGGCTCTTGTTGGTCAGCTCGGCGTCCACGTCCGGTAACTCCTCCTCGCAGGTCACTCACGCAGGTCACTGAGTCCGGGTACGGCCCCGGACCGCACCCGCCCACTAAGTCTGACTCATTCAACCTGCACAAAGTTGAGTCTATTCCACTCAAGGCCCGGCCTCAACCGCCGGCGGCCCGGCACACGCCCTACGCTGGATTCCATGGCGATCACCGATCTGAACGAGCTGTCCCCCGGCTATCTGGAGTTCTGGCGCGAACACCATCTGTGCACTCTGACGACGCTCAGGGCGGACGGTTCCCCGCATGTGGTCCCGGTCGGGGTGACCTTCGAGCCCGAGGCCGGACTGGCCCGGGTGATCACCAACAAGTCCAGCCGGAAGGTCGCCCATGTCCTCGCGGGCACCGCGGACGGGCAGGGCGCGCGGGTCGCGGTCTGCCAGCTGGACCGGGGGCGCTGGGCGACGCTGGAGGGCCGGGCCCGGATCGTCACGGAGCCGGAGGCCGTCGCGGACGCGGTCCGGCGCTATGCCGAGCGGTACGGACGCACCCCGAAGCCCAACCCGGACCGGGTCCTCGTCGAAATCACCGTGGAACGGGCCCTGGGCCGCGCCTGAGACCCCGCCCGCGCCCGCCGGGCGCCAGGGGGCCGCATTGCGGGCCCACCGCCCGTACGCAGACGCACAGCGGCGCCATCGCGTTTCAGGTCCGCGATGGCGCCGCTGTGTGGGGGATGTGCCGGAGCGATCTGGAACGACGGGGGAATCGCTCAGGCACTTCGGGGGGTGGCTCGGGTGGTGTTGGTGTCCGGATCGGCCAGCCGGTGGTCGCGCTGGTCGAGGTTCACAAAAATCATTCCGTATCGGATGGCGCAGCGGACGGGCTGCGGCGCGCCCCTCGGACGGCGGAGGCACCGGTAGGCGCGGACGTCCTCGTCCTCCTCGCGGGCCACGACGATCGGCTCGCCGAACAGGGTGACCATCAACGAGTCGCCTCGGTGGGGAATGGCCGTGACGAGGTCGATGAAATGCCACCCGGAGCGGTAGGCCGTGGCCATCTCGCGCCGGAAGGAGCGGTCATCCGGTGGAACGGTCATGCGTCCGCACCTTCGGAAGCAGGTGCGGTGGTGAGTTCCCAGGAAGGCTCGCCGTCGTCGGCAGTGGCCGCCGCGAACGGTCCACCGACCTCCCACGAGGGCTCACCCTGGTCCGCCGCCGCGACGGCTGCGGGGACGCGCTCCCAAGAGGGCTCGCCGGTGAATCCGGCCGCGCCCAGCGCGGCGCCCGCCAAGGCAAGAGCACATAGCGCACGTAGCGTCCTAGACATGGGTGATCTCCACCTCATTTGATCATTCCTCCTCCCCCGCGCATAAGACGATGTCTCACTCCGAACGCTTGCACCAGCGACGGCAGGCATCATGTTCCTGTAATGCAGGAACATGAGGGGGTACATATGACGTCTCATGGGGGCGAACTCGGACACCCTCACTCAGACGGCAAGTTGTGCGAGGCGGGAAAGAGTCTTTACATCACCGCGCTGCGGAGCGGCCGGCTGTCCCGGCTGGAGGCGGAGACCGCGCCCTGCCTGTTCGACCTCGCACTGCTCGATCCGGACCCGTATGACGCCCAGTGGCTCCGACCGGTTGCTCCCACCACGGCACTGGCGCAACTGATTCACCCCATCGAGAGGGAGATCCAGGACCGCCGCCGGCGGGCCGTCGCCCTCACCGACGCTCTCGAACCGTTTATGTCCATCAGTGCCCAGGGCTCGCCCGTGCCCGACGGCATCACCGTCCTCGAAGGCCTCAACCGGATCAACGCCAGTCTGGACCAGGTCACCGCCGACTGCACGGAGGAGCTTCTCACAGTCCAGCCGGGCAGCGGACGGCAGCCGCACTCCCTGGAGAAGGCGCTGCACCGGGTGCAGCCGCTGATCGAACGCGGGGTCCGGATGCGGACCCTCTACCAGCACACCGCCCGCCACCATCCCGCCACGCTCTCCTATATGGAGAAGGTCGGCCCGTCCGGAGTGGAGGTGCGCACCCTCGAAGAAATCATCGACCGGCTGATCATCGTGGACCGGAAGGTGGCCTTCATCCCCGCCAGCAGCGACCGGCTGTTCGCTCTGGAGCTGCGGCACAAGGGGATCGTGGACTATCTGGTCGGCGTCTTCGAGCAGTTCTGGCTGCACGGACTGCCGTGGGACGAGCCCATCTCGTACGGCCCCGATCTCAACGGGGTGACGGGTGTCCAGCGCTCCATCGCCAAACTGCTGGTGGAGGGGCATGTCGACGAGGCAATCGCCCGCCGGCTGGGGATGAACGTCCGGACCTGCCGGGCCCATATCGCCAAACTCGGCTCGTCGCTGGGCAGCGGCAGCCGTACCCAACTGGGGTATCTGATCGCCCAGTCGGGAATCCTGGAGCACGAAACGCCGACCTCGGCGGGCTGACGGCCCCCCGCCCGCGCCGTTCACCAATGCAACGGGACGCGGGCGGGACGGCTGTCACACCGTACGGCGAAGCGCTGTCCACCGGCGTGCTGTACGCCGGTGTGCTGTACGCCGGTGTGCTGTACGCCGGTGGGTCATGCGCTCCGGTGGGCTACTCGCCGGGGCGCTTGGGCCGCCATACGACCAGCGCGCTCGCCTGCTGCACGTCCTGGTACGGCACCAGATCGCGCCGGTACGAGGCGTGGACCTGCGATTCGCGCTGCCGCATCGCCGCCGCCGCGCCCTCGACCGCGGCCGTCAGCTCGGCCACCCGGGACTGGAGCGCCGCGACCTGGTTCTCCAGCTCGATGATGCGCTTGATGCCCGCGAGGTTGATGCCCTCGTCCTGGGACAACTGCTGCACCGTACGGAGCAGTTCGATGTCCCGGGCGGAGTAGCGCCGCCCCCGGCCCGCCGTACGGTCGGGGGAGACCAGCCCCAGCCGGTCGTACTGCCGCAGCGTCTGCGGGTGCAGCCCGGAGAGCTGGGCCGCCACCGAGATCACGTACACCGGTGACTCGTCGGTCAGTTCGTAGGGGTTGCGGCGCCTTCCGTCCATCGTCCTCATGCTCCCTTCGCGGCCTCGAAGAGCTCGGCCCTCGGGTCCTCGTCCGCGGTGGCCTCGCGATAGGCCTCCAGCGCTTCCTTCGCCTTGCCGCTCAGATCCTTCGGGACCGTCACCTCCACGGTGACCAGCAGATCGCCGCGGGTGCCGTCCTTGCGGACCGCTCCCTTGCCGCGGGCCCGCATGGTGCGCCCGTTGGGCGTGCCCGCGGGCAGCTTCAGGGTCACCGGCGGGCCGCCGAGCGTGGGCACCTTGACCTCGCCGCCCAGTACGGCCTCCGTGTACGTCACGGGCACGGTGACGGTCAGGTTGTCGCCACGGCGGCCGAACACGGGGTGCTCGCCGACATGGACGACGACATAGAGGTCACCGGCCGGGCCGCCGCGCTCGCCCGGGGCTCCCTTGCCGCGCAGCCGGATCCGCTGGCCGTCGGAGACGCCCGCCGGGATCCGCACCTGCATGGTGCGCGAGGAGCGGGCCCGTCCGCTGCCCTTGCAGACCTCGCAGGGGTCCTGGGCGATCAGCCCGCGGCCCTTGCAGTCCACACAGGGATCGGTCAGCGAGAAGGAGCCGCTGCCGCCGCGGGAGACCTGGCCGGTGCCGACGCAGGTCGGGCAGACCCGGGGGTTGCCGTTCTTGTCGCCGGTGCCGGAACAGGCCTTGCACGCCGCGGAGCTGGACATCCGCAGCGGGACCGTGGCCCCGTCGACGGCCTCGGTGAAGCTGAGCGTCACCTCGGACTCGATGTCCTGGCCGCGCCGCGGCTGGACCCGGGTCCCGGCGCCCGCACCGCGGTTGAACAGCCCGCCGAACACATCGCCCAGACCGCCGCCGAAGCCACCGGCCCCGCCGGGCTGGGGGCCCCCGCCCTGGGCGCCTCCGAAGAGGTCGCCCAGGTCGAAGTTGAAGCTGCCGCCGCCCGGCCCGGCGCGGAAGCCGCCGTTGCCGAAGAGGGCGCGGGCCTCGTCGTACTCCTTGCGCCGCTTGGGGTCGCCGAGGATGTCATTGGCCTCGGAGATCTCCTTGAAGCGCTCCTCCGCCTTGTTGTCACCCTTGTTGGCGTCCGGGTGGAACTCGCGGGCGAGCTTCCGGTACGCCTTCTTGATCTCGGCTTCGGTGGCGTCCTTGGGGACGCCGAGGACCTTGTAGTAGTCCTTCTCGACGAAGTCCTTCGTGTTCATCGACGTCCCTCCTCCCGGGCGGTGCCGCGCACGCTCCGTACGCGTACGCCTCTGCCTGCGTCAGCCCTTGTCCGGGCCACCGCTCTCCTCGCCGTCGGCCGCGCCGTCCTTGGCCTCCGTGCCGTCCGTGGCACCTGCGGCGCCTGCGGAGTCTGCGGACTCCTTCGACTCCTTGGCCGCCGGTGCCGGACCGGCGCCGGGCTGCGGCTCGGCCACGGCCACCCGCGCGGGGCGGATGGTCCGCTCGCCGATGCGATACCCCGGCTGGAGCACCGCGACGCACGTCGTCTCCGTGACATCCGGCGCATAGCTGTGCATCAGCGCCTCGTGGATCGTCGGGTCGAAGGGCTCGCCCTCCTTGCCGAACTGCTGGAGACCCATCTTCGCGACGCCCGTCTCCAGGGACTCGGCGACGGACTTGAATCCGCCGACCAGCTCCCCGTGGTCCCGGGCGCGGCCGATGTCGTCGAGCACGGGCAGCAGCTCGGCCAGGAGCGTCGCCGTGGCGATCTCCTTCACCGTGACGCGGTCCCGCTCCACCCGGCGGCGGTAGTTCTGGTACTCGGCCTGGAGCCGCTGGAGATCGGCGGTGCGCTCGGCGAGTGCCGACCGCGCCTGGTCCAGTTCGGCCGTCAGACCGGCGGTCTTGGCAGCGTCCCCTGCCGGGGCCGCCCCGCCCTCCTGATCGGAGGGCGCGGCGGTCTCGGCGGCGTCGTCGGAGCCGGAGGGGACGTCGGGCTTCTCGTCGAAGCCCGGGGTCTCCTCGGTCACGCGGCACCACCCTTGGGCTTCTCGTCGTCGACGATCTCGGCGTCGACGACGTCGTCGTCGGCCTTGGCCTGGCCGGCGTCGCCCTGCGGTGCGTCGGCGCCCGCGCCGGCCTGCTGCGCCTGGGCGTCCGCGTACATCGCCTGGCCGAGCTTCTGCGAGACGGCGCCGAGCTTCTCGGTGGCGGTGCGGATCTCGGCCGTGTCCTCGCCCTTGAGCTTCTCCTTCAGCTCGGTGATGGCGGTCTCGACCTCGGTCTTCACCTCGCCGGGAACCTTGTCCTCGTTGTCCTTGAGGAACTTCTCGGTCTGGTAGACGAGCTGCTCGCCCTGGTTGCGGGTCTCGGCGGACTCGCGGCGGCGGTGGTCCTCGTCCGCGTACTGCTCGGCCTCCTGGCGCATCCGGTCGACCTCGTCCTTCGGCAGCGAGGAGCCGCCGGTGACGGTCATCTTCTGCTCCTTGCCCGTGCCCAGGTCCTTCGCGGTCACGTGCATGATGCCGTTGGCGTCGATGTCGAAGGAGACCTCGATCTGCGGGACGTTGCGCGGCGCCGGCGGCAGACCGGTCAGCTCGAACATGCCGAGCTTCTTGTTGTACGCCGCGATCTCGCGCTCGCCCTGGTAGACCTGGATCTGGACGGAGGGCTGGTTGTCCTCGGCCGTCGTGAAGATCTCGGAACGGCGGGTCGGGATCGTGGTGTTGCGCTCGATGAGCTTCGTCATGATGCCGCCCTTGGTCTCGATACCGAGGGACAGCGGGGTGACGTCGAGCAGCAGGACGTCCTTGACCTCGCCCTTGAGGACACCGGCCTGGAGGGACGCGCCGATGGCGACGACCTCGTCCGGGTTCACACCCTTGTTGGCCTCCTTGCCGCCGGTCAGCTCCTTGACGAGCTCGGCGACGGCGGGCATCCGGGTGGAACCGCCGACCAGGACCACGTGGTCGATCTCGGAAAGGGCGATGCCCGCGTCCTTGATGACGTTGTTGAACGGGGTCTTGCAGCGGTCCAGCAGATCGGAGGTCAGCTGCTGGAACTGGGCGCGGGTGAGCTTCTCGTCCAGGTGCAGCGGGCCCTCGGCGGAGGCCGTGATGTAGGGCAGGTTGATCGACGTCTCGGTGGAGGACGACAGTTCGATCTTGGCCTTCTCGGCGGCCTCGCGGAGGCGCTGGAGGGCCATCTTGTCCTTGGCCAGGTCCACGCCGTGGCCGTTCTGGAACTGCTTGACCAGGTAGTCGACGACGCGCTGGTCCCAGTCGTCGCCACCGAGGTGGTTGTCGCCGTTGGTGGCCTTCACCTCGACGACGCCGTCACCGATCTCCAGCAGGGACACGTCGAAGGTGCCGCCGCCGAGGTCGAAGACGAGGATCGTCTGGTCGTCCTTGTCGAGACCGTAGGCCAGCGCGGCGGCCGTGGGCTCGTTGACGATACGGAGGACGTTGAGGCCCGCGATCTCGCCGGCCTCCTTGGTGGCCTGGCGCTCCGAGTCGTTGAAGTACGCCGGGACGGTGATGACCGCGTCGGCCACCTTCTCGCCCAGGTACGCCTCGGCGTCGCGCTTCAGCTTCTGCAGGATGAAGGCGCTCATCTGCTGCGGGTTGAAGTTCTTGCCGTCGATCTCGATCTTCCAGTCAGTGCCCATGTGGCGCTTGACCGATCGGATCGTCCGGTCGACGTTGGTGACCGCCTGGCGCTTGGCGACCTCACCGACCAGCACCTCACCGTTCTTCGCAAAGGCGACGACGGACGGCGTGGTCCGGGCTCCCTCGGCGTTGGTGATGACGGTGGGCTCGCCGCCTTCCAGAACGCTGACGACGGAGTTAGTCGTGCCCAGGTCGATGCCGACCGCACGTGCCATGTCAATTCCTCCAGAGACTTCTTGAGTGGAACTGACTCAAGGATGCCCCAGCCCCTCGCGGGAGTCAACAGACCTGAGTCGACCCCACTCAACTTTTATCCCACGCTTATCCGCACCCCGGACGTCCGATGCCGTATCCGCCGGGCCGCGCACCGGCACCCGTCAACCGGCCGCGCGTGGCGACCACCCCTCCGGGGACCGCATCTGCCACAGTCATCCCCCACAGACCTCACGAAACACCTATACACCCCTATACACCGCGACTCACCCCGGAACTCCGGAAACTTCCCTTGCCGCACGCTGCGGCGGGAGAAGAAATCGGCGGGAGAAGACAGATGTCCCTTTCCAAAAGAGCCGTCGACCTGCTGGGCGCGGTCCTTCTGCTGCTGCTCCTCGCCCCGGCGCTGGCGGCGCTCACGGCCGCCGTCGCGGTCTCGGCGCGCGGACGCGTCCTCGTACCGAAGCGGTGTACGGGTGCGGGCGGACGGCCGTTCCGGATGCTGGCGTTCCGGGTGGCGCCCGGTACCCGTACGGGCCGACTGCTCCACCGCCACTACCTGGACCATCTGCCGCAGCTCGTGAATGTGCTCCGGGGCGAGATGTCCCTGGTCGGCCCGCGCCCGCTGCCGGTGGACCGGATCCCGGCGGACAGTGCCCGGGCCCGTACCTCCGTACGCCCCGGAATCACCGGGCTCTGGCAGACCGGCGGGCGGTCCGGGCTGCCGTGGGAGGAGATGGCCGTCCAGGACCTGCACTACATCAGGGAGCACTGGCTGGGCATGGACCTGATGATCCTGGCCCGTACCGTCTCCACCGCCCGGCGCGGGCGCCCCGTACGCGCCGCGGCCGGCGCCCCACCGGCGCGCGTACCGCGCCCGCAGGGGCTGAGGCAAGCCTGAGCGATACAGATCACCGGCCGCGCGGCTACAGTGCGGCCCCATAAGTGGGTAGTCTCGGCCCGAAACGATTAAGTTACCGCTTAGTAATTTTTCGGTGGCCGGGCACGCCCGACCGGCCCCCCTCGCAGGCCCGAGGAGCCCGAAATGCAGCTCGCCGCGATCGTCGTGTCGCTGGTCCTGACCGTGGTCGCCGTCGCGCTCATCTCCCGAGCCGTCGCGCAGATCTACCGCTTTGTGAAACTCGGCCAACCCGTGCCCGCGGGCAGCCGCACCAACGACCCGAAACAGCGCACGATCACCCTGGCCAGGGAGTTCCTGGGGCACACCCGGATGAACCGCTGGGGCATCGTCGGCTTCGCCCACTGGTTCGTCGCGATCGGCTTCCTCACCCTGCCGCCGACCCTGGTCCAGGCATACGGCCAGCTGTTCCGGGCCGACTGGATGCTGCCGGTGATCGGCTCCTGGGCGCCGTTCGAGATGTACACCGAATTCATCGGTCTGATGACGGTCGCCGGAATCCTCGTCCTGATGGCCATCCGGCTGCTGAACCTGCCGTCCCGGGCGGGCCGCAAATCGCGTTTCGCGGGCTCCAAGGCCTGGCAGGCGTACTTCGTCGAGTACGTGATCCTCACCATCGGCCTCGCCATCCTCGTCCTGCGCGGTCTTGAGGGCGCGATCCACCACGTCGACGGCTACCAGGCCGGCTACTTCATCTCGTACCCCCTGGTCGCCGCCTTCGACGGCCTGAGCACCGGCACCCTCCAGAACCTGATCTACCTCACCGCCGCGGTGAAGATCGGCACCTCGCTGATCTGGATGATCACGGTGTCCCTCAACACCAATATGGGTGTCGCCTGGCACCGCTTCCTCGGCTTCCCGAACATCTGGTTCAAGCGGAACGCCGACGGCGCCACCGCGCTGGGCGCGCTCCAGCCCATGACCAGCGGCGGCAAGGAGATCGACTTCGAGGACCCGGGCGACGACGACGTCTACGGCGTCTCGCAGGTCGAGCAGTTCTCCTGGAAGGGCATCCTCGACTTCTCCACCTGCACCGAATGCGGCCGCTGCCAGTCCCAGTGCCCCGCCTGGAACACCGGAAAGCCCCTCTCCCCCAAGCTCCTGATCATGTCCCTGCGGGACCATGCCCACGCCAAGGCGCCGTATCTGCTGGCGGGCGGCGGAAAGAGCATGGAGGGTGAGGAGAAGGCGAGCGCCGAGGCGCTGAAGGACGTTCCGGCCGCCGCGCTCGCCGAGGCCGAGCGGCCGCTGATCGGGACGCTGGAGGAGAACGGCGTCATCGACCCGGACGTGCTCTGGTCCTGCACCACCTGCGGCGCCTGCGTCGAGCAGTGCCCGGTCGATATCGAGCACATCGACCACATCGTCGATATGCGCCGCTACCAGGTGATGATCGAATCGGCCTTCCCGTCCGAGGCGGGCACGATGCTCAAGAACCTGGAGAAGAAGGGCAACCCCTGGGGCCTGGCGAAGAAGGCCCGCGTCGAGTGGACCAAGGAGGTCGACTTCGAGGTCCCGATCGTCGGGCAGAACGTCGAGGACCTCAGCGAGGTCGACTACCTCTACTGGGTCGGCTGCGCGGGCGCCCTGGAGGACCGGGCCAAGAAGACCACCAAGGCCTTCGCCGAACTGCTGCACATCGCGGGCGTCAAGTTCGCGATCATGGGCGGCGACGAGAAGTGCACCGGCGACTCCCCCCGCCGGCTCGGCAACGAACCGCTGTTCCAGCAGCTGGGCCAGGAGAACGTGGCCATGCTGAACATGGCCTTCGGCGAGGACGAGGACGATCCGGCGACGAAGAAGCCGAAGTCGGCGAAGAAGATCGTCTCCACCTGCCCGCACTGCTTCAACACCATCGCCAACGAGTATCCGCAGCTCGGCGGCGACTACGAGGTCATCCACCACACCCAGCTGCTCCAGCACCTCATCGACGAGGGCAGGCTGATCCCGGTGACGCCGGTGGAAGGCCTGATCACCTACCACGACCCCTGCTACCTGGGCCGTCACAACAAGGTCTACACGCCCCCGCGCGAGATCATGTCGGCCGTCCCCGGTCTGCGGCAGCAGGAGATGCACCGCCACAAGGAGCGCGGTTTCTGCTGCGGCGCGGGCGGCGCGCGGATGTGGATGGAGGAGCGGATCGGCAAGCGGATCAACGACGAGCGGGTCGACGAGGCGCTCTCCCTCAACCCGGACATCGTCTCCACCGCCTGCCCGTTCTGCCTGGTGATGCTGACCGACTCGGTCAACGGGAAGAAGAACAGCGGTACGGCGAAGGAATCCCTCCAGGTCGTGGATGTGGCGCAGCTGCTGCTCGACTCGGTGAAGACGCCACCGTCGGACCCGGAGCCGAAGGAGGAGCCGGCGGGCGCGCCCGAGCCGGAGCCGGTGCAGTAGTCCCGCACTTCCCGTACTTCCAAGGGGACCCGGGCCGGGGGCGCAGCCCCCTCCGGGTCCCCTTCCCGTTCCCCCTAAGGGATGTCACAGCTCAGCCGCAAAGCCCCCTGTCCGCGGCCCCGGTGGGGTGGTGATCTGCCGGAACGGGGTAGTTTCGAAAGCGTGGCTGGATTCAGGATCGGACGCGGACGGGACAACCGCAGGCAGCAGCGACCCCCGCAGGGGCCGCCCCAGGAACCGCCGTACGGGCAGCAGCAGGCCTGGCCCCAGGCGGGCGACGGGCGGCCGTCGGCGTACGGCGAACCGGAGTACTACGGGGACCCGTACCAGCAGCAGGGCGGTCCGCAGCAGGGCCCGCCGCAGTACGGGGCCCCGCAGCACGGCGGTCCGCAGCACGGGGGCCCTCAGCGGGGCGCGCCGCAGTACCAGCAGCCCCCGAGGCACCCGGGCCACCACCAGCCCCACCCCCCGCAGCACCACAACGCTCCCCACCCGCCGCCCCACGACCCGTACGCGGACAACAATCCGGGTCACACCCAGGCCTTCACGGTCGACGACCCGTACGGCCAGGGCTCGACGTACCAGGCGGGCAGCGCGCCCGCTCCCCCGCCCGGCCCGCGGCTGCACTGGAAGCAGTTGCTGAGCGGCATCGTCACCCGTCCGGCGCAGACCTTCCTCCAGATGCGGGACTACCCGGTCTGGGGCCCGGCGCTGGTGGTGACCCTGATCTACGGCGCGCTGGCGATCTTCGGGCTCGACGAGCCGCGCGAGGAGATCTTCAACGCCACGCTGTCGTCGGCGATCCCGGCCGTCCTGATGACGGCCGTCGCCTTCGTCATCGGCGGGTTGATCCTCGGTGCCGTCACCAACACCCTCGCCCGCCAGTTCGGCGGCACCGGCGCCTGGCAGCCGACCATCGGACTCGCCATGCTGATCATGGCGGTCACGGACGCACCGCGGCTGTTCTTCGCCCTCTTCCTGGGCGGCCAGAACTCCATGGTCCAGCTCCTGGGCTGGCTGACCTGGCTGGCGGCGGGCGCGCTGTTCACGTCGATGGTGAGCAAATCCCACGATCTGCCGTGGCCGAAGGCGCTGGGCGCGTCCGCGATCCAGCTGCTGGCGCTGCTCTCGCTGATCAAACTGGGCACGATCTGAAAGGAGCCCGGGCCTCGGCCCGGGCTCCTTCTGAGCTCATCTCTCCGTCTTGCGTCCTCCGTCAGGAGTCGAGGACCTGGCCCTCGCGCCGTACCACCGGCGCTTCGACGGACCACGGGAAGTTGATCCAGTCGTCGGTGCGCTTCCACACGTACTCGCACTTCACCAGCGAGTGCGACTTCTCGTAGATCACGGCCGACCGGACTTCCGCGACATGGTCCAGGCAGAAGTCGTGGACCAGCTTCAGCGTCTTGCCGGTGTCAGCGACGTCGTCCGCGATGAGGACCTTCTTGTCGGAGAAGTCGATCGCATTCGGCACCGGGGCCAGCATCACCGGCATCTCCAAGGTGGTGCCCACCCCGGTGTAGAACTCCACATTCACCAGGTGGATGTTCTTGCAGTCCAGCGCGTACGCCAGCCCGCCCGCGACGAAGACACCGCCGCGCGCGATGGAGAGCACGATGTCCGGTTCGAAGCCGTCGTCCGCGATGCTCTGCGCCAGCTCACGGACCGCGGTCCCGAACTTGTCGTAGGTCAGGTTCTCCCGTACCGCACTCATCGTCACACCTGCGTCCGGTGGAAGTTCTGGAAGGAGCGCGAGGCCGTCGGCCCCCGCTGCCCCTGGTAGCGCGAGCCGTAGCGCTCGCTGCCGTACGGGAACTCCGCGGGCGAGCTGAGCCGGAACATGCACAGCTGCCCGATCTTCATCCCGGGCCACAGCTTGATGGGCAGGGTCGCCAGATTCGACAGCTCCAGCGTGACGTGCCCGGAGAACCCGGGGTCGATGAACCCGGCGGTCGAGTGCGTGACCAGTCCGAGCCGCCCGAGGGAGCTCTTGCCCTCCAGCCGCGACGCCAGATCGTCCGGCAGCGAGATGACCTCGTACGTCGACGCCAGCACGAACTCACCCGGATGCAGGATGAACGCCTCGTCGCCGTCCGGCTCCACCGTCCGGGTCAGATCGGCCTGCTCGACCGCGGGGTCGATATGCGGATAGCGGTGGTTCTCGAACACCCGGAAGTAGCGGTCCAGCCGCACATCAATGCTCGAAGGCTGCACCATGGAATCGTCATACGGGTCGATGCGGACCCGCCCGGCGTCGATCTCGGCCCGGATGTCCTTGTCTGAGAGAAGCACCCCCCGAGGATACGCAGAGCGCACGGACCCCACCGAACCGGACGTCCGTGCGCTCCCCCGTCACTTCGCTACGGCCACCGGCACGACACTCCGCAACCGCGCACACCGAGGACACCGGACCAACCGGGCCGGCCCGATCCGCCCGGTCCCGAGCTGCTGCATCGGAAACGAGGTGGTAGCGAAGACGTGCCCTTCGGCACAGCGGACGACGGTGCGCTCCATCAGGTCCATCGAGTCCCTTCCCCAACAAATGCGGACGAACCCCCACATTAGGCCATCCCCCCACGGCCTCCACCCCGCCACCCCGCACCCACCACGCTATGCCCCAACTCCCTTGCCCCGCACCCACTTCCCACCGCTCGCCACCGCCCCTCGCTGCCGCCCGGGGAAACGAAAGACCCCGCGGCGTTCTTCGCCCGGGGCCTGCGATGGGGTAGAGTGACGGCACTGCGGTTCCCGATCTTCGGTCCGCTGTGCGGGTGTAGTTTAATGGTAGAACATGAGCTTCCCAAGCTCAGAGCGCGAGTTCGATTCTCGTCACCCGCTCTTGATTGAAGGCCCTGGTCAGAGACCGGGGCCTTTTCTGGTTTTCGGCCCGCCCGTCGGTGAACCGGCATGGGTACAACATGACCGTCAACCGACTCCCTCCAGGCGAGACATTGCGGGGCCCTCATTCCAGGGCGCCACGCCGGACGGCCAACCCCGCCTGCTCTGCCTCAACAGATGCCACTCACGCATGTGCAGATGCGCCTACGGCCCGGCCCGGCCACCTCCGAAGCGCACTGTCGGATGCGTGGTGCAAGGTACCGGAGGGCGGGCGCTGTCGTGGTTCGGCCCGACGGATGAGGAACCTCTGGAGAGTGGCATGCCGAAGATCCCCAAAGGGCGGCGCGTAGGCCAGGCCGCGGTGAACGCGCTGCGCACGCTGCTTGAGGAACACGATCACATCGTGCAGGAGATATCCGGACAGAACGACTTCGGCGAGGATTTCTACGTCACCTTCACCGACGACGGGGACGTCACCAGCGACACGATCAAGGTCCAGGTCAAGGGTGGCGACAGCCGGCGCCGGGGCAACGGCTACGCCGTGCCCGTCGACCGGCACCACGACACCTGGTCAGAGGGCAACATCCCTGTCTACTGCGTGGTGTACGACCCGAGCGACAAGAACCTGTACTGGGCGAACGCCACCCAACAACTCCGCAGCCACGGCTCCTTCAACGCACCACGCTTCATCGGGATCAGCCCCAACTCGATGCTGGACGACAGCACCATGGACTCCTTCGTCTCCCAGGCACGCCGCTACGTCGGTCGCTATCGCGGCAGGCAAGCCGTCCTCACCCACCTCGGGGAAATGTCGGGAACGGAATTCGATCCGGCAGATCACGTTCTGCACTTCGTCAACAGCAACGACGACGACCTCATCTTCTGGAAGCGTCCGGGCGACGCAGTTGCGACGCTGCTGCTCAGTGCCCAGGACTGGCAACCGGCCTGGGTCACCCTGGAATCGCTGATGCGCTCCGAGCTTCCGGTCCCGGAGGGCTCGGACGATCCGGGGCTCCCGGACCCCGATCTGTGCACCGCCGAGGATCTGGAGCTGGATCGGACCGAAATCATGTGGGTGGTTGCATGCTTCAGCTCCACCCGGCCGGCCGAGAACGGCCCGGAGGGCGAACCCGTCGAGTGCGAGGGGTGTCCCGATTGCACGGGGGAGGAGCCCAAGGAGCACGGCAGGATCGAAGCGGACGTCATCCACGCGTATGTGCTGACCTGCATGCTCGACCGTATCGAAGCCGAGCCGGACCTTGTGCAGCGCTCAATCCTCGCCATGCGAGAGGAGACCGCCCTGGAGCCGGACATCATCGCCGAGCTCGGCACGCTCGAAACCGACCCGCGTGTCGTCCGCCGGGTGAGCAAGCTCAGCCGGGCGACAGTAGCGACGGTCGACGACATCGAACCGGAGGCCTTTCGGCTGGCCGTCCTCTACCTCATCCACTGCATCTACGTCGGCGGCCCCTCGCTTCCCCTCGACGAACAGGTCCGGATCGTCTGGCGCATCCCCGAGCCCCCGGAACCCGAATCACGTACCCGCTGACCGCGGAAGAGAGCGTCCATCGGCCTGCGCCGGCCCGCGTCCCGCTCAAGCCGCGGGGCCGGGCCGGAACCGTCACCGGTGCGCGGCCCGGGGGCTTCCGTGTTGTCCGGACCGCTCCGGGCTCGCGCTTCCGGCTCGACCGGCGACCTCACCCGGGATGGATGAATACCTGTGTTCGCGGTATGAGAATTTCACTTGCCTCGCAGGGAGGGTATTTGCCCCGGATGCATCAGGGGGCTATAACTCACAGGCGCAAGCAGCGGTAGCGTGCTACTGTCGAACTCGGTTGCAGTTTTGGTACCCAAGAAACTTAAAGCACTCCGGTCGGCCTCCATGCCGGACGGGAGCGCTTCGTACTTCCGGTCATTTCCGGGCAGGGCATCATCGCGGCGACGCGGTTTCCGTACAGTGCGGATTCCGGTGTACTGCCCAAAGGAGATATGACATGGCTGCTGGCACCGTGAAGTGGTTCAACGCGGAAAAGGGATTCGGCTTCATCGAGCAGGACGGTGGCGGCCCCGATGTGTTCGCCCACTACTCGAACATCGCCGCCCAGGGCTTCCGCGAGCTCCAGGAGGGCCAGAAGGTCACCTTCGAGATCGCTCAGGGCCAGAAGGGCCCGACGGCCGAGAACATCGTTCCGGCCTGACCCTGACACGCATTTCGCAGCTGGGGCCCGCATCCCTCGGGGTGCGGGTCCCAGCTGCTCGCGTTTGTACCGTCAGCCGCAGGGGCACAGCCTCCGCCGAGCCGCACCCGTTGATGTGCCGGGTTCGGCTCCGCCTACCATCATCTGTTTTACCGAGTCCGGTTTTCGCATTCCATCCGGCCCGTCCTGTGATTCTCCGCGCTGGTCATTCGCGGCTGGAATTCCTCGATACGTGCCGTATCGAGGAAGGCTCTGAATGAACCGCACACGTACGAACGGCCGTTCCTCCGGCAGGCGCCGCCTCAGCAGGGGGCCCGCGTTCGGCTCCGCCGCCGGCTCGCAGTGGACCGTGGTGCAGGGAGAGTTCGCCCCGCCGCGGACGGTCACTCCGGCACTGCCCGCCGTCGAGGCGTTCGCCGGCCTCGACCTGCCCAGGGAACTCCTGGCCGCGCTCACAGCGCAGGGCGTGTCCGTGCCGTTCCCGATTCAGGGTGCGACGCTGCCGGACTCCCTGGCGGGCCGTGACGTCCTGGGCCGCGGGCGGACGGGCTCCGGGAAGACCCTCGCCTTCGGACTGGCCCTGCTGGCCCGCACCGCCGGACAGCGCGCCGAGCCCCGTCAGCCGCTGGCTCTCGTCCTGGTGCCCGACCGGGAACTCGCCCGGCAGGTCACCGACGCCCTCGCCCCGTACACCCGCGCTGTGAAGCTGCGCCTGACCACCGTCGTCGGCGGGATGCCGATCAGCAGACAGGCAGCCGCGCTGCGTGACGGTGCGGAAGTCGTCGTGGCCACCCCCGGCCGGCTGGGGGACCTCGTCGACCGCGGTGACTGCCGACTGGACCAGGTTGCGGTCACCGTCCTCGACGAAGCCGACCGGATGGCCGACATGGGCTTCATGCCGCAGGTCACCGCGCTCCTGGACCAGGTACGCCCCCAGGGCCAGCGCATGCTGTTCTCCGCAGCCCCGGACCGCAACGTCGACCTCCTGGGCCGCAGCTACCTCACCGACCCCGTCGTCCACGCCGTGGACCCGCACGTCGCAATCCCGCTTCCCGCGCCCGAGGCGGCGGCCTGACACCGCGTGATACGGAAGCCGACCCATCCCTACAGGAGGCACGTTGTGACGCCGGCCCAGACACAGAACCGCTCGGCGCGGACCGACGCCGATACCGTGGACACGGCCGGGCCGCAGGTCGGTGACGACATGACCGTCGAGGTGGCCCTGGCCGTGATGGCCGGCGCCCGTACCGGACACCTGCTCGTCTGCGACGACGACGGGCTGTGCACCGGACTCGTCACCCGGGCCCAGCTCACCACCGTCCGCGACAGCTCCGTCTACACGGACCGGATCCGCCTGCGCGAGATCCCCGGCGGAGAGCACGACAACCCGTGCGCCCCCGCCCCCGTCCACACCTGAACCGCTCCTCCACACCGGAACCATCCCTTCCACTCCCTGTGAGGCATCGTGCGCTGTGTCATCGCCCGTTTCCCCTTCGAGCTCACCAAGAGCGGCGTCCTGGACGCCATGAAGGGCGTCAAGCCCGAGGAGATCACCGGTGAGTCCGTGCTCATCGGCCGTCGCGCTTACCCCGTCAAGCAGGTCGGCCAGGTCGTCACCCGCCAGGACCGGCGCGATTTCACGGCCGGCGAAGTCGTCCGGGCCATGACCAAGCTCGGTTTCACCTGCCGCGGGCTGCCTCCGGTGACCGCGCCCGCGCACGCCCCCGACCCGTTCCAGCGCGCCTCCGCGATGCTCGGCGCCTCGGCGGCGGCCTGACCGACCGGTTCGCACCGTCAGGAGGGCCCGCCCGGCAGATGCCGGGCGGGCCCTCCGTGTCGGGGAGACGGCCCGCAGTGATCAGAGGCCGTGGGTACGCGGAGACGGAAGCCCGGCTCGGTGCCGGGGCCGGCAAGTGGTGTAGTAGTTCCTTCGGGGCCCCGGCGCCATACGGCACGAGGGCCCCGAAGCGCGTCCCACGAGAGAGGTCCCATGACAGCAGACGACTCGTACGACCGTCTCGACGACGACGACTACCCCGCCTACACGATGGGCCGGGCCGCCGAAATCATCGGCACCACCCAGGGGTTCCTCCGCGCCGTCGGAGAAGCCCGCCTCATCACCCCGCTGCGCTCCGAGGGCGGCCACCGCCGCTACTCCCGCTACCAGCTGCGTATCGCCGCCCGCGCCCGGGAGCTCGTCGACCAGGGCACCCCCATCGAGGCCGCGTGCCGCATCATCATCCTCGAAGACCAGCTCGAAGAAGCCCGGCGCATCAACGCCGAATACCGTCGCGCCGCCGGATCGGCGGACCCGCCGGCCGCGGGCTGAGACGGAGAAGGGTGTTGCCTCGGGGAGGACAAGGCCCGCGCTGCTTTGTTCCGGTGTCCGGGCCGCGTCAGGGGAACGAATCAGGGGACGAAGAGGAACGCGGCGGTGGTGGCCCCGCCGAGCACCGCCCCGGCGAGCGTCTGGGCCACCGTGTGATACGACAGCGCGACCCGGGACCAGCAGACGGCGGCCGTCAGCGAGTAGGCGACCAGCCACCACGGCGAGTGCACCGCGGCCAGCAGGGCGACCGTCGCCGAGGCCACCGCGGAGTCCACCGAGATCTTCCAGACGGTGTTCACCGCGAGCAGCCCGATGGTCATCACCCACAGGCCCAGCATCGCGACCAGGATCGGCACGGGTGCCCCGCCGAGGACCATGATCACCGAGCCGGTGCCGATGGAGCCGAGGATGACGAAGAAGATCGGGGCCCGCTGGGTGCGGTCGACCACATGGCGGTCGCCCCAGGTTCCCCGTTTGCGCTCCCATTCGATGTAGCCGGCCGGAATCAGCCCGGCGCACAGGGCGCCGAGCAGACCCCACAGCAGGCCGGTCCAGTGGCCGGCCGCGGCCAGACCGATCCCGAGCATGCCCGCGAGCAGGACGTTGCGCGGCTGCAGGACGTCGGTGACGATGCGGGCCGTGGTGGTGAGGGCCGAACCGGCGGGGGTCCCGGTGGTGTTGTTGTCCGTACTGCCGACGTGGTTCACGCGCTGTGCTCCAGGCTCGACCGCAGGACGACGCGGGTCCGCTGTTCCGGGATGGTCTTGTAGGCGGCGGCCACCCGTACCAGCCAGGCGACTTCGCCGTCCTGGTCGGTGGCGTGCTTGGTCTCGAAGGCGGCGGCCTTCCCGGCGGGCGCGCCCTCGGCCTTGGCGACCAGGGCCGCCTTGATCCAGTAGGCGTCGGCGAGGGAGTCGGCCTTCCCGGGGTTCCCGTCTTCGCCCGCGGCGGCCTCCTTGGCGGCGGTCAGCAGACCGTCGGGCACATAGTGGCGCAGCTTCTCGACCGCATCCGCGATATCGGCCGCCCAGCGGTCGACGCGCAGGTCGGCGGGGGTGTCGAAGCGCGTCAGTTCGCGGGCGAGCGGGGCCGGAGGGGCGAACGGCTGGTCGGGGAAGGCGGTCATCAGATCGCGCCACAGCGGATGCAGATTCACCTGCGCCCGCCAGAGGCGGATCCGCCGCCAGCCCTTGCTGAAGGCGGGGATGGAGGCACCGAGCGCGAAGAAGACGAAGAGGACCACCTGGGCGGCCTCGGTGGCCGTGTCGAAGGTCAGCGCGAAGCTCTCGCTGGGCCGGTCGACCACACTGATCCACAGGAACAAGGTGCGGCTGAGGGTGTAGCCGACACCGATGAACATCGCGAAGGTCATCATGCCGAGGCCGACCCGGAGGTGGCGCAACCGGGCGTCGGCGGTGGCCAGAGCCCACTGATAGGCGCAGACGGCGGATGCGGCGCCCAGGTAGAGGTAGAAGACGCTCATGTAGAGCGTGGCGCCCCACTGGCCGGCGTGTTCGGCGACGAACCGGTCCGCGGGGACCGAGCGGTCCACGACCGTGAAGAAGAGCACGGTCAGGAGGATGAGGGTGACCACGGATGCCTTGGTGGCCACCCGCTGGATGAGCCGGGCGAACCGGACATGGCGGGGGATCGCCCCGCCCTCCGGGAAGTGACCGTAGATGGCGACGATGTAGCTGAGGATCGCCAGGATCGCGATGGTCGACGTGTAGTGCTTGATCAGTACCGACAGGTCCACGATGGGACTGTTGTTGAGGCTTATTCGGACCACGCGGGTCTTGGTCCACAGGGCGACGGCGAAGCCCGCGTAGCAACCCCACAGGGCGCGGCGGCGCTTGTCCTCCTCGTCGCCCCAGAGCGCGGCCGGCATACGCCACAGGGCGACGGCCGTCATCAGACCGGCGACGAGGTAGCCGGCGAGGTCGAGCGCGGTCACATGAGTTCCTCGGGGTGTTGCGGGGTGGGGGGTGGCGTGGGGTGGAGTCGAGCGCGGCTGGGCCCGGGGCGAGGGCCGCGGTCTTTCCGGTGCCGCTACGAGCGGCGGAAGAACGTACGGAGGGAGAAGACCCGGCGCCGGTGGGCGACCGGCCGGGAGAGCGAGTTCGCCAGCCGTCCGACCATGTCGTCGCTGGTCACGTCCCTGGCCATGCGCGGGATGAGGGAGGCGCCGAACTCGGCGACCCGCTCGTCGTGCGTGTCGTACTGGGCCCGGGCCTGGACCGTGTCGGAGGAGAGCACCCGTTTGATCAGCGAGGTGTCGAACACCGGCAGCAGCAGCCGCAGCTGCTCCGCGTCCAGGCTGGTGCCGTGGTCGAACCATTCGTGGCACAGCTCGTGCAGGATCACGTGCTGGGTTTGGTACGCGGTGGGGCGACGCCGGTAGAGGACGTAACTGGTGGTGCCGGATTTCAGCCGCAGACCACAGGCCGCGTTGACGCGCGCCAGTCGTTCGGGCAGCTCTTGGAGGACGATGGTCCGGCCGCGGGCCGCCTCCATGTTCGCCACCAGGCCTTCGACGGTGAAGGGCGCAGGTATGGGAAGGTCAGCCAGTCCGGCTTCACACTCTTTGCGCAGTTCACGCAGGGACATTGAGGCCTCTTGGTCGTCATCACGCGTGTATCACAAGCGGTCGGCGATTTTAGCCAACGCCAGTCACGCACACGGAGTCCGCTTCCGCTAGGTCGTGTCCGGATCACCGTCCTCCGCGCCCTCGGTCCGCTGTCTGGCCTTGGTGTCCGCCAGCAGGGAGAGGGCGAACTCCAGCAGCTCCACCGGCAGCCCGTCGTCGTCGACGCCCCGGCCCGCCACGCCCGCGATCTCACCGGTACGGCGTCTGGCGAGGAACTGGAGCCCGGCGACCACGTCGCCGACGACCTCCGACTCCTCCTTGAAGAACCGCCAGTCCACGCCGAAGCCCAGCCCGAGCGCCTTGAGGATCTCCTCGGAGGGCTGGGTGACCTTGCCGGCCAGGATGTTGGAGAAGTAGCTGTGGGAGAGGGAACCGCCGCGCTCCTTGACGAGCTCGGCGAAGGTCCGCCCGGACACCTTCTGGCCCGGGAAGGTCTTCTCCAGCATGTACTCGACCTTCTGCTGCAGCGAATGCAGTTCGGGTACGTGTTCTTCGCCGATGTCCATCCGGTTACCTACGTTCACCTCATGCACCGGGGCAAGTGTCCGGCTTGCACAAACACTCTACGCCACTGTTAACTACAAAAAACACGGCCAGGGGGCCACCGGGGAGTCCCCTGTCCGTGTGGACAACTCCCGCGCGCCGACTCCGCCCGGCGCCGATTCGGCCGGACTATGGGTGTAGCCCTTCGCGACGGGGGATGCGCGAAGGGCTACACCCGTGCAGTATGCCAGCCGCTCGGCAACCCTTCCACAGCGCACCTCTGACGCTCTGCGGCTTTCCTTGGGCCGAAATGCCGCAGCACGCTGGCCGTCCGCCCCGGGCCAAAGCATGGCCATTGGCAATGAGGCGGCACCCCCGGTCTGCAGAACGATCATGCGGGGGCTCACGCCACGTCGTCGTCCTCCAGGGGCAGGGAGTCGTCGCCCTGGATGTTGCGCCGGAGGTTCTCCAGGTCCGTCTGAAGTTCCAGAAGCGTCTGGCGGAGGCTGCCGAAGGAGGCGGCTTCCATCACCGGGGGCCAGCTGCCAGCCGTACGGTCGATATCGGTCAGTCCGTCCAGCGCGTACTGGGCGCTCTCCAAGGCGTTGCGCAGAGTGCGCTGGAACCCTTCAGCGCGACGGGCGGCAGGAACAGGGGCACTCAACTGGTCCGCCGACGGCTCGGCGGCGGGGGATACGTCAGTTTCCGCCGGATCGCTCTCCTCTCGGAGACCGGCCGGCAGCACAGGCATCATCGGCAACGGCGACTGGCGGAATTGCTGCGCCTTCCACGCGCTCTCGGCGCGCTGAGGGTCGGAAGCCCAGACCACGTCCCATTCCAGCAGGCGTACGGGCACGCCGTGCTCGTCTCGCGCGATCTTGTCGGGATGGGTCACGTCCACCTTGAGATGGACATACGGGGTGCCCTCCTGATGGCTCCGGTCCCGGCGGATGAGCTGCCGCAGCACCTGGGCGTTCTCCGGAAGGGCGTCGTGCCGGAATCGGTTGGCAGCAAGGGCGAGGGTCCACAGACCCAGTTCATTGCCCGGGGCCGATAGCCCTTCGACGATCTTGGGGACATCGGCCCGGAACGGCACCCCGCCCTTCTCCTTGGCTGCCAGCAGGGAAGAACCCACGTTCCGGGTGAGAAGCTTGTCCGCGATCAGCGCTATGCCTCCGGCGACTGCAAGGGTGCAGCGGGCGTCCAGATCTCCGTCCATCGCCGGCTGGACCAACTCGGTGAAATCATCTGTCAGGACCGGATCCCATTCCTTGAGTACGTCCCCGGTCAGCACACCACCATTACCCCAGGCATTGCGGGCCTGCTTGGAGACGGCCTTCTTCGCATTGCGCCAAGGACGGTCCAAGATAGGGCCCAGCATGTCGGCAAAGCCCTTGGCACTCATCCGGGAACCACCCTTGATGATCTTCGCCTGATCTTTGAGCCGTCCGAAGACCTGAGGCCTGGTGAGCCCGTGAACGACCTGGACACCACGCCACAGTGCAGTACCCGGAAGCCGGTCGTCGCCGTACTCCTTCGGCAGGTCCTCCGGGCCGATGCGTCCGACGGCCATACCGTAGACGACTTGGAGGTCCTCCTTCGGTACTTCCAGATCGTCGATCTGAATCAGTCGTTTGAGTGCCCGGGTGGCCACCTCGACATTCTGGGCAGCCGTGTCCCACGCCTTGAACTCGACATGGACACTGGCCAGAATCGAGCGCATGGCGTCGTCGAAGACGTCTTCGGGAGCCAGCAGACGCTCCAGATGTCCCTCAATGCCCACGGCGATATCCGCCGGCACCACAAAGGTCTGACCGATGGGGACAGAGCGTTCGGCGTCGTCCTCGGCCGTGGCCCGCTGGAACTCCCCGGTCAGTGCATTGCGGTGCGCCTGCCGGTGCGCGGCC
The DNA here is from genome assembly GCF_003932715.1 of Streptomyces tsukubensis. NCBI lineage: Bacteria > Bacillati > Actinomycetota > Actinomycetes > Kitasatosporales > Streptomycetaceae > Streptomyces > Streptomyces tsukubensis. Next base: position 4,207,013 of record NZ_CP020700.1, on the reverse strand, counting down.
AGCCGCTCCCCAAGGCTCGCACCACCGGCCGGTTCGGCCGGTGTGTCTCCGAACAGCGACTCCACTACGAGATCGGCTGCCTTGCCGGCCTCGGCGTCCGGTCCGGCCAGCACAGCCCAGGCGCTGGCCAGTCGGGTGATGCCGTCCCGTACCACCAGGGCGTAAAAGGGCTCGGCACCGTCTTCGAAAGTGAACTCCACCGGGTGGGTGATGAGGGGGCGAGTCACCTTTCGCCCCAGGATCGAGACGGCATAGCTGTTGATCGCCAGGGTGCCGTGGATCGTTTGCCGGACATGGTCTTTCAGATGCCGAAGACTCTGGTACCGGTATCGCACGGCAGCACACGGAAGACCACCCTCGGTCATGCCCGTTACCTGCGGGTCCGGAACGTCCAGCACTTCCATCCCGGTACGAGGCTGGATACCCGGCAGCAGTTCGCTGAGCCAGACACGGCTACTGAACGTTCGAAGGGTTGCCCCCTCGACGTTCTCCTCCTTGAGAAGTCCGTTCTCCTGCTCAGTCGCCGCCAGCAGACCCGCGACACCTCTGGCACCGACCACCCCACGCGCCACGGTCTGCCAGGCGTCAGCCGGAAGGCGGGTCAGGGGATTGGCGAGGCCGGCCTCAGCCAGCTCCATCCGGGCGGATTCCGGGGGTGGTTCAGGCAAGGAACGCGCAGGGTTCGAGACCGCCACGGTCTCGTTCCTCCAGTCGACGGACAGGGATCGGTGAGGTGGGTGGAACATCTGTTCTCCGGTCTGCACTGTGGATACGACGGATCTCAGCGGGGACGTCCGCCGATCCGAGGAACCCAAATATGGCCAAAATCGGATAAATAAAGATCATTCTGGCATGTCATGAAATTGAAGCTTTCAAGCGGACTTGACTGAGCCTTCTCAGGCAAACCCCCGAAGGTCCCCCTCCGGGGGTCGAGGCCGGAGCGTGGGATCCCATCGCGATGGAGAGCACGTCGCGAACTGTCGAGTTGCGCGCATCACTTCGCATTGCCGGACACCTTTAGGCCACACCCCAGGGCGGCGATGCGTGCAGCGACCTTAACGCCGCCACCCCTCCCATGGAATGATTGTCGGATATTGATAGATTCCTTTCGACGGCTGATCTTTCAGGCTTCTTTTGCACTAGGTCAAGTAGCGCTCAGCCTCGGGGAACCGCTCAAAAAGAGTCGGAAGAACTGGTGTTCCCATCTTCTCCATCATGGCAACGGCACCGGCGATCGCGAGCGCCTCACCGAGCGGACTGGCTTTCTTGACGACAAAGACGTACTCGGTCTCGGAAGTCGGAAGCCGTCGAGGCAAGGTCATCAACCCGAGGCCGTCCAGCGCCTGGCTGATCTGCTGGCATAGATCCACACTGAGCCGGGCCCGCTCCGGCGCGGCGTAACGCTTGATGAAGCGCATCGACAACCGCTTGATCCCGTGATCGACTTCCACGGCATGGGCAATAACGGTGAAGTCCATAATTTTGTTACTAGCTGAGTTGTGCCGTCAGAGTCAAAGGTTCTGACGGTGGCACGGAGAAGCCGGTATCATCCCGCCACTCACAGAATGCACAGGGCATGACAAAGCCTCCCTCGGGGCCTCGACTCATACCCCAGAGGCGAACTCGGCCGATGCGGATAGCGATGTGTGGGCGAGGTGAGGATTCGGCCAAACACTGACGCCGGGCTTGCCATCGCAACGAGGACGCATGTTCCACTGGGAGACAGCGGGTACGGCTGTGGCTGATCTGCTCTCCTGCCCCGCACCGACCCACTGGTGTCGGCGGACCTGACCATCACCTCGACGACACGGTCCCGGGCCCGGCCTTCTCAAAGCCGGGCGGCCTGCCGCAACGGCCCGTTTCCGGCCCGAGTTCGCATCCCGACCCCCTTGCCCCAAGCCAGCTTTCCGAGTGCATGTCTCGAAGTTCCCTTCGCAAATGCCGAGAACAACGATTTCCGGCATCATCCTGCCGTTCCCAGGAGCTGTTTTGATCAACTCGGTCGACATGTTCGAACATATCGGGCAAAACGAAGAAGTGGCGGTGACCGGGGGAGCCGGTTTCATCGGACGCCATCTGGTTGCAGTCCTTGGCCGTCTCGGCAAGAGAATCACCGTCGTCGACCTGGCCGAACTACCGGACGGCTTAGCACGGTTACCCGGTGTTCGCCAGGTCCGGGCCGATCTCCGGGACTACGGCGAGACCCTGCTCGCCCTCCAAGGCGCCGACGTCGTCTTCCATCTCGCCGGGAACGCCAGCGGGACCGTGTCCGTGGAGCGGCCCCGGCACGACTTCCAGCTCAATGCCCTGGGCACCTGCAACGTCGGGAACGCCTGTCTCGAACTCGGGGTCCGGAAGCTGGTGCACCTCTCCTCCGCCATCGTGTACGGCACACCGCGGTACGCGCCGATGGACGAGGAGCACCCCACCCGGCCGTTCCTGCCCTACGGCGCCTCCAAGCTCTCCGGCGAACTCACCCTGCTGAGCCTCTGGCACTCCGGCGGACTTCCCGTCGTCATCGGGCGGCCCTTCGTGGTCTACGGGCCCGGTGAACATCCGGAGCACGCGGGCGGCGAGGTGTCGCAGTTCCTGCGGTGGCATCTCAACGGGCTGCCGATCCCGGTGGTCGGCGACATCGACCTGAAGACGCGGGACTTCGTCCATGTCGACGACGTGTGCCGGGCGCTGCTCGCGCTCGCCGACCGGGGCGGGGACGGCGAGGTCTACAACCTGGGCAGCGGCTCCGGGGTGTCCATGCGTGAACTGGCGGACGCGGTGGGGCGGGCCACCGGGCGGCCCGCGCTGCTGGAGGCCGATACGAGCAGTACGGAGGACAGCTTCGCCCTGGTCGCGGACGTCTCCAAGCTGACCGCTCTCGGCTGCACCGCCGGGATCGGTCTCGCCCGGGGCCTGTCCGATCTCGCCGCCGTGCTGGGCCGGGAGCCCGAACTGCCCTCCGCGAAGGCCGTGTTCCGGCGGGCCCGGCCGGCCCGCCGGCGGCTGACGGAGGACCCCATGGCCCCGGTTCGGTCCGGACCGGGGGCCCGGTCCGTCGCGGCGGTCTCCGCCGAGGGGCCCGGCGCCGCCCGTACCGATCCCGCGTCCGCCCCCGACCCGGCCGGGACTCCCCCGTGCTAGCCGTCGACGGCGGTCCCCGGCTCCTCCCCGAAGGCACCGTCGCGCCCTGGCCGTACATCACGGACGAGGACCGGCGGGCCGTCGGCCGGGCGCTGGATGCGGCGACGCCCTGGCACTGGCCCATGCGGGCCGTGCAGGAGCTGGAGGAGGCGTGGGCGGCGTACACCTCCATGCCGTACGTCGTCGCCGCCAACTCCGGTACGGCCGCCCTGCACATGGCGATCGCCGCCGCGGGCGTCGAGCCCGGCGACGAGGTGATCGTGCCCGCCGACACCTTCCTGGCCTCGGCGTCCTGCGTCCTCCAGGCCAATGCGGTGCCCGTCTTCGCCGATACCGATCCCGAAACCTTCAATGTCGACCCCGCCCTGGTCGAGGCGCGCATCACCGGCCGTACGCGCGCCATCGTCGCCGTCGACCTCAACGGGCTGCCCGCCGACTACGACGCCCTGAGCGCTGTCGCAGAACGTCACGGCCTGCCTCTGATCGAAGACGCGGCCCAGGCGCACGGTGCCACCTACCGGGGCCGGGCGGTGGGGGCGCTCGGCACCATGAGCGGCGCCAGCCTCAACGGGTCGAAGACGCTTTCGGCGCTCGGCGAGGGCGGGCTGTTCGCGACGCGCGACGAGGAGCAGTACGCGCTCGCCCGGCGGGTGCTGATGTTCGGCGAGGAACTGCCGGGCCGGGACCGCGACTACAACGCCCGCATCATGGGCTGGAACTACCGCATCGACGTGCTCGCCGCGGCCTTCGCCCGCTCCCAGCTCCGGCGCCTCCCGGAGATGACCCGGGTCCGCGAGGCCAACGGCGCGGCTCTCACCGCGGCGCTGGCGGGGGTGCCGGGCATCAGGCCGCCGGGCGTTCCCGAAGGCCGTACCCATGTCTACTTCTTCTATCCGCTGCTCGTGATGCCGGAGGAGCTGGGGCTCGACCCGGCCGATGTGCCCGTGGCGGCGTTCCGCGACGCGCTCGCGGCGGCCGTGAACGCGGAGGGCCTCGGCATCATGCGCTGGCAGCCGCAGCCGGTCCCGGCGCAAACCCTCTTCCAGGAGCTGCGCGGATACGGCCGGGGCTGCCCCTGGTCCTGCGGTCACGCCGCCGCGGGGCACGCCTACCGCCCGGAGGAGTATCCGGTCGCCGAGGAGATCTGCCGGCGCAGGCTGGTCCTCGGCCAGAGCTTCAGCTCCCTGGGCCCGCCGAACGGCGAACGCACCATGCGGCGCTACGCCGATGTCTTCCACAAGGTCCTGGTGGAGGAGCGGGAGGCGCTGATCGCGCTGGCGCGGCGCGGGGCGGTGATCGACGGGGGCCGATAGAAGTAGTAAGGGCCGGGAGGGGTACGCGGGGGGAGGGCCGGGGCCCGGCCGGGCCTTCGGTTGCTGCACAGGAAGGAACGGCGCGTCGATGGGGAAGAAGCTGTACGGGGCGGACGACCCTGCTCTCGAAACGGGGGTACGCGGCACGGGGGACCGGCCCGCCGCCCCGGTGCTGCCCCGGCCGAGAGCGGCCCGGCTGGCCGTGAGCACGATCTTCTTCGTCACCGGGGCCGCCTTCGCCACTTGGGCCGCCCGGGTCCCCGCCGTCCAGGACCGCCTCGACCTCTCCGCCGGTCAGCTCGCGGTCGCCCTGGTCGGGCTCAGCAGCGGCGCCTTCCTCGGACTGCCGCTCGTGGGCGGCCTGGTGGCCCGGTACGGCAGCCGTACGGTGCTCTGCGCCGGCATGGCCGGATATCTGGCCGCGCTGGCGGCCCTGGCCTTCGTGCCGGGACTCGCCGCGCTCACCGTGGTGCTGGCCCTGTTCGCCTGCGGCAACACCGCGGTCGACGTGGCCATGAACACCCAGGGCGTGCTGGTGGAGCGGGCGTACGGGCGGCCGGTTCTCGGCGGCTTCCACGCCATGTTCAGCCTCGGCGGCATCGTGGGCGCGGGTGCGGGGGCACTCGTGGCCTGGGCCGGTATCGGCACCGGACCGCATTTCGCCGTCACCGCGGTGGTGCTGTGCGCGGTGGCGGGCGTCGCGGTCACCGCGCTGGTGCCGGAACCGCGGCGGACGGCCGCTTCCGGCGGCGGGTCCGGACCGCTGCTCGCCCTGCCGGGCCCCGGTCTGTGGATCCCCGGTCTCATCGCCTTCTGCGCGCTGATGGGCGAGGGTGTCGTCAACGACTGGGGCGCGGTCTATCTCCACGAGGTGGCGGACGCGGCCGTGGGTGCGGCGGGTGCGGGCTTCGCCGTCTTCTCCGCCGGGATGGTGATCGGCCGGCTGACGGCGGACCGGGTCCGCCCCCGGGTGGGGACGACCGGCTTCCTGCTGGGCTGCGCGGTGGTGGCCGGGGCCGGGGCGCTGGTCCCGATCGTCTCCCCCACGGTCCCCGCCGGGCTGTTCGGCTACGGTCTGCTGGGCCTCGGCCTGGCCGCCGTCGTCCCGGTGGTCTTCAGTCATGCGGCCGATCTCCGTCCCGACCGCCCCGGCCCGTCCATCGCCGCCGTCTCCGCGGTCGGCTACGTCGGCTTCCTGGCCGGTCCGCCCGTCATCGGCTTCGTCGCGGAGGCGACGGACCTGCGGGTGGCGATGCTGGTGCTCCCGGCGCTCATGGCCGTCCTGGCCGTACTCGCAACACGCCTGCGCAGGGCCTGAGTCGGCATGGATCCGCCGGTTCGGGCCCCGTCCGGCGGAGTTGGGGAACAGGCGTCCGGCGGGGTATAGTGATCTTGCGATCGCGCACCGGGAAACCGGAAGCGGACGACATGCGTTGGTGGTCCAAGGAAAGACACCCCACTTCCCGTGGGGGGATGCAGGTGCAAGGCCTGCCCAGCGCTCCATCAGGCCCCGGCCTCCGTCACGGAGGCCGGGGTTCTTTGCGTACGAGGGGTACGGGCGCCCTCGTACGGGCCGTTCGGTACGCGGCGGTCCCCGCCGGAGACCCTGGTAGCCGGGTCCGTACGGGAGCTCCGCCTGAGGCCCGGGCCGCGCCGCCCGGGCCGTACGGCTGCGAAAGAGGTCGGGCCGGGGTCAGGCGTCCGCGCCGGACTCCGCGGGTTCCGCGGACGCGGCGCGGCGGGGCGTACGGCGGTCGAAGGACGTCAGATGTGCCACGACGCTGCCGTAGAACCGGTCCACGGCATCGTCGACGCTCCGGATGAAGCCGGATTCCGTCGCGCCGCGGGTACCGCCCATGCCCTTGAAGAGCGACAGCCGGAACCCGGCGATCGGGGCGCCGTCCCTGGGCAGCAGATCGCCCGGCTCGGGGCGCAGCCGCTCCAGCGTGCCCCGGGGCCCGTTGCCCTCGTCCACCAGCGTCTCGACGTGGAGGTCCGCCGGGGCCTCCGCCAGGGACCGGACCAGACGCTTGGCCGAGGCGAGCGGATAGCCGCCCTCGGGCGTCGGGACGTCGACGGACGTCCGCAGTTTGGCGGTCCGCAGATCGGCCGTGATCGTGAAGACGCCCGGTGTGCCGTCGATGCGCAGTTCCGCGGTGAGCCGGCCGTCCGTGCACAGCCGGTCGGCGAGCTCGGCCCGCCGGGCGGTCGGGTCGGCACCGCGCTTGGTGCGCTGGACGGGCAGGGCCTTCTGGCCCAGTTCGCCGCCGAGCCGGAGGCAGACCTGACGGACGAGCTGCTCCCAGCTCTCCACGACCCGGACGGCGCGCGGATCACCCTGGGAGAGGGTCTCCGCCTCGATGCCGTTGCGGACGGGGACCCAGGCGGGGCCCATGTTCTGGAAGCCGTGGCAGCCGGAGTTCTCGTGCTGCAGATAGTGCAGCAGTTCCTGGAGCAGCCAGGCGTGCGCGGCGTTGCCGACGCCTTCGTGGCGGATCAGCATCTGCGCCTGGTGCGCCACTTCCGCCCAGGACAGATGCCACAGGGTCACCTTGTGCTTGCGGCGCCCGTCGACCTTCACCTCGACCAGCGGAACACCGTCGAGGGCGACTTCGTTCGAGAGGGTGATCACGGCCTCGTAGCCGCGGCGGGCGGCGATGTCCATATAGTCCTGGACCTGTTCGGCCTTGAGCGGATTGCCGTTGGTCTTCGTCTCGACCAGCGCCGTCCACAGCTTCCCGGCGCGCTCGACACGGATCACCCCGTCCGGGCGGCGCGGGGTATCACCGTGTGGCAGGGACACCTCGGTGAAGGTCTGCATCCGCCCGGCCGGCGCGCCGAACGCCGCCGTGAGGCGCCGGCCGAACTCCGGCACCTGCGCCATCACCGACAGCAGCACCGAAGTGGCGCGCAGCTCCCGCTCCTTGTCGCTTCTGAGCGTCGGTACGGGGAAGAGCCGGGCGGTCCGCCAGGCGTCGTTCTCGGCGAGGGACTTCTTGGCCACCTTCGGCAGCGTGACCTTCTTCTTGACCGTCCTGGTGGCGCGGGGGCGGGCCGGGCGGTCGGCGGAGGCGGGGGCCGCCTCGGGGGCGGGCCGGGCGGAAGAAGTCGACGGGGCGCCGGTGGCGGAGGCCGGCCGGTCCGCGGGCTCCGGGGCGGGGGCGGGGGCTTCCGCGGCGGGCTCCCGGGCGGTGCCCCCGGGCGCGGTCGCGGTCGTGGTCGCGGCTGCGGTGTCTTCGGTGGCTGCCGTGTCGTCGGTGTCTGCGGTGTCTTCGGTGTCTTCGGCTATGTCGATGCCGAAGTCGGTGGCGAGACCGGCCAGTCCGCTCTCGTACCCCTGGCCGACCGCCCGGAACTTCCACTCCTCGCCGCGCCGGTACAGCTCACCGAAGACGAACGCGGTCTCCACGCTCGCGTCGTCGATGGCGAATCCGAGCAGAACGTCCCCGCCGCGGTCGGCCAGCGTGAGCCGGATGTCGTCGAGCTGCCCGAAGCGGGCGCCTTCGTACCGGCTGGCGGCCACGACGACGCGGGCGACGTCCGGCGGTACCGCGGCGAGATCCAGGCTGATGCGGTCTTCGCTGCCGTTGGCCGTCGGTATCTTGCCCAGGAGCTGGATGCTGCCGTCGGCGGCGGCCGGGTGGTTGTAGAAGTAGAAGTCGTTGTCGCTGCGGACCTTGCCGTTGTCGTCGAGGAGGAGCACCGACACATCCGCGTCGCCGTCCCCGTCCGCACTGCTCCAGCTCAGTCCGACGACCACCGCGTCGGTGTCCTCGCTCAGCGCCGCCAGGGCGACATTGGCTCCTTTGATCATCTCTTGCATGTGGCCCCCCCGGGCGCACAGCCGCAGCGGGCACCTGCCCAAGGCAGCCGCAGTCGTCTCGTTCCGTCATATGCCGCCTACGCAGCGCGCACGCAGCCGAACCTAGCGCACGCCGGGCGGAATGGGGGAGTTACTGCGATGAAAACCGATTCCGGGGGCCGGTGCCGGGCACGGCACCGGCCCGACGGGTCCGGGGTCAGGAGTCGCAGCCGACGCCGTCGTTGTCGCGGTCGAGGTGGCGGCCGTAGCCGGGTTCGCCCCTGCTGACCGGTGCGGCGCCCGCGGCCCGGGCGGCGGTGCAGTTGGCGTAGTAGACCTCCGTGGAGACGCCGCCTCCGCCGGTGCCGCCGCCGTCCGTGCCGCCCTGGTCCGTTCCGGTGTCGCGGGCCGGAGCCGGGGGCTTCGCGGCCTTGGTCTTGATGACGGTGACCGTCGGGCCCGGCTCGACGACCGTCTTCGCGGGCTCGGGTGCGGCGGTCGCCGTCGCGGTGACGGTGGCCGTTGCGGTCACGGTCGGTCCGGGCTTCGCGGCCGATGCGCCGGGGTCCCCGGATCCGGCGGTGCTGCCGCAGCCGAAGCCCAGGAACAAGATCAGGGCGCCTCCGGCGTAGAGGCGCTTCATCCGCCACAGCGACCGTTCCGGACCCGCGGGGCCGGGCGGGGGTGGTGGTGGCGGTGGCGCCATCGCATACGGACTACTCAAGGTCCCCCCTGGTGCAGATGTTCAGATGTGCAGGTTTGCGGATGTGCGTATCTGCAGATGTGCAGATTCGGTGAGGGGACACCGTAGCGCCGTGGCGGGGGCACGGGCAGGGAGTGGAGCGAATTCGTCGGTACCGGAGTCAGTCCCGGTCCGGGTCCTGCGGCGGGCGGCGGGCGACGAACACGAACTCGCGGCCGGGGCGGTCGGGGGCGTCGCGGACCTCGTGCGCCGGGAAGCCCGTGGCCGCCAGATCGGCGGCGACCTCCTCGCGGGTGCGGAAGCGGAGGGTGGAGTCCGAGGTCAGGACCGCCCCCGTGGCCCGGAAAACACAGGTCTGACGGAAGGTCACCAGGGGGCCGTCGGCGTCCAGGACGTCGTACCAGCTCTCGACCTCCCCCCGGCCGGGAACGTCCACCACCTCGTAGCTCTCGTCCCGGTTCCAGGATTCCCAGGCGCGGCGGGCGGGGTCGCGGGTCTCGAAGACGAGCCGGCCGCCGGGGCGGAGTGCGGCCCGGGCGCCCCGGAGGGTGGCATGCCAGAGGGCGGGCGATTCGATGTCCTGGGCGACGTTCGCCGTCATGGTGATCAGGTCGAAGCCGTCGAGCGGCGGCAGGGCGGCGATGTCGCCGTGGATCCACCGGACCCGGCCGGCCCCCGGTTTGGCGCGGGCCACGTCCAGGGAGGCACCCGCGGGGTCCAGGCCCGTGACGTCGAGCCCGCGTTCCGCCAGGAGCAGGGCGAACACCCCGGTGCCGCAGCCGACGTCCAGGATCCGGCGGGCCCCGAACTCCTCGGCCATCCGGAGGTAGGCGTCGAGGTCCGAACGGTCGGCCTCCAGGGGGTCGTAGATCTCGGCCAGGACCGGATTCTCGAACTTCTCGTCAGCCATGCGTTCGACCGTAGTGGGGGATCGGGGGCCGGGCGTTTGATTTTTCGGCGGGCGGGGCCGCCCGGACGGGCGAAACCGCCGTGTTCACAGGGTGCGCGGAGGCATCGGCGCCGCAGGATGCGCGCATGCCGACACTTCGTCACCCCCGACACTCCGGGCCCGCTCAGGACTCCCGCTCCGCCTCCCGATTCGGGCGGGCCGCCCGAACCCTTGTGGTCTCCGCGGTCCTCGCCGGACAGGCCGTGCTGTTCGCCCCCGGCGCGGCCCAGGCCGCCGTCTGCTCGCCCGGGACCGGGTCCTGCGGATCCGTGGTCGTCGCCCCGCTGTCGCAGCAGCCGCCGAGCGCGGGGCCGTGCGACAGCCCCGAGCCGGTGGTCTGCCGGATCCGGGCGCAGACCCCGGAGCAGCGCGAGCAGTCGCGCGAGATCCGGATGATGTACCACGGGCTGCTCGTGGAGATGGACCGCGAGGAGTGCGCGATGCGCGCCGCGGGGGCCTCGGAGGAGGAGATCGCCCGGCGCATGGTGCAGCTGCGCAATGAGGCCAAGGAGATCACCCGGGCCGGGATGAGCCCGGACGAGGTACGCGCGCTGGAGGAGCGGAACATCGCCAAGTACGGCAATCCGCTGGGCCCGACCGCCGACCAGCTCTATGCGAAGTACGGCTCCTGGGAGGCCGTGACCGCCGCGTCGACGCGGACCAGCGTGCCGGTCGACCGGGAGCTGGGGCTCGAATACCGGGAGTGCCCCTGCGCGGTCGTCTGAAGCGACGGTTTCACGGCGGTGCGCAGGTAGCGGCGGCGCGGCGGGCGGCGGCGGGACACGCGCGCGCCACCGCCCGTACCGCGGTCACGTGATCACGAGGAACCTTCTCCCGCTCCATCCCCTTTGTCCTGCGGTGATACGGGCCCGGTGATAGCTTCCCGGCGATCACCGGAATTCCGTGGCCATGACAAAGGGCATGGTTTTCCGGCGTGCCTGTAGCGACGAGCCGGAGGTTTCCTTGAGCCAGCAGGTTCACCACGCCCCGACCCCCCGCCGCCCGATGTCCGCCCGCGCCGCGCTGATCGGGGCCGTCCTCACCCCGGCGCTGCTGCTGGGCAGTGCGACATCCGCGTCCGCCGGGGTCACCGGACCCTGGAGCACCCCCGTCGCCCTCTCCGCGACCGGTGCCGACACGGTGCACGTCGCCGAGGTCCGTACGGCCGGGAACGGCGATGTCGTCGCGGCCACGTTCCGGCAGTCACCCGGCTCCGCGCAGACGGACCTCCTGATCGCGATCCGGCCCGCGGGCAGCGCCGTCTGGGGCGCGCCGACGGTCGTGGACACCCTGCCCACCGGGACGCGCAACGCCACGCTGGTCCCGGGCCCTGACGGCTCCCTCACCCTCACCTGGGTCAAGGTCGCCGCCGCGCAGAACACCATCCGGACGGCGGCCCTCGCCCCCGGTGCCACGGCCTTCTCGGCACCGGTCGACATCGCCGCCGGAGCCGACTACATCGCCCCCTCCACCGCCGTCGGCACCGGCGGCCGGGCGGTCACCACCTGGCTCCGGCAGGGCGACCGCATCACCGATGTGTACGTCTCCGAGCGCCCGGCCGCGGGCGGCGCCTGGTCCGCGCCGGTCAAGCTGGACACCACACCGGCGGAGACCCTGGAAGGCACCCTGGAGCCGCTGGTCGCGCCCGACGGCACGGCCACCGTGCTCTGGCACGAGAACCGTGCCGACGGCTCGTCCGTCATCGCCTCCGATCTGGCCCCGGGATCCGGCACCTGGACCACGGCCCGCAGTCTGTCCGGCACGTCCGACGCAGTGGTGCCGCGGGCGGCCGTCGCCCCCGACGGCTCGGCCGTCCTGAGCTGGCTCCGCACCCCGGCGGGCGCCTTCGGGCCCGAAGCCCTCGACGTGCTCGTCCGCCCCGCGGGCAGCACCCAGTGGGGCGCGCCGCAGAAGGCCGCGGACGTCGATTCCGCGGCGGCGAGCCGGCCGCTGATCGGCCCGGACGGCCAGATCACCATGGTGTGGCGCGGCTACGGAGCGAACGGGTTCCGGATCCACGCGACCACCCGCTCCGCGGCCACCGGCACCTGGTCCCCGGCGACCACCGTGACCAACGGCTACCCGCGGGACGAGTACGACGCGGAGATCGGTCCGGACGGCTCCGTCCATGTTCTGTGGACCGAGCAGGACGACACGGGCTTCTCGCAGGTCGTCCACTACGCGGGCCGTACCGGAGGGGCGTGGAGCGCGCCTGCCGCTCTGATGGCCCAGCCGTCCGGGGTGGCCGAGGGTCATGTCGCGGGCGGCCCGGCGGGCCGGACCACGGCGGTGTGGCAGGACGCCCCCGACGCCGTCAGCGGCAAGGTGTGGAGCGCGGGCACGGGTCTGTGACGCGCTCCTGACGGAGCTGAGGTGCCGGGCCCGCGCTCGGGGGACGGGCCCGGCACCTCAAGCACCTCGGGCAGCCTGGAAGCCGCCGGAATCGTCCCGGGGGGCCGGGAAGGTACCGTATAGGGCGGATACGGTCAGGGGTTCCTCCTCCCGGAGTACGCCTCGTGACCGGCCGCACCCCGCCCCCAGCTCCCCCAGCTCCCCCAGTACTGCCGAGGCCCCGCCGTGACCACCGCTCCCCGCCGCCCCGCGGCACCGGCGGCCCCCGGCGACAGCACGACCAGCACGACCGGCACGACCGGCACGACCGGCACCGGCGGGAACGAGCTGCGGCGCGGGCTCGGCCGACGGCAGATGGCGCTGCTCGGGCTCGGTTCCGCGCTCGGCACCGGACTGTTCCTCGGCGCGGGCGCCGCGATCTCCGTCGCCGGGCCCGCCGTCCTCCTCAGCTACGCCGCCGGTGCGCTGATCGCCCTCGTCGTCGCCTACGCCCTCGGCGAGATGGTCAGCGCCCTGCCCGTCCGCGGCTCCTTCGGCACCATCGCCGGACGCGCCCTCGGCCCCTTCGCCGGATTCTCCGTCCAGTGGATCTACTGGGTCGCGCTGATCGTCGGCATCGGCTCCGAGGTCGTCGCCGCCGCGATCTATCTGCGCTTCTGGTGGCCCGATGTCCCCCTGTGGGCCGCGGTCCTCGTCTTCGCGGCCGCCGTCACCGGCGTCAACGCGACCGGGGTGCGGAACTTCGGCACCACCGAGTCCGTCCTCAGTGCGATCAAGGCCTTCGCCGTCGTCGCGTTCATCGTCATCGGGACCGTACTGATCGTCTTCGGACTGCCGGACCGGCCCGCGACCGGTGTCGGCAACTGGACCGCGCACGGCGGTTTCGTCCCCGAGGGGCCGATGGCGATCTGGCTGGTGATGTCGATCGTGCTGTTCAGCTTCGCGGGCATCGAACTCGTCGCCGTCTCCGCGCCCGAGGCGAAGGACCCCGGCCCGGCGCTCCGCGGCGCCCTGCGGACCCTCGTCCTCCGGCTCACCCTCTTCTATCTGGGCGCGATCGCCGTGATGCTCGCCGTCCTGCCGTGGACCGAGGTGTCCGGCGGGCACGGCACCGAGGGCAGCCCGTTCGTGACGATGTTCGACGCGGCCGGGATCCCCGCCGCGGCGTCCGTGACCAACTTCGTCGTCCTGGTCACCGCGCTGTCCGCCGCCAACGCCAATCTGTACGCCGCCGGGCGGATGCTGCACTCCCTGGGCGACGACCGGTTCGCGCCGCGCGCCCTCGGCGCCACCACCGGGCACGGGGTGCCGCGCCGGGCGATCCTCTTCTCCGCGCTGGGCTTCCTGGTCACCGCCGGGCTGACCGCGCTCTTCGGCGCCCGGGTCTTCGGGGTGCTGCTGGCGCTGGGCACGTTCGGGATCGTCGCGGTGTGGATCGTCGTCCTGCTGACGCTGCTCGCCTTCCGCCGGGATCCGGACCGGCCGCCGTCGTCGCTGCGGCTGCCCGGCGGGCGGGTGACCCCGGTGCTGGGGATCGCCGCGCTGCTGTCGGTGTACGCGACGGGGATCTTCGTCCCCGAGATGCGGACGGCGTGCCTGGTGGGCGTTCCGGCGCTGCTGGTGCTGGTGGGGGCGTACGCCCTGCTGGTCCGGGCCCGGGCGGGGCGGCCGGACGGCCCCCGCGAGTAGGCCCCGCCGCGCCGCCGGAACGGCTCCGTACCGCGGGCGGGGCGGGGAAGCCCGTACCACCGGCTCCCCCGCCCCGCCCGGTCACCGCATGTCCGCGTCCCGCACGGTCACAGCATGTCCGCGTCCGTCCGCGGGCGGATCAGCAGCGCCGCCCGCTTGTCCGGGAGGACGATCTCGCCCGCGTCCCGGAACCCCGCCGCCGCGAACGCCCGCAGGGACGGCGCGTTGGTGATGTCCGGTTCGGCGACCACCCGCGGGCAGTCCGGATCGGCCGCGAGCAGCCCGTCCGCGAGCACCCCCAGCAGTTCCCTGCCGAGACCCCGGCCGGTGCGGCGCTGCTCACCGATGGCGATGTGCAGGCCGAGGTCGCGGGCGCCGTACGGATAGTGGGCGGCGAGCCGGTCCCGGGCCACCCGGTAGACCTCGACGTACGCGAAGGCCTCGCCGTCCAGGACGACCAGCACCGGCAGGATGGCGTCCCCGGCCAGATGGCCCGCGATCTCCTCCTCCCAGCGCTCCCTGGGCCAGGCCTGGTGCCAGAAGGCGTCGATGTGCGGGGACTGCATCCAGCCGTGCACCAGGTCGAGGTCGGCGCCGTGGGATCTCGCCACCCGGGCCGTCCAGCGGCCGCCGAGCCGGGGCAGCGGCGGCCCGGGCACGGTGGTCGTATCGGGCGCGTCCTGGTGTAACGACGTCATACGGAGGCCTCCATGAGGGGGTTGGGGGCGTCGAGATAGACGGACTGCGCGTCCAGCGGGGCGAGCACTTCGTCGATCCCGTGCAGCCGGGTGAGCAGATTGCCCTTGGTGGGCAGGGTGGTGGCGGTGAGCCAGCGGCGGGCGAGCCGGTCGCCGCGGGGACCGGCGGCGGCCAGTTCGGGCAGGGCGGCCCGCAGCCGGTCCGCGAGGACGCCGAGCAGGTCGCGCTCGTCGGCGAGTCCGTCGATGGCGAGGGCGCCGACGACCGACAGCGCCTGGTTGCGCAGCAGGTAGTACGAGAGCCGGTCGTCCACGACGTCGTCGTCGACCACGGCGAGGGTGGACGCGTCGGTGCCGGTCCGCCGGAGTACGGCGGGCAGATGGGACGCGGCCAGGTAGTAGCCCTGGTTGTCGCGGAAGGCGGAGCCGGTGACCCGGCCCCGGGAGTCCAGCCGCAGGAGCGTGTTCTGCTGGTGCGCTTCGAGGCCGATGCCGGTGGCCGCGTACAGGTGCAGCATCGGGATCAGCGTCCGGTCGAAGAAGTCGGCGGCCCACTCCTCGGCGGTGCCGGGGCCGAGCGCGGCCACGATCTCACCGAGGGGGGTACGGCCGATTCCGGGCCGGGGCGCGACCAGGCCGACCAGGGTACGGAGGCTCTCGATGCCGTCGGGGACCTCGCGGACGGCGACGTCGAGGCCGGTGATCTCGGGGCCTTCGGGGCGGCCGGGTTCGTCGACGGCGAGCCACGCCGGGTCGCGGGTGACCGAGAAGCCGGGGTGGGCGGCGAAGGTGGCGTCGGCGTGGCCCGCGTCGAGGAGCCGGTTGATCTCCAGTCCGCGGAGGAGTTCCGTACGGGTCGACTCACGGCGGGAGTTGGTGAGCCGCAGCCCGAGGGAGAGCTTGAGCATCACCTCCGCGCCGGGCCGGTAGAGGGTGCGGACGCTGGAGGTGGGCCACCATGCGGGGCCGAGTTCACCGAGGGGTTCCAGGGCGCCGGAGGCGATCAGGGCGGCGGTCCGGGGGCGGTGCAGGACGTCCCGGGCCTGCCAGGGGTGGGCGGGGACCAGGATCCGGCCGCCGGTGTCGGGCCGGCCCGCGAGGTCGGCGAGGAGTTCGACGGTGTTCCGGCCTTTGAGGGACGGGGCGCCGTCGACGGCGTCGTGGGAGACGACGGACGGGTCGGCGGCGAACCAGTGCAGCCGGAAGGAGCCGCGCAGCTCGGGCGAGTAGACCCGGTTCTCCTGCTCGGAGATCCCGTCGCGGGATTTGGGCGACGGGTGGTAGAGGTGCCCGAGGAGGAGGGCCTGCTCGGATTCGAGGAAGGCGTCGACTTCCGCGGGGGGTTCGGGCTTGGCGCGCCGGTCGGTGATGAAGGCGGTGACCCGGCGGACGGATTCGGCGGTACGTTCCACGAGGTCCGCGATCTCGCCCGCGGCGATGGCGCCCCGGCGGCCGGGCGCGCGGCTCGCGGTCTCGGTGGAGAGCAGGGCGACGACGGTCACCGGGTCGGCGGCGGCGCCCAGGGGGCCGCCGGGGCCTTCGAGGCGGACCGGGCCGAAGCGGTGCCAGCCGCTCGGGGAGCGGTGCACGACCTCGGTGACCAGGGCCAGCCCGAGGGCGGGCAGGTCGATCCTGAGCGGTCCGGCGGCGGGCTCCACCCCGGACTCCAGGAGCCGGACGCGCAGCAGGGCTTCGAGATGGGCGTGTTCGGCGGCGGCGCGGGGGTCGAGGCCGTGCAGCGGCTCGGTGGCGAGTGCGAGGGGCGTGGTGGTGGTCGTGGCGGTCATGCGCCGCCCTCCTCGGCGAGCGGGTTGGGGTGGGTGCCGTTGGGGTACAGGGCGTGCCGCAGGGCGCGGTCGGTGTAGCGGGTGACGACGATGCGGTCGCGGTTGAGCCCGTACCGCGGGATCTGCTCGGTCAGCAGGTCGTACTCGGCGAACCGGCTCTCCAGCTCCGGGAACCGCTTGCGGAAATCCTTCTGGAAGTCGAGGATCGTGCGCCGCACCAGCTTCCAGAACGTCTTCTCGGGGACGCCGAGCTGCTCTTCGCAGAGCGGGGCGAGATAGCGGAAGTGGCCGACGAAGACCTGGTCGACGACGTGCTGCCGGATGATCGACGGGTGCTTGCGGGGCAGGACGTGGGCGTGGCCGTCGGGCTCGGGGCCGCGCTCGGGGACATCGGTGAAGGAGACGCAGACGTCGTCGACGAAGTCCTTCAGATACAGCCGGACGGGGATGTCGTTCTCGTCGTAGCCGATGAGGGTGTTCTGCCCGTGCGGGTTGAAGGTGACCCCGTATTTGTAGAGGACGTGCAGCAGCGGCACGAGGAGGGTGTCGAAGAGCTGCCGCAGCCATTTCTCGGGCTTGAGGCCGGAGGCGCGGACGAGTTCGGCGACGAAGGCGTCCCCGGCGGTGTCGGTGTGGAGGAGGGAGGCGAAGGTACGGACCCGCTCGCCGGGGTCCTGACGGGACGACACCGACTCCCGCCAGATGCAGCCCAGGGTCTCCAGATGCTGGTAGGGCGCCTGGTCCAGGTGGGAGAGATAGGGGTGGTGGACGGTGACGGACGCGACCTCGCCGAGGAACACGGTCCGCGTCTCCTCGGTGAGGAAGGGGTCGCGGTCGACGAGTCCGCGCAGCCACTGGGTGACGACGGGCGCGCCGGAGGTGCAGTGCGGCGGGATACCGCGCCAGACGAGGGTGTTGAGGATCTTGAGCGGCAGTTTGACGTCGTAGCGCTCGGGTGTGCCGGTGTTGGCCATGGTCCGGATGGACTGGCCGGGGAGGTAGTGGTCGGGGCTCTGGCCGAGGGGGATGATCCGGCGCTGGGCGATATCGGCGGCGTGCAGGATCTGCACGGCGTGGTCCCACTGCCAGGGGTGGACCAGCATCCACACATAGCCTTCGGGGTCGACCCCGGCGGCTTCGAGCACGGCGGTGAAGCGGGCCCGGGTGGCGTCGTCGAGTTCGCGGGCTATGACGGCCTGTTCGGAGAGTTCGGAGGTGCCGCGGAACTCGGCGAGGCCGCGGTGGACCGCGACCCACTGGAGGGTGAGCGGCTGGGCGGCCTCGGGGGCGTACTTCCGTACGTCGGTGGCGGAGAAGCCGATCCGGCCCTTGTTGGCGACGAGCAGGTTGTGGCCGGTCATCCGGCACTCCAGCTCGGTGTGGCCGAGGGCGCGGAGTTCGGCGACGGTCTCGCCGCCGTGGGTGAGGCGGGCCGCGTCGACGGCGAGGGTGGCGGAGAGCTCGGTGAAGTAGGTGGCGACCGTGGAGGCGTCGCTGCCGATGGTGGAGGCGGATTCGATCAGGAACTGCTGGGCGTCCCAGGCGGGCTGGGCGATGGAGTTGCCGAGCATGCCCGCGCCCGTGCGGGTGATGGAGTCCGGGTCGACCCTGAGGCAGTTGAAGGCGCCGGTGGTGGCGCGGAACGCGTAAGTGGCGCCGCTGTCGAGGTCGACGCGGTAGGCGGCCTGCCGGCTGCCGTCGCCGCCGTCTCCTCCGTCGTCCGTCCTGACCGCTTTCAGCATGTCCTCGAAGCACCATTCGCCGAGGGCTTTGGCGAGGAGCCGGCGGTTGGCCTCGCGCCAGGCGGCGGGGTCGGTGGCGGTGAGATCGGGGACGGGATGGTCGGGCTGATGATCGGGCATCGAACGGCTCCGGGGTAGGTGGTGCACGGCAGTGGCGGATCACGGGGACGGCACGAACACGGCGCTGACCGGTGCTGTTGGCACCGAACAAAGCAAGCCTTAGGTAAGCCTTGCCTAATGTGCAAGCGCAACTTTCAGCCACGAAGGTCGAGCTGACGCCACATCAGATTTAATTAGGCTAGCCTTACCGAACTAGGTCCTGTCCGGGAGATCTTCCCGGTCGGCGGTTCTCTCGTGCCCGGGCGGGGACGGTCCGACACCTGCACACGGGCATCCGGCACGACGGCGATGCGGCACGGGCGCCCCGCCACGGCCCCGGCACCATGACCACCGGGCGCCCCCTGACCCGGCATTCGTGTCCCGACATCCGTGACCGGCACCGGCACCGGCGTGAGGAGATCGTGTGAGCACAGCAGCGTCGACGACCGGGCCCACCGGACCGAACGAACCGGCTGGTTCCGGCGGTTCGGGCGGTTCCGGCGGTTCCGGCGGTTCAGGCGGTTCAGGCGGTTCAGGCGGTTCAGGCGATTCGGGCAGTTCAGCCGGTTCGGGCGCGGCGGTCGGCTCCGCGGGCCGCCCACACCCTGCCCGCCCCGCCTGGACCTTCGCGCTCGTCAGCGCCGGAGGCGTCGTCATGACCCTCGACGTCACCGTCGTCAACATCGCACTTTCGGACATGTCACGGGATCTGAACGCCGGTCTCGGCCAGATGCAGTGGACGATTTCCGCCTACTCCCTGGCCTTCGGGGCGCTGCTGCTCACCGCGGGCGCCCTCTCGGACCGGCTCGGCCGCCGCGCCGTCTTCACCGCGGGGACCGCGCTCTTCACCGTCGCCTCCGCAGCCTGCGGGCTGGCGCCCGGCGCGGGCGCGCTGATCGCGGCCCGGGCCGTCCAGGGGCTGGGCGGGGCGCTGATGTTCGCCCCGGCGCTGGCGCTGCTCGCCGCCGCGTACCGGGACGAGGGCCGCAGGCGCTCCGCGATCGCCGCGTTCGCCGCGATCGCCTCGGGCGCGGGCGCGCTGGGGCCGGTGGTCGGCGGCGTGTTCACGGAGGCCGCGGGCTGGCGGTGGATCTTCCTGGTGAATGTGCCGATCGGGATCCTGGTGGTCGTCGGCGCGCTGACCCGGATGCCGGAATCGGCGGCGCCCGCCGGGACCGGCCGCCGGATCGACCCGGCGGGCGCGCTGCTCGCCGTGGGAGCCCTGCTGGCCCTGCACTATCCGCTGGTCGCGGGCCCCGAACACGGCTGGCTGTCCGTGCAGGTCCTCGGTTCCGCCGGGCTCGGGGTGCTGCTGACGGCGGCGCTGGTGGTGAGCCAGCGGCGCGGCGACGGGCTGATCGACCTCTCCCTGCTGCGGATCCGGGCGTTCGCGGGCGCGGCGGTACTCGGTTTCCTCGCCCGGCTGGCCGGGCTCGGCACCCTGGCGCTGACCACGCTCTGGCTGGCCGGCACCTACGCGTACTCCCCGCTGGAGACCGGGCTGCAGCTGCTGCCACTGACCGGAAGCCTGCTGTTCACGGGCCTCTTCATGGCCCGCCTCCAACAGGCCTTCCCGGCGTCCTCGCTGGTCGCGGCGGGCTTCGCGGTGAAGGGCCTCGGGCTGCTGGCGCTGGCGTGGGCGGCGGCGGGCGGCCCCCGGCCCGTGACGGTGACCGCGCTGGTGCTGATCGGCACCGGCGGCGCGCTGATCTTCCCGCCGCTGATGTGCGTGGCCGTCGCCGCGGTCCCCGCCGACCGGGCGGGCATGGCGTCGGGCCTGACGAACGCGGCGTACCCGCTGGGCACGGCGGCGGGTGTCGCGGTCTTCGGCGCGGTGTTCGCGAGCGGCCTCTCCGCCCGCCTCGGCACGTCGGAGGGGCTGCGCGAGGCGGTCGAGACGGCCCGCTTCGATCTGCTGCCGGGCGCTTCCCGCGCCGCGGCCGAATCGGCGTTCGCCTCGGCGTTCACGGTGGTGTGCCTGGTCGCGGCGGCGGTCTGCGCGATCGGCGTCTGCGTGGCGGCCGGGACCCTGCGCACCCCGCCGGAGCCGGTGGCGGCGGAGCCCGTACGGGAGAAGGCGCTCAGGGCCTGAGCCGGTCGAGGAGCCCCGCGGGTTCGGGATACTCCTCCTCCCGGGGCAGCAGCGCACGGGCCCCGTCCGTATCCCCCGCCCGCACCAGTGCGTGGATCTCATGGGCCAGGGGCGTGACATCGGCGATCCCGGTGATCCACTCGTCCGCGTACCGCCCGGCGGCTTCGCCCGAGAGCCCGAGTTGCAGGGCCCGGTACGGCAGCGGCTGGAGCCGGATATCGCGCTCGGGATCCCACTGCACCCGGGCCGGTGCCTGCTTCAGGCTCCGCCGCCAGTCGGCGTGGTCGCCGTGGAGGCTTCGGACGTACTCGGTGAGACAGGCGTGCTCCAGGGCCCATGCAAAGCCGTCGCGGGTGATCTCGACGGCGAGTACGGTCTCCTGGTCCTCCTTGGCGCCCCAGCCGCAGCGGTACATCATCCACAGGAACGACGGCTTGATCCAGGTCATCCGCTCCCGCTTCCAGGCAGCGGGAAAGCGCCCGTCCCGGGCGGCGGGCAGCCCGATCCGCGGAGAGTAGGCCTGGTAGACGGTGACGGTGGTGTCGGTGTACCGGGCGCGTATCCGGTGCCGGGTGTTCTCTGCCATGGCGCCCAGGGTGTCCGCGGCGCCGGAGGACCCGCCACTCCTTTACGCCCTGTCCGGCCGGGCGATCGCCGTGAGCAGTTCCCGGACTCTTCGTTCGATGGCGTCGCGGATGGGCCGGACGGAGTCGAGGCCCTGTCCGGCGGGGTCGTCGAGCCGCCAGTCGAGGTAGGTCTTTCCGGGGAAGACCGGGCAGGTGTCGCCGCAGCCCATGGTGATGACGTAGTCGGACGCGCGGACGGCTTCGGGGGTGAGGAGCTTCGGGGCGAGCCCGGTGAGGTCGATGCCCTTCTCCGCCATGGCCTCGACGACGGCGGGGTTCAGCCTCTCGGCGGGTGCGGAGCCGGCGGACCGGACCTCGACCCCGTCTCCGGCGAGGTGGGTGAGGAAAGCGGCGGCCATCTGGGAGCGTCCGGCGTTGTGGACACAGACGAACAGCACGGACGGCTTGGCATGAGGGCGGTCAGGCATGGGGGGAACTCCCTTCGGGGAAAGCGGCCGGGGTGGTGGTGGGGAAGTAGCGGCGGGCCCTGAGGGCGACGTAGACGAGGCCGATGAGCACCGGGACCTCGATGAGGGGGCCGACCACTCCGGCGAGTGCCTGTCCGCTGTCCGCGCCGAAGGTGGCGACGGCGACCGCGATGGCCAGTTCGAAGTTGTTGCCCGCCGCGGTGAACGCCAGGGTCACCGCCCGGGGGTAGCCGAGTCCGGCCGCGCGGCCGATGGCCAGGGAGCCCACCCACATGACGGCGAAGTACAGGAGCAGGGGCAGGGCGATCCGGACGACGTCGAGGGGCCGGGCGGTGATGGCGTCGCCTTGCAGGGCGAAGAGGATCACGATGGTGAACAGCAGCCCGTAGAGGGCGAAGGGGCCGATCCGGGGGATCAGCTCCGTCTCGTACCAGTCGCGCCCCCGGACCTTCTCCCCGATGCGCCGGGTGAGGTATCCGGCGGCGAGCGGGATACCGAGGAAGATCAGGACGGCGCGGGCGATCTCCCCTGCGGAGATGTCGAGTCCGCTGGTGGACAGGCCCAGCAGGCCGGGCAGCAGTTCGAGGTAGAACCAGCCGAGCAGGCCGAAGGCGAGAACCTGGAAGACGGAGTTGAGGGCGACGAGTACGGCAGCGGCCTCCCGGTCGCCGCGGGCGAGATCGTTCCAGATGATCACCATGGCGATGCAGCGGGCGAGGCCCACGATGATCAGCCCGGTGCGGTACTCGGGCAGGTCCGGCAGGAAGATCCACGCCAGGGCGAACATCAGCGCCGGACCGACGACCCAGTTCAGCACCAGCGACCACACCAGCAGCGGGCGGTCGCGGGTGACGGTGTCCAGCCGGTCGTAGCGCACCTTGGCCAGCACCGGATACATCATCACCAGCAGGCCGAGCGCGATCGGCAGCGACACCCCGGCCACCGTCCCTCCCGCGAGCGCGTCCCCCAGGCCCGGCGCCGAGCGCCCGAGCCCGAGTCCGACGGCCATCGCCACGAGGATCCACACCGCCAGATACCGGTCGAGGAACGACAGCCGCGCACCCACCGGCCCGGCCGCGCCCGCAGCGCTCATGTACCGGCTCCGGCCGGGCCGCATCCGGTGGCGGGGAGGGGCTCGCCCCCGGGCCGGGTCAGGATCCCGGCGAGACGGTCGGTCGTCTCCGGCAGCAGCCGGTAGTACACCCAGGTCCCGCGCCGCTCCGAGGCGATCAGCCCGGCCTCCCGCAGCAGTTTCAGATGGTGGGAGATCGTCGGCTGGGACAGGTCGAACGCCGGCGTCAGATCGCAGACGCAGACCTCCCCGCCCGCGCGGGAGGCGATCATCGACAGCAGCCGCAGCCGGACCGGGTCCCCCAGCGCCTTGAACACCTTCGCCAGGACGACCGCCTGTTCCTCGTCCAGCGGCGCGGACAGCAGACCCGGGCAGCAGCTCTCGATCCCGGTGTCCTGTGCGAGTACTTCCCACCCTTGATTCGACATTCCTCTATGTTGACGAACTTCGATCCAAGGGGCAAGCTCGAAACCACAAGACATCGACAAACGTCGATACAGCCTTTTCGGGGAGGACGCCATGTCCCGTGTCCAGCTCGCACTCAACGTCGCCGACCTCGAAGCGTCGGTGACCTTCTACTCCCGACTGTTCGGCACCGAACCCGCCAAGCGCCGCCCCGGCTACGCCAACTTCGCCATCACCGAACCCCCGCTGAAGCTGGTCCTGATCGAAGGCGAACCCGGCCAGGACACCCGCCTCGACCACCTCGGCATCGAAGTCGTCTCCACCGACCGGGTCACGGCCGCCGCCACCCGCCTCCGGGAGGCCGGACTCGCCACCTTCGAGGAGAACGACACGTCCTGCTGTTACGCCCTCCAGGACAAGGTCTGGGTCCACGGCCCCGGCCAGGAGCCCTGGGAGGTCTATGTCGTCAAGGCCGACGCCGACGGGATGGCGAAGGACGCCCCCGCGCAGGCCGAGGGCCCTTGCTGCACCACTCCGGAGGAGCAGGCACAGACCGGCACGGAGTGCGCCTGCCCGGCGGGATGACCACTCCTGGACGATGATCCCCCGCTCCCGGAGAAGGCGACGGCAGGTCCGGACGGGGGACAGAGCGGCGGACTCGCCGTGGCGTCGGCCGGCTCTCTGGTACATACGTCAGGGACCGGCAGGGGGACCGGTGGGCAACGGCGCGCTGCGGCGCGGCGGTCGACATCCTTCGGAGGTACTCATGCGACGGCTGACCACCCTCGCTGCCGCTCTGCTGATCGCGGGCGGCGTCCTGCCGGGAGCGGCGGGCGCCGCGACCGGGACGGAAGCGCGCTGTTCCACGGTATGGGGCAGCGGCACCGAATCGGCGGGCTCGCGGTCCGCCGTACCGCTGCGCGATATCCGTACCGGCAGGCACGCCTGTTTCGACCGGATGGTCTTCGACCTCACCGGTGCGGCGGGCGCTGCCGGGTTTGATGTCCGGTACGTCGACACGTTCCGGCAGGACTTCACCGGCGATCCGATCCCCGTCGCGGGCGGCGCGGTCCTGGAGATCGCGGTCACGGCGCCGAGTTACGACGGCGAGCTGAACCCCACCTACCGCGCCCGGGGCAAGCGGGCCCTCCCCGGGGTGGACGTCGACGGCTACCGGACCTTCCGGGACCACAAGTTCGGCACCAGCTGGGAGGGGCGGACGCAGGTGGGCCTCGGGGTGCGGGCGCGGCTGCCGTTCCGGGTGGTCAGGACCGGTGACCGGGTGATCGTGGACGTGGCCCACCGCTGGTAGGGACGGTGGCGCCCGGCGCCGGTGCCTAGACGGGTGGGGTGCCGGGTGGGGATTTGGGGGTGGGCTTGGGCGGGTGGGGTCCGGGGTCGGGTGGGAGTTGGGGCTTCGGCTTTCCGTGCTTGCCCATCTCCAACTTCCTCGCGGTGAGCCGGTAGATCCCGAGGGGAGGGAACAGCACAACCCTGGCCGGGTAGTTGCCGTCGGCGCAGGGCAGGCAGAGGAGATCGCGCCCTTCCGCCGTGTCCCGAACCGTGGCGACGGGTGTGTTCCAGCAGGCTTCGCAGATCACGGGTTGGCTCCGGGTGCAATGGTGAGGGCGTCGGTGATGTGTTCGGGGCAGGTGGTGTGCCCGGGCCGCACTTCGACGGGCGCGGTGGTGGCCCGCCCGCAGACGCAGCAGTGGGCGGTGACCGGTTCCGGGGTCTGGGCCAGAAGCCCTTCGAGGGTCACCCGACCCACGTCCAGGCGTGACCGGGCCGGGATGCGCGTACGGCGACGGGCTGGTCGAGCCGGATTCCGTGGGGCGCGACGATCAGCCTGCGGCGGCGAGCCTGGGCCCGGAGGATGGCCTGCGCCTGGTCTTTGTCGGGGCTGGTCCAGGGCCGGGTCCAGGGATCGGTACGGGGCGGCGGTGCCGGGACGAGTACAACGAGGGTCAGCGGGTTGAGGAAAGTCCGTAACCGGTTGAGGACCCGGTGGATAAGGTTCCGCATACGACGGATCAGCTCCTTGCACAGCTGGTTGGTTGAGCCCCGATGGACCGTTGCACCGGTCTGTCGGGGCGCTTCTGTGTACGTGGCTTGGGTGGTCCCGGCCCCGTGCCGGGGGTCGTCTGCGGGGCCGGGACCGTTTCCCGTACGCGGGGCATTGGAAGCTGCGGCGCGTACGGGAGTCTTCAGCGGCCCGCCCGCTTGGGGGTCCTGCGCGAGGCGGGGCAGGAGGGGTGCGCGTACAGGGAGGGCCGTGCCCCGGACGCGGAGAACCCGAGCATCACGAGGTTCTCCTCGGACCGCTCGACGGGCCGGTCGCAGTAGACGCAGTACTCCGGTACTGAACCAAGGTCGAGAGATGGGCTATTGGGCACCTTCAACCTCCCTGGAGTCCACTGCCGAAGCGTTGTTGGGAGTCCTGTCCGGGCAGATCGAACCGCCACAGGTGCAAGGCGGCCAGGAGTTTGTGACATCGACCCGTTCAATCGGTGTGCACACCGTACGGCTCTCCTCACGGTGACGTTGATCGCTACGCTGCATTTGTCGGCTCCATCTCAGTCGTCCAAGCCCCCGGGCCCTGCCAGGCTGCGGGGGCTCCTTTGCGGCGGAAGACCCGTCCCGACCGGGAGTGGGCTCCGGTCGGGACGGGCGTTTTGGTGACGGCCTCGCCAGGTTCTGCACAGTGAAGGTAGACCAGTAGCTATCACTAGCGCTACTAGTAGCGCTATATATGTACTTCGCTTACCCTCTAACGTGTAGCGCTGCACCCTGTATGGACGGGTCCAGCACACTCAGAGGGAAGGGAGACCGGGCATGGCCCAGGTGGGATACGCGGCCATCGCGGCGCACTACCGCCAACAGATTCAGGACGGAGCACTGGCACCAGGCGATGTGATGCCGTCGCTGCGCGAGGTGTGCGAACAGTTCAACGTCGCCAACACGACCGCGAACCGTGCGTATCGCGTTCTCAAGATGGAAGGGCTGACGCTGCCGAAGCCAGGCGTCGGCACCGTTGTCGCCGGACTGATCAGCAACAACATCTCCGCACGCGTCCGTCTGCATCAGCACACTGGTACGGCCCTCGGCGGCGGGGAGACTTCGCGAGTCCTGGAGACAGGCACGGTTGGCGCCGACGAACTCGTCGCCCCGCGGCTCGATGTCGCTCCAGGCACTCCGGTCCACGTCCGTCGGCGGATCGTCAGCCGTAACGGCACACCAGTGCACCTCAGCAGCTCCTACTACCCCGCCTACGTCATTGCCGCCGCACCGGAACTGACGGAGCCGGTGTCCACCGGCGGATCGCGCGAACTCGCCGCCGAACGCCTCGGCGTGGAACAGGACTACGTCCTGGAGGAGGTGACGTCCCGCCTGCCGACTGTCGTGGAGAAGGAGACACTGGGCTTGACCGCCAGGGACGTCGTCGTCACCCAGGTCGTTCGGACCGTCTACCTCGCGGACGGCCGTGTGGTCGAGGTCGCCGTCAAGGTCTCCGGTGGCTCCACCATCCTGCGGTGGATCACCAACCTGGGCGAGCAGTAAAAGAACCGGCGCCGGACGTCACCAGGTCGCGGGTGGGCTGACCTGAACCGACGCACAGCGCCACGACTTCCAATCGCCGGGCATCCGCGTACGGTCACAAGGCCGTGAGCGGGTGCCCGGCCGGTGGGGACGAAGGAGAGCCGTGGGCTCGGATTCTTCTCGGCAGCTACCGGACGTAGCGCTGTCCTGCTGTCCCCCACGCACGCTGTCGGACTCGGAATCCTCGGGACCGGCCGCAGTACGCTCCGTCCATGCCCGAGAACGAGCAGGAACAGCGGATGGCGCGACCACGCACAGCGTCGGGTGCGCTCTTCTTCGACGCCTATGGGCAGGTTCTGCTGGTGAAGCCCTCGTACAAACCCCTGTGGGAGATTCCCGGCGGCTATGTCGAGCAGGGCGAGTCACCGCTGGCGGCCTGTCGGCGGGAGGTCGTGGAAGAACTCGGCATTACGCCGGACATCGGCAACCTCCTGGTCGTCGACTGGGCGCCGAGCCCTGCCGAAGGCGACAAGACGCTTTACGTCTTCGACGGTGGTGAACTCGGCCCTGGCGATACGGCGTCGATCAGGCCCGCCCCGCAGGAACTCCTGGCCGCCGTGTTCCAGTCCACTGACGCACTCGACCAGCTCCTGATCCCGCGTCTTGCCCGCCGCGTCAAGCAGGCGATCGCTGCCCGGGAAACCGGCCGGACCCGCTACCTCGAACACGGCGAACAACCCCTCGCGCAGCCCGCCCAGACGGGCCGGTAAGCCATCAACGGCCCCGATCCCATTCAGTGCCTGCTTCCGGGATTACGCCCATGTCCTTCAACAGGGGCAAGCGGGGCGATTGCGGGAGAACGGTGTCCCTCTCACCACTACAGGCGTTGGAGGAGCGGCGCGCTCAGTCGGTGCGCCGGAGGCAGGCGCTCTCTTCCGGAGACGCCTCGGTCTGAAGGGAGTCGGGCGGATGACGACGACAGCACCCGAGCGGATGCGCGACCACTGGTGGTGGCGTCCCGGCTGGAGCACCGGACGCCGGTTCTACACCTGGCACCTGACCTTCGACGGCCAGCCGGATGTCCACCGGTACGCTGCCGCCTACCGGGCACTTCTCGCGTCGGCAGGAGGCCTCGACCCGGTGCCCGACCGATGGCTGCACCTGACCATGCAGGGCGTCGGATTCGTGGGAGAAGTGCCCGAGGAGGAGGTACGGGCGATCGCAGACGCGGCGCGGGAGCGGCTTGCTGCTGTCCCGTCGTTCGACCTCGTCCTGGGGGCACCGGTCGTGGACCCCGAGGCCATCCTCGTCCCGGCCCGTCCGGCCGACGCGGTCAACGAAGTCCGCGATGCGGTACGGGCGGCCATCGAGGACGTACGCGAGGTCCCCGAACGCGCCGACGGCTTCACGCCGCACGTCTCCATCGGCTACAGCAACGACACCGGACCGACCGCGTCCTTCGCGGCCGTCCTCGCACGCGCCGACATCGAAGAGGCCCGAGCCCGGATCACCCACGCCGAGCTGATCGTCATCCACCGGGACCGCCGGATGTACGAATGGGAGCCGTACGCCCGGATTCCTCTCGGCAGCTAGCCCGTGCTCGCATGGCGATCCCGAACAGCGCTCTCCGGGCGGTCCGTATGGGCCTGCTGATGTCCCAGGACGACTTCGCCCGCGCGGTCCGCGAGGCCGGAAACCGCGCAGGCCGGCCCAACAATGCCAACAAGCGCTTGGTCCGGAGATGGGACTACCGGGGCGCCCGCTACCACGGGGCCGTACAGCTCCTCGTCGAACCGACCGGCCGCCGCATGGCCGGCAAAGGGGTCGGCTTCGGGAAGGACTTCGACATCAACACCGGGCCCTGGACACTGACCTTCGAAGACGCCTCCACCACCAAGGCCACCCTGGCCTCCTACGACAGAAAACCCACAGCCGACAGCTGACGTCTCATGCGAGAGACGGACACAGCGGGCTCCTGACGCTGCACTGAATCAGGAGGGAAGGGCCCGAAGGGAGCATCCCGCATGGTTGAAGCAGAGCTGAAGGCCCGGGTGACAGCACCTGACGTGGTCCGGCGAGGTCTGGAGGGTCTGGTGGCAGGGCGTTCCGAGGTGTACCGGGACACCTACTACGACACTCCTGATCACGCTCTTGAATCCGCGGACCAGGAGCTGCGGGTGAGGACCGTGCACGGCCCGGACGGATCCCGGACGGTGCTGACGTTCAAGGGTGCGCGGGTGGACGACGAATCCGGGTCCAAACCCGAGTACGAGACCGGGGTGGAGCACCCTGAGGCGGTGCACGCCCTGCTGCGCGGCCTGGGCTATGTACCCGTCGTCGAGTTCGAGAAGCGGTGCAGGAACTACGCGTTCGAGGCTCATGGACGGCAGATACTCGCGACACTCGTACGGGTTCCCGAGCTGGACGGCACTTTCCTGGAAGTGGAGACGCTCACCGAGGAGCCCGATGTGGCCGCGGCGCTGGCGGACGTGCGCTCGGTCCTGAGCAGCCTCGGAATCGACAAGGCTGATCTGACGAGTGAGCTGTACACCGACGCGGTCAGGGCTCACCGATAGCGGGAACGTCCAGGGTGTACGTGGTCCGATCCTGTGATGTGCCCGGAGGTCCGTTTGAGCACGTTGACCGTTCTGCATCCCGGTGCGATGGGGGCTCCTGTTGCCGGTGAGGCGGTGGCTGCCGGTCATCGGGTGTTGTGGGTGCCCGAGGGGCGGAGTGCTGCGTCCGGGGAGCGGGCCGAGGGTGCCGGGCTGACGCGGTGCGAGAGGCTGGGGGAGGCACTGGGTGTGAGTGACATCGTGCTGTCCATCTGCCCGCCGCATGCCTCGGAACAGGTGGCAGATGCTGTGGCCGGTCACGGCTTCGCGGGGATCTACGTCGAGGCCAACGCGATCAGCCCGGAGCGGATGCAGCGGATCGCCGGTCGTATGCCGGCTTCGTGCACGGTGCTGGACGGCATGCTGAGCGGGCCGCCGCCGCGGGACGGCCGTACGGTCCGGTTCTATCTGGCCGGTGATGCGGGGGCCAGGGAGTCGGTGGAAGCGGTGTTCGCGGATACCCGGATCCTCACGCGGGCGACGGGTGGCGGTATCGGATCCGCGTCCGCGCTGAAGCTGGCCATCTCCAGCTACCAGAAGGTGTCACGGGCCCTGGCCGGGGTCGCGCATGCGCTGGCGGCTGATCACGGTGTGGAAGATCTCCTGCTGGCCGAGGCCGGGGCGATGAACAAAGACATCCTGGACAACCCCGGCTATCTGCCCGGCGTGGCCGCCCGGGCCTGGCGGTGGGGGCCGGAGATGGCCGAGGTCGCCGACACTCTGCGAGCCGCCGGGCTCCCGGCCGAGCTCGCCGAGGCCGCCGAACTCGTCTACTCGCGCTGGGACCAGCACAAGGACCAGTCCCCGGACCTGGACACCGTCCTCAACACCCTCCACCACCGACCGAAGGGAAGCGTATGACGCAGACGCTGGAGATCCGGCCGATCGGGTACGTGGTCGGCGGGCGGAGTGAGGTTTCCGACGATCAGTGGAGTGGTACGGCGGTCATCCGTCTGAACCCGGAGTTTCCCGCCGAAGTGGTCCAGGGGCTGGCGGAGTTCTCGCATCTGCTCGTGGTGTGGCACTTCCACCGGGCTTCCCCCGCCGATGTGGCTCTGCACGCCCGCAGCCCGCGCAACGATCCCCGCTGGCCCGCCACCGGGACCTTCGTGCACCGCAATCACCGGCGGCCGAACCAGCTCGCGCAGTCGTTTCCCCGGCTGCTGAAGGTCGACGGCCTCAACCTCCACGTCACCGATCTCGACGCCGTCGACGGGTCACCGGTCTACGATCTGGCGCCTTACTTCAGAGAGATGGGCCCCCGAGGCCCGATACGGCAGCCCACCTGGCCCGGGGAAATGCTCACCGACTACTGGGCCGAACCGCCGAGCTGACCGTCGGCCCCGAAGCGGACCCGCCCACGGTGAATGTCAGCGGCCACCGAACGTTCCAGGGACACAAGTTCCTACCAGCGGGGAGGGGTGGACGCAGGTGGGTCTCGGGGTGCGGGCGGGGCTGCCGTTCCGGGTGGTGCCGACCGGTGACCGAGTGATCGTGGACGTGGCGCACCGCTGGTAGGCCCGGTGGCGCCCGGCGTCCGTGCCTAGACGGGTGGAGTGCCGGGTGGGGATTTGGGCGTGGGCTTGGGCGGGTGGGGTCCGGGGTCGGGCGGTAGTTGGGGCTTCGGCTTCCCGTGCTTGCCCATCTCCAATTTCCTCTCGGTGAGCCGGTAGATCCCGAGCGGAGGAAACAGCACCACCCTGGGTGGGTTGCCGGCGGTGGCGCAGGGTGCACAGAGGAGGTCGCGGCCTGCGGCGGTGGTGCGGGCGGTGGTGACGGGTGCGGTCCAGCAGGCTTCGCAGTGGGTGACGTCGGTGGGGCTGAGGATCACAAGCGGGCTCCGGGTGCGGTGGTGAGGGCGTCGGTGATGTGTTCGGGGCAGGTGGTGTGCCCGGGGTGTACTTCGACGGGTGCGGTAGTGGTGCGTCCGCAGATGCAGCAGGGGGCAGTGACGGGGTCCGGGGGCCTGGCCAGGAGGCCTTCGAGGGTCACCCGACCCACGTCCAGGCGTGACCGGGCCGGGATGCGCGTACGGCGACGGGCTGGTCGAGCCGGATCCCGTCCGGCGCGACGATGAGCCTGCGCCTGGTCCGGGCTCGGAGGATGGCCTGTGCCTGGTGTTGGTCGGGGCTGGTCCAGGGCCGGGTCCAGGGGTCGGTACGCGGTGGCGGTGCCGGGACGAAGACGACGACCAGGGGCGGTGGGTTGAGGAAAGTCCGTAACCGGTTGAGGGCCCGGTGGATAAGGTTTCGCATACGACGGATCAGCTCCTTCGAAGCTGGTGGGTCGAGCCCCGATGGACCGCTGCGAACGGTTCACCGGGGCGTCTTTGTGTACGTGGTGGGGGTGGGTGGTCCCGGCCCCGTCCCGGGAGTCGTATGCGGGGCCGGGACCGTTTCCCGTACGCGGGGCATTTGGGGCTGCGGCGCGTACGGGAGCCTTCAGCGCCCGGCCCGCTGGGGAATCTTGCGCGGGGGCGGGCAGGAGGGATGCGCGTACAGGGAGGGCCGCGCCCCGGACGCGGAGAACCCGACCATCACGAGGTTCTCCTCGGCCCGCTCAACGGGCCGGTCGCAGTAGACGCAGTACTCCGGCAGGAGAGCGGCGATATCACTGCTATCGGGCACTGGTGGCCTCCGTTGCGCTTTGGCAAAGACGGCAGCAGCAGGGCGGAAACCGCATTGGTTCCAGAGGGGGTTCCGTCCCTTCTGAGACGTGCACAACGGTTACAGGGCCCCAGCTTCGGCCGGAGTCTCGGGAGACCCGCAGAGTCATCAGGACGGGCCGGTCTCCCCCGGTGGTGGTGATGTGGGCAGCCATCCGTTCCCCTCGGTATGAGTACTTACCGGACACATCGAGGTAACAGCGAAACGTCGCACCTGGGGTATGGGGCCGAGGGGTTGAGCGTGGTCAAGGTGGTCAAAGATCGTGACAGGTTTAGCCCATGCGAATGGAGTCGCATGATCTCCGGCAAGACATACGGAAGTTGTTCGTATCGTTGCCACGCCCGAGGGCTCAGTGGCCTCGGGATCTTGACCTTGTCCGACCGGGACAAGGCGGTCAGAGATCGTTCAGTGGCTCCGGAGGTACGCATTGGCACGGGTGCGGAACGACAAGCTTGCTGCGCTGCTGGCAGAGGCGGGCTAATCACGGGCTCAGGCGGCCGGCGCCTTCAGCCGGGTGGCAGTGGAGAACAACCTCAGCGACTGGACGAGGATCGGACGCTCCCACATCAGCATGTGGGTCGGAGGTACCCGGCCCTCCGGATCCGCTCCCCTTATCTTGTGCCAGGCGCTGTCACGCCGCCTCAGGCGGTGCGTGACACTCGATGAGATCGGGTTGGCTCCCAGTGCCCCAGCCATCGCGCAGGAAGCGCTGGAATGGCATACCGATCCCGTCAGCACACTGACAGACCTGGGGAGATCCGATTTGGACGCCAACAGACGCACTCTTCTGGGCCATGCGGTGTATTCGGCCACAGCACTCGCGGTCCCAGGACCGGAGTGGTGGTATGCCATGGCTGCCCCATCGCCGGACATACCCACCGGTCGACAGCGGGTCGGCCGAGAGGATGTGACAACGGTGCAGGAGCTGACCGTGGCCTTCTCCCGCATGGACCAGAGCCGCGGCGGAGGCCACGGTCGCAGTGCCCTGGTTCAGTACCTCTACTCCGACGTTCGCAGCTTCTTGCACGGCCGATATCAAGACGATGACGTACGACGCGATATGAATTCTGCTGCGGCAGAATTAGCCTACCTCTCCGGATGGATGGCTTTCGACAACGCCGAGCATGCCGTCGCGCAGAAGTACTTTCTTCTTGCAGTCAAACTCGCAGCCCATGCGGGGAACGAACCACTGTCCGGCCATATCCTGCGAGCCATGGCGCACCAGGCAATTGACCTCGGCTTCGCCAACGAGGGCCTCAAGTTGGCCGAAGCATCCATACAGGGTGAACGGTACAACGCGGCGACCCCACGAGAGAAAGCCCTTCTCGGGGTAATTCATGCGCGGGGCCTATCCGCCACGGGAAGGAGGCAGTCTGCCGTCAGAGCACTACTGCGAGCCGAGGACGACCTGGCATCCGCTAGCCCGGACATTCCGGAACCGAACCGGACGTTCTTCTTCAGTGAAGCATCTCTTGCCCATGAAACGGCATGCGCGTTGAGGGATATGGGTGACCACGCCCATGCCATCAGTGAGTTCCAGCGCTCCGCCCGGACGCGCGGCGCTGCCTTCAAACGAACTCACGCTGTGACTCTTGGGTATCTGGGAGCCGAACAGGTGGCGGCAGGCAGTGTGGATGAGGCGTGTGCAACCTGGAGCAGGGTGCTGGACGCGATGGAGGAAGGCATTCACTCCGGCCGTGCCCGGCAGGCTGTCGTCGACATGCGTGCCCACCTCTCGCCCTATCGTCGCCGTGGCATTCCGGCCGTTACCGCACTCGATACCCGGGCCGTTGCCTACCTCAAGCACGTAGATTGGCCGACACACACCCAAGGGTGAGAGGAAGCGTATGACGCAGACGCTGGAGATCCGGCCGATCGGGTACGTGGTCGGCGGGCGGAGTGAGGTTTCCGACGATCAGTGGAGTGGTACGGCGGTCATCCGTCTGAACCCGGAGTTTCCCGCCGAAGTGGTCCAGGGGCTGGCGGAGTTCTCGCATCTGCTCGTGGTGTGGCACTTCCACCGGGCTTCCCCCGCCGATGTGGCTCTGCACGCCCGCAGCCCGCGCAACGATCCCCGCTGGCCCGCCACCGGGACCTTCGTGCACCGCAATCACCGGCGGCCGAACCAGCTCGCGCAGTCGTTTCCCCGGCTGCTGAAGGTCGACGGCCTCAACCTCCACGTCACCGATCTCGACGCCGTCGACGGGTCACCGGTCTACGATCTGGCGCCTTACTTCAGAGAGATGGGCCCCCGAGGCCCGATACGGCAGCCCGCCTGGCCCGGGGAAATGCTCACCGACTACTGGGCCGAACCGCCGAGCTGACCGTCGGCCCGGAGCTGCCCACGGCGGACGTCACCAGCTGCCGGCCCAGCGGGGAGAGGTGGACGCAGGTGGGTCCCGGAGTGCGGGCGCGGCTGCCGTACCGGGGTGGGGCGAATCCGTAAGCCCAAGTGACGCTGGCGCACGCTGCTGTTCATCCGCCATGCTGCGGGAACTCTCACCCGTGATCGGACGGAGCAGACGTGCTGGTCTTCGAGATCAAGAATGACGAACTCATCGAGTCTGTCAACCGGCAGGCGGCCAGGGCCGGTGTCACGGACGCGGCTATCGTTTCCCTGATCGGGGCGGCAGACCGGTTCACGCTCTCCACCATGCCCAAAGGCGACGCCCTGAAGGACGACATCACCAGCTATGAACTGCCGGCTGAGATGACCGGCACCGGCGAGATCCGGAACGGGTTCGCGCACATCCACACCGTGATGGGTGTCGAAGGTGACCAGGCGATGTGCGGCCACCTCCATGAGGCGCACATCGGCACCCACTTTGCGCGGGTCTATGTGGTTCCCTGCCCCTAGGTCGTCTCTTTCGGATCTTGCCGGGC
The DNA here is from genome assembly GCF_003932715.1 of Streptomyces tsukubensis. Classification (NCBI taxonomy): domain Bacteria; kingdom Bacillati; phylum Actinomycetota; class Actinomycetes; order Kitasatosporales; family Streptomycetaceae; genus Streptomyces; species Streptomyces tsukubensis. Next base: position 4,172,414 of record NZ_CP020700.1, on the reverse strand, counting down.
TCGCGTGCCTCCCCCAGCTACCACTGGGGGTGCCCCCAGCCACCGCGCCTCGCCGCGTTGTCGTCAGTCGCCTACGCTCCGCGTGGACTCCATCTTCCGCCTTGCGATCCACGGCACCAGACCCTCCCCCTACGCCTGGCGGCGTGGGTGGTGCCCCCACTCGCTGATCCGGCCTGATCCGAAAGAAACTCCCTAGCCGACCCGCCCACGGCGGACGGCAGGGGCGACCGCCCCGGGTTCCCCCGGTGGGTACGGGCCGGGACCCGTCCCCGGCCCGTACGTTCACATGCCGCCGTCCGACGCCTTCGTCCGGCGCAGCAGCCATACCAGGTACGGCGCACCGAGCAGCGCCGTCACGATGCCCACCGGGATCTCCGTCGGCGCCAGCAGCCAGCGGCCGACGGCGTCGGCGGTGACCACGAGGAGGGCGCCCAGGATCGCCGCCATCGGGATCATGCGGCCGCCGTTGTTGCCGACCAGTCTGCGGGCCAGATGCGGGGCGACCAGGCCGACGAAGCCGACGGCCCCGACCGCCGCGGCGGTGCCCGCGGCGAGGACTGCGCCCGCGCCGAGGACGAGGAGCCGGGCGCGGCCCAGCTCCAGGCCGAGCGCGCGGGGCAGTTCGTCGCCGAGGGCCAGCAGGTTCACCGGGCGGGCCGCCAGGATCAGCAGCAGCGCCACGACCGCGGGCACCGCCAGCCAGCCCAGGGCGTCGTAGTCCCGGCCGTACGTACTGCCCGCCAGCCAGCTCAGCGCCGCCGAGATGTTCATCTGCGAGCTGACGACCATGATGTTGACCAGGGACATCGCGGTGGCCGCCGCGCCGAGGCCGACGAGGACGACCCGGGTGGGGTCCAGTCCGGTGCGTACCCCGCCGCGCCGCGGTCCGCGGGCGATCAGCACCACCACGAACAGCATCAGCACACCGCCGATCCCGGCCGCCGACGGCAGGGCGATCGCGGGCGCCGACGGTACGGCGACGATCACGGCCACCGCGCCCAGCGAGGCGCCCGCGGTGACGCCGATCAGGCCCGGTTCGGCAAGCGGATTGCGGACCACGGCCTGCACGGCCGCACCGGCGACCGCCAGACAGGCCCCGGCGAGCGCCGCGACCAGGATGCGCGGCAGCCGGTAGGAGACGATCGACTCGGTGACCGGGTCGGTGACGCCGGTGAGGGCCGAGACGATCTGCCCGTACCCGATCTGTACGTCTCCGAGCCGCAGCGATACGACCATCGCGAGGGCCAGCACCGCCAGCCCGCCGCCGAGGACGACGGCATAGGCGGGGGCGCGCCGCCGTCCGGAGACCGCGACGGCCGCTCCGGTGTCGGCGTCGCCCGTGCTGATCCGCCGGGCGAGCAGCATGAAGACCGGTCCGCCGATCAGCGCGGTGACGACGCCGACGGGGATCTCGGAGGTGTAGACGGCCGACGGCGGCACGATGACCTGCGAGGCCGCGTCGGCGCCGAGGAGCACGGCGCAGGCGAGGAGCCCCGCCAGGGGCATCAGCAGCGCGTGGGCGCGGATGCCGAGGGTGCGCACGATGACGGGCGCGATCAGTCCGATGAAGCCGATGGGGCCCGCGAGGGAGACCGCGGTCGCCGACAGCAGCACCGCGATCAGGAAGGCCGCGGGCCGGATCCGTTCGACCCGTACGCCCATCGCGGACGCGGTCTCGTCACCGAGGGCGAGCAGGTCCAGCGGGCGGGCCAGCAGGGGCGCGGCGCAGGCGACGACGAGCACGATCGCGCCGGTGATCAGGGGCCGTTGCAGATCGGACTGCATCAGGGTGCCGTTGCCCCAGAAGAACAGCCCTCGGGTGGCCTCGACGTCCAGCATCTGGAGGAACTCGGCGGCGGCCGTTCCGGCCAGGGCGACCGTCGCTCCGGCGAGCAGCACCCGGCCGGGAGTGAGGACCCCGCCGCTGCTGAGGAGGTAGACGATGCCGATGGCGAGCAGCCCGCCGACGAAGGCGGCCGCGCCGGACGGCACCGGGCCGAGGTCCAGTCCGGTGTAGGCGACGAGGACGACGGCGAAGTAGGCGCCCGCGTTGACGCCGAGGGTGTCGGGGGCGGCGAGCGGATTGCGGGTGGCGCCCTGGACCAGGACGCCGGAGACGCCGACGGCGATGCCGACGACCAGCCCGGTGACCGTCCGCGGCAGCCGGCTGCCGAGCAGGACGTCCTCGGCGTGGGCGGTGCCGCCGCCGGTGAGGACGGCGACGACATCGGCGATGCCGACCCCGGACGAGCCCATGCCGAGGTGGACGACGGCGACGGCGCACAGGACGAGACCGAGGCCGCCGCCCACGAGCAGGGCCCGTGGGCGGCCGGTGCCGGTCCCCTGGCGGCTCTTCCCGGCGGCGCGGGCCGGGAGCCGGACGGGGACGGCCATCAGACCTTCAGTGCCTTACCGGTCTCGTCGATGATCTGGAGCGCCGACAGCGGGCCGCCGAACAGCCAGGTGCCGGGGTCCAGCGGCTGCACCTTCTGGCCCTTGACGAAGCCGAGGCCCTTCCAGACCGGGTTCTTCGCGAAGGTGCCGGTGAACGGGTTGTCGTTGACGGCGGCCACATAGAGGAAGGTGGCGTCCTTCGCGGTCGCGGTCAGGCCCTCGACCCCGACGGTCGTCATGCCCCAGGCGTCGCCCTTGCCGGTCCAGCCGTTCTTCAGCCCGGCGAGGTTGAGCACCTGGGGGGCGATGGCGTCGTCGGTGAGCATGCGGACGGACGAGGTGCCGTTGGCGGTGAAGCCCTGGCCGACGGCGTACGTCAGACCGCCCTTGCCGGCCTTCTCCAGACGGGACTTGAGGTCGGCGGCCGCGGCGTCGATGCGCCCGGTGACCGCGCCGGCCTCGTTGGTCTTGCCGACGGCCTTCGCCAGCTCGCCGAAGTTCTTCTTCATGGTGTCGAGCTGCGGCTTGGTGGTGTAGGTGAAGGCCAGCACCGGGGCGATGTCCTGGAGCTGCTTCAGATTGGCCGCGGAGCGCTCGTTGTCGACGACGATGAGGTCGGGCTGGAGGGCGCGGATCTTCTCCAGGCTGGGCTCGTTGCGGTTGCCGACGTCGGTGACGCCCTGCGGCAGCGCGGCGCCCTTGGCGGTGACCCAGGTGCCGTAGCCCTTGTTGTCGGCGTTTCCGGCGGGGGTGACGCCGAGGGCGACCAGCTCTTCGGTGTACGTCCACTCCAGCGCGACCACCTTGGTCGCGGCCTTCTTCAGGCTCACCTTGCCCTGCGCGGTGTCGACGCTGATCGCGCCGCCGGTCGCCGCCTTGTCACCGCCCTTGCCGCCCTTGTCTCCCGCGGCGTCGCCGACGGTGTCGTCGCCACCGCACCCGGCCACGACCAGGGAGAGTGCCAGGACGGCGCTGCCCGTCGCGAGGGTGCGCACCAGATTCCGCATGGGGGTAACTCCTTGTGTGCTGGATGTACTGCCATGTGCTGCCATGTGATGGGTCTTGGCGTCGTTGCCGGTGGGAGGGAACGTTTCGGGGCGCGCCGACGGGCGGCCCGGCGTGGTGCCGCGGCGCGCGGGCCGGGTCAGGGGGCGGCCGGGTCCGGTTCGGCCGGGGTGGGCGCGGTTTTCGCGAGTACGGCGCCGGGCGCGTCCGGGCCGGCCGCGGCGCGGACCGGGAAGCAGGCGAGATGCCCGGTGGCGGCGTCCCGGACGACGTTCACCCGGAGCCCGAAGGCCTGCTCGATGACATCGGGCGTGAGGACGTCGTCGGCGGCGCCCGCCGCGATGACCCCGCCGTCCGCGACGACCACGACGTCGTCGGCGTAGGCGGCGGCCTGCATCAGATCGTGGATGACGACCCCGCAGGCGATCCGGTGTTCGCGCGCGAGGCGCCGGACCACGTCGAGCACCTCGAACTGGTGCCGGAGGTCCAGATAGGTGGTGGGTTCGTCGAGGAGGAGGACGCCCGCGCGCTGGGCGAGCACCATCGCCAGCCAGGCGCGCTGGCGTTCGCCGCCGGAGAGTTCGTCGAGACGGCGGTCGACCAGGGGTTCCGCATCGGTGACGGAGAGGGCCCAGTCGATGGCCTCGGTGTCCTCGGCGGTATGCCGGGCGAGGGCGCCGCGATGGGCGTAGCGGCCGTGCCGGACCAGTTCGCGGACGGAGACTCCGGCCGGTGCCTGGGAGGACTGCGGGAGGAAGGCGAGTCGCTGGGAGAGCGCCCGCCGGTTGAAGGAGGCGAGGGGCGCGCCGTCGATGCTGATCTTTCCGGCGAGCGGCGGCAGCAGACCGGCGACGGTCCTCAGTAAGGTCGACTTCCCGCAGCCGTTGGGGCCGACGAGCACGGTGACCGCGCCGGGCCTCAGCTCCAGGCCGACCTGTCGGAGCACCGGGCGTCCCGCATGCCCGACGTCCAGATCCTCGGCCACCAGACGGGCTCCGTCCATGGACACCACGTTCCTCCCCCTTGCGGACGGACTGACCCCGACACCCTACAACTTAGGCAAGGCACACCTAATGCCCTTGACCGGGATCGGGGGGAGTTGTGGCCATGTCGATACCCGGAGCGACGACGCCCCGTCCCCGAACACCCCTTTTCTGAACGGGCGTTCGACCCGATCGGCCTGAAGGTCTTTCATTAAGTGACCGGTCACTTTATGGTGGGCCCATGAGAACCGTGAACGCCGCCCAGCGCGCCGCCAAGCGCGAGGCCCTGCTGGACGCCGCGGCGCAGTGCTTTGCCGAGCGGGGCTACGAGGCCACCCGTACCGCCGATATCTGTGCCGTCGTCGGCATGAGCTCCGGCAATCTCTTCCACTACTTCCGCACCAAACACGACGTGCTCCTCGCCCTGGTGGAGCGGGAGGGCACGCAGACCGCCGCCTTCCTCACCGAACTGGGCGCCGAATGCGGCCCCTTCGACGCACTGCTCGGCCTGCTGGAGGCCGTCTGCGAGATGGCGGCCGATCCGGTCGCCGGGGGGCTCGCCCTGGAGATCTCGGCCCAGGCCCACCGCGACGAGGACGTCGCCCTGCGCTACAAGGCGAACGACCGCTCCTTCCGGGACGGCCTCGCCGAGCTGGTGCGGGCCGCGGACGCCGCGGGTGAGATCCGTACCGATCTGACCCCCGAGGCCGCCGCCACCTGGCTGGCCGCGCTCGTCGACGGGGTCTTCGCCCGGGTCGAGGCGGATCCGGACTTCCGGCCCGCGGAGCAGTCGGCCGTCCTGCGGCGCCTCGTCACCCATCTGCTCCGGGAAGGCGGGGTATGAACCGGATACCGCATACCGAAGCCCCCGCCGGTCCCGCGGCCGCCCGGCTGCTGAACGTGGACGCCCTGCGCGGCTTTGCGCTCCTGGGCATCCTCACCGTCAACATCTGGGCCTTCGCGGACCCTTACTACGCGGCGACCGCCGGTAATCCGGCCCATGACTCACCGCTTGACCACGCCGTCCGCTTCCTGGTCTCCGTGTTCTTCGAGACCAAGTTCTACCTGCTGTTCTCCTTCCTCTTCGGCTACAGCTTCACCCTCCAGATGTCTGCCGCCGAGCGGGCGGGCGCCTCCTTCAGGCCCCGGATGCTGCGCCGCCAGGCCGGGCTGCTGGGCATCGGACTGCTGCACGGCGCGCTGCTGTTCCACGGCGAGATCCTGACGCTGTACGCGGTCCTCGGGCTGGTCCTGCTCGCCTGCCGCGGGCTCGCACCGCGCCGCGCGGCCAAGACCGCGGTCACCCTGCTCGGTGTCTCGGGCGGACTGTGGCTGCTGCTCGGCATCGCCGATCTCGCCGACGGCGGCGCCTCCCCCGGCGCGGGTTCCGGTCCGGCCGAGAAGCTGGCGGCCTTCAGCGGGGACGCGGCGGCGACCGCCGGGCACCACGCGGGCCATTTCGCCGAGACGTTCGGTGCGCTGGTCCTGATCCAGGGCGCGAGTTCGCTGGCGATGTTCCTGCTGGGCCTGGCCGCCGGGCGGGTCCGCCTCTTCGCGGAGCCGGACGTCCACCGGGCCCTGTTCCGCCGGATCCTGCGCACCGGAGGGCCCCTGGGCCTCGCGGGCGCCGCGTTCTACGGCTGGTGCGCGGTCTACCGGCAGGGCACCGCCCTGGAGACCCTCGCCTTCGCGGTCAGCCAGGTCACCGCGCCCCTGCTGACGGCTTCGTACGTGGTCCTGGGCCTGGCCCTGTTCCGTACGGCACGGGGCGCCGCGGTCGAACGCGCCCTGGCGCCCCTGGGGAAGACCGCGCTCAGCGCGTACCTCCTCCAGTCGCTGACCCTGGGCGTCCTCTTCACGGGGTACGGCTTCGGTCTGATCGACCGGATGTCCCCGCTCTCCGTCGCCGCGGTCGTCCCGGGCATCTTCCTCGCCCAGTTGCTGCTGGCCAGGTGGTGGCTGCGCGGGCACCGGTACGGTCCGGCGGAGTGGCTGCTGCGGGCGGTGACGGTGGCGGGGCTCCCGCAGTGGCGCAAGCAGAACGCGCCGAATCCGCAGGGCTCTTGAGGCGGTGCCTCCGCCCCCGTTCGCCTACGCCCGGCCCGTCCACTCCTCCAGCGCCGCCCGCAGCCCCGCCCCGTCCGGGTGCCGGGATGCCCAGGCGATCCGGCCGTCGGGGCGGATCAGCAGTTCGGTGTCCCGGGGCAGGAGGCCGGAGGCCGGGGTCTGCCAGTGGGCGTGGATCACCCCGGGGTGTTCGACCGGGGTCGCGTACGCCGGGGTGACCAGCACAAAGCCGCCCGCCCGCAGCAATTCGTACAACCGGCCCTGCGCCAGGGCGAGATCGGGCACCCGGCGGCCGGTGGAGGGATGGGCGCCGCGCGGCGCCGGATAGGCGATGCCCACCCCGGTGACCTGTGCGATCGCCCGGCGGGTGACCGGCGGCAGGGCGACCAGCACCCCGGCGAGGACCGCCCGTACGGCACGCAGCGGCAGCCCGCGGGCCATCGCGAGCCGCAGCACGAGCCCGCTGGTACGGATCACCTCCCGCCCCACCGGGTGCCGTTCGGCGTGGTAGCTGTCGAGCAGCGCCTCCGGATCACCGGCCGCGCCGCGCAGGGCCGCCGCCAGTTTCCACGACAGGTTGGCCGCGTCCTGGAGCCCGGTGTTCAGCCCCAGCCCGCCCGCGGGCGAGTGGATGTGCGCCGCATCGCCCGCCAGGAACACCCGGCGGTCGCGGTAGGCGGGGACCTGCCGTTCGTCGCAGTGGAAGCGGGAGAGCCAGCGGGGGTCGCGGAGCCCGTAGTCCGTGCCGAGGGTACGGGTGAGGACCTCGCGGATCTCGTCGAGCCCCACCGGCTCGGTGTCGGGGAGCTGCCGGGCCCGGTCCCAGCACATCACCCGGTACCAGCCGTCGCCGAAGGGGAGGACCAGCGCGATCGTGTCCCCGGTGGTCCCGGCGGCCGGCAGCACCGCGGGCTCCTCCGCGAGGCGTACATCGGCGAGGACCATGGACCGGATCACGGACCCGCCGGGGAAGGGCAGTCCGAGCCTCCGGCGGACGGTGCTGCGGGCGCCGTCGGCACCGACCAGATAGCGGGCGGTCAGCTCGCCGCCGTCGGCGGTCACGGCGACGGCGCCGTCCGCGTTCTGGCGCAGCCCGGTCAGTTCGGTGCCGTACCGCAGCTCGGCGCCGGCTTCGACGGCCCGCCGCTCCAGCAGCCGTTCGACCTCGTACTGGGGTGTGACCAGGACGAACGGATAGCGGGTCGGCAGTTCGGTGAGATCGACGGTGAGGAAGCGGAAGGGCCGGAAGCCGGTGAGGGGCAGTCCGGTGGCCACCAGTTCGTCGGCGAGACCGCGGGCGTCGAGGAGTTCCAGGGTGCGGGCGTGGACCCCGAAGGCGCGGGTGAGGTTGCTGAGCCCGGGCGGGCGCCGTTCGACGAGGACGGTCCGTACACCCGCCGCCGCGAGATCCCCGGCGAGCAGCAGCCCCGTCGGTCCGGCCCCGACCACCACCACATCCGTATCGGTGACCGGGCCCGCCGTCCGGGCGTGGCGGTGGTCGGGGCCGTTCTCCGTCGCCATCCGCCGCCTCCGGTGGGCCCTGTGCGTGTACGGGGAGTCTGCCAGGCCCCGCCGGTCCGGCAGCGGAAGCACGACGGACGGCGCACCGGGTGGCCGAATCCAGCCCCCTCGGTGCTGCTGCCGGCCGGGGTTCGGGCCGGGGCTCCGTGGTCTCCCTGGGCCCCTGGACCCGGTCACGCCCTGACGGAAAGCCGCTGGTCGATGGGTGCACCATGCATTCGGTACGCATTCGGAGTGCCACCGTCCGCCCCGGTTGTTCTCCGGACGCTCACCGCGAAAAGCTCCGGAGAGGGAACCGGTCCGGACGCAATTTCGGACGCAGTCGCCTTGCATTTGCCTTACCGGGCAACCGGGCGCGAATCCGCCCCCTCTCTTCAGATGTCGATTTCACAGAGAAACTCGTCCGGCGGATGCGGCCTCCGGAACTTCGAGCCTCCCGAACATCGAGGAGAACCCTCATCGGATGTGCGCAAGGAGACCGGACCCGCCACCCCGACGCCGCCGAGGCGCGTGCGGCACCAGGTGTGACGCCTGCGCCGCAGGCGGCGGACACCGCCGAAGCCCTCCACCGTCCACCACCCTCATGGGCGGTGGAGAAGCCTGCGCCGGGTCTCCCCGGCCCAAGGCTCCGCATATTGCACAGGACGCAATATCCCTCGTCCGGGGCCGGGCAAACCCCGCCCCGATCCCCTTTCGCCCGTTGCACGGAATGAATATCCCGACATAACGATCAGCGCTTTCAGCAGCAGGGAAAGGGATTTCCTCTTTCCCTGAACACTCATCCCGCCGTAAAACCGGAAAGAGGCCCCGAGCCCCGCACCGGCCGACGGCGGGCACACCCCCGACCGGAACGACGGGTGAGCACGGAGCGACGGCACCGCATGGCCGTTTCGACCTCCGGTATCCGGACACATCGCACCCCTGCCCGGGCACGCCCCTGTTCGTGCCCGTGTCCGGAACACGCTCACGGGCCGGCCTGCGCCCGGGACCAGTGGGCCCGGGCCGTACCGCCCCTCCCGCCGACTTCACCGACCACCGAATCTCCGGAGGACCGATCGTGAACAACAATCAGCCCGAGAAGCGTCTCGGGCGCCGTTCCCTCCTCTCCGGCGCCGCCGCCGCCGCGGGCGGCGCGGCCCTGGCGACCACCGTCCCCGCGGGCGCGCACGCCGCACCCAAGCCGAAGCCCGCCGCGGGCGCTGCGGGCGCCGCGAGCGTGACCGCGACGCCCGGGATCATCGACGTCCCTCCCACGGACCCCCGCTTCCCCGATCTGGTGCGCGGTACCAACCAGCGGTGGGTGGCGAACCCGGAGAAGGTCCGGATGGTCACCACCCCGACCCAGGCCGAAACCGCCGTACGGGACGCGGTGACGGCCGGGAAGCGGCTCACCGTCCGCAGCGGCGGCCACTGCTACGAGGACTTCGTCTTCAACAGCCAGGTCCAGATCGTCGTCGACCTGTCCGCCATGAACCAGGTCTACTACGACCCGGCCATGAACGCCTTCGCCATCGAGGCAGGCGCCTCCAACCTCCAGGTCTACGAGACCCTCTACAAGCTGTACGGGGTCACCCTCCCCGCGGGCTCCTGCCACTCCGTGGGCGCGGGCGGCCATATATCCGGCGGCGGATACGGACTGCTCTCCCGGCAGCTCGGGCTGACCGTCGACTACCTGCACGCCGTCGAGGTCGTCGTGGTCAGGTCGAACGGCACCGTCGAGACCGTCAGGGCGAGCCGGGACAGCACCGGGGAGCTAAAGGACTTGTGGTGGGCCCACACCGGCGGGGGCGGCGGCAACTTCGGCCTGATCACCCGCTACTGGATGCGGACACCCGGGGCCACCGGCACCGACCCGACCGCACTGCTGCCCAAGCCGCCGTCCGAGGTCTTCCTCAACGCCATCAGCCTTCCCTGGCCGCAGATGGACCAGCGGGACTTCGAGACCCTGGTCAAGAACTGGGGCAGGTGGCACGCGGCCAACAGTGCCCCGGATTCGCCGTACGCCGGGCTGTTCGGCCTGCTCAAGCTGAACGCCAACGCCGGGACCGGCAGCTCCATCGGCCTGATCACCCAGATGGACGCCGTCACCCACCCCAACGCCCGGACCCTGCTGAACAACTACCTCACGGAGATCACCGCGGGCGTCAGCATCACCCCGCAGGCGATGACCTCGCCGATGGGCGAGCATGCGGCGCTGCCCGGCTTCGACAAGACGCGCAGACTGCCGTGGTACATCGCCACCGACTACCTCAGCGGCGGCAACCCCACCCTGTACGGCAAGTACAAGTCCTCGTACGCCCGCCAGGCCCTGCCCAGCTTCCAGATCGCCGCCCTCTGGCAGCACCTGAGCGCCCCGCAGCCCGATGGTCTGGAGGCCCTGGTCCAGATCGACTCCTACGGCTGCAAGGTCAACACCGTGGCGTCCGACGCCACCGCGGTGCCCCAGCGCGATTCCGTCCTCAAGCTCCAGTACCAGGCCTACTGGACCGACCCGGCCAAGGAGGCCACCGGCCTCGCGTGGATCCGCAACCTCTACAAGGCCGTGTACGCGGAGACCGGCGGCGTCCCCGTACCGAACTTCACCAACGACGGCTGCTACGTCAACTACCCCGACAAGGACCTCGGCGACCCCGCCTTCAACACCTCCCAGGAGACCTGGGGCAGCCTCTACTACAAGGCCAACTTCGCCCGGCTGAAGACCGCCAAGCGGGCCTGGGACCCGACGAACTTCTTCCGGCACGCGCAGTCCATCCCCCTCCAGTGAGGTGAACGGGTCGTCCCCGCGCCCCCCGGCGGCGCGGGGATACCCCCACCCACGGACAGCACCCCTAGGCTGGGGCGAACGGCCGCCGACAGCACGGGAGTTGACTTCGCCATGGACCGGATCGACACGGGGCGCGCCCACCCGGCGCGGGTCTACGACTATGTACTCGGCGGCAAGGACCACTACACCGTGGACGTCGAGGCGGGCGACGCGATGATCGCCGGATGGCCGTCGCTGCCCGTCAGCATGCGGCAGAACCGGCTGTTCATGGAGCGCGCGGCCCGCTGGCTGGCGCGCGAGGCGGGGATCCGGCAGTTCCTCGACATCGGTACGGGGCTGCCGACCTCGCCCAATCTGCACGAGGTCGTCCAGAGCGAGCGCCCCGACGCCTCGGTGGTGTACGTCGACAACGACCCGATCGTGCTGCGGCATGCGGAGGCGCTGCTGACCAGCTCGTCCGAGGGGCGGACCGCGTATCTCGACGCCGATATGCGCGAGCCCGACACCATCCTCGGTTCGACCGCCGTCCGGGAGCTGTTCGAGCCGGGGCAGCCGGTGGCGCTCACCGTCATCGCGATGCTGCACTTCATCCCGCCGTCCGACGGCTATGCGCTGGTACGGCGGCTGCTGGACCCGCTGCCGCCGGGCAGCTACCTGGCGATCTCCACGGCGACGGCCGACTTCGCGCCGGAGGAGATCGGGCGGGTGGCGCGTGAGTACGAGAGCCGGGGCATCCCGATGGTCCCGCGGACGGCGGCCGAAGTCGGGGCCTTCTTCGATGGGCTGGAGCCGGTGGCGCCCGGACTCGTGCAGGTGCAGCGCTGGCGTCCGGAGGCGGCGCAGGAGGGGGTGGCTCCGGAGCAGGTCGCGATGTACGGAGCGGTGGCGCGCAAACCGTAGCGGGCGGTACGGAACGGGGGCACGGTACGGAACCGAGGGCGGCCCCGCCCGGGCGCCGGCCCCGCGCCGGGTCAGCCCACGCGGCCGCCCTCCAGCGCCAGCAGATGCGGCGGCGGGGCGGTGCCTTCGCGCAGGGCGGGATCCGCTTCCAGCGTGCCGAAGGCCGTCGTCAGCGGCAGGGTCCCGGCCCAGACCGGGCGGTCCGCGTCCGGGCCGGAGGTGCCGTCGTCCGGCGGGCCCGTGCGGATCTTGACGGACGCCTCCTCCAGGGAGAGCGCGAGCAGCGCGGTGGCGGCCAGCTCCTTGCGGTCGGGCACCCGGGCGTACCCCCACTGGCCCGGGGCGCACTGCGCGGTCAGACAGCGCAGCCCGGCGAGCTTCTCCTCCGGGTCGGTGACCGGGCGCGGCACCCCGTAGACCATCGCGCTGCGATAGTTGACGCCGTGCTCGAAGACCGAGCGGGCGAGGACCAGCCCGTCGATATGGGTCACGGTCACGCACACCGTCGAGCCGGGCGATGCGGCGAGGCTGCGGCTCGCGACCGAACCGTGGAGGTACAGCTCGGTGCCGTCGCTCCCGTAGACCGTCGGGACGACCATCGGGATCCCGTCGACGACCACGCCCAGATGGCAGACGAAGCCCGCGGCGAGGATCGCGTCGAGGGCGGCACGTTCGCCGCTGCCCTGTTCGCGCAGTCGGCGGTGGCGGGTGCGGTCGGTGGTGGGCAGTGCGGGCGGCAGCGGTGTCCGTCTCACGTCGTCCGTCCCTACTCGGTGACCTGGGTGACTGCGTACGTCCACCGGTCCGGCGGTCGCGTGCGGCCGGCTCCGGGGAGCACCGGATACCGGACCGTGACGCGTTCGCCGATGGTGTATCGGCGGCAAAACTCCTTGCACGCTACAGATGCTCCGGCCCGGTGACCAGAGCGGAATCCGTTGTCCCGGCCGCACCACCAACCCCTTCCCTCCCGGCCTCTTGTCATGCCCCCAGCGACTGCCCGGTGGCCGGGAACCCACCCCGGGAAAGGCCCTCGCAGCGCCCCGTACCGCCGAACCCCTGTGCCCCGCACGGCACTTCGCACGTCTTCGGTTACCTGCTCATCACACTCCCATGGAGACCTCATCACCCATGGCCGCAACAGTGGCCGCCATGAATCCCAGCACTCCGATCACTCGGACGAACCCGCGCCCCGTCCCGGCCCCCGGTGCAGAACCCGGTGCGGAACCGGCCTCCGGCGGAAGCCCGGCCGCCGGGCGGCGGGCGCTCTCCGTCCTTCTCGCCGTGGCCGCATCCGCCGCGCTGGCCGCCCCGGTCGCGACGGCCGCACCCGCCGGGAAGTCGGCCCCGAAGCCGCCCGGCGGCGCGTCCACGCCCATCGTCTGGGGCCCCTGCAAGGGCGATCCGCCCATGCCGGACCCCGGCCCGCAGGCCGAATGCGGCACGGTCCAGGTGCCGGTGGACTGGTCGAAGCCCAACGGGCCCAGGACCGGTATCGCCGTCGCCCGCCAGAAGGCCACCGACCCGGCGAAGCGGATCGGCGTCCTGATGGTCAACCCGGGCGGGCCCGGCAACTCGGGCGTCGAATCGGCCATGTACGCGGACAACCCGATCGACGGCTACTCCACCCGGCTCCGCCAGCGCTTCGACATCGTCGGCTTCGACCCGCGCGGCATCGGCCGCAGCGGGAGCGCCGTCTGCGACGACGCCGCCTTCGCGAAGATCCCGTCCCGCCCCCGCAGCGCGGCCGAGTGGGAGAAGGTCCGCACCCTCAACGCCCAGGCGATACAGAGCTGTCGCCAGGGGACCGGCCCGCTCGCCGCCGAGATGGACAGCAACAGCGTGGTCCGCGATATGGACGCGATCCGGGCCGCGCTCGGTGAACGGAAGATCAGCTACCTGGGGCACTCGTACGGCACCTTCCTCGGCGAGCGCTACTCCCGGCTCTTCCCGAAGAACCTCCGCACGATGGTCCTGGACAGCGCCATGGACCCGGCTCCGTCGGGCGCCGAGCAGTACCTCACGGACACCGCGGTCACCGCCAGCAAATCCCTGGAGAAGCTCTCGTCGAGCTGTGCGGCAGACCCCTCCTGCACCGCCCCGGGCCTGCCGAAGGGCAAGAAGCTGACGGCCGTCATCGACGAGCTGTTCGCCCGGGCCGACGCCGGCACCCTCCGCAAGCCCGGCCCGAACGGCCCCACCCGGGCCAAGGTCACCCCCGACGAGCTGACCGGGCTGCTGAACGGCCTCGCCGGAGGCGGCTACCCGGACCAGGCGACCGAGCAGCTGGGCGCCCTGTACAGCGGAAAGGGCGAGGTCCGCTTCCACGGCGACGGGCCCGTCAACGCGGCGATCCCGCTGGTGCTCTGCCGGGACAGCGACTACCGGATCCGGGACTGGGCCGAGTACCGGGCGATCCGCGAGCGGGTCGCCGCGGCCGCCCCGTACGTCCGCTACAACGACCAGGCCCTGAGCTTCACCCTCAGCTGCCAGGGCTCGCCGCTGCCGGTCGAGCCCCGGCCCGCGCAGGCGGCGGGCACCCTGCCGCCGGTCCTCGTGGTCAACGCCGTGTACGACCTGCCGACGCCGCTGGCGGGGGCGCGGCGGATGGCGGCCGCGATCCCGACGGCGACCCTGCACGAGGTGGACACCGTGGGCCATGTCCTCTACCTGATGCCCGCCGTGAAGCCGGTCATCGACAACCATCTGATCCACCGCACCCGCTGAGCCGGACCGGCCGTGTGAAGAGCAGCGGGGCCCGGGGCGCGACCGACCGCGCCCCGGGCCCCGCTGCTCTTCAGGCGGCCGGCTGCTGCTTCAGCGCCGTCCGGCCAGATCGTGGTCCCGCAGCCGGAAGCTGTCCCCCTTCAGTCCGATCACGTCCGCGTGGTGGACCAGCCGGTCCAGCAGGGCGTAGGTGACCGGTCCGTCGCCGAAGGTCTCGGTCCACTGCGCCAGCGGCTTGTCGCTGGTGACGATGGTGGAGGCCCGTTCGTAGCGGTGCGAGACCAGCCGGAACAGCAGCCGGGTCTCGTCCGGCGAGAACGGTACGTAGCCGATCTCGTCGATCACCAGCAGGGTGTGGCGGTCGAGCCGGGCCAGTTCCTCCCCGAGCCGTCCGGCGGACTGTGCGGCGGTCAGCCGGTCCACCCATTCGGTGGCGGTGGCGAAGGCCACGTCGTGCCCGGCCTGGCAGGCGCGGATGCCGAGGGCGACGGCGAGATGGGTCTTGCCGGTGCCGGGCGGGCCGAGGAAGACCGCGTTGCGGCGGGCCTCGACGAAGTCCAGGGCGCCGAGCCGGGTGATGGTCTCCCAGTCGAAGGCGCGCTGGTGCTCGTCGTCGAAGTCCTCCAGCGTCTTGCGGGCGGGGAATCCGGCGGCCCGGATCCGGGACTCGGCGGACGAGCCTTCGCGTACCGCCGGGTTCCCGGTGGACTGCGGGGGCACGGTCTCCGGCCTGGCGTGCGGGACCTCGGCAACGACCGGCGCGGTCGGCGCGGGCTCGGGGAGGGCCGCGCCGGCCGGTTCGGTCGCGACGGGTTCGGCGGGCGCGCCGCCTGCCGGGCCCCCGCCCGTCTCGTGGTGGCCGTTGCCCGCGCTCTCCATCGGCCCCGACATATAGGCGAGGATCGCGGCCGACAGGATGAACGCCATATGGATGACCGTCCCCCACAGCAGCGCGTGCTGGGAGGTGTGGGCGACGTCCACGAACATCTGCAGCAGATGGACGGACGAGATGCCGACGATCGCGGTCGCCAGCTTCACCTTCAGGACGTTGGAATTGACGTGCGACAGCCACTCGGGCTGGTCCCGGTGGCCCTGGAGACCGATCCGGGAGACGAAGGTCTCGTACCCCCCGACGATCACCATGATCAGCAGATTCGCGATCATGACGACGTCGACCAGCTTGAGCACGGCCAGCATGACCATGGTCTCGTCGGCCTGGCCGCTCACGATGTGCTGGATGAGGTGCCACAGCTCGTTGAAGAACTTGTAGACGTAGACGCCCTGGGCGGCGACGAGGCCGAAATAGAGCGGTGCCTGGAGCCAGCGGGTGGCGAAGAGGGCATAGCCGAGCGACGAGGCGGCGTAGCTCCGCAGATCGGGTTTCGGCCCGCGGGACTCCCGCGGTGCGTGTTTGACGTGGGGTGCGTGGGGCGCGGACGTGGCGTGACCGTGCAAGGGCGTCTCCCAACAGGGTTCGGGCGGCCATCGGGCGCGGTCGGCGCGGCCCGCGCCCACGCTGTCAACGGCCGACCGGGTCAGTTGTCACGGAGCCGACCGGCGCACCGGGGCCCGGAGCACTGCTTTCGGCCGGTGCGAGCGGGGCGCGCGAGGGGCGCGTCCGGCGGGGGTACGGAGCAGGCACGTTCCGGCGGGGTGCTGCTGGGGGCGGTGCGCCGGAAGCCGCCCGGCCGCCACCCCTCGCCCCTCACCCGTCACCCGTTCCCCGCGCACCGGGTGCCGGGGCCCGCGGATCCGCCTTGAATGCGGAGTGTGCTGCGAACGATCGGTGAGTGGTGTGCCCGGCGGGCGGTATTCGTCGTCGTGGCGTGGCTGGTGGCGCTGGCCGTACTCCAGGTGCTGCACCAGCTCTACGGCGGCGACTACTCCGACGACTTCACCCTGTCGGACACCCAGTCGCAGCACGGTGTGGAGGTGCTCAAGGAGCACGATCCGGCGGCCGGGGGCTACAGCAGCCAGGTGGTGCTGCACGACGCGGACCGGCCCCTGACCCAGGCCACCGCGGAGATCTCGCAGACCGTGGCGGGCCTCGGGAAATTGCCCGAGGTGCTGACCGCGCAGGATCCGCTCACCGTGCCCTCGTCGAACGAGGGACCGCTCGCGCCCGACGGGCGGACCGCGTACATCACCGTCCGGTTCGCCGTACCGCCGTCCACCCTCGGCGCCGACTATCTGCACGGCGTCGACGCGGCGGTGGAACCGCTGGGGGCGGCGGGCGTCCAGGTGGAGTACGGCGGTCCGCTCGGTGAACTGGCCCGGCCCGAACCCAACGACCGCGCCAGCGAGGCGATCGGCTTCGCCGTGGCGGTCATCGTGCTGCTCATCGGCTTCGGCAGCGTCTTCGCGGCCCTGCTGCCGCTGGTGACCGCGCTGATCTGCGTGGTGTGCGGGCTGGCACTGCTCGGACTGCTGGCGGCCGCATCCACCTTCGCGACCGTGTCCCCGACCCTGGCGACGATGATCGGCCTCGGCGTCGGCATCGACTACGCGCTCTTCCTCGTCACCCGCCACCGGCAGAACCTGATGAACGGCGACGATCCGGTGACGGCCGCCGGGAAGGCGACCGCGACCAGCGGACACGCCGTCCTGCTCTCCGGCTGCACGGTCGTCATCGCCCTGTCGGGCCTCTGGGTGTCGGGCCTCGCCTTCATCGGGAAGCTCGGGCTCGCGGCGGCGGTGACCGTGGTGACGGCGGTGCTGGGCGCGCTCACCCTCGTACCGGCGGTCCTCGCCCTCCTCGGCCGCCGTATCGACAAACTGCGGGTCCGGGGCCTGGTGGCGGAGACCGACGCCGCGCCCGGCGAGGAGGTCCAGGGCACCTGGCACCGGTACGCGCTGCGCGTGGAGCGCCGGCCCTGGTGGTATCTCACGGGCGGGGTCGTGGTGCTGGCGGTGCTGGCGTTCCCGGTGTTCTTCATGCAGCTCGGCCATATCGGGGACGGCGCCGATCCGACCTCGTTCACCGACCGCCGGGCGTTCGACCTGATGTCGGCGGCGTTCGGGCCGGGCTCCAACGGGCCGCTGACGCTGGTCGTCGACCAGAGCGCGGTCCCGGCGGCGGACCGGGCGGCGCTGGCCTCCTCGGTACAGCACGCGCTCTCCGCCGTACCGGACGCGGCGTCGGTCACCGCGCTCCGGCCGACGGCCGACGGGGAGGTGCTGGTCGGGACGGCGTACTCGGTTGCGTCCCCGCAGGACGAGCGGACCACCGAACTCGTCGACCGGCTCACGGAACAGGTCCTCCCGGACGCCGTCGCGGGCACCGCGGCCCACACTTATGTCACCGGCACCACGGCCGCCCAGGTCGACTTCCTGGACATCGTCTCCGCCCGGCTCCCCCTGATCATCGCGGCCGTCGTCGGGCTGGCGTTCCTGGTCATCCTGATCGTGTTCCGGGGCCTGCGGGTCGCGGTCAAGGCGGCCGTGCTCAACGTGCTGTCGATCGCCGCTTCGTACGGGGTCGTGGTCGCCGTCTTCCAGTGGGGCTGGGGCGGGCCCGCGCTCGGGGTGTCGGGGAAGGTGCCCATCGAGAGCTACGTCCCGATGATGATGTTCGCGATCGTCTTCGGGCTGAGCATGGACTACGAGATCTTCCTGCTCTCCCGGGTCCACGAGGCCTGGCTGCGCACGGGCGACGCGCGGGCCAGTGTGGCCCATGCGCTGGAGATCACCGCACGGGTCATCACCTGCGCCGCGCTGATCATGGTGAGCGTCTTCGCGGCGTTCGTCATCAGCGACAACATCGTGGTGAAGATGCTGGGCCTGGGCCTGGCCGCGAGCGTCCTGATCGACGCGACGGTGGTCCGGCTGCTGCTGGTCCCTGCGGTGATGACGCTGCTGGGGGACAAGGCGTGGTGGACGCCGCGATGGCTGGACCGGATCATGCCGAGGCTCCATCCGGAGGGGACGGAGTAGCCGGGCGGGCATTCACCCGGACGGCGGACCTCCGCATGCGCCGGGCCCGGGTGCCTCCTTCACTGGGCCTGTACGCGCCCAGCGCGTGGAGGAGGCGCACGACATGAAACGTCCCTGGCAGCGCCCGGCCGTCAGCGCGGCCGTAGCCGCCCTCACGGCGACCGTCCTGGCGGCGGGCGTCGCGGCGTGCGGAAACAACAACAGTCCGTCGTCCGTGGCGTCCGGTATCGAGTCCGTGGCATCCGGGGCGGCGTCCGTGGCGTCCGGAGCCGCGTCGGCGGCTTCCGGTGCGGCGTCGGCGGCGGCGTCCGTCGGCGCGAAGGCCACCGGAGCAGCCGCCTCCGCGTCCGCGTCGGCGCAGAAGAAGATCGACGAAATCAAGGGCGGCACCAATGTGAAGAGCGACGTCACGCTCGCTGCCCCGGCCATCAAGAACGGCCGCAGCACGGTCGACGTCACCGTCCGCAACACCGCCGACTCGACGAAGTCCTTCGCGGTCAAGGTCGACTACAAGGACACCAGCGGCAATCTGCTCGACACGGTCGTGGTGACGCTCTCGGACGTCCCGGCCGGCCAGTCGAAGTCCGCCACCGCGCAGAGCAACCGCGATCTCACGGGCGAGGTGAAGACGGACGTCGCCCAGGCCGTACGCCACTGACCCGAACGCTCGCAGAACGCGAACGCTCCCGGAGCACGACGCTCACCGGGCACGACCGCTCACGAAGTACGAACGGAGCCGACCATGGAGGACTACCCGCTCCTCAACCTGTTCTGGACCATGCTCTGGTTCTTCCTGTGGATCATGTGGCTGTTCCTGCTGTTCAAGGTCATCACCGACCTGTTCCGCGACCACAGCCTCAACGGCTGGGCGAAGGCGGGCTGGATGATCCTGGTGATCCTGCTGCCGTTCCTCGGTGTCCTGCTGTACGTGATCTTCCGGGGCCGCTCCATGGGCGAGCGCGAGATGTCGGCGGCACAGGAACGGGAGGCCGCCTTCAAGTCGTACATCCGCAAGACCGCGGGTGAAGGCGGTGGGGCGCCGGGGGCGGATGTGGACCAACTGGCCCGGCTCCACGAGCTGAAGGAGAAGGGCGCGATCACGGACGAGGAGTACCAGCAGGCCAAGGCGAAGATCCTGGCCTGACCGCGCGGTGCGCCTCATCGGTGCACCTCGGTACTCGTCATCAGTGCACCGAGTCCCCGCCCCGGCGCTCCGGGCGGGGACTCAGTGCCAGTCGGCGGTACGGACGGAGTCGCAGAGTTCGACGACGAGTTCGCCCGCCTCCAGGCCGGTCCCGGCGACGGGCCGGACCCTGGCGCCCACCCAGATCAGATGGGGCGCGGCGCCCACGACCCGGCAGCGGTACATAAAGCCCTCGGGGAAGCGGACGAGGGACTCGTTGCGGGCGATGCGGGTGTAGCGGTGGACGACGGCGGAGCGGATGACGACGCCCTCACCGGTGCTGAGCGCGTCCTCCAGTTCGCTGGAGGAGCAGACGGGACAGAGCAGTTTGCGGAAGGCGACGCTGCCGCACCAGCGGCAGCGCTGATAGACGAGACCCGTGTCGCGGTCCGCCACCGCGGTCGCCGCCGACTGCGGCGGGGCGAGACGGTCGGTTCCGGGCTGGGACATTGACATGCGGTGACCCCCTGCACTGGTCGGCTCGGGCTGCGCGCGCCTCCGCACCATATGGCACTGAGTGCCTAGTTGCCTAGGTACTGGGTGCCGGATTCTGGTACGGAGTGCGGTGGTACGACCCCGGGGAGTGCCGGCGGCCGGGTCGGGCCCGGTCGGCTGGGTCGGGCCCGGACGGCTCAGGCGGCTCGGACGGCTCAGGCGGCTCGGACGGCTCAGGCGCCGCCGGTGCCGGGCGGGGCGCCGAGGGCGGACTCGATGCCCTGGACCACGCGCCAGACGGGGGTGCCCTTGCGGGCGACCATGACGACGACCTCCCCGTCCCCTTCGGGCAGGCCCGCCGGAAGGGCGGTGACCGCCGGGGTCCCGAAGCTCCCGGACGTACCCCAGACGTCCCGTACGAGGGAGAGGGCGTGGTCCACGGCGGCCTCGGCGTCCCCTTCGCCGCCCGCCCGGAGCCACGAGCGCAGGGCGTTGTTGTGCGCGGCGACCACGGCGGAGGCGATCACCTCGGCGCGCAGCGACCCGTCGGGGCCCTTGGGCCCGTGGGCCCGGAGGTGGTTGGCGAGGGTGCGTTCGTACCGCCGTACGACGGAGAGTTCGTACGTCCGCAGGCCCGGCACCTCGCGGGTGAGGCGGTAGCGCTGGACGGAGAAGTCCGGCTTGGCCGCGTACATCCGCATGACGATCCGGGCGGCGTCGCAGACCGTGCCGACCGGGTCGGGGGAGCCGGTGTTCGCCTCCAGATAAGCGGTCATCTCGACCAGGCACCCCTCGTGGTCCGGGAAGACCGCGTCCTCCTTGGAGGGGAAGTACCGGAAGAACGAGCGGCGCCCGACGCCCGCACGCGCGACGATGTCGTCCACCGTGGTCCGCTCGAACCCCCGGTCGAGGAAGAGTTCGAACGCGGCCCGGGCGAGCGCCTCCCGCATGGGCACCTCGGTATTGCGTCGCTTGCGTACCTCTGTCATGGCGGGCAACGTAACACCGGAGGAGCAGTTTTGGCACTGGGTACCTTTACAGAGGGTACTTGGTGCCATAGCCTCAACGGGACAAACCCTCCATCGGCAGGAGTCAGGAGCCCGGCGTGAGCTTGAGGATCGTTGTCTGTGTGAAGTACGTGCCCGATGCCAGTGGCGATCGTGGGTTCGCGGATGATCTGACGGTGGATCGTGAGGGTGTGGACGGTCTGTTGTCGGAGCTGGACGAGTATGCGGTGGAGCAGGCGCTGCGGATCTCGGAGGCGGCTGACGGGGATGCGTCGGTGACGGTGCTGACGGTGGGTCCGGAGGATGCGCGGGAGGCGGTGCGCAAGGCGCTGTCGATGGGTGCGGACGCGGGGATCCATGTCGAGGACGACGATCTGCACGGTTCGGATGTGATGGGTACGTCGCTGGTGGTGGCGTCGGCGGTGGAGCGGGCCGGGTTCGATCTGGTGGTGTGCGGGATGGCGTCGACGGACGGGGTGATGGGGGTGCTCCCGGCGCTGCTGGCGGAGCGGCTGGGGGTGGCGCAGCTGAGTCTGCTGTCGGAGGTGTCGGTGGCCGGTGGTGTGGTGTCGGGGCGGCGTGATGGGGATGTGGCGTCGGAGGTGGTGGAGGCGGAGCTGCCGGCGGTGGTGTCGGTGACCGACCAGTCCGGTGAGGCGCGTTACCCCTCCTTCAAGG
Organism: Streptomyces tsukubensis; assembly: GCF_003932715.1. Classification (NCBI taxonomy): domain Bacteria; kingdom Bacillati; phylum Actinomycetota; class Actinomycetes; order Kitasatosporales; family Streptomycetaceae; genus Streptomyces; species Streptomyces tsukubensis. The sequence continues at coordinate 4,150,820 of NZ_CP020700.1, read as the reverse complement.
GGATCATGGCGGCGAAGAAGAAGAAGGTGGAGTCCTGGGATCTGGAGGAGCTGGAGCTGGACGCGGAGCTGGTGGGCTCGGCGGGGGCATGGACCGCGGTGGACGGGGTGGAGGCGCGGGCTGCGCGCAGTGCGGGGACCGTGGTGAAGGACGAGGGTGAGGGAGGCCGTGGGGTGGCGGAGTTCCTGGCGTCCCGCAAATTCGTCTGACCCGTCTCTTCCCTGCTTCCTTTCGCTTCCTTCTTCTGTTCTGGAGTGTGTGTCATGGCGGATGTTCTGGTTGTTGTCGATCATGTGGAGGGGTCGGTTCGCAAGCCGACGCTGGAGCTGCTGACGGTGGCGCGGCGGCTGGGCACGCCGGTCGCGGTGGCGCTGGGCGCGGGCGCCGGGCAGACGGCCGGGGTGCTGGCGGGGCATGGTGCTTCGCGGGTGCTGGTGTCGGAGGCGTCGGAGTTCGCGGATTTCCTGGTGGTGCCGAAGGTGGATGCGGTGCAGCGGGCCGTGGAGCTGGTGGATCCGGTGGCGGTGCTGTTCGTGTCGTCGGGGGAGAACAAGGAGATCGCCGCCCGGCTCGCGCTGCGGCTGGAGTCGGGTGTGATCACGGACGCGGTGGACGTGGAGGCGGGTGAGGACGGCCGTCCGGTGGCGGTGCAGTCGGCGTTCGCCGCCTCGTACACCACCCGCTCCCGGGTCACCCGCGGCATCCCCGTCATCACGGTCAAGCCGAACAGCGCCCCGGTGGAGCCGGTGGAGGGTGCGGGGGCGGTGGAGGAGCTGGCGGTGGACTTCGCGGCCGGTGTGCGGGGTGCGCGGGTGGTGTCGCGGTCGGCGCGGGAGTCGACGGGGCGTCCGGAGCTGACGGAGGCCGCGATCGTGGTCTCCGGTGGCCGGGGGCTGGGTTCGGGCGAGAACTTCGCACTGATCGAGGCGCTCGCGGATGCGCTGGGCGGTGCGGTGGGCGCGTCGCGGGCTGCGGTGGACGCGGGCTGGTACCCGCACGCCCACCAGGTCGGGCAGACCGGTAAGAGTGTGTCGCCGCAGCTGTACATCGCTTCGGGTATCTCGGGCGCCATTCAGCACCGGGCGGGGATGCAGACGTCGAAGACGATCGTGGCGATCAACAAGGACGCCGAGGCCCCGATCTTCGACCTCGTCGACTACGGCGTCGTCGGCGACCTCCACACCGTCGTCCCCCAGCTCACCGAAGAGATCAACAAGCGCAAGGGCTGACGGCCGCGGACCGGTGCCCGGTGGGAGGTGCGTCCCCACCGGGCACTGCCGTGTCCTCGCCTCATCTGCGCCAGAACAGATGGTGCGTCACACCGCTCGGGCTGGGCACGACCTCCAGATGGAACCGGTCGAGCAGCTCGTCGGGCGACTCCCAGAGCCGTACCCCGGACCCGAGCTTCAGCGGTGAGACGGCCACATGCAGGGTGTCGACCAGGTCGGCGTCGAGGAACTGCCGGATGGTGGAGGCCCCGCCGCCGAGCCGGACGTCCCGGCCCTGCGCCGCCTCCTTCGCCCGTTCGAGGACGGTCGCCGGGTCCCCGCCGGTGAAGTGGAACGTGGTGTCGGAGAGCGTGAACGACGGACGCTCGTGGTGGGTCATCACGAACACGGGCGTGTGGAACGGGGGCTCGTCACCCCACCAGCCGAGCCACTCGTGATCCTGCCAGGGCCCGCGCTGGGGCCCGAACTTGTTCCGGCCCATGATCTCGGCGCCGATGTTGCGGGCGAAGTCCCGGGTGAAGTAGTCGTCCAGCCCGCGGCTCCCCCCGGCGTCCGTACGCATGGGCCAGCTCGCCGTGGCACCGGCCCAGGAGAACAGCCTCTCGGGGTGTTCGAAGCCGAAGGGCCGCTCCAGCGTCTGGTCCTCACCGGCGCCGATGCCGTCGCTGGACACGTTGAAGTTCATGACCCGCAGCAGTTGGTTCATGGGGTTTCCCTCGTCAGGTTCGGTCGCTTCGACGGGCGGCGGGGGCGCCACCCGTCCTGTCGTCGAACGGGACCCGGCCGGATCGACAACCGTCGGGCAACTTTCTCCCACAGGTGGCTCTCCGTAGGCGTAAGGCAACCCTGTGTGTAATGATCGTTCCGGCATTTGCCGAAGACGATGACCGACGGCACCTGAGTGAGGATTGACGTGGCCGAGCGCCAGAACGGCACTGTGAAGTGGTTCAACGATGAAAAGGGATACGGCTTCATCACGCCGGAATCCGGGTCCGACCTGTTCGTGCACTTCCGCGCGATCGAAGGCAACGGCTTCAAGTCCCTGAAGGAGGGCCAGACGGTCACCTTCGAGGCCGTGCAGGGCCAGAAGGGGCTGCAGGCGGACAAAGTCCAGGTGGCGGGCTAAACACTATTTTTGGGCCCGCCGGGGTTCGGCGGGCCCGTCCGCACAGGTCACCGGGCTGTGTCAGTGCCGGCTGTGATCCTGTGCCGCATGGATGAGAAGACCTTCTGGGCGCTCATGGACGAACTGAGCCGCCGCACAGGTGACCGGGCCGAGCGTCTGAGCGGGCTGCGCGAGGAGCTGCTGCGGCTGCCCGCGGAGGCGGTGGTCGAGTTCCAGGCCCATCTGGAGGCCGCGTGCGATGCGGTCACCATGGAGACCCTGCTGCGAGCGGTCATGCGCATCGAAAGCGGCCTCTGTTCCGACGACGGCTTCGACTACTTCGCGCTCTGGCTGGTGGCGCAGGGCCGGGCCACGTACGAGGCGGTACTCGCCGATCCGGACGCGCTCGCGGACATACCCGAGGTGCGGGCCCTCGCGGGGCGTGATGTGCGGGTCTGGCGGGACGACGAGTGGCCGGAGTGGGAGGAGCTGGACTACGTGGCGAAGGAGGCTTTCGACGCGCTGGCGGGCGAGGACGAGGAGGCGTTCTACGAGGCGCTGGAGGCGCTCCAGGAGGGGCGGGACACGCCCGAGGAGGATGAGGCCGGGGTCGTCGAGGAGCCGGAGACACCGCGGCTGGACGCGCTCTTCCCGGTACGGGCGCGCGCCTAGGCCGTGTCTTCCGGATCTTGCCGGGGACACCGCCGGGGGAACCGAAAGGCCATGGGAGCCTTCTTCCGGTAGAGCGAGTCGTTGTTGTCGGGCAGCAACCCCGAGAGTCGGCCGGAGGGCATATGGAGATCGCGCTCATTGGTGTTCTGGTGCTTGTCGCCTTCGGGGGTGTCTGTGTGGTGTGGTCCGAGCGCGGTGGGCCACCGTGGGTCCGGAGGGTGGCCGCGGTGACCCTGTTCGCCGGAGCGGTCGCCCGCGCGCTCGGGAAGAGCCGCGGCGGCGGGCGCAGTGGCGGCGGAGACAACAGCGGAGGCGCCGACGGCGGTTAGGCCGTCTCTTCCGGATCGTGCCGGGCTGATCCGGCCTGATCCGGAAGAAATCCCTGGGTTCCGCGCCGAATTTCTGTCGCGGGGCTGGTCAGCGGGTGCGCGGCCGGGCCACGATCATCGGCATGGGCATATCCGGAATCTGGGGCTCCTTCCTTCGCCGCGGCAGATCCACCGCCGGGACGAAGGAGACGCCCCCGGAGTCGCACTTCGTGGACATCTGGCACGTGCGATACGCCAACCCGCCCCGGCGCGAACGCGACCAGCACATCCCGTACTTCGTTGCCTCGTGCTCCTGCGAGTGGATCAGTGACGCTCATGACGAGTCGGATCCCCGGGCGGAGGAACTCGTCCGGGCGGCCGCCCGGGCACACAGCCCTCAGGTGGCGGAGACGGTGACCTACCCGCTGGACTGAGGGATACCCCGGCCCGTTCGGCAGCGGGTCGGGGCGCCCCCTGCACGGTCGGCTGTCAGCGCGAGGATCGCGTCCGGTTCGACCGGGGCCGGTGTTCCGGACCAGGTCGGGCCGGAGCGGCTCGCGCAGCGCCGGGCGTCAGGACTCGTCCAGCAACTCCGCGATCTGACGCCGGCCTTCTCTTCGACGCTCGCGGCGCTGCTGGAAGGAAAGGACATCAGCCAGGCGGACAACCCGGTGGGTACTGCCCGGCAGATGGGTCGAGGGGATCTCCCCACTGTCCAGGAGGCGGACCACGAACGGGCGGGACAGGCCCAGCAACTCCGCCGTCTCACCGGGGGACAGCTGAGCCTCCGAGGCGAGCACCATGACCGTGTGGCCTCGGGCCAGCTCGCCGGCCGAGGCGATGAGGAGTCGGACCAGTTCGGTGGGGAGCGTGACCTCCGCACCGCCCGGTCCTCTGAGGATCACCTCGACATCGTCCGGAGCCATCCGGCCCGCTTCGGCCAGCTCGTCGTGGTGCGCGCCGTGCGGCTCGACCTTCGTGGCGCGTGCGAGGACGCTTGTGCGAGCCATAGGTGCACCTCCATCCGACGAACGGGCCATCTGCAATAAATGTAACCTCGGTGGCAAGGGGTGGCAACCTGTTACGGGCGAACGGGGGCGGTCGCTACAGCTCCCGCTCCGGCCAGCCCAGCAGCCGCGCGCCGATGACCGCCGTCTGGAGCGTGTAGCGGTGGACCGGGTCGGACGGGTCCGCTGCCGTCAGTTTGTGGATGCGGTCCAGGCGGTACGTCATCGCCCGCACGCTCAGCGACAGCCGGCGCGCCGCCTCCGCCGCCACGCAGCCCGTGTCGAAGTAAGCCGTCAGCGTGTCCAGGAGGGGGCGGGCGCCGCCGCGGGCCGTGCGGAGGGGGCCCAGGACCGACAGGACCAGGTCCGCCATCGCCTGGCGGTCGCGGGTCAGGACCGGGTAGACCAGCAGGTCCGCCGCATGGAGCACCGGCGCGTCCAGGTCCATGCGGGACGCCAGGTCCAGTGCGTTGAGGGCCTCCTCGTACGAGTGGACCACCCCGCCCGGGCCCGGGTGGGCGCGGCCGACCGCGACCCGGCCGCCGTCCGTCGCCGCGTAAGCCTGCTTGGCGAAGTACCGGAGCACGTCCTGCTGGTCCCCCGGGGCGATGCAGATCAGCCGCCCGTCCTTCGTGGTGAGGAGGAGATGGCGGTCGCCGAAGCGGGTCAGCAGGGACGCCTCCACCTGGCGGGTCACCGGATAGCCGTCGTCGTACGGCTCCGGGCCCTCCGCCACGGCGACCGCATGCGCATGCGACAGCAGCAGCCCGAAGCGTTCGGCACGCTCCGCCAGCCGGCCCAGGTCGCTCCGCCCGTACAGCAGGTCGTCGATGAACTCCCGGCGCGCCGCCTCCTGCCTGCGGACGGCAAGCCGCTGGGCCCGCTCATGACCCTCCGCGAACACGTCCACCGCCTCCGCGACGATGGAGAGCAGGTGGTCCGCCGCCTGGCGCGGGAGCCCGGTGCGCAGGGACTCGGCCGCCGCCAGCTGCCCCCGTACCAGCTCCCGCAGTCCCGTACCGGCCTCCGCCGCCCGTTCACCGCCCGCCCGCAGCGACTCCCGCTCGTCCCGGGTGAGACGGCGGCCCGTCGCGCAGGCGTCGGTCAGTATCCGGATGTATCCGCTCTCCAGCATCTCTTCCCCCTCGTGGTGCGCCACCGGCATTAAGGAAGCGTAAAGACTGCCGGACGACGGCAATGCGGAGGGGCACATTCCCCCAGCATGATCGGTCTCGTTGGCCGGGGGCAGGAAAGGGAGAGGAGGGTACGGCATGGACGAGTTCCTGCGAAACGTCGCCGCCTTCCCCACCCTCCTCTTCACCTCCGCCCTCGTCGTCGTGCTCGGTTTCTGGCTGCTCGTCCTGCTGGGCGCCGTCGGCCACGACGGCTTCGACGGCGATCTCGACGCCTCCGCCCTCGGGCTCGGCGGCGTCCCCGTGACCGTCTCGGCCTCCCTCTTCATCGCCCTGGGCTGGTTTCTGAGCCTGACCGGATCCGTCCTGCTCGCCGCGGCGCTCGGGCCCCTCGTCCTGGTGGCCGCCCTGGGCGGTTCCTGGTGGCTCACCCGCCTGCTCGTCCGCCCGCTGGCCACCCTCTTCCCCGACGAACCCGGGCCGTCCCGCCACGACTTCATCGGGCTGACCTGCACCATCCGTACGGGACGGGTGGACGCGGGCTTCGGCCAGGCCGAGGTCACCGCGCGGGACGGCTCCACCGCCGTCGTCCAGGTCCGCCAGTCCGCCGAGGACGCGTACGCGCTCTCGTCCGGCAGCTCCGCGCTGCTGTACGCGTACGACTCCGCCGGCGAGTTCTTCTGGGTCGCCCCCTCCTGACGTCCCCGCACGGGACCCGTGGGCGCCTTCCGCTCCGAAACTCCGGAGATTTCCTCATGGATGCCATCACCCTGGGCGCCGCGCTGCTCGTCGCGTTCGTCCTCCTCCTCGTCGTCGTCGCCGTCCTCGTACTCGGCCGGCTCTTCCGCAAGGTCGAACAGGGCAAGGCCCTGATCGTCTCCAAGATGAGAAAGGTCGACGTCACCTTCACCGGCCAGGTCGTCCTGCCCGTCCTCCACAAGGCCGAGACCATGGACATCTCGGTGAAGACCATCGAGATCTCCCGCACCGGCCGCGACGGCCTGATCTGCGGCGACAACATCCGCGCCGATATCCGCATCTCGTTCTTCGTCCGCGTCAACAAGACCGTCGAGGACGTCATCAAGGTCGCGCAGGCCATCGGCACCGCCCGCGCCAGCGACCAGGCCACCCTGCAGGAACTGTTCAACGCGAAGTTCTCCGAGGCCCTGAAGACCGTCGGCAAACAGCTCGACTTCACCGACCTCTACACCAAGCGCGACGAGTTCCGGGACCGGATCATCCAGGTCATCGGCACCGATCTGAACGGCTACAGCCTCGAAGACGCGGCCATCGACTATCTGGAGCAGACCCCGCTCGCCCAGCTCGACCGCGACAACATCCTCGACGCCCAGGGCATCCGCAAGATCACCGAGCTGACCGCCGTCGAACACGTCCGCACCAACGAGTACCTGCGCGACGAGGAGAAGGAGATCACCCGCCAGAACGTCGACGCCCGCGAGGCGATCCTCGAACTGGAGCGCCGCCAGACCGACGCCGAGATCCGGCAGCGCCGTGAGATCGAAACCTCGCGGGCCCGCGAGGAGGCCGAGACGGCCCGGGTGGTGGAGGAGGAGCGGCTGCGCGCGCAGACCGCGTTCCTCAAGACGGAGGAGCAGCTCGGCGTCCACCGCGAGAACCAGACCCGTGAGGTCGCCGTCGCCGCGAAGAACCGCGAGCGGGTCATCGCCATCGAGAACGAGCGCATCGAGAAGGACCGGCTGCTGGAGGTCATCGCCCGGGAGCGGGAGACCGAGCTGACCCGGATCTCCGCCGAGAAGGAGGTCGAGGCGGAGCGCCGCGAGATCGCAGAGGTGATCCGGGAGCGGGTCGCCGTGGACCGTACCGTCGCGGAGCAGGAGGAGTCCATCAAGCGGCTGCGCGCGGTCGAGGAGGCCGAGCGGGGGCGGCAGAAGGTCGTCATCGCGGCGGAGGCGGCGGCGCAGGAGCAGCTGGTCCGCGACATCAAGGCCGCGGAGGCCGCCGAGCAGTCCGCCGTCCACCGGGCCGCCGAGGAGCTGACCCTCGCGGAGGCCCGCAACAAGTCCGCCGAACTCGACGCCCGCGCGAAGATCCGCCTGGCGGAGGGGGTACGGGCGGAGGCCGCGGCCGAGGGCCTGGCCGCGGTCACCGTCCGCGAGAAGGAGGCCGATGTCATCGAGCGCGCGGGCCGCGCGGAGGCGGCGGCGCTCGCCGAGCGGCTGAAGGCGGAGGCGGACGGCGTCCGCGAGAAGCTGACGGCCGAGGCCGCCGGGCTCACCGAGAAGGCGGCGGCGATGGCCGCGCTGGACGAGGCGGGCCGAGGGCACGAGGAGTACCGGCTGCGGCTGGAGGCGGAGCGGGACGTACGGCTCGCGGGGCTCGACACGCAGCGGAAGGTCGCGGAGGCGCAGGCGCAGCTCATCTCGGTGGGGCTGGAGAACGCCGATATCGACATCGTGGGCGGGGAGTCGGTCTTCTTCGACCGGCTGGTCGGCGCGATCGCGCTCGGGAAGGGCGTCGACGGGTTCGTGGAGAAGTCGTCGACCGTGCAGCAGCTCGCCGGGCCGTGGCTGGACGGTTCCCGGGCCTTCCCGGACGACCTGGCGTCGGTGCTGGGGTCGGTGTCGGCCGCCGATGTGCAGAACCTGACGGTGTCGGCGTTCCTGACGCAGCTGATGCGCTCGGGCGGCGGCGCGGAGGGACAGCTCGGGCAGCTGCTGGACGCGGCCCGGCGGCTGGGCCTGGCGGACAAGTCCCTGGCGGGGCTGGGCGGGACGAGCGCCCTGAGCGGGACGAGCGGGCTGAACGGCACGGGCTGAGCCCGGGCCCCGGGCAGGGAGGGTTTCGCGGCTGCCGCGCGGGGGGCGGCAGCCGCGGGCCCGACCGGAGAGCCCGGGGCCCCACCCACCTGGAGAGTTCCGCGGCTGCCGCCACGGGGGACGGCAGCCGCGGGCACCACCGCGGGCGCGCCGGGCCGCGGAGGTACGAAAGACACGGAGGAGAACCATGGACGCGGGGACCTACGAGGTGCTGCGGGACCGGCTGCGGGCCCGCGGGGACGAGCTGGCGCAGCGGGCGGGGGCGCTCGACCGGGCCCGTACCGCCGCCTTCGGGAGCGCCGAACTCTCCCTCGCCGGGACCGGTCGGCTCCGTACCGCGGCACCCGGTACGCCCCGCGACCTCGTCGCGGTCGGCGGCGCGCTGCTCCTCCTCCGCGACGCGCCCGCCGCGCTCTCCCCGACGACCGAACCCGCCGATGTCTTCGCGCTGTACGACCGCGAGCTGGCCCCGCTCCCCGAGGACGCCGTCCCCGGGCTCCTCGACGACCCCGCCTTCCGGACCGAGTTCGCCGCTCTCTGCCGCTTCTTCCAGGGCGCCAGGCCCGCGCGTCTGCTGGTCACCCACGACCGGCTCCTCGCCGTCTTCCGCACCGGCAAGAACGACGACGTACGCGTTCTGCGCTGGTCCCTTTCGCCGCTCGGATTCCTCGACGGGCGCGGGGAGCGCGATCTCGCCGCCGCGCCGCCGCCGGACGACATCGTCTGGACCGCGACCGGCCGCGACGACCATGTCCCGGGCCGCCATCCGCAGATCCGGATCACCGGCGGCGTGTACGTGTCGACGACCGGCGGCACGCTGACCGTGAAAACCAGCGACGGCACCGCCGACAGCACCGCCCCCGATGGCGTGTTCTCCGAGCCGGTCGCCGAGCCTCTCCAGGCCCTCGCGGACGCGGACGTGTCCTGGGCCCGCGTCGGACCCCTGGTGCTGCTGCGGGTCCGCCCGTACAACGAGGACGCCGTGCGGCAGCTCGTCGTCCACACCCTCACCGGCTCGGTGACCCGTCTCGAAGGTGCGGGCGGCGCGCTGCGGCGGCTCCCCGACGACCAGGGCGTCGTCTTCCCCGGCGGCTATGTCCGGTCCGCCGGGTCCGGATCCGCCAAGGCCTTCGAGGATCCGCACCCGGACGCCGCCTTCGAGCGGGCCGTCCGCTCCCCCGGCGGCGACAGCGTGCTCTACGCGTTCCGCGCCCCGGACGGCGGCCGGTGCGTCCTGCTGCCGTACGACACCGTCCGCAAGGAGGTCGTGGCGCCGCTGGGCTGCGAGGGCTGGGCGCTGCTCGACGACGGCACGCTGGTGGCGCTCGCCGCGCCGGACGGCGGGGAGCCGTCCCGTACCCACGAGGTGCAGATCTGGCGGAGCCCGTACATCTCCGAAGAACACGGCGAACACGCCCCCGCCGGGGATCCGGACGGCCCGCTCGCCCGGATCGGGAACGCGTCCCTGGTGCGGGCGGTCGCGGATGCCTTCGCCGTCGCGCGCGGCGCCGTGGAAGCCGCGGCGGGCGAGCCGACGGCCGGGCTCTACGAGGCGCTGGCCGCCGACTGCGAGCGGACCGCCGACCGGCATCCGTGGCTGGGCGACGCGGACGCCGGGGGGCTGCGCGGCCCGCTGGAGGAGATCCGGACCACCGCGGCCTCGGCGGTGGAGGAGTTCGCGGCCGTACGAGAGCTGACCCGGCAGGCCGCGGAGGCACTCGCCGGGGAGGCCGCGGCGATCGCCCGGCTGGTGCGGCGGGTGCGCGGCGAGTCCCCGGCATCGGCGGAGGAGTGGATCGGGCGGATCACCGAACTCCGGTCGGCCCGCGGCCGGCTGCTGGCGCTGAAGGAGCTGCGGTACGCGGACACCGGCGCGATCGACGCGCTCGCGGACGACGTCGCGGCGGACACCGCTTCGGCGGGCCGCCGGGCGATCGCGTTCCTCGCCCGCGAGGAGGCCTTCGACGGCTACCGCGCGGAGATCACGGCGCTGGCGGACCGGGCCGCCGGGCTGACGACGGCCGCGGAGGCCGGTGAGGTGGTGGCGGGGCTGGACGCGCGCGCCGCCGGTCTCGGTGAACTGACCGAGGTCGTCGCGGGGCTCGACATCGGGGACACCACGGTCCGCACCGGCATCCTGGAGCGCATCGCGGCCGTCTCCGCCCTGGTCAACCGGGCCCGCGCCGCCCTCGCGGGCCGCCGCCGGGAGCTGGCGGACCGGGAGGGGCGGGCCGAGTTCGCGGCGGAACTCGCCCTGCTCGCCCAGTCGGTGACGGGCGGGCTGGCGGCGGCCGGGACGCCGGAGGACTGCGACGAGCGGCTCGCCGCGCTGCTGCTGAAGCTGGAGAACCTGGAGTCCCGCTTCCCCGACCACGACGGCTTCCTGGCGGAGATCGCGGGGAAGCGGACGGAGGTGTACGAGGCGTTCTCGGCGCGCCGCCAGTCGCTGGACGACGAGCGGGCGCGGCGCACGGAGCGGCTCGCGGAGTCGGCGCGCCGGGTGCTGGAGGCGGTGGCCCGGCGGGCGGCGGCGCTGGACGGCAGCGATGCGCTGCACGCGTACTTCGGTTCGGACCCGATGGTCGCCCGGATCCGGCGGACCGCCGCCGAACTGCGGGAACTCGGTGATCCGGTGCGGGCCGAGGAGGTGGAGGGGCGGCTGAAGGCGGCCCGTGCGGAGGCAGTACGGGCGCTGCGGGACCGGCGCGAGCTGTTCGGTGACGGCGGGGGCACGATCCGGCTGGGGCGGCACGCGTTCGCGGTCACCGCGCGGGAGCCGGAGCTGACGCTGCTGCCGCAGGGCGACGGGATGGTGTTCGCGCTGACGGGCACGGACTGGCGGGGGCCGGTCGGCGGCGGCCCGGAGTTCGCGGCGGCGCGGCCCTACTGGGGGCGGTCGCTGCCGTCGGAGTCGCCGGAGGTCTACCGCGCGGAGTATCTGGCGGCCCGGCTGCTGCCCGCGGCCGTCGCGGGCGGGGATCCGGCGGAGCTGGTGGCCGGGGCGGTGGCGGAGGCGTACGACGAGGGGTACGAGCGCGGGGTCCACGACCACGACGCGGTTGCGGTGCTGCGGGCGGCGGCGGGGCTGTGGGCGGTGTGCGGGCTGCTGCGGTACGGGGGCGGGGAGCGGGCGCGGGCCCAGGCGTTCTGGGCGGGGGCGGACGCGGCGGACCGGGCGCGGTGGACGCGGGAGGCGGTGTCGCTGGTGGCGGCGCGGGAGCGGTTCGGGCCGTCTCCGGCGCTGGGGGCGCTGCACCAGGAGCTGGCGGAGGCGATCGCCGGGTCGGAGGGCGCGTCGGGCGGTACGGCGGGGAACGATTCGGCGGAGGAGACGGCCGGGTATCTGGTGGAGGAGCTGGCGGGCGGCCGCGGCTTTGTGACGGGCCCGGCGGCCCGGACGCTGGTGGCGGCCTTCCGGGAAACCGTGGACGGGGCGTACCGCGGGACGGGCCACGAGGGCGATGAGCCCGGGACGGTTCGGCGGATCACCGAAGGCTGGCTCACCTCCTACGCCCGCTCCACCGGGCGCGACGTACCGCCCGGGGTGCTCGCCGAAGCCGTGGCCCTGGAGCTGTATCCGGACCTCGACCGCTACGACGCCGAAGGCCCCGCCGCCGTGACCGTCGACGGCCTGCTCGGCAACCACCCCCGGATCAGCGGGGGCGCGCTGGACCTCGGGCTGGACGAGTTCCTCTCCCGTACCACCGTGTTCGCCGGCCGGGACGTGCCCGGATTCCGCGCCTACCGCGCCCTGCGGTCCCGGCTCGTGGACGCCGAACGGGCCCGGCTGCGGCTGGCCGAGTACCGGCCGCGGGTGATGTCCGCGTTCGTCCGCAACCGGCTCGTCGACGAGGTGTATCTGCCGCTCGTCGGCGACAGCCTGGCCCGGCAGCTCGGCGCGGCGGGCGACGCCAAACGGACCGACAGCGGCGGCCTGTTGCTGCTGCTGTCGCCGCCCGGCTACGGCAAGACCACGCTCGTCGAGTACGTCGCGGAGCGCCTCGGGCTGCTGCTGGTCAAGGTCGACGGTCCGGCGCTGGGGCACGGCACGGTCTCCCTCGACCCGGAGCAGGCGCCGGACGCGGCGGCCCGCGCCGAGCTGGAGAAGATCGCCTTCGCGGTCGCGGCGGGCAACAACGTGCTGCTGTACGTGGACGACATCCAGCACACCTCGCCCGAACTGCTCCAGAAGTTCCTGCCGCTGTGCGATGCGAGCCGCACCCTCGGCGGGCGGGATCTGCGGGGCAAGCGGTTCGCGGTGGTGATGGCGGGCAATCCGTACACCGGATCCGGCGAGAGGTTCCGGCTGCCGGACATGCTGGCCAACCGGGCCGACGTGTGGAACCTCGGAGACGTACTGAGCGGGAAGGAGGAGGCGTTCCGGCTGAGCTTCGTGGAGAACGCGCTGACCTCGCACCCCGAACTGGCGGCGCTGGCCGGGCGGGAGCGGTCGGACGTGGAGCTGCTGGTACGGCTCGCGGCCGGGGACCCGGTGGCCCGCCGCGACGGGCTGCTCCATCCGTACGCCGCGGGGGAACTGGAGCGGATCCTCGGGGTGCTGCGGCAGGTGCTGGCGGCCCGGGAGACGGTCCTCTCGGTCAACTCGGCGTACATCGCGTCCGCGGGGGTGTCGGAGGCGGCCCGTACCGAACCGCCGTTCCGGCTCCAGGGTTCGTACCGCAATATGAACCGGATCGTGCAGCGGCTCAGCCCGGCGATGACGGAGGCGGAGGTCGCGGCGGTGGTCACGGACCACTACACGGCGGAGGCGCAGGCGCTGCCCGGGGACACCGAGGCGAACCTGCTGAAGCTGGCGGCGCTGCGCGGGACGCTCGACGAGGCGGGGGCGGTGCGCTGGGCCGCGGTGCAGGAGGCGTACGCGCGGGCCCGGGATGCGGAGCGGGATCCGTACGGCGGGCTGGTGGAGCGGCTCGCGTCGCTGGAGGAGGCGATCGTACGGGCGGCGGCCGGGCGGCCCTGACCGAAGTGACCCGGCTCACAGCCCGCGGGTGCGACGAAATGGAGGGGTCGGAGCATCTCGTAGGTGTCGACCGTATGGATACGGATGTCGACGGCACACACCGCGATACGGGAGGTCGGGCTCATGAACGCGCGTTCCGGGAGCAGGCAGGTCGGCGTTGTCGTCGCAGTGGTGAAGCGGCTGGGGTCGGCGCTGGCGGCCGGGGTACGGGCGCTGGCGGCCGGGGTACGGGCGCTGGCGGCCGGGGCGCGGGGTGTGTTCGGGCCGGGGGACAGGGCGTCCGCGCGGGCTGCCGGGCCCGGCAGCACCCCGTCGGCGGTCCCGGGCGCGCGGCTCGGCCGGACGAGCAGCCGCCCGGCGGCCGGGAACGGCACCCGGGCCCGCCATGCGCGCCTCGTACGGCAGCCGGAGGGAGTCCGCATCGGGCGGATGAATACGCTCCGGGGCGCGCACTGAAGAGAAACCCTGCTGTCCGGATCCCGTCGGCTCGCAGAGTGTCCCGACACCCCAATTCCTGTATGCAGCACGGGATTTGCTTGCCGAAAACGCACTGGCTGTAAGTGTTCTGTTCCCTCCGATCGGCCTCGGCTACGTTTCCACGCGTCAGCCCGAGCAACCGTTGAAGGGAAAACCATGTTTACGCAAAATCGCCTTGCCGCCGCTGTGGCTTCCTTGACTCTGGCCGGTGCCGGAGTCCTCGCCTCGGCATCGCAGGCGCAAGCGGCGACCCTCGCGTCGACCACCAGGCTGATCCAGAACGTCCAGACCGGCTTCTGCCTGGACAGCAACAGCTCCGGGCGCGCCTACACCAACGTCTGCGATATCAGTAACCAGTACCAGACGTGGACCGTCGCCTACACTCCCAATTTCTCCAGCTACACGGTGCGGAACGTCGCGACGGGCCTCTGTCTCGACAGCAACACCTCGGGGAGGGCGTACACCCTCAGCTGCAACGGCGGCTCCTACCAGATGTGGGAGATCTCCATAGACGCGCAGAACATGAGGACCTTCAAGAACGTCGCCACCGGGCTGATGCTCGACAGCAACACCGCCAAGCGGGTCTACACGCACACTGTCAACAACGGCCTCTACCAGAAGTGGCGGTAACCTCCGCGCGGTGAGCGGCTGAAGGAGCGGGCGGTTACCGGCGTACGTACGGTACGGAACGGCCGGAGGCGGCAGTCCCCGGTCCGCACCGGAGCCCGCCGCCTGCCTGCTTCCCTTTCCCTGCCGGCCGGGACCTACTTGGGGTCGCGGTTGAAGACCGACTTGGACCAGAAGTAGCCCAGCGCGGTCAGGGCGAGGCACCAGCCCACGGCCAGCCAGCCGTTGTGGCCGATCTCGGTGCCGAGGAGGAGTCCTCGGACGGTCTCGATGGCGGGGGTGAAGGGCTGGTACTCGGCGATCGGCTGGAACCAGCCGGGCATCGCGTCGAGCGGGACGAACGTGGTGGAGATCAGCGGCAGGAAGATCAGCGGCATCGCGTTGTTGCTGGCGGCCTCGGCGTTCGGGCTGACCAGCCCCATGCCGACGGCGATCCACGTGAGCGCCAGGGCGAACAGGCTGAGCAGACCGAAGGCGAGGAACCACTCCAGGGGCGTGGCGTCGGTGGACCGGAAGCCGATGGCGACACCGACCGCGCCGACGGCGACCACGCTGATGATCGACTGGAGGACGCTGCCGATGACATGTCCGATGAGGATGGAACCGCGGTGGATGGCCATCGTGCGGAAGCGGGCGATGATGCCCTCGGTCATGTCCATGGAGACGGAGACCGCGGTGCCGATCGTGGTGCTGCCGATGGTCATCAGCAGCAGGCCCGGCAGGAGGAAGGCGATATAGGCGTCCCGGTCGGCGGCGCCGCCGATGCCCGCGCTCATGGTGTCGCCGAAGATGTAGACGAACAGCAGGAGCAGCATGATCGGCGTCAGCAGCAGGTTCAGCGTCAGCGACGGGTAGCGCCGGGCGTGCAGCAGATTCCGCCGGAGCATCGTGGACGTGTCGCGGACGGCGAGGGCGAGGGCGCTCATCGGGCAATCTCCTGGGTCTTTCCGGCGCCGGTCAGGGCGAAGAACACGTCGTCGAGGTCGGGGGTGTGCACGGTCAGTTCGTCCGCTTCGACACCGGCCGAGTCCAGCCAGTCGAGGATGGAGCGCAGTTCGCGCTGGCTGCCGTCGCTGGGGAGCTGGAGGGCGAGGGCCTCGTCGTCCCGGGCCGCTTCGCGCAGGGCGGAGGCCGCGTTCCGGTAGGCGGCGGGGTCGGAGAAGCGGAGGCGGACGTGCCCGCCGGGGATGAGCCGCTTGAGCTCGTCGGCGGTGCCCTGGGCGGCGATCTTCCCGTTGTTCAGGACGGCGATGCTGTCGGCGAGCTGATCGGCCTCTTCCAGGTACTGGGTGGTGAGGAAGACGGTGACACCGCCGGAGACCAGCCCGCGGATGATCTGCCACATGTTGTGGCGGGCGCGGGGGTCGAGGCCGGTGGTCGGCTCGTCGAGGAAGATGATCCGCGGGTCACCGACGAGGGTCATCGCGATGTCCAGGCGCCGCTTCATACCGCCGGAGTAGGTGGAGGCGGGCTTCTTGGCGGCGTCGGTGAGGTCGAAGCGCTCCAGCAGTTCGGCGGCGACGCGCCGGCCCTCGCGCTTCGGGAGATGGTTCAGGTCCGCCATCAGGAGCATGTTCTCCTCACCGGTGATCAGGCCGTCGACGGCGGAGAACTGTCCGGTGACGCCGATCGCGGCGCGTACGGCCTGCGGTTCGGCGGCCGGGTCGTGTCCGGCGACCCGGGCCTGTCCGCCGTCGGCGGAGATCAGCGTGGAGAGGATCTTGACGGCGGTGGTCTTCCCGGCGCCGTTGGGGCCGAGGAGCGCGAAGACGGTTCCTGCGGGGACGGAGAGGTCGATGCCGTCGAGGACGGTCTTCTCGCCGTACGACTTGCGCAGTCCGGTGGCGGAGATTCCGGCGGCCGACGGCGGGGCGTCCGCTCGCCTGGGGGCGGGGATGGCGGATGAGGACATGGGGGACTCCGGGTCGAAGAAGCGGTGGGGTGGGGTGGGGTTCGGGCGCGCTGTGCACCGGGGGTGCGGCGCGCGGGGTCAGACCTGGGCGGCGCGGAGGACGTCGACGCTGCCGTAGCGGGAGCGGGCGCGGATCGTGACGGTTTCCTCGGCTCCTTCCGGGGCGCCGGACTCTGCGAGGGTGTTGCGGACCTGGCCTGCGCCCGAGTTGAGGTCGAGCCACGCGGCCGAGCCCTCGCGGACGCGGACGTCGATGGCGCCGTAGGAGGTCTCCAGCTGGACGGTGCCGCGGGCCACCTCACCGACGCGGACGGTGCCGTGCGCGGTGACCGCGGTGACGGAGTCCTCGGCGCGCCGGATCTCGATATCGCCGTTGGCGCCGTTCACGCGCAGTTCGCCGGTCACGGCGCCGACGACGGTGGTGCCGTGCGAGTTCTTCAGGACGGCCGGGCCGTCGAGGAGGCCGGCGCGCAGACTGCCGGAGCTGGTGGTCATCTCGGCGAGGCCCTCGACCCGGTCGACGCTGAGGGAGCCGTGGGAGGCGGTCAGGTTCAGCGGGCCGGTCTCGTCGAGGCGGACATCGCCGGAGGAGGTCTTCACCCGGACCTCGCCGAGCCGCCCCTCGCCGACCACCTGGGCCCAGGCGCCGGTCATGTCGATCCGGGAGCCCGTGGGCAGTTCGACGGTGACGTCGACGATTCCGGTCCGGCCGAGGATGCCGGGCTTGGGCGTCCGTACGGTGAGCAGTCCGTTCGTGTACGAGACCTCGGTCTGCTCGGCGGTCCGGGCGTCCAGCTCCTTCTTCGGCTCGCGGGCCCGGACGTCGACCACGGTGTCGGTGCGGTCGGTCGCGGTGAAGCGGATGGAGCCGCCCTCGACGTGCGCGGTGACCGAGATGGGCTGGGCGGTGGCGTAAGCAGGCATGGCTGTCCCGTCCTCGTGAGTCTGGGGTGCTGGGGTGGCGTCCCGGTCGGCGGGACGTGACGAAGGTGAAGTCGTGGGGTGGGGCGGGGCGCCCGGACAGGGCCTAGCGGGCCCAGCCGTGGAGGCTCTTTCCGCTGCCCCGGGGCGTCGTCTCCGGCGGCCGGGCCGTCCCGGGTCCGCGGTCGACCCGGGCGGACACGGCGCGTACCAGCCAGCCGTTGAGCGACAGCCCTTCGCGGGCCGCGGCCTCCTCGACCAGGGTCTTGAGGTAGGCGGGGAGCCGGAGGTTGACGCGGGCGGTGCTGCCGTCGTCGCCTTCGGCGGGTGCGGGGGCCCTGGACGGTTCGGCGGGCAGGGGCGTGGGCGTGAGCGTGGCGTCGTCGTGTGCGGTCGGCAGCGTCACGATGAAGTCGGGGTCGAGCCCGCGCAGCCGTACGTCGACCGAGCCGGGCGCCAGTTCGCGGGTGATCTCGTCCATGGCGGCGGAGAGCACGTGAAGCATGGCCAGGCGGGTCGCCGCCTCCAGCGGGGCGTTCAGCCGCTCCGCCAGCTCTCGGGAGTCTTCCCCGCCGGCCTCGCAGGCCGCCGCGAACTCGCGGCGAACGGTTTCGACGTACGGTGTGAGGTCCATGACGTCATCATGGCACCTTTATGGCGCCACACGCAAGCCCCTTGGCGCCCACCCTGCGCCCTGCTGGCACCAGACCGCACTGACCAGCAAAAACGCACCCTTGCCGCCCATAGGGCAGCTCAGCCGGAAGCCCCTGGGCACCCCTCGGGCCACACATTGGCGCCACGCGCCACCGATTGGCACCATCCTGCACCCCCTGGCGCCACACCCATCCCTTCCTCACTAGAGCGCTCGTTCTAGTGTCGTGCTACAGTCACGGCACCGCGCTGAATAGAGCGCTCGTTTTAGTCCTGGCAGAGCCGGCGAAGGAGCCCCCATGTCCGCATCCACCCCCGCCCCCGTCACCGTCATCGGCCTGGGCCCCATGGGAGCCGCCATGGTCGAGGCGTTCCTCGAAAGAGGCCATGAGGTCACCGTCTGGAACCGGACCCCGGCCCGCGCCGAACCCCTGGTCGCCCGGGGCGCGCGGCTCGCGGAGAGCATCGAAGCGGCGCTCGGCACGAATGAGCTGGTGATCCTGAGCCTGACCGACTACGACGCGATGGACGCGCTGCTGAAGCCGGTGGCGGGCGCGCTGGCCGGGCGGACGGTCGTCAACCTCAGCTCGGACACCCCGGAGCGGACCCGCGAGGGCGCCCGCTGGGTCACCGCCGCGGGCGCGGAGTTCCTGGCGGGCGGGGTCACCACCCCGCCGTCCGGGATCGGCGCCCCGGAGCGGACGTACACCTTCTACAGCGGCCCGCGGGACGCCTTCGACCGCCACCGGGACACCCTGGGCGTGCTGACCCGGCCCGACTACCGGGGCGAGGACCCGGGTCTCGCCGCACTGATGTACCAGATCGGGATGACCATGTTCTGGACGTCGATGCTGAGTTACTGGCAGGCGATCGCCCTGGCCGACGCGCACGGCCTGAAGGCGGCGGATGTGCTGTCGCACGCCCGGGAGACGTTCGCGTCGCTGGACATGTTCACCCCGTTCTACGCGGAGCGCATCGACGCGGGGAACCACGAGGGCGATGTGGACCGCCTCGCGATGGGAACGGCGAGCGTGGAGCATGTGCTGCACACGATGAAGGACGCCGGAGTCGACACGACGCTGCCGCAGGCGGTGGTGGACCTCTTCCGCCGGGGCATCGCGGAGGGCGGCGCGGCGGACAGCTTCTCCGGACTGGTGGAGCTGATGAAGGCGGGGAAGTAGCGGGGACGCCGGTCCGGCAGTCAGCGGTGCCGGCCGTCCGTGGCCGCCGCGACGCGTTCCGAGGTCTCGTCGGAGTGGTCACCGGCGGTCCGGCTGGCGGCCAGCCAGGAGCGGGCGGGGCCGGGGGTGGCGGCCGTGTCCACGGTGAGGTGGAGGAGGGTGTCACCGTTCGGTCCGGGATAGCTGCGCTGTTCCGCTCCGGCGAAGCAGCGGCGGAGCGCCTCCGCCACAGCTCGGGCGGCTTCGGGGGTGCGCGCGGTGATGCGGACCTCGGCGTGTCCGGGCGACGGCAGTGTCCGGGTCTCGATGTGCTTCATGCGGGATGTCCCTTCGGGTGGGCGGCAAGGATGCGGCGCAGGTGGAACTCAGCTGCCGCTTCCGGGCGGTGGCAGGGCGGAGCGGCCCGCCGGATTCCCGGAGGAGGTCAGGAAGGCCCCGCCTTCGTCCTCCCAGGTGGACTCCCGGCGCACGGCGTCCCGGATACCGCGCCCGATGACGCCTTCGTCGGCCATCAGGACGCCCGCGGTGAGGACGCTGCCCGGCACCGCCGCGGCGGCCATCAGCCGGGCGGCGGCTGCGGGTGCGGTCTCGGGCGGAATGACGAGCAGGTCCCAGCGGCCGGCGGTGTAGGAGAGCAGAAGGAGCTTGTCGGGGTCCTGTTCGGTGAACCAGCCGACGTGGATCTTGCGCCCGCCCATGGCGACCGTGCGCGGGACGACGGGCCAGCGGGTGGGGTTCACGGCGACGCGGGTGATGCGCCCCCAGACCCCGTCGAGTGCCGCCGCGAGTGGGGGAAGCTCGGCTTCGAGATCGCGGGAGCGGGGCCACCAGGCGCCGTCCAGCAGACCGGCGAGGGTGGTCTTCGGTGTGAGGGACAAGCGTGCCGGGAGCTCTGTGGCGAGGTCGCGGGGCACGGTCCGGTCGAGGATGGTGGTCATGGTGCGGACCTGCCTCTGGGCTGTCTGTCGACGGCCCGGCGTAGGCGATCGCCGGAAATGACACCCGCGTGGAAGTGGGTGTGCGAAGTACTCCCGGTGTCTTCAGGGTACGCCTGTCAGGGCGCCCACGACCGGCGCGACCAGGTATTTTCCGCCTGGGGGGAGTATCGTGAAACGACGACGGGCTCGTGCCCGCGGCCGACCGGGCACCGATGTCGACATCGGTGCGGATCTGCGGTGACGCGGGCCGCGCCCGGTAGAGGGACGGATCCCATGGCCGACTCGGACAGTTCTCACACGCCCCCGCCGCTGCTTCTGCCGGATGCGATCCACCGGGCGGTCAAACCGGGTGCGGCACTGCTGCGGCTGGAGACGAAGCGGTCCCGGGAGGGTCTCCTGGACGGCGCGTGGTGGCCGCGGACCCGCGATATCGAGACCGAGCTGCCCGCGTTGATCAGGGTGTTGAGTGAGCATCTGGGGCCGATCACCAGGGTGGGCGTGGACTCGTCCGCCTGGGACGAGGTCCCGACCCGCCTGATCGTGGACGACCAGGTGGTCCACCTCGACTCCGACCCGGTCGGGGACGACACGGTCCTCATCACCCGTGGCGACAACGACCACTTCGCGCTGCTGTTGGTCCCTCCGGACACGGGGGCGGACGCCGCCCGCGAAGCCATGGCACGCGCCGTCCACGCGGACAACATCACCCAGGCCGCGCAGATCCTCCTGGTGGCCACGGCACCCGAACCCGAGTAGGAAGTCCGTTCAGATCACCGGTGGGCGTCCCAGGCGGGTCATCCGCCGGACCGTGCGCCATCGGATGGGCCTGCGGGGCGGACACGGAGTGCGTACGCCTTCGAAGAATCCGGACCACCAGGCCTTGAGGCCCTCCCTCGGCGGCCTCTGCTTCATGGTGTACGCCGCCCACGTCATCAGATACACCGGCACCAGGACCGCGGGCAGACGGCGCTTGGCCAGCCACACCCGGTTGCGGGCGGTATTGCGGTAGTAGACGGCATGCCGGGACGCCTCGGTACGGGGATGGCGGAGCACCATATCGGCGCGGTAGTGGATGTCCCAACCGGCGTCCAGGGCACGCCAGGCGAAGTCGGTCTCCTCGTGCGCGTAGAAGAACGGGGCGGGGAACTCCCCGACTTCGTCGATCACGCTCATACGGATGGCATGGCCCCCGCCGAGATAGGTGGTGACCGGCCCGGACCTCAACGGATCGGAGGCACCCAGGCGGGGTACGTGCCTGCGCTGGGTGAGGCCCTCCTCGTCGGCGATACGGAAGCTCACGATCCCCAGCCGGGGCTCGGCGGCAAATGCTTCCCTGACCAGTTGCAGGGTGTCGGTCCGGGGGAGGAACCCGTCGTCGTCGAGTACCACGACCACATCGACGCCGCCGTGCTGCCGCAGCCACTCGACCCCGGCGTTCCGGCCGCCCGGGACCCCGAGATTCTCCGGAAGCTCGACACCTTCCGCCCAGACCGGCAAGTCGGGTAGCCCCACACCTTGCCCCAGCACGACCACCGAGGCAGCCTCACCGTCCTGCCCGACCACCGAATCAAGAAGAGCGCGCAGTTCCGGCTCACGGTCCCCCATGGTCAGAACGATCACGCCGAGGGTCGGATTCATGGTGCCCTTCACGCGGTGGCTCGCAGGAGTTCGGTGACGCTCGTGTCCAGAGGTTCACATTGCACTCAGCCGCGTCGGCTTGCCCCTTCGGGCCAGACGATGTCCACGGGGATACCGGCAGCCTGCGCTTCGAGGACCGTATCGGCGGTGCCGCCGCCCTTCCCGGAGGGCGGCGTGCCGTCCCATACGGCGACGAGCCGCTCGGCGCGGGCCAGCAGTTCACGGTTGGCGGACTCGTAGGCGGTCCGGTCGGCGGTCTCGTTCGGCAGGACGACGACCTCGGCCGCGGCCCCGTGCAGCCGGTCGAAGAGCTCCGCGTGCCCCGGCTTCACCTTGGCCGCCCGGTAGTCCCGCGACGGCACGACGACCACCAGCCGCCCGCCCGCTTCCAGCACGGCCTCGGCAAAAAGGCTGTCGGCACCGGCCGCGATGCACGACACCCCGGTCAGCCCGTTACCCCGCCCGGCAAGCAGTTCCCGCAGGGCAGCACGGACCAGAGCCACACTCTCCTCGGTCAGGTCCATATGCCCCGTCACAGCCATGGTCACCATGCCGTGTCACCCTTCCGCTCACCGGCGCGCCCGTACGGCGTCCGTGTACAACTCTCGTGTCAGATCGCCCTCGTCGATGCCGAGGCTCGTGAGCACCGAGCGCACATCCGCCGGCGCCGCGGCCACATCGGCCTCCGCGACGATGGTCTCCACTTCGAGGAAGGGTGCCGCCCAGCTCAGGGAAACGATAGCCGCGTCCGTGACACCGGCCCTGGCCGCCTGCCGGTCGACGGACTCCATGAGTTCGTCGTTCTTGACCTCGAAAACCAGCACGTCAGTTCCGTCCGATCAGGGGTGCAAGTTCCCGTAGTGGCATGGGATGTCAGCTGTCAGCGGCGGGTTTTCTGTCGTAGGAGGCCAGGGTGGCCTTCGTGGTGGAGGCGTCTTCGAAGGTCAGTGTCCAGGGGCCGGTGTTGATGTCGAAGTCCTTTCCGAAGCCGACCCATTTGCCGGCCATGCGGCGGCCGGTCGGTTCGACGAGGAGCTGTACGGCCCCGTGGTAGCGGGCGCCCCGGTAGTAGCCGTCCGCTGCGGTCTGCTCGGTCCAGGTGCCGGTGACGACATGGCCGTCGACGTGGAGGTCGATGGTGAGAGGGGAGTCGGAGGAGCCGGGCAGGCTGCGGACGGTGAGACGGTCGCCGTGCTGGAGGATCACCACATAGTGCAGTCCGGTGTGGGTGGCGTCACGGCTGCTGGAGTAGTACTCGTAGCGGGACAGCCAGACGCCCGAGTAGTTGCGGTGGGCCGTGGCCGGGGCGTTGTGGGGCATGGCCGCAGGAGTGGCCCGTGCGGTCGGTGAGGTGCCGGGGCTGCTCGGCTCGCTGTCTCCGGCGGGTCCGGTGTCGGTCACACGGGCTATCACGATCCCGTCGAAGCCGAGGGCGTCGATGGGCAGTCCGGTGACCGCTTCGAGGGCACGGGCGTAGACGGCGCGTGGTGCGGTGGTCGTGCCCGACTCCCATCTCTGGACCAGGCGCTTGTTGGCATCGTTGGGCTGGCCTGCGCGGATTCCGGCCTCGCGGACCGCGCGGGCGAAGTCGTCCTGGGACATGAGCAGGCCCATACGGACCGCCCGGAGCGCGCTGTTCGGGGTCGCCATGCGAGCACGGTACGCCCACCGACCCGGCAATGACACCGATTTGACGCCTTCCATGCCGCCGGAATGTCGCCTTCAGCGACGCCGCGCAACGGAGCGTGTCCGGTCCATCGTGTTTCCGTGACCATCACCGACGACGGCCGACTGTCCGGCAGGTGCCCTCCGGACGGCGGACAGAGAGTTCTGATGACGCTTCGTGTCTCCCGGGACTCGGGCCGGACCTGGGGACCGCACACGGTCGTCCATGCCGACGCCGCCCGCGACCTCCCACCCGAGCCGCTGCGCTTCCCGCCCTGCCGCTGCCCCCGCTGCCGACACAGCCCGGAGGACGACCATGGGCAATGAGCCCGCCGCCGTTCCGGATCCCGAGTACTGCGTCTACTGCGACCGGCCGGTCGAGCGGTCCGAGGAGAACCTCGTGATGCTCGGGTTCTCCGCGTCCGGGGCGCGGCCCTCCCTCTACGCGCATCCCGAGTGCCCGGCCCCGCGCAAGATCCCCCAGCGCACCGGCCGCTGAAGGCTCCCGTACGCGCCGCAGCCCCCAATGCCCCGCGTACGGGACACAGGTCCCGGCCCCGCATACGACCCCCGGCACGGGGCCGGGACCGCCCAAGCCACGTACACACAAACGCCCCGACAGACCGCAGCAACGGTCCGTCGGGGCTCAACCGACCAGCTACGCAAGGAGCTGATCCGTCGTATGCGAAACCCTATCCACCGGGCCCTCAACCGGTTACGGACTCTCCTCAACCCGCCAACCCTCGTCCCGGCACCGCCACCGCGTACCGACCCCTGGACCCGGCCCTGGACCAGCCCCGACCAACACCAGGCACAGGCCATCCTCCAAGCCCGGGCCCGCCGCCGCAGGCTCATCGTCGCGCCGTACGGGATCCGGCTCGAACAGCCCGTCGCCGTACGCGCCTCCCGCCCCGGACCCGCCTGGACCTGGGTCGGATGAACCTCGAAGGCCTCCTGGCCAAACCCCCGGACCCCGTCACCGCCCCCTGCTGCATCTGCGGACGCACCACCACCGCACCCGTCGAAGTCCACCCCTGTACCGCCTTGTCGGTGGGTGGGCCTAGCATCCCGTCGCATCACCGATCGCACGCACAAGCGGCCACGGGGGCACATCGGTGGACGGTTCACTCGCGCGCGGCCGAACGCGGTACGCGGCAGGGCAGGAACGAGGAGCATGACCATGGACGAAGCCACCACCCCCGGCAGACCGGACGGCGTGCCCGCCGAGGCCGGGTGGGACGAGGAGGAGCCGGGGTGGACCCTGGGGGCGACCGGGGAGCGGGGGAAGACCGGGGAGTGGCGCTGCTGGCGGGCCGACGGGACCTTCGTCGAGACCAGCACCTGGGTCGACGGGAAGATGCACGGGCCGCAATTCCGCTACCACGACGACGGATCCGTCGCGAGCGAAGGGCCGTGGGAGGACGGGAAGCGGACCACCATGGTGCTCCACCGCGCGGACGCCCCGTCCCAGGAGACCGTCATGGCCGAGCTGCCGGAGTCGATCCGGCGTCTGGTCCAGGACTTCGACGAGGACGGGTACTTCGTCCGGCAGCGCTTCTACACCGCCGACGGATCCGAGGTCGATCTCGACGGGGAGCCGATACCTCCCCTCCCTGCCGGTGTGCCGGAGGGCGCCCAGCACGCCACCCGGCACCGGCACTGGTACTTCCAGCGCTTCAAGCCGGGCGGTGAGGAGCCGAAGGTCGGGCTGCACCGGTTCTGGGAGAGCGACGGCCGGTTCAAGGCCGCCGAGTACTACGACCTCGAAGGCAAGCAGCTGGCCCGGATCAACACGACCGCCGGCTGCCAGGGCAATCCGCTCGTCGAGGCGGACCTGGCCGGGGACGAGCGGGCGGTGGAGGAGTGTCTCGCCCTCGGGCTCGGCAGCTCGCCGGGCGCCGCGCTGCACGCCGCTTCCGAGGGGCGGTCCGCCCTCGCCCTGCGGCTGCTGAGCGGGGACACCGGCGCGCCCCGGGGCGAATTCACGGATCCGCGCGACGAGCCCGAGCGGCTGGAGGTCGTCCCGGACGACGCCGTGTGGATCGCGGGTCTGAAGTCGTGGGCCGTCGGTGAGGTCGACCCGGCGACCGGCGCCGCCCTCGGCACCTGGCGGCTGTGGAAGGACATGTCGTTCAGCGAGGCGCGGGTCGAGCCGATCGTGGTCGAGTTCAGGGACGGCCGCCCGGCCCGGCGCCGCGAGTGGGTGGCGTGGCGGCACGAGTGGCCGTCCGAGGAGTGGACGTACGGCCCCGACGGCATGGTCCTGCTGTACCGGAAGTACGACCGGGGGCAACTGGAGAAAGAGACCGAGGCACTGCCCGAAAACGATGGCGCGTTCGTCCAGCGGCGCTTCTCCAAGGACGGTGCCGTGAAGGTCGAGCGCACCACGCGGGGCGAGGACCTGGTGTCCGAGGTGTGGTTCGACGAGGACGGGACGCGCCTGGCCGAAGTCGTACCGTCCGAGATCGTGGTGGACGACGAGCCGGTCGAGTGGTGGCGCGGTCTGGACGCCTCCGGCGCGGTGATCGCGGAGGGCGCGGTCCTGCCGGGTCTCCGGGGCGGGCCGGTGGGGCGGTGGAAGCTGTACGGCGTCGACGGCCCGGACGGCACCGAACGCGCCGTGACCGATTTCGAGGGGCTGGAGGTACGGCGCAGCGGCGACCTGGGGCAGTTCGCGCACGCCGTGCACGCCTGGCGGACCATGCCGGTGCCGGAGGCCCTCGCGGGCGTCGACGACGTCGAGTGGAGTGACTACGAGACCTTCTTCGGCGGCAGTGACGCTTTCCCCTTCCTGCTCAAGGGGCTCGCCGTTCCGGACCCGCTCGCCTCCGGCCACGCCTTGGGCACGATCTGGGACACCGTGCTGCACCAGCACACGATCTCCGAGATCGCCGGTCCGGCGCTGCGGTTCGTGATCGCGCTGCTGGAGGCCCGGCCCGAGGAAGAGGACCTGCTGAACTTCCTGCTGCATGTCGTCACCCGGGACGGCAGCCTGGGTGCCGCCGGGGATTTGAAGAGGCTGTACGCCGAGGCCGCCGGGGCGGAGGATCCCGCGGACTTCTTCGGGAAGAACGGCGTGGAGCCCGCCTACCACGAGATCTGCACCCGGCTCGGCGCCGCGACTCCGACGTGGGCCCGGCTCGCCGCCGGGGGCCCCGGCATCTCCCGGGAGGCCCAGCAGACCGCGTTCCATCTGCTGGCCGCCGCCCCGGGCGAGGCCGCCGCGGCCGCCCTGCGGGACCGTCTCGCCGCCGAGGCCGCACCGGAAGGCGGCGAGCGGGACCGGGAGAACCTCGGTGATCTGCTGCTCTGCCTGGGCCTCGCGCCCGGCGACGAGACCCGAGCCCTGGTGGAGCCGTTCCTCGGGGACGAGGATCCGCTGCTCGCCTTCTGCGCCGCGCTGACCTGGGTCCGGATCGGCGGGAACCCGCTGCCGAACGCGCTGCCGCTGCTCACCTCCGCCGTCGGCGACACCACCGGCCTGGACGGCTACGGGGCGCACTGGTTCGCGGAGGGCTCCGCGTCCGCCGATGCGCTCGACGTGCTGTCCCAGCTGCCGCCCGAGCACTCCCAGGGCTGTCTGGACGAGATGTGCGCCCTGCTGGACGGGGCGAACTCGTTCACCGCCCCCTCCCTGGCCCGGTCCCTGCTCGACATCGTCTTCCCCGAGGAGGCCTACCAGGACGGCGCCCCGCTCACGGCCGACCAGCGCCGGGTGGTCCTGGCGGTCGCCGCGCACGCAGGTGACGGCAGCGTGATCAACGTCGACTTCAACGAGGTGCTCCGCTACAACAACCTGCCGTGCACGGCCGAACTGCTGCGGGCGCTCCCCGAGCAGGAGTGAGGACGGGCCCCGCGCCCGTACCGCACGGCTGCGGACGGGCCCGGGGCCGGTGCTCGGGTCAGCGCAGAGTGCCCGGGGCCGGTGCTCGCGTCAGCGCAAGGTGCCCGGGGCCGCTTCCGCGATCGCCGGGTGGACCGGCTCCGCGGAACCGCCGGCCGGGGCCGGGTCCTTCGCGCAGGTCACGTCCTTCGCGGGCAGGGTGCCGCCGACCAGATAGGCCGTCGTCAGATCATCCGCGCAGGCGCTCCGCTTGGCCTGGTACACCCCGTGGCCCTCGCCCTCGTCGACCGTCACCAGACGGGCGTTCTTCATATGGGACCGCAGCCCCTGCGCGCCGATGAGCGGGGTCTGCGAGTCCCACTCGTTCTGGAGGATCAGCGCGCCGACGCCGTTCCGCACCCGGGTGGGCTTCTCCACGGGCTTGTCCCAGAAGGTGCAGGGCGTGACGTTGAACGCATGGTCGCCGTAGAGGGGGTAGCGGGCGGCGTTCCGTTCGGCGGCGGCGCGGTAGCCCTGGACGTTACGGGTCCAGGGCGCGTCGCCGCAGGTGATGGCGGTGAAGGAGGAGTGGCCGTTGTCGTCCATGGCCATACCGGCGCCGGGGAAGCCCGGCACGGTCTCGCCCGCCGCCGCCTTCCGCACCGAGACCACCAGTTCGGACGCTTCCTTCAGCGAGTAGAAGGCCGGCCGCAGGGCCGAGCGGAGCTGTGCGCCGTCGTAGCGGTGCTCGCCGATGAGGACCGGCTTGCGGTCGGCCTGCCGGACCAGCTTCCAGAAGGTACGGGACACCTCAGCGGGCGTGGTGCCGAGACCGTACCGGTCGGCGTTCTTCGCCGCCCACTCCGTCCAGCGGCTGAAGGCGCGCTGCCCCTCCGTGGCGTACAGATGGGTGTCCTTCTGCCAGGCCAGATCGGGGTCGACGGCACTGTCCAGCACCATGCGGTCGGTGCGGTGCGGGAACATCTCGGCGTAGACGGCGCCCAGATACGTGCCGTACGAGTACCCCAGGAAACTGGTCTTCCGCTCGCCGAGCGCGGCACGGATGGCGTCCATGTCCCGGGCCGTGTTGCGGGTGTTGAAGTGGAGGATGTCGTCCCCGTACTTCGCCCGGCACTTCTCGGCGACGCCCCGGAACTCCGTCACGGTCCGCTGGAAGGTCTCGGGCTTGTACGGAAGCCACGGCTGCCGCTGCTCCGGCGGCAGCTCGCAGGTGAGGGGGGTGCTGGCACCGACACCGCGGGGGTCGAAGCCGATCACGTCGTACCGGTCGGTGACCGCCTTCGGCAGCGGCGCCTCGGTGTCCCACGGCATGCCGAGCCCGGAGCCGCTGGGGCCGCCCGGGTTGAGGAGGAGGATGCCCCGGCGCAGGTCCGGGTCGCCCGCGGTACGGCGGGAGATCTCGACGTCGACGGTGGGGCCGCCGGGCTTGCGGTAGTCCAGCGGCAACTTGAGCGTGGCGCACCGGGCGGATGCGGGCAGCGGCGGATCGCACCGCTTCCAGTCCGGGGCGGTCTGCTGCGTCCCCGCGTCGGCGGGGGCGGCGATCGCGGGGGCGGCACCGAGGGCCGGGGCGAGACCTGCCAGCACGCCGACGGCAAGGGCGGGCGCAAGGACCCGTCGTTTCTGCATGGGACATGCTCCGTTTCCGGAGAGGGGGGTGGTGGGTGACACCAACCACCCTTCCGTCCGCCGCCGCGGGAAGGGATCAGGCGCTGGTAGGGACGTGGTCGCCCGGGAGACGTAAAGAATCCGCGGACGATCTCCCCCTCCGGTCGTATACCGGGAGCGGGGCAAAACGCGTCCCGGCACAGCTTGTTGGGCCCGGCACAGGAGGGTGACCCCGTCCGGGAGGGAGGGTCCCGCCCCGGCCCGCACCCCCGTGCCGGGCCGGGGCCGGACCCCCCGTATCTCTATGCGTCAACCACCACAGGAAATGTCACGCTCCGGCCGCTCCCCCGTCAGCAGGAACTTCGTCACCACCGCGTCCCCGCAGGGGTTCCGGATCCCCAGATAGACCCCGTGGCCGCCGCGTTCGACCGTCACCAGCCGGGCCCGGTCGCCCAGTGCCCGCTGCATCGCCAGGGCTCCGGAGTGCGGGGTCGCCGGATCCCTGCGGGCTTGGATCATCAGGATGTTGGCAGGCCCTTCACCGGTGATCCGGACCGGCTTCTCCCGGTCCGGGTTCTGCCAGAACGCGCACGGCGCGATGTTCGCGGGCAGACCGCCCGTGAGGGGATACCGCGCCCGGTCCGCGGCGACCCGCCGCTCGTATCCGGCGACCGAACCGGGCCACGTCACGTCGTTGCAGATCACCCCCATGAATACGGCTGCATCCTGGTCGGAGAGGGGCTTCTTCACATCGCCCGGTATCGCCACGACGGCCGCCGGGTCCCGGGCGTCCCGGATCAGCCTCGCCAGGACCGGGAAGGAGTTGTCGTTGTAGAGCGCGCCCCACAGGGTGTGCCGCAGGATCGCGCCGTCCAGGGCGATGCCTGCGGTGTCCGTACGCTCCTTCGGCTGCCGCTCCAGCCGTTCGGCGAGTGCGACGACCAGCGACCGGACCTCTTCGGGCCGTGCGGCGAGCCGCAGCCCCGGCTCCTGCCCGGGCGCCTCCCGGGCCGGGTCGGACGCCCAGGCCGCGAAGTCGGCGAACCGCTCCTCCACCGCCGGTCCGGCGTTCGCCAGCCAGCGGCGGGCGACCCGCCGGTGGTCCGGGTCGCCGCTGCTGTCGAGGACCACCCGGTCGGTGCGGTGCCCGAAGCGCTCCGCGTAGATCGCGGTCACATAGCTGCCGTACGAGTTCGACCAGACCGACACCTTCTGCTCGCCCAGCGCCTGCCGGAACCGGTCCAGGTCCCGGGCCTGGTTCAGGGAGCTGAGGCTGCGCACCGCGGCGCCGCCGTTACGGGCGCAGGCCTCCGCGATCCGCCGCGACCGCGCCACGTTCTCCGAGATATCGCCGCCCGCGCCCGGCCAGGAGCGCAGCTTGTCCACCCTCCGGTCCTTCTCGTCGATCCCGCAGGCCGCCTTCGAACTGCCGCCCACACCCCGCGGGTCGAAGGCCACCAGGTCGTAAGCGCCGCCGAGCTGGACCTGCAGCGCCGGTGCCTTCTGCGTCAGCCGCTGCACCCCCGAGTTGCCCGGTCCGCCGGGCACCACGACCAGGGTTCCCCGCCGCTCCCCGGGCGATGTGCTGAGGATCCGGGAGACGGCCAGCTGCATCGTCGGGCCGTGCGGTGCGCGGTAGTCGACGGGGACGGTGAGCTGCGCGCACTCCTGGCCCGGCGGGCCGCCGGGCTGGACGCAGGGGGTCCAGGTCAGTACGGGCACGGCGGCCCGGGCGCCGGAGGCGGGGGCGGGCGCGGCTTGGGCGGTGGTGCCGCCGGTCAGGACGGCCGAGGCCAGGGTGGCGCCCGACAGCAGAAGGGCGGTACGCGCCCGGCCGCTGCCGCGTAAGGGGTGCCCCGCCGGTCCGTGGTTGTCGGTGGTGCCGTGGTCGTCGGTGGTGCCATGGTTGTCGGTGGTGCCGTGGTTGTCGGTGGTGCCGTGGTTGTCGGTGGTGCCGTGGTTGTCGGTGGTGCCGTGGACGTTGCTGGTGCCGCGGTTTCCGATCATGCATCCAGCCTTCCGGGAACGGACCGCCCGTCCCATCCGGCTGCCGGGCCGAACCGTTCTCGGGTTAACCCCCCTCGCCGTGATTTCCTCACCATCACGCACCGACAATCCCGGCGGAACCCACCGGAACACCGGGCCGGAGAGCGCCACCGGACCACCCGCTGGACCACCCCCGTACCGCCAATCATGAAGTCACCGTGAAGCCCGCCCTTTTTGTTCGCTTTCCGAACCGTAGAGTCGCCCGGTAGCGGAGGGACATCCGTCAGTGACGGGGGAGTTCACCAGGGGAGGAGCCGTCGTGACGTCACGCATTCTGGTCGCCGAGGACGACGTCAAGCAGGCCCGGCTGATCCGGATCTATCTGGAGCGCGAGGGCCATGACGTCCAGGTCGTCACCGACGGCCGGAGCGCCATCGACCGGGCCAGAACCACCCGGCCCGACCTGATCGTCCTCGATGTGATGATGCCGCTCGTCGACGGCCTCAACGTCTGCCGCGTACTGCGGATGGAATCCCCGGTGCCCATCCTGCTCCTCACCGCCCGCGCCACCGAGGAGGACCTCCTCCTCGGCCTCGACCTCGGTGCCGACGACTACATGACCAAGCCCTACAGCCCCCGCGAGCTGGCCGCCCGGGTGCGCGCCCTGCTGCGCCGCGCGAACGCCGTACCGCCCGCCGCCGCGGTGCTGCGGGTGGGGGTGCTGGAGATCGACCCCGACCGGTACGAGGTGCGGCTGGCGGGGGTGCCGATCCCGCTGACCGGGAAGGAGTTCGCGATTCTGCACGTCCTGGCGCAGTCACCGGGCCGGGTGTTCACCCGGGCCCAGATCATCGACCGGGTCTTCGGCTTCGACCAGGGCGTCCTGGTGCGGACCGTGGACGCGCACGTGATGAACCTGCGGCGGAAGCTGAAGGCCGACGGCCGCTTCCCCCGGGTCGTGGAGACGGTCTACGGGCGCGGTTACCGCCTCATCGCGCCGCAGGAGGACGACCCGGAGCCCGAGGGGTCCCGAGTGCCTGAAGGCACGGCGGAGCTTCCCGGCTCCTGGGCCGCGGCGTCCTGGACCGGGGACTCCAGGTCCGAAGGCCCCTGGTCGGCGGGCTCCAGGACCGAGGCCTCCTGCTCCGGTGCCGTCCGCGACCGCGCCCCGCAGCCCCGCCCGCGCTCCGCCCCCTTCCCCGGAGCCGGTGACTTCACCCCGTGAGCTTCCGCCTCCGCGCCCTCGTCCTGCTGCTCTTCGTCGCCTGCACCGCGAGTGCCGCGACCGCCTGGCTGACCTGGCGGCAGACGACCGACGCCGTGGAGCAGAGCGTGACCGCCGGTCTGGCCGAGGAGATCCGGATCACGGCCGGACTGCGGCAGTACGGCGCCACCCACGGCACCTGGGAGGGCGTCGCGACCGCCGTGCACGCCCTGGCCCGGGACACCGGGCAGCGGATCCACGTCACCACCGGGGACGGTGACCTGCTCGCGGACTCCGACGCCCTGGACGGCCGCGCACCGCGCCCGCCGGGGGACCGCACTCCGGTCCTGGTCGATGCGCTGCCCGACTTCCGCCCGCCCGCCGCCACCGGCCGGGTCCACCGGATGGAGACCACGCTCCGCGAGATCGGCGCGTACATCACCGGTATGCGGTACGCGGCCTGTCTCACCCGCTCCGGGGCCGATCCCGTGGTCAGCTTCACCCCGAGCGGCACCCCGTCGGTACGGACCGATCCGTCCCGCCCCCAGTGTCCCCGGGCCAAGGTGCCCGAGGCGCGTGCGTCGGTACGGGACACGGCCCAGGCGTGCATGGGCCGCGATACGGCGGGCATCGACCCCTGCCTCCAGCAGGTGTTCCGGGACAACGTCCGGGGCGTCGTACCGCCCCGGCTCACCGTGCGGCTCGGGGTGGGGAACGAGCCGCCGCCCTCCCCCGGGGCGAAGCCGGCCGCGGGCGTCGCGGCGGGCGTGGCACTGGCCGTCGCGGCGGCCGCGCTGCTGCTGAGCCGGGCCGTGCTCGGTCCGGTCCGGGCGCTGACGGAGGCGACCCGTTCCCTCGGCGAGGGCGACCTCGGACGCCGGGTCCCGGTCACCGGCCGGGACGAGATCGCGGAACTGGCCCGCGACTTCAACCGGATGGCCGCTTCGCTCCAGCGCTCCGAGGAGCGCCAGCGCCGGATGACCGGCGATATCGCCCATGAACTGCGGACCCCCCTGGCCAATCTCCGCGGCTATGTGGAGGCCCTTCAGGACGGCTATGTGGAGGCCACCCCGGAGCTGCTGGACTCCCTCCACGAGGAGGTCATGCTCCAGAAGCGGATCGTCGACGACCTCCAGCAGCTGGCGCTCGCGGAAGCGGGCGCCCTCACGTACCACCGCAGCGAGACGGACCTGGGCGAGCTGCTGGAGACCTGCCGTACCGCCCAGCTCGCGCGGGCCGAACCGACCGGGGTCGCGCTCCTCGTCGAACCCGCCGACCACGGACCGCCGGTCCTGGTCCACGCCGATCCGGACCGGCTCCGCCAGGCCGTCGGCAATCTGGTCGTCAACGCCATCCGGGCGACACCGTCCGGCGGCAGCGTGACGCTCGCCCTGGAAGCCCGTGGTCCGCAGGCCGTGATCCGGGTCCGGGACACCGGCCACGGAATCCCCGCCGACGACCTTCCGCACCTCTTCGACCGCTTCTGGCGGGCCGACGCGGCCCGCGGCCGGCTGACCGGGGGCAGCGGCCTCGGTCTGTCCATCGTCCGTCAGATCGTCCACGACCACGGCGGCACGGTGCGGGTGGAGAGCGCGGTGGGCACGGGCACGACGTTCACCGTCGTCCTGGACCGCCTGTGAAGGACCCGGCCCTCAGAACCCGTACGGGGTCTGCGAAAGCGGTACGGGCACGAGGGGGCGCATGCAGAAGCCCGACCGGGCGGCGGCCGGCCGGGCTTCCGAAGGTGCCGCCCCACCACCGGGAGGGCGGTGGAGGGGCGGAAAGAGGGTGAGGAACAGGCTGCTACCGGTGGGGGTCGGTCGGGAAACCGGGGTGCCGGGCCGGGCCTACGGGTCCGGGGGCGCTCTTCCCCCGTCCCGCGGGCCGTCTCCTCCGGATCCCGACGGGCTCACGCCGGATCCGGAAGAGAGGTTCAGCCCGGTCCGACACCCCACCCCGGGTCCGCCGTCCATCCGTGGCCGCCCCCGTGCGGCACGGACGCCGGGGCCCCCGTGATGCGGTCCGGTCCGTCTCCCACAGCCGTTCCACCTCCCCGACGGCCCGGCTCTCCCGGGCCGGACACGAGGACGGTAGGCCCCAACCGTTGAAGAACCTTTGAAGAGCCGTTGAAGAACCCGTCAGGAGCCGACGGAGCACGGAAGCACCCACCGGCAGCCCGCCGGGGATGAGTACGTCTACTCAGGCGCCGCCGCACCGGCCGGCCCTACCGTCGGCCCATGCGCACCGGTATCCAGCGACAGCGGCGTCCGCGCCCGCGTACGGCGGCCGTCGCGGCGGTCATCGCCGCCCTCGTCCTCGGGGCGGCGGGCACCGCCGTCCTCACCACCGGGCCCGTCGCCGACCGGCTGTGGCGCGGCCGGCCCTATCCGGCCGCCGATCCGGACACCGCGGCCGAGCGGCTCCAGGACCGCTCCCGGCGGGTCCACGCCGATCTCCGCGCCGCCGGGCTCCCCGCGTCCCCTCCGGACCCGGGCGACAACACCCTGCGCTCCACCCGCTGCCCGGTCCGGGCGGCCGTCTCCACGGAGCGCACCGACCGGTCGGCGGTCGGAGTCCGCCATATCTGGGCCTACGGCGGGATGGACGGCGCCGCGGCGCGCGAGGCCCTGCGCCGGGCCGGGGAAGGGCTGCGGGCCGACGGCTGGGAGGCGGGGTTCGCGTACGACGACGAGGCCGGCGGGCGCGGCGGGGTGGGCGCGCGCTACGAGGACCCGGACACCGGGGACGTCGTCTCCCTCCAGTGGAGCCTGCCCGCGGGCCTGCTCCGGGTCGACGCCGAATCGCCGTGCCGCACAGTGCCCGGCGGGCATCCGAAGGCGACCGGGAAGCCGGTGGAGTGGACCCCGCAGGCCCCGTTCGGGCCGTGAGACCACCAAGAGGAGTGAGGAGTGCGGATCCGGATACTGTTCCCGGGAGCCCCGCGGCGGGAAGACCGCCGTCATGACGCACCCCGCCGACCGGCCGCAGCCCGCACCCGTACCCCTACCCGCACTCCTTCCGGCGCCCTGCGTACCGGAGGCGCCCGACGGGTTCTACGACGACGAGGACACCCGCGCCCTCACCGTACGGATCGCCCCCTACCCCGGCATGGCCGCGAACGACGTCGTCACCGTCCACTGGCGGACCCGGGACGGCCTCCACAGGGAACCGCTGCGGGTCCCCGGACACCGGGTGGGGGCGGCCGTCACGGTCCGGATGGCCGGTCCGTACCTCAGCAGCGCGACGACCCTCGTCCACTACGAAGTGGAGTACGTCACCGGGGGTACGGCGGTCTCGGAGCCCCTCACCCTCAACGACCGCTGAACGGCGGCCCTCCGGATCCCCGCCCGCCCTACCGTCGTCACCACCGGTGACACCGGTGCCCGACCGGCACGCATGGCCGGACGGTCGCCGGGGCACTGAAACCGCAGGAAACCCGCCCCGGATCTTCCGGCGGCCCCGCAGAACCGGCCCCGGACCCTCCCGGGGCCCCGCAGAAGGAGCGCCACCGTGCCCGTCATCCGCCGCATCCGGCACGCCGTGCGCCGGGCCTACCGGCCCAAGGTCGACCTCTCCCATCCACGGCGCTCCCCGCTCGGCAGCTCGGTGATCAACGCCGTGGTGTACGAGGACGGGCGGCGCCGGCCCTGCGACGGCACCGCGGCGGACGCCCTCCGCCAGGTCCGCAAACGCGGGCGCGGCTTCGTCTGGGTCGGCCTCCACGAGCCCACCGACCTCGAATTCGCCGTCTACGCGGAGACGTTCGGCCTCCATCCGCTGGCCGTCGAAGACGCCGTCCACGCCCATCAGCGCCCCAAGGTCGAGCGGTACGGGGACACCCTCTTCGCGGTCTTCAAGACCTGCGTCTACGTGGCCCACGAAGAGCTGACGGCGACCAGTGAAGTCGTCGACACGGGCGAGCTGATGGTCTTCACCGGACCCGATTTCGTGATCACCGTCCGGCACGGGCGGCACGGCTCACTGGGCCCGCTGCGCGAGAACCTCGAATCCTCGCCCCAGCGGCTCGCCCGGGGCCCCGGCGCGGTGCTGCACGCCATCGCGGACCAGGTCGTCGACGACTACCTCGCGGTCGCCGACGCGGTCCAGGAGGACGTCGACGCCGTCGAGAACGTCGTCTTCAGCGAACGGTCCCAGCGCGGCGACTCGGGACGGATCTACCAGCTCAAACGCGAACTGCTGGAACTCCGCCGCGCGGCAGGCCCGCTGGAGCGCCCGCTGCTCGGCCTCGCGACCCGCCCCGAACCGCCGGTCGACCCGGACATGCAGCCGTACTTCCGCGACGTCGTCGACCATCTCGTCCGGCTCAACGAGCAGATCGCCGGATACGACGGACTGCTGGACTCGATACTCCAGGCCCATCTGGCGCAGGTGACCGTCGTCCAGAACGCGGATATGCGCAAGATCACCGCCTGGGCCGCGATCATCGCCGTACCGACGATGGTGTGCGGGGTATACGGCATGAACTTCGAGCACATGCCGGAGCTGAAGTGGCGGTACGGCTATCCCCTGGTCCTCGGGATCATGGCGGCCGCCTGTGTGGTGATCCACCGCAGCTTCCGCCGCAACGGCTGGCTCTGACCGGGGAGGTGGGCGGGTCCGGCCCGCCCGCCGCCGCTCTCCGCGGCCGCCCGTTCCGCTATATCACCGTCACGAACAGCCCCAGGGAGAGTGCGGCGAGCACCCCGCCGTACAGCGCGAGCCGCAGCGACCGCGCCTCGTCGGACGGTTCCGTACGGCCCGCGTTGGAGAGCCGCAGGGCCGCGACGGTCATGAACAGCAGGGCGCAGACGGTGAGTCCGGCGACCGCGTAGCCGGTCCCGGAGCGCGCCAGGTCGATCAGTGATTCACTCACCCGGCGAACGTCTCACGGGCCACCGCTGCCCGCATCCCGGAGTGCTCCGTCCGGATCCCACCGCGTGCGCGCCCCGGCGCCGGGGCGCATCGCACACCGTGGAACAGCGGTGATGCGCATGTGGGTGTCCGATCCGACAAATGTCTTATTCATCAGTCGAAGTGATAGTGCTACCTGTGTCCCTGCTGCGCCCATAACGTGCTGATGTGGCCCGATGGGAGCAGTTGAGCGCAGTGACGATCGCGACGGTCCTTCTCGGATTACAGGGGGGTAGTACGGCCGTCGCCGCGCCGGCCCCTTCCCTGCTCCCGGTGCCCGCTCCCGGGGAGAGCGCCCCGGAGCGCCCCGGCCCCCGGCCCGCGCCGACCCCCCGGGCAGCCGAAGCGGCCCGGTCCACCGCCGAACGGACTCCGGCGCACCGGGCGAAGCTGCCCGAGTTGCCTGAGCTGCCCGAGTTATCCGGGCTGTCGGGAGCGTCGATTCCGGGCTCCGTCGGCGCCCGGATCCATCTGCAGGTGCCGGGGCTGATCTGCCTCTCCGTACAGGCCGGTGCCACCGGGCCGTTCCCGCCGAAGATCTCGGTATCGGTCCGGGTGCAGGTGCTGAAGCACTGCCCCAAGCCACCCAAGCCCACCAAACCCCCCAAGCCGACCCCGTCGCCCACACCCACCCCCACGCCGAGCCCGACTCCCACCCCGAGCCCCACACCCACGCCCACGCCCACTCCCACCCCGAGCCCGACACCGAAGCCCACACCGGCCCCCACCCCCCAACCCACCCCCAAGCCGACGCCCGAGCCGACCCCGGCGCCCCTTCCCCCGGCGCCGCCTCCCCCGGCTCCGGCTCCGGCGCCCGAGCGGATCGCCGCGCCCGCCCCCGTACCACCGCCCGTGGTCCGGCGCACTCCGCCGCCGAAGCCCTCACCCACCCCGTCGCGCTCTCCCGTCCGGCCCGTGCGGGCCGCACAGGAGCTGCCCGCCTACCGGCCGCCCGCGTCGCAGACCGGCCGCGAAGGCATGCCCCTGGTCGTCCTCGTTCTGGTGACCACCACCCCGGCCGTGCTCGCCGCCGCGCTGCTCAAGCCGCGGCGGAGCCGCTGAAACTGGAGACACCCCATGTCCGAATGGCTGGTCCTCGGAATCGTCATGGCCGCGGCCACCGCGGTCGTCGTCGCCGTCACCCTCCTCAACCAGCGCCGAAGAAGCCTCAAGGAGGCGAGGGGTGACGATCTCCGCGACGACGGCGTGGAGACGCCGGACGTCCTGGAGTACATGACGATGATGGTCGGCGTGGTGTACGCCATCGTCCTCGGGCTCGCCATCGCGGGCGTCTGGGAGGCCCGCAGCGTCGCCCAGGACGAGGCCCGGCGCGAGGCCCAGGCCCTCCACGAACTGGTGCAGCGCGCCGAGGTGTTCCCCGCCGACTACCGCGCCCGGCTCTCCAACGACGTCGACGCCTACGTCTCGCACGTCGTCCGCCAGGAGTGGCCCCGGATGGTCGACGGCGACGACGTCAACGGCCGCGGCGGCGAACTGCTCGACGAGATCCGCGACGACGTCGCGGGCCACGTGCCCCGCGGCGAACTCCAGGCCCAGGCCTACCAGCCCATGCTGGACCGGGTGGCGATCGTGGACGAAGCCCGCAACTCCCGGATCCAGAGCGCCGCGGCGACCCTGCCCGGGGTGGTGTGGTTCGGGCTGATCATCGGCGCGCTGGTGACGGTCGGGCTGATCTTCACCATGAACATCGGCCGCAGCTATCAGGAGCTGCTCCTCGCGGGCTTCTTCAGCGCACTGATCGCGTTCCTGCTCTTCCTGGTCTGGGACTTCGACGCCCCCTTCGGACGGTCCGGTACGGATTCGGCGGACATGTTCCGGCAGCTGTTCCCCGGCGCCGCGGGCACCGCACCCGGCTGACCCGGCAGGTCAACCCGGTTCCCGTACCGACGAGTTGTCCGAATGCGGGGATCCCGCGGCGGCCCGCTGGGCACAATGGCCGCGTGGCACATTCCGCGGAGTTCCAGTTCGAGGACGGCACGCCCGTCCGGTTCCTGCTCGCCCCCGGCCCGGCCCCCGTCACGGCACCGGAAGACCCCGCCGGCCCGTACCCGGGGCCGTACGGACCGGAGGAGGACGACGAGCTGCCGCCGGGCATGGGCCCGGCCGTCCCGGTCGCCCGCGGGGACCGGGACCGCGGGGAGCCCGGCCGGTTCGCGACCTACGCGGGCGGCGCGCTCCGCGGCGCCCTGCGGCCGGTGAGCGCACTGCTGGAGGAGGTGCACCACACCGTCACCTCGGTCCCGCAGCCGCCGTCGGAGGTGAGCGTCACCTTCGGCGCGCAGATCGGCCAGGATCTGAAGCTCGGCATCGTCGGGGGTACGGGCCAGGCCCACCTCACCGTGACCGCGGTCTGGCAGCCCCTACCGGCAGCCCCGGCAGCCGACCCGGGCACAGGCGCAGGCACGGGCACGGACCCCGACTCCCCCTCCGGTACGGGCGCGGCCGCCGGACCGGAGTAGCCGAT
The DNA here is from genome assembly GCF_003932715.1 of Streptomyces tsukubensis. Classification (NCBI taxonomy): domain Bacteria; kingdom Bacillati; phylum Actinomycetota; class Actinomycetes; order Kitasatosporales; family Streptomycetaceae; genus Streptomyces; species Streptomyces tsukubensis. The sequence goes on along the minus strand of NZ_CP020700.1, from coordinate 4,111,539 downwards.
GGGCTGGTTCGTCCCGACGACGCAGACGCCGGAGTCGCCGCTCGACTCTCTCGCGAGCGTCCACCGCTGCGACGACGGCAGGACCGCTGGCGGCGGACTGCTGCTCGGCCCCGGCACCGTTCTGACCTGCGCCCATGTCATCAACGACGCCCTGGGGCGGGGCATGTTCGAGACCCGGACGCCCGGGCCGGTCACGATCTCCGTCTCCGTCCCCGTCCCCTGGGGCCGGGTGAACCGCCCGGCACGCGTCGCGCACTGGCTGCCGCCCCGGTCCCCGCGGGGCGGCCCCGTGACGCCGCGGTCCCGGGAGTGGCTGGGCGACCTGGCGGTCCTGCGCTTCCCCCCTCCGAGCACCGAGGGCAGGCCGTCCGAGGCGGTGCGGCGGCCGGCGACGACGGCGCTGACGGAAGGGCAGCGGATCCGGCTCTGGCACGGGACCGCGAAGCCGGGGACCTTCGCGGACGCGGCCGTCGGCCATGTCGGCCAGTACATCGGCTATATCGACGGCACACCGACGGGAATGGCGGTCGACCGCGGCTACAGCGGCGGTCCGCTCTGGTCACCGGACGATCGGGCCTTCGCCGGACTGGTCGTGGCGCACTTCATGCCGCCCCGGGGCCCGGACGGCGAGCCCGAGGCGTACAGCCCCCAGCATCTGGTCCGGCGGAGCTGGGTCATCCCCTGGCAGCACATCGAGACCGAACTGCGGTCCGTGGGGGCGCTGCCCCCGGCCGGGGCGGCGGCCGTCGACGACGACGATCCCGCGTACGCCCTCCTCACCGAGGCGCTCGGCCGGCTGATGCCGGCGTCCTACCGCCGTTCCGAGTACCTGGCCAGGCTGGCACCGGTCTTCGACCTGCCGCGCCCGTCACCGGCGGCCGAGCCGCCGGTGGAGGCGTTCACCCGGTTCCTGCTCTCCGAGCCGCGGGCGCTGGCCGCCCTGACCGGGCTGTCGAGGCAGTCGGACCCGGGCTCCACGGACCGGGTCCTGGCGGCCGGGGCGCTGTCCCCGGTGCCCAGGCTGCTGTCCCCGGAGGAGCACCGCGGACTGCACCGGCTGCTCCACGACACCGAACCGGCCGTACGGTCCCGCTTCGCGGAAGCGGTCAGGGCCGCGCTTCCCCTGGCCGCGCCGCCCCTGTCCCCCGGGAAGGGGCCGGATCCCCACCGCACGGGCCCGGATACGGCCGGGGATCGGCCCGGCGAGAGCGACGCCGCCGCCGGGTGGACCCCGACCCTGGACGAGCTGATCGACCAGCTGGAGACACTCCACGGGGACGGCCGCAGACACGAGGACGGCTTCCGGGTGCCCGCCCTGCTCCGGGCGGTCGAGTACTTCGCCGTCCTCTGCCCCGCACCGCAGTACGGCAGGTTCCGGATCTGGTCGGACTCGGTCGCGGCCCGGCTCGGCATCCCCCGCTCGGCGCTCAACGAACGCCGTACGGACGCCAAGGACTGGCAGCGGGCGATGCGCGGCCGCACCGCGCGGGTCCGGGTCCTGGTGCAGGTGACCCCGCACGGCCAGGACCGGCACCGGCTGCGGATCTGGTGCGACGAGGGCGGCGGCCCGCGCCAGGTGTCGGACTCGGCCACCGGCTCCTACACCGGCCCCGAGGCGGCGCGCGAGCTGCTGCGGGTTCTGGAATCCCTCGACCCGGCGTCGGTCGCCGAACAGAAGCCGCTGGTGGAGGTGCTGGTCGATCCGTCGGGGCTGAATCTGCCCATCGACGAATGGGAGGGCATGAGCCCCGGCGATCTGGTGCCGGGCATGCTGGGCGCCGAATTCCCGCTGGTCGTGAACTGCCCCGAACTCCTCCGGAGGCACGAACGCTTCCGGCCCGAGTGGCGGCGGCGCTGGCAGCAGCTCGACTCCGGCACCACCCTGGTCTTCTCGGACGAGGGCTTGGGCCGCAAGGAGATCTACGGCACGCTGATGGAACGGCTCGACGCGGTACGGGTGTCGGTGGAGGTGCCCCACGGCCGGACAGAGCTGCGGGACGAGATCGTGCAGCTCTGTCTGGCCGTGGGGGTACCCGTGGTGATGTGGGACCGGAAGGCCGGGGAGGACTCCCACGCGGCGGGGCAGATGGCGCGGGTCGCCACCCGCGAACTGCCCGACGGGGTCCGTTCGTACCGGGCGAAGACGCTGTACCTGCCCGTCGAGTATCCGGGGCGGCCCGTGCTGGCCTGGGCCGACGCGGACCGGACCGTACCCCGGCTCCATCTGTCCGAACCCATGGAGAGCGCATGAACACCCCATCGGCAGGACCCGGCCAGGCGGCGGACGCGGGCGGAGGCCGGCCGGCGGACGGCGGCGGTGACTGGCGGCTGTTCCGCGGCGACGGGCGGGCCAGGGCCGTCGACTTCCCGGCCGCCCCGCCGTGGCGCCGCTTCACCCCGGCCGGACCGGAGTCCCGCGATCCGGCGGCCGGTCCCGAAGGCCCCGGGCGCCGGACCGCGCTGCCGTACCTCATCCGGCCCCAGCACGCGGACGTGGTGAACGCCGCGCTCCATCTGCGCCGCCCGCTGCTGGTCACCGGCCCGGCCGGGACCGGCAAATCGTCGCTGGCCCGGGCCATCGCGTACGAACTGCAGCTCGGCACCCTGCTGCGGTGGCCGGTCAACAGCCGGTCCACGGTCCGGGACGCGCTCTACCAGTACGACGCGATCGGACGGCTCCGGGAGACCACGCTCCACCGGGACGGCGGCGGGGACGCCGGGCCCGGGAGCCGGGCGGAGGAGCGGCCCGAACCGTCCATCGGCACGTTCATCCGGCTCGGCCCCCTCGGTACGGCCCTGGTGCCGTCGTCCCGGCCGCGGGCGCTGCTCGTCGACGAGATGGACAAGGGCGACGTCGACCTGCCGAACGATCTGCTGACGGTCTTCGAGGAAGGCGTCTTCGACATCCCGGAGCTGACCCGGCTGCCGGAGGAGTCCGCCGATGTGGAGGTGCAGACCGCCGACCGGCACGGGACGGTCCTGATCCGCCAGGGCATCGTCCAGTGCGACGAGTTCCCGGTCGTCGTCATCACCAGCAACGGGGAACGCGACTTCCCGCCCGCGTTCCTGCGGCGCTGTGTGCAGCTCTATCTGCCGGTGCCCGGCGAGGAGCAGCTCCGGGCCATCGTCGCGGCCCATCTCGGCGAGGCGGCGCTCCGCGAGGCCGACGATCTGATCGAGACGTTCCTGCGCCGCCGGGCGCCCGGCGAACTGGCCACCGACCAGCTGCTGAACGCGGTCTTCCTGCGCGTCGGAGGGGTCGACCTGGACGCCGACGGACTGCTGGACGCGGTGCTCCACCAGCTCACCGGGTCCATGTAGGGCGGGGGTGACGGACGGCGATGGCGGTGGAGCAGGGACCGGCGGGGGCACCGGAAGGGGCACCGGAAGGGGCACCGGTCGGGGCACCGGAACCCCCCGGGGCCCGGCTCGGGGAGCTGCTCGGGGTGTTCCGCGCGGTCGACCGGGAGCTGGATGCGGACCAGGTGCTCGACGTGCTGTGGCTGGCCCGGCTGCTGCCCCCGGCCGACCCGGGCGCCCCGCTCGCCGCGCCCGCCGCCGAGGTGCCGCCGCCCGCCGGGGACGAGGCGCCGGGGCCCGCGCCGCGCGAGGACCCCACGGCCGGTGACGGGGAGCGCGAGGGCCCGAACCCCGGCGCGCCCGCGCTCTACGCGGCCGCCCGGCAGCGGCCGGCGCCCCGGGCCGGACCCGAGCTGGAACTGCGGCGCCCCGCCTCCCCGGCGGGACGGCCCCTGCGCGCCCTGCCGGTCCTGGTCCCCGAGAGCAAAGCCCTCACCGACCAGCTCGAACTGGGCCGGTCGCTGCGCCCGCTGCGGTACCGCGGGGCCGACCGCGACCGGCTGGAGATCGACATCGAGCGGACGGTGGCGGCGCTCGCGGAGACCCGGGTGCCCGATGTCGTACAGCGCCCGGTCCGGGAGCGCTGGCTGCGGCTCGTCCTCCTGGTCGACGACGGTCTGTCGATGCTGCTGTGGCACCGGCTCGGCGCCGAACTGCGCGGACTGCTGGTACGGCTCGGGGCGTTCGCATCGCTGCGGGTGCACGGCCTCGACACCCGGGCCCGCGGCGGGCCCCGGCTGCGGGCCCGGCCCTTCCGCGAGGACAGCTCCGAGCTGCCGCTGACCGGCGTCAACGACCCCTCCGGCCGGACCCTGGTGCTGGTCGTCAGCGACGGTATGGGCACCGCCTGGCGGACGGGCGGAATGCATGAACTGCTGCGCTCGTGGGCCGCGCGGGGACCGGTCGCCGTCGTCCACACCCTGCCGCCGGAGATGTGGGAGGCCTCGGGAATCCAGGCGGACCGCTGGGTGGTGACGACCCGGGCCACCGGCGGCGCCAACACCTCCTGGGAGATCTCCGATCCGGTGCTGCCGCGGGACCTCGCCGTCTTCGACGGGGTGCCCGTACCGGTCCTGGAGGCCACCCCGCCGTCGCTGGGCCGCTGGTCGAAGCTGCTGGTGTCACCGGGGGCGACGGCCGAACTGCCGCTACTGGCCCGGCCCAGCGTCCGGGCCCCGGTCGCCGCCGCGGCCACGCTGACCAGCGCCCAGCACTTCCGGGACGCGGCGACCCCGGAGGCGTACCGGCTCGCCGCACATCTGGCGGCCGTGGCCCCGCTGTCGGTGCCGGTGATGCGGCTGGTGCAGGAGGCCGTGCCGTGGCGGGCGGACACCTCGCAGCTGGCGGAGGTCTTCCTCGGCGGCCTGCTCCGGCCGTATCCGGCACCGGTCCCGGCCGGGGAGCCGCTCCCGGCCAAGCACCGGGTGTTCGACTTCACCGAGGAGTCCAGGACGGCGCTGCTGGACGCGGTGCCGCAGGCCGAACTGCTGCTCACCGGCCGCCGGATCGGGCAGCAGCTGGAGCGGCTGGCGGGCCGCTCCCCCGACTTCCCGGCCTGGCTGGCGCATCCGTCGGGCCATGCCGACCTGCCGGCGGGCCGCCGCCCGTTCACCCATGTCGAGCAGAAGCTGCTGAGCCGGTTCGGGGTGCCGCTGGACGCTTCCGCGCGGCGGATCGCACCACCGTCGGACCCGGCCGGGCGTACGGACACCGCGGGGGACGGCGGCTGGCGTCCACTGCTCCCGGACGACCCGGTGCGGCTCGGCCCGTACCGGCTGACCGACCGGCGTCCCGGCCGGCGCACCCTGGTCTACCGGGGGCAGGACCGGCAGCGGCGGGCCGCGGTGCTGCGCGTACCGCGGCCCGACCAGCCCGCGGCCACGGTCCGGCTGCTGGATACCGAGGCGGAGGCGCTCACCCGGCTCGACGGCCGCTACGCCCCGGTGCTCCTGGACCGGGGCACCGAAGGGCAGGTGCCGTGGCTGGCGATGTCCCGGATCGCCGAGGACGACGATCCGGACGCCCGGCCGCCGCGGATCAGCGATCTGGTCGAGGAAGCGGCCTACGCCGGGCAGGCGCCCTTCGACACCCTGCCGGGGCTCTTCGCGGCCTGGCAGCTGGCCAGCGCCGTCGACGTCTGCCATGTGAACGGGCTGGTCCCGGCGGCGCTGACGGCGGACAGCGTCTTCGTCCTGCGCCGGTCGATCGTGCTGGGCGACCTGTCGGACTGCGCGGTCGACGGCGAGTACGCGGGGACGGGACCGGTGCCGGTGCCCGCGGACACCGTGTACGCACTGGGCGAGCTGCTCCAGATCATCAGCACCCGGGCCGGGGAGCCGGCCCGGCATCTGCCGGAGGGCATGCACAAATGGCAGGGCGACACCTGGGACCTGCTGCGCTCGACGGTGCTGCGGTGTCTGGACGCCGATCCCGCGAACCGGCCGACCGCGGGCGAGCTGGCGGACCTGCTCTCCCGCTATCTGGCGATGCACCAGGTGCAGCACACGGGCGGGACGGGCGCCACGTCCGCGCGCCGGGGGCCCGGAGGCGACGAGGCAGGGGACGGCCCCGCCGACCCCGTTCACGATCCGGGTCCCGGCCGTCCGGCCCTGGCCGCGCCGCGCTCCGCCCCCCGGGACCGGCTGATCCGGCTGGGCCGGTTCCAGGGCCGCGGGGGGCCGCGCCGGACCGAGGACCGGGCACTGCTGCAGTCGCTGCGGGCCCCGCTGCCGTACGGTCTGCGGCTGACGCTGGTCGGCGGGCGGATGTACGACGGCCGGGCCGGGTTCACCGCCGCGCTGGGGTCGCTGCTGGCCGCGGTGCGCGGGGAGCCGGTGCTGGCACTGGACGGCTCGCCGGTCGGGGGCGCACTGGAGCAGTGTCTGGTGGAGGGGCGCAATCCGGCGTCGTGGAAGGAGTTCGCGGCGCTGCCGGACGGGGCCTCGTACGAGCAGATCCGGGCGCGTACGACGGTCCTGCCGGCCGGTCTCGAAGTCGTGGCGCACCACCGGTACCTCACGTTCCGGGTGAATCCGAGCCACCCGCAGGAGTACATGCGGGTGCTGGGGCTGACCGCCCCGTACTACTCCTTCGTCCTGACGGACTGGAACGGCGAGCTGGACGGCGGCGGCGGTAGCGGTGGTAGTGGCGGCGGCGGTGGTAGTGGTGCTGATGTGGTGCTGAACCATACGGACCGGCTGCTGGTGTTCGCCCGCACCGGGCAGCTCGCGGAAGCCGACCGGATCCTGGCCGGGCTGCGGCACAGCGGCCGGGACGAGCTGTCGGCCGGGCTGCTGCTGGTGGTGACCGAGCCGCTGCGGAGCGGAGCGAGCGACCCGGCGACGGTGGCGGAATCGGCCGGGATCCGGCCGGACCAGGTGGTGATCGTGCCGCGCGAGCTGCAGGCCCCGTACCGCTTCTGGGATCTTGAACAGCTGCCGCCGGACACCGTCCGGGGGCTGCTCACCGTGGCAAAACTGCTGGTCACAGGCGGATGAGAGGCGCCGGAGCCAAGGTCTGGGGGAGTCTGGAATAGACCGTTGGGGGGACCCGTTGATAGGGTTAGTTCAACATTCAACCAACGGCCCCGCCGAGGGACCGGAGCCGGGAGGCGAACGCCATGCAGTTCGGGATCTTCACCGTCGGTGATGTCACGACCGACCCCACCAACGGCAGCACTCCGACCGAGCACGAGCGGATCAAGGCGACCCTGGCCATCGCCCAGAAGGCGGAAGAGGTCGGTCTGGACGTCTTCGCCACCGGCGAGCACCACAACCCGCCCTTCGTGCCGTCGTCGCCGACGACCCTGCTCGGGTACATCGCGGCGCGCACCGAGAAGCTGATCCTGTCCACCTCGACGACCCTGATCACCACCAACGACCCGGTGAAGATCGCCGAGGACTACGCCTACCTCCAGCATCTGGCCGACGGCCGGGTGGACCTGATGATGGGCCGCGGCAACACCGGTCCCGTGTATCCGTGGTTCGGGCAGGACATCCGCCAGGGCATCCCGCTCGCCATCGAGAACTACGCGCTCCTCCACAAGCTGTGGAGGGAGGACGTGGTCGACTGGGAGGGCAAGTTCCGTACCCCGCTCCAGTCGTTCACCTCGACCCCGCGCCCCCTCGACGGCGTCCCGCCGTTCGTCTGGCACGGCTCCATCCGCTCCCCGGAGATCGCCGAACAGGCCGCCTACTACGGTGACGGCTTCTTCCACAACAACATCTTCTGGCCCATGTCCCACACGAAGAAGATGGTCGAGCTGTACCGCAAGCGGTACGCGCACTACGGGCACGGCACGCCCGAGCAGGCCATCGTGGGGCTCGGCGGGCATGTGTTCATGCGGAAGAACTCGCAGGACGCGGTGCGGGAGTTCCGTCCGTACTTCGACAACGCGCCGGTGTACGGCCACGGGCCCTCGCTGGAGGACTTCAGCGAGCAGACTCCGCTGACCGTCGGATCGCCTCAGCAGGTGATCGAACGGACCCTGTCGTTCCGTGAGGGCGTCGGGGACTACCAGCGGCAGCTGTTCCTGATGGACCACGCCGGACTGCCGCTGAAGACGGTCCTGGAGCAGCTCGACATCCTGGGCGAGGAGGTCGTTCCGGTGCTGCGCAAGGAGTTCGCCGCGCTGCGCCCGGAGGGCGTGCCGGAGAGCGCGCCGCTGCACCCGGCGGTCACCGGGCGGGACCGGGACTGACCCCGGAGTCCGCCCACCGGACCGCGGACCCGCGCCGTACGGAAGCGCAGTAGGAAACGCACAGCGGGAAAGCGCGCAGCGACAGAACGCGCGGTGGGAAAGCGCACACCAGAGAACGCGCAGTGAGAACGCAAGGAGGAAAGAACATGACCATGAGGCTGGTGGTCGTCTCGGCCGGACTGAGCGTGCCGTCGTCGACCAGGCTGCTCGCGGACCGGCTGACCGAGGCCGTACGCCGGTCCCTGGCCGAGACGGCCGGGGCACCGGAGGTGGAGGTCCAGGTCGTCGAACTGCGCGAGCTGGCCGTCCCCATCGCGAACAACCTGGTCACCGGTTTCCCGCCGCCCGTGCTGGAAGAGGCCGTGGCCGCGGTGGTGGAGGCCGACGGGCTGATCGCGGTGACGCCGGTCTTCTCCGCCTCGTACAGCGGTCTGTTCAAGTCGTTCTTCGATCTGATCGACGTGGGCGCGCTGACCGGCAAGCCGACCCTGATCGGCGCGACCGGCGGTACGGCCCGCCACTCGCTGGTACTGGAGCACGCGATGCGCCCGCTGTTCACGTATCTGCGCGCCGAGCCGGTGCCGACCGGGGTGTACGCGGCGTCCGAGGACTGGGGCGGCAGCGGCGACCCGCTGACGGACACCCTGCCGGACCGGATCGTCCGCGCGGGCGGCCAGCTGGCCCGGGCGATGACCGCATCGGCGGAAGCCAGGGCCACCGGTGCCGACGGCACGGCGTCGCCGCTGGCGGAGCTCCGGCTGACGTAAGCCGGGGTCGGACAACGGACGGCGGATACGGCCCCGGGCACCCGGGGCCGTATGCCCTTCTACCGGTTGAGGATCTGCTCGACCTTGTCGGCCACCTGGGCGGCCTGGATGTCGCGGCCCTTGTCATTGGGGTGCGCGTACCAGGGGAGCTTGGCGCCGAAATCGAGCTGGGAGTCCTCCAGCAGGCCGCCGATGCCCCGGTCGGCGCCGTCGCAGGCGGTGTTGCCGCCGGTGTTGGCGTAGAGGTCGACGAAGTCGGCGCCGCCGTCGATATCGGCGGCGGCCTTCTTCATGGTGTCGTTCAGCCGCTTCTGGATCCGGTCCAGGACCGGCAGGGCGTCCCGAGGGATATCGGCGAACGGCAGCTTCGTCTGACCCGGTGCCGCGGTCGAACACTTGGCGGTGTCCGCAGGGACAAGCCGCGGGTAGCCGACCAGGACGCGCTTCGCGTCGGGGGAGAAGTAGCCGATGCGGTCGAGCAGCTCCTCCAGATCCCCGGTGACGTGCTCGAACTGATCGTCCAGCCACTGCTTCCCGTCACCGGTCTCGAAGAACTCACCGCAGGTGGAGGCCGGCTGGTCCCCGTCCACCGGCTCTCCCGGCAGCAGAGGGTGCTCCCGGAGCTCGGCCGAACACTGCTTCAGGATGCGGCTGAAGCCCAGTGTGTTGCCGCCCATGCTGCCCACGGCCAGCCCGGTGTCCTGCTTGAGCGCGTCCTGCTGCGGCGGGACCTTCATCCCGGGCAGCAGCAGCTCCTGCTCCTGCCAGAAGTTCTGGACGAGGGCGGCGCCGCAGGAGACGTCCGCCTGGACGTCGAGCGTGATGCTCTTGTCCGCGAGGCGGCGGGTGGCGACGGCGGGGTAGTTCTCCTTCGCCTGGAAGCAGAAGGTCCTGTCGCCCTCCTGGTAGGGGGCGATACCGAAGTTGGCAGTGTAGGAATCGCCGAAGAAGACGGTCGGTACGGGTTCGGCGGGCGCCGCACCGGCACTGCCTGCCGGACCGGCGAGCGCCAGGCAGCCGCCCAGCGCGACGGCTGCGGCAGCCAGCCGCCGCATCACCGGGGATTTCGTCGTCCTGCGCATGGCTGAAGACATGGATGTGCCCTGTCGTCGAGGCCCATAAGAAGGGGCCGGTCAGCTCGAACGCTCAGTGATCATTCATGCGCAAAGGGTGAGCAGTCAACTAAGCGGGGCTCCCGGCGCTTCCGGTCAGCCCCTCATCTGTGTCCGGGCCGCCCTGTCCGGGTGGGGCGTCGAGGAATGGCACCTGGTCGATCTCGTCCTCGGGAGACGGCCCGGCGCCGTAGCGCGCGGCGTCTGCGGGGCATGCGTACTGGACCATGGGCGGCCCGCTCGTGCGCGCCATTTCCCCTACCACGACAGGTGCTGCGGTGGTGCGTCCGCAGTGGACGCACGGTGGCATGAACGGCTCGGAGGTACCAAGCAGTGCCTCACGGGTCATGCGTGCACCTCCGCAGGGACCTGGTGCACGCCCTCGGCGAGGTACGGGTAGTCGCAACCGAGTTCCGCCCATGCGGTCGCGTAGAACCGCTCCCGCTGTTCCTGGGTCAGACTCCGCGCTTCGTCCGCCGTGAAGATCGAGCGGGCGGTGTCCGAGCTCGGCCCGGTCCACGGACGGGACCACGGCGAGGGAGGAATGGAGTAGGTGGAGGCGGCCGCGGAACGGCTGGGGCCACGGTGTCGGCCCCGGGCGGGAAGCAACATGTGCAGCGCCCATGAGAACGCCTGGACGATAAGGTCTCGCATGTCGGTTCAGCTCTCTGCTAGCTGTCTCGGCGAGCCCCGGGCAGACCGGTCCTACGCGGTCTCTCGGGGCGCTTTCGTTTACTGCTGCGGTCCGCCTGTACGGGGGTGGACCGAGAGGTCGAGCACCCCGCCCATGCGCCACGGGGGCAGCGCACCGGCGGGGCAGGATGTGGCACCTCACCGCTTCGGGAGGAAGCCGTACCCGTGTACGGGGGCGGACCGGGGCGGAGTCCTAAGTCCGTCGACCCGGGACAGGGCACGTCTGCCCTTGCCCGCGCTTTCCGGTCGGGAGTGCCACGCCGGTTCGGCGAACCGTTGGGGGCCGTTCGCCGAACCGGGTCCTCACGCCCCGATGACTGCCTTCCACCGGCCTCGGGAGAAATGGCAGACGCCGTCCGGTGTGATCCGAACCCGTGCTCCGAGCAGCGGCAACCGGCCCTCGGTGTTCAGCCGGGTCCTGATGCGTTCGAGGACGTCCCACAACCGCCGGGGACCGCTCTGGTGGACAGTGGGCGGGTCGGTCCACTCGGCTGTCGCCCGAGCCCAGGAACCGTCCGGGTGGGCCAGGCAGGCGGTGCGGATCCGCCCCTGTTCGTGGAAGCCGGCTTCCGTACCGGGGACGGCGAGTTCGAGCAGGGAACGCAGCTCCCAGGTGTTCGGGAGGTCGAGCACCGGATACCGGCCGACACCGACGGTCTCGCCGTCGGCCGTTTCCGCTATCGCAAGCAGGCCGGGCCCTGATACGTAGTCGGACCCCGATCGGGCCGACATAAAGCCTGCGGGCGCCCGTTCCACAACTCCCGTCACATCACCATCAGCGCGCTTCCACCCCGTGATGATCACGCCCATGCGGTCTAGTGCGGTGACGAGCCGTCCGCCCGTACGGAGTGCTCCGAGCAGGGGCCGGAGTCCGGGACCCGGCGGCATGCCGACCGTGGCGATGATCCGGTCGTACGAGCCCGGAACGTCCTTGGTGGCGTCCAGCGTCAGGAAGCGGGGGTTCAGTCCGAGTCCCGAGAGCCGTTCCGCCGCCGCACGGGTGAGATAGGGGTCCACGTCCAGGCTGGTGACGTGCCGTGCCCCGATTCGGGTGCAGGCGTACGCTGCGAGTCCGCCCGCCCCGGTCCCGAGGTCGAGAAGGTCGAGTCCGTCTCCGAGCCGGGCGTACCGCAGCATCGCCACGACGAGGCCCGGCATGGTCGCCGACGACGTGGGACGTCCTTCGGCTCGGTCACCCGGCTCGGCGTGGTCCGCGTGGAGGGTGCCCACCCTCGTCACCAACGACTGGTCCCGGTAGGCGGCCTCCAGCCAGACGGCGGGCTCGTCCGCGCCGATCCGCAGGGCCCATCGCCCATCACGGTCGCGCTCCCACCAGCGGGGGATCAATTGGTGCCGGGGCACCCTCGCTACGGGCGCAAGCCAGCGCGAGTCCGGGTCGGTCACCCGGTCCGCGAGGGCTTCCGCCCTGGTTTCCCACTCCATGCCGGGCCCTTCTATTCGAAAGCGGGGTCACAGGCTTCCTGCTCGGCAGGGGCGCAATCGGACCCGTCTTTGGACGGATTGCAGTCAGGGTTGCAAGGGTTGCCGCCGGAGCGCCGCAGCGGAATGCTCGCCGACAGTTCGGCCCACGCCCTGCCGACGAGAAGCTCGTGGAGCCGATGCTCCCGGACGTTGCCCGCAGGAAAGTCGCGGGAGAGTACACAGCCGACGAGGTCACCGTTCGGCAGGACCGCAGCGCGCCCGCGGGTGCATCCTCCGCACATTTCGTCCAGCGCGGGCGACTGCCCCGGGAGCATCGCGCGGCCGATGGCCCGGGCCCGGTCCGTGTTGATACGCCGCACACCCATGGCCTCCAGCTCGGTGCGCGCCTCGTCCACCCGTTGACCGGGCAGTACCGCGACGATGCCGACGCGTACCGGAACCCTGCGTCGCAGGGCTTCCTCGATGTTGACCCGAGTGCGGAGGTACGATCCGCGCTTGCCCGTGATCCTGTCGTGCTCGTCCGGGTCGTCGCTGTAGTAACTGGTCGCCAGGGTGACTCCGGTCCGCTGGAATGTTTCCCACCAGGACCGGGCAACGTGGAAGAGGTTGGAATACACCTCGACGTCGAGCCCCAGGCCCAGGGCATGGCCCGTGAAGTCACGCCACTGCGGGTGAACAGTCGGCTCACCCCCGATGAGCTGGACCCGCGGGATCCCGAGTGCGGCAGCGTCGGTGATCACATTCCGCCAGTCGGTGGGTGTCATCTCCCCGTGCGTCGCCTGGGGGCCGGACTCCGACAGGCAGTGGGAACAGGAGAGTTGGCACTTACCGGTGATCTCCAGCTCCAGCGTCCGGATGCCGTGGACGGCGAGCGGACGTTCGGATAACACGGTCATGGTGACTCCTTTGCAGCGGTGGCGGTGATGCCGAGGTACTGCCGGACCGGCTCGTAGACGCCGGGGGCGAAGGTGTCGAGAAGAGAGGGCGGGATCCATGCCGTGTCAGCGATCTCCCGGGGTGCGGCGACGTCAGCGACCGCGGACACGACGTCACATGCGATGTAGACGATGTGACGGCCGGTCTGGTCGTGGATACGGTCCCCGATGCGAGCTCGGCCGGAGACCATGAGTCCGACTTCTTCCCGTGTCTCCCGGACCGCCGCGTCCTCGGGGGTCTCCCCCGGCTCGACCTTCCCTCCGGGGAACTGCCACACGAGCTTTCCTTCGGGGACGCGGCGGCGTACGAGCACGATCCGCCCGTCCACGGGCCGAGCGATGACGGCAACGGCGATCGACGGCGATGCCTGAGCTCCCGGGATGCACGCCGAGTGCATGCGAGTGTCATCGTCCGGTTCCCGTTTGAACGTCCAGTTCATCAGCACCTCTGCGACTGTGCGTTTTGTCCCTGCCGGGCCCGCCCGGTCGGCCGGCACAGACACCGAACCCTCCGCCACGAACCATTGGCTCTCAGTAACCAGTCAACGGTCGATCGGTGGAGTGAAAGTGCACAAGAAGTGCACAGGCCGGGGGCGGGGGTAGTCGTACCTTGTGAGCATGGGTCCGCAGGTGCGAGGGATGGAGTGCCGGTGGGAACGATTCTGGGAGTCCCCGGGCCGGGGGCGAATGTCGCCAGGCTCAGGAAAGAAAAGGGATGGGGGCAGGACCGGCTGGCAGCAGCAGCCGGGGTCTCCACGTCCCAACTCGGGAAGGTAGAGCGGGGGCAGCGGACCCTGACGCAGGGGGTGGCCGCTTCCCTTGCGCGGGCGCTGGGGCTTCCGCTGGAAGAAGTCCTGGGGACCGCCCCCGTACCATTGAACGCCGAGACATCACTGAAATCTCTCTACGCAGCAGTCAGGCGCTTCGACATCCCAGGAGATCAGACCGTCTCCGCAGAAGAACTGTCTTTATCACTGCGGGACATGGTGGTCCTGCGAGGTGATGGGGATTTGTCGAACCTACTCGCAAGGCTGCCGGATCTTGTAGCGAAGACACAAGCCCATGCTCATTCGGTAAATACCCCGGAATCATGGGCCATGGTCTCCCAGGCATACTCTGCGGTGTATTGGTTGGCCGCCCGTCACCGGTGGATGACTCTGGCCGATCTGGCAGTCACAAAACAGAAGATCGCAGCCCTGCAAGCAGATCCCGTAAGCCTGGCCATTGCAGCCCGCGACGAAGCGGGAGTGCATTTGAATCACGGAGAATTCGGCGACGGCCTGTCCGTGGTCGACCGGGCCATCACACAGGTAGAGGCCTCCACAACCGGGCGACAACGAGCCTACGCACTTGGCATTCTGCATCTGCGGGGCCTCACTCTCGCAGGTCGGGCCAAGGAACGGCACACAGCAGATCAGCACATCCAACGCGCTTGGAGCCTGGCCGAGGAGTTCCATAACGAAGCAAATCGCCATGGAATTCACTTTGGTCCCGAGAATACGGCCGTCCACATCGTTGCCACCTCAGGTGACCTGAATCGGCATCAGGATGCCGTCTCCACTCTGGCCGAACTCACCAAGAACTCGCGCAAGATAACACTGCCTGCCACACGAATCAGTCCACTCCATATGAACATCGCCCGCTCGGAACTTGCCCTCGGGAATCGGGACAAGGCTCTGGAGCATCTGGAGCAGGCGTGGAAACTGGGCCCGCAGTTGGCCAAGGTTCACCCGACGGCACAGGAACTGCTGCGCGTTCTGATCAGTAGGCACAAGCGCAGCAACCCCCGCCTCACCAAGCTCGCCAGAATGGCCAAGATCCAGTTCTGAGGATTCCGGGGTCCGGCCGAGCACCCCTGCGAAGGTATGCCGTACGGGACTCAGTCGTGTTCGGGCAACGAGCCGGGGGGCGGCACAGCCCAATCCCGTACGTCCCGCGCTCCTCCTCCGGGGCACCGGTCCGGTCGGGTCCCCGGCCCGCCCACTCCCGGGGGAAACATCGGCGAAACGCCGTTCGGGATAGAAAGCACGCATCCTTGGGGGAGACAAGCCGCAAACAGGAACGGATGGGGACAGCGCCATGCGCATACTCGTCGCCGAGGACGAACAGGTCCTGGCCGAGCTGATCGCCACCGGGCTGCGGCGGGCCGGATTCGCCGTGGACACGGTGTACAGCGGGGACGCCGCGCTCGCCTACCTCGGACTCCACGACTACGACGTCGTCGTGCTCGACCGCGACCTCCCCCGGGTCCACGGCGACCAAGTCGCCCGGCAGCTGGTCGACTCCGGCGCCAGGACCCGGATCCTGATGCTGACCGCGGCCACCGCGGCCGAGGACCGGGTGGCCGGGCTCGACCTGGGCGCCGACGACTATCTGGGCAAGCCCTTCGACTTCCCCGAGCTGGTGTCCCGGGTGCGGGCCCTGCGCCGCCGCAGCGCCCGGCTGGTGCCGCCCCGGCTGGAGCGGCACGGCATCCGCCTCGACACCGTCCGCTGGACCGCCGACCGCGACGGGCGGGACCTGGACCTGTCGCCGAAGGAGTTCGCCGTACTCCAGATCCTGCTGGAGGCGGACGGCGCGCTGATCTCGGCGGAGGAGCTGCTGGAGCGGGCCTGGGACGCGCACACCGACCCGTTCACCGGCGCGGTCCGGGTCTGCATGAGCAAACTGCGGTCGAAGCTGGGGGAGCCCTCGCTGATCCGTACAGTGCAGGGCGCGGGGTACGCGTTGTGAGCGGGCCCGGCGACGACTCCCGGGCCGGGCGGTGGCAGGCGCGGTGGCGGACCGGGTGGCGGATGCGGTGGCAGACCGGCCGGTGGACGGAAGTGCGGGCGCGGATCGGCCGGATCGTCCGCCCGCTGTCGGCCCGTACCCGGATCGCCCTGGCCTTCGGCGCCGTCTTCCTGGTCCTCGGCGGGGCCCTGCTCACCGTGGTCAACCTGCTCTCCAGCGCCGGTACGCAGACGGAGGCGGCGGCGATCGCCGAACGGTCGGAGTATCTGCCGTCCGTCCTCAAGGACTACCGGGAGAACGGCGGGACCGCGGGCCCCGGAACCGTCGACTCCACCGCCGTCACGGCGCTCGACCCCCTCCTCGCGGACCGGCTCACCGACAACGTCACCGACGCCGCGTCCCGCCAGATGCTCTACTGGTCGGTCGCCGCACTGCTGGTGACGGCGTTGTGCGCGGTCGCGGTCGGCTGGTGGACGGCGGGGCGGGTGCTGCGCCCGGTGCACGAGATGACGGCGAAGGCGCGCCGGCTCTCCGCCCGGACCCTGCACGAGCGGATCGGCCCCGACGACGGGCCCGACGACGAGCTGAAGGAGCTGGGCGAAACGCTGGACGCGCTGCTGGGACGGCTGGAGAGGGCCTTCGACAGCCAGCGCAGATTCATCGCCAACGCCTCCCACGAACTGCGCACCCCGCTGGCCACCCAGCGCACCGCCATCCAGGTCGGGCTCGACGCGTCCTCGTCGCCGGAGGAGCTGACGGCGACGAAGCAGGTCCTGCTGGACAGCAACCGCCGCAGCGAGCGCCTGATCGAAGGGCTGCTGATGCTGGCACGCGGCGAACGCGGCCTGGAGAACTGCGAGGACGTCGACCTGGCGGAGGTGGTGACGGAGGAGGCGGCCCGGCACGATGTCCGTGCGGAGGTACGGAACGTCCGGATCCGCGGCCGGTCGGTGCGGCATCCGGTCGTCCGGGGGAACCGTCCGCTGCTGGCCCAGCTCGTCCGCAACCTGGTCGCCAACGCGGTCGCGTACAACGTGCCGGACGGGACGGTGGACGTGGTGGTCTCCGGCGGCGCGGTGACCGTGACGAACACGGGCCCGGTGATCCCGGCGGCGGATGTGCCGGCCCTCTTCGAACCCTTCCGGCGGGGCGAGGGCCGCGACCGGCTGGGGCCGGGCGCGGGCCTCGGCCTGTCGATCGTCCGCTCCATCGCGGAGGCGCACGGCGGGACGGTGACGGCCCGGCCGGGACCGGCGGGCGGGCTGGCCGTCACCGTGTCCCTGCCGGTACGGGCGTCCGCCCTCAGGGAGGGCGGACCGGGTTCCCGGGCCGGGGCGGGGCCCCTGGGCCGTGTCGTCCGGCCCGGGTGACCGTCAGAGGCGCCAGACCGTGAGCAGCCCGTCGTACAGCTCGGCGTCGGAGAGGTCCTTCGGCGCCGGTCCCGCGTGGAAAAAGCCGACGTTCGACGGACCGCCGGCACCCTCCGTGGTCAGCTTCCGCAGATAGTCGAAGGCCTTGGCGTCGTGCTCCCCGAAGGCCACGAACTGCCAGAAGACAGGCCGTTCCGCGGCGGCCGTCAGCGCGGCGGTCGCGGCGGTACGGGACTCGGGGGCGCCGTCCGTCTGGAACACGACGAACGCGGGCGCGGCGGGGTCGTCGCCCTTCGCGTGCAGGGCGAGGACCTCTTCGACGGCGAGGTGGTAGTTGGTCCGCCCCATCCGTCCGAGGGAGGCGTGGAGTTCGTCGATCCGGTTCTCGTAGGAGGCGCCGGTCAGCTCGCCGGTCCCGTCGACCTCGGTGGAGAAGAACACCACCTGCACCCGGTCCCGCCCGAACTGCGCGGCCAGCGCCAGCGTCTGCTCCCCGAGCGCCTGGGCGCTCCCGTCCTTGAAGTACCCGCGCATCGACCCGGACCGGTCCAGCACGAGATACACCCGGGCCCGCACCCCGTCGAGCCCGGCCCGCGAGACGGCCGCGGCTGCGGCGGTGGCCGCGCCGGTGAGGGCGGGGGGTACGGAGACGGCGGCAGCGTTAGCCGCGGGGGCGGCGGGCTCGGCGGGCGCCTCGACCGCGACGGCGGGGACTTCCGCGGCAGCGGCGGGCACGGTGTCGCCTTCGGCGGCGGGCGCCTCGGCTTCGGCAGCGGCCGGAGCAGCAGCCTCGGCCGCGGGGGCCTCCTCGGTTGCCTCCGGGGCCTCCGCGGGAGCGTCCGCTTCGGCGGCAGCAGCCTCGGGCTCGGGCTCCGTCTCGACCTCGGCGGCCTCTGCGGGAGCGGGCTCGGCGGCAACGGGCTGCTCAGCGGGAGCGTCCACGTCAGCGGCCCCGGCCCCGGCCTCGGCCTCGGCCTCGGTGGAGGCAACGACGGCAACGGGCTCGGGCTCGGGCGTATCCTGCGCCACCGGCGCAGGGCCGTCGACCGCGGTCGGCTCGGCCGGAGCGGCGTCCGGCGCGTCCGGGGCTTCATCGCCCGCGGGGGGAACTTCGTCCACGACGGCCGCCGGAGCGGCCTCCGCCTCCGCTTCCTCTCCCTCGGCCACTGCGACGGCAACGGGCTCAGCCTCGGCCTCGGCGGCAGGAGCCTCGTCGGCGGCCACGACAGCCTCGGGCTCCACGGCCACCTCGGGCTCGGGCTCCGGCGCGGGCTCGACGACCGCCTCCGGCTCCTCCTGCTTCACCTCCGGCTCGGGCTCCGGCTCCTCCACTGCCACCGGCTGCGTCTCCGCCTCCGGCTCGGGCTCGGCCTGCGGGGCCTCGGGTTCCACCGCCACCTCGGGCTCGACAGCGGCATCGGCCTCGCGGGGCGGCGCCGACTCGGCCGCCGCCACCGGCTCGGGCTCCGTCACCGCCTCCGGCTCCTCCGGCTTCAACTCCGCCTCAGGCTCCGGCTCCTCCGGTACCACGGGCTCCGGCGCGGGCTCCGTGACCGCCTCCGCCACCGGTTCCGCCTCCGGCTCGGGCTCGGGCTCGGGCTCGGAGTCCGGCTTCAGCTCCTCCGCTACCACCGCCTCCGGCGCGGGCTCGGGCTCCGTGACGGCCTCAGGCTTCTCCGCCTCCGCCTCCGACACCGGCTCCTCCGCCGACTTCGGCTCCGGCTCGGGCTCCGTCCTCGTCTGCGCGGGAAGCGCCACCGTGGTGCGCGCCTTGTCGAACGCCGCCGACACCAGATCCGCCGCCCGCTCCTCCGGGGAGTCCACCCCGGCCGCGGGTACGGCCTCCGGCTCCCCCTGCCCCTTCGGCTCCGCCACCGGCTCCGGCTCCGCCGCAGGCGAACTCACCGCAGCCGAACTCACCTCGGGCGAACTCACGGCGGCCGACGTCACCGTGGCCGAATCCTTACGGTCCGCCTGGGGCGGAACCGTCGCCGACTCGCTGGGCTCCGAGCGGTCACGGCCGAACACCTTGCGCAGCAAACTCCGAATGCCCATGAGTGAGCCCTTTCGCATCAGTCAAGTGCGGTGATTGTCCGCGCTTGGACCAGGCTGTCCCGGTCGTGTCCTGGTCAGGGCGGACACGTAAGGTTAGCCGCCGCCCGTGACACGCCCCGGACCCACCGAACCCTCCGGACGCCGCGGCCCACCACGGCCCGCCCCCGCCCCACCCGGCGCACCCCCCTTGGCCGAGACACGTCATACGCACGCTGTGGATTCATCCGCCGTTCATCCGATGTCCGCCACTTTGCACACGTTCCCCCCTAACGTCACGCCCGGAGACATTCCGACACGCTGTCGGCGCGGTGCGCGCCGGAGGAGGACGAAGTGCGCAAGCTGCTGCCGTTGTTGAGCGCCACTCCGCACGCGGGTGGCCGTTCCGCCCTGACCTGCCGCTACCGCTGTGGTGACGCCTGTTTCCAGGAGGTCCCGAACACCAGCGACAACGAGTACGCCGGTGACATCATCGCGGGCGCCCTGTCGCGCCGCTCGATGGTGCGGGCCGCCGCCGTGGTGACGGTGGCCGCCGCGGCCGGGGCCGCGACGGTCACGGGGCCGGGCGGGGGCGCCGGGGCGGTCGCCGCCCCGGTGGGCCACCGGGGCCACGGGCACGGGCACAAACCGGGCTCCGGGAGCGGCGGGGACGGCGCCCGGGGGCTGCGCTTCAAGCCCGTCGCCCCCAACCGGGACGACAAGGTCACCGTCCCCGACGGCTATACCCAGGGCCTGGTCATCCGCTGGGGCGACCCGATCCTGCGGGGGGCACCGAAGTTCGACGAGCGGCGGCAGTCGGCGAAGGCGCAGGCGGGCCAGTTCGGCTACAACAACGACTTCCTCTCGCTTCTCCCGCTGCCGGGCGAGCGCGGCCGTCAGGTGCTGGTCGCCAACCACGAGTACACGGACGAGATGCTGATGTTCCGGGGGTACGACCCCGAGAACCCGACCCGCGAGCAGGTGGAGATCGCCTGGGCGGCGCACGGTCTGTCGGTCGTCGTGGTCGAGGAGGAGCGGAAGTCCGGCGGGCTGACTCCGGTGACCCGGCACCACCTCAACCGGCGGCTGACCGCGACCGACCCGTTCCTGGTCACGGGCCCGGCCGCGGGGGGCGCGCTGCTGCGGACCTCGGCGGACCCGAGCGGCCGGCGGGTGCTCGGCACGCTCAACAACTGCGCGGGCGGCGAAACCCCCTGGGGGACGACGCTGCACGGCGAGGAGAACTTCAACCAGTACTTCGCGAACGGCTCCAGCACCACCGACAAGCGGTACGGCATCGGCACCGGCGCCTCGGAACGCAAGTGGGAGCGGTTCGACCAGCGCTTCGACGTCAAGCAGGAGCCCAACGAGTCGCACCGCTTCGGCTGGGTCGTCGAGCTGGACCCGTACGACCCCGACTACACGCCCCGGAAGCGGACCGCGCTGGGCCGCTTCAAGCACGAGGCGGCGCAGCCGAGACTGACGGACGACGGCCGTCCGGTGGTCTACATGGGCGACGACGAGCGGTTCGACTACTTCTACAAGTTCGTCTCCTCGAAGCGGATGATGAAGGGCGGTTCGCGCGCCGCCCGCGAGCACAACCGCACCCTGCTCGACGAGGGCACGCTGTATGTGGCGAAGCTGTCCGGGGACAGCCCGGCGGCGGAGGTCGACGGCACGGGGAAGCTGCCGAACGACGGCGAGTTCGACGGTTCGGGCGTCTGGATCCCGCTGGCGACCGGCAATGTCTCGCACGTCCCGGGGATGACCGCCGAGGAGGTGTACGTCTTCACCCGGCTCGCGGGCGACAAGGTCGGGGCCACCAAGATGGACCGGCCCGAGGACGTGGAGCCCTCGCCGCGCACCGGTCGGGTGTATGTGGCGCTGACCAACAACTCCGACCGCGGCAAGGCGGGCAAGCCCGGCGCGGACGAGGCCAATCCGCGGAACCTCAACAAGCACGGCCAGATCCTCGAACTGGCGGAGAACTGGGACGATCCGACGAGCGACGGATTCGCCTGGCGGCTGTTCCTGGTGGCCGGTGACCCCAAGGACCCGTCCACCTACTTCGCGGGCTTCCCGAAGGAGAAGGTCAGCCCGATCTCCTGCCCGGACAATGTGGCGTTCGACCCGCACGGCAATCTGTGGATCTCCACGGACGGCAACCAGCTCGGCTCGCACGACGGTCTGTTCGGGGTGGCCGTGCACGGTGAGCGGCGCGGTGAGCTGAAGCAGTTCCTGACCGTGCCGAAGGGGGCGGAGACCTGCGGTCCGGTGATTCAGGAGCGCCGGGTCCTGGTCGCCGTGCAGCATCCGGGAGAGCTGGACGGGGCGTCGGTGGAGAAGCCGGCGAGTGTCTGGCCGGACGGTCCGGGCCGGATCGTGCGCCCGGCGGTCGTGGCGGTCTGGCGCAAGGACGGCCGCGGTATCGGCGTCTGACCCGTCGGGCGGTACGGGGGCCGGGCGCGGGCCCGGCCCCCGTACCGCCCTGTCCGGTCCCGTACGCACGGAACCCCCGTCACTCCGGTGCGGCGCGGGCGGAAACTCCCCGCCGTCCTTCCCCTCCCCGGGCGTAGGGTCGGAGGCATGGCATCCCAGGGTCAGTCCACCGCACCGCCGCCGTCCGGCGAGTCCGCACGCGTCGATGTGTGGATCTGGTCCGTACGCCTGACGAAGACGCGGTCCCAGGCGGCCGCCGCCTGCAAGGCGGGGCATGTCAGGGTGAACGGCGAGCGGGTGAAGCCCGCGACCGCCGTCAAGCCCGGGGACCGGGTCCGGCTCTTCCACGAGGGCCGTGAGCGGCTGGTCACCATCTCCACGATCATCCGCAAGCGGGTGGGCGCGCCCGTGGCCGTCCAGTGCTACGAGGACAACAGCCCGCCGCCCCCGCCGAGGGAGTTCACCGCCCCGGTGGCCGTCCGGGACCGGGGCGCGGGCCGCCCCACCAAGCGGGACCGCCGCGAGATGGAACGCCTGGCCCAGCGCCACCTGGACACCCACGGCCGGACCCCGCCCGGCACCGACTGAACCGCCGCGCGAACCCCCGCCCGGACCGGCCCCACCCCCTGCTACCGCTTCTCGTGCAGCTCCAGCTCCGTCAGCAGCGCGCGGTGATCGGTGTTGTCCAGCTCCACGAAACGGGCCTTGCGGACCGAGAACTCCTTGCTGATCAGCACATGGTCGATCTGCGTGCCCAGCGGGCGGCCGACCATCGTCGGCCAGGACGGCGTCCGGGACGCGCCCCCGAGCGCGGCTGCCGAACGCAGCTTGCCCGCGTCCAATATGCGCCGGAAGGCGGCATGGTCCTGGCCCGCGTTGAAGTCCCCGGCGAAGATCGTCGGAACGTCCCTCACCCCTGCCGCGTACTTCTTCATCCGGCCCAGCTCCCGGTGCCAGTCGTCCATACCGCTCGGGACCGGCGGCAGCGGGTGCGCCAGCTGGACCTGGACCTCCTGGCCCGCGATGGTGGCGACGGAGCCCGGCATCGCCAGGGTGGACTCGATACCGGCGCCCTTCTTCAGCGGGTACTTGCTGAGGATCGCGGAGCCGAAGGCGAGCTTGCCCTCCACCACGTTCCGGTGGGGGTAGTCGGACAGCGGGATCCGGGTCGCGAGCCCCTGCGAGCAGGCTTCGGCGCACTCCGTCACAAAGACCAGATCGGGCTGCTCCTTCTCGATCAGCTCCAGCAGCCCCGCGGTGCCGTTGCCGAACTCCACGTTCGACGTGAGCACTTCGAGCTTGGCGACCGCCTTGCCGGACGGCTTGTCCGCGAGCCCGATGTCGTACGGCCGGACGAACCAGCCGGTGATCGCGAGGACGACGGCGGCCCAGATCAGGCCCGGGATCCAGCGGGCCAGCGCCGCCAGCAGCAGCGCCGCGCCGGCGGGCACCAGCAGCCACGGCAGGAAGGCGAGGAGCTGCGGAATCGGGGTCACCGCGTCCGTGTCCGCGACCCGGCAGGCGACGACGACCGTCGGCACGATCAGCAGCAGCGCCGCGCACCACGCCGCGATCCGGCGCCCGGCCCCCCGGCGGGGGCGGTCGGGATCGTCATGGAGCCGCTCTTCCTGATCCCCCGCGTCATCCGCCGCCGTCGAGGTGGCGCTGGCGCTGGCGCTGTCCATGTACGAAGCCCTTCGATCGTCCGCGATGTCGAACACCAGTGTCCGCGACATCCGGGCCGCCCGGTCGCCCATGGCATCAACTAGCCACTTCTTGAGTGCCTCCCTCCGCTTTCTCCCGCTCCATCCCGTTCTCCCGCGCCTGCTCATCCACCGCTTTCCAGCAATTTCCGCCGCTTACGGCGGTTGCGGACGGTCAGGGCCGCCACCAGCCCCCCGCCCCCTATCAGCGCCCACGACGTCAGCCTCAGCGACGCGGTCAGCGCATCGAAGGCCGCCCCCGCGGCCGGCCGGTTCAGCGCCATCGGCGGGTCCCCCAGCGTCAGCTGCCGTACGAGCGCGACCGCGGCCAGCAGCAGCGCCCCGCCCACCGCCAGGGCCAGCGCCAGTTCGGGCAGCCCGCGCGGCACCAGCAGCAGGGCCCACAGCGCCAGTACCACGGTCAGCAGCGGCAGGGCGATGCCCGCGTGCTGGAGACCGTCGAACACCCCGCGCGCCGCGCCCAGCCGGTCGGACTCCAGCACCACGGTCCGGGTGTCACCGACCGGGATCCGGTCCGCGTACGGGACTCCGTCCCTGCTCAGCCGGGCCTTCAACTGCTCGGCCACCGGTGCCAGATCCACACTGGCGGTTCTGCCGTCAAAGCTGGTGAGCGCGTTCTCGACGGCGGTGTGCGCGGCCTGGTTCACGGTGTTCCAGGCCGTGCGGTACGCCTCCGTGGCCGCGAACGACAGGACGGCGTCGTGCACCAGCTCCCGCAGCTCGGCGTCCCCGGCCGCCCCGCTGCCGGAACCGCCCTCCCCGGAACCGTCCTCTCCGGATCCGCCCCCGCGGCTCACCAGCTCGGCGGTCACCCGGTCCGTGATCCGGTCGGCGACGGCGTTCCGCACCTCGGGATCGGCGGCGAGCGGGGCCATCGCGGCGACGTACCCGTCGGTGTCTCCGATCTCCCGGTCGGCCCATACGGCGAGCGCGCTCAGCGGGGTCAGTACGGCGACGAGGGCGATCAGGACGGTCGACAGGAGGCTCCGCACCCTTCCAGGGAAAGCGCCCCGGGCCGCGGGCGCGACCGGTGCTCGGCCACCCGGGCGCGCCGGACCCGCACACTCCGGGGCCGTACGCGCCTGCCACGCCCCCGCCCCCGTACCGAATCCACCGCACCACCGGCCGTACGAGTTGCCGGGCGCGGACCGCTGGTGTGCCCTGGGAACAGGACCGGGTGCCGTACACCGAGGCCGGGGGCTCGGAGGACCCGCGTGGGAAGGAGCGTCCCGCCATGGCCGCACCAGCAGCACTGCCCGTCCGCCACCACATCTCCGCCGCCTGGGCGATCCCTCTCGCCCTCGGCGCCTTCTTCGGCTTCTACGCGGGCTTCCTGCACCGCACCGGATCCCCGGTGAGCTGGTGGGACGTCCTGTACGGCGTGGTCGCGGGCATCGTCTTCACGGCGCTGGCCTACGGCATCGGCCGTATCCAGGGCCGGCTGATCCAGGAGGTGCGGGCCGCCGCCTACGGCGCACTGGCCGGAGCGGCCGTCGGCTTCCTGCACAGCCTGACCGGCGACAGCATCCTCAGCTCGGCCTGGCTGGGGGTGATCGTCGCCGCGGTCACGGGCGTGTCGTCGTTCTACGTCTTCCACACCAGGGGGCCCTGACCCCCGGGGCCCCACCGAGCCCCCCACCGCAGCTACCCCTCGCGCGGCCGCCGGATCCGATCCGGCGGCCGCGCGACCACGTCTCGCGCCTGTCCTGTTACGACGAGTGGCAGACAAAACCGGTTGCGTTCATGAGCTACGGACACGGATCCTGCGGGCTGCACGCGGTGGAGCATCTGCGCTCCGTCTTCACCGGACTGCACACCGTGGCGCTGCGCAACGGCGTCGCGATCAACCTTCTCAACGAACCGCTGACGAACCGCTGACGGGCCGTGACCGGCCCATCGCCCTGATGCTCGACCGGCTCGGCCGGTGGGGTACGGCACTGCGCGAGGCGCGGGCAGCCCGCCCGTACGTCTCCTGAAGCACACCCCGCTGTTTATTTACTTTGATACCGTTTTTAACCCGTTCGCCCGCAGCCGGGGCCCCAGAACATCCCGGCGGAAACGCCCGGCGGCGATGAGTTTCCCGCACCGGACGAGTCGAATCCTCCACAGCGGCCCCGAAGAAGTTTTCGATTTCATCAAGGAACACAAGAAACACAAGGACTGACGAATGAGTACAGAACTGGCCATCGAGACCCGAGGCCTGGTGAAGGTCTTCGGCGAGAACCGCGCGGTCGACGGCGTCGACCTCGCGGTCCCCGCGGGCACGGTCTACGGCGTCCTCGGCCCCAACGGCGCCGGAAAGACCACCACGGTCAAGATGCTGGCCACCCTGCTCCGGCCGGACGGCGGAGAGGCCCGGGTCTTCGGCAAGGACGTCCTGAAGGACGCCGACACGGTACGCAGCCGGGTGAGCCTGACCGGCCAGTACGCATCGGTCGACGAGGACCTCACGGGTACGGAGAACCTGCTGCTGCTCGCCCGTCTGCTCGGCCACTCCAAGGCCGCAGCCCGCAGCCGCGCCGAACAGCTCCTGCACGCCTTCGGCCTCACCGAGGCGGCGGGGCGGCAGATCAAAAACTACTCGGGCGGCATGCGGCGCCGTATCGACATCGCCGCGTCCATCCTCAACACCCCCGACCTGCTGTTCCTGGACGAGCCCACCACCGGGCTCGACCCGCGCAGCCGCAGCCAGGTCTGGGACATCGTGCGCGCGGTGGTCTCCCAGGGCACCACCGTCCTGCTGACCACGCAGTATCTGGACGAGGCCGATCAGCTGGCGTCCCGGATCGCCGTGATCGACCACGGCAAGGTGATCGCCGAGGGCACCAAGGGCGAGCTGAAGGCGTCCGTCGGCTCCGGCAGCGTCCATCTGCGCCTGCGCCACGCGGACCAGCGGCCCGAGGCCGAGAAGCTGCTCGCCGCGGCGCTCGGCGGCGAGGTGCAGCTCGACTCCGACCCGGTCGCGCTCACCGCGCGGGTCGGCGGCCTCGTCGAGGGCGGGGACGCGGCCGAGCACGCGGGCCGGGCCCTCGCGGAGCTCTCCCGGGCCGGGATCACCGTCGACAACTTCTCGCTGGGGCAGCCCAGCCTGGACGAGGTCTTCCTCGCCCTGACCGACAAGACGACCCACAACAGCCACAGCAGCAGCACCGCCGACGCGAGCACGAAGGGGGCGGCGGCATGACCACCGCGACGACGAAGAGCGACACCGCCAAGGATCTCGACGACCTGGTTCTGGAGACCCCGAAGGCGGAGGACCTCGCGGCCCTGCTGGTGGGACAGGAGCGGCCGCGGAGACCGAGCGCGATCTCCGCCTCCGTCACCTTCGGCTGGCGGGCCATGCTCAAGATCAAACATGTGCCGGAGCAGCTGTTCGACGTAACGGCGTTCCCGATCATGATGGTGCTGATGTACACGTACCTCTTCGGAGGGGCGCTGGCCGGATCCACCCAGGAGTACATCCAGTTCCTCCTGCCCGGCATCCTGACCATGAGCATCGTGATGATCACGATGTACACGGGCATCGCGGTCAACACCGACATCAGCAAGGGTGTATTCGACCGCTTCCGTACGCTGCCGATCTGGCGTCCGGCCCCGATGGTCGGCTATCTCCTGGGCGACCTCATCCGCTACTGCATCGGATCGGTCGTGATCCTGGCCGTCGGCATGCTGATCGGCTACCGCCCCGACGGCGGGTTCGTCGGAGTGGTCCTCGGCGTGGCGCTACTGCTCGTCTTCGCCTTCTCCTTCTCCTGGGTCTGGACGATGTTCGGCCTGATGCTGCGCACCGAGAAGTCGGTCATGGGCGTCAGCATGATGATCATTTTCCCGCTGACCTTCCTGAGCAACATCTTCGTCGACCCGAAGACGATGCCGGGCTGGCTCCAGGCGTTCGTGAACAACAGCCCGGTGACGCACGTCGCCTCGGCGGTACGCGAACTGATGGCGGGCGAATGGCCGGCGGCGGACATCGCCTGGACGCTGGGCTGGTCGGTCGCGCTGGTCACGGTCTTCGGAACGATCACGATGCGGCTCTACAACCGCAAGTAGGCCGGGCGGTTGCGGAGGCGGCGTCCTCGTACGGGGGTCGAGGACGCCCCACCGCATCCGTTCGCACCGCCCCCTGGCCCGGCCCGGCGTTCACCCCTCCGCGGTCGCACCGGGCGCACCGGGCGCGCTCCCACCGGCGTTCGCCCGCCCGTGTTCGCGCCAGGCCCGCTCCCACATCCGGGTCAGCGCCGGATAGACGACCAGATGGCGGAACGGCGCGATGAGGGCCATGTAGAGGCTGCCGAAGCGCCCGTTGGGCTTGACCAGGACCGCCATCCGCAGCTCGTACTCCCCGGCCCCTCCGGCCGCGGGCGCCCAGCCCAGGTGCATCAGGGAGTGCCCGGTGCCGTTCGCCAGCTCCTGGACGGATTCGCCGGGCAGATCGTAGAGCGGGGTGAACGGACTGCCGTCCGGCTCCGGCGCGCCGACCGTGTTCCGCAGATCGTCCGGCAGCCGCCCGCGCAGTGACCCGACCCGGCCCCCGAGGCCCGCCTCCGACCGGTCCCAGCCGAACAGCGCGCCCAGCTTCCAGCGGACCGCGAAGAGGAACCGCACCACGGGCGGCTGCCGGGCGAAACCGCCGTCCGCGCGCATCGCGGCGAGCATCACGGGGAAGTCGCCGGGCCCGGCGCCGGGGGTGCGGAAGGACCACACGTCCTCGACCCGGAAGTCGGGGGCGACGGCGTGGATCCGCCACGGCTGTTCGGTGTGTGCCGTACGGGGAAGCCTCATGGCACGGTCCGCCCTCTCCCTCTTATACGCTGGCGTACAGCACAACCCTAAGCCCGATATACGGCACCGTATATCCGGCTCCCGAGTGAGGTGGAGCACACCGTGGGCGCAGCTCGCACACCCCGTGACCGCTGGGTGGAGGAGGGCCTGCGGGCCCTCGCCGACGGCGGCCCGGACGCCGTCCGCGTCGAGGTGCTCGCCAAACGGCTCGGCGTCACCAAGGGCGGTTTCTACGGGTACTTCGCGGACCGCGACGCCCTGCTGACGGCCATGCTGGACACCTGGGAGCGGGAGAGCACCGACGAGGTGATCGCGCAGGTCGAGCGCGAGGGCGGCGACCCCAAGACCAAAGCCCAGCGGGCGGGCCTGCTCACCTTCTCCGACGAGCTGCTCCCCGTCGACCTCGCGGTCCGCGACTGGGCCCGCCGCGATCCGTCCGTGGCGGAGCGCCTGCGCCGGGTCGACAACCGGCGCATGGAGCTGCTGCGGGAGATGATCGGCACCTTCTGCGCCGACCCCGACGAGGTGGAGGCCCGCAGTCTGCTGGCCTTCTGCATGACGGTGGGCCGCCACACCCTGGCCGCCGACCACAACGGCCGTACCAGGCTGGAAGTCCTCCAGCGCGCGGGCGATCTGATCCTCGACCGCCCGCCGACGGGCTGAAGGGGCGCAGTTCCCCTTCCGTCTTCTAGGCGGTCCCGCCGGAGTCCCGTCCGGCCTGCGGACGGCGGAAGCCGGCCGGGTCACCGGGCCACCAGGCACGTTCGCCCAGGCTCCGCACGAGGGCGGGGACCAGCAGGGAGCGGACGACCAGGGTGTCCAGGAGGACGCCGAACGCCACGATGAAGGCGATCTGGATCAGGAAGGCCAGCGGGATCACCCCCAGTGCCGCGAACGTCGCCGCCAGGACCACTCCGGCCGAGGTGATCACCCCGCCGGTTGCCACCAGTCCGTGGCGCAGGCCTTCGCGTGTGCCGAGGCGGATCGACTCCTCGCGGACACGGGACATCAGGAAGATGTTGTAGTCCACCCCGAGCGCCACCAGGAAGACGAATCCGTAGAGCGGTACCGAGGCGTCCGTGCCGGTGAAGCCCAGAAGGTGGGTGAAGACCAGGGACGCGACGCCGAGGGTGGCGAAGAAGTTCAGTGCGACCGTCGCCACCAGGAGCAGCGGCATCAGCAGGGAGCGCAGCAGTGCCGTGAGGATGATCAGGATGATCGCCAGGACGACCGGCACGATGAGGGTGCGATCGGCCGCCGCCGTCCGCTGGGTGTCGATCCGCTGGGCGGTGACCCCGCCCACCAGCGTGTCGGCGCCGGGCACCGCTCGGACGGCGTCCCGCAGTGCGGCCACGGTCCGTTCGGCCGCTTCGCTGTCGGCGGGGTCGGCCAGGGTGACGTCCAGCCGTATCCGGCCCTCGGCGATCAGCGGCGGGCCACCGGGACTGCCCCCGGCGGTCGTCGGGAGGACGGAGGCGACGCCCGGTACCTGCCGGGCGGCGGCGGTGACCGGCTCCAGTGCCTCGGCGCGTGCGATCACCACGGCGGGGCTGCCCGAGCCGCCCGGGAAGTGCTCACCGAGTACGGCCTGCGCTGCCACGGACGGCACGTCGCCGACGAAGGTCTCGTCCAGCGGCACTCCGCGCGAGGTCAGGTTCGGGGCGAAGGCGGCGCAGGCGAGCAGGGCCGCCAGCGTGGCCGCCCAGACCCGGCGCGGTGCCCGGTCCACCAGGTCGGCGACCCGGCGCCAGAGCCGGTGCGAGCCGGTCGCCGTCGCCGGATCCTCCCGGTGGGGCCGCGCGGGCCAGTAGGCCGCGCGGCCGAGGAGGACGAGCACGGCGGGGAGGAAGGTGAGCGCTGCCGCGACCGCGCAGACGATACCGATGGCACCGACGGGCCCCAGCGCACGGTTGTTGGTCAGATCGCTCAGCAGGAGCGCGAGCAGTCCCAGCGCCACGGTGGCCGCGCTGGCCAGCACCGGCCCGGCCGAGCGGCGCAGGGCGGCCCGCATCGCCGCCGTACGGTCGTCCCCCCGCTCCAGCTCTTCGCGGAATCTGGCCGTCAGGAGCAGGGCGTAGTCCGTGGCCGCACCGATCACCAGGATCGACAGGATGCCCTGGACCTGGCCGTCGACCCGCACGATCCCGCGTTCGGCGAGCGCGTACACCACCGCGCAGGCGAGGGCGAGCGCGAACACGGCGGCCACGATGATCAGCAGCGGCAGCAGGACGCTGCGGTAGACCAGCAGCAGGATGACGAGCACCGTCGCGAGGGCCACGCCCAGCAGCAGACCGTCGATCCCGGAGAACGCGTTCTTGAGGTCCGCCTGGGCAGCTGCCGGGCCCGCGAGATGGACGGCGGTCCCCGGCACCGTCCGGGCCTCGGCCCCGATCTCGTCCAGCGCGTCGGCCAGGCCGTCGTCGAGACCGGTCCTCAGCGGCACCACCGCCCGCAGGGCGCGGCCGTCGTCCGAGGCGAGGGCGGGGGAGGGGTTTCCGGCGAGCAGGGGTGAGCCGTCGATCCCCTTCAGGGCAGCGGTGGCGTCCGCGCGCGCCGTCTCCGGCAGCGGGCCGCCCCCGCGCGCGGTCCACACCACGACGAGCGGCACGGCGTCGCTCTGCCTGAAGTCCTCCTGCATGTCGATGACCCGGGTCGACTCGGCGGTACGGGGCAGGAACGCCGCTTGGTCGTTGGTGGCGACCTCGCCGAGCTTCCCCGCGTACGGGCCGAGCACCCCGCCGACACCCAGCCAGGCGGCGAGGAGGAGCAGCGGGATCAGCCAGCGGGCGGCACGGGAGGACCGGGCGGGGCGGGCGGTTCGGGGCATGGAGGACACATCCGCTGTCTCGACGGGCGACTGACGAACGACCGACGGGCCGATTATCTTGATGGAGTGAGACATTCGGATCGTAGGTGATGCCATCGCCCCCGGCCGCACCCACCCCGCGCTCCGTCAGACCGACGGGCCCGGGGGCTCCTCCAGCCCGGCCATCTCCTCGCTGAAGGCGTCCAGGAACCTCAGCACCACGTCGAGTTCCTCGTCATCGAACCGTCCTCGCGCGCGCTCCCCCGCCACCGCCAGCGGACGGAAGAAGGCCCGCGCCGCCAACCGTGCCTCGTCCACGTACTCGACCCGGACCACCCGCCGGTCCGTTTCATCACGGGTACGGCGGATATGACCGGCGCGCTCCAACCGGTCCAGACAGGCGGTCACCGCGCCGGACGTCAGGCCCAGCCGCGTCCGCAGCATCCCCGGGGTGACCGGCTGCTCCGCGTCCAGGACCGCGGCGAGCGCGCTCATGTCCGTCGCATGCAGTCCATGGGCTGTCGCGAAGGCGTCCGTCAGCCGGTTGATCTCACCGTTGACCCGCCGCAGGGAGACGGCCAGCGCCCTCAGCCGCTCCGGCGCCGCCGCGCCACCACCGTTCACCGCTTCCACGCCCGGCAGCGTATCCGGCCCGCCGCCGGGACGGTCTGCGCCGGACCGTCCTGCAACCCCGTCCTGCGCCCCCTCGCCCCGAATGGGCCGGACGACGGCATCCGGAGGCCTGGCCGGAGGCCTGCTCTCCCGCCTCATCGGCGCCCGCGGCGAGCTGACGGCGCAGGTGCGAGGACAGGGAAACAGACGGCGGCCGGAAACCGTCTCGTTCACCCGTACGGAGCACTCACACGATCGCGGGGTTCCCGCGGGTCCGCGGTCCCGTCAGGCTCCGCCCGGGTAGGGGCGGCTGAGGCGGTCCGTGGCCGCGGTTCGGGACCGCGGGCGCGGGCGTCTCCCCCACCGGCCTCCCGAAGGAGCCGCGTTATGAGTTCGGCAACCGCAACCCCCCTGGCCCCCGGCCGGCTTCCGCTCATCGGGCACGCCTGGCAACTGTGGCGCGACCCGCTGGAGTTCCTGCTCGGCCTGCGGACGGTCGGGAAGGTGGTCCGGGTCGGCCTGGGCCGGATGACACTGCATTTCGTCACGGACCCGGAGCTGGTCCACCAGGTCCTGGTCGCGCAGTCCGGCAGTTTCGAGCGCGGCACGATCTTCCAGCGCGCCGGTGCCGTCTTCGGCGAGGGGCTGGTGACCTCGGACGGGGAACGGCACCGCACCGACCGGCGGATGATTCAGCCGGGGTTCCGCCGTGACCGACTCGACCACTACACCGCGATCATGAGCGACAACGCCCGCAAGCTGGCGGAGTCCTGGCACCCCGGCGAACGCGTCGACGTCAACGAGGCGATGTACCACCTCGCGATCACCAATCTCACCGAGGCGCTGTTCTCCTGCGATCTGGAACGCGCCGGTAAGCACGAACTCGCGGACGTGGTGAAGGTGATCAGCCAGGGAGCCATGATGCGCGCGGTGCTGCCGCCGTCGCTGACGGCGGCACCGCTCCCGGTGAACCGGCGGTTCGCCGCCGCAGCCGAAGCGATCCACGCCACCCTCGACCGGATCATCACGGAACGCCGCGCCCGGCCCGGCGACCGGCAGGACCTGCTGGCGCTCCTGCTCTCCCTGCGGGACCCGGCCACCGGCGCACCGAGGAGCGACCAGTGGATCCGCGATCAGGCGGTGACCATGCTGAACGCCGGAGTGGATACCACCGCCTCCACTCTGACCTGGGCCTTCCATGAGCTGGGCCGTCATCCCGAGATCCGCGAACGCGTCGAGGAGGAGGTCGACGCGGTCGTCGGCCGGGGGCCGGTCGGGCCGGATCAGCTGGCCGCGCTGGACTACACCGACCGTTTCCTCAAGGAAGTCGCCCGGCTGCACTCGTTCCTCATGCTCATCCGGCGCACCACCGACCCCGTCGAGCTGGGCGGCGTCCGGCTGCCCGCCGGTGCCGAGGTGGCGTACAGCCTCTACGCACTCCACCGCGACCCCGAGCTGTTCCCCGATCCGGAGCGGCTGGACCCCGGCCGCTGGTCGCCCGGCGAGCGGCCGGTCCGGCGGGACACCTGGCTTCCGTTCGGCGCCGGTGTCCACAAATGCATCGGTGACACGTTCTCCTGGGCCGAGATGCTCGCCGCCGTGGCCGCCGTCACCGCACGCCACCGGCTCGCCCCCGCCCCCGGGACCACCGTGCGCACCAAGCCGGCGATCATCCCCAAACCGGACCGCCTGCCGATGATCGTCCGTCCCAGGCAGGGCCGTGGCACCACTGATCACGGAGCGCTCTCATGACATCGGCGAGGACGACGGCACTGCGGATGCCGAAGCTGTACTGCCCCTTCCCCGACCAGGTCCATCCCGAAGCCGCCGAGATCGACCGCAGGTCCCTGGAGTGGCTCGACGCGTACGGACTCCTCACCGATACCGCCGTACGGGGCCGCTTCGGCCGGTCGAAGATCGGCTGGCAGGCGTCCCGTACGACACCGCACGCCGATACGGAACTGGTGCAGCTCCACGCCGACTGGCAGATGTGGCTGTTCGCCTTCGACGACGTCCGCTCCGAGGAGACCGGGGCGGGCGCCCGGCCCGGTCCGATGGCCCGGAGCCTGGCGTCCTTCCTGCGGATCCTCCAGGAGCCCGGGACCCGGGTCGACGAGGAGGACCCCTTCACCTCGGCGCTGCGGGACCTGCGGCGGCGGCTGGCGGCGGTCGGCACCCGGGTCCAGGTCGACCGGTTCGTCACCTCGGTGCTGGGCTACTGGTTCGCCCAGGTGTGGGAGGCCGGCAACCGGGCGGATGCGGTGTGGCCCACGGTCGAGGAGTACACGGCCATGCGCGTCCACACCGGCGCGGTACCGACCTGTCTGGCGCTGATCGACGTCATCGGCCGGTTCGAACTCCCGGCGGCCGAGCTGGCGCGTCCGGAGGTCAGAGCACTGACGACGAAAGCGGTCAACGTCGTCTGCTGGGCCAATGACATCCACTCGTACGAGAAGGAGGCCGACCGCAGCAACCATCCGGTCAACCTGCCGATCCTGCTGCACCGCCGGGACCGCGGCACGGTCCAGGAGGCGATCGACGCGGCCGCGGACATGCACGACGCCGAAGTCGCCGCCTACTGCGCACTCCGGCCCCGGGTCACGGCGGGCCCGGAGCTGGGCCGCTACCTCGACGGCCTGGAGTCGTGGATGCGGGGCAACCTGACCTGGTCCCTGTCGACCGGCCGGTACCACCGGACACCCGTCCCCGCCTGAGGACGCCCGGCGGTCCGGCGGCCCGGCGGTGTCAGCAGACCGTGCCGGGCCGGGCCGCGGTGGCCCTGAGCAGATCGCGCAGCAGGCCGAAGTCGACGCGCTCCGGCTTGCGGAACCGCAGGCAGCCCTTGCCCATGTCCTGCCCGGCCAGCCGTTCCTCGAAGGCCTCGCGGACGTCGCTGCGCAGGAGGTAGAAGGAGATGTACTGCTTCTGACTCGCGAAGGCGATCTCCGCGGTGCCGTCGCGCTCGTACGCGGGCATGCCGTACGCCATGACCTCGTCGAAACCCGCCAGCTCCGCCCGGCACAGCCGCCGCAGCTCGGTCAGCACGGCTCTGCGCTCCTCCGGAGCCTCAGCCAGATAGCCGTCGACGTCACCTGCCGCGCTTTGCACCATTCCATGAGCATATGGGAAGCCGCTGCTCGGGCTCAGTTCAGGGCGCTGCGCTGCTGCCACTCCTCCCAGGACAGGTTCCAGTTGCTGAAGCCGTTGCCCTGCGGCGGCAGGCCCTTGGTGTCCTTGCCGGTCACCGTGAACGGGTCACCGACCTGGATGTCCTGGTAGAAGGACTGGGCGTTCGCGGTGCTCATGCCGATGCAGCCGGAGCTCTTGTTGGCCTTGCCGAAGTAGGCGGAGTTCCACGGAGCGGCATGGGCGTACGCGCCCGACCAGGTCAGGCGCATCGAGTAGCCGACCATCTTGTCGTAGGCGTCGCCCAGGCCCACGCTCTGGGACCGCATCCTGACCGTGCCTTCTTTGCTCATCAGGACCTGGATACCGCGCCAGGACGCCTTGTCGCCGTGGTCGGGGTCGCCGCCGGAGACGGGGATCGTACGGACCGTCTTCCCGTCGCGCTGGAAGGCGAGCTGCTTGCGGTCGAGGTCGACCTTCACCTCCTGGGCGCGGCCGATGGCGAAGGAGAGCCGGTAGTCCTTGACGAGGAAACCGCCGGACGGGCCGGAGTCGACGCCGTTGAGCCGGGCATCGAGGGTGACCTTGGTGCCCGGCTTCCAGTAGTTCCTGGGCCGCCAGTCGATCCGGTCCTTGCCGTGGAAGTCCTTGACCCAGCCCCAGGAGCCCTCGGTGTTGTTGTCCGTGGTGACCTTGAGGGCCTTCTCCACCTCGGCCTTGTTCTTCACGGGCTTCGTGAAGGCGATCGACACCGGGTGGGCGATGCCGATCGTCTTGCCGACGGGGGCCAGGACCACCGTGTTGACCTTGCCGGCGTCCGCGGTGGAGAACGACGCCTCCTTCGTGCCCTCGGCGCCGCCCGTACCCCGGGTCTTGGCGCTCACGCGGTACGTCGCCCCGGGCGCGGCCGGTCGTTCGGACGTCCACACGGTGTTGCCCGCGGACAGTGCGCCGGAGAGCGCGGCGCCCTTGCCGTCGGTGACGGTGACGGAGGTCAGGGTCCCGCCGCTGGCGGTGACCTTCACCGGCGCCCCGGCCCGTACCCCCGTCCCGCTCGGCGTCACCGCGACGGTCGCGGGCGCCCCTTCGGCCTTCACTGCCCCCGCGGCGGCCTTGCCGTCGGCCTTCTCGGCCGGGCTCCCCCCGGAACAGGCGGTCAGTACGAGCGGCCCCAGCACGGCGGCCAGACAGACGGCAGTGGTGCGGCGGCGCACAGAGGAACGGTTGGGGCGTATGGATATCGGGCGCACAGAGGCTCCAGAGGATGTTGGCGGCGGATAGGCGTGAGGGTTGGCCGTGGACTGCGGTGGCCGGCCCGGGAAACGGTCAGAGCCAGCCGGAACTTCGGCCCCGGACGTCCCCCGGATACGGCGGATTCCGGGCCGGCCGGGCAGCGCACCACACGCCTGGCCCCCGGGCACCTTCCGGCGCCACGAGGTGCCCATCGCTGTTCAAGGTCCCCACCCTGCTGTCCCCCGTACTCGTCCCCATGTGTTCTGTATGAGAAGAAGGGGATGGACCACCGATCCGGTTGCCTCACCGGGGAAGGAATTTCCGGGTGATGGGGCCGGCGCGCGCCCTCCGCCCCGGGCCCGGGCCGATCCCGCCCGGGCGCGGCACCGCGGCAAGTCACTTCTTCTTCTCCAACTCGTAAAGCGGGCAGCCGGGCCCGGCGCGGGTGGTGAGCCGTCATTCGCCGGTGGCGGCCTCGCCCCGTACGAGGGCGCCCAGTCGGCGTGCCGCCTCGGCCAGTTCGGCGCCGTCGCTCGTGGCGGCGAAGCCGAGTCGCAGATGGGCAGCCGACGGCTCGGTGGCGAAGTAGCGGACGCCCGGGCTGACGGCCACACCGTGCCGGCGGGCCGCCGCGGCGAAGGCGGTGTCGTCCGTACCGGCGGGCAGGCGGTACCAGAGATGCAGGCCACCGGCGGGCAGGCCGGCGGGTGTCCATTCCGGGACCTCGCGGGCGATCGCCCCGGCCAGCAGGGCACAGCGTCCGCGCAGTTCTTCGGCGAGGGTCCGGACGTGCCGTTCCCAGGAGGGGGAACCGAGCAGTTCGACGGCGGCCTCCTGCAGGGGCCGCGCGATGAAGAAGTCGTCCACGAGACGGACCGCGCGCAGCCGTTCCATCACCGGGCCCCGGGCGATCAGGGCACCGATCCGCAGGCTGGGCGCCGCGGGTTTGGTGAGTGAGGTGATGTGGACGGCGGTGCCGTTGTGGTCATCGGCCATCAGGGGTTTCGGGACCGGACCGCCGTGCCCCAGATACCGCGCGAAATCGTCCTCGACGACGAAGGCGCCGGTGGCCCTGGCCACATCGAGGACCTGCCTGCGCCGCTCCGGTGCCAGCACCGCGCCGGTCGGATTGTGGAATGCGGGCTGGCAGTAGAACAGCCGCGCCCCGGTCATCGCGAAGGCATCGGCCAGCAGATCGGGCCGGACACCGTCCTGGTCGACCGGTACGGGCACCGGGCGGAGCCCGGCGGCGCGGGCTGCGGCGACGGCGCCCGGATAGCCGGGCGACTCCACCAGCACCGGATCGCCCGGTCCGGCGATCGCACGGAACGCGATGGACAGGGCGCTCTGCCCGCCCGCGGTGATCAGGACGTCCTCGGGCGTCACCCCGCCACCCGCGACAGCGGCGAACACGGTACGCAGTGCCGC
This sequence comes from Streptomyces tsukubensis, assembly GCF_003932715.1. NCBI lineage: Bacteria > Bacillati > Actinomycetota > Actinomycetes > Kitasatosporales > Streptomycetaceae > Streptomyces > Streptomyces tsukubensis. The sequence goes on along the minus strand of NZ_CP020700.1, from coordinate 4,074,246 downwards.
CAGTCCGCTCGCGGGCGCACGGTCCCAGGCGTCGGGGCGGCGGGCGGCCCGGGCCAGCGCCGCGCTCAGCGCCCGGACCGGCTGGAGGGACCGGTGCACATAGCCGCCGTCCAGCGTGATCGTCCCCGCGGGCGCCGGCGGGACATCGGCGATCAGCCGGGTGTCGACGGCGCGGTCGGTCAGCGCGACCGTCTGCCACGCGGTGTCGGTGACCTCCGTACGGGGCCCGGGGCGCTGTGCGGCATAAGTGCCGCTGCCGGGCCGGGTGACCACCGCGCCCTCCGCGGCGAGCAGGGCGATGGCGCGCGCGACCGTGGCGGGACCGACCCGGTAGCGCTGGATCAACTCCCGGCTGCTGGGCAGCCGGTCACCGGGAGCCAGCCCGGTGAGGAGTTCACGGAGCCTGGCCGCCAACTCTTCAGAAGTGCTACTGTCAGACATGAAGGATCATGGTAGCGCTATCGCATCAGGTTCGGAAGCACTTCACCGGGACTGGGACATCGAGGCCCTGAGGGCCGAGACCCCCGGCTGCCGGAATGTCACCCACTTCAACAACGCGGGCTGCGGGCTGCTGACGACCCCCGTCCTGGACACGGTCCTCGGCCATCTGAAGCTGGAAGCGGAGATCGGCGGCTACGAGGCGTCCGCCGCCCGGGCCGCCGAGATCGGCGAATTCCACACCGAGGTCGCCGCGCTGATCAACGCCGCACCCCGCAACATCGCCTTCGCGGGCAGCGCCACCCACGCCTACGCCAACGCTCTCTCGGCGATTCCGTTCGCCCCCGGCGACACCATCCTGACCACCCGCGACGACTTCGTCTCCAACCAGATCGCCTTCCTGTCGCTGCGCAAGAGGTTCGGCGTGAGCATCGTGCACGCCCCGGACAGCCCCGAAGGCGGGGTCGATGTGGCGGCGATGGCCGGGCTGATGCGATCACTCCGCCCCCGGCTGGTGTCGGCCACCCATATCCCCACCAACTCCGGTCTGGTCTCACCCGTCGCAGAGATCGGCCGCCACTGCCGCGAACTGGACCTGCTCTATCTCGTCGACGCCTGCCAGTCGGTCGGCCAGTACCCGATCGACGTGGCCGGGATCGGCTGCGATCTGCTCACCGCCACCTGCCGGAAGTTCCTGCGCGGCCCCCGCGCCTCCGGATTCCTCTACGTCTCCGACCGCTTCCTGCGCGCGGGATACGAACCGCTCTTCATAGATATGCACGGCGCCCGCTGGACGGCACCAGACCGCTACCGGGCCGTGGACTCCGCGGCCCGGTTCGAGGAGTGGGAGTTCCCCTACGCCACCGTGCTCGGCAGCGCCGCAGCGGTCCGCTACGCCCGCAATATCGGCATCGAGGCCATCGCGCACCGGACGCCCGCGCTGGCGGCCCGGCTCCGCCGGGCGCTCGAACCGATTCCCGGGGTACGCGTCCTGGACCGGGGGCCGCGGCTCGGCGCCCTGGTGACCTTCGCCGTCGACGGCTGGGAGCCCCAGCAGTTCAAAGCCGCCGTGGACGCGCGTTCCATCAACTCGGCCCTGAGTTTCCGCGAGTTCGCGCAGTTCGACTTCGGCACCAAGAACGTCGACTGGTGCCTGCGCCTGTCTCCCCACTACTACAACACCGAGGAGGAAGTGGACGAGGTCGCCGCGGCCGTATCCGAGATCCTGCACCCCTCGCGGGACGCCCTGCGGGGGCCGCGTTGACGGCCGGCGCACCCGGCCCGGATACGTCCGGCGACAGCAGCCTCTGGCGCCATGGCGACTTCCTCAAACTGTGGTTCGGCGAAACCCTTTCGCTGGTCGGCGCGCATGTCACCAACCTCGCCCTGCCACTGACCGCCATCAGCGCCTTCCAGGCCACCGACGAGCAGGTGGGTGTGCTGCGCTTCCTGCAGCTCGTGCCCTATCTCGGCCTCGCCCTGCTCTTCGGGGTCTGGGTGGACCGGTCCCGCAGGCGCCGTCTGATGATCGGCGCCAATACGGTCCGGATGGCCCTGCTCGCCCTGGTGCCGCTGCTCCACTGGCTGGACGCCCTCGACATGGTGACCCTGATGGTGATCGCCTGCGCCGTCGGCACCGCCTCCGTACTCTTCGACGTCAGCTGGATGTCGTACGTGCCGAGCCTGGTGCGTGACCCCAAGCGGTACGTCGAAGCGGGCGCGAAACTCAGCGCCGGAGCCTCCGCGGCCGATGTGGCAGGCCCCGGGGTCGCCGGGGTACTCGTCGCCGCGCTGACCGCGCCCGTCGCACTGATCGTCGACGCCGTCTCCTATCTGGTGTCCATCGTCTCGCTGCTGCTCATCCGGAGCCGTGAACCGCGGCCCGCGCAACCGGCCGAGCGGCGGCAGCTGCGGGCCGAACTCCGGGACGGTCTGCGCTGGGTCTTCCGCAACCCCGTCCTGCGGTCCCTCGCGCTGATCGGCTTCTGCTGCAACTTTTCGATGATCTCCGTCTGGACCATGTTCCTGCTGTACGGAACGGGCGATCTCGGGCTCGGCCCGGCGACCATCGGCGGCATCTTCGCCGCGGCCTCTCTCGGTGGACTGACCGGAGCCGCGATCTCCCGCAGGATCATCCGGCGCTTCCCGCTCGGGCGCGTCTACCTCGTGTCCCAGTCCGCACTGCTGCTCGGCCCCGTCCTGGTCGCCGTGGCCGCGGGGCCCCGGCCCGTGATGGTGGGGCTCTTCGTCCTCTCGTTCCTCACCACCTACCTCGGGCTGGGGGTGGCGGGCGTCATCATCGTGAGCCTGCGCCAGATCAGCACGCCACAGGAGCTGATGGGCCGGATGACGGCCTCCTTCCGGACCCTGCTCTTCGGCGGCGGCGCCCTCGGCGGCCTGGCCGGAGGCCTGCTCTCCGGCGCCATCGGCGCCCGCGGCGCGCTGACGGTCGCGGCGATCGGCTCCGCCGCCGTCGTGGTCGCGCTCTTCCGGTCGCCCGTCACCCGGCTGACGGCCATGCCCTCGCCGGCCCGGGAACCGGACACGGTCCGATGACAGCCGTGCATCGCCTCGTGTGACTCCGGAACTCCGGCCCACTGCTTCGACGGGCGGCGCGGCACGCAGTCCCCCTTCCGTCCTCCGGGTCGTGTCCGCGAAGTCCCGCCTGCCTCTGGACGCCCTTCGGGCGGGCGGTGCTGCTTTGCGGACACGGCCTAGCAGATCGGGCCGGGCCGCGGTGGCCTTGAGCAGACATCACTCGCCTCACCCTGCACCATTTTCCGATCATGTGCCCGGATTGGACCTGCCTGTCGAGCACCATCCACCGGTGAGGCGAGACCTCCCGGACGGGCCCCGGCCCCGTCCACCAGAAGGTGCGGCCACCGAAGCGATCCGGCCGACCGTACCGGTTTCCTGTTCTCTCAACTGTGACTCCTTGACCCCGCAGCCACCGGGTCGGGAGCATCGAACAGGACACAATCCAGAACCTCGCGACAAGGGGGACGGAATGGCTGTGACACGGCTGGTCGGGGAGTGCGAGAAGGGAACGTGCGCCACGCTGTACCGCGTGGAGGGGTCCGGGGACCTACTGGTCCAGGGCTATGACGTAGAGAACGCGGGGGCTGTGGTCGGCACCGACATACCGGTCGGCGAGACCGTGGTCCGCATCCCCGCCGAGATCATCGAGAGGTACGTCCGTGAGCATCTCGTCCGCTGAGTTCGAGAAGTTGTTCTCCGACTTCCGCCGGGAAGCCTTCCGGCTGGAGACCCTGGACGACTACAGCGGATCGTCCGACCCGGAGATGATCCGTGCGTTTCTGGCCGGTGAGCCCCAACCGGACGACTACAACCAGGAATGGGCCGACGAGGTACGGGGCAACGTCGACTCCGGTAAGCGCATGTACCGCGTCCATATCCTCTCGCGCCCCCTGACGGATTACCTCCGGTTCGAACTCGGCTGGGGCTACCGGAAGAACGCAGTTGCCGGAGAGGAGTTCTTCATCCTCGACATCACGGACCGGCCGAACCCGCTGGAAGGCATTCCGGACTTCTGGATGTTCGACGAATCCTCCGTGGTCTCGATGAACTACGGAGAGTCCGGCAGGTTCCTGGGGGCCGAATCCCACCCGGACCCTGCGGAGTGGACGGCCCACCGGGACCTCGCGCTGAGCAGAGCCGTGCCGTTCGCCGAATGGTGGGAGCGGTACGGGGACATGTGAACAGGGCCGACCTGGGTAAGACGCTGCGGGACATGCGAGTAGCCTGCGGAAAGCAGGCGAAAGTAGTTGCCCGCAGCGCAGCCATGTCCCCGAGTAAGCTGAGCAAGATTGAGAACGGGGCGTTGACCCCCTCCGTCCTCGACGTCGAGCGCATCCTGGAGGCTTTGGAGGTACCCGCCGAAATAAAGGCGAACCTGGCCGAGGCAGCCCGCAGGGCAGCCACGGAGTCCACAGCGTGGCGCGTCTATCGGCGCACGGGTCTGCACAAGCACCAGGAAGATATTCGGGCCATAGAGGCCGGAACAACCCTGCTCAGGGTCTTCCAGCCTTCCTGCATTCCCGGCCTGCTCCAGACCCCCGAGTACATCCGGGCGGTTCAGCAGAGTTCGGAGCTGTCCGACGACGCACTGGAGAAAATGATCGGCGCACGCCTCCGCCGACAGGAGGTTCTCTACGCCCGATCCCGGAGTTTCCGATTCGTGATTACCGAGTCGGTGCTCAGATGGAGACTGATTCCGGCTCCCATGATGGCTGCGCAACTGGACAAGCTCATCACTATGTCCAGACTGCCGAACGTTGCCATCGCCGCCGTCCCGTTGAGCGCACCCATGCCCGAGCTGCCCACATCTTCCTTCACTCTCTTCGACGGCCGGCTCGCCATGGTCGAGATCCCTCATGCAGAAATCACCACCACCGAGATTCGGGATATCGAGCTGTACGCGGCCAAGTTCGACACCTTCGGCAGAATCGCCCTTTCAGGTGAAAGCATGCGGGACTTCACCGCAAGCATCCGGGACGACTTCTTGAAAGAACAGGAAATCTCCTAGTACTCACCCTCCCACCCCGCCAGAATCAGGCATTCGGCGAGAGCGAAGGCCGCCGACCGCCGACCGGAGGGAAGTCTGACGTGACGACGATGCTGAATAGTCCCGCCGCCTTACGGCACGGGCGCGACCTCGTCAGTGCGAAGCTTTTCGAGAGCCTCGCAGCGTTCTGCGCGGAAGAATACGATCTGGAACCGACCGCGGCCGACCAGGTAATGGACCAGGCCATCGCCTTCGTGTACGTCCTGGGCAGCCAGAAGGCGTTCGACATGGCGCCCAGCAAGCAAGTGGACCCCGGCTGGCACTCGTTCATGCTCCACACCCAGCAGTACGCCGCCTGGTGTCAGGAGCAGTTCGGCTACTTCGTCCACCACGTCCCGAACACCGGGGTGCGGACACACGGACTGATGAGGACCGTTTCCGACCGGATCAGGGCAGCCGGGTTTGAAGTCGACGCCCATCTGTGGAGCACCACGGCCGAGTGCAACCCGCCTGCCTGCTGCGGCGACGGCGACGGCTGCTGACCCGCTCCCAGCACACGGCGCTCTGCCGTGATCTGCCCGCACAAGGGACCCGGGCGCGTATCAGGTACCCGGGTCCCGCCTGGAGCAAAGGCACCACCCATGACATCCGACGAGGTTCTGACCGGCACCAGCAGGGTCACAGTGTTCGCCCTGTTCGGCGTGGTATTCGGTTATGCCACGCACCACCTTGACGCACGGCGAATCGGAGAGGTGGCCGTCATCGGCCCATTGACTTCCGGAGTTGACTGGAAGCACCTGTGGCAGATGGCCCGCGACTGCGGACGGCCCACAGCGGGCGACGCCGAACTGGCCCAATGGGTACTGACTCAGGCCACCCGAGCGTTCGTGTGCGGCAGCGACCGTATCGCACAGTTCGACGCGAACGGCTGGAGACTGGAACCCGGCGGAATGCGTGTCCGGTTCGAATCGACGTATGCCAACCGTGACCAGCTCTGGTTGGGAAACCTGACCGTTGACGGGCTGGCCGAGGACCAGGTTTCGTGGCGTCCCACGATCTATACAGCTTGAAAGTCGACCCGGCCGACGCACCGCACGTCTTCGATCAGTTCTACCGGAGCCGCCCAGGACCGTGAACAGGCCGACGTACGTGGCGAGAAGGGCATCCGGTGGGGCGGCCGGCCCATGAGGCGGCATCCGAGACCGATGAGACGTCTCTCAGCGCAGGTCGAGCCGCATGAGGACCCGGGGATGGCCGGCCAGTACCGAGGTGGTGTCGGCCGCGTGGCTAAATCCCGCGCGCTCGAAGTTCTTCCGGATCCCGGCGTACGCCATCGTCGTGTCCACCTGCGCGTCCCCGTTGTCCAGGGGATACGCCTCGATGATCGGTGCACCGTGAGAGCGGGCGAACTCGACCGCCCCGGCGATCAGGGCGTGCGAGACCCCCTGCCTGCGATGACCGGGGCGTACCCGGATACACCACAGGGACCACACCAGCAGGTCGTCGACGTGCGGGATGGTGCGGCTGCGGGCAAAAGACGTGTCCGAGCGCGGGGCCACGGCAGCCCAGCCGACCGGCTCGTCGCCGTCATAGGCGAGCACCCCGGGAGGGGGCTGGTTGCGGCACAGCCGGTCAACGTACTCACCACGGGCCGACCCACGGAGTTCGTTGTTGAGCTTCGACGGAAGCCGGTAGCTCAGGCACCAGCAGACATTGGCGCCGGGCGACTTCGGACCGACCAGGGACCGGACGTCCTCGAACACCGATGCCGGGCGAACTTCAAAGGTCATGGCAGCACGATGTCACGGCATGCAAAACGTTGCCCGGCTGTCGGCGGCGCGGACCAACCACCTCGGTGAAGGTTCCCGGTCACGGCACTAAACCCCCTGGGACGAGCGCCGGATGCGCACTTCGGCGGTGCGGAGGAGTCCCGGGGCGAGCCGCCGGTGGACGGCGGAGAGCGGGGGCCATATCGCGCGGCCGGGGCGGCGGCGGTAGTGCAGGAAGGTGCTCAGCGAGATCTCGCCCTCGGGCGCCCGGACGACGAGTACGCCGTCGAGGAACCAGGAGGCGGCCTCCAGCCGGATCCAGTCCTCGCCTCGGGCGGCGATCCTCCACCCCGCCACGGTGTCCGCCGACACCCCACGACTGAGCCGGAGCCCCAGCAGCCCCCGCCAGATGAACCGCGCGGCGAGGTCGGGTTCGTCCCCGAACATCGCCCGAGCCCAGCGTTCCGGTCCGGCGGTGGCGTCCGTCGTCAGAGCGAAGTGGTCGGCGTAGTCCGGCACCGGCAGGCCGCCGAGGTCCCACACGGGCTCGGGGACCTGGTGCACGCCCACCGCGCTTGTCACGACGCCCACCCTCGAATCGGACTTCCCTGGCCCGCACTTGAACCGAGGCATGCTGTCCCCCCACCTGCTTGTACGGCAGCGTATAGAACACCATCAGCCTAGTTATACGGTGCCGTATAGTCCAGGGGGAAGTTCATCGGGTACGGGCCCGGAGATGGCCTCCGGCAGGCCAAACGGCAGATGCCCTCGCCAGGCGGACCGAGGACACCCGCACACCGCCCGGTGAATCACTAGAAAGCAGCCTGGAGTTCGTACTTGACACCGGGAGACTGGCCCGGCCGCGCGGAGTGGACGAACAGGCAGAAAACCCTGGCACCGTTGTGGAACTGGAGCCCGAATCCAGGGTGCCCGTCATCGGTGCAGGGGTAGACGAGGGCGATCTCACCGCATCCGGAGTTCGGGGGCAAGCACCCTCATGACGTCCTCAACGTGGACGGGTTTTCCCAGGGCGGCTGCACTGGACGGGGAGGAAGTCACAGCCGCCATCCATGCATATGATCCGCTCATCAGGTACACGCTGTCGCCGGAGCCATCGGCCGAGCGCATGAGTGCCCACTTGGAGAGTTTGCGATGAATCAAAGCAGATCGTCCATAACTTGGCACAAGTCCTCTTATAGCACCAATGGCGGCAATTGCATCGAGTTCGGTAAGGGCTTCCCACCCGCCGTCCCCGTTCGGGACAGCAAGCGCCCCGACGGACCCGTCATCATGTTTTCCCCCTCGGCTTGGTCCGGGCTCGTCGAGATGGCCCGGTCAGCAAACCTGTAGGGAACTGGCCCGTTTACTCGACCCGGTCCGACTCGTGCAGCTCGAACCAGATGCTCTTGCCCTCCACGTGTCCGCCGGCATCATCTCCATCAGCACACGGATGGCGTTCCAGAACCTCGCGGAACCGGGCCCAGCCGGTGTCAAACCGAGCTCCACAACGAACCCAAGAAAGCAGCGTGCCCTCGGCGGTGAACCGAGGGCACGCGTACACCTGTGGTGATCGTGTCGCTAGACAGCGGGCGAGCCGGAACCCGGACAGGTATCACGCGATCCAGCGGCCTGGTGAGAGGTGGTCGGTGAACCGGGCGGCGCGCCAACAATGGCCCCGCAGACGGGGCAGTTGCCTTCGCAGGTGCCCGGCTCGAAGCGGGCACCGGAGCGGTGGTGAATGCAGTCTTGCATCAGGACTCCCTTCATCAACGATGCACTGATGTGGTGGTACCTGGTACTCCGCCGCTCAGCCTGCCTCGGTCGGCGGTGAGCCGCTAGAAGGCGGCCTGGAGTTCGTACTTGGCACCAGGAGACTGGCCCGGCCGGGCGGAGTGGACGAGCAGGCAGAAAACCTTGGCGCCGTTGTGGAACTGCAGACCGAACCCGGGATGCCCGTCATCGGCGTAGGGGTAGACGAGGGCGATCTCATCGCATCCGGAGTTCGCCATCACCGCAGCAAGGTAATGCTTGACCTTCTCAGGGGTGGTGGAACCGTCCTGGTAGAGCTCGGGGACCGGTACTTCGGCCGGCGGCTCAGCGTGCACCGGCGCTTCCGCGCTCTCGTGCTTCTCACCGGGGGCAAGCGCCGTGGTGATACTGATCCAGACCTGTGCACCGGTGGAAAACGTCACATGCAAACCCACCGTGTGATCACCACGGTCCCACGGCTCGGCTCCCCGGACGTCCGGGCCCTTTCCGAGGGCCTCCAGGGCAAAGGCATGGAAGCGTTCGCGGCGCATTTGTGATCATTTCCTCTCGTGGCGGCCCCGCCAGTCTAGGAGCGGCCGCTGACATGGATTGCCGCTACCGACAGCTGTCCCCTGACCGAGCAGGACCGGGCCACCCTTATAGTGTCCAAGCTCACATATGCCCGCTTTTAGCCACCCTGCATAAGTCCAGTTCGTCGGGCACAGGACCCGGCAGATACGCAGCCGCGTGCTCGGGGCAGGCGTACTGCACGATTCCCGGGCCGCTCGTCTGCTGGATGTAGCCGACCTCCACGGCAGCGGGCGAGGTGTGGCCGCACACCACGCAGGGGCCGCCGGACGGCGGGGGTACGGGGGTGGTGAGACCGTCGCGGGTCATCGGCGGGCTCCCGTCAGGGGGAGGAACACACCCGGCGGCAGGTAGTACAGCTTCCGCTTCCCGCGGGCCGCCTCCTCCCTGGCGCGGAGGATCGCCTGCGCCTCCTCCTGCGTGGGGCTGGTCCACGGGCGGCGCCAGGGGTCCGTGCGGACCGGGGGCTCGGGGACGGGGAAGAGGTCGAGGGGAAAGAGTAAGAACCGGGCCCATTCGACGGCCCGAACGATAAGGTCGAACACGGTCGTTCAGCTCCTTCAGGAAAGCTGTTCGGCAAGCCCCGGCGGACCGCTCCAACGGTTCCGTTCGGGGCGCTTGAGTGTTTACGGGGTGGTGCAGACGGCCCTGATGGCCTCCCGCGCCGCCGCCTCCACGGCCATCGGGTCGCCCCCGGCCGCGATCCTCCGGAACGCCTCGCCTCGCCAGCCGCGCGGTAAGCGGGCGATGCGTTGTACGAGTTCGGGCGCGTCGACAGTCCGGAAATCCGCGTACTCCGGCCCGGGCGGGTCCTCCCCTTTGATGGCGTACGCGCTCGCCTCGGCCAGCACCTCGGCGAGGGTGCGCCGCGCGGGATCCCGGAGCCGGGCCGCGCGGTGCAGCTCCCGCAGGACGGCCGCCCGCCAGGCCACGGGGAGCTTCCCGAACTGGCGCAGCAGCTCGACCGCGAGGAGGGCGTGGCGGGTCCGCTCGGGGTCGGCCTCCGGCCAGCGCCCGGCCCCCTCGGGGTCGCAGACGGCCGCGAAGTAGGCCACGTCCATGACGAGGGCGGTGACCCGGGGCCGGTACTCCTCCACGCTCACGTCGACCGGCCACGCCCGCCGGATCGCCCGCCCGTCCGCGACGCACCAGTACAGCGCGGCGCGGGAGTGCACGGGCAGGGTTTCCCAGACCCCGGACCCCTTGAGCACGTCCCACACCAGCGGCCCCACGTCCCCGGCAAGCCGGGCCACCACGACCCGGTCCCGCAGCCACCAGCACGCGAGCGCGTCCAGCGCTCGGCGGAGACCGTCCAGCCCTGTCGCGGTGTCGTTCCCGGGCGCGGGCATTGCCCGAGGTTCATGGTGCATCAGCTGCTCGGCCATGGCTGGGCCTGTCCCTTCCTGCCGGATGGGACTTCCACCCGGATCACGTTACGGAAGGTAAGAGCATGGTTACGCTGATGTGTTCACCGTGGTGAACCTCCTCCGGTGCCGGGCCTTCTTCAGGGCTGAAGGCCGACCCGATGGGCCAGCCCACGCAGGTCCCGGGCAGTGTGCGAGGGCAGTCGGCGCTCCAGCAGCGTGGCAACAGCGCCGCGTACGGAAGCATTGGCGTGGATGCGCTGAGGCGCGACCCGTTCTGCTTCCAGCAGTTCGACAACCGCTTCGGTGTCCCGGCCACGGAGCTGGGTGAGTGAACGGCCGAGGTCGGCGTGGAACGCAGCCTGGCGTCCAGGGGCTCGCAGGATCTGCGGATTCAGGCCGGGCCGGACGCTTACGGCTTTGCCGTGGAGGCCCAGTTCGGTGTTGAGGCTGACGTGGTGGATACCGACGTTGGTGGGGCCGAAGTTCAGATGCCACGCCTTGGTTTCACCGACGCGCTCGGCCAGATCACCGGCCTCCGACAGATGCTCTCCGACTTCCCGGGTGCGGTCGGCGCCGGACCGGTGGACGTCCAGGGCCAGGCATGTGGCCTGCATGAGATGCAGTTCCCCGAGCAGTGCGCAGGCGCCGGGTCCGGCGAGGTGACGTCCCACGACATCGGCTGCCTGTCCGGCGCGGTCCAGTGCTTGGTCGGGGCTTCCGGCGGACATCAGGACATGTGCGTGGAAGAAACCGGAGAGTGCCGTCCGGACCGGATCGTCCAGCTCGGCGATGGCTTCGGCGGCCCGCGTAACCGCGATGAACGCGAGATCCGTGTAGCCGAGGTTCTTCAACAGCAAGGTGCAGGCCGGGTGGTATGCGTCGGCCAGCAGACCGAGCAGCACGGCCCGGCCGGCGCCCGTGGCCGTTTGGGCGGCGGTGTGCAGATCGTTCAGAAGCCCGGGCAGTCCATCCGCCAGATGCCCGTATTCGGCTGCGTGGTAGAGGCGGTTCGCCTCCCGGACCCGTGTGGCAAGGGCGGGAACCGGCACTGGAGGGTGAGCGCGCCGGTCGCGCGAAGGGTCCGGTGGAATGCCCATCAGCGCCAGCCGGAGGCTCGGGATCGACGCGTGGGCGGAATCCATGCCCACGTCGGCAGGGGCAAGAGGCATGCCTGTCAGTTCGACCGGTGCGATCTGAAGGGCTTCGGCAAGCGAAACGACGTGTCCCGTACGGTCCAGATGGCGATGGCCGTTCTCGACCATCGACAGGAAGCCGGGGGACAGGCCGGCCAGTCCGGCCAGGGTCCGCAGTGACATCCCGCGTTGGCGACGTACCGCTCGTAACCTTTGGCCGATGTTGTCGCTGGGGTCCGTTTGCATGACCACCCCACCCCTCGTGATGGACTCGACCCCAGCGTAGGGCGGAACGGTGACATCCCGGGCTTGATGGCCCAAGCGACGGATTCAGCTCAGGCCGATCCGCTCGGTCAGAACCCGCAGCGCATCGTGCCGGTCCCCACCACCGGTGCGGGTGGAGAGAGCGACAACGAGTTCCCGGGCGAAAGGGTCGAGCCGGAACCTCAGCGGTGTGGCTGCGTCCGCCTCGGCCAAGGCCGCGATTGCCGAGCCGATGTCCCCTAGGCGAGCCGCGGCAGCCGACGCGGCCCGCAGCAAGTGAACACGCTCCGAGGGGCGCAGCGCCGACAGGTCCACTGCCCGGGCATGCTCGGCCGCCTCCTCGGGGGCCCCGTATTCGAGGGCAACCACGGCGCGGGCCGCCGTCGTGGTTGCGATGGACCGTTCGTCCTCGGCCCGCCGGGCAGCCTCGGACAGCAACTGCGCTGCCCTCAGCGAACGTCCGGCCATGGCCTCGGCAAAGGCTGTCAGGGTCGTGAGCTCGGCGTAACTCCCGACGTCCCCGGCCCGGTCCGCACGAGCCAACGCGGGCTCCGGCAGACCCAGGTCGATCAACAGCCTTATCTCTTCGGCGACAACAAGCCCTGCCTCAGCCCCGGCGGAGCGGGCTCGGTGCAGAAAAATCCCTGCCAGGTCCCGATACCCCAGGCGCCTGAGCAGGCCCGCAGCAAGAACTTGGGCTCGTACCCATAGGTCGTCGGTCCGAGAACCAGGGGCATTCGCCGCCGTCCGGTCGGCTGCCCGGATCAGCCCAGGCAGCCCGCGGGCGAGCAGGTACTCGTCCCCGGCCTCTTCGGCGGTCACTGCAACCCGGACGCGGTGCGCGAAATCGCCGTCCGGTTCGGGCCCGTCGTCGGTGGCCTGTCGTTGGAAGAGCTGCCGCCGCAGTTGGAAGGCCACGGCCCGGACGGATGCGTGCTTGCTTCCCACGGCCGGATACGGCTGCCCGGTCAGCAGGCCGGGATCCAACCTCAAGGCTGCTGCAAGAGCGGCCAGCGGACCGTGTCGGTCCACCCAGTCCGCGCCGCTCTCCCACTGCTCGATGTGTACGGCCGGTATCCCGGCACGGTCGGCAAGCTCGCTCCGGGTCAGACCTCGTCGTGTACGCCAGAGGGCCAGGCGGCCCCCGATCGGGATACCGGCAGGCAACTCGTCCTGTCCGCTCATCACCAGGCCGCTCGCATACACACCCGCCCAGACACGGTCCTTGCGGCAAACCGGGCTCACATCAGGCGGAACCTCCGAACCGAGCCACGTATGCCTCTCGCGCGCCACAGTAGTCACACAAACGAAGGACACGCGAACAAGGAGATCCGCTTCCCCGGGGCAACTGGCGCCTGTCCGGGATCAGCGCGGTCTCGTGCGGCAAAGGGCTGCGGCCCATGGGTCCAACAAGAGTCATTCAGGGCAGGCTGCTTCCTATGGGCACCAGTGAACGGCCACCTGGAGCGAATGTGGCCGCGCTCCGGGAGGAGCGTGGTTGGTCTCGGATCAGGCTGGCCCACAAAGCCAATGTCTCCGTCTCCTTACTGTCGAAGGTGGAGGTGGGGGACCGTGCCCTCACCCATGCGACCGCCGCCGCAGTGGCCAAAGCCATGGGTCTGACCGTGGCCGAAGTGCTGGGGAAGGTCCGCGTTCAGCAGGACGACGAGGAATCCCTGTCCGCCCTGCGTTCAGCGTTGCGGGACTACGACGTCCCGGGCCGGAACACGGTGGCCGAGGCGCATATCGGCGCCCGCCTGGAACAGGTCGGGCAGTACCGCGACGGCTTCGAGGTCCGTGCGCTGATGCGACTGCTGCCCGGACTGCTCCGGGACGCGACGACCCATGCGTACGGGGCGAACTCCGCACAGGGCTGGATGGCCCTGGCCGAGGTCTACAGCGCCGTCTACTGGGTCGCCGCCCGCCACCGCTGGATGGACATGGCGGAACTGGCCGTCACCCGCCAGCGGTGGGCCGTCGAACAGAAGGCGACCCCGCTCGGCGTCGCCATCGCAGCGCGGGACCGGGCCGGGGCGTATCTGAACGGCGGGGACTACGAGGGCGGGCTGGCCCTGGTCGACCGGGCCGTGGCCGACGCGGAAGCAGGGCTGTCGGGGCAGGAGCGCGCTTTCGCCGTCGGTGTTCTCAATCTGCGCGGCATGACGCTGGCCGGACGGCTGGCCGACAAGCAGGAGGGCAGGCGGGAGGCGGAGCGTCATATCTCTTCCGCCCGGCGGGTCTCGGAGGAGCTGGGGACGGAGTGGAACCGCTCCGCCATGCTGTTCGGCTCGATGAACACGGCGACTCATGTGCTGGCCACCCGCTTGGATCTGGGTACGCCACGCGAGGCGCTGTCCCTCGCCGACGGCATCGACCCCGTTCTGGCCGGCCTGACCCCCACACGTACCGCCGCCACCCGCATCAACATCGCCCGGGCCCAAGTGGATGTCGGTGACCGTGACGGGGCACTGGAGAGCCTCGCCGCCGCCTATGGCGCGGCCCCTCAGATGGCAAAGCTGAACCCGATGGGGCGAGAGGTACTCCGGGTAGTGGCGTCCTTGCACCGCCGCAGCAATCCGCAGCTGCTCAAGCTGGCGAAACTGTCCGGTGTCACGCTCTGACCGGGTCGTACCCTCACCATCCGCCCGGCGGCGGCGCTAGATCGCCGGACCCAGCAACTCAGCGAGGCGCCGCAGGCCCGGCGGGTGTCTCGGGCCCGCCCCGAGGTCGTTCACGATCGCCACCGCCAGGGTGTGGTGCCGCATCCATGCAGGGGCGATCCTGTGCAGTTTCTCCAGGGTGGCGACCGCGCCTTCGGGGTTGCCCAGGTCGACCTGGGCGCGGGCGATGTCGAGGAGCAGCCAAGTGCGCCACGAGACGGGGGTGCCGGGGCTGAGGCGGATCCCCTTGGCCAGGGCCAGCGCCTCCGCCGGGCGCGCGTGCTGGACGGCGAGGCGGACCCGTTCGATCCGTACCGACGAGCGGTTGAAGACGGAGACCATCCTGCCGTCGTCGGACGAGGGCAGCGCGGCGAGCCGCCGGGTCGCGGTCTCGGCGTCGAGCATCATCCGGTTCGCGGTGTCGTAGTCGCCGCGCCGGGCCGCGCTGGTGGCGGCGGACATCACCAGGCCGCCCCACACCCGGACCCCTTCGGCCGTGTCGCCCCCGGCCCGTTCCGCGGCGTCGGCGGCGTGGACCGCGAGGTGTTCGGCGTCGTCCAGGCGGTTCTGCCGCTGGTAGTTCCAGGCGACGGAGTTGCTGATCATCGGGGCGAGCAGCGGATCGCCCGAGTCGCGGGCCGCGTCCATGGCCCGTTCGAGCGCGGAGAGCGCCAGATCCGTCTTGCCCAGCCGGATCGCGAGATGACCCGCGAGCTGGAGCGCCTTGCCCAGCGCGGCCTGTCCCCGCGCGCGGTCCTCGGCACTGCCCACGGACGCCGCGAACCAGGCGTCGTTCACGATGCCCGGCAGCACGTCCATGAGGCGGCCGAACTCCGCATCGTGGTAGAGCGTCCACCCGGCGGCGATCTCCCGGCGGAGCAGGGGCAGGGAGAGCGTTTCGGCGCCCTCCGGTTCGCGGGGGACGGCGAACAGCGGCGGCATGACGGCCCGTCGGACAGCGACCAGTTGCGGGGGGTCCGCCGCGCCGGTCGACGGCACCCCCGGCGGGTCTCCGAGCAGGCCGGCCAGCTCCACTCCGAGCCCGTGCGCGAGCGCGTGCAGGGTGGGCAACCGGGCGCTGTGCTTGCGTCGTTGTTCGAGCTTGCGGACGACATCGGCGGAGACACCGGCCCTCTCCGCGAGTCCCTCCTGAGTGAGACCGGCCGTCCGCCGCAGGCGGGCCAGCCGGTCACCGAGGTGCTCAACAGCCATACCCCGAGGGTACGTCCGCCGGGCGCACCCGGCTGCCCCGCGCACCGTCCTCGGTCCTCTTCGCCGCCTCAGCTCGCGGGCCCGAGGCCCTCTGGGAGTGCGGCCACCAGGAGGGCGACGGCTTCCTCGGGCGTCTCGGTGCGCGCAATCCGCTCGCCTTTGCTTTGCACCCCGTAGAAACCCTCGTCGTACGGGCAGACGACCGGCCCGACCCTCGCCTTCCAGGACTCCTCGACCCTGGTGGAAAACCAGAGGTTGAAGTGGCTGTTGACCGGCATCAACCGGCGAAGCACCGGCCGGGCGTACGCCGCCGCCAGCAGCGCGTGGGGGCGCAGGTGCCGATCGTTCGGTGGCATGTGGATGCGGTCGAGTTTGGCCTGCCACGTCAACTCGACGGCACCGAAAGGCTCCCGCTCGTGGACGAGGGCCCAGGGCCTGAACCGGACGAACGGGGTCTGCGCCCTGGTCTCCTCAAGTCCCGCGCCGCCCGTCCACGCCGCCGTCGCCCTGACCGCCTCGGCCAGATCCGCGGTCTTTCCGTAGGCCATGCGCGTGCCGTTGTCGTCGAGGCTCACCTGGAAGGTCCGGCACCTGTTGCCGGGCGGATACACCATCGCGCGCCGGCCTCTCGCCCTGTCGGCGTACTCCGCGAGGCGACCCGACTCCCTGTCCGGCTCCGGCAGGACAAGCCCGAGCCCCTCGGCCGTACGCCCCACCGCAGCCCGGAGAGCCCCGCCGGCCCAGCAGATCTCGTCGATCCCCGCCCCGAAGTCCATCGCCCGAGTGTGCCTGAATCGCCCCCGCTCCGGGAGGGCAGATCGTGGAAGGGCGTCCGCGCCCGGCGAAGACCAGGCGATCGACGGCACCCGGGGGTACGTCCGCCGAGCGTAGCCTTCTCCGGCTTACCCCTTCCGCTCCGACTCGTGCAGCTCGAACCAGATGCACTTGCCCTCGCCCCGCGGGTCCACCCCCCACGCGTCCGCCAGCATCTCCATCAGCACCAGACCGCGGCCCGAGGAGGCCAGTTCGCCGGGGCGGCGCTTGTGGGGGAGTTCGTCGCTCGCGTCGGCGACCTCCACCCGCAGGACCCGGGGGGCGGGCGTCGCGGTGGCGATCTGTGCCGTCAGCAGCGCGTTGCCGTCCGTGTGGACCAGCACATTGGTCACCATCTCGGAGACCATCAGCACCGCCGCGTCGACCTGCTCCGGGTCCGCCCAGTCGTGGAGCAGTTCGCGGACGGTCTGCCGGGCGACGGCGATGCGTTCGGGTTCGGCCTGGGCGATCGTCATCACGGTACGCCGCGGGGCCTCTTCGGCCGGGCCGGGCTCGCCCTCGCGGGAGAGCAGGACCAGCGCCACATCGTCCTCGCGGCGGTCAGCGAGGGGGCCGACCGTGTAGTGCGATACGGGCCCGTGCACCGCGGACACCAAAGAGTCGGCCAGCTCCTCCAGGGAGCCGGTCGACGGGTGGCGTTCCAGGACCTCGCGGAGGCGGGCCCAGCCGGTGTCCAGGTCGTGGCCGCCGGTCTCCAGGAGGCCGTCGGTGCAGATCATCATCGTCTCGCCGGGCGCCAGTTCCAGCCGGGTCGTCGGATAGTCCGAGTCCGGGTCGATACCGAGCGGCAGCCCGCCCTCCGTGGGGCGGATGATGACCGTGCCGTCGGCCATCCGCACCGCGGGCTCCGGATGCCCGGCGCGGGCGATCTCGGCACAGCCGTTGGCCGGGTCGTACTCCAGATACAGACAGGTCGCGAAGCGCGATCCGGAGTCGGAGGATCCGGACGCCTCGGTGATGCCGTGCAGAAAGCGGGAGGCGCGGGAGAGGACCGCGTCCGGGCGGTGGCCCTCGGAGGCGTACGCCCGCAGTGCGATCCGGAGCTGGCCCATCAGTCCGGCGGCCCGCACATCGTGGCCCTGGACATCTCCGATGACGAGCGCGATCCGGCCCGACGGCAGCGGGATCATGTCGTACCAGTCGCCGCCGACCTGGAGCCCGCCGCCGGTGGGGACGTACCGCGCGGCCACCGCGGTGCCCGGGATCGCCGGGCCGATGACCGGCATCATCGACCGCTGGAGGCCTTCGGACAGCTCGCGCTCGGTCTCCGCGACCCCCGCCCGGGTCAGCGCCTGGGCCAGCATCCGGGCCACGGTCGTCAGCACCGACCGCTCGTCGGGTGTGAAGACGACCTGGTGCCGGTACGCGGCCATCCAGGCGCCCATCGTGCGCCCGGCGACGATCAGCGGAAGGTACGCCCAGGAGCGGCGGCCCAGCTTCTGGGCGAGCGGCCAGCTCGTGGGGTAGCGGCGGGCGTAGTCGTCGGGGCTGGGCAGATAGACCGCGCGGCCGGTGCGGACCACCTCGGCCGCCGGATGGTCGGTATCGAGCCGCATATCGGAGAAGGGGTCGCCCCCGGCACTCTGGTGCCCGTGGTGGCCGATGATCGTCAGCCGTTCCCCGGCGGCGCCGAAGACCGCGAGCCCGTCCGGCGAGAACCCCGGCATGGACAGCGACGCGGCGACCCGCAGCACCTCGGCGGTGGACCGGGCCTCGGCCAGGGCGCGGCCCGCGTCCAGCAGGAACGCCTCCCGGGAGCGGCGCCAGTCACCGGTGATGGGGGACTTCGCCGCGGTGCCCTCGGCGGGTTCGGCAACCTCCTGGAGCATGCCGATCATCTCGAAGCCGCCGTCGAGTGCGACGGGCTTGGAGCGGCTGCGTACGGTCCGCACCACCCGGCCCTCGGTGTCGACGACCCGCAGCCGGCCCTCCGCGACCGTGCCCTCCGCGATGGCGAGGGAGACGACGCCGTTGATCTCGTTCCAGTCGACGGGGTGGATCCGGGCGCGGACGGCGTTCTCCGGATACGAGGAGGAAGGGCCCGGCTCCCCCGGCAGTCCCAGCAGCCGGGCGGCCTCCGCGTCGAGAGTGACGGTCCCGCCCGCGTTGTCCCATCGCCACAGGCCGGTCGCGATGGCGGCCAGGACGTCCTCAGTGCGCATTTGCTCACTTTATTCCGATCCGGTGTCCACCGACCCCCGGGGTACGAGGCGGAGCGCGGGCCCGGGAGTGCGCCGGGCGCACGGTCCGCGGCGGACGCCGGGAGGTATAAGCCGATGGGGGACGGGAGGGGCGGGCGGTAACCTCTTTAGAGCCCCGTGCTCAGGTACGGGGTCTCGCACCACGGTCCGGCGGCACCAGGCAACCGGCCCGGCCCCGCGACCGGCCACGGCCCTACGGACCCGGCGCGACCCGCCCCGACCACCACAAGACTGGATGAACGACGATGCATCGGTACAGGTCCCACACCTGCGGCGAGCTCCGCGCCTCTGACGTCTCCACGGACGTCCGGCTGAGCGGCTGGCTGCACAATCGCCGAGACCTGGGCGGCATCCTCTTCATCGACCTCCGCGACCACTACGGCATCACCCAGCTCGTGGCCCGCCCCGGCACCGCGGCGAACGAGGCGCTGAGCCACCTCACCAAGGAGACCGTCGTCCGGATCGACGGCAAGGTCGTCAGCCGGGGCACCGACAACATCAACCCCGAGCTGGCCACCGGCGAGGTCGAGGTCGAGGTCTCCGCGGTCGAGGTGCTGGGCGCCGCCGCCCAGATCCCCTTCACGATCAACGCGGAGGACGGGGTCAACGAGGAGCGGCGGCTGGAGTACCGCTTCCTGGACCTGCGCCGTGAGCGCATGCACCGCAACATCATGCTGCGTACGGCCGTGATCTCGGCCATCCGCCACAAGATGACGGCGCTCGGCTTCAACGAGATGGCGACCCCGATCCTCGCCGCGACCTCCCCCGAGGGCGCCCGCGACTTCGTCGTCCCGTCCCGGCTGAACCCCGGCAAGTTCTACGCGCTGCCGCAGGCCCCGCAGCAGTTCAAGCAGCTGCTGATGATCTCCGGCTTCGACCGGTACTTCCAGATCGCGCCCTGCTTCCGCGACGAGGACGCCCGCGCCGACCGCTCCCCCGGCGAGTTCTACCAGCTCGACCTGGAGATGAGCTTCGTCGAGCAGGAGGACGTCTTCCAGCCGGTCGAGAAGCTGATGACGGAGATCTTCGAGGAGTTCGGCGGCGGACGCCATGTCACGTCCCCGTTCCCGCGGATCCCGTTCCGCGAGGCGATGCTGAAGTACGGCTCCGACAAGCCGGACCTCCGCGCCAAGCTGGAGCTGGTGGACATCACCGACGTCTTCGAGGGCTCGGAGTTCAAGGCCTTCGCGGGCAAGCACGTGCGCGCGCTGCCGGTGCCGGACGTCGCCGCCCAGCCGCGGAAGTTCTTCGACCAGCTCGGCGAGTACGCGGTGGAGCAGGGCGCCAAGGGCCTGGCCTGGGTCCGCGTCGGCGAGGACGGTGCGCTGTCCGGCCCGATCGCCAAGTTCCTCACCGAGGAGAACGTCAAGGTCCTCACCGAGCGCCTCGGCCTCGCCGCCGGGCACGCCGTCTTCTTCGGCGCCGGTGACAGCGACGAGGTCGCCAAGATCATGGGCGCGGTCCGGGTCGAGGCCGCCAAGCGGGCCGGCCAGTTCGAGGACGGCGTCTTCCGCTTCTGCTGGATCGTCGACTTCCCGATGTACGAGAAGGACGAGGAGACCGGAAAGATCGACTTCTCCCACAACCCCTTCTCGATGCCGCAGGGCGGTATGCAGGACCTGGAGGAGAAGGACCCGCTGGACATCCTGGCCTGGCAGTACGACATCGTCTGCAACGGCATCGAGCTGTCGTCCGGCGCGATCCGGAACCACGAGCCCGAGGTCATGCTGAAGGCCTTCGAGATCGCCGGCTACGAGCGGGAGACCACGGAGGAGGCGTTCGCGGGCATGCTGCGCGCCTTCCGCCTCGGCGCCCCGCCGCACGGCGGTATCGCCCCGGGCATCGACCGGATCGTGATGCTTCTGGCCGACGAGCCGAACATCCGCGAGACGATCGCCTTCCCGCTCAACGGCAACGCCCAGGACCTGATGATGGGGGCGCCGACGGAGCTGGACGAGACGCGGCTGCGGGAGCTGAACCTCCAGCTCCGCAAGCCGGTCGCGAAGCCGTCGCAGGCGGCCGAGTAGCCGTAGCAGGGCAGTAACCGGACCAGGGGTCCCGTACCACCGCGAAAGCGGCCGTACGGGACCCCTGGCCGTTCCCCGGCCCCTGGCCGGGGTGGGGTGCCGCGGTGCGGGTCAGCTCGGGCTGATGGCGTTCAGGATCGCCGAGGTCACCTGGTCGGCGGCGTTGCGGTGGCCCCCGGCGTTGGGGTGCACCAGGGCGGGCCGGTCGTCGCTGTCGAGGATGCCCTCGACCCACTTGCGGGCATCGCAGACGCTGTGGTTCGCGGAGGATGCGTAGAGGTCGACGAAGTCGGCCTTGTCCTGGGTGCCGACCGACTTCTCGATGGTCTTGTTCAGGGGCTCCAGGACGTCCCGGCGCAGCCAGTCCAGATCGCCCTGGGTGATGGAGAAGAACTGGTGCACGTCGTTGTAGCGGCACTTGGAGGTATCCGCGGGGATGATCGTGGGGTAGCCGACGGCCAGGATCCTGGCCTGCGGGGCCTTCTCGTGGAGCTTGGCGAGCATCGCGTTGTAGTCCTTGCCCACCTTGGTCAACTTGGCGGGGATACCGGCGGCCAGCTCGTCCTTGCACGGCGTGTCCGTGCCGCCGCTGCCCGAGCCCAGCTCCAGGCACTTGGAGAGAATTCCGCCGAAGTCGAGGGTGTTGCCGCCCGCGCCCACGGTGATCACATCGGTGCCGGGCCCGACCGCTTCGGACTGGGGCGGCACCGGCGGGAAGGGGTAGTCCGGGTCCTCGGAGAAGGGCGGCAGATGACGGCCGATCGGCTCCTGGGCCCGGAAGGTGATGTCCTCGATGGTGGCGGCGCCGCAACTCACATTGGTCAGCTCGATAAGCGAAGACAGGTCCCGGTCGATGACCTGCGGATAGGACTGGTCGGTCCGCTCGCAGCCGTCCCGGGGGATCTCGAAGACATCACCGGCTGCCTGGATGACCCCGGCGGTGTACGAGTCACCCAGCGCCACCCAGTCGTACGACGCCGCCGCGGCGGGCTGCGCCCCGACGAGCTGGGCGGGTACGAGAGCGCCCGCGGTGAGCGCCACGGCCGAGCCCAGCAGGGTCAGCCGGATACGAGAACGTGCCATCGAAATCTCCAGTTGTGCAGTTTTGGACCACTTGACCTCCGGGAGAGTAGTCACACCTTGCACAAGATCCAATACTATAAGTAATCCCGATGGAGTCCGGGAGTGCGCGTCGCCCGTCCGGCGGCGCTCAGGCCCCGGGCGCGGGCCCGGGCCCGCCCGGCAAGGGCTCGTCCGCCGTGCCGTACCGGGTCCGCAGCTCGCCGACGATTCCGAAGGCCGCCGCCGTCACCGGCACCGCCAGCAGCATGCCGAGGATGCCCGCGACGCCCGCGCCCGCCGTGATCGCGAGCATCACCACCGCCGGGTGCATCTGGACCGTCCGGCTCTGGATCATCGGCTGGAGCAGATGGCCTTCGAGCACCTGCACCGCCAGCACCACGCCGAGCGCCCAGAGCGCGATCACCCAGCCGCGGTCCGCCAGCGCGACCAGGACGGCGACCGCGCCGGACAGAAAGGCGCCGAGGTAGGGGATATAGGCGCCGACGAAGACCAGCGCACCCAGGCCCACCGCGCCCGGGACCCGCAGGATCAGCAGTCCGATCGTGATCAGCAGGGCGTCGATGAGGGCGATGATGGTCGTCCCGCGCATAAAGCCCTCGACGGCTTCGAAGGCCCGCCGGCCCATGGCTTCCACGGTCTCCCCGGCCGGTCCCGGGATCACCGAGCGGGCGAATCCGGCGGCCTTGTCGGAGTCCCGGAGGAAGAAGAAGATCAGCAGCAGGGCGAGCACGGCGGTGGCGATCGCCTGGCCGGCCACGCTCAGCCCGCTGATCACCCCGGACGCGGCCGTTCCGCCGAATTTGGCCAGCAGTTCCTTGCCGTTGCGGGCGAGGTCCACGAGGTCGGTGCCCGCGGCACCGAAGTGGTCGGTGACGCCTTTGGCCGCGCTGCGCAGCGACGAGACGATCTGAGCGCCGTTGTCGATCAGCGCGCCGACGACGATGTACATCGCCCCGCCGACGGCCGCGACGACGGCGACGCAGGTCAGCGCGGCGGCGAGGGACCGGTGGACCTTCATCCGGACCAGCCTGCGGTAGAGCGGGCCGAGCAGGGCCGTGCCGAGGATCGCCAGCAGGAGCGGGGTGACGGCAATACGGAAGGTGATGACCAGCCAGATGCCCACCGCGCCGACCCCGGCGACCAGCAGCAGGACGGCGCACCAGGCGGCGAGCCGCCGTACCGGTTCGGGCAGGAGGGTGTGCACGCTCCCACGCGATCACGACCGGGGCGGGCGGGCGCGCGGGAGGCGCCCGTACGGGTGACAGCGGCCCCCGGCCCGGATCCGGGGTCGGCCGGGCGGCCCGGCCCCGGGCGGGCCCCGCAGCGGTGCGGGGCCCGGACGGGGCGTGACGCCGGTCCCGCCCGGGTCCGGGTGGGCACGAGCCGGGCGGTACGGGGCCGGGGCACGTACCGGGACCCTCGCCCCGCACCCGTACCGCCCCGAACGGAAAAACGCCGCCCACCCGGCGGGGGACCGGATGGGCGGCTGACCGCCGGGCCGTCGGGGGGAACGACCCGGCGGGGTCTGGTACGGGCGCGAAGGGCTCGCGCCCGGCACCGGGCGGTTACTCGCCCGACGGGCCCGACGGCTTCATTCCGTGGACCGCCGGGACCGTGCCCAGCCGGCCCTTCTGGAAGTCGTCGAAGGCCTGCTGGAGCTCCTCGCGGGTGTTCATCACGAACGGCCCGTAGTGCGCCATCGGCTCCCGGATCGGCCGGCCGCCGAGCAGCACCACTTCCAGCTCGGGCGTGTGCCCGTCCTGCTTCTCGTCGGCGCGGACGGTCAGCGAACCGCCCTCGCCGAAGACCGCGGTCTGGCCCATGTGGACCGGCCGCCGGTCGGCGCCCACCGTGCCCCGTCCGGCCAGGACGTACGCCAGGCCGTTGAAGTCCTGCCGCCACGGCAGGGTGATCTCGGCGCCCGGCCGCAGGGTGGCGTGGATCATCGTGATCGGGGTGTGGGTGATCCCGGGACCGGCGTGTCCGTCCAGCTCACCGGCGATGATCCGGAGCAGCGCGCCACCGTCGGGAGAGGTGAGGAGCTGCACCTGGCCGCCGCGGATGTCCTGGTAGCGGGGGGCCATCATCTTGTCCTTGGCCGGGAGGTTCACCCACAGCTGGAGGCCGTGGAAGAGGCCGCCCGACATGACCAGGTGCTCCGGCGGCGCCTCGATGTGGAGGAGACCGGACCCGGCCGTCATCCACTGGGTGTCGCCGTTGGTGATGGTGCCACCGCCACCCTGGCTGTCGTGGTGGTCGAAGATCCCGTCGATGATGTAGGTGACGGTTTCGAAGCCCCGGTGGGGGTGCCAGGGGGTGCCCTTGGGCTCGCCCGGCGCGTACTCCACCTCGCCCATCTGGTCCATCATGATGAACGGGTCGAGGTGGCGGTAGTTGATCCCGGCGAACGCGCGGCGCACCGGGAAGCCCTCGCCCTCGAACCCGGTGGGGGCCGTGGACACGGCCAGTACGGGACGGGCGACGGCGTCGGCGGGTGCGGCGACGCGCGGCAGGGTCAGCGGGTTCTCGACGGTCACTGCAGGCATGGGGTACCTCCTCGGGCTACCGGTTCCCACTTTAGTTGAATCCTGAACTTCTTGCCACCCGGAACGGCGGAGGGCCCGGCGGATATTCCCCCGGGCCCCCCGCGCCGTGCGGCGCCGTACGTCTCAGCCTCTCAGCCGTACATCCGGCGCATCGCAAAGTCGACCATCTGCTCCACCGCCTTGGCGTCAAAGACCATCCGGTGCTGCCCCTCCATATCGAGGACGAAGCCGTAGCCGGTCGGCAGCAGGTCGATCACCTCGGCGCCGGTGATCACGAAGTACTTGGACTCCTTGCCCGCGTACCGCCGCAGCTCCTTCAGCGAGCTGAACATGGGGATCACCGGCTGCTGGGTGTTGTGCAGCGCGAGGAAGCCGGGGTTGTCGCCGCGCGGGCAGTACACCTTGGACGTGGCGAAGATCTGCTGGAAGTCCTCCGCGGCGAGCGAACCGGTGGTGAAGGCCCGGACGGCGTCGGCGAGGGACGGCGGGGACGGCTCCGGATAGAGCGGCTGGCCCGGCACGGACTGCCCGTGGGACGGCTGGCCGTGCGGCTGGGCCCCGTAGGGCTGCTGGGGTGCGTACTGCTGCTGAGCGCCCTGACTCTGGTCATAGCCGTACATGCCAGTAAGAGTAACGAGTCACAGATGACCGCTTCGGGGTTGTGCCTTATTACCGATGGGTAGCATCATGGCTGTAGCTACTCACCGGTACTGCGTTTCGATCTTTACGGAGCCGTCGCCATGGGGCACTACAAGTCGAATCTCCGCGACATCGAGTTCAACCTCTTCGAGGTCCTCGGGCGCGACAAGCTGTACGGCACGGGTCCGTTCGCCGAAATGGACGCCGACACCGCCCGGAACATCCTGGAGGAGCTGGCCAGGCTCGCCGAGAACGACCTGGCCGCGTCGTTCGCCGACGCCGACCGCACCCCTCCGGTCTTCGACCCCGCCACCCACACCGCCCCGGTCCCCGAGACCTTCAAGAAGAGCTACCGCGCCTTCATGGACTCGGAGTACTGGCGGCTCGGCCTGCCCGAGGAGATCGGCGGCACCACCGCGCCCCGCTCCCTGATCTGGTCGTACGCGGAGCTGCTGCTCGGCGCCAACCCCGCGATCTGGATGTACGCATCGGGCCCCGCCTTCGCCGGAATCCTCTACGCCGAGGGCAACGAGGCGCAGAAGAAGGTCGCCGCCCTCGCCGTCGAGAAGGAGTGGGGCTCCACCATGGTCCTCACCGAGCCGGACGCCGGCTCGGACGTGGGCGCCGGCCGGACGAAGGCCGTGCGGCAGGAGGACGGCTCCTGGCACATCGAGGGCGTGAAGCGCTTCATCACCTCGGGCGAGCACGATATGGCGGAGAACATCTTCCACTATGTGCTGGCCCGCCCCGAGGGCGCCGGACCCGGCACCAAGGGCCTCTCCCTCTTCCTCGTACCGAAGTACGAGTTCGACTGGGAGACCGGCGAACTGGGCGAGCGCAACGGCGTCTACGCGACCAACGTCGAGCACAAGATGGGCCTGAAGGCCTCCAACACCTGCGAGATGACGTTCGGCGACCAGCACCCCGCCAAGGGCTGGCTGATCGGCGACAAGCACGACGGCATCCGCCAGATGTTCATGATCATCGAGTTCGCCCGGATGATGGTCGGCACCAAGGCGATCGCCACGCTCTCCAGCGGCTACCTCAACGCCCTGGAGTATGCGAAGGAGCGCGTCCAGGGCCAGGACCTGGTCAACTTCATGGACAAGTCCGCGCCCAAGGTCACCATCACGCACCACCCCGACGTCCGCCGCTCGCTGATGACGCAGAAGGCGTACGCGGAGGGCATGCGCGCCCTCGTCCTCTACACCGCTTCCGTCCAGGACGACATCGCGGTCAAGGAGGCGGCGGGCGAGGACGCCGCGTCCCTGGTCGCCCTCAACGACCTGCTGCTGCCGATCGTCAAGGGCTACGGCTCCGAGAAGTCGTACGAGCAGCTGGCCCAGGCGCTCCAGATCTTCGGCGGCTCCGGCTACCTCCAGGAGTACCCCCTGGAGCAGTACATCCGCGACGCCAAGATCGACACCCTCTACGAGGGCACCACGGCCATCCAGGGCCAGGACTACTTCTTCCGGAAGATCGTCCGCGACCAGGGGCAGGCGCTGAACACGCTGGCCGAGGAGATCAAGAAGTTCCTCGCGCTCGGCGAGGGCGGCGAGGAACTGGCCCCGGCCCGGGCCGCGCTGACCAAGGCGGCCGTCGAACTGGAGGCGATCGTCGGCGCGATGACCAAGGACCTGATCGCCACCGGCGACGACGTCCGGAACATCTACAAGGTCGGCCTCAACACGACGCGGCTGTTGTACGCGTCCGGGGACGTCGTCGTCGGCTATCTGCTGCTGCGCGGCGCGGCGGTCGCGGCCGAGAAGCTCCGGTCGGAGTCGGCGTCCGCGAAGGACGTGCCGTTCTACCAGGGCAAGATCGCCGCCGCGAAGTTCTTCGCCGCCAACGTCCTGCCGGGCGTCTCGGTGGAGCGGGCGCTGGCGGAGTCGGTCGACGGATCGCTGATGGACCTCGACGAGGCCGCCTTCTGAGCCCGTACCCCTGCTGAGCTGCCGGGTTGCCCATCCGTGGCGATTCTGTGGCGAAATGCGTACGCCGGTCCGGCACCTCGGGGATTCCCCGGGTGCCGGGCCGTTCGTATGATCGCGCCAATAGGACGGGGGGATCATGGGAACGACGGGACGAGTACGTTTCAGCGGGTTCGCGGCGGCGCTGGCGGCCACGGCGGTCCTGCTCACCGGCTGCGGGGACGCCGACACCGACTCCGGCGCGGGCTCCCGGGCGGGTACGAGCCCCGAACCGGGCCGGACCCAAGCCGACCAAGCCGACCGGGGCGGCCCGGCCGCGGCCCGGCTCACCCCGGAACAGACGGTCGCCGCCCTCCCCCGCGCCGACGACCTCGTCGACTGGTCCCTCACCTCCCGGCCCACCGCGGAGGACCTGACGAAGAAAGCGGCCATGTGCACCGGCGTCTCCGCCTGGTGCAAGGGCGCCCTGCAGATGAGCAGCGCCTTCTTCACCCACCGGGACGCCGGCCATATCGAGTTCACGGTGTACGCGTACGGGACGAGCGCGGCGGCGACCGCGGCGTACCCGCTGGTCCTGAAGGACCTGGAGATCAGGGAGCTGGACCCGAAGAACAGCACCGAGGTCGCCCTCCCCACCCGCGTCGGCGACGCCGCCCTGGCCAAGCAGGGCACCACCCGCCTCAACAGCCCCGGCACCCTGCTGTCCGCGGCGGCCGGCACCACGGTGGTGACGGTCCGCACGGGCGGCCTGGCGGCCATGTCGAAGACCTACACCCCGAAGGAACTGGCCGCCCTCGGCACCCTGCTCGCGGACCGCTCCCGCCAGGTCCAGGGGGGCGGCCCGGCGACGCTGGACCTGCCGGAGGGCGCGCTGACGTACGAGAAGAAGCCGTGACGCGACAGGGCCGCTGAGCAGCGGATCCCTGTGGCGCCCGTCAGCCTCGGGCCGATGTGTCGCCTGTTCGAGTGACGGTTTCCTCGTATCAACTGGGTACGCTGAAATCTGGGTCCAAGATCTCGTCCATGGGAGGAATCACCATGACTGCCAAGGCCGGGGACCACACGCAGCACAGGCAGCCCGACGGCTCCGCGTGGCCCATGCCCCCGCAGGACGGCTACACCGTGGACGACTACTTCGCCCTCGATCTCCCGCCTCACACCGAGATGATCGACGGGAGCCTGGTCTTCGTGAGCCCGCAGCGCAAATTCCATTCGCTGGTGATGTTCCTGCTGGAGCTGGGTCTGCGGCAAACCATCCCGGAGCATCTGCGGGTGCGCCGCGAGATGGCGGTGATCCTGACCCACAAGACAGTCCCGGAGCCCGATCTGGTCGTGGTAACGGCCGAGAGTGACGGCGAGGACGAACTGACCCGATACCAGGCATCGGACGTCGTACTCGCCATCGAGGTCGTCTCCCCCGACTCCGAGTCCCGCGACCGCGACACCAAGCCCCTCAAGTACGCCGCCGCCGGCATCCCCCACTTCTGGCTCGTCGAGATGGACCCCCGCACCAAGCGGCCCGTCGTCCACACCCACATCCGCTCCGCCACCGGTCACGGCTATGAACCGACCGGGGTCCACCGCGACCGGCTGAAAGTCGACGCCCCCTTCACCATCGACATTGACCTGGGCGAATACGATCGGCTCTAGGTTTTCCACAGGCCGCGGAGCCGGTCGGACCGTGGTCGTTACAGTGGGTTCATGAGCAGCAGCCCGCAGAGCACCAGCAGCGCGGCCGGGCCCTTCGGCCCCGGTCACACCGACGAGATGATGTCGTTCCTGGCCGCGTCACCCTCGCCGTACCACGCCGTCGCGAACACGGCCGAGAAGCTGGAGAAGGCCGGGTTCCGCGAGGTGCGGGAGGCCGAGGCCTGGGACGGCGAGGCCGGTGGGCGCTATGTGATCCGCGGTGGGGCGATCATCGCCTGGTTCGTGCCCGAGGGCGCCGCGCCGCACACCCCCTTCCGGATCGTCGGCGCGCACACCGACTCGCCCAATCTCCGGGTCAAGCCCCTGCCCGACGCGGGCTCCGCGGGCTGGCGCCAGATCGCCGTCGAGCTGTACGGCGGGACCCTGCTCAACACCTGGCTGGACCGGGACCTCGGGCTCGCCGGGCGGCTGACCCTAGGCGACGGCTCCGAGCGGCTGGTCAACGTCGACCGGGCGCTGCTGCGGGTGCCGCAGCTCGCCGTCCATCTCGACCGCTCGGTCAACACCGAAGGCCTCAAGCTCGACAAGCAGCGGCACATGCAGCCCGTCTGGGGCCTCGGGGAGGTCCTGGAAGGCGATCTGATCCGCTTCCTGGAGGAGGAGGCCGGTCTCCCCGACGGTTCGGTCACCGGCTGGGACCTGATGGTCCACCCCGTCGAGCCCCCCGCCTACCTCGGCCGGGACCGGGAGCTGGTGGCCGGTCCCCGGATGGACAACCTGCTCTCGGTGCACGCGGGCGCGGCCGCGCTCGCCGCCGTATCCGCGCGCGGCGCAGGCCTGCCGTACATCCCGGTCCTCGCCGCCTTCGACCACGAGGAGAACGGCTCCCAGTCCGACACCGGCGCCGAAGGCCCGCTCCTCGGCACCGTGCTGGAACGTTCCGTGTACGCCCGCGGCGGCGGCTACGAGGACCGGGCGCGCGCCTTCGCCGAGACGGTCTGCCTCTCCTCCGACACCGGCCACGCGGTCCACCCCAACTACCCCGAGCGCCACGACCCCACGCACCACCCCAGAGCCAACGGCGGCCCCATCCTCAAGGTCAACGTCAACCAGCGGTACGCCACCGACGGCTCCGGACGGGCCGTGTTCGCGGCGGCCTGCGAGCGGGCGGGCGTGCCGTGGCAGACCTTCGTCTCGAACAACGCGATGCCGTGCGGCACCACCATCGGCCCGATCACGGCCGCCCGGCACGGCATCCGGACCGTCGACATCGGGGTGGCGATCCTCTCCATGCACAGCGCGCGGGAGCTGTGCGGCGCGCAGGACCCGTATCTGCTGGCCAACGCGCTGGTGGCATTCCTGGAAGGCTGACCGGTCACGGGCCGCGGCGCCGACGGCGGCGCGGCCCCGCCATCCGGCCGCCCACAGCTTGACTTTACTTTCGCTTTACGATTGTCTGCGGCTCTGCCGACCACGACCCCGGGGGTTCTCTCTCCAATGCGCCGTTCCCTGCGCCACACCACTGCCGCCGTCCTTGCCGCCGGACTCGTCCTGACGCTCACCGCCTGTTCCGAGGCGGAGGACGCCGTCAAGAACAAGGTCAAGGACGAGGCCTCCAAGGCCGTCGACGACACCCTCAACAAGGAGTACGAGGTGACCTACGAGGTCACCGGGAAGAACGTCGACTCCATCGAGTTCGCCAACGGGAAGGGCGACGCGCTCAACCCGACCCTGGAGACGGTCAACAAGCCGCAGCTGCCCTGGAAGAAGACGGTCACGCTGCGCGGCGTCATGGCGCCCACCGTCATCCCCTCCGCCCTCGACGCCGGCGGTGCCGCCGACATCACCTGCAAGGTGACCCACGACGGCAAGGTGCTGGTGGAGAAGAAGAGCAGCGGCGCGGCGGCGGTCAGCCCCTGCATCGCGGTCTCCCCGATCGCCGCGAACAAGCTCCCCTGACGTCTGACGAAGACCCGCGGGCGGTCACGGGGCAGCGCCCCACGACCGCCCGCGGGCCGCGCGGGTCAGGCCATGCCCGCCAGGATCAGCGGCAGCCGGGCCTCCCCGTCCGCCGTGACCCGCACCGGAACGCCCCAGTCCTGCTGGTGCACATGGCACGCCGGGTACTCGTTCGCCGGATCGTCGTCGCACGAAGCGGCCATCGCGGAAACGTGCAGCACGCCCTCCCCGACCGCCGGGTCGATCTCCAGCCGCCGCGACAGCTCCGTGCCCGTACCCGCACCGGAGCGCAGCAGCTCCGGCGGGGTGGCCGAGACCAGCAGCCGGGTCGACGGGCCGTACCGGGTGTCCAGCTTCTGCCCGTTGGGCGCCTCGAAGACCACGTCGAGGACCACCGGCCCGCCCGCGACGGCCGTGGCCGCGCGCTGCGTCCGGTGCGCCACCGCCGCCACCCGTACCGCCTCCTCCGGCAGCCGCAGCCGGGTCAGCCGGTGCGCCGCCGACTCCACGACCACGATGTCCCCGTCGGCCAGCACCGCGCCGGAGGGCTCCCGCAGCTCCGTGGCGAGCGTGGTGACCTGCCCGGTCGCCGGGTCGTAGCGGCGCAGCGCATGGTTGTAGGTGTCGCAGACGGCGACCGAGCCGTCCGGGAGGGCGGTCACCCCCAGCGGATGCTGGAACAGCGCCTGGGCCGCGTCGCCGTCCCGGTGCCCGAAGTCGAAGAGCCCGGTGCCGACCGCGGAGTGCACGGAGCCGTCCCGGCCGATCCACCGCAGCGCCGAGGTCTCCGAGTCCGCGATCCACAGCCGCTCCCCGTCCGCGGCGACCGCGAGCCCCGAAGGCTGGGCGAACCAGGCCTCGTCCGCGGGCCCGTCGACCAGGCCCTCGTTGGTGGTGCCCGCGGCCCGGCGGACCGTCCCGGCCTCCGGGTCGTACGTCCACAGCTGGTGCGTCCCGGCCATGGCGATCCACAGCAGCCCGTCCCACCAGGCCAGATCCCACGGCGACGAGAGGTCGACCGTCAGGGCGGGCCCTTCGGCGGGAGACCCCTGCCACCACTGCTTCCCGGTGCCCGCGAGGGTCTCGACCGCCCCGCTCGACGGGTCGTAGGCCCGGATCCGGTGGTTGACCGTGTCTGCGACGGCGACCCGCCCGTCGGGCAGCAGCGCCAGCCCCTGCGGCTCGTTGAACTCGTCCGCCCCGCCGATCCTGCGGACCACCGTCTCTCCGTCGGGCTCCAGCTCCACCAGCTGGTGCCGGGTCGAGTCGGAGACCAGCAGATTCCCGGACGGCAGCACCAGCACCTTGCCGGGGAAGCGCAGATCGGTCGCGACGGGCTCGGGCGCCACATAGGGCCCGTCCCCGCGCCGCAGCGTCCCCTTGGCCGCGTGCTCCTCCTCCAGCTCAGCGACCAGCCGCGCGATGGCGTGCGCATGCCCCTCGCCCGCGTGCTGGGCGACGACGTACCCCTCGGGGTCGATCACCACGAGCGTCGGCCAGGCCCGTACCGCGTACTGCTTCCAGGTCACCAGCTCCGGATCGTCGAGCACCGGATGCGCCACCTGGTACCGCTCGACGGCGTCGACGACCGCCCGGTGGTCGGCCTCGTGCACGAACTTCGGAGAATGCACCCCGACGATCACCAGGGTGTCGCGGTGCTTCTCCTCCAGCTCGCGCAGTTCGTCGAGGACATGCAGGCAGTTGATGCAGCAGAAGGTCCAGAAATCGAGAACGACGATCTTGCCGCGGAGGTCTGCGAGCTTCAGTTCCCTGCCGCCGGTGTTGATCCAACCGCCGCCGCCGACCAGCTCGGGGGCGCGAACACGTGCACGAGTAGCCATGCCTCCATCCAACAGCATGACCGGATCCCCGCATTCCGGGGCGTGGGCACCGGAGGATGCCTTATGGGTCGCACGGCCGCGGACCGGGGTGAACCCAGCACTCAGAGGTCACCGTGCTCCGCCGGAAAGGCCGTCTCCGCTCGTACCGGACCAGGCCTCGGCGGCCTCGTCCAGCTCCCACTCCTGCCACGCCTGTGCGTACTCGTCCTCCGACAAGGACATACGGAGGAGGCCGATGGCGATCTGGATCACTGCGGACCGGGATTCGGCGGACGTCGCTGCCGCGTACTCGTCGAGGAACGCGACATCTCTTTCAGGGAGGCTGACGCTGATCTCCATACCGCCAAGGCTGCCCGAGTAGCATCACCAGGGCCACCCTCTGCGCCATTCTGCAGCAGGCTTCACGTGGTTCCGGGAGCCGGGAAGGGAATGCCCGTCACCGTGGCGAACCCTCGCCGTCCCCGTGTTCCGGCCTTGCACCCGGGCCTACGATCGTGAGACGAAAGCCCTGCCGGGCCGCGGCCCGGCGGCGTAACTTACTGTCGAGCCTCCCGCTCCCACCGCAACCAGCCCGCCACCGCCACCGCCAGCCACCCGCAGAATCGTCGAGGGGTCCCGTGACCGTCCATCCCAGCCTCCAGACCTACGCCGATGCCTGGACCCACTCCCTCGAAGCAATAACGGAGCTGGTGACACCACTCGTCGAAGGCGAGTGGAACCGGGTGACGCCCTGCCCCGCCTGGTCCGTCCGGGACGTGGTCTCCCATGTCATCGGGCTGGAGACCGAGTTCCTCGGTGACCCCCGGCCGATCCACACCCTGCCCCGCGATCTCTACCACGTGAAGAGCGACTTCGCGCGGTACATGGAGATGCAGGTGGACGTACGGCGGCATCACACCGCGCCGGAGATGGTGGCCGAGCTGGAGTACGTGCTGATCCGGCGGGCCCGGCAGCTGCGGAACGAGAACCGGGCGCCGGACGCCAGGGTGCGGGCGCCGCTCGGGGCGGAGATGACCCTGGAGGTGGCGATGCGGATGCGGGCCTTCGACTCCTGGGTGCACGAGCAGGATCTGCGCGCCGCGCTGGGCCGGCCCGGCAATCTGGACTCGCCGGGTGCGCACATCACCCGGGACGTGCTGCTGGAGGCCCTGCCGAAGGTGGTCGCCAAGGACGCGGGCGCCCCGCCCAACTCCGCCGTGGTGATCGACGTGCACGGGCCGCTGGAGTTCCTCCGTACGGTCCGGGTCGGCGCGGACGGCCGGGGCTCGGTCGACGGATCGCCTTCGCTGGGCCCCGTGGTCACCCTCGCCACCGACTGGGAGACCTACTACCGGCTGGCATGCGGCCGGGTGCGGCCGGCCGCGGTCGCGGACCGGGTGAAGGTCGACGGGGACCAGGAGCTGGGCGCCGTCATTCTGCGGGAGTTCGCGGTCACACCCTGAGCGGTCTGCCCTGAGCGGTGCGCCCCGGGCCCTGCGCCCCGAGGCCGCCGTCCGATGCCCGCGCGTGCCCGCCGTCCGGCGGGACCCTCCCGCGCGAGCACCGGCACTCGCGTCACAGCACCGTGCGATACAGCACCGGGCGATACGGCACCGTGCGATACCGCTGCCCGCCACGCCGCCGGTCCGGGATCCGTTACGCCTTCGCCGGTACGTGGACCGCCTCCACCCGGCTCGCCACCAGCCGTTCCCGCTCCAGCCGGGCCGTCCGGCCGCGCAGGCGGAGGATCTGCACGACGCCCAGCGCCTCCAGGACGAAGACGCTGGAGAACGCGGCCCGATAGTCGCCGCCGCTGCTGTCGAGGAGCAGTCCGATCGCCAGCAGGGTGGTCATGGACGCGGTGAAGCCGCCCACATTGACGATCCCCGACGCCGTGCCCTGGCGCTCCGGGGGATTCGCCGGGCGGGCGAAGTCGAAGCCGATCATGGACGCCGGACCGCAGGCACCGAGCACCGCGCAGAGCGTGATCAGCAGCCAGAGCGGGGCCCGGCCACCGGGGTACGCCAGCACCGCGCCCCACACCACGGCCGTGGCCAGGACCGTGCCCAGGGCCAGCGGCAGCCGCGCGGCATGGTGGCGCGCGATGATCTGCCCGTACACCAACCCCACCACCATGCTCACCAGCACCACGAGCGTCAGCAGTGCCCCGGCGGTCTCCCGCGTCAGTCCCTCCGCCTCGACCAGGAACGGCATGCCCCAGAGCAGCATGAACACCATCGCCGGGAACTGCGTCGTGAAGTGGACCCACATCCCGAGCCGGGTGCCCGGTTCCCGCCAGGAGCCGGCGATCTGACGGCGGACGGAGCCCGCGCCCCGGTGCCGGACGGGCGCCGGTTCGTGCCCCTCCGGATGGTCCTTCAGAAAACAGAGCACCAGCACCAGCACGACGGCCCCGGCCACCGAGCTGCCGCCGAAGGTGAAGACCCAGCCCCGTTCGTCGAGGAGCCGGGCCAGGACGACCGTGGAGACCAGGTTCCCGACCATGCCGAAGAGCGCGGCGATCTGTCCGATCAGCGGGCCGCGCCGGGCGGGGAACCAGCGCCCGCCCAGCCGGAGCACGCTGATGAAGGTCATCGCGTCGCCGCAGCCGAGGAGGACCCGGGCGGCGAGGGCCGTCCCGTACGAGGGGGAGAGCGCGAAGCCGAGCTGGCCGAGGGTGAACAGGGCCGCCCCGATGGCCAGCACCCTCTTGGTGCCCAGCCGGTCGACCAGGACGCCCACGGGGATCTGCATCCCCGCATAGACCAGCAGCTGGAGGATGGAGAAGGTGGAGAGCGCGGAGGCGCCGACGCCGAAGCGGTCGGCGGCGTCGAGTCCCGCGACGCCCAGGGACGTGCGGAAGACGACGGCGACGCAGTAGACGGAGACCCCGATGCCCCAGATCAGGGCGGCGCGGCGGCCGCCCGGCGGATCACCGGGCAGGGATATCGGACCGGGGGCGCCCGCGGCGGACCGCGGGCTCATCGGACGTCGCCCCGCGCCAGACTGTTGAACCACCCCACGTGCCGGTGGATGATCGCGGCGGCCGCCTCCGGATCGCCCGCCCGCAGCGCTTCGAGGATCTCACCGTGCTCCACGACGTTCTTGGCGATCCGGTCGGGATGCGCGTGCATCACGGCGACGCCCATCCGCAGCTGACGGTCGCGGAGCTGCTCGTACAGCTTGGAGAGGATGGCGTTGCCGCCGCTGCGGACGATCTCCAGATGGAAGTTGCGGTCGGTGACGGCGACCGCGGCCAGATCGCCCTCCTCGCCCTGCCGCTTCTGCTGCTCCAGCAGCTGCTCCAGCCGGGCCAGCAGCTGCGGCGATGCGGGGACGGCCTTCCGCGCGGCGTGCTCCTCGACCAGCAGCCGGGTCTCGACGACATCGGCGATCTCCTGCGCCGATACGGCGAGGACCAGCGCGCCCTTCTTGGGGTAGAGCTTGATCAGCCCTTCGACCTCCAGTTTGAGCAGCGCCTCCCGGACGGGGGTACGGGAGACGCCCACCTCGTCGGCGAGTTCGCCTTCGGTGAGCAGGGTCCCTCCGGCGTAACGGCGGTCGAGTACGGCCTGCTTGACATGGACGTAGACGCGTTCGGCGGCGGGGGTGACGGGGGCGGGAGCAGGCATGCGCACAGCTTAGATACAACACAGGTGCATGCCCAGAGGGCGTCCGACCGGCGGACCCCGCGCCTCCGTACGGCTACCCGGTCCACACGGGGCACCGTGACGCAGAACACCCCGCTCTCGAAAACTTTTCCGCAGAAACGGCACTGCGCCGTGCATCCATTCGGCGCGCACGAACGTCTACCCCAGCGACCCCTTGCGGCTCACGGCCGCCCGGGTCCCCCTTTCTTTTCTTTCCTTATGCATTACGGCAATTGACGCATTCGTCCCTTTCGGAGCGTTTCTTTTGATACTCAGCAGCGTGCGCGCCCGTCGCGCCGCCACCGTCGTCCTCTCCAGCGGCCTTCTGATCGCCGCTTCCCCCTTCGCCGCGACCTCCGCGCAGGCCGCCCCGGCGGTGCCGACCGTCAGCGCCAAGAGCGCCTTCATGCTGGACTTCGCCAGCGGCAAGCCGGTCTACAAGAAGGGCGCGGACACCCGTCGCCAGATGGCGAGCACGACGAAGATCGTCACCGCGGCCACGGTCCTGACCTCGCCTAACCTCAATCTGAACCGCAAGATCACCATCAAGAAGACGTACACCGACTACGTCGTCAAGAAGGGCGGCAGCTCCGCCCAGCTCAAGGTCGGGGACGTGCTGACGGTCCGGCAGCTGCTGTCGGCCCTGATGCTGCCGTCCGGCTGCGACGCCGCCTACGCCCTCGCGGACGCCTTCGGCACCGGAAGCAACACCACCGCCCGGACGAAGTCGTTCATCGGCAGCATGAACCGCAAGGCCGCCGCGCTCGGCCTGAAGAACACCAAGTACGACTCCTTCGACGGCATCTCCCAGGCCGGCCAGAACTACACCAGCGCCAACGACATGGCGCTGATGACCCGCCACGCCTTCACGAGCCCGGTCTTCCGCGAGGTCGTCAAGGCGACGAAGTACGTGGCCGTGGCCACCGCTTCGAACGGCAAGAAGCGCACGTACACCTGGTACAACACCAACAAGCTGCTCGGCTCCTACTCGGGCGCTGTCGGTGTGAAGACGGGTACGGGCACGGCTGCCGGCCCCTGCCTGGTGTTCGCCGCCACCCGTAACGGCAAGACGTACATCGGTGTCGCCCTGAACGGCACCGACCGCTTCACGGACGCCGCGAAGCTCCTGGACTACGGCTTCAAGTCGACGACCGCGAAGACCATGCAGCTCCGCACGCTCCCGGCGGGCGCCCAGCAGGACTGATGCCTTCCGGCCGGTGACACACCACAGCCCGGGGCCCGTGACCATGTGCCTGGTCACGGGCCCCGGGCTGTTGAGCAGGGTGCTCGGACCCAGGTACTCAGACCCAGGTGATCAGCTTCTTCGGCTGCTCCAGGATCGCGGCGACGTCCGCCAGGAAGCGCGAGCCCAGTTCACCGTCGATCAGCCGGTGGTCGAACGACAGCCCCAGCGTGGTGACCTGACGCGGCTTCACCTTCCCCTTGTGGACCCAGGGCCGGAGCTTGATGGCACCGACCGCGAGGATCGCGGACTCGCCCGGGTTCAGGATCGGGGTCCCGCTGTCGATGCCGAAGACACCGACGTTGGTGATGGTGATCGTGCCGCCCTGCATCGCGGCGGGCGTGGTCTTCCCCTCCCGGGCCACCGAGACCAGTTCACCGAGGGCGGCGGCCAGTTCGGGCAGGGTCTTGTCCTGGGCGTCCTTGACGTTCGGCACGATCAGACCGCGCGGGGTGGCCGCGGCGATGCCCAGATTGACGTAGTGCTTCTGGACGATCTCCTGGTTGGCCTCGTCCCAGGAGGCGTTGATCCCGGGGTTGCGCCGGACGGCGACCAGCAGCGCCCGGGCGATCAGCAGCAGCGGATTGACCCGCACCCCCGCCAGATCCGGATCCGTCTTCAACTCCTCGACCAGCTTCATCGTGCGGCTGATGTCGAAGGTGACGAACTCGGTGACGTGCGGAGCGGTGAAGGCACTGCCGACCATGGCCGCCGCGGTCGCCTTCCGTACCCCCTTGACCGGGATACGGGTCTCCCGGGCACCGGACTGCACCGGGGCCACCGGGGCCACCGGGGCCACCGGGGGCAGGACCTCGCCGGCGGGGGCCGGGGCGGTCTCCGGGGCCGGGGCGGCGACCACCGCGCGTACGTCGTCGCGGGTGATGATGCCGTCCGGGCCGGTGGGCCTGACCTGCGCCAGATCGACACCGAGGTCCTTGGCCAGCTTCCGTACCGGCGGCTTCGCCAGCGGACGGGGGCCGAGCGCGCCCGGCGGGACGTCGGCGAGGGCCCGGCTGCCGTTCAGCCCGCCGCCGCCCGCACCGGTCCCGTTGCCGTTCAGCTCTCCCTGGAGCGCGGCGGCGGCCTGCTGGACCGGCACCTGCGCGGCGGGGGCCGTAGTTTTACGGGGCCTGCGCCGGGTGGACGTCTCGGTGACGCCGTAGCCGACGAGCACCGGCGTACGCCCCTTCGGCGCCTCTTCGGCAGAAGCCTGCGCCGCGGGGGCCGGTGCGGCAGTGGCCGGTGCGGCGGGGGCCTCCCCCGAGGCGGCCCCGCCCACCGTCTCCCCGGATGCCTCCCCGGACGCCGTGCCCGGGGCCACGTCCACGGAGATGATCACCTGGCCGACGTCGACCGTCGTGCCCTCCGGGAAGCGCAGCTCGTGCACCACGCCGTCGTACGGGATGGGCAGCTCGACCGCCGCCTTCGCCGTCTCGACCTCGCAGACGACCTGCCCGTCGGTGACGGTGTCACCGGGCTGTACGTACCACTTGAGGATCTCCGCCTCGGTGAGTCCCTCGCCCACATCGGGCATCTTGAACTCACGGAAGCGCGAAGCGTTCTCCGTCATGATCTCGGCACTCCCTCGTTCCTCAGTACGCCAGCGCGCGGTCGACGGCGTCGAGCACCCGGTCCAGACCCGGCAGGTACTCCTCCTCCAGCCGCGCCGGCGGGTAGGGGGCGTGGAAACCGCCGACCCTCAGCACCGGTGCCTCCAGGTGGTAGAAGCAGCGCTCCGTGATCCGGGCGGCGATCTCCGCGCCCGAACCGTAGAACACCGGTGCCTCGTGCACCACCACCAGCCTGCCGGTCTTCTCGACCGACCGCTGGATGGTGTCGAAGTCGAGCGGCGAGACCGACCGCAGATCGAGCACCTCGACCGAGACGCCGTCCTCGGCGGCGGCCGCCGCGGCCTCCGTACAGACCTTCACCATCGGCCCGTACGCCGCCAGCGTGATCCGGTCGCCCTCGCGCACCACCCGGGCGGTGTGCAGCGGTCCGGGGATCGCCTCGGTGTCCAGCTCGCCCTTGTCCCAGTAGCGCCGCTTGGGCTCGAAGAAGATGACCGGGTCGTCGCTCTGGATGGCCTGCTGGAGCATCCAGTAGGCGTCGGACGCGTTCGACGGCGTGACGACCTTCAATCCGGCGACATGGGCGAACAGCGCTTCCGGCGATTCGCTGTGGTGCTCCACCGCGCCGATCCCGCCGCCGTACGGAATCCGCACGACGACCGGCAGCTTGACCGCTCCCAGCGCGCGGGCGTGCATCTTCGCGAGCTGGGTGACGATCTGGTCGTACGCGGGGAAGACGAAGCCGTCGAACTGGATCTCGGCGACCGGGCGGTAGCCGCGCAGGGCGAGCCCGATGGCGGTGCCGATGATGCCGGACTCGGCCAGCGGGGTGTCGATCACCCGGTCCTCGCCGAAGTCCTTCTGGAGCCCGTCGGTGATCCGGAAGACGCCGCCGAGCTTGCCGACGTCCTCACCCATGATCAGGACCTTGGGGTCGGTCTCCAGCGCCGTGCGCAGCGATTCGTTGAGCGCCTTGGCGAGGGGAAGTTTCTGTACGGCCACGGTCAGTGCCCCTCTCCGTGCGCGTCGGTGCCGGTCGCGTGGCCGGGGGCGTCCGCGAAGGACGCCTGGTACGCGGCGAACTGGGCGCGCTCCTCGTCGACGAGCGCGTGCCCGTCCGCGTAGACGTTGTCGAACATCGCCATCGGGTCGGGGTCGGGCATCGACCGCACGGCCTCCCGCACCCGCTTGGCGAGGACGTCGCTCTCCTCCTCCAGCGCGGCGAAGAAGGCCTCGTCCGCGTGGCCCTCCCGCTCCAGATGGCGGCGGAGCCGCAGGATCGGGTCCTTGGCCTCCCAGGCGGCGCGCTCGTCGTCGGCGCGGTACTTGGTGGGGTCGTCGGAGGTGGTGTGCGCGCCCATGCGGTAGGTGAAGGCCTCGACCAGGGTGGGGCCTTCGCCGCGGCGGGCCCGCTCCAGCGCCCAGCGGGTGACGGCGAGACAGGCGAGGACGTCGTTGCCGTCGACGCGGACGCCGGGGAAGCCGTAACCCTGGGCGCGCTGGTAGAGCGGCACCCGGGTCTGGCGTTCGGTGGGCTCCGAGATCGCCCACTGGTTGTTCTGGCAGAAGAAGACGACGGGCGCGTTGTAGACCGCGGAGAAGGTGAAGGACTCGGCCACATCGCCCTGGCTGGAGGCACCGTCGCCGAAGTAGGCGATCACGGCGGAATCGGCGCCGTCCTTGGTGATGCCCATCGCGTAGCCGGTGGCGTGCAGCGTCTGCGAACCGATCACGATGGTGTAGAGGTGGAAGTTGTTGCTCCTGGGGTCCCAGCCGCCGTTGTTGACGCCGCGGAACATGCCCAGCAGATTCGTCGGGTCGACTCCGCGGCACCAGGCGACGCCGTGCTCGCGGTAGGTCGGGAAGACGTAGTCGTCGTCGCGCAGGGCCCGGCCGGAGCCGATCTGCGCGGCCTCCTGGCCCAGCAGGGACGCCCACAGGCCCAGCTCGCCCTGGCGCTGGAGGGCGGTGGCCTCGGCGTCGAAGCGGCGGGTCAGGACCATGTCCCGGTAGTAGCCGCGCAGCTCTTCGGGCGTCGGGTCGAGATCGAAATCGGGGTGCGGGACGCGCTCCCCCTCGGGGTTCAGCAACTGAACGAGCTGCGGCTCGGAAGGCCCCGGCCGGGCCGGCTGTGCCTTCTTCGCGGCGCTCACGCGCTTGGTGCCGCCGGTCCTCCGCGGTTTCCGGGCGGCAGTGCTCTCCACGGTCACGTGCGTGCTCCTCCGTCTGTCCGGTCCCCCGGGTTCGCCGGGAGGCTGGGGTCGCCCCGGGCCTCAGGAGGCCGGGGAGGCTCGTCCGCTCCCGCTCCCCGCACGGGGTGGGTGCGGTGCCGGGAACAGACGTGACAGGTGCCCCGGCGAGCGCCCTGTCCTCAGCACGTTACCCAGTGTCCCTCATTCCTGCGAAACCCCATTTGACCTGCATTTTTGCTTGGATTTCCAAGTAAATCGCG
The DNA here is from genome assembly GCF_003932715.1 of Streptomyces tsukubensis. Lineage (NCBI taxonomy): Bacteria > Bacillati > Actinomycetota > Actinomycetes > Kitasatosporales > Streptomycetaceae > Streptomyces > Streptomyces tsukubensis. Next base: position 4,032,935 of record NZ_CP020700.1, on the reverse strand, counting down.
AAATGGGGCGGCACCGGGGGAACAATCACTGGTCAGGGCCTTGGACGCGGCCATGGATGGCGGCCTGGTGAACCGCCGGGAACAACCGCACGGTATCCCGGCCACCCGGGGCACGGGAAGAGTCGATGTGTGAGACTGCAAGCGTGCGCGAAGAAGGAAAAATCACCGTATTCCTACTCGATGATCATGAAGTCGTCCGCCGGGGCGTTCATGAACTGCTCTCGGTCGAGGACGACATCGTCGTCGTCGGCGAGGCCGGGACGGCCGAGGACGCCCTCGCCCGGATTCCGGCGACGCGGCCCGATGTCGCCGTGCTGGACGTCCGGCTTCCGGACGGCAGCGGGGTGGAGGTCTGCCGGGAGATCCGTTCCCAGGACGAGTCCATCAAATGCCTGATGCTGACGTCCTTCGCGGACGACGAGGCGCTTTTCGACGCCATCATGGCGGGCGCTTCGGGATATGTGCTGAAGGCGATCCGGGGCAATGAGCTGCTGTCGGCGGTCCGTGATGTGGCGGCGGGGCGCTCCCTGCTGGATCCGGTGGCCACCGCGCGGGTCCTCGCCCGGCTGCGGGACGGCGGTCCCAAACGGGACGACAAGATCGCCTCGCTGACGGAGCAGGAGCGGCGGATCCTCGACCTGATCGGGGAGGGCATGACCAACCGCGCGATCGGCGAGCGGCTGCACCTGGCCGAGAAGACCATCAAGAACTATGTGTCGAGCCTGCTCAGCAAGCTGGGCATGGAGCGGCGCTCGCAGGCGGCGGCGTACGTGGCCCGGCTCCAGGCGGAGGGCAGGTCCTCGTCCCCGTCCGGGACGTACTAGCCTCCGGCTCGGGCAGGGGGTGCCGTCGGGGGGCGGCCCGGGGGCGTACCGGCGGAAGGCGCCGGAGACCGGCTGCCGGGGGCGGCCCTGCGGGACGTACAGGGGTACGGGCTGCGGAGGTACCAGGGCCTGACCGCTCCCGGCGACGAGGGCGGGCGCCCGGGGACGGGAAGGACGGCGGCTTACGGGGCCGATGGCCGAGGCCGCTCCCGGGACCACGGGACCGCGACTCTGTGGATCCGGAAGCCGGACCGGCTCCCGGCAGCCCTGTGGGTCCGGCGGACAGGGCGGGCCGGAGGCTCCGGCGGTCCGGCGGCGCACCCGAATCCAGCAAGCGCGCCCCGGGGGAGCCGGGGCAACCGGCCCGGGCCCGGGGGCCCGGCTCAGGAGTCGAGTCGAGCCGAGCGGCAGGCGAACCGGCAGGCGTACCACGCCACAACAGGGGGTATCACTCTTCGTGACGCAGTCACCCGAGCTTTCCGGCCCACCCGGCACCGCCCGGGCGGGACTAACGTCCCCGCCGAGCAGGGGCGGCGGCCCCTTCCGCGCACCGGTCCCGGGGCCGAGAGTGGAGGTCATGCCCACCGAGTCCCCCGCTTCCGCCGGCCGCCCCGGTGCCCCCGGCCTGTCCGGGACCTCCGGCCTGCCCGGGATATCCGGCGGCCCCGGGACCTCCGGCCCGTCCGGCGCCTTCGGCACGGGGGACCCCTTCGGTCCGCCGAGCACCGGCTCCGGGACCGGCACCGGCACCGACTCCGGGACCGATGCGGACACCGCCCGCGCCATCGACCTGCTCGGCCGGGTCTCCTTCGGCCGGCTGGCGACCAGCATGCGGGCGATGCCCTTCGTCGCCCCCGCCCGGCATATCGTCAACGACGGCGGAGTCGTCCTCCGCATCCACCGCGGCTTCGGCTACCACCGCGCCTGCAACGGCAGCGTCGTCGCCTACGGCGCGGACTCCTTCGACCGCGGCGGCCGGTCCGTCTGGTCCGTCCAGTTCATCGGGACCGCCCGGATCGTCTGCCCGACCGACGAGGAGCTGCTGCTCTTCGGCGCCGAACCCGAGCAGGCGGACGGCGAACCCTTCGAGCCCGTATTCATGCGCGTCGAACCTCAGTTCGTCACGCTGCATACGCTGGAGTATCGCGAAGAGCAGCCCAACGGACACGCTGCGTGATCTAGCATCTGGCGAGTGCCGCGCTCATATGACACCGCCGTCCCTCCCGTCGGCGCCCTGCTGCGCCGCTACGACAACCCCGGCGAACCGCTGTCCTGCGAGCCGGTCTCCCAGGGCCTGCTCAACCGGGGCTACCGGCTGGCCACCACCCGGGGCGCGTACTTCCTCAAGCACCATCTGGACGACGATCCCGAGGTCATCGTCCGCCAGCACCGGGCGACCCAGCGGCTGGAGCCCCTCGGGGTGCCCGTCGCCCCGCCGGTGGCGGACGCCCGCGGCGATACGGTCGCGGTCATCGGCGGCCACTGCTACGCCCTGCACCCCTGGGTGGACGGCCGCCACCGCGACGGCGCCCATCTCTCCACCGTCGAATGCCGCCGGCTGGGCGCCCTGCTCGGCCTGGTCCACACCTGCCTCGAAGAGGTGATGAACCATCCGCCGGGCCGGTCCGCCCGGAGCGGTCGCGAACTGCCCCCACAGGGAACCGGAGCGGAGACCGGAGCGGAGACCGGCGGGCGGGACGCGTACGAAAGCGCCGATCCGCGGGAGACGTTCTCCCTCATCGACGAACTGCTCTCGCTGATCCGGGCCGCGGGCGGCCCGCGCGACTCCTTCGACGTCCTCGCCGAGCACCGGCTCGTCGAACGCCGCACCCTGCTGGAGCTGCACGCCGATCTGCGGCCGCCGCCCGCGCCCGCCGGGGGCTGGGTGCACGGCGACTTCCACCCCCTCAACCTCCTCTACCGGGGCGCCGAACCGGCCGCGATCGTCGACTGGGACCGGCTGGGCGTCCAGCCGCGGGCCGAGGAGGCGGTCCGGGCCGCCGCCATCTTCTTCGTACGGCCCGAAGGCGCACTGGAGCTGACGAAGGTACGGGCGTACGCCAGGGCGTACCGCCGGGCCGCCGGCGCGGACACCACCGAACTCGCCGCGGCCGTCCACCGCGTGTGGTGGGAACGGCTCAACGACTTCTGGATACTGCGCTGGCGCTACCAGCGCCACGACCGGAGGGCCGACCCGCAGTTCGCCGCGGTGTCGGCCCTGGCGGTGTGGTGGACGAGGGAGTACGAGGCGGTACGGGAGGCGTTCGCCACCTGACGGACCCGCCCGGCGCCCTGCACACCGCGCCCGGCGGGGAGTTGAGCCGCGGGCGGATCACCCGCGGTGACCGGCCGGGCGCCGGATCAGGTGGTGCCGCCGCTCGCCGCCGCGGCGCCCTGCTGGCCGGTACTGGCCTGGCCGCCCGACGCCGTCTCGCCGGTGTTGCCGCCCTGCTGGCCGCCGTTGTCCGTGCTGCCCTGCTGACCGCCGTTGTCGCTGCCGCCCGGCTGGCCGGGCTGCTGGGGTTCCCCGGAGCCCGGGTTCTCCGACTGGGTCGGCGGCTCCTCGCTGGTGTCGTTCGACGGCTTGGTGTCGTTCGACGGCTTCGTCGACTGCGAGGGCTGCCACGATTTGCTGTTCTTGGGCCACTTCGGCCGCTCGGACCAGCGCGGGGACTCGTTCTCCACCTCCTTCTCGGAGGGCTTGGACTCCGCGCTCGGCGACGGCGACGACTTCACCGACGGCGAGTCGGACACCTTGGTGTCGTCACCGGGGCTCTCGTTGCCGGTGTCCGCGGCCCGCAGCGCCATCGCCACACCCATCACGACGGCGATCACCGCGAGCGCGGCGAACAGCACCATCCGGCCGCGGCGGCGGCGCCCGCCGGACTGCTGCTGGTAGCCGGAGAAACCGCCGTCGTCGGGATTGACCGGCGGCAGGATCGGCCCTGCCGAGGTCTCGCCCTGCACCGCGGGGTGGACCGCCGTGGGACCGCCCGGCGCACCCATGACACGGGTGGTGCCGCCGTAGGTGTCGACGGGTCCGGTGTTCCAGCTGCCGGTGTGCCCGCCCTGCTGCTGGAGCATCTGGAGCGCGTACTGCACCAGTCCGCGCATCTCCTCCGAGCTCTGGAACCGGTCGTCCGGGTCCTTCGCCAGCGACCGCATCACCAGGCCGTCCAGCTCCGGCGGGACCGAGTCCAGCACCTCGGACGGCGGTACGGGCACGTCCTGGACGTGCTGGTAGACCACGGAGAGCGGGGTCTCGCCGGTGAACGGGGGCCGCAGCGCCAGCAGTTCGTAGAGCAGACAGCCCGTCGCGTACAGATCGGAGCGGTGGTCGACGGCCTTGCCCAGCGCCTGCTCCGGCGAGAGGTACTGCGGGGTGCCCATGACCATGCCGGTCTGCGTCATCGTCGTGGACGCGCCGTGCAGGGCGCGGGCGATGCCGAAGTCCATCACCTTGACCGCGCCGGAGTTGGTGATGATGACGTTGGCCGGCTTGATGTCCCGGTGCACGATGCCGTGCTGATGGGAGTACGCCAGCGCCTCCAGCACCCCGGAGACGATGATCAGCGCCTGCTCGACCGGGGGCGCCTCGGCGTTGATCAGCAGATCGCGGATCGTCCGCCCTTCGACCTTCTCCATGACGATGTAGGGGACGGACTGGCCGCCGACGGCGTCCTCCCCGGAGTCGTACACCGCGACGATCGCATGGTGGTTCAGACCGGCGACGGACTGTGCCTCACGGGTGAAACGGGCCTTGGAGACCGGGTCCTCGGCGAGATCGGCGCGGAGCAGCTTCACCGCGACCTCACGGCCCAGCCGGACGTCCTCGGCCGCATAGACCTCGGCCATGCCGCCGCGGCCCAGGCGGTACGTCATCCGATAGCGGCCGCCGCCGACAAGACCGCCCGGCCCCCAGTGGTCCCCGGATCCCGGCACGCCGCCGACGCCTGCTTCGGGTTCGGGTGCCATCAGTCCTCGCCGTCGTCTCTTCGGTGTCTGTTCGGTGGAGCCGTCGTGTTCTGTTGCCGGGGTGGGGTCCCGGGGCGGCAGGCGCCGGATGCAGGGTGCCCGATATCGGCCGCCGCGTGCGCATCCGTCTCATACCCAACGCCCGGGACAGGCGTTCCGTTGCCTCACGCTACAGCCTCCCACCGACACCGCCGTGCGGGACGGACCCGTCGCCGGGGCCGCTGTGAGCCCGGCCACGCCCGTCACATGGCGTTCCTGTAACGCTTCCGGGACGCTTCCCGTGCGGAGGGTCACGGAACGGGCACCCGGCTTGACGTGCCGGTCACCTGCGGCAGACTTGCCCCGTAAACGGGGCATCGCGTGAGCACCGGAGCCGCCGGGACCGCCGGAGGCCGCGGGGGTGTACGACGTGCACCGCACACCGCGATCCGCGCGGCGGCAGCCGGCCGGCCGCGGACGCTCACGCCGAGGGGGAAGCAGAGCATGAGCCAGGACGGCGCGCAGGGCCACCATGTCGGCGGCTCGGTCGCGAACGGCCGGTACCTGCTTCGCGATCTGCTGGGCCAGGGCGGGATGGCATCGGTGCACCTGGCGTACGACACCGTGCTCGACCGTCAGGTCGCCATCAAGACCCTCCATACGGAGCTGGGGCGCGAGCAGTCGTTCCGGGAGCGCTTCCGCCGCGAGGCGCAGGCCGTCGCCAAGCTCTCCCACACCAATATCGTCTCCGTCTTCGACACCGGCGAGGACGAACTGGGCGGCGCCCTGGTGCCGTACATCGTCATGGAGTACGTGGAGGGCCGCCCGCTCGGCGCCGTACTCCAGGAGGACATCCGGCAGTACGGGGCGATGCCCGCCGACCGGGCGCTGAGGGTGGCGGCCGATGTACTGGCCGCCCTGGAGTCCTCGCACGAGAACGGGCTGGTGCACCGGGACATCAAGCCCGGCAACGTCATGCTGACCCGGCGCGGCGTCGTCAAGGTGATGGACTTCGGCATCGCCCGGGCCGTGCAGTCGGGCGTGACGTCCATGACCCAGACGGGCATGGTCGTCGGCACCCCGCAGTACCTGTCGCCCGAGCAGGCCCTGGGGCGGGCGGTGGACGCCCGCTCCGATCTGTACTCCGTCGGCATCATGCTCTTCCAGTTGCTGACCGGGCGGCTGCCGTTCGACGCGGACTCGCCGCTGGCCATCGCCTACGCGCATGTCCAGGAGGAGCCGGTCGCGCCCTCCACGGTCAACCGTTCGGTCACGCCCGCGGTGGACGCGCTGGTGCTGCGGGCGCTGAAGAAGAACCCGAACGAGCGGTTCCCCTCCGCCGATGCCATGCGGAACGAATGTCTGCGGGTGGCCGCGGGCGGGCAGCCCGCGGCGCCCTCCGTGATCAGCGGTCCGGGCGGCGGAAGCGGGGCCGGAGTGGGCTCCGCGGTGTTCCCGCCGCATGCGCCGTCCCCGCACACCCCACCGCATGCCGCGCCGCAGCACGGTCAGGGGCACGGCCACAGTCACGCCCCGGTCTCCCCGCCGCATCCGCACATCGCACCGCACCCCCGGCAGCAGCCGCCCGCGCACTCCCCGGCGCACGGCATAGCCCGCGCGCCGTACCAGCAGCAGCCGGGGCCTCAGACGCCGTACGGCTCGCGGGGCCACGGCCCGGGCACCCCGCCGCCGCAGCAGCGCATGGCACCTCCGCCGTACGGCTATCCGCAGCAGGGCGGGGCCGGAATGGGCGCCCATGTCCCGCCGCCGTACGCCTCCCCGCCCACCCCCCGGCCCGCCCCGGTGATGCAGCACCGGCCCGGACCCGCGGCGCCCAAGGGGACCAGCCGGGGCCGCAAGGTGGTCCTGGGCATCGTCTCCGTGTTCTCCGCGTTCATCGCGATCAACTTCGGGATCGGCTTCATCGGCTCCATGCTGGACAAGGACTCGCCGGATGTGGAGGTCGTGAGCACTCCGCCCGGATCCACCGGATCGGGAGACCGCGGTACGGGGACGGATACGGGCACGGGTACGGACAGCGGATCCGGGAAGGCCGCGGACCCCATCCCGCCGGACCGCACCCGCACCATCAAGGCCGAGAAGTGCTCGGAGGCCCGTGAGGACTCCTCCGACCCGTCGAAGGTCGACGCCCCGAGCCTGCTCTACAAGGACCTGCTCTCGGTGAAGGACTGTCTCCGGGCCGCGGGCTGGACCTGGAAGGTCACCGAGGTCGACAACCCGCAGTACCCGAAGGACGCGGTCGTCGAGCAGTTCCCGAGCGCGGGCAGCCCGGCCTCCGAGCGCCAGCAGTTCGAACTGACGGTCTCCACGGGCAAGGCGGGCTGACGGCGTAAGGACCGGGGGCGCCCCGGCTTCTCCGGCCGCCGGGCCGGTTCCGTACCGCATCGGCAGTGGACCGGGAGCCGTCCGCCCCTCCCCGGCGCCCCGCCCCACCGGCGAGGTGCCCGCGTCGACTTCCGGGGCGCCGTGTCCCCCTCCCGTGTGGAACCGCGCCGCCCGAGATGCCGGACGGCCCGTGGCATGTGACGCTGAGTCCGTGATCACGGACGCCGGCCGCCGCCTCGCGGCCCGTACGGGAGGGGGCTCCCCCCGGTGCATCCCACACTCCGCTCGCGCTGTGCGATCACCCTCGCCGCGCTGGCCGTACTGGCCACCCCCCTGGCGTACGGGAACGGACCGGGCCTGCTGACCGGAACGGCCGCCGCCGTCACCACCCTCACCGCCGCGGCACCGGCCGCCGGTCCCGGCGGCCCGGAGACCGCCGTACCCCCCGGCAGCACCGGCCCGCCCCCGGACGCCGCCGGTTCCGGGACGGGGGCCGCGGCGCCCGCGCCCGACCCGCACGAGTCCCTCGCCGGGCACCCCGCCGGAGAGGGGCGGATCCGGCCCGGCCGGCCGCCGCACCACCTTCCGCCGCGCCCCCGGGGCGATACCGAGGACCCGCCCGCCGAGGCGTCCGTGTCACAGTCCCGTACCGGAACCCCCTCCGATCCGCCGTCCGCCACCGACACCACCGACACCACCGACACCGCCACCGCCGCCGCGGAGCCCGATCCGGCCGCCCCCGCCGCGGACGGCGACCTCCTCCGCCCGGACGGTGCGGACGGCTGGCGCGGCGATACCGACCCCGCGGCCGAACCCACGCCGTACCTCACCGGGGACGCCCCCTCCGCGGCAGGTCAGCACCGTACGCGAGCGACCGGTACCCCGGCGGCACACGAGTTCTCCCCGCTCTCCCTGGGCATCGGCCTGGCCCTGATGGGCCTGGGAATCGGCTTCCTCGGGATCCGGCTGAGGCATCGCTGAGGGCCGCCGGGTCCCTCCTCCGTACCTCTCCGCACCGCCCCGGGTCCCCCTTGAGTCGGACGTGTCACATCCGTCTGCGGACGGTTGGAGGCGACCTGCATACCCGGTATACATACTCGGTATGTCCATCCGCCACGGGCTACTCGCCCTTCTGGAGCACGGCCCCCGGTACGGCTCTCAGCTCCGTACGGAGTTCGAGGCCCGTACGGGATCGACCTGGCCGCTCAACGTCGGCCAGGTCTATACGACGCTGAACCGGCTCGAACGCGACGGCATGGTCGTCCAGAACGGTGAGGACGACGCCGGACACGCGCTCTACGCCATCACCGAGACGGGCCGCAGCGAGCTGAAGACCTGGTTCGAGGCCCCGGTCGACCGCACCAGCCCGCCCCGGGACGAGCTGTCCATCAAGCTGGCGATGGCGATCGGCGCACCCGGCGTGGACATCCGCAGGGTCATCCAGTCCCAGCGCCACCACACGGTCAAGGCCATGCAGGACTACACCCGGCTCAAGATGCAGGCGCTGGCCGCCATCGAGAACGGGGACGGTTCGCGGGAGCGGGACGACATCGCCTGGCTGCTCGTCCTGGAGCAGCTGATCTTCCAGACCGAGGCGGAGGCGCGCTGGCTGGACCACTCCGAGGCCCGGCTGATCCGGCTCTCCGCCACGGCCGATCGGAGAGCGGCGAACGACCGGAAGGCCGCGAAGGGGGCGGACGGGGACCAGGTCTCCGCCCCGCCCGCTCCCCACCGGGCCGGTACCCGGCCCCACTGAACCACCCGCACTACTCGCACTACCCGCACCATCTGCACCACTTGAACCACCCGCGCTGCTTGAACGCTCGAACCGCTTGAACCGCTTGAGCTGCTTGAGCTGCTTGACCCGCTTGAAGGCGCCCGCACCACAGGCACCGTCCGCCGCACTGGAACCACCCGCACCACCCGAACCACCCACGCCCGCACGCGTGACCGTTCCCGCCCCCTTGCGCCCGCACCACAGATGCGTCCGTCACGGGGCGAGCCGACCGCGCCACCGGGTCTCGCCCGACCACGGCCCGTACCACCACCGGCCGGTCCGCCGTTCCATCGCCCGCGACCCCCACCGCTTCCTCCGGGGCCGCCGGGTCCCGCATGGTCCTGCGGAGCCGACGGCACCGGCCGACCGCTCATATCTGCCCGCCCAAGGGGGGAACCCACCATGTCCACAGCCAATCCCCAGCAGTCACAGCAGACCCGTTCGTCACAGCCGAACCAGCCGGTGCTCCAGTTGGTCCAGCTCACCCGGGTCCACGGCAGCGGTGCCACCGAGGTGCACGCACTGCGCGGGGTCAACCTCGACGTCTTCCCCGGCGAACTCGTCGCCGTCATGGGCCCGTCCGGCTCCGGCAAGTCCACCCTGCTGACCCTCGCGGGCGGGCTGGACCTGCCCACCTCGGGCCAAGTGATCGTCGAGGGCACGGACATCACCACCGCGAGCCGCAAGACGCTCGCCGCCCTGCGCCGCCGGAGCATCGGCTACGTCTTCCAGGACTACAACCTCATCCCGGCCCTGACCGCCGCCGAGAACGTCGCCCTCCCCCGGGAGCTGGACGGCACCAGCGCGCGCAAGGCCAAGGCGGAGGCCCTGGCGGCCCTGGAGGAGATGGACCTCGGCCATCTCGCCGAACGCTTCCCCGACGAGATGTCCGGCGGCCAGCAGCAGCGAGTGGCCATTGCCCGCGCCCTGGTCGGCGACCGCAGACTGGTCCTCGCCGACGAGCCGACCGGCGCCCTGGACTCGGAGACCGGCGAGTCGGTCCTCGCCCTGCTGCGCTCCCGCTGCGATGCGGGTGCCGCCGCCGTCCTGGTCACCCACGAACCGCGCTTCGCGGCCTGGGCGGACCGGGTCGTCTTCGTACGGGACGGCTCCGTCGTCGACCAGACGGTCCGCAGCGACGCCGACTCGCTGCTGACGGGCCAGGCGGCCGACCGGTGAAGACCGCACCGCACCCACCGACCGGCATACCCATGATCCGTACGAGGGCAGCACTGTGAAGAAATGGTTCCACTCCTGGCGGGCCGCGCTCCGTATCGCCCGCCGCGACGCCTGGCGCTCCAAGGGACGCAGCTTCCTCGTCCTGGCGATGATCGCCCTGCCGATCATGGGTGTCAGCGCCGCCGATCTGACCCTCCGCAGCGCCGAACTCTCCACGACGGAGACGCTGGAGCGCGAGATGGGCGCGGCGGACGCCCGGCTCAGCAGCCCGAGCATGGGTGGCGAGGCCATCTTCCAGGCCCCCGACGCCCGGCTCTACGAGCCCGCGAGGGTGCTCAAGGAGAACGAGCCGTACCCCGAGGGCCCGACGGACGTCCGCAAGGCGGCCCCCAAGAACGCCCGGCTGCTGCCGGACACCGTCGGCCGGGCGAAGCTGGAGACGGAACACGGACTGCTGGCCACCGAGGTCCGTGAGCTGAAGGCGACGGACCCGATGGCCGCGGGGATCATGGACCTCACCGAGGGCCGGTTCCCCGCACAGGAGGGCGAGGTCGCCGCGACGACCGCGTTCCTGAAGAAGAGCGGTCTGAAGGTGGGCGGCAAGCTGACCGCGCGCCACCTGGACCGCGAGTACCGGATCACCGGTGCCTACGAACTGCCCAGCAGTCTGAAGACGGACCAGATCAACGCCCTGCCGGGCGCTTTCATCAAGCCGCTCAACGAGGCGCTGAAGAAGGCGGAGCTGGGAACCGACTACGGCTCGACGACCTATCTGGCGGCCGTCGAGGGTGGTTTCACGTGGAACATGGTGAAGGAGACCAACACCAGGGGCGTCATCGTCGACTCCCGTGCGGTGACTCTCTCCAAGCCCGCGGACTCCGAGGTCCCGCTCTACCAGAAGCCCGGCTTCACCAAGTACTCGATGGACGGCCCGGGCTTCCAGGCCGAAGAGCTGACCGCTCTGGCCACCGTCGTCAGCCTGGCGCTGCTGGAGATCTGTCTGCTGGCCGGACCGGCCTTCGCCGTGGGCGCCCGGCGCTCCCGCCGGCAGCTCGGCCTGGTCGGCGCCAACGGCGGTGAGCGCAGCCATATCCGCGCCATCGTGCTCGCCGGCGGTCTGGTGCTCGGCGCGGCGGCCGCGGTGATCGGCACCACCCTGGGCGTGGTCCTCAGCATCACGCTGCAGGGCACCTTCGAGGAGATGATGGATGCGCGGTTCGGCGCCTTCGACGCCCGGCCGCTGGAGCTGCTCGGCATCGCCCTGCTGGCGGTGTTCACCGGCACGATGGCGGCGCTCGTCCCCGCCGTCACCTCGTCCCGTCAGTCCGTCCTGTCGTCGCTGACCGGACGCCGCGGTATCCGGCGCAGCAGCCGGGTCCTGCCGGTGATCGGGCTGATCGCGGTGGCCCTCGGCGCCACCATCGCCCTGGCCGGCTCGCTGATGCTCGAAAGCTTTGTGATCGTCGGTGCCGGCGCGATCATCGCCGAGCTGGGCATCGTGGCGCTCACCCCGGTCCTGGTCGGGCTCTTCGGGCGGCTCGGCGGCTTTCTGCCGCTGTCGCCGCGGCTGGCCCTGCGGGACGCGGTCCGCAACCGCGGCCGTACGGCCCCGGCGGTGGCGGCGGTCCTGGCGGCCGTCGCGGGCACCGTGGCGGTGGCCACCTACGCCGCGAGCGACGAGGCCCAGCAGAAGGCGGCGTACACCGCGCAGGCCCCGCACGGATCGGTCATCGTCACCGACGAGAACAGCCGTGACGTACCCGCGATCCGCACCGCGGTCCAGCGGACCATCCCGGTCGGGGTCCGGGCCGATGTGGACCGGCTCGTCGTCGGGAAGTCCACCTGCGCCATGTACGACGACGACCCGGCCTGCGGCCGGTACGTACTGATGATTCCGCAGGCCAAGAAGTGTCCGCTGTACTCGGACGGGGCCGTGCCCAACGGGGAGGACCCGGCGGCCAGGTTCACCGTCGAGCAGCGGCGCGCCCTGGCCAAGGACTGGCGCTGCAAGAACGAACAGGGCCCGTACCAGGGCGAGGTGGTCGTCGCGGACGAGAAGCTGCTGAAGGTTCTGGGCATCAAGAACCCGGCGGCGGAGCAGGCCCTGAAGTCCGGCAAGGCCATCACCTTCAAGAAGCAGCACGTCGGCGACGGCGGCACGGTCAACATCAAGGTCGTGACCGATATCAAGGCCGCCGACAAGGCTCTGGAGACCGGCAAGGAGGAGCCCGGCGTCATCAAGTCCTTCCCGGTGCACGAGGTGACCGGCGATGTGAACGCCTGGGGCTTCCAGACCGTGCTCCCGCCCGCCGCGCTGAAGTCCGCGGGCGCGATGAAGGCCGTGCCGTACGGCTCCTACGTCCTCACGGACGGCGGGGTCGCCGACAAGGACCTGCAGAAGCTGGAGGACGAGCTCTCCCGGATCGGGACCAGCATCAGCCTCTCCGTCGAGAAGGGCTACGAGTCCGACACCAGCATCGTGCTGGTGGCGCTGGCCGCCTTCGCCGCGCTGATCACCATCGGTGCGGCCGGTATCGCCACGGGTCTCTCCCAGGCCGATGCCGAGGCCGATCTGAAGACGCTGGCCGCGGTGGGTGCCCCGCCGCGGGTGCGCAGGACCCTCAGCGGATTCCAGTGCGGGGTGGTCGCCACGATGGGTGTGGTGCTGGGGACCGCGGCGGGTGTGCTGCCCGCGGTCGGGCTGCTGCTCACCGAGCGCCGGGACGAACAGTCCTGGTACGAGGACGCGCTGAACAGCGGGTACGAGATGCCCGCCCCGTACGTCCCGATCATCATGCCGTGGGAGACCCTCGGGGCCCTGCTGGTCGTCGTCCCGCTGGGCGCGGTGCTGCTGGCGGCGCTGATGACCCGTTCGCGGGGGGCGCTGGCCCGCCGCGAGACGACGTGACGGAACCGGCGGAGCTCCGGAGCGGGGCGGCGTGATGCGACGGCGCCCGGTCCGGCCGCGGTGACGGAAGCGGGCCCTCCGGTAGACCCGGAGTGACTCCGGTCCGCGGCTCCTTTCCAGGGGCCCGGACCGGACGGCACGGCGGCCACCTGCGCATTCGTGCCCCCGGGCGGGAGTGATCACTCCCGCCCGGGGGCACACCGCGTGATGACGCGCGGGTGCGCGAGAATGGCGGCATGGATATGCCGAGGAACGAACGCTCGCAGGAGAGTCCCCACGTCCTCGTCGTGGGGCAGGACGGCATGGCTCTCGGCGGCGGTGACGGTAACGGCGACGACGAGTCTCGTGAGGTCCCCGTGACGGACATGGTGGAACAGCCGGCCAAGGTCATGCGGATCGGCAGCATGATCAAGCAGCTGCTGGAGGAAGTGAGGGCGGCTCCTCTCGACGAGGCGAGCCGGGTACGGCTGAAGGAGATCCACGCCAGCTCCGTGAAGGAGCTGGAGGACGGTCTCGCGCCCGAGCTGGTCGAGGAGTTGGAGCGGCTCTCCCTGCCGTTCACCAATGAGGCCGTGCCCTCGGAGGCCGAGCTGCGGATCGCCCAGGCCCAGTTGGTGGGCTGGCTGGAGGGGCTGTTCCACGGTATTCAGACGGCCCTGTTCGCCCAGCAGATGGCGGCCCGGGCCCAGTTGGAGCAGATGCGCCGCGCCCTGCCTCCCGGCGCCCCGCACGACGACGACCCGGCCCACGGCGCCCTGCGCTCGGGCCCGTATCTGTAGACCGTCCCGGCCCGCGGCGGCAGGGGCCCGGATCGTCCCGGGCCCCCGCCGCGGGCCGTCGCTCCACCGTCGAACGGCTTCAGCCAGTCCCCGGGCCCGAGGCCGCCACCAGCACCTCCCCGGCCGCCGTGCGGACGTACAGCACCGATCGTCCGGCCCGGCGCCGCTCCACCAGCCCCGCGTCCAGCAGCACCCGGAGATGCCGGCCCACCGACCCCAGCCCCTGCCCGGTCAGGGCCGTCAGCTGGGTCGTGCTCAAGGGGGTTCCGAGCAGCGCCAGCACTCCGGCCCGGGCGCTGCCGACGAGCGTCCCGAGCCCGGTCGGGACGGGGCGCCGGTGGTGGTCCTCGGCGAGCACCCCGAGACAGGGGTAGAAGACCGCGTACCGCTCGCGCTCCTGCCACGCCACCCATCCGGTCCTCGGGGTCACCGGAGTGAACAGCAGCTCGGCCCCCGCGGGGATCTCCCGCGGCGGGTACGGCCACGGATTGACCTGGAAGCCGCTCTCCCCGAGCCATCGCGTCCCCGGTCTCAGCGAGTCCAGCACGGCCGCCCAGCCGCCCCGGCTCACCTGCGCGGTCCGCGCGGCCACATCGGCCTCCAGGACGCGTCTCCGGCGCTCCCAGTGGGGCCGTACGGCCGCCTCCCACACATACGTCAGAAGCGCGGCCGCCCGCTCGGGCAGATCGTCCCGGTCCAGGGCGGCGGGAAGCGGACCCCGGAGGGACACCCGGAGATCGTCCCGCGCCTTGCCGGGCCCGGCCGCACGCACCCGGGCCACGGTCTCCTCGAAGTCCTCCCCGGCGCCCGGCGCGGGGCAGAGGAAGTCGGCGTTCCACGAGGTGCCGAAGGCCGCCCGGACAAGCGGCGCCGCCACCGGATCGGCCGCCAGACGGGCCCGGTAGCCGGGCAGCTGCGCCCGCAGCCAGGCCCTTTCGCCCGGATGGGCGCCGCTCCCCGTATGCAGCAGGCGCAGGCTCGCGAAGGTCTCGGCGAACGGTGACAGCGCAAACCGGCTGGAGGCGAGGGTGTCGATGCCGATCTGCCACAAGCCCATGCGTACGACCTTTCGTGTACCGGCGAAACATTCAACAGAGCCTCCCGGAGTTCGGAGACTGCGGTGCATGCGCAGCTACCGCACCCTGTTCCGGACCCCCGAATTCACCCCGTTCCTGCTCTCCTTCGGCGCCTCCGGCGCGGCCCACACCATCGGCGGCCTGGCCCTTGGAACGCTGGTGTTCCGGGCCACCGGCTCCCCGCTCCTTTCGGCGCTCAGCATGTTCGGGCCGCAGCTCGCGCAGTTGCTGGGAGCCGCCTTCCTGCTCTCGGCCTCCGACCGGCTGCCGCCGCGGGCGCTCCTGACCACCCTCGCCCTCGCGTTCGCCGCTGTCACGGCGATTCCGGCGCTGCCCGGTCTGCCGGTCGCGGCGGTCTTCGCCGTCGTCCTCCTCCAGGGCCTGGTCGCCTCCCTGGGCGGGGGCGCCCGCGGGGGGCTGCTGAACGAGATCCTGTCCAAGGACGGTTACGTACTGGGCCGTTCGGTCTACAACATGCTCTGGGGCCTGATGCAGGTGGGCGGGTTCGCGGCGGGCGGCGCCCTGCTCACGCTCCTGTCCCCGCAGAGCTGCCTGCTCCTCGCGGTGGCACTGCACCTGCTGAGCGCCCTCGTCACCCGCCTCGGCCTCACGGCCCGCCCGGCGCGCTCGTCCGGCCGCCCGTCGCCCTCGGCCTCTTGGCGCAGCAACGCCCGGCTGTGGTCGTCGCGCCCCCGCCGACTGACGTATCTGGGGCTGTGGCTCCCCAACGGGCTGGTGGTCGGCAGTGCTTCGCTGTACATCTCGTACGCCCCCGGGGACGCCGGAACGCTGTACGCGTGCGCGGCGCTGGGCATGTTCGCGGGCGATCTGCTGGTGGGCCGGCTGGTGCCGCCCGCGGTCCGCTCCCGGCTGGTGGTCCCGCTGCGGCTGCTGCTGGCGATCCCCTATCTGTTCTTCGTGCTGCGGCCCGGCGTCGTACCGGCCGCCGTCGCCGTCACGGTCGCCTCCGTCGGCTACGCGGCGAGCCTGATCCTCCAGGAACGCCTGCTCTCCCTCACCCCCGACGCACTCACCGGCCAGGCCCTCGGACTGCACGGCACCGGCATGGCGGGCTGCCAGGGCCTCGGCGCCCTGCTGGCGGGCACCCTGGCCCAACTGACCTCTCCGGCCACGGCGATGTCGCTGATGGCGGCCGCTTCGGTGGGTGTGACCCTGACGCTGGCGGCAGTGGGGGGACAGGGAAAGGGGCCGACGGCCGTCCCCGGGCCGCGTCCGGCCGTGGGGCCGGATCCGGCCGGCGCCGACGGCAGATCCACCGTCGCGGAGCAGTGAGCGGAGGGAGAATTCCCGACCGTATACAGCGAATTTCCCGGCACCCCATCAGCACTTTTATCCCGGAAACCCTTGACCTCTGATTCTCCTGTGACTTCTGAGCCGGATGGGCATCAATGATGTGCCACCGGAACCTTTCCAGAGGCTGAGAAAGGGGCACACACTTTTCCCCGCACTCGGATAACGTCGGGCAGAAGAACGCATAAGCACGCCGGTGCGGCGCTTCGGGCTGCGTTGATCGTTTTTCGCGACGCGGTCCCGGGACAGACGGGTGTGGGGTCCGTCGGCGCCGCCCGCGCGGGAGGGGGATCATGGGCAAGCCGGAGCAGCGCAAGCCGTTTGTGGCCAAGGTCGTCGTGGCGATCGACTTCGGGACCCACGGTTCCGGGTTCGCCTGGGCCACGGTGCAGGATCTGCAAGACCTCTCGGAAAACCGCCGCATCGCCTACCAGACCTTCAAGGAAGAGCGCGGCATCTCCTATCCGAAGGATCTGACGTCCGTCCTGGTGGATGTGCACGGTGACGCGAAGGCGTTCGGGTACGAGGCCGACAAGCTCTGGCAGGTCGAGAACAGCCGCAACAACCCGAACGGATACGGATACGCCACCCGGTTCAAGATGGCGCTGCGGGCCGACGCCCCACCGGCCGATGTGCCGCGCTTCGTCGGCAATCTGGCCGAGGCCGGCGACCCCGCCTCGGTAGTGCCCGCGCTGATCGCCGCCTACCTCCGCCATCTGTACACCACGGCTCTCAAGGACATCGAAGCGACCAACTACGGAGGTCTCGGCTTCAGCGCCGACGACATCCGGTGGTGCATCACCGTGCCCGCGATCTGGAAGGACCACGAGAAGCAGGTGATGCGCGATGCCGCGGCCGCCGCCGGTATCCCCGCGGACGAGGAACGGCTCCTCCTCGTCGGCGAACCGGAGGCGGCAGCCGTGTACTGCGCGCTCACTCCCGGCACCCTGCTGGAAACCAGCCGGCCGGAAGGACGTCTCGACGTCGGGACGGACGGCAGCCGCTTCATGGTGGTCGACTGCGGCGGCGGCACCGTCGACATCACCAGCTACCAGATCCGCCCGGAAGGCGTCGGTGACGACCGGCTGGCCGAGATCGGCATCGCCGACGGCGGACGCCTGGGATCCGCTTACATCAACCGGCATTTCGTGACCGAGGTGCTCGCGAAGCGCTTCGGGGCCGAAGAGCTGGAGAAGCTGCTCGTCTCCCGTCCGCGGGAGATCGCCGCGCTGGAGGACCACTGGGAGAGGTCGAAGGTCGGCCTGACCTCCGAGACCGGAGCCGACGGTTCACCGACCTTCACCCTGCCGTGCACCCTGGACGTGCATGGACGGCTCTGGGAGGCCCTGTCCCCGCCCGTGAAGGAGCGGCTGACCGAGCTGGCCTACGGGGAGCCGTACCAGATCGTCATCACCCCGGACGAGATCGTCGACCTCCATGAAACGGTGGTCGGGCCCATTCTGGAGACGATCGAAGAACAGCGCCGGATCGTGGTCGACAACGGCCCCAGGACCGGCGTGGACCAGATCGTCGTGGTCGGCGGCTTCTCCCGCTCCACCTATCTGCGCGACCGGATCGCCCAGCGGTTCGGCGGCAAGGTGAAGGTGGTGATGCCGCGCGATCCGGCGTCCGCGGTCCTCGGCGGCGCCGTGCACTTCGCCTACGACCCCGCCGTCATCTGGGGCCGCCGCTCGAAGTACACGTACGGCTACGAGTGCGCGATGCCCTTCCGCGAGGGAGTCGACCCGGCGGGTAAGCACTTCCGCAACGAGCTGGGCGAAGAGATGTGCAGCGACCGATTCCGTGTCGTGGTCGAACGCGGCGCTCAAGTGACGGTCGGTGAGACGAGGAACCACGAGATGCGAGTGCCGTCGACCGAGGTCCGCTTCAAACTCGGACTGTTCGCGACCTACAGCGACGACCCGCAGTACACGACCGAGGCGGGCTGCGAGCGGATCGGCACCGTGACTGCGGACGTGAGCGGATCGGTGGGAACGCGCATGGACAAGCGGAAACTCGACATCTACTACGCCTTCGGCGGCACCGAGATAGCCGTCGAGACCCAGGACCGGCAGGGCGGTGTACGCCTCAGAGCGACCATCGAGTTCTCCGAGCTG
Source organism: Streptomyces tsukubensis (assembly GCF_003932715.1). Classification (NCBI taxonomy): domain Bacteria; kingdom Bacillati; phylum Actinomycetota; class Actinomycetes; order Kitasatosporales; family Streptomycetaceae; genus Streptomyces; species Streptomyces tsukubensis. Next base: position 4,014,664 of record NZ_CP020700.1, on the reverse strand, counting down.
TACGGACGTCGTGGCCGGACGGGCGGCTGATCCCATGCAGAACGACGGTTTCGGCACCTACCAAGACGAAGAGCAGGGCGAGCCAACGGGGTCCAGCATGGGGCTTTTCGGTAAAAGCGATAAAGAGGGACCATATTCTCTGCAGGGGAACGCCGTATCGCAGAGCGACCTCGAAGCCGTGAACGACTGGCTGCTCAACGAGGTCGCCGCCGATCTCCGGCAGCAGACCGATCACCTCACATCGAGGATGGCGGAGCATCAGACGGTGGTCCTCCGCGCCGTAGCGGACCTGAACAAGCGCCTCGATGCGGTCGCCCGCGACGTCCAACTGATCCTGGACGCCCTGCGCAACCAGGGGGTCCGCAATGCGATCGACAGCGGTCACACCACCTCCGACATCCACCGCCGCCACCTGGAACTCGCCCAGAGCTACAGCGGGCTGGTGCAGCAGGACGTGCGGTACCTGGTGAAACTGCTCTGCCCGCAGCAGACCGGCGAGGACGATACGGCACTGGCGCGGCGCCGGGCGGAGATCGCCCGCAAGCTCGTGGCGCTGCTCTTCGAACCGCTCGACCAGCCGATGTCCGGAAAGCCGGAGCAGATCGTCGCCGAACTGAGAGAGCTGAACCTGGCGACCGACACTTCCGGCTTCCGGACCGGTTTCCCCACGACCTTCGGCAAGGCAGCGAGACTGCGCGACGCCGTCGTGGGTCTGCCGATCACCGGAGAGCTGGACTCCCCGGTCGACGTGACCGCTCTCTCCGCGGACGACTACGAACCATGGCCCGTCAAACCGGCCCCCGGGGCACGCCCGGAGTTCCTGATCGCACCCTCGTACGTCATGCGGGGCGCCCGGCCGCAGACTCTCACCAAGCCCGTCGTCTTCGTCGCCCCGCCGCCCGCCCCGGGAACCGGCCGGTGAAGCTGCCGGACATCGCCCGCGGCGTCCCGCTCGTCGACGACCGGCTGCTGCTGGAGCTGCTCAACGACCTGCACACCGCGGACGATCTGACGCGGGCCAGGGCCCGCGAGGGCTTCTTCGCCCGGCTGCTCGCCCAGGTCACCGGGCACAGCCGGCGGCGGGACCTCGCGGTCACCGGCGCCCTGGTCGGTGCCCAGCGCGGCACCCTGGCGTGGATCTCCGAACTCACCGACCGGCTCGCGGCCACCGACCTCGTGGTTGCCGAGGTCACCGACGAGGTGACCCGGGTGAACCACCGCGTGGACCGGCTCGACGCCCGGCTCCAGTGGGCCGAAGGCGGAGTCCGGGACCTGGGAATCGCGCTGGCGAAGCTCGCCGAGCAGACCGGTCGGGGCCTCGCCGAACAAGACGAGCGGCTGCGCCGGGTGGAGAGCACACTGGCCGTCGACCGCGCGGTGCGCCGGTGGCGGCATCCGCGACCCGACCCGAACCTGGGCCGGTTGGCCGGGGCGATGCTGCTGGCCCGGGAGGTGGCGGGCGGCCCCGCGGGGGAGTACGCCGCATCGAAGCCCGGAGCCGGTGTCGAGTACGAACTGGCCGAGCGGATGCTCCAGGACCCGCCGGAGCCGTGGTACGACGGCATCAGACCGATCGCGGGCCTGCTGGCCGAATCGACCCGCACGCTCCCCGGCGACGAAAACCGGATCATGGTCGCCGAGCTGCTGGGCGAAGGCGTCCCCGAGGCACTGACCGGAACCCGTGGCCCCTTGAGCTCCGCGCTGCGGAAGACGGCGCTGGCGACCACGGTGGAGGGCGTCGATCCGGACGCCGCCGCGGAAGCGGCACTGCGCACCGCCACCGGGAACGGCTCGGACTACGTCGCCCCGAGCCTGAGCGCCGAGGAACTGGTACGGCAGATCATCAGGGAGCAGTTCGCGGAGGCGGATTCACGCCGCTCTCGGCTGCGGGAACTCGGGAGCAGCGCATGACCGGACAGGAGGACTTCAACCGCATCGCGCAGCAGGCGCTGGAGGTCTCCAGGCGCCCTTTACCTGCCCAGCAGGACCCGCCGGCCGTTCCCGCTGCCCGGCGCCCGGTGCCGTCGGGCCCGCTCACCCCCCTGAGGATCGGGCTGGTGCTGGCGGGCGGCGGCGCCAAAGGCGCCTATGAACTGGGCGTTCTGGACTATCTGGCGGAGCGCGGCACCCGGATCTCCGCCATCGCCGGAACCAGCATCGGCGCCCTCAACGGTGCCGTACTGGCCAGCGAGGACTCACTCTTCGACGGTGTCGCACGGCTCGCCGCGTTCTGGGAGCGCTTCTCCACCCGTATGGGCGTCGCGCCGTCCGAGGACCGGGGCCTGCCACTGGACGCCGCGGGCGTCGGCGTGGAGAGCACGGCGCAACAGCTGAAGATGTTCCACCGGCGGCTGACGGCCCTCAAGAGCCGTCTGGCGCTCCTCGAAGAGCTGGTCGACGCGGCGGTGGATCCCGAGCACATCCGGGCCGGACGGCCGCTGTGGGTCGCCGCCTATCCGTTGCTGGACCGGGAGGCGGTGCCCGAGCGACTGCGGTACCTGGTGGAGTTCGCCCGGTGGATGGGTGGTGCCCGGGCCGACATCATCCGGCTGAACGATCTGGAAGCGCCGGAGGTCCGGGAGGCGGTGCTGGCCAGCGCCGCCCTGCCGTTCGTCTTTCCGACGCGGGTGGTCGACGGCTGTGCCTATCTCGACGGCGGGCTGGGCCGCGGGGACCGTACCCCGGTACGGGCCTTCGCCGAGAAGGAACACTGCGACGTTCTCGTTGTCGTGCATCTGCATCCCGACGCCCGGGTGGCGCCCGGCGCGGTGACCGGACTCGTCCGGATCGACATCCGGCCCAGCGTGCCGATCATCCCGCCCGGTCCCCTCGGCCCGCTGACCGGGCTCATGTCGTTCTCACCCGAACGCGTCGGCGCACTGCGGACCCTCGGCTACCGCGACGCCGCCGCACGCTTCGGCGAGACCGAGAAGCTGCTGAAAGGCCGCAGGACCCTCGCCGCCGCCGAATCCACGATGCTGGCCGCCCTGCAACGGATGCGCGCCGGGGCACCACCGCCGTGAAGCACGGCAGACCGGCTGCCCCTTCTGGCCGTCTGGCCCTCTGACCCTTCTGACCTGCCCCGGGAGACACCGTGCACGAGACAGGCAACCGCCGCCGTCCGGCTTCCAGAACGCCGCGCCTGCTCGACACGGGCGCCGACTTCATCACGAACGCCGAGGCGTACGTACGCGAACTGATCGGCTTCTACGACAGTCGCGCCCGCTGGCACCGGCGCTTCTACCGGATCAGCGGTGTCGTCACCATCCTCAGCGCCGCGGCACTGCCCCTGCTCACCATCCTGGACCTGCCGAACAAGAGCGTGGTCATCTCCGGCGTCGGCTGTCTGGTGGCGGTCAGCACCGCGCTCAAGGAGTTCTACCGCTGGGACACCTCCTGGGTGCTGCTCCGCCAGACGGAGACCGATCTCACCCGTGCGTATGCCGCCTACGCCTCCGCCAAGGAGTCCGGCGACGGCCCGCCCGACCCCGGGGCCGCCCACACCCTGATCGGCCAGGTCCTCCACATCCGGGAAGAGGAGTCCCTGCGCTTCTTCAGGAACCTCCCCTCCCCGGTCGGGGTACCTCCTCAGCTTCAGCGCCCCGCCTCCGGCACCTGACCTGCCCCGCTCCCGGTGCCTAGGCCCCCGGGCTTCCGGTGCGGAGCAGCAGCTTGCCCACGTGCGTCCCCGACTCCAACGCCTCATGGGCCGCCGACGCGTCCCGCAGCGGGAACTCCCGGTCGACGACCGCCCGGACCCGGCCCGATTCGACCAGCGGCCAGACGTGCTCCCGTACCGCCGCCACGATGGCCGCCTTCTCGTCGAGCGGCCGGGCCCGCAGCGAGGTCGCGGTGATCGCCGCCCGCTTTCCGAGCAGGGTCGCCAGATTGAGTTCGCCCTTCACCCCGCCCTGGAGCCCAATCACGGCGAGCCGTCCGTTGACCGCCAGGGCGCGGACGTTCCGGTCCAGGTACTTCGCGCCCATGATGTCGAGGACGACGTCCGCGCCGTCGCCGTTGGTGGCCCGGCGCAGCTCGTCGACGAAGTCCTGCTGCCGGTAGTCGATCAGGATGTCCGCCCCCAGCTCGGCGCAGCGCGCCAGCTTCTCCGGGCCGCCCGCGGTGACCGCCACCCGGGCCCCGACCGCCTTCGCGAGCTGAATCGCCATCGTGCCGATCCCGCTCGCCCCGCCGTGGATCAGCACGGTCTCGCCGGGCCGCAGCTGGGCGACCATGAAGACGTTCGACCAGACCGTCGCGGCGACCTCCGGCAGAGCGGCGGCGACCGCCAGGTCGACGCCCTTCGGCACCGGCAGCACCTGCCCGGCCGGCACCACGACCCTCTCCGCGTACCCGCCGCCCGCGAGCAGGGCGCACACTTCGTCGCCGAGGGTCCAGCCCGACACGCTCGGGCCGATCCCGACGATCCGGCCCGCGCACTCCAGGCCCGGATACGGCGAGGCGCCCGGCGGAGGATCGTAGAAGCCCTGCCGCTGGAGCACATCCGCGCGGTTGACCCCGCTCGCCACCACCTCGACGAGCACCTCGCCCTCACCGGGCACGGGGTCGGGCACCTCGGCCCAGAGCAGCGCATCGGGTCCGCCGGGTTCCGGAATCGTGATCGCGTACATGGCCGCGAGGCTACTCCCGCACCCCCCGTCAGGTCCGCTCCGGGCGTCCGGGGCCGCTACCCGTCGTTTTCGGCCGACCCCGCCCGGACGATCGTGATCACACGGTCCGTCAACTGGAGCGGGCTCGCGGCGGGGTCGTCGTACCCGATCAGCCGATGTCCCCGCAGCACGCTCACCACCAGATCGTCGGTGTCCCGTACGTTCCGCCCCACCTCGGCCTTTATCACCGGCCGCTCCACCAGGTCGAGACCGCTGCCCTGGTGGATCAGGTCCTCCATCACCGCCCCGGCACTGGTGCTGAGGACGGAGAGCCCCAGCAGGCGTCCGGCGGCGCTGGCGCTGGTGATGACCGTATCGGCCCCCGACTGGCGCAACAGCGGGCCGTTCTCCTCCTCCCGGACCGCCGCCACGATCTTGGCCTGGCGGTTGAGCTGCCGGGCCGTCAGCGTCACCAGGACGGCCGTGTCGTCGCGCTGCGCCGCGATGACGATCTGGCGGGCCCGCTGGACCTCGGCACGGAGCAGGACCCCGCTGCGGGTCGCATCGCCGACGACCCCCTCGATGCCCTCGGCAGCGGCCGATTCGATGACCTTGCCGCTGGGGTCGACGACGATGACCTGGTCCTTCCTCAGCCCCGTCGCCATCAGCGTCTGCAACGCCGAGCGGCCCTTCGTTCCGAAGCCGACGATGATCGTGTGATCGCGCATGTCCGGCCTGCTCCTCCCAGTCCCGTCCGGTACCTCGCCGTACGACATACCCGGTACGTCGTTCCCGGTGGCTCCGGCACAACCGATCGAACCCGGCGAGACTTACCCGGACGGATCCGCGACCATGGTCACTCATGCCCCGCACGACGGCCAATGCCGGAGGAGACACCCGATGAAGGACGAGGAGCATCCGCCTCCCAGGGAGGGAAGGTTCCCGATCCTGCGGACCATCTGGTCCCGCCCCCGGGCGGAGGCCCGGGAGGACGCCGAGGCCGGGCGCTTCATCACCATGCCCGCGGCAGCCGCCGTCCCACCGCTCCAGCAGGTACTGCGCCGTCTGGCGATGGCGATACTGGTGCTCACCGTCACCACCCTGCTCGTGTGGCTCGACCGGGCGGGCTACAACGACAACGCCGACGGCAAGGTCGATCTGCTCGACGCCGCCTACTACACCACCGTCACCCTCTCCACCACGGGTTACGGCGATATCGCCCCCGTCAGCGACGCCGCCCGGCTGACCAATATCTTCGTCATCACGCCCCTGCGCGTGGTGTTCCTGATCATCCTGGTCGGCACCACCCTGGAGGTGCTCACCGAGCGCACTCGCCAGCAGGTCCGCGTCCACCGCTGGCGCTCCAAGATGCGGGACCACGTCGTCGTCATCGGCTACGGCACCAAGGGCCGGCATGCCGTCGAGACTCTCAAGGGCCAGGGCATGCCCAAGGAGAAGATCGTGGTGGTCGATCCCCAGCAGAAGGCGATCGACGCGGCGAACAACGACGGTCTGGTCGCCGTCCAGGGCGATGCCACCCGCTCCCGCACCCTGCTGAAGGCGGAGCTGGACCGGGCGACCCGGGTGATCGTCTCGCTCCAGCGGGACGATACGGCGACCCTGGTCACGCTGACGGCCCGCCAGCTGAACCGCCGGGCCGCGATCGTGGTCGCGGTCCGCGAGGACGAGAACGTCCCGCTGCTGAAGCAGAGCGGCGCGGACACCGTGGTCACCAGCTCCAGCTCGGCGGGCCGTCTGCTGGGGGTGTCGACGGCCAGCCCCCATGTCGCCGACACCCTGGAAGACCTGATGACGCACGGCCGCGGGCTGAGCCTCACGGAGCGCCCGGTACGCCAGGACGAGATCGGCAGATCGCCCCGGGAGGCGACGGACCTGGTGGTCGCCGTCGTACGGCGGAAGCGGATGCTGGACTACACCGACCCGGAGTCGGCGACGCTGCAGTTCGGGGACCGGCTGATCACGATCAGCCGGGAGGAAACCGACTACTAGGGCCTGGTTGGTTCTCTCAGGGCCTTGTTCATTGCCCGGGGCGGGGGCTGTGGGGGTGTTTCACGTGAAACACCCCCACAGCCCCCGCCGTTGTCCTCAGCGGCCCAGCGGCAGGTCCAGCACCTCCAGTTCGTCCCCCGGGCGGGCCCCGCCCGGGGGGACGACAGCCAGACCGTCGGCCGCGGCGATACCGCGCAGCATGGCGGGGCCGCTGTAGCGCAGCGGCACGAGCACCTCGCCGTGGTCGACCACGGGGACCAGGCGGGTGTCCCGGGGATGGCCGGTCACTTCGTCCCGTACGGGCGCGGTGTACGGGACGGGCTCCGGCAGCCCGGCCAGTCCCCGCAGCAGCGGGGCGGCCAGGGTGAGCAGCGCGGAGACGGCCGCAAGGGGGTTGCCTGGCAGTCCGACGACACAGCGGGGGCCCTGCCCGTCCGGAAGCCCGGCCAGCAGCATCGGGTGCCCGGGGCGGACGGCGACTCCGTCGACGAGCAGTTCGGCGCCTGCCTTCCGCAGGACCGGGTGGACGTGGTCGACGGGCCCGGCGGCCGTACCGCCCGTGGTGACGAGCAGATCGGCGGTGGACGAGGTCACCGCTCGGTGCAGCGCCGACTCGTCGTCGCCGATCCGGCGGGTGGCGACGACCTCGGCGCCGAGCGCCCGCAGCCAGGGGCCGGTCATGGGGCCGAGAGCGTCCCGGATCAGCCCTTCCCGGGGGAGCCCCTTGTCGAGGAGTTCGTCGCCGAGGACGAGGACCTCCACCGTGGGACGGGCGACGACGGCCAGGGCGTCGTAGCCGGCCGCGGCGGCGAGTCCGAGGACCGCGGGGGTCACCAGTGCACCGGCGGGCAGCAGAAGCTCGCCGGTACGGCACTCCTGGGCCCGGGGTCGGATGTCCTGGCCGGGGACGACCGCACGGTCGGCGGAGAGCAGTTGCCGCGTGAGGTCGAGCTGCGCGTGCTCGCTGCGGATGACCGCGGTGGTCTCCGGCGGAATCCGGGCGCCGGTGGCGATCCGTACGGCGGTGCCGTCCGGCAGCGGGGGCGGGTCGGCGCGTCCGGCGAGCACCGGGGCGTCCCCGTCGACGGTCCAGGGACCGGGTCCGGCCACCGCCCAGCCGTCCATGGCGGAGGTGTCGAAGGAGGGCAGATCGCAGAGGGCGGGCAGTTCCTCCGCGAGCACCAGCCCCAAGGAGTGTTCCAGCGGGGCCCGGTGGACCCGGTCGCCGTCGGTGCCGGTCCGGCGGGCGGTCTCCCGGCCGGTCCTGGCGGCCAGTCTCCGGGCCTCGGGCCAGGGGACGGCCCGAGGCCGTGAGGAGGATGTACCGCCGGGCCGGGACGGCGGCGGAGCAGCGGCAGCAGGCGGTGGGCCGTCCGGCACGGCGGTACGCCGTCCGACGAGCGCGAGAGCGTCCTCGACAGCGTCGTGCGCGCCCGCCCCGGTGCCCTCGGTGCTCCGTTTACGGTCCGGGGGCCGGACGGGATCGTCGTCCAGTCCCTCGGCGAAGTCGACGAACGGCACTTCGGGGTCCGGCCCGGGAGGGTCCCCCGGACCGGAGTTCGGACCCGAGTCCGGGTCGCGGCCGGGGTCGTGCCCCGGCGCGGGGGACGGGCCACCGCCGGAGCCGTCCGGCCCGGAAGGCGATCCGGAGTGGCCGGGGGACGGGACACGGCCGGTGCCGTCCGGACCCCGGTCGAGAACGTCGGAAACATCGGAAACATCGGAAACGTCAAAAACACGGTCCCAGTCGGCGCACCAGTCCCGGTCGTCCTCTCCCTGGTCCTGTCCCTGTCCCTGCTCCTGGTCCGGGCGGGGGCTGCGTCCGGAGCTGCGTCCTGCGCCCATCACGCACCGCCCCCGCCGGAACCGCCCGCGCCACCGGGGCCGACAGGGGAGTCGGGGCCGTCGGGGCCGGGTGTCTCCTCCGCCCAGCGCCGGGCGAGCGCGGTGGCCTTCCGTACGGCCGCTGCGACCGCCTCGGGCCCGCCGTCGCCCGCGGAAGCAGCCGCATAGCCCACGAGGAAAGTGGTCAGCGGAGCGGCGGGCCTGGCCACCCCGTGGGCGGCGTCCCGGGCCAGGTCGAGCAGCAGATTGGTGTCCACGTCGAGCTCGATACCGAGATCGTCCTTGACGGCGGTAATCCATTCCTCCAGCACGGCCCCATGCTCCCTGATCCGGGCCCTGGCGGCGGCGATGTCCTCCCAGGTGTCGCAGTCGAAAGCGGCGAACGGCCCAGCCGCGATCCGGACCGGGTCCAACTCCTGGACCAGCAGTTTCAGCGGCAGTCCGGCCGGCGAACCGTACTCGGTCGCCAGCAGGGCCAGTTCACGGCGGAGCGGCTCCGCGCGGTACGCCGCCACCAGGAACTGGTCCCGCCCTGCGGTATCGGTCAGGACGACGCCCTCCCGCCCGCCGCTTTCGCCCGCGCCACCGAGGGCGGACACCAGCCGCCGTACGGTCGCCGGGTCGAGAAACGGCAGATCCGCCGAGAGCACCACGACGACACCGTCCGGCGGGGTGTCGAGCCGCCGGATCCCGGCGTCGAGAGCAGCGAGCGGGCCACCGCCGGGAGGATCCTCACGGGCCCAGACGACGGGCCGCGCGGTGGGCCTCCGCCCACCGACGACCACCGTCCGACCCGCCTCCCCGCAGGCCGTCAGCACCCGGTCGAGCAGCGCCCGGCCGCCCACCCCGATGCCCGGCTTGTCCGCACCACCGAGTCGCTTCGCCGCCCCTCCGGCGAGCACCACGGCGTCGTACGGAACGGGCTCGTACGGAACGGGCTCGGCCGGGACGGACTCGCCCGAGGTCGCAGTCATACCCAGCAGTATGATCCGCGCCCGCCGCAGTGGACCATCCGTACCCGCCCCGCCGTCGTCGTCGCCGTCAGAGAGTGCGCAGCAGCAGCGCGGGCTGCTCCACACAGTCCGCGACGTACCGCAGGAATCCCCCCGCCGTACCGCCGTCGCACACCCGGTGGTCGAAGGTGAGGGAGAGCTGCACGACCTGACGGACGGCCAGCTCACCCCGGTGCACCCACGGTTTGGGCACGATCCGGCCGACGCCGAGCATCGCTGCCTCCGGGTGGTTGACGATCGGGGTCGACCCGTCCACACCGAACACCCCGTAGTTGTTCAGGGTGAACGTCCCTCCGGTCAGCTCCGCAGGGGTCAGCGCGGACCGCCGGGCGGCGTCCGTCAGCCGGGCGAACTCCTCGGTGAGCGACTCCGCCGTCCGGCGGTGCGCGGCACGCACCACCGGCACCACCAGACCCCGTTCGGTCTGGGCGGCGAACCCGAGGTGCACCTCGGGCAGCAGCACGACCTCCCGCCGTTCCGTGTCGACCCTGGAGTTCAGCTCCGGATGGCGGGCGAGCGCGGCCGTACAGATCCGGGCGAGCAGCGCGAGCAGGGATATCTTCGGCGCGCCCGCAGCGTTCATCGCGGTCCGCGCGGCCATCAGCTCGGTCGCGTCGGCGTCCACCCAGCAGGTGGCGTCGGGTATCTCGGAGCGGCTGCGGGAGAGTTTGTCGGCCACCGCGCCGCGCACTCCGCGCAGCGGGATCCGGATCTCCTGCCCCGCCGCTTGCCCCGCTGCCTGTCCCGTCCGGCCCGCCGGTTCCGCGGCTGCCGCGGGAGCCGGGACCGGCTCGGAGGCCGTACCGGGGACCGCCGGAGCGACCGGGGCGGCGGCCGCCTGAACGGCCCTTTCCACATCGGCCCGCAGGATCAGCCCTTCCGGTCCCGAGCCGGTCAGCTGCCGCAGGTCCACACCGCCCTGCCGGGCCAGCTTCCGCACCAGGGGCGAGATCACGGGCACGGGCCCCTCGGGAACGGGCTCTTGGACCGCCGCCGGTTCCGGCGTGACGACACCGGGCTCGCGCAGAACGGGCGTCCCTGCCGCGGGCCGTACGGATCGGGGCCCGACCCGGCGGCGACGGGCGGCCGGAGCCCCCGTCCCGTACCCCACGAGCACATTGCCGGACGTCTCACCCGAGGCCCCGCCGGCCGCACCCGCACTGTCGGCGGCGCCGCCCGGCGGTGCGGCACCGGAGGTACGCGAACCGGCAGCTCGGTGGCCGCCGCCCGGCTCCCGGGCTTCCGCATCCGGCACCGGCCCGCCGCCCGGGCCACCGTCCACCGCACCCACGGCGACCGTCAGCAGAGGTGCGCCCACCGGAAGTTCGGTGCCCTCTTCCCCGAAGCGCGCGGTCACCACACCCCCGTACGGGCAGGGCACCTCCACCATGGCCTTGGCCGTCTCGACCTCGACCACGGGCTGGTCGACGGCGACCACATCACCCACCGAGACCAGCCAGCGCACGATCTCCGCCTCGGTCAGCCCCTCACCGAGGTCGGGAAGCCTGAACTCCAGCACCTGGGCCATCAGCTCGCCGCCTCCCACTGCAACCGCGCCACCGCGTCGAGGACCCGGTCGACCCCGGGCAGATGGTGCCGCTCCAGCATCGGCGGCGGATAGGGGATGTCGAACCCGGCGACCCTCAGCACCGGCGCCTCCAGCTGGTGGAAGCAGCGCTCCGTGACCCGGGCCGCGATCTCGCCGCCGGGTCCGCCGAAACCGGTGGCCTCGTGGACGACGACCGCCCGCCCGGTGCGCCGCACCGACGCGCACACCGTCTCGTCGTCGAACGGCACCAGGGAGCGCAGGTCGACGACCTCCAGGTCCCAGCCCTCCGCCGTCGCCGCCTCCGCCGCCTCCAGACAGACCGGCACGGACGGGCCGTAGGTGATCAGCGTGGCACTGCTGCCCCGGCGCCGGACAGCGGCCCGGCCCAGCGGCTCCACCGTCGCCGGGGCGTCCGGCGACCAGTCGGCCTTGGACCAGTACAGCCGCTTCGGTTCGAGGAAGACCACCGGATCGTCACTGGCGATGGCCGCCCTGAGCAGGCCGTAGGCGTCCTCGACGGTCGCCGGGGTGACGACCTGCAGCCCCGGTGTCGCCATGTAGTACGCCTCGGAGGAGTCGCTGTGGTGCTCGACACCGCCGATGCCGCCCCCGTACGGCACCCGGACGGTGATCGGCAGCGGCATCGCGCCCCGGGTGCGGTTCCGCATCCGGGCGACATGGCTGAAGAGCTGCTCGAACGCGGGATAGGCGAAGGCGTCGAACTGCATCTCCACCACCGGCCGCAGCCCGTACATCGCCATGCCCACGGCCGCGCCCAGGATCCCCGCCTCGGCGAGCGGGGTGTCCGTACAGCGGTCGTCACCGAACTCGGCGGCGAGCCCGTCCGTGATCCGGAAGACACCGCCGAGAGTGCCGACGTCCTCGCCGAGCACATGGACCGCCGGGTCCTCGGCCATCGCGTCCCGCAGGGCACGCCGCAGGGCCTGGGCCATGGTGGCGGGTTTGGGCGGGGCCGCCGTCCCGGGGGCCGTGGTTGTCGCCGTGGTCATCGCGCGTCTCCTTCTTCGCCGCGGGGGCCGCGAGGGCTGTGGGGACTGTGGGAGCCCTCACCGGCGTCGCCGGTCTCTTCGGAGGCCTCCAGCTCGGCGCGGAGCAGATCCGCCTGCTCCCTGAGCTGGCCGGTGCGCTCCGCGTACACCTCGGCGAACAGGTCCATCGGGTCGAGCACCGGATCGGCGTTCATCCGCTCCCGCAGCCGCGCGGCCATCGCCTCGGCCCCCTCTGCGACGGTCCGCCGGTGTCCGTCGTCCAGCAGCCCGCGGGCGGTCAGCTCCCGCTCCAGCAGCAGGATCGGATCGTGCTCCCGCCAGGCCTCGACGTCCGCGTCACCGCGGTAGCGCGTGGCGTCGTCGGCGTTCGTATGCGCGTCCATGCGGTAGGTGACCGCCTCCACCAGCGTCGGACCGCCGCCGGAGCGGGCCCGCTCCATCGCCTCGGAGAGGACCTGGTGGACCGCGGGCGCGTCGTTCCCGTCGACCAGACGGCCCGGCATGCCGTACCCGACGGCCTTGTGGGCCAGGGACGGCGCGGCGGTCTGCTTGGCCAGCGGTACGGAGATCGCGAAGCCGTTGTTCTGGACGAAGAAGACGACCGGGGCCCGCCACACCGCCGCGAAGTTCAGCGCCTCGTGGAAGTCGCCCTCGCTGGTCCCGCCGTCACCGACCAGGGCGAGCGCGACCACGTCGTCGCCCTTGAGCCGGGCCGCGTGCGCCAGGCCCACGGCATGGGGCAGCTGGGTGGCGAGGGGGGTGCAGAGCGGCGCGATGCGGTGCTCATGAGGGTCGTACCCGGTGTGCCAGTCGCCGCGCAGCAGGGTCAGCGCCTGCACCGGGTCCAGCCCGCGGGCGACGGCCGCCAGCGTGTCCCGATAGCTCGGGAACAGCCAGTCCTGCTCCCGCAGCACCAGCGCGGCCGCCACTTCGCAGGCCTCCTGACCCGTGCTGGAGGGGTAGACCGCGAGCCTGCCCTGCTTGGTGAGGGCCGTCGCCTGAGCGTTGTACCGGCGGCCGCGGACGAGCTGTGCGTAGAGCGTCAGCAGAAGCTCGGGGTCGGCCGCGGCCGCGGCGTCCGTACCCAGCACACGGAACGGCTCGGGGTCGGGGAGCAGGGGCGCGGGGTCGGTGCGGGGCCGCCAGGCCGGGGGCGGGGTGGGCCGGTAGGCGGCGGACCCGGGCAGCTCCTGCACGGTCGTGCTGCTGCTCTTTCGCAACGCGAGCACCTCCTCGTGGGGGCGACGAAGGAGACGGCCGACTGTGGTCCGCCTCACCTACCGATTGTTCGGTCGTCGACGCAATTTGGCTACAGGCGGCCTCAGCCTGTGGACAAACGGTTCTCCACAGCCTGTGATGGGCACAGGTCGTCCATACCGGGAAAGCGGGGGGACATGGAAGCTGAACAAATGGCCGCCGGCGGGGCCCGAACCGGACAACTGCCCGCTCCGCGCCCGCTCGACGCCGTCGACCGGGACATCCTGGGCATCCTGCGGACCGACGGCCGGGCGTCGATACGCTCCGTGGCCGAGCGGGTCCATGTCTCCCGGGCCAATGCGTACGCCCGGATCAACCGCCTCCTCGACGACGGCGTGATCCGCGGCTTCAGCGCCCGGATCGACCACGAGCGGGCCGGGCAGGGTGCCTCCGCCTACATCACCCTCAAGATCGTCCAGAATTCCTGGCGGACGGTGCGCGAGCAGCTCGAAAAACTGCCGGGGGCCACGCATATCGCGCTGGTCAGCGGCGATTTCGACGTACTGCTCCTGGTGCACACCCGGGACAACCGGACCCTGCGGGAGCTGGTGCTGACCCGCCTCCAGTCCATGCCGGAGGTGCTCTCCACCCGCACGCTGCTGGTCTTCGAGGAGACCGACCTCGACCAGGGCACCGGGCTCCCGGCACCGGCCGTTCCGCCGGACGACGACGGCTTCTGCTGAAGCCCGGCGCCCGGGAACCCCGGGCCGGCGGTCGGGACACCGCCGCATCGGTCCGGAAGCCGTCAGGACGCGGGCCGGCCCGCCGCCCCCGCCCCGGCCCCGTTCACTGTCCGCAGGCCGTCGAAGGCGATCCGTACCACCGTCTCGGCCACCTGGTCGCCCTCCCAGCCACCGCCCGGATGCGGGCGGTACCACTCCACCAGCGAATTCACCATGCCGAAGAGCAGCCGGGTGGCGAGCCTGGTGTCCACGTCGGTGCGGAGATCGCCTTCGGCCGCCGCCGCCCGCAGCAGCTCCACCACCCGGTGGTCGAACTCCCGGCGGCGCTCCATGGCCCACCGCTCCGTCTTGGTGTTGCCCCGCACCCGCAGCAGCAGCGTCACATAGGGCAGATCGGCCACCAGTACCTGAACCGTCCGCCGCACCACGTACTCGACCCGCTCCACGGCCCTGCCGCGCTGCGCCCCGCTCTCGTCGAGGATCCCGAACAGGCCGTCGAGCGCCCGGCTCACCGCCCGCCGCAGCAGCTCCTCCTTGCCCGCCACATGGTGGTAGATGGACGACTTGGAGATACCCGCCGCCTGGGAGAGGTGCTCCATGGACGTGCCGTCGTACCCGCGCTCGTTGAAGATGCGGACCGCGACGGTCAGCAGTGTCTCCGGGGTATAGGTGTCCCGCTTCGCGGTGGTCATCCGTCCGCTCCCTCGCCTGGTCCGGCGGCCGGGGCCACCCGGGCTATGCCCCGGCCGTCGACGGTGCCGTACGCACCGGCGGTCCCGTGCTCGATGGCGGTCATGGAGGTGATCCTCCCCGATGAGTTTTCCACAGCTTCGACAGGCCCCCTTGTACCGACCGATCGTTCGGTTACTCTAACCCTGTCCACTCATCCCCGCCCAGCTCGACGAGGAGTTGGTCCGTCATGACGCTGACCGATACCCGGCTGACCGGCCACCGTGCGACGCTCGACCAGGCCCTCGAAGCGATCCGCACCCGGGCCTACTGGTCCCCCCACCCCGAGCACCCCAAGGCGTACGGGGAGAGTGCGCCCGCCGAGGGCCTCGCGGCCTTCGAAGCGCTCAAGGGCACCCGCTTCGACCTGGACCAGCCCGGCACCGACGGCTGGGCCGGCGCCGAGATCTCGCCGTACGGGCCGGAGCTGGGCATCGAGTATCCGCACATCGACCCGGATGTGCTGCTGCCCGCGATGCGCCGGGCCGTGCCCGCCTGGCGCGAGGCCGGGCCGGAGCGGCGCGCCCTGGTCTGTCTGGAGATCCTGGCCCGGATCAGCGCCCGGACGCACGAGTTCGCCCATGCCGTGATGCACACCAGCGGCCAGGCGTTCATGATGGCGTTCCAGGCGGGCGGGCCGCATGCGCAGGACCGCGGCCTGGAGGCCGTGACGTACGCCTATCTGGAGCAGACCCGCACCCCGGAGACCGCCGACTGGTCCAAGCCGCAGGGCAAGCGCGACCCCCTGAAGCTGCACAAGTCGTTCACCACGGCGGGCCGTGGCATCGCCCTGGTCATCGGCTGCAACACCTTCCCCACGTGGAACGGCTATCCGGGGCTCTTCGCCTCCCTGGCCACCGGCAATCCGGTGCTGGTCAAGCCGCATCCGCGGGCGGTCCTTCCGCTGGCGCTCACCGTCCGGACGGCCCGGGAGGTCCTCGCCGAATCGGGCTTCGACCCCAATCTGGTCGCCCTGGCCGCCGAGCACCCCGGCGAGGGCATCGCCAAAACCCTCGCTCTGCGCCCCGAAATCAAGATCATCGACTACACGGGGTCCAGCTCCTTCGGAGACTGGCTGGAGACCCATGCCCGCCAGGCCCAGGTGTACACGGAGAAGGCGGGGGTGAACACCGTCCTCGTCGACTCCACCGACGACTACCGCGGCATGCTGTCCAATCTGGCGTTCTCCCTCTCCCTCTACAGCGGCCAGATGTGCACCACCCCGCAGAATCTGCTGATCCCCCGCGACGGCATCCCCACCGACGCGGGCCACAAGTCGTACGACGAGGTGGTGAACGACCTCGCGGCCTCGGTCGGCGGCCTCCTCGGCGACGACGCCCGGGCCAACGCCCTGCTGGGCGCCCTGGTCAATCCGGACGTCAAGGCACGGCTGGACGGTGCCGCGGAGCTGGGCGAGGTGGCCCTGCCCTCCCGCAGGATCAGCAACCCCGACTTCCCGGACGCCGTCGTCCGTACGCCGGTCATCGTCAAGGTGGACGCCGCCGTGCCGGAGTCCGAGTCCGCCTTCCTCACCGAGTGCTTCGGACCGGTCTCCTTCGCCGTCGCCGTGGACTCGACGGACGCGGCGGTCGAGCTGCTGCGGCGCACGATCCGCGACCGGGGCGCGATGACGGTCGGCGCGTACACGGTGTCGGAGAAGACCGAGCGCGCGGTCGAGGAGGTCTGTCTGGAGGAGTCGGCCCAGCTGTCGCTGAACCTGACGGGCGGGGTGTACGTGAACCAGACGGCCGCGTTCTCCGACCTCCACGGCTCCGGCGGCAACCCCGCGGCGAACGCGGCCCTGTGCGACGGGGCGTTCGTCGCCAACCGGTTCCGGGTGGTCGAGGTCCGCCGACAGGCCTGACCCCCGCAGACCGCAGACCGCAGCCCGCAGAGCCGCCAAGCCGTGAGCCGTCCCGTCAGGAGGGGTCGGGGATCTCCGCGTACCGCTGTACCCAGGCATGCATGGCGATCGCGGCGGCCGCCCCCGCGTTGATGGACCGCGTCGAGCCGAACTGCGCGATGGAGCAGACCATCGCGGCGTGCTTCCGGGCCTCGTCCGTCAGCCCCGGCCCCTCCTGGCCGAAGAGCAGCACACAGCGGCGCGGCAGCACGGTCCGCTCCAGCGGTACGGCGCCGGGGAGGTTGTCGATCCCGATGACCGGCAGGCCCTCGGCCGCCGCCCAGCGCGTCAGGGACTCGGTGTCCGGGTGGTGCCGGACATGCTGGTAGCGGTCGGTGACCATGGCGCCGCGCCGGTTCCAGCGGCGGCGGCCGACGATATGGACCTCCCGGGCGAGGAAAGCATTGGCGGTGCGCACGACCGAACCGATGTTGAAGTCGTGGCTCCAGTTCTCCACGGCGATATGGAAATCGTGCCGCCGGGTGTCGAGATCCGCGACGACGGCCTCCCGCGTCCAGTAGCGGTAGCCGTCGGTGACATTGCGGCGGTCGCCCCCGGCCAGCAGCTCGGGGTCGTACCGCTCGTCCTCGGGCCACGGCAGCGGATGCGGGCCGACACCGATCTCGGGCCCGTAGCCCTCGTCGTACTGCACCGGCTGCACCGGCTCGTCCCCGGCCGGCGCACCGGCCGCAGGGACGGAGTCGGGGGCGCCTGCCGGGCCGGCCGGTGCGGCTTCGGTGCTGGTGTCTCGGGTGGTGCTCACCCCACGAGCGTACGGGGCTGTCCGGCGTCGCCGGTCCGCTGCTCCGGCACCACCGGAGCGGGCCCCGGCTGCGCGCCCCCGCCGCCCGAACCCGGCTTCCGCCCGAACCGGGACAGCAGACCGTCCCGGCCGCGCGCCGTCCGGGCCCCCAGCCAGAGCAGGAAGGCGGTCGGCAGGAACACGGCGTCGGCGGCGATCATCGCCAGCGAGAAGAACGGCAGGCCGAGGATGAGGGCGATCCCCGCGTGCTCCGCGATCATCACCACCAGCAGGACGTTCTTCACCCGCCGGTTGAAGAGGGTGAAGGGGAAGGCGACCTGCACGACGACCGTGCCGTAGGTCAGCACCATCACCATCAGCCCGTTGGAGGCCAGCAGATCGGAGAGCGCGGGCCAGGGGGTGAAGTAGTCCAGCTTGAGGGGGTAGTAGAGCGCGGTTCCGTCCTGCCAGCGAGACCCTTGGATCTTGTACCAGCCGGCCGTGGCGTAGATCAGACAGACTTCGGCCATGATCACGACGAGTCCCGCGTTGTGGCCCAGATTGGCGCAGCAGTCCAGCAGGATCCGCGGCTGGCTGCGGGGTCCGAGCCGGTCCGCCAGCGCCCACAGGGCCAGGCCCACCCACATGCCCCAGAGCACGAGCAGGATGAACAGACCCGTCCGGTTCTCCAGGGTGGCGGTGAGCAGCAGGGTTCCGGTGATCACCCAGAGCACCGGGCCCACCCGGTCGGGAGCGTCCGGGGCGCTCCGCGCGGCCCGGCGGGCGTCCAGCGACCACACCTGGCCACAGCGGGTGACCAGCAGATAGAGCGCCATCAGATGGATGACGTTGTCGCCGCCGTCGCCCACGAAGATCGACCGGTTCTGAAGCGACAACACCCCGACCATGAACAGCGCGGACATGGTGCGGGTGCGCCAGCCGAGACAGAGGAGCAGGCTCGCCAGTACGGCTGCGAAGTAGACGATCTCGAACCAGAGTCCGCTGTCCGACCACATCAGGACGGTGAAGGCGTCGTTGCCCTTGATGAACCGGTCCGCCATCTGCCAGCTCCACGGCCCGTCCGGGCCGTACAGCTCATGGCGGTTGGGGATCTCCCAGAGCAGATAGAGCAGCCAGGTCCCGGAGAAACCGATCCGGATGACGGCGCTCTGGTAGGGGCCCAGGGCGGTGGAGGTGATCTTCTGGAGCACCCGGGCGGTCCGGCTGGTCTCGCCGTCCGCGGTGGTGGCGGGGGTGGCGGTGGTACGGGTCCGCTCGGTCTCCGGGCCGTCTGCCGTGCCGCTCATCGGGCCGCCTCCGTGCGCTCGCCGTTCAGTACGCCGTCCTTGAAGCCGGTACCGCTCTTGAAGCCGGTGCCGCTCTGAAGGCCCGTACCGCTCTGAAGGCCGACCGGCCCGGCCGCGCGGACTCCGGTTCCCAGCGGGCGGTCCGCGGGAGTGACGTTCCACCACGGCAGCACCCGGTAGACGGGACGGCTGTCGTTCTTCTCCTTCGACCACGAAGGCGGCTTCACCAGATCCGTTTCCGAGCGGACCTGTATGCGCTCCACCTCGGCACCGAGGCCGTGGCGCTGGTCCAGCTTGAGCATCACGATCCGCTTCAGATAGGTCTGGGCCAGCTCGCCCCGGGGGCCGGTGGAGCGGTTCTGGTTGTCGTGCCAGCTCGTGTAGAAGTCCCAGGAGCGGCGGAGCAGATTCTGCAGGGTGTGGCTGGGCAGCAGATTGCCGCGGATCTCCGCGGCGTCGCCTGCGCTCAGGTCGATCCACTCCGTGGTCTTCTTGCCGCCGTCGGCGGTCGACAGCTCCGCCTTCACCTGGATCCTGATGTTCTGCTGGAGCGGATTGGGGGCGAAGAGCTTCCAGTTCTGCTCGAACTCGGGATAGACCCAGGCGTCGATGCCCTTGTCGTACTGCTTGCTCGCGGTGTTGGACGGGGCGACGTGCAGAAAGACGAAGAGCAGATGGACCCCGGCGACCAGGGCGACGAGCCCGAGGACGACGGCGGCGGTGATCTGGTACGGGAGCGACAGCGCGGCGATCCCGGATACGGGCGCCGCCGCTGCCTCGCCCTGCGCCTCGGGGGCCCGGGGCGCCTCGGCGTCTCCGAGGGGCCCCGCAGTACCGGGGCCGTCGGCCTTCGCGTCGGGGGAAGCCGGGGCGCTCGTCGCAGCCGGGGAAGCCGGGGCGCCCTTCGCGGCGGCGGGGGCCGTCGTCACCCCATCGGCGGCATTCGCGCCGGACTCGGCACCGGCCGCCCGTTCCGGCTGGTCGACGGCGCGTCCGGCCCGGTCGTCGGACGGTGCGGGCGCGGTGTCCGGCGGTACGTCCGGCCGACGGCCCCCCGGTCCCTGTGCGCCCTCGTGCTCGTAGGAGTCCATCCCGCCCCGATCCCGCCGGTCCCAGCTCGGTTATCCACAGGGTTGACACCTTAAGGGCCGCCGACTCACCATTGAAGTCAATGAACCGAACGATCGGTCGGTAGGGGGTTCGGATGGCGTCAGTGACGGCGGATAAGCCGGAGATGTACGGGTCGGTGCCCGACGACGGCTCCGGTCCGCGCGGGCCGCTCGCCCCCGGCGGCACCCCTCAGGAGGTCTTCGACGCGGCCGTGGCGGCCGACGAGCGCATCGAGCCGCGCGACTGGATGCCCGACGCATATCGGGCGACCCTGATCCGGCAGATGGCGCAGCACGCGCACTCGGAGATCATCGGGATGCAGCCCGAGGCCAACTGGATCACGCGTGCGCCGTCCCTGCGCCGCAAGGCGATCCTCATGGCCAAGGTGCAGGACGAAGCGGGCCACGGCCTGTATCTGTACAGCGCGGCGGAGACCCTGGGCGTCGGCCGGGACGAACTGCTCGACAAGCTCCACTCCGGCCGACAGCGCTATTCGTCGATCTTCAACTATCCGACGCTGACCTGGGCGGACGTCGGTGCCATCGGCTGGCTGGTCGACGGTGCCGCGATCACCAACCAGGTCCCCCTCTGCCGCTGTTCCTACGGTCCGTACGCCCGCGCGATGGTCCGGATCTGCAAGGAGGAGTCCTTCCACCAGCGCCAGGGGTACGAGCTGCTGCTGAGCCTCTCCCGCGGCACCCCCGCCCAGCACGCCATGGCGCAGGACGCGGTGGACCGCTGGTGGTGGCCGTCGCTGATGATGTTCGGCCCGCCGGACGACGAGTCGGCGCACTCGGCGCAGTCCATGGCCTGGAAGATCAAACGCCATTCCAACGACGAGCTGCGCCGCCGGTTCGTCGACATCTGCGTCCCGCAGGCCGAGAGCCTCGGCCTGACCCTCCCCGACCCCGATCTCCGGTGGAACGAGGAGCGCGGGCACTACGACTTCGGCGCGATCGACTGGGCGGAGTTCCAGGCCGTCCTCCGCGGCGACGGCCCCTGCAACGAACAGCGTCTGGACCAGCGCCGCCGCGCCCACGAGGACGGCGCCTGGGTGCGGGACGCCGCCGCGGCCCATGCCGCGAAGCACACGGCCGCCGCGGCGCCGGCCCCTGTGACGGACAGAAGCACGGACCAGCAGGACACGGGCCCCCGGGAGGCGACGGCATGAGCAGTTCGAAGGACTGGCCCCTGTGGGAGGTCTTCGTCCGTTCGCGGCGCGGCCTCTCCCACACCCACGCCGGCAGCCTGCACGCGCCGGACGCGGAGATGGCCCTGCGCAATGCCCGCGATCTGTACACCCGGCGCAGCGAGGGCGTGTCGATCTGGGTCGTACCGTCGACCGCGGTCACCGCCTCCTCGCCGGACGAGCGGGACTCCTTCTTCGAACCGTCCGCCGACAAGCCCTACCGCCATCCGACGTTCTACGAGATCCCCGAGGGGGTGAAGCACCTGTGACGGCCACCGTGGAAGGAGCCCGCCGGGCGCCCGGGACCGGGGTGCCGCGCGAAGCGGCCCTCGCCCTCGGCGACGACGCGCTGGTGCTGTCGCACCGGCTGGGGGAGTGGGCGGGCTTTGCCCCCGTGCTGGAGGAGGAGGTCGCCCTCGCCAATATCGCCCTCGACCTGCTGGGCCAGGCCAGGGTTCTGCTCTCCCTTGTCGGGGACGAGGACGAGCTGGCGTATCTCCGCGAGGAGCGGGCCTTCCGCAATCTCCAGCTGGCCGAGCAGCCGAACGGCGACTTCGCGCACACCATCGTCCGTCAGCTCTTCTTCTCCACCTACCAGCATCTGCTGTACACCCGGCTGGCGGCGGTGGACGGGCCGTTCACCGCCCTCGCGGCCAAGGCGGTCAAGGAAGTCGCCTACCACCGCGACCACGCCGAGCAGTGGACGCTCCGGCTCGGCGACGGCACCGAGGAGAGCAGGCGGCGGATGCAGCGGGCCTGCGAGGCGCTGTGGCGGTTCACGGACGAGCCGTTCCGGCCCTTCGGCGGACTGATCGGCCCGGCCGTCCGGGCCGACGGTCCGGGACGGTACGGACCGCCGGAGCCGGAAGGGTCCGGGGATGCGTCCGGCGCCGGGACCGTCGTCGACGGGGCGGCACTGGAGGCCGAGTGGCTGGCATCCGTGACGGCCGTGCTGACCCGGGCGACGCTGACCGTTCCCGAAGGTCCCCGGTCCGGCGGCTGGACGGCGGGCGCGGGCCGCCAGGGCATTCACACCGAGCCCTTCGGCCGGATGCTCGCCGAGATGCAGCACCTCCACCGCAGCCACCCGGGGGCGTCATGGTGAACGAAACGGTCCGCCCGCCGGTGCGGGCACCGGGCCCGGACGGCGATTCGGGCCTGGAGGCGGAGCTGCGCCTGATCGCCGGAGCGGTGCCCGATCCGGAGCTTCCGGTGCTGACACTGGCCGAGCTGGGAGTACTGCGCGATGTCCAGATCCTCGGCCCCGGCCGGGTCGAGGTGGCCCTCACCCCGACGTACACGGGCTGCCCCGCCGTGGAGACGATGAGCGCCGATATCGAGCACGCCCTGCGCGGCCACGGAATGACGGAGGTGTCGGTCGTCACCGTGCTCTCCCCCGCCTGGTCGACGGACGACATCACCGCCGAAGGGCGGCGCAAGCTGGCCGAGTCGGGTATTGCCCCGCCCCGCCCCCACGCGGCGTCGGGTCCGGTCCCGGTGGGGCTCTCCGTCCGCTGCCCGCAGTGCGGTTCGACGGAGACCGAGCTGCTCAGCAGATTCTCCTCCACCGCCTGCAAGGCACTGCGCCGCTGTGTCTCCTGCCGTGAACCCTTCGACCACTTCAAGGAGTTGTAGATGTTCCATCCGCTCCGGGTCAGCGAGGTCGAACGGCTCACGGACGACTCGGTCGCCGTCACCTTCGAGGTGCCGCCCGAACTGGCCGCCGACTTCCGGCACACCCCCGGTCAGCATCTCGCCCTGCGCCGGGTGATCGACGGCGAGGAGATCCGGCGGACGTACTCGGTCTGCACCCCGGCCGCCGACGGCGAGGGATCCGCCGCGCCCGTGCTCCGGGTGGGCATCCGGCTGGTCGACGGCGGCGCGTTCTCCACCTGGGCCCTGAAGGAACTGGCCCCCGGTGAGCTGGTCGAGGTGATGCCCCCGACGGGCCGGTTCCGGCTGTCCCCACGCCCCGGCCGGTTCGCGGCGGTCGTCGGCGGCAGCGGGATCACCCCGGTGCTCTCGATGATCGCGACCCTGCTGGCCCGGGAGCCGGAGGCCCGCTTCTGTCTGGTGCGCAGTGACCGGACCGCCGCCTCGACGATGTTCCTCGACGATGTCGCGGACCTCAAGGACCGCTATCCGGACCGCTTCCACCTGGTCACGGCCCTCTCCCGGGAGGAGCAGTCCGCCGGGCTGCCGTCCGGGCGGCTGGACCGGGAGAGACTGACGGCCCTGCTGCCCGCGCTGCTGCCGGTGCCGGAGGTGGACGGCTGGTTCCTGTGCGGCCCCCTGGGGCTGGTGTCCGCGGCCGAACAGGCCCTGCGCGGGCTCGGAGTCGACCGGTCCCGGATCCACCAGGAGATCTTCCACGTCGACGACGGCTCGGCGCCCGCTCCCGCCCCGCTGCCCGCCCCCGAAGGGGCCGCGCTGACGGCCACCCTGCACGGGCGCTCCGGCACCTGGACCGTCCGGGACCGGGAGTCGCTCCTGGAGACGGTGCTGCGAAGCCGCGCGGACGCCCCTTACGCCTGCAAGGGCGGGGTCTGCGGCACCTGTCGGGCCTTCCTGGTCTCCGGCGAGGTCCGGATGGACCGGAACTTCGCCCTGGAGCCGGAGGAGACGGAGACGGGCTATGTGCTGGCGTGCCAGTCCCACCCGATGACCCCGGAGGTGGAGCTGGACTTCGACCGCTGACCGCCAAACGGGCCGCGGTCCCCGCCTCGCGACCCCTCTCCCGCGCTCCCGCTGCTGTGGTCATTTCCGCCGCCCTGCCTTATCTTGACGGTCCGTCAGATACGGTCGGTGGGGCCGGTCAGGATGCGCGGGAGGGCAGGGCTGTGGACTTCACCTTCACCGAGGAGCAGCAGGCGGCCGTCGAGGCGGCGAGGGCGGTGTTCTCGAAGGTCGCCCCGGACGGCGTACCGAGCCCGGCGCTCACCCCGGGCGCGGTGGCCGACACCTTCGACCGCCCCCTGTGGTCCGTGCTCGCGTCCACCGATCTGCTGAGCCTGGTGCTGTCGGAGGAATACGGCGGCGCGGGCCCCGACCCCGTCGCGTTCTGCCTGGTGCTGCGCGAGTCCGCGAAGGTGCTCGCCCGGGTTCCCCTGCTGGAGACCGGTGCGGTCGCCATGGCCGTGGAGCGGTACGGCAGCGCCGGGCTGCGCGCCGGACTCCTGCCCCTGGTGGGCCGGGGCGCATGCGTCGTCACGGCCGCGACGAGCGGCCGTACGGGCCACGATCCCGCCGAACTCGCCGTCACCGCACGGAAGACAACCGATAGCGGCGACGGCACGGCACCGGAGTGGATCCTCGACGGCATCCAGACGGCCGTGCCCTGGGGCCACTCCGCCGATCTGATCGCGATCCCCGCGCACAGCGGCGCGGGCGGCTCCGTTCTCGCCCTGGTCGAACCGGGACAGCAGGGCGTCGCCCTCGCCGACCAGTTCTCCACCGGCGGAGAGCGGTACGCCGAGGTGACCCTCGACTCCGTCCGCGTAGCGGCCGCGCGGACGATCGACGACGGCGAGGCCTGGGAGTGGCTGAGGCTGCTGCTCACCACCGGCGTCTGCGCCCTTGCGCTCGGTGTCGGCGAGCAGGTCCTGACGATGACCGCTGCGTACACCGCACAGCGCGAACAGTTCGGCTTCCCCGTGGCCACGTTCCAGGCGGTCGCCGTCCAGGCGGCCGACCGCTTCGTCGATCTGCGGGCCATGGAGGCCACGCTCTGGCAGGCCGCCTGGCGGCTCTCACCCGCCCGGGACGCCGCCGGGGTCGGCGGCCCGCTGCCGGTCGCCGGGGACGTCGCCGTGGCGAAGATCTGGGCCTCCGAGGGCGTACGGCGGGTGGTCCAGACGGCCCAGCATCTGCACGGCGGCTTCGGCGCGGACACCGAATACGCCCTGCACCGCTACCACGCCCGGGCCAAACAGCTCGAACTCTCCCTGGGCCCCGCGGCCGCCCATGAGGAGGCCCTCGGCGATCTGCTGGCCGCCCACCCCCTCGGCTGACGCCTGCACTGCCGGACCAACCCGCCCAGGGCTCAGCGGGTCAGGCCACGATCGCGGGGCTGCCGTCGTCCGTCACCATCGGACGTCCCGCGGCCTCCCAGGCGAACATTCCGCCGTCGATGTTCACCGCGTCGATGCCCTGCTGGACCAGATAGGCCGTGACCTGGGCAGACCGACCGCCCGACCGGCACATCACATAGATACGCCGACCGTCCTCGGCCGCCTCGGTCACCTCGCCGAAACGCGCCACGAAACCGCTCATCGGCACATGCAGCGCGCTCTCGATATGGCCTGCCTGCCACTCGTCGGCCTCGCGGACGTCCAGCATCAGCCCGTCGGCCGGCACCTCGGCGACGGTCACCGTGGGCAACGGGGCGAAGTTCATGGGTCAAGCCTCTTCTCGTACAACAACCAACCGTCCGCTCGACCCTAGCCCAGGAGCGCGCCCAGCTCCCGCTCCCGCTCGGCGACCTGCGCCAGCAGCTGCTCCGCGATCTCGTCCAGCAACCGGTCGGGATCGTCCGGGGCCATCCGCAGCATCGAGCCGATCGCCCCCTCCTCCAGCTCCCGGGCGATCACCACCAGCAGCTCCTTGCGCTCGGCCAGCCACTCCAGCCGGGCGTACAGCTCCTCGGCCGCACCCGGGCCCGCTTCGGCGGGCAGCGGACCGGCGTCCCACTCGGCGATCAGCGCGCGCAGCCCCTCGGTGTCGCCCAGCGCATAAGCGGCGTTCACCCGGGTGAGGAACTCCTCGCGCCGCGCCCGCTCCGTCTCCTCCTGCGCCAGATCCGGATGCGCCTTGCGGGCCAGCTCGCGGTAGAGCCTGCGGGCCTCCTCACTCGGCCGGACCCGCTGCGGCCCCCGCACCGGGCGCCCGGTCAGCATCGCGACGGCCTCGGGAGACATTCCGCGGTCGTCCATCCAGCCGTGGAACAGCTCGTCCACCCCCGGCATCGGCAGCACCGCCGCCCGGGCCTCCTGTGCCCTGCGCAGATCCTCCGGGTCGCCCGTACGCGCCGCCCGGGCCTCCGCGATCTGCGCCTCCAGCTCGTCCAGCCGCGTGTACATGGGCCCGAGCTTCTGGTGGTGCAGCCGGGAGAAGTTCTCCACCTCGACCCGGAACGTCTCCACCGCGATCTCGAACTCGATCAGCGCCTGCTCGGCGGCGCGCACCGCCTTCTCCAGCCGCGCCTCCGGCCGCTCGTCGGCAGCGGCCTCCGACCGGGCACCGGGCACCGGGCCCGAACCGGACTCAGGGCCGCCACCGGCGGCACCGGCCTCCGGCGCGCCGGAGCCCCGGTCCGGGAGTTCGCTCCCGGACCCGCTCGGTGCCGTGCCGTGGTCTGCGTTCTGAACTGCGTTCTGATCGGGATTCTGATCGGGGTTCTGGTCGGTGTTACGGTCCACCGGCCCGCCGGGCGCTTCCTGGGTCACCCGCCCAGCCTACGGGCGCACCGCCCGCTCCCGTCACACTCCCTGCTCAGCAGCGATGCGTCCGCCCTTGACCGCCGCCACCAGAGCTGCGTGATCCGCCTCCGTACGGTCCGCGTACAGCACCGCGAAAGCGGCCACCGCCTCGTCCAGCTCCTCGCCGCGGCCGCAGTAACCGGCGAGCAGCCGCGGATCGGCACTGTGCGTATGGGCCCGCGCCAGCAGGGCGCCCGTCATCCGGCCGTAGTCGTCGAGCTGGCCGGGCGAGAGCTCGGCGGGATCGACGCTGCCCTTCCGGTTCCGGAACTGCCGTACCTGGAACGGCCGTCCGCCGACCGTGGTCCAGCCCAGCAGCTGATCGCTGACCACCTGCATCCGCTTCTGCCCGAGCACGACCCGGCGACCCTCGTGCTCCGCATCCGGCACCGGGAACCCGGCGGCCGGCAGATACGGCAGCAGCGCCGACGCCCGGGCCTCCTTCACCTGGAGCACCAGCGGATCGCCGCGGTGGTCCAGCAGCAGCACCACGTAAGAGCGGGTGCCGACGCTGCCCGTGCCCACCACCCGGAACGCCACATCGTGGATCGCGTACCGCGCCAGCAACGGCCGCCGGTCCGGCGCCACCGTCGTCAGATACTCCGCCAGCGCACCGGCGACCGCCGCGGCCTCCGCATCCGGCACCCGGCGCAGCACCGGAGCCGCGTCGACGAACCGCCGTCCGCCCCCCTCGGCCTCCGGCACCGCCTCCGTCGACTTCGCCGCGAAACGGGCGCTGGTGTTGTTACGGGCCTTCTCCGACACCCGCTCCAGCGTGCCCACCAGATCCCGGGCATCGGTGTGCGAGACGAGTTCCTCGTCCGCGATCGCGTTCCACGCGTCCAGGGCGGGCAACTTCGCCAGCAGCCGCAAGGTGCGCCGGTAGGCGCCCACGGCGTCGAAGGCCGCACTGCGGCAGACCGTCTCGTCCGCACCCGCGGCCCGCCCCGCCAGCACCAGGGAGACGGCCAGCCGCTTCAGATCCCACTCCCAGGGCCCGGGCACGGTCTCGTCGAAGTCGTTGAGGTCCATCACCAGCTTGCCCCGGGCGTCCCCGTACAGCCCGAAGTTGGCGGCGTGGGCGTCACCGCACACCTGCGCGCTCACACCCGTCACCGGTGTGCCCACCAGATCGTGGGCCATCAGCCCGGCCGCGCCCCGCAGAAAGGCGAACGGCGAGGCCGCCATCCGTCCCACCCGGATCGGCGTCAGCTCCGGCACCCGGCCCAGACTCGACTCCTCCACGGCCGCCACCGCATCCGGGCGGCCCGCGGGCAGGACCAGGGCCGCATGGGAGGACCGCGGCACCCGGTCGCGCAGGGCCTTCCCCAGCTGCTTCGGGCTCGTATCGGCCCCGCCGACCGCCGCGCCGCGCGGGGCGAACCCGGGCACGGCAGGTATCCGTACGCCACCGCCACCGTCCTGCAACGCGCCGTTCGGGAACTCCCCGGCCGGTATCCGCGCCCCACCCGCCGCGGGCACCCCCGCCGCCGTCTCCGCCGTCACCGTCTCAGCCCCGCCCATCGCGCGCCGCCTCCCCGCTCCGTACCGCCCGACACCGGAATCCACGGCCGGAATCGACGGCCGGGATCCGTCTCCCGGCGCCCCGACCGTACCGCCATGTCCCCCGGTGCCCCTATGCCGTGGCTGAGCCTTCTCTTGCGGATCCTGCCGGGCAAGGGGACCCCCGGGCGCGGTGTTTCACGTGAAACACCGGGCCGTCCGCCGACCGGCAGCCACCGGCCCGGCATCACTCCTGGAGACCGAGCCCCGCATCCCGCGCCAGCAACGCCGCCTGTACCCGGTTCTCGCACTCCAGCTTCGCCAGGATCCGGCTGACATAGGTCTTCACGGTGGCTTCGCTCATATGAAGCCGCCGGCCCGCGTCGGCGTTGGAGAGCCCCTCACCGAGCAGACCGAGAACATCCCGCTCCCGGACGCTCAGCTGCGCGATCCGGGCCCTGGCCTGCTCGGCCCGCCCGGCCGACCGGCCCGTCGCCAGTTGGTCGATCACATGCCGGGTGGCCCCGGGGGAGAGATAGGCGTCACCCGCGACCGCGGCCCGTACCGCGGCGATCAGCTCCGCGGGCGCAGTGTCCTTCAGCAGAAAGCCCGCGCCACCGGACTCCAGGGCCCGCAGGACGTTCTCCCGCTCACCGAAGGTGGTCAGGATGATCACCCTGGTGCCGGGGACCACCCTCCGCAGCTCACCCATCGCGGTCAGCCCGTCCATCACCGGCATCTGGATGTCCAGCAGCACCACATCCGCTCCGTGCGAACGCGCGGCCTCCACCGCCTCCCGGCCGTTCGCCGCCTCGGCCACCACGTCGATCTGCCGGTCGGAGGTGAGAATCATCCGGATACCGGCCCTGATCAACGGCTCGTCGTCCGCGATGACGACCCGGATCCGCTCCCCCGCCATATGTCCCGTCCTCACCGTCACAGTCGTTCGGCCGGCCCCTCAGGCCGGGCCCCTCAGGCCAACCTCTCAGGCCGGCGCCTCCAGCCGACCGGGGCTCTTGCACCGGGGCCTGTCGAGCACGCCCCTCCGGCCCCGCCACAGCACGGCCCGCCACAGCACGGCCCGAAAGAAAGACCCTAGTCCGCCCCACCCCGGACGATGCCCGTCCCCACCACCTCAGAGCTCCACTGTCACCTCGTACGCGGCCTTGTCGATCAGCTTGCCGTCCCGGAAGCAGAACCGGAAAACCGGCTCACGGTCGAAGTCGCTGGTGGTCTCGTCCGAGACCACCACCAGGCACTCGGAGTCCACCGGCTTCTTCGGGTGCCCCTTGCCGTCGACGATGCCGTAGGACCAGAAGGAGTCCCCGGACGGCATCTCCTTCCGTACGTCCTCCTCGGCCGCGCCGATGGCGATCTCGTCGTACTGCTCCCTGCTCACCAGGTTGTCGCCCGCGGACTTGACGAGGAAGTACCCCCCGACGGCCACCGCGGCCCCGACGACCAGCACCAGCAGCATCGCTATGCCGCACCCCAGACCCACCCCGCCCAGCGTGCTGCGGCGCGCCCCCCGCGGTCCGTACATCTCGCCCATCACCGGCTCCTGTCCCGACACGTTCCAGTTCATCGCCGGAACACCATCGGTCGGGGAGACGTCCGCGGACTGCCGCGGAAAGTCGTCCTCCGGAGCAACGAAAGGCGCCTTCTCGCCCGTCCCGTACGGCAGCACTCCCGCCACCCGGAAGCCGCCCCCGTCGGCGGCGCCCGCATGGACGATGCCGCCGACCAGCCGCGCCCGTTCCCGCAGCCCGGTCAGCCCCTGCCCACCGCTGACGACCTCCCCCGCCCGCCCGGGCTCCGCGGGACCGTTGACGATCTCCACCACCAGCGAATCGGGCTCGTACCGCAGCTCCACCGCGATCGCCGCGCCCGGAGCGTGCTTGTAGGCATTGGTCAGCGACTCCTGGACGATCCGGTACGCCGCGTGATCAGCCGCCGCGGCCAGCGGCCGCCGGTCTCCGCCGTACCGCAGCGCCACATCCCGGCCCGCGCCCCGGGCGGCCGCCACCAGCGCCTCCACCCCGGCCGTGCCCCGGGCAGCCCGCTCCGGTTCACCGGCCGTCGCCGTTCCGGACTGCTCGCCCTCCCGCAGGATGCCGACGACCTCCCGCAGTTCGTGCATCGCACCCACGGACGCCTGCCGCAGCACCCCCACGGCCTCCCGCTGCCGGTCGGTCAGCTCGGAATCCACCTCCAGCGCCCCCGTGTGCACGGCGATCAGCGCCAACTGGTGTCCGAGGCTGTCGTGCATGTCCTGGGCGATCCGCTGCCGCTCCAGCAGCCGGGCCTGCCCCGCCACCATCCGGCTCTCCCACAGCAACTGGGCATTGCGCTCCCGGAGCGTGTTCAGCAGTGTCTGCCGCTGCGCCAGATAGCGGCCCGCGAGACCGGGCACGATGACCAGGGCGAGATAGACCAGGGCGCCCAGTGCCAGACCCCAGGCGGGCGGGAAACCACTGGCGTCCATCGACGGCAGCCCGACCACGCTGACCACGACATAGGAACCGACGAACGTGGCCAGCGCCCGCCCGGACGATGTGATCCGGCGCCCGGCCGACCAGGCCAGCGGTGTCAGCACCAGCATGCCGACGGCCAGCGAACCGGCACAGGCGCTGGTGACCAGGAACACAGTCGCCGGAAAGCGCCGCCGCAGCAGTGCGAGCACCACGACAGCGGCTCCGAAGAGGCCGAGCCACATCGCGGAAGCCTCGTCGATCAGCAGCCCGGCACCGACCGCCACCCCCGCCAGGAGCAGCGCGTACCCCGATTCCGTCCAGGGCCGGCGGCGCGACCACGGATCGGGCTCCATCAGCCACTCCCAGCCCCGCCGCAGCCTCTCCGCCCCGCGCTTCATCGCCATCTCCACCCCGGCACCCTAAGCACGCCGCACCGGTGAGGCCGTCCCCCTTTCGTCCCGCCCCACAGCGACGAACGTCGAACGTCGCCCACGGCACAACCACCCGGGAGCCCGCACAGGAAAGCGGGCACAGAGGACACAGAGGGCACAGCAGGAAAACGCGAAACGGTCGTCATCGTGATCACGATGACGACCGTTTCGTCGTGGTGCGCGAGGGGGGAGTTGAACCCCCACGCCCTTTCGGGCACTGGAACCTGAATCCAGCGCGTCTGCCTATTCCGCCACCCGCGCATTGGGTGTTGCCGTTCGGCTTCGGCCCCTTCCGGTGCGTTCGCCTGGCGACATCAGAAGATTAGCACGCTGGGGAGGGTGGGTTCACACCGCTTTCCGACGGGGACGGCCGGAAAGCCGGACGGCCCGCCCCGAGAGCCGAACGGCTCCCGCGCGGGGCCCGGAAGACCGGATCCGCCCCGGCCGGAATCCGGCCCGGAACGCCGCCCGCGCCCCTCGCGGAGAATGCGGCGCGGAGAACAGGGAACGCGTCCCCCCGGGGAACACTCTCCCAGGGAGCCCGGGTCTCCGGTCCCCACGCCGGACCGGCGACCGCCCCCCGGCGACGCCTCGACCGCCTCGACCGCCCCGACCGCCCCCGGGGGCCAAGCGGAAGGGCCCCGGCCGCCCCCGCCCGGGACCCGGCGCCGCCGGGAAGCGGAGGATCGGCGGGTGCGCCGGGGCGGGTGTCCGCCCCGCTCCTGCCCGGTCCCCCCGGGGTGCGGGACACTGGCAGCGAGCCGCCTCTACGATCCGTGTGAGAGGTGACACTCATAGACGGGGCAGACAAGGGGAACCAGCCGATTTCCCGACGCGTGGATACGATCAGTAAGCAGTATGAGGACGGCAGCGCCGGAGGAGGTGCCCGATGGGAGTTCTGAAGCGTTTCGAGCAGCGTCTCGAAGGTCTGGTCAACGGCACCTTCGCCAAGGTGTTCAAGTCCGAGGTCCAGCCCGTGGAGATCGCCGGCGCGCTCCAGCGCGAATGCGACAACAACGCCACGATCTGGAACCGCGACCGCACGGTCGTACCCAATGACTTCATCGTCGAGCTGAGCACCCCCGACTACGAGCGGCTGAGCCCGTACTCGGGCCAGCTCGGCGACGAGCTGGCAGGTCTGGTGCGGGACTACGCCAAGCAGCAGCGCTACACCTTCATGGGCCCCATCAAGGTCCACCTGGAGAAGGCCGACGACCTCGACACCGGGCTCTACCGGGTCCGCAGCCGCACCCTGGCGTCGAGTACGTCACAGGTGCCCGACCGCGGCCCGGACCGGGGCGGTGCCGGTTATCCGTCCCGTCCCGCGGGCGGCCCGCCCGGCGCTCCGCCCATGCCCTCCACGCCGCCCCCGGGCGGACGCCCCGGCCTGGCGGCCGTAGGCTCCGACCGCAGGCCCGGCGGACCGGGCCCGCTGCCCGGAGCCCAGGTCAGGTGCTGGATCGAGATCAACGGCACCCGCCACCAGATCTCCCGCGCGACGCTGGTGCTGGGTCGCAGCACCGAAGCCGATGTGCGGATCGACGACCCCGGCGTCTCGCGCCGGCACTGCGAGATCCGGACCGGAACGCCCCCGACGATCCAGGATCTCGGATCCACCAACGGCATCGTGGTGGACGGGCAGCACACCACCCGCGCTACGCTCCGCGACGGCTCGCGGATCGTCGTGGGCAGCACCACCATCGTTTACCGGCAAGCCGAAGGGTGAAGCGGGGGCAATGTCAGAGCTGACCCTGACGGTCATGCGGCTGGGTTTCCTGGCCGTTCTGTGGCTGTTCGTCATCGTGGCCGTCCAGGTCATCCGCAGTGACCTGTTCGGTACGCGGGTCACCCAGCGCGGTTCGCGCCGTGGCACCGAGCCGCGGCCGCAGCAGCGCCAGGCCGCCGCGGCCCCGCCGCCGCAGCGCCAACAGCAGCAGCCGCCGCCGTCCGGCGGCCGCCAGCGGCGCGGCGCCCCGACCAAGCTGATCGTCACGGAGGGCACCCTCACCGGTACCACCGTCGCGCTCCAGGGGCAGACGATCAGCCTCGGCCGGGCCCATGACTCCACGATCGTGCTGGACGACGACTACGCGTCCAGCAGGCATGCCAGGATCTACCCGGACCGTGACGGCCAGTGGATCGTCGAGGACCTCGGGTCCACCAACGGCACCTATCTCGACCGGACCCGGCTCACCACCCCGACGCCGATTCCGCCGGGCGCGCCGATCCGTATCGGCAAGACCGTCATCGAGCTGCGGAAGTAGATAGGACCAATGACAGCGCGCG
The DNA here is from genome assembly GCF_003932715.1 of Streptomyces tsukubensis. Taxonomy (NCBI): domain Bacteria; kingdom Bacillati; phylum Actinomycetota; class Actinomycetes; order Kitasatosporales; family Streptomycetaceae; genus Streptomyces; species Streptomyces tsukubensis. The sequence continues at coordinate 3,981,536 of NZ_CP020700.1, read as the reverse complement.
AGCGGAGCGAGCGAGCCGCGGACCCCTCGGCGGACCGGGGCGGGCCAGGGCTATCGACCGGAGGGTGGGCAGTGTGGCGAGAGACCGGCTGTACCCCGATCCAGGTTCCCCGGGGCAGGTGCGTATGAGTCTGTCTCTGCGCTTCGCCGCCGGATCCCACAAGGGCATGATCCGCGAGGGCAACGAGGACTCCGGCTACGCCGGTCCCCGGCTGCTCGCGATCGCCGACGGCATGGGCGGCCAGGCGGCCGGCGAGGTCGCCTCCTCCGAGGTCATCTCCTCCCTCGTCGGGCTCGACGACGACGTTCCCGGCTCCGACATCATCACCGCCCTCGGCACTGCGGTGCAGCGCGCCAACGAGCAGCTGCGCGTCATGGTCGAGGAGGACCCCCAGCTGGAGGGCATGGGCACCACCCTGACCGCCCTGCTGTGGACCGGTCAGCGGCTCGGTCTGGTCCATGTCGGCGACTCCCGCGCGTATCTGCTGCGCGACGGTGTGCTCACCCAGATCACCCAGGACCACACCTGGGTCCAGCGGCTGGTCGACGAGGGCCGGATCACCGAGGAGGAGGCCACCACGCATCCGCAGCGTTCGCTGCTGATGCGCGCGCTGGGCAGCGGCGACCACGTGGAACCGGATCTGTCGATCCGCGAGGTCCGCGTCGGCGACCGCTATCTCGTCTGCTCCGACGGTCTGTCGGGAGTGGTGTCCCACCAGACGATGGAGGACACCCTCGCGGGCTACCAGGGCCCCCAGGAGACCATCCAGGACCTGATCCAGCTCGCCCTGCGCGGCGGCGGACCCGACAACATCACCTGCATCGTCGCGGACGTCCTCGACACCGAGGCCGACGACGGGCTCGCGGGGCAGCTCAGCGACACCCCGGTGGTCGTCGGCGCGGTCGCGGAGAACCAGTACCCGCTCAACGACGGCGGCGCCATGCAGACCCCGGCCGGACGCGCGTCCGGGCTGGGCCGTCCGGTGCCCCCGGCGGGCGGCTTCGGCCCGCCCGGCAGCGGCGGCCGCGGCGGCTACGGCGGCCCGGCCCCGGACGGCAGCCAGGACTCGTACGCCGATGTGTACGACGGCGACTACGACAAACCGCGTTCGGCGGGCCGCAAGTGGCTGACCAGGTCGCTGGGCGCCGCCTTGGCCCTGGCCGTCGTCGGCGGCGCGCTCTACGGCGGCTACCGCTGGACCCAGACCCAGTACTACGTCGGCACCAAGGACGGGCACGTCGCCCTCTACCAGGGCATCGACCAGGATCTGGGCTGGGTTTCGCTCTCGAAGGTGAAGAAGGACCACCCCGAGATCGAACTCAAGTACCTACCGCCCTACCAGCAGAAGCAGGTCGAGGGCACGATCACCCAGGACAGCCTGGGACGCGCCAAGGCGAAGATCTCCGAACTCTCCGTCCAGGCGACCGCCTGCCGGAAGAACGAGGAGCGCCGCGAGGCCTCCGCGCAGGCCGCCGCCAGGGCCGCCGCAGCCGAAAAGGCGCGGAAGGCCGCCGAGGGCGACAGCAAGACCACCGAAAAGCCGCCGACCACCGCTTCTCCCGCTCCGGGTCCCACCCTCTCGGAGGAGGAGCAGAAGCTGGCCTCGAACTGCGGTAAGCAGTAACTCAGCCGTAGGGGGCCTTCTCGACCATGAGCGTTGTCACCAACACCACCACGATCGGCGCGATCGACGCACCGAGCCGCCGCAACACCGAGCTGATGCTGCTCGGCCTCGCCGTGGCGATCGCGGTCTTCGCGTACGTCAACGTGGGCCTCGCCATCGACGGCAAACTGCCCGCGGGCGTCTTCGGCTACACCGCGGGGATCACCCTGCTGGCCGCCGTTGCCCATCTGGTGGTACGCAAGTTCGCCAAGTACGCCGATCCCCTGCTGCTGCCGCTGGCCGTGGTCCTCAACGGCATCGGGCTGGTGATGATCTGGCGGCTGGACCAGTCCAAGCGGCTGATCCGCCGGGCCGAGGCGGCCTGGGGCTCGTTCTCCCCGGACGCCCCCAAGCAGATGCTGTACTCGGCGATCGGGATCGCGCTCTTCGTCGGTGTGCTGCTGCTGCTGAAGGACCACCGGATCCTCCAGCGCTACACGTACATCTCGATGGCGGTGGCGCTGGTCCTGCTGGCGCTGCCGATGTTCTTCCCGGCCCGTAACGGCGCCCGGATCTGGATCAGCCTCGGCCCGATCAACATCCAGCCCGGCGAATTCGCGAAGATCATCATCGCGGTCTTCTTCTCCGGCTATCTGATGGTGAAACGGGATGCGCTGGCGCTGGCCAGCCGCCGTTTCCTCGGCCTCTACCTGCCGCGCGGGCGCGACCTCGGCCCGATCCTCGTGGTCTGGGCGATGTCGATCCTGATCCTGGTCTTCGAGACCGACCTCGGCACCTCCCTGCTGTTCTTCGGCATGTTCGTGATCATGCTGTACGTGGCCACGGAGCGGACCAGCTGGATCGTCTTCGGTCTGCTGATGTCCGCGGCCGGCGCGGTGGGTGTGGCCTCGGTCTCCCCGCACGTCGGCGCCCGCGTCGACGCCTGGCTGGACCCCTTCGGCTGCGCCACCGCCGCCTGTGAGCAGGTCTCCAACTCGATCATGTCGTTCGGCGCCGGCGGCACCCTCGGCACCGGCCTGGGCCAGGGCAACTCCGATCTGATCGGCTTCGCCACCAACTCCGACTTCATCCTCGCCACGGTCGGCGAGGAGTTCGGCCTCGCCGGGATGATGGCGTTCCTGCTGCTGTACGGGCTGATCGTGGAGCGCGGTATCCGTACGGCGCTGGCCGCCCGCGACCCCTTCGGCAAGCTGCTGGCGATCGGCCTCTCCGGCGCCTTCGCGATCCAGGTGTTCGTCGTCGCCGGCGGGGTGATGGGTCTGATCCCGCTGACCGGTATGACGATGCCGTTCGTCGCGGCCGGCGGCTCCTCCGTGATCGCCAACTGGGCGCTGATCGCCATCCTGATCCGGATCAGCGACACGGCGCGCCGCCCGGCTCCCGCGCCCGCCCCGTCCCCCGACGCCGAGATGACCCAGGTGGTCCGCCCGTGAACAAGCCCCTGCGCCGGATCGCGATCTTCTGCGGGCTCCTCGTCCTCGCCCTGCTCGTACGGGCCAACTGGCTTCAGTACGTGGAGGCCGAGAAGCTGAACACGCACGACAAGAACCGCCGGGTGCTGATCGAGCGGTACGCCGCCGAGCGCGGCAACATCATCGTCGACGGCAAGCCCATCACCGGCTCCGTGAAGACGGACAGCGCGGACTTCGCGTACAAGCGGACCTATGTCAACGGCCCCATGTGGGCGCCGGTGACCGGATACGCCTCCCAGGTGTTCGGCGCCAACCAGCTGGAGAAGCTGGAGGACGGCATCCTCACCGGCAATTCGGACCAGCTCTTCTTCGACCGCACGATGGCCATGTTCACCGGCGACAAGAAGAAGGGCGGCAATGTCGTCACGACCCTGAACGGGGCCGCGCAGACCGCCGCTTTCAAGGGCCTCGGCTCCAAGAAGGGCGCGGTCGCCGCGATCGACCCCAAGACCGGCAAGATCCTCGCACTCGCCTCCACTCCCTCGTACGACCCCGGCGCCTTCGCCGGCAGTGCCACGGCGGACGAGAAGGCCTGGGCGACGCTGTCCTCCAAGGACAACAAGGAGAAGCCGATGCTGAACCGGGCGCTGCGGGAGGTCTACCCGCCCGGTTCGGTGTTCAAGGTGGTCACGGCGGCGGCGGCGCTGGAGCACGGCAAGGTCGACGACATCAACGCCAAGACGGACACCGAAGAGCCGTACATCCTGCCGAACACCCGGACGCCCATGAAGAACATGGTGACCGGCTGTGAGGACGCGAGCCTGAAGTTCGCGCTCCAGATCTCCTGCAACTCCGTCTTCGCCAAGCTCGGCGACGAGGTGGGCAAGGACAAGATGCTGGAGACGGTGAAGAAGTTCGGCTTCAACAACGACGAGCTGGACACCCCGGTCCGCGCGGCGATGTCCCGCTACAACGAGACCATGGACCGGCCGGGCAACGCGCTCTCCTCCATCGGCCAGTTCGACACCGCGACCACCCCGCTCCAGATGGCGATGGTGGCGGCGGCGATCGCGAACGACGGCAAGCTGATGAAGCCGTACATGGTCGACCAGCTGGTGGCACCCAATCTCGACGTGATCTCCCAGACCAAGCCGCAGGAGATGAGCCGTCCGCTCTCCTCCGAGAACGCCCAGCTGGTGCGGGACATGATGGAGAACGTCGTCGAGAACGGCGGTGGCCGGAAGGCGGCGCTCGGCGGCGGCGTCAAGGTCGGCGGCAAGACCGGTACCGCCCAGCACGGTGAGAAGAACTCCAAGCGCCCGTACGCCTGGTTCATCTCGTACGCCATGACCGACGACGGCTCCCCGGTCGCGGTCGCCGTGGTCGTCGAGGACAGCGGCGCGAGCCGCGAGGACATCTCCGGCGGCGGTCTGGCGGCGCCGATCGCCAAGGACGTGATGAAGGCGGTGCTGGACAGCAGGCGGTGACCGGCCCGGCTGCCCGGCCGCACCGCCGGATTCCGGAGTCCGGCGGAACCGCCGGACCGCCCCGGTCGTCGGAACCAGAGGACCGGCGGACGGGTACGGTGACGCATCTCACGTCCGGCCCCGATACCTGCGCATTGCGATACCGGTCGGGTATCAGCTGACGGTGACGGGCCGATCGGGTGGTAGGGGCCCGGTAGCGTATGCCGGAGCGGCACACCTGCCGGACCGGACACGGGTGCGGTGACGGAGACGAGTGCGGTGGGGACTGACGGAGAGGGCTGGAACAGTATGGAAGAGCCGCGTCGCCTCGGCGGCCGGTACGAACTGGGCTCGGTGCTCGGCCGTGGTGGCATGGCCGAGGTCTACCTCGCCCACGACACCCGGCTCGGCCGCACCGTCGCCGTGAAGACGCTGCGGGCCGATCTCGCCCGTGATCCGTCCTTCCAGGCCCGGTTCCGCCGTGAGGCCCAGTCGGCCGCTTCGCTCAACCACCCGGCGATCGTCGCCGTGTACGACACGGGCGAGGACTACGTCGACGGGGTGTCCATCCCGTACATCGTCATGGAGTACGTCGACGGCTCCACGCTCCGCGAACTGCTGCACTCCGGGCGCAGGCTGCTGCCCGAGCGCACGCTGGAGATGACGACGGGCATCCTCCAGGCGCTGGAGTACTCGCACCGCAACGGCATCGTCCACCGCGACATCAAGCCCGCGAACGTGATGCTGAACCGGAGCGGCCAGGTCAAGGTGATGGACTTCGGCATCGCGCGCGCCATGGGCGACGCAGGGATGACGATGACCCAGACCGCGGCCGTCATCGGCACCGCGCAGTACCTCTCCCCCGAGCAGGCCAAGGGCGAGCAGGTCGACGCCCGCTCCGACCTCTACTCGACCGGCTGTTTGCTGTACGAGCTGCTGGCCGTACGGCCGCCGTTCGTCGGCGACTCTCCGGTGGCCGTGGCGTACCAGCACGTCCGGGAGGAGCCGCAGCCGCCTTCCGTCTACGACCCCGAGATCACGCCCGAGATGGACGCCATCGTCCTGCGGGCCCTGGTCAAGGACCCGGACTACCGCTACCAGTCCGCCGACGAGATGCGTGCGGACATCGAGGCGTGCCTCGACGGACAGCCCGTGGCCGCCACGGCCGCACTGGGTGCCGTCGGCTACGGCGGTGGTTACGGCGGTCCGCAGGACCAGCCGACGACCGCGCTGCGGCAGGCCGACCCGGCCGTGGCCCAGACCTCGATGCTGCCGCCGATGAACCCCGACGACGGCGGTTTCGGCACCTACGACGACCGTCCCGACCGCCGCGGCGGCCGGCCGAAGAAGTCCAACACCTCGACGATACTGCTGGGCGTCGCCGCCGTGCTGGTGCTGGTCGGCGCGATCCTGATCGGCCGCTCCGTCTTCGGCGGCGGCGACGAGGGACCGACCAAGGTGCCGGTGCCCGTCCTGGTCGGCCAGACCATGGCGCAGGCGCAGACGCTGGCGGACAACGCCAAGGTGAAGCTCGAACAGACCGGCACCGAACCCTGCGACAACCAGCCCAAGGGCACCATCTGCAAGCAGACGCCGGAGACCGGTGAGATGGAGCAGGGCGCCACGGTCCAGGTCGTGGTCTCCGAGGGTTCGCCCAAGGTCGAAGTGCCCGACGTCACCGAGAAGTCCGAGGAGAACGCCCGCGAGGCGCTGACCCGCAAGGGCTTCAAGGTCGAGGTCAAAACCTCCGAATCGGACGAGGTGGAGGCCGGCAAGGTCATCAGCCAGCAGCCGGAGGGCAACAGCGAGGCCGAGAAGAACTCCACCGTCACCATCACGGTGGCCCGCCAGGCCCAGGTGACCGTCCCCGATGTGGTGACGCGCCAGCTCGGCCAGGGCCAGAAGCAGTTGGAGGACCTGGAGTTCAAGGTCGAGGTCGAGATGATCGACTCGGACAAGCCGACCAACGAGATCGTCGAGCAGAGCCCGCGCGACGGCAAGGCCGCCAAGGGCTCGACCGTGAAGCTGAAGGTCTCCAAGGGCCAGGCGCAGCAGACGCAGGTGCCGATGCTGCTGACGCTGACCGTGGAACAGGCCAGGCAGGCCCTGCAGCAGCAGGGTCTCCAGCTCGGCGACGTCAAAGGCCCGCGCGGTGACAACGCGCGGATCATCAAGCAGGACCCGCAGCCCGGCAGCCAGCTGAACCAGGGCGATCCGGTCAATGTCGAGACCCAGGACTTCGGCGGCAACGGCAATGGCAACGGCGGGAACGGCAACGGTGGCAACGGGAACGGCGGCGGCCTGATCATCGGCGGCGGCGACGGCAGCGACTGACACCGGACCGGCCTCCGTACCCGCAGCGGGTACGGAGCGGAGTGACGGAGTAGTACGGGGAAGGCCCCGGCGCCCACCAGGGTGCCGGGGCCTTCCCCGTACCGCTTGCCACTGGTCCGTACCCGGGAGGTCCCGGTACGGACCGCTCAGCGCAGCTCCGCCGGCTTGGTGCGCTCCCGGTCGACCTTCTCCGCCCGCACCAGCTCGCCCCAGACGATGTAGCGGTAGTCGGAGGTGAGGATGGGGGTGCAGGTGGTGAGGGTGATGTACCGGCCCGGCTTGGTCTTCCCGGACTCCTTCGGCACCGGGTTCAGCACTTCCACGTTGTACTTGGAGGTCTTCGGCAGCGTCTTGTAGACCTTGTAGACGTACCAGGTGTCCTTCGTCTCGAAGACGACCGGATCACCCGTCCTGATCTTGTGGATGTTGTGGAACTTTGCGCCGTGGCCGTCGCGGTGCGCGGCCAGCGTGAAGTTGCCCCGGGCGTCCCACGGCAGCGCCGATCTGACCGGCTGGGTGTAGTAGCCCGCGATCCCGTCGTTCAGCTCCTCGGGGTCGGTGCCCCGCTTCACCAGCACCTCGCCGTTCTTCATGGCGGGTACGTGGAGGAAGCCGATGCCGTCCTTGGTGTCGAGGCCGCGCGGCGCGTTGTTCGCCTTCCAGCCGTCGCGTACCTCGCCGCTCTGGCGGGCCGCCTCCCGGTCGGCTATCACATTGGTCCACCACAGCGAGTAGGCGACGAAGAGACCGAGCACCACGCCCGCGGTGATCAGCAGTTCGCCGAGGACACTGATGACACCGGCGATCCGGCTGCGTGCACGTGACACTGCTGCACCTGTTCCCGTCTGTTTCCTGGTGGCGCGTGAGGCGGCGGGCGGCCCGGAGAGCAACCGGGCCGGCCTTAGCCTACGAGGGCGTCGGGCTTGCCCTTGCTGCGCGGCCGCTCCTCGACCATCCTGCCCCACACGATCATGCGGTACGTACTGGTGAACTCGGGCGTGCAGGTGGTGAGCGTGATGTACCGGCCGGGTCCCGTGAATCCCGAGCCGCGAGGTACGGGGTCGAGGACCGCGACGTTGGACGGTGCGGTCTGCGGCAGGATGCTCGCCATCTCGTAGGTGTAGTACGCGTCCCGGGTCTCGACGACGATCGGGTCACCGGGCTTGAGGCGGTTGATGTAGCGGAACGGTTCGCCATGGGTGTTGCGGTGGCCCGCGACCCCGAAGTTGCCCGTACGGTCGGACGGCATGGCCGTTTTGAGCCGGCCCTCCGCATAGCGGCCCACCATCCCCCGGTCCAGGACCTTCTTCTTGTCGATGCCCTCGGCGACCGGGACGACGACGTCCAGCTTGGGGATGTACATGATGGCGAACCCCTCGCCGGGCCGGAAGGCGCCGGGGGCGCGCTCGGTGTCCGTGAAGCTCTGCTGGATGCGCTGCTTCTCCTTGCCCGCCTCCATCCCGGCCCGGACGTTGGTCCACCAGAGCTGGTAGGTGACGAAGAGCAGCATGACCACACCGAAGGTGATGAACAGCTCGCCCATGGCCCGGCTGGCGATCACGGCCGGGCTGTCCTTGGCCGCGCGGGCGGCGGCGCGGGCCTCGACCCGGGTGAGGGGGCGGCCGGGTTCTCCGGGCGCGGCGGCGGAGGCCGTGGGGGGCTGCCGACGTCCGCCGCGGCCCTTCTTGGCGGCCGCGGCGGCGGCCCGGCGGCGTTCGGCCCGGCCGGGACCGGACGGGACCGGGGGAGTGCGGTCCGGGGGCGGGGCGGACGGCTCGTCGAAGGCCCCGGGGGCGTCAGAAGCATCGGGTACGGCAGAGGCTTCAGGTGCCCGAGGGTCTTCGGAGGCTTGAAGGGTCTGAGCGCCTTCAGGGGATTGATGAGGGGCCTGAGGGGCCTGAGGGGTATCGCCGATCACGGGCATGACCGCGGTGTCCCCCGCGCCACGGGACCGCGGCGGGGGCGCGGACAGGGGTGCGGGCTCCCCCGGGGCCTGCTGCTGAGGCTGTGGGGCCTGCTGGGCCTGCTGAGGGTCCTGCCGGTGCGCGGCGGCGCTGCCTCCGGTGACCCGGGCGCCCGCCGTGAACCACGGCGAGATCCCCTCCCCCCGGTCCGGCTCCCGCCCGGTCACACCAGGGCCTTGCCCACCACCGGCGCCAGCCCCGCCGAACGGCCGATCGCCCCCGCGTCCCCGCACTGCTCCAGCCAGTTGGCCAGCATCAGGTGCCCGTGCTCGGTGAGCACCGACTCGGGGTGGAACTGGACCCCTTCGACCGCGAGTTCACGGTGCCGCAGGCCCATGATGATCCCGTCCGCCGTCCACGCCGTGACCTCCAGCTCGTCCGGCAGCGCCGCGGGCTCGGCGGCCAGGGAGTGGTAGCGGGTGGCGGTGAACGGCGACGGCAGCCCGGCGAAGACGCCCTTGCCCTCGTGGACGACCGGCGAGGTCTTGCCGTGCAGCAGCTCGGGCGCCCGGTCGACCACTCCGCCGTACGCCACGGCCATCGACTGCATGCCCAGACAGACACCGAAGACGGGCACACCGGTGGCGGCGCAGTGCCGGACCATCTCGATGCAGACACCGGCCTGTTCGGGCGCGCCGGGGCCCGGGGAGAGCAGGACACCGTCGAAGCCGTCCTGGGCGTGGGAGAGCGCGACCTCGTCGTTCCGTACGACCTCGCACTCCGCGCCGAGCTGGTACAGGTACTGGACCAGGTTGAAGACGAAGCTGTCGTAGTTGTCCACGACCAGGATGCGTGCGCGCCGCTCGCTCATCGGGTGGCCCCCTCGGTCCCTTCGGTTCCGGTTCCGGATCCGGCTCCGTCGACCGTGACGTCGTTGAACGGGAGCAGCGGCTCGGCCCATGGGAAGACGTACTGGAACAGCAGATAGACGGTCCCCAGGATCAGGACGAGCGCGATGAGGGCACGCACCCACACGTTGCCCGGCAGATGCCGCCAGATCCAGCCGTACATGCCGTCCCTCTCGTTTCGGTACCGCTCCAGATTACGGGGCGGCACGGTGCTGCGGGTCAGCCGCGCAAAGCTTCCGGTTTGCCGTGCGTCACAGGCCGGGTGGCCTCCAGCCGCGCCCAGGCGATCAGCCGGTGGCTGCTGCCCCACTCCGGATCACACGTGGTCAGCGTGAGGTAGCGCCCGGGTTGTACGAAAGGCGACTTCTTCGGAACGGGATCGACCACTCCGATATCGGTCGGGACCGTTCGGTAGGGCTTTTCGACAATCCGGTACGTGTACCAGTCCGTGCCGTCGGTGAGGACGACCGCGTCCTTCGGGCGCAGCTCGGGGAAGTCCTTGAACGGATCGCCGTAGGTGCGGCGGTGTCCGGCCACGGAGAAGTTGCCGGTCCGGCCGAGTGCGGCGGTACGGGGGTAGTGGCCGAGGCCCTTCTTGAGGGTGCCGACCCCGGTGCCTTCGAGTACGGGCCAGTCCCAGTCCCGGCCGAAACGGGGGATGTACATCACGGCGAAGGGTTTGCCGGGCCGGTATCCGGCCGCCGGCGGCGGACCGGTGGATTCCGCGGGAGCCGCCGAGGGGGTGGGGGCGGCCGAGGTCCCGGGCGGTTCGGCCGGACCGCGGGCCCACTGCTCCTGGAGCACCGCGATCTGCCCGTCGGTGGCACCGGACGCCTTCACTCCGGTCCAGTGGACGATATAGACCACGAACAGCACGGTGACCGTGCCCGCCGTGATGCACAGCTCGCTGAGGCTGCGGACGATCAGCCGCACCGGCACCGCGGACCCCCAGGGTGTGTGGCCGCTCCGGCAGCCGCCCCGGCCACCGGCTCCGCCCGGTGGGCCCGGTGGTGGGCTCAGTCGGCTCGGCTCGACGGGGCGACGGGCTTCGCGTGATGGAGGTCCACTGTGCCGGAGTACCCCGGAAGAGTCACGGTGTCGTGCTCGTCCACTTTCCAGCCGAGGCCGTACGCCTTCACGTACAGCTGGTAGTTCTGGACGGCCCGGGAGCGGTCCAGGGCCTTGCGCAGCCGCTCCTGGTCCCCGACCGCGGTGATCTTGTACGGGGGCGAGTAGACCCGGCCCTGGAGGATCAGGGTGTTGCCGACGCAGCGCACCGCGCTGGTGGAGATCAGCCGCTGGTCCATGACCTGGATGCCCTTGGCACCGCCCGCCCACAGGGCGTTCACGACGGCCTGGAGGTCCTGCTGGTGGATGACGAGGTCATTGGCCCCGGGTTCGGGGTAGCCGGGCGCGGCGCGGGCGTCGGGCGGGGCGTCGTCGAGGGTGACGCTCAGCGCCCCGCCCGTCACCTTCTCGGTGCCGGACGCCCGCTTCAGGGCGCCGAACCGGGCGTCCTCCTCGCGGGTGTATCCGTCGTCGCCGCGGGCCAGGGAGTCGACCTCGTTCCGGAGCTTCGCCGTGGAGTCGTCGAGCTCGCCGTTGCGGTCGCTGCGCTGCTGGACCAGATCGGAGAGCTTGAGCAGGGAGTCGTCGGTGCGGAGGTTGGTGCCCTTGGCGGTGTTGAAGCTGGTGACGAAGATCAGTCCGGCGAGGGCGAAGACGGCGGCGGTCAGTGCCCGGAGCACGACCCGGCGGGCACCCATCAGATGATCCCGGTCCGTGGGCCGGGAGGCCCGTACGCCGTGCCGTTCGTCCACATCCCGGTCAGCCCCCTGTCCCCGCGCCCCTGCCCACCGGCAGAATTGCTCAGCGTACCCTTATCTCACCAGGCGCCGCGGAAGCACTACGCTAACGGACGCCCGGGGGAGGCAGTGGTCCCCTTCGCTTCCTCCGGACCCGGCGCCAGCCACCGTTCACTGCGCGGTCACGCAGCGCATCGACAGGAGAGTCCCTCGTGCCGAAGTCACGGATCCGCAAGAAGGCCGACTACACGCCGCCGGCGGGCAAGCAAGCAACGAACATCAAGCTGACCAATCGCAGCTGGGTCGCACCGGTCATGCTTGCGCTGTTTCTGATCGGTCTTGTCTGGATCGTTCTGTTCTACGTGACCGACGGCAGCCTGCCCATCGAGGACCTCCGGAACTGGAACATCGTGGTGGGCTTCGGCTTTATCGCGGCCGGTTTCGCCGTCTCGACCCAGTGGAAGTAGCTCCGCCCGGAGCCCCTTCCCCCCGAGTTATCCACAGACCTGTCCACAAACTTGTCCACAGTGGGGAAAAGGTCTGACGATCTGTGGATAACCTTCCGGCGGTTGACGCCGGTGTGATTGCACGAGTCGCCGTCCGCCATCCCGGTGACCACCCTCCGCCCCTTGTCCCCGCTGGGCAGTAGCCCGGCGGCGGCAGGGGGCGCCGTGCTGTACCACACCGTGCACAAGATTCGGCACATGCTGTGGACAACTATCCCGAGTACCGGGAAAAACCCTGCTCAGCGAAGGGCCGGGCGGTGAGTCCCGGGCAGCGCCGGAGGGCGGACCGGGCCGACCGGGGCCGGGCCCGAAGGACCGGGGCCGGTCGGCCCGGGTCCATGGCCCCCGGCCCCGGTTCCGTACCGCCCGGTCCGACCGGGTCCGCGGCCCCGGACCGGCGGAATCAGGTCAGATAAGCGGTCCTGGCGGCCAGCGCCACCACGATCGCGACCAGGACCGCGGCCCCGGCGGCCCACTGCACCGCGTTCCGGTGCGCCCGGGGCGCGTACACCATCGCCAGGGCGAGCAGTCCGCCCGTCAGCAGCCCGCCGAGGTGCGCCTGCCAGGAGATCTCCCCCGGCCGCACCACCGTCAGAACCACACTGATCGCGATGATCAGGCCCACCGGCCGCAGGTCGAGATTCATCCGACGCAGCAGTACGGCGAAGGCGCCGACCAGGCCGAAGATCGCGCCCGAGGCGCCGATCGTGGCCTGGTTGGGCTCGCTCAGCAGATAGACGAAGACATCGCCGCCGAGGCCCGAGAGCAGATAGAGCACGAGGAAGCGGCTCCGGCCCAGCGCAGGCTCGACCATCCGGCCCAGGAACCACAGGGCCAGCATGTTGAACGCGATATGGGACAGATCCTGGTGGAGGAAGACCGACGTCAGCAGGCGGTACCACTGGCCGTCGGCGAGGCCCACGACCTCCCCCAGCAGGGGGCTGTAGGCCAGACCGATCAGGCTCATCTCGTCGACGAACCGGTCACCGAGCGCCAGCACGGCGACGAAGACCGCGAGGTTGATCCCGATGAGGATCTTGGTGATCAGGAAGGAGTCGTCGGCGATCGCCCCGCCCGCGATGGTCCGCGGCTGGTTGGCAGCCGGACCGTGCCCCGTACCCGAACCGGATCTGACGCAGTCCGGGCACTGGAAGCCGACGGAGGCGCTGATCATGCACTCCGGGCAGATCGGCCGCTCACAGCGGGTACAGCTGATGCCCGTCTCGCGGTCCGGATGGCGGTAGCACCCGGGCAGGCCGTGCGCGCCGCGCGACTCCTGCGGATGGCCTGGCGCCTGGTCCATGAGCTTCCACCACGTCCTTCAGCATCCCGGCCGGGCGTCCCGGCTCCGTGCGGGCGGCCGGTGCCCCGGCCCGTCCCCGCATTCCTGTCCGGCACTCCTGTCCGGTACTCCCGGTGGCCCGGTGGCGCCGCGTCTCTCCGTCGGCTTCCCCGGCCCGGGCCCGGCAACACACCGCCCCGCTCATCCAGACGGACGGGCGGGGCGGGTTGTTCCCGGAAGCCGGATATCAGCCCTCGCGGGTCTCGATCACCACGGACTCGATCACCACGTCCTGCACCGGGCGGTCGGTGCGCGGGTTGGTCTGGGCACCGGCGATCGCGTCCACGACCTTCTTGCCGGCGTCGCTGGTGACCTCGCCGAAGATGGTGTGCTTGCCGGTCAGCCACGTCGTCGGGGAGACGGTGATGAAGAACTGCGAGCCGTTGGTGCCCGGGCCGGCGTTGGCCATGGCGAGCAGGTACGGCTTGGTGAAGGCCAGCTCGGGGTGGAACTCGTCCTTGAACTTGTAGCCCGGGCCACCGGTGCCGTTGCCCAGCGGGTCGCCGCCCTGGATCATGAAGCCGCTGATCACCCGGTGGAAGACCGTGCCGTCGTAGAGACGGGCGGTGGTCTTCTGGCCGGTCTGCGGGTGGACCCACTCACGCTCGCCGTTCGCCAGCTCGACGAAGTTCTTGACGGTCTGGGGCGCGTGGTTCGGCAGCAGCCGGATCTCGATGTCGCCCTGGTTGGTCTTGAGGGTGGCGTAAAGCTGCTCGGCCACGATCCTGCCTTCCGCTGGTTCCGCATGGTCTTGTCGGTCGCCCCGAATCCTCGCACGGATGGACCGCACCGGCCGAAAAGCGGCCGGAAAGCCATGGAACGCCACGAGCGGGGTACGGGCCGGATGACCCGGATGCCCGCACCGCATGCCGAGGCCCCGGCCTGACGGCATGATTTTCCCACAGACGGATAGGCGATCAGACGACATGCACCGAACTGGGGTGGGAAGCGGGGTGCACCCGGATGTGTCCCGTAAAGCCACCGATGAGGAGGTTCCTGTGACCCGCTTGGACAGCGTTCGCACCGCTACCGATACGGCGAAGGAGAGCGTGCTCCACGCGGCGGAGGTGGTGGCGCCCTATGCCGGTACGGCCCGGGACCACGCCGTGTACTACGCGCAGGAAGCCCGCGCGCGCATCGCGCCCCGCGTCTCGGAGACAGCGCGGCGGACCGCCGCTCAGGCGCGTCTGCAGTACGGCGCGCATGTGGCGCCGCATGTGCCGCCGAAGGTGGACGCGGCAGCGCACCGGACCGTGTACGAGGCCCGGAAGGCCGCACGTCAGGCGGCGGATTACAGCCGTCCGCGGATCGAACACGCGGTGGCCGTGGCTCAGCCCGTGGGCGAGGAAGCCGTTGTCAGGTCGAATGCCGCACTGGCCGCACTGCGCGGCGGGGTGACGGCGGGGGAGATTCAGGGACTGGTGCGCAAACACCGGCGGCGGGCGAAGGCCGGCCGGCTCGTCAAGGGGCTCGCGATCGTCGGTGGGGTGGCGGTCGTGGCGGTCGTGGCGTGGAAGTGGTGGGACCGGCAGGCGAATCCCGACTGGCTGGTGGAGCCGCCCGAGGCGACCGAGGTTCCGGACCCGGGCCGCGATCCGCTGTCGTCCGTCGACGGCAGTCCGGAGGCGCTGGATCCCGAGGTACGGGCCAAGCAGGACGAGGCGGACGCGGAGCGGGACGACCGTCCCTGATCGCATCGCGTACCGGCGGTGGTGTTCGGCGCTGCCCGAGCCGTCGGCACCTGCGGTCCTCCGGGTGAGTTCCGGTGCCCGGGGGCTGCCGCATGCTCTCCGGTGATCCCGCGCTGCCCGTAAGCGGCGCTCACCCCGGATACGACGTGTCCTTCGCGTACGACGGCTTCTTCGCCCGGGGCGGGTTCTTCACGTACGGCGGGTTCCGGTGGTCGGAGCCGCCGGTCCGGTCGGGGTCGGGACAGCTGTGCCGGCCGTGCCCTGTCGGAGCCGTCGGGGTGCCGCGTACGCGAAAACCGGCGTCTCACGCGGCCGTGGTGAAGGACGAACGGGCCGCCGGAACAACGGTGCGGTCGGCGGTCCGGCCGGAGTCACGCGTCCCGGCACCGGCACCGTGGCCCGATGAGCCGTCCGCGGCGGACGCACGGCCGGCGGTCTCCGGCTCCGGAGCGGCGTCCGGGGCGTCGGTGTCGAACAGCGGGATCCTGCGGACCGACGGGGACGAGCCGTGGGCCTCGGCGCCGATGCGCTGCTTGATGGTCGGCGGGAGCGACTTCTCGCGCGGCCCGGCGTGCCACCGCTGGGTCTGGGACGGAATCAGCGTCGACAGCAGCGACCGTACGGCCCCTCCCCGCTCCCGGACGAGCTCCCTGACCCGTTCCGGGATCAGGCTCCGGGTCCGGTCCTGCTGCCCGGTGTCCGGACCCGCGGCCGGCCGGCCGGGATCCGCCTGATCCGCCTGATCCGGAGCACCCCCTTCTGCCGCGGCGGTGGCCCCGGCGGGCGAGTCCGCGCCGAGCGTCGGGAGCACCGGCTCGGCCGGAGCGCCGGCGGGCTGGATCCGAGCCGCGGCGGGTGCGGCGAAGCCGAGCGCCGCCAGCAGCGCGACGAGCGCGGCAAGGACCGCGTTCCACATCTCTCTGACCTTCTGGGCGGTCATGACCTCTCACTTTCCGGTTGGGTGATCTGCATACCTTTCTCATGATGTGTACGGATCCCGAGTTGCGAAGGACCGACGCCGTTGCTAAGCGGTTCTTCCGATGAACACCACCCGAACGGTCCATCCCGGGTGGCGGGACCGGAGCGGGGACCTTACGTTGCGCACGATCCGGCCCGGCGACCCGTCCGATCGTCACCCCGTCGTACCGGCCGTTTCCCGGATCATCCGATCGGCCCCGGCCGCCCCGGGAAAATTCCCCGGACGTGTCACATCGGCCGCCTCCGGGTGGTCAGACCTCTGGGACACGGCTACGGAGGAAGAGGACGGATGAACGAGAACGACCTGCTGGCGGAGCGCTTCGAGGAGCACCGGGGGCGTCTGCGCGCGGTCGCCTACCGCATGCTGGGCTCCACCGGCGAGGCGGAGGACGCGGTCCAGGAGGCCTGGCTGCGGGTGAGCCGGGCGGGCACCGACGATGTGGAGAATCTGGGCGGCTGGCTGACCACCATCGTCAGCCGAGTCTGTCTGAACATGCTCAGCTCCCGCGCCCGGCGGCAGGAGGACTCGCTGGACGTTGTCCGGTTGCCCGATCCGGTGATCGACAAGCCGGAGGGCCGGGATCCGGAGCACGAGGCGGAGCTGGCCGACTCCGTGGGGCTCGCCCTGCTCGTGGTGCTGGAGACCCTGGCACCGGCCGAACGGCTGGCGTTCGTCCTGCACGATCTCTTCGCCGTGCCCTTCGACGAGATCGCGCCGATCGTGGACCGCACCCCCGCGGCGACGCGACAGCTCGCCAGCAGGGCCCGGCGGCGTGTCCAGGGCACCCCGGCTCCGGAAACCGACGTCCACCGCCAGCGGGCCGTCGTGAACGCCTTCCTCGCGGCGGCCCGCGAGGGCGACTTCGAGGGGCTGATCGCGGTCCTGGACCCGGATGTGGTCGTCAGGTCCGACTGGGGCGGGCTGCGGCCGGGCGATATCGTCCGCGGCGCCGAGCAGGTGGCCCGGAACGCGATCACCTACACCCGTCTCGCCGCGGATGCCCGTCCGGCGCTCGTCAACGGCGCGGCGGGCTTTGTGTCCATGGCCCCCGACGGATCGCCGTTCTCCGTCATGGCCTTCACGATCCGGGACGGAAGGATCGCCGAGATCGACGCCCTGGCCGGAGCGGACCGGCTAGCGGCACTGGACCTGACGGTCCTCGGCATCTGACAGGCCTATGGGCAAGGCTCGGGGGAAGCGAACCGGGGCTGTTTCACGTGAAACAGCCCCGGCACACTCGGCGGCCCGCCTTCTCGGTTCATGCACCCTGGTGCACGGGCTCAATGCACGAAGCTGTAGCTCTTCCAGACCCCCGCTCCGGGTGCGACCACATCGGAGGTCATGGTCGCCACATAGATGGAGTCCTTCCCGGAGCAGTCGGCCGTGGGATAGGCGATCAGATCGACCAGGGTGTCGTTGGTCAGCGCCACCGCCCCCGCGCCGCCGATCCCATGGCATCCCTTCACGGGCGGGCTGTTCACCAGGACGTGCTTCTTCTTCTCGGTGTCGTAGGCGACGATCCCGACGGAAGTACGCCCGAGGCCCGAGCACCCACCGAGAACCACGACCAGCAGACCGGCCCCCACAGCGGCGGCAGACCGCCGGACACGGTTCGAAGGGGAACACGGGCGGCGGATGACGTCCATGACCAGTCCTTGTCTGCGCGGCGGCAGGTCCGCGCGGGAAGGCGTAGAAACCCTGCTCATCGCCACCCTGCCGCGTCCCCGCGACAACGGCATCCGGTGCGGGGCTGCCCGGGCGACTCCACGGCGGACCTGCCTCAGGGCCTTGTGGACACGGCCCCGCCACGGGCGACAGGGGCCATCACCGCGCAAACGCCGAGAGGCCCCTCCGCACCATCGCGGAGGGACCTCTCCCGGCTTGTGGAGCCTAGGGGAGTCGAACCCCTGACATCTGCCATGCAAAGACAGCGCTCTACCAACTGAGCTAAGGCCCCGGGTAAGGGAGCGAGGTACCGGATCGGGGATCCGGGCCGTCGCCGCGCACCAGAATACCGGGTATTCGGCGTCATCCTGCAAAGGGATTGGGACTCCCGGTGAACGACCACTCTCCGTAAGATGCACGGCGTGGTTCGCAGCAGTGAAGCGCGCCTCGGGGAAGCGATGGGGAGACGCACATGGACGCCGCTCAGCAGGAGACGACCGCCAGAGCCAGGGAGCTGCAGCGGAACTGGTACGGGGAGCCGCTCGGGGCGCTGTTCCGCAGGCTCATCGACGATCTGGGGCTGAACCAGGCCCGGCTCGCGGCCGTGCTCGGTCTGTCGGCGCCGATGCTCTCCCAGCTGATGAGCGGCCAGCGGGCCAAGATCGGCAACCCTGCCGTGGTCCAGCGGGTACAGGCGCTTCAGGAACTGGCGAGCCAGGTCGCGGACGGCAGCGTCAGCGCCGTCGAGGCGGCCGACCGCATGGAAGAGATCAAGAAGTCCCAGGGGGGATCCGTTCTGACCGGCACCGGACAGACCACCACCAGCTCGGGCGCGCCGACCGTACGCCGGGTGGTGCGGGAGATCCAGTCACTGCTGCGGTCGGTGGCCGCCGCCGGGGACATCATCGACGCCGCGGATTCTCTCGCCCCCACCCACCCCGAGCTGGCAGAGTTCCTCCGGGTGTACGGGGCCGGACGCACCGCGGACGCCGTCGCCCACTACGAGTCGCACCAGAGCTGACCGCCCGCGGCGATACGGCGGGTCCCGCGGCTCCCGGGAGCGGCCGCGGGGCAGCAGCGAGGCGGGGCAGGCGCCTCACGAGGGAACGAGGAGCGGGCACAGCGCCATGGGTGAGGTCTTCGCCGCTCGGTACGAGCTGATCGACCCGATCGGGCACGGAGGTGTGGGCGCCGTCTGGCGTGCCTGGGACCACCGGCGCCGGCGGTATGTCGCGGCCAAGGTGCTCCAGCAGAGCGACGCCCATACCCTGCTGCGGTTCGTCCGTGAGCAGGCCATGCGGATCGACCACCCCCATGTGCTGGCCCCCGCCAGCTGGGCGGCGGACGACGACAAGGTCCTGTTCACCATGGACCTGGTGGGCGGCGGCTCGCTGGCACATGTGATCGGCGACTACGGGCCGCTGCCGCCGCACTATGTCTGTGCCCTGCTCGACCAGTTGCTCGCCGGTCTCTCCGCGGTCCATGCGGAGGGCGTGGTCCACCGGGACATCAAGCCCGCGAACATCCTGCTGGAGGCCACCGGCACGGGCCGCCCCCATCTGCGGCTCTCCGACTTCGGCATCGCCATGCGCAAGGGCGAACCACGGCTGACCGAGACCAACTATGTGGTCGGTACCCCTGGCTACTTCGCACCCGAGCAGATGACCGGCGCCGAGCCCGACTTCCCCGCGGACCTCTTCGCCGTCGGTCTGGTCGGCCTCTATCTCCTCCAGGGCCAGAAACCCGACGCGGACGCCCTGGTCGAGCACTTCGTCGAACACGGCACCCCGGGCGCCCCGCTCGGGATCGCGGAACCCCTGTGGCAGGTGCTGGCCGGGCTGCTCCAGCCCGATCCGGAGGACCGCTTCAAGTCCGCGGCCGGGGCCCGCAAGGCGCTTCTCGCGGCAATCGACGCCCTCCCGGAGCCCGGCCCCGACGACGAGCCGGTGGAGATCTTCGACCAACTGGAGCCGCTTCCGGAGGGCTTCGGCCCCGACGGCCCCGAGGGACCCCCTCCCCGTACCGTCGGAACCGGCCGCACCACCACGGCCCCCGCACCGGACCCCGGCCCTTCCCACCCCGGCGGGTCCGGAGCCTTCGACCGAACGGGCGGCAGCGGAGACTTCCCCGCAGGGGACTCCGCCTCCCACCCTGCCGGAACCACTGGCACAGGCCCTCACGGCCCGGGCCTGCGCGGCACGGGCAGCAGCGGCATTCCGTCCGGCGCTCCGACCCCCGCCGGGCCCGTCGGCCCCACCCAGGGGAGCAGCTCTTCCGCCCTCCCCGCGCTCCCGCCCGTACCTCCGGTGCCACCGCACACCGGCGGCGTCGCCATGGTCCCGGCACCACCCAGCCAGCCGCCGACCCCACCGCCGCACCCGATCGGCAGCACCCCCGGCACCACTCCCGCCACCCCGCTCGGCGCGGCACCGGCTTCCCCTCTGCCCGTACCGCACACGCCACCGGAAGCGCCCCCGAAGGCGCCGCCGGCCCCTCCCGGACTCCCTCTCGCGCCCGCCGCACCCGCCGTCGCCCACGGCGCACACCCCCTTTCGGCCCAGGCGTCCGAGCCGCCCCGCCCGCACGGGCAGACCGCTCCGACGACCCCGCTGCCGTACGGAACCCCTCGGACACCCCCTACTCGTACCTACACCGCCCAGAGCCCGCGGGTTCCCCTTTCCCGCGCCGAAATCCGCCGGGCCGCCCGCCGCCGCAAACGGGCGCTCCCACCCCTCAGGTTCGCGATCCCCCTGCTCGTCCTGGCCCTGGTCTGCTACGCCGTCGGCTTCTGGGCCCTGGGCAGTGTCTGAGCCACTTCCGACACCGCCCGGCCCCCACCCGTACCGCCTCCGGACAGCACAGAGCCCCGGTCGCACCTTGCGGCGACCGGGGCTCTGCCGAGTCTGAGGACTACGACCGCTGGGTCTCACACACCGGAGCCTGCGGGTACGGAGTCGGTCGCCTCCGTCCACAGGTCCTGCTCGGCGCGGTCCGCCTGGATCTGGCGGTACACGAGGAGCCCGCCGATGGCGGCCAGTGCGACCAGGAGAAGCTTCTTCACCGCGCGACCTCGTCTTTCCTTGACGTATGAGGACTTCTGGCGCCCGACTATACACACCGACCGATACCGATCGGTGACCTGTGTACCCCTTGCCCCGGCGGCCCGTACCGCTCACGGCCATCCGTTCGATCGCCCCGCCCGGGCCCGTTCCGCCAGGTGGCAGCAGGCGCCCGGACCCGTCAGGCGGCAGCGCCCCGCGGCCCGTCCCGGGCCGGATCCGGGCCCCGGCCGAAGGGACGGTCCCGGTCGAGGGGGAGGCCGAGCATCCGGATCGCGTTCCCGCGCAGCAGCTTGTACGCCACCTCGTCCGAGAGCCCTCCGACGTGCTCCGCCGCGACCCGCTTCGTATCCGGCCAGGTGGAGTCCACATGCGGATAGTCCGTCTCGAAGGTGGCGTTGTCCACCCCCACCCTCTCGATGGCCTCGATCCCGTGCCGGTCCCGGAAGAAGCAGCAGAAGATCTGCCGGTAGTAGTACACGGACGGCGGCTCGGGTATCAGATCCCGCACCCCGCCCCAGGCCCGGTGCTCCTCCCATACGTCGTCGGCGCGCTCCAGCGCGTACGGGATCCACCCCATCTGCCCCTCGCTGTACGCCAGCTTCAGCGCCGGGAACCGCACCAGCACCCCGCTGAAGAGGAAGTCCATCATCGACGCCATCGCGTTGTTGAAGCTGAGCGCGGCCTGCACGGCGGGCGGGGCGTCCGGAGAGGCGGCCGGCATCTGCGACGACGACCCGATGTGCATGTTCACCACGGTCCCGGTCTCCTCGCAGGCCGCGAAGAAGGGATCCCAATACCCGGAGTGGATCGACGGCAACCCCAGATGAGTCGGAATCTCGGAGAAGGTCACCGCCCGCACCCCGCGCGCCGCATTCCGCCGGATCTCGGCGACCGCGAGCCCCACGTCCCACAGCGGGATCAGACAGAGCGGGATCAGCCGCCCGCCGCTGTCACCGCACCACTCCTCCACCATCCAGTCGTTGTACGCACGCACACAGGCCAGGGCCACCTCCTTGTCCCGGGCCTCCGCGAAGGTCTGTCCACAGAAACGGGGGAAGGTGGGAAAACAGAGGGAGGCCTCGACGTGGTTGAGGTCCATATCCGCCAGCCGGGCCTTCGGATCCCAGCAGCCGCGGCGCATCTCCTCGCGGGTGATGCCGTCGAGGGTCATCTCGTCGCGCGAGAAGCCGACGGCGGCGATGATCCGCTTGTACGGGAAGATCTCGTCCTCGTACCGCCACCAATCGGTCCGCTGGCCGTCCGGATCCGTGGTGAACCGGTACTTCCCACCCACGTACGCCAGCTCCCCGATGCCCGCGGTGAACGGCTTGGGACCGCGGTCCCGGTACCGGGCCGGAAGCCAGGTCTCGAAGAGGTGCGCCGGTTCGATCACGTGGTCGTCCACGCTGATGACCCGGGGTAGGTCTCTGCCGCCGTGCTCCTGCTCGGTGCCGACCACGCCGCACCCTCCTTATCTGACGACCCATCAGATCCGGATGCCAGGCTACGACCCGCCCCCGATGAGAGCAAGGCGCCCGCCCGACCTCCGGCCCACAGGGCCGACGGCCACCGGGGCAGGGAAAGGGCGGCTCAGGGGCGGCGGCCCCGCGCGGGTGGCCGGTCTCACGGAGAAGCAGCGCCGAAGCCTCGTCCGGACCGGCGTCGAACACGGCCGCACACGGGTCGAAGCCGCACCGAATGCAGAAAACCCCCGGGTGAGATCACCCAGGGGTTTCCATCATGTGGGGCTAACAGGATTTGAACCTGTGGCCTCATCCTTATCAGGGATGCGCTCTAACCAACTGAGCTATAGCCCCGCCGCGCTACGCGCTGACCTCTGAAGATTAGCGCACCTGCGGCGCAGCTCCCAAATCCGTATCCCACCGCACCACCGCCGGGCCCTGCGAGGGCCCCGGAACAGGCCGCGGGCACAGGCCCCGGCACCCGGCCCGAAACAGACCCGGGCACGGGTCCGGACCATCGCGGCCCGGACCCGTGCCCGGAAGACGGCCCGGAACACCGGACCGCTGCCGTCCCGCCCACCCGCACGGCAGCGGGAGAGCGGAACGGCGATGTGTAAAGGGGACTACTCGTCCTCCGCCAGGGTCAGCTCGACGCCGCCCACAAAGCCCGCGGAGAGGTTGTAGATGAACGCGCCCAGCGTGGCCAGCGCCGTCGCGAGGACCACGTCGATCACCGCGATCACCGAGGTGAAGATCAGCACCCGCGGCAGCGACAGGAACGCCTGAAGGTCGAAGCCGTTGCTCTCGTTCGACCCGGTGGCCTCACTGATGGTGCCGCCGACGGTCGAGAAGACGCCCATCGCGTCCATGACCATCCACAGCACCGCCGAAGCGACGACCGTACAGATACCGAGCGCGATGGAGAGCAGGAAGCTCACCTTCATCACCGACCACGGGTCCGCCTTCGCCACCCGCAGCCGCGCCTTGCGCGTCCGCGGGGTCGTCCGGGCACCCGTACGCGGCATCCTGACGCCCGCGTGGGCGTCGCCGTCCTCCGGTGTCCGGTACGCCTGCGGCGGGTGGTACGGGCCCGCAGGGGCCTGCCCCGCCGGGCGCTTTCCGTCGAACACCGGGGACGACCTGTCCGCAGCTCCTGTCACCGAAACCCCCTGGGAGTCCGTGGCAGAGCCACGGGGACCGTTCGACTTCGCGGCTTTCGCAGCTCCGGCAGCAGCCGGTCCGGCTCCCGTGGCTCCACTCACGCGCTTACTCCTCGTGCTCCCCGGCCGAGGACTCAATGCCCTCGGCGGCCGCCTCGGCCGGTCCAGCACCGGCCACACCAATCCCCCTGACCTCTTCAGAGGTCACCGGGGTCGATTCGGTTCCGTCGGCGCCGACTTCGGTTCCGTCGACTTCCTCGGCCTCCCGACCGGCCTCGGCGTTGCGTGCGATCCCGACGACGGCATCGCGCTTGCCCAGGTTGATCAACTGGACACCCATGGTGTCACGCCCGGTCTCCCGGACTTCATTGACTCGCGTACGAATCACACCACCGCCGAGGGTGATGGCGAGAATCTCGTCGGTTTCCTCGACCACCAGCGCGCCCACGAGCGATCCACGGTCCTCCACGATCTTGGCGGCCTTGATACCGAGGCCGCCGCGGCCCTGGACGCGGTACTCGTCGACCGCGGTCCGCTTCGCGTACCCGCCGTCGGTGGCGGTGAAGACGAACGTACCCGGCCGGACGACATTCATCGAGAGCAGCTCGTCGCCCTCGCGGAAACTCATCCCCTTGACGCCCGAGGTGGCCCGGCCCATCGGCCGCAGCGCCTCGTCCGTCGCGGTGAACCGGATCGACTGCGCCTTCTTGCTGATCAGCAGCAGATCGTCCTCGGCGGACAGCAGCTCGGCACCGATCAGCTCGTCGTCGCTGCCGTCCTCGGTCTCCCGGAGGTTGATCGCGATGACACCGCCGGAGCGCGGCGAGTCGTAGTCCTTCAGCGGGGTCTTCTTGACCAGTCCGCCCTTGGTGGCGAGCACCAGGTACGGCGCGGCCTCGTAGTCCCGGATGGCCAGGATCTCGGCGATCTGCTCGTCCGGCTGGAAGGCCAGCAGATTGGCCACGTGCTGGCCACGGGCGTCCCGGCCCGCGTCCGGCAGCTCATAGGCCTTGGCCCGGTAGACCCGGCCCTTGTTGGTGAAGAAGAGCAGCCAGTGGTGGGTGGTGGAGACGAAGAAGTGGTCGACGATGTCGTCCTCCTTCAGCTTGGTGCCCCGCACCCCCTTGCCGCCGCGCTTCTGGGAGCGGTAGTCGTCGGTCTTGGTGCGCTTCACATAGCCGCCGCGCGAGATGGTGACGACGATGTCCTCTTCGGCGATCAGGTCCTCGATGGACATGTCACCGTCGAAGGGCACGAGCTGCGAGCGCCGGTCGTCCCCGTACTTGTCGACCAGGACGGCCAGCTCTTCGCTGACGATCTGGCGCTGCTTGGCGGGGGAGGCCAGGATCGCGTTGTACTCGTTGATCTTGGCCTGGAGCTCGTCGTGCTCCTGGACGATCTTCTGCCGCTCCAGGGCCGCCAGCCGGCGCAGCTGCATCTCCAGGATCGCGTTGGCCTGGAGCTCGTCGATCGCCAGCAGGTCCATCAGGCCGCCGCGCGCGATCTCGACGGTGTCGCTGCGCCGGATCAGCGCGATGACCTCGTCGATCGCGTCCAGCGCCTTGAGCAGACCGCGCAGGATGTGGGCCCGCTCCTCCGCCTTGCGCAGCCGGAAGCGGGTCCGCCGGACGATGACCTCGATCTGGTGGGTCACCCAGTGGCGGATAAACGCGTCCAGGGAGAGCGTCCGCGGCACACCGTCGACCAGCGCCAGCATGTTCGCGCCGAAGTTGGTCTGGAGGTCGGTGTGCTTGTAGAGGTTGTTGAGGACGACCTTGGCGACCGCGTCCCGCTTGAGGACGATCACCAGACGCTGGCCGGTCCGGGACGAGGTCTCGTCGCGGACGTCGGCGATCCCGCCGACCCTGCCGTCCTTGACCAGGTCGGCAATCTTCTGCGCGAGGTTGTCCGGGTTGACCTGGTACGGCAGCTCCGTGACCACCAGGCACTGGCGGTTCTGGATCTCCTCGACCTCGACGACCGCGCGCATCGTGATGGAGCCGCGGCCGGTACGGTACGCCTCCTCGATGCCCTTGCGGCCCACGACCAGCGCACCGGTCGGGAAGTCGGGGCCCTTGATCCGCTCGATCAGCGCGTCGAGAAGCTCCTCGTGCGTGGCCTCGGGGTGCTCCAGCGCCCACTGGGCACCGGCCGCGACCTCGCGCAGATTGTGCGGCGGGATATTGGTCGCCATGCCGACCGCGATCCCCGCGGAGCCGTTGACCAGCAGGTTCGGGAAGCGCGCCGGAAGGACCGTCGGCTCCTGGTTGCGGCCGTCGTAGTTGTCCTGGAAGTCGACGGTCTCCTCGTCGATGTCCCGGAGCATCTCCATGGACAGCGGCATCATCTTGCACTCGGTGTACCGCATGGCGGCGGCCGGGTCGTTGCCCGGGGAACCGAAGTTGCCGTTGGAGTCGACCAGCGGCATCCGCATCGACCAGGGCTGGGCCAGCCGGACCAGGGCGTCGTAGATGGAGGAGTCGCCGTGGGGGTGGTACGTACCCATGACGTCGCCGACCACGCGGGCGCACTTGTAGAAGCCCTTCTCGGGCCGGTAGCCGCCGTCGTACATCGCGTAGAGCACCCGGCGGTGGACGGGCTTGAGCCCGTCCCGGACGTCGGGCAGCGCACGCGAGACGATCACGGACATCGCGTAGTCGAGGTACGACCGCTGCATCTCCGTTTCGAGCCCGACGGGCTCGATCCGCATCTGCGGCTCCTCCGCGGCAGCGGCGGTGCCCGCGGGCTCCTCGGTGGTGGCGGGATTGTTCTCGTCGGCCATAGCCGGTCTTCTGTCCTTTCGTACGGTCAGCTCGGACGGCTGGGACCGACTCAGATGTCGAGGAAGCGAACGTCCTTGGCATTGCGCTGGATGAACGAGCGGCGGGCCTCGACGTCCTCACCCATCAGTACGGAGAAGAGGTCGTCGGCCTGGGCGGCGTCGTCCAGCGTCACCTGGCCGAGCACCCGGTGCTCCACGTCCATCGTGGTGACGCGCAGCTCCTCGGCGTTCATCTCGCCCAGACCCTTGAAGCGCTGGATCGAGTCCTCCCTGATCCGCTTGCCCTGCTGCTTGCCCAGCTCGACCAGGGCGTCGCGCTCGCGGTCCGAGTACGCGTACTCGAAGTCGTCCCGACCCCACTTGATCTTGTAGAGCGGCGGGCGGGAGAGGAACACATGACCGGCCTCGACCAGCGGACGCATAAAGCGGAAGAGGAAGGTCAGCAGCAGCGTGTTGATGTGCTGGCCGTCGACGTCGGCGTCCGCCATCAGGATGATCTTGTGATAGCGGAGCTTCTCGATGTCGAAGTCCTCGTGGACTCCGGTACCGAAGGCCGAGATCAGCGCCTGCACCTCGGTGTTCTGGAGGATCTTGTCGATCCGGGCCTTCTCGACGTTCAGGATCTTGCCGCGGATGGGCAGGATCGCCTGGTACATCGGGTTGCGGCCGGACTTCGCCGAACCACCGGCGGAGTCACCCTCGACGATGAAGATCTCGCACTTCGTCGGGTCGTTCGACTGACAGTCGCTGAGCTTTCCGGGGAGGGAAGCCGACTCCAGCAGCCCCTTGCGGCGGGTCAGATCACGGGCCTTACGGGCGGCGACCCGTGCCGTCTGCGCCTGGATGGCCTTGCGGACGATGTCCGCGGCCTCGTTGGGGTTGCGGTCGAACCAGTCGGTGAGGTGCTCGTGCACCACCTTCTGGACGAAGGTCTTCGCCTCGGTGTTGCCCAGCTTGGTCTTGGTCTGGCCCTCGAACTGCGGCTCGCCCAGCTTGACCGAGATGATCGCCGTCAGACCCTCGCGGATATCCTCACCGGAGAGGTTGTCGTCCTTCTCGCGGAGCAGCTTCTTGTCCCGGGCGTACCGGTTGACCAGCCCCGTGAGCGCGGCGCGGAAACCCTCCTCATGCGTACCCCCCTCATGCGTGTGGATGGTGTTCGCAAAGGAGTAAACGCCCTCGGTGTACTGAGAGTTCCACTGCATCGCGATCTCGACCGAGAGCATGCGCTCCTTGTCCTCGGCCTCGATGTCGATCACCGTGGGGTGGATCAGCTCGCCCTTGCGCGAGTTCAGGTACTTGACGAAGTCGACGATGCCGCCTTCGTAGTAGTACGTGACCGTGCGCGCCTGGTCGGAGTCCTGCTCCTCGGCCGAGTCGGCGCCGGCGGTGGCGCGCGCGGACTCCCGCTCGTCGGTCAGCGTCAGGGTCAGGCCCTTGTTCAGGAAGGCCATCTCCTGGAAGCGCCGGGAGAGCGTCTCGAAGGAGTACTCGGTGGTCTCGAAGATGTCGCCGTCGGCCCAGAAGGTCACCGACGTGCCGGTCTCCTCCGTCGCCTCGTTCTGGGCGAGGGGCGCGGTGGGGACGCCGAGCTTGTAGTCCTGGGTCCAGCGGTGGCCGTCGGTCTTGACCTCGACGGCGACCTTGGTGGAGAGCGCGTTGACGACCGAGACGCCAACACCGTGCAGACCGCCGGAGACGGCGTAGCCGCCGCCGCCGAACTTGCCGCCCGCGTGCAGCACGGTCAGCACGACCTCGACCGCGGGCTTGTTCTCCGAGGGCACGATCCCCACCGGGATACCGCGGCCGTTGTCCACGACCCGGACCCCGCCGTCGGCGAGGATAGTCACGTCGATGGTGTCCGCGTGCCCGGCGAGCGCCTCGTCGACGGAGTTGTCGACGACCTCGTACACCAGGTGATGAAGCCCACGCTCACCGGTCGAGCCGATGTACATGCCGGGCCGCTTGCGGACCGCGTCCAAGCCCTCCAGGACGGTGATCGCGCTGGCGTCGTACGAGGCGGTGACCTCGCCGCCTCCGTCGGCGGGAGTGGACGGGTTGATCTCGTTGGGGTTGCCGGAATCGGCCACGAAGCGCCCTTTCTGGCACAGCACAAGCCGTTCTCCGGGCAGGCGGGGACGGCTGCGTCGTTCGACATGTTCCGCAAGGTGGCGGGATTGTCCACCAGTCTACCGGTACCGCCGACACGAATGGGGGTTTGCCGGTAGCTGAGTCCTCATGTGCCGCCCTCGGACCGACCTGTCCGACTCCCCATATTCGGGCAGGGGCTCCAAGAGGCTCACGCGGGCTTTGAGCGCTTCGGCCTGTCAACCGCTCGTCACGGTGAGGGAAGGCCCGGCGAGACACCCCGGAATGCCGCACTCCGCCTCGGTGGCGACCGCGCGTACGTCCCCGCGCGAGGTGCTCACAGGGAGTACGGAGGGATGCTCCGGCACCGCGGGACCGCCCGGCGGCCCGGCGGCGGGCGGGCGCGACCGCGGCTGCGCGGGGAGTGCGGAGCCGTATCGGATGTATGGAGCCGTACGAAGCCGTACGGGTACGGCCGGGCGGGAGCCCGCCGCGGGGAATCAGCCGTACGTGTCGCCGGGGCCGGTGCTCCCGGGCGCCCGCAGCGGGCCGAACCCGCGGCGCGGCGCCCCCGGGCCCAGCACCTTGATCAGCTTGACCGTGCCCTGGCCGAGGTCCTCGTTGAGCCGGGCCACCAGCCGGGGCGCGAGCAGTCGCAGCTGGGTCGCCCACGCCGTGGAGTCGCACTGGACCGTCAGGACCCGCTCGTCCTCGTCGTAGCGCTGCGGTACGCAGTGATTGGCCAGCCCCTCGCCCACGATCTGCGGCCAGCGGCCCATCACCCCGCCCACCGCGGCGGGCGTCTCCCAGCCGCGCTCGGTGATCAGCCTGTTGATCGCGGCGCCCAGCGGCAGCGGATCGCGGCCGTCCGCACGGGCGCCGGAGCGCAGCCCTCCGCCCCGGCGGGCCTGCCGCCGCTCCTGGGCGGCGGCCCCGCGGGCCCGCGCCTGCTCCTTGGCGGCGCGCAGCGCGACCCGGGCCAGGTCCACCCCGGACGCCTCCGGGACCCGGGCCCCCTCGGGCGCGCCCGGCAGCCCCGGGAAACCGGAGGCCGGTCCTCCGGGCAGCCCCGGGCCGCCCGCGCCCGGCATCGGAAACGGTGTGCCTTCGCTCACAGCCGGGTCACCTCGCCCTCCGCGACCGTGTACCGCGCCCCGGTGAGCACACCGGGTACGTCTTCGGCGACCGCCGCGGTCACCAGTACCTGCTCGCCCGGAGCCACCAGCTCCGCAAGCCGTTCCCGCCGCCGCGCGTCCAGCTCCGCAAAGACGTCGTCGAGGACCAGAACGGGCTCGTTGCCCTCGGCGCGCAGCAGATCGTAGGAGGCCAGGCGGAGCGCCAGCGCGTACGACCAGGACTCGCCGTGGCTGGCGTACCCCTTCGCGGGCAGCCGGCCGAGCCGGAGCACCAGATCGTCGCGGTGCGGGCCGACCAGCGTCACACCGCGTTCGATCTCCTGCTTGCGGGATGCGCCCAGGGCCGTCATCAGCAGGGCGTACAGCTCCTCGCGGCCGTGCGGCAGCGGGTCGGTGCCCGGCTCGTTACCGGGCTCGTCATCGGACACGGTCGCGGCCGCGGCGGAGGAACGGTACTCCAGGGTGACCGGGCCGCCGCCCGGTGCCAGCGATTCGTACGCCTTGTCCGTCAGCGGCTGCAGGGCGGCGATCAGCTCACCGCGCCGGGCGAGCAGCTCGGCGCCCGCCCGGGCCAGATGCTGGTCCCAGACGTCGAGGGTGGACAGATCGGCGCCGCGGCCGCCGTGCCGCCGGGCCAGCGCCGCCGACTTCAGCAGGGTGTTGCGCTGTTTGAGGACCCGCTCGTAGTCGGAGCGGACGCCCGCCATCCGGGGCGAACGCGCGGTGATCAGTTCGTCGAGAAAGCGCCGGCGGTCCCCCGGGTCCCCCTTGACCAGGGCGAGATCCTCGGGCGCGAAGAGCACGGTCCGTACTATCCCGAGCACATCACGGGGTCTGACCTGCGAGGACCGGTTGATCCTGGCGCGGTTGGCCCGGCCGGGATTCAGCTCCAGCTCGACCAGCTGGGAGCGTTCGCCCTCGGTGACGGCCGCGCGGATGACGGCACGTTCGGCCCCGGAGCGGACCAGCGGGGCATCGGAGGAGACCCGGTGGCTGGCGAGAGTGGCGAGATAGCCGACCGCCTCGACCAGATTGGTCTTGCCCTGTCCGTTCGCCCCCACGAACGCGGTGACGCCCGGGTCGAGCGGAACCTCGACCCGGGCGTACGAGCGGAAGTCGGCCAACGACAGATGCGTGACGTGCATGGATGTACGCCGACCTCCCCGGCCGAAGCCGTCTTGCTTCCCGGCCGAAGGCCGTTACTTCTTGGTCTCCACCGCGTGGCCGCCGAACTGGTTGCGCAGCGCGGCGATCATCTTCATCTGCGGGGAGTCGTCCTGACGGGAGGCGAAGCGCGCGAACAGGGACGCGGTGATCGCCGGGAGCGGTACGGCGTGGTCGATGGCGGCCTCGACCGTCCACCGGCCCTCGCCGCTGTCCTCCGCGTAGCCGCGCAGCTTGTCGAGGTGCTCGTCGTCGTCGAGGGCGTTGACCGCCAGGTCGAGCAGCCAGGAGCGGATGACCGTCCCCTCCTGCCAGGAGCGGAAGACCTCGCGCACATCGGTGACGGCGTCGGCCTTCTCCAGCAGCTCCCAGCCCTCGGCGTAGGCCTGCATCATGGCGTACTCGATGCCGTTGTGGACCATCTTGGCGAAGTGGCCGGCGCCGACCTTGCCCGCGTGGACGGAGCCGAAGTCGCCCTCGGGCTTGAGCGCGTCGAAGATCGGCTGGACCTTGGCGACGTTCTCAGCGTCGCCGCCGTACATCAGCGCGTAGCCGTTCTCCAGGCCCCAGACGCCGCCGGAGACGCCGCAGTCGACGAAGCCGATGCCCTTGATGCCGAGTTCGACCGCGTGCTTCTGGTCGTCGGTCCAGCGGGAGTTGCCGCCGTCGACGACGATGTCGCCGGGGGAGAGCAGCTCGGCCAGCTCGTCGACGGTGGACTGGGTCGCGGCACCGGCCGGGACCATCACCCAGACCACGCGGGGTGCCGGAAGCTTCTCCACAAGCTCCGCGAGGCTGTGGACATCGGCGAGATCGGGGTTCCGGTCGTATCCGACGACGGTGTGGCCCGCGCGGCGGATGCGCTCGCGCATGTTGCCGCCCATTTTCCCGAGGCCGACGAGGCCGAGCTGCATCTCACTGTCCTTACACATAGTCCGACGTTTTCCGTACCTGACCTGGGTCGAGCCTACGCCGGGGGGACCTCCGCGGCCCGGCGGGTCCACCGGGGAACCGGTGAACCCGCCGAAGCGGCACGGTCGTCACACCTCTGATCTGGGGCTTACCGAGGTCCTGAGGTCAGCCGGAGAGCCGCACCGGCATGATCAGGTACTTGTACGCCTCGTCGGCGTCGACGTCGACGGCCGGCTTGCCGTTGAGCAGCGCGGGCTTCGTCGACGTGGTGAAGGACAGCTGGGCGACCGGGGAGTCGATCGCGCTCAGCCCGTCGAGCAGGAACGTCGGGTTGAAGGCGATGGAGATGTCGTCGCCGTCGAGCTGGGCGTCGACGCGCTCCACAGCCTGTGCATCGTCGCTGGAGCCCGCTTCCAGGATCAGCACACCCTGCTCGAAGGTCAGCCGGACCGGGGTGTTCCGCTCGGCGACCAGGGCGACGCGCTTGACGGCCTCCACGAAGGGCGCGGTCTCGATCACGGCCACCGAGTTGAACTCGGTCGGGAAGAGCGTGCGGTACTTCGGCAGATCGCCTTCGAGGAGACGGGTCGTGGTCCGCCGCCCGGCGCCTTCGAAACCGATCAGCCCTTCACCGGCACCGCTGCCGGACAGGGCCAGAGTGACGGTGTCGCCGCTGGTCAGTGCCTTGGCGGTGTCCAGCAGGGTCTTTGCGGGCACCAGGGCGACCGCGGAGGCGCCGGAGTCCTCGGGCTTCCAGAGGAACTCGCGGACCGCGAAGCGGTAGCGGTCGGTGGAGGCGAGGGTGACCGTGTCGCCCTCGATCTCGATCCGGACGCCGGTGAGGACGGGGAGGGTGTCGTCGCGGCCCGCGGCGATGGCGACCTGGGCGGCGGCAGCGGCGAAGACCTCACCGGGGACGGTCCCGGTCGCGGTCGGCATCTGCGGCAGCGCGGGGTACTCCTCCACCGGCAGGGTGTGGAGGGTGAAGCGGGAGGAGCCGCAGACCACGGTGGCCCGTACACCGTCCGTGGAGATCTCCACCGGGCGGTTGGGCAGGGCGCGGCAGATGTCGGCCAGCAGCCGGCCGGAGACCAGGACCGTGCCGTCGTCCTCGACCTCGGCCTCGACCGAGACCCGCGCCGAGACCTCGTAGTCGAAGCTGGAGAAGCTCAGCGCGCCGTCCTCGGCCTTCAGCAGCAGACCCGCGAGCACGGGCGCCGGGGGACGGGCCGG
The DNA here is from genome assembly GCF_003932715.1 of Streptomyces tsukubensis. NCBI lineage: Bacteria > Bacillati > Actinomycetota > Actinomycetes > Kitasatosporales > Streptomycetaceae > Streptomyces > Streptomyces tsukubensis. The sequence continues at coordinate 3,948,900 of NZ_CP020700.1, read as the reverse complement.
GAGGCTCCGGGCCACCCAGGCCACCGCCTCCGCGAGTACATCGCGCTCAACCCGGATCTTCACCGGAACCGCCTCCTGCTGCTGTCGCCGTCTCGCCCTTGCTGGCTCTTGTCGTCGGCTGTGTCGCCGGGGACCAGTCTGACGTACGGCGCTGACAGCGGGTGCGCCTCGGGGTCAAGTCGTGACGAAGGGCGGGCCGGGCCGTCGGGTCGAGTTGTGCACAGGACCCACTTCGAAGCGAATTTCCCGGTAACTCTGAGTGGGAGTAGTAGTAGGGCCTGTGGAAACCGTGGATAACCCTGTTTTCGCAGGTCAGCAGCGGTTTTTTGTCCACCGTGCCTGTGGGTGGAGGCAGTGGATAACCAGGGGTCTCTGTGGACACCGGAAAGTTCTGCACAGGCCATGCACAGCCCAGGGGGAGTTCTCCCCAGTCCTGTCCCCAGCTTTACCCAGGTTCCCCACAGCCCAATCCGCCCCCCTGGTGTGACGGCTTTCACTCGACCCGGTGAGAGGGGGTGTTGTGTTGCCGAACAGTGGACAGCGGTGTGGACAAGCTGTGGGCAACCTGCCCGTGCCTGTGGGCGGCCGGTGGACAACCCCTCCCGCCCCCTGTGGACGGATTCTTTGTCCACAGGCTGTGGATCACGGTTGGCCACAAATCCCCAACCCACTGACCTGCTGTGATCATCAGAGGTTCGGTCCGCCTGTGGACACCGTAGGGACAACTCCCCGGTCCCCAGGGTGTGGACGGTGAATTCTCCCGTGTTCTGTGGAGAACCGCGCGGACCGGGCCCGTAATCGAACACCGGCCGTGTCGTCGTCGGCCCACCGTTCCCCGTCGGCCGCCTCCGCCGGCCCGGCCGACGGCCCCGGGAAGCCTTCGGGAAGGTCCCGGGGAGGCCCCGGTAAGCCCCGTACACCCATGGAAAAGCGCCCCGGGACCGGAGTCCCGGGGCGCTTCGTCTCCTGCCGCGAAAGGGCCGCGGATCCCGCCCGACGGCCGCGCTCAGCCGTTCTTGATGCGGTTGGTCAGCTCGGTGACCTGGTTGTAGATGGAGCGGCGCTCCGCCATCAGCGCACGGATCTTGCGGTCCGCGTGCATCACCGTCGTATGGTCCCGGCCGCCGAACTGCGCACCGATCTTCGGCAGCGACAGATCGGTCAGCTCCCGGCAGAGGTACATGGCGATCTGCCGGGCCGTGACCAGCACCCGGCTGCGGGAGGAGCCGCAGAGGTCCTCCACCGTCAGCCCGAAGTAGTCCGCGGTCGCCGCCATGATCGCGCCCGCCGTGATCTCGGGCGCCGAGTCCTCGCCGCCGGGGATGAGGTCCTTCAGCACGATCTCGGTCAGCCCGAGGTCGACCGGCTGCCGGTTCAGCGATGCGAAGGCGGTGACGCGGATCAGCGCGCCCTCCAGCTCGCGGATGTTGCGGGAGATCCGCGAGGCGATGAACTCCAGCACCTCCGGCGGCGCGTTCAGCTGCTCCTGGACCGCCTTCTTCCGCAGGATCGCGATCCGGGTCTCCAGCTCGGGCGGCTGGACATCGGTCGTCAGACCCCACTCGAAACGGTTCCGCAGCCGGTCCTCCAGGGTCATCAGCTGCTTGGGCGGCCGGTCGGAGGAGAGCACGATCTGCTTGTTGGCGTTGTGGAGCGTGTTGAAGGTGTGGAAGAACTCCTCCTGCGTCGACTCCTTGCTCGCCAGGAACTGGATGTCGTCGACGAGCAGGATGTCCACATCGCGGTAGCGCTTGCGGAAGGTGTCGCCCTTGCCGTCGCGGATGGAGTTGATGAACTCGTTGGTGAACTCCTCGGAGCTCACGTACCGCACCCGCGTGCCGGGGTAGAGGCTGCGCGCGTAGTGCCCGATGGCGTGCAGCAGATGGGTCTTGCCGAGGCCGGACTCCCCGTAGATGAAAAGGGGGTTGTACGCCTTGGCGGGGGCCTCCGCCACCGCGACGGCGGCCGCGTGGGCGAACCGGTTGGAAGCGCCGATGACGAAGGTGTCGAAGAGGTACTTGGGGTTCAGCCGGGCGTGCGGCTCCCCGGGCCCGCCGGGTGAGGGCGACGACGCCCCCGACCCGCCCGGCCCGCCGAGAGCATCGCCGCCCGACGGCCGCCCCGGTCCCTGGAGACCTGCCGGCCCGGTCCGGTGCGGCTGCTGCGGGGGCTCGGCATCCCGCCGGTCCTGGCGCTGCTGCTCGTAGGCCGGGCGCTCGGACTGCTGCGGGCCGCGGTATTCGTGCGGCATCCGGTGCCGGCCCGGCGTGGCGTACGGATCCCGGTCCTGGAACCCGCCGAGGCGCGGCTGCTGCCACGACAGGTCCTCCGGGGTACGCGGCCAGGCGCCAGGCTCGGGGCGCTGCTGCTGGTACTCGGGGTAGGCGGGGCGGATCTCCGGCAGCCCGTCCTCGGCGGGACGGTGGCCGTAACCCCCGTAGGGATCGCTCTGGCGGTAGCGCTCGGGGCCCGGCTCGCCGGGTTCGTCGTAGAGCGGCCCGGCGGGCGGGGGCGGCTGGTGCGGGGCCGCGGGCTCGGCCGCCGAATCGTCGACCGTGATCGCGATCCGGATCGGACGGCCGCACTCCCGGCTGAGCGTCTCGCTGATCAGCGGCGCCAGCCGGCCTTCGAGCACCCGCTTGCCCCACTCGTTGGGGACGGCAAGCAGTGCGGTGTCGGCGACCAGCGCCAGTGGCTGGCAGCGCTCGACCCACTGCTTGTCCTTGGGCTCGATGCCCTGCTGGCCCTCGGCGAGGAGCTGTTCCAGCACTCGTGGCCACACTGCGGCAAGATCGGCAGGTACGTCAGCCACGAGCCACGCTCTCTCGAAGGTCCCGCACGCTGCCGAAGGGGTGGTCCGGGTGGTGGGGGAAGGACAGTCAAGGACAGAAAGGAAAGATTCGGAGTTCAGCCAAGGTAGTCAGCGCGACCCGGGTGGTTCAAGTTGTTGTCCACAGGCTGTGCACAGAGGGCCCTGTGCGGCGGGGTGAGCGGGGGGCGGCCGAAGGCTGGTTTGACCGGATGGCGTAGCCGCGCGTACCGTAACCAGGTCGAGTTGTCGATGGCTGCTGCCGCCTGCCTCCGATGGGCAAAGACCACTTTCCGTGGTTGTGAAGCGGTGCACTCGGGCGAAACGCGAGCTTCTCGTGGGCGCACGGTGACAGCCAGGCGATATCCCGCCACCTACGAATCTTCATCTGGAGCCCCCGAGTGAGCAAGCGCACCTTCCAGCCGAACAACCGTCGCCGGGCGAAGACCCACGGTTTCCGTCTGCGCATGCGTACCCGTGCCGGCCGCGCGATTCTCGCGTCTCGCCGCAGCAAGGGTCGCGCGAGCCTGTCCGCCTGATCGCGTACAGGTCATGACGTGCTGCCTACCGAGAATCGGCTGAGGCGGCGCGAGGACTTCGCGGCCGCGGTACGACGGGGACGCAGGGCCGGACGCCCCCTTCTCGTCGTCCATCTACGCAGCGGTTCACCGGACCCGCACGCGCCTGGGGAGAGCGCTCCCCCGACGTGTGCGGGTTTCGTCGTGAGCAAGGCAGTGGGTGGTGCGGTCGTGCGCAACAAGGTCAAGCGCAGACTGCGGCATCTGATACGCGACCGGCTCGCCGAGCTTCCCGCCGGTAGCCTGGTGGTCGTACGGGCGCTGCCCGGAGCGGGCGACGCCGATCACGCACAGTTGGCCCGGGACCTGGACGCCGCATTTCAGCGGCTCCTGGGAGGGGGCGCGCGATGAAGTACCCGCTGCTGGCTCTGATCAAGCTGTACCAGTGGACGATCAGCCCCATGCTGGGGCCCGTCTGCCGGTACTACCCGTCGTGTTCCCACTACGGATACACGGCCATCGACCGGCACGGTGCGGTGAAAGGCACGGTGCTCACCGCCTGGCGGATCCTGCGGTGCAATCCGTGGTCACCGGGCGGAGTGGATCATGTGCCTCCGCGGAAGCGTCCACGGTGGCACGAGATGCTGCGCAATGCCCTGCGGGGCAAGGACGGCCATGCCGGCACAGAGGGCGGGCACGGTTCCGGAGAGCCTTCGGTGCCGTCGGGAGGGGATTCCGCACCCCCGAGTCCGGCCGCAGAGACCTCGCCCAAAGCTCAAGGAGCCTGATTAGTGGACACGATTGCCAGTCTCTTCAGTTTTATCACCACGCCCGTCTCGTGGATCATCGTCCAGTTCCACAAGCTCTACGGGGCGATCTTCGGCCCCGACACGGGCTGGGCCTGGGGACTGTCCATCGTGTCGCTGGTGGTCCTCATCCGTATCTGCCTGATCCCGCTCTTCGTGAAGCAGATCAAGTCGATGCGGAACATGCAGGCGCTCCAGCCGAAGATGAAGGCGATCCAGGAGCGCTACAAGAACGACCGGCAGCGTCAGTCCGAAGAGATGATGAAGCTGTACAAGGAGACGGGTACCAACCCGCTCTCCTCGTGTCTGCCCATCCTCGCGCAGTCGCCGTTCTTCTTCGCGCTCTACTACGTGCTCTCCAAGATCGCATCCGGTGATGTCGTCGGTGTCATCAACGAGCCGCTGCTGGCCAGTGCCCGGCAGGCGCATATCTTCGGCGCCCCGCTGGCGGCCAAGTTCACGGACAGCCCCGAGAAGGTCCAGGCTCTGGACGCCTCGCTGACGGATGTCCGCGTCGTCACCGCAATCATGATCATTCTGATGTCGGCGTCGCAGTTCTACACGCAGCGCCAGCTCATGCAGAAGAACGTCGACCTGACGGTGAAGACCCCGTACATGCAGCAGCAGAAGATGCTGATGTACATCTTCCCGGTGATCTTCGCGGTCATGGGCATCAACTTCCCCGTCGGCGTCCTCGTCTACTGGCTGACCACCAACGTCTGGACCATGGGTCAGCAGATGTACGTGATCAACCAGAACCCGACGCCGGGCAGCAAGGCCCAGGACCATTACCTGACCCGGCTGCTGAAGTCCGCCACGCAGCGTGGCGAGATCGGTTCCCGCCGTCGTCGCAAGGTCGTCCAGGCGGTTGTCGCCAAGGGAGCGGACCGCAACGACAACGAGCGCAAGTTCATCACCGGTCTGGCCAAGGCCGGATTCGCGGCCCAGGCGGACGGCTCGATCGTGAAGAGCGAGACCGTCGAGACCGAGGCCGAGGGCGGCACCACCAGGCGCCAGCAGCCGAAGCGGCAGAGCAAGTCCCAGCGGCAGTCCACCGCTGCACAGCAGCCCACGAGCAAGGCGGCCGAGGACGAGTCCGGCTCCGACGACACCGAGTCGAAGCCGTCGCTCCGCAAGGATTCGTCCCAGAGCGCCAAGTCCAAGCAGCCCCGGGCCAACTCGGGCCGTCAGCAGCCCAAGTCCGGACAGCGCAAGGGCCCGCAGCGCCCCAAGCACCCGTCGTCCAAGAAGTAGTAGAAGGAGTCCATCCGTGACGGAAGGCACCATCTCCGCTGCCGCGGAGGAAGGCGACACCCTGACCCGCCTTGAGCAGGAGGGGGAGATCGCCGCCGACTACCTTGAGGGTCTGCTCGACATCGCCGATCTCGACGGCGACATCGACATGGACGTCGAGGCCGACCGGGCCGCTGTCTCGATCATCAGTGAATCGGGCGGTCGCGACCTTCAAAAGCTGGTGGGACGCGACGGCGAGGTTCTGGAAGCTCTGCAGGAGCTGACCCGTCTCGCCGTGCACCGCGAGACCGGGGACCGCAGTCGGCTGATGCTGGACATCGCGGGCTTCCGGGCGAAGAAGCGCACCGAGCTGGCCGAGCTGGGCGCCAAGGCCGCCGACGAGGTGAAGAACACCGGTGAGCCGGTGAAGCTCCAGCCGATGACGCCCTTCGAGCGCAAGGTCGTGCACGACGCGGTCGCCGCGGCGGGTCTGCGCAGTGAGTCGGAGGGCGAGGAGCCGCAGCGCTTCGTCGTCGTCCTCCCCGCCTGACCCCGATCGTTCCCTCGGCCCCGTCTGTAGCGCAGACGGGGCCGATCTTTGTCAGCCTGATAGTCAGCCACCACGGTCCATGAAGCGATAGTGCGGTACGGAAGGACGGTTCCCGTGACGGAGGCAGCGGAGCTTCCCCAGGCGCCCGAAGCGGCGCGGACGGTCTTCGGAGAGTACTTTCCGGAAGCCGTGCGCTATGCGGAACTGCTTGCCGACGCCGGGGTCAAGCGCGGTCTGATCGGCCCCCGCGAGGTGCCCCGGCTGTGGGAGCGCCATCTGCTGAACTGCGCGGTGCTCTCCGAGGTGGTGCCCGAGGGCGTCACGGTCTGCGATGTGGGTTCCGGTGCGGGTCTGCCCGGTATCCCGCTGGCCCTGGTCCGTCCTGATCTGAAGATCACCCTGCTGGAGCCGCTGCTGCGGCGTACCAACTTCCTCCAGGAAGTCGTCGAACTGCTGGGGCTCGACCATGTGACCGTGGTCCGGGGCCGGGCCGAAGAAGTCCTCGGGACGGTACCCCCGGTTCATGTGGTGACGGCCCGGGCCGTGGCTCCTCTCGACCGGCTGGCCGGCTGGGGCGTTCCGCTGCTCCGTCCCTACGGCGAGATGCTGGCGCTCAAGGGGGATACCGCCGAGGAGGAGCTGCGGGGAGCCCGAGCCGCGCTGAGCAAGCTCGGTGTGGTGGAGACGTCAGTCCTCCAGGTCGGTGAGGGTCTGGTCGACCCCCTCTCCACCGTGGTCCGGGTAGAGGTCGGAGAGAGCCCCGGCGGTGTGCGATTCGCGGCGAAGCGCGCCAAGGCCGCCCGTACCAGCCGCACCCGACGCCGCCGCTGAGGGCTCCCGTACGTACGTATGCCGGAGTGTCGTGCGGGCGCCGCTCCATGGTCCGGGCATCGTGTTTCACGTGAAACGTCGCTCACTGCTGCACGGAATCATCAGCCGCGGGCGTGCCGCCGCCCCGATTCGGAACCGGAGGCCCCTCGGAGGGGTCACGAAGTTGTCCACAGAGCTGGATTCATCCACAGAAGCACGGGCCTCGCTGGTTCATGACCCTGAAAGCATGGCAGGCTCTGTTCATCGCGAGCCTGAAGTCGAGGAGAGTGAATCCTTGCGGTCCGACGCCAACATCGCGGGACCGATGACCGATCCGGTCCCCGGTCCCCGTACCGAGTCGCCCGGAGACGATGTTTCACGTGAAACACCGGCCCCGATGGATGACACCCCCATCGGCCGAGCTGCCCAGCTTGCCGTCCAGGCACTGGGGCGGGCCGGTGAAGGTCTTCCCCGGCCCGAGCAGACCCGGATCATGGTGGTCGCCAACCAGAAGGGCGGGGTGGGCAAGACCACGACCACGGTCAATCTGGCCGCCTCCCTCGCCTTGCACGGTGCCCGTGTGCTGGTGGTCGACCTCGACCCCCAGGGCAATGCCTCCACGGCACTGGGCATCGACCATCACGCCGAGGTTCCCTCGATTTACGACGTCCTGGTGGAGAGCAAGCCGCTCTCCGAGGTGGTCCAGCCCGTTCCGGACGTCGAAGGACTCTTCTGCGCCCCCGCCACGATTGATCTCGCCGGTGCGGAGATCGAGCTGGTGTCGCTGGTGGCGCGGGAGAGCAGACTTCAGCGGGCGATCCAGGCCTATGAGCAGCCGCTGGACTACGTCCTTATCGACTGTCCGCCGTCGCTCGGCCTGCTGACGGTCAATGCCCTGGTCGCCGGGGCCGAGGTGCTGATCCCCATCCAGTGCGAGTACTACGCACTGGAGGGCCTGGGCCAACTGCTGCGGAACGTGGATCTGGTGCGGGGACATCTCAATCCCGCGCTCCATGTGTCGACGATTCTTCTCACCATGTACGACGGCCGGACCCGGCTTGCCTCCCAGGTGGCCGACGAAGTCCGCAGCCACTTCGGTGAGGAGGTACTGCGGACCAACATTCCGCGGTCCGTCCGGATCTCGGAGGCCCCGAGCTATGGGCAGACGGTGCTGACCTACGACCCGGGTTCCAGCGGCGCCCTGTCCTATCTGGAGGCGGCCCGTGAGATTGCCCTGCGCGGGGTGGGCCTTCAGTACGACCCGCACCATGCCCATGTGGGCACAGAGAACAGCCGGCAGAACATTTCGGAGGGTATCCAGTGAGCGAGCGACGTAGAGGGTTGGGGCGTGGGCTCGGTGCCCTGATCCCTGGCGCTCCCCAGGAAAGGCCGGCCTCCTCCGGCGCAACGCTGAGCTCACCCGGGGCGATTCCGGTGCTGACCGAGCAGCGTGGTGTCGCAGCGGCCAAGGTCGCCACCCTGCCGTCGGCGGCCGTCCCCCTCGACACCACCATCGACTCCACCGGAGCGGATGAGACTTCCGCACTGATGACGCCTTCCGGCGCTCACTTCGCCGAAGTGCTGCTGGACGCGATTACGCCCAATCCGCAGCAGCCTCGTGAGATCTTCGACGAGGACGCCCTGGCAGAACTGGTCACCTCCATCAAGGAGGTCGGCCTGCTTCAGCCGGTCGTCGTCCGGCAGACCGGCCCGGAGCGCTTTGAGCTCATCATGGGTGAGCGTCGCTGGCGAGCCTGCCGTGAGGCCGGTCTGGAGCGGATCCCCGCAATCGTCCGGGAGACGGAGGACGAGAAGCTGCTGCTGGACGCGCTGTTGGAGAACCTCCATCGCGCCCAGCTCAATCCACTGGAAGAGGCTGCCGCCTACGACCAGTTGCTGCGGGACTTCAACTGCACCCACGATCAGCTCGCCGACCGGATCGGACGGTCGCGCCCTCAGGTCTCCAACACCCTGCGGCTGCTGAAACTGGCGCCCACGGTCCAGCGGCGGGTGGCCGCGGGAGTACTGACGGCCGGGCACGCTCGCGCGCTGTTGTCGGTGGAGGACCACGAGGAGCAGGACCGGCTGGCGCGCCGGATCGTCGCCGAAGGACTGTCGGTGCGTTCGGTTGAAGAGATCGTCACTCTGCTCGGGTCCGACCCCAAGAGCACGGTCAAGCCGAAGAAGGGCCCCCGTGCCGGTGCCCGGGTCTCCCCCGCGCTGACCGATCTCGCCTCCCGGCTCTCCGACCGCTTCGAGACCAGGGTCAAGGTCGACCTGGGCCAGAAGCGCGGCAAGATCGTCGTCGAGTTCGCTTCGATGGAGGATCTGGAGCGCATTCTCGGAACCCTTGCACCCGGTGAGGACCGTGCCCTGGAGCGGGGGCTCATCCAGGGCGGACAGGACACCGACGACTGAGGCTGCCGCCGGCCGGGCGGACGGGGACGGAACGGAGGAGCGGTCTCTATGGGGCGTCGGCTGGTACCTCTCACCCTGGACAATCTGTCGGACCTCCCCAAGCGCTGCCGCTCCTGTGTCTTCTGGGAGCTGGACCCGGTCAGCGGTGATGCCGCTGTCAGGGCGGGCCGGCCCGAGTTGGAGAAGGAAGCCTGGATTTCAGCGGTCCTGCTGGAGTGGGGATCCTGTGGCCGGGTCGTCTATGTCGACGAGGTAGCGGTCGGCTTCGTTCTCTACGCCCCACCGGCCTATGTGCCGCGTTCCCTGGCCTTTCCGACCAGCCCGGTATCCGCTGACGCCGTTCAGCTGATGACGTCCTGGATCAACCCGGGTTACCAGGGGCAGGGGCTGGGCCGGGTCCTGGTGCAGACCGTTGCCAAGGACGTACTGCGGCGGGGCTTCAAGGCTGTCGAAGCCTTCGGCGATGCCCGCTGGCAGGAGCCCGCCTGCCTTCTCCCGGCCGACCATCTGACCGCGGTGGGATTCAAGACGGTCCGACCGCACTTCTCGTATCCGCGACTGAGGCTGGAGCTGAGAAACACGCTCTCCTGGAAGGAGGACGTCGAGCAGGCTCTGGACCGGCTGCTCGGTGCGGTGCAGAAGGAGCCGGTACTACGGCCGCTCTGACCGGACAACAACGGAGGGCCGCCACCCGATCGGGTGGCGGCCCTCCGTCATGTTTCACGTGAAACATGGGCGCGTGGGCGCCGCTCACTAGCCGAGGAAGTTCTCCAGGTCGCGGACGATGGCGGCCTTCGGCTTGGCACCGACGATCGTCTGCGCGACCTCGCCGTCCTTGTAGACGTTCAGGGTCGGGATCGACATCACCCCGTACTTGGCAGCGGTGGCCGGGTTCTCGTCGATGTTGAGCTTGACGACCTCGATCTTGTCGCCGTGCTCGGCAGCGATGGCCTCAAGGGACGGCGCGATCTGACGGCACGGGCCGCACCAGGCCGCCCAGAAGTCCACCAGAACGGGCTTCTCGCTCTTGAGGACCTCTTCTTCGAAGGTGGCATCCGTTACGTTCTTCAGCGCGCCGGCCACGGCGGGCCTCCTTTGATCAATCTGGGGTGGGGTGAGGGGAGCGGCCCGAGCAGACCCTGGGGGGGTTGCTCGGGTCAGTTGGACTTCTCGGCGTCGGCCAGTGCGGCCAGGAAACGCTCGGCGTCCAGCGCCGCGGAGCAGCCGGTGCCGGCGGCCGTGATGGCCTGGCGGTAGGTGTGGTCGACGACATCGCCCGCGGCGAAGACGCCGGTGAGGTTGGTGCGAGTGGAAGGCGCCTCGACCTTGAGGTACCCCTCGTCGTCCAGGTCCAGCTGGCCCTTGAACAGTTCGGTCCGCGGGTCGTGGCCCACGGCGATGAACAGACCCGTGACCGGCAGCTCGGAGGTCTCCCCCGTCTTGGTGTTCCGCAGGGTCAGTCCGGTGAGCTTCTGGTCGCCGTGGACCTCGGCCACCTCACTGTCCCAGGCGAACGCGATCTTCGGGTCGGCGAAGGCACGGTCCTGCATGGCCTTCGAGGCCCGCAGGCTGTCCCGGCGGTGGACGATCGTCACGGACTTGGCGAACCGGGAGAGGAAGGTGGCCTCCTCCATCGCGGTGTCGCCACCGCCGACCACGGCGATGTCCTGGTCCTTGAAGAAGAAGCCGTCGCACGTGGCGCACCAGGAGACCCCGCGGCCGGAGAGAGCGTCCTCGTTCGGAAGGCCGAGCTTGCGGTGCTGGGACCCGGTGGTGACGATGACCGCCTTGGCCCGGTGAACGGTGCCCGCGGTGTCGGTGACCGTCTTGATCTCACCGCTGAGATCGACGGAGACCACATCGTCCGGGATCAGCTCGGCGCCGAAGCGCTCGGCCTGGGCCCGCATGTTGTCCATGAGGTCCGGCCCCATGATGCCGTCACGGAAGCCGGGGAAGTTTTCGACGTCGGTGGTGTTCATCAGTGCACCACCGGCGGTCACGGCGCCTTCGAAGACCAGCGGCTTCAGGGAGGCCCGTGCGGTGTAGAGCGCCGCCGTATAACCGGCGGGTCCGGAGCCGATGATGATCACGTTTCGGACGTCGCTCACGGGTCTCTTCCTCGTCTCTGCAGGCAGCCTGCTGACTGTTCGGCCGGGGCAATGGCTCTCACCCCACCCAACGGATCCTACGGGGGATGCATTCCCGTACTGTCACGCAGCGCGCTCGGAAGGGTCAGCGTCGGGAGAAGGAGTCCGTCAGCAGGAGCTCTCCGGTGTCCGAGGGCGAGCTGCCGGTACAACCGGCATCGACGACGAACGCCTCGACCTGCTGGATGTTCCCGATGACCGGGAGGACCAGGAGATAGGCGTCCGTGCCCCGGTACCGGCCCCGCTCGACCGCGATGGGAGTCGTGGCACGGCCGGTGCCCTGCTGAACACAGAGAGGAACCTCGGTGCCGGTGCCGGTGGGTCCTTCCAGCTCCGTGCCCGGTACCGCGCCGGTCGGTGAGCCGGGCTGGTCACCGCTGGTCATGGCGCTCCCCCGGTCCCCCTGAGAGGCAGGACGTTCGAGCAGATTCCGTACCCGGGTCTCCAGTGTCGATGCGGAGAACTCTCCCGGCCGGTCCGAGGGCGAGGCGATGGCTCGGTTCGCCGGAGTGCTGCCGGAGTCCCCGCTCTGGAAGAGGAAAGCGCCCACTCCCACGGCGGTCATGCCGACGATGGCGCTCAGAACCGAGTTCCGGCGCCTGCGACGCTGTGCGCCGGTCCGGCCGGGGCCGGTGGCGCCGCGGGCATGACCCGCCGGACGGGTCGCGGTGCCGGCGCCGGCAGTCGGCCCCGGTTCGGCGGGCCCGAAGGCAGCCGTTGTTTCACGTGAAACATGCTCGGGGCGCCCGGCATCCAGTAGTGCCTCGGCGGCCAGTGCGGCGTCGATCCGTTCAGCGACATCGGTCGGCATCCGTGGTGTGCCGGGGACGACCCCCAGCAGTGTGCGGATCTCCTCCAGAGACGCCCGGACATCGGCGCAGAGTTCGCAGTCGGCCAGATGCTGCCGCAGTGGAGCACTCCGGGCGGGGGAGAGCAGCCCCTCCGTGAGATCGGAGATCTCGGAGACATCCGGATGCTGAGTCATGTCGGCCGTGGATGTCACGTGCGTCCACCTCCGCCCTTCACAGCAGCAGGATCGGTCGGCCCTGCGTTCCTTCGGTCCGTTGCCGGTGGGACGGCTGTCCCCGGCGTCCGGTTCCTTCCCCGGCCGGGATCCTCGCTATCCCCGGAGGTACCGCGCAGATGGGTGACCAAGGGGAGTAGCTTTGCTCGCCCCCGTGCACAGCGGCTCTTCACCGTTCCCGGGGGCACTTCGAGCACCTCCGCAGCCTCCGCGACGGAGTAGCCCTGCATATCCACCAGGATCAGGGCCGCCCGCTGCTCCGGCGCGAGTTTGCCCAGGGCGGCCAGTAGCTCGCGGTTGAGGTCGCGGCGTTCTGCTGGTGCTTCCGCGGACTCATGGGGTTCGAGCAGTTGCTCCAGTCGTTCGGTGTCCTCGACGGGTGCGGTTCTCCGGGATGCGGTCTTACGCGCCCGGTCGAGACAGGCATTGACCGTAATGCGGTGCAGCCAGGTGGTGACGGCGGACTGGCCCCGGAAGGTGTGGGCGGCTCTGAAGGCGGAGACCAGGGCGTCCTGTACCGCGTCCGCGGCCTCCTCACGGTCCCCCAGGGTGCGCAGGGCGACGGCCCAGAGCCGGTCGCGGTGCCGCCGGACCAGTTCACCGAAGGCGTCGGGGTGCCCAGCGACATGGCGGGCGAGAAGCTCGGAGTCGCTGGCTGTGTGGGACGCCCCCGTCGTCACGGCCTCCACCCTCTGGTCGGTCCCGTTCGGCGCCTGGAAGCATCAGCTCCGGCCCGGTCTGTCTATCACGATTCCCCCGGGGAAAGGCAGAGCGCCCGGGGAATCCCCGGGCGCCCCCTGACGGCGGGCACGAGTTCGCCGGAGCGGAGTCAGCGCCCGAGGATCCGGATCTCCGAGATGCCGCCCCGGTAGCGGTTCGCCATGGCGGCGGGCGGGAGTTCGGTGATCCGGACGAGCACGTAACGGGTGCGGGTGGGTGTGTCGAAGGAGGCCTTGAGCTGCTTCCCCACCGTCTGCTCGGGGGTGAGCCGCCGGTCGAAGTCCGTGAGCGAACTCGGATCCGAGGCGTTCTCGGCGGCCGCCAGTACCTCCGCCTTGTGGCCCGCTCGGTACAGGTCGATATCGACTCCGGCGACCTCTCGTACGGTGCCGAGGTCGACGATGATTCCGCTGCCCTGGCGGCGGTTGGGGTAGTTCCCGAAGTTCGGGTAGTTCCGGTACTCGGGGGTCACCCAGGACGTCCTGGGGTCACCGTCGATGGTGAGGGGAGCCTCGTGCTGCTGTATGCCGGAGCCGCCCGGCTTGAACTCCGAGGCGTGGTCGACGGTGAGCGGCTCGGCGGGCGCCTTGGGCTTCTCGTCCCCGCCTTGGGGCGGAGCCTCGGGGGTGGAGCCGGAACCCTTGTCGCGGTCGAGCAGCTCCTCCGAGATCTGCCAGCTTCCCAGTCCCAGTGCGGCGATCAGCAGTGCGGCGACCGTCCACTTCAGTGCCTTGCCGGCCCGGCTCTCCAGCGGCGGAGGCGGGACCGGAACCGCATGCGGAGGCATGGCGCCACCGGGCCGGACGGCACCGGGACGCCCGTAGTTGCCCTGCTGGTAGGTGGTGCGCTGATACTCAGGCGGGGCGGCGAACGCCGGCTCCGGCGGCTTGATACGAGGCATGTCCGCAACGGCCTTCACCAGCTCCTCCGGAGTGGTGCAGGGCGGGTCCTGGCGGGATGCCGTGGCGCCGTTGTTGACCAGGGCCCGCATGGAGAGCTCGGAGAGCCCGCGGTGGACACCGGCCCGGACCTGGTCGGGCGGGAGCAGCCCGACGCCCTTGGGCAGCCCCGAGAGGCCGTGGGCGTCGTTCTCGTACGGCCAGCGCTGGGTAAGGGCGGCGTAGAGCAGTGCGCCGATCGCCTCGGTGTCGGTGCGCTGCGGGTGGTCGGCGGTGATGCCGCGCAGTGCGGCGTTCACGGCGAGGCCGCGGATCCGGTACTGGCCGCTGGAGGTCCGCAGGACGGCGCCGGGAGTCAGCTTGAGATGGGAGAGGCCCTCGCGGTGGGCCGCGGCCATGGCCTGGGAGAGCTGGTCGACGAGGCGGTAGGCCTCGTGCGGTTCCAGGGGGCCCATGGCCAGCAGGGTGGTCAGCTCGGTGGCGTCCGGCAGCCATTCGTGGACGACGTAGACGAGATCGTTCTCCTCGACCGCGTCCAGCACCATGACGAACCGGGGGTCGCCCAGAAGGGCGGCGGAGCGGGCGGCTGCCAGGACGGAGCGCGCCCGGGCATGGCCGGCGGGGAGCAGATGGACCCCGACGGCCCGGCGCAGCTTCTCGTCCACGGCACGCCAGCTGCTGAAACCGTCCAGTCGGGTGATGCACTCTTCGAGGCGGTAGCGCTTGGCGAGTTTGTGGCCGCTGTGCAGTTCGGGCACCGCGATGACAGCGGGGACGGCGGGGACGGCGGGGACGGGCTCCTCGCCCTTCTCCGCCGCGCCGGCCTCGTCCGGGACATCCTGGTCGCCGGGGACGGGCAGTTCCGCGGTCTTCTCGGGTCCGGCAGAGCCGTCGGCCGTGGCCTTGTCCGCCTGCGCGGTCGGCGGTTCGTTCCCGCCGTTGTCGGCCACGTCGACGGCAGCCGTGCTACGTTCCGCCACCGTCGTTCCTGCCTCCCCATCCGTTGCGCACAACCAACAGCCATGCCAATTGTGCCCACAGTCCACTGCTATGCACGACACACGGCCCCTGGCGATGGTTGTGCGGCCGCGGCGCAAATGCGCCCCGGCTCGTGTCTCAGCGGCCGAGCCGGCCGCGGACCATGCCGACCATGGAGTTCAGTTCCTCGATCCGCATCCGGCGGGCCGCGAGGAAGAACACCCCGAGGAGGACGACACCGCCACCGGTGAGCGCTGCCAGGGAGGCGAGGGCACCGCTGCCGAGGAGCTTGATGATGCCGAAGGCCGCGGCCCCGCCCAGGAGTGCGGCGGGCACCGACGCGATGCACAGCCGGGTGTACGTACGCATGATGTGCGCCCCGTCGAGATCGCCCCCCAGCCGCTTTCGCAGCCGGCTCCAGGCCACTCCGACTCCGATCATGTAGGCCAGGCCGTACGAGGCGGCCATGCCGACGACCGCCCAGCGGGCGGGCAGCAGGAGGAAGCTGAGACCTGCCGCACCCGCGTTGATCAGGGCGACGATGACGGTGTTGTAGAAGGGTGTCCGGGTGTCCTCGTAGGCGTAGAAGCCACGGAGGACGACGTACTGCACGGAGTACGGAATCAGTCCGAGCCCGAAGGCCATCAGAGTGAATCCGATGTTCCGGGCGCCTTCCGCGCCCGACCCCGCGTACATCAGACCCGCCATCGGGACACCGAGGGCGAAGAAGGCGAAGGCCGAGGGCACGATCGCGACGGCGGAGGTACGGAGCCCGTAGGAGATGTCGTCGCGGACCGCGGCGGCGTCGCCGTCGTGGGCGGAACGGGAGATACGCGGCAGGACGGCGGTCATCACGGAGACCGTGATGATGGCCTGGGGGAGCTGCCACAGCAGCAGCGCGTAGTTGTAGGCGGTGATACCGGTGCCGGTGAAGCCGTGCTTCTCGGCGGTCGCTCCCGCCGAGGTGGCGAGCTGGGTGACGACGATCATGCCGAGCTGGTTGGCGAGGACGAAGAACAGCGTCCACTTCGCGAGTCCGGCGGCCTTGCCGAGCCCCTGGCCCCGCCAGTCGAACCGCAGCTTCATCCGGAAGCCCGCGTCCCGGAGATACGGGAGCATGGCCAGTGCCTGGACCACCAGTCCGAGCATGGTCCCGATACCGAGGAGCCGGACACCCTCCGGGGTGATCGTGGCGGTGTTGACGCCCGACGTGGTGAAGCCGCCGAAGGCCCAGATGAAAGCGGCGAACGAGGCGATGATCACCACGTTGTTGAGAACCGGGGTCCACATCATCGCGCCGAAGCGGCCACGGGCGTTGAGGATCTGCCCGAGCACCACATGGATGCCCATGAAGAAGATGGTGGGCAGGCAGTAGCGGGCGAAGGCGACAGCCACCTCCTTCTTCTGCGGGTCGGAGGCGATCGTCGGCGACATCATGGTCACGAGCAGCGGAGCCGCCACCACACAGAACACGGTGACGCCCGCCAGCAGCACGACCACGAGGGTGAGCAGCCGGTTGGCATAGGCCTCGCCCCCGTCGTCGTCGTTCTTCATCGCCCGCACGAGCTGCGGGATGAAGACCGCGTTCAGGGCACCGCCGCCGACCAGGACGTAGATCATCGTGGGCAGGACATTGGCGACCTGGTAGGTGTCGCTGAGGACGCCGACACCGATCGCCGCGGCCATCACGAGATTGCGCAGGAAGCCGGTGAGGCGGGAGACGATCGTGCCCGCGGCCATCACCGCGCTCGACTTCGCCAGACTGGCCACCCGTCCTCCGGACCGCTGGGGGGCGGCCGGTGCCGGGAGCGGTTCGGGTGCGGGGGCCGGGACGGACCTGCCGGTGCTCTGCTGGTCCCGGAAGAGATGGGCGAAGGCGTCCTGCTGCGGCCGTTCGTCGGCCGCGTTGCTGACCAGGTCGTCCACGCCCGTGTACTGCGTCGTCCGTGCGTCGTCGCCGTACGGGAGATGACGGGAGGGGCCCGAGGGCTCGGGCGGCGGGGTGTGGGCCCAGACCCGGGGGTCCGGCGCGTACTCCGAGGGCGGGGGCTGCTGGTAGAGCGGCTGCTGGTCGGGGTAGGTGCCGGGCGGCGGCGGAGGGTGGGAGGCGCGGTCGTACAGCGCCTCGGCCACCGGGTCCTGGGCGGACAGGTCCTGGGCCCGGTAGGGGTCCTGGGCGTAGGCGTCCCGCAGATACGGATCATGGCCGGGGTCGTAGGGCTGCTGCACCGTCTGGTCGTACGGGTACGGGGCCTGCTGCTGGTACTGGGCGGGATCGTAGGCGTAGGGCTGTGTGCCCGCGTCGTGGGCATAGGGGTGCTGGGCCGGGTCGTGGGCATACGGGGGCTGCGGCGGTGGCGGCTGGTCCGCCGGGTTCGTCCCGGCGCCCTGACCGCGGTCACCGTCGTACGGCGCGTTCATTGCTACCCCACCTCATCGTCCCCGGCCGGTGGCCACGACATCGCTCAACGGTCCACTTTCTCACCCGCGCGCGATCCGTCGCCGCTTTCCCGACGGGTGTCCGGTGTCGGGTCACTCGGCTGCCCGTGATCGGTGCCGTCGCCGCCGTCCCCGGGGGGTTCCGTACCGTCGGGGTCACCGTCGCCACCGGGCTCGGTGCCGGGGCCGTCGGCGGGGGTGTTGCGGGCGGCCGCCCGCTTGCGCTGGGAGTACATCCGGACCCCGGCGAGCACCAGGAGCAGAACGCCGCCCGCGATGACCAGCAGCACGGTGGGGGTGGCCTCGGAGACCTTCACGGTGAACTGCATGGCAGGGCCGTAGAGCTTGCCGTCCTCGGTGTAGAGCTGCGCCGTCATCCGGACCTGGCCGTTGGCGTTGGCCTTGGCGTCGAACTTCACCGACTGGCTGTGGCCGCCCTTGATCTCGATGGGGCGCTCTGCGGTCCCCTTGCCGCCGTCGAGGCTGAGCCGGGCTCCGTTGTCCGAGCTGAGCCGCAGCACCAGCCGGTCGACGTCCTGGACCAGCCGGTTCTGGACGGTCACCGGGATGGTGGCGCTGCGGCCCGAGAGGGTGATCTGCGACTTCTCGATGAGCTGGACTTCGCCGACGAGCCGCCCGAGGGTCGTGCGCACACCGGCGCGGTAGGCCTCGGCGGCCTGCTGCTGGCCCCGCCACGACGTGGACATCTCCCGGTCGATCGCACGGGAGAACGGTGTCTCCACCCGGTCCCGGGCGGTCAGGATGAGCGTGAAGTTGTCGAGGGTCTCCTGGGTGTCCCGGATCTCCTCGAAGGCCCGGTCGGGCAGCTCGCGCTTGCGCAGCTTCTCGGGGTACTGCGACACCGAGGGAGTCCTGCGGTTGGCCCCGCTGTCCGGCCTGGCGTCCGCTGCCGCGAGCAGGTCGATCTGCTGCGTCCAGCGCTGTCCGGCGAGCCCCTGGAGGGCGCGTGCCATGCTCTGCGCCTGCGATGTGGTGGGCATTCGCTGGGGAGCCACGACGATGCTGCGGCCCGCGGGGGCCTCGTCCTGGAGCGCCACTGCCAGGGTCTGGGCCAGGAACCGCTGCACGGCGAGGGTGGACTCGCCGCTGTCCAGCATGTTCCCTTCGAACGCCTTCGACAGCCGGGCGTCGGCGACCACCGCGGTGGTGCCCCCGCCGATCGGCCGGGCCGCGGAGGCCGTGTACGGAAGATCGTCACGGAGGCTGTCGCTGCGGGCGATCACATGGTCGGCGCCCGCGGAGGTGGCGACCTTCACGATCGACGAGTCGATCGCCCCGTCGACGGGCCAGGCGAAGTCCACGGACGGCTTGATGTGCAGGATCGTCTCCACGGTCAGGCTCGCCACCTCGGTGGCGTCCGCCAGCCGCCCGAGAGTGCCCGTCCCGCGGTGGGCCAGGGACGCCAGATCCGGGTCCGCATAGGGGAGGGCGATCACCTTGCGGTTCTGGACCGCGGTCTCCAGGGAGCTGAGCCACTGCTTGGCAACTGCCTGGTTACGGCCCGGAACGGTCTCCTCGCCGCCCTTGCCGTCCTTCACCCGGTAGTTCCGGGTCATGGCGTCCACGGTGGCCAGCAGGTCGGGGTCGATGACCCAGGTGACCGGCAGCCCGCGGCCGAGGGCCACCATCTGTCCCAGCCGGCCCTCGGGGGCGATCTCCTTGGCCAGCGACTCGTCCTCGAAGACCGGGGTGCGCTGCTCGTCGGAGCCGACCTCGGACGTCAGATGGGTCGACGAGATCAGCGGCCAGAGGTAGGTGAGGCGGGTGCGCTTCTCCAGGGTGTCGGGCTGCCAGGGCAGAAAGGTCCGCTCGATGCCCAGGACCTGCCGGTAGGACGAGCCGCGGCTCCGCCCCGAGAGGCTGACCCCGAGCTGGTAGACGCCCGCCTCGCCGAACCCGAGCTCCTCGACGGGCACCGACACGGTGAAGTCCCGGCTGATGCCCGGAGCCAGGGAGGGCAGCTTCACGGTGTACTTGCCGCCCACGGCCGGACCGTCGGCAGCCCTGTCGTACCCCGTGCGCTTCGCGGCCCGGTCTATGCCGGTGCGGCCGTTGACCGGCGGTCCCACATGGAGGTCGACCTCGGGGCTCGTCACCGGCCCCTTGGTCTTGTTGACCACCGTGCCGGATACGGTGAGCGTTCCGTCCTCCTCCGGCACGCTCGGGGTGACTGTGGTGAGACTCACATCCACCGTGCTCGGGCCCGAGGCGGCCGGAGCGGCCCCGGCGGCGGGCGCTGACGACCCGATGAGCCCCACGATCATGGGGGCGACGGCGAGCACGCAGACGGCCCTGCGGAGCCATCGACGGGCAGGCGCGGGGGTCATCCTCCGGAAGTCTGCCGCCTCGGCCACGCGCTCGTCCGTCCCTCGTCGTCTGCTGTCGTCAGGTCGCTGTCGCTCATTGCGTCCACGCATGGTAACGAGGTGCGCCGGGCGGAAGTGCCGCGGACTGCCGTACATGATCGTCACGGCCTTCGGGGGACCCCTGCGGGCCCGGGGGACGTACCCTTCTCTGTTGTGCCGAACGCCAATGAAGACACTCCCTCCGCACTGAACCAGGTGCAACGCCTCGCGGTGACGGAGCTACTGCGGGTAGCCCCCGTCGCGGACGATCTCGCCCGCCGCTTCCAGGAAGCGGGCTTCCGTCTCGCCCTGGTCGGCGGCTCGGTACGGGACGCGCTCCTCGGCCGGCTCGGCAACGACCTCGACTTCACCACGGACGCCCGCCCCCAGGACATCCTGAAGATTGTCCGCCCTTGGGCTGATTCGGTATGGGACGTCGGAATTGCCTTTGGCACCGTGGGGGCGCAGAAGAGCGGCTACCAGATCGAAATCACCACCTACCGCTCCGAGGCCTACGACCGCACCTCCCGCAAGCCCGAGGTCTCCTACGGCGATTCCATCGAGGACGATCTCGTCCGCCGGGACTTCACGGTGAACGCGATGGCCGTCGCCCTGCCGGAGAAGGAGTTCATCGACCCGCACAACGGTCTGGAGGACCTCGCGGCGAAGGTGCTCCGGACCCCGGGCACCCCCGAGGCCTCCTTCTCGGACGATCCGCTGCGGATGATGCGGGCCGCCCGCTTCTCGGCCCAGCTCGACTTCGAGGTGGCGCCCGAGGTTGTCCGTGCCATGACGGAGATGTCGGAGCGCATCGACATCGTCTCCGCCGAGCGGGTCAGGGACGAGCTGAACAAGCTGCTGCTCTCCCACCACCCCCGGACGGGGCTGGCCCTCCTCGTCGACTCCGGACTGGCCGCCCGGGTGCTTCCGGAGCTGCCCGCCCTGCGGCTGGAGAGCGACGAGCACCACCGGCACAAGGATGTGTACGAGCACTCCCTGACCGTGCTGGAACAGGCCATCGCCCTGGAGGAAGAAGGTCCGGATCTGGTCCTCCGGCTCGCCGCACTGCTCCATGACATCGGCAAGCCGCGCACCCGCCGCTTCGAGAAGGACGGCCGGGTCTCCTTCCACCACCACGAAGTGGTGGGCGCGAAGATGACCAAGAAGCGGATGACCGAGCTCAAGTACTCCAACGAACTGGTGAAGGACGTCTCCCGGCTCGTGGAGCTGCATCTGCGCTTCCACGGCTACGGGGACGGAGAGTGGACCGACTCGGCGGTACGCCGCTATGTGCGCGATGCCGGACCGCTGCTCACCCGGCTGCACAAGCTGACCCGCTCGGACTGCACCACCCGGAACAAGCGGAAGGCGGCTGCCCTCTCCCGGACCTACGACGGACTGGAGGAGCGCATTGCACAGCTGCAGGAGCAGGAACAGCTGGACGCCATCCGGCCCGACCTCAACGGCAACGAGATTCAGCAGATCCTCGGCATCGGTCCGGGACCGATGATCGGCAAGGCGTATGCGCATCTGCTGGAGCTGCGGCTGGAGCACGGGCCGATGGAGCGCGACGACGCGGTCAAGGCGCTCACCGAGTGGTGGGCCGCCCAGAGCTAGCGAATGACGATCCGATCGTTGACCGGGTGCGGGGCATGTTTCACGTGAAACATGCCCCGCTTCCATGGGGGGACCGTCGCGGGAAACCGGGTCCGGCGGCGGGCGATGTTTCACGTGAAACATCGCCCGCCGCGCCGCGCCACTCAGTCGGTCCGGCCGTTCCGGCCGGTCGACCGGGGAAGCGCGGGGGTGGTTCTGCTCCAGCGCAGGAGCATCAGGGCGATCCCGGCGTAGATCGCGCCGATCAGTACCACGAGCAGGGCCGAGCGGCCGTCGGGCGGCAGTATCAGCGCGGCGACGGCCGCCGCCGCGACGAACGAGACATTGAACAGCACGTCGTAGAGGGAGAAGATCCGGCCCCGATAGGCGTCGTCCACCGAGATCTGGACGACGGTATCGGTGGTGATCTTCACGCCCTGGGTGACCAGGCCCAGCACGAAGGCGGCGACGAGTATCGGCGCCTTCGCGAAGGGGAGCCCGAGCGCCGGGACGAGTACGGCCGCGGTCGCGGCACAGAAGATCATCCAGCGGTACGGGCCGAACCGTCCGATGGTCCAGGGGGTGATCACGGCGGCGACGAAGAAGCCGGCCCCCGATACGGCGACGGCCACCCCGAGGAGCGCCAGACCGTCCCGCTCGTCCGCGTACCAGGCGTACCGGCAGAGCATCAGCACGGTCACCAGCAGGGCGCCGTAGCAGAAGCGCATCAGCGTGACCGCGGTCAGGACCCGGGCCGCGGCCGGCCGCCGGGCCAGATGGCGCAGCCCGTCCGTCAGACCGCGGGCCGTGGAGACGAGAGCGGCCCCCAGACGGGGCTGGACCCGCTCCGGATCGGGGCCGAGGAGGTCGCGCCCCATCCGCAGGGAGGCCAGTCCGGCGCAGAGGTAGAGGGCGGCCCCCAGGAGGACCACCGCCGCATCGGAGTCGGCGACGACCAGCCGTACGACGAAGGCGAGCCCGCCGCCCGCGGTCGCGGCCAGGGTGCCGGCCGTGGGCGAGAGGGCGTTCGCGATGACCAGCCGCTCTTCGTCGACCACCCGGGGCAGTGCGGCGGAGAGCCCGGCGAGGACGAAGCGGTTGATGGCGGTGACCGACAAGGCCGAGACATAGAACAGCCAGTCGGGTACGGAGGCCAGGATCAGCAGGGCGGTGCCGCAGGCGAGCAGGGCCCGCAGCAGATTGCCGTAGAGCAGCACCTGACGGCGGCGCCAGCGGTCCAGCAGTACCCCGGCGAAGGGGCCGATCAGGGAGTACGGCAGCAGAAGAACGGCCATGGCCGAGGCGATGGCCGCGGGCGAGGTCTGCTTCTCCGGTGAGAACACCACGTACGTGGCGAGCGCGACCTGGTAGACGCCGTCCGCTGTCTGGGACAGCAACCGGACCGTCAGCAGTCGGCGGAAGTTCGTCAGGCGCAGGAGTACGCGCAGATCACCTACGACGGGCATGGGGTCAAGCGTCACACACCGGCCCGGCACAGATGCGGAGGGTCCCCGGTGAACCACCGGGGACCCTCCGTAGCCTTGCGCCACTGCCCTCGCGGGCGGGGATCAGCGCTCGGTCTCGCCCTTGATGAACTTCTCGACGTTCTCGCGGGCCTCGTCGTCGAAGTACTGGACCGGCGGGCTCTTCATGAAGTAGCTGCTGGCCGAGAGGATCGGGCCGCCGATACCGCGGTCCTTGGCGATCTTCGCGGCGCGCAGGGCGTCGATGATGACGCCGGCCGAGTTCGGGGAGTCCCAGACCTCCAGCTTGTACTCCAGGTTCAGCGGGACGTCACCGAAGGCACGGCCCTCCAGGCGGACGTACGCCCACTTGCGGTCGTCGAGCCACGCGACGTAGTCGGACGGGCCGATGTGGACGTTCTTCTCGCCCAGCTCGCGGTCGGGGATCTGCGAGGTGACGGCCTGCGTCTTCGAGATCTTCTTGGACTCCAGCCGGTCGCGCTCCAGCATGTTCTTGAAGTCCATGTTGCCGCCGACGTTCAGCTGCATCGTGCGGTCCAGGACGACGCCCCGGTCCTCGAAGAGCTTCGCCATCACACGGTGCGTGATGGTGGCGCCGACCTGCGACTTGATGTCGTCACCGACGATCGGGACGCCGGCCTCGGTGAACTTGTCCGCCCACTCCTTGGTGCCCGCGATGAAGACGGGGAGCGCGTTGACGAAGCCGACCTTGGCGTCGATGGCGCACTGCGCGTAGAACTTCGCAGCGGCCTCGGAGCCGACGGGGAGGTAGCAGACCAGAACGTCGACCTGCTTGTCCTTGAGGACCTGGACGACGTCGACCGGGGCCTCCGGCGACTCCTCGATGGTCTCGCGGTAGTACTTGCCCAGACCGTCGAGGGTGTGGCCGCGCTGCACCGTGACACCGCTGTTCGGCACGTCGCAGATCTTGATGGTGTTGTTCTCGCTGGCGCCGATGGCGTCCGCCAGGTCCAGGCCGACCTTCTTGGCGTCCACGTCGAAGGCCGCCACGAACTCGACGTCCCGGACGTGGTACTCCCCGAACTGGACGTGCATCAGACCCGGCACCTTGCCGGCCGGGTCGGCGTCCTTGTAGTACTCGACGCCCTGCACCAGCGAGGCGGCGCAGTTGCCCACGCCGACGATGGCTACGCGAACCGAACCCATTCCGGTTGCTCCCTGTGTGATTTCGGTATTCCGGATGAGACCCTGCGGACCGCGGGGTCTCAGTTGGCGGTGCCGTCGGACGGATCCGGCGGGGTGGCGGGCCCGGAGGTCTCCGCGTCCCCACGCCGGGGCAGGCCGTCCCCGGGCCCCGCGGTGTTCTGCTGCTGTGCTGCGGAGCCGGGGGAGGAGCGTCGCTGATCCCGTCCCGCCCGCTCGCTCTCGATGAGCTCGTTCAGCCAGCGCACTTCGCGCTCCACGGACTCCATTCCGTGGCGCTGGAGCTCCAGCGTGTAGTCGTCGAGCCGCTCCCGGGTGCGGGCGAGGGAGGCGCGCATCTTCTCCAGACGCTCCTCCAGCCGACTGCGGCGGCCTTCCAGCACCCGCATCCGCACCTCGCGCTCCGTCTGCCCGAAGAAGGCGAAGCGAGCCGCGAAGTGCTCGTCCTCCCAGCTGTCGGGGCCGGTGTGCGCAAGCAGCTCCTCGAAGTGTTCTTTCCCTTCCGCCGTCAACCGGTAGACGATCTTGGCGCGGCGCCCTGAGAGTGGAGCGGCCAGGGCGTCGTCGGGAGCATTTCCCGGTTCCTCGATCAACCAGCCGTTGGCGACCAGCGTCTTGAGGCAGGGATACAGGGTCCCGTAACTGAAGGCCCGGAAGATCCCCAACGAAGTGTTGAGCCGTTTCCGCAGCTCGTACCCGTGCATCGGGGCTTCACGGAGGAGACCGAGCACAGCGAACTCAAGAATTCCCGAGCGCCTGCTCACCCTGGCCTCCCTTCGTACTGCCCCGACTCTCTATGACGTGCTGATGTATCGACTCGATACATCAGCACGATAGGACGGCGAGGCTCCTGCGACAAGGGGGGTCATGGTGAACGGGGTCACATCGCCAAATCGTTCTGGCCAACTTGCCTGTTTTGGGATGAACTTCAGCGTCGGGATGGATTTGTTCGTGCGTAGTCTGTGCGGATGCAGACCGCCGGGAACCACATGACGGCCCCAGTCGTCATCGCCGTGGGTGCACTGCGGACGAGCCCTTCACGAGGCCGGTCTGCATCCATGCCGGGGGGACCGGAAGTCAACTGCCGCTTCCAGGCGTTTCGCCTGCCCGAGGAGTAGTCGTTCGATGAGCGAGCACCGTCGCAAACCGCCGCAGACCGGCGGACGGGCGGCTGCCAGGCGCGATGCCCAGCAGCCATCCGGCCGCCGTGCCGCCCCCACCGGGGACACCGGCTCCGTCTCCCCTTCCGCCTCCCACGGCGAGGAGCGTCCTTACGGCGGCCGCGCCGAGGCCCGGCGGGCCGCCCAGCGCGGCGGCCGCCGCCGGGTGGATCCCGCTGCCGCCGGAGGCGGCCGGGGCGGGCGCGGCGGGCGCCGCGCCGGCGGGGCCGGCCACCACGATCCGGGCGGTGGCGGCCCTCGCAAACGGCGACTGATCGACTACCCGCGGTACGACAAGGACGGCTGGCGCCGCTGGACGCCCTCCTGGAAGCTGGTGACCGGGCTGGCGCTGGCCTTCTTCGGCACCCTGATGGGCGCTGCGACGCTGGCGTACGCCTGGGTGGACGTCCCCGACCCCCGTAAGCAGGCGGAGGCCGAGAACAACGTCTACTACTGGTCCGACGGCTCCCAGATGGCCGCGACCGGCGGTGAGGTCAACCGGCAGAACGTGGGCATCGAGCAGATCCCCGTACATCTGCAGAACGCCGTGAAGTCCGCGGAGAACAAGACCTTCGACTCGGACTCCGGCATCGACCCCAAGGGCATCAGCCGCGCCCTGGTGAACATGGCCCGCGGCCAGCAGACCCAGGGTGGCTCCACGATCACCCAGCAGTATGTGAAGAACGCCCGGCTCGGCGACCAGTCGCAGACCATCAGCCGTAAGTTCAAGGAACTCTTCATCTCCATAAAGGTCGGCACGGAGATGAAGAAGCCGGAGATCATGGCCGGCTATCTGAACACCTCCTTCTACGGCCGGAACTCCTACGGGATCCAGGCCGCGGCGCGTACCTACTTCGGTGTCGACGCCAAGAAGCTGACCGTCGCCCAGTCCGCCTTCCTGACCACCCTGCTCAAGGGCGCGACCTACTACGACCCGGCCGGAGCCACCGACTTCGACGAGGCGGCCACGGCGGAAGCCAATACCAAGCGGGTGACCGAGCGCTGGAACTGGGTCCTCGACGAGATGGTCAAGGACGGCCACCTCGACAAGGCGGAGCGGGACAAGACCGTCTTCCCCAAGGTCCTCGACCCCGCCAAGCAGGCCAAGCTCGGCGGCCAGGTCGGCTATCTCGTGGACCTCGCCAAGGCGAACTTCCTCTCGAACAACAAGCAGCTCACCGCCGCGGACCTCTCCCTCGGCGGCTACGAGATCCACACGACCTTCAACAAGAACCAGGTCAAGCTGCTCGAAGAGTCCGTCAACAAGGTCTACAAGAAGAACATCGACCCGAAGAAGCGTCCCGACAAGGACACCCACGTCCAGTTCGGCGGCGCTTCGATCGAACCGAAGACCGGGAAGATCGTCGCGATCTACGGCGGATCCGACGCGACCAAGCACTTCACCAACAACGCCGACAACACCGGTGCCCAGGTCGGCTCGACCTTCAAACCGTTCGTCCTCGCCTCCGCGATGGAGGTCGGGGTGCGCGATCCGGAGGGCGGCCGGGTCCAGACGGCGTCCCAGCGCACCAAGATCGACCCCGACAAGACGGTCTACAACGGCAAGAACAAGCTCAAGATCAAAAATTACGACGGGTCGATCTGGCGCAACGAGGAGGGCAAGGAGTGGCTCCAGGTCAACGACGGTGACACGGACTACAAGAACATCAACCTCCGCGAGGCGATGATCGACTCGGCGAACAGCCCGTTCGTGCAGCTCGGTATGGACATCGGCGTTTCGGAGGTCCGCAAGGCCGCCGTCAAGGCCGGACTGCTGGAGAGCTCGCTCAACAAGTCCGATGTGCCCTCCTTCTCCATCGGCATCTCCACCCCGAGCGCCATCCGCATGGCCAGCTCCTACGGCACCTTCGCCGCCGAGGGCCAGCAGCGCGACCCGTACTCGGTGGAGTACGTGAAGAAGGGCGGCCGGGAGATCTACCGCCACGAGGACAAGCCGACCGACGGTTTCTCCCCCGCCGTCGCCAACAACGTCACCGATGTGCTGGTCGACGTCGTCGAGAAGGGCACCGGCACGAACGCCAAGGTCCCGGGCCGCCAGGTGGCCGGCAAGACGGGCACCACCGACGGCAACAAGTCGGCGTGGTTCGTCGGCTACACCCCGCAGCTGTCGACCGCGATCGACATGTACCGCCTCGACGACGACGAGAAGAACACCAAGCGCGCGTTCCTGGAGATGTTCGGCACCGGTGGCCAGGACAAGATCCACGGTTCGTCGTTCCCGTCCGACATCTTCGCGGACTACATGGGGAAGGCGCTCAAGGGCACCAAGGTGCTGAAGTTCCCCGAGCCCGAGCCGATCGGCGAGGCGTACTGGGGCGGCGGCGCCTCCAGCCCCCCGCCGTCGAAGTCCGAGGAGCCGTCGAACACGCCCTCGACGAATCCGCCCTCGACGAACCAGCAGACCCAGAAGGAGTCGAAGTCCCCGCCGGCCACCGGCAACTCCCCCGACCCCAGTAACTCCTGCAAGCCCTGGGACAACTGGAGCTGCGGTACCAACAACGGCGGCAACAACAACGGGGGCACCGACGGCGGCAACAACAACGGGGGCACCGACGGCAGCGCCGACAACGGCGGTAGCGCCAATAACGGCGGCACTGCCAACAACGGTGGCAACTCCAATAACGGCGGCAACTCCAACAACAACGGTGGCAACAGCAACGGTCTCGTGATCGGCGGGCCTCAGGAGGAGTAGCCCTCCGGCCCGTCCGCGCCCTGCGAGGGCCGTGGCATCCGGCACCCGCGGTTCCGTGTCCCGTACCCGGCCGCACCGGATTCCACGGCCCTCGCGGCGTACCCCCACCCGTACGGCAGGATGTGCACCATGCCCAGCGCAGAGAAGACGACCGTGCCCCCGGACGACCGGCCGGATGTACGGCCCACCCGGCGCGATTCCGTCGCGGCGGCCGGCAGTGAGCTGATCGGCGGCCCGGCCGGCCGCTGGGCCCTGCGCGTCCGCGGCGGCTATCCGACCCCCGTACGCGTGGTGGCGCTGACCGCCATCGGGATGTTCGCCCTGGGCATGGTCCAGAAGATGCCGTGCTACGACTGGGCCTGGTTCCGCGGCGCCAGCTCCCAGTACACCCACGCCTGCTACTCCGACATTCCGCACCTCTTCGTCGGGCGCGGCTTCTCGGACGGGCTGATTCCGTACTTCGACCGGCTCCCCGGCGATATGGAGTACCTGGAGTACCCCGTACTGACCGGGCTCTTCATGCAGATCGCCGCCTGGCTCACCCCCTCGGGCGGACCGATCCAGGACCAGCAGCAGCTCTACTGGATGGTCAACGCGGGCATGCTGATGGTCTGCGCCGTGATCATCGCGGTCTGTGTCTCGCGGACCCACGCCCGCCGCCCCTGGGACGCCCTCCTGGTCGCCCTGGCCCCCGCCTTCGCCCTGAACGCCACCATCAACTGGGACCTGCTCGCCGTCGCCCTGACCGCCGCGGCGATGCTGATGTGGTCCCGCAGCCGGCCGCTCGCCTTCGGGGTGCTGATCGGTCTGGCGACCGCCGCCAAGCTCTATGCGCTCTTCCTGCTCGGACCGCTGCTGGTGCTCTGCTGGCGGGCCGGGAAGTGGCGGGAGTACGGACTGGCGGTCCTGGGCGCCGCGGGCTCCTGGCTGCTGGCCAATCTGTACGTGATGCTGGCGGCGCCCGAGGGCTGGCGGAAGTTCTACACCTTCAACCAGGAACGGGACATCGACTTCGGGTCCGTCTGGCTGATCGCCGTCCAGCGCTTCGATATCGCGATCACGGCCGAGGAGGTCAACCGCTACTCCCTGTTCCTGGCGGTGCTGGCCTGCGCGGGCATCGCCTGGCTGACCCTGAGCGCACCCCGGCGGCCGCGGTTCGCGCAGGTCGCCTTTCTGGTCGTGGCCGCGTTCATCCTGACCAACAAGGTGTACTCACCGCAGTACGTGCTCTGGCTGATCCCCCTGGCGGTGCTGGCCCGGCCGCGCTGGCGGGACTTCCTGATCTGGCAGGCCTGCGAAGTGGCGTACTACCTCGGCATCTGGATGTACCTGGCCTACACCACCAGCGGCAACCAGCGGCAGGGCCTGCCGCCCGAGGGGTACCACTTCGCGATCGCCCTGCATCTGCTGGGGACGCTGTATCTGTGCGCGGTCGTCGTACGGGACATCCTGCGGCCCGAGCGGGACGTCGTGCGCCAGGACGGGGCGGACGACCCCTCGGGCGGGGTGCTCGACCGGGCGGACGACGTCTTCGTGCTGGGGCGGGAAGGAGCCTACGGAACCGGCCACGGCGATACGGAGGGGCCGAAGGTGGCCTGGGGCTCCGCGGACCCCGAAGGCCGTACGGTGCCGCCGAGCGGCTCATAAGAGACGCCCCGGGAGCTGCCGTACGCGGCTCCCGGGGCGGCTTCGTCAGGGGATGCCGGTCAGCGCTCTACGATGCGGTCGAACTGGGTCGTGGTGTGCCGCAGATGCGCCACCAGCTCGTCGCCGACCCGCGGCTCCTGCGCGTCCGCCGGGACGAACAGAATCGACACCTGCATATGCGGCGGCTCGGCGAACCAGCGCTGCTTGCCCGCCCAGACGAAGGGCGACAGATTGCGGTTCACGGTCGCCAGACCGGCCCGGGCGACCCCCTTGGCCCGCGGCATCATCCCGTGCAGCGCCTTGGGCGCCTCCAGGCCGACGCCGTGGGACGTACCCCCGGCGACGACCACCAGCCAGCCGTCGGACGCGGCCTTCTGCTGGCGGTAGCCGAACCGGTCGCCCTTGGCGACGGGGGTGACGTCGAGGACGGAGCCGCGGTATTCGGTGGAATCGTGGTCGCCCAGCCAGAGGCGGGTGCCGATCCGGGCCCGGAACCGGGTCTGGGGGAACTGCTGGCGCAGCCTGGCCAGCTCCTCGGCGCGCAGATGGCTGACGAACATGGTGTGCAGGGGCAGCCGCGCGGACCGCAGCCGGTCCATCCAGGTGATGACCTCCTCGACGGCGTCGGAGCCGTCGGTGCGGTCGAGCGGGAGATGGAGCGCGAAGCCCTCCAGCCGCACATCGTCGATGGCGGTCGTCAGCCGGGCCAGATCCTGCTCGGAGACGCCGTGGCGCTTCATGGTGCTCATGCACTCGATGACCACGCGGGCGCCGACCAGGGCGTGCACCCCGTCGACCGACGATACGGAGCGGATCACCCGGTCCGGCAGCGGCACCGGCTCCTCACCACGGCGGAAGGGCGTGAGGACCAGCAGATCGCCGCTGAACCAGTCCTTGATGCGGGCGGCCTCGTACGTCGTGCCGACGGCCAGCATGTCGGACCCGAAGCGGGTCGCCTCCTCCGCCAGCCGCTCGTGTCCGAAGCCGTATCCATTGCCCTTGCAGACCGGTACGAGCCCGGGGAACTGGTCGGTCACCGACTTCTGGTGCATCCGCCAGCGGTTGGTGTCGACGTACAGGGAGAGCGCCATGGCCGGCCCGGAACCTTTCTGGTGGCTGCGGTGTATCGAAGGTGTGGACAGAAACGGGGGGATCGCGTGATCTACGAGGTTACGGGGTGGGGACCACCGGCGGCGGAAGCGCCCGGGGCGCCGGTGGTCCCGCCGGGATCAGCGGCGCGACATATACATGTCCAGGGCCTTGTGCAGCAGCTTGTTGAGCGGGAAGTCCCACTCCCCGACGTACTCGACGGCCTCGCCGCCGGTGCCGACCTTGAACTGGATGAGGCCGAAGAGATGGTCGGTCTCGTCGAGGGAGTCGCTGATGCCGCGCAGGTCGTAGACGGTGGCGCCCATGGCATAGGCGTCGCGGAGCATCCGCCACTGCATCGCGTTCGAGGGCCGGACCTCACGGCCGATGTTGTCGGAAGCCCCGTAGGAGTACCAGACGTGGCCGCCGACGACGAGCATCGTCGCCGCGGACAGGTTGACGCCGTTGTGCCGCGCGAAATAGAGGCGCATGCGGTTGGGGTCCTCGTTGTTGAGGACGGTCCACATCCGCTGGAAGTACGAGAGCGGGCGCGGGCGGAACCGGTCGCGCACCGCGGTGATCTCGTACAGCCGCTGCCACTCCTCCAGGTCGTAGTAGCCGCCCTGGACGACCTCGACCCCGGCCTTCTCGGCCTTCTTGATGTTCCGGCGCCAGAGCTGGTTGAAGCCCTTGAGGACGTCGTCGAGGGAGCGGTTGGCCAGCGGCACCTGGTAGACGTAGCGGGGCTGGACGTCACCGAAGCCGGCACCGCCGTCCTCGCCCTGCTGCCAGCCCATCTTGCGCAGCCGGTCGGCGACCTCGAAGGCGCGGGGCTCGATATGCGTCGCCTCGACGTCCCGCAGCCGCTTGACATCGGGGTCCTGGATACCGGCCTTGATGGCGGGGGCGTCCCAGCGGCGGATGACGACCGGCGGGCCCATCTTCACGGAGAAGGCGCCCTGCTGCTTGAGGTGGGCGAGCATCGGCTGCAGCCAGTCGTCCAGATTGGGGGCGTACCAGTTGATGACCGGACCCTCGGGGAGATACGCGAGGTACCGCTTGATCTTGGGCAGCTGGCGGTAGAGAACCAGTCCGGCACCCACGAGCTGACCGTGCTTGTCGAACCAGCCCAGGTTCTCCGAGCGCCACTCGGTCTTCACGTCCGACCACGCGGGGACCTGGCAGTGGCTTGCCGACGGCAGAGACTGGATGTACGCCAGATGCTGCTCTCGGCTGATGGTCCTCAGTGTCAGGCTCATATGGGGCGCTCCTCGGCAGGTGTGTCCCCATGGGTCAGGGGCTCCGGCTCTCGCGCCGAAGCCTACTGGGCTGGAGGAGCGCCCCGAATGGGCACGTTCGATGTCGCTGTTCGACGTGGCCCGTCGGCCGTTGGGGTGATCCACTGGACGCCGGACCCGCCCGGCCCGGCTCTTGTTGGATCTTGCGTGCCCGCGGGCGCGGGGCCGCCGGGGGAACGCGGGGCGCCGGCGGTCCGGGCTGTGAACGGACGGGGGGCCGGGGTGCCGGTGGATCACCGGTACCCCGGCCGTGGTGGCGCCCGGCGGCGGTCAGCCGATGAGACCGCCGAAGAGGCCGCCGTGCGCCATGCCCAGGAAGAAGCCCGCGGCGGATGCCCCGAGCCCCAGGATCAGGATGAAACGTTCACGGGTCGTCGCGGAGATGAACTGTCCGTAGCCGCCCGTGAGGGTGCCGATCAGGCCCGTCCATGAGCTGAGCAGATGGAGGGAGGGGAACCACGACGACACAAAGGCCAGCACGCCCAGGACCAGGGTCACCCCGGCCAGGGTGTCCTGAAGGGGATGAGGCTTGCCGTCCGTGGCGAAGAGGGATGTCTGACGTCGCACTGCCTGTGCCATGCGGCACCTCCTGGCGTTGCCGAGCGCGGCGCTTCGTAGTGCCGCGCACACCCGATGTGTACAGATTGCGCCCCCCGGCCGCCGGATTTCAACCGCAAGCACCTCTCCGGGTACTCTGAACGGTCTGCGCGGTGTCGGCCCAGGCTGCCGACCGATCCGGCATAGACGGCCGGTGAGTGTCAGTGGGCCCTGCTTTACTCGACACCGTTGCAACAACGCATCACGACCCTCCTGCCACGGAACGACCGTGGCCGCTGAGTCCAAAGGAGGTGGGTTCCACATGCGTCACTACGAGGTGATGGTCATCCTCGACCCCGATCTGGAGGAGCGCGCTGTCGCCCCCCTGATCGAGAACTTCCTCTCCGTCGTCCGTGAGGGCAACGGAAAGGTCGAGAAGGTCGACACCTGGGGCCGTCGTCGTCTCTCGTACGAGATCAAGAAGAAGCCCGAGGGCATCTACTCGGTCATCGACCTGCAGGCCGAGCCTGCGGTCGTCAAGGAGCTCGACCGCCAGATGAACCTGAACGAGTCGGTCCTCCGGACCAAGGTCCTCCGCCCCGAGACCCACTGAGCATCCGCTCAGAGGTCAAAGGGTTCGAGTAGCAGCAAGCAGCCAAGCAATCCCCGCCGAGAGGTTCACCCATGGCAGGCGAGACCGTCATCACGGTCGTCGGCAATCTCGTCGACGACCCCGAGCTGCGCTTCACCAACTCCGGTGCGGCGGTCGCGAAGTTCCGTGTCGCGTCCACCCCGCGCACCTTCGACCGTCAGACCAATGAGTGGAAGGACGGCGAGAGCCTGTTCCTGACCTGCTCGGTCTGGCGGCAGGCGGCGGAGAACGTCGCCGAGTCGCTCCAGCGCGGCATGCGTGTCGTCGTGCAGGGCCGGCTGAAGCAGCGGTCCTACGAGGACCGCGAAGGTGTGAAGCGCACGGTCTTCGAGCTGGATGTCGAGGAAGTCGGCCCCAGCCTCCGGAACGCCACGGCCAAGGTCACCAAGACCGCCGGTCGCGGTGGTCAGGGTGGTCAGGGTGGTGGCTACGGCGGTGGCCAGCAGGGTGGCGGCAACTGGGGCTCCGGCCCCGGCGGCCAGCAGGGCGGTGGGGCTCCCGCCGACGACCCCTGGGCCACCGGTGCTCCCTCCGGCGGCGGTCAGCAGGGCGGCGGAGGCAACTGGGGTGGAAACTCCGGCGGCTCCAACGCTTCCGGCAACTCCGGCGGCGGCTACTCGGACGAGCCCCCCTTCTAGGCGTCCCGCGCCGGGACACCAGGGGTGCTCGTTACTCCCCATTCTTGATCACACAGGAGATACACCATGGCGAAGCCGCCTGTGCGCAAGCCGAAGAAGAAGGTCTGCGCGTTCTGCAAGGACAAGACCGTGTACGTGGACTACAAGGACACGAACATGCTGCGGAAGTACATTTCCGACCGCGGCAAGATCCGTGCCCGCCGCGTTACCGGCAACTGCACGCAGCACCAGCGTGACGTCGCCACGGCCGTGAAGAACAGCCGTGAGATGGCGCTGCTGCCCTACACGTCCACCGCGCGATAAGGGAAGGGTGACCGCACAATGAAGATCATCCTCACCCAGGAAGTCTCCGGGCTCGGTGCCGCGGGAGACGTCGTCGAGGTCAAGGACGGATACGCTCGCAACTACCTGGTCCCGCGCGGTTTCGCGATCCGCTGGACCAAGGGCGGCGAGAAGGACGTGGCGCAGATCCGCCGCGCCCGCAAGATCCACGAGATCGCGACCATCGAGCAGGCCAACGAGGTCAAGGCCAAGCTTGAGGCCGTGAAGGTGCGTCTGGCTGTTCGCTCCGGCGACGCCGGCCGTCTCTTCGGCTCCGTGACCCCGGCCGACATCGCCTCGGCGATCAAGACCGCCGGTGGCCCGGAGGTCGACAAGCGCCGTGTCGAGCTCGGTTCGCCGATCAAGACCCTGGGCTCGCACCAGGTGTCCGTGCGTCTGCACCCCGAGGTCGACGCCAAGCTCGGTGTCGAGGTCGTCGCCGGCTGACGGCAGTCTTTGACTGAGCAGACAGAGGGCCGTACCCGCTGGGTACGGCCCTTTGCGCTGTTCGGAGTCCTGTCCGGTGCGCCTGCCGGTGGGGCACCGGGGGATCCGTCGGGCGTCTGCCGTTTCACGTGAAACAGTGGCTCAGCGGGTTGCTCCCGTGACGAGCCAGCGCCCGGAGCGGGTCCGTACCCAGAGCGTTGCCATCCGTACGGCCATCATCAGGCCCATTGCCCACCACAGGGCGGTGAGACCTCCGCCGAAGACGGGGATCAGCAGGGCGACCGGGGCGAAGACTGCCAGGGTCACCAACATGGCTCCGGCGAGATAGGGGCCGTCCCCGGCTCCCATGAGAACGCCGTCGAGGACGAAGACGATCCCGGCGACCGGCTGGGTGAGCGCCATGACCAGCAGGGCGGTCAGCAGCGCATCGTGGACGGCGGGATCGCTGCTGAACAGGGGCAGGAAGAGCGGGCGCAGCAGTACCAGCAGCAGCCCGAAGACCATTCCCGAGACCAGGCCCCACTGCACCATCCGGCGGCCGACCTGGCGGGCTCCCTCGGTGTCTCCGGCTCCCAGGTAGCGGCCGATGATCGCCTGGCCGGCTATGGCGATGGCGTCCAGGGCGAAGGCCGTGAGGCTCCAGAGGGAGAGCACGATCTGATGGGCGGCGATCTCGGTGTCGCCCAGGCGGGCGGCGACGGCGGTGGCGATCATCAGGACGGCGCGCAGGGACAGCGTACGGATCAGCAGGGGGACCCCGGCCCGTGCGCTGGCCCGTATGCCCGCGGCATCGGGGCGGAGCGGGGCCCGGTGCCGTCGGGCGCCCCGGACGACGACGACCAGATAGGCCACGGCCATGGCGTACTGGGCGATCACGGTGCCCCAGGCGGATCCGGCGATTCCGAAGCCGGCTCCGTAGACGAGCAGAACGTTCAGTACCGCATTGGCACTGAAGCCGCCGACCGCGACATAGAGCGGGGTGCGGGTGTCCTGGAGGCCGCGGAGCACTCCGGTGGCGGCCAGCACGATCAGCATGGCGGGGATGCCGATGAGGGAGATGCGCAGATAGGTGACGGCGTAGGGGAAGGCGGTGTCGGAGGCTCCGAAGGCGTCGATGACCCGGGGGGCGAGCGGGAAGGTCACGGCAACGACGGCCGCGCCCAGGATGACCGCGAGCCAGATGCCGTCCATGCCCTGGCGGATCGCCCCCGGCAGATCACCGGCCCCGACCCGGCGGGCCACGGCGGATGTGGTGGCGTAGGCGAGGAAGACGAAGACGCTCACCGCGGTCATCAGCAGAGCGGCGGCGATGGCGAGCCCCGCGAGCTGGGCGGTGCCGAGATGGCCGACGATCGCACTGTCGACCATGACGAAGAGGGGTTCGGCGACCAGGGCGCCGAACGCGGGAACGGCGAGGGTGATGATCTCTCGGTCATGGCGTCGCCGGATCGCCTTCGGCGGTGCGGAGGCCTGGGTCATATGCACAAGGTAATCGTCCACAGGTAAGAGATGCAAGTGATCTGTGATCCTTACCTCTACTGAGGGTGACGGCTTGGCGCTGGGCCGTTTGTTCCGTTCGTGCTCCGGTTGGGAAACTTTTTCTCCCCCACAGCCCGTGGATGGAAAAAGTGCAGGTCAAGGCTGGTCTCTCGCGGAGAGGCCCTGGTTGTCCACAGTGCTGTCCCCCGGTCCGTGCACAGGTTCCGGGGAGTTACCCACAGCATCTGGTCGCTCATCCACATGGCCTGTGGATAACCAGATTGGCTGACGGTGGCGAGCGGCCTAACGTGGACCGTTGCTCGACGCGCCGGAAGCCGGGTCGGGCCACTCGATTTGTCAGTGCTGTGCCGTAGAAAGAAGGGGCACGGCGAGGTCCGCTCAGCGGACGGGAGGAAGGTGGCCCGGGTGAGCATTTCCGAGCCCTTGGACGACCCGTGGGCGGCCGACGGAATCCCCGGCGACCGTCTGCCCGTCTCCCGTTCCCGCCGTGACGACCGCGGCCCTGACCGCCGTGGCGGCCGGGACGACCAGCACGACCGCGGCCGGGACGGCGGTGGCTGGGACGGTGGCGGCGGAGGTTTCGAGCGGGTGCCGCCCCAGGACCTGGACGCCGAGCAGTCGGTGCTGGGCGGCATGCTGCTCTCCAAGGACGCCATCGCGGACGTCGTGGAGATCATCAAGGGGCACGACTTCTACCGGCCCGCCCATGAGACCGTCTATACGGCGATTCTCGACCTGTACGCCCGCGGGGAGCCCGCTGACCCGATCACGGTCGCTGCCGAACTGGTCAAACGCGGTGAGATCACCCGGGTCGGCGGAGCGTCCTACCTCCACACCCTGGTTCAGTCGGTCCCCACCGCCGCCAACGCCTCGTACTACGCGGAGATCGTCCACGAGCGGGCGGTGCTGCGCCGGCTCGTGGAGGCGGGCACCAAGATCACCCAGATGGGATATGCGGCGGACGGCGACGTCGACGAGATCGTCAACTCCGCCCAGGCCGAGATCTACGCCGTCACCGAGCAGCGGACCAGCGAGGACTACCTCCCCCTCGGGGACATCATGGAGGGCGCGCTCGACGAGATCGAGGCGATCGGCTCCCGCAGCGGCGAGATGACCGGGGTGCCGACCGGTTTCACGGACTTCGACTCGCTGACGAACGGACTCCACCCCGGTCAGATGATCGTCATCGCGGCCCGTCCTGCCATGGGAAAGTCCACCCTGGCGCTGGACTTCGCCCGGGCCGCGTCCATCAAGAACAATCTGCCGAGCGTCATCTTCTCCCTCGAAATGGGGCGCAACGAGATCGCGATGCGTCTGCTGTCGGCGGAGGCCCGGGTCGCGCTGCACCATATGCGCTCCGGCACCATGACCGACGACGACTGGACCCGGCTGGCCCGCCGGATGCCGGACGTCTCCCAGGCACCGCTGTACATCGACGACTCCCCCAATCTCTCGATGATGGAGATCCGCGCCAAGTGCCGTCGGCTGAAACAGCGCAACGACCTCCGGCTGGTCGTCATCGACTACCTCCAGCTGATGCAGTCCGGCGGTTCCAAACGGGCCGAGAGCCGTCAGCAGGAGGTCTCGGACATGTCGCGTAACCTCAAGCTGCTGGCGAAGGAGCTGGAGCTTCCGGTGATCGCGCTCTCCCAGCTGAACCGTGGCCCCGAGCAGCGCACCGACAAGAAGCCCATGGTCTCCGACCTGCGTGAATCGGGTTCCATCGAGCAGGACGCGGACATGGTGATCCTGCTGCACCGCGAGGACGCCTACGAGAAGGAATCCCCCCGCGCAGGAGAGGCCGACCTGATCGTCGCCAAGCACCGTAACGGTCCGACGGCCACGATCACGGTCGCCTTCCAGGGCCACTACTCCCGCTTCGTGGACATGGCCCAGACCTGATCACCCCGGGGTGTCCGGACCGGTCCGGTGCCAGGCTGTCTCGTAGTAGCGGACGCGGTGGTCCTCGCCGGTCAGATGCATGCCCGCGGCGGTCATCACATGGTGGGACGGGGTGTTGTTGTGGTCGGCATCGCCCTTGACCCGGGTGATGCCGAGGGCGCGGGCATGGGCGAGGACGGCGCGGAGGGCCTCGGAGGCATAGCCGCGGCCCCGGGCCGAGGGGATCAGCCCGTAGCCGACGGTGACGCTGCCGGTGCTGTCGGCGGGGCCGTGGAAGTCCACCCCGCCGATCGCCCGTCCGTCGGAGCGGAGCCGTATCTCGAAGGCGCCGGGGTGCGGACGGCCGGCGGTGGCACGGGTGCGGGTGTCGAGAAAGCGGCGGGCCGCGGAGCGGTCGTCCGTCATGGGGTAGCCCGGTGCCCACGCCGCTCCGGGAAACGGGACGCCCTCCGCCAACTGCCCGGCCTCTTCCGGGGTCAGCGGATGCAGGACGAGTCGCTCGGTCACAAGATCTTCCATGGAGATGGCCTAGCACGGTACGCGGGCCCGGCGCATCGGATAAACGCCCGGGTGCCGTCGGACATCGAGGCCCGCGGTTGGTAGACCTGGTCCCATGATCTCTTCATCTCTGACGGAACGTCTGCTGCCCGCCACCGAACGGGCTCTACTGCACAGCGTGGCCGCGGCGCAGGCCGAAGGACGGTCGCCCTCGCTCTCCGCGGCGGTGGCCCGCGGTGGCCGGGTCGTCTGGAGCGGTATCCGGTCCGCCGACGGGGGGACGGGGCCGGGCCCCGATCAGCAGTACCGCATCGGCTCCATCACCAAGACCTTCACGGCTGTACTGGTGATGCGGCTGCGCGACGAAGGCCTGCTGGACCTCGGGGATCCGCTGGAGAAGCATCTGCCCGGTACGGATCTCGGCGAGGCGACCATCGCCCAACTCCTGTCCCATACCGCCGGTCTGGCCGCCGAGACGCCCGGCCTCTGGTGGGAGCGGACCCCGGCCGCCCTGCGGCCGGGTCTGGCGGAGGTCCTCGGGGATGCCCCGTTCAAGCACCCCGTGGGACGCCGCTTCCACTACTCCAATCCCGGTTACACGGTGCTCGGCTCCCTGGTCGGGGCCGTGCGCGGAGCCGGCTGGGCCGATGCCGTACGGGAGGAGATCCTGGAGCCGCTGGGCCTGGAGCGGACCAGTGTGCGGCCCCGCGCTCCGTACGCGGAGGGGTGGGCCGTCCACCCCTTCGCAGACGTCCTGCTGCCGGAGCCCGTGGAGGACCTCGGAGTGATGGCCCCCGCCGGGCAGATGTGGTCGACCGCCGGGGACCTGTGCCGCTTCGCCGGATTCCTCGCCGAGGGGGACGACCGGGTGCTCTCCACCGCCTCCGTACAGGAGATGGCCGCTCCGGCCGCACCACTGGAGAGCGGCGAGTGGGACGGCACCTACGGTCTCGGGGTGCAGGTGGCCAGGATGTACGGCCGGACCATGGTCGGTCATACCGGTTCGCTGCCCGGGTACGTTGCCGGGCTCTGGGTGAGCCCGGCCGACGGGGTGGCGGCGGCGACCCTCGCCAATGCCACCTCGGGCCCCCAGCCCTGGGCCGTCGCCGCCGAACTCGTCCGGACGGTGGCGGAGGCCGAGCCGAGGCTGCCCGAGCCCTGGCGCCCGCTGCCGGACGCGGATCCTGAGCTGTTGGCCCTCACCGGCCCCTGGTACTGGGGAGCGAAGCCCCATGAGCTGCGGCTGCTCCCGGAGCGGGGTCTGCTGCTCACCCCGGTCGGGGGATACGGGCGCGGGGCACGTTTCCGGGCGGCGGAGGACGGTACCTGGACCGGGCTCGACGGGTACTACGCGGGGGAGACCTTGAGGGTGGTCCGACGGGCGGACGGCTCGGTCCGCCATCTCGACCTCGGCTCGTTCGTCCTCACCCGTGAGCCCTACGAGCCCGGCGCAGGGGTCCCGGGGGGTGTGGACCCGGGGGGCTGGCGCGGTACGCCCTGAGCGGGGGCCGGCACGGATACGGCCCGGGCGGAGGTGTTCAGCTGCTCGACGGTGCGCACCAGCGGGGCGAGCGCGGGATCCTCCGCGGCCTCGTCGAAGGCCCGGCGCAGCGCCGCGTCATGGGTGGGACGGGCCTCGTCGAGCAGGGCCAGTCCGGCTTCGGTCACCTCGGTGCAGATCCCGCGGCGGTCCGTGTCGCAGAGATAGCGGGTCAGCAGCCCCCGGTCCTCCAGCCGGGTCACCAGCCGCGTCGTGGCGCTCTGGCTCAGTACGACCGCATCGGCGACCTGCTTCATCTGGCGGTGTCCGCCCGGACCTTCGTGCCGGCGGCTGAGCACATCCAGCAGGGAGTACTCGCGCACGCTCAGACCGTGGCCGCTCCGGAGTGCGTGCTCGACGCGGGACTCGACTCTTCCGTGCAGCAGGGAGAGCGCGGACCAGTTCCGGGCGAGGCCGGTGAGCGCGGGATCGGTGGCGGGCAAGGAAATTCTCCTCCGGTACGCGTCCGTGCCCGGAGCGCCGGGGCAACGGGCCTCCAGGCTAAGGGCTGTGCAATATCCCGCGTGTGCAATCGTCGGAGGAGGTACGGCGGGCGGACGGGTCAGCCGGTGGCGACGGACAGGGGAGCGAAGGAGCGCCGCCAGTCGCCGGGAAGCCTGTCGATTCCATAGGTCATCAGGACGGTCGAGCCGACCGGCTCCATCCCGTGTCCGACGGCCCAGTCCAGCAGATCCCGGTGGCGGCCGTCGATATCGGTACGGACCGGTCCGCCGGCGGATCCCGCCGCCGCGACGAGCAGCGCCCGGGCCGTCCCGGAGTCCTTCGCGGTCAACGGCCCGATCTTGTGCTGTTCGGAGCTGTCCCAGACCGCCGCGAAGCCCGTGAGGCCACGGCTGTCCTCCGCCACCCACAGCCGCTCGGTCAGGCCGGGCAGCCGGGTGATGACCGAGGTGCGGTCCAGGCCGAAACACTCGGCGTCCAGTTTCACGATGGAGGGGATGTCCTCGGCGGTCGCCCGCCGGGTCTTCACGTCCGTGACCGAGCCGGCCGCGGACGGGGAGAGCCGGCCCCTGACCCGTTCGACGTGCCCGACATCGGTGAAGCCCAGCTTCTGGTAGAGCGGCTGCCCGTACGGCGTTGCGTACAGCACCAGCGGGGTCCTGCCCGCCGCCTCCATGACACGGTCCATGAGCCGGCGCCCCATGCCCTGGTGGCCGTACCGGCGGGCGACGAGCAGTTTGCCGACGGCCGCGAGATCGCTGCCGTACGGGGTCAGAACGCAGCAGGCCGCCAGCCCCTTGCCCTCGGGGTCGTCGATCCCCATGGCCGTTCCCGCCGCCAGGAGCAGTCCCCAGGTGCTTTCCTCCCGGGACCAGCCGCGGTCCTCGGAGAGGTCGGCGCAGGCTGCGAGGTCGTCCCTGGTGAGTCGGCGGATGGGCAGTTCGGGGAGCGCTGTCGACATAGAGGTCAGACTGTACGCCGTGGTGATCGCTCGTCCAGTGCTTTCCGGGAACTGATCTCTGCCCGCAACCGACGGCCGCGCCGTGTCGGTCCCCAGGGCTTGAGCACGGAGACGGCCGTCATGAACAGATAGGCGCAGAACGAGACGATCGGTCCCGCCATCAGGTCCACCGGGGCGGGACCGGCACCGGACGTGACGGTCTCGACCGTGGCGTCGACCCCCGGACGCAGTGCGAGGACCGTGGCGGTCAGCGTCGTCAGAGTGAGCCAGAACTTCATGAGCACCCAGCGGTGGCGGGCCAGACCCCAGGGCGTACCGAGTGCCAGCAGCAGACCACTGCCCAGAGTCGCCAGGGCCAGGGGAAGCACCAGCCAGTCCGTGAACACCTTCATCGACCGTACGGCGGCCTCGGTGGCAGCACCGGGTCCGGCGGCCGTACTCGCCGAGGGGTCCGCGGTGACGGCGGTGATGGAGAGGGCGATCAGCCCGAGGGTGAGCCCGAGCCATCCGGCGGACGCGGAGACATGGACGACGAGCAGGGTTCGGCGGGCGGGGCGGCTGAGTTGTTTCACGTGAAACACCGTGCCGGGGACGGCCGGAACCCCGCGTCCGCCTCCGGGAGGCACCTGCGGTACGAGCCCGGGAGTAGCCGGGGCGGCCCCGGCTCGGCGGCGGGGAGTGTTTGCCCAGGCCGGGGCAGGTCCGGGAGCCCATGGCGCTCTGCCCT
Source organism: Streptomyces tsukubensis (assembly GCF_003932715.1). Classification (NCBI taxonomy): domain Bacteria; kingdom Bacillati; phylum Actinomycetota; class Actinomycetes; order Kitasatosporales; family Streptomycetaceae; genus Streptomyces; species Streptomyces tsukubensis. The sequence continues at coordinate 3,906,847 of NZ_CP020700.1, read as the reverse complement.
GTCGGACGGCGGCACTGGTCGGACCGGGCCCGGTCGGGAGCCCGGCAGGATCCGCAGGAAGCCGTCGAGGCCTCAGCCCAGGTCGGGTGCGTGCAGGGCCCGGACGCCCTCGATATTGCCGTCGAGGTAGTGGCGGAGGGAGAGCGGGACCAGATGGACCCCGGCGATCCCCATCCGGCTGAAGGGCACCCGGACGATTTCGTACTCGCCCTGCGGCTCGTCGATCTCCGGGCCGTGCCGCTGCGCCGGGTCCATGGACACCAGCCTGCAGACGAAGAAGTGCTGCACCTTGACCCCGGTCACACCACTGCCCGTGTGGTGCTCCACGGTGTCGACGAAGCAGGGCACGACATCGGTGACTTTGGCGCCCAGCTCTTCGTTCATCTCCCGGTGGAGCGCGTCGACGACGCTGGCGTCCGCCGCTTCCACTCCGCCGCCGGGGGTGAGCCAGTACGGATCCACGCCGGGCCGGGTGCGTTTGATCAGGATGAGATCGTCGCCGTCGAGGAGGACGGCACGGGCGGTGCGCTTGACCACGGGACGTTCGGTCATGCCAGGACCATGGCCCGTACGGCGTGTCCTGAAACTCCCGGTGGCTTTGCGCCGTCCGTACGGGAGCCCGGTCACCAGTCCGCGGCGGCCCGCATCAGCCAGTCGTGCGCCCGGGAGATATGCGGGAGCGCCAGGGTCCCGGCCCGTACGACGAGGAAATAGGTCCGCAGCGGGGGCACCGGAGGTTCCAGCAGGGTCACCACCCGGCCCCGGTCCAGCGCCTCCTCGCAGAGGTAGCGCGGCAGGACGGCCAGTCCGGCGCCCGCGGCGGTGCTCTCCAGGACGGCCCGCAGATCGGGGGCGATGACGGTGCCCGCGGCGGCGGGCGGGGATTCGAAGACGGTGGCCCAGTACCGGGAGACCAGGGGCAGCGATTCATGGACCTCGACGACCGGAAGCTGTTCCAGCACCACCTGTCCGGCGCGCAGGACGTCCGGTCCGAGGCGGGCGGCCCAGCGGGGCGATGCGACCAGGACGTGTTCCTCGTCGCAGAGCGGAGTCGCGGTGAGGAGCCCGCCGCGCGGCCGGGCCGTGGTGATGGCCAGATCGTGGTGTCCGGCGGCCAGCCCCTCCAGGGACTCCTCGGCCTTGCCGAACGCGGCGCGCAGCGCGAGCCCCTGGGAGAGCAGCGGCGTGAGCGCGGGCAGGGCGCGCAGGGAGGTGAATTCGGGCGGGCCGGCCAGATGCAGCGTCCGTACGCCCGCTTCCTCGTCGAGCCCGGATTCGGCGATCTCCACCAGGGCGTCGAGATGCGGGGCGGCCCGGTGGGCGAGTTCGTCGCCGACGCTGGTGGGGGTGACCCCCCGGGCCTGCCGCAGGAAGAGGGGTTTGCCCAGTTGCCGTTCCAGGGTGCGTATCTGACCGGTCACCGCGGGCTGGGAGAGCCCGAGGAGGGCGGCGGCGCGGGTGAACGAACCGGCCCGGTGCACCGTGACGAACGTCCGCAGCAGGGCCAGATCCATTGCCGAGCGCCTCCTCCACCGACGGTGTCCGCGGATCGGACAACTATAAATAAGTCGATTGGTTGCTGTCGCTACTGTGATTGGACACTGACGCAGAGTCAACTAGCCTTGTGGGGCGGTTCTTCGGGGAGGAACCGGGGCGGTCCGAGCCATGAGGGGGGAGGCTCGGACCGCCCGCCGAGAGACGGACCGGGCCTGCCGGGAAGACGGTTCTCAGCCGATCGGGCCCGCGGCCTCGTCCAGTGCCCGCAGCACATCGGCAACCAGATCGTCGGTGTCCTCGGCACCGGCCGACAGCCGGATGAAGCCTTCCGGGACCGCGTCCCCGCCCCACCGCCCGCGCCGCTCCGCCGAGGAACGGACCCCGCCGAAGCTGGTCGCGTCGTCGACCAGACGGAGGGCGTCGAGGAAGCGTTCGGCATGGTCGCGGTCGGGCAGGACGAACGAGAGCACCCCGCCGTACCGCCGCATCTGCCGTCCGGCCAGGGTGTACGAGGGGTCCGTCGGCAGCCCCGGATACCGCAGCCCCGTCACCTCCGCCCGCTCGCCCAGCGCCCGCGCCAGGGCCAGGGCGTTGATGCACTGCCGGTCGATCCGCAGATGCAGGGTGGCCAGCGACCGGTGGGCCAGCCAGGTCTCCATGGGCCCCGGGATCGCCCCGACCACCTTCCGCCAGCGCCGTACGTCCGCCGCCAGTGCGGTATCGCGGCAGGTCACATGCCCGAGCAGCAGATCGCCGTGGCCGGTCATGCCCTTGGTGTCACTGGCCACCGAGAAGTCGGCGCCCAGCGCCAGCGGACGCTGGGCGAGCGGGGTGGCCAGGGTGTTGTCGACGGCGACCAGGGCACCCTGCGCATGGGCGACCCGCACCATGCGGCGGATATCGCAGACGTCGAGCCCCGGATTGGACGGGCTCTCGACCCACAGCAGCCTGGCCCCCTCCAGGACCGACAACTGGGCGTCGCCCGCGGTCGGCGCGGTGCGCACCTCGATGCCGTACGCCTCCAGCTGATCGCGGACCAGAGGCAGCGCCTGGTAGCCGTCGCTCGGCAGGACGACGGCGTCGCCGGCGCGCAGCGTGGAGAACAGCACGGCGGACACGGCCGCCATACCGGAGGCGAACACCGTGGTCTCGACGGGCTCGCCCGGCGCCTCCAGCTCCCCGATGGCCCGCTCCAGCAGGGTCCAGGACGGGTTGGTGTCGCGGCCGTAGGTGTACGGACCGGTGGGCTCGCCCGGCAGATGGAAGTGGGCGGCGAACGCCGGTCCCGGCAGGGTGGGCTCGTGTTTCACCGGCTCGGGCAGCCCCGCCCGTACCGCTCTGGTGCCGTCTCCGATGCCCGTGTCCATGGCCGTGGTGCTCCTCTCGTCGGCCGGGCTCCGCCCGGTTCCGCCCGCGCCGGGCGTCCGGTGACCGGCCGTGCGCGATCCCCGCGCCGTTCGTTCGTGCTCCGACCGTACGTTCTCCGGAAGCTTCCGTTCCTCCTCCGACCGCCAGGTGGGACGGCCCCGCCCCTGCGCACCGGACCGGCGGACCGCCGCTCCGGTGCCCTTGACGAGGCAATTCCTTCCTGTGTCTGATCGTGGCAGACATGATCGGGGCGAGAGGCAGGGGCGGCGCACGATGAAGGCATTCCGGCTGGACGAACTGGAGGCGGAGCGCGCCGCCAACGACGGCGCGTATCTGCAGTTCCTGCGTGAGCGGAACATGTCCGTCGGTCTGTACGCGCTCGACGCCGGGGCGCTCGACCCCCAGCAGCCCCACCGCCAGGACGAGGTCTACTTCGTCGTCAGCGGGCGGGCGGCGATCACCGTCGGCACGGAGACGACACCGGTCGCCCGCGGCAGTGTGGTCTACGTACCCGCCGGAGTGCCCCACAAGTTCCACCACATCACCGAGGACCTCCGGGTCATGGTGGTCTTCTCTCCCCCTGAGAGCTGAGCCCCCGGCCGCGGAACCCTAAGGGGCGGCTCAGGGGAGATCAAGGGCCCGGAGCGCCCCGTACGGCTTCCGGCCCGCCTAGCATCGAGGGCGGAAGGCCGGAAATTCCGCCGGGGGAGCCGAAGGGGAGACGAGGTAGGGGCCATGGCTGTACGGGAGATCGTCACGGGACTGCCGTGGTGGGTGAAGTGGGTCGTGGCGCCGGTGCTGGTGCTGCTGCTCTTCGGCGGACTGGTCGCCCATGTCGTCGGAGTCCTGATCGGACTGCTCTTCAAGGCGCTCGCCCTGGTCGCCCTCGTCGGCGGACTGGTGTTCGTCGTAAGGAAGTTCAAGGGGTCGTCGAACTCCCGCGGCGGCTGGTAGCCGCCCGGGCCCGGCGTTAACCCGGCCGGGGGAACCCCGGGGCTTACCAGGTCACACTCGGTTGAATGGCCATTACAGTGGCAGTCCGCCGCTGGGCATGCGGATTCACCACCCTTGTGCGCCCTCTGGTACGCCGGTGAGCGCCCCCTGTGGGTCCGCCCGGCCGGGTACGGGTACGGATGCGGATCGTGGGTACCGGACCGTCACGGGTCCGAGCCGAGCCGGTTGTCCCGGTGCGGCGGCGGGCGCACGGGGACCGACCCCGCGGGCGGGCGCCGACCCGCCACCATGTCAGGGGGTGATCCGTGGCCGTGCCACCGGACGAGCGCATGCCACCGGACGAGCGCGGCACCGGCCCGGCCGCCGGTGTCCCCCGGCCTCCGGCCGTCGGCACACCCACCCTGATCACTTCGGTGCAGCGGGCTCTGCGGCTGCTGGAGGCCGCCTCCTCGTACCCCGCGGGTGCGCCCGCCAAGGTGCTGGCCCGGGTGGCGACGATCCCGCTCCCCACCGCGTACCACCTGCTGCGCACCCTGGTGCACGAGGGCTATCTCCGCCGGGAGAGCGGCGTGTTCGTCCTCGGTGACGCGGTGGGGCGGCTGGGCCCCGAAGCATCCGAAGCACCCGGAGCCACTGAAGCATCCGAAGCACTCGGGTCCGCTGTGCCCGCTGTGCCTGTTGTGTCTTCTGTGTCCACTGTGTCGGCTGTGTCCGCTGTGCAGAATCGTCGCATCAGTCCGGAAGCGAGCACGCTCGGCTCGGAAACGGGCGCGTCAGGAACGGAACCGGACACCGGGTCGGACGAGGGTCCGCGTACGGTCCTCCCTCCGGGACCACGGCCGGAGCCCGGCCCCGCCCGCGGCGCCGCCCCTGGCGCAACGCTGACGGACTCCCTGGAGCACTGGCGGGACGCGATCGGCGCCCCCGTCTACTTCGGCGTCTACCGGGACGGTGAGATCCGGCTGGTCGCCGTCTCGGACACCCCGTACGCCCCCGCCGTCGGCGAATGGGCGGATTTCCGCGAGACCGGCCATGCCCATGCGATCGGTCAATGTCTGCTCGGCCGGCTGGACACCGCCGAACTCCAGGACCATCTCGACCGCCACCCGGTATGCGCCCTGACGCCGTATTCGGTACGGGACCGGAGCACCCTGCTCGAACGGCTGGTGGCCCGGGGGCGCGCGGAACCCGTCGTGGAGCGGCAGGAGTACGCGCTCGACACGGTCTGCGCCGCGATCGCCGTACCGCCGCCCGCGGGCGCCCGTGCCGCGGCGATGGCGATATCCCTCCCTCTCGACCGAGCGGAACGGCTGCTTCCGGCGATTGGGCAGCTCCGGTCGGGGGTGGGCGGACTGTTCGGTTCACTCGCCTTCGCCGGTCGTCTGCCGGACGCTTGACGGTCCTCCGTTCGACCCGTCTATCAGTATCTGAAAAATCACTCCTTGTAGTCCTCTGGTGACTTAGCGCACGATTATGAGGAGAGCGTCAGGGGAATCCTTCCTGACCCGTTTCGCCAGGCTTCAGCAAGAGGCTGCCCACCAGGCCCATCCGGGCTTCCGTCACTGCGGGGTACACGATGCACGAGTCGGTCCAGGCCGAGGTACTGATGAGCTTCCTTGTCTCCGAGGAGCTCTCGTTCCGGATCCCGGTGGAGCTCCGCTATGCGGCCGCGGATCCGTATGCGGTGCGGATGACCTTCCATCTGCCCGGGGATGCGCCGGTGACCTGGGCCTTCGGCCGGGATCTGCTGCTCGACGGGATCGTCGGGCCGAGCGGCGACGGCGATGTGCACATCGCACCGCTGGGGCCGGACGAGTCGGCGGACCTCGGGATCCGGCTCCAGGTCGGCGGGGAGCTCGCCCTCTTCCAGGTCAGCGCGGCACCCGTCGTGGCCTTCCTCGACCGTACGGATCGGCTGGTTCCGCTGGGCCAGGAGCGGACGTTCGGGGATTTCGGCGCCGAACTGGAGCAGGTGCTGCGGAGCATCCTCGCGGAGGAGAACGCGGGCTGAGCTACGGGTCCCCGGGTGCGCCCGGGGACCCGTACCCCCGTACGGCGGTCGGCCGTCACCGCTTGCGGCGGCGCCCCTTGCCGCCGCCCAGTCCCGGCAGCCCGCCGCGGCCCGCGGGCCGGCCTTCCGGAACCGGCCCGCCGACCGCCGGCTCCGGCTCGCCGGACATCTGCGGCAGCCGCGCCCCGGCCCCTTCGGCCGGGTGCCCGGAAGTGTCGTCGGCGCCGTTCCGGACGCGGGTGTCGGGCCGGTCGGCGGAGACGACCAGCGCGGCCAGGGCCGTGGTCACCGGAACCGACGCGACCAGACCGATCGACCCGATCAGCGTCCGGACGATCTCTTCCGCGACCAGCTCGCTGTTGGCGACCGTCCCCACCCCGCTCTGCGCGATGCTGAACAGCAGCAGCAACGGCAGTGCGGCGCCCGCATAGGCGAGGACCAGGGTGTTGACCACGGACGCGATGTGGTCGCGTCCGATCCGGATGGCGGCGCGGTACAGCGCGCGCGGCCCCATGTCCGGATCCGCCTGTCGCAGCTCCCATACCGCCGATGTCTGGGTGACCGTCACATCGTCGAGCACACCGAGCGAACCGATGATCACACCGGCCAGTAGGAGTCCGCTCATGTCGATGCCCGGATAGAGCCCGTGGATCAGCCCGGTGTTGTCGTCGGTGTTGCCCGACAGCGCCGCCCAGTCGATGAACAGCGAGCCCAGCAGCCCGATCAGCAGCAGGGAGATCAGCGTCCCGAGGACCGCGACCGAGGTACGGGCGGTGATGCCGTGACAGGCATAGAGCGCGATCAGCATGATCGCACTGGCGCCGACCACCGCGACGGCCAGCGGATTGGAGCCCTCCAGGATCGCGGGGAGGATGAACAGCGTCAGTACGGCGAAGGAGGCGGCCAGCGCGATCAGCGCCATCACCCCGCGCATCCGCCCCACCAGCACCACGACCAGGGCAAAGACACCGGCCACCACGGCGAGCGGGAACCGGCGGTTCACGTCGATGACCGAGTACTGGAGGTCGCGGGGCGCATCGGGGGCGTACGCCACCACGAGCTGCTGCCCCCGCTCCAACTGCCGTGACGCGTCCGGCTGGACGATCTCGGCGATGATCCGGTCCATATGCGGCCCGGAGGTGATCCTGATGGTCGCCTTCTTGCAGTCGCCCTGCTGCGCCGCGACGGCTTCACGGCCCTGGGGCGTACTGGTGTCACCGGTCGGCGGCACCTGGGCGGAGTTCACCGACTTGCAGTCGATCGGGTCGACGCGGGTGACGACCGCCTGTTCGGTCTGGCGGTCGAAGCCGACGCCGGTGCGTTCGTGGCCGGGCGCGGAGCCGGGCCAGAGGATGGCCAGACCCACGACAACGGCCGCGGCGAAAGGAATCAGCACCGCGGCGATGATGCGGCGCAGATGGCGCGAGACGGGGGCGGCCGGGCCGTGACCGTGGCTGTGCCCATGCCCATGCCCGTGCCCGTGCCCGTGAAGGTGTGGGGGGGCCGGAGGTGTCGGCGGTGGGGGCGCGTGCGCGTGTTCGTGGCTCCGGGCGGAGGCCGGGGCGGGTGCCCGGGCGGGCGTCGGGGGAGGTGCCGCGGCGGAGGCAGGGACGGGGTCGGGGCCGGGGCCGTACCCCTGACCACCGCCGTCCGCCGCACCGTACGCGAACCGGGAGTCGGGACCCCCCTGGGGACCGGGCGCTGATGACGTCACCGACCGATCATCGCAAGAACGGACGGGGGCCCCTGTTCAGCACGCCAGAAATGACGCTAGCGTGGTGTCACCTTTGCACACGCGGGAGCTCGGAGCACCGGGCTGAGAGGGCGCTGACCTCCGTCGACGCACCACCGGACGTATATGCGGGACATATACGCGCCGAGGGTGCCGGTCACGGGAATCGCTGCGTCGACCGCCGAACCTGTTACCGGGTAATGCCGGCGTAGGGAGTAGGTCTTCATGACCGTTCAGGATGCACGCACGCCTGCCGTCGTACCTGCCGCCCCGGTGGCGGCCGACGGCGTTCGTACGCCCGGCTGGCACAAGGGGTACATCGAGGGCTCGCGCCCCGATCTCCGGGTGCCGGTCCGTCAGGTGCACCTCACCAATGGCCGGGACGTGACGCTGTACGACACCTCCGGCCCGTACACCGACCCCACCGTCGAGACGGACGTACGCCGCGGGCTGCCGCCGCTGCGGGAGAACTGGATCGTCGCGCGCGGCGACACCGAGGAGTACGCGGGCCGTCCGGTGCGCCCGGAGGACGACGGCGTCCGGCACACGTCGCCGCGCGGAGGGCTGCGCAATCTCGACGCGGTCTTCCCGGGGCGGCCGCGCCAGCCGCGCCGGGGCCGCGCCGGACAGGCGGTGACCCAGCTCGCGTACGCCCGCCGGGGCGAGATCACCCCCGAAATGGAGTTCGTGGCGCTGCGGGAGAACGTTTCTCCCGAGGTCGTACGGGAGGAGATCGCCGCCGGCCGGGCGGTGCTTCCCGCCAACGTCAACCACCCCGAGATCGAACCGATGATCATCGGCAAGCGGTTCCTGGTGAAGGTCAACGCCAATATCGGCAACTCCGCGGTCACCTCTTCCATCGAGGAGGAGGTCGAGAAGATGACCTGGGCCACCCGCTGGGGCGCTGACACGGTCATGGACCTGTCCACCGGGCGCAATATCCACACCACCCGCGAGTGGGTGCTGCGCAACTCCCCGGTCCCGATCGGCACGGTGCCGCTCTACCAGGCACTGGAGAAGGTCGACGGCCGGGCCGAGGAGCTGAGCTGGGAGGTCTACAAGGACACCGTGATCGAACAGGCCGAGCAGGGGGTGGACTATATGACCGTCCACGCCGGGGTGCTGCTGCGGTACGTCCCGCTGACCGCGCGCCGGAAGACCGGCATCGTCTCGCGCGGCGGTTCGATCATGGCGGCCTGGTGTCTGGCACACCACAGGGAATCGTTTCTGTACGAGCATTTCGAGGAGCTGTGCGAGATCCTCGCGGCGTACGACGTCACCTACTCCCTCGGTGACGGGCTCCGGCCGGGGTCGATCGCGGACGCCAACGACGAGGCGCAGTTCGCGGAGTTGCGGACGCTCGGGGAACTCAACCGGATCGCCAAGCGTATGAATGTGCAGACGATGATCGAGGGCCCCGGTCACGTTCCGATGCACAAGATCAAAGAGAACATCGACCTCCAGCAGGAGATCTGCGAAGAGGCACCCTTCTATACGCTCGGCCCGCTGACCACCGATGTGGCGCCCGCCTACGACCACATCACCTCCGGTATCGGGGCGGCGATGATCGCCTGGTGGGGCACGGCGATGCTCTGTTACGTCACGCCCAAGGAGCACCTCGGTCTGCCCAACCGGGACGACGTCAAGACCGGTGTCATCACCTACAAGATCGCGGCGCATGCGGCCGATCTCGCCAAGGGGCATCCGGATGCCCAGGAGTGGGACGACGCGCTGTCGGACGCCCGTTTCGAGTTCCGCTGGGAAGATCAGTTCAATCTGGCGCTCGACCCCGATACGGCCCGGGAGTTCCATGACGAGACCCTGCCCGCCGAGCCCGCGAAGACGGCGCATTTCTGTTCCATGTGCGGTCCCAAGTTCTGCTCGATGAAGATCAGCCGTTCGATCGCGGAGCAGTTCGGCGGGGACGAGGCGGCGGCGCAGGGAGCGAGCGACGAGGAGATCGCGGAGGGCATGCTCCGGAAGTCCGAGGAGTTCGCTGCGAGCGGGAACCGCGTCTATCTGCCACTGGCCGACTGATCAGGGCCGTACGGGACCGCGTACGCACTGCCGGTGCCGGGGAGTTTCTTTCGGATCAGGCCGGATCAGCGAGCCCGGCACGATCCGAAAGGGACGACCCGGGCGCCCCGCTCACTCGGGTGGGTGATCGGGGCCGCCGAAGTCCGGGCTGGTGAAGTCGGGGCTGGTGAAGGTGGGGCGCTGACCGGTCGTGGCGCCCTCGCCGGGGCTGGTGAAGTCCGGGCTGTCGTAGCCGATCTTCGGGATCCGGTTGGGCTGCCGCGGGGGTGCCGCGGAGAGCGGATCGGAGCTGGGATCCTCCAGCGTGATCCGCAGAAAGGGCAGCAGACCGCGCTCCAGTACGGCATGCAGCCAGGCGTCCTTGGCCCGTGCGACCTCGTCGGGGAGTTCCTCCGCATGCTCCATGGCGGGTACCTGAGTGGAGCTGTTGCGTATGGCGGTGATCAGCAGCCCGATCGCCGCCGCCAGGATGGCCGCCGCGGTCAGGGCCGCGAAGAACCAGCCCGCGGAGACCAGCGGTGAGGCGAAGGAGGGAGGGGGGTCGAGCATCTTCAGCAGATGGCCGACGAGCAGGAAGATCAGGGCCGCCGTACCGGCGAGGACCGGCGCGAGCACGGTGAACACGGCCCCCAGACCGGCGCCCGTGCCGTCGTCTTCCTCGCCGCCGAGTCCGGTGTCGGCGGCGCCGGACCGTCCGGTGGCCGGGGGCGCAGGGGAGCGGGCCTCCTCGCGGATCCGTACGTAGTGGGCGTACTCGGGCGCGGCGGAAGCGGTGATCAGCGCGGTGTTGTTGAGCGCCATCGTCCGCAGCTGGGTGGCGTTGAGCCGTTCGCCGATCGTGGCCAGATCCGGTCGTTCATGGGCGGTGCGCAGTATGTCGTCGAGGAGCCGCTGGAATTCGGCGCGGTCCTCGGTCAGCAGGTGCGGAGCGCTGTTCATGTGCATCCCCCGATACTCCGTACGCCCGAAAGGCCCATAAGGAAACGGGACTTCCGGTGGTAGACGGAGGAGAGCCTGCAACGGATAAGCAGATGGTAGAGCCGTTACGGCACGGGGTGACAGAGGCTTTCGGTAAAACGCGCATCCGGCTTCGGTCAGCCGGCCACCGGCAACTGGACGACGAGAAGCTTTCCGGCCATGGTGACTCCGCCGTCCATGGCGATCGCCAGCCCGTCCGCGTAGACGTGCGGCCCCTCGACGACCGGGCGTTCGCCGTCCTCGCCGTCCTCCGTGCCGACCTCGCCGAGCAGATACGGAATGGGGCTGTGGCCGTGGACGACCCGGCTGCCGCCGTAGGCGCCGAGCAGTTCGCGGACCGCGGGCGGTCCCGCCTCCTCGTCGCGGAAGGAGAACCGCTTGGTCATCTTCCGGAAGAGGTCCCAGCACTCGTCGGGGTCGTTGCGGGTGAGAACGTCCTGGACGGCCTCGTTGACGTCCTCGACGGTGTCGCCGTAGTCCAGATAGGCGGTGGTGTCGGAGTGCAGCAGCAGATGGTCGTCCTCGACGGCGACCGCGTCGAGCCGGGCCATCCACTGGACGTGGACGTCCTGGAGCCGGTCCATATCGGACTTCTGGCCGCCGTTGAGCAGCCAGGCGGCCTGGAAGGTGGCGGTGCCCGCACCGGAGTTCACCGGGGTGTCGACGAAGCGCTTGGCGCCGAGCAGCAGCAGTTCGTGGTTGCCCATCAGGGCCTTGCAGTAGCCGCCAGCGGCGGCGGCCTCGGCCGAGAGCCGCATCACCAGGTCGATGACGCCGATGCCGTCGGGGCCGCGGTCGGTGAAGTCGCCGAGGAACCAGAGCCGGGCATTGCCCGCGGCCCAGTTCCCCTCGGCGTCGATCAGCCCCTGGGCCGCGAGGGCCGCGACGAGCTGGTCGAGATAGCCGTGGACGTCGCCGACGACGTAGAGCGGTCCGCGTTCGTTCGGTACGGGGGCCTCGGCGGCGCCCGTCAGAGGGAGGGTGTCGGCCTCGGGCTCGGCGCGGCCGATGACGGGGAGGTCCCGCTCGGTGGGGGTGTAGCCCTCGGGCAGCTCGTCCTCGGGGACGGCGTTCCCGGGATGCACCTCCGCGGCAAGCGGCTGTCCCGCGAGGACCTCTTCGGGGTGCGTCTGTACGGGGTGCGGCCCGGCGCCCTCGGGGTGCCCGGCCGGTGCCGGGGCGGCGTACGGCTCCGGGTGCGGCAGGTGCACAGGCGGCGGTTCGGCGGCCGGGTGCTCCCGGTGGCCCTGCTGCGGTCCGGGGTAGGGGGCGGGCTCCTGCTCGTACGCCGGAACGTCCGTCCGGTACGCCGGCGGCTCCTGCTCGTGCTGCGGCACGGCGGCGGCCGGGTATCCCCCGACGGCGTGGTGCGGCTCGGGTGCGGGACCGGCCTGCTGCGCCGCCCCGGCCTCGGGCGCGCGCGGCGCCGGGATGCTCTCGGGGCGCTCCTCGTCCTGCGGCGGCTCCGACTGCACGGGCATCTGCGCATACGGCGGAACGCGGAAATCGCGCAACGTCGCCGTGCGCACTACGGGTCCTTGACCGGCCCCCTGAGTCATCGACCCCTCCACCACCGTCGCGCCGCCGTTCACCTCTCGGCCCAGCCTGGTCGGGGTGGTCCGCGGTGTCGTCCGCCCATCATAGGAATGAGGTCCGCGCTGTGTGACGCACCAGGGGTGGTGAATCCCGCCGTACCCCTGACACGTCGGCTGTTTCGCCCCAATAGGGCCCCAATTGGGGATGCCCGGCGTCGCGCCGGATATCGACCGGGGACGTACTGGTGACGTAGTGGTGACGGTCAGGGGCCGGTCCGCGGCCCCTTCGGTGCGGCGGCGGAACGTTTCCGGACACGCCGAGGCCCGGACGGCCCCGGCCGGACCGACCGGGGCGGGGATCGTCCGGGCGCAGGGGCCCAGTCCGGCGCGGGGTCTAATCCGGCGCGGGGGAGCGCGGCGGGCTGACGGTGGTCCGCGGGGAGCGGCGCTGCGAGGAGGTCCGGACGATCAGCTCCGTCGGTATCACCTGCTCGACCGGACGGTCCTCGTCGATGCCCTCGATGGCGTCGATGAGGAGCTGGACGACGGCCGTGCCGATCCTGCGGGGCTTCAGCGAGAGCGTGGTGATGGGCGGCTCGGTGGTGGCGTAGACCGTCGATTCGCTGCAGCAGACCAGCAGCAGATCGTCGGGGACGCGCAGTCCGTAGCGGCGGGCGGCGGCCAGCAGATCCGTGCCGTTGGGGTCGAAGAGCCCGTAGACGGCGTCCGGTCGGTCGGGGCGGGCGAGGAGCCGATCGGCCGCGACGGCCCCGGCACAGGGGTCGTGGGCGGGATAGGACTCGTAGACCGGGTCCTGGCCGACCCGCTCGCACCAGTTCAGATAGGCGGTGGTGGACAGCCGGGTGTAGGTGTCCGTGGTGGTGCCGGTGAGCAGTCCGATCCGGCGGGCGCCCGCGTCGGCGAGATGGTCGAGGAGGTCGAGGACGGCCGCCTCGTGGTCGTTGTCCACCCAGGCGGTGACCGGGAGGGTCCCGGCCGGGCGGCCGTCGGAGACGACGGGCAGGCCCTGGCGGACCAGCTCGGTGACCACCGGGTCGTGGTCGGAAGGGTCGATGACGACGGTCCCGTCGAGCGCGACATTGGACCAGACGTCGTGGCGCGAGGTCGCGGGGAGGATCACCAGCGCATAGCCGCGGGCGAGCGCGGCGGAGGTGGCCGCCCGCGCCATCTCGGCGAAGTAGGCGAATTCCGTGAAGGTGAAAGGTTCATCCCCGTACGTCGTCACGGTCAGACCGATGAGGCCCGATTTTCCGGTACGGAGGGTGCGGGCGGCCGCCGACGGGCGGTAGCCCAGCCGGTCGGCGACCTCACGCACATGTCTGCGAGTGGCGTCCGGGAGCCGGCCCTTCCCGTTCAGCGCGTCCGAGACAGTCGTGATGGAGACACCGGCTGCGGCGGCGACGTCTCGGATGCCTGCCCGACCTTGCCGGCTGCCCCGGCGGGTTGTGTCCGTCCGGCTCACCTGGTGCTTCCCTGCTGCTGTCATGGCGTGCCGATATTAGGGCTCGTGCGGGCGGTGGGACCGATCGCCTTTGCACTCGTTGACAGGCACGATTCTGCATGATCATAAGCCATCAACTGCCTTGGAATTTAAGGCACTTATCCGCTAGTCATAGGTCGGCTGAGGTGTAGTGCGGTCCAAGCCTGGAGCTGGTTCGAGGTTGCGAAGAGGTCTCAACTCACCTCTACGGGGGACGCGCGCCACGGAGCGAGCCACGGGCGCGCGCCGGAAGACCTTGCGCTCCCCCGGGTCCGCGGGGGTTCACGGGGTTCCCTCCGGAGGTAATCCTCATAGGGTGTGCAGTATTGGGGTCCGGGCCGGATTCCCGTGCCGGGGCCGTGGACGGACGGTCGTTCGAGGAGGATCTGCGGTGAGCGAGACGAGCCCGAAGCTACGTGTCGAGCTGGACGGAATTCCCACGTACAAGCCGGGTCGGCCGGCGGCCGCCGCGGGCGGGCCCGTCGCGTACAAGCTGTCGTCCAACGAGAACCCCTACCCCCCGCTGCCGGGGGTGCTGGAGACCGCCGTCGCTGCGGCGCACAACTTCAACCGCTACCCGGACATGGCCTGTACGGAGCTGATGGCCGAGCTGGCGGACCGGTACGGGGTGCCGCTGTCGCATCTGGCGACCGGTACGGGTTCGGTCGGCGTGGCCCAGCAGTTGCTCCAGGCGACGTCGGGCCCGGGCGACGAGGTGATCTACGCCTGGCGGTCCTTCGAGGCGTACCCGATCATCACCCGGGTCAGCGGGGCGACGGCGGTGCAGGTACCCCTGACCCCCGGCGATGTGCACGATCTGGACGCCATGGCCGCCGCGATCACCGACCGGACCCGGCTGATCTTCGTCTGCAATCCGAACAACCCCACCGGCACGGTGGTGCGCCGGGCGGAGCTGGAACGGTTCCTCGACCGGGTGCCGTCGGACGTGCTGGTGGTGCTGGACGAGGCGTACCGGGAGTTCATCCGGGACGCGGACGTCCCGGACGGGGTGGAGATCTACCGGGACCGGCCCAATGTGGCGGTGCTGCGGACGTTCTCCAAGGCGTACGGGCTGGCCGGGCTGAGGGTCGGGTTCGCGATCGCCCATGAGCCGGTCGCCGCGGCGCTGCGCAAGACGGCGGTGCCGTTCGGGGTGACCCAGCTGGCGCAGGACGCGGCCGTGGCCTCGCTGCGGGCGGAGGACGAACTGCTGGGGCGCGTCGGGATGCTGGTCGGTGAGCGGGACCGGGTCCACGGGGCCCTGGTCGGGCAGGGCTGGACCGTGCCGGAGACGCAGGCCAACTTCGTCTGGCTGAGGCTGGGCGAGCTGACGGAGGAGTTCGCGGCGGTCTGCGAGAAGGAGGGGGTCGTGGTGCGGCCGTTCCCGGGTGAGGGGGTACGGATCACGATCGGCGAGCCGGAGGCGAACGACCTGTTCCTGCGGGTGGCGGGGGACTTCGACAAGAAGCTGTAGCAGGGGGAGGGGTACGGGCGGGGCGGTGCCCGGCCCGTACCCCGCCGGGCGGTACGGGCCCGGGTGACCGGTTTGCGGCCCGTGGCGCCGCCGGGTCCGCTCGTACGGGCCGGCGCCCCGGAGCGCCACCGGCGTGGGCCCTGCCCGCCCGCCGCGCCGCCGCCCCGCACCGGTAGGCGGCCCGTGCCCCCTCCCGTACGGACATCGCATCGCAGTCATGGCCCGGGTCCTCCGAGGACCCGGGCCGTCGGCGTTTCCTGCCTCGGTCGGGGGTGCTTCCCGACCCGCGCGGAGTGCGCCGGAGCCCCGGCAGCCCGGTCCCGGCGGCGGGACGGCCCGCCGGGTCGAGCCGGGCGGCCCGCACCCCGGGCGCGGTGTCGCGTCAAGAGGTACCCCCCGGTCATCAGTGTGGATTTCGTATGAGACATAATCTCATGTGAATGTGAACGCTTTCACAAGCGTGTCTCGTTCATCCCGCAATGGATGGGATTAATCAGGCAAACTGCCGATCGACCTCGTCGATGTAAGGAGATGACGACGTGGACTTGGCTCTGGCGCCGGAGACCCTGGCGCGATGGCAGTTCGGCATTACGACCGTCTACCACTTCCTCTTCGTCCCTCTCACGATCTCCCTGGCCGCGCTGACCGCGGGTCTCCAGACCGCCTGGGTCAGGACGAACAAGGAGAAGTACCTCAAGGCGACCAAGTTCTGGGGCAAGCTGTTCCTGATCAACATCGCCATGGGTGTCGTCACCGGCATCGTCCAGGAGTTCCAGTTCGGGATGAACTGGTCGGACTACTCCCGCTTCGTCGGGGACATCTTCGGTGCCCCGCTCGCCTTCGAGGCGCTGATCGCCTTCTTCTTCGAGTCGACGTTCATCGGGCTGTGGATCTTCGGCTGGGACAAGCTGCCCAAGAAGATCCACCTGGCCTGTATCTGGATGGTGTCGATCGGCACGGTCCTCTCCGCCTACTTCATCCTGGCGGCGAACTCCTGGATGCAGCACCCCGTGGGCTACCGCATCAACGAGGAGCGCGGCCGGGCCGAGCTGACCGACTTCTGGCGGGTGCTCTCGCAGGACACCGCCGTCACCCAGTTCTTCCACACCATCACCGCCGCCTTCCTCGTCGGTGGCGCCTTCATGGTCGGTATCGCCGCCTACCACCTGGCCCGCCGCAAGCACGTCCCCGTCATGCGGACGTCCCTCCGCCTCGGACTGGTGACCGTGATCGCCGCCGGACTGCTCACCGCCGTCAGCGGTGACTTCCTCGGCAAGGTGATGTTCAAGCAGCAGCCGATGAAGATGGCCGCCGCCGAAGCCCTCTGGGACGGCGAGGCCCCGGCGCCCTTCTCGCTCTTCGCGTACGGCGACGTCGACAAGGGACACAACGAGGTCGCCCTGGAGATCCCCGGGATACTGTCCTTCCTCGCCAACGGCGACTTCGACTCGTACGTCCCCGGAATCAACGACATCAACAAGATGGAGCAGGAGAAGTACGGGCCCGGCGACTACCGGCCGAACATCCCGGTCGCCTACTGGGGCTTCCGCTGGATGATCGGCTTCGGCATGGCCTCCTTCGCCCTCGGTGTGCTCGGCCTCTGGCTGACCCGGAAGAAGTTCCTGCTGCCCGCCGCACTGCGGACGGGGGAGGACGAAGTGCCGAATCTGGTGCTCTTCCGTCGCAAGGCCCTCAGCCCGCGCTTCGCCCGCTGGTACTGGATCACCGCCCTGTGGACGATGACCTTCCCGCTGATCGCCACCTCCTGGGGGTGGATCTTCACCGAGATGGGCCGCCAGCCGTGGGTGGTCTACGGAGTGCTGCGCACCAAGGACGCGGTCTCCCCCGGTGTCTCCCAGGGCGAGGTCCTCACCTCGATGATCGTCTTCACACTGCTCTACGCGGTGCTGGCCGTGATCGAGGTCAAGCTCCTGGTCAAGTACGTCAAGCTCGGTCCGCCCGAGCTGACCGAGGCCGATCTCAACCCGCCCACGAAGATCGGCGGCGACGACCGTGACGCCGACCGGCCGATGGCCTTCTCCTACTGAGGCCGAAGGAGCTGCGCAGTCATGGAACTCCACGACGTCTGGTTCGTGCTGATCGCCTTCCTCTGGACGGGCTACTTCTTCCTCGAAGGGTTCGACTTCGGGATCGGCGTCCTCACCAAACTGCTCGCCCGCGACCGCAAGGAGCGGCGCGTGCTGATCAACACCATCGGCCCCGTCTGGGACGGCAACGAGGTCTGGCTGCTGTCGGCGGGCGGTGCCACCTTCGCCGCCTTCCCCGAGTGGTACGCCACCCTCTTCTCCGGCTTCTACCTCCCGCTGCTGATCATCCTGTTCTGTCTGATCGTCCGCGGGGTGGCCTTCGAGTACCGGCACAAGCGGGACGAGGACCGCTGGCAGACCAACTGGGAGCACGCGATCTTCTGGTGCTCGCTGATCCCGGCCTTCCTCTGGGGTGTGGCCTTCGGCAACATCGTCCGGGGCGTGAAGATCAACGCCGAGATGGAGTACGTCGGCAATGTCGCCGATCTCCTCAACCCCTACGCGCTGCTCGGCGGGCTCGTCACACTGACCCTGTTCACCTTCCACGGTGCAGTGTTCGCCGCGCTCAAGACCGTCGGTGACATCCGGGGCCGGGCCAGGGCGCTCGCCACCAAGCTGGGGCTGTTCACCGCCGTCCTCGCGCTCGGCTTCCTGGGCTGGACCCAGGCCGACAAGGGCGATACGGCCAGCCTGGTCGCGATGATCGTGGCGGTGGTGGCGCTGGTGGCGGCGATCGGGACCAATCTGGCCGGGCGCGAGGGCTGGTCGTTCGCCTTCTCCGGGGTGACCATCGTGGCCGCCGTGGCGATGCTCTTCCTCACGCTCTTCCCGAACGTCATGCCCTCGTCGCTCAACGAGGCCTGGAGCCTGACGGTCACCAACGCCTCGTCGACCCCGTACACCCTGAAGATCATGACCTGGTGCGCCGGGATCGCCGCCCCGCTGGTGATGCTCTACCAGGGGTGGACGTACTGGGTCTTCCGGAAGCGGATCGGGACGCAGCACATTGCCGACGCGCACTGACCGCCGGTCGTGGTCAGGCCCGGGGCCCGTGCTGTACGGGTCCCGGGCCACCGGCCGGGCCGGACCGCCGGTGTCCGGCGTTCGCGCCGTCGCCCCGGTCCGCACCGTCCACCCGCTCCACCTCCCGTCCATAGGACTGCTCGTCCGTAGGGGATGTTTCACGTGAAACCGATCGACCCGCGTCTGCTCCGTTACGCCCGGACCACCCGCCGCTTTCTCGCCGCGGTCGTGCTGCTCGGCCTGATCGGGGCGGCGCTGGTCATCGCCCAGGCGATGCTGATCGCCGAGGTGGTGGTCGGAGCCTTCCAGAAGGGGTTGGGTGTCGAGGAGGCGCTGACCCCGCTGGCCCTGCTGGCGGCGGTCGCCGTCGGCCGGGCGCTGGTCTCCTGGCTGACCGAGCTGGCCGCACACCGGGCCAGCGCGGCGGTCAAGTCGGAGCTGCGGGGGCGGCTGCTGGAGCGGGCCGCGGCCCTGGGCCCGGGCTGGCTGAGCGGACAGCGCACCGGGTCCCTGGTCGCGCTGGCCACCCGCGGTATCGACGCCCTCGACGACTACTTCGCCCGCTATCTGCCCCAGTTGGGTCTGGCGGTCGTCGTCCCGGTGGCGGTGCTGGCCCGGATCGTCACCGAGGACTGGGTCTCCGCGGCCATCATCGTGGTGACCCTGCCGCTGATCCCCCTCTTCATGGTGCTGATCGGCTGGTACACCCGGGCCAGGATGGACCGTCAGTGGCGGCAGCTCTCGCGGCTGTCCGGGCACTTCCTGGATGTCGTCGCCGGTCTGCCGACGCTCAAGGTCTTCGGCCGGGCCAAGGCGCAGGCGGAGTCGATCCGTACGATCACCGCCGAGTACCGGCGGGCCACCATGCGCACCCTGCGGGTCGCCTTCATCTCCTCGTTCGCGCTGGAACTGCTCGCCACCCTCTCCGTCGCCCTGGTCGCCGTCACCATCGGCATGCGGCTGGTGCACGGCGGAATGGACCTGCACACCGGGCTGGTCATTCTGATCCTGGCGCCCGAGGCGTATCTGCCGATCCGGATGGTGGGCACGCAGTACCACGCCGCGGCGGAGGGGCTCGCGGCCGCCGAGGAGATCTTCGCGGTCCTGGAGAGCGAACCGCGCCGCCCCGGAACGCGGCCCGTGCCCGCTTCCGTACGGCTGGAGCTGACCGGGGTGACGGTACGCCACGAGGGCCGTGCCGAACCGTCCCTGGACTCCGCGACCCTGGTCGTCGAGGAAGGCGAGACGGTCGCCCTGGTCGGCCCGAGCGGGATCGGCAAGTCCACCCTGCTCGATGTCGTCCTCGGCTTCACCGAACCCGCCGAGGGCCTGATCACGGTCGGTGGCGTCCCGCTCGCGGAACTGGACACCGGCCACTGGCGGGAGCGGATCGCCTGGGTGCCCCAGCGGCCGTATCTCTTCGCGGGGACCGTCGCCGAGAACGTCCGGCTGGCCCGGCCGGACGCCGATGACGCGGCCGTACGGGAGGCCCTGCGGCAGGCCGGGGCGTACGAATTCGTCGCGGCGCTGCCCGAGGGCACCGAAACCGTGCTCGGCGAGGACGGTTCCGGACTCTCCGCGGGGCAGCGGCAGCGGCTGGCGCTCGCCCGGGCGTTCCTCGCGGACCGGCCGGTGGTGCTGCTCGACGAGCCCACCGCCGCGCTGGACGGGGGTACGGAGGAGGAGGTCGTAGCAGCGGTACGGCGGCTCGCAGCCGGACGGACCGTCCTGCTGGTGGTCCACCGGCCGGCGCTGCTGACGCTCGCGGACCGGGTCGTGCGCCTGACGCGGACGCGTACCGCGGACGCCGGGGCCGTGGAACCGGTGGGCGGCGGGGCCGTGGAGACCGGGGTGTACGCGAGTCCGTACGCCGGTGCCGCCGGTGCTGTTGATCCGAAGGCCGCCGGGGACCCGGGCACCGACGCCCACGGCGGACTGTCCGCCCATTCCTATGACTTCGACGACGAGCGGGCGGCGGTGCCGGGGGTACGCGTCCCGGCCCTCACCCGGGTCCGCCGGGCCGCCGACCGCCGGCGTGGCCGGTTCGGGCTGGCACTGCTGCTGGGCAGCCTGGCACTGGGCTCGGCCGTCGGGCTCATGGCGGTCTCCGGCTGGCTGATCTCCCGGGCCTCCGAGCAGCCGCCGGTGATGTATCTGATGATGGCCGTCACCGCGACCCGCGCCTTCGGGATCGGCCGGGCCGTCTTCCGCTACGCCGAACGCGTCGTCTCCCACGACGCCGTGCTGCGGATGCTCGCCGATCTGCGGGTCGCCGTCCACCGTGGACTGGAGCGGATCGCCCCGGCCGGGCTGAACCGCAGCCGCCGCGGTGATCTGCTGTCCCGGCTGGTCACCGATGTGGACGCACTCCAGGACTACTGGCTGCGATGGCTGCTCCCGGCGGGCTCGGCCCTGCTGGTCAGCGCCGGGGCCGTCGGTTTCACGGCCTGGCTGCTGCCGGAGGCGGGCGCTCTGCTCGCCGCCGGGCTGCTGGCCGCCGGACTGGCCGTACCGCTGCTCAGCGGCGCGGTCGCGCGCAGGGCGGAACGGCAGCTCGCACCCGCCCGGGGCGTCCTGGCCACCCGCACGGTCGACCTGCTGCGCGGCACCGCCGAACTGACCGTCGCCGGAGCGCTCGGCGCCCGTACCGAAGCCGTACGGGACGCCGACCGGCGGCTGACCGGGATCGCGTCCCGGGGCGCCGCCGCCACCGCGCTCGGCTCCGGACTCACCGCCCTCGCCTGCGGCCTGACGGTCGTCTTCGTGGCACTGGCCGGAGTCGCGGCCGTCCGGGACGGACGGCTCGACGGCGTCAGCCTCGCGGTCGTCGTCCTCACCCCGCTCGCCGCCTTCGAAGCGGTCAACGCACTGCCGCTGGCCGTCCAGTACCGGCAGCGGGTGGGCAGGAGCGCGGAGCGGGTGTACGAGGTGCTGGACGCGCCCGTCCCGGTGCTGGAACCGGAGGTGCCCGCGGAGGCGCCCGCGACGGCGTTCCCGCTGGAGCTGCGGGGGGTGCGGGCCCGGTACCCGGAACAGGCGCGGAACGCGCTCGACGGAATCGACCTCACCGTCGCGGCGGGCAGCCGGATCGCGGTCGTCGGCCCGTCCGGCTCCGGGAAGACCACGCTGGCGCAGGTGCTGCTGCGCTTCCTCGACATCCAGGATTTCGGGGACTTCCGCGATGTCCGTGATGTCTGCGGCCTTCCCGGCTCGGAGCCCGGACCGGGGGGCTCGTACACCCTGGGCGGTACCGACGCCCGGACCCTCGACGGGGACACCGTCCGCGGTTTCGTCGGGCTCTGTGCCCAGGACGCCCATGTCTTCGACAGCTCGGTCCGGGAGAACCTGCGCATCGGACGCCCCGGCGCCACGGAGGACGAACTGCGGCAGGCGCTCGACGAGGCCCGGCTCCTGGACTGGGTCGACGGGCTGCCGCAGGGCCTGGACACCCTGGTCGGGGAGCATGGCGCCCGGCTCTCCGGAGGCCAGCGGCAGCGGCTCGCGCTGGCCCGCGCCCTCCTCGCCGACTTCCCCGTCCTCGTCCTCGACGAGCCGGCCGAACACCTCGACCTGGCCACGGCCGACGCCCTCACCGCGGACCTGCTGGCGGCGACGGAGGGACGGACCGGCCGGGGCGGGGCGACCGTGCTGATCACCCATCGGCTCCGGGGGCTCGACGCGGTCGACGAGGTGGTGGTGCTGGAGGACGGACGGGCCGTACAGCGCGGTCCGTACGCCGAACTGGCCGCGGTCGACGGACCGCTGCGGCGGATGCTGGACCGGGAACGGGCCACGGACGCCACGGCGGAGGACGCGCTGGCGACGGCCGGAGCGGTCTGAGGGCCGGCACAGTCCGAGGGGTGGGCGATGGCCGGGACGGCGGTCGGGGTGGTGGCGCAGGAGCACGGCCCCGGCCGGTCGGGGGGCGCGTTCGGGGACGCCCCGGCCCGGCCGGGCGCCGCCGCGGCCCCACAGCGCCCGAGGGAGCCGACTTTTCTCGCCAAATCGGAATTACTAGGCTCAAGGGCATGACAGAGCCCGTCCCGGATCCCACCGACGCCGACACCGACGAGATGCCGGACCGTGCGCAGGACCCCGGGGAGACGGGCGATCCGCTGGAGGCCGCGACCCGGGTGACCCGCAGCCTGCAGGGGCTGTCCACCGAGCTGACCGCCCGGGTGCCGCAGTTGCTGGAGGCGATGCGGTCCGTCGGCACCGGTCTGGAACTGCACACCACCCTCGACCGGATCTGCGAGACCGCGGCCGAACTCGCAGACGCCCGCTATGCGGCGATCGGTGTCGTCGACGAGGAGGGCCGGGGGCTCTCCGACTTCGTCACCCACGGGATCGACGAGGAGACGGCCACCCGGATCGGTCACCGGCCCGACGGCCAGCGGGGACTGCTCGGTGCGCTGATCCACGATCCGGCGACGGTGATGCTCGCCGATCTGACCACCGACCCCCGCTCGGCGGGCTTCCCGCCCGGGCATCCGCCGATGCGGACCTTCCTCGGCGTCCCCATCCGGGTCCAGGGCGAGATCTTCGGCAACCTCTATCTCGCGGAGAAGCGCGGCGGGGCCCGGTTCAACGACTACGACCTGCACATGGTGCGGGTACTGGCCACGGAGGCGGGCATCGCCATCGGCAACGCCCGGCTGTACGAGGCCGCCCGCCAGCGCGAGCGGTGGATCGACGGCTCGGTCGCCGTCACCACCGCCCTGCTGTCCGGCGGGGACGCCGAGGACGCGCTGACCGTCGTCGCCGAACAGGCCCGCAGGCTTGCCGACGCCGCCGCCGGGATCGTGCTGCTCCCGGCCGACGAAGGCGGCCTCGAAATCGTGGCCGTCGCCGCCGACGGGCCCGCGACGGCCCTGGGCGAGGTGATGCCGCCGGAGAGCCCGGTGATCGAGAGGCTGCTGGCCGGGGAGCCGGTGTTCGTCGCGGACGCGGCCACCGACCCGCGGGTGATCACCCGCAGTGCCGGGCGGTACGGGCCCTGCATGATGCTGCCGCTCCAGAGCGGCGGCCGGGTGCTGGGCGCACTGGCCACTCCGCGGGCCCGGGGCGCCCGCCAGTTCACCGAGGCGGAGCGGACCCTCGCCACCCAGTTCGCCTCCCAGGCCGCACTGGCCCTGATCATGGCCGAGGCGCAGCGGGACCGGGAGCGGCTCGCGGTCTACGAGGACCGTGACCGGATCGCCCGTGATCTGCACGATCTGGTGATCCAGCGGCTGTTCGCGACCGGGATGATGCTGGAGGGGGCCCAGCGGCGGTCCCGGGTGCCCGCCGTCCAGGACGGGGTCGGCAAGGCCGTCGACGAACTGGATGTGACCATCCAGGAGATCCGTACGGCGATCTTCGCGCTCCAGCAGGGACCGGCGGAGGCGCCGTCGGGGTTGCGGACCCGGGTCCTGCGCGAGATCAACATGGCGGCCGTACCGCTCGGCTTCACCCCCGGCCACCGCTTTCTGGGGCCGGTGGACACGGTGGTCGGCGAACTGACCGGGAAGAACCTGATCGCGGCGCTCCGGGAGGCGCTGTCGAACGCCTTCCGGCACGCGGACGCGTCGCGTATCGACGTGGTGGTGGACGCGACGGTGAAGCTGCCGGACGGGACGGACGGGGTACGCCTGACGGTCGCCGACGACGGGGTCGGCATCCCGGCCGGGGGGCGGCGCAGCGGGCTGCGCAATCTGGCGCGGCGGGCGGAGTCGCTGGGCGGGTCGAGCACCTGCGGGGCGGGCATCGGCGAGGGCGGCGAGGGGACCACGGTCCGCTGGGAGGCACCGCTGTAGGGGGAGGGCGGGACCGGAGGAGCCGGGCGAGGCTTCGGCGGGCCGGGGGGATTTGCTGGTCCGGGTGGCCGTACGAACCCCCGGCGCTCCCCGGGATCGGGGAGCCCGCGGGTGACGATCCGGAGCATGTGCCTGTGCCGAAGCCGCCGGTCGCCCCTGTCCGTCCTGGTGATGGTGGTGTGTGCGCTGCTGGTGCCCGGTCCCGCGGTCGCCGTCGAGGCGGGCGGAACCGCGGTGACGGCCGGACCGGCCGTCACCGCCGGACCGGCTACGGCGGAGAAACCCGCGGACCCGCCGGAAGAGGGCCCGGGCGTTCCGGACCCGGCGGACCCGGCGGATCAGGAACGTACCGGACCCCCGGAACCGTCCGGAGCCGAAGGGCCCGATGCCTCCGAGGACCCAGCGGGCCGTCCGGAGGCGGCCGCGTCCGACCCGGCGCCGTCCCACGGAGCCGCGGTCACCGGGACGTCCGCCGAGGTGGCGCGGTTGTTCGAGGAGACGGCGGAGATCACCGCCGCGTACGAGAGGAGCCGGCGCGCGGCGGACGGACAGCGGGTGGCCGTGGCCCGGCTCCAGAAGCAGCTCGCCCTGCGCCGTACCGAAGTCGCCGCCCTGCACGACGCCGTGGGGGCGATCGCCCGCGACCAGTACCGCACCGGCGGACAGCTCACTGTCACCGCAGGACTGCTGCTCGCCCGGGATCCGGATGAGCTGATGCGCGGACGGCGGGCCGCCAGGCAGGCCGAAACCGCTGTTCAGCGGCTGCTCGTACAGGCCGGGGCGGCGGCGGAGGAGCTGGCGGCGGCCGAGGAGCGGGCCCGGCGGGCGCGGCACGACCTGGAGGCGCGCACGGCGCGGCTGGCCCGGGTGCGGCAGGGGCTGGAACGCAGGCTGGAGGCGGCGCGCTGGACGCTCCGGAACGAGGCGGCGGCCCGGTCGGCGGCGGGGACGTGCGCGGGTCCGGCCCGGGGCGCCGCGGGGTCGGAGCCGGGCGCGTCCGGCGGCGGCCCGGCCTGGGTGCCGCCGGTCGACCGCTACCGGCTGTCCGCGGGCTTCGGCAGCGGCGGTGAACGCTGGGCCCACCGCCATACCGGCCAGGACTTCGCCGTCGACATCGGCACGCCCGTGAGATCGGTGGGGGCGGGCCGGGTGCTGTCGGTGTCCTGCGGTGGAGCCTTCGGCATCCAGATCGTCGTCCGGCACCCCGACGGCTACTACACGCAGTACGCGCATCTGTCGTCGGTGGCGGTGGGGCGGCGCGAATCGGTGCGTACGGGGCAGGTGATCGGGCTCGCCGGGTCGACGGGCAACTCGACCGGGCCGCATCTGCACTTCGAGGTGCGGCTCACCCCGTACCTGGGGTCAGGGGTGGATCCGGCCGGCTGGCTGCGGGAGCGGGGGGTCGGGCTGGCGTCGTCGCCGGACCCGGACGCGGGCTGACGGCCGGGGCGGGGCACCGCCGACGCGGGTGACGCCGGAGCGCCGCCGGGTCGGGGCACCCTGGCGCGGGCTGACGCCGGAGCGCCGCATACCGGAAGCGGCCGCGGGCCCGGCTGTGCCCCTGCCGGGCCGGGCTCGGGGTGTCCTGCTGCCGTGTCCGGACCCGGCCCGCTGCGTGTTCTGCTGCCCGGTACCGACCGGCCCGCAGCGGTGTTCTGCTGCCGAGTTCCGGCCGGGCCCCTGCCGGGCCGGTCGTCGTGCGCCGCCGGTCCCGGTCGGATCCCCCGCCCTGCCGGGGTCAGGCGCGCTCGCGCAGGATCTGCTCGATGACGACGGCGACGCCGTCCTCGTTGTTGGCGACGGTCCGCCCCGACGCCGCGGCGATCACGTCCGGGTGTGCGTTGCCCATCGCGTACGACGTCCCCGCCCAGCGGAGCATCTCCACGTCGTTCGGCATGTCCCCGAAGGCCACCACCTCCGCGGCGGAGATGCCGCGCTCGGCACAGCAGCGGGCGAGCGTGCTGGCTTTGCTCACGCCCGGGCCGCTGATCTCCAGCAGCGCGCCCGCGCTGGACCGGGTGACGGAAGCGAGGCTTCCGATGTGCTCCCGGGCCAGTGCGTGGAAGGTGTCCGGGGCGAGCTCCGGGTGCTGGGCGAGCAGCTTCATGACCGGTGCCCCGCCGACGGCACCGTCCTGGAGGAGTTTCTCGGCCGCGGCGACGATGGTTCCCGGTTCGTCGGCGTACAGCGTCGGATAGGCCGGTTCGTGGTGGAAACCGCCGGTGGTCTCGACTCCGAAGGTGGTGCCGGGCGCGATCGTGCCCAGGGTCCGTACGACGCCGAGAGCGGTGGCGCGCTCCAGCGGATGGACGGTGAGGAGGGTGCCGCCGGAGTGCAGATCGACGACGGCGGCGCCGTTGGCGCAGATCGCCAGGCCGTGGCCGTGGACATGGTCGCTGACGACCCCCATCCAGCGGGCGGGGCGGCCGGTGACGAAGAAGACCTCGATCCCCGCGTCCTCGGCCGCGGCGAGCGCGGCGACGGTCCGCGCCGAGACCGTTTTGTCGTCGTGCAGCAGGGTGCCGTCCAGATCCGTGGCGATCAGCCTGGGCGGAGGGGCCGGGGACGGGCCGCGGGGATCGGTTGCAGGGGTCACCCATTCATTCTTCCGTACGAAGCCGCACGTGCGTGCGAGTGGAGGCACGGATGAGACGCCGAACGGCCCCGGAGGGGGTGCCGGAGCGGCGGACGGGGCCATGGGGACGGGAGGCACGTGGCTGTGGTCCCTCGCCGCGGTGGTACGGGGGCGGGGCACCGCTCCCCGGAGGGCACGGCCCCCCCGGGACAGGGCCGACCGTCAGCGCAGCTGGCCCAGGGCGTCCACGGCGATCTTCTCGTAGACCGCCTGGTCCGCGGCGAACTCCGAGTCCGGGATCGGGGAGTGGATCACGATCTCGTCGATGCCCAGGGCGAAGTGGGCGCCCGCGAAGTCGACGAACGCGTCCAGGGACTCCATCGGGGTGCCGCGGTCCGGGGTGAAGCCGGTCAGCAGGATCCGGTCGAGCCCGGCGGCGTCCCGGCCGGTCTCCGCGCAGATCTCCTCCAGGCGGCGCAGCTGTGCGCCGATCGCCGTGAGGGACTGCTCGGGCGTCCCCGTCTTGGCGATCTTCGGGTCGCCCGTGGTCACCCAGGCCTGTCCGTGGCGGGCGGCGAGCCGCATACCGCGCGGTCCGGTCGCGGCGACGGCGAAGGGCAGCCGGGGCCGCTGGACGCAGCCGGGAAGGGCCCGGGCCTCCCGGGCCGAGTAGTGGGTGCCTTCATGGCTGACGGCTTCCTCGGTGAGCAGCCGGTCGAGCAGCGGCACGAACTCGGCGAACCGGTCGGCGCGCTCCCTGGGCGTCCACGGTTCCTGGCCGAGGGCGGTGGCGTCGAAACCGTCGCCGCCCGCCCCGATCCCGAGGGTGAAACGGCCGCCGCTGATGTCGTCGAGGCTCATCAGCTCCTTGGCGAGGGGGACGGGGTGCCGGAAGTTCGGGGAGGTCACGAGGGTGCCGAGCCGGATGCGTGCGGTGACCGACGCCGCCGCGGTCAGGGTGGGCAGTGCACCGAACCAGGGGCCGTCGCGGAAGGTGCGCCAGGTCAGATGGTCGTAGGTGTACGCGGTGTGAAAGCCGAGGTCCTCGGCCTGCCGCCAGATCTTCTGCCCTTCGGCCCAGCGGTGGACGGGAAGGATCACGGTGCTCAGACGCATACCCCGACGATACGTGGGCCGGCCGCGATCCACGGATGTGCTCACGGAACACCAGATAGTTAATAGGCCATGTACTACACTTCTCTCATGGACACCCCTCGCCCCGGTAGGACCCGAGTCACCAGCGTCTCCCTGCGCGCCGAGACCTTGGAAGCGATCCGCGCACGCGCCGGGAGACAAGGTGTCTCCTCCTACATCGAGGAGGCCGTGCAGCGGCAGCTCCAGCGGGAGGCCATCGACGAGTACATCGCCACCGCTGAAGCGGAACACGGCCCTGTCAACCCTGCCGAGGTGTCGGAGAAGGCCGAACGTATTCGCGCCCACCATGCTGCCCATCGCGGTGAATCCGCTCCGGCGGACGCCGCATGAGCGGGACGCTCGTTCTCGACAGCGAGGCTCTCTCCAAGCTCGCCCGCCGACATCGTGACGCGACCGTCTGGCTGGACGTCGCCCGCAGGCTGGACCTGCTCGTCGTGACGAGCGCCGCCACGCTGGTGGAGGCGCGCGACCCGAAGGTGCCGCAGGCGGCGTTCGACCATGCCGTCTCCCTGACCAAGGTGCGCCCTGTTACGGAAGAGATCGCGCGGGCGGCAAGCAGGCTGCTTGCCGAGGAAGGCCTGCACGGTCATAAGTACGCTGTCGACGCAATGCTCGCGGCTACGGCCCACGCCGAGCACGGCGACGTGACCGTTCTCACCAGCGACACGGACGACCTGCGCAGGCTGTGCCGCCTCCGTATCGCTGTCGAACCGATCTGAACGGGGAGCCGGCGCTGTTGCACTCTCGTTCATGACCCTCCTCAGGTCATTCGTCCCTGTGGTCGATGCCACCGAAATAGTGAGCACTCCCAGGTTTGATCCACAGTGAATACGAGTTATCCACAAGGGAATTGGCAATTCTGTGGACAACTGAGCTGTGTATCGCAGTGCTTGGCGAAGTCAGCTCTCCTGAAGGGGCCTTGCCGTCAGCACATCCAAGGTCCTGGCCTGCAGCTCCCGTTCCGTGGCAGCGGTGATGAAGGCCGCGGTGTTCTCCGGGCCAACCAGGTTCCGTACAGCCCTGATCGTCTCCACCGGCAGGGCGACGAGCCCGGGATCCGAGGCGCCCTCCACCGCTCCGCCTTCCACCGGACGGTGATGGAGGCGGCGGGGCGCAAAGATCTGCACGGCGTCGCCCAGTTCGGCACCGGCGGTGTGCTGTGCGAGCGGCAGCGGACGGCGGACCGGCTCGGCGGCTCCGCCGACGTACGTCTCCCCGCCGGACTCCGCCACCTCCACCCCGGCGACCAGTCCCAGGACCCCTTCCAGCCCCCGCCCGGTGTCCCAGGCCTCCAGCAACTCCCTTATCGAGGCAAGGGTGTAGCCGCGGTCGAGGAGACCGGAGATCTGCCGGAGACGGGTGAGATGGGCGGCGCCGTACACATTGGATCTGCCCCGCCGCTCCGGCTTCGGCAGCAGACCCCGGTCCTGATAGGCCCGGATCGTCCGGACCGTGGCACCGCTCAGCTGCGCGAGATCCTCGATTCGGTACTCCGCGACCGGCTGTTCGGACATGGCGCCCCCTTCCCTGCCGTCTCCCGTACCTCTCCGGGCCGCACCGCTGACGTCCCAGGCGGCCGCCTCACAGCCGTGGTTCCACCCGCGCCAGACCGCGCAGCACCTTCGGGGCGAACCGGGACAGCAGCAGGGTCCCGCGTGCCTCGGGCGTCACCGGCACCACCGCGCTGTTGCGCAGCACCGCGCGGAGGATCGCGTCGGCCACCTTCTCCGGCGGGTAGTTCCGCAGCTCGTAGAGCCGGGCGGCCCTGCGCTGTCTGCGCCGCTCCTCGGCCGCGTCGACTCCGGTGAAGCGGCTGGTGGACGTGATGCCGGTGTTGATGAAGCCCGGGCAGACCGCCGTGACCCCGATGTCCCGGTCCGCCAGCTCGGCCCGCAGGCTCTGGCTCAGCATCAGCACCGCTGCCTTGGACGTTCCGTAGGCGGGCAGGGATCTGGAGGGCTGATAGGCGGCCGCCGAAGCGATGTTGACGATATGGCCGCCCTGGCCCCGGTCCGCCATCTGCCGCCCGAAGAGCCGGCAGCCGTGGATCACCCCCCACAGATTGACGTCGAGGACCTTCCGCCAGTCCTCGGACGACGTCTCAAGGAAGGGGCCCGACATCCCGATCCCGGCATTGTTGACCAGGACGTCGACCACGCCGTACTCCCCGGCGACCTTGGCCGCCAGCTTCTCCATCGCCCCCTCGTCGGAGACGTCGACCACCTCGGCCCAGGCCTTGAGCGCCCCGGCCCGCCGCGCCAGTTCGGCGGTGCGCGCCGCGCCCCCGGCGTCCCGGTCGACGGCCACCACCCGCGCCCCCGCCGCCGCGAAGGCCAGGGCCGTCGCCCGTCCGATACCGCTCGCCGCCCCCGTCACCAGCACCAGCCGGCCACCGAACCGCTCCGCACGAGGCCCGGTCGCCGCCACCGGCCCTGCCGGAGCGGCCCCCGCACTTCCGGGGCCGCCCTCCTGGGCCACCACGAACCCGGCGATCCACGACGACAACTGATCGGGCCGGGTCCGGGGCATCCAGTGCTTCGCCACCACGGAGCGACGGGTCAGCCGCGGCACCCACTCCGCCAGATCGTCGTTGAGCCGCTCGGAGAGGAAGACGTCCCCGGTGGCCGTGATCAGCTGGACCGGGCAGTGCGCACGGGCATCCGCCCGGGGCCGGGACAGCCTGGCCCGCACATTGTCCCGGTACAGCCAGGCGCCGTGCGCCGCGTCCTCAGGGAGCGACGCCGTCGGATAGTCCGCCGTCGACACCTTCTCGCTGCGGGCCAGCATCCCCGGCCAGGCCCGGCCCAGCGGCCCGCGCCAGACCAGCTCGGGCAGGGCGGGGGCGTGCAGGGCCCAGACGTACCAGGACCGCGCCCCCTGGCCCAGCAGCTGGGCCAGCGCCCGCGGGGTGGGCCGGGCGGCCCGCCGTCCCACCCAGTGGCCCAGATGGTCGAGCGACGGCCCCGACATCGACGTGAAGGAGGCGATTCTGCCCTCCGTACGCGGCACGGTGACGAACTCCCACGCCTGCACGGACCCCCAGTCGTGGCCGACGACATGCACCGGCCGGTCCGGGCTCACCGCATCGACCACCGCCAGGAAGTCGTCCGTCAGCTTCTCCAGGGTGAAACCGCCCCGCAGCGGCCGGGGCGCCGACGAACGCCCGTGCCCCCGGACGTCGTACAGCACCACATGGAACCCGTGATCGGCGGCCAGCCGGCCGGCGACCTCGGACCACACCTCCTTGCTGTCGGGATAGCCGTGGACGAGAACGACCGTCGGCCGGTCCGCATCCCCCGGTCCGGCCACGCCCAGTTCGGCCACGCACAGCTCGACGCCACCCGTCCGCACCCGGCGCTCCCGCGCCCCCGGCACCCCGGAGCCGCCCGCCGCAGCACCCATCCGGTCACCCGCAACCATGTCCGTGCCTCCCCTGCGCTCCGTACCCCTGTACCTCTGTGCCCCGAACTCCGGTGTTCCGCGCCCCTGTCCGTCCGTGAGCGCGCGGTCGCGCTCCGCACTCAACCGCTGCCACTGATGAATGTGACAATGCCCGACGACTGCGTCAAGGTCCGTACGCCGGCCTGTGGAAAACTCAGGGGCGGCGCGCCCCCTGCTCCTCCTGACGTAGCCGCTCCGTCGCCCATCGGACGACAACCGGCACCGCCGCACTGCTCACTTTCGTAGGGCGATCCCAGGGCCCGTCCACCTGGAGTCGGAGAAGGATCCGACCGCCAGGTCTGACGCCCCCGGCGCCCGGCACCACTACGGTCGGTCCCGTGAATGTCATTGCCCTTGAAGGCCTCAGCAAGCGGTACCCCCGGGTGACCGCTCTGGACCGGCTCTCCTTGGACATCGGACCGGGTGTGAC
This sequence comes from Streptomyces tsukubensis, assembly GCF_003932715.1. Lineage (NCBI taxonomy): Bacteria > Bacillati > Actinomycetota > Actinomycetes > Kitasatosporales > Streptomycetaceae > Streptomyces > Streptomyces tsukubensis. Next base: position 3,875,293 of record NZ_CP020700.1, on the reverse strand, counting down.
CGGGCTGGTGGGTGCCAACGGGGCCGGTAAGTCCACGATGATCAAAATTCTGCTGGGGCTCTCCCCCGCGACCGAGGGCCGGGCCTCCGTGCTCGGCTTCGACGTCGCGACCGAGGGCGCCTCCATCCGCGAGCAGGTCGGCTACATGCCCGAACACGACTGCCTGCCGCCCGATGTCTCCGCCACCGAGTTCGTCGTCCACATGGCACGCATGTCGGGGCTCCCGGCCTCCGCGGCCCGCGAGCGCACCGCCGACACCCTGCGCCACGTCGGCCTCTACGAGGAGCGGTACCGCCCCATCGGCGGCTACTCGACCGGTATGAAGCAGCGCGTCAAGCTCGCCCAGGCGCTGGTCCACGACCCCAAGCTGGTGCTGCTCGACGAGCCGACCAACGGCCTCGACCCGGTCGGCCGGGACGAGATGCTCGGCCTGATCCGCCGCGTCTACACGGACTTCGGCATCTCGGTCCTGGTCACCTCCCATCTCCTCGGCGAACTCGAACGCACCTGTGACCACGTCGTCGTCATCGACGGCGGCGCCCTGCTGCGCTCCAGCTCCACCAGCGACTTCACCCAGGCCACCACCACCCTCGCCGTCGAGGTCACCGACTCCGACACCCACCCGGACGGCACCGCCGCCCTGCGGGAACGGCTGATCGCCGCCGGGGTCACCCTCCACGACCGGATGGAGGACGGCCTGCCCGGCGCCGGCCACATCCTCCTCATGGAGGCGCGGGGCGAGGAGACGTACGACGTCGTCCGCGACACCGTCGCGGCGCTCGGCCTCGGCCTCGTACGGATGGAACAGCGCCGCCACCACATAGCGGAGGTCTTCCGGACGGGCCCGGACGAGACGGCCGCCGCACCCCCGGCCGCGATGCCGCCCGCCGCGCGCTCCCACACGCCCGCGCCCGCCGCCGAGGCCACCGCGCCCGGCACCGGCCGGGCACCGGCCGCCGACCCGGCCCAGGCCACGAAGGGGCAGCCCCGATGAGCACCACGACCCCCTCCCCGGCCGGCGGCGCGGACACGGCGCCCGAAGCCGCCCGGATCCACAACATCGGCTACCGCAACTACTCGGGCCGCCGCCTCGGCCGCGCCTATGTGCGCCGCTCCCTCTACGTACAGTCCCTGCGCGGTGCCTTCGGCCTCGGCCGCTCGGCGAAGTCCAAGGTCATGCCGATGCTGCTGTTCGCCGTGATGTGCGTACCCGCACTGATCATGGTGGCGGTCGCGGTCACCATCAAATCGGACGAACTGCCCCTGGAGTACACCCAGTACGCCGGTGCCCTCTCCATGGTGATCGCGCTCTTCCTGGCGGCCCAGGCGCCGCAGACCGTCTCCCGCGACCTGCGGTTCCGTACGGTGCCCCTCTACTTCTCCCGCCCCATCGAACGCGTCGACTACGTGGTCGCGAAGTACGGGGCGATGGCGTCCGCCATGTTCCTTCTCACGGCGCTGCCGCTGGTCGTGCTCTACATCGGGGCGCTGCTGGCCAAGATGGACTTCCTCGACCAGTCGAAGGAGTTCGGCCAGGGACTGGTCTCCGTCGCCGTGCTCTCCGTCCTGTACGCCGGAATCGGCCTCGTGCTGGCCGCCACCACGCCCCGGCGGGGCTTCGGCGTCGCCGCGATCATCGGCATGCTGGTGATCAGCTTCGGTGCGGTGACCTCCGTCCAGGCCATCGCCGAGGCCAATGGATCCGGCCATGTGGTCAAGTGGATCGGCCTCTTCTCGCCGTTCAGCCTGATCGACGGCTTCCAGACCGCCTTCCTCGGAGCCGGCAGCGGATTCCCCGGCGGCGAGGGCCCCGGAGCCGCGGTCGGCGTGGTCTATCTGCTGGTCGTCCTCGCGCTCATCGCCGGATCGTACGCCGCGCTGATGCGCCGCTACGCGAAGGCGGGACTGTGAACGACACCCACCGAGCACCCCGCGAACTCCCCGAGTTCCGGCAGATCCGAGAGAACGGGCCGCGCCCATGACCACCATCTCCATCGACCACGTCTCCCGGTGGTTCGGAAACGTCGTCGCCGTCAACGACATCACCATGTCCATCGGCCCGGGCGTCACCGGACTGCTCGGACCCAACGGAGCCGGAAAGTCCACTCTCATCAACATGATGGGTGGTTTCCTGGCGCCGTCGACGGGCAGTGTCACCCTGGACGGCACCCCGATCTGGCGCAACGAATCCGCCTACCGCGAGATCGGTGTCGTACCCGAGCGTGAGGCGATGTACGACTTCCTCACCGGCCGCGAGTTCGTCGTCGCCAACTCCGAACTGCACGGCTTCGGCGCCAAGGAAGCCGCCCATGCCCTCGCCACGGTCGAGATGGAATACGCCCAGGACCGGAAGATCTCGACGTACAGCAAAGGCATGCGCCAGCGGGTGAAGATGGCCTCGGCGCTGGTCCACAATCCGTCCGTGCTGCTGCTCGACGAACCGTTCAACGGTATGGACCCCCGGCAGCGCATGCAGCTCATGGAGCTGCTGCGGCGCATGGGTGCCGAAGGCCGTACGGTGCTGTTCTCCTCCCATATCCTCGAAGAGGTCGAGCAGCTCGCCGCGCATATCGAGGTCGTTGTCGCCGGCCGGCACGCCGCCTCGGGAGACTTCCGCCGCATCCGCCGGCTGATGACGGACCGCCCGCACCGCTATCTCGTCCGCTCCAGCGACGACCGCGCGCTCGCCGCCGCGCTGATCGCCGACCCGTCGACCTCCGGGATCGAAGTCGATCTCACCGAGGGTGCCCTGCGCATCCAGGCCGTCGACTTCGGCCGGTTCACCGAACTGCTGCCGCGCGTCGCCCGGGACAACTCCATCCGGCTGCTCACGGTCTCGCCGTCCGACGAATCCCTCGAATCGGTCTTCTCCTACCTCGTAGCGGCCTGAAAGGAGCTGTGACGCCATGTACAACCCCACGGTCGCCCGGCTCACCTACCGGGCCGTACTCGGCCGCCGCCGGGCCGCGATCCTCTTCGTCCTGCCCGGACTGCTGCTGATCATCGCCATCGCGATCCGCTTCTTCAACGGCGCGGACGACGACACCGCCAACGAACTGCTCTCCGGTTTCGCCCTCGCCACGATGGTGCCGCTGATCGGCGTCATCGCGGGCACCGGCACCATCGGCCCCGAGATCGACGACGGTTCCATCGTCTATCTGCTGGCCAAGCCGGTGAAGCGGCCCACGATCATCTTCACCAAGCTGATCGTCGCGATAGCGGTCACCATGGCCTTCTCCGCCGTCCCGACCCTGATCGCGGGCTTCATCCTCAACAACAACGGCCAGCAGATCGCCATCGCCTACACCGTCGCGGCGCTCTTCGGGTCGATCGCCTACAGCGCGCTGTTCCTGCTCATCGGCACGGTCAGCCGGAACGCCGTCGTCATCGGCCTGATCTACGCCCTGGTCTGGGAAGGGCTCTTCGGCCGGCTGGTCGAGGGCGCCCGCACGCTCAGCGTGCAGCAGTGGTCGCTGGCGCTCGCCGAGCGGATCGCCGGAGACGGATTCGTCGGTTCCGCCGTCGGTCTGCCGGTGGCGGTCGTCCTGCTGACCGTCGTCACGGTGGCGGCGACGTGGTACGCGGGCCAGCGGCTGAAGGTGCTGAAGCTCGCCGGGGAGGAGTGAGACACCCGGTCCGAAAGGGCCCCGGCCGCGCCGGCCCCCCCCGCATCATGTGGCGAAGGCCCCCTCCGGACACCCGGACGGGGGCCTTCGCCGTACCGCTTCCCGGGCCCGCGGCACCGCTCCCGGACCTCGCCCGCCGGGCGGAAATCCGGTGGCGGGTCACGGTTGTTGGGAGGAGAGTGGGGAAGCCGGTTCAGCCGGAAACCCCGGGACCGGGAGAGGAGCGCGACGCGACGCGAGCGTCCGACGCGCTTCCGTCCGGGCGGTACCGGAAGGGCCGCGGAGCCGCCGTATCGGCGGGCGTCCGCGCCACGGTACGGCCCGAGGGGGCGGCCGCTTCGAGCGCGCATCTGCGCGGGCCGCCCCCTTCCCCCCGGCAGTTCGCCGCGGGAGGGCCGGCCAAAGGGGCCGCAGGAACCATTCGGCTCAGGCCGCGAGCAGACCTTCCAACGTCACGGCGATACCGTCGTCGTCGTTCGAGACGGTGACCGCGTCGGCGACGGCCTTCAGCTCGTCGTGGGCATTGGCCATGGCGACCCCGTGCGCGGCCCAGGCGAACATCGGGATGTCATTGGGCATATCACCGAACGCGATCGTGCCGGACGCCTTCACCCCGAGCCGGCGGGCGGCCAGGGAGAGCCCGGTGGCCTTGGTGAGCCCCAGCGGTATCAGCTCCACGACGCCGGGCCCCGCCATGACGACGTCGACGAGACCGCCCACGGTCTCCCGGGCGACCTTCGTCAGGGCGTCGTCGTCGAGGCTGTGGTGCTGGATGTAGATCTTGTTGAGGGGTTCGGCCCACAACTGCTCCACATCGGTCAGCGCGACATACGGCAGCGGCCCGTCGTGGGCCGCGTAGTCCGCGCTGATCAGTACGTCCCCGTCGAGACCGTCGCGGCTGGCGGCCAGCGCCACCCGCCCGATCTCCGCCTCCAGCTTGGCCAGCGCGATCGCGGCGATCTTCCGGTCGAGGGTGAGGGAGGTCAGCAGCCGGTGCTCGCCCGCGTGGTAGACCTGCGCGCCCTGACCGCAGACCGCGAGGCCGCGGTAGCCGAGGTCGTCGAGTATGTAGCGGGTCCACGGCACACCGCGGCCCGTCACGACGATATGCGCGGCCCCCGCGGCCGTGGCCGCGGCGAGCGCGTCCCGGTTGCGGACGGAGACCGTGCCGTCGCCGCGCAGAAGCGTTCCGTCAAGATCGGTGGCGATCAGGGGGTACGGGAACGCTCCGCGCTGCTCCTGCTCCGGCCCGGGCTGCTGCTCCCGCCCGGGCTCCTGTGCCTGTTGCGACTGCTGTGTCTTTCGGGGATCGCGCGGGCTCTGTGCTGGCGTGCTCACCGGGCGATCGGCTCCAGGACTTCCCGTCCGCCCAGATACGGCCGCAGGGCTTCGGGCACCCGGACCGAACCGTCCGCGAGCTGGTGGTTCTCCAGGATGGCCACGATGGTGCGCGGTACGGCGCAGAGCGTGCCGTTGAGCGTCGCCACCGGCTGCGTCTTCTTGCCGTCCCGGTACCGGACCGACAGCCGGCGGGCCTGGAAGCCGTCACAGTTCGACGCGGACGTCAGCTCGCGGTACTTGCCCTGGGTCGGGATCCACGCCTCGCAGTCGAACTTCCGCGATGCGGAGGAGCCCAGATCGGCCGAGGCCACGTCGATGACCTGGAACGGCAGCTCCAGCGAGGTCAGCCACTGCTTCTCCCACTCCAGCAGCCGCCGGTGCTCGGCCTCGGCGTCCTCGGGGGCGACGTACGAGAACATCTCGACCTTGTCGAACTGGTGCACGCGGAAGATGCCGCGGGTGTCCTTGCCGTACGTGCCCGCCTCGCGGCGGAAGCACGGCGAGAAGCCCGCGTAGCGCAGGGGCAGCTTCTCGGCGTCGAGAATTTCGTCCATGTGGTACGCGGCGAGGGGGACCTCGGAGGTGCCGACCAGGTAGTAGTCGTCCTTCTCCAGGTGGTAGACGTTCTCCGCGGCCTGGCCGAGGAAGCCGGTGCCCTCCATGGCGCGCGGCCGGACCAGGGCCGGGGTGAGCATCGGGATGAAGCCCGCCTCGGTCGCCTGGGCGATGGCCGCGTTGACCAGCGCCAGCTCCAGCAGGGCGCCGACACCGGTCAGGTAGTAGAAGCGCGATCCGGAGACCTTGGCGCCGCGCTCGACGTCGATGGCGCCCAGCGCCTCGCCCAGCTCCAGATGGTCACGGGGCTCGAAACCCTCGGCGGCGAAGTCGCGGATCGTGCCGTGCGTCTCCAGGACGACGAAGTCCTCCTCGCCGCCGACCGGAACGTCGGGGTGGACGAGGTTGCCCAGGCGGAGCAGAAGTCCGCGGGTCTCCTCGTCGGCCTCGTTCTGGGCGGCCTCGGCCGCCTTGACGTCGGCCTTGAGCTGCTCCGCGCGGGTCAGCAGCTCGGCGCGCTCCTCGGGGGACGCCTTGGAGACGAGCCTGCCGAGCGACTTCTGCTCGGAGCGCAGTTCGTCGAAGCGGACGCCGGACGACCTGCGCCGCTCGTCGGCGGAGAGGAGGGCGTCGACGAGCTCGACGTCCTCTCCACGGGCGCGCTGGGAGGCGCGAACACGGTCGGGGTCCTCACGGAGCAGGCGAAGGTCAATCACCCCACCAGGCTACCGGTGCTCGCCTCCCACTCGGCCACCTCATATTGCGTTGCGTAGCCTTTTGTCCCTATTGCTGGGATTTAGTGGCTTGTGGGGTGGCGAACGCGGGAGGTGCGAGCGGAGACGGCTCCGCGGTGGTGTCCGTCAAGGGAAATCATCGCCCATCGCCGGAACGGGGCATGCCGGGGCGGCTGGAATTGACCCATTTTCCTTGTGGGCTGCGGGACTTGGCCGCCGGTTGTCCACAGGTGGGCCGCCTGCCGGAAAGTTATCCACAGGCTGTGTGAGAAAACTGTGGATTGCGGAACTGATCATTCCTGGGAACTCTGCCGCACCTTCGGGATTCCCTTCTCAAACCCTTCCCACCCACTCATTCGGGTGGGAATTACTCGCCCCAGGAGGGGCTCGATGAAATGAGGGTGACGGGCTCCTGTCAGGGGTGCGTCCCGCCGGCTGTGGACGGGTGGAGTCCGGTTCCGGGCTCTCCGGGGTGTGAGAGCCGATTTGTCGACGATGTCGCTCCGCGCTGTCGACTTGTCCCCAGGTCGAGAGTCCTGACCTGTGGATAACTCTGTGGATGATGAAAATCAGCAGGTAGGGAAAGTTCCGGTCAGTCCGACGGCACCCGGATACCGGACCGGCGGACGGCGGACCGGTGCGACCGACCCGGTCGAGGTGGCCGACCCGGTCGACCCGGTCGAGGCGGCCGGGCCGGTGGGGCGGCCGGGCCCTCGGAGTGGTCAGGGCACTCGCGCGGTCGGGGCGCCCCGGGGAACGATCAGGGCCGGCCGTCCTGGCAGCGGGCCAGCCAGTCGGAGGCCGCGGTGAAGTCCGCGTCCGATGTGCCGGTCCGCACTCCGCCGACGTCTCCGGCCTCCACCCCCGCCCGGGGATACGACCCCAGGAACCGCACCTCGGGACAGATCCGCTTCAGCCCCATCAGCGCCTCGCCCACCCGCCGGTCGGAGATATGCCCCTCGGCGTCGATCGCGAAGCAGTAGTTCCCGATGCCCTCCCCGGTGGGGCGGGACTGGAGCAGCATCAGGTTGACGCCCCGTACCGCGAACTCCTGCAGCAGCTCCAGCAGACCGCCCGGATGGTCCTCCCGCTGCCAGATCACGACCGACGTCTTGTCCGCGCCGGTCGGTGCCGCGGGCCGGGCCGGACGGCCGACCAGCACGAACCGGGTCTCCGCGTTCTGCGCGTCGTGGATATCCGTCACCAGGGCTTCGAGGCCGTACGTGGCCGCCGCGAACTCGCCCGCGAAGGCCGCGTCGTACCGCCCCTCCTGCACCAGCCGCGCCCCGTCCGCGTTCGACGCGGCGGACTCCCACAAGGCGTCCGGGAGATGGGCCCGCAGCCACTTCCGGACCTGGGGCTGGGCCACCGGATGCCCGGTGACGGTCTTGATGGCGGACAGCTTCGTCCCCGGCCGTACCAGCAGCGCGAAGGCGATCGGCAGTACCACTTCGCGGTAGATCATCAGGGGTTCGCCCGACGCCAGCTCGTCGAGGGTCGCCGTCACCCCGCCCTCGACCGAGTTCTCGATGGGGACCAGGGCCGCCGCGGCGTCCCCGTTCCGTACGGCGTCGAGCGCCGCCGGGACCGACACCATCGGGACGAGTTCCCGGGTGGCGGCCTCCGGCAGGGTGCGGAGGGCGGCCTCGGTGAACGTGCCCTCGGGGCCCAGATACGTGTACCGCGTGGCTGACATACGAGTCACCCTAGCCCCGGCCCGAAGCCGCCCCGCCCGGTTTCCCTAGGCTTCCAGGAGCCGCTGCCCCACGTACTCCCCCTCCGCCGGGCCGCCCGGCACCGCGAACAGCGCGCTCGCCTCGTGGCGTACGAACTCCGACAGGGCGTCCCCCCGGTCCAGCTTCCGCTGGACGGGCACAAAGCCCCGCAGCGGGTCCGCCTGCCAGCAGACGAAGAGCAGACCGGCGTCCGGGGAGCCGTCCGGCAGGGCGCCGTCGTGGTACGAGAACGGGCGCCGCAGCATCGCCGCACCCTGGTTCTGCTCCGGCGCTGAGATCCGGGAGTGGGCGTTCGCCGGAATCACCGGCCGGCCGTCCGTATCCAGCTCTTCCAGCCCGAGCGGTGTCGTCTCCGAACCGCCGGTCAGCGGGGCGCCGTCCGACTTGCGGCGGCCGATGATCCGCTCCTGTTTCGCGAGCGGCAGCCGCTCCCAGGGGTCCAGGAGCATCCGGATCCGCCGGACGACCGCGTACGAGCCGTTGGCCAGCCAGTCGTGTTCTCCGCCGCCCGGGACGAAGATCCGGCGGTCGAAGTCCGGATCGGACGACTGGGGGTTGTTGGTGCCGTCGACCTGGCCCATCAGATTGCGGGTGGTCATCGGCCGGTCCGTGGCGCCCGGCGAGCGGTTGAAGCCGTCCATCTGCCACCGCAGACGGGCGGCCTCCCCGGCCGCGCGCTGCACCGCGCGCAGCGCGTGGAAGGCGACCAGGGCGTCGTTCGCGCCGATCTGCACCCAGAGATCGCCGTTGGAGCGCCGGGCGTCCAACTGGTCGGCGGAGAACGCGGGCAGCGGGTCCAGACCGGCCGGACGCCGGGCGGCCAGGCCCGTACGGTCGAAGAATGTCCGGCCGAAGCCGAAGGTGAGGGTCAGGGACGACGGTCCGGCGTCGAGGGCGACGCCCGTATCGGCACCCGTATCGGCGCCCGGGGCGGGCTTACCCGCCATCAGCGCCGCAGCCAGCGCCGACCAGCGGCGGAGCAGGGCGGCCGCCTCCTTGCGGCCCGCGCCGGGTGCCAGGTCGAAGGCGATGAGATGGCCACGGGACTGGAGGGGTGTGGTGATGCCCGCCTGATGTTTCCCGTGAAACATTGCCTCCGTCGAGCCGACCGTCGTGAGCGCGGTCGGGGTGTCACGGGAGGCGGCATGGGCCAGGGCGCCCCCGGCGGCGCCCAGCGCCAGCCCGGTCGCACCGGCGGTGCCCGCGGCCGCGATGATCCGCCGCCGTGAGGGACCGACGGGGTCCGGGTCTCCGGTCCGATCGCGCCGTCCGCCCCCGGCGCGGTCGCCGTTACTGCCCGCGCCGGATTCCCGTCCGGGGGAGGTGCCGGACGGCCTGGAAGCCCGTCCCGCCGGAACCCCGGCCCGCGCGGTCGTGCCCGGGTCCGCGCCCGACACCGACACCGGCACCGGCACCGACACCGACACCGTCGTCGTACTCTTCTTCTTTGCCACGGGTTTCTTCTCTGCCATGGGGTACGTCAGCCGATCTTCACGTTCTCGTCGACGGTGGTCTGGTCGATGTCCGAGGTCCGCACGGTCACCTTGACCCGCCAGTCACCGGGCATCGGGATCTGGACCCGATCGGCACGCCACTGCCCCGGCGCCACCTTCACGGGGGTGACGGGCAGCGGGCCGATCTGCTGGTCCGGGAGGGTGAAGGAGGCCCTCACCTCGGGTGCTTCCAGCGGCTTTCCGGCCGTGCCGGTGATCCGCAGCGTCAGCTCGTTGGCGCCCGGGGCCGCCGGATTGAGGGTGAGCCGGATCGTGCCCTTGCCGTTCGGCCCGCCGGTGTCGAAGGGGATCGTGGTCTCGGCGGGTCCCCGGGGCCGGGAGTCCGCCGAGGGGGAGCTGCCGCTCACGGCCGCCCGGTCCGCCGTCTCCTCGGTACGGCCGGGCTCGGTGGCCGTCAGGGCCGTCGTCACCGCGAGCACGACCGCCGCGACGGCCGCTTCGGCGAGGACCGCGCGGCGGAGTCCGGACCGTACGGGATCGGCGTCCCGGGCCTTCCGGCGGGCGGCGTCGGCCAGGGCGGTGCGCTGCCGGGCCAGCTGCGCGGCCCGCGCGGGATCGACCGCCGACCCGGTCCCGTCCTGCTCCGCTTTCCCCGGATCCCCGGACCGGTCCGAGGGATCGACTGCCGCGGTGCCTGCTGTGCCTGCTGTGTTCTCGGGGTTCTCGGGGGACTTCTGCGGGCCGGGTACGGCCGGTGCGGTGACCAGCCGGGCCGTCCACCGCCGGGAGAACCGGGCGATGACGACGAGGACGGCCACCAGCGCCGCCTTGGCGAGCAGCAGCTGCCCGTACTCCGTCCCGGTCAGTGCCGACCAGGAGCCGACCTGCCGCCAGGACTGGTAGAGCCCGGTCACCGCCAGGACGACCACACAGACGAAGGCGACCGTCGAGAACCGCCGTACCGCCGCCGGTTCGATCGACGGCTCCCGGCGGAGCGCGATCAGCAGGGCCGCCAGCCCGCCCAGCCAGCCCGCCACGGCCAGCAGGTGCAGCACGTCCACGGGCATGGCGAGCCCGGTCTGGATACCGGTCGAGGCATGCTCGGAGAGCGCCCACGTGGCGGCGATCCCGGCGCTGACCACGGTCCCGCCGACGCCGAGGCCGAAGGCCAGATCGGCCCGTCCGCCTTCCTTCCCCTCCGCCTCGTCACCGGCGCCGTCGCTGTCAGCGGCAGCCGCCCGGACTCGCAGGGCGTACGTACTGAAGAGCACGGCGATGAAGAGCGCGGCGGCCCCGAGCAGCAGCAGCCGGGAGACGAGGGCCGCGCCCGTCTTCGTCTCCAGGACGTCCTGCAGCCCGGCGAGGTCGAAGGCGTCCGCCAGTTTCCCGGAGCCCGTGTACGGGACGCGGAGCAGCAGCATCGCCAGGGTCGCGCCGGTCAGCACGGTCCAGGACCGGGCGACGAGCCGCTGGAGGGGACGGACGGACGCGCCCCGGGGCCAGCAGAGCAGGATGAACGCGGCGCCGCCGACCATGAGGGCGAAGCCGCCGTACGACGTATAGCGCGCGGCGTCGTAAAGGAAGCCGACGAGCCCGCCGCCCGTCTCGCCGCCGGGCAGCGGGACGGTGGTCGCGGAGGGCGCGCCGATGGAGAAGGTGAACGCGCCCGAGATGGGGTGGCTGTCCGCGGACACGGCCTGCCAGGCGACGGTGTACGTGCCGTCCGGCAACCCGGTCCGCAGTCCGACGGCGTGGACGACTCGGCCGTCCGTGGAGAGATCGCGGACGGGGCCGGTGTCGGCCCGTTTACCACCGGGTTCGAGGACCCGGATGGAGTCGTCGCCCATGGCGAGGTGTTCGGAGAAGGTGAGTGAGACCTCGGCGGGTGCCGTGGCCACCACCGCCCCGTCCTTCGGGTTGCTCGCCGTCAGGGCGGCATGGGCGGCCGCCGGGCCCGCGGCCGTCAGCAGGGTGCCGAAGACCGTGCCGACCAGCACCAGGGCGGCGAGCAGGGCCCGGACCGGTCCGTCGCCCGGGAGACGGCGGACCGGTGGGCGGGGCGGGGCGGTGGTGGGTGTCATGGTGTGTCCGTTCGTCCTTCGCTCAGTGGTGCTCGGACGTGTGCTCCGCCGGGCGGCCGTCGGCCGGTTCCGGGGACTGCGCCGGGTCCGTGGCGCCCGACGGCGCACCGGAACCTCCGGCGGCCCCGGACCCCGTTTCCGGCGCGCCCTTCCCGTCCTTCCCGTCCTTCCCGTCCGTCTCACCCGTCGTGGCCTTGGAGGGGTTGTAGCCGGTCTCCATGACAGGGAGTTCGACGCGGATCGGGCCGGACGTCTCGAAGCGCAGCTCGACGGAGACCTTCTCGCCCTTCTTCGGCCGCTGCTTCAACTGCTCGAACATGATGTGGCTGCCGCCGCGTTCGAGGGCGAGCGCTCCATCGGCCGGGATGGGGAAGGAGTCGACCTTCCGCATCCGCTGCCCCTTCGACTCGTGGATCGTGACGGTGTCGGAGATGGGGCTGGTGACGGAGGTCAGCCGGTCGGCCTTCCCTCCCCCGTTCCGTACGGTCAGAAACCCCGCGGCCATGTCACTGACGGGTTGTGGCATGAATTCGCCACTTACTGTCAATTCGGGCGCATCCGGCCTACCGTGGGAGGAGCCGGTGGGCCCCGAGGACTCCGTGGAGCATCCGGTCAGCGTCAGGGCTGCCGCCACGGCAGCGGCCGTGGCGACGGTTATCAGGGAGCCCGCCCCGCCCCTGCGCCGTCCCGGTCCGGTGCTCAAGGCTTCTCCCCGCGCAGGAGCTTCGGCAGATCCTTGGCGTATGCCTCGGGAGTGGTGTCCTCTCCGTAGACGACATAGCCCTGGTCGGTCTTCGGGGAGAAGGCCATGACCTGGGCGCCGTGCATGGAGCTGACGGAGCCGTCCTTCTCCTTCTTCGGCGGGTCGATGCCGATGCCGACGGACCGGGCCGCGGCCTGGATCTTGGCGAAGTCGCCGCTGAGTCCGGTGAAGGAGGGGTCTCCGGCGCTGGGCAGCCACTTGCCCAGCTGGGCGGGGGTGTCCCGCTCGGGGTCGGTCGTGACGAAGACGACCTGGAGCTTCTCCTGGTCGGCCTGGGGGAGCTTCTTCTTCGCCATGGCGAGGTTGCTCATCGTCAGCGGGCAGACGTCGGGGCAGCTGGTGTAGCCGAAGAAGAGCAGGGTGGGCTTGCCCTTCGTCCGCTCGCGCAGGTCGTACGGCTTGCCCTGGGTGTCCGTGAGCACCAGCGCGGGCTTCTGGAAGGGCTGGTCCAGCACGGTTCCCGGCTTGGTGTTCTTGGGAGCCGAGATCTCGGCGACGGAGCTGCTGTCCGAGTCCTTGCCGGAACCCTCTCCGGAGCAGGCGGAGAGGGTCAGTGCCGTGGCCGCGGCGAACACGGCGACCAGCGCGGTCTTCTTTCGCATGGGGGACTTCCTGGAAGAGAGGGAACGGAACGGGGGGATACGGCTCATGAAGAGGTACCGCTGTCGGTACGTCCGGAGTGGCGGCGGCCGGCGAAGACACCGAATGCGACGCCCGCGGCACCGACCAGGATGCCGATCACCCCGAGGGTGCGGGCGAGGGTGTCGGAGGAGTCCGCGTCCCGGGAAGCGTTCGCGGACGTGTCACCGGTGCCGCCGTGGTGCCCCTCGGCTCTGTCGGCCGCGGGTGCGCCGTGGCCGCCGGTGCCCTCCGACAGCGTCAGCACCGGCGCGGGGGTTTCGGGCTCCGGCTTCCCCTCCTCGGGGGTTTCGATCCAGCGCACGACTTCCTTGTTGTCGTACGTCTGGAGTGCCTTGAAGACGAGCCGGTCCGCGTTCTCGGGCAGCTGTCCGATGGAGAGGGGGAACTGCTGGAACTGGCCCGGTCCGATCTTCGATCCGGCGGCGGTCCAGGTGACCTTGGAGACGGCTTCGGTGATCTGCTTGCCGTGCACGGTCAGCGGCTTTGCGAGCTTGGCCTTGGTGACCTCGACGTTCCAGCCGGGCACCGGCTGGGGCAGGACGGATGCCAGCGGGTGCTCGGTGGGGAGGGCGAGCTCCAGCTTCACGGTGGAGGCGTCGTCCCGCTCGTTGGGGACCTTGACGCCGACGGTGGCATAGCCGCCCCGGGCTGCCTCGCCCTGCGGCTGCACGCCGACATGGGCGGCGGCGGGGCCTGCGAGCAGCAGCGAAGCGGCACCGGCCCCGGCCAGCAGGGCGACCGTCCGGGCGGACCAACGGGCCGTCGCACGGGCCGTCGTACCGGAAGAAGAAGGTGCAGATGCCTGCGAACCGGAGAAAACGCTCATGGTGAGGACACTCCACGGAGAAGGGAGGAACGGTGATCGTGCCGGTGTACGGGACACGCGGACACCACGGCCGCACTCCCGTCGAGTCGGCCGTGTCAGGCGGCGAGGGCCAGGCGGGCGGGCGGCCCGCGCCTGATCACCGTGTGCTGAAGCGCCTCTTCGGCCGAGGGAGGCGCCGGAGCGTCCCCGGGCCGCCCGGGGCGGACCCCGGGGGCCGGAAGGCGTACGAGACCGGAGAGGAGCGTGCGTACGAGCGCAAGGGCGGCGCGCAGCGACCGCAGCCGCGCGGCCTCCGTCATCAGCTCGCAGGCCTCGTGCGCGGAATCCGTGGACAGCCGGGCGAGCCGCAGCAGCGCCAGGTCCCCACGCCGCAGCAGCCAGCCGGTCGCCACGGCGGCCAGCAGATGCGCGAGCAGCATGGGGAGGGAGGGCAGCAGTTCGGCGCGGCCGAGCGCCTGCCCGGCGGCCTCGTGGCCCGGGTGGCCGCCCTGGTCCGGCGGGGTGAGCCCGGCCATGGTCACGACCCGGCGGGCGTCGTCCGGGCCGATCGTCGCCGAACCCGGACCGCAGAGCAGCTTCGCGGCCATCCGGATCAGCGCGTCGTCCCCGGTCGGCCCGAGCCGGTCGGGCTGCCGCTGGCCCAGGCCGAAAAGAAGGTGGAGCACGAGCTGGCCCGCGGTGAGCGCCATGACGACGGCGGGCAGCGAACGCACCCGGCCGGTGAAGGGAAGGACCAGGACGAAGGTCCCGGCGAGCCCTGCGGCCAGCGTCCACCAGGGGACGCCCGCGCAGGCGGCGAGCGCATGCCCCGTCGCGGACAGCACGACACAGACCGCGGTGAACACCGCGGCCCGCAGCAGCCGGAGACCGGCTCCGGTGGGTGCACCGGACCGGGGCGACAGGGAGGACATGGCCCGGTCATCATCCCACTGCGGTTTCCGCCGTCGTACGGCAGGTCCGCCCCTGCGCGTAGCGGGCAATACGGATCAAGACCGGTCAAGGTCTGCCGGCCGGCGAGGAGCCCGGGTGGCCGGTTGCCGACCGGTGGCGACCGGCCACGGAGCGGGGGACCGCCGGGCCGCGGACGGGCCGGAAACGGCGCTGCCGTCACGGATGCCGCCTCCGTCGCGCCCGCCCCGTACAGGCCTTTCGACACTCCCGATCACCCTGGTCACAGCTTCACCCGTCCGGCATACACCTTTGCGCCATGGGCGCGCTTCCGCCGAATGAGCGCAATCACACCAACTCTGTGCTTACGGACCGTGTCTTGGGGCAATACGTATCGGTATGTCGAGCCGCAGCCAGGAGGCTGGAGCATGAGCATCTGGTGGTCTCTGCACTTGCGGCGCGAAGCTGCGAGCATTCCGCTCGCCCGGCGGCTCCTCATCGGCACGATGGAGACCGCGGGTGTCGATCCCGACATCTCTTTCGACCTCTCGGTCGCGCTCAGCGAGGCCTGTGCGAACGCCGTGGAGCACGGCGGCGGCGCGGGCCCCGGAGGTCCCGCCGGCGCCTATCGCGTCACCGCGTATCTGGACGGCGAGAAGTGCCGTATCGAAGTGTCCGACTCGGGGCCGGGCTTCCCCGGCGGATCGCCCCGGCACGGGCGTGGTTGCGCCCACTCCGACGTACCTTCCGGGGTTCAGGAGGGTCCGGGGGCTTCTGGCTCCGCCGGTGCCGCCGGTGCCGCCGGTGCCGACGGTGCTGCCGGTGCTGCTGGGGTACCGGGTGTACCGGACGTACCGAACGTACGGGGTGGGCCGGGCGGTCCGGGTGGATCCGCCGGGCCTGGCAGCCGCCGGGAGGGCCCCGCGGACCGGGCCACGGGCGGCCCGCCGCGCAGAACCTCCGGCCGGGTGCCGGACCGTTCGCCGGACGGGCCCCCGCACCGGCCGCACCGGCAGGGCGAGCCCGTCGGATCCGCCGGGTCCCTGCCGGGCCGGGCAGCGGAGCGGGCGGAGAGACCGCGGGGTGGGGGCCCTGTGGAGGCCCCGCCGGACCGGGCGCCGGAGTGGCCCGCCGAGTGGCAGGCGGACCGGACGGCCGCCGCCACCGCCGAGAGCGGCCGCGGGCTCTGTCTCATCGAGGAGCTGGCCGACCATGTGCACTTCAGCAACCGCCCCGGGCGGGGTGCCGTGGTCAGCTTCGACAAGATCCTGAAATGGCGGGAGGACGCGCTGCTCAAGGTCTCGTGAGGGGGCTTCCCCCCACCGGGACCTCGCGCATCCGCGTCCTCCGGCGATTCCGCATCCGGGCCGGCCGCCGACTCGTTCCCGGGCCGGCCGCCGGATCCATTTCCGGGCTCGGCCGTCGGCCGGGCTCCCGGGTCCGGTCGGCGGCCCGGCTTCCGGTCAGCTCTGCAGCGACGCCATCCAGGCCTCGACCTCGTCGGCCTGCCGCGGCAGCGTGTTCGACAGGTTCCGGTTGCCGTCCTCGGTGACGAGGATGTCGTCCTCGATCCGGACGCCGATGCCCCGGTACTCCTCGGGCACGGTCACGTCGTCCGCCTGGAAGTAGAGACCCGGCTCCACCGTCAGGCACATACCCGGCTCCAGCGTCCCGTCGACGTACGCCTCGGTGCGCGCGGCGGCGCAGTCGTGGACGTCGAGACCGAGCATGTGACCCGTGCCGTGCAGGGTCCAGCGGCGCTGGAGCCCCAGCTCCAGGACCCGCTCGACCGGGCCCTCCAGGAGACCCCACTCGACCAGCCGCTCGGCCAGCACCCGCTGGGCCGCGTCATGGAAGTCACGGTACTTCGCGCCCGGCTTCACGGCCGCGATCCCGGCCTCCTGGGCGTCGTACACCGCGTCGTAGATCTTCCGCTGAAGCTCGTCGAAGCGGCCGTTGACCGGCAGGGTGCGGGTGACGTCGGCGGTGTAGAGGGTGGTGGTCTCCACACCCGCGTCCAGCAGCAGCAGATCGCCGGAGCGGACCGGGCCGTCGTTGCGCACCCAGTGGAGGGTGGTGGCGTGGGGGCCGGAGGCGCAGATGGAGCCGTAGCCGACGTCGTTGCCCTCGACGCGAGCCCTCAGGAAGAACGTTCCTTCAATGTAGCGCTCGCTGGTCGCCTGAGCCCGGTCGAGAACCTTGACGACGTCCTCGAAGCCGCGTGCGGTCGAGTCGCAGGCCTTCTGCAGCTCCCCGATCTCGAACGCGTCCTTGACCGCGCGCGCCTCGGAGAGGTAGATCCGCAGCTCCTCGTCCCGCTCGCCGGTGACCTTGTCGGTCAGCGCCGACTCGATCTCCGCGTCATGGCCGCGGACCACCCGCACGGGCCCGGTGGCCTCGCGCAGCGTGCCCGCCAGCTCGCGGACGTCCCCGGTCCGGATGCCCAGCAGCGCCGCCTTCTCGGTCAGCGAGTGACGGCGGCCGATCCACAGTTCGCCCTGGCCGGAGAGCCAGAACTCGCCGTTCTCCCGGTTGGAGCGGGGCAGCAGGTAGAGGGTGGCCTCGTGGCCGTCGGCGGTCGGCTCCAGGACGAGGACGCCGTCCTCGCTCTGGTCGGCGGTCAGATACACGTACTCGGTCGCGGCACGGAAGGGGTACTCCGTGTCGTTGGACCGCGTCTTGAGCTTCCCGGAGGGAACCACCAGACGCTCGCCGGGGAAGCGCTCCGAGAGCGCCGCACGGCGTTCGGCGGCATAGGAGGCCTGCTCGACAGGGCTCAGGTCGCGCTGCTCGGTGTCCGCCCAGCCACTTGCCATGTTCGCGGCAAGCTCCTCGGAAACCTCCGGGTAGAGGCCGTTCTTACGCGGCTTCGCCGACTGCTCTTCTTCTTCCGGGGTACTCGGGATGAGCTCCTCGGCCACGTCTGCCTCCTCGACACGTCATCGGACCGGACTCCATCGTATGTGTGTCGTGAAGGGGGCCTCGAAAGGTGTGAGGATTCCGACATAACGGGTGTACCACTGGAAGGCCCGTCCTGCCCTTCCGCCGGCCTGCCGTCCCGCCGGGCGGCCGGGGTCAGTCGAAGCGGACGGCGAGCAGAACGATGTCGTCCCCGTCCCCGTTTCCGTCGCCGCTGTCCCTGCCGCTGTCCCTGCCGCTGTCCCTGCCGCCGTCCCTGCCGCCGTACGCCGCGGAGCGCGGCGCCCCCGGCCCGAAGCCGTCCCGCGGGCCGCGCCCGCCCCCGCACACGGGCCGCCGGACCCTCTCGTCCGGGCGCCCGCAGGAATACACCGGCGCGCTCTCTTCCGTACGTCGGGCAGGGCCTGTGGCCTGCGGAAACAGCGTGTGCAGTACATGGTCGGCGACCGCCCCGGGGTCCTCCCGGGCCGTCCGCGGCACGCTCGCCGCCGCCGTGTGCAGCCGGGCGAACGCCCGGTCCATCGGCTCGCCGGTACGCCGCAGCAGCCCGTCCGTATAGAGGAGCACCGTTTCTCCCGGCTCGGGACACAGCTCCACGCTCGGCGCCTCCCAGCAGGCGAGCATGCCGAGCGGTGCCGACAGCGATGTCTCCACGAACTCCGTGCGCCGCTCGCCGATCAGCAGGGGCGGGGTGTGCCCGGCCCCGGCCAGCACCATCTTCCCGGCGGCGGGCTCGGCGTAGGCGAAGAGCGCCGTCGCCGTCCCGGCCGGTTCCGTCAGCCGCAGCAACAGTTCCAGATCCGACAGCACCGCGACCGGATCCTCGCCTTCCATCACCGCGTACGCGCGCAGGGAGGCGCGCAGCCGCCCCACCGCGGCGAGCGCCCCGGGGCCCGTACCGCCGACCGAACCCACGGCCAGGCCCAGGGCGCCTTCCGGCAGCGGAAGGGCGTCGTACCAGTGGCCGCGCGGGCCGTGCGGTCCGGTGCGGTGCCGGACCGCGAGGCGGACGCCGGGGACAAGGGGCAGCCGGCTCGGGAGCAGTTCCTCGGCGATGCTCGCGACGGCCCGCCGCGCCTCCGTCAGCTCGACAAGACGGGCCAGGTGCTCGGCGGCGTACCGCATGTAGTCGTTCACGAGCCCGCGGTGACGGTCGGCGGGCGCGGTGGGCGTGTCGTAGAGCCAGACGGCCGCGCCGAGGATGCCGGTGGTCCGTGACACCAGGGGCTGGGTGTACGCGGCGGCGCAGCCCAAATGGACGGCGACCTTGCGGCGCAGCGGGTCGAGGGAGTGGTCGTTGAGGATGTCCGGGTGGGCGACGGCCGCGCCCCTGACGTCCACTGTGTCCACCAGTTCCACTGTGTCCGGCAGGTCCGCAGAGGCCGTTGTGCCTGCTGTCCCTGCTGTGTCTGCTGTGTCTGCTGTGCCTTCGAGGATGCGGCCGTAGGCGGTCAGCGGCCGCGGCACGGTCTCGATATGGCCCAGCTCCGCATGGCTGAGCCCGTAACCACGGGTGATGGACCCGGGCGAGGTCAGCGCACCGGTGCCCGGCGGGGGTTCGAGGACGATCAGCCCGCGGCGGGCACCGATGATCGCGGCGCCCGCTCGCAGCACCTCGTCGAGGGCCGCGTCGAGTGTCGTGACGGCGGTCAGCCTGTCGGTCAGCTCGTGCAGAGTGGTGAGATCGGCCACCCGGTCCTCCGCGCGTTCGCCGAACGAGACCGGCGCGCCGGTATCCGTATGCGCCCCTTCGACCACCTGAGCGCCCCCCGGCGAAGCTGAACTCCCCGGGAAACCAGAGTGAGTCGTACCACCCGGAGCGGTTGGTTCCGACGGTTCCGACGGCTC
This sequence comes from Streptomyces tsukubensis, assembly GCF_003932715.1. NCBI lineage: Bacteria > Bacillati > Actinomycetota > Actinomycetes > Kitasatosporales > Streptomycetaceae > Streptomyces > Streptomyces tsukubensis. The sequence goes on along the minus strand of NZ_CP020700.1, from coordinate 3,855,880 downwards.
GGGCGAGGCCGGCGAGGAAGCGGAGGCAGTCGTGGACGGAGCCGCCGCAGTCTGTGCGGAGTGGGGAATCGAAGAGTCGATTCCGGCCACTTTCGGAAGGTGAGGGGTGCTCATCGGAGCGGTCTTGTCAATGGGTGCATTTCACGCCGAAGCATTGCAAACCCCCAGGTCATTTTGCGCCGCCAGCAATGGATCCACATCTACACGCACATGTCAGCGGATGTCCAGCATTGCACCGGTGGGATTGATGGTGTCTACGGGAGCTTGAGCATGCTTTGAGATGCTCTTGACTGAGGGTTCCGGAGTGAAGGATATTCGTCACGAGTTGGTGAACTTGGCTGAAAAATGCCGCTGCTCGCCATCAATTGCGATCGACTGAACATGTTCGACGGTGATCCTTCGACGGATCCCTCCGGGGCGAACGATCCTGGAGTGACCTGTCGTCGGTGGCCGGACGGATGCGTCGCACCGAACGTGGCGGGTACGTAAAGTACGTAAAAGGTGACGTCCGGGGTCAGTTGGAAAGTCCCGGAACCCGGTGACGAGCCGGGGCGTCCTACAGTCCGTGGGCCGTGACGGCACCTGAGAACGATCCCCGGACAGGCCACCCGGACCGACCGCCGGGCGGAGGGGAAAAGGCCGATCGGGCCGCGCGCGCGGCGCCGTCCGGCTATAACGGGACACGCAAGCGTCAGGCACACGTCCCTCATCACGCGTTTGATGAAGCACGTCCACGTTCGGCCCCCGGGCGGCGAAACTGCCGCAGGTCAGTCGGGGGACGCCCCTGCCGGTGGCGGTCGAGGCCTCCGGCACAGCAGGGCGGGACCGGCGCCGACCAGCCGATCCGTAGGTACGTACCGGGCTTCGCGGAACCAGCAGCGGACAAGGTACGTATGCGCACGCAGTACGTACACACAGCGCGTATTCGTATGCACAGTGAAAACCTGCACACATGGTGTGATGTGGACCTCGGCGTTCAACGGAAAGGAACGAGCGCACATGCGCGAGATCCTCGGAAGGCGACGCAGGCTTCGGTTGTGGCGCAAGAGGGGCCCGGTACAGCCTGCACAGCTCGAAGCGGCGCTCACCTGCGCCGCATGGCGATGGCCCGTAATCCCCGGGGTGGGACGGGCCGCTGCCGGTGGTGGTCGTGGCCGGCGCTGTGCCTGCCCCGACCCGGAGTGCGCCGTTCCCGGTGCACACCCCTTCGACTCCGGAGTTCTGGCGGCAACCACCGACGAGCGCATGCTGCGCTGGTGGTGGACGAACCGCCCCACCGCACCGGTGGTTCTGGCCACCGGTGGGAAGGCGCCCTGCGCGGTCAGCCTGCCGGCCCTCGCAGGGGCGGCCGCGCTGACCGAGCTGGACCGGATGGGAGTACGGCTGGGGCCCGTCGTGGCGACACCGACCCGGTGGTCGCTGCTGGTCGCGCCGTACAGCCTGGAGCGGCTCGGTGAGTTGCTGTACGTGAAGGACCGGGTGCCCGGTTCGCTGCGGTTCCACGGGGAGGGCGGCTATCTGGTCCTGCCGCCGTCGGAGACCGGGACGGGGCAGGTCCGCTGGGAGCGGGAGCCCGCGCCCGGGGCGGCCGCACCCTGGCTGCCGGACGTGGAGACGATGGTCGACGCCCTGGTGGAAGCGAGCACGAACGCCCCGGACGGCGGCAGTCGGCTGGCGCACTGAATCCCGGCCGATTGCGACTGATCCAGAGGCCGGGCCCGGCTACGGGCCCGGCCTTTCTGTTTCCCGGGTGTCACCCGAACGGGTAGGAGTAGGCCCGAGTTGTACGGGAATCGGGTGCGCGGCACCTCCCGCCCCCGTACGACACGGATATCGTCGCCCCGCACCGGTTGCTCGCACCGCTGCCCGGGTGTTGCCGGTGTTCCCCGGGCTCAGCGGCCCGCAGCCGTACCCAAGGCTTCACCTTCTCTGCCCGTGCTCCTCCTCCTGCTGCCCGCTGCCGCTGCCTTCTTCGCTCCTCCTTCTTCATCCTTCTCCCTCCTTCTCGTCCCCTTCGCTCCGCCGCTCCGCCTCTGCTTCTCCCGCTTCTCGCGCTTCCCCCGTCCTCCGCCGTTTCTCGCAGTCGGCAGGTGTCCATGAATCTCCGCATGGTCGGCATCACCTCGGTCGTGGTCGCAGCTGTCCTGGCGCCGCTGGCAGCTGTGGCGGGTGAAGGCCGGGTGCCGAACGGGTCCGGGATCGTACGGGCCCTGGACGGCCGGCAGCCCGATGCCGGCCGGCCGCCCGCGGCCTCCGGTGCGGACGGGCCGTCGACCCGGAGCGCGGCGGCGGAGCCGGACGGCATCGCCCGAAACTCGGCCGGAAATCACCCCAGCCGTGGGCAGGGCACGGCACCCGGGGCCACGGAAGCCGCCGGTCCGGCGGGTGCGGAGCCGCCCGGTGCGGCATCCGGAGCCGGGTCCGCGGGCGCCACCCGGGCGCACTGCGGACCGGAACTCACCTCTCCGGACGGAGTCGAGGCCCAGACGTGTGTACTGACCGATGGCCGTGCCACCTGGGGGCGTACGTACTACCGGAATGCCACGGGCGGGGAATTGACTTCCGTACTGACTCTCATGGGTCCCGGACGCCGAACGCTTCAGATGAACTGCGTGGTGGAAGCGGGCGATGAGCCGGGCGTCTGTGAGACGCCGAAGGTGCCTTCCCGCGGTCTGCGGGGTTATTTCGCGGTGGCCGAGTTCGCGGCGGCGGAAGGCGCACAGACCGGGGCGGGAGTCGGGACGGGAGCCGAGGCGGGAGGCGGGTCCCGGCCGGGGAGCCGACCCGTTCCGGGGTCCGGCGCGGGCGCTCGGGGCGACGGGCCGCTGCTGCTCCGCTCCGGCAGCAACTCCGTTGATCCGACGCAGCATTGAGCGTCGGCACAAGAGCCGGAAGAGCCGCGGGGAACGCGGGAAGAGGCCGGGCAGAAGCCGGGAGGAAGCGGAACTTCCGGTCCGACTTTTCGGTCAGGTTGCGCCTGTACCCGGAAACGACAGAGGCCCGGTCGCTGGCGACGGGGGATGCACCAGCGACCGGGCTCTTAGAACGGTAACAAGAGATCTGCGGTTCGCAAATTCGATCTCGGTTATTCGGACAGAGAAACGGCTGAGTACGGCGGGAGTTGTGACTGGAGTCACCCGCTATTCCCGGACCGCGGACCTGCTCCGACCACGGATCCCGGGCCGGAACCGGCCCGGGATTCAACAGGGCGTCGTGTTCAGGCCAGTTGTGCGTCGGCCGCAATAATTGGCGTGTTCAGCTCAGCGTGATCTGCCGATTGGTGAGTCCGCCGCGCGCGCGGCGCTCCTCGGGGGTGAGCGGGGCGTCCGAGGCCAGTGCCCCGGCGAGCCGCTCGGCGAACGCGGCCGCGGGCTTCTCGCACTCCTCCGCGCCCATCCCGGTGGGCAGATCCCAGACCGGGACGACCAGGCCGTGGGCCCGGAACGAGCCGACGAGCCGGGTGCCCTCGCCCAGCGAGCTGTCCCCGGCCGCATGCAGCCTGGCCAGCGCGGAGAGCAGCTCCTCCTCGGGGTGCGTCATCACCCACCGCAGATGGTTCTTCTCCGGGGTCTCGCACCAGTAGGCGGACTCGACGCCGGAGAGCTTGACGGTGGGGAGCGCGGCGGCGTTCGCCCGCTCCAGGGAAGCGGCGACGTCCGGGGACGCGGACTCGGCCTCCGGCACCCAGAACTCGAACCCGGAGTGCACCACGGGCTCGAAGGGCGCATGCGGGTCGAGCAGGTCCTGGAGCCGGGGGCCCTGGTCCGAAGCGGCACGCTCGGCAGCGACCGGAGTGCCCGGCTCCGCCTGGAGCGCACGGCTCAGGGTGTCGGCGAGGTCTCGGCTGAGGTCGCCGGACGCGGTGTCGTTCTGTACGCCGAGGAGGACCGAGCCGTCGTCGCGGCGGAGCGCCGGCCAGGCCATCGGCAGTACGGTCGCCAGCGTCACGGACGGTACGCCGTCGGGCAGCCCGCCCTTGAGCGTCAGCTCCACCGTCGCGGCCGGAACCAGCTCGCGCAGGGCGACCCAGTCGCCTTCGCCGGTCAGCCCCTCGAACGGGCGCTGCACCAGCTCGGTGACGGCATGCGCGGCGGCCCGGCCGTGGCACGCCTTGTAGCGGCGGCCCGATCCGCAGGGGCAGGGCTCGCGGGCGCCGACCACGGGCACGGGCTCGTTGGCACCGACGGCCCGGCCCTTCAGCTGCTGCTCGGCGGATGAGGTCTGGGGGCGCTTCTTGGCCATGGTGCGGCTTCTCCCGTGGATACAGCGGCGCGTGGTGCGATAGGTGCGGCACGTGGCGCGGGATGACTGGGTCGTGAGGTCTGTCGGTCCTGGCGCGAGCCTAGTCGCCCCGCGCTCCGGGGAAGCCACGGCACCCGGAAGGCAACCCGACGGCACGCACCCGATCCCGGACGGCACGCATGCGACCACCCGGCGACCGGCGACCGACGGCCACCCGGTGCTGCGGGGCACCCCGCGCCGCCGCGCCGCGGGCCGCTGCTCCACGGTGTGCGGCCCGGGGCCCGGGCCGCACCGGCCCTATCGCCCTGCTCCGTACGACGTACGACATACAAAGTACAAAGTACGAAGTACGGAGCAGGCTCTACGCGAACACGTTCGGCGCGATCCCGGGTGCGCTACGCGACCCCGTCGTACGGCCCGTCGTACGAGGGGTCGTACGACGAGTCGTAGCCCCCGTCGTACGGCTCGGCGAACCCGAAGCCGAACCCCGGGGCGCCGCCGGTGACGCGCGTAGCGTACGCATCGCGGCGAGCCCCGTCCGCAATGAGCGCCCATACGGTGACCTCGCCCGCCGGATGGTCGCGGACGCCCCACTCCTGGGCCAGGGCCGTGATGATCTGGAGCCCGCGACCGCCGCGCGCGGTGACCGAGGGGGTCGACGGCACGGGCCGGGTGGGTCCGCCGCCGTCCGTCACCTCGACCGTGAGCCGTCCGGCCCGGTCCACGCGCCAGGCGGCCCGGATGCTGCCGTCCCCGCGATCCGCATGACCCAGTGGTCTGCCGTGCCGACAGGCATTGCTGAGCAGTTCGGAAAGAATCAGCATCGCGTCGTCGACAACCGATTCGGGCACTTTGCTCATGCGTAGATGCTCACGCATTCGGTGCCTTGCCTCACCCACGCCCGCAGGGCCATGGGGTACGGCCATGCTCGACGACGTGGGCACGTGCTGTGCCACCACCAACGCCACCCCCGAGACCTCCTTTGCCCCACGCCACCGTGTGAATGCCCCGATGGGCCGGGCCGGAAACCGGGCCCGAGCGGCCTGATGGGGCACTCCTGACCCGGGAGTACGTTGTGAATGCGCCGGTGCACTCCCCGTAGTGGGTGTCATGTGCAACTAAGGCGGGGCATTCCTTCTCGTACCGGTGCGAAAGCGTGGCAAGCGGTCGGTCGGGGGCCGGAGATCGCCGGAGCCGTGGCGGCCCGGATGTGGCGCGTATTACATCCCGGGGGCGGTGGGCTCGCCGCCCCCGCCGACATCGCCACTGCCGTCACCGTCACCGCTGTCACGGCCGAGCTGGGTGAGCACCTGTCGCGGCCGGTTGGTGATGATCGCCTCCACGCCCAGCCGGGCGCACAGCTCGACGTCCGCCGGATCGTCGACCGTCCAGACGTGGACCTGGTGGCCCGCCCGGTGCAGCCGGTCGACGTGTTCCGGGTGGTTGCGGATCATCCGGATGGACGGGCCCGCGATCCGTACCCCCGCGGGCAGCCGCCCGTCGCGCAGCCGCGGACCCGCGAACTGCATCAGATAGACGGTGGGCAGGGTCGGTGCGGCCGCCGTGACCCGGTGCAGCGAACGGGCCGAGAAGCTCATGATCCGTACGGGCGACTCCGCGGCCGATGCCGGGGCGGCGAGCCCGAACCGGGCCAGGAGGTGCAGCAGACGCTCCTCCACCTGGCCCGCCCAGCGCGTCGGGTGTTTGGTCTCGATGGCCAGCTCGATGCGGCGCCCGGAGTCGGCGGAGAGTTCGAGGAGCCGCTCCAGGGTGAGGACGGAGGTGAGGGACGGATCACCCCAGTCGGGGCTCTCGGCGGAGTCCTCGCGCCCCTTCCAGGTGCCGAAGTCGAGCGCGGCGAGATCGGCCAGCTCCAGGGCCGAGACGGCGCCCCGCCCGTTGGACGTGCGGTTCACGCGCCGGTCGTGGACACAGACGAGGTGGCCGTCGGCGGTGAGCCGGACATCGCATTCGAGGGCGTCGGCGCCGTCCTCGATTGCCTTCATGTACGCGGCCAGGGTGTGCTCGGGGGCGTCCTCGGAGGCGCCGCGGTGGGCCACGACCTGGATGTTCTGCTGTCGTGCTGAGGTCACCGCGTCATGGTGTCACCGCGGGGGCCCGTGATGTGCGCGGGGGCGCGGAAACGCTGCCGTGCGCCCGGCGCACGGCCGGACGGAGCGTCCGCCGGACCGGTCTCCGGCTGCTCACCGCCTCCGACCGTTTTGTCGCATATAAAGGGAGGACGCTATAAGCACAGGTCCTGCTTACTGTGGTCTGACGGCCTGTGGGAAATGCTGATCCGAGACAGTTGCAGAGCGGATTCCCCGACCGATACGAGCATCTGTGGACCCCGGAGGAGAGAAACTGTGAGCACCGAGTACGAGGGCACCGAGGGACCGGCGCAGCAGTCGGGGACCCCGGCGACCCCGCCCGTACCCCCTGTGCCGCCGGTTGCTCCCGACGGGCCGCCCCCGGCGCCCGCCGCGGCTCCGGCACCCGCGCCCGGCGCGTCCGCGCCCGTACCGCCCGCCGCGGCACCCGGCCCGGAGGCGAACCCTCCGGCGCAGCCGCCCGGCTCCCGCGATTACCCGCCGACCCCCGCGTCCGGCTCCCCCGACTACCCGCAGGCCCCCGCGCCGGTCGCGCCGCCGACGGCTCCCCCGGCCCCCGCGCAGGGTGCGGACTGGGCGGCTCCGCCGGCCCTCCCTTCGTACGGGGGAGGGGAAGGCCCGGTCTGGGGCGCCCCGGTCCCGCCCGCCGAACCCAAGCCCCGCCGCCGCAAGCGCGTCAGCACCCTGGTCACCGCGATTCTGGTCGCCGCCCTCGTTGCGGGCGGCGTCGGCGGTGCCGCGGGCTACTGGGCCGCGTCCGACCGTGACGAGGACAGCTCCTCGACGACGATCACGTCCACGGAGATCCCCAAGGACCTCAAGCGGGAGCCGGGCACGGTGGCGGCGGTCGCCGCGAAGGCGCTGCCGAGCGTGGTGACCATCGAAGCGAAGTCGAGCCGTGAGGGCGGCGGCGCCGAGCTTCCCGGCAGCGGCGGTTCCGGCGGCGGTACGGGCACGGGCTTCGTCTACGACCAGCAGGGCCACATCCTCACCAACAACCACGTGGTGGCCTCCGCGGCGGAAGGCGGCACCCTCGCGGTGACGTTCTCCGACGGGCGTAAGTACGACGCCGAGGTCATCGGCCGGGCCCAGGGCTACGACGTCGCGGTGCTCAAGCTCAAGAACCCGCCGTCCGGTCTGACCCCGCTGGCCCTCGGCGACTCCGAGAAGGTCGCCGTCGGCGACTCGACGATCGCGATCGGCGCCCCCTTCGGCCTGTCCAACACGGTCACGACCGGCATCATCAGCGCCAAGAACCGCCCGGTCGCCTCCGGCGGGGAGGCCAACAGCAGGATCAACTCCTACATGAGCGCGCTCCAGACCGACGCCTCCATCAACCCGGGCAACTCCGGCGGCCCGCTCCTCGACGCCCGCGGCGCCGTGATCGGCATCAACTCCGCCATCCAGTCCACCGGCAACGGCCTCGGCCAGGCCGGGTCCATCGGCCTCGGCTTCGCCATCCCGATCAACCAGGCGAAGAACGTCGCCGAGCAGCTGATCAAAACTGGCAAGCCCGTCTACCCGGTCATCGGCGCCACCGTCGACGTCTCCGGTGCGGCCGGCGGCGCCCGGATCCCGGAGAAGGGCAGCGACGGCGGCCCGGCGGTTCCCCCGACCGGCCCGGCGGCCAAGGCCGGCCTCAAGGCGAACGATGTCATCACCGAGTTCAACGGCAAGCCCGTCGACAGCGGCCCGACCCTGATCAGCGAGATCTGGAACCACAAGCCCGGCGACAAGGTCACCCTGACCTACGAGCGCGACGGCAAGGAGTCCAAGACAACCCTCACCCTCGGCTCCCGTACGGGCGACAGCTCCTGACCCTGCGGAAGGCTGCTGCGACACCGGCCGCCGTGCCGGTACGCTGTAGGCCGCTCCACGCCGGACACGGCGGGGCGCTGGGTGGGTTGCCCGAGCGGCCTAAGGGAACGGTCTTGAAAACCGTCGTGGCGCGAGTCACCGTGGGTTCAAATCCCACACCCACCGCACGTTGAAACGGCCCCTGACCATGTGAAATGGTCGGGGGTCGTTCGTGTTGGTGATGCCCGCTCGACGCCGTGGTTCACCGTGATATCCCGAGAGAACGGGCACGGATGGGGCACGGGTCTCTTGGTCTCGAAGCAGTGTGGGTGGGGGCTGCCGGAACTCAACTGGGGGTTGGTTGCGTCTTTTGGCCAGCAAGAGGAATAGGGGGTTGAGTGAACACTTGGTGGACTCCGGTACTGGGCCTTGTTGGGGCCTTTGTTGGCGCCTCTTTGGCGCCGTGGCTGACGGCTCATCTCGCGTGGCGACGGACCCGCCGAGAGGCGTTCAATATCGCGATTTCGGCCCTCCGCAGCGCTCAAGTAGCTCGCCACTTCGCGCACGGGGTTCCTGCGCACTACGTCGGAGGCGATGAGGCCACGGTTGAGGCATACAACCAACGGCTGAGAGAGCGAGGGATTGACCGATTCGTCGACCTCATGCACGAGGCAAAGGTCGCCTTGGCGGCTCTTGAGCCCTTCTACAAGGTAAGCGGTGATCTTGATAGGTGGGAGATCACGGAACCAGACACCGACCGGATGCTGGCTGAGCTGACGCGGGCGCGTTGACGTCTGAGGTTGGTGGAGCGGCTTTGGGCGGGAGCTGCCATGGGGTGAGAGGCCGGGGGCCCGTAAGCTTTCGCGGCTCGGGCGGTCTGTGGACCTGCCCGCTGTTGGTCCGAGTGGGCCCCCGGTCTTCGAGGCTCACCGCATGGTGGCTGCCTAAAGCCGTGGAGCCGACCCCCAGCCACAGAGGGGTTCTCCCCGCAGCTTGTCGCGCGGACCGGCCGGGCCGGGGCCGGAGTGGGGCGGAGACAGGAACGTCGGGCCCGGGCCGAGAGGCCGGGCCGCGCGCGACGCGCTTGCGCGGCGCCTTGAAACAGTAGAGAAAGTTGTAACTCACGGGGTGGGTGTGGGTCTGAAGACTCCTGCGCAGGGTGGGAGTTGGATGTTGTGGCGGTGCGCCAGGGGGAGGAAGAGGGCCGGGCGGGCTGTCCAGGTGATGAGGGTGGTCGGCGTCGTGATGGTGAGGGTGACCGGTCGGCCCTGGTGGAGGTCTTCGGTCGTGGTGTGGCGGTCCTGCTGGAGCCAGCGCCAGGCATGGGCTGAGGCGTCCAGGTCCAGGGCCGGGAGGATCGTGTGGAGGGCGATCGCGATCCAGCGGACCGCGTGGTCCGCGGTGGGGGCGTCGATCGAAGCGACGAATATGTCCGTGGTCCGGCATTCGCACCAGTAGCCCGGGGTCGTGGTCACCATGCGGCCGTCCTCGGCGGCGTGGCGGCGATGACGTATGTCGTCTGGTCGTCGTGGAGCGTGACCCGGTACGCGTGGCCCGTCGCCAGAAGGGCAAGAGCCTCTTCCTGTTCGGCCTCGTCGGTGAGCCAGTCCCGTCCCGGGCGGGCGTACGGCGGGTCGAGCTGGGCCGTGATGGCTGCCGTGCGGTTCCGGAGCCAGCGCAGGGCGAGGCGGGGGCTGGGTGCCGTGCGGGTTCCGAGGGAAATGGGCTCGGTGGAATCGCGGGTGCGGGCGGCGGCCCAGCAGTCGTAGGCGCGTAAGGCCGTGGTCACCATGGTCGGCCTGCCCGGTGCGGGCCGGCGAAGAGCTCCGCCGTGATGGTGCGGCCCTGGGTGCCGTCGAGGATGACGAGCCGGTGGGCGAGGGTGTTCACGATGTCCAGGCCCCGGCCGTGGATCGCGTCCTCGGAGGGGTGGCCGATCTTGGGGACGGCATCCGTGGCGCCCGCGTCGGTGACCGAGAGCGCGACGACCCGGGGCGAGAGGGCGAGGGCCAGGTGGAACGTCCCGTAGTCCCGGCCGCTCGCCGTGTGGAGGACCGCGTTCGCGCTCAGCTCGCTGACGATCGTCTCGGCGTCCTCCGCCATGGGTGATCCGCGCAGAATGTCACGGGTCCAGCGGCGGGCCCGGCTGACCTCTTCCACCCGACCTGGGCAGGACAGTCCCCAAACCTGGGCCCTGCTCGTATACTCGTGCATACAAGTTCCTCCGTGCTGGTAGGCCGCATGTGCAGCGGGTTCGGGCTAGACGAGTTTCACGCCGTCGTGGGCGCGCACGGCCGGTGGCGATGCCGCGTCCAGGGCGTCGAGCACCCGGATCGCGTACGCCTCGTCGGCGAGTTCGGTGATCTCTTCGCGGGTGGCCCAGCGCAGCGCGCGGGTCTCGCTTCCGGTGGTGGGTGTGCCGTCCGCGGCCTCGCAGCGGAAGACCAGGGAGACGATCAGGCCCGTCATGTTCTTGTAGACGCCGGTCAGGGTCGCGGGAAGTGCGATCTTCAGGCCGGTTTCTTCGAGAACCTCGCGCTGGAGCGCGTCCGGGATGGTTTCCTCGCGTTCGAGGACCCCGCCCGGGGGCTCCCACTTGCCGTTGTCGCGCCGCTGGATGAGGAGGGCCCGGCCCTGTTCGTCCACGACGACCCCGGCGACGCTCACGGAGTGCGGACGGTCAGTGCTCACGTTCCTCGGCCCTCTCGGCTGGCTAGGCTCACCACCGTAGCAACAACACTCGCCCACTCGTCTAGATACCTAAAGGAGTACGCATGACCTCGCTTCCGACCGGCATCATCGGTGATCTCGATCCCACGAGCGATCGCGCGGTCTTCCGGCAGATCGCGGACCAGCTTCGCGATGCCATCGACCGCGGCCGGTTCCGGGAGGGGGAGAAGCTGCCCTCCGAAGCCGAACTGGTCGAGCACTACGGCGTCTCCCGGATGACCGTCCGCAACTCGTTCTCCGTCCTCCAGGGCGAGGGCCTGGTGCACGCCGAGCACGGCAAGGGCGTGTTCGTACGGCCCCGGCCGCCCGTGCGTCGACTCGCCTCCGACCGCTTCGCCCGCCGCCACCGCAACCAGGGCAAGTCCGCGTTCCTCGTCGAAGCGGACGCGGCTGGCGGGCACCCCCAGGTCGACAGCCTGGAGGTCAAGGAGGAGAAGGCCAGCCAGGACATCTCCGCCCGGCTCGGTTCCGTACGCCGTGTCCTCGCCCGGCACCGCCGCTACCTCCTCGACGGCCGCCCGGTCGAGTTCGCGACCTCGTACCTCCCCCTCGACGTCGCCCGCGGTACGCAGATCGCCGAGCCCAACCCCGGCCCCGGTGGCATCTACGCCCGCCTCGAAGAACTCGGCCACCGGCTCGACCGCTTCGAGGAGGAGATCCGCGCCCGGATGCCCTCGCCCACGGAGGTGAAGACGCTCCGGCTGGCGTCCGGCGTGCCCGTGTTCCATCTGATCCGGACCGCGTACGACACCGAGGGCCGGGCCGTCGAAGTCTGCGACACCGTGATGGCGGCGGACGCATACGTCCTCAACTACCAGCTTCCGGCGACCTGATGGCCTGACCTGCGGTGAACGGTGATGCGCGGGGCCCCCTCTCCGAACTCGTACATCCCCACAGGCATACTCGTATAGACGAGTGGGCAAGTTATGTGCCAAGGTGATCGTCCGCGCCTCCGAACTCGCAGGCGCGGGAAGGTTCTTGTCTAGACGAGTAGATGGGGAGATGGATTGATGCGCACCATCCGTGTGGAGACCTCGGCGGCGACGATCCTGCTGACCGAGGCTCCCGAGCCCAAGGTTCGCGACCGGAAGACCGGCGAGATCGCCAAGGATGCTGTCAACGGCGAGACGTTGATGACCCTGGGCGTCGTGTACATCGAGGACGGGGAGTCGTCGCTGGTCAAGGTCGTCGTGCCGGAGAGCGGGGTGGCGGAGGGGCTGGCGCTCGGTGCGCCGGTCGCGCTGCCGGGACTGGTCGCCCGGCCCTGGGAGAGCACCTTCAACGGCCAGCAGCGTCACGGCATCGCCTTCCGCGCCGCCGCCGTCACCCCGGCCGTGTTCCCGGCCGCCCTCGGAGCCTCGGCATGACGGCCGACGCGACGACCCTGCTGAGCGTGGGCGGCCCCCTCGCCGTACTGGGTGCCGGGGCCGCCTACACCAGGGCTCGCCACCCGGGCCTCTATTGGACCGGAGTCGGACTTCCGATAGCCACCGCCCGGCTGCTGGCCACATACGCCTCGGTCATGGAGGCATGCGGGCTGACAGTTCCGCCGTCCCGGCTGCGGGTCCTGGCGCTGAAGGCCACAACCCGCCGCGAGATCCGGCCCGTACCGCCCCGGCGGGGTCTGCCCCGTCCCACCTCGACCGGCTTACGGCTCCGGCTCCGCCTCGCGCCCGGCCAGGAACCGGCCGATGTGGCGGCGTCGGCGGAACGGCTGCGGCACGCCTGGGGTGTTCACGGGGTGTACGTGACCGTGCTGAAGCCGGGCGTTGTGGAGCTGCGGGTGGTCGGGTTCGACGTGTTGCGGCACGTGCGGATGCCGAGGGTGCCGGAGCCCGGTCTGCTGCGGGTGCCGGTGGCGCTGCGGGAGGACGCGACACCGTACATACGGGACTACTGCGCCGTTCCCCACGGGCTCACCCTCGGGGCGACGCTGGCGGGCAAGTCGATGTTCCTGCGTCACCTGGTCGCCGGTCTGGCGCCGCAGCCGGTGGCTCTGGTCGGGATCGACTGCAAGCGGGGCGTCGAGCTGGCGCCCTTCACGCCCCGGCTCTCCGCCCTCGCGACGGACCCGGCCGAAGCCTCCGGGCTGCTGTCGGTCCTGATGAAGGAGATGGAGGACCGGTACGACCTGATCAGGGCCCGGCAAGGCATCGCGCCCGGCACCCCGGACGAGGAGATCACGTCGGACGTCTGGGGCCTGCCGGAGCCGGAACGCCCCGTACCGCTGGTGCTGCTCGTGGACGAGGTGGCGGAACTCTTCCTTGTCGCGTCCCGGAAGGACGAGGAGCGGCGGGACGAGATGGTCACCCAGCTCATCCGGCTCGCACAGCTCGGCCGGGCCGCGGGGATCTATCTGGAGGTCTGCGGGCAGCGGTTCGGGGCGGAGCTGGGCAAGGGCGCGACCATGCTCCGGGCCCAGCTGACCGGCCGGGTCTGCCACCGGGTGAACGACGAGGCATCCGCGAAGATGGCCCTCGGCGACATCGCCCCCGAAGCAGTCATGGCAGCGTGCGCAATCCCGCCCGAACTGCCCGGCCTCGCCGTCGCCGGTGACACCTCCGGCGGCTGGTCCCGCATCCGTACGCCCTACCTCTCCCTCACCGACGCCGCCGCGACCTGCCGGAACACGGCCCACCTCACCCCCGAACTCCCCGCACTCAAACGCTTCCGGCCGGCGGGTGCCTGATGCGCGCCCGACTGGCACGTGTGAACGCGGTGCTGGTCCAGGCCGTGATCGCCGCCGTGCTGTCCTTCGCCCACCTCCATGACCTGGCGGTGGCGGCAGGGCAGGACGGCTGGAAGGCATGGGCCTACCCGGTCAGTGTCGACCTGCTGATGGTGGCGGCCTGGCGGAAGCTGCGGGCGGGGGAGTCCAGGGCCGTGGCCTGGTGCTGGTTCCTGATCGCCCTGGCCGCCTCCCTCGGGGCGAACATCGCCACCGCCGGACTCCTCGACCTGGACGACGTCCCCGCATGGCTGCGGATCACCGTGGCCGGGTGGCCCGCCCTCGCCTTCCTCGGCGGAACCCTCCTCGCCCACACCACCGCCCCGACCGAACCGGAACCCGATCCGGTCCCGGCCGCTGCACTACCGCCGCCTCCGGCCGTACCCGCCGCCCTCGTCGCGCACGCCCGCAAGATCGCCGCCGAACACCGCACCCGTACCGGACAGCACATCGACCCGTCCGCACTCCGCGCCCGGCTCGGAGTCCCTCAGCCCATGGCCGACGCCATCGCCACCCATCTACGAGAGGAACGATCCCCGTGACGCCGAACCGCCGCTTCCGCAACGTGGTCCGCATCGGGCCCGTACGCGTCGGCACGTCGTACGACAACCGGGGCCGGGAACAGCACACCGCCGCCTGTACGGCCCCGCGCTGCGGCTTCTCCGCCGACTACGACTCCCGCACCGCCGCCGAACTCGCCGCCCGCACCCACCGCTGCCCCGTCCGCTGAAAGGACCCGAACCATGAACGTCAGCCTGCCGCTGGTCGTCGTCCTCGGCTTCTTCGCCTGGGGCGCGGTCAAGTTCCTCGGAGTCCGGCTCTGGGTGGTCGTCGTGATCACCCTGTTCGGCTTCTGGCTCTCTCAGACCTTCCTCGCCCCCACGATCGAATCCGGTACGCGATCCGGCGTCGACATCATCAACGGCTCACATGACTAGACGAGTAGGTAAGGAGTACGTCATTTTCACCCGCACCACCCCGCCACCGCTCGCCGACCTCACCCGCCTCGCCTCCACTGGCACCCTGCCCGACGTCATGCGACAGCTCTCCGGCCTCGGTGGCTGCACGAACCCGGTACGGCTGGACGGGCACCGTACGGAACACGCCCTCGACACCGTGACGGGGGAGATCGGCCGGGTCCTCCACCATCTCGACTCCGCCCGACTTCCGGTGGGGAGTCTGTTGGTCCGCTGCAACAACCGCCGTGCGACCCGGTGTGCGGCGTGTGCGGAGGTGTACCGGCGCGACACCTTCCACCTGATCACCTCCGGCCTGACTGGCGGCAAAGGCACCCCGGAAACCGTGGCCCGACACCCCCGGGTGTTCGCCACCTTCACCGCGCCCGGCTTCGGACCGGTCCACAACCGCCCCTCAGGCCGCCCGGCCTGCCGCTGCGGCATCACCCACGCACCGGAAGACCCCGCCCTGGGGACACCACTGAAACCCGAGTCGTACGACTACGACGCCGCGGTGCTCTGGAACGCCCACGCCGGATTGCTGTGGCGCCGGTTCACCATCCACCTCCGGCGCGCCATCGCCCTAGCCGCCGGACTCACCCAACGGGACCTGGCCGCGCATGCCCGGGTGTCGTTCGCCAAGGTCGCGGAGTACCAGCGGCGCGGCGCCGTCCACTTCCATGCCGTCATCCGCCTCGACGGCCCCGACGGCAGCCACACCGCACCCCCGCCCTGGGCCACCCCCGGCCTGCTCACCGACGCCATCCGCACCGCCACCGCCAGAGCCCGGATCTCCGGCCCGACCCTGAACGGACGGACCCACTCCTTCACCTTCGGCCGGCAACTCGACATCCGCACCATCCACACGGCCGACCTCAACACCGGAACCCTGACCGATCGGGCGGTCGCCGCGTACATCGCCAAGTACGCGACCAAGGGCGCCGAAACCGCCACCGGCGCCCTGGACCGGCCGCTGAAGTTCGCCGCCGAACTCGCCCACCTCGACCTCACCGACCACGCCCGCCAACTCATCCGCACCGCCTGGACCCTCGGCGCCCGCACCGACCTCGCCCACCTCCGCCTCCGCGCCTGGGCCCACATGCTCGGCTTCCGCGGCCACTTCTCCACCAAATCCCGCACCTACTCCACCACCCTCGGCGCCCTCCGCCACGCCCGCACCCAATGGCGCCAAGCGCAGAACACCCCCGAACACCCCGAGCAGACCACGTACGTCCTCGCCCACTGGGCCTACGCCGGAACCGGCCTCACCACCACCGAAACGTGGCTCGCCGCATCCCTCGAACCCGCCACCGGGACGGAAGGAGAACCCACACGATGAAAGAGCGGCTCCTCAGCGTCGCCCAGGTCGCCGAACGCCTCGGCACGACCGAACGCTTTCCCCGCCGCCTGATCGCCGAACGGCGGATCACCTTCGTCAAGGTCGGCCGACACGTCCGCATCCCTGAATCCGCTGTGTCCGGCTTCATCGCCTCGAACACCGTGCAGCCGTTCACGGCCCGTCCGAACACCCTGAGGAGGGTTGCCTGATGCCGGGGAAGCGTAAGAAGCGCCGGGACTTCGGCCGGGTTCGTAAGCTCCCCTCCGGGCGTTTTCAGGTCCGTTATCCGGGTCCTGACGGCGTTCTCCGACCCGCCGACCACACGTTCGCCTCGGTCACGGATGCCAATCTGTGGCTCGCCCGGAAGCGCGTCGAGATCGAGGACGGGCGATGGCTCGACCCGGCCGAGGGACAGACGACCGTACGGGACTGGTCGGCGCGCTGGCTTGCCGCGGTCTCGCCTCAGCTCAAGCACAAGACCCGCGCGACCTACCGGTCGTTGATCAACTCGTTGATCGTCCCCGCGTTCGGGGACCGTGAGCTGTCGAGCCTGCGGCCGATCACGGTTGCCGAGTGGGTCGCCTCGATGAAGACGAAAGGGCTGAGCGCGTCGCGCATCCGGCAGGCGTACCGCGTCCTGTCCCAGGTCATGCGGGCGGCCGTCGACAACGGCCTGATCCCGCAGACACCGTGCCGGGGAGTGAGGCTGCCGAGGATGCCGCAGACCGAACCCCATATCCTCACCCCGCTCGAAGCCTCCCGACTGGTGCGGAGCACAGCCAAGCCGCATGACCTGCTGATCGCGCTGCTCGCGTACGCGGGCCTGCGGGTCGGGGAGGCGTTCGCCCTCCGGCGCGCGGACATCGCCCTGGTGGGCGGCTTCGTCTTGGTGGACGAGAACCTGGCCGAGGCCAACGGCACTTTGGTCTTCGACACCCCGAAGTCGCACCAGAAGCGCCTTCTGCGCATCGGACCGGCCCTCGCCAAGCGTCTCGGCCGTCACCTGGAGACGTTGCCCGGCGGGGAAGACGCGCTCCTGTTCACCACGCCCGGCGGCAAGCCGCTGCGCTACAACCAGTGGCGCAAGGCGTACTTCGACCCCGCCGTGAAGGCGGCCGGGCTGACCGATGTGACTCCGCACGACCTCCGGGCCTCGCACGGTACGTGGGTCGCCGACCGGTATGGAGTGATGACCGCCGCCCACCGGCTCGGGCACTCCAACGCCAGCGTCACCACTCGGCACTACGCCCGGCCGGTCGCCGGTCGGGACGATCAGGTGGCCGCGGCGGCTGACTCCTGGCTCGGCGGGCACGACCCCGCCCCGGGGGCACGTACCGGGCACGACGGCGATGACGACGGCTCGGCCGGGGTACTCCTACCGTCCTGACCTGCGGCGGACCGCTCGCACGCCTCGACAGCAGAGAGGTCTTGAAAACCGTCGTGGCGCGAGTCACCGTGGGTTCAAATCCCACACCCACCGCTTGCAGGTCAGAGAAGTAGCAGCAAAGAGGGCGGGCCCGGGATCCGGGCCCGCCCTCTTTGCTGGGCCTGTCTCCCCCGTTCCGAGTCCGTCCCACCTGTGACCAGTGTGTGCGGCTAACCTGCGGCCTGCTTTGAAGGAACAAAGTAGGCTGCGCCAAGCGGCTCAGGTACTGCTCTCCACGTACGTGGGGATGGCCCCGCTGCGACGACCTTTGAATTCCCCCTCACGTCAGTCGGCGTGAGGAAGAGATCGGGGCTAGCCCCGGCCCTTATTGGGAGCCAACAGTGTCGAAGCAGAAGGCTGAACTGTCCAGGGAACTGGGGCTTCGTGCCCTTGCCACGTTTGTGGGTCAGGCGCTGTGGCGCCTTGTGAGCTGGGCGGTGAGTAAGAACAGCCTGTAGCTGCACTGGCGGGGGCTCCTACGTGGAGCCCCCGTTCTCGTGACTGCCAACCCAACGATGGAGCGCACATCTCCAAGGTGCCTTCATGCTAGGCAAAGCCTTGGTAAGGCAGTCGTTCACTCTGCCTTCCTCGCCGCCCATAGCCTTCGCGTAGTACCGCTGGAGTACGGTGATGGTCTGCCCGGGTCGGTGGGTGGTCTCTGCGGGCGGTCTCAGTTGTCGGTGTTGCTCGCGCGTCAGCCCCCTACGCCGGGGACCGGCACGGTGTGGCCGGATCGTCGAGCCAGACGGTCTCTCCATCTGCGGTGGCTGTGAGTCCGAAGCGTTCGAAGCCGGGGCAGCCGTGGGCGTGCCACCAGTGCAGTGCCTCCTCGACCTCGGTCCACAGTCGTCGGGGTCCGGCTTGGCGGACGGTTGCGAGGCCGGTGGGGCCGCGGAACGTCACGGCGGCCCAGGAGTGGTCGGTGAGGCTGTAGAACCAGACGGGTTGTACGCCGTCGCGTTCGGTCCCGGCCGCGTGGACGCAGTCGGGGACCCGGACCCCGACTGCGAAGCGTGCGGCGTCGAAGCGCCCGGGGCCCAGCTCGGCGGCGGTGGTCGCGGTCAGGGACGCCGACGCTTTGTTGAAGGGATGCCGGGCGAGGTAGTTGTGGTGCTTGGGCGGTGCCAGCCGGTGGGCCCGGAGTTTGGTGAACTCCAGGGGTCCGAGGAAGCGGCCGGAGGCGTATCGGGCGTCGCGGTCCACGGTGAGCAGGACGTTCACGTCCATGGGCGTGTAGTGGGTGCCCCAGGGGGCGAGGATCAGCCCGCCGCCGCAGGACTGCCGGATCCAGGCGTACGGAATCTCGCGCACCCCGCAGGTGGCAATGATCCGGTCGTACGGAGCCCCGGCCGGATGGCCGACCAGGCCGTCGGTCCCGATGACCGGGACTGGAAGCCCCATCCGCCCGAGACGGGCCCGCGCCCGGGCGGCGACGGCGGCGTCCACCTCCACACTGACCACATTGCACCGGCCGAGCCGGTGGGCCAGCAGGCCGGCCGACCAGCCGGTGCCCGTACCGATCTCCAACACCCGCGAACCGGCTTCGACGTCCAGGTCGCGGAGCATGGAGAGGGTGATGCTGGGCATGGTCGACGAGCTGGTCGGCTCGGTCAGGGGGGTGTGGGTGTCGCTGTTCTCGTCCCACTGTGTGACGACGGGGACGTCGGTGTCGGCGTACGCCTGCCACCGGGCGGGGTCGTCGAGGCGCGAGACGTGGACGTGATCGCCGCGGACGGGGTCGTACGGCCAGATGTCGTCGGGCAGGAACGCCGACCGGGGCACTGCGGCGAAGGCGGGGACCCAGTCGGAGGCCAGGTCACCCCGCGCAAACAGGGACTGCCCCAGATCGGCCCACCGGCCGTGAACGACGGACGCCGCCCGTCCCCTCCGCCGAGGCACCCCGTAGTGCGCGCTCATCAGCCTCTCCTGTGTGATCGTGGAACATCGGGCTCCTGGCCGCGGTTGGAGCTACGCCGCACGGCATCGGGGGCACCGGCACGGCGGAAACCGCAGCGGCTCCAGCGGAAGATCCTCGGTGCGGCTGCTCCGTACGATCGTGACCGGCCCCCAGGTCCGTCCCGAGTCCCGGGAGACCCTGATCGTCATCCGCGGCCGGACATCGGCGTCGGGTACGGGGACATCGCCGGGGCGCTTCATTCGGACCACTTCGGCAGCGCACGGGAGTGCGGATCGGGCACCTGGCCGTCGCGCGGCTGGAAAGCCAGAGGGGCCAGGGGCGCGGGACGACGGTCCGGGGAGGGGAGTATGCGGACGGAGCGCAGCGGCACGATGGGGCTCCTCAAGGGGAAAGGGCCAGGCCCGGAGGTAAGTAGCTGCCGGGTTCGGTGATCCTGGCTCCTGACCCCAGGACGGTGGAACCTCCTTCAAACCCACCTTGGGGACGTTCCGCATCCGGTAGAACGTCCCTAGAGGCGTCCCGGAACCAAAGGGGAGAAGTCGTGCCGAACGAGAGACTGCGGGCCGCTTTGGCGGCGCGAGGCTGGACGTACACGATGCTCGCGAACGTCGTCGGCATCGACCCCAAGTCGGTGGAGCGTTGGGTCAACCTCGACCGGACGCCGCGCCGAACCGCCGCAACGGTGGCGGCGGATGCCCTGGGGGAGAGCATCCATGTGCTCTGGCCGGCACTCCGGCAGGCGCGGCCTGCCCCCGTCGTCAGTCCTGAGCTGGTCGCGTTCTACGAGCGGCGGTCCGACCTGCCCGTTTCCGCATTCGTGGATCTCATGATGCAGGCGAAGGAGCGGATAGACGTACTGGTCTACTCCGGGTTCTGGCTGACCGAGGACGCGGCCTTCCACCGGGTGGTCAAGGAGAAGTCCGCCGGTGGAGTACCCATCCGCTTCCTCATGGGCGACCCGGCCAGTGACGCGGTCGCGGTACGGGGTGCGGACGAGGGCATCGGCCCCGCCCTGGCAGGCAAGATTCAGAACGCCCTGATCAACTACGCGCCGTTCTTCGGCCTGCCCGGCGTGGAGTTCAGACTCCACGGGACGACGCTGTACAACTCGATCTACCGGGCCGATGACGAAATGCTCGCCAATGGCCATCTGTACGGCGTAGGCGCCTTCATGGCCCCGGTGCTGCACCTTCAGCGTGTGCCCGGAGGCGGGATGTTCGACTCGTACGCCGAGAGCATCGAGCGGGTGTGGGAGTCGGCCCGGCCGATCTCGTCGCCCACTGACCTGGGAGGACTTCAGGCATGAGCCGGATCGACTACTTCCGTGATCCCGAGGCCCCGGTGGCGAATTCCGTGGTCCCTTCGGTGACGGCCGTCGTCCAGGACGACGACGGGCGGCTTCTGATCATTCACCGGACCGACAACGACCTGTGGGCCCTGCCCGGAGGCGGTCACGACATCGGTGAACGCATCGGTGAGACGGCGGTGCGGGAGGTGGAGGAGGAGACGGGGATCCGGGTTGAGGTCGACGGCATCGTCGGTCTGTACACCGACCCTGACCATGTGCTCGCGTACGACGACGGCGAGGTCAGGCAGCAGTTCTCCATCTGCTTCCGCGCCCACCCGGTGGGAGGGACGTTGCGCACCAGCAGCGAGTCCAAGGAGGTCCGGTGGATCGACCCCGCGGAGTTGGACGGGCTCGACATCCACCCGTCGATGCTGCTGCGCATCCGGCACGGGCTGGACGCGTCGCGCCGGGAGCCCTACATCGGCTGATGGCCGTCCGCTGCCTCGGCCAGGCGGCGTTCGATCCGCGCGGCAGCGGCGTGGATCTCCGGCGCGGCCCGCTGTATGAACCGGCCGACGATAGTGTCCGGCCTGTACCGGCTGATGATCTCCTCCAGGCGGGCGGCTGGAGTCGTACGGCGGCCGTCCGGGGTGGTCGTCATGTCGCAGAAGATCAGGGCGTCCCGGAGGTCCAGCCGCTCTTGGGCGAACTCCGCTTCCAGGTCGGCACGGAGACCCCGCTCCTCGGCCTCCAGGACGGCGCACGAGTGATGGGCGACGAGGCTCACGACCCGTTCGTCGGCCTCCTCCTTGTGCCGGAGGAAACGGGCACCGTCGAGCGGATGGAAGCCCGTGGTCGCGATCGACGGCGCGTACCCGATGTCATGCAGCACCGCGGCGGACTCCAGCAGCGCGGCGTCCTCACCGAGAACCAGGGCAAGCGACCGGGCCCGCTCGGCCACCCCGAGAGAGTGCGCCCAGCGGCGCGGAAGCGGCTCGGAGAGCATGGATTCGGAGAGCGCGTACGCCCAGTGGGTCAGCTCCATGGGGAACAAGGCTACGACGGCAGGGGAGGCCGCGTGCGTCATCTCCGGATGAGGAGGTCAGTCTGGCGTCATGAGTGAAACAATTGCGGAAGCGAGGGTGGCCCTGAATCGTATGCAATGGGAAACTAGAATGGATTCTCGGTTTCCAGCGCCAGCAGTACTTTTGCCTCGTGATCCATTCCTGCATCGTGGAGAACTTGATAGAAGTCTCCCCGCTTGTTCTGGGGTACTGAATCCAGCAGATGTGTCAAAGTTCTATTTGGGTCGATTCCGGCAGTCGCTTCCTTTCGTAGATATTTAATGAAGCTCAGTAGCCGATTTGGTCCGCCTTGAGCAGCCGCACTCAGTATGAGTTCGCGATCCCCCAGGAAATCTTCAGGGAATGATCCGGCGGTTGTCAGTGCGATTCTCGGCCGAGAGTGCAGTCCGATGCCTACTGCAAGCTTGTCCGCGTCATTCTTCAGAGTGGCCGAGCGGAGCGCTCGGAGGACATTGGCCATGTCCATTCTGAAGACTCCTGGCCACTCGCCTTTGCCTGCTAGTGCGTCGATAAATTCGTTGGCGTACCAGTGGCTCGCGTCTTGGTCGTGACGGCGGAGGGCTACTAGAAATTTTGGTACTTCTGCCGGCGGCTTAGCGAGTAGGCAGGATTCAAAGTAAAGATTTGCGGCATCCTCTGCCTCTGATTCGGATACTGACGTGAGGATCTCGACTGTCTGTTGAGGTGGTTGGTGGACGGCCAGATTTACAAAACCTTGGGTGTCCATGTGTGCATAATCTAGTGCTGTGAGTACGGCCGGTAGCCACGTCTCAATGGGGTGATTTTCGCCCTCAGTTGCGATGCGTGCGATATCTTCCATCCCAGCGTTGATGAGGGGGGTGATCAAGGAGTGCAGTTCGGGAGGATTGAGAGCCTCTCTATTGTTGGAGGTATTCTCCGATTTGGGGGCCTGTCGAATTCTGGGTGTCGAAGATTGGGTTGCCTTTTCTCTCCATGCTTCCAAATTGGAATCTGCGGGTGAAAGTGGGGCGCCAATTGAGCGCGCATGGTCGGCGCACGCCTGAACTAGAGCTAGAACGTGGACCATTTTCAGTTGACTATTTCCCGAGAATTTATCTTGAATTGATGCGCGGCTCATGCGTCGCCCTTGGCGCTCGGTGAGCTTCTCCAGTTCCCGCAGTGAGGGGTTGCCGGCTCGAATGCGCAAGCGCGCCATTTGCATTGCCAGAGAGTCATCGCCCATCGCTCAACTCCGTTCCGTGCAAGGGCCTTACCGCCCGTCCAGGGCTGTCCACTAGTGGCCACGAGTGTCCAGCTGGTTCGTCTCAGACTAGGGCGCGGCGAGCCGACTGTCCGGGGTTCGGCAGAAACGTCCGAGGTGCTGGTGGACAGTTGCCGCACACGGCTTTCCTGGGGGACGAGTTCCTCGACGGGGTTGCCGTCAGAGGCTGAAAGGGGTAGGAGACCAGTGGATGTAACCTTCACGCTCTGGGTTCTAGGTGGGTCGGGCGTGGCGAGCGTGGCACTGTTTGCCGCCAAGGGCTTGCTCGATCAACTGCCTGGAGTCTTCGACTCGTGGCATGCTGCACGACGTGCGTGGCGTGGAGACCCCCCTCCACGTTCAAGCGAGCTTCAGGCTCGCCCAGGCGCAGGTGCATTGGATCGCCCAGACGTTGATCTAGGGCAGGCGCCTGACTCCCGCTTCTGAACACCCAGTGGACCAGGTGTGGACCGCTGGAGGGGCGAAGGGCCGTATCCGTGGGGAAACGGGCAGTTCAGGGGTAGTCGAAGTGGCTTCGGTAGAACCCTCTTGAAAACCGTCGTGGCGCGAGTCACCGTGGGTTCAAATCCCACACCCACCGCACGTTGACGGCACCGGTTGGTGCAGAGGGCGGGTTTCCCCGAGGGGAGCCCGCCCTCTTTCGTGCGCTCTGCCGTCGCGCCGTCGCGCCGTCCTGGCGTTGTGCCGTCCCGTCTGTGGACCTCTGTCCCACCTGCCCTTTCCTGGGCGGCGGGATTCGGACAGGACGTTGAGATTCGGTCATGATCACATCAACCTTTCCAGGTACTTTACTTGCCCTTGACCTGGTGGCAGGCTGACGTTCACCTCAGCCCCCCACAGGCGATTCCTTCTCAACTCCCCTTGTTCATAAAGGAGTTGGGCCTGGGCTGATTTCAGTGGAACAACACCCTCTGGATCGGAGTGCTCATGAAGCGTCGTGTCCGTTGTGCGGCTTTTGTTGCGACTGTGGCGGCCGGTGTCGCCCTCACCCTGTCGAGCGGTACGGCTCAGGCCCAGGAGCAGAAGGCGGCCCCCCTGGCGGGCGGGCTGATCAACATCAATGGGCCGCTGATCTACAACACCGGTGACATCGACCTGCTGGAGGACGTCTTCGAGCACATCAGCATCCCGATCTTCGGGCAGGCCGTGCACCAGATGTACGACTGGGCCAAGTTCGAGGGCGGGCTCTTCGGCAAGAAGAAGTAGTTTCCGGCGGCGCCGGGGTGCGTGTGGAAGGGGTGTCCTGTGCGGGGCACCCCTTTTCGCGCGGTCGGGCGGTTGCTTAGGCCTGGGGTGGTCAGTGGCGGTCCGAGGTCAGCCGGCGGGCCGAGGCGATCGTGGCGCGGGCCTCGCGCTCGGGGAGACCGGCCCGGACGGCGGCCCGGGTGAGGGCGTCGGCCAGCGTGTCCCCGATTCCGTTCTCGTAGGCACGGCAGGCGGCCCAGAACAGCCTGGTGTTGCGCTGGCCTTCGTGGGCGGCGAGAACGAAGTGCACCAAGCCCTGCCCCTGGTGGTTCTGGGAGGGGCGTGCGCGGGTGACGGCGGGGTGGTGGGGGCGCGTGGGTGGCGCGATCAGTAGCAGAAGGGCGCGCGGGCAGGGCGCGGGCGTGTTTCCTGCCGTACCGGAGGCCAGGCGGTACGTCCCCCGCGCGGTGACCGAACCCGGTCCGACGAGATAGCCCCCGTATCCCCGGACGTCGATTCCCGGCGCGAGCCGGCTCGCGGAGTTCGGGACGGTGACATCGGGCGGGCCGGTCAGCCAGAGGTGGCGGCCGCCGCTCGGGGTGATCACGGTGACCGTGTCCGGGATGGTGAAGAGGTGCCGCAGCGCCAGATCCTGGAGCGCCGAGAACGAGGCCGGTGGCGTCGGGAACGGGCCGTCGTCCGTGGTCGCAGGGGTGGAGACATCGAGATCGACCCCGATCAGCCGGTGCGGTGCCCGGCCGCAGGCGATGCCGTAGCCCGTCGCCCAGGGGGCGGCCGCGAACAGGGCCCGGACGGCCGCGGGGTCGGTGGTGGCGTCGTGAACCCCGTGTCCGGGGAGGCCGCAGGCGCCGCGGCAGCGGGCGGCTGCCTCCGGTCCGGCGGCTCCGCCGTGCTGCCGGTGGGGCGAGGGCAGGGCGGGGAGCTTGGTCGGGGACAGCGGGATCACGGGGAACCCGCGCTCCGCGGCGGACAGGGCATGGGCGAGAGCCAGGGTGAAAGTCTGTCGATCGGGCACGGCCATGGAGCCAGTTTCGTACTTGTGTTCGAAGATCGGTAGAGGGGGGACGGCGTGCGGGAGGTGCCGTAACGATTCCCCCCTTGGGGTGTCCGGGGTCCGGCTTCGGTGGCCGGTACCGGGTCCGGCCGGTCTCCCGTTCTGCGGGCGTGAAAGGGGTTTATCTGCTTGTCCTCACGCTTGAGTGGGAATCGCTCCGTCTTGGGTGGTTCGCAGGGGATTCGGTGGGCAACTCTGAGGGCGCGACGTCGTCATTACTCCGGAGCGGTCGGCCAATCGCCCGGAAGCAAGCCGTAAGCAGTTTTTCGGAGGAGAAGACATGGCAAGCATCCGTACGGCCCGCGTTCTCGCCGCTGTCGCCGCACTGCCCCTGACGGCCGCCCTGTTCACGGGCGTTGCCTCGGCCGACAACGGCGCGTTCGGGGACAACGGATCGAACGCGACGGTGGCGTCGATCGTCGGCAGTGGTGTCGGCGGCGACAACTTGGGCAATTCGACGACCAGTCAGCAGGTTGCCAGCGGGGCCGGTGCGTCGAACCAGAGCAATATCGCCAGCGTCAACGGCTCTGCTTTCACCGCGATCGACCAGGACAACGTGAACGTGAACTTCACCCACCTGTGGTGGTGACCACCGGCCCGACGGGGGGATGACCGGCTCGACCGGGGGATGACCAAGGGGTGATGGCCGCCTGTGCGGTGGTGCCGATACGGCGCCGTCGCGCA
The DNA here is from genome assembly GCF_003932715.1 of Streptomyces tsukubensis. Lineage (NCBI taxonomy): Bacteria > Bacillati > Actinomycetota > Actinomycetes > Kitasatosporales > Streptomycetaceae > Streptomyces > Streptomyces tsukubensis. The sequence goes on along the minus strand of NZ_CP020700.1, from coordinate 3,830,073 downwards.
GGCGGCCCTCTCTGTGCGGCTTCCAGCTGTCTCAGGTGCCTGGTGCCTGGTGCCTGATGTCCGGCGGCTTGACAGTGGAGCCATTTCTGACGGACAGTCAGAAACGGGTTTCGTCCGGGCCCGATCCGTGTCCCGTGTTCCTCGGGAGGCCGCCGCCGTGCACCCCGTACCCACCACACATCTGTATGTACGGCGCGGTCCGGCTGCCCGGCGCCCTCCCCTCGGGGAGGCGTACCGCGCTTGGGGCAGCAGCGGCTGCCGGGGGCCGCGGTGAGCCGGCCCGCGGATCCGGCACGGGAGCTGTACGAGCGGCTGAAGGCGCACGAGGGGCGGGTGGCCGTTGCAGGCGGTGTCGGCAAGGACCCGGTCAACCCGGCCATGATCAGACACTGGTGCGAGGCCATGGGGGACACGAACCCCGCCTATCAGGGGCCCGATGCCATCGCACCCCCGACGATGCTCCAGGCGTGGACGCTGGGCGGGCTGTCCGGACGCCGGGAGTCGGCCGGTCGTTCGGCGGCATGGGAGCAACTGCTCGGGTTGCTGGACCGCGAGGGGTACACCTCGGTCGTCGCGACCGACTGCGAGCAGGAGTATCTGCGTCCGCTGCGTCCCGGCGACCGGATCACCTACGACACCCTCATCGAGTCCGTCTCGGAGCTGAAGCACACCAAGCTGGGCCCGGGGCATTTCATCACCACACGGACGGACGTCCGGGCGGGGGGCGGGGAGCTCGTCGGGACCCACCGGTTCCGCATCCTGAAGTACGCGCCCGGAGCGCGGCACTCCGGAGCTGAACGCCCCGGTGCTGCACGACCCGGTGATGTCCGCTCCGGCGCTGAACGGCCGGGTGATGAACCGCCCGGGGCGTCCGGCGGGTCACGGGCGCCGCGGCCACGGCCCGTGGTCAACCGGGACAACGCCGGGTTCTGGGCCGGGGTCGCCGAACGGCGGCTGCTCGTCCAGCGGTGCACCGACTGCGGACGGCTCCGCTTCCCCTGGCTCCCCGGGTGCAACGACTGCGGCTCGGACGCCTGGGACACCGTCGAGGCCGGCGGTACGGGCTCGGTCTACTCGTACGTGGTGATGCACCACCCTCCCTTCCCCGCCTTCGACCCGCCCTACGCGGTCGGGCTGATCGAACTGGCCGAGGGCGTCAGGATCGTCGCCGGAGTGACCGGGGTGCCGCCCGGCGACGTACGGATCGGAATGCCCGTCGAGCTGGAGTTCACTTCCTTCGAAGAGGACCTGACGCTCCCGGTGTTCCGCGCGGTGACGGCCACGGCGCCGGCCGCCGAGGAGAGGACGGCAGGATGACGGGCGGAGGCCGGAGCACCGGGGAGCTGCGGGCGGGGGAGGAGTTCCCACCGCTGGAGATCCCGATCACGCGCACCCTGATCGTCTCGGGGGCCCTCGCCTCCCGGGACTTCCAGGATGTGCACCACGATGCGGAGGCGGCCCGCCGGAAGGGGTCCCCCGATGTCTTCATGAACATCCTGACGACGAACGGGCTGGTCGGCCGGTATGTCACCGACTGTCTGGGGGAGCGGGCGGAGCTGCGCAGGGTCGCGGTACGGCTCGGCGTACCCAACTATCCCGGCGACACGATGGTGTTGCGGGGCAGGGTCGTGTCGGTCACCGAGGAACCATCGGGCCCGGACCCGAGTCCGGATCCGGATCCGGATCCGGATCCGGATCCGGGCCCGGGCCCGGACCAGCGCCCGGGCCGGGGCGGCCCGGATTCCCGGCCGGTTGCCGTGGAGGGCTGCCGGACGGCCGAGGTACGGATCGTCGGGACCAACGCCCTCGGCCACCACGTCACCGGCACGGTCACGGTCGCCCTGCCCCCGATCACGCCCCCGATACGGAGGAGGGGTGCCCGGTGACGGGCCCGGGAAGCTGGGGTTCGCTGGGAGGACGTGCGGCCGTCGCCGGCATCGGTGCGACGGAGTTCTCCAAGGATTCGGGCCGCAGTGAGCTGAAGCTCGCCGTCGAGGCGGTACGGGCCGCACTGGACGACGCCGGACTCTCCCCCACCGACGTCGACGGGCTCGTCACCTTCACCATGGACACCAGCCCCGAGATCACCGTGGCGCAGGCCGCCGGAATCGGGGAGCTGACCTTCTTCTCCCGTATCCATTACGGCGGCGGCGCCGCCTGCGCCACCGTCCAGCAGGCGGCCCTCGCGATCGCGGCGGGCATCGCCGAAGTCGTCGTCTGCTACCGGGCGTTCAACGAGCGTTCCGGTCGCCGCTTCGGCTCCGGGGTGCAGCGGCGCGAACCGTCGGCGGAGGGCACCGCCCTCGGCTGGAACCTCCCCGCCGGTCTGCTGACCCCCGCCTCCTGGGTGGCCATGGCCGCCCGCCGCTATCTGCACGTCTACGGGCTCGACGCGGATGCCTTCGGCCCGGTCGCCGTGACCGCCCGCCGCCACGCGGCCCGTAACCCCGCCGCGTACTTCCACGGCCGCCCGATCACCCTCGCCGACCATGCCGCGTCCCGCCGGATCGTCGAGCCGCTGCGGTTGCTCGACTGCTGCCAGGAGACCGACGGCGGGCAGGCGATCGTGGTCACCAGCACCGAGCGCGCCCGTGATCTTCGAAACCCCCCGGCCGTCGTCGTGGCGGCCGCGCAGGGGGCGGGGCGCGCCCAGGAGCAGATGACCAGTTTCTACCGGGACGGTCTGACCGGTCTGCCCGAGACGGCGGTGGTCGCCCGGCAGCTCTGGGGTGCTTCGGGGCTCGTGCCCGCCGATATCGACGTCGGGATCGTCTACGACCACTTCACGCCCTTCGTCCTGATGCAGTTGGAGGAGTTCGGCTTCTGCGCGCCCGGTGAGGCTTCCGGCTTCGTGGCGGCCGACGCGCTGCCGCTGAACACCCATGGGGGCCAGCTCGGTGAGGCCTACCTCCACGGGATGAACGGCATCGCGGAGGCGGTCCGCCAGCTCCGCGGCACCTCGGTCAACCAGGTGCCCGGCGCCGCCCGGATCCTGGTCACCGCGGGCACGGGCGTCCCCACCTCGGGGCTGATCCTGGGTGCGGACGGCTGAGCGGGCGGCGTCGGCGCCGGTTCCGGAGGAAGCCCCGGGAGAGCTGTCGGGGAGGGATGGCAGGAAGGCCCTCGGCAAGGACTCCAGGAAGGACTCCGGGAAGGTTTTCGGGAAGGTCTTCGGGGAGAACCTTGGGGAGAGCTCCGGGAAGAGCGGAACACTGCGCCTCAGGGGTGGGCGGGCCGCTTCTCCACCTGAAGGTGTACGGCTGTACACCCAGCTCCTCCACCCTCGGAAGCCCCGCTCCGGGCCGTAACAACGCCCTCGGTCCGGGTTTTTCCGGCGCAACGGACATCCCGGTCCCGATCATCCCGTCCCCGCCTCTGAGGGTCTTCTCCACCTTCAGGAGGTGGGGCCGGCACCACCACTACAACCTGAGGGGGACATGCCTTCGGGACCTCTGGCCGATCCGCCGGAGTAGGACCCGCTCCTAGCGTGGAGGTATGACCACGCCAGTCTGCACCAGCGCTTCGAAGGCCGCCCTGTCCGGACCTCCGTCGTACGGCACGACCGTCGCACGGTCCGCAACCCGTCCCCGCTACTCGTCGTTCTCTTCGTACGTACGGGCACGGGGGCCCGTGCTGCTGCGGACGGCCCGCTCGCTCACCGCGAACCCGAGCGACGCGGAGGACCTCCTCCAGACCGCGCTCACCAAGACCTATGTCGCATGGGAGCGCATCGAGGACCACCGCGCGCTCGACGGCTATGTCCGCCGGGCCCTGCTGAACACCCGTACCTCGCAGTGGCGCAAGCGCAAGGTGGACGAGTTCGCCTGTGACGAGCTGCCCGAGCGCGAGACCTCGCCCACGCCCGATCCGGCGGAGCAGCAGGTGCTGCACGACGCGATGTGGCGTGCCGTGATGAAGCTTCCGGACCGGCAGCGGGCGATGGTGGTGCTGCGCTATTACGAGGACCTCAGCGAGGCGCAGACGGCGGAGGTGCTGGGGGTGTCCGTAGGGACGGTGAAGAGTGCGGTGTCCCGGGCGCTCGGCAAGCTGCGCGAGGACCCGGAGCTTTCCCCGGCCCGCTGACGGTGGTCGTACCCGGACCGTACCCCGGACCGTATACGCGCCGTATACGCGCCGTATACGCGCCGCATTCGGGCCGTATGCGCGCCGTATTCAGGCTGTATTTCGAGTCGTACCCGGACCGTATTCGATACGTACGCGCGGAGCTGTAGGCGTCTCCACCCGAACGCCCCCGTACCCCGGCCACGGCTTCTCCCCGTCCGTACGGCCTCGTGCCCGCCCCGCGGCCCCGCCCTGTACGGCTCCCGCGGCCGCCCGCTCCGCCGCTGCCTTCCCGCGGACCGCGAATCCGCCGCCCTCAGGTAGTGACATACCGCTCGGTACGCGCGCAGAATCTCTACACCCTTACTGACGCGTAGCAACACAGCGCCCACCGGGAGGACGCCGTGCTGAGCACCATGCAGGACATACCGCTGACCGTGACCCGCATCCTGGAACACGGTATGAGGGTCCATGCGAAATCGCAGATCACCACCTGGACCGGCGCCCCCGAGCCCGATCGCCGCAGCTTCCGCGAAACCGGCGAGCGCGCGATCCGGCTGGCGAACGCGCTCCGCGACGAGCTGGGCGTCGACGGCGATCAGCGGGTCGCCACCCTGATGTGGAACAACGCCGAACACGTCGAGGCCTATCTGGCGATCCCCTCCATGGGCGCCGTCCTGCACACCCTCAACCTCCGCCTCCCTCCCGAGCAGCTGGTGTGGATCGCCAACCACGCCGCCGACCGCGTGGTCATCGTCAACGGTTCGCTGCTCCCGCTCCTCGTACCGCTGCTGCCCCACCTCCCCACCGTCGAGCACATCGTGGTCTCCGGGCCCGGCGACCGCTCCCTGCTGGCCGGCGCGGACACCGCGGCCCGGATCCACGAGTACGAGGAGCTGATCGCGGACCGCCCCACCACCTTCGACTGGCCCGAGCTGGACGAACGCAGCGCGGCCGCCATGTGCTACACCTCCGGCACCACCGGCGACCCCAAGGGCGTCGTCTTCTCCCACCGCTCCGTCTATCTGCACTCGATGCAGGTCTCGATGTCCGAGTCGATGGGGCTGACCGACCGGGACACCACCCTCGTCGTCGTACCGCAGTTCCACGTCAACGCCTGGGGCATCCCCCACGCCGCCTTTATGACCGGCCTCAACATGCTGATGCCGGAACGTTTCCTCCAGCCCGCACCCCTCGCTGAGATGATCGAACGCGAGAAGCCGACCCATGCCGCAGCCATCCCCACCATCTGGCAGGGGCTGCTGGCCGAGGTCCTCACCAACCCCCGCGATCTGAGCTCCCTCAAGCAGGTCACCATCGGCGGTTCGGCGTGCCCGCCCGCGCTGATGGAGGCGTACGACAAGCTGGGCGTGCGCCTCTGCCACGCCTGGGGCATGACGGAGACCTCCCCGCTCGGCACGATGGCGCACGCGCCGGCCGGCCGGAGCCCGGAGGAGGAGTGGTCGTACCGCCTGACGCAGGGCCGCTTCCCGGCCGGTGTCGAACCGCGGATCGTCGGCCCCGGCGGAGACGTACTGCCGTGGGACGACGAATCGGTCGGTGAACTCCAGGTGCGCGGCCCGTGGATCGCCGCCGCGTACTTCGGCGGTGCCGGGGAGGAGCCCCTGCGGCCGGAGGACAAGTTCAGCGAGGACGGCTGGCTCAAGACCGGCGATGTCGGCGTGATCAGCCCCGACGGTTTCCTCACCCTCACCGACCGGGTCAAGGACGTCATCAAGTCCGGCGGCGAGTGGATCTCCAGCATCGCGCTGGAGAACGCCCTGATGGCGCACCCGGAGGTCGTAGAGGCGGCCGTGGTGGCGGTGCCCGACCCGAAGTGGGACGAGCGCCCGCTGGCGACGGTCGTGCTCAAGGAGGGGGCGACCACCGATCTCGCCGGGCTGAAGGCCTTCCTCGGGGAGACCGTCGCGAAGTGGCAGCTCCCCGAGCGCTGGTCGCTGGTGCGGGAGGTGCCGAAGACGAACATCGGGAAGTTCGACAAGCGGGCGATCCGCAGGCAGTACGCGGACGGTGAGCTGGACGTCGTCGAGGTCTGAGCGCCGGTACGGAGACCGCCGAGGAAGCCGTACGACGGCGAAGGGCCCGCCCCCGTGTCCCCAGGACAGGTGGGCGGGCCCTTCACGGTCGTACAGCGGTGGCTCCCGGCTCGGCAGCCGTCAGTTGGTGCCGATCTTGGCGAGCAGGTCCACGATCCGCGACTGGACCTCCGTGCTCGTCGACCGTTCGGCCAGGAACAGCACGGTCTCCCCCGACGACAGCCTCGGCAGCTCCGCCCGGTTCAGCCCGGCGGAGGTGTAGACGACGAGCGGGGTGCGGTTGAGCCGCCCGTTGGCGCGCAGCCAGTCGATGATCCCGGCGCGCCTGCGCCGTACCTGCATCAGGTCCATCACGACGAGGTTCGGCCGCATCTGCGACGCGAGCGTGACCGCTTCGGCGTCGGCCGCGGCCCGCGCGACCTGCATGCCCCGCCGTTCCAGCGCTTCCGTCAGCGCCAGCGCGATCTCCTCGTGCTCTTCGATCAGCAGGACCCGGGAGGGGTGCTGTTCGCTGTCGCGCGGGGCGAGCGCCTTGAGCAGGACGGCGGGGTCGGCGCCGTAGGCGGCTTCCCGAGTGGCCTGCCCCAGACCGGCCGTGACCAGCACCGGAACCTCCGCCGCCACGGCGGCCTGGCGCAGTGACTGGAGCGCGGTCCGGGTGATCGGGCCGGTCAGCGGGTCGACGAACAGGGCAGCGGGGAAGGCCGCGATCTGGGCGTCGACCTCCTCGCGCGAATGCACGACGACCGGACGGTAGCCGCGTTCGCTCAGCGCCTGCTGGGTGGAGACGTCGGGCGCGGGCCAGACCAGCAGCCGGCGGGGGTTGTCGAGCGGCTCGGGCGGCAGTTCGTCGTCGACGGGCTGCGGCAGCGGACGGTTGGCGACCTCGACCGCGCCGCCGGGGCCGTCCAGCGGCTCGGGCCCCTCCGCGGCACCCTCGTCGGGCGCGCTGATGGCGTACGCCCGGCCCGGTGCGTCGCCGTCGCGGTCCAGCGCCGACTGCGGCGCGTGGGCTGCCGGTGCCGGCGCCGGGAGGGGGGTCCCGGCCGCGGGGGTCGGCGTCGGCGCGGCGGACTCGGGCCGGTCGGCGGTCGGTGGCGTGCCCAGCTTGCGGCGCCGTCCCGAACCGGACGACTGCTGCGGCGGTACGGGTGCGGGCGCGGCCGCCGCCGTACGGCCCGGCCCGCCCTGGCCGAGGGCGCGCACGCTGAACGCCCGGCCCTGGGAAGCGTCGGGCGGCAGCGGAACGGAACCGGACGGGGTCTCCGCGGGCAGCGGCTGTGCGGCCGGACGGACCGCGGGCCCTCCCGCCGGAGGGGCGGCCGGTACGGGCTCCGCGGGCGGCAGCGGCAATGACAACGAGCCGGTGCTCTGCGAATGAGCCTGTGTCGGTGACTGCGGGTCGTCGGAGGGCCCGGGGGCCTCGGCGCCCGCAGCAGCCACGGCCTCCGGCGCCTCGGGAGCTTCGTGGTTCCCGTGATTCCTGTGATTCCCGGGTAGCGCATCGGCACCGGGGAGCCCGGCCCCGGCCGTGTCGTCGGCCGCACCGTGCTCCGGACGCCCCCTGCGCCGCCCCGTCGGCGCCGGAACCGGCCCCGTACCCTGCCCGGGAACCGGAACCGCACCCGGAGCCGTCCCCGGCATCTGCGTCGGTACCGATACCGGGCCCGTACCCGTGCCCGGGAGAGGATGCGGCTGCGGAGGCGTGTGCTGGTCGCCCCCCGGCCCGAACCGGGCCGTCTCGTGCCGAATCCCGTGTCCACTCGTGTCACCGGGCCCCGGCACACGGTCCGCATCGGCGGGCGGCAGCGCGAAGGGGGTACGTACCTGCGGATCCGCTGCTCCGGCGCCCGCGGCTCCCGCTACCGGCGCGGGCGCCAGCGCACGCCGGGCGCGCCGCCCTCCGGCCGCGCCCCCCTGCCCTGCACCCTGCCCTGCACCCGGCCCCGGGCCCTGCGCCATGCCCTGTGCCGGAACGGGAGCCGACATCCCCGGCCCCGCCGCCGGAACCAGCCCGGGCCCCACCGGCAGCTCGGGCACACCGCTGTGCCGCGCCCGGCGCTCCGCCTCCGCCTGCTCCGCGCCCGGTCCCGTACCCATGCCCATGCCCTGCGGCGGTACGGCCACCGCGGCCATCCCGGCCATCCCGGCATCCTCGGCCGCAGCCCCGACCGCACCCTCCGCCGGACTCGGCCGCCCGCGCCGCCGCCCGGTACCGCCCGAGTCCTGCGCCGGAATCAGCTCACCGCCCTCACCCGCGCCTTCGGCTGCCAGGGGACTCTCCAGGAACGCGTCCGTGGAACTCCGGCGGGCCCGCCGCCGACCGCCGCCCAGGGTCTCGCCCGACGCCTGCTCCGGCAGCGCAAGCGCCTGCCCGGGCCCGCCGGCCGTCCCGCCGCCTTCATGACTGCCGCCGAGACTGCCGCCGTCCGGGGCGACCGGGGCGACCGGCACCGGGGCGGCAACCGCGCCCGAACCCGCGCCGATCGGCACCTCCAGGACGTACGCGCTCCCGCCCGCGCCGGGCACCTCGTGCGTCTGCACCACCCCGCCGTGCGCCGTCACGATCCCGCGCACGATCGGCCGGTGCACCCCGTCGCCCCCGGTGAAGGGGCCCCGGACCTCGATCCGTACGACCTCGCCGCGCTGAGCCGCCGCGACCACGATCGTGGAGTCCGCATAGGTCGCGGGGCCGTTGCCGATCGCGAGCTGCCGGGACTTCCCGGTCGCGTCGACCCCGGCGACATCGGCGATCAGATGCGCCAGCGCCGTCGCCAGCCGCACCCCGTCGACCTCGGCCTCGATGGGCGGGGCGTGCACCGCGAACTGCGCCCGGCCCGGCCCGATCAGCTCGACCGCGCCCTCGACCCCGGCCGCGACGACCGAGTCGAGCAGTGTGTTCGCCTTGTGGAGCCGCTCCTCGCCGGTGTCCAGCCGCTGGAAGGCGAGGACGTTGTCGATGAGCGTGGTCATCCGGGCGTATCCGGCGGCGAGATGGTGGAGGATCTGGTTCGCCTCCGGCCAGAGCTGTCCGGCGGGATCGGCGGCCAGCGTGCCCAGTTCGGTACGGAGCTCCTCCAGCGGCCCGCGCAGCGCCTCGCCGAGGACCGCCGTCAGCTGACCGTGCCGCTCCGCCAGCTCGCGGTGGCGCTCGTCACGGGTCTCCACATCGGCGGCGTACCGCTCGGTCTTGTCGGCGAGTTCGGCGGCGTACTCCTCCTTGGTCCGCTCGTGCTCGGAGGTCAGCCGCCCGGTCGTCTCCTTCAGCTCCGTCGAGTGCCGTTCGGTCAGCTCGGTGAGCGCGGCCTCGTGCTCCGCGGCGAGCTTCTCGGCCGGCCTGCGGTCGATGAAGGTCATCACCGCGCCGACCAGCTGGTCCCCGTCCCGTACCGGCGCGGTGGTCAGATCCACCGGCACCCGCGAGCCGTCCTTCGCCCAGAGCACCTGCCCCCGGACCCGGTGCTTCCGGCCCGACCTGAGCGTGTCCGCGAGCGGCGATTCGAAGTACGGGAACGGCTTGCCGTCCTCGCGGGAGTGCAGCACCAGCGGGTGCAGCTCACGGCCGCCGAGGTCACTGGCGCGGTAGCCGAGGATCTGCGCCGCCGCCGGATTGACCAGGACGACCCGGCCCTCCGTATCCGTACCGACGACGCCCTCGGACGCCGCCCGCAGGATCATCTCTGTCTGCCGCTGCGAACGCGCCAGCTCCGCCTCGGTGTCCACGGTCCCCGACAGATCCCGCACCACCAGCATCAGCAGCTCGTCGCCCGTGTAGAGGGAGTGCTGCGCGTCGTACGCCTCGCGCCCGTCCTCAAGGCTCGCGCTCGTCACCTCCACGGGGAACTCGCTGCCGTCCGTACGCCGTGCGGTCATCCGCGTCGGCTTGGTACGGCCACGGGCGTCCGCGGCCTCCGGACGCCGCATCGAACCCGGGATCAGCCGCGAGTCGAAGGCGGGCAGCAGGTCGAGCAGCCCGCGGCCGACGAGCGCGGTGCCGGGGGTCTCGAAGAGTTCGAGGGCGATGGTGTTGGCGTTGACGACGGTGCCGTTGCAGTTGACGAGCACCAGACCGTCGGGAAGTGCGTCGAGTATGGCTGCGAGGCGAGCAGCGCCTCGGGATGGCCTGCTGCTCACGACGACGGTTCCTCCTGAACTACGGACATCAGCCTGTCACTGGAGGGAGTCTAGGGCAGGGGGTCCGGCGGAGCGGGGGATGAGGGGCACCTCTCACCCCCGGGGTGTGGGGGACCGGTGTGTCCCCCGTGACCTTTTCGGGTACGCCCCCGGCCTCGGACGCCGGCTACGCCCCGGGGCTCGGCAGGACGGGCGTGAGGGTGTTCCAGCGGTGGATCTCACAGCCGTTCTGCCGGGAGAAGGCGGCGTCGACCGGGCGGCCCTGCCAGACGCCGGTGACATGGGCGGTGGCCGGGCCGCCGGCCTGCTGGGTGCAGAAGGTGTCCCGGCCGACCGGGGCGAAGGGGTCCTCCCCGGCCCGCGCCAGCTCGTCGAGCCGGGCACACGCCTCCTCGGCGGCCGGATGGTTCCCGCTCGCGGCCGTCTCGGCTCCGGCGGGCCCGCAGTCCAGCTCGTACCGCCCGTCGATCAGGGAGTTGCCCGTCTCCGACACCACGACCGTCAGCCGGTTCTCGGACTGCCCGAACAGCGGCGGCAGCGGTACCGGCAGCAGGGAGACGGGCGACGATGCGGCCGCGGACCCCGCGAAGGCGGAGAGTACGGCGGCGGAGGCGGTGGCGGTGAGGGCGATGCGGCGCAGCATGGGCGCTCCTGTTCTGTTCGTACGGTGTACGGAACCGGCCCCGGAGCCGCCGCGCACGGCGGCCCGCCCCGAAGCCCCACCGCGTCTAACGCGCCCACCCCTTCGGCGTTGCGCCCGCTCCCCTCCCGGCCCCTCCCGGACCGCCGCCGCCGGCCGCGTCGGGACCCCGGATGTGCTTTGCCCTCGGCCCCACGTGCCTAGTACCGTGGACGGCGATTGGTGACACGCCGCGTGACTGTGTCATCATCTGCACACCACTCGCGCCCGCGCGGTGGTGCTGGAGGCGTCGCCTAGTCCGGTCTATGGCGCCGCACTGCTAATGCGGTTTGGGTTTTACCGCCCATCGAGGGTTCAAATCCCTCCGCCTCCGCCGTCAAGATCACCAGAGCCCCGGGCCCCGCCCGGGGCTCTGGTGTTTCCCGGGTCGTCCCGGCCTCCCCGTCCCTCGTCCGAGGGAACTGCCGAGGTCCCTCCTGGAGGCATCTGTGCAGGTCAGAAGGGGTGCGGCTAATGGATTTCGCGTGGCGGCGCAGGTCATGTAATGTTGTCCCCGCAACGCCGACCGGGCAGAAAAGCCCGAAACGCAGAGCAAAGCAAGCACTCGTAGCTTAACGGATAGAGCATCTGACTACGGATCAGAAGGTTGCAGGTTCGAATCCTGCCGAGTGCACAGCAAACCAGAGGCCCCGGAGAAATCCGGGGCCTTCGGTGTTTTCCGGCCGCAGTGCGGTGGAGAGCAGCTGGAGTGCGGGCGGAACGCCCGGGGGCGGTCGGCGGTGGGGGGCGGCCGGAACCCGGCCCCGGTGGGTGGTTGGGGTGGTGAAGGGTTTCGGACAGGGCGGGGGTCCGGGTGTTCGGGGCTGACGTGGGCGGGTAAGGGGTGGGTGGGCGTTCCGGGGCGGCCGGAATGTGGTGGGCGGAGCCGGGGAAGTCGGTTGCCTCAGGTACCCTCTGCGCTTTCGTCCCTGTGTTCACGCGGGGCCTTTTGGTCTTTTTGGTCGTTCTGGTCGTGGCAGTGTGCGCCGGAGGTGCGTATGACGTGGCGGTGCACCGGGGTTGCCTGGCCGGCCGAGGCGCGGATAGCGGTGCTGCGGTGGGAGGGCGGGCGGATCAGCCCGTTGACGCCGGGGAAGCGGCTCGGGTTCCGGGCCGACGGGGAGCGGGTGTGTGTCGGGGCGCGCGGGAATCCGTGTCCGCTGCGGGCCGGGGTGCCCGGGCGGGCGGCGCGGGCCCTGTGCCGGGAGTGCGCCGCGCTGGACCGGGTGGGGTCGGTGGCCGCCGACGGCGTGCCCGATGATCCGCGGACGTACCGCGTGTATCTGGCCTGGTTCGGGCCCGGCATGGTGAAGGTGGGGATCACCGCCGAGGAGCGCGGTCCGGCCCGGCTGCTGGAGCAGGGGGCCGTGGTGTTCAGCTGGCTGGGGCGCGGGCCGCTGATGGCCGCGCGGCGCACCGAGGAGGTGCTGCGGAGCGCGCTCGGGGTCCCGGACCGTATCGCCTACGCCGAGAAGCGTGCCGTACGTCCCCTGCTGGCCGCCGATCCCGCCGAGCGCGCCGCCGAGGTCGAGGAGCTGCACCGCCGGGCCCTCGCGGTCGGCGGCTGGACGGAGACGCTCCACCCGCTGCCGTACGAACCCTTCGACCATGCCGCGGCCTTCGGGCTCGACCGGCTCGCTCCCGCCGCGCCCGTCGTCCGGCAGCTCGTCGACGGCGGTGCCGTCGCCGGGACCCTGGTCGCCGTCGCCGGGCCCGATCTCCATCTGGACACCGGCGAGGGGCGGCAGGTCGTCCTCGACACCCGGCTGCTGGCCGGCTGGTCCCTCGTCGGCGCCGATCCGGCGAGCGGGGTCTCCGTCCCCCTCGCCGACGCCGCCGCCCGCAGCGGCGGCACCCAGGACGGGCTCTTCTAGTCCCTGTCCGTTTCTCAGGGAATTCCCATGCTGAGGCAAGGGCCTTCTGAGCGGCGCCGCCTAGCGTCGCGTCCATGACGCCGACAACGCACCAGACCCTTGTCCGTCCCGCGCGGAGCGGCCCCTCGGGGGATTCCGGGCGGCTGCTCGTGGTCGGGGACCTCGTTCTCGACGAGGACAGCCGGGAGGTGTGGCGGTCCGGCGATCCGATCCGGCTGACGGCGACCGAGTTCGCGCTGCTGCGGTATCTGATGCGCAATCCGCGGCGGGTGCTCAGCAAGGCGCAGATCCTCGACCGCGTCTGGTCGTACGACTTCGGCGGGCAGGCCAACATCGTCGAGCTGTACGTCTCCTACCTCCGGAAGAAGATCGACGCCGGGCGGTCACCGATGATCCACACCCGGCGGGGGTCGGGGTATCTGATCCGGCCGGCCGAGAACGCTGAGAACGGTGGCGGGAGGTAGGGCCCGGAGGTCCTTCGGGGAAAACAATTATACGGCGTAGAAGAATCCTTGTACGGTGTAGGTCGAACGCTCCCCTACACCGTACAAGGAGGTGCCCGTATGGCCGCTCCCGCCACCACGTCCGGGCCCGGCGAGACCCTCAAGCCATCCGGTGGACACCCCCAGCGCTGGCTGATCCTCGGCGTGATCTGCCTCGCCCAGCTCGTCGTCCTCATCGACAACACCGTGCTCAGCGTCGCCATCCCCTCCCTCACCCGGGAGCTGGACGCCTCGACCTCCGACATCCAGTGGATGATCAACGCCTATTCGCTGGTCCAGTCCGGGCTGCTGCTCACCGCGGGCAATGCCGCCGACCGCTACGGCCGCAAGAAGATGCTCCTGTCCGGGCTCGTCCTCTTCGGCGCGGGATCGCTGGCGGCCGGGCTCTCCCAGACCTCCGCCCAGCTCATCGCCGCCCGGGCCGGAATGGGCGTCGGCGGGGCGCTGCTGCTCACCACCACCCTCGCCGTCGTCGTCCAGATCTTCGACGACAACGAGCGGATCAAGGCCATCGGCATCTGGTCGACCGTCAGCTCCCTCGGGTTCGCCTGCGGTCCGCTGCTGGGCGGGTTCATGCTCGACCACTTCTGGTGGGGCGCCATCTTCCTGATCAACCTGCCGGTGGTCGCGCTCGGGCTGTTCGCCGTCGCCGCCCTGGTGCCGGAGTCCAAGAATCCGCAGGGCGACCGGCCGGATCTGGCGGGCGCGGTGCTCTCCACCATCGGTATGACCGCTGTCGTCTACGCGATCATCTCCGGGCCCGACCACGGCTGGACCTCCGCCGAAGTGCTGATCGCCGCCGTCCTCGGCATCGCGGTCCTGGGGGCGTTCGTAGTGTGGGAGCTGAGGATTCCGTACCCCATGCTCGACATGCACTTCTTCCGCAACCGGCGCTTCGTCGGGGCGGTCGCGGGTGCGATCCTCGTCGCCTTCGGGATGACCGGCTCCCTCTTCCTGCTCACCCAGCACCTCCAGTTCGTCCTCGGCTACGACGCCTTGGACGCCGGGCTGCGCACCGCCCCGCTCGCCCTCGCGGTCGTCCTCGTCAACCTCAGCGGGGCGGGTGCCAGGCTGGTGCTGAAGATCGGTACGCCCGCGGCCATCGCCCTCGGCATGACCCTGGTCTCGGCCGGGCTGGCGGCCATCGCCCTGCTCGGCGGAGGCGGATACGGCGGAATGCTGCTCGGGCTGGTCGTCATGGGTACGGGCGTCGCCCTGTCGATGCCCGCCATGGCCAACGCCATCATGAGCGCCATACCGCCGGAGAAGGCCGGTGTCGGCGCCGGGATCAACGGCACGCTCGCCGAATTCGGCAACGGCCTCGGGGTCGCCGTCCTCGGTGCCGTCCTCAACGCCCGGTTCGCCGCCCTGGTCCCCGCCGCCGTGGGGGCCGCGTCCCTGCCCGCCGCGCTCGCCGCTGCCGACGGCGAGGCCGAACGTGCCGCGGTCAGCGACGCCTTCGCCACGGGTCTGGAGACCAGTCAGCTGGTCGGCGCGGTCGCGGTGCTCCTGGGCGGGCTGCTGGCCGCGCTGCTGCTGTGGCGTGCCGAGCGCCGGGACAGGGAAGGGGCCGGGGATGGTGCCGGGGCCGGGGTGGCTCCCGCCGAGGGCGCGCTGCACTGACGGGGCCGTCACCTCGCGGGCGGGAGGTCCTCTCCGCATCACCCGTCCCGTCCCGCATACCATCGAAGGAGGCGAGGACGGACGGTGGAGCGTCGCTCCGCCGGGGTCCCGGCTCCGGTGGCGGGCGCCCTGGACAGCAAGGAGGCGGCACGATGGTGAGCGCGGCCGACCGTACGGAAAATCCCGAACGACCCGGACGATCCGGGCGGGCCGGAGCGCCTGCCGAAGGAACCGAAGGTGCCGGGGGTCCCGGTCCTGCCCGCGGACGCCGGTCCGGGAGCGGCGCGAGCGCCCGGGGTGCCCAGGGCACCCAGAGTGCCGAGAGCGGCGTCCGCAGCGTACGGACCAGTGTCTGGCAGGCCGGCGGGCGGCCCGAGCGCGGCCGCCGGTCGGCGCAGCCCGCCTCCCTCGACCGCCGGAAGATCGTGGACACGGCGGTACGGCTCCTGGACGCCGAAGGCGCCGCCAAGTTCTCCATGCGACGGCTCGCTGCCGAACTCGACGTCACCGCCATGTCCGTCTACTGGTACGTCGACAACAAGGACGACCTCCTCGAATACGCCCTCGACGCGGTCTACGGCGATATCCGGCTCCCCGATGTCTCCGACCCCGCCCAGTGGCGCGAGCAGCTCCGTACCCTCGCCACCGAGTACCGGAGCCTCCTCGTCCGCCACCCCTGGACCTCCGGTCTCGTCGGCCACTTCCTCAATATCGGGCCGAACTCGGTGTCCTTCGTCCTCGCCGCCCACCAGGCCATCAGGAACGCCGGACTGCCGCCCGAGGGGCAGATCGGCGGAATCGCCGCCATCTACCAGTTCGTCTACGGCTTCGGCACCATCGAGGGGCATTTCGTCGCCCACTGCACCACCGCCGGAATCTCCCAGGACGAGTACGTCGCCCGGGCCATGGGCACCGTCAACGCCCTTCCGGAGCTCAGCGAGTACGCCGAGGCGGCGGCCGAGATGATGGACGCGCGCGGCGGCACCACCGTCGCCGAAATGCGGGACCGGGACTTCGACTTCGCCCTGGAGATGATCCTGGCGGGCGTCGAGGCGATGGTGGCCCGCGCCGACCGGGCGGGATGACCGGGGCCGGGTCCCGGCCGGTCCGTGAACCCGTCGTGGCCCCGGCCGGTCCGCATCCGTCGTGGCCCCGGCCGGTCCGTCAGCCCGTCGTGGTTCCGGCCGGGGTCCCGGTCGGCTCCGGCGCGCTCTCGGATTCGGTGTCGCCCGCGACCGTACGGGACTTCAGCGGCACCTCCTTGATGAACGCCGTCACCACCAGGGCCAGCAGGGCGAACGGCGCCGAGTAGAGGAAGACGTCCGCGACCCCGTTCCCGTACGCGCTCTCCAGCACCGACCGGACCGGCTCCGGCACCAGGTCGAGATCGGGGATCCCGCCCCCGGCCGTCGCGCTCTGCCCGGCCGCCGCACCCTCGGGTCCCAGGGCACGCAGCCCGTCCTCCACATAGCCCGTGACCCGGGTGCCGAGGATCGCGCCCAGTGCGGAGACCCCGATCGCGCCGCCCAGGGAGCGGAAGAAGGTGACGACCGAGGACGCCGCGCCGAGATCCGCCGCGGTGACCTGGTTCTGGGTGCACAGCACGAGGTTCTGCATCGTCATGCCGATGCCCAGACCGAGGACGGCCATGAAGAGCGCCGTATGCCAGTAGGGGGTGTCGTGGCGGATCGTGCCCAGCAGACCGAGCCCGGCCGTCGTCAGCATGCCGCCCGCGAGCAGCCACCCCTTCCACCGGCCGGTCCGGGTGATCAGCTTTCCGGAGACGGTGGAGGAGAGGAACAGCCCCGCGATCATCGGGATGGTGGCCACGCCCGACATCGTCGGTGACAGTCCGCGGGCCAACTGGAAGTACTGGCTGAAGAAGACCGTGCCCGCGAACATCGCGACGCCGACGAAGAGGGAGGCGGCCGAGGCGAGGGAGATGGTCCGGTTGCGGAAGAGCCGCAGCGGGATGATCGGTTCGCCCGCCCTGGACTCCACGTACAGGAAGACCGCGGTCAGCAGCGCCGTACCACCGAGCATCGCGAACGTCTGCCAGGACATCCAGGCGTAGGTGTCACCGGCGAACGTCACCCAGATCAGCAGCAGTGACACCGCGGCGCTGATCAGCGTCGCTCCCGCCCAGTCGACCTTCACGTCCCGCTTCACGACCGGCAGCCGCAGGGTCTTCTGGAGGACGACCAGGGCGAGCAGCGCGAACGGCACCCCGACGTAGAAGCACCAGCGCCAGCCGAGCCACTCGGTGTCGGTGATCACCCCGCCCAGCAGCGGACCGCCGACCGTTGCGATCGCGAAGGTGGCGCCGAGGTAGCCGCTGTAGCGGCCGCGCTCCCGGGGCGCGATCATCGCGGCCATGATGATCTGGGCCAGTGCGCTCAGACCGCCGACGCCGATGCCCTGGATCACCCGGCAGGCGATCAGCGTGCCGGTGCTGCCGGCGAGGCCGGCCAGCAGGGAGCCCGCTATCCAGATCAGCAGGGCTATCTGGACCAGCAGCTTCTTGCTGACCAGGTCGGCGAGCTTGCCCCAGAGCGGGGTGGTCGCCGTCATCGACAGCAGGGCCGCGGTGACGACCCAGGTATAGGCGCTCTGGCCGCCGCCGAGGTCCGTGATGATCTGCGGCAGCGCGTTGGAGATGATCGTCGACGACAGGATGGCGACGAACATGCCGATCAGCAGTCCGGAGAGCGCCTCCATGATCTGCCGATGGGTCATCGGAGCGGTGCCGCCGGCCTCCGTTCCGGCCCGCTGAGAGGTCACAGCCATGTCCGTCCGGTCCGTCCTTCGGGGTGGGGTGGGTGGGGAGGGTGTTCGCTACGGGGGAGTTGTACGGGTACGGAGATTCGTGCGGGTACGGAGATTCGTACGGGTGCGGGTACGGGGGTCACACGGGAGTGGGCGGCGGTACGGCCTCCGGGAGCCGCTGCCGCCGGGGCGGTTCCGGGTGCTCCCCCGCCGCCGGTGGTCCGGCCCGTTCCCGCAGCTCCCGCGGCTCCGCGGTGAAGGAGCACCGCAGCCGTTCGAGCATCCCGATCAGATCGCCGATCTCCCCGTCGGACCACTCCGCCAACTGCCGCGACAGCAGCACCGCACTCCGCTCGTGCAGCTCACGGAGCTTGGCGGTGCCCTCAGGGGTGAGCCGGAGCAGCCTGGAGCGCCGGTCGCCGGGATCGGGGGCGCGTTCCACCCAGCCCCCGTCCACCGCGTGCGCCACATGTCTGCTGGTCACCGACATATCGACGGCCAGCAGCTCGCACAGTCTGCTCATCCGCATCTCGCCGTGCCGATGGAGCAGGGACAGCGTTGCCGCGGGCCCCGACGGACAGTCGGCGGGCAGCGCCCTCAGCAGACCGCGGCGGAGCGCGCCGATGGAGTTGAGCTGGCGGGCCAGTTCCGCGTAAAGGGTCTGAGCGGCCATGGCCCGGATCCTCCCCAGAATAGTTGTTGCTTAGAGCAACCATAAAGTGGATGGTTGCTCAAGGCAAATGAAAAGGGGGCTTGCAGAAGTAAAGGGATGCTCAAGGAATCGCCGGATGTCGGCCGGGGCGGAGCCGGGCTGCGGCCCGACCTGCGGTCGGTCCGTACCGCCCGGTCGCGGACCGGTGCGCTCCGCGGCCGGCCGTCCGGGCCGGGGCTTGGGTCGTCACCGGGGGTTCGCTAGGGTCGGGGCCCATGGCACACAACCCCCAAGTTCCTCACGGCCAGGGCCCCCAGGGTGCGCACGACCCCGCGGGCAGCACTCAGATGTTCCGTGCGTTCGTGGACGAGGACGCGCCGCAGGGCGGCAGCCGACGGGCCGCCGCGGCCGAACGCTCCGGGCCGCCGGTCGGGCTGATCGCCGGAGTGGTGATCGGGCTGCTGGTCCTCGGCGGCGTCGTCTGGCTCGCCCTCGCCTGATCCGCGAAGACAGACCCTGATCCGCGGCGGACGGTCTCAGGACCAGTCGGCCCGGACGTCCCGGGTCTCGATGCGCATGCCCGGCGGTACGCGCCAGGCGTCCACGCACACCGTGTACGTCTCCGCCCTGGCCGCGCCCGCCGCGATCGGGGTCGGGAGCGGGCGGTGCGTGTTGACCGTGGCCCAGTCGATGCCCAGCGCGCCGATGATGTGCGTACCGAAGGTCACCGTGCCCGAAGCGGCCGCTCTGCCACCGGTGTTACGGAACTCGACCGTCACCTGCTCGCACCAGCGCCGGTCCGTGGGCGCCAGGGCGGGGGCGCCGACCGTGATCACCGGTGGACCCGCGGGCGGCTTCGCGCCGGACGGCGGGGCGGTGGGCGGGCTCGAACCGGGCGGCTTCTGGCTGCCGGGGCCGGAGTCGCCGGGTCCGTCGGGGCCTTCGGGCGTGGTCGGGGGGCCGGTGGGCGGAGCCGTACCGCGGCCCGTGCTCCCTTCCGTACCACCCGATCCGGACTCCCGGCCCGCTGGTGACGGCACCGACGAGGGGCCGGGGGCGGCGGATGAGGGCGACGGCGTCGCGGTGGACGGAGCGGAGGAGTCCGTGGACCGCGGCCGGGAGCCACCGGCCGCAGGGGTTCCGGCCGGCTCCAGCGGGAGCAGGCTCACCCCGCCCTTCGGCGGGACCACACCTTCCGGGGTGCCGGACGCACGCTCGGGGCCGATCGGGCCGACCGCCGCGTAACCGTCGTCGTCTCCGCTTCCGCACGCGGTGAGCGCTCCGCCCAGGCAGAGCGCCATCGCCGCGAGGACTGCCTTCTGACGTCGTCGTCGCATCGGATCAGTCTGGCTGACGATCCGTCAGTAAGGAACCCGTGGAGCCGGGTCACCGCACGGAACGGCCGGGATCGGCCGGTCCCGGCCCAAGGCCGAAGGCTCGGGGGTGAGGGAGTTCCTTGTGGATCGGGCCGGAGCCCGGCGAGATCCACAAGAGACGACCGCCGGTTGTGGCTCAGTCGGCGGTCAGGCCCTGCCGCAACTGCGCGAGCGTCCGGGTCAGCAGCCGGGAGACGTGCATCTGCGAAATGCCGACCTCCTCGCCGATCTGCGACTGCGTCATATTGGCGAAGAAGCGCAGCATGATGATCTGGCGCTCGCGGGGCGGCAGTTTGGCCAGCAGAGGCTTCAGCGACTCGCGGTATTCGACGCCTTCCAGCGCCGAGTCCTCGTATCCCAGGCGGTCGGCGAGCGAACCCTCGCCGCCGTCGTCCTCGGGGGAGGGCGAGTCCAGCGAGGAGGCGGTGTAGGCGTTGCCCACGGCGAGGCCGTCGACGACCTCTTCCTCCGACACCCCGAGCACCGCGGCCAGTTCGGGGACGGTCGGGGAGCGGTCGAGGCGCTGGGACAGCTCGTCGCTCGCCTTGGTCAGCGCCAGCCGCAGCTCCTGGAGTCGGCGCGGCACCCGCACCGACCACGAGGTGTCGCGGAAGAAGCGCTTGATCTCACCGACGACCGTCGGCATCGCGAACGTCGGGAACTCCACGCCCCGTTCGCAGTCGAACCGGTCGATCGCCTTGATCAGCCCGATCGTGCCGACCTGGACGATGTCCTCCATCGGTTCGTTGCGGCTGCGGAAGCGGGCCGCCGCGTAACGGACCAGGGGGAGGTTCAGCTCGATGAGGGTGTCACGGACGTAGGTGCGCTCCGGGCTCTCGCCGGTGCCCTGGTTGTCCAGGGCGCGCAGCCGCAGGAACAGGGAGCGGGACAGCGTACGGGTGTCGATGGCGTCCGACGCGGGCGCCGAGCCCGCCGCACTCGTGGTCCCGGGCGTCCCGGGTGTCACGGCACCGAACTCGGCGCCCGCGTCGGGGCCGGAGCCGACCGGTGTGTCCGGAACCGGTGCCCCCGGCTCCGCAAGACCGGCGAGGTCCGTGAGCGCCTCCGGCATCGGCGTTGCGGTCGCTTCCGACGTGGACGCGGGCGTGAGCGTGAGCACCTTCGAGCTGCCCTGTTCTGCGGACATGCCACCCCCTTGAGGTCGCGGTCGGTCGCGGTGGCCGCGACCAACGGAGGAACGCAGCCTGCCCCTGAGATACCGGCGGGAAGGCTGCGGCAAACGCGTCTCCCGCAGAATGTCACATGTCGGCAACGCGCTGAAGTGACAAGTCGACAGTTGAGAAACGAATCGGCGCAGGAAGCAGGGGGTGCGCGGACGGTGATCCGCGGGGCGGCTTCCGTACGGTCTCTACCCGTTCCGGCTAGGCCTCGATCCTGTTTGCGGATCGCAATCGGGCGAAGCTCCGGGCGAGGAGTCTTGACACATGCATCTGTGAGACCCCCAGTTCCTGGCTGATCTGCGACTGCGTCAGATTGCTGTAGTAACGGAGCATCAGAATCCGCTGCTCCCGTTCGGGCAGCTGTACGAGCAGATGCCGGACGAGGTCGCGGTGTTCGACGCCCGTCAGCGCGGGGTCCTCGTACCCCAGCCGGTCGAGCAGCCCGGGGAGCCCGTCGCCCTCCTGGGCCGCTTCCAGGGAGGTCGCGTGGTAGGAGCGCCCCGCTTCGATGCAGGCCAGTACCTCGTCCTCGCCGATCTTCAGCCGCTCGGCGATCTCGGCGGTGGTGGGGGTGCGGCCGTGGGCGGTGGTCAGGTCCTCGGTGGCGCCGTTGACCTGGACCCACAGCTCGTGGAGGCGGCGGGGGACATGGACCGTGCGCACGTTGTCCCGGAAGTATCGTTTGATCTCGCCGACGACGGTGGGCATGGCGAAGGTGGGGAACTGCACCCCCCGGTCCGGGTCGAACCGGTCGATCGCGTTGATCAGCCCGATCGTGCCGACCTGGACGACGTCCTCCATGGGTTCGTTACGGCTCCGGAAGCGGGCCGCGGCGTACCGGACCAGCGGCAGGTTCGCCTCGATGAGGGCGCCCCGGACACGGCCGTGCTCGGCGGTGCCGGGGACGAGGGACTTCAGCCGGCCGAAGAGCACCTGGGTCAGGGCGCGGGTGTCGGCGCCGCGGCTGCTCCCGCCACCGCGGCTGCCCGGGCCGCGTCCCGTACCGCCTTCCGTACTGCTTTCCGTTCCGGATTCTGCGCTGTCTTCGGCGCCGCTCTCCGTTTCGCCCGTACCGGGCACCTCGCCCGGTGCGTCCCGGGGCGCCGGGGGCTCGCCCGGGATGCCCTCCTGCTCCGGGCCCGGCACCGCCTCCGCCTCCGACGGCCCCGTTCCCGTATCCGGCCGTGCCCGGGACGGGGGTGGGGGCGGCGCGACGGGCCCCGCGGGATCAGGGGCGGGGGAGGGCGGCGGGGCAGACGGCGGGGACGGGGAAGGGGTCTGGGGCGGCGCCTGACGAGGCGCGGTACTGGCCGGCACGATGACGCCACCCCTTCGCGGTCAACTACGGTCAACTCATCCATCAAAAGCGGTCATAGCATCACAAGACATGTCCACTGTGTGCAAGCACCTGATAAAGCCGTGTTGAAGGCAAGTTGGGGTCCAAACCTTAAAAAGCCCCTTGCCTCAGAGGCAAGGGGCGTCGGAACGTCGCGTGGCGGGGGGTGCACGGCCCGGCAGGGGGCCGGGTGCGGTTCAGAATTCGTAGTCGGCGATCACCCAGGTGGCGAACTCACGCCACTGCGCGGCGGCGGCCTGGTGCGCCGGTTGCTCCAGATACCGCTGCAGTGCATCGCGGTCGGCCACGGCGCAGTTGATGGCGTAGTCGTAGGCGATCGGGCGGTCCGAGAAGTTCCAGGCGCACTCCCAGTGCGCGATCTCGGGCACCTGCCCGTCCAGCGCCTCGAACGCCGCCGCTCCGGCGGCGACCCGCGGCTCGCTCCGCTCGACGCCCTCGTTCAGCTTGAACAGCACCAGATGACGGATCACGGTAACGGCTCCTCGGTGGTGATGGTGCGCCCGGGCCGCCCCGGCCGACTCAGTTGACCAGCTCGGTCATGAAGTCGCCGACCGCCCGGGCCGAGTCCGATATGGCCTCGAAGCCTATCTGGACCAGGTCCGCAGCCTCCTCGGGATCGTTGATGATCGTGTACAGCACGAATACGATGACGAGATAGAACGCGATCTTCTGCGCCTGTGCCATTCGCTTCGCCTCCCCTGACCGTTCCCGTGCGCAGTCGCGGAAGTCTAACCGAGCATTTATGGACCAAGGGCCCTGCGATGGGGGCCCTTTGCCGATCGGATACGAGCCTTCCGGGGTGGAGGATGGCGGAGAACCCGTTCGGATTTGGCAGGAATCCGGGCGGGAGCGCGACCGGTCCGCACTGCGGGACGTACGCGCCGCAGCTTCCCCCCGATCGCGGCGCGGCCCCGGCACACAGGGCGATCCGGTCCCCGCCGGGGGGAGCGGCTCTCCCCCGATGCCGCTTCCCCCGACCTTCTCCCCTTCCTCTCCGAGAGGGAGGCGGGTCCGCCGCTGTGCACACGGTTCACGGCCGGCTCACTGCCAGAAGATCTCCTCCACCACGATCTGCGGGTCCTCGACACGCCCCACGAACGTGAAGCGCAGCCAGCCCCTGCCGTGGTCGAAGTAGAGAATGTGGGCACCGAGCGGACGGCTGGACCGGGCGGGCTCCAGATAGAAGCCGTCCGGCAGTGCATCCTGCGGCCGGCAGGGGTTCCGAGCCGTGATCAGTTCGGCCATGCCGTCCCTGATCTGCTTCCGCACCTCATCGGGGAGGCCGTCCCGGTAGGTACGGGCGGCTTCGACCCAGTCCGCCTGCCACGGTGGGCCCATGAAGCCCTCGGTCACCGGCCGGGCTCCGTCTGGCGCGCGGCACGGCGGATGTGCCCGGCTTCCTCAAGAAGCGCCTTGGCCCGGTCGGAATCGGTCGCGTCCCGTGCGTCGTCCTCCAGGCGGTGCACCCGCTCTTCCAGGAGCGGATCGCGTGCGATGGCGTACTCGCCCCACCAGCGGGCCATAAAGGCGGGAACCGGGGCGATGTCGTACGTGTCGGCGACGGCTCGCTTCCAGTGGGCGTCGAAATCGCCGAGCAGCTGCGGGGCGTGCTGGGAGATCGCCTCGCGCAAAGCCTTCGGGGTTCGCTCGGGCATGGGCGGGGGGCACGGTCCGCCCAGTGCGGCAGTGGTCATGAATACGCTCCTCGTCGGGCCGGGGCCCGCTCCGTGCGGCGATTCTCCGATCAGCGTATCGCCGCCGGATCGGCGGAACACGGGCTGGAACCCTCCCGGGTACCACCCACCGGGGACAGTTGTGGCCTGCCGGGCCGCGGCTGCTTCCGCTGCTGATGCACAGCACCCCCTGACTTGCGTTTCCGCAGTTCAGGGGGTGATAAGAGCGGTAGCGGAGGGATTTGAACCCTCGGTGACTTGCGCCACACTCGCTTTCGAGGCGAGCTCCTTCGGCCGCTCGGACACGCTACCGGGAGAGAGCTTAGCCCAAGGTGGGCCCTGTGCCGAAATCCGTTTCGGGACCGGGGCCGGGTGCCGGCCCGGGAGGGTGTCAGCGGTTGCGGAAGAACGCCGTCAGGGCCGCCGAGCACTCGTCCTCCAGTACGCCCGCGATCACCTCCGGGCGGTGGTTGAGCCGGCGGTCGCGTACGAGGTCCCAGAGGGAGCCCGCCGCGCCCGCCTTCTCGTCGCGGGCGCCGTACACCACCCGGTCCAGCCGGGACTGGGTGATCGCGCCCGCGCACATCGTGCACGGCTCCAGCGTGACCACGAGCGTGCAGCCGGTCAGCCGCCAGCCCGGCCGGCCCTCGGCGGCGCGGCGGATCGCCAGCACCTCGGCGTGGGCCGTGGGGTCGCCGGTCAGCTCGCGCTCGTTGTGGCCGGTGGCCAGGGTCCGGCCGTCGGCGTCGAGCACCAGCGCACCGACCGGGACGTCGTCCGAGAGCGCCGCGCGGCCGGCCTCGGCGAGGGCGAGACGCATCGACGCTTCCCAGGGAGCCCGTACCGGATCCACTGCCGGACGGTGTACGGGCTCCCGCTCTGCGGGGACAACCACTAGCGGACGGCCTCCAGCACCTCACCGGCACCGAGCGCGTCCGCGATCTCGGCGAGGGCGTCGGTGTCCAGGGCCAGCAGCTCGCGCTCCGACACGCCGAGGTCTTCCAGCAGGCGGCTGTCGCCGACGGGGCCCGCCGGGACCGCGCCCTCGGAACCGTCGCCGTCGTCGGCCGGCTCCGGCTCGCCCTCCTCGGTGCCGTCGAGGTCGAGCGCGTCGAGGTCCCCGGCGGGGTCGTCGTCCTCGCCGCCGAGCACTTCCTTGGTCAGGATCTCCCCGTACGAGGAGCGGGCGGCCGCGGCCGCGTTCGAGACGTAGACCCGGGGGTCGTCCTCGCCGTCCACGCGCACGAGGCCGAACCAGGCGTCCTCCTGCTCGATGAAGACGACGACCGTCTCGTCGTTGGTGGCCTCTCGGGCGAGATCGGCCAGGTCGGACAGGGTCTCCACATCGTCGAGCTCTGTGTCGCTCGCTTCCCACCCGTCTTGAGTGCGCGCGAGCAGTGCGGCGAAGTACACCGTGACTCTCCCACTGTTCAGAGGTGTGACGACCGGTGGCGCGGCTTGGTGCCCCGCCCCATCGGAATCGTGGCAGAAACCCGGGCTCTGCGAGAGGTCTTCCGTCGTTGCGTCGGCCATCAGTTCTTTTTACGCGCGCCATCGGAGTTACCCGGCGGCCGTCGGGCTCACCCGGGCGGCGGTCACCAGCGGAAGGTCCGCATCCGCATCTGCTGGCGCATGCGGGCGGCCCGTGCCCGGCGGGGTCTGACCCGGTCCCGCAAGGCCTTCGCCTCGTTCAGCTCCCGCAGGAACGCGGCGCGGCGCCGACGGCGGGCCTCTTCCGTTTCCGTGACCCCGGGGCGAGCCGCGGGGTTCTCGGCGGTGTCCTCTTCGGGGTTCTCGTGCGGTGCGGCACGCCCCGTCCCCTCCTTCTCGGCCTTCTCGTCCTTCTGGATGTCGTGCTTCTCACACGGTGTCGCGCGTCCTTCGCGACCTGGCTCCGGCACGGGCCTCACCACCAATGGGTCTGCGTATGCCTCCACCTTCCCTCGCTCACTTCGATTGATGCGACCCGGGCTACTGTGGAAGGCATGCGGATCCACGTTGTCGACCACCCGCTGGTGGCGCACAAGCTCACGACGCTGCGCGACAGGCGCACCGACTCCCCCACCTTCCGGCGGCTCGCCGACGAGCTGGTCACCCTGCTCGCCTACGAGGCGACGCGTGACGTGCGGACGGAGCAGGTCGACATCGACACTCCGGTCACGACGACGACCGGGGTCAAGCTCTCCCACCCCCGGCCGCTGGTCGTGCCCATCCTGCGGGCCGGGCTCGGCATGCTCGACGGCATGGTCCGGCTGCTGCCGACCGCCGAGGTGGGGTTCCTCGGGATGATCCGCAACGAGGAGACGCTGGAGGCGTCGACGTACGCCACGCGGATGCCGGAGGACCTGTCCGGGCGGCAGGTGTACGTCCTCGACCCGATGCTCGCCACGGGCGGCACGCTGGTCGCGGCGATCCGCGAGCTGATCGAGCGGGGCGCGGACGATGTCACCGCGGTCGTGCTGCTGGCGGCGCCGGAGGGCGTCGAGGTGATGGAGCGCGAGCTGGCGGGCGCGCCGGTGACGGTCGTCACCGCGGCGGTCGACGAGCAGCTGAACGAGCAGGGGTACATCGTCCCGGGCCTGGGCGACGCGGGCGACCGGATGTACGGCACGGCGGATTGACGGATCAGTGGAGTAGCAGGCGTCAGGGCCTGACGGGTGAGCCCGGGGGCCACGGGTTCACCGCTCACGAGCTGCCCCGCCCTCAGGTGCCGGCGAGTGAGCCGAAGGGGCGCGCTGGGGGTCCCCCCACGCCGAAGGCGTAGGGGGACTGGAAGGAGAACGCGCGCAGGCTGTGAGGAACGAGCAGCCGAGCACGATCGACTGAAGAAAACCGCTAAAGCGCCCCGGAGGCGAACCGAGCCCTTAAGAACAGAGCGGCCGGACGGGGTTGGCGAGGATCGTCAGGGCCTTGTCGGCGGACGGGCGCGGGGCCAGGGTGGTGAAGGCCGTGCCGAGGATCAGGTCCACGTCCGCCGTGGTCCGGGTGTCCGTTTTGGTGGGGGCGCCCGGCAGCTGGGTGCCCAGGACCGAGAACGGGCCCTTCACGGCGGCGGGGGCGCCGAGGAGGATGCCGGTGCCGGGGATCTTCTTGTCGTAGTCGGCGGTGGCGTTGCCGACCTTGCCGATGGTGAAGCCGCGGGCCTTCAGTTCCTCCGCCGCGGCCTTCGCGAGCCCGCCGCGCGGGGTCGCGTTGTAGACGTTCACGGTGATCTGAGCGGGCTTCAGGTTCACGGCCGGTTTGGGCGGTGGTGCGGATGGACCACTCTTCTTCTTCGCCGGTGCGCAGCCGGGCTTGTGGGCCGCGGTGGTCTTCTTCTCGGATTCGCCGTCGAAGGCGTCGATGAGCTGGACCGTCCCCCAGCCCGCGAGGCCGAGGGCGACCACCGCGGCGACGGCCGCCGTGACGATCCTGCGGCGGTGGCGGGGACGGCGCATCCGGGGGTACTTATCGCCCGTGATGCGGTACTTTCCCCCCATCCCGGGAGGAGTCAGCATGCTCATGGGCGCAGCGTAGTGGGAGCGGGACGCCGTGCCTACAAGATGATCAACGGGTTGCGCCCGTACGGCCCCGGAATGAGCCCGAAAGGCTCAGTGCGCTGCCACGATCGGCCCTCTGACCGAGGGTACCCGCGGGGGTCAGCCCAGTTCGAGGACGCGGGCGTGCAGGACCTGGCGCTGCTGGAGCGCGGCGCGGACCGCGCGGTGCAGGCCGTCCTCCAGATACAGATCGCCCTGCCACTTCACGACGTGTGCGAAGAGGTCGCCGTAGAAGGTCGAGTCCTCCGCGAGGAGCGTCTCCAGGTCGAGCTGCCCCTTGGTGGTGACGAGCTGATCGAGGCGGACCGGGCGCGGGGCGACGTCCGCCCACTGCCGGGTGGATTCCCGGCCATGGTCGGGGTAAGGCCGTCCGTTTCCGATGCGCTTGAAGATCACACGGAAAGCCTACCGGTCAAGCCCCTCCGGGCGCAGCCATGGCGGGCCGGTGCGATCCTGGGCGAAGGCTGACAAAGCAGATATCCGGCGTGGAAATCGGGGTGCGATATGGCCGACAGCGGTACGGAGCCGGATCCGGATCCTGTCCGGCGGATCGCCGGGGGGTACGCCACCGAGGGCCCCGCCCTGGAGTTGGGCGCGCTGCTGTGGGACGGGGTCTGCCGGGCGGATGCGCCCGTCCGGGTGCCGCTCGCGATGCTCAACCGGCACGGTCTGGTCGCGGGGGCCACCGGCACCGGCAAGACGAAGACGCTCCAGCTGATCGCCGAGCAGCTGTCGGCGAACGGCGTGCCGGTCTTCCTGGCGGACATCAAGGGGGACGTGTCGGGGATCTCCGCCCCGGGCGAGCCCGGCGAGAAGGTCCGCGAGCGGGCCGCCGAGGTGGGGCAGGAGTGGCGGGCGCAGGGTTTTCCCGTGGAGTTCTACGGGCTCGGGGGCGTCGGTCCCGGTATTCCGGTCCGGGCCACGGTCACCGATTTCGGGCCCGTACTGCTGGCGAAGGTCCTCGGGCTCAACCGGACGCAGGAGCAGTCCCTCGGTCTGGTCTTCCACTACGCGGACGGCAAGGGCCTGGAGCTGGACGATCTCAAGGACCTGCGGGCGGTGATCGCCTTCCTGGTGTCCGACGAGGGCAGGGCCGAGCTGAAGACGGTCGGCGGGCTGTCGGCGGCGACCGCCGGGGTGATCCTGCGCTCCGTCACCGTCTTCGAGCAGCAGGGCGCGGCCGGGTTCTTCGGGCTGCCGGAGTTCGGGACCGGTGAACTGCTGCGGACCGCGCCCGACGGGCGGGGCGTGGTCTCGGTGCTGGAGCTGGCGGCGGTCCGGGACCGGCCGCAGCTCTTCTCGACGTTCCTGATGTGGCTGCTGGCCGATCTCTTCCACGAGCTGCCGGAGGTCGGTGATCTGGACCGGCCGAAGCTGGTGTTCTTCTTCGACGAGGCGCATCTGCTGTTCACGGACGCGTCGAAGGCGTTCCTGGAGTCGATCACGCAGACCGTGAAGCTGATCCGGTCCAAGGGCGTGGGCGTCTTCTTCGTCACCCAGACCCCGAAGGACGTGCCCGGTGATGTGCTGTCGCAGCTGGGGAACCGGGTGCAGCATGCGCTGCGGGCGTTCACTCCGGACGATGCCACCGCTCTGAAGGCGACGGTCCGGACCTTCCCGAAGTCGCCGTACGACCTCGAAGAGGTGCTGACCGGGCTGGGTACGGGCGAGGCGGTGGTGACGGTCCTCGGTGAGTCGGGGGCGCCGACGCCGGTCGCGGTCACCCGGCTGCGGGCGCCGGAGTCGCTGATGGGGCCGGTGGACGCGGCGGCGCTGGATGCGGCGGTGGCGGCGTCGCCGCTGTACGGGACGTATGCGCGGGCGGTCGACCGGGAGTCGGCGTACGAGAAGCTGAGCGCGCGGCCCGAACCCGTACCGTCCGCTCCGGAACACGCTCCGGAACAGGCGGCGGAGCGGGGATCGGAACAGGCGGCGGATCGCGGGCCGGAGGCCGTACCGCCGCGTGAGCAGGAGTCGCTGGTCGCGCAGGTCATGGGGAGCGGCGCCTTCAAGTCGCTGGCCCGCTCGGTCGGGACGCAGCTCGGGCGGGAGATCACCCGTTCCCTCTTCGGCACTTCCCGGCGGCGGCGCTGAACGACGCGCCCCCGCCGGGAGCCGTGAACAGAAGGGCTGGTGTTACTCGGTGACGACCGCGTGGCCGTCACGCAGTCCGCCGCTGCCGGACTGGCCGCCGTTCGGGCCGGCCGGGGTGACCGGCTTCGAAAGCGAGCTGATGTCGTGGGCGTAGGTACCGACCGCGTTGGCGATGATGCCGATGTTGATCCCGAACGCCTTCATGCTGACGTTGTCGAGATTGTCCCCGGCGCCGTGGTAGTTGGGGTCGTACGCGACCCCGGCCGTACCGCCGAACTTGGCCGCCTGTGCCTCGGTCTTCTTGACCTCGGCGCCCGTGAAGGTGCCGCCGGCCGGGATGCCGATCTCGATGAACGGGCCGTAGTCCGAGCGGCCGGAGAAGTCGGTGCCCTCGTGCGGGGTGCCGCGGCCGTCCAGGAACTTCTGCATATCGCGTTCGATCTGGGCGGAGCCCTCGGGGCCGGGGCCCGCGCCCACGCCGTCCGAGTCGTCACCGTCGTAGAGGAAGATGCCGTAGTTCGGCGAGGCGATCATGTCGAAGTTGAGGTACGCCTTGATCTCCTTCTTGCCGAGGGAGGTCAGGCTCGCGACATACGCCTCGGAGCCGAGCAGGCCGTTCTCCTCGGCGCCCCACCAGGCGAAGCGGATCTTGTTGGTGGGCCGCTTCTCCGCCTTCGCCAGCTCCTGGGCGACCTCCAGCAGACCGGCCGAGCCGGAGCCGTTGTCGTTGATGCCCGCGCCCTCGGAGACGCTGTCGAGGTGGGCGCCCAGTACCACCGTGTTGGCGGCGTTGCCGTGCTTGGTCTCGGCGATGATGTTGCGGGTGGTACGGGTCTCCTGGAGCTGGCGGACGTCCAGGGTGACGCGGACCGGGCCGTTCACCAGCTCGGCGGCGAACTTCTCGCCCTCCGCCAGGACGATCCCGCCGGTGGGGATCTTCACCCCGGCCGGGTCGCCCAGGGTGCCGCCCATGGAGCCTTCGATGTTGTTGTAGATCAGGGCGCCGATCGCGCCGGCGTCGGCGGCGGTGGCCTGCTTCTGCGCGAAGGTGCAGCCGCCGCGCTTGATCAGGGCGATCTTGCCGGTGTAGGTGCCGGAGGCGTAGTCGGCGGGCTCGCAGCCGGTGGTGGCGTCGGCCGGGACGGCCGCGAGGTCGGCGGTGATCCCGCCGACCGGGGTGGACTTGGTGTAGTCCATCGCCACGACCCCGACGGTGCGGGGCGAGGGCGAGACGACGGCGAGCGACTCGGCCTGCGTCTCGATGTAGGGGAACGTGAACGGCTGGTACGAAACGTTGTAGCCGTACTTCTTCAACTCCTTGAACACATACGCCGCGGAGGCGTCGTATCCCAGGGTTCCGGCGGCGCGATTGCCGGTCGTGTCGGATATCTGCTGGAATTTCTCCAGGTGGTCGAAGGCATCGTCCGCGGACGACTTCTTGACCAGCTTGGCCGCCAGCTTTGCGGCATTCGATGCGTCCCGCTGACCGGGCGTGTGGCGGTCGGCCGTGGCGGGGGACGCGGAGGCCAGCAGCAGCGGGGTCGCGAGTGCGGCGGCGGCCAGGGTGGCCACGGCTCTGCGACGGGTTGCCTTCACAGAGTTCCTTCCCGTAATGGACATGTCGAACGGGAAGCTAGCGGGGACGGAGTGTCCCTGGGAACGCCTGTGCCCCAACTCACTTCCCATGTCGTGGCATTGCCATACTTCTCCTTTCCCGGAATGGCTTGTTCCTTGTGCCCGGGCGCGGATGTTTCGCCCGAGTGGGTGAGGCGGACGGGGATGGGGACGCGTGTGTCGCAGGATCGGCTACGGCGTTTTCGCGGCTTTTGCCGCTCGCTTCATCTCCTGTTTGTGCGCCCGCACTTTGGCCAGGGATTCGGGGCCCGTGATGTCGGCCGCCGAGCGGTAGGAGCCCGCCTTGCCGTAGTCCCCTGCGGCTTCGCGCCAGCCCCGGGGCCGGACCCCGAGCTGCTTGCCCAGCAGGGCCAGGAAGATCTTCGCCTTCTGCTCCCCGAAACCGGGCAGCGCCTTGAGCCGGGCCAGCAGCTCGGGCCCGTCCGCGGCGTCCTGCCAGAGGGCGGTGACATCGCCCCCGTACTCGTCGACGAGATAGCGGCAGAGCGTCTGGATCCGCTGGGCCATGCTGCCCGGATAGCGGTGAACGGCCGGTTTCTGCTTCAGCAGCCCGGCGAAGGCCTCGGGGTCGTACGCGGCGATCTCGGCGGCGTCGAGATCGTCCCGGCCCATGCGCCGGGCGATGGTGTACGGGCCGGAGAACGCCCACTCCATCGGGACCTGCTGGTCGAGCAGCATGCCGACGAGGGTGGCGAGCGGGCTGCGGCTGAGCAGCGCGTCGGCCTCGGGCTGCTGGGCGAGGTGCAGCTCGGCGGCGGGGGTGTCGCTCCTGGAACTCATGGTTCCGATGGTCACCCGGCCGACGGCGGGCCGCCAGCGGCGCGCCGGGTCCGCCCCGGTGCGGGGCAGGGGTGCGGGTACGGCACCGGGGCCCCGCCGCCGTGTACGGCAGGGCCCCGGTGGTCCGTGGCGGGGGCCTGCCGTACACGGCGGCGGCCCCCGCTCTCAGTGGTAGTGGTTGTGGGTGGTCGGCAGGAGCTGGGCGTTCTTGAGGATGACCGCGTGCTCCAGAACGTCCTCCGCGGGGTCGTCGATCTGGCCGATGGAGACCAGCGTGAGCTGGTGCCCGGTGCGGGTCTCGTCGGCGGCGGCCTGCTGGGCGGGTACGGTGCCCGCGAGCGCCGTCGCGCCCAGCGCGGTCAGCAGCAGCCGGGTCCGCCGTGCCCCGCCGCCCCGGTTCTGCTGCCCCGTACGGCGTGTCGCGCTGGTCATCTTGCCTCCGGCTTGATGGGCCCGTCTCGGTCCGTTCACGGGGTGTATCCACCGGACGGGCCTCCAGGACACGGCGTACGAGCAGCCGAGCACACAATTCACTCGTTCGGCGGTAGGAAAAATGGGGGCGCTCGGGGTTCAGGAGGGGCGGATGGTGATCAGGCGGGCGCCGGGCGGTAAATGACCCAGAAGGACTCGCAGGGATCGTTGTCGGCCAGCGACTTCAGTGCCTCGTTCTCGTTCTTGTCGACGGTCAGACCCCAGCGGAGCTTGGTCGCCACCCAGTCCTTGGCGTAGCGGCACAGGGCACTGTCGGCCGGTGGATGCCATTGGTTGATGTTCTGGTCGCCGCGCTCGCGGGCGGTCCTGGTCAGCACCACGTTCAGACTGCCGGTCGCGCCCTGGTCGTTGGCGTACGCCTCGCGCCGCTCGGCCGTCCAGTTCCGGGCGCCCGAACCCCAGGCCTCGGCGAGCGGTACGGCGTGGAGGACCGTGAGGTCCCGCAGCGAGGACGTGGACTGGTTGTCGTAGTACGAGTGCCAGCGGCCGCCGCTCAGGGCGCAGCCCGCGGAGGCGTCGGGCGCCTCCAGGGCTTCGGAGAGCAGGACCTCGTGCCGGGTGTCGCAGCGGTCCGCGGGGTCGAGGCCCGCGTTCCAGTGGGGGAAGGCGGAGGAGGTGTAGCCGGTCCGGTCCTCGTCCGCCTCGACGAGGAGGGAGATGGCGTCCTCCAGTTGGTACATCTCGTACGACGAAGCGGGGGCGGCGGGTGCTGCGGGTGTGGCGTCGGCGGGGGCGGTGGCGAGCGGGGCCAGTACGAGCATCAGGGCGAGCGCCGGCGGGGCGGCGGCCGTGCCACGGATGCGCTTCTTCCGGTGAGGGTTCATGCCCCGTTGATAGCGGTGCCGGGGGCGTGCGGCCCGCGGGGCCGGGCTCCACCCACCCGTCCGGGTGCAAAGTCCCCGCCGGGGCGGGGGCGGTACGCCCGTACGCGCGCCCGAGCGCCGTACGTACGCCGCAGCCGACGGCGTGCGTACGGCGCGCGAGGCGCGGTGCGGGGTACGGCCGGGCGGGTGGCGGCCGCGGAGCCGTACGTTCCGCGACCGCCCCCGTACATCCCCGTACATCTCTGTGCGTTCCCGTCCGTCGGCGGGATCCCGACGGACGGCCTATGCCCTATGCCCTATGCCCGATGACCTGCGGCCGGGCCCGTCACGGCAGCCCGGCGTGCAGCGCGTTCATCAGCGTGCCGGTCGGGGTGTCACCGGACATCTCCCAGATCATCCCGCCGAGCAGCCCCTTGGACTTGATCCACTCGGCCTTCTTCCCGATGGACCAGGCGTCGTCGAAGCTCCACCAGGTACCGCCGGGCCCGGTGTATCCGTAGGTCGAGATCGACTGGGTGTCGTGGTAGACGGTCATATTCGGATAGCTGGTGATCATGTTCTGGTAGCCGCGGATCCCCGCTTCTTCCACGAACTGTCCCGGTGCCGCGCCGTTCGCGGTCTGCCATTCGCCGTTGACGCCCGGTGCGCCCGCCGCCACGTCCTTCCAGCCGCGGCCGTAGAACGGGAAGCCGACGGTCAGCTTCCGTGGATTGACCCCGGCGTCGAGATAGGTCTGGACGGCCTTCTCGATGCTGAAGTCGAAGGGGTACGGGTCCTGGGCGTCCCGGTGGAGGTTCGCCTGGTGCCCGGTGCGGTTGGGCTCCCACGAGTTGTCGCTGCCCGCGCCGTGGAAGTCGTACCCCTGGACGTTCGCGAAGTCGAGGTAGTCGAAGATCTTCGTCAGATCCCAGCCGGCCGCGATCTTCGCCGGGTCGGCCGGGGTGAACGCGGTCAGCAGCTTGTGCTCGCCGCCGAGGGCGTCGAGCTGCCTGCGGAACTCGGCGAGCAGCGCGGTCAGGTTGTCCTTGTCCTGCGGACCCCAGCGGTTGCCCGCGTGTCCTTCGGCACCGGGCCACTCCCAGTCGATGTCGATGCCGTCGAAGACCCCGAGGCCGGTGCCGGGGCCGCCCGCGCCGTTGTAGACCGGCAGATTGCCCTTGATCCAGATGTCGACGCAGGAGCGGACGAACTTCTCGCGCGAGGCCGGGGTGGCCGCCGCGTCGGAGAAGAACTTGGAGAAGGTCCAGCCGCCCAGCGAGACGACGAACTTGAGGTGCGGATGCTTGGCCTTCAGCTTTTTGATCTGGTTGAAGTTGCCGCGGAGCTTGCCCCAGCCGTCGTCGGCGACGCCGTCCACGGACTGGGCGGCGGAGAAGGGCCGTCCGTAGTCGGCGTCGGCGTCACCGGCGCCGGTGCCCTCGTCCGGGTCCTGCGGATTGCCGGAGATGCCCTTGGTGACCCCGGCCTGGCAGGTCAGATTGACCGGGTCGATGTTCTCGAAGGCGTAGTTGACGACGTCGAGCTTGGCCGCGGCGCCGGAGGTGTCCAGGTTCTTCACGAAGTACTGGCGCCCGTAGAGGCCCCACTGGATGAAGTAGCCGACCTTGTAGTAGTTGCCGGGACCGGCGACGTCGTCGGTGGTGACGGGGAGGGAGTTGGAGGCGGGGGAGGAGTTCTCGGCGAGATCGCGCGCCTTCACGGTGAAGGTGTAAGCGGTGGCGGGCGACAGCCCGGTGACGGTGGCCGAGGTGGTGGTGACCGTCTTGACCAGGATCTGGCCGCGGTAGACGTCGTAGGCGGCGACGGAGACGTTGTCGGTCGATGCGTTCCACGCCAGGCTCACCGTGGAGGCGGTCTTCGCGGTGGTGCGCAGATTGCCCGGCGCGGTGGGTGGCACGGGATCGTTCGCCGGGTTGTACGTGCGGACGGTGAGCGGTGGGCCGAACGGACCGTTGTTGCCGCGGGTGTCCTTCGCCCGCACGGTGACGACGTACTCCGTGTTCGGCATCAGCCCGTCGACGGTGGCGCTGGTGGTGGTGGTGGTGTTCGTCTTGAGGGCGCCGCTGACGAAGACGTCGTACGAGGCGACCGGATAGTCGCCCTGGGCGGACGCGGGCCAGCCGAGCGTCATGGTCCGGGCGGTGACCGTGGTGACGGTCGGCGCGCCGGGAGCGGTCGGCGGTACATCGGGGGTGCCGTCGCATTTGTCGCCGTTGACCGTGCAGCCGGTGGGCGTGCCGACGGGCCCGTTGCCGATGAACCAGTAGCTCCAGGGGTTGCTGGTGCCGCCGGCCGGGATGGTGCCGTTGTAGTGGGCGTTCTTCACGGTGACGCGATTGCCGCTGACGGTGGCGTCGCCGTGGTAGTGGCCGGTGACGGTGACCCCGGCGGGGAGGTCGAACTGGAGCGTCCAGCCGTTGACGGCCACGGTGCCGCTGTTGCGGATGGTGTAGATGCCGCGCCACCAGGAGCCGTTGCTCTCGGTGGTGAAGGTGGCGGTGAGGGTTCCGGCGGCCTGCGCGGGGGAGGCGTTCAGCCCGGTGAGACCGGCGAGGGGGAGGAGCAGCGCGGCGGCGAAGGCCGCGATGCGGTTGCGGAGGGTGCGGTGGGGGCGCTTGGTTCTGCGGGGGTGTTCGTGGGGGCGTTGGTGGGGGGATCTGCGGATGTTCTTGAACATGGCTCTCCCTGTGGGGTAAGGGGTGCGTGGCCGTGCTCAGGACGATCAACCTCCCAAGCTACTTGGTCTGGACCAGTGCGGAAGGTGCCCGGGAGGGGCGGCTTTCCGCCACTGTCGGCATCCCGTCGCGGGCGGGTAGGCGTGGCGCCAAGTGGTCTGTACCTTTCCGTGCGTACGGGCCCGGGACCGGGGCCCGGGGCGCTCATGGCGCGGGGTGTGGCAACGCCGTCGGCGCGGCCGGTCGGTGCACGAGGTGCGGAGGAGGCGGGATGGCGGGGGAGGGCGGGGAGCGGGACCCCGGAGCAGCGGCTTCGGACGGGCCCGGTTTTCCGTGCGGGCTCGGCCCGCTCGGTGTCCCCGCCGGTGAGGAGGCGCTCTACCGCGCGGCGCTGGCCCGCCCCGGAGCGACGGTCGCCCAACTCGCCGCGGCCACCGGCTGGGACCCGGCCCGGGTGCGCCGCCGCGCCCTGGCGCTGGAGCGGTGGGGTTTGCTGGTCCGGCTCCCCGGCCGCCCGGCCCGGTTCGGTCCGGCCCCGCCAGGTCCGGCCCTGGAGGCGCTGGCCCTGCGGCGCCGGGAGGAGATCGAACGCGCCCGGCTGGTCGCGGCGGCGCTGGCGGACGGGTTCCGCTCCGGGGGCCGGGCCGTGGTGGAGACCTTCGGCGGCGGCCCGGAGGCGGTGGACCGGTTCGCGTTACGCCTCCAGGCCTCGGCCCGGCAGGAGGTGCTGGTGCTCGGTGCCCCGCCGCCGCCCGCCGCCGCCGGGCCCGGGATCCGGCGGCGCGCGGTCTACGACCACGCCTGGCTGGACTCGCCGGAGCGGCTGGCCGCCGCCCGGGAGGCCGCGGCCGGGCTGGGGGAGCAGAGCCGGGTGCTGGCGGAGGTGCCGATGGTGCTGCTCGCGGTGGACCGTACGACAGCGCTGGTACGGGACGGGGCGACGGCGCTCGTCCTGCGCCCCTCGGCGCTGCTCGACGGGGTGCTGGCACTCGGCGAACTGCTCTGGGAACGCGCCGTACCCCTCGTACCGGCGGCCCGCGGAGCCCATGGGCTCTCCGACGAGGACGGGCGGCTGCTGGCACTGTCCGCATCCGGGCTGACGGACCGGGCGATCGCCCGCCGACTGGGGGTCGCCCAGCGCACGGTGGAGCGCCGGATGCGCCGGATCATGAACGTCCTGGGCGCGCGGACCCGGTTCCAGGCGGGCCTGCGCGCGGCGGAACTGACCCGCGGCGCGGGCCCGCCGGATGATCCCCGGGGCGCCTGACGGCCCTCAGCGCCGCAGCGCCCACCGCTGCACCTGCTCCAGCGGGCCGTGCGAGAAGCGGCGGAGCCACCAGGAGGAGCCGAGCATCAGGGTTGCGCAGACCGCCGTCCACAGGGCGATCACCCACCACGGGTGCCAGTCGCCGCCCAGACGCTCCGTCAGGCCGAGGCCGAGTCCGTACGCGGCCAGCATGCAGAGGACGTTCTGGAGGACGTAACCGGACAGTGCGGTACGGCCCACGGAGGTCAGGCCGTTCATCAGGGGGCCGGGGCGGCGGATGCGGTCCACGATCGCGCCGATCAGACCGAGGTAGCCCAGCGCCGTGAGCGGTCCGCCGATGTACCGGTCCAGCAGGAAGAGTTCGGGGCCCGCGACGGACGAGAGCACGCTGATCGGAAGGCCGAGGCCCAGCCCCCAGACCAGCAGCCGCGCACGGATGCGGCGGCCCGTGGCGTCGGGGCCGAACGCGCCCGCCCGGAACAGCCGGACTCCCAGCAGGAACAGGAAGACCAGCAGCGGGAAGGTGAGGACCGGCTCCATCCGCAGGGCCAGGGCGTTCTCCAGCCGGAAGACGATCTGCTCGCCCCAGCTGCCGTGCGCGTACAGCTCCCGTACGCCGTCGTCGAGCACAGCCCCGCCGCCGTCACCGTCGGTACCGCTGTCGGCCAGGACGAACGCGGTGGCCGCGAGCATCACCGTCACATGCAGACCGCCGAGCCACCACATCACCCGGTTCTGCGCCGTCACGGACCGGGTGAGCAGCCGGGCGACGAGCAGTGCGGTGACCGCGTACCCCATCAGCACGTCCCAGGCGAAGATCAGGACGAAGTGGACGGTCCCCTCGAAGAACAGGAACAGCGCCCGCCGGTTGTAGCGCCCGGGCCACGGCTGTCCGCGCCGCTCGGCGGAGGCGTACTGGATGGCCAGGCCGACACCGAACAGCACGGTCAGCAGCGCCAGGAACTTTCCGTTCGCCAGCAGCCGCAGCACCGACTCCACCGCCTGCGGGAAGGAGTCGAAGGAAGGACTGCCCGTGGCGCCCGTCAGAACGCCCCACTCCGAACCCGGCGCCGCGAAGATCCACACATTGGTCATCAGCGTGCCGAGGATCGCCGCACCGCGCAGGACGTCGAGAAGCGGAAGCCGGCCACCGGCGCCGGCGGTGCCGGCCGCGGGCGGTGCGGAGGACAGGGTCTGAGTGGTCATGTGTTCATCGTCCCGGCGGCCCGCCGCCGGATCGTCGTAGCGGAAGACGAAAGACGGCTGCACCGAAGGATGTAGCGGGGCCTCCTTCCGCGGGCCGAGAGCCTTCTCCACCCGGGCCCGGGGGGTCCCACCGACGTGCGCCGTCCCTCCGCCGAACCTATGGTCGACCTATGGGAGACGAACGGGGCTTCCGCCTCACCGACCGCGCTCCCGAGCGGTACGAGCGGTACGCCGCACCCGTTATGGCGCCCTTCGTCGCCGCCCTTCTGGACGCGGTCGCGCTCGCGCCCGGACAGGCGCTGCTCGACCTCGCCTGCGGGACCGGTTTCACCGCCAGGACCGCCGCCGGGCGGACCGCGGGCACCGGCACCCGGATCGTCGGGGTCGACCTGGTGCCCGGAATGCTGGACACCGCCGCGGCCCGCGCCGCCGCCGAGGGCGTCGTCATCGAGTGGCAGGAAGCGGACGCCGTCGACCTTCCGTACGCGGGCGGCACCTTCGACGCCGTCGTCTGCCAGCAGGGCCTGCAGTTCTTCCCCGACCCGCCCGCGGCCGTCGCCGAGGCGGTCCGGGTCGTCCGCCCGGGCGGCGGGCTGATCGCCGCCACGGTCTGGGCACCGATGGACCGCTCGCCCTTCTTCGCCGCCCAGCAGCGCGCCTTCGAGGAGTTCGGCGGCCCCGGGATCACCGACTGGTACGCCTCCGCCTTCAGCGGCAGCGCCGCCGGACCGACCGGTCTGCTGCGGGACGCGGGGCTGACCGCCATCACCGCGCACGAGGTCATCGCGGATGTCGCCCTGCCGCCGCTGGCCGCGTTCGTCCCCGGCTTCCTCACCGTGACCCCCTGGGGCCAGGCCTTCGTCGAGGCCCGCCCCGACAACCTCGACCGGGCCGCGGCCCGGATCCGCGAACTGCTCGCACCCTGGACGACGGGGGACGGTTCGGCCCAGGTGGAGTTTGTGTCGTACCTGGTCACAGGGGTACGGCAGGACTGATCCCGCCCGGGCGGTCGTCCCCGGCGGCCGGAGGAGCAGCCGTAGAACAGCCGCAGGGAAACCCCCGCACCCCGCCCCCCCATGAGGTCCTTCACACCCCCTTGAATACCCCCCGGGGTAATTTGGTACGGTCGCAGATATACCCCGGGGGGTAATCGGAGCGCGAAGGGATCACCAGTGTTCTTCATCGACACCATCGACGTGCCCGGGCTCGGCAACCGCGGCTATCTCGCGGGCGGCGCCCGTACCGCCGTCGTCGTCGATCCGCCCCGGGACATCGACCGCGTCCTCGGCGCGGCCGCCCGGCGCGGCGTCCGCATCGCCCATGTCGTCGAGACGCACGTCCACAACGACTATGTGACCGGCGGTCTCGAACTGGCCCGGCTCACCGGCGCCGCCTACCACGTTCCGGCCGGGGCCCGGGTCTCGTACTCCCGGATGCCCGTCGCCGACGGCGACCGTACGGACATCGACACGGACCTCGTCCTGCGCGCCGTCGCCACCCCCGGGCACACCCCGCACCACACCGC
This sequence comes from Streptomyces tsukubensis, assembly GCF_003932715.1. Lineage (NCBI taxonomy): Bacteria > Bacillati > Actinomycetota > Actinomycetes > Kitasatosporales > Streptomycetaceae > Streptomyces > Streptomyces tsukubensis. The sequence continues at coordinate 3,790,099 of NZ_CP020700.1, read as the reverse complement.
GTACGTCCTGGAGGAGACCGGCACGCCCGTCGCCGCGTTCACCGGCGGATCGCTGCTGATCGGTGCGGTCGGCCGTCCCGACCTGGTCGAACCGCGGCTCACCGAGGACCTCGCCCGCGCCCAGCACGCGTCCGTGCACCGGCTCGCCGGTGAGCTGCCCGACTCCGCCGCCGTGCTGCCCACCCACGGCTTCGGCAGCTTCTGCTCCTCGGGGCCGGGCGCCGCCGGTGCGGCCGGCAGCACCATCGGCGCCGAGCGGCGCGGCAACGGCGCCCTGCTCCAGGACGCCGACACCTTCGTCGCCGGGCTCCTCGCCTCCCTGGAGGACGTCCCCGCCTACTACGTCCACATGGGTCCGCTGAACGCCCGCGGCCCGGCGCCCGTCGACCTCACCCCGCCCGCCGTCGCGGACGCCGCGGAACTGGCGGCCCGGCTGGCCGAAGGGGAGTGGGTGGTCGATCTGCGCAGCCGCACCGCCTATGCGGCGGGCCATGTCGCCGGAACGGTCAATGTCGAGGCGGACGGGCAGCTCGCGACCCATCTGGCCTGGCTGGTGCCGTGGGGCAGGCCGGTCACCCTGCTCGCGGAGACCCCCGGGCAGCTCGCCGAGGCCCAGCGGGAGCTGGTCCGCGTCGGTATCGACCGGCCCGCGGCCGCCGCGACCGGGGAGGTCGGCGACTGGCTGCGCGACGGCGACACCGCCCGCTCCTTCCGCCGCGCGACCTTCGCCGATCTGGCGGCGGCGCACGCGTCGGCGGCCGCGGATCCGTTCGTCGTGGTCGATGTGCGCCGGGACTCGGAGCGCGCGGGTCAGGGGTGGATCGCGGGCTCCGTCCCCGTACCGCTGCACGAACTGCGGTCGCGGCTGTCCGAGATACCCGCGGGGACCGTCTGGGTGCACTGCGCGGGCGGTCTACGGGCCGCGATCGGCGCGTCGCTGCTGGACGCGGCGGGGCGGGAGGTCGTGGCCGTGGACGACGCGTTCGCCGCGGCGGAGGCGGCGGGCCTGGCGGTCACGAGCACCGGCGGCTCCCGTGCAAGCGGCGCCGACGGCATCTCCGGTACGGGCGGCACCGGCGGCGTCTCCGGTACGAGCGCGGACGGCGGCGCTTCCTGTACGTCCGCCCCGGGCGCATGAGCGGCGCCGTGCTGCTCGCGCTCGTCGCGGGCGCCGTCGTCGGGATCGCCCTGGGCGCCCTCGGCGGGGGCGGCAGCGTGCTCGCCGTCCCCGCGCTGATCTACCTCCTGGACTTCGACGCCGCCGCCGCGACGACCGCGAGCCTGGTGATCGTCGCGCTCACCTCCGCCACCGCGCTGTACGCGCACGCCCGCGACGGACACGTCCGCTGGCGTACGGGTGCCCTCGTCGCGGCGGCCGGGGTGGTGCCTGCGGCCCTCGGGGGCGCGGCGGCGGCGCAACTGCCCGACGCCGTGCTGACCGGCGCGTTCGCGGTGATAGCGGCCGTGGTGGCGGCCGGGATGCTGCGGTCCGGCGGCGAGCCGGTCGAACGGGTACGCGGTCCGGGCGCCACGGCCGGGACGGGCGCCGGGCTCGGCGCGCTGACCGGGGTGCTGGGCGTGGGCGGCGGCTTCCTCGTCGTACCGGCGCTGACCAGGACCATCGGCCTCGGCATGCGAGCGGCCGTCGGCACCGGACTCCTTGTCATCACCGTCAACTCCATCGCCGCCCTGGCGACCCGCTCGGGCACCGCGCACGGGCTGGAGTGGGGACTGATCGCCCCCTTCGCAGGTGCGGCGGTGCTGGGCGCGTGGGACGGCAAACGCCTCGCCGACCGGGTCGGTTCCGGTGCGCTGCGGAAGGCCTTCGCCTGGTCACTGGCCGCGGTGGCGGCCGTGATGGCGGCGGACGCGGTGGGGGCGCTGTGACCCCCGGGCCGCGCCGGCCGCGCGCCCGGGCCGCGCTCAGGCCAGCGACAGGAAGAGCTTCTCCAGCTTGGCCCGCATCTGCTCCGGGGTCTCCCGACCGGCGGCCCGACCGGTGCCGTCCTGGCCGTCCTGATCGTTCCGTCCGCTCCGGCCGTCCGGCTCCATCTCGGCCAGACACTGCTGGAGCCCCGAGGCGATGATCGCGAACCCGGCCCGGTCCAGGGCCCGCGACGCGGCGGCCAGCTGGGTCACGACCTCCTCGCAGTCCCGGCCCTCTTCGATCATCCGGATCACCCCGGTGATCTGACCCTGCGCCCGGCGCAGGCGGTTGAGCACGGCCTTCATCTCGGCGGCCGCCAGATCCAACTCCACGACATCCACTCCTCTCCCGGTACCACCCCGGCCGTTCATATACCCCTGGGGGTAATTTACCCCCTTCGCCCTCCGAAGGAGGCATCACCGATGCACCGCAACAGCCCGACCCACGACCTCCACGACGCCGACCAGGTCCGCGCCCGGATCGGTTCGCTGACCGTCATCGACGTCCGTACCCCCGGCGAGTACGCGTCCGGCCATGTCCCCGGCGCCGTCAACATCCCGCTCGACCAGGTGCGACGGGCGGTCCCGGAGATCGCCGGGGCGGCCGGGCGCGGAGAGGTGCTGATTGTCTGCGCCTCCGGCGCCAGGTCGGGCAGCGCCTGCGAACTGCTGGCCGGGCGCGGGGTCCGGGCGGCGAGCCTGAGCGGCGGTACGCAGGCATGGGCCGGGCGCGGATACCCCCTGGAGCGTCCGGGCGGCGACGGTACGGCGCCGGGCGCGTGCGCCGTCCCCAGGGGTACCTGGGCGATGGAGCGCCAGGTCCGCTTCACGGCGGGCATCCTCGTCCTGCTGGGCACGGTCCTCGGGGCGGCCCTGCATCCGGCGTGGCTGCTGCTGTCCGGCGGGATCGCGGGCGGGCTGGTGTTCTCGGCCCTGACGAACACCTGCGGTATGGCCGCCGTACTGGCGAAGCTGCCGCACAACCGGCCCGCCCGGGCCGATCTCGACGCGGCGCTGGAGCGGCTGCGGTCGGGCGGTGACCGGTAGCCGGTACGGGGCGGGGCGCCCGTCAAGAGGCCGACCCGCCCCCGTACCCGCTACACCCCCAGCCGTACCGCGATCCCGTCGATCACACACGCCAGCCCCTGCTCGAACGCCGAACCCCGGGTGCTCTCCACCTCCTGCGTGCCGGTGGCCAGGATCGCGTACCGCTTCCGCAGCCGGGGGAACTGCTCCGCCGCCGCCACCATCGCGGGCCGTACGCTCGCCGCCCACTCCTCCTCGGTCCGGCCGCTGCGCGCCAGGGTCGTCAGATAGGCCGCCTCGGTCAGCGCGGTGCCCAGGACGAACGCGATGAGCGTGCTGCTGTAGGTGTCGGCCGCCTCGACGTCGTCGCAGCCCGCGGCTTCGAAGATGCCCAGCACCCGGTCGGAGAGCCGCATCATGTTCGGCCCCAGATAGGACATTCCGACCTCGCCCAGCACCGAGGCCATCCACGGGTGCCGCAGGATCGCGTCCCGGAAACTGTGCGCGAGCCGCTCCAGCGCGGGGCGCCAGTCGTCCGGCCCGGCGGGCTCGGGAACGTCGATCTCGCCGAAGACCTCGTCGACGACGAGTTCGATCAGCTCCTCCTTGTTCGCGACGTGCGAGTACATGGAGGTGGCGCCCGCCTTCAGCCGGGCGCCCAGTTTCCGCATGCTCAGCGCCTCGACCCCGTCGCTGTCCAGCAGAGCGAGCGCCTCGGCGACGATCTGGTCCCTGCTCAGCGCGGGCTGCTCCCGCCTGCGGCGCCGGGGGCGGGTCCAGACGGAGGGGAACCCCTCGTCCGCCGTCTGCCCCGCCGCCTTCGCCGCGTCCGCGGGCGTGTCCGTGCGCTCCTCGACCGCCATGTCTCCGGCTCCTCTCCCGTGTCCCGAGCGTGTCCTGAGCGGGCCCCCGGCGGGTCCCGTGCCCGTTCTCCGCCTCACCCTAGCGCAGGCTCCGCACGCCGTACGCTCTTGCGCACAGTGTTCGGTCTCCGTACAGTGTTCGACAGAGCGCACGCCGTACGGCGGAGCGTGGACGACGCCGTACGACCTTTCGGAGGGGAAGACCATGGAGTGGGAGCCTCAGCACGAGCCCGGGGCGGCCGGACGCGCGGACGGGCAGCAGGTTCGGGACCGGGACGACCGGCCCCCGGTCCGTGATCCGCGGCGCTGGTGGATCCTGGTCGTGCTCTGCCTGAGCACCCTCGTGCTCGTGATCGACAACATGGTGCTGACCGTCGCCGTCCCCGCGATCACCGACGATCTGGACGCGAGCACCACCGACGTCCAGTGGATCATCGAGTCGTACATCCTGGTCTTCGCCGGACTGCTGCTCACCGCCGGAAGCCTCTCCGACCGCTTCGGCCGCCGGAAGGTGATGATCCTGGGCCTTGCGCTCTTCGGAGCCGCCTCACTCGTCGCGACCTACGCGGGCAGCCCCGAGATGCTGATCGCCGCCCGGGTCCTGATGGGCGTCGGCGGTGCGCTGGTGATGCCGAGCACGCTCTCCATCCTGATCACCGTCTTCGACGAGGACGAGCGCCCCAAGGCGATCGCCGCCTGGTCCGCGGTCGCGATGGTCGGCCTGGTCGGCGGCCCGGTCCTCGGCGGTGCGCTGATCTCCGACTTCTGGTGGGGTGCCGTCTTCCTGATCAACGTGCCGATCGCCGCGCTCGCCATCGGTGCCGCCCTGCTGCTGATGCCCGAGTCCAAGGGCCCGTGGCGCAAGCCCGACGTCCCCGGCATGCTGCTGTCGATGACCGGTATGACCGCCCTGGTCTGGACGATCATCGAGGCGCCGAAGACCGGCCTCGGCGACCCCCTCACGCTGACCGCCGCGATCGCCGCCGCCGTCTCCCTGGTCGCCTTCGCCGTCTGGGAGTCGCGGACCGACGCCCCGATGGTCCCGGTCGAGCTGTTCCGCAACAAGGTCTTCACCGGTGCCAGCTTCTCCCTGGTCCTGCTGACCTTCGCCAACGGCGGTCTGATGCTGGTGCTGACTCAGTACCTCCAGTTCGTCGTCGGCTACAGCGCCACCGAGACCGGGCTCGCTTTCGCGCCGATGGCCGTCGCCGTGATCGCCTTCAACACCATCGGCGCCGCCCTGCTGCCCCGAACCGGCAACCGCGTCATGGCCGTCGTCGGACTCCTCACCATCGCCGCCGGGTTCGGCGCGCTGGCCACCCTCTCCGCCGGTGACGGCTGGGGCCTGCTGTCGGTGGCCATGCTGCTGATGGGGGCCGGCGGCGGGCTCGCGATGCCCGCGGCGATCGCCGCGCTGATGGGCGCCGTGCCCGAGGAGCACGCCGGGGTCGGCTCCGCGCTCAACGACACCATCCAGCAGGCGGGCGCGGCGCTCGGTGTCGCGATCCTCGGCGCGGTGCTCTCCGGGACGTACCGGAACGAACTGCCGGGCGAGGCCCCGGAGGCCGCGAAGGAGTCGGTGGCGGTGGCGCTGAAGCTCCCCGGTCTGGCGGACGCCGCGCGGGACGCCTTCACCCAGGCGATGTCGAACAGCTTCGTGGCGGGCGGTATCGGAGTGGTGGCCGCCGCGGTCCTGGCCGCGGTGCTGCTCCAGGGCCGCGAGCCCGCCAAGGCCGGGCCGAACGACCCGGAGCCGACGGCCGCGGAGCCGTCCGCTGCCGGGCCGGAGCAGACGGTCGCGCACTGACCGTACGGAGGTACGGGCCGGGGGCCGCTCAATCCTGAGCGGCCCCCGACCCGTACCCCGGGGCCTTTCTGCGGCTCCCGGCCCGTACCCCGGGGCTTTCCTGCGGCTCCCGGCCCGTACCCCGGGGCCTTCCCGCGTCCCCCGCCCGACGCTCCTCAGCCCAGATTCCGCTCCAGCGCCGCGAGATAGCTGTCGATGAAGTGGTCGCGCACCCCGTCGGCCGCCGGGGCCAGCGCGTCCGCCGTCAGCCCCCGCGCCCGGTCCACGGCCGTCCCGAGCAGCGGCATCGACGTATGCAGCCGCCCCTTCGCATCGAAGTAGCGGACCGTGTCGGTATGCGTGTACGCGGGCTCCGGCGGCAGCTGCGGAACGATGTCGTTGTTGTTGACGAAGCGGAACACCTTGTCGGGGAAGCCCTTGTTCACGGCCGCGGCCAGGATCCGGTCGCAGGTCCGCGGCTGTCCGTAGGTGTAGACCCCGTCCGCCCGCAGCCGCGGCTCCTCCAGATACATCCGGCAGCCCGCGAGCATCGCCAGCGCCCCGCCCAGACTGTGCCCGGTGAACCACACCGTCTGCCCGTTGTCGCGGAGTTCGGCGATCGTGTCCCGGACCCCGGGGTACACGGAGTCGAGGGCCTCGGCGAAGCCGTAGTGCATATAGCCGGTACGGGCCGGTCCCGGCCACGGCGGAGTGCTCGCGTCCGACAGCCAGTCCCGGATCTGCACGGGCTCGGTGCCGCGGAAGGCGGTCACGATCATCCGCTCCCCGGCCAGCGTGTACGCCTGGGTGTCCTCCAGGGCGAACGGCGGCTCGAAGAGCGACTCGTGGTGCCGTACCCGGTCGAAACCCCACTCCCGCGCCTGCCGCAGGACCTCGCCCTGGTTCGCGTACGCGAGCTTCGCGGCCCGGGCCATCCAGTAGGCGTGCGGCAGGCTGTAGCCGGTGGCGTGCTGGTCGGGCAAGGACGGTACGGGCACGGTCGTCTCCCTCTCTCCGGCGCGGTACGGCCCCGGAATCCGCGCGGTGCCGGGCTGTGCTGTGTGGTGCAGCGGTCATCTGGTCTCGTCCGCCCTGCCGGACCGGGCGGCGGCGTCCCCCGGGCCGCTCCCGTACTCAACCCGTACCCGCCCGCCTCCGGGCCGCCCGCCACGCGAAGCCCCGCCCCGCCGTCCCCCGCCCGGCCTAGGAACCGGGGGGTGTCCACCGGGACCCCCCGGGCGGACGACACCGCCGCGCGGGCACCGCTTAGAGTTTTTGCATGGGTACGGGGACGGGGTGGGGGAACAGCGACGGCGGTGTCCCGGACGGCTTCGGGCCGCCGGAGTACCACGGCAACCCCTTCGCGCCCCCCGGCTCCCGCCCGGCGGGCCCGCCCCCGGGGCCGTACGGCACTCCGGCACCGCCCGTACCGCCGCCCGCCCGCTGGCAGGCCCCCAGCCCCGTCGAACGGCAGCTGTACGAGGCCAAGACCCGCGGCGACTGGTCCGGCTACTTCGACGTCCTCGGCCGCAACTGGCTCTACACGGCCCAGCGCCGGGCCTTCCTCGACGCCCACCCCGGCGAGGTCCAGTTCCTGCCGCACTTCTCGCCGCAGGTCGGCGGCGTGTGCCTGACCGTCCTCACCGAAGGCGTACTCCCCGCGCCCGTCGCGGACCCCGTCTACTCCTCGGCATCCCTGTCCTGGTACGCGGACGCCTGGGACCCGACCGATCCGCCGTGGCTGGCGGTCAACCCCGGCACACCCTCCGAGGCGTACTTCCTCACCACACCCGAGCACCGCGCCCGGTGGAAGCGCCACACCGCCGCCGAGATCCGCCCCGGACTGCGGCTGCGCGCCCTCCACGTCGGCGGCGCCCTGCACGGCACGGTCGCGCACGGCCTCGCCTGCGGAGCCCTGCTCTCCGTCAACAACGGCGAACTGTGGAACGCCCTCGGCTACCACGGCCGCGGCTACCGGCGCGAACGCACCCGGCTCCAGGAGTGGTGGGACATCACCACACCCGAGGAGTGGCGCGACACGCTCGAACGGCTGCTCTCCGCGGAAATGGTCAGCCCCGTCTGGGAGTTCGCACTCCGGGTCCGCCGCGGCCTCGCCCTCGACTTCGGCGGCGCCGTCGAACTGGACCACTGGCGGACCGTCGCCGAACGCGTCGTCCGCCGGAACGCGGAGCGCGCCGCCGAGCCCCGGATCACCCCCGAAGGCGTCACCCCCGGCACCCCCGCCGACGAGGGCGAGGTGTCCGCCCAGGCCGCCGGGGTACGGCGGCTGATCGGCCGGATCGCCCGCTACGAGGCCCGGTTCCGCGCCGACGGACTGCTGGAGGACGGCCGGTTCATCCGCACCCTGGAGGCCTGGGACTACGGCCGGGCCTCCGGAATGGCCCGCTGGGGCCTCGCCGCCCGCTTCGGCACCCTCGCGGAGACCGAGGCGGCGGTGGTACGGGCGAGCAGCGTGGCCCGGGCGAACTACCGCTCCTGGGAGGAGTTCTCCGCCGCGTACATCCTCGGCCGCTGTCTCCACTTCGACGAGGAGGAGTTCGGCGACTGGTACGAGAACGCGCTCGCCTGCCACCGGATCCTGACGACGGACCCGGCGAGCCCCTGGCTGAACATCCCCTGGAAGTAGCCGCGCCCTCCCTCCCTACTCCCTTACGCTTCTGCCGCCTTCACGCGCCCCTCCCGTACGGCCGCGACCAGCGCCGCATGGTCCCTTTCGTTCTGGTCGGCGTACACCTCGGCGAACTCCGAGACCGCCGTGTCGAAGGCGTCCCCGCCGCCCAGATAGGCGGCGATCGCGATCCGGTCACCGGAGCGGGCGTGCGCCCTGGCCAGGGTGGCGCCGCAGAGTTCGGCGAAGAGCCGCATGCCCTTGGGCACCATCGCCTGCGGTACGACGATCCCCTTCCAGTCGTGCAACTGCCGGATGTAGAAGTCGCGGTACGGCACGTCGACGTCCGTGACCCGGTCCCACCCCAGGAACACGTCACCGACGGCCTGCATCAGCCGCTGGCCCGCGACGACCCGCTGCCCCTGGTTCTCGTACCCGCTCTGGTCGGTGTACGGCTCCAGCACCGAGCGGTCGGCCTCCTTCGCCTGGAGGATCAGCGGATCGGTGTCGTCCCGGCCGAGCAGCAGCAGGATCCAGCAGCGGGTGCCGACACTGCCGACGCCGACGACCTTGCGGGCGATGTCCACGACCCGGTACTGGGAGAGCAGATGCCGGCGCTCCATGGAGAGACTGCGGCCGTAGTGGCCGACGAGGGTGTGCAGTTCACCGACCAGCCGGTCGAGGTCCGCACCGTCGAGAAGCTGGTCGACCGGCACGACCAGCGGCGGATCGGCGGTGAACCGGCGCCCGCCGTCGCGGATCTCCGTCAGCTTCTCGAAGGCCTTCATGCTGTCGCGGGTACGGGCCTTCGCCATCGTCTCGGCCAGCCTCAGCCGGCCGCGCTGGTCGAGCCGCTCGTCGGCGAGGGCCTGCACCTGCTCCATATCGCCCCGGTCGTACCAGACGTCCAGGTTGCCCAGGCCCGCGTACGCCCGCATCCGCTGCCGGTAGACGCGGACAGCCGACCGGACGATCGCCGTCCGCTCTTTCTTGGGCCAGTTGTTCTCCCGGCCCGCGATGACCAGGCTGGTGGCGAGCCGTTTGACGTCCCACTCCCAGGGACCCGGGTGGGTCTCGTCGAAGTCGTTGATATCGAAGACGAGCCGGCGCTCGGGGGAGCCGAGGAGCCGGAAGTTCATCATGTGGGCATCGCCGCAGAGCTGGGCGGTGAGCCCGGACGCGGGCGTGGCGGCGGCCAGATCGGAGGCCATGATCGCGGCGGCGCCCCGGTAGAACCGGAACGGCGACTCGGTCATCCGCCCGTACCGTACGGGCACCAGATCGGGCACCCGGGACGCCGACTGGGTCTCGATGATGCCGACGGGGTCGGGCCGGTCGGGGGCGGGATCGTAGGCCGCGTGCGAGGAGCGGGACGCGGTCTTACGGGCCGCACGGCCCCGCTCGGCGCGCTCTTGTGGGGTGGGGAGCGGGCGGGCGCCGTAACGGTCGCGCTCTCCGGTTCCATGCCGGGATCGTCGGTCAGCCATATGCCACGACACCTCCAGCCGGCGCAGGGGCGGACGCGGCAGCACCACCACCCACTCCATCCCATTCTCCCCTTCTGCCCCATCGGCTGCATGTTGCGTGATGTGCCCCACATGATCCGCAAGGGCGCAACGGGGAGGCCCCGCCGGAACGTGAACGCGGTGACGCCCCGTTCCTCCTTCTCCCCTTCCCCTCTCCCCTCTCCTCCCTCTCTCCCGGCCTGGAAAGGACTCATGAACGCTTCTCCGTCCCCTGCGCTCCCCGCCCTCCCCCGTCGGCTCCTCGCCTTCACCCGCCATCTGCTGGTCTTCGGCTGGATCCAGACCCGGGCCTGCGTCTTCGCCGCCGCGCTCTTCCTCGGCATGGCGGCGGCCGAGGCGCTCCCCGACGGCCTGCCGGTGTCCCGCTACGACCTGCTGCTCCTCTACGGCGTCGCGATCACGGCCCTGGGATACGCGATGCGCTGGGAGACGGGCCGGGAAGTCGCGGTGGTGGCGGTCTGCCATCTGCTCGGGTTCGCGTTCGAGGTGGTGAAGGTGCAGGTGGGCTCGTGGACGTACCCCGAGGACGCGCTCACCAAGGTCGCCGGTGTCCCGCTGTACGGCGGTTTTATGTACGCGGCGGTAGGGAGCTACGTCTGCCGCTCATGGCGCCTGTTCGACCTGGAGCTGTCCGGTTACCGTCCGCGCGCGACGGCCGTGCTCGCCGCCCTCGTCTACCTCAACTTCCTCAGCCATCACTGGCTGCCGGACGCCCGCTGGGTGCTGGCCGGGCTGCTGCTCCTGGCCACGGGCGGAACCCGGGTCGCGTACACGGTCGGCACGATCCGTCTCCGGATGCCGCTCGCGCTCGCCTTCGTACTGATCGGCTTCTTCCTCTGGGTCGCCGAGAACCTGGCCACGTACCTCGGCGCCTGGTCCTACCCCCACCAGCTCGACGCCTGGTCGCCGGTGCCGGTGACGAAATGGGCGTCGTGGGCGCTGCTGATCAGCGTGACCGTGGTGATCGCGCACGGGGCCCGGGAGCTCCGCCGGGGCGGCGCCCGGTCCTGAGACGCAGGTCACATCCGCCTCTGTCACATCCGCAGGCCCCCGCCGGTCATAGGGGTGTAGCCAACGACAACGGCAGAGGAGCCCGCGCCATGAACGCCCGACTGACCCTCTTCGGCAACCGGACCGCGAACAAGGTCATCAACAGCCTCGCCTCGACGGGCGGAGTGGTCTCCGCGACCGGACTGCCCGTGGCGACGCAGGAGCTGGTGAAGATCCGCGCCAGCCAGATCAACGGCTGCGGCTTCTGCCTCGACATGCACAGCAAGGAGGCCGCGGCGGCCGGGGAGGACACGACCCGTCTGCACCTGGTCGCGGCCTGGCGGGAGGCGACGGTCTTCACCGACGCCGAGCGCGCCGCGCTGGAGCTGACCGAGCAGGGCACCCGGATCGCCGACGCGTCCGGCGGAGTCACCGACGAGGCCTGGGCGGACGCCGCCAAGCACTACGACGAGGAGCAGCTCATCGGGCTGGTCTCGCTGATCGCCACGATCAACGCGTTCAACCGGCTGAACGTGATGACCCAGCAGCCCGCCGGAAGCTACCGGGTCGGCCAGTTCTCCTGACCTCCCCTGACCTCCCCTGCCCTCCCCTGCCCTCCCCTGCCCTCTTCTGACCTCTTCTGACCTCTTCTGACCTTCCTTGACCCGCGATCCGTGAAGGGCCCCACCGCATCCGGTGGGGCCCTTCGGGGTTTCGTGCGCCGGTCACCCCTCCGGATAGAAGACGAAGAGGGTGCAGCCGGCCGCCGTCTGCGGAATGTGCGAGGACCCGGCGGGCGCGTGGATGAAGGACCCGGCGGGATAGTCCCGGTATCCGTCGTTGAAGACCCCGGAGACCACGAAGACCTCCTCGGGCCCGGGCTCGTGCACATCGACCCCTTCCCAGCAGGACCCCGGATCCATCTCCACCACCTGGGCCGACGCCCCGCGCTCCCCCTGCCAGAGGGGACGGAGGCGGATACCGGGGAAGATCTCCCGCACGGGGGCGTCGTCGACGGCGGACCAGACGTAGCCGGGCATGTTCTGTGCTGTCGTCATGGACCCAGCCTGACCGCCCGCCCACGCCGTGCCGAGTGTCGGAAAAGACATCACTGGGTACTTTCCTGCCAGGAGCGCCAGGAGCGCCAGGAGCGCCAGGAGCGCCAGGAGCACCGGGCGGGGGCGCGGGTCGCGCGGGCGGTGAGACTCCCGGCCCCGGCTATGCGGCGTGCCCGGAGAACACGACAGTCGAGATGTCGCCGTCCAGCGCGATGTTCAGGGAAGCGTCGAGGGCCTTTGCGAGACGGGCCAGCAGCGGCAGCGTCGGAATGGTCCCGCCGAGCTCCAGTTTCGATACTTGCGGCTGGGTCATGTTCGCCCGCCTGGCGAGCTCACTCTGGGAGATACCCAGTTCGGTTCGACGGTCGTACACGGCCTGCCCGAGGTCGAAGGCCATGCGGATCTCGGTGCGCATCGCCTCGACCTCCGACGGCTCCTGCCGGCCTGCGATGCCTGCGCGTTCACGCGCGAGCCTCCAGCGAGTGTGGTTCATCAGCCCTCTCCTCTCGATACCTCGCGAGTGAACTCGTCGTGGACTGTGTGGCGCTCCGTCTCGCAGAGCTTCCGCGCCTGTTGGACGCGGTGTACTTCGGCGTCTTCCCGCATCCGTGTCTTGCGGAACACGGTCAGGAACACGATCCGGCGGCCGGGTGCGAGCCAGTAGGTCAGACGAATGGCGTTGCCGTCGTGCCCCACGGCGAACCGTAGCTCCCGTAAGCCTTCGCCCAGATGGCGAGAGTACGGCTCGGCAAGCGTTGTGGGGGCGTTCCGCACCTTCACGGCAACGATGGCCCCACCGGATCCCCCGGCCCCGACCCGCCCGGCGGAGCCGGGCCGGGCCCCGCCGCCGTACCGGCCGTGATGTCCTCACGGTGCGGCGGGGAAGCGGCCGGCCGTCGGCTGAGGCCCGCCTGCCGCGGGCGGCGCGGGCGCCCGTGTTCTTCAGGGGCCGCGTGGGCCTTGGACAGCGGGGGCGTCGCCGGCCGCGAGCGCGTTCTCCCGAAGGTCCGGTTCGGCGCGGACCTTCCTGGCGAACCAGTCGCCGTAACGGTCTCCCAGGAACGGGGCCGTGACACCGTGGAGAAGGACACTGAGGCCCACGGTCACGGCGATGACGCCGTTCAGCTGTGTCATGGCGGGCAGGTGCTCCTCGAAGGCGAGCAGGCCGAAGACCAGAGAGGCGAGCCCGCGCGGACCGAACCACCCGATGTAGGCGACGGAGGCGGCCCGCAGACCGGTGCCGACCAGGGCCAGCGCGACCGGCAGCATCCGGATCACGGTCAGGCTGAGCAGCGCGTAGACCACGATCCGCCACGTCAGATGCTGGAGGGCCGGTCCCAGGATGACCGCGCCGAAGGCCAGGAAGCTCAGCGAGGAGAGCAGGAGCCCGAGCTGCCGGGTGAACTCGGCGCTCCGTGCGGGATCCGGGCCGCCGGTGCGAGTGCTCCGGTCCGACGAGGAGCCACGCAGCCGGCTGCCGAAGGCCAGCCCGGCGGCCCAGGCGCCGATGAAGCCGCTGCCTTCGACACCGGAACACACCGCGTAGGTGATCACGGGGACGGCGAGCGTCACGAACTGCCGCCAGTCGGGGCTGCTCCAGCCCCGAGCGACCGACCAGCGCAAGACGCCCGCCCCGGCCCAGCCCGCCGCGATCCCGATCGCGCCGCTCAGCAGCAGCGCGTGCAGGAATGTCGTGACGACGCCGGGATGCCCCTCACTCTCGCCCGCCGCCGCCAGCGCCAGCACGAAGAACGGCAGAGCCAGGCCGTCGTTGAGACCCGATTCGACCCCCAGTCCGCCCCGGACCAGCGCCGGAACCCGCTTGTTGGAGAAAGCCTGCTGCCCGAGCGCGGCATCCGTCGGTGCCAGGATGACGCCGACCAGCGCCAGTTCCCACACGGTCAGGCCGGGGAGCAGCGGCCAGGCCACCAGCCACCCCAGTGCCATCGTGACGGGCAGCCCGGCCACGAGCAGTCGCAACGGCAAGAACCGTTCCCTGCGCAGATCGCGGATCCTGATCGCCGCCGCGTCCGTGAACAGCACGAGGGCCAGCGCGCTCTCCAGCAGGGTCCGGGTGAGCTCCAGATCCCGGTCCCCGTCCAACAGGTCCAGGCCCAGCGGCCCGATCGCCAGTCCGCACGCGACGAACACCATGGGCCCGGACAGCACGGTTGTCGCCAGCCGCCGCGAGAGCACCCCGTAACCGATGACCACGCCACCGGCCACCACCACACCCCACTGGCTCATCCGTACTCCTCACCAGGGACGACGGCCACCGTCCGGGCGGCCGCTCCCGGGCGGCACACCGCGTGCCCGAATACGCCGCACGCCACGGTTGCCCAGTGACATGAATCGTCACTCTATGTGTTGGTTGGGTCGGGTTCGGGGACCTCGGTTTCCAGCACCGCCGGGAACCGCTGCCCGCAACACCTGAACCGGGACCATGCACCGGGCCGCTCGGTCACCCGCCTCGGGGCCGTACTGCTGCGGCGCCCGGCCGGGGCTGGGACGGAGAAACGTCGAAGGCCCCCACCTTGCCGGTGGGGGCCTTCGACGTCAGTGCCCGGTGAGGCACTGGCGGAGGGTACGAGACTCGAACTCGTGAGGGTTCCTGACCTTTGGCGGAACGACGAGCCGAGGTGTCCGCGAACCTTGCTGAACGCCGCTGAACGAGACCGGAACCGAGACCACGAGAGGGACTGTTCATTTGCCCGGATCGGGGCCGAACCACTGCAGGGCCTGACCGGTGACGGCGGCGATGCAGTCGAAATCGCGGTCGCGGTGCAGGAGGGTGAGGCCCTGCAACTCCGCTGTGGCGGCGACGACGAGGTCAACCGGGCCGGCGCTGCGGTGCTGTCCGCGCCGAGTCAGCAGTTCCTGGACCTGCCAGGCGCGATCGTAGGCGCGGTCGTCGACGGGGACCCAGCCGAAGATCATCCGCAGATCCTCGACGCCCCGGGCGCGATCCTCGGCTGATCGCGCGCTGTAGAAGAACTCCAGCTCGGTGATGGGGCAGGTCGCGATGAGCCCGGCTGCTGCTGCCTGGTCCCAGCCGTACTGCTCGGCGTCCCCGCGGAGGAATCGGGCGAGCGCGCTGGTGTCGATCAGAAACTGCGCCGCGCTCACCGCCGGTAGCTCTGCTTGTCGTCGAAGACGTCCAGGTCGAAGCCCCCGTCGGCCGCCGCCGCGCGCAGCCGGGCCAGAGCGAGAGCCCGGCGCCGGTTCTCCAGTACTTCCCGCAGGGCGGTATTGACCGTCTCCTTCTTGGTGCTGGTTCCCAGCGCCTGCGCCACGTCGGCAAGCAGCTCGTCGTCCAGGTCGATCACTGTGCGACTCATCCATGCACCTCCTGGGATATCAGCTCGTGTATCGAGTATATCTCCCGAGTGTCCCGGCGCTCGGCCTGGGCCGAGCCGGACGGAAAAACGTCGAAGGCCCCGCTGCAAGCAGCGGGGCCTTCGACGTTAGTGCCCGGTGAGGCACTGGCGGAGGATACGAGATTCGAACTCGTGAGGGGTTGCCCCCAACACGCTTTCCAAATGTTCGTACGGCGGTCCGGCTGGGTTCGGATACGTCCTGACCTGCGGCGGAGCTTTCGGACGGGCTCCGTCCGGACCAGCGCGGACGAGGGCGAATGAGACCCGTACTGAGACCAGGATTCGGCCCCGAGTACCCGCTGGAACGACCGGCCCCTAGACGGTGAAGCCGGACGGCACATCCCGCTGGCGGCTGTTTTCAGCCGCCGCCACTGCCTCGTTCGGCACCGTCTAACCTGCCGAGCATGATTCGTGCTGTGGTGTTCGACGTCGGTGAGTGCCTGGTGGACGAGACCAGGGAGTACGGGACCTGGGCGGACTGGCTGGGGGTGCCCCGGCATACCTTCGCGGCCATGTTCGGGGCGGTCATTGCGCAGGGACGCGACTATCGCGAGACGTTCCAGGAGTTCCAGCCCGGATTCGACCTCACCGAGCAGCGGGAGAAGCGCGCGGCGGCCGGGAAGCCGGAGTGGTTCGGAGAAGACGATCTCTACCCGGATGTACGGCCGACGCTCGCGGCGCTGCGGGACGCCGGGCTGTGGGTGGGCATCGCGGGAAACCAGACCGTGCGGGCCGGCGGCCTGCTGCGCGGGTTGGAGCTGCCCTCCGACCTGATCGCCACCAGTGACGACTGGGGGGCGTCCAAGCCTGACGTGGAGTTCTTCGAGCGGGTGATCGACGCCACGCCTGCCGAGCCGGGCGAGATCCTCTACGTCGGTGACCGGCTCGACAACGACATCCGCCCGGCCGTACAGGCGGGGCTCCTGACAGCCCTCATCCGGCGCGGCCCCTGGGGCACGATCCAACAGCGCGATCCGGACGCCGACGCGATCACGACGATGCGGATCGACTCGCTGGCGGAGCTGCCGGAGAAGATCGCCAAGTTCAACGCTGGAGAGCGCTGACCGTGGTGCCCCAGTCGTAGAGACGGTCGTCGAGGTCCCGGACGCACGGTTCGTTCTGCCAGGGAGCGAGCATGCGCTGGACCTCACGCACGCGGTCCATGCCGGTCGCGTACCAGGTGAGCGCCAGCTGGTCGAGGGCCTGGATGGCATAGCGGCACGCCTCCACAGGCCTTCCGTCAAAGGCTTCGACCGCGGCGAGATCTCCGAGGATGACGGTGCTCTGTTTGGCGGATTCGGGTGGCAGCCTGTCGAGCACGTCGTGGAGCGTCTGCCGTGCTTGCGGTAGGTGCCCGGCCTTCAGCTGAGTGTTCCCTTTGAACGCGGACAGGCGCACGGGGCTGAACCAGTCCATCCACTCCGGGCTGGCGTGCTCGGCGCCCGCGGAGAGCGTGTCCTCCGCGCGGTGGATCAGTCTCAGCGCCGTGTGAGGATCGCCGCAGCGGGTCTCGCACTCCGCTTCGACTGCGTCCAGCCAGGCCCAGAACTCCGCCGGTGCCGTTCCACGACGGGCGTACGTACGGGCCGCAGTCATCCGCTCGATCGCCGCCTCCCGATCGTCCGCCCATCCCGGGATGAAGGCCATATGGGCGAGGATGGCCGCTCCGAGCAGTGGATCGTCGGCTTCCCCCGCCGCCTGGAGGGCGCGGAGAAGGGTTTCGGAAGCCCGGTCCGGCTGCCGTAGATCGAAGAACTCGATGCGGCCGGCCAGCAGGTAGGACTCGGCCAGCGCTGCTGCGAGCGCCTGGCGGGCGGGGTTCGCCGTCTCCGGGAGGAGTGCGCACCCGAGACGAGTGTGTTCCAGCACCGACGGGTGCAGCACGGCAGGGGCGACGGACCAGTACAAGTGCCGGTGCGAGCGGGTGACGGCCCCGAAATCCCTTCCGACGGTGGCCGGCTGCTTCGCGGATATGCCCTCAAGAGGGACGGGGGCCAACCGCGCCCCAGGCTGCGACGCCCGCAGCGTGTTCCCGGTCGCTCTGCCGGGCTGGGGCCGTGCGCTGCCCCACGGCGGAGCGAATCCGAGGTCCTCCATGCTCTGGCCCAGAAGATGGGTGAGAACCCGGTGTACATCGGGCTGTGGCCAGGGAGGAGTGGAGGACTCCCAGCGCCTGACCTGTCGGACGCCGACGGCCAGACCTCTGATGCCGAGGGTCAGCGCCGTCTCGGTAATGGCGTCGGCCAGGGCCTGCTGGGAGTTGTATCCGGCGGCCAGGCGAGCGGCCTTGAGCCTGGTGTTGCCTGCAGGGCGGGGCATGGTCTCCTCCGTGGCGAGCTCTCGTCCCAGCGTGCCATGCGATGTCCTCATGGCGGCGAGAAACCTTCGCCGGGAATCAAGTAGGTCCTTTGGAAGTCCTTCTGATGACCGCTCCGAGTCCTCGAAGGGGACTTCGGTCGATCGACATGATGTCACCGCGTCGCACTGAAGCCGTGTCGCAGCAAGGTGCCAGTGATCTTTGCGGCCGATGCCACGCACCGGCGCCCACCAAGGCGTCCAGTACCGGTCCGTCCAGCTCGCAGCGAGCTCGTGACCGTCCGACCCTGCATATCCAAGGGGTCGGTTCAGCGCATCCAGCACACAGAAGGGATCAGCCATGCCTCAAGCCAGGCGAGAGAAGAAGGATCACCTGATCTACGCGGACGTCGTGGACTCCAAGTCCAAGGCGGGCGTGTGGATGGGCGAGCGGGCCTCCTTCCAGGAGAAGCAGGGCCGCATCGTCGAGGCCCTCAAGGAGCGGGCCGACTGGGTCGAGCTGAAGGACGCGATCATGGTCATCAGCGCCGACCCGGCCGGTATCACCGTCATCGCGCCGAACCCGACGCTGCCCGGCGTGATCGTCCTCGCCGACGGCGGCTCACCGGCCACCTCCGCGAAGCTCCAGGCCGCCGCCGAGGACACGGTCCGCGCGGTCATGGGCGAGCTCGGGATAGCCGAAGAGGAAGCGGCGGCCTGACCACCATGGCCGTCCCCCGGATGCTGTGGGGGAAGTACTTCCAGTACGAACGGGACGGGGAAGCGGTTCTCCTCGACCCGGTCGCGCTGGACAGTGTGTTCATCGACTCCGGCGAGGTCCACGACCTCGCCGGGGTCCCCCCGACCGAGACCCATGAAGCCCTCGCCGGGCTCGGCTTCACCCCCGGCGGCCCTGCGGCCGACCGGCGCGAAGCACTCCAACACCGTCTTCGACTCCTCGGCCTCGACCGCGCCCCCAGCCGTATCAGCGGCCTGCGCGTGGTTCTCACCGACCGCTGCAACATGGCCTGCACCTACTGCTTCGTCGATACGAACAGCGGCGAGCCGGACCTGACGAAAGAAGAGCTCTCGGCAGGTCTGGAGTTCCTGTTCGAGCAGAACGCCGGCCAGGAAGAGGTGTCCATCCAGTGGTTCGGCGGCGAGCCGACCATCCGCTTCGACCTCATGAGGTACGGCGACCAGCTTGCCGACACCCTCGCCGACCGCTACGACGTGGCCAGGGTGCGCCGCACCGTGGTCACCAACGGTGCCCGCCTGACCGAGGAAGCTCTCGACCACTTCGTCGCCTACGAGTACGGAGTCGGCATCTCCATCGACGGACCACCGGGCATCAACTCCGCGCACCGGCTCCTCCTCGGAGGACAGCCCGCGGACGACCGGATCCGCCGCAACGTCGCCCGGTTCATAGAGGCAGACGGGCTCCACGTGGGCTGCAACCTCACCCCCACAGCCGCGAACATCGGACGCCTCGCCGAGACCGTCCGGTGGATCATCGACGACCTCGGGCTGAAGTTCATCTACGTCAACACGCCCATCCCGACCGCGGGCCGCTGGCAGGTCAACGGCACCGACCTGGCAAGGGAGCTGTACGAGGCCCGCCAGGCCGCTCTGACACGGGGCGGAATGCTGTTCTCCGTACTGGACCGCGCCTTCCAGGCCCTCGACACCCGGCGTCCGATGCTGTTCGACCACATGCAGGGCGACCGCAGCCTGAACGCCGCCCTGCTGCCCGGCAACCGGGTCAGCCTGTGCGACATCAACTTCACCGAGCCGTCGTTCCTGCACACCCTCGACGAGTTACGGGCCGATCCCGGACTCCTGGCCGGCGTGGCGAAGAGGGTCACGCCGATCCCCGAGTGCGGGAACTGCCCGGCGCTCGCGATCTGCGGCGGACCGTCCCGCAACGAACAGGCCCTCATCGGCGGCAGCACCCCGGACCCCGAGATGTGCGCCTTCTACACGAGCACCGTGGAGATCGCCGTCTGGGACAACACGGGGGTGCAATGAGCAGCCACGTCCGTACCGCGCTGATCTCCACGGCCGGACACTGCAAGGTGGCCTGCGGATTCTGCTTCCGGGCCGACCGGGCCCACGGCTTCCTCGACACTCCGACGTACACCCGCACCCTGTCCCGGCTGAAGGAGACGGGCGTGGACGGGGTGTGTCTGACCGGCGGCGAGCCGACCCACCATCCGCAGCTCAGGCAGCTCGTACGACTGGCCCACCAGTTCGGCATGTCGGTGTCGATGGTCACCTCGGCCCGCACCATGACCGACGTGATCCGCCTCTCGCACGTGGCGGATCTTCTGGCCAATGTGACCGTCTCCGCGGATTCCCGGGGCGCGATGCTGCTGGGACGCACCACCCGTACGGCGGCCTCGGGTATCGACACGCTGCGCGCCATCAGCACCGAGACGAAGATCCTGCACGTCACCTGCTGGAACCTGAGCGACAGCGAGTGCCGGGCCCTGGCCGGCCTCGTGACCGAGGCCGGGGTGGAGGTCCAGTTCAGCCCCGTCGTTCTCGACGAGAACGCCCTGCGCCGCGACGACATGCCGGTCCAGGAGTATCTGGCAAGGCAGTGGCTCGACGCCGAGGTACTGGGACATTACTTCGACCTGTCCGATCGGTACCGGGGCTATCTCGATGAGCTGCGGGATCTTCAACTGCCCGCCGAGGGCGAGCGCCGACCGTGCTGCTCGGCGACCGCGTACGTATCCGCTGACGGCCGCATCCGGCGCTGTCCCTACGGTCAGGCGTCGGTCAGCGTCCTCGCACCCCGTGCCGCGATCGGACAGTTTCTGACCGATCCGGCGCAGGACCGGGTGACCCCGGACTGCGCCGCCATATGCCGCCCCTCCGCCACGCCCGACGACCGCGAAGCGCCGTGCAGCGTGCCCGCGTGAGCACGGGACCGAACCACCACGACTCCCTGGACCGACCGATGACGATCACGACGCCCGAAGACTTCACCCAGCAGTGGCGGCAGCCGCCGAACTTCCCGCTCGACCTCCGCTTCGACTACCTGTTCCTGCCCGCTGTCGACTTCCTCGACCACCTCCGGCGAGACGAGGAAGTCCGGTTCACGATCCTCGGGGACGAAGACTGGCAGGTACGGATGGACCGCACCGCCGCCTTCCGTGCCGCGCCGATCGAGGAGATCGTCACTTGGCCGTTCCGGCTGGTGCACTTCAACCTCAGCCGCTTCTACGGCGACCTCGTGGAGGATTTCCAGGAAGACGTCATGATCCCCTGGCGCACCCACCTGTCCGCCCGGGGCTTCACCTGGCAGCGCCTGGCGCCGATCCTGTTCCTCTCCACCGAAGGCGCGTCCTCGACCTACCACAACGACAACTCACACGGCCTGGTCTGGCAGGTCCACGGCACCAAGACCTTCCACAGCTACCTCGCCCCCGACAAACATCTGCCGGCCGAGGCGGCCGTCATCGGGGAGACCACCGCCGAGGACCCGCCCGAGCATGATCGGGCGGACCGCCAGTCCATCACGATGCGACCCGGTGACCAGCTGTGGAGTCACGCCCTGACGCCTCACTGGGTCACCACCGAGTCGGCGCTCGCCATGAGCGTCACCATCTCCCACGGCGGGCTGTGCCACCGGGGCCGCTTCTCCGAGCGCGAGCTCGCGCTGCGGTCCTACTGGGACAAGAGCCCCGGCGAGGCGTGGACGCATGATCTGCGCCATGTCCGCTACTGAGACCGCGTCCCACGGCACGAGCGGGCGCTCCGTGCCGTGGGACCCGGCTCCCGCCCGATTACGGGGTGAGCCGGTTCGGTCCCCGGAAGAGGAAGCTGGCCTCACGGATGGAGTCCAGGCCGAGCATCACCATCAGCACCCGTCCGAGCCCCATGCCGAGACCACCGTGCGGCGGGCATCCGTACCGGAACGCGTTCAGGTAGTCCTGCAGCGGCTCGGGGCTCATGCCCTTCTCGGCGGCCTGCTTCAGCAGCACGTCGTACCGGTGCTCACGCTGGGCACCGGTGGTGACCTCCAGGCCCTTCCAGAGAAGGTCGAAGCTGAGCGTCACGCTCGGGTCGTCGGCCGGCCGCATGTGGTAGAAGGGCCGGATGCCCACCGGGTAGTGGGTGATGAAGACGAACTCGTGCCCGGTGGCCTCCTTGATATGGGCGGAGATGCTCCGCTCGCCCTCCGGGTCCAGGTCCTCCTTGATCCCCTCCGGGTCCCAGCCGCCCTCGCGCAGGATCTTGTGCGCCTCGGCCATGGTGATGCGGGGGAAGGGCGTTGTGGGGACGGTGACCTCGACACCGAAGTGCTCGGCGATCGCCTCACCGTGCGCGTCGGCGACCTTGGCGATGGCATGGGCGAGCATCTGTTCCTCGAACGCCATCACGTCCTCAACGCCGTCGATCCACGCCAGCTCGACGTCGACGCCCGTGAACTCGGTCGCGTGCCGGGAGGTGAACGACGGTTCGGCACGGAAGACCGGCCCGATCTCGAAGACCTTGTCGATCCCGGCGGAGATCGCCATCTGCTTGTAGAACTGCGGCGACTGCGCCAGATAGGCGCTGCGGTCGAAGTAGCCGAGCTTGAAGACCTCCGCACCGGACTCGGAGGCGGTGCCCATGAGCTTGGGGGTGTGCATCTCCGTGGCGCCCTGCGCGTAGGCGTACTCGCGCATGCCCTGCTCCAGGGTGGTCTGCACGGCGAACATCAGCTGGGTGGCGGGCCGGCGGCGTACGTCGAGGAAGCGCCAGTCCAGGCGCTGCTCCAGACCGGTGTGCTCGTCGATCGGCAGCGGGGTGGCGGCCAGGTTCAGGATCTCGACTGCTTCGGGGACGATCTCCAGGCCGCCGAGCTTGACCTGGGCGGCGTCGACGACGCGGCCGGTGATGCGGACGGCGGACTCGGGGGTGAGGGATTCGAGCCGGGCTTCCAGCGGTCCGCCGTCGCGCCGGTGGGTCACCTGCACCATGCCGGTGCCGTCCCGTACGACGACGAATTGCATCTTGCTCTGCAGCCGGAGGGTGTTCACCCATCCGCAGACGGAGACGGTACGGCCAACGTGTTCTCGCAGGTCGGAGACGTGTACGCGGCTGTGGATCATTTCGGTCCTCCGAAGGACTTCGTCATGATCCCTTGGGAGTGCGGGCGAGAAGGGGAACTCGCGGTACCACCGCACTTTCGCCGCCACCCAGGTGGCGGCCTCGTTCGTACCCGGTCACGGGGGTCAGCCGGCGGGGCATGGGGCCATCGGACGTGGCCGTTCCTCCCCGCGCTCAGGAGGGTCTTCGCCTCGGGGCGCGAGACCGCCTTCCCAGCTACCGGCGGCTCTCTCTGCTCGCGTGAACCCTGGTTACTCGTCTCCGTCAACGCGTTGCCCAGCAGGATACGGACCGGGCGCCCGCGCTCGCAATCACATACGTCCCCGGATGGCTTGGGGGACTGGTCTGGACGCGATCTTGGAATGTCCCATCGGGTGGTCCGGCGCCGCACGACAACCATGGCGGGACGGGCCCAGGGCGGTGGGAGCGGGAATGATGCCTGGCCGATCTCTGGACATCCACCCGGCCCGATGGTGGTGAGGCAGTGCGGCGCGCACTCGAAGACGCCTCCATGGGCCGCTGGGAAGGGCCGCATGACCTGCTGATCTCCACGGGTCCGGACTGGGACCCACGGATCTTCCGCCTCCAAGTCCTCGCAGAAGCTGAGGCCCGGCTCGGATTCGCCGACCAGGAGATCGACCGGAGCCGCCGCGCAGGCGAAGACAGCTGGTTCGTCAGTGATGCCCGGCTTCTTCGCGAGCTGATGCGGAGGCACGGGCGAAACGCGGCCAGTACCGCGGCGTGTGCTGGGCCGTCCTCAACGGCTATAGCCAGGCATGGGAACCATGCACGTCGAAGGCCCCGCTGCAAGCAGCGGGGCCTTCGACGTTAGTGCCCGGTGAGGCACTGGCGGAGGATACGAGATTCGAACTCGTGAGGGGTTGCCCCCAACACGCTTTCCAAGCGTGCGCCCTAGGCCTCTAGGCGAATCCTCCGCGGCAAACAATACAAGACGCTGAGCAGTGCTCGCGAACTCGTTCCCACCCCCCGGGATCGGGTACCCTGTGCGGAGCCCCTCACGTGGCGCTATCTGACTGAACTCCCCCAGGGCCGGAAGGCAGCAAGGGTAGGTCGGCTCTGGCGGGTGCGTGGGGGGCGCTTGCGTTGTGCGGGGGTGCGGGTGGGGGCAGTGGGGGACGGTTGTCGGTGGGGACCGATAGCCTCGTAGGTGTGTCGTCGCTTGCGTTGTACCGCCGCTATCGCCCGGAATCGTTCGCCGAGGTCATCGGGCAGGAGCATGTCACTGACCCGTTGCAGCAGGCCCTGCGGAACAACCGGGTCAATCACGCGTACCTGTTCAGCGGGCCGCGCGGGTGCGGCAAGACGACCAGTGCGCGGATCCTGGCCCGCTGTCTGAACTGCGAGCAGGGGCCGACGCCGACCCCCTGCGGAGAGTGCCGGTCCTGCCGGGACCTCGCGCGCAACGGGCCCGGGTCCATTGATGTCATCGAGATCGACGCGGCCTCGCACGGCGGTGTGGACGACGCCCGTGACCTGCGGGAAAAGGCGTTCTTCGGGCCGGCGGGCAGCCGCTACAAGATCTACATCATCGACGAGGCCCATATGGTCACCCCGCAGGGCTTCAATGCCCTGCTGAAGGTGGTCGAGGAGCCGCCGGAGCATCTGAAGTTCATCTTCGCGACCACCGAGCCGGAGAAGGTCATCGGGACCATCCGCTCGCGTACGCACCACTACCCGTTCCGGCTCGTCCCCCCCGGGACCCTGCGGGACTATCTGGGCGAGGTGTGCGGTCAGGAGAAGATCCCCGTCGCCGACGGGGTCCTGCCGCTGGTCGTCCGGGCCGGTGCCGGGTCCGTGCGGGACTCCATGTCGGTGATGGACCAGCTGCTGGCGGGGGCCACCGAGGAGGGTGTGACCTATGCCATGGCCACCGGCCTCCTCGGGTACACGGACGGTTCCCTGCTCGACTCCGTCGTGGACGCCTTCGCCGCCGGTGACGGCGCCGCGGCCTTCGAGGTCGTCGACCAGATCGTCGAGGGCGGCAACGACCCCCGGCGCTTCGTCGCCGATCTGCTGGAGCGGCTGCGCGATCTGGTGATCCTGGCCGCCGTCCCCGACGCCGCCGAGAAGGGCCTCATCGACGCCCCCGCCGATGTCGTCGAGCGGATGCAGGGGCAGGCCTCCGTCTTCGGCGCCGCCGAGCTGAGCCGCGCCGCCGACCTGGTCAACACCGGGCTCACCGAGATGCGCGGGGCCACCGCGCCCCGGCTCCAGCTGGAGCTGATCTGCGCCCGAGTGCTGCTGCCCGGCGCCTTCGACGACGAGCGTTCGCTCCAGGCCCGGCTCGACCGGCTGGAGCGCGGCGTCGCCGCGGGTGCGACCTTCTCCGCCGGGCTGGCCGCGCCCGCGCCCGGCGGTGTGCCCATGGGGTACGGAGGCGGGGGAGCGGCCTCCGCCGCGCACCCCCCCCAGGCCGTACCCGCCGCCCCTGAGCCCGTCGCCCCCGTCGCTCCCGCCGCGCCGCAGGGCCCGCCCGCCGCCCCCGAGCCCGCCCAGCAGCAGGCCCCTGCCCAGCCCTCCCAGCAGCGGCCCGGAGCCTGGCCCGGCGCCGGTTCCTCCGCGGGCGACGGCGGCCGGCGGCCCGGCGGCTGGCCCACCGCCACCGCGCCCGGCGAGGGCACCCGGCCCGCGCCGGCGCCCGCCGCGCCGTCCGCGCCGGTTCCGGAGCCCCAGTCGTCCCAAGCCCCCGCCCCCGCCGCGCCCGGAATGGCGCAGGGCGCCGCCCAGGTGCGGAACATGTGGCCCGGGATCCTGGAGGCCGTGAAGAACCGCCGCCGCTTCACCTGGATTCTCCTCAGCCAGAACGCCCAGGTCGCCGGGTTCGACGGCACCACGCTCCAGATCGGCTTCCTCAACCCCGGCGCCCGCGACAACTTCGCGACCAGCGGCAGCGAAGAAGTCCTCCGCCAGGCCCTGGCCGAGCAGTTCCACGTCCAGTGGAAGATCGAAGCCATCGTCGACCCCACGGGCGGCGCCGGCGGACCCTCGGGCCCCGGCGGCGGCGGAAGCGGTGGCTACGGCAGGCCCTCCCAGGCCCCCGCCACCCCCCAGCGCCCCGCGGCCCCCGCCACCCCGAGCGGCCCCCCGCCCGCTCCCGCCCAGGCCCCGTCGGCTCCCGCGCAGCAGCCGCCCGCCGAGCGCCCCCCGGCCGCGCAGCCCCCGCCGCCGGCCCCCGAGGCGTACAGCGGCCCCCCGCCCGTCGCCCCCGAGGACGACATCCCGGAGGACGACGACCCCGACCTCGTCGACTCCGCGCTCTCCGGCCACGACCTGATCGTGCGCGAGCTGGGCGCCACCATCCTGGAGGAATATACGAACGAGTAGAGCGGCCGCTTAGGAGGCCCGTACAGAAGGGCACGGCTCCCGGCCGGTTAGGCTGGCGCCCGTGAAGGTCCTCGTCATCGGCGGCGGCGCCCGCGAACACGCCCTGTGCCGCTCTCTCTCCCTCGACCCCGACGTCACCGCTGTGCACTGCGCGCCCGGCAATGCGGGCATCGGCGAGGTCGCCGAACTGCACCCGGTCGACGCACTCGACGGTGCCGCCGTCGCCCGCCTCGCGGCCGATCTGGAAGCCGGTCTCGTCGTCGTGGGGCCGGAGGCACCGCTCGTCGCCGGGGTCGCCGATGCCGTCCGCGCCGCCGGGATCCCGTGCTTCGGCCCCTCCGGGGAAGCCGCACAGCTCGAAGGCTCCAAGGCTTTCGCCAAGGACGTCATGGCCGCGGCCGGAGTGCCCACCGCCCGCTCCTACGTCTGCACGAACGCCGAGGAGATCGACGAGGCCCTCGACGCCTTCGGCGCCCCCTACGTCGTCAAGGACGACGGTCTGGCCGCCGGAAAGGGCGTCGTCGTCACCGGCGACCTCGCCACCGCCCGGGCCCATGCCCTCGCCTGCGACCGCGTCGTCATCGAGGAGTACCTCGACGGCCCCGAGGTCTCCCTCTTCGCGATCACCGACGGCGAGACCGTCGTCCCGCTCACCCCCGCCCAGGACTTCAAGCGCGCCCTCGACGGCGACGAGGGCCCCAACACCGGCGGTATGGGTGCCTACTCCCCGCTGCCCTGGGCCGATCCCAAGCTCGTCGACGACGTCATGTCCACGGTCCTCCAGCCGACCGTGGACGAGCTGCGCCGCCGCGGTACGCCGTTCGCCGGACTGCTCTACGCGGGCCTGGCGATCACCTCCCGCGGCGTCCGCGTCATCGAGTTCAACGCCCGCTTCGGCGACCCGGAGACCCAGGTCGTCCTCGCCCGGCTGCGCACCCCCCTCGCGGGCGTCCTGCTCCACGCCGCCAAGGGCACCCTCGCCGACGAGCCGCCGCTGCGCTGGCACGAGGACGCGGCCGTCACCGTCGTCGTCGCCTCCCACAACTACCCGGACACCCCGCGTACCGGCGACCCGATCACCGGGCTCGCGGAGGTCGCGGGGCAGGACGCGCCGCACGCGTACGTCCTCCACGCCGGTACCCGGCAGGACGGCGACACCGTCGTCAGCGCGGGCGGCCGGGTGCTTTCGGTCACCGCGACCGGAAAGGACCTGCGCGAGGCCCGGGAGCGTGCGTACGCCGCCGTCGGCCGGATCGGCCTGGACGGCTCCCACCACCGTACGGACATCGCCCGCGACGCCGCCGAGTCCGCATAGACACGGGGCGCCTGCCGAGATACGCAGGGAAACGGGCCGGGACCGGGGCAGCTCCCCGGGCCCGGCCCGTTTCCGTACCCGGCGGTACGTACCCCGGCGCCACCGCCCCCGATACGGGCCCGTTCCGCACCGCCCTACCCACCCGGAACAGCGCATTCACGCCGTCTACACACGGAACTCACACCGCCCACCCATTCGTCAGCACCTTTGCCCAAGGCCATTCCATCGAGTGACGCTCGGCCATCCGGATGACGCCCGCGACCGCCCCAACTATGGTGCGGCGAGGGCGTTCCGGCACTTGGCCCACCGGCATTGCGATGTCGGTGGCGGGTGCCACAGTGGGAGTGCACCTACACCGTCCACCGTCGCGGGGCAGAGGGGGTGAGGACCGACCGTGTCCATGACCGGAATCAATGAGTCCATCGGCGCGCGGGCCGCGCGCGCACGAGCGCTGGCCGTGCTGCGGATCCGCGGCCGGGCGGTCGCCGTCGCGATCCTTCCCGCGGCCGTGGCCGTGGTGCTCTTCGCCGGGGGTTTCTCCGGCCATATGACCGGCGGGGGCTGGGATGCCGCCCGCACCGTCGCCGCGGTGGCCGCCGTCGTCACCGCGGCGGCCGCGCTCGCCGTCGCCGCGGTGATCGCACGCGCCGAGCCGGCGCTCAGCCCGACCGTCGAACTGTCCGAGCGGTCGGCCCCCGATCTCTACCGCCTGGTCGGGGATCTCGCCGAGCGGCTCGACGTGCCCGCGCCCTCCGCGGTCGCGCTGACCCCCGACTGCGACAGCTGGCTGGAGGACCGCACCCACCCGGCCCACACTCCTCCCGGCCGTCCCAGCCATCCCGGCAGCCGGCTGCGGCGCAGCGACCGGGCACCCGTCCTGGTCATCGGCTCCCCGTTCCTCTGGTGGATGCGGGTGGCCGAGCTGCGCGCCCTGCTCGCCCCCGTCGTCGCCGGTACGGCATCGGCGGCCCAGCCCGACATAGCCACCGCGCGCCGGTTCGTCCGGGGTCTGGACGCCGCGGTGGCCCTCGCCGCCCGGCCCGCCCCCGGCCGGCGCGCCTTCGCCCCGAAAAGGCTTCTCGGGCTGCCCCGCCGGATCGCCCTCGGGTTCACCGGCCGGATCGCCCGCCTTCTGCTGCGGAGCTGCCGGGTGCATGCTGCGGAGATGGAGCGCGGAGTCGCCGCCGCCGCGTCCGAACGCGCCCAGTCCGTCGACTACGGCCTGCGGATCGTCGCCCAGGAGCAGGTCGGCCTGGCGTACGCGGGCTGGGACCGGCTGCTGACCCGCGTCGCGCTGCCCGCCTGGCGCATGGGTCGCTGGCCCTCCCGGCTGGACGCCGGAGTGGTGTCCGCGCTCACCGAGCTGTCCCGCCGCGACCGGCTCGCCGAGGGCTTCGCCTCCCGGCTCGGCGAGCGGCCCGCCTGCGATCTGCTGGAGGAGCCGGGTGCCGTCGACGAGGCCACGTCCCTCCTCGCCGCCCGCCTCTTCCACGGCGGCCCCGCCCAACCCGGACCCGACTGGTCCCCCGTCGACTGGCGGCAGTATCCGGAAGAGGTCGTAGACCGCAAATGGCGTACGGAGGCGGCCCGCCTCCACCATGTACTCGACGCATCGGAGCCCACCGCCGCCGGATCCGACGACGATCCCACCCTCGAACGGATCCTGGCCCATCTCTCGGGGCCCCGCCCGGAAGCCGTCGACCGGCTCGCGGCCGGAATCACCGCCGCCGTCGCCCGCGAGGAGGCGGCCCGGACCCACCGGGGCGGCGGCCCGGGCGCGACGGGACCGGACCAGGGGGCCGCCGCCCCGGCGGCCGTCGACGCGCCCCACGGCTGGGGCGCCGACCCGCTGCCCCTCTTCCCCCTCCAGCCGCCGCGCACCGGCCGGGACCTCCTCGCCGACCATGTCACCGCGATGGTCTGCTGCGCCGCCGTCGACACCGCAGGGGCCCTCCCCGGCCTCGACTGGCTGGACGGCCCGGTCCTCCTGCTGCACGAGGAGCGGTGCGCCGATCTCTCCTCCGGGGTCCTCGCCCTGACGGAGGACGGTGACCCGGGACCGCTGCGCGCCTGGCTCGCGGCCACGGGTGTCCGGGCGGAGAAGCCCGTACGCCTGGTGTAGTGCAGGGCGCTCGTGCCGTGACGCCCCAGTGGCCTTGGCCACGGCCGTCCGCCTTCCCGTAGAAACCCCGGCAAAACCGGCTTACCGCTGCCCGACCGGACACATTTTCACGACGAAGGGTGACGGGCCGAGCGCGTAATGTGATGTGCTGGGGTTGCGCCCCCGGGCGGCGTACCGAGGCTGCCGTCGACGGTCCACCGAGCCGTGCCGTACGCCTCAGGACACCGGACGGCGTACGGCGCCGGGCGCGGCGCGCACCGGCACGAGCACACCCCGGCCGCACCGGGACACGGGCGCGGCGTACGGAGAAGCGGACGTACGAGAAGGGGCGCGACGGTATGGGGGAGACGGGGCCCATGGAGAGCAGGGGGACCACCGGGAACGGCTCCCGCCGCGGCCGCACCGCCACCGGAGCGCCGACCGGCGGGGCGGAGGACGCCGAGAGCGGTACGCACGCCGGCCACGGTACGCACGGTGCGAGCGGTGCGGATGGTGCCGACCCCGCGAACCGTACGGACACCGCGAACCGCCCTGCCCCCGCGAGCCGTACGGACACCGCGAGCCGTACGGACCCCACGCCCGGTCCGGGCGCCCCGCGGGACGCGCACCGCTCCCCCCGCCCCACCGCGGCCACGCCCCCGCCCCGGGTCCCCCGCTGGGAGTCCGGTGCCCTCGCCCACGCCGTGACCGACCCCTTCGGCCAGGGCCCGCTGCCCTGGCTCCGCAGCAGCGAGCAGTACCTCGACGACACCGGCCGCGCCGTCCCCTGGTACGCCGACCCCGACCGCGGCCGCAGCACCCGCGCCCCCCGCACCGCCGACGACGTCCACCGGCAGATCAAAGGCTTCGTCTCCAACGGCCCGGTCGCCCCGGGCGAGTCCATCGACTTCCACATCACCGTCGACCCGCCGCAGCAGTTCCTCGTCGACGTCTACCGCATCGGCCACTACGCCGGACACGGCGCCTTCAAGGTCACCACCAGCCCCCGGCTCTCCGGCATCGTCCAGCACCCCCCGCTCACCGCCGGCCGCACGGTCTCCTGCCACCACTGGTGGCTCTCCTGGCGCCTCCAGATCCCCTCGTACTGGGCCGTCGGCGCCTATGTCGCCGTCCTCACCACGGCCGACGGCTACCGCTCCCACATCCCCTTCACGGTCCGCGACGACCGCGCCGCCGATCTGCTGCTGGTCCTCCCCGACATCACCTGGCAGGCGTACAACCTCTACCCCGAGGACGGCCGCACCGGCGCCAGCCTCTACCACGCCTGGGACGAGGAGGGCCGGCTGCTCGGCGAGGACTCCGCCGCGACCACGCTCTCCTTCGACCGGCCGTACGCGGGCTCCGGACTGCCGCTGCACGTCGGCCACGCCTACGACTTCATCCGCTGGGCCGAGCGGTACGGCTACGACCTCGCCTACGCCGACACCCGCGATCTGCACGCCGGACGCATCGACCCGACCACCTACCGCGGACTGGTCTTCCCCGGCCACGACGAGTACTGGTCCGTCCCCATGCGCCGCGCCGCCGAGGCCGCCCGCGACCGGGGCACCTCCCTCGTCTTCCTCTCCGCCAACACCCTCTACTGGCAGGTCGAGCTGGGCCCTTCCCCCTCCGGCGCCGAGAACCGCCTGCTGACCTGCCGCAAACGCCGCGGCCCCGGCAGATCGGCGCTCTGGCGCGAGGCCGACCGCGCCGAGCAGCAGCTGCTCGGCATCCAGTACGAGGGCCGGGTGCCCGAACCGCATCCGCTGGTCGTACGGAACGCGGACCACTGGCTCTGGGAGGCCACCGGCGCGGGGGAGGGCGACGAACTGCCCGGCCTGGTCGCGGGCGAGGCCGACCGCTACTTCCCGCGCACCCCGCTGCCCGAGCACCGCCGCCGGATCCTCCTCGCCCACTCCCCCTACCCGGACGGCGCGGGGGTGCTGCGCCACCAGGAGACCTCCCTCTACCGCGCACCGTCCGGCGCCCTCGTCTTCGCGTCCGGCACCTTCGCCTGGTCACCCGCGCTGGACCGGCCCGGCCACGCCGACCCGAGGATCCAGCGGGCCACCGCCAATCTCCTCGACCGGATCTGCAAGCGCGACTGACGCAGACGCGACTGACGCAGACGCGACCGGCGCAGACGCGCCCGGCGCGGGGACGCCCGCCCCGAGCGCGACCGGAGTCACGGGCGGCCCGTCAGGCAGACGCCCGGCCCCTGCTGAGACAATCGGCCCCAGCCACGCACGTCGGAAACCACCAGGAGCAGCCGTGTCCGGATTCGTCGAAAAGCCCGAGGCGCCGCAGGTGCCGGGGCTGGTCCACCTCCACACCGGCAAGGTGCGGGAGCTGTACCGCAACGACGCGGGTGACCTCGTGATGGTCGCGACCGACCGCATCTCCGCCTACGACTGGGTGCTGCCGACCGAGATCCCCGACAAGGGCCGGGTCCTCACCCGCCTTTCGCTGTGGTGGTTCGACCGCCTCACCGACCTGATCCCCCACCACGTCCTGAGCACCGAGCCGCCCGCCGGGGCCCCCGCCGACTGGGAAGGCCGCACCCTGGTCTGCAAATCGCTGCGGATGATCCCCGTCGAAGCGGTCGCCCGCGGCTATCTCACCGGCTCCGGGCTCGCCGAGTACAACGAGACGCGTACGGTCTGCGGGCTCGCGCTCCCCGAAGGACTCGTCGACGGCTCCGAACTGCCCGCGCCGATCTTCACCCCCGCCACCAAGGCCGAGGTCGGGGACCACGACGAGAACGTCCCCTACGAGGAGGTCGCCCGGCGGATCGGCGCCGAGCCCGCGGCGCTGCTGCGGCAGACGACGCTCGCGGTCTACGGCCGGGCCCGGGACATCGCCCGCGAGCGGGGCATCGTCCTGGCCGACACCAAATTCGAGTTCGGCTACGACGACGCCGGGCAGCTGGTCCTCGCGGACGAGGTCCTCACACCCGACTCGTCCCGCTTCTGGCCGGCCGACCAGTGGCAGCCGGGCCGCGCCCAGCCGTCGTACGACAAGCAGTACGTCCGTGACTGGCTGACGTCCCCGGCGTCGGGCTGGGACCGCAGGAGCGAGCAGCCGCCGCCCCCGCTGCCGCCCGAGGTCACCGCCGCGACCCGGGCGAAGTACGTGGAGGCGTACGAGATGCTGACCGGCGAGACCTGGTGAGGCCGGGCCCCGGGCTCCCGGCGGACGGGAGCCCGGGGCGGTCCGCGGGCATACGTGAAAGACCCCGGCCCTCCGAGGAGGACCGGGGTCTTTTCACCGAGCGGACGACCAGGTTCGAACTGGCGACCTCAACCTTGGCAAGGTTGCGCTCTACCAACTGAGCTACGTCCGCACTGCGCCGTTGCGCGCTGCCTACTATACCCAACCGCGCTCGCGGGCGAGACGGGCCGCCGAGTGACGGTTCTCGGCGCCCAGCTTCGAAACCGCCGAGGAGAGATAGTTCCGGACCGTGCCCTGGGAGAGCGCGGCCCGCCGGGCGATCTCCGCGATCGGCGCCCCGTCCGCCGCCAGCTCCAGCACCTCGGCCTCGCGAGCGGTCAGCGGGGAGTCGCCCGCGGAGATCGCGTCCGCGGCCAACTCCGGGTCGACATAGCGATTTCCCTCGTGGACGGTACGGATGATCTCGGCGAGCCGCTGAGCGCTGACCGTCTTGGGGACGAAGGCGCGGACCCCGGCGGTCAGGGCGCGTTTGAGATGGCCCGGCAGACCATGACTGGTCACGATCATGGTCCGGCAGCCGGGCAGTTCGGCCCGCAGGGATGTGGCGACACTCACACCGTCCGCCCCCGGCATCTGCAGGTCCAGTACGGCGACATCGGGCCGGTGGATCCGGGCCATGGCGAGGGCCTCGGGGCCGGACGCGGCCTCGGCGACGACCTCCAGATCGTCTTCCAGGGCGAGCAGCGCGGCCAGGGCACCGCGGATCAGATGCTCGTCGTCGGCGAGCAGTACGCGTACGGCGGTCATGCCACATCCTCCCCACCGGCCACGGCCTCCCGGCCCGGCGCCTCCTGTTTCGCCCCGGCGCCCCCGTCCGGCCCTGCCCCGCGCGCCGCCGGAACACCCGCCGCCGGGATCCGGGCCGTCACCCGGAAACGGGCGCCGCGGACCGGGGCCGCCTCCAAGGTGCCACCCACCGCTGCCAGCCGCTCCCGCAGGCCTGCGAGGCCGGAGCCGCCGCCGTCCGGGCGGAGCGACGCCGTATCCGCACGGTCGTTCTCCACCACCAGGACGACCGCGCCGCCGACGGCTCCCAACGAGATCGTGCAGCGCCGCGGGTCCCCGTGCCGCAGCACATTGGTCGTCGCCTCCCGGACCACCCACCCCAGCGCCGACCGCGCCGGTGCCGGCAGCAGCTCGTCCACCTCGTCCGCGATGACCTTGCAGATGATTCCGGCCGCGCCCAGCACCGACCGGGCCCCCTCCAGCTCGACCCGCAGATCCGCTTCCCGGTAGCCCCGGACCACCTCGCGCACCTCGCGCTGCGAGTCCTGGGCGATCTGCTGCACCTCGACCATCTGGTCGACGGCCTCGGCACGGCCTCGCCGGGCCAACTGCACCGCCAGCTCCGATTTGAGCGCCACCACCGCCAGATTCCGGCCGAGGACATCGTGCAGATCCCGCCCGAACCGCAGCCGCTCCTCGGCGACCGCCAGCCGGGCCCGGACATCCCGGGCGTCCCGCAGCTCTCCGACGACCTTCAGTCCCCACATGGACGCGATCACGGCGAAGGCCATCCACCCGGTCATGAACGCGGCGGACAGAAAGGTGCCCACCAGGGTGGACCACGGGGCGCCGCCGAGCGCCAGCAGCCCGGTGATCCCGGTCACCAGCGAACCCTGGACCAGGACTGTGGTCCGGACCGGCACCAAGAGGCTGTGCACGAGCAGAAAGGGGATCAGTCCGCCGACGGCCAGATACACCAGACCCTCGTCGCGCCGGCCGACGACCCCGGTCATGGCGACGATCAGTCCGAGACCGGCGTTCACCGCACCCAACGCGCCGCCCGCCACCAGCAGGACCCGGGAGACCTCGCCCTGCCCCAGATAGGCGTCCATCGCACGGCGGAGCAGCCGGGCGCAGACGAAGGCCGAGACGGTGCCGGTCAGTACCCCGGTCACAGCGATCGCGGGAGTCCGCTCCCTGATGGGTTCGATCACGATCATCAGAACGAAGAAGGCCGCATTGACCCAGTGGGTGAAGTACACCGTGCCGCGGGAGTAGATATTGATCTTGGCGAGCTTGCCGCGCCCGCTCCAGCCCTTCACACGCACAGCAACCCCCTGGCTCTCACCGGCAAAACTACAGGTCAGCGGCGCGGCTCCCAGCGGAACCACCGGTTCACAGCAAACACCGAGAGCGCCACCCACGCCAAGGCCGTGAGTGCGGCCCCCAGCAGGTCCTTACCGTCGGACACCCCGAGCCAGCCGTCGCGGATCAGGGTCATCGCCCCGGTCATCGGCAGCAGCTCCGCCACCGCGCGGATGTTGTCCGGCATCAGCTCGACCGGTACGAAGAGCCCCGAACCGATCGACGAGATCATCAGCATCGGCATCACGGTGAGCTGGGAGCTCTCCACGGTCCGGGTCCACGCCGAGATCAGCGCGGCCAGCGAGGCGAGCACCGCCAGCGCCAGCACCACCCCGGCCAGCAGCAGATCCGGCCGCTGCGGCGCGCGGAGGTCGAGGAACACCACCGCCGCCACCAGCAGCAGCCCGACCTGGGCCAGCGCCAGCCCCACCGAGGGCAGTGCCGTCCCGGCGAGGATCTCCCGGTCGGAGATCTCCCCGGTGCGCAGCCGCTTGAGGACCAGTTCCTCGCGCCGCGCCACATAGGCCGAGACCAGGTTCACATGGACGACCAGCAGCAGGATGAAGCCGGTTCCGCCGATCACCGCGGCCTCGGCGATGCTCATCCCGGCCTTGCCGAGGTCCATCTCCTTCAGCGATGCCTGCATCGTCAGCACCAGCGCGAGCGGCATCGCCAGCGCCATGAAGAGCGCGGTCCGGTTCCGCAGCAGCAGGATCAGCTCGGCCCGGCCGAGGGCGGTCAGCCGCTGCGCCACCGTGGTCCGGCGGGCCGTGCCCGCTCCCGTACCCGAACCGTCCAGCACCGTTGCCGCCATGTCACATACCCGCCATTTCGGTCTGAGCTATTTCAAGGAATGCCTCTTCGAGGGAGGCGGCACGGGCGTCGAGGCCCTCCAGCTGCACCCGGTTCTCGCGGGCCCACCGCAGCAGTTCCTCCAGGGCCGTCTGGAGTTCATGGGTGCGGATCTCCACGTGCCGCCCCGCGGCCCCGGCCTTCAGGGAGAGCGGCAGCCGGGCGGCCGGTACGTCCGGCGGCAGCAGGAACCGGATCCGTGCCGGGCGCTCGGCCGTGACGTCGGCGGGGCTGCCGGTGGTGACGATCACTCCCTGGTGCATGATCGCCAGCCGGTCGGCCAGCGTCTCCGCCTCCTCCAGGTAGTGCGTGGTCAGCAGGACGGTCGTCCCGGTGTCCCGCAGCGCCCGCACCAGATCCCAGGTGTCCCGCCGCCCCTCCGCGTCGAGACCGGTGGTCGGCTCGTCGAGGAAGAGGACCTCGGGGCGGCCGATCAGCGCCAGCGCCAGGTCGAGCCGGCGCCGTTCGCCGCCGGAGAGCTGACTGACCCTGACCTTGGCCCGCGCCGCCAGCCCGACCAGCTCCAGCGCCTCGGCGACCGGACGCGCCCCGCTGGTGCAGTCGCCCCACATCCGGGCGGTCTCGGTGACCGTGAGGTCGGAGGGGAAGCCGCCTTCCTGGAGCATGACCCCGATGCGGGGGCGGACGGCGGCGCGTTCGCGGTACGGATCGTGGCCGAGGACGCGTACGGATCCGGCGGACGGGGCGGCGAGCCCTTCGAGCAGCTCGACCGTCGAGGTCTTGCCGGCGCCGTTCGTCCCGAGCAGGGCGAAGATCTCGCCGCGGGCCACGGAGAAGGAGACTCCGCGTACGGCTTCGAAGCCTCCCGCATAACTGCGCCGCAGGTCCTCGGCGGTGATCACGTACTGGTCAGTGGTCATGCCTCAAGACTTCCGCCGCCGGGTGGCCGCGGGCAGTGCGGGCTGTCACCGGCCCCGATGACATTTGTCATGGCGGAAGCCCCGGGAAGGAAGCTCAGAGAATGCGAAAGGCCCCGGTCTTTCGACCGGGGCCTTATCGCTGAGCGGACGACCAGGTTCGAACTGGCGACCTCAACCTTGGCAAGGTTGCGCTCTACCAACTGAGCTACGTCCGCATGCTCCCGCTGGGCTTTCGCCTGCGGTGCGAACACCACTGTACCCGATCCACCGGAGTGGTCGATGACAGTGATGAGAGCGGGTGACAGGGATTGCACACTGCGCCTTCCCCCTGGAAGGGGGATGTTCTACTACTGAACTACACCCGCACGCTGCTGAGGTGGGATTTTCGGCCTCGCCCCTCGGCGTGACTCAGACTTTAGCCGACTCCCCGGGGGGTTGTGCAACTCGGAACCGGGCCGGGCCGGTTCACGAGTGGATCTTGCGCCCCGAGCGGGCCCCGAGCGGGCCCGTAGGACAGCCGGAGTGCGGCCGAGGCTCGGCCGGAGCGGCGCTTCGATCATGGCCGATCACTGTCGATCACGGCGTTCCGGCGGTACGGACCCGGCCCCGCCCTCCGGCCCCGCCGCCACCGCTCAACTCGCCTTGCGGAAGGCCTCGTACACCGCCTTGGGAATCCGGCCCCGGGCCGGCACCTCCATCTTGTTGGACTGCGCCCAGGCCCGTACGGCGGCCGGGGACGGCTCCAGCGTGGTGTGCTTGTACGTGGTCCTGGCCGGCCGCCGCCGGCCGCCGGCGGGCTGCTTGCGCCCGGCCGTCAGGTAGGGCGCGAGCGCCGAACGCAGTTTCCTGGCGTTCGCGGTATTGAGGTCGATCTCGTACGACTTCCCGTCCAGGCCGAACGTGACCGTTTCCGCCGCTTCGCCTCCGTCGATGTCGTCGAAGAGCGCGACCACTACTCGCTGAGCCACGGATATCGGTCCTTTCCCGCGGTATCGCATCCTCCGGCCGATGGGCCGGGTAAGGGGGCAGCCGGTTCCGTCACCGGCTCCGGATGGTGATACCGACTTTCCGGCAATGAGGGTTACGTATTCCTTTGTACAGCGACCGACCGGGCATTGTGAAGAGCGGGCAATTGCCCGCGCGTCTTCCGTGACCGAACCCGTACTGAGGCACCCGAAGACGAACGGGAGCGGGCCGGGGGGCGTTGCCGGGATGCAGGGTGCGTTTCGGGCGGGACCGGAGCGCGGTTCCCCCTCCGGTTCGCACCACCCGCCCCACCGGAACACACCGGAGTCCGGCAAAGTGCCCGGGAAATTCTGCTGGATTTCCACCGTTTGCCGCCCCGGATGTTCCTGCCGTGTTCCCCGGTGCGACCTGTTGGATATCTACGCGAGTAGATTTTCCGGCCGGGTACGCTGAGCGGACCGCCTTCGCACCACATCACCCCGGGAGTGCCCGTGGCACGCGTCGTAGTCGACGTCATGCTCAAGCCCGAGATCCTCGACCCGCAGGGGCAGGCGGTGCAGCGCGCACTGCCCCGCCTCGGATTCGACGGCATCGCGGACGTACGTCAGGGAAAGCGTTTCGAGCTGGAGGTCGAGGGGCCGGTCGACGACGCCGCCCTCGCCCGTATCCATGAGATGGCCGAGACGTTTCTCGCCAACACCGTCATCGAAGACTTCGTTGTAAAGGTAGACGAGTCGTGACAACTCGTATCGGGGTCGTCACGTTCCCCGGCACGCTCGACGACCGGGACAGCCTTCGGGCGATCCGTCTCGCCGGCGCCGAACCCGTCTCCCTCTGGCACCGTGACAAAGATCTCCACCAGGTGGACGCCGTCGTCCTCGCCGGTGGGTTCTCCTACGGCGACTATCTCCGGGCCGGTGCCATTTCCCGCTTCTCGCCGGTGATGGAGACGATCATCGAACAGGCGAGGGCCGGTCTGCCGGTTCTCGGTATCTGCAATGGTTTCCAGATCCTCACCGAGTCGCATCTGCTGCCCGGTGCCATGCTCCGGAACAATCATCTCCACTTCATCTGCCGGGATCAGCGCCTCCGGGTGGAGAACGCGGAGACCGCATGGACCTCCGATTACTCGGCGGGCCAGGAGATCTCCGTACCCCTGAAGAACATCGACGGCCGTTACGTCGCGGACGAGCGGGTCCTCGACGAACTGGAGGCGGAGGGCCGGGTGGCGTTCCGCTATCTCGGCACCAACCCCAACGGCTCGCTGCGCGACATCGCCGGCATCACCAACGCCGAGGGCAATGTCGTCGGGCTGATGCCGCACCCGGAGCACGCCGTGGAGCCGCTGATCGGCACCGGCCGCACCGACGGCCTCCCCTTCTTCACGTCGATCATCAAGAAGCTGGTGGCAGCATGAGCCTCGACACGGTCAAGCACGCCGCGGGCACGCCCGACGCCGAACAGCCCTGGGCCGAGCTCGGGCTGAAGCAGGACGAGTACGCCCGGATCCGCGAGATCCTCGGCCGCCGTCCGACCGGTGCCGAGCTGGCCATGTACTCGGTCATGTGGTCCGAGCACTGCTCGTACAAGTCCAGCAAGGTCCATCTCCGGCAGTTCGGCGAGAAGGCCCCCGAGAACGACGCGATGCTCGTCGGCATCGGGGAGAACGCGGGCGTCGTCGACGTCGGCCAGGGCTATGCGGTCACCTTCAAGGTCGAATCGCACAACCACCCCTCCTATATCGAGCCCTACCAGGGCGCGGCCACCGGAGTCGGCGGCATCGTCCGCGACATCCTCGCGATGGGTGCCCGCCCGGTCGCCGTCGTCGACCCGCTCCGCTTCGGCGCGGCCGACCACCCCGACACCCGCCGCGTCCTGCCGGGCGTGGTCGCGGGCATCGGCGGCTACGGCAACTGCCTCGGTCTGCCGAATATCGGTGGCGAGGTCGTCTTCGACCCCTGCTACCAGGGCAATCCGCTGGTCAACGCGGGCTGTATCGGGGTCATGAAGCACGAGGACATCCATCTCGCGCAGGCTTCGGGCCCCGGCAACAAGGTCATCCTGTACGGCGCCAGGACCGGCGGCGACGGTATCGGCGGCGTCTCCGTGCTGGCCTCCGAGACCTTCGACAGCACCGGCCCCGCCAAGCGGCCCGCGGTCCAGGTCGGCGACCCCTTCCAGGAGAAGCTGCTCATCGAGTGCACCCTGGAGATCTTCCGGGAGAAGCTCGTCGCGGGCATCCAGGACCTGGGCGGCGCCGGACTGTCCTGTGCGACCAGCGAGCTGGCCAGCGCCGGTTCCGGCGGTATGCACATCGACCTCGACACCGTTCCGCTGCGCGATGCCACGCTCTCGCCCGAGGAGATCCTCATGAGCGAGTCGCAGGAGCGGATGTGCGCGATCGTCGAGCCCGGCAAGGTCGACCGCTTCCTGGAGATCTGCGAGAAGTGGGACGTCATCGCCACCGTCATCGGTGAGGTCACCGAGGGCGAGCGGCTGGAGATCTTCTGGCACGGCGAGCAGATCGTGGACGTACCGCCGCGGACCGTCGCCCACGAGGGCCCGGTGTACGAGCGTCCCTACGCCCGCCCCGCGTGGCAGGACGCCCTCCAGGCGGACGATGCGGGTGCGCTGCCCCGGCCGGCGGACTCCGCCGAGCTGCGGGCGCAGGTGCTGCGGCTGCTCTCCTCGCCGAACCAGGCGTCGAAGGCGTGGATCACCGACCAGTACGACCGGTTCGTCCAGGGCAATACGGTCCTGGCGCAGCCCGAGGACGCGGGCATGGTCCGGATCGACGAGGAGACCAACCTCGGTGTGGCGATGGCGACCGACGGCAACGGCCGGTACGCCAAGCTCGACCCGTACGCGGGCGCCCAGCTCGCGCTCGCGGAGGCGTACCGCAATGTCGCCGCCTCGGGTGCCCGGCCGCTGGCGGTCTCCGACTGCCTGAACTTCGGCTCGCCGGAGGACCCGGGCGTGATGTGGCAGTTCGCGGAGGCCACGCGCGGTCTCGCGGACGCCTG
The DNA here is from genome assembly GCF_003932715.1 of Streptomyces tsukubensis. Taxonomy (NCBI): domain Bacteria; kingdom Bacillati; phylum Actinomycetota; class Actinomycetes; order Kitasatosporales; family Streptomycetaceae; genus Streptomyces; species Streptomyces tsukubensis. The sequence goes on along the minus strand of NZ_CP020700.1, from coordinate 3,749,712 downwards.
TCTGCACCTCGGTACGCCGGTGACCGGCGGCAATGTCTCCCTCTACAACCAGACCGGGGAGACGGCGATCCACCCGACGCCGGTCGTCGCCGTGCTCGGTGTGATCGACGACGTCAACCGCCGTACCCCGATCGGTTTCGCCGAGGAGGGGCAGCTGCTGTACCTCCTCGGGGACACGAAGGAGGAGTTCGGCGGTTCGGCCTGGTCGCAGGTGGTCCACGACCACCTCGGCGGGCTGCCCCCGGCGGTCGACCTCGACCGGGAGAAGCTGCTGGCCGAGATCCTGATCTCGGCCTCCCGCGACGGGATGATCGACGCGGCGCACGATCTGTCGGACGGCGGTCTGGTGCAGGCGGTCCTGGAGTCGGCCCTGCGCGGCGGGCACGGCGCGCGGCTGGTCGTCCCGGACGGTCTCTCCGCCTTTACCTTCCTGTTCAGCGAGTCGGCCGGGCGTGCGGTGGTCTCCGTACCGCGCAGCGAGGAGCTGCGGTTCACCGATATGTGCGGGGCGCGCGGGCTGCCCGTGACCCGTATCGGTGTGGTCGACGGCGATGCGCTGGAGGTGCAGGGGGAGTTCACGATCCCGCTGGACGAGGCGCGTACGGCGTACGAGGGGACGATCCCGGCGCTGCTGGCCTGACGGTCCGGCCCGAACGGCCCTTCCGAGCCCCCGTCCGCGTTCGCGCGGGCGGGGGCTCTGCCGTTCCCCGGCCCGTCCCCGAACGATGCTTGCACGTAATTTCGTAACTACGTAGGATGGGTGTCATGGACCTGGAGCAGCGCGTCGCCGAGCTGGAACTCCGGCTGGCCGCACTGGAGGAGAGGGAAGCCTTCAGCCCGGCCGGCCGGCCCGGCGAGGACCCCGGACAGGAGTCCTTCTGGGCCCTGAAGGGTCTGAAGGAGCAGCTGGCCGGCCTCGGCGCGGACACCGGCGGGGTGCTGTTCACCGGGGACGTCGCCCTGCCGACCGGCGAGCGGTACGAGTGGCAGTTCGGCCTTCTCGCGGACGTACTGCTGGACCGGGACTGGACCGCATCGGCCGACGCGCTCGCCGCACTCGGCCATCCGGTCCGGCTCCGGCTGCTGAGGGAGATCCTCGGGGGCCGCCGTACCGCCGCCGAACTGGCCGAACTCGACGGCCTCGGCACCTCCGGCCAGATCTACCACCACCTCCGCCAGCTCAGCTCCGCGGGCTGGCTCCACACCACGGGCCGCGGCCGGTACGCCGTACCGCCGGCCCGGACCGTGCCCCTGCTGGTCGCGCTCACCGCCGCCCAGCCCTGATCGCCCCCGGACCCGGGAGACCGCCATGACCGAGCCCCAGCACCAGCCCGTCACCCCGCCCGCGGCGCGCCGCAGCCGCGGCCGTCTGCACAAAGGCGTCGCCGTCGGGGCCCGGGTCTGCTGGTGGCTGGTCATCGCCCTGATCCTCCTGGACATCCTCCTGAACCGGCCCGGCGGCTGGTGGCTGCCGTTCCTCCCCGCCGCGGTGGCCATCGCGCTCGACCTGCTCCGCTCCCGGTTCGACACCCTCGGGCACCGGGACGCCGGAACACCGGCCGCGGTCCTCGTCGACGCCCCCGTCAGCGGCCGCTGGCTGGCCCACAACAGCCCGGCCGACAAGGTCCCGAGCCACGGCACGCACCAGCTCGCGCAGTCGTACGCCATCGACATCGTCGCCGCTCCGGCCGACGGCCCAAAGTCCCCCGCCTTCCGCTGGGTGTGGCCGCCGGTCCGGCGCAGCTCCGCCTTCCCGGCCTTCGGCGTCCCGCTGCTGGCGGTCGCGGACGGCACCGTCGTCCGGGCCCGGGACGGGCAGCGCGACCACCTCAGCCGCAACTCCCTGCCGATGATCGTCTATCTGATGCTCGTGGAGGCCTTCGTCCGCTCCCTGCGCGGCCCGTGGGGCATCATCGGCAACCATGTGGTGCTCGACCTCGGGGACGGCACATACGCCCTGTACGCGCACGTCAAGCGCGGTTCCCTGACCGTGAAGGACGGCGACCGGGTCAGCGCGGGACAGATCATCGGCGCCTGCGGCAACTCGGGGAACTCCACCGAACCGCACGTCCACTTCCAGCTGATGGACGGGCCGGATCCCGAGGCGGCCCGGGGTGTCCCGTTCCGCTGGCGGGGGGTGGGCCTGCCCGCGAACAAGGAGATCTTCACGGTGCCCGAGCCCGGCACCGGCCCGGAGCCCGCCGCGGCCTCCCCGGCGGAGCCCGTACCACCGCACCACGGAACCGAGTCCGCGTCCGCGGACACCGCCCCCGTCGCGGCGGCCGACACGGCCTAAGCTCGCGCCCATGCCACCGGCCAAGAAGCGTCCCCGCCGTTACGACTCCGCCAAGCTCCGTGCCGCCGTCCTCGGCCAGTACGGCACCCTCCGCGCCGCCGTCGCCGCGCTCACGCCCGAGCAGTCGGCGCTGCCCACCCGGCTCGGCGACTGGACCGTCCGGGAGCTGGCCGCGCACATCCTCCTGGCGTCCCGGCACATCGTCACCGTCACCACCGCGCCCGAACCGCCCCGCGCCGAGGCGACCCTCGCCCTGGAGGAGTGGCCCCACGCCATCCGCGCCCACGCCGGGCCGATCGGCGAGGACGCCCGGCAGCGGGCGGCCGACGGTCCGCTCCCCGAGGCGTACGGGGAACTCGCCGGCGAACTCGACGCGGCCCTGTCCGGCACCCCCGACGAACGGCGGGTCGTCACCAGGGTCGGGCCGATGCGCTTCCCGGACTACCTGGTCACCCGGGCCGTCGAACTCACCGTCCACACCGACGACCTCAACGACGCCCTCGCCCCCGCCGGAATCGAACTGCCCCTGAACCGGGACGCGCTCGCCGCCACCACCCGGCTCCTCGCCGACGCCCTGGCGAGCGCGGCACCCGGCGGTTCCGTCGAGGTACGGGTGCCGCCGTACGCGGTCGTCCAGTGCATCGAGGGCCCCCGGCACACCCGCGGCACCCCGCCCAATGTCGTCGAAACCGACCCGCTGACCTGGATCCGGCTGGCCACCGGCCGCTTGGACTGGGCGGCGGCCGTGGAGTCCGCGAAGGCCGGTGCCAGCGGCGAACGGGCCGACCTCTCCGCCGTTCTGCCCGTCCTCGGCTGACGCCCCTGGCCGGGCCCGACCACAAGCCCCCGGCCCGGGGAACCGGTCACCGGTTCCCCGGCCCGGGAACCGGTCGCGGCCCGGTCACGTCCCAGGAGCATGCCCAGGCACCCGAGCACCCCCACGACCGCCCTGCTGCTCCTCGCGCTGCTCGCCGCCGCCGGATGCGGCAGCGAGAAGGCCTCCGACCGGGAGGGAGGGGCCGGCAAGAACGGCGACGGACAGCCGCCCGCCGCCAGGGTCACCACCGAGCCCTCGCCCGAACCGCTGACCGGCACCACCTGGACCGTGACCGCGCTGACCGCCGCCGGTACCACCCGGGACCTGCCCCCCGGCGCCGAGAAGGCCGCCCACTTCACCCTCGGCGACGACGGCACCCTCCGCGGCAGCCTCGGCTGCAACCGCTTCACGGCCACGGCGAAGGACACCGGCACCGCGCTCGCCGTCGGCCCGGTCTCCGGGACCAAAATGCTCTGCGACGGCGGCAGGGGAGAGGTCGAGCAGCATCTGTCCAAGGTGCTGGCCGGAAAGGTCGCGTACACCGTCAACGGCCGCAGCCTCACCCTGACCGGCGCCGACGGCAGCGGTCTGCGCGCCACCGCAAGCTGACCGAAACTCCCACGGAACCCCCGCCGACCCCCGCCGGCCCCCGTCCTGCACCGTCCCGGCAGCGGCCCCGCGGCACCGTCCGGCCCGGCGGCGATCGGTACGGTCCCGGGCCCGGTCCACCACCCCGCCCGAAGGCGAGTCCGCGATGTGACCTTCGCCAATTCGGACCAGTGGTCGATCTCGCCTACACTCGGTGCCGTGCCACGTGGTGACGGTCGACTCAATCACGATCTGCTTCCCGGCGAGAAGGGCCCCCAGGACGCTTGCGGCGTCTTCGGGGTCTGGGCCCCGGGAGAAGAGGTCGCAAAGCTCACTTACTTCGGGCTCTACGCCCTCCAGCATCGAGGCCAGGAATCCGCGGGTATCGCGGTCAGCAACGGTTCACAGATCCTCGTCTTCAAGGACATGGGACTGGTCTCCCAGGTCTTCGACGAAACCTCCCTCGGCTCCCTCAGGGGACATATCGCCGTCGGACATGCCCGCTACTCCACCACCGGCGCCTCGGTCTGGGAGAACGCCCAGCCCACCTTCCGCGCCACGGCCAACGGCTCCATCGCCCTCGGCCACAACGGCAATCTGGTCAACACCGCGGAACTGGCCGCGCTCGTCGCCGAGCTGCCCCGCCAGGACGGCCGTGCCACCCAGGTCGCCGCCACCAACGACACCGATCTGGTGACCGCCCTCCTCGCCGGCCAGACCGACGACGACGGCAAACCGCTCTCCGTGGAGCAGGCAGCCGCCCGGGTCCTGCCCGGCGTCCGGGGCGCCTTCTCCCTCGTCTTCATGGACGAGACCACCCTCTACGCGGCCCGTGACCCGCAGGGCATCCGCCCGCTGGTCCTCGGCCGCCTCGACCGCGGCTGGGTCGTGGCCAGCGAATCCGCCGCCCTCGACATCTGCGGCGCCGGTTTCGTCCGCGAGATCGAGCCCGGCGAGCTGATCGCCATCGACGAGAACGGGATCCGTACCTCCCGATTCGCAGAAGCGAAGCCCAAGGGCTGTGTCTTCGAGTACGTCTACCTGGCCCGCCCCGACACTGATATCGCCGGGCGCAGCGTCTATCTCTCCCGGGTCGAGATGGGCCGGAAACTGGCCGCCGAGGCCCCGGCGGACGCCGATCTCGTCATAGCGACCCCGGAGTCCGGCACCCCCGCCGCCATCGGCTACGCGGAAGCCAGCGGCATCCCGTACGGCTCCGGACTCGTCAAGAACGCCTATGTCGGCCGGACCTTCATCCAGCCCTCCCAGACCATCCGCCAGCTCGGCATCCGCCTCAAGCTCAACCCCCTGCGCGAGGTCATCCGGGGCAAGCGGCTGGTCGTCGTCGACGATTCCATCGTCCGCGGCAACACCCAGCGCGCCCTGGTGAAGATGCTCCGCGAGGCGGGCGCCGCCGAGGTCCATGTACGGATCTCCTCACCGCCCGTGAAGTGGCCCTGCTTCTTCGGCATCGACTTCGCCACCCGCGCCGAGCTGATCGCCAACGGCATGACCATCGACGAGATCGGCGCCTCCCTGGGGGCCGACTCCCTCGCCTACATCTCCATCGACGGCATGATCGCGGCCACCACGATCCCCAAGCCGAACCTCTGCCGGGCCTGCTTCGACGGCGAGTACCCGATGGAGCTGCCCGATCCCGAGCTGCTCGGCAAGCAGCTCCTCGAAACCGAGCTGGCGGGCGGCGCCGACGCCGCCGACGCGCTGCGCCGCCCCTGATGATCGCCGCGCCGCCGCTGTCCCTCCCGGCCTCCTGGATGCCGTCGACGGCGACGGCGCCGCCCTCAGAACCAGAAAGCCCCCTGTCATGACCACTGAGTTCACCGGTGCCAGCTACGCGGCCGCGGGTGTCGACATCGAGGCCGGAGACCGCGCGGTCGAGCTGATGAAGGAGTGGGTGAAGAAGACCCGCCGCCCCGAGGTCCTCGGCGGTATCGGCGGCTTCGCCGGACTCTTCGACGCCTCCGCCCTCAAGCGCTACGAGCGCCCGCTGCTGGCCTCCGCCACCGACGGCGTCGGCACCAAGGTCGATCTGGCCCGCCGCCTCGGCGTCTACGACACCATCGGCCACGACCTGGTCGGCATGGTCGTCGACGACATCGTCGTCTGCGGCGCCGAGCCCCTCTTCATGACCGACTACATCTGTGTGGGCAAGGTCCACCCGGAGCGGGTCGCCGCCATCGTCAAGGGCATCGCCGAGGGCTGTGTCCTGGCCGGCTGCGCCCTGATCGGCGGCGAGACCGCCGAGCACCCCGGGCTGCTCGGCCCGGACGAGTTCGACGTCGCGGGCGCCGGCACCGGTGTGGTCGAGGCCGACCGGCTGCTGGGCGCGGATCGTATCCGTACGGGTGACGCGGTGATCGCGATGGCGTCGTCCGGCCTTCACTCCAACGGGTACTCGCTGGTCCGGCACGTGCTGTTCGACCGGGCGGGCATGGCGCTGGAGCAGCAGGTCGAGGAGTTCGGCCGGACGCTCGGCGAGGAGCTGCTGGAGCCCACCCGGATCTACTCCCTCGACTGTCTGGCGCTGATCCGGACCACCGAGGTCCACGCCTTCAGCCATGTCACCGGCGGCGGTCTGGCGAACAACCTCGCGCGGGTCGTCCCCGACGGGCTGCACGCGGTCGTCGACCGCTCCACCTGGGCCCCGGGCCCGGTCTTCGATCTGGTCGGCCGGGCCGGACAGGTCGAGCGGGAGGAGCTGGAGAAGACCCTGAACATGGGCGTCGGCATGATCGCCGTGGTGCCGCAGGAGTCGGCCGACACCGCCCTGACGGTACTGGCGGACCGCGGTGTGGAGGCCTGGGTCGCCGGTGAGATCACCGAACGCGGCGAGCACACCACGGGGGCCGCACTCGTCGGCGACTACGCGGTCTGACGTACGGGCGCGGCGACGCACCGTAGCGGATCCGGCGGTGGACCAGACAAACGCGGAGGCAGTGGCGGTACGGCCCCGGGCCGCACCGCCCGCCGCGGCCCGGGCCCGCTCCGGCAGCCGCCGACCGGGTTCACGGCACGGTCCGCACAGCACGGAACCCGGTCCCGGAGCTTTCGCCCCCGGACCGGGTCGGTGTCAGTACAGCGTCAAGCGCCGCGGCGCTGCTGCGACGCGGGACCGGACTCGTCGTCCTCGTCCTCGTCGTCGTTGTACAGCTCCGCGTACTGTGCGTACGGGTCGTCTTCTTCGTCCTCGTCCTCGAACGGCTCCGCGTTCGGCGGCTGGCTCGAAGTCGATGCGCCCAGCTCAGTGGCCAGTCGTGTCAGGTCTGTACCGCCGCTGTTGTACTTCAGCTGGCGGGCGACCTTTGTCTGCTTGGCCTTGGCCCGGCCGCGCCCCATGGCTCGACCCCCTCGGTGACGGGGCTCGACGGCCCCAGAGTCTTGACACGCGTTCATGAGTCGGAACGGACTCCCCGTGGGGAGACCGGCCCGTAGGGCTTCAACGGTACCTGCTTCCGCGGCCATACGGTACGCCGCCCGCATGACGTGCCACGTCGCAGAACCCGCGAGGAGCCCCGTCCTCGCTGGTCATCTGCGATATTAACCTCTTCTTGGCGGTGGGCCCGCCCGTCCGGGGTGAGTCTCGTCATTCCGGACCCCCGCGAACGGGCGGACGGCTCCGGCCGGAGCGCGGGAGCGGGAGCGGCCCCGTTCGGAACCGCAGCCGGCCGGCCGCTGTCGAGCCGACCCTCAGCCGTGTTCGGGGCGGTGCCCCTCGGCCATCCTCCGCTCGGCGATCCGGTCGGCCGCCACGGCCGGCGGAACACCCTCCGAATTTGCGTGTGCGAAGATTTCCAGGGTGGTTTCGTAGATCAGCGCGGCCTTCGCCTTGCACCGGTCGAAGTCGAAGCCGTGCAGCTCGTCGGCGACCTGGATGACACCGCCGGCGTTCACCACATAGTCCGGGGCGTAGAGGATCCCGCGGTCGGCGAGGTCCTTCTCCACGCCCGGGTGGGCGAGCTGGTTGTTGGCCGCGCCGCAGACGATCGCCGCGGTGAGCACCGGTACCGAATGGTCGTCCAGTGCACCGCCGAGTGCGCAGGGCGCGTAGACGTCCAGTCCCTCGGTGCGGATCAGGGCGGCGGTGTCGGGGACGGCGGTGACCTGGGGGTGGCGGTCGAGTACCCGGCGTACGGACTCTTCGCGGACATCTGTGACGATCACCCGGGCACCCTCGTCGACCAGGTGTTTCACCAGGTGATGGCCGACCTTGCCGACGCCCGCGACACCGATCGTGCGCCCGGCGAGCCCCGGATCGCCCCAGAGGTGCCGGGCGCTGGCGCGCATGCCCTGGTACACCCCGTAGGCGGTGAGTACGGAGGAGTCGCCGGCGCCGCCGTTCTCGGGGGAGCGGCCGGTGGCCCAGCGGGTGGCCCGGGCGACGACGTCCATATCGGCGACGTACGTCCCCACGTCGCAGGCGGTCACATAGCGCCCGCGGAGGGATTCCACGAACCGGCCGTAGGCCAGCAGCAGCTCCTCCGACTTCAGCGTCTGCGGATCCCCCATGATCACGGCCTTGCCGCCGCCGTGGCCGAGTCCGGCCATGGCGTTCTTGTACGACATCCCGCGCGCCAGGTTCAGCGCGTCGGCGAGGGCCTCCTCCTCGGAGGCGTAGGGGTGGAACCGGGTACCGCCGAGGGCCGGGCCCAGGGCGGTGGAGTGGATGGCGATCACGGCCTTGAGGCCGGAGGCGCGGTCCTGGCAGAGGACCACCTGCTCGTGCCCGCCCTGGTCGGATCGGAACAGGGTGTGGAGCACGGGGGCGGCGGCGCCGGTCATGTCGGTCACGGTGGTGACTCCCAAGTACGAAGCGGCGGGTGGGTTTCCCGGGGTGGGGGAAACCCCCAGACGGCACGAGGGTAAGTCCTACGCAGGCGTAGATCGGCCTCCGTGCGGAGGATCACCCGGGTGAGGGGTGCAGGACGGCCCGGGCGTGGAAGTATTTCCGGTATGCCTGCGGTGTCCTCGGTGATCGTTCCCTATGCGGCCTATCTGCGGGTGTACGAGCCCCTGGCCGCCTTCCCGGAGCCGGAAAGGGCCCACTGGACGCGCTACGCGGCCCGTGGAGAGGCTCCCACGGCCCAGGACGAACTCCGCCGCTCGCTGGCGGACTTGGTGCCCACACCGCCCGTTCCCGTCCCGGTGCACGAAAGTACCGAGGCGTTCGTGACGGAAGTGGACGGTGTGGTGCTGATCTGCCCCTGGCGGACCAAGCTCAGGAGCCGGCTGGCGCTCCAGGAGGCGCCCGAGCGTTTTCCGGCGGCCCTGCTGGACGCGGCCCTGCCGCCGGTGGTGCGGAAGGAGGCCGCGGCGGACTGGGAGCACTGGCGGGAGCGGAACCCGGACGCGCGCCCCTGGATCCGTACGGCGGTGTGGCAGGTGCCGGTCCGGTGGTTCACCCTCTTCGGGGACGAGGAGCGGGAGTACGTACCGGGCGGAGCCGCCGGTCCTGACAGTCCTGGCAGTCCTGAAAGTCCTGACAGTCCTGCCGGTCCGCCCGGACTCCGCTACCGCACCCCCATGGCCCAGGCCCGGCGGCGGGTCGCCCGGGCGCTGAAGGCGCTGCGGGAGTCCCAGGACGGTGAGCAGCTCGCGGCGGGTTTGGTAGATGTAGGGAAGTGGCTGGAGGAATTCCATCCGCGCTCCCTCGTCGAACTGGACTACGGCGGACTGGTGCACGCGCTGTCCGGTCCGGCGCTCGCCGATGATCACTCCGCGGCGGATGTGGCCGCGGGGATCGCGGCGCTGCGGGCGGGCGACGCGGAGGGGGCCCGGATCGCCTACGCCCGGCTGGCCGAGCGGTGGACGGCCGTACGGAGCCTCCAGTCCGCGAACTGACCACGGGGCCGAAAGGGGCGGGTCCTAGGTCCCGATCCGGGCCTTTGTGTCAAGCGTGACGGACTGCACTAACAGGGCTCTTGCGCCCAACGCCTACCCTCGTGTCAAAATAGGACAAGGAGTCCGGGGAGGGTTCCTTCCGTCCAAGTGAGGGCGGAACGCTCGGCATTGTGCTCTATGGGGGGTCTGGTGGCTCCTGATCGCTCTGTGACTGATCGTCACTGTGGTGTAACTGTCCGCTATGGCATGGTCCATCGGAGTTCCGCCACTGATGAACACCTCGGAGGGCAATTCCAACGGTTTGGCCGTGGCGGCTGGACAGATGGTGTAGTTGTAGTGCCGAGGACAAGCCGTTCGTCCTATAACCGACTCAACCCGCATACGCCATTTCGGGCAACGCGGGTCAAGGTGCAGAATTTAGAGGAAAGAACCGAGAAGGTTCGGTTCTCCCGAGGAGGCCGCTCATGACCGCTCGCACCCCTGACGCCGAGCCGCTGTTGACCCCGGCTGAGGTCGCCACGATGTTCCGTGTGGACCCGAAGACGGTCACCCGCTGGGCCAAGGCAGGGAAGCTCACGTCGATCCGCACGCTCGGCGGCCACCGCCGCTACCGCGAGGCGGAAGTACGCGCACTGCTGGCGGGTATTCCGCAGCAGCGCAGCGAGGCATAAGCCTCGTCCCGGCGAGGCCGGCCACTGCTCGGCGGCCTCTCCGGATCAGGGCGTTCCGGGACCCCCATTCCGGTAAGCCCACCCCATAGCTCCATACGACGGGCGCCCGCCCCAACGGGCCGTCGGTCACCGATCGCGCTGGACTCCGCCGAGTCCGGCGCGATTTTTTTGGGGGGTGAGCGGGGAGGTTATCGGGGCAGTGCAATTGCACATATTAAATTGGTTGGTTGTAAACGAGGCCTAAAAACCTGTCTACGCAAAACCTATACGGTGACACCCGTCACATGCTGCAACCCTTGCCAACGTCGAGCGTGTCATCTTCCGCCGCTCCCCGCCATGCCCCCGAGGTCCCCCACCTCCGGGACCAAGGTCCCGCCCCTGCGGGCAGGCCCGCCGCCCCGGGTGCCTATGGAGGTGCCTCCACCGCGAGTCGTTCGACTGCTGCCCGTCGGCGGGTTGCTCGCGCAGTTCCTCCCCCTACGCCTGGCGGCGTGGGAGGTGCCCCCACCTATGCCTTCGGCAATGGGGGGACCCCCAGCGCCCCTGACACCTTCGCCTCGCCGACCTTGATATGCGGCCCTCAGGCGCTCAATCCAGCAGGCGCGGGCAGGTCGAGTACCTAGGGGCGCGAGGAACTGCGCGAGCAACTCGCTGCGGGCCGCAGGCGACACTCAAGGGACTTGGAAACGGCGCGGGGGCGGCGGGTACGCCGAAGGGCCCGCACCAACAAGTGGCGCGGGCCCTTCGGAGAAACAACGCGGTCCTGACGGGATTTGAACCCGCGGCCTCCACCTTGACAGGGTGGCGAGCACTCCAAACTGCTCCACAGGACCAGATTCGCGGCCCGATTCCTGCGCTGGGCTGCGAGAAGAGACTCTACAGCAGCTTTGCCGCTCCGGTCGAACTCGCCGTCGGTGACGGGACCGTCACAGCTCCCGCGGCCCCCGCCGCTACGGCGCCGCCGCGTCGATCGCCTTCACGATCCTCTTGTCCGACACCGGATACGCCGTCCCCAGCGCATGCGCGAAGTAGCTGACGCGCAGCTCTTCGATCATCCAGCGGATGTCGAGGACGTCCTTCGGCACCGGCCGCCCCTGGGGGAGCTGCTCCAGCAGCCAGGCGTACTCGTCCTGCATGTCCTGGACCTTCTCCATGCGCGAGGTGTCGCGCTGGACCCCGGACGGCATCTGCGTCAGCCGCCGGTCCGCGGCGACCAGATAGCGCATGAGGTCGGGCAGCCTGCCCAGTCCGGTGAGGGTGACGAATCCGGCCGGCATCAGCGTGTCCAACTGGCGGCGCACGTCCGCGGTGTTCGCCGCCAGCGCGGGACTGGTGGTGGTCTTGAGCCGCCGTTCGCAGGCCTGCCAGGCGGCCAGCACCTGCTGTACCTGGGAGACCGTGCGGACGGTGGTGTCGACGAGGTCGGCGCGGACGGCGTCGTACAGCTTGCGGTAGGACTCCTCGTCCCACGCGGGACCGCCGTGGTCGGCGATCAGCTTGTCGGCCGCCGCGGTCGCGCAGTCCTCGAAGAGGGCCTGGACGGAGCCGTGGGGGTTGCCGGAGAGCGCCAGCTTCTGCGGGTTGGTCAGCTTGTCCGAGGCGAACTTGGCAGGGTTCACGGGAATGTTGCGCAGGATGAGCCTGCGGGTGCCCCGCCACATGGCGGCCCGCTGCTCGGCCTCGGTGTCGAAGAGGCGTACGGAGACGGTGTCGCCGTCGTCGACGAGCGCGGGGTACGCCTTCACCGGCTGTCCGGCCCGCCGGGTCTCGAAGACCTTCGTCAGGGAGCCGATGGTCCAGTCCGTGAGGCCCGTGCGCTCGATGGACTCCCCCGTCGGCCCCGCGGCCCCCGCGGCGGCCTCGGAGAGGGCCTGGCGGGCCTTGGGGCGCAGCTTCAGCCGCAGGGACTCCAGATCCTTCGCCTCGGCCAGCCTGCGGCGCCGTTCGTCGACGATCCGGAAGGTGATCTTGAGGTGGTCGGGGACCTTGGAGAGGTCGAAGTCGTCGGGGTGGACCGGGACGCCGACCATCTGCTTCAGCTCCCGGGCCAGGGTCGCCGTCAGCGGCTCCTGGAGGGGCACGGCCCGCTCCAGGAAGGCCTTCGCGTAGTTCGGTGCGGGCACGTAGTGGCGGCGCACCGGTTTGGGCAGGGAGCGGATCAGCTCGACGACGACCTCTTCGCGCAGTCCGGGGATCTGCCAGTCGAAGCCCTCGTCGGTGACCTGGTTGAGGACCTGGACGGGGATATGGACGGTGACACCGTCCGCGTCGGCGCCCGGCTCGAACTGGTACGTCACGCGGAACTTCAGCCGCCCCTGGCGCCAGGAGTCCGGATAGTCGTCCTTGGTGACCGCGCCGGCCTTCTCGTTGATGAGCATCTCGCGCTCGAAGTCGAGCAGCTCGGGCTCCTCCTGGCGCTTCTGCTTCCACCAGGAGTCGAAGTGCGCGCCGGAGACGACGTGCGCGGGCACCCGCTGGTCGTAGAAGTCGAAGAGGGTCTCGTCGTCGACGAGGATGTCCCGGCGCCGGGCCCGGTGCTCCAGCTCCTCGACCTCGGTCAGCAGCCGGCGGTTGTCGGCGAAGAACTTGTGGTGGGTCCGCCAGTCGCCCTCCACCAGGGCGTTGCGAAGGAAAAGGTCACGGGAGGTCTCGGGGTCGATCCGGCCGTAGTTGACCTTGCGCTGGGCGACGATCGGCACGCCGTACAGGGTGACCTTCTCGTACGCCATCACCGCGGCCTGGTCCTTCTCCCAGTGCGGTTCCGAGTACGTCCGCTTCAGCAGGTGCTGGGCCAGCGGTTCGACCCACTCGGGTTCGATCTTCGCGTTGACCCGGGCCCAGAGGCGGGAGGTCTCCACCAGCTCGGCGGACATCACCAGCCGCGGCGGCTTCTTGAAGAGCGCGGAGCCGGGGAAGACGGCGAACTTGGCGCCGCGTGCCCCCAGGAACTCGTTCTTCGCATCGGTGTCCTTGAGCCCGATATGCGACAGCAGCCCCGCCAGCAGCGATACATGGACTCCGGACTCCGGACCGTCCTCCTCGTTGACATGGATGCCCATGGACTTGGCGACCTGCCGCACCTGGGAGTAGATGTCCTGCCATTCGCGGATCCGCAGGAAGTTCAGATACTCCTGCTTGCACATCCGGCGGAAGCTGGAGGAGCCGCGCTCCTTCTGCTGCTCGCGGACGTACCGCCAGAGGTTGAGGAAGGCGAGGAAGTCGGACGTCTCGTCCTTGAAGCGGGCGTGCTGCTGGTCCGCCTGGGTCTGCTTGTCGGCGGGGCGCTCCCGCGGGTCCTGGATGGAGAGCGCGGCGGCGATCACCATCACCTCGCGGACGCAGCCGTTCTTCTCGGCTTCGACGACCATCCGGGCCAGCCGGGGGTCGACGGGGAGCTGGGAGAGCTTCCGCCCGAGGGGGGTGAGCTTCTGCCCCTCTTTCCCTCTGGGGGCTTTCTGCGCCGGATCGAAGGCACCCAGCTCCTGGAGCAGCTGCACGCCGTCGCGGATATTGCGGTGGTCCGGCGGGTCGATGAAGGGGAACTTCTCGATATCGCCGAGTCCGGCGGCCGTCATCTGGAGGATGACCGACGCCAGATTGGTGCGGAGGATCTCGGCGTCCGTGAACTCGGGCCGGGCGTCGAAGTCGTCCTCGGAGTAGAGCCGGATGCAGATACCGTCGGAGGTACGGCCGCAGCGGCCCTTGCGCTGGTTGGCGCTGGCCTGGCTGATCCGTTCGATCGGCAGCCGCTGGACCTTGGTGCGGTGGCTGTAGCGGGAGATCCGGGCGGTGCCGGGGTCGATCACGTACTTGATGCCGGGCACGGTCAGCGAGGTCTCGGCGACATTGGTCGCCAGAACGATCCTGCGGCCGGTGTGCGGCTGGAAGACCCGGTGCTGCTCGGCGTGGGAGAGCCGGGCGTAGAGCGGCAGCACCTCGGTGAAGCGGTAGTTCCGCTTGTTGAGGGCGTCCGCGGTGTCACGGATCTCGCGCTCGCCGGAGAGGAAGACGAGGATATCGCCCTTCCCCTCGGCCATCAGCTCCTCGGCGGCCTCGCAGATCGCGGTGATCTGGTCGCGGTCGCTCTCTGCCGCATCGTCGGCATCTTCTTCCAGAAGCGGCCGGTAGCGGACCTCCACCGGATAGGTCCGCCCGCTGACCTCGATGATCGGCGCCTCCCCGAAGTGGCGGGAGAACCTCTCGGGGTCGATCGTCGCGGAGGTGATGACCACCTTCAGATCGGGCCGCCGGGGCAGCAGCTGCGCCAGATAGCCGAGAAGGAAGTCGATATTGAGGGAACGCTCGTGCGCCTCGTCGATGATGATCGTGTCGTAGGCGCGCAGCTCGCGGTCGGTCTGGATCTCGGCGAGCAGGATGCCGTCCGTCATCAGCTTCACAAAGGTCGCGTCCTGGTTCACCTGGTCGGTGAAGCGGACCTTCCAGCCGACGGCCTCGCCGAGCGGGGTGCGCAGCTCCTCCGCGACGCGTTCGGCGACCGTACGGGCCGCGATCCGGCGCGGCTGGGTGTGGCCGATCATGCCCCGGACGCCCCGGCCCAGTTCCAGGCAGATCTTCGGGATCTGGGTGGTCTTGCCGGAGCCGGTCTCACCCGCGACGATCACGACCTGGTGGTCCCGTATCGCCTCCAGGATCTCGTCCCGTTTACGGCTGACGGGCAGCTGCTCCGGGTACGTCACCTCCGGCACCCGGCCGCGGCGGGCGGCGGTACGGGCGGCCGCCTTCTCCGCCTCGGCGGCGATCTCGTCCAGCACGGCCTGCCGCGCCTCGGGCTTACGGATGCGGCGAGCGCCTTCGAGTCGGCGGCCGAGCCGGTGGGCGTCCCGCAGCGGGGCCCCGGCCAGCAGCGTCTGAAGGTCGGCGAAGGAAGTAGACATACGGTCTCCAGCATCGCACCCCCGGGAAACGGAGGGCTAACGCATTTCACTGCTCTTCCGGTCTTTGGTGCAGTATGGAGTGATCGTTCACGACCGTCGCCGGGCGGGACGCCACCGGACGCGACCCAAGGGGGACCAGCCGCCATGCCGCCGCAGCCGTTGCGCCCGGGCCGTGCCCGGTCGCGTCCACGGCAGGCCGGGGCGCTGCGAGGTGTACACGGTGTTTGCGGTGCATCCGGTGTGCTGGGTGTGCTGGCGGCCGTGTTGCTGGTGCTCTGTCCCGCTCTGGGTGCCGCGGGTGCGGCGCAGGAGCGCGCGGACCGGCCCGTGGTGACGGCCCCGGAGGGCGCCGCGGGCTGCGGCAACGGCTCCGGTGCCGGGGAGCGCGACGCACAGCCCGCCACCCCGCCGCGCGGTGCCGCGTCCCACGAGCCGCCGCCCGCACCCTCGTACGACCTCCACTGCGGTACGGCTCCGCACGGCCGCACCGCCGCCGTGGCCGGGCCGGTCGCGGACGGGCGTCCGCCGCCGATACCCCTCTCTTCGGAGGAACGGTCGATCCTGCGCGTATAGGCCGGGAAGCCATGTCATGCCCTGGTACGTCGCTGACCGGGGCCTTTGCCCCCATTCTTCCCGTCTTTCGTTCAGGAGCGTTCCCCTATGCCGTCGATCCCCGCCACCCAGCGCAAGCCGCTGCTGATCGGTGCGGGCGTGCTGACCGCCGCGCTGGTGCTCGGCCTCGCCTCGTACACCGCGACCCGCCCGGACGACCCCGCCGCCACGGTCAAGGCCACCGCCCCCACCGACACCGCCTCCCGGCCTGGTGAGGCCCCCGCGACCGCCGAGGAGAAGACCGGCGCCTACCCCGAGCTGGAGCGGCTCGCCCGCCGCGAGGCCGGCGACGGGCTCGCGATCGGCAGCGCCACAGCGCCCGTCGTCATGATCGAGTACGCCGACTTCCAGTGCGGTTTCTGCGGGAAGTTCGCCCGCGACACCGAGCCCGGGCTCATCAAGAAGTACGTCGACCAGGGCAAGCTGCGTATCGAATGGCGCAACTTCCCGATCTTCGGCGAACCCTCCGAGAACGCCGCCCGCGGCGCCTGGGCCGCCTCCCGGCAGGGCAAGTTCTGGGAGTTCCACGCCGCCGCCTACGCCAAGGGCTCCAAGGAGAAGGGCTTCTCCGCCGACCGGGTGAAGGAGCTGGCGAAGCAGGCGGGCGTGCCCGACGCGGACCGGTTCGCCGAGGACATGGAGAGCGACGCGGCGAAGCAGTCCGTCAAGCGGGACCAGGACGAGGCCTACGCCCTGGGTGCCACCTCCACCCCCTCCTTCCTGATCAACGGCCGCCCGATCGCGGGCGCCCAGCCCGAGCAGGCCTTCACGGACGCCATCGAGGCCGCCCTGAAGACCGCGGGCGGCACCGGAGCCGCGAAGTCCGGCGTCCCCGCCGGACCGGGGGACGGATCGGGCTCATGACCGAGATCGGCTATCTGGCCGCTTTCCTCGGTGGTCTGCTCGCCCTGATCAGCCCGTGCAGCGCCCTGCTGCTCCCGGCCTTCTTCGCCTACTCCCTCGACTCGACGGGCAGGCTGCTGGCCCGTACCGGCATCTTCTACGCCGGACTGGCCACCACCCTCGTCCCGCTCGGCGTCGCCGGTTCGTACGCCGCCCGCTTCTTCTACGGCAACCGCGATCTGCTCGTCGCCGTCGGCGGCTGGCTGATCATCGCGCTGGGCGTGGCGCAGCTCCTCGGCCTGGGCTTCGCCTCCCGCCGGCTCGCCGCGCTCTCCGGCCGGATCCGCCCCACCACGGCGGCCCCGGTCTACGCCCTCGGCCTGGTCTACGGCTTCGCGGGCTTCTGCGCCGGGCCGATCCTCGGCAGCGTGCTCACGGTCTCCGCGTTCAGCGGCAGCCCGGTCTACGGCGGGCTGCTGCTCGCCGTGTACGCCCTGGGGATGGCCGTACCGCTGTTCTTCCTCGCCCTGCTCTGGGACCGTTTCGACCTGGGCCGGCGGCGCTGGCTGCGCGGCCGGGGCTTCTCGGTGGGCCGGCTCCGGCTGCACACCACCTCACTGCTCTCCGGGCTGTTCTTCGTGCTCCTCGGGGTGCTCTTCCTGGTCTTCGACGGGGCGACCGCCCTGCCCGGGCTGGTCTCCGTGGACCGCTCCTTCGAGGCCGAGCAGTGGGCCGGTGAGGTGGGGGCCGCCGTGCCGGACTGGGTGCTGCTGGTGGGGGTGGTGGCGGTGGCCGGTGCCGTGCTCGCGGTCCGCGCCGCCCGCCGCCGTACCCCCGGCGCAAAAGAAGTGCAGGAGGCACAGGAGGTGTAGGGGTACGGAAACGGCTCAGGCCCCGTCCTGGAGGACGGGGCCTGAGCGGGAAGCTGTGGCTGGGGCCGGGATCGAACCGGCGACCTATCGCTTTTCAGGCGATCGCTCGTACCAACTGAGCTACCCAGCCAAACAACTGTGCGGTTCGCACGAGCTGTAGCGGTCCTGACGGGATTTGAACCCGCGGCCTCCACCTTGACAGGGTGGCGAGCACTCCAAACTGCTCCACAGGACCAGGTAATGCAGCTGCGCGAGCGATATTCTCGCACAGGTGTTGCGTGCCCCCAACGGGATTCGAACCCGTGCTACCGCCTTGAAAGGGCGGCGTCCTGGGCCACTAGACGATGAGGGCTAAGGGCCCGCCTGGGCGCTTCGCAGCGCCTCGGGGACGTGAGAAGCATATGGGATGGCGGGAGGTATCGCCAAAACGGTTTACGGCACCGGGGAACGAGCGGGTCCGGACGGCCCCCGGGACGGGGCCGCCGGAGTGGCCGGCGAGGCCTTGGGGAAGGGCTCGGGGGACGGTTTCGCGCCCGGCTTGTTCTCCTCCGGCAGATGGCGGCCGACCTCGGCCGTCGTCAGTCCGAGACCGCCGAGCGTGATCTCGTCCCAGGCCTGGAGCCGCTTCGTCGCCCGGTCCAGATAGAGCACCGAGGCCCGGACCTTCTCCGGCTTCTCGTTCTGGACCGCCCGCAGACCGCCGCCGCCCGTCGACCCCTCCACCTTCAGCCGGGTGCCGAACTTCATCACCTCCACCTGCCGCCGGTGCAGATGCCCGGCGAGTACGAGGGGGACCGTGCCGTCGGTCTCCCGGGCCGCGTCCGGGTTGTGCGCCACCGCGAGGTCCACCGGCGTGCCCGCCCGGGCCTGGTCGCGGATCGCGGACGCCAGCCGGATGCCCGCCATCCGTTCCGCCGGCGCGCCCTGGGCCACCACCGAGCGGTCCGGGGTGAACTGCGGATCCCCGGTGCCCGCGATCCGCAGCCCGCCGACCGTGGCCGCCCGGCCTTCGTCGAGGACCGTCACGTTCTTCATCCGCGACAGATAGGCCTGGGTGGTCCGGGAGTCGTGGTTGCCGCGCACCCACACATAGGGCGCGCCCAGATCGCGGATCGGGTCCAGGAAGGCGTTCTCGGCGGCCGAACCGTGGTCCATGGTGTCGCCCGAGTCGACGATCACGTCGATCCGGTACTGCTTCACCAGCGAGGCGATGATGTGCCAGGCGGCCGGGTTGAGATGCAGGTCGGAGACGTGGAGCACCCGGATGCTGCCCGGGTCCGGCCGGAACGCGGGCAGCGTCGAGGTGGCGTCGTACAGCTTGGTGACATTGGTGACCAGCCGGGCCAGCTCCTGCTGGTAGACGTCGAACTCGGTGACGATCGACCGGGCGTTGCCGATGAGGGACGGTGCGCTGGTCAGCAGCCCCGAATAGCGCGGCTCCAGCACGGACCGCGGGTTCCAGGTCGCGGCGGCGGTGGCCGTGGAGGCGGCGAGCAGTGCGAGCGCGAGACCCCCGGCGGCCAGGGCCCGGCGCGGCCGGCGGTAGACAACGAGCCCGAGGGCGGTGGCACCCGCGACGACGGCGGCGCAGGACCGTACGGCCAGCTCCGTCGTACCGGCGACGACATCGGACGCGACCTCGTCCTCCAGACCGGAGAGCCGCTCCGGATGCTCGACGAGCGCAGTGGAGCGGACCGGGTCGAGCTGCTCCACGTCGACGTCGAGCCGCAGGGGCGCGGTGTGGGACGCCAGCTCCAGCGCGCCGAGGGGGGAGACGTTGATCCGGGTTCCGCCGGTCAGATCGGGCCGCAGGGTCATGCTCGTCTCCATCGGCCCGACCTGCGTATGCACGCTCCCGACGACCAGCAGCCCGAGCCATGCCCCGAGCCCGGCGACGACGGCCAGCCCGAGGGCCCGGACCCAGGGGCGGGGTGCGGGGGCGAGAGAGGGTGCGGCGGGTCGCCGCCGGGCGGCTGTGACGGTGCGGATCCGGGCGCCGCGCCCCCGCCGCCGCGCGCGGGTGCGCGGCCGGGCCGGTTCGGCCCGCCCGTGGAGAGTACGCAGCGCGCGCAGGGCGCGGTGCCGGAACTGCCGGGCAGATGCCGATGGGCCTGTCATTGGGCCCGTATGCCCGGCCGGGACCGCCCCTATGCGGGTGGGGGCGGGCGTGGCACGGGCCGTGGGTCTGCGGAGGCGGTACGGGTGGGGCCTGAGCGGCCGGGCAGGTTACGGGCGGGCCCGGAACCCCCGCGACCCGGCCCAGGGAGGGCCCCTCAGCCCCAGCCGAGTTCGTGGAGTCTGTCGTCCTCGATGCCGAAGTGGTGGGCGATCTCGTGGACCACGGTCACCGCGACCTCGTGGACCACGTCCTCCGGGGTCTCGCAGTAGCGCAGCGTCGGGCCCATGTAGATGGAGATACGGTCCGGCAGCACCCCCGCGTACCACTCGCCGCGCTCCGTCAGCGGGGTGCCCTCGTACAGCCCCAGCAGCTCCGGATCGGACGGGTCGGGTTCGTCCTCCACGAACACGGCCACGTTGTCCATCACCCGGGTCAGCTCCGGCGGGATCGAGTCCAGCGCCTCGCTCACCAGCTCTTCGAACGCCTCACGCGTCATCTCCAGCACACGGCCATTCTGCGGGACCTCCGCCCCGGGCGGTTCCGGGCGGTCCGCGAGGCCCCCGGCGCGGAAGAATATGTTCTGTGCCGACCCGCAGAGCCTGCCGCCGCCCCGTGGTTCCCCTGCCCGTCCTGCTTCCGGTGCCGTGGCCCGGGGTGCGGAGAGGCCGTACGGCCGGGAGCGCGCCGTGACCTCGTCCGGCGGCGGACGGGACGAGCCGGTCCCGATCGACCCGGACGTCGATCTGCACGTCCCCGCCCAGCGCGCCGAGACCGCCGGGGCACATGTCCTGCTGGTGCTCGCCGCCGTCGCCGCGGGCGGGATCATCGGTGCGCTCGCCCGCTACGCGGCGGTCCGCGCGTGGCCCGGCGATCCGGCCTCCGCCCCGCTCGTCACGCTCGGGATCAACGTCCTCGGCTCGTTCCTGATCGGCGTGCTGATGGTGCCGGTCGCCGAGGGCCACGGCCGCCGCACTCCCCATCCGCTGCTGCGGCCGTTCGCCGGGACCGGGGTGCTGGGCGGGTTCACCACCTTCTCCGCGTACGCGCTCGACGCCCGCGACCTGCTGGAGCGCGGGGAGGGCGCGGCGGCCTTCGGCTATGTGGCCGGGACGCTCCTGGGCTCTCTGGGCGCGGTTTGG
Source organism: Streptomyces tsukubensis (assembly GCF_003932715.1). Classification (NCBI taxonomy): domain Bacteria; kingdom Bacillati; phylum Actinomycetota; class Actinomycetes; order Kitasatosporales; family Streptomycetaceae; genus Streptomyces; species Streptomyces tsukubensis. The sequence goes on along the minus strand of NZ_CP020700.1, from coordinate 3,729,001 downwards.
GCGGCCGTCACGCTGACACGGCGGGTGTTCGGGCGGCCGGGGGCGGGCCGTTGACCTGGCTGCTGGTGGCGCTCGGCGCCGCCGTGGGCGCACCGCTGCGGTATCTGACCGACCGGGCGGTGCAGTCCCGGCACGAATCGGCCTTCCCTTGGGGCACTTTCACCGTCAACGCCGTCGCGTGCCTGGTCCTCGGCGCGACCGCGGGCGCCGCCGTCTCCACCGAGCTGTACGCGCTGCTGGGCACGGGCCTGTGCGGAGCGCTCAGCACGTACTCGACCTTCTCGTACGAGACCCTGCGGCTCGCCGAGACCGGACGGTGGCCCCTTGCGGCGGCGAATGCCGTGGCTTCCGTGCTGGTGGGTACGGGAGCGCTGGTCCTCGGGGCGGAGCTGGCGGGGGTGGTGCGGGGGTAACGGGAGCACGGCGGTGGCGGTCCGGGGGCGCACAGGGCGCAGAAGCCAGGGGCACGGTCGTGTACTTGTCAGAGCGCGGGGCGTGTCCCCGGCGGCCCGACGGGAGTTGGGCAGGGAGAGCCGCGTACGGGAACGAGCCCCGCGCGCGGTGCGCGACTCGTGTCCGGGCGCCCGGGCGCATTTTGCGCGCCCCTGTTCCCGTCCTGCTCCGGAGGTGCCCCCGTGCGCCAGTCGTCCGTCCCCGGCCGTGTGGCCGCCGCCTTCGCCGTCACGCTCGCGCTCGCCGCATCGGCCGGGTGCATGAGTGTCGGCGACGACGAGCGGGCCAAGCCCGCACCCAGCGGCTCGCCCGACCGGCGCGACACCGTCGCGGACCCGGACGGCGGCTACGAGCGCCCGGGCGGTGGCCGGCATGCGGGCGGCGGTGGTCGGCACGCGGATTCGGGGAAGCCCGGCGGGGGCGGGCGCAAGGGCGGAAAGCCCGAGCTGTCGCCGAGCCCCGGCGCATCCGCGGCGCCCGAGGACGACCGGCCCGGACCGGGGGCGGAGCGGCCCCAGCCGCCGCAGCCGGGTGCGCCGAAGCCGCCCGCGCCCCGGCCCACGCCGTCGGCGGAGGAGCCGGCGCCTCCGGTGGATCCGCCGGTGGAGGAGCCCGTCGACCCGCCTGTCTCGGAGCCGCCGCAGCCGACCGATCCGCCGTCGGCCTCGTCGGCGCCGGAGGTGCACGCGGGCGCGATGCGGCTGGTGGAGGCCGACGGGCGGGGGATGCGGGGGCGGCCGACGGCATCGCCGCAGCCGGGACCGGCGTGACCGGCCTGACCGGGCGGCTCCGTGTGCTCCGTGTGCTCCGCGTGAGAACTGTGTGCTGCGGGACGGATGTGACGTACGGGTGAGCGACCGGTCACCGGCGGTCGCCGCCGTGTAACGGGGGTCACGCGATCGCGGTTTGCCTCGGGAGGGGGAGGGTGCGTATGGTGGTAGATCGTTTGATCCCATTGCCCGGCGCCAAAAGAGCGCGCCGTGTGGCGCGTATCTCCCTTGCCGTGGCCGACCGCATCGAGGCGGTCTTTTGTGAAATCACGGAGCTGGGCGCGTGCCGAGACTCCGGAAGGTTTCGCATTTCGCATGTCCACTTTCTCTTCTGATCAGATCGTCGTGTCCGAGGACGAGTCCGCGGCGGCCGTTGAGGCCGTAGAAGCCGTGGAGACCGCTGTCGCCACCGCCGAGACGACCACTGCCGTCGACGCTGCCATCGACACCGACACCGACGCTGCCATCGACAACGACGCTGACGCCGACCTGGCTGCCGACGCCGACATCGACGACGACGAGGCTCCGGCCGACTCCGCCGAGCCCGGTATCACCTTCGGTGACCTCGGTCTCCCCGAGGGCATCGTGCGCAAGCTCGCGCAGAACGGCGTCACGACCCCCTTCCCGATCCAGGCCGCGACCATCCCGGACGCCCTGGACGGCAAGGACATCCTCGGCCGTGGCCGTACGGGCTCCGGCAAGACGCTCTCCTTCGGTCTGCCGCTGCTGGCGACCCTCTCCGGCGGCCGTACGGAGAAGAAGAAGCCCCGCGGTGTCATCCTGACCCCGACCCGCGAGCTGGCGATGCAGGTCGCCGACGCCCTCCAGCCGTACGGTGACGTCCTCGGCCTGAAGATGAAGGTCGTCTGCGGCGGTACGTCCATGGGCAACCAGATCTACGCCCTGGAGCGCGGCGTCGACATCCTCGTCGCCACCCCGGGCCGGCTGCGCGATGTGATCAACCGCGGTGCCTGCTCCCTGGAGCAGGTCCAGGTCGCCATCCTCGACGAGGCCGACCAGATGTCCGACCTCGGCTTCCTGCCCGAGGTGACCGAGCTGCTGGACCAGGTCCCGCAGGGCGGCCAGCGGATGCTCTTCTCCGCCACCATGGAGAACGAGATCACCACCCTGGTGAAGCGCTACCTCAACGACCCCGTGAGCCACGAGGTCGACAGCGCCCAGGGCAACGTCACCACCATGACCCACCACGTCCTCGTCGTGAAGCCGAAGGACAAGGCCCCGGTCACCGCCGCGATCGCCGCCCGCAAGGGCCGTACGATCATCTTCGTCCGCACCCAGCTCGGTGCCGACCGCGTCGCCGAGCAGCTGCGCGAGTCCGGTGTGAAGGCCGACGCGCTGCACGGCGGTATGACGCAGGGCGCGCGGACCCGCACCCTCGCCGACTTCAAGGACGGGTACGTCAATGTGCTCGTCGCCACCGACGTCGCCGCCCGCGGTATCCACGTCGACGGCATCGACCTGGTCCTGAACGTGGACCCGGCCGGTGACCACAAGGACTATCTGCACCGCTCCGGCCGTACCGCCCGTGCGGGCAAGTCCGGCACGGTCGTCTCCCTCTCCCTGCCCCACCAGCGCCGCCAGATCTTCCGGCTCATGGAGGACGCGGGCGTGGACGCCTCCCGCCACATCGTGGGCGGCGCGGGCGCCTTCGACCCCGAGGTCGCCGAGATCACCGGCGCCCGGTCGCTGACCGAGGTGCAGGCCGACTCCGCGAACAACGCCGCCAAGCAGGCCGAGCGCGAGGTCGCCGACCTGACCCGGCAGCTGGAGCGGGTCCAGCGTCGCGCGGTCGAGCTGCGCGACGAGGCCGACCGTCTGGTGGCCCGGGCCGCGCGCGAGCGGGGCGATGACCCCGAGGCCGCGGTGGCCGAGGTCGCCGGCGCGGTGGAGGCCGAGCTGGAGGCGGAGGCTGCTGCTGCTGCCGCCGCCGCGAAGAAGGAGCGCGAGGAGCGGTCCTTCGACCGCGACCGCGACCGCCGTGACGACCGGGGCAACTTCGAGCGCCGTGACCGTCGTGACGACCGTCCGTCCGGTGGTTTCCGCCGGGACGACCGTCGTGACGACCGTCCCTCGGGCGGCTTCCGCCGGGACGACCGTCGCGATGACCGTCCGTCCGGTGGTTTCCGCCGTGACGACCGCCCCTCGGGTGGTTTCCGCCGGGACGACCGTCGCGATGACCGTCCCTCGGGTGGTTTCCGCCGCGACGACCGCCGTGACGACCGTCCGTTCAACCGTGACCGTCGCGACGAGCGCCCGTCCGGTGGTTTCCGCCGCGACGACCGTCCGTCCTTCGACCGCGACCGCCGTGACGACCGCCCCTCGGGTGGTTTCCGCCGGGACGACCGCCCCAGCGGCGGCCACCGCGGCAGCGACCGTCCGTTCAACCGCGACCGCCGTGACGACCGCCCCTCGGGCGGCTTCCGCTCCGGTTCCTCGGACCGTCCGTACGGCCGCCGTGACGACCACCGCGGCACGGGCTCCGGCTCCGGCTCCAGCTCGTTCGGCCGCCGCGACGACAAGCCGCGCTGGAAGCGCAACGGCTGACCGAGCGTCATCCCAGCACCAGCAGCAGGCGACAGGGCCCGCACCCCGGAAGGGGCGCGGGCCCTGTCCCGTACCCGGCCCGACAGCCTGCATATCCCACATATCCCGCCCGTAATAACTGCTCGTACCACTCATGCCGTTGCTACGATGTGCGCCACCCGGGACGGGAGTACTTCGCCGGCAGCGGCCGATTCGTGTCCGCTCCTCCCGTTGTCCGCGGGCTCACTGATGCAGGACGGATCCGCCGTACCGCTTTTTCCGGTGCCGCGGTTCCAGGGGAGGGGATTCCTTGCAGCACCACAACGGCCGTTCCCGTACGGCCATCCGCCGCTCCGTCGCGACGGCCGTCACCGTCGCCCTGAGCGCGGGCCTGGTCACCGCCGTGGCACCCGTCGCGACGGCCACCACTCCGCAGGGCATCGCGGCCGGTGAGGCCGTACTGCCGCCGCAGGACCGTCTCGTACCCGATCCCGTCGAGGTGCAGGACGCGGGGCCCACCGGCTACGGGGCCAAGGCGGGAGCCGGCAACAAGCGCGTCTGGACCGACTTCGCGACGGGAGCGACCCGGCCCATCGACACCGAGCCCGGACAGCCCGGGCACTCCGGTCTGCGGGACACCAAGACGGAGGCCGAGGACGGCACCCAGACCGTCACCGTCACCGACCAGGCCACGGGCGGCAACACCGTCTACAAGCTGCCCTCGGGCGTGTACTACTCCGGTGCCTACACCCACGGCGCGATCGTCGTCTTCCGGATCGACGCCGAAGGCACGCTTGTGGGAATGAGCATCCTGCGGCAGGCCGCGGACGGCACCACCGGAGAGACCGCGATCACCGGTTTCCCGGAGAACAGCAGGTTCCCCTTCGCCGGTCCGGAAGGCCAGACCGGCTTCGCGGCCACCTTCAACATCTGGAGCCGCTACGGCGATTTCTCCACGGACTGGCTGCTCGACTACGCCACCGCCCGGCTGACCAAGCTGCCCCGCAACGTCGGAGGGGGCGGCTACCAGCCCGGCCAGGGCCCTGTGATCACCGACAGGGACTTCTTCGCCAACAAGATCACCACCTTCGACCCGCGCACACCGGACGCGGCACCCGTGGTGACCGACATCCCCAAGCCGGAGGGCCCGGAGGAGAGCTTCGGCGGGGTCTACGCCATCGGTGACACGATCCTCGTCAGCCGCCGGATCAACGTGCACGCACGAGCCACGGTGCCTGGGGCGAAGCTGTACGCGGTCCCGATCGGCAACACCGGCCAACCGCGCGAACTGCTGCGCTATACGACCGAACACCTCGTCCCGGCCCCCGACGGCAGTGTGCTCGTCACGGGCGGCAACAGGACGGGCGACTGGGCCGTGCGCCGGGTCACCGCCGATGCGGACGGCACCCTGAAGCTGACCACCGCACACCAACTCCCGTCCCCGCCCGCGACCATCGAGGGCCTGGCGTTCGGCGGCGGCAGACTCGGCTACCTGGCCGAGACCGAGGGCAGCCAGGGGCGGGCCCTCTACGGCCACGACGTCACCGGTTCGGGCACGCCCGTCATCGGCCCGCGGGACAAGGGCTTCCGGAGCCCCGGCCCGGCCACCGGCGAGCTGCACTCCCTCGGCGACGGCCGGACCGCCTTCGTGAACGCGTCCGGGCTCCAGGTGCCGAACCCGGAAGGCAGCTTCAGCACGGTCAATGTGCCCGGTCCCCCGACGGTGAACGAGGCGAGCGGCCGCTATCTGCTCCTCACCGGCAGCGACAACCGGCAGTACATCGGCGATGTCCGGATGAACTACGGCAGCAATGTCGTGCTGTCCCGGGCCAAGACGGCCGCGTCGATCTGGGGAACCACCCTGTGGACGCCCGGCAAGACGGCCGGCAGTGTCGTCGCGTACGACCTGAAGACCAAGAAGTCGCAGCCCGAGCTGAAGCTGAACCCGAGCTGCGTACCGAACGACCTCCAAGCCGTGGGCCGCTGGCTTTACTGGGCCTGCGGAACCACCGCCGCGGGCGCCTACGACCGGACCACGGGCCGGGCCTTCCCGGTGACGGCGGGCGGCAAGGCGAAGCTCGGAGACGGCTTCGTGGTCCGCGAGGACGGCGTCGGCAAGCTGGCGCTGACCAACCTCCACACCGGAGTCACGAGCCCGTTCGTCACCGTTCCGGCGAACGCGAAGTGGGCGGTCGACAAGTTCGGCGGCCAGGTCGCGTACGTGGACGCCGAGCAGGCGATCCGGGTCCGGCCCGTGGACGTACCGCGCAGTCCGCTCGCCGTCGTCGAGTCCGAGACCGACGCGTCGCTGACGGTCGCGGCCTCCTCCCAGGACCGCACCTGGGACGGCCGCTGGCAGCTCAGCCGCCCGGCCGGCTCCTGGTCGATCGGTATCAAGGACGTGGCGGGCAATGCGGTACGGACCGTGGCCCAGACCTCCCCGGCCGGGAAGGGCGCCCAGCTCACGGCTGCCTGGGACGGGAAGGACAACACCGGCCGGACCGTACGCAACGGCAAGTACAGCGTCACGCTGACCATCGACGGACGGGTGGCCGCCAGCCAGTGGATCACCCTCTCCGGCAGCCATGACGCGCCGCGCGACTACATCACCGACGGCATCCCCGAGGTCGTCACCCGTCTCGGCGCGGACCTCGTCACCCACCAGGGCCTGACGAAGGCGGCGACGGGCGGCGGAGTCCAGCGGGTCTCCAAGGGCTGGAAGAACATCACGTCCGTCCTGCCCATGGGCGATATGAACAACCAGGGCTGTGACGACCTCGTGGTCCGGAACACGGCGGGGGAGCTGTGGCGGCACGAGGGTACGTGCGCCGGGCTGCCCGGCCCGACGTCGGCGAAGGTCCGGATCGGTACGGGGTTCGGGTCCTTCGACACGATCCTGCCCGCCGGTGATCTGACGGGCGACGGCCGTGGTGATCTGCTGGCGCGCAAGCCGGACGGCAAGCTGTACGTATACGCGGTCACTTCCGCCGGTGCGCTGCGCTCGGCGGGGATCATCAGCGGTTCCTTCAAGGGCCTGACGCTGATCGCCCCGGGGGATCTGACGGGCGACCGCCACGGTGATCTGCTGGCGCGCGATGCCGGTGGTGAGCTGTGGCGCTACAACGGCACCGGTAAGGGCACGCTGGGCGCCAAGACCCTGGTCCAGAAGGACTGGGCGGTGACCAGCAAGGCGTTCGCGGGAGTCGGCGACCTCAACGGCGACGGCCGTACGGATCTCATCTCCCGGGACACTTCGGGCCGTCTGTGGCAGCACCTGGGCACGGGCAAAGGCACGCTTTCGGCCGCAACCCAGGTGGGTACGGGCTGGCAGCGGTACACGTCCCTGCACTGACACCTTCCCGAGAAGGGGCCCGCACTCCGGACAGGAGCGCGGGCCCCGTCCCGTATCCGGCCCGTAACAGCTGCTCATGCCATGTATCCCGTTGCTACGATGTGCGCCACCCGGGACGGGAGTGTGTTTTCACCGGCAGCGGCCGATTCGTGTCCGCTCCTCCCGTTGTCCGTGGGTTCACTGATGCAGGACGGATCCGCCGTACCGCTTTTGCAGGTGCCGCGGTTCCAGGGGAGGGGATTCCTTGCAGCACCACAACGGCCGTCCTCGTACGGCCATCCGCCGCTCCGTCGCGACGGCGGTCACGGTCGCCCTGGGCGCGGGCCTGGTCACGGCGGTCGCACCCGCCGCGACGGCCACGACTTCGCAGGGCATCACGGCCGGTGAGGCCGTACTGCCGCCGCAGGACCGTCTGATGCCCCAACGCGTGGCACTCCACGAGGCGGGACCCACCGGCTACACGGCCGAGGTCGAGGGTTCCGGCACCCGCCTCTGGACCGACTACGCGACGGGCGAGACCAAGCCCGCCGACAACGTCTCCGGCCACTCCGGACTGCGGAGCGCCCAGACGACGGGCGCGGACGGCACCCGGACCGTGACCGTCACCGACCTGGCCACGGGCGGGAAGACGGTCTACAGCCTGCCCCCGGACGTCTTCTACACCCTGGCCCACACCCACGACGCGATCGTCGTCTACCGGAAGAACGCCGAAGGTCTCGTCGCATCGCTGGGCATCCAGCGGCGGGCCGCCGACGGCACCACCGAGGAGACCCCGGTGACCGGTGTCCCGGGGATCAGTACCTCCCTGGTCTCCTATCCGCAGGGGCAGAGCGGCTTCGGGGCCTTCATCGCCGCCAAGAACGGCAGCAGCAGCAACGTCTACTGGCACCTCGACTACGCCACCGCGCGGCTCACCAAGGTGCCCGGCTGGAGCGGCCAGCAGCCCGGCCGGCACCAGGTCATCACCGGCTTCGACCGCTTCACCGACAAGATCACCACCGTCGACCTGCGCAATCCCGACGCGGCGCCCGTGGTGACCGATATCTCCCTGCGGCAGGGTGCCGAGGGGTGGACGCCCAGGTTCGCCGTGGTCGGTGACACGATCCTCGTCAGCCGTGATGTCTACTCGCACGACAAGGCCCCCGTGCTCGGCGCGAGGCTGATGGCCGTCCCCATAGGGAACACCGGCGAGCCGCGGGAACTGCTGCCGCACTCGATCGACCGGTTCGCCACGGCTCCCGACGGCAGCGTGCTCGTCACGGGCGGCAGTACGTCCCGGGACTGGGGCGTCCGCCGGGTCACCGCGGAAGCGGACGGCAGCCTCAAGCTGACCACCGCTCACCGGATCCCGGCGACCACCGCGGCGATCGACGGTCTCGCACTCGGCGGCGGCAGGCTCACCTATACGGCGCAGACGGAGACAGGCCAGTGGTGGAACAGCCACAGCCATGACATCACGGGTTCGGGTACGCCTGTCATCGGCCCGCGGAACAAGAGCTTCCGGGTATCAGGGCCGGAGCTGCGCGAGGCGAGCGGCCGCTATGCGATCGTCAACGACGGCGACAACCGGCAGAACATTGTCGATGTCTGGACGAACTACAGCAGCAATGTCGTGCTGTCGCGGGCCAAGACGGCCGCGTCGGTCTGGGGCACCACCCTGTGGACGCCCGGCAAGACGGTGGGCCATGTCCTCCCGTTCGACCTGAAGACCAGGAAGGCCGGTGCCGAACTGAAGCTGGGCTCCGGCTGCGTACCGGACGACCTTCAGGCCGTGGGCCGCTGGATGTACTGGGCCTGCGGAACCACCAAGGCGGGCGTGTACGACCGCACCGCGGCCAAGAACCTTCCGGTGACGGCGGGCGGGAAGACGAAGCTGGGAGACGGCTTCGTGGTCCGCGAGGACGGCGGCAAGCTGGCGCTGACGAACCTGCACACCGGGGTTACGGCCCCGGTCGCCACGGTCCCGGCGAACGCGAAGTGGGCGGTCGACAAGTTCGGCGGCCATCTCGCGTACGTGGACGCCGAGCAGGCGATCAGGGTCCCGTCCGTGGACGTACCGCGCAGCCCCCTCGTCGTCGCCGAATCCGAGATCGACGGGTCCTTCACGCTCGCAGCCGCTTTCGATGACCGCACCTGGAACGGCCGCTGGCAGCTCAGCCGCCCGGCCGGCTCCTGGTCCGTGGCGATCAAGAACGCGGCGGGCACGGTCGTACGCACCCTGCCGCAGGGCTCCGTACCGCAGATAGGCGCCCGGATCAGCGCCGTCTGGGACGGGAAGAACGCGGCCGGCCGGGCCATGCCCAACGGCAAGTACGGGGTGATTCTGATCGTCGACGGGCGTCCGCTCGCCAGCAGCTGGCTCACTCTGCACGGCAGCCACGACGCGCCGCGCGACTACACCGCCGACGGTATCCCCGAGGTCGTCACCCGCCTCGGCGCGGACCTCGTCGCCCACCAGGGTCTGGTGAAGACGGCCGCGGGCGGTGCGGTGCAGCGGGTCTCCAAGGGCTGGAAGAACATCACGTCCGTCCTGCCCATGGGCGATATGAACAACCAGGGCTACGACGATCTGGTGGTCCGGAACACGGCGGGTGAGCTGTGGCGCTACGAGGGCAGCCGTCTCGGGCTGCCGGGGCCGACGTCGGCGAAGGTCCGGATCGGTACGGGGTTCGGGTCCTTCGACACGATCCTGCCCGCGGGTGATCTGACGGGCGACGGCCGTGGTGATCTGCTGGCGCGCAAGCCGGACGGGAAGCTGTACGTGTACGCGGTCAGCTCGGGCGGTGCGCTGCGTTCGGCGGGGATCCTCAGCGGGTCTTTCAAGGGTCTGACGCTGATCGCCGCGGGTGATCTGACGGGCGACCGCCACGGTGATCTGCTGGCCCGTGATGCCGGTGGTGAGCTGTGGCGCTTCAACGGCACCGGTAAGGGCACGCTGGGCGCCAAGACCCTGGTCCAGAAGGACTGGGCAGTGACCAGCAAGGCGTTCTCGGGCACCGGTGACCTCAACGGCGACGGCAACGCGGACCTGGTCTCGCGCGACACCGCGGGCCGTCTGTGGCAGCACCTGGGCACGGGGAAGGGCACCCTTTCGGCACCGGCCCAGGTGGGTACGGGCTGGCAGCGGTACACGTCTCTGCACTGACACCTTTCCGAGGACAGGGCCCGCACTCCTGACAGGGGGGCGGGCCCTGTCCCGTACCGGCCCGAATCCCCCTCGTAATAGCTGCTCATGGCATCTATCCCGTTGCTACGATGTCCGCCACCCGGGACGGGAGTTTCTCGCCGGCAGCGGCCGATTCCCGTCCGCTCCTCCCGTTGTCCGTGGGTCACTGATGCAGGACGGATCCGCCGTATTGGCTTGTGCGGTACGACGGTTCCAGGGGAGGGGATTCCTTGCAGCACCACAACGGCCGTTCCCGTACGGCCATCCGTCGCTCCGTGGCGACGGCGGTCACGGTCGCCCTGGGCGCGGGCCTGGTCACCGCCGTGGCACCCGCCGCGACGGCCACGACTTTGCAGGGCATTGCGGCCGGTGAGGCCGTACTGCCGCCGCAGAATCCGGTCCTGCCCGACCACATCACCCTGCACGAGGCGGGCCCCACCGGTTACTCGGCTTCCCTGCCGGGCAGCAACAACCGTTTCTGGACCGACTTCGCGACGGGCGAGACCCGGAGCATCGGCAACTACGCCGGACACTCCGGGCTGTACGCCGCCCAGACAACGGCCCCGGACGGGACCCGGGCCGTCGCCGTCACCAACCAGGCCACAGGTGAGAGGACTCTCCACAGCCTGCCCCAGGGTGCCTTCTACACGGGGCTGTTCACCCATGACGCGATCGTCGTCTTCCGGTGGGATGCCTCGCAGTACGTCACCTCGATGACCATCCTGCGGCGGGCCGCCGACGGCACCACCGAGGAGACCGCGGTCACCGGTGTGCCGGCGAACAGCAAATTCTTGCCGCGCCACCCGTCCGCCGTCCAGACCGGCTTCGGTGCCGTCATCAGCATCTGGTCCGGCGCCCAGGCGAAGTGGCACCTCGACTTCACCACCGCGCGGCTCACCCGGGTGCCCGAGGCCGGACCGTACGGCTACCAGCTCGGACGGCATCATGTGATCACCGCGTACGACCATGTCACCCAGAAGGTCACCACGCTCGATACGCGCACACCGGACGCGGCTCCCGTGGTGACCGACCTCCCCGCACAGGAGCGTTTCGAGAGCTACTACGCCGAACTCGCCGTGGTGGGCGACTCCATCCTGGTCAACCGCGGGGGTGACTCGTCCAGGCGGCTGACCCGGCCCGGGACGAAGCTGCTCGCGGTCCCCATCGGCAACACCGGCGAGCCTCGGGAACTGCTTCCATACGCGACCGGTGAATTCGCCCCGGCTCCCGACGGCAGCGTGCTCTTCACCGGGGGCACCGGACCGAAGGACTGGGCCGTGCGCCGGGTCACCGCGGCAGCCGACGGCACCCTGGAGATGGCCGTCGCACGCGGCATACCGAAGACGGTCGCGCCCATCGAGGGCCTCGCCATCGGCGGTGGCAGGCTCAGCTATGCCGTGCACACCGACGGCGCCCCCCTGCGGGCCGTCTACAGTCATGACCTTTCTGCCACGGACACCGGTACCCCGGTTATCGGTGCGCGCCTTGCACCCGCCCAGCTGCTCAGTCCGGTCAAGGGCGAGCTGCACTCCCCCGGCGACGGCCGCAGTGCCTTCGTCAACGGGGCCGGAATGCAGACCGTCGAGCCGGGTCGCTCCGCGAGCCAGTACGCCCCGGGGACGCCGCCGTCACTGAGCGAGGCCACCGGTCGGTACGCCATCCTGACCGACGGCGACTACCCCCACTGGCAGTACATTCAGGACAGCCGGACATGGAGCTCCGGCCTCATCGCCCATGAACGGCCCGCGACCGCCGCGTCGGTCTGGGGCAGCACTCTGTGGACCCCCGGCAAGAAGGCCGGCAGCGTCGTCCCGTACGACCTGAAGACCAAGAAGTCGGGTGCCGAGCTCAACACGGGCTCCGGCTGTGCACCGGACCACCTTCAGGCCGTGGGCCGCTGGCTGTACTGGGCCTGCGGCACCACCGATGCGGGGGTGTATGACCGCACCGCGGCGAAGAACCTTCCGGTGACGGCGGGCGGGAAGACGAAGCTGGGAGACGGCTTCGTGGTCCGCGAGGACGGCGGCAAGCTGGCGCTGACGAACCTGCACACCGGGGTTACGGCCCCGGTCGCCACGGTCCCGGCGAACGCGAAGTGGGCGGTCGACAAGTTCGGCGGCCATCTCGCGTACGTGGATGCCGAGCAGGCGATCAGGGTTCGGACGGTGGATGTGCCCCGCAGCCCCGTCGCGGTCATCGAGTCCGGGGACGCCCCCTCCCAGCTGGTCAATGCCCCTCAGAGCCGCAGATGGGAGGGGCGCTGGCAGCTCAGCCGCCCGGCGGGCTCCTGGTCCATCACGGTCAAGGACGCGGCGGGCAACGTCGTACGCACCCTGGCACAGAACTCGATACCGCAAACCGGTGCCCAGCTCGCGGCAGCGTGGGATACGAGGGACTCGGCCGGCCGGACCGTGCGCAACGGCAAGTACGGGGTGACCCTGACCGTCGACGGACGGGTGGCCACCAGCCAGTGGATCACCGTGTCCGGCGGCCCGGATGTGCCCCGCGATTACCTCGCGGACGGTATCCCCGAGGTCGTCACCCGCCTCGGCGCGGACCTCGTCGCCCACCAGGGGCTCACCAAGGCGGCCACGGGCGGCGCGGTGCAGCGGGTGTCCAAGGGCTGGAAGAACATCACCGCTGTCCTGCCCATGGGGGACATGAACAACCAGCGCTGCGACGACCTGGTGGTCCGCAACACGGCGGGGGAGCTGTGGCGGTACGAGGGTGCGTGCGCCGGGCTGCCCGGCCCGACCTCCACCAAGGTCCGGATCGGTATAGGTTTCGCCGGTTTCGACACGATCCTGCCCGCCGGTGATCTGACGGGAGACGGCCAGGGCGACCTGCTGGGCCGCAAGCCGGACGGGAAGCTGTATCTGTACGCGGTCACCCCCACCGGCACCCTGCGCTCGGCCGGGATCCTCAGCGGCTCCTTCAAGGGCCTCACCCTGATCGCCCCGGGGGATCTGAACGGTGACGGCCACGGTGATCTGCTGGCGCGGGACGCGGGCGGCGAGCTGTGGCGCTACAACGGCACCGGCAAGAAGACCCTCGGTGTCAGAACTCTGGTCCAGAAGGACTGGGCGGTGACCAGTAAAACGTTCTCGGGTGTCGGTGACCTCAACGGTGACGGCAACGCGGATCTGGTCTCGCGCGACACCGCGGGCCGTCTGTGGCAGCACCTGGGCACGGGCAAGGGCACGCTTTCGGCCGCGACCCAGGTGGGTACGGGCTGGCAGCGGTACACGTCCCTGCACTGACCCCGGGAACCGTCGCCGGGGCGCTCCCGCACCCCGGCGACGGCCCTCTTTGTCCGACGCCACACCGCTACCACGGGATACCCGATCGGCTCTTGCGCCGGGTCCGGCTATGCTCAGGTGTGGTTCGGCCGAGGGCCGCTAGCTCAATTGGCAGAGCAGCGGACTTTTAATCCGTTGGTTGTGGGTTCGAGTCCCACGCGGCCTACCGAGTGCGGGGGCGGGCGCTGGCCCGTGACCTGCGAAGAAGCGCCCCACCTGGCATCAGCCGGGTGGGGCGCTTCGGTGTTGGGGGGCTTCTTCCTTCGGGACCTCAGATGCTTTGAACCTCGCGTCCGAGAGCCGCCGAGACAGATCTCTGGTGAACAAGGCCTGTACGGATGAGTCTCGCCTCCGGAGTGAAGCAGTCCACGATGGTCATGTGATTGGCGGCGGGGCACACACCGCCGTCGACGATGACGGAGGGCTTCAAGCCGGAGGCTGTCAGGAAGCGGTGTACCTCGGCGATGGTCACGGCGGGGCCGGGGTCTTCAGGACTGGCGTCGCCGGAGATGTTGGCCGTGGTGGCGGCGATCGGCACCGTCGACACCGCCGCGAGTTTCCCGAGGGTGCCGGGCGCCACCGTCGTGAGCGAGGGGGAGCCGACCGCTGAGTGTTTGGCAGCCTCCTCCGGGTCCCGCCAGGGCAGGAGCAGCGCGAGGTCTCCGGGCCAGAAAGCGGTAGCGAGTCGTTCGGCTTCGGTACTGAGGTGGAAGCGGTCCCGGCAGGCGCTCAGCGACTGGGCGACATAGGCAAGGGACTTGGCGCCGGGACGACGCTTCCCCATGAAGATGCTCTCGCACGCCTGGGCGTTGCCGGCATCTGCGCAGATCATGTACCAGCGAGTCGTCGGGATCACAACGAGTTCTCCGGACTCGACCGCCCGGACCGCGAGACCGAGGTCCTGAGGGCTGACGGTGCGCACGCGGCTACTCCTTGGAGTCCGGGGTGGGCGGGGCGAACGCGAGGCCCGGGTAGTCGAGCCACGGATCGCGTAGGGCATCGAGCCGACGACTACGGTGCTCCGGATGAGAAATCCGGAAGTACGCCGTCACCCTCGGGTACGGCGCGAGGTTCAGCCCGACGGCGTGGGGGACCAGGTGGTGCATCAGGAGTACGTCTCCGGGCGCACCGAGAAAGGGGACCCCGTGCCCGCGGTCCACCTTCGGTGGGACCTGTTCCGTGATCCCGAGCGACCACTGGTCACGAAACCACTCGGCCATCGTGCGGTGCCCACCGGGCAGATATCGCAATGCGCCGTCTCGGGGGTCGTTGATCTCGGACAGGATCACGCCGACGAGCAGGGAGAAGGTGCGCAGTTCCTGTGGATCGAGGTGGGGGCAGGAGACGCCGTCGACGTGCATCGGCTTCTCGGGCTGCACACCGGGATGTTCGGATTCGGGTACGCGGATCTGTATCTGGGCGGTGGTGACGGGAGCGGATTCGCCGAGCAGGTCGGAGGCGATGACCGCAGCCTCGGATTCCGCGTAGAGGGCGAGGATGTCGCGGTGGGTTCCCAGCTCCGGGGCGAAGGTGCGTTGTGAGTACGCCGAGATGTTGCCCGGGGCCAGACGGTGGCGGTACCAGGTGTCGATAAGGGGTATGGCGCGCCTGGTCAGGTATGGGGCGACCAGTCCTCGGCAGATGAGTACTCCATCCCGTTTGAACGTGGCCTTTTCCTCAACCGTGAGGGGCATGAGTCCTCCGTGAGGTGATCGGTTCGGCCGGGCCGGGGTATGCCAGCCGGTCGAGGACAGCCGTGCCGGTGTTCAGCGCCGCGGCGATGAGTCCCTCACCGAGTTCCGGACCGGCCTGGCGCGGGTCACCGCCGATGACCCCGTGCGTGGCCAGCGTCGGGTCGTCCGATGTCCACGGCCACGTGGCCCCCCGGTCGAGGACGAGACGTCGGATCGTCTCCCGCTGGTGGCGGACCGGGGGCGCTTCGGCGGGAAGGAGGTCCATTCGTACGTGGTCCGGGGCCAGGGCGAGCATCAGCGACGTCTCGTGGATGCCCGCGTGGACTTCCGGCAGGGCGTTGCCGACCGTGCCCCGGCCGAGGGAGCTGGGGTGCCATGCGCAGACGGCGACACCGTGGATGTGCCTGAACTGGTGCACCAGACCCTCTAGAACCCCCCTGTTGCCGCCGTGCCCGTTGACGATGATCACCGTGCGAACGGGGGTGGCTCGGAGGTACTCCTCCAAGAGCGTGGTGATCAGGCCGGCGTACTGGGCGAGTCCCAGGGTTACGGTGCCGGGTGCCCAGGCGTGCTCCGGGGAGAGGCCGTACGGGATGGGTGGCGCGACCCAGAGGTCGTGCCGGTTCGCGACGTGTGCCGCCAGGCGCAGCGTAAGGCCCTCGGCGATGACGGTGTCGGTGTCGAGCGGCAGATGGGGGCCGTGCTGTTCGAGTGAGCCCACCGGTAGGCAGAGGACGGATCGTTCGTTCAGTTCGGCCGTGACCCGAGGCGCTGTCAGCTTTCCGTACGAACGCCAGGAGCTGTCGCTCATCATGTCCTGCTCCGCCGCCCGATACGGATCAGGAACTCGTTGTCCTCGGGGAAGGCATCGTCGCCGAAGTCGGCGAGCCTGGTCCGCACCGTGGACTCGAACTCCTTGAGCCGGTCTCCGAAGAGGTGTGGGGCCGCGAAGGAGGTCGAGTACAGATAGCCCAGGATGCCCTCCTCGGTCCATGTGCGGTGGACGGGCACACGGACCTCCTCGACCTGGTCGAAGGGGGACTCTTCCATGATCTCGCTGTAAGGACGGTCGTGGTGCTGGAAGGTGCCGGTGCCCGCGCGGCGTTCTTCGCCGAGGAATGACTTGATGACGTCGCGTACAGCATCCTTCCAGGGGCTGCCCGCGGCCCAGAAGCTGTTGTCGCCGAAGACGGCGACGACACCGTCAGGGGCAACCTGACTGTCCAGCAGGCACAGGACGGTGGCCTGGTCCAGCCAGTGGAACGCGCGGCAGATCGTGACCAGGTCGGCCGTCCAGCCGGCCGGGGGCACGAAATCCTCGGCGGCACTCTCCACGAGCATCAGCCGGGAGTCCCCGGGAAGCTTCGGACGAAGCACCGACTCGGCAGTGGCGAGCATCTCGGCGTCGTTGTCGGCGGCGATGATGTCGTCGAACCTGCCCAGCAGTGCTTCGACCACCAGCCCGGTCCCTGTGCCGATGTCCAAGAGCCGCCGATGCCCACCGGGACGCGTGGGGGCCGCTCGGTCAAGGATGTCGGCGACTTCCCGGGGAACGCCGGGACGGAACTGACGGTAGTACGTGGACGTTCCGGCGAAGAGGTTCATGTATCGCTCCGTGCTGCGAGGTACTGGATGTGTACGGCGGCTGCCGCCAGGTCGTGGGCGACATGCACGCCGTGGTCAACGACCAGGGACTCGTCCGGGATTTTCCGCCCCCGCGAGATCCACACGGCCTTGGCCCCGGCTTCGACAGCACCCACGATGTCGCAGTTCCAGTCGTCACCGACATGGACCAGGACTTCAGGCGCGGTGTCGAAGTACTCGGCCACGGCGTGGAAAGCACGTGGGTCGGGCTTGCTGTGCGCGATGCGGCACGAGGGGAAGAAGTCGCTGATCCACGGCGAGAGGAGGGCTCGAAGACCGTCGGTGTCCGCGTCGACGCACGTGACGTTCGACAGGGTCACCACCATCGCTACGCCACTGATCCTCTCCAGCGCTTCGACCGTGCCCGGGAAGAGGACGAACGACGCCGGGCGGAGGTCACGGGGGAAGTCTTCCGGCGAGACCTGGAGCGCTTGGCACACCTCCGTGACCACGGACTCCGTGAGGGAGGGGTAGGTGTGGAGGGTGGACCGCATGATCTCGCGGGCACGAGCCCCCGGCAGCGGGGACGCCTTGGCAAGCCTCATGGCCAGTCCGGGCCCCTCGGCGGTTCCCAAGGTTCCGCCGACATCGACGGTGACCAGGAGCGTGAGCTGTGGTGGGGTCATAGGGCACTTCCCACGGCTGCTGGAAGGGCGGAGACGACGGCCTGGATGCGGGCCTGCCGGATGGCGGCCGTCGTGGCCTCGGAGAGGAAGGTCAGGACGTAACGCAATTCGGCGTCGTCGAGCCCGTCGAGGAACCGTCCCTTCCGTGCGGCCGCCTCGCGGAGGTCCGGTGGGGCGCTGCGTGGGCGCGTCCCGTGCGGTAGGTGGAGCGTTCCCTGCCACCGTGTGCCTTCAGCCAGTGCGGGCAGGTCCTCCACTGGACGCAGCACGGTGACGTCGTCCAAGGTCAGGATGCGGACAGGGAAGGCGGTCCCACCGATGTTCAGAGCTCCGGTCAGGAAGGTGTCGTGACCGTCGAGCCGTTCGGACAGGACCAGCAGTGGTCCGTCCACGCCTGGGCTGACCACGCCATCGACACGGATGGTCACGGCGGTGCCGGGCATGATGCCCTCCTGGGGGTAGTGCCGAGACCGGGGGAGTCCGGCAGTTCGATGTGCCCGCCCTCGGGCCGGAGGGGTTCGTCATAGAGCCGCCGGCGACCTGGTTCCCATTGGAGTCGGTACTCGACAGCGGGTACGGCGTCGGGGAAAGCGGCTGAAAGGTGGAGGCCGGGCAGGAACGAGCGCCCGTGCGGGTAGAGCGGGATGTTCTGCCGGCGGGCGATGGGCAGAATCTGCGTCGCACGGGTCAGACCGCCGCAGCCCACGACGTCCAACGTCAGCGCGCTCGGTCTGACGTAGTGGACGAGTCCGCCGGGGTCCTCGTCACAGTGCGCTCGCTCTCCGACCGCCAAGGGCATCCATGTCGCGGACAAGAGCTCGTACATGTCCAGGTCGTGCTGGGGCAGCGGGTCCTCCAGCCATAGCAGGCAGGACGGATCGCAGGTCTGCGCGAACAGCATGGCCACCCGCGGGGTCCAGGTGCCGACCGCATCGACTGCCACCGGGCGACCGATGGCCTGAGAGCAGCGCTTCACTGCCTGGGCCATTCGCGCGGCGGCCGTCGCGGGTGATTCGGCTGGATCACGGCGAAGCCCCCACTTGGTGAAGCTCCAGCCGTCCGCGGCGACATCGCGCAACTCGCCGAGGTCGTGGACACGGACGAGGTCCCGGGAGAGCCACGACGCGTAGGCCGGCACGGTCGAACGCGGCCTCTCCGTCGTCAGCAGGCCGGCGACGGAACGGGAGGCCAGCCGGCCGTGGAGGTCCCAGACTGAGCAGTCGACCGTGCCGACGGCCCACGAGGCGATGTCCGACGGTGTCGTCCGGGCTGCAGCGCGCAGTCGGTCCAGCATCCCGCAGTGGTCCGTGACGCATGCCCCCATCACCGCAGCCGACAGGGAGCTCTCCGCGAAGCGAGCGATCCGCTCGCCGACCGGGCCGTAGCAGCCGGCCTGCCCTGAGCCTCGTACGACCACGAAGTGCGCGTCGTCACCGGGGTGGACGGGCTGCTCCGCTTCGACGACGTCCATGCTCTCGACGGTCCACGGGCTCATCGGACCACCTCGCGCGCGGCCAGGAGGACTCCGGCGGCCCGCGCGACCCCCGCCCGGTCCATCCCCAGGGTCCGGGCCAGACGTTCCTGAGACAGAGGGCCGGCCGGTTCGTGCCACCCGATGACATCGACAGGGCGCCGCAGCCGACCCGCCAGGAGGCCCCAGACGGCTGCCGGATGCCCGAGGGTGAGGACGAGAACCGGGGCATGGGCGCCCAGGTAGTGGTCGATCTCCTGGGCGTTCAGTCCGCGTGGCCAGAGGGAGGGGTCGCCGAGGACGGTGAGGTCGAGCAGGTTCACCACCCGTACGCGGCATCGGTGGCGGTGCCGTACGTGGCCCACGGCATCGGTGGCGACGGCGGCCGGAATGTCTCCGGCCGTGATGACGGTCAGGTCCGGCTCGCCCTCGTCGCTGAGATGGGCCCACATGGCCAGACCGCGCTGGTGTTCTTCGGCGATCGGATCGGCAGGGTGAACGGTGCGGCTGTGCTTTCCGGCGACGACGAGGTTGACGCGGTCGAAGGAGTCGAAGGCGTCGTCCAGGACGGTGGCCGCCCTCGCCGGATCGGCCGGTGTCAGCACCCGGACCGCCGGGGCGCACAGGGCCAGGAGCGCGGTGGCGAGGGAAGGATCCCCGTGCGTGTGGACGTTGTGCCAGCCGTACGAGGTGAGAAGCAGATTGAGACTGGGCCGCCCCTGCGCCCCGACGAGCCGTCGCTGCTTGATGTGTCCCACCAGGCCGCTGGTGAACAGTGGGGCGAAAGCCTCGTACGAGACCAGTACGCCTCGACGCCCGCTTGCGGTCCATCCGGCCAGCCACTCCAGCAGCACCTCTTCCGCCAGGAGTTCATGGGCCCAGGGCTCATCCGCGAGCTCGGCGAGTCGGTTGGATGCCAGTTCGTCCGGGCTCACGAGGAGGAAGTCGCCGTGTGCGCCGTGTTTCCGTACGACGCCTGCGACGGCGTCGGTGAATGTGGTGGCACGGCCGCCGGACACCGTGGTCGATCTCGGCATCGGGAGAGGTGAAGGGAGGGAACCCCATCGGGTCTCGGCCACGGCTTCGGCGAGCATGCCCTTCGGCCGTCCCTTCTCGTCGAAGAGGTCTGCGGGGCGGTAGGACGCCAACCAGAGGGCCAGCTGCGTCAGGTGTTCCGGCTCGGTGCGTGGGCTGATCAGTGGCGTCTTGTGCAGCTCGGGGGTGCCGAGAAGACCACGGCCGGCCAGGGAGGCGGGGCCGCTCCACCCCTTCACGCACCGCATCACAAGGGCCGTGGGGCGACGGTCGAGCGTTGACTCCACCGCATTCCCCAGCGCGGCCCCGAAGGCGGTGTGGTCCGCCAGGGAGCCGGTGATGTGCACGACCTGTGCCTCCCAGCCGAAGCCGCCGAAGTACGAACGAAGCGTGTCGTCGTCCATGGCTCCGAGGAGGGACCGGGCGGCCATGCGGAAGCCGTTCACGTGCACCAGAGGCAGGACCGGCGCGTGCGGAAGGAGCCGCTGTGCCGGCCAGCTCGCCGCGGTCGTGGGTGTCTCGCACTCGCCGTCGCCGATGACGGGCACCACGATCCTGCCCGGCGAGTCCAGGGCAGCGCCTTGCGCGAAGGCGAGGCAGCCACCGATCCGGCCGCCGAGAAAAGCTCCGGCGGGTAGCGCCGGGTGGACCTCTGCTCCGATTCCCTCCACGTCGGGGAAGGAGCGGGCCAACTGCCGAAGGCCCTCGGCGTCCGGGCTGAACCGCGGCCGGACTCTCCCCAGCTCGCCGGTGACCCACGCGGCCGAGAGCTGGACGACGCCCGCGTGCCCGGCACCGAGGAGCGGGACGAGGTCCACACCGTCCGGACGCCCTGTCGCCAGGGCGAGGTGCGACAGGGCCCACGCGGTGCCGGGGACCGTTCCCCAGTGGCCGCTCGGGCGCTCCTTCACATGCCGGGTGGTCAACCGTCGGCGAAGCAGTACGTTGTCCCGCAGATGGATCTGGCACACGGAGGCGTAGCAGATGGCCCTCCACAGTGCGTCCGCCAGCAGGGCGGAATCGGGCATCACGGGTCGACCAAGGCTTCGTCGGCGAAGGTGAAGTACCAGAGCGGGCGGTAGCACTCCCACGCCGCCGGCCGGAGCCCGGACGGTCCGGTGATCTCTTCGATCACCTCACGGGCACGAAGGTAGTACTCCAGATCACCCGCTCCAGCCGTACGCAGACCGGTCATGACGGAGTTGTGCGCCTGATAGACCTGGAAGTTGGGGAACTCGGTGACGAACGGCGCCAGAGCGCCGACCCCCGAACGGAGGGCATCGAGGTCGTCCAGGCCGACGATGTAGGTGAACGATGTGCCGTGGCCGGTGCTGAGCGCCCGTTGGAGCACCTCCGGCATCTCCTGGGCGGCCAGGCGGGCCTTGCTGGCCTTCAGCAGAAGATCCCGCCGCGTGAAGCACTCCGCTGTCAGACGCAGGACGAAGGGCACGGCCTCCTCGGCGAGTGAGTAGAAGGCCTCCTGGGATTGGAGCACTGAGGTCAGGAAGCTGACCCGGGCTGCGATGTCGTAATCGCCGAGCACCTTCCGCAGCGCACGGATGTGGTCGATGGCCGCGGCTTCCCGTTCGAAGCAGCCTGTCGACACAGTCACTTCGCGTAGTTCCGTCAGGTCACGTCGTGGGTGTTGCTCGCGCAGCGCCGAGAACAGCTCACGGAGGTCTCTCTCCTCGGAGAGCCGCGGGTCTGCCGCGGCCTCCAGGGTGTTGGGGCAGAAGGCGCAGCCCACACACCGGCTGCGCGCGTTCGGGTTGAGCGTCGCGGCGGCACCGCCGTTCCGGAAGTACCCGCCCACCGCGTCATCCGCGTCGACGCGTTCGACGGTGGCGATCGGCATACCACCGAGCGTCAGGCTGCCCTCGTCGAGCCGGAACGGGGAACCGGTGGCGTTCAGCGGGACGATCAGTTGCCACGGAACCGTCGGGGCACTCGACAGCCTCACCTGTACGCGGGCCCGGTGGCGCGGCGGCTGCGCGTCGATGCCGTGAAGGTTGATCGCGATGAGCAACGCGTCCTCGACGGGGACGCGGTACCGGATCGCAAGGCGTTCCCATGCTGCGAGCGTGGAGACCGCGCCGGGCGGTCCGCTGAGTAAGGCCGTCATGCGCTCACTCCATCCGGAGGGGTGGGAAGGCGCGTCGTCGGCGGTCCGAGGGGACCCGCCGACGACGGCAGGCATGAGACTGCCGTCGGTCGACGGGACGTCGAACCTCACCCCGGGACTTCCAAAGGACGTCCTGGGACGTTTACACGGTGCTGGGCGCCAGCGTTCGCAGGTGGCGCATCAACGCCGGCCCGTCCAGAAGGTCGGGGAGAACGACGGTGGCTCCGGCTTCCCGGAGTTCGTCGGCACCGTGGATACCGGATGCCACGGCGACGACGTGAGCGTCGGAATCGAGGGCGGCACGGACGTCACGTGGGGTGTCGCCGATCAGGACGACCGGGGTGTGGGCAGGAAGGCCGTAGGCCGTACGTGCCCGGTGGCGGGCGATGTCCACCAGGGCCGCACGGTCCGTCGCGTCCGCACCGTAGGCCCCGCAGCCCATGTCGACGAGTGTGTCCAGGCCGAAGGCCCTCAGCTTCACCCGAGCATTGGCGTAGATGTTCCCGGTGAGCACCGACGAGACCATGGCGGGTTCCGCTGCGACCGCGACAAGGGCCTCACGCGCACCGGGAAGGACGCGTCCCCGCCGACTGAGGTCGCCTTCGCGTGCGGCCCCCGCGGCCGTGAGCGCTCGGTTGACCGTCTCCCACTCCGGAGCGTTCACCTCATGGTCCCGGAACATCTCGGCGAGGATCAGCCTGTCAGTTCTTCCCTCCGTGCGAGCCGGCCGGGCAGCGTCGAGGCCCGTGGCGGCGGCGAAGGCCGCGGCGTAGATCTCCTTGCTCACACCGGAGTTCTCGATGAGGGTGTGGTCGACGTCCCAGAGCACGATGAGTGGCACACGGCCAGCCTATGTCGCCCACCGATTCCGGCCAGGTCGATAGGGCACCGCCTGACGCACTTGCGGCCCGGCTGTCGTGTCGGGTTGGGTGTCCAGGTGAATGAGCGACTTCGTTCTGCGCTCGTGCAACGCGGGCTGACCGTGGATGAGGTGGCCGCGGCCTGTGAGGTCGATCCCAAGACCGCCAGCCGATGGGTGGCCGGCCGGGTTCCACACCGTCGGAACCGCTGGACCGTGGCCAACCTTCTCAAGATCGACGAGGCGTACCTCTGGCCGGAAACAGGGCAGCGGACGTCCCGGCTGGGCGCCGCTCAGTCGGAACTGGTGGACACCTACGCGAACCGGGCGAGTGTGCCGCGTGATATCTGGATGTCCCTGTTGTCAGGAGCGATGAAACAGATCGACGTCCTGGTCTTCTCGGGGACCTTCTTTGCCCAGACCAACCCGCACATCACGCGCATGCTCCAGGAGCGGGCGCAGGCGGGAGTCCGGGTACGGCTCTGCTTCGGCGACCCCGAAGGCGAAGCCGTCCGGATCCGAGGCGAGGAGGAAGGCATCGGGGACACCCTGGCCGCGAAGATCAGGGCGTCGCTCACGTACTACCGGGACCTCGTCGGCCATCCGGGCTGCGAGGTGCGTCTCCACGACACCACGCTCTACACCTCGATCTTCCGGTACGACGACCACCTCATGGCCAACCCGCACATCTGGGGCCTGCCGGCCAGCGCGAACCCGCTCCTCCAGCTCAGGCGTACGCCCGGTGGCGAATGGTTCGAGCGGTACGGCGAGAGCTTCGACGCCGTGTGGTCAACCGCGCGCCCGTGGGTGCCCGACAGTCAGGAGCAGTACCACCATGGGCAGGACTGAGTACTACCACGACCCCAAGGCGCCCAAGGCCAACACCTTGATCCCCGCGAGCAACATGCTGGTCATAGACGACGACGGCGCCGTCCTGCTCCAACGGCGGCGCGACACCGGACAGTGGGCGCTGCCCGGCGGCGCCCAGGACATCGGGGAGAGCCCCGCGCAGTGCGCGGTCCGTGAGTGCGAGGAGGAGACCGGCATCGTCGCCGAGGTCACCGGCTTCCTCGGCGTCTACTCCAACCCGCGGCACATCATCGAGTACACCGACGGTGAGATCCGGCAGCAGTACGAGGCCGTGTACATCGGCCGCCCCGTCGGCGGATCCCCCACGGTCAACGACGAGGCGGACGGCGTCCGGTGGGTCCGGCCTGAGGACTTCGGAACCCTCGATATCCACCCGAGCATGCGCGAACAGATCGGCCACTATCTGACCGGCGACTACCCCTACCTGGGATAGGTCTCAGAGGGCCGCGCCCGCTTCGGTCGCTGCGGCCTCGATGCGATCCACGCTTTCGTGGATCAAGGGTTCGGCCCGACGGATGAACCGCCCGACGATGCCGTCCTCCCCGTAGCGTCTGAGGATCTCGTCCACACGCGCCCGCGACGTCGTACGCTCTCCGTTCGGCGTCGTGGTCATGTCGCAGTAGACCAATGCGTCGACCAGCAGCGGATCACCGAGCAACGGGAACTCGTCCGCCAGCTCGGAGCGGAGACCTCGCTCCTCCGCCTCCAGCAGGGCGAAGGAATGGTTGGCCACGAGACGGGTAACGTGCTGATCTACCGTGTACGCATCTCTCAGATGACGCGCTCCGTCGAGCGGATGGAATCCGGTGTCGACGAGGGACGGCGCGTATCCGATGTCGTGCAGTACCGCGGCAGCCTCCAGGAGTGGCGCCTGCACCCCCACGACCGGTGCCAACCGCTTGGCGCAGGCGGCCACCCCGAGGGAGTGCCTCCACCTCCGCGGAACGGTCCCCGCCAACAGCCACTCCGCCAGAGCATGCGCCCACGCCACCTCGGTCGTCGCCACGACAGCAACATATGGCGAATACGGTGGCTTTGCCTACAGGCCTTGGCCGCCCCTCTGCCCTCCCTAACGGTGTGTACCGGCAGCGCGGAAGTGCGCGTTCCATGCTGATGCCGGTTGCCGAACTCCTGGCGCACATCACCGCCAGGATCACCCTCGAACCCGGCGACACCGTCCTGACCGGCGCCCCGGCCGGGGCCGTACCGCTGCGCGCCGGGGACCGGGTCGGTGTTGCCGTCGACGGGATCGGGACGGTCCGGAATCCCATGAGTCCCTGAGGCCCGCTTCGGCGCGCCCCGCGTGATCGAAGCCGAAAGCCTAGGCTGCGGAGCGCAGGAATCATCGGTGGAGGGGAGCACGGAATGATCCGCTGGGTGTGTGTGTTCGTGGACCGGCCGCGGGAGCGGATGGACGTGGCCGCCGAGTTCTGGACGGCGGTGACGGGGACGCAACTCTCCCCGCGCCGCAGCGAGTACGGCGAGTACGCGACCTTCCTGCCGGACCCGGAGGCCGCCGATCCGTATCTGAAGCTCCAGGGCCTCCACTCCTGGGACAACGGGCTGCGCGGGTCCCATATCGACTTCTCCGTCGACGACGTGTCCGCGTTCGCGGCCCGCGCCGTCGCCGTCGGCGCCGATATCGTCGCGGAGTTCGACGGCTGCGTCGTGTTCGCGTCCCCCGCCGGGCAGGCCTTCTGCGCGGTGCCCTGGCAGGGCGAGTCCCGGCGCCCCGATCCGTTCGACGGCACCCGGCTCGACCAGATGTGCGTGGACGTTCCGCCGGAGTCGTACGAGGTGGAGACCGAGTTCTGGAGTGCGCTGACCGGCTGGCCGCTGCTGTACGCGCCGCGCTCCGAGTACCGCGCCGTGCAGGGGCCCGCGGGTCTGCCGGTACGGGTGCTGCTCCAGCGGCTCGACGAGCCCCGGGCGACCGGTGCGCATCTGGACTTCTCCGCCGCCGACCGGGCCGGTGCCGCCGCCGCGCACGAGAAGCTGGGGGCGACCGTGGTCGAGGTGTTCGACCACTGGACCGTCATGCGTGATCCGGCCGGCGGGACGTACTGCCTCACCGACCGCGACCCGGTCACCAGCCTGGGGTGAGAAAGGGGTACGGGCCCCGTGCGACGCGGGGCCCGTACCGTGCGCGAGACGTTCAGCAGCTTGCCGAACAGCCGCAACACGCGGCCTTGACCTGCACGTTGTCCAGTACCGGGCCGTGCGCGCCCGCGGTCGTGCTGGCAAAGGCGAGCGTGGTCGACGCGGCCGAGGCGACAAAGGTGAACTGGCGGTTCACATAGCCCATGTTCGGCCGGGTCTTGCCGGTGATGTCGAAGGTGAAGTCCTGGAAGACCTGGCCGTCGATCAGCGCCCGGCCCGTTTTCACGGCCGGCTGCGACGCGGCGTCGATATTGCCGGCCAGCGAGTAGCTGACGGAGTACGTCGTTCCGGGCACCGTCGTGAAGGTCTGGGCGACCGTACCGGGGCCGCCACCGCTCAGGTCGACGGACTGGTTCCCCTCGGCCGCCTGCCAGAAGCCGCTGCCGATGAGGTCGACCGAGCCCGCCGTCACCCGCCACGGGCCCAGGGACTGCCCGTTCGTCAAGGTGCTGAACGAGTTCGCGGGGGCGACCGGATACTCGAAGCTGCCGTCGTCGAAGCGGCTGAGCGCCGCCGCCTGGGCGGGCGCGGCGAGGGCGGCGCAGGTGGCGGCGAGGGCGAGCGCCCCGGCGACGGCGGTGGTGCAGGCACGCAAGGCTGACATGGAACCTCCGTGAATACGCAGGGAAACGGGGACACGGGAACACGGAAAACGAGGCCGGACCGGACCGGATCGACCGGAACGGCGGGCATATTTCCCGCTCGATGAATTTCCCGTTGATCGGTCCGCGCGCCAAGCCCGGAGCGGCGGCGCGTTTTGGCTCGGCGGCGATAATCAACGCCCCCGGGCGCCTGTTTCGCCAGGGGTGTGCGAAGAGTGCGCCGCCTCCGGTACGCCTTAAGTAGCCGCAGGTCATGGCAGGTCTGTGGAGATGCAAATGCTTCGTGAGGCCTGTTTTCCGGGTCCGGTCCAGGGGGAAACGATCCTGCGGTGAGTGAAGGAAATATGGCGAGCGGGGAAGGGGTTTCCTTCGAATTCCTGGGCTTCGTACGGGAGTTTCGGGCCAGGCGAACGAAAGAGCGACGGGCCCCGCCGTGAGGGGGGGGAGCGCGGCGGGGCCTGACGGGCTGCTGCCCGCCCCGTACCGGGATATGCGGGTGAACAGCCGTACGGCGAATGCCTCGTGCCGCGTAGTACGCGCTGTGTACTATCCCCGGCATGCACACCCATGACGCCCAGACCCTCGTTCTGACCGCGCTCACCGAGGGCCCCCTGCACGGCTACGCCGTCAACGCCGCCGTCGAGAAGCTCTCCGGCGCCCCGCTCGGCGCGGGCAGTCTCTACGGTGCCCTCGCCCGGCTGGAGAAGAAGGGGCTGGTCGAGGCCCTGGCCGTCGAGGGCCGCCGGCGGCCGTACCGGATCACCGGTCGGGGCCGGGAGCTGCTGGCGCGCGAGGCCCGGACCATGGAGCGGGTCAGCGGGCAGGTCTTCGAGACCGTGACCCCCGACGAGGTGCAGTATCTGGACCGGGTGGCCGCGACCGGCGCGGGCCGGACGTACAAGCACGTCGCGCGGTACGAACTCCGGGCTGGACCCGGTCACACCGTCCTCGACCTCGGCTGCGGCCCCGGCACCGATCTGGCGGCCCTCGCCGGATCCGTGGGGCCCGGGGGCGCGGTGATCGGGATCGACGCCAGCCGCGAGATGGTGGAGCTGGCGCGGGAGCGGACCGAGGGGCTGGCCACGGTCGACGTACGGCTCGCGGACATCCACCGGCTGCCCCTGCCGGACGCCGGCGCGGACCGGGCCCGTACCGACCGGGTCCTCCAGCACGTCGAGGACCCGGCCGCCGTCCTCGCCGAGGTGCGGCGCGTGCTGCGGCCCGGCGGGCGGCTGGTGCTCGCCGAACCCGACTGGGACTCCCTCGCCCTGGACCACACCGACCTGGACGCCGCCCGCGCCTATACCCGGCACATCACGGACCGGATCGTCCGCAACGGGATCATCGGACGGCAGCTGCCGCGGCTCGTCCGGGAAGCGGGCTTCGTCGTACCGAGCGTCACCGCGACGACCTCCGTCTTCCGGGACGTGAGGGCCGCGGACGAGGTCCTCGGGCTCCACCGCAACACCCGGCGCGCGGTCGCCGCCGGATATCTGACCGAGGAGCAGGGGGAGCGGCTCCTGGCGGACCTGGCCTCCGAAGGACCCTTCCTGGCATCGGTGACGCTGTACGTCGTCGTGGCCGAGATCCCCGCGGCCGCGGCCGGGATCCCGGCGGCCCGCCCCTGACCGGCGGTGCAGGGACGGGCGGTTGACCTCCGTGGACGGGTTTACGGGGCCACGGTGTACGTGACCTTGTCACCCTGGCAGTCCGCGGCCAGCCGGTACAGCGCCTTCTGCTCGGTCTCGTCGATGCTCAGGCCCCAGCGGAGCTTGGTGGCCAGCCACTCCGAGGTGTAGCGGCAGTGGGCGTCCGCCGCGGGCGGCAGCCACTGGGCGGGGTCCTGGTCCGCCTTGGCCCGGTTGGACTTGGCCGTCACGGCGACCAGGGAGGCGGCCTGGCCCTGGTCGTTCGCGTACGCCTCGCGCCGCGCCGCCGTCCAGGCGGAGGCCCCGGAGTCCCAGGCCTCGGCCAGCGGAACCATGTGGTCGATGTCCAGCGAGCCCGCCGGGGTGACGTACGTGTCGTCGTAGTACGACCACCACTGGCCGCCGGTCAGCGCACAGCGGGCACCCACGGCCGGCGCGGTGACCGCCTCGGAGATCAGCACCTCGTTGCGGGTGTTGCAGCCGTCGGAGAGGTTCAGGCCCGCGTTCCAGTGCTTGAAGAGGTCCCGGTTGTAGCCCGCGCGGCTCTCGTCCGCGACGGACAGGCCGGCGACGGCGACGAGGATCGGCACGGTCTCGGCGGCCGCCCGGGGGGCCTCGGCCTGCTGAGCCGGTGAGTTCCCGGCCGCGGGCGCGGGCGCGGTCTCCGCCGTCGGAGCCGGTACGGCGGCGGCTGCCGTCGCCGGCACGGTGCCGGCGGTGAGAGGGACGAGGGGGACGAGGGCGAGGACGGCGGCCGTGGCAGCCCGCCGGAGACGCCCGCGGCCCGAGGAGTGCCTGGTGCGGTCTGTGTGGTTCGCGTGGTTGATCACGTCAACTTGAGTACGTGGCATTCACTCCTTCGCGATGCGATGAATCGGCTCACTGGGCCGAATGGAGGCGCGTGTTCACCGGGGAAACGTTTCTGTGAGCCGGGCGGCCCCCTGCCGGGGTTCCGCGCCCGTGACCCGCTCCGCCGCGGGGGCGTTGTCCCGGCATGACCAAGACGAAGCGCATCCTCACTGCCGTCGCCCTTGCCGCCGGTGCCTCCGCCCTCTCCGTCTCCGCCGCCGCCGCGAACGGACACCACAGCACGCAGGCGCCGCAGGGCGCGACGTCCCTCGCCGACGGGGTGGAGGCCATCAACGGCGGCATCAAGGACCTGAACCAGCTCAACCAGCTGATGGAGGTTCCCAACCACCTGGCCCCGCTGATCGGCCCGGTCGCCCAGGTCGCGGGCGCCCTTCAGTAACCACCGGGCCGGTCGCCGGGCCCGGAGCCCGTACCGCCCGTACCGCCCGTACCGCCTCCGCCTCTGCCTCCGCCCCGGGGAAGGCCTGCCGGAAAAAACTTCCGGGAAATCCGTCGACCGGTGTCGAGAACCCGGCACCGGCTCCGACGTCCCCTGTGAAAGTTGCCCACGACGGGCAGCGGCGGGGAGGACCCCGCCCCGAGGAACAGCGACCGCAGGGAGTGGACCCCATGAAGTACCTCGTGATGATCCAGGGCACCCAGGCCTCCTACGACGCGATGGAGGGCAGGCCCTCCCCGGGCAACCCGGTCTGGAGCGAAGCCGACCTCGCCGCGATGTTCGCGCACATGGGTGCCATCAACGACGACCTCGCCGAGACCGGCGAGCTGGTCGACGGGAACGGGCTGGCCGCTCCCGCGCAGAGCCGCACCGTTCTGGCGGGGCCCGACGGCAAGCCGGTGATCACCGACGGTCCTTACGGCGAGACCAAGGAGGTCCTCGCGGGCTACTGGGTGGTCGACTGCGCGAGCCTGGAGCGGGTGACCGAGATCGCGGCCCGGGTCGTCGCCTGTCCGGAGCCGGAGGGCAGCACCCCCTCGCCGGTCGTGATCCGCCCGATCGACTCGGGTCCCGAAGCCTGACGGGGACCCGTCCGGGCGCCCGCCGGAGCCCGTCGGCCGGTTCCGGTACGGCGCGGGAGCGGCCCGGAGCCGTACGGTGCGGCCCGGGGCCGTGATACGTACAGCGGCATGAGCCGTAGCCGTAAGAACGCCCCTGCCGACTCCGACTCCGATCCCACCGCCGACACAGCCGACACAGCCGACACAGCCGGGACCGCCGACACAGCCGGGACCGCCGACACCGCCGGGACCACCGGCACCCCCCGGGCCGCCGGGACCACCGGCACCCCCCGGGCCGCCGGGACGACCGGCGGCCCCGGTGCCGACACCGTCGAGGACCTGCTGCGCCGCCACGCGCCGCAGGTCCTCGGCGCTCTCGTACGCCGGTACGGACACTTCGACCTCGCCGAGGACTCCGTCCAGGAAGCGCTGCTCGCCGCCGCCCGGCAGTGGCCCGCCGAGGGCCTCCCCGCCAACCCCCGCGGCTGGCTGATCAAGGTCGCCGCGCGCCGGCTCACGGATCTGCTCCGCGCCGAGGAGGCCCGCCGCCGCCGGGAGGAGAGCGCCGCGAACCTCGCCCCGCGCGACTCCTTCACCGCACCGCCGCCCGGCGAGGGCCGGGCCCCCTCCGACGACGACACCCTCACCCTCCTCTTCCTCTGCTGCCACCCCGACCTCACGCCCGCCGCGCAGATCGCGCTGACCCTGCGGGCCGTCGGCGGGCTGACCACCGCCGAGATCGCCCGGGCCCATCTCGTCCCCGAGGCGACCATGGCGCAGCGCGTCAGCCGGGCCAAGCAGCGGATCAAAGGGCTGCCGTTCGTCCCGCCCGGGCCCGAGGACCGCGACCGGCGGCTCGCCGCCGTACTGGAAGTGCTGTACCTGATCTTCAACGAGGGCTACACGGCCTCGTCCGGCGAGCACCTCCACCGCGCCGACCTGGCGCGGGAGGCGATCCGGCTGACCCGCCGGGTCCAGCTGCTGCTGCCCGGCGAAGGCGCGGTCACCGGGCTGCTGGCGCTGATGCTGCTCACCGAGGCGCGCACGCCCGCCCGCAGTGGGCCGGACGGCGAGCTGATCCCGCTGGACGAGCAGGACCGGACGCTCTGGGACCGTACGGCGATCGCCGAGGGCACCGCCCTGGTCGAGGCGGCGCTCGGACAGGGACCGGCCGGGGTCTACCAGCTCCAGGCGGCCGTCGCGGCCCTGCACGACGAGGCCGGACGCGCCGAGGACACCGACTGGCCGCAGATCCTCGCGCTGTACGACCTCCTGGTCGCCCGCGCCCCGGAGCCGATGGCCCGGCTGGGGCGGGCGGTCGCGGTGGCCCGGGTGCACGGGCCCGCGGCCGGGCTCGCGGAGGTGGCGGCACTGGCGGACCGGCTCCCCGGGCACCACCGGATCGACGCGGTCCGGGCGCATCTGCTGGAGGAGGCGGGGGAGCGGGCCGCGGCCCGGGAGGCGTACGAGAAGGCCGCGGCGGGCACCCTCAGCGCTCCGGAGGCCCGCTATCTGCGCGCCCGCGCCGCCCGCCTTGCCCGCTGATGCTGTGATCGCCCCCTACCTGGCGTACTGACCTTTACGCCGTTTTTCAATGGGGTTGACCTTTACGCAACGTCAACTTCTACCGTTCAGGTCATGGAGTGGTCGATCCAAGAGGTCGCCCGGCGTGCCGGGACGACCAGCCGCACCCTGCGGCACTACGCGGACATCGGGCTGCTGGCACCCCGCCGGATCGGGGCCAACGGCTACCGCTACTACGGGCCGGACGAGCTGGTGCGCCTCCAGCGGATCCTGCTCCTGCGCGAGCTGGGTCTCGGGCTGCCCGCCATCGCCGAGGTGCTGGCGGGCCAGCAGGACACGACCGCGGCGCTCCGGGCCCATCTGGAGCTGCTGGAGCTTGAGCGGGACCGGCTTGCCCGCCGGATCGCGTCCGTGCGGACCACTCTCCGCAAGACCGAACTAGGGGAGGAACTCATGGCGGAAGACGTACTCGACGGCTTCGACAACAGGAAGTACGAGAAGGAGGTCACGGAGCGCTGGGGCGCGGACGCCTGGCGTGCGAGCAGCCGGCGGTGGCAGCAGCTCGGCGAGGACGAGCGGCGGGCGCATCTGCTGGACCACGAGACGATCGCCCGCGACTACGCCCGGGCCCTCAAGGACGGCGCCGCGCCCGGTGACGAGACCGTCCAGGCGATCACCCGGCGGATGTACGCCTGGCAGTCGCTGCTGGCCCCGCCGTCGAAGTCCCACTTCACGGGGCTCGGCGAGATGTTCGCCGCGGACCCGCGCTTCGGCGACAACTACGACAAGTACGGGGTGGGTACGGCGGCCTTCGTCCGGGACGCGATGCGGGTGTACGCGGAGCGTCACCTCACCGACTGACCGGCCGGAAAACGGGGCTTCCGGCGGGGGTGGAAGGACCTCCCGGCGAGGTCGCGGGGGAAGTCGCGGGGGAACTCGTGGGGAAGTGGTCACCAGAGGTGCTCCGGATGGCGTAAGGTTGTGTTTACCGACGCGGGGTGGAGCAGCTCGGTAGCTCGCTGGGCTCATAACCCAGAGGTCGCAGGTTCAAATCCTGTCCCCGCTACTGAAGACACGGCCCGGTGCTCTCGTTCTACGAGAGCACCGGGCTGTTGTCGTATTCCGTGAGGGGCTCGCGGTCTCCGGAGGCCGGGCAGGGGCCCGGGGGGTCACCCGGCCGGTCCAGCGCGGCTCGCCCCGTGCACCCGCCGCCGTGAGGCTGGGAGGGGAGGAGAGCACCTGTGGCGGAGCAGACACAGCGGAACGGATACGGCGGTGCCCGGCGCTTCGCCCGGATGCTGCCGTCGCTGATGATCGTCTTCGGGGTGGTGTACGACCTCACGACCCCCGCGAAGTTCACCGCCGTGCCCATGTTCACGGCCGCCCCGCTGATCGCGGCCCCCTTCTTCTCCTTCGCCGTCACGCTGGCGACGGGCGCCTTCGCCGTCCTGACCGAGCTGGGTCTGGACATCTACAACCGCTCCCTCGGCCAGACCCAGGCCTATACCGAGCTGAGTACGGTCGTCACCGTCTCCGCCCTGGCGCTCTTCATCAACCGGGTCATCACCCGCAGCAACCAGAAACTGGCCTCGGCCCGGGTGATCGCCGAGGCCGCGCAGCGGGCCGTGCTGCCCACGCCCGCCGAGGAGATCGGCGGGCTGCGGATCGCCGCACGGTACGAGGCGGCCCTCGCCGACGCCTTCATCGGCGGCGACCTCTTCGCCGTACAGGACACTCCGCACGGTGTACGGCTGGTGGTCGGGGACGTCCGGGGCAAGGGTCTGGGGGCCGTGGAGGCCGTGGCCATCCTGATCGGGGCCTTCCGGGAGGCGGCCGAGCGGGAGGCCACGCTGGAGTGCGTCGCCGACCGGCTGGAGCAGGCGCTCGTCCGGGAGGCGCTACGGCGCGGAGCGGGCGATCTCGACGATTTCGAGGGGTTCGCGACCGCCGTGTTCGCGGAGATCCCGCGTGGCTTCGGGGCCGTACGCCTGCTGAACCGGGGGCACCCCGAGCCGCTGCTGCTCCACGCCGACGGGCGGCTGCGCACCCTGCCGCCCGACGAGGCGGCGCTGCCGCTGGGCATGAAGGAGCTGGGGAACTGGCCGGGGCGGGCCGAATCGCATCCGATGCCCGACGGGTCGACCCTGCTGCTCTACACGGACGGGCTCTCGGAGGCGCGGAACGCGGCCGGGGTGTTCTACGACCCGGAGGAGCAGCTCGACGGGCGGTCGTTCCCGGGGCCGGGGGAGCTGCTGGACGCGCTGGTGGACGACGTACGACGGCATACGGGCGGCGGATCGACGGACGATATGGCGCTGCTCGCGGTCACCCGCCCGGCTGGAGGCAGTGGTCCGGGTGGTCCCGTCGGGACCGCTGAGGTCAACGGGGCCGGGGCGGGGGGCCGGCCGTCGGAACAGCCGCCTCTCCGGGCCGATGGATAAAGAGTTGACCAACGATTGGCCAAGTGCTGGGGGCTATGTGCCATTGCACTGCCGTTTTCTGCACGGTGCGTGATCGAACCATCGCTGTCGCCATAACATCTGACGAACCATCAGGGGTGTGGAGGGGGCGGAGAGGCCCTGAACAGGTCTCAGGGGCGGGTAACTCGCCCGATTTGGAAGCCTTCTGTCCCAGTTGGTTCGCCGTCCGGGTTTAACGATCATCAGGAACACTTGGAAAACATTCCCCGTGTCTATTAACGTTCGATAACGCAGCGCGGTCGTCCCAGTCGCCGTCAGGGTGGCTCCGTGCTCATGCGCCGAATCCCGCAAGGGAACCGGGGAACCACTTCTTGGGGTGAATCGGATGCCTCCGCAGCCTGCGGAGACTCCGTAGGAGACCTTCCTGCTCCGAACCCGTCAGCTAACCCGGTAGGCGAGAAGGAAGGAAAGGAGTACGCCTCAGTGGCGTCCAACAGTCCTGCCCCGCAAGCCCCCGCCGGGCCCGGGTACATGAGCAACGGCACCCGCTTCGGCGAAGACGGTGGTGCCGAGCCGTCCACCGGTGAGTGGAACCCCAGCGCGGAAACGCTTCTCCCGAACCGTGGCCGCCACCGCGTGCTGCGGCAGCAGCGCCGGGCCTTCGCCCGCAGCTCCACCGTCCTCGGTGTCGGTGTGATCGCCGCGGTCGGCGCGGGCGGCATCGCCACCGCGCAGGACAAGGCCCCCATCACCATCTCCCTCCCCGACGGGCTCGGCGGCACCGAGGACGGCGCGCCGAACGCCGGCCTCGCCACCATGGGCGACACCGTCACCGAGGCGGGCGAGCAGTCCAAGGCCGACGACAACGCGGGTGAGGCGCTGCGCTCCCGGATCCTCCAGCAGGCCGAGCAGCAGCAGGCGCAGGCCGAGGCGGAGCGCCGGGCCGTGGCCGAGAAGGCCGCCGCCGAAGCCGCCGCCGCGGATGCGCTGAAGGCGTCCGCCGACGCCAAGAAGAAGGCGGACGAGGCGAAGAAGAAGGCCGCCGAGGAAGCCAAGAAGAAGGCGGAGGCCGAGCGCCTCGCCAAGCTGGCGAAGAGCTTCGCGCTCCCCACCTCCTCGTACAACATCACCTCGACCTTCGGTTCGTCCGGCGGACTCTGGTCCTCCGGCCAGCACACCGGTCTGGACTTCGCCGCCCCGGCGGGCACCCCGGTCAAGGCCGTCGGCGCGGGCACCGTCAAGTCCGCCGGTTACGCGGGCTCGTACGGCTACCAGGTCGTCATCGAGCTGAACGACGGCACCGAGGTCATGTACGCCCACCTCTCGTCGATCAACGCCAACGTGGGCCAGAAGGTCGTCGCGGGCGATATGGTCGGACGGGTCGGCTCCACCGGCAACTCCACCGGCAACCACCTCCACCTGGAGGTCAAGACGCCCGGCGGTACGACCATCGACCCCGGCGCCTGGCTGCGCAGCAAGGGTCTGCGGCCCTGACGCCCGCGGGTTCCGGACCGGCCGGGCACCGGCCGGTCCGCAACCGGTGAATCGCGGGTTCCCGCCACCGGTGCATCCCGCCCGGCCCTGAAGCTCCCGCGGTCCCGGACTCCGGGATCCAGGGAGACCGCTGTCCAACGGACGGCGGGTCCTGGCCTTCACGACCACCGGCAGCTCTGACGCACCAACCCCCCGACGTCAGGGCTGCCGGTTCTTTTCCCCGGCCGTGCTCGTACCGGCCGGATCAGACGCGGTACGGGTTGTACCCCTCGTAGTCCCGGTACGGCGGCGGTACGGAGACCACACCGCTCGCCCTGGCCGCATAGGCCAGCGCCGGACCGGCCACCGGCTTCCGCAGCCACATATGGTGCAGCAACTCCTGCTCCCGCGCCGTGAAGTCCGGATCCGCCGTGCCGCGCTGCGCCCGGTCGCGCAGGAACGCCAGGGACGTCGCGAAGCGGACGTACTCCGCGACCGCGTGTGCCGCGGCCGGTCCATGGGTGCGCCGGGCGATGTTCCGGGCTTCGTTACGGGCCCGCATCGAGGCCAGCGCCGCCGGTTCGGCCGGTGCCAGCCAGCCGGCGGTGGCGTACGGCGGCAGGGCGGCCGAGATCGTCCGCAGCTCGCGCTGGCGGGACCAGATCGTCAGCCAGGTCAGCAGCGCGAAGACCGGGACCATGAACATTCCGTAGACCAGATAGAAGCCGATCGGGCCGAGGTACGACGCCGAGCCGTTCCACAGGGCGTGCATACCCATCGACAGCAGCAGCCCGAGCGTGGGGAAGGCGAACCTCCGGAACCGGTGGCGGCGTGCGGCCGACGCGGCGAGACCCAGACCGATACCGGTGAGCACGGTGAACAGCGGATGCGCGAACGGCGACATGACGATCCGTACGAAGAACGTCGCCGTCACCGAGACGAGGCCGGACTCGCCCGGCAGCCGGTCGCCGTCGAAGGCCGTACCGAGATAGAGGATGTTCTCGGTGAACGCGAAGCCGGTGGCGGTGAACCCGGCGACGACGATGCCGTCGACCAGACCGGTGAAGTGCCGGCGCCGGAAGAAGAAGAGCAGGAAGATCGCGGCGCCCTTCGCGGTCTCCTCGACGATCGGCGCGACCACCGTCGCGCCGAGGTTGTCCGCGTCGGTCGGGTCCGCGGTGCTGTTGGCGATCCACTGGATGGCGAAGGTGTTCGCCGTGATCGACATCAGGGCGGCGGCGAAGGCGCCCCAGGCGAAGGCGAACGCCAGATTGCGCCAGGGGCCCGGTTCGACCCGGTCCAGCCAGCGGAAGGCGGCGAGCAGCAGGGGGACCGGGAGGGTGGCCAGACCGAGACCGACCAGGAAGCCCTGGGTGCCGGTCTCGTCGCGGACCGTCGCGAGGATGGCGAGGGCGCAGAGCGCGAGCAGGACGATCAGCACCCCGGCCCGGAGCACCTTGCTGCGCCAGATCCGGGAGGCGCGCGGTTGGTAGCGCCAGCGCGACCGCTCGGGCAGCGCGTCGAACACCGGCTCCGCGGCGTAGGCGGGGACGGCAGGCCCGGTGGGCCCGGCATCGCCGCCGGGGGTGGCGGGTGCGCCAGGTCCTGGGGCGGACGGCGCGGGCCGGGGTTCAGGAGGCGTCGCCCGGCGTCCGGCCTCCCCGAGGGGTGTGGAATGCCCCGACGTATCCGTATCCACGGCATACGGGAGGGGCTCCGAGGGTGCCGCGCCCGCCGGGCGGGGCGGCTGCGGGCTGGGATCGGGCTGCGGGGGCGACGGCTCTGACACCTGTCGACACTAACGACCTCCACCGACAACACGCGACGGGGATAC
Organism: Streptomyces tsukubensis; assembly: GCF_003932715.1. Classification (NCBI taxonomy): domain Bacteria; kingdom Bacillati; phylum Actinomycetota; class Actinomycetes; order Kitasatosporales; family Streptomycetaceae; genus Streptomyces; species Streptomyces tsukubensis. Next base: position 3,691,565 of record NZ_CP020700.1, on the reverse strand, counting down.
GGCGTTCAGGTCGGTCGGGGCGTCCGGAAGGTCCGCTCCGGAGCCCCGCGGTCAGACCCGGCGGAAGAGGAGATCGCGGACGATGTGCCCCTTGTCCAGGCCCTGGCCCTCGAAGCGGGTCCGGGGCCGGAAGTCGGGCCGGGGGGCGAAGCCGCCGTCCTCGGCCGTGTTCTCGAAGTCGGGGTGCGCGGTCAGCACCTCCAGCATCTGATCCGCGTACGGCTCCCAGTCCGTCGCGCAGTGCAGCACCGCACCGGGCTTCAGGGCCCCGGCGGCCAGCGTCAGGAACTCGGGCTGGATCAGCCGCCGCTTGTGGTGGCGCTTCTTCGGCCACGGGTCCGGGAAGTACACCCGCATTCCGTCGAGGGCGCCCGGTGCGAGCTGCTCCCGCAGCAGGATGATCGCGTCCCCGTTGGCCACCCGGACGTTCGTCAGCCCGTTCCGCTCGGCGAGGCCGAGCAGATTGCCCTGACCCGGGGTGTGGACGTCCACGGCGAGGATCCCGGTCGCGGGATCGGCGGCCGCCATGGCCGCGGTGGCTTCGCCCATGCCGAAGCCGATCTCCAGCACCACCGGCAGCCCGTCGAACATCGCGGCGAGGTCGAGCCGCTCCCGTCCGTCGATATCGAGGCCCCAGACCGGCCAGAGCCGCTGGAGCGCATCGCCCTGGCCGGTGGTGACCCGGCTGCGGCGGGGCTGGAAGCTCCGGATCCGCCGCTCGTGGTGCGAGCCCGCGGGATCGGCCGCCGGCCCTCCGGGGAACCTCGGCTCACGCCGCGCCCGGCCGGACCCGGAAGCAGAACCGGAAGCAGAGCCGGGAGCGGAAGCGGAGCCGGAATCGGCCGTGGACCCGGAGGCGGGTTCGGAGCCGGAGCCGGGGGCGGGGGATTCGGGGGTGTGGGGGCGCGGTGTCGACACAGTGGGACCAATTCTACGGGGGTACGCCGGTGCCCGCGCCGGGACGCCCTACAGCATCGCCCGCACCCGGCGGGCCACCTCACGGCCGATCGGGAGGGACGCCGTCGCCGCCGGGGAAGGAGCGTTCAGCACATGGACGACCTGGCGGGTCTCCCGTATCAGGAAGTCGTCGACGAGGGTGCCGTCCCGGAGCACGGCCTGGGCGCGCACCCCCGCGTCCGTGGGCCGCAGGGCCTCCTCCGTGACCGCCGGGAGCAGCCGCCGGACCTCCTGGGCGAAAGCCTCCTTCGACAGCGAGCGGCGCAGCTCGCCCGCGCCGTAACGCCAGTGGCGGCGGGCGATGTGCCAGGAGCCGGGCCAGCTCAGGGTGGCCGCCAGCTCACCGGGGCGGACCACGCCCCAGCCGTACCCCTCGCGGGCGAGGGCCGGGACCGCGTTCGGCCCGACGTGGACCGAGCCGTCGATCCCCCGGGTCAGATGGACCCCGAGGAAGGGGAACGCCGGATCCGGCACGGGATAGACCAGGCCCCTGACCAGCGACGGATCCGTCAGTTCGTAGTACTCCCCGCGGAAGGGGACGATCCGCATCTCGGGGTCGTCGCCGGTCAGCCGGGCCACCCGGTCGCAGTGCAGTCCCGCGCAGTTCACCAGGGCGCGGGCCCGCAGGACCGTCCCGGAGGCCGTGCGCACCGCGACGCCCCAGGGCCGGCGGTCCACCACGACGACCTCCTCCCCGCAGCGCACCTCCGCGCCTGCCGCGCCCGCCAGCACGGCGAGCTGCTCCGCCACCGCGCCGTAGTCGCACACCCCCGTCGTGCCGACGTGGATCGCGGCCAGACCGCGCACCCCCGGCTCGTACTCCGCGATCTGCGCGGGGCCCAGCTCACGCACCGGGATCCCGTTCTCCCGGCCGCGCTGGACCAGGGAGTGCAGCCGGGGCAGCTCGTCGCGCCGGGTGGCGACGATCAGCTTGCCCGTCACCCGGTGGGGCAGTCCGTGCTCGGCGCAGAACTTCACCATCTCGGCCGCGCCCGTGACGGCGTACCGCGCCTTGAGGGAGCCGGGGCGGTAGTAGATCCCGCTGTGGATCACACCGCTGTTCCGGCCGGTCTGATGCCGGGCGGGGGCCTCCTCCTTCTCCAGCACGACCACCCGGGTGCCGGGTGCCGAACGCGTGAGGGCATACGCCGTCGACAGGCCGACGATCCCACCGCCGATCACCAGCACGTCGCAGTCGAACCCGCTCACGACCCGCCGTCTTCCGGTCCTCGTCATCACTCCACCTCCCGCCGCCCGCTCACCCGGGAATCCCCGCTGACGTGCCCCGCTGCCCTGCCCCTGTGCTCCGGCCCTGTGCCGATGCCGTACCCGGCTGTCGTACCCCCGATGCCGCACCCCGATGCCGTACCCCGATGTCGCGTCCGCCCCATCCGAATACTGCACCCCGCCACTGACAGTGCCCTCCGCGACCGCGCTACGCCGGGGCCATCAGCAGCGGTCTGGCCCGCTCGCGCAGCTCGGCGACCCGGGGCTCGTCCCCGTACGGCTCCAGTTTGTGGAGCAGATCCCGTACGTACTCCGTGGTCCGTACGGACGAGATCCGGCCCGCGACCTCGACCGCCCGGGCCCCCGCGGCGCAGGCCGCGTCCAGATTGCCCGATTCCAGCTCGGCGAAGGCGCCCACCACCAGCCGCAGCCCGTGCGAGCGGACGAACTCGTCCGTCGGCTGGGACAGGGCCTTCTCGGTGAAGCGCCGCACCTGCCGGGGCAGCTTCAGATCGCGGTAGCACTCGGCCGCGTCCGCCGCGAACCGGTCATAGCTGTAGAAACCCAGCCAGGAGGGGTCGGGGTCGCCGTCGCGGGACCGCTCCAGCCAGCCCTCGGCCGCCTTCAGCGCGGCGCCCGCGGCCGATGCGTCGCTCGCCTTGGCGTGCGCCCGCGCCTCCACCAGATGGAAGAAGCTCATCGTGCGCGCGGTCGCGAGCCCCCGGTTGCGCTCCAGCGCCGCCTGCGCGAGGTCGACGCCCTCGTCGGCGAAGCCGCGGTAGACGGCCTGCAGGGACATGGAGGCCAGGACATATCCGCCGAGCGGTACGTCCGCGGCGGCGCGGGCCAGGCGCAGCGCCTGGATGTAGTACCGCTGGGCGGCCTCCTGCTGCCCGGTGTCGAAGGCCATCCATCCGGCCAGCCGGGTCAGTTCGGCGGTGGCGCCGAACAGCGCGCGGCCGACCTCGTCCGAGTACGAGCCGAGGAGCAGCGGCGCGGCGTCGACGCGCAGGCATTCGGGGACCATCGACGAGCGCCAGTCCCCGCCGCCGTACTTGGAGTCCCAGCGGCGGGCGTCCTCCGCGGCCTCGCGCAGTTTGGCCACATCGCTGTGGCCGACGCGGGTGGCAGTGTCGTCGGGGTGGCCGGGGTGTCCGGGCGCCTGGCCGGGCGGGGCCGTACCCGGGAGCACGGCTGCACCGGCACCGGCACCGACGACCGAAGCAGAAACTGAAGCAGAAACCGAACCGGCAACCGAAGCGGAACCGGAACCAGAACCGGAGACCGAAGCGGAACCGGAACCGGAGGTGCCACCGGAGCCCGGAGCAGGGCCCGGACCGGATCCGAAACCGGAGCCCGGGGCCGTCCCGGGCAGGCCGGGGTGCGCGGGCGGGCGCGCGGGCGCACGACCACCGTCCCCGAGGCCCCCTTCGCCCCCGCTGCTTCCGCTTCCCCCGCCCGGCCCACCGGTCCCCGGGGATTCCCCGGTCGCTCTCGTGCCCTCGGCCCCGTCTATCCCATCAGCCTCGTCGGGGCCGCAGATATCGGCCGCCCTGCGGGTCATATAGGCCGGCGCCGGGCGCTCCACCGACGGGTCGGCGGGGGATATCAGCCAGCGGGACGCGGGTGTCGCATAGGCACTGACCGAGAAGGAACCGGCCAGGGACTGCCAGATCCCGCCGCTGCCCGCCCGTCGGCCGGCCAGGTCGAGCCGGTAGAGGTCGGTCGCCGACTTCACCGCTTCCCGGACGTCGCGGGGGAAGGCCAGCCCGACCTCGGGGGCCGGGTCGGCGTCGGCCAGGCCGATCTCGTGCAGCGGTACGGGCCGGCCCAGTTTGGAGCCGATCGCGGCGGCGATGAGATGGGGGGCGGCGCCCTGCGGGACCATGCCCTTGGAGACCCAGCGCGCCACCGACGTCTTGTCGTAGCGGAGGGTCAGACCGCGCTGTGCGCCCAGGTCGTTGACCCTCCGGGCGAGCCCGGCGTTGCTGATTCCCGCGAGGGCGAGGACGGTGCCGAGTTTCTCGTTCGGCCCGCGTTGCTCCCTGGACATGCGCCCCACCCCTCGACACGCCGACGGCCGCCGTGACGCTGCCTCGCGTCCGGCATGCGTAGCGACGTCCCGTCCCGACGGCACGGCTCCGGAACCCGGCTGCCACCGGGCCGGTCGGTCCCGGCTGCAAAAGCGTCTGGCCGAGCCCTCCGGAATATGCCCATCAGTTCAGAACATCAGCAAACCCAGCGTAGTTCGCCGGATCCCGACCGTTAAGGGGCGGTGTTCCCTATGGCGGGATTGTTGTGCGTGCGAGCGAACTCCGCCGGGGCGCACTGTGGACGCACCGTGAACGCGCCACCGGTGGCGGGTCCTCGCCACCGCTCCCGGCGGGACCGGTGGCCGGGGTCCGGCCGCGTACCGCCGAACCATCCCTGGACGGGGCCCGGACCACGGCCCGGCCACCTGCCGGAGCCACCGGCGCGCCGCCTCGCCGGGGCCGACCCCGGCCGTCTCGCGGGCCGCGTCCGGAGCGGCGGTGAAACCCCCGCCGCGGGCCGCCGCAATACCCGCGATTCGGCCCCGATTCGCCCCCGACTCGGCCCTGTCCCGGCCCCGGCCCTGCGGTCGGAGCGTGCCCCCGCGCGAGGCCCCGAACCCGCCCGCCCGGGGGCGCGTGCGGGGGAGCCCGAGGGGCACGTACCCCCCTTGTGCCCCGGTCGCCGCCGGGGTGCGGCGGCCGTTCCCGCGCCGGGGCGCAGGGGCGGCGCGCGTGCTCCGGGTGTGTGGCCGTGCGCCCGCCCGTGCGCTCTGGCCGGGGGGTTCCCCGAGGTTTTCCATGAGAACCGCGTGGGTCGGCCCGCTGGTAGTGGAACCAGTGGGCTGGGGGACACCGCCGCCTTCAATCCCCGCGGGCGGCGGACGGTCCGGGAGGCGTGTGGCGCCTCCCGGACTGTCATATCCGGGCGCGGTTCCGCCCGGCGGCCGTACGGACGGGTGTACGGGGCCGGACGCCGCGGGCCCGGGCCGGGCATCGGCGCCGCGCGCCGTACCCGTACGGTCGCGGTCGCTTCCTCCCGAGCCTGCAGCCGGACAACCCGTCCCAACCGCCCGGAATCGCCCCGAACCGCCCGGTTCACGGGCCTTCCGGCCCGCAGGTTGCGGCACCCCGCCGGACCCCGGCCCACCACGGGCCCCGCCCCCGCAAGGGCGCCGGACCGTCCCCGTACCTCCGCCGCATCGGGCCCGTACCGGCACCGAACCCGCCCCGCAACGACGCCGAGCAGACGCCGAGCAGACGGCGAAGCAACGTCGAACCGGCGACGAACCGGCGACGAACCGGCGACGAACCGGCGGCGGACGGGCAACCGACGGGCAACGGACGGACCGGAGCGGAGGGAAAAACGGAGCAAAAAGCGGACGGAGAGCCACCGGTCCGGAAGCTCTCCGTGCCCGCCCCCGGTTCCACCGATGTCATGAGAATGGCTGAATGTCGACTGTCCTTCTCATGGACTTTCACCCCATATGCGGTTGACGCGATCTCTCACAGGCCTCATGACGCCCCGCCATATCAGGCCCCGGGCAGGCTCTTTCACTTTTTGCTCGTGCGACCCGGGGCCCGTCCCGTGCGTCTCCTTCGTGGCAGCATGTTCCCGAACGGCCCGGGCCCCGGCCCGGTTGTCCACAGCCTGTGGAGGCGAAAACGGCGATGCGGTGGTTGGTGGGCTGGAGCAGTATCGCCGCGAACTTCGGTACGGCCGGGGCCGTCGGCGCCGCCGACGAGGGCCGCACGGTCCACCCCGTCGGTTCCCAGCTCCTGTGGGGCGACCCCGACCCCCTCTGGGCCGTCGGTGACTGGCGCCCCGACGAGATCCGCGTCGTCGCCGCCGACGAGTTCACCAAAATGGCCGTCCTCGGCTGCTGCGCTGCGTCCGACGCCGAACTCCGCACCGGACTGCTCTCCGCCCGCGGCGGCGCCCTGCGCCACCTCACCGCGTGGCCCGGCAGCTACACCGTCGTCGTCCGGTCGGGCCGCCGGATCACCGTCATCGGTGATCTCGCGGGCGCCCGCCCGGTCTTCCACACCCCCTGGGCCAACGGCACCGCGTTCGCCACCGCCGCGCTCCCCCTCGCGGACCTCATCGAGGCCCAGCTCGACATCGGCTATCTCGCCGCCCTGCTGGCCTGCCCCGAAACCCCCGAAGCCCTGCGCGACGCCACCCCCTACGACGGGGTCAAGCGCATCCCGCCCGGCCATGCGCTGATCCTCCGCGAGGGCTCCCGCGAGATCACCGGCTACGAACCCGTCGCCTCCCTTGCCGTCGCCGGCCCCCAGATGGCCGCCGACCGGGCCGTCGACGGTGTCCGCGACGCACTCGTCGACGCCGTACGCGCCCGGCTCACCGCCCCGCGGCACGCCCCGGAGACCGCGCCCCCCGACCCCGGGCCCGTCCCCGGTATGGGCCCCGCCGACCGGCGCGCCCGCCGCGGCGCCCCCGTCCCCGGTATCGGCGCCGACCTCTCCGGCGGCAGCGCCTCCGCCACCCTGGCGCTGCTCGCCGCCGGACTGCCCGGCCGCCCCGGCACCCTCGCCGGCCACGGCGCGACCGGCGCGGGCGAACGCCTCCTCGCCGTCACCTTCAACGACCTCACCGAACCCGGCCTCGAACCCGAACTGGAACGCGCCCGCGCCCTCGCCGCCGACCCCCGGCTGCACCACCTCGTCGTCACCGCGGGGGAGGAGGGCCTGCCGTACGCCAATCTGGAGAACGGGCCGCTCACCGACGAACCCGCCCCCAGCCTCGTCACCGCCGAACGCCACCGGGTCCGCCTCGCGTCCGGCAGCGCCGACCACATCACCGGCGCGGGCGCCCGCCAGGTACTCGACGCCCATCCGGCCCGCCTCGCCGACCTCCTCATCGACCGCAGACGCCGCCATCTGTTCCGGCCGGTGACCGCGCTCGCCCGTGCCGAAGGGCCGTCGACGCAGTCGCTGCTGGCACCCCTCACGGTCTACCGGGCCGCGCGCCGCCTCGCCCGTACGCCGTACCGCACCGGCCTCGAAACCGCCGCCGACCGGCTGCTCCAGGCCAACCGCGGCGGCCGGCTCCCCGCCTTCGGCCCCCTCGACGCCTCCCTGGCCGCCCTCACCTGGTCCCGGCCCGGGCCCGCCGCCCGCTGGCTGACCGGCGAGGCGCTCGCGGACGTCGCCGTACGGCTCACGGGCGTCGCCACCCGCGCGGCGCCCGTCCAGCGGCCCGGGGAGGCCCGGGCCCGCGCCGCCCTCGCCCGGCACGCCTTCGACCAGCGGATCCTCGAACAGGCCGCGGAGGTACGCAGCCAGCGCGTCCACGCCCCCTTCCTCGACAACCAGGTCGTCCGCGCCTGCCGCGACCTCCCGGAGGCCCTCCGGGTACGGCCGGGGGCCCGCGCCGAAATCCTCCGTACCGTGCTCGCGGGCGCAGGCGTCCATGAACTGCCCCCCGGCTGGGGCACCACCCCCCTCACCCCGCAGACCGTCACCGCCCACAAGGGACTGCGGGCCGCCCTCCCCACCCTGCTCGCCCTCTTCGACGCGCCGCTCCTCGCCGACGCCGGTCTCATCGACGCCCGGGTCGTCCGCAAGGCACTGCGCGGCGCGGCCGACGGCGAACCCGTACCCCTGGACGGACTGGCGGACCTGGTCTCCACCGAGCTGTGGCTGCGCCGGCTGCTGTCGCGCCGGGGCACCTGCTGGACCGGTTCGGCCGCCCCCCGCTCCCGCGCGGTCTCCACCGGGGTCCCGCCGCGCCCGTCCCTGCGCGGGGGCGCGACCCACTGAGGAAACGACAGGGCCCGACCCGCTGAGGACCGGAGACCGGCGCGCTCAGACCTCCCGCCGCCCCATCACCAGCACCGTCAGCACCCCCGCCACCAGCGCCCAGCCCCCGAGGGCCAGCCATGCCTCCAGCGGCGTGATCGGGTACTTCGCGGCGCCGATCGCCCGCTCGGGGTTCTTCACCAGCTCCCGCCACGCGTTCACCGGCATCACATTGCCGATCTCCCGCACCCAGCGGTACGTGTCCCCGTTGAACAGCCCCGGCAGCAGCACCAGCACCCCGACGACCGCCCCCACACTGCCCGCCGCATGCCGCACTAGCACCGCCAGCGCCATGCCCACCAGCGCGCACACCGGCGCCAGCAGCGCCGACGCCACAACTGCCCGGAGCGCGCCCGGGTCACCGATCGACAGACCGTGGTGGTCCCGGAGGATCGCCTGCGTCAGCCCGAACGACGCACCCGACACCAGCGCGCCGTAGCCGAGCGCCACCGCCACCACGACCGTGAGCTTGGCCGCCGCCACCGTCCGCCGCGCGGGTACGGCGGTGAAGGTCGTACGGATCAGACCGCTGCCGTACTCCCCGAAGACCACCGCCGCCCCGACGCACGCGGTGAACACCATGAAGAGCTGCCACGCCGGATCGGTGAACGCCGCCGCCAGCGGGTCGAACACGAACGGCAGGCCGGCGGGGTCGTCCAGGGGCGGCTCGGGGTTCTTCGTGAGCCGGTCCGCGTTGACCCGGGCGGAGTTGACGTTGATCCCGGTGACGGTCAGGGCGCCGCCCGCGAGGACCGCGTACGTGGACCGCAGCGACCAGAACTTGATCCACTCGGCGAGCAGCGGATCCCGGAACCGGACGCGGACCGTCCGCGGGGTCGCGGCGGCAGCCCGTACCTCTGTCGCGCTCATGACGCTTCCCCCGCCCCGTACTCGACGCTCCGCGCGGTGAGTTCCATGAACGCCTCCTCCAGCGAAGCCGACACCGGTGTCAGCTCGTCCAGCAGCACCCCGCGGCCCCGGGCCAGTTCGGCGATCCGGCGCGGCTCCAGCCCCGTCACCGTGTACCGGCCGCCGTCCTCGCGGGTGATCTCCGCGCCCTCCGCCGTCACGGCGGACACCAGCGCCGCCCCGTCCGGCGTGCGGACGGTCACGCTCCGCCGCGTGCCCCGTGCGGCGAAGTCCGCCAGGCTCTCCGCGGCGATCAGCCTTCCCCGTCCGATGACGACGAGCTGCTCCGCCGTCTGCTCCATCTCGCGCATCAGATGGCTGGAGACGAAGACCGTCCGGCCCTCGCCCGCGAGCCGCCGGAACAGGCCGCGCACCCACAGCACCCCGTCCGGGTCGAGTCCGTTGAGCGGTTCGTCGAAGAGGAGTGCGGGCGGATCGCCGAGGAGGGCGGCCGCGATGCCGAGCCGCTGTTTCATGCCCAGCGAGAAGCCCCCGATCCGGCGGTGGGCCGCGGCCGCCAGGCCCACCTCCTCCAGGACCTCGCCGGCCCGGCGCCGCGGCAGCCCGTTGCTCAGCGCCAGCGCCGTCAGATGCGCCCGCGCAGTGCGGCCGCCGTGCACGTCGTGGGCGTCCAGCAGCGCTCCCGCGTACCGCAGTCCGCGCGGCCGGCCGGCGAACGGGCGCCCGTCGACGGTGACGGTGCCGGCGGTCGGGCCGCCCAGTCCGAGGATCAGGCGCAGGGTGGTGGACTTGCCCGCGCCGTTGGGCCCCAGAAAGCCGGTGACCACACCGGGCCGGACGGTGAAGCTCAGCCCGTCGACGGCGGTCACCGCCCCGTAACGTTTCGTCAGTTCATCTGCTTCGATCACCGGTTCACCGTCCCGTGCACCGGGACCGCGTGGCATCGGGCCGCGGACCACAACCGGGGGAGCGGCGGGTAGCCCACAGGCGTACGCCCGCCGCCCGATGCCCCCTGCACCGAACCGTCCCTATGATCCCGGCATGACCGTCGAACCGCAGCCCCGCACCGCCCGCCCGCGGCGCCCCGGGCCGACCGCGGTGACCGCCCTGAGCTGGGCCGGGGCCCTCGCGTACCCCGTACTCCTGTATTTCGCCGTCCGCAACGAGCCGGAGCTCACCGGCACCCGGCTGCTGCCGTCACTGCTGCTGGCCGTGCTGCCGTTCCCGCTGCTGAGGCGGCGGCCGCTGCCCGCCCTGGCGCTGATGCTGACCGGCTCGTTCACCGCGCTGCTGGCCGCGGATCGACAGCCGCTGCCGTGGCCGGCCCCCGGATCGCCGCAGACGGCGCAGTTCGGCTACCTCCAGGCCCTGCTGACCGATATCGCCGTCGCCTGCATCGCCGCAGGCCGGCCGCGCCGCACCGCGGCCGCCGCCGCGGTCATGACCTTCGCCGTCCAGGTGGCGGCCGTATTCCACCAGCGCGCCGGATCGGAACTCCTCGTCTCCCACCTGCTCCTTCTCACCCTGGTTCTCGCCCTCGCCTGGATGACCGGCTCCATGGTCCGCGAACGGCGCGACCACGCCGAGACGGTACGCACCCAGACGGCGGCGCAGGCGGTGATGGCGGAGCGGCTGCGGATCGCCCGCGAACTGCACGACATGGTCGCCCACAGCATCGGGATCATCGCCATCCAGGCGGGCACCGGCCGCCGGGTCATCGACACCCAGCCCGACGAGGCCCGGAAGGCGCTCGCCGTCATCGAGACCACCAGCCGCGACACCCTCGCCGGGCTGCGGCGCATGCTGGGCGCGCTGCGCAGAGCCGATCCGGAGGGCGTACCGCTGACCACCGCACCCGGGCTCGGGGACCTGGAACGGCTGGCGGAGATCACGGGCGACGGCGGGGTACGGGTCGACCTCGACCGGCGGGGCGAGCACCGGGAGCTGCCCGCCGAGGTCGAACTCTCCGCGTTCCGCATCGTCCAGGAGGCCGTCACCAACGTGGTGCGCCACGCGGGCGCCGACCGGTGCCGTGTCGTCGTCGACTACCGGGAGGACGAACTCCTCGTGGAGATCACCGACGACGGGCGGGGCGCGGCGGCGGCCACGGCGGGCTCCGGATACGGCCTCACCGGCATGCGGGAACGGGCCGTACTGCTCCACGGCAGATTCACCGCCGGGCCCCGGCCCGACGGCGGTTTCCGGGTGACGGCCGCCCTGCCGGTCCCGGCGGCCCGGTCATGACCGCCGCGCCGGTACGGATACTCCTCGTCGACGACCAGCCCCTGGTCCGCGCCGGACTGCGGGTCCTGATCGCCGACCACGGCGATCTGGAGATCGTGGGGGAGGCGGGCACCGGCGACGAAGCCGTCCGGCTCACCGCCCGGCTCCGGCCCGATGTCGTCGTCATGGACATCCGGATGCCCGGCACGAACGGCATCGACGCGACGGCGCTCATCACCGGGGCCCCGGATCCGGTGGACACCAGGGTCCTGGTCCTGACGACCTTCGACGACGACGAGTACGTGTACGGCGCGCTGCGCGCGGGCGCGTCCGGGTTCCTGGTGAAGGACATGGACATGGACGACATCCTCGCGGCGATCCGGGTGGTCGCCGCGGGAGACGCCCTGATCGCGCCGAGCGTGACCCGGCGCCTGATCGAAGAGTTCGCCGCCCGCCCCGCCGCACCACCCGGAGCAGCGGCAACGCCCCTGACCGGCATCACCGGGCGGGAGCGGGAGGTGCTGGTCCTGGTGGGCCGCGGACTGTCGAACGCGGAGATCGCGGCGGAGCTGTTCATCACCCCGGCGACGGTGAAGGCCCATGTGGGCCGGCTCCTGACGAAGCTGGCGGCCCGCGACCGTATCCAGCTGGTCATCCACGCCTATGACCACGGCCTGGTCGCACCCCGCTAGGTCGTCTCTTTTCAGGTCGCTTCGGCGGTGCCGTCCGGAGGCGTCGCGGTGCTGGTGTGGAGGACCTCGCGGGCCTGCTCCGCGGCCTGCATCAGCGCTTCGCTGACGAAGTCGAGGAAGCGGGCGGCGTTTTCGAGGCGGTTCGCGGCCGGGGTGCCGCGGCCGAGGACACCGACGCCCTGCCGCGCGGTCTCGATGAACCGGTCGTTGGCCCGGGCGCTGCGGCGCATCGCCTCGTACCAGAGGTCGTCGTCGACGGCGTAGCGCTCGCGGCGGCGTCCGTCGCGGGCCCGGCGGAGAAGCAGGGCCCCGGCCCCTCCGGAGCCGTCGAGGTGACGGTCAAACTGCCCGCCGGTTCCCGGGTCGAGGCCAAGACGGCCGGAGCCGAACTCCGTACCGTCGGCCGCCTCGGCGACATCGCCTTCGACGGCGCGTACCACCAGGTCAAGCTGGACGAGGCCGCAAGCCTCCGCCTCACCGCGGTCGACGGCGATGTCGAGGTCGGCCGGCTGGGCGGGGCCGCGGAGATCAGCACGGCGAGGGGCGACATCCGGATCGCCGAGGCCCTGGGCGGCACGGTCGTGCTCGGCACCCGGTCCGGCGACATCACGGTCGCCGCCGCCTCCGGCGTATCGGCCGCCTTGGACGCCGCCACCACCTACGGCCGGGTCAGCAACACCCTCAAGAACAACGGCACGGCCGAACTCGACATCCGCGCCACCACCTCCCACGGCGACATCACCACCCGCAGCCTCTGACCTGCTCCCCCCGGCGGGTCCCGGCCGAACGGGTCACCGGAGCACAGCGGGCACGCGGCGGCCGATGCGACAGAGACACAGGCATTCCCACACAGGCATTCCCTGTCGCATCGGTGGATCGACGCAGGGGTGAGCCCCACGGAAAGAGTCCGAGGCCCGCCCGCCCCTCGAAGGAGCCCGCCGTGACCACCACCACCCGCCCCCCGCGCACCGCAGCCACCACCGGCCGGGCCCGTACCGCCGTCCACTCCAACGCGACCGACACCCGTACGCTGCTCGCCTGCGCAGCCGTCGCCGGTCCGCTGTGGGTGGCCGTGTCGGTCGCCCAGGTACTCACCCGTGAGGGTTTCGAACCGACCCGGCACCCGCTCAGCCAGTTGGCCACCGGCTCACTGGGCTGGCTGCAGATCACCAACTTCGTCATCGCCGGGATTCTGGCCACCGCGGGTGCGACCGGGCTGCGGCGGGTCATGCGGGGGACGGCCGGCGGTGTCGCGGTGCCACGGCTGGTCCGGACGATCGGCGTCGGCATGATCGCCGCCGGGCTGCTGACGATGGACCCCGCGGACGGTTTCCCCGTGGGTACGCCGGACGGCATCCCGGAGTCGATGAGCTGGCACGCCTACGGGCATATGGCCGCCGGGTCGGTCACCTTCTTCTCACTGATCGCCGCCGGGTATCTGCTCGGCCGGCACTTCTCCCGGCTGGGGAACCGGCGGCTGGCCGTCGTCTGCCGCGTCGCCGCCACCGTGAAGCTGACCGGTGACGCCTGGGCCATGAGCGGCGGCGCGGCCGGCCCCGTGACCATAGCCACCGGCACGACCGTGATGTTCGCCCTGCTCGCGTACGTCGCCCTGCACTACCGCCGCACCGCCTGAGACATCGCCCGCCGGATGCGATGACCGGTCATCGACCGAGCAACCAAGCAACCAAGCCACCACGTAACCGAGTAACGCAAGTAACCAAGCAAGGAAGCGAGACAGTTCGATGCGTATTGTGCTGGGAGAATTCGTCAGCCTGGACGGGGTCATGCAGGCTCCGGGCGGCCCGGACGAGGACACCGACGGAGGATTCGCCCACGGCGGCTGGACGCACCCGTTCTTCGACCCGGAGGTGATGGGCGGCGCCCTCGCCGAATGGGCCGCCGACACCGATGCGCTGCTCTACGGGCGCCGCACCTGGCAGGTCATGGCCGCCGCGTGGCCCGGGCGGGCGGGTGACCCCTTCGCCGACCATATGAACTCGGTCGCCAAGTACGTCGTCTCCAGCACCCTGGAAGACTCCGATCTGACCTGGAACAACACCACCCTCATCCCCGGGGACCAGGCGCTGGAGCAGATCCGGAAGCTCCGCGGAACCGAGGGCCGGGACCTGGCGGTGATGGGCAGCCTGTCGCTCGCCCGCACCCTCCTGGCCGAAGGGCTGGTCGACGAGCTCCGACTCATGATCATGCCGGTGCTGCTCGGCGGCGGGAAGACGATCTACCCGGACGACGGCGGACTGCGCCCGCTTGAGCTGGTCTCGTCCGTGGTCAGCGGCACGGGTGTGCATGTGTGCACCTACCGGCCGGTGACCGCGGCGTAGTCCGGGACCGGAATCGGGCCCGGGGCAGGGTCGGTACGGCGCGGTCGGGTACGCACCCGGCCGCGCCGTTCTTGCGCGCCCGCAGGGCCTACCGGCAGACGATCTTTGACGCCGCCCAGTCCCCCAGCGCCGCCCCGTCCCAGTGGGAGTACGGTTCGACGACCAGGCGCAGCTTCTTGCGGCCGTCCAGCGGGACCTGCACCGGGACCGCGGGTTCGCCGCCGCGCAGGACCGGCGAACGCCATAGCAGGGCCCCGTCCGCGTAGACGGAGAACGTCATCGCACCGCGCCCCAGGGTCAGATCGTCCACCCCGGCCATGGCCGAGTACGTGGTGCACGGCCGGTTCAGGTTGATCGTCACGGAGGAACGCGACCGCACGGTGACCCCGTGCGCATACTCCTGGCCACCGATCCGCAGCCCCCACCGCTGCCAGAGCCAGCTGCTCTCCCCGATCGCGACCTCCGGCCCCGTGCCGTCGCCGAAGACGCTGTATTTGAGGCGGTTGAGCTGGTAATCGCGGGGTGGGGCGGGGGGTTTGGGCGTCGGCTTGGGGCTCGCCTTCGACGGGCTGGGCCTCGGCTCGGGCGGAGTGGCCGCGGGCGGCTTCGGCCGGGGCTTCGGCGGGGTCGCGGACGGTGAGGGCACCGGCTCGGGCTTCGGCTTCGGTTTTACGGCCGGTTTCGGCACGGGCCGTTCGGGCTCGGGCACCACCGGTGCCGGTTCGGGCTTCGGAGCGGGCGGTTTGGGGTCCTGCGGCACCGGGGTGACGGACCGGGCCACCGACGGCTTCGCCGCGGGCTTCGCGGGCGCGGGATCCCCGGCGAACGCCCACACCAGACCCGCGGCCGTGGCGACGGCGAGCGCCGCACCGATGCCGACCTTCGCCGGGGCGCCGAGCCCCTCCGATGCGGCCGCTCCTCCCGCCGCCGCCCCGGCAGCTCCGGCGCCCGCTCCTCCGGACGCGCCCACGCCGGTCGCCGCCGCGGCGGCACCCGCCCCGGCCGCGCCGACTGCTCCTCCGGCGACGACGCCCGCCGCCTTGAGCGAATAGCCCGCGGCGAACCAGCCGATGACCGCGACCGGCAGCAGCGCCGGGATCCCGGCGTTGACGTGCTTCAGCTCACCCGCCGCCAGCCGGCACTTCGCGCACTCCTCCAGATGCTTGCGCAGCCCCCGCTCGGCCCGCATCCGCAGCCCGCCGCGGGCATAGGCCCCCAGCCGGTCGGCGTAGCGGGCACAGTCCCCGCCGGAGGTCAGCGCCGAACTGACATGGGCCTGCAGATAGGCCTGTTTGAGGCCTTCCCGGGCCCGGCTCGCCAGCACCGCCGTCGCGTTCGCGGTCAGCCCGAACAGCGGCGCCACCTCGCTCGGCGACTCCTCCTCGACGGTGGTGTGCCACAGCACCGCCTGCCAGCGCTCCGGGAGCGAACGGAACGCCTGCATCGCCAGGGACCGTTCCGCCTCGTGCATGGCCCGGACATCCGCGCCGAGTTCCGCCGTACGGTCGGGCGAGCCCTCCGTGCTCCGGGCGGCCTCCGTCGCGAACAGCGCGAAATCCTCGACGAGTTGTTCCCGCTTGGCACTGTTCGTCCAGGTCGCGGCCACGCGCCGGACCGTCGTCATCAGATAGGCCCGTACCGCGTACTCGGGGCCCGCTCCGGACCGGACCGCCTGGAGGGTCCTGGCGAACACCTCGGCCGTCAGATCGTCCGCGGTGTGCGAGTCCCGGCAGCAGGTCCGTGCATACCGGCGCACCGGTTCCGAGTGCCGCCGGAACAGCTCCTCGTACGCCCCGTCGTCGCCGCTCCGCATCCGGGCGATCAGATCCGCGTCGGACGGCGGGGTATCCCGCGGCGGCGGCAGTACGGAACCGCTCACCCCGCCCTCGCGCTGCGACGGCACCGCGTGACTTTCGCTCCCTGCCCCCGAACCACCCGTACGAGTGGTTCCCGAAGGGCTCCCCGCCCCCGGAACGGAGTCCGCCCAGCCCGTGTCCTCCGCATCGTCGGCACGGACACCGCTGGTGCCCTGGGCGGGCACGGAAGGCCCGGCCCCGCCCGCACCCGTGCTCTGATCGCCCCGCGCGGGCGTCCCGCTCCATCCGGCCCCGGGCCACAGCCCACCGGGCCCGCCCTGCCCTGGCACCTGACCCGACAACTGCCCCGGCCCGTGCCCCGACGCCTGCTCGGGCCCCGCGCCCTGCCCGGGGACCTGCCCCGACGCACCCCCCGCCGCCTGCTCCGGGACCTGCCCCGACAGCTGACCGGACCCCGGTTCCTCGCCCTGGAACTGCTCGGGCACCTGCCGCGGGGGCAGCGCGCCGCCCTCGGCGTCTTCGGCGCCGCCGCCGGGGGCGTTACCGCGCCCGTCACCGCTCATCGAGGAAGCCTTCGTCGAGGAAGCCCTCGTTCATCGCGGACGCTCCCGTCAGCACGCTCAGACTCGAACACCGAGCCAGCGTGCCATACGGTGTCGGCGCCGACGGACGCCGCTTTGCGCCAACCACTCATCCGGGGAGTTCCGTCGAATCCGTGCGCTAAGAGCCGTTCCTCCCGGAGTGTGCATCAACCATCGGGCGCCCGGGCCGGACAGAGCGGCCGACCGGCGCAACGGGCACATCCGAACGGCGCACCGTCACCGCCCGACGGCGCACAACGGACCGTCAAATGCCCCGGCGCCGACGGCAGCACCAGCCGGCCCGCGGCGCGTAACGGCCGGGACAGCCCGCTGCCGCGCCCAGTCGAACCGCGGCCGCCCATACGCCCCCGAAGGCCGATCAGCCCCGGCCATGCGGCGCACTGCCGTCCGGCCCGCGGAAACCGGCTCCGGGAAACCCCCGGAGCCCACCGGAAGCCCGGACCCCGGAGGAGTCCGCGCCCGGGGCCGGACCACAGCCGCACGCCGAACCGCCTACCTCGGGCGCAGGCCCTCCAGCAGAATGTCCAGCAGCCGTGCCGACGCCGCCGCCTGCTGGGCCGGATCCGGCAGCGCCGGAGCCGCCGTGGCGATCACCAGCAGCACATCCGCCACCGTCACATCGCCCCGCAGCTCACCCGCCGCCCGCGCACGGTCGACCAACTGCCCGACGACTTCAAGCAGATCGGCCGCCCCGGCATCGTCCGCCCCCGGCAGCGACGAGCCCGCCGATAGCGCAGCCCCCGGAACCGGCGCCCCGGACCGCTGCTCGACGACCCGCAGCTCACCACCGACGATCCCCGCGGCGGCAACACCGGGAACGGCGTCGACCGCCCGCTGATGCGGCACCCGCGTCTGGTCCCGCCCCTCGGCGGAAACACCGGCGGCGGCTGCCTCCTCCTCGGCGGGATCCACCCCCACCCGCAGCACCTGCGGCGGAAGGAGCCGCCCCGCGCCCGACGCCACCGACGTCCGCAGGAACCGGGAGAGCGCCGACCAGGGCTCCTCCTCCTGGCCCAGCGCCGTCCGCGCCTGATCGGTCAGCCGGGAGGTCTCCTCCTCGGCTATTCGCCGCACCAGGACGTCCTTACTGGGAAAGCGGCGATACACCGTCCCCACACCCACCCTGGCCCGGCGCGCCACATCCTCCATCGGCGCGCCGTAACCCAGCTCGCCGAAGACTTCACGCGCGGCCCGCAGCACATGCTCCAGATTCCGCTGCGCATCGACCCTGAGGGGCGCCGAGCGGCTGGCCCCGCCCGTCCCCGGCCGCCCGTTCGCGTCCGTCGTACCCAGATGAACGCCCGGCACGCCATGCCCCTCAGTGGTCGGTGAGACGGCGGCCTGCCAGTGCGAATCCTGAATGGTCATACCTGTTCCCCCGGTCACTGTGTCTCCCCCCGGAGACCTCCCCACTTTGGTCAGCCGGAGTACCGCGTCCCCGCACCCCGACGAGGTACGAACATAGTTGAGCCCGGGTCAATTCAGAAGGGGGTAGTTCCGCACGGAGCGCCCCCCGATCGGAGCAAGGACCTGAACGCTCCCGTTTGCGCCCCCGCACGCCACCCCGCCCGCCGCCCCTGACCTGGGCACCTTCCCCGCCTTCCGTAACCCGTCCGGCACTCCGCCGCCGCCCGCCTCCGGTCACACAATTTGCCGGGCCTGTGGACAAACGACGGGACCCGATGCCTCATGGGATGGTGACGGCTGCACATTCCCGGGGCGAGACCCCCGGCACCCCGCAGAAGAACCGCTTCACCGGACCGGCGCGCGGCACCCGTGTCCTCGTCGCGGGCGGCGGCTATGTCGGGATGTATACGGCGCTGCACCTCCAGAAGCTGCTCAGACCCGAGCTGGCCCGCGGCGACGTCGAGATCCTCGTGGTCTCCCACGACCCCTATATGACCTACCAGCCGTTCCTCCCCGAGGCCGCCGCGGGCTCCATCTCGCCCCGCCACGTCGTCGTCCCCCTCCGGCGGGTCCTCGACAAATGCGCCATCCTCATCGGCGAGATCACCGCCGTGACCCACGCCAAGCGCACGGCGACCGTCTCCACCCTCGCCACCGCCGAAGAGGGCACCGGCGCCGTGGAGATCCCGTACGACCACCTCGTGATCGCACCGGGCTCCATCTCCCGCACCCTCCCCGTCCCCGGCCTCGCCGACTACGGCATCGGCTTCAAGACCGTGGAAGAGGCCATCGGCCTGCGCAACCACGTCATCGAGCAGATGGACATCGCCTCCTCCACCCGCGACCCCGCGATCCGCGCCGCCGCCCTCACCTTCGTCTTCGTCGGCGGCGGCTACGCGGGCGTCGAGGCCCTCGGCGAACTGGAGGACATGGCCCGCTACACGGCCCGCTACTACCACAACGTCAAGCCCGAGGACCTGAGATGGGTCCTCGTCGAGGCCAGCGACCGGATCCTCCCCGAGGTCGGTGAGGAGATGGGCCGCTACGCCATCCGCGAGCTGCGCCGCCGCAATATCGACGTACGGCTGGAAACCCGCCTCGACTCCTGCGAGAACCGGCTCGTCGTCCTCAGCGACGGCAGCCGCTTCCCGTCCCGGACCATCGTCTGGACCGCAGGCGTCAAACCCGCCCCCGTCCTCGCCGCCACCGACCTGCCCCTCAACGACCGCGGCCGGCTGCGCTGCACCCCCGAACTCCGCGTCGAGGGCACCGACCGGGCCTGGGCCGCCGGAGACGCCGCGGCCGTCCCCGACGTCACCTCCGCCGAACCCGGCGCGCTCTGCGCCCCCAACGCCCAGCACGCCGTCCGCCAGGCCAAGGTCCTCGCCGAGAACATCGCCGCGTCCCTGCACGACCGCCCGGCGAAGGAGTACGCCCACAAGTACGTGGGCTCCGTCGCCTCCCTCGGCCTCCACAAGGGCGTCGCCTATGTATACGGAAGGAAGCTGAAGGGGTACCCCGCCTGGTTCATGCACCGCGTCTACCACCTCAGCCGCATGCCGACCCTCAACCGCAAGGCACGCATCCTCGGTGAATGGCTGCTCTCCGGACTCTTCAAACGGGAGATCGTCTCCCTCGGCTCCCTCGAACACCCGCGCGCCGAATTCGCGCTCGCCGCCGGAGCCACCCCCGGCCGGACCCCGGAGAAGGGCCCCGGCACCACAAGAAACACCGACACCAAGCGCACCGAGAACACCGGCGACACCGGGTCCCCCGGTCCGGAGCAGGACTGACGCACCGCACCCGTACCGCACCCGTACGACACCGGCCGATCGCCCGGTCGACATCCGGCCGACACCGGCGGTCAGTCCCTTCGGCCACACTGGACGTGTGACCATAGGTGGGCTCACATCTGCACAGAGTGACCCTCGTGACCCTTGGCGACAATCTTTGAGGCTAGAACGTCAGTGAACTTCACGCGATGGAGCGCACGGCTCCCCGGGACGCAGCGCCGCGCCGCGGCGCGCAGGACCGACCGCGGACTCTCCCTCTCCCCCCGCCCGCCCCGCCGGGGCGAGGGCAGAGCGGACGACCGGGGCGAGGAGACCCCCGGCGCCCGCCCCCACCCCCACGACGAGGGCGCGGTCCCCGCCGCCCGGGCCGACGGCCCGCCGGCCCCGGACACCGCCCCGGACCGCCCGGCCGACCCCGAGCCCCCCGCCCTGGAGGACTTCCCGGTCCGGGAACTGCTCGGCCGCCTCCCCGGTCTCGTCGCCCTGCTGTACGGCCCCGAGCACCGCATCGCCTACGTCAACGACGCCTACACCGCGGCCTTCGGCCCCCGCCCCCTCGGCAGCCCCGCCGCCGACACCTGCCCCGAACTGGCCGACCTCGGCCTCAACCCGCTCATCGACCAGGTGCTGCGCAGCGGAACGCCCCGTACCGTCAAATCCCGCAAGGTCCACTCCGGCGGCTCCTACACGGTCACCTGCATCCCCGTCGACCACCCCACGACCGACGGTGACGACGACGGCGACGGCGATCCGACCGGCCCCGGCGGGGTGGTGGTCTTCGCCGCCGACGTCACCGACCACGCCGAAGCCGCCGAACGCCTCCGCGCCAGCGAACGCCGCCAGCGCGCCACCGCCGTTACCCTCCAGCGCTCCCTGCTTCCCCAGAAACTGGAACAGCCCGACGACCTCACCGTCGCCGCCACCTACCAGCCCGGCGGCGAGGACGCGGCCGTCGGCGGCGACTGGTACGACGTGATCACCCTCGGCGGCGGACGCACCGCCCTCGTCATCGGCGATGTGATGGGCCGCGGGGTGCGCGCCGCCGCCGTCATGGGCCAGCTGCGCACCGCCGTCCGCGCCTACGCCCGCCTCGACCTGCCCCCGCACGAAGTGCTCCAGCTCCTCGACGGACTGGCCTCCGAAATCGACGCCAGCCAGATCGCGACCTGCGTCTACGCCGTCCACGACCCCAACGAGGAAAGACTGGTCTACGCCTCCGCAGGCCACCTTCCGATCCTCGTCCGGCACGAGGACGGCACGGTCCACCGCGCCGCCAACCCCACCGGACCCCCGCTCGGCACCGGAGGCTGGTTCTACACCTCGGGCACCATCGGCCTGCCGCCCGGCTCCGGCGCCGTCCTCTATACGGACGGTCTGGTGGAGCGGCGCGACGAGGACATCGACGAAGGCGTCGCCGCCCTCGAACGCGCCCTGTCGGGCGCCACCGGAACCCCGCAGATCGTCTGCGACCGCCTGATCCGCGCCATGGGCATCACCGCCGACCACGACGACGACGTCGCCGTCCTCTTCGTCCAGCACCCCGCCCGCTCCGGCACGGCCGCCGAACTCTTCCACAACGCGGCCCTCGACCTGCTCGGCGGCATCGAGGCGGCCCCGCGCGCCCGCGCCTTCGCCTCCGGAGTCCTCGCCTCCTGGCGCTTCTCACCGGAGCTGCACGATCTGGGCGTCCTGGCCACCAGCGAACTGGTCGCCAACTCCCTCCAGCACGGCACCCCGCCCATGAAGCTGCGGCTGCGCCGCACCGACCGGCGGCTGATCATCGAGGTCACCGACGGCGACGACCACCTCCCGCGGCGCCGCCGCGCGGAGACCGAGGACGAAACGGGCCGCGGTATCTCGATCATCGCGGCCATCGCCTCCAACTGGGGAAGCCGCCGTACTCCCGGCGGCGGCAAGGCGGTCTGGTGCGAGTTCGCCCTCCCGGCACCCGCACCGACCGCCTCCTGACGGCGACCGTCAGGCCGCCGTGCCGATCTTCTCGGCCTTCTCGGCCTTCTCACCCGGCGTGTACTGAGCCACCACCCGCGACGGCGTCGCCACGAGCATCGGCTGATTCTGTACGGGGGTGAGCATCCGCCCCAGCCGTACCGCCAGCACCGTGACCGCCAGCGAGAAGAGCACGAACGTCACGATGTACGGAGCGTGGAGCGCGGCCCCCATGGGCCCGCCGATCGCCGGCCCCAGCGCCAGCGCCAACTGCTTGACCAGTGCGAACGCCGAGTTGTACTGGCCGACCATCGACTCCGGCGCAAGATCGACCACCAGCGGTGCCACGGTCGGCGCGAGCATCGCCTCACCCAGCCCGAAGAGGGCGTACGTGGAGATGAACGCGGCCGTCGCCATCGCCTGGCTGGTCGCGCCGAGCCCCGCGTAACCCGCGATGGCCCAGGCCACGGCCCAGATCAGACCCACCGCGGCTATCACCCGGGTCCGCTTGTAGCGGTCGACGTACTTCAGGATCACGAACTGCGCGATACCGATCACCGCGGTGTTCGCGGCCAGCGCCGTACCGAACATCGACGGCTCGATACCGGCGGCCTCCGTGCCGTAGGCGGAGAGCCCCGACTCGAACTGCCCGTAGACCGCGAAGAACAGGATGAAGCCCAGGACCAGCAGCTTCACCATCGCCTTGTCCTGCAGCAGCACCTTGAAGCCGCCGCCCTTGGCGCCCTCGGCGGCCGCACCGGCCACCGGCTGCGGACGGGCCAGCTTCACGGACACGATGATCGCGGCCAGCACGAGGAACATCACGGCCTCGATGCTGAAGAGCAGGGTGAAGCTGCTCGCCCGGCTCTTGTCGACGATATTGCCGCCGATCAGACCACCGAGCCCCAGCCCGATGTTCTGCAGGAAGAACTGGAAGGCGAAGGCGCGGGTCCGGGCGTGTGCCTCCGAAGCCCAGACGATCATCGTCGCGAGCGCGGGCTGCGCCACCGCCGTACCGGCGCCGAGCAGCGCGGCCGACAGCATCACGGTCACGATGTTCGTGGAGAGCCCGAACAGCACCGCACCGACGGCGGCCACCACCGAGGCGCCGACCACCACGGGCTTCGGCCCGCGCCGGTCGATCACCCGTCCGACGAACGGCAGGGCGATCAGGGCGGCCAGGGCGAACACGCCGATGACGAGACCACCCGCCGTCGTCCCCAGATCACGTGTGTAGGCCACGTAGATGTAGAGGAACGGCACCGTAAAACCGAGTCCGAACGCGCTCAGCGCGCTACCTGCCTGGATCCGGCGCATCGCCGCGCCCATCTGCCTGGCCACACTCACCTGCCTTGTTAGCTCTGAAGGACTGAAGCCTGAAGACTTCAACAGTAAAGTTAGAGCCTTAACAATACATGTCGAAGGACTTCAATGCCAATGAACGGCGTGCCATACTGCGGCGTATGCCTACCGCGACCCCCGAGGGCCCTGCCGTGACCGGCCAGGACGCCGCCGCCGCGCCGCAGGAGCCGACCCTCGACGAGCAGATCGCCGCCTACCAGCGGGAGTACGGAGAGCTCGATCCCCAGGTCGAACAGGTCGTCTCGGCCCTCGGTCGGCTCAACCGCCGGATGAACGTCGCGTACGGCCGCCAGGTCGCCGCCCTCGGCATCAGCAATGCCGAGTGGGAGGTCCTCAAGAGCCTGGTCCTGGCCGGCAGCCCCTATCGGATGGGCCCCGGCGAACTGGCCAAGCGCCTTGGCCTCACCCCGGCCGCCATGACCCACCGCATCGACCGCATGGCGAGCGAAGGCCTGGTCACCCGCGACCGCGACGAGAACAACCGCGTACGCGTGATCGTCGAGCTGACGGACGAGGGCCGTACGAAGTGGCTGGAGGCCATGCGGATGGCCAGCGCCTTCGAGGAAGACCTGCTCTGCGATCTCACCGGTGCGGAGCGCGGGGTCCTCGGTGAACTGCTCATCCGGCTCCTGCGCCGGGTCGAGCACGCCCAGCCCGACGCGGGCGGCCGGCTGACCGACCTGGACTGATCCACCGCGTTCCCCGCCCGGAACAGGCAGGGAACAGGCAGGGAACGGACGGGAACAGGCCAGTCAGTTGGCCGGATGGCGGATGTTTGGCGAACCGGCGCCACGGGAAGTTGACACGCCCTTCATGCGCTCGTAAGGTTCCTCAAGTTGTCGCGGACCGGAACGGTTCTGCGGCAGCCACTCCCGCCGCGAAAGCGGCACCCAAACTCAGCACGATCCCCGGATGGGGTGGATATCGGCATGCCGAAATCCATTGCGAAAGACTCGATTATGAGTCGGACGGGAAATCCGCTAGAGTTTGAAACGTCGGAACGGCCGCAGGGCCGGAAAGACAAACCCGAGTTTCGACCGGGAATCAGGCCCGAAAGGATCTGATAGAGTCGGAAACGCAAGACCGAAGGGAAAAGCCCGGAGGGCCTGGTGAAAAGGGCCTGAAGGAAGCGTCCGTTCCTTGAGAACTCAACAGCGTGCCAAAAATCAACGCCAGATTAGTTGATACCCCGTTCCCGAGCCCTTGTGGCTGGGGGATGAGGTTCCTTTGAAGAAACACATACAGCGAGGACGCTGTGGACGGTCGGATTATTCCTCCGGCTGTCCCGCTCTCGTGATGTGTCGACCCGATTACGGGTAAACATTCACGGAGAGTTTGATCCTGGCTCAGGACGAACGCTGGCGGCGTGCTTAACACATGCAAGTCGAACGATGAAGCCGCTTCGGTGGTGGATTAGTGGCGAACGGGTGAGTAACACGTGGGCAATCTGCCCTGCACTCTGGGACAAGCCCTGGAAACGGGGTCTAATACCGGATAATACCTTCGGGGGCATCCTTGAAGGTTGAAAGCTCCGGCGGTGCAGGATGAGCCCGCGGCCTATCAGCTTGTTGGTGGGGTGATGGCCTACCAAGGCGACGACGGGTAGCCGGCCTGAGAGGGCGACCGGCCACACTGGGACTGAGACACGGCCCAGACTCCTACGGGAGGCAGCAGTGGGGAATATTGCACAATGGGCGAAAGCCTGATGCAGCGACGCCGCGTGAGGGATGACGGCCTTCGGGTTGTAAACCTCTTTCAGCAGGGAAGAAGCGAGAGTGACGGTACCTGCAGAAGAAGCGCCGGCTAACTACGTGCCAGCAGCCGCGGTAATACGTAGGGCGCAAGCGTTGTCCGGAATTATTGGGCGTAAAGAGCTCGTAGGCGGCTTGTCACGTCGGGTGTGAAA
Organism: Streptomyces tsukubensis; assembly: GCF_003932715.1. Lineage (NCBI taxonomy): Bacteria > Bacillati > Actinomycetota > Actinomycetes > Kitasatosporales > Streptomycetaceae > Streptomyces > Streptomyces tsukubensis. The sequence continues at coordinate 3,666,568 of NZ_CP020700.1, read as the reverse complement.
GCCCGGGGCTTAACCCCGGGTCTGCATTCGATACGGGCAGGCTAGAGTGTGGTAGGGGAGATCGGAATTCCTGGTGTAGCGGTGAAATGCGCAGATATCAGGAGGAACACCGGTGGCGAAGGCGGATCTCTGGGCCATTACTGACGCTGAGGAGCGAAAGCGTGGGGAGCGAACAGGATTAGATACCCTGGTAGTCCACGCCGTAAACGTTGGGAACTAGGTGTTGGCGACATTCCACGTCGTCGGTGCCGCAGCTAACGCATTAAGTTCCCCGCCTGGGGAGTACGGCCGCAAGGCTAAAACTCAAAGGAATTGACGGGGGCCCGCACAAGCAGCGGAGCATGTGGCTTAATTCGACGCAACGCGAAGAACCTTACCAAGGCTTGACATACACCGGAAAGCATTAGAGATAGTGCCCCCCTTGTGGTCGGTGTACAGGTGGTGCATGGCTGTCGTCAGCTCGTGTCGTGAGATGTTGGGTTAAGTCCCGCAACGAGCGCAACCCTTGTCCCGTGTTGCCAGCAAGCCCCCTTGTGGGGTGTTGGGGACTCACGGGAGACCGCCGGGGTCAACTCGGAGGAAGGTGGGGACGACGTCAAGTCATCATGCCCCTTATGTCTTGGGCTGCACACGTGCTACAATGGCCGGTACAAAGAGCTGCGATGCCGTGAGGCGGAGCGAATCTCAAAAAGCCGGTCTCAGTTCGGATTGGGGTCTGCAACTCGACCCCATGAAGTCGGAGTTGCTAGTAATCGCAGATCAGCATTGCTGCGGTGAATACGTTCCCGGGCCTTGTACACACCGCCCGTCACGTCACGAAAGTCGGTAACACCCGAAGCCGGTGGCCCAACCCCTTGTGGGAGGGAGCTGTCGAAGGTGGGACTGGCGATTGGGACGAAGTCGTAACAAGGTAGCCGTACCGGAAGGTGCGGCTGGATCACCTCCTTTCTAAGGAGCACTTCTTGCCGGTTTTTGCCGGTCAGGGGCCAGTACACCGGCGAGTGTCCGGTGCTGGTTGCTCATGGGTGGAACGTTGATTATTCGGCACACGGTCATGGTTGACAGGGTGAGTACTGCTTCGGCGTGGAAAGCTTCTGGGGATCATGGTCGGGTGTTGGGCGCGCTGTTGGGTGTCTGAGGGCACGGACGAGAGTCTGAGTGTCTTCGGTGCCGGCCCCGGTGTTCCTGCCACGTTGGTGGTGGGGTGACGGGTGGCTGGTCGTTGTTTGAGAACTGCACAGTGGACGCGAGCATCTGTGGCCAAGTTTTTAAGGGCGCACGGTGGATGCCTTGGCACCAGGAACCGATGAAGGACGTGGGAGGCCACGATAGTCCCCGGGGAGTCGTCAACCAGGCTTTGATCCGGGGGTTTCCGAATGGGGAAACCCGGCAGTCGTCATGGGCTGTCACCCGCTGCTGAACACATAGGCAGTGTGGAGGGAACGAGGGGAAGTGAAACATCTCAGTACCCTCAGGAAGAGAAAACAACCGTGATTCCGGGAGTAGTGGCGAGCGAAACCGGATGAGGCCAAACCGTATGCGTGTGATACCCGGCAGGGGTTGCGTATGCGGGGTTGTGGGATCTCTTTTCTGCGGTCTGCCGGCCGTGGGACGAGTCAGAAACCGTATGGATAGGCGAAGGGCATGCGAAAGGCCCGGCGTAGAGGGTAAGACCCCCGTAGCTGAAATTCATGCGGCTCGTTTAAGAGACACCCAAGTAGCACGGGGCCCGAGAAATCCCGTGTGAATCTGGCGGGACCACCCGTTAAGCCTAAATATTCCCTGGTGACCGATAGCGGATAGTACCGTGAGGGAATGGTGAAAAGTACCGCGGGAGCGGAGTGAAATAGTACCTGAAACCGTGTGCCTACAAGCCGTGGGAGCGTCGGAGCGTGAGGTTTGCCTTGCGTTCTCGTGACTGCGTGCCTTTTGAAGAATGAGCCTGCGAGTTTGCGGTGTGTTGCGAGGTTAACCCGTGTGGGGAAGCCGTAGCGAAAGCGAGTCCGAATAGGGCGATTTAGTAGCGCGCTCAAGACCCGAAGCGGAGTGATCTAGCCATGGGCAGGTTGAAGCGGCTGTAAGAGGTCGTGGAGGACCGAACCCACCAGGGTTGAAAACCTGGGGGATGACCTGTGGTTAGGGGTGAAAGGCCAATCAAACTCCGTGATAGCTGGTTCTCCCCGAAATGCATTTAGGTGCAGCGTCGTGTGTTTCTTGCCGGAGGTAGAGCACTGGATAGGCGATGGGCCCTACCGGGTTACTGACCTTAGCCAAACTCCGAATGCCGGTAAGTGAGAGCGCGGCAGTGAGACTGTGGGGGATAAGCTCCATGGTCGAGAGGGAAACAGCCCAGAGCATCGACTAAGGCCCCTAAGCGTACGCTAAGTGGGAAAGGATGTGGAGTCGCAGAGACAACCAGGAGGTTGGCTTAGAAGCAGCCACCCTTGAAAGAGTGCGTAATAGCTCACTGGTCAAGTGATTCCGCGCCGACAATGTAGCGGGGCTCAAGCGTACCGCCGAAGTCGTGTCAATCCAGCAATAGGGCCAACGCCCGTTGGGTTGGGTAGGGGAGCGTCGTGTGCCGGGTGAAGCCGCCGCGTAAGCGAGTGGTGGATGGTACACGAGTGAGAATGCAGGCATGAGTAGCGATACACACGTGGGAAACGTGTGCGCCGATTGACTAAGGGTTCCTGGGTCAAGCTGATCTGCCCAGGGTAAGTCGGGACCTAAGGCGAGGCCGACAGGCGTAGTCGATGGACAACCGGTTGATATTCCGGTACCCGCTTTGAAGCGCCCAGTATCGAATCCTCTGATGCTAAGGCCGTGAAGCCGCCTTTGATCTCTTCGGAGTGATGGGGAGTGGTGGAGCCGCTGAACCGAGGTGGTAGTAGGTAAGTGATGGGGTGACGCAGGAAGGTAGTCCAGCCCGGGCGGTGGTTGTCCCGGGGTAAGGGTGTAGCCCGTGTGGTAGGTAAATCCGTCACACATTAAGGGTGAGACCTGATGCCGAGCCGATTGTGGTGAAGTGGATGATCCTATGCTGTCGAGAAAAGCCTCTAGCGAGTTTCAAGGCGGCCCGTACCCTAAACCGACTCAGGTGGTCAGGTAGAGAATACCGAGGCGTTCGGGTGAACTATGGTTAAGGAACTCGGCAAAATGCCCCCGTAACTTCGGGAGAAGGGGGGCCATTCCTGGTGATCGTCTTTACGATGTGAGCTGGGGGTGGCCGCAGAGACCAGCGAGAAGCGACTGTTTACTAAAAACACAGGTCCGTGCGAAGCCGTAAGGCGATGTATACGGACTGACGCCTGCCCGGTGCTGGAACGTTAAGGGGACCGGTTAGTGACCTTTCGGGGTTGCGAAGCTGAGAACTTAAGCGCCAGTAAACGGCGGTGGTAACTATAACCATCCTAAGGTAGCGAAATTCCTTGTCGGGTAAGTTCCGACCTGCACGAATGGCGTAACGACTTCTCGACTGTCTCAACCATAGGCCCGGTGAAATTGCACTACGAGTAAAGATGCTCGTTTCGCGCAGCAGGACGGAAAGACCCCGGGACCTTTACTACAGTTTGATATTGGTGTTCGGTTCGGCTTGTGTAGGATAGGTGGGAGACTTTGAAGCGGCCACGCCAGTGGTTGTGGAGTCGTTGTTGAAATACCACTCTGGTCGTGCTGGATGTCTAACCTGGGTCCGTGATCCGGATCAGGGACAGTGTCTGATGGGTAGTTTAACTGGGGCGGTTGCCTCCTAAAGAGTAACGGAGGCGCCCAAAGGTTCCCTCAGCCTGGTTGGTAATCAGGTGTTGAGTGTAAGTGCACAAGGGAGCTTGACTGTGAGACCGACGGGTCGAGCAGGGACGAAAGTCGGGACTAGTGATCCGGCGGTGGCTTGTGGAAGCGCCGTCGCTCAACGGATAAAAGGTACCCCGGGGATAACAGGCTGATCTTCCCCAAGAGTCCATATCGACGGGATGGTTTGGCACCTCGATGTCGGCTCGTCGCATCCTGGGGCTGGAGTCGGTCCCAAGGGTTGGGCTGTTCGCCCATTAAAGCGGTACGCGAGCTGGGTTTAGAACGTCGTGAGACAGTTCGGTCCCTATCCGCTGTGCGCGTAGGAGTCTTGAGAAGGGCTGTCCCTAGTACGAGAGGACCGGGACGGACGAACCTCTGGTGTGCCAGTTGTCCTGCCAAGGGCATGGCTGGTTGGCTACGTTCGGAAAGGATAACCGCTGAAAGCATCTAAGCGGGAAGCCTGCTTCGAGATGAGGACTCCCACCCCCTTTGAGGGGTTAAGGCTCCCAGTAGACGACTGGGTTGATAGGCCGGATCTGGAAGCCAGGTAACTGGTGGAGGTGACCGGTACTAATAGGCCGAGGGCTTGTCCATATTTGCTCGCGTCCACTGTGTTAGTTCTGAGGCAACGACCGTGTTGATTCCGGTTTGTTTGTTTCATAGTGTTTCGGTGGTTATTGCGTTAGGGAAACGCCCGGTTACATTCCGAACCCGGAAGCTAAGCCTTTCAGCGCCGATGGTACTGCAGGGGGGACCCTGTGGGAGAGTAGGACGCCGCCGAACAATTTTTGATGGGAAGGCCCCGCACATTGTGCGGGGCCTTTCTGCATTTCCGGACAGATATTTCGGACCGGGCCCCTTTCCCAGGAGAGGGGCCCGGTCCGGGTTACCGGGGGCGGACCAGCTGGGTGTCGTAGGCGAGGATGACGGCCTGGACCCGGTCGCGGGCGCCCGTCTTCGCCAGAATGCGCGATACATGGGTCTTCACCGTGGACTCCGCCAACTGGAAGCGGGTCGCGATCTCCGTATTCGTCCAGCCCTGGCCGACGACCGTGAGGATCTCCCGTTCCCGTTCCGTCAGGGACGCGATTCTGGTGTCCGGAGCAGCCGGGGCGTCCGGGCCGGTGTCTCCGGCCGGTAGTCGGTGGGCGTAGGTGTCGAGCAGCCGGCGGGTGAGGCTCGGGGCGACGACGGCATCACCGGAGGCCACCGCACGGATCCCGGCGAGCAGCTCCTCGGGATAGGCGTCCTTGATGAGAAAACCCGAGGCGCCGGAGCGCAGGGCGTCGTACGCGTACTCGTCGAGGTCGAACGTGGTCAGAATCAGCACCCGGGTGCGGTCGCCGGTGGCGACGATCCTGCGGGTGGCCTCGATACCGTCCAGACCCGGCATACGGATATCCATCAGGACGACATCGGGATGGAGGCCGGCCGCCAGCCGGACGGCCTCGGAGCCGTTCGCGGCCTCCCCGACGACGGTCATATCGTCCTGACTCTCCAGCAGCATCCGGAATCCGAAACGCTGCATGGGCTGGTCGTCGGTGATGAGCACGGTGGTCATGCGGAGCCCTTGTCGCGAACGGGAACGGGAACGGGAACGGGAGGCGGGACGGGAAGGCGGAGGCGGACGCGCCAGCCGCCGCCCGGCAGCGGGCCGGAGTCGAGTGTTCCGTCGTAGAGGGCCGCGCGTTCCCGCATGCCCGTGAGGCCCCGGCCACCGCTCTGCGGCCGGGTGGTGGAGGGCGGGCCCGTATCGGTGACGGTGACGGTCAGGACCCCGGGGGTATGGGCCAGCTCGACGGCGGCCGTGGTGCCGGGCGGGGTGTGCTTGAGGGCGTTGGTCAGGGCTTCCTGCACGATCCGGTAGACCGTGAGCTGCTGTCCCGCGGGCAGCGGAGCCCCGGGGCCGTGGACGGTCGTACGGACCGGGAGCCCGGCCGCCCGGACGCCTTCGATCAGGCGGTCCAGGTCGGTGAGGGCGGGCTGCGGGGCCCGGTCGCCGCCGCCGGAGCCGGAGTGCGGGCCGGGAGAGTCCTCGCGCAGGACGCCCAGGACCCGGCGCAGCTCCGTGAGCGCGCCGCGGCTGGTGTCGGCGATTGCGTCGAGGGCCTGGGCCGCCCGCTCGGGCGATGCGGCGGCCGCGTACCGCCCGCCGTCCGCGAGTCCCGTGATCACCGACAGGTTGTGGCCGATGATGTCGTGCATCTCCCGGGCGATCCGGGTGCGTTCGGCGGCGGTGGCGAGCCGGGCCTGCTGGTCGCGTTCGACTTCGAGCCGCCGGGCGCGTTCGACGAGGGAGGCGGTGTACTCCTTGCGGGAGCGGACGGCGATGCCGAGCAGGGCGACCATGAGGAGGGCGTACAGCGGTGGGACGATCGTCTGGTCCCAACTGCCCACCGGATGGCGTACGGCGCCGATCGCCAGCGGTACCGAGAGCACTCCGAGGACCAGGGCGAGCGTCCGCAGGGGCAGCCGCAGGGCGATGCCGTAGAAGACGACCATCTGGAGAAGCGCGGCCTGGAGTTGGGCGCCCGTCCAGGCGTTGAGCAGGAGGAAGGGCAGCATCAGCAGCAGTGCCCCGAGGGGGCGGCTGCGGCGGATCAGCAGAGGGGCCGCGAAACCGGCGGACATGGCCACCACCAGCCAGAGCGGGACCGTGTCGTTGTTGCCGGGGATACGGCGCCAGCCGCCGCTGCTAATGTCGATGAGGGCGGCCGTCAGCCAGAAGCCGGTGAGGGCGGTGTCCCAGACCCAGGGCCGCCGGGTGTCGAAGGACCGGATCCGGTGGGTGAGGCGGATCAGGAGAAGGGTGGCCGGGTGCCGGCTGTCCGGCCGTTCGGGAGTCCCGGGGCCGTACGCCGTACCGGTGGGGGCCGGGGGACACGTACCGCGTCCGCCCGGGCCCCGGCCCCGTATCCGGCCTGCTTCTCCCTGTTCCCCCGTCACCCCGCCATCCTCGTACGGCCACAGGTCATACGTCACGCCGCTTCAGCAGGGCCGCCGCCGAGACCAGGAAGGCCGCTGCCCACAGCACGAGGGCGAGCAGGGCCTCCCCGGGCGCGGCCGCATCGGCCGCGGGCCGCGCGGTGTTGAGGGAGTTGAAGGACTCGGCGGGGAAGTAGTCGACGAGGTCGTCCACGATGTCGTACGGAAGCATCGTCAGAACGCTCGGCAGGATCAGGATCAGGGCGATGAATCCGCCGATGGCGCCCGGGACGGAGCGGACGAGGGCCCCGATGCCCAGGGCGATCACGGCCAGCAGGGTCAGCCCGGCGGCGCTGCCGAGGAGCGCGCGCAGGATGCCGGGATCGCCGAGGGAGGCGGCCTGGTCGGTGTCGGCGTAGAACGCCTGCGCGGCGAAGAAGGTGACGAAGGCGGTAGTCAGGGTGGTGGCGAGGACGACCGCCCCGAAGACCGCGGTCTTCGCCCACAGCACCGGTGTCCGGCGGGGGACCGCGGTCAGCGAGGAGCGGACCAGGCCCGTCGAGTACTCCCCGGCGGTGACGAGGATGCCGAGGACGGCGAGCGCGATCAGGGCGAACTGGAAGCCGACCAGGGTCAGGAAGACGGTGTCCATATCGGAGTCGTCGCCGCCGTTCTCGTAGGTGGCGCCGATCGCGACCCCGAGGCCGATCGTGGAGACGACGGCGGTCAGCAGGGTGATCCAGGTGGAGCGGACCGTCCACAGCTTGTGCCATTCGGCGCGCAGGACCCGGGCGCTGGTCAGACGGTAAGCGGCCGCGGGGGCCGTGGGGGCGGCGGTGCTCATGCAGGGATTCCTTCCGGGGCGGCGGGCGCGGCGGCGGGGCTGCCCGCCTGGTATTCGACGGAGGTCCGCGTGAGGTCCATGAAGGCCTGTTCCAGGGAGGCGGCCTGCGGGGTGAGTTCGTACAGCGGGAGGGAGTGCGCGGCCGCGGTGCGGCCGATGTGCTCCGCTTCGGTGCCCTGCACGGTCAGCGTTCCCGGGGTGTCCGATGCGATCCGGATTCCGGGGCCGGTCAGCAGTCCGGCGAGCCTGGTGGCCTCGGGGGTGACGACCTTCACCGAGGCCGTGCCCGCGGTGCGGACGAAGTCGGTGACGGTCGTGTCGGCGAGAAGCCGGCCGCGGCCGATGATGACGAGATGGTCGGCGGTCAGTGCCGTTTCGCTCATCAGATGGGAGGAGACGAGGACGGTACGGCCTTCGGCGGCCAGGGACTTCAGCAGATTCCGCATCCACAGCACGCCTTCGGGGTCGAGGCCGTTGACGGGTTCGTCGAGGACCACGGTCGCCGGGTCGCCGAGGAGGGCGGCGGCGATACCGAGGCGCTGCCCCATGCCGAGGCTGAAACCCTTGACGCGCCGGTCGGCGGCCTCGGTGAGTCCGGTGAGGTCCAGGACTTCGGTGACCCGGCGGGGCGGGATGCCATGGGTGTGGGCCAGGGCCGTCAGATGGTTGCGGGCGCTGCGGCCGGGGTGGACGGAGCGGGCTTCGAGGAGGGCGCCGACCTCGGTGAGCGGTGCCCGGTGGTCGGCGTAGGCCCGGCCGCCGACGGTGGCCCGGCCCGAGGTGGGCGCGTCCAGGCCGAGGATCATGCGCATCGTGGTCGACTTGCCGGCCCCGTTGGGGCCGAGGAAACCGGTGACGCTGCCGGGGCGGACGGTGAAGCTGAGGTCGTCGACGACGGTCTTCGTACGGGAAGAAGTACGGGAAGAGGTGGGGGAAGGGGTACGGGAGCGGCCGGGGCGGCGCCCTCGGCCGCCGTACCGCTTGGTGAGTCCCTGGGCTTCGATCATATGACCGATGCTGGTCCGTGGCGGGTGCCTGATCGTCCGACCGTGGACGGTATCCGGGGCGGGGGCGTACCACCCCGGTACTACGTACTGCGCGGCGCTGTAGGGGTCAGCGGGGGAGGGTGTCCTGCCAGCGGGACCGGGCCTGCTCGGGGGAGCGGAGCAGGACGTACGCGGGCAGGCCGGTGGCCGGGCCCGAGGCGAGGAGCGCGGGGAGCTGGGGGAGCGGGGCGACGGCCGCCGCGTCGTCGAGGACGAGGGTCAGTGGTGGGTCGAGCCGGCCGGCGGATGACCGTGCGGCCATGCGGCGGCCGTGCTCGACCACGTCTGAAGCCAGTGCCGTCAGCAGTGGCATCGCTCCGGGGTGGGCCCTGGGGTCTTCCTGGGGTTCTCCCACCAGATAAAGGGTTCCCCCTTCGTTGATAAATGATTCCAAGGCGAGGGCATCAGTTCGATTGGGAGTGCATGCCTCGCGGATATGGATGGAGGAGAGCGACGACAGGGCGCGGGCGACCAGTTGCTGGGCGATCTCGCGGCGTTCGGGGTGGGCGGTGAGCGCGGCTTCCAGCAGACCGGCGAGTCCGGCGGTCGCTTTGGTGTGGGTGCGCAGGATCCGTACGGACTCCTGGGTGTTGATGCCCTGGGCCCAGCGGTGGACCTGCTTGAAGGGGCGGCCGTCCACGGCGGCCGCGTGCAGCCAGCAGTGCAGCAGGGTCTCCGCGGTGTCGGCCATGGCCGCGTCGATCCGGGCGTGCGGGCGGACGGGGGCGAGCAGGGCGACGGCCCGGTCCCGGGCCGTCGGTGCGTCCTCGCAGTGTGCGGTGGGGGACCAGTGGAGCCGGGCGGGGGTGTCGCAGAGATGGCCCGGGTCGTAGACGTGGACCGGGCCGAGTTTGGCGCGGGCGTCCTTGGTCTCGGCCCAGACCGACGGGTCGGAGGTGACCACCAGCAGGGGGCCTTCGGCGTCCCGGACGGCTCCGAGGGCGGTGGGGCGGCGGGCGTCGGGGCCGCCGAAGAAGACGGCGGGGCGGGGGGCCGGGACGGCCGGGTCCGCGGTGGCCGTCTCCCGGGCCGGGGCGGGCGGTTCCGCTTCCCGGTGGGGTTCCGGTTCGGGGGCAGGCTTGCCCAGGTCGAGGGGGGTGGAGGGGGTGGCCGGTTGCGGGTGTTGCTGGTGCGGTACGGCGGGCGGGATGGTGTCCTCGTACCCGTACGGGCTCCGCCGCTCCTCCTCCTGCTGCCGCGTCCGCTCGTCGAGCCGGGCCCTGCGGACCGCCTTCCAGCGGGCCAGCGTGCCGACGGTGAATACGGCCAGCACGAACAGGATCATCACCTGGCCGATGACGAGGCCCCAGAACAGTCCGTACCCGGACAGTTCTCCCGGTGGGGTTTCGGGCCAGGCGGGCGGCAGTTCGTCCGGTGCGCCGATCAGGGAGCGCAGGGCCCGGGGCGCACGGCTGAAGGAGACCCCCGACGGCCACGAGCCGTGCGCCAGCAGGCCCGCGAGGCCCGTCGACGACCAGACCAGGAAGAGCGCGGCGGCCGCGGCGCCGATCAGCCCGGCGATCAGTCCGTCGGGGACCCCGCCGCCGGGCCGGCGGGCGGCGCCGCCCGGCCCCGGCGGGCCGTAGCCGTGCCCGCCGGCTCCGGGGCCGTGCTGAGGGTGGTGCCGCACGTCAGGCGACCGTCGACTCGGAGGACGCGCTGTCGTCGTACTGCCTGCGACGCCGTTCGATCAGGGCCGCCCGCTGCTCCGCCTCCCACTCCGCGGCTTCGATCTCCTCGGGGAGCGGCCGGGACGATTCCGTCATGGCCCGGTCGGTGAAGACCAGTGGTCGTTCGGCCTCGGTGACCAGGTGTTTGACGACCTGGACATTGCCGTTGACGTCCCAGACGGCGATACCGGGGGTGAGGGTCGGGATGATCTCGACGGCCCAGCGGGGCAGGCCGAGGACCAGTCCGGTGGCCCGGGCCTCGTCGGCTTTCTGGGCGTAGATGGTCCTCGTCGACGCCATCTTCAGGATCGCGGCGGCCTCCTTCGCGGCGGCGCCGTCCACGACGTCGGAGAGATGGTGGACGACGGCGACGAAGGAGAGTCCGAGGCGGCGGCCGAACTTCAGCAGCCGCTGGAACAGCTGGGCGACGAAGGGGCTGTTGATGATGTGCCAGGCCTCTTCGACCAGGAAGATGCGCTTCTTCCGGTCGGGCCTGATCCAGGTGTGCTCCAGCCAGACCCCGACGATCGCCATCAGGATCGGCATGGCGATGGAGTTGCGGTCGATATGGGAGAGGTCGAAGACGATCAGTGGGGCGTCGAGGTCGATGCCGACCGTCGTCGGGCCGTCGAACATACCGCGGAGGTCACCGTCGACGAGCCGGTCGAGGACGAGGGCGACATCGAGGCCCCAGGCCCGGACGTCGTCTATGTCGACGTTCATCGACTCGGCGGACTCGGCCTCCGGGTGGCGCAGCTGCTCCACGATGTCGGTGAGGACGGGCTGCCGGTCGGTGATGGTCTCGTTGACGTAGGCGTGGGCGACCTTCAGCGCGAAACCGGAACGCTCGTCGAGACCGTGGCCCATCGCGACCTCGATGATGGTCCGCAGCAGGGCGAGCTGGCCGGTGGTGGTGATCGCCGGGTCCAGCGGATTGAGCCGGATCCCGCCGTCGAGCGCGGTCATCGGGTCGAGCCGGATGGGGGTGATGCCCACCTGCTCGGCGACGAGGTTCCACTCACCGACACCGTCCTCGCCCTGGGCGTCGAGGACGACGACCTGGCGGTCGCGGAACCGGAGCTGCCGCAGGACGTACGTCTTCTCCAGGGCCGACTTGCCGTTCCCGGACTCGCCGAGGACCAGCCAGTGGGGGGCGGGGAGCTGCTGCCCGTACAGCTGGAAGGGGTCGTAGATATAGCCCTTGCCGCTGTAGACCTCCCGGCCGATGATCACACCGGAGTCTCCGAGGCCGGGTGCGGCCGTCGGCAGATAGACGGCCTGGGCCTGGCCGGTGGAGGTGCGCACGGGCAGCCGGGTGGTCTCGACCTTGCCGAAGACGAAGGAGGTGAACGCCTCGGTGACGCTGGACAGCGGATCTCGCACAGTGGCCCCTAACGGCGGATGCCGGTCGCGAACGGCAGCGTGTTCACAAAGGCCCGGTGGTGCTCGCGGTCGCACCACTCCAGCTTCAGATACGACTTGCCGGCCGACGCCCGGATCGTCCGCTTGTCCCGGGCCAGGGCCTCGGGCGAGCGGGACGACACGGTGATGTACCCGACGAGGTTGACTCCCGCCGCGCCGGAGGCGAGATCTTCACCCCGCTGGTCGAGCCGGCCGTGGGCGGCGATGTCCCGGGGGTCGACGGTGCGGTTCATCTTGGCGGCGCGGCTGGCGTCGGCCTCGTCGTTGGTCTTCTCGGTGAGCATGCGCTCGATGGCGACCTCGGTGGGTTCGAGGTCCATCGTGACCGCGACGGTACGGATCACGTCCGGGGTGTGGACGAGGAGCGGGGCGAGGAAGTTGACACCGACGGGGGTCATCGGCCACTCCTTCACCCAGGCGGTGGCGTGGCACCAGGGGGCGCGGGTCGCGGACTCGCGGGTCTTGGCCTGGAGATAGGTGGGCTCCATGGCGTCGAGCTCGGCGGGCCAGGCGTTCCGCTTGGTCATGGCCTGGATGTGGTCGATGGGGTGGTCCGGGTCGTACATCGAGTGCACCAGGGACGCGAGGCGGCCCTGTCCCAGGGGCTGGCGGACCCGGATGTCGGCCTCGGCGAGGCGGGCGCAGATATCGGTCAGCTCACGGGCCATCACGACCGCGAGCCCGGCGTCCTTGTCGAGCTTGCGGCCCTTGTTGGTGTGGCGGGAGGCGCGGGCCATGGCCTGTGCCTCGGCGGCCAGTTCCCGGGTGTAGTGCATACAGGCGACGAGATAGGCGCGGTGCTGCTCGCTGGAGGTGGAGACCATCGACTGGAGCTGGTCGTAGGAGTCGCGCAGCCAGGCGGGGGAGCGTTCGTCGCCGCGCTGGGCGACGTCCTTGGCGTGGGCGTCGGGGTCGGCGGGCAGGGTGCGGGCCAGCATCTGGATGCGGGTGACGAAGCCGTCTCCGTTGGCGACGTGCTTGAGGAGGGTGCCGAAACGGTCGACCAGGGCTTCCTGGTCCTCGCTGTCGCGGAGTCCGACGCCGGGTCCTTCGATTTCGATGGCGGCGGTGACGGTACGGCGGTCGGCGTGGAGGAGTACGGCGATCTCGTCGGGGCCGAAGGGGGCGGAGAGCCAGCTGATGCGGCCGATACCGGGCGGCGGGCCGATTTCGACCTCGCGGCCGTCGAGGCGGGTGCCGGCTTCGGCGGCGGTGGAGCGGTAGACCGTACCGGAGCGCAGGGTCCGCTTGAAGCTGCGGTTGATCTCGAACCAGCGGTAGAAGGTGCGGTGTTTGTACGGGAGGTAGACGGCGGCCAGCGCGATCAGCGGAAAGCCCATCAGCAGGGCGATCCGCGGGACGAGATAGGGGACCAGCAGTCCGCTCATCATGCCGAGGAACGCACCGGCGATGATCAGGGCGATCTCGCCGGTTTCGCGGTTCTTGCCGATGATCGCGTTCGGCCGGGCCCGGCCGATGAGATACGTGCGGCGGGGCGCGATGGGATGGGACTGGGTGGTCAACGCCCTCCACCTCCTGTGCCGGTGCTGTTGCGGTTGCTGTGCGGGGTGTTGGTGCTGGGGGCGCTGCTACGGGGCGGGGGCGCGGCGGCTCCGCCCGTACCGCCGCCGGTGGGGCGGCTGCCGTGGGCGGCGACTCCGCCGCCGACGGGGTTGGCGGGGCGGGCCGCGGCGCTGCCGGAGCTTTCGCCGCCGGGGGTGCTGCGGGCGCTGTGGGTCTTGATGCCCTGGGAGACCAGGGCGGCGGGGGAGCTGATGACGGCGGCGGCGCGGTTCTCGACGCCGCCCTGGAGCCGGTTGTTGCGGGCGGCGACGATCTCGTCGCCGAAGCCGGGCACGAAGCGGTAGATCATCGCGGAGGCGACGATCGCCAGGATCACGATGGCGAGTCCGGAGACGACGGCGGAGAAGGCGTCGGGGCCGTCGTCGCCCGCGAGGGCGCCTGCCAGCCCGAGGACGATCAGGATGACCGGTTTGACCAGGATGATCGCGATCATCAGACCGGCCCAGCGGCGGACGTGGCCCCACATGTTCTTGTCGACGAGACCGGCGTAGACGACGACGCCGAGGAGGGCGCCGACGTACAGCAGGACGGCGCGGATGAACAGCTCCAGATAGAGCACTCCGGCGGCCAGGATCGTCACCATCGAGACGACGATCAGCATGATCGGGCCGCCGCCGATGTCGTTGCCCCGCTTCAGCGCCTCGGAGAAGGAGCCGAAGAACTGTTCGGTCTCGTCCTTGGTGCCGCCCGCGATGACCTCGGAGATTCCGTCGGTGGCGGAGACCAAGGTGTAGAGGAGGAGGGGGGTGAAGGCGGAGGCGAGGACCGTGAGCCAGAGGAAGCCGACGGCCTCGGAGATCGCGGTGAGGAGCGGGACGCCGCGGATGGCGCGTTTGGCGACCGCCAGCAGCCAGATGATCAGGGTGAGGATGGTGGCGGCGGCGAAGACGACGGCGTACTGGGAGAGGAAGGTGGGGTTGGTGAAGTCGACGGTCGCGGTGGACTTCACGGCCTTGGCGAGGGTGTCGACGGTCCAGGCGGCGGCTTCGGCGCAGCCGCGCCCGAGGATCATCAGGGGGGAGTCGGCGATGTCACCGGGGGTGGAGGTGGTTCCGGCGGAGCCTTCGCCGTTGCACAGGTCACGGGCCTGCCCGCTGATGGCGTCGCACTCGTTGTTGCTCGGCCGTGGGCTGGGAGTGGTCGCGGGGGTCGGCTCCGCGGCCGCGTAAGGCGCGAGCAGCAGTACGGAAGCGGGGACGGCGACCGCGAGGAGCGCCGCTGCCCGGGCGCGGCCCGGGCGGTGACGGGCCGGAGTCCGTGCGATGGCCCCGGTGCTCCGGCGCGAGTCGCCGGGTCGACTGGTCAGGGGAGAGTGGCTACCGGGCATGGGTGAAGCCTCCGTATCCCGCGACTGCACCGGCGATCTCCTCGGCCGAGGAGGCGCGGTTGTCACCGTTGATCGGTGTGGGGCCCTCGCGCTGCGACGTCGAGGCGATCTTCCAGTCGCCGTCGGCCCAGGTGAGCTTCTGGGTCAGGGTGAACCAGGAGGAGGTGACCGGCTTGGTGGAGTTGGGGCCGGCCAACCCGATGAGGCCGGTGCTCCATACCTCGACCGTCATCGTGTCGCCCTTCTGTTCCGTGACCTTCGTGCCCACGGGGACGGTACGGGAGACGAAGGTGAGGCCCTCCGGGGCGGTCCCGTCCTCCTTGAGGCCGACGGTGCCGAAGAACTGCGGAGAGTAGGCCTTGGCCATGGTGCTCAGCAGGCTCTCCACGACGCCGGGGGCGTAGAGGGCCTCCACGATCCGGCGGCGGCTCTCGGTGCGGAACATGCCGTCGGAGCCGAGGACGACCGCGTAGTTCGCGGCCGCGCTCTGCGCGCCCTGCGCGTTGCGCGCATAGCCGGTGGGGATGCCGTCCGTCCTGCCCTTGACCGGGTCGACGCCGGTGGGGGCCGTCGGGGAGGTGCCCTTGGCGCCCGTGGCACCGCCGCCGCCCTCGGGGCCGCCGTCGTTGCCGCCCTGGTTGGCGAAGGCGATCGCGGCGATGAGGAGCACCACGATGCCGACGACGGTGATGAGGGAGCGCGAGGGGCGGGCCGGGCGGCGGGGAGTGCCGTCGAGGTCGTCGTCGTAGGCGCCGGGCAGGCGGGTACGGGTCCGGCCCGAGCCGCCGTAGGGGTCGTCGGGGCCGTGGTCGTCGGCGGGGGTCATCGCGCCGCCTTCCCCTCGTGCCCCCGGTGGCCCCGGCACTCCGCGGCGGGCGTCGAAGGCCGCCGCCCGGTGCCGTACGGGACGGCCGGGCGGTGACCGGCCGTCAAGTGCACGCGGCGCGCGGCGCGCTCGGGGCACGCCGACGGTGCCGGGCGCGACCGGAGCGGCCGGTACGGCCGGTGCGACGGGAACGGCGGGGGCATGAGGGGCATCGGGGGGTCGCAACCTCTGAGGGTGGTCCGGGCTCTCGGTCGGCTGGCGGAACGGGTGGGTCAGTACGTACGGGGGAGGGGTCGGGTCAGACGGCCATCCCGTACACGATGGTGAACAAGGTCCCCAGTGACCCGATGATGAAGACTCCGGTCAGCCCCGCCACGATCAGGCCCTTGCCCTGCTCGGCACTGAAGGTGTCCCGGAGCGCGGTCGCTCCGATGCGCTGCTTGGCCGCGCCCCAGATCGCGATGCCGAGGCAGATGAGAATGGCGATCGCCATCACCACTTCGATCATCACCCGGGCCTCGTTCCCCAGGCTCCCGAACGGGCCCCAGTTCGGCGCGATGCCGCCGATGATGGTGTTGATGTCGCCCTTTTCGGCTGCCAGGATCATGTGTAACTCACCGCCCCTGTCGGGTTTTTCGCCGCCCGTGCCCCTCGGCATGGGCCATCGCTCTATCTTCGCTGATGAAACCGCCCGCGTATGCCGACTTGGCGGGTCTCTTTACCCGATCTCCGCACGTATGACCGATCGCTGCCGCCCTGACCTGCGGTGAAGCGGATCGGGTTCACCGCGAGGAGCCCGTACCGTCACTCTGTGTATCACGCTGCGTGACTCCGGGCAATGACTGTCGTTGTTCCACCTTTGGGGCGCTCCTCACGTTTCGGACGGGCCGGGGCACGTGTGCCGCCATGCTGACGGCGGGTCACGGCCCGGAACAGGGCGCACGGGGAGCGCAGGGAGGGAGGGGCCGCCCGGCCGGGGCCGTGGGCTCCGCCGGGGTACGGAACCGGGCCCCGGCGGGCGCAGGGGCGCGGGCCGCCGTGCCGAGGCGCGCGTCCCCGTCCACCTGCTGAACCGGCCGTCACCCACCTACACTGGCGCTCGTCGGGCTCCGGAATTCCGGCCCGGACCCGGGAAACTCGGCAGGGCGAAGGGCGGTTGACGGTGCGTAAGGCGTGGCTCGTCGCCGGCATCTCCATCGGAGGGTGTACGGCCTTCCTCGCCCTGCTCGTCGTCGGCACCTACTCGCTGACCGCCGGGGCGACCGGCTTCGGCGGCTCGGGCGGCGGCCGGGTGGCGCTCGCCAAGGGCGCCGTACCGGCCCGCTACCAGGCCCTCGTGCAGAAGTGGGGCAATCTCTGCCCGGCCATCAACCCGGCGCTGCTGGCCGCCCAGCTGTACCAGGAGTCCGGCTGGAACCCGCGGGCCCAGAGCCATGCGGCGGCGCAGGGCATCGCCCAGTTCATCCCCGGCACCTGGGCCGCGCACGGTGTGGACGGCGACGGCGACGGCGACCGGGACGTCTGGGACCCCGCCGACGCGATCCCGTCCGCCGCGACCTACGACTGCAAGATCGCCGGATATGTGAAGAGGGCGCCCGGGGATCCGACGAACAACATGCTCGCCGCGTACAACGCGGGGGCGTACGCGGTCATCAGGTACGGCGGGGTGCCGCCGTACAAGGAGACCCAGAACTATGTACGGATCATCCGCACCCTGGAGAAGAGCTTCGCCCGCCCGGTCGGCCGGGTCGACCCGTCCCGGCAGGCGGCGGGCGCGATCAACTTCTCCCAGCAGCAGCTCGGCAAGAAGTACCTCTGGGGCGGCAACGGCACCCCCGAGCAGGACGGGCGGTTCGATTGCTCCGGTCTGACCCAGGCCGCGTACCGGACCGTCGGGATCGAACTGCCGCGGGTGGCGAACGACCAGTACAACGCCGGACCGCACCCCCCGCGGAACGAGCTGCTCCCCGGTGACCTGGTCTTCTTCTCGGACGACCTCACCAACTCGCGGGCCATCCGGCACGTGGGCATCTACGTCGGAGGCGGCTACATGATCAACGCCCCGAGACCCGGTGCCGTGATCCGGTTCGACAAGATCGACACCCCGGACTACTTCGGGGCGACCAGAGTCACCGAGGATGGCGCGAAATCGCTGCCGAAGCATCCGCCGTCCGCCTGATGCCCTCCCCGACCGCTCCCCCGACCGCTCCCGGCGCGCCCCCGGACCGCCGGGCGCACCCCGGGACGCTGGCCGAAAAGCCCCGGCCGGGAGCGCCCGGGACAGCCCGGCCGAGGGCCCGGAGACGGCACTGAGCTGCGATGACGTGTTTCTCTTCGATAACGTCATGGTGATCGTTCGGTGGAGAGCGGAACGCAAGCGCTCGGCGGGCCGTTCCCTGAACGGAGCGGCCCGGGCGACCGGGCGCAGGCCACCGGACCGGGGCCGTGACCGGAACCGGCACCGGCCGGCGGGCGTCGGACACCGTGCGGGCGTCGGACACTGTTCCGGTGCCGGGCGCACCGTTCCGGCGCCGTACGGCGGTGTGCCGCACGCACACCGGCCGGTGGACCGTGCCCGGAACAACAGGACAAGCAGGATGAGCAGGGCAGCGGGACAGCGGCACAACGGGGGCTGACGGTGCGCGCCGTGCGCGGGCGCGCCGCCGTTGACAACAGGGCAATCGAAGGCCGTACAAGGGCCGATGGAAGGCAAGGGGCCGCAGCAGATGGCTGGACTCGCCACAGGGGTATCCCCGGCGGCGTCGGAGACGGTTTCGGTGGGGACGGTGTCCCTGGCGGAGTCGGGAGGGGCTGCAGGGGCCGATGTCGGCCTGCTCCACGACATCAACGGCCTGGCGAAGGCCGCCCCGCCGTGGTTCGACCGCATCATGGGCTTCATCGGCGAGTACGGGATCATGCTCGGGCTCGTCGTCGTCGGCCTCTGGGCCTGGTGGTCCCTCCGCAAGCGCGGTACGGCGGAGGACTCGATCGCCGGGTTCTCCGCACTGGTCTGGGCGCCGCTGTCGGCCGCCGTCGCCCTGGTGATCAACATCCCGATCCGCGGCTTCGTGGAGAGACCGCGGCCGTTCGTGCACGACAAGTCGCTGGAGGTCCTCGTCCAGGGGAAGACGGACTACTCGTTCGTCAGCGACCACTCGACGATGGCGATGGCGATCGCCGTCGGCATCTTCCTCGCCCACCGCAGGCTCGGCTGGGCCGCGCTCGGCCTCGCCTTCGCCGAGGGCTTCCTCCGTATCTACATGGGTGTTCACTACCCCACCGACGTGATCGGCGGCTTCGCCCTCGGTACGGCCGTGACCCTGCTGCTCGCCCCGCTGGCCCAACTGCTGCTCACCCCGGTGACGCGGGCGATCGCCGGGTCCGCGAAGGGCCGCTGGATGGTGCGCTCCAAGGCGGCCCCCGAAGACCCGTCCACCGGCCGCTCGGCCCCCCTGGGCATCCCGGAGCCGCGCGCCGACGGCACGGGCGAGAAGGGCCTGGCGGCCTGACGGTGTGACGGTCTGACGGCCGAGGTTGCAGTTGCCCCCGGGCCCGGCCCGGCAGCACCGGACCCGGTGCGCGGTGCCGGGTGCCCGATCGTCCGGTGCCCGCCGGTCTCATGGCCATGGGAGAACCAGAACCGTGAGACCGGTCGGCACGACGGACAGGGCCGGTCTTTCCGGGTGGCTCTGTACCCGGTCACTGGCCCGCACGGTCGACGCCCGACGGGCCGCAAGCCCATGGGCACGTCCGCCGCTGCGAAGACCCTGCTGCCCGGCCCCCCGGGCCCGCCTCAGCGGCGGCGCCTGCGGCGGCGTTCGTGGCGGCGGACTATCAGGACGGTGGCCGCCGCGGCCACGATTCCCGTCGCGCCCACGGACAGCGTGCTCTCTATCGGGCCCTCCGGTTTGGACGCCACGGACGGCCCCGGCGGTGCGGCTGTCGGCAGGGCGCTCGCGGCGGTCGGGGGCAGGACGACCGCGAGAGCGGTGATGGTCGTGGCCGTGGCTATTCGGGCCGCGGCGGCCGGGAATCCGGGCATGAGGACCTCTTCGGCTGATTTCGTTACGGGGATCGGGGCACGGAGGTACGGCACCGGAGCACCGGCCGCGTACCCCCGCCCCACTGCCCACCTCACCCGCCCCGCCCCGGCCCGGCCATCCGGCGGCCCCCGTTGGAGCGACCCGCCCTCACAGTCCCTGCGGGAAACCGAAGATCCCCTCCGGGTCGTACTGCGCCTTCAGCATCCCCAGCCGCGCCGCCGCCGGACCGTAGTAGGCGCGGCGCCAGTCCCGCAGTCCGGCGTCCGGATAGTTCTGGTACGCGGCCCCCGAAGCCCAGCTCCGCAGCGCCCCATGCGTTCCGCGCAGCCACGCGCGCTGCGGTGCCCCCGCCGCCCCGGCCGCCCACGAAGCGGTGTACTGCGCCAGGACCCGGGAGCGGCGGTGCACGAACGCCGTCGCCGACGGCGGGACCCGGTTGACCGCCCCGCCGAGCGCCGTGAGCAGCACCGCTCCCTCGGCGCGGCCCGCCGGGAGCCGGGTGAACCGTTCGACGGCGGTGATCAGCGCCCGTACCCCCGCCGCCGGAAGCTCCCGGTCGAAGAAGTCGGAAGCGGACGCGTACGTCTCCCGCGGCAGCACCCCCGCCCGGCTGCGCCCCGGCAGCGCGCCCGGCAGCGCGCACTGGTCCTCCTCCAGCCCGCCGCAGCCCGCGTAGCCGAGCATGGCGTCGAGATGGGGGCGCGGACGCAGGGACACCGAGGACACCGGGGCCGCGGAGGCCCCCGCGCGGTCCGTGAGCCGGTCGACGGCGTTGCGCAGCCCGCCCTCCGTGCCCAGCGAGAGCGCCGAGACCGAGAAGGTCGGCTCGCCGCCGGGACCGGCGACCAGATGGCAGCCGGACCAGATCTCGTCCGGCAGACCGGGCGCCCACCCCTGCCAGGCCGTCAGCACCGCCGCGGCCCGCGACCACGGCCAGGACAGATGGCCGACGACCACCTCCGGTGCCGGATGGGTACGGAACCGGAGCGCGGTGACGACGCCGAAGTTGCCGCCGCCCGCGCCCCGCAGCGCCCAGAACAGCGCGGGTTCCCGCTCCGCGCTCACCTCCCGTATCCGTCCGTCGGCCGTGACGATCGTTGCCGCGGTGAGGTTGTCGCAGGTCAGCCCGTACGCCCGGGAGGTGACCCCATGGCCGCCGCCGAGGGTGAGGCCCGTGACGCCGACCGAGGCGCAGGAACCGGCGGGCACGGTCCTGCCCACCCGGTCGAGGCCGTGGTAGAGGCCGATGATCCGGGCGCCCGCACCGACCGCCGCTGCGTCCCGGCCGTCCGGGGTGACGGAGTCCATCGGTGAGACGTCGATGACGAGCCGGCCGTCCCCCGAGGACCAGCCGCCGTAGGAGTGGCCGCCGTTGCGGACGGCGACGGGCACTCGGTGGGCCCGGGCGAACCGCAGGCACTCCTGGATGTCGGCGGGCCCGTTCACATAGGCGACGGCCGCGGGGCGCAGCCCGTCGAAGCGGGTGTTGTAGAGCTTGCGGGCGGTGGCGTAGTCGGCGTCACCGGGGAGGATCAGCCTGCCGTCGAGTCCGCTGCCGAGGGACCGCCAGGCGGCGGCTCCGGCGCGGGAGGGACGGCCGCCGTGCCCGGGCGACGGGCCGGAAGGCGTGGTGGACGGGCCCGTATGCGTACCCGCGGAGCGCTGAGCGGGTACCCGGCTGCGGTCGGGGGAGCAGGCACCGGCGGCCAGGACGGCCGCCAGTGAGCCGAGGAGTGCGCGCCGGTCCAAAGGGGCCTCCCGGCCGTCGTGTCGTCGGGTCCGCCCGCTTCCGGGAGCAGGATGCGTACTACGGGGATACGTACCCGCGGTCCGGCCGTCTCAACTGCCACCGACTCGGGCGGCGGGAGGCCTTATGCAGAGAGTCCTGTCGCGGCCTCAGCCGCATGGGACGCGGCGTCCGTACGGGCGCGGTCGCGCGAGCGCCGCGCCGGTCCCGACCAGCCGCAGGTGCAGCGGGCCAGGGCGAAGGAGCCGCGTTCCGCGGTGGTCGTCGTGTGGGGGTGGTGCGCCGGGGCGGGCGCGGGACCGTCGTCCGTGGGGGCATGCGGGGGCACCTTCCCACCGTACTGCCGCAGGTCCGCACGGGATACGCGTGGGGCGCTCGGCGCCCGCCCGGTACGGCCCCGCCCACGGGAGGCCGCCCGGCGGGGCGCCGGAGGGCCGTCCCGGGGCGGTCGCCGACCGGCCGTCCGCCGTGGTGCGCTCCGGCGCGCGGAGAGCTTGCGGGCGGCTCGCACCGGGGGAGTACGTGTGCTCCCGGGGCGCCCCCGGCCGGGCGCGGCAGCCGTGTCGGCGGGCTCCGGTGGTCGTTGAACGGGGCGGGCGGACGTCTCTCGTGGCCGGACGGCGGGTCCGGTGTTGGGGGTTGGCAGAGCATGGTGGTGCAGCGGCACGGACACAGGGGCGGGGCGGCCGCCGTCGTCTCCGTCGTCTTCGGGGCCGTTGTGGCCACCGGCTGTTCCGGCGGCGGGGGCGGCCCGCAGGCACCGGACGGCGTGGACGAACGGCCCGGCGGCGGCCACCCGGTGCTCGCCGCCGCCGTGGACGGACTCATCGCCGCGGGCAGCGCCCTGGCCCGGACCTCCATGGAGACCGTCACCGGCGGCACCCGCGTCACCATCCAGGGCGACGGCGGCTATGACTTCCGGCGCCGGATGGGCCGGCTCACCGTGGTGCTCCCCAGGGACCCCGCCGGTGCGGAAGAGCACCTTCCGGTGACCGAGCTGCTCACCCCCGGCGCGCTCTACATGAAGAACCGCGGCGCCGGGGTGCCCGCCGACAAGTGGGTACGGATCGACACGACGACCCTGGAGGACGGCAATCTCGTCACCGGAGGGGCGACCGACCCGCTGGCCGCGGCCGAACTGCTCCGCGGGGCGCGCACCGCGCGGCTCGTCGGGCACGAGAGGTACGAGGGCGCGACGGTCCGCCACTTCCGGGGCACCGCCGATATCGCGTACGCCGCCCGGCGCGCCCGTCCGCATGCGCGCGGGGCGCTCGCGGCGGCGGCGAAAGGGTTCACCACGATGACTGTGCCGTTCGACGCCTACGTGGACGACGAGGGACGGCTGCGGAAGGTGAAGCACCGGTTCAGCTTCAGCAATGGAACCGAGAGCGCCGCGGTCACCTCTACTACGGTGCTCTTCGGTTTCGGAACGCCGGTCACGGTACGGCTGCCCGATCCGGGCGATATTTACTCCGGAAGGATCAGGAGCTAAATGGTCCGGACGTGCCATGCGCGGTCCGTGGAGCACTCCCTACGCTAGGAAGCCGACACCGGAGGAAGAGGTGAACGCACGTGGCTCCGCCCAGTACGACGTTGGTCCAGGACCACGTGGCCCTCGCCGAGATCGAACTGTGTGGCGAGTTGATCATCGCGGCGTCCGCCGCGGACGGGGAGCGGCTGAGTCCGGCCCGTATCGACGAGGTGCTGAAGGTCGCGGCGGAGCGCTCGGCGCTCCCGCGGCAGGACTGACAGCGGACCGGCCGACCGGGCGGTCATGGGGCCGCCCGGCCGGGGACAGCACGGTCAGCACGGCGCAAGGTCCTGGAAACACCGGTCCACCGGAGACACCGGAACACCGGAACACACGGTGGTGGACCGGAACGCCGGGACACCCGGAAACGACGGAGAGCGGTCCGGGGCGGCCCGGGATCCGCTGAGCCGTCCGGGACGGCGGTGCGCGCCGCGCGCCGCGGGAGCAAGGGCGCGAAACGGTGGGGTCCGGCGCAGCCGGCCGGGCGGACCCGCGGATGAAAGGATCCCCGGGTGCGCGGTGGCCCGGCTGCACGGATACGCCGATGGGCAGGAACGCCACACGCTCCTGCCCATCGGCGCTTCTTACGGGAGGGCCCGGCCGGCGGTCCGGTCAGGTACGCATCATCCGGGCGATCGCCTTCGTCGCCTCTTCGACCTTGGCGTCGACCTCGGCGCCGCCCTTGACGGCCGCGTCGGCGACGCAGTGCCGCAGGTGCTCCTCCAGCAGCTGGAGGGCGAAGGACTGGAGCGCCTTCGTCGATGCCGAGACCTGGGTGAGTATGTCGATGCAGTAGACGTCCTCGTCGACCATGCGCTGGAGGCCCCGGATCTGGCCCTCGATCCGGCGCAGGCGCTTGAGGTGCTCGTCCTTCTGCTTGTGGTAGCCGTGGATGCCGTGGTCGTGGTCGGTGACCGGCGCTTCGGCGGCGGAGGGCGCGGTGACCGGGGGGCCGGCCGCCTCGGTGGTCGTCATCGGGTCCTCCCGTTGTCGTGGATACGCGGAGTGATACCGCGTGTACTGCTCTGTACGGATACGCCGTTCAGATCGGGGTTCGTATACCCCTCATGGGTATATGATACCGGCTGGGGCCCGATCACGGGGGAAAGTCCCCCGGGCCCCCTGGGAGAGGACGCGGTACGGACCCCCGGTGGGTGCCCGGCACCCGGTGGGCGTCCCCGGCCGCAGGTCCCGGCCGTGCCCGCCGCGGTCGTCGTGTCCGCCGGGACCGCAGGGGTCCCGGAACCTGCACCGGACGGGCCCCTGCTGATCCGGGCGCCCATCGGCGACACTGAGGAACACCGGTTGGCCGTGGCCGGATGAATGCGCCTAGCATCAGCCTGTCCGAATCCAAAGCACCCCAGGGACCCCACGTGCGATTTCGTCTGACCCCCAGGGAGACGAGCTTCTACGACATGTTCGCGGCTTCCGCGGACAACATCGTCACGGGCTCCAAGCTCCTCATGGAACTGCTCGGGGCCGACGCGTCGTCGCGGAGCGAGATCGCGGAGCGGATGCGGGCCGCGGAACACGCGGGTGACGACGCCACCCATGCCATCTTCCACCAGCTCAACTCCTCGTTCATCACACCGTTCGACCGGCAGGACATCTATGCCCTGGCCTCCTCCCTCGACGACATCATGGACTTCATGGAGGAGGCCGTCGACCTCGTCGTCCTCTACCAGGTCGAAGAGCTGCCCAAGGGCGTCGAGCAGCAGATCGAAGTGCTGGCCCGGGCGGCGGAGCTGACCGCGGAGGCGATGCCGCACCTGCGGACCATGGACAACCTCACCGAGTACTGGATCGAGGTCAACCGCCTGGAGAACCAGGCCGACCAGATCCACCGCAAACTGCTGGCCACCCTCTTCAACGGCAAGTACGACGCCATCGAGGTGCTGAAGCTCAAGCAGATCGTCGACGTCCTGGAGGAGGCGGCGGACGCCTTCGAGCACGTCGCCAACACCGTGGAGACCATCGCGGTCAAGGAGTCCTGAACCTCCGTGGACACCTTCGCGCTGATCGTGACCATCGGTGTCGCGCTCGGATTCACCTACACCAACGGCTTCCACGACTCCGCGAACGCCATTGCGACTTCCGTCTCCACCCGGGCCCTCACCCCGCGGATCGCGCTCGTCATGGCCGCCCTGATGAACCTCGCGGGCGCCTTCCTCGGCCAGAGCGTCGCCAAGACGGTCAGCGAGGGGATCATCGAGACCCCGCCGTCCGGCGGCAGAGGCATGAGCATCCTCTTCGCCGCCCTGCTCGGCGCGATCGTCTGGAACCTCGTCACCTGGTACTTCGGCCTGCCCTCGTCCTCCTCGCACGCCCTCTTCGGCGGCATGGTCGGCGCGGCACTGGCGGGCGGTACGGAGGTCATCTGGTCCGGCGTCCTGGAGAAGATCATCATCCCGATGTTCGTCTCCCCGTTCGTCGGGCTGATCGCGGGCTATCTGGTGATGGTCGCCATCATGTGGATCTTCCGCCGGGCCAACCCCAACAAGGCGCGCCGCGGCTTCCGGATCGCGCAGACCGTCTCCGCGGCGGCGATGGCGCTGGGACACGGCCTCCAGGACGCCCAGAAGACGATGGGCATCGTGGTGATGGCCCTGGTGATCGCGGATGTCCAGCAGTCCGGGGACGAGATCCCGGTCTGGGTGCGGATCGCCTGTGCGGTGATGCTCTCCCTGGGGACGTACGCGGGCGGCTGGCGCATCATGCGCACCCTCGGCCGCAAGATCATCGAACTGGACCCGCCGCAGGGCTTCGCCGCCGAGACCACCGGCGCGTCGATCATGTTCGGCTCGGCGTTCCTCTTCCACGCGCCGATCTCCACCACCCATGTCATCACCTCGGCGATCATGGGCGTGGGCGCGACGAAGCGGGTCAACGCGGTCCGCTGGGGTGTCGCCAAGAACATCGTCCTGGGCTGGTTCATCACCATGCCGGCCGCAGCGGCGGTCGCCGCCGCGGGCTACGGCGTGATCTGGCTGGCCTTCGCCTGACGGCGGGGACGGGTTCCCGGAAGGCCCGTCCCGGGGGTGGTGAAAGCGCTATCGTGAGGGGTGCGATGACCGCTTTATTCCATGATCGTGCAGGAGGGCCTGTGCCCGAGGATCCCATCACCCAGGGCGAAATCGACGCGCTGACGCGCCGCGTCGAGGCCGTCGAGGACCGTGTCGAGTCGCTCCAGGTCCAGACCGGCGGCAACTTCGCGGCTGTTATCGAGGGGCAGGCCGCGCTCCGTCGCGAGGTCCGCGATGGATTCGCGAGAGTCAGTGCCCGATTCGACGGGGTGGATACCCGCTTGAACGGGATGGATACCCGTCTTGGGGGTGTGGAGACCCGCCTGGACGGGATGTATACCCGTCTTGGGGGTGTGGAGACCCGCCTGGACGGGATGGACGCCCGTCTCGGCGGGCTTGAGAACCGATTCGACGGCCTGGACACCCGTTTCGGCGGCCTGGAGCAGAAGATCGACCAGCATCAGGCCCGGATCGTCGAGCTGCTGACGCAGTTGGTCGGACGCGACGCAGACGCGCGCTGACCCCGCCCCACAGAAAAGAGCGCGGGCCCGCCCCCGGGAAGTGGAGGGGCGGGCCCTTCGTCGTGCGGTGGCACCGCCAGGCAGCACCGCAGGACGGTTCGGGTACGGCGCGGCGCGCGGGCGCGCGCCGCGCCGTACAGCAGACGGCGGCTCAGCCGAAGCGGCCGGAGATGTAGTCCTCCGTCGCCTGGACGGACGGGTTGGAGAAGATCCGCTCGGTGTCGTCGATCTCCACGAGCTTGCCCGGCTGGCCCACCGCCGACAGATTGAAGAAGGCGGTACGGTCCGAGACCCGGGCCGCCTGCTGCATGTTGTGCGTGACGATGACGATGGTGAAACGCTCCTTCAGCTCACCGATCAGATCCTCGATGGCGAGGGTGGAGATCGGGTCGAGCGCCGAGCAGGGCTCGTCCATCAGCAGGACGTCCGGTGCCACGGCGATCGCCCGGGCGATGCAGAGCCGCTGCTGCTGGCCGCCGGAGAGGCCCGAGCCGGGCTTGTTCAGCCGGTCCTTGACCTCGTTCCAGAGGTTCGCGCCGCGCAGCGACTTCTCGACGACCTCGTTCAGCTCGTTCTTCTTGTACGAGCCGTTGAGCCGCAGCCCCGCCGCCACATTGTCGAAGATCGACATGGTGGGGAAGGGGTTGGGGCGCTGGAAGACCATGCCGACCGTGCGGCGTACGGCGACGGGGTCGACGGAGGACCCGTACAGGTTCTCGTCGTCCAGCATCACCTTGCCCTCGACCCGGCCGCCCGGGGTCACCTCGTGCATCCGGTTCAGGGTGCGCAGGAAGGTGGACTTGCCGCAGCCGGAGGGGCCGATGAAGGCCGTCACCGAGCGGGGCTCCACGGTCATCGAGATGTCCTCGATGGCCTTGTGGCTCCCGTAGTAGGCGGTCAGTCCGCTGATGTCAATTCGCTTGGCCATGAGTTCACTTCACTTCCCAGTCGCCGCGGTCAGCGGCCGGTCTTCGGGGCCTTCCAGCGGGCGATGCCGCGGGCCACCAGATTGAGGAGCATGACGAAGGCGATCAGGACCAGAGCGGCGGCCCAGGCGCGGTCGTACGACGCCTCGCTGCCGACCCGGTACTGCTCCCAGATGTAGAAGGGGAGCGAGGACTGGGCGCCTTCGAACGGGTTGGTGTTGATGAGCTGGCTCCCGAAGACCAGCAGCATGATCGGGGCGGTCTCGCCCGCGATCCGGGCGACGGCCAGCATCACACCGGTGGTGATGCCGCCGAGCGCGGTCGGGACGACGACCTTCAGGATCGTGCGCCACTTCGGCACGCCGAGCGCCAGGGACGCCTCGCGCAGCTCGTTCGGTACGAGCTTGAGCATCTCCTCCGTGGACCGGACCACGACCGGCAGCATCAGGATCGCCAGCGCCAGCGCGCCCATCAGACCGGACGGCTGCAGCTCGAACATCAGCATGATGGAGAGCAGGAAGAGGCCCGCGACGATCGACGGGATACCGGTCATGACGTCGACGAAGAACGTCACCGCCTTGGCCAGTGCGCCCCGGCCGTACTCGACCAGGTAGATCGCGGTCAGCAGGCCGACCGGCACCGAGATCAGGGCGGCGAGGCCGACCTGCTGGAGGGTGCCGACCAGGGCGTGGTAGACGCCGCCGCCCGCCTCGAAGCCGGGGACCCCGGCCATGGAGTGGGTGAGGAAGTAGCCGTCGAGGACCTTGATGCCCCGGCTGACGGTCACCCAGATCAGGGAGAACAGCGGGATCACGGCGAGGACGAAGCAGACCCAGACGATGCTGGTGGCCACCTTGTCCCGGGCCTGCCGGCGGTTCTCGACGGCCGAGGTGACGGCGTACGAGATCACCATGAAGAACAGGGCCGACAGCAGCGCCCACTGGACCTTGCTGTGCCACCCCGCCGCGGCGCCGAGCCCGCAGCCCAGGGCGATGCCCGCGGCGGCGAAGCCCGCGGGTGCCCAGCGGGGGAGGGAGCGGCCGGTGAGCCGGGCCGCGGCGGGCGCGGACGCCGGCGCCGGGATGCTGTCCTTGGTCGCTGTCTGGCTCATGCGTTGGCCCCCGAGTACTCCTTGCGGCGGGCGATGATCATGCGGGCGCCGCCGTTCACCAGCAGGGTGAGGACGAACAGCACCAGACCGGAGGCGATCAGCGCGTCCCGGCCCAGCTCGTTGGCCTCGTCGAACTTGGCGGCGATGTTCTGGGCGAAGGTGCCGCCGCCCGGATTGAGCAGATGCCCGGAGATCAGGAAGCTCGGGGACAGTACGGTCGCGACGGCCATCGTCTCGCCCAGTGCGCGGCCGAGGCCCAGCATCGACGCCGAGATCACCCCGGAGCGGCCGAACGGCAGCACCGACATCCGGATCACTTCCCAGCGGGTGGCCCCGAGGGCGAGTGCCGCTTCCTCGTGCGCCTTGGGGACCTGGAGGAAGACCTCCCGGCTCACGCTGGTCACGATCGGCAGAATCATGATCGCCAGCAGGATGCCCACGGTGAACAGCGAACGGGCGACGCCGATCTGGGTCTTCTCGAAGATGTACGTCCACGAGAAGAAGTGGTCCAGCCAGAGGTTGAGGCCCTCCAGATACGGGACGAGGAAGAGCGCGCCCCAGATGCCGTAGATGATCGACGGCACGGCGGCCAGCAGATCGACCACGTACGCGATCGGCCCGGCCAGTTTGCGGGGCGCGTAGTGCGAGATGAACAGCGCGATGCCGACGGCGACCGGGACGGCGATCGCCATGGCGATGACCGAGCTGACGACCGTGCCGAAGAGGAGGACCGCGATGCCGAAGACCGGCGGATTGCCCGCCGGGTTCCAGTCGAAGGTGGTGAGGAAGTTCCCCTCGTTCTCCGCGAGGGCGATCGCCGCGCGGTAGGTGAGGAAGACGGCGATCGACGCCATCAGCACCAGCAGGAAGATGCCGGAGCCGCGGGACAGGGCGAGGAACACCTTGTCGCCCGCGCGGCCGGTACCGGCGCTCCTGGCGGCGAGTGCGCCGGTGACCGCCCCGGCGGGTCCGGGGGGCGGGGAGTCCATCGGTTCTATGGGTGTCGTGGAAACCATGGTCTTTCCGGTCTGTGTGGGGGAGGGGTGGCTCCCCTGGCGGCGGTGCACCGGATGGGCGGACGGACAGGGACGTAGCAGGGGGTTCCGGGCCGGACCGGGGGCGGGGCCGCGGGGCGCGGGGGTCACGGGGCGCACCGGGCGGGCCCCGGCGGCCGGGGCGGCGGCCCGGCGGGGCGGCCCGCCCGGACGGGGCCGGTCCGCGCCCGGTGCGGGCCGCCGTGCGCCGTCGGCGTCAGTTCAGGCCGGCGACCGTCTCGCGGACCTTGGCGTTGATCTCGACGGGGATCGGGGCGTAGCCGGCGTCCGAGAGGACCTTCTGGCCCTCGTCGCTCGCCGTGTAGGTCAGGAAGGACTTGACCGTGCTCAGGGTGTCGGACTTGTTGCCGCTGTCGCAGACGACCTCGTAGGTCACCAGGACGATCGGGTAGGCGCCCTCGGCCTTGGTGGCGTAGTCCAGCTCCAGCGCCAGGTCCTTGCCGGTGCCCTTGACCTTGGCGGCGGCGATGGCCTTGGAGGCGTTCTCCGAGGTGGCCTTCACCGGGGCGGCGGCACCGGTGTCGATGGAGACCGTGGGGATGGACTGCGAGGTGGCGTACGACAGCTCGAAGTAGCCGATCGCGCCGTCGACCTGCTTGACCTGGGCCGCGACACCGGAGGAGCCGGAGGCGGCCTGGCCGCCGGGGGCGGGCCACTTCTTCTCGGCCTCGTACGGCCAGTCGGCCTTGGCCGTGGCGCCCAGGTACTTGCCGAGGTTCTGGGTCGTCCCGGAGTCCTCGGAGCGGTGGAAGGCCTGGATCGCCTTGTCCGGCAGGGACTTGCCCTCGTTGAGCTTGACGATCGCCGGATCGTTCCACTTGGTGATCTTGTTGTTGAAGATCTTGGCGATGGTCGGGGCGTCCAGCGTCAGATCGTCGACGCCGGAGAGGTTGTAGCCGATCGCGACCGGCCCGCCGACCATCGGGAGGTTGATGCCCTGGCCGCTCTTGCAGATCTTCTTCGACTCGGCGACCTCTTCGGGCTTCAGCGCCGAGTCGGAGCCCGCGAAGCCGACCGTGCCCTGGTTGAAGGCGACGATGCCCTCACCGGACGAGGACGACTTGTAGTTGATCTCCACGCCCGAGCAGGCGGCCATGTAGTTCTTGACCCACAGGTCCATGGCGTTCTTCTGCGCGCTGGAACCGGACGCCAGGAGCTTGCCCTTGGCCCCTTCGCACGAGATGTTCGACGCGGCGGTGGCCTTGCCGGCGCCGGTGCCGTTGCTGCTCGTGTTGTCGTCCGAACCACACGCCGTGAGGACCAGGGCCCCGGTGACGGCAAGGGCGCCGAGTGCGGTGGCGCGAAGCCCGTTCTTGCGCTGAAGCTTCACTTTCGGGTGTTCCTTCCAGAAGCCGCCGGGCCCGCCGGCGGATGCCGGGACGCTGGGCGGCGTGGGTCGGGGGTGGGGGGAGCCGGCCGGGTGCCGGTCACCACGTAAGGCCGAAATTAGGCAGAACAGGTGAAGTGACCCGAGGGGGTGGGTGAACGGCAGGTGAACCGTGCCGGGCGGCTGGGTGGCAGCGGCCGGGGCGGGGCCCGGCGCGGGGCGGGGGTCGGGAGAAGTGCTGTTACGGGGCGGGGGAGACGCACGGGTTCACGGGGGCTGGTCGGCGTACGGGGGTCCGGGCGGGGCGACGGACGGTGACCGCCGGTCACCCCACGGTGCGCAACCTAGCGCGCGAACGGGGGCGCCGTGGGGGCCGTTACCCGTACGGGTGGTACGCGTTCGGGCCACCGGGGCGCGTTCTCGCCCCCGTACCCGCGCCGGGCGGCGCCGGGTTCGGCCGGTGTGTCGTGCGTGTTCGCCGCGGGGGCGGGCCGGATCAGCCGCGCAGGGCGGCCAGCAGGGCCGTGACCAGTTCCCGGTCCCTCTCCTGGCTGAGCCGGGCCCGGGCCGCGGCGGGCGGCAGCCAGACCAGCCGGTCCACCTCGTCGTTGGGCACGAAGGCGCCTCCGGTGGCCTCGGCGGCCCAGTAGCGGACCTCCTTGGGGCGCCCGTCGACGAGATAGCGGACCGTCGGCAGCGGCGCCCCCGGCGCGCACTCCATACCGGTCTCCTCCAGCGTCTCCCGCAGTGCGCCCGCGTACGCCTCTTCGCCGTGTTTGAGCTTGCCCTTCGGATGCGACCAGTCGTCGTACTTCGGGCGGTGTACGAGACAGATCTCCACGTCGCCGGGGTCTGTGCCGTCCGCTGCCGCGCGCCACAGGACACAGCCCGCGGCAAGCACGGGGCCGGGATCCGGGGGCGGGGTGCCGGGGGCGGCGGGGCCGGTCACGGGGTGCGCGTCCGGACCGCGAGGGAGCCGGGCCAGACCTCCTGGAAGGCGAAGCGCGCGGCTTCGACCTCATGGCGCTGGTCGGCGTGGAGGATGCCCAGGGCGTAGGCGGTGGCCGGGGCGATCCGGGGGGTACGGGCGGCGACGGCCGCGGCCCCGGCCGCTTCGGCCGCGTCCCGGTGGCGGTCGAGCAGCAGGCCCGCGCGGGTGAGGGCGGGCGGGGTGCCGCCGGGGCGCAGGGGCTCCAGCACCTCCAGGGCGTAGCGGTGCAGCCGCAGCAGTCGGCGGACCCGGTGCCAGGGGGCGTCCTGGGCCTCCTCGCCGGACGCCGGGCCGGGCTCGGCCAGGAGGGGGACCAGGGCGTCGGCGTTGTACGGATGCCCGGCGCGGCCCAGCGGGAGGGCCGCGGCGCCTTCCAGAAGCCGGCGTTCGGCGTCGGCGGCGACGGGCAGCAGGATGTCGTCGGCGCGGCTGGCGGCGAGCGGGCGCAGCGGCAGATCGGACGAGAGGAGGGTGACGGCGTCGGCGAGCGCGTGGAACCGGGCCGAGCCGAGGGCGCCGAGCGCGGCGGAGTGCGCCCGGGTCCTGGCGAGCGTGAGCTGGCGTTCCAGCAGGGCTCCGGCCCGGGCGGCGCCCGCCGGGAGCGGCCCGGCGACGGTGGTGCTGGCGGTCGCGGTGGCGCCGGTGGTCTGGTGCGGTACGGGGGCGGTGCCCGACAGCCGGGCGAGGGCGTCGAGCAGCAGGGTGAGCCGGGAGGTGCAGGCGTGTTCCTGCGCCAGGGTGGTGGAGAGCCAGTCCAGTTCGGTGCGGAGCCCGTCGGCCCAGTCCGGGTCCAGCAGCGGCCGGAAGGTGTGGAGCGTGCCACCGATACGCCGCGCGGACCGTCGCAGGGCGCGCGCGGCCCGGTCGGCGGCGGCGGTGTCGGCGCCGCTCTCCCCGTGCAGTTTCAGGCTGCGGAGGAAGTCGGCGGCGTGCTCGTGGAGATATCCGGCGACGGCCTCGCCCGCGAGCGCCGCGGGACCGGCCGGGGCCGCCCCCCGGGGTGCCGCGGGCTCCGGCGGGCGGGCCAGGTCCGGGGCCGGCAGTGGTGGGGGTGGGGGTGCTGTCGCCGTCGGGTCAGGGTTGTGCACGCCGGCGCCTCCGCGCGTCGATGAGCATCTCCTGCACGTTCCGCAGCGGCTGGCCGTCGGCGTCCGTCGAATGCCGGGTCCAGGAGCCGTCGGGGCCCAGATGCCAGGAGGAGATGGTGTCGGACATGCCCGTCTCCAGGAGGCGGGTGAGGGCGGCGCGGTGGGCCGGGTCCGTGACCCGTACCAGCGCCTCGATACGGCGGTCGAGGTTGCGGTGCATCATGTCGGCGCTGCCGAGCCACACTTCGGGTTCGCCGCCGTTGCCGAAGGCGAAGACCCGGGAGTGCTCCAGGAAGCGGCCGAGGACGGACCGGACCCGGATGTTCTCCGAGAGCCCGGGGACGCCCGGCCGGACGGCGCAGATGCCGCGGACCCAGATGTCGACCGGTACGCCCGCCATCGCCGCCCGGTAGCAGGCGTCGATGATGGCCTCGTCGACCAGCGAGTTGACCTTGATCCGTACATACGCCGGACGTCCGGCGCGATGGTGCGCGGCCTCCTTGTTGATCCGCGAGACCAGTCCGTCGCGGAGCGACTTGGGGGCGACCAGCAGCCTGCGGTAGGTCTCCCGGCGGGAGTAGCCGGAGAGCCGGTTGAAGAGGTCGGAGAGGTCCGCGCCGACCTGCGGGTCGGCGGTCAGCAGTCCGAGGTCCTCGTAGAGCCGGGCGGTCTTGGGGTGGTAGTTGCCGGTGCCGACGTGCGAGTAGCGGCGGAGGATCTCGCCCTCCTGGCGGACCACCAGCGACAGCTTGCAGTGCGTCTTGAGCCCGACGAGGCCGTAGACGACGTGGCAGCCCGACTCCTCCAGTTTCCGCGCCCATTTGATGTTGGCCTGCTCGTCGAAGCGGGCTTTGATCTCGACCAGGACGAGGACCTGCTTGCCGGATTCGGCGGCGTCGATCAGCGCGTCCACTATCGGGGAGTCGCCGGAGGTGCGGTACAGCGTCTGCTTGATGGCGAGGACGTCCGGGTCGGCCGCTGCCTGTTCCAGGAAGGCCTGGACGGAGGTGGAGAAGCTGTCGTACGGGTGGTGGAGCAGGACGTCCCGTTCGCGCAGCGCCATGAAGATATCGGGCGCGGACGCCGATTCGACCTCGGCCAGATCGCGGTGGGTGCCCGCGATGAACTTGGCGTACTTGAGCTCGGGCCGGTCCAGTGCGGCGATCCCGAACAGACCGGTCAGGTCGAGCGGCCCGGGCAGCGGGTACACCTCGGCGTCGGTGATCTTCAGTTCGCGGACCAGCAGGTCGAGGACGTACGGGTCGATGGACTCCTCGACCTCCAGCCGTACCGGCGGTCCGAAGCGCCGCCGCATCAGCTCCTTCTCCAGGGCCTGGAGCAGGTTCTCGGCGTCGTCCTCCTCGACTTCGAGGTCCTCGTTGCGGGTGACCCGGAACATATGGTGCGCCAGCACCTCCATCCCGGGGAACAGCTCCTCCAGATGGGCCGCTATGACGTCCTCCAGCGGCACATACCGTTGCGGGGACGCCTCCAGGAAGCGGTTGAGCAGCGGCGGGACCTTGACCCGGGCGAAGTGGCGGTGGCCGCTGACCGGATTGCGCACCACGACGGCCAGGTTGAGGGAGAGCCCGGAGATGTACGGGAAGGGGTGCGCGGGGTCCACGGCGAGCGGGGTCAGCACGGGGAAGATCCGCTGCCGGAACAGGGTGAAGAGCCCCGCCTGCTCCTTCTCGGTCAGATCCGGCCAGCGGATGAGGTGGATGCTCTCCTCGGCCAGCGCCGGTGACACGTCCTGCTGGAAGCAGGCGGCGTGCCGGGCCATCAGCTCGCGGGAGCGGTTCCAGATCAGGTCCAGCACCTCGCGCGGCTGGAGGCCGGACGCCGAGCGGGTCGCGACCCCGGTGGCGATGCGGCGCTTCAGTCCGGCGACCCGGACCATGAAGAACTCGTCCAGGTTGGAGGCGAAGATGGCGAGGAAGTTCGCCCGCTCCAGCAGGGGGGTCGCCGGGTCCTCGGCCAGCTCCAGCACCCGTTCGTTGAAGGCGAGCCAACTGCGCTCCCGGTCCAGGAAGCGGCCTGCGGGCAGCTCGGTGCCGTTGCCCGGGTGGTCCTCCTCGTACGCGTCGAGGTCCGCGTCGAGATCGGGTTCCAGATCGGACACCGTGGCGGCCACGGTGTGGGGCCGGTGGGCGGCTATGGAACCGACGGACGGCTGCGGGTGCTGGACCGATGCCTCGGCAGGCTGCTGACTCATGAACCCATTCTTCCGCGTCAGGGGGGCGATGGGCGCGTCGGAGGGGGGTGTGATGATCCGTACCCGGTGCGGTACGCGATCCGGCACGGGCTCGGGTACGGGGCCGGGTACGGCTGGCTGCATTGGGTGAGGGTCCCAGCGCCGTCTGAATGCCCGGTAACGAGGACATGACGTCCCGGAATCGCAGGCCGGACGGTACGGCGGGGCCCGGACCCGGCACCCGCCGGGTGTTCCCCCGTTCGGGTGAGGGCCGGGCCGCCGGGAAAGGGGTACGGAGGGGGTACGGGCGCATACGGTCCGCGCGCGCCCCGCTTCCGAGGAAGCCGTAGTCGTACGGCTCCCCTACGACTCCGTGCGGTACATCAGGTCCACCTCGTGGGTGCGGAAGCCGAGCCGCTCGTAGACCCGTACCGCCGCCGTGTTGTCGGCGTCGACGTACAGCATCGCCGTCGGCAGGCCCTGCGCGGCCAGATGCCGCAGCCCGATCGCGGTGAGGACCCGGCCGAGGCCGCCGCCCTGGGCATCGGGCCGTACCCCGACGACGTACACCTCGCCGAGCTGCTCCGCGGCGTGCACCTTCGTCCAGTGGAAGCCGATCACCTCGCCCCCGCGTTCGGCGAGGAAGAAACCGCGCGGGTCGAACCAGGGCTCGTTCTTCCGGTCGTCGAGGTCGCGCTGGGTGAGCGCGCCCTGCTCGGGGTGGTGGGCGAAGGCGGCGGCGTTCACCGCGAGCCACGCCTCGTCGTCCCGGCCCGGGACGAAGGTGCGGACGGTGACCCCGGCCGGCAGGACCGGCTCCGGCAGATCCGCGGGCGCCTCGCCCGCGGTGTCGGGGGAGGCCAGCGGGCGGCGCATCTGCCGCAGTTCGCGGAAGAGCGTCAGCCCGAGGACCTGCGCCAGATGGCGGGCCGCGGACTTGCCGCCGTGCGCCCAGACCCGCAGCCGCTTGCCCGAGGCGGCGAGCAGGGCGCTGCCGAGCGCCCGGCCGTGGCCGCGGCCCCGGTGGGAGGGGTGGACGACGAGCTCGGCGGCGGGCGCCTCGACCGGATCGGTGTCTTCGAGCTGTGCGTAGCCGACCAGCTCGCCGCCGAAGCTGAGCAGCAGATGCCGGACGCCCTCCCGCTTGCCGCCGCGCAGTTGCAGCCGTCCCTGCTCGGAGACGGCCTGCGTCCCGTCGGCCGCCGCGGCCGCGTCGAGCAGGGCGAGGACGGCTTCGGCCCGGTCGGGGGTGAGGGCGTCGAGGCTCTCGATCCGCCGTCCGGACTCCGGGGTCACTGCGTCTGTCGTCATGGGGGAAGCCTACGGCGGGGCGGGCACGGTACGGCGGGGCCCGGCCCGCGGCCGCCCCTTACCCGATCCCTTCGGACACCTGCCGATATCTACCGGCAGCCGGGGACAGCAGCCGATATCACCTGACATCCACGGCCGAAGTGCTGTGAACCCACCGGTCCGGGGCCCGCGCGGGCCCCGGATTCCCCGGCGGTACGGCCCTGAATCGCACAACCGCGAACAGCGCCCGGTCCCCTCTGGTAGGAACGAGACGTGACCGCACAGGACGAGGAAGCTCCCCCGGTCGAGGACCTGGTGTGCTGCGTCGAACTCGGCCCCGGATGGGTCGATCTGACGCTGGCCACCGGTGCGCGTACCGAGGCGGAGGCACTGGCCCGGCGGACCGTGGAGCTCTACGGTCCGCGCGGGCTGCGGATCGACGAGAAGGCGCTCTTCGACGATGTGGCCGACCGGGCCGCCGCGCTCAACGCCGAGGCGCCCGTGATGGCCGCGGCCTTCTACTCCGGCACCGGCGAGGCCGTCGCCGACTTTGTGATCGACACCTATCTCGACACCTGGTCCGAGCCGGCGGCGGCCGACGCGGAGGATCGGGAGGGGCCGGCGCGGCCCGGACTCGACGAGGCCCGGGCGCTGCTGCTCGACCGGTCGGCCCCGGGCACCGCGGCCGGTCCCGATGTGACCTATCCGGACCTCCCGGCCGGGCCCGCGGTCCGGGTCGGGTCGCAGGTCCGGACCCGGCAACTCCTGGGGCTGTGGCGGCAGGACACCGGTTCGCTCACCTACGCGGTGCTGCCGCCGGGTGTCAGAAGCCTGGTCCTGGCGTCCTTCACCTGGCGCAATATGGCGCAGACGGAGAAGGTGACGCGGCTGGCGGACGAGCTGATGGCCACGCTGCGTGTGGTGCCCGAGCCGGAGGACGGTACGGGAGAGGGCGGCGGGGAGCCGGAGGAGTGCGGGAGCCCCTGACGGGCCCCCGAACACCCCGGAACGCCCCGGTCCGGTCCGGGCCCGGGCTCCGTACGGCCGCTCGGCCCGTACGGAGCCCGTAGCGGCGAACCGGGGCGCTGACGCCCGGCTCGGCGCCCGGCGCCCGTACCGCCCGCCGTCAGAAGCCCGTCCGGCTCTTCCGTTCGGCGCCGAGGACCCCGGTCCCGGCCTCGGTTCCAGCTCGGCCGGATGCCGCCGCCGGTGCCGTACCGCAGTACTCCGCGTCCATGGGCAGGCCCAGCTCGTTGCCCCGCCAGTCCCCGTTGGTGTTGAACGCGAGCTGGTGGCGGCCGTCCTCCGTGGTCACCGCCACCGACAGCGATCCGAACCAGCCGCCGGTGTGGCCCCACAGGACGGTGCCGCAGCTCGTGTTGAAGCTCTGCAGACCGAGCCCGTACCCCGTCGAGGGATCGTCCGGGTCCGGGATCACGGTCTTCATCGCCTTCAACTGCTCCGGCGGCAGCAGCTTTCCGCCCAGCAGGGCGCTGTAGAAGCGATTGAGGTCGGCCGCGCTGGAGATCATGTCGCCCTCGGCCCAGCTCTGGGAGGCGTTCTGGAAGGTGACGTCGTAGACCTTCGTCGCCGCCGGGTCGAGTGAGAACTTCGAGTAGGCGCGGCTGCTGGGCTCCGGCATCCGGCTGCTGTTGCCGGGGACGGTGGTGGCGCGCAGCTTCAGCGGTTCGATGATCCGCTTCCGTACCTCCGTCTCGTAGGACCGGCCGCCCGCCTTCTGGAGGATCAGCCCCGCCAGCACGTAGTTGGTGTTCGAGTACTGCTGCCGGGTGCCGGGCGGGGACGTGGGGGCGTTGCGCATCGCGGCGACGACCGCGACCCAGGGGCTGCGGTACTCGTAGCGGTGCTTGAGGAAGCCCGAGACGGACATGTACTTGGCGATGTAGGCGGGGTCTTCGAGGAAGTCGTAGATACCGCTGGTGTGGTTGAGGAGCTGGCGTACGGTGATCTTCCGGCCGTCGTTGCCATTGCCCCGGACGGCTCCTGGCAGCCATTTCTCGACGGTGTCGTCGAGGCTCAGCTTCCCCTCCGCCTCCATCTGGAGCAGGACGGTGGCCACGAAGGTCTTGGTGATGGACGCGATCCGGAAGCGGTCGTTCACCCCGCGGGGGGCCTTGGTCCGCCGGTCGCCGATACCGGATGCGCCCTGCCACAGCCCGTGCCGGTCGGTGGCGGCGGCGGTGATCCCGGGCAGTCCGCCCGCGACGACGGCGTCCAGCGCCTGCTGGGTCGCCCGGTGGTGTCCGCGGTCCGCGGGGCCGTCCTGGGCGCGGGCGGGCGCGGCGAAGGCGGTGGCCGCCAGGGCGCCGGTGACCAGGGCGATCGTGGTGGTACGGAGACGGTGGCGCCGGGCCGTGTCCCGGTTGCGCCCGGTGGGGCGGGCGGGGCGGCGCGGGATGATGCTGCGGTGGGCGGATCTGCCCGGAGTCTTCGGCATGTCGATCAGCCCCTGTTCACGAGGGTGTTACGGGCGGAACCGAACCGGTCCTGCGCCCTCTGTGCTGCCTTCGTGTCCTGTGCGGCCTTTGCGGCCCCGGGCTTCGCGGCCCCGGGCTTCTTTCCGCAGTACTCCGCTTCGAGTACGGCGGTGAACTGGTCGTAGCTCGCCGCCCAGTCGCCGTTGATGTTGAAGGCGATCTGGTGGCGGCCGTCCTCGGTGGTCGTCGCCTCGGAGAGGCTGCCGGCCGCGCCGCCGCCGTGGCCCCAGACGGTGGTGCA
Source organism: Streptomyces tsukubensis (assembly GCF_003932715.1). Classification (NCBI taxonomy): domain Bacteria; kingdom Bacillati; phylum Actinomycetota; class Actinomycetes; order Kitasatosporales; family Streptomycetaceae; genus Streptomyces; species Streptomyces tsukubensis. The sequence continues at coordinate 3,627,546 of NZ_CP020700.1, read as the reverse complement.
GCTCAGCGCGGTCTTGTAGAGCCCGAGCCCGTACCACCCGTTGGACGCGGTGGTCGTCGTCTTCATCGCCTTCAGCTGCTTCGGGGAGAGCAGCTTTCCGCGCAGCAGGGCGCTGTAGAAGCGGTTGAGGTCGGCCGCGCTGGAGGTGATGTCGCCGTCCGCCCAGCCCTGGGAGCCGTGGATGTCGGTGACGTCGTGGATCTTCGCGGCCGGGGCGTCCGGGGTCTGCGTCAGCTTGGAGTAGGCGCGGCTGCTGGGCTGGGGCAGTTCGACGGTGTCGCCGGGGTTGGAGGTGGACCGCAGCTTCAGCGGCTTGATGATCCGCTTCCGTACCTCGTGCTCGTACGTCCGCCCGCTCACCTTTTCGATGATCATGCCGGCGAGGACGTATCCGGTGTTGGAGTAGCTGAACCCGGTGCCGGGCGCGAAGTCCGGCCGGTGCGACAGAGCCACCTTGATGTGGTACTCCGGCGGCACGTTCTCGTAGCGGTTCTCCAGATAGCCCTCAAGGAGGTACTTCCGCGCGTAGTCCGGGTCCGAGGTGTAGTTGAAGATGCCGCTGGTGTGGTTGAGGAGCTGGCGTACGGTGATCTTGCGACCGTCGTTGCCGTTGCCGCGGATCAGACCGGGCAGCCATGTGTCGACGGTGTCGTCGAGGCTCAGCCTCCCCTCCGCCTCCATCTGGAGCAGGACGGTGGCCACGAAGGTCTTGGTGATGGACGCGACCCGGAAGAGGTCGTTCGCGCCGCGCTTCTTGCCGGTCTCCAGATTGCCGATGCCCGCCGCGCTCCGCCAGACGCCGTGCGCGTCGGTGGCGGTGACCGTGGCACCGGGCGTGCCGGTCGCCACGAAGGCTTCGATCGCCTGCTGGGTGGCCGCGTGACGGGAGTGCTTTTCGGCCACCGCCGCGTCCACCGCCGTGGCCGGGGTCCGGTCTCCGGCCTGTGCCGGGGCGGCGAGTGCTCCGGCCGCCACGGCCCCCGCGAGCAGGGCGACCACGCCCGTACGGGCTGCTCTCCGCCGGGCCCCTGCCCGCTGCCCACCCGTATCCGTTGCCACCCTGGTCACCGTCATGCGCGCGCTCCTTGCTGGTGCTGCCGACTGGTCATCGGTGGAAATGACCACAGAAGGGGTACCGAGGGTTGATAGCGGGATCACGATGGCCGAGTTGTGACCCTCGACCCTCTGTTCGCGCTACGCGCGTTGACCCTAGGCTGCCGGGGCAGCCTTCGCCGCAGTCGCGCCGACCGAGGGGAAATCAGGGAAAGATGTCAGCCATTCCGCAGGGAACGAGCCCCGAGGGGCCGGAGGGCCGGGGTGCCCTCAGCAGACCGAACCGTGCGCACCGCACCCGCCGGAACCGGCGGCTGCTCGGGGCCGTCGCCGGACTGACCACCGTCGGCGCGCTGCTGGCCGCGCTGCCGGGTACCGCGGGCGCCCATGAGCAGGACCGGGCGGAGCGGGGCGGCAAGGGCCACGGCCACGGCCGCACGGTCGATGTGCAGTTGCTCTCCTTCAACGATTTCCACGGCAACCTCCAGCCCCCGTCGGGCTCCGGCGGCCGCGTCACCCACACCAACCCCGACGGCACCACCCGCACCATCGACGCGGGCGGCGCCGAGTATCTGGCCACGCATCTGCGCGAGGCCCGCAAGGGCAAGCGGTACACGGTCACCGCCGCCGCGGGCGATCTGATCGGCGCCACCCCGATGCTCTCCGGGCTCTTCCACGACGAGCCGTCCGTCGAGGCGCTGAACAAGCTCGGTCTGGACGTCTCCTCCGTCGGCAACCACGAGTTCGACGAGGGCGCCAAGGAGCTGGGCCGGATCCAGAACGGCGGCTGCCACCCCACCGCGGGCTGTTTCGAGCCGGGCAAGAAGTTCAAGGGCGCCGACTTCCCCTATCTGACCGCCAATGTCACCCACGAGAAGTCGGGCCGGCCGTTGCTGGACCCGTACTTCGTCTGGGAGCGCAACGGCGTCAAGATCGGCTTCATCGGGGTGACCCTCGAAGGCACCCCCGACATCGTCAACGCCGAGGGCATCAAGGGCCTGAAGTTCAACGACGAGATCGAGTCGATCAACAAGTACGCGAAGATCCTGGAGCGCAAGGGCGTCAAGTCGATCGTCGCGCTGCTGCACGAGGGCGGCTTCCCGGCCTCCTCCTCGTACAACTACAACTGCGACAGCCCGGGTGCCGGCGACGGTATCTCCGGCCCGATCGTCGATATCGCCAAGAACGTCAGCCCGCAGGTCGACGCGCTGGTCACGGGCCACACCCACCAGGCGTACGCCTGCACCATCCCGGACCCGGCGGGCAAGCCGCGCACGGTCACCTCGGCGTCCTCCGCGGGACGGCTGTTCACCGAGACCACCCTCACCTACGACCGGCGCACCAAGGACATCGTCCGCACCTCGGTCGGCGCCACCAACCACGTCGTCACCCGCGATGTGCCGAAGGCGCCGGACATCACCGCGCTCATCGACCGCTGGAACACCCTGGCCGGTCCGATAGCGAACCGTCCCGTCGGCCATATCGCCGCGGACATCGACAACCCGGTGGCCGAGGAGCGTCCGCTGGGCAATCTGATCGCCGACGCCCAGCTCGCCGCGCTCTCCCCGGCCGACAAGGGCGGCGCGCAGCTGGCCCTGATGAACCCGGGCGGAATCCGGGCACCCCTGGTCCACAAGGCGTCCGGCGCCGAGGGCGACGGGGTCGTGACCTACGGCGAGGCGTTCACCGTCCAGCCGTTCACCAACATGATGAACGTGGTCGACCTGACCGGCGCGCAGCTCCTGACGGCCCTGCGCCAGCAGGTCAGCGGCTCCAACCAGGCGTCGCCGAAGATCCTTCAGGTGTCGAAGGGCTTCACGTACACCCTCGACCTGACGAAGACCGGCGCGGACCGGATCGTCACGGACTCGGTGCGGCTGAACGGCGAGCCGATCGACCCGGCGAAGACCTACCGGGTCGCGATGAACGAGTTCCTCTCGGGCGGCGGCGACGGCTTCGCGGTGCTGAAGGAGCACAAGAACAAGCTGGTCGGCGCGTCGGACCTGGATGTGTTCATCGGCCACCTGGGCGCGAACTCCAGCGCGGCTTCGCCGCTGGTGCCGCCGGCGACGGGCCGCATCACGGTCGTGAAGTAAAGGACAGTGAGTGAGGGGGCGGCGGCCCGGCCGGGCCGCCGCCCCCTCGGCACGCCAGGGCCCTTCGGTACGACGCCGGTCCGGCACCTTCCGGCGCATCGGGGCCCTTGCCCACCCGGGCCGGTCCGGTGCCCCCGGGCGGCGGTGTCCGGAAATTCCGGGCGGCCCCGGACCGGGGATGTGATCCTTCTGCGCATGGGCATCGCAGCGGCTTATCCCGTCTTCCGGACCACCGACCCGGCCATGGCCTTCGCACAGGCCGAGCGGCTGGCCGCGCTGCTGGCCGTATGCGACGAGGAGGTCGACCTCTTCGCCGAGTTCCGTACAGTCCCCGATCTGCGGCGGGTGGCCGCGGTTCTGCCGGAAGCGGACTTCGACCACCGGGGCCACCGGACCGGCCCGGCGGGCGAGAAGCTCCGCTTCGACCTCGACATCGCGGCATCCGACGACGCGGCCCTTGAGCCGCATCTGCCGATGAGCGTGATGACGGAGGTGCCGCGGGGAAGCGTGGAGCGGGACTTCGTGGCGGCTCTCGGCTCCGGCCAGGCCGCGGTCAACTGGTCGGGCCAGTGGCCCGAGGACCCCGAAACGGACTGCTGCGGGTCGTGGGGATACGACGGGGTCCAAGTCGTGTTCCACGGCGAGGAAGCCCAGTGGGGCGAGTGGACCGGGCACCACACCGTCTTCGTCAGCGTGTACAAGTCCGGGGATCTGCCCCGGGCCGAGAAACTCGCCGCGCACATCGGGAGCGAGGTCCTGGGCGCGCGCCAGCAGGGCTGGTAGGGGACCGCCCTCGCGCCGCCTCTCCAGCGCGCTGGACAGCTCGGGGAACACGGACCCGGTGTTTCGGCCGGCGCCCGTACGCCCGTCCTCGCCGTCTCGGCCCCCGCCCGGCGCCTCAGCCCGTGCCCGGTGTCCCCGGCGGTGGGGCCGTCGCTCCCGGCAGGTGCAGGACCGCGATCGTGCCGCCGCCCGGCGCCGGTTCCAGCCGGACGTCGCCGCCCGCCGCCCGTACCGTCCGGGCCACGATCGACAGGCCCAGCCCGGAGCCCGGCAGTGCCCGGGCCGACGGGGAGCGCCAGAACCGGTCGAACACATGCGGGAGTTCCTCCGCCGGGATCCCGGGTCCGTGGTCGCGCACGGTCAGTTCGCCGCCGCGCAGCCGCACCTCGACCGTCCCGCCCGGCGGCGAGAACTTCACCGCGTTGTCCATGACGTTGACCAGCGCCCGTTCCAGCGCGGCCGGATCCGCCCGTACGTACCAGGGCGCCAGGTCGTCGGTGAAGACCAGCTCCGGACCGCGCAGCCGGGCCCGGCCCAGCGCGGTGCCCGCGATCTCGTGGAGCGCGACGACCTTCAGCGGCCCGTCGCCGTCCTGCGGCCCGTCCGGCCGCGACAGCTCCTGGAGGTCCCCGATCAGCGCCGCCAGCTCCGCCATCTGCGCCTGCACACTGGCCAGCAGCGCCTGCCGGTCGGCGGGCGGGATCGCCCGGCCGGTGCGCTCGCTGCGCGCCAGCAGGTCGATATTGGTCCGCAGGGAGGTCAGGGGGGTGCGCAGTTCATGGCCCGCGTCGGCGATCAGCCGGGCCTGCCGGTCCCGGGACGACGCCAGCGCCTCGGTCATCGCATTGAAGGAGCGGGAGAGCCGGGCGATCTCGTCGTCGCCGTCGGCGGGGATCCGTACGGTCAGATCCTCCGTACGCGCGACGTGTTCGACCGCGTCCGTGAGCCGGTCGACGGGCTGGAGCCCGGCCCTGGCCACCCAGAGCCCGGCCGCGCCCGCGCCCAGCACCCCGACGCCCGCGAGCAGACTGAGCATCAGCGCCAGCCGGTTGAGGGAGGTGCTGATCTCGTCGAGGGGCCGGGAGACGGAGACCGCGATGTCCCCGCTCTCCGTCCGCAGCACGGTGGTGTGCACCCGCACCTGCTGGCCGCTGTCCGTGACACTGCTGTGCAGCGCGCTCTCGGACCGGCCGTCGGCGACGGCGACGTCCAGCGGGGTGACCTTCACCGGGCGGCTGTACGGTGCGACGCAGCGCTGACCGTCCGGTGCCACCATCTGCGTGTACGCGAACGACTCGGTCGCCTTCGTGCCCACGATGATTCCGTCGTCGGCGCCCGCGCACTTCTTCAGCGCGTCCAGGACGACCTGTTTGGGCGCCCGGGTGTTCTCCAGCGACCGGTCCATCTCGGCGTTCAGCTGGCTGCGGGTCAGCGCCCACGACACCACGGCGACCGCGGCGACGGCGGCGGCGACGGCCACGGCGACCAGCAGCGCCAGCCGGGAGCGCAGCGGCAGCCTGCGGTAGCGGTGGACCAGACCGGGCAGCCCGCGGGGTCCGCGGGGCGGCCGGGCGGGCATCGGGGGCGGGGCGGGGTGCTGTGCGGTCCCGGGGTGGTGGGTCACCCCTCGCCCCCGGCGGACCGCAGCACATAGCCCACGCCGCGTACGGTGTGCACGATCCGCGGCTCCCCGCCCGCCTCCGTCTTGCGGCGCAGGTACATCACGTACACATCGAGCGAATTGGAGCTGGGCTCGAAGTCGAAGCCCCAGACCGCCTTGAGGATCTGCTCGCGGGTGAGGACCTGCCGCGGATGGGTCAGCAGCAGTTCCAGCAGGGTGAATTCGGTACGGGTCAGCTCGACCGGGCGCTCGCCGCGGTACACCTCGCGGGTGCTGAGGTTCATCGACAGATCCCCGAACTCCAGGACGTCCCCGGGCTCGTCGAGCGCATAGTCCAGCGGTACGGGGACGGCGTAGGCGCTGCGGCGCAGCAGGGCCCGGATCCGGGCGAACAGCTCGTCCAGCTCGAACGGCTTCACCAGATAGTCGTCGGCGCCCGCGTCGAGACCGGTGACGCGGTCACCGACGGTGTCCCGGGCGGTCAGCATCAGGATCGGGACGGTGGAGCCGCCGGCCCGGATCCGGCGGGCCGCGGTCAGCCCGTCCATCCGGGGCATCTGGATGTCCAGCACGATCAGATCGGGGGCGTACGTCTCGGCCTTGCCGAGCGCGTCGAGCCCGTCCACGGCGACCTCGGTGTCGTACCCCTCGAAGGCGAGGCTGCGCTTGAGGGCGTCGCGCACGGCGGGCTCGTCGTCGACGATCAGTACACGGTCGGCGTACGGGTTCTGGTCGCGGCTCTCGGTCATACCGCCAGCCTCGCACGGCCCGCCCCCGAAAAGGACCTCGGCGGCGCGGGGCCCGGGCACGGTCCAGGAGCCTTCAGGCCCGGGTGCTCCGGCGGACCCTGGCGCGGGTGCGTCCCCGTCCCCGGGCCCGGCCGCTCTAGACACCGGCACCGGTGCCGCTGCCCGCACCCGCGCCTGCGCGGAGGTCGTCCAGCGTGCTCTTCACCGTGTCGACGGGGATCGCGAAGCCGAGGCCCACGCTCCCGGCGGCCGCCCCGTTGCCGTTGCTCGGCGCGTACATGGCCGAGTTGATGCCGATGATCCGGCCCTGCATGTCGATCAGCGCCCCGCCGGAGTTGCCGGGGTTGAGGGGCGCGTCGGTCTGGATCGCCTTGTACGTGGTCGTGGACTCGCCCGCGCCTCCGTTGAACTGCTGCCCGCCGAATTCGAAGGGCCAGTTCCGGTCCGGCTGCCGGGGCTGGTCGGAGCCCTTGGGGACGGTGACGTCCCGGTCGACCGCGGACACGATGCCGCTGGTCACCGTCCCGGTCAGCCCTTCCGGCGAGCCGATGGCGACGACCTGGTCGCCGACCCGCAGACTGCCGGAGTCCCCGAGCTGCGCCGCCTTGAGCCCGCTCGCGCCCCGCAGTTTGATCAGGGCCAGGTCCTTGTCGGGGGCGGTCCCTACGACGTCCGCGGTGTAGGTCTTGCCGCCGCTGAGCCGGACCTGGACGGTCTTCGCCCCGGCGAGCACATGGTTGTTGGTGATGATCTCCCCGTCCGAGGAGATGATCACGCCGGATCCGGTGGACTGCCCGGTGCCCTGGGCGGCCCGGATCTCCACGGTGCTGGGGGCGACCGCCTCCACGACCCCGGCGACGCTTCCGGCGGACCGGTTCGCGGAGACGTTGGTCCCCTGGACACCGGCGGAGGACCGGCTCGCCCGGTCGTCCGTGAGCTGCCCCAGCACGGTGGAGGCGGCCCCGCCGACGGTCGCCGCCCCGATGGCCACGGCGACCAGCAGGGCGATGGACCCCCGCGCCTTCTTGCGGGCCCGCGCCCGGGGCCCGGGTTCGGGCTCCGGCCGCGGGGGCCAAGGGGCGTACGGAGGCGGCGGAGGTACGGAGTGCGGGGCGTCGTCACGGTACTGGTCGCTCATGTCACCGACTGTCCCCGCGGAGTCTGAGAAGGATCTGAGGGCGCGGTGAGAAGGGGCGCAGAGTTCCGTATGCCCGGTATAAGGACGGCCGCGTCCCGTACGGGACGGCCCGCCGACCGGTGATCACCGGCCAATGAAGTGGGTGATTGTCGGACAACCGTGATAGTCACTACCTCCACGAGGGGGCGTGATCGACGGCCGCTCCGTCGATCACATACAAGCAAGAGGTGGGGAAGCATGGCGGTGCTCCGGGCCATGGGCCGGACGCTGGGGAAGCTGACGGGCAGAGCGCCCGCACGGCTGGTCAAGGACTACGACGATCCCGAGCTGCCGGTGGTGCGCGAAGCCGCGGCGGCCGCCGACTGGGACCTGGTGCAGCAGATGGTCCTGGGACGGGCCGAGAACGACGGACGGTCCCGGCTGATCTGGGCCGTCGCCGACACCGCGGGCGTCGAGCGGTGGATCCCGAAGATCATCGAGGCCGAGCCCGAAGCGGCACTGCCCCGGGTCGTCGGCGGCTTCCGCCAGATCAGCTGGGGCTGGGAGGCCCGGACCAGCGCCCGCGCCAAGGATGTGTCGCGCAAGCAGTTCGAGATCTTCCACGCCCGGCTGCGGACCGGCGAGGAGTGGCTGTTCGAGGCGGCGGAGCGCGAACCGGACTGGGTCGCGCCCTGGCACGGCCTGCTGACCACCGGACGCGCCCTCCAGGTGGGGCAGACCGTGGCCCACCGCCGGTTCGAGGCGGCGACCCGGCGCGATCCGCACCACTTCGGTGTGCACACGTCCCATCTGCAGCAGGTCTGCGAGAAGTGGGGCGGCTCCCACGAGGCCATGCACGAGTTCGCGCGGACGGCGGCCCTCAAGGCCCCCGCCGGGACGTGGCTCGGCGGGCTGGTTGCCGACGCGCATATCGAGCAGTGGCTCCACCTCGAACGCGGCGCGGACAACGCGTACATCATGAGCCCCGAGGTGATGGCCTCCCTGAACGAGGCCGCCGACCACTCCTACCGGCACCCCGACTTCGACCCCGAGGGCCCCGGTGTCGATGTGCTCAACTCCTTCGCCATGGCGTTCTCGCTGACCGAGTCCCTGGAGGAGGCCCGGGAGGCGTTCGCGGCGACCGAGGGGCGCGTCACGGAATCCCCCTGGTACTACATGGACGGCGACGACCCCGTGGGTGCCTACAAGAGGATGCGCTCGGCCGTCGGACGCTGAGCGCGAGCCCGCCGCGTACCGGACGGCGGACGCTCCCCTGCTGCCGGTACGGCCGGGGCAGGCCCGTACTCGTACTCGTACCCGTGCCCGTGCCAACGCCCCACGACGCCCTGCGACGCCCCGAGACGACGTACGACGCCCCGATTCACGGAAAGACACTGCACAGGTGACCGACTCCCCGACGTCCCACACCTTCCAGGTCGACCTGCGCGGTCTGGTCGACCTGCTCTCCCACCACCTCTACTCCAGCCCCCGCGTCTACCTCCGCGAACTGCTCCAGAACGCCGTCGACGCGATCACCGCACGGCAGCGGGCGACCCCCGGCGCACCCGCCGCGATCACCGTCAGGACCGGGGACGTCCTCACCGTCACCGACACCGGCATCGGGCTGACCGAGGCCGATGTCCACCGCTTCCTCGCCACCATCGGTCGCAGTTCGAAGCGGACCTCCGGCGGCGGTGTCGACGGCGCCGGGATCGACGCGGACCGCGGCGACTTCATCGGCCAGTTCGGCATCGGTCTCCTCGCCTGCTTCGTCGTCGCCGACGAGATCACCGTCCTCAGCCGCTCCGCCGCCGACCCGGCGGCACCCGCCGTGGAGTGGCGCGGCCACGCCGACGGCCGCTACACCATCCGTACCCTGCCCGCCTCCGCCGTCCCGGAGCCCGGCACCACCGTCCGGCTCGTGCCCCGCGCCGACAACGCCGAGTGGACCGAACCCGGCCGCGTGGTCTCCCTGGCCCGCCACTACGGTGCCCTGCTGCCGTACCGGGTCACCGTCACCGACGCCCGCGGCGAGACCCACCGGGTCGACGAGACCCCGCCCTGGAACCGGGCCCACGCCTCCCCGCTGGCCCGCCGCGAAGCCCTCACCGCCCACTGCCGCGACCTCTTCGACTTCACCCCGCTCGACACGATCGAACTGGACCTCCCCGCCGCCGGACTGCGCGGCGTCGCCTACGTCCTGCCCACGCCCGTCGTCCCCGGCCGGCACGCGGGCCACCGGGTCCACCTCAAGGGCATGCTCCTCAGCGACCAGGCGCCGGAGCTCCTCCCCGAATGGGCGTTCTTCGTCCGCTGTGTCATCGACACCACCAGCCTGCGGCCCACCGCGTCCCGGGAAGCGCTCTACGAGGACGGCACCCTCTCCGCCGTACGGGACGCCCTCGGCGAGCGGATCCGCGACTGGCTCACCGGGCTCGCCGCCCGCGACCCCGCCCTGCTGCACCGCTTCATCGACGTCCACCACCTCGCGGTCAAGGCGCTCGCCCGCTACGACGACGAACTGCTGCGCATCGTGCTGCCGTGGCTGCCGTTCGAGACCACGGACGGCCAGGTCACCCTGGAGGTCTTCACCAGGACCCACGCCACGGTCCTGGTCACCCGCAGCGTGGAGGAGTTCCGGCAGGTCGCGCCCATCGCGTCCGCCGTCGGCATGGGCGTCGTCAACGGCGGCTACACCTACGACCGCGATCTGGTGCACCGGCTGCCCGAGATCCGCCCCGGCACCGCCGTCGCCGACCTCGACCCGCTGACCGTCACCGCCCATCTCGACGCCGTCGACCCGGCCGCCGAACTGCGCGCCGCCGCCTTCCTCACCGTCGCCCGGGAGACCGTCGGCGCCCACGACTGCGATGTCGTGCTCCGCGACTTCCAGCCCGTCACCGCGCCCGTCCTGCTCATCGACAACCGGGAGGCCCGCCACGAGCGGACCCGGTCGGGACTGGCCGCCGACAGCGACGGGCTGTGGGCCGACATCCTCGGCTCGCTGCGCCAGGAGACGCCGCCCGCACAGCTCGTGCTCAACCATCTCAACCCGCTGGTACGGCAGGCCGTGACGATCACCGAACGCGGTCTCGCGGTCACCACTGCCGAAGCCCTCTACGGCCAGGCGCTGCTGCTCAGCCGCCGCCCGCTGCGGGCCAGTGAAAACGCGCTGCTCACCCGGGCCTTCACCGGCCTGCTCACCCACGCCATGCACCATCCGGGCACGGCGGCACCCGGCTCCGAGCCCCGGAAGGAACTGTAGATGCTGGACACTCCCGAGGCCGTGGTCGAGGCGCTGCGCGAGAACAGCGGTCGGCCCCATGGACTCCAGCGCACCGTCACCGCCGAGGAACTCGTCGAGGCGGCCGGGGCGTTCGAGAAGCCCGATGTCCTCGTCACGGCCCTGATGGAGCTGATGACGGCGTACGACGTGACCGGCGAGCACCGTAAATCGCCCGTCGCCTTCGCCCGGCTGCTCAAGCTGTGGGAGAGCGACCCGGACGAGTTCAGCGACTGGGAGGCGGCCCAGATCCACCACCGGTCCTTCTGGGTCACGCTCTCCCTGCTCCAGGTCCCCAACGTGCCGCTGGCCACCGTCGACGCCTGGGTCGCGCAGACGCGGGAACGCTTCACCGCCGCCGGGCACGGCCTCCAGCCGGTGGCCGCCGCCCGCTACCAGATCGCCGCGCACACCGGCACCGGAGCGGACGACGCGTACGACCTCTGGGCCACCCGGCCCCGTACCGAACACAGCGACTGCGGACCGTGCGAACTGCGCCGTATCGGCGCCCACCGGCTGCTCGCCGGCGACGACACCGCCGCCCTCGACAGCTGGCGGCCGGTCCTGGACGGCTCCGCCGAGTGCACCGAGGAGCCCGCGATGACCCGGGCGCTCGCCCTGCTGCCGCTGCTCCGCGCCGGCCGCGCCGACGAGGCCCGCTCCCACCACCTCAGCGGCTACCGGCAGGTCCGCGGGAACACCGGGATGTTGGAGGAGGTCGGACTGCACCTGGAGTTCTGCGCACTCTCCCGGAACGAGGGGCGCGGGCTGGAGATCCTCGCGGAGAACCGGCCGCTGTTCGAGGCGGCCGGGGCGCCGCTGTCCCGGCTGGGCTTCCTCACCGGTACGGAGCTGCTGCTCGCCCGGCTCGCCGCCGACGGGCACGGCGACACCCCCGTCGCGGGTCCGCCCGGCCGGAACTGGACCGTGGAGGCGCTTCTTGCCGAGGTCCGTACCGAGGCGGACCGGCTGGCCGCCGCCTTCGACGCCCGCAACGGCACCACCGCGGTAGGCGACCGGCGGCGGACCCGGCTCGACCGGAGCCCCCTGCTCGACGAGCCGCTGCCGCTCGGCCTGCGGACCTCCGTCGCCCGGACCACGGCACCGCCGGTGTCCGTGGAAGCGCCCTCCGCCCCGGCCGACTTCGCCGGTCTGGTGCGCGAGGCCCGCAGACAGGACGCCCTCGGCCACCCCGCGTCCGGCGGGCTGTGGACCCAGGTCGCGGAACGCCTGGCCGCGGGCGGGAACACCCCGCACGCGGACGGCATCGGCCCGGCGGAACTGCTGGAGGCGGAACTCGCCGAGCAGAGGGCCAACCGGCTGCTGGGGGACGACGAAACGGCCGGGGCCGTCGTGGAGCTGGAGCGGGCGACCGAGCTGTACGAGGACCTGGGGCTGCACTGGCAGGCGCTGAGCGCCCGGGCGCGGGTGATCACCTGGGGCCCGGGGGACACGACCGGCGCCGAAGGGGCGGACGACGGCTCCGACCGGGTCGCGGCGATGGAACAGCTCGTCCAGGAGGCGAAGGTCCTGCTGGACCGGGTCCCGCTGACGGGCGGGAACCCGTCCGAGGCGGAGGGTTTCCTCGGCGCCGACGCGGCCGTCGAACGCACCCTCTGCTACGGCGGCGTCCTGTTCGGCCTGGCCTTCACGGCGTACCGGTCGGTCATGCTGCAGTTCCCGGAGCCCGGCGAGACGGCGACCGCGAAGCTGGAGGAGCACACGGGCACCCTCCGGGCCGAGGCGGAGCGCCTGTCGCTGCCGCATCAGAGCGCCAACGCCCGCCAGTTCCTGGCCGATGTGGCCGCGAGGAGCGGCGACACGGCCCGCGCGGAGAAGGAGCTGCGGGCGGCGCTGGAGGACGTGGCCGCCTCCGAACGCCCCTGGCGCGGCGGCCGGCCGCGGCTCCAGCTCGCCCGGGGTCTGATGGGGGACGGGCGGCACGAGGAGGCCGCCGAGCTGCTGCACCGGGCGATCACCGAGGCTGCCCGCTACGGCGACGACGAGTTCGCCTTCGCGTCCGCGTACACGGTGCTCGGGCACGCCGTGTCCCACCTCGGTGACCACGGCGGCGCGGTACGCCATCTCTCGGAGGCGGCCGCCCGGCACGACCGGGACGCCGAACACGACGACGCCGCGGCGGTACGGCTCCAACTGGCGGACGTCCTGGCGGAGTCCGGCCGGCCGGACGAGTCGGTCGCCGTCATGGAGTCCGTACTGTCCGGTGCCGAAGGCGTCACGCTCGACGAGCGGGTGCTCGCCCAGGCCCGGCTGAACCTCGCCCGCGGACTCCGGGAACTGGGCGAGTTCCGGCCAGCGGCCGAGGAGTTCCTGCTGCTGGCGGACGCCGTCGCCGGCTGGGAGGACGACCGCGAGATCCACACCCTGGTGGCGGGCGAGGCGGCCGTCACGCTGGCGCTGGCGGACCGCTGGGACGCGGCGGCCACGGCGTACGAACGGGCCCTGGCGGCCCACGCCGAGGCACCGAACCCGCCCCTGATGACGGAGATGCTGCGGGAGTTCGCCCGCCTCACGGTGGAGTCCCGGGGCGACGAGGGCCTGACGGACGCGCTTGCCCATCTGGAGCGCGCGGACGAGGTCGTGGCCACCGCCGCTGCCGACGATCTCACCGCCTGGTACGAACGGGGCAGCACCCACTACCGCCGGGCCCGCATCCTGGCCGGGGCGGAACGCTTCCCGGAGGCCCTCACGGAGGCGGAGGCGGCGATCGCGGCCCACGAGGAGGGCGGCGATGCGGCCGAGGCCCCGCGCGCGGAGGCGATCCGGATCGCGGCCCTCATCGAGGGCAACGGCCTGGAACGCCGGGACGACGCGATCGCCCGCCTGACGACGGCGATAGCCCGCTGCCGCAAGGCGGACCTGGACCAGGCGGTCCACATCCTGGAGGAGCTGCGCCAGAGCTTCATGGACCGGGGTTAGGGAGTTTCTTTCGGATCAGGCCGGATCAGCGAGCGGGGTCTGGTGCCGTGGATCGCAAGGCGGAGGATGGAGTCCACGCGGAGCGTAGGCGACTGACGACAACGCGGCGAGGCGCGGTGGCTGGGGGCACCCCCAGCGGTAGCTGGGGGAGGCACGCGAGCCCGGCAAGATCCGAAAGAGACGACCTAGGGATCAGACGGGCGGGGTGCCGGGCGGGGACTTGGGAGTGGGCTTGGGCGGATGAGGCCCGGGGTCGGGCGGGAGCTGGGGCTTCGGCTTCCCGTGCTTGCCCAGGTCCAGCCTCCGCTCGGTGAGCCGGTAGATCCCGAGGGGAGGAAACAGCACTACCCGGGCCGGGTAGTTGCTGTCGGCGCAGGGCACGCAGAGGAGGTCGCGCCCTTCGGTCGTGTTCCGAACCGTGGCGACGGTCGTGTTCCAGCAGGCTTCGCAGATCACGGGTTGGCTCCGGGTGCGGTGGTGAGGGCGTCGGTGATGTGTTCGGGGCAGGTGGTGTGCCCGGGCCGCACTTCGACGGGCGCGGTGGTGGCCCGCCCGCAGACGCAGCAGTGGGCGGTGACCGGTTCCGGGGTCTTGGCCAGCAGCCCTTCGAGGGTCACCCGACCCACGTCCAGGCGTGACCGGGCCGGGATGCGCGTACGGCGACGGGCTGGTCGAGCCGGATTCCGTGGGGCGCGACGATGACCCTGCGACGGCGAGCCCGGGCCTGGAGGATGGCCTGTGCCTGGTGTTGGTCGGGGCTGGTCCAGGGCCGGGTCCAGGGGTCGGTACGCGGCGGCGGTGCCGGGGCGAGGACGACGAGGGTCGGCGGGTTGAGGAAAGTCCGTAACCGATTGAGGACCTGGTGGATAAGGTTCCGCATACGACGGATCAGCTCCTTGCGTAGCTGGTCGGTTGAGCCCCGATGGACCGTTGCTGCGGTCTGTCGGGGCGCTTCTGTTGGGTGGTCCCGGCCCCGTGCCGGGGGTCGTCTGCGGGGCCGGGACCGTTCCCGTACGCGGGGCATTTGGGGCTGCGGCGCGTACGGGAGCCTTCAACGCCCGGTGCGCTGGGGGATCTTGCGCGGGGCCGGGCAGTCGGGGTGAGCGTAGAGGGAGGGCCGCGCCCCGGATGCGGAGAACCCGAGCATCACGAGGTTCTCCTCGGACCGTTCGACGGGCCGGTCGCAGTAGACGCAGTACTCGGGCAGGGGTTCGCGGACGCTCGGGGTGCCGGTCATCGGGCGCTGCCCGGGACTACCAGGTGGTACAGCGGGATGATCCCGCGTTCCCGCGCGCAGTCGGCGTGCCCGTACACCGGCCGCTGCCGCTGACCGGGCATGCCCGACACCATGCGGATGCAGGCATCAGCCCCCGCGCCCCGGCACAGGTCGCAGGGCCTGGCGGACCGTTCTCGTTCCGGGTCGCTCACTGGCGTGCTCCCTGAGATGTGAGGCGCTGGCATCAGCGCTTTCTCGCATGCTGGCCCAGGGCCCATGGCCTTAGATACGTACACATCACGGACTTCTCTGACCTGGACTGGACGGGCCTTGGTCATTTCATGGACTTCTTGGACCTGCTGGTGCCGAACGCCCGCATCACGTCGCGTGGTGGTTCACCATCGGGAACATCGGCCCATCGACGACACGGGAGAAATCCGATGTCCGAGTTGACGAACTTCGGTGCCTTGCTCAAAGAGCAGGGCGCGACCTACGCACGCTTTGCCCGCCAATTCGTCTCCGTGGCGCGAGAGCTGAACGTGAATGCAGACGCCCCACAGCGAAGGCAGTTCGACCGTTGGCGCATTGCCGGACGAGTGAAGACGACACCACGGGACGACGCCACCCAGATTCTGGAGCGCATGTTCCCGGGCTATTCAGTACGAGAACTGCTCCAACCCGCTGATCAACGGCCGCCTCTGCACAAGGAGAAGGTGGCAGTGGAAGCAGACGAGGTACTGAAGCGCAGGGCCCTTCTGGGTGTGGTCGGAGCCGGGCTCGGGCTCGGTCCCGCGGCACTTGAGATCATGGCATCGACTCGGGCCCGGCTCGATGCCGCCATCGAGTCGTCTTCCTACAGCACGGCGACCCTGGAACGCTGGGAGGAGATCGCCAACGAATACGCCCGGGCCTATCAGACTCTGCCCCCGCAGGAACTCCTTGCTGACCTGCTGGCGGATATCGACGAGGTGCAGCAGATGCTGGAGGCGCATCAGCCGATACGGCATCGACGCCGCCTCTGTCGTGTCGTGGCGCAACTTGCCGCACTGGCTGGAATTTTCACCTCGGCACTGGGCGCACACCGGGAAGCGCGGAACTGGTTCCACACGGGAAAGCTGGCCGCATCCGAAGCCGGAGACGCCCATCTGGAGGGAACTCTCGCTGTGAGGTCGGCGATCGTGTCCCTGTACTACGGCACCCCGGCTGCCGCTTACACCCATGCCGCCCGTGCCCGGGAACGGTTGCGGTCTGCTGTCGGTCCCGCGTCCGCCAGGTCTCTGGTTGTCGAAGCTCGGGCACTGGCCCGGATGCGGCGAGGTGACGAGGCACTGCCGTTGTTGCGGCAAGCGGAAGACATGTTCGGAAAGCTCAGCTCGCAGGATCGTGAGGACATCGCCCTCGGTTACACGGAACGACAGTTCCTCTTCCACTTGGGGAACGCATGGACGCACCTGGGGCGCACGGAGGAAGCGTGGACCGTTCAGCGGCGCGCCCTTGCCCAATATGCACCGACTGAGCGTCTCGACCCCGCCCTGATCCGGATCGACCGCGCCACTGCTCTGGCCCGTGCCGGTGAACCGGAAGAGGCATACAGGATTGCCGGCGGTGCGATCACGTCCCTCCCCACCGAGCACCGAACCGGCATGGTCATGCGGTATGCAAGCGACTTTGCTGCGGTCGTGGGACGGTCGGAGCTGCCCGCCGGGCGGCAGTTCACCGAGCTACTCCACGCCTGAGATCACCGGGTTTTCGAGTGTTCCGATGCCGTCGATGGAGACGCTGACCGTGTCGCCGGGTTTCAGCGGGCCGACTCCGGACGGGGTGCCGGTCAGAACGACATCGCCCGGTTCAAGGGTGAGCGCGGCGGTGATGTAGGCGATGAGGTCGGCAACGGGGGTGAGCATCATGCCGGTGTTCGCCCCCTGGCGCGGCGCGCCGTTGACCGTACTGCGGATACCGAGGTTCGTGGGGTCGAGACCGGGGACGATCCACGGACCCAGTGGGCAGAAGGTGTCGAACGCCTTCGCCCACGACGGCTGCCCGTCCGCCCGCTGGATGTCCCGCGCGGTCACGTCGTTAGCGCACGTGTATCCGAAGACGTACGCCAGAGCGTCCGCTGTGTTCACGTTCCTGGCCCTGCGGCCGATCACGACCGCCAGCTCCGCTTCGTACTCCACCTCGCGCGACTGGGCCGGGTACCGGATCTCGGCACCCGGGCCGGTGACAGCGGACGGCGGCTTCAGAAACAGACGCGGGATCGTCGGCTCACCCATACCCATCTCCGCGATGTGATCGGCATAGTTCCGACCCACGGCCACGATCTTCCCGGGCGCCACAGGCGCCAGCAGCCGCACCGTACTCACCGGCACCAGCTCACCCGTGACCCCGGCATCCGTCCGTACCGGATCACCGGACAGCACCTCCACGAACGCTGCGCCGTCCGCGCCCGCCGCGACACGGCCGAACCGCACCCGGCCCTCGTGCCCGAACCGGATGAACTGCCACCGTTCCACCACACCACCGCCGATCGACGAAACCGATCACGCTGTCGAACCTCAGCATTCCAGTCCGGCCTCCGGCCCGGAACAGCACGCCGCTTCTCCCGGCTTCGTCGACAAACCCGGAGTGGGCTCCGGTCGGGAAGAGCGCCCTGGTCACGGCCTCGCCGGATGGGTGCCGGGCTCCGTAGGGCCGAACCCGGGGACGACTGTCTACGGCCTCCGCGGACAAGAGGCAGTGGCTCCTGCTTCATGCCGACCTCCACGATCGGGGGCATGTGATCGGATCGCCCTCATGAAGACGATGTACCTGTTCGGGTCCGCCGCCCCGCCGGTCATCCAGAGTGCCGAGGTGATCGCATCGGCACGAGAACGCGGCTGGGACGTCTGTCTGGGGCTGACTCCGGCCGCCGCCGAGTGGCTGCACGACGACCTGCCAGGTCTGGAGAAGCTGACCGGACACCCGGTGCGCTCACGCTACAAGCGACCAGGTGAACCGGATGTCTGGCCGCGTGCCGATGTGATCCTCTTCGCCCCTGTCACCGCCAACTCCCTCTCGTCCTGGGCTCTGTGTCTGACGTCCAATTTCGTCATCGGAGTGGTAGCCGAAGGCATCGGCAAGGGAATCCCTGTGGTGGCCATGCCGTGCGTGAACGCCGCCTACGCCGCCCACCGACGGGTTGAGCGCAGCATCACCGAACTCCGCGAGATGGGGGTCACCGTCCTGTACGGCGACGGCGGTTTCGTACCCAACCCGCCAGGCGAACGCCACCCCTACCCCTGGGACATCGCGCTGGCCGCTGCAGAAGCAGCCGTACGCCACGATCCGTCGGCGCCCGAGCGGTGAATGCCGCGAGATGCTCTGGGCTGAGTGCACCTGGTGGAAGGACGTGCTGTGTCCGAGTGGAAGGCGCTCAGCGAGCGCACTGTGTACGAGAACAGGTGGGTGCGGGTCGGCATGGCCGATGTCGTCCTGCCGGACGGCCGGCATCTCGACCACACCGTGATCCGCCTCAGGCCGGTCGCCGTCGCCGCCGTCGTCAACGATGCCGACGAGGTGCTTCTGCTGTGGCGGCACCGGTTCATCACCGGCGCCTGGGGCTGGGAACTCCCCTCGGGAGGAACCGCCGAAGGCGAAGACCCCGGGGACGCGGCGGCCCGTGAGTTCGAAGAGGAGACCGGCTGGCGGCCGGGCCCGATGCGACTGCTGCTCGCGGTCGACCCGATGCCCGGGATCTCCACCTCCCACCACCGCGTCTACTGGAGCGACCGGGCCGAACGGATCGGTGAGCCTCGCGACGGCTTCGAGTCCGCGCGCCGAGAATGGGTCCCCCTCAGCCGCGTACCGGTACTGGTAGCACGAGGAGAGATCCGGTCGGCCAACACTGTCGCGGCCCTCCTCATGCTTCACCACCATCGGTACAGCACGGAACAGACATCAACCGACTTGAGACAGGGGCCGGACGCCCTTCCGGGGGACGCTGCGAACTGAAAGGAATCGGACGGATGGCGACAACAGCGCCCGAGCGGATGCGTGACCACTGGTGGTGGCGGCCCGGCTGGAGTACAGGGCGCCGGTTCTACACCTGGCACCTGACCTTCGACGGCCAGCCGGACGTGCACCGGTTCGCCGGTGCCTACCGGGCACTTCTCGCGTCGGCAGGAGGGCTCGCCCCGGTACCTGACCGATGGCTGCACCTGACCATGCAGGGCGTCGGTTTTGTGGGAGAAGTGCCCGAGGAGGAGGTACGGGCGATCGCTGACGCGGCGCGGGAGCCGCTCGCTGCTGTTCCGTCGTTCGACCTCGTCCTGGGGGCACCGGTCGTGGACCGGGAGGCCATCCTCGTCCCGGCCCGTCCGGCCGACGCGGTCAACGAAGTACGTGACGCGGTACGGGCGGCCATCGGGGACGTGCGCGAGGTCCCCGAACGCGCCGACGGCTTCATCCCACACGTCTCTCTCGGCTACAGCAACGACACCGGACCGACCGCCTCCTTCGCGACCGTCCTCGCACGCGCCGACATCGAAGAAGCCCGCGCCCGGATCACCCACGCCGAGCTGATCGTCATCCACCGAGACCGCCGGATGTACGAATGGGAGCCGTACGCCCGCATTCCTCTCGGCAGCTAGCTACGAGATGTGGCGCTGTCGTCCTAGCCGGACGAGGCGGCCGGGGGCACGGCGTTCGACGTGTTTGCGCGCCTCGCGGGTAGCTCCGGCATCACCACCGGAGCCGATCCCCGCCCCACTAGAGTGGCGCCGCACGCTCCGCCCACCGAGGAGGACCCCATGCGCCGCCGTACCCTGCTCACCGCCGCAGGCACGGCCGTGCCCGCCTCCCTGCTTCTGGCGATCGACGACGCCCTCGCACTCACCCCCGCGCCCACGGGTGAACCAACGCCGGTCGACCTCCGCCTCGCCCGTGCCCGGCATCTGTGGGACACCGGTCGGCACACCTCACTCCTGGCCGAGCTGCCCGGCCTGCTCGGTGACGCCCACCAGGCCGCCCGTACGCAAACCGGCGTGGACCACGCCCGGCTCTCCGCCTGTTACAGCCTCGCCACCCAGGTGCTGGGGAAGATCGGCCGCTACGAACGGGCCCGGCTCACCGCCGACCGCGCCACCACCTACGCCGATCTGTCCGGCTCTCCCATCGCCTCCGCCGCAGCCGCCCGCGAGCTGTCGATCGTCCTGCGCCACCAGGACCAGCCCGCCGCCGCCCAACGTCTGGTCCTGGCTGCGCTCGCCGAGGTCGAGGCCACCGGCCTGACCACTGGCGCGCAGACGGCGGCGTACGCGCAGATGCTGTGCACCACCGCCTACACCGCCGCCCGGGGAGGGGACGACACCCAGGCCCTGGCGATGATCACCGAGGCCCGGCGGGCCGCCCGGCGGCTCCCCGCCACCGCGCCGAAGGACCGCCTCTTCCGCATCTCACCCGCTGCGGTCGATCTCTACGCCGTCGGTGTCCACTGGGCTCTCGGTGACGCCGGCGCCGCGCTGGAGGCCGGGCGGCACCTGCGGCCCGGCCAGTTCCCCACCCCTGAACGCACCAGCCGGATGCACACCGACCTCGCCCGCGCCTGGTGGCAGTACGGCAAACCGGAACAGACCGCCCGGGAACTCCTCGCCGCACTTCGGGTCAGCCCCGCCGAGGTCCGCGACCGCCCTTCCATCCGTACGATCGTCGACTCGTTGTCCACCCGGCACCCTTACACGCCCGGCGTCCGCGAACTGGCACTCGCGCTCAACCGCTGACCGACAGCACCGGTTCCGGGGCGGGCTCCCCAGCCCGCGCTACCCGTGGAGGAACCCGCCCCGCCCCCTCACGTACAGCCGCAGGACCGCCGGATGACCAGCCCCGAAGGGAACTGCCGCACCCGGTCACGGCGCGAACCCGGGACGCGGAGGCTGTCGTCCAGGACCAGGTCGACCGCCGCGCGGGCCATCGCCGGGCGGTCCGAGGAGACCGTCGTCAGCGGCGGGTCCGTCAGATGCGCTTCCTTGACGTCGTCGAAGCCGGCCACCGCCAGCTCCCCCGGCACGTCGATCCGGAGCTCCCGCGCCGCTCGCAGCACACCGATCGCCTGGTCGTCCGTCGAGCAGAAGATCGCGGGCGGGCGGTCGGGGCCCGACAGCAGCTTCAGGGCGACCTGGTAGGCGTCGTAGCGGTTGAAGGGCGCCTGGAAGAGGCGGCCCTCCACCGGCTTTCCGGACTCCAGCATCGCCCGCCGCCAGCCCTCGACGTGGTCGGTGACCGGGTCGCCGACGGGCGGCGTGGTGTCGGGGCCGCCGAGGCAGGCGACATACGGGTGGCCGTGCTCCAGCAGATGGCGGGTCGCGAGCTGGGCGCCCCCGATGTCGTCCGTGACGACCGCGACGTCGTCGATGGCCTCCGGGCGCTCGTGCAGCAGCACGACCCGCGCCTCCCACGCCTCGATTTCGGCCGCCGCGCTCTCCGTCAGGCCCTGGCTGACCAGGATCAGCCCGGAGACCCGCATCCCGAGGAACGCCCGCAGATAGTGGACCTCGCGCTCACGGCGGTAGTCCGAATTGCCGACCAGGACCATCTTCCCGCGCTCCGCCGCAGCCTGTTCGACCGCGTGCGCCATCTCCGCGAAGAACGGCTGCCGGGCGTCGGGGACGACCATCCCTATGAGATCGGTACGGCGCGAAGCCATCGCCTGGGCGACCCGGTCCGGGCGGTACCCCAGCTCTTTGATCGCGGCGAGGACGCGCTCGCGCGTGGCCGGGGCGACCGGCCGGGGTCCGTTGTTGATGACGTAGCTGACGACGGCGGTCGAAGTCCCCGCCAGTCGCGCAACGTCGTCCCGCGTCACCTTGGCCACGCGCGGCAGTCTACGCGGGGTGACCCCCTTCTGGGCAGGTCGTCCGGGGTTTCTCACAGGCCGGACGGACCCGGCCCGCACAAGCCGGTGATTACTCTCCGGTACCGGCGCCCGCGGGGGCCGTCGGCTGCGTCCGTGCCTTGCCGCGGGCCGCGGTACGGGCGTCCGGGCCGGTCTCCGCGGCCGCGGCCGCCGCCTCCCGGTCCACCTTCTCCGGCACCACGAAGCGGTAGCCCACATTCCGGACGGTGCCGATCAGCGATTCGTGCTCCGGCCCCAGCTTCGCCCGCAGCCGCCGCACATGGACGTCGACCGTCCGCGTACCGCCGAAGTAGTCGTAGCCCCAGACCTCCTGGAGCAGCTGGGCCCGGGTGAAGACCCGCCCCGGATGCTGCGCCAGATACTTGATCAGCTCGAACTCCTTGAAGGTCAGGTCCAGCACCCGGCCCTTCAGCTTCGCGCTGTACGTCGCCTCGTCGACCGAGAGATCACCGTTGCGGATCTCCATCGGGGAGTCGTCGGCACCGGCCTGCGCCCGGCCCAGCGCCAGCCGCAGCCGGGCCTCGACCTCCGCCGGGCCCGCCGTGTCGAGAAGGACGTCGTCGATGCCCCAGTCCGCGGTCACCGCCGCGAGACCGCCCTCGGTCACCACCAGCACCAGGGGACAGCCGGGACCGGTCGAGCGCAGCAGCTGGCAGAGCGACCGCACCTGCGGCAGATCGCGCCGCCCGTCGACCAGGATCACGTCCGCGCCGGGGGTGTCCACCAGCGCCGGACCCTCGGCCGGAGCCACCCGTACGTTGTGCAGCAGCAGCCCGAGCGCGGGCAGCACCTCCGTCGACGGCTGGAGGGCGTTCGTCAGAAGCAGCAGGGAGCTCATCGCGCCTCACCCGCCCGGGCCCGGCGCGGGCCGCCCGTCACGGCGGGTGCTCCGGCGGGTCGGTCGGTCCCGCTCGTACTCCGGTCGTGCGCGGTTCGCTCGTCCATGACGTCGGTTTCCTCCTCGGTCCCTGCGAGGACGCGGTCGTGCGGCTCCGGCGGCCTGCCGGTTCACCTGCTCGTAACAACAGGCCGGAAACGCAAAAGGACCCGGGGGCTGCATCGCCCGGATCCTCATTCCCAGCACAATAGCCCACATGCGCTCCGAGCCAGAGGGCCGATTTCACACTGTGGACGTCGATCCGGTCACGTCCGGGGTCCGGCGCGCGCAGCTCCGGACCTCCGATGGTGTCCGTATTGAGGCGTTTTATCAACCGTATCGCCGCCCGAGGGCGGCCGGGAGTCCCCCGGAACCCGGTCCCGCCATCGTCGTCGCGCACGGGTTCACCGGCTCCCTCGACCGCCCCGCCGTCCGCCGGGCGGCCGCTGCCTTCGCCGCCCACGCGGCCGTCGTGACCTTCTCCTTCCGAGGTCACGGCGGTTCCGGCGGCCGCTCCACGCTCGGCGACCGGGAGGTGCTCGACCTGGCCGCGGCCATCGGCTGGGCCCGGGCGCAGGGCCATCCGCGGATCGCCACCGTCGGCTTCTCCCTGGGCGGCTCGGTGGTGCTCCGCCATGCGGCCCTCTACTCCGCCGGACGCGGGGGGCGCACTGAGGCACGTACGGACGCAGTGGCCGCCGTGAGTGCTCCCGCGCGCTGGTACTACCGGGGTACGCCCCCGATGCGCCGGGTCCAGTGGATGATCTCCCACCCCCTCGGCCGGGCCGTGGGCCGCTACGGGCTCCGCACCCGTATCGACGAGCGCGACTGGGATCCCGTCCCCCTCTCCCCGGTGGAGGCCGTCCCGCTGATCGCCCCCACCCCGCTGCTGATCGTCCACGGCGACCGCGACGCCTACTTCCCCGTCGACCACCCCCGGATGCTCGCCGCCGCCGGACCGGCCGAACTCTGGCTGGAACCGGGCATGGGCCATGCGGAGAGCGCGGCCGGTGACGACCTGCTGGAACGCCTCGCGGTCTGGCTCACGGACCGTGCCGCGTCCGCCGATGGCCCATGATGGAGGCCCACGAAGGACGGACCAGACGACCAGACGGTGACGAGGGGAGCTGCGCATGCCGGCGGGGACCATCCGCTACTGGGCGGCGGCCAAGGCTGCGGCCGGGGTCGCGGAGGAGCCGTACACGGCAGGCACGCTGGCCGACGCGCTGCACGCGGTGCGCGAACGCCACCCGGGCGAACTGACCCGGGTGCTCAAGAGCTGCTCGTTCCTCGTCGACGGCGCGCCCGTCGGGACGCGTGACCATCAGACCGTACGGCTTGCGGAGGGCGGCACGGTCGAGGTGCTGCCGCCCTTCGCAGGAGGGTGAATCCGGACAGCATGAGCAGCGACCAGCAGTATCCGTACGATCCCAGCAACCCGTACGCGCCGCGCCGGACCGGACCGGGCGGCGAGCCGTACGACGCGAACCCGGACGGCCCGGCGCAGGGCTACGGCTATCCGCCGCAGCAGCCTGCTTCCGGGGGCTACGGGTATCCGCAGGCCCCGCAGCCGCAGCAGCCCGCGCAGACCTGGGAGGGCGAGACCTGGGACACCCAGTACCAGCCGGGCCTGCCGACGCTGAACGAACCGCCGGCCGCCTCCGGCGCGGTCCCGGCCGAGGAAACGGCACTGCTTCCGCCGGTCCCCCCGGCGGGAGCACCCGCAGCGCCGTCCGGTGGCTACGGCCCCGGTCAGGGTTACGGTCCGGGCGCCGGTGCTCCGTCCGGTGGTTTCGGTGCGCCCACCGGGACCGGCTACGGACCCGGTTCGGGTTCCGGTTACGGGCCCGGCACGGGTGCCGGAGCTCCGTACGGCAACGGCAACGGCAACGGCAACGGCAACGGCTTCGGTCCGGCTGCCGGTACGGGGCAGGGCGCGGGTGCGGGTGCGGCCTACGGCCCGGGCGCCGGTACGGGACCGGGCTACGGACCCGGTCACGGAGCCCCGGCCCCGGCAGGTACCGGCTTCGGTCCGGGTGCGGGGCCGGGCTACGGTCCTGGCGCCGGTACGCATCCGGGTGCGGGGTCGGGCTACGGACCCGGGCCCGCCGACGAGACCGCCTACCTCCCGCCCGTACCGCCCGCCCCCTCTTCCACCGGATACCCCGGCAACGGCACCGGCCCTGGAAACGGCGCGGGTTCCTACGGCTACCCGCCCGCGTCCGCCGCCGCGGAGACCGCCTATCTGCCGCCCGTGCCCGCCGCCCCGGCGAGCGCCGCGGAGGAGACGGCCTACCTGCCCCCCGTACCGCCCGCGTCCGCCGCCGCGGAGACCGCGTACCTCCCGCCCGTACCGCCGGGACCCTCGGGCCGTGGCCCCGCCGCGCCGCCCGGGCCGCCGCCCGCGCCCGCTTCGGCCGCCGCCGAGACGGCCTACCTGCCGCCGGTGCCGTCCGGCCCGGGGCCGGGCCCGGGGGGCAACCCGCCCGCCCCCGGCTACGGCTACCCGCCCGCCCACGCCGCCCCCGGGTACGGCACCCCCGCCGACGCGCAGAGCGGCGCCCACCCCCTGCCGCCCGAGGCGCCGACCGGGCGGCGGGCCCGGCGGGTGGGCATCACGCCCGGCACCTCTCCCGCCGCACCTGCCGCACCCGCCGCACCCGTGGCCCCCACACCCGCCGGGGCCCCGTCCGGCGGCTACAGCCCGCCCACGACCACCGGGAACGCCCGGATCACCGACGCCCAGCGCGCCCGCGCCGAGGGCCGGTCGCCGATCATCCCGCCCGGTATCCAGCCCGCCGGGCTCACCGCGCTGCTCGGCCTGCTGCTCGCCGCCGGTGCGGCCATCGGCCCATACGGACTCCTGGTTCCGCTGGTCCTGCTCCAGGCGGTCACCGCCGCGGGCTGGTTCCGGCTGAATGGCATGTGGCCCGCCCGCCAGGGCATCGCCCTCGCCTTCGCCGGAGGGCTCGTCGCCGACGCCGTCCTGCTGGCCGTCGGCCGGGAGCACGGGCCGGCCGCGATCCTCGGCACCCTCGGGGTCTGGGTGCTGATCACCGTCGTGCTCCAGCTCCGCAGCCACGCCCCGCCGGACGAGCGGATGCAGGGCCTGATGGCGACCGTCGCGTCCGCCGCGTTCGCCGTACTCGCGGCCGGGCATCTCGCGGCCTCCGCCGACGCGGCCGTCGTCGGCGGGATCGCGGTCGCCGTGGCCGTGGTCGCCCGGGCGCTGCCCGTCCCGCCGGCCGCTTCCGTCGTACTCGCCCTGCTGGCCGCGGCCGGTGCGGGTGTCGCGGCGGGCGGGCTGACCGGCCTCGGTGCCGAGGGCGCGCTGCTCGGCCTGGCGGCGGGCGGGCTCGCGCTGGTGGGCCTGCGGGTGGCGAGCTACGACTATCCGTCGCGGTTCGTCCACTTCACCGCCGGGGTCGCCCTGCCCCTGACCCTCGCGGCCCCCGCGGTCTATCTCGTCGGACGCATCCTGGTCTGACCCCGCGCCCCTCACCCCCTGTTCACCCCCGTACCCCGGCCCGCCGGGTGCGGGGGTGAGCCGTACCACCCCGCCCTCCCCACCGGAACCATCGTCCCCGGCCGTACGTCGTTGACTAGCAGCCCCGTTCCCCGGGGCCGTTCGTCTTCGGTCGCCTCGCCGGCCGGGCGAGTCCGTACGAGGAGGGGCACCGGATCGTGCGCGCGCTGCGAATATCCCTGATCACCGCGGTCGTCCTCGGCGGCCTGTTCGTCGCCGCCGACCGCGTCGCCGTGAACATGGCCGAGTCCGAGGTGGCGGAACGGGTTAAAACCAGTCAGGGCCTGGCCAGAACGCCCGAGGTCTCCATCAACGGCTTTCCCTTCCTGACCCAGGTCGCCGGCAAGAAGCTCGACGGGGTCGACGTCACCCTGAAGAGCGTCACCGCTACCGCCGACGGCCGCCCGGTGAACATCACCGACGTGCGGGCCGAACTCGGCGATGTGAAGATCAACAGCGATTTCTCGTCGGCCGTCGCGGGCACCGCGGACGGTTCGGGCCGGATCTCGTACGAGGACCTCACCCGGGCCGCGCCCCAGGGCGCCACCATCGGTTACGCGGGCCCCGAGCGCGCCGCCAAGGGCCAGGTGAAGGTCAGCGGCTCGTTGTACGACGTACTGAAGGGCGCGGGCAAGAACCCCGACAGCCGGTTCGCATCCCTGCTGAAGCAGGACCTCACCGTCTACAGCTCGGTCGAACTCCGCGAGGGCGGAACGGTACGGCTGCGGACCGAGACCCTGCCCGGTCTGTCGGTCCCCGGGCTCGACGGCATGCTCCGCGACGTCCTCGACTACGACCTCAAGCTGGCGGGCCTGCCGAAGCCGGTGACCCTGGACCGGGTCGCCGCGGAGGAGGAGGGGCTGAAGTTCTCCGGGACGGGCCGGGGAGTCTCCCTGGTCGGCTGAGCCCGCCCGCCGGGAGAGCCCGGCTGTCGGTGCAGGGAGGCTATCGGTCCAGGGAGAGGGAGACGAGCCGGGCGAGATGCGTGCCCGCGAGCCGCAGCGGCCGGTCGTCCCGGGTGACCTGGGCCGCCAGTTCGGCGCCCTCCAGGGTGCTGATGACCGTGCAGGCGAGGTCGGCGGCCTCGTCCCCGGGCACCCCGGATGCCGTCAGCTTCTCCCGTACCAGCCCCTGCCAGCGGTCGAAGGCCGCGGCCGCCGCCCGCTGGATGTCCGGAAGCCGTCCGGCCGTTCCCAGGGCGGTCGCCGTCACCGGGCAGCCGTCGGCCCAGTCGGAGTCCCGCAGCCCCTCGGCGAGGCTGTCGGTCAGGGCCGTGAGCGCCGCCACCGGGTCCGGTTCGGCGTCGAGGATCTCCCGGAGGATCCCGCTGAACTCCTCGTCGCCCCGGTGGACCGCGGCCACCGCGAGTTCCTGCTTCCCGCCCGGGAAGAAGTGGTAGACGGAGCCCAGGGTGGCGTCGGCCTCCTGGGAGATCTGTTTGATCGCGGTGGCGTCGTACCCCTGGCGCTGCATCAGCGCGGACGCGGCGCGGACGATCCGCTCCCGGGTGCCGGGGGCCTCCGCGGGCGCCCCGGGGGAGTTCCCGGCGGAGTCCCCGGCGGAGGAGGGGGCGGTGGTCGCGCGGTGCTGTGCCCTGGTCTTCATCCCACCCAATCTACTGCCACTGGATAGAACGTCCACTCCAGAACGGCCTGTATGTATCCACAGCCGTCCATGGCGGGCCGCATGCTGAGACGGTGCTGTCCACCGGTCAGAAGGGGAGGCTTCGGGAGCTCGCCGGGACGGCCTCCGGACCTGCTCCGTATGACCATGATTCCGTATCATGGACGATCGGGTCTCACCATATGACACACCGGTGACAGCATGCCCGGTACGTCCCTACGATCGGACGCATGAAGCAGCGACAGGCGGATCTCACGAAGCGGCGGGCAGTAGACCTGTGCCGCGTCGCCGCCATGCTCTGTCGCGCCGTCTGAGCGGGAGCTCGCTCCCGGCACCCCTGGCCCTTCGACCGCTGAACCGCTGATCAGGGCCGCCGCAGACTGTGCGGCACCCGTGCCCGCGTCCGTCGCCCGTCGTTCCGTGTCGCCACACCGTCCGTCACCGGCCGGCACCGCAGGCCGCCGCCGTTCGTCGTCCGTACGCCGCACCGCATCGCACCGCACAGTCCAGCAACCGCACCACCGGCCCGGCACCGCACCGCATCCCGGCGCGACCCCCGGGCCACCCCCGGCACGAAGCCGCCGTAACTGCCCCGGAGGAGAAGGAACATGAGCCGCAGCGACGTCCTCGTAGACGCCGACTGGGTCGAGGCCCGCATCGACGACCCGAAGGTCGCGATCGTGGAGGTCGACGAGGACACGTCGGCGTACGACAAGAACCACATCAAGAACGCGATCCGGATCGACTGGACGAAGGACCTCCAGGACCCGGTCCGCCGCGACTTCATCGACCAGGAGGGCTTCGAGAAGCTCCTCTCGGCGAAGGGCATCGCGAACGACACCACCGTGGTCCTCTACGGCGGCAACAACAACTGGTTCGCGTCCTACGCCTACTGGTACTTCAAGCTCTACGGCCACCAGGACGTGAAGCTCCTCGACGGCGGCCGCAAGAAGTGGGAGCTGGACTCCCGCGACCTGGTCGACGGTTCGCAGGTGCCCGAGCGCGCCGCCACCGAGTACAAGGCCCAGGCGCAGAACCTGTCGATCCGCGCCTTCCGCGACGACGTCGTCGCCGCGATCGGCACCCAGAACCTGGTCGACGTCCGCTCCCCCGACGAGTTCAGCGGCAAGCTGCTCGCCCCGGCCCACCTGCCGCAGGAGCAGTCGCAGCGCCCCGGCCACGTGCCCAGCGCCCGCAACATCCCTTGGTCCAAGAACGCCAACGACGACGGCACGTTCAGGTCGGACGAGGAGCTCGCCAAGCTCTACACCGACGAGCAGGTCGACCTGGCCACGGACACCATCGCGTACTGCCGGATCGGCGAGCGCTCCGCCCTGACCTGGTTCGTCCTGCACGAGCTGCTCGGCGTGGAGAACGTCAAGAACTACGACGGTTCGTGGACCGAGTACGGCTCCCTCGTCGGCGTTCCGATCGAGCTCGGCGCCGCCAAGTAACCCCGCAACACTTCTGGTCCGACCCCGGCAAGCAGCAGTAGGAGAGCAGTATGTGTGGAGCGAAGGCCGGAGGGCCCGACGCCTCGACGATCAAGCCCGGCGAGACCACCATCCAGGGCCAGGTGACCCGTGACGGCGAGCCCGTGACCGGCTACGTCCGGCTGCTGGACTCGACCGGCGAGTTCACCGCCGAGGTGCCCACCTCGGCCACCGGTCAGTTCCGGTTCTACGCGGCCGAGGGCACGTGGACCCTGCGGGCCCTGGTGCCCGGCGGCACCGCGGACCGTACGGTCGTCGCCCAGCAGGGCGGGCTCGCCGAGGTCGCGATCGCGGTCTGAGCCGAGCGGACGGGCGGTACGCGGTAGGGCCGCGTGCCGCCTTCCGTACGGCCGGGACGAACCGGCGCGTACGGAAACACAGCGGGCCGGAGGGCCGCACCCCGGGGGTTGGACGCCACTGGTCCGGGGTGCGGCCCTCCGGTCGTCCGCACCCGGGGCGCCGGGCGCGCCCCCGCCGTACCCTGGACTTATGTATGCACGGCGGCGACGTGCCTATTTCCTGATGATGAGCGGATGCCTCGTTCTCTTCGTATCCGCCTGGGCGTTCGTACGCCTCTGGTCCGTGCCGGCCGCCGTCGCGATGTGCGTGGTCGCCATGGTCATCCCGCCGATCGCCGCGATGGTCGCCAACCGGCGCGGCCCGGACGACCGCTGGTGGGACGATCCGACCGGCGATCCGGAGTCCGACGCATGGTGGGACGAACTCGACGGCAAACGCCGCCCGCGCCGGCCGGACCGTCCGAACAACCCGGACGACCGCTCCGACGACCGTCCGGACCGCTCCGGCGACCAGTGACGTGACATGGCGTTGTACGGGCTCCGTCAGTAGACGAGCGCCTGGACGCCGTCCCCCATCGCCTCCTGCACGAAGACCTGCGCCCCCGCGATCCGTACGCCCGCGAGCACATCGTCCGAGGTGATGTCACGCCGGGCCGCGCACTGGGTGCAGAGGGTGATGCTGCCGGTCGCCAGTACGGCGTCGATCAGATCGGGCAGCGGCGCGGCGTGCGGCAGCTCGAACTCGGCGGCCCGTCCGGGCAGCGCGAACCACGAGGACTCGCCGGTCAGCCAGAGGGACACCTCGACCCCACTGGCGGCGGCTACGGAGGCGACGGTGAACGCCTGCGAACACCGCTCGGGCGCATCGGCCCCGGCGGTCACCTTGATCACGAGCTTCTTGGCCATGGCCGAACTGTAATCCGGATGCGGACAACTCCCCCTCCCGGCTATCTGTCTGGCTTACACGTGACAACGCACACCGCGTCACGATTCAGGTCTCAGGGGGACCCTCACCTTGAAGAAACAGCCCATGGACGACGGGCGGCCGGCACCCGCCGCGCCGGAGCCGTCCGCACCCGATGCGCCGGATGTACCGGATGTGCCGGAGCTGGTGGTGCCCGATGCGCCCGCCCGGGTACGGCCCCGTGGCGCGACCGCGCTGCTCCTCGCCGTCGCCGCGGTGGTCGGCATCAGCGCGGGCACCGCCGTCGGCTACGGCGTCCAAGCCGGGCGCGAGCCCGAGCCGCTGCCCGCGCTCAGCCAGGCGGGGCTGGCGTACCCGGCGAAGCCACTGCCCGCCGGGGAACGCCCGCCCGCGCTCTCCGCGGCCGAGGACCGCGGGGTCCGGACCAACGGCGATCTGCGCAAGCTGCTGGTGGCCAGGCCCGCGGGTGCCAGGAACGTGCCTGCGGACTGGCACGACGACAACTGGGCAGACATCGCGTTCTACGCCGATCAGTACGAAGAAGCCGGTTCCCTGTTCTTCAGCGTGCTCCAGAAGGAAGTGCGCCGGATCGCGGCCGCCTCCTGGGAGAAAGGTGACCGTGCCTACGACATCCACCTCCTCCAGTTCCGCAGCTCCCGCGGTGCTACGGAGATCGCCGACGACGTAAAGGCGTATCTGGTGGGGGTGGAACAGGATGACCAGGGGCTGAGCGGCGATGCTCTTGCGGGCAGCGGCAACGGTCGCTACTACCTCCTCAAGCCGGTGCGTGAGCCCGGATACAAGCCGGTGTACGAGGCGCGGGCGGTTGTTCAGCGCGGTGACATCGTTGCCGACCTCAGCATCTGGGACACCTCACCCATCAGCAAGAGGGACATCCGGATGCTGGCCGAGCGTCAGTTGGAGCGACTGTGACACGCGCAGCGATAAGGATCGCACTGTCCGCGGCGGTGGCGTTGCTGGCGGTCGCCGGTTCGGTGACCTACAGCGCGGTCAGCGCTGAAGGTGCCGACCGCACGGTGGAGACCGACCTCTGGGCCGAGGGCCTGCCCGCCGAACTGACCGACGACCCGGCGGGGGACCTCGACCGAGGGCGGACCGACACCCCGCTGCGGAGAATGCTGCTCCCCGTGCCCGAGACCCATCGCCTGGGCCCCGAACCGGTGCCGTTCGACGACAACGACGGCGAACTCGACGCCCGAGGCACCGTCCGCCTGATGAAGCAGCAGCAACAAGGGTTGACGGTTACCGGGCGTCGGCAGTTCGAGACGGCGGTGGACCGCATGGGGCTTCAAGGCATGGTCTGGCGCACCTACGTGCGGAGGGAGGTCGGCCAAGACGTTGCCAAGGTGCAGATCGTCCGGTTGAAGGACGGGAAGGGCGCCCGGACCCTGTACGCGCTGCAGACCGGCCTGCTGAAGATCGTCGAGCTGGAAAAGGGGCCGGTGGTCGAGGGCCACCGGAATGTCTCGTGCTTCAAGGGCGCCCCCGGCGGTCCGCAGGAGGGCAGCGATCTGACCGTTTTCGTCTGCCACGCCTACCGCGCCGACACCGTCGTCTCCGTGGAGTTCAGTGGTCACTGGACCCTTTACCCCTCGGTCGTGGCCGAGTTCGTCAAGAAGCAACTGGACCACATCGCATCCCCGGGGGAGTACGTATGACCGAGCCGCAGCCGCACGATCCACAGCCCGCACCCCCGCGCGACCGCCGGGTGCTGCGCGCCGTCGGGCGCTGGAGCGCCGCCACGGTCCTCTGTCTGGGGCTGGGGGCCGGGACCGCGTCCGGCATCACCTCACTGGACCGCGGCGAACTCCCCGGCCTTGCCACCGAGAGCGACGGGCGCTGGGAGTACCCGGGACTCTCGCTGCCCGCGCTCCCGGAGGGCACCCCGCGACCCTTCAGCAAACAGAACGAGGACGGGATCCACCACGCCGACCTGCGGAAACTGCTGCTGCCCGCGCCTAAGGGCGCCCGGCAGGACCCGAAGCTGTCCGGTGGCTGGACCACGCCGCAACGCTTCGCGTCCGAGTATGTGGAGGAAGAGCGGGCCGATATCGAACTCGGCCTCGCCGATCAGGGGCTCCGGCATGTCGCTGCCCGCGGCTGGAGCATGCCGGACGGTACGGAGTCCCGGGTCTATCTGCTGCGCTTCGGCTCGGCCGAGGCCGCGGACGATTTCAGTTCGGTGACCCTTGATGCCACCGGCGACAACTCGCCCGATGTGACCCTGGACGGTACGACGCGCTTCCAGGTGGACCAGGACTGGCACGGCACGGCCAGGTCCTCCGTCTACTCCTATCTCTACCGCGAGACGGAGAGCGGTGACGGTCCCTACCCGAGCCGCCAGGGTTACGTCCTCTCAGGCGACACCCTGGCTGTGATCATTCAGAAGCGGAATGGCGGGACGGCCACCGTCCCCTTCCACCAGACCACGGTGCTCCAGAGCCAGCTCCTGAGCTGACCGGGAACCGCCCACCCGGGCGGGCCGCGGCGCGGCCCCGCCCCCGGCACGCCCCGGCGGCCCCCGGCGGTCCGTCCGGGCCCCACCCATTAGGCTGGGGCCCGGTAGGTCCGCTGTTTCCTTCGCACCTGAACAAGGAGCACTCCGTGCTTGAGGCATTCTTCGAGGCCCTTCTGGTCCTGGTCTGCATCGGCGTCACCGCCTTCGCCGTACTGGCCGTGAAGAAGCTGTACCAGGGCCAGCGCTGACCATCCCCCGCCCGTCCGGAATCCCCGCTCCCACCACGGAAATCAGCTCATGATCGAGATCCCGTCCGACCTCCACCCGGACCTCGTCCCCCTGGCCTTCCTCCTCGGCACCTGGGAGGGCGCGGGCGTCTCCGACTTCCCGGGTTCCGAGAAGTGCAACTTCGGCCAGTCCGTCACCTTCTCCCACGACGGCCGTGACGTCGTCGAGTACGCGTCGCACACCTGGGTCCTCGACGCCGAGGGCAACAAGGTCCGCCCCCTGGAGAGCGAGCACGGCTACTGGCGGATCGACAAGGACCGCAAGGTCGAGGTCGTCATGGTCCGTGACCAGGGCATCGTCGAGATCTGGTACGGCGAGCTGGCCGACAAGAAGCCGCAGATCGACCTGGTGACCGACGCCGTCGCCCGCACCGCGGCCTCCGGCCCGTACAGCGGCGGCAAGCGGCTCTACGGCTATGTGAAGGGCGATCTGATGTGGGTGGGCGAGAAGGCCACCCCCGAGGTCCCCCTGCGGCCGTACATGTCGGCGCATCTCAAGAAGACGGTCACGCCCGAGGAAGTCGCCGAATGGGCGAAGGACCTGGGCGACCTCCCCGACGACGGCATCGCCTTCTTCAAGTAGGCCGGCGCCTTACGCAGGCCCCCCGTCATTCGGTCCGGCACTCCCTACACTGGGAGCGTGGTGACCACCGACTGGCAGAGCGACCTGCGCAAGCGCGGCTACCGGCTGACCCCGCAGCGGCAGCTCGTGCTGGAGGCCGTCGACACCCTGGAGCACGCCACTCCGGACGACATCCTGTGCGAGGTGCGCAAGACGGCGTCCGGGGTGAACATCTCCACCGTCTACCGGACGCTGGAGCTGCTGGAGGAGCTGGGGCTGGTCTCCCACGCCCATCTCGGCCACGGCGCCCCGACCTACCATCTCGCCGACCGGCACCACCATCTCCATCTGGTCTGCCGGGACTGCTCCTGCGTCATCGAGGCCGACGTCGGGATCGCCGCCGAATTCACCGAGACGCTCCGGCAGACCTTCGGTTTCGACACCGATATGAAGCACTTCGCGATCTTCGGCCGCTGCGGGAGCTGCGCGGCCGAGCCCGGGGACGCCACGGCCGGTCAGGGTTCCCCGGCCGAGTCGTAGGCTTTTCCCATGGCCGATGCGACCGAAGTGAAGACCCCGAAGGTTCCCCGCAGCCCCCTGCTGTCCCGCCCCGGTGCCGTCCCCGCGGAAGGGGTCGACGAAGGCGTGGCCGCCCACTACGGCGATATCTTCCGCGAGCAGGCCGCCCTCGCCGACGGAACCGGCCTGGTCGACCTCTCCCACCGCGGGGTGATCACCGTCACCGGCTCCGACCGGCTGGCCTGGCTGCATCTGCTGATCACCCAGCACGTCACCGACCTGCCGCCCGGGCAGGCCACCGAGGCACTGATCCTCTCCGCGAACGGACATATCGAATACGGTCTGTCCCTCGTCGACGACGGGGAGACCGTCTGGGTCCATGTCGAGCCCGGCACCCAGGGCGCACTGATCGACTACCTGGAGTCGATGAAGTTCTTCTACCGGGTCGAGGTGGCCGACCGGACCGGTGACATCGCGCTGGTGCACCTCCCCGCCGGTTCCCTCGCGCCCGCGCCGGACGGCGTCGTCGTCGTCCGGGAGACCCCGTACGGCCGCGATCTGTTCCTGCCCCGCGCCGATCTGGAGGCGTACGCGACCGAGCACGGGCCGCTCGCCGGAATGCTGGCGTACGAAGCGCTGCGCGTCGAGGCCCACCGCCCCCGCGTCGGTTTCGAGACCGACCACCGGACCATCCCCCACGAGCTGGGCCTGATCGGCACGGCCGTCCATCTGCAGAAGGGCTGCTACCGGGGCCAGGAGACCGTCGCCCGGGTGCAGAACCTGGGCAAGCCGCCACGGCGGCTGGTCTTCCTCCACCTCGACGGCAGCGAGGTGCATCTGCCGGGCCCCGGCACCCCGCTCACGCTGGCGAAGGACGGCGACGGCGGACGGCAGCTCGGCTTCGTCACCACATCCGCCCGGCACTACGAGCTGGGGCCGATCGCGCTGGCACTGGTCAAGCGGAACGTTCCGGTGGATGCCGAACTGCTGGCGGGGAACACGGCAGCGGCCCAGGAGACGGTCGTCGAGCCGTAGCCGCGGCTACGACTACGGCTCAGACCTCCAGCAGCACCGTGAACGGGCCCTGGTTCGTCAGCGACACCCGCATGCTCGCGCCGAACCTGCCCGTCTCCACCCGCGCCCCCAGCGCCCGCAGCCGCGCCACCACCTCGTCGACGAGGGGTTCGGCGACCGGGCCGGGGGCCGCCGCGTTCCAGGTGGGGCGGCGCCCCTTGCGGGCGTCGCCGTAGAGGGTGAACTGGGAGATCACCAGCAGCGGGGCGTTCACGTCGGAGCACGACTTCTCGTCCTCCAGGATCCGCAGCGACCAGAGCTTGCGGGCCAGCCGCTCCGCCTGTTCCGCGGTGTCCTCATGGGTGACCCCCACCAGAACGCAGAGCCCCTCCCCGGTGATCTCCCCGACCGTACGGGTGCCCGACTCGTCCGTCACGTCGACGCTCGCGCCGTCGACCCGCTGTACCACTGCACGCATACAGCCCAACCTATCGGGGCTGAACGGGTGCAGAGCGCCTGCGTGGAACGGTTCCCCAATGGCACGATGCACGAAGGCGGCGCGGTCCCGGCCCGTACCCGGATTCGGGGCCCGGGGGAGAGCTCCGCGCCGGTCAAGGGGACGGACGGTAGGACATGAGTACTTCGGGCACCGGGCACACGACGGCCGACCCCGCCGGCCCCGCCACCGCCCGCCCACCCCAGCAGCGCGAGGGCGGCCGGGAGTGCCGGGCGGCCGACCACTTCCCCGATCCACCGCGGTACGAGCTGCCCGCGCTGCTCCTGCCGGAGCTGCGGACCCTGCGGCGCAGCTCGCAGCAGGACGAGGCCGATCTGAGCTATGTGCGGCGGCTGCTCCAGGGGCGGATCGACATCCTCCGGGCGGAGCTGGCCCGGCGGTCCGGGCCGGGAGCGGTGACAGCAGCGCTTGCGGGAACAGGGCCGAGGGCAGGGGCGGTGCCGGGCCGGGACGCAGCGGCCGGTGCCGGGCCGGAAGGGCCTGAAGGGCTGGAAGGGCTGGAAGAGCCTGAAGAGCCGGAGGGGCTGGAAGGGCCGGGAACGACGGAACGTGAGCGTGAGCCGGCAGGGGCCGGGGGCACCGGAGCCGCGGAGGCCCCCGCGGTCACCGGGCCCGCCGCCCCCACCGCCGCTGCCACCGGCTCCGCTTCGGTGCCCCCCGCGGCCCCGCCCGGCTCCCGTACCCCGGCCGCGCCCGCGGTGGTCCCGGTGGCCGCCTCCGTCGTGGACCGGCTCTCCGAGATCCTCGCCGACGCCCCCTCCACCCACCGCAGCTCCGCCCGCCATGTGACGGTCGCCCCGCCGCACAGCGAGAAGTACGGCCGTCTCGCCGCCGACATGCTCGCGGACGTCGAACTCTCCGACCTCCAGGCACGTACTGATGACGAGCTGCACGCGGCGATGGCGCGGCTCGTCCGCTACGAGCAGCGGGTCTCCCGGCGGCGGCAACTGTTGCAACGTACAGCCGACGATTGCAGCGCCGAGATCACCCGCAGGTACCGTGAAGGTGAAGCACAAGTAGACGACCTGCTGACCTGAGGAGATCCTTCCGGCGGCGGGCCGGCACCACCCCGTCGGAAGGCCACCCCCGCGATGAGCAGCACCCCCACCCCCCGGACCCCCGCCACCGCGTCACCGGTCCTCGCGCAGGTCGTCCGGTCGGGGTTCACCGAGGGCCGCCACCGCGGTTCGCTGGTCGTCCTGGCCCCCGACGGCAGCGTGGAGCTGGCCATCGGCGATGTCACCGCCCCGGTCTTCCCCCGCTCCGCGGGCAAGCCCATGCAGGCCGTGGCCACCCTCAGGGCCGGGCTCGACCTGGCCGGGGAGCGGCTGGCCCTGGCCGCCGCCAGCCACTCCGGAGAAAGCTTTCACCTCGACCTCGTACGGAAGATGCTGACCGAGTACGACATAGCCTCCGACGAGCTGCGCACCCCCGCCGACCTGCCGCTGGACCCGGTCGAGGCGGAGGCGTACCTCGCGGCCGGACGGCTCCGCGAGCCGGTCACGATGAACTGTTCCGGCAAGCACACCGCCTGGCTGGCGGCCTGCGCGCTCAACAACTGGGACCGGGCGGGCTATCTCGACCCCGGCCACCCGGTGCAGCGCCTGGTGCGCGAGGCCGTGGAGGAGGCCGCGGGCGAGCCGGTCGCGGCGGTCGGCACCGACGGCTGCGGGGCGCCGCTGATGGCGGTCAGCCTGACCGGTCTGGCCCGCTCCTACCGCTCCCTCGTCCTCGCGGACCCGGGCACCGCCGGGCGGCGGGTCGCGGACGCGATGCGGGCGCACCCCGAATATGTGGCGGGCACCCGCCGGGCCGACACCTGGCTGATGCAGGCGGTGCCGGGGACGCTGTCGAAGATGGGTGCCGAGGCGGTGCAGGCGGTCGCCCTCGCCGACGGCCGGGCCCTCGCCTTCAAGATCGACGACGGTGCGGCCCGGGCCCTGGGGCCGGTGCTGGGGCGGGCGCTGGAGCTGATGGGCGTGGACGATCCGGTGGTGGCGCGGATCCGCCGGGCGCCGCTGCTGGGCGGCGGGGCCGAGGTCGGTGAAATTGAAGCGACTTTCTGAGAGGGGTCTGCCTAGCGTGGTGGTATGACCCTCGACCACGCCGCCCCCGCCGCCTCCGGAACCGCCCGTCCGCCCGCCCCCTCCCGTTCCGATATCGAGATCCGGCCCCTCACCGAGGCCGGGATCCCGGACTGGCTGCGGGCGGTGGGCGTCGGCTTCATGCAGGCTCCGTCCGTGTCCGATGCGGAGCTGGAGGGCCGCCGCGGCGGTATCGACCCGGAGCGCGCGCTGGGCGCCTATGACGGCGACACCTGCGTGGCCACGTACCGCACCTTCGACCAGCAGCTCTCGCTGCCCGGCGGCGGTGTGCTGGCGTCGAGCGCGGTCACCAACGTCACCGTCTCCGCCACCCACCGCCGCCGGGGGCTGCTCAGCCGGCTCATGACCGCGGACCTGGCGGCGGCGAAGGAGCGGGGCTATGCGCTGTCGACGCTGATATCCGCCGAGTACCCGATCTACGGCCGGTTCGGCTTCGGCCCCGCGACCCGTTCCGCGGTCTGGTCCGTCGACCTGACCCGTACCGGCCTCGGCGGACGGCCGTCCGGGCCGCGCGACGGCGGCCGGGTGGAAATGGTCCCGCTCGACGAGATCCGCAAGATCGGCCCCGAGCTGCACGCCCGCTTCTTCGCCGGGCAGCCGGGCGCGGTCTCGCGCGACGACCGCTGGTGGGATCTGGAGACGGGCCGGATCACCGTTCCCAGCCGGGAGTGGAAGGAGCCCTTCTGGGCCGCCTACCGGACGGCGTCCGGCGAGCTGGAGGGGCTGGTCGCGTACGCCACCGACCGCAAGTGGGACGACAGCAAGCAGCCCGGGGGCACGGTCACGGTCCAGCACCTCTTCACCGTCTCCCCGGCGGCCGAGCGCGCCCTGTGGGAGTACGTCTGTTCGCTGGACTGGACGTCCCGGGTCCGCAGCGGTGAGCGCGCCCCCGACAGCCTGCTGCCCGACCTGTTCCCGGACCCGCGCGCCGCCCGGATCCACGTGGACGTGGACATGCTGTGGGTACGGATCCTGGACACCGTCCGGGCGCTGGAGGCGCGGGGGTACGAGGGCGAGGGCGCGCTGGTCCTCGACGTCACGGACGCTCTCGGCCTGGCCGGTGGCCGGTTCCTGCTGGAGGCCGGGCCGCAGGGCGCGCGCTGTGTCCCGACGGACGCCCCGGCCGAGCTGTCGCTGGACGTCCGGGAGCTGGGCGCCTGCTATCTCGGCGACGCGTCGCCGCTGCGGCTGGCGGCCCTGGGTGCGGTGCGCGAGGAGCGTCCGGGCGCGGCGGCGACGGCGGAGCGCCTGTTCCGCACGGCCCGCAGGCCGTGGTGCCCCGACATCTTCTGAGGCCGGTGCGGGTGTCCGGTGCCGGTCGGTGCCGGTCCGTGGGGAATGCCCGGCCCCCGGGGTGAGGCGACCTAAGATGGTCCGCCGCCCGGGGGCCGTTTTCTGCTCCGGCGGCGGCGGTGGCGCGCGACGGGCGCGGCGCGGTGCGGTGGTGGCGGAGGCGGGAGGACGGGCGGATGAGCACCGGGAGCAGGGGTACGGCCCCGGCGGGCCTGCCGGGAGGTGGCGGTGACGCCTCCGGGGCGCGGGGGAGCGGTGGCGACGCCTCCGGGCTGCGGGAGCGGAAGAAGGAGCGCACCCGCCGTGCCCTGTCCGACACCGCGATCGCGCTCTTCGTCGAGCGCGGCTTCGACGCCGTCCCGGTCACCGAGATCGCCGCGGCCGCCGGGGTCTCCAAGCCGACCCTGTTCCGGTACTTCCCGGCCAAGGAGGACCTGGTCCTGTACCGGTTCGCCGACCACGAGGACGAGCCCGCGCGGGTCGTGGCCGCCGCTCGCCGGGCCGGGGAGCCGCCGCTGGAGGCGCTGCGCCGCCATGTGCACCAGGGCCTCGACCGGTCCGACCCGGTCACCGGGATCAGCGACGCGCCGGAGGTGCCCGCCTTTCTGAAGCTGCTGTACGGGACGCCGTGCCTGGTCGCCGGGATGTACGCGTACCAGCGGCGCTCGGAGGCGGCGCTGGCCGAGGCGTTGGGCGGCGGCCCGGCGGCGCGCCCGGCCGCCGCGCAGATCGTGGCGGTGCTGCGGGTGCTGGCGGAGGAGAACGGGCGGCGGATCGCCGCCGGGGAGAGCGCGGACGCGGTACGGCCGGGGGCACGGGCGGCGGTGGACGCGGCGTTCGCGCTGCTGCGGAACGGGCTGGACGGGCTGGACGGGCTGGACGGGTTGAACGGGTTGAACGGGCTGGACGGTCCGGACGGGCTGTAGGGCGCCCCGGGCCCGGGGCGGATCTCTGAAGGGAGTGTCCGGATACGTACTCCGGCGGTGGCGGTCCTCGCCGTACCGCAGGGCCCGACCGGTGCCCCGACCGGCTCCGTTTAGGGTCGGGACGTGGCCGAAGCACGTGGAACCGGGCTGGACCTGCACCTCGACGTGACCCGCGGACCAGGGGTGGGCCGGGCCCTCGCCCAGGCACTCCGCGAAGCGGTCCGCTCCCGGCGGCTGGCCCCCCGCACCCGGCTCCCCGGCACCCGCAGCCTCGCGAAGGACCTCGGACTGTCCCGCGGTACCGTCGTCGAGGCCTACGGCCTGCTCATCGCCGAAGGCTGGCTGACCGGCATGGTCGGAGCCGGTACCTGGGTCGCGGACACCCCGGTGGGGCCGCCGCCCCCGAACCGCCCCGCCGCAGGTGCCGGTGCCGCGGCGGAGGCCGTGCCCGCCCACCCGGTGTCACCGCGCCCGACCATCGACCTGCGGCCCGGCCGGCCCGATCTCAGCTCCTTCCCGAGAACGATGTGGGCCTCGGCGCTCCGCCGCGCGCTCACTGCCGCCCCGGACCACGCCTGGGACTACGGCGACCCCGCCGGACAGCCGAGACTGCGGGCGGCCGTCGCCGCGTACACGGCCCGCACCCGCGGCGTACGCGCCGACGCCGACGCGATCGTCGTCACCTCCGGGTTCTCCCACGCCCTGGCCGTCCTCGGACGCGCCTTGCACAGTACGGGGGTCCGCCGCGTCGCCACCGAGGATCCCGGGCTCGTCCGGCACCGGGACCTGCTGCGGGCCGCCGGCCTGGCCCTCGCGCCTCTGCGCGTCGACCCTGCGGGCGCCGATCCGGCGGACCTCCCCGACGATGCGGGGGCCGCACTCCTCACTCCCGCGCACCAGCACCCGTACGGTGTGGTCCTGGCGCCCCGTCGACGCGCCGCTTTCCTCGACCTGGCCCGCCGCCGCGGCGTCTACCTCATCGAGGACGACTACGACGGCGAGTTCCGCTACGACCGGCGGCCCGTCGGCGCCCTGCAGGCGCACGCCCCCGATCACGTCGTCTTCGCGGGAAGCGCCAGCAAGGCCCTCGCCCCGGGCATGCGCCTGGGCTGGCTGGCCGTGCCCGCCGCCCTGCGCGATCCGGTGCTCCGCGCGGTCCGCGACCTCGGCGCGGAACCCCCGGCCGTCGACCAGCTCGCCTTCGCCGACCTCCTGGAACGCGGTGACTACGACCGGCACATCCGACAGGCCCGGCCGGCCTACCGGCGCCGCCGCAGCGAACTCGCGGCACGCCTTCCCGTCCCGCCGGCCGGGGTGGAGGCGGGACTGCACGCCCTCGTCCCGGTCGAGTCCGCCGAAGCCGAACGACGGGCGGTCGCCGTGGGCCGGTACGCCGGACTGATCCTGGGCGGCCTCCATACCGCCGGATACTGGTACGAAACCTCCGACGACCGCCCGGCCGCACTGGTCCTCGGCTATGCCACACCGCCCCCGCACGCCTGGCGCGGCGCCCTCGACACCCTCACCGAACTCCTCGCCACGACGGCGCCCTGAGCCGGACCGGCCGCGGCCCACCACGCTGCTTCGTCGCACGCCGACGTCCGCATCGGGGACGGAACGCGCATCGAGTGTCCGGACGCCGAGGTGGAGCGGGCCCGGGCCGTGGAGCGGTGGAACGAGGAGCACTCTGCTTGGTACCACCGCTGACCGTCCTGGTGCGCGCGGGCGGGCCGGTTGAGTAGCGGGCCGGGTCCGGCTGAGTGCGAGTGCTCAGGGCGGGGCGCCGAACTCCTCGTACCGTCGGGGGTGGTGGTCGAGCGGACCGGACGGCGGGGAGCCCATGAACGCACTCATGCAGCACGCGAGCGGCGGTTCCTGCGCGTCGGAGGAGTGGCCGATGCTCTACCTGGGCGTGGTAGCCGTCCTCGCGGGGTGCGGGTTCCTGGTCAACCTGATCGCGCTCTGGGTGTGCGTCAACGTCGAACAGCCGGTCAGGACGTGGGCGGTGGCGATGGTCCTGCTGCCGTGGATCGGCCTGGTCGTGGCGTTGGTGGCGTCCGTGGGGCTCGGCCTCGACGCGGCGGACCGGGGCGGGTCACCCTGGTGGTTCCTGCTCGCGGGAGCCGGGGCGCACCTGGGGGCACTGGCCGTGGTGGCCCTTCTGGCCCGGTCCGCCGCGCGGAGGGCTTCCCGTGATGGCGTCCCGGCGCCGGAC
The DNA here is from genome assembly GCF_003932715.1 of Streptomyces tsukubensis. Lineage (NCBI taxonomy): Bacteria > Bacillati > Actinomycetota > Actinomycetes > Kitasatosporales > Streptomycetaceae > Streptomyces > Streptomyces tsukubensis. The sequence goes on along the minus strand of NZ_CP020700.1, from coordinate 3,585,139 downwards.
ACGGCCGCGCCCGGCGCGCGGACCGGTGGGACACGTACCCCCTCGGAACCGGCGCGGTCGCGGCCCTCCGCCGCCCCTCCCGTCGACTCGCCCCGCTCGCACGAGGAGTGGCGGGCCCGGGTGATCCGCAGGCCGGACGACGTGGGGTACGGGGTCCTGCTGCCGTGGCTGGCCGAGAAGTACTTCGCGCACCACCACCGCCTGGTGGACCGGCACCTGCCCTCCGGCTGCCACCCCGGGGAGACCGCCACCGCGGACGACGCGCTCGCGGTCCTCGCCCTGGGTGAGAGCATGCACCGCATGCTCTTCCGGGACCGCTCCTGGTTCGTGCACGACGCTATGAGGTGGGGTGCCACCTGGAACGAGGTGGCGGCCGCGCTGGACGTGACGACGGGCCGGGCCCGGTCCGTCCTCCGGTCCTACGCAGAGACGCAGCGGGAGCTGTACGAGGAGACCGAGAGGACGGGTGACCGGCCCTTGGGTTACTCCGCCGAGAAGTACAGCTCCGCGCTGGCGCTCATCAGGCTCGCCGACGACGCCCGGTCGCCGTCCGCCGCGTAGCGGGACGGACGGACTCGGTCCGGGTCGGGGATGAGACGCTCTTTCAGGCGAGGAAACCCGTCCGCCACGACGCGAACTCCGGCCGCCACCCGAGGTCCCGGCGGGCGCGGCTGTTGTCGGCGCCGCGCGCCCATCCGTTCCGGCCGCCCGCGGGCAGTGCGGCGGGCGGCGGCGCACCGACTGCCTCGCAGAACACCGGAACCCACGCGCGTGCCGGGGCGGGTTCGTCGTCGACGATGTTGACCGTCGCACCGGACGGCCACGACAGCGCGAGCGCAGCGGCCCGCGCGGCGTCCGCGACGTGCACGAAGCTCGCGACCTCGTCGTCGGCGGCGAGTTCCCCGGCGCGGGCCCGGTCGGCGGCCGACCCGTCGCGGGTGTACCAGGTCCCGGGGCCGTAGAGCAGCCCGTACCGCAGCACGACCCACTCGGGGAGTTCGCGTACCGCACCTTCCAGGGCGGCGACGCCGGCGACCGTGGTCCTGCGCGGCTCCGGGGCCGTGGTGTCGAGCGGGGTCTCTTCGCCTGCGGGGTCCGGTCCCCCCTCGTACACCCACGAGATGCTCTGCGCGACGATGCGCCGCACACCGGCGGCGAGGGCGGCGTCCACCAGGTTGCGCGTGCCGGCGGTGCGGATCCGGGCGTTGTCCGCGAGGTTGCCGCGGCCGAGGTCGGTGAGCTGGTGCATCACCGCGTCCGGGGACGCGGCGCGGACGAGGTGTGCGAGGCGGGCGGCGTCGTAGACGTCTCCGGTCACGGGGGTGCCGCCCGCGGCGAGGACGGCGGCGGCACCGGACTCACTGCGGGTCAGCGCGGTGACCCGGTGGCCGTCGGCGGCCAGCAGGGGCAGTACCTGACGTCCGATGGTGCCGGTCGCACCGGCAAGGAACACGTGCACGGTCACGCCTTCCCGCCGGTCGCGGGACGCGGCGCCCGCAGGTGCCGCCGGTCGTCGAGTTCCGCCCGGTCGACGAGTGTCAGCATGGGCTCGCCCGGGACGCCGAGCATGACGACGACGAAACGCGTCCACCCGTCCGCGAGGTTGTTGCCCGCCTGGTAGTGGATGACGTCGCCGCCGGGTTCCCAGAACGCCTCGCCCGCGCGGACGATGCGCTCCGGTTCCCCTTCGAGTTCGAACACCAGCTCTCCTTCGAGGAGGTAGCCGAAGACCGGGCCGGAGTGCCGGTGCGGCGGTGTGCCGGGATCGCCCGGCGGGAGCTCGACGGTCATGGTCATGGCCTCGGCACCGTCGGGGACGAACGGCGGTGTGACATGCATCAGATGGTTGAGTTCGGGCATGGCCGGAACGCTAGACCGCGACCGGTAGGGCGACTGGACCGGTCGGGCGCGGATCTTCTGGACCGGTTCGCCGGCAACCGCCGTTCCGGGTGCCACGATTCCGGTTGCGACCGCGGTAAATCGTAACTCGGTTAAAAATGAGACCGAGTTGCATTACGCTCCGGGGAATGAGCCTGCCCGAGCCCGCCGCTGCCCTGCCCGAGCCCGCTGTTGCCCTGCCCGCTGCCGCCGATGGTCCCGCCGATGGTCCCGCCGATGGCCCCGCCGATGGTCCCGTCGGCGGACCCGTCGGCGGACCCGATCCCGAGCTGGCCCGTGAGCGGGCCCACCACGACCGCTGCCGCGCCGCCCTGACCGCGATGGCCGCGGGCGCCGTCGAGCAGATCGCCGTCGGAGAGCACGCCTTCGCTTCGGGAGCGGACGCCGAGGTGCTCGGGTACGAGCTGCGCAGCCGGGCCCGCGAACTCGCGGACGACCCCGGCGGCCCCCTCTTCTTCGGCCGGCTCGACTTCGGTGACGGCGAGGACGCCGGGGACCACCGGGCTCGCCGCTACTACCTGGGACGGCGCCGGATCACGGGCCCCGGCCCGGAGGCGGGGATCCCGCTGGTCGTCGACTGGCGTGCCCCGCTGGCCCGCACCTTCTACCAGGCGGGGCCGCGCGATCCGCGGGGCGTCCGGATCCGCCGCCGCCACGGCTGGGCACCCTTCAGCACCGGGGACCCCGCCGAACTGACGGGCTTCGAGGACGAGCACCTCGACGCGCCCGGTCCCGGTCCCGGTCCCGCCGACGCTTCCGGCGGGGCGCTGAGCGCGATCGTCGCCGCCGAACTGGAGCGCCCCCGCATCGGCCCGATGCGCGATATCACCGCCACCATCCGGCCCGAGCAGGACGACCTCGTCCGCTCCGCCGCGGCCGACAGCCTCTGCGTCCAGGGCGCGCCCGGGACCGGCAAGACGGCCGTGGGCCTGCACCGGGCCGCGTACCTCCTCTACACCCACCCCGGGAAGCTGCGGAGCGGTGGACTCCTGGTCATCGGCCCCGACCGGGCCTTCCTCTCGTACATCGAACGGGTGCTGCCGTCGCTCGGCGAGACCGGGGTGCGCCAGTCGACCCTCGTCGACGAGATCGCCCGGCACGCGGTGGGGGCCGAGGACACCCCGCGGGCCGCGGCCGTGAAGCACGACGCACGGATGGCGGACGTCCTGCGGCGCGCGCTGTACTCCCGGGTGGCGGCCGTACCCGCCGGGGCTGCGGCGGGCGCGGCCGGGACCGCGCTCACCGTCCCGGACGGCTCCTACCGGTGGCGGCTCGACGCCGAGGTGCTGGCCGGGATCGTCGCGGGCGTACGGGAGGAGGAGCCGCCGTACGCGACCGGGCGGGAACGGGTCCGCAGCCGGGTGGTCCGGGAGGTGCAGCTCGCCGCGGAACGCCGGTCGGGGCCGCGCGGGGCCGGCTGGGTACGGCGGACGGAACGCTCGCGTCCGGTGGGCGCGTTCCTGGACGCCGTCTGGCCGCAGGTATCGCCGGAGGAGGCGCTCGCCGCCTTCCTGGCCGACCCGGCGGACCCCGCGCTCGACCCCGGGGAGCGGGACGCGATCCGGCGCCCGGGCCCGCCCCGCGGCTCGTCCCCGCGGGCGTACCGCTCGGTACGGTGGACCGCGGCCGACCTCGTCCTCCTCGACGAACTGTCCGGACTGATCGAACGGCCCCCGGGCTACGGCCATATCGTCGTCGACGAGGCCCAGGACCTGTCGCCGATGGAGTGCCGGGCGATCGCCCGCCGCGCCGCGTTCGGTTCGCTGACCGTGCTGGGCGACCTGGCACAGGGGACCACACCGTGGGCCGCCCGTGACTGGCCCCGGCAACTGGCCCTGCTGGGCCGGGCCGGCACCCCCGTCACCGTACTGACGACCGGATTCCGGATGCCGCGCGCGGTGGTGCGCCTGGCGAACGGACTGCTGCCGTCGCTCGGTGTCGACGTACCGCCGGCCCGGTCCCTGCGGTACGGCGGCGAGCTGACCGTCCGCCGGGTGACCGGCCTCGCGGCGGCGACCGTGGCGGCGGTACGGTCCGCGCTGACCCGGGAGGGAACGGTCGCGGTCATCGCCGCCGGGCCGGACACCGACCGGCTGCGGACCGCCCTCGGTCCGCTGGCGGCCGAGGCGGGGGAGCGGCTGTCCGTCCTGCCCGCCACGGCCGTCAAAGGGCTGGAGTACGACCATGTGGTCGTCGTCGAGCCCGCGGCGATCGCGGCGGCGGAGGAGCGGGGACTGCACCGGCTGTACGTGGTCCTCACCCGGGCCGTCTCCCGGCTGGACGTCCTGCACGAACGCCCCCTCCCGCCCCAGCTGACGGACACCGGCCGGGACTGAACCCGCCCCGGGCCGTCCCCCTGGTCAGCAGGCCGCCGCCCGCTCGGGACGACGCACCTCCTCCGGCACACCGGACTCCGGACCCCGTCCCCCGGTCGCGTGCTCCTCCGGTATCAGCGTCCACCACCAGCGGATCACCGGGATGTCCAGCGGCTCGGTGCTGTCGTCGGTGGGCGTGGTCCGGAACGTGCTGGGGAACGCCGCGGGGTTGTCGGGCGTCGTGTACCGCAGGGAGCTGACACTCCAGTCCTGGGTGGCGCGGACGAAGTGCCGCAGTCCGTCCAGATAGCGGCACAGCTCGGGGCTCCCGCCGCGCCGGTGCCGTTCCGCGAGCCGCAGGAAGAGGCACATCACCCGGTCCCGCTGGCGGATCGCGGTGGCCAGGGCGGCGTCCGGCGACAGCTGCTCGTGGTGCTGGAGGACGCGGAGCGCGTTCAGGTAGAAACCCTTGCCCGAGGCCTCCTTGTGGTGCGAGAAGATGTCGTTGTCCCAGCTGATGATGAACGAGGTCATCTCGCACAGGGCGCGGGTGGCCGGATGGTCGCGTTCCTGGGGCCGCAGTTCGTCGCCGCGCCCCATCTCCAGCAGCGGGAACACCACCGTCGCGGCGCCGTCGTACAGACGCATCAGGGTGTAGTCGTTCAGATCGGGTACGGTGCCCGCGCGCCGGTGATCGGCCTCCCAGACGACGGAGAAGAAGTACTCGCGCAGTGCGTCCACCCAGCGCGTGGACTGGGCGTACGTACCGAAGCGGTCGATCCTGGCGCGCAGATCGCGCAGCCCCGCCGCGAGCGGGTCCGAGCGGAGGAACGGCCCGCCCGGGTCCTGGGCGACGCGCAGCAGCCGGTGGAGCACGCCGACGAGATCGCCGGGGCGGTGGCCGAGGTCGCTCTCCTCGCAGTAGCCGTCGTCCACGCCGAACAGCCAGAGCACGAAGTCGGCGAGGAGCTCGACCACCTCCTGCCGCCCTTCGGGCAGGATGCGGGCGGAGAAGGTGCCGATGTCATGGCGGACGAGTCTGCCGCGCAGCTCCGGGGAGCCGATGCGGAAGGACTCCGCCCAAGCCGCCGTCCGTGCCTCGATCACGGCGTGCCGTGGATGGATTGCCGGGGGAATCGGGGCGTAGATCGGCGGAACGGTCAACTGAGGCCCCACGCTTGATCACCTCTTTGCGGAATGCGACCACTGTGTACACGAAGATGTGCGGGGGGTTATGTGTATAGATCAACTATGTTGGATAGTACTGTCGGTGCGATAGGCATCCAACGGCCGCTTTCTGCCATCCGGCCAGGCGGCGTACGGGGTGCTGCGGCGGCGATCGCGGGGAATCGGAGCCGTCGCGTGCATCTCGCGCCCGGTGGATCCGGCCCGCGGAGCGGATGAATCCGCTGATGGCGATGGTCGGGGCGGCCGGGTGGCGGACGGGGGAGCGGTGGTGGGCGGCCCTATCCGCCGGGGGGTTGCGCGAAGGTTGCGCAGGGTGAGAATTGCGCCACGGCATGTGGACGGGCGCGGCGAATGGCGTAGAAAACACGGGCACTTGGAGCGGCGGGCGGCGCACTCGGCTACGTACGCGCGGTGCACAACAGACGTATCACTCCGCCAGGCGCATCCGGGGCCGCCCGGAGTGCGCCCGGCGTGCGTGGTGAATGGCGAGAAATGCGTGTTTGAAACGCCACGACGCCTTGCGGGATGCCCTTGGCGGGGCCTTCGCAAGGCGTCGGGAGCTGTCCGTGCTGCCCGTGCTGCCCGTGGTGTCTTTCCGGTCTGCTGCTTCCGGTCTGCTACTTCCGGGTGGCGGAGTTGAAGCGGATCATGTTCCCCGCGGGATCGCGGAAGGCGCAGTCCCGGACGCCGTACGGCTGGTCCATGGGCTCCTGGAGCACCTCGCCGCCCGCGGAGCGGATCTTCTCGAAGGTGGCGTCGACGTCGTCGGTGCGGAAGTTCACCCCGCGCAGCATGCCCTTGGCCAGCAGTTCGGCGGCGGCCCTCCGGTCGGCCTCGGAGGCGCCCGGGTCGGCGAGCGGCGGTTCGAGGACGACCTCCACGTTCTGCGAGGGCGCCCCGAGGGTCACCCAGCGCATCCCCTCCCAGCCGACGTCGTTGCGGACTTCCAGTCCGAGCGCGTCGCGGTAGAAGGTGAGCGCCTTGTCGGTGTCGTCGACGGCGATGAAGCACTGTGCAAGCTCGATGTCCATGCACTTCACGCTACGGACCGGCGCCGGGTCCCGCTTCTCGAATCCTGACCGGTCTGCTGTGGACCATGGCGACACAGCCGGGGACGGCGGCGCCGGCGCTGTGGTCCCGGGCCCGATAGGCGCTCGGGCTCTCCCCGACCAGCTCGGTGAAGCGGGAGCTGAACGACCCCAGCGACGTACAGCCGACCGCCATACAGACCTCCGTCACGGACAGGTCGCCCCGCCGCAGCAGCACCTTGGCCCGTTCGATCCGGCGGGTCATGAGGTAGCTGTACGGGGTCTCCCCGTAGGCGGCGCGGAACGTGCGGGAGAAGTGCCCGGCGGACATCAGCGCGATCCGCGCCAGCGCCGGGACGTCCAGCGGCCGGGCGTAGTCGCGGTCCATGGTGTCCCGGGCACGGCGCAGCCGGACGAGGTCGGGCAGGGGCACGTGCGACATGCTCTCCACGGTACCGACAGGGCGCAGGCGGTACGACCCGCGATCGGTACGGCCCGTGATCGGGCGGGCCCGCGCGTGGCCGGGGCCGTACCGCTGGGAACGTACCGCTGGGAAACGCGGTGGCACGGTCCCCGCCGCGCCGGTCAGGATCGCCGCGTGCACGCTCTCCTGGACCGCGGCTATGCCACCGAGGGATCCCGCGCGCTCGTCGACCACGGTTTCACCCGGCTCGCGGTCGAGCGGGTGACCGCGAACACGATGGCGGTCAACCGGGCGTCGCGGCGCGTGATGGAGAAGTCGGGACTCTCCTTCCTCCGCACCTTCACCGGCGACTGGCCGGAGGCCGTCCCCGGCTCCGAACACGGCGAGGTCGAGTACGAACTCCTGCGCACCGACCGGGAACGGCGCCGCTGACCTGTCCCGGGCGCCTGCGGGTGGGCCGCTCGCACCTACGGCCGACACCCCAGGACATCGGCAACCACACAGCTGACGTTGTCGGGGCCGCCGGAGCCGTTGGCGAGGGCGACGAGTTCCCGTACCGCCTGCTCGGGCTCGGCGATTTCGGAGAGCACCCGGCGGATCTCCTCGGCCGGCACGACGGTGGACAGGCCGTCGGAGCAGAGCAGATAGCGGTCTCCCCGCCGGGCGTCGTGCAGGCGCATATCGGGGGTGGAGTCCGCTCCCCGGCCCAGGGCGCGAATCAGCAGGGACCGCTGGGGGTGGGAGGCGGCCTCCTCCGGGCGAAGGCGCCCCTCGTCGACCATCGACTGCACCAGGGTGTGGTCGTGGGTGATCTGGAACAGTTCCCCGTCCCGCAGGAGGTGGACGCGGGAGTCCCCGATATGGACGAGGGCCAGCTGCGATCCGGTCCACAGCATCGCGGTGAGCGTGGTCCCGGCGTCTTCGGGAGCGGGGTCGACTCCGGAGACGCCCCGCACGGCCTGCCGGGCCCGGTCGACGGCGTCTTCGAGGGCGTTGAGGAGACCGGCCGCCGGGATGCTGCCGTCTTCGAGGCTTCTGAGCGCTTCGACGGCGGCGGCGCTCGCGGGGGCACCTCCGCTGCCGTAGCCGTCGGCGACGGCGAGCAGCCGGGACCCCGCGTAGACGGTGTCCTGGTTGCTCTGCCGGACCAGGCCGGGGTCGGAAAGGGCGGCGTAACGGATGCCCAGGGGCTCGGTGACCGGGGACATGACGGGGTCCTTTCGGGAGAGATGGTCGACGAGGAAGGCGGCCAGGTCCCGCCGTGCGGCGGTCTCGGCTTCGGCCCGGGCCCAGAACGCGCGGATCTCCTCGGCTGCCGGGCCGCCCTCCAGCGCACAGACCTGCCGGATGCGGGCGAGGGGCATCCCCAGCCGCCGGAGCCAGGCAACCAGCCGGGCCTGATCCAGTTGTTCCGGTGCGTAGAGGCGGTAGCCGGTCACCGGGTCCACGCGAGCGGGAGTCAGCAGGCCGAGTTCGTCGTACAGACGCAGCGCCTTCGGTGACAGCCGGGACGCCTTCGCGAACGCCCCGATGGTCAGCAACTCCATGCCCGCCCCTTCTCGTTCCGGGCGCTCCGCCCGGCACCACCGATGCTGCGGGCTCCCCCAGGGGGAAGGTCAACCGCGGGATCCGTCCTCGTGTCTGCGTGTCTGCGTTACCGCGTGTCTGCGATGCCGCCGGCTCGCCGCGCTCACCCACCGGGAGCGTTCAGGGCCTTGCCCGGCTGAAATCCATTGGTCCGCCCCCGTCGCCCGGCGGGATCATGAGCTGCCGCCGTACCGGGCCCGGAACGGCGGCAGCTCATGACGCCGCCCCTGGGAGGAACCCTGTATGACCCCTGCTCCGACAGTCCGACGCGTCCTCGGCGGCGGCCCGTTCGCCGAGATCGGAGAACCTGCTCTGGCCGTCACCGACGAGCGTTCGGGGACGGTCGCCGTGGGCGGGGACCTCGGGCATATCCAGTGGAGTGGCAATGGGACCGCGGACTCCGGATGGACGGGGCACCGGATCGGTGTCTATGAGCAGGACGGGCTGCGATGCCGGACCCTGGTGCGGTCCCGGTACCCCGTCCGGTCTCTCGCCTTCCACCCGGCCCTTCCCCTGTTGGCCGTTGGTACGGGGTCCTACGACGGCGGCTACTTCTTCACAGGCGAACTGCTGCTGATACACCTCGACTCCGGCGAACCGGTGTCCGCCCTGAAGTACCCGCGGGAGGTGCTCGATGTGGAATGGCGCAGCGAGACGGCACTCCGTCTGGTCCTGGCGCCGTGGGACGACTGGGACAACCCGCGGGCATCCGAGGAGGGCCATACGGTCGTTGTGACCCGCTCGGACTGGCGTGCCGTCGGTCAGGGGACGATCGGTTCCGCGGAGCTGGCCGTGCCCGCGGAACCGGCCGTCCGGCAGGACCACAGCGCGGCGGCCCGCCGGTTCCTCGCGGACCTCGCGACCTCGGCCGGCCGGCAGTGGTCCGTACGCCGGCGGGTGTGGGCCGTCGAAGGTACGGAGGACGGCCGCGTGCTGGCCGCTCTGGACGGGGTTCTGGCGGAGTCGTGGCTGCCGTCGGGAGACCTGCAGTGGGCGGTCGAGGACGAGGAGGGCGGTCGGCAGCTGATTCCGGCCCCCGACGGCGTATCGGTCTGGACCAACGCCGAACGCCGCGGTCGCCTCAAGCCGGAAGGCGGCCGGGAGGTGTCCGCACCCCGGACGGCCCGGATCTCCGTCGACACGGGGCAGGTGCTGGAGACCCTGAACCCCGGTACGTTCACGGTTCTCGTCGCGGCCGGCCGCAGGACGGTCCTCAGACGGTTGGACGGCCGCCGCGAGCTTTCGCAACGGCTGCTGATGTTCGACCTCGACGGTCCGGTGAAGGGTCCGGAGGCCGGTCCGGTGAACGGTCCGAAGGTCGGGCACTTCGACCTGTTCAACCACCCGTTCCCGGTCCGTCGCGCGAGCCGCCCGTACGTCCTGGTCGGCACCGTCCCGGACCAGCCGCACCGGGACAAGTGGGTCGCCGCCCTGGAAGCCGACGGGACGCTGCGACGGCTCTTCCCGCACTCCTGGGTACCGGAGGAGCATCACTACGGGGGGCCCGCGGTCGAAATGGGCCGGTCCCTGGTCCATGCCGGCGCCGTCCACCGTCATCAGGGGTTCCCACCCGGTAGCGCCTATGTCGTACGGCGATCCCCGGACGGCTCGGTCGAGTGGCAGCACCGCACCGATCATCAGGCCACCGCCCTCGACACCGACGGGGACACCGTCTACGTGGCCTACAACTCCGGCGCCCTGACGGCACTGGATGCCGGTGACGGCTCGGTGCGCTGGCATACCGAGCTGAAGGTCGACGGGGCACCGACCACGGCCCTGTCCCTTGCCGTGGCGCCCCGGGGGCACCTGCTCATCGGGACCGTCGACGGCCGGATCCTGGAGTGCCCGACTCGGCCGTGACCGTCTCGGCCGTGCCCGTTTCGGCCGGTCCGGGAAACCGTCCGCGAGGGCGTCTCCGGGATTCGCGCTACGGCACGGCGGCGCTACGGCACGGCGGCACGGCGGCACGGTCTCAGCCGTACCGCGCGACGAGCGCCCTGCCGATCGACGCCAAGCGGTCCCGTACGCCGGGAGGGCCGGTCACCTCCAGCCATTCGACCAGCCCGGCGAGCTCGCCGGCGCCGACGTACTCGTTGGTGCCGCGGATCACGACCTCGATGCGGCCGTCGGCCGTGGCACCTCCCACCTCCAGCCGGTCACCGAAAGCCATCCGGAGCACGTCCAGCCCGTGGGGCACGCAGACCGCCCGGATTTCGAGGGGCGTTCGCCTGCGGTCGACCTCGTCGGCGATCGCGCGCCAGCTCTCGGCAAGGTCGAAGCCCTCGGGCCGGACCACGGGATCGCCGGTCGGGTCGACGGACGACACACGGTCGATACGGAAGGTCCGCCGGCCGGCCGCGGTGCCGGCAACGAGGTACCAGGACGGACCCTTGGCGACAATGCCCAGCGGATGGACGGTCCTCTCGGTCCCGGCGCCTTCGCGGTCGACGTAGCCGAGGCGCACCCGGACGCCGCGGATCACCGCGTCCTGGAGTTCGTCGAGGAAGCGGGGCGGCGGGTGTTCGACCCGGGTCGACCCCCATCGCTGCGGGTCCCTGACCAACGACGAAGCCGCCGCCTCGGCCTGCACCCGGAAGGGCTCCGGCAGGGCTTGGACGAGCTTGCGCAGAGCCGCCTTCACGGCCGGTGTCGCAGCCGAGGCCGGGCCGGCGACCAGGAACAGGGCGCGGGCCTCACTCGCGGTCAGCCCGGACAGGTCGGTACGGGCGCCGCCCACGAGCCGCCAGCCGCCGCCCCGGCCCTGCACGGAGTACACGGGCACCCCGGCCATGGCCAGGGCGTCGAGGTCGCGGCGGGCCGTGCGCTCGGAGACCTCCAGCTCACGGGCGACCTCTGCCGCTGTCACCTGCTCGCGCCGCTGCAGCAGGAGGAGGACGGCCACCAGCCGGTCGGTTCGCACAACGGCAACGCTTCCACGGAAACCGGTCATGGGGTGACCGCTTTCGGTCGGCAGGATGGCAACACGACCTCACCGACAGGTCCACTGCCCACACTCGTATCGCCCCTCGGCCTGTCAGGGCTGCGCCGATACCGTCTTCGGGAACCTTCGTCGACCGATCGCCCCGAAGAGACGAGAGGAAAAGTCATGTTCAATCCAGCCGATTTCCCCGAGCCCACCCTTGTTCCGGTCAACGGTGTGGAACTCGAAGTCTTCGAAGCGGGCCCCCGAAAGGGAGGAAAGCCCGTGGTGCTCTGTCACGGCTGGCCGGAGCACGCCTATTCCTGGCGCCACCAGATTCCCGCCCTTGCCGCAGCGGGCTACCACGTCATCGTCCCGAACCAGCGGGGTTACGGAAATTCGTCCCGGCCGGCCGAAGTGACGGACTACGACATCGAACACCTGACGGGCGATCTCGTCGCACTGCTCGACCACTACGGATACCAGGACGCCACCTTCGTCGGTCACGACTGGGGTGCCATGGTCGTCTGGGGGCTGACCCTGCTGCATCCGGACCGTGTGAACAAGGTGATCAACCTGAGCCTGCCCTACCAGGAGCGCGGCCCGAAGCCCTGGGTCGAGGTCATGGAAGCTGCGCTCGGCGGCGATTTCTACTTCGTCCACTTCAATCGGCAGCCGGGCGTCGCGGACGCCGTTTTCGACGAGAACACCTTCCGGTTCCTCCGCAATCTCTACCGGAAGAACGTACCCCCCGCCGAGCCTCGGCCGGGTATGGCCCTGATCGACCTCGCCAGGGCGGAAACACCACTCGGTGATCCCGTCATGAGCGACAGCGAACTGGCCGTTTTCGTCTCCGCCTTCGCATCGACGGGGTTTACGGGCAGTGTGAACTGGTACCGGAACCTCGACCGCAACTGGCACGTGCTGGCGGCCGCCGACCCGATTATCCGGCAGCCCACACTCATGATCTACGGCGACCGGGATGTGGTCCGGAAGTCCGAGAAACTCGCGGAGTTCGTGCCCCGGGTGGAGGTGGTCAACCTGGATTGCGGTCACTGGATCCAACAGGAGAAGCCGGAGGAAACGAACCGGGCGATGACCACCTGGCTGGCGCAGCAGGATGCCGGCCAGTGACATGTGATCCGGTTCGTATCGTCTGAGGCTCTTCGAACCGTCGGGCAGTGCGTGCGCCACCCCTCCGGCCGGGGCCCGAGGGGTGGCCGCCACTGCCCGGCCGGGCCGCGGCCACCGGCCGTACCGCAGTCCGTACCGCAGGCCGGGTCGGCCCTTCTCCCACCCGGACGCGCGGCAGTCGTGTTGTGTAGCGCACTATTGCAAGCATCTGCTTGCAATAGTTAGCAGGGCTGGTGCACGATCGGGGCATGGCATCGCTCAACGTCGGCAATCTCGGTGAGTACCTCCGCGAACAGCGGCGCAGTGCGCAGCTTTCGCTGCGGCAGCTCGCGGATGCCGCCGGGGTGTCCAATCCGTATCTCAGCCAGATCGAACGCGGGCTGCGCAAGCCGAGCGCGGAAGTGCTCCAGCAGGTCGCCAAGGCGCTGCGGATCTCCGCCGAGACGCTCTATGTGCGGGCCGGGATCCTCGACGAGCGGGACCGGGAGGAGCTGGAGACCCGGGCGGTCATCATCGCCGACCCCTCCATAAACGAGCGGCAGAAGGCCGTTCTGCTCCAGATCTACGAGTCCTTCCGCAAGGAGAACGGATACGAGGTCTCGGACGGCTTTGCTGCCGCGGACCCCGCCGCGACGGACGCCTCGACGGGCGCGGACGTCGTGCGGCCCCCGCAGGACCCCGAAGGGCCGGACGGCCCGCGGGAGCCGCGGGGCGCGCAGAAGAAGCCCGCCGAAGCCGATGCAGACGAGAGCCGGAAGGGCGGGCGGCACGGCGACAGCGCCGCCGGTACGCCCCAGAGCTCGGACTGAACCGCGTCCCACGGGAGGACCACCGATATGGCCATCACCGATGACCTGCGCGAACTGCGCAAGAACCTCAGCGACCCCACCCCCCTCTACTTCGCCGCCGGTACGGCCGACCTCGCCGTGCAGCAGGCACTGAAGGTCCCCGCGCTGCTGGAGCAGCTGGCCGCCGAGGCGCCGGAGCGCATCGAGGGGATCCGCAGCGATCTGAACGAACTGCGGAACACCGACCCCAAGGCTGTCCAGGAGCGGGTGACGGGCCAGGCCAAGGAGGCCCAGGCCACCGTCTCCGCCAAGGTCAACGAGGTCTTCGCCGGGCTGGGCGGCCTCGACGGCGACGATCTGAAGAAGCTGGGCGAGACCGCCCAGGACCTGGCGCTCCGCGGGGTCGGCGTCGCCGCCGAGTACGCGGTGAAGGCCCGGGAGACGTACGAGCGCGTCGCCGAGCACGGCGAGCAGACCGTCCGAACCTGGCGCGGCGAGGCCGCCGAGGAGATCACCGAGATCGCGGTCGCCGTCGAGCCGGAGCCCGCGCCCGCCCCGCGGTCCGCGCCCGCGTCCGCGCCGAAGCGGGAGCCGAAGACCGCGGCGAAGGCCCGGACGCGGGCCGCCAAGCCCGCTGCCGGAGCCGCGGGGAACAAGGCCGCGGCCGGTACGGAGCCCAAGGCCGAGCCGAAGGCCGCCGCGAAGAAGACCCCCGCCCCGCGGCGGGCGCCCGCCGCCCGCCGGACGGCCGCGAAGAAGACGAACCCGCCCGCTAAGTGATCGCGCGGGCGCTCGGAGGAGTGCAAGAGCGCGGACCGGGCACCTTTCAGGCGTCCGGTCCGTTCTCCGTCCATGCCGGGTACCGTTTCCGGTGAGGGCGTTCCATCATCGACCCCCTAGGCGGTGCCACCATGCTGCGTGAGAACTTCGACTTCTCGCTGTCGCTGCTCCTCTTCCTCGTCTTCACGGTCTCGTCCGTGGCGGCGCTGCTGATGGCCGCCTTCACCCGCGAGGACGCCTTCCGCGCCGCCGACAAGCAGACCAAGCCCTTCTGGCTGATCATCCTCGGTATCACGGTCCTGGTGAACCTGCTGATCCCGATGCTCTTCCTGTCCCTGCTCGGGCTGGTCGCGACGATCGTCTTCTTCGTGGACGTCCGCCCCGCGACCAGGCAGGTCAGCGGCGGCGGCAAGCGCCGCGGCGGCTCCAGCAGCGACGGTCCGTACGGCCCGTACAACGGCGGCCGGTAAGCACCGGCGGCCGCCCTTCCCCTTCCCGGGGCGGGGCCGCAGGTTGTCCGGACCAACGCCTATCAGGACGGGCGCGGGTCCGGATACGTTTCCGGTCTCCGCGGCCACTGCCCGTGACGACCCTCCGCACCGACCATCCGTGGCGCCGCGCCGGCTGTCTGTGCCCCGTGCCGACCGCCCCCTGCCCCGCGCCGGCTGTCTTCGGCGGGTCCCTCGGCGCCTGCCGCCTTCCCGGCGGTCCGGTCGGTCAGCCGCGGCTCAGCAGCAGGACCGCCACATCGTCCGTCAGCTCGCCGCCGTTCAGCTCGCGCGCCTGGACGACCGCCGACTCCAGCAGCGCCTCGCCCTCCTGCCCCGAGGCCAGCAGACGGGTGATCATCGACTGGAGGCCTTCCTGCCCCAGCCGCTGCTTCTCGCCCGGTCCCGTCCGGCCTTCGATCAGCCCGTCCGTGTAGAGCAGCAGCGACCAGGCCCCGCCCAGGTCGATCTGGTGGCGCGGCCAGCGGGCCCGCGGCAGCAGACCGAGCGCGGGACCGCCACCCTCGTGCGGCAGGAGCTGCGCCGCCTGGCCGCCGCGGATGAACAGCGGCGAGGGGTGCCCGGCCAGGCAGAGGCCCGCCCGGCGCCCGTCCGGGGCGATGTCGATCGTGCAGAGCGTTGCGAAGATCTCGTCGCTCTCGCGCTCGTGCTCCAGGACCCGCTGGAGCGTGGAGAGCAGCTCGTCCCCGCAGAGTCCCGCGAAGGTCAGGGCGCGCCAGGCTATCCGCAGCTCCACTCCGAGCGCCGCCTCGTCCGGGCCGTGACCGCAGACATCGCCGATCATGGCGTGGACCGTGCCGTCCGGGGTGCGGACCGTGTCGTAGAAGTCACCGCCGAGCAGCGCCCGGGAGCGGCCGGGCCGATAGCGCGAGGCGAACCGCAGCTCCGACCCCTCCAGCAGGGGAGTGGGCAGCAGCCCGCGCTCCAGCCGGGCGTTCTCCTGGGCCCGCAGCTTGGACTCGGCGAGCTTCCGCTGCGCGGTGTCGGCGCGCTTGCGCTCCACCGCGTAGCGCACGGTACGGCTCAGGAGCCGCCCGTCCAGCTCGTCCCGGAAGAGATGGTCCTGGGCGCCCAGCTTCACCGCCTCGGCCGCGCGCTCGGTATCGCCCGAGGTGGTCAGCGCGAGGACGGCATGGCGGGGCGCGAGCCGCAGGACGTGCCGGAGCGGACCCAGCCCGTCCGCGGCGCCTGCGTTGCCTGCGGGGAGGGCGAGGTCGAGCAGGACGCAGTGCACATCGTCGGTGAGGAGCCGTTCCGCTTCGGTCAGATTGCGGGCGGTCCTGATCCGGACCCGGGTCGCCGTGCCACCACCGGACTCGGTCAGCTCGGGGACGGTGAACGTCCCGGTGGGGTCGTCCTCGATGACCAGGAGCGTGAGCTGCGCGGGCTCGGCGGCGGGAGCGGCGGCCCCGCCGACCGTGGGTTCGGCGGCAGCGGCGGCGCTGGTGGCTGCGGGCGCCGAGGCGTCTGCTTCGGCTCCCGTGACGGAGGAGTTCCTCTGTCGCGGTACGGGTACGGCCATGGGTCCGGTTCCTTTCCCTCCCCCGAGGGCGCGGAGGACCGCCGATCGACGACCCGCCGACGGGGACCATAGCGCTCCGGTGCGGTCCAACGGAATGCGCTTCCGCTCCCGCCGTGACCGACTCGGCCACCCTCCCGCGGCCCTCCACCCGGTTTCCACCCGCCACGCCCGGGGCCCTTCACCCCCGGCCCGGTTCCACCGCCGCCCCCGGCCCGCGTGACCGAACGCACACCGGGCGCCCGCGCCGGACGCCCCGGCGCGGGCTCACACCCCCGGGGGCCGCCTCGGCTCCCTGACACCGGCCCCTGCGGCCCCCGGGAGCACAGCGCGGCCGTGCCGGATGCCCGAGCGCGGACTCCCGCCGCGGCGACCGGCCGGTCGGCCCCGAATCCCCGGCCCCGAATCCCCGGCCCCCGGCCTCCTCGGCCCCCGCGAGCCCCGGCTCAGGCGCCGGGGCGGACCACTCCGAGGATCTTGTTGGCTCCGGCACCCGTGACGGTGACCGTGCGGCCGGGGCGCGGGGAGTGGACTATCTTGCCGTCGCCTATGTACATCCCGACGTGGCTCGCGTCGGCGTGGTAGATGATCAGGTCGCCCGCCCGCATCTCCTTCATGTCGATCCGCCGCAACTGCCGCCACTGCTCCTGCGAGGTGCGCGGTATCGTCACGCCGGCCGCCGCCCACGCCTTCGACGTCAGCCCCGAGCAGTCGTACGACTTCGGGCCCTCCGCACCCCATGCGTACGGCAACCCGACCTGGGCAAGCGCGAACTCCACCGCCTTGCCGCCCTCGGCGCTGACGGTGCCCTTGACCTCCTTCAGGGCGCCCGACTGCAGCCAGGCGGTCTGGGCCCGCTCCGCGGCCTGCTTCTCCAGGAGCAGCAGCCGGGCCCTCTCCTCCTTCTCCAGCCGGGCTTCCAGCTTCTCCGCCTCGGCGATCTTCGTGGCGACGCGCTTCTTGGCGTCCGCCATGCGCTGGCGCTGGGCCTCCAGGGACTTCCAGTGGGTGCCGGCGTTCTGCGCGTAGGTGTCCAGTTCGGACCGGGCCTGCTTCAGATCGCGCAGCAGGTCCTTCGTCGCCTTCTGCCCCTGGGCCAGTCTGCTCGCGTTGTCGAGGAAGAGCTGGGGATCGTCGGTCAGCATGAACCGCGCCTCGTACGGCAGTCCGCCCGTCCGGTACTGGGCGCGGGCGGCGGTGCCCGCGGCGTCCTTCAGATCGTCGATGCGCTGCTGGGCGCGGGCGGCCTCCTTGGCCAGCTGCACGATCTCCGACGACTGCCGATCGGCCTGCTCCTCCGCGAGGTTGTACGCGTCCGTGGCGGATACGGCCTGGTGGTAGAGGTCCTCTATCTCCAGCCGGACCTGCTCCAGCGTCTTCCCGCCCGCAACAGGCGAACCGACAGCACCGGCCGAACCGGCAGCCGTGCCCGCCGTCCCTGCCGTCCCTGCCGTCCCTGCCGTCCCCAGGGGTGGAGCCACCGGAGGCGTGGGCTCACCCGGCGCCGCGAAGGCGGTGGTGGCCGGAACCGCCGACAGCGTCACCGCGCAGACCAGAACGATCGCGGCGGCGGCCCAGTGTCGTCGCGTCACGATTCCCCCTCCTTCAGCTCCCGCACCCCGTGCAACAGCGGCAACTATCCAATGATCTGATGAAGCGTCAGTAACTTTTTGAGCTGCGGTGATGGTGTCATGGCCCCGCCCAAATCGACAGGGTCCCTCGGCCTATCACGTCCCCCTCGGTCCATCACGCGCCCGGCGTATCACCCTCAATACGTCCGCCCCGGCCCCCGGGTTCCCTGCCCGGATACACGTTCACTCGAACCAGTGACCGAAAACGGGCACAGCTGCCCTGCGGCCTCAGCCGCCTCCACCGGGCGCCAGCGCCTCCCAGGCCACCGTGACCTCGCCCTGCCGCCACCGCCGCCGGTCGTCCCGCAGCGGCCAGTCCGCCCCCAGCGCCCCCACCGCCGCGATCCACCGCTGACGCGCCCCCAGCGAGGCGTACGGCGCGGCCGCCGCCCACGCCCGGTCGAAGTCCCGCAGGAACGCATGCACCGGCTCACCCGGCACATTCCGGTGGATCAGCGCCTTCGGCAGCCGTTCCGCCAGGTCGGAGGGGCGGTCCAGGGAGCCGAGCCGGGCCGCGAAGGTGACCGTACGCGGCCCCTCGGGCCCCAGCGCCACCCACACATGACGCCGCCCGATCTCGTCACACGTCCCCTCCACGAGCAGCCCGTCCGGCGCCAGCCGCCCGCACAGCCGCGCCCATACGGCGGCGACCTCCCCCTCCTCGTACTGCCGCAGCACATTCGCCGCCCGGATCAGCGTCGGCGGGACCTCGACCGGCACCTCGAAACCGCCGTGCCGGAAGCTCAGCCCGGCCTCCTCGTACGGTTTCGCCGCCGCCACCCGCTCCGGGTCGATCTCGATGCCGACCACCTCGCAGCGCGGATCGGCCTCGGCGCGCAGCCGCCGCGCGAGTTCCAGGGTGGTCCAGGGAGCCGCGCCGTACCCGAGGTCCACGGCCAGCGGACGCCCGCTCGCCCGCAGCGCGCGCCCGTGCGCGGCCGCAATCCAGCGGTCCATGCGGCGCAGCCGGTTCGGATTGGTCGTCCCGCGGGTGGCGGTACCGACGGGACGGGTGCTCATACGTCGAGGGTATGGCCCCTCCGGTACGACCGGCTCCGGCACCCGGGAGGACGTGGCCCCGGCGCCGGGAAGGCCTCCCCCCTCACTCCTCTCCCCGCACGCGCCCCTCGGAAAAGTCCAGCAGCGGCCCGGAGGGGCGGGCGTCCAGCCGGTGCGCCGCGGTCGACGGACTGCCCGGCACCGGCCCCTGGGTCACTCGGCCGGTGCGCGGGCCGAAGGGCCCGGTCGCTCAGGTTCCGCCGGGTTTGCCCGTCGAGACCAGCAGGAGGACGGACGAGCCCGGTGCCACCGGTTTTGCGCCGCCCCGGGGCTGACTGCTGATCACCTGCCCGGCGGGAGCGTTCCAGTCCGTGTGCCGCATGATCGTGCAGCTCAGTCCGAGTCCGCGCAGCAGGCTTCCGGCCTGTTCGACCGGCATGCCGGCCAGGTCCGGCAGCGCGATGCCCGCTCCCGCGGTCTGCTCCTGCTCCTGTGTCGGAGTCGCATCGGCGCTTCCGCTCTTGGGGGTGCCGGTGGCGAGCGGGGTGCACGCCCCGTTCGCCGGTGGGGACAGGGACGGGGAGGCGCCGGGCGCGGGCGGCACGGGCTTCAGCGCGAAGAACCCCACCGTGGCGCACGCCAGCACGCAGCACGCCGCAGCGGTGCCGAGGAGCGCCCGGCGGGTGCGGCTGCGGCTGACGGCTCGCTCGATCGCGGCCGCGTCGACGACCGGCGCCGTCGGCCCGTCGGCGAAGGAGGCCACCGCGGCACGCAGCTCGGCTTCGAGGCCCGGCTCGAACGGGGCCGGTCCGGACGACGTGTTCCTCACTTCGTACCTCCGAAAGCGGCCGACGGCGTGTGCGGCGCCTGGGCGCCCGATACGGAATCGCGCAGCTTGGCCAGGCCGCGGGCGAGCTGGGACCTCACCGCACTCGAAGAGATGTCCAGGACGTCGGCGACCTGCCGGGCGTCCAGATCGTGCAGGTAGTACAGGACCACCACGCTGCGCATGCCCATCGGCAGCCCGAGCAGTGCCTCGATCAGTTCCGCGCGCAGATCCACCTGCCCGAACCGGTCCCGGGGGTCGGCCGTCTCGGGCACCCCCGACAGCCCGGGGCGCTCGCCCCGGCGCGACAGCCGCCGCCAGCGGTCGTTGGCCAGGTTGACCAGCACTTTGCGCACGTACGCCTCCGGCGAGTCCGCCACCGCGACCTTCCGCCACTGTCGGCACGCCCGCTCCAGCGTCTCCTGCACCAGATCCTCGGCCACGTGCACGTCACCGGTCAGCGCATACGCGGTGCGGAACAACGCTCCCGACCGCTGTGCGACGAACTCCGTGAATCCGATGCCCGGACCGCTCCTGCGAAACCTCACCCGCCGACCTCCTCTCCTCGTCCCGTCCCGATCACTGCCCCCATGACGGCGGAACGGGGCCGGGTGCTGCACCGAGGCGCCGGCAGTGACGTGAATCACAGCCGGGACGGAAGGGGGTCCCAGGACCTCGCGCCGCTGCCGCCCGGGGTGCGGGCGGGGCCCGGCGAAGCGGAGGGCCGCCGGGCGGGCGGCCCGCAGTCGGCCGAGAAGAACGGGGGCGCCTCTTGCCAGACACTACGTTCGCCGACGTCGGCGACGCGCTCGGCACCAGCCGACAGGCCGCCGAGCAGCGCTTCGGTCATGTCCGCCACGGCAAGAAGGTGGCCGCGGTGATCTCGCGGCGGGACCGGGTTCGGGAGGACCCCGCCGACCTGCGCGGCGCGTACGGCGAAGTCGGCGACGCCGGGCAGTACGCGAGCGACCGGGGGATCTGGCCCATTGGCAAGAGGGTCCGTGCTGAGGCCCAGTACGCGATCGTGGCCGTGGACGGCCTCGTGCGCCGCGTCTACGAACTCGACCCGGACGGCTGGAGCGAGGTCGAGTCCAGCAAGTGGGAGTTCACCGCTGTCGGAAACCGCGAGCTGACGAAGGACGAGATCGACGCCGCGTACGAGGCCGGGAACCTGCCGTTGCGGCCTGGAGACGACTGCCCCACCCGCGCGGGCGGCGCCTACCGCCCCCACTGGTTCTGAGGAGGAGCCACGATGTTGCCTACGCTCTCGCCCACGGCACCGGTCATTCTCACGCCGACCGGCGACCCGACCCCGGTGGAGAAGGCCGTGGTCGACGGCATCGCCGCCGACTTCGGCCCGGAGATGTTCCTGTACACGGTGTTCTACCGGCCGGACGGCTCCTGCCGGATCTGGTACGCCTGGACCGCCGGAGGCCACCAGCTCGGCGACCGCATCGACCGGACCGCACTCGCTGCGGGCTTGGACTGCGCGGACAACTTCTACATCGCGAGGCGGCACCTCACCGAGCACCAGCGAGGCCGTGTCCGCGTAGAGGCCCATCCGCTCCGGCTGATCATGGCCGACGTCCAGTCCGGGGTCCGTGCGTCCGAGCCCGAGCGCGACAAGGTACGGCGGCTGATCGGCATCGCCCCGAGGACTCCGGCCAGCCGGAGCTCGCTGACAGGCCCGTGCCCCGCTGGATGGGTGTTGGACCGACCCTGCTCAACCGAGCGACCCCGTAGCAGCGCGCCGAAGGGGTTGTCCCGGCGCAACCGCTGAGGCCGCCCCTCGGCGCTGACTCGCGGCCGGAAGAGTTTCGGTCGAAACTCTTGGCTCGGGCGTTCGACGGCGAGAGTCATTCCTGGGGCATCCACGCACCGGCGGGCCGGATCCGGGCGAGGATCTCGAACTCGTTGAAGTCCCTGTACTTGCCGGTGGGGCGGCTGCGGGCCGGGCCGGACCGTCCTCCGTCCCGCCCGGCACCCGGTCGCAGTCGGCGGACAGCGCGGCCAGACGCCGCTGTTCCTCGGCTTCGGCCCGGCGGCGTGCCTCTTCGGCCTCGCGGGCCTGGCGGGCCTGGCGGGCCTGGCGCTAGACGTAGGCGGCTGCTTCGGCGCAGCTCGCGCGCGGTGATCAGCCGCTTGAACCGCGGATACGCAGTCCGCTCGATCGAAGTCATCCCCACCCCACCCGATGCCCAGCCCCTGCCGGACGCGCCGTACACGTCCGCGCGGGATCATCGCGGCGTCAGCGCCGGTGAAGGATCAGAACAGCGGAACCCGGGACAGGGCCAAGCCCTCGGTGGCAGGCCCGGAACGCGGGCTCACGCCTTCAAGATCGTCTCACTGCCCCTTCTGGGCTCACCTTGGCTGGACCCCTCCCTGCCGTCCCTCCCCGGCCCCCTCCCGCCGCCCCTCCCCATCACGATTTGGCAAAGTGGTGGGCAGCGGGAAATGGAAGGGGCCAGTCCGCTGTTGTGCGGTGGCGGAAGGCCGAGAGCAGTCCGCCTTTTGCCATGCCCGGAACGAGGAGGGTCTTCGCGTGAGCCAGTACGTCTCCCGCATCTCCACCGGTCTGGCACCCCGCCTCAGATTCCCCGGGGGCCCCCGCAAGCCGCGCCGTATCGCCATGCTCAGCGTGCACACCTCGCCCCTCCACCAGCCCGGCACGGGCGACGCGGGCGGGATGAACGTCTACATCGTCGAGCTGGCCCGGCGGCTCGCCGCCATCAACATCGAGGTCGAGATCTTCACCCGCTCGACCGCCGGCGGTCTGCCCGACACGGTGGAACTCGCGCCCGGAGTCCTCGTACGGCATGTGGACGCAGGCCCGTACGAGGGACTGGCCAAGGAAGACCTGCCCGGCCAGCTCTGCGCCTTCACCCACGGAGTGATGCGCGCCTGGGCCCGCCACCGCCCCGGCCACTACGACCTCGTCCACTCCCACTACTGGCTGTCCGGCCACGTCGGGTGGCTCGCCGCCGAACGCTGGGGCGTCCCGCTGGTCCACGCCATGCACACGATGGCCAAGGTCAAAAATGCGGCGCTGGCCGAGGGCGACACCCCCGAACCGCCGTCCCGGGTCATCGGCGAGACACAGATCGTGAACGCCGCGGACCGGCTGATCGCGAACACCGCGGAGGAGTCGGCCGAGCTCGTCCGCTTCTACGACGCCGACCCGGCGAAGGTCGCGGTCGTCCACCCCGGGGTGAACCTCGACCGCTTCCGCCCCGACCCCGGCAAACACGGCGCCGACACCGCCCGCGACCGGGCCCGCGACCGGCTCGGCATCCCCCGGAACGCCTTCGTCCCCCTCTTCGCCGGCCGGATACAGCCCCTCAAGGCGCCCGATGTCCTCCTCCACGCGGTGGCCCGGCTCCTGGAACGCGACCCCTCACTCCGTTCCCGGCTCTACGTCCCCGTCGTCGGCGGCCCCAGTGGTAGCGGCCTCGCCCGGCCCGAGGGCCTCCAGAAACTCGCCGCCCGCCTCGGCACCGCCGATGTCGTCCACTTCCACCCGCCGGTCGGCCAGGACCGGCTCGCCGACTGGTTCCACGCCGCGAACGCGCTGGTCATGCCCTCGTACAGCGAATCCTTCGGCCTGGTCGCCATCGAGGCCCAGGCGACGGGCACCCCGGTGGTCGCGGCGGCGGTCGGCGGCCTGCCGGTGGCGGTACGCGACGGGAGTACGGGCTTCCTGGTCCGGGGCCACGACCCCGCCGACTACGCCGCCGCGCTCCGCCGACTGATCGACGACCCCGTCCTGGAGGCCCGGATGGGCGCCGCGGCGGCCCTGCACGCGCGGTCCTTCGGCTGGGACGCGGCGGCCGCCACCACGGCGGACGTCTACAGCGCGGCCCTGCACGACTACCGCCGCCGGGTACGCTCCCACCATGTCTGACGACGCCGTACGCACATCCCCGGCCGAGGTCATCGAAGCGACCCTGCGCGAGGCCGGCCTGGAATGGGAGAACCCGGAGCCCGGTTCGTACGTCGTCGCCCTCCCCGGCACCCGCAAACTCGCGACGAACGTCGCCCTCCGCATCGGCGCGCACTCCCTCTCCGTGAACGCCTTCGTCATCCGCCACCCCGACGAGAACGACGCCGCGGTCCACCGCTGGCTGCTGGAGCGGAACCTCAAGCTGTACGGGGTGGCGTACGCGATCGACCAGCTCGGCGACATCTACCTGACCGGCCGCCTCCCTCTCTCCGTGATCACCCCGGAGGAGGTGGACCGCCTGCTGGGCTCGGTCCTGGAGGCGTCGGACGGCGCCTTCAACACGCTGCTGGAGCTGGGCTACGCGAGCGCGATCCGCAAGGAGTACGCGTGGCGGGTATCCCGCGGCGAATCGACCCGCAATCTGGACGCGTTCGCCCACCTGACGGACGCCCCGCCCACGAAAGACTGAGCCCGCCCGCCGGTTGCCGCCCGGTGCCGTACCCGGACGGCACCGCCCCGGATCCTGGGGTCCCCACCCTTCAGGAGCCGGACCATGCCCCACCCCGCCCCGCCCGCCGCCCCCGACTCCGGCAGTCAGGCGGGCGTCATCGGCATCGCGCTCGGCGGCGTACTGGCGGCCGTACTGGCCCAGGGCTCGTGGCAGTGGTTCTCCACCTATATCGGGGCGACGCTGCTGGCCCTGATCGTCTGCTTCTACCGCCTCCCGCGCCGGACCCCGGGCTCAGGCGCCACATATTTCCGCAATCTGACGGCGTACTCGATGGTGGTCGGCCTCTGCGTGGCCATCACCCTGGCCCCCGCGCTGCAACGCTGGTCGTGGCTCTTCCCGATGCCGGGCACCCGGGGGTCCTGCCCGAAGCTCGGTGTGTACGCCTCCGAGCAGGCCGCGGCGGCGCTGTCGGCCACTCCGGGCTTCAGCCCGACGGCCCTCGCCGCGGCCCAACGCGCCCAGTCCCACGAGGCCGTGGCCGACTGCCTCTCCTCGACGACGACCCGCTGGCTCCCGGCGTACGCGGCTGCGGTGGCCGTCCTCGTCGGCATCGCGGCGTGGTCCTTCGACCGCGCGCGGGCCCGCCGGGAGCCGCCCGTGGCATGACCGGGGTGCAGCTCAGGTTGTCGGCGGGATATGCCAGAGGGGTGGGGTGTACTGCTCGGGGCAGTGGGTGAGCAGCAGGGCTTTGAGGATGTCGCGGTGGGTGCCGGGGAGGTTGAGCACTTCGGTGAGGTGGCGGAACGTCGTGTGAGTGACCCCTCGGGCGCGAGCCTGGTGCTCGTACGAGGCCACGCGCGTGAGGGTGGATTCGGGTTCGAAAGACTTCGGCGGGGCGGAGGCCAACCCGGTGGCCTTGTCGCGCTCGTAGTCGATCTCGGAGAAGCCGCAGATCTCCCGGCTGAGTGCCTCCGCGGCCGTGAGGGTGGTCGTCGTGGTGATGGCCTGGGCCAGGCTGTTCCGCTTGAAGGCGTCGTCCATGTCGACTTCGTGGACGGTGGGGCTTTCGTCGGTGAGGGGGACGGGGAAGCCGGTGTCGCGGGCTTCGCACAGTCCGCGGATCCCCCGGGCGGTGGCCGCGAGCATGCCCGTGGCCTCCGAGGGGTGCCACTCCAGGACCGGGTCGACTGCGGCGGCGTGCTCCGGAGTGAAGGTGGTGACGAGCCGGCCGAGCAGGGGGCGGAGGGTCTCGGCGGTTAGTTCGCCGTCGAGGCCGGGGCCGGCGACGAGCAGACGTACGGGGGCACCGAGCCGGTGGCAGGCGGCCAGCGTCAGAGCGTCCGCCAAGGGGCTGCGCAGGGCGGGTTCGTCGCCGTGGGCGAGGATGTCGCCGCCGACGTCCAGCAGGTCGACGGACTCGGGGTGGAGCTGTTCCACCAGTTCGGCCAGTTGCCCGGTGACGCCTTGCACGCCGTGGCGCGGGTCGATCAGCGCGAAGGTCTGGGGGAGTTCGCGTGCCAAGCGGGGGAGTGTGGAGCCCGCCGGTGGGACGGGTTCGGTAGAGGCGGTAATGGCGGGGACACCCGGCGCCATACGACCGAGTGAGGTGAAGTCCGCCGGTGTTCTGGGGCCGGGGACCGGGTCGACCAGGAGGCGGTCCCAGGCATAGGTGAGGACGACCGCCGGATTCTCCGGGCCGTACAGGGCAGCGTCGAGCATCGCTGCGGCGACCGCGTCGCCCCCTCCGCCCGCTGCCACGACCAACCGGGTCACCCGGGCAGAGTACGGCCTGCGCGGTCCGGCCACCCGCCTGTAGTGGCCAGAGGTCCAACAGCTCGACATGCCGCAGCTCGACGAGCGTCGAATGGCCTACGCCCGGGAAGCCGATGCCGTCGCGGTGGCCGGGGCGGGATCAGCGGGCCTGCCCGCTCCTACGAGCCATCGGGCACAAGATCGCTGTTCACGCCGGAAGCGTGTCGGAACAAAGCAGTTGCCGAGCGGGCATCTGCCCATCAGGCTCGCCCGATGAGCCATGGCACACCACCGGGCAGCTGGGATGAACCCTGGTACCGCGTCCACACCGAGCACTTCGAAGCCGCGTTCCTGCCGGACGCAGGCGAGGACCTCGAAGCGGTGTACGACATTGACGTCGAGGTGCGGCTGCAGGACGGATCCCGATGGAGTGCAACCATGTGCACAGTTGGCTACGTTGAGACGCTGATGAAGCGGTGGGCGGCAAGCGGTGAAGCTCTGGGAGGACGCTACTACTGGTGCTCGGACGGACTCATCGTCCGCGACGCCGGCATCAGCAACATGGTTCAAGTCCTCACCGGTCTGGTCGAGAACGGCGAGTTCACGCAGATCCTGCAACGCCTTGAGGACTGACCCCACTCAGCCCACCTGCTAGGAAGGCGCGTCGTCCCCGAGGTCGGTCTCGCCGATCAGACGACTCCACTCGTCGATCACCGTATGGCCGTCGATCATTTTCTGCACGGCAGCTTGGATGGTCCTCAGTCGCGGCTTCAAGTGGCTGCTGAGTTGGGTAACTCCTTCCATGCTGTCGGAGAATCCTTGAAGCTGCGTGGTCGTAGCACTGGATGTCAACGTCAGCGCCTGGATTTGCCGGAAGAACTCGCGAACGGCCTGCTGGTCTTCCGGAGGAAGATCCTCTTCACCCGCTCGTCTGATAAACCCCTGGATGCCCGGGTCAATGGAAGCAAGGGCTGCCCAGTACTGCCCTCCCAGCGTTTCCACCTGTGCC
Organism: Streptomyces tsukubensis; assembly: GCF_003932715.1. Lineage (NCBI taxonomy): Bacteria > Bacillati > Actinomycetota > Actinomycetes > Kitasatosporales > Streptomycetaceae > Streptomyces > Streptomyces tsukubensis. The sequence goes on along the minus strand of NZ_CP020700.1, from coordinate 3,558,440 downwards.
ACGGGTCCGGCGAGCCGCTCGGAAAGCTGCTCGGTCACACGCATCCGACCGGCGAACCCTCCACCCCGGGCGTCCGACTTGACCATTTCTTCGGCTGCCCAGGAGGTCTCATGGTCGATGGCCGAGATGACTTCCGGGAACTTCTGTGCGATCCCCACCCACACGGGCAGTGCGGTCTCGGCCTCTGCCATGAGCTCCAGAAAACCCGGTGGTTCATCATCGGCAATGAGACCCTGGTGGACCATCTCCACTGGCCTGGCGGGCGGTGCCGACTCCAGCACCTCCGAGATCTTCAACGCCAGTTTGTGCACGGCCTGCCGATACACAGGCGACGCCTCGTCTTCGAGCCGCAGTTCACGCCAGTCCACCCACTGTCGCCGCGCGATGAGCTGGACGACTTCATCCGAAGGGTGATCGTCGGATCCGTACGTGAGTTGGGGAACATTCACATAGTGGATCGGCAGCAGTAGCTCGTCCAGCCCCAGGCTGGCCGCGTGGCCGGAGAACCTGATGACCTCGCGCCTGCACTCTTGACTCTTCAGGAAGTTCGGTGTGATGACAGGTATGAGAAAGGTGGTTCCGGTCAACGCGGAGTCGAGACGCATTCGCCACGCGTCGCCCCACTCGATCGACCTCTTGTCCATAAAGATCTCAAGAGGTTCGCCGGTGATGATCTCGAACTCGTTGGCTATGCGCTCCGACAGACGGGCGATCCGTCCCGAGTCCAGTTGATCATCACGATGGGTGTAGCTCCAGAAGCCGGCGGGCTGCGCATTGGTCATGGTTTCAAAGAGTAGCCAAGTGGCCTGTCCTGCAGCGGTGGTTGGCGAACCCGGGTGCGGTGGAGCGGGCTCGGGCGGGCCGGGGAGGCCCCGGCCGGGGCTCTGTTACTCCATGGCCAGGCCTCAGCCCTGTGCGTACGCCCCGCGCCCGCGGCACGGCTGGTCCGGCCTTACGAGTCTGGAGCAGCCTCTGGCGGTTGACGGCCGGGTGGTCGTGTTCGGGGCAGTGTGCAGGACGCGGTGGCCTATGCCGTTCTGCGGGAGCTGGGTGACTTGCTGCGGCGGTTGCACTGCCTGGAGGGCTGGGGTTGCCGGCCTTCCCTTCTACGACCCGCTCCAGCAGGCCTATGCAATCCAGGTCACCCCGGAAATCGGAATGCCATTCAAGACATCCTGCTGGCAGCAGGGGCATCTCCGCTGCGAGGTCGGGTCAATAAGGAAGGGTCCGACGCTGACCATGCGCTGCTCTGCTTCCCGCTGGGAGACCAGGTTGTGCAGTTCCTGCATCCCTCCGGCGATTCGGTGCATGAGCTCCGCTCGTCTATCGTTCCACCTTCTTTGGTAGTCGACAACCGACCAGGCCGTTTCCCCTGGATCGAAATTTGTCCCGCAGTGCCTGTTGACGATTTTTACGGCTTTCGCCACGTCGAGCCGCAGTGGGGTTCGTCTCTGCGCTAGGCCGGTACGGAGGGCTAGTAGAATTTCCTCTTTTGTTGGAGCTGTGTACTTGGAGAAGTCGGCTGAATAATTCCCTCGTCCGGTAACTTTCAGAGTCCAGTCGAGGAGCCAGTCTTCTTCGCGCGAAAGGGGAATGCGCGCCCCGGCGCATTTCCCGTCCGTGTATTTCAATCCCTCTAGGCCGGCGTTTGTTGCGACGCGCCTCAGGTTCAGTACATTGCGCTCTGCTGAGCGCCCGTAAACTTGTTTGCTGAGCGTCAGCCATGTAACCCATACAGGGTAAGGCTCGCTTGTTCGGGCAGCTTTCAGTGCGGAGATCAACCGCGACTGGACCGGTGTTCGCGACATGGTCAAATGGTAGGGCTTATCTGCCGCTCCGATCAAATGTGGGGGAGCGGGATTGAATTTCCGGATATAATTTTCCTGTGATTCATTGTATTATCGGGTGGCGCTGGATGGGGGAAGTCCCCCGGCTAGTCAGCGGTTATCACAGCTCCTTTCGGTGGAGTCGGCTGGCGCTGCGGGTCTAAGTGGACCTCGCGTTGTCATCCGGGGGGCATTCGTAGGCCGTCTCCGGGGCGATCGTTGAACGCCTGGCTGTTCGGAGAGGCAATGCAGCACCAAGCCCCCTGCCCTCGGTGAACCTGCAGGAAGGGGGCTTGAGTTAATGTCGTTTAATTGTTCTTGTCGGGGATCTTGATGACCTGCGTCTTTGCTGCTCAGGCGTGGTGATGGAGTACATCTGGTGGTCGTTGTCGGCTGTCCTTCGCCCCTTCTGGGCAGCCTCGGACGGCCCAGAGACGGCCCGAGTCTCAGCCGTTTTGCGGGCAGGGCCCCACGGTCGCGGCGCAGTTGCCCGGGCGGGTTGCTGTACTTCACTGCTGTACAGCAGACCGTCGGAGACGGTGCCTGTAGCGTCGGAGTATGACTTCGGGCGCGGGTGTTGGCGGTGTGTTCACGGAGGAAGCGGCGGGGGTAGTCCTGGTGTCGGCGTGCCGGGCGGCCGGGTTCGATCCGGCTGGTGCGGAGCTGCTGCGGCTCGGTTCCAATGCCGTGTACCGGCTGGCCGGCTCGCCGGTGATCGTACGGATCGCCCGGGATCCCGGTTCGCTGGCGGATATGACGCGCGCGGTGCGGGTGGCCCGGTGGCTGGAGGGTGAGGGGTTCGCCGCGACGCGGGTGGTTGCGGGTCTGGAGCAGCCGCTGGTGGTGGACGGCAGGGTGGTGACGTTCTGGGCCAGTGCGCAGGACACGGAGGTCTATGCCGACCTGCGGGAGCTGGGTGACTTGCTGCGGCGGTTGCACTGGCTGGAGGAGCCGGGGGCGCTGGCCCTTCCTTATTACGACCCGTTCCAGGAGGTGTGGGACACCCTCCGCGCTCTGGGTGGCGTTCCCGGCGACGATGTGGCGTTTCTGAACGAGCGGGCGGAGCGGATACAGAAGGAGTACGACCGCTTGGACTGGGTTCTCGACTTCGGCATGATCCACGGGGATGCCAACGTCGGGAACGCGATCCGGGACCGGGACGGCCGGCCGCTGCTGATCGACCTGGACGGCTTCTCGCTGGGGCAGCGGGAGTGGGACCTCGTACTGACTTCGCTGTACTACGAGCGGTTCGGCTGGCACACCCGTACCGAGTACGAGTCGTTCGTCTACCACTACGGCTTCGACCTGATGAACTGGCCCGGCTACCCGGTCCTTGCAGATCTGCGCGAGCTGAAGATGACGCTGTGGATCGGCCATCAGGTCACCACGAGCGAAGAGGCGGCGGAAGAGTTCGCCCGGCGGGTGCACGCCCTGCGTACCGGTGGAAGCCGCAAGGACTGGCAGGCGTTCTGAGCGTTCACTCCATGCCCGCTGCCTCGCGCCAGAGCCGGTGTTCGGCGGCCAGTTCGTGGAAGTCGCGTACGGCGGTCGTGGTCGATGCTTGTGCGAGATTCTGCCGGAACTCGGCAAGGTAGCTGACGCAGCGCGCTGATCTGAGCTGCTCTCCGAGGTCGAGCGCATCGGCTGCGACCCGGCATGCCTCTTCGGGGTTGCCTGCGTGCATCTGGGCATCGGCGAGGACCATGGTGGCGAAGAAGTCGCTGCGGACGTGCGTGCCGCTGACTGCGTTCTCGGCGTGGGCGACGGACCGGCGGGCGCTGCTGACGTCGCGGAAGCAGTGTGCGGCCTCCGCGGCGAGTTCGACATCGTCGAAGTAGGTGATCCACTCCGGCTCGTCGTCGTTGTTCCTTCGGTCCAGCGCGGTGGTGGCTTCCGCGAGGGCGAGTTCGCAGGCGCGGGTATCTCCGGTGCGGGCGAGGGCGCGGGCTTCCATCGCGTGGAACTGGGCCAGCAGGGTCGGTGTCGCAACGCGGGAGATACCCATCCGTGCGGCGCGGGCCAGGGTGGCGGCCTGGGTGTAGCGGCCGAGGAAGGTGGCCTGGTGGCTCATGGCGGAGAGGATGCTCCCGGCAAGCCGCCGGTCGTCGCTGTCCTGGGCCAGTCGCAGCCCATGCACAAAGTACCGCTGGGCAAGTCCGTGGTGACAGGCGTCGTACGACATCCAGCCGGCCAGGCGCAAGGCTTCGCCAACCGTGGAGAACAGGGCCCGCCCGACGGCTTCGGTGTACTGCCCCGACAGCAGTGGAGCGACATCGCGGCTGAGGTACTGGATGAGGCTGTGCCGTGCGTGGTCCCCGCCGAAGCGGTCGTCGAGCTGGGCGAACATATCGGCGGTCGTCTTGATCATTGCGACGTCGGTGAGACCGACTCGGGGCCACGCGTCCGCCGGGGCGGCGCAGGGTCGGGTGTCGGGTGCTACGAGCCACTGCAACGAGGCTTCGTGCCAGGGGCCGTCCAACGCATCTGCCGTGAGCAGCGATGTGTCACCGGCAAGGTCGGCCAGCCATAACGGCCCGACCGCCCCGATCGCGGCACCCACGCTCTCCGGATACCTCAGATCCGGGAGTCCGTGAACCTCGTGATCCCGTATCCCGAGATCCCCCGGGGCCAGCCCGAGTGCTTCGCACAGCAACCCCGCGTAGAACTCGTCCGGAACCCCGTGGTTGTTCTCCCAGCTCGCGATCCGCCGCTTCACGCTGGCGTCGGCCGGCAGGGCCTGCCCTTTGCGGCCCGCTGCGGTCCGTAACTCCCGGATGAGCCGCGCCTGACTCCACCCCCGGCTCCGCCGCGCACTGAGAAGCTGCGTCCCCATCTGCTGTGTACCGGTCATGGTGCCCACCTCCCCCGTGGCTGTAGCTGCCGCAAAGTGAATATAAGGAACACGCGACTACTACGCGCCCTCGGAGGAGGGGAATTCGCGCGAAGGAATGCTCGGGACGGCACCCCGGGGTGACGCCCCTCGTCACCCCATGTCACCCCTCGTCATCTGCCCTGAACAGGGCCTTCACCACAAATCTGGGAGCACGACGACTCCCAGCGGTCGCCGTGGACCGATTGAGGTGAACCGACGTGCAGAAGATGACGAGGCGCGGCAGGCAGTGGCTGTCCGACGCCGCCGACGATCCGGAGAAATGCCGCTCCGTATGGGCCGACGACCCCCGCGCCCCTCACCTGTTCCCGGCAGGGCTTCACTTCGACGTGGTCGTTGTAGAGCAGCGGACAGGGCTGGAGGTCTTCCACCAACTCCAGCAGCGGGGCATGCCGTGCGGGCCCGTCCTGTCCGACCTGGGCAGCAGCGAGGTCGGCTTTCTCCTCAACGCCGGTTCGCGCAAGCGCTTCGAGCGGACCGTGGCCACGGAATCGGAGTACGGCGACCGGCCCGGCTACTCCTACCTGGCCAAGGGCTCATCCGTCATGATCCCTGGCCCCATGCCCCTGTCCGGCGACCGCTACCAGTGGATCGCCGCCCCGGCTCGCCCTGTGGAGGGCTCTCCGCTGCGAGCGGTCGCCTTGGCGGTCGTGATCGTCGCGACCACGCGGCTGCTCAACCGGTTCGACCGCTACGGCTCGGAGTTCCTCGACCTTGAGTCGGAGGAATGGCCGGAGGAGACGACCGATGGGGCATGACTTCGCCCACTGGTCACCCGCCGAAAGCGAACCCTGGTACGCGGCCCGGGACGCCACCGCCGCCCTGCGGGACGTCCTCGTCTCGGCCGGCCTGGAGAAGGACTTCCCCTACCTCCAGGCCCAGATGAACGCGTTCGGGCACGGCCTCGTCGAACTAGGCCGCGTCTCGCCGGAGACGGCCGAGCGACTGGCCGCACTCCTCGACCGCGCACTGTCCTGCGAATGGCCCGGCGACGCCACCTGCGCACGCCAAGCCGCATCGAACACCCACACCGACCGGGGAGAGGAGACGCCGACATGACCGACCGCAGAGGTGTGATCGCAAGGCGAGCGGAAGAACTCGCGCCCGGCATCTCCTACGTACGCGGCTGGTCCCGTGCCCACCGAGGCACAGCCGCCTTCGCAGACCGGCTCCGCGCCTTGGGCCTCGACAGCGACTTCCCCGGACTCAAGGCCGACGTGAACGTATACGGCGACGGCCTCGTCTGCCTCGGCCAAGTGCGCCCCGAGGCTGCCCAATTCCTTGCACAGGCGCTCGTCACCGGCCTCGCCCTCGAACTGGCCGACCACCTCGCCACCGAACAAACGCCCCGGCGGTCCGCGTAGGACCGGCCCGCCGAGGCTCGCCACCCAGCTTCCAAGGAGCTGACCAACGTATGCCCAAGCATATTGTCCAACTGATCCACCGCGCCCTGAAAACACTCTTCCCCGCCCACGGCCGCCACCGCCAAACCCCGGCGCCGACCCGCATGCCGCTGACGCTCTGGATGACCCCGTGGACCACCCCCACCCCCGCACACGTCCTCGAACGCCAACGCCCCTTCAACGGCGAGGACATCCCCCTGGTCCGCCCGTACGCCCCACTGGACACCACCCTCCAACTCCGCCTCCACCCGGGCGCCGCCTCATGACCACCGACGCCCTGACCTCACCCCCACCCAAGGCCTTCACCGCCAGGTGCATCCAATGCGCCACGGAAACAACGGCCCCGGTCCACATCCGCTGGCTCCCCAGCCCCAGCGGCCCCGGCACCACCCTCTACGCCTGCCCCCACTGCGCCCCAACGGTCCCCCACGGCCCCACCCTCGACGAAGACCTGACCTACCCCCACACCGCATAGCCCCGCCCAACCAAAGGGGAAGCCACCCACGGACCGTCAACGACGCCTGGTCGGCTCCCCTCCCCCAGCCCCGGTCGCCAGTGCCCCAACACGGGCGCCCGGGGCTTCGTCGTGCCCGGGCCACAGCGTCGAAGGCACCAAGCTTGAGAATCCAGGGCCTCCCGCCCGCGGAGATCACTCTGCCGTGGAAGATTGCGGACGGCCCGCCCATGACCAAGCGGCTGGTCTTCACGGCACCGCGTGGCGGCCATGTCTGGCGGACGTCGCTCAACGACGACGCGTGGAAGCCAGCGCTCGCCGCGGCCGGGGTGATCCCGGTCCCCGAACCCGGCGAGCCCTACTCGGAGTCGCGCGAGAACGGTATGCACGCCCTCCGCCACTTCTATGCCTCCGTCCTCCTGGACGCGGGGGAGAACGTCAAGGCGCTCGCCGAGTACCTGGGCCACTCCGACCCCGGCCTGACGCTCAGGGTGTACGCGCATCTCATGCCCTCCAGCAGAGAGCGCACGCGCAAGGCTGTGGCCTCGGTGTTTGCTGGCAGAGGGCGTACAGGTGAGATGACGGACGGACTTCTCCCACAGGACAAGCCGATCAATGAACGACGCAAATCGTCGCGAACCGTAAGCTCGAAATGAGGGCGGAGTCTACCCCGCAAAACTTGAGGGTATTAGCTACGTCGTGAGAGACTCCGGCTGCTAGATAGCTCTAGTTAGTTCTAGTTAGCTCTAGATAGCTCTAGTTACCTCTAGAGCTAACGAAGACTCTGGAACGAACGAGGACCTGGATCCGGCGGCAACCAGACCCAGGCCCTCATGCAGTCAGCGAGCCCGGTCGCGTAGCAGCAGACCGGGCTCGCTGCATGTGCAGCACCCGATCCCGACCGTTCTCGCGCGTGAGTCGCTCATCGAGCGAACTGCATCACGCTGGCAGCGATGGTTGTCAACAGGCCGATCCCCGTAAGCCAGACCTGCCACTTCTCGGCATCGGTCCAGCTACGAGGCTTGCCCTTCTCAAGACTCACCTCTCTACCACCTCCCCTATCCTCCAGCCGACCCGCATATCGGGCCGGAGCCTTGGAACTCGCATGCATTCGCACGGAGTTCAGGGGAGGTTCAGGTGAGGCGGGCCAAGCATACCGCTAGCAAAGGCAGTTACCCGGGATACCAGCGCAACTCTGGAAGCGGCCGGAATGCCGCTGACGGCCCGGAGACGGCCCAGCTCCAGCAAAAAGCCCCCGCCCTGCGAGGAAAATGCAGGTCGGGGGCTTTCGGGCAGGGAGTTACTTCTTCTTGCCCTGGTTCTTCACGGCCTCGATGGCCGCCGCCGCCGCGTCAGGGTCGAGGTACGTGCCGCCCGGGACGATCGGCTTGAAATCGGCGTCCAGCTCGTAGGCGAGCGGGATGCCGGTGGGGATGTTGAGGGACGCGATGTCCTCGTCCGAGATGCCGTCCAGGTGCTTGACCAGGGCGCGCAGCGAGTTGCCGTGGGCAGCGACCAGGACGGTGCGGCCGGCCAGGAGGTCGGGGACGATGCCGTCGTACCAGTACGGCAGCATGCGGGCCACGACGTCCTTCAGGCACTCCGTGCGCGGGCGCAGCTCCGGCGGGATGTCGGCGTAGCGGGCGTCGCCGGCCTGGGAGAACTCGGAGCCGTCCGCCAGCGGGGGCGGCGGGGTGTCGTAGGAGCGGCGCCAGAGCATGAACTGCTCCTCGCCGAACTCGGCGAGCGTCTGGGCCTTGTCCTTGCCCTGGAGGGCGCCGTAGTGGCGCTCGTTGAGGCGCCAGGAGCGGTGGACCGGGATCCAGTGGCGGTCCGCGGCCTCCAGGGAGAGCTGCGCGGTGCGGATGGCGCGCTTCTGGAGGGAGGTGTGCAGCACGTCGGGCAGCAGCCCGGCGTCCTTCAGCAGCTCGCCGCCGCGGACCGCCTCCTTCTCGCCCTTCTCGGTGAGATTGACGTCCACCCAGCCGGTGAACAGGTTCTTTGCGTTCCACTCGCTCTCGCCGTGGCGGAGGAGGATCAGCTTGTACGGTGCGTCGGCCATGCGTACGAGCCTAATGGACCCCGCCCCGCCTGCCGCGCTCGGGACGTTTGACGGCTGCCGTCAAACGAGTGGTCAGCGAACCCCACCGGATGTAATGTGCGCTAAAGGTTTGGGACACTTACATGAGGTGGGGGAGTCGGCATGGGTTCGGGCCGGTTGTACAGAGCCGCACGGGCAAGCACGGCGGGGATGCCCCGCCAGTTCTGGTGGCTGTGGACCAGCACCCTGGTCAACCGGCTCGGCGCCTTCGTCTCCACCTTCCTCGTGCTCTACCTCACCGCCGAGGAGGGGCACTCCGCCTCGTACGCCGGACTGGTCGTCTCCCTCTACGGGCTCGGCGGCGTCGCCGGGTCCATCGGCGGTGGGATCCTGGCCGACCGGATCGGGCGGCGGCCCACCCTGCTGATCACCCAGGCCCTGTCCGCCGTCGCCGTCGGCGTCCTCGGCTTCGTCCAGCACCCGGCCGCCATCGCCGCCGTCGCCGCGGTCGTCGGCGCCGCGACCACCGGCTCGCGCCCCGCCGTTCAGGCGATGATGGCCGATATCGTGCCCCCGGAGGACCGGGTCCGCGCGTACTCCCTCAACTACTGGGCCATCAACCTCGGCTTCGCGGTCTCCGCGACCGCCGCCGGGTTCGTCGCCGAGTACAGCTTCCTCATCGGTTTCCTCGGCGAGGCCGTGATGACCCTGGCCTGCGCGGTCATCATCTTCGTCAAGCTCCCCGAGTCCCGGCCGGAGCACCCCGCGGGCACCGGGCCGGACAGCGGCCCCGAACCGCAGGTCGGCATGGGGACCGTGCTGCGCGACGGGCGCTTCATGAGCCTGGTCACCCTCTCCTTCCTCCTCGCGCTGATCTTCACCCAGGGCTATATCGGCCTGCCGCTCGCCATGGGCGACTCCGGGCTCTCCCCGTCCAGCTTCGGCATGGTCATGGCCCTCAACGGGCTGCTGATCGTGATCCTCCAGATCCCGCTCACCCATGTCATCACCCACCGCGACCCGCGCCTGCTGCTGGTCGTCGCCTCCCTGCTCGCGGGGTACGGATACGGGCTCACCGCCTTCGCCGGCTCCATCGCCTTCTACGCCCTCACGGTCGCCGTCTGGACCCTCGGCGAGATCCTCAGCGCCCCCACCCAGGCCGGTCTGGTCGTCCGGCTCTCCCCGCTCCACGGCCGTGGCCGCTATCAGGGCGTGCACTCCCTGACCTGGTCCGTCGCCACCCTCGTCGCCCCGCTGATGGCCGGACAGATGATCGACCGCTTCGGCGCCGACTGGCTCTGGGCCCTCTGCGCCGTCCTCGGCACCGCCGCCGCGGCCGGCTTCTGGCTGCTGCTGCGCAGGCTGGGGGAGGAGACCAAGCCGGGAGCGCCGGACGGACGGGAAGCACAGGGAGTGGTGAAGGGCGCGGAGGCGAAGAGCGCCGCCTGAACCGGGGCGGACGCGCACCAGGACACGGCAGGGCCCGCCGGCCGTCCCGGCCGGCGGGCCCCGGCCCTTGCGGCGTCCGTACGAACGCGTGTCAGCCGCAGCCGCCGCTGCACTGGCACGGCGACCCCGACTTGCAGCCGCAGCCGCAGCCCGAGCCGCAGCCGCAGCTGCCCAGCAGCGGAAGGCGCATCACATCGCGCTGTGCTTCGGCCGCGGACTCCTGCTGGGTGTCCGGGGTCGGGGAATCGGCCATGGTTCCTCCTCATCGGATACGGAGGCATGCTCGCGCACGGCGTGCACCACATGCCGCCTCCTGCCATTCGATGCCCGCAGAGGCAGGCGCGTCAACAGCGCGTGGAGACATCGGTACGGAGCGTGGCAAGGGGCCCTGCGGAGCGCCCGTCCCCCAAGGGCACCCCGGGTCACACGATCCCCTCAGGCCTCCACCGCATCCGCCTGGTCCACCGTGTCCGGCTGGAGATCGTCCGCGTGCTCGCCCGTCACCAGATACACCACCCGCTTCGCCACCGACACCGCATGGTCCGCGAACCGCTCGTAGTAGCGGCCGAGCAGCGTCACATCCACCGCCGTCTCGATGCCGTGCTTCCAGCGGTCGTCCATCAGATGCTGGAACAGCGTCCGGTGCAGCAGGTCCATCTCGTCGTCGTCGGTCTCCAGCTGGAGCGCCAGATCGACGTCCTTGGTGATGATCACCTCTCCGGCCTTCGCCATCAGCCGCTGCGCCAGCTGGCCCATCTCCAGGATCGTGGCCTGGAGGTCCCGCGGCACCGGCGACTCCGGGAAGCGCAGCCGGGCCAGCTTCGCGACGTGCTGGGCCAGATCACCCGAACGCTCCAGATCCGCGCTCATCCGCAGCGATGTCACCACGATCCGCAGATCCGTGGCCACCGGCTGCTGGCGCGCCAGCAGGGCGATCGCCCGCCCCTCCAGATCGTGCTGGAGATCGTCGACCTTCTGATCGGCCGCGATCACACTTTCGGCCAGTTTCAGATCCGCGTCGAGCATCGCCGTCGTGGCGCGCCCTATGGCCGACCCGACCAGCCGGGCCATCTCGACCAGACTCTCGCTGATGGAGTCCAGTTCCTCGTGGTACGCGTCCCGCATGGAGTTCCCTCTCTCGGTGACCGTGGTCCGGTCGCGGCGACCGGGGCCCGGATGGGGTCCGTGGACCCCCACGCTCCCACGGTCCGCGGCCAAGGAGTCGACCCCCACCTTCCCAAATGAACCGGCCCGGTCCCCCGGGTGAACTCTGGGCGACGAGTCCTCCCGGTCACCCCTTCGGCCGAGACCAATGCGATGACCATGCCTAACCTTGAGGCATGGACGTGAACGCGGCGGTCGCCGCAGTGGCGGCGATCGGCGGTCTGCTGACCGGCGTCTTCGCCGTGCTGGCGTTCCGCTGGAGCGAACGTGAGCAGCGCCGGCCCACCCGGTCGTCGCTGCACACGGACGCCGTGCTGCCGCCCGGCGTCGACACGGTCCTCTCCGTACTGCGCTCCTCCGCGGTCGTCCTCGACGAGAGCGACTCCGTGGTGAAGGCCAGCTCCGCGGCGTACGCCCTCGGGCTGGTCCGTGGCGGAAAACTGACGGTCGACGCCATGCTCAAGATGGCCAGGGACACCCGACGCGACGGCGAGATCCGCCAGGTCGAGCTGGACCTCCCGCGCCGGGGCACCGGCCGGGGCGAGGCGCTCGCCGTCTCCGCCCGGGTCGCGCCCCTGGGCTCCCGGCTGGTCCTCCTCCTGGTGGAGGACCTCACCGAGGCCCGCCGCATCGAAGCCGTACGCCGGGATTTCGTCGCCAACGTCAGCCATGAGCTGAAGACGCCCGTCGGCGCGCTCTCCCTGCTCGCGGAGGCCGTGATGGACGCGTCGGACGATCCGGAGGCGGTCTCCCGCTTCGCCGGGCGGATGCAGATCGAAGCCGCCCGGCTGACCAGCCTGGTCCAGGAGCTGATCGACCTCTCCCGGGTCCAGAACGACGATCCGCTGGACGGCGCCGAGCCGGTCCGGGTCGACGAACTGGTCGCGGAGGCGATCGACCGCTCCCGCCACCCGGCCTCCACCAAGAACATCACCATGGTCTCCGGCGGCACCGACGGACTGCACATCTGGGGCCACCGGGGTCAGCTGGCCGCCGCACTGGGTAACCTGGTCGAGAACGCCGTCAACTACTCGCCGGCCCGCACCCGCGTCGGCATCTCCGCCCGCCGCGTCCCCGCCCCGGGCGGAAGCCTGATCGAGATCGCCGTCACCGACCAGGGCATGGGCATCTCCGAGAAGGACCGCGAGCGGGTCTTCGAACGCTTCTACCGCGTCGACCCCGCCCGTTCACGCGCCACCGGAGGCACCGGCCTCGGGCTGGCGATCGTCAAACATGTGGCCGCCTCGCACGGCGGGGAGGTCACGGTCTGGAGCTCCGAGGGCCAGGGTTCCACCTTCACCCTGCGACTCCCGGAAGCGGGATCCGTACGCCACCGCTCCCGCACCACCGAACCGGATCGCGCCGACAACGCCGACCGGCCCACTCCCCCCACCGATCCGCATTTCGAGATCCCTGCCCCGGAGGTCCTTCCGTGACCCGAGTGCTCGTCGTCGAGGACGAGGAATCGTTCAGCGACGCTCTCTCCTACATGCTCCGCAAAGAGGGTTTCGAGGTCGCCGTGGCGACCACCGGACCCGAGGGGCTCGACGAGTTCGAGCGCAACGGCGCCGATCTCGTCCTTCTCGACCTGATGCTGCCCGGGCTCCCCGGGACCGAGGTCTGCCGCCAGCTGCGCGGCCGCTCGAACGTGCCGGTCATCATGGTGACCGCCAAGGACAGCGAGATCGACAAGGTCGTCGGCCTGGAGATAGGCGCCGACGACTACGTCACCAAGCCGTTCTCCTCGCGCGAGCTGGTCGCCCGGATCCGCGCGGTGCTGCGCCGCCGCGGGGAGCCGGAGGAGGCCGCCCCGGCCGCGCTGGAGGCCGGCCCGGTGCGGATGGACGTCGACCGCCATGTCGTCACCGTCTCCGGCGGCAAGGTCGACCTTCCGCTGAAGGAGTTCGACCTGCTGGAGATGCTGCTGCGGAACGCGGGCCGGGTGCTCACCCGGATGCAGCTCATCGACCGGGTCTGGGGCGCGGACTACGTCGGCGACACCAAAACCCTCGACGTCCACGTCAAGCGGCTGCGCGCCAAGATCGAACCGGACCCCGGCGCCCCGCGCTATCTCGTCACGGTCCGCGGTCTCGGCTACAAGTTCGAGCCGTAGACGGCCCCGCCCGCCGCCGGACGTACGACGAACGTCCGGCGGCGGCGGATGTACGAAGGCGCCCCACCGGTCACGGCGGGGCGCCTTCGCTCTGCGTTCGTACGGTACGGCGCGGGGCTCAGCCCGCGGGCGTCTCCGGGGCGTTCGACGCGTCCGCGCCCTCGGGCTTCTCGCCACCCTCGGGCTTCTCGGCACCTTCAGCACCTTCGGTGCCCTCTGCGCCCGGCTGGCCCGACGGGGACGGGGAGGCCGCGGGGGCGGGCGCGCTGCCCGGGCCGAAGTCCGCGTAGCCGTCGGCCGACGACGGGACCACGAAGGCCTCCAGCTTGACGTCGCCCGTCTTGCTGAGCTTGAAGACGACGTCCTGGACGCCGCCGATCTTCTTCGTCAGCGCGGTGCCGTCCTCGATGACCGCCGAGGCGTTGCCCTTGCCGCCGATGACGATCGAACCCTGGGCGGGAACGGTGACGCCGCCGGAGCCGGAGGCGCCCGTGAGCTTCACGGTGCCCGCACCGCCCGGCAGGGTGATGGAGTCCAGGGTCTGCTCGGTCGCGCCCTTGTTGAAGATCGTCGCCGAGACGACTGCGGGACCGGCCTCGCCCGTCTTCGACTGGGTGATCACATTCGCGTTCTGGATGGCGATGTTGTCCACGGAAGCCGTCGCGGTGTCCGGCTTGATGCCGAGCGACTGCGCGTTGTTGCCCGCGCCACACGCGGTGAGCGCGGCGAACGACAGCGCGACTGCGGTCGCGGCGACGGCGCCGCGGCGAAGGCGAGTAGCGCCCCCGGACGGAGTAAGGGGGAGGCTCACGGCGCGGCATCTCCTTGCACGAACGGATCTGGCATCGGGACTGTTCTGGTTCTGCTCTGCTTCTGCTGAACCGGCGCAATGGCGGCCGTGCCCGCGTCAGTTCGTCCACAGATTACAGAGCCCTCCCTTCGCGCCCGCACCCGACCCGCCCCTTACGGGCCCTTCGCCCCTCGGGCTCCACCCGCCCCGGCCTGCCCGGACGCGCCGCCGCGCCCCGGAAGCCCGACCGGAACCCCGACCGGAAGCCCGGGCGGAGAGACCCGCCGCGGATCGGCCCGGTCGGTCCGGTCGGTCCGGTCAGTCAGGTCGGTCCGGTCGGTCCGGACCCGGCCGCCGAAGGAGCCCGGATTCGCCGCTGCGTTTCCCCGGCCGGGACCGGGATTCACCTGCTGTTCGTAAATCCGCTATCGGCGGGGTGATCAATTCCGGGCCGCCGCCGTCACGGGAAGTCATGGACGGGTGGTGCGGATGAGACGGTAATGAATACCGATGGGCATTCGAAGATCAATTCATGATTGTTCCGCGCCGCCCGTCCGTACGGGTGACCGAGGTCCGAACGGAGTAGGGGAAGTTCACCACGAGAACCCGGCAAATCGGGACGTTCGGACGCCGTGGCGGGCCTCCGGCCAGGTGCGACGGCCGTGTTTCCACCTGTCCGCAGAGCCGCTCCGACCTGCGAATACCGTGTTCCGGAAGCCGCTCGCAGCACGTTCCCGTCACTGTTGTCAAGCCCCGAGATATGCTCTGACCTGCGAAAACGCCATTCAGAAGAAGCTGTATCCGTGTTACCCTGGATAGCCACGGAAGGGGTACCTGTCACATGACGTTCAAGGTTGGCGACACCGTGGTCTATCCCCATCACGGGGCCGCGCTGATCGAGGCCATCGAAACTCGCCAGATCAAAGGCGTGGACAAGACCTACTTGGTGCTCAAGGTCGCCCAGGGCGACCTGACGGTGCGCGTGCCGGCGGACAATGCGGAGTTCGTGGGCGTACGCGATGTGGTCGGTCAGGACGGGCTCGACCGGGTCTTCGAGGTGCTGCGCGCGCCGTATGCCGAGGAGCCGACGAACTGGTCCCGCCGCTACAAGGCAAATCTGGAGAAGCTCGCTTCCGGCGATGTCATCAAGGTCGCCGAAGTCGTGCGCGACCTGTGGCGCCGTGAGCGGGAGCGCGGACTCTCCGCCGGTGAGAAGCGGATGCTCGCCAAGGCCCGCCAGATCCTGGTGAGCGAACTCGCCCTCGCGGAGAACACCAACGAGGACAAGGCCGAGGCCCTGCTCGACGAGGTTCTCGCGTCCTGACGCGCCCGGCCGCTGCCCGGCCCGCCCAGAGCGGAACCGGCCCGGCCGAACGTATACACAACTGCCGCGGTGCCCGCCGACACGATGTGATCCCCTTTGATCACTGACCTGTTGCCGGGCACTGCGGCACGTTTGTCCCGTGTCGCAGTCGTGCGGTACCGCAGCCGTCTACTGTCACAACTCACAGCCTCACCCAGGAGGCCCGGCCCCCGACGGGAGGCCAAGCCCTGGTGTGCCGGGCCCGGGCGGCTGGCGCAGACCGTCGTCACGGAAGGGTCCGTCAAGGCGTCGCGCCCGGCACGCTGAGGCCATACCCAAAAGGGCCGAGGAAACAAACCTGCCGGAGTGCAACCGATGTCAGACCGATCGCTCACACCCCGCACCGCAGCGGTGATCCCGGCCGCCGGACGGGGGGTACGGCTCGGCCCCGGCGCCCCCAAGGCGCTCCGGGCGCTCAACGGGACGCCCATGCTGGTGCACGCCGTACGCGCCATGGCCGCGTCCAACGCCGTCGTCCTCGTCGTGGTCGTCGCGCCCCCCGAGGACACCCCCGGGGTCCGCAACCTCCTCGCCGACCTCGTCCTGCCGGACCGCACCGAGGTGGTCGTCGTCCCCGGCGGCGAAACCCGCCAGGAGTCCGTACGGCTCGGTCTCGCGGCCGTCCCCGACGACGTCCCGGTCGTCCTCGTCCACGACGCCGCCCGCCCGCTGGTGCCGGTCGACACCGTCGACTCCGTCATCGAGGCGGTACGCGACGGGGCACCCGCGGTCGTCCCCGCGCTGCCGCTCGCGGACACCGTCAAGGAGGTGGTGCCCGGCGGGAAGGGCGAGCCGGAGCCGGTGGTCGCCACACCCGAGCGCGCCAGGCTGCGGGCCGTCCAGACCCCGCAGGGCTTCGACCGGGCCACCCTGGTCCGCGCCCATGACACCGTCCCCGCCGACGGCGAGGGCGCGACCGACTGCGCGGGCTTGGTGGAGCGGCTCGGGGAGCCGGTCGTCGTGGTCCCCGGGCACGAGGAGGCCTTCAAGGTGACCCGTCCGCTCGACCTCGTCCTCGCCGAGGCCGTACTCGCCCGCAGGAGGGCCAACGATGGTTTCTGACCCCGCCGCCGCAAGCCCCGCCGCCCGCCCCGCGGTCCCGCTGCCGCTGGTCGGCATCGGCACCGACGTCCATGCCTTCGAGCCCGGGCGCGAGCTGTGGTGCGCCGGGCTGCTCTGGGAGGGCGAGAGCGCCGGGCTGGCCGGCCACTCCGACGGGGACGTCGCCGCGCACGCCGCCTGCGACGCGCTCTTCTCCGCCGCGGGCATCGGCGACCTCGGCGCGCACTTCGGCACCGGCCGGCCCGAATGGTCCGGGGCCTCCGGTGTCACGCTGCTGGCCGAGGCGGCCCGTATCGTCCGCGCCGAGGGCTTCGAGATCGGCAATGTCGCCGTCCAGGTCATCGGTGTCCGGCCCAAGGTCGGCAAGCGCCGGGACGAGGCGCAGAAGGCGCTCGGCGCGGCCGTCGGGGCGCCCGTCTCGGTCTCCGGGACGACGACCGACGGACTGGGGCTGACCGGCCGGGCGGAGGGGCTGGCCGCGATCGCCACCGCGCTCGTCTTCCGTACGGGAACACCCGCGGGAGCATCCGCCGGTACGGATCCCGCCGCGGACGCGCGTACCTCCGCCTGAATCCCGCAGGGACGCGCGTCCGGCCGTAACGTTCATCCGGGTGTAACGAACGACCGGAAATACCTCTCCGTGTGGCATGGTTCACCCGGCGGGCGTCCGTGACGCGCGGACACCCGCCCTGCACCCACAGTGGCCCCCCGGACCAGGAAGGCAACACCATGTCTGCCCAGCTCTCGGACGAACTGAAGGCCCTTCTCGACTCCCCGGTCTTCGTCAACATCGCCACCATCCAGCCCGACGGCAGCCCTCAGGTGTCCCCGGTCTGGGTGAAGCGCGACGGCGACGATCTGCTGATCTCGACCACGATCGGGCGGCAGAAGGAGAAGAACCTCCGCCGCGATCCCCGCGTCACGGTGGTCGTCCAGCCCTTCGACGCCCCGTACACCTACGCCGAGATCCGCGGCACCGTGGAGATCACCGAAGAGGGCGGCCCGGAGCTGATCGACGAGCTGGCCGTCAAGTACGTGGGCAAGTCGTACGCAGAGTTCAACCCGACCGCGGCGCAGGACGCCCAGCGGGTCGTCGTCCGGATCACCCCGCGCAAGGTCGTCGGCCGGATCTGAACCCCGCAGCTTCCGGCCGCCCGCGTCCCGGGTGGCCGGGGGCGCCCCCGGGACGGTACGGAGGTACGGGAGGGGACGGGCGGACCCGTGGGCCGGCCGGGTGGCCGGGAAGGAGCGGGGCACTATCGCACGCCCACTACCCTGGGGGGGTGACTATTCGCCTGTACGACACCAGCGCCCGGCAGATCCGTGACTTCGTCCCGCTCACACCGGGCTGTGTCTCGATCTACCTCTGTGGCGCGACCGTGCAGGCCGCCCCGCACATCGGGCACATCAGGTCCGGGCTGAACTTCGACATCATGCGCCGCTGGTTCGCCTACCGCGGCTACGACGTCACGTTCATCCGCAACGTCACCGACATCGACGACAAGATCATCAAGAAGTCGGCGGAACAGAGCCGCCCCTGGTGGTCCATCGGCTACGAGAACGAGCGCGCGTTCAACGCGGGCTACGACGCCCTGGGCTGCCTCCCGCCGACCTACGAGCCCCGCGCCACCGGCCATGTGCCCGAGATGATCGAAATGATGCGCGGTCTCATCGAGCGCGGCCACGCCTACGCCGCCGACGGCAACGTCTACTTCGACGTGAAGTCGTTCCCCGGCTATCTGGAGCTCTCCAACCAGGACCTCGACGAGCTGCGCCAGCCCGCGGGCGAGGGCGAGACCGGCAAGCGCGACCCGCGGGACTTCGCCCTGTGGAAGGCCAGCAAGCCCGGCGAGCCCGACTGGGAGACCCCCTGGGGCCGCGGCCGCCCCGGCTGGCATCTGGAGTGCTCCGCCATGGCGCACAAGTACCTGGGCCCGGCCTTCGACATCCACGGCGGCGGGATCGACCTGATCTTCCCGCACCACGAGAACGAGATCGCGCAGGCCAAGGCGTACGGCGACGATTTCGCCACGTACTGGGTGCACAACGCCTGGGTCACCATGTCCGGCGAGAAGATGTCGAAGTCCCTCGGGAACTCGGTCCTCGTCTCGGAGATGGTCCAGCGCTGGAAACCGATCGTCCTCCGCTACTACCTGGGCACCCCGCACTACCGCTCCATGATCGAGTACAGCCCGGAGGCGCTGGACGACGCGGCCTCCGCGTTCGCCCGGATCACCGGTTTCCTGACCCGGGTCTGCGAGAAGGCCGGTACGACGGTGGAGCCCGCGTCCGAGGTGCCGCTCGCCTTCGCGGAGGCCATGGACGACGATCTGGGCGTCCCGCAGGCCCTCGGTGTCGTCCACACCACCGTCCGCCAGGGGAACTCGGCGCTCGCCGCCGACGACAAGGAGACCGCGATCGCCCGCGCCGCCGAGGTGCGGGCCATGCTGGGCGTTCTCGGGCTCGACCCCTTCGCCCCGCACTGGGCGGGCGAGGCCGACGACAGCGACGACCTCCACGGCGCCGTCGACAGCCTGGTCCGGCTGGTGCTCCAGCAGCGCGAGGCCGCCCGCGCCCGTAAGGACTGGGCCACGGCCGACGCGATCCGCGACCAGCTCCAGCAGTCCGGACTGGTCATCGAGGACAGCCCCGACGGACCGCGGTGGACGCTCGGCACCCGCTGAGCCCCTGCCGGCACCGCCGGTGATGTGCCGCCCGCTCCCGCGGGCGGCACACTGACATAGAGACGTAGACGCAGCAGTAACAGCAGGAAGCAGAGTGTCATGGCCGGGAACAGCCAGCGCAGGAACCGCCGCACATCCAACAAGAAGGGTGCGCAGGTCGGCAGCGGTGGCCAGCGACGCCGCGGCCTCGAAGGCAAGGGCCCGACCCCGCCCGCGTCCGCCCGCAAGGGCCATGTGAAGAACCGCGTCGCCAACGCCAAGGCCAAGCAGGCCCAGCGGCGCCCCGTCGCCCGCCGCGGCGGCAAGGGCACCTCCGAGATGGTCGTCGGCCGCAACCCGGTCTTCGAGGCGCTGCGCGACGGCGTGCCCGCGACGACGCTGTACGTCCAGCAGTTCATCGACAACGACGAGCGGGTCCGCGAGGCCCTCCAGCTCGCCACCGGCCGCGGCAACATCAACATCATGGAAGCCCCCCGGCCCGAGCTGGACCGGATGACGAACGGGCTCAACCACCAGGGTCTGGTCCTCCAGGTCCCGCCGTACGAGTACGCCCACCCCGAGGACCTCGCGGCCGCCGCCTCCGAGGACGGCGAGGACGCCCTGATCGTCGCCCTCGACGGGGTCACCGACCCGCGGAACCTCGGCGCCGTCGTCCGTTCCGTATCGGCCTTCGGCGGGCACGGCGTGGTCGTGCCGGAGCGCCGCGCCGCGGGGATGACGGCCGGTGCCTGGAAGACCTCGGCCGGTACCGCCGCCCGTACCCCCGTCGCCCGTGCCACCAATCTGACCCGCGCCCTGGAGTCGTACCAGAAGGCCGGTCTGACGGTCGTCGGCCTCGCCGCGGACGGCGAGCACGAGGTCGGCGATCTGGAGGCGCTCGGCGGCCCGGTCGTCATCGTCGTCGGCAGCGAGGGCAAGGGCCTGTCCCGGCTGGTCGGTGAGACCTGCGACTTCCTGGTCCGGATCCCGATGCCGGGCGGTGCCGAATCGCTGAACGCGGGTGTCGCGGCGGGCGTGGTGCTGTACGAGGCGGCGCGCCGCCGCGTCTGAGCCGTGGCGGACCGCTCCGGGGTACGCCCCCGGAGCGGTGGCCCGGACGTACTGAACGGGTGATGCTGCGACACGCCCGGCGCGCCGGACTTGCGCCCGCCGCTCCGGCCGCTTCCGGCGCTCTCACCTGCGCTTGACGGGCCTCGGACAGGAAAGCCGGATCGCGGCAGTGTCCTAACGCGATGTCACTCGGTTAGATGAGTGTGGACACCAGAACGCCCCGGTCCGGGTTCGATGATCAGCCTGCGCTGAGCATGGTGAAGGTTCATTCCGACCCCGCTCAGGTCATCGTCAACCACGCCAGCTTCCGGGTGCAGCTCGCCCCGAGCGCGCGGCCGCGCCCCGTACGATCCACGGCGGGCGGCGCCCGCCCCCCGGCCGCCGCGCGGCGGCGTCCGCCGGTCGTGTGGAGCGGCCGGTCCGCGCCCGGTGACACGGCCGCTTCGGGCCTGCTCCAGGCCGTGCGCAACTCCACCGGTACGGCCACCGCCGAGCGCGGAGCGCACGCCCCCGGCTACGACGGCTACGAAGGTACGGGGGCGACCCAGGTCATCCCGCGCGTCGCGGTCGACACCGCCACCGCAGACACTGCGCCCGTGCCGGTCACCCCGCTGCTGCCGCCCATGCGCCGGGCGGTCGGCGCCTACGACTCGTACCCCTCCTCCACCTCGTACGACCGCCGGGACGGCGCGTACGACGGGGCGGACGACGAGGACGAGTTCGACCAGACCATCACCACCGGCCGCCCCCAGCGGCACGGCAACGACGCGGTCCGGCACGCGTACTACCCGGGCCGCCGGATGAACCTGGGCGTGGTGCTGCTGCCGCTCCGGGTCTTCCTCGGCTTCATCTCCATCTACGCGGGCATGGGCAAGCTCTGCGACCCCGTCTACTTCGACGGCGGCGAGCGCGGGTCCATGGTCAAGTGGCTCAACTCCCTCCATCCGTGGGCGCTCGCCGAACCGCTGCGGGACTTCGCCCTCTCGCACCCCGTCGGCGCCGGTCTCACGGTGGCCTTCCTCCAGGTCGTCGTGGGCGTGCTGACGGTGCTGGGCCTCTGGCAGCGGGTGGCCGCGGTCGTCGGGGCGCTGCTGTCGGCGGCGCTGATCCTGACCGTGAGCTGGAAGACGGTTCCCGCGTACGACGCGCCCGACATCGTCTATCTGGCCGCCTGGTCCCCGCTGATCATCGCGGGCGCCCCGGTGTACTCGGTCGACGGCCATCTCGCGGGCGAGGCCTGGCGGCGGCTCGGGCCCCGGTCCGAGCTGTGGGAGCTGCGCCGCCGGGTGCTGCGGCGCGGTGCGGTGATCACGGCGGTCGTGATCGGCCTGACGCTGCTGATCGGTTCGGTGCTCGGCGGGGCGGTCCGCTCCCAGACCGTGGTCAATGTGCCGCGGCCCGGCCAGGACCCGACCAACCACCTGCCGGGTTCGTCGCTTCCGCAGGACCGGCCGACCAGTGGCAAGACGTCCGCGGGCCCGGAGGGCGGCGAGGACCGCAAGCCTGCGCCTGCCGCGAGCCGGAAGGCGGAGGAGAAGCCGGAGGAGAAGAAGTCCGCGCCGCCGAGCGGGACGGTCCGCGAGACGGGCCGGGTAGGCGACCGGCCCAGCCAGACGCAGGGCACCACGGGCCGCCGGTCGGCTCCGGACACCTCGGGCCCGGCGAAGGCCCCGTCAGGCTCCTCCGGCCCCTCGTCGACGGGCGGCGGCTCCGGCTCCGGCGGCTCGTCGGGCGCCCCGGCGGGCTCCGGTGGCTCATCGGGCGCCCCGGGCGGCAGCGGCGGCGACTCGGGCGGCGGCAAGGGGGTCCTCGGCGGTCTGCTGGGCTGATCCCGGCCAGGGGCCCGGTCCGGCCCCGTACAGCGCCCGGCCCGGGCGGCGGCACCGCACCCGCCGCCCGGGCCGGGCTCCGTTTTTACGGGGCGTACGCCGCC
Organism: Streptomyces tsukubensis; assembly: GCF_003932715.1. Classification (NCBI taxonomy): domain Bacteria; kingdom Bacillati; phylum Actinomycetota; class Actinomycetes; order Kitasatosporales; family Streptomycetaceae; genus Streptomyces; species Streptomyces tsukubensis. Next base: position 3,536,218 of record NZ_CP020700.1, on the reverse strand, counting down.
CGGGCCGCCGCCACGGCGGGGTGCGGCGCCGTCTGCTGGTTCCGCGCCCGTCGATGCCGTACTCCCGCGGCCGTACGGTACGCCGCCCGCGCCCCGGCCCGTCAGTCCTGCGGCAGCGTCACCAGGATCCGGCCCCGGCCGCCCGCGTCGACCGCGTCGTGCGCGCGGGCGATCGCATCCAGCGGAAAGCGCTCCCGTACGGGGGCGGCGAGAGCGCCCGACGCCGCCGCGGACGTGAGGTCCCGGGCGGCCTGCCGGCGGGCCTCCGGCGGGAAGTCGTCGCTGCCGAGCAGCCGCAGCGTGACGTTCTTGAACAGCAGCTCCCAGAACGGCAGGGGAGTGGGATCGGCCCGGGTCGCGTACGCGGCGATCACCGTGTCGTTGCCCGCGACCGCCACGTCCAGCGGCCCGTTGTCGGAGAGCGCCACCTCCACGATCCGGTGCACCGCCCCGCCCGGCGCATACGCCCGCAGCGCCGCCGCCGGATCCTCCCCGTCGAGCGCGACGGCACCGTCCACGACGGACCGGTCGACCTCCGGAAGGTCCCCGGTCCGCACCACCGTCCCCAGGACCGTCGCCCCGCCCCAGCGGGCGAGCTGCGCCGCCAGCGAGCCGACCGCGCCGAGGACGCCGTGGACCAGCACGGTCCGGCCGTCGACCGGGCCGTCCGCGAAGACGGCGCGGTGCGCGGTGATCCCGGGGATGCCGAGACAGGCACCGAGATCGTCGGGGACGTGCGCGGGCAGCGGTACGGCCTGGTCGGCGGGGACGACCGTGTACTCCGCGGCCGTACCGAAGGGGCGGTACGACTGCGCCCCGTACACCCACACCCGCTCCCCGGTGCGCCGCGCGTCCACGCCGTCGCCCGTGGCGTCCACGACACCCGCCGCGTCGCTGTGGGGGATCACCCTCGGGTACGGCATGCGCGAGCCGAGCCAGCCGGCACGCTTCTTGGTATCGCCGGGATTGACGCCCGAGACCGCGACCCTGACCCGCACCTCGCCGGGCCCGGGCACCGGCCCCGGCAGCTCACCGGTCCGCAGTACGGCGGCGGCCGGGCCCTGCTCCTCGTACCAGGCGGCACGCATCCGGAACCTCCCGCTCGGGGGACGTCTGCCGTTTCGAGGGTACGAGGCCCGGGGCCCGCTCGCGCTCCGGGCACCGTGCGGTACCGCGGACGCGGTCGTACGGTGAGAAAGGGCCTGGTGGGCGCGGACGAGCGGAAGGTGGCGGCCATGACGGACGGCGACGGCGGGACCCGGTGGACCCGGGTGACGACGGCCGCGGAGCTGATGGACGCGGTCCGGGACGAGGCCCCGGCGATCCACGTCGACGGCACGCTCCGGGGCATGCCGATGCTCACCCTCGCGCCGGGGGTACGGCTGCGCGGCGGCACCCTCGTCTTCGGCGCCCGGGGCCTGCGGCTCACCCGCGACAACACCCTGGAGGACGTGACCGTCCACTGCCCCGACCACGAGATCGCCGTCGGCAATACGGGCGGAGCGGGCGCCGCCGGGCTCGGGACGCTGACGCTGCGCCGGGTCCGCACCCGCGGCCAGGTGCTGCTGCTGGCCGCGGACGACGTCCGCTCGGGGCATGTCGCGGTCGAGGGCCTCACCGTCGAGGCGGCGGATCTGCGCGGCCGGGCCGCCCGGCCGCACGGCTTCGGCGTCGACGCCCTCCAGGGCGCCTTCACCCTCTGGAACCTCCATGCCGACCCCGCCGCCGTCATCACCGCCGAACTGCTCGACATCGCGGCGGGCAGCGCCGCGGAACCGGTCCGCGGCAGCGGGGTGTTCGTCGGCGGCCACGGCAGCTGGGAGGGGACCGGCGACGGCGGCACCGTACGCGTCGGCCTGCTGCGCACGGGCGAGATCCACACCGACGGCGGGATCCCCGAGGGCACTCCGGACCTGATCAGCGGCGGGGTCTTCGTGATCTCCGGGGCCCGGGTCGAGAAGGTGCACACCGCCGGTTCCGTCACCACCTACGGCCAGAACGACATGGTCCTCGACAACTGGGGGCAGGTCGTCGACTGGGAGGCCACCGCGCCCGTCACCTCCAAGGGCCCGAGCGGGATCGGGTTCGTCAACTTCGGCGATATCGACCGGCTCGACGTACGGGCGCCGCTGACCACCCACGGCGTCGGGGCGCGCGGTTTCAATGTGTACGAGGGGACGCTGCGGCACGCCGCGTTCGACTCCATCACCACCACCGGGGACGGCGCGGTCGGGGTGCAGGTCAGCAAGGACCTGCCGTATCTCGACATCCGGGGCGACCTGGTCACGGCCGGCGGGATCGGCAGCAGTCTGGTGCGCGGGGTGCAGCTGGACCTGGCGGCGACCGCGCTGAGCGTCAAACCCGGCGGCCGGATCGGCAGGATGACGGTCGGCGGCCGGATCGCCGGCAGTGGGGACGGGGTGGTGACCGTGGACGTGGACGGTGCGCTCGACCGTCTCACGGCGGGCGGCGGGATCAGGGCGGAGGGCCGGGGTGCCGACGCGGTGCGCCTGGCGGGAGCGGCGGACCGGCGGCTCGACCTGTCCGGGGTGGAGATCACCGCGGCGGACGGCCGGACGGTGGTGCACGCGGGGGAGTGAGGGAACGGGAACGGCCCGGCCCCCGGAGGCGGTGCCTTCCGGGGGCCGGGCCGTTCTGCCGTTCTGCCGTACGGAATACGGCGCTACGGGTACGGGTGAGGCGTCAGCCGTCAGTCCTCGCGACCGCCACCGCCGCCGTCGCCGCCGTTGCCCGGGTTGGCGCCCTGGTTGCCGTCGCCGCCGCCACCGCCCGGCCTGCCGCCACCGTTGCCGTTCCCGTTCCCGTTGCCGTTCCCGTTCTCGTTGCCGTTTCCGGGACCGCGGTTGCCGCCTTCGCCTTCTTCACCGCGGTCGCCCTCGCCCTCGCCTTCACCTTCGCCGTCGTTTCCGGCCTTGGGGTTCGGGTTGGGGATGGTCACCGGCGCGAACTTCGGGCGGTCCTTGTCCTTGAGCGCGTCGCGCATCGCGTCCCGCCAGACGGAACCCGGCACCTCACCGCCGAAGACCTTCGCCTTGAACTTGCCGCCGATCCGGATGTTGAACATCTCCACCTGCTGGGAGGCGCTGCCCACCCATACCGCGCCGGAGAGGTTCGGGGTGTAGCCGACGAACCAGGCGTTCTTCCGGCCGTCGGTGGTACCGGTCTTGCCCGCGTTGTCCCGCCCCGGCAGACCGGCGTTGCTGCCGGTGCCCTGGTCGGAGACGACGCCCTTGAGCAGCCCGTTGATCGTGTCGGCGGTCTTCTCGGTCATGGCGCGCGAGCACTTCGACCGGGGCGGGGTGATCTTCCGGCCGTCGGTGGTCTCGATGGTCTCGATGGCGACCGGGGTGCAGTAGGTGCCCCGGTTGGCGAAGGTCGCATAGGCCGACGCCATGGTCAGCGGCGACATGCCCTCGGAGCCCAGCGTCAGACCGGAGGGCGACATCTGGAGCTTCTTGCCGTTGCCGACGACCAGACCGAGCTTGTCGGTCATCTTCTTCACCGGGCAGAGCCCGATATCGGCGATCATCTGCACGAAGTAGGTGTTGACCGACAGCTCCATCGCCGTCTTGAGGGGATAGGGGCCCTTCTCGGACTCCATCTCATTGGTCAGGTCTTCGTTCGACGTGTTGACCCACGCCTTGTCGTCGCAGGTCGCGATCCGGTCGGGGTACTTCATCTCGTACGGCGAGGAGTACACCTGCCCGGCGGAGCGGCCCTCCTCCAGCGCGGCCGCGGCGACGAACGGCTTGAACGTCGAGCCGACCGGGAAGCCGTAGTTCGATCCGTCCATCTTCTTGTCGACGGAGTAGTTGATCTGGGTCTCGTTCTTGCCGAAGCCGTACGGCTTGGACTGGCCCATCGCCAGGATCTTCCCGGTGCCGGGCTCGACCATGGTCACGGCGGTGGCGACCTTGTCGCTCTTGTAGACGTACCGCTTGATGGAGTCCTGTGCCGCCTTCTGCGACTTCGGGTCGAGGGTGGTGCGGATCGTCAGACCGCCGCGGTTCCACAGCTTGGCGCGGTCCTCGCGGGTCTTGCCGAAGGCCTCGTCCTGGAGGAAGACGTTCCGGACGTAGTCGCAGAAGAAGGCCGCGCCGTTGTCGGCGGTGATGCAGCCGTTCTGGGGCTTGCTGACCTTCAGTGCGACGGGGGTGGCCTTCGCCCGGTCGGCGTCCGCCTTCGGTACGGCTCCGACCTGCGCCATCCGGGTCAGCACCACATTGCGGCGCTGGGTGGCGACGTCGAGGTTGCGGACCGGGTCGTAGCGGCTGGGGGACTGGACGAGCCCGGCGAGCAGCGCGGCCTCCTCCAGCTTGAGGTCCTTGGCCGATTTGGAGAAGTACCGCTTGGACGCGGCCTCGATGCCGTAGGCCTGCTGTCCGAAGAAGGTGATGTTGAGGTAGTTCTCCAGGATCTTCTTCTTGCCCAGCTCCTCCTCGACCTGGATCGCGTACTTCATCTCGCGGATCTTGCGGCCGGGGGTCTGCTGGATGGCGGCGGCGACCTTGTCGACGTCGTCGCCCGCCTCCTCGACGAAGACGTTCTTCACATACTGCTGGGTCAGCGTGGAACCGCCCTGGGCGACCCCGCCTTCCTGGGCGTTCTTGTTGAGGGCGCGCAGCACGCCCTTGAGGTCGATCGCGCCGTGTTCGTAGAAGCGCGAGTCCTCGATGGCGATGATCGCCTTCTGCATGTACGGGGATATCGCGTCGAGTGCGACGACGGTGCGGTCACGTGAGTAGACCGTCGCGATCGTGCCGCCCTTCGCATCGAGGATCCTCGTGCGCTCGCTGAGCGGCGGGGTCTTCAGATTGGCGGGTATCTCGTCGAACTTCTTGACCGTCCCGTTGGCGGCCAGCCCCAGCGCACCGGCCGCCGGCAGGGCAATGCCCGCCAGGACCGCTCCGGAGAGCATGCTGATACCGAGGAACGTGGCGGCCTGGCGGGTCGCCGAGCGGCCCCCGCCCGAGCGCTTCAATGGCATGGCGTTGATCCAATGTGGTTCTGTCCGGAGTCCGGAAGGAAATTGTCCCTGATCGCGGGAGTGGTCCCGGTGACGGAATATCGACGATCTTGTAACCGAACCTCCGGACGATCATGGAACACCGTGCCGGGTCCCCGGCGGGTCGGCGTGCCGGCTCCCCGGTGGGTCAGCGCTCCCGGTCTCCGGTGGGGCGGTGCTCCCGGTCCCCGGTGGGGCGGGTGCCCGGGTTCCGGGCCGGTCGGAGGTCTGCGTCGCCGGGTCGTCGAGGGCGGTGCCGGCCGGGGGAGGGGCGTCCCGCTCCGCGGCCGAGGGTTTGCCGGTGCCGCGGAAGACCGCCTTCGCCATGAACCCGGTGATCTCCTGCAGCCGGCCCTCCGGCATATCGGGGCCCGCGCAGACGGAGACGAAGACGGGACTGTCCGGGTGCGGAACCCCGCCGATGGCGCCGCTGTAGTCGTAGGCGCCGCCGATGTCCTTGCAGGCCGTGTACATCTCGTCGTTGCGGATGAGCGGCTTTCCGAGCTGTCTGGTCTTCTCGGGGACCTGGGCGCCGAAAGCCATCTGGAACTGCACCAGCACACCGTCGGGCCGGAGCTGTTCCACGGGGGTGCAGCGGGTCCTGCCGTTGCACGGGGTGGGGAATCGGGCGAGGGGCTGGGTCGACAGATACAGGGTGTTGTTGCCGACTATTCCCCTGTAGGCGGGTACGTCCGGCATGGTCAGAGTCTGCCATTCCACCGGAACGCTCAATTCCATCCCGGCCAGTCCGGGATGCACGACCGTCCGCTGCGCCCGGCGCGGTGCGGCGGGTGTCACCGGCCCGCTTTCCCGTTCCGCGGTCTCGGCCACGAGCGGCCGGGGGTCCCCGCCCTCCCCGGTGAGGGCCTGCGGGAGCAGCAGCCCGCCACCGGCGAGGACGGCGAAGGCCAGCGCGGCGCCCCAGGCCCGCTGCCTGCGCCGGCGGCGCCGTACCCGCTCCTTCACCTGGCCCATCCGGTCCAGCGGGGTCGGCAGATTGGGCACGGTACGGGCCAGCATCACCCGCAGTTCGTGCTCCGCCGCGGTGTCGTCGTCCCGGTCCTTTGCCGCGTCGGCGGGCGGTCCGTCATGCGGCTCGGCCACAGGGCTCACCCCCTGCCGCGAGAGAGACCGGCACCACCGACCGCAGGGTCTTCAGCGCTTTGGCGGACTGGCTTTTGACGGTGCCCTCGGCGCAGCCCAGGGTGGCGGCCGTCTCCGCCACGCTCAGATCCTCGAAGAACCGCAGGACGACGACCGCCCGCTGGCGCCTGGGGAGTGCCCGTACCGCCGCGGCCAGTGACTGCTCCAGATCCACCCGGGCGAACGGGTCGTTCGGCCGTTCGTCGGGCCCGGCGGGGGCGTCCGGCAGCTCGGCGTGGGGCACTTCGCCCCGCCAGCGTCTGCGCCACCACTCGGTGTAGGTGTTCACCAGTGTCTTGCGGATGTACGCCTCCGGATGCTCCCCGGCGATCCGTGGCCACTTGGGCCACACCCTGGCGAGGGTGGTCTGCAACAGGTCCTCGGCCAGATGGGCGTCGCCGGTCAGCAGCCATGCCGTGCGCAGCAGCCGGGGACCCCGTGCGGCGACGAACGCCTCGAAGCCCGCGTCGTCGCCAGGCAACCCCATCCTGCTGACCCTGTCCTTCCCGTACCGCTCCGCCGTCTCGCGCGTGCTGTCCCACACAGGAGGAAGGGGTCGGGGGCCCGGTTGGGTTGCCTGCGGGCGCCGGAAATTTTCGAACGCCCGGTGATCGGGCCCGCCGCCCGGTCTCCCGAGGGAGCCAGATACGGGCACCGCCCGCCTCCCGGGCGCAGGGAGACGGGCGGTCGTGGGGGGAGGTGCGGGCCGCGGGCGGTCCGGCCCGGCGGGATCAGTTGATCTTGTGGGCGATCCAGGTGTCCAGTTCGTAGCGGGCGCCGATGACGTTCAGGGTTCCCGCCGCCACCCGGGGCGATATCTGGGGCTCCTGGAGCAGTTGGTTCCGGATCCGCCGGATGTTCTCGTTGATCGCCAGGTTCTCCCGGTTCGGAGTGCCGGCGGGAGGGATCGCGTCCTTGATGCGGTCGGTGAGGAACTCAAGGCGCGGGGGAAAGTTGGGAGTCCCGGGGTTGTCCTTCCTTTCGATCGCCGACTGCACCGCGCCGCAGCCCTGGTGCCCGAGGACGACGATGAGCTTCACGTACGACTTGGTGGCGGCGTAGGCGGTGCTGCCGAGCACAGCGCCGTCCAGGACCTGTCCGGCGGTCCGGCTGACGAAGAGGTCGCCGAGACCCTGGTCGAATATCAGCTCCGGCGGTACGCGGGAGTCGATACAGCTCACGATCATCGCCCAGGGGTGCTGGGCGGCGACCAGGGGCGTGCGGGTGTCCGCGTACTCGCGGGGATGGAGCTGGGCCTGCATCTTCCAGCGGTCGTTGCCGTGGACGAAGAGCTCCTGCTCCGCCTGGCTCGGGCTGTTGGGCGGTGTCCAGGATGCGCTCTGCCGCGCGATCCGCCGCGATGCGGCGGTGGCGGGTCCGGCGCCTAAGGACAGCCCGGCTCCGGCCACCAGGCCGCCTGCGGCCAGTCCCCTTAGCAGACCACGTCGGCTGCTCGCCAATGAATTTGCTGAGGCTTGCGACCCGGTTGACTCTTTCTTTTCCGTTTCTTTCATGAAACGAGAATCTAGGCTGGCGAGTTGGCAGAAGTAAGCGATCAAATGGGCCAAGGTGATATGCGGGACATGGGGTGGTTCGTGAGTTGACGGAGACAGATCCCGGGAATTAACCGGTATCTCTCATTCCGTCGGGCGGTGTCCGCGGGGACCCCGCGCCGACGTGCAGAGGCGTAGGCCGTCTACACCGATAGCGGGCGGTTCCGCTTTCCGCCCCGGTCCGGCCGCCCGCCGGGGTCCGCGGCCCGGCACGTAGATCAACACCGGGGCCGGAATCGGGCCTGGACTTATCCCGTCCACGGGGCGTTCCACGGCCGCGGTACGGGAGCGCCGACCGCGGTACGGAGCACCGGCCGGGCGTGGAAAAACCCCTGGCACGGCGGCCGGTGAGGGCGAAGACTCGCCTTCATGGCCGAGATGGAAGCATTCCGGGCGGCGGTGACGGCATGGGCGGCGGCCGCCGCGCCCGCGGGGCCGGGCGTACCCGGCGTACCCGGTGGACCCGGTGATCCGGCCGGTGTCGCGCGTGAACTCGCCGCGCTGCTGCCGGTCCGCACGGTCGTCCTCCTGGAAGGACTGAGCGACACCGCCGCGGTCGACGCCCTGGCCGCCCGCCGCGGCCGCGACCTGGCGGCCGAGGGGGTCTGCGTGCTGTCGATGGGAGGGGCGATGAGCGTCGGACGCTTCGCCGCCCTCCTCGGGCCGTCCGGCCTCGGCCTGCGCCTGACCGGACTCTGCGACGAGGCGGAGCACCCGTACTACGTCCGCGGCTGGGAACGGGCCGGTGCCGCCCCGGAGGGCATCTTCGTCTGCGCGGCCGATCTGGAGGACGAACTGATCCGCGCCCTGGGCCCGGACCGGGTCCGGGAACTCGTCCACGACGAGGGCGACCACCGCGCCCTGCGGACCTTCCTCCACCAGCCCGCCCAGCAGGACCGCACCGCGCAGCAGCAGTTGCGGCGCTTCCTCGGCACCAAGAAGGGCCGCAAGATCCACTACGGCCGCGCTCTGGTCGAGGCCCTCGCCCCCGACCGCGTACCGGCACCGCTGGACGATCTGCTGGCGGCCCTCTGACGACCGGGCCCCGCCGGTGCCCCGTTCAGTACTCCCGAGGATCGGGCCCCGCGGTGACCACGGATACCGGCTGCCCTGATGATTTCCAGAATCAGGGGCTATGGGATAGTTTGCGGCCACCGGGGAGCAGATGATCGGGGGACGCGGATTCGAGGCGGCCCGTGGATCCGATACCGCCGACGGGGAATCCGGGAAATGATCAGTCCGGTGATCTTCTCATGGAATTCGAATCCTGCAGTGGGCCTCCGGATATCGCTCATCCGGTGATACTTATGTCGGCTGATCGGGCTATTAACTCTCCGGTTTTCATGTCGCGGCAATTCCTTGCGCCCATAAACCGGTGCATGTCAGCCTTGTGCTCGTAAGGGGCTTCGGGAGAGGCGCGCGATCTCGCCCGGGGCAACTGTGCAACTGCGTGATGCGGATGCCCCTGCGGCACTCGCCCTCCGTTGCAGGCATACCACCTCTCCTTGACGATCCGGGAGTTACCGATGCCGTCCTTTGCCGACATGCACTCCGTGGCCCCTGCCACAGCACTTGATCCCGTCACCGTCGCGCTCGTCGGAGCGGAATTCGGATGGGGAAGCTCGGGCAAACTGAGCGCGGTCCTCTCCGCGCTGCAGGACCGGTCGACACCTCCCCTGCGCTTCATCGGAATGGCGTCGGGGCTGGGGCGGCCCGTGCTTGCCGAGCATCCGGTCGACGGCTGGTACGACCTGCCGGACGATCCCGGCCGGATGCCCGTCGCGGTCGAAGAGATCGTGCGGTCACAGGCCGTGCGGGCCGCCCTGGTCGTCCTCGACGGCGCGGCGGCAACGGCACTGCTGGCCCACGGCGTACCCACCGTTTTCCTCGACAGCCTGCCTTTCCTCTGGTCCGAGGGCGACCGGGCCGCGCTGCCGCTGAACGCGACGGTGTACTGCGCTCAGAAATCCATCGAACTGCCACCCGAGTGCCGGGCCGTTCTGGCCGACGCCCGGGGGCTGCGCTGGGTCGAGGCCGTCATCGCCCGGCCTCGCACCTCGGAGCCGGAACGCGGCGCCCGGCGGGACGCGGGCCGGCCGTACCGCAGGGCGCTGGTCAGCCTGGGCGGTCTGCGGGCGCCCGGTCTCATCGACCCGGAGCACTACCCGCGCCTGGTCGTCCCGGCCGTTCTCCAGGCACTCACCGCCTACGGGATCGAAGAGGCGCATATCGCCGGCAATCTGCCCGGCGACCTGGCGGACCGTCTCGTCGACTCGTCCACCGCCCCGCCGCGAACAACCGCCGGCCCGCTCGGACACGGCGCCTTCCTGGACCGGCTGGACGACTGCGACGTGCTGCTCACCTCGCCCGGCCTGACCACCCTGCTCGAAGCGGGCGGATCGGGTGTCCCCACCGTCTGCCTGCCGCCGCAGAACCTCAGCCAGATCTTCAACGGCCGCTATCACAGCCAAGCCCTCGGAGCCGAGCTGCGCGTGCTCTGGCCCCATGACGTGCTCGACGAGGACGAGGCGCTGGCGCTCCGTTCCGAGGGTGAGGACCACGCACTGGAACGGATCTACAGCGCGATCCGGGCCGCCGCACTGGGCGATGACCGGCAGGACGTCGGCCACGCCCTTGCCGACGGTGTCCTGGCCGCTCTGCGCCGGGCCGCCCACGTCAGCCGGTGGGACGCCCTCACCACCGCGGTGGGCACCGGTGGCGCGGCCCAGGTGGCCGACGCGCTGCTCGAAGTCCTCGGCGCGGCAGGCCACTCTCCCGAACTGCCCGAGCCGCGCGTCGCGGCCGGTGCGGAAAACACTCGGCGTCGTACCCCTCGCACCGTTCCCCCTGCCCCGTGAACCCCTGAAACGCCCCGTGAGTCCCTTGAAAGGTCTCCACCCGTGCGTACACGCGATCGCTACCTCTTCATCAGAATTCTGGAAGCCTGCAACGCCGACTGCTTCATGTGCGAGTTCGCCCTTTCTCGCGACGCATTCCGCTTCTCCACCGAGGATTTCGACGACCTGCTGCCCAAGGCCAGGGACGCAGGTGTGGGCTATATCCGGTTCACCGGGGGCGAACCGCTGATGCACCCCGGCGTGGTGGAACTGGTGCGCGCGGGCACGGCCGCCGGAATGAAGATGTCCCTCATCACCAACGGCTCGTTGCTGCCCCGGATGGCGCCGTCCCTGGCCGAGGCCGGTCTGGCCCAGGTGATCGTCAGCCTGGACGGCGCCTCGGGCGCCACCCACGATGTGTACCGGCGTTCTCCCGGCATGTTCGACAGCGGGCTGCGCGGCCTGCGGGAGGCCTCCGCGCTCGGTGTCCTGCCGAGGGTCAACACCGTGGTGGGGCCGCACAACTACACCGAGATGCCCCGGCTCCAGGAGGTCCTGACGGACGCGGGCGTACAGCAGTGGGAACTGTCCGCGCTCAAGCTCGACCGCACGATCACCTACCCCGACACCGACCACGTCCGCAGCGTCTGCGATCCGATCTACAACGCCGACCCGGCCGCCCTGCTGGTCCCCATGGGCAAACGCTTCTACGGGGACACCCCGCAGGAACAGGAGCGCTACTTCACCGGGTCCGTCACACCGCGCGCCTCCGAACCGCTGTGCCACGTCGCCGACGACGTCATCTACGTGGACGGCAAGTACGGACGGATGTACGCGTGCAGCTGCATCCCCCACCGGGAAGGCGACGACGGGCCCGGTGGCGCGCCGCTGCGGGAGCAGGGGGTGATCCGGCTCGACACCCCCGTGTTCCGTACGCACGCCGACTACTTCCGCGAGCGCGGCCCCACGGTGTGCAACGGCTGCTCCACCACCGCCGCCGGATACAGCGACGACGTGGCCCGGCTCGGGGCGGTGGGGGCATGGCACTACTGAACCGGGCCGGGGCGCCTCCGGCCGGTGGTGCGGCACCCGGCCCCCGGGTGCTGCTGAGCGCCCGCGAGGACCAGCTCGACTCGACCCTCGCCCTCGGCCGGGTGGCCGCCCACCTCGGCGACCTCCGCCGGACCGACCGGTCCGAGCCCGAACCTCCGCCGGTCGCGGCGCTGGTCTGCGACGACGTGACCGCCACCGAGCGGCTCCTGACCCTGGGCGTGCCCGTGGTGCACCTGCAGTCGGGGCCCGCCGGTGAAGCGCTGCCGGGGCGGGTGCTGGTACGGGTGCACCGGCCGGGGTGGCTGCCGCTGCCCGGGCCCCCGGCCCGAGGCGCCCGGCCCACCGGAGTCCTCGCGCCGCGGCGCACCGGCAGAAGCCCGAACCGCTCGGGCACCCTGGTGCTGCTGTCCCTGTGGGGCGTTCCCCCGGCCGAAGCGGAGGCCTTCGCGTCCGAAGCACTGCGGGAGCTGGTCGCCGCCGCGCTGCGGCGCACCGGAAGCTGCACCGTGGTCGCCGACACCGGGCTCGCACTCGTACGGTCCGCCCTGGCGGAACATCGTGGCGTCCGGGTGCTCCGGGCCGCCGGTGCCGACCCGGACGCCCTCCACGCCGACGCCGCCGTACTCCTCGCCTCGCCGGTCCTCGGGGCGATCGCCCTCGCGCAGGCACGACGGGCACCCCTGGCCCTGCTGCCACCGCTGGGGCCCCACCAGCGGGCCCTCGCCGCACAGGTCCGCGAGATCCTGCCGCTGCCCTCGGCCGACGATCCCGACGATCCGGGCCTCTGGTCACCCGAGGCCGCAGCCGGGCCGTGGCATCTGCTCGACCCGGGGCTGGACGACCTGCGCGGTGCGCAGCGGGTCGCACGTACCCTCCGCCAACTCGCGCTCGCGCCGCTGTGAGCTCCGCTCCCCGCGGGCCCGTGGCGCCTCCCGTTCCCACCGTCCCGTCGAACCGACGGTCCGGCCCCTCCGGTTCCGGCCATCTCACCCACAGCGTCCGCGTCGCGCAGGAGCTGCCATGTCCCACACCGTCCGCAAACCCGTACCCGCCCGCCCCGAACTGATCCGCCCCAGGGTCCCGGAGACCGACTGGGACGACTGGCGCTGGCATATGCGCCGACGCATCACCAACGTCGAGAAGGCCAGGCAGTGGATCAACCTCAGCGCCGACGAGGAAGAGGCCATCGCCGGAGTGGCGGGCAAGTACCGCTGGAGCGTCACGCCGTACTACGCCTCCCTGATGGACCCCGACGACCCCGGCTGCCCGGTCCGCCTGCAGGCGGTGCCGGCACTCGGTGAACTGGCGGAATTCCCGGGGGCGGAGGTCGACCCGGTCGGGGACACCTACTACCGCAAGACCAACCGGGTCGTGCACAAGTACCCGGACCGCGTGATCATGCTGATCACCGAGGCCTGCCCCGTCTACTGCCGCCACTGCACGCGCAAGTTCCACACGACCGACGTCGACGGCACCTACTTCCGTGACGACGAGGGCGGCTCCTTCGACGAGGACCTGCGCTATATCGCCGACCACCCCGAGATCCGGGACGTCCTGCTGACCGGCGGCGACCCGCTGTCCTACCAGGACGGCAAATTGGAGGAGATCGTCGCCGGGCTGCGGGCGATCCCCAGTGTGGAGATCATCCGGATCGGCAGCAGGTTCCCCGTACTGCTGCCGCAGCGGATCACCGAACAACTCTGCTCGATGCTCTCCCGCTACCACCCGGTCTGGCTGAACACCCACTTCAACCATCCGAAGGAGATCACGCCGGAGGCCGCGGCCGCCGTGGACCGCCTGCTCCGGCACGGCATCCCGGTCGGGAACCAGACGGTGCTGCTGCGCGGGATCAACGACGACGTGCCCACGATGCGCACCCTGATGACCGAGCTGCTGCGCATCCGGGTCCGGCCGTACTACCTCTACCACTGCGACAACGTCACCGGGGTCTCGCACTTCATGACCACGGTGGAGAAGGGCTGGGAGATCATGGACGGCCTCCAGGGCCACATCACCGGGTTCGGCGTCCCCCAGTACGTCCTGACCACCAAAATCGGCAAGATCCCGATTGCGCAACCCTCCTTCACCCCCACTCCCGACGGCCTGCTGCTCCGCAACTACCGAGGCCAGGAAATGGTCGTCGGCGGTGACGCGCAGCCGATCTCGGAGCCGGGCACACGATGAGCACACTCGACAAACGGCTCGGGCAGCGCTTCCTGCCCTACGGAGCGAACTACCTCGACTGGTCCGACATGTCGGAACTGCAGGAAGTGATCGAGCACCAGGTCCTGTTCCGGTACCAGACCGAGACCGAGAGCATGGCATCCCGTCTGGAGCGGACCGTCGCCGAACGCCTCGGCACCGGCCATGCGCTGGCCGTGCACAACTGCACCGAGGCGCTGCGGCTGGCACTCATCTCCACCCGCCCGGCCGTGGGCGACCTGGTGCACATCCCGGCGGTGACGTTCGTCGCGGTCGCCGGAGCGGTGCTGTCGTGCGGCCTGATCCCGGTGCTGGTGGACGCCGACGACTCGCTCTCCATGGACCCGACGCTGCTGCCGTCGGACGCGCAGCGGGTGATCACGGCCCATATGGAGGGCACCGTGGCACCGCTGCCCGAGGGGGTGCCGTACCTCGTCGAGGACTGCGCGCAGTCCCTCGGCGCGCGCTTCCCCGACGGCCGGTACGTCGGGACGGCGGGCTACGCCGGGACGTTCAGCTTCCACCACAACAAGGTCCTCACCTCGGGCGAGGGCGGGCTCGTCGTCACCGGCTCCGACGAGGCCTGGGCGACCATGCGCCGCTACCACGACCACGGCTCGGCACGGGTGCCCGGCCAGTACCCGACGTGGAACGACGACGCCCACTTCGGGGAGAACTTCGTCACCAGCGAGCAGGTCGCGGCCGTCCAGTGCCAGCAGTTCCGCCATCTCGACGAGCTGCTCGGCGGACTGGAGCGGATGTACGCGATCGCCATGGCCGGACTCCCCGGCCGGACCGACCTGGAAGCCCTGCCCCGGGCCGCCGGCGACGTCAAGGTCAGCCTGCGGTTCCGCTGCGAGAGCAGAGAGCTGCGCGATGCCGCGGTGGCCGCGCTCACCGCGGCCGGCATCGCCAACTGGACGCTCGGGAAGTATCTGCTGCCCGAACATCCGGTGCTCACCGGCCGTCGGTCGCTCTACCGCGACGGCTTTCCCTGGAACCACGCCCCCGAAGGACTCCTCACCCTCAGCCGCGACGGCTTCGCCCGGACCAGGGACCTGCTGGACCGGACCCTGTGCCTGCCGCTCTCCCCGGAACTCCCGGAGCAGGAACAGGCCCTCGCGGCCGCAGCCGTCCGCCGGGTGCTGGAGGCCGTATGAGCGACGCCGAAGTGCTGCTGATGGTGGACGACCGGCCGTCGTCCTTCACCCGCTACGCGGCCCGGGAACCGGCCGGCCGGCTGGTCCTGCTGCGGTTCGCCGACTCCCGCACCGACCTGCCGGAGGACTATCTGCGGGAGACCGCGCACCTGCCCGTCTTCTGGGTGCGCGACGGCGCCACGCCGGCCGATGAGGCCCGGCGGTACCGGGACTGGGCCGCCCGGCTGCCCGTGCCGCCGACCAGGTTCTGCAACCCCTCGGAACCCCGGCAGGCCACGGCCCAGCGGTTCGCGGAGCTGGCCGGCCTGCCGCATCTGACCGAACGGCAGGTGGCCCTGGTCCGGGACAAGGCCGTCATGAAGTCGCGCTTCCGCGAACTGGGACTGCGGACAGCCGAGTTCGCACGCGTACGATCGGGCGCCGAGATCGAGAGGTTCGCCGGGCGGCACGGCTGGCCGGTGGTGCTCAAGCCGGTGGACTCCTTCGCCTGTCTGGACACCTACCGGCTCGACGGGCCGGACGGCTGCGCCGGGATCGACCTCGGGGCACGGGACTGGATGGTGGAGGCCTACCTCGGCGGTACCGAGTGGGAAGTCTGCGCGATCGTCCTCGGCGGCGAAGTCCTCGACGCATGGCCCAGTGCCATGCCCTGCCGTCCGCTGGACATCGTCGACGGCGCCATGAACGCCAACATCAGCGTCGCCACCGGTGAAGGCCCGCCGGTCGACCTGCGGGCGCTCGTCCAGCGCATCGTCACCGGCATGGGCATCGACCACGGCTACATCCACATGGAGTTCTTCCTGATCGACGGCGAGGTGTACGCCGGTGAGATCGGCGTACGGCTCGCGGGCTGCGAGATCCCCGCCAACCACGGCCACGCGTACGGCTTCGACGTGTTCGGCGCAACGCTGGCGGTCTATACGGGCCGCCGCCCGGACCTCGACTACCGGGAGCGCCGCTGCGCCGGCGACCTGCTGCTGCCGCTGCCCGGAAGCGGACTGGTCGGGCGGATCACCTCACGGGACGAACTGCTGGAGATACCCGGAGTCATCGACGCGGTGCTCAAGGTCCGCGCCGGCGACACGGTGACGGCCCGCCGGGCCTCGCACAACGCCTCCGGGTACGCCCATGTCGTCGGGGCTTCGATCGGGGAAGTGGAGAGCCGTATGCGTGAGGTGCTCGCCCGTTTCACCATCGAGGTGACGGCACGGGAGGCCCCTGTCGCCCCCCTCTGAACGCCGCCCCCGCCTTCCGCCCGAACAGCGGCCGGGCATGCGAACCGGCCGCCCCGCGGCCATCGGAACGGAGACCGATACGTGACCAGCGGCCTGCCCCGTCGCTTCGTCGACCTGCTCACACGCCCCCGGGTGGCCGGGGCGGCCTGGTGGAGCGTCGTCTCCAGACTGCCGGTCTACCTGATGTCACTGGCCCTCGTCCTGACCGTCCGTGAACAAGGCGGCAGTTATGCCCAAGCCGGTCTGGCCGCCGCCCTGTACACGTTCGGGATGGCCCTGGGCAGCCCGCTGATCGCCCGCCGCCTCGACCGCAGCGGCCGGACGGTCGTGCTGACCGCGACCGCCGTCGCCTACCCGGCCGCACTCGCCGTCCTGGTGTGGGCGACCCGCCCCGGTGGCTGGGCGCAGCCGGTGACGGCGTTCGCCGCAGGGGTGGTGCTGCCTCCGGCGAACGCCTGCATGCGGTCGCTGTGGGCGCGGCTGCCGCTCCGCAAGGAGGAACGGGAGACGGCCTACCTCTGGGAAGCACTGCTTGCCGAGATCCTGGTCATCGGGGCGCCGCTGATGCTGGCGGCGCTGATGCTGGCCGGCTCGGCGGGCCTGGCGCTGACCGTGGTCGCGGTGCTGGGCGGTCTGGGCACCCTCGGGCTCGCGTACACCCGGCTGCCGGACGGCACCGACGGCGCGCCGACGCCGCCGCCGACGCAGGGCCGACGCCACCCGCTGGGCCCGCTGCGGGACCCGGCCCTGCTGGCACTGACCCTCGTCATGGCCGCCTCCGCGGTCCCCATCGGACTGCTGACCCTCGCCATCCCGGCCTTCACCGACCTGCACGGCGCGCCGGGCGGCGCGGGCGTGGTGTACGCCTGCTGGGGTGTCGGCAGCGCACTGGGTGCCATCTGGCTGGGCCGGTCCCAGTCCGAGGTCGCCCCCCAGACACGCCTGCCCCGCCTGCTGCTGGCCTACGCCGTCGGCACCGGGCTGACGCTGCTCGCGGATTCCCAAGTGGGCCTGGCCGTGGCGCTCGCGGTGGGCAGCGCACCCATCGCCCTGGTCGCCGCCACCGAAATGAGCCTGGTGAGCGGCATCGCCGACGGACGCTCCATGGCAGAAGCGTTCACCTGGGCGTCACTGGCCACCGTCCTGGGCGATGCGCTGGGCCAGCAGGCCGGCGGGCTGCTGATGGACCCGTTCGGGCCCCGGGCGGTATTCGCGGTGGCGACCGCCACCGCCCTGGCCGCCGCCGGGCTGGCCTTCACCTTCCGGGGGCTGCTGACCCGGCGGGCGGCGCCGACGGTGAAGTGCGCGGTATGACCTCCGTGCCCGTCCCCCGCGCCCCCGTAGGCCTGTTCACGTATCTGCGGTACGAGCCGCTCCCATGCCTTCCCACTCCCCGCCCCCTTCCCCCACGCCCGGACTCGGGCCTTACGAGGTGTCCACCATGAACGCCGCGCTCACCCACCAGCGAGCCGACCGGCCGTCCGGGCAGGCCCCCCTGTTCCGTCCGGTCACCCGGCAGGAGTTCCCCGAAGCCGTCCGGGAGTTCCTGGACCGCCCCCGGCACCTGCCGGTGCCGGTCCCGACCGAGGGCCGCCCCGATCTGACGGCGAGCGTCGATCTCGCCGCTCGCCTGTACGGCGGACTGCGGCGGCCGCACCCGCTGGACACCGGCATCGTCCTCGGCGCGGCACACCTCCCGGAAGGGCTCGCGGAACTGGCCCGTCCGCTCGGCCGCACCTGGGCCGACGAGGAAGAACTCGCGGACATCGCCGCGTTCAGGGCCCGGCACGGCGGTTCGCTGCTGATCGTCGGCTGCTACGACCGGCTCACCCTCGACCCCGTACGAGCCCTGCTGATGGCGACCTACCGCGGCGCGCGGCACGGACTCACGCTGCTGAGCGGCCGCGACGGCACATCGGTCTGCTGGAACGTCGCCAAGCAGTACGCACAGCCCGCTCCCGGCGTCGACGCGCTGGGCCTCTTCACCGACACCGACCGGCCGCCCCGGCTGCCCGGCGTCCGGGTCTTCGACGACCGGGACTTCGAAAATACGGACATCCAGGCCGAGATCCTGGGCACCCGATGGCTGCGGGTGGGCTTCCAGGGGCACGGCAAGGACGACAGCGTCAACCTCGGCGAGTTCACCATCTGCGGCCTCAGCCCCTCCGCCCCGGCCGTGCCCGGACTCCTCGGCCCGCGCTGCGCGTACGGACTGCCCTGCTACAAGCCGGAGGACAAGCTGGTCCCCCTCAACCGGGTGGAGGCCGTGGAGCTGGTGCTCAGCGCGTGCAACAGCGGCCCGCTCGCGGACCTCGCCCTGTACGACCCGAAGTACCAGCTGCTGCTGAACGCCCTCGACGGTCCGGCCCGCACGGTGGTCTCGGCCGTATCCGTACACGACTCCGACCGGCCGGAGAACGTCGCCTGGATGCGTGGCGCCCTCATCGGCGCGGACTCCGTCGACACCCTCAACGCCAGCCTGGCGGGCTCCCACCCCTACCCGGCGTTCATGCGCTTCGGACTGCCGGAGGCACCGGAGGACACACCGGCACCGCCCGCTCCGGCGGACCACCGTCCGGACCCGCTGCTCCTGACCGTGGGCAGCCGCCTCACCGCCTACCTCGCCTCGGACCTGCTGCCGCACCACCACGCGCTGAGGCCCCGGCTGACCAAACTGGCCCGGAAGGTCGACCTCTGGACGGCCAGGCCCACCCATGCGGCCGATCAGTCGCCCGAGCAGATCACGGCCTCGCTCACGGCGGACCTGCAGTCCCTCGATCACGTCATCACCGAGCAGATCTCGGCCGACCCCGAGACCGAGCTGATGAACTACCCGGCGCACTTCGGTGACCGCAGCACCCTGGACCCCCGGGTCCAGGAGGTCACCTGCCACTGCGGGCGTCCCGCGCAGGAGTTCACCCGGCGGGGTCTGCTCCCGTACGTCCTGGACACCACGTGTGCCGTCTGCATGCGGTGCGGCGATGTCACCTTCCGGATTCCGGACGCGCCCGCCCTGCTCGCCCATGCCGCGGACACGGTCGGGCAGGGGGAGGTACTGGAGGTACGGGCCACGGTCACCGCGGCCCGTACCGGCCCGGTCCGGCTGGGCCTGTTCGTACCGACCTATCTGCGCGAGGACGCGACCGTGGAACCCGCCGTCATCCGGCGCCGGCTCAGCGGCGGACGGGGCGAGGACGTCGCGTTCCGTGTGCGCTTCGCCCCCGGCACCGCCCCGCAGGCCTACTACTTCACCGTGTTCGCCGTACAGGACCTCGCCGTCTCCACGGCCCGGCGCCACTTCGGAGTCGTACCCCGAACCGTCTGACCGCCCCTTGCGCCCGACCCGCCATCACCTCACAGGGAGAAAGCCATGGAAACCCCCACCGTTTCGGAGCCGGACACCGCGCCCCAGGACCGGCCGACGATCGAACTGATCGAACAGAACGGCCAGGTGACCCTCAGCATCGGCGGCGAGCAGGCCATGCAGGCCTGGGAGCGGGACCTGATGTGGGCCAGTGCCGACATGCTGTGCGAATACGGCAAGGACTTCTACGAGGTCGGGCTGGGCCTGGGCCTGTCCGCGCTGCGCATCGCCGCCAACCCCGCGACCCGCAGCCACACCGTGCTGGAACTCTTCGGCGAGGTCGAAGACCTGTTCCGGGCCCGGCACCCCCACCTACCCGACAACCTCACGATCGAGCGCGGCGACTTCTTCCAACGGATCTTCGAACTGCCGTCGGAGAGCATCGACGGGATGTTCTTCGACCCGGCCCTCGACCTGGAGGTCTGGACGGACGCCGAGCTGTGGGGCCGCGTCGTGCCGGAGGTCGTCCGGGTGCTGCGCCCCGGCGGTGTCTTCATCCCGTTCTTCAGCACCAAGCCGGAGCTGCGCTGGCAGTACCTCCCGCACTTCCGCCGGATCCGGGTCGAGCGGCACCCTTTCGCCGCCTACGACACCACCGAGTACACCCACGGCGGCACCACCGGCGACGCCTTCATCCAGTGCTTCCTCAAGGACTGACCCGGCCCGCCCCCCGTCACCCGACCGCCCGCCACCCGACACCGTGCACCAGCGTCACCACGGAGGCACTCCCATGGCCGTCACCCCGTCCCCTGACTCCCTTGACCTCTCCGGTTCCCGTCCCGACCCGGGCATCCGCTCCGTCTTCCTCGCGGGCCCGTTCATCCAGCTCCTGGACCCCGAGACGGGAAGGATGCCGGCCGCAGCCCGGGGCCCGTTCAACGTGCTGATCAAGCATTTCGAGGCACAGGGGCTCTCCGTGCACAACGCCCACCGCCGCGAGGCGTGGGGGGCCGAACTGATGCGTCCGGAGCAGTGCACCAAACTCGACCAGGACGAGATCCGCAAGGCCGATGTCTTTGTGGCCCTGCCGGGCCATCCGGCCTCCCCGGGCACCCATATCGAGATCGGATGGGCCAGCGCCTTCGGCAAGCCCATCGTCCTGCTGCTGGAGCGCGAACACGAGTACACCTTCCTGGTCCAGGGCCTGCACACGGTCGCGTCGGTGGAGTACGTGGTCCATACGGATATCGCGGCGTGTCTGCCCGCCGTCGACCGGGCAGTGGACCTGGCGGTCCGGCGGCAGCGGGAGCGCAACGGCAGCCGTCCGATCCACCCGTACGAGACGACCGCGCGGACTCCGCAGGAGGATGCTTGAGCAGGTCCGCCCGGCTCCTGGCGGTCCTTCTCGGGTGCTTTGCGCTGCTGGCCCCCCTGCCGGGCGGCACACCGTCCGGCAACGGGCGGCCTGCCGACCCGGCCCGGACACCGGCCTCTGCGGCCTACACGGTCGAGCTGGCCGGTGACTCATCGGGAGGCCAGTGGTCCGGGCGCCAGCGCGTGAGCTTCACCCATGTCTCGGGGGATCCGCTCCGGGAGGTCTACCTCAGACTGTGGGGCAACGCCCCCGGGGGCTGCTCGGCACCGGCGGTCACGGTGACGCACCTCGTCGGGGCCACCGTGGACGGCCTCCGGGACGGGTGCACGACGCTGCGGATCGCCCTGCCGGAGCCGCTCGGCCCCGGCGAGCGCCACACGATCGGCTTCGACCTCACCGTCCGGGCCCCCGAACTGGCGGACGCGTCCGGCAGGTTCGGTCGCCACGGGGCGTACAGCCACTTCGGCAACGCCCTGCCGGTGCTCGCGGTACGGGACGGAGCCGGCTGGCATCTCGACCCGTTCACCGATACCGGGGAGTCCTTCTACACCCTGGCCGCCGATTTCACCGTGGTGCTGGACCACCCGGCCGCGCTCAAGGTGCCCGCCACCGGCACCGCGACCGGCACCCCGGGGACCGCCGGACGGACCGTGACCACGGTGACGGCCCGCAAGGTGCGCGACTTCGCCTGGTCCGCGGGCCCGTTCGACACCGTGTCCCACGTCTCCGCAGGCGGGGTCGCGATCAACGTCCACAGCGGGGCCGGTATCGCGGACGCGGATGCCCGGGCCATGCTGGCCACCGCCGTCTCCGGGCTGGACACGCACGCCCACGCGTTCGGCGCCTACCCCTACGCCGAGCTGGATGTCGTCGTGGACAACGACCTCTGGTTCAGCGGCATGGAGTACCCGGGGTTCGTCCTGAACCGGGTGAAGACCTCCGCCCTCCTCCATGAAATCGCCCACCAGTGGTGGTACGGCATCGTCGGGGACGACCAGTACCAGCAGCCCTGGCTGGACGAGTCCTTCGCCGAGTACGCCACCGAACTCGCCCTCGGCCGCGACGGCTCGGGCTGCTGGAAAGCCGTCGAGTGGTCGACACCGCAGGAGTCGATCACCAACGGCATGGCGTACTGGGACGAACATCCCGATCGGTACGAGGACGTCGTCTACCTCTACGGCGCCTGCGCGCTGCACGACCTGCGCCGGACGATCGGGCCCGACGCGATGACCCGCCTGCTCCGCGACTACGTCCGCACCCACCGTTACGGCGTGAGCACCACGTCCGCCTTCAAGGCCGCCGCGCAGGCCGCCACCGCCGAGGATCTGACCCCGTTCTGGGCCGCCCACCGGATCGGCGACGGCTGACCGCCCTCAGGCTGTTTTGACCGTGCTGCCGTCGATGATGTGGTCGGCGCCGGTGATGTTGCGGGCGATGTCCGAGAGGAGGAAGACGATCAGGGCCGCGACTTCTTCCGGTTCGGTGATACGGCCCGAGGTGATGCCGAAGAAGGCCGGTGGCATCTGTTCCAGGAAGGTGGCGTGGTCCATCCCGGCCCGGGCCGCGATCTTGCCGCCGAAGCCGTCGGGGTCCGCCCAGACGGCGGTGCGGACCACTCCGGGGGAGACGGTGTTCACCCGTACGCCCAGGGGCCCGAACTCCTCCGCCAGGGACTTGCCCAGCACGGTGAGGGCCGCCTTGGCCGCGGCGTAGGCGACCGGGCCGGTGGTGGGCTGCCGGGCGCTGATGGACGAGACGTTGACGATCGACCCGCGGCGTTCGATCAGGCTGGGCAGGGCGGCCTGGGTGGCGCGTACGGCACTGAGCAGGTTGAGGTCGAAGACCCGGGACCAGTGCCCGTCGTCGGTGTCGAGGAATCCGCGGGGGTCCAGATCGTCCCCGGCGCCGACGTTGTTGACCAGCAGGTCGATGCCGCCGAGTGCGTCGAAGGCCTCGTCCATCAGGGCGGCGACGCCTTCGGCGGTGCTCAGGTCGGCCGACACGGTGTGTGCGCCGGTGTCCTTCAGTTCGGGGGTGAGGGTGCGGGCGGCACCGACGATACGGACGCCCTCGGCGGTCAGGGCCCGGACGGTGGCGAGTCCGATGCCCCGTCCGGCGCCGGTGACGACCGCCGTCTTCGACGTGAGGTTGAGGTCCACGGCACTCCGGTTCTCGAACGGCAGGTACGGGACGAGGAGTGGCACTTCGGGCCGAGGCGGGGTCGCGGCAGGCATCACGTCGGCGCACTGCCCATCGTCCCGACGGCCGGGCGGGCCGTCCATGGCGCATCGGGGGCGCACACCGGCGGTCCCGGGCTCGTGAGGTGCCCTGACGTGCGCTGCCGCCACTTTTACGAGACGAGACGTACCGTCTTGACAGAGGCGTCGTCGTCCCGTACCTTCTTGCATATGGGAACTCTGTGATGACAGCCCGCGCCACCGCGTAGAGCCTCGCTCCGCCGTGGGCGCACCGCCACCTGTCCGTCATTGCCGAAGGGGGCCCTGTCTTGCGTACCCGTACTGCCCAACTTGCCGTGCACGACCTCACCAAGCGCTACGACGAGAAGCTCGTCCTCGACCACGTCCATCTCTCCGTCCGGCCCGGCGAGAAGGTCGGAGTGATCGGGGACAACGGCTCGGGGAAGTCCACACTGCTGAAGCTGCTGACCGGCCATGAACGGCCCGACAGCGGCGAGGTCACCGTCAGCGCGCCCGGCGGCGTCGGCTATCTCGCGCAGGCGCTCGACCTGCCCGCCGACGCCACCGTCCAGGACGCGATCGACCTGGCACTGACCGAACTGCGAGCCCTGGAAGCCCAGCTGCGCTGCGACGCGGAACGGCTGGAGACGGCCGGTGAGGGCCCCGCTCTCGAATCCGCTCTCACGGCCTACGAGCGGCATCTCGCCCTGTACGAGGCGCGCGACGGCTACCGGGCCGAGGATCGCGTCGACATCGCCCTGTACGGGCTCGGCCTGCCCGGACTGGCGCGCGATCGCCTGCTCGGTTCGCTCTCCGGCGGTGAGCGGTCCCGGCTCGCGCTGGCCGCGACACTCGCGGCCCGGCCGGAGCTGCTGCTGCTCGACGAACCGACCAACGACCTGGACGACCAGGCCGTCGGCTGGCTCGAAGCGCACCTGCGCGAGCACCGCGGCACGGTGGTCGCGGTCACCCACGACCGCGCCTTCCTGGCCAACCTGACCAGCACGATCCTGGAGGTCGCAGCAGGAAGGATCACTCGGTACGGCGACGGCTACGCCGGCTACCGCACGGCGAAGGCCGCCGAGCGCAGCCGCCGTCTCCAGGAGTACCAGCACTGGCGCGACGAGCTCACGCGCAGCCGTCATCTGGCCGAGTCGAACGGGGCACGGCTCGGGGCGATCCCGCACAAGGTGCCGATGGCGAAGTTCGGGCACGGCGCGTTCCGCGCCCGGGACCGCAGCCACGGGGCGATGGCCCGGATCCGGAACGCGAAGGAGCGGGTCGCCCGGCTGACCGCCGCTCCGGTCCAACTGCCATCGGATCCACTGGTGTTCGCCGCATCGGTGCCCACCGGCACGGCCAACGGCGAGGCCGCCGCCGAGCTCGTCGACGTCCATCTGGACAACCGGCTCGACCTGCCGCAGTTGTCGCTCGCCCCAGGAGAGCGGCTGCTCGTCACCGGGCCGAACGGTGCGGGCAAGTCCACTCTGCTCGGGATCCTCGCGGGCGAGGTCCGGCCGCAGCGCGGCACGGTGCGGGTGTCCGGGAAGGTGGGGATCCTGCGACAGCAGCAGGTGCCGTGGCCGTCGGACCTGAGCGTGCTCGGCGCCTTCGCCCACGACCGGCCCGGCGACCGGGAGGAACAGCGCGACCTGCTGCTCTCCCTCGGCCTGTTCCGGCCCGCCGACCTGCGGCTGCGGATCGGGGAGCTGTCGTACGGCCAGCGGCGCAGGATCGAACTGGCCCGGCTGGTCACACGGCCGGTCGATCTGCTGCTCCTGGACGAGCCGACGAACCATCTCTCCCCGGCCCTGGTCGAGGAACTGGAGCAGGCCCTCATGTCGTACGAGGGCGCGCTGGTGGTGGTCACCCACGACCGGCTCATGCGGGAGCGGTTCACCGGGAGCCGCCTCGAACTGGCCGGTGGAAGGCCCGTCGTGAGCGTCTGACCAAAGGGGCGGCGAGAGGGACGGTGCAGGCGCCGGGTGCCAGCGACCGGCGTGCGCCGGGAGCGACCCCGGCGGCCTGCACCGCCCCGAAACAGAAAAAGCCCAGGTCAGAAGGTTCTGGCCTGGGCATGAAAAGAGCCCCCTGTCGGATTCGAACCGACGACCTACGCATTACAAGTTGTCCGACCTTGCTCCGTGAGCGTCCGCAGACGTCCGCGCCCCCTCCTTGCGCTGCTGGTCGGAGGGGCTGCTGGACGTCTCCGGACGCTCGTGGACCAGGGCGGAAATAGTCCCGACTGAGACCGCAATTGAGACCGGGGCCGACGCACTGCGTCAACCCCGGTCAGTCCTTGCAGACCGTCACTCGAACTCGTACTGCAACTCGTACAGGTGCCCGGCCTTCGCCATCACCGTTACCTCGATCGGCCGGTCGCCGTCGCTGTAGACGACTCGGAGAGTTCGCAGGATCGGCAGGTCTGTGGGCAGGCGCAGCGCCTCGTACTGCTTCTGTGTGGGTACGCGGGCCGATACCCGGTCGACGGTCAGCCGGGGCCGATGTCCCATCTCGGCAAGCAGGGCAGGTGTGCCCCCTCGGATCTTCCGAGGCTCCGCCAACGCAGTTCCCTGCGCTAGTTCGAGTGGGTAGTAGGACGAGACCAGCTCGACAGGTTCACCGTCGTGGGAGAGCACCTGCTCGCGAACGATCGCCGTCCCTTCCTCCGACAGCCCGAGCCGATGGGCGACATCACGCGGGGGACGTACCTCGCCCACGCTAAGCAGGTGGATGCTGCCGCGCTTGCCGCGCTTCGTGGCCTCGGTGAGCCACGGGTATGACTCGCCCGGTTCCGCAGGCTTGCCGAAATCGGCCGGCCGAACCGTCTCCTGCTGATGCTCGCGTACGGTCACCGAGGCGCCAGCACGACCAATGGCGAGGCGCTCGTCTTTCAGGATCTGCAACGCCTTCTGCACGGTGGCGTTCGATACTCCGAACCGGTCCTTGAGGCGCTGAGTCGACGGCAAGCTGGACGCAGGGGGCAGGTCGCCAGACATGATCTCGTCGCGGAGATCAGCGGCCATGCGCTCATGCAGAGGACGCCGGTCAAGGGTTTCGTCATCCGACTTGGGCATGTCAGTGCATCCTCATCTCGTACTTGAGTCGCTGGGACGCCGCTGGGAAGACCGTCATGTCCACCTGAAACGGCTCGTCCTTTGTGTCGAGGACGACGCGGGTGAGCGTCAGGACAGGTTCCTGCGGGCCGAGTGACAGCAGCTCCCGCTCCTGGTCGTCAGCCATGCGGGCGCATACCTCCTCCCGGACCACGTTGGCGACGTGCCCAAGTTCGGCGAGCAGCGTGACGGCACCGCCGGGGATCTTGGACGTCTCCGCGAGTCGCGTGCCCCGGGCGACGCTCGCCGGGAAGTAGGTGTTCGTCAACTCCGTCGCTTCCCCATCAAGGAGCATGATCCGTTGGCGTACGACGACCGTCTCGCTGACGGGCAATCCCAGCAGGGTCGCTACCTCCTGTGGTGCCTGAACCTCACCGGCGTGGACGATTCGCTGCGTTCCCTTGCGGCCCTTGACCGCGGTTTCCGCCGTCCAGGCATCTGTCTGTCCGGCCGCACGGGGTTTCAGGTACGGCGCAGATGTGTGCGTCCAGTCGCCATGACCAGGCATGAACCCTCCTCCTTCGCCGATCGCGAACCTTGCTGCTTTACACAGTAAGCGTCGCCACGGACATCTCAACCTTGCCGCCTTTCGCGAATAGCGATACGGTCATGTCATGCCGGTTCGCGCCGGGGAAGGCGGTACCGCCGCCTGCCCTGGTGTGCCCCAGCTCCTGTGCGCCCGGAGGGCCCCGTGAGACGGGCCTGAAGGCAGCGAGTGTTCTTTGAAAATTCAACAGAGTGTTGATTCGAGGTTCACCACCCCGCCTTGGCAAGCAAGCGGGTGGCGCGTGCGGGTTCTGGCCCCGTGCGTGAGTACAGCGCGTTTCGACAGTCCGCCGCGGTTGCGGCGGCCGGTTGCCTCCGCTGCTCGTCTCGTACGAGCAGCGCTGAGGGGAGCCGGAGAGTCCGGAGCCGATCGACCCACCGAGGGGTTCGACTCATGCTGGTTGCTCTGATTGCTGTGATCGGAACGCTTCTGGGCTCAGTGACCACGGGCCTGTTGCAGTACCGGGCCTTGCGGGCGGACCGGCGGACGGTCCGTGCGGATCAGGACCGCCGGGAGCGGGTAGTGGCGGTGGCCGCCCTGGCGGCTGCTCTGTCTGCGCACCGCCGGGCGATGTGGGTCCGTGAGGATCTGCGGCTGGCCGGTGCGGCTGACACCGCCTACGCCGCCGCACGGGCCGAGTCGCACGCCACGCGGGCCGCACTGACGGGCCCACTGGCGACGCTCGCGATCCTCGCCCCGGCCCTGACCGCCACCGCCCACGAGGCGGCGCAGGCGACGTACGACCTGCGCGGCGCCGCCGACCGGGGCGCCCTCGACGCGGCGCGGCTGCGCGCCATCGACGCGGAGGCGGCACTGATCGCCGCTGCCGCTGCCTGACCAACGGTCTCTGCGCTGCCTCTTCCCGCCCGTACGGCCGCTGGCCGTCCGGGCGGGGCGGGGGGAGCTGAGAGCCCGCTCCAACGGCGCGGCCCCGGGGGTGCCTCCCCGGGGCCGCAAGGGCCGTTCCTGTTGAAGGGAGCACGACCCAATGAAGTCCATCGACGTACCCCTCATGGCTGTTACGGCCATGCCGTTCGGCGGTGAGCCGTCGGCGGCTGAGCTGGACGCGATCGAGCGGGAGATGCCGCTGATCGTGGCAGAGATTGACCTGCTGGACGCACAGATCACGGTCCTGGACCGGACCCCGAGCGAGTTGGACGAGCGGCGGCTGCGGCGGGCGGCGGCCCGGGCGCTGGCGGCCCGTACCGCGCTGGCGAACCGCCCCTTCCTGGGGCTGAGCGGCGGTGCGGCGTGACCGCGATCGGTGGTGCGGTGTGAGGCCCCGGGCGCAGTTGGCGATGCAGGCGGGCCGGTGGCGGTTGTTCGTCGCCCAGATGGGCTTGGTGGCGGAATGGCCCTCTTACGACTGGCCTCCGGCGCGGGGGCTGGACGTCCCGACCGTGGACCGCCGCCGGGCCGTGCTGGCCGGGCTCGGGTTCGAGCCGGTGCCCGGCGGCCGGTGGGAGTGGTGCGAGGACTCCGCGGACCCCGATGACGACCGGACCACGGTCATCCTGATCGCCGCCGTCGACGTGCGGCCGATCGGTGGTGCCTCATGACCCGGCGGGCGGTGGCGACCACCGCTCCGGCCGTGGCGATGACGGCCGTGTCGATGGTGCTGACGCTGGCCGTGGTGCTGCTCTGGCTCGGAGCTGTAGTGCCCTGGCCGGTCGCGCTGGTGGTCGGTCTCGGGATCGACGGCGGCTGGCTCGCCACCCTCGCCTATGAGCGGCGCCTCGCCGCCCAGGGCGACCGGTCGACTGCCGTGACTGCGGTCGGCTGGGCCTTCGGCGCCGTCGCGACCGCCGTCCTCGTCGGCCACGCCCTCACCGAGGACGCCCCGGGCGCGTGGCTGGCCGTGGCATGGCTGCCGATCGCCGCGAAGCTTCTGTGGCTGGTGCACGGCCTGTGGGAGCGCACCGCGCTCACCGAGGCCGCGCTGGGGACGATCCGGGGCATTCAGCAGACCGCCCGGGACGAAGCGGCCGTGGCCCGGGCCCGCCTCACCGCCCATGCGGCCACGGAGACAACGCGGCTCACCGCCGTGACGGCGGCCGGAGCCCGCGTCGCCCGCGTACAGGCCAAGACGGCGCAGGCTCTCACCGAGGCGTGGACGGCGCTGGAGAACGCCCGGCAGGGGGACGCGGGCAGGGCCCTGACCTGCGTGACGACCCCCGTCACGGCCGACACGACGGCCGTCACACCCTCATGGGAGCTCCCGGTCTGGGGCCCGGTCGAGCCGGTGACGGCCCCCGCTCTGGAGTCCGGCCCGGTCCTGTCGGACGACGCCCTCGACGCCCTCGTCGACGGGATCCGTCACAGCGTCACACCCCCGCTCTCGTACCGGGACATGGCGAGCCAGTTCCGGGCGTCCGGGCACTCCGCGTCGGAGATGCGGCTGCGGGCCGCGTGGAAGCGGGTGGCTTCGTGAGCCCCGCCTACGGCCGCTGCTACGACCCGTCCGGCGCCTGCTACGGGATACCCACCTACCCGTGGCGCCTTGCCCCGCCCGGCTACGCCACCCGCCGCCAACTTCGCGCGGAGGGACTCCGGCCCGGCGGACAGCCGGTCGCGGCCCAGCTCATGCGCCGCTCCCCGCGCCGCCCCGGCGGCGTGACGGTCGCATACCTCTACCGGGTCGACCTGGCCCGACCGGTACGGCCGATGACGTCGCGCAAGTGGGGTGCCCTGGCGCTGGCGATGCTGGCCCGCCGCACCTGCCCGCAGTGCCGGACCGACGCCGGATACGTCATCCCCCGGTCCCTCGGCACCTGCGTGACCTGCGCCTACCCCACCCCCGAAACCACCGCTGCCTGAAAGGACTTGCCATGTCCGAACACGAAAAGACCAAGATCGGCACGGGCCCGTGTGTCCGTGAGCGGATCTGCCGCCGCCTCCAGACCATCGGGCGGACCCTCGCCGGTACCCGCGGCGAACGGATCGCCAACCACATCTCGTGGGCGATCCGGTGCGGACGCATCGACTACTGCACCGACCCGACCTGCCTCGACTGCGCCCCCACCGGCTGACCCGGGAGGAACCGTGGACTACTTGCCCGCACAGCCTCAGCAGCATCCTGTGGTCGTCCGGCTCCCGGACGGCACCTACACCTACGCCCCGAGCACCCTGCCCGCCGTCCAGCACCCGACCGGCGCGCCCCCGATGCCCCAAGTCGTCCACCAGCACATCCACCAGGCGCCCCCGGACCGCACCATCCAGCGCGTTGCGCTCGGGTCCGGCGTCGGCGCCGGGACCGTGGCGGCCGGGGTCTACTTCGGCCCCCTGCTGGTCGGCGCACTGACCGCGATCGCCGCCAACCTGCTCATCCTCACGTTCCTCGCCGTGGTGTGCGCGTGGGGCGTCGTCACCGTCGTCCGCAGCATCGGCGGTCCCGAAGGCACCGCCGCCGCCAAGAACATCGCCCGCGCCCGGAAACGTTGAACGGCTGCCCGATCCGCCCGTCCCGTACGGGCGGTGAGGGGAGCCGGGACAGCCCCGGCCGGGAAAGGAACGCAAGCGATGACCGAGATCGAAACGTTCGAGACCATCCGGCTGACCTCGGATGTCGTCGCCATCGACCCCGCCGAGCGTGTGCTCCTCATCGAACGCGGCTGGGACCCCTTCGAAGGCTGCTGGGCTCTGCCCGGCGGGCATGTCGACCCGGGGGAGACGTCCCAGGACGCGGCCGCAAGGGAACTGGTTGAAGAGACCGGCGTCTCCGTGGCCGTGGCCGGTCTGCGGCAGGTCGGCGTCTGGGACCAACCCGACCGCGACCCGCGCGGCCGGTACGTCACCATCGCCTACCTCGCCACGGTGCCCGAGGGCACGACCGCGCAGGCCGGGGACGACGCCCGCGCCGCCCGCTGGTGGCCCCTGGACGCCCTGCCCCCGCTGGCGTTCGACCACGCCGACATCATCCGCGCCGCCGCCGCCCGGATCTGACCAGTTGCCTGTCCCCGCCCGGCACGGTCGGGCGGGGGCGGGGAGCCGGGACAGCCCCGGTACCCGATGGAGAGGGCCAGACATGGGGTTCATGAGGAAGGCCGCGGAGTCCGCGCGGGCCGCGGTGCAGTCGGGGCAGCCCGAGAAGGCAGCGGACATCGTCCACTACGCGGCCATGGAGGGTTCCGGCACGTACGACGAAAACATGGCCGCGCTCGCCAGGGCCGCGAAGGAAACCAACCCCAAGCGGACCAAGGCCTGAGAAGGAGATCCGGCATGGCGAAGTACCAGGCAGACGAGCGCGAGCCGCGCCTCACCGTGGGAGAGAAGACGCAGGTCGCGCTCTTGGTAGTGCGGATGGCGAAGCGTGGACTGGCCGATGACCGGCAGTACGGCGGCCGGATCGACCAGGGCGACCTGGAAAAGAAGGTCGAGCGGATCATCGAGCGTGCCCGGCTCCGTGAGGAGCGGGACGGGCGGTCCGGGCGAAGGAAGTAGGTGCGCCCCGGGGCGGCCGACCCGGCCAAGGAAACAGGCCGCCCCGGGCCCATCACCCCTGTTGATCCCATCCGCCTTATGGGGCGGGTGGGGAGAGGAGATGTGTTCAGCATGACGGAGTGTGTGAAAGAAGCGGTAGTTCATGATCTGGACAAACGGCGGGCCGTGAAGGCCGCCGACCACGGCCCGGGGCCGGTGGATGTGCCGGCCGATTCGCCGGGTGTGGTGGAGGCGGTGGACCGGGCGGACAACCCGCTGGTGGACTGGCTGACCGTCCCGGATGTACCGGTGCTGCCCGCGTGGGCCCGCTCCCGCGCCTCAGTCATCGCCAATGTTGCCGCGTTGGGGCGGCTGACGTGGTGGCATGCCCGCTACCACGGGGTCAGGGCCCCGAAGTATCTGGTGAAGGCCGTCGCGCTGGCCGCGCGGGGGTTCTTCCGTGCGGCCTGGGGCCTGTGGCCGACCCTGTCCGCGCAGGACCACACGGCCGCTGTGAAGGCGCTGCGGGCGCAGTCGAAGGCGAAGCCGGAGGACGTCGACCTCGCCGTGCGGCTCCAGATCGCGCACGCCGCTCGCACTCACACCCGCCGGTGGCGGTTCGGCGCCGCCGCGACCGCCGTCGCCGCCGCCGTCGTCGGTGTCGCGCTCCTCCCCCCTCTGGCCCAGGCCGGGGTGGGGGCCGCGGTCATCGTGCCCCTGGCCCACCTCGGACGGGGCAAGGAAACCCGGCTGCTGGACCAGGGCGCCCCTCCGCTGCGGGTGGACATGTCCGCCCAGCAGCTCAACGAAGCGCTGCGCGCCGCCAGCCTCCTCAAAAGCGGCAAGAGCGACGAGGACGGGCCGAAGGTGTCTTGCAGCATGGGCCCGGTTCGTGACGGCCGCGGCTGGGCCGTGATCTTCGACCTCCCCAGGGGCGGGGGCAAGACCGCCTCCGACGTCCTCGCAAAGCGGGAGGTCATCGCCCAGGAACTCGGGGTGGATGAGATCCAGGTCATCATGTCCCGCGTCCGTGCCGCGAAGGGCGGCAACGCCGGCCGCGTCTCGATGTGGGTGGCGGACGATGACCCGTACCTGGGGACGCCGAACCCGTCGCCGCTGGAGACGGCCGAGACGTTCTCGATCTGGGAGCCGGTCCCGTTCGGGCAGGACGCCCGCGGGACCCGGGTGCATGTGCCGGTGATGTGGCAGTCGATGTTCTTCGGCGGACTGCCCCGGCGGGGCAAGACGTTCACTCAGCGGCTGCTGACCGCGGCCGGGCTGCTGGACGCCTACGTGCGGCACTACGTGGCCGATGGCAAGGGCGGCGCCGACTGGATGCCGATGAAGGCCGTCGCCCACCGCCTCGTCATGGGAGCCGAGGACGACGCCATCACCGCGCTCAAGGCCATGCTTGCCGAGCTGCTGGCAGAGATGGAACGCCGCTTCGCGCTGCTGCGGGATCTGCCGACGTCGGTGTGCCCGGAGGGCAAGCTCACCCCCGAGATCGTCGCCCGCTACAACCTGCCCGTCATCTTCGTCACCATCGACGAGTTGCAGGAGTACTTCACCGCGATGGAACGCGAGGACCGCGAGCAGGTCATCAACGACCTGTGCCGCATCGCCCGCCGCGGTCCGGCGGCCGGGTTCATCTCCAACTTCGCGAGCCAGCGGCCCGATGCGGAGTCGGTCCCGGCGAAGCTGCGGGAGATCATCACCATCCGCTATTCCACCCAGGTCGTCGACCGCACCAGCAGCGACATGGTGCTGGGCAAGGGCAAGGCCGCCCAGGGCGCGGACGCCTCGGTGCTGTCTGAGGAGCACAAGGGCACCGGGGTCCTGGTCACCGGCCCCGCGTCCTACGTCACCGTCCGCGCCGACTACCTCGACGGCCCCGCCTTCGCCGCCGTCTGCCGCAAGGGCCGAGCCCTGCGCGAGCAGGCCGGGCAGCTCACCGGCGACGCCGCTGGGGACGTCACCGCTGCCGCCGACGCGGCCGGGATCACCGTCGCCCCGATCGTCTCCGACGTCCTCGACGTCATGCGGCACTCGCCTCGGATGTACACCACCGACCTGCTGACCGCCCTGGTCAACCTTGACGAGGACACCTACGGCGACCTCAACGCCGAAACCCTCGCGAGCGAGTTGGAGGCGGCCGGGGTCAAGCGCTCCGCCAAGCAGGTCAAGATCAACGGCAAGGCGCTCGCCGGGTACCAGCGGCGCGACATCGAAGACGCCGTCCCCGCCGAACTCCTCCTCGCCGCCGGCCGCTGAACCGGCCCCGGGTCATGGGGGTCCCCATGACCCACACCCCCCGCGCCACCCCACCCGAACCCCTGCCGGACCGCATCCACCAGGGGCGGTCCGGTCACGGGGGCCCATGACCCCGGTCATGGGGCAGGTCATGCCCCCTGACCTGCAAGGTCATGGGGGTCATGGGGGTACGGCCGCCCTTTCCCAACACCCCTTCCCACCAGATTCAGAGGTGCACATGACCGCCCTGCCCTACGGCGACCCCACCCAATGGGACGAGATCCCCGAAGCGTGGCTCACCGCCTTCACCCACGCCCTCCAGGCCCACGGCCACACCATCGACGACGCCCACGAGAGCGCCATCACCATCGCCGCCCCCGGGCTCGACGACGGCGAGGAATGGTCCCTGGTGAAGCCGAACTTCCACGGCCTGTGGGCGCACGGCATCTACATCCGCGGCTACTGCCCCGACCCGGAGTGGATCCACGCAGACGCCGCCGACCCGCAGGCCGTGGCCGACGTCGTCCACGCCATCCTCACTGGCGCCCCGCTCAAGCGGACCTTCCTCAACGGCGCCATGGGCGTCTACCCCGCCCCCACCACCGAAGCCTGACCACCCACCGAGGGAGCCCCGTTCCATGACACGCACCCCCGCCCGACGCACCCCCGACCGTGAACCGGGGACGGAGACCGTGGAAATCCGGCTGATCGCCCGCACCGGACTCGCCCAGCACCTCGCCGGACAGATCGCCGCCGCTCTTCCCGGCCGCCCCGAGGTCCGCGTCTACTCCTCCCGCACGCCCGGCCGGGCCCGCGCCTACATCCGCACCGAAATCCCACCCACCGCCATCCCGCCCGCACTCAACACCTAACCACCCGCACAAACGAAGGCGGCCCCCATCCGACCAAGAACCGGGGCCGCCCTCATCCAGCACAGTCACAGCGACTGGAGGTATCCAGCATGCACGACCCACGCCCGGTACTGCTACGGGCCGCCCTCGATGCGGCCGGCCGCGGCTGGCCCGTCATCCCGCTCCGGCCCGGCACCAAACGCCCCGCCCTCCACGGCGAGAACGCGTGCCCGCGGACCGGAGAGTGCGCCACCGGCCACCGCAAATGGGAGACCCGCGCGACGACCGACCCGGCACGGATCCGCGCCGCATGGGCCCACGCCCCCTACAACGTCGGCATCGCGACGGGGCCCGCGTCCTTGCTCGTGGTCGACCTGGACAAGCCCAAGAACAATGAGGGCGCTTCTTGCGGGGCGACGAACTTCAAGGCGCTCTGCGAGCGCGCCGGGTACGCCGTCCCCTACACCTACTGGGTCCGGACCGCGGGCGGAGGGACCCACCTGTACTTCACCGTCCCGCCCGGCGTCCGCCTCACCAACACTGCCAAGACGATCGCCCCGTTGGTGGACACCCGGGCATGGGGCGGACAGGTCGTCGCCGCCGGGAGTATCACCCCCGCCGGACCCTACGAGGCTCTGAGCGCCCCTGAGGCGGCCCCACTGCCCGCATGGCTCCAAACCATCCTGACCCCGGCCCCTGGGGCCCCACAGGGTCCCTCAGGTCCCGTAGCGGGGCGCAAGCGTCGATATGCTGACGTAGCACTCGCCAACGAGACGCGGAACGTCGAGAGCGCCACCGAGGGTTCGCGGGATACGACGCTTCTCCGGGCCGCGCGGGCACTCGGGCGGCTGATCGCGTCCGGCGACCTTGCCCGGTCGGTGGTGGAGGATGCTCTTCAGGGGGCGGGGGAGGCGGCCGGACTCCCGGCACACCAGTGCCGCTCCACCATCCGCTCCGCCCTCAACTGGTCCATCGCCCGCAACACGGCCGACCGGGCGGCGGCATGAGCACCCGCGATCCCCGCCCCTCCCTGAAGAGCATCACCAGCAGCCCCGGCGGCCCCCGCCCCGCCGAACCAGCCCCGGCCAGCGAGGGCCGTAGCGCGCCGAAAGGCGTCGCCGAAGGCGTCCCCTCTGCTCTTCTCCCTGACCCGCACCCGGCCACGGACGGCCGCCGGATCGTCGGCGGACTCCGCGTCACCGCCCCCCGCGGCACCGACCCCACCGCCACCTCGTGGTGCGCCTGCGGCCGGGACCGCTCCGCCATCGGCCACCGCCGCGTGCTCGCGCTGATCGACGACCACACCCACCACCGCACCGTGTGCCCGCACCAGCACCCCCAGGAAGGCAGGGCCGCCGCATGACCGCGACCATCGACGGAGCCGCAGTGCTCGCCGACGTCGAGCAGTTCCACCGGCGGTTCAACGCGTTCCCGAACGAGGACGCGTTCACCGCCGTCGTACTGTGGGACGCCCACACGCACATGCTCGACGCGTTCGAGTCGACGCCGAGGCTCGCGTTCCTGTCCCCGGAGCCGGGCAGCGGGAAGACGCGGGCACTGGAGATCATCCAGACCCTGGTACCCCGCCCGATGATCACCAACGACGTCAGTCCGGCCGCCCTCTTCCGGTCCGTCTCGGACACCGACGCCCGGCCGGTCGTGCTGCTCGACGAGATCGACACCGTGTTCGGCCCCCGCGCCTCCGGCAACGAGGACCTGCGCGGACTGATCAACGCGGGCCACCGCCGGTCCGGCGTCGTCTACCGGTGCGTCGGCGACGGCTCCACCCAGGTCGTCCAGCCGTTCCCCGTCTACGCGGCCCTGGCGACCGCCGGACTCGGGGACCTGCCCGACACCATCCTGACCCGCTCCGTCGTGATCCGGATGAGGAGGCGGGCCCCGAACGAGCGCGTGGAACCGTTCCGGGAGCGCGTCAACGTGGCCGAGGGCAACGTCCTGCGCGACCGGCTCGCTGCCTGGGCGGACACCGTTCGCGACCATGTCGCCGGAGCCTGGCCCGAGATGCCCGAGGGCATCACCGACCGACCCGCCGACGTCTGGGAACCCCTGCTCGCTGTCGCCGACGTGGCCGGCGGTGACTGGCCCGAGCGGGCCCGCGCTGCTTGCCTCGCCCTCGTGGCCGCCGCCACCGCCGGAGACAAAGCCAGCGTCGGCATCCGACTCCTGTCCGATCTGAGGGACGCGTTCGGGGACGCCGAACGACTGCTGAGCGCCGACCTCGTAGACCGGCTCACCGCCCTCGACGACGCCCCCTGGGCCGACCTCGACGGCAAGCCGCTCACACCCCGAACGCTCGCACGGCTGCTCGGGGACTACGTCACCGCCGACAACACCCCGATCCGGTCCCGCAACATCAAGACGGGGGCGCGCACGGTTTCCAAGGGGTACTACGCGGCCGATCTCGCGGACGCGTGGCTGAGGTACTGCCCGCCCCTCTCCCCGGACTCCGCTACCGCCGCTACCGCCGCTACCACCCAGGTCAACGGCACCGTGCCGGTAGCGGACGGAACCGAGGTAGCGGCTACCTCCGCCACCTGACCCACCCCCGGTCCGGGCTCCCGCACCACCAGCGGAAGCCCGGACCCATCCGCTACCGCTACCCCATCCGCTACCACAAACAGGCCCCTGACCTGCACGGTAGCGGCGGTAGCGGCAGTAGCGGACATCTGGGAAGCCCCTGACGGAGCCCGTGAAGGGATCACCATGAGCGCACTGTCTGCTGTGCCGGGCGACCGGCTCCTCTACAAGCCCGAGGACGCTGCCGACGTCCTCTCCATCGGCCGCTCCACGCTCTACGAGCTGATGGCTGAAGGAATCGTGAAGTACATCAAGGTCGGCCGCATCCGCCGGATCCGGCGCCGCGACCTTGAGGAGTTCGTGAACAGCCTCACCCCTGCATCCGACTAACCAGCGTGATCACCGATGCGGCCCCGGGTAGTTCCCGGGGCCGCATCGCTTGTGAGAGGAACAGATGAGCCCCCGCAAAGCGAACAACGAGTCGTCCGTCTACTTCGGCTCGGACGGCTGGTGGCACGGCAGGGTCACGATGGGTGTGAAGGACGACGGCAGCCCTGACCGACGCCACCGCCGGGCCCGCACCGAACCCGAGATCAAGCGCAAGGTGAAAGCGCTGGAGAAGGAGCGGGACGAGGGGACCGCCACGGCGGCCGGCCGTGTCCCGACCGTCGCCGGGTGGATGACGACCTACCTCACCGACATCGCGAGCCTGAAGCTCAAGCCGCGCTCCCTCGACGACTACTGGTCCAAGACCCGCAACGACATCGTCCCCGGCGTGGGCCGCCATCGGCTCGACAAGCTCAGGCCGGAGCACTTGGAGCGGATGTACCGGAGGATGCTCGACGAAGGCCACGCGCCGTCGCACGTGCTCAAGGTCCA
Source organism: Streptomyces tsukubensis (assembly GCF_003932715.1). NCBI lineage: Bacteria > Bacillati > Actinomycetota > Actinomycetes > Kitasatosporales > Streptomycetaceae > Streptomyces > Streptomyces tsukubensis. Next base: position 3,498,532 of record NZ_CP020700.1, on the reverse strand, counting down.
CCGGATCCTCTCCCGTGCGCTGAAGATCGCGCACCGGCGCCGCATGATCTCAGAGAATGTGGCTACCCTCGTGGACCCGCCGTCCGTCGACGAGACGGAGGCCAATCCCTTCACCACCGACGAGGCGAAGGCATTTCTCGAAGCAGCGTCCCGGCGGCCCACCTTCATGCGCTGGATCGTCGGCGTCGGCATGGGCTTCCGGCAGGGGGAGACCCTGGGGCTGCGGTGGAAGTACGTCGATCTCGACGGCGAGATGTTCCACCCGCAGTGGCAGCTTCAGCGTCTTACCTGGCGACACGGCTGCACCGACCCACACGCGTGCGGCGAACGCCGCCACCGATTCGATGCCTGCCCGTCCAGTTGTGCACGTCACAAGAGCTACACGCGAGGTTGCCCCAAACCCTGCCCGCCGGGCTGCACCAGGCACGCCAGCATCTGCCCCGACCGCACCGAGGGCGGGCTCACCTTCACCCGGCCCAAGACCAAGAAGAGCCGCAACCCGGTTCCTATCCCACCGCCGTTCATCCCCTACCTTCGGGACCACCGTGTCCAGCAGGAGAAGGCGCGCGAAGCGGCCGGGGAGTTGTGGCAGGAGAACGACGTGGTGTTCGCCCGGCCGGACGGTCGGCCGTTGGACCCTCGTCGGGATTGGGGTGAGTTCAAGGAACTCTTGGCGGAGGCCGGGATCGACGACCGGCGGCTGTACGACGGGAGCCGCCACACCGCGGGCACCATCCTGAACGAGCTGGGCGTTGATATGCCGACGATCATGGAGATCCTCCGGCACACCCAGATCAGCCAGACCCGCCGCTACGTGAAGGGCCGGTCCACCCTCACCCGGGACGCCATGAAGCGCATCGGTGACAGCCTCATGCCCTCACCGCAGGGCCCTACTGAGACCAGAACTGAGACCACAGACAGCCGGAGTGCGCGGGCACGCCGCCGTCGCCGCGTCCGCTGAACGACGATGCCCAGGTCAGACATGGTCTGGCCTGGGCATGAAAAGAGCCCCCTGTCGGATTTGAACCGACGACCTACGCATTACAAGTGCGGTGCTCTGGCCATCTGAGCTAAGGAGGCAACGGCAGCGGGGCGGCGGGCCCCGTGCGGAGGTTCCACTCTACACAGCGGGTCCGGCGCGGGGGCGGGGTTCGGAGTCCGGGGTTCGGGGCTCGGTGATCACAGAGGGGGGTGGATATCGGTGTGGATATCAGTTCGGTACCACTGCTGACAGACGGGGAGGCCGCGGGGTAGCGTCGCAGCAGTTCGCGCGAGTGGACTACACCAATCCTTTACTCGGATCGTCCGGCACGTTCCTGCCGGTGGAGGGAGACGCACCATGGCGTCCGTAACGTTCGACAAGGCCACCCGGCTCTACCCGGGGTCCACCAAGCCCGCCGTCGACCAGTTGGAGATCGACATCGCGGACGGGGAGTTCCTCGTCCTCGTCGGTCCCTCCGGCTGCGGCAAGTCCACCTCGCTGCGGATGCTCGCCGGTCTGGAGGACGTCAACGGCGGTGCGATCCGCATCGGTGACCGCGACGTCACGCACCTGCCGCCGAAGGACCGGGACATCGCCATGGTGTTCCAGAACTACGCGCTCTACCCGCATATGTCCGTCGCCGACAACATGGGCTTCGCGCTCAAGATCGCCGGGGTCAACAAGGCGGAGATCCGGGCGAAGGTCGAAGAGGCCGCGAAGATCCTCGACCTCACCGAGTACCTGGAGCGCAAGCCGAAGGCGCTCTCCGGCGGTCAGCGTCAGCGCGTGGCGATGGGCCGGGCCATCGTGCGTGAGCCGCAGGTGTTCCTCATGGACGAGCCGCTGTCGAACCTCGACGCCAAGCTCCGGGTCTCCACCCGTACCCAGATCGCGTCCCTCCAGCGCCGTCTCGGGATCACCACGGTCTACGTCACCCACGACCAGACCGAGGCCCTCACCATGGGCGACCGGGTCGCCGTCCTCAAGGACGGGCTGCTCCAGCAGGTCGACTCCCCGCGCAACATGTACGACCGTCCGGCGAACCTCTTCGTGGCCGGCTTCATCGGCTCCCCGGCGATGAACCTCGTCGAGGTGCCGATCACCGACGGCGGTGTGAAGTTCGGCAACAGCGTCGTGCCCGTCTCCCGCGAGGCCCTGGGTGCCGCCGCCGACCGCGGTGACACCACCGTGACCGTGGGCGTCCGCCCCGAGCACTTCGACGTCGTCGAGCTGGGCGGCGGCGCCGCCAAGTCTCTCTCCAAGGAGAGCGCCGACGCCCCCGCCGGGCTCGCGATCTCCGTCAACGTCGTCGAGGAGCTGGGCTCCGACAGCTTCGTCTACGGCTCCGCCCGCGTCGGCGGCGAGCACAAGGACCTGGTCGTCCGCGTCGGCGGCCGGTCCGCCCCGGAGAAGGGCGCCGAGCTGCACGTCGTGCCGCGGCCGGGCGAGATCCACGTCTTCGCCACCTCGACGGGCGAGCGCCTCACCGACTGACGCTCAGGCCCCACCGCTTTGACGAGAACGGCCCCGGGATCCCCGGGGCCGTTTTCCGTGCCCTGAAGGGGGTTTGGACCGCGCAGGATTCGAAAGACTTCCTAGAACCTTCTCCCGGGCTTCCCCCGAGGGGGTGACGAAATGTCTCCAAATCATCACTGACCGCTACGCTCGCGTCCGTGACCCACTCAGTACGCCGCATCGGCCGCTCCCTCGCCTTCGTCCTGCCCGTCGTCCTGGTGCTCTCCGGAACCCTCGCGGTCACCAGCGTCCCCTGGGCGGGCGGGGCCGGCGACTCGCGCATGCTCACCGCCTCCTCCCAGAACGTGTCGGTGCCCGCCGTCACCCGCACACCGCAGGACGTCCTGCGCGACCGGCTCCTCGCCGACCTCCGGGCGAAGGACCCCGGCACCGTCCTCACCCAGCTCCAGCGCGAGGTGGAGGCCCGCCCGTCGCTCGGCAGGCACTGCATGTCGATCGCCCGCGCCCTCGGCCGTGCCGCCGTCGACCGCTTCGGCCCCACGCGCGCCCAGCAGTACTCCAAGCCCGTCTGCGACACGTCCTTCGCCGCCGGGGTCGCCCAGCGCTCCCAGGGGAGCTGAATCCGGTCCTCCGCGTCCCGACCGCTCCCCACGGGGTCCGTCGCACGCCGGTCCGCATAGGGTGCGTGGCATGCATATGCCCACGTATCCGACGCAGGCCGTCATCCTGGCCGGTGGCCAGGGCTCGCGGCTGCGCCCGTACACCGACGACCGTCCCAAGCCGATGGTCGAGATCCCGGGCACCGGGACCCCGATCATCGGCCATCAGCTGGCCTGGCTGGCCGCCGAGGGCGTGACCGACGTCGTCGTCTCCTGCGGTCATCTCGCCGAGGTGCTCCAGAAGTGGCTGGAGAGCACCGACCTCCCGCTCTCCGTCACCACCGTCGTGGAGACCGAGCCGCTGGGCCGCGGCGGCGGACTCAAGTACGCGGCCGCGCACCTGCCCCACCCGGACCAGCCCTGGTACGCCACCAACGGCGATATCTGGACCCGGTTCTCCCTCCGCGCCATGGCGGAGTTCCACACCGAGCGCGACGCCACCGCGACCCTCGCCCTGGCCCGGCCGCGGATCCCCTGGGGAGCCGTCGAGACCGACGCCTTCGGGCACATCACGGACTTCATCGAGTCGCCGCCGTCGCCGTTCCTCATCAACGCCGGTGTGTACGTGTTCTCCGCGGCCTTCCGCGATCTGCTGCCGGACATCGGCGACCACGAGCGCACCACCTTCCCCGGGCTCGCGCGCGAACGGCGCCTCGCCGGGTTCCCGCTGCCGCAGGGCGCGTACTGGCGTGCCATCGACACCGCGAAGGACCTGACGGAGGCGGCGAAGGAACTCGCCTCGCAGGGGGGGTAGTCAACGGGGGTGCCTGCGCAGGTCGCCTGCGCGGGGTACGGCCCCGGGGTGCGCGCCGGAAGGGGAGGCCGGCGCGCGCCCCCGCTGCTCAGTGGCGGCCCGAGATCCGGTCCGCCAGCTTCGCCACCCGGTCCGTCTCCGCCGACCGCGCCGCCGCCTCGCGCCGGTCCGCGCCCCGGTAGGCCGCGTACAGCGCCTGCACCCCCAGCCACCGCAGCGGTTCGGGCTCCCATGCGCGGACCCGGTGGCCCACCCACGGCAGGGACGTCAGCTCCGTCGCCCCGCCCTGGCCCGAGTCCTGCTGTACGAGGTCCCGCAGCGTCCGCGCGGCGAGATTGGCCGTTGTGACACCGGAGCCGACGTAGCCGCCCGCCCAGCCGAGGCCGGTGGCCCGGTCCAGGGTGACCGTCGCGCACCAGTCGCGCGGTACGCCCAGCACCCCCGACCAGGCGTGGTCGATCCGCGCCCGGGCCGCCTGCGGGAAGAACTGGAGCAGGATCTCGTGGAGCGCCGCGATCGTCGCGGGCTGCGTACGGCCGTCGTTGTCGGTGCGCGAGCCGTAGCGGTACGGCACCCCGCGCCCCCCGATCGCGATCCGGTCGTCGGCCGTCCGCTGCGCGTACACATACGCGTGCGCCATATCTCCGAGCATCTCCCGGCCCGACCAGCCGATCGACTCCCACACCCGCTCCGGCAGCGGTTCGGTGGCGATCATCGACGAGTTCATCGGCAGCCAGGTGCGCCGCTGGCCCTTGATGCCCGCGGTGAACCCCTCCGTACAGCGCAGTACATAGGGCGCACGGACCGTTCCGTACGGGGTGACCGCGTGCTTGGGCCGGATCTCGGTGACCGGCGTCGACTCGTGAACGGTCACGCCGAGCGCCTCCACGGCCGCCGCCAGGCCCTTCACCAGCTTCACCGGGTGCACCCGGGCGCCGTGCGGGGTCCAGGTGGAGCCGACCGCCCCGGCGACCCGGATCCGGTCCGCGGTGTCACGGGCGCCCAGCAGCACCCGGTCGGTCTCTCCGAACGCGACCTCCACCGAGTGGTAGGCCCGCAGCCGCGCCGCCTGGGCGGGGGAGCGGGCGACTTCGAGGACGCCGCCCCGGTGGACGTCCGCGTCGATGCCCTCGGCCGCGCAGACGTCGATGACCTCGGTGACGGATTCGTTCATGGCCCGCTGGAGGCGGACGGCGGGCTCGTGGCCGTGGCGGCGGGCATAGCGGTCGCGGCCCGCGATGCCGTTGTACAGCCAGCCGCCGTTGCGGCCGGAGGCGCCGTAGCCGCAGAACGCGGCCTCCAGGACGGTGATGTTGAGGAACGGCACCGCCTTCTTCAGGTAGTACGCCGTCCACAGCCCGGTATAGCCGCCGCCGACGATGCAGACGTCCGCCGTGGCATCGCCCGGCAGCGGTTCGCGGGGCGCGGCGATCCCGTCCTGCGCGTACCAGAACGAGATACCGCCGTTGACCGTGCCGGTGCTGCTCGTCGTGCTCATGTCGTCCCTGGTGCCGTTCCGCGGGGATGGTGCGATCGGTACGACTGTATGCACGCGGGTGGGGGCCTGGAAATGGGGGAATCCGTTGATCCGCCGGGACGTACGATCGGCCGCATGATCACGGTTCCGGAGCCGCTGGCCGCCGCCCACCGCGCCCATGGCACGGAGGCCTCCCGGGCCTTCATCGCGGGGGTCGCGGCCCGCGCCGAGGAGTTCCTGGAGCGCTGGGAGCTGACCCCCGCCGGGGAACCGATGCACGGTGTCGTCGCCCTCGTCCTGCCCGTGATCGGCTCGGACGGTACGGAATCCGTACTCAAACTCCAGCCTGTGGACGACGAGACGGTGGGCGAACCGGACGCGCTGCGGGCCTGGGACGGCGACGGAGCCGTCCGCCTCCTCGACCACGATCCGGCGACCGGGACCCTGCTGCTGGAGCGGCTCGACGCGGCCCGCCCGCTCTCCGCCGTCCCCGACACCGTGGAGGCGGTACGCATCCTGGGCACCCTCCTCGCCCGGCTGGGCGCCCGGCCCGCGCCCGCCGGGCTGCGGCGCCTCGGTGACCTCGCGGCGGGCCTGCTGGAGCGGGCGCCGCGGGCCGCCGCGGCCCTCGCCCACGACGGCGAGCGGCGGCTCCTGCTCGACTGCGCGGCCGCGGTACGGGAAGTGGCGGGCGAGCCCGGGGACCGGCTCCTCCACTGGGACCTGCACTACGACAACGTCCTCGGCTCCGCACGGGAACCGTGGCTGGCGATCGACCCCAAACCGCTCGCCGGGGACCCGGGATTCGAGCTGCTGCCCGCGCTCACCAACCGCTTCGATCCGGACCCGGCCGCGATCCGCCTCCGCTTCGACCTGCTGACGGAGGCGATCGGCCGGGACGGCGACCGCGAACGGGCCCGGGCCTGGACCCTGGGGCGGGTGCTCCAGTACTGCCTCTGGGACGTCGAGGACGGCGCCGAGGTGCTGGACGGGATTCCGGTGACGATCGCGAACGCCCTGCTCGGAAGGTGAAACGCGGTGGCGGGGGCGGGTGCGCGGACCGCATGCTGACGGCATGATCCGTACCGCACAGCCGGCCGACGTGCCCGAAGTCCACCGGATGATCCTCGCCCTCGCCGAACACCAGGGCTACCGCCACGAGGTCCGCGCCACCGAAGAGCAGTTGCGCGAGGCCCTGTTCGGCGCCGCCCCGGCCGTCCACGCCTTCGTCGCCGTCGACGAGGACGGGGCGCTCGCCGGCTTCGCGCTCTGGTTCCTCACCTACTCGACCTGGCGCGGGGTCCACGGCATCTATCTGGAGGACCTGTACGTCGACCCCGCCCGGCGCGGCGGCGGACACGGCAAGGCGCTGATCGCCGCGCTCGCCCGGACCTGCACCGAACGCGGCTACCAGCGCCTGGAGTGGTCGGTACTGGACAAACTGGTGCCGACGATCGCGTTCTACCGCTCCCTGGGCGCCCGTCCGCTGGAGGACAGCAAGGTGTTCCGGCTGACGGACGCGGAGCTGGAGGAGCTCGCGGCGTACGGACAGTAGAGGTCCGGCCCCTACGGCACCAGGACCACCTTGCCCATCGACGCCCGCGTCTCCAGCGCCCGGTGCGCGTCGGCCGCGCGGGCGAGCGGGAAGCGCTGGACGGCCGGGGCCAGCCGGCCCGTCGCGGCCTCTTCGAGCGCCCGGTCCTCCAGCAGCCGTACGTCGCCGCCCACCTGCTCCAGCAGGCGCGGGCCCAGGAGGTGGACGGTCTCGATGCCCCGGGCGGTCTGCTCCTCCTCGGTGAGCAGCAGCGGTTCGCCGCTGTACGGGCCGCCGTCGCCCGCCCAGCCGTAGACGAGATGGCGGCCGCCCTTGCCGAGCAGACCGACGGCGGCGCGCCCGACAGCGCCGCCGACCGCGTCCAGATAGACGGTGGCGCGCCGCTCGCCGAGGTAGGCGCGGACCTCGTCCGGCCAGGCCGGACCGGTGTAGTCGACGGCCAGGTCGGCGCCGTTGGCCAGGGTGCGGGCGACCTTCGCCGGTCCGCCCGCGAGCCCGATGACGGTGGCTCCGGCGTTCTTGGCGTACTGCACGGCAAGGGTGCCGATGCCGCCCGCGGCGGCCGAGACGACCGCGATCGCCTCCGGGCCGAGCCGCGCATGGTGGAGGATGCCCAGCGCGGTACGGCCCGTGCCGATCATGGCGACGGCCTCCGCCGCGCCGAGACCCTCAGGGAGGCTCCGGAGCCGCTCCGCCCCGGTGGTGACGGACTCCGCGTAGCCGCCGGGGTTCATCCCGAGGTGGACGACGACCCGGCGGCCGAGCCACACCGGGTCGGTGCCCTCGCCGAGCGCGTCGACGGTGCCCGCGACCTCCCGGCCGGGGATCGTGGGCAGCGCGACCGGCTCCGGGTAGGGGCCCCGCTCACCCGCCCGCAGGGCGGTGTCGATGAGGTGCACCCCGGCGGCGGCGACCCTGATCCGCACCTGGCCGGGGCCGGGATCGGGGTCGGGCACCTCCTCGTAGGTCAGGTTCTCGGCGGGCCCGAAGGCGTGGAGTCGGACGGCGTGCATCTGCGGATCCCCCTGGGCGGTGTGCGGTCGCGGTGGTCCGTACGGCCCGGACGGCGGCCGTGGCGCGCTGGGGCGCACCAGGAGCCGTACGGGGCCGGACACACCCGAGCCTCACACCTCGACCAAGGTTGAGGTCAAGGCCGGCCGGGGCCTGGAGGCTGCGGTAGCCGGGCCCGGGGACAGTGCTGACGACCGGAGGGCCGCCCGGATTGCTGCGGCGGCTGGAACGGAGGACGAAAGACGCCGGGCCCTGCGGGAGCGCGGCGCCCGGGGGATGCCCTCCGGAGAGGTCCGGGCGTCCGTCCCGTTCGGCGTCCTCCGCGGTGGGATCAGCCTCCCGTCCGCGCCGTCCGCGCCGTTCGAGCCTTCCGCAGCGCCCGCAGCGCCAGCGTCGACGCCGTCAGTGCGCTCGCGAACGACACCTCGCCCAGCAGCCCCGGCGCCGCCACCTGGTCGCCTGCCAGGAACACTCCGTCGCCCCGGTCGACCGCCGGCCGGTCCCGCCACGTCGTCCCCGGCAGGTCGAGCGCCCCCGTACGGTCCACGGCCAGCGCGTCGCGCCGCCACAGCACCCGCTCCCGCCAGCCAGGCAGCCCCAGGTCGAACAGAGCCTCGGCATGCGCCGAACCGGCCGCCTTCCCTTCGTCAGGGGCGATCGGGAACTGGGCCTGGACCAGCGAGACCCCGGCCGGGGCCAGCCCGGGCGCCGGGGCCGAGAAGCGCTCCACCCAGCCCGGCGCGTCCAGGTCGGAGACGACGAACGCGTCCTTGCGGCTGCGGCGTACCGCCAGATCCACCAGGACCGTACGGCCACCGGTCCAGTGCAGCGTGTCGTCCCCGAGCAGCTTCCGCGCCGCCGCGAGGGAGACGGCGACGATCACCGGCCCGCGCCCGGCCGGCAGCTCGTCCACCCGCGCCGAGGTCTCGACCCGTACGCCCAGCTCCCGGGCCCGGTCCGCCATCAGGTCCAGCACCTGCCCCCAGCCCCCCAGCGGAAAGCGGGCCTGCGGCGGCAGCGCGGCCGCCCGGCGCAGCCGCTCCTGGACGAAGGCCGCCGACAGTGAGCCGGGGTCGTGGTGGAACAGGGCCACACCCGAGAAGTGCGCGGCCGCCCGGGCCGCGTCCGCACCGGCGATCCCCATGGCCCAGTCGGAGAAGGGGACATCGGCCGGGGCCCGCTCCACGGGGACCCGGCTCAGCTTCAGCAGCCCGCGCGGCGGCAGCGAACGCAGGGCGCCCCCGAGCCGGAAGCGGAACCGCAGCGCGTCCGCCGCCGGAACCCGCCCTTCGGGGCCGGTCAGCCCCCGCTGACGGAGCCAGGACCACAGGGGGCCGGTGTAGAAGACATGGGGGCCGTCGCTGGTCCGGTACGGGCCGTCGGCCGTCCGGCCCCGGCCGCCGAGGGTGCGGTGGGCTTCGAGGAGTACGACCTCCGCCCCGGCCTCGGCCGCGGAGATCGCGGCGGTCAGCCCGGCGAGCCCGCCGCCGACGACGGTGATCCGGTCGTCCCGCCGACTGCGGCCGACTGCGTGGTCCGTCATGGTTCCGTCCCTTCCCGGTCCTGACGGCGTCCGGTCGAGGCGCCGTCGGAAAGGGGACGGCACAGCCCCCGGGAATGTGACAGGGACACGGCTCTCCGGGCGGGGCGGCCGCGGTCGTCAGGAGGGGACGCGGGGGAAGCGCGCCTGAAGGTCCCAGATCACCGGGTTGTCGGCGAGCGGCTCGTGCAGTTCGCACAGGTCCGCGATCAGATCGTGCAGGAAGTCCCGGGCCTCCCGCCGCAGCTCGCCGTGGGCGAAGGTGAGCGGTGCCTCGTCCCCGGGCATCCAGTCCGCCTCCACATCCACCCAGCCGAACCGCCGCTCGAAGAGCATCCGGTCCGCCGATTCGGTGAAGTCCAGCTCCGCGTGCTGGGGGCGGGAGGCCCGGCTGCCCAGCGGATCCCGGTCGAGCCGTTCGGCGATATCGCACAGCGCCCAGGCGAAGTCGAGGACCGGCACCCATCCCCAGGCTGTGGACAGTTCCCGGTCGGCCTCGGTGTCGGCGAGGTAGACATCACCGCAGAAGAGGTCGTGGCGCAGGGCCGTCACCTCCGCGCGACGGTAGTCCGTCTGCGGGGGATCGGGGAAGCGGCGGGAGAGGGAGTAGCCGATGTCGAGCACCAGCCGATGGTGTCATGGACGGCATGCACCTGCGGACGCGAGCCGTCGTGCTCGCCCTCCCCCTGACCTTGACCATGACCCTCGCCTTCGCCGCGCCGCCCGCGGCCCCCGCCGCCGCAGGCCCCGCGCGCGGCGGTTCCAACTACTTCGTCTACCACCTCGAAGGCTGCCACCGGGAGCCGTACGGCGTGGTCAACAGCTACGACCGGGCCCCCGCCCTGATCGCCGGGCAGCTCGCCGCGATGGCCCGCGCGGGCCAGCAGCGGCTCCGGATCCCCGTCTTCCACCACCGGGGCCCCGACTCCGGCACCGTCATGGACTCCACCGGCGGCACCCTCTCCGAGCAGAACACCCGCAACCTCACCGATCTGCTGGAGGCGGTACGGGACGCCGGGTTCGCGGCCGTCGAGATCGCGTTCTTCCCCAAGGACGCCAACGACCCCATGCTCTGGACCGCCGTCGACGAATCCCTGTACGCCGAGAATCTGTCCGTCGTCCGGCAGGTGCGGGACATCGTCGTCCGTTCGGGTCTTCCGTACGTCGTCGACCTGGTCAACGAGGGCGCCCCGCCGCCCGGGCCGGAGTACGCGGCACTGCTCGCCTACGACCGCAGGCTCTGGGCCGACTACACCCGCGACCACGGCACTGCCGACACCGTCGGCTTCTCCCTCACGGTCTGGTCGGCGGGCCGGGTGCCGCAGCTCCCCGAGGTCTACGGGGACCGCCCGCCGCCCGTGCACGAGGTCCACTTCTACGGAAAGCCCGGCGACGGCGACGAGTACCGGCAGTTCATGGACACCGACGCCGCGATGGACGCGATCGGCTACCGGCAGCCGTGGATCGTCGGGGAGGTCTGGTACGACGATCCGGAAGCCGCCGCCGGGATCCGGCGCGCGATGCGGGACGCGGACCGGGAGGTGCTGTTCCTGACCCAGTGGCCGCTGCGCCGGGGCGCGCCCTGCCAGGCGGACACGGCCCCGCCGGAGTCGTTCGCGGCGTATGCGGCGGAGGGCTTCTGAACACAGCGCCTCAGGGGCAGGAGCGCCGGTATCGCTGGCCGGGGAAGTGTTCCGCCCACTCCGCCCGGTCGAAGCCCGGCCCGTCCAGGGCGCAGATACGGCGTACGACGGCCGCCGTGTCATGGCTCCAGAACCGGACCGTGCCCTCCGTGCCCGCCGTCACCAGCGTGCGGCCGTCCGGGCTGAACGCCGCACCGGTCACCGGTCCCGTATGGCCCGGCAGGGCCGTCAGCACCACCGGGCGCCGGATATCGGCCAGGCTCCACAGCTGGGCGGTCCGGTCGTCGCCGGTGGTCACCAGCGTGCCGCCGTCCGGTGAGAACGCCACTTCCCGCGCCGCCTCCCGGTGCCCGACGAGCACCGCCACGGGCCGGGTCACCGGGGCGGGTGCCCCGCCGCCGATCCGGGCCAGGTCCCAGAGGCGGACCCGCCGGTCGTCGTTGGTCGTCGCGAGGAACCGGCCGCCGGGCGCCAGCGCGACCCGGTTGACCTGGTTCGGATGCGGCAGGGTGGCCCGCAGCACGGGCCGCCGCGGATCGCGCAGATCCCAGACGCGTGCCTGGTAGTCGCCGCCCGCGGTGACCAGGGTCCGGTCACCGGGGCCGCCCAGCGCCACCCCGTTGATCCGGTCCGTGTGGCGGGTCAGCGTCGACAGAAGGACCGGGCGGCGCGGATCGGAGACGTCCCACACCCGGGCCCGGCGGTCCTCGCCCGCCGTCACCAGCAGCCGCCCGTCCGCGCCGAGCGCCACCGCGTACACCATGTTCCGGTGCCGGTCGATACGGGCGAGCCGGGCCGGGCGGCGCGGATCCCGCAGATCCCAGAGGCAGACCGTCCCGTCGTCGCCGCCGGTCGCCAGCAGCCGCCCCGATGCGTCGCTGTCCAGACCGGTGACCGCGCCGGTGTGGCCGCGCAGTACGGCCACCGGGGTCTCGCCGCCGGGACCCCCGGCGGCCGTACGCCACAGCGGGACGGATCCGTCGCCGCCGGTCGCCGCCAGCAGCCGCCCGCCGGGGACGGTGTGGACCGCGGGGGCCCCGCCCGGCGGCCCGAGGAGGACCGGCGGCGGCAGATGCCACAGCAGCCTGCGCCCCTCGTCGTCGCCGGTCGCCAGGGTCCGTCCGCCGTTTCCGTACGCCACCGAGCGCACCGGATTCGGCTGCGGCAGCGTCAGCACCGCCCGGCCCGACGGCACGTCCCACAGCCGGGTCGTCTGGTCGTCGGCGGCGCTCGCGAGCTGCCGTCCGTCACCGCGGAACGCCACGCTGTTGACCAGACCCTGGTGCCCCGTCAGCTCCCGGCCCCAGCTCGGATCGCCGGGATCGGCGACCGGGGTGAGGCGTACCGTACGGTCGAAACTGCCGCTGGCCAGCAGCTTTCCATCCGGTGAGAAGGCGACGGTACGGACCTGGGCGCGATGGCCTTCGAGTACGGCGGCCGGGCGGGGCGCACCGCCGCCGGGCGCCGTACGCCACAGCCGAACCGTGCAGTCGTCGCTCGCGGAAGCGAGGACGGCGCCGTCCGGCCGGTAGGCGAGCGCGGTCACGGGCGCCGTGTGGCCGCGGTCCGCGCGGGCCGCCGGGCGGGTACGGGCGCCGTCGAGCCGCCAGGTCCGCACGGATCCGTCCTTGCCGCCCGCGGCCAGTCCGCGGCCGTCGGGGCTGAGGGCGAGGGCGGTCACCGGGGTCCCGGTCGGCAGGGTGAGGAGGAGGGCGTGCCCGGACCGCAGATCGCGGACCCGGACGGTGGCGTCGTCGCCGCCGGTGGCGAGGAGCCGTCCGTCCGGGGTGACGGCGGAGCGGGTACCGGGCTGCGGCTCCGTGATCACGGCGGTGCGGAGCGGGCGGGCCGGATCGCGGACGTCGGTCGTATGGACCGTGCCCTCGTCGCCCGCGCTGACGAGGAGTTCGTCGCCCGAGGTCCGCCCGGGGCGGGCGGTGAACGCGAGCCGGTTGACGGACCAGCGGTGGCCCCCGGCGGGGGTCGAGAACACGCTGCCGGAGGAGGCGAGCAGGGCGCCGCGGGTGGCCGGGGTCCGCACCAGCCGGTACGCGGCCAGGCTGAGCTTCATCGCCTGGGACGGGTCCGCCTGGCGCAGCCGCTCCGCGTGGTCGACCGCGACCTGGGCCGCCGACACATCGCGTTCGGCGAGCGCGGCCGAGCGCTGGAACAGGGCGAACGCGGTGGCCGCGCCGGTGAGGAGGGAGAGTGCGGAGAGGGCGGAGACCAGCCGGCGCAGCCGTCGGGTACGGCGGCGGGCGGCCGCCGCCTCGGCCTGCTGGTGCGCCACGGAGGCGTCGAGGAAGCGGCGTTCGGGGGTGGCGGCGGGAGGCTGCCCGCCGGGGGCTCCGCCGTTGGCTCCGTCCCGGTTCTGCTTTCTGTCGTTGCTCCGGTCCCGGGCTCCGGACCGGCCCTTCTCCCGGAGATCCTCTTGTTCCCCGCGGCCCTGGCGGTCCTGGCGGCCCTGGTGGTTCCCGCGGCCCCCGTGTGCCCCTTCCGCCCTGTGCACCCTGTGCGTCCCGTGCGTCCTGTGCGTTCCGTGCATCCCGTGGTCCTCACTCTCCACCCTCTCCCCGCGGCGGATGTCCAGCCAGTCCAGGGCCAGTTCGAGCTGGGCGCCCCGGTAGAGGAGCGCCGGATCCCGGTCCGCCTTCTCCCAGGCGTCCGCCGCCTCCACCAGCCGCTGCCGGCCGCGCAGTCCGGCCCGGTCCGCGTCGATCCACTGCCGCAGCCGCGGCCAGGCGTACAGCAGCGCCTCGTGCGTGATCTCCACCCCGTCCGCGCCGAGCGACAGCAGCCGGGCACCGGCGAAGGCGGCGATGACGTCCTCCGCACGGTCCGGATCGGGCAGCAGGAGGCGCAGCCGGTCGTGGCCGACGCGGCGGCGGGTGTCGTGGTGGCCGCCGTCGCCGCCGGTCCCCGGCTCCATCGCCGCGTCCCCGACCCGGACCAGGCGGAGCAGCAGGTGGCGGGCGGCCGCCCGGCCGGGCGCGTCGAGGCCCTCGTACACCCGCTCGGCGCTGGCAGCGACGGCGCCGCGGATGCCGCCGGTCCGGCGGTACGCGGCCACCGTCATCCGGTCGTCCTCGCGCTGCTGCCAGGTGGTGAGCAGGGCGTGGGCCATCAGGGGCAGGGCGTGGGCGCCGCCGGGCCCGGGGCCGGCGTCGTCGACCCCGGCGTCGTACAGCAGGACGTCGACGAGCCCGGGTTCGAGGGTGAGGGAGGCCTGTTCGGCGGGGCCGGTGATGGCGGCGCGCAGTTCGGCGGGGCTCATCGGGCCGAGCGGGAGCTGGGACCGGCGCAGGGCGTCGACCAGTTCGGGGTGTTCCAGGCAGCGGCCGTAGAAGTCGGCGCGGACGCCGAGGACGACGAGGGCGGGAGGGGGCAGTGCGCAGAGTGCGGCGATGAAGCGGCGGCGTTCGGCGGGGTCGGGGCAGAGGGTGAAGACCTCCTCGAACTGGTCGGCGACGACGAGGATTCCGGCGGGCGCGGTGTTCCGTACGGCGTCGGGGAACGTGCCGTCGTGCAGTGCACGCAGTACGGCATCGGGGTCGGCCGGCGGCCGTCGGCGGGCGCCGGTAGCGGCCGGGAGCGCGCGGGCGACGGCGTGGGCGAGGGCGTGCAGGGGGCGGGCGGTGGGGGTGAGGGCGGCGACGGGCCAGTCGGCCGAGCCCGGTACGGGCAGGGCGCCGCGGGCGACGGCGGGCCGCAGCCCGGCGTGGAGCAGGGACGACTTCCCGGCGCCGGAGGGCCCGACGACGATCACGGGCCCGGGCCCGGGCCCGGGTTGCGGGGCGGGCGCGGTCCCCGGGGCCGGGGCCCCTGTGCCGGTCACGGTCTGCGGGGCGGGCGCGGCTTCCGCGAAGGGTGCGGTCCCCGGGGCGGGTGCGGGCGCGGGTACGGGCGTTGTCCCCCGGGCCGGCGCGTGCACCGCTCCCGTTCCGGCGCCGCCCTCCCGCGCCTTCTCCGCCAGCCGGGCCACCAGTTCGGCCGTCACCCGCTCCCGCCCGAAGAACCAGGCCGCCTCCTCCGTACGGAAAGCGGCCAGCCCCGGATACGGGCAGGGCGACGGCGCCCCCTTCCCCCCGGCCCCCGGGGCGAGCGCGAGCAGCAGTCCGTCCGCCTCCAGCGCCTCGTCGCAGCAGCGCGCGAAATCGTAGGTGGCGGGCTTCCGGCCGTTCTCGACCTTGCTGATGTAGCCGCGGCTGTAGTGCGCGCGCCCGGCGAGATCCGCCAGGGAGAGACCGCGCTCGGTGCGCAGCCGCCGCAGCCGCTCCCCGAAGGACTCGTCCCCCGCGCGCTGTTGCCCGGGCAGTCCGTGCAGGTCGGCCGCTGTTTCCCGGTTGCCTTCGGACAAGGCGACAGTCACCTCCTTCACCCCTCGCCCCCGGGGCCGAAACCCTGGGTGCGACGCCGTGCTCCGTGCCGTGACGCTACGGAACGGAGGCGGCGGGCGGGGCGGGCGCGGCCGGGCCCAACCCCAAGGAGTGACGGACCCCTTGACGTAACGGCGGATCCGCACCGGACGGCAACCGACACCACCAGACGAAGGAGCGGCGCTGTGCCACCCACCACCCCGGACTTCGGTCCCGAGATCGACGACTACGCGCCCTACGAGGGGCAGGGCCGGTGCGACCCGGCGGCGAAGCCGGGCGTTGCCGAGTTCAAGGACCTCGTCCTCGCCGCGTACCCCGGCACCACCAACATGGGCATCGGCCGCGAGTGCGGCAGCGGCGGCCGCAGCGAGCACAAGGAGGGCCGGGCCTGGGACTGGGGAGTGAGCCTGCACGGGCAGGCACACCTCGCGGACGAGATGATCGGCCTGCTGCTCGGCACCGACCGGCACGGCAACCCGCATGCGCTGGCCCGGCGCCTCGGGATCATGTACATCATCTGGAACCGCCGCATCTGGGAGGCGTATCGGGCGGACCGCGGCTGGACCGCCTACACCGGCCCCAACCCCCACACCGACCACGTCCACTTCAGCTTCGGCTGGGCGGGGGCGCGCCGGGAGACGACGTGGTGGACCCGGCGGGGCGGGGCGCGGCCGGTGCCGCGCGTCAGCGCCGGGGTCCCGACCGTGGTCGACCACGGTTCGGGGATGGTCGTCTGCGCGACCGAGCCCACCGGGGCCGTCGCCCACCGGTGGCAGAACGCGCCCGGCGGCCCGTGGTTCGCCTGGACGGGCCTGGGGCGTCCGGGGCCGGGCGCGTACGGCAGGCCGTACGTCCTGGTCGGCCGGTACGGCAGGCTCGCGGCGTTCGTCCGCGGTACGGACGGCGCGCTCTGGCACACCTGGCAGTCGGAATCGGGCGCCTGGGCGGCGGACTGGGTGCCGATGGGCGGCAGGCTGGCGAGCGACCCGTCGGTGGTCCTGAGTCCGAACGGTGCGCTGTCGGTGTTCGCACGGGATCCGGGTGGCCGGGTGACGCATACGTGGCAGCGGGGTCCGGAGCACGGCCACGCGTGGCACGGGTCGTGGGTGGACCTGGAGGGCGCGGTGGTGGGGCGTCCGGTGGTGTTGGTGGGGCGGGACGGCGGGATGGTGTTGTTCGCGCGGGGTACGGACGGGGGCCTGCACCACCGTTGGCAGACGGGCACCGGGGGCCCGTGGTCGGGGTGGGGTCCCCTTGGTGGCCGCCAGGCCGGTGACCCTGCTGCCGTCCTGAGCCCGAACGGTGCGCTGTCGGTGTTCGCGCGGGATCCGGGTGGCCGGGTGACGCATACGTGGCAGCGGGGTGCGGAGCACGGCCACGCGTGGCACGGGTCGTGGGTGGATATGGGCGGCGCGGTGGTGGGGCGTCCGGTGGTGTTGGTGGGGCGGGACGGCGGGATGGTGTTGTTCGCGCGGGGTACGGACGGGGGCCTGCACCACCGTTGGCAGACCGGCACCGGCGGCCCGTGGTCGGACTGGAGCCCCCTCGGCGGCCGGCTCAGCGCCGACCCGTCGGTGGTCCTGGGACCGGGCGGCGACCTCTCGGTCTTCGGCCGCGACCCGGAGGGCCGCACCACCCACACCTGGCAGACGGGCCCCCGGAACGGCCATGCCTGGCACGGGTCGTGGGTGGACATGGGCGGCACCCTGGCCCAGGACCCGGACGCGGAGCTGGGCGGCCTGCTGGCGGCGTGAAGGACCGCGGTCCCGGAGAGACCGCGCGTGCGCCGGGTCCGCCCGATACGGGGGTACGGGCGGCCCCGGCGCACAGGGCACCATCTCCCGCACTCAGTGCGTTCCGCCGCCGGTCGGGAGCCGTGCCCGACCGGTCAGGAGGCCTGCCCGGTCAGGAGCTGTACGCCCGGGCGGTCAGGAGCCGTGCTCGGCCGGGCGTCGCCGGGCCTTGCGGGCCGCCGTCCGCAGCAGCCGGACGTACGGGCTCCACCGGGCGGGCCGCGCGACCGTTCCCGTACCCGCCCGCTCGGCCCGGTCGAGGGCGTCCTCCAGTACGGCGTCGTGGAGCGGGCGGAAGAACAGCGGCCAGGTCAGACGGGCCGGTCCGTGCGGGACCAGCAGCAGGGTATGGCGGAGCAGCGTCGTCCCGTCGCCCGCCGGGTGGACGGTGAACTCGTGGTGGCCGTCGAAGCCCGAAGGGCCGGTGAACCGGAACCGCACCTCACGGCCCGGCTCGTAGGCGACGACGGTGTACCGGACCGGTCCGTGCCCGCCTGCGGCACCGACCGCGAGCCCGGGCTCCAGCCGCATCCCCGGCCAGTCCGCCACGGGCCACAGCGGGTCGTCCTCCGAAGCAAGACCGTCCAGAAGCGCGCCGATCAGCTCCGGCGGTGCCGCGATCCGGCGTTCGTGGACGTTCCGTACCGCCATGCGCTCGCCCTTCCCCGGGGCCCGGGCGGACCGGGCCCGCTCCCGACGCAGGCTACTCCGGGGGCAGTTGAAGCGATGACGGGCCCCGCGCGGGCGGGCGCGGGGAGGGGAATCCAGGGGTTCCGGTTGTGCGCCCGAAGGACGAGAAGAGCGGTTTTCTCATCGTCGGGAAGTAGCCTCCGAATCGGTCTCCGGGTGCCTTCAGCCGTACCCCGTCCGCCGGTTACCTTTCGGTACATCGCGCGAAGATCACTCCCCGCGCCCGCCGTCCGCACCGGGTCGTACGCCCGTGGACGGCACGTCTGCCGGGGAACTCGTACGTCTCCTTGTGAAAGGGACCCCTGTGACCACAGCACGACCAGTCCGCAAACGCCGAACTGCACGCCGGGCTGCTGCCATCGCCGTCACCGCCGCGACCGTCACCGCGCTCACGGCGACCCTCACCGCCTTCACGGACACGGACACGGACACGGACAGGGCCGCCGCGTCGGGACCGGACCGCGACAAGCCGCGGAACACCTCCGCCGGGGCCGAGCGCCACGACACCGCGGTCCGCCCCGCGCCCGGCAGCGGCCGGCTCACCAAAGCGGTGGACCTGCCGGCCTCGGCACGGCCGCACGGCGGGCCCGGGAAGGTCATCGAGTACACGTCCACCGGCGCGAACGGCAGCCTGGTGACCGTGTCCGGGATGATGTTCGCCCCGGCCGGGAAACCGCCCAAGGGCGGCTGGCCGACGATCTCCCTCTCCCACGGGACCGTGGGCAACGCGGACCAGTGCGCGCCCAGCCGCACGGAGGCGTCGACCTTCGTCAACGACCCGGAGATACGGAGGTGGCTGGACCGCGGAGTGGCGATCGTGGCCACCGACTACGAGGGCCTCGGCACCCCGGGACCGCACCCCTACCTCCACGCCCGCAGCGCCGCCTACGGCTCCATCGACATCGTGCACGCCGCCCGGCAGGCCAAGGTGGGCCTGTCGCGGACCTGGGCCGTGATGGGCCACTCCCAGGGCGGGCACGCGGCGGTCAACACGGCCGTGTACGCCACCCGCTACGCACCCGGACTGGACTTCCGCGGCGCCCTGGCCACCGCGCCGCCGACGAAGATGTCGAGCCTGGTGCGGGACCGCTCGGACTCCCCCTCGGAGGAGCGGATCAGCCGGACGTCCCTCTACCCGCTGGTGGTGGACGGCCTGCTGGCGATCGACCCCGACCTCGACTTCACGCACCTCTACTCCGACCGGGCGCGCCAACTGATCCCGACGGCCCGCAACGAGTGCTCGGACGCCATCGTGGCGCAGATAGTGCAGTTGGGGCTGAACGACCGCACCTTCTGGAAGCAGCGCCCCGAGACCGTACCGGCCCTGATGAACGCCATGCGTGAGCATGTGGACACCCCGGTCGTGAAGCTGGACCGGCCGGTCATGATCGTTCAGGGTGCCAAGGACGAGATCGTGCAGGCACCCGTCACCGCCGCCTATGCCGCGGACGTGAAGAAGGCGGGTTCGAAGGTGATCTACCGCGAGTATCCGACGGCGGATCATTTCACCGTGCTCGAACAGTCCGATGCGGAGACCACGCCGTGGCTCGAACGGCAGCTCGGCCTGAGGTAGTTGCCGAGGAGCCTGCCGTGAGGTGAGTGAGGCCGTACCGGTGGGGGCGCCCCCACCGGTACGGCCGTCCGCACGACGGTCAGACGCCGGACGCGCCCTGCGGCTCGCGCCGCATCGCCCACAGCTTCGGCCCGCCGCCCGGCAGTTCCAGCTCATGGCGGACGGAGAAGCCGAAGTGCTCGTAGACGGGCAGGTTCTCGGGCTTCGACGACTCCAGATACACGGGCAGACCCGCCGCGTCGGCCTTCGCCAGACCCGAGCGCATCAGCGCGCCGCCCTGACCGGTGCCCTGGGCGGCCGGATCGGCGCCGATCAGCGCCAGATACCAGTGCGGCTCCTGCGGGGTGTGCTGCGCGGCCGTCTCGACGGCATCCTTGAACAGCCCGGCGCGGTCGCCGAGCAGCTCCGTCAGCTGCCGGATGGTCTCACCGTCCGGCACCGCCTTGTCCTGCGCCTCCGGCGGCACCCAGAAGGCGGCGGCGTCCGCGGTCCGCTCGCAGACGGCGTTCACGGCGTACTGGCGGGTGAAGATCGTGCTGAAGTAGCGGCCGAGGGTCTCCTCGCGGGAGGCGTCCTCGGGGAAGAACCAGCGCATCATCGGGTCGGTGTCGAAGGCGCGGGCCAGGGAAACACTGATCGCCGCCGCGTCGTCGGCGGTGGCCGACTGCGGCATGTGCTCGATTGCCATAGATGCATTCTGCATCCGGCTTTTTTCGCAGCTCGGGCGGGGTGGAGATAGGGGAGTTGGGGCGCGGGACGGGCCGGGGTGCGGGCGGTTCCGGCCGGTGGGGGACCGCCGTCGCAGACCGGTGAGTGCCGGGCCCGGCGTGGTCCGTTCCGGCTTTCCGGGCCCGAACGGTCCATCCGGAGCCCGGCCCCAGCAGTCCGTTCCCGGGCTCCGAGCGGGCAGCGCCGGGGCGGGTCAGCCCCCGGCTCCGCCGAGGACCGCGTCGACCTCGATCTCCACCAGCCAGTCCGGCTCGATGAACCGCGACACCTCCACGAAGGTGCACGCCGGGCGGATCTCCGAGAACCGCTCCCCGTGCGCCCGCGCGGCCTCCCGCCAGCGCGTCACATCCGTGAGCATGATCCGCGTCCGTACGACATCGGCCGTGGACGCACCCGCCGCCTCCAGTGCGGCCTCGGCGATATCGAGACAGCGCACGGTCTGCGCATACACGTCGCCCGGGGCCGCCGTCGTCCCGTCGGCCGCGATCGGAGCCGTACCGGCCACCACGACGTAGTCGCCCTTGCGGACCGCACGCGAGAATCCGATCTCCGCTTCGAAGGGCGAGCCCGAAGACACTGCCTGCCGTTGAGTTCCCATCAGTCCAAGATCCCCTGCGCGAGGCAGCGCCGAAACCCGTACGGCCCGGTAACGGGGGGAGAGAGACGGCCGTCACAGGCCGGAGCTGTCACACCGGCAGGCGCGGCAGCCGTCCTATGGGCACAACGCCGGACCCAAGACGGAGGACCCACCCATGAATCCCCGCGTGAACATGGCCGAAAGCCCGGTCGCCCGCCAGCTGTCGAAGACCTTCGGCGCGATCTCGAAGACGATCTCGGCCTCGGGCCTGCCGCGTGCGACGCAGGAACTGGTGCTGATCCGCGCCAGCCAGATCAACGGCTGCGGCTTCTGCGTCGACATGCACACCAAGGACGCGACCGCGGAGGGGGAGACGGCCCAGCGCCTCCACCTGGTCGCGGTCTGGCGGGAGGCGACGGTCTACACCGACGCCGAACGCGCGGCCCTGGAACTGGCCGAGCAGGGCACCCGGATCGCCGACGCGGCCGGCGGAGTGCCGGACGAGGTCTGGGCGGACGCCGCCAAGCACTACGACGAGGAACAGCTCAGCGGTCTGGTGACCCTGATCGCGATGATCAACGCGGCGAACCGGATGCAGGTGATGACGCAGCAGCCCGCGGGCGGCTACGTGGTCGGCCAGTTCGGCTGACGGCCGGTCCCGGGGCGGGGCGACCTGCCCCGGGGGCGGTCACAGCACGAGCCGGTCCGTACCGCCCGCGCCCCGCGCGCTACGGCAGCAGCCGCCGCTCCTTCGCCACCGCCACCGCGCCCGCCCGGGTGTCGACGCCCAGCTTCGCGTAGATCCGGCCCAGATGGGTTTTCACCGTCGCCTCGCTGATGAACAGCGCCCGCGCGATGTCCCGGTTGCCGAGCCCCCGCGCCAGCTGGCCCAGGATGTCCGTCTCGCGGTCCGTCAGCGAGGGGCGGCCCGCGCCGCGCAGCTGGTCCATGACCCGGGTGGCGACCGGTGCGGAGAGCGTCGTACGGCCCCGGGCCGCCGAGTGGATCGCGGTGAACAGCTCCTCCGGACGCTCCGCCTTCAGCAGATAGCCCGTCGCGCCCGCCTCGATGGCACGGGTGATGTCCGCGTCCGTGTCGTACGTCGTCAGCACCAGGACATGCACCCCGGGCATCGACGGCGCGGACGCGATCCGCCGGGTCGCCTCGACACCGTCGATGCCCGCGCCGAGCTGGAGGTCCATCAGGACGACGTCCGGAAGCAGTTTCGCCGCCATCGCGACGGCCTCCTCGCCGCTGCCCGCCTCCCCGACGACTTCGATGTCCGGAGTGCTGCCGAGCAGGGCGAGCAGTCCGGCGCGGACCACGGCGTGGTCGTCGCACAGCAGGATCCGTACAGGGGTCACTTCCGCTCCAGGGGGATCGCGGCGGACACGACCGTGCCTTCGCCGGGGGTGGACTCGACGGTCAGGACCCCGCCGAGCCGGCCGGCCCGGGCCCGCATCGCGGCGATGCCGTGGCCGCGGTGCCCGGGCGGGGCACCGGGCGTGGCGGTGACGGGCACGGGGCCGGACCCGGCGGCGGGCGCAGGACCGGGCGTGGCGGCGGGCAGCTCCGCGGCCGGAAAGCCCCGGCCGTCGTCCGCGACGTCCAGAAGGACCTGATCACCCAGATGGGTCAGGGTGATCGTGGCCAGGGACGCCGCCGCATGCTCGCGTACGTTCGCCAGCGCGCCCTGCGCGATCCGCAGCAGCTCCGACTGGACCCGGGCCGGCAGCGGCGCCGCCGGAGCCCCGTCGACCAGCACCCGGACCCGCAGCGCCCCGTCGGATTCGCGCCCCGCGAGCGCCCGCAGGGCCTGCGCGAGACCGCCGCCCTCCGCCAGGTCCGCCGGGGCCAGATCGTGGACGAAGCGGCGGGCCTCGGCGAGACTCCGTTCGGCGATGGACTCGGCGGTACGGACATGGCCGCGCGCGGTCGCCGGATCGCTGTCCCAGGTCCGCTCCGCCGCCTGCAGCAGCATCTGCTGGCTGGACAGGCCCTGCGCGAGGGTGTCGTGGATCTCCATCGACAGCCGCTGGCGCTCCGCGAGGGTGCCCTCGCGCCGCTCGGTCGCGGCCAGCTCGCGCCGGGTCCTGATCAGATCGTCGACCAGGGCCCGCAGCCGGTCGGCCTGGCGGCGCATATAGAGGAAGACCCCGGTCGCCAGCGCGGCCACCGTCGGCGGCAGCAGGAACAGATTGGGGTCGATACCGGTGCGCAGCTGCCACTCCGCGTAGACGACGAGGGTGCTCAGTACGGCGACGAGCGCGAGCGCGCCGCGCTCGGGCAGGGCCCGCAGCCCGGTGTAGATCAGCGGGACGGCGCACCAGGCGAAACTGGGCGCCAGCAGGACCACCACCACCCAGCAGCCGACGCTCAGCCCGAACCGCAGCAGCTCGGCCCGGCGCGGCCCGGTACGGCTCAGCCGGGGCGTGAGCCGGGGCCCGGCGAGCTGGAGCACGGCGAGCGCGGCGCTCAACCCGATCACCCAGGGCAGCCGCGGGCTGTCGGGGTGGTTGATCAGGAAGCGGAGCAGCGCGCCGCACAGCAGGGTGAGGAAGGCGACGTTCATCAGGGTGTCGAGCCACCGGTCGTCCCGGCGGGCGCCGCGCTCCGCATCGGCCCGGTTCCCGGGTCCGGCGGCCCCGGACGCTGTCGGCGGGGCCGGTTCCGCGGCGGCGTCGCGCTTCATGCTGTTCGGTCGTCCTTACGTACGTGCCGGGGGTGAACCGGTCCCTGTCCCCGCATCGTGACCCGCGCGGGGACGCCCCGCATCAGCCGATCGGCCGACCCTCCCGTCATCCATCATGCACGCGGTGACGAGCCGGTATGCCGACGGTCGCGGCCCGTGACCGGCACCAGGATCGAATGCAGACGGGTCGAGCCGACCCGGGAACCGCAGGAACCCCACCGCAGCCAGGAGCTACGACCATGAAGAAGATGTCGATCCGCGCCCGTGTCGTCGCCGGTACCGTCGCCGCCGTCGCGGTCAGCGCCGGGACGTTCGGCGCGGTGTCCGCGAGCGCCTCGGCCCCCGCCGCCGAATCCCGCGCCGCGGTCAAGGCCGACACCCACAACCGCAACCTTCAGCAGACCACGCACCTGACGATCGACGCCGCGACCAAGGCCGCGCAGGCGTCGCTGGACGCCGCCGAGCGCGCCGGGCAGCGGGTCACGGTCGCCGTTGTGGACCGCAACGGCAACACGATCGTCACCCTCCGCGGCGACGGCGCGGGCCCGCAGTCCTACGAGTCGGCCGAGAAGAAGGCGTTCACCGCGGTCTCCTGGAACGCCCCGACCTCCGAGCTGGTCAAGCGGCTGGAGAGCACCCCGAACCTGAAGGACATCCCCGGCACCCTCTTCCTGGGCGGCGGCGCACCGGTCCAGGCCAAGGGCGCCCCCATTGCGGGCATCGGCGTCGCGGGCGCCCCGTCCGGCGCCCAGGACGAGGAGTTCGCAAAGGCGGGCATCGCAGCCCTGGGCCGCTGACGCACCCCAACCGCCCGTCATCCGGTCCCGCCCTTCCCCGGGGGCGGGACCGGATGGCTGCTGCCGCAGGTCCCTAGGCCGTGTCGTCAAAATCCCGCCTGGCCCGCGACGCCCGGCACGCACACTCTCCCCCTGTGCCCTTCGGGCACGGGAGGTGCCCCCAGCGTTGTCGGGATTTCCCGAGTACGTCCAGTACGAGGGAAACCGCCCCCTGGCTTCGCCGGGGGGCCCCACCGCCTTGCGATTGCACGCACCGACCGCCGCAGGCCCCGCCCTACGGGCGGACGACGCTATTTTGACGACACGGCCTAGGGTCGGCGTCATGACCGTGATCCGCATCGACATCGACGCCGAGGTTCTTGCCCGTGCCCTGACCCTGTCGAAGGTCAGGACGGAGAGCGAAGCAGTTCAGCTCGCCCTTGTCAGCTACATCAGCCATGTCGGCCGACGGGAAGGCGCGGACCGCAGCGGCTGCCACTTCGAGCGCGCGCGGACATGGGGCGCGATCGAACACGCGGAACGCCGGCACGAGTCGGAGAAGCGCAACAGATGATCCCCCGGCCCCTCGGCCGAGGGGAGCGCCCTGACACCTCGGGCTCGCGGCCGGTGGCTCGGCCGTGAGGTGCGCGGACCCCGGTGCTGCGACCGGAAAGTCCTGCCCGGCCCGCGACGACACGACCTAGGATCGGCCCATGCCCCGGTTGCCCCGGCCCGTGTCCGCGCTCCGACGGTCCGCCCTGGTCTGTGCCGTGACGGGCGCGCTCGCCCTCACCGCCTGCACCGGCACCCCGCAGGGGACCGGGCGGCCCGGGGCCGCCGGGCTGGGGGACGCCCTCTTTCCGCGGCTCGGCAACGGCGGCTACGACGTACGGCACTACACCCTCACCCTCGACTACGACCCCGCCGCCCGGCGGCTCTCCGGGACCGCCGAGATCCTCGCCCGCGCCGGGCAGGAGCTGAGCGCCTTCAATCTCGACCTGCACGGGCTCGACGTCGACGAGGTGACCGTCGACGGCAGGACGGCCGCCGCCGTGAACCGGAGCGGTGACGAACTGACGATCCGGCCCCGCGACGGCATCCGCCGGGGTGCCCTCTTCCGTACCGCCGTCCGCTACTCCGGCACCCCGCGCACCGTCACCGACGCCGACGGCTCCGAAGAGGGCTGGCTGCCCGCCCGCGGCGGGGCGCTCGCGCTGGGGGAGCCCGCGGGCTCGGCCGCCTGGTTCCCCGGCAACCACCACCCCTCCGACAAGGCCGGCTACGACCTCGCGATCACCGTCCCGCGGGGGCTGAAGGCTGTCTCCAACGGCGAACTCGTCCGGGAGACCACGACCGCCCGCGGCGCGACCACCTTCGTCTGGCGGTCCGCCGAGCCGATGGCGTCCTATCTGGCGACCGTCGCGATCGGGCCGTACGAGCTGATCCGCACCCGCACCCCCGACGGACTGCCCGTCGTCTCCGCCGCCGATCCGGCCGTGGCGGGGCCGACCCGCGCGGTCACCGACCGGATCCCGGAGTTCCTCGCCTGGGCGGCGGGCCGCTTCGGCCCGTACCCCTTCTCCTCCGCGGGGACGATCGCGGTACGGGACGGGGACGCGGGCTACGCCCTGGAGACGCAGAGCCGCCCGGTCGTCCCGGCCGGGATGTACGACGTCCCCACCGTCGTCCATGAACTCGCCCACCAGTGGTACGGCAACTCCGTCTCCCCTGCCGCCTGGCGCGACATGTGGCTCAACGAGGGCTTCGCGACCTACGCGGAGTGGCTGTGGGCGGAGGACCGGGAGAAGGTCCCCGCCGGGCGGGCCTTCGACGAGGCCTTCGCCTCCGACGACAACTGGGCCTTCCCGCCCGCCGATCCGCCCGGCCCGGCCCGGATCTCGGACGCCCCGGTGTACGGGCGGGGCGCGATGGTGCTCCACCAGGTGCGGCAGGCGGCCGGTGACCGGGCGTTCTTCGCGCTGCTGCGGGGCTGGCCGGAGAAGTACCGGCACGGCAACGCCTCGACCGCCGACTTCACCGCCTATGCGGAGGCGGTGACGGGGAAGGACCTGGACGCGATCTGGGACGTCTGGCTGTACGGGAAGAAGCGCCCGGCCCGGCCCTGAGGCTCCCGCCGTGCACCCCCCGCCCCGGGCAGTGAACGGCCCCGGGCAGCGAACGGCCCCGGCGGCCGTTCCCGTCCGAGGACCGGAACCACTGCCGGGGCCAAACGTTTCACCGGGGCCCGGCCCCGGCGGACACCGCTCGGATCAGAGGTTGACGCCGAAGTCGCGGGCGATGCCCTCCAGACCGGCGGCATAACCCTGGCCCACCGCACGGAACTTCCACTCCGCGCCGTTGCGGTACAGCTCGCCGAAGACCATGGCGGTCTCCACGGCGGCGTCCTCGCTGAGGTCGTACCGGGCGATCTCGGCGCCACCCGCCTGGTTGATGATCCGGATGTAGGCGTTCCGCACCTGGCCGAAGTTCTGGGTGCGGGTGACGGCGTCGTAGATGGAGACCGGGAAGACGATCTTGTCGACATCGGCGGGCAGGCCCGCGAGGTTGACGTTGATCTGCTCGTCGTCCCCGCCGCCCTCACCCGTGCGGTTGTCGCCGGTGTGGACGATGGTCTGGTCCGGCGTCGAGCGGTTGTTGAAGAAGACGAAGTGGGCGTCGGATGCGACCTTGCCCGCCGCGTTGACCCCGATCGCGGAGGCGTCGAGGTCGAAGTCCGTGCCGGTGGTGGTGCGGACGTCCCAGCCGAGGCCGACGGTGACGGCGGTCAGGCCCGGCGCCTCCTTGGTGAGCGAGACGTTGCCGCCCTTGGTCAGGCTTACTGCCATTGGGACATCCCCTTTGTTTCGCGTCGTTGCCGAGTCTCGGGTCCCAGACCGCCGGGTCCGGGCCGCTTGGGCTGAGCCTCGTGCCCGAAGCTACCCCCAACCCCCATAACGCCGGGAGACCGGTGCCGGGTTCCGTGCCCGCCCGGGTTTCCGGGGGCGCGGGGCCCCGGGGACCGAAGCGGCGGAGTCGGTGGGAGCAGTGGGAGCGGCGGTACGCGACCGGGCGCGGGCGGGAAACCGGGGTGACGGGGACCCGGTGCGCGGGAGACCATGGGGTCATGTCCGGGCCCTATGTCATCCGCGGTTCGGTCTCCCTGCCGGAGGCCGAGCTGATGTGGCGTTTCTCCAGATCGTCGGGCCCGGGCGGCCAGCACGTCAACACCAGCGACTCCCAGGTGGAGCTGCGCTTCGACCTGGCGGCCACGGACGCGCTGCCGCAGGTCTGGAAGGACCGGGCGCTGGAGCGGCTCGCGGGGCGGCTCGTCGGCGGGGTGATCTCCGTCCGCGCGTCCGAGCACCGTTCCCAGTGGCGCAACCGCGAGACGGCGGCCGTGCGGCTGGCCGCGCTGCTGGCGGAGGCGACGGCCCCGCCGCCGAAGCCGCGCCGGGCGACGCGCATTCCGCGCGGTATCAACGAGCGGCGGCTGCGGGAGAAGAAGCAGCGCGCCGAGACCAAACGCGGCCGTACGGGCCGGGACTGGTCCTGAGTGCGGTCCGGCCAGGACCACGAGCTGCCCTGACGGTACGGCTCCGGCCGACGCGGCACCCGGCGGCAAGGGACCGGCCGGTACGGCTCCGGCCGTGCCGCCGCCGCACCCGGCGGGGTCAGCCCAGGTGCCGGTAGCGGCCCCGGAAGTACATCAGCGGGCCGCCCTCCGCGCTCGGCACGCCGACCTCCAGGACCCGGCCGATCACCAGCGTGTGGTCCCCGGCGAGCACGCGCTGCTCGGTGCGGCACTCCAGGGTCGCCAGGGCGCCGCCGACCAGCGGGGCGCCGCTGACGGTGCCCCGCCGGTACGGGATGTCCTCGAAGAGCAGCCGGTCGCTGAGCCGGCCCTTCATGGCGAACCGGCCCGCGATGTGCCGCTGGCTCTCGGAGAGGACCGAGACGGCCCAGAGCGGCTGTTCGGCCAGCAGATCGTCCATCCGGGAGCCGTTGCGCAGGCTCACCATCACCAGCGGCGGGTCCAGCGATACCGAGACGAACGCGGTGGCCGTCATTCCGGCGTCCTCGCCGTGCGGCCCGGCGTCCTCGTCGAACGCGGTCACCAG
Organism: Streptomyces tsukubensis; assembly: GCF_003932715.1. Classification (NCBI taxonomy): domain Bacteria; kingdom Bacillati; phylum Actinomycetota; class Actinomycetes; order Kitasatosporales; family Streptomycetaceae; genus Streptomyces; species Streptomyces tsukubensis. The sequence continues at coordinate 3,470,111 of NZ_CP020700.1, read as the reverse complement.
GACCACGCCCGCGGCCAGCTTGGCCATGGCGGCGCGGAAGTCGTCGTTGCTCACCCCCTCAGCATGCGGGATGCCGGGGGCGGGAACGGGCCCGGAAGCGGAGGCCGCGGCAGTCGCGGGGTTTGTCTGCAGCACACACGGAACGCTAACCGGCCACCCCGGTGCCCCGCATCGGCCCCCGGGGGCTGCCTTGGTCCTAGGACCAAGGTCCCGCCGCAGCTCAGCGGCCTGAACCAGGGGTCACGGCAGACCCGCGCGGCCCTCCGGCCCCATCCGTACACCGCCATCAGGGGTCCCCGGGCCGTCTCCAGTCCGTCTCCAGTCCGTCCCCGGACGCCGCAGACCGTCCGCCGCCCTCCGCAGTGCCGTCCGCGGACCCTCCCCCGACCGATCGGAACCACTCGCCCGGCCCGTCGCCGGTCCGCCCGGCCCACCGCCCCGGCGTCCGGAAACCGTACGCTCCCGACCGCTCCCCAACCGCACCCGGCTGCCCGCCGACCGCTCCGGGCCCGTCCGCCGGACCGCCCCGCCGGCCGGCCCCGAACCCCCTCCAAACGCCCCCAGAACCCCCTCTGTACCAGCGGTGCACCGCCGGTACGACCGTGGTCCACGCGCCCCCGCCGCGCCCTCGGGCACGCTCCCGTACCCCCTTCTCACCCTCCGCACAGTTGGCTGATTTGCGTTCTGAAAACGCTGGTAAGAGCCAAAAGCACATCCCCGCACAAGCCGGATACTCTCAACCGACAATGTGACTTGAGTCACAGAGGGCGGTATTTGTTGACCCTGTGTACCGAGTGGACAGCTCGCTGTGATTCAGTGGCCGGGAAACCGTGCCAAGGACCGGGCGCGGACGACCGTACGCACACCGCTATACGAAGGCCGAAGAGATACCTGGAGTCTGCTGTCGAGGTCTCGGGGAGAGCGAGCATGGAGACCGAGTCGGAGCCCTACGTCCGCCTTGCGACCTTGCGGCAGTTGCACAAGGTGGTGGCCGAGCTCAACGGAGCCGGCAGCCTCGCCGACACGCTCCAGAACGTGGCCGACGGCGTGGTGACCGGCCTCGGCTACGAGCTCGCCTGCGTCAACCTCGTCCGCTCCGACGGCGATCTCGTCGTCGCCGCCTTCGCGGGCAGCGCGGCCGCCGAGGCCCTCATCACCGGCCGGGTCGGCCCCCGCGCCTCCTGGGACCGCCGGCTCTCCATGGGCGAGGCCTGGGGCGAACTGCGGTTCATCCCGCACACCGAGGGCTGGGTCCTCATCGAGGACGACGTCCCCCAGTGGCACACCGAGGGCCCCGAGCCCCGGTTCGAGGACGAATGGCACCCCCGCGACCGCCTCTACGCGCCCATGTACGGCTCCGGCGGCGGCCGGGAACTCCTCGGTGTGATCTCCGTCGACCGCCCCCGCAACGGCCGCCGCCCCGGTCCCTGGGGCCAGGAAGCCCTCCAGATGTACGCCTCCCAGGCGGCCATCGCGATCAGCAACGCCCGGCTCCGAGCAAATATGCAAAGGGCGCTGGTCCGGCTGGAGCGCGAGCAGCAGGCGCTCCGCTCCAGCGAGGAGTCCTTCCGCCAGGCCTTCGAGTACGCGCCCAGCGGTATGGCCATCGCCGAGATGGGCGGCGACCAGCACGGCAGGCTGCTGCGCACCAACGACGCGCTCTGCCGCCTCCTCGGCCGCCCCGCTTCCGTACTGCGCCGCTACTCCTTCGCCGACCTCGTCCACCCCGAGGACGTCGGAACCCTGCTGCGCACCTCGGCCGAGGGCGGCCGGGCCGAGATACGCCTCGGCCGCCGCGACAGCACCTACGTCTGGGTCTCCCTCCGCAACTCCGTCGTCGCCGACACCGCCGACGGCCCGCGCTTCCTCCTCACCCATGTCGAGGACATCGAGGACCGCAAACGCCATGAGCTGGCCCTCGCGCACCGCGCCTCCCACGACGCCCTCACCGGCCTGCCGAACAGCGCCGAGCTGCGGTCCCGGCTGAGCGCCAAGCTCTGCGAACGGCCCGGGACGGTCCGGGTCCCGTCGGCCGGACCCCCGCCGGGCACCGGCCCCGGCCCGTACGACTACGAGTTCGACGGCTCCTACGAGTACGAATACGACTACGAGGCCGACACCGAGGCGATCTTCAACTCCGAGGGCTACTCCTTCGGCCACTCGGGCAACCCCTACGACCACCACGTCCACGTCGTGGCGCCCGAGAGCGACGACGACGGCACCAAGGGCCTCGCGGTCCTCTTCTGCGATCTCGACGGTTTCAAGTCGATCAACGACCGGTTCGGTCACCAGGCGGGCGACGAGGTGCTGATCGAAGTCGCCCGGCGGCTGACGACCGGGGTCCGCGAGGGCGACACCGTCGCCCGGCTCGGCGGAGACGAGTTCGTGGTCCTGGCGGACGGGCTCGGCGTCGCGGACGCGGCCGACCTCGCCGCCCGCCTGCGGAACGCGATCATCCTGCCGATCCGGACGGGCGGCCGCGCGGTCCGGGTCGGCGCCAGCTTCGGCATCGGCTGGGCGAGCTGCGGAATGACCGTGGACGCGGTGCTGACCTCGGCCGACGAGAGGATGTACGTGGAGAAGCGGTCCCGTTCGAAGGTGCACCGGCGTGCGGGCTGACCCGGCGGACACCCGCGGCCCGGGGGACGGCCTCGGGGACGGCCCATACCATCCGGCGCGCTCCGTATGCCACTTGCGCCGCGTCTGTATCACTCCTGTGCCCAACCCCTCATTGACCCGGTATCCAACAGCCGTACGCTCTGAGGGAGAAGCGGGTACGCGGGCCCCGGCCGGGCGCCCCCCGGTCCGTACGATCACGGTCAACACCGACGGATCGGTTCATTCGAACCGGGTAGGCTCGCCCGCGTCGGCGTACCGCCGGCGACATGGTGAGGAGTGACAGGGATGACGGCCGCGAACAACGGCGGTAGCGCGCCGAACGGCAGCACGCCCGAGGACGACGACCCGTTCGGTTACCTGTACGAGGACGGGCAGGCCGCGGGTGCGACCCGGCCCGGCGGCGGCCAGGGGCGCGGAGGCTACGGCTACCCGGGACCGGCACAGCCGGGCGTCCCGAGGACGTCGTACAACCAGGTGCGCGCGGTCGGAGAGCGCCAGTACGGTCACCACCAGGGCGCCCCGCACCCCGGCTACGGACAGCAGCAGTACACCCAGCACCAGCAGCAGCCCTACGCCCAGCCGAACCCGCAGTACGCGGCACCGGAGACCTACCCCGGCGGCGGAGCACCCGGCCACCCCGGCAGCGGTCCCGACACCGTCGCCTCGGGCGGCGGCCGAGGGCGGGGCCGCGGCCCCAACAACAAGGGCCTGCTGATCGGCGCCCTCGCCGTGGTCGCGGTCGTGGTGGCCGGAATCACCGTCGCCGTTCTCTCCAACGAGAACGACAAGAAGAACAACACGACCGACAGCCAGAACACCAACAACACCGGTCCCAGCCCCTCCGCGGAGGACCCGGACAACAAGCCGACCGAGCCCAAGGAGGGCGAGGACGGCGAAGACTCCGACAAACTGCCCAAACAGGACGCGGTCACCCTGAAGCTGGGCGGCGCGGCGGAATCCGGCACCGGAATCAAGGGCGCGGAAGGCACCGGCGGCGCCTACGTCACCAACTTCAACCAGGTCGGCGCCTCGGTGACCTGGAAGGCGGGCATCAAGGAAGCGGGCACGTACAAGCTGTACATCCGCTACACGATCCCCATGAAGGACGCCAACGCCACCCTCTCGATCAACGGCAAGCCCAACTCCAACGCGATCCGGCTGCACAACTTCCGGGGCTCGACGGACCCGGCGCTGGAGAACAACTGGCAGACCACCTGGACCCAGATGAACCTCCAGAAGGGCCAGAACGAAATCAAGATCTCCTGCGAGACCGGAAACCAGTGCGATGTGACCCTCGACTGGCTTGAGGTCCGCCGAGGCTGATTTTTTGAGGGCTCGGTTCGCCTCCGGGGCGCTTTAGACGCCATTTCAGTTGGCGTGATCTTGCGGCAGTCTGGGGTGATGGCTGCTGCGCTTGTCGAACGGTTGGCGCCTGAGGACTTGTGGGAGTTGTTCCAGCGGGTGGTGCCGCCGGCCCCGCAACGTCCGCAGGGTGGTGGGCATCGTCGTCGGGGGGATCGTGAGGTGCTGGCCGCGATCATCTTCGTGGCCACCTCGGGCTGTACCTGGAACCAGCTCCCGCCGGGCTTCGGGCTGTCAGGGGTGACGGCCTTCCGCCGGTTCGCCGAGTGGACCGAGGCCAGGGTGTGGGCCAAGCTCCACCGCCTGGTCCTGGACGAACTCGGCTCCCGAGGCGACCTGGACTGGTCGCGGTGCGCGATCGACTCCGTCAGCGTCCGGGCTCTCAAAGGGGGCGGCTGACAGGACCGAATCCGACCGACCGTGGCAAGAACGGATCGAAAATCCACCTCATCGTCGACCGCCGGGGCCTGCCCCTTTCGGTCGGCATCTCGGCCGCCAACCTCCACGACAGCCAGGCCCTCATCCCGCTGGTCTGCGGCATCCCGCCCATCCGCTCACGTCGCGGCCCGCGACGTCGCCGACCCGGCAAGCTGCATGGCGACAAGGGATACGACTACCGCCACCTGCGGCGATGGCTCGCCTCCCGAGGCATCCGGCACCGTCTTGCCCGTAAGGGCGTCGAGTCATCCCGGCGCCTGGGCCGTCATCGCTGGGTCGTGGAGCGGACCGTGTCGTGGCTGTCCGGATGCCGACGCCTCCACCGCCGCTATGAGCGCAAGCCGGAACACTTCCTCGCCTTCACTGCCATCGCCGCGACCCTCATATGTCATCGCAGACTCACCAAGTGAAATGGCGTCTTAGCAGATTTCTTCAGTCGATCGTGCTCGGCCGCTCGTTCCTCGCGGCCTGCGCGCGTTCTCCTTCCAGAAATCCGCGCGCCCCTTCGGCTCACTCGCCGGGTCCTGGGGGCGGGCGGGTCGTGAGCAGTGGGCCAGTGGGCCCCTGGGGTGAGCCCGGCTCACTTGCCGGTCCCACGGGCCGGGGAATTCGTGAGCAGTGAACCAGTGCCCCGGCTGGCGCGCCGGATCACGACGCGCGGCCTTTGTCTCCCGGCTTACACCACCGGCAGCAGCCCCAGGAAGTCCGCCACCGTCCCGGCCATCGCCTCGCGAGCCGGGACGAGGTGCTTCCTGGGGTCGACCGTGTCCGGGCGGGCTGCCAAGGACTCCCGTACCGCCGCCGTGAACGCGGTGTTCAGCGCCGTCCCCACGTTGATCTTCACCATCCCGGCGGCGATCGCGGCCCGGATCTCGGCATCCGGCACCCCCGAGGAGCCGTGCAGCACCAGCGGCACCGGTACCGCCTCCCGCAGCCGCCGGATCAGCCCGTGGTCCAGAGCCGCCGTCCGCTCCGTCATCGCATGCGAAGAGCCGACCGCGACCGCCAGCGCGTCCACCCCGGTCTGCGCGACATAGCCGGTCGCCTCGTCCGGATCGGTCCGTACCCCCGGAGCATGGGCGTCCAGCGCGGGCTCGCCCTCCTTGCCGCCGACCCGGCCCAGCTCGGCCTCCACCCAGATACCGTGCCGATGCCCGTAGGCGGTCATCTTGGCGGTCAGGGCGACGTTCTCGTCGTACGGCAGCACCGACGCGTCGAACATCACGGAGCCGAAGCCCTCACCGGGCGCCGCCTCCAGCAGCCCGGGCGTCACCACATGGTCCAGATGGAGCCCCAGCGGCGCCGTGGACGCACGGGCGACGGCCGCCGTGGCGGCGGCGATGGGGGAGAGCAGGCCGCCGTGGAACCGTACGGCGTTCTCGGAGATCTGGAGGATCGCGGGCCGCCCCGCGCGCTCCGCCCCCGCGGCGACCGCCTCGGCATGCTCCAGCGTGATCACATTGAACGCGGCGACACCGGTCCCGGCCGCGACGGCCGCCTCGACGAGCTCCCGCGTATGAACGATCGGCATGGTTCCCCCTGAGCTTCTGCGCTAGCTGTGCTCCGTGCGTTCGGTGACGGAGACGTCGGGGAGGAGCCGCTCGTACGCGGCCGCGTCGAACTCGCCCGCGGCCGGAGCCAGCACGGTCGCCGCCGACAGGGCCACGGCCCGCGCCAGCGTCTCCGGCCACGGCAGCCCCTCGACCAGCCCCGCCAGCAGCGCGGCGACCGCGGAGTCACCGGCACCGGTCGGGTTGCCGCGGACCGGCGCGGGCGGCGTGGCCTGCCAGACGCCGTCGGGCGTGGCGGCGAGCAGCCCGTCGGGGCCGAAGGACGCGGCCACCGCACGGGCACCGCGGCGCCGGGCGCCCAGCACGGCGCGCACCGGATCGCGGGCGCCGGTCAGCCGGGCCAGCTCGTCCGCATTGGGCTTGACCAGATCGGGGCGGGCGGCGATACCGCGCCGCAGGGGTTCGCCGTCGCTGTCCAGCAGGACGGGCACCTCGGCGGCCCGGGCCCGGCGGACCAGCTCGGCATAGGCGCCGACATGGATACCGGGCGGCAGACTGCCGCAGAGGGCGACCGCGCGGGCGTCCCTGAGCAGGGCGTCGTACGCATCGAGGAAACGGGCCCACTCGGCGGGCGAGACGGCCGGTCCGGGCTCGTTGAACTGGGTGGTGCTGCCGCTCGCGGCGTCCACGACGGCGACCGTCCGCCGGGTCGCGCCGTCGACGGGCACCAGCGCGTCGTGCGGGGCGAGGGGTGCGAGCAGCTCGCGCAGAACCGTTCCCGCCGGGCCTCCGGCGAAGCCGGTGACCACGGTCTCGTGGCCGAGGGCGGCCAGCACCCTGGCGACGTTGACGCCCTTGCCGCCGGGGCGCTCGCGGACGTCGGAGACGCGGTGCGTGGTGTGCGGGGCGAGGGCGGGGACCCGGTAGGTCACATCGAGGGCGGCGTTGAGGGTGACGGTCAGCATCACCATGGCGGGCACCGCCCCTTCGGCCTCGGTCGTCGTCCGGGTACGGTCCTGATCATGCCAAAAGGTCGGCGGTTGGCCCACCCCCCGGGCCAACCGCCTTGCGCTGTTCGAGCCGGAAAACGCCCTGTTCGGACCCGGTCCGGTGCCGGTGCGACGACCTCGTACGGCTACTTGGGCTCGACGATCCACTCGCCGCGCCGCATCACGCCCTTGAGCGCGAACTCGGCATCGAGGACCACCAGGTCCGCGTCCTTGCCCGGCTCCAGCGACCCGATCCGGTCGTACAGGCCCAGCAGCTTCGCCGGGTTCACCGAGATGGCCTGGACGATGTCCTCGACGGGGAGCAGGTCCACGGTCGCGGCCCGCCGGAAGGCGGTGTCCAGGGTCAGCGTCGAACCGGCGATGGAACCGCCTTCGACCAGCCGGGCGACGCCGTCGGTGACATCGACCGCCAGCGGGCCGAGCTGGTAGATGCCGTCCCGGAAGCCGGCCGCGTCCATCGCGTCGGTGATGAAGGCGACCCGGCCCGCGCCCGCCCGGTGGAAGGCCAGCTCCAGGGCCGCGGGGTGGAGGTGCGTACCGTCGTTGATCAGCTCGACGGTGACCCGCTCGTCCTCCAGCAGCGCCACGATCGGCCCGGGGGCGCGGTGGCCCAGCGGCGGCATGGCGTTGAAGAGGTGGGTGGCGACGGTGGCGCCCGCGTCGATGGCCTCGACGGTCTGCTCGTACGTGGCGTCGGTGTGGCCGATCGCGGCGATCACGCCGTGGTCGGCGAGGAGGCGTACGGAGTCCAGCCCGCCGGGCAGCTCGGTGGCGAGGGTGACCATCTTCGCCGTACCGCGGGCGGCGTCGATCAGCTTGCGCACCTCGGCCGGGTCGGGGTCGCGCAGCAGCTCCTCGCTGTGCGCGCCCTTGCGGCAGGGGGAGATGAAGGGGCCCTCGAAGTGGACGCCCGCGAGGTCGCCCTGCTGGACGATCTCGGCGAGTTCGGCGGCCCGTCTGGCCAGGAAGTCCGTGTCGGCGGTGACCAGGGAGGCGACGAGCGTCGTGGTGCCGTGCTCGCGGTGGGTACGGACGCCCTGGAGCACCTCGTCGGCGGTGCCGCCGGTGAAGGAGGCGCCGCCGCCTCCGTGGTTGTGGAGATCGACGAAGCCCGGAACGATCCAGTGCCCGGTCAGATCGCGGACGGGTGCGCCGGCGGGCGCCGGGCCCGCCTCCGCCGCGGTGATCTTCGTGCCCTCGACGGTGACCGTCCCGTTCTCGACGGCCCCGTTCGGCAGGACGACCCGGGCTCCGGTGAGGATCGTGCTGTCGGCGCGAGCGGCGCCCGCTGCGCTGTGGGCGAGTACGGCGCGTGCGGCCATTAGGCGGTTACCTCCGAGTCGGTGGCGATCAGATCCCAGGCGAGCAGCCCGGCACCCAGGCACGCTGCGGTGTCCCCGAGGGCGGCCGGGACGATGGCGGGCAGTTTCTGGAACGTGACGCGCTCCTCGACGGCCGCCCGCAGCGGTGTGAACAACGTTTCCCCCGCCTCGGCGAGCCCGCCACCGATGATCAGCGTGCGGGGGTCCAGCAGGGTGAGCGCCGTGACGAGACCGGCGGCGAGGGCGTCCACCGCGTCCTGCCAGACGGCGGTCGCCTTCGGGTCGCCGGACTCGACGGCCTTGGCGCAGTCGGCGGCGTCGGCGTACGGATCGCCGCTGGCCTCCGCCCAGGCACGTGTCACCGCGGAGGCGGAGGCGAGGGTCTCCAGACAGCCGCGCTGACCGCAGCCGCAGTCGGGTCCGTCGGGGCGGACCACGACGTGCCCGATCTCGCCCGCGTAGCCGTGCGCCCCGGCCTCGATGGTGCCGGCGATCCCGATGGCGCCCGCGATGCCGGTGCCGAGCGGGACGAACAGGAACCGGTCGATGCCGCGCCCGGCACCGATCCGCCCCTCGGCGAATCCGCCGGTGCGGACGTCGTGCCCGAGGGCGACGGGGATCCCGCGCAGTCTGCGGCTGAGCAGATCGCGCATGGGGACGTCGCGCCAGCCCAGGTTGGCGGCGTAGACCGCGATCCCCTGCGCGGAGTCGACGATCCCGGGGATCGCGACCCCGGCGGCGAGGGCGCTCCGCCCGAACTGGGCCACCCCGTAGTCCAGGAGCTCCTCCGCGAAGTCGAGGATCGACTGCACGACGGCATCGGCTCCGCGCTCGCGCCCCGTCGCCCGCCGGTCCTCGTAAAGGAGCGTGCCGTCCACCCCGACGAGGGCGGCTTTCATGCCGGTGCCGCCCACATCGAGGGCGATGACGTGTCTCACCCCGACAGTTTGGCGGTCGACCGGGGGATAGGTCTAGTCCACTACATCTAATTGTTGCGGAGTCATACAAATTAGAGGCGGGTGGTTGGCCGGGATATATGCCGCTTCGCCGGTGCGATTCGCCTCCCTGTTCCTTCTGGAGAGCACCACGGGAGGGTCGCCCTCCGGCCACAGGTGGTGCGATTCCAGCAAGCGCTTTCCCCGTGGGGCGGGTGCGGGAGGGTGCTTGGGGGCCCGCCCGCGCGGTCCGGCACCCCCGTCTGTCCCCCCGTCTGTCCCCCCGTCCGTTCCTCCGTCTGTTCCTCCACGGGAACTCGGTGGCCGGCCCCGCCCCCGGCTGGTTCGATGCGCGCATGAAACCTTCGCTCCCGCAGGGCTACGAGATCTCGTCCTCCCCCGACCGCCTCGACCGTGCGCTGATCCACCGGTGGCTGTCCACGGACGCGTACTGGGCCGTGGGCCGCCCGCGGGAGCTGCAGGAGGCGGCCATCGAGGGCTCGCTGAACTTCGGGGTGTACGAGACGGCGACCGGCTCCCAGGTCGGCTATGCCCGGGTGGTGACGGACCGGGCCACGTTCGCGTGGCTGTGCGATGTGTACGTCGCTCCGGAGCTGCGCGGACGTGGTCTCGGCAACGGGTTGGTGGCGGCGGTCCGCGACGAGGTCGCCGCGCTGGGCGTGTACCGGATCATGCTGGCCACGGCGGACGCGCACGAGGTCTATGCGAGGGCGGGCTTCGCACCGCTGGAGGAGCCGGGGAAGTGGATGGTGCTGGGCCGGGCGTGAGCCCGGGCCGCCCGCCGCCGTGCGCCCGAGCCCGTCACCGCTGACGAACGCGCGCCCCGGGCGCACCATCGGCGCCGTGCACCGACCGGGTCGGCGGGGGCCGGAAAGCGCCCTCACAGGCCTGTCCCCGGACCGCCACACTGCGGATACGGACCGCATGCGTACCGGAAGGAAGGGGCGGAGGCCATGGGGAAGCACGGGGACGGCAAGGGCGGCGCCGAGGGCGATCAGCAGCAGCCGCCGAGGGAGGCCGACGGGCAGTGGGACCGGCCGATCCCTCCGGCGGATCCCGACGAGGACTGAGGTGGGCACACCGGAAGGCCTGGTCGAGATCCTGACCCGGAAGGGGGCGATTCCCCCGGGCTGGGAGGAGACCGTCGCTGCTGTCCGGCGGGAGCTGTTCCTGCCGGACAGTTTCGAGACCGGGGGCCGGACGGTCTCCCGCGACCGGGAGCCGGAGCGCTGGCTGGAGTGCGTCTACGGGGACCTCGCGCTCACCACCCAGCTCGACGACGGCCGCGCCGCCCCCGAGGGCGCCTACCGGCTCCCCACCTCGTCCAGCTCGATGCCGTCGGTGATGCTGGAGATGCTGTCGCTGCTGCGGGCCGAAGAGGGCCACCGGGTGCTGGAGGCCGGGGCGGGCACCGGCTACAACGCGGCCTGGCTGGCGCATCGGCTCGGGGGCGGGAACGTCGTCTCCGTCGATATCGACCCGCTGCTGGCGGAACAAGCCGCGCGGAACGCCGCGGCGGCCGGAACGAGCCCCCGGATCGTGTGCGGCGACGCGGACCGGGGCCGGCCGGAGGATGCTCCGTACGACCGCCTGATCGCCACGTACACCGTGCCCCGCATCCCGTACGCGTGGATCGAACAGACCCCGCACGGCCGGATCGTCGCCCCCTGGGGCGGCAGTTTCTTCCACGCGAGCTTCGCCGTGCTGGATGTCGCGGACGGAGTGGGCCGGGGCAGGTTCCACGGCCACCCGTCGTTCATGCGGACCCGCAACAACCGCCCGTACCGCGGCCGGCTCGGGGACTTCCTCCACCACACCACCGAAGCCGAGGCAACGGCGACGACCCTCGACCCCCGCCGCCTCCTGCGGACCCCGGACGCGCTGTTCGCCGTCGGCCTGGCGCTGCCCCGCGCCTGGTACCACTGGGTCCGGGCGGAGGACGGCAGCGGTGAGGCGACCCTGTGGCTGCTCGCGGACGACCGCGCGTCCTGGGCGTCCGTCGACTATCTACCCGGCCAACGGGAGTATCTGGTGGAGCAGTACGGCCCCGAGCGGCTCTGGGAGACGGCCGAAGAAGCCTTCCGGCAGTGGGAAGGCTGGGGCACCCCGGAGCGCGCCCGCTTCGGCATCACGGTCTCGGAGGACGGCGAGCGGGTGTGGCTGGACCGGGAGGAGCGGGTGGTGGGCTGACCCCCGTGCGGTGACTAGCGGCGGCAGATCAGCAGCCCACCGAGGCAGGTGATGGTGAAGGCGCCGTGCTTGCGGATCTCGTCGGCCACGATCGTGCGGGCCCGGAGCCCGGGCTTACTGGTAGTCGCTGCTCACCCGTTCCGCACACTGTCCGCCCCGGCTACCTGCGCGGCGAATTCGTCCCACGAGAATGCGTTGTGCATCGCAGCGTCACGCACCATGCAGTAGCGGACGACCTTGGCCGGTTCGGTGATCAGTTCGATGTTGACGAGGTTGTCGGCATCGTCGAAGTGCAGCAGCGCCACCAAGCGCGAGTCGAAGAGCCAAAAATCTTCGGCGGGCAGCTCTGCGCGGTCGGCGTCCGCACGCCATAGGTAGCGGATGTCCTCGCCCACGGCCGCGTTGTGCCGGGCGTAGTCGAGGAGGAACCGCTGCTCTGTGGTGGGCGGGCTGTCCGCGACGCGCACCCGGCCGACCGTCTTGCCCGCCTCGGTCTGGGCCTTGATGTTGATGAACCAGGGCTCGTCGGGATCGCAGGGCGAGGACCCGGTGGCCAGGAACGCCTGGAAGTCGGGATCCTCACGGTCGGACGCGTAGCCGCGCCGTGTTTCCAGCCGCCAGGCGGTGTGCTTGAAGGTTTCGAAGAGACGGCGGAAGCCGGCCCCGTCCACGAATTCTGGCACCCGCTCCGGCTCCGTCACAGGGCTTCGATCACGACTTGGGTCCATACAGGGCCTCCAGCTCGGTCAGGACGTGCCTACGGCGAAAAAACGGCGATCTCGACGGCTTCCTCGTTCCCGGTCCGGGGGAGCGCCGCCAGGTCAGTTCGGACGGCGCATCGCTGTGTTGAGCCAGTCGAGCGGGTCCTGTGTCAGAAGCTCGTCGGCCAGCCGCTGTCCCGACTCGGTCACCAATCGTTTGCGGCTGTTGTCGATCCACCGCTGAGTGCCCCGGTAGCCCTGCGCTTGGTACTCGATGCCCTGGAGCATGCACTCCAGCTTGTCGGCGTCCCTGGCGCAGACCGCCTCGCGTGACTCGTTGGCCTCGTACTCCGCCACCAGCTCGCGCACGGTGTCCGCGAGGGTCTGGGGCATCCCGGCGGTCTGGTCCGCCGTCACCGCAAGCGGGTCGGCACCGTCCGCGTACTTCTTCCCCAGGTGGTTCACGTCCCCGGTCCGCGTCTCCTGCGAGTCGTGCCAGACCGCGAGGAACGCGGCCCGCGCCGGGTCGGCCCCTTCCAGTTTCGCGATCACGGAGGCGATCAGCGATGTCCGCCACGAGTGTTCGGCCACGCTCTCGGGGTCGCGCACCCCGGCCATCCACCAGCCGGTACGGCGGGCGTGCTTGAGCGTCCCCGACTCGTACAGGAAGCGCGCTACGGCGGACAGGTCTTCAGCCACGGGGTGCTGTCTCCTTTCACGCCTCGGCGAGGCGGATCGCGTATCGGAGGTCCTCCAGCTCGCGACGTGCTCGTGCCGAGAGCCCTGGGTAATCCAACAGCACGGGGATGCGTTCCCGCAGGACGTCTACTGATGGGACACCGCGGATGAGGAGGTCTTTCCGGGCGGTGAGGAGGGCCCAGAGCGTATGGACGTTCAGCTCGAAGAATCCGTGGACTGGGTCGAGCCCCTGAACCAGGTGCTGCATCAGCCGGTTCCCCGGCCAGATGCCCATACCTGAGGCGATGAAGTCGTCCGACAACTCGCGATCTGTCTCACCGACCCAATTGGCCCAGTAGTTGAGGTTGGCGGCTTCTCCCGCGTCATCGTCAACGAGCGTTATCGCGACAAAGTGCTCCATGCGGTCGCGATCCCCTTGCCGGGCCGCAACGGCTGCGAGGGACCGAGCGCCGAGCCACTGGGTCAACCAGTCCTTGCCTCGCGCGGTTCTCTGCTGGGCGACAAGCCAGTCCGCTGTGTCGGCAGTGTTGTCGTACCCCGACAAGTAGAGCGCTTGGCGGCGAAGGAGGAAGTTCTCACGGCCGTTCGCCTCTTCAGCGGTGCGCCGCATGACGGCGAAGAAGCGCAGCTGGTCCTCTCGTGCGAGTTCAGGTGCCTGAGGGACTGGGCCTCTGCGGGGGCGCGGAGACGGCGGCAGGCCTCTGAGAGGGGTTGGTGGTGTCTTACTGAGCGGCCAGGAGAGCACTTCGACGAGGTCACGTTGGAGTACCCAGGAACCCAGCGGGTGGTTCGGCGGCGATGGGTCGGGCTCCAGCAGACGGCAGAGCAGTACGTCTGCTTCCAGGGCCCGTTCCAGAACCGAGAGCAGTGCAGGCACGGTGCCGAGTTGAAGGAACCGATACCGGTATTCGACCATGTGTGCGACCGGTACTGCGGTCAGCGGGCGGCGTCCGGCTTCCCAACCGGCAATCGTGTCGGACGAGAGGCCGAGGCAAGTGGCCAGACTCTCTTGGGTGTGTCCCAACTGTTCGCGCAAGAGGCGAAATACGTAGCCGGAGATGATCCCGCCGCGATGACGGGCACATCCCTTACCGCCGGTCAGGGCGGTTGGGCTTGTTCTGCTCATGGTGTCCTCTGTGCCGCTGCTGCCCCCGGGTGTACCCGTACTGCTGGTCCCTTCTGGCGCCGACCACCGATTCCTAGGGTCTTTGCGTAACAGCAATTCAACTCAGCGTAGCGGGAATGGGGATGCCATGGACCTCGAAGCACGGAGCCGCATCAAGCGGGCGTATCAGGGGTCACTACCTCTGATCGGCAACGGTGCCGAACCGGGTGCCGCAGATGCATTCGTGCCGGCAGAGGGTGCGCCGGTCGTCCGCTCGGCTCTCCACTGGCCGCCGTGCAAGTGCGGGGCGGACATCTGCCCGGACGGCCCCCGCGCGGAAGAGTGCGTCCGCTGCGGGCGCCCTGTCGAAGCCACCCCCGAGACCGAGGTCTTCGACGGTTTCTCCGCCTCCGGCGCCCGTCCCGCGCTCTACGCGCACCCCGACTGCGGGTCCGCCGTCCGGCGCTGACCCCACGAGACCGCCCCGGCCCGCCGGACCCCCCGCGGCGGGCCGGGGCACCGGCCCCCTGGAGTGCGCATGCACCACCTCGTACAACTCCTTCTCGCGCTGCTTCCCCGCAGGGCTCCGGCCGTTGCCGTACGGCATCCGGTGGCGGCCGTCGACCCCTGGGCGCGGCCCTGGACCAGCCCCTCCAAGGAAGAGGCGCAGGCAATCCTGCGCAGGCGGCGCAGGCGGCTCTACGTCATCAGCCATGGGATGCACCTTCCGCCCCGGCTCCCCTCATGACCCCGGAGAGCCTGCTCGCCGAACGGCCCCCGGGCTGCCTCACCGCCCCTTGCTGCCTCTGCGGCCGGCCGACCACCGCACCCGTCGAGGTCCGGCACATCCCGCCCGATACGACGCTGTACGCCTGCCCCGAGCACGCCACCACGGTCGCCCCCGGGCCGGTCGCCCACGAAGGCGTCCCGTCGCCGTCCCCCGGATGACCGACCTTGTGCGGCCCCCGGACATCCCCGGGGTACACATCCGGGCATGACGGGACAGAAGACCACCGGCGCCGGGGCGATCGCCCGCACCCTCCTCGGCCATGTCGGCGGTGCCGGGAACGTGCTGGACGTTGCGCACTGCATGACCCGGCTGCGGCTGCGGCTCGCCGACCGGGGGGCCGTGCGGGACGAGGAGCTGCGCGCGGATCCCGCCGTGCTCGGGGTGGTCGAGGAAGGGGACTCGTACCAGATCGTCCTCGGGCCCGGCACGGTCAACCTCGTGGCCGCCGCGTTCGAAGCGCAGCTGAGGGAGAAGCCCGAGCGCGGAGGGGTCAAAGGCGGGCTGCGGCGCGTCGCCAATGTCTTCGTGCCGCTCATTCCCGCCCTCGTCGGCTGCGGCGTCGTCGCCGGGCTCGCCGGGGTGCTCACCAATCTCGGGGTCGCGCCCGGTGTCACCCCCGCGCTCGCCGCCGTCGCGGGCGGCTTCATGGCGCTCATCGCCGTCTTCGTCGGCTGGAACACCGCCAAGGAGTTCGGCGGTACGCCCGTCCTCGGCGGCGCCGTCGCCGCCGTGATCGTCTTTCCCGGGGTCGAGCGCGTCGAAGTCCTCGGGCAGCCGCTCCACCCGGGGCAGGGCGGTGTCCTGGGCGCGCTCGCCGCCGCGCTCGTTGCGACGTACACCGAGCGGTGGGTACGGGGACGCGTGCCCGCCGCGCTCGACGTCCTCGTCACGCCCGCCGTCACCGTGCTCGTCGCCGGGCTGATCACCCTGTACGGGCTGATGTACGCCGCCGGGAAGGTCGCCGCCGCCATCGGCACCGCCGCCGACCGGCTGCTGGAGAGCGGCGGCGCGGGCGCGGGCTTCCTGCTCGGCGGGCTGTTCCTGCCGCTCGTGATGCTCGGGCTGCACCAGGCCCTGATCCCCATCCACGCCACCCTCATCGAGCAGCAGGGCGCGACCGTGCTGCTGCCGATGCTCGCCATGGCGGGCGCCGGGCAGGTCGGCGCGGCGATGGCCGTCTACGCCCGGCTGCCCCGCAATCCGGCGATCCGCACGACCGTCCGCTCCGCCCTCCCCGCCGGGCTGCTGGGCGTCGGGGAGCCGCTCATCTACGGCGTATCGCTGCCGCTGGGGCGGCCCTTCGTGACCGCGTGCGTCGGCGGCGCGTTCGGCGGCGGCTTCGTCGGGCTGTTCTCGATGCTCGGCGACCGGGTCGGCGCCACCGCCATCGGCCCCTCCGGCTGGGCCCTCTTCCCCCTGCTCCACGGCAACCAGGGGCCCGCCGCCGCAGCCGCCGTCTACGGGGGCGGGCTGCTCACCGGGTACGCGGTCGGGTTCGCCGCCACCTACTGGTTCGGCTTCACCCGGACCATGCTCGCCGAACACGACCGGGGGAGGGGACAGGAGGCCGTCGCCTGAGGGCGGAAGTGGGGGGTGGGGCACGGAATCCATCGGTCCCGGGCAGGCTGCCGGGGACACACCCACCCCCCATGGCCGCGAGTCCCTCACGATCTCCGTCCGGCCGGTGTTGGTGCATGCCACCGTAGACGGGGCCACTGACAACAGGTCCCGGCGGCAGAGCGGACGACACGGCCCCCGGATCCGGTACGGGGAGCGGTCAGCGCGCCGGGCACACCGACGGGACCGCCCGCACCAGCGCCCTCGTGTGCAGCTGGTCGAGCTGCTTCTCGTGGCGTACGTGCACGGCGGTCACGGCCAGCACCCCGCGGCACGACCAGGCGGCCCGCGCCCGCTCAGAGCCCGCGACGGCCCGCACCAGTTCGGCGTTGATGCGGTTGATCTCCTTGCGGACCTCCGTCAGGTCGGGGCGTTCGGCCGGTGCCTTCGACGGGTCCGCGGTCCACAGCGCGTGCAGCCCCCGCTGGACGAGCTTGTTCGCTTCGATCTGGTCGCGGAAGATCGCGACGGTCGTCTTCGGGTCGGTGCCCGCCTCCAGCGCCAGCCGGCGGACGGATTCGAGGACGATCTGCTCCCGCGCGGGATCGTCGATCGGGCTGTCCGTGCCCCATTTCGCCGCCGCGACGAGATCGGCCGTGGCGAGCCGTTCGGCGGAGAGCGTGGTGAGCGGGAGGAGCTGGGAGTACGAGGAGGGGGCCGGGGGCGCGGAGGTGCTGTGGGCGCTCGCCGGGGCGACCCCGGCGGCCAGCACCCCGGCGGTGACGGCGGCGGTCAGTACGAGCCGGGCGGAACGGGGGTGCGAGCGGGCGGTGCCGTGGCTGGACAAGGAGCTTCCCCTGGGGATGTGACGTCTACTCGGCAGTGGTCGGCTGCCGCGGGTCCGCGCCCCGGATATGCCGGATCAGCCGCCCGGCGCGCGTTCCGTCCTGCAGGAGGGTTTCCACCAGGGGGCCGGTTCCGTCGTCCGCCCGGGCGGCCGTCAAGATCTGCTCAACGGGAGTGGGATCGGCGCCGAGATCCGGGGCGGACGCCAGGGCCCGCCGTACGCCTGCGTAGTCCAGGCCCATGGCCGCCAGACGCTCCCCGCCCCGGAAGCGTGCGCCCGTACCGGACAGCCCCTCCCGTGCCAGATGGGGGTGGGCCATGGCGACCTCGTGCGTGGCGAGCACCGCCAGCAGGATGTGCTCGGTGCCGAGTCGCCGGTGCCCGAGTCCACGGGCCTGCTCGTGTGTCTCCCAGAACACCCAGAACCCGGGCCGCGTCGCCCAGTTCACCCCGCTGACCAGCCACCGCTTCCAGAACGCCATCGGGTAGTGGCGGTTGCCCAGCAGCAGGTCCCTGGTCCGGTGCAGCAGCGGGTCGAGCAGGCTCTCCGGGACCCCCGTACCCGGTGAGCCCGCCCCGTCCCCGCCGGCCGACGGCTCCTCGCCGTCGAGCCGGGCCAGTACCGCCGCGGCGGTCGTCCCGCAGATCGCCAGCAGCTCGGCGCAGCGGGTCTCCTCCTCCTGGAGCAGCCCCCGCAGCAGATGCTCCGGCCGCAGCCGGGCGATGCCCGTCTTCTCGCCGCGAGCCTCCGTCTCGGCCAGGTGGAGCGCTGCTTCGAAGGCCCACCGGGCGTTGCCCGTCAGCAGCCGCCGCTCGTCCCCGTCGTCGCCGAGGACGGACCGCGACGAGACGCTGTGCGCGACGTCGTCGTCACCGGCCCACGGCACCGCGTCCGGGCGGCCCTGCCGGTCCCGGAGGATCGCCAGCACTCCGGTCCGGGTGACGCCCTCGGCGGCGAGCGCCTCCCTGGCCGGGCCCTTGGTGTCGGTGATCGCGGCCAGCAGGTGTTCGCTGCCGATGGCGTTCGTGTCGGTGGCCCCCCAGGCGGCGCCCAGGATCCCGATCACCTTCCAGCCGATGTCGACCTGTGCCTGTGGCTGTGGCTGTGCCATGGGGGGTTCCCGTCGTCCGGCGTCCTGTCGTCTCCGGAGTACAGACTTCCCGGTGGCGGACGGGCGCCGCGTCCACCGTTCGTCGCCGGTCGCGACGACGAAGGTCGTGACCCGCCCGCCGGACGGCGGCCGGTGGGGTCAGCGCGGGAGCGCCGCCGTCAGGTCGACCTCGACGAGCTGCCCGGGGTAGCCGAGCTGGGCCACACCGATCAGGGTGCTGGCGGTGGAGAACGCGGACGCGATGACGGATTCGTTCAGCCGGTCCCAGGCCCGGGCCAGCACCTTCTCGTCCGAGCTGACCACGTGGATCAGGGAGCGGACGACATGCTCGGGGCCCGCGCCCACGGCGTTCAGGGCGGTCAGGGCATTGGCCGCGACCTGGTCGATCTGGGCGTCGAGATCGCCCTTGCCGACGACCTCGCCGGAGAGGTCGAGGGGGCACTGTCCGGAGAGATAGGCCGTACGGCCCGCCTCGACGACGGTGATGTGGTGGTAGCCGGGGGTGGCGTGGAGCCCTTCGGGGTTGATGCGGTCGATGCCTGCGGTCTCGTGCTCGGTCTCGGTCGTGGTCTCGTGCTTGTCCGTCATGGGAACGAGTCTGCGATTCCGGCGGGAATTACGCACTCCGTTTTCGCCGGGCAGCCGTGGGCGGGAGGCGGGCGGATACGGGAGTGCCCTCCCGCCGCGGGGGCGGGAGGGCACTCGGGTCAGGCTGCTGAAGCGGTCAGAAGCGGTCAGAAGCGGTTCGGGAGCGCCGGCAGTTTCCGCTCGCCCCGCTCCGTCGCCGCCGCGCCCGAGGGCCGGTCCGCCGCGCACGTCACGTCCTTCGCGGGCAGCTTCCCGGTCACCAGATAGCCGGTCGCCACATCGTCGGCGCAGGAGCTGATCCCGTACCGGTAGACACCGTGGGTCTCGCCCTCGTCCACGGTCACCATCCGGGAGCCCTTCAGCGCCCGGTGCATGCCCTGCGCGGTGAACAGCGGGGTCTGGGAGTCCCACTCCGCCTGCAGGATCAGCGACGGGACCCGGTTGTCGACGTTCGTCGCGGGCTCGACGGGCCGGTCCCAGAAGGCGCAGGGGGTGATGTTGGAGGCGTGGTCCCCGAACACCGGCAACCGCACGGAGTCGACGGCCGCCTCGACGGCGTACCGCTGCGGATTCCGCGGCCAGTTCCCGGTGTCACCGCAGGCGACGGCGTTGAACAGGGATATGTCGTTGTCGCCGGGGTACCAGCTCGGGAAGTCCGGCACCGGCTTGCCCGCCGCCGCGTCCTTGAAGATGCCGAGGAAGTAGGCCCCCTCCGTGCGGTAGAAGAACAGCGGGCGCATCACCGACCGGATCGCGGCGCCGTTGTAGTACGTCTCCCCGATCCTGACCGGCTTGCGGTCGGCCTGGGCGACGAGGTCCCGGAAGCCCTTCGCGACCGCCTGCGGGGTGGCGCCGTGCCCGTACTCGTCGTTCCGCGCGGCTGCCCACTCGGTGAACCGCGCGAACGCGGGCTCGGCCGCCTTCGCCCAGGACTGGAGCATGCCGCGCCAGGCGAGCTTCGGGTCGACGGCGCTGTCCAGGATCATCCGGTCGGAGCGGTGCGGGAACATCTGGGTGTAGACCGCGCCGAGGTAGGTGCCGTACGACACCCCGACGTAGTTGATCTTCTGCTCGCCGAGTGCGGCCCGGATGGCGTCCATGTCACGGGCCGTGTTGCGGGTGGTGAAGTGCTGCAGATCCGCGCCGTACTTGGCCCGGCACTTGTCCGCGATGCCCTTCGCCCAGGCCACGTCGGAGGCGAAGTTTCCCGGCTTGAACGGGCGCAGCACCGTCCGCTCCGCCGGGGCCGTACCGCACTCGACGGGAGTGCTCTTGTTCACCCCGCGCGGGTCGAAGCCGATCAGGTCGTAGCGGTCGAGCACCGACTGCGGCAGTCGGCCGCCCCAGTCCAGCGGATCGCCCAGTCCGGAGCCGCCGGGGCCGCCGGGGTTGAACAGGAGCACCCCGCGCCGCTGCTGCGGATCGGCCGCCTTGACCCGGGAGACGGCGACGTCGATCTTCTTGCCGCCGGGGGCGCGGTAGTCGAGCGGCACCTTCAGCGTGGTGCATTCGTACGCGGCGGGCTGGTCGGGGCTGCACCGCTGCCAGGTCGGCTGCTGCGTCTGCGTCTGCGACTGCTGTGCGGTGGGCGTTGCGGCGGCCGGTGCGGCGACGGCGACCAGGGGCGCCAGGGTCGCCAGAGCGCTGACCGCGGCCATGGGTGCGAAGCGTCGTGCTGACTGCACGGGAGTCCTTTCTCGAAGCGTAAAAACGTTTCTCTGAACGGGAGTTGGGACGGTTGTGCGAACGACGGTTGTACGGAAGCTACTGGATCAACGCGCGGGCCGTAGCCCCGCCGCGGGCGCCCGGTGTCACCAACGGCACTTCGGCCGGCTTCTTCTGCTGTCCGGCCGTCACCGGGTCCGGCGCACAGCGCACGTCCCGCGCGGGCAGCCGCCCCGTCAGCAGATAGGTGTCGGCCAGCCGGTTGGCGCAGGAACTGGCCCCGCCCGGGTAGACCCCGTGGCCCTCTCCGTCCTTCACCAGGGCGAGCCGGGCGCCCTTCATGGCCTTGCGCAGCCCGAGACCGTCCGGGAGCGGGGTCTGCGAGTCCCACTCGTTGTGCAGGATCAGCGCCCCGACCTCGTTGTCGACCGTGGTCGTCGGCTCGGCGGTGTCGTCCCAGAAGGCGCACGGGGTGATGTTGGAGACGTAGTCCCCGTAGAGCGGATAGCGGGCCGCGTCGCGGGCGGCCTGACGGGCGTACACCTTCGGATCCCGCGGCCAGTTCTCGTCGCCGCAGGTCACGGCCCACATGCTGGAGACGAAGTCCTCACCGAAGTCATAGACCGGCGGGCCGGGGACGGGCTTCCCGGCCACCGCGTCCCTGAGCTGGGTCATGTACTCGGCGGCGAGGGAGCGGGTGAAGAACGCGGAGCGCATCCCGGCGCGGATCATGGCGCCGTCGTACAGCCGGTCACCGAGCTTCAGCGGTTTGCGGTCCGCCCGGGCGATGATCTTCCAGAACGCAGCGGAGACCGCCTCGGGCGTGGCACCGAGCCCGTACTGCGCATTCCGCCCGGCCGTCCACTCCGCCCAGCGGTCGAACGCCTTCTCCGTCTCCTGCGCCCAGAGCCGGAAGTCCTCCTTCCAGACCCGTGCGGGATCGACCCCGCTGTCGAGCACGAACCGGTCGGAGCGGTGCGGGAACAGCTGGGTGTAGACCGCGCCCAGATAGGTGCCGTACGAAATGCCGAAGTAGTTGATCTTCCGTTCCCCGAGCGCGGCCCGGATCGCGTCCATATCGCGCGCGGTGTTACGGGTGTTGAAGTGCTTGAGCCCGTCGCCGTACTTCGCCCGGCACTTCTCCGCGAAGGACCGCGTCAGCGCGGTGTCACGGGCGAACGACGCCTTCTTGTACGGACGCTCGAAGGCGATCTCCCCGGGGGTCAGGCCGCATCGTATCTGCGTGCTCGCGCCAACTCCCCGCGGGTCGAATCCGATCAGGTCGTAGGCGTCCACGACACCCGCGGGAAGCGCGTCACGGAACGCCCCGGGCAGGGTCAGTCCCGGTCCGCCCGGCCCGCCGGGATTCACCAGGAGAACTCCGCGCCGCTTTCCGGGGTCGGCGGCCCGCAGCCGTGAGATCTCCAAGTCGATTTTCTCGCCCGCGGGCCGTGCGTGGTCCAGCGGTACCTTCAGGGTTGCGCACCGCAGATCGGGTGCCCGCTCGGTCGGGCAGTCGCGCCATACGGGCCGCTGCGCGGCCGGAGGCGCAGGTGAGGCGGCGGCAGGGGCCGTGGCCAGGGCGGGGGCGAGCGTCGCCAGCACGCTCACCGCGAGCAGCGGGACCGTACGTCTTCTTGCCTGCACGGGGTCGTTCCTTCCGTTCGTCGTACGCGCCGGGGGTCGGCCGGTGCGGCGGGAGGCGGGGGAGGCGGCCGGGCTCATCACCCGGTGATGGGGTGATTCACAGGCTCCTGTGTTACGGGCGGGCGCCGAAGCGGCCGGGCGAGGCCGCTCCCGGCGGTCCCTTCGGCGCCGGTGGCGCGACCGCGCCGGAGCGCTGCCGCGGCGCCGGTTCGGCCCGGCAGATCACATCGCCGGCCGGCAGCCGACCACTCGTCAGATACTCCGTGGCCACGGTGTTCGCGCACGCCCCGCCGAAGAGGTAGACCCCGTGGCCCTCGCCCTCGTCGACGGTGACCATGCGGGAGCCCTTCAGGGCCCGGTGCATGCCGCGTGCGGTGTTCAGCGGGGTCTGGGAGTCCCACTCGTTCTGCAGGATCAGCGCCGGGACCCGGTTGTCCACCTTCGTCGGCGGCTCGACGGGCCGGTCCCAGAAGGCGCATGGGGTGATGTTGGAGGCGAAGTCGCCGTAGAGCGGATACCGCTTCCCGTCGCGTACGGAATCCCGGGCGTACGTCCCCGGATTCCGCGGCCAGGCAGCGTCCCCGCAGAGGATCGCGAACTGGCTGGACGCCTCGTTGTCGGAGGGCGGCGGCTCCTCCGGGAGGGGCGGCACCGGCTTTCCGGCCGCCGCGTCCTTCAGCATGACGACCGTCTCGGCCGCATCCTCGACACCGAAGAACAGGCCGCGCATCTCGTCGCGTATCGCGTCGCCGCCGAAGAGGTCGTCCCCGATCCTGATCGGCTTCCGTTCGGCCCCGCGGACGAGGTCCCAGAAGGTGCGGGAGACCGCCTCCGGGGTGGCGCCGAGCCCGTAACGGCCGTCCCGGGCGGCCGTCCAGCGGGTCCACCGCTCGAACGCGGGACCGACCGCGGCACCCCAGTTGCGGAAGTTCTCCCGCCAGGCGAGCCCCGGGTCGACCGCGCTGTCCAGCACGAACCGGTCGGCGCGCCGCGGGAACAACTGGGTGTAGACGGAGCCCAGATAGGTGCCGTACGAGTAGCCGAGGTAGGAGATCTTCCGCTCGCCGAGCGCGGCCCGGACGGCGTCCATGTCGCGGGCGGTGTTCCGGGTGGTGAAGTGCTTCAGGTCCGTGCCGTACCCCGCCCGGCACTTGTCGGCGGTGCCGCGCGAACGCGCCGTGTCCGCGGCGAAGGTCTTCGTACCGTACGGGCGGGGCCAGTGGGTCTCCTCCTCGTTCAGACCGCAGGCGACGGGTGTGCTCCGCCCAATGCCCCTCGGGTCGAAGCCGACGAGGTCGTAGGAGTCGAGGACGGACCGCGGCAGCGCGCGCCGGAACTGCACGGGCATCTGCAGACCCTCGCCGCCCGGGCCGCCGGGGTTGATGAGGAGCACCCCGCGCCGCTTCTCCGGGTCGGCTGCCCGGATCCGGGAGACCGCGATGTCGATCCTCTTCCCGGCCGGATTCCGGTAGTCCAGGGGCACCCGTACGGTGCCGCACTCGAAGTCGGCCGGGCTGTCGGGGCCGCAGCGCTGCCACGACACCGGTACGGACAGGGGCGCGGCCGCCGGGGAGGGGCGGGCGCCGCCCGGGGCGGCGACGGCCGCAGCCGGGGCCAGGGTCACCAGCGCGCTCGCCGCCGCCACGGCGGGGGCCAGGCGTCTTGCCTTCACGGAAAGGTTCCTTCCGCAGGGGTTCGGGACACGAACGACCCTGCCCGACCCGGTGATGACTGCGAATCATCCGGGGAGCCGACCCTGTGTCTGTCTGCGGTCTCATGGCCCCGTACCGGCCGTCATTCTCCGGATGCAGCGGAAACCGGCCGGTCTCAGGGGCCCATTACCGGCCTTAAGGGCTGGTCACCGGGGCACCCTTGCCGGTAAAACACTTTCAGCACACCGTTATCGTGCTTCCTAGCGATCCGCAGCACTCTCGCGCGGTCGCCCCGCGGCCGGCCCCCGGCGGCCCGCCGCCTCTTGCTGACCTGTGGGGGGTCCCTTGTCGCGCTCAACGCGCAAGCTGCCGCGTGCTTTCGTACGTACGGCAGCCGTCATCGCACTCTCGACGGGCGTCGCCGTGCCCGTCGTCGTCACGGCACCTGCCGCCCATGCGGCGGTGTCCTCCGTCACCACCACGGTCGACGGAAAGCTCGCCGTCGGACTGCCGTCCAACGCGATCTGGGTGAAGGCGTCCGTCCTCGCGTCCACGCAGCCCGACGCGGCCGTCCTGCTGGAGGACGAGCAGCTCGCGGACGACGGCAGCAACACCTGGACCAGCCGGGAGGCGCTCAAGCTCCCGGACGGCACCGCCTTCGGGAACTACCCGGTCCGGGTGGACTACCGGCTGCCCGGCGGCACGCTCCAGCAGCAGACCATCGGCACCTTCGCCTATCTGAAGCGTGCCAAGGTCGCCACGGTCGCCTTCGACCGCACCAGCACGGACCTCAACAACCCGGTCACCGTGCTGTCCGGCACCGCCACCACCTTCGACCCGTCCACCGGTACCACCGGGCCCGCCCGCCAGGGCATGCCGGTGCAGGTGCGGGTCAAGGTGGATCGCGAGTGGCCGACCAAGCCCGTGACTCTGGAGTACCGCCCGGAAGTCGACGCCCAGGGGAAGTTCTCCGTCAACGTCGCGCCCGAGGGCCGGATCACCGGCGGCGAGGCGTACCTGGAGACGGGCGTCACCGACACCGTCGCCCATCCCGCCGCCGCCCTGCCCTCCGTCTGGGCCGAGAAGACCAAGGTCCGTATCCAGGCGGACAGTGACAAGCGGCGGGTCCACAAGGGCCAGGCGTTCACGGTCAAGGGCCGGGTCGAGAAGCTCACCAACGAGGGCTGGAAGCCCTACGCCGACGCCCCCGTGCTGTCGTCGCTGTCGGCGCCCTGGTACTGGGACTCGTACGCCAAGACACCGCTCGGCACAGGGAAGTCCGCTGCCGACGGCTCCTTCTCGTACACCGCGAAGGCCACTTTCTCCGGTGAGCTCTACACCTATGTCAGGCCGTCGGCGCATGTGCCGTCCGACGCCGCGGACACCGGCGCGATCGCCGTACCCGAGAAGATCACCCTGGGCTCTCCCGCGTACAGCATCGACGCGTTCGGCACGGTGACGGCCAGCGCCAGGGTCTACGGCGCCGACTGCAGCGGCGAGAGCGTGGCCTTCCAGTACTCGCCCGACGGCCGCACCTGGTACAACATGACCGGCGTCACCGCCGGTCACTACACCACCAACGAGTGCCGGGTGAGCCTCCAGACCGAGGGCTACGTCCGCGGCTACTACCGCTTCTTCCACATCGAGTCCGACCGGTTCGTCGCGGCTTCGGCGGCACCCAAGTTCCTCAGCCGCTACCTCACCCGGTTCGTGGGCCACAAGTACTCGACCACCCGCCCCAAGATCAACGGCAGCATGACGGTCTCGGGTACGGTCCAGCGCCAGGTCAACGGCAAGTGGATCGCGCACCCCGGCGCCAAGGTGATGGTCCTCGTCAAGCCCAAGGGCCAGGACCAGTGGTACTGGTCCGTCAAGGGCAAGACCAACAGCAAGGGCGTCTACAGCCTGAAGGCGCCGGTCTACAGCGACGGGACCTGGGCCGCCGTCACCGAGCCCATGAACGGCTACTTCTACTCCGAGACCAAGGACACCTACATTGACGCGCGCTGATCTGATCACGCGCCGGCCCATGGCGCTCTCCCTCGTCGCCTCCGCCGCCGCGCTCGCCCTGGCGGCGGGCGCCGCCCCGGCCGTGGCCGCCCAGGCGGCCGCCGCTCCCGGCATCGGGAGTGCCGTCACGGACCCGCAGCAGCGCGGCTCGTTCACCGTCGGCGCCTGGACGGACACCCCCGGTGCCACCATCACCAAGGTGTCGGCGGTCGTCCGCGACGGCAGCACCGTCGTCGCGGAGGTCCCCGACCTGGCGGAGACCGCCCCCGGCTCCGGCCGCTACCAGGTCCCCGCCGCCGGGCTGCTGAAGCTCACCGAGGACGACGGCACCATCCCGCAACTCGGCCGGTACGCCATCGACGTCACGGCCGAGGAGAGCACCGGCACCCGGTCGACCCGGCAGAACGCGGGCACCCTCGACTTCACCATGCGGCTTCACGCCGCCGGGCTGAGCAGCGCCCGGCCCACCTGGGAGACCCGCGGCACCACGGTCAAGGGCACCCTGGTCGCCGTGCAGCCCGGCTCCAACGACCAGGTTCCGCTCCCCGGCCGGGAGATCGGCCTGTCCCTGGGGGACTACTCGGGCGACACCACTCCGGACCCGGCGGGCACCGTTACCACCGGTGCCGACGGAACCTTCAGCACCCTCCTCCCGATCGCCCGGTACAACAGGGTGGTGAACCTGCGGCACACCATGCGGGAGAACGGGGTCGACGACACCCTCACCGCGGAGAGCGGATTCATCTCCCCGGACTGGCGCACCATCGACATCACCGCCGCCCCGGACAAGAAGCGGGTCCTGCCCGGGCAGAAGGTCACCCTCACCGGCCGGGCGACCCACGAGGGACGGCCCGCCGGAGGGATCGACCTCCAGGCGACCGTCACCGGGAACCGGGCCCCCATGACCACGGATGCCCAGGGCAACTTCAGCGTCACCCTCACCCCGGCGCCCGGCGCCGAGTACAACTCGCCCTGGTCCGTCTACGGGGACGGGGTCTACGAGAACGGCTCCACCCGAGGGAACCTGGAGGTGCCGCAGGAGGTCACCATCCGGCCGGGCCTCTCGCTGGCGAGCAACGGCACGGTGACGGCGAAGGGCACGCTCCGCACCACCTACATCACCGGCGAGCACGCCTACGGTTCGCAGATCCTGCGGCTGGAGCACTCGGCGGACAAGCGGACCTGGAAGACCCTCGCCAGCCGCGAGGTCTCCATCAGCTCCTCGCAGTGGAACACCTTCAACTTCACCGCACGCGGCGGCAACGGCTACTACCGGCTGGCCACATCGACCAGTGCCGAGTTCGTCGGCACAGCGACGTCCCCGGTACCGCTGTCCCGGATCTCCACCCGGCTGACCACCGCCAACGCCACCCCCGAGCCGGTGAAGAAGGGCGCGACCCTCACCGTCGCCGCCACGCTCACCGAGCGCAGCGGCAGCACCTGGCGGCCCCTGGCCCAGCACTGGGCGACGCTGTCCTTCCTCCCGAAGGGCAGCACCAAGTGGTCCATCGCCGGACACGTCCGGGCGGACGCCAAGGGCAAGGCCGTCATGAAGGTCCGCGCCGGGGCCGACGGCTACTGGCGCTTCACCTACACCGGCAGCTCCCGGCACTACGACGCCGCGGGCGCCTCGGACTACGTCGACGTCCGCTGAACCGGCAGGCCGGTCCGGGCACCACCCGGACCGGCCCCGGAGCACAGCAGCAACGCCGAAGGGCGGTACCCCCCTGGGAGTGGGGGTACCGCCCTCCGCTTTTACGGCTCGGTTCGCCTCCGGGGCGCTTCAGCCGTGTTCTTCAGTCGATCGTGCTCGGCCACTCGTTCCTCGCGGCCTGCGCGCGTTCTCCTTCCAGACCACGACGCGCCCCTTCGGCTCACTCGCCGACTCGGCCTTGCCGATCCTGGGAGATCCCGGGATCAGAAGTCCATGTCACCGCCCGGCATGCCGCCCGGAGCGGCCGCAGCGGCCTTCTCCGGCTTGTCGGCGATGACGGCCTCGGTGGTCAGGAACAGCGCGGCGATCGACGCGGCGTTCTGCAGCGCGGAGCGCGTCACCTTCGCCGGGTCGAGAATGCCCTCGGCGATCATGTCGACGTACTCGCCGGACGCGGCGTTCAGACCGTGGCCGGGGGTCAGGTTGCGCACCTTCTCCACGACGACACCGCCCTCCAGGCCGGCGTTGACGGCGATCTGCTTCAGCGGGGCCTCCAGCGCGAGCTTCACGGCGTTGGCACCGGTCGCCTCGTCGCCTTCGAGCTCCAGCTTGTCGAAGACCGAGGAGGCCTGCAGCAGGGCCACGCCACCACCGGCGACGATGCCCTCCTCGACGGCCGCCTTCGCGTTGCGAACGGCGTCCTCGATGCGGTGCTTGCGCTCCTTCAGCTCGACCTCGGTCGCGGCACCGGCCTTGATGACGGCCACGCCGCCGGCCAGCTTCGCCAGGCGCTCCTGGAGCTTCTCGCGGTCGTAGTCCGAGTCGGAGTTCTCGATCTCGGCGCGGATCTGGTTGACCCGCCCGGCGACCTGGTCGCTGTCACCGGCACCGTCGACGATGGTCGTCTCGTCCTTGGTGATGACCACCTTGCGGGCGCGGCCCAGCAGGTCGAGGCCCGCGTTCTCCAGCTTGAGGCCGACCTCCTCGGAGATGACCGTGCCGCCGGTGAGGATGGCGATGTCGTTCAGCATCGCCTTGCGGCGGTCGCCGAAGCCCGGAGCCTTGACGGCGACGGACTTGAAGGTGCCGCGGATCTTGTTGACGATCAGCGTCGACAGGGCCTCGGCCTCGACGTCCTCGGCGATGATCAGCAGCGCCTTGCCGGACTGCATGACCTTCTCCAGCAGCGGCAGGAGGTCCTTGACCGAGGAGATCTTGGAGTTGACGACGAGGATGTACGGGTCGTCGAGGACGGCCTCCATACGCTCCATGTCGGTGGCGAAGTACGCCGAGATGTAGCCCTTGTCGAAGCGCATACCCTCGGTGAGCTCCAGCTCCAGACCGAAGGTCTGGGACTCCTCGACGGTGATGACGCCTTCCTTGCCGACCTTGTCCATGGCCTCGGCGATCAGCTCGCCGATCTGGGTGTCGCCGGCGGAGATGGAGGCGGTGGAGGCGATCTGCTCCTTGGTCTCCACGTCCTTCGCCTGTTCGAGGAGGGCACCGGAGACGGCCTCGACGGCCTTCTCGATACCGCGCTTCAGGCTCATCGGGTTGGCACCGGCGGCCACGTTGCGCAGGCCCTCGCGGACCAGCGCCTGGGCCAGAACGGTCGCCGTGGTCGTACCGTCACCGGCGACGTCGTCCGTCTTCTTGGCGACTTCCTTGACCAGCTCGGCGCCGATCTTCTCGTACGGGTCCTCCAGCTCGATCTCCTTGGCGATGGACACACCATCGTTGGTGATCGTGGGGGCGCCCCACTTCTTCTCGAGGACGACGTTGCGGCCCTTGGGGCCAAGGGTGACCTTGACGGCGTCGGCGAGCTGGTTCATCCCGCGCTCGAGACCGCGCCGTGCCTCCTCGTCGAACGCGATGATCTTTGCCATGTGAAGTGTCCTCCACGGACTGGAGTAGGAAGCTCTTCGGACCGCGCCTGCGCCCGCGACGGACGGCCTGCCGGACCGTGCCGCTCCATGCGCCGCACGCCCGGCGAGCCTCACCGACTCGGCCCTTTGTTATCACTCTCACTGGGAGAGTGCTAACGCCAATGATTAGCACTCGGCACCCGAGAGTGCAAGGCCGCTCCTGGTGTACCGCCCGAGGGGGCGGGTGCGGACGGGGTCCGGGGCGGGTGCGGGCGAGGCTCCGGCGGCGGGGTCCGGCGGCGGGCGGAACGGCGCTCCAGTCGCGGGAAACGCGCAGGGCCCGCACCCCGGTGAGCGGGATGCGGACCCTATTGAATGCGTCTGCGTGCGAGCGTATGCGTGCGTCGACGCGCAAGCGCGCGGAAGGAAGAGTCGGTCAGGCCGAGAGCTTGACCATATCGGCCTGCGGGCCCTTCTGGCCCTGCGAGATCTCGAACTCGACCCGCTGCCCCTCTTCCAGGGTGCGGTAGCCGTCCATCTGAATCGCGCTGTAGTGGACGAAAACATCCGCACCACCGTCGACCGCGATGAAGCCGTACCCCTTCTCCGCGTTGAACCACTTGACGGTGCCCTGAGCCATGCCTAACTCCCCTATTACTGGCCCTTGCACAGGACCGCACCTCGCGGACCCGGGTCTGAGCTCACCCGACCTCACAGGTGTGCGCCGGAACGCGTCGACCGCGGCTGAATGTATCTGCACAACTGCCCTCTGCAACAGGGCAATCGGGCGGGAAATCCGGAAGGCTACTATCGGGTAATTCTCCTGAATTCAGGAAATTCCGGGGCAAGTCCGACCGGACAAAAGGAATCTATGAGACAGAGTGCGCCTGCACATTGGCTGCTTCTTATCGAGCCCGGGCGCATTCTCATACCTGGCCATGGGTGGATGATCACCGGGCCTTCCCCAACTCTAGCGTGTTCAACCATGCAGAATGGCCCCCTCCGTTTGTCTTACGGAGGGGGCCATTTCGATGACCGAGGGTCAGCGCCGCGGACCGCGGGGCCCGGGGCCGCCGGCGGGGGCGTACGCCCGCGTGCGGAGCCGGGCGGTCAGCCGCCGGCGACTGCCGGGATGATCGAGATTCCGGCGCCGTCGGGGGTCGCGGTCTCCAGCCCCTGCTCGAACCGGACGTCGTCGTCGTTGACGTACACATTGACGAAGCGGCGCAGCTTCCCCTGGTCGTCCAGGACCCGGGCGGAGATCCCCGCGTGGTTCTTCTCCAGATCGGCGATGACCTCGGCGAGGGTCGCGCCCTCGGCGGCCACCTCGGCCTGTCCGCCGGTGTAGGTGCGCAGGATGGTCGGGATGCGAACGTTGACGCTCATGGGTGGTGCCTTCCTCGGGCGGTGGCCCGGGCTCGGTGGACGGCTCGGCGGTCGGAAGCGGCGGCGGGAGGTCCCGGACGGCCCCGGCGGGTCAGCGGCCGGGGCGCTGCCGGGACTGCGGCCGGTCAGTGGGTGGCGAGACCCGCCGCGCGGAACGCGTCCAGGCTCGGCCGGATGGTGGCGGTGGGGCCGCTGGTCGCGGCGACCGCGTCCAGCGTCTTGAGCCCGTCGCCCGTGTTGATGACGACGGTGGTCGCGGCGGGGTCCAGCACCCCCGACTCCAGCAGCTTCTTCGCCACCCCGACCGTCACGCCGCCCGCGGTCTCCGCGAAGATCCCCTCGGTCCTGGCGAGCAGCTTGATGCCCTCGACGACCTGCTCGTCCGTGACGTCCTCCACCGCACCGCCGGTGCGCCGGGCGATGTCCAGGACATAGGGACCGTCCGCCGGGTTGCCGATGGCGAGCGACTTGACGATGGTGTCCGGCTTCACCGGCCGGACCACGTCGTGGCCCGCCTTGTAGGCGGCGGAGACCGGCGAGCAGCCCTCGGCCTGCGCGGCGATGATCCGGTACGGCTTCTCCTCGACCAGACCGACCTTGATGAGCTCCTGGAGCCCCTTGTCGATCTTGGTGAGCTGGGAGCCGGAGGCCACCGGGACGACGATCTGGTCCGGGATCCGCCAGCCGAGCTGCTCGCAGATCTCGTACGCCAGGGTCTTGGAGCCCTCCGCGTAGTACGGCCGCAGATTGACGTTGGTGAAGCCCCAGCCCTCGCCGATCGGGTCGCCGATCAGCTCGGAGCAGAAACGGTTCACGTCGTCATAGGTGCCCTCGATGGCGACGACGTCGCCGCCGTAGACGGCAGCCATGACGACCTTGCCCTGCTCCAGGTCGTGCGGGATGAAGACGCAGGACCGCAGCCCGGCGCGGGCGGCGGCGGCGCCCACGGCGCCCGCGAGGTTGCCGGTGGAGGAGCAGGAGAGGGTGGTGAAGCCGAAGGCGCGGGCGGCCTCGACGGCGATGGCCACGACCCGGTCCTTGAAGGAGTGGGTCGGGTTGCCGGAGTCGTCCTTCACATACAGCTCACCGGTGACGCCCAGCTCGGCGGCGAGCCGGTCGGCCTTCACGAGCCGGGTGAAACCGGGGTTGAGATTGGGCTTGTCGGCCACGTCGGCGGGGACGGGCAGCAGGGGCGCGTAACGCCAGATGCTCTCCGGGCCGGCCTCGATGGCCTTGCGCAGCGCCTCCGGGTCTCCGGTGGGCAGCTCGTAGGCGGCTTCCAGGGGACCGAAACAGGAGGCACAGGCGAAGCTCGGACTGAGCGGGGTGCGCTCTCCGCACTCGCGACAGGAGAGCGCGACGGCGGGACCGAGATCCACTGAGGGGGCGGCGGGGGCGGTGGTGGTGTCGGTGGTGCTTGCGACGGTCTGCGCAGCCATGGAGGCGAGGCCCTTTCTCCTCATCTTCCTCATGGCGCATCTCGCCATGAGACGGATTTGGCACCTTCCCTAGCCGGGAGCCTCGCGGCGTGGACGGGCGCTGTCCGCTGCTGCGGATCGCACTGTCACGACGGAGACCGGCTGGAGGGTTGCCGGGGCTTCAACGGGCCGTTTCCCTCTGCCCCTCTGGATGAGCGGTATTTGATTGTTGAGCAAGTTGAACGCCGGACCCCGACATGCGACGGTCATCCGCGTTGTTCAAGACTGTAACTGAAGGTCCGGACGGTTGAGATAGTCGTCCGTACCGCGAGATGGATCACACGGGCGCGTCCGGACGCGCACGGAAGGCACCCGGACCCCCCCTCCCGTACGCCCGGAAGGACGTGGGAGGCATCCCGACGGTTGAGGAGTAGAGCACGTGCTCGAAGAGGTAGAGCGCTGGCTGGCGACGCGTTCCTGGTCGGCGGCGGACCGCCCGCTTCCGGCGCTGCTCGCGGCCAAACGGGCGGCCGCGCCCTCACCGACGGTGAGCGTCGTGCTGCCCGCGCTCGATGAGGAGGCGACGGTCGGTGACATCGTCACCGTGATCCGCCGGGAGCTGATGGAGAAGGTTCCGCTGGTCGACGAGCTGGTGGTGATCGACTCGGGCTCCACCGACCGGACCGCGGAGGTCGCCGCGGCGGCCGGGGCGCGGGTGGTCCACCGGGACGCGATCCTGCCGCGGATACCCGCGCTGCCGGGCAAGGGGGAGGTGCTGTGGCGCTCCCTGATGGTCACCCGCGGTGACATCGTCTGCTTCGTCGACGCCGATCTGCGGGACTTCTCGGCGGATTTCGTCTCCGGGATCGTCGGCCCGCTGCTGACCGACCCCGAGGTGCAGTTCGTCAAGGCGATGTACGACAGGCCGCTGGGTGAAGCCGCAGGCCAGGGTGGCCGGGTTACCGAGCTGGTGGCGCGGCCGCTGCTCAATCTGCACTGGCCGCAGCTGGCGGGGGTGGTGCAGCCGCTCGGCGGTGAGTACGCGGCCCGCCGCTCCCTGCTGGAGCGGCTGCCCTTCCCCGTGGGCTACGGGGTGGAGCTGGCGCTGCTCGTCGACGCGCTGCACACGGTGGGTCTGGATGCGCTGGCCCAGGTGGACGTGGGTTCCCGCAAGCACCGTCACCAGGACGGACGGGCGCTGGGCCGGATGGCGGCGGCGATCTACCGGACGGCGCAACTGCGGCTGTCCCGGGGGCAGTTGGTGCGGCCGGTGCTGACGCAGTTCGAGCGGGGGGCGGACGGGTTCGTACCGCGGACCCATGCGGTGGACACGGAGGAGCGGCCGCCGATGCGCGAGATCGGTGAGTATGCGGCGCGTCGCGCGGCATAAGCGCCGGTTTCCCAGTCAAAGGGCTGAATATCTTATGTATGACTTATACCCGTATTGCGCAGCCCCGGCGTCCCTCGGCCCCGGCGGCGGCGCCCGTCTCCGTACGTCCGCACATCCCACGCGGCCGTGCCCCGTACCGCAGACCGCCCGCACGGCGCCCGGGCCGCAGGCGCGGCCCCGGACGGGTCCGGGGCCGCGCGGTGAAGCTGGCCGGACTGCTGGCCCTGGTGGTCCTGGTGGTCCCGGCGGCCCCGATCGCCCGCGCGGACACGCCGGGCCCGGCCGCCGGGACCGAAGCGGTACGGGTCCTTCCGGACCCGGGCCGCGCCGTCGCGCCCGGTCCCGCCGGTGTCACGGACGCGGTGTCCGGCCGGGAGGGACAGGCCGGGACGGCGCCCCGCCCGGCCGCCCGACCCGTAGCGGCGCCCGGTCCCGCCGCCCGGGCCGAGACGGTTCCGGCGCCCGCCGCGGCACCCGGCCCCGCCGCCGAGCTTCGCCCCGCCTTCTATCCCACCCGCGCCCCCGCCGCGGGGACCGCCCCCGGCGGACGGCCCGTCCCGGTCCACCGGGCGCCCCGCGCCGTGACCCCGGTCCCCCGGATCACCGTCGCGGGAGCGGTTCCGGCCGTCGGCGCCCCCGGGGCACCGGTCCTCGCACCCACCGGCCGCAGCCGCGACGGCGAGCGGATCTGGCTGCTCGGCGGCCTCGCCACCGCCCTCGCCGCGGCCGGGGCGATCGCCGTCGTCGCGGCGCGCGGACGGCGTGAACCGCGCCACGACGGGCGAACGGACGTTTGAGCCGGCGCCCGGAAGGCTAGGTGTTGCGACATGGTCCCCGAGCCCCCCGCCGCCCCGGCCGACGCTGCCCGCGACCGCTCACCCGCCCCCGGTTCCGCCCGGGTGCTCGTGGCGTCCAACCGCGGACCCGTCTCCTACACCCTGCGCGACGACGGCACGCTGGACGCGAAACGCGGCGGCGGGGGCGTCGTCTCCGGACTCTCCGCCATCGGAGCCCGCGACGACGCCCTCTGGGTCTGCTGCGCCCTCGGCGACGGCGACCGCGAAGCCGTCCGGCGCGGCATCGGCCGGGGCGAGGACGGCGTCCTGATGCTCGACATCGACCCGGACGTCCACTCCGACGCGTACAACGGAATCGCCAACTCGGTGCTGTGGTTCATCCACCATCTGCTGTACCAGACCCCGCTGGAGCCCGTCTTCGACGACGGGTTCCGCCGCCAGTGGCGGTCGTACGAGACGTACAACCGCGCCTTCGCCCGAGCGCTCGCGGACCGGGCCGCCGACGGCGCGGCCATCCTCGTCCAGGACTACCACCTCGCGCTGGTCCCCGGAATGCTCCGGGAACTCCGCCCCGACCTGCGCATCGGCCACTTCTCCCACACCCCGTGGGCACCCCCGGACTACTTCCGGCTGCTCCCCGACGACATCGCGGAGCAGCTGCTGCGCGGACTCCTCGGCGCCGACCGCACCTGCTTCCTCACCCGCCGCTGGGCCGACGCCTTCACCGCCTGCTGTACGGAGGTGCTGGGCCCCGACGCGCTCAAGGGCACCCGGATCGGGGTCCACGGCCTCGGCGCCGACGCCGGTTTCCTCCGCGAGCGGGCCCACCGCCCCGACGTCGAGGAACGGATGACGGCCCTGCGCGAGCAGATCGGCGGCCCCGACCGGAAGACGATCGTCCGGGTGGATCGTACGGAGCTGTCGAAGAACATCGTCCGGGGTCTGCTGGCCTACCGGCATCTGCTGGCGACCCGCCCCGAATGGCACGAACGGGTCGTCCATGTCGCCTTCGCCTACCCGTCCCGCCAGGACCTCGCCGTCTACCGCGACTACACGGCGGAGGTGCAGCGCCTCGCCGACGCGGTCAACGACGAGTACGGGACGCCCGGCTGGACCCCGGTCGTGCTCCATGTGAAGGACGACTTCGCCCGTTCGCTGGCCGCCTACCGGCTCGCGGACGTGGCCCTGGTCAACCCGATCCGCGACGGTATGAACCTCGTCGCGAAGGAGATCCCCGTCGTCTCGGACGCGGGCTGTGCGCTGGTGCTGTCGCGGGAGGCCGGGGCGTACGAGGAACTGGGCGCGGACGCGCTGGTGGTGAACCCGTACGACGTGATCGCGACGGCGGCGGCGCTCCACGAGGCGCTGACCCTTCCCGCGCAGGTACGGGCGGACCGCACCGCCCGCCTCGCCGCCGCCGCGACGGCCCTCCCGCCGCAGCGGTGGTTCCTGGACCAGCTGGAGGCGCTGGCCCCGGAGGCATAGCCCCGGGGGCTCAGCCCTGAGGTCCCAGCGCGTCCGCCAGGGACGACAGGAAGGAGACGACCGCCGCCGGACCCGCCAGCAGCAGGTCGGCGCGGTCCGCCAGCTCGGTGACCTCCGTACTCCCGCTGCACACCAGCACACCCGCGAGACCGTCCGAGCGGAGCTTCTCCACCGCCGCGTAGGCGGGCAGGTCGCCCAGATCGTCCCCCGCGTACAGCACGGACTCCGCGCCGACCTCGTGGACGTACTCCGCGAGCGCGACGCCCTTGTCCATCCCGGGCGGCCGCAGCTCCAGGACCATCCGGCCCGGCTCCAGGACCAGTCCGTGCCGGGCCGCGAGGGTCGCGAGGGGCTCCCGCAGGGCCTCGAACGCGGCCGCGGGGTCCTCGGCCCGCCGGGTGTGGACCGCGACCGCCTGCCCCTTCTCTTCGATCCACGTGCCGTGCCAGGCGCCGAACCGGTCGAGATAGCCGGGGAGTTCGGCGCGGACCGCCGCCACACCGGGATGCGGGGCCGGGGTGTTGACCGTACCGCTGACCGCGTCCCAGCGTTCGGAGCCGTAGTGCCCGAGTACGACGAGATGCGCGAGCCCGTCGACCCCGGCGAAGCCGCCGTACCGCACCGCGACACCGGCCGGACGGCCGGTCACCACGGCGACATCGCCGACCAGGGGCGCCAGCCGGGCGAGCGCGGGCGCCGCGCCCGGATGGGCCCGGGCCTGCTCCGGATCGGGGACGATCTCGGCGAGGGTGCCGTCGAAGTCGAGGGCGATCACGGCCTTCTCGGGCCGGGCCAGCAGCGCGGCGAGCCCGTCCCGGCCGGCCGGGGTCGACGGCCGCGGCAGACCGTGGCCGGGTGACGGTGAAGCATCCGGGAAGTGCGGAGAGCTACCCATGCGACAGACCCTATCGGCGTGTGCGTTTCTCGTCTCTGACACGTCGGAGCCGGTTGACGGTCACCGGGTCGTGGGCCAGCGCCCGGGGGTCGTCGAGCAGGGCGTTCAGCAACTGGTAGTAGCGGACGGGCGACATCCCGAGCTGCTCCCGCACGGCCCGCTCCTTGGCACCGGGCCCGCTCCAGGACCGCCGCTCCATGGCGAGGACGGCCCGGTCGCGGTCCGGGAGGCCGGGAGCCGGGGAGCCTGCGGCGTCCGGAGGGGGAGCGGCGGGGTCGTTCATACGATCCAACATAGGCCCCGGGTCCGACACCCGGCATCCCGGCCTGCGGGAGCGGACCCCGGCCTTCCGGCCTGCGGGAGCACGCCCCGCCCTCCCCTCCCCGTCTTCTGCTCGCCTTCCCTCGCCTACTCGCCGCTCTTGATGTCCGCCTGCTCCGCCACCCGGTCGATCGCGTCCAGCACCGCCTTCGGATTGCCGCCCGGGGCGACCGCCTTCCCGATGGACTGCTTGATCTCGGCGCTGACCGCCGCCCACGACGTCTTGCCGACCGGCGGCAGGACGGACTTCGGCAGCGGCTCCAGGAAGTTCTTCAGATCCCCGTACTTCGGATCGTCCTCCATGGCCTGGGACGCGGACACCGTCACCGGCAGCAGATTGTTCTGCCCGGCGAAGGCGAGTACGTTCTCGTCGCTGAAGACGAAGTCGAGGAACTTCCCGGCCTGGACGCGGTTGCCGTTCTCCTTGAACGCCATGATCCAGTCGGCGACACCCATGGCGTTGTACGGAGTGCCCTTGGGCCCCGGTATCGGCACCGTACCCAGGTCGACTCCCGCCTTCCGGGCGATCCGCAGCAGCGACGGATGCCCGTTCAGCATCCCCACCTCGCCCCGCGCGAACGCCGCGAAGGCCATCTTCCGGTTGAGTTCGGCCGGGGCGACGGGCCCGGTCAGCTTCCGGTCGACGAGGTTCGTCTTCACCCAGGAGACGGTCTGGATGTTCCGCGCGGAGTTGATGTCGTAGCTGCCACCGCCGACCGTGTACGACTCACCCGCGCTGAGCAGCCAGTTCATGGTCTCGGCCTGGGCCTCCTCGGGCCCGAGGGGCAGCGCGAAGGGGTATTCGGCATCGGTCTTCTCCTTCAACTTCTCCGCTGCGTCGCGGAGTTCGTCCCAGGAGGCCGGGGCCTTCTCGATGCCCGCCTCCTCGAACAGCTTCTTGTTGTAGAAGAGCAGCCGGGTCGAGGCGACGAAGGGTATTCCGTACGGTGTCCGGCGGTGCTCTCCGGCCTTGGCGAGGGGCGGCAGGAAGTTCGCCGCGGTCTGCAGCGAGAGCATCCGGTCGACGTTGTAGAGCTTTCCCGCGGCGGCGTAGTCCGCATAGGCGCCGATCTGTGCGATATCGGGCGCCTTCCCGGCCTTGACCATGTCCTGGACCTTGCGGTCCACGTTCGTCCAGGGCTCGATGTGCACATCGACGTCGATCTTCGGGTTCTTCTCCTCGAAGCGGGCCGCGAGCTTCGCCCAGTACTCCTTGCTGCTCTGGCCGCCGTCCACGTCGTAGTCGGCCGCGACCAGGGTGAGCGTGGTGTGGGAGGGCCCGTCGGACCCGCAGCCCGTGAGGCCGGCGGTCAGCCCCAGGGCCACGGCCGCGGCCGCCGTCCGGCCGTACCGGAATCCTGGCCGGCGTCCGTTTCGGAAGAGGTGCTGTCGCACAGAGGGTTCCCCATCTGGTTGCCGGAGCCCGCCGCGGGTACGGCCGCGGGCCGAGGTGAGGTGCCGCTCGCGCTGCTTCGCGCGGTCTCCTGTTCCGGGGGGCACACGGTTCGCGGGAGCCTCTCGGTCCCTTCGAACTCGCCCGGAATGACGTGCGATTGTTCACCAAGTCTTTGCAGAGGTCTATGCCACAGGGTCTCCTTTCGGCTACGGGTGGGTCACCGGTCCGGGCCACCGGTCCAGACCAATTCGACGACCTGCGGGGACACTCCGCGACACCGTTGCCGCCCGGGCCGACCTGCTGCTATGCACGGAGTGCCGAGTGGTCATCTATGCGCAAGGAGCCCGACGCATGTCCCGTACGACCCCGCCGTCCGCCGCCCCCTCCCGCACCGCCGCCGAGATAGCGACTCAGCCCGATTCCTGGCGCCGTGCCGCCGGGGCCGCCGAAGGTTTCGGCGGGCTGCCGCGGGCGGGTGAGCGGGTCGCGGTCACCGGATGCGGTACGTCATGGTTCATGGCCATCGCCTACGCGGCCCTGCGCGAGGCCGCGGGCCTCGGTGAGACCGACGCCTTCGCCTCCTCGGAGTTCCCGGCGGGCCGGACGTACGACCGTGTCGTCGCGATCACCCGCTCCGGTACGACGACGGAGGTGCTGGAGCTGCTCACCGCGCTGAAGGGCCGGATCCCGACCCTGGCGATCACCGCCGACCCGGAGACTCCCGTCATGGAGGCGGCCGACACCGTCGCCGTACTCGACTGGGCGGACGAGGAGTCCGTGGTCCAGACCCGGTTCGCGACCACCGCGCTGGCGTTCCTCCGGGCCGGACTCGGTGAACTCCCCGCCGGGCTCGGCGTGAAGCCCGTCGCGGACGCGGCGGTCGACGCCGAACTGGCCCTGACCGAACCGCTGCCGGAGGCGGTCGTGGCCGCCGAGCAGTGGACGTTCCTGGGCCGGGGCTGGACCTACGGGCTGGCCCTGGAGGCGGCGCTGAAGATGCGGGAGGCGGCGGGCGCGTGGACCGAGGCGTACCCCGCGATGGAGTACCGCCACGGCCCCATCTCCATCACCGCCCCCGGCCGCGTCACCTGGACCTTCGGCCCGCTCCCCGAGGGCCTGGCGGCGGACGTCGCGGGCGTCGGCGGCACCCTGGTCGCCAACGCCCCCTGCGACCCCCTCGCGGACCTGATCCGCGCCCAGCGCCTGGCGGTCGCCCTGGCGGAGGCGAAGGGGTACGACCCGGACCGGCCGCGGAACCTGACGCGGAGCGTGATCCTGGGCTGAGGGGTCTCCCGAGCCGGGTCAGGGCCGGGTCAGGGGAGGCGGTCGGGATCGCAGGGCGGCTTCACGGCCACCGGCGCCCCCGACTCCACCCCGTTCACCGCGGCGGCACCGAGGGCCCGGGCGGCCTCGTCCCGGGTCTCGGTGTACCGGAACTGCACGATCCAGTTCCCGGCGGTCGCGATGCGGTACGGGATGTCCTCCTCCGCGAGCTTCATCAGCAGCCCGTACTCGCGGTCCGCGGCCGTCCGGTAGTGGACCAGCCTGATGTCGTAGTCGTCCCTGTGCGCGTCGCACGGATCGTCGGTCTTCCAGGCCCGGGACCGGCACGCGATCCCGTCGTCGACCTTCTTCCGTCCCGTACAGCCCACGGCCCGGTCGACGGCGGCGGCCAGGGCTTCCAGATCGGTGTACTGCGGTTTCACCGGGATCTCCGGAAGCTTCCGGAGCGGCGGGAGGACCCTGCCCCGGGTCGCCTCGGCGACCTTCCGCGCATAGCGCGTGGTGTCGCCGACGACGACCCGGACGAACCAGTTCCCTCCGGCGACAAGGGTCTGGGGGAAGGGCGGATCACGCCGGGAGAAGATGGCGTCTCCGATATCGTCCGCGCCGATGACCTCGGTGTTGTACACCGAGATCTCGTTCTCGATGGTCCTGCCGTCGTCCTCGAAGGTGCAGCGGGCATTGCTGCCGCCGTTCCTCGGCAGCTCCCCGCGGTACTGCACCTTGCAGTCCAGGCCGGCCGTGACCAGGGCCGCCACGACCTCGTCCGCGGAGACGTACCGGACGTCCCTGGGCACGTTCGACGGAATCGGCACGGGTGGGCTGTCGGCGGGACCGTCGTCGAGACCGCAGGCGGTGAGCACGGACACGAGCAGAAGGCCGACCGCAAGGCGCGCGGTCCTCCTCATGAATCAGCCTCCCGGGCGGGGTGTGGGCGAAGGGCCGGGACTCGGCTCCGGGGTGGGCGGGCAGGGGTTGTCGTACATCTGGTCCTTGGTCGGCGGCGGCGGCATCAGCCCCGGCTCGTAGACGACCGGTTCACGCTCGCCCGTGCCCTTGCCGTCGGCGCTGTCGGGGCGGATGACGGAGTCCACGGAGACGTCCGTGCCCGCGGGAGCCTGCGACTTCACCTGATCGAAGGCCTGGGCGCGCTGCTCGGGGGTGAGGGCGTTCCACGCCATCGCATCGTCGAGCTGCGGTTCGATCCGGTCCCAGTTGTTGGCCCGTGGCTTGATGGCGCCGCCGCGCTGGTCCGACTCGTCGCCGTACCGCTCGTTGCTGTCCCGCATCTGCGGAGTATCCGCCGCGTAGAGCAGGAAGAGATGTTTGTCGGTGGCCGCGCCGTGCTCGTTCTCCTTCAGCGCCGCCAGATGGTAGGCGGCGAGCCGGACACTGAGTTCGGGGTCGTTCTCGATGAGTACGGCCAACTCCTGGTTGGAGAGATCCTTGATGTCGCGGTCGTCGGTCAGCATGAACTTTCCCGGATTGTCGATGGCGACCTGGCGGGCCGAATCCGGCTTGATGTGCACGATCCCCAAAGACTTGTCCTGAACCTGGCCGCTCGCGATCGCGGCCCAGTTGGCGAACCGCCCGAACTCGGACCAGATGCCACGGCCGCTCGGGTTGAAGTTCTGGTACCACTGCTGCTCCTGCCAGAGGATCGCCAGCAGCAGCTTCCGGGACATGCCGGTTTCCCTTGCCGCCCGGTCGACGGAGGCCAGAACGCTCGGCGGCACATTGAGGGGATGGACGCCGTCCAGCCCTCCGGACAACCGCAGGGCGATCGCCAGCGGACTGTTCGGGTTCAGCGCCTCCCGCGCCATGTTCGCGTCGCCGAGCTTCGTCATCCCCTCGAAGGTCCGCATATCGCGGGCGGCGTTCCGGTCGACGAGGCTCGCCAGGGCCAGCGCAGCGGAGATGGTGGTCGACGCACTGTCCACCGCCTTCTGTACCTCCTCCTGGGAAACGCCCGGCTTGTCGACGCCGGGCACAACGCGCCCGCTCTCCTGAACCGTGAGCCCGTTCCGGACCGCGTAGTCCACGCCGCTGCGGAGGTCCCGCTGCGCCGTCGTGATCGTCTCCGCCAGCCCGTCGTACGTCTTCGCCAGGGCCCGCAGCGCGACCGCCGCGGCCTCGTAGTCCCCGGCGTTCCGGTGGAAGGCATCGCGGGCCCCGCGCGCCGCATCCCCGGACCAGCACTTCTTCAGCGTCTGTCCGATCTCGTCCCGGGCGAACGCGCCGAGCGCCTCGCACTGCTGGGCCGCGCGGATCACATCGGCGGCGGCGTCACGCCACTTCTGCGGCTGAGCGGTGTCGAGTTCCTGTACGGAGACCATCAGGACTCCTCC
Source organism: Streptomyces tsukubensis (assembly GCF_003932715.1). Classification (NCBI taxonomy): domain Bacteria; kingdom Bacillati; phylum Actinomycetota; class Actinomycetes; order Kitasatosporales; family Streptomycetaceae; genus Streptomyces; species Streptomyces tsukubensis. The sequence goes on along the minus strand of NZ_CP020700.1, from coordinate 3,428,092 downwards.
AGCAGCTCGGCGTTGAGCCGGATCCGGGTGGCGACGGAGACATCGTCACCGATCAGCTGGTCCATGGCGGCGGTGACCGAGTTCGCCGCGTTCTCCGCCATCCGCGCCAGCTCCCTGAGCCGCTTCTGCCAGGCCTCGACACAGACATTGCTGGCGCCGCCGGCCTCCCAGCCGGAGTGCACCCGGCCGACCGCGACGGCATCGTCGAGCTGCGACTTTCCCTGTGCCTCGGCCTGGACGGTGTAGAGCTGTGACGTCTTCGCCCGGATCGGCCCGTCCTGAAGCCCGAGATCCCCGGCGGCGGGCCCAGGCCCCGAGCCGGGCCCGGCGGACGCGAGCTGCATACCGGCGGCGGCCTCGCGCCGCCGTAGCGCGTCCTGCTTCAGCTGTGCCCACTCTTCCTCGAATGACATGCGTCCCCCTGACGACACGTGCATTGCGCTGAATCGGCCACCGACCCTAACCGGCCGGACGCGGCCGCCATGAGTGCTTTTCCCGACAAGCCTGTGACCCAAGCGTCAGGAGGACGGGGAGGGGGCTACCTCCCCGGGGAGGGGCCCGGGCGCTACGTCCGGGGCGCAGCGGGGGCATGCGTACACCGTGTACCCCGGGCCGCTGCCCCGCTCGATATGCCGGACGGGGACGGGCGCGTAGGTCGGCCGCCCGCAGTCGCAGCAGATGGCGTTCCGGGCGGGCGGGGGCAGTTCGGTGAGCCCTTCCCGGGTCATCACCCGACCCCCTTCGTTCCGGCCGTCATCCGGGAAACGCACAGACGCGCGAACACGTCCGGGATAGGGTCCGTCACGTTCATCAGCTCCTTGGTGAGAGACGGCTGATGGGCCGTGCCCCCGGACGTTGGCGCGTCGCGGGGGTCTGCCCGTTTCTGCTGTTCAGACGGCTGTGTCGCGGGCGATGACCTGGGTGCGGACCCGGCTCGCGATCTCCGCGATGCAGGCCCCGCAGGCGTACAGATCGCCGGTGGCGGCGGGCGTGTGGACCGAGCCGACCCAGAGGACACGGACTCCGGCACGGCGGCAGTACAGCCAGCAGTCGCCGGTGGTCCAGGCATGGCCGTCGTCGGTACGGGCGGGGCCGGGCCACGCTTCCCGCCAGGGGAAGCGCGCGGCGCCGGCCCGCTTCACCCCTGACATGCCCGCCGGTGCTCGACGCCCCGGTCGATGACGGCCGCGAGGGCGAGCGCGACATCGGGCATACAGCGCCCCAGCTCGACGAGCGGGATGGGATCGGTGGCGGCGTACGCACAGGGGTCGACCCCGAGTGAGGGCAGCCGCACTCCGGCCCGCGCGAGTGCCTCCCCGAGGGTGTCGAAGGCCTCCTCGGCCGCCCTGATCTTCTCCGCCGCAGCGATGCGCTGCTGGTCCCTGTCCTTCGCCATGCGTGGTCGCTCCTATCCTGATATTTCCCCCGTTTGCCTGTATGTCATACGGGAGTTGAGCTACGGTGCGTATCCCGAGCGTCACCGAGCTTGGGCCCGGACCTTGCGCGCGAACAACGTAGACGGATGCTCCTTCCACACCGTCCGGGGCAACTTCCACACGGTTGGAAGGGGGCGTCATGCCACCGAGAAAAGCGACAACGGGCCGGAGTCAGTCACCGCGTCGGCGGTTCGCAGAGGAGTTGAAGGCCCTGCGAGTCGAGTCGGGCGAGAGCCTGCGCAGGCTGGCCGAGCGGATGGGCTGGGACTGGTCCCTGTTCGGCAAGATGGAGAACGGAGAGACGATCGGCGGCCCGGAGGTCGCGCTGGCGCTGGACCAGCACTATGGGATGAAGGGTGGGCTGCTGGCGCTGTGGGAGCTGGCGCTGGGGGACTCCACGCAGTTCAAGGAGCAGTACCGCAGGTATATGAAGCTGGAGGCAGAGACTGCCAGCCTCAGCCACTTCTCGGTGAGCACCATTCACGGCCTGCTCCAGACCGACGGCTATGCCACCGCCGTACTGTCGGCGGGCGGCGCCAGCGGTGTGGAATTAAGCCAGCAGGTCGAGGCGCGAGCGAGCCGACGGGCGCTGCTGATGGGCGACGGAGTACCGCACTTCCGCACGATCCTGTCGGAGGCGGTGCTCCGTACTCCACTGGCAGACCCTCAGGAATGGCGGGCCCAGTTGGAACACCTCCTCGCCATGGCGGATCACCCGAGGATCACCCTCCAGGTGCTGCTCCAGACCGCGGGTGTGCACGGTCTCGACAGCACGGACGTGATGTTCCTGCGGCTTCCCGGCGGCCAGTCCGTGGCCTACACGGAAAACGCTCACCGGGGCGAACTCATCGAAGAAAGCACATCCGTTGACCGTCTCCAGGTCGCATACGATGCCGTACGCGACTTGGCGCTGTCCCCGGCCCAGTCGCGGACATTCATCCTGCGGATGTTGGAGGAAGTGCCATGCGACGACGCCCCACCTTCGACCTGAGTGCCGTCACCTGGCGCAAGAGCAGCTACAGCAATCCCGACGGCGGCGCCTGCCTGGAGGTCTCCGACGGCCTTCTGACCGCCGCCGACTGGTTCAAGAGCAGCTACAGCAACTCGGACGGCGGCGCCTGCGTCGAGATTGCCGCGAACCTCCCCGCCGTCGTCCCGGTCCGTGACAGCAAGACCCCCGACGGCCCGGTCCTGGTCTTCCCGGCCGGCGACTGGTCCGCCTTCGTCACGGCGGTCAAGAAGGGCAGCCTCCCCTCCTGACCCACAGCACGCCCGTCCGGGCCCGGCGGATCCCCCGCCGGGCCCGTTCGTATGCGTGCAGCCGTTCCATCCGTTGCCGCATCACAACACTTCGTGACCATGTCACCGGACCATGACAACGTCGTCCGGGCCCGGCGACGTCGCTATCCCCACGTCTCGCAGCCCCCTCATAGTGAGTGAGCAGGCACCGAGCGGCCGAAAGAACTTCGGCCCGAACGCCAATCCACCAGGGGGATTTCATGTCCGGCACCCGTCGTAAGGCTCTTCTCGTCTCCGCAGCCCTCGTCAGCGGCGCGCTGCTGATGACGGCGTGCGGGGAATCGGACAAGGCGGCGGGGACCGGTGCTGCGAAGGACGCGGCGGCCGCCGCTCCGGCGGGGAACGCGGCCGGGGCGACCCCGAACGGCTCGACGGCCGAGACCTCCGACAAGGGCTCCGAGAAGAGCGCCGACAAGGGATCGGACAAGGGCTCCTCCGGCCAGGGCACGGACAAGAGCACCGACAACGGCGGTGACAAGGGCGGCGCTTCGGGCCAGGGCCGGGACGGTTCCGGCGTCGACCGGGGCGACGGCGTTCGGGTGCCGGTCCAGCAGAGCTGCGGCGCCAACGACCTCTCGTGGAGCACCCGCTCCGAGTCCCAGGCCGGCGGTTACATCCTGGTGATGGCGAAGGCGAAGCCGGGAATCACCTGCGTCCTGCCGGAGAAGCACCCGGTCGTGGCCTTCGGCTCCGACGGCACCGAGGCGGGCCCGGCGGAGCAGTCGCTCGGCAAGGCGATCACGCTGAGCGGGAACAAGACCGCGTACGCCGGAGTGAACCCGAAGACCACGAACACGGACTCCTACAAGGAGCTGAACTTCATCATCGTCGCGCCGGAGAACAACGACTCCGACCCGGTCGAGCTGAAGACCGGCCCGATTCGGGTCGACAAGCCGATCGTCACCAACTGGCACACCTCCGCGAAGGACGCCGTCCCCTTCGGCTAGGCCACGGAGGGGTCACCCGGCCCCGGGGTCCGCACCCCGAGCGCCCCATCATGCGCGGTGGACGTGGACGGACGCAGCCACGACCCTGTGACAGGCAGAGCACCGTCCTGACTCGCAGGGAGAGAACATGCAGCTTCGTTTTCTCGGGATCATTCCGAACACCCCTACGGACGACTCGCCCACGATCTGGGTGGACGAGGAGACAGGGGACCTCCTCATCCAGTCCTACAAGGCCACTGACACGGAGGTCGAGGCGTGCCGGGCGGTTGGTTCGGTTCCCGGTCACTCCACCGACGTTCCGGCTCACGAGACGATCGTCAGGCTGCCGCAGGTCATGCTGCAGTACATGCCCCGTCCGGCAGGAGACAGCGGTGAAGTTCCCCGTACGTGAGCTGCTCGCCCGGGCCGGCCGTTCCGCCGTCCATCTGGAGATGCGGGACAGCTACACACCTGACGACCCGGACTTTCTGGAGTGGCTGAGCGGAAGGCGCCGCACGCCCGACACACTTCCGGAGTGGTGGTGGCCGTGGCACGAGGTCGTGACGGAGGCTGTGGGGCGGGGCGTCGTTCTGAGGCGGGCGCGGATCGTCTCCGAGCCCGTCTCCGACTACATCCGCTACGAGCACGACTTCACCTTTGCCAACGTGTCCGCCGGTGAGCAGGTGCGCTGGCTGCCTCGCCGGAAGGCCTCGGACATAGCCCTTCCCGGCAACGACTTCTGGCTGTTCGACGACGCCACGGTGATCTTCAACCACTTCAACGGCAGGGGCGAGCCCGTCGGGAAGGAGATCACTGCTGAGCAGTCGGTTGTGGACTTGTGCAGATCCGCATTCGCCGCTGTATGGGAGCATGCCACTCCACACGCGGAGTACAAGCCTGAGTGATCGTGTAGACAATGTCCGGTTCGGGATTATCCAGTGTTCGGGCTGCCCGGAAGGTTCTCGCAGACCGGCTCGGTGAGCTGCGCAGGGACGCGCAGCTCACGGGACAGCAACTCGCCCACGCCTGCGGCTGGCATCCGTCGAAGGCATCGCGCATCGAGAACGCGCGCACCGTACCGTCGACTGATGACATCCGCGCCTGGTGTGCCGCCACAGGGGCTGAAGACCAGGCGGACGACCTGGTGGAGTCCTTGCGCACCGTGGAGGGCATGTTCGTCGAGTGGCGTCGGCTGGAGCGTACGGGGTTGCGCCGGGCCCAGGAGTCCGTACTCCCACTGTTCCAGCAGACCCGGCGCTTCCGCTCGTACTCCTCATGGCTGGTGCCCGGACTGGTCCAGACGCGTGCCTACACCGCCGAAGTGCTGCGGGCTGTGCAACGGCGACGGGTTCCTGTCGACGATGTCGAAGGTGCTGTACGGGTACGGATGGACCGGCAGCGCATTCTCCACGAGCGGGGCCGCACTTTCGCGCTCCTCATGGAGGAGTCGGTGCTGAGGAACGGCATGGGTGGCCCCGTCGTCATGGCCGAACAATTGGACCGGCTCTTGGACGTCGGAGGCATGCCTCACGTCAGCTTGGGTGTCCTGCCCATGACCGCGGATCGTTCCTGCATGCCGGTCGAGGGGTTCTGGATTTACGACGCCGCTCAGGTCAACGTGGAGTTGGTGTCCGGCTATCTCACCCTAACCCGTTCGGGCGAGGTCGCTATGTATGCATCCCGATTCGCCGAACTGGCGTCTATGGCGGTGCATGGCGCGGCAGCCCGCCGACTGATCTCGGGGGCGCGGGACGTGCTCGGGTGATCGGCGTGCAATCGGATGCAAGTCGCTGGAGCCCCGGTCGGGGTCGTCCCTAACGTGAACGTCACCCCGAACTCTGATGGGAGGCGATCGTGGCGACCGTGATCGGGACCACAGCCGTCTTACGGCATGGGCGAGACCTGGTCAGCCCGGAACTGTTTCACCGGCTGGCCCAATTCTGTGCAGACGAGTACGGCGTGGAACGCCTGGTGGCGGAAAAGGTGATCGACCAGGCTCTGTCTTTCGTGTACGTCGTCGGTCATGAGCGGGCGTATGAACTGGCGCCGAGCCGACTCGTGGATCCCGGCTGGCACGCCTTCATGCTCCACACGCAGGAGTACGCGGACTGGTGTGAGTCGACGTTCGGATTCTTTGTACACCATGCACCGAACTCGAAGATCCGGACGCAGCATCTGATGACTGCCGTCACCGGGCGGATCCGGGCCGCCGGATTCGTGGTCGAAGAACGGCTCTGGGGTGCGGCAGCGGACTGCAACCCGCCCACGTGCTGCGGTGACGGCCCCTGCTGCTGAGGGGAGACGGCGAACTGCGCGGTCCGGGCGCGGTCAGGGCTCCCGGACCGCCCTCCTGTGGCAGGAGTATCTGCGATGGCGGAGATCGGCAAGGGGTTGGACGGGCGAGGGCGGGTCACCGTCTTCCATATGTTTACGGTGGTGTTCGGATACACAACTCATCATATGGATGAAAGGCGACTTGGTGACATCGGCGTGGTTGGCCCGCTGACGCCGGGCGTCAGTTGGCAGGAACTGTGGAGGATGGCTGCCGCGATGAACACCGAAGGTGCGTCACGCGACAAACTGGCGCGCTGGATCCTGCTCCAAGCCACTCGGGCATTCGTCTGTGGCAGCGGGCGAATCGGCCACTACGACTCCCGTACCTGGAAGCTCGGACCGGACGGTCATCGTGTTCGGTTCGCTGACGCGTACTGCAACAGATATGGGCTGTGGACCGGTGATTTGACCGTAGCCGGCATGGCGTCCGATCAGGTGGCGATGCGCCCCGGGCTGTATCGGATGTGAACTCGGTGAGAAGGCGCGCTTGATTTCTTTGCGGTCCTTGCCTTACCGGAAGGAGAGGTTCTCATGGAGCTGATGGGGTCTGGTGAAGGGGCATGTGGCACTGGTGACGACGGGTGCAGGAACGACCACCGGCCGACCGTGGAGTACGCGTCCTGGCGGACCCACACACGGGTCGGGCTCCATCAGAAGCAGACCGAGCTGCGGGCCCTCGAACGGTCCTCGCGCGTGATGCGGCATTTCCTGCCCGCCGTGCCCACGGGGCTTCTGCACGTCCGGGAGTACGCGGAGCGGACCCTGTCCCGTACGGTCGCGGGCGACCCGGCCCGAGACGTACGGCGCGCTGTGGACGCCCGGATGGAACGGCAGGCGATCCTGGACGACCCCTCGCGCTCCTTCACCTTCCTCCTCACCGAGCAGGCCGTGACATGGCGCCGGGCCCCCGCCGATGTGATGGCAGCGCAGTGCTCCCATATGGCGGCGGTGGCGCAGAAGAAGAACGTGGAGATCGCCATCGTGCCCCGGGCCGCCGAGGTGCCCGCGATTCCGATGAACATCTTCGTCGTCTACGACGAGCGGCTGGTGACCGTCGAGCTGTTCTCAGGGGAGGTTGTCCTGCGCGACCCCCGGGACGTGGCCCATCATCTCGACCTGTTCGCCGTCTTCCTGGACCACGCGCTCACCGGCTCCGACGCCAGGTCCTATCTGCTGGCCGCTGCGGACGAGTTCCTGCGAGGGGAACAGTAGGGGGAGCCACGGCGCCGTCCGGTGAGGTCCCGGAGTACGTACGGGTGGCCGGGGTCACCGGATGGGTGTGCCGCCTGGCGCCTGGTGTTGCGGGGTGGGCCGGGTGGTTCGACGGTGAGGCTGGAGCGGGTGCGTTCCGGTGCCGCGCTCCTCGGCCTTCCCCTCGTCAGGAGTGCTTCATGCCGCTTTCGCCACCCGCCCGGAGACCAGGTGCCCGCCGGTCCGTCACCGCCGTCGCGGTCACCGTGCTCGCCGGGGTCGTCCAGTTCCCGCTCGGGGGTGTCGCGCACGCCGCCGTACCGCCGGGATGCACGGTTGCCACCCTCGACGGCAACAACACCATCACCTGCACGGACGGCATCCCGGCCGGTCAGGTGCTGGACGCCGGGCCGGGGAACGACACCGTGACCATCACCGGTGAGGTACAGGGCACGGTCAACGGCCAAGAAGGCGACGACACCATCACCGTGACCGGGGTGAGCGGTACCGGCACGGGGCGTGCGGGCGGGGTCGGGGTGGGGGCGGACGGAACGGTCGACGCCGGGCCCGGGGCCGACCGGGTGACGATCACCGGCGGTAAGGGGGGAGCCGTCGCCGGCGAGGCTCTGGCAGGTGGCGTCGGTGCTCTGGGTACGGTCCGTGGCGCTCTCGGGACCGACACGCTCCGGGTCAGCGGTGGTGTGCGCGGTGCGGGGTACCAGAGGGGGTCGGACGTCGGTGGGGGTGCCGGCGCCGGGTCCGGGGCCGTGGTCGACGGCGGTGCCGACGGCGACACCATCGAGGTGAAGGGCGGGGCCGCCGAGGACGGCTTGTCCGGTGGTGGCTTCGGCCGTTGGCCCGGCAGGTTCAGCATCTACAACTTCGCGCAGGGGTCCGGTGGTGCCGGACTGGAGGCCAATGCCACGGTGACAGGGGCCGACGGTGACGATGTCCTCACGGTCGCGGGCGGCTCTTCGAGGGACACGTCCGGCCACGGGGTGCTGGGCACCGTCGACGGCGGGGCGGGCGCCGACCGGATCGCCGCCCTTTCCGCGGTGCCGCTGGGGACGGTCAACGAGGTGCCTGCCAGGGCGAATGGCTCGGGGGTGGGTCCCGGCGGGGTCGTGGACGCGGGGGACGGCGACGACACCGTCACCGCCCGCGGCTCGCGCGGCTACGGGGGCACTCGCGGCGCGGGAAATGCCGGGACGATTCTGGGCGGTCCGGGCGACGACACCGTCACCGCCGCCGGACGGGACGGAAGCCCCGGCAACACCGGGACCATCGAAGGGCAGGCGGGAGAGGACACGCTGCGTGCCGCCAACGACGATACGACTCCCGGTGCGTCAGCAGCGGGGGCCATCGGTAACACCGGGACCATCGACGGCGGTGGTGACAACGACACCATCACCACCCGGGGCTCCCGAGGCGGTGTCGGAGGGGTAGGCGAAGGCAGCCTTTCCAACAGTCTTCCCATCACCGGGACGCCGGGAAACCCCGGTGGTGTGGGTGGCGCCGGGAACGGGGGAACCGTCAGCGGCGGTGACGGGGACGACGTCCTCTCGTCGACCGGCGGCACAGGAGGCACCGGCGGAGAGGGCGGCTACTTCCAGCCCGGCGGCGTGGGCGGCGAAGGCGGGGCGGGGAACGCCGGAACCCTCGACGGCGGGGCGGGACAGGACACCGTGACCGCCGGCGGCGGTACCGGCGGCACCGGTGGCCAGGGCGGAAGGGCCCCGGGGAACCAGACCTCGGGCCGTGGTGGCACCGGCGGCCGAGGCGGCGTGGGCAACGCGGTCGGCGCCTCTCTGCTGGGCGGGACCGGAGACGACCGGCTCACCGCCAAGGGTGGTCCCGGCGGCGGAGGCGGCGCGGGCGGACGGCACGGTCCCGGTGGCAGCACGGGTCCCGGCGGCGGTAGCGGGGCGACCGGCACCGCCAACGCCGGGATCCTCGACGGCGACGGCGGTACGGACATCTGTGTCCCGCTGTCCGGAGCCCTCAACTGCGAGAGCTGACCACGGGGGCGGGGCGCCCGGCAGAGCGTCCCGCCCCCGAACCGCGTCAGCCCGCCGCCCCCAGCGCATCCCGCAAGTGGCCGCCCGACTCCGCCAGCAGCTTCTCCGCCGTCGGAGCGTCGATATCGGCCAGCAGGGTCAGGATCGCGGGCTTCACCTCGCCGCCCGTCGCCTCCAGCGCCGCCTCGACGTCCTCGTCCGTCGCACCCGTGGCGTACGAGACGATCCGACGCGAACGGGCCCGCAGTTTGTCGTTCGACGCCCGCAGGTCGACCATCAGGTTTCCGTACGTCTTGCCCAGGCGGATCATCGTGATCGTCGAGATCATGTTGAGGACCAGCTTCTGGGCCGTGCCCGCCTTCAGCCGGGTCGAGCCGCTCAGCAGCTCCGGGCCGACGACCACCTCGATGCCGTGGTCGGCCGCCGCCGCGAGGGGGCTGCCCGCGTTGCAGGACAGACCGATCGTCAGGGCGCCGAGGCCGCGGGCGTACTCCACCGCGCCGACCGCGTAGGGCGTACGGCCGGAGGCGGAGATTCCGACCACCGTGTCCTCGGGGCCCAGCGCGATGTCCTCCAGGTCCTTCGCCGCCAGGTCCTTGCGGTCCTCCGCGCCCTCCACGGCGGTCACGAAGGCGGCGGGGCCGCCCGCGATCAGGCCCACGACCCGCGACGGATCGGTGTTGAACGTCGGCGGGCACTCGCTGGCGTCCATGGTGCCCATCCGGCCCGCCGTGCCCGCTCCCGCATAGATCAGCCGGCCGCCGCGGGCCATCCGCTCCGCCGCCGCGTCGACGGCGGACGCGATCGCGGAAAGCTGCCCGGCGACGGCTTCCGGGACCGTGCGGTCCTCGGCGTTCATCAGCCGGGCGATCTCGGCCGTCGGCAGCCGGTCGATCTCCGCGAGATCGGGCCGGAACGCCTCGGTCGTCAGGGTCGCCAACTGGTCGCGGAGTTCACGGTACGCGGGGGAGGCGGGCGTCATGGGTGTCCTCATCTGTGGGGGGTCCGGGGGGTGTGCCGGTGTGCGAGGGCCTCGTAGGAGGCGGCCAGCGCGGGCGCCGCGGTCTCGTACGTCCGCTGCGCCACGCCTATGAACAGGCAGTCCACGACGAGGAGCTGCCCCGTACGGGACGACATCGCGGCGGGCCGCAGCTCGCTCTCCCGCGCGGTCGACGTCGTCAGCACATGGTCCGCGTACTGCGTCACCGGCCCGTCGGCGCGGCCGGTGATGGCGACCGTGGTCGCACCGCGTTCGAAGGCGGTACGGAGCGGTTCGATGACGTCGCCGGTGGAGCCCGAGTGCGTGATGGCGACGGCCACATCGCCCGGGCGGAGCTGCACCGCGTTGGTCACGGCGAGATGGGGATCCGCATGGGCGTGGGCGATCAGTCCGATGCGCAGCAGCTTCTGCGCCAGGTCCATGCCGACGAGGGACGAGGCCCCGACTCCGTAGATGTCGATCCGGCGGGCGGTCGCGGCGGCGGCGACGGCCGCGGAGAGCTGCGAGATGTCGAGCCCGGCGGCGGTGTCAGCGAGGGTCTGCTGTTCGTCGTGGGCCAGTTTGGAGACGACGTCAGCGATCGGGTCGTCGACGGCGATGTCGGCGGTGACGCTGGGCGCGCGGCCGGACTGCTGATGGGCCGCGAGCCCCGCGAGGGCGAGCCGCAGATCGCGGTATCCGGGGTAGCCGAGGAGCCGGGCGGTGCGGACGACGGTCGCCTCACTCGTGCCCGTACGGTTGGCGAGGCCGGTGACCGTGAGCGCGGCACAGCCCGCCGGGTCGTCGGCGACGGCTTCTGCGACGCGCTGCATCGAACGGGTCATGGACGGGGCGAGCGTGCGCACCTTCGCGGCGAGGGCGGCGGGGGCGGGCGGTGTGTCGCTGGCGGCAGCCCCCTTGTTGAAAATTTCCTTCACTTGGTTACCCATGGTATGAAAGCTATTTTCACATCATGGGGCTGGTCAAGACCCTCGCCGGTATCCCGTCGGTATCCCGTTGGTATAGCGCGGGCAAGGAAACAGCAGCTCGCGGGCGTATGGACGATGAGTGAACCGGTGTTCGACCGGTGCGCGAGGGGCCCCCGGGGCTCCACGGGCGATGCGGGACAATGGTTGTCATGGACGACGCCGACCCGCTGGAGCAGGCCCTCCACACCGCCCGCGCCCTGATCCTCGCCGATCTCGCGGCGCGCGATGTGGCCGACGCCGGGGTGGTGTCCCTCGTCGAGGAGTCCGTCACGCACCGCCGCTGGTGGGTGGAGCAGTGGCCGGAGGGCGTCGCGTACGTCACCGGGCTCGTCGCCCAGGACGTCCAGGACGCCCTGCTGGAGCGGCACGGCCGCTGGCCGCTCTGCCCCGTCTGCGACGCGGGCGATCCGCACTCCCTCGACGTCGAACCCGAACTGGGCACGGACCCGCACTGGGTCTGCGGAAAGGCGGGCGTGGTGGTGGCCCGGGTGGGGGCGCTGGGCGGCGGCACACCCGCGGTGGACTCGGCGGCGGACTCCGAACCGGACGAGGGTACGGGCGGTGGCGCGGGCGGTGGACTCTGGGGCGGGACCGGGGCGCCGGGCGCCTGATGGCCGTCTACATCGACCCGCCGAACTGGCCGGGCCACGGCCGGAAGTGGTCCCATCTGATCAGCGACGTCTCCTACGCGGAGCTGCACGCCTTCGCCGCCGCGATCGGCTGCCCGCCGCGCGCCTTCGACCGGGACCACTACGACGTCCCGTCCCACCGCTACGCCGACGCGGTCGCGGCGGGCGCGGTCGAGGTCAGGAGCCGGGAGATTGTCCGCCTGCTGCTGGCAGCGGGCCTGCGCCGGAGGAAGAGCCGGCCCACCTGACCGGTCGGATGTTCCCGCCGGGGGCCGGGCGGTGGGTCAGACGGGGAACGCCGAGGTGTCGATCTTGAGGTCGAAGGGCTCGGGCAGCTGGAGCTGCTCCCCGAAGGGAACCCGGCGGGCCAGCCGGTAGGCGCCGTTCAGTGGGTCGGTGTACAGCGTCGAGGTGGGGCCGTGCGGGTCGAAGCGGTCGACCAGCAGGTAAACGGGGATCCCGGCCTGGGCATACGCTCCCCGCTTCTTCACCCGGTCGTCGGCCGCGTTGAACGGAGAGGTGACCTCGACGACGAGCAGGGCCTCGCCCGCGTCGATCGGCGTGCTCACGTTCGCCGGGACGGCGGCGACCACGTCGTCGGGCATGACGACCAGATCCGGAATGTAGAGCTTCTCGGAGGCCACGATCTGGATACCGAGGGTCTGGAAGACCTCCCACTCGTCGGGGAGGACGGTCAGCAGGGCCCGCTGCAGCTTGGCCGTGATCCGGTTGTGCTGTGCATGAGGTGGTGGAACCACGTGGATCTGTCCTTCGCTGATTTCCGCGTGCCACCCCTCGGGCACGTCCAGCCCTCGCCATGTCTCCAGAAGCGCGTCCCACGGCTCGTCATGCGACATCTGGACCCTCTCGGCCATCGCGGCTGTCATCGCGACTCCCTTCCCCATGGCCTAACGCGGCGAGCGTAGGGAGGTGGCGCGGCGGTCATCGTCCACTTGTGCCAGCATCCCACGATCGAATGAACGTACAAGGGCAAGGTTGACGGCGGGCGCGTCGTTTCTTCCTTGACGCACCCGCCGGGAACCGCGTCGGGCGTCAGGCCCGTTCCGCGACCGCCGGAGACGGTACCCGGGCGGCCTCGTCCGCGGCCGCGGTGACCGCCGAACCCGTCACCACCTTCGACCGGCCCTGCATCCGCATCGACACCGTGACCAGCGCCAGCGCCACGATCAGCATCGCCGCTCCCGCCCAGGCGGGGGACTCGTAGCCGAGGTCCGCGTCGATGACCGTGCCGCCGAGCCACGGGCCCGCCGTGTTGCCGATGTTGAACGCCGCCGTCGTGGTGGCCGCCGCGAGCGTCGGGGCCGCACCCGCCACATTGAAGATGCGGGCGTTGAGCGCCGGGGCGGTGTAGAAGGCGGACACGCCCAGCAGGAACGCCAGCGTGACGACCACCGCCGGAACCGCCGCGAAGACCGCCAGCGCCGCCAGGAAGACCGTCGACGCCGCGATACCGCTGATCATCACGCCGAAGAGGTGCGCGTCCGCGATCCGGCCGCCCACCGTCGTACCCACGAGAGCACCGATACCGAAGAGCGCGAGGACCGTCGACACCCAGCCCTCACCGATGCCCGCGACATCGGTGATCAGCGGGGCGAAGTACGAGAAGGCGCAGAACACGCCGCCGCCCGCGAGCGCCGTGGTGAAGACCGCCAGCCACACCTGACCGTCGCGGTAGATCGACAGCTCCCGCTTGAGCTGCGGCTTCTCGGCGGGCACCGGGATGCTCGGGATCCGGGTCACCACACCGACCAGCGCCACCGCCGACGACACGGCCACCGCCCAGAAGGCCGCGCGCCAGCCCAGGTGCTCACCGAGGAAGGCGCCCGCCGGAACACCGAGGACATTGGCGATCGACAGCCCGCCGATCATCACGGCCATCGCCCGGGCCCGGGAGTTCACCGGCACCATCGCGACCGCCACGGCCGCGCCGAGCGCCCAGAAACCGGCGCAGGCGAGGGCGCTGACGACGCGGGACGCGAAGAGGATCTCGTACGTCGGGGCGAGCGCGCCCGCCACCTGACCCAGGCCGAAGACGGAGATCAGGGCGATCAGGGTGGCCTTGCGGGGGAGCCTGAGGGTGGCCACCGCGAGCAGCGGCGCGCCCACCACCATGCCGACCGCGAAGGCGGATATCAGCAGGCCGGCCTGGGGGATCGACACACCCATATCGTCGGCGATGGGCGGCAGCAGGCCGGAGAGCATGAACTCGCTGGTGCCGAGGGCGAAGACCGAGAGTCCGAGGATGTAGACCGCGAGCGGCATCCGGGGGCGGGCAGAGGCGGGGGCGGGGGCAGGGTTCGGTACGGGAGCGGAGTCGGGCATGACCAGGGCAACCCCGCCGTCGGCGGACCGCATTCCCGCCGTGCGGGAAGAACGGCAAACCGACACAGAGCTGCAACATCGGCCCCGGACACAGCCCCGGCGCCGCGACCGGCCACGGCCCTGTCGACCCGCCGATGGCCGCACCTCGGCGCCCTCAGCCCGGCTGTTCCAGTTGCTCCAGTTCCTCCAGCTCCGCCGTCATGTTCGCCCGGGCCGGAGCCTCCCATTCCCGTGCTCCGTACGGGGTGTGGAACAGCCTCGGCAGCGCCAGCAACTGGCGCAGCACCGCGGCCCGGCCCTGCCGGAAGGCGTCGTCGGGGACGAAGGCGTACTCCTCGCGCACCGCCCGCGCATAGGAGCGGTACGCCTCCGGGGGCGCCGCCAGGATCGCCAGGTCCGCATCGCACAGCACCGCACCGTTGGCGTCGCCGGGTTCGGGCGCGTGGGTGACGGTCAGCCGCACCAGCCGGGCGACCTCCGCGGTGGCCGCCGCGCTCAGTCCGGCTTCCGGCAGGGCCCGCTCCGCCAGTGCGGCCGAACGCTCCTCGTTCTCGGAGCGGTCCGGGCGGTAGACCGCATCGTGGAACCAGGCCGCGAGCCGGACCAGATCGGGGTCGGCGGCCCGGTCCGCGAGCAGGTCGATCCGGTCGAGCACGGCGGCCAGATGATCGGTGGTGTGGTAGCGGCGCTGCGGCTCCGACCAGCGGGCGAGCAGATTCTCGGCGTACGGGAGCGGGTCCGGGGCCGACGGGGCGCCGACCGAGGCGGCCGTGGTCCGGCCCGCGCCTGCGCCCGCCAGCGCCCGCACCCAGCGGGCCCGCAGCCCCTCGCCCGTCGCCGGGTCCGGACCGGGGCCCGGCGCATCAGGGTCGTACAGGGAACCGTCCGCAGCGCTCATGCGCCGACTGTAGACGGGCCGGGATCGCCCCCTGGCCCTCACCCGCCCCGTGCGCTTGGCTGGGACCATGGTCAACGACACCGATTCCGTACGCGATCCCGAGCTGCCCGGCCTTCTTCTCCGTACCGAACGGGACGCGCTGGTCCCCCTGCTCCGGTCCCGGCCCGAGGCCGATTTCGCGCTGCCCACCTGCTGTCCCGGCTGGACCGTGCGCCATGTCGTCGCGCACTGTGCCGCCGTGCTGAACCGCGTCGTGGAGAGCCGTTACGAGAAGGACGTCTTCTCGCCCGAGTCCAACGAACGCGATATCGCCGCACTCTCCGACCGCTCGAACCGGGAACTCGTGGACGATCTGGAGCGCGGGCTCACCGACGCCGGGCCCATGATCGCCGCGGCCGGGCACGGCCGGCTCGACGCGGTCGCGTTCGGTGAGTGGGTGCACGCCGGGGACCTGCGGGAGGCCTTCGGTGAGCCCGGGGCGTACGAGGGCGAAGGACTGCCCCACGCGCTCGCGCTGCTCGCCGCGTACAGCAGGGCCCGGCGGACGGAGCCGTTGCTGGCGGAGCTGGACGGGCACGGCGCACCGCTGGTCCTCGGCGCGGACAGCCCCGAGCCCGCCGTCTACACCGGTCCGGCGAAGACGCTGATCAGGCTGGTCACGGGGCGTTCGACGGCCGGGGAGCGGTACGAGCTGACCGGCGCCAAGGAGGCGGACCTGGCGTTCTTCACCTGATCCGGGTCACGGAGCCCCCTCGCCTGCGCCGACCTGCGCTGACCTGCGCTGACCTGCGCTGACCTGCGCTGACCTGCGCTGACCTGCGCCGATACCGGTCCCGAAGCGCGGATTTGCCCGGTGGGGTGACACTGGAAGGCGAGACAGACACCCCGGACCCGTTCCGGGCGTCCCGTCCTACGGAGGCCCCCATGGCCGGTTTGATCATTCTCGGACTCGTACTCGTCGGCATGCTCTGCGCGGCGATGTGGTGGGACGGGCGGCGCCGGGCGGCCATCGTCCCGCCGCGCCCCGACGAGCAGCCGAAGCAGCCCGAGCACCGCGAGCACGTGGAGGAGATCCGCGAGGAGGACGGACCGGACTCCTTCCCCCACGACGGCGGCCGGCTGCTCCCGTACAACCTGCGGACCCACAGCAGCCACAGCACGGGCAAGGGGCGGGAGGACCGGCCCCAGCACGGGCGGAACACCCACAGCGGATCCTTCGGCAGCGGCGGCCTCGGCGGCTGAGCCCCGCCCCGGACACCCGACACCGACACCGATACGGGAGGGGCCCGGGCGCTTCATGCGCCCGGGCCCCTCCCGTATCACCCTCCCTCTCGGTCCCTTCAGGCCACGGCCTTGAAGCGCCTCAGCCGCAGGCTGTTGCCGACCACGAAGACCGACGAGAACGCCATCGCCGCACCCGCGATCATCGGGCTCAGCAGTCCCAGCGCGGCCAGCGGCAGCGCCGCCACGTTGTAGGCGAAGGCCCAGAAGAGGTTGGACCGGATCGTGCCCAGCGTCCGGCGGGCCAGCCGGATCGCGTCGGCCGCCGCCCGCAGATCGCCGCGGACCAGGGTCAGGTCACTGGCCTCGATGGCCGCGTCCGTGCCCGTGCCCATCGCCAGGCCCAGATCGGCCTGGGCCAGCGCGGCGGCGTCGTTGACACCGTCGCCGACCATCGCGACGCTCCGGCCCTCGGCCTGCAGCCGCTTGACCACGTCGACCTTGTCCTCGGGCATGACCTCCGCGATGACCTCGTCGATGCCGACCTCCGCCGCGACCGCCTTCGCGACGGCCTCGTTGTCACCGGTCAACAGGATCGGGGTGAGCCCCAGGGCCCGCAGCTTGGTGATGGCCTCGGCACTGGTCTCCTTCACCGCGTCCGCGACCTCCAGCACCGCCCGCGCCTCGCCGTCCCAGGCGACCGCGATGGCCGTCCGGCCCGACGCCTCCGCGGTGTCCTTCGCCCGCTTCAGCTCATCGGGGAGCCGGATCTCCCACTCGGCCAGCAGCTTCTCGCGGCCCACGAGCACCGCGTGCCCCTCGACGACACCCTGGACGCCGAGCCCGGGGATATTGGCGAAGTCCTCCAGCGCCGGGAGGGCGCCGACCTTCTGGACCGCGCCGGTGGCGACGGCCTGGGCGATCGGGTGCTCGGAGGCGTTCTCCAGCGCACCGGCCAGCTTCAGCACCTCGGTCTCGTCCGTCGAGTCCGCGGTGTGCACGGCGAGCAGTGTCATCTTGCCGGTGGTGACGGTTCCGGTCTTGTCCAGGACGACGGTGTCGACCTTGCGGGTGGTCTCCAGGACCTCGGGACCCTTGATCAGGATGCCGAGCTGGGCGCCGCGGCCCGTACCGACCATGAGCGCGGTCGGCGTGGCCAGGCCCAGGGCGCAGGGGCAGGCGATGATCAGTACGGCCACGGCCGCGGTGAACGCCGCCGCCCAGCCCTCGCCCAGCGCCAGCCAGGTGATCAGGGTGCCGATGGCCAGCAGGATCACGATCGGTACGAAGACACCGGAGATCCGGTCGGCGAGCCGCTGGGCCGCCGCCTTGCCGGTCTGCGCGTCCTCGACGAGCTTGGCCATCCGGGCGAGCTGGGTGTCGGAGCCGATCCGGGTCGCCTCGACGACCAGCCGGCCGCCGGCGTTGAGGGTGGCTCCGGTGACTCCGTCGCCGGGAGCGACCTCGACGGGCACGGACTCGCCGGTCAGCATGGACGCGTCCACGGCGGACGAGCCCTCGACCACGATGCCGTCGGTGGCGATCTTCTCGCCGGGGCGGACCAGGAAGCGGTCGCCGACCTTCAGCTCCGCGGTGGGTACGCGGACCTCCTCGCCGTCCCGCAGGACGGTGACCTCCTTGGCGCCCAGCTCCATCAGGGCCCGCAGCGCGGCGCCCGCCTTGCGCTTGGAACGGGCCTCGAAGTAGCGCCCGGCGAGGATGAACGCGGTGACTCCGGCCGCGGCCTCCAGATAGATGTTGGAGGAGCCGTCGCCGCGTTCGATGGTCAGTTCGAAGGGGTGGGTCATGCCGGGCATTCCGGCGTGGCCCCAGAAGAGCGCGTACAGGGACCAGAGGAACGCGGCGATGGTGCCGACCGAGATCAGGGTGTCCATGGTGGCGGCGCCGTGGCGGGCGTTCTTCCAGGCGGCCCGGTGGAAGGGCCAGCCCGCGTAGACGACGACCGGGGCGGCGAGCGTCAGCGAGAGCCACTGCCAGTACTGGAACTGGAGCGCCGGGATCATCGCCATCGCGATCACCGGCACGGCCAGGACGACGGCCGTGATCAGCCGCTCGCGCAGCGTCTTCAGCTCCGGATCGTCCTCCTCCTCGGCGTCCGCGCCGCCGCCCGTACCGCCGTCGCCCGCCGGGGCGGACTGCTGCTTCGGCTTGGGCGGGGCGGCGGTGTAGCCGGTCGCCTCGACCGTGCCGATCAGATCCTGGACGGAGATGTCGTCGCTGAAGGTGACCTTCGCCTTCTCGGTGGCGTAGTTGACGGTCGCCTCGACACCGTCCATGCGGTTGAGCTTCTTCTCGATACGGGCCGCGCAGGAGGCGCAGGTCATGCCGCCGATCGCGAGTTCCACCTCTTGGGGGTGGGTGGCCGTGTGCGCCATGACTTCCTCCCGGTCCGACACCTTGATACCCCTACAGGGTATCCCTTCTGGGTCCATGTATACCCCCCCTGGGTATCAAACGCAAGGGGTGCGGCCCCGAACCGCGGCTCCGCCCCCGCCCTGACCGCCTGCTGACAGCACCCTGACGCCGGACTGTCCTGATCCATACGCCTCACATCGTTCTCTCATCCGCCCGCTGATGCGCCCCGCCGGACCGCGGACTAGGCTGAGCTATTGGACTAGACCTGTTAGGGGTCCAGCCGTCACCGCCATCACCAGGAGGATTGGGGTCACATGAGCAACCGTGCGCTTCTGGAGGTGATCGCTCTGGATGCCGCGGACGCGGTCGCGGCCCAGTCCGGCGGAGCTGACCGGCTCGAACTGGTCACCGATATGGCGGCGGACGGACTGACCCCGCCCCGGGAGACGTTCGCCGCCATCCGGGCAGCGGTCGATATCCCGCTACGGGTGATGCTGCGGCACGCCGACGGATTCTCGGCCGGTACCCCGGCGGATGTGGAGGCGCTGGTCGCGGCCGCGGCCGGGCTGCGCGAGGAGGGTGCCGACGAGTTCGTCCTCGGTTTTCTCGACGCCGAGGGCCGCCCGGACCTGGTGACCGTGGAGCGGCTGCTGGCCGTGATCTCCGGCTGCTCGTGGACCTTCCACCGGGCGATCGACCGGGCGGCGGACCGGGACGCGCTGCGCAAGCAGCTCGCGGACCTGCCCGGCCTTGACACCTATCTGACCGCGGGCTCCGCGGCGGGCGTCGACGCCGGGCTGGACACCCTGATCGCCGAGGCCGGACGCCGTACCGAACCGGGGTACGAGCAGAACCTGCTGGTCGGCGGCGGTCTCCGCCTCGACCATGTGCCCGCGCTGCGCGCGGCGGGGCTCGACGCCTTCCACATCGGCGGCGCGGCGCGTCCGCACGGCTGGACGGGACCGGTCAGCGCGGATGCGGTACGGGAGTGGCGCACGGCCGTCGACTCCTGACCGGCCTCCCGCCCCCGGCGGGCTCGGGCCCCTGCGTATCGCCCCCTGCGCGTCCGGCGCGCAGGGGGCTCCGGCGGGACCGGGACCGGCCGGCCGGTGGCGTCAGCGCACGTCGACGAAGTCGCCGTACGTGAGGACGGGCGCGGTCGCGGTATCGCCCGGGTACCGCAGCCGCCAGTAGCCGTCGGCGGCCGCCTTCGCTTTGAAGGCCACCTTGCCGTACCGGTCGGGGTAGGCCCGCCCCACGGTCCGGTACGTGCCGGAGCCCGCCGCGCGGAACTCCAGCTGCACCTTCTTCCGGCTCTGGTAGCCGGTGTAGCGGCCGCGCTCCCAGTCCGCCGCCGTCAGCGTCCCGGTGACGCCGATCGTGCCGCCCTTCCGTGCCGGCTCGGGGGCCGCGTTCACGGTCAGCGCCGTCTTGCGCAGCACGGAGAACCTGAGGGTGCTCTTCAGGAGGGTGCCCGGGCCGTCGGGGATGGAGCCCGCGAGGGTGAGATGCCAGATGCCCGCCTGACTGTTCTTCACGTACTTGTGGTTCACATGGAAGGTGCCCTTGCACCGCATATGGCCGCCGCAGTTCTCCACGCCCTCCGCGTAGAAGGCGTTCTCCTGGTCGGCGTAGCCCCAGCCGTGCCAGATCATCGCGGTGTTCTGGACCCCGCCGTTGCGGTCGTCGATATCGAAGGCTGCCGGGAATCTTGCGATGCCCAGGCCGATGACGACCGGCTTTCCGTTGTTGAGTGCGGGGTTCGAGTACCCCGGGGGGTGGCCTCCCCCCGCGCCGGTCGGTACGAGATCCGGGACTGCCCCGGCCGAAGGCGCCGCGAGAGCGGTCAGAAGCAGTGCGGCGGCGAGGGCGGACGCCGAAGCCGATGTGCGGATGCGCATGAGTACCCGCTTCCCTGAGTCTTCTCGGGGTGACCCGTTGCTGACGGATCGTCTGCCGGTGCAGACAAGGGAGCCGGGGGAAAGGTTGTGGCGGGGGGCGGCAGTCGCGCGAACGGCCGCCGCCCGGTGGCGTACCACCGGGAAGCGGCCGTGGCGTGGCGGAGCGCCGACCGACGTCAGCGGACGTCGATGAAGTCCGCGACGGACGTCTTCGGGGCGATCGCCGAGGCGACACCCGGGTAGACGTAGCGCCAGTAGCCGTCGGCCGAGGCGGTGACCGTCGTCTTGACGTTGCCCGCCTTGTCGGTCTTCAGCGTCTTGACGCGGCTGTAGGCCGTCGCGCCCTTCTTCATGAACTCCAGGTGCACGGTCTGGTTGGCGTAGGCGCCGAAGTTCTGGGCGTTCCAGTTGACGATCCGCAGGCTGCCGTTGACCGTCAGGGGCTTGCCCTTCTTGACACCCTCGGGCGTGGCGTCGGTGGTCAGACGCGACTCCCGCAGGATGGTGACGCTGCCGGCCTTCTCGTTGACCGTCTCGTTCAGGAAACCGGCGTCGGCCACGGCGACCCCGATGTTCCACTTGCCCGCACGGGCGTTGCTGGTCAGGTCGATGGAGGGCATGACCAGGAAGTCGGCGGTGCAGTTGACCCAGGTGCCCGCGCAGCCCTTGACGCCGTCCATCGGGATGAAGGGCGTGTTCTCGTTGTACGTGGTGCCGTGCCAGATCTCGCTGTACGCGTCCCCGATGCCGCCGGGCGACTTCACGTTGAAGACCGCGCGGATCGGCTTGTCCGCGATACCGACGACGAACGGCTTGCCGCCGTTCACCACGACGTTGCTGATGACCGGGGCGGCCGCCTTCGACGAGCGGGCGGAAGGCTTCTTGGCCTGCTGGAACTTCTCCAGGACCGGACGGGACGAGTCCCGGCGCGGGGCGTCGTCGGCCACGGCGGTCGGGGCGACGAGCCCGGCCAGGGCCAGTGCGCCGGTGACGGCGGCGATGGTTGCACGTGTGCGCATGTGTTCCCCAGTTTCATTCCAGGGCGCGGTGGGGGAGGGCGCGCGTCGGCGCGCACGGCTCCGCCCACGGAGCCCGAGTCTGTGTTCCGAGAGTAGGGACCCCCGAGTGATGTAAATGGTTGCATTCAACCCGGGCTCTGTGAACAGGTTTTACAGAGTAATTGGTGACGGGTTGGCTTCACTGCACCGCCGGGGTTCGGCGTCCGGGGCTTCCGCGCAGCTCAGAGGGTACTTTCCCGGGGCCCGGGCGCCGCCAACTGGTGGGGCAGCGGCCGCCGGTGCACCACGGTCAGCCCGGAGACCGCCCGGGTCAGCACCACGTACAGCCGTCGCAGACCGGTCCGCTCGTCCGGTTCGCCGTCGACGACCGCCGCCGGTTCGTCGAGGACCACGTAGTCGTACTCCAGACCCTTCGCCAGCGACGCGGGCACCAGCGTGAGCCGGGACTCCGCCGTCGTCTCCCGGCCGGGGTCGAGGAACGGCAGCCCGGCCGCCGTCAGCGCCGCGGCCAGCGCCGGGATCCGGACATCCGCGGCGATCAGGCCGATCGACCCCTCCCGCAGCAGCGCGGTACGGCAGGCGCCGACCACCGCAGCGTCCAACGCGCCCCCGGCTGCACCGTCCTCCGCACCACCCTGCGAGCCGCCCTCTGAGCCGTCCTCCGCACTGCCCTCTGTATCGGCCGTACCGGCACCGTCCTCCGCCCCGCCCGGCACCCGGTGCACGTCCAGCGACCCCGGCGCCTCACGGACCGACGACACCTCCCGCAGCCCCGGTGACATATGGGGCAGCAGCCGGGAGGCGTACGAGATCACCTCCCGCGGCACCCGGAACCCGGCCGTCAGCTCCTCCACCACCGCATCGGGCTTCCCCAGATGCGCCAGCGCCTCCCGCCAGCCTGCCGTCGCCCACGGCGTCGTCCCCTGCGCCAGATCCCCCAGCACCGTCGCGGACCCCGTCGAACAGCGCCGCCCCACCGCCCGGTACTGCATCGGCGACAGATCCTGCGCCTCGTCCAGCACGACATGCCCGAGGGATGGCGTGCGCTGCACCAGATCCTGCGCCTCGTCGATGAGCACGGCGTCCGCCGCCGACCACTTCGCGGACTTCACGCCCCGCGCGGGCTTCGCCCAGACGATCGCCCGCTGCTCCTCCGCCCCGAGCAGCCCCTCGGCATGGGCGGCGAGGAACTCCGGCTCGGACAGCAGCCGCAGCACCAGCTTCGCCGGATCGACCCGCGGCCAGACCGCCTTCACCGCCGCCTTCACCGCGTGATGGCGGGCCACCGCGTCCTGCACCCGGTCGTCGGGGGCCTCGCCCGCCTCCTCCATCCGGACCAGGACGGCATGCGCGATGCGCTGCGGCAGGGCCTCGCCCGCCGCCCCGTAACGGATCTCGCGCTCCTGCAGCTCGGTGACGATCTCGGCCAGTTCGTACGCCGGGATCCGCCAGCGCCGCGAGCCGCGCTCGACGACCACGGGCTCGGTGGGCAGGGTGATGTACGAGCGCAGCGCCCGCCGCAGCACCTCGGCCATCCTGGCGTCGCCCTTCACCAGTGCCGCGGTCGGCGCGTCCACCGACCGCACCTCGACGTGCGCGACCAGATCGGCCACCGTCGCCTGGGCCACCTCCAGCTCACCGAGCGCGGGCAGCACCTGCTCGATGTAGTGGAGGAAGGAGCGGTTGGGGCCGATGACGAGAGTGCCGGTACGGGCCAGCCGCTCGCGGTGCGCGTACAGCAGATACGCCACCCGGTGCAGACCGACCGCCGTCTTCCCGGTGCCCGGGCCGCCCTGGACGCAGACCGTGCCGCCCAGACCGGAGCGGACGATCTCGTCCTGCTCGGGCTGGATGGTGGCGACGATGTCCCGCATCGGGCCCACGCGCGGCCGTTCGATCTCCTCCTGGAGCAGTCGGCTGGTGCGCGGCGCCGCGTCCGGACCGGCCGGACCGGTCAGCCGCTCGTCCTCGTACGCGGTCAGCTCACCGCCCGTGTAGCCGAAGCGCCGCCGCAGGTCGACGCCGAGCGGGACGGTCCTGGACGCCTGGTAGAAGGGCTGCGACACGGGCGCCCGCCAGTCCAGGACCATCGGCTCGCCCACCGCGTCGTGCACATGGCGGCGGCCGATGTAGAAGTGGTGGCCCTCGTGGGCACCGCCGCCGTAGTCGAGCCGCCCGAAGAAGAGCGGTGTGTGCGCCAGATCCGCCAGCTCCCTGATCCGCTGCTCGGTACGGGCCTCCAGCGCCTGCTTGTTGACCCAGTTCGCCGTGACGTCCGCGATGTCGAGCGCCTCCACCTCCTTGCGCATCGTCCTCAGGGCCGAGCGCGAGGCGGCGAGATGGGCCTTCTCGCGGACGAGGGCGTCGTCACCGGACGGAGCGGGGGACCCCGACCCGGCACCCGGCCCGCTCAGGGGCGCGGAATCCGGTACGGAAGGGGGGACGGGCGCGGGCACGACGGGCCTCCACAGGGCTGCGGCGGACGCGGCGGAAGGCCGCGGACGGACGGGCAGACGGGCGTACGGGCACCGGGTCACGGGCGAAGGACGCCTGGTCGGGCCGGGTACGCGGGACACCGGCCGGTTTCCGTCCGGGCGGCGGCGCTCCTGGGGCGGAGGCGGGCAGACGCGGCAGTCTAGTGCGCGGCCCCGCGGACGGCGAACCCTTTCTCCGGGCCCGGGTCCCGAGGCGCGGCTCAGGGCCGGTTGCCCTCCTGGAGGAGGAGGGAGATCGACTGAAGTATGACGCGGGGCAGATGGTTCTCCTCCGCAGGTGCTGTCCTTCCGAGGGGTCCCTTATGCCTGGAGTCGTAGGCGGGAGCGGGCCGGGTTCCAACGTGCGGCCGATGCGCTGACCTGGGGTGGAACCACATCATTGAACACATGACGACAACGACTCTCACCCCCTCGGTCCAGCTCCCCGGCCCCCGCGGCACGGCGTCCGGCGCGGTCGGCGCACACGCCGCGCACCGCACCGGCGGCGCGCTGCACGCGGTGAAGGTGTTCGCCTCCGCGCTCTTCAGCGTCGCGGTCACGGGCGACTACGACGCGGAGGCGGCCGGGGTCCGCCGCCGCTGACGGCCGCCCGCGGCCACAGCCCCCGGAGCCGTACCGCAGCACGCCCCGCAGGGAACCCGCCCCGCGCCGGACGCATCCGCACCGGACACATCCCTCACCTGTCGCACCGGTACCACTCGCACGGACCCGTACCGGAACCCGGCCCGCACCCGGGCGGTCCCGCACAGCGCCGTACCGCCTGAGTATCCGTACCCACTCTCCCCGCACGGTGAGTTGAGCGCCCCGACGGAGGCGCGGCGACCACCCGGCGTCCTTCAATGGACCCATGCGACCCCTGCGACCCACGCCGAACGAGAACGAACCGCGGGCCCCGCGGAGTGCAGCGCCCGCCGGGTCACCGACCGCGGCCGCGCCCTTCCCGCCGCCCGCCGCCCCTTCCTCTGCCCCTTCCCCCGCCCCGGACTCCTCGGCGGGCGCGCTCCGTGTGATCGCGGGCCTCGGACTGCTGCTGGCCTTCGGCGCCCTGGTGTTCTCGGGCCTGCTCGCCCTGGTCGACGCCCACGAGACCGACGGCCGGGCCGGGGGCCTGGTCGGAGCCGGACTGCTGGTGCTGCTCCCGGCGGGCCTGTTCGGGCTGTTCGCCGCGGCCCTGCCGCGCGACGGCATGTCGAACACCGTGCGCGGCCGGCTCGTGGCGCTCCAGTACGCGCTGATCCTCCTGTCGCCGGTCCTGGTCGCGGCCGACGGCTGAGCCCGGCCCGCCCCGCCACGCCGTACGACCTACCGCCCGCCGCTCAGCAGCTCGTCCGCGTCCACGATCCGGTACGCGTACCCCTGCTCGGCCAGGAACCGCTGCCGGTGCGCGGCGAAGTCCTGGTCGATGGTGTCGCGGGCGACGACCGAGTAGAAGCGGGCCTCGTGGCCGTCCGCCTTGGGCCGCAGCACCCGCCCCAGCCGCTGGGCCTCCTCCTGGCGGGAGCCGAAGGTGCCCGACACCTGGATGGCGACGGTCGCCTCCGGCAGGTCGATGGAGAAGTTCGCCACCTTCGACACCACCAGCACCGAGATCTCGCCCTGCCGGAAGGCGTCGAAGAGCTTCTCGCGCTGGGCGTTCGACGTCTCGCCCTTGATGACGGGCGCGTCCAGATGCTCGCCCAGCTCGTCGAGCTGGTCGATGTACTGCCCGATGACCAGGGTCTGTTCCCCCCGGTGCTTCGCCACCAGCGCCTCCGTCACCTTCCGCTTGGTCGCGGTGGTGGCGCAGAAGCGGTACTTCTCCTCGGTCTCGGCGGTGGCGTAGGCGAGCCGTTCCGAGTCGGTCAGATTGACCCGTACCTCCACACAGTCCGCCGGGGCGATATAGCCCTGCGCTTCGATCTCCTTCCAGGGGGCGTCGAAGCGCTTCGGCCCGATCAGCGAGAAGACGTCCGACTCGCGGCCGTCCTCCCGGACCAGCGTCGCCGTAAGACCGAGCCGCCGCCGGGCCTGGAGATCGGCGGTGAACTTGAAGACGGGGGCGGGCAGCAGATGCACCTCGTCGTAGAGGATCAGCCCCCAGTCCCGGGAGTCGAACAGCTCCAAATGCGGGTAGATGCCCTTCCGCTTGGTCGTCAGCACCTGGTAGGTGGCGATGGTGACCGGACGGATCTCCTTCTTCGTCCCGCTGTACTCGCCGATCTCGTCCTCGGTCAGGGACGTCCGCTTCACCAGCTCGTGCTTCCACTGCCGGGCGGAGACCGTGTTGGTGACCAGGATCAGCGTGGTCGCCTTGGCGCGGGCCATCGCCCCGGCGCCGACGAGCGTCTTGCCCGCACCGCACGGCAGCACCACGACGCCCGACCCGCCGTGCCAGAACCCCTCGACCGCCTGCTTCTGGTACGGCCGCAGCGCCCAGCCCGTTTCGTCGAGGTCGATCGGGTGCGCCTCGCCGTCCACGTACCCGGCGAGGTCCTCGGCCGGCCAGCCCAGCTTCAGCAGGGTCTGCTTGATCTGGCCCCGCTCGGAGGGGTGCACGGCCACCGTGTCCGCGTCGATCCGGGTGCCCACCAGCGGCTGCACCTTCTTCGACCGCAGGATCTCCTCCAGCACCGGCCGGTCGGTGCTGGTGAGGACCAGCCCGTGCACGGGGTGCTTGCTGAGGGTCAGCCGCCCGTAACGGGCCATGGTCTCGGCCACGTCCACCAGCAGCGCGTGCGGCACCGGATACCGGCTGTACTCGACGAGGGCGTCCACCACCTGCTCGGCGTCGTGCCCGGCGGCCCGGGCGTTCCACAGCCCGAGCGGCGTGATCCGGTACGTGTGGATGTGCTCGGGCGCCCGCTCCAGCTCGGCGAAGGGCGCGATGGCACGACGGCAGGCGTCGGCCCGCTCGTGGTCGACCTCCAACAGGAGAGTTTTGTCGCTCTGGACGATCAGCGGCCCGTTCACCTGGCGTGCATCCCTTCCGGCAGGCGGCTGCTCCCCGGATCCGGGCAGCCAAACTTCCAGTCTGCCGTATCGGCGGACGGTGAGGGGCCTCAGCGGGTGGCGCGGCTCAGTCGTCCGCCAGTTCCGCGACGCCCGTGATCCGGTGCAGGGGGTAGGTGCGGACCTCGTCGGCGGTGTGGTCGAAGCCGGTGACGAAGCCGCCTTCGACCCGGACCGGCGCGATCACCCGCTGGCTGGCCGCGCCCTCCGCGTTCACATAGCCGATCCACACGGCGGAGCCAGTCATCACGGCTGCCTGGACCGTGGCCAGGGTCTCGGCGGCCGTGGTGCGCGGGAGGTTGCCCGGCGCGGCCGGGGCACGGGTGCCGTCCGCGGCCGGGACGGGCTTCGTGGCGACCGTCGCGGCCAGATCGCCCGCCCGGATCGCCCGTACCGCCGCGCCCAGCAGGGTCGCGTCCGGCGACGGCGGGCCCTCGGGCTGCGGGGCCGGGGGAGTGCGGGGCGGGGTGCGGCGGGCATGGGCGCGGGCGATCAGCACATCGCCCTCGGCGGATTCGGCGGCCGGGGCGTAGCCCATCGACCGCAGCCCGGCGAGCAGCGTCGAGGGATCGGCGAGGGACGACACGACGGTCGGGGCGATCCGGCGGAGCCCGAGCCCCTCCGACCGCCGGTCGGCCGTGATCTCGTCGAGGAGTGCCTCGTCGTCGCAGCGGAGGTACGAGGAGGCTCCGCCGACCCGCAGATGCCCGTGGCGGCGGGCGACGTCGTCGACGAGATAGCTCAGCGGCTGCGGGACCGGGGTGCGGGAGTGCAGGGCGAGGAAGGAGTGGAGTTCGGCGGCGGTCCGTCCGGCGTCCAGGGCCCGCCGGACCGATCCGGGGGTGAAGCGGTAGACGGTCGCGCCGCCCTTCGATTCGACGTCGGCGAGGACGGCGAGGGTTTCGGCGAGGTGCCGCTGGAGGGGGCCGGGGGCGACGGCCGTCAGATCGGCCTGGAGGAGTACGTGGTCGAGCGGTACGGGCAGCATCGGCGCGAGGGCGTCGGCGGCGGCCCGCAGCCGCCCGGCCCGGTCCGGTGCCGTGGCGGTATCCCTCGCGGCAGCGGCAGCGGCAGCGGCAGCGGTATCCGTGCCGAGCAGGGCGCGGCCGTGGGTCGAGAGCGCCCCGCGGCCGGTGATGCCCAGCGATTCGGCCTCGGTGAGGGTCCAGACCGCGAGCCGGCTCCGCAGATCGGTCGCCAGGGTCCCGGACGTACCGGCCGCCGCCGCACCGTACGGCCCCGTCGCGGGGGTGGCACCGTACGAGGCACCCTCGGGCCCCCGCAGCGGCCGTTCCCAGCGCAGACGGGCCAGCAGGCTGTCCGGGGTGGGCGCGGTCGCGGGCGGCAGTTCGCCCATGAGCGTGAGGACCCGGCGGCGTACCTCCGGCGCCGCGGACCGGTCGAGACCGGGGCCCAGGGCGGAGAGCGCCCGGCCCTTTCCGTCGAGGGAGCCGACGAGCCCGGCGGTCCGGGTCGCCGTCAGCCAGGCGTCCGCCAGCCGGGCCCAGCGTTCGGCGGCGGACAGCTCCAGCCAGGAGTCGTACGCGGGCGTCGGGGCGTACGCCTCGTCCGCCTCGCCGTCCGCGGCCAGCAGCCCCGCCGCGTACGCCAGCTCCAGCCAGAACGCGGCCGTCGGCTCGTCCGTGTCCAGGGCGACCGCCGCGCGCTTCAGATCGCGTACGGCCAGCCCGCCCGCGCGCAGCACCGGCGGCCCGCCCTCGTGCCAGTCCAGGAGCAGATCTTCGACGGTCGACAGCGCCGTCAGCGCCTGCGCGGCCGCGGCGCCGTCCACAACCTGTGGACGGGCGGCCAGCACCGAAGCGGCGGCCTCCAGCCGCGGCGGCTGCGGTTCGGGTACGCGATGGGCCCGGCCCGCCCGCAGATGCAGGGCAGCCTCGCGCGGCAGCACGACGGTGCGCGGTGAGGCGGGGAGCAGCAGCCCCCGGTCCCGCAGCCAGCGGACCGGTGGCGTCGGGTCTGCGGTGACCTCTCCGTACGGCGGTCCCCAGACCAGCCGGTCCAGCACCGCCGAGGCCTCCGGCGGTGCCGTGTCCAGCAGGGCCGCCATCCGGTCGCGGTCGGTGAACAGGGCGGTCAGCGATGCCACGGCGGACACCGGGTCGTGCGTCGACGGCAGGCCCACCGCCGCGACGATCTCCTGGATCCGGCCCGGGGACATCCCGGCCGTGGCCTCCGCGACGGTCGGGCCCAGACCGGTCGGGGAAGGGCGGGCGGGGGAGGGCGCCAGCAGCTCGCGCGCGGTGCGCACCAGCCGCAGCCGGTCGTCCGCGCCCCACACCAGAGCCTGGGTCCGCAGCGCGGCGACCGCGCCCGGCAGCGCGGCGGCGACGACGCTCCCACTGCTGTCGTCACCGCCGTTGTCGCCGGTCAGCAGGGTGAGCAGGCTTTCGTACGGCGCCGGATCGGGCGCCACCGCCAGGGCCTCCGCGGTCTGGAGGGCGAACCGGTCCAGCCGCTCCAGGGCCCGTACGACGGAGGCACGGGTGCCCGCACGGGTGGCGAGCTGGGTCAGATCGCCCGGCACCGGATTCAGCAGATCGGGGCGGGCCCGGAGCAGTGCGGCCAGCTCCTCGTCACCCCCGGCGCGCAGTGCCTCTGCGAGCGTGCGCGGTACACCGCGCGCCCGTTCGTCCCGGCCCGCGCCCTGAGGCTCCGTGCCGTTCGGTCCGTCCTGGTGCGCGCCGCGCGGTTCCTCGGGCTTCGTCCCCATCCGCCCCACGGTAGTCGCTGACGTCCCCCCACCGCGCTACCGTCGTTGCCGGGATCGGATCCGGGCCGTCCGGAGCCGGTCCGGGTCCGGGGAGCGTGCGAGGGGAAACCGTCCGTGGGGATCGAGAGCGAACAGCTCGTCTACGACTATCTGAGCCGGGTCGGGGACCTCGCCCAGCAGCGCCAACTCTCCTCCGGGGAGCGGATGGAGCTGGTGGCGTCGGTGCGCGGCCGGATCGAACAGGAGCGGGCGAAGGCACCGTCGGACAGCCCCGCGTCCGTTCGGCGGATCCTGGGCCGGCTCGGCACACCCGATGAACTCGTCAAGAAGGCGGGCGGGTCGCCCGGGACCGCCGCCCCCCGCCCCGTACCGGTGGAACCCGCGGCCCCGGACCGGCTGCCGCTTCCCGCCCCGCGGGTCCGGAAGCTGATCCCGCGCCCCCGCAAGGACCGCGCGGCCCCGGCGGTCCCCCCGCCGCCCGCGTCCCCGCCGGGTCTGCCGCCGCATCTCGCGGGCCTCGACGAACTGGGCTCGTCCCGGGGTTCGGGCCCCGACCTCGACGGGATCGGCGGCGACGGCGACTGGTGGACCGTCCAGCCGCGGCCGTACGGGGCGGGGGAACGGGTCGGCGGATTCACCGGCGGCGTCGAGGTCCCCGAAATACTGCATCCGCCGCGCGACGACGAGGACGAACCCGAGGCCGGCGAAGACGCCGAGGACGAGCCGGAGGAGGAGTCCGCCCCGCCCCCCGGTCTGCTGCCGAAGCTGCTCGCCCGCCGGGCGAAGGACCCGGAGAAGGCGGCCGCCACGGCCGTTGCGGCCGGTCTCGGCAGCCCGCTCCTGCTGCTGGCCGCACTGCTGCTGATCGGCGGTGCCGTCTTCGGCACGTGGATCGCGTTCGCGGCGGGCTGGCTGATCGCCTATGCCTCCCGCAGACTCGGCCCGGCCCAGACCAAGGTCGCGGTCTTCGTCATCCCCGGCGCGGCCGTGGCGGCGGGCTGCACCTGGCTGTGGGGCCGCTCCACGGGCCGCTGGGGCACCCCCCTGCCGGACGAAGCGATGCGGGACGCCTTCCTGGAGACGGGCCCCTGGGTACTGCGGGGCGCCGCGGTGGCGTCCGCGCTGTATCTGATCTGGCGGGCGCGGAAGGTATGAGGCACCGCCGGGGCGGTCACCCCGGATCCGCCGCCGGACCTCGTCCGCGCGGCGGAACCGTCGCGAGAGGCCGCCCGTGCGGCCGGAGAAGCGTGTACGGGGCAATCATGGGCAGAATGGGGCCATGAACGCGCCCGCAGCCGCCCCCGGGGACGACCCGTCGGCCCCTCGCCCCGCCTTCACCGTCGGATTCGATCTCGATATGACGCTGATCGACTCGCGGGCCGGGATCCGCGCGACGTACCGCAGGCTCGCCGAGGAGACCGGGGTGTGGATCGACGCCGACCTCGCCGTCACCCGGCTCGGCCCGCCCCTGGAGCAGGAGCTGGCCCACTGGTTTCCCGATGATCGGATTCAGGCCATGGGCGACCGCTACCGCGAGATCTATCCGGAGTACGCGATCGGGCCCACCCGCGCCCTGCCCGGCGCCCACGAAGCGGTGCGGGCCGTCCAGGAGTGCGGCGGCCGGGCGATCGTCGTCACCGCCAAGCACGAGCCCAACGCCAAACTCCACCTCGACCGGCTCGGCATCACCCCGGACGCGGTGATCGGCTGGCTGTGGGCCGAAGGAAAGGCGGAAGCCCTGCGCGAGTACGGCGCCGGGGCGTACGTCGGCGATCACACCGGCGACGTCCGGGGAGCGCACACGGCCGGGGCACTGGCCGTGAGCGTGCCCACCGGCCCCTGCGACGCCGCCGAACTGCGGGCCGCCGGAGCCGATGTGGTCCTCGACGACCTCACGGAATTCCCCGCCTGGCTGCGCCGGACCGCACCGTCCCTCACCGCGGGCGGTTAGAACCGCCCCGGCGCCGCTATCGCGCCATCACGCCATCGCGTCACCGAGCCGTCACGCCATGGCGCCGTCACGGCTTCCGCCACCGCATCACCGAGTCACTGCGTCACGGCTTTCGCCGTCCGCCGCTGGGCCGCGATCGAACGCAGCACCCCGGCGCCCGAGATCATGAATCCGACGCCCATCAGCATGCACACCGCATAGGCGACCGGCGGAAACGGATCC
Organism: Streptomyces tsukubensis; assembly: GCF_003932715.1. Taxonomy (NCBI): domain Bacteria; kingdom Bacillati; phylum Actinomycetota; class Actinomycetes; order Kitasatosporales; family Streptomycetaceae; genus Streptomyces; species Streptomyces tsukubensis. The sequence continues at coordinate 3,396,146 of NZ_CP020700.1, read as the reverse complement.
GTCCCCAGGAACAGCGGAGCGAACGTGATGAGCGTGGCGACCGCGCCGACGACGAAGACGATCGCGCCGGCCCGGACCAGTCCGTCGCCCGGCGCGGAAGGAGTAGCAGTCATCCGGCCAGGGTAGTTCCCTTCGGGGACGAACCGTTCGGCAACGTCTTGTCACCAGCCCCTGGACCATTAGCCTTGGGTGTGGTGCGGGTCGGAGGACCCGCCCGCACTGCTATCCGGATCGTTTTCACTGATTTCGTTAACCTTCTGAACTTTCTGACGTTTCTGAGTTCTCCGGCGCACGAGCGCCCGACGAATCGCCCCGACGAGTACAAGGACGAGGACAGACGTGCCTACCGGCAAGGTCAAATGGTTCAACAGCGAGAAGGGCTTCGGCTTTCTCTCCCGCGACGACGGCGGCGACGTCTTCGTTCACTCGTCAGTGCTGCCCGACGGTGTCGATGTGCTCAAGCCGGGCCAGCGGGTGGAGTTCGGTGTCGTCGCAGGTCAACGCGGTGACCAGGCGCTTTCCGTCGTCATCCTCGACCCCACGCCCTCGGTGGCCGCGGCCCAGCGCCGCAAGCCCGACGAGCTGGCGTCGATCGTCCAGGACCTGACCACCCTCCTGGAGAACGTCACCCAGCAGCTGGAGCGCGGCCGGTACCCGGAGAAGGCGCACGGCGCCAAGATCGCGGGCATGCTGCGGGCGGTGGCGGACCAGCTCGACGTCTGAGCCGTACGACGGCGCGTCCCGGTGCACAGCGGCACGCGGCCGTACGGCGCAGGGGGCGCTCGCCCGTTCGGATGAGCCCGGCGCATGGGGCCGAGAGGCGGTGACAGAGCCTCTCGGCCTTTTTCACGCCCGTACGCCTCGTACGCGCCCCCGCGGCCCCGACCGCGCCGGAGCTGCGGTGGCCTGCCCGACTGCCCGACTGCCCGACTGCCCGACCGCCCGGGCAGCTACGCGGCCGCGGGAAAGTCCAGCGCACCCGGCGCAATCGGCGGTACGAGCCCCTCGGCCGCCGCGCGGGTCAGCAACCCGCGTACCGCCGCATAGCCGTCCGGCCCCAAATCGGCCGTGAACTCGTTCACATAGAGCCCGATATGCCGGTCCGCGACCGACGGATCCATCTCCTGGGCATGCTCCCGGACATACGGCCGCGAAGCCTCCGGATCGTCCCAGGCCATCCGTACCGAAGCCCGCGCCGACTCCGCGAGCCGCCGCAGCGTCTCCACGCCCAGCGACCGCTTGGCGATGATCGCGCCCAGCGGGATCGGCAGCCCGGTCGTCTCCTCCCAGTGCTCGCCCATATCGGCCAGCTTCACCAGCCCGTAGTCCTGGTAGGTGAACCGCGCCTCGTGAATCACCAGACCCGCGTCCACCACACCGTCCCGAACCGCGGGCATGATCTCGTGGAACGGCATCACCACGACCTCACCCACCCCGCCCGGCACCCGGTCCGCCGCCCAGAGCCGGAACAGCAGATACGCCGTCGACCGCTCGGACGGCACCGCGACCGTACGCCCCGCGAGCCCCTCGGGCTTCGCCGTACCGCCGTCCGCGCCGGCGCGGGTGAGCACCAGAGGGCCGCAGCCCCGGCCCAGCGCCCCGCCGCACGGCAGCAGCGCATACTCGTCCAGCACCCACGGCAGCACCGCGTACGACACCTTCAGGACCGTGCCCTCGCCGCGTTCCGCCATACCGTTCGTGACGTCGATATCCGCGAAGGTGACATCCAGCGGCGGCGCGCCCGGGACCCGGCCGTGCGCCCAGGCATCGAAGACGAACGTGTCGTTCGGACAGGGGGAGTACGCGATGTCCATCTCAGCTCTCCTTCGACGGCGACAGAGCCGACCGCGGTACGGGCCCCTCGAAGAGGGGGCGCAGCCTGCGGAAACCCTCCGTCAGAGCCGTCAGCGCGTCTTTGATCCGCCAGGCGTCCCGATCCCGCGGGCCCACCGCGTTGGAAATCGCGCGGATCTCCAGCACCGGCAGCCCGTGCAGGTCCGCGGCCTCCGCGACCCCGAACCCCTCCATCGCCTCGGCACCCGCCCGCGGATGACGTCCGGTCAGCTCAGCGGCCCGGGCGGCGGAACCCGTCACCGTCGACACCGTCAACACCGGCGCGTACAACGCACCCGTCAGCTCCACGGCGGCCCGCGCCAGCTCCGGCGGCGGCCGGTGCCCGGACCGGCCGAAACCCAACTCGTCGACGGCCAGCCAGCCGCCGTCCGGCAGCCCGGCCCCCAGATCGGCGGCAACGATCGTCTCCGCGACGACAAGAGAACCGACAGGGGCATACGGGGCGAAGCCGCCGCCGATACCCGCGGAGACCACCAGGTCGTACGGGCCGCGCCGATCCGGCCCGGCGGCCAGCGCCACGGCCGTGCGCGCGGCGACCGCGGCAGGACCCACCCCGCCGACCAGCACCTCCGCACCGCAGTCCGCCGCGCCGACGGCCTCCGCCTCCGGCGCGACCGCGGTCACGACCAGTACCCGCACCTCACCGGCCTCCGGCCCCGGCCGCCGTCACCGTACGCCGCCCCGGCCTCAGCCCTGCTTCTTCAGCTGGAACTGCCAGACACCGACAGGCTGCTGGTCCTTCACCTCGACGATCTGGAGACGCAGCTTGTCCTGCCCACCCGGCGGGAAGAAAGCACGGCTGTTGACGGACTGGTACGTCTTCTTGGACTCCTCCGCCTCGTTCGACAGCGAGCCCTCGACACCCAGCACCCAGCCGTTCTCGGCAATCGCCGGGTCCACACCGATGCGCAGCGGCAGATCCGGATCGACCTCAAGGGTCTTACCCGTCTCCTTCATGCACGCGTCATAGACGTCCTTGGCCAGCGGCTTGCCGTCGTTGTAGCAGGCAGCCTCCGTGTTGACCGACTCCGACCCGATCGTCAGAGTCGCGACCGGAGTCGGCTTTTCGCAGGCGGACAGGGTCAGAAGCCCGGCGCCGACGATGGCGACGGCGGCGGTGGCCCGGCGGCGGGTCCCGGACAAGAACGCAACGGTCATGCCCGAAGGCTATCTGTCCCCGCCTCCCCGTCCACGCGGGGGCCCCTCCGGGGCGGGTCGCTGTTTTTTTTGGGGCTCGGTTCGCCTCCGGGGCGCTTAAGCCGGGTTCTTCAGTCGATCGTGCTCGGCCGCTCGTTCCTCGCGGCCTGCGCGCGTTCTCCCTCCAGTCCCCCTACGCCTCCGGCGTGGGGGGACCCCCAGACGCGCCCCTTCGGCTCACTCGCCGGAGCATGAGGTTGAGCGGGTCGTGAGCAGTGGACCCGTTGGCCCAAGGGCACAGGCGCCATGGTGGCCTGGGGCCTGTCCCCTCCGAGAACTTGTCGTGCTCCCCGGGCTCACTCGCCGGCACCCGGGGGCGGGCGGGTTGTGAGCAGTGGACCCTTGGGCCCGAGGCGTATGCGCCATGGTGGCCTTTTAGGGTCCCCTCCCAGAACTTGTCGCGCTCCCTGGGCTCACTCGACGGCACCTGAGGGTGGGCGGGTCGTGAACAGTGGACCATCGGCCCAGGCCTGTACGCCGTGACGGTCTTGATTACGCAACGCGGGGGCGGCTGCCCGGGCGGGGGCCGCGGCGGCTCGCCGCCAGGAGGCCGCGGATCGACGCCGCCGCGCCCGTCGTCACGATCGTCGCCGCCACCGCCATCCCCAGCACACCGTTCAGCGGCAGCACGATCCCGATTGCACCACCGACCACCCACGCCATCTGGAGCAACGTCTCCGAACGGGCGAAGGCCGACGTCCGTACCGACTCCGGCACATCCCGCTGGATCAGCGCATCCAGCGACAGCTTCGCCAGCGCCTGGCAGAAACCAGCCGTAGCCCCGAGAACCGCAACCACGCCCGCGCCGAAGAACACCGCCGCCAGCACCGCCGCACTGATCACCAGACCCAGCACGCTCGCGATGATCACCTCAGGGCCGCGGGCCTTCAGCCACGCGCCCACCGCCGTACCCGCCGCATTGCCCACCCCCGCCGCGATCCCCACTATCGCCAGCGACACCGCCGCGCTCTGGCCCGCCAGCGGATGCTCCCGCAGCAGGAACGCCAGAAAAAAGATCAGAAACCCGGAGAGACAGCGCAGCGACGCATTCGCCTGCAGCCCGTGGATCACCGCCGGGCCGACCGACCGCAGACTCGGCCGCTTCCCGCCGTGAGTCAGCACCCGAACATTCGTCTCACCCTTCGCGGAGTCCACCTTCGGCGGCAGCCGCAGCGCCCAGAACGTCCCCAGCAGGAACAGCGCACACGCCCCGTACAGCGTCCACGCCGGACCGATCCGATGCAGCCCCGCCCCGATCGGCGCCGCGATCCCGGTCGCGAGAAGCCCGGCCAGCGTCACCCGCGAATTCGCCTTGACCAGCGAGAACCCCGACGGCAGCAGCCGCGGCACGACCGCGCTGCGGACCACCCCGTACGCCTTGGAGGCCACCAGCACCCCCAGCGCCGCCGGATACAGCTCCAGCGAGCCCGTCACCACCGCCGCCGACATCGACACCGCCAGCACCGCACGCGTCAGCATCGCCGTCGCCATCGCCGCCCGGCGGCCGTGCGGAATCCGGTCCAGCAGCGGACCGATCACCGGCGCCAGCAGCGCGAACGGTGCCAGAGTGATCGCCAGATACAGCGTCACCCGCCCGCGCGCCTCGTCCGTCGGCACCGAGAAGAACACCGTCGACGCCAGCGCCACCGTGATCATCACATCGCCCGCGCCGTTGACCGCATGCAGTTCGATCAGCCTGCCGAGGCCCGACTCGCCCGCCCCGTTCGCATGGGTCGCCCGGCGAATCGACCGCGCCGTACCCGTAAACGGCAGGTGCAGCGCACGCGCCACCGCCCGGCACGCCCGGCCGAGCGTCCCGAGTGCCCTGCGCGCTGCGGAACCGTCGTCCGACGAACTGGCTGCGGCCACCACGCCATACTGCCTGAAGGCGGTCGCCGACGGCGGGTGATGCCGGGTTGTTAGCTCCCCGTTGGGGCGCGCAGGTGGGCGGGCGGCGGCGAAGGAGGTAGCGTGCGTAGCGCGCCACCGGCGATTGTTCTCGGCCGCGCGCCTCTTCGGCATCCCGCAGAATGGATGGCGGGAGGTGTGCCCGTGACGGACCGGTCCGGGCGCGGACGTCGATGCGGCCCCCTGGTCCGCTCCGCCCGCTGCTCGTGTCCGCCCTGCGCAACGGCCGGCGCACCCCGTGAGACGGCGTAGGAGAGAACGAGACCTGTGAGTGCTGCGACGACGAGAAGCCGTACCCCCGACCGTCTGTGCGCCGAGGCGGTGGAACTTGCCAGGGCGGCCGCCGAGGAGACCGCTGCCCCAGGAGTAGTGGGCGAGCACCTGTCCCTCGTCGCCGACGGGGACCGGGTCGTCACGCACTTCTTCGAATGCAAGGAGCCCGGCTACCGGGGCTGGCGCTGGGCCGTGACCGTCGCCCGCGCCTCCCGCGCCAAGGTCGTCACCCTCGACGAGAGCGTTCTGCTGCCCGGACCCGACGCCCTCCTGGCACCCGAATGGGTGCCCTGGAGCGAACGGCTCCGCCCCGGCGACCTCGGCCCCGGCGATCTGCTGCCCACCGAGGCCGACGATCTCCGACTGGAGCCCGGCTACTCCGGCGAGGACGCCCCACCGCCGAACTCCGTCCTCACCGGGACCTCCCACGACCTCGCCGAACGCGTCGAGGAGGAGGACGCCGAGCTGACCGACCGGCGCCCCGCCGACACCGTCCTCAACGGGCGCGGCGCGATCGCCTCCCTCGCGGAGGAACTGGGCATGCGGCGAGCCCGGGTCCTGTCCCGCTACGGGCTCCACACCGCGGCCGACCGCTGGGACGAATCCTTCGGCGCGAAGACCCCGATGGCCCAGGCCGCCCCCGCGTCCTGTGTCTCCTGCGGATTCCTGGTGCCGATCACGGGCTCCCTGTCCCAGGCGTTCGGGATCTGCGCGAACGAGTTCTCCCCGGCGGACGGGCGCGTCGTGTCCCTGTCGTACGGCTGCGGGGGGCACTCCGAGGCCGCGGTCATGCCGAAGCCGCCGCAGCCGGCGCCGCCGGTGCTGGACTCCGTCGCGCCGGACGCGTTCTCGCTGCGCGAGGAGGAGCCGGAGGACGCGGACCTCGGCCACGCGTAGCGCCTCCCGCGGGGCCTCGGGGTACGGGGTGCGCCGTTGGTGGTTTCGGCTGCGTGTCCGGCCGCGGGCCGTGTGTGGCTGTTCGCGCAGTTCCTCGCGCCCCTTTCTTGCTCTCTTCGCTCCTGCGGTGTGCGGGTCCTCCGGTGGTCGGGTTGCGTTGCTCCGTGGTGTAGGCGCGGGGTCTTGTCGGGTGCGGCCGGGTCGTGGGCCTCCGGGCTCACCTCCTCGCCGGCGGCGATGCACCGCTCCACGGGGAGCCCTGCTTGTCGCCACCGTCTGCGGGGGCGACCCTGCACCCCCCTCCGGAGATCACCCGACTTGATCCCGGGGAGAACGGAGTTCGCACAGTCACCCATCACGGGGTCCCCGCAGGTCAGGGGGTGCCTGTGCCCCGAGGAGGGGATATCTCCCCGGGCGGTGATCAGGAGAGTTTCGCCTCCCCGGTGACGCGCGACATCACCGGGACCTTGGGGGCTGATCATGCGGGGATCACGTGGGAGGGGGGTGCAGGGTCGCCCCCGCAGTGGCCTGCGACAAGCAGGGCTCCCCGTGGAGCGGTGCATCGCAGGCCGCGAGGAGGTGAGCCCGGAGGCCACCGACCCACCCGCACCCGACAAGACCGGCGACCTACACCACGGAGCAACGGTCACCCAATCTTTCAGCCCCGCCGGCGCTTGAGGCGCAGGAGCGCCCGCACCTTGCGGGCAACCCCGCCCCGGGGCCCGAGGCCCAACGCAGGAGCAGCCCGCACCCCGCGGGAAACGGGACCCCGGGGACCCCGGGGCGAGGAACCCCAGGGGGAGGCGCCACGGTACCTTCGGCGCAACCGACGACAGATGCGGAGTCACACCGTGAGCAGCGTGAGCGAAGCGGCGCCCGGCACCCCCGACCCCTTCGGCACCGCACGTCTGCGGCGCGGGGTCCTCGACGCCTGGGCCGCCGTGCCCGCACGGTTCCGGGAGGACGCGAACGCGGAGGAGGACCTCGTCCTCGGCGGCTACCGCGACCGCCTCGTCGTCGAGCTGGCGCAGAACGCCGCCGACGCCGCGGCCCGCGCCCGTACCCCCGGCCGGCTCAGGCTGACGCTCCGGGAGAACACGCTCGCTGCCGCCAACACGGGCGCCCCCCTGGACGCGGCCGGGGTGGAGTCCCTCAGCACCCTCCGCGCCTCCGCCAAACGGGACGAGGCCCACGACAGCGGCACCGTCGGACGGTTCGGTGTCGGGTTCGCCGCGGTGCTCGCGGTCAGCGACGAGCCCGCCGTCCTCGGGCGGCACGGCGGTGTTCGCTGGTCCCTCGCGGAGGCCCGGGCGCTTGCGGAGGAGGCGGCGGACCGGAACACCGCTCTCGCGGAAGAGCTGAAGCGCCGCGACGGTCACGTACCGACGCTCCGGCTGCCGCTGCCCGCCGAGGGCACCGCACCCGACGGCTACGACACCGTCGTCGTGCTCCCGCTCCGCGACGGTGCGGCCGCCGACCTCGTCGGGCAGCTCCTCCGTACCGTCGACGACGCCCTCCTCCTTACCCTCACCGGCCTCGCCGAGATCGTGATCGACACCCCGGACGGCGTACGGACCCTCACCCGCGCCGCCGACGGGCCGTACGTCCGTATCGAAGACTCCGGTGGCTCCGGGAACGGCACGCGCCGCTGGCGGACCGTCAGCCACCACGGCGCCACCGACCCCGCCCTCCTGAAGGACCGTCCGGTCGAGGAGCGGCTGCGCCCCTACTGGTCGGTGACCTGGGCCGTACCGGTCGACGGCGACGGCACCCCCGTACGCCCGGCGACCGAACCCGTGGTGCACGCGCCGACGCCGACGGACGAACCCCTCGGCGTACCCGCACTGCTCATCGCCTCCCTGCCGCTGGACACCGCCCGCCGCCACCCCGCGCCCGGACCGCTGACCGATTTCCTCGTCGAGCGGGCCGCGCAGGCGTACGCCGAACTGCTCGGCACCTGGGAACCGGTGTCGACGGGCACGATCGACCTGGTGCCCGGCCCGCTCGGCAAGGGCGAGCTGGACGGTTCACTGCGGGCGGAGATCCTGAAGCTGCTGCCGCGTACCGCGTTCCTGCAGCCCGCCGCGCCGCGCCCGGAAGTGCCGGACGGCGAGGAGACGGGGCTGCCGGAGGCCGACCGCCCGGGTGCGCTGCGGCCCGTGGAGGCCGAGGTGCTGGAGGGCGCGGGCGCCGACACCGTACGCGTCCTGTCCGACGTCCTGCCCACCCTGCTGCCCGCCGGTCTCGAACGGCGGGTGGAGCTGCGGACCGTCGGTGTGGCCCGGGTGCCGCTGACGGAGGCCATCGACCGGCTCGCGGGCCTGGAGCGGGAGCCGGGCTGGTGGTGGCGGCTGTACGACAGCCTCGCGGGCGTCGACCCCGACCGGCTGACGGGCCTTCCGGTGCCGCTCGCCGACGGGCGTACGGTCATCGGACCCCGGCAGGTCCTCCTGCCCCTCCCGGACACCGCCCCCGGCATCCGGGACCGCCTCGCCCGCCTCGGACTCAAGGTCGCCCACGCGGACGCCGCGCACCCGCTGCTGGAGAAGCTGGGCGCACTGCCCGCCTCCCCGCGTGCCGTGCTGACCACCCCGCAGGTACGGGCCGCCGTCGCGGGCTCCCTGGAAGCGGGCGAGATCTGGGACGACAACGCGCCGGACGCCCTCGACGCCGACGAACTCGCCGACACCGTCCTCGGACTCGCCCGGGACGCGGAGCTGGAGCCCGGCGACGAACCGTGGCTGGGCGCCCTCGCCCTGCCCGACGAGGACGGCGAGACCGCCCCGGCGGGCGAGCTGGTGCTCCCCGGCAGCCCCTTCGCTGCGGTCATGCGGGAGGACGCGCTCGCCTACGTCGACACCGAACTGGCCGACCGGTGGGGCGAGCAGCCGCTCGCTGCCTGCGGGGTGCTGGCGAACTTCACCCTGGTACGGGCCACGGACGTGGTCCTCGACCCGGACGAGCTGGAGCCCCGCGACGGGGACTGGGCCGAACCGGACGACGCGGGCCTGCTGGACGCCGTCGACGTCTGGTGCGAGGACGTCCTCGACCGGCTGCCGGAGACCCCGGTCCCGCCGGTGGCCACCGAGATCGTCGCCGTACGCGATCTGGACCTGGTCGACGACGACTGCTGGCCGCAGGCCCTGGCGCTGCTCGCCCTGCCGCCGCTGCGGGACGCGCTCACCCAGCCGGTCCGGGTACTGCTGCCCGACGGGACGACCGAGACCGTACGGCCCTACACGGCCTGGTGGCTCCGCGACCATCCGGTGCTCGACGGCCGGCGCCCGGCGGGACTGCGCGCCGCGGGCGGCGACCCCCTGCTGGCCGGGCTGTACGAGGCGGTCGACGCGACCGGCTTCGACGATGCGCAGGTGCTGCGCGCCCTCGGGGTACGGACCTCGGTCGCGGCCCTCATCGACGAGCCCGGCGGCGGCGCGGAACTCCTGGGCCGGCTGGCCGACCCGGACCGGCCGGTGGGCGCGGCACAGCTCCACGGCCTGTACTCGGCGCTGGCCGACCTGGACCCGGACCAGGTGACGCTCCCGGACGAGCTGCGGGCGGTCGTCGACGGCGAGGTGCGGGTCGTGGACGCGGCGGACGCGGTCGTCGCGGACGTACCGGACCTGATCCCGCTGACGGGCGGGCTGCCGCTGCTCCCGGTGCGCCCGGAGCGGGCGGCGGAGCTGGCGGACCTGTTCCAGGTACGGCGGCTCAGCGAGACGGTGCGGGCCGAGGTGACGACGGAAGGTGAGGAGCACGACGTACCGGAGCCGGTACGGGTGCTGCTGGGCCCGGCGACGCCGCGGACGTACGTCGAGCACGAGGAGCTGGTGGCGGGCGGGGTGGAACTGGACTGGCGGCGTACGCCGGACGGGGTGGTCCACGCGGCGACGCTGGAGGGCGTGGCGGCGGGCCTGGCCTGGGCGGCGGGCCAGTGGCCGCGCCGCTTCGAGGTCGCGGCGCTGCTGGAGGACTCTTCGCGCACGGAGGAACTGGCCCGCGACCGCTGGTTCGACGGCCCGCCGCCCGCCGCGACCGCAGGGGGCTGAGCCGGGGGGCCTCGGGCCCCTGTGCCCCGGGGCGGGTCACCTGCGGTGTGCAGGCTCTGTGGCTTGAGGTGCTGCCCCTGCGGGGTGCGGGTCCTCCGGTGGTCGGGTCGCGTTACTCCGTGGTGTAGGCGCGGGGTCTTGTCGGGTGCGGCCGGGTCGTGGGCCTCCGGGCTCACCTCCTCGCGGCCTGCGATGCACTGTGCTTGGGCAAACTGTGCTTGTCGCAGGTCCGCTGCGGGGGCGACCCTGCACCCCCCTCCCGAGACACCCGACTTGATCCCGGGGAGAACGGAGTTCGCGCAGTCACCCATCACGTGGTCCCCGCAGATCAGGGGGTGCCTGTGCCCCGAGAGGGTGGTGTCTTCCGGGGGCGGTGATCAGGAGAGTTTCGCCTCCCCGGTGACGCGCAACGACACCGAGGACCTTGGGCGACTGATCGTGCGGGGATCACGTGGGAGGGGGGTGCAGGGTCGCCCCCGCAGCAGGCTGCGACAAGACCGGACGTGTTTCGGGCGGTGCATCGCAGTCTGCGAGGAGGTGAGCCCGGAGGCCACCGACCCACCCGCACCGGCAGGACCGGCGACCTACACCACGGAGCAACGGTCACCCAATCTTTCAGCCCCGCCGGCGCTTGAGGCGCAGGAGCAGCCCGCACCCCGCGGGCAACCCCCGCCCCCCGGGGCCCGAGGCCCAACGCAGGAGCTGCCCGCACCCCGCGGGCAACGCCCACCCCGGGGCCCGGGGGCCCAACACACCCGCACCCCGCGGGCAACGGCACCCCCGGGCCGGGGCCCGGGGCCCGACGGCCTCGGGCCATGGGGGAGACGGAACCCCCGGGCAAACCCCCGAGCCACGCGCACGCGTGTTTGGTGGGTGACTGTGGGTTGGAACCCGCGCCCCGGCGTGATGGGGTGGCCGGGTGACCGCTATCGCCTCAGCCGCCGCGGCTGCCGAGGAGTACGCCGCGCTGCTCAACCGGGTCCGCAGGGACCACCGGGTGCTCGGGCTCGTTCTCACCGGCTCGCGGACCCGGGAGGAGCTGGCGACCGAGCATTCGGGCTATGACGTGTATCTCGTGGTCGAGGACGCCGCGCGAAGCGACACGCTGCCCGCCGCGCTGATCCGGCCGGACGTCCTGATCAATGTGATGGTGCTGCCGCTGGCGGAGTTCCGGGTGCATGCGCTGCCGGGCTCCGGGACCGAGTGGAACCGGTACGCGTTCGCGCATGCCAAGGTCGAGATGGACACGGCCGACGGGCTGATCGGTGATCTCGTCGCGGCGAAGGGGACCCTCGGGCGGGACGAGAGCACCGTCCTCGCGCCCGAGCAGCTCGATGCCTTCCTCAGCAGTGCCTACCGCTCCCTCAAGGGTGACCGGGACGGGCAGCCGCTGGCGGCCGGGCTGGACGCGGCCGAGGCCGTGCCGTACTTCCTCAGCTATGTCTTCGCGGCCCACAACCGGGTGCGGCCCTACAACAAGTATCTGGCCTGGGAGCTGCGGCACCATCCGCTGAGCCGCCCGGAGTGGTCGGCCGAGCGGCTGCTGCCGCTGCTGGGCGAGGTGCTGGGCCCGCGGGGCCCGGCGGCGATACGGCGGCTGGTCACCGAACTCGAACCGCACGCGCGGGCCTGGGGCCACGGGCCGGTGTTCGACGCGTGGGGCGACGATCTGCCCCTGCTGCGGGGCGGGGATGCGTAACCGCGGGGAGGCGTAACCGCAGGGACCGGGCACCTGCCTGCGGCCCGGCCGCAACGGAAGCCGCCTCCGGCCCCGCCCCCGGGCCCGGCCCTACGCCGGCACTCTGCGGTCCACCACCCGCCACGCCACCTCCAGCAGCACCCCCGCCCCGGCCGCGATGCCCACCGCCGTCCACGGCATGGCCGTCCCCACCAGCTTCAGCGCGAAGAACTCCTGCAGCCATGGCACCACCAGCACGATCAGGAACCCGAGCCCCATCGTGGCGACCAGCGCGATCCGCCACCAGGTGTACGGGCGGGCGACGATCGCCAGCACCCAGAGCGCGACGAGGAACAGTGTCAGCGTCGCCGCGCTGGTCTCCGCGTCGAGTGCGTCCGTACCGCTGTAGTGGGAGCGGGCCAGCAGGTAGGTGGTGAAGGTGGCTGCCGCCGCGATGATCCCGGAGGGGATCGCGTACCGCATGACGCGCCGGACGAAGTGCGGCCGGGCCCGCTCCTTGTTGGGCGCCAGGGCCAGGAAGAAGGCGGGGACGCCGATGGTGAGGGTGGCGAGCAGGGTGAGATGGCGGGGGAGGAAGGGGTACTCCACCTGGCTGATGACGACCAGGATCGCCAGCAGTACCGAGTAGACCGTCTTGGTGAGGAAGAGGGTCGCGACGCGGGTGATGTTGCCGATCACGCGGCGGCCCTCGGCGACCACCGACGGCAGGGTCGAGAAGCTGTTGTTGAGCAGCACGATCTGGGCGACCGCGCGCGTCGCCTCGGAGCCGGAGCCCATGGCGACGCCGATGTCGGCGTCCTTGAGGGCGAGGACGTCGTTGACTCCGTCGCCGGTCATGGCGACCGTGTGCCCCCGGGACTGGAGCGCACCGACCATGTCGCGCTTCTGCTGCGGGCTGACCCGGCCGAAGACGGCGCCCGACTCCAGCGCCTCGGCCATGGCATCGCGCTCGGTGGGCAGGGTGCGGGCGTCCACCGTCTGTTCGGCGCCGGGCAGGCCCAGCTTGGCGGCGACCGCGCCGACGGAGACCGCGTTGTCGCCGGAGATCACCTTGGCCGTGACGTCCTGGTCGGCGAAGTAGGCGAGGGTGTCGGACGCATCGGGCCGAAGCCGCTGTTCGAGGACGACGAGCGCGGTGGCGCGGGCTCCCACCGGGTCCTCCAGGGAGCCGGCGCGGGCGAGCAGCAGCACCCGCAGCCCCTGCTCGTTGAGCTGGTCGATCTCGCCGAGGACGGGGTCGCCGGGGGCGAGGAGCACATCGGGCGCGCCCAGCAGCCAGGCGGAGCCCTCCGAGCTGCCAGGCCCCGCAGGGCCGCCCGGGCCCGCGGAGCCGGAGCCGCCGGGCCCGCCCGCGCCTGCCGCTTCTTCCGCGTTCTCCGCGAACCGCGCTCCGCTGTACTTGCGCGCCGAGGAGAAGGGCAGCGCGTCGAGGACCCGCCACCCCGGACCGTCGGGATACGCCTCCGCGATGGCCTTCTGGGAGGCGTTGGGCCGGGGGTCGGCCGTGCCGATCGCGCCCAGCACCCGCGCCACGTACGCGGGGTCCGCCCCGCCCAGCGGCCGTACCTCCGCCACGTCCATACCGCCCTCCGTCAGCGTGCCCGTCTTGTCGAGGCAGACGACGTCGACGCGGGCGAGGCCCTCGATGGCGGGCAGCTCCTGCACCAGGCACTGCTTGCGGCCCAGCCGGATGACACCGATGGCGAAGGCGACGGAGGTCAGCAGCACCAGCCCTTCGGGGATCATCGGCACGATGCCGCCGACGGTCCGGGCGATGGAGTCCTTGAGGTCGGCGTTCTTGACGACGAGCTGGCTGATGATCAGCCCGATCGCGGTGGGGACCATCATCCAGGTGACGTACTTGAGGATGGTGCTGATACCGCTGCGCAGCTCGGAGTGGACCAGGGTGAAGCGGGACGCCTCCTCGGCCAGCTGAGCGGCGTACGCCTCCCGGCCCACCTTGGTCGCGGTGAACGCGCCGCCGCCCGCGACCACGAAGCTCCCGGACATCACGGGGTCGCCGGGGCGTTTGAGCACGGGGTCGGCCTCGCCGGTGAGCAGCGACTCGTCGATCTCCAGGCTGTCGGCCTCCGCGACCTTGCCGTCCACGACGACCTTGTCCCCGGGCCCGAGTTCGACGAGGTCCCCGAGGACGATTTCGGAGGTGGAGATCTCGGCGGGCTTGCCGTCGCGGCGCACGGTCGGCTTGGCCTCTCCGATTACGGCGAGCCCGTCCAGCGTCTTCTTGGCCCGCAGCTCCTGGATGATGCCGATGCCGGTGTTGGCGATGATGACGAAGCCGAAGAGGCTGTCCTGGATGGGCGCGACGATCAGCATGATCGCCCAGAGGACGCCGATGATCGCGTTGAACCGGGTGAAGACATTGCCCCGGATGATGTCGGCGGTGGAGCGGGAGGACCGGACCGGGACGTCGTTGATTTCGCCGCGCGCGATGCGCTCCGCGACCTGTGCGGAGCTGAGCCCGGTGGCGGGCGCGGGTGTGGGTGGCCGCACGGGATGCACGGGGTCGAGTTCGGATCCGGCGTCGATGGCCGGGTGGTCGGCGGGCCGCCGGTCGCGGGCGCTGTCGCTGTTGTTGGAGTGGTCGTGGTCGGGTCCGTGCTCGTCCGGTTCGATCCTCGCCGACTGGGTCATGGTTCGTACGGTACGGCCGCGGGCGCGGGCCCGCCTCCCGCTGTGGATAACCCCGTTCGCGGGTGTCGCGCCCGTCGGCGGAACCTTCACACCAGGGCCTGTACGGCTAGGGAGGGGCTACGGCCCCACGCGCCCCGGAGCCCGCGCCCCCGCGGTTACGCGTCTTCGCGCGGAGCCTCGTCCTGAGCGTCCGCCGCCGCCCGCTTCAGTGCGGCGTCCCGCCGCCGGACGTACCAGATGCCGATCAGCCCGAGTCCGCCACCGGCCAGGCAGGTCCAGACCCACCACATCAGATCGCGGTCGGCGAACCAGCTGTAGAAGGGGATCTGCACGAGGAAGAGGGCGAACCAGATGATCGTGCCGCCGGTGATGGTGGCGACGACGGGCCCCTCCAGGGGCTCGGGCGCCTCGTGCCTGGGTGTCCACTTCGCCATGTGATCAGTGTAGGTGCGCCCTCCGGGCGCCCCGCCCGGCCCCGAGCCGCCCCGCAGCACACGCGGTCTACGCGCGGAGATAGCGCTCTCGCCCTTATATGTTCATACTGAAACGGTTTGCTTCTGGCCGGTTCTATTCGTATGAATCTCCAAAAGCAGTCAGGCTGAAGATCCGCACCGGAGTGAATTCCCCGATTCGCCCCGGTTCCCTGGTTCCCCCGATTCCGCTTGTTGAGGACCGCATGACCCCCTCGGCTCCCACCGCCACCTCCGGAACCCCCGGCACCCCGCCGAAGGGGCCCGTCAGCGGCCTCGACCGGTACTTCCGTATCTCCGAGCGCGGTTCGTCCGTGCCCCGTGAGATCCGCGGAGGGTTCGCCACCTTCTTCGCGATGGCCTACATCATCGTGCTGAACCCGATCATCCTGGGCAGCGCGAAGGACATGTACGGCAACCAGCTCGCCGGTGGCCAGCTGGTCACCGCCACCGTGCTGACCGCGGCCTTCTCCACCCTCCTCATGGGTGTGATCGGCAATGTCCCGATCGCGCTCGCCGCCGGCCTCGGCGTGAACACGGTCGTCGCGCTCCAGCTCGCGCCCAAGATGTCGTGGCCCGACGCGATGGGCATGGTCGTCCTCGCCGGCTTCGTGGTGATGCTGCTGGTCGCGACCGGACTGCGGGAACGGGTGATGAGCGCGGTGCCGCGCAGTCTGCGCAAGGGCATCGCGATCGGTATCGGCCTGTTCATCATGCTGATCGGCCTGGTGGACGCGGGCTTCGTGTCCCGGATCCCGGATGTCGCCCAGACCACCGTCCCGCTGACCCTGGGCACCGGCGGTCACCTCGACGGCTGGCCGGTCCTGGTCTTCGTCCTCGGCGCGCTGCTGACCCTGGTGCTGATCATCCGCAAGGTGCCGGGCGCGATCCTGATCTCCATCGTCGTGATGACGATCATCGCCATGATCATCGAGGCGGTGGCCAAGGTCCCGAGCTGGGGTCTGACCACCCCGAAGTGGCCCGGCAGCCCGGTCTCCACCCCTGATTTCGGCCTGGTCGGGGAAGTCAGCCTGTTCGGCGGCTTCGAGAAGGTCGGACTGCTCACCGGCACCCTGTTCGTCTTCACCGTCCTGCTGTCCTGCTTCTTCGACGCCATGGGCACGATCCTCGGCGTCGGTGACGAGGCCAAGCTCCTCGACAAGAAGGGCAACCTGCCGGGCATCAACAAGGTCCTGTTCGTCGACGGCATCGCGGTCGCCTCCGGCGGTGCGACCTCGTCCTCGGCCACGACCTGTTTCGTGGAGTCCACGGCGGGTGTCGGTGAGGGTGCCCGTACGGGCCTGGCGTCGGTGGTCACCGGCGGTCTGTTCACGCTGGCGCTCTTCTTCACCCCGCTGGCGACGATGGTCCCCTCCCAGGCGGCCACCCCCGCTCTTCTCGCGGTCGGCTTCCTGATCCTGGCGGGCTCCATCCGGGACATCGACTGGAGCGACTACACGGTCTCCGTTCCTGCCTTCCTGGCCATGGTGATGATGCCCTTCACCTACTCCATCACCAACGGCATCGGCATCGGCTTCATCGCCTTCAGCGTCCTGCGCCTGGCGGCGGGCCGTGGCCGTGAGGTGCCGATCGCGATGTACGTGGTGTCGGCGGTCTTCGTCTTCTACTACGCGATGCCGGCACTGGGCCTGGCGAAGTAGCGGTACGCGCGAACGTACGACAGGGCCGCCCCGGACGACCGACCGTTCCGGGGCGGCCCTGTCGTTTCCCTGAGTGGGGCCGAACGGATGTCTGTTTCCGCTCCGGGCCGTCCGGCCGCGCGCGGCGGGTACGCATCAGGCAGGTGTGAGCGCCCCAGGTCGGCCCCTGAAACCGCCGGTCAGGCGTGTCCACGCCGTGGCGGACCCGTGAGCTGCCGACCTGCCCGTCCGCGTTCGCCGGGGCCGGGCGCCGGACCGCTCCCGCGCGCCGCTCTCTGCCCGCACCGAGCGAAGAGAGACCCCCATGACACGTACGTCCACGCTCCCCCCGACCCGTACCCCCGGCCGATGGACCGCCCGGCTGGCGTCCTGCGCCGCGGTGCTGACGCTGACCGGTTCGGCACTGACCGCCGCGGCGGCGCCGTCCCAGGCGGTCACCGCGGGAGTCCGCGAGTTCACCACGACCGCCACGTTCACCGTCCCGGAGGATGTGACCGGCCTCCACATCGACGCTTGGGGAGCGGGCGGCGGCGGTTCCGGGAGCAGCGGCGGGAACGCCTTGGGAGCAAGGCCCGGCGGAGGTGGTGGAGCGGGCGGCTATGTGCGCGGCGCGATCACCGTCGTTCCACTGGAGACGATCACCATCACGATCGGGACGGGTGGCGCAGGCGGCGCGGGAGGCGCCGTAGACGGTGATGGAGCGGCGGGAGGCAACGGCGGCGACACCACCATCGAGTACGGCGGCACCGTCCATGTGACCGCCGGCGGCGGTACCGGAGGCACCTTCTTCGGTTCGGGTGGCGCCGGTGGCGGTGGTACCGCTCCCGCCGACACCGCGCTGGGCGGCGGGGGCTTCGTTCGCCCGGGCGAGAACGGGCAGGGAAGTTCCGGGTACGGAGGCGGGGGCGGCGGAAACCCTGCGACCGTCGGCACGAGCAACCCCGCCGGTCGTGCCATTGGAGGGAACGGTGGGCACCTGGGCGGTACCAACAGTCCCGGGGACCCTGGAACCGCCGGCACCGACGGCTACGTCGTCATCCACTGGTCCTGACCCACCGGCCCGCCCCCTCAGGCGCCGCCGCCGACCAGGGCCCGCCCCGCGCTCCTGGCGGTCGGCTTCCTGATCCAGGCAGGCTCCGTCCGGGACATCGACCGGAGCGGCTGCACGGTCCCCGCCCCGGCCTTTGTGGTCATGGTGATGATGCCCCTTCACCTATCGGCGGCTCGCCTGTGCGAGCCGCCGGTCCAGCTCGCCGTCCAGCTCCTTTTCCTCGGAAGCGGACGGGGCGTAGCCGTTCCACGGCTCCAGCGAGGCCTTTGCTTCCTTCGCCCGATCGGCACGCTCGGCCGGGGGCGGCCGGGTCTCGGCGAGGCGGGTCAGGTAGGCGCGCAGAGACAACCCTTCTGCGGCAGCTGCCGCGGCGAGCCGGTCCTAGGCCCCTTCGGGGATATGGACATGCGCATCGGACATCATCGTGCTCCTTCCCGTCTTCCTTCTCTTGAGCGGGTGCTCGAAGGGTGTTCCGGGCCGGGGACGGGCAGAGCAGGCCGGGGGTGCGGCAGGTCGACCGCCGAAGTGATCTCCCGGATACGGAACGTGCCCGTTGCGCAAAGTAACAACGGTACGGGCGGAGCGTTCCCCGTCCGCCCCGCCTTGGCCGGTATCGGGCGCTCGCCCGGCCCCCGGCCCCGGCCCGCTGCGGCATCCCGCTCCCCGGACCCCCGCCACCCGCAGGGAGGGGGTGTGCTAGGGTTCCTAGGCTGTAGTTGTAGCAACCATGAACCCGTGCGCCTGGCAGATATTGCGAGATCCACATCTTCCTCAGGCGCTTCGTTTGTTTCCGGCAGCTCCGGACGGGGCCTTGGCCTCCAGAGTCCGATCACCGGACGCGTATCCGCTCAACGGGGTCCGCACCGTCGTGGTGCGGACCCCGTTTCGCGTTGTGCCGGGACATCGTGCCCAGGAAGCAGGAAGGCGGACACCGCATGTCCCGCAGGCCCCAGAAGTCGAATCGTCGTGCCCCTTCGGGCCCGCCCGCCGTGGCGGCGCCCAAGGATTTCAAGCTCCCCGAGTCCAAGACGCCGCCGTTGCCGGCCGTCGAGGACTTCGCCGCCCTCGATATGCCCGAGGCGCTGCTCAAGACCCTCGCCGCACAGGGCGTGACCTCGCCGTTCCCCATTCAGGGCGCCACCCTGCCCAATTCGCTGGCCGGGCGTGACCTGCTGGGCCGGGGGCGGACGGGTTCCGGGAAGACCCTGGCGTTCGGGCTTGCGCTGCTGGCCCGTACGGCCGGGCTGCGCGCCGAGCCCAAGGCGCCCCTCGCGCTGGTCCTGGTCCCCACCCGGGAGCTGGCCCAGCAGGTGACGGACGCCCTCACGCCGTACGCCACGTCCGTGAACCTCCGGATGGCGACCGTCGTCGGCGGGCTGTCCGTCAACAAGCAGGCCGGTACGCTGCGGCGCGGCGCCGAGGTCGTCGTGGCGACCCCCGGGCGCCTCAACGACCTCGTCGAACGTGGTGACTGCGTCCTCGGCGACGTCCGGATCACGGTCCTCGACGAGGCCGACCAGATGACCGACATGGGCTTCCTGCCGCAGATCACCAAGCTGATCCGGAAGGTGCGGACGGACGGGCAGCGGATGCTGTTCTCGGCCACCCTGGACCGGAACATCGACAAGCTGGTGCAGCAGTTCCTGACCGACCCCGTCGTGCACTCGGTGGACCCCTCGGCGGGCGCCGTGACCACCATGGAGCACCACGTCCTCCACCTCCAGGACGAGACCGACAAGAAGGCCGTCACCGCCCGGATCGCGGCCCGTGACGGCCGGGTCATCCTCTTCATCGACACCAAGCGGGCCGCCGACCGGCTCACCAAGCGGCTGCTGTCCGTCGGTGTCCGCGCGTCCGCGCTGCACGGCGGCCGCTCCCAGCCGCAGCGCACCCGCACCCTGGACCAGTTCAAGAACGGCCAGGTCACCGCGCTTGTGGCGACGAACGTCGCGGCCCGCGGCATTCATATCGACGATCTCGACCTGGTCGTGAACGTCGATCCGCCCACCGACCACAAGGACTACCTCCACCGCGGCGGGCGCACCGCCCGGGCCGGTGGCTCCGGCCGCGTGGTCACGCTGGTGCTGCCCGAGCAGAAGCGGGAGTTCACCCGGCTCATGTCGCACGCGGGCATCCGCCCCCGTACGGCCGCCGTCACCTCCACCGACGCCGAACTGGCCACCGTCACCGGTGCCAGGGAGCCCTCGGGCGTCGCGGTGACCATAGAGGTGCCCGCGCCCACGCAGCCGAAGGCGGCCCGTCGGGGGCGCCAGGGCGGCGGAGGCGGCGAGTCCGGTGAGCGTTCGCGGCGCCGGCGCCCGCAGGGTGCCGGCGGGGGCGAGGGCGAAGGTTCCGGCCGGTCCTCGCGCGGTTCCGGTACGGCCTCCGGCGCGGGCGGCCGTGGCGGCCGCGGTTCCGGTACGGCTTCCGCTTCCGCTTCCGGCCGGTCGGGTACGGCCTCCGGCGGAGGCGGCCGCGGTGGCCGCGGCTCCGGTTCGGCTTCCGGTACGGCTTCCGGTTCCGGGCGGTCCCCGCGCGGTTCCGGTACGGCTCCGGGCGCCCCCTCCGCCCGCGGCGGCGAGCGCCGCCGCAGTGGCGGACGCCGCGGAACCGCGGGCTGACACCCCGGCGGCGGCGACGCGGGGGAGGGGTTCAGGTCCGCCCGTAGAACTCCTCCGTCTCCTCCACCGCCACCTTGAACCGTTCGTCGAAGTCATCGCGAATGAGCGTCCGGACGACATAGTCCTGGACGCTCATTCCGCGTTTGGCCGCATGCCCGCGGATACGTTCCAGCAGGTCCGCGTCTATGCGCAGGCTGAGGACAGCTGATTTCCCACCGTTCATGCCGCCAGGGTTGCCCCACGGCCGCCGCCCCGGCGTCACTTTTCATGCGGTGATCACTCGTACGGGTGATGAGGGCTTGCCCCGCACCACCACAAGGGCCTCTGCCGTCCGACTGGTATTTAGACAGAGTAATGAGTTATGCTAACAAACATGTCAGACCTGTCCCATGGTGACACCGGGGCCCCGCACGGCGGCGACGCCGACCAGGCCGCGGTGAACGCGCTGCGCTCGGCCGTGATGCGGCTGGGCCGACGGCTCAAGCACCAGCGAGTCGACGAGTCGCTGAGCCCCACCGAGATGTCGGTGCTCGGCACCCTCGCCCGCTGCGGCTCGGCCACCCCCGGGGAGCTGGCGCGGCGGGAGCACGTACAGCCGCCGTCCATGACCCGGATCGTCGCGCTGCTGGAGGCCAAGGGACTGGTCCGGCTGGAGCCGCACCCCGACGACCGGAGGCAGAAGGTCGTCAGCCAGACCGAGCAGGCCGAGGCCATGCTCGAAGAGAGCCGCAGCAAGCGGAACGCCTGGCTGACGGAGCTTGCCGACGGTCTCGACGAAGACGAGTGGGAGAAGCTGCGCGCCGCCGCCCCCGTCCTGGAGAAGCTCGCCCACCTGTAACCGACGGCCGAGGAGGCGAACCCTTTTGAGTACGGGACCCGGAGCAGACTCCGCACCCGCACCCGCTCCTACCACCATGTTCAGCTCGCTGAAGATCCGGAACTACCGGCTCTACGCGATCGGCCAGGTCGTCTCCAACACCGGTACCTGGATGCAGCGCATCGCCCAGGACTGGCTGGTGCTCACGCTCACCGGCTCCGCGTCCGCCGTCGGCATCACGGTCGCGCTCCAGTTCCTCCCGATGCTCCTCTTCGGTCTGTACGGCGGAGTCCTCGCCGACCGGCTGCCCAAGCGGGCCCTGCTGCTGTTCACCCAGTCCGCGATGGCCGCGACCGGACTCGGGCTCGCCGTCCTCACCCTGACCGGACAGGTCCAGGTCTGGCACGTCTATCTGACCGCGTTCCTGCTCGGCCTCGTCACCGTCGTCGACAATCCGGCCCGGCAGACCTTCGTCAACGAGATGGTCGGTCCTGACCAACTCGCCAACGCCGTCAGCCTCAACGGCGCCAACTTCCAGTCCGCCCGGCTCGTCGGCCCCGCCGTCGCCGGTGTGCTGATCACCGCAGTCGGCACCGGCTACGCCTTCCTGTTCAACGGACTGTCGTTCCTCGCCACCATCGCCAGCCTGCTGCTGATGCGCACTTCCGAGCTGCATCCGTCCCACCGCGCCCCGCGCGCCAAGGGGCAGTTGCGGGAGGGCCTGCGCTATGTCTCCTCCCACCCCGAACTGATCTGGCCGATCGTGCTCGTCGGCTTCATCGGCACCTTCGGCTTCAACTTCCCGATCTGGCTCACCGCGTTCGTCCACGACGTGTACGACTCCGGCGCCGAGACGTACGGCCTGCTGAACACCCTGATGGCGGTCGGTTCCCTGGTGGGCGCGCTGCTCGCGGCCCGCCGTGGCGTGTCGAAGCTGTCCATACTCGTGGGCGCCGCGGTCCTCTTCGGCGCCCTGGAAGTCGTCGCCGCGTTCGCCCCGTCGTTCTGGCTGTTCGCGGTGCTCCTCGTCCCCATCGGCATGTTCGGCCTCACGGTGAACGTGACGGCCAACTCCAGCATCCAGATGGCCACCGACCCCGCCGTGCGCGGCCGGGTGATGAGCCTGTTCATGATGGTCTTCGTCGGCGGTACGCCGCTGGGCGCGCCGCTCGTCGGCTGGATCACCGACGTCTACGGCCCCCGGATCGGCTTCGCGGCGGGCGGCGCGGTCTCGCTGCTGGCCGCGATCGGGGTGGGGCTGATGCTCACCCGCGCGGCGGGCGTCCGCCTCAAGCTCGACCTGCGCCGGGGCCACCCGCATCTGGCCCTGGTCCCCAAGCAGCAGGGCCCGGTCTCGCACAAGGAGAGCCCGGCCCGGGCGGGGTAGCCCCGCGCCCGCAGGGCCCGGCTGCGGGAATCCCGCCCGGCCACGGGATTTCCCGTCCGGGAGCGGGATTCCCCCCACCCGTACCGCCCCTTTGGCAGCATCAGCACCATGAGACTCTTCACCGCCGTCGTCCCGCCCGCCGCGCAGCTCGACGAGCTGGCCGCCGCCGTCGCGCGGCTGCGGCAGGCGGCGCCCGGGGCGGACGCCCTGCGGTGGACCCGCCCGGCGGGGTGGCACTACACCCTCGCCTTCCTCGGGGAGGTGGACGAAGGGCTCCTGCCCGAGCTGGAGGAACGGTTCCGCCGTGGCGCGCGCCGCAGTGTGCCGTTCCGGGTCGCGATCAGCGGCGGCGGGCACTTCGGGCAGGGGATCCTCTGGGCCGGGGCCGCCGGGGAGGACGACGACGTCGCGGCCCTGCGGCGGCTCGCCGAGCGGGCCGACGCCGCCGCCCGCCGCACCGGGATCGTCATGGAGGAGCGGCGGCACTGGACCCCGCATCTCACCCTCGCCAGGACCCGGCGCGGGGCCTCCCCCGCCGCCCCGCCCGCCGCCGGACTCGCGGCATACGCGGCGGAGCTGGACGGCTTTACCGGGACGCCCTGGCGGGTGGCGGAGTTCTCGCTGATCCGCAGCCATCCGCCGAGCCGGGGCGAGGACTCCTGGTACGAGACCCTCGCCACCTGGCCGCTGGGAAAATGAACCGCCGGGTTAGTCTCGTGGGGTGAAGACCAAGACCAGGAACCGGATCATGGCCGGTGCGCTCGTGTTCATGTTCGCGATCATCGCGGTGGCTTCCGTCGTCGGAGGGTAGCCACCGGGGGTGTTACGGGTGCCGCCGCCCGCGGCGTACGGCACCCGCTCCCGTACCCCCTGCTACCAGGCGTACGACTCCGGCGCCGCGCCCACCGGCGGGAACAGCTCGTCGAGCGCCGTCAGCAGCTCGTCGCCCAGCGTCAGCTCCGCCGCCCGCAGGGCGCTGTCGAGCTGCTCGGCCGAGCGCGGGCCGACGATCGGGCCGGTGACCCCGGGGCGGGTCAGCAGCCAGGCCAGGGCCACCTCGCCCGGCTCCAGACCGTGCTTGTCGAGCAGGTCCTCGTAGGCCGCGATCTGCTCCCGTACCCCGGGCCGCGCCAGCAGTGACGCGCCGTGGCCGGTGTAGCGGGGGGAGAGCTGCCCCTCCCGCTCCTTGCGCAGCAGCCCGCCGAGCAGCCCGCCGTGCAGCGGGGACCAGGGGATGACGCCGAGGCCGTACTCCTGCGCCGCGGGGATCACCTCCAGCTCCGAACGCCGCTCGAAGAGGTTGTAGAGGCACTGCTCGCTGACCAGGCCGTACGAGCTGCGGCGGGCCGCGGCCTCGTTCATCTGCGCGATCTTCCAGCCGGGGAAGTTCGACGAACCCGCGTAGAGGATCTTGCCCTGCTGGATCAGGGTGTCGACGGCCTGCCAGATCTCGTCGACCGGGGTGGCCCGGTCGATGTGGTGGAACTGGTACAGGTCGATGTGGTCGGTGCCGAGGCGCTTCAGGCTGGCCTCGACCGCGCGGCGGATGCCGTAGGCGGAGAGCTTCTCGTGGTTGGGCCAGACCGGGCCGTCCTCGTTGTGCACGGCGCCGTACACCTTGGTGGCCAGGACGACCTTGTCCCGCCGCCCGCCGCCCTGCGCGAGCCACTTCCCGATGATCGCCTCGGTCCGGCCCCGGTCGCCGGGGCCGCCGTAGGTGTTGGCCGTGTCGAAGAAGTTGACGCCCGCGTCCAGCGCCGCGTCCATGATCGTATGGCTGTCGGCCTCGGCGGTGTAGGGGCCGAAGTTCATCGTCCCGAGGACGATCCTGCTGACCTTGAGACCCGTGCGTCCCAGTTGCGTGTACTCCATGGGTCCATACATAGTCCGCCCGGGCGCGCTCCACACAAGGTTGCGGCCGCCGGGGGCCGGGGATACCGAGCCCGGTCCCGGGCAGCCGCAGGGGGACGGGGGTCCGCCGATCCGGTCGGCCCGGCCGCACCGCCGTGACCTGCCATCACGTCCCGCCGTTGCACGCACGGGTGGTTCTCGGGTTGACGAAATGGGGCGAATCTCGCGATCCTGAGCGCCCGCGCTGGACGATTGTGACCGACGTCACAACAAAACGGAGCCAACCGAAACCCCGCGGAAACGCTCTGACTGCCTGACAGCCGACGAGAGAAGCCGTTTTCCGATGCCCAAGATCTCCATCGTCGTTCCGTGTTACAACGAGAACGAGGTGATCGAGACCTTCCACACCACGCTCGTCGAAACGCTGGACGCCGCTCTCTTCCCGGCCCACTCCCAGGGCGGGTCCGCGGCCGACCGCGACGCGTACGAGATCTGCTACGTCGACGACGGCAGCACCGACGGCACCCGCGAGCGCCTCAGAAAGCTCACCGAGACGGACGTCCGGGCCCGCTACACCTCCTTCAGCCGCAACTTCGGCAAGGAGTCCGCGATGCTGGCCGGGCTGCGCATGGCCCGGGGCGACGCCGTCGTCATCATGGACGCCGACCTCCAGCACCCGCCGGAGCTGATCCCCCGGATGCTGGAGCTGCACGGCCACGGCTATGACCAGGTGATCGCCCAACGCGACCGCAGCGGCGAGGGGTTGATCCGGGCCACCGTCAGCCAGGCCTACTACAAGCTGGTGCGCCGGGCGATGGACGTCGAAGTCATCGACGGCGCAGGGGACTTCCGGCTGCTGTCCCGCCGGGCCGTCAACGCCCTGCTGACGCTCCCCGAGAGCAACCGCTTCTCCAAGGGCCTGTTCTCGTGGATCGGCTTCGACACCGTCACCTTCACCTACGAGAACGTCGAACGCGCCGCCGGATCGTCCAAGTGGGGCGGGCGCAGGCTGATCAACTACGGCATCGACGGCCTGCTCTCCTTCAACAGCCGACCGCTGCGCCTGGCCATCCACACCGGTCTTTGGCTGGTGCTCTCCGCCCTCGCCTACGCCGTGTGGATCGTCGTCAACGTCCTCGTCAGCGGCGTCGACACCCCCGGCTATGCGACCCTGATCGCCGCGATGGTCGGACTCGGCGGCATCCAGATCGCCACCCTCGGTGTGATCGGCGAGTACGTGGGCCGGATCTACCACGAGTCCAAGCGCAGGCCCCACTACGTGATCCGGGAGACGGACGAGACCACCATGCCCACCACCCCCAAGGCCACGGCCGGCGCCGGGCTGCACGAGAGGCAGCCCTGACCTTGGCCACCAGCATCGACCTACCCGCCCAGCCGCCCGAGGACGCCCCCGCGCCGGAGCCCGGCGGGCCCGGGAAGAAGAGGGGGTGGGCGGAGTACTGGCCGCTCGCCCTCGCCGCACTGCCCCTCGGACTGCTCGCGCTCGCCATGTGGTTCGGACGCCATGTCCGGCCCAGCGCCGACGAGTGGTGCTTCATCCCGGACGTCCGCGAGGACGGTATGTGGGGCCTGGTCCACACCTTCTACTTCACCGACAACGGCCGGGTCGCCAACGGCATCCTCGTCGGCGCCTATACGAAGTTCCCCGTTGCCGGACACCAGTGGTACGGGCCGATCAGCGGCGCCCTGATGATCCTGCTGCTCTGGGCGGTGGTGGCGACGCTGCTGCGCCGGACCGGGACCCGGGTGCCGCGCGGGGTGCCGCTGCTGGCCGCCGGGATGATCACCGCGGTCTTCCTGTTCGCCACCCCGAACACGTACAAGACCTTCTACTGGCCCGCCGCCTCCGTCTCGCACACCCTGGCCCCGGTGCTCGCGGCAGCCGCCGCGGTCCCGCTGCTGCGGGCGCGCGGACGCCGCGGCCGGATCGCCGCCCTGGTGGTCGTCGTCCTCGCGGGTGTCTTCATGGGCACCCTCTCCGAAGAGGCGTCGGTCGTCGCGCTCGTCGTGCTCTCCGGCGTCGTCCTCTTCGCCGGACTGCTCCTCGTCGAGCGCTACCGCCGCCCGGCGCGGATCTGGGCGCTGGCGGGCATGGCCGGAATCGCCATCGGGACGATCATCCTGGTGACCTCCCCGGGCTCCCGCAACCGCCGCAGCCGCTTCGGCGCGGAGAACGTGTCGATGCTGGCGCCGGAATCGCTGTGGGGTTCGGCGAAGGGCTTCGCCGAGATCCTCGGCACGGTCGTGACGACCTGGCAGTACGTCGGGGCGGTCGCCGCGGGCGTGGTGATCGGGCTGCTGGCGCGGCGCGACCCGGAAGCGCCCCGGGTACTGCTCCCGGTCCGCCCCGGGGTCCTGCTGGGCCTGGGCGCTGCGGCGTTCCTGATCGCCGGCTATCTCTGCACGGTCATCACCTATCCGGTCTTCGGCGCCAAGGTCGTCACCACCGAGCGGACCTGGAACGACTATCTGCTGCTGTGGGCGTTCCTGCTGGTCGCGGCAGGCGCGTTCCTGGGCCGGTGGCTGAGCCTGCGGTTCACCGCGGGTACGACCGTGACGGCCCCCCGGCGGACCGGGACCCTGGCCGTGGCGCTCGCCGCCGCGGTCTGCGCCGTCACCGTCGGCTCCCTGGGCTCCGGAGTGCTGAAGCTCGGAGACGACATGCGGGCGCGGGCGGTGAAGTGGGACCGCCAGGACGCGTATCTGCGTGAAGGCGCGGCCCGCGGCGAGAAGGTGATGCCGTACACCCCGACGAAGATCTCCCGGATGCTGGAGCCGTACAGCAGGAACGGGACACGGGCCTGGCCCGCGCAGTGCGCCGCCGACTACTACAAGCTGGACCGGGTCACGTACGCGCGGACCTTCCAGGGCGACTGACGCCGCTGCACGGCGCGGAAGGGGGGCGGGGGCAGATCCCCGCCCCCCTTTGCGCTGCGCGGGGCCGGTTGGCGTTGTTACGGTTCGCGCGGTCCCGGTCCCGTCCCGGCCCCGCGGTCGCGGCTCAGCGTGCGCGGTAGGGGCCGCCGAGGCCCCACGCCTGATGCATGGCCGTCGCGAAGGCCTCGGCCAGCCGGTGTTCGCCGCTCGGGCCCGGGTGGGTGCCGTCGTAGGTGTCGGCGTCCAGGGCCCAGTCGCGCGGCGGGGGCGCCAGGAGCAGCGGGGACGACGGCTCGTCGAGATCGGCGATTGCCTTGGCGAGCAGCTCGTTGAAGCGGTCGCACTCGGCCGCGAACGGGGCGTCCGTACGGGCCCGGACGTTCGGGATCACCGGCAGCAGCACCATCCGGACCCGCGGCGAGGCGGCACGGGCCGCGGCGACGAAACGGCGGACGTTGGCGGCCGTCTGCCCGCTGTCGGTGTAGAAGCCGAGGTCTATCAGCCCGAGGGAGACGAGCAGGACGTCCGGCCGGTGCACGGCCACCGTCTCACCGATCACCGGGGCCATGTGCAGCCAGCCCTCGCCCCAGCCCGCGAGATGGCGGCGGGCTTCGGCGGGGAAGGCGGGATCGGCGTACGCCGCGGAGACCGGGGCGTCGGCGGCCGGATCGTACAGAGAGCTGCGGGGGCCGACGATCTCGTGGTCACCGGGGAAGGAAGGGGAGGAGAGGTGCTGCCACATCCGGTAGCGCCAGGTGCAGTCGCCGGCACGTCCGATGGTCATGGAGTCGCCGACGAACAGAAAACGCATGGGAGTCATGATGTCCGAGGCCGGCGGGGTGCCGCGATGTGACAACGGCCACGGGGAGGGCACGGCCGCCGGACCCGGTGGTACGGCGGCAGGTGCGGACGGGGCGGGCGCCCGGGACACCGTCACCGTCACCCGGCTCGACCTCGGGTACTTCATCCGGCCCGCGGCCGAGGCCGGGCTGCCGTACCCCCGGGTCGAACCCGCCCTGGCGTACCTCGTCCGCCACCCCCGCGGCCTGCTGGCCCGGACGGCCGCCGCCGACGGTGCCGCGCCCCCGCTGCCGCCGTACCCGGCCTGGCTGGACCGGGTCGGGGAGTTCGGGCCGCGCCGGGTGGTCTTCGCCCATGACGCGTCGGTGCGGTGTTCCGGCGGGGGACCGGCCCGACCCGGCGCCGCCGGTGGGTGACGGGGTTGTCCACAGAAGCGTTCCGTCGGGCGGGAGTTGTCGGGAGTCGGCAGGAGTTTTCCACAGGTCACGGATGCTTTACGGCCGGGATGGCAGGCTGGTGCCATGCGTTCGTTCCCGTACGTCCCCTCCGCCGTCTCGTCCGCCGTTTCCGCGGTCTCCGGTGCCACCGTTGCCGCCGCCCTCGCGCTGGCTCCCGTGCTCGCCCTGGCGGCCGCCGCCCCGGCCGCCGCCGACGGGCCCGACTCGAACTTCTCGTTCCAGGACGACCGCATCACCGAGTCCAGCGGGCTGGCGGCGAGCCGGGCCCACCCGGGGATCTACTGGACGCACAACGACCAGGACCGGCCGCGGGTCTTCGCCGTCGACTCGCGCACCGGGAAGACCGTGGCGACGGTGACCATGACGGGCGTCGGGACGCCCCGCGATATGGAGGCGATCTCCGTCGGCTCCGACGGCCGGGTGTACGTGGGCGATATCGGCGACAACAGGAACGGCACCTGGAAGCACGTGTGGATCTACAGCTTCCCCGAGCCCGCGCAGCTGGGGAACACCACCGTGCGCGCCACCCAGTACACCGTGAAGTACGAGGACGGGCCGCGCGACGCCGAGGCGCTGATGGTCCACCCGAAGACCGGCCGGGTCTACATCGCCTCGAAGAACGAGGACGGCGGCGGGCTGTACGAGGCCCCGGCGAAGCTGAGCAGCTCCGGCACCAATGTCTTCCGGCGGATCGGGGAGGTGCCGTGGGTGACGGACGGCTCGTTCTCCCCCGACGGGAAGCGGCTGGTGCTCCGCTCGTACTTCTCGGCCCGTGGCTACGAGTGGAAGCCGGAGGGGCGGCTCGGCTCCGACGACCGGGTCAAGGCGCCCATCCAGGGCCAGTCGGAGGGCGTGTCGTACACCGCGGACGGCAGGGCGCTGATGTTCAGCTCGGAGGGCGCGGGCGCCGAGGTGCGGCGGGTCGACCTCAAGGACGCGGGCAAGGGCGCGGGGCCCGCGCCCGGTGGCGGCAAGGCGTCGTCGGACGGCGGTGGCGGCGGTGGTACGGCTTCGGGGGACGGCGACAGCTCCGTGGACCTCACGACCGCGGTGGTCGTCGGCGCGGGCGCCCTCGCGGTCCTGCTGTTGCTGAAGCGGCTGTTCCGCCGGGGCGCCTGAGGCCCGAAGCCGCCCCCGGCCCTAATCCCGGTCCTGGCCGGAAGTCGTGTCGGGGTTCTGCCAGCCCGCGGCCTCGCGTGCGCGCATCAGGGCTTCGAGGCCGGCCAGCAGATGCTGG
This sequence comes from Streptomyces tsukubensis, assembly GCF_003932715.1. Lineage (NCBI taxonomy): Bacteria > Bacillati > Actinomycetota > Actinomycetes > Kitasatosporales > Streptomycetaceae > Streptomyces > Streptomyces tsukubensis. The sequence goes on along the minus strand of NZ_CP020700.1, from coordinate 3,366,362 downwards.
ACGCCGAAGGCGAGATGGTCGAACTCCTGGGTGAACGTGTCTTCGCTCAACGCGGCGACCAGCGGAAATCTGCCGCTCTCCATCGCCACGTCGAGGAACGGCTCCTGGGCGCCCCAGAAGTCGGCATGGCTGAGGCCGGTCTGCTCGGCGGCCTCCTCCGCATCGGCGGCCATTCTGGCGACGCCCGCCACCAGGCTCTGCACGGAGATGATCACCGAGATCTTCTCGGGGTCGGTCAGCAGCATGTCCCGCAGGGTGTAGAGCGCCGCGTCCAGACTGCGGACGGTGCTCGGCCCCAGCACCGTCCGGGCCTGGTTGATCCGGAGCAGCCAGGGATGTTCCTGGTACAGCGTGAGATAGCCGCGCGCCATCTCTTCCAGCGACTCCCGCCAGCCGGGTTCCTCCTGGTCGGGGGCGGTCTCCCAGTCCCCGGGGTCGCTGACCTTGTCCAGCATCAGGTCGAGCAGCTCGGCCTTGCCGGGGACGTACCGGTAGAGCGACATGGTGCCGGTGCCCAGCTCATTGGCGATCCGGCGCATGGAGACGGCGGCCAGGCCCTCCGCGTCGGCGACCGCGATGGCCTTGTTCACGATCGCGTCGAGCGTGAGCCCCGGCTTGGGGCCCCTGGTGGGACGTTCGCCCAGGCCCCACATGAGCTCCAGGGTGCGGGCGATATCGCCGCTGCCGGTCGTCTCGGTCGTCATGACCTCACCTTATTCCTCCAGCTCCGGACCCTGCCCGGGGCCTGTCCGCAGCCCGTCCGGAGCCTGTCCACGGCCGGTTCCCGGAAACCGCGAGAAGGCCGCCGAAATAAACCGCGTACGGTGTACCCTTTTTATGGGTACACTGTACGCGGTTGTGGTGGCGCGAGCTGCCGCGGCCCGTAGTGGGTGATGGCAGTCCCGTGACAGCGATGGAGGAAACGTGAGTGTGAACGCATCCGGCGGCCGCGGTGAGTACGCGGTCCGCGCCGAGGGTCTGCACAAGAGGTACGGGGAGAAGCGCGCCCTCGACGGCCTCGACCTGACCGTGCGCCGGGGCACCGTCCACGGCGTTCTCGGTCCCAACGGCGCCGGCAAGACCACCGCGGTCCGGTCGCTGGCGACGCTGCTGAAGTTCGACGCAGGACATGCCGAGGTCGCGGGGGTGGACGTGGTGCGCGATCCGCGCGGTGTCCGCCGCCGGATCGGGCTCACCGGCCAGTACGCGGCCGTGGACGAGGTGATGACCGGCCGCCAGAACCTGGAGATGTTCGGCCGGCTCTTCCATCTCGGCGGACGCCGGGCGAGCCTGCGCGCGGCCGAGCTGCTGGAGCAGTTCGACCTCGCGGCGGCCGCCGACAAGGGCGCGGGTACCTACAGCGGCGGTATGCGCCGCAGGCTCGACCTCGCGGCGTCGATGATCCTCCGCCCGGAGGTGCTCTTCCTCGACGAGCCGACGACGGGCCTCGACCCGCGCGGCCGCGGCGAGGTGTGGGAGACCGTGCGGGGTCTGGTGGCGGAGGGCACCACCGTCCTGCTGACCACGCAGTATCTGGAGGAGGCCGACAAGCTCGCCTCCCGGATCACGGTGATCGACGGCGGCCGGGCGATCGCTGACGACACCCCGGACGGGCTGAAGAGCACCGCCGGCGGTGACCGGGTCGAGGTCGTCGTCGCGGACCGTACGGAGCTGCACGCGGCCGTGCAGGCCGTGGCCCGGGTGGCGTCCGGCACTCCGGAGGTGGACGGCGACGAGCTGCGGGTGCACGCGGTCGTCGCGGACCGGGTCGCCGCGCTGACCGAGGTGGCCCGCACTCTCCAGGACCAGGGTGTCGCGGTCGAGGACATCGGTCTGCGCAGGCCGAGCCTCGACGACGTGTTCCTCCGGCTCACCGGCCACCGCACCGAGAGCGCCCGGAGCGACGGCGACCCGCAGCAGGACGACAAGCACGACCGGAAGCACGACCGGAAGCAGGGCCAGAAGCAGGACCGGAAGCAGAAGGAAGAGGTGGCGGCATGAGCGACACCGCCGTACGGGACGTGAGCACCCGCGAGCAGACCCCGGCCCCGGCCGGCCCCGGCCCGGTCGTCCTGACCGTCCACGCCGACGGCCGTGAACGCCGTCTCTACTGGGCGGTCGCCGACTGCTGGAACGTGGTGCGCCGCGGTCTCACCCACTACCAGCGCCAGCCCATCAACATCGTCTGGCAGCTCGGCTTCCCGATTCTCTCCGTCCTGCTGTACGCCTATGTCTTCGGCGGGGCCATGAAGTCGCCCGGCGGCGACTACCGCGACTATCTGATGCCCGGCATGTTCGTGATGACGATGGCCTTCGGCTTCATGGGCACCGCGATGACCGTGGTCGCGGACTCCACCAAGGGCGTCATCGACCGCTTCCGTTCGATGCCGATGGCGCCGTCGGCCGTGGTCTCGGGCCGCGGGGTGACCGACATCCTCGTCGCCGTCGCGGAACTGGCGATCCTCGCCGTGACCGCGGTGCTCATCGGCTGGCGCTCCGACGGCGGCTTCTTCGGCACGCTGGGCGCGTTCGGGCTGCTGGTGCTGCTGCGGTTCTCGCTGATCTGGATCGGGGTGTGGCTCGGCCTCATCGTCCCGAACGCGGAGGCGGCCGGTGGTCTCTACGCCGTGGCGTTCCCGCTGACGATGGTCTCCAGCATCTTCGTCCCAACCTCGTCGATGCCCGACTGGCTGGGTACGGTCGCGGCCTGGAATCCGATCTCCTCCACGGCCGGGGCGACCCGTGAGCTGTTCGGCAATCCGGTCGCCAGCGACGGGAGCTGGATCCAGGAGAACGCGGTGCTGATGGCAGTGGCGTGGCCGCTGGTCCTGACGGCGATCTTCCTGCCGCTGGCCGTGCGCCGCTTCCAGAAGCTGAGCCGGTGAAGTCGGGGGATACGGGGCAAGCAGGCATACGGGGAAGGGCCCGGCGGACGAATCCGCCGGGCCCTTCCCCGTATCCGTAAAGCCGTATCCGTAAAGCCTTGGCAGTGCAGCCCGTCCGGTCAGAGGCGTTCGATCACATAGTCCACGCAGGCCGTCAGCGCCGCGACGTCCGACGGGTCGATCGCCGGGAACATCGCCACCCGCAGCTGGTTGCGCCCCAGCTTGCGGTACGGCTCGGTGTCCACGATGCCGTTGGCCCGCAGCACCTTGGCGACCGCGGCCGCGTCGATCTCGTCCGCGAAGTCGATGGTGCCGATGACCTGGGACCGCTTCGCCGGGTCGACGACGAACGGGTCGGCGTACTTGGACGCCTCCGCCCAGCCGTACAGCGCCTGCGCGGAGGCCGCGGTGCGACCGGTCGCGAAGTCCAGACCGCCCTGCTCGTTCAGCCACTTGAGCTGCTCGTTCAGCAGGAACAGGGTGGACAGCGCCGGGGTGTTGTACGTCTGGTTCTTCAGCGAGTTGTCGATCGCGGTCGGCAGGCTGAAGAACTCCGGCACATGACGCCCGGAGGCGTGCACCCGGGCCGCGCGCTCCAGGGCGGCGGGGGAGAAGACGCCGATCCACAGACCGCCGTCGGCGGCGAAGGACTTCTGCGGGGCGAAGTAGTAGACGTCCGACTCGGTGATGTCGACGGGCAGACCGCCCGCGCCGGAGGTGGCGTCCACCAGGACCAGCGCGCCCTCGTCGGCGCCCGCGACCCGGCGGATCGGAGCCGCGACACCGGTCGAGGTCTCGTTGTGGGTCAGCGCGTAGACGTCGACCCCGGCCTCGGCCACCGGCTCCGGGTGGGTACCCGGATCGGAGGCGACGATGCTCGGCTCGGCCAGCCACGGCGCCAGCTTGGCGGCCTTGGCGAACTTGGACGAGAACTCACCGAACGACAGATGCTGCGACTTGTTCTCGATCAGACCGTGCGTCGCGATGTCCCAGAAGGCGGTGGAGCCGCCGTTGCCCAGGATCACCTCGTAGCCCTCGGGGAGCGAGAAGAGGTCGCCTACGCCCCGGCGGACCTCGCCGACCAGGCTCTTGACCGGGGCCTGGCGGTGGGAGGTACCGAGGAGGGACGTGCCGGTGGCGGCGAGGGCGTCGAGCGCCTCCGTCCGCACTTTGGACGGGCCCGCGCCGAAACGGCCGTCGGCGGGCTTGATGTCAGCGGGAATCTGGATCTCAGCCACGTATCGGAGCGTATCGGGTACGGCCGGACGGGCGCGGCCCGGTCCGGCGCTTGAGACGGCCCGCCCGACGGGCGGACGGCCAGGGTGACGGCCGGGGGCTCCGGTCAGGTCTTCCGGTGCAGCGCGAGATCGTAAAGATGTTCTACGAGGGCGATGAGGACGTACTTGCTGGACGAGTGGTCCCGGGCGTCGAACTCCACCATCGGCACATCCGCGTCCAGGGTGAGCGCATGCCGGATCTGGGCGTCCGTGTGGAACGGCCCGCCGAAGTCGTTGACCGCGACGATGAACGGCACCCCGTGGTGCTCCAGCCGGTCCAGCGCGTACCAGGCCTCCGGCAGCCGGCGGGTGTCGACGAGGACGACGGCGCCGATGGTCCCCGAGAGCATCCGCTCCCACAGGAACCAGAAGCGCTCCTGGCCGGGGGCGCCGAAGAGATAGAGGACGGCGCGTTCGTCGATGGTGATCCGCCCGAAGTCGAACGCCACCGTCGTGGCGCTCTTACGGGCGGAGACCCGGCTGGGATCGTCCAGCAGCATGCCCGCCGGGCTCATCGTCTCCTCCGTGTGCAGCGGACGGATCTCGCTGACGGAGCGGACCATGGTCGTCTTGCCGACACCGAAGCCGCCGACGACGACGATCTTCAGCGCGTTCTCGGCGGTCCTCAGGGAGTCCGCCGGTGTGTCCTCCGGAGCGACCGTGCGCGGGGCGCGGGTCATCGGCGGGGAGCGGTGCCGGTCATCGAGTGTTTGCCTTCCGAGGGGTGGCGGGGGCAGAACTGGAGCCGAAGGTTCCTGATCAAGTGGTCGTCACTATAGGAGAGTTGGCGATCACTTTGGGCGCCAAGTCAAGGCTTTGCCAAGAGTCCAAGGACCCTAATGGCCTCACCTGGGACGTTTCCCCGGGTTTCCCCCCGGTGTGACGTGCACGACGCGGGCATGCTGGAGCCATGGTTGAACAGCGGAGCGGGGGCGGCGGCGGACCGGAGAACGACCCCGGGGGCGGCACCGGCACCCCGCCCGGAACGGACGCCCGGCGGCCACGCACAGACCCCGCAGACCTCGCTGACCTCGCGGATCTGAAGTCCGCGCTGGCCGCCGCCCTGCCGCCCGGTGCCGCCGACTTCTCCGCCACCGCCCGCGCCCTCACCACCATGGACGCCTCCAACTACCGCCGCGTCCCTCTCGGTGTCGTCACCCCCCGCCACGCGGACGACGTCGCCGCGACCCTGGAGGTCTGCCGGGCGCACGGCGTCCCGGTCGTCCCCCGCGGCGCGGGCACCTCCATCGCCGGACAGGCCACCGGCACCGGAATCGTCCTCGACTTCACCCGCCGGATGAACGCCGTCCTGGACGTCGACCCCGGATCGCGTACCGCACGCGTCCAGCCCGGCACCGTACTCGACACCCTCCGCACCGCCGTCCGCCCCCACGGCCTCACCTTCGGCCCCGACCCCTCCACCCACGCCCGCTGCACCCTCGGCGGAATGATCGCCAACAACGCCTGCGGAGCGCATTCGGTGGCCTGGGGCACCACCGCCGACAACGTCCGCGAACTCGCCGTCCTCACCTACGGCGGTACGGCCCTCCGGCTCGCCCGCGGCTGGCCCGATCCGCCGGGACCCCTGCTCACCGCCGCCCGCGAACTGATCAACGGCCACCTCGCCCTCCTCCGTACCGGCTATCCGCCCGGACTGCCCCGCAGGATCTCCGGATACGCCCTCGACGCACTGCTCCCCGAGAACGGCGCCGACCTGGCCCGCGCCTTCTGCGGCAGCGAGGGCACCCTCGGTGTCGTCACCGAAGCCCTGGTCGGGCTGGTCGAGGAGCCCGCCGCCCGCGCCCTCGCCGTCCTCGGGTACGCCGACGAGACCGCGGCCGCCGACGCCGCCCCCACACTGCTCCCGTACCGCCCGCTCACCGTCGAGGGCATGGCCGACGACCTCGTACCGCCGCCCGGACGGAACGGGCTGCCGCGCGGCCGTGCCTGGCTGTTCGCGGAGACCGGCGGCGGAACCCCCGCCGAGGCCCGGGCCCGCGCCGAAGCCCTCGTCCGGGCGGCGGGAGCCCTCGACACGGCCGTGGTCTCCGACTCCGCCGCGATGCGGGCGCTGTGGCGGATCCGGGAGGACGCGGCCGGGACCGCGACCCGGCTGCCCGGCGGCGGCGAGGCCTGGCCGGGCTGGGAGGACTGCGCCGTACCGCCCGCCGCACTCGGCGCCTATCTGCGCGACTTCCGCGCCCTGCTCGACTCCTACGGGCTGCGCGGCGCGCCCTTCGGCCACTTCGGCGAGGGCTGCGTCCATATCCGCATCTCCTTCGACCTGATCACCACGGCCGGGGTACGGGCCTTCCGGGCCTTCTCCGAGGATCTGGCCGCGCTCGTCGTCGCCCACGGCGGTTCGCTCTCCGGCGAGCACGGCGACGGGCGGGCCCGCGCCGAACTCCTGCCGAAGATGTACGGCCCCGGACTCGTCGACCTCTTCACCCGCTTCAAGGACGTCTGGGACCCGGCGGGCGGCCTCAACCCGGGCACCCTGGTCCGGCCCGCACCCCTAGACGAGGACATCCGCTTCGCCGTCCTGCCCCGCGAACCCGTCGACGTCGTCTTCGGCTACCCGGAGGACGGCGGCGACTTCCGGGCCGCCGTCCGCCGCTGCGTCGGCGTCGCCAAATGCCGGGACACCGGCCCGGGGCCCGGTGTGATGTGCCCCTCCTACCGGGCCACCGGCGAAGAAGCCCACTCCACTCGCGGCCGGGCCCGGCTGCTCCACGAGATGCTCGCCGGGGAAGTCGTCCGGGACGGCTGGCGGTCCCGGGAGGTCGCCGACGCGCTCGACCTCTGCCTCTCCTGCAAGGGCTGCCGCAGCGACTGCCCCGTCGGCGTCGACATGGCCACCTACAAGGCCGAGTTCCTCCACCACCACTACACGGGCCGGATCCGGCCCCGTACCCACTACACCCTGGGCCGGCTGCCCGGATGGCTGCGCGCGGCCGCCCCGTTCGCCCCCGGGCTCAACGCCCTCGCCCGGATCCCGCCCCTCGCGTCGCTGGCGAAGCTGGCCGCCGGAATCACCCCCGAACGGCCCCTGCCCGCCCTGGCATCCGTCCCCTTCACCCGATGGGCGCGCGGCGGGCTGGGCAGTGGGCTAGGGGGCAAGCAGGGCCGCGGGTCGAAGGCGGCGGCCGTGCTCTGGCCCGACACCTTCACCGAACATCTGTCACCGGAAGTCGGCCGGGCCGCCGTCAAGGTCCTGGAAGCCGCCGGATTCGGGCTCGCCCTGCCACCCGGCCGGGTCTGCTGCGGGCTGACATACCTCACCACCGGACAGCTGACCCGGGCCCGCGCCGTACTCCGCCGCACCCTCGACACCATGGAACCCCTGCTCGATACGGTGCTCGGCACGGCACCCCTCGTCGTCCTGGAACCGAGCTGCGCCGCGGCCCTCACCACCGATCTGCCCGAACTGCTCCCCGACGACCCACGGGCGGCCCGTCTCGCGGCCTCCGTCCGCACCTTCGCGGGCACCCTGGCCGAGTACGCCCCCGACTGGGACCCGCCGCACCTCGACCGCCCGGCGGCCGGCCAGACCCACTGCCACCACCACGCGGTCCTCGACCCCGCCGCCGACCGGTCCCTGCGCGCCCGCGCCGGGCTCCGCGGCGAACTCGCGGGCGGCTGCTGCGGACTCGCGGGCAGCTTCGGCTTCGAGAAGGGCCACTACGAGGTGTCGGTGGCCTGCGCCGAGGACCGGCTGCTGCCCTCGGTGGCCGCCGCGCCGCCGGACGCCCTGCTGGTGGCGGACGGCTACTCCTGCCGCACCCAGCTGGCGCAGCTCACGGGCCGCAAGGCCCGGCATCTGGCGGAGGTACTGGCGGACGGACTGAGTCCTTGAGCCCTCCGCCCGGACGACTCCCCGCTACGCCTTCCCTTCCACGGCTTTGCCGCCCTGCGGCTTTCCCCCGCCCGTGACCGCCACCGCCAGGGCGACCAGCGCCGGGACCGCCGGATGGGACGGCGGGGCGTGGTGGGTGAGATGGACCGGCACCGGCGGCAGCGCGGGCAGCGGCCGGTAGACCACGTCAGGATGCGGGTGGATCTCCGCCGTCGACGCCACCGACACCCCCACCCCCCGGCCCGCCGCGATCGACGCCAGCCAGTCGTCGGTGTTGGTGACCGTGATCGTCGTCGTGGGGCGGGCGTCCGGCGGCCACAGCTCGGGGGCCGTGACCCCGGAGACCGAATTCACCAGCAGCGGTGCCGTCGCCAGATCCGCCAGGGTCAGCCGGGCCAGGGCGGCCAAGGGGCCGTCGGCGGTGACCGCGGCCACCCGCGGCTCGCTGAACAGCGGCGTCACCACCAGACCCGGTTCGGTGACCGGGCCGCGTACCACCGCCACATCGACCGAACCCCGCAGCAGGCCCGCCGAACGGTCGTCGATCCGGAGGAGCTCCAGCGGCACATCCGGCTGCTCGCGCTTCCAGCGGCGCAGCAGCGGGGTGGTGTACGGGCCGAGCGCCGCCCAGGCGTGCCCCAGCCGCAGCGGGCGGACCGGCCGGCCCGCCGAGTCGAGCGCGTCGTCGAAGGCACCCACAGCGGACGCCGCACGCTCCCGGAAGGCCCGGCCCTCGGGGGTCAGGGTCACATGGTGGGTCGAGCGGTCCACGAGCCGGACGCCCAGATGCCGTTCCAGCGTCGCCAGCGAACGGGACACCGCGGGCTGGGTGATCCGCAGCCGTGCCGCGGCCCTGGTCATGCTCGACTCCTCGGCGATTGCCAGGAAGCAGCGGAGGTGGCGCAGCTCAATGCTCATGCATCCGGAGCATAACCGCAGCGCATGAGGCATTTCACGGGATGCGTGTCGGCCATTAGCGTGGATCCGTGGACAGAGCTGCGGAGAGCGGAAGCGGGAGCGGGGCCGGGGCCGAGGCCGGGGTGGGGATATCCACCGCCGGTCCGCATTCCGGTACGGGAACGGGTTCCGGCATCGGTACGGGTCCGGGTGCCGGCCCTGCGCCGGGTCCCGGTTCCGGTACGGGCCCCGGTCCGGCATCGAGTCCCGGTTCCGGTACGGATCCGGCCGCTGCGGGCCGGTCGGGGCGGGGCACCCGGAGGCAGCTCGGGCCCGTGGGGCTCGTCGTCGCGGGCGCGCTGTCCGTGCAGTTCGGGGCGGCCGTCGCCGTACTGCTGATGGACGAGGTGGGGCCGACGGGTGTGGTGACCCTCCGGCTGGTCCTCGCGGCGCTGGTGATGTTCGCCGTCTGCCGTCCGAGGCTGCGCGGCCACTCCCGCGCGGACTGGGGCACCGTCATCGCCTTCGGCCTCGCCATGGGCGGGATGAACATCCTCTTCTACCAGGCCGTCGACCGGATCCCGCTGGGTCCGGCCGTCACCCTGGAGGTCCTCGGACCGCTCGCCCTCTCCGTGATCGTCTCCCGCCGGCTGGTGAACCTGGTCTGGGCCGCGCTCGCGCTCGCCGGGGTGTTCCTGCTCAGCGGGATGTTCCCGGGTCTGGGCGGCGGCGGAGTCGACGGGCTCGACCCGGTCGGCGCGGCGTATGCGCTCGGCGCCGGAGCGATGTGGGCCGCGTACATCGTCTTCAGCGCCCGCACCGGCCGCCGCTTCCCGCAGGCCGACGGGCTGGCGCTGGCCTTCGGTGTCGCGGCGGTGCTCAGCCTGCCGTTCGGGATCGCGGGCGCGGGCACCCTGCTCGCCGACCCGGTCGTCATCGGGCTGGGGCTGGCCGTCGCGCTGATGTCGTCGGTCCTCCCGTACACCCTCGAACTCCTCGCCCTGCGCCGCCTTCCGGCCTCCACCTTCGCGGTGATGATGAGCCTGGAGCCGGCCGTGGCCTGTCTGGCCGGGTTCCTCGTCCTGCGCCAGGCCCTCTCGGTGACCGACGCCCTCGCCATCGCCCTGGTGATCGCCGCCAGCGTCGGAGCGGTCCGGACCCAGGCGGGCAGGGCGGAACGACCGAAGCGGACGAAGCGTGCCGGGCGGAATACGGAGAAGGAGGGCGCTGCCGGAGCGGAGCCCTCGGCTCCATGACGCCGCACCGCAGCGAGGCCCCTCAGGCGCGGAGATTCCTGATGGTGCATTTGAGGCCGGGAGCACCCGTCAGCTTGGCGTCGGCCGTGACGAGGTCGGCACCGATCTGCTCGGCCAAGGCGATGAAGGACGCGTCGTACGGCCACATGTTGTGGCGCAGTTGCCAGATGCGAGGAAGCAGCGGTGTGTGGTCGTACCGCCGCAGGGCCATCCGTCCCAGTACCTCCAGGGCCTGCTCGGCCTGTGCGTCGGAGAGCTTCTTTCCGCGGGTCAGCCCGCGGAGGACGGATGCGCACTCAAGATCCACGGCGTGCGGAGCGGCGAGTCTGTGGCCCGCGGTGGTATGCCGGACCCGGTCGGCCAGATCGTCCTGACCGACCAGGAACGAGACGAGGGCAGACGTGTCGAGGACCAGCAGGCTCACGCGCGGGCCTCGCGCACCTCGGCCATGACCTCGGCGATGTCGTCGATCGTGACACGGCCACCCGCGGCGATCGCACGAGCCTCTTCCGCGGCCTCGGCGGGAGTCAGCAGATCGGCCTCATCTCTGATCAGCCCGAGCAGATAGGCCTGGAGCGACTGACCCCGCCGGGCCGCACGGACCTTCAGCGTGGTGAGCGTGTCTTCCGGTACATCGCGAATGTGAACCGTAGCCATGCCATCATTGTAGTCCCAATGCTGGCATTGTGGTCCCACGATGGGCGGGCCCGGCGCCTACCGCGAGGGCGCCAGGTCCCCGTACCCCGTCACCGCCCGCGGGTCGCGGGCCGCGGGGCCCGTGTAGCGGGCGGAGGGGCGGACCAGGCGGCCCGTGCGCTTCTGTTCCAGGATGTGGGCCGACCAGCCCGCCGTACGGGCGCAGGTGAACATGGACGTGAACATGTGCGCCGGGACCTCCGCGAAGTCCAGGACGATCGCCGCCCAGAACTCCACGTTCGTCGCCAGCACCCGGTCCGGGCGGCGGTTGTGCAGCTCCTCCAGGGCCGCCCGCTCCAGGGCCTCCGCCACCTCGAAGCGGGGTGCGGCCAGCTCTTTGGCGGTACGGCGCAGGACCCTCGCGCGCGGGTCCTCCGCGCGGTACACCCGGTGGCCGAAGCCCATCAGCCGTTCGCCCTTGTCGAGCGCCTGCTTCACATAGGCCGTCGCGTCGCCGGTCCGTTCGATCTCTTCGATCATGCCGAGGACCCGGGAGGGCGCTCCGCCGTGCAGCGGGCCGGACATCGCCCCGACCGCGCCGGAGAGCGCGGCCGCCACGTCCGCGCCGGTGGACGCGATGACCCGGGCGGTGAACGTGGACGCGTTCATGCCGTGCTCGGCCGCCGAGGTCCAGTACGCGTCGACCGCCTTCACATGCCGCGGGTCCGGCTCACCCCGCCAGCGGACCATGAACCGCTCGACCACGGACCGCGCCTTGTCGATCTCGCGCTGCGGCACCATCGGCAGCCCCTGGCCGCGGGCGCTCTGCGCCACGTACGACAGGGCCATCACGGCCGCTCGCGCCAGATCGTCGCGGGCCTGCCGCTCGTCGATGTCCAGCAGCGGGCGCAGGCCCCAGACGGGCGCCAGCATCGCCAGCGCGGACTGGACGTCGACCCGGATGTCCCCGGAGTGCACCGGGATCGGGAACGGCTCGGCGGCCGGCAGCCCCGGCTCGAACGCCCCGTCGACCAGCAGTCCCCACACATTGCCGAAGGAGACGTGTCCGACGAGGTCCTCGATGTCGACACCGCGGTAGCGCAGTGCCCCGCCTTCCTTGTCGGGTTCGGCGATCTCCGTCTCGAACGCGACGACTCCTTCGAGACCGGGTACGAAGTCGGACATCGGGCGGCTCCTCACGTACAGGACGCGCCGATGGCGGAGGCGGCGCGTACGACGGGATCAGTCGTTCATTCCGGTAATGCCCCGTACGGCGGGTCGCCATCCTCGCGGTGCCCGTTCGATGGGAGGCGACACGATATCCGCAGGTCGGGGCCGGGGTCAGCGTGATGACTCGCACAGTCCGCCGGTCCGGCGAACAGGGTTGGCGGCACTGCGTGCCGGGCAGACTCCACCCCGTATGTGTGGGTCGTACACGGGAGTTTTTGCGGTGGCGGCCGCCCGTCGCCCGACCGGTCCGCTGCGGCAGGATGGACATGTGACCGATCGCGACCCCGCCGCCCCCGACCCCGCCGTGATGCGCGAGCAGTACCGCTCGACGCCGCTGCGGGAGTCCGAGCTCGCCCCGACACCCATGGAGCAGTTCGCCACCTGGTTCCACGACGCCGCCGTCGCCGGGCTCCAGGAGCCGAACGCGATGGTCGTCGGCACGGCCAGTACGTTCGGCCGGCCGTCGTCCCGGACCGTGCTGCTGAAGGAGTACGACGCCCGGGGCTTCGTCTTCTTCACCAACTACGGCTCCCGCAAGGGCCGTGAGATCGCCGCCAACCCCTCGGTGTCGCTGCTCTTCCCCTGGCATCCCATCGCCCGCCAGATCGTCGTCACCGGCACCGCGGCCCGCATCGGCCGCGACGAGACGGCCGTCTACTTCCGCAGCCGCCCGCACGGTTCACAGCTCGGCGCCTGGGCGAGCGCCCAGTCGTCGGTGATCGGCTCACGGGAGGAACTGCTCAGCGTCTACGCCGAACTGTCCGCCCGCTACCCCGAGGGCGAGCAGGTGCCCGTGCCGCCGGAGTGGGGCGGGATCAGGGTCGTCCCGGACACGGTCGAATTCTGGCAGGGCCACGAGAACCGGCTCCACGACCGGCTGCGGTACGTCTACGAGAAGGAGCGCGCCGCGGATGCGGAGGGCGGCGCCGCCGAGGTCCACTGGCGCGTCGAACGCCTCGCCCCCTGACCGGCCGGGCGGCCCCGCGGGGCCGACGCAGCAGGTCCCAGAAGAACGCAGAAACCCGCGGGCTCGGGTCCCTCCTTGCGGAGGGGCCGGCCGGACGTACCGGCGAGCCCGCGGGTCGGTGACTGCTTTGAATTACGGCAGGTGGCCTGCCGAGTGGCACAGAGTGCGACTGGCAGGCGTCAGCCCGCAGTCACCTCACGCGTCCGGTATGCATACATTCGCCGAACCACCTCCTCTCTCGTGTGAACCACACACTAGAAAGCCCCCGCGACCGGGTCCAGCGAATTAATTTCCGGCCCCGGGAGCGGATTCGGCCTTCGGTGCGGACCCCGGCACCGCCCCGGAGAGCCGGTCCCCCGGGGCCGCCGCCCGGCTCAGCCGTGGCGGTAGAAGATCCGGTCCCGGTTGTCCGTCATCACCCGGCCGTTCCACTCGTGGCCGCCGTCCACGTTCCCCGACCGCAGCAGCGGCGGCTCCACCCCCCGGTCGGCCAGGTTCTCCGCCGCCGCGGCCATCATCGCCTGCATCAGGGCGCTGGTGACCACCGTGGACGCGGGGGCGAACGGGGCCTCCACGCCCTCGTGCGTGAGGACCGTGTCCCCGATCGCGATCTTCGAGTCCAGGACGACGTCGCAGTGGTCCTTGAGGAACGTGCCCGACACATGCCGGGACCTGGTCTCCTCCGCGTACGCGACGGAGGTGACCCCGATGACCTTCAGCCCCAGCGCGCGGGCGTTCATCGCCATCTCCACCGGCAGGGCGTTCCGCCCGGAGAGGGAGATGATCACCAGTACGTCGCCGGACCGGGCCGGGCTGGTGTCCAGCACCGCCCCGGCCAGGCCTTCGACCCGCTCCAGCGCGGAGCCGAGGGTCGCGGGGATCACGTCCACGCCGACGACGCCCGGCACGGCGAGCAGGTTCATCACGGCGAAGCCGCCCGCCCGGTACACCACGTCCTGGGCGGCGAGGGAGGAATGCCCGGCACCGAAGGCGAAGAGCCGGCCGCCGTCGGCAACGGTGTCGGCGATCGCCGCACCGGCCGCGGCGATGCTCTCCGACTCCTCGTTCCGCACGCGTGCCAGCAGTTCGATCGCCGCGTCGAAAAATCGACCGGCCAGCTTGCTCTCGCTCATCGCCGAGCCCTTTCGGGAGAAAGTCCGGGAAATTCGGTGGCGGGGGCGGAGCGCGGCAGCCGCGCGTCCGGGTGTCCCGGCACCGGGGAAAGCACCGGGGAATGCCCGGGCCGCGGATCACGGTGCGGTCTGGACCATTCCCGTGTCAATACGGTCACCCGACACTCGTCCGGCGGTCGTGTGCGGTTTTCGCGAGGGTTTCGTGTCGGTGCTCCGGGCACGCTTTCGGGTTCGCCCGGGTTTGCGTGGCGCAGGTCGCCCGAGACGGATCCCGGGCACCTTCCGAGGCGCTCGCGGAGATGCTCCGGGAGCCCGTTCCGGCACCGGCTTTCCCCGGCGCGGCACGGTTGTCAGCGGGATGCGTAAGAATTGAGTCCGGGGCCGCACCGCACGATTCTTCGAGGGGCACGTATGTCCGGTTTGATCGACACCACGGAGATGTACCTCCGCACCATCCTGGAGCTCGAAGAGGAAGGTGTGGTTCCTATGCGCGCCCGCATTGCCGAGCGGCTCGACCAGAGCGGGCCGACGGTCAGCCAGACCGTGGCCCGGATGGAGCGGGACGGGCTGGTGACGGTCGCCGGGGACCGCCATCTGGAGCTGACCGAGGAGGGCCGTCGGCTGGCGACCCGCGTGATGCGGAAGCACCGCCTCGCGGAATGTCTGCTCGTCGATGTGATCGGCCTCGAATGGGAGCAGGTCCACGCCGAGGCCTGCCGCTGGGAGCACGTGATGAGCGAAGCCGTGGAGCGGCGCGTGCTGGAGCTGCTGCGCCACCCGACGGAGTCGCCGTACGGAAACCCCATCCCGGGCCTGGAGGAGCTGGGCGAGAAGGCCGAGGCCGACCCGTTCCTGGACGCCGGGATGGTCTCCCTCGCCGAGCTGGACCCGGGCTCGGACGGCAAGACCGTCGTCGTCCGCCGGATCGGCGAGCCCATCCAGACCGACGCCCAGCTGATGTACACGCTGCGCCGCGCGGGCGTCCAGCCCGGCTCGGTGGTGAGCGTCACCGAATCCGCAGGCGGCGTCCTGGTCGGCAGCGGTGGCGAGGCGGCGGAGCTGGACTCCGATGTCGCCTCCCACGTCTTCGTCGCCAAGCGCTGACCTCCTGGGGCCCGGCCCGCGCTCCGTTTCTCCGGAGCCCGGTCCGAGCCCGGCCTTCCCGGCGCCCGGTCCGTGCTCCGATTTCCCGGGGGTCGGCTCGCGCTCCGATTTTCCGGAGCCCGGCCCGTGCTCCGCGTGCCCGTTTCCCGGGGCCGGTCCGCCTCCGCGGTGCAGCGGGGCAGCCGGATCCGCCCCCTCCTCCCTCCCCGCGACGGGGAGGATTTCGTCCGGAACGGCGACGGCCGGGCGGATCGCATGTCACGCTGTGCATGAGGCATATGACTCACCGTCCGGTGGCCGCCCTTCGGGTGGTTCCTGTGCGGTGGTCCACCGCTGACTCGCCGCCGTGCCCGTCGCCGTGGAGGGACCAGGCCGATGCGCCCCTCGCACGTCCCGCACCTCCCGTCCGCGCTCCCTGGCCGCTCCCGCGGAGCCCCGGACGGTCCGCGCCGCAGCGCATGCAGCCCGCGCCGCCCGCACCGTCTGCGCAGTCTGCGCAGTCTGCGCAGTCTGTGGGGCCCGCGCTGTTCAAGGGGCGGGCCCCGGCATCCTCGGATGCCGGGGCCCTTCCTCCCCTGTCATGACCCGGAGCCCCGAGCTCTCAGGGTCATTCCCGTCGGACCGTCTTCCCCGAGCGGCCCGCCTCCCGCAAAAGATCTCCCCGGGCCGGACGCGGCCAATCCTGGCCTTCGGTCACTCGAAGGTGGGGTGTTGCCCGCCGTCTGCTGGGCAGGGCCCACCATTCGAACGTAGGTTCGAAACCTTCGATAGGCTGAGCATATCGGCGAACGGGTGACAGAAGGGGGTGCCGGGCACATGGTGCGGCGCATCGACGTGACCGGAACTGCGGGCGCCCGTCTGGCCGCCTGGGAGTACGCGGACCCGCCCAAGCCCCGCGGCGACGCCCGCGCCCCCGGAGTGCTGCTGCTCCACGGTCTGACGGGCCGCGCCTCCCACTGGGCGGCCGCCGCGCGCCGGCTCTCCGGCCGGCACCGGGCGGTCGCCCTCGACCAGCGCGGCCACGGCCGCAGCGACAAACCCGCCGCCGGTCCCTTCACCCCGGAGTCCTTCGTCGCCGACGCTGCGGCCGCCGTCGAACAGCTGGACCTGGGCCCCGCGGTCCTGATCGGTCACTCCACGGGCGCCCTCACCGCCTGGCAGCTCGCCGCCGAACGGCCCGATCTGGTGCGGGCGCTGATCGTCTGCGATATGCGGGCCGCCCCGCCCGGCGCCGCGTCCCAGCGGGTGTGGGAGGCCTGGCTCCGGGCCTGGCCGGTGCCGTTCGCCACCCTCGCGGACGTACGGAAGTGGTTCGGCGAGGACGATCCGTGGGCGGAGCGCCCGCATCCGGCGCGCGGCGACTTCTACGCCGAGGTGATGGCCGAGCGCGCGGACGGCTGGCGGCCGGTGTTCTCCCGGCGGCAGATGCTGAAGCTCCGCGAGTCCATCGTCCACGAGGCCCACTGGGACGAACTGGCCCGGGTCCGCTGCCCGGCGCTCGTCGTCCGCGGCCCCGACGGGGATCTGGGCCGTGCCGAGGCCCAGGAGATGGTCCGCGTCCTGCCCCGCGGCCGCTACGCCGAGGTGCCCGACGCGGGCCACCTCCTCCACTACGACCGCCCCGACGCCTGGTACGCCGCGATCGCGCCCTTCCTCGCCGAGGTGACGGAGACCGCCCCCGCGCCGGAGGTGTGACGGCACGGGAAGGGGCAGCCGATGACCGACACCGACCGGGCCGCCCCTCCTCGTACGCCGTACGCCTCGCGTGCGCGCGGGCTCGGACCTGCGACACCCGCTTGAGGAGAGCGGTGGTCGGTACGCCCGCGTGCGCGCGGGATCAGAACTCGAAGACGATCCCGAGCGTCGCCGCCATCTCGCAGGAGTTGTTGTACGTGCCGGACCAGGCGACCCGGCGGCCCTCCCAGACCCCGTCGGCCGTGACCGTCACCGGCGCCCACTCCCGGGTGCACAGGGTCTGCGGCAGCTCCGACGGCAGGGCGCGGAAGTCGCCGCCCACGGCGCGCAGTTCACGGCAGGCGTCGGCCGCCGCCGGGTGGGTTCCGGTCGCGCGCGGGGCGCAGGACAGGGTCACCGCGCGCTCGGCCGTGGTTTTGGTCCGGGTCTCGCCCTGCCCCACGGTCAGGACGAGGGCGGACGGCGCGTACAGGGCGGGCGCCCCGGCCGTCGGCTGGGCGGCCGCCGTGCTCATGGCGGTCCCGGCGACGCCCAGCATGAGCGCGGCGGCCGAGACGAACAGGCTCCGCGGAGACAGAGGACGCATGGAGAGAACTCCTTCGCTTCGAGGTCGCATTGAGGGTGGTGCGACTGCGGACGGGAGTCTTGCGTAAGCGCAGGGTGAGCGCATGTCCGGCGCCGGTTTCCGGTCGGGCGTCCCCCGAAAGGGGTGACCGAATGGTCGTTCGGGCAGCTCGCGCGGGGTGCGGCCGCCGAGCGGACACGTTCCACCATCCGGACGATCTCTGCCGGTCCCAACGGAAAGAACCGCCTGAGCTGCGTGGATGCTCAGGCGGTACGTTCCTTCAGCCAACCCGCTTCGACGGGAAACCGCCGCCGCGCGGCCCCCGCGGGCCCTCGTTCGAACGGTCCGAGCCCGGAGGCGGGGTGGCTAGCCGATCGGCTGGCGCATCTCCGTACGGACCTTCGCCGTCGTCTCGGCGGCCTGCGCCAGATCGACCGCCTCGGGCCTGATGCTGGTCGACTTGCCGTCGATCAGCCCGACCGTCGCACCCGTATTGCCGTCCACCCAGGCGCAGACCGGCATCGTCACCTTGGTGCCCGCGCTGGTGGCCACGATGACCTGGCAGCTGATCGTGGTGTCGGATCCGGCCGGCTTGAAGTCCTTGGGCGGGACGGCGAGCCGGGAGTTCTGCTCCGACGCGCTGCCCCGCAGCATCGCCTTGCGGGAAATGTCCGGCTGCTTGATCTGCGCGTACATCCCGGAGACGACGAGTCCGCCGTTCTGCGGGCCGCCCGCCGAGGTGTACTGGCCGACGATCGCCTTGGGGTTCTTCACCAGCGGGTCGCGGGCCTGCACGGCCTTCTCGCCCAGCTCGGACATATCGTCGGTGAACTTGTACTTCTGGGCGACCAGGGTGGGCGGCAGCACCAGCTTGTACCGGGCCTCGGGGAAACCGTCCGAGTCGGTGCCCGGGTCCGTACCGGCGCCGGGGTCCGTACCGGAACCGCCCGTACTCGACGCGGATTCCGAGCCCTTGTCGGCCTTGTTGTCGCCGTCGCCGTCGCCGCTGAAGACGGTGTTCCCCAGCCAGGACAGCACCAGCAGACCGGTGACGACCCCGGTGACCACCAGGATCGTCCGGCCCGGCCGCCGCTGCTTCGGCGCCGGCGGCTGCGGAGCGCCCCAAGTCCCCTGAACATGGGGCCCCTGGGGGCCCGGCGGCGGCCCGCCGAAGGCCGGGGCCGGGGGTATGGGACCGGTCTGGTCCGGCCCGGCGCCGGGCTGTCCCTGCTGTGGATAGCCGTAGGGCTGCCCGGCACCGTAACCGGGCGGAGGCTGCTGGGGATCGGGCGCCCCGTAGGCGGGCGGCGGTGGAGCCCCGTACCCCGGCTGTCCCTGCGGCGGATACTGCTGCCCGCCGTACGGGTCGTGGTACGGAGGCTGCGCGGGCTGCTGGGCGTACGGATCCCCGTACGGTCCCGGACCGGTCTGCCCGTACCCCCCTTGGGGGTCGTGCTGCGGGGACTGGGGATGCGGTGGCGGCGGCGTCGACATACCCAGCAACTTACGGCACACCACCGACGGCCCCGCCCCGTATGTCTGTCATCGCAGGTCGGCGCGGGTGCGGGCCCCGCACGGACCAGGCGCAGGCCCGCGTACGGGCCCGGGACGGCTCCGGGTACGGCTCCGCCCGGAGCCCCGCGGCCGGTTCGGGCCGCCGGAGTCCGGGCGGATGCGGTGACACGGTGTCCCGCGGCGGTACGGAGACGGGGTCAGCCCTTGCTGACCGCCGCCAGGATCTCCGGCCCCCGCCGGGCCGTCAGCGGCGCGGCCAGCTTCAGACCCGCCCAGGCCAGCAGCGCCCCGTACAGCGCCCCCGCGGGCAGCAGCAGCCACATATCGCCCCGCGCGTCCGAGTCCTTCATCATCACGACCGCGACGATCAGCGGCGAGCACAGCAGCGCCGAGACGATCGCACCGCCCCCGAGTGATATCCACGCCAGCGACGCCTGCCCCGCCCCGACGTTCTTGTACGCGCTGTCCTGCGGAATCGAGTACGGATAGCGGGCCGAGCCGTAGGCGCCGGTGCCCAGCATCGCGCCGAGCACCGCCAGCGAGAGACCCAGCGCGGGCACCAGCCCGTCCAGGTCGCCGACCGCGAACGCGATCCCCACCGTGACCAGCACCGTGTACGGCAGGGCGATCAGCAGCAGCGCCACGGCGCGGGCCCGCAGCTCCTCGTACGCGTCCCGGGTCGTGGACATCGTCTGGAGAACCATCCAGAACGCCGAGGTGTCCTGCCCGAACTGGTTGTACATCTGCATGCCGAGCATGCTGGTCGCGAAGGCCGCGAAGTACACCGAGCCGGTGCCCTGGACCACATTGACCAGCGGGATGAGCGCACCGATCGCCAGCGCCGACACCAGACCGGCCTTGGTCTTCGGATCGCGCCACAGATAGCGCAGGGCGCGCTGCATCACGGCACCCGTACGCCCCTCGGGGAGGAAACGGTTCAGCCCGCGGCCCCCGCGGCCCACTTCGCGTTCGGAGGCCGCCGCGATCGTGGAGCCGTCGGGGGCGGTCATCAGCCCCGTGAGGATCCGGCGCCACCACCACAGCAGCCCGCCGAGGGCGGCGGCGGAGAGCGCGAGCTGCGCGGCGGCCGTGCCGTACGCGCCGTCGCTCGTGGCGTCGACCGAGGCGATCGCGGACGCGATCGGCACCCAGCGGACGACGTCGGCCGCGGGCGCCAGCGCGCCCAGCCCCTCCTCGGAGCGGCCCAGCTCCTGGAAGCCCAGATTGACCGCCTGGAGGCCGACCGCGATCACCAGCCCGCTGAGCAGGGCCAGATCACGGCCCTTGCGGGAGGTCAGCAGCCGGATATTGGCCGCGGCGACCGACCGGGCCAGGGCGATACAGCCCAGCAGCGCCAGCGGTACGGCGACGACGGCCACCGCGGCCGCCGCCCAGCTGTGGGCGACCGCGATCCCGGCGCCCAGCAGCACACAGAAGGTGAACAGCGGCCCGGTGCCCACCAGGGACGCGGCCGTCAGCGCCGTCACCAGCGGACCGGGCCGCAGCGGCAGCATCACCAGCCGGGTCGGGTCCAGGGTCTCGTCACCGCTGGGGAAGAAGAGCGGCATCACCGCCCAGCCCAGTGCCAGCACGCCCGCGTACAGCACCCCGGCGATCATCACGTTCTCGGAGCCGCGCATCGCGACGAAGCCGAGCAGCTGGAGTACGGCGAACAGCACCGCCAGCACCAGCGAGATCACGAAGACCGTCTTGCGCGCGGTCGACTGGC
Source organism: Streptomyces tsukubensis (assembly GCF_003932715.1). NCBI lineage: Bacteria > Bacillati > Actinomycetota > Actinomycetes > Kitasatosporales > Streptomycetaceae > Streptomyces > Streptomyces tsukubensis. The sequence goes on along the minus strand of NZ_CP020700.1, from coordinate 3,345,617 downwards.
GCAGCCCGTTGCGGAGCAGCGACAGCTTCAGCCGTACGAAGACGGCGGCCAGCGCGCCCGTGGACAGTTCGCGCGGTACGGCTCCGCCCGCCGGGCCGGTGACCGCCGCGGCACCGGCCGCGGCGTCCGTCGCGGTCATCGGGCGGCCCCGTTTCCGCCGCCCAGCCAGTCCAGGGACTCGCCCGCGTCCGCGCCCTGCGCGCCGACCAGTTCCAGGAAGGCGCTCTGCAGGCTCGGCGCGTCGCCGCGGACCTCCGCCAGGGGGCCCTGGGCCCGGATCCGGCCCTGCGCCATCACCGCGACCCAATCGCACAGCGACTCCACCAGCTCCATCACATGGCTGGAGAAGACGACGGTGGCGCCGGACGCGGTGTAGCGCTCCAGCACGCCCCGGATGGTCTGCGCGGAGACCGGGTCGACGCCCTCGAAGGGCTCGTCGAGGAAGAGGACCTCGGGGTTGTGCAGCAGCGCGGAGGCCAGACCGATCTTCTTCCGCATACCGGTCGAGTAGTCGACGACCAGCTTGTGCTGGGAGCCCGCCAGGCCCAGGACGTCGAGCAGCTGGGTGGCGCGCTTGTCGACCTGGTCGCCGGGGAGCCCGCGGAGCCGGCCGCTGTAGGCGAGCAGTTCGCGCCCCGACAGCCGCTCGAACATCCGCAGCCCCTCGGGCAGCACACCGATCCGCGATTTGACGGCGACCGGATCGGCCCAGACGTCATGGCCCGCGATGTCGATCCGGCCCTGGTCGGGGCGGAGCAGTCCGGTCATCATCGACAGCGTCGTGGTCTTCCCCGCGCCGTTGGGGCCGACCAGTCCGATGAACCGCCCGGCGGGCAGGACGAGATCGACACCGGAGACGGCGATCTGCTCGCCGAACCGTTTCCACAGTCCTTCCACCCGCACGGCGGGCGGTGCTCCCTCGTCCGCCGCCACGGGCCGGTCCGTGGCCGTGGTCCGCTGCTCCGGCATGGTCGTGCTCCTTCGGGTCCCCGGGGCCGTACGCGTACGGGGGCCGGGCGACGGGAACGCCGGACGGCCGCGGTGCCGCGTCAGTACGGGTCCAGCCTAAACAGCAGGCGAAACGATTCTTCGGGGGGAGGGGCGGGGAGAGGGCGACGAGGGAGGGGGGAACGTCGCAGGTGGGGCCGGGTTTCGGAGCGGGGGAGGGGGCGAGGTGTGGCCGGGTATGGGTGCCGGTCCGGTCCCCGGCGGTGGGGCACCGGGGGGACGGGTTCCTGCTGGGCGGTCGCGGGAGGCCGCACTAACGGCCTCCGGAGCGGACAGGGCTCTACCGGCGGGCCCGGGCGGCCGCGGCTTCGCGTCCGCAGGCATACGCGAGGGGGCTGATCAGCTCCTCCGTATCGGGCAGCCAGCGGTTCTCCGCGGTGGGGCGCCGCACCCACTGCACCGGGCCCATACCGCCGATCCGCGTCGGCGGGGCGGCCACATAGTGACCCTGGCCGCGCGGGACGAGGTCCAGGGAGCTGGGCGCCCAGCCCAGATCGCGGATCAGCGCGGGCGCCTTGGCCGCACCGCCCGGCAGGACGAAGAAGAGCGTCCGGCGGTCGGGAGTGGAAGCGACCGGGCCCAGCGGCAGCTCCATCCGCTCCATCCTGGCCAGCGCGAGGAACCCGGCCGACTCGTGGACGTCGAGGACGTCGAACGTCCGGCCCGTGGGCAGCAGAACGGACGCCTTGGGATGCTTGCCCCACAGCCGGCGGGCCCCCGCCGCGCTCCCCGTGGCCTGATTCGTCCAGTCCGGGCGTACGGCATGGGCACCCGGGGCGGCGCAGGCGGCGTCGCCGCACGAGCAGAACTCCCTGCCGTCGGCCGCCTCCAGCCAGGTCCCGGGGAACACGTCCCAGTGCCGTTCCTCCGCGTACCGCACAGCGTGGTCCACCAACTGCTCCCCCCGCTGCTGGGGGATCTGCGCTGTTTCTGCGACTCCGATGGTCTCTTCCACGACCCTCTCAACTCCCGTGGTCACCGGGGGTTACGGGCCCCCTACGGGCCGCCCCCGGGATCATGATCCCGCATATGGGGCGCATGGATGCACATGCGGGGGCGCGTACACACATCGGTCAGGGAATCGGGTATCACCATGGAAGGGGACGGCTGTGCGGGAGAGCGCGTCCCACCGGGCAGGGAGGCCCGGTGGCCGTGCCGGGGCGCGCGAAATCGGAGTGCTTCAGTCCGGTCTGGTCCGGTGCCACCGGGGGCATCTTTCGGGGGGACTTCCGGAATTCTGGACGTACGGATCCCCGGATGCCTCCAGCATCTGGAGAAACCCGACCAACTCGACCAACTCTCATAAGCACTCCCAAGTCTGCATTCTCCGTATATCCGCCGGACAGTGATCAAGGCGTTGCCCGACCAAGGCGTGCCGGGTCAACGCGTTCGATCACCCGCGGCCCTCAGGGGGTTACATCCAATGGCAGCCAGGCCACTTGTCGCCCGCCAGCCCAACGAACGGCTGCAGGCGCTGATTCAGGAAGCCGGGTGCTCCAACGCCGGGCTCGCGCGCCGCGTCAACATGGTCGGCGCGGAACGCGGGCTCGACCTGCGCTACGACAAGACGTCCGTGGCGCGCTGGCTGCGCGGCCAGCAGCCGCGCGGACGGGCACCCGGGATCATCGCCGAAGCACTCGGCCGCAAACTCGGCCGCACGGTCACGATCGACGAGATCGGCATGGCCAACGGCAAGAACCTCGCCTCCGGCGTCGGACTCCAGTTCTCCCCGACCGTCCTCGGCGCCATCGAGCAGGTCTGCGAACTGTGGCGCAGCGACGTCGGCCGCCGCGACTTCCTCTCCGGCGCCTCCGTCGCCGCGTCCGCCCTCGTCGAACCCAGCCGAGACTGGCTGATCACCGGCGCCGACGCACAGGTCGCCCGGAACGCGGGCGCGCGGGTCGGCAGCGCCGACGTCGAAGCCGTACGCGCCATGACCCACGCCCTCACCGACCTCGACCACCGCTTCGGCAGCGGGCACATCCGGCCCGTCGTCGTCCACTACCTGAACTCCGTCGTCTCCGGACTGCTCTCCGGCTCCTACCGCGAATCCGTCGGCCGCGAACTCTTCGCCGCCGTCGCCCGGCTCACCGAACTCGCCGGATACATGGCGGTCGACACCGGACAGCCCGGACTCGCCCAGCGCTACTACATCCAGGCCCTCCGCCTCGCCCAGGCCGCCGACGACCGGGGCTACGGCGGATACGTCCTCGCCGCCTCCATGAGCCACCTCGCCGCCCAGCTGGGCAACCCCCGCGAGATCGCCCAACTCGCCCGGGCCGCGCAGGAAGGCGCCCGCGGCCAGGTCACCCCCCGCGCCCAGGCCATGTTCCACGCCGCGGAAGCCCGCGGGCACGCCCTCCTCGGCGACGCCCGCACCTGCCAGGCCGTCGCGGGCAAGGCGATCGCCGCCCTGGAGCGCGCCGAACCCGAATGCGGCGACGACCCCGTGTGGATCGGCCACTTCGACGAGGCCTACCTCTCCGACGAACTCGCCCACTGCTACCGCGACCTGGGCCAGTCCGAAGCCGCCGCACACCACGCGGCGGGCGCGCTCGAAGGGCATCCCGAGACCCGGGCCCGGCGCCGCGCCATCGGCTACGCCCTCCTCGCCACCGCGCAGGTCCAGCAGCGCGAGGTCGAACAGGCCTGCCACAGCGGCACCCGCGCGCTGGAACTCCTCGGCACGCTGCGGTCCAGCCGGGGCGCGGAGTATCTGGACGACCTCCAGCAGCGGCTGGAGCCGTACGCGGACGAGGCGCCGGTGAGGGAGTTCGGGGCGCGGCTGGAACTCCAGGCAGCGTAGGCGCCTCCCTCTCAGGGGCCTTGGGCCTCGGGCCCCGGGGCGGGGTTGCCCGCGGGGGCGCCTCCGGCGTCGGGCCCCGGGCCCCCGGGGTGGGCGTTGCCCGCGGGTGCGGGCTGCTCCTGCGCCTCAAGCGCCGGCGGGGCTTAAAAGATGGGTGACCGTTGCTCCGTGGTGTAGGTCGCCGACCTTGCCGGGTTCGGCTGGGTCGGTGGCCTCCGGGCTCACCTCCTCGCGGCCTGCGATGCACTGCCCCGAAGCGCGTCCGGTCTTGTCGCAGGTCCACTGCGGGGGCGACCCTGCACCCCCCTCCCACGTGATCCCCGCATGATCAGTCGCCCAAGGTCCTCGGTGTCGTTGCGCGTCACGGGAGGGGGGGCTCCAACCCGCGTGGAGTCATTCCTAGCAGGGGCGGAGAGGAAGGCGCTTAGGGGCGCGAGGAACTGCGCGACAAGCCACCCACGGCCCGCGGCCGGACACGTATCCCCGGCCACCAGCGGCGCTCCCCACGCCCCCCGCCCCCAGGGGGAGGCGACCCGGTAGTTTGGGGCGGTTGGAGAGCGCGGCGCGCCTTGGATGGAGGTTCCGGTGACGCACAGCGGACGTGGGCACGGGCAAGGTCAGGGCGGCCGCCCCGGTGATTCCTGGATACCCGACACGCCCGCCCCCGGGCAGCCGTGGGGCGACCCCTGGGGCCCGGCGCCCGTACCGCAGGAAGACGCCACCATGAACCTCGCGCCGGTGCCGCCGGACGGTGCCGATGACGCGACCCGGTTCATCCCGCCCGTACCGCCCGAGGGCGCGGACGATGCGACCCGGTTCATCCCGCCCGTACCCCGGGAACGCGGTCACGACGAGACCCGGCTCCTCCCACCCGTACCCCCGCCGGAGGCAGACGCGTTCGAGAGCCTCTTCCGGCAGGACGGCGACCGCCCCGAGAGCCCCCGGGCCCGGGCCGTCCGGGAGGAGCGCGAGGCGGAGCGGCAGAAGGCTTCGCAGCTCGCGGTGATGGGGGCGGTGGTCGTCGCCTGTGCGGTGCTGGGGCTCGGGCTGAGCGCCGCGATCTACGGCGGGGACGATACGGGCAAGGACGACGCGCCGCCCTCCGCCGCCGCCAATACCCCCGGCACCTCCGCGCCCGCGAGGTCGGCCGCCCCGCCCCCGCCCCCGCCGCCCAAGCCCAGCCCGAGCGCCTCCGAGGAGGAGGACCGGCCCGACGGCCCCGCCCGCACCCAGGCGGAGGCGCTCGACAGGCTGCTGGCCGACAGCAACAACAGCCGGGACGCCGTGGTGCGTTCGGTGGCCAACATCCGGCAGTGCCAGGAGCTGGGCCGGGCGGCCACCGATCTGCGGGGCGCGGCCGAACAGCGCCGGATTCTGGTCGCCCGGCTCCAGTCGCTCGGTGTCGACCGGCTGCCGCGCGGCGGTGAGCTGAGCGCCGCCCTGATCAGGGCGTGGCAGTCGTCGGCCGCCGCGGACGACCACTACGCGTCCTGGGCCGAGCAGGTCCAGGGCGAGCGGGGCTGCCGGGACGGCCGGGCCCGGACCACCCGCCGGGCGGTGGAGGGGAACCGGGCCAGCGCCGCCGCCACCGACGCGAAGCGGCAGGCGGCGGGGATGTGGAACGCGATCGCGGAGGAGCACGAGCTGACCGAGCGCCGCGCCGAACAGCTCTGAGAGGGGGAGCCGGGGGAGCCGGGGCGCTAGAGGATCTTGCTGATGTCGTCGATGCCCTTGCCCTGGGAGACCAGGCGTCCGCCGCGTACGACATGGAAGGTGACCGACCGGTTCGCGGCCCGCGGATAGCCCGCGAAACCGGTCAGGTCGGTGAAGCGCCAGTTCAGGGTGGGAGTGAGGCCTCCGGTGGTGACCTCGGTGCCGGAGTCGAGGGCCTGGATGATGCGCCGTGAGTCGACCGTGTCGGAGTTGACGGCCCGGATCGCGGAGGCGAGGACCGAGTAGGCGATCCACGTGGTCTGGACGCCCGCGTCGGCCGGGTCGATCCGGTCGTCCCCGAAGGCGTGTTCCCCGATGACCTTCTTCATGAGGTCCCAGCGGGAATCGTCCGTGCCGGGGTACCAGCCGGTGACGAACGCGCCCTCGTAGGGCCCCTGACGTCCGCCCGTACGGTTGATCAGGGGCTGGTCGACGCTGCCGCTCACCGACGAGAACCTGATCTCGCGGCCGTCGTCGGGAAGTCTGCGGTAGGAGTCGACGAAGGTCTCGGTACGTTCCCCGAGGGCCGCCGTGACACAGCCGGGCCGCTCGTCGGAGCTACCCTCGGCTCCGGCGCCCGCCAGGTCCCGGGCCCGGGCGGCCTCCCGGGCGTAGCCGGTGGCGTTGTCGGGCGCGAGGACGTCCTTGGGGGCGGGCCGGCCGGCATGGGCGAGCCCGGCGCCCAGGAGCTGCGGCAGGGAGTCGCCCGCGGCGGTGTCGGGCCGGACGATCGCGACCCGGCGGCATTCGTCGGCGAGCTGGACCCCCTGTCCGGCCAGGAGCGCGGCCTGCCCGGCGTTGACGGGGTAGGAGACGACCGAGGAGAACTCGTCGTCGGAGATGCCGTAGCCACCGATATAGGGGATGGAGGCGGCCTGGAGCGGGGCCAGGAAGGCGTTGCCGTGCTGGCTGTACGAGCCCACGACCGCGTCGGCCTTCTCGCGTACCGCCTGCCGGGCGCAGTCGGACGCGCCGCGCGGGGTGTCGCCCTCGTTGCAGGTGATGACCCGCAGTTCATGGCCGTCGATGCCGCCGGTGGCATTGGCCCAGCGGGCGTACGCCTTGGCCATGGCGGGCATGCCGGGCATGTTCGTGGCGTCGGTGCCCTCGGGTGCGAAGGTCATCACGGTGATCCGGTCGGGATCGTCCCCCACGCCGGGGAGCGCGCCGCAGCCGGTGAGGAGCAGGGTCCCGGCGAGGGCCGCGGCGGCGGCCGGCCCGCCGCGGGCGCGGGGTGCGCGGAGCGCTGGTGCCGGGGCGCCGGTCCGGTCGCTTTCCGGCCCGCGGGCGATTCGGGGGGCGGCTCCGGAGGCGGTTCCGGCGGCGGGGGAGTGGCGCCTGCTGTCCGTCATGGACCATCACGTTTCCGCCACCGGGGTAACGGCGGAGTGTGGGTTGTCGGCGGGAAGATGGCAGAAGGATGAACAGCGTGCACCGGGGGGCGGGTGGGGTGCGCGGGGCGGGAACGTACGATCGACGGCGTGCAGTCCGCCCCGAATCCCCCTTCCCGTCGCGTACGTCGCTCCTCCACCATGGGCGGTATGCCGCTCACTGACATGCCCTGGTGGCGTTGGCGCCTCAATGTGCGCTCGGTGCTGCACATGCTCTCCGACCCCGCCTTCCACCAGGAGACCTGGCTGGCGGGGAGGGAGGGCTACGGCGATGTGACCGACGCCGTCTACCGGCTGGTCGAGGACACCTGGCTGGACAACTGGTCCGCCGAGAAGTACGTCGGGACGATCTTCCGGGACGCGGCCGAGGCCGCGCTGGTGGACGCGGCGGTGCTGCGGGTGCTGCGGATCATGCACCAGGTCGGGCCGGACGCGCCGGTGTCCGCGTATCTGGAGCATCCCGGCTGGCCGGATGCGGTACGGGCGGCGCGCGAGGCGCATGTACGGCTCGCGGGGAACGACGCCGAGGACCCGGACGCCCCGCCGAGGTCGCTGGACGTACTGCGGATCATGACCCGGTCTGCTTAGGCCGTGTCGTCAAAATAGCGCCGTCCGCCCGAAGGGCGGGGCCTGCGGCTCCCCCAGCCCTGCGGCTGGGGGGACCCCCAGGTGCGTGCAATCGCAAGGCGGTGGGGGTCCCCCCGGCGAAGCCAGGGGGCGGTTTCCCTCGTACTGGGCGTACTCGGGAAATCCCGACAACGCTGGGGGCACCTCCCGTGCCCGAAGGGCACAGGGGGAGAGTGTGCGTGCCGGGCGTCGCGGGCCAGGCGGGATTTTGACGACACGGCCTAGTCCCGGGGGGCGTGCCCGGCGTCCGTTCTGCGGACGATTCCCGCGTCGCGGGGTGCCGGTGTGGCACCCTACGAGGATGACCGAACAGTACGTACTGACGCTGTCCTGCCCGGACAAACAGGGCATTGTGCACGCTGTGTCGAGTTACCTCTTCATCACCGGCTGCAATATCGAGGACAGCCGCCAGTTCGGTGACCAGGACACCGGTCTGTTCTTCATGCGCGTCCAGTTCTCGGCCGAGCAGCCGGTGACGGTGGACAAGCTGCGGGCCAGCTTCACCGCCGTCGGCGACTCCTTCCAGATGGACTGGCAGATCCACCGCGCCGACGAGCCCATGCGGATCGTCCTGATGGTCAGCAAGTTCGGTCACTGCCTCAACGACCTCCTCTTCCGCTCCCGGATCGGCGCGCTGCCGGTGGAGATCGCCGCGGTCGTCTCCAACCACCGCGACTTCGAAGCGCTGGTCGGCTCGTACGGAGTCCCCTTCCGCCATATCCCGGTGACCCGCGACAACAAGCCCGAGGCCGAGGCCGAGCTGCTGGAGCTGGTCCGGGAGCAGGACGTCGAGCTGGTGGTCCTCGCCCGCTATATGCAGGTGCTCTCCGACGATCTGTGCAAGCAGCTCAGCGGCCGGATCATCAATATCCACCACTCCTTCCTGCCGAGCTTCAAGGGCGCCAAGCCCTACCACCAGGCGCATGCCCGCGGAGTGAAGCTGATCGGGGCGACCGCGCACTATGTGACGGCCGATCTCGACGAGGGCCCGATCATCGAGCAGGAGGTGGAGCGGGTCGGCCACGAGGTCACCCCGGACCAGCTCGTCGCGGTGGGCCGGGACGTGGAGTGCCAGGCGCTGGCGCGCGCGGTGAAGTGGCACGCCGAGCACCGGATCCTGCTGAACGGGCACCGTACCGTCGTCTTCGCCTGACCCTGACCTCTGAGCCCTGACCTCTGAGCCCTTACTCCAAGACCGCCGTCGCCGCCGGTTGCGTTCCGGCGGCGGCGAGGTCAGAGCCTGCTCAGTGACGCCGCCGCGAACAGCAGATCCCGGATCGCCTCCCGGTCCCCGTCCTGGCCCGCCGCCGCGTCCTCCGGCGGCACATGACCGGCGACCAGCTTGCAGAACTCCACCGCGTCCAGCGCCACTTGCGCCACCGTGTGGTCGGGTGAACCGAGCGCTGCCGGGGAGTCCAGCGCGATGTACCAGTTCCCGCCGCCCGCGCCCTCCACCTCCAGATGGACGGAGCGCCCCGGCGCGCCTGCCGTGACGAGCTGCCGTACGGGCCCGGCCAGACCGGCCCGCCGCCGTCCGGCGAGCGCCGCGGGCAGCAGCCTGGCCGCCAGGTCGATCATCCGGTTCAGATGCGGGCCGCGCGGCGGATCGTACGGATAGGCCACCGCGCCCGCGATGTCGTCGGCGTGGATCCAGCATTCGAAGGCCCGGTCGATCATCGAGTCCCGCAGCGGGAGCGAGAAGTCGCCGTACGACACCGACAGATCGGCGGCGCCGGGACCGGCGAAGGAGACCGTACGGATCAGGGTGTGGCTCTGCTCCCGCCACGGCGGGTGGACGGACCGGCCGCGGGGACCCGATTCGGCCCGCCAGAACTTCTCCGTCCGCTCCGCCGGACCCCTCGGCGCCTCACGCCCGATCGGGTCGTCGAGCCCGAGGGCACTCGCCACCAGCCCGTCGATGCTCATCAGATGCCCGATCACCCGGCTGACGGTCGTCCACTCCTCGACCGCCCGCTGTCCGTCGAACCAGCGCAGCGGGACCGGGACGTCCCAGTCCCGTCCGCCGATGTCGCGGAGCAGGGCGTCGAGCCGTGCCGTCTCCGCATCGTACGGAGCGGCCCAGTCCGGCACCGGGATCCGGGGCGGCCTGCGGACCAGGCAGTTCTCCAGCACCCGGAACCGCAGCGACGCAGGCAGGTCGAGGTCCCGTTCGGTGTGCAGCAGCTCGACCGCACCGCGGAGCCGCCGCGCCTCGTCCTCGCAGGGCGCGCATCCGGTCAGGTGCGCGTCGACGGCCGCGGTCTCCTCGGGAGAGCAGGCGGCCAGCGCCCACGCGCCGAGCAGGGACTTCAGGACGCGGTGGGGGAACGGCCCTTCGGAGTCGTCTCCTCCGTCCATGGCGTGGATCGGTCGGTCTGGTGTACGGGGCATATCGGCCTCGGCCGGATGGTCGGCTGGCGGGGTGCCGTGCGCGGGGCCGCACGGCTTCGGACTCTCTCCCGGACTCGTCGCCGGGCGGGGCACCGCGGACGGCCCCGGCGGGGGCCGGTGGTCGTCACCGGTCGGCCGTGAGCCGGGCGTCCGCGGCGCCCCTCGGACCTCCTCGGGTTCGTCGTCCCCTTCCCCTGCCGCCGGGCCGTTCACAGGGAGCGTCCATGACCGGGCGGTACGCCGCCCTCCACCGGGCGGCTGTGGGCGGTCGACAGCAGCTGCAGCCCGAGCCGGAGCCTGCGCCGGGCCTCGTCCTCGGTCACCCCGAGATCGGCGGCGGTCTGGCGGTAGTCCCGCCGTTCGAAGTAGGCCAGCTCCAGCGCCTGGCGCAGCGGGGCCGGCATGGAGGTGCGTATGTAGTCGGCACGGGCCTCGGCCGCGGCCCGCAGCACCCGCTGCTCCAACTGCTCCGTGGTGCCGTCGGCACCCCGGGCCAGCGCGGCCGCTCCGGTGCGCCGCAGCCGGTCCACGGCGTGCCGGTTGGTCACCCGGGCCACCCAGGAGCGCATCGAGCCGTGCCGCGGGTCGTAGGCGTCGGGGTTCTCCCAGAGATAGCCGAAGACGTCCCGGGTGACCTGGTCGGCCGCCTCGTCGTCGTCGAGCACCCGGTGGGCCAGGCTGTGCACGAGGGACGCGAACTTGTCGTACAGCTCACCGAGCGCCGCGGCCTCGCCCCGGGCCAGCCGCTGCTGCATCCGGCGGTCCCAGCGCAGCTGCGTGTCCTTAGCCATCGGTCCCGGCCCCCAACCCTGTCCGCCCTGCCCTTGTCTCGTCCGCTGTTCTGTCCGCTGTGTTCCGCTGTTCCGTCGTGTACGCCTACCCCTCCCCCCGAATCTAGTGCGCGCACCCTGCTGGGTACGCCCCTTTGCGCCAAGTGCGCCCCCAGGGGCGGGTCGAGGTGGTATGGGGCTTGTGCAGGTGCGCCCGTTACCGCAGGTCACCGCTGGTGGCGGGGGAGCGGTGGGGGCTCATCGGCCCGTCACCGGCGGTTGGTTTTCCGTTCGCGCTGGGTCAATTGGCGGGTAGTTGCACGCGTCAGCCGCTCGGGGCCTTACGCTCCCCGCATGGACAGCGCAGAGTACGAGCGCAAGATTGCGTCTCGGTTCGCCGCATTCGATCAGGACGGCAACGGCTTCATCGACCGTGAGGACTTCAGCGGGGCGGCCGCGAGGCTGCTCGCCGAGTTCTCCACGACTCCCCGCTGCGACAAGGGCCAGGCGCTCTACAGCGGTGCCGAGGCCTTCTGGCAGGGCATGGCCGGGATCGCCGACGTCGACGGCGACCAGCGCGTCAGCCGCCAGGAGTTCGTCACCGGGGCGGTCAAGCGCCTCCGGGACAACCCGGAGCGCTTCGCGGAGATCGCCCGCCCGTTCCTGCACGCGGTGCTTGCCGTCGCGGACACCGACGGCGAGGGCGTGACGACGGGCGCGGCGGAGCGGGTCCTGACCGTCCTGGGCGTCTCCCCCGCGATCGCCGCGGAGGCGTCCCGCGCCCTCGACCCGGACGGCGACGGCCGCATCCGCGAGGACGACGCACTGAAGGCGTTCGCGGCGTACTACGTCACTCCGGAGCACCCGTAGCCCCTGCCGGGGCTCTCGGCGGGCTGATGTCCTCGCCGGGGGTGGGGCCCGCGCCGGTGCCGAGCACGCAGCGGGGGCAGGCGTAGAGGACCACCGGCGGACCGCTCGCGCGCTCCACCGAACCGACCTCGGTCGGGGCGCAGGTTTCGGCCTTGCAGCGGACGCAGACGGCGTCGAAGGGCCGCCGTGCCTTTGCGACGAGGGCGTCGCGTGTCATGGTCACCTCCGGGCCCCGGCGGACCGTTGGGGCGGTCCGCCGGGTGCTGGTGTTTCCGGGTGGGGTCAGGACTCGGGAGGCGCGGGCGGATGGCCGGCTTCCTCGTGGCGGCGGCGCAGTACACGGCAGTCGGCCGCGCGGGACTGGTCCCCGGTCCCCCTGGCCTCCAGCTCCTCGTCCTCCAGTTCGCGGCACCGCGCGCAGACGGTCGCGGTCACGCCGTCGCCCCCTTGCTGCGTTCGTTGGCCTCGGTGACGGCGGTGCTGAGGAGTTCGGAGGCGGTCACGGGCCGCAGATCGGCCGCGGGTACGTCCCATTCGATGCCGCCGCCGAGGGGCCGCAGCCAGTAGCGCGTATGCGTCCGGTCCATGACCCGTCCCACCTTGTTGCGCACGGTGTCCCTGGCCGTCCCGCCGATCTCCGGCCGCCAGGGCGTTGCACTTGCGTCAGTGGACATGGGACCGCCCCCTCCGCAGCCGGATCGCCTCGTTCTGCGCGAGCCGCCGGAGGGCCGCGAGGGCGGCGACGAGGGTGCCGCGGTCGCAGGCGTATCCGCCCCGCGGAACCCAGTCGGGCGCCAGCCCCCAGAACCCGCCCGCTCTGATCAGGGCGTCGAGTTGGGATTGGGGGGTGGGGGTGAGGGTGGGGGTGATGACGTGGGCAGCGGGCATGGGTCGCTCCTCTCCGTAGCGTTTCCACTACAAGGAGCTTCAGAGTTGCCTAGGGTTGGAATCTCTTCAACGAGACAAAACTTGGAGGGCACATTGGTAAATCGCAAGGAGCTGAACCCCGATGGAAGCCCGGAAGAGGCCTTCGGCGCACGGCTGCGCAGCTTACGAGAGGCAAGGGGCTGGACTCAGGACGACTTGGCCGAGCGGATCGGATACTCGGGGCGGCACATCTCGGCGGTCGAAACAGGACGCAGGCCGCCAACACGCCGTTTTGCGCAGAGTGCTGACACCATTTTTGGCCTCGAAGGATCCGTAGACACGTTCGAGCGTCAATGGCGGGAGATCCGACATGGCGTGCTCCTGGAAGGCTTCCCGGAATACGTCGGACACGAGGGGCGGGCAGCGGAGATCCGCCTGTTCGAAGTGGGCGTCATTCCTGGGCCTCTTCAGACACGTGAGTACGCGACGGCTCTTGAGGCCATCAACGTCAAACGCGGCACTCTCACCGTGGAGCAGGCGGGCGAGAGGGTTGACTTCCTGATAGAGCGGCAAGCCGCCTTGGCTCGTCGCCCCCTGGCCCCTCTCGTCTTCGCCGTGCTGGACGAGAGCTGCATCCGTCGGCCCATTGGGGGCCCCAAGATCATGAGCGCCCAGTTGGAGAGCCTGATCGGATTTGCCGAGCAGCCGAACACGGCGCTTCAGATCGTTCCGTTCGAGATGGGCGAGCGGCGCCCCTTCGACCGTCTCGTGAACCTGTTGACCATGGCGGACCGGTCTGTGCTGGCCTACGTAGAGTCCCAGCTCCAGGGCCACTTGGAACGTGAGATCACTTCGGTGCTGCCGCTGATCAGGGCCTACCATCAACTACAGACGGAAGCGCCGTCACAGGCAGAGTCTGTTGCCATGCTCAATCAGGTGCGAGAGGGAATCTCATGACGACCGACGACCTCAATTGGATCAAGTCCTCGTACAGCGGCAATGGTGGGTCCTGCGTCGAGTGGGCCCCTGAACACGTGTCCGCCACCGGCATCGTCCCGATCCGCGACAGCAAGTGCGCTGAGGGACCGGTTCTCATAGTCTCGGCCCGCGCCTTCGCCGGACTTGTGGTCGGCGTCAAGGCCGGAGATCTGGGCACCAACTGACGAGAGGAACCACCGTGACGTACGACTGCCTCGACTGGACCAAGTCTTCGTACAGCGACAACGGTGGCGCCTGCGTCGAGTGGGCCCCTCAGTACGCGTCCGCCACCGGCACGGTCCCCGTCCGTGACAGTAAGCGCACCGACGGGCCCGTGCTCCTGGTCTCCGTGTCCGCCTTCGCCGGGCTCGTCGCGGGCGTCAGGACCGGCGGGTTCGGCACCCACTGACAGGCACCCGGCCTCAATGCGCTGACGTCGCGGTGAAGTCCTTCGGGACCAGCCACGCCACCAGCACCGTCCCCGCCGCCACAAAGCCCACCGACACCCACGCCGTCGTCGTCAGCGCCGAGTCGAACGCGGTGCGGGCGGCGGCGAGGACGGTCGGGTCGTTCAGCTCCGCCGCCTGGCCGATCGACTCCCGGGCGGCGGACGGGCGGCCCGCCATGTCGCTTGCGTAGACCGCCGCGTGGATGGAGCCCAGGAGCGCGACGCCGAGGCCGACGCCGAGTTCGTACGAGGTCTCGGAGACCGCTCCCGCCTGGCCCGCCCGCTCGGCGGGGACCGCGGAGACCAGGACCGCCGCCGCCGTGGTGATGGCGAGGCCGTCCCCGAGGCCCAGGGCGACGAAGACGACGGCGACGTACGGATAGGTCGTCGGCTCCGGGGAGAGTGCCAGCACCAGGAAGCCCGCGACCATGCACGCCAGGCCCGTGGTCATTGCCGCCCGGACGCTCACATGCCGCATTACCCAGGGCGCCGTCAGGGAGCCCGCGAGCGCGGCGAGGGCCGCGGGCAGGGTGCGCAGGCCGGCCTGGGACGGCGAGTAGCCGTGGACGTACTGCAACCAGAGCGACAGCAGGAACAGCGCCGCACCGATCGCCATCATCGCCATCAGCGTGCCGACGGCCGCCGCCGTGAACGGGCGGCTGAGGAACAGCCGGACGTCCAGCAGCGGATCCGGCAGGGAGAGCTGACGGCGGGCGAACAGCGCGAGCAGGCCGAGGCCCGCCAGGAGGACCAGCAGCCCCGGCGCGTCCACACCACTCTTCGCGAGGTGTTTGATGCCCCAGGCCAGGGCGATGATCCCGGCGACCGACAGCAGCGCGCCCAGCCAGTCCAGGCGCTCGTGCCCCAGGTCCTTGAACTCGGGCAGCAGCCACACCCCGGCCGCGAAGGTCAGCACGACCACCGGGATGTTCACCCAGAACGCCGCAGCCCAGCCGTACTCCTCCACCAGCACCCCGCCCACCAGCGGCCCGATCGCCGCACCCGCGCCCGCGACCGCCGCCCACACCCCGATCGCGAGGGTGCGCTCGCGCGGGTCGTGGAAGATATTGCGGATCAGGGAGAGCGTGGAGGGCATCACCATCGCGCCGCCGATCGCGAGCAGCACCCGTCCGGCGATGAGCTGCGCCGAGGATTCCGAGGTGGCGGCGACGACGGACGCGGCGCCGAAGAGTGCGACGCCCGACAGGAAGAGGAGCTTGCGGCCGTAGCGGTCCCCGACCCCGGCGGAGGTGACGAGGAGCCCGCCGAGGATCAGCCCGTAGACGTCGATGATCCACAGCTGCTGGAGGGCGTCGGGGTCGAGATCCGCGATCAGGGAGGGGAGGGCGACATTGAGGATGGTGGCGTCCAGCGCCACCATCAGCAGGCTGAGGCAGAGCACCGACAGCATGGCCCACCGCCGCCCGCGCCCCGGCTGCCCCACGCCGACTTCCGATGTGCCGCTCGCGTCGTCCACTGCCGTTGCCGCCCCTTCGCCCGTCGCCGCTCACCGGTGGCCGGTTCGACGCGACCGTACGCCGGGGCCGCACGCTCCAGGGGTGAAGACCGCCGCGCGTCGCAGGGGTGGGCGCCCGAACGGGGCAAGGGCCGTCAGGCGTAGCGCTCCCGCAGCTGGTACTTGAGCACCTTCCGCAGCGTCTCGTTCCGCGGCAGCGCGTCGACGACCTCGACCTGTTCGGGGATCTTGTACGGGGCCAGGCCGAGGCCCCTGAGGAAGGCCGTCACCTCGGGCAGGGTCGGCGGAGCCGTGCCCGGCCGCTGCTCCAGGACCGCGCAGACCCGCTCGCCCCGCTCCTCGTCCGGCAGCCCGATCACCGCCGCGTCCGCGACGGCGGGATGGGTGTGGAGCAGATCCTCCACCTCCTTCGCGGAGATGTTCTCGCCCTTGCGGATGATCACGTCCTTGCAGCGGCCGGTGAGGACGAGATGCCCGGCGGGGGTGAGGTGCCCGAGGTCGCCGGTGCGGAGGAAGCCGTCCTCGTCGAAGGCGGCCGCGGTCTCGGCGGGGTCGAGATAGCCCCGGCAGACCGCCTCGCCGCGGAGCCGTACCTCCCCGTCGACGATCCGGATCTCCATGCCCTCCGGCGGCCGTCCCTCGGTGGTCGCCAGAGCCTCGGGGGAGTCGTCCGGGGACCCCATGGTGATCATGGGGACTTCGGTCATGCCGTAGCCGTGGGTGAGCGCGCAGCCCAGTTCGCGGACGACCGCGTGGTACAGCTCCGGCGGTTTCGGCGCGCCGCCGCCCGCGAGCAGCCGCAGCGTGGGGATCAGCTTCTCGCCCGGCGGCAGCTTCCGCTGTTCCGCCAGGAACATCGCGTAGAAGGCGGTGGAGCCCCCGGCGGTGGTGACGCCGTGGCGGCGGTACTCGGGCAGTACGTCGGGCAGCGCGAACTTCTCGAAGAGGACGGCGGGGAACCCGTACAGCAGCAGCATCACCAGATAGTCCGCGCCGCCGATATGGGCGAAGGGGAAGGCGATGGAGCCGACATCGTCCGGCGTGAGCCGGAGGGCGTGGGCGAGACAGGATCCGGCGGCGATCAGGGAGCGGTCGGTGTGGCGGACGCCCTTGGGATCGGAGGTGGTGCCCGAGGTCCAGTAGATCCACCGGACCGCCGTGCCGTCGGCGGGCGGCGGGGGCAGAACGGCCGGATCGCCCTGCGGAAGGCTCCCGTACGCCTCGAACACTCCGCGGGCACCGAGCCGTACCGCCATCGCCGTATGGTCGAAACCGCGCCATTCTCCGGGCACGGCGAAGTACTCCGCCCCGCAGGCGCGGAGCGCGAAACCGGTCTCGCGGTCCCGGTAGAAGGGGATGACCGGGGACTGTACGGCGCCGATACGGGCCAGGGCGGCGGCCAGGACGACGGTCTCGACCGTGGTGGGGAGCTGCCAGGCGACGACCGTGCCGGGGCGGACGCCCAGACCGTGCAGTCCGGCCGCGGTCCGTTCGGCGGCGTCCCGCAGTCCGCCGAAGGTGAGGACGCGGTCGCCTTGGAGGAGGACCCGGCGGTCGGGGGTGAGCGCGGCGCGGCGGTCGATCAGCTCCCAGAGGGTGCGGGCGGTGCCCAGCTCCCGGGCGGCGGTGGATCCTTCGGCCGGCTGCCCCGGTTCCGTACGCGTGGACTCCATGGCCGTACGCCTCCGTTCGGGACGGTGACAAGTGAACTGACGGTACGTCAGATACGGTTGCGGGGGTAGGTGCGGGGCTGCTTGTGGGCGGTCGGGGGCGGGGCTAGCCTGGGGCCGATACATATCTGATGGAGTGTCAGATTCGGTACGGCGAAGGCGGGGTGACCGGGCTCCATGGACTTCGGCCCGACGGAAGAGGAAGCGGCGTTCCGCACGGAACTGCGGAGCTGGCTGGCCACCGCCCTGCCCCGGCTCCCCCCGAAGCCCTCACCGGACGACTGGCCCGGCCGCCGCGCGTACGACACCCACTGGCAGCGCATGCTGTACGACGCCGGGTACGGCCGGCTCCACTGGGACGCGGATCCCGGCCTCCGGCTGGTCTTCCTGGAGGAGACCGAACTCGCCGGCGCGCCCTACGTCGGCGCCAACTTCGTCGGCCTCCTCCACGCCGGGCCCACCATCGCCGCCGAGGGCACGCCCGAACAGCGCGAACGGTGGCTCGGCCCGATCCTGCGCGGCGACGAGATCTGGTGCCAGGGCTTCAGCGAACCCGGCGCCGGATCCGATCTCGCCGCCCTGCGCACCCGGGCCGTCCGCGACGGCGACGCGTACGTCGTCACCGGTTCCAAGATCTGGACCTCGCACGCCGAGGTCGCCGACTGGTGCGAACTCCTCGTCCGCACCGACCCCGCCGCCCCCCGGCACCGCGGGATCAGCTGGCTGGCGCTGTCCATGGACGCGCCCGGGATCACCGTCCGGCCGCTGCGCACGCTGGCGGGAACGGCCGAGTTCGCGGAGGTCTTCCTGGACGAGGTACGGGTCCCGGCCGCCCACCGGGTCGGCGCCGAGAACGACGGCTGGCGGGTCACCATGGTCACCCTCTCCTTCGAACGCGGTACCGCCTTCGCCGGGGAGGTCGTCGCCTGCCGCCGTACCCTCGCCGCTCTCGCCGCCGCGGCCCGGGAGACCGGCCGCTGGGACGATCCGGTCCTCCGGCGCAGGCTGGGCAGGCTGCACGCCGAGTTCACCGCGCTGTGGCGGCTGGTCCAGTGGAACGTCAGCGAGGCCAGGACCGGCGGCACGGTCCCCGGCCCGGGCGGCTCCGTCTTCAAACTCCGCTACTCGGGGGCCCGGCAGGAGCTGTACGAGACCGCCGCCGAGGTCCTCGGGCCCGACGCGCTCGACCTCGGGCGGGAGTGGGCGGTCGACCGGCTGTCGTCCCTCTCGTACACGATCGCCGCCGGGACCTCCCAGATTCAGCGGAACATCATCGCCGAGCGGCTGCTCGGCCTGCCGAAAGGCGGTGCCTGAGATGCGGTTCAGGCTCACCGAAGACCAGCGGGCGCTGCAGTCCGCCACCCGCGGACTCCTCGAACGCGTCTGCCCGCCGAAGGCCCTGCGGGCCATGGCCGACGGCGCGGGGCCCCCGCGGCTCGACCGGGTGGTGTGGGCCGCGCTCGCGGAGGCCGGGGTGTTCGCGCTGCGGCTGCCGGAGGACGCCGGGGGCGTCGGTCTCGGGGCGCCGGAGGCCGTACTCGTCTTCGAGGAGCTGGGGCGGGCGCTCGTCCCCGGGCCGCTGGCCGCCACCCATCTGGCGGCGGGCCGGGTCGCGGGCGCGGCGACGGGGGAGACGGTGGTGACGCGGGCGGACGGCGGGCTGGTGGCCTGGCTGGCGGAGGCGGACGTGGTGGAGGGGTACGGGACGGGGGGCGGGGCCGGGCCTTCCGGAGCTGGGCCTTCCGGAGTCGGGCCCCCGGGCGCAGAATCCCCGGGCGCCGGGGCCTTCGGAGCCGTACCGCCGGTCGCCCTGCCCCCCGGCCCCGGGCTCCCCGGAGCCGTACCCCTGCGGTCCGTCGATCCGCTCACCCCCCTGCACCGCGTCCCGGCACCGGCCGACCCCGGCCCCTGGGACCCTTCGGCCGCCCTCCTCACCGCCGCCGAGCAGCTCGGCACGGCGGGCCGCGTCACCGAGCTGGCCGTCCGGTACGCCCGGGAGCGTGAGCAGTTCGGCCGTCCGGTGGGATCCTTCCAAGCGGTGAAACACCTCTGCGCGGACATGCTGGTCCGTACCGAACTCGCCCGGGCCGCCGTCTACGCCGCGGCCCTCTCCGGCGACCCGGCCGAGACCGCCGGGGCCAAACTCATCTCCGACGACGCGGCCGTCGCCAACGCCCGCGACTGCGTCCAGATCCACGGCGGTATGGGCTTCACCTGGGAGGCGGACATCCATCTCCACCTCAAACGCGCCTGGCTGCGGGCCCGCACCCGGCCCGTCGCCGCCGAGGCGGAGGAGGCCGCGGCCCGCGCCCTGGCCGCATCCGCCGGGCCCCCCGCGCCGCGCCCGTCGCTATAGCACCATCGCGTGTCACGTTGCGTCGATATCGGGTTGTGTCCTTCGGATGACTCGTCACGGGCCGTCGTCGGCCGCTCACTCCGGTACGCTCCCTGAAATGCGAGTCGTACCGAGGCACGACGGCCGCGGTGACGCCCCTGCGGTGTCCCCGTGCCCGGAAATGCGCGCCGCTCACACCACGGGTGAGCGGGCCGCGAGCCCCTGTTCGACTCGCCGCGGCAGGTGTCGCACAGCACTCACCCCGAGTACTCCTTCGTGCTGGAATATGCCCGAAGCGCTTGTTGCGGTGACTGTACGTCAACCATGCTGTCCCGCACGGGAGTCACAGGCAGTGACCCTGCCGGGAAAGACCCAGTCGAGGCGCGAGGCGTTGTGTCCGCCGGTTCGGATGGTGTGAGCGGTGCAGGTGCTCCAGGTTCAGTTGGAGGTCGGTCCCGATCCCGCGGAGGTGGGGCGGGCCCGTAGATGGGCGCGGTCCCGGCTCGTCGGCTCCGGGATAGAGCACGACGAGCCGCTGGCGGACACGCTGATCCTGCTGATCTCGGAGCTGGTGACCAACGCGGTCGTCCACACGGGCTGCCCCGCCGTGCTGCGGATGCTCTTCGGCTTCGGCAAGGAGGAGGCGGGCACGGTCCGGGTCGAAGTCGCTGACCGCTGTGCCCGGCCGCCCCGGCGGCGTACCGCGGAGGACGACGAGACCAACGGCCGCGGTCTGGAACTCGTCGACGGTCTGGCCGACCGCTGGGGCTGGTCCCAGGAGGGCAACGGCAAGGCGATCTGGTGCGAGATCGACCGGGGTGTGCCCGTCGGGGCGCCGTATCCGGACGACACGCGCGGCGCCCGCGGCACGTACTCCGGCCCGCTCGGCGGCACCGCGCGCGAGAGCGCGACGGCGGGGGCTCGGGAGGCGGCCCGCGGTACGGGCACCGTGGTCGTACGGAACCCGGGCACGGTCGCCGTCCGCCAGCCGGGGACGGTGGCGGTACGGGAGCCGGGCACCGGCGCCGGAGGGGCGCGGGACGGTGCGCGCGGCGGAGCCGCCCGTACTGGTACACCCGTCGAACTGGCAGCAGTCCGCCGCTGAGGGGCGCCGCGATCCGGCAGCCCACCAGACCCGATTCGGCGGTTCAGAAGACCGCGACCGGAGCGACCGGTGTGCCCGTGGCGCCGACGAACGGTTCCGGCATGGCCGAGAGCAGGAACGTGTACCGGCGTTCTTCTCCACAGGCTGTGGACAACTTTTCCAGATCCCAGTTCTGGCCCTGGAGCAGGCCCATCTCGACCAGATGGAGCGCGTGCACCGGCAGCCATAGATCGTCGATCTCCGGCGGGACGATCTCGAAGGGGAGCGTGTCCGTCGCCACGGCGGCCACGTCCCGGGCGTGGAACCACTCCGGCGTACGGACGGAGAGCCCGGGCGACGGGAACCCGTAGGCGTGTTTGTCCCCGGCCAGCAGCAGGCGCATCTGGCCGGTCCGTACGAGCACCACATCACCCGCGCCGACGGTCACCCCGCCGAACTCCGCGGCCTCGTCGAGGTCCTCGGGCGTGACCGCGTGGGTGGCGCCGAGCCGTTCGACGCCCTTGGCGCGGGCCACGTCCAGCAGCACCCCGCGCGAGACCACGTACGGGATCTTGTCGATCCCGCTGAACCGCGATCCGTCGTGCGGGGTGATCGTGCTCGCCGGACGGCCGTTGTAGAGCGTGCCGCTGTGGGAGACATGGGTGAGCGCGTCCCAGTGGGTGGCCGCCTGGAGCGCCATGGTCACGGTGTCGTCGCTGGTGGCGACCGTACCCGGGCCGAACATCTCGTAGTTGATCTGCAGCATGGTGTGGCAGGGGTTGGTCCGGCCGGGGACCAGCCCGGTCTGGAGCCCGTCCCGGTGCAGCGGGAGCGCGAGCGCGACGCGCCGGCCGGAGCGGACGGTGCCCGCCGCGGCCCGTACCACCGCATCGGTCACCAGGTTGAGGGTGCCGATCTCGTCGCCGTCCCCCCAGCGGCCCCAGTTGTTCACGCGTTCGGCGATCTCGTGGAACTCGCGCGGCAGCGGCATCGCGCACCGACCTCCTCAAGGCGTCCGGCGGTCCGGAGCCCCGGCTCGCGGTTGCGGTACGGGGGCTGTGCCGGGCGTCCGGACCGGCCTAGAATCTAACGGTCCGTCAGAAACTGTGGGAAGGGGCCGGGCGTGGGGAACTTCTTGGCAGGCAAGGTCGTCGCCGTCACGGGCGCGGGCCGGGGCATCGGCCGGGCGGTCGCCCTCACCGCGGCGGCCGAAGGCGCGAAAGTCGTCGTCAACGACTACGGCGTGTCCGTCGACGGGGCCGAACCCGCCTCCGAGATCGCGGACGCCGTGGTGAAGGAGATCGAAGCGGCGGGCGGCAGCGCGGTCGCCGTCGCGGACGACATCTCCACCATGGCGGGCGGACAGCGGCTCGTGGACACCGCGCTCGCCGCGTACGGGCGGATCGACGGCGCCGTCTGCGTCGCCGGAATCCTCCGCGAACGCATGCTCTTCAATATGACGGAGGAGGAGTGGGACCCCGTCGTCGCCACCCACCTCAAGGGCACCTTCACCGTCTTCCGCGCCGCCTCCGCCGTCCTGCGGAAACAGGGTTCGGGCACCCTGATCGGCTTCACCAGCGGAAACCACCAGGGCTCGGTGTCCCAGGCCAACTACGCGGCGGCGAAGGGCGGGATCATCTCGCTGGTCCGCAGTGCCGCGCTCGGACTGCACCGGTACGGCGTCACCGCGAACGCCGTCGCGCCGGTCGCCCGGACCCGGATGTCCGCAGGGGTGCCGATGGAGCTGACGGAGATCGGGGAACCCGAGGACGTCGCCGCCCTGGTGGTCTATCTGCTCTCCGACCGGGCCCGGGAGATCACCGGACAGGTCTACACGATCGCCGGACCCAAGATCGCGGTCTGGGCGCAGCCGCGTGAGCTGCGCGCCGGGTACGCGGAGGGCGGCTGGACGCCGGAGAAGATCGCCGGTTTCCTGCCCGGCACGGTCGGCACCGATCCGATGCCGATGCTGGCCGCGCTCACGGAGATGACGCGGGCGGCGAAGGCCGGCGAACGCCCCAACACCTGAGCCGGGGGAGGCGTACACCATGGGTGAGGCAGCTGTGGCCTGCTCCGACGATGTGGGCTTCCGGGCGGAGGTGCGGGCCTGGCTGGCCGGGCATCTCACCGCCGCGCACCGGAGCGCGGGCGGCGGCCCCGGGCGGGAGCACGAGGGCGTCGCGGTACGCCGGGAGTGGGAGCGCGCGCTGGGGTGCGGCGGGTGGATCGGCCTGGGCTGGCCCGAGGCGCGCTGGGGCAACCGGTCCGTCGGGCGGGACCTTCAGGTGGTGTGGGCGGAGGAGTACGCGCGGGCCGGGGCGCCCGGCCGGGTCGGGCACATCGGGGAGAACCTGCTGGCGCCGACGGTGATCCGGTACGGGACGCGGGAGCAGCAGGACCGGTTCCTGCCGCCGGTCGCCCGGGGCGAGGAGCTGTGGTGCCAGGGCTACAGCGAACCCGGCGCGGGCTCGGACCTCGCCGCCGTCCGTACCAGCGCGGTGCGGGACGGCGCCGGTTACCGGGTCACCGGCCAGAAGGTGTGGACATCGCTGGCCCGGGAGGCCGACTGGTGCTTCGTCCTCGCCCGCACCGAGCCGGGTTCCCGGCGGCACCGGGGGCTGTCGCTGCTGCTGGTGCCGATGGACCAGCCGGGCCGTATCGAGGTACGGCCGATCCGGCAGCTGACGGGCACCAGCGAGTTCAACGAGGTGTTCTTCGACGGGGCGGCGGTCGGCGCCGGGCAGGTCGTCGGCGGTGAAGGCAACGGCTGGGCCGTCGCGATGGCCCTCCTCGCCGACGAGCGCGGAGCGGCCGTCCTCGCCCAGCAGATCGGTTTCGAGGCGGAGCTGCGGGAGGTCGTCCGTACCGCCGTGGCGACGGGCGCGGCGGACGACCCCGTCATCCGGGAACGGCTCGTCCGGCAGTGGGCGGGGCTGCGGGCCCTGCGCTGGAACGCCCTCGCGGACCCGGAGCCGGGAGGTGATCCCGGGGCGCCGAGCGTGACGAAACTCCTCTGGGGCAACTGGCACCGCACCCTGGGCGAGCTGGCGATGGCCGTACGGGGCGCGGCGGCGACGGCCGGACCGGGGGAGTGGCGCGCGGACGCGCCGTACGAACTCTCCCCCGACCAGCGGATGTTCCTGTTCAGCCGGGCCGACACGATCTACGGCGGCTCGGACGAGATCCAGCGCACGGTCATCGCCGAGCGGGTGCTCGGCCTCCCGAAGGAACCGAAGGGGTGAACTGCCCATGCGGGGAGTCGTCTTCGACGGCAGGCGGCCGGAGCCGGTGGACGATCTGGAGGTCCGGGACCCGGGCCCCGGCGAAGTCCTGGTGGCGATCGCCGCGGCCGGACTCTGCCACAGCGATCTGTCGGTGATCGACGGCACGATCCCCTTCCCGGTGCCGGTGGTCCTCGGCCACGAGGGCGCGGGCGTGGTGGAGGCGGTCGGGGAAGGGGTGCGGCATGTGGCCCCCGGGGACCATGTGGCGCTCTCCACCCTCCGCAACTGCGGCACCTGCGCGGACTGCGACCGCGGCCGCCCCACCCTCTGCCGGACGGCGATCGGCCGCCCGGGCCGGCCCTTCTCGCGCCGGGGCGAGCGGCTGTACCAGTTCGCCGCGAACTCGGCGTTCGCGGAGCGCACGATCGTCACGGCCGTCCAGGCGGTACGGATCCCCCGGAACCTCCCGTTGACCTCGGCGGCCGTCCTGGGCTGCGCGGTGCTGACGGGAGTCGGAGCCGTACTGAACCGGGCGAGGACGCGCCGCGGGGACACGGTCGTCGTCATCGGCACCGGCGGAATCGGCCTCAACGTCCTCCAGGGCGCCCGCCTGGCGGGCGCCTCCCGGATCGTCGCGATCGAAACCGACCCGGCGAAGGAACCCCTGGCGCTGCGCTTCGGCGCGACCCACTTCCTGCCGTCCGCCGAAGCCGTCCGCGACGTCCTCCCGACGGGCGCGGACCACGTCTTCGAATGCGTGGGCCGCCCGCCCCTGATCCGCACGGCGATCGACCTCCTCGACCGCGGCGGCCAGGCGATCCTGCTGGGCATGACACCCCCGTCGGCGGAGGCGACGTTCGCCCCGGCCGGGATGTTCCTGGACAAATCCATCCTGGGCTGCCGCTACGGCACCTCGCGCCCGCAGCACGACATCGCGCTCTACGCGGACCTGTACGCGAGGGGCGAGTTGCTCCTCGACGAACTGGTCTCGGAAACCCACCCGGTGGAGGATTTCGCGAGGGCGGCGGAGGCCATGGGGGAGGGGAAGGGGCGGGGTGCGAGGGTGGTGCTGACGTTCTGAGGGGCTCCGTCATCGGAATCGGCCCCGCCCGAGACGCTCCACTCCGCCGCGGATGCCCGGAGCGTCTCCGTCAGGATGCCCCCGGTGAGTTCGTGCAGAGACCGACCGGCAGGCCGCGTCCCCTTGACGACTCGCCCTACTCACTTCGGAGTTCCGTATCCGTAGGGGCGACTACTCTTGCTCCGGTCATTCTGTCGTGATATCGACCGGGTGAACTTTATTGCCGGTCTCTTCCGCTTGAGTGGTGACGCGCGCCGACTGCGCCCTACGCTGATCGACGGCGTTCACCAGGTGTCTTTTGTGGCGCCGCCTATGAGCGGGAGGGGATGTGCAAGCATGCCGGAATTCAATGCGCAGCGATGGCAGGAAATGTTCGGCATTCCGCCGTCGGAGTCCGTCGCTCCGGCAGCGGACGAGGTGAGCATGACCCTGGCCTCGGCCGCGCCACTCGGCCCGGGAGGGACGGGTTCGTCGGCCGCGCCGGGAAACGGTGGGGGTGGTCTGGGCAGACTGCTCCACGGCAGCACTCCCTGGCGCCGGGCAGCCACAGCGGCGGACGGCCTGAGGATGAGTGCCGACCAGGGGAGGCGCGCACTCGGTTCCGGCCATCGGGGCATCGAACAGGGCAACGCCGGTTTGGGCAGTGTGCCTGTCCTGAAGGCCGTGCTCGTTTCGTGGGAGGAGCGGGTCGCTTCCGTACGCGACGAGTGCGCCTACCTCGGCGGGGCCCTGTTGAGGGTCGCCGACGACTTATCGGGCGTGGACCTGGAGGTGGAAAGGTCCATGGGATCGTCCGCGCGCATGAAGGACGAGAACCGATGACGGCGGACTTTCTGACCTGGCAGGAACTGAGGGACGTCAAGCGCGCCGAGTTCGAGGAGGCTGCGGATGCCTGGCACCGGATGTCCACCCGCTCCGCCGCTGACCGCGAAACCGCCAGAAGGGCCATGTCGGCCCAGCTCATCGAAACCCAGGAGAGTGAAGCGGCACAGGGCGCCGTCAGGCGTCTGGGGCGTCTCATCCGTAACTACGACTACCTGTCGACGGAATGCGGGTTGATTCGAACAGCGCTGAACGGTTTGTCCGCGGATCTTGCGGAGCCACAGAGGCAGTTACGGCAGGCCTTGGACGAAGCGGCGTCGCTGGCGTACACGGTCGAGTCCGATGGTTCGGTCACCTATCCCTCTGCGAGCGTCGGCTCCGCCGGGGCCGAGCAGTGCGTTTCCGGCGGAACCGTACAAGGCAGCTCACGAGGCCCGCTGGAACCGCCCGGCTCCGGGGAGTACGGGAAGCCGCCGCGCGTTGATCTGCACGATCCGCAGGGCGACCGTTTCCGGGGCGACCTCCACGTGAATCCCCATGCGAAGAAAGCACGGGACATCGCGGACCGCATCGCACGTGCGGTCCGGTCGGCCGCGGAGGTGGATGCTCGGTACACCAAGACCTTGAACGGCCTCAAGGCGGCACAGGGTTTGGACGTGACGGAAGCGACGCTGGGTGACATGCACCAGGACGCGGCCGCTGTCCGCACCGCTACCGCCCGCTACCTGGTCGCTGCGATGCCGAAGGACGCCTCCCCGGCCGAGTACAAGACGTGGTGGGAGGGGCTCGACGAGGACCAGCGGCGGGAGTATCTGGATATCGCGCCCGATCTGATCGGAATGCTGGACGGCATCCCTGCTGCAGTGAGGGACGAGGCCAACCGCAACCACCTGCCGTCCCTGATCGCGGAGCTGGAGCGCACCGGGGACGACCCCGCCATGCTGGAGGGGCTGCGGAAGATTGAGGAGCGCCTGCTGGAGCCCCACAAGGTCCCCATGTTCCTTCTCGGGATCAGCGGGGAGGGAAACGGCCGGGCCATCATTTCCTTCGGGAACCCCGACACCGCGCGCAACGTGTCCGCGTACGTTCCCGGGCTGGGCACCAAACTCGATGCCGAGTTCGGCGGAGGCACGGTGAAGCGGGCACTCGACACAGCCGTCGGCGCGCAACGCTACGACAAGTCAACGGCGTCGATCGTCTGGCTGGGCTACGACGCCCCGCAGAGCATCGACGTCATGTCCACTGCGGATGCGGAGAAGGGCGCGCCGGCCTACAACCGTTTCATGGCCGGTCTGGCAGCGACCAACGAGCACGACGATCCGCATGTGACGGCCATCGGCCACTCCTACGGATCCCTCACGGTCGGCACGGCGGCACGGCAGTCGGGGGGAATCCCCGGTGTGGACGACATCGTTCTGGTCGGCAGCCCCGGTGTCGGTGTCGACAAGGCGGCGGATCTCGGTGTGCCGCCCCAACGGGTATACGTGGGTGCGGCCGACAACGACATCGTGACCAAGTTGCCGACCGTGCCGGAGGCGGTGGTGGGGGCTGTCGGAGCCGGACTCAGGATGGCCGTTCCCGGGGTCCTCTCGGATCCCGGCGGCGACGACATCTACTTCGGCAAGGACCCGGCAAGCCAGGCGTTCGGGGCCCGGCGTTTCGCCGTCGACGACGGGCCGCACCCCGTATTCGACGGCGAACCCATTGCGGCGCACTCCCAGTACTTCACCCCGGAAACGGACCGGGTGTCCGCCGACAACATCGCCCGGGTCGTCTCGGGGGAGTACGGAATCACGACTGAGAGGCACCGGTGAGACGCACGAGCAGCGCGACCCGCACGGCACTGATGGCGATCCTGGTAGGGATGGTGCTCAGTGGGTGCGGACTGTTCCAGAACGAGAGGGGTCAGGAGGCCGCAGGCATGGACATCACGATGAGGGAAGCCGCCGAGAAAGCGGACGCCATGCTGGACAGCACGATGGCGGCATTCGTTCCCGAGGTGGAGTGGACGAACGATCTGACGACGGCGGGGGACTGCGATCTGATCCGCTACCGGACCGTGATGACGATCATCTCCGAGCAGCGGCGCGGCAACTTCCTCGGAGTGACCGAACGGTTCTGGAAGAAGAGCGGATACGAGATCGTCTCGGTCAACAAGGACAAGGACCACCCGGCGATCTTCGCCCGCTCCGGGGACGGCTTCGCCATCAGTGTCACCATCGGTGACAAGGGGCAGGCCTTCTTCGAGGTCGCCACGCCCTGCGTCAAGAAGTCCGAGGTCCCGGACCCTGCCGTCAGGGCCAAGGGGCAGGACTACTCCCACGGCGATGTGCCGTACCCCAATGTGCGATCCCGGTTCTGGTCCACGGACAGCCCTGTCCCAGGAGCCGCCGGATCCTAGACGAGCCGCTCCGAATGCTGATGGTGTGTCCGGGAACGTAGACAGGGCGTCCAAGATCGTTGTGTGACGAACAACCTGGACGCCCTCCTGACGGCACTGTCCGTGAAGATCGACTGGTTGGACCCCCACTGGATCGTCGACTCCACGCCGGTGGAGCGCGGTCGCTCCCGCCCGGCGGTGAAGCGGTCGGACTTGGCCGGCTGGGCCGGATGAGGTGCCGAAGGCGGAAGGACGCCCGTACCGGCTCCACGCCGGTGGAATCCCTGTCGTTCGCGGCAGTGGGAACGCTGTGCGGCTACTTCGCCTTGTCCTCCGCGAGAGTGTGGGCGACCAGCGCGTTGGCGTGGCCGTGGCCCAGGCCGTGCTCGGACTTGAGCCACGAGACGAGTTCCATGTGCCTGGTCAGAGGAGAGGACCGGATGAGGCCCTTCCACTCCGCGATCGGGCGGCCGTACTTCTTCTCGATCGCGGGGAAGTACGCGGCGCCCTGCAGCGAGTCGGTCATATTGTCCTTACCTTCCTTCGGTGCCCGGAGGGGCTCTGGTGGGTTCCGGCGCACTGGGCGTCCGGCTTCTGAGATGTCGGTACTGGGGTGGGGCGGGGCCACGGTGTCGCCATCACGGCTGGGATGAGGTGCCCGCGTACGGTTGCTGTGGCTGCGGGGTCAGAGGCTGCGGGCGGTGATGTCGCCGTAGGAGGTGGTCGCGTGGATGTTCAGGCCGGCGGCACCACCGGTGTTGCGGAGCGAGTTGTGGATCCGGCCGTAGCCGGTGCCGGCGTCCAGTGAGGCGGTGACCCCGCGGGCGGCCCCGACGGAGATCGCGCCGTGCTCGGTGCTCAGGGTGACCGTGCCGGCCATGGCCTCGGTGATGTGGATGGCGCCCTTCCGGGTGCTGATCCGGGCGGGACCGCCCAGGCGGCCGACCGAGACGTCGCCGGTGAGAAGGGTGATCCGGCCGCTCTCGGTCTCGTCGAGCTCGACCTTGCCCTGCGCGGCCTCGAAGGTGATGTCTCCGAGTCTTCCGGCCCCCCGGAAATCGGCGGCTGCCGCCTTCGCCTCGATGTGGGAGCCGGCCGGCAGCCGGACGGTCACCTCGACGGATCCCGGGTCGCCGAGGAGCTGGTTCTTCGCGGCAGGGGCCGTGATCCACAGGATGCCGTCACCGTATTCGACCGTGGTCTCCTCAGCCATCTCCACATCGCGGCGCTCCGAAGCGTCTGCGGGCAGGACTTCCACGGTGGTGTCGGTGTGGTCGGCGGCGATGAACCGGAGACGGCCCGCAGGGATGTCCAGAACGGCGGCGATGGTGCCGGAGGTGTCGAACTTCTGCATGGTGTTCTCCTTGAGCTCGTGGTTGTCGAAACAGGACGAGGAACGTTGAATTCGGGATTCACGGACGAAGATGTTGCGCGGGATCTCCGTCGGTACGGGCGGGTTCTGGAAGCGGCTCTCTGCGTTTCGTCCGCGAAAGCCGCTGCCCTTCGGTTACCTGTGCTCGGGGGCTCCGGCCGGCGGCACCCATTCGGTGAGCTGGACCACGACACCGTTCGGATCGACGAGCCGGAACAGTTGCTCACCCCATGGCTCGTGGTGGATCCGGCCGCTGACGGCGGCCCCCTCGCGGCGCAGCCGTGCGTGCTCGGCCACGACATCCGTGACGGTCAGGGTGACGACGAGATCGGCCAGTCCCTGACCCTTCCTGGGGCGCGGCGGCAGCTCGGGGTCGCGTTCGGACAGGGCGATCTCTACGGAGGTGTCGTCCCGGCGGAGGCAGACATAGCCGTTCCCCGACTCGACTTCACGAAAGCCCAGATGAGTGGTGAAGAACCGGCTGGAAGCGCCGATGTCCTCCACGGTCAGCGACACCTTGGTAGCGACGACGTTCATGCACTAAGCATCTGTATGGACAAGGCGACGATCAATGGTCGATCATGCAACGTTGGTTAATTCGGGGGTTTACGAACAGGTGAGGCGTGGAGGCGCGTGGAGCTCCGGGACATCGAGATCTTTCTGACGCTGTCGGAGGAGCTGCACTTCGGCAGGACCGCCGAGCGGCTGCATGTGTCGGCGGCCCGGATCAGTCAGGCGATCAAGAAGCAGGAACGTTCGATCGGGGCGAAACTCTTCGAGCGGACCAGCCGCCGGGTACAGCTCACGCCGGTCGGCGAACAGCTGCGCGGTGATCTGCGGCCGGTGTTCCAGAACCTGAAGACGAGCGTGGACCGGGCGCGGCTCACCGCCCAGGGCAAGACGGATGTCCTGAAGATCGGCCTGATGGTGACCAACGGCCATGAACTGCGGCACTTCTGGGACGCCTTCCGCTCGCAGCACCCGCAGTGGGGGCTGAGGCTGAGCCACAACGGCTATATGGACCCGTTCGCGCGGCTGCGCAACGGTGAGATCGACCTGCTGCTGTCGTGGCTCCCGGTGGAAGAGCCCGACCTGACCGTGGGGCCGGTGCTCTTCATGGAGCCCAGGGTCGCCCTGGTGTCCACCGACCATCGGCTGGCCGGCTGCTCGTCGGTGACGGTGGAAGCGTTCGCGGACCATGGTGTCGTGGGGCCGGACGGGCCCCAGCCCGACTACTTCGAAGATGCCTTCGTGCCCTTCTCCGCCCCCAGCAACCGTGCGATCGAACGGAAGTTCCGGGTCACGACGCTGGACCAGATGTACACGCTCGTTGCCGACGGGGAGGTCATCCACCTCCTGGGCAACCAGGTCACCCGCTACTACGCCCGCCCCGATGTCACGTACGTCCCTGTCCGTGGTCTTCCCCTCCTGAAATGGGGTCTGGTCCGGCGGTCCGACGACGACAGCCCCATGGTGCGGGCGTTCGAACGCATGGCCCGCGGACTCGGGACGATGTCGCTGTGAGGGCCGTCACGCTCGCCGCCTGCATGGCCAGGAGCCGATTCGATCGGCTCCCTGCGACGGGTCACGGCTCCACCGCCTCCCTGTCCGGCCGGTACACCCGGGTGCCCTGCGTCGGCGGTCTGTTTCTGCTTGAGGCCCGAGGGCCGACCGGTGACGCCGCGTGCCCGGGCGGGCGGGAAGAGCGGCCGAACCCATCGGGCACGCGACGGGTACGCGGCGCCTGATCCGGTCCGGGCGACAGTAAAGCCCCAGGCCGCCGGCCATCGCGCTCCGAGCCGGGGAATCAGCCGACCCTCGGACCCCCGTACAGCCTCCGACCTGCTGAGGCGACGCCCGCCGGGTGCTCCTTGCGGAACAGCGCCTCGCAGGGGTGACCCGCGCGCTCCAGAAGAACCGCCCCCCGGGAGACCCGGCGTCCGGTGAAGGGACCGCCGCCCCAGGCGGCCGGGCAGCGCCCGGACGGTCGTCAGGGGGTCCGGCCGCGGAAGGTTCTGCGGTACGCCGTCGGGGAGACGCCCAGCACCGTCTGGACATGCGCACGCATCGACTGCGCCGTGGCGAAGCCCGAGTCCCGTGCCACCTGGTCCATCGAGAGCTCCGTCGACTCCAGCAGCTGGCGGGCCCGCTCCACCCGCTGGGCGGTCAGCCACTGGACCGGGCTGACGCCGACCTCGTCGCGGAAGCGGCGGGTGAAGGTGCGGACGCTCATCGACTCGCGTTCGGCGAGATCGCGGAGTTGGAGCGGTTCGTGGAGGCGGCTCAGGGCCCAGGTGCGGGCCGCCGCGGTCGTCGGGGCCGTCGAGTCGGGGACCGGGCGGGTCACGTACTGCGCCTGGCCGCCCGCGCGGTGCGGCGGGACCACATTGCGGCGCGCGGTGTCGTTGGCGACGGCCGTGCCGTGGTCCCGGCGGACCATATGGAGACAGAGGTCCAGGCCCGCCGCGACCCCCGCCGAGGTCAGGACGGAGCCGTCGTCCACGTACAGCACGTCCCGGTCGACCCGTACCGTCGGGAACAGCCGCTGGAAGTGGTCCGTCCACCACCAGTGCGTCGTCGCGGGACGGCCGTCGAGGAGTCCCGCGGCGGCCAGGAAGTAGCTGCCCGTGCAGATGGACGCGACCCGGGTGCCCGGCCGGATCCGGGCGAAGACCTCAGCCAGCTGGTCCGGGAGTCTGCCGTGCTCATAGACCTCCGCGGGGTGGTACGCGGCCGGGACGATCACCGTGTCCGCGCGCTCCAGCTCCTCCGGGCCCCGCTCCACCTGGAGGGTGAAGTCCGCGTCGGCCGGGACAGGTCCGGGGACGGGAGTGCAGGTCACGACCGTGTACAGCTTCTCGCCCGAGGCGTCGAGGGTGCGGCCGAAGATCCGGTGCGGGATGCCCAGTTCGAACGGGATGACGTCCGGCAGGGCGAGGACCGCCACACGATGCGGCGTACGGCTCCGGTCAGCAGACATGGCCCGATCCTAGCGAACCATGTCCCTCGGGCCACTCGATGGGGAAACCGGACCGGCCGAAGACTGTGGTCCGTGACCGATCTGACCCGTAGACCCGCCCCGGCCCTGCCTTCGGCCGTGCCTCCCGCGCCCGGCCCCCGGCGCCGCGTGCACCGCGCCTGGTTCGTCGCCGCCGTCACCTTTGTGACGATCATCGGCGCGGCGGGCTTCGCCTCCCTGCCCGGCCTGTTCTTCGACCCGCTGCACGACGAGTTCGGCTGGTCCCGCGGCACGGTCGGCTTCGCCGTCTCGGTCAACCTCGCGCTCTACGGGCTGACCGCGCCCTTCGCCGCCGCCCTCATGGACCGCTTCGGCATCCGGCGGGTCGTCGCCGCCGCCCTGACCGTGATCTCCCTCGGCTCGGCCCTGACCGTCGTCATGACCGAGGCCTGGCAACTCGTCCTCTTCTGGGGCGTCCTCGTCGGCCTCGGCTCCGGCTCGATGGCCCTCGCCTTCGCCGCCACCGTCACCGACCGCTGGTTCGTCCGCCGCCGCGGACTGGTCACCGGCCTCCTCACCGCCGCGGGCGCCTCCGGCCAACTCGTCTTCCTCCCCCTCCTCTCCTGGCTGGTGGAGGAGCGCGGCTGGCGGCCCGCCGCGATCACCGTCGCCCTCGCCGCCCTCGCCGTCGTCCCTTTTGTCTGGCTGCTCCTGCGCGACCATCCGGCCGACGCCGGACTCGCCGCTTACGGCGCGGAGGAGTTCACCCCCAAGCCGCCACCCGCGAAGGGCGCCGCCCGGCGAGCGGTGACGGTGCTGTTCGACGCGGCCCGTACCGGACCCTTCTGGCTGCTCGTCGGCACCTTCGCGATCTGCGGCGCCACCACCAACGGCCTGATGAAGACCCATTTCATCCCGGCCGCCCACGACCACGGCATGGCGGTCACGGCTGCCGCGTCCCTGCTCGCGCTGGTCGGCGTCTTCGACATCATCGGTGCGGTCTGCTCCGGCTGGCTGACCGACCGCTACGAGACCCGTAGGCTGCTCGCCGTCTACTACGCGCTGCGAGGCATCAGTCTGATGTTCCTGCCGATGCTGCTCGCGCCCGATATCCGGCCGCCGATGATCTTCTTCATCGTCTTCTACGGACTGGACTGGGTGGCCACCGTCCCGCCGACGATCGCCCTCTGCCGCCAGTACTACGGCGACGACAGCGCAATCGTCTTCGGCTGGGTCCTCGCCTCCCACCAGGTGGGCGCGGCCGTCGTCGCCTTCGCGGGCGGGGTGGCGCGGGACGCCTTCGGCTCGTACGACGTCGTCTGGTACGCCTCGGGCGCGCTGTGCGCGGCCGCGGCACTGATGGCGCTGGTGATCCGCCGGACTCCGGTGAAGGCCGCGGCGCCTTGACTGGGCCGGGGTGCCGTCTCATAGACAGGGGTGCCGTCTCATAGAGTTGCCGGCCCGGACACGGACGGCGGAAGACGGCGGAGGACGGCGATGGAGCAGGTGCGGATACGGATCGGCGGCGACGACGCATGGCTGGAGCTGGAGCGGACCGACGAGGAGCACTGGCGGATCACCGCCGACTGGTGCTCCAGCCTGACGGCCGACTTCACCGCCTTCATCGGCGTCGAGGAGGCCGTGGACTTCACCGAGCGGATGCGGTCCCGTGTCGGCGACCCCTTGAGCGGCCGGTTCTCCGCGGCGGTGACCCCCGCCCGCAACAATCCGCTGACGCTGAAGGCCGAGCGCGTCGACGACGGGTACGCGTTCTTCGTCCGCCTGACGCCTAACGGGCACGACGAGGCGTGCTGCGTACAGCTGGAGCTCGGCCCGGTGCCCGCGGGGGAGCTGTGGGAGACGTTCGACGCGGCGCACGCGGCACTCGTCGCCTGAGCGCGGTACGGCCCGTGGCCGCGGGAGTTGCGGACCGGACCTGACCGCAACGGGTGTCAGGGTGGGGCCATGACCGCGAAGACGACACACCTCGACCCCGAAGAGCTGCCCAGCAACCCCGCCTTCACCCAGGGGGTGATCATCCCCGCGGGCCGGACGGTGCATGTCGGCGGCCAGCTCGGCACCGACAGCGCCGGAAACCTGCTCGACGGCATCGAGGCGCAGTCCGCTCAGGCCATGCGGAACGTGCTGACCGTGCTTGCGGCCGCGGGCACCGGTCCCGAGCACGTCGCCAAACTCAACATCTACCTCGTCGACGGGATCGACGCACGGGTGGGATACGAGGCGTCGCGATCGGTGTGGGGAGACCACCGCACGGCCGTCACGGTCGTCTCCACCTCGGGGCACGCCCGCCCGGGCGCGCTCGTGGAGATCGACGCGGTGGCGTACATCCCCGAATAGGTCTTCCTCCGGGACGGACCCCGCGGTCGTCCGCGCGTCAGCCGACCGCGATGTCCGCGGTGACCTTCTCCGTGAAGGCGCGGAGGTTGTCCAGCAGTCTGGCCGCCTTCTCGTCCGGGGTCAGGCTCTCCTCGTGCTGCCGGGTGCGGAGCTTCGGCTGACGCTTGCCCCGGATGTAGAGGGAGCACGCGAGGTCGGCGCAGAAGTAGATCCCGACCGTGCTCCCCTCGCGGCCCCGGGGGCCCGCCAGCGGGGCCACCAGCAGGGTCACACCCGACGACGCGTGCCCGGTCAGACAGATATTGCAGATGCTCGACTTGAACGCGCTGCTGTTGGTCGTCGCCGGGACGCGCAGGCTCAGCCCGATCGGGGTGCCGTCCGGGCCGGGGGCCACGAGATACGCCCGCTGGGGCGCGCCCGGGTCGATCCACCCCAGGAAGTCGAGATCCCCCCAGGGGGTCTCGCCGAAGTCCGTGGGGAGCCGGAGCCGCTTGGCCTCGCCCTTCGTGCAGTTCACGAAGGAGCCACGGATCTGTTGGTCGGTGAGCGGTTCCATCCTTCGACGGTAACCGGCCCGCGGCCCGCCGGGCATCCGGATTTCCCCCGGACCCGGGCCGTGTCCTGGTCATTCCAGACGCCGGAACTGTCCCTCGTGGAAGATCAGCGGATCCCCGTCGCCGTCCGCGCCCAGCGCCCGGACCCGGCCGACGACGATCAGATGGTCGCCACCCGTGTGCACGGCGTGCACCGCGCAGTCGACCCAGGCGGTCGCCCCCTCCAGCAGCGGCGCCCCGCCGACCGGCGCGGGCCGGTGCGCCACCCCGGCGAACTTGTCGCCCCCACGCACGGCGAAGCCCCGGCACAGCTCCCCCTGCCCCTCGCCCAGCACATTGACGCAGAAGACCCCGGCGCGGGCGATCCTGGGCCAGGTCGTCGAGGTCCGCGCGACCATGAACACCACCAGCGGCGGGTCCAGCGACAGCGACGAGAACGACTGGCAGGCGAACCCGGCGGGCCCCTTTGCGTCCCGCGCCGTGATCACGGTCACCCCGCTGGCGAACCGCCCCATGACCCGCCGGAACTCCCCGCTCTCGACGGGCACGCGTTCGTCCTCCCCTACGGCACGCAGCTCGGCGCGGGGGTGTGGGTCGTACGGCTCCGATGCCTCGGGCGGCTGGTTCGTGGGCGCCGCTCCCACGGATCGCAGATACCGGACGGCGGCGGCGGCCATGCCCGCGTGTCCCATCATCTCTCCATTCAAACTGACGGATCGTCAGATAGGAAGTGGCTGCTGGTGTCGGTCCCGCGGTTCCCGCTGTCCCCGCGGTTCCTGCGGTCAGAAGCCCGGGTCGGAGACGAAGTCGTCCCAGTCCTCGTCCGGCCAGTAGTCCTGCGGATAACGGCGCAGATGCAGCAGGGCCTCGTCGATGCCGGCACCGCGGGCCCAGGCCGTCGTGCTCCCGTCGATCGCCGTCGCGGTGGCGCGGTAGCCGGGGTCGGCCGCAGGGCCGTCGGAGGCGGCCCGTCCGCTGTCGTAGACGAGGGTGACGGTGCCGCCGTCGTGGAGGTGGGCGGCGAGGTCGAGCGTGTCCGTGGGCGTGCCGTCGAGCGCGCCGCGGATGCGGGTGAGCGCGGAGCGGACGGCGGGGTCCGTGGTGGCGGTGTCGATGGTGTCGCACTCGGTACGGATGGCATCGGCGAGCGCGGCCGCGCGGCGGGCTGCGGTCTCGGCGGCGGACGCGGCGGCGGCCGAGGCGGCGGCGGTCTCGGAGGCGACGAGCCGGCGGTGACTGTAACGCATCTCAGAACTCCTGATTGTCTGAGGTGGCGCGGGGGCGGTCGACCAGGCCCCTCGATGGTGCACCGGGACGACCTGCCGTGACCAGGTGGCGGGTGGGGCGGCGGCCGGTGATGGCCCCTCCCTCGGGGCCGGTGCGCGGTGAGGCGGATCACGGGGTCACTCCGTCGTTCGACCCGTCCGACCGCTTCGGCCAGGCGTATCGTCCCTTTGTCACGGGTTCTCGGTGAACTGGGGGGGTCTCGCCGCCATGTCCATGCTTCAGCCCTCGTCCGCATCCTCGTCCGTATCCTCATCGAGGGTTTCGTCCGGGTACGCCGAGCGCTATCTGCCCCTGGCGAGTGCGGCGTTCCTGCCCGCCGCCGCGCAGTTGGCCGTCGTGGTCCTGGCAGGGTCCCTGGCGCTGGGCATCGGACAGGGCAGCGCGGGGTTCACCGCCCTGCTCACCATGGCCGCCGTCTTCCACGCCCCCGCCATCGCCCTGGTCTTCGGCGCGCTGATCGCCCTGGCCTACGTCCTGCCCGTGATCGCCCTCGCGGACCGGGCCGCCGCGCACCGGGGCGGGGCCGTGCGGTGGTGGCGGGCCGCCTTCCTCCTGGGGCTCGGCGCCCTGTACGCCGTCCCGTTCGGCTTCGGCAGCCCGGCGGACTACCTCCAGGCCTGGGGTCTGGTGGCCCTCTCCGCCGTACTGCCGCTGCGCGCCGCGGACCGCGCCCACCGCAACGGTCCGGCCGGGGCCTCCCGTACCCGGCTCGCCCCGTGGCTCTGGGGATTCGCGGCGCTGTGGCTGCTGACGGTCGTGATCGGCTTCGCCGCCATGGCCGCGCCGTAACCCATGTCCGCCATGCTCTGTCCTGGTATGCGCTTCCCGGAGCCCCTCGTGCTGACGGCGTTGTTTTGGGGCAGGGTGTGATTGTTTAGATCTTCATCACGGTGACCCGGCTGCCGCAGAGCGCGACGAGGTCCTCGGGGTCGGATGTCAGGACGGTAACCGGGCCCGGTGCGGCGAGCGCGGTGGCGCTGAGCATTGCGTCGATGGCGTACTTGTGTCCGTGCAGTCCAGCGTCCGTGAGCAGCGCCACAGCGTGGCGGGCCACGGCCTCGGTGATCGGCTCGACCACGACACGGGAGAGGGCCCAGTCCAGGGCGGGGCGGTTGATGCGGGGGTGGACCACTTCCACCAGGGTGGCTGCCGATGTGATGACTCGGAGATCGTCGGTGCGAGCCAGGGTGAGCCATGTGGTTACCGTGCGATCCCGCAGCACGGCTTTGGCCAGTCCCTCGCTGTCGAGGACAAGGGTGCCACCGGGAGTGGCGGGGGGGCGGCTCACGCGGCGTTGGCTCCGCCCCGAGCCTGCTCGCGCCGGGCCCGCTCGAGCTGCTCGCGCAAGTGCTGGACTTCCTCTGCGGTGACAGGGCCGTGCTCGGCTTCGGCGACCTGGATGAGTTCGTTGAGGTTGTCCCGTTCGACTTGGCGGGCAACGGCGGCCGCCACGTAGGAGGACAAGCCCGAAGGTCCGCTCCTGGCTTTAGCGGCCTCTGCGATATCGCGCGGCATTGTGATCGAGTACTTGCTGGTAGGCTCGCCCATGACACCTATCCTACCTCGGATCTTCCCTTGTCGTTCTGTCTTTCGCTTTCCGCCCCTGAGCTGGGTTACCGGCCCTGGAAGCGGGGGCTTCTGCGGTCCCGGAAGCTTGTCACCCCCTCGTTCGCGTCCTGCGTCGTCATCGCCAGCTCCACCGCCGCCGCCTCCGCCGCGAATGCCGTGGCGCGGTCCGTGTCCAGGGCCGCGTTCACCAGGTGCTTCGTCAGGGACAGCGCCCTCGTCGGGCCGGTTGCCAGGCGGTCGGACCAGGCGCGGGCCGTCTTCTCCAGCTCCTCCGCCGGGACCACCCGGTTGACCAGGCCCCACCGTTCGGCGTCGCGGGCCGGCAGCGCGTCGCCGAAGAACATCAGCTCCTTCGCCCGCTGCGGGCCGATCAGGCGCGGCAGCAGATAGGCGCCGCCGCCGTCCGGGACCAGGCCCCGGCGGGCGAAGACCTCGATGAAGCGAGCCTCCTCCGCGGCGATCACCAGATCGCAGGCCAGGGCCAGATGCGCGCCCAGGCCCGCCGCCGTGCCGTTGACCGCGGCGATCACCGGCTTCTCGCAGTCGAGCACGGAGGCGATGAGACGCTGCGCGCCCCCGCGGATCAGCCGGGCGACATCACCCGCCACCCGCTCCCCGCCGCCCGGGGCGGCACGCAGGTCCGCTCCCGCGCAGAACGCGCTGCCCGTGGCGGTGATCACGACCGCGCGGACCGCCGGATCGGCGGAGGCTTCGGAGAGCAGGGTGATCAGGCGCTCCCGCTGGGCCGGGGTGAGGGCGTTCATCGCCTCCGGGCGGTCGAGGGTCAGCCACGACACCCCGTTCTCCACCCGGTGCAGCACCTCGGGCGCGGTCACCGGCAGACCGCCAGCGCGTCCAGCGCCACCGCGCCCTGGCCGCGCGGCAGGACCATCAGGGGGTTGATGTCCAGCTCGGACAGTTCGCCGCCCAGCTCCAGCGCCATCCGCTGCACCCGCAGGATCACCTCCACCAGGGCGTCCACATCCAGCGGGGGACCGCCGCGCACCCCGTCGAGCAGGGCCCGGCCGCGGAGTTCGGCCAGCATCGCCCGGGCCTGGACCTCACCGAAGGGCGGGACGCGGACCGCGGTGTCCCGGAGCACCTCCACCAGGATCCCGCCGAGACCCACGGTGACCGTCGGGCCGAAGAGGGCGTCCTGGGTGACGCCCACGACCATCTCCGCACCCCGCTCGACCATCTGGCAGACCAGGATCCCGTCCAGGTCGGTGCCCTCGCACCGGGCGATCTCGGTCAGCTCCCGGTAGGCGTCCCTGACCTGGCTGGCCGAGGTCAGCCCGATCTTCACCAGGCCCAGCTCCGTCTTATGGGCGAGCAGGCTTCCGGACGCCTTCATCACCACCGGATAGCCCACCTGTCCCGCCGCCCGGACGGCCGCCGCCGCACTGGTCACCAACTGCTCGCGCGGGACCCGTATCCCGTACGCCCGGAGCAGTTGTTTGGCGCCGTGCTCGCTGAGCCGGGCGCCCGGTTTCAGCAGCGCCTGCGCCTTGCGGAACGACGGCGAGTGGCTGCGGGGCGCCTCGTCGAACGGGGACAGGTAGCCGGTGGTGAACCGGTGGTGGTCCAGATACGCCCGGACCGCCGTGATGCAGTTCGCGAACGTACGGAAGGTGGCCACCCGCGAGGATCCGAGGAGGGTCTCCCGATAGGCGGCCTCGGTGCCCACGGGGGACCCCCACACCACGCACACCAGCTTCTCGGTCCGCTCCGCCGCGTCCACCAGGTCCTGGGCCAGCCGGTCGCTCATCGGCGGGAACGGGCCCGTGATCGGGCAGATCAGCACCCCGACCGCGGGATCCGCCAGAATTGCGTCGATGATCTTCCGGCCGCGCCAGTCGCCCACCGGATGACCGCCGTTGTCCACGGGGTTGGCCACGTTCAGATCGTCCGGGATCCACTGGTGCAGCTCGGTCTGCCTGGCGGCGGAGAGCCGGGGCAGCGTCAGCCCGGCCGCGGTGGCGAGGTCCGCGAAATGCGCCCCGGTGCCGCCGGAGATCGAATACACCACCACCCCGTCGGCGAGCGGTGCGCGCGCCCTCGCCAGCAGCGCCGAGG
This sequence comes from Streptomyces tsukubensis, assembly GCF_003932715.1. NCBI lineage: Bacteria > Bacillati > Actinomycetota > Actinomycetes > Kitasatosporales > Streptomycetaceae > Streptomyces > Streptomyces tsukubensis. Next base: position 3,305,500 of record NZ_CP020700.1, on the reverse strand, counting down.
TGTCCTGGAGCTCGTCGAGGCCGTCGACCCTGATCACCCCGTACTGCCGCATCGCCGAGTCGACGACCCGGTCCGCGCCGGTCAGCTTGCCCGTGTGCGAGGCGGCGGTCCGGGCCCCGGTCTCCGTCCGCCCCACCTTGACCGCGACCACCGGCACCCCGCGCCGCGCCGCCCGGTCGGCCGCGAGGAGGAACGCCCGGCCGTCTTTGAGGCCCTCCACGTAGCAGGCGATGGCGCCCACCTCGGGCCGCTCCGCGAAGTACGAGATGAAGTCCGCCGTCTCCAGATCGGCCTCGTTGCCCGTCGGCGCCCAGTGGGAGAGCCGGATCCCCAGCTCCTGAAGGGTGAAGACCGGGCGCCCCTGGTGACCGGACTGGGTAATCAGGGCGATGGCGGGCCCGTCGAGATCGTCGCGGAACTCCTCGAAGGCGTTGAGGTTGGTGTTCGGCCCCAGCAGCCGGATCCCCGCCCGCTCCACCGCGGCGGCCAGCCGTGCCTGCGCCGCCGCGCCGTCCTCGCCCGTCTCCGCATAGCCCGCGGCGAACGCGACGGCGAACTTCACCTTCGCCTCGGCCAGTTCGTCGACGAGTGGCAGCGGATCGCCGACCAGCAGCACCGCGAGGTCGACGGGCTCCGCCACGGCGCCGATCCGCGGTACGCAGGGGATGCCGAAGACCTCGCTGCGCGAGGGGTGCACGGGATGGAGCCGGGCGCCCACCCGCCCGGCCCAGGCCACCAGCTGCCGGGTGATGCCCGTGTTCGGGCGGCCCTCCGCGTCGGACGCCCCGACGACGGCCACGGACGACGGACGGAAGAAGCGGTCGAGGTCGGGCACGGGCGCATACAGGGGGCGGCCGCTGACGTCCGTGTCCCCGGCGGAAGCGACGACGGACGCGGCGTCGTGGACGGTGTCGTGCGGGGGCTCCCCGCAGGCGACGACGCGCGCACGGAGTCCGGAGGTGAGGGTGCCGTGAGTAGATCCAAGCATCGGTGAGCTCCGCTCCCTGCTCGTTTCGTTGGTCCGACTCTCGTTGCCGGTGGTGGGCGGCGGGTCGAGGGCGCGCGCTCACGGCCCGGCACCGGGTGCCGCCGGGCGTGCGGGCGCGCCTGCTTCCGTCTCGTCTCGGCCGGCCCCCAAAGCTGACACATAGTCAGCTTACAGACCTGACGTCATGTCAGAAACAGGTCTGCGAAGAAAGGCCGGTGCTACGGCTCCGTCCTGGCCCTTGCCATTTCTTTACCCTTTCATTTCCGCTTCAGACGCCGATATTCGGACTCGTCCGTCCGGCCCTGCAACCCGCCCGCCGCCCGTCCGGCCCCTGTACCGCACGCGTGTCGCAACCTCGGCCCGGACCGTACGAGATGGCCTGAAGTCGTTTCCCGGCGTGCCGCCGCGGGCCCGCCCGCCGCCGCCCGCCGCCGCCCGTCCCGGTGTCGTCGGCGCCCGCCGCAGCCCGCCCCGGCCCGGTGTATTTCGGTGGCGCGCAACCCCGTTCTCTGCCCTCGCCGGCGCGCTGAGCTGCACCGTAATAAAGGAGAGGTGATGAGCCGTACTCACGTACGATGCGCTGGCTGGGCAGAACGGGGTGGGGACCGTCGGATGGCGCATGGTCGCACCCCTGCGAGAAATCCGGAGGTATCGCTATGGAGATCGTGAACGGACGCGCGGGGTTCGCGCTGGCCGGAATCTGCGTGAACGGCTTCCGTGCGGGCGTCGTCGACCCCGACTGGGAGCCGGGTGTCATCGCCGTCGACCCCGACTGGGAGCCTGGTCTCGCCCGCTGACCGGGGCGGTCGTCCGCGCCTCTGGAGAGGTGCGGAAGCGTGAAGAGTCAAGAAAGTAAAGAACGGTGAAAGTGAACCGGGGCCGGACGCGGCCGGCGCCGGACGCTCTCGCCCCACCCCGGCGCCGGGGTCAGTGACGGGCGATCGCCTTCGCGATCCGCCCGGCGTCGAGGGAGATCTCCCGCAGCATCCCGGTCAGCGGATTGGTGAACCCGGTGAAGTACAGGCCGGGTGCCCCGGCCGGACAGCGGCGCCCCCGGGCCCGCGGCCGTCCCCGGTCGTCGAGCACGCCGAGATGGCCGAGCATGCCGCCGAGCCCGCGCTCGTACCCCGTCGCCGCGATCACCGCGTCCGGTGACAGCTTCTCGCCGTCCGCGAGCACCACGGTGTCCCCGTCGAAGGACTCCACCGCCGCGACCGGTTCCACCGCCCCCCGCTGCACGGCCCGGACCAGCCCTGTGTCCTGCACCGGCAGCGCGCCCTCCCCGACCCGCGTGTACAGGCCCTTCGCGGGCCGCGGCAGCCCGTAGGCGGAGAGGTCCGGTACGGCCAGTGCCGACTGGGCGCGGGCGAGCCGGTCCACCAGGAAGACCGGCAGCCGCCGCACCGCTATCGCGCTGTGCTGCGCGCTCCAGCCCAGGGTGCTGCGGCGCACGATGTGCGGGGGCGTGCGGACCGCCAGCCGTACCCGCGCCGCGCCGCCATCGGCGAGATCGACCGCGATCTCCGCGCCCGTGTTGCCGACCCCCACCACCAGGACGTCCATCCCCTCGTACGGGGCGGGGTCGCGGTACTCGCGGGCGTGCAGCAGCGGCCGGGTGAAGGACGGGCTGCCCGGCCAGTCGGGCAGCCGGGGGGTGTGGCTGTAGCCGGAGGCGACGACGACCGCGCGGCCGAGGAGCCGCCGTCCGCCGGTGGCGTGCAGCAGCCACGCGGCCGGCGCGGGCTGCCGCCTCCGTCTCTTCCCGGGCGTGGGTGCGGGTGCGGATCCGGGCGTCGGTACCGCTCCTGAGGGGGCGGCCGGTACGGGTTCGACCCGGGTGACCTCCACCCCCGTCACCACGTCGAGTTCATGGAACTCCGCGTACTTCTCCAGATAGCGGACGACGTCGTCGCGGGAGACCCAGCGGCCGAAGGACCGCGGCATCGGCAGCCCCGGCAGCGCCGACTTGCGGCGGGTGGTGTGCAGTCTGAGCCGGTCGTAGTGGCCGCGCCAGGACGCGCCGACCGCGGGGGACTTCTCCAGCACCACCGCACGGACGCCTTCCTCCCGCAGCGCGGCAGCGGTCGCCAGTCCGGCCGGACCGCCCCCGATGACATAGACGGGCATGTCGGGGGTGCGGTCGAGGTCCATAACACGTGAGCGTAATCGCGCGGTCACCGGATGGGTCTCGGTCCAGACGGGAATCCATTGCGAATTGATCACGCGGTCCCGGCGGCGGCCGCCGCCGGTGCCCCTTGCGTGTTCGGGCCGGACGAAGTCAACTGACATACTGTCAGATCCGTTGAAGGAAGGACCGCGTCCGGTGACCGCAGCCACCCCTGATATCGACGACTTCACCCGCCCCTACTGGACCGCCGCCGCCTCGGGCACCCTCCTCGTCCGCCGCTGCCGCGCCTGCGGCCGGGCGCACCACTATCCGCGGGAGTTCTGCCCGTACTGCTGGAGCGAGGACGGGGAGTGGGAGCCCGCCACCGGCCGCGCCACCCTCTACACCTGGTCCGTCGTCCACCGCAACGACCTCCCGCCCTTCGACCGCCGGGTGCCGTACGTCGCCGCGGTCGTCGAACTGGAAGAGGGGCCCAAGTTGATGACCGAGGTGGTGGAGTGCCCCGAGGGGCGGCTGGGCGTCGGGATGCGGCTGGAGGTGGTGTTCCGGGAGGAGGCGGCGGAGCCCGGGGGAGGGGGCGTGGCCGTGCCGGTCTTCCGTCCGGCCGGGCGGAGCCTCTGAGCCGTACCGCCACCGCCCGGTGCGAGCCGCGCGAGCCGCGCTCATCCGGGGTGGTGCCGATGGTTCCGCAACCCTTCGGCCGGTCGGGAGCACTGAACTGTACGGACGGGTGTGGACGAACGCCCGTAACAAGTAAGGCAGTTCAGCTGGAGTCGTGACGGGCGGCTTCTCTGATCCCTCGATGGAGGAGCTTTGCGTACGAAGTGGAAGAAGGCGGCCACGGTGCTGGCGGCCTCGGCCTGTGCGGTGACCATGACCGCCGGGCTGACGGCGTCGACGGCCGTCGCGGAGGAAGAGAAACCGGGCTATGCAAAGGAGTACGAACCGGCCCGGGCCAAGTCGGCCTACTCCTATGTGGAGCTTGAGGGGAAGCAACTGGCCGAGGCCCGTGCCCGGAACGCCGACGCGTCCGGCCGGGCTGTGGTGCCCGGGGTGAACGGGATGTGCAAGGTGCCCAAGCCCGCGAAGAAGGTTGCGGTGGCGAATGGCGCGCCGTGGCAGGAATTCAAGGATGGCCGCTGGGGCCGCATGCTGGATGCCGAGCGCGACAAGGCGCAGACGAAGTGGATCCGGAAGGCTGTGGCGGGTGGCCAGAAGCAGGCCATCCTGGTCATGACCTGGGAAGGGCCGAAGCTGCGGGCCGAGACTATCCGGAATGTCGCCGCCTCCTATGACGGCGGGCGGACCTGGAAGCGACTCGCCGTCCGGGGCGGGGAGTCCGAGGCGCGCATCCCGGCGGGGGCGAAGGCCGCCGGTGCGCCGCAGGCCTCCGGGGTGCAGGGGTACGACTGCGTGACGGCCGTGTTGGGCCAGGTCTGGGCGGAGAAGAAGTGACGCCCGGGCTCTCCGGCGTTCCAGGAGATGGAGGAGCTTTGCGTACGAAGTGGAAGAAGGCGGGCACGGTGCTGGCGGCCTCGGCCTGTGCGGTGACCATGACCGCCGGGCTGACGGCGTCGACGGCCGTCGCGGAGAACCGTAAGCCGGCCGCTGACCGGACGGTCGCTGAACGGCCGGGCGCCGCTGCGGACGAGAGGCCGGCGCCCCGGGAGGAGCGGAAGGCGGATCCGCCGTCGCGCCGGTTGGTGAAGGACGGGTCGAAGGTGAGCTGCAAGACGCTTGACCTCGTGAGGTTTGCGGACGGCGACCCCGAGGCGTTCAAGGACGAGAAGCACTTCCGCAAGAACCGCCAGGCGTTGGACAGGTGGTTGCAGGCGATCTCCAGTGGCAAGAACGCGATGGTGTACATCTCCTGGGACGGGCTGGAGCTGCTGCCGCAGACGATGCGGGAGATCGTCGTCTCCTACGACGGCGAGAAGACCTGGATGCAGCTGGCCAAGGGCAGGGGCAGGGCCGAGTCGTCGCCGGGCGGAGGTCTCAAGGGTGAGGGCTGTATAGGGGTGTCGGTCCAGACGACCCTCGGGGTGCCCGGGCGGTGAGGCGCAGCGGGATCGCGTGAGGTGACGCGGTCCCGCCGGGGCGGATCGGCGCGGTGACGGTGGCGCCGGTCCGCTCCCGTACCGCTGTCACGGGTGTCGCGGGTGTCGCGGGCCTTACGGCCAGAGCAGCTCCCGCGCCCAGCCCGCCGCGGCGCCCGGGGTGCGGCGGTAGCGAAGGCGGACATGGCGGCGGTCCCCGGCGCCCTGGAAGAACTCCGCCTCGTCCGGGGCCAGGACGTAGCGGGTCCAGGTCGGGACGGGAGCGTCCGGTTCCGTACGGGCGCGGTCCCAGGCGGCTCCCGAGGCGGCGGCCAGGGTGGCGAGGTCCGGCAGCGGTTCGCTCTGGCGGCCGGTGAGGGCCGCGGCGAGGGCGCCCGTCGAACGGGCGTGGAGATCGGCCAGGCTCTCCCCGGCGCCCAGCGCGGTGACCCGGCCGCGGAGCCGGATCTGGCGTCCCTGCACCGGCCAGTAGAAGCCGATGGCCGCGTCCGGGCGGGCGGCGAGCTGGCGGCCCTTCGCGCTGGTGGCGTGGGAGGCGAAATGCCAGCCGCGCTCGTCGGCGTCGTGCAGCATCACGATCCGTACGTCCGGGCTGCCGTCCGCGGTGACGCTCGCCAGCGACATGGTGTGCGGTTCGGGCTGCCCCGCCGCCACCGCCTCAGCGAACCACCGGTGGAACAGCGGCAGCGGTTCGCCGGGGGCCGCCTCCGGATCGAAGGCGGGCAGCGGGTGCTCCCAGACGCGCTGGGCGTGCAGCAGTGCGCGGAAGGCCTCCTGGAAATCCTGCGGTGCCGGTACGGGGTCCTGGGCATGCATGTCCATGGGGGTGATCGTCCCAGGCGGCGGGCCCGGGAGTGACGGACGGTACGGATCCCCGGGCCGGTCAGTCGCGGCCCAGGACCACCGTGGCCGACGAGCAGAACCAGCCCCCGGTCGCGGACGCCACCGCCAGCCGCGGAACGCCGCCGTCCCGCCCCCGGGCCTGGTGCGGACCCGCCTCACCGCGGAGTTGGCGTACCGCTTCCACCAGCAGGAACAGTCCGCGCATCCCCGGATGGCAGGCGGAGAGCCCGCCGCCGTCGGTGTTCACGGGCAGTTCGCCGTCCGGGCCGATCCGCCCCTTCTCGACGAACGCGCCGCCCTCGCCCTTGGCGCAGAACCCCAGGTCCTCCAGGGTCACCAGCGTCATATAGGTGAACGCGTCGTAGATTGCGGCGAGGTCCATCTCCGCCGGTGACAGCCCGGCCCGTTCGAAGGCGAGCCGCCCGGAGACGGCGGCCGGGGAGACGGTGAAGTCCTCCCACTCGGACATCGCGGCGTGCGAGACGTACTCGCCCGTGCCGAGGATCCACACCGGGGCCCGGGCGCTGTCGGCCAGATACTCCTCCGCGACCAGCAGCACCGCGCAGCCGCCGTCGCTGCGGATGCAGCAGTGCAGTTTCGTGAACGGGTCAGCGATCATCGGCGCGCCGAGGACGTCGTCCACGGTGAGGGGGGTACGGAACATGGCGTCCGGGTTGCGGACGGCATGCGCCCTGGCCTGGACGGCGACGGCGGCCAACTGCTCGGGCGTGGTCCCGTAGCGGTGCATATGGCGCCGGGCCGCCATCGCGTACTTGGCGATCAGAGTGTGTCCGTACGGCGCCTCGAACTGGAGCGGCCCCCGGTTGCCGAGGGCGAGCCCGGCGGTCCGGCGCCCGGCCCTGATATCGGCGCGGGCGGTGGAACCGTAGACGAGGAGGACGGCGTTGGCGTGCCCGGCCGCGATGGCGTCGGCGGCATGGGCGGCCATCACCTCCCAGGTCGCCCCGCCCACGGAGGTCGAGTCCACCCAGCGCGGCCGCAGGCCCAGATACTCCGCGACCTCGACGGGGGCGAGCGTGCCGAGCCCGGCGGAGCCGAAGCCGTCGATCACGGAGCGGTCCAGCCCGGAGTCGACGAGCGCCCGGCGGGCGGCCTGGGCGTGCAGGGCGTACGGGGTGGGGCCCTGGTGCGGACTGCTCCGGCCGCAGTCCGCGAGGGCGATTCCGGCGACGGCGGTCCGCCGGGCGGGCCGGTGGCGAGTCCGGGCGCCGGGGGTGGTCGAGACAGCCATGAATCTGACGGTACATCAGATGGGGGTTTCGGGGGAGGGTGCGAATTTCGGGACGGAGGGGGGCTCGGGGGTGTCCATCCATGGTGGCCGGTCTTAATATGACGGCCCGTCAGGAGAGGGGGCTCCCATGGATACGGACGCCGTCGCCGGTGCGGCCGAGAGCACGGGTACGCCGGTGGCCGGGGACGTGGCCCCCGCACCGCCGGGCGCCCCGCCGGTCGCCGGTGGTCCGGGACGCGGCCCGGCTGCGGACGGCTCCGGCACCGGCTCCGGTGCGCAGGTTTCCGGTACGCAGGTTTCCGGTACGGGTGGCCCGGGCGTGCCCGGTCCGGGACCCGGCAGTGTCGCTGCCGCGTCGCCGGAGCCGCCCGGAGCCCCGCCTGCCGCCGTACGTCCCGGCCCCGACGGTCCTGCGACCGGCAGCCCCGCCCCCGACCGAGCCGGATCCGCCGGAAGCGTGGACGAGACCGCCGCCCTGCACGCCGGGATCCGGCGCACCCTGCGCGACCTCCTTGAGAAGCGCGCGACCGGGCCGCGGAACCGGGCCGCCGTGGGGACCCCCGAGGGCTACGACTCCGGGCTCTGGGCAGCACTCTCCGGGCAGCTCGGGCTGCCGGGGCTCGCCCTGGCCGAGGAGTACGGGGGCGTCGGGTGCGGGCTGCCCGAACTCGCCGTCGCCGCCGAGGAGACGGGACGGGTCCTGCTGCCGTCCCCGCTGCTCGCCACCGCCGGGCTCGCCGCCCCCCTCGTCACCGCGCTCGGCACCCCCGGGCAGCGCGCCGCCCTGCTGCCGGACCTCGCCGACGGCTCACTGACCTGCGCCCTCGCCGTCCCCGGCGGCGCCCTGTCCACCGCCCTCGGTCTGGTCCCCGCCCCCGGGCCGGGCAACACATCCCCGGGCTGGGCGGGCGGCGGACGCGCCGGCGGGATTCAGGCCCGGCGGACGGAATCACCCCCCGGCGGCTGGCTGCTCTACGGAGAGGCCGACCAGGTCCTCGACGGCCACAGCGCCGGACTGCTCCTGGTCGCCGCGCACACCGGCGGCTATCCGCGCAGCCGTACGCTCCTCTTCCTGGTCCCCGCGGGCGCACCCGGTCTGACCCGGACCCGCCGCACCACCCTGGACGAGACCCGTCCCCAGGCCCGGCTGGAGCTGCGCGACTGCCCCGCCGCACTCCTGGGCGCCCCCGACTCCGCCGACACCGGTGCCCCGGTGGCCGCCGCGCTCGCTGCGACGGGTGCCCGGGCGGCCGTGTTCATCGCCGCGGAGGCCATCGGCGCGGCGGAGAGCGCACTGAGACGCACCGTCGAACACGTCCGGCAGCGGGAGCAGTTCGGGCGGCCGATCGGCTCCTTCCAGGCCGTGAAACACCGGCTCGCGGATCTGTACGTCCGGGTCCGCGCGGCCCGCTCGGCGGCCTCCTGGGCCGCCCGCCATCCGGACGATGCGGGTCTGGCGCTCGCGCAGGCGCTGGAGGCGCTGCGCACGGTCGCGGCGGAGACCGTACAGCTCCACGGCGGGACCGGCTTCACCTGGGAACACGACGCTCACCTCTTCTTCAAACGGGCGGCGGCCGACGAGCTGCTGTTCGGACCGGTCCACCGGCTGCGGGCCCATGCGGCGGAACAGGCGGGCCTGTTCTCCCCGGGCCTGTTCTCCCCGGGCCTGTTCGCCGCCGGGGACGGCACGGACCCGGCGGACACGGCGCAGGGAACAAGAAGGAGAAGGAGTACGGACCCGGCCGGAGAGGACGTCGCCCGATGAACCGCCATGGAACGCTTCACCGCACGGTCCAGCGGCTGTCCGCCACCCGCGCCTTCGCCCGGGTCGCCCCGCGCGTCCTGCCCGCCGTCGACCACGCGGTCCACCGGCTCACCAGGGGCCGGGTGCTCCCCAGCGCGCAGATGCTGCCCGGCGTCGTCCTCACCGCCCGGGGCGCCAGAAGCGGACTCCCGAGAACGCTCCCCCTCGCGGCCCTCCACCAGACCGGCACAGGCCCCGGCACAGGCCCCGGTAAAAGCACGCACACCGCGACCGACACCGAATCGTGGCTGCTGGTCGGCTCCAACTTCGGCCGGGCCGGACATCCCGCCTGGTCCGCGAACCTCCTCGCCCATCCGGACGCCGAGATCAACTGGCGGGGCCGGGACATCCCCGTCCGCGCCCGGCTGCTGGAGGGCGGGGAACGGGAACGCGCCTGGGCGCAACTGCTCGACTTCTGGCCCCCGTACGCCGTCTACCAGGAACGCACCGAGCGCCGTATCCGGCTCTTCCGGCTGACCCGCCGCTGAGCGGCAGCCTCCCCCGGCTACCGGGCGGCTACCAGTCGCGTTCCGCCACCAGCTCCTCGATGTCCGCCTCCGGGAAGCCGTACGCCTTCGCCACGAAGTGGAAGTCCACGGCTATCTCGTCCCGGGCCACGGTCTCGATTTCGCTGCCCGCGTCCCGCATCTTCCCGTCCAGCTCGTTGAACCGCTCGGTGGCCACCGCCGTGAGCGCGTACAGCGCGGCGAGGTCCGCCGGGCGCTGCCGCTCGATGCGCTCGCACAGCTCCAGCAGGATCGTCCGGCCCTCGGCGATCAGCTCCTGCGGGTAGTACGAGTCGCCGAAGAGCTTCTCCAAGAAGGCGTATCCGGCCACCTTCTCGTTCGTGATCGCCATGCCTGCCGTCCCTCCGCTGCCCCGATACTGCTCTGCTGGTGTGCTGCTGTGCCCGATCGGGTTCCCGATCGTGTTCCGATGGTGCACTACGCCACTGACAACGGGGCAGGACCGCAACGTTCCTACAGGTCAAGAGGGGTGAGCTGCCAGGCGCGGCGGCGCTGGGTCCGCAGCAGGGGCAGCGGGCTGTCGTCGTCGGAGCCGTGGAGCCGTTCGGCCAGCCGGACCAGAGTGTCGCAGCGGGCCAGCCAGAGCCCGCGCAGACAGACCTCCGGTCCGTACGAGGCGAGTGCGGCGGCCCGGACGGCGGCCGGGGCGCCGATGGAGATCGCGAGTCCGGCGATGTCCTCGGCGGGATCGCCCAGCGCCGCGTCCGTCCAGTCGAGGACCCCGGTGATCTCGCCGTCGTCCCCGATCAGCAGATGCTCGCCCTTGAGGTCGTTGTGGAGGAGTACGGCCGTGTCCGGCGCGGCGGGCGGCGGCGGGACGGCGAGCCGCCGCAGGACGAGCCCGGGGTCCAGGGCCGGATCCGCCGACCGTTCGGCCGCGCGCAGGGCCTCCTCCCGGAGCCCGGCCGGGTCCCGTACGGGTTCCCGGGGCAGGGCGACAGGCCCCGTACCGGCACCGGACCCGCCCCCGGCCGCCGCCGCACCGGCCGGGTCACCGGGCTCCGTCCGCCCGTACGACCGCAGGGCGGCCAGCAGCCCCGCGAGGTCCAGTTCCCCCGCGCCGGACACCTGCCGCTCCTCCGCCGACCGGCCCGGGAGCCTGTGGTCCAGGGTGTACGCGAGCCCGGGCGCCCATTCGCCGCTCGCCAGGCTCTCCGGAACCGGCACCGGAAGCCGTCCGCGCAGCGCGTCCCGCAGCGCGACCTCCCGCCGCTGGCGCAGGGTCACGTCCTCGTCCGCCGCCAGGCGCAGCACCCGGTCGTCGCCGATGAACCACGTCGCGTGCTCACTTCCCTCCGCCACCCGCCGGACGGGGGTGCCCTCCAGGGAGAGCAGGGTGCGTACGGCGTCGGCGCCGAGCGCCGCGGGCTGGTGCATGGGGGTGCCGTTCCTGGTCGGGGGAGGATGGCGGTCGGAACGGGGGACCTGTCCCAGGCCACCGCATCCACGCGCGAGCCTGCCTTCGCAGCCCCCTGTGCGCCAGCGAATTTCGGTTGCGCCCGGCCCGGCCGTCCGCTCCGCGGGCCCGGCCCGCTTCCGGCCCGGCCGCCGGGTCCGCCGTCCGGCCCGGATCCCCCGGCCGGTCACCGCACGCGAGCCCACACGCGCGCCCGGCGGGGATCCGGGCCCGATTCCACTCGGATCCCACTCGGATTCCCGTCCGATCCCTGTCCGATCCCCGGGAAAGGCCCTACGGCCAGGGGGTCCAAACCCGCTACCACCCCCGGGTGATAGTCCGATCTTTCCGGGCGACGCCCGGGGAGTGTCTACCGCGCCCGCACGACCCCTCTCCGCAGCCTGTCCTGGGGATTCCCGTCTCGGGATCACCTCACCTAACGAGAGAAGTCGATGTGATGCGAGCAGTTCTCGCGCGGCTGCGACAACGCTCCCGGACGACAGGCGTGGCCTGTGCGGTCCTCGCGGCGACCGCACCCGCGCTCGTGCTGGGGCAGGGGACGGTCTGGGCCGCCCCGGCTCCGCCGTCCTCCCAGGAGGAGCGCGTCGCCGCCACGGCGACCCCCGACCGGGACGGGACCCGGAGCGCGACCGGCAACAGGAGTCAGAGCGGCAGCAAGGCCGCGAAGAACAAGGCCCGTGGCTTCAAGCCCCAGAAGCCCCACAAGGCCCAGCTCCGTCGTGCCCCGCTCCCCGGCGGGCTCGGCCCCTGCATCCCCGGCACCCCGCCGTGCCCGAATCCGTACCCCCCGCTGAACAACGGCCCCATCGCGGGCCGTGACAACAACATCAATATCTTCGCGGGCGGGAACTTCAGTGTCCGGGGCGGTGCGGCGGAGGCCGAAGGCAAGGTCGTCGTCCTCGGCAGCTTCGACCAGGACAAGGCCGCCGGCGCCAGCGCGATCTACAACGTCGGCATCGTCGGCGTCGGCTCCAGGGTCCCCCCGGACGACGGTACGGACTTCCTCACCACCGGTGCCAATGTCACTGTCGCGGCCGGGGAGCGGTTGCTCGCCGACGGCGGCAATGTGCGGTACGCGGGCACCCTGACCGGCACGGTCACCGGCACCCTCATCCAGGACCCGAACGCGGCGGCCCCCTACACGGCCCTGCGCGACGAGCTGACCGCCTCCAGCCAGTGCTATGCGCGAACGGAGACCGGCGCCAACCGCCCGGCCACCGGGACCGCGGTCAACAGCGGCGGCCAGACCACCTTCACGGGTGACGGCACCTCCGCGCTCCAGGTCTTCAACGTCGACTTCGACATGCAGGGTGGGACCGGCGGGCAGCAGGGGCTCGTCTTCAACAACATCCCCGCGAACGCCACGATCCTGGTGAACGTGCTGGGCGCGAACCGCACCATCAACACCTACAGCGGCAGCCCGTTCGACACGGACCCGCTGAACCAGCTGCGCGAGCGGCTGCTGTGGAACTTCCCCGACGCCTCCACGGTCACCCTCAAGGGCACCGGCCAGTTCCAGGGCAGCGTCCTGGTCGGCAACCAGTCGTCGGGTACGACGGTCACCCTGCCCGGTATCAACGGCCGCTTCTTCTCCACGGGCAGCATCACGCACGGTGCCGCCGGCGGGGGCGGTGGCCAGGAGTTCCACGCGTACCCCTTCAACGGGGATCTGCCCGACTGCTCCGTCGTGGTCCCGACCGCGCCGGTGAAGGTCGTGAAGCAGGACGCGACCACGGGCACCCCGCTGGCCGGGGCCACCTTCCAGCTGTGGGAGGAGACGAACGGCCTCGCCGGTCTCCAGACGTCCGGGCCCTCGCCCGACTCCAAGATCGGTTCGCCCTGTGTGACCGGCGCCGACGGCTCGTGCTCGGAGACCGTCGACCCCGGTACGTACTACTGGCAGGAGACCGCGGCCCCGCCCGGCTACGACCTCCCCGCCGATCCGGTCTTCCCGGTCGTCCTCACCGCCGACGACATCCCCGCGGGTGTCACGGTCACGGCCGACAACAGCAAGACTCCGGTCACGGGCGAGGTGTCGGTCGACAAGGTCGACGCCGATACGCAGGCGGCCCTGCCCGGTGCGATCTTCGAGCTGTGGGAGGAGACCAACGGCATCACCGGTCTCCAGGTCACCGGCCCGAACCCGGACACCCAGCTCCCGCCGGACTGCACCACCGACGTGGTCGGCGAGTGTGCCCGGATCGTGCCCACGGGCACGTACTACTGGCGTGAGGTCTCCGCGCCCCCGGGCTACGACCTCCCCGCCGAGACGATCTTCCCGCTCGTACTCACCGAGGAGAACGCCCAGGTCGGCGTGAGCGTGACCGTCGCCAACACCAAGACCCCGGTACCGCCGGGCGAGGGCCCGGTGACCGTCGTCAAGGTGGACTCGGAGACCGACGCCCCGCTCGCGGGCGCCGTCTTCCAGTTCTGGCACGAGACGAACGGGATCGCCGGTCTCCAGACCTCGGGCGCGAACCCGGACACCAAGGTCAACCCGGACTGCACGACCGGCACGGACGGACAGTGCAGCCGTGACGTCGTCGCCGGTACGTACTACTGGGTCGAGATCACGGCCCCGCCCGGCTACGACCTCCCGGCCAATACGGTCTTCCCGCTCACCCTCACCGACGCCGACATCCCCGGCGGGGTCTCGGTGACGGCGGAGAACGTGAAGACGCCGGTGCCCCCGGCCCGCGGTGACGTCTCGGTCCTCAAGGAGGACTCGGTGACGGGTGCTCCGCTGGCGGGTGCGGTGTTCCAGTTGTGGGAGGAGACGAACGGGGTTCCCGGTCTCCAGACCATCGGTATCAACCCGGACACCACGGTCGGCAGCCCGTGTATGACGCCTGCGAACGGTACGTGCACCGAGACGGTCGAGGTGGGCGAGTACTACTGGCAGGAGACCGCGGCCCCGCCCGGCTACGACCTCCCGGTCAACCCGGTCTTCGGACCGCTGGTCCTGACCGAGGAGAACGCCGCCGAGGGTGTCGAGATCACGGCCGAGAACATCAAGACGGCTCCGGTCACGGGCGATGTGTCCGTGGTGAAGGAGGACTCGGTGACGGGTGCTCCGCTGGCGGGTGCGGTGTTCCAGCTGTGGGAGGAGACGAACGGGATTCCCGGTCTCCAGACCATCGGCATCAACCCGGACACCACGATCGGCAGCCCGTGCACGACGCCTGCGAACGGTACGTGCACCGAGACCGTCGAGGTGGGTCAGTACTACTGGCAGGAGACCGCGGCCCCGCCGGGCTACGACCTCCCCGTCAACCCGGTCTTCCCGCTCACCCTCACCGCCGCCGACATCCCCGGCGGGGTCTCGGTGACCGCGACCAACATCAAGACCCCGCCCGGCGAGGCGCCGGTCACGGTGGTGAAGGTCGACTCCGAGTCGGGCGACCCGCTCGCGGGTGCCGTGTTCCAGTTCTGGCAGGAGACCAACGGAATCCCCGGTCTCCAGACCACGGGCGGGAACCCGGACACGCGGCTGGCGCCGGACTGCACGACGGGTGCCAACGGCCGGTGCAGCCGGGACGTCGTCCCGGGTACGTACTACTGGCGTGAGACCGCGGCTCCGGCGGGCTACGACCTTCCGGCGAACCCGGTCTTCCCGGTCGTCCTCACCGAGGGCGAGATCCCGGGCGGTGTCACGGTCACGGCCGAGAACACCAAGACCCCTCCGGTCACGGGCAACGTGTCCGTGGTCAAGGAGGACTCGGTGACGGGTGCTCCGCTGGCCGGTGCGGTCTTCCAGCTGTGGCAGGAGACCAACGGGATCCCCGGTCTCCAGACCGCGGGCGCCAACCCGGACACGGAGGTCGGTGCTCCCTGCACGACGCCTGCGAACGGTACGTGCACCGAGACCGTCGAGGTGGGTCAGTACTACTGGCAGGAGACTGCGGCCCCGCCGGGCTACGACCTTCCGGTCAACCCGGTCTTCCCGATCACTCTGACGGCGCAGGACATCCCCGACGGTGTGACGGTGACCGCGGCCAACATCAAGACCCCGCCCGGTGAGGCGCCGGTCACGGTGGAGAAGGTCGACTCGGTGACGGGTGACCCGCTGGCGGGTGCGGTGTTCCAGTTCTGGCAGGAGACGAACGGGATTCCCGGTCTCCAGACCACGGGCGGGAACCCGGACACGCGGCTGGCGCCGGACTGCACGACGGGTGCCAACGGCCGGTGCAGCCGGGACGTCGTCCCGGGTACGTACTACTGGCGTGAGACCGCGGCTCCGGCGGGCTACGACCTTCCGGCGAACCCGGTCTTCCCGGTCGTCCTCACCGAGGGCGAGATCCCGGGCGGTGTCACGGTCACGGCCGAGAACACCGCGACGCCGACCCCGCCCACCGGCGAGATCGACCTCCACAAGACCGACGCCAAGAACGGCAAGCCCCTCGCGGGCGCGGTGTTCGAGCTGTGGGAGGAGACCAACGGCGTCGCCGGTCTCCAGACCAGGGCGCTGAACGGCACCCCGCCCGACACCATGGTCGGCCCCGGCTGCGCCACGGACAACGAGGGCAACTGCACGTTCGACGAGCTGGCGCTCGGGACGTACTACCTGCTGGAGACGGATGTGCCCGAGGGGTACGTCCTGCCGGACAACCCCGTGAAGGGGCCGTTCACCATCACGGCGGAGAACGCCGACCAGCCGGTCCAGGTCGAGGTCGCCAACAAGCGCGGCGAGCCCGGCAAGGGCAAGGGCGGCAAGAAGTAGCCACCGCCGCACCACACAACTGAAGACACACAACTGAAGACCGAGCGGAACGGGGACGCGGACGCACCGGACACCACCGGGGCGTCCGCGTCCTCGCGTGCGGCCCCCGCCTCACCTCTTCGGACGCCCGTCCGAGGCGCGGGCGGACAACCGCTGATAACAGTGGTCTGGGGACCTATGGGGGAACGCACGAGGACGGAGTTCCGCATGCGACGGAAGACGACAGGGGAGCGCGGCAGCAAGCGCACGGGCATAGCCGGCGCCGCCGCGGTGGCGCTGCTGGCCGGGACGCTCGCCCTGGGCGGCCCCGGCGGCGCCCCGGCGGCGGAGGCGGCACCCGCCCTTGCCGACGGCTGCACGGCGGGTACGGGGCCGTACCAGCGGGCTCTGGAGGAGTATCTGAAGCGGCCCGTGGACGGGGTCCAGTCGGCCGGTGACTGCGTGGCCATCCGCAACTTCCAGGCCGCGAACGACATCGTTCCCACCGACGGCTACGCGAGTCTGATGACGTACCGCACGATGGTCGCCGTCAAGGCGCGGGCCAATCCGAACGCTGCGGGCAGCTGCCCGGTCCGCGACTACCGCGTCACCTGCATCGACCTCGACCGGCAGCTGCTGTGGGTGCAGCGGGGCCGGACCGTCGTCTTCGACCCGGTGCCGATCCGCACCGGCCGGGACACCGAGGAGACCCGTCTCGGCTGGCACGCGATCTACTGGCGCAGCCGCGACCACGTCTCCACGATCTACGACGACGCTCCCATGCCGTACGCCCAGTTCTTCGACGGGGGGCAGGCGCTGCACGGCCGGCTCGACAACCTGTACGACGGCGGCGGCTCGGCGGGCTGCGTCAATCTGAAGCTGGCGGACGCGGCGGAGCTGTGGGATCTGCTGGACATCGACGACGCGATCTACATATGGGGCGTGAAGCCGGGCACCGAGGGCTGACGCCCGGACGCGACCGGATGCGACGGGGACGCGATGGGGCCGAGGGGAGCGGCCGGGGGCCTCGCGACGTCCGTGATGTCCGCGATATCCGCTCCGCGGAGGCGTTCCGGTGGCTGTGCCCGAGGGGCGAAAGCGGCCACTGCTCACGACCTGCCCGCGCCGCAGCGGAGGCGTTCCGGTGGCTGCGCCCGAGGCGTGAAAAACGCCCACTGCTCACGACCCGCCCGTCCCCCAGGACCGGCGAGTGAGCCGAAGGGGCGCGCCTGGGGGCACCTCCCACGCCGAAGGCGTAGGGGGACTGGAGGGAGAACGCGCGGAGATCGCGAGGAACGAGTGATCGAGCACGATCGACTGAAGACCGTGGCTTAAGCGCCCCGGAGGCGAACGAGCCCCTATTTAAGGGGCTTTTTGCCGGTGATGCCGAGGTGGACGAGGAGGGCGAGGTTGGGGCGGAGTTCGGCCTGTTTGACGCCCCAGGTGGTGAAGCCCTTCTGGTGCGATGCGACTGCGGCGAGCATGGCCACGAGGGAGCCGGAGACGGCTGCGGGGTTGACGTCTTTGTCGACGCGGCCCTTGGTCTGGAGTTCCTTCACGGCGTCGGTGAGGGAGTTGGTGACCGAGTTGAGGATCTTCATACGGATCTTGTAGAAGCGTTTGTCGCCTTCTGCGGCTCCGAGGTCGACGACGCGGAGGATCGCGTCGTGGCGGCGCCAGAAGTCGAGGAAGCCGTCGACGAGTTCTTCGGAGGTCTGCCAGGCGGCTTTGCCGACCCAGGAGCGTCCGGCGACGAGGCCGGTGAGGGCGGCGCCTTCTTTGGCCATTTCTTCGGCGATTTCGAGGACGGCGCCTTCGACGTCGGGGAAGTACTGGTAGAAGGTGGCGGGGGAGGTTCCCGCTTTCCGGGCGACGTCGATGACCTTGACGTCCCGGTACGGCGATGAGCTGAGCATCTCGCCGAGGCAGTCGAGCAGCTTCTGCCGCGTGGCCTGGCCGCGTCGTCCGGCCACTCGGCCGTCGACAGTGCGTACTTGTCCTGTCATGCCGTCAGCTTACCGACGGGTGATCGGCGCGCGATTCGGCCGACTGCAAATGGGGTGTGCGCTGCCGGGGGGGCGGGGTCGGGCGGGCGGACGCACGGCCCGGGAATGTGCGTTCGAGCGGAGCCGGCCCTGGTAGGAGCTTTGATCCGCCGTCTTCCGGGTGTCCCCTCATCCCTTTTTCCTATTTCTGCGTCAAGGATCAGGGGAGGGTGTTCGTGCTGTCCGCGGGTTCCGGTTGGGCGTGATCCGGCCTGATCGGGTCGGGGTGGTGTGATGCGCATCCTGGACGAATCGTCGTACTCACCGACAATCGGGGTGCGGTGGAGCGGGGAAAGTGCGGGGAATCGCACGGCGGAAGCGGTACGGGGCGGATCGGGAGGGGTACGGAGATGCGGGACGGAGCGGTTCCGGCATGCCCGACGTGCCCTGATCCGGGCGAGACACCCCGATCCGCCCCCGGGTTCGCCACCGCCGCCTCCGACAGGAAGAATCGGTGTGCGCGACCGCTGCGGGGCTCGGCGGTGAGACGCCGTGCAGGGCTGGTGAGGACGGGCCCGATGGAGCCGGGGCCCGTACGGGGAGGTGGCAGGGATGGAGCAGCTTACTCAGCATGACCCGAGACGGATCGGTCCGTTCGAGGTGCTGGGCCGGCTCGGTGCCGGTGGTATGGGACTGGTCTATCTCGCCCGGTCGGCGTCGGGCCGCCGGGTGGCCATCAAGACCGTCCGTACCGAACTCGCCGAGGACCAGCTTTTCCGGGTCCGTTTCACCCGTGAGGTGGAGGCGGCGCGGGCCGTCAGCGGTTTCTACACGGCGGCCGTCGTCGATGCCGATCCGCGGGCCGCGGTGCCCTGGCTGGCCACGGCGTACGTGCCCGCGCCGTCGCTGGAAGAGATAGTGAACGAGTGCGGGCCGCTGCCCGCCCGGGGGGTGCGCTGGCTGGCCGCGGGTATCGCGGAGGCCCTGCAGTCCATTCACGGCGCCGGGCTCGTCCACCGCGATCTCAAGCCGTCGAACGTCCTGGTCGTCGAGGACGGACCCCGGGTGATCGACTTCGGGATCGCGTCGGGGGTCTCCAACACCCGGCTGACCATGACGAACGTGGCCGTCGGCACGCCCGCTTACATGTCGCCCGAACAGGCCAGGGACTCCCGTAGCGTGACCGGGGCCAGCGATGTCTTCTCGCTGGGCTCCACCCTGGTCTTCGCGGCCACGGGGCATGCGCCCTTCCACGGCGCGAACCCGGTGGAGACCGTGTTCATGCTGCTGCGCGAGGGCCCCGATCTGGAGGGTCTGCCGGCGGAGCTGCGGCCCCTCATCGAGTCCTGCATGGGCATGGACGCGACGGGCCGCCCCTCGCCGGAGGATCTGCAGGCCCTGCTCGCGCCGCATCTCTTCGCCTCCGGCGGCGACGACAGCGGTACGGCGTCCGCGTGGCTGCCCCCGCTGGCGGTCGCCATGATCGAGACCCGGCGCGGCGGCCGGACGACGCAGCTTCCCGCGGCGGCCCCGCCGCGGCCGCCCGGCCCGCCGCCGTCCGCGCCGCCCGGCCACGGGCCGCAGGGCGGGCCCCGGCACGGGGGACGGCACGCCGGTCCGCAGCTGGTGCCGCCGCAGCCCGCGCAGCCGCCGCGCGGCAATCCGGGCTGGGCCCGCGGACCGTCGGAGGACCCTCGCACGGGCGCCGCCGCGCCGGTCGCTGCCGCCGTCTCCGTACAGCTGCCGGGGGTGGCCGCTCCGATCGGTCCCGGCCTCAGGGTGGCGGACGCCGTGGGTCCGCTCCCCGGCTCGCCGCCCGGGACGGGCTGGGTCCGCCGCCCGGCCGGGCAGACGGGCGGTACGGCTCCGGCCCCCGCGCCGCCCCCGGCCCCGCCGGCCCCTTCGTCGCCGTCGCTGTTGCCCGACGGCACCGGCCGCTGGCGGCCCTGGCGGTTCCGGATGTCCAACGACGTCTGGGGCACTCCGATCGTCGACGGCGGTCTGCTCTACGTCACCTCCTTCGAGGTCCACGCCCTCGATACGGGGACCGGCCGCCGCCAGTTCAAGACCCGTGACGTGGCCTGGTCGATGGCGCTCGAAGCGGGCCGTATCCACGCCTCCGACGGGCCCAGTCTCTACGCCCTCGACGCCGCGGACGGCCGGGAGCGGTGGCGGCTGTCCACCGATTCCTGGGTCTACTCCCTCCAGGCCGAACGGGGCACGGTCCTCACCGGCACCCGCGGCGGCGGCGTCCAGGCCTGGGAGGCGTCGGGCGGCGACAAGCTGTGGGAGCTGACCGGTGCCCAGTCCGAGTTCGAGACCGTCGAGGGCGGTCCGGTCATCGCCGGGGACACGGTGTACGTCTGGAAGGAGGCGCGGCTGCGGGCGCTGGAGGCCCGTACCGGCACGGAACGCTGGTCCTATCCCGTCGGTGACGCGGCGTCCTGCGGCAATGTCCCGGTCCGGGTCCATCCGGCGGCCGACGGCTTCGTCTATGTCTCCGCCGGTACCCGCGTCATCGCCCTCGACATCGCGACCGGCCGGGTCCGCTGGCACTTCGAGGCGCCCGCGGTCTTCCTCTCCCCACCCGCCTTCGCCGCGGGGCCCGCGGTCGCGGGCGGCGGTGTCTATCTCGCGGACTATCTGGGCACGGTGTACGCCCTGGACGCGACCACCGGCAAGGACCGCTGGCGGATCGCCACCGAGGCCCGCCAGTCCACTGAACCGGTCCTGGTCACCGGCGGCAACGTCCATGTGGGCAGCGGCAGCGCGCTCTACACCCTCGATGCCGTCGCCGGGACCCCGCTGTGGCGGTTCGCGGCGGGCGGCGAGGTCGTCGGCGCGCCCGTCGCCGCGGACGGCCGGGTCCACTTCGGCTCCGCGGACCATGTGCTGTACACGCTCGACGCGACGGGCGGTCAGCTGCGGTGGAAACTGGCGACGGGCGGTGAGATCACCGGCTCCCCGGTGGTCAGGGACGGTGTCGTGTACGCGTGCAGCAAGGACCGCTGCGTGTATGCGCTGGACGCGGTGAAGGGCACGGCGACGGGCCGCCGCTGACCGCGCCCGGGGGCGCGGGGCGTTCGGCGGTCCGTGCCGCCGGGAGTGGTGCCCTGCGGCCGTCCCGGCCGTGCTGAGTGGGCGCGTACCCGAGGCGGTACGGTCCTGAGCGGTTCGCGACAGCCGGCGCGCGCATCCGGGCGGGCCGGACGGTGTCCGCCCGGGGGAGCGGTGCCGTGCAGGCCTTTGTCCGGTTCGGGTTGTTTCCCCGCTGCGGCGCGCGTACCCGAGGCGGTACGGTCCTGAGCGGTTCGCGACAGCCGGCGCGCGCATCCGGGCGGGCCGGACGGTGTCCGCCCGGGGGAGCGGCGCCGTGCGGGGACGCGTGGCGCGAGCCCGTACCGGGTGCGGCGGTTCGCGCCCGCGGCCGCACCCCGGCCGCCCCGGACCATGCCCCCGGCCCGATCACGGCCGTGTCCCCGCCGCGGCGCGCGAGCCCGTACCCGATCCGGCGGTACGGTGCCGAGCGCGGGCCGGGTCGGCCGGGTACCGCACGCGCCGCCCGCTCCTCCGATGAGGATCCGCGCCCGCGGGAGTCCACCCTCCCGTACCGCCGCGGCCACGACCACCGCGGCGACCGCGACGGCGAAAGGAAGACCGTGATGACCGAGGCACCGGAGACCGGGCTGCGAGCCCTGCTGGCGGACGGGGTGCGCCGGGGGCAGGCGACCGGGGCCGTGGGGCTCGTCGCCCGCGGCGACACCGCCGAGATCGCCGCCACGGGCAGCCGCACCCTCGGCGGCCCCGACGACATCGCCCCCGACAGCATCTTCCGGATCGCGTCCCTCACCAAACCGGTCACCGCCGCCGCCGTGATGCTCCTCGTCGACGAGGGGCGGATCGCCCTCCGCGATCCGGTGGCCCGCTGGCTGCCCGAACTGGCCGCGCCGATGGTGGTACGGACCCCGGACGCGCCCGCCGGTGACGTCCTCCCCGCCGTCCGGCCCATCACCGTCTGCGATCTGCTGACCGCCCGCGCCGGCTGGGGCTACCCCGCGGACTTCTCGCTGCCCGCCGTCCGGGCGCTCGCCGCCGGGCTGCCGCAGAACCCGCCCGAGCCCGCGGGCATCCCGGCACCCGACACCTGGCTGGCGGCCCTGGCCCGGATCCCCCTGCTCCACCAGCCCGGCGAGCAGTTCCTCTACAACACCACCTCCGATATCCAGGGCGTGCTGGTCGCCCGGGTTACGGGACAGCCGTTCGCGGAGTTCCTCGCCGAGCGGCTCTTCGAACCGCTGGGGATGGCCGACACCGCGTTCAGCGTCCCGGCGGCGAAGCTCGACCGCTTCACCGCGCTCTACCGGCCGGACGAACCGGACCACGGCGGTCCGGACGGCGACGGAACGGACGACGACGGAACGGGCAACGGCGGAACGGACAAAGACGGAACGGGCGACGGCGAACCGGAGCAGGGCGGCGGGCTCTCCCTCTGGGACGCCCCCGACGGGATGTGGAGCCGGGAGCCCGCGTTCGCCTCCGGCTCCGGCGGTCTGGTCGGCACCGCCGGGGATCTGCGCGCCTTCCTGACCATGCTGCTCGCCCGCGGCGACGGCCCGGACGGCCGCCGGATCCTGACCCCGGAGTCCGTCGGCCTGATGACCACCGACCATCTGACCGCCGACCAGCGCAAGGCCGGGGCGGTGTTCCTGGACGGACAGGGCTGGGGCTTCGGCGGCTCGGTCGACGTCGAACCCTCCGCGCCGTGGAACGTTCCCGGCCGGTACGGGTGGATCGGCGGCACCGGCACCTCCGCCCATCTCGTACCGTCGACCGGCACGGTCGCCGTACTGCTCACCAACACCGCGCTGACCGGCCCGAGCGCACCCCCGCTGATGCGCGGCTTCTGGGAGTACGCGGCCCGCCGGTGACCCCGGCCGCGCCCCCGGCCCTCACCGCAGCCGGTGCTCCGGGGGCGCCCCCTCCTTCCGCGCTTCGAACAGCCGCGCCTGTTCCTCCGGGGGCAGATTCCCCAGGGCGATGAGATGCGGGGCCAGGGCGAGGGCATGGGACCGCGCGGCCTCCCGGGCGGCCCAGACCGCCCGTACCGTGCCCTGGACCGCGAGCGGCGGCTGGGCTGCGATGACCGCCGCGACCCGGAGCGCGGCGGCCCGCGCCCCGCCGGGCTCCGTCAGCTCGGAGACCAGCCCCGTCTCGTAGGCCCGTACCGCGGAAAGCCGTTCCGCCGTGCCGGTCAGCGCCAGCCGGGCCGCCTCCCCGTACGGCATCCGCTGGGCCAGCAGCACCGACTCGTACGCGCTGACCATGCCGTACGCCGTATGCGGGTCGAAGAACGACGCCTCGCGCGAGGCGATCAGGAACTCGCACTCCCCGAGCAGATAGAACGCCCCGCCGCAGGCCATGCCCTCGACCGCGGCGACGACCGGTTTCCACAGGTCGTTGGCCTTGGGGCCGATCGTGAGCAGCGGATCGTCGATGCTGTACGGGGACGTGGGCTGCGGCACCCGGACCGAGCGGTCGATCCCGGTGCAGAAGGCCCGGGTGCCGGAGCCGGTGAGGACGACGGCCCGGACGGAGTCGTCGCGGCGGAAGGCGCGCCAGGCGGCGGCGAGCGCGGCGGCCGCGGGCAGGTCGAGGGCGTTGAGCCGGTCGGGCCGGTCGAGGACGACGACCGCGACCCCGGTGTCCGCGACGGCGTCGCGGTCGATCCGCACCCCGGCCCCGGCGGTCTGCCCGGGCAGGTCCGTCACGGCCGCTCCAGCAGCCAGCGCGGCAGCCGCAGCCCCTGTTCGTCCGGGGGCGCGAACACCACCCGTACGCCCGCGCCGATCCGCAGCCTCGCCGGGTCGACGGAGTCCAGCGGGGCGTCGGCGGCCGTCACCACATTGCCGACGAGCCGGATCCGGGGCGCGTCGGTGAGTTCGACGAGGACGGTGTTGTACGGGGCGAGTTCCGCGTAGCCGGGCAGCAGCGGCGGATGCGGTACGACGTACGACCAGATCCGGCCCCGCCCGCTCACCGGCCGCCAATCGGAGTCGAAGGACTGGCAGTACGGGCAGCAGGGCCGGGGCGGGAACCGCGGCTCGGCGCAGTCGGCGCAGGTCTGGACGCGGAGTTCGCCGCGGGAGGCGTACTCCCAGAAGGGCGCGCCGTCGCCGTCGACGACCGGACTCAGCAGGCTCATCGGTCAGCTCCTCAGCAGTACGGCCGAGGTGGGCACACCCTCGCCCGCCGTGACCAGGCAGGTCGAGGCGGACGGCACCTGGGCGGTGGAGGTGCCGCGCAGCTGCCGCACCCCCTCGGTGATCAGGTTGAAGCCGTGGACGTACGCCTCCGAGAGGCCGCCGCCCGCCGTGTTGAGCGGCAGCCTGCCGCCGATCTCCAGGGCCCCGCCCTCGGTGAAGGCCGCGCCCTCGCCGCGGCCGCAGAAGCCGTAGCCCTCCAGGGAGAGCGGGATCAGGGGGGTGAAGGCGTCGTAGATCTGGGCGACGTCGACGTCGTCGGGGCCGAAGTCGGCGGTCTTCCACAGCTGACGGGCGGCGGTCCAGGCGGGGCCGGTGAGCGGGTCGTCGTTCCAGTAGTTGACCATGCCGTGGTGCTGGGCGGGCAGGCCCTGGGCGACGGAGTGGAGATAGACGGGCTTCTGGCGGCAGTCGCGGGCGCGTTCGGCGGAGACGACGACGCAGGCGAGGGCGCCGTCGGTCTCCAGGCAGTTGTCGAAGAGGCAGAGCGGCTCGCTGATCCAGCGCGAGGTCATGTACATATCGCGGGTGAGCGGGCGGTCGTACATCATCGCCGCGGGGTTCTGGTTGGCCCGGTTGCGGCAGGCGAGGGCGACGTTGAAGAAGTGGTCGCGGGTGGCGCCGTACTCGTGCATGTAGCGGCGGGCGAGCATACCGATCTCGTCGGCGGGGCGGAGCAGCCCGAAGGGGCGGGTCCACTGGCCGGGGGTGGGCAGTTGGACGGCGGTGTTCCGCCAGGGGCGGGGGCCGCTGCCGCGTTTGCGGGACCGCCAGGCGACGCCCACGCTCGCCTGTCCGGTGGCGACGGCGGCCGCGAGATGGGCGAGGGTGGCACAGGAACCGCCGCCGCCGTAGCCGACCTTGGAGAAGAAGGTGACGTCTCCGGCGCCGATCGCCTTGGCGATCTCGACTTCGTCGGTCTCCTCCATGGTGTACGAGGCGAAGGCGTCCACCTCGGAGGCGGCGATACCGGCGTCGTCGAGGGCGGCGACGATGGCCCGGCAGGCGAGGGTCCGTTCGGATTCGGGCAGCTGTTTCGCGAAGGCGGTACGGCCGATGCCGGCGATTGCCGTCGCGTCCTTGAGACCGGCCACGGGCCCCTCCGCTGTTCGATGCCGACTGCTGACAGCGCGTCAGGCTACCGCTAATCTGACGGATAGTCAGCTCCGTGTGGTGCGGTGGTGGTGACGGGAGGCACGGGATGACGGAATCACGCCCGATGGACACGAACCCGGCACGGGTCGGGCGGGGACCCGCACCGGCAGGTGGTACGTCCCCGACCGCCCCGCCCGGACAGAGCCCGGTGCCTGCGCCGGGCCAGGCGAGCGGTAGGGACCCGGTGCCGGAGGCCGGTGCGGCACCGGGCGCCGTATCTGCGGCCGGGCGGGAGCCCGTACCCGCAGGCCGTACGGATCCCGCGTCCGGCCCCGGCAAGGCGCAGGGTCCTGCGCCGATGGACACCGCCGTATCCGGGCCCGTATCCGGCCCCGCGCAGGGCCCTGCACGCGGTACGGACCCTGCGCCCTACGCCCCTCCCCGGCACGGACCCGCGGGTGCGGACCCGCACGGGCCCGCACCTGCATGGGACCCCCGTGGGGATCTCGTCTGGGGGACCATTCCCCGGCTCGTCCGGCATGCCGCCGCCGAGCACGCGCACCGCGAAGCCGTCGTCGCCGACGGCGGGCGTACCCGCGTGAGCTACGCCGAACTCGGCCGGCAGGTCGAACGCGCCGCCGCCGCCTGTATCGCCTCCGGCGTCCGCAAGGGCGACCGCGTCGCCGTCTGGGCACCCAACACCCCGGAGTGGATCGTCTCCGCCCTCGGCGCCGTCACCGCCGGGGCCGTACTCGTCCCCCTCAACACCCGCTTCAAAGGCGCCGAGGCCGCCTACGTCCTGCGCCGCTGCCGAGCCCGGCTCCTCTTCGTCACCGGCACCTTCCTCGGCACCTCCTACATCGCGTCCCTGCGCCGCGCGGACCCCGAACTCCCCGAGCTGCGGCAGATCGTCGTCCTCGACGACACCGCGCCCGAATCCTGTCTCACCTGGCGCGACTTCCTCGCCGCCGGAGCCGCCGTCCACCCCGACGAGGTACGCGCCCGGGCCGACACCGTCGAACCCGGCGACCCCTCCGACATCATCTTCACCTCCGGCACCACCGGCCGCCCCAAGGGCGCCGTCATCACCCATGCGCAGACCCTGCGCGCCTACGACCTCTGGAGCGAACTCGCCGGACTCCGCGCCGACGACCGCTACCTCGTCGTCAATCCGTTCTTCCACACCTTCGGCTACAAGGCGGGCATCATCGCCTGCCTCACCCGTGGCGCCACGATGGTCCCCCAGCCGGTCTCCGGCACGGACACCGTCCTCGCCAATATCGCCGCCGAACGGATCTCCGTCCTGCCCGGGCCGCCGACCCTCCACCGGACCCTGCTGGACCACCCGTCCCGCGACGCCCACGACCTGTCGACGCTGCGGCTCGTCGTCACCGGCGCCGCCGTCGTCCCGCTTCAGCTCGTCGAACGGCTCCGTACCGAACTGAACATCGGCACCGTACTGACCGCCTACGGACTCTCCGAGGCGGGCGGCTTCGTCACCATGTGCCGCCGCGGCGACGACCCCGGCACCATCGCCCGCACCTCCGGCCGCGCCCTGCCCGGCACGGAGGTCCGGGTCCTGGCCGCGCCCGGCGAACCGGGGGAGGTGCTGGTGCGCGGATACCACGTGATGAGCGGCTACTTCGAGGACCCCGAGGCGACCGCCGCCGCCGTCGATCCGGACGGCTGGCTGCACACCGGAGACATCGGCATCCTCGACGCCGACGGCAACCTCCGGATCACCGACCGCATCAAGGACATGTTCATCGTCGGTGGCTTCAACGCCTATCCGGCCGAGATCGAACAGCTCATCGGGGCCCATCCGGACCTCGTCGACGTGGCCGTGATCGGCGTTCCGGACGCCCGCCTCGGAGAGGTCGGCAAGGCCTACGCCGTCCGCCGCCCCGGCACCGGCCTCACCGCCGACGACCTCATCGCCTGGGCCCGGCGGGAGATGGCCAACTACAAGGTGCCGCGGCAGGTCGAGTTCGTCCCCGAACTGCCGCGGAACGCCTCGGGCAAGGTCCTCAAGGGCGAACTGCGCCGCGCCGCGGCCGCGGGCCCCGGCAGCCCACCGGAACCCGCGCCCGACTCAGGTCACTAGCCCAGCACGATCGGGATCTCCTGCCAGCCGTACGCGATGAACGACGGCACCTGCTGCAACTCCTCCGCCGGCACCGCGAGCCGCATCCCCGGGAAGCGCTCGAAGAGGCGCGGCAGCGCGGTCAGGGCCTCCACCCGCGCCAGCGGCGCGCCGATGCAGCGGTGCACGCCGATGCCGAAGGCAAGGGAGTCGTCCGCGCCGCGGCGGGCGTCGAAGGCCGTCGCCTCGTCCCCGTAGTGCGCCGGGTCGGATCCCGCGGCCGCGTACGTCGTCAGGATCGCGTCGCCCGCCGGGATGGTGACGCCCGCGATGTCGATGTCGGTGACCGCGAACCGCAGCGGCAGACTGGCGATCGACGGCGCCACCCGCAGGACCTCGTCCACGACCGCGTCCCAGCCGATCTCGCCCGACCGGACGGCCGCCAACTGCTCCGGGTGGCTCAGCAGCAGCACCACCGCGTTCCCGATCAGATTGACCGTCGTCTCGTACCCCGCGCCGATCACCAGCAGCAGCGTGTGGACCAGCTCTTCGTCGCTGAGCCGGTCGCCGTCCTCGTCGTGGACCCGGATCAGCTCCGTCGTCAGATCGTCGCCGGGGTGTTCCGCCTTGTAGGCGATCAGCGCGGGCAGCACCGTACCGATCTGCCGCTGCACCGAAGCCGCGTGCTCCGGGCTCTGATCGCTGGTGTTGATGATCGCGGTGATCAGCCTGCCGACGTCGCCCACGAGCTGGTCCGGCACCCCGAACAGCTCGCAGATGATCCGCATCGGCAGCGCCTGCGCGTACCCGGACCGCAGATCGACCGTCTCACTGCGCTCCGCCGCCTCGCCGAGGGCCGTGAGCAGCTCCTCCGTGATGGCCTCGACGCGCGGGCGCATCTTCTCGGTCCGGCGGGCGGTGAAGCTCGGCGCGACCAGTTTCCGCAGCCGGGTGTGGTCGGGGCCGTACGTCGACAGCATGTTGATCACCCCGACCCAGCTCAGGATCCACCCCCAGGACGGCCGGTCCGCGATCTCCCCGAACCGGGCCCAGTGTTTCCGCGGGTCCTTGCTGACCTGCGGGTCCAGGATGAGGGTCCGGAGGATGTCGTACGACGTCGGAGCCCAGGCCGGAATGCCGCCGGGCAGCTCGACGGGGACGAGGGGCCCGAGCGCGCGGAGCCTGGCGCTCTCGGCCCTGATGTCGGCGCCGAAGGGGTCGATGGCGACGGGGAGCTGTTCGGCCGGGGATTCGGTCCCGGTCTGGGTCGCGGTCATCCTCAGACTCCTGACTCGTGAGGTGCGTCGGTGTGCGTGGGGCCGGGGGTGCCGGTGCGGGCGGCACGGGAGGGCATGGCGCCCGAGTGGGGGACGCCGTCGGACGGGGTGCCGGTTCGGGCGGCACGGGGGGAGGCGTCCGCGGAGGCCGGGGTACGGGGGATCCGCAGGGTGCGCTCTTGTTCGGTGTCGGGTGTCCGCGGCGAGAAGCGGACGGGCAGCGCGGTCAGCGAACGGTGGAAGGGGCCGGGGCGCCAGGTGAGCCGGGAGCGGGGCAGCAGGGGGTCGAGGTCCGGAAGCCACTGGGTCAGCCGTTCGATCGCCTCGGTGGCGATGAGCAGCGTGTGCTGCTTCACGGGACAGGCGTGCTCACCTGCCGACCACGACAGGTGGGAGGCGTCGTGCGGGTGGTGGGTGCCCCCGTGCTCCCGTTCCGCGAAATGGCCGAGCGCGCCGTACGAGACGACGACGGGCACCGCCGCACGTACCCATACCCCGTGGAAGGCGACTGATTCCCTGGCGTAGTAGATGCCGTAGTTGGCGAGCGGCGTCTCGTAGCGCAGCACCTCCAGCACCGCGTCCATCACCGGCCGTGAACCGCTGGTCAGGGTCGTGTAGTAGTCCGGGTTGCCGAGGATCCGGGAGAGCGCGTTGGAGACCAGGTTGGAGGTGGGCTCGTGGCCCGCGCCCAGGGAGAGGAAGACCTGCCAGGTGACCTCCTCCCGGCTCAGGCCGAGGGGGTGGTCCAGCAGCCAGCTCGTGAGGTCGTCACCGCGCCGGGCGGTCTTGGCGGCGATGAGTTCGAAGACGTACGCGCCGTATTCGGCCTCCCCTTCGGCCGAACGTTCCCCGCCCTCCATGAGTTTGGCGAGGGAGGTGTGGAGGCGGTCGCTGGAGCTGTCCGGGAGCCCGAAGAGATTGTTGAAGATCAGCGACATCAGGGGGCGGGAGAATTCGGACACCAGATCGGCGCGGCCCGCGGGCCCGATCCGTGACACGAGTATGTCGACGGCCCTGTGCACCCGTTCGCGCAGATCGTGGGGCTCCACCAGGCCGAAGGAGTCGACCAGCGCCCGCCGGTAGCGGACGTGTACGGCGCCGTCCGCGAAGAGCGCGTTGGGGCGCCAGCGCATCATGCCGAGGAGATGGTGGTCCTCCGGGACCGTGGCCTCCCAGGGGCGGGGGTCGCGGGACCAGGTCGCGTCGTCGTGGAGGAGGTCGAGGGCGGCCCGGCGGTCGGTGACGACGTACGCGGGGACACCGGGGCCGAGTTCTGCGACGCCGACCGGGCCCTGGGCGCGCAGCGCGGCGTAGTAGGTGTGCGGATCGGCGGCGAAGCCGTCCTCCCAGAGGCGGACGGGCTCCGGCTCCCGGCTCCGCACGGCCCGGGCGCGCTCGACACCCTCGCCGTGACCGGTATGGCCTGTATGGCCTGTGTGGCTGGTGTGTTCGGTGAGGAAGGTGCGGCAGGGGTGCGGGGGCTCGGGGGAGGAGGTGGGGGGTTGGTTCACCGGGACTGGCTCTCCGTCCGGGGGCTGGTGGCGAGGGTGTGCTCCGGCGGCGCGTACGGCGCACCGCCGGAGGGCGTCAGCGTCAGCAGATGCTCGACGAGCGCGAGGAGCGCGTCGACGGAGGCGTTGCGGTCCCGGGCGTCGCACCGCACCATCGGGGTCGCCGGCTCCAGGTCCAGCGCCCGCCGCAACTCCTCCTCGGAGTGGTCCCGGGAGTCCGGGAAGGTGTTCAGCGCCACCGCGTACGGCAGACCGCTCTCCTCCACCAGCCCGAGCACCTCGAACGAGGCGTCGATCCGACGGGTGTCCACCAGCACCAGCGCGCCCAGCGCCCCGTACGCGATGTCTGCCCACAGGGTCCTGAATCGTTCCTGCCCGGGGGTGCCGAACAGATAGAGCACGATGCCGCCGGCGAGGGAGATCCGGCCGAAGTCGATCGCCACGGTCGTGGTGGTCTTGTCCCGGAGTCCGGCGAGATCGTCCACCGCCACCGACGCCTCGGTGAGCTGCTCCTCGGTATGCAGCGGACGGATCTCGGACACCGAGTCGATCAGGGTGGTCTTGCCGACCCCGAAAGGGCCCACGACCAGGATCTTCACCAGTTCGCGGGTATCGTCCGGCAGATGCATACCGCCGGAGCCGTGGCTAGAGCTTGAGGGCGCGGAGGCCATCGACGACTCTCTTCAACAGATCGGGCGCGGGCATGGCTGCGCAGGGGATGGGCGGGCGGGCGCGGACCAGCCCCCGGTCGATGAGCCGGGCGGCGAGCACGCGGACGGCGGACACCGGCAGCCCGAGGAGGGCGGCCACCTCGACGACCGTGAGGGAACCGCCGTCGAGGATGTCGAGCAGCGCCCATTCGGCCGCGGGGAGTCCGGGCGGCAGTCCCGGGGCGGGACCGGCCGGCAGCGGTAACGGCACGCCGTGCTCAGGGGTGTCAGGGGTGTTACGGTCCGCGGGATCCGGCGCCGGTGCCCGTACCGGCGTCGTACCCGCCGACCCCGCCGACCCCGCCGGGTGCGGGTCTTCGGGGGCCGGCGGTTCGTTCCCGGGGTCCGGGTCCGTACCGCCGCCCGGTGCGACCAGGCCCGTGAGGATCGACAGCCGTTCCAGGGAGTCCGTACCGGGACTGGTCTGACCACCCGTCGACAGATACGCCGGGACCAGGGGACGGCCGCCCCGGCGGGCCGTCATCCGGCAGTGACGTCGCCATCGGTCCCGCGGGGCGCCGCGGACATGGCCTTCTCGCCGAGCCGGGCGACCTGGGAGTGGACCCGGTGTGCCAGCAGGTCGAGCCGGACCTCGGGGTCGCCGTAGGCGGCGACACAGGTGCCGTGGCGGGTGGGCGCGACCAGGATGTATCCGTGGTCCGACTCGATGACGACCTGGCGCACCTCGGCGGTGTCCCGGTCGGCGAAGGTCGCCGCGGCGCTGCGGCAGGCGCCCTGAACGGTGCTGATGATGGCGGCGGTGCGTTCGGCCGACGGCCGGGACAGCCGGTCGGAGTAGCCGGAGACCAGGCCGTCGAGGGTCAGCAGGACGGCGGCCCGTACATGCGGGATCTCCAGGATCGGGTCGAGCACCCACGCGGTGTCGCCGGAGTCGCGGGAGGTACGGGTGGTCATCGGGGGTCGTTCCCTTCGGTGGGGCCGGCGCCGGGGTCGAGGGCGCCGGATTCGGCGGCGTTGCGTGCGGCCGCGGTGCCGGCCTGGAGCGCGCCGAGGGCGGCGGCGGCCTCCTCCGGGGTCCGCACGGGGGGACGGGGGCGGGCGGGGGCCGCCCCCGTTCCGTCGGTTCCGTCCGGCCGGACCCGGCGACGGCGCCGGGGGAGCGCGTCGCCTTCCGGCCGGTGGTGCTGGGGGTGTTCGGCCGCCGGTGCCGGTGCCGGGTCCGGCTGCCGCGGCGGTGCGGCCGGGGAAACATCCGCCGACGCGTCTGCGGGCCGTTCGGCGGGCAGGTCGGCGGGCGTACCGGAGGCCGGTGCCGGGGCGGGCGCGGCCGGGGCGGGGCGGCGGCTCTGCCGGACGGGCAGTCCGTGCAGATCGGTGAGCAGATGGCGGCCGGACCGTTCCTGCGCCGCTGCCTCCGCGGCGCCCCGGGTGGAGCGCGGGGCGCTGGCGGCCGGGGGCTGCTCGACGGGGTCGATCCGGCTGAGGAGATGGGATTTGATCAGCAGTACGGCGCGGACACCCCCGTAGGGGGACGGCGACGACAGGTCCACCGACAGGTCGAACTGCCGGGTCAGCTGGCCGATGGCGGCCAGGCCCATCCGCGGCGGATCACCGAGTTCGGAGAGGAGAATCGGTTCGCTGCCTGCCGCCATCCGCTGGGCGTAGGCCCGTTCGTCGCTGCCCATGCCGACGCCCGCGTCGTCCACGGTCACGGTGACGCCGTGGTGCGCCCGCTCCAGATGGACCATGACCCGGGTGTCGGAGGAGGAGTGGCGCAGGGCGTTGTCGAGCAGCTCCGCGACGATGATCGCCACGGGTTCGACGGCGTGCGAGACGAGTGCGGTGCCGTCTTCCAGATGGTTGCCGATCTCGACGCGTTCGTAGCCGACGAGCCGGGACTGTCCGCCGGTCACCGCGTCGACCAGGTGCGAGTCCTCACGGGCCAGACCGACCCAGGCGCCGCAGACCACGGACGCGACCTGGGCCCGGCGCAGCGACTGCTCGTTCTCGTGGTCGAGGGCGTAGAGCGTGCGGGCCAGCTCGGGGTCGTCGTACCGCTGCTGGAGGGCGCGGAGATCGTCCTGGAGGCGGTAGAGCCCGGCCTGGACCTCTCGGGTCGCCCCCCGCATCACGGCCCGGGCCGCGGCGTCGACCCGCTTCCGCTCCTGGTCGAGAGCGGTGCCCACACCGGTGAGGATGCTGTCCAGGGCTGTGCCCAGTTCGCCGGTGGCGACCTCGGGGCGCAGCGGGCCGGGGACCCGGACATGGGGGTGGACGGCACGGGTGGCGGTGGCCGGAAGCCTGTGTTCCGCGAGATGGGCGGCCTCGGCCGTACAGGCCCCGGCCGTACGGTCGGCTTCCTCGCGGGCGACGGCGAGATGGGTCCGCAGCGTCTCGATCTCGGCGGCCCGCCGGGCCCCCGTACGCCGGGCCCGCAGC
This sequence comes from Streptomyces tsukubensis, assembly GCF_003932715.1. NCBI lineage: Bacteria > Bacillati > Actinomycetota > Actinomycetes > Kitasatosporales > Streptomycetaceae > Streptomyces > Streptomyces tsukubensis. Next base: position 3,272,464 of record NZ_CP020700.1, on the reverse strand, counting down.
AGGCCACCTCCCAGGACGAGGGCCGACAGGGTCCCGGCGGCCAGGCCCGCGGCGGCCAGCTCCGGTATCTCGATCATCGAAACCTCTGGGGAGGGTGGTGGTTCTGGTGTCGTCGTCGACGACCGCTCAAGTACACACCGTTAGTGATCGGTTGCGGGAGGGGCCCCGGGAAGAATTTGTGAACTTGTTTTAATGATCGGCCACTTATGTCCGGGATTGACCTCTATGGGGTTGGAGTGGACTCAAGTGACGTGTGGGAACGCTGTGATGGCTGTTTTCGCTGGTGAAAGGTGGTGGTCATCGGCCCGTCGGGTCCGGACGGAACGGTACGGCCGCGGCGCTCCCCCCGGAAGCCGCGGCCGTACCTCGCTTTGTTGGCCGTCTTGGCCGTCTCGGCCGTCTCCGGCCCCGGGGGGCTCAGGCCTGGGGCCGGAGACGGAGCTTCGGCCCCAGGCCTCGGCGCCGAGGCCTGGGCCTCAGTCCTTGGGCCGGGGCGGTGCCGGAGTGTGGCGCTCCATCGTGACGATCTCCTCGTTCACCGTGGGCTCGGGCGAAGGGACGGGCGGCGTGGCAGCGCCGTCCGCCGTCGCCGGGGCGCCGTCGCCCGTGGTGGCCGGAGGCGTCACGGGCGGAGTGACGGGAGCCTCGGACGTGGTGGGCGGGGTGACGGGGCCGGGCGCCGGAGGAGCCGGAGTGTGGCGCTCGCGGGGCAGGATGCCCTCGGCGGGCGGGACCGGAGCCTTCGTCTCGCCCTGCGGTGCCCCGACCGGGTCGTTGCCGACCGGCGGTACGGGCGGCTGCGGCTGACCGGTGCCGGTGCCGGTGCCGGACTCGGCCGGGACGACGGGCGGCGTGACCGGACCCGGAGCGGGCGGCGCCGGGGTGTGGCGCTCGCGGGGCAGGATGCCCTCGGGCGCGGAAGGCGCCTGCGCGGCGCCCCGTGCGATGAAATCGTTCGAACTGTTCTGTGTCATCTTTCCTGTCCCCCATGTGTCGGTGCCGGATAACGAAAGGGGCCTTCCGGCCGGGGACTCCCCCGAGGGTTCCCGGACGGAAGGCCGGGGGACCTGCTCCTGACCCCCCGGAGAGGAGCAGGTCCCGCGTGATCCGTCTGCCCCCCGTTGCGACGGATCGACTGCTGACGAGCATGTCGGACCGGCATAAACATTCGATGAACGTCGAGACAGAAAGCGGTCACAACTGCTCTCAGCAGGGGAAACGCGGCTGCCCGCCGGGCAGTCGCGTCGAGCGTGTTCGAGAGTGCGCCCCCGGAAATCGCATCCGAGCGCCTTCACGCCCCCGGATTCGGGTCCGCTGCGGCCCCCTGACGCCCGCTCTGTTTTCCCTCCGTTCTGTCCCCGGCCGCCCTTCCGCTTGGCACCGGGCTGCCGATGCCCGCGGATCCCGCGCCCGTGGATCCCGCGCCGGGCCGGCCCGGCGGACCGCAGGGGCCGGGGCCGGACCGCCGGGCCGTCAGAGCGTGCTCAGCGGTGAGAGCAGCGCTCTGGCCTCTTCCGCTTCCGGTGCTCCCGCCGCTTCCAGAAGGGATCTGGCCTCCACCCAGCAGACCCGGGCGCGGTCCGCCTGGCCCAGCGCCGAAAGCGCCCGGCCCAGGGTGATCAGCACGATGCCCCGGATCCGGTCGCCGCCGATGCAGCCGATGGCGAGGGCCTGTTCGCAGTGCTGGGCGGCGCGGGCCGCGCGGCGGGCCGAGAGATGGACCTGCGCGATCCGGAAATGGGCCGTGCCCTCCCAGAGCCGCTGCCGGTTGGCCTCGAACAGGTCCAGGGCCTCGGCCAGCTGCTCCAGCGCGTCCGCGTGCCGCCCCGCCTGGGTGAGGGCGACGCCCAGCGCATAGCGGGCGTTGGCCAGCCGGAGGGTGTGGTTGATCCGCTCGTATATGGCGACGCCCTGCCGGGCCAGGTCGATCGCCTCGGGCACCCGGTCGAGGGCGAGCTGGGTACGGGAGAGGTTGCACAGGGCGCTGGCCTCGCTGGAGAAGCTGCCGTCGAGCCGGGCGCCCTCGGAGGCGCTGCACAGGAAGCCCTCCGCCGCTTCGTAGCGCCCCTGGTTGAAGGCGATGATGCCCCGGTCGTTGTCCGACCAGTACTGCGGGGCGGCGTCACCGACGGCGCGGGCCAGCTCGGCCGCGATCCGGGCCTCGTCGTCCGCGTCCTCGTAACGCCCGGCGATCAGATGCACATTGGTCGTCGACACCCGGGCCCGGGCCTCGGTCCGCAGCTCCCCGGCTGCCCGGGCGGCGTCCCGCACGGCGAGGGCGGCCAGCTCGTACAGCTTGGAGTTGGCCCCGGACTCGGCCAGCCCCTGCGCGGCCCACAGCAGATCGGCGGCGAGCTTCAGCCGCCGCCCGCCCGCCGCCTGCCGGGCGCTCGCCAGCAGGCAGTTCGCCTCCGCGTACAGCCAGTCCTGGGCGCGGCGGCGGTCGGCGAAGACCACCCCTTCGAGATTCACCGGCCCGACGTGGTCGACGAGGCGGTCGCCGGGGCGTTCGATCCCGTACACCCGGGCGGCGGTGGCGAGATAGAAGTCCAGCAGCCGGGCGAGGGCCGCCTCGCCCTCCTCGGAGGTGTCGTCGCGTTCGGCGCAGGACCGGGCGTAGAGCCGGACGAGGTCGTGGTAGCGGTAGCGGCCGGGGGCGGCGGACTCCAGCAGGGAGGTGTCGACGAGGGCCTCCAGCAGGTCCTCCGTCTCCTGGACCGGGAGCCCGAGGACGGCGGCCGCCGCGGCCAGGGACATATCGGGACCGTCCGCCAGCCCCAGCATCCGGAAGGCATGGGCCTGGCCGGGCTCCAGCTGGCCGTACCCCAGCTCGAAGGTGGCCTTCACCGCGAGATCGCCGGCCTGCAGCTCGTCGAGGCGGCGGCGTTCGTCGGCGAGCTTCTCGGCCAGCACCGACACGGTCCAGGTGCGGCGCGCGGCCAGCCGGGAGGCGGCGATCCGGATCGCCAGCGGCAGGAAGCCGCAGGCGGCGACCACGTCCAGCGACGACTGCCGCTCCGCCGAGACCCGCTCGAAGCCGACGATCCTGGAGAAGAGCTGGAGCGCCTCCTCCGGGGACATCACGTCGAGGTCGACCAGATGCGCCCCGGCGAGGTCGACCATCCGCACCCGGCTGGTGACCAGCGCGGCACAGCCCGCGGTGCCGGGCAGCAGCGGGCGGATCTGGGCGGCGTCGCGGGCGTTGTCCAGCAGGACCAGGACCCGGCGCCCGGCGAGGGTGGAGCGGTAGAGCGCGGACCGCTCGTCGAGGGTGTCCGGGACGGCGGCCTCGGGCAGACCCAGGGCGCGCAGGAAGGCGCCCAGGACCGCTTCGGGCTCGGCGGCGCGGGTGCTGGTGCCCTGGAGATCGACGTACAGCTGGCCGTCGGGGAAGCGGGGGCGGGCCTCGTGGGCGACGTGGACGGCGAGCGTCGTCTTCCCGACGCCGCCGATGCCCGCGAGCGCGGACACCGCCATCACGGAGCCCTCGGCCGTCGCGAGCTGTTCGCTCAGCTCCCGGACGAACGCGGCCCGGCCGGTGAAGTCCGGGACGGTCGCCGGAAGCTGCGCGGGCTGGGCGAGCGGCGTCGGCGCCGGATGGTGCTCGACGGGCGCGGCGAGCGCCGCGTCGGCCCGCAGGATCCGCTCCTGGAGCTGCGACAGCTCGGGATTGGGGTCGACGCCCAGCTCCTCCAGGAGCAACCGCCGGGTGTCCGCGTAGACCGCGAGGGCCTCGGCCTGGCGGCCGCTGCGGTAGAGGGCGAGCATCAGCAGCTCCCGCATCCGCTCGCGCAGCGGATGGGCGGCGGTCAGGGCCGTCAGCTCCGATACGGCCTCGGCGTGGGCCCCGACCTCCAGGTCCAGGTCGAGCCGGGTCTCCATGAGCTGGAGCCGCCACTCGTCCAGCCGGGTGCGCTGGTTCTCCGCGTAGGGGCCGGGGACATTGGCCAGCGGTTCGCCGTCCCACAGCCCCAGGGACTTGTTGATCATCATCCGGGCCTGGCCCGGATCCCCGGCGGCCCGGACCTTCTCGGCCGCGGCGGCCAGCTCCTGGGCCACGGAGAGATCGAGGGCATCCCGCTCTATCCGCAGGGCGTAACCGCCGGACTCGGAGACCAGGGTGGACGCGGAGAGCACCTTGCGCAGCCGGTGCGCATAGGTCCGGATGGCGGCCAGTGCCTGGGACGGCGGCTCCTCGCCCCAGATCGCGTCGATCAGCTCGTGCGAGGTCGCCGTCCGGCCGTCGCGCAGCAGCAGCGCGGCGAGGAGGGCCCGCTGCTGCGGGGAGCCCGGCGGGAGCGGCTGCCCGGCGCGCCAGGCCCGCACGGGACCGAGCACGCTGAAACGGAGGTCGACGGCGTCGTTGGCTCCACTGGCCTCGTTGGGCGCCGGAGTGCGCTGCTCCGGTACGCGAGGCCCGCTGTCACGGTCCATGCTGCCCCCTGCCCCCAACTGCCGGTTCGCATCCGACAGTCTGCCTTGTGTACGACGGCCCCGTCAGCAGGCGGAGCGCTTCATTCGGCTCAATGCCCGGCCCCCGGGGCCCGTAACGCCCCATGGCGATCTTCCGCCACATCCGGCAATCGTTCCTCCGCTTTCCCTTGTCGCCCCGGGCCGAAGCGTCAAGGCCGGTAGATTTCACCAGGGTTGGCCTTGGCGGGGGCCAGCAACTGGGACACCGTGACAAAGGTGTAGCCGCGCTTCTTCAGCTCCGTGACAATCCCGGGAACGGCGGGAACCGTCCCGTCGTAGATGTCATGCAAAAGAATGATTCCATCCTTCTTGGCCTGCTTGAGTATGCGGCTCTCTATGAGTGCGGAGTCGTTGGTCGAGTAGTCCTTGGCGGTCGCGTTCCAGAGGATCTGGGCCAGCCCCAGCTCCTTCGACACGGCGGTCACGTCGTCGTTGATCCGCCCCTGCGGCGGCCGCATCAGGGTGGGCTTGCGCCCGGTGATCTTCTCCAGCTCGACATTGGTCCGGGACAGCTCCTCGCGGATCTCGTCCTTCTTCAGCTTGTCGAGCCGGGGGTGGGTCCAGGTGTGGTTGGCGACCTCGTGACCCTCGTCGGAGAATCGTTTCACCACCTCGGGCCACTTGGTCAGATGGTTCCGGCCCATCACGAAGAAGGTCACCGGGACCTTCTCCTTCTTGAGGTAGTCGAGCAGCTGGGGGGTCTTCTTGCCCGGGCTGGAGTCGAAGGTCAGCGCGATGCACTTCACCTTCTCGCAGTCGGTGGTCCCCGGAGCCGGCTCGCCCTTCGCGTCCCCGCGCGCGGTCGCGGGCGCGGTGGTCTCCATACCGCAGCCCGCGAGTACGGGCACGGCGAGTGCGACGAGCGCCGCGGCGGCTGCCAGACGGACGTTCCTCCTGGTGGCGGGCATGACGGGGATCCCCCTGGGTTTTTTGGAGCGGTCACTTCCGCTTGCACACTACACACGGCGTGCGGCGCGCTCGGCGGGGGCACAGGGAAGGACGCGGCGGAGGGGGTCGTGGTTCCCCGGGGTGCTGGAGAGGCCCGTGTGGCTGGTGGGGTGTGTCCGGCCAGGGCGCCCGCCTTGCCGGTCCGGCCCCGTCGCTCCGGTGCCGTACCGCCGGTGAACCAGCTTGCTGACGAACCGTCAGATCGGCGCTACCGTGAATCCATGGAGACCTTCCCGAAGATCATCTCGGTGGACGACCATACGGTGGAGCCCCCTCATGTCTGGCGGGACCGGCTCCCGTCGAAGTACGCGGACACCGCCCCGCGCGTGGTCCGCGCCCCCCTGAAGGAGCTGACCTTCCTCGGCGGAAAGTTCGCGCCCGTCATGGGGGAGAAGGGGGACGACGGCCCGATCGGTGACTGGTGGCTCTACGAGAACCTCCGCCGCCCCCTCACCCGCCTCGACACCGCCGTCGGCTACGACCGCGACGAGATCAGGCTCGAAGTGATCACCTACGAGCAGATGCGGCCCGGCTCCTACAGCGTCCCGGAGCGCCTCGCGGACATGGATGTCAACCACGTCCAGTCCGCGCTCTGCTTCCCCACCTTCCCCCGCTTCTGCGGCCAGACCTTCACCGAGGCCAAGGACCGCGAACTGGCCCTGCTCTCGGTCCGCGCCTACAACGACTGGATGGTCGAGGAGTGGTGCGGCCCCGAGGCGGCGGGGCGGCTGATCCCCCTCACCCTCGTCCCCCTCTGGGACGCGGAACTCGCCGCCGCCGAGGTCCGCCGCAACGCCGCCCGGGGCGTGCGCGCGGTCGCCTTCTCGGAGATCCCCCCGTTCCTGGGACTGCCCTCCGTCCACAGCGACGACTGGGACCCCTTCCTCCGCGCCTGCGACGAGACCGGAACGGTCATCGCCATGCACATCGGCTCGTCCTCCCGGATGCCGTCCACCTCCGCCGACGCCCCGCCCGCCGTCGGCTCCACCATCACCTTCGCCAACTGCTGCTTCTCGATGGTCGACTGGCTGATGAGCGGCAAGTTCGAACGCTTCCCCCGCCTGCGGATCATGTACGCGGAGGGCCAGATCGGGTGGATCCCGTACATCCTCGAACGCGCCGACGTGGTGTGGGAGGAGAACCGCGCCTGGGGCGGGGTCGCGGACAAGGTGCTGCGCCCGCCGTCCGAACTCTTCGCCGAGCACATCTACGGCTGCTTCTTCGACGACCCCTTCGGGCTGCGCAATCTCGACGCGATAGGCGCCGGCAATGTGCTGTACGAGACGGACTACCCCCACTCCGATTCGACCTGGCCCAAATCCCGCGAGGTCGGTGAGGCGCAGATGGGCCACCTCGCCCCGGACGTGGTGGAGCGGATCGTCCGGGGCAATGCGATCGACCTGCTGGGCCTGACGGCGGATGGCCTCTGGGCGGGCTGATCCCTACGCTCTGCAGCTCTACGGCCCTACGGCTCTACGGCGCTGTGCGCTCCAGCGCGACCACGGGGATCACCCGGCTGGTCCCGGCCTGGTACTCCGCGAAGGCCGGGACCCGCTCGGCCTGCGCCGCGTACAGCCGGTCGCGCTCCTCGCCCTGGAGGGCGACCGCGGTGGCCTCGTACGTCTCCACCTCACCGCTCCCGGTCCCGACCTCCACGGTCACCCTGGGGTGCGCGGAGATGTTCCAGTACCAGGCGGGGTGCCGGTCGGCGCCACCGTTGGACGCGAAGACCAGCACCCGGTCGCCGTCCTGCGTGTACGCCAGCGGGGTCGTCGTCACCTTCCCGGTGCGGGCGCCGGTGGTGGTGAGGAGCACCAGCGGAAGGTTCTCGAACATCCCGCCGACCCGGCCCGCGTTCCCCCGGAACTCCTCGATGATCTTCTGGTTGAACTCCGACGGTGACATCGGCTGCTGCTCGGACACGATCGGCCCTTTCGCCGGCGGTGACGCGACGGCGCGGTTGCCGCCACGAAAGGGGATCCTCGCACCCCTCGGCGCCCTTCCCGGCGAACCCACCGCGTGATGGCCGGAGAGCGGCTCCCAGTACGGCGGCTCCGTGACGACCAGCCCCCGGGCGAGGCTGCTCGGCAGTATGACGACGTCCGGCCACGCTTCCAGCAGATTCAGCGGCCTCGCGGGGAGGCGCGTACCTGCCTCTGTGGGTCGCTGCCCGTTCACGCCGCCTCCCGGTCGACCCGCAGCGCACACCAGGCCCCTCCGGCCGTCACCCCCCACCCGTCCGCCAGTACGGCCACCAGATGCAGCCCCCGCCCGTTCTCGTCGAGCGGCCCGGACTCCCGCATCCGGGGCACCCGCGGACTGGCCGACCCCACCTCCACGAACAACCGCTTGTCCGTCCGCCACATCCGGATGTCCACGGCACCCTCGCCGTGCACGAGCGCGTTGGTCACCAGCTCGGAGACGATCAGATCCACGGCATCGGTGAGATGGTCCAGCCGCCACAGCCGGGTGTGGGCCTGAGCCGCGTACCGCATGAGTCCGGGCCACAGCCGGTCCTCGTCGGTGAGCGGATCACCGGCCTTCCCGGACCGGTTCAACCGCACTTCAAATCCGGCCGCGGGTACCGGAGCCGGTTCGGTCGTGATGGTGCTCATGACGAGTCCCTCTCGCAAGCCCGTTGGGTTGTCGTGCAGGCGTGCGAATCGCCACCTTGCAGAGTGGTTCTGCGGCAAGGTCGTGCCTGCGTGTGCTGCCTCAACTACCGTGACGGCGGGACTGAACGAGTCGCAATACGAACACCGCTGAATACCCTGCGAGTGGCCAAAGTGGACTATGCGGGGGCGTGCTCAACGGCCGTCGGCGCCTGCACAGAGGCGCGACGGACCTGCACAGCGGCATACTGAACACGCACACGGGCCCTGGAGGGGTGCGCAGGTGGGAGCCAAACGCGGGGCGACGGGCCGTCGCCTGGAACTAGGCATTCAACTCCGGCAGTTACGGGAGAACTGTCCGCCCGTCGAGCGGGCCGGTGGCAGAGGCATGAGCCGCAAGGAGGCCGTTCGGGGGCTGAAGGACTTCTCCGAGGCGACCCTCACGAGGATCGAACTCGGTGAACTCAACTTCCGACGAAACGTCGGGGTACTGCGGACGCTGCTGAAGCGGTACAGCGTGACGGACGAGCAACTCGTTGAGGAGCTGGTCGCGCTGAACCGGGAGGCGCCGAACGAGGAGTGGCTGACGCAGTACCGCAGTTTCATGCCACCTGGCATGCCGCATTACGTGGGGCTTGAAGCAGAGGCGGTCGCCATCACGGCGTACCACCCGACGGTGGTGTTCGGGATGCTCCAGACTGCGGAGTACGCCAAGGCCATCTACGAGATGAGCCGCCCGGTAGAAGACACCACTACAGAGTTCGTCAACCGCAATGTTGAACTCCGAATGGAGCGCAAGCGCAGGGTTCTGGTACGGGAGAAACCAGTACGGCTTCGAATCATCCTGGGTGAAGCGGCGCTGCGGATCCCAGTGGGTGACCATGACGTAATGCGTGGCCAGTACGAGGAGATCATCCGGCTGGCGAGCCTGGATCACGTCTCGATACAGGTTCTCCCGTTCCGTCGTGGGTACCGTGCCGTCCACGACTTCCGAATCCTCGATCTCGGGGACCTGCCATCCCGGGTACAGACGGACAACGCATGGGGTGCGATCTCCACCTCGGACAAACCGCAAGAGGTGAGCCGGTTCATGCGTCGGTTCAATTCGATGGTGGGTGTGGCCCTCGGGGTCGAGGAAACCATCGCCTTTGTGACGGAACTAGCGAGAAGGTAGTAGAGCCATCAATACTCACTCCGCGATAGAGCTGATCCCTGCCGGTCCGTGGTTCAAGTCGTCCTACAGCGACGGCACGGGGAACGAGTGCGTCGAGGCCGCCTGGTTCAAGTCCTCGTACAGTGACGGAACCGGCAACAACTGTGTCGAGGTCGCTGACCTCGCCACCCACATCGGTATCCGCGACTCCAAGGTCAAGGACGGTCCGGCTCTCCATATCCCCACCGCTGCCTGGTCCTCCTTCGTGACCTTCGCCGCCCGGGCACCGCGCCTGTAAGACCGCTTTGGGGTGCTCCTCTTCTCCAGCAAGGGGAGCACCCCGATGGCCATCACCCACCCCACCGCCAGTACAGCTCCGGCATCGGCTGCTTCCCGCAGGCGGAGAGCTTCAACTGCGGGTTCTGCCGGTCGCGGGCGTCCCAGTGGGCGGGGAGTTCGCGGTCGTCCTGGTACAGACAGCGATTCCCGCTCCCCGAGATCTGCCAGGCAGTCCGCTTCCACGAGGTGCTCTGCCACGGCATCCGGGTCCACTGCTGGTCCGGGTCGCCGGGCTTGCACGACGTGAGCCGGGCAGACCCCTCCGACGCGGTCAGACAGGAGCCCCGGTCGCTCCGGAGCCGGATCGTCTTGTCATGGCCCAGATCCCACTTCTGTGAGGCCGACCCGTCGCAGGCGCGGATATCGACCTTGCCGGAGTCGGCGTGGAGACACTGCTCCGGACTGCGGCTCGTGAAGAACGTGGTGCGGCCGATGTCTCCCATCAGCTCACCGGCGCGCGGGTCCCGTGGGGTCTGCTGGTACTGGCGGTGGATCCACAGGCTCCAGTCCTTCTTGAGCGGGCCCTTGAAGGGGGCGACGTTCGCACACGTCCCCGTGGCACGGCATTTCCGGTTGGCGATGTACCAGCGGGCCACCTCGTCCTTCTCGGCGGACTCGGCGGCGGTGAGGTTCGGCTTCAGCGGGGACATGGTGTAGCCGAGGTAGGAGGACACCGGGATCCCGAGGGCGTAGCCGACCTTCCTGAGGTACCGGGCGGTGATGCCGTGGTCGCTGTGGTCGACGCCCCCGCCGAGGCCGAAGGCGAACGAGGCGTTGTCGTGGTCCATGGTCAGAATGCGTTCGGCGCCGCTCAGCCGGGTCAGGGCGGAGACCGTCGCGAGCAGTTCGCTCTCCGTATAGCTCCCGCTGCCGCCCTGGAACGGCTCGATGCTGTTCCTGTTCCCCTCGAAGAGCTTGAGGAGGCTGTTCGGGCTCCCGCCTTGGGGGAGTCCGTCGTGGAGGTCGAGGAAGGTCAGCCGTACATCGGTGTCCCGGTCCTTGTCGGCGAGGAGATAGGACCGGACCCGTACGCCGTCCGCCTGCACATCGGCCCGTTTCCAGTCGTTGGAGGCCTCCGCCATCTCCGCGTAGGCCGCCCGTACGCCGTACTCCCGGCGGTCGACGTACTCCACTGCCTTCAGCCGGTTCTTCTTGCCGTCGTCGCCCGCGGTCAGATAGACGGTGTCGACGCGGCATCCGGCGCGGATGGTGTGCCTGATCTCCGGGGTCAGGAAGAACACGTCGTCGTCGGGGTGGGCCACGCCGACCAGGGTTCCGCGGCACGACGGCGCATCCTGGGCCCGGGCCGGTCCGGCCGTCGTGTCCGGCGGGGGGTAGCAGGCGGCTGCCAGCAGGGCGGCACACAAGGCCAGCGCGGCCGCACGCGAGCGACTGCCCACCGGGTCCCCCTCCACCGTCGACGTTTCCCTGCTGGGGAGCATCTTCCGGAGTACGGGGGAGGGCCAACCGACACGCCGACGAGCCGCCCGCCGACGGCAGCCGGTCCCCGTCCCTACGGGGTGGTGACAGTGGCGGTGGCGTCGACGATGCGGTGGTCGGAGCAGGGGATGAAGGTGCCGGAGCGGTTGACGCAGCGGTCGCGGGCGACGGGGAGGGCGTCGGCCTGGTAGGAGACGAGCCGGCTTTCCGCGACGAACACCAGGTCGACCTTGGCGGGCTGCCCGCACTTGCCCGCGAGGGTGCCTTCGGTGGTCTGCTCGCCCCAGCCGGGGCAGAGCGGGTCGAGGTCGTCGAGTTCGCGGAAGATCCCGCTGTTGTTCCCGTTGTGGGCGCTCGCGACGGAGGGCGCGTACCAGTCGTCGAGCAGACCGTCATGGGGCTGGACGTTGAAGTCCCCGGCGGTGATCACCGTGCCGCCGGTGGTCGTCCAGTCCTGCATCCGGGTCCGTACGGTGTTGAGCTGGGCCGTCTTGTAGGTGGCGTTGAAGGTGATGTGCGTGGTGCAGAACCGGAGGCCGCCGGGCTGTCCGGCGACGGGTACGCAGAGGAGCTTGCGGGCCTTGTCGCCGTCGTAGGGCAGGGTGATCCGGTCGGTGCCGGTCGGCGCGAACCGGCTGAACACGGCCACCCCGTACGGATCCTGGTCGGGTCCGCCGCCGTCGTTGCCGCACAGGTCGGCGTTCGCATCGGGCATGGGCTCGAAGCGGGCGAAGTTGGTCGCGCTCTGCGGCCAGCCGGCGGCCTGGAGGCCCTTGAGGACGGCCTGGTACTGGTCGGGGCAGACCTCGTTGAGGGAGATGAAGTCGGGGTTCCGGTGGCTCAGGGAGCCCAGGATCGCGTCGACGAGGCCGTTCGCCGTGGACCCGAAGTTGTTGGCGTGACCGGCGACGTTCCAGTGCCAGATCCGGTACGTGGCCGTGCCGGGCGCCGCCGGGGAGGCCACAGCGGGCACCGCCCCGGCGGGCAGGGCGAGCAACGCGACGAGCATCAGCACGAAGGTCTTCATCCTGCGCAAGGTGTCCCCCTGATCAGCACGCTTGTTCCCCGGCCCCGGCCGCCGGACCGGGTCCGCATCCGACCGTTCGGATCGTCACACGGGATGCGTGTATCGCGCCAGGACATTCCAGGGGTGATAGGCGGCGCTGCGCGCGGCACGGGCGACCGGCCATGCGGGCGAGAGGGATTGACTGGTGGATGCAGGTTGTCAGGAGATGCCGTTCTTTCGACAGGTGTGGGGCGGGAGTGGGCCGGAATTGCATGTGCTGGGCCGAGCGGGTGGTCATTTTCGATCATTCGTGGCGAACGCCTCGGCCGGGTCGTTTCCATGATGACCACATCAGCCTCCCGGTACCGAAAGGACCGCCATGAGTTGGCTCGACGATGTTCTTCGCGTTGTCCAAGTTCTCGAACCCATCATCATCCCTCTCATCTCGGCTAGCGACCGCGATGTGAAGCACGACATCAAGCCCATCTCCTGAAACCGCCGCTCCCTGTTGCCGGTGAGCTGACCGACTCCGCTCACCGGCTGGAGTACTCAACCGAAAGGGATCGGCATGGCCAACCTTGACGAGATTCTGCGCATCGTCCAAGTTCTCGAACCCATCGTCGTCCCTCTCGTCACGGCGCTCAGCGACCGTGATGTGAAGCACGACATCAAGCCCATCTCCTGAATCCGTTGACCCCCTGTTGCCGGTGAGCGGGGAAACTCCGCTCACCGGCTGGAGTGCATATGCGCATCATCGCCACCATCCGCGGTATCAAATCAGCGTTCTTCGCACCCCGCCCTCCGCGGACCGAGAGAGCCGAACCCCTCACCCGGGCGCAGATCCTCGCCCTTCTCGACGAACTCCCCATCAGCGAATGGCGCTACGACTGGGATCCCGACAGCCTCCACCTCGGCCCCATGGCCCAGGACTGGTGGGCCGCCTACGGCTACGGCAGGCGTAATACGGTCATCGAACCCGTCGATGCCCAGGGCGTGCTGATCGCTGCCGTGCAGGAACTGTCCCGACGCGTGCGGCAACTGGAAGAACGCCAGGCCGCGGGCGCGAAGCTCCCGGAACCTCACCCCGGAAGCGACGTTCCGGCGACGGACCGGCCCGCCGGAACCACCCTCACGGAGGCTCACGGCGGATGACCACCCCGGTCTCCGCCGGATACGAACCGCCCGGAACCGCGACCGGTGTCGGTGCCCGGGTCAGCCGGTGGACACCGCCAGATCCGCGCCCGTCCGCTCGGTGTCGCCGATGCCTTCGGGACGCATGACCCGGATCAGCGACTGTCGGCCGTTCCGCTCCACCGCGGATACGAGCATCTCGGTCAAGGGAGTGCCGGACTCCTGGGCGGCCAGCAGCAGCCGGGTCTCCCGTTCGCCCTGGGCGACGACGGTGACGGTGTAGGAGAGGGTGGTGGAGTCGTATCCCATCGTCATCGCAGGGCAGGCCCGGGCCGCGTCCAGAATCCGCCGGGGAAAGGCGGTGGTCCCCGTGAACTCGCGGAGCAGGAGATAGGAACCGCGCTTCTCATGGCGGAATCCGGTGACCTCGTCCTCGGGAGCACGACGGTCCAGCAGCTCCACAAGGGGCCGGCACGAGGCCGGTGAGACCTGGCCGAGGGTGGCTTCCGCACCGCTGAGGACGGATTCCCTCTTCCAGCCCGCGCCGTCGAGACCGCCCCGCTCCGTGGCTGTGCACCCCGCCACCGCCAGAAGCAGGGCGAGGGTTCCGTACCTCGTCGACCGCCGCCGGTTCACTCGATTCCCAGGTATCCGATCAGCTCTTTGGAGTGGGCGGCCGCCAGATCCACCAGTTCACCCAGGACGACCGGTTCGTCCGTCTCCAGCGTCAGCACGGCATGGACTTCGGGACCCAACAGGACGTGTTCCGGGGAGGCGCTGTCCTGGGCCGCATATCCGGGGGACTCGTCCGGAGGCGTCAACTGCCGCACCACATAGGCGAAGACGATGTCCTGCGGGGTGACCATCCGGCCGTGGCGGACCCGGCAGACCTCTTGGGCGAGGTTGAGCAACTGGACTGCCTGCGGTTCCAGTTCCCGCATTTTTCCTCCTCGTCAGTGCGGGGCGCGCGGTACTCCGGCCGGAGTACCACGCGCCCCCAGGTTCGGTCCGGGCCGGCCGTATCAGCCGTTGCGGACGAGGTAGCGGGTGGGAGAGTAATACGTCGGCAGCGCAAAGATATTGCCGTGCTGCCCGAAGTGGGTTCCCTTGGTGCGGTAGTGGTACCCGCCGATCCGCTTGGCTGCGGAGTCATTGACATGGATGGTCTTGGCGGTGGAGTAGCTGATGACCTTCTTGCCCTGGTTCCGCCATTTACCGCTGCGGTACAGCTGGATCTGTGCGCTGGTATTCGCCTTGTCGAGGTTGTCGGAGCACTTGACCTGCACAAAGCCCTTGGCGTTCTTGCCGCTCGTGGACCAGGGCGTACCCACACCCTTGTTCCAGGAACATGTGATCTTATGGGCCGATGCGGGTGTCGCGCTGACCATGACTCCGAGAGTGGCGATCATTCCGGTCGCCGTGGCGCCGGCCAGGATCTTGGTTATCTTGATTCTGCTCACGTGGATCACCCCGTTAGAGATCTTTGACTGATGTGAGCGGGTTTCTCCAGACCTTCCTGCACGGGGAGCACGGAAGCGAATGTTCCAGGGGATTTGGCGAGTTCCCATGGATATCACGTGGTAATGGCCGGTCTTTATGGCGCGACTGTTCGAGCAGAGCCGTACATTCCGAGTGCTTTTGTCACGCCGCGGACCCGGAACCGCCGAATGGTGCCGGGCGGGCTGTGGAAGCGGGAGAGGGTCTCCGGGGTGGGGCGGGGTGGGTCAGGGCCCGGTCAGCGGGTGCTGTCCGGGCTGAGGGTGCCGCGGATCAGGGTGAGGAGTTCCTCGTCGGAGAGGCCTATCGCACGCGCCTCCGCGGCGAGTTCATGGATGCGTTCGATGAGGCGGCCGTGGCCGGGGCCGGCTCCGTCGCTGATTACCGCGCCCCGGCCGCGGCGGAGTTCCACCAGGCCCTCGTCGCGCAGCTTCTGGTAGCCGCGGAGCACGGTGTGGAGGTTTATCTCCAGGGACGTCGCCAGCTCGCGGGCGGCGGGGAGCCGCTCTCCCGGTCCGGCGGAGCCGTCGGCGAGAGCGCGCCGGACGGAGGCCGCGACCTGGTCGCTGAGGGAGAGCGGCGACTGGTGGTCGATTCGGAAGAGCATGTCTCGCTCTCAGGGTGGGATGGATTGGGGTGGGGACGGGGGTAGGGGCGGGTCAGCCGGCCGTCGGGCGGCGCTCCCGGTCGGCCAGGGCGTTCAGCGTCGCCGCCGCGGTCGTCGCGTCGTCCACGGTCACCAGAAACGTACCGCCCGATGCCTGGCTGACGGCGAGCGCGTCACCCGACCGCAGGATCACCCCGCGCGCCCCCGCCCGGGCCCGGTAGCCCCAGCCGCCGAAGTCGCGTACGGCGCTGACCGGGCGGGTCGCGGCGGACGATATCTCCGCCAAGGGGACGTGGACGCGCGGGGCTCGCAGTCCCGCCGGGGTGACCGTCAGCCCGCGGGCGTCCGCCGTCACCCGGACCCGGCCGGTCGCGGCGAACAGCAGGCCCAGGGGGATGGCCAGGGCCAGCAGCCACCAGCCGGCGAACGCACCCAGCGCGGTCAGCCCGGCGCAGGTGATCGCGCCCGCCGCCCACATCCCCGGCGCGGTGACCGTCCGGGTCCAGACGATCTGCTCCCCGGGGCGGAGCGGAAGCCGCTCGCCCTCGCCCGCAGGTATGTCCTGGTCCGCCGCGACCGGGTCCGGCCCGGCGGTGAACCAGGCCAGCGCGCCCGCCGCGGCACCGGTCGCCGCGGCGGCGGCTATCTGCCAGTCGGAGAAGCGGACGGCGGCGGGATCGGCGGCGCCGGAGTTGGCGAAGAGGAGCATCACCGCCAGATAGCCGACGAGCGCGATCGTGCCCGCGCCGACCGCGAGCAGCAGCCGGGGCGCGGCCGTCGCCTGCCGGACACCCGAGGTGAAGCGGGCCGTCGCACCGAAGAGGGCGCCGAGCCCGAAGAGGGAGAGCACGGCGGCCAGAACGAACGTGCCCCGGCCGGTGAAGTCGTCGGCGCGGCCGTCCTCCCCGACATGCGTGGCCAACTGGGCCGGGAGTTCGTTCCGTACGGAAGCGAAGACCGCCAGGAAGACCGCGGCGGCCACGACCGGCGGTGCGGCCAGGACGCACCCGCGCCGCAGCCGCGCGGCACGGGTCCCGGCGGACGGTTCCGGCGTGGGGGCCTGGGTCGCTGATCGTCTCACTTCACCCTCCAACCGGTTCGGTTAGTTCTATGTCTACTAGAACAATAGAGCGTGGAGGGGCCTGAAGGGAAGGGGGAGGGGAGGTGGCCGTGCTCGCGTCGGCTCAGGGTGTTGATTTTTGGTCATTGACCAACTTTACTGAGAGGGAAAGTTGGTCAATGACCAAAATCGAAGGTGGTGAACGGTGCCCGACCACGCCCCATACGAGAGGACCCGGCCGTGATCGAACATGTCGACCCGCCCGCGTTGGCCCCGCCGATCGGAGGCCTCTACCACCATCTCGCGATCGTCCGCTCGGGATCCGTCGTCGCGATCGCGGGCCAGATCGCCCTGGACTCCGAGGGCCGTCTCGTCGGCGAGGGCGATCACGCGGCCCAGGCCGAACAGGCGTTCCGTAACGTCGCCGCCGCGCTGGCCGCGGTCGGCTGCGGTCCGCGCGACCTGTTGCAGCACACCATCCACGTCGTGGGGCACCGCCCCGAACTGGTCGAGCCGATCTTCGCGGCCGGGCGGCGGGCCTTCGGCGGCCACTGGCCCCGCACGGCGAGCACGTTCATCGGCGTCCAGGCCCTCGGTCACCCCGCATGGCTGATCGAGGTCGACGGCCTGGCGGTCGTCCCCCCGTCATCCCGGCTCACTCCGCACGGTCGGCAGGAACCGGCCGCCACCGAAGAACACAGGAGCACGACATGACCACGGAGACGAAGACCTGGTTCATCACCGGAGCCTCCAAGGGCTTCGGCAGGCAGTGGGCCGAAGCCGCCCTGGAACGGGGTGACCGCGTCGCCGCGACGAGCCGTACCCCCGGCGCGTTCGACGATCTCGTCGCCTCCCACGGCGACAAGCTGCTGCCGCTCCGGCTGGACGTCACCGACCGCGCCGCCGTCCACGCCGCCGTGCGCCGGGCCGCCGACCGATTCGGCCGCCTCGACGTCGTCGTCAACAACGCGGGCTACGGCCTGTTCGGCATGGTCGAGGAGATCAGCGAAGAGCAGGCCCGGGCGCAGATCGACGTCAACCTGCTCGCCCCGCTGTGGGTCACGCAGGCCGCGCTGCCGCACCTGCGCGCCCAAGGCGGCGGACACATCATCCAGGTCTCCTCCATCGCGGGCGTCTTCTCGCTGCCGGGCCTCGGCGGCTACCACGCATCGAAGTTCGGCCTGGAGGGATTCACCGCCAGCCTCGCCAAGGAAGTCCGGGGCTTCGGCATCAAGGTCACCCTGGTCGAACCCGCCGGATACGCCACCGACTGGGCCGGGCCCTCCGCCGTCCACGCCGAACCCCTGCCCGCCTACGACGGCTTCCGCGCCGCCATGCAGCGCCCGGCCGGAGTGCGCGGCGAGCCGACCGCCACCCGCGAGGCGATCCTCACCGTCGTCGACGCCGACGAGCCGCCCCTGCGGATCTTCTTCGGCAACGGGCCGCTCGATGTGATCCGGGCGGAGTACGCGTCCCGTATCGAGGAGTGGGAGCGCTGGGACGCGGTCTCCCGGGCGGCGTCCGGCACCTGAGCAGGCCCTGAGCCGGTACTGAGCAGGCCCTGAGCCGGTACGGGGCGGGCCCTGAGCAGGACCTCCCAGGCCCTACGCCCTGGTCAGGCCGCTTGTACCATGAGCCGCCGGATCACCGGTGGGTGACGGAGAGCGGAACGGGACACGAGGATGCGCTGGACGCTGGACGATGTGATCGCGGCCGCGTTCACCACGCTCGAAGCCGACGGCCTCGACAAGCTGACGCTGCGCGGGGTCGCCCGCACCCTCGGCTCCCACCTCAACTCGGTGAGCTCGTACGTGAAGACGAAGCAGACACTCATCGAGACGATGGCCGACCACATCGTCGGCTCCGTCGACGTCACCCACCTGCCCGACGAACCCGTGGAGCGGGCCCGAACCGTCGCCACCCGCTACCGGGACGCCCTGCTCGCCCACCGCGACGGCGGCCGCCTGGTCGCCGGTACCTTCAGCGGTACGGGCAAGACCCTGCGGGTCGCCGACACCATCGTCGGCGCCCTGCTGGACGCCGGACACCCCGAACCGGACGCCGCCCGCCTCTGCTGGTCCATCGTCTACTTCACCCTCGGCCTCACCCAGGAGCAGCAGACCCCCTCCGACGGTTCCCGCGGCTCGTTCCACGACCTCGTCGCCACCGGCAGCTACCCCGCCCTCGCCCGGATCGGTGAGCACCTCATGGTCACGGACTCCTTCGACGACCGCTTCCACTACGGACTGTCCCGGCTGCTGCCTCCGGGCGCCTGAACCCTCGAACGGGCCGCGAGGCGGCGGTCCCGCGCACGGCGCACTCCGGGGCCGTACGCCCCCGGGGCTCAGCCGACCGTCACCGGCGGCGGGCTCCAGCGCTTCTTCGGCGGCACCCCGCCCGACACCCCGAACTCCTTCTTCAGCTGCTCCGGGATCGCGTAGTGCATCACCCGGCCCCGGGTCAGCGCCGACAGTTCGAAGACCGACACCAGATCCCCCAGCTTGTCGAGCGCCCACGCCCCGTACGGCGAACGGTCCTCGACGGTCTCCAGCACCCCCAGCAGATGCGGGACCGCCTTCACCGCCGTGTCCCACGGGGTGCGCGGCACCCCCAGCCAGTCCCCGCAGGTGTCCCCGACCAGATGGCGGACCAAGGCGCCCACGATCGGGTCGAAGAGCGTCCCCGGGACCACCTCCTCGTACATCTCGACGAGCTGCCGGGTCAGATTGACGCCGTCCTCCGAGGGGCCCATGTGCAGGGTCATATAGAGATCGGAGAACTGCCGGGCCTCCTCCAGGGTCTTCGGCACCGCCTCCTGGTCGACCCCGAGCATCGCGCCGACCACCCGCCACGCGTAGTAGTAGGCGTCCGCGCCCTCGTTGCTCATATGGACGCCGAGCCGGTGCAGACTGTCGAGCACCAGCATGGAGAAGAACATCTGCCCGCCGATCATGTCCTCCAGGCAGATCGGCACCCCGTCGGTCTCCGTGTCCCAGCGGCCCTCGCGCAGCAGATGGTGGCGGATCGACGCGTGCAGCAGCCGTACCTTCTGCGCCGCCGGTACGAAACGGCTGCCCGCCTCGAAGGCGTCCGGCCGCATCAGATAGACCACGAACTGCCCGGTCTCCGCCATCCGCTTCGACGGATACGCCAGCGAATGCGTCGCCGACAGCAGTTTCGCCACCCGCGGTACGACGTAGCAGGCGGGCATCGAGGCGAACGACAGCGCCGTGGAGATATGGACGTTGTTGTCGATGAAGAAGAGCCGCGCCTTCTCCATCTCGCCCCAGTCGACCCACGCGGGCGGCGCGGCGGTCGCCGCCAGATACTCGCGGGCCACGTCCGGCAGCCCCTCCGGCAGCGGGGAGCCCGCGGTGGAGACGTACCGCATCAGGGTGTTGAACGTCCCGACGTCACCGCTCTCGAACAGTGCGGCGACGGTGGCGTCCGCCAGTTCGTCACCGGTGTTGCGCAGCTCCTTCAGGGACTCTTCGGTATAGGGGTACGGCATCGGGCGTCCTGCCTCTCGTGTCCGTTGTCCGTTGTCCGGTGTGCGTGTCCGTGTCCGTGTCCGGCGCCGGGCCGCACCGGGGCGGGCCGCGGGGGTGTCAGAACTGGCGGACCGCCGCCGAATGCGCCAGGGCCGCCAGCGCAGCCGCCGCCGGACGCGGTACGGCGACTTCGTCCAGGGCGCGGGTGGCCTCCTCGACCCGGGCGGTGATCATCCGTTCGATCCGGCCGGGCGCGTCGAGCCGGTTCATCAGGGTCCGTACGGAATCGACCCCGGCCGCGTCCAGGGACCGGCCCCGGCCCAGCAGCGCCCGCAGCTCGGCCCGTTCGGACGCGTCCGCCGCCCGCCAGGTCTCCGCCAGCAGCGCGGTGGGCCGGGCCGTCCGCAGATCGTCCGGGGCCGCCTTGCCGGTCCTGGCCGGGTCGCCGAACAGGCCCAGCAGATCGTCCCGGAGCTGGAAGGCCTCACCGAGCGGCAGCCCGTACGCCGAGAAGCCCGCCCGCAGCCGCTCGCCCGCACCCCCGAGCACGCCGCCGATCAGCAGCGGCTGCTCGACCGTGTACTTGGCGGTCTTGTAGCGGATCACCTTCAGCGAGGTCGCCGTATCGGGCGGGGTGCCGGTACGGAGGATCTCCAGGCACTCGCCCGCGATCAGCTCCCTGGCCAGCGCCGACCACAGGGGGCGGGCCCGGGCCAGATAGGCGGCGGGCAGCCCGCTGCCGGCGAACAACTGCCCGGCCAGCGATATCAGCAGATCCCCGACCAGCATCGCCAGCGACCGGGCCGCACCCGCCGTCCGCTGCCGCTGCCGCAGCCCGGAGCGGAGCGCGATATGGACGGTGGGCCGCCCGTGCCGCAGCGGACTGTCGTCGATCAGATCGTCGTGCACCACGGCCGCCGCATGGACCAGCTCCATCGACGCGGCGGCCAGCAGCAGCGCATCGCTGTCGGGCTGTCCGGCCGCGCGCCAGCCCCAGTAGCAGAAGGCGGCGCGCAGCCGCTTGCCGTCCGCGACGGCGGCCTCGACCTGCTCGGCGACGGGCGCCAGATCGGGGTCGATGGCGACGAGCCGGTCCGCCTCCCCGGCGACGAAGCTGCGCAGGGCACCGTCGACCCGGAGCTTGAAGGCCCCGGGGTCGTAGCGGTCAGCCGTCATGGGCATGGGCGCCGGTCGCGTACCGGGACTGCCGGGCCAGCAGCTCCAGATGGGCCGGTGGCCGGGTGGTGTAGCGGTCCAGGGCGAGCCGGCCCCGGGCCCTGAGGTCCTGGCCCGCTTCGGCCGCGAGATCCCCGGTGTCGGAGCGGCGCAGCAGGCCCCGCGCGGTGTCGACGGCGGTGCCGACCGCCGTACCGACCGTGCTCAGCACCAGATCGGCGAGCCCGGCGGCCACCAGGACCACCTGCTCCGCGAACTCCTCGTCCGGTTCCACGTCCCGTGCGGGCCCCGGCCACCCGCTGTCCGGTCCCGATTCCCGTTCCGTCATGGCGTTGCCGCCCCCCTTGTCCCGGTTGTCCGGTTATCCGGTCGTACCCCCGTCCCCGGGCAAGGGTCCCGGGCGCGCGGGGGCCGGTGCGAGGGCGGAGGGCGATGACCGCTCCAACGGGGGACCCGTACGCAAGCTCATGCGGATTCGCCCCCCCGTTGTGGGCAGGCATTCCGCGGGGCGGAACGGGTGGGCACAACGCCCCGCGGCGCGGTCACTGTTCCGGTGCGCCCGCCCGGGCGGCTGCCCACAAAGTGGTCAGAGGGCCCGTTCGAAGCAGAGGGATTCCGGGGCGTCCCGGTACGGTCCGAACGCGGGGATCGGGGTGTAGCCGGAGCGCGTGTAGAAGCGGACCGCGGCCTGCTGGCGGTCGCCCGTCTCCAGCCGCAGCGCACTCCAGCCGAGGTCACGGGCCCGGGACTCCAGGGCTTCGAGCACGGCGGCCGCGGCGCCGGAGCCCCGGGCGGCAGGGGTCGTGTACATCCGCTTCACCTCGCCCGTGACGGCGTCGAGCGCCCGCAGCCCGCCGCAGGCGACGGGGGTGCCGTCGGGGGCGTACGCGAGCACGAAGGCGGCGATGTCGGCCGCCGACGGTGGTGCGCCGGGCTCACTGTCGGGTGTGCCGTACATCGCGGCTATCTCGGCCCGCTGGGCGTCCCGCAGCGCGACGGCGTCGGGATCGGACCAGGGCACGTCCTTGATCGTGAAGTTCATGCCGGAATTGTCACCGGGGAGTGTTTCGGGAATGTGTCCCGGTCCTGCCGGGGGCCACCGGGCTCCCGGGTTTCCGGTGGTCAGGGGGAGTGTCGGTGGTGGCCGGTACCGTCGCGCGTATGGACATGGTGACGGGGATACGGGACGCGGTCGCCGGCCGCGCCGCCGCGTGGGACTTCATCCGGGCCTTCGCGGCGGAGTGGAGCGCCGCGCCGCTCACCGAGCGGGACGGCTGCGGTGCCGGGGAGATCGCGGCGGCCGAAGTGCGGCTCGGGCTGCCGCTCCCGGCCGCGCTCAAAGAGGCGTACGCCCTGCTCGGGCAGCGGCCCGACCTCACCGACAACCACGACGCGCTGCGCCCGCTCGCGGAGCTGGAGGTGGAGACGGACGAGCGGGGGACGGCGCTGGTCTTCCGCGACGAGAACCAGGGCGTGTGCCGCTGGGGCATCCTCCTGGCCGACCCGGAGCGCGCAGCCGATGGCGGTGCCGACGGTACGGACCCCGACGACCCGCCGGTCGTGGTCCGGCTCGACCTCCAGGACACGTCGGAGGAGCGGTGGGAGCCGTGGCTCGGGCGGGTGTCGCACTGCTTCGTGGAGATCGTGCTCGCGGAATCGGTCCACGAGCCGGAGGAGCTGACGGCCATGCTCGTCGACGACGAAGGCGAGGTGGGGGAGGTGGGGGAGGTGGGGGACCTCGCCGCCGAGGAGGGCCTCGTCCGGCTGCCGTTCCCGGACTATCCGCCGGGCGACGCCCGGCCCACCCGCTGGTACGCGGGCCCGGATCTCCTGGTCAGGGGCGACAGCGTGGCCTATGTCAGGGCCCGTACGGAGGAGGCGCTGGAGCTTTTCCTCGGACCGGACGAGGAGGAGTAGGGCGAGGCCGTCTCCTTCCGGTCCCGCACCCGGGCCCGGCCGGAGTGCGGCGTGGCCTTGTCTCCCGCGCCGCCAGGTATCACGATGGCTCCAGCCGAGATATGACGTACCGTCAGATTCACGCCGAGGAGGCCGCCGGATGCCTGCGCGGACCCTGCCCACCCTGCCCCGAGGACTGCTCTCGTACGGGATGCAGCTTCCCGTCCAGTCCCAGAGCACCCTGTACGCCGAGCCGTGGGAGGACCGCGCCGGGGCCGAGGAGCTCGTCGAGGTCGCCCGTACCGCCGATCGCACCGGCTTCGCCTATATCGCCGTCTGCGACCACATCGCTGTCCCGCGGCGGCTCGCCGCTGCCATGTCGACCGTCTGGTACGACCCCGTCGCCACGCTCTCCTTCCTGGCCGCCGCCACCCGCCGGGTCCGGCTGCTCAGCCATGTCGCGGTGGCCGGGCTGCGCCATCCGCTGATCACCGCCAAGCAGTACGCCACCCTGGACCACCTCTCCGGCGGACGGCTGGTCCTCGGGGTCGGGGCCGGGCACGTCCGGGAGGAGTTCGAGGCGGTCGGCGCCGACTTCGACGGGCGCGGACGGGTGCTCGACGAGACGATCGACGCCCTGCGCGCGGCCCTGGGGGCCGAGGAGTTCCCGGAGCACCGGGGTGAACTGTTCGCCTTCTCCGGGCTCGGCCAGCGTCCCCGGCCCGCCCAGGAGCACGTACCGCTCTGGGTCGGCGGCTCATCGCCCGCCGCCGTGCGCCGGGCCGCGCTCAAGGGCGACGGCTGGCTGCCGCAGGGCGACCCCCGCGCCGAACTGCCCGCGAAGATCGCCCGGCTGCGGCGGCTGCGGGAGGCGGCCGGTATCGAAGCGCCCGCCGAGATCGGCGCCATCGCGGAACCGCTGTACGTGGGCGAGCCCGGTTGGCCGGTGGGGCGGCGGACCCTGAGCGGGAAGCCGGAGGAGCTCGCGGAATCGCTGCGCGCCTACGCCGATATGGGCGTGACGCAGATACAGGTCCGGTTCCGCAGCCGTAGCTGCCGTGAGCTGACCGACCAGATGGCCGCCTTCGCCGCCGAGGTCGCCCCGCAGCTGAACCCTTGAGGAAACGTTGGGAGATGGGCCGATGAGCAGCGGTACGGGTACGGACGCGGGTACGGGTACGGACGCGGGTACGGATACGGGCGGGGGCGCGGGCGGCGGGAAGCTGGCCGGGCGGACCGTGCTGATCACGGGGGCCGCGCGCGGACAGGGCGAGGCGGAAGCCCGGCTTTTCGCCGCCGAGGGCGCCCGGGTCGTCCTCGGGGACATCCTCGACGAGCAGGGCGCGGCCGTCGCCGCCGACCTGGGCGAGAAGACCGCGGTCTACGTCCGGCTCGACGTGAGCCGGGAGGAGGACTGGGCGGCCGCCGTCGCCACCGCCAAGGACCGGTTCGGGCGGATCGACGGACTGGTCAACAACGCGGGCGTATCGCGCTTCAACCGACTGGTCCGCACCCCGGCGGCCGAGTTCCAGGAGATCACCCAGGTCAACCAGGTCGGGGTCTTCCTCGGCATCAAGGCCGTGGCGCCCGAGATCGAGGCGGCCGGCGGCGGCACGATCGTCAACATCGCCTCGTACGCGGGTATGACGGGCATGGCATATCTGGGCGCGTACACCGCCTCCAAGCACGCGGTGATCGGGCTGACCCGGGTCGCGGCACTGGAACTGGCGGCCAAGGGTATCCGGGTGAACGCGGTCTGCCCGGGGGCGGTGGACACCCCGATGACCGACCCGACCGTGCTCAACCCGCGCGCCGATCCCGAGGAGGCCCGTGAGTCGGCCGCGGCGCTCTACCGCAAGCTGGTGCCGCTGGGCCGGGCCGGGCGGCCGGAGGAGATCGCCCGGCTGGTGCTCTTCCTGAGCTGCGAGGACTCCTCGTACATCACCGGGCAGCCGATCGTCATCGACGGGGGCTGGCTGGCCGGGGTCACCGCGGTCTGACCCCGTCCCGTACCGAATGTATCTGACGCACCATCAGCTATTGACGTCGCGGAGGGGCGGTGGAACAGTCGACCGCAGTTATCTGACGATGTGTCAGTTGTGGTGGGTCGGGGATGGATGCGGCGGATGCCGGAGCGCCGGGCCGCCGCACCACCGGGAAGGCCCGGAACGAGAGCGCCCGGGAGCCGACACCATCGCGCACGAACCCCGCCGGGACCCAGAACCTCCAGAACCGAGGACGGTGAACCACCCGTGGAATTCGGGATCTTCGTACAGGGATACGTCGGAAAGCGCGCCGAGACCGACCCGCTCGCCGAGCACAAGGCGCTCATGGAGGAGACCGAGTACATCGTCGCCGCCGACCGGGCCGGCTTCAAATACGCCTGGGCCTCCGAGCACCACTTCCTGGAGGAGTACTCCCACCTCTCCGCCAACGACGTCTTCCTCGGCTACCTCGCCCACGCCACCGACCGCATCCACCTCGGCTCCGGCATCTTCAACCCCCTCGCCCCCGTCAACCACCCGGTCAAGGTCGCGGAGAAGGTCGCGATGCTCGACCACCTCTCCGAGGGCCGGTTCGAATTCGGCTCCGGACGCGGCGCGGGCAGCCACGAGATCCTCGGCTTCCTCCCCGGCATCACCGATATGAACCACACCAAGGAGATGTGGGAGGAGACGATCGCGGAGTTCCCGAAGATGTGGCTGCAGGACGAATACGAGGGCTTCACCGGCCGCCACTGGTCCCTGCCGCCGCGGAAGGTGCTCCCCAAGCCGTACGGGGCGGCCCATCCGCCCATGTGGTACGCGGCGGGTTCGCCGCCCTCGTACGCCATGGCCGGACGGAAGGGCCTCGGCGTCCTCGGCTTCAGCGTCCAGAAGGTCTCCGATATGGAGTGGGTCCTGGAGTCCTACAAGACGGCGGTCGGAGAGGCGGAGCCCGTCGGCGCCTTCGTCAACGACAACGTCATGGTGACCTCCACCGCGATCTGCGCGGAGACCCACGACAAGGCCGTCGAGATCGCCGTCTCCGGCGGGCTCAACTACCTCCAGTCGCTGCTCTTCCGCTACCACGACACGTTCCCGCGCCCCGAGGGCATCCCCGAATGGCCCGAGCTGCTGCCCGACTACACCGCCGAGATCGTCGAACTCCTCATCGCAGAGGAGCTGATGATCTGCGGCGACCCGGACGAGGTCCGCAGGCAGTGCAAGCGCTGGGAGCAGGCGGGCGCCGACCAGCTGTCCTTCGGGCTGCCGATCGGCATCTCGTACGAGGACACCATGACCACGATCCGGCTGATCGGTGAGCACGTGATCCCGCATATCGACACCGATCCGGTGCACCGCACCACCCGCTTCCGGCAGACGGCGACCGGAGCGGCGTGACCGCCGCGCCGCGCCGGAGCGGTCCCGCCGTCTGACGGGCCCGACGTGCTCCGCCGGAGCCGTCCGGCCGTCTGATGTGTCCGGCGCGCCCGGACCGGCGGCCGGAACCGCAGGGTCCACCGGGCCCACCGGCGGCCGGAACCGCCGGAACCGCCGGGCCCACCAGGTCCGCTGGGTCCGCCGGGTCCACCGGCGGCCGGAACGCCGGGCCCCCCGGCCCGCCGGGTGCCGGGGCGGGACGGCCCGCCGCCCGCCCGGGAGAGACCGGGAGCGAGAGGTCAAGACCCGCGGCCGCTCCGCCTAGGCGACCGCGCCCCAGGGAGGAGAGAGACGATGCTCGACCACCTCGTCCGGTCCGCGACCGTCGTGGACGGCACCGGAACGAGCGCGTACCCCGCCGACGTCGGCCTGCGGAACGGCCGGATCGCCGTCGTCGCCCCGCCGGGCACCGTCACCGAGACGGCCCGCACCACGGAGGACGCCGCCGGTCTGGTGCTCGCCCCCGGCTTCGTCGACCCGCACACCCACTACGACGCCCAGCTCTTCTGGGACCCCTACGCCACCCCGTCCCTCAACCACGGCGTCACCACCGTCGCGGGCGGCAACTGCGGTTTCACCCTCGCCCCCCTCCACCCCGCCCGCCCCGCCGACGCCGACTACACCCGGCGGATGCTGGCCCGCGTCGAAGGCATGTCCCTGATCGCCCTGGAAGAGGGCGCGCCCTGGAACTGGCACACCTTCGGCGAATACCTCGACGCGCTGGAGGGCCGGATCGCCGTCAACGCCGGATTCATGGTCGGCCACTGCGCGCTGCGGCGGCACGTCATGGGCGAGGACGCGATCGGCGGCCGGCCCACCGCCGAACAGCTCACGGCGATGGTGGACCTGCTCCACGACGCTCTGCGCGCCGGTGCCTGGGGACTGTCGACCACCCAGTCCGGCACCCACTCCGACGGGGACGGCAGGCCCGTCGCCTCCCGCCACGCCCGCCCCGACGAACTCCTCGCGCTCTCCCGGGCCGTCGGCGCACACGAAGGCACCCAGCTGGAGGCGATCGTCGCCGGCTGCCTCGACCGCTTCAGCGACGACGAGATCGACCTCTTCGTCGCCATGACCGCAGCGGCCGGACGCCCGCTCAACTGGAACGTCCTCACCGTCGACGCCGCCGTCCCGGACCGGGTGCCCCGGCAGCTGCTGGCGAGCGAACGGGCCCGGGCCGCGGGCGGCCGGATCGTCGCCCTCACCATGCCGATCCTCGCCCCCATGAACATGTCCCTCGGCACCTTCTGCGCGCTCAACCTGATCCCCGGCTGGGGCGAGGTCCTCGGCCTCCCGGTGCCGGAGCGGATCGCGCGACTGCGCGATCCGGAGGTACGGGCGGAGCTGCTGCGCCGCGCCGACTCCCCGGAGGCCGGGGTGTTCCGGCGGCTCGCGGACTTCGCCCGGTACGTCATCGGGGACACGTACAGCACCGAGAACGAGGGGCTCACCGGCCGGGTCGTCGCCAATATCGCCGCCGAACGCGGGCAGGACCCCTTCCACTGCCTGGTCGAGATCTGCGCCCGCGACGGACTGCGGACCGTGCTCTGGCCGATGCCCACCGACAACGACCCCGCCTCCTGGGAGCTGCGGCGGCGCACCTGGGAGCACGAGGACGTGCTCCTCGGCGGCTCCGACGCGGGCGCCCATCTGGACCGGATGTGCGGAGCCCCGTACACCACCCGCTTCATCGGGGACTGTCTGCGCGGCCGGAAGCTGGTGCCGCTGGAGACGGCGGTCCGGATGCTCACCGACGATCCCGCCCGCCTGTTCGGGCTGCGCGGACGCGGCCGGATCACCGAGGGCCACCACGCCGACCTCGTACTCTTCGACCCCGAACGGATCGACGCCGGGCCCGCACAGCTCGTCCACGATCTGCCCGGCGGCAGCCCCCGGCTCGATGCGAAGGCGATCGGGGTGGTGTCGGTGCGGGTCAACGGGGTCGAGACGATCCGCGACGACCGGGTGACCGGAGCCGTACCGGGGACCGTGCTGCGGTCCGGCCGGGACACGAGAACGGTGCCGACCCGGTGACCGGCACCAGGGGCCCGGAGGGCCCTCCCGTGGCGGGTCGGCTGTTCATCGGCGGGGAGTGGGTGGAGCCCGACGGCGGGCAGTACGCCATCACCGACCCGGCGAACGGGGAGACCGTCGGGTCCGCGCCGGAGGCGAGCCGCGCCCAGGTGTACGAGGCGGTCTCGGCCGCCCGGGACGCCTTCGGGCCCTGGTCGCGCACCCGCCCCGAGGAGCGCGCCCGGATCCTGGACACGGCCGCCGGGATCATCCAGCGGGACGCCGCGGAATCGGCGGAGCTGGCCCGGCGGGAGAGCGGGGCGACCACCGGGACCGCGCGGGCCATGCAGGTCGGCGTCGCCGCGGCCCGCTTCCGCCGCTATGCCAGGGGCGCCCTGGAACCGGTCGAACAGCCCCTGCCGCCGCAGCTCACCCCCGCCGGGCCGATGGGCGGCGGCGGGCTGCTGGGCGCGCTCGCGGTCCGCCGCCCGGTCGGCGTCGTCACCTGCATCACCTCCTACAACAACCCGTGGGCCAATCCGGCGGGCAAGATCGCCCCGGCGCTGGCCATGGGGAACACGGTCGTCGTCAAACCCGCCCCGCAGGATCCGCTGTCGGTGTTCCGGCTGGCGGCGGCCCTGGCGGAGGCGGGCGTCCCGCCGGGCGTGGTGAACGTGGTCACCGGCTCGTCCCCGGAAGCCGGGGAGGCGGCGGTCGAAGCCCCCGGCGTCGACATGGTCAGCTTCACCGGCTCCACCGCCGTCGGCCGGCGGATCGCGGAGGTCTGCGGGCGCGGGATGAAACGCCAGCTGATGGAGCTGGGCGGCAAGGGCGCGGCCCTGGTCTTCGACGACGCCGACCTGGGCGCGGCGGTCGCCGGGATCGGGACGACGTTCTCCTTCTACAGCGGGCAGATCTGTACGGCCCCGACCCGGGTGCTCGCGCAGCGGGGCGTGTACGAGCGGATCACCGGCATGCTGGCGGCGTACGCGGCGAAGCTCCCGGTCGGCGATCCGGCGGACCCGGCGACGGTCGTCGGCCCGCTGATCTCCGCCGCCCACCGGGACCGGGTGGAGTCGTACGTCGAACTGGGCCGCAAGGAGGGCGCCCGGCTGGTCACGGGCGGCGAACGCCCGACCGGCGGCGCCCTGGACCGCGGCTGCTACACGGCCCCGACGCTCCTCGCGGACTGTACGAGCGGGATGCGGGTGGTCCGGGAGGAGATCTTCGGGCCGGTGGTCGTGGTCCTCCCCTTCGATACGGAGGAGGAGGGCATCGCCCTGGCGTCCGACAGCGACTACGGCCTGATCGACTACGTCTGGTCGGGCGACCCGGCGAGGGCGTTCCGGGTCGCGGGCCTGCTGCGCTCGGGAGGCGTGGGCGTGAACACGGTCGCCCGCCATATGGAGGCGCCGTTCGGGGGCTTCAGGATGAGCGGAGTGGGCCGCGACGTGGGCTCGTACGCCCTGCACGCGTACAGCGAGATCCAGTCCCTGGTCTGGCCGGGGCGCTAGCCGCCCTGTCCGGGGCGGAGGCGCCCCGGACAGGTGTTCGCTGAGGGCTCAGTGGAAAATTTCAAAAGGTGCAAAACGGGCAGGGCTGCGGTTATCGTACTCCGTAAAAACGCCGTCAGGCCTTACATGCTGCGCTTGACGATCGTCATCAAGCTTTCATATGCAGGCAATGAGCCGGACTTGCCCCCGAAATCAAGGGTTCGATATCCGGACGCATGGCCTCCGGATGTGGAAACCGCAGCGTTTACCGTCCTGTCCATGACTCAGTTGGAAGCCCGGCCGCAGGCCGGAGACACGGTAAGGGGCGCCGCCCCCGGCGGGGGCGGTGGCGTACGCGGCAAAGGGCTCGGCGGCAACTCCGTCGGGCTGATGGGCAGCGCCGTCATCGGCATCTCCACCGTCGCGCCCGTCTACTGCCTCACCTCCACCCTCGGCTCCACCGCGGGCGAGGTCGGCCTCCAGATGCCCGCGGTCTTCCTGGCCGGCTTCCTGCCGATGCTGCTGGTCGCCTTCGCCTACCGTGAGCTGAACCGGGTCATGCCCGACTGCGGCACCTCCTTCACCTGGACGGTCAAGGCCTTCGGGCCGAAGATCGGCTGGATGTGCGGCTGGGGCCTGGTCGTCGCCACGATCATCGTGCTCTCCAATCTCGCCGGGGTCGCGACCTCCTTCTTCTGGCTGCTCGCGGGCGAGATCACCGGCAGTGATTCGGTGGCCGCGCTCAACGACAACAAGGCCGTCCACATCCTCACCGTCCTGGCCCTGATCGCGATCGCCACCGCGATCAGCTACCGGGGCATGACGGCCACCAAGAGCGTCCAGTACGCCCTCGTCGGGCTCCAGCTCCTGGTGCTCGCGATCTTCGTCGTGATGGCGCTCGGCAAGGCCGGGGAGTTCGACACCTCCCTCTCCTTCTCCGCCGAATGGCTGAACCCCTTCGCCATCGAGTCCTTCGCCGCCTTCACCGCCGGACTCTCCCTGTCGATCTTCATGTACTGGGGCTGGGACGCCTGTCTCAGCGCCAACGAGGAGACCACCGGCAGCGGCAAGACCCCCGGCCGGGCCGCGCTGATCGCGATGGTCGTCCTCGTCGGCTCGTACCTCGTCACCGGTGTCGTGGCCCAGATGGCGGTCGGCTCCGGGGACACGGGCCTCGGCCTCGCCAACCCCGAGACCTCCGACAACGTCTTCGCCGTACTGGCCGGCCCGATCATGGGCACCGGCCTCGGCGTCCTGCTCTTCGTCGCGGTCCTCGCGTCCGCCGCCGCCAGCCTCCAGACCACGTTCATCCCGGTCGCCCGGACCGTGCTGGCGATGTCGGCGTACGAGGCGCTCCCGGCCTCCTTCTCGAAGGTCAACCCGCGCTTCAAGACCCCCGGCCTGGCGACCGTCGTGGCCGGTGTCGGCACCGGCGCCTTCTACACCGTCATGACGCTCCTCAGCGAGAACGTCCTCACGGACACCATCTACGCCCTCGGCCTCATGATCTGCTTCTACTACTCGCTGACGGCCTTCGCCTGCGCCTGGTACTTCCGTCGCGAGATCTTCCGCACCGGCCGCGACTTCGTCTACAAGGGCCTCTTCCCGGTCCTCGGCGGACTGATGCTCGCCGCGGTCTTCGCGAAGACCCTCTACGACATGTGGGACCCGTCCTACAGCGGCTCCTCCGTCGGCGGCGTCGGCACGGTCTTCGTCATCGGCGTGGGCCTGCTCCTCCTCGGCCTGGTCATCATGCTGGTGATGCGCCGCACGAGCCCGGCGTTCTTCCGTGGCGAGGTCCTCAAGCGGGACACGCCGTCGCTGGTGATCGACGACTGACGTACGCCACCGTCACACCGACACCGACACCGACACCGACAGCGATACCGGCACCGGAAACGGGCCGGGCCTCGGGGGCCCGGCCCGTTTCCGCGTACCCGGCCCCGCTCCGGCACCCCCGACCGCGCCGTGAACGACTGTTCGGACTCCGCCGCCGTGGGAAGGAAGAGCTACGGCAACGGTGTTGCCGTTGACCAGTGGTGCCGCCGGGGCGGGCGGGGACGGGGAACGGGAACGGCACACCGTACGGCCCGCCGCGGCGTCGCACACAGCCCGACCGTCGACCACGAAGGAGCTGGGATGCGCATCGCGGTGACCGCCGCCCTGACCGACGAGACGATCACGCCGATCGGACTGGCACAGGAGCTGGAGGAGCGCGGCTTCCACGGACTCTACGTACCCGAGCACACCCATATCCCCGTCGAGCGCGCCACCCCCTTCCCGTACGCGGACGAGAGGGGGGAGGTCGCCCGCTGGTACGGGAGGCTGATCGACCCCTTCGTCGCCCTGTCCCAGGCCGCGGCCGTCACTTCCCGGCTGCACCTCGGCATCGGGGTCCTGCTGCTCGCCCAGCACGACCCCATCGTCGTCGCCAAACAGGCCGCCAGCCTGGACCATGTCTCCGGCGGCCGGTTCACCCTCGGCGTCGGCTACGGCTGGAACCGGGAGGAGGCGGCCGACCACGGCGTCGCATGGTCGAGCCGCCGGGAGCTGGTCCTGGACCGGATGCGCCTGATGCGGGCGCTCTGGGCGGACGAGCCCACCGAGTACAAGGGGGTGTTCGGCTCGGTGAGCGCGTCCTTCGCCCATCCGAAGCCGGTACGCGGCGGCGCCCCGCGGACCATGCTGGGCGGCGCGGCCGGGCCCAAGCTCTTCTCCCACATCGTGGAGTACGGGGACGGCTGGCTGCCCCTCAACGGCTCGGGCCTGCGGGAGACGCTGCCCGTCCTCCGTACCGCCTGGGAGGACGCCGGCCGTGACCCGGCCGCGCTCCAGGTCGTGCCGTACGCGGTCACCCCCACGCCCGAGCGGATGGACACCTTCGCGGAACTGGGCATCGAGGAGGTCGTGATGCTGATGCCCGCGGAGGAGGGGGACGGGATGCTGCGGGCGCTCGACGGTTTCGCGCGGTATCTGGACTGAGGCGATACGGGGGTGCGGGGAGGGGCGAGGGGCCGAGGGCCCTCCCTCCCCGCACCCCGGGGCCTTCCCCGCACCCCGGGGCGCGCCCTCTCAGCGGCGTACGAAGCGGGTGACGCAGACCCCGTTGTCGAACGTCGTCCGCTGGGCGACGTCGAAGGCCGTCGGATCGAAACCGCCGTCGAAGGCCGGGATCCCCGCACCGGCGACCACCGGATAGCTTTTGAAGACCAGCTCGTCGATCTCGGGCAGCAGCGCCCCCGCCAGCTTGCCGCCCCCGCAGAGCCAGATATCGAGGCTGTTTTCCTCCTGTTCCTCCTGCTTGAGCTTCCGTACCAGGCCGAGCGGATCGTCCGGTACGACGGTGAGCGCCGGATCGGTGGCGGGGTCGAGAGTGCTGGAGACGACGTACTGCCGCAGATGGGCGTACGGGCTGGTCATCCCCACCGCCAGGCCCGGCAGCCAGGTGCCGAGCCCCATCACGACGGTGTCGAAGGTGCGGTTCGGTGTGTCGGCGACGCCGGACGCGGCCCGGAAGGCGGTCGGAACCGTCTCCGGATAGGCCGCGGCCATCCAGGCGGTGTACGCGGCATCCTGCTTTTCGTCACCCGCGGGGAAGAAGTCGAACTCACCGCCGGGACCGGCGATACGGCCGTCGAGGGTCACGCCGACGTAGTACACGAGCTTTCGCATCTGAGCAGTCCTTCCGTAGTACTCTGTGTGGAGTGGTCAGAACGTAGTACTACACATGGAGTGGTGTCAATGGTGGGAAGTCCGGTGCGAAGCCCATGGTGAGAAGGAACGACGAACGGCGGGCCGCACTCGTCGACGCCGCGATCGAGGTACTGGCCCGCGAAGGTGCGCGGGGACTGACGTTCCGGGCGGTGGACACCGAAGCCGGGGTCCCGGGCGGGACCGCCTCCAACTACTTCGCCAACCGCGACGATCTGCTCACCCAGGCCGGGGCCCGGGTCTACGAGCGGTACCAGCCCGACGAGGCCACCGTCGCCAGGACGGAGACGGCGGGACGCGACCGGGAGACGTACGCACAGCTGATGCGCGAACTCGTCGAGCGCGTGGCGTCCTTCCGCACCGGCTATCTCGCCCTCCTGGAGCTGCGGCTGGAGGCCGTGCGCCGCCCCGAGCTGCGGAAGGTGCTCACGGAACGGATCAGGGCCGATGTCGAGGCGAACGTCGCCTACCACGAACAGTCCGGCCTGCCCGGGGACGCCACGGCCGTCCGGCTGCTGATACTGACCCTCAACTGGCTGATCTTCGAACAGCTCACGCTGCCGGACCTCTACCCGGCGGAGGACCGGGACGCGCTGGTGACGGCGGCGGTGGACCGGATCGTGGGCGGCAGCGCGGGCCCGGAGGGCGCATAGACGTACGGGTACGGCGCAGGGCCTCCGGGACCCTGCGCCGTACCCGCCCGGCGGAACGCACCCCCGTGGCGTTCCGCCCGGGCGTGCCCGCTCACCCGCCGACGTACTCCGCGAGATGCTCGCCCGTCAGCGTCGAGCGGGCCGCGACCAGCTCCGCCGGGGTGCCCTCGAAGACGACCTTGCCGCCGTCGTGACCGGCACCCGGCCCCAGATCCACCACCCAGTCCGCATGCGCCATCACCGCCTGGTGGTGCTCCACGACGATCACCGACTTCCCCGAGTCGACCAGCCGGTCCAGCAGCCCCAGCAACTGCTCCACATCGGCCAGATGGAGACCGGTCGTCGGCTCGTCGAGGACGTACACCCCGCCCTTGTCCGCCATATGCGTCGCCAGCTTCAGCCGCTGCCGCTCACCACCCGAGAGCGTGGTCAGCGGCTGGCCCAGGGTGAGATAGCCCAGCCCGACGTCGGAGAGCCGGTCCAGGATCCGGTGCGCCGCAGGGATATGCGACTCGCCCCCGCCCTCGCCGCCGCCGAAGAACTCCTCCGCCTCGGCCACCGGCATCGCCAGCACCTCGCTGATGTCCCGGCCGCCGAGCTTGTACTCCAGCACCGAGGCCTGGAACCGCCGCCCCTCGCAGTCCTCGCAGGGGATCGCGACCCCGGCCATCACCGCCAGATCCGTGTAGATCACGCCCGCGCCGCTGCACGTCGGGCAGGCACCCTCCGAATTGGCGCTGAACAGCCCCGGCTTCACCCCGTTGACCTTGGCGAACGCCTTCCGGATCGGGTCCAGCAGACCGGTGTACGTCGCCGGATTGCTGCGCCGGGAACCGCGGATCGGGCTCTGGTCGACCGACACCACACCCGCACCGGCCGGAATCGACCCGTGGACCAGCGAACTCTTCCCCGACCCGGCGACTCCGGTGACGACCGTGAGCACCCCCAGCGGAAGATCGACGTCCACCTTCCGCAGATTGTTCGCCGTGGCGCCGCGGATCTCCAGCACGCCGGTCGGCTTCCGTACGGACTCCTTGACCTTCGCCCGGTCGTCGAGATGGCGCCCGGTGACCGTACCGGCCGCCCGCAGACCCTCCAGCGAACCCTCGTAACAGACCGTGCCGCCCTCCGTACCGGCACCGGGGCCGAGATCGACGACATGGTCGGCGATCGCGATCAGCTCCGGCTTGTGCTCCACCACCAGCACCGTGTTGCCCTTGTCCCGCAGCCGCAGCAGCAGGCCGTTCATCCGCTGGACGTCATGGGGGTGCAGCCCGGCGGACGGCTCGTCGAAGACGTACGTCACATCCGTGAGCGACGAACCGAGGTGCCGGATCATCTTCACCCGCTGCGCCTCGCCGCCCGAGAGGGTGCCCGCGGGCCGGTCCAGCGCGAGATAGCCGAGACCGATCTCGACGAACGAGTCCAGGGTCCGCTGCAGTGCGGTCAGCAGCGGCGCCACCGACGGCTCCCTGAGCCCCCGCACCCACTCCGCCAGATCGCTGATCTGCATCGCGCAGGCGTCGGCGATGCTGATCCGTTTGATCTTCGAGGACCGGGCGCCCTCGCTGAGCCGGGTCCCGTCGCAGTCGGGGCAGGCGGTGAAGGTGACGGCGCGCTCCACGAACTCGCGGATATGCGGCTGCATCGCCTCCTTGTCCTTCGAGAGGAACGACTTCTGGATCTTGGGGATCAGGCCCTCGTAGGTGAGGTTGACGCCCTCGACCTTGACCTTCGTCGGCTCCCGGTAGAGGAAGTCCTGCATCTCCCGCTTGGTGAACCTGCGGATCGGCTTGTCCGGGTCCAGGAAACCGGACTCCGCGTACAGCCGTACGGTCCAGAAGCTGTCCGACTTCCAGCCCGGGATGGTGAAAGCGCCCTCCGCGATCGACTTCGAGTCGTCGTAGAGCTGGGCGAGGTCGATGTCCGAGACCGAGCCCCGGCCCTCGCAGCGCGGACACATGCCGCCCGTGCGGTTGAAGGTCGCCTTCACCGCCTTCTGGTTGCCGCGCTCGACGGTGATCGCCCCACTGGCCCGTACCGACGGCACATTGAAGGCGTAGGCACTCGGCGGGCCGATATGCGGCTTGCCGAGCCGGCTGAAGAGGATCCGCAGCATCGCGTTGGCATCGGTCGCGGTCCCGACGGTGGAGCGGGGGTCCGCGCCCATCCGCGCCTGGTCCACGATGATCGCGGTGGTCAGCCCGTCGAGCACGTCGACCTCGGGGCGGCCGGGCGTCGGCATGAAGCCCTGAACGAAGGAGCTGTACGTCTCGTTGATCAGCCGCTGCGACTCGGCGGCGATCGTGTCGAAGACCAGGGAACTCTTGCCGGACCCGGAGACGCCCGTGAACACCGTGAGCCGGCGCTTGGGGATCTCGATGCTGACGTCCTTGAGGTTGTTCTCACGGGCGCCGTGCACGCGGATCAGCTCATGGCTGTCGGCGGCGTGCGGCTCGGCGGGCACGGCGGCGGGCCGCCGTGGCCTGGCTGCCTTGGTCATGTCGATCTCCCTACGGGGCCTGGGTCCGGGGTCCGGGGCAGGGCCCGCGGGCGCGGCGTCCCAGTATCGCAACCCGCACCAATTCGTTCAAACAGTGACATTTTTGATCACTGGGGCGGAGCCTCCGGAGTGCTCCCCACGCTAGGCGGGTCGGAGGGGGCCAGGCTTCTCGAATCCTGACGGATCGCCGTCCGGCGGGGGCGCGGTTGCCCACGGGGTGCGGGCAGCTCCTGCGCCTCAATCTCCCCCAAAGCTGCCTTGACCCCAGCAGGGGCGACCCTGCACCCCCTCCCACGTGATCCCTACCTGATCAGAGCCCGAGGCCTTCGTAGTGTTGCCCGTCACGAACGAGTGGTGGGTGATCTTCCAGCACGAAGCCACCATGCCGGCCTTCCCGTACTACTCGGACCGGATGTCCGAGCCGATGACTACTGGGGAAACCAGTGCAACCCAGGAACCGTCCCCGAGGAGTGCGGCCCAGGGCGTCCTGGCTCCAGTTGTACTCCGAGGAACTGGCGCGTGTTTCGAAAGTTGCCCGTCCCGACGGGTGGATCCGGGTCGGACTGGGGGCCTCCGGCCGTGCGCCTCCAACCACGTCAGGAGGGTTGCGTCGGAGGGTAGAACTGTCGCGCCCACTGCCGTAGCGACCCGATAGGGCCTTCCTTGCTGTTGAGCCTGGGGTGCGGCAGATACTGCCTGTGGTTGAAGATGACGAGGTCTCTCTCCACGTCCTTGTGGGTCCATAGACAGATGGCGTGGCTGAGTGCCTGCTCCAGGGGGCGCGCAAGGAGACGATGCAGTGGCATGAGCACGCGTGGTGGATCGTTCGGCGCGGCGTTCACCACCGTCCACCAGCGGATGCGCAGCGGGCCGATCGGAGTGACCAGCAGCCATGCGGAGGCACGCACACCGACCTGCGGAAATTCGAAGAGGAGGTGGGTGCCCCCCAGGCCGACGAAGTGGAGGCGGGTTCGAGAGGCGATGGTCCCCAGGAGGGGGACGGGGCGTCCGACGTAGCCTTCCACGTGGTAGTAGGGGCCGTCGCTTGTGGGTTTCGGGGGCGTTTCGAGAACGCTGACGCCGTGGACTTCGGGGAGGTGTCCAAAGTCCACGGCGTTCTCTGCAATGTCCTGGGGGTAGCCGGCCAAGTCGGCCGTCCGGTACGAGAGTGCGCGTCCGACAGTGGTGAGCTCGGGCACTTCCCAGTCCGGTGGCGTGTCGTCGTGGGAGTTCCAGACCCACACGATTCCGTTCGCTTCTCGCACGGGCAGCAGGCTGAGTGAAGCCTTCGGCGGTGGACCGTAGGGAGTGCGGACACAGGGGCCCTCGGGAGAGAAGGCGAAGCTGTGGAACGGGCAGACGAGATACTCTCCGTCGACGGTAC
This sequence comes from Streptomyces tsukubensis, assembly GCF_003932715.1. Taxonomy (NCBI): domain Bacteria; kingdom Bacillati; phylum Actinomycetota; class Actinomycetes; order Kitasatosporales; family Streptomycetaceae; genus Streptomyces; species Streptomyces tsukubensis. The sequence continues at coordinate 3,234,456 of NZ_CP020700.1, read as the reverse complement.
CGCCGACGCCCAGGTGCGTCCCGAGGTGTGGGCAGTACGGGCGGGTGGCCCGCAGGAGTCCGCTGCGGGTCCGGTAGATCACTACCTCGCCGTCCATGAAGGGCCGGCTGCGGACCGTACCGGGCTGCCATTCCCGGCTGAACCCGACGCAGAACCAGCCGTTGGGGTGAGGGAGTCCTGGCCGGAGGAGTTCGTTCGCAGGCCTGGTTCGATCTGCCCGGCTGTACTTTGCGTGCTGACGCATTCGCATGTCGACCCTCTCCGCCCTAATACTCTTGGCCTATCTGCCGTATGACAGACCGCCACAACGCCGATGAATGCACTCCTGGGAAGCTCAGACAGGCGTCCCCTGCTGCGGAGTGGTGCTGTAGAACTGCTTGGCCCAGCGCCGGAACGGCATGACCATCCGGTCGCAGGAGGTGAGCCTGGGGCGTTCCAGATAGATCTTGTTCGCCCAGAGGTCGATGTCCTTTCTGAAGTCCCAGCAAAACCCTCGGAGCGCCAGCGAGAGGAACACCTTGGAAAGCAGAACCTTGCCCACGGGTGGCAGCGTGCGCAGTCGGCGCCGAGGCCGCGGCATGCTCACGGCGAGCTGGACCTCCGTGTGGTGGGGGTCGATGGGAGTAGGCAGCACCCAGATCCGGATGGACAGCCGGAGCGCGGGCAGCCGCACGTTGGCCGACAGCCAGCCGAGGCCGTGGAAGGTGGCCTCCGCCTCGACCCGGACGGATGACAGCAACCCTCCGAACCTGGGGTTGCTGGGGGTGAAGACAGCCTTGCTCCTCACGGACGGACCGTCGTAGACGGGCTCTTCCGTGTATTCCAGGGTGGTTCCATGAACGACTGGGAAGTGACCCAGATCTACCCCGTTCTCCAGAACTTCCTGTGGGTGATCGGTGAGAGTGAACAGGTGATGCACCGGTTCCATCAGCTCTCGTCCCGCATCGGACTTCACTTCCCAGGTGGGCGGCGCACCCTGTGCGTGATGCCACACGATCACAATGCCATCGACTTCACGCGATTCCAGCAGGGTCAGACGTGCATTCCGTGGCGGCGATACGCGACGCCCTGCGCCCACACATTCTCCGGCAGGGGAGAAGGCGAGATGATGAAAAGGACAGACCAGGTTCTCCGCCTCCACCGTCCCCCCGTGGCCCAAATGCGCCCCGAGGTGGGGGCAGTAGGGTTCCGTAACCCGAAGTAACCCGCTGCGCGTACGGTAGATGACGACCTCGCCACCCATGAACTTCTGGCACAGCACTCGCCCTGGGGGAATGTCACGGCTGAATGCCACTGCGAACCAGCCGTCCGGGTAAGGCAGGTGTGCGGGACCTTGCCGTTTCATCGACGACAGCGCGACGGTCCCCTTCATGTTCCTCTTTGAGAGCGAGCAGGGCGGATGTTCGTTGACGTTCAATTCACTCCGTCCTTAATGCTGCGATTGACAGACGAGACCGCGGATGAGGATGTGACGCCGGTCATAGCGTCCACAGCCATTCAACCGAGGGGATGCCGGGAGGTGGTTCCGGGGTGTCGTCCCGGGGAGTGTCGGTGAAGCTGAATGTGGCTTCTGTCTGTCCGTAGCGGCTGGTGTCGACGGCCCATTGGAGGTAGCCGCTGATGACGTATCCGAGTGTGTGGGCGAAGCGTGCCAGTTCGCTGCTACCGGTCCGTGCGCATTCCTGCTGGAGGTGCAGGAACCGTGTCATGAAGCGGTCGCGGAGTGCGACGCTCTGCCTGAGTGCTTCGTCCACGCCGATCCCGCGTTCGTGCATCAGGACGGAGACGATGTGCTGCGAGACCGGGCGCTGCGTGTCCTCAAGTTGGAAGGAGTGCAGGTCGCTGTCGATGGTCGCGGTCCAGCTCGCGGTTTCCAGCAGCGCGCGCACCCGTGGCGAGTCCATCTCCTGTTCGGGCACGCTGATGTCCGAGCCGATCAGAACGGCGATCAGGCAGGTTGCCTGAGCTGCCGCATCCTGCATCCGCAGCGGGATGTACTCGGCGAGCGGGGGCAGTCGGCGGTTGACGTGGTTGCTGTGGCGCCAGCAGGCGCCGTGCAGCCACCGGCGGTGGTTGTCTGCGCAGTACCGCACTTGGGTCGGCGTCGCCAGGTCGCGGAACATGTTGAAGACGGCCTGGGCTCCTGCCGCCCATGGGTCATCAGTGATCGGCGGGCTGGGGATGTCGACGGCTTGCTGGACGAGACTGGTGGTGACGGGGACGTCGAGCGGGAGTGGTTCGTCGAGATGGTCGTCGAACGCGAAGGCCCAGAAGTTCCAGCAGCCAACGGCCAGCATGCCTTCATAGGTGCCATGAGGAGCCCAGTAGGCCCCCAGCCGGCCCGGTTGTACCTGGTCCGCGATTCTCAGTCGCACGCCGTACCGCTCCGCCCACGCCCGGGCATCCTTCTCCGCCTGGTCGGCCGCGGGATGGATCGCAATGGGCAGGGGGCACCAGAACGGCGGTACCTCAATCATTTGTTCCCTCCGGGAATGGATGCCCCTCGTTCCATGAGGAACGTATGGGGCGTGTGCAGGGCCGGACTCGTCCGCAGCAGGTGGCGGACGTCGTGGCACGGGGATCTCGGATCCCGGACGACTCGGGTGCTGTGCCTGGCCTGCCCGGATCGACGCAAGGCCGCCGGAGCAACGGCCCCCGAAGGCCCGGGCAGGCCAGGCGCAGCGCGGCTGAGACTGCGGGTATGGCAAGGGGGGGTGCCTCTGCCCGGACGGCACATAGCTGACGGCCGTCCCCATCGGCGGCGGCGGGGGCCGTGGTCGTGGGAGCCGCCGGGTAGGCCGGTTATCCGAGGACGGACCGGACCCGGACCGCGGTACACCGCGGCTGTGGCGGGGCGGATGATCATGAGCATTCTCGTCCGGAGCGGTCGGGGTGCGTTTCTCAGAAGAGGGACGAGCCATCAGGGCGTCGTTCTCACCGCGGCCAGGCACACCAGCGGTCGGCCGTCACCCATGTACCGTTGAACGCTGTGCCCGGCCGGGGTTGGCGGCCAGGAGGCACACATCAATTGGACAATCGGTCGATCCGACTTCGGAAGAGGCCTGCCACTGCCTATGTGTCGCACACGTCGCAACATTGTGCATGTGTGAAATCTGCGAGGTGGCGGCTGCGGCTGGCTGGAGCCAGGGGAGACCTGCCATCCTCCGGCCCCGAAACTGGCCTGGGGCAAAGGCGGAACGAGAAGGCGCGGTGTGTCGGCCGGCCTGCGTGAGACGGGGAGACCTGACGGACGAGAACAGTGGAATCGGCTGGAGCCGTTGCCCGCAGTCGAATGCGGGATGCACCGGCTCAAGCGCCACCGCCGTCGCCACCAGATACGACGGACTCGCCGTCCGCTACGAAGTGACCGTGCTGATCGGGGCCATCAACGAATGGCTGTGACCAGCACTAACAGGCCTTAGCCCGCAAGGTAGCCGACTTATATGACCGAACGCCTCCCCGACCCTGATTTCCTGGACCTGGTGGAGCCCTTCACCGGCCCCGTAAAGGAGGTGCGGCCCACCGAACGCGGGTTCATGTCCGATGTTCTGGTGTTGATCGACGGTTGCCTTGGACGCTTCTTCGTCAAAGGGGTCATGAACCGCGCAGGGGGGCGTCGGGACTCGCTGGTCCGTGAGCGGTTGATCAACAGATTCGTTCGGCCGGTCTCGCCCCGCTTGTGCCGGCACACGGAGAACGACCGCTGGATGGCCCTGGGATTCGAACAGGTGGGAGGCCGGCCGAGCCGCTTCGAGCCCGGTTCCCCGGACCTCCCGGCGGTGCTGGACCTGCTCGGCCGGATCGGGGAGATTTCCCTGCCGACGTTGGTCGCGGATTGGCATGAAACGCGGTGGGACGCCTTCGCGGCCGACGCATCGGAAGCTCGACTCTTCCGGGGCGACAGCCTCATTCACGGGGACGTGGCGCCCGGCAACCTCCTCGTCGGCACGGAGGACAGTTGGGCGGTGGACTGGGCCTGGCCGACCCGAGGCATCACCTACCGGAGGGCGGGAAACGCCCCGCGCCGGAGCGGGTGGCGTCACCGGTCGGGCTATCGTGCAAGGCACTTTTCCCGAGGAGGCATTTGATGGGCGCTCGTTCGTTCATGTTGGCGGCACGGATACCGATGGCGCGCGACGGCTTCGACGAGTGGCTGAGCACGCCCCTGCCGGGTCTCGACCTCATCGAGAACCCGTCCGCGATGTACGCGGGGTGGGCCGCGGACGGCACCGATCCGGACTGGGACCTGACCGGCATCGCCGCCCACTACCCGCAGGCGGTGGCCGGGATCCGTGCCGACCGGGAGAAGACTCCCCGGCAGCTGCTCGCCCCGCGCGGTGTGGACGGCGGCGATCTGCTCCGACACCGTGACGGTGCGCTTGAGGTCTATCTGTACGACTACCACGGGGAGCCGACCAGTACGCAGACCCAGCTGCTGATGCTGGCCGGAGCGGGTCGTTTCGCGCACTCCGGCACCGAGGAGCCGGTCATGTACTGGGGCGGAGACATCGACCCCGGCCTCCCGATGCCCGGCCACAAGCCCCTTGCGGTGCTGCTCGTCACCGGCACCCGAGCCCGTTTCGTCGACACGTATCCACTCGACGAGCTGTGCGCGGAACTGGCGCCCGTGGAGGCGGACTTCCTGACCCTGACCGGCTATGGCGTCCCCGACAGGCCCGTCGGGGACTCGGCCGTCCTGTTCGACCCGGCTGTCTGCCGGGGCTGATCGCGCGCCTGGCCCCGAGGCGCGGGCGGCGGCTGCACCTCTATGCGAGAGGGCAGGGCAGTTCGGGGCCGGAGCGGTTCGGGGAGCAGGTCACCAGGGCGACGGAGTGGAAGAGCGTGCCGGTCAGGTAGTGCCCCAGGGACACGTCCCCGCCCCAGGCGAGCCGCTCCACCGCAGCCGTCACCAGGAGGACCAGCCGGGTCGCGTCCCGGTCCGCTTCCGAGGCGAACCGGGGAGCGGCCTCGGCAAGCTGGAGACCGAGCCACTCCCCGGCCTCCTTGGGCTCCTCCCAGGTGCCCCTGACCGCGCCGGCCGGTTTCATCAGCCAGTGGGCGGTCTGCAGAGGCGGGAGGTTCGTGATGCCGAACTCCGCGACCACTTCCCGGTAGCGGTCCGCCAGCCGCTGAGCGGCCGCGTCCTCCCTGGAGGCGGGAGGAGGCGGAGTCGGATGCGGGGGTCGCCGCAGTGCCTCGTTGTCGAAGGCCTTCTTCTCCCCGGCCCATGCGTAACCGTGGTGGTGCACTGCCGCTCCGTCTCGGGGAATGCCGACGACCCCGCCGGTCGGCGTGCGGGCGGGGCCGTCGGTCCGGTGGTGCTCTGGGTTCAGGCGGAGAGGTCGAACCGGGCGGGGTCGATGCCCGCCGCGTCCAGCTCTGCTGTGGTGAACCTGAGCGGCTCGGCGTCCGGCCGCTTGCTGTCGCCCATGGCCCAGGCGTCCGGGCCGATCCTGGCGAGGGTCACGCACGCCTCGCCGTCCGGATGAGTGTTGCCGCCGCAAGCCTTGGAGAAGGCGACTGCGTCGATGTCGAGTGCGTACAGGTCGGTCATCGTGGTCCTTCCTGATCTGCTGTACGGCCGAGCGGGAGTCGGCCGTGCCCGCCCATAGGGCGTGCGTCCGGTGCTCGATGTGTTGGCTGCGAGCACGAGGTCGACGTTAGAGAGGGCGTCGGCGAGGGATCCACGTTCTTGCATGACCTTGCATGCGAACTACCCGATGGAGTTGATTGCTTCCGAGATCAGAGCCCTGGCAGCGGCTCCATGAACGGCGATCTCGGACAGTTCGGAGAAGGCCTGCGCGTACGTTGCCACTTCACTGGGCGCAGAGACGTTGACGGCGGCCGTGAGCAGCTCGACGCTCACCTGTCGGTTGTCGAAGAGATAGAAGGCTTCCAACGGCCAGACGCGGCGCTGGGCAGTGAAGGGGATCACCCCGAGGCTCACGTTCGGAAGTGCCATCACCGCTAGCAGATAGCCGAGTTGGCTGACCATGGTTGCATCGTTGCCGATGCGGTAACGGAGCACGGTTTCTTCCAGAAGCAGGGCGAGCCGGCGGTTTCCCTCATGGAGGACACGCGAGCGCTCGACTCGGGAGGTGGCTGCCGATTTCGAGTCGTCCGGCGTCCCCTGGAACGCTGCGATCGTGGACAGGAGGGCCGCCGCGTACGTCTCGGTCTGGAGAATCCCAGGGATCACGTTCGAGCAGTACACGCGGAAGCGACGTGTTCCTGTGTAGAGGGGGACGGCTTCCTCCTGAGCTCTGCGCATGCCATGGCGATGAAGCTTCTGCCAGTGCACGTACATCTGATCGGCTTGCTGATTCACCGCGATCAGGTCGACGGTCTCATCCTCCGCTCCGCAAGCCTTGCACCATGCACGGATGTCGGCATCGGAGGCGGGAGTCCTGGCCCGCTCGATACGTGAAGATTTGGCCGGACTCCAGCCGCACCGGAGAGCCAGCTCCTGTCCGGTCAACTCCGCATTCCGCCGGATGGTCCCAAGGCGAGCGGCGATGGCTTCGCGGGCGGTCTGAGCGTTGGATGACCGGGACGCGGACATGAGTCGGACCTTCCAGGTTTCACGGGGTTGCACGGAGTAGCTTTCCGGTGGGTTGCCACGCTCACGGGATGCGTTGGACCCGCTGAACCGTAGTGCTGTGGACGTCTGCGGTTCGAGCGGTTTGCGCCTCCTTGCACGAGCTGCGTTCTGGAGGCGTGGTCATGCCAGTCGGCCGGGCGGGAGCTGCCCGATCTCGTCGTCGGGGCTCGGGCCCGCGCCGTAGCGGGTCGCGTCCTGCGGGCATGCGTACTGGACCATCGGAGGTCCGCTGGCGCGTTCGGTGACTCCGACGACAACCGGCGCGGCAGTGGCGCGTCCGCAGCGGACGCATGGTGGGGTGAACGGCTCCGGAGTGTTGAGCAGGGCCTCGCGGGTCATGCGCGCACCTCCGCGGAGACCTGGTGCACACCCTCGGCGGTGTACGGGTAGTCCCAGCCGAGTTCCGCCCATGCGGTCGCGTAGAAGCGTTCGCACTGCTCGTCGGTGAGCCCTCGGGCCTCTTCCGCGGTGAAGATCGTGCGCGCGGTGTCCGAACTCGGCCCGGTCCACGGGCGGGACCAGGCTGAGGGACAGGTGGAGTGGGTTGGGGTGGGCACGGAGCGGACGGGTGCACGGTGTCGTCCCCTGGCGGGAAGTAACTGATGCAGCACCCATGAGAACGCCTGGACGATAAGGTTTCGCATGTCGGTTCAGCTCCCAAAAGCTGATCGGCGGGAGCCCCGATGGACCGGTTGCGTCGGTCCGTCGGGGCGTTCTTGTCGTTACTGCGACGCGTTCGGAAGGCTCAGGAACTCGTCGCTGGTGGGCGGGTACCACCGGACCGTGTCGTCGACGCCACGGCAGTAGTCCCGGTGACCGGTCCGCTCAAAGTGATACGCCGTCCATATCTCGGCGTAGTCGTGATCGACGTCCCGGGCATTGGCGGGCGCGGGCGGTTCGGCACCGCACTTCTCTGCCGCGCACTGGACACGGACGCTGACGCCGTGGGACGGCACCTGCTTCAGTACCCAGTCACGGAAGCCGGCGGTCATGTGCTCGTCTCCGTGGCTGGGACGGGGACGCCGTCGTGCTGCGGATGCCGCCGGAGAAGTACGCGGTAGTCGATGACGCGGGATGCATTTCCGCGCCGTACCGCCCGCTTCAGCCCCGCACGAAGGTTCGCGCACTTTCGGCATTCCGAATCATGGTTCAGGTCCGAACCTCCGTACGGTTGATGGGGAGTCTCCGAGCTGCCTCTGCCCATGCCATTCCTCCGCTCTGTAGCGGTTTCACTGCCAGGGCGGATCAGACTGGCCTAGAGTCGATGAGTCTTCAACCTGTCCCAAGATCAAGAGGATTCGACGAAGATCATGAATCGTAAAGAGGTTGATCCGAAGTCCTCCCCGCAAGCAGCGTTCGCTGTGCAACTTCGCAGCTCACGCGAGATGCATGGTTGGATTCAGGACGAATTAGCCGAACGTATGGGCTACTCCGGAACGCATGTCTCTGCTGTGGAAACGTGCCGCAAATCCCCCTCGTTGAACTTCGCGAGGAAGGCCGATCTGGCACTCGGCGCGGGCGCTACCTTCGAAGTCATGTGGCAGGCCATCCGGGACACAGTGCTTCTGGAGGGCTTCCCGGAGTACCTGCAACAGGAGCTCAAGGCAGCCAGGTTCCGCACGTTCGAGCTGGGCGTGATCCCGGGTGTGTTCCAGACGACCTGCTATGCCGAGGCCCTTGCCCGCGCAGACATGGAACGGGGGGCCATCACGGCAGACATGGCCGGAGAGCGCGTCGGCCTTCTGGCGACGCGCCAGCAGCGCCTGCTGCATGCTCGGGATGCACCACTGGTCTACGCGGTGCTTGACGAAAGCTGCCTGCGTCGTCTGGTCGGCGGACGGCGTGTCATGGTCGAACAGCTCGACCACCTCGCCGACATTGCCACGTTGCCGTCCGTCACGGTTCAGCTTGTCCCGTTCAGCCTCGGGAACCTAAGGCCCTTGTTGCTTCCGGCGATTCTGCTGACCATGCGTGACCGGACCCTGGTGGGCTACACGGAGTCTGCCAGTCGCGGATATCTGGAGCGCGAAGAGGACCTCTTGGAGGTCTGGGAGAGGGCATACGATCAACTTCAGGCGGGCGCACTGTCCCCGGCGTCCTCCCTTGACCTGATCAGAGCTGTCCGGAAGGAACTTCACGATGAGCGTTGACCTGGCGACCGCCGAGTGGACGAAGTCCTCCTACAGTCAGCAGGGCGGCAATTGCATCGAATGGGCGCCCGAGCATGTATCCGGCACCGGCATAGTTCCGGTTCGGGACAGTAAGCGGCCGAGCGGTCCCGTGCTGATGGTGTCTGCTGGCGCCTTTGCGGGGCTTGTGGCGCTGGCCCGGGCCGTGGACCTGAGTTGACCCTTTGATGGGACGAAGAGCCCGCCATCAGCCATCAAGCCGAAGCAGCTTCGCAGGCGGGCTCTGTACCCACGATCGACGAGGTGCGAAGGGGCATCCCATGACGACCATCCCCAGCTTTTCCCAGATGCGTTGGGTGAAGTCCAGCTACAGCGCTCCGAACGGGGGCGAATGCATTGAATGGGCGCCCGAGCATGTATCCGGCACCGGCATAGTCCCGGTTCGGGACAGTAAGCGGCCGAGCGGTCCCGTGCTGACGATGTCCGCTGGTGCCTTTGCGGGGCTTGTGGCGCTGGCCCGGGCTGCTGAGTTGAGCTGACGTACAGCAGACCCCGAGGAGCCCCGCCCTGTTGTGCATGGGGCGGGGCTCCTTCGGTGGGGCGGTCAGGAGTCCGTGCGCTGCCCCAGGTGGCTGTGCAGGAGGACTCCGGGAGGGGCGTCGGGAGAACGCAGTTGTGCCGTCTCGACCAGCCGGGTGCGGAGGCCCGTCGAGGGTTCGCCCAGGACGATGGAGCTGAGCACCAGCTCCAGCATCACGCAGTCGTACGCGTCGTCGGTGCTGCCGTAGAACTTGGAATGACGCTCCACGACCGCACCCGAGATCCGCCGGCCGCCGCCGTCCACCGGGGCGAAGGTCGCCTCGAAGACCCCGTGGCCGGTCCAGCTGCGGTGCAGGAAGACCGTCTCGTCCTCGGTGAAGACGTTCCACTTCTCGTCCATGTCCCGGGCCGCATAACCGCGCTGGATACGGTCCCAGTCCTCGTCGGACCAGAGGCGCTCCGGCAGTTGGGACAGCGGCCTGGGCTTGGATATCGGCTTGAGGCGGCGGGAGAACAGGGCCCGCGTCACACGTGCGTCGGCTGTCATGGCGCGATCCTATGAAGAGCGTCCTGATCACCGCTTCCGGGATTCCAGGGACTCCACCGCCCGCGACAGGCTCTTGCGGGCGTGGCCCTGGGCGACCTGGTCGTCCAGGAGGCGCTGGAGCGGGGACAGCAGGTCCGTGCTCAGGCCCTGGGCCTCCGTCGCCGCCAGGATGTTCCGCAGGCCCGTCGCGTTCATGTCCAGGCTGGACGCCTCCGTCTCGTACGACTCCGCGTCGATCTCCGCCGCGAACTCGGGCAGGACCGCCAGGACTCCCTGGATCCACCGGTTCAGATGGCCGGTGAGGTCCACCGCCTTGATGCCCTCGGAGCGGCCGAGGGCCACCGCCTGGAAGAAGCCGGAGAACAGGCCGTACATCCCGCTGAGGATCGCCACGTCGTGGACCGACGCCAGACCCGGGTCGCTGCCGACGAACGTGTCGCCGCCCAGCAGGCCGAGCGGCGCGCGGAAGCGCTCGTGGGCGTCGGCCGATCCGCTGTAGAGGATGAACGCGTCGTCCGTGCCGATGGTCTGCGGTACGGCGTACACCGCGCCCATCAGGTAGTCGGCGCCCTGGGTGGTCGCCCAGTCCGCCAGGGCACGGGCGGGCTCAGGGGTCGAGGTGGTCAGGTTCACCACGGTACGGCCGGGAAGCGCGGACGCCGCGGACTCCAGGACGGTCCGCGCGGTGTCCTGGTCGATGACGGCGACCACGACCAGGTCGCTCGCGGCGACTGCCTCGGCCGCGGTGGCCGCCCGGACGGCACCCCGGGCGACGAGCGCGTCCGCCTTGGCGGCGCTGCGGTTCCAGACGGTCGTCGGGTGGCCCGCGTCGAGGAACGCCCCGGCCAGCGCCTGACCGAGGTTGCCGAGCCCGATCACGGAGACGGAGGTGGAAGAAGAGGTGGTGGTCATGGCGGGTGGTCCTTTCGGGGGTTGGTGGGATCAGGTTGGCGGCGGGCGCTGTCGGTCGGCTGCCGGTCCGCTGTCGGTCCGGTCCGCAGGCCGGGACACGGTGATGTGGCGCCGGTCATAGCGCCCAGCAGCCCGCCCTGCTGAGGTGGCCCGATGCGCCGTCCCCGTACCCCACTGCCCCTGGCCGCGGCCGTCTTCGCGGGCCTCCTTCTGCTGACCGGCTGCGGCAGCGACACCGCGCCGATCGGAGCGGCGGAAGAGGAGACGGAGAAGTGCCGGGAGGCCGGGCCGCCGCTCGGGGAGGCCAAGGACGGCGTCCGGATCACCGGCACCAAGGGCCTCGGGGCGAGCACGCCCGGCTGTTCGTCGGGGGTGGCGTCCGTCGCCTTCGAGGTGACCAGCCCCAAGAAGGAGCCGTACGCCTACACCGTCACGTTCTCGGTGACGGACGCGGCCGGGCAGGCGTACGAGAGCACCCCGGTGGCGGTGCCCTCCGTACCGGGCGGCGCGACCGTCAGGACCAGTTTTACGGCCACCCCCGCGCAGGGCCCGGACTCCGCCGGGACGGCCGGGGTGAAGATCTTCAAGGTGCGGAGCGTTCCCGTGGACGAACTGGGCTCACCGGCCGGGCCCTGCCCCCGGTCCGGTGTGCGCGTGACGGCCGACCAGGGCGACGCGGCGATGGGGCTGCGGGCCGTCGGCGTACGGCTGGAGAACTGCGGGACCCGGCCGTACGCACTCGACGGATATCCCCGGGTGACCCCCCTGGACGAGCAGCACCGGCCGCTCACCGGCGTCCGGGTGCTGCGCGGCGGCGCGGAGATCTCGACCGGTCTCGGCACCACGAGCCCGCGCCGGCTCAGCCTGGCCCCGGGCGAGGCGGCCCGGAGCAGTCTGATGTGGCGGAACACGCACGAGGGCTTCGGCAAGGCGGCGAACGGGCCCTATGTGCGGCTGGTCGCCAAGCCGGGTGCGAGCCCGGTGATGCTGATTCCGGAGCTGGACCTCGGGACCACCGGAAAGCTGGGCGTGGCCGCCTGGGAGAAGGAGCGGCGCTGACGGCGCCGTACCCTCACCACCGCCGTGCCCCCCTGCGGACGTGCCGGCTCAGGTGCCGGAAGGGCACATCAGGTCCACCGGTGGGTGGCGTGCGCCGTCCGCGTAGAGAAACCATCGGAAAAACCGTCCCGCACAGGTTCCTCCATCCCTCGCGCAATTAATCGGATGTGCTTGCGGCGCGGGGTTGTTAGGTTCGCCGTGTGCCGAAGCTGAATCAGATCATCGCAGTCGAAAAGGGCGTCAAGTCCAAGGCTCTCCAAGAGCTCACCCAGGCCCACCAGGACGTGCAGAAGCCCGCCCTGCTGGCCGGTATCTCCCGGACCTACCAGCCCAAGGACGAAGAGGGCGAGCAGCTGCCGCCCGAGTCCACGCGGGTGCAGATCAAGGCCGAGGACGCTCTGCGGACGACCGCCGGGACGCTGACGCGCCTCTTCGACGTGACCGCGACGAAGGACTGGGCGAACCGGTCCGCAGCCGCGGACGTGGTGGTCGACGGCACGGTGCTGCTGCCCCAGGTGCCCGTCCCGTACCTGCTGTTCCTGGAGAAGCAGCTCACCGATCTGCACACCTTCGTGCGCAAGCTGCCGGTGCTCGACGCCTCCGAATCGTGGAACCTGGACCCCTCGACGGACTCGTGGAAGACCGACCCGGTGCGGACCATCCGCACGAAGAAGGTTCCGCGCAACCACGTGAAGGCCGAGGCCACGGAGAAGCACCCGGCGCAGGTCGAGGTGTACTACGAGGACGTCCCGGTCGGCTACTGGACCACGGTGAAGTTCTCCGGCGCGCTGCCCGCCCGGCGGGTCAACGAACTCCTCGACCGCGTCGAGAAGCTCCAGCAGTCCGTCAAGTTCGCCCGCGAGGAGGCGAACAACACCGAGGTCACCGACCAGCGGGTCGGCGACGCGGTATTCGGCTACCTCTTCCGGTAGCCCCCGTATACGCCCTCCGTTACGAGCGGAGGGTGCGCGATGAGCGCAAGCTGAAACTGATGTTGAAGCTGAAGAAGGGGTGTCAGTTGGGGGTTCGAATCCCTCTCCCCGCACCACATGCGGGGGTGGCCCAAGCCCGGCAGAGGCGGCCCCGTCAAACTCAGATTCTCGCTCCAGTCTCAGTATTCGCCGCCGAACACCGGATCGACCGAACGTGGGCGAACATCGACGGATGGGGGTTCAAGTCCCCCCGGCGCCTCTCTCGTGGCGCTGTAGTTCAAAGGCAGAACACGTCGATCTCAATATGACCCGCGGTTCTTAAACGCCGTCGGTGTGCGCAAATGGGTGGCAAGCTGGAGCCCGGGAGCTGGACATGCTCCCGGGCTCCGTCACGTTCCGGCCCGAGGGAAACCCGATGCGGATGCGGTCCGGTGCCCGCGCACGGGGTCAGAGGTCGATGTTCGGGCCCCGCGGGATCGCATTGAGCACGATGTCGCGCACCGACTGGATCTTGTTTCCGTCGAACTCGTACTTCGCGAAGGCCCGGCCCGTGATCCCCCGCTTCTCGTTGTTGGTGAGCAGCCAGACCGTGTCCGATGACGGGGACGTGATCAGATGGGCATCGTGGGTGAGGTGCCCGCCGTACGGGATGTTGTAGAGGTCGTACAGCGTGACGATCTTCCAGTTGGCGAACAGGTTGTTGTACGTCCACATGTCGGGGACCCCGTGGCGCTTGCCGTCGATGACGACCCAGACGCCACTGGTTCCGTCGACGTTCTGCAGCCGGAGACCGTTGAGGTCGCCGTAGTTCTGCTGAAGCTGCGCGACGGTCATGGCCGCAGTGGTGTTCTTCGCGGGCTTCTCGGCGGCCCCGGCGGCGGGGGCCGTGAGGCCCAGCGGCACGGCCAGGATCAGGCTGATCGCGCCGATCGTGGCACGTCGGCGTAAGGTGCCGGACATTTGTCCTCCCCGGAGAATCCACGCAGGGACGGCCGGGCCCGTCGTGGATCCGGCCCCTGCGGTGGTCGTTGACGAGTCTCATGCTGCTGGTCCCGGTGTCCCGGGCACATGAGGCAGCGGTCCCGTTCCGCCGGGAGATGCGGACGACCGGGACCCCGGAAGAGCGGATACCGAAAGAGCGGATACCGAGATGGCGGATACCGAGAGAGCGGAGGCCGAACGGGCGGGCCGGCGCCGCGACCGGCTCCATCGGTCGAATCCGGGTTGCGGCCGGCGCCCGGTGCCTGGGATCGTGCCGTTCCCGCAACTGCGACGAGGCCCGGATGACGATCTACTTCTACGGCGCGGACGATGTTCCCTACGGCTGCTTCTCCAACTTCTCCGCGCATGACATGGAACTCGACGGGCAGCTGTGGCCGACCTCGGAGCACTACTTCCAGGCCCAGAAGTTCATCGGCACCCGCCATGCGGAGCTCGTCCGCCGGGCCCGTACGCCGCTGCGCGCCGCCGAGTTGGGGCGTGACCCGTCCCGGCCGCTGCGGCGGGACTGGGAGCGGGTCAAGGACGAGGTGATGCGGCAGGCTGTGGGCGCCAAGTTCCGGGCGCATGCCGATATCCGCGGCATCCTGCTGTCCACCGGAGACCAGGAGATCGTCGAGGACACCGGCACCGACCACTACTGGGGCCGCGGCAGGACCGGGACCGGGAAGAACATGCTCGGCCGGATCCTGATGCGTACCCGCAGCCGGCTCCGTGCCGAAGCAGGGTGAAGAAGGGCAGGGCCGCTCCGGGTGGCGACCGGCAGCGCAGGGGCGAGGGACCGCAGGGTGTGCTGGGGACAGGCGTAGCGTCAGTACGGAGAGGGGCGTCGTGGTGTTGGGGTCGCGGGCCGGATTCGGCCTGGAGTTCCATATCGAACGGGACCCGGGGCTGCTGTGCCTCGACATCTTCGTCGGCGGGCTCCATGTGAACTCCTGGGACAACGCGTTCTACCCACCCCTCCTGGTCAAGAAGCTCGGGGACGAGCTTCGGCGTTTCCGTACTCCGGCCGCGCCGCCGGTCGGCTTCGGCTCGCCGTCCGAGGCCTTTCGCGTCGCGGAGGCGGTCTGGACGTACGGCGACGCCGGGACCGGAGACGCCTTCGGGGCCGAGTTCGCGGACTGCGAGATCCTGGACTGGGGCGAGTGCACCAACGATGTGCTGGCGTTCGCCTTCCCCGACGGGGACCGGATCCACCTCGCCTGCCGGGTACGCGGTCAAACGGCTCCGCGGGCATCAGCGGTGGTAACGGTGAGCCGGACCTCGTTCGTCGAGACGCTGGAGCATGCCTTCACCGTCGCCGAACGCGAGTGGTCCATCCGGCTTGCTGCCATGAACGCCCACAGGGAGACGGGCGACGGCGGGGGCACCCCCTAGGCCGTGTCTGACAAATCCCGTCTGGCCCGCGACGCTCGGCACGCACACTCTCCCCCTGTGCCCTTCGGGCACGGGAGGTGCCCCCAGCGTTGTCGGGATTTCCCGAGTACGTCCAGTACGAGGGAAACCCTCCGCCTTGCGATTGCACGCACCGACCGCCGCAGGCCCCGCCCTACGGGCGGACGATGCTATTTGTCAGACACGGCCTAGAGCCTTCTCCCGATCAGGTGGGACCACCGGGGACGAACACCCCTCCCCGGTAGGGGAATATCCGGCGAACGCGCTGCAAACCGGACAGTCGACACCTGGTTTCAGCCCCGTTCGCCCCAGAAGCAACGCTTCAGCACAGGTGTCCCGTCCTCCCCGGTGACCATGCAGCACCACGAAGGGAAACACCCCCCGTGCGCATCCCCACCGCCAGACGAGCCGCACTCGTTGTGTCCGCGGCCACCGCCCTGCTGACCACAGGCACCCTGGCTTCTCCCGTCCACGCCGCCGCTCCGCCGGCCGCCGATCTCCGGGCCGACGTCGACCGCGACGGCACCGTGGACACCACAGGCACCACCGACACCGCGGGCGAGGACACCTGGTCCACCGGCCGCGGCGCGGTCTTCCTGCCCAATATCGACGACGACACCAAGCGCTGTCCGACCACCGGGCCGAAGGGCAAGAAGCTCTCCGACGCCCAGCTCGCGCGCTGCAACGACGCCGCCGACACCGTGATCAACGGCGCGGCCGACGCGGACGACCTCGCGCGGCTGCGTACCGTACCCGTCAAGAACCTGGCCAAGGGGGCGACCGGCGGGGTCCGGATCGTGACCGGGGCCAAGTACACCCGGCTGCACATCAAGCGGGCCGGGAAGTGGAGCCCCGTCACACCCAAGACGAAGCTGACCGCCGCCGAACTGCGCGCCGGGGTGGAGCTGGGCATCGAGGGCCTCGACATCATCCGCGACCGGGCCGTGTGGGACGGCCGGGCCGTCGTCCGGCTCACCGTCGTCTCCGGGGGGAAGAGCTCCACCGACGACGTCACCCTCCGCGTCGCCCCGCTGCTGACCCACCACCACGCCCAGAAGACCCAGCGGGTCCTGGTGACCCGGGTCAAGGGCAAGGACGTCGACTCCAAGGCCCAGCAGAAGTTCGTCAAGGACCTGGCGGGCCACAACCAGGCCGCCAAGCTGCCCGGGATGAAGATCCTCGACGGCGACGACGACATCTGGACCCAGGACTTCCTGGAGCCCGGCTACACCAGCATGACCGGCCCCGGGGGACGTCCCCAGGCGATACGTGTCATGATCCGCTCCGCCCAGTCGTGGCGGACCGCGGGCCGCCAGGTCTTCACGCATCTGCGCGGCCCCGGTGTCGGCGGGGTCCAGCTCCCCGGCGGCAGCCTGACCAACCCGTACGAGGCGACGCTCAACTCCATGGGCAACCTGGAGACCGTCCCGCCGCACGCCCACAACGGCAAGGCGTACCCCGCCGGGCGGATCATCATGGGCGAGAACCCGGTGGAGCGGGCCAAGCCCGCCAAGTCGATGCGGACGATGCTCGCCTCGCAGGGCATGCAGAGCCCGCTGCTGCTGGACACCGGCTGGCTGCACGTCGGCCACGTCGACGAGTTCGTGCAGTTCCTGCCCGCGGACACCCCGCGCGGCTGGCGGATGGCGGTGGCCGACCCGGAGCTGGGGACGAAGCTGCTGAAGGACGCCCAGCAGGCCGGGCACGGCGGGACCCGGATGTTCTCCCGGCCCGAGCGCAGCCGCTACCCCTCGCCGAAGGACAGCATCGACCAGGTGCTCGCCTCGAAGCAGCTCCGTGAGGACAACGAACTCGCCGCCCGGAAGATCGCGGAGAACGTCGAGGTCCTGAAGCGCGAGACCGGGATCACGGACGCCGAGATCGTGCGGGTCCCGGCCTTGTTCAGCCGCGCCAGCAAGTGGGGCGGAGACGCCGGCCGCCTGTCGCGGCTGGGGGCCTCCCCCGACGCGTCGTCCGACAGCGCCCGCACGTACGACCAGCGGAGCGCAGCCCTGCCCGAAGCGGCCCGGGAAGGCGCCGCGAGTGCCCGCCGCTCCGCCGCGGCACCCGAGCCGACCAGCGCCTATGTGCCCGGCGCTGTGAACGGTCTGCTGCTCGGCAAGGACCGCTACCTGGCGCCCAAGCAGTGGGGTCCCGTCATCGGCGGCAAGGACATCTTCACCACCGCCGTCTCCGCCGCCTACAGCGGGGCCGGGATGAAGGTCTCGTACATCGACGACTACTACCCGTACCACCTGGGCAGCGGCGAGGTGCACTGCGGCACCAACACCCTGCGCGACACCTCGGCGGCCTGGTGGCGGCGCTGACTCAGGCGCGCGGGTAGCGGGCCAGCCAACCCGGTGACGAGTGCGTAGGGCTGTGCAGCGCCGGGCCCTGCGTCATCTCCATCGCGAAGTCGTCGGCCAGCTCCAGCACCGTCGGACGGCCCTCCAGCTCGGCCAGCCAGGCCGGGGGGAGGGCCGTCTCGCCGTGCAGGGCGCCCAGGAGCGCGCCGGTCAGGGACGCCGTCGTGGCGGACGGGCCCCCGTGGTTGGCCGCCAGACGCAGGCCGTGGCGGATGTCCTCGGCCACCAGGGAGGCATAGACGGCGACCGCGAGGGCGCCTTCGGCACGGTGGGCGTCGCCCAGGGCCGCGACCCGTTCCGGGCCGGGGACCCCCTGGCGTACGGCGTCGAGCGCGCCCTGCAGGCCGTCGGTGACGGGCTCGTGGCCGGGGCGGGGCGCGATCAGTTCGAGGGCGCGGTGGACGGCGGACTCCAGCGTCCCGCCGCGCGCCAGCCCGTGGACGATCACCGCGAAGGCGCCCGCTGCGACACAGGCGGCGGGTGCGCCGTGGGTCTGGGCCGCGCACTCGACCGCCAACTGGCAGACGAGCTGAGGCTCCCAGCCCACCAGCAGACCGAACGGCGCCGAACGGGCCAGCGCCCCGCCGTCACCGGCAGTCGGGTTCTTCGGGGTGTCCAGGGTGCCCATGAGGTCGTCGGCGAGACCGAGGAGGCTCGCCCTGTCGGGGTCCCGGCGGACGTAGAGCCACTCCTCGCACGCCAGCCAGCCGTTGTCCTTGCGGCGTTCGTCGGGCCCCCAGTCGCGCTGGGTGGCCGCCCAGCGCAGATAGGCCCGGTGGACGTCGGTCGGCGGATGCCAGGCGCCGGTGTCCCGGCGGACCTGCGCCCGGATCAGCCCGTCCACGGTGAACAGGGTCAGCTGGGTCACGGCGGTCACCGCGCCCCGCCGGCCGTGCGCCGGAACGAGTTCGGTGACCCCGTCCGGGCCGGGGATCTCGCCGCTTGCCACCGTGGGCGCTGCCGTGGCGGCCGCGGTGACACCCGCGCCGAACGCGTCCCCGACAGCGGCACCGAGCAGGGCGCCGCGCACCCGGGAGCGGAAGTCCTGCTGTTCGGCGCGTCCCCAGACGCCCGTGGCCGCTGCGCTCACTCCGCGTCCCCTTCGACGTCGCCCGCGATCGGTCCCGTACGGCCGTCCCCGTCGACGGCCCGCCCGGCCCAGCACTGTAATCGAACGCACCGCCCGGCAGGCGGGGAAGGGATCCGGCTCACGTCCCCGAGCCCCCGCTCGCATCCGTAAGCCCGTGACTCAGAACACGCGCTTCCGGTACGGCGGCGAGCGCCGGATCCGCCAGGACGGCGCGGGCGCCCGCGCGTTCCCCGAGGGCCGCCGCCCGCTCGATGTCCGCGAGGGCGGCGGCCGTATCGCCCGGGATCAGCTGCGCCCGGGCCCGCAGGAGCAGGGCCTCGCCGTGGCCGTCGGTGCTGCCGGTGTCGCGGACGAGCGGGGCCAGGGCCCCCAGGGGCCGGTCCTCGGCCGGGTGGAGCCCCGCCGGCTCCAGCACGATGCGCTCTGCGGACGGGTCGAGTTCGACGGCCCGCGCCAGATCCTCCAGGGCTTCCGCCGTACGGCCCAGACCGTGCAGCACCCGGCCCCGGAGCCCCAGGACCGCCGACGGGTCGTCCGTTTCGAAGAGAGCCCGGTCGAGATCGGTGAGCGCGGCCTCGTACCGCCCGGCCGTGAAGTCGGCTCCGGCGCGGGCGAGGAGCGCGCCCACATGGTCCGGGTCGATCGCCAGCACGGTGTCGAGGTCTTCGTACGCCCCCTCGGGATCGCCGTTGCGGTCCCGTACCCCTGCCCGGAGGAACCACGCTTCCGCCAGGTCCCGGTCCGGCTCCGGTGCCCGGTCGAGGTCGGCCCGGGCCTCCTCGTCGCGGCCCGCCGGTGCCACGCCCGCCCGATCCCTCATGAACCACTGCCTCCCGCCGCTGGAGCGCCCAGTCTTCCAGCCACGCCCCGCCCGCCGACAGGCGCACGCCTCTGTGCGCCCCATGCGCCCCACCCCGCGACGACTCCTCGGCGTGCGGTTGGAGTGCCGGTCCGTACGGCGGCGGCGCGTGGGGCCCGGAGCACCGCCCGGGCACGGGGGCCGCTCGGTCGGGATCCGGGACCGGGGAGTCCGCCGGTCCGGCGCCTGGGGTCGCGCAGGCGGCTCCGGACCGGCGGGCGAGGGTGCCCGGGCTTCCCCGGGCAGACCGGCGGGGCCGTGGACCCCGCCCGATGTCAGTCCGTGGTCAGCGGCAGCAGCTTCGGCAGATGGCCGTCCGAGGCCTCCGCCGCCCGCACCCGCTCCTCCGGGACCTCCCCGTAGAGCGTGGTCCGCGGCTTCGCCGGGCGGCCCGCCAGCTCCGCTATCGACACCAGGTCCTTGATGGAGCGGTAGGAGCCGTAACGCGAGCCCGCCATCCGGGAGATGGTCTCCTCCATCAGGGTGCCGCCGAGGTCGTTCGCCCCGGAGCGGAGCATCTCCGCCGCACCCTCCGCACCCAGTTTGACCCAACTGGTCTGGATATTGGTGATATGGGGGTGGAGGAGCAGCCGGGCCATCGCGGTCACCGCGCGGTTGTCGCGGACCGTCGGGCCGGGGCGGGCGATCCCGGCCAGATACACGGGCGCGTTGGTGTGGATGAACGGCAGCGTCACGAACTCGGTGAAGCCGCCCGTCTCCTGCTGCATACGGGCCAGCGTCCGCAGATGGCCCAGCCAGTGGCGAGGCTGGTCGACATGGCCGTACATCATCGTCGACGAGGAGCGCAGTCCCAGCCGGTGCGCCGTGGAGATCACCTCCATCCAGGTCGCGGCGGGCAGTTTGCCCTTGGTGAGGATCCACCGGACCTCGTCGTCGAGGATCTCCGCGGCCGTGCCCGGGACGGAGTCCAGGCCCGCCTCCTTCGCGGCGGTCAGCCAGTCCTCGATGGACATCCCGGTACGGGAGGCGCCGTTGACGACCTCCATCGGGGAGAAGGCGTGCACATGGATACCGGGGACCCGCTGCTTCACCGCGCGGGCGATGTCGAAATACGCCGTGCCGGGGAGATCGGGGTGGATACCGCCCTGCATGCACACCTCCACCGCGCCGACGTCCCACGCCTGGGCGGCCCGGTCCGCGACCTGGTCCAGGGAGAGGGTGTAGGCGTCGGCGTCCGTACGGCGCTGGGCGAAGGCGCAGAACCGGCAGCCGGTGTAGCAGACGTTGGTGAAGTTGATGTTCCGCGTGACGACATAGGTGACGTCGTCGCCGACGACGGACCGGCGCAGCTCGTCCGCGATCCGGGTGAGGGCGTCCAGCGCGGGGCCGTCCGCGTGCAGCAGGGCGAGGGCCTCGCCGTCGGTGAGCCGGGTCGGGTCGTCGGCGGCGGTCCGCAGCGCGGTCATGACGTCCGTGTCGATGCGCTCGGGCACCATCCCGGGCACGGCGGCCTCCCGCAGCGCCTCCCAGTCCCCGTACACCACGTCGAAGTCGTCGCGCCGGTCGCCGGTACGGCCCTCGGTGTCGATGGTGCGGTGCAGATCGGTACGGCCGCTGCCGAAGGCCGTGAACGCCTCGTCGGGCTCCTGCCAGGGCAGCCCCTGCGGGAGGGCCTCGGGCCGGGCGAGACCGGTCTCCGGATCGGCGAGCGCGGCGACGTGCGGCATCAGCCGGGGGTCGAGCCACGGTTCGCCGCGCAGCACGAACTCGGGGTAGACGCAGAGCCGTTCCTCCAGCCGGAAGCCGGCCGCGGCGGACTGCTCCGCGAGGGTGTCGATCCGGGGCCACGGGCGCTCCGGATTGACATGGTCGATGGTGATCGGGGAGACCCCGCCCCAGTCGTCGATCCCGGCCGCGATCAGCCGGGCGTACTCGCCGTCCACCAGATTCGGCGGGGCCTGGAGACAGGCCGAGGGCCCCATGATGTGCCGGGCGACGGCGACCGTGGCGACCAGCTCGTCCAGCTCGGCGTCCGGCATACCGCGCATCGCCGTATCGGGCTTGGCGCGGAAGTTCTGCAGGATCAGCTCCTGGATACCGTGGTAGGCCCGGGAGATCCGGCGCAGCGCGAACAGGGACTCGGCCCGCTCCTCGTACGTCTCACCGATCCCGATGAGCAGCCCGCTGGTGAAGGGCACGGAGCTGCGGCCCGCGTCCTCCAGCACCCGGAGCCGCACGGCGGGTTCCTTGTCGGGCGAACCGTGGTGCGGACCGCCCGGTTCGCTCCAGAGCCGGACCGCCGTGGTCTCCAGCATCATCCCCATGGAGGGGGCCACGGGCTTCAGCTTCTGGAAGTCGGTCCAGCTCATCACGCCGGGATTGAGATGGGGCAGCAGGCCCGTCTCCTCCAGGATCCGGACGGACATCGCCCGGACGTAGTCGATGGTGGAGTCGTATCCCTCGGCCTCCAGCCACTCCCGCGCCTCGGGCCACCGGTCCTCCGGTTTGTCCCCGAGGGTGATCAGGGCCTCCTTGACCCCCAGCTCGGCCCCCCGCCGCGCCACGGCCAGCACTTCGTCCGGCGACATGAACATCCCGTGCCCGTCCCGCCGGAGCTTCCCCGGCACGGTCACAAAGGTGCAGTAGTGGCATTTGTCCCGGCAGAGCCGGGTCAGCGGAATGAACACGCTCTTCGAGTACGTGATCACCCCGGGCCGTCCGGCGGCCTCCAGGCCCGCGTCCCGCACCCGGGCCGCCGAGGCACACAGATCCGTCAGATCCTCGCCGCGCGCCTGCAACAGCACGGCCGCCTCACCGGCATCGAGGGCGACCCCGTCCCTGGCACGCCGGAGAGCACGCCGCATGGCGTTGGCGGTGGGGCGTCCGACCTGGTCTTCTGTCATGGTTCGAGCATACGAGCGCGGGAACGGCTTTCCGGAGGGCGGCTGCGAAGTGGGCATGTAGTCGACAACATGCGCGCCCCGCGTTTAATCCCGTGGGAACCGCCGAAGCGGCCGAGACCGGTGATCCCGGTGATCCCGCCCCGCGCGATCCGGCCACCGCATCACATCCCTGGCCGCCCGCCGGAGCCCTTACCGCAGCGGAGTTCGCCCCGGTGCGCCCCGCCACCACCGCCCGCCCCGCAGCCCGGTCAGTCCCGGCAGGAACGTCAGCATCAGACAGCCCGCCCCGATCCACATCGCGGTACGGATGCCCGCGTACTGGCCGACCACGCCCGCCAGCGCGGCACCCACCGCCATCGCCCCGAACAGCAGGAACCGGAACGTGGCGTTCATCCGGCCGAGCAGTTCCACCGGGGTCAGGCTCTGGCGCAGGGTCACAGCCAGCACGTTGAACGCGCCCAGCCGGACCGTGTCCAGCAGCAGGCCCGCGATCGCCACGGCCAGCCACCAGCCGCCGCCGACCAGGGGCATCAGCAGGGCGCCGGGGGAGAGGACCAGCGCCGACACCGTGATCGTGCGCCCGTAGCCGTACCGCTCGCCCCAGCGCCGCGCGAACCGGGAGCCCAGGAAGATCCCGACGCCGCCGACCGACCAGAACAGGCCCAGCGTCCCCGCCGACAGCCCCGGTTCACGGGTGAACAGCACCGGCATCAGCGTCATCAGAAACGTTCCGCCCAGATTGGACAGTACGCCCACGGCCGCCAGCGCCCGCAACTCGCGCGAGCCGAGGACGTGCCGCAGCCCCTCCGCGATCTGCCCGGCCAGCCCGGGACCCTTGCCGGGCGGCTTCCTCGCTCCGGTGGCGGCCGGGACGCGGACGGCGGTCAGCCGCAGTACGGAGCCCAGGAACATCAGTCCGGTCGCCACCGCCGCCACCGGCGCCGACAACACCTGGACGGCCAGTCCGGCCCCGCCCCGCCCCGCGATCTGCCCGGCCGCCTGGAGACCGACGACCGCCGCGTTCGCCTGCACCAGCCGCGCCGGGCCCACCAGCGTCGGCAGCATGCTCTGGGTTCCCACGTCGAAGAAGACCATCGCGCATCCGGTCAGCAGCGTCACCGCGGCCAGCTGCCAGAGCGTGAGCACGTCCAGCGCCCAGGCCAGGGGCAGGGAGAGGAAGAGCGTCCCCCGGACCAGTTCGGCGCAGATCATCACCCTGCGATGGTCCAGCCGGTCCAGCCAGGCCCCCGCGGGCAGCCCGATGAGCAGGAACGACACCGTGCCGAGTGTCGCCAGCAGCCCGACCTCTCCGGGCCCGGCGCCGAGCGCGAGGACCGCGATCAGGGGTATGGCGACAAAGTTGACCTGGGTGGCGAGCTGGCTGAGGACGACGGCGGAGAAGAACGTCCGGAAATCGCGGTCCTGCCAGAGGCTTTCAGCCGGGGGAGGAGAAGCAGGCGGGGGAGGGGAGGCAGACGAGGGACGAGGGGAGGACGGAGGTTCGGGGGTACGGGGAGGCGCGGAGGAGACGGCGGGTCCGGAGGGCCCTGAGGTGTCCGGGGTGCGGGAGGTGCTCGCGGGCTCGGAAGACATGCGCCCACCGTGCCCGGGCCGCCCCCGCTCCACCAGCGAATAGACCCGGGCCGGGGGAGCCCAGGCGGGCACGGCCCAGGGGCGCTGGTCCGTCAGGACGGGCCTCCCGGCGGCAGCGCCCGGCCCCGTACCCGTACCTCCTGCGCTTCCCCGGCCGCCGCGGGCCCGGCGCCGCCGCCGAGTGCCGATCGCGACTCCGGCAATCCCAGCAATCCCGGCGATTCCGGTCCCCCCGCGTACGCCGCCGCGTACCGCCCGTCGCCCAGCGCCGCCCGGGCCGCCGCCGACACCCGTTCCACATCCCGCCGTTCACCCGCGGGCAGCGGTGCGCCCGCCGACTCCCGGGCCGCCGCCGCAGCGCCCAGCAGCGCGGCGGCCCGCTCCGGCTCCCCGGCCAGGGCATGCGCTCCCGCCAGCCCCTCCAGGGCGAGGGCGACCGCACGCGGGTCGCCCAGATCGCGCGCCGTCTCCAGCCCCTCCGCGTGGCGTTCGTACGCGGCCGCCGCGTCCCCGCGCTCCTCCGCGACGAACCCCAGCTCGGCCAGGACCAGCGCCCGGCCCGGCCCGTAACCGGTCTCCCGGAACCACGCCAGCAGTTCGTGGAGATGCGCCTGCGCGCCGTCGAGGTCGCCCTCGCGGCGGGCGCCGAGTGCCAGCCCGAGCCGGGCATCGGCCTCGCCGGAGCGGAAGTCCTGCTCCCGGGCGATCCGCAGGGCCCGTTCGTGGTGGGCGCGGGCCCGGGCCGGATCGCCGGTGAGGAGGGCGAGCCTGCCGAGGCCGGTATGGCGTTTGGCGGCCTCGACGGGCAGCCCGAGGTGTTCGGCGAGGGCGAGGCCGTCGCGGTGCAGATCACCCGCCCGCTGGTACTCGCCCGCGATCTCGTGGAGCGCCGCCAGCGGGAACACGGTCTGGAGCCTGCCCCAGGCGTCACCGAGCGCCGCGAACAGCCGGGCGCTCTCCTCGCCGTCGCCGCGGACGGCGCCGAGATCGCCCCGGGCCAGCGCATGCCGGGACCGTACGCTCAGCGCCGCCGCCGTCCCCCAGCTCCCCTGCGGACCGGCGACGGCCGCGTACGCGTCGAGGGCGCGCTCCAGCAGCTGTTCGCCCGTACCGGTGTCACCGGCACCGAGCTGCGCGGCGCCCAGGAACCACAGGGCGCGGGCGTGCCCCTCGGGGTCGTCGACGGCTCCCGTACCGTACGGGGCGAGCGCGGCCCGGATCCGGTCCGCGGCCCCGGTGACCTCGCCCTCCATCAGGCCGATGCCGGTACGCCAGACCACCGCCCGCGCCCGCTCCCGGGCCACGTCCCTGCCAGTCCCAGTGCCAGTGCCAGTCCCAGTGCCAACGCCGTACGCCAGGGCCCGGTCGAGCAGATCCCGGGCCGCGACCGCGCGCCCCCGCAGCACCCAGTACCAGGCCAGCGCGTCCACCGTCCGCAGCGCCCGCAGCGGATCGCCCGCCGCCGGGTCCAGGGCCGTGTCCAGCGCGAGCCGCAGCTCCGCCGCCGCGCCGTCGAGCAGCTCCAGCGCCCGGGCCTGACCCGGCCCGTGGAGCAGCGGGGCGGTCCGGAGCGCCAGTTCGCTGTGGTGGACCAGATGCCGGGCCCGTACCTCCCGTGCCTCCCCGGCCGCCGCCAACTGTTCGCGGGCGTACTCCTTCACCGATTCCAGCAGCCGGTGCACGGGCCCTTCTGCACGGTCCACCAGGACGACGAGGGACCGTTCGGCGAGCCGGCCCAGCAGCTCCGGTACGTCCTCCGGGCGGACCTCGCCGCCCGCGCACACCGCTACCGCCGCCGTCTGAGTCAGCCCCTCCGCCTGGACCGCGAGCCGCCGCAGTACGAGGCGTTCGGGGCCGGTCAGCAGCCCCCAGCTCCAGTCGATCACCGCGCGCAGGGTGCGCTGCCGGGCGGGCAGTCCGCGCAGCCCGCCGCCGGACAGCACGGCGAACCGGTCGTCGAGCCGGGCCAGCAGCCCCCGCACCCCGAGGGCGCGGACCCGGGCGGCGGCGAGCTCCAGGGCGAGCGGGATCCCGTCGAGCCGGGCGCAGAGTTCGGCGACGGCGTCCAGTTCGGCGGGCGGTACGGCGGCCCGGGCCAGGAACAGGCGGACCGCGTCGGCGGTCTCCAGGGGCGCCACGGGCCGGGGCAGTTCCCCGGGCACACCGAGGGCCTCCTGACTGGTGGCGAGCGCGCTCAGCCCGGGTACGGCGGGCAGCAGCGCGGCCAGCGCGGCGGCGACGGGTTCGACGAGGTGCTCGCAGTTGTCGAGGACGAGCAGCAGCCTGCGGTCCCGCAGGGCGCGGGCGAGGGCGGTGACGGAGGTCTCCCGTACACCGAGGGCCGAGGTCAGCGCCCCCGGTACGGCTGCTGCGTCCCCCGCGGGCAGCCCCGCCAGCTCCACGAGCCACACCCCGTCGGGGAACCGCTCCCGGAGCGTGTGCCCGGCCTCCAGCGCGAGCCGCGTCTTGCCGACGCCGCCGGGGCCGGTGAGGGTCACCAGCCGGGAGTGCGCCAGCAGCTCCGCCAGTTCGGAGACGGCGCCGTCGCGGCCGACGAGCGCGGCGACGGGGCTCGGCAGATTCCCCGCCGGGGCGGACAGGCCGGACGCGTCCGGAGGTGGCTTCGGGTGCGGTACGGCTTCCCGCTCCGCAGGCTTACCGAGGTCCGGATCGTGGCGGAGCACCGCCTGCTGGAGCGCCACCAGTTCCGGGCCGGGCAGCAGGCCCAGCTCCTCGTCGAGCCGCCGCCGGAACCCCTCGTACACCGCGAGCGCGTCCGTCTGCCGGCCCGCCGCGTACAGCGCCCGCAACTGGACGACGCGCAGGCGTTCGCGCAGCGGATGCCGGGCGACCAGCGCCTCCAGCTCCGCGGCCAGTGCGGCGGGGTCACCGAGCCCGGCCCGTACCGCCAGCTCCTCCTCCACGGCGCCGAGCCGCTCCTCCTCCAGCCGCCGGGCCGCGGCGAGCGCGAACGGCTCGTCCGCGTACCCGGCGAACGCGGGGCCGCGCCACAGCCGGAGCGCCTCCGACAGCAGGGCCCCGCGGGCCTCCGGATCGCCGGTCCCGCGCGCCCGCCGCACCAAGCGCAGGAACACCTCCGCGTCCACGTCCTCCGCGTCGGCGTGCAGCCGGTATCCGGCCGTGTCGCGGACCACGAGCCCCCGGCCCCCGGGCCCGACGGCCCGCTCCAGCGCGGACCGCAGCCGGGAGACCTGGCCCTGGAGCGTATTGCGCGGATGGTCGGGCGGCGTATCCCCCCACAGGCCGTCGACGAGTCTCTCCTCCGACACCGCCCGGCCCGGCGCGACGAGCAGCCGGGCCAGCAGCCCGCGCACCCTGGCCCCGGTCACCCCGACGGGCTCCCCGTCCCCGTCCCAGACGGCAAGCGGTCCCAGCACCCCGAATCGCATGCGCCCAGCGTAGGCCGTGCCCGGAAAGCCTCACCCGGCCCGCGGCGCCCGGCCCTCAAATCCCCTGCAACGCAACCTCCGGCCCACCGCACCTACCTCCTGTGAGCTCCCAGGAGGAACCCGTGTCACCGAGAACCCGCCGCCGTGCCCTGCTGTCCCTGATCGCCGTCGCCACCGCCGGTACGGGGGCCGCCGCCTGCTCCCTCCGCGGTGAAGCGGGTCCGGCCCGGCCCACCGCCGCACCGACCCCGCCGCCGGTGACCGAGCCCCCCGTGTCCTCCGCTCCGCAGACCGGGAGCATCGCCGAGGAGAACCGGCTGCCCGGTTCCCTGGACTGGCTGAAGGACAAGAGCGCCAACCGCGCCTCCAGCGACCGCTACGGCCACATCATGGGATACGCCTCCACCACCTCGGCGGGGCACGGCGAGGTCGTCGACTTCCATGTCTCGGTGCGCAGCGCCCGTACCTACCGGGTCGGGATCTTCCGTATCGGCCACTACATGGGCGCGGGCGCCCGGCTGATGTCCATCAGCACCCCGCTGAAGGGCTACCGGCAGCCGCCCCCGAAGACCGACCCGAAGACGGGCGCCGTCGTCTGCTCCTGGGCCCGCTCCTGGAGCGTCCGGATCCCCAAGGGCTGGCGTTCCGGGCTCTACCAGGCGGTGTTCCTCACCGACGACGGCTACCGCAGCAGTACGCCGTTCGTGGTGCGCGAGCCGGAGCGGGCCTCGGAGCTGCTGTGCGTGATCCCGTTCACCACGTACCAGGCGTACAACATGTGGCCCAAGGACGGGAAGAACGGCAAGAACCTCTACCGCGGCTACCTCCGCGACGGCACCGTCGGAGGCTTCGACCGGCGCGCGTCCAAGGTGTCCTTCGACCGGCCGTACGCGGGAGCGGGCGTCCCGGCGTGGTTCAACATGGACACCGCCTTCGTCCGCTGGGCCGAACAACAGGGCTACGACATCACCTACGCCAGCAGCCTGGACCTGCACGACGGTACGGTCGACCCGGCCCGCTACCGTGCGGTGTTCTTCCCCGGCCACGACGAGTACTGGTCGGAGCCGATGTACGCCTCCGCGAGCCGAGCCGTCGCCGCCGGACGCAATCTCGCCTTCCTCGGCGCCAACAACGTGTACTTCCACGTTCGGATGGAGAAGTCCGCGAACGGCCGGCCCAACCGGCTCATGGCCTGCTACAAGTCGTACGACGACCCCGCCCCCGGCGCCGCCGGGCCCACCACCCGCTGGCGGCAGATCCGCCGTGACGCCTCACTCTCCGAGCAGCGGCTGCTCGGCATCCAGTTCAACGGCATCGTGCAGAAACCCTCGCCGCTCGTGGTGCGGCAGCCCGGCCACTGGCTGTGGCGCGGCACCGGAGTCCGGGACGGCGAAGAGCTCGCCGACCTCGTCGGAGTGGAGGCCGACGCCCATGACGCGAAGTCCCCGGACCCGCGGGGCGCCCGCCGCACCCTCCTCGCCGACTCCCGCTACCACGACGACCGGCGCACCGTACCGCAGGTCCAGCACACCGCCCTCACCGAACACCGGGGTGGCGGACAGGTGTTCATGGCGGGCACCTTCCACTGGCCGCTCGCCCTGGTCGACGGCGACCCCTACACCGAGGAACTGAACATCGACACCGCCACCAGGACGAAGATCCGGCGGGCCACGGCCAACCTGGTCAACCGCCTCACGAAGCCGTCACCGCGCTGACCCCGGCAGGCCGACCGGCACCCGGCAGACCCTCCGGCACCCGACCGTGGCGCGGGCCACACGGCGCACATCCGGTGCAACCCGGCACCCGCCCCGTGCATCTGCCTTCTGTGAAACCCCAGGAGAAACCCATGTCATCAAGAGTTCCGCGCCGCGCCGTACTGTCCATGTTCGCCCTGGCCACCGCCGGTACCGTGGCCGCCGCCCACACGCTGCGCGAGAAGCTGCTCCGCCCCGGCCGGCTCGCCGCCGAGGCGCCGGTACCGCTCGAAGCGGTCGAGCCCCTCGCCAACGTCACCGCCCAGCTCCCGAGCATCAGCGAGGAGAACCGGCTCCCGGGCTCCCGGAACTGGATTCCGGACCAGAACATCCGCCGCGCCTCCGCCGACGGCTACGGGCACATCATGGGGTACGCCTCCACCACCTCCGCGGGGCACGGGGAGACCGTCGACTTCCATATTTCGGTGCGCAGTGCCCGGACGTACCGGGTGTCGGTCTTCCGGATCGGCCATTACGGGGGTCTCGGGGCCCGGCTGATGACCACCAGCGCCGCTCTGACCGGCCGCCGCCAGGCGGCGCCGGTGACGGATGCCGCGACCGGTGCGATCAGCTGCTCCTGGGCCCGCTCCTGGAGCATCCGCATCCCCGCGAGCTGGCGTTCCGGTCTCTACCAGGCGGTGTTCACCACCGATGACGGCTATCGCAGCAGTACGCCGTTCACGGTGCGGGAGCCGGAGCGGGCTTCGGCGCTGCTGTGCGTGATCCCGTTCACCACGTACCAGGCGTACAACATGTGGCCCAAGGACGGGAGGACCGGCAAGGACCTCTACCGCGGCTACCTCCCTACCGGGGCGATCGGCGGCACCGCCACCCGGGCCCTCAAGGTCTCCTTCGACCGGCCGTACGCGGGCTCCGGCGCCCCGGCGTGGTTCAACATGGACACCGCCTTCGTCCGCTGGGCCGAGGAACGCGGCTACGACATCACCTACGCCAGCAGTCTCGACCTGCACGACGGTACGGTCGACCCGGCCCGCTACCGTGCGGTGTTCTTCCCCGGCCACGACGAGTACTGGTCGGAGCCGATGTACGCCTCCGCGAGCCGTGCCGTCGCCGCCGGACGCAACCTCGCCTTCCTCGGCGCCAACAACGTCTACTACCACGTGCGGATGGAGCGCTCCCCGCAGGGACGCCCCGACCGGCTCATGGCCTGCTACAAGACGACCACGGACCCCGCGCCCGACGAGGCGGGACCCACCACCATCTGGCGGTCGATCCGCCCCGACCGGTCGCTGGCCGAGCAGCGGCTGCTGGGCATCCAGTTCAACGGCATCGTGAAGGAGCCCACGCCGCTCGTGGTGCGGCAGCCCGGCCACTGGCTGTGGCGCGGCACCGGGGTCCGGGACGGCGAGCAGTTCCCCCGTCTCGTCGGTGTGGAGGCCGACGGGTACGACGCGGCCTCCCCGGCGCCCGAGGGCCGCCGTACGCTCCTCGCGGAGTCCCGCTACCAGGACTCCAAGCAGGCGAAGACGAAAATCCAGCAGACCGCCGTCACGGAACACGCGGGCGGCGGGATGGTGTTCATGGCGGGCACCTTCCACTGGCCGCTGACCCTGGTCGACGACGACATCTACGCCCGGAACGCGGTCAAGGCGAACGCCGTCACCAAGGCGAAGATCCGGCGGGCGACGGCCAACCTGGTCAGCCGGATGACGGCGGGCGCCCCCCGCTGACCTCGCCGCCCCCAAGGCGGCGGCCGCGGAGGCGGGCCGCGGATCAGCGGCCCGCCCGCTCCACTTCGGGCAACTCCGTCAACCGGACCGGTTGTCGGGGGTGTTGGCTAGCATCGGGCCATGGATGCCTCCGCCGTCACCGTCCGTATCGCGTCCAGTGCCATCGCCCCCCTGGTCAAGAAGCTTTTCGTGCCCGGGACCGCGGGGGCCGGGCTCACCGACCGGCCGGTGCGGATAGCGAAGCTGGTCTCCTTCCGCGGCGAGGAGCAGGCCACGCTCGGGGAGTCCCATCTGCGGGTTCTCGCGACCGAGTTGGTCGCCCGTGCGGTCCAGGAGCGCGGGCCGCACGAGGCCATGCCCGTCTTCGTACGCCACCAGCTCATCCAAGCCCTCGTCGTCGCCCTCCACAGCCTGGGCGACCTCGACATGGAGGACGTCCAGGCCGTGGCGCTCGGGCCCGAGGCGCTCGCCGCCCGGCTCACCCGCCCCCGCGCGATGGCCGCGGAGACCGAGGCGTATTTCGACCCCCTCCTGGAGACCGCCTGCCTCCACATCCTCAACTTCTTCAGCACCCGCTCCACCTTCGTCCCGCGCACCCTCGTCGAGCAGACCCGGGCCATCGACCGGCTGATCGCCGCCACCGATCTGCTCCTCGACCGGATTCCGTCCCGGCTCGCCGAGGACACCCGCTTCGAGCAGCGGTACGCCGAGCACGTCCGCCACAAGTACGGCGAGCTGACGATCTACGGCCTCGACCTCAACCACGCCCGCGAGTGGCCGCTCGACGCCGCGTACGTCTCCCTGGAGGCCACCACCGCGGGGCCCGACGACATCCCCGTCCCGCTGCCCGCCGAGCGGGCCCTCTCCGGCCGGGACCGGGTGCTGCTGCGCGGACCGGCCGGATCGGGGAAGACGACCCTGGTGCAGTGGCTCGCCGTCGCCACCGCCCGGCAGAACTTCGACGAACTCGGCGGCCGGCTCAGCCATCTCGTCGGCCGGGTCCCGTTCGTCCTCCCGCTGCGCCGGGTGATGCGCGACGGAGAACCGCCGACGCCCGACACCTTCCTGCACGCCGTGCGGAGCACCGTCGCGGGCGCCCAGCCCGCCGGCTGGGCCGACCGGGTGCTGCGCGCGGGCCGCGCCCTCCTCCTCGTCGACGGCATGGACGAGATCCCGCGGTACGAACGCGAAGCCACCCGCCGCTGGATGCGGGAGCTGATGGCGGAGTTCCCCGGCAATCTGTGGCTGGTCACCACCCGCCCCTCGTCCGTGGGCGAAGGCTGGCTGACCGGGGAGCAGTTCACCGAGCTGAACCTCTCCGCGATGCAGCGCACCGAGGTCGAGCGTTTCGTCCGCCGCTGGCATACCGCGGCCCGCGCCGAAGAGGGCCTCGGCGATGCGCTGATCGACGCCATCCACACCAACGACGACCTCGGCAGGCTCGCCGTCAACCCCCTGATGTGCGGACTGCTGTGCGCGCTGCACCGGGAGCGCCGCGGCTTCCTCCCGCAGGGCCGCAAGGAGCTGTACGAGGCCGCCCTGCGCATGCTGCTGGAACGGCGCGACGTGGAGCGCGGCGTAGTGACGGAGAACGAGCTGCGGTTCTCCACCGACACCAGCATCGCCCTGCTCCAGAAGCTGGCGCACTGGATGATCCGCAACAACCGGCTGGAGATGTCCCACGAGGACGCCCTCGCCCAGCTGGAGCGCACCCTCGGCTTTATGGGCCATGTGCAGGAGGCGCCCGAGCGGGTGCTGCGCCATCTCATCGAACGCTCCGGGCTGCTGCGCGAACCCGCCGCCGGACGGCTCGATTTCGTCCACCGCACCTTCCAGGACTATCTGGCCGCCAAGGCGCTGGTCGAGGAGGGCGACTTCCCGCTGCTGCTGGACAACGCCCTCAACGACCAGTGGGAGGACGTGGTCCGGATGGCGGTGGCGCTGGGCCGCCCCGCCGAGCGGAAGCGGGTCATCAAGGGGCTGCTGGGCTATGTCGGAGGGGAGCGCGGCCTCGGTTCCCGTACGGTACGGAGCCTGCTGCTCGCCGCCTCCTGTCTCGACCAGGCCGTCGAGATCGACCCCGACGTCAGCCAGCGGGTCAAGGGCCTGGTGTCGGAGCTGCTGCCGCCGCCCAGCGCGCCCTTTGCGCGGATGCTCGCCGAGGCCGGCGGACCACTGGTGCCGCGGATGCTGCCGGGACCCGAGGGGCTCACCCACGAGCAGGCGCTGAACGTGGTCACCACCGCCACGCACATCGGCACCGACGCCGCCCTCTCGGTGCTGGTCCGCTACCGCGGCCACCCGTCCCGCCGGGTGCGGCGGCAGCTCGTGTGGTCGTGGGACCGGTTCGACACCGAGCGGTACGCCCGGGAGATCATCGCCCACCTCGACCCCGACGGCCTCTACTTCACCGCCCACAACCTCGACCATCTGCTGGCGCTGCGGGAGCTGGGCGGCCGGTCCCGCGTCCAGATCGCCGGTCCGTACCTCCCCCACGACCTCACCGAGAACCTCGACCCCGGACTGCTCACCCATCTCTGGCTGCGGGAGGGCTATCTGCATTCGGAGCGGCGGTGGCTCGACGCCTTCCCCGGCCTGCGGACGCTGGTGATCCCCGAGGGCGACTATCTGCTGCCGTCCGCCCTGCCGTCGCATCTGACCGTGATGTACGGGCGGTCGACGGACTACACGTGGAGCGCGCCCCGTCCGGCCGGAGCCTGAGCCCGTGACCGGCCGGTCCGTCAGCGCATCAGCTCGCCCGCGTTCACCAGCAGCGACTGGCCCGTGATGGACCGGGCCCGGTCGGAGGCGAGGAAGACCACCGCTTCGGCGACGTCCCCGTCCGTCGCCGGTTCCGGCAGCGCCATCCGCTCGGTGAGCCGGGCCCGTACCTCCGGCTCCGGTACGCCCTCCGCCCGCGCCGTGCCCCGGACGTACGCCTCCACCGGCGGACCCCACATCCACCCCGGCAGTACGGTGTTCACCCGGATCCGGTCCGGTCCCAGCTCCCGCGCCAGCGCGTACATCGCCGAGGTCAGCGCACCCTTCGACGCCGCATAGGCGGTCTGCCGCACCCGGGTGGGGGCCGCCACGGCCGACTGCGTGCCGATCAGGACCACCGAGCCGCCGCGGACGCGCAGCGCGGGCAGACAGGCCCTGGTCATCCGGAGGGTGCCCAGCAGATTGACGTCGACGACCCGGGCCCAGACGGCGAAGTCGGCGTCGTCGAGCCCGCCGAAGTGCCGGTCGAGCGCGGCGACATGGACCACCGCGTCGATCCCGCCGAAGCGTTCGACGGCGAGTGCGGCGAGGGCCGCGCACTGCGCCTCGTCGGTGATGTCGGTCGGCCGCCAGGCCGTACGGTCCCCGGCCGGATCGACGGCGGCGGCCGTCGCGGCGAGCCGGTCCCCGGTCCGTGCGCCGAGGACCGCCCGCCCGCCGTCGCGGATCACGGCCGCCGCGACCCGGTGCCCCAGGCCGGGACCCACGCCCGAGACGACGACGGTCCTGTCCCGGAGCGGCATCCGGATCCCTCCCGGTACTGGCGGCTTACCTGACGGACCGTCAGAGTAGGGGGGTTCACCGGAGGAGGGAAGACCGCACCCGGACGGGCTCAGGGGCTCGGCGGCTCAGAGACTCAGAGACTCAGGGAGGAGAGAAGCGATGCGATCCGAGAACGGCGGCGGCGGGGCGGAGGCGGACGGTACGGGGGAGCCGGGGGAGCCGGATCCGGCGGACACCCGGGCGGCGGACTACGCGGAGCTGGCCTCGGTGGGGCCGTACGGAGTCCGCCCCGGCCACGCCCTGATCACCATGGTCGAACCGCACCCCGGCCACGAGTACTCCTACAACCGCTGGTACGAGGACGACCACTACATCGCCGGGGCCATGGCCATGCCGTGGATCTACGCAGGACGGCGCTGGGTCGCCCCCCGGGACCTGCAACTGCTCCGCTATCCGGCGGACTCCGCGGTCGCCTCCCCGGTCACGGCGGGCTGCTACCTCTCCACGTACTGGATCACGGAGGGCCGCTACGACGAGCATATGAAGTGGACCGTCGGCATCAACCGGCGCCTCAACCGGGACGGCCGCGTCCACCACGGGCGGACCCATGTCTTCACCGCCTTCCACGACCATGCGGCGACCGTCTACCGCGACGGCGCCGCCGGTCCCCGCGATCACCACGCACTGGACCACCCCTATGCGGGGCTCGTGCTGGAAGTCGTCGACGCGGCCGGGCCGGAGCGGCGGAACGCCCTGCTGGAGTGGCTGCGGACCCGGCGGCTGCCCGGGCGGCTCCGGGGCTCCGCTGCCGCCATGGTGACCGTCTTCCGGCCCACCCCGCTGCCCGGCGACCGGATGACCTATGTGAAACAGGTCGAGGGGGTGGACACCCGGCTCACCCTGCTCTGGTTCCTGGAGGAGGACCCCCGCGACCAGTGGGAGGAGCGGTTCGGCGGCCTCGGTGAAGCGGTGGCGGCCACGGGCCTCGGCCGGGTCGAACTGGTGGCGCCGTTCGTCCCCACGGTCCCCGGGACGGACCGCTATGTCGACCGGCTGAGATGAGCCGGCCGAGACGAGACGGCGGCAGGCGGTCTGCCGGAAAGGGCCGAGCCCCCTCGGCCGGGACGGCGGACCAGTCGAGAGGGCTCTTCGTGCTCTTCACGCATGCTTCGTGCGCTTGGTGCTCTTCGTGCCGTGGGCGGCTGTCCGGCCGCCCGGGGAGGTCATTCTTCCGAGGGGGCTCAGCTTGTACGGAAGGCGCCCCGGCCGGCCTCGGACACGAAGGCGTTCCACGCATCGGGCACGAACGTCAGCCGTGGGCCCGCGGGCACCTTCGAGTCGCGGACCGCGATCTCGGCGGCGACGGGGGACTTCACCTCGACGCAGGCACCGTTGCCCCCGGAGTAGGAGGACTTGGTCCAGCTGTCGGTGGCGCCCTGAATGATGGCCATGATTGTCTCCGCTTCGGAAATTCCGGCAGTGAGTAAGGGGACCGAGCACCGACAACGTGCGGTGGAAGCGAGTGCTCCCGTGCCCTCCGTTGACGCTGTGTTGGTGCTTTGTTGGTGAACCGTTGACGTCTTCGACGCTACTCGCCGGACCCCGAGGGCGGAGCCGCCATTCACTCGGTCGGATGGCATATTCCATCCGACCCTTCCGCCACGCGCAGACAGGGGTGTATCTTCCGCAGTTCCCTTCCGGAGGCCACTTTTACGGCCCCGGGCGGAACGGCCTCAGGGCCTGCGCGCGTACTCCTTCGCGATGCCCTCGATAAAGGCCCGCGACTGCTCCACGTTCAGCGCCTGCGCCCGCAGGTGCTCGTACATGACCGTGTACTTGTGGACGTCCCCGCTCTTCTCCAGATAGAGATCGCTGGTGACGCCCTCGATGTAGACGACGCTGGAGTCGGCCGCGTCCGGGAACTCCAGAATCGCGTACTGCCCGTTGATCCCGGGGTGGGCGCCCATGTCGAACGGCAGCACCTGCACGGTCACATGCGGAAGCTGGCCCATCTCGACCAGATACTCCAACTGCTCCTGCATCACATGCCGGCTGCCGATGACCCGGCGCAGCGCCGCCTCGTCGATCACCGCCCACAGGCGCAGCGGCTGCGTATCGTCCTTCACCCGGCCCTGGCGGCGCATCCGGACGTTGACCCGTTTGTCGATCTCGGCCTGGCTGTTCTCCGGCGCGGCACCCGCGACGACGGCTTCGGCGTACGGCCGGATCTGCAGCAGCCCCGGCACCACCTGCGGTTCGTACACCCGCAGATTGGCCGCGTCGGTCTCCAGACCGATGTAGACGCTGTACGGGATATCGCCGAAGGCGTGCCACCAGCCCTGCTGCCGGGAGTCCTTGGCCATCTGCATCAGCGATTCGACGACCCGGTGGTCCTCGACCGCGTACACCCCGCAGAGGTCCCGGACATCCCGCTGACTGATGGACCTGCGGCCGTTCTCCAGTCTGCTGATCTTCGACTGGGAGACCAGGAGACGATCGGCCACCTCCTCCGCCGTCATGCCCTGGAGCTCGCGCAGCCGGCGCAGCTCCTGGCCCAGACGGCGCCGCCGGACGGTGGGGTTGACGTTGGATGCCACGGAACAGCACCTCCGCTGAAGTAGCTGAGCGTACTTACTGCTCAGCAGATTGCCACCAACGGATGCCGGTGCGCTGCGAAATGGCCACACGGGCGACGGCCTGCTATGGGGTCGGGCGGGCGGCGGGCCGGGACAGGGGGATGCGCGGGGCGGCCCACGGCCGGCCCCGCGCATCCTTCGTGCGGCTCCCGAACGTCGCGGACCCGCGCCGCCGTTACGAGGCGGCACGGTCCGTACGTGTCAGTGCGCGGCGACCCGTGCCATCCCGGAGCGGCGCGCCGGCATCGCGACACTCGCGCTCTGCCGGTTGCTGCCGCCCGGGGTACCCGGGGCCCGGCGCGGCTGCACGGCCGCGCCGTTCTGGACGTCCATCACGGCGTGCGCCACGAGACCGCCCATCGGGTCGTGCCTGATCAGGTCCCGCAGGCGGGAACGTGACGAGCGGCCCTCGTTGCCCGGGTACAGATGCTTGCCGAGCCCGACCGCATGGGCCAGCGCGGCGAGCGCCGCGGTCCGCGGGTCCGGCGGCACACCGGTGCGGATCGCACTGTCCAGCCGGGCCCTGATGTCGCGGCTGATCGCCGTGTCCGTCGCCTGGTAGCGAGTCGTCGGCAGTACGCCGCACATCTGGCCCGCGACGGCATGGACCATGCCGCAGCGCTCCAGATGCGCGAGGTAGATCTGACGGAGACCCAGCCGGGGTCCGCCGATCCAATGGACCGCCCGGACCGGGCTGCCGCGGCGGCGCAGCAACTCCAGTGCGGAGTCCAGTGTCGGATCTCCTGTCGGCCGTGGCATCACCACGGCGATACGATCCCCGTCCGGGGCTATCCGTCCCGCCAGAGCCAGCTCCACAAGCTGGGCTCCGGCAAGGCCGAGGTCGAGCGACTGCGGCTGCGCTGTGGTACCCGTGGCCGGGTCCAGAGCGAGCAGCAGCAGCTCTTCCGGAAGTGTTCTGCGGCTCCTGCCCATCCATGCCTCCCCGCGTGGATGAATGACAGGGTGACCCCTCTCACATTGGTCTGTCGAGAGTGCCTGAGTGCTTTGTACGGGAACCAGTAGGTATGTCGTTCTCGTCTAGGGGCAGGGAACGTGTTCTCACACAGGACACTGAGAGATGGTTCGGACAACACGGGCCCCGGTTGGGCGGAGCGCAGCGACCGCCTGTATTTCTGAAGGATCTTCTGCTGGACCACCCACCGGATCGTCCGACGGACGTACGGGCGGCTGCGGTTCCCGGCGGCAGGTGCAGAGCGACGTTCATGGTTCATCGAGGAGGCACGGTGGCGGGCGAGTCCCCCGACAAGTCGGAGCAGCGGAAGTCGTCGGGGGAGACGGCTCCGGGTGAGCGCGACCCTCGGCTTGCGACGGCGGTCCACCCCGACCAGCCGACGGCGGTCTTCACCCTGCCGCCCGATCCGGACGCGGAAGCGGACGGGGAGACGGACGGGGACACCGGCAGCGAGTCGGAAGCCGGTCCGGACGCCGATGCCTCCGCCGATGCCGATGTCGATGCCGATGTTGAGGCCGACTCCGACTCCGACTCCGACACCGACACCGACACCGACGCGGACGAGAACGAGAACGAGGACGCGGCAGTACGGGAGGCCGGGCTGCGCGCACTGGCGGCCGGAGCGGACGCTCCCACCGCCGAAGTGACCGCGGTGGTACCCGCGCTGACGCTGAGCGCTCCGGAGAAGCCCCGGGAGGCCCCGGAGGCTCCCGAGGATGCGGAAGAGGCCACGGAGGCCGCTGAGGGCGCACCGGACGCCGTCGCGGACGGCGGCAGCGACGAGGGCGGACCCCGGAATGCCGCGGACGCCACCGACGAGGTCGCGGCCGACGAGGACGGAACCGGTTCGGTGGACCGCGCGACGACCGTCCTTGCGGCAGGTTCCGCGGCCGCGACGGTGGGCGCGGACGAGGGCGAAGGTGACGGTGGCCGCGGCGCAGTGGCCACCGTGACGCGCGAGGAGCCCGAGGCCGGGTCCGATACGGACCAGGATGCCGATGAGGACGCCGGCGACGCCGCCGATGCGGACGCGGACGACGACGCGGACGAGAGCGGTGACGAGAAAGACGACGAGAAAGACGACGGCAAGGGTGACGGCAAGGGTGACGGCAAGGGCGACGACAAGCCGGCCGTCGACACGCCGACCGCCGTTCTCGGTTCCCTGCGCAAGCCGGTCGCGGGCGCGCCCGCCGTGGACAGCCCCACCACCGCACTGAAGCTGCCCCCCGCGCCCCGCCCGGAGAGCGACCCGGCCGCCGCGGACGCCGAGACCGGCAGCAAGTCCGACGCCGAGCCCGACGGCAAGAGCGGTGACAAGGGCGACGGCAAGGGCGGTGACAAGGGTGACGACAAGGCCGGTGACGGGGCCGACCGCAGGGCGAGCACCTTCGTACCGCTGAAGACCACCGAGCCGAAGCCCGCCCCCGCCGTACCCCCGGCCGCGGCCCCGGCCCCGGTTCCGGCCGCCGCGCCGCCCGTCCCGGAGGCCGCCGCGTTCGCCGAGGCCGAGCGGACCCGTCAGCAGCCGATGCCGCCGCTGCCGCCGATGGACCTGCTCGCCGAGCTGACGAACACCCCGCCCACCCCCATGCGCAAGGTGGCCCGGCGGTTCAAGATCTGGACCCCGCTGGTGCTGCTGCTCATGGTCGTCGGCGCGGTGGCGCAGATACTGCGCCCGCTGCCGCCGCCGGACCTGGAGCTGTCCACGCAGCCCACCTTCACCTTCAAGGGCGCCAAGCTCACCCTGCCGTTCCCGGCGGACGGTCAGGGCGCCGTCGCCGTCGAGGGCGTCGGCACCATCGGGACCTACGGACCGCAGGAGGTCGCCCCGACCGCCAGCGTCGCCAAGGCCATGACCGCGTACGTCGTCCTCCGCGACCGGCCCCTGAAGAAGGGCCAGGAGGGGAAGAAGATCACGGTCGACAAGCAGGCGGCGGAGGAGACCAAGCGGCGTGACTCCGAGTCCGTCGCGGAGCTCTCCGAAGGGCAGGAGTACACGCAGAAGCAGATGCTCCAGCTCATGATGATCCCGTCCGGGAACAACGCCGCCCGGCTGCTCGCCCGCTGGCACTCCGGTTCCGAGGCGGCCTTCGTCGCAAAGATGAACGAGGCTGCGAAGAGCCTCGGCATGAACAGCACCGTCTACACCGACCCCAGCGGTTTCAAGAAGACCACCACCTCCACCCCGGAGGACCAGCTCAAGCTGGCCGAAGCGGTGATGAACGACGAGGTGCTGCGGGAGATCACCAACACCACCATGACGGATGTCCCGGGTGCCGGGTCGATTCGCAACGGCAACGACCGGGCGCTGCTGCTCGACGGTGTCGACGGCATCAAGACCGGCTCCTCCACCCCGGCGGGCGGCAATCTCCTCTGGTCGTTCGTGAAGCCCATCGACGGCACGCTCTACCGGGTCAACGGCATCGCGATGAACGCCCGGAGCGGGGACTCGCCGTACCAGAAGACGCAGAAGGCGATCGACTACAGCGTTGCGATGATCAACGCGGCCCGTAAGGGTCTGGCGGGGGCGACGATCGTGAAGAAGGGCGAGCCCGTCGGCTATCTCGACAACGGCCTCGGCGGCCGGGTGCCCGTCGTCGCCACCAAGGATCTGAAGGCGGTCGGCTGGGGCGGTCTGGAGCTGCGGCTGAACCTCACCATGAAAAAGGGTGACCTGCCGCGCTCCGGCAACGCGGGCGATGTGATCGGCGAGCTGTCGATCGGTTCGGGACCGGCGAGGGAGATCGTGCCGGTCGCCCTCCGGGAAAATCTGACCGAGCCGAGCCTGACCGACAAGCTGACCCGCCTGGGCTGACGGCGGGAGCTCCCGCCTCGGTACCTGTCCGGGCGGGGAGCGGCCACGGGGGTGTCCCGGATTCCGGGGCGCCCCCGTGTTAGCGTCCCGGAGCCGCCGGGGCCGGGACCCGCCCGGGCGGGGCAACCCCGGCCGCCCGGTCCGGCGTCCTGATGGAAGGACGACCCTCTCGGGTACCGTCGGTAGACCGACCACAGCGGTCCCACGGACCACGACCGTCACGATCACACCGTGACACGACAGACGGGGAGAGCTGCAGTGAGCACCGCGGAGCCGGTCAGGACCGACGGCGGCGGACCCGGGACGGGGTCGCGAATACGGCGCCCGCCCGTGGACGGGACCGAATCGTCCGGCTCACTCCTCGTACCCCGACCGTCCGGAAAGTCCGGTTCATCCGCTCCGGCGGATGCGTCCGGACCGTCGGGATCTGCGGGATCATCGGGTGCTGCGGGTGCTGCGGGATCACGGGGGCCCTCCGGCTTCCCCGGCCCCTCCGGCACCCGGCCCGGGGTGTTCGCCGACCTCTGGGACCGGCTGACCCGCCGCCCGGTCGTCGTCACCACCGCGGTCGCCGCGGTCGGCCATCTGGTCTGGTTCTTCTTCTTCGCGAACACCGGCGGCGATCTGGCCGCCCAGGACGCCTGGGCCGAGTTCGTCGGACGCCACCCCGACTCCGCGTACAACCTCGCCTGGTACGGCGGGATGCACCCGGTCTCGTACAGCGTGGTCTCCCCCTATCTGATGTCCATCATCGGCGTCCGGCCCACGATGATGGTCGCCGGTACGGTCTCCGCCGCGCTGACCGCGCTGGTCCTGGTCCGGGTCAGGGCGGTCCGCAATCCGCTGCCCTGCGCGCTCGCCGGGGTCTTCGCCTTCCTGTGCAACGCGCTCTCCGGCCGGGTCACCTTCGGGCTCGGCATGATGTTCGCGATCGGCGCGGTCGCCGCGGTCTTCTGCTGGCCGCACCGCTGGCGC
The DNA here is from genome assembly GCF_003932715.1 of Streptomyces tsukubensis. Classification (NCBI taxonomy): domain Bacteria; kingdom Bacillati; phylum Actinomycetota; class Actinomycetes; order Kitasatosporales; family Streptomycetaceae; genus Streptomyces; species Streptomyces tsukubensis. The sequence goes on along the minus strand of NZ_CP020700.1, from coordinate 3,192,812 downwards.
ACCAAGCGCTGGGCGAAGGCCGCCGTCGCCGCCCCGCTGGCCGGACTGGCCACCGCCTCCAGCCCGGTCGCCGGGCTCTTCCTCGGAGTCGTCGCTGCGGCGCTCTTCCTGAACAAACGCCGCCCGGGCTCCTACGCACTGGGGCTGGCACCGGTCGCGGTCGTCGCCCTCTCCTCCTGGCTGTTCCCCTTCTCGGGCACCCAGCCCATGTCGCTGGGGACGGTGTCGCTGCCGTTCATCTTCTCGGTGCTGGTGTTCGTGCTGGTCCCGAAGGAGTGGCGCACGGTCCGTACCGCGTCCGCCGTCTACGCCCTCGGGACCGTACTGACCTGGGTGATCGACTCGCAGATCGGTTCGAACATCACCCGTCTCGCGATGCTCTTCGCGGGCGTCGTGCTGCTGGCCGCCCTGCCCTACGCGGTACCGCGCTCGCGCCGCTGGTACGCGCTGGTCGTCGCCTTCGCCGGGCTGAACTTCTGGATCGGTTTCAAGGCCGTCGACGACGTCGTGCGCACCGCGCCGACCGCCTCCTGGAACTTCGAGCTGGCACCGCTGGTCGACAAGCTGAAGGATCTCGACGCCGAACGCGGCCGGGTCGAGGTGGTCCCGGCCCGCAGCCACCGCGAGGCCTCCGCGCTCGCCCCGTACGTCATCCTGGCCCGCGGCTGGAACCGCCAGGCCGATATGGAGCGCAACCCCCTCTTCTACGACAACGAGAAGACCCTCACCGCCGCCGACTACCGGGCCTGGCTGGACCGCTGGGCCGTGCGCTACGTGGTCCTGCCCGAAGGCACCCCGGACGTGGGCGCCAAGCAGGAGGCCGAGCTGGTCAAGAGCGGGCTGCCGTATCTCACCCGGGTCTGGGGCGACGCCAACTGGCAGATCTTCGCCGTCAAGGACCCGGTGCCGCTGGCCGACACCCCCGCGAAGGTCGAGTACACCGGCGCCGACCAGCTGCGGATCACCGTCGAGGACCCCGGCCGGGTCCTCATCCGGATCCCCTACTCGCCCTGGCTGAGCATCGTCGACGAGAAGGGCAAGCGGATGAAGGGCCCGGAGGAGACGGAGGAGTCCAAGCAGCGCGGGGACGGCGAACCGAAGAGCTTCACCAACGTCAACGGCTGTCTCATCAAGACCGAGAAGGACACCGAGGGCGACGAGTGGACGGAACTGCTCGCCCCGCACGCCGGGACCTACCGGATCGCCGGCCCCTACGACGTACCGCGCGGCACGCCCTGCCCCGACGAGCTGAAGTAGCCGCGGCCCCGGGCGGCCGGGTGGGTGCACGGAGCAACGGTCGCGTTCTGTGAAGACCCCTGCCCGGAGGCGCGCGGGTACTGCATAGTGTCCGCCATGGTGCGCAGGACGAAGGGCCGTCACCGTGCGGGGGACGGCATATGGCTGACCGACGAGACACCGCTGTCCCCGCTGTCGCGGGTCGGGCGGACACTGCTGGGTACGGGGGTGGCGCTGACCCTCAGCGCGGGCGTGGCGAGTACGGCGCTCCTCGCGCAGGACGACGGCACCGGCGCCCGCGCCGACGACCGGAACGCGGGCTCGGCCGATCTCGACCTCGGTGAGCCCCCGGCGCCGGCCGCCGCCCCGGCCCCCGCGGCCGCACCGCGCACCGAGCCCCCGGCGCCGCCCCGTACCCACCAGCCGCCCATCGGCGGCCCGGCGGCGGCCGCCGAACCCGCTGCGGCACCCGCCCGCCCCGCGGCCGCCCCGCCGCCCCCACGGAGCACCCCCCGCCCCGCAGCCCACCCCACGCCCCGCCCCGACCCCCGCCCGACCACGCGTCCCGACGGCGTCCGGGGCAAGGACCGGGACCGGGACCGCGGCTGGGACCGTGGCTGGGATCGCGAGTGGGGCGAAGACCGGGAAGACCGCGAAGACCGTGAAGGGGACGACGGGGACGACTGACCGGGCCGCCCTTCCGGGTCACTCCTCGCCGGTCACCTGCGGCAGGACCGTCCGGGCGATCGCGTCCATGCCCGCGTCGCCCGGGTGGATCCGGTCGCCCGAGTCGTAGGCGGGGAGCAGGGTGTCCGGGTCGGCGGGGTTGCGGAGGGCCAGGTCCAGATCCGCGACCGCGTCGTACGCGCCGCCGGTGCGGATCCACTGGTTGACCTCCTTGCGGACCGCGTTCTTGGCCTCCGAGTAGTAGCCGTCGTACTGGATGCCCTTGAAGGGGGTGATGGTCGCGCCGACGATCTTCACCCCGCGGGCCTTCGCCATCCGGATCAGGGCCCGGTGGCCGTCGATGACGTCCCGGGCGGTGACCTCGGGGGCGACACCGCAGCCGAAGTCCGGTCCGCCGCCCGCGCCGATGTCGTTGATGCCGATCAGGACGACGGCGGTACGGATGCCCGGCCGGTCCAGCACATCGTGGCGGAAGCGGTCGACGCCCTTCTGGCCGAAGCAGGGCGAGTCCGTCAGGAGCGTGTTGCCGCTCATTCCGGCGTTGACCACCGAGAGCCGTGACCGGGCGGCGAGCAGGTGCTCCGCCAACTGGTCGGGGTAGCGGTTGTCGGCGCCCGGTGTGGAGCCGGCGCCGTCGGTGATGGAGTCCCCGAACGCGACGACGGTGCCCTCCGTCCGCCGCCCGGAGACCTCGACCCCGGAGATCACGTAGTAGGCGTAACTGGAGTCACCCGCGAAGGGCTGCCCGGACGTGTCGCGGGTCCGATCGCCCGCCGCCCGGTAGCTCGCCGTCAGCCCTTCGGGGTGGTACGAGACGGGGCCGGTGCCACCGGGTGCGAAGTGCAGGGTGACCGTGAGCTTCTCCAGCGGGCGTACGGGCAGGGCCACCGCGTCCGATACGGCGTCCTTCCCCGCCGGTACGGTGAGCCCCCGACCGCCCTGGAACCGCAGGGTCCGTACCGTGCCGGGCCGGACCGCGGCCCCCTCCCCGCTGCGGGCGACCGTCGCGGCGGTGACCACGAGCGGCCTGGTGCCGTACCGGTTCGACACCCGCAGCCGGACCTGGGAGCCCGCCGCCGAGACCCGCAGGACCTGGCGGACGCTCTCGTCGGTGAAGCCGTCGGACGACCAGTTGGGCGGCCACCCCGCGGGCGCGCCCGGATACTTGTGCGACACCCCCCAGGAAGCCGCCCAGCCGCCGTCCCCGTGCGGGGCCTGCGCGGCCGTCGCCGGAGCGGGGGTCAGGGCGAGCGCGGTGGTGACGACCGCCGCGACGGAGGTCAGGGAGAGGTGCCGGAGCGCCAGGCGCATGGTGCCGTACCGCCTTCCGGTGGCTCAACAAGCCACAAGAGTGGGGGAGTTGGGGGAAGTCTCTGGGGATCGTACGGCTGTTTAATCCTGTGTATGTTCGATCTCCGATAACCGAGTGGGGCGGGTGGCGGCATGTGGGTGCAGCGCAACCGGGAGCGGCAGAAGGTCATGGCCGTGCTGTCGGCGGTCGCGCTGCTGCTCGCCCTGGGGGTCACCACGAAGGAGCGGATCCTCCGTTATCTCGACACCGGATTCCTCAACACCTTCGACGACTGTGCGGCGACCGGCCCGCTGGAGCGGGAGATCGACGCCCTGCCGTTCTTCGCCGGACCCCCGCCCGGCACCGCGCCGGTCAAGGGCTTCGAGACCCCCGGCGCCTCGGCGGGCTGCCTCGACGACAGCGGCGACGAACTCGTCACGGGCCACACGGTGTTCCGGCTCACCGGGGACCGGCAGGACGTCGCCGACCGGCTGCGCGCCGTCGCGGAGCGGGACGGCTGGACGCGCCGCCCGGTCGTGAGCGCTGGGGACGATCCCCACGACCCCGCCGACCTCTGCTTCGAGAAGCGGCTGAAGAACGGGGACGTGGTGGTGACCGTCGGCTTCGCACCCGTGAACTCGGCGCGCGCGGACCCTGTGAGGAAGCAGGTGGAGGTGGACGCGTACTCGATGCTGGACGGTACGCCCACGGCCTGCTGACGGCTGCGTGTACGGGCTACGCCCGCCCCGCCAGATCGTTGGCGACGCCCTCCAGGCCCAGCGAGTTCGCTCCCTTCACCAGGACCACGTCCCCGGGGCGCAGTTCGCCGTGGACCCGGTCCGTCAGGGCCGGGCCGCGGGCGCCCTCGGCGTGGTAGGCGTCCAGGCCCGCCGCGCGGATCGCCGTCACCATCCGGGCCGCCAGCTCGCCGCCGACGCCGATCGTGCGGTGGACGCCCGTCGCGACGACCTTGCGGGCGACCGCGTCGTGCCAGTCGCCCGCGTCCGGCCCGAGTTCCGCCATCTCACCGAGGACGGCGACCCTGCGGCGCGCCGGGCCCGCGATGTCCGCGAGCGCGTCGAGGGCGGCGAGCACGGCCTCCGGGGAGGCGTTGAAGGCGTCGTTGACGACGGTCACCTCGTCGCCCCGCTCCAGGACCTGCATCCGGCCGCCGGAGGAGATCCGGGCCCGCGGCAGTCCGGCGGCGACCGTAGCGAAGGGCACGCCGGCCGCCAGCGCCGTCGCCGCCGCGGCCAGTGCGTTGGTGACGTGGTGGCGGCCGTGGATGCCGTGCAGGACGACACCGGCGCGCTCGGCACCGTACGACAGCGTGAAAGCGGGATGCCCCGATGCGGTCCGGACGTCCTCCGCCCGTACCGTGCACCCCGGTGCGGTGCCGAACGTCAGCACCCGGGCCGCAGTCTCCCCGGCCATGGCCGCCACCAGGGGATCGTCCCCGTTGAGCACCGCGACACCGTCCGGCGGCAGCGCCCGTACGATCTCCGCCTTTGCGTCCGCGATCGCCTCCCGGCTGCCGAACTCGCCCAGATGCGCCGAGCCGACATTGAGGACGGTCGCCACCCGCGGGCGGACGACCCCGCACAGTTCAGCGATATGGCCCTTCCCCCGCGCGCCCATCTCCAGCACCAGGAAGCGGGTGTCCGGTTCGACCCGGGAGACCGTCACCGGGAAGCCGATCTCGTTGTTGAAGCTGCGGGCGTTCGCGACCGTCGGACCGTGCGCGGCCAGGACCGTCTCCAGAACGTCCTTGGTGGACGTCTTCCCCGCCGAACCGGTGATCCCGACGACCGTGCCCTGGTACCGGGCGGCGACCAGCCGCGCGATCCGGGCCATAGCGTCGAGGACGTCGTCGACGACGACTGCGGGCGCGCCGACCGGGCGCGCCGCCAGCACCGCGACCGCGCCGCCCTCGGCCACCGCCCGGTCCGCGTAGTCGTGCCCGTCGGCGGACCGGCCGCGCAGACAGGCGAAGAGCCCGCCGGGCGCGATGTCCCGGGTGTCGAAGGACAGCGGGCCGGTCACCCGGGCCGCGGGATCGCCGATCCGGTGAAGCGTGCCGCCGGTCGACTCCGCGATCTCGGCCAGGGTCAGAGGGATCACTGTTCTCCTCGGGGGACGGGACGGAACTCCCGCGCCCGCCCCGGGCGGGCGCACCGGCCCATTCTGCAACGGGCGGGGCGCAGGGGGCCCGTACACGGCGGAGCCCGGCCCCGGGGTCACTCCCCCGGGGCCGGGCGTTTCTCCGTCCGGCCCCGCCCCGCCGACAGAGCCGGACAGGGCGGACAGGGCGGACAGGGCGGAATCATCCGGTCCGTGTCACCACGGCAGGTTCCCGTGCCGGATCAGCACCGCCACCGTGCCCGCGCAGACCGCGATCACCCACAGCAGCCACAGGATTCGCCGCCGCCGCTCGACGAAGGCCGCGTCCCACGCGGACGCGTCGCCCGAGCGGACCGACGAGCGCACCATCAGCGCCCGCCCCAGCGCGAAGGCCAGCCCGCCGAGCGGGGTCGCCCACCACGGTCCCGCGAACAGGAGCGCCGCGATCGCCACGTACGGCAGATGGGACGGTACGAAGGTCCGCAGACCGGTCCCCATCTCGAAGCCGAACTGGAGCGCGCCGCTGCCGTCCGTGCGGACCACGATGTCACTGGGCACCAGCCGGGCGTTCTGCGGCATGCGGAACGGCAGGAGCCGGATCTCGATGGCGAGGAAGACGACCGCCGCCGCCGTGAAGGCGGCCGTGCGCACCGTATCGGGCGCCACTGCCTGGACCAGTGCCGCGGGCAGCAGCAGAAGCAGCCCGGTGGCGAAGCCGCCGAGGAACAGTCCCCGGACGAAGTACTGCACGTTTCTCGTTCCCCGCCAGACCGACGAGGTCAGCAGACCCGCTGAGTTGTGGCTTCAAACGGATCCCGAGAGCGAATAGCCGGCCAGTACGGCCACCGCGCAGGCGGCGACCGCGGTGAGCACCCCGTGCAGGGCGGCCGGGCCCCAGGCCGCCCCGGCGGCGGCGACGGCCGTCATGAACAGGCCGACCGTCCCCGCGACGAGTGCGGAGACTCCGGGGGTGCTGGGGCGCCGGGTTTCCGGCGGATGCGTGAGCGCCATAGATGTCCTCAGATGTCGTCAGGTGTCCTCAGGTGTCCTCGGGTGTCCTTGGCCCGGGCCCTGTCCGGGCGGTCTCGGCGGACCCGGGACCGCCCGGACAGGACCTCTTCGGATACGAGCGGGCTCGGGAGGCGTGCCGGGCCCGGACGGCCCCGGGAGACCGGTGCGGTCTCCCGGTCGGCGGCGACGCGGTCCGCCGGCCGCCGTCGCGCGGGAGGAGCGACGGCGGCCGGGGTGCCCCGCGGCGCCGGGCGTCCGGGCCGGGCGGTGCCTCAGCCGCTCTTGCAGCTCGTGGTGAAACGCGCCGAGTGGCCGGGCTTGATGTCCTCGAAGTAGCCGTCCCAGCAGTGCACGGTCGAACCGTTCGCCATCCGCCAGTACCAGCCCGCGTAGCCGCCGCAGGCGGCCTCCCAGCCGTACTTGCGGGTGTACCACTGGTGGGTCTCGGTGTCGGTGCGGTGGTAGCCGTCCGAGGCGCAGTACACCGAGCTGATGTACTGGCGGCCCCAACACGGCGTGTCACCGGGGACATCGACGTTCATGCAGTGCGCCGGGTGGCGCGAGGTACGGCTGAAGGCCCAGGACGGGGTGCCGCCGACCCAGCCGAGACCGGTGATCGCCAGGGTCGCCGCGCCCGCCATCGCGGTCCGTACGAAGGTCCGGCGGCCGAAACCGCCCGAGGTCTTCACGGCCGGGGCGGGGGACGGCACCGGCGCGGTGGAGCGCAGGTCGCCCGAGGTGGGCGTCGTGGTCACTTCGGGGATGGACTGAAGGAAGGCACTGCTCATGATGCGACTCCCGTCGTGAGGGAAGAGGTGGTGGACGGCGGGGTGGTGCCGCCGGAGTACTCCTCGGTGAGTGCGGTCAGCGATTCGACGGAGCCGACGGGCTCCGCCGCCAGCAGCGAACCGTCCGCGTCGAGGACCAGCAGGGCCGGCTGGTAGGCGAGCAGCAGCGGCGAGGACAGCCCCGGGCCGGAGGCGATCTCACCGGCGCCGATGGAGTCCCAGGTGCCCGAGCCGTCGATGTCGACCAGGACCGCGCGGTGTCCGGCAGCGGTGAGGGCGCCCCGCAGCCCGGACCAGGCCGGTGCGACCTCCTCGCAGGTGGGGCAGGTGGAGGAGACCACCAGCGCCAGCGTGCGGTGCGCGGTGTCGGGGGCGGCCAGATCGGGCCACTGCCGCGACCGGTCGTTCGCCGGGGACCCGGACCCGCCGCCGTTCACCTCCAGCTCCCGCACCTTGGCGACGAGCCCGGCATAACCGAACGTCAGGAAGACCACGGCGACCCAGGCGAGGATCAGGAGGGCCCACAGAAGGCTCTGCACGCCTCACGCCCCCCAGCGCACGTCGAGCGACTGGAGCAGCTCCTCCTGGTCGGCGGTGGAGACCCCGATATCGGCCGAGGCGTCGTCGTCGACGAGGCAGACCGCCTTGGGCCCGGAGTGCAGGAACTTCCGGCCCCGGGTCACCCCGGCGATCCCCATCGTCTTGACCCACACCTCGCCGTTCTCCACGGACTTGCCCGCGCTCTCCGGCACCAGCTGGGTGGCGTCGTCGGCGGGGTAGATCGTCACGGAGCCGCCGGAGGTGAACTTGACGCCGTACATGCTCCACGCCCGCAGATCGCGGGAGCGCGGCTTGACGACCAGACCGGCCCTGGTGTCGGTGAGGGAGAGCCGGTCGAGAACCTGGGTGACCGCGCCCGCGTCGACCCGGTTGCCGGAGAACTCCATGATCAGACAGTGGTGCGGGCCGGTCCATATGCCCTGCCAGCCGCTGCTGTCGGCATTGGCCAGCAGCTGGAGCGGCCGGCCGTCGTAGGTGACTTCCTGGACCACCCGCGACTTGTGGACCTCGATGAGCCCCGCGGGGTAGCCGCGGTCGGTGATACTGATGCCCACACCGAGCGACGGACCGGTGAGGCGGAAGTGCCAGAACCAGTCCTCCTGCACGGAGCGGGCGCGGCAGGCGAAGGACACCCAGCGCCCGTTGGGCGCCAGTGCCTTCGCGGTCTGCAACGTGGCCTGCATGAGACCTCCAGTAATCGAAGTTCGTCAGGAGCGGGACGTACGGCCTGTTCCGGGCAGACCGCGCCACGGGCCCATGAGGGTCCTGAGGGCCGTGGGAAGTGCGCCCGGAAGACACCGTAGAAGACCCTTCTGTCCCGCTTCTGTCCGTTCTCTGACGGGCTGCTGTGCCTGTGCTGCCCGTTCGCTGCCCCTTCGCTGCGCGGCTGCTGCGGTGCCGCTGAGGTGCTGCTGCGGATCTGCTGCGGGCCGGCTGTGACGGTGCTGCGGAGTTGCTGCAGTGGTGCTGTGAGGCCGCTGTGTTACGGCTTCCGGGGCGCTGTACTGCCACTGGGGAGCCGGTCGCGCCCCGCTTGCTTCCGCCGGACGGCCCTCTCGCCCTCGGCTGACACTTCGCTTACACCCCCCTGACGTGCGGGTTTTAGCGTTTGCGTTCGTTGACAGAGCAGAGCCCGGCTTGGAAGATCTTGTCCGGAGGTGTCCGCCGGCCGGTGCCGGTCCCGGTCTTCAAAACCGGTGGACGTTGTCCCTTACGCGTCAGCGGGTTCGACTCCCGTCCACCTCCGTCCCATTCGTCAGCACGCCGGCGCCTCTGCCCGGGACAGCGTCAGGAGTGAGATGAGGAAGACCGGCGCCCCCGGGCGGATACCGTCGGTGCGGGAGATCATGGACGATCCGCGGCTGCGGGACGCGGCCGAGTCTCTCGGTCCGGCGGAGGCGCGCGAGGCGGCGCGCCGGGTGCAGCGCTCCTTACGGGCCGGACGGATCGCGGATTCCGGGGAGGGGCCCGGTTCGGGGACCGAAACCGAAACCTTCAACTGCGGTACGTCCTCCGGAACCGTGCACCCCACCCGTTCCCCCGATCCCCTCCGTACCGTTGCCGACGCCGTTGCCGAGGTGGTCGCCGGACTGCCGCCCGCGCCCACCCGGCACCGGCGGGTCGTCAACGCCACGGGTGTGCTGGTGCACACGAACCTCGGCCGGGCGCCCCTGTCCCGAGCCGCGGTCGACGCGGTGGCGCATCTCGCGGGCACCTCCGATCTGGAGCTCGACCTCGAACAGAACCGCAGGGGAGAGCGCGGCCGGGGTGCGCTCGACGCCCTGCGCGCCGCCGTGCCCGCGGCGGGCGGCGTCCATGTGGTCAACAACAACGCCGCAGCGCTCGTCCTGGTGGCCACCGCCCTCGCCGGAACCGGCCGGGAAATCATCGTCAGCCGGGGCGAACTGGTCGAGATCGGCGATGGATTCCGCCTCCCGGAGCTGCTGGAGAGCACGGGAGCACGGTTACGGGAAGTTGGTACGACCAATCGAACGACGGTCGACGACTACGCCCGCGCCATCGGTGACGACACCGCGTTCCTGCTCCAGGTCCACCCCTCCAACTTCGCCATGACCGGGTTCGTCAGCACCCCGCCGATCGCCGGACTCGCCGCGCTCGGCCGCCCCCTGGTCGTCGACATCGGCTCCGGACTGCTGGCCCCGCACCCCCTGCTGCCCGACGAACCCGACGCCGGTACGGCCCTGTCCCAGGGCGCCGCCCTGGTCACCGCGAGCGGCGACAAACTCCTCGGCGGCCCCCAGGCCGGGCTGCTGCTCGGTGACGCCGGACTCGTCGAACGTCTGCGCCGCCATCCGCTGGCCCGCGCCCTGCGCACCGGAAAGCTGACCCTGGCAGCGCTGGAGGCCACCCTGCGCGGCCCGGCCTCCCCGCTGGAGACCGCCCTGACCCGGCCGTCGGCCGAGCTCGTCGCCCGCGCCGATTCGCTGACCCGGCGGCTGCGCGCGGCGGGCGTCGACGCGACCTCGGAACCCTCCGCATCGGTCGTCGGTGGGGGCGGGGCGCCCGGTGTCACCTTCCCGTCGGCGGCCGTCGCGCTCCCCGCGGACCTGGCGCCCCTCCTCCGTACCGCCGTCCCGGTCCCCGTCCTGGCCCGCGTCCACAAGTCCCGTCTCCTGCTCGACCTGCGCTCGGTCCCGGACGAGGACGACGAGGTAGTGGCCCGTGCGGTGCTCAGGGCGTGGGAGCGCAGGTCGGGCGGCGGGGAGTGCGGTACGGGAGCCGCCCGATGATGGTCCTGGCGACCGCGGGCCACGTCGACCACGGCAAGTCGACGCTGCTGCGCGCGCTGACCGGAATGGAGCCGGACCGTACGGAGGAGGAGCGGCGGCGGGGCCTCAGCATCGACCTGGGCTATGTCTGGACGACGATCCCGGACTGCGCGGAGGGCGCCGAAGCCCGCAGCGCCTGCGGACCCGCCTCCGACGACCGGGTCGCCTCCGACGACCGGGTCGCCTCCGACGACCGGGTCGCCTCCGACGACCGGGTCGCCTCCGACGACCGGGTCGCCTTCGTCGACGTCCCCGGCCACGAACGTTTTCTCGCCACCATGCTCGCGGGCGCCGGACCCGTCCCCGCCGTCCTGTTCGCCGTCGCGGCCGACGGCGGCTGGATGCCCCAGTCCCAGGAGCACGCCACCGCCCTCGACGCCCTCGGCGTCCGCGAAGGGCTGCTCGTCGTCACCCGCTGCGACCTTGCCGACCCGGGCCCCGCGCTCGCCCGCGCCCGGACCGCGCTCGCCGGGACCGGGCTCGCGGAGCTGCCCGCGGTCGCCGTCAGCGCCCGCACCGGACAGGGCCTCGGTGAACTCCGTACCGCCGTCGCCGCCTTACGGAACCGGCTGCCCGCGCCGCGTACCGACGCGCCGGTACGGCTCTGGGCCGACCGCGCCTTCGCCCGCCCCGGCCACGGCCTCGTCGCCACCGGCACCCTGACCGAGGGCAGCATCGCCCGGGGCGACGTCCTGCACACCGGCCCCGACGGGCCGTCCCTGACCGTCCGCGGCCTCGAAGAACTGGGCCGCGCGACCGGACGCTCCACCGGCCCCGCCCGGGTGGCCCTCAGCCTGCGCGGTGAGGCACCGCGCGAAGGACTGCGCGGTACGGCGCTCTGCGCACCCGGGACATTCACCCTCACCGGCACCGCCGACGTCCGCCTGGCCGGTGCGGTACTGCGCGGCACCTCGCCCCGGCTGACCGTGCACATCGGCTCCGCCGCCGTCCCCGCCGAGGTCCGCCGCTTCGGCCGGGGCACCGCCCGGCTCGTCCTCGGCCGCCCGCTGCCGCTGCGGATCGGTGACCGGATGGTGGTCACCGAACACCGGCGGGTGGTCGGCAGCGCGCTCGTCCTCGACCCCGTACCGCCGTACGTCGGACCGCGCCGCGCGGGCGGACTGCGGGCCGAGACCCTCGCCGCCCACCCCGGCACGCCCGACCTCGGACACGAGACCGCGGTCCGCGGCCTGGTCCGCACCGGCACCCTGAGCCGGATCGGCGTCGACTGCACCCGAGCGGCCCCCGTCGCGGGCGACTGGCTGGTCTCGGCCGCCGAACGCCGCCGGATCACCGGCGCCGTGGCCGAGGCCACCGCCGACGGCGAACCCGCCGACGCGAACAGCCTGATCCAGCGCCTCGGACTGCCCGACCGGGCCCTGCTGGCCGCGCTGCTGCCCGCGGAACGGGCCCTGCGCGAGGGCCGGATCGTCCGCGCCGACCACGCCGACCCCCTCCCCGCGGCCGCCCGCGCCCTGGTGGCCGCACTCGAAGCGGGGCTCGCCCGGGGCGAGTTCCTCGCACCGACCCCCGCCGAACTCGCCGCGCTCGGCATCGGCCGCCGCGAACTGGCGCTCGCCGTCAGGTCAGGACGGCTCGTCCGGCTCTCCGACACCGTCCATGTCGCCCCCGGAGTCCCGGAGCGCGCGGCCGAGGCCCTCACCCCCCTGGCCGAAAATCCGTTCACCGTCTCGGAGGCGCGGATCCGGTGGAACGTACCCCGCCGGATTGCCCTCCCACTCATCGAGCATCTCGACCGCACCGGAGTCACCCGGCGCGGCCCCGATGATCGGCGCACCCTGTGCCCCACCCGCCTCACAAGGGAGAACAGCACATGACCGGCTTGCGGATGACCCAGTACGGGCGGGGCGGCGGCTGCGCCTGCAAGATCCCGCCCGGTGAACTGGAGACCTTACTCAACGGCCTCACCGACGCGGCGCCCGCCGTGCCCGGATCCCCGTCCGCCGACGGCCGGCCCGGCGCCTCCGCCCTCCTCGTCGGGCCGGAACACGGCGACGACGCGGCCGCCGTCCGCGTCGACGGCCCCCTGGCCGTGATCTCCACCGCCGACTTCTTCACCCCTGTTGCCGACGACCCCTACACCTGGGGCCGGATCGCCGCCACCAACGCCATGTCCGACGTGTACGCGATGGGCGGCACGCCCGTCATGGCGGTCAACCTCCTCGCCTGGCCGCGCGAGACGCTGCCGATGGACCTCGCCCGCGAGGTGCTCCGCGGCGGTCTGGACGCCGCCAGGTCCGCGGGCTGCGCCGTCGCGGGCGGCCACAGCGTCGACTCCGCCGAACCCCTCTACGGCATGGCGGTGACCGGCACCGCCGACCCCGCCCGGCTGATCACCGTGGACCGGGCCGCCCCCGGCACCCCCCTCACCCTCACCAAACCCCTCGGTGTCGGCGTCCTCAACACCCTCCACAAGGCCACCGGCGAGGTGTTCCCCGAGGCCGTCGAGGTGATGACCACCCTCAACAGGGACGCGTCGGCCGCCGCCGTCGCCGCCGGGATCCGGGCCGGAACGGACGTCACCGGCTTCGGACTCCTCGGCCACGCCCACCGGGTGGCCCGCGCCTCCGGGGTGACCCTCGCCATCGACACCGCCCGGGTGCCGGTCCTCGCCGCCGCCCGCACCGCGGCCGCCCGGGGCAGCATCAGCGGCGGCAGCCGCCGCAATCTGGACTGGGTGGCGCCCCACGCCGACCTCACCGCGGCCGACGAGACCACGGCCCTCCTGCTGGCCGACGCCCAGACCTCGGGCGGTCTGCTTCTGGCCGGAGAGCTGCCAGGTCATCCGGTCATCGGAGAGGTCCTTCCCTTCGGGGGCAGCACCGTACTGCTCCGCTGAACCGACGGACCCACGTGACACCGACCATCGACGAATCGGGGTTCCACCATGCAGAGAGCCGGTGACATCGACCCGGGGCTCCTCGACCAGAGCCGCGGTTGGCCGGCCACCACCGACGCGCCGCCGACCCGTCCGGGGGAGCGGGCCGTGGCGGGCGGACGAGCGGGCGCGGAGGGGAAGCCGCGGCCCGTGCGGCGGGGCTCGTACGATCCGAAGAACGATCCGAAGACGTCGTACGGCCCGAGGGCGCCCTACGGCCCGCCGCTCCCGCACCCACCCTCCGTACCCCACACCCTGCCCACCACTCCGCACGGCCCGTCCGTGTCCCACCAGCCGCCGGTCCCGCACGGGCCGTCGGCCCCCTACCCGTCCGCGGTCCCCGCCCCGCCCGGCACCGCCCCCGGACTCCACGACCCGGCGGGCGCCCGCCACCGGCCGGCCGCGCCCCTCACCGCCTACGAGCGGCACACCGCCCACGGCAGCCCCGCGGGACCCGGCCCGGCGGACACCGCAGGCGCCCCCGCAGGCGACCCAGCAGACGACCCCGCCGACGAACCGGAGGCCGGGCCGGTCCACAGCGTCGGCATCCTCGGCCCGGTCGTCCTCTTCGGCCCCGACGGCCCCACCGCACCCTCCGGATCCGTCGTCCGCGCCCTGCTGGGCAGCCTGGCCCTGGCCCATCCCCTCCCGGTGAACGCCGACACCTTCGCCACCCGCCTCTGGCCCGACCGCACGGCACCCCAGGCCCGGCAGTGCCTGCACACCGGCGCCCACCGGCTCCGCTCCTGGCTGCTGAACGCCACCGACGGCGGCCTCGGCGTGGTCACCCAGCCCTCGGGATACGCCCTCACCGGCGGCGATATGCCGACCGACCTCGCCCGCTTCCGGCACGCCACCGAACGCGCCCGCCAACTCGCCGACCCGCAGAGCAGGCTGCGCCACCTCCAACACGCCCACTCCCTGTGGCGCGGCAGGCTGCTGGAGGGCATCCCGCCCGAGTGCGTCGACCACCAGGCCCAGCAGTCGCTGATGCTGGAGCACACGGGCCACCTCCAGGACCTGGCCCGGGCGGCGCTGGACGCCCGCAGGCCGCGCGAGGCCATCGTCGCGGCCCGGCGCGCCTGCGAGGAGGACCACTTCAACGAGTCCTCGCACGCGCTGCTGATGGAAGCGCTCACGGCGGCGGGTATGCGGGTCGCGGCGCTCGACGTCTACGAGCACATGCGCAACCGGCTGAACCGGTCCCTCGGCATCGCGCCCGGCGAGATCCTCAAACAGGCAAGGGGCCGCGTCATCGGCCGCTGACGGAGGCCCGCTCCTGCCGCGGCGGGGACCCCGGGGAGCCGTCGTCCGCCGACCGGCGGCCCCTCCGCACCCGTACCCGTAAACCGCACCCCAGCCGTTCTTGACAGAGAATCCGGTTCTGGAAAATCTGTCGATCATGTCTGCTGCCGAGTCCGCTGAGTCCGCCGCGACGACCGCCCACCCCGCCCCCGCCTATCTCGACGAACGCTCGGGCCGCCGCTACCCCCTCACCGATCCGCACCGCTGGCGCGGCGACGACGGAGCCCCGCTGACCGTCACCCCGCTGCCCGGCCCGGCCCCCGTCGACGTGGACACCGCCCGCCGCTCCCTCTGGCGCTACCGCGCCGCGTTCCCGCTGCCCCTGGCCCCCGTCACCCTGGGGGAGGGCTGCACCCCGCTCCTCGACGGCGAATGGGACGGCGTACCGGTCTCCTACAAGGCCGAATGGGCCAACCCCACCGGCAGCTTCAAGGACCGCGGCGCCAGCCTGCTGGTCTCCTACCTCGCCCACCACGGCATCACCGAGATCATCGAGGACAGCTCCGGCAACGGCGGCTCGTCGATCGCCGCCTACTGCGCCGCCGCGGGCATCCGCGCCCGGATCCTCGTCCCCGAACACACCTCACCCGCCAAGATCCTCCAGACCCGGGCGTACGGCGCCGACATCGAACGCATCCCCGGCGACCGCGAAGCCACCGCCGCCGAAGCGCTGCGCCGGGCCGGGGCCGGCGCGGTCTACGCGGGCCACAACTGGCACCCCTTCTTCCTCCAGGGCACCAAGACCCTCGCCTACGAGATCTGGGAGGACCTCGGCTTCCGCGCCCCCGACAACGTGGTCACCGTCGCGGGCGCGGGCAGCACCGTCCTCGGCTGCGCCATCGGCTTCGGCGAACTCCTGGCGGCGGGCCGTATCGAACGGCTGCCGCGCCTGCTGGTGGCCCAGCCCGCCAACTGCGCCCCGCTGTACGCGGCCTTCCGCGCCGGAGCGGAGACGGAGGTCCCCGTCGAGACCGCCCCGACGATCGCCGAAGGCACCGCGATCCGGCACCCCGTCCGCCTCCCGGAGGTGCTGCGCGCGATCCGCGCCTCGGGCGGCGACCTGCTCGCGGTCCCGGAACAGGGCATCGAGGAGGCCGTCCGGGGCCTGGCGAGGAAGGGGCTGTACGCGGAACCCACCAGCGCCACCGCGGCCGCGGCGGTCACCGGATTCGCCCGCCGCGGGGTGATCCAACCGGGACAGACCACGGTCGTCGTCCTCACCGGCTCGGCACTGAAGACGGCCCCGGTGATGGAGCGCGTGATCGGGTGAGCCCCGCGACGACGGGACCCGTGCCCCGCCCCCGTACCGCCGCACCGGACCCCGGCACCCCCGCGCCCCCGCGTCCCTCCTGCCGCCCTGTCAGCCCTCCCGGGGCTGCCGGTAGGCGAGCTGGACCTGACGGGGACGGTCGCGGCGGCCGGTGAGGGTCCCGCGGCCCGGGGGCTGCCGGGACAGCCGGACCGAGCCGAAGAGGGACCCCTCGGAACGGTCGCCCGAGAGCATCAGCGCGGGCGCGCCCTGATCGCGCAGATACTGGAGCAGCGGCTCGTACAGCGCCCGGCCCGCCCCCGCCGAACTCCGGCACAGCACCAGGCGCAGGCCGACGTCCCGGGCGAACGGCAGATGTTCGAGGAGCGGGTAGAGCGGATTGCCGGACCCGGTCGCGACAAGGTCGTAGTCGTCGACGAGCAGGAACAGATCGGGCCCGGAGTACCAGGACCGGTTCCGCAGCTCGTCCGGGGTGACGTTCGCCGTCGGCAGCCGCCGCCGCGCGAGGTCCGCGAGGGCCGCGACATGCGGCTGGAGGCCCGTCGACGGGACGTACTGCACCACGTGCTCCGGCGGCAGCTCGCCGAGGAGCGACCGCCGGTAGTCGACGACGAACAGCTGCGCCTGCGCGGGCGTGTAGCGTTCGGCGATCCGGTTCGCCAGCAGCCGCAGCAGGGACGATTTGCCGGACTGCGACTCCCCGAAGACCACCAGCCAGGGGTCGGTCTCGAAGTCGATGCCGAAGGGCTGGAGCGTCGTCCCGTCCAGACCGAGCAGGATCTCCCCGCTCGAACGGCCGGACTCGGCGGGCAGCGAACTGTCCGGCAGCAGTGCGGGCAGCACCCGCACGGGCGGCGCGGACGGGCCCGGCCACTGCAGGCCGACGGCGGCGACGAGGCGTGCCGTGGCCTCCGCGAGACCCGTATCGGGCGCGGACAGGTCGCTCAGCCTCGGTACGGCGGCCAGGAAGTGGAACGTGTCGGAGGTCAGACCGCGCCCGGGGACCCCGATCGGGACGCCCTGCGCCGCCTTCCGGGAGATCTCCGACTCGACGGGGTCGGAGAGACGCAGCTCGACCCGGGTGCCGAGACGGTCGCGGAGCGCCGGACGCACCTCCGCGTACCGGACGGCCGTCAGCAGCAGATGGATGCCGAAGGCCGGGCCGCGGGCGGCGAGGTCGGCGAGGGCCCCCTCCAGCTCCTCGTAGTCGGTTTTGAAGCCCGCCCAGCCGTCGACGATCAGGAAGACGTCGCCCCACGGCTGGTCCGGCCACCGCCCCCGGGCCCGGTCCCGGCGGTAGGCGGCCATGGACTCGATGTTCTCGGCCGCGAAGAACGCCTCGCGCTGTTCGAGGATCTCCGTCGCTTCCGCGACGGTGCGGCGTACCCGGTCCGGTTCGAGCCGGCCCGCGACACCGCCCGTATGCGGCAGCCCGCCGAGCTGCTGGAGCCCGCCGCCGCCGAAGTCGAGGCAGTAGAACTGGACCTCGGCCGGGGTGTGGGTCAGGGCGAGGGAGAGGACGACGGTCCGCAGCAGAGTGGATTTGCCGGACTGGGGCGCGCCGACGATCAGCCCGTCCCCGCCGGTGCCCGAGAAGTCGAGGACCAGCGGTTCGCGGCGCTGCTGGTCGGGCCGGTCGACCAGCCCGACCGGGACCCGCAGCCGGCCCAGGGCGGCGTAGCGCGGGGGGTGCAGACCGCGCTCCGGTGTGGTCTCCAGCTGCGGCAGCAGGACGTCGAGGGAGACCGGATCGCCGAGCGGCGGCAGCCAGACCTGGTGCGCGGGCGGCCCCTGCCCGGCGGTGCGGCGGACCAGCACATCCAGCAGGCTGTCGCCGAAGGCGGCGGGTGCGCCGGGGGCGGCGGAGCCGGGATGCTCTCCGGGCGTACCGTCGGGGGTATCGGCATCGGTTCGGATCAGGGCCCCGATATGAGCAGCGGCAGTGGTTCCGGCGGCAATGATCCCGGCAGCGATTGCAGCTCCGGCGGCGTCCCGGTGGTCGGGCACCGCGTCCCCGGACTCCTGCGGCGGTACGGAGGGCGTGCCCCCGGGCGCCGCCCCCACCGGCATCTCCTGCGGCATCTCCTGCGGCATCTCCTGCGGTACCTGCCATGCGGACCCCGGCTGCGGAATCACCGGGGGACCGGCCCCGAAACCCACCTCGGTGTCCGCCTCTTCCTCCGGTTCCGACCGCGCGGGTACGGCGGTCACCGGGGCCTCCGGATGCTCCGGAAGCTCCGGGAGGGAGGTCCGGGCCTGCGGAGCGGAGACGTACGCCGCCCGGAAACGGACCGTCCGGCCGTCGCCGTACTGCAGATAACCGGAGCCCGGCAGCGCCGGCAGATGGTAGGCGTCCGGCACTCCGATCACCCGCCGGGACTCCGCCGATGAGAAGGTGCGCAGGCCGATCCGGTACGAGAGGTACGTGTCCAGACCGCGCAGCCTCCCTTCGTCCAACCGGTGCGAAGCCAGCAGCAGATGCACCCCGAGGGAGCCCCCGACCCGGGCGATCATGACGAGGAGTTCGAGGAAGTCGGGCCGTACGGAGATCAGTTCGGAGACCTCGTCGACGACGACCAGCAGCGAGGGCAGCGGGGCCAGCGGCGCACCGGCGGCGCGCACCTCCTCGTAGCCCTCGGCGCTGGTGTACCCCGCGCTCTGCAGCAGCTCCTGACGGCGCCGGAGTTCGCCGCCGAGGGCTCCGCTCATCCGGTCCACCAGGGCCGGATCCTCCGAGAGACCGGTGATGAGGGCCGACAGATGCGGCAGCCGTTCCGTACCGGCGAAGGTCGCCCGGCCCTTGAAGTCGGCGAGGACGAAGTTCAGGGCGCGGGGGGAGTGGGTGACGGCGAGCCCCAGGACGAGGGTGCGCAGCAGCTCGGACTTCCCGGAGCCGGTCGCGCCGATGCAGAGGCCGTGCGGTCCCGTCCCGCCCTGCGCGGACTCCTTCAGGTCGAGCAGCACGGGCCGGCCGTCCTCGCCGACCCCGATCGGCACCCGGAGCCGGTCCTGCGGGGTCCGGGGCGACCAGGCGGCGTCCGCGTCGAACGCTTCGGCGTCCTCGATGCCGTACAGCTCGGTGAAGGGGATGTCGGTACGCGGCGGGGCCGCCGCACCCGGCTGTACGCCCAGCCAGCGCTCCCGCATCCGCCGGATCGTCTCGGCCAGCGAACGGCGGGCCTCCGCGGCGCCGGAGACCTCTTCCAGATGGGGTACGGCCACCTGGAACCGCCGCCGGTGCGACAGGCCCCAGCCGATGCCGAGACCGCCGGAGAGGACGGTGTCGATCTGGGATTCGGCCGGATCGTCGAGGGGCATTTCGACCCGGGTGCCGAGGAGGCCCAGCAGGCTGGGGCCGAAATCGGACCAGCGGCGGGCGGAGGCGATGAGATGGACGCCGTAGTTGAGGCCCGCGTTGGTGATCCGGTGCACCTCCTGGGCGAAGTCCGCCATCTCCCAGTCGAAGTCCAGCCAGCCGTCGACGACGAGGAAGACGTCGCTGCCGCCGTCGTACGGAAGCCGGCCCGCGGCCCGCAGTTCGCGGAACTCCTCGACGGAGTCGATGCCGAGATCGCGGAAGAGGGCCCGGCGGATGGCGACGGCGTCCTTGACCGCGGTGAGGACCCGACCGACGGCCTCGTGCTCATGGGCCGCGGCCAGCTCCTTCACATGCGGCATCGACCGCAGCACCCCGAGCCGGTTGACGGCCCCCTCCAGCAGGTAGAACTCGGCCTCGTGCGGGGTGTGGGTCAGCGTCAGCGACATCGTCAGGGACCGCAGCAGCGTGGTCTTCCCGCTGCCGAGCCGGCCGATGACGGCGACGTTCCCGCTGCGGCTGGAGAGGTCCAGACAGGTGAGGTCCCCGCCGGAGGCCGCGGGGGTCCGGCCGATCGGCACCAGCAGCCGGGACGCGCCCTCCCACGCATCGCAGATGAACCCCCGGTCGGGGGTGTCGACGGGCGGCGGCAGCAGGGAGCCCAGCACCAGCTGGTCCCGCTTCGCGCTCTGCCGGGGCAGCCCCGTGGCCGGATCGGCGGGGGCCGCGTAGGCGATGGCGACATGGCCCTCGTACTGCCCGGACTTGGTGGGCGTCTGCTCCGGGCCGCTCTGGTTGGCGACCGCGTCGTGGACATAGGTGTACAGCTCGTCGGGGGTGATCACGCCGTCGCGGTCGAGATCGGCGTAGCCGGTGCCGAGGCCCTCGTTGAGGGCGGCCGTGAAACGGGACACGGGCCGCGCGTTGTCCATCGTGAGCTGCTCGCCCTCGTAGGCGTACTCCAGCGCCGTCGAAGCGGTGATGACGAAGGTGCCGCGGCCGACGAGCGCAGCCTCGACGTCGACGGGCGCCGGGGACATCGGGGTGGCCCGGTGGAACAGCCCGCTGTAGCAGCAGTCGAGCAGCACGATCTTGGTGCGGGCCTCGCACTCGTCGAGCAGCTGATGGATGAGGTCGGCCCGGACGGCGGTGGTGTGCGGACGGTTGAGATCCGTCCCGATGGTCGCGAAGAACAGCCGGTCGGTGTCGTTCCGAATGCCGTGGCAGGCGAGGTAGAGCAGGACGAGATCGCCCGGAGCACGATGGCTCAGCAGGGCTTCGATCTCGCGTTCGATCTCCTCCTTGGGGCGGTTGGTGAGCGTACGGACGAAATCGAAGCGGCCCACCGCCTCGTCCTTCAGCAGGGCCGCCAGCTCGTCGGCGCCACGGGCGGGCGACCGGAGCTGGTTGAGCCCCGGGTCGACGTACCCGTCAGTTGCGACCAGCAGTGCGATCCGGCGCCCCGCCATCCCCGCCATCCCCGTTGTTCCCGCCGTCCCCGCCGTCCGGCTCGCCCCCCGCGGCGATCCGGGCCGCCACCACGTCGACCAGCCTGCTCTGGTCCTTCGCGGACAGCGCCCGGAACTCCCCGCTGTTCCCCTCGAACTCCCACTTCACGGCCCGCGCCCTGGACCGCTGGAGATAGGCCGTCAGCACATTGCTGAGGGCCTTGAGCCCGGCGGCCGACAGCGCACCACTGACGACCAGCGCCCCGATCTCGTACCCGGCGGAGGCCATCGACCCCTCCGGGGCGGGCGTCTCCTTACGGGCCACGCTGTACCGCCCGAACGCCCGCAAGTCCTTGTACAACGACCTGACCTGACGCTCCACCTGCTCCGCCGACGCCTCGTCCCCGGCGTCCACGCGCAGTACCAGCTCGTACACCCTGCCTCCCCAAACCGCGCAAGCGACCCACAGCCGACGGCTGATCGTATAGCGCACCTCCGGGCCGTGTCCGGCCTCGGCCGCGGACATCCGCGACGCACCCGTGGCCCGGCGGCGGTCGGCGCGGCCGGGCCCGCGAAGTCCCCCCGCCGGGCGAACACCACCTTGTGCTCAGACCAGACCGGCCAGCGCTTCGATCGCGGCCCTGGCCCACTCCTGCGCCCCCACCGCCACACCGGCCACCACACCGGTCGCGACCGGCGCCAGTGATCCGTCCAGCCTGCCGAGGGCGCTGCGGAGCCTGCCCTCCTCGGGGGCATCCGCCCCGGTGATCTCCGCGAGGACGCCCCGGGCGGCCGCTTCGGTCTCGGCCCGCTCGGTCTCGCCGAGCCCCGCCCGGGGCAGCTCCCCGAGGAGGTTGCCGACGACCGAGGCGAGTTCCTCGTAGCCGGGGGCGACAGCGGTGTTGTGCTGCTGGTTCTGGGTGACGGTCCCGTTGTTCCAGGCGAACTGGTTCCCCGAGGAACCGGCATTGAAGACCGGGCCGTGGTAGTTGTTGACGCCCTGCGCATCGCTCATGAGGAAGAACCGCCTTCGTTCCGCTGCTGTTGATCGACCCGGCCGTTCTGCCAGGCCAGCTGGATCCCATGGGCCTCGGCGTGGAAGACCGGCCCGTGGTAGTTGTTCACGGTCGCCGGACTGCCGCCCAGCGCATCCGGGGGCCGCTCGACGATCCGCAGCGATGTGCTCAGCCCGTCGAGGGCGATCCCGCCGTGGTGGACGACGGCGACACCGCGCTCCCCCGTCACGGAACACTCCGCCAGCCGTGCCGAGCAGGTGTCCTGGAAGACCGCTCCCGCGGCCGCGCAGTCGTCGAACACGGCGTTCACGACGTCGAGATGGGCGGAGCCCCGCCCGACGAGACCCGCCCCCTCCGAACCGTTGACCCTGAGGTTCCGGGCGACCAGCCGCGCCTTGTCCATGACACCGACCCCGCCGCCGTCCGTCGCCTCGGCCGCACAGTCGTACAGGAACAGCTGGGCGGAGTCCCCGGCGCAGAAGCCGACCGTACCGCCGTGCGCGGAGACGTTCCGCAGCGTGGCCCAGGACTCGCCCTGGGCCGTCGCTGCGGCAAACGAGGAACCGCGGAACGTCCCGCCGACGACCTCGGCCGTGGTGCCGCCGTCCCCCGCGGTCTCCAGCCCACCCGGGCAGTCCTCCGTCTCGACGTCCTCGAACACGGCCCGGGAACTGCCCATGACGCGCAGCGCGGGACCGGCCGTGTCCCGGACCCGGATCCGGGTGAAGCGGCCCCGGGCCGCCTCGGTGACGGCGATGCCGGTCTTGCCCCCGGTGATACGGCAGCCGTAGACCTCGGGGGCGCCGCCGAGGGTGGAGAACACCGCGACATTGCCCGCGCCGGAGACCTCGCACTCCTCGAACCTGCCCCGGCCCGGGCCCTGGACGTTGATTCCGGTGTCACGGCACTCGGTGAACACACAGCCGCGCACCAGCGGGTCCGCGCCGCCGAGGACCGCGATTCCGTGCTGTGCGTCGACGACGCGCGTATCGGTGACGGAGCCCCGGGACTGCTCGATGAAGAGCACCCCTTCCTCCTGGACGCTCGTGATCGAACAGCCGGTCACCACCAGCTCGCCCTGCGCGTCCGCCACCACGGCCGCCTTCCCGGTGCGCGTCAGCTCGCACCCGGTGATCTCCGCCCGCGCCCCGCTCACCCGGATCCCGTGGATCAGGCTGCCGCCGATCCAGCTGTCCCGGACCGCGATCCGGGCGCCTTCGATCGCCCCGACCGCATTGTCGGCGGCGTCGGCGAACCGGCACCGCTCGACGAGGCCGCCCGAGCCGGTGAAGAGCACCCGCCCCTGGCGGAACGTACTGCTCCGCAGGATGACGGAGGTCCCGGGCCGCGCATGGACACCGACCCCGTCGACCGCCCGGACCTCGCACTGCTCCATCAGCAGCGTGCCCGCGTGACAGGTGACGACATCGGCGTTCCGCCCGGTGAAAGTGAGCCCGTGCACCCGGACCGCCCCGGCGGCGTCCAGCACGATGCCGTGTCCCGTGCCCACCACGACGGACCCCGGAGCCCCGGCCGCGACCAGCTGGACATCGCCCCGGACGGTGAGAGCTTCCCCGTACGGCCCCGGCGCGATCTCCACCACCGCCGGCCGCCGCTGCCGCGCCGCGGCGGCAAGCGCGGACGACACGGTGGGGTGGGCGCGGCGGCCACCACGCTGCGAGACGACGTACCTGGCGACCATCAACATCCCCCGTGCATGGCCCACTCGGAGCCGCCGATGCTACCGGAGCGCCCCGACCGGGCCCGGTCCCCGACCGCCCCGCCAGGTGCTCTGCTCCATCACCAGTGGTGATCTCCCGACTCTCGTCGGCAAGGGACGGCCCGCCCATGGTCTTGGGTCGGATGCCCCGCGGTGCTCCGGGGTGGCCTTGCTCTGCGTCACACGCTTGCGCCATGCAATTGGAGGTATATACCGTTGATTGCATGACGGAGCGGTGGCAGGTCGAGATCGAACCCGAGGTACGGGATTGGCTGGAGTTACTTCCGTTCCGCCTCTACCGGCGAGTGGAGGACAAGACGGACCGTCTCCTGGACGAGCCGACCACGCTTGGCGAGCCGTACTCGCGTCATCTGGGCGGCAAGCTGCGTGAACTGCGGTTCGAGCTGGACGGCGAGGCCGTGCGCATCCCGTACTGGCTGGCCCCCGGGCAGCGGATCGTTCTGCTGACGGTGTTCCGTAAGACGAGGATGCGTGAGGCGGCGGAGGTCGAGCGGGCGCATCAGGCCCAGAAGGTCTGCGAGGCCGAGCACGGCCGTGCCGAGCACACCTACGATCGGCACAAGGAGAGCTGATGAACCACAGCACGTGGAGAACGCGCCGGGCCCGGCAGCTTGCGGGTGAGGCGGTGGAGTACGACCAGGAGTACGTCGACGCGCGGCTGGCCGGCGATCTCGGGCAGGCGGTCCATGACCGTCGGGTCGAGCTCGGTCTGTCGCAGGCCGAACTGGCCGAGCGGGCCGGGATGACACAGCCGCAGGTGTCCCGGATGGAAGGCGGCGACACCGTCCCTACCCTCCCGCTGCTGCGACGCCTGGCCAAGGCTCTCGACGGCACTCTGAACCTGGCCATTGACGAGGGTGACTCCCGCGTCACCTTCACTCCGCACGCGGCCTGAGGGCGAGCCCCGGTTCCGCCGGGACATCACCGAACCGAGCCGGTGCGAGCAGTCGACAGCTTGAGGCGCGGGTCCAGCCGACCCTGGCGCACATACGAGGGCCCTCCCGTCCCATGGACAGAAGGGCCTCTCGCCTGCTTTTCCGCTGTGCCCCCGGCAGGATTCGAACCTGCGACACCCGCTTTAGGAGAGCGGTGCTCTATCCCCTGAGCTACGAAGGCGGGGCGGGACGGCCGGCCGGAAGGTCCGGCAGTCCTGGCTGGTGCGGGGCGTGGAGACCCGTACCGCCGCCGACAGTGTAGCGGGTGGTGGATCACCGTGGTGATGCCGTGCGGGCGGGGGTGGGTTGACGTGCGCGGGAGGCGGGCCTAGCGTCCGCGCCGGAAGGGCGAGGCCGGGAGTGGAGGGGTTGCGGTGCGGGGTGCGGGGCTTGTGGCGGGTGGGGGGCCGTTCGAGGTGGTCAGAGGGGAGAGCGGGGCGCTCGAATACGTGAATGCTCCCCGGACCCTCGTCGACTTCGTCGAAGCCACCTGGGCCCACGGCGACCGGCCGTTCCTGGTCGCCGAGGAGGTGGTCTGGAGCTACCGGGAGTTCTTCGCGGCCGCCACCGCGCTCGCCCGGCGGTTCACCGAGGAGTACGGGCTGGCGCCCGGCGAGCGGGCCGCGGTGCTCATGCGGAACCGGCCCGAGTGGCAGGTCGCCTTCTGGGCCGCCCAGTTCGCCGGGCTGGTGGCCGTGCCCCTGAACGCCTGGTGGACCGAGGGCGAGCTGGCGTACGTCCTCGACGACTGCACCCCGGCCGTGCTGCTGGTCGAGGGGGAGCGGTGGCAGACGGTACGCGGGTGGGCGCGGCGGCACGGGGCGCGGGCCGTCGTGTTCGACGGGGACGCGGAGGAGGGGGTCGAGCGGTACGAGGACTTCCCCGCCCCCGATCCGTACGGTGCGCCGCCCGCCGTGGAGGTACGGCCCGAGGACGATGCGACGATCATCTACACCTCGGGCACCACGGGCCGCCCCAAGGGTGCCGTCGCCACCCAGCTCGCGCAGGCCGGGGCCGCCGTCCATCCCCGGTTCCATGCCGCCGTGGCCGCCCTCGCCCGGGGGCAGGTGCCCGGCACCGGGCCGGCGCCCGTCGCCCTGATGACGTACCCCTTCTTCCACGTCGCCGCCTTCACACACCTCTACGCGGTGATGGCCGCAGGCGGCACGGTCGTCCTGATGCCCAAATGGGACGCCGACACCGCGGTCCGGCTCATCGACCGGCACCGGATCACCCACTGGTCCGGGGTGCCCGCGACCGCCCTCCAGCTCCTCGACGCCGCCGAGCGCGCCGGGAACCCGCTGGCCACGCTCACCCAGCTGTCGACCGGCGGGGCCGCGCCGCCGCCCGCGCTGACGGCCCGGCTGGGCGAGCGGTACGGGGCCCGGGTCGAGCCCCGTACCGGCTACGGGCTCACCGAGACCAGCGGCGGTGTGCTCGCCCACTTCGGCGACGCCTACCGCGCCGACCCCGCCGCCGCCGGGATTCCGGCGCCCGCCGTCGAGGTACGGACGGACGAACACGGCGAGCTGCTGCTGCGCGGCCAGTCGCTGATCCGCGGCTACTGGCGGGACGAGGCCGCCACGGCCGCCGCGTTCACGCCCGACGGCTGGTTCCGGACCGGTGATCTCGCGGTGATGGGCGACGACGGGCGGATCGCGGTCGTCGACCGGATCAAGGACATCGTCGTCCGCGGCGGCGAGAACGTGTACTGCGCCGAGGTGGAAGGCGTGCTCCACGACCATCCGGCGGTGGCCGACGCGGCCGTCGTCGGCGTACCGCATCCCGTACTGGGGGAGGAGGTCGCGGCCGTCGTACGCCTCAGGCCCGGCGCCGCGCTGACCGGCGGGGCCCTGCGGGAGCACGCGGCGGCCCGGCTCGCGGCGTACAAGGTGCCCGCGCACGTGGTGTTCGGGGACGTACCGCGCGGTGCCACCGGCAAGATCGCCAAACGGGAGCTGCGGGAGTCGGCGGGGGTGGTGCGGCTGGGCGTCAGGAGCGGGTGACGCGGACCGTGTAGACGTCCTTCTCCTCCGACACCACCGCGATCTCCACCCCGTTCTTGCGGTCCTTGAAGGTCTGGCCCGGCCGGTACGGCGCGTCCGACAGTTCGGCGTGCACATTCGGACGCTTGGTGCAGCCCCCGCTGTCGGCATGGCTGTCGGAGACCGTCACCGGGCCCTGACCGGTGTCGACATCCGCCTGTACGCGGTAGATCAGCACGCCCGGGCGGCAGACGGCGTCGTCGTTGCCCTCCTGGGTACGGACCTCGACCGCGTACCCCGTATCGGCGGAGACCGGCACCAGCGTCATCTTCGCGCCGCCGGAGACCGCGAGGGGCGTCAGGCGGTACTCGGCGGTGCCCGGCGAGGCCGCACAGTGGATCTGCTCCGGGTCCAGCCAGCCCAGCTTCCACTTGTGCCAGCCGAGCAGGTCGTTGTTGGCCCCCCAGTCCTCGGACATGATGTCCCAGTGCCCGACCGTGCCGCCGCCGTCGACGGTGTAGAGGTCGGGCAGCCCGAAGACATGGCCGTTCTCATGGGGCAGCACCCGGAACCCGGTCTCCGCGTACGAGCCGGAGCCGTCGTCCTGGCGGCTGTAGACGAACGACGTGTTCGCGAGGGGTACGCCGTCCGCGATGGGCGCGTCCGGGTTTCCGGAGAACGTCACCGACAGCACCGTGTCCAGCGCCGAAGGGCCCGCGTTGGGCGTCACCAATATGTTGACCAGGTCGTAGGTGCTGAAGTCGACCTGCGGGTCAGCGACCTTCACAACGTCCTCGACGAGATCGCGGTAGGCCGGTTCGTACGGTGAGCCGCGCTCTATCCCGTACGCGCTGAACGGCAGCGGCATCCGCAGCCAGCCCGTCACCGGGGCCTGGGGGAGGTAGTCGAGACGGCCGTACGAACTGGTCCTGAACCAGTCCGAGGTCTGCGGGAAGAACTCCCCGAGGCGGTCCATCGCCGTGCCCTCCCCGACCGCGTCCGGGAAGTCGATCATGAGGTTGAGGGCGCGGACCTGGCCGGTGGAGGGGGAGTAGCCGGGCGGGGTCGGCAGACCCTCGGACATCTGGATACCGAGGGCGGCCGGCAGATGGCAGGGGCCGAGACCGCTCGCGTCGGGGGCGGCGGCCGGGCCCGCGGACGCCCGGCTGGGCGCGGGGATCGGGTCGCTGGCCGTGGTGAGCGCGGCGATGGCGATGGCGAGTACGGCGGCGATACCGCCGATCCGGCGCGGGTGGGCGCGGCCCGTGACCCGTACCAGACGGCCCGTCCTGAGGCGTCTGCGGCCGGTGGCGGCGGCCGGCGAGAGAAGCGAGTCCGTGATCCGGATACGTCCCGTGGACCAGGGCTGCCGACCGGACGGCCGACTTGACGTCGGGTCCGGCGTCGGGTCCGGCGTCGGGCCGGTCTTCCGGCTGGATATCCGGCTGGTCGGGCGTATCCGGCGGCGCTCGTGGTGCATGGGCCCAGCCTCCGGCGGGCGCCTGCGCGACGCTCGCGGAGCGGGGCCGTTGGAGGGAGGCCGCCCCTCGCCGTCCGGGGCGGGCGCGGGCGCTGCCCGAGGCGCGTCGGCAGGAGCAGTCGGCGGGGCTGCCCGGAGGAGCGCCGGAGATGACACAGGTCACATCCGATCCGGGAAATAAGCGGGGACGGTCTCCCCGTTTGCACTCAGTGCCGCAGGAAAACGGGGAACCGGTCCCCACTTCCGGCGGAACGGACATCCGGGGACCGCCCGGGGATTCGTCCGGGGCGATCGGTCGCCTCGTACGGATGCGACGGACGCGACGGAAGACGCCGGAAGGCGACGGACAGGGAGTGGGATCGTGTGCATGGCCGCCGGTACCGCCGACGGGGAGGCTCCTGTGGAGGCCGCCCCGCCGGGCTGTGCCCATGTTGCTCCGAGCCGGGCGCCGCGCACCCGGCCCAGGGCGGATGCCCAGCGGAACCGCGAACGGATCGTCCGGACCGCCCGGGATATGTTCACGGCCATCGGTCCCGAGGTATCGTTCGACGAGATCGCCCGTGGCGCGGGTGTCGGCAATGCCACGCTCTACCGCCACTTCCCCGATCGCGCCTCCCTGGTGCACGAGGTCGTCCTCTCGGTCCTGGACCGCACCTGTGAGCTGGCGGTTCGGGCTGCTGCCGAGGAGAGCGACCCCTTCGACGCCGTCCGCCGGTTCGCGCACGGCGCGGCCGACGAACGGACCGGGGCGCTCTGCCCGATGATCCGGGAGACCTTCGACCGGGACCATCCCGAGCTGGTCGTCCGGCGGACCCGCCTGGAGGCGGAGATGTCGGCCCTGATCGAACGGGCCCAGTCGGCCGGCCGGATGCGCCGCGACGTCGGCGCCGGGGATCTCATGGTGGTCATCGGCCAGTTCACCCGCCCCCTGCCGGGCGCGAGCCGTGACAGCAGCGAACGCTTCGTCCACCGCCATCTCCAGCTCTTCCTGGACGGTGTCGAGGCCCCGGCCCGCTCCGAACTCCCCGGCAGACCAGCCACCTTGGAGGATTTGCGCAACCACTGACCCCACCCGCCCCCCAGAGCCCACCGACCGCAAGCCCGTACAGACCGCACCGACTTCGACCGGACGAGCCCGACAGCCCGAGCCCGTACGACCCGATCCGATCCGTACCTGTGAACCGACCTGACCCGTACGGACCGAGCCGAGCCGTGCGAACCGTTCCGCCGACGCCGACCGACCGGACCGACCGGACCTGCTGATCAACCGACCGGTACCGGGCCGGGCCGCCGCGCAGACCGTCCGCCCTTTTTCACCCTTGGTGAACCCTTCGCACTCCTAGGTGGCCCCAGCCATGTCAAAAACCGACCGCACTCTTCCCGACACCGCCCTCGCGGATACCGGCCCTGCCGGTGCCGATCCGGCGCGGTGGAAGGCGCTCGTCTTCATCGCGCTCGCCCAGCTGATGGTCGTCCTCGACGCCACCATCGTGAACATCGCCCTGCCCACCGCCCAGGAGGACCTGGGCATTTCCGATGGCAACCGCCAGTGGGTCATCACGGCCTACGCGCTCGCCTTCGGCGGACTCCTCCTCTTCGGCGGCCGGATCGCCGACCTGTGGGGCCGGCAGCGGACGTTCATCGTCGGCCTCATCGGTTTCGCCGTGGCCTCCGCGCTCGGCGGTGCCGCCACCGGCGAGGCGATGATGCTGGGTTCCCGGGCCCTCCAGGGCGCCTTCGGCGCGCTCCTCGCGCCCGCCGCGCTGTCGCTGCTCGCCGTGATGTTCACCGATGCCAAGGAGCGCGCCAAGGCCTTCGGTATCTACGGTGCGATCGCCGGTGGGGGTGGCGCCGTCGGTCTGATCCTCGGCGGCTTCCTCACCGAGTACCTGGACTGGCGCTGGACGTTCTACGTCAACATCCCCTTCGCGGTCGTCGCGGCCGTCGGTGCCTATCTGGTGATCCGGGAGCCCGCGGGCGCCCGTAACCGCTCCGCGCTGGACGTCCCCGGTGTCATCCTCTCCACCCTCGGTCTGGTGGCGCTGGTCTACGGCTTCGCCCGCGCCGAGCACTCCGGCTGGTCGGACGGTCTGACCATCGGCATGTTCGTCGCGTCCGTGGTGCTGCTGGGCGCCTTCGTCGTCACCGAGTCCAAGGTCAAGGCGCCGCTGCTGCCGCTGCGGGTGCTGACCGAACGCAACCGCGGCGGGGTGTACCTCTCCCTTGGTCTCGCGATCATCGCGATGTTCGGCCTGTTCCTCTTCCTGACGATCTACCTCCAGGTCGTCGAGGGATACTCGCCGGTCAAGACCGGATTCGCCTTTATGCCGATGATCGTCGGCATGATCGTGGGCTCCACCCAGATCGGTACCCGTCTGATGACGCGCCTCCCGGCGCGCTGGCTGATGGGCCCCGGCTTCCTGGTCGCCGCGGTGGGCATGCTGCTGCTGACCCAGCTGGAGATCGGCAGCTCGTACACCGCACTGATCCTGCCCGCGCAGCTGCTGCTCGGTCTGGGCATGGGTACGGCGTTCATGCCCGCGATGGCACTCGCCACCCACGGGGTCCGGCCGACGGACGCCGGAGTCGCCTCCGCGATGGTCAACACCTCCCAGCAGGTCGGCGGCGCCATCGGTACGGCTCTGCTCAACACCATCGCGGCCTCGGCCACCACCTCGTTCATCACCGACCGCGCGGCCGGGGCGACCAATCCCCAGCTGCTCCAGTTCCAGGGCATGGTCCACGGCTTCACCACCGCGATCTGGTGGGCGGTCGCCATCCTGGTCGTCGCCGCCACGATCGCCCTGGTGATGATCAACGCGGGCAAGCCGGGAGCGGACGGGGCCGGTGCCGCGTCCGGCGGCGAGGGCGCGGACGCCGAGGTGAAGATTCCCGTCATCGCTCACTGAGCCGGGCGGGGGCGTTCAACCCCCGGCCCCAAGGGCCCCCAAGGGCCCCCAAGGGCTCAGCGGGCTCCGGGCACGGCCCGGAGGCCTCGCGGCCGGACGGCCGCGGAACCACCGCGGGTGCACCGCCTGCTCCACCGGGGAGAGCGGGCGGTGACGCGGAGGGCGGAGGGCCCCGCCGGAGAGATCCGGCGGGGCCCTTCCGCATATCCGGGCCGGGGAGCCGAGGGGCTCAGCGCAGCCAGGGCAGGTCGGCGCCCGAGTCCGAGGGCTGGAGGCCGTCCGCGATGATCAGCATGATCTCGCCGAGCTGCTCGACCTGCTCGGGCGACAGCCGGTCGAACATCGCCTGGCGTACCGCGTCGACATGGCCGGGCGCGGCCTCCTCCAGCACCGCGTACCCCTCGTCCGTCAGCACCGCGTTCTGGCCGCGTTTGTCGGAGGGGCAGTCCTCGCGCCGTACCCAGCCCTTCTGCTCCAGCCGGGCGACGGCGTGCGAGAGGCGCGAGCGGGTGATCTTGGCGTCGATCGCCAGATCGGTCATCCGCTTGCGGCGGTGCGGCGCCTGCGAGAGCTGGACCAGCAGTCCGTAGTAGATATGCGGCATCCCCGCATCGCGCTGCAACTGGCGGTCGAGGTGGTCGTCGAAGAGGGTGGTGGCATGGAGATAGGCGCGCCAGACGCGCTGTTCGTCATCGCTGAGCCAGCGCGGCACCCGGCCGCCTCCGCTCGTGACTCCGCCCCCGCCTTCGCCTGCGTCTTCGGCGACGGGCGCCGTGGATGCCGTGTTCATACCTCTACTCTACGACCCATTCTTGAAAGTTGAACTAAATCGGGTTTAGGGTAGCCGGTAGCTTGAACTTTCAAGTGGATCGGAGCCTCCCCCATGACCACCGTCACCGGCCCGTCCGGCACACCCCCGGCGGGACGCATGCCCGCGATCTACCTCTCCCACGGCGCGCCCCCACTCGCCGACGACCCCGTCTGGCCCGGCCAGCTCGCCGCCTGGTCGGCCGGGCTGCCCCGGCCCACGGCGATCCTGGTCGTCTCCGCCCACTGGGAAGAGGCGCCCCTCGCCCTCGGCGCCACCACGACCGTGCCGCTGGTGTACGACTTCTGGGGCTTCCCCGAGCGCTACTACGGCGTCCGGTACGCGGCCCCCGGTGCGCCCGCCCTCGCTGAATCCGTACGGAAACTGCTGCGCCGGGCCGGTACGCCGGTCCAGGACGTGCCGGACCGGGGGCTCGACCACGGCGCCTACGTACCGCTGGTCGAGATGTATCCGGACGCCGCAATTCCGGTCCTCCAGGTGTCGATGCCCACGCTCGACCCGCAGCGGCTGATGGAGATCGGGCGCAGGCTCGCACCGCTCCGCGACGAGGGCGTGCTGATCGTCGGCAGCGGATTCTTCACCCACAACCTCGCCGCCCTCCGGCACGACGGCATCCCGGGCTGGTCCGTCGAGTTCGACGACTGGGGGCGGGAGGCGCTCGCCGCCGCCGATGTCGACGCGCTGCTCGACTTCGAGCACGCCGCGCCGGCCGGGCGGCTCGCCCACCCCCGTACGGAACACTTCGCACCGCTGTTCGTCGCCCTCGGCGCGTCGGAGGGCGAGCTGGACCGGGGGCGCAGTGTGATCGACGGCTTCTGGTGGGGGCTCGCCAAAAGGTCCCTGCAGTTCGGCTGAGCCGAAGCGGGTGGGGGTGCGGGTGGGGGTGCCGGTGCGGGCTTACAGGAACGGCTCGTTCAGCTCGACGGAGCGGACCGCGGCCGTCAGCGCCCCGGCGTCCCCGATGTCCAGCGCCGTGTCCGTGAACTTGACGGTGTGGTCGTCGCCGTGGGCCGCGGCGGCCTCGAAGATCTCCTCCGGCGTCCGGTCCGCGGCCGTACCCTCCCACGGCGCCAGCCCCGCGGGCACGTACACGGCGGTCACGGCCGCCGACGCCGCCCACGCCGCCCCCAGGCTCGGCGCCCACAGCTCCCGGGGGAGCGCGGGCAGCGTCCGCAGTACGGCATTGGGCGCGGTCGCCGCGTGGACCAGCATCACCGGCTCGGCGTGGCCGTGGGTCGCGTACCGGTGCACCGCCGCGGTCACCAGCTCGCGCAGCCGCGCCTCCGCCTCCTCCGGGGAGGCGGGAGCGCCCGCCCAGCCGGGAAGTTCGGTCAGCTGTGCCAGCCGCGACACGATGCCGCCGGACTGGTCCGGTACGGGCGCGACCGCGCCGAGCGCCGCGGTCGCCGCCGCGGGGGAGTCAGTGAACCGCAGGACGTCCGGCAGCGGGGCGTGGCGCGCCGTCCAGTAGCCGAGGGCGTGCGCGAACTCCGTGAGCCGGGGCGCGGTCTCCTCGGTCGTCAGCAGCGTCCGTACGGCGTGACCCACCCGGATCACAGGGTGCGTGGCACCCCCCGCGATGCCCGGCAGCAGCCGGGGCCACCACTCGGCCAGTACCTCGCGCCACGGCCGCTCCGCGGTCTCCCGCTCGAAGTGGAGCGCCCAGTCCGCGATGCGGCGGGGGTCGCCGAGGGCTTCGCGCCAGGTGCCGGCGGTGATCGGGGCGTAAGGGGCCGGCATCTCCTCCAGGTTGTCGCGGTAGCGGTCCAGCCAGCGGTGGACCGTGGCGGAGCTGCCGTGGTGGACCAGGGCCTCGACGGCCATCGGGGCGTGATTGCTGAGCCAGCCGTTGCGCTCGGGGCCGGAGACATGGATGCGTCCGAGGGCCTCGTCGAGGATGCCGGTGGTGTCGGCGGTACCCGTGTCGGTGATGCCCGTGGGCGTGGTCCGACCGCTGGCGACGGGGTGGTCGTCGTCCGGGGCGGGGGAGGTTCCGGGAGGCTGGGTCGTCATGGTCCGGACCCTAGGCGGGGCCTCGCGGGGGCCGTAACGGGCCGTGGCCCCACTCGGCCCCCGCCTTCGGTCCTACGTCTCCGGGCGCGGCAGGGCCGCCCGGCGGGTGCAGGGGGCCGGGGTCAGGCCGTGCCGGGGCCGAGGTGCTTCTCGTACCAGGTGATGTCCCAGTAGCGGCCGAACTTCCGGCCCGCCTCCGTGTACGTCCCCACGGGGCGGAATCCGAAGCGGGTGTGGAGCCGCTCCGACGCCGCGTTCGGCTGGGTTATCCCGGCGTACGCCCGGTGGACGTCCTCGCCCTCCAGCTCCTTGAACAGCTGCTCGTACAGCGCCGTGCCCACGCCCTTGCCGCCCGCGTCGGGGGCGCAGTAGATGCTGACCTCGACCGAGGTCGCGTACGCGGCCTTGGGCCGCAGCGGGCTGGTGGTGACATAGCCGAGCAGGGCCTCTCCGGCGTCCCGGGCAACCAGAAGACGGTGAGGGCCGTCTTCAGGGTGGGAGCGCAACCACGGAAGCCGCTCCTCGGTGGTGAAGGGAGCGGTGTCGAACGTGATGGGTGTCTCCACGACATAGTGGTTGTAGAGCGCGGTCAGCTCCGCGAGATCACCCTCCCTACCCGCTCTGACCTGCAGCTCTGTTGGCTTCCGCCCGGAGCGGATCATGCAACCTCCTCATGTGGCCGGACAGGGTACTGCAAGATCATAAAAAATGCCGGGCCCCACGGGAATTCTGTCCGGATTGCAATCGTTGATTCCATCGGAAGCAGGGCACCCGGAAGGGTGTCGCGACCTACTCAGCAAGGGAGCTCGCATGGCCACCCGTGCCGTCGCCCGTCGCCAGTCCGAGACCAAGGGGACCACTGGCCGGGCCAGCAGCGCTCGCGCCTCCGGCGGAGAAATCGCCGACCGCGACCTGGTCGGCATGTATCTCGACGAAATCGCGCGTACGCCGCTGCTCGACGCGGCCCGCGAAGTCGAGCTGTCCCAGACCATCGAGGCCGGGGTCTACGCCCGGCAGATCCTCGACGGCGAGGTGGAGGGCGAGGCGGGCGGAGCCGGGCGCGAGGAGCTGGAGGCGCTGGCCGCCGCGGGCGAGCGGGCGAAGGACGAGTTCATCCGCTCCAATCTCCGGCTGGTCGTCGCCGTCGCCCGCCGCTATCCGCGCAGCGGACTGCCGCTGCTCGACCTCATCCAGGAGGGGAACGCGGGCCTGGTCCGCGCGGTCGAGAAGTTCGACTACGCGAAGGGCTTCAAGTTCTCCACCTATGCGACGTGGTGGATCCGCCAGGCCATCACCCGCTCCATAGCCGACCAGTCGCGCACCATCCGGCTCCCCGTCCACCTGGTGGAGGAGCTGGGCCGGATCCGCCGGGTGCAGCGCGAATTCAACCGGGAGAAGGGCCGGGAGCCCGAGGCCGCCGAGATCGCGCAGGAGCTGGGGTCCACCCCCGAGCGCGTCACCGACGTCCTGGACTGGGCCCGCGACCCCGTCAGCCTGAACATGGCCGTGGACGACGCCGGGGAGACCCAGTTCGGTGATCTGCTGGAGGACACCTCCGCGATCTCGCCGGAGCAGTCCGTGCTGACGCTGCTGCGCAGCGAAGGCCTCGACGATCTGATCGGACAGCTCGACCAGCGCACCGCCTCCATCATCCGGATGCGGTACGGAATCGTCGACGGCCGGGAGCGCACCCTGACCGAGGTCGGCAAGGAGCACGGCCTGACGCGGGAGCGCATCCGCCAGATCGAAAAGCACGCGCTGGTGGAGCTGAAGCGCATGGCGCGGGACACGGGCTTCGACGAGGCGGCGTAGGCCGTACCGGCGTAGCGGACCGGGGCGGCGGCCGGTCATCCGGACGCCGTACCACCGCCCGTACCAACGCCCGACCGGCGGCGCGTCCCGTGGGCGGGACCCCGCCACCCGGGGCCGAACAGGCCCCCACCGAGCGGACCCCGAGGCCCTCCCCCCGGCCTCGGGGTCCTTCCCTGCGCGGGTCCCCACGGGTCCTGTCCGCGCCCGCCGGTGCTTGCCGGCGCCGGTCCGTGCTGTGTCGTGCTGTGCCGGTCCTTTCCCGCGTCTGCGCTTTCCGTGCCTGCGCTTTCCCGCGCCGCGCCGTGTCGTGCCCGCGCCGTGCCGTGCCGCGCGGGCCCGTCGGCGTACCGTCCCGGCGCGGGCTTCCCCTCAGACCGCCGTGGACCGCGTCAGACGGGCGCCGAGATCCCTCGCGTACTCCACCAGCTCGACCGGCGCACGGACGGTGAACTCGCAGTCCACCAGGGCCAGCCGTACCGCCAGCCACTCCACCGAGTCCGTGGAGCGGTGCCGCAGCCGGCAGCTCGTGTCCCCGGTCGGTACCGGCGCCCCCAGATGCGCCGGCAGCCGGGCCGCCACGAACTCCGCCGGTGCCTCGAACTCCACCTCCACGTCGTACTCGTTCCGCGACCGCCTCGACATCGTCGCCTTCAGCAACTCCGCCCCACTGCCCATCGGCAGCTCCCGGACCTCGAACCGCGCCCCCGTCGCAAACGGCTCCGACACCCGGTCCACCCGGAAGGTCCGCCAGTCCTCCCGGCCCAGGTCGTACGCCACCAGATACCAGCGCCACCCGGTCGACACCAGCCGATACGGCTCCACCAGCCGCTTCGTCTCCGCACCGTCCCCGGCGCGATAGCCGAAGCGCAGCTTCTCCCGCCCGCTCACCGCACCCGCGATCACGGTCAGCGTCCGCGGGTCGATCGTCGCCCCGTCGCCGCGGACCAGCGGGATCGTCGCGTTCTGCAGGGCCGACACCCGGTGCCGCAGCCGGTTCGGCAGCACCTGCTCCAGCTTGGCCAGAGCCCGTACGGACGCCTCCTCGACGCCCTCGATGGCATGCCCCGCCCCCGCCCGCAGCCCCACCGCGATCGCCACCGCCTCCTCGTCGTCGAGCAGCAGCGGAGGCATCGCCGCCCCCGCGACCAGCCGGTATCCACCGACCGCACCCTTCGTGGCCTCCACCGGATAGCCCAGATCCCGCAGCCGGTCGATATCCCGGCGGATGGTCCGGGTGCTCACCGAGAGCCGGTCGGCCAGCTCGCTGCCCGGCCACTCGCGCGGCGTCTGGAGGAGGGAGAGAAGATTCAACAGGCGTACTGGAGTGTCCGTCATGTTTCCCAGGATGACCCCAACTAGGACTGCTTTTGTCCTAGTGGCCTCCTACTGTCCTTACATGACCTCAAAGCCAGCCCAGAGCAGTGCACCGGAGTCCCCGGCCGACGAGTCCGACGGCCTCTCCGGTCCCACCGCCGGTGAGAACGCCGCCGGAGGAGAGGCCGACCGGCGCCGCTGGATCGCCCTCGCCGTGATCATGACGGCCGCGTTCATGGACCTCGTCGATGTCACCATCGTCAATATCGCGATCCCCAGCATCGAGCGGACCATCGACGCGTCCTTCGGCGCCATCCAGTGGATCACCGCCGGATACGCTCTGGCCTTCGCGGCCGGTCTGATCACGGGCGGTCGGCTCGGCGACATCTACGGCCGCAAGCGCCTCTTCCTCATCGGCATCAGCGGATTCACCGTCGCCTCCGCGCTCTGCGGTCTGGCCGCCAACCCGGAGATGCTCATCGCGGCCCGGCTGTTCCAGGGCGCCATGGCGGCCCTGATGGTCCCCCAGGTGCTCTCCATCGTCCACGCCACCTTCCCGGCCCATGAACGCGGCAAGGTCTTCGGACTCTTCGGCGCCATCGTCGGACTCGGCGCGGTCTCCGGACCGCTCCTCGGCGCCCTGCTCACCCAGTGGAACCTCTTCGGCCTCGAATGGCGCCCGATCTTCCTGATCAACCTGCCCGTCGGCATCGCCGGGCTGATCCTGGGCCGCAAGTACATCACCGAGTCCAAGGCACCGAAGGCGCTCCGGCTCGACTTCGTCGGCGTCGTCCTGGTCACCACCGCCATGCTGATGCTGGTCTATCCGCTGACCCGCGGCCATGAGCTGGACTGGCCCGTCTGGGGCTACGTCTGCATGGCCGGCAGCCTGCCGGTCTTCGGAGCCCTGGTGGCCTACGAGCGGTACAAGGCCCGCAAGGACGGCTCACCGCTGATCGAACTCTCCCTCTTCTCGGTCAAGTCCTTCGCCGCCGGAATCTCGGTCCAGCTCGTCTTCGGCCTCGCCCTCGGTGTCTTCTTCCTGGTCTGGACGATCTATATGCAGACCGGTCTGGGCTGGAGCGCGCTGCGCGCCGGGCTGACGGGCGTCCCGTTCTCGATAGCCGTCTCGGTCGCGGCGGGGATCTCGGTCCAGAAGCTGGTACCGAAGTACGGCCGCAAGGTCCTCCAGGCCGGTGCGCTGACGATGATCGCCGGACTTCTGCTCTACATCTGGGAGGCCGACCGCTACGGCACCGCCATCACCACCTGGCAGATGATCGCCCCGCTGGTCCTGATGGGCGCCGGAATGGGCCTGATCGTGGCCCCGCTGACCGACGCGATCCTGTCCGGCGTACCGCGCGAGCACGCCGGATCCGCGTCCGGGCTGATCAGCACCGTGCAGCAGATGGGCACCGCCCTCGGACTCGGACTGGTCGCCGTCGTCTTCTTCGGCGCCATCGACGAGGAGCGGCTCACCCCGAGCACCACCGGAACCGCCTTCTCGGACGCCTTCCAGGGGTCGCTGTGGTGGATCGTCGCGGTCCTGGGCGTGATCTTCCTGCTGATGTTCGCGCTGCCCGCCCGCCCGGCCCAGCATCTGGAGGGCGGCGGCGGCGAACTCCCCGGCGAGCCGCGGGACACGGCCACCGGAGCCGGGGCGGAGGAGAACGCCGGGGACCCGCAGGCCGCTGCGAACACCGAGAAGGTCAGGGAAACCGCGCTGACCCCCTGAAGCAGCAGTCCTCGGGGCAGTAGTCCTTGAGGGCACTGGCAGCAACAGAACGAACCGAGGGCCCCGGGAGACACACCCCGGGGCCCTCGGCCCTTGCCTGCACCGGGACGGGATGCGGGAAGCTCTGTCAGAGACCGGCGCGCGGCACCGAACGACCCCGCCCGCGCGATTCCATCGCCCCTCGCGCATCACTTTCCGACACATACACCTCGCACATATGCCTGCCGTCGGGAGTCGCCGTGTGCTCGACCTCCCAGAGGGAGACCTCCGCCCCGTCGATCAGCAGAAACGCATGCTCGTAGAGGGTGAACCCGGCCTCCCGGTCACCGACCCGGCACTGACGGCCGAAGACCTGGGTGATGTGGTGGGCGAAGGCGCTGCGCAGCAACTCCGCCGTCTCCGGACCGGGACCGTCCGCATTCTCCGCGCGGCGCAGCACCCGGCGGGCGTGGTCGGCGGAGTTGTCCGGGACGTACATCCGGGGAAGCGGGGCGGGCGGCGCCGCCAGCAGCCCGGCGAGCAGGTCGATATCGCTGTCGAACCCCGGACCGGGGACGGGACCGAAATCCCCGCCCTGAAGGGGATCGGAACCCAGACCCGCGGGCCCGAGCGCACCCCGGTCCGCCGCGTCCGGTACGCCGTACTCGCCACCGGACGCCTCGGCCCCGGCAGCACCCGCACCAACGGCCCCCGCGCCCGGGCTGCCGTGCCCGCCGCCCCTGCCGGAACCGCGGACGGCACCGAAACCCGCATCCGGACGGCCGGCCGGACCCGGGTCCGCGAAACCGGGAAAGCCCGACGGCAGCCGGGAAGCGGCCAGCCGCACCTCCGACTCGTCCGCGTACACCTCGTGCTGCTCCGAACTGCCGGGCCCCGAATTGTGCACCAGCTCCCACAGCACCACCGAGGAACCGTCGGCGAGCAGATACGCATGACGGTACGTGGCACGGTCCAGATCCGCGCTGTGGTGCGAAGAGTGCAGCGAACTCGCGTGAGCCAGAGCCGAGTACAGTCTCTCGACCGTCGCATCCGGCAGGTCGAAGGAGTTGAGCGCCCGACCCAGGAGTCGCGCGAGGTGCGTCTCGGTTGTCTCGTACGGATCGTTCAAAGTGGGTCTCCTGGCCGTCGCCACAAGTAACACGTTGATTGCTAAAAGTAGCCCCTGCTTCCGACACCGCGTCCAGCCTTACCGAAAACGTAGGAACTCTTGGGGAAGTTCCCGCCCGCTGTCAACGGTGCATATCTGGCATGTCAGTTGATGTCCTCGGCCGGGCGTACGACGGCTGCGGTGGGGCTACCGGTAGAGATCGCGGTACGCCGGATACACCCCGCCCGGACCCGCCACCGACTCCGCCGCCAGCACCGCC
This sequence comes from Streptomyces tsukubensis, assembly GCF_003932715.1. Taxonomy (NCBI): domain Bacteria; kingdom Bacillati; phylum Actinomycetota; class Actinomycetes; order Kitasatosporales; family Streptomycetaceae; genus Streptomyces; species Streptomyces tsukubensis. Next base: position 3,152,954 of record NZ_CP020700.1, on the reverse strand, counting down.
TTCACCAGCGCCCGCGACACCACGTCCGCGCCCGCCGCCAGCACACCGTTCAGCGCCAGCGGACTCTCCGCGGGCAGCGCGACCGCCCCCGTGGCGAGCGCGAACACCGTGTCGCCGTCGTTCAGCAGATGCACCGGACGTACGGCGCGCGCGATACCGTCGTGCGCCGTACCCGCAAGCTTGTGCGCCTGCGCCCGTACCAGATCGGCGTCCGTCGCCACCACCGCCAGTGTCGTGTTCAACGGCGGCGGACCGCTCGCCTCCCGCGCCTCCTCCAGCCGCCGCAGCGCCGCCGCGTGCACCGCGGGCTCCGGGAACCGGATCCACTCCGCCCCCGCACCGGCGGCCCCCGGCGCACCGCCGCCCGTCCCGTGCACGTACTGCCCGTACAGCACCCCCGTCGCCGGATCCACCACCGACCCCGCCGCATTCGCCACCACCAGCGCCGCCACCGTCACATCCGCACCGTCCGCCCCCGCGCCCCGCAGCACCGCACTCGCCGTCCCCACACCCCCCTTGAGCCCACCGGCCACCGCACCCCGGCCCGCGCCGACGTTCCCCTCCGCCACCGGAGCGCCCTCGCCCGACGCCTCCGCGGCCTCCACCGCGGCCCGGCCCGTCGCCGCCCCCGGCCGCGCACCCCAGTCCCCGCCGCGCCCCAGGTCGAACACACAGGCCGCCGGAACCACGGGCACCACCCGGCCCGGCGCCACCGGCACCCCCCGCCCCCGCTCCTCCAGCCACGCCATCACCCCGCCCGCCGCGTCCAGCCCGAACGCACTGCCGCCGGTCAGCACCACCGCCTCCACCCGCTGCACCAGATTGCGGGGGTCCAGCGCATCCGTCTCCCGCGTGCCCGGGCCGCCGCCGCGGACGTCCACCGCCGCCACCGCACCCCCCTCCGGCGCCAGCACCACCGTCGTTCCGCTCAACGCCCCCGGGCCCGGTACCTCCGCATGGCCCACCCGCAGCCCGGCCACATCCGTCAGCCCGTCCCGTACGCCCGTCGCATCACTCGCATCACTCATGGGGTCTCCGTATCACGCGGGATCACGCGGGCAGCGCCGCGCCCCGCGTCCGCTCCGACAGCACCACCCCGACCGCCACCGCCCCCGCCGCCACCAGACCGGCCGCCGGAACCGCCCAGTCACCGCCGAAGGTGCATCCCAGTACCGCCGCTGCCGCGAGCGGCAGCACCGACTGCTGTGCCGCACCCCGCTTGAAATGCCGGGAGTGCAGCAGCCACACCGTCAGCAGGAAGACCGCCGTCGGCACGGTGACCGAGGCCGCGGCCGCCGCGTCCGACACCCGCGCCTGGCCGACCGCGTGCTCCACGGCCACCTCCATGCCCGCGCCGATCGCCGCGGCCGAACCGAACACCAGCACATGGCCGTAGCCCCACGGAATCGCCCGCCGGTTGGACGTCAGATGCTCGTGCTCCGGGACCGCGAAGTAGATCCACCAGGCAGAGAAGATGATCAGCAGGCCCCCGGCCGCCAGCGGCAGCAGCTCGGCCACCGCCTTGTGCTCGTCCAGCGCCGACTGGACGGCGATCGTGCTCGCCGACATCGTCTCCCCGAGCACGATCAGCGTGAACAGCCCGTACCGCTCCGCGATGTGGTGCGGATGCCACGGCGTCCGGTGCCGGAACTCCGCGAACAGCGGCACCGCCAGCTCGCCCGCGATCACCACCAGGAACAGCCACCGCTTGGTGTCGTCCGGCGCGAACAGCAGCGCCACCCACGCCAGCTGGCAGAGCGCGATCCCCCCGGCGTACCGCAGCGCCGTACGCCGTGCCTCGCCGGTCTCCGAAGCCGCGGCCCGCAGCCACTGCGTCGTCAGCGCGAGCCGCATGATCAGATACCCGGCGACCGCGATGCTCCAGTCGTTCGCGTCGAACGCCCGCGGGACCCCCGCCGCGTAGACCAGCACCCCGGCGATCTGCACCAGCGTCGCGATCCGGTACGGCACGTCGTCGCAGTCGTAGGCGGAGGCGAACCAGGTGAAGTTCATCCACGCCCACCACACCCCGAAGAAGACGAACCCGTACCCGGCGACGCCCTGCGCGATATGCCCCTCGGCGACCGCGTGCACGAGCTGCACGCCCGCCTGCGCCACGGCCACGACGAAGCAGAGGTCGAAGAACAGCTCCAGCGGGGTCGCGGCACGGTGCGGCTCGTCGGTACGGCGGGGGAGCATGCGCCGCCAGGGCGCAACCCCGTGCCCTGGCAGCACCCCGGACTCCCCGCCACCCGCCCCTGCCTCGGCCCCTGGCCCCGCCCCGGCTTCGGCTCCGGGTCGGGCCCCGGGCTCGGCCCCCGCACCTGACCCCGTCCCGGCCTCGGCACCGGACCCGGACCCGGACCCGGACCCGGGGCCCGCCCCGCCACCGGCCTCTGACCCGGACCTGTCTTCGGGGCCGTCTCCGGCAGGGGGCATCGTCATACGAGGCCCTTCCCGCGCCCGGCCCCCTCCCTATCCGGGGCACGGGCCGACTGGCCTAAGCCGTCACCCCACCGCCTGACAGGAATCTGCCACAAAGGGCGCATTCCACCGGTGCTGCCTACGGTGGCCGCGTGACCGCCCCGCCGCCGCCTCCCGACGACCCACCTCCCCGGGGGGCTCCCCCCTCCCTCTCCCCCCGCCCGCCCGAGACGTCCGGGTCCGTGGCGGCACGTGCCGTGCTCGTCGGGGCGATCGTCTCCGGGCTGCTGATCCTGGCGATCGTGCTCGGCAGCAGGATGCTGCACAACTTCGACTCGGCCCTCCTTCCCTATGCCGTCGCCACGGTCTTCCTCGCCTTCGGTGTGGCCTACCGCTACACCGTCTGGATTTCCTCCCCGGGCGCCCACCGCCTCTTCCGTCAGGGATGGCGCGCCTTCTTCTCGGTCGCCAACTTCCGCCGGGCGCCCACCGCCGTGCCCCGGATGATCGCCACCTACCTCGGCTTCCAGAAGTTCCTGGGCGCCCGCTCCCGGGCCCGGTGGATCGCCCACCAGTCGATGTTCTGGGGCTGCGTACTCGCCGCTCTGATCACCTTCCCCCTCACCTGGGGCTGGTTCACCTTCACCTCGGCCAGCGGTTCCGGACCCGGCTACGAGATGCGGATCTGGGGATTCAAGGTCCTCGGCTTCAACGCCCTCAGCGCCTTCGGCTGGATCATGTTCCACGGCCTCGACCTCGCCGCCGTCCTGGTCATCGCGGGCGCCTCCTATTTCCTGTGGCGCCGCACGAGAAACCGGGGAACCGTCGCCGGGCAGCGGTTCGCCTACGATCTCGTTCCGCTGATCGCCCTGATCGTCATCGCCGTCACAGGTCTCCTCCTCACCTTCTCGTCGCTTTTCCTCGACGGCGGCGGATACCAGTTCCTGGCCGTCCTGCACATGGCCGTGGTCGTGCTGACGCTGGTGTACATCCCCTTCGGCAAGTTCTTCCACATCGTCCAGCGGCCGGCCGCCGTCGGTATGCAACTGGTCAAGTACACGGCCCGACAGGACGCGGAGGTCCTCGTCTGCCGCCGCTGCTCGGAGCCCGTCGACACCACCCCGTCCATCGACACCGTCCGCGGCACCCTGCGTGATCTGGAACTCGACTTCGGCGACTGGGCCGAGTACTGCCCCCGCTGCAAGCGGGTCCTGCGGGGCTCCGCATACCTCTCCGAGGTCAAGAAGGGCTTCCGGTGACCAGCGCCCCCCGCCCGCCCGCCACGGACGACCGTCTGCCGCTGGACCCGGCGCTCGCACCGCCGGGCACCACCGCCTTCCGGGACGCCGGAGGGCTGCCCGCCGGGAACTGGCGGGGCGCCCGGGACGGCGAGACCCTCGTCCCCACCCACTGCTGCTTCTGCGGGGTGCAGTGCGGCATATATCTCAGAGTGGACCGCACCGGCACCGTCTTCGGCGTCGAGCCGCGCAACCACGACATCAACCGGATGCGGCTCTGCCCCAAGGGCATCAACGCCTACCAGCAGGTCAACCACCCCGACCGGCTCACCGCGCCCCTGGTCCGCAGCTCCCGGGACGAACCCTTCCGGGAAGTCTCCTGGGACGAAGCCCTCTCCGTCACCGCCGCCGGGATCCGCGCCGTCCAGGCCCGCCACGGCAACGACGCCTTCGGCATGCTCGGCGGGGCCAGCCTCTTCACCGAGAAGACCTACCTGGTCGGCAAGTTCGCCCGGATCGCCCTGAAGACCCGGCACGTCGACTACAACGGCCGTCTCTGCATGGTCTCCGCCGCGGGCGCCAACAAACTCGCCTTCGGCATCGACCGGGCCGGCAACCCCTTCTCCGACATCCTCCTCACCGACTGTCTGCTGATCGCCGGAGCCAACGTCGGGGAGTGCTTCCCCGTACTGACCCAGTACGTATGGGGAGCACGCGACCGGGGGGCCAAGCTCATCGTCGTCGACCCCCGCGAGACCGCGGTGGCCCGTACCGCCGACATCCACGTGGCACTGCGGCCCGGCACGGACGCCGCCTTCTTCAACGCCGTCCTGCACGTCGTCGTCGAAGAAAGCCTCACCGACGAGGCATTCCTCGCCACGCGCACCAGCGGCTGGGAGGAGGCCCGGGCCGCGGCCGCCGACTGCCCGCCCCGGCGGGCGGCGGAGATCTGCGGAGTACCGGCCGAGCAGATCGCCGAGGTCGCCCGGGTCTTCGGCACCGCCGACAAGGCCATGGCCTGGCACGCCCGCGGTATCGAACACCACACCCAGGGCGTGGACAACTGCCTCGCCGTCATCAACCTCTGCGCCGCCACCGGCAACATCGGACGCCCCGGCGCCGGATACGGCACCCTCACCGGCCAGGGCAACGGACAGGGCGGCCGGGAGCACGGCCAGAAGTCGGACCTCCTGCCCGGCGGCCGCTCCATCAACGATCCCGAGCACCGCCGCCAGATCAGCCGGATCTGGGGCATCGACGAGGCCGAACTGCCCCGGGCGGGCACCTCCATGGTGGAAATGGTCCACCAGATGCGGCGCGGTGAGATCCGCGGTCTGCTCGGCATCTGCAACAACCCCTTCGTCTCCCTTCCGGACCTGCCGGCCGTCACAGCGGCCTACGACACCCTCGACTTCCACGTCCAATGCGATTTCTTCCTCTCCGAGACCGCCGCCAACGCACACGTCGTCCTCCCGGTCACCACCTGGGCCGAGGACGAAGGCGTGATGGCCAACGCCGAAGCCCGGGTCGTCAAACACAACAAGGCCCAGGAACCACCCCCCGGAGTACGCACCGACACCTGGGTGATGTGCCGCCTCGCCCAGCTGCTGGGCGCGGGCGACAAGTTCGCCTTCACCGGCTCCCGTGACGTCTTCGAGGAACTCCGGATCGCCTCCGCCGGAACGGTCAACGACTATTACGGCATCACCTACGAACGTCTGGAGGAGACCGGTGGTATCGCCTGGCCCTGCCCCACCACCGACCATCCGGGCACGCCCCGGCTCTTCGAGGACGGCCGGACCCACCACCCGGACGGGCTGATCCACCTCCAGCGGGTGGAGTGGCGGCCGCCGGCGGATCCGTACAGCGACGAATACCCGCTGTCGCTCACCACCGGCCGGACCGTCGCCCACTTCCTGTCCGGCAACCAGACCCGCAGACTGGGCGCCCTGGTCGAGCAGACCCCGCGCCCCTGGGTGGAACTGCACCCCGCGCACGGCTTCCGCAACGGCGACCCCGTCCGGGTCGTCACCCGCCGCGGCGCCACCGTCCTGCCCGCCCTGGTCACCGAGGCGATCCGGCCCGACACCGTCTTCGTCCCGTACCACTGGCCGATCCCCACCGCGGCCAACACCCTGACGAACGCCGCACTCGACCCCCGCTCCAAGATCCCCGAGTACAAGGTCTGCGCCTGCCGGCTCGAACGCGCCGAACACCTCGACGAGGTCCCGGCGCCGCCCACTCCGCCCGGCCGCAGCGCATACCCCCCGAAGGCCCAGGCCGCCCGGACCGATCCCCTGCCGCCCACGGCACCCCAGGGCCGCGGCACCGCGGAGAGGAGCTGACGCCCGCCATGATGGGCAGAACGATCTTCATCGACCCCGGCCGCTGCATCGGCTGCCAGGCCTGCGTCTCCGCCTGCCGCGAATGCGACTCGCACCGCGGCAAGTCGATGATCCACCTCGACTACCCCGACGAGGGCCATTCCGTCGCCTCCCTTCCCACCGTCTGCATGCACTGCGAGGACCCCGTCGCGCCCTGCGCCGAGGTGTGCCCGGCCGACGCGATCCTGGTCACCGTCGACGGGGTCGTACAGACCGCCGACACCTCCCGCTGCATCGGCTGCGCCAACTGCGTCAACGCCTGCCCCTTCGGCGTCCCCAAGATCGACCTCGCGGCGAAGCTCCAGATGAAGTGCGACCTCTGCTACGACCGCACCTCCGCCGGACTCGCCCCCATGTGCGCCACCGTCTGTCCCACCGGGGCCCTCTTCTACGGCACCCTCGACGAGCTGCGCGCCGAACGGCCCGGCGTCGAGGTCGTGGACGCCTTCGCCTTCGGCGGCACGACCGTACGGACCGGGGTGGCCACCGTCGTCCCCGCCGACCGGGGCCGCCGCCCCCTCCCGGGCGGGCTGCCCGTCGTCGAGGTGAACGGAGTCGACGTACGGAAGGCGGACCCCCGATGAGCCTGACCGCGCCCCCGCCCTCGGGCCCCGGCGACGGACCACCCGGAAGCCCGCCGGGGAACAGCGGCGCTCCGCCCGGCTCCGGCGGCGAAGGGCCCGGCGGCCCGCCGGAAGGCGTCCCGGGCGGTGCGAGGGAGGCCCTGCACGACCGGATCGCGGCCGACGCCCTCACCACCCGCCGCGACTACCTCCGGATCGTCACCACCGTCTCCGGCGGCCTCGCCCTCGGCGGCATCGGAGTCGCCGCGGGCATCCTCCACCGCCACAACGACGTCGAAGGGGTCCCCGAGCCCCGGAAGATCGCCGACACGCTCGCCCCCGGCGAGTCCCTCGCCTTCACCTACCCCGGCGACGAGGACCGGGCCGTCGCCGTGCGGCTCGCGGACGGCACCCTCGTCGGCTACTCCGCGGTCTGTACGCACCTCGCCTGCGCCGTGCTGTTCCGGGCCGACCGCGGTCAGGAAGGCGAGCTGCTCTGCCCCTGCCACGAAGGGGTCTTCAACGTCCGCACCGGAGAGGTCACGGCCGGTCCGCCGCCACGTCCGCTGCCCCGCGTCATCGTCACCGAGGATCTCGACGGCAGCATCTGGGCCCTCGCCACCACGCGCTCGGGGGAGAGCGACAAGGACGCCTGGTGCCGCCAGTTCGCCGAGATCGCGCCCGAGCGGGCCCTGGAGATCGGCTGCCCCGGGGCGGTACCCCCGAGGGACCGCGTATGACACCCGCCGGAACCCCCCAGCCCCCCGGACCGCCCCCCGGACCCGACGACCGGCCGCCACCCATGCCCTCGTACCGTCCGGGGAGCGCGGACCCCCGGCTGAACCGGCCCGTCCGGGAGCGGTATCCGCAGATCAGACCGACCAGCGGCTGGACGGACCCCCGGATCCGCCACACCGGCCCGGGGCCCGGCGCCGGCGGGGAGCAGGACCCGGAGCGGGCCGCGGGGCTCACCGCACGTCTGGTCCTCGTCCTGACGGCAGTCGCCGGACAGCTGTGGGGCCTGACCGTGGTCGTCGACGCCTGGATGGCGGGCCGCACCGGAACCGCCTGGTGGGGGGTGGCCTTCCTCTGTCTGTCGTTCTTCGTCGTCCTGGGCCTGTGGGCGCTGGGCCCGAAGGACCGCTGACGCCCACCGCCACCCGCCGTACCCTGGAGACATGAGCACCGCCCCCGCCCCCGGCCCGCGAGACGCGAAGAACCCCGGGCGCACGAACCCTGCCCCGGCCCTGATCTTCGACGATCCGCTGGACCGGCAGTCCTCGGACGACACGGACCGCGGGTGGGGTGAGCGGCCTCCGGCGGGCGGCAGCGCCGACGACCTCGCGCGCTTCTTCGACGAGAAGCCGCCCCACCACCTCTGACCCGCAGCCCGGAGACCTCCGGCCGACAGACCGGCTACGGCAGGGGCCGCCCCGCAGATCCGCCCGCCGTCCCGTTGCCCCGGGACTGCGCGACCAGCGCGTCGCGGATCTCCTTGAGGACCTCCAGCTCCGACAGCTCGACGACCTCCTTCGCGCCTTCCTTCGCCGCGTCCCGGGCCGCCTTGCGGGCCAGGTACTTGGCCAGGGGGTAGACGATCAGGAAGTAGACGACCGCGGCCGTGATCAGGAAGCTCAGCGTCGCGCCGAGCACCGAACCCCAGAGGATCTTGATGCCCTGCACCTCGCCGTTCACCACCTGGCAGGTGCCCTTGATGCAGGAGCTGTAGGCGTCGAGGTCCTTGGTGCCGAAGGCGCCGACCAGAGGGTTGATGATCCCCTTCACAACGGAGTTCACCACTTGGGTGAACGCCGCGCCGATGACGACGGCAACCGCCAGGTCGATCACATTGCCGCGCATCAGGAAGGTCTTGAAGCCCTCCAGGACGCTGACTTTCTTCTCGGTCACCACTGAGCCTTTCGTTGCGAACGCGGTATTCGGAGCTAAGCGCTCCGCAACCTACGGCACACAGTGGTCGCGCTGTCCAATTCCGGGTGACCGGGAGACGCAACGAAGGTACGCCAGTACGAACCGGGGCCGCCTGCAGGGACGGAGCAGGGGCGGTGCCGTACGCGAGGGCACGTCCCGCTGCCGTCAGCACACCGTCACCGCGAGACGGGAGGTGGCCGCGGCACCCGCGAGCTCGGCGGCCGACGCCCGTGGCACGGAGAGCACCACCAGCGCCCCGCCGTCGCCGTCGCCTTGAAGCCTTTCAAGCCCTTCAGGCCCCTCCGGCGGCTCGGGAACCGCGGTCACCCGCACACCGGACACCACCACCCGGGCATCGCCCGTCCGACGGTCCGCCCGGTCTTCCGCTCCGGCGTCCGTCCCGCTGTCCGGCCCGAAGCCCGCGCCCGCCCGCGGACCGGGCCCCGAGCCCGGCCCGGAAGACGGGCCGGACGTCGCGATCACATCGACCCGGTCGCCGGGGCGCAGCAGCCGTACCGTCTCCGCATCGGCGATCCGCACGGGAGCCGACACCATCCGCACCGGGGGTCCGGCCGTCCCCACGGCCCCCGGCCCGCCACGCGCAGCCGCACCGGCGGACGACGGAGCACCGTCCGTCCCCACAGCGCTCCGGGCACCCGATGCGGCCACGGCAGCCGCGACCACCGCGAGCCCGGCCGCAAGCACGCGCCCGCGCCGCCGCAACGCCCTCCGGAGCCGGTGCGTCCCGCCCCGTACCCGCAGGGGCGGGAACTCCGGCACGCTCCGGGGGCCCGGGACGGACGGCGGCGGAAGGAACGAGCCCGCGGGATGCGGGGGAGACCCGGAAGGCGAAGACCTCGAAGGCGAAGACCCCGTAGGAGAGGGAGAAAGAGAAGGAGAAAGAGGAGAGAACGGGGACGAGGAGGAAGGGGAAGGAGGGAGAACGGACATCGTCGGGCACCGCCTGTCGTCGAAGACCGGACCCGGCCGTCACCGGCCGCATGCCCTCACGATCCGCCTTCCGCCGGCATCCCGCTGACGCCTGTGGACAGGCCGCCGACTGTGGACAACTTCCTCACCCACACACCCCCCACCGGCCCACTCCTCCACCATTCCCGTGTCCCGCCGCCCGCCCGGCGGCCCGCATCCGGCGAGCCCGTACCCCGATCCGACCCGACCCCGTCCCGCCCTGTCAGGGCAGGTCGATCCCCAGGTTCCAGCCGTCGTGCGCGCCCACGCACAGACAGTCCCGCTCCACCTCCGCCGGCAGCGCCGCCACCGCGTCGAAGAGCACCTCCCGGAGCCGCCCCACGTTCTCGCCGAAGACCCGCATCACCTCGGTGTGCGAGACGCCTTCACCGGTCTCCGCTCCCGCGTCCAGATCCGTGACCAGTGCCAGCGCCGTGTAGCAGAGCGCCAGCTCGCGGGCGAGGACCGCCTCCGGGTGCCCGGTCATCCCCACGATCGACCACCCCTCGGACGCGAACCAGCGGGACTCGGCCCGGGTCGAGAACCGCGGCCCCTCGATGACGACCAGCGCGCCCCCGTCGACCGGCTCCCAGTCGCGGCCGCGCGCCGCCTTCATCGCCACGGCCCGCCCCGCCGGGCAGTACGGATCGGCGAAGGTCGTGTGCACCACGTTCGGCACGGCGCCGTCCGGCCGTGTCTCCCCGTCGAAGTACGTCTCGGTCCGGGATTTCGTACGGTCCACGAGCTGATCGGGTACGACGAGGGTGCCCGGCCCGTACTCCGGGCGCAGTCCGCCCACCGCGCAGGGCGACAGCACCTGCCGTACGCCGACGGACCGCAGTGCCCACAGATTGGCGCGGTAGTTGATGCGGTGCGGCGGAATCCGGTGACCCCGGCCGTGTCGGGGGAGGAAGGCGACCTTCCGGCCGCCCACCTCGCCCAGGAAAAGAGAGTCGCTCGGGCTGCCGTACGGCGTGTCCACGGTCACCTCGGTGACGTCCTCCAGGAAGGAGTACAGCCCCGAGCCGCCGATCACGCCGATCTCTGCGTTGGTGTTCGCCATACCGATCACACTATCGACGCGCGGGCGGGCCGGAACCCCCGGAAATCCGCCATGGAACCGGAGCCCGGGACCCGCGGCCCGGGGTACGGCAAGGACCCCGGCCGCACACGGCGGACGGGGTCCAGGAGCCTCTCGTACGGCCTCAGGCGGCCGAAGTGCTCGCGGTCGACGACGACGAAGAAGACGAAGACGCCGCCGACGACGAGGAAGAGGACGAAGCGGAGGAGGACGAAGAGGAACCGGAGGAGTCCGAAGAACCGGAGGACGCTGCCGTCTTCTCCGAGCCGGAGCCCTTCGACGAGGTCGCCGGGGACGAGCTCGACGACGCGCCGCGGCTGTCGTTCCGGTAGAAACCGGAACCCTTGAAGACGATGCCGACCGCGGAGAACACCTTCTTCAGGCGTCCGTCGCAGCTCGGGCATACGGTCAGGGCGTCATCGGTGAACTTCTGCACCGCCTCAAGGCCCTCGCCGCATTCGGTGCACTGGTACTGGTAGGTCGGCACTTGTCTTCCTCCTGGCACTCTCACTCAGTGAGTGCTAACGACGGTCTATAGTGACCTATTCCAACGTTTCAGTCCACCGGCACCGGCGAGCGGTGATCCTCGCCACTGGCCTCCGGGGCCGTTCCGCGGGCCGCTATCCGCCCCGCGGTCCGTCCGCCGCCGGGCATCAGGCGGGTGCGCAGCGCCAGCAGGGTGGCCAGCGCCAGTACGGTTCCCACCAGCGGAACGAGGAATCCCGCGCTCGCGCCGTGCGCATCCGCCAGCTGCCCCGCCGAGGTCACCGCGACCGCCTGCCCGAGCGCCACGGCCGCGGTCAGCCAGGTGAACGCCTCGGTACGTGCCGAAGCCGGCACCAGGCTCTCCACCAGGGTGTATCCGCTGATCAGGGCCGGTGCGATACAGAGCCCGACCAGCAGGCCGAAGGCGCCGAGCAGGATCACGGAGTGCAGCGACCAGAGCACGGAGACGCTGAGGGCCAGGCCCACGTACCCGATGACCATGCGCCGCAGCGGCCCGTTCTTCGCGGCGACGACTCCGCAGGCGATCCCGGCCAGCATGTTGCCCGCGGCGAATATGCCGTACAGGACGCCGTTCACGCCCGGATTGCCGATCTCCTCGGTGAACGCGGTCAGGGAGACCTGCATACCGCCGAAGACGGAGCCGATACCGAGGAAGGCCACGACCAGGACGCGTACACCGGGCACCGAGAGCGCGGAAGCACGCCCTCCGCCGGTGGTACCGGTGGCACCGCCGGGCCGGAGGACGGGCGGCTGCGTACGGTGCTGAGCGGCGAACAGGAGGCCGCCGACCAGGGTCAGGATGCCCTCGGCGATCAGACCGGCGGCCGGGTGCACTCCGGTGCACAGCGCGGTCGCCAGCACCGGGCCGACGACGAAGGTGAACTCGTCCGTCACCGATTCGAACGCCGCAGCCGTCGGCATCAGCGGCGATCCGTCGAGCTTGGCCGCCCACCGGGCCCGGACCATGGGCCCTATCTGCGGTACGGAGGCACCCGTCGGGACCGCCGCGGTGAACAGCGCCCACAAGGGAGCGTCGGCGAGCGCCAGGGCGATCAGCGCGGAGACGGACGCGGCATGCACGACGACACCCGGCAGCAGGACGGCCCGCTGCCCGAAGCGGTCGGCCAGCCTGCCGCTCTGCGGCGCGAACAGCGCCATGGAGACACCGGCCGCCGCGGCGACCGCGCCGGCGCTGCCGTACGAACCGGTGGTGTGCTGGACCAGCAGGATGATGCCGATGGTCAGCATCGCGAACGGCTGCCGGGCGGCGAAGCCCGGCAGCAGGAACGTCCAGACGCCGGGGGTACGCAGCAGCTGCCCGTACCCGGGACGGCCGCCGTCCTTCGGCGAGCCGGAAGGGCTGCCGGTGGTGTTGCCGGAGGCGGTGTCGGCATTTCCGCCGCCGGGGCGGCCGGTCGGGCCCTGAGGGCGGCCGTCGCCGGTGTCGGTGACCGCGGAGTCCACGGTCCGTGCCTTTCTGCCGCCTGGTAGCGGCTCCCACGGGCTGTGAGCCTTATGGGGCCGCCGAGAGCTGTCCACTCGCGCAGAACTGCGGTAGATACCGGGGCCCGGTCCACAGCGGGGACGTCCGAGACACCGCGGCCGCCATACGGTCGCGCCAGCTCTGCGTCAGGCAGAGGTGGTCGATCAAAGGTGTGCCCTCATCGTAGCCGCTCGTTCCGGGAGGCACCCGGAACAGCGCCTTCCGGAGCCGGGCGGGTGCGCTTCCGGCGGCTCGCACCCCGGCCGTACCGGCTGCCCGGCCGTTCCCGGCCTTGCCGGGCGGTTCCCGGTCTTGCCCGGCTGTTCCCGGCCGGGCAAGGCGGGCGGGCGCGGCCGCTACCGACCGCACCCGCCCGCCGGAAGCGGTCGGGCCTGGGTGGCCGACCGCTTCCGGCTGCCTCAGCAGCCCCCGTACCGCCCCCGTACCCCCTTGCCTAGCGCGCCGTCCCCAGCCAGCCCGCCAGCTTGCCGCCCTGGCCCACGGCCCGCAGTCGCCGCTCGGTCGCGTCCCGTACCGGATCGGTCGCCACCACCAGCAGCTCGTCCCCGCGCCGCAGCACCGTCGACGGCAGCGGTACGAAGCTCTTCCCGTCCCGGACGACCAGCGTCACCGCAGCCCCGGCGGGCAGCCGCAGCTCGGCGACCTCCACACCGTGCATCTTCGACTCCTCCGGAATGGCGACGGAGAGCAGATGCCCCCGCAGCCGCTCCAGCGGCGCGGACTCGATGCCCAGATCGGAGGGCGCGCCCGGGCCCAGCTTCAGGGCCCGCGCCAGCCACGGCAGCGTCGGCCCCTGCACCAGGGTGTAGACGACGACCAGCACAAAGACGATGTTGAAGACGCGGGTGCTGTCCGCGACCCCCGACACCATGGGGATCGTCGCCAGGATGATGGGCACGGCCCCGCGCAGCCCGGCCCAGGACAGCAGCACCTGTTCCCGTTTGGGAATGCCGAACGGAATCAGGCTGAACAGCACCGACAGCGGCCGGGCCACCATCGTCAGCACCAGACCGATGAGCAGCGCCGGGACCAGGTCGTCGCCCAGTTCGTGCGGGGTGACCAGCAGACCCAGCAGGACGAACATCCCGATCTGCGCGATCCAGCCCAGCCCCTCGGCGAAACCGCGGCTGGCCGGGGCGTGCGGCAGCCCGGAGTTCCCGAGGACGACGGCGGCCAGATAGACGGCGAGGAAGCCGCTGCCGTGGGCCATCGCCCCGGCCGCGTACGCGATCACCGCGATGGCCATCACGGCGATCGGGTACAGACCGGACGCGGGCAGCGCCACATGCCGCAGCCCGAAGGCCCCGACGAAGCCCACCGCGAGGCCGATGCCCGCGCCGATCGCCAGCTCCAGCGCTATCTTCCCGACGAGGACGTACCAGTCGTCCACCGGTCCCGCCGTCGAGAAGGCGACGACCAGGATGACCACGGGCGCATCGTTGAAGCCGGACTCGGCTTCCAGCACACCGGTGATCCGCGACGGCAGGGGCACCCTCCGCAGCACGGAGAAGACTGCCGCCGCGTCCGTCGACGAGACGACCGCACCGATGATCAGCGCCTGACGCCACTCCAGACCGACGACATAGTGCGCCGCGGCAGCCGTGATGCCCACGCTCACCGCGACACCGGCGGTCGACAGGGCGACGGCCGCGGGCAACGCAGGTTTGATCTCCTGCCATTTGGTGCCCAAGCCGCCCTCGGCAAGGATCACCACAAGGGCGGCATAACCGATGACCTGCGTCAGTTCGGCGTTGTTGAACGTGACATTGAAGATGCCGTCCTGGCCGATGGCCACCCCGATGCCCAGATACAGCAGCAGGCTGGGGAGCCCGCTACGGGACGAGATGCGTACCGCAGCGACGGCGATCAGCAGGACGAGAGCGCCGCTGAACAGGAGCTCGTTGAGGTCGTGAACAGTCAGTGGCCGATCCTTCCCTTCGCGCCTCTACGTGCCGGACGGTGATTCCGGGCGGCGACACTTCGTTACCTTACCTAATCTTTAACGTTTTCTTGACGCCTGTGACCACATAGTTGTTCCCGTTCGCCAACTGCCGTGAATGGGGCGCAAGGTGGCGCTCCGGTCGGGCACTGACGGATACCGCGTCGGGGGCGTGGGGCCGCTGCGCCTATGGTTGCTCCAGCACTCCAGGACCAGCTTGCGCCTCGAAGGACAGCGATGCCCTCCAACACAACGGCCTCTTCCCCCAAGAAGAAGAAGGGGCGACGCGGCCGCCTGCTCGTGATCGTCCTGGTGCTCGCACTGCTCGGCGGCATCGGTTACGGCGGCTACTGGGGCGTCGACGCCGTCCGCGCCTCCTTCCCCCAGACGACCGGCGAGATCGACATTCCGGGCCTTGAGGGCCGGGTCGAGGTCAAACGCGACGACTACGGCGTCCCGCAGATCTACGCGGACAGCGACGCCGACCTCTTCCGCGCCCAGGGCTTCGTCCAGGCGCAGGACCGCTTCTGGGAGATGGATGTACGGCGTCATATGACGGCCGGCAGGCTCTCCGAGATGTTCGGCTCCGGGCAGGTCAAGACGGACGCCTTCCTCCGTACGCTCGGCTGGCGAAAGGTCGCGCAGAAGGAGTTCGACACCGAGCTCTCGGCGGACACGAAGGCGTACCTGACGGCGTACGCCGACGGTGTCAACGCCTATCTGAAGGGCAAGGAGGGCAAGGAGCTCTCGGTCGAGTACGCGGCCCTCGCCCTCACCAACGACTACAAGCCGGAGCCGTGGACCGAGGTCGACTCGGTGGCCTGGCTCAAGGCGATGGCCTGGGACCTGCGCGGCAATATGCAGGACGAGATCGACCGCGCTCTGATGGAGTCCCGTCTGGACACCCCGCAGATCAACCAGCTGTATCCGGCCTATCGGCACGGCACGAACAAGCCGATCATGAGCAACGGCGCCGTCGACGAGTCCGAGGGCGTCTTCGACCCGAAGGCGGACCCCTCCGACAACAAGCGCGACGGCGACAACAACGAAGGCAGCGGCTCCCAGCTCGACAGCGGAAACGGCAACGGCAACGGCAGCGGTAACACCGAATCCGGTTCCGATTCCGGACAGGGTGGTACGGGCGAGGGCTCCGGTCTCGTCGGCAACAGCGGCCCCGGCGACGGCTTCACCGGCGGTACCGACGCCGCCGACGCCGTCGAAGGTGTGAACACCCAGCTCGCCGGTATCGCCGAGAGCCTCGACGGCATCCCCGCCCTGCTGGGCCCCAACGGCGACGGCATCGGCTCGAACTCCTGGGTCGTCTCCGGCCGCTTCACGACCACCGGCCAGCCGCTGCTCGCCAACGATCCGCACCTCGCCCCCCAGCTCCCGTCGCTCTGGTACCAGATGGGCCTGCACTGCCGGAAGCTCTCCAGCACCTGCACCTTCGACACCGCAGGGTTCACCTTCTCCGGTATGCCCGGTGTGATCATCGGACACAATCAGGACATCGCCTGGGGTCTGACCAATCTGGGTGCCGACGTCACCGACCTCTATCTGGAGAAGGTCTCCGGTGACAGCTACGTCACCGACACCAAGCAGGACCGCGAGGAGAAGCTGACCGTCCGCAGGGAGGTCATCAAGGTCGCGGGCGGCAAGCCCCGGACGATCACGGTCCGGGAGACCAAGCGCGGCCCCCTGATCTCCGACCGCTCCACCGAACTGGAGAACGTCGGCGTGAAGGCCCCGGTCGACGACGAAGCCCCCGACCGCGCCACCGGCTACGGCGTTTCCCTCCAGTGGACCGCGCTCCGGCCCGGCAAGTCCATGGACGCCGTCTTCGCCCTGAACCGCGCCAAGGACTTCCGCACCTTCCGCGCGGCCGCCAAGAACTTCGAGGTGCCGTCCCAGAACCTGATCTACGCCGACAAGACCGGCAAGATCGGCTACCAGGCCCCGGGACGGATCCCGGTCCGCGCCACGGGCGACGGCACCCGTCCGGCGCCCGGCTGGGACCCCGCGTACTACTGGAAGAAGGACCCCGTCCCCTTCGAGGAGATGCCGTACGAGGAGGACCCGGAGCGCGGCTACATCGTCACCGCCAACCAGGCCGTCATCGACGAGTCGTACCCGCATCTGCTGACCAAGGACTGGGGATACGGCGCCCGCAGCCAGCGCATCAACCAGATGATCGAGCAGAAGATCAAAGACGGCGGAAAGATCTCCACCGAGGACATGCGGACGATGCAGATGGACAACAGGAGCGAGATCGCCTCGCTGCTGAACCCCATCCTCATCAAGCTCGACATCAAGGACCCCAACGTCCGCGAGGCGCAGAAGCTGCTGGAGGGCTGGGACTACAGCCAGGAGCCGGACTCGGCCGCCGCCGCGTACTTCAACGCCGTCTGGCGCAACATCCTCAAGCTCGCCTTCGGCAACAAGCTGCCGAAGGAGCTGCGCGCCGAGGGTGACTGCCTGAGCATTGCCCCGGCCGGTGCGACCGGGCCCGACGACCGGATCGAACCGGTCATCGAGTGCGGCGAGCGGGACGGCGACTCGGCGCAGCCGGACGGCGGAGACCGCTGGTTCGAGGTGGTCCAGAGCATCTACAAGGACGAGGACAACCCTTGGTGGACCTCGCCCGCCAGCCGTACGGACAAGGCGACCAAGACCCGTGACGAGCTGTTCGCCCGGGCCATGGAGGACGCCCGCTGGGAGCTGACGGCCGAGCTGGGCAAGGACATGGACACCTGGAACTGGGGCCGGCTGCACCAGCTGACGCTGAAGAACCAGACGCTCGGCAAGGAGGGCCCCGGCCTGCTCCAGCATCTGCTGAACCGCGGCCCGTGGAATCTGGGCGGCGGCGAGGCGACGGTGAACGCCACCGGCTGGAACGCTGCCTCCGGATACGAGGTCGTCTGGGTGCCGTCCATGCGGATGGTGGTCAACGTCGGCGACTGGGACAAGTCGCGCTGGATCAACCTGACCGGTGCGTCGGGGCACGCGTACAGCGCGCACTACACCGACCAGACGGACAAATGGGCCAAGGGCGAGCTGCTCGACTGGTCCTTCACCGAGAAGGCGGTGGAGGAGAACACGGTCGACACCCTGACCCTCGTCCCGTCGGAAGAATCGGAAGCACCCGATTCGACGGATTCGGCGGAGGCACCGGACTCCGCGGAAACGACGGAATCGCAGCAGTAACCGGATTCCCCGGGGCTGCTGACGCCCGGAGATGCGGTACGCGGGCCCCGGCCGGGATCACGGCCGGGGCCCCGCGCCGTTCCGCACCCCTGGCCGCGGCGCGCGCGGGCCTCCGTTTCAGGCGCGCGTGAATCGCCGTACGCCGTCCGGAGTGACGACGGCGTGCACGGGCCGGTCGTGCGCCTCCTCCGGTACCTGCGCCACCACCTCGTGCGCGTACAACAACACCACCAGGCACGGCGGTACGGGGACGGCCGCGAGCCGCTCCAGTACGCGATCGTACGAACCGCCTCCCCGCCCCAGCCGCATCCCGCGCCCGTCCACGGCCAGCCCGGGCAGCAGTACGGCCTCCGCCTCCCGTACGGCGCCGGGCCCGAGCCGGGGGCCGTCCGGCTCCAGCAGCCCGCGTCCGGCGCGTACCAGCCGGTCCGCGCCCTCGTACTCGCCCCAGTCGAGATCGTCGTCGGGGAGCAGGACGGGCAGCAGGACGCGTACGCCCCGCGTGCGCAGCGCGTCGAGCAGAGCGCGGGTGCCGGGTTCACGCCCCACGGAGACGTACGCGGCCACGGTCGGGGCGCCGGTGAGCTCGGGCAGCTCCAGGGCGTGCCGGGTCAGGGCGCGGGCGGCGGCCCCGGTCTCCTCGGGGGTGAGCCGGGCGCGGGCGTCCAGCAGGGTGCGGCGGAGGGCCCGCTTCCCGTCCGCGGGCGGGGCGGAAGCGGCGGGATGCGCGGCTGGGCTACCGGTTCCGCTTTCCCTGGAGTCCCGGGTGTCACTGTCGTTTCTGACACCCCCCACACCCCCGCTTTCTCCTACTTCCCGAGGCTCCCGACCCCCCTCCGCCGGGGCGCCCGCTGCCCCGCCCGTACCCGCTCCGTTTTCGGACAGCCCACCGGAACGTTCATGCCTCATTCGCCGCTCACAAACCCCTCGTATGCGCTTTAACCAGCGAGAACTCAACCGGAGCCTGATCTTCCCCGCATATGCACCGGATATTGTGCCGGGCATGACTGAGTCGAACCCCAGGATCAGCAAGGCGGTCATTCCCGCCGCCGGCCTCGGTACGCGCTTCCTCCCGGCCACCAAAGCCACTCCCAAGGAGATGCTGCCTGTCGTCGACAAACCGGCGATCCAGTATGTGGTCGAGGAAGCCGTTGCCGCCGGGCTCTCCGATGTACTCATGATCACAGGGCGCAACAAGCGCCCGCTGGAGGACCACTTCGACCGGAACTACGAGCTGGAGGAGGCGCTCTCCCGCAAGGGCGACGAGCACCGGCTGAAGACCGTTCAGGAGTCCAGCGACCTCGCCACCATGCACTACGTCCGCCAGGGCGATCCGCGCGGCCTCGGCCACGCGGTGCTGTGCGCCGCGCCGCACGTCGGGGACCAGCCCTTCGCCGTACTCCTCGGCGACGACCTGATCGACCCGCGCGATCCGCTGCTCGCGCGCATGGTGGAGATCCAGGAGCGCGAGGGCGGCAGCGTCATCGCCCTCATGGAGGTCGAACCCGCCCAGATCCACCAGTACGGCTGCGCCGCCGTCGAGACGACCGCCGAATCCGACGTCGTACGCGTCACCCAGCTCGTCGAGAAGCCCGAGCGGTCCGAGGCCCCCAGCAACCTCGCCATCATCGGCCGCTACGTCCTCGACCCGGCCGTCTTCGCGATACTCCGCGAGACCGAACCGGGCCGCGGCAACGAGATCCAGCTGACCGACGCCCTCCAGAAACTGGCCGGGGACGAGAAGATCGGCGGCCCCGTGCACGGGGTGATCTTCAAGGGGCGGCGGTACGACACCGGCGACCGCGGGGACTATCTGCGGGCGATTGTCAGACTCGCGTGCGAACGTGAAGATCTGGGACCGGAGTTCCGGCACTGGCTCCGGAGCTATGTGACCGAGGAGATGCAGCCGAATTGAGCGCGTTGAGCAGCACGATCTGGTCGGTCGACGACCACCTTGAGGACATTCTCGCGGCGATCCGGCCGCTCGACCCGATTGAGCTGCACCTGGCCGACGCGCAGGGCTGCGTCCTCGTCGAGGACGTCACCGTGCCCGTCGCCCTGCCCCCCTTCGACAACAGTTCCATGGACGGGTACGCGGTGCGGGTCGCCGACGTCCAGGGCGCGACGGAGGAGTTCCCCGCCGTGCTGACGGTCGTGGGCGATATCGCCGCGGGCGGCGCCGACCTGCCGGCCGTGGGTCCCGGCGAGGCCGCGCGGATCATGACGGGCGCGCCGCTGCCGCCGGGAGCCGAGGCCGTCGTCCCCGTCGAGTGGACCGACGGGGGTACGGGCGGCGGTGCGGCGACGACCATGCTCCCGGCCGGGTCGGAGCCCGCGGCGGCGGGCGGAGAGGTCCGGATCCACCGCCCGGCCGCTGCGGGCGCGCATGTGCGCGAGCGCGGCAGCGATGTGGGCGCCGGAGACCTCGCGCTCGCCCGCGGCACGGTTCTCGGACCGCCCCAGATCGGGCTGCTGGCCGCGATCGGCCGCGGTGCCGTGCGGGTGCGGCCCCGCCCGCGGGTGGTCGTCCTCTCCACCGGCAGCGAGCTGGTGCAGCCCGGTGAGGCGCTCGGCGAGGGCCGGATCTACGACTCCAACAGCTTTGCGCTGGCCGCCGCCGCGCGCGACGCGGGAGCCATCGCCTACCGGGTCGGCGCGGTCACCGACGACGCCGGAATCCTCCGGGCCACCATCGAGGACCAGCTCGTCCGCGCCGATCTCGTCGTCACCACGGGCGGAGTGAGCGTGGGGGCGTACGACGTGGTGAAAGAGGCGCTCTCGGAAGTCGGTGAGACGGAGGGCGGCGACGACGGCAGCGGGCCGGGCAGTGGATCGGGCAGCGGGGTCGACTTCCGTACGCTCGCGATGCAGCCCGGCAAGCCGCAGGGCTTCGGCACCGTCGGCCCCGACCACACCCCGCTGCTCGCCCTGCCCGGCAACCCGGTGTCGTCGTACGTCTCCTTCGAGCTGTTCGTCCGGCCCGCGATCCGGACCCTGATGGGAATGCCGGACGTCCACCGGCCCCGGGTGCGGGCCCGGCTCAAGGCCGATGCGCCGCTGCGGTCGCCCGAAGGGCGCAGACAGTTCCTCCGGGGGACGTACGACCCCGATGCCGGGGCGGTCACCCCGGTCGGCGGCACGGGCTCCCATCTGGTGGCCGCGCTCGCCCACGCCGACTGCCTCATCGTGGTCCCCGAGGCGGACACCTCCCTCGAACCCGGCGCGGACGTCGAGGTGGTCCTCCTGGGCTGACCAGGCGCCTCTGACGGTACGGTGGCTGCGCACACGGGCCCGTACGCGCCGTGACGACACCCACCGACACCCCCAGCCCGGACCGGGAGCGGCGAACAGCGAATGAGTACAGAAGCCGGCGGACTCACGCATATCGACGAGTCGGGGGCGGCCCGTATGGTCGACGTCTCGGCGAAGGACGTCACCGCGCGGACCGCACGCGCCTCGGGCCGGGTGCTGGTGTCGCCCCGGGTGGTCGGGCTGCTGCGCGGCGAGGGCGTCCCCAAGGGCGACGCACTGGCCACGGCCCGGATCGCGGGCATCATGGGCGCCAAGAAGACCCCGGAGCTGATCCCGCTCTGCCATCCGCTGGCGGTCTCCGGAGTGAAGGTCGAGCTCGCGGTCGCCGACGACGCGGTCGAGATCGCCGCGACCGTGAAGACCACGGACCGCACGGGCGTGGAGATGGAGGCCCTGACCGCGGTCACGGTGGCGGCGCTGACCGTCGTCGACATGGTCAAGGCGGTCGACAAGGCGGCCGTGATCACGGACGTACGGGTGGAGGAGAAGACGGGCGGGAAGTCCGGCGACTGGAGCCGGCCGTGAGCCGCGGCGGCGAGGTCCGCAGCCATGCGCACCCCGCCCACCCCGCAGACCGTACGGCTCCGGAGGAGCCCGCCCCGGCCCCCCGCGGACGCGCCCTGGTGATCACCGCGTCCAACCGGGCGTCGGCGGGAATCTACGAGGACCGCGGCGGCCCGCTGCTGGCGGCGGGCCTGGCCGCGCTCGGATTCACGGTCGACGGCCCGCTGGTCGTCCCCGACGGCGACCCGGTGGGCCGGGCGCTGCGCGACGGGATCGCCGCAGCGTACGACGTGATCCTCACGACCGGCGGCACCGGCCTGTCACCCACCGACCGCACCCCCGAGCAGACCCGCGCGGTCCTCGACTACGAGATCCCCGGCATCCCGGAGGCGATCCGCGCCCACGGCGCCGCGAAGGTCCCGACGGCGGCCCTCTCCCGAGGCCTGGCGGGTGTCTCCGGCCGTACGCTGATGGTGAACCTTCCGGGTTCGCCCGGTGGCGTACGGGACGGCCTGGCCGTGCTGGAGAAGGTGCTGCCGCACGCGGTCGACCAGCTCCGCGGCGCGGACCACACCACCCCGGGCCCCGACCCGGCCCCGGACCCGTCCGTGGCACACCGGGACGGCACCAGACCTTCAGGGAGTCGGAGCTGAACGCCCCCTGGCCGGTGGTCCTGGCGGACGGCGATGTGGTCCTCCGCCCGATAAGGCTGCGCGACCAGCGCGTCTGGCGCGAGGTCAACCGGCGCAACCGCGACTGGCTGCGCCCCTGGGAGGCCACGATCCCGCCGCCCGCGCCCGGCGCGCCGCTCGCACAGCGTCCGACGTACCGCCAGATGGTGCGCCATCTGCGGGCCGAGGCGAACGCGGGCCGGATGCTGCCGTTCGTCATCGAGTACCAGGGGCGGCTGGTGGGCCAGTTGACGGTCGCCGGGATCACCTGGGGGTCCATGTGCTCGGGGCACGTGGGGTACTGGGTGGACCGCGAGGTCGCGGGCCGCGGAGTGATGCCGACGGCCGTCGCACTGGCCACGGACCACTGCTTCCGCACGGTCGGACTGCACCGTATGGAGGTGTGCATTCGGCCCGAGAACGGACCGAGCCGGCGGGTCGTGGAGAAACTCGGATTCCGCGAGGAGGGACTCCGTCCCCGCTATCTCCACATCGACGGCGCCTGGCGGGACCATCTCGTGTTCGCGCTGACCGCGGAGGAGGTCCCGGAGGGCCTGCTCAGCCGCTGGCACCGCCGCACCCGTCCCGAGACGCCTCACAAATGAAAAATCTGTTCGAATTCAATCTCCCTTGGGCCGTGTGATGATCCGAACAATCGCAAAAAAAGTCAGTCATATCAGCGGGATCGGGCGACACACCGGCCCAATTGGCGGATGTCCTTGCGAGAATCCCTCTACGGTGTGACCGTGAGCAGCAGCGGCCTCATCTACGCAGTCATCGTCGGGGCCTGGGCCGCCTACCTGGTGCCGATGTGGCTCCGCAGGCAGGACGAGCTGAACGAGGCACGTCCGACGGAACGCTTCTCCACCGCCATCCGGCTGCTGTCCGGACGCGGGGCGATGGAGCGCCGGTACGCCAAGGAGCTGCTGGACCGCAGCCCGGAGCAGCCCGAATCCGACGTCGACCCGGACGCGGCCACGGAGCATTTGAGCACCGTGGACGTCCGGGCCTTCGCCGCGCCCCGCACCGAGGTCCGGGCCCAGGCTCCGGACCCGGCGCAGCCGCCCCGGCCCGCACCGGATCCGGCGCCCCGGCCCGCCCAGGACCAGGCCGACCGGATCCCGGCCCGCCGCCCGCGGCCGCGCCCCAGCCGGGCCGCCGCCGAGCGCGCCCGCCGCAGCAAGGCGCTGGCCCGCCGCCGGCGCACGACGGTGCTGCTCTTCCTGACGTTCACGGCGGGCTCCGTCGTCGCCGCGGTCGGCGGCCTCGGCTTCCTGTGGGCGCCCGCGGTACCCGCGGTGATGCTCAGCGCCTATATCGCCTACCTCCGCACCCAGGAGCGGCGGCGTTTCGTGGTGGTCATGGACCGGCGCCGGGCGGAGGCCGCGGCCCAGCGCCTGCGCGAGACCCGCCACCACCGCCACCAGCCCCCGGCGGCCGACCCCCGCCCGGAGCCCGCGGCCCCGGAGCCCCGCCCCGAGCCCGAGCCGGCCCCGGTCTCCCCCCAGGAGGCGGGCCGCCGCGCCCTCGTCGAGCAGACCGATCACGCCGAATGGGTGGACCAGCAGCGCGACCGCGGCCCGGCCTCCGGCCAGAGCTGGGACCCGGTCCCCGTCCCGCTCCCCACCTACGTCACCGCCCCGGTCGCCCCGCGCGCCACGAGCGGCATCGACATGAACGACCCGGAGACCTGGAGCTCGGCCCGCTCGTCGACGGCGGACCCCACACCACCTTCCGCGGCCCCCCCACCCCCACCCCGCCGCCCCTCGCGCGACCACGGCCGCACCCCCCTCTTCGACCAGTACGCGGACGACGACCGCCCCCGCGCAGCCAACGAGTGACCTGCGAAGGAACGGATTTCCAAGCACTCCGATCGGGGTGCTAAGGTTTCACTCGTTGCAAGGGCCTGTGGCGCAGTCCGGTAGCGCACCTCGTTCGCATCGAGGGGGTCAGGGGTTCGAATCCCCTCAGGTCCACAGCAGCTCAGAGCCCCTGGCGGGGATTCCCGCCGGGGGCTCTTTGGCTGTGCAAGCAGCAAAGTACAGCAACCATTTTGGATCTTGAGCGCCCAGGTGCTTTTTTCTGCGGTGACGCGCCGAACATAGTCGTCGACCCGGGCAGCCAGGATCCTGCGGTTGCGTCCGACCTTCACGGAGCGGATCTCACCGGCGAGGACGCGGATCTTCGTCTTGGAGAGAACGAAGGCGAGCATGGCGGCGACCTCGGTGGTGGTGTGCCACTTGCGGGTGATCACCGTCCGGGTCTCTACCGGCGGTGGCCGGGCCAGTGCGGGTCCTCCCAGCGGTCAGGGCCGGTGACCCCGAGCAGCCGTATCCGGTGGAGTAGTTCTTCGGATGCACCGATGGCACGTAGCCGGGTTGGAGCATGGCGGGCCAGCCAGACAGTCAGCTCGGCGCGCATCTTTTCCCCGTTCTCCCAAGCGTCCCAGGGAAGTTGGTCACCGAGCAGTTCGTACTCCCACTGTGCCGCCGCTTCGGCCAAGTGCTGGTCGGCCGCGGGTCCGATCAGTGCTTCCCAGGTGTGGAGCCACGGACTCAGCGCGCCCGATGCCTCGGCGCTCAGTACGAGGACCTCGTACGCGGGTACGGCGGGATCCGGATCGGTGAGCGTGTGCGCCCACCAGGCGTGCAGAAATTCCTCGACCGCCGCGGCCTGTTCAGCAGGCCACTGCTGCCAGTGGCCGAGTGCGAACGAGCGCCCGACCCTTTCCATGCCGAAGGGAGGCTCGATGAGGCCGCTGACGAGGGTCGTCGCGAACTGGGGCAGAATCCTGCGGAGGACGGATGCGTGATCGCTCCAGTCGATGGCCGCCCATGTGCGCTGCAGGAGGTCGGGGTCCAGCTCCGTGTCCGCCACCTTGAGCTGGGCGAGGTCTTCCGCACTGCCCCAGTGGCATTCGCAGTTGTGCTCGCCGGGGTGAGCGGTCATCCCACCAAAGGTGGCTGCCAGGCCATCCAATGCGGCGTCGAGGCGAAGTCGGGCTCGGGACCGGTCGAGGTTCATCATGGACGTTCGCCTTCGAGGACTCCGGGGGTTGGCACCGCCCGAAGATTGCCAACTTACCGGGGCGGACCCCGGCCCGCCATCAAGATGACAGCATCCCGACCGCCCAGAGGAATGTGCCGACGGCGTTGATGTTGACGAAGTGAGAAATCCACCTTGTGCCGGCAGAAGCCGGCAGGGGCTCGATCTTCGGTGACTCCGAGGTAGCCGTTTGGCTCGATCAGCAGCGTCCAGCTACCCGCAGTCGTCATGCCGCACATCCTCGCCTCTGCCTCTGACAGCGGAGGACGCCCCTGTCGCCGGAGTGGGAAACGATCTCCGGCAGTCTGGGAAGCGATCTTCATCCGCCTCTGGAGTGCCTGGTCAGGGGCGTTCGTGAACATCCCACAGCAAGGCCGTTCTTGAGTCGGCTCAGGAGTGGTAACGAAATCCCGTCAGATCGTTGAGATCGGGCGGGATTTCGTCGTTTCCGAGGGCGCCGCGGACCTCGGCTTCGAGGCGGCCCAGCCCTGTGGGCTATCCAACGCTCACCGGGCTCGTGAGTTTGCCGCCTGGGCGCTTTCCGAGGTGAACCGGGTCGGAACGGGTTGGATTCGCATCTGGTCGGGCAGCCGGTTGCTGCAGGGGGCGTCTGGTTAGCATGCGCCGTATGACCACTTTCAGCATCCGGCTCGCTGTGCGGGACGACATTGCGGCCATCGTTGCCATGCTCGCGGACGACGCGCTGGGCGCCACCCGTGAGTCACCGGACGATCTGACTCCCTACCGGTCGGCCTATGAGCGACTGGAAAACGATCCGAACCAGCTGCTGGTCGTCGCCGATCGTGGCGGCGAGGTCGTCGGCACCCTCCAGCTCACGATCATTCCGGGGCTGTCCCGCAAAGGCTCGACCCGCTCGGTCATCGAGGGCGTACGGGTCCACAGCTCCGCGCGCGGCCAGGGCCTCGGCGCCCGGCTCATCGAGTGGGCCGTCGACGAGTCCCGTCGCCAGGGCTGCCAACTGGTGCAGCTCACCTCGGACTCGGCCCGCACCGATGCCCACCGCTTCTACGAGGGCTTGGGTTTCACGGGCTCGCACGTGGGCTTCAAGTTGCAGCTCTGACAGGTCCGTTCGCCCTGCCGCGCGAGATCCGGCCGCCATCGCCCGTCGGGTCCGCTGCGCGGCGGTGGTCCGGCGGGCGACGGATCCGCTGTTTCTACAGCAACGCAGCGAGCTGGTCCAGCAGCGGTGCCGCGCGGGGGTGGGGGTCGCGGCGCGGGGTGATGGCGTAGATGCCGCGGGTCGGCGGATCGACCAGCGGCATCGTGGTGACGTCGGCCCGCAGTGCCCGGGTCAGCACGCCGGGGATCAGCGCGATGGCGTGGCCGGTGGCGACCAAGGCCAGTTTGCCGGGGAGGTCGGCCGCGGTGAGGTCGATACGTGCGGCGACTCCGGCGCGGGCGGCGTGCTGGCGCAGGAGTGTCGCGGAGCCTTCGTTGTCCTCGACCCAGACCTGGTCGGCGAGCGCCTGGATGGGCACCGGTCCGGGCCCGGCCAGGGGGTGGGCGGTCGGGAGTACGACGACCATCTCGTCCAGACCCAGCAGTCGGCGTTCGGTCCGCGGATCGGCGGGCAGCCCCGGCGGGGCGTCGGTGACGACGGCGATATCCAGGTCGCCGGCGACCACACGGCTGTGCAGCTGCGCGCTCAGGCCGGGGAGCAGGCTCCACCGCACCGGACCGGTCTGCTTCAGCAGGTCCCGTACGGCCTCGGGGACGACTCCCGCGGCGAGGGACGGCGTCGCTCCGATGGCCAGGGGCCGGTCGCACACCCCGTCACGGAGGTCCCGTACCGCGCGGACGGCGCGGTCGGCCTCGTTGAGCGTGGCCAGGGCATGGCGCCGGAAAACCTCACCGGCCGGGGTCGGGCGGACACCGCGGGCATGGCGCTCCACCAGTGGCACGCCGAGCTGCCGCTCCAGTCCGGCGATCTGCCGGGAGACGGCCGACTGCGTGTGGTTCAGCTCGGCCGCAGCGGCCGAAAGCGATCCGGCCCGGCATACGGTGACGAAGGCACGCCACACCATCAGGTCCATGAAGCCATTATGACCAGGTGGTATGCGGGTGATGCAGGGCAGAGCTGCCAGATCTGCGCTTGTCGCACTGCCTGAGGTGCGCCACTGTCGCCTGCATGAGCACACCGCACACCATCGCTGTTCTCGGCCTGGGGCGTATGGGCGGCGCCATCGCGACGCGTCTGGCTGCCCAGGGCCGGGACGTCGTCGGCTGGACGCGCTCGGGGCGTACCGCAGACACCGTCAAGACGACCGATGACCCGGACGAGGCCGTGGCCCGGGCAGACCTCGTCGTCCTGGCGCTCTTCGACGGTGCGGCCTGCCGCCAAGTCCTCGACCGCGTGCACGGCTCGCTGCGGGCGGACACGATCGTGCTCAACACCAGCACCATCGCGCCCGCCGAGGCAGCGGAGCTGGCCCGGCGGCTCGGCCCGGCGTACGTCCACGCGCCCCTGCTCGGCTCGGTCCCGGCGGCCGCCGCCGGTGCGCTGGAGATCCTCGCCGCCGCGGACCGGGGCACGCTCGGCCGCGTTCGGCCCGTCCTGGAGACGCTGGGCACCGTCCGGCCCCTGGGCGACGCCGCCACCGCCGCCGCCCTCAAGCTGATTGCCAACAACAGCCTCACCGGAGCCGTCCTGGCGCTGCGCGACTCCCTGCGGCAGGCCGATGCCCTCGGACTGCCCCGTGACCAGGTGCTGGACGTCCTCGAACTCGGCCAGCTCGGCGGGCTCGTGGCTCGTAAGCGCCCCTTCCTCCTCGGTGAGCCGGTCGCAGCCACGACCCAGTTCACGATCGGCGCGCTCGCCAAGGACATGGCTCTGCTCGCCGCCGCGTCGGACCTCCCGCTGCACAGCGCGACGGGCCTGGCCCTCACCGCGGCCGGTGCGGAGGCCGATGTTGCCGTCGCCGCCACGGTCCCCGCCGTCGAGGAGGCCGTACTGGAACCGCTCCGCGCCTACGTCCGAGGACACGCCACCGGCGATCCCGCCCACTTCCGGGGCGCGTTCCTTCCCACCGCCCGTATCGAAGGGATCCGGGACGGCGCATTCGTCTCCTGGCACCTGGACGAGTACTGCGCCCTCTTCCCGGGCCGGCCGGCCCCGGACGAGGAGGCACGCACCCGCCGTATCGACTCCGCCGATGTCCACGGCACCGTCGCAACCGCCACCATGACACTCGCGCACGGCGCGGACACGTTCACCGACGTCTTCCTGCTGATCCGGGCCGACAGCGGCTGGCGCATTGCCAACAAGGCGTATCACCGGCATCTCCGACCGTGGGAGCCGGGAACGACCGCGGTGGATGGTCGCCACGACAGCCGGTGCCACCACCGCTCGGGCGGCGGAAAGCGATCCCACCGTGGCGGAGAAGAGCCGTAACCCCGTTCAGGCCCTGCCGCCAAGCGCATACTGCGCGTTGTGGCGACCTACAACACCATCGGTACGACCTACGCCGGTACCCGGCGCCCCGATCGTGCGGGCCGGGATCTCGCTGCTCGCCCAGGCCGGTGACGAGATCCTTCAGCCGGGTCTGGCCCGGCTCTCCGACGGCCTGGGCTCCGGCCGGTGGCACCGGCGCCATGCCGATCTGCTCGACCGTGAAGCTCTTGATGCGGGTTACCGGCTTCTCGTGGCCGACCTCTGAACGACCGGCCGAACCGGCCGTCCGCACCCGAGTGTCGGACCCCGGACTTAGCATCCGTGCGTGACCTTCGATCCCCGTACGCTCCTCGACACCCCCCTGCCGCCCGGTCGGCCGGTCGCCTCCGCCCAGGGCGGCGAGGGGGCCCTCTGGTTGAGTGACGGCCCCGCCGCCCCGGGGCTGTGGGCGCGGATACGCGCCGAGCACGCCCGTACCGGGCTGTGGCCCCTTCTGCTCGACTCCCGCGATCCCGACGACAGCGAACTCCGGCCCTGGGCCTCGGGCGAACTGTCTCCCGAAGACATGTCCTCGCCGGAGGCCCACGACCCGGCCGGGCTTCTTGCGCAGTGGTGGCGGGACCACACCGCCGACGAGGAGGGCGACGAAGCGCTCCCGGCCGGTGGGCGGGCGGCCGTCACCGCGCCCTTCGGGCAGCGGTGGCCCGGTCTTGCGCCCGGCCGTCCCGCAGGGGCCGATCCCGGCAAGGAGGCCGACGAGTACGCGGGGTTCTTCGGCTCCCTCCGGCCGCACCTGCGGCTCGGACTGGTTGCTGCCGCTTCGGGCGCCGACGCGCTCGCCGTCGCCGGATGGGAAGGGCCCGTCAACTACGACAACGACACCGCGAAGTTCTCCGCCGTGCTGCGGACCTGGGAACAGCGCTTCGGGGCACGAGTGGTCGCCGTCGGGTTCGACACCCTGCACCTCAGCATTGCCACCCCTCCGATACGGGAAGAGGACGCCCTCCTCGTCGCCGCCGAGCACTTCGCGTTCTGCCCTGACAACATCTGGCAGAACTCCCTCGCCCAGAGCCTCGCCTCGTATGCCGAGCGACTCGTCGACAGCCACGCCTGGGACTTCTGGTGGGACTGAAGCCACACCCATCGGGGCACCATCACCGGTAGCCCGGCAAGGGATCTCCACGGCGGGGGCATCGGCCCGGTTCAACGGCCCTGATCCCGACCGCGGACCACAGGGGACTGCGGCCGGAGCGGCCCTGCCAGCTCACTCGACGGCGAGGAGAGTCGCCATGCGGACCGGAATCGTCATGACGGCAAAGCCGGGTGTGGAAGACCTGGCCGTCCGTGCGGAGGAACTCGGCTTCGACAGTTTCTGGGTGTACGACACACCGATGGTTCACGGTGATCCGTTCATGAGTCTCGCGCTCTGCGCCAAGGCCACCCACCGGATCAGGCTCGGCATCGGTGTCACCTCACCGGCACTGCGTTCCGCGCCCGCCGCGGCGGCGGCCGTGAGCAGCCTCAACGCCCTCGCCCCCGGCCGTATCGTCTGCGGGGTCGGCACCGGCAACACGGCGCGCCGGACGCTCGGCATGCGGCCCACGACGATGGCGGAGCTGGAGTCGTTCACGGCCGCACTGCAGGAACTCACTGCGGGCCGCGAGGCGGACTACCGCGAGGGGCCCCGGTCCAGCAGGGTGCGATTCCTGCACGTCGGGCCGTATGTCGACACCGAGGCTCCCGTGGAGTTCGTGGTGGCGGCGTTCGGCCTGAAGGCCGCCGCGGTCGCCGGGCGGCTCGGCGCGGGACTGATCTCCTTCGGGATGCACGACCCCGCCGCCTGGTCCGCCCTCGGCCGGGCCCGGCAGGCGGCGGCGGGGGACGCGGGAAGCGCCGAACAGTCCCGTTCGTACCTCATGACCTCCGTGCACATCCTTGCCGACGGCGAGGACCGCTACGGCGATCCCGTCAAGGACTCGATGGGCCACATCGCGCTGTGCGCACTGATCCTCAGCGCGGAGAACCCCGACTTCCGCGAGGCCTTCCCGCTGGAAGAGGCCGCGGCTGTCGACCGTCTGCTCCGGCTGCGCGGCACCGATCCCGCCGATCCCCGGTTCCATCAGGCGCTCTACCGCAACTATCTGGGACGGCTGTCCCCCGAGGACCGCGAGCTCATCGTGCCCTCCCTGGTCGACAGATTCGGCCTGGTCGGCACCAGGGACGAGCTCGTCGAGCGGATCGACGCGCTGGCGAAGTCAGGGGTCGACGAACTGGTGATCCACCCCGTGGTGGACCCGGAGAACGAAATGGCCGCGTTCGCCCGGCTGTTGGCCTGACACCCGGCGAAGGACGGCCTACGGAGGGGTCGTGCCCCCTCGGGAGGCGGACCTCCTTCCGAGGGGGCACGGGCTGTGGGTCAGATGCCGAGCGTGGTGAAGGGGAGGCACCGGAACGGCTTGGAGTTCTCGGGGTCGAGCCGGTTCAGGACGAGCTGGGCGACGTTCGGGTCGACGGCCAGACCGAGATGGCCGGCCGAATCCCAGCGGCACTTGTCCTGGAGCACGATGTTGGTGACGTTGTCGCCCGTGAGCAGGCCGCTCGTGTAGGGCGTGACGACGGTGTCGTAGCGGGTGACGATGCTGGTGTACGTCGGCCCGGGTACGGCCACGGGGCCGTCGTTCAGCTTGGCGAGGAACGTCGAACCGGGCAGGTAGTCCGTACAGGCTCCGCAGCCGACGCCGGTCAGCAGGCCCTGGAGCTTCAGGGCGGCGGCCAGGGTCGCCAGGCCGTTCAGGGTGGTGCCGCGGAAGTTGGACCCGAAGCCGATGAAGTCGTCGACCTTCGTGGCCCCGCCCAGGTACTTGAGGTAGTACGCCGGGACGGTGCTGCCCTCGGAGTGGCCGACGATGTCGACCTTCGCCGCTCCGGTCGCGGTGCGTACGCGATCGACGAACGCGCCCACCTCGGCGGCGCTCTCCGCCATCGGGGCGAGCCCGCCGGACAGTCCGCCCAGCACAGTCTTGCCGTAGGTCTGCGAGTAGACGCAGTAGCCGGCCGAGCGGAGCGTGGGGGCCAGGGTCGCAAAGTTGACCAGGTCGTTGGCGCCGAGGCCGTGGACGAGGACCACCGGTTCGGGGTGGGCGGCGCTGGGACGGCAGGACCAGTCGTTCCACCCCGACCGCGGCGGAGCGGCGGCCGCCGCGGTCGGGGCGAGAGTGGTGGACGCGAGGACGGACAGCAGCAGCGCTGTCAGGAACGTGCGGAGCTTGGCCATGGGGGCAACTCCCTGTTCGAGGAGGGTTACCCGGAAGTAGAGCACGGGCACTTGTTAGGAACAAGGAGCCGTTTCCAAAAAACTCGTGCCGATGGACCCCGACCCCGGGGCGCGCTTCGGGAGGGAGTGCTTCAGTGGGGAGTGCTTCAGTGGGGAGTGCTTCAGGAGGAGGCGAGTCCGGAGCTGACCGCCGTGTAGAAGCGGTCGAGGCCCTCCTGGAGCGACCTGCGGTCGGCGGGGCGTTCGGTGTCCGCGTCCAGCAGCCAGTCGGAGATGATGTCGAAGAGGCCGCCGATCAGCCCCATGGCGACCACACGGACCTGCGGACCCGTCGCCACGCCGAGCCGCCGCCAGGCCTCTTCGACGAACGAGGCCGCCATCCGCCGGTTACGACGGCGGTGTGCCTCGGCCGGTGGTGTCACCGCGCGGCCCTCGCCGAACGTCACCCGGGCCACCCGCACATCGTCCACGAAGGCATCCGCGAAGAGCCGGATGAGCGACCGGGCGGCCTCCCGCTCGTCCCGGCCCTGCTCCAGGGCTTCGAGCGCCGAGACGAGACGACCCGTCACATCCGCGACGATCCGGTCGAGCAGCGCCAGATAGAGGGCCTCCTTGCCGGTGAACACCTCGTAGAAGCTCTTGGTCCCGACATAGGCGTGCTTGCAGATCTGTTCGATCGACGTGTCCTGGTAGCCCTGGGCGGAGAACAGGTCCAGGGCCGAGTCCAGCAGATCCTCGCGGCGTCTGGTCCGCCGCTCCCCGGCGTCCAGACCGCGGATCCGCCGGCCCTTCGCCCCCTCGTCACCGACCGCTGCGCCCACCACCGGGTCACCATACAGGTCACCGGTTTTCCGGAGCTCCCGGCCTCGGGACGTCCTGGTGTCAGTGGGGGCGGTTAGGGTGCGCGGCATGGAGCGGGGACGGGGTGGTGGGGCGTGGGAGACCTTGGCCGGGGCTCTCGCGCGGATGGCCTGCGGCGATCTGGACGCCTGTGCGCTGCTGCTCGGCCATCCCGATCCCCGGGTGCGGGAGAACGCGCTCGTGGAGTTCCAGCGGCGGGGCGCGGCTGCCGTCGCGTACAGCGAACGGCTGACGCTGCTGCTGGGGGACGCCGATCCCGGTGTGCGGCGCCGGGCGGTGCTGGCGTTCCAGGGGATCGGGTGCGGTGCCGTGCCCGTGCTGCGCCGGGTGCGGCGGGCGTCCGCGGGAGGGCCGTGGGTGCGGGCCGGGGCGCTGGAGGCGCTGGCCGAGATCGGCGGTCCCGGGGCGCTGGATCCGGCCGATCTGGCGGCGGTCCGGCGGCTGCGGCGGATCAAACTGCGGACGGAGGTGCCGGAGCCGTTCGCCCTCTGCGGCTTCTGGTACGCGCTGCCGACGCTCGACCAGTCCGCCGTGCTCGACGCCTTCGGGCTGGGGGACGCGGAGCCGGTCACCCTGCGGACCGGGGCGGCCGCCTGGAGCCGGGACCGGCACAGCCGGACGCGGGACGCCGAGTGCCCCTCCTCGGCCCGGGTCTTCGTGAGCCCCGGGCTCGACGGCTGGACCCTGGTCTTCGGCCATTCGTCGGACGACCGGCGGCATATCCGGTGGGACGCCGGTTGCGGGGCCGGCTGCGGGCCGGTGCGGGAGATCGTCCGGGCGCGCTGCTCGGCCCTGGGCGAGCGGTTCGGGGCCGCCCAGTGGTACGGGGAGAGCTGCGGCGGCGCCTGGACCGCGTGGTGCATAGCGCAGGGCGCGGAAGTGGTGCGCTACTACGACGTGTTCGACGCCGTACGGGGCGCGGACCAGGGGCCCGCGCACGGTGCCGAGTACGGGTACCGGCCCGCGCACGAGCCGCCCGGCCGCGGGGAGTTACGCGGACGGACGTGCCGGGCCACGGTCGTCGCCGCCCGGCTCTCGGTCGACCCGTCCTCCCTCGGCGCCCGGACCACGGTCACCGGCTCCGGCGTTCTCGCCCTCACTCCGTACGGCCGCCGGTACGGACATCCTCCGGGCGCCCTGCCGGTGTAGCGTTCGCGGCGTCGTTCCGCCGGACCGTGGTCAGATAGCCGTCGATGGCGTCCCGGTTACGGCTCAGTACGGCGATCCGCTCCGTCATCCGGTCGCGCTCCCGTTCCAGCGTGGACAGCATCTCCGGGGTCGGGTCCGGGAAGTAGATCGTCCGCGGGGTGCCCAGACAGGGCAGGATGCGGCGGATGATGCGGGTCGGCAGTCCGGCGTCGAGAAGGCCGCGGACCTGGAGCACCCGGTCCACCGTGCCGTCCTCGTAGTCGCGGTAGCCGTTCGGGGAACGGGCGGCGGCGATCAGGCCCTGCTCCTCGTAGTAGCGCAGCAGCCTGGGCGAGGTGTCCGTACGCCGCGACAGCTCTCCGATCCGCATGTGATCCACCTCATTCCGGGGCGGGTTGACCTTCACATTGATGTGAGGGTTCGAGTCTAGGTGCCGGAAGCCGCGACGGCCCGGGAACGGGTCCCGACCTGCACGAGGTGTGCCGTGATGACGGATCAGAAGCTCTACGACTACAGCCCGATCACCGAGCGGGAACCGCTCCGCTGGCCGGGTGGTGCCCGGGTCGCCTTCTATGTGGGCCTGAACGTCGAGCACTATCTGCTCGACGCGCCTTCGACCAGTACGTTTCCGGGTACGGCCGGGCTGGTGCCGGATCCGCTGAACTACGGATGGCGGGACTACGGGCCCCGGGTGGGCATCTGGCGGGTGATCGAAAGCTTCGACCGCCACGGCATCCGGGCCAGTGCCCTGCTGAACTCCGCCGCCGGGGAGCGGTATCCGCAGCTCGTCGAGGCCGGACGGGACCGGGACTGGGCGTGGCTGGCCCACGGCCGGGACAACTCGACCTTCCACGCCGGTCTGACCGCCGACGAGGAGCGGCGGGTCCTGGCGGAGATCGTCGGCACGATCGAGCGGACCACCGGCCGGCGGCCGCGCGGCTGGATGGGGCCCGCGCTGACCGAGACCTTCCGCACCCCGGAGCTCCTGGCCGAGCTGGGACTCTCGTACGTCCTCGACTGGACCAACGACGACCAGCCGTACCGGCTGAACGTGCCGGGCATGCTCAGCGTGCCGTACTCGGTCGAACTGAACGACATCGGGCTGTTCGTCAGCAAGGGCATGACCGGCCCCGACTTCGTCCGGATCGTGAAGGACCAGCTGGACCGTCTCCACGCCGACTCCACGGCCGACAGCGGCCGGGTGATGGCGCTGGCCCTGCACCCCTTCGTCATCGGCCAGCCGTTCCGCAGCCGGTATCTGGACGAGGCCCTGGAGTACGTCGCCGGGCATCCCGGCACCTGGCTGACCACCAGCGACGAGATCGCCGAACACTATGCGCGGACCGCGGTCGCACCGGCTTCGGGCACGGTCGGGTGAACAGTGCCCGCCGGAACCGTGCTCAGGGGGCGACGGGCGGTTCCGCTTCGTGGGCGCGGCGGAGCAGGGCGGTGAAATCGGGGGCCGCCGGGACGGGTGTGGTGTCGATGCGGTGGACCGGGACCGCGGGGGTCCAGGAGTTCATGACCGCCGCGCCCGCCAGGGACGGCAGATCGGCGGGGGTGACCTCCCGGTCGGTCTGGGGGACACCGAGGCGGTCGAGCTGCCTCCGTACGGTGCCCAGCATCGTGCCGCGCAGTATCTCCGCGACCGGCCAGACGACGGACGTACCGTCCCAGAACACCAGATTCCAGATGGATGCCTCGCTGAACCGGCCCTTGCCGTCGAGGAACGCGGCGTCGTCGAAGCCGAGCCGGGCGACCCGGCGCGGATAGTACGTCTTGGCGATCTCACCGACGTGCTTGATGCCGGGCAGCGGGCGCTCGTACGGGACGGTCGCCAGGCTCAGCGGTCCGCCGGGGCCGTTCGCGGGCGGGGACGTGGACACCAGGACGTCCAGTTCGGCGCCGGGGTCGGCGGGGGTGAACTCGCCCTCCCGGGAGTAGACCGTCGCCGTCAGCGACAGATCGGCGGGGCCCCCGGCCAGGGCGGCACGCAGCAGTTCGCGGATCCGGTCGTCCGGCAGCGCCCGGCCGTACAGCTCATCGGAGGCCGACCGCAGCCGGTCCAGATGCAGGTCGAGGCCGCGGATCCGGCCGTCGCGCACCTGGATGGCGGTGAAGTGGGCATGGCCCGCGAAGGCGAGCGGCGCCAGCTCCCCGGCCGTGGCCGGACGCCCGTTGAGATGCGTGAGATACGGGGAACCAGGGGAACTATTCGGCTCGGTAGTCATGTTGGAAAGGTAGGACCTCACACCGGTGTGAGATTCAAGCGGAGTGGTGTACGTCACGCCGGTGCGGCATCGGACGGACGGGGGCTGGTACGGCATGAGCATGAAGATCGGTGAACTGGCCCGGTTGACCGGGGTCAGCCCGAGGCTTCTGCGGTACTACGAGGAGCAGGGGCTGCTGACGCCGCGGCGCGTGGGCACCCACCGCAGCTATGCCGACGACGCTCCCGAGGTCGTCGGCCATATCCGGGCCTTCCTCGACGCGGGGCTGCCCACCCGGGTCATTCGGGAGGTGCTTCCCTGTGTGGAGGGCCCCGGGCCCGCCGTGCACGGGTGCGCCGCGGGGGCGCTGGAGGAGCAGCTCCGCGGTCTCGACGACCGGATAGCCGTGCTTCAGGACAGCCGCAGCGCCCTCGCCGGGCTGCTGGCGGTCGGCGGCTCGCAGCGGGAGGCACGGTCCGAGGTCTCGGCCGCCTGATCAGGGGTGGTCCGGCGGCGCGACCGGTCCGGGGCGCACGGTCCAGGGCGTACAGAACGGGGCGTGTGGGTCGGGGGCGTACGGTCCGAGGTGTACGGATCCGGGGCCTACGGTCAGGGGCGCACCACCGGTCCGCGCAGGCTCACCGCCGCAGTGGCCGCCGCGCACCCCGCAGCGATCAGTCCGCACGCCGCCGTCGTCGCGCCGAGTGCTTCCCAGGGGATGTCCGGAGGCGAGTGCGGTACGCCGAGCACCGCCAGAGCGCCGTGTATCCCGGCCAGATTGAGAGCCGTCACCACCGCGCCGAGGATCGCGCCGACGGCGACCGCCGTTACCGCCTCCGCGGCTGCGAGCCGCAGCAGTTGGGGGCCGGTCGCCCCGGTGAGCCGGAGCAGTGCCAGTTCACGGGTCTGCTCCGGGGCGGCCATGAGCAGCGTATTGGCGAGTGAAATCGCGGTGTAGAGGAGGGCGATACCGAGCACCACGGCATAGCCCGCCAGGGTCCGCCGGTCCGGTTCCGGGCGGGCCGCGGCCACCCATTCCGTACGGCTGCGTACTTCGGTGCCGGGGATCGCCGCGGCCGTCCGGCGCAGTGCCTCGCCGACCGCCGCCCGGTCCGCGCCGGGGGTGATGGCGACGTCGATGCGGTCGACAGCGGATCCGGGGGCGTTACGGGGGGTGAGGTATACGCCGTTGTCGCCGGTGCCCGCGCGCATGACGGCCGCGATGCGCAGGGTGGCCCGGGAGCCGTCGCCCCGCCACAGGTCGACCGTGTCACCGACGGTGTGCTGCTCCCATGCGTCGTCGACGATGATCGAACGGTCGTCGAGACGGCCGGCGTCGCCCGCGACGAGCGGCAGACGGACGGTGGCGGCGAGGGCCGCGGGGTCGGTGGCGCGGGCGTCGGAACGGATCAGGGCGGCGCCCTCCTCCCGTACGAAGACCGCGGAGGCTGCCGAGGGGAAGACCCGGACCCCGGGCACCGCCCGCAGCCGGTCCACCGTGTCCGCGGCGAAACCGCCGGAGGCGGTGGTCGTGAGGATGTGGTCCGCGGCGGTACGGGAGCGGATCTCGGCGGCCCGTGCCCCGTCGAGGGTGGCGACGGTGCCGAGGAGTGAGCCCGCGAGGGCGACGGTCACCAGGACCGGCGCGGCCACCGCCGCCGTACGCCGCACCCGGGCCGACGCGTGTGCGCGCACCAGCAGTCCGCCCGCACCCGGCCGCCGGGCCGGCAGCCATGTCAGCAGCCTCGCCAGCGGCCGCACGAAGGCCGGGACCAGCAGCGCGAACGCGGTGATCAGCAGGAGCGGGCGGCTGGTGTAGGTCTTGCGGTGCAGCAGTTCGCCGGGGTCGCTCACCAGGGCGTACGCCAGTGTCCCGGCCGCGGCCGCCAGCACCAGGACGCCCCCGGCGTACCGCCCCCGCGGAGGTGTACGGGCGTCGGCCGACGCGTCGCGCAGCGCCTCCAGCGGATCCGTACGGCCGGCTCGCCATGACGCGGCGACGACGCCCGCGAACGCGACCACCAGACCGGTCCAGAAGGCGAGATGGTAGGGCCAGACACTGCCCGTGGCGGTGACGGCACCGGTGAACCAGACCGGTGCGACCTCGTTCGCCACCATATGGCGGGCCAGCTGCGGGGTGCCTTGGGAACCCAGCAGACAGCCTGCCGCGGCTGCCACCGCTCCCACGGCGAGAGCCTCGGCGAACAGCATCCTGCGGATCTGGCCCGGGGTGGCGCCCGCCGTCCTCAGCAGGGCGAACTCCTTGCGCCGCTGGACCACGGCGAACGCGAAGGCGGACGCGGTGACCAGCACGGAGACGAAACCGGTGATTCCGGCGGCCGTGCCCAGCAGCGCGTACAGGGCGACGACGGCCTGTTCCTCGCGGTCCGGATCGGGGTCCGCGAGACGGCGGTCCGCACCGGTGAGGACTCGGAGTGCGGGGGGTGAGCCGGGGTCGGCGGTACGGGGTGCGATCACGGCGACCGCTGCGCGTACGGCCTCCGGGGGCGCGTCGACGACCACGTGGTCGACGCGCGGCGAGAGCGCGGCGGCCCGGCGGTCGGTGTAGAAGACGGCGTCCTCGAAACCCAGGTCGCGTACGGTGCCGACGACCGTGACCGGGCCCGCTGCCGTCCGGAGGACCTCACCGGGCCGGGCCCGGGTGCCGGTCACGACGACCTCGCCGGGGGCCTTCGGTGCGCGCCCCGACGTGAGGGTGTACGGGGCGAAGGCCGCCGTCGACCAGGGGTGGCCGGTGAGGACTTCGGGGCCGGTGCCGATCCGGACCGGGAAGGAGCGGTCCACGACCGTGCGGCCGAGCGCGGCCAGTTGCACGAGTTGGCGGGGGGTGAGGGGCCGGGGGTGGGCGAGTGGCGCGGTGCGGATTCCGACAGGGGTACGGACGGACAGCTCGTCCACCGGCCGGACGACGGTCGGCGCCTTCGCGAACCGCTGCGGACCCTGGACCGGGGCGTCCGCCGCTGCCGCCAGCGCCAGCCCCATGGTGGTGATGATCCCGGTGCCGAGTGCGAGGGCGGTGAAGGTGCCGAGGAAACCGGTCCACCGCAGACGCAGGCTCCGCAGTGCGATGCTCAGCACTGTGCTGTCGCTTTCCGTGCCGCGGCTGCCTCCAGGCCCGTCATCCGGGCGGCCACGGACTCGGCATCGGGGGTGGCGAGTTCGCCGGTGATCCGGCCGTCGACCAGGAACACCACCCGGTCGGCGCGGGCGGCCGCGACCGGATCGTGCGTCACCATGACCACGGTCCGGCCGTCCCGGTCGACGGTCTCCCGCAGCAGGCCGAGGACCCGGTGGCCGGTCCGGGTGTCGAGGGCGCCGGTCGGCTCGTCGCCGAAGAGGACGTCCGGGCGGGTGATCAGGGCCCGGGCGAGCGCCACCCGCTGCTGCTGACCGCCCGACAGTTCGGCGGGCCGGTGCCGTGCCCGGTCCGCGAGGCCCACCCGGTCGAGCGCCGCCCGCACGTCCTCCTTCCCGGGTCTGCGCCCGGCCAGGCGGAGCGGCAGCGCCACGTTCTGCTCCGCCGTCAGCGCGGGCAGGAGGTTGAAGGACTGGAAGACGAAGCCGATACGGCTGCGGCGCAGCAGGGTGAGCCGCCGTTCGCCGAGGCCGGTCAGCTCGGTGGCGCCGAGGCGGACCGAGCCGGAGGTGGGGCGGTCGAGCCCGGCCGCGCACTGGAGCAGGGTCGATTTACCGGAGCCCGAGGGGCCCATGACGGCGGTGAAGGAGCCGTGGGGAAAGGACAGGCTGACATTGTGGAGCGCGGTGACGGCGCGGTCGCCGGAGCCGTGGATGCGGGAGACGGAGCGGAGCCGGAGGACGGGGGCGGGGGCAGGGCCGGGGGCACGGTCGGGGTCGGGGGCGGCGTGTCCGGAATCCATGGAGCCCCAGGCCGGTGTGATGATCGGATCGGTGGGGTGGGCGGGGTCCGCGAGGTGCTGCCCCGGGGGCCTTCGGCCGTTGCGGCGGCGGGGGTCCGCGCCGGTATTCCTGCTGGTCGTCATGGGTTCAGCCAACCCGGCGGACGCATGGGAGCGCAGGAGGGCAGGGCCGAGTTCCGGGGTAGGGCCTGCCCTACCTTCCGGGGTCTGTCCACAGGGTGTCGGGAGGCTCTGTCCACAGGCATGGCGGGGTGACGGCCCGGCCTCCTACCGTTCTCGTATGCCTGATCGAACCCTCTGGCAGGCGGTCGCCTGTCCCCGCTTTCTCCGCTCGGTGTGGCCGTGGCGCGCCGTGCTGTACGTGCTCACGGGCGCCGTCGTGGGCGTGCTCGTGCTCGTCGGGCTGACCCTGGCGGTCGTGGTCGCCGGCGCGGGAGCGGTGGTCGTGGTGGGGCTGCCGCTGCTCCCGGCGCTCGGGCTGGCCGGGCTGCCGGTCGGGCGCTGGGAGCGGAGAAGGCTCGCCCTGGTCGGCGGTCCGCCGGTGGCCGATCCGCACGAGGAGCCGGAGACGCCCGGCCTGTGGGCCTGGGTGCGGACGCGGTACCGGGAGGGGGCGACCTGGCGTGAACTGGGCTATGCGGTGCTGCTCGCCGGGCTGTTGTGGCCGTTGGACGCCCTGGTGGTGGTGCTGGCCCTGGGGGTGCCCGCGGGGCTCGCCGCGGTGCCGGTGCTGATGGCGACGGCCGGGGGCGGTGCGCAGGCGTCGGTGCTGAAGCAGTGGACGGTCACCTCGTGGCCGGTGGCGTTCGCGGTCGCCGCGCTGGGGGTGCTGCTGCTGGCCGCCGGTCTCTACGCGGTGGGGGTGTACGCGGCGGCCCGCGCCGAGCCGGCGAGACTGCTGCTGGCCCCGCGCGAGCCCGGAGGCGCCGAACTCGGTGTGCGGGTCGCCGAACTGACCAGCTCACGGGCGCGGCTGGTCGACGCCTTCGAGGCAGAGCGCCGCCGTATCGAGCGCGATCTCCACGACGGCGCCCAGCAGCGGCTGGTCGCGTTGACGATGACGCTGGGGCTGGCCCGGCTGGACGCCCCGCCGGGGCCGCTCGCCGGGCAACTGGCCACGGCACATACGGAGGCGGGCCTGGCGCTCGGTGAACTGCGGGAGCTGATCCACGGAATCCACCCCAAGGTGCTCACGGACTACGGCCTTCCGGCGGCCGTCGCGGACGCGGCCGACCGGGCGGTCGTGCCGGTCGACATCGAGCTGGGTCTTCCGGGGCGGCTGCCGCAACCGGTGGAGTCGGCCGCCTACTTCGTCGTCTGCGAGGCGCTGACCAATGTGGACCGGCACAGCGGGGCTTCCCGGGCGGTGATCACCGGGGGATATCTGGTGGACCGGCTGTGGCTGGAGATACGCGACGACGGGTGCGGCGGCGCGGAAGCGGCGACGGGCGCCGGTGCCGGTGCCGGTTCTGGGGTCGGACCGGACCCGGACGCGGCCCCCCGGGCCGCGGGTGCGGATGCCGGTGTCGGTATCGGTGCCGGGGCCCGTGCGGATTCCGCGGTGCGGAGGGGTACGGGGCTGACCGGGCTCGCGGACCGGGTGGCCGTACTGGATGGCAGACTCTCCCTGTCCAGCCCGCCAGGTGGGCCGACCTTGTTGCGTGTGGAGATCCCGTGCGAGTGGACCGAGCCCTCCGGGTAGTGCTGGCCGAGGACAGCGTGCTGCTCCGGGACGGTCTGACGGCTCTGCTCACCCGCTGCGGCCACGAGGTCGTCGCGGCCGTCGGGGATGCGGAGGCGCTGCTCGCGGCCGCCACCGGGCATGCACCGGATGTCGTGGTCACGGATGTGCGCATGCCGCCGGGGCTGACCGACGAGGGGCTGCGGGCCGCGGTCCGGTTGCGGGAACTGCGGCCGGGGCTGCCGGTGCTGGTGCTCAGCCAGTATGTGCAGCGGTCGTACGCGG
Organism: Streptomyces tsukubensis; assembly: GCF_003932715.1. Taxonomy (NCBI): domain Bacteria; kingdom Bacillati; phylum Actinomycetota; class Actinomycetes; order Kitasatosporales; family Streptomycetaceae; genus Streptomyces; species Streptomyces tsukubensis. The sequence continues at coordinate 3,110,909 of NZ_CP020700.1, read as the reverse complement.
CCGAGTTGCTGGACTCGGGCGACGGTTCGGGCGTCGGCTACCTCCTCAAGGACCGGGTCGGTCATGTCGAGGAGTTCGTCGACGCGCTCGGGAAGGTCGCGGACGGCGGCACGGTCGTCGACCCCGAGGTCGTCCGGCAGCTGCTGCGACGCCGCAGGGATCCATTGGAGAAGCTGACGGCACGGGAGAAGGAGGTACTGGCGCTGGTGGCGCAGGGGCGGTCCAACGGGGCGATCGCCCGTGAGCTGGTGGTCACGGAAGCCGCGGTCGGCAAGCACATCGGCAATATCCTCACCAAGCTCGACCTGCCACCCGCAGAAGACTCCCACCGCAGGGTGCTCGCGGTACTGGCCTATCTGCGGGCGTAGCGGGAGCAGGAAAGGGCGCCCCGCCGGGCGGGCAGCCCCGCGAAGGCCGGGCACGCCCGGGCACGTCGGGGGAGCCCGGAACGTCGGGGAAGTTCAGGAAGACAGGAAAGCGGGGGACGGCACGTGTTCGATCTCATCGTCATCATCCGGGTGCGGGCGGGCGACGACATACCGGCGGTCGCGGACGCGCTCACCAGGATGCGTCCGATGTGCCTCGCCGAGGACGGCTGCCTGAGCTGGGAGGCGTACCGGTCGGAGGAGGAGCCGGGATGCTTCGTCCTCGTCGAGCGCTGGGCGAGCCGCGGTCACTGGGAGGCCCACGACGCCGGCGCCGCCATCCAGGACGTCTACCTTCCGGAGATCCTGCCGCGGGTCGAGCGCGAGGTGCATCCGAGCAGACCGCTGCGCCCGGCCGGGGACTGAGCCGCCCGGCCGTCACAGTGCCCCGCCGCCGGGCCACTGCGGGGGCGGCCCGGTGCGGGAGGCGCGGCAGGGCCGCAGGGTCTCAGGGCCGGGGGCCCTCCGGCGGGTCCGTGCCTCGGGCCGCCACGGCACACGGCAGAGGCCGGAGGCAGCCTGGTGCAGGGGCGGATCAGGCGAGGGGCTTGGCGAAGCAGCGGACGTCTTCGTGGTCCCGGTAGTGGCCGAAAGTGGTGGGTGCGGTCAGATAGCCGGACGAGGCGTAGAGCGCGATCGCCTCGGGCTGTTCCGAGCCCGTGCTCAGCACCATCCGGCTCCGGCCCGCGGCCTTCGCGTCGTCCTCCAGGGCCGCCAGGATCCTGCGGGCCAGCCCGCGGCCGCGCGCCTGCGGGACGACGTACATCCGCTTCAGTTCCGCGTCGCCGTCCGCATAGCCCTCCGGATTGTCGTCCTGGGCGCGCCAGCCACCGGTCGCCAGCGGCTCTCCCGTCTCGTCGTAGGCGATCAGGAACAGCCCCTGCGGCGGGGCGAACATGGACGGGTCGAGAGGGGTCGCGTCGCCGTTGTCCTCGGGGCCGTACCGCTCCACGTACTCCAGCAGCACCTCGTCGCTGAGTCGTACGGCGTCGGGGTGGTCGAAGCCCACCTGTCGTATGTTCATGCAGCTCATCGTACGGTTCGGGTCCCCGGTGGCGGGGCGGGCCCGGGTGGTGGCGGCGGCCGGGGAGAGGCCGGGCTGTCAGTGCGCCGGGTTAGGCTGCCGGGATGCTGACCGTGACTTCCGTGAACGTGAACGGCCTCCGCGCGGCCGCCAAGAAGGGCTTCGTCGAATGGCTCGCCGCGACCGGAGCCGACGTGGTCTGCCTCCAGGAAGTGCGGGCCGAACCGGAGCAGCTCCCGGAGGGCGTACGGAGCCCGGAGGGCTGGTTCACCGCGCACGCGCCGTCCTCCGTGAAGGGGCGTGCCGGGGTGTCCCTCTACACCCGGCGGGAGCCCGACGCCGTCCGGACCGGCTTCGGCTCGGCGGAGTTCGACGGCAGCGGGCGCTATCTGGAGGCCGACCTCCCCGGTGTCGTCGTCGCGAGCCTCTATCTGCCGTCCGGCGAGGTCGGAACGGACAAGCAGGACGAAAAGTACCGGTTCATGGATGAGTTCCTGCCATATCTGCGCGACCTGCGGGCCCGGGCGGCGGCGGACGGCCGGGAGGTCGTGGTCTGCGGCGACTGGAACATCGCCCACCGGGAAGCCGATCTGAAGAACTGGCGCGCCAACCGGAAGAGCTCGGGCTTCCTGCCCGAGGAGCGGGAGTGGCTGACCCGGGTGTACGAGGAGGCGGGATACGTCGACGTGGTCCGCGCCCTCCACCCGGACCAGGAGGGGCCCTACTCCTGGTGGTCCTACCGCGGCCGGGCCTTCGACAACGACACCGGCTGGCGCATCGACCTCCTCGTCGCCACCCCCGGGCTGGCCGGCCGCGCGGTTAAGGCATACGTCGAACGGGCCGACAGCCACCCCGAGCGCTGGAGCGACCACGCTCCGGTGACAGCCGTCTTCCAGCCGTAGGGGCAGAGCCGACGGGTCAGGTGCGCAGCGCCCGGTCCAGGGCCATCGACAGCTCCGCGTCCACGACGCTCCTCGCCAGCGGGCGCAGCCTGTCGACCCCGGCGGCCGGGTCCTGCGCCCCGCCCACCGCATGCTCCCGGGCCATACCGACGAAGAGTTCGGCGAGCGCGTCCGCGTGGACCCGGATCCGCCGCGCCGCCGCCAGTACGGCCGACAGCGGTACGCCCTCCCGCACCAGCGCCGACGACACCTCCAGCAGCTGCCGGCTGAGGTGCACGATCTCCTCCCCGTCCACCGCCAGATAGCCCAGCTCCAGCGCGGTGGCCAGATCCTCGGGGGTGAACCTCCCCTCGAAGCGGTCGGCCAGCTCCTCCGGGGTGAGCCGCACCGGGGTCTGCTCCGTGGGCCCGTCGAGGCCGAGGATCTCCCGGACGTCCCGCCCGCTCTCGAACGCGGCCGCCAGATCCGCGATACCGGTCAGCGTGTGGCCGCGCTCCAGCAGGGCCGCGATCGTCCGCAGCCGGGCCAGGTGATGGTCGTCGTACCAGGCGATCCGGCCCTCCCTGCGGGGCGGCGGCAGCAGTCCGCGCTCACGGTAGAAGCGCACGGTGCGTACCGTGATCCCGGCCTTCTCGGCCAGCTCCGCCATGCGGTATTCGCGTCCATCTGCCACGGGCGAAGCCTATGACGGCCCCGCGGCGGCCCTCCGGTTTCCCCGCACGGCCGGGCTACCGCCCGGTAGGACCCTGCCCTATTCTCCCATTGCGCCAGCGGTTACTGGCGCGATGAGATGGGACTCTGCTGACGGACGGCCGGTACGCGAGCACGCACGGTACGGCACGGCCCATGCCACAGCGCGGCTCGGCTCGGCTCGGCTCGGTACAACAGAACACGCGTGATCCGCGCGATCGCACCACATGCACGACGCCCTTACGTACGTTCGCCCCAGGAGGCGATATGGACCGGCAGCGGCAGGCGCACCACGGCACGGAGCAGCGGAAGGAGGGGGCCGGACCGCCCCGGCACGTCCGGGTCGCGATCGTCGGCTCCGGTTTCGGCGGGCTCGGCGCCGCCGTACGCCTGCGCCAGGAGGGCATCACCGACTTCGTCGTCCTCGAACGCGGCGACGCGGTCGGCGGCACCTGGCGCGACAACACCTATCCGGGCGCCGCCTGCGACGTCCCGTCCCACCTCTACTCGTACTCCTTCGCCCCCAACCCCGACTGGCGGCGCGCCTTCTCGCGGCAGTCGGACATCCGCGCCTACACCGAGCATGTGACGGAGGTCTTCGGCATCCGGCCGCACCTTCGCCTCCGTCATGAGGTACAGCGTCTGACCTGGGACGGTGCCGCCCTGCTCTGGCGCATCGAGACGACCGGCGCCGACTTCACGGCCGATGTCGTCGTCTCCGCGACCGGCCCGCTCTCCGACCCCGTCGTCCCCGATGTCCCCGGGCTCGACGGCTTCCCCGGCGAGGTCTTCCACTCCTCCCGCTGGAACCACGGCACCGAGCTGAGCGGCCAACGCGTCGCCGTCGTCGGAACCGGAGCCTCCGCCGCCCAGATCGTGCCCCGGGTCCAGCCCGCGGCCGCCGCGCTCACCCTTTTCCAGCGCACCCCGCCCTGGGTGCTCCCCAAGCTGGACCGGCCCATCACCGCGGCCGAACGGCTACTGCACCGGCACGTTCCGTTGACCGCCGCCGCCCGCCGGGGCGCGCTCTGGGCCGTACGCGAACTCCAGGTACGGGCCTTCACCCGCGGCACCGGCGAGCTGCGCGCCGCCCAGGCCATCGCCCGCGCCCATCTGGCCCGGCATGTGAAGGACCCCGCGCTCCGGGCCGCCCTCACGCCCTCCTACCGCATGGGCTGCAAGCGGATCCTGCTCTCCAACGACTACTATCCGGCGCTGACCAGGCCGAACACCACCGTGGTGGCATCCGGGCTGGCCGAGGTCCGCGGTTCCACCCTGATCGCCGACGACGGCACCGCGACCGAGGCGGACGTGATCGTCTTCGCCACCGGCTTCCGGGTCACCAACCTGCCGGTTGCCGAACGGGTCGTCGGCGCGGGCGGGACGACCCTCGCCGAAAGCTGGGGCCAGGGCATGCGCGCGCTGCGCGGTATCGCCGTCGACGGCTTCCCCAACTTCCTGACGATCATCGGCCCCAATACGGGCCTCGGGAACTCCTCCATGATCCTGATGATCGAATCTCAGCTGAACTATCTGGCGGACTTCATGCGCCAGCTGCGGATCCTCGGCGGGCCCACCGCACTGGCCCCCCGGCCCGAGGCGGTCGCCTCCTGGGGGGACTTCGTCGAACGGCGCCTGGAGCACAGCATCTGGAACACGGGCAACTGCCGGAGCTGGTACCTCGACCGGTTCGGCCGCAACACGACCCTCTGGCCCGGCACCACGGGCGAGTTCCGCAGGCTGCTGCGCGAAGTCGACCTCGGGGAGTACGAGATCCTCCGCACCGCCCCGACCGCCCCCGCCGCCCCGGGCCGTTCCGGTTCGGCCGCCGTGCCGTCCACCACCGCGCCCGCCCCGGAGGCCGCCGCATGAGCAGGAACCGCAACCACTCGGCCCCGGACCCGGCCCGGGACCCCCGGATCACGACGGCCGAATCGGCCGACGGCACCGCCCTCCACATCGAGATCCACGGCCCCGGTGACGCCCCGGCCCTCGTCCTCTCCCACGGCTGGACCTGCTCCACCCGCTTCTGGGACGCCCAGATCCGGGCGCTGTCCGCCGACTTCCGCGTCGTCGTCTACGACCAGCGCGGCCACGGCCGCACCCCCATGGGCCGGGTCTCCACCGGCGTCCTCGCCGACGATCTCGAAGCCGTGCTCCGCACCGTCCTCGCCCCCGGTGAACAGGCCGTCGTCGCCGGGCACTCCATGGGCGCCATGACCATCGTGGCCGCGGCGGGCCGGCCCGCGCTCATCGAGCACGCCGCGGCCCTGCTGCTGTGCAGTACCGCCGCCTCCCATCTCGTCGAGGAGTGCACCGTCCTGCCCGGACGGCGCGGCGGACCGCGGACCCGGGCGACCCGGGCCGTCCTGCGGTCCCCGCTGCCCCTGGGACCGGTCACCCCGCTCGGCCTGCCGGTGCTGCGCCGCGTCGCCCTGAGCCCGGCCGCCACCCGGGCGCAGGTCGCCGCCTGCGCCAGGATCGTGCACGCCTGCCCCCGGATCCCCCGCGCCGCCTGGGCCCAGGTGCTCGAAACCCTGGACCTGACCGAGTCCGTACGGGTGCTCGACCTGCCCGCGGTCGTCCTCGTCGGCAGCGCCGACCGGCTCACTCCGCCCGTGCACTCCCACCGCCTCGCCGCGAACCTGCCCGACTGCCGCGGACTCGTCGTCCTGGACGGCGCCGGGCATATGACACCCGTCGAGCGGCCCGATGATGTCACCGCGCAACTGCGCTCACTGGTGGCGCAGTTCCTGGGCCCCGGCCACCCGGAGAGCCCGGCCCCCGCTGCGACCCTGCGACGGGAAGAGGCCCCGGTCGGGGACGCGGGAGAGAAGGAGAGCACCGCATGAGCGGCGGGCGCGGCACCGGCCCCGCGGCCCGGCGGTGGTCCGGCGGGCGCGGCACCGGCCTCGAAGGGCAGGTCGTGGTCGTCACGGGCGCCGCCCGCGGCATCGGTGCACTGCTGGCCCGTAAGCTCTCCGCGCGCGGTGCCCGCGTCGCCCTCGTCGGCCTGGAACCCGACGGGCTCCGGGACGTCTGCGCCCGGCTGCACACCGAGGGCGCCTGGTGGTACGCGGACGTCACCGACGCCGACGCCATGGCCCGGGTCGCCGCCGAGGTTGCCGAACGGTTCGGAAGGGTCGACGCCGTCGTCGCCAACGCGGGCGTCGCCCTGGGCGGCACCTTTGCCGACGACGATCCCGCGCTCACCGCCTGGCGGCGCGTGGTCGAGGTCAATCTGATCGGCAGCGCGATCACCTGCCGGGCCTTTCTGCCCGCCCTGCTGGCGAGCCGCGGCTACTTCCTCCAGATCGCGTCCCTCGCGGCCGTCGTGCCCGTCCCGCTGATGACCGCGTACTGCGCCGCGAAATCGGGCGTCGAGGCGTTTGCGCACAGCCTGCGCGCGGAGGTGGGCCACCGGGGCGTCCGGGTCGGGGTCGGCTATCTGTCGTGGACCGACACCGATATGGTCCGGGGCGCGGACGCGGACGAGGTGATGCGCGAACTGCGGCAGCGCCTGCCGTGGCCCGCGAACCGCACCTATCCGCCGGGCCCGGCCGTGGAACGCCTCGTCACCGGTATCGAACGCCGCTCGGCCCAGGTGTACGCGCAGGGGTGGCTGCGCGGGACGCTGCCCGTACGAGGGGTCCTCCCGGCGCTCACCGGGCTCGCCGCCGGACGCGAGATGCGGCGGTTCGAGGAGCGGTTGAGGAGCGTGCGGAGGGGGCTGGTCGGCGCGGGCGGAGCCGCCGACGAAGCCGAACGCGCGCCGGTGAAGCGCGCGGTGGCGGACGGTGGATCCGGCGAGGGTACGGGACGGAGCCCGGGCCCGGGCTGACGCCCCGCGGCTCCCGGCCCAGGTCCGCCCCGGCCCAGGTCTGCCCCCTGCACCCGAGCCCCGGAGGGCCCCGCCGCCCCCGGCCCCGTACCTCGCGAACCGAGTCCCCGCCCGGCACCCGAGCCCCGGCCCCGTACCCCTCGACCCGAGCCCCCCGCCCTCGCCGCCTCACCCCTCACCCCAGTTCCAGCGCCTCCGCCAGTTCGCGCCACTGCCGCCGCGGCAGGGTGCCCGGATCGGCGGTCATCACGTTCAGCGCCACATGGTCGGCGCCCGCGTCCAGATACTCCCGGATCCGCTCCCGCGCCCGGTCGGCGTCGCCCAGAGCGAAGACCGCGTCCAGCAGCCGGTCGCTGCCGCCGTCCGCGAAGTCCGCCGCCGTGAACCCGGACCGTTCGAAGCTGCGGAGGTAGTTCGGGAGTTGCAGATACAGCGCGAGACCCTCGCGGGCGATCTCCCGTGCCCGCTCCAGGTCCGGCTCCAGCACGACCTTCAGATCGGGCGCGAGGACGGCGTCCGGGCCCAGGATCTCCCTGGCCTCGGCCGTCTGCCCGGCGGTGACCAGATAGGGGTGGGCCCCGGCGGCCCGGGCGGCCGAGAGGGCGAGCATCTTCGGACCCAGCGCGGCCAGCAGCCGCCGTTCTGCCGGGACGGGCACCGGGGCCGCGTCCAGCGCGTCGAGGTACTCCACCATCGTCGCGTACGGCCTGGCGTACTGTGGGGTCAACTTCTCATGGCTGACGCCGAGTCCCAGGAAGAACCGGCCCGGCGCGGACTCCTCGATACGGGCCGTGTCCGCGGCGACCTCCTCCGCGGTGTGCTGCCAGATCGACAGGATGCCCGTCGCGACCCGGATCCGGCGCGCGGCGGTCACCACCGGCGCGACCTCCGCCAGGGAGGGGCTGCCGCCGACCCACAGCGTGCCGTAACCCAGTTCGTCCAGTTCGGCGACGGTCTCCGCGTGCTCCGCCGACAGGGCGGGGGCGCCGGGGGCCGCGCGCAGCAGTATCGTCCAGACGCCGACGCGGCCGAGCTTCCCAGAATCCGAAGTGAAGGTCATGGAGGGTTCAACGGGCGTGTCCCGCACGGGTATTCCGGCTTTCGGACGTCCATTCGGGTGAAACCGGCGGCCCAGGTCCCGTACGGGAAGGTCAGCCGCCCGGCCGCGGCGGCAGCGGCGGGCGGCTGCGGTCCGGGACGTCGCCGTAGCCCGGGGGAGCCGCCGCCGGGCGCTTCTCCAGCATGTCCAGCGCCAGCCGTACCGCGTCGTCCAGCCCCGCGAACCGGCCCTCCGCCCAGTCCAGCGGTGTCCTCAGCGCCTCCAGATCGGGCTCCACGCCGTGGTTCTCCACCGACCAGCCGTAGCCGTCGAACCAGGCCGCGTTCATCGGCACCGTGATGACGGTCCCGTCGCCCAGCCGGTGCCGCCCGGTGATGCCGACGACCCCGCCCCAGGTCCGGGTCCCTACCACCGGCCCGATGCCCAGCAGTTTGAAGGCGGCCGTGATCATGTCGCCGTCCGACGAGGTCGCCTCGTCCGCGAGGGCGACGACCGGTCCGCGGGGGGCGTTGGAGGCGTACGAAACGGGCTCGGCGTCCCGGGTGAGGTCCCAGCCGATGATCTTCCGGGTGAGGTTCTCCACCACCAGCTCGCTGATGTGCCCGCCCGCGTTGCCCCGGACGTCCACGATCAGCGCCGGGCGCGACACTTCGAGGCGCAGGTCCCGGTTGAACTGGGCCCAGCCCGAACCGCCCATATCGGGGATGTGCAGATAGCCGCAGCGCCCGTCGCTCAGCTCCCGTACGACCCCCCGGCGTTTGGCGACCCAGTCCTGGTAGCGCAGCGGCCGCTCGTCGATCAGCGGGACCACCGCGACGCGCCGGGAGGCCGCGGCCGTGCCCGGCGGGCCCGAGACGCCGTTCGCCGTACGGAACGTCAGCTCGACCGTCGTACCGCCCGCCGCCGACAGCATCGGGAACGGGCCCGCCACCGGATCCACCGGGCGGCCGTCGACATAGGTGAGGACGGCGCCCTCGCGGATGCCCGTACCCGCCAGCGGGGAGCGGGCCTTGGAGTCCGACGAGTCGCCCGGCAGGATCCGCCGCACCACCCACCCCTCGTCCCGGCGGACGAGATTCGCCCCCAGCAGGCCCATCGGCCGCTGGTAGTGCGGCGGGCCCTCGTTGCGGCGGGCGGGGGTGACGTACGCGTGCGAGGTGCCCAGCTCGCCGACGACCTCCCGCAGCAGGTCGGCGAACTCGTCCGGGGACGCCACCCGGTCCAGCAGCGGCCGGTACTGGTCGAGGATCCCGTCCCAGTCGACGCCGCTCATGCCGGGATCCCAGAAGTACGCGCGGATCAGCCGGCCCGCCTCCGCGTACGCCTGCCGCCATTCCGCGGGCGGCTCCACCTCGTGGTGGATCCGCCGCAGGTCGATGTAGACCGTCGCGTCGCCGTCGCCGGACTCGGTGGCCGGCTGGGCCCGCAGCTCGCCCTCGTCGACGACGACCAGCCGGGTGCCGTCGCCGCTGACCGCGAACCAGTCGAGATGGTCGACCAGTTCGGTGCGGCGGGCCTTGGTGATGTCGAAGTGTTCGAGGGTGGGGCGGCCCGAGGTGTCCGCGGGGTTCACGAAGGTCTCGCCCAGGGCGCCCGAGATCGGCCAGCGCAGCCAGACCAGCCCGCCGCCGCTGACCGGATGGAGCGCCGAGTACTTGGAGGCGGCCACCGGGAACGGCGTCACCCGGCTCTCCAGCCCCTCGGTCTCCACGACGACCGTGTGCGGTCCGGAGGCCGCGCCCGGATCCGTATCCGTGTCGGCGCCGGTGTCGTCGCCGGAGCCGTCCCCGCCCGCGGCGGACGGTGTGGTGTCCGGCTCGTTCAGCGGGTCGAGACCACCGGCCGCCGGGCGTCCGTCGGGCAGCAGCGCGAAGGGTGACGGGGTTGCCGACGACAGCGGTACGAGATAGGGGCGGCAGCCCAGCGGGAAGGAGAGGTCCCCGGTGTGGACGTCGTACACCGGGTCGAAACCGCGCCAGGAGAGAAAGGCCAGATAGCGGCCGTCGCTGGTGAAGACCGGGTTCTCGTCCTCGAAGCGGCCGTTGGTGACGTCGATGATCGTCCGGTCCTTTATCCGCGCCATGCGGATCTGGCGGAGACTGCGGCCCACGCCCGGCTGGGACCAGGCGAGCCAGGCGCCGTCGGGGGAGAAGGCGAGATCGGCGACGGGGCCGTTGAGGGAGCGGACAAGACGGACGACATCCGCGCCGCCCTCGTCCCCACCGGTGTCCCCGTCGGCGTCGGTCCCGCTGCCGGCCGCCTCGGCCGCCTCGGCCGCCCCGTCCGTCTCACCGCTCGCAGCCGCAGTCGTCGCAGCCCCGTCCCCGCCCCCCGCCTCCGACTCCGCAGATTCGGGGTCCGTCGCGTCCAGCAGCAGCAGCCGGCCGTCGTGCGAGGCCACCGCCAGCCGGTTCCCCTGCGGGTCCGACACCAGCTCCCGCACCACCCCGAGCTGCCCCGGGGCCAGGGTGCGCGGCTCGCGCTCCCCGGTCGCCCGCGGCAGATAGGCGATCTCCACCGCGTCCGCGCCGCCCGCGTCCGTCACATACGCCACCCGGCCGCCGGTCCCCAGCATGACCGGCATCCGCACCCGTACCCCCGGCCGGTCGGCGATCGTACGGGCCGGTCCGTCGCGGTGCGTCAGCCAGTACAGACTGCCCCGTACCGATACCGCGCTCGCCCGTCCGGTGGCGTCCACCGAGATCGCGTTCACATGGTCGGAGGCCGGGATCTGGTACGTCCTCCGGCCCGTGCGCGGCCCTCCGAGCCGTACCGCGGCCCGGCGCGGCACCGCGTCCGGCACCGTCAGATCGTCGACGATCCACAGCTCGCCCGCGCACTGGTAGACGACCCGTTCGCCGTCGCTGGAGGCGTGCCGGGCGTAGAAGGCGTCGTGGTCGCTGTGGCGCCGCAGATCGGAGCCGTCGGGGCGGCAGGAGTAGAGATTGCCGATGCCCTCGTGGTCGGAGAGGAAGGCGATCCGGCCGCGGACGAACATCGGGCAGTCGAGATGGCCCTCCAGTCCGGCCAGCAGCCGTTTCCCGTGCAGCCAGAGGCGGCCCGTCGCCCCGCCGCGGTAGCGCTTCCAGGCGGCGGGTTCGTGCGGCGGCTTCCCGGTCAGCAGCAGGGTGCGCCGCTCGCCGTCGACGTCCGTGACCGCGATGTCCGACACCGGCCCCCACGGCAGCCTGCCGCCCGGCTCCCCGTCCAGGGGGACGCTGTACGCCCAGGAGAAGTACGAGAACGGCTGACCGTGCGACGAGACGGCGAGGACATGACCGTCGGGCCCCCAGCCGCAGACCCGGGTGTCGAAGGAGCCCCAGTAGCTCAGCCGTCGGGACTCGCCGCCCGCCACCGGCACGATATGGATCTCGGGGTCCAGGCTCCGCCAGGTCGTATAGGCGATGAGACCGCCGTCGGGGGAGAAGCGGGGATGTCCGATCCGGGTCCGGTCCGCGGTGAGCCGCCAGGCGCGGCCCGGCTCGGCGCCCGCCGCGGCGAGGGGCGCGACCCAGAGGTCGTCCTCGGCGGCGAAGCACACCAAGTCGTCGTGGAGGTGCGGGTATCGGAGGTACGCCACGTCGTCGCTCACCCCCCAATGCTTTCCACCCGACGGGCCCGGGGCAACTCGTGGGCCGGGACGAACCCGATTCGGAGGGGCACGGTTGAGTCCGTACCGGGTGAGGAAAGCCACAAGCGAAACGGAGACGTTTCGCTCGGGGCGTCGCCTACCCTCATGGGAGTACGAAACCGTTTCGTTTGGAACGGTCGTGGTGAGAACCCCGGCGGCGGCCGAGGCGGACCAGTGGAAGGGAGGGCGACCGATGTCCCGCAGCCGACTGACCCCCGAGCGCGAGGCCGAACTGTTCGAAGCCGTGCTCGAACTGGTGTGTGAAGTCGGATACGACTCCCTGACGATGGACGCCGTGGCGGCCAGGACCCGCTCCAGCAAGGCGACGCTCTACCGGCAGTGGCACAGCAAGCCCGAGCTGGTGGCGACCGCGCTCCAGCACGGCGCAGGCCCCGGCGCGAACCAGGTCGACACCGGCAGTCTCCGCGGTGACTTCCGGGCCATGCTGGCGCAGACCAACGCCAAGGAGATGGAGAAGGACTCCGCACTGCTGCGGGCCCTGGTCCACGCGGTCCACACCAACCCCGATCTGTACGACGCGCTCCGCACGAAGGTCATCGCACCGGAAGAGGCGGCGCTGCGGACGGTGATCGACCGGGCGGTGGAGCGGGGCGAGATCAGCGCGTCCAACCCGGCCAGGGAGTTCGTGCCCCATATGCTCTTCGGCCTGTTCTTCGCCGTCCAGATGATCGAAGACCGGATCCCGACCGTGGACTTCATGACGCGGTACGTCGACGCGGTCGTCCTGCCCGCGCTGGAGGCCCGATGATCCGGCCCCCCGCCGGGCCCGGGCGCCCGGATCCCACGGCGGTACGACGTGGTGCCGCCCTCACCCGCCGACCACCTCCGGGGCGGCCCATCACCAGGTGATGAACCCGAGGCGTCCCCAGCCCCGAGAGGTTCCCCGCCTTTCCCGGACTTCCGCGGAACCGGACTCCCACCCCGGACCACCGCGGACTCTTCCCCACCACCTCCCCATTCGCTTGCGCACCACCAGCACCACCAGCACCACCAGCACCACCAGCACCACCAGCACCACCAGCACCACCAGCACCACCAGCACCACCAGCATCACCTGAACCATCAGCGACACCACCGGATCCACCACCACCGGATCCACCACCGGCACGACCCGTACCACCAGCAGCACCCGTACCTGACGCGCGCCGCTCTCGTCCGTCGGGCCGACTCCCCCTGCCCTGTTCGTCTCACCAACGGGAGAACGCCCTCGTGGCCACGTTCCTCTACAAACTCGGGCGGACCGCCTTCAGGCGCCGCAAGCTCGTCGCCCTGATATGGGTGGCCCTCCTCGTATTCGCCGGTGTCGCGGCATCCTCCGCCGCCACGCCCAAGGACCCCGGCTTCGCCCTGCCCGGCACCGAATCCCAGAAGGCCTTCGACCTTCTTGAGGAGCGGTTCCCGGGCGGCGGCGCCGACGGTGCCACCGCGCGGATCGTCTTCAAGGCCCCGGCCGGCCAGAAGATGACCGACGCCAAGAACAAGACCGAGGTCAACGAGGTCATCGGGGCTCTGAAGAAGGGCTCCACCGAGATCTCGTCGGTTGCCGACCCGTACGCCGAGGACGCCGTCTCCGAGGACGGCAGCACGGCCTATATCTCGGTCAGCTACAAGGTCAACTCCATGGAGCTGGCCGACAAGAGCAAGGAATCGCTGACCGACGTCGCCAAGGACGCCCGGTCCGCCGGGCTGACCGTCGAACTCGGCGGTGACGCGACGATGGCCGAGGAGCACGCCGCCTCCAGCGAGATGATCGGCATCCTGATCGCCGCGATCGTGCTGGTCATCACCTTCGGCTCGCTGATCGCCGCCGGTCTGCCGCTGCTCACCGCGCTGATCGGCGTCGGCGTCGGCATCTCCACCATCACCGCCCTGGCGAACGTGCTCGACCTGGGCACCACCACCTCCATGCTGGCGATGATGATCGGCCTCGCGGTCGGCATCGACTACGCCCTCTTCATCGTCTCCCGCTACCGCGCCGAACTGGCCGAGGGCCGGGAGCGCGAGGAGGCGGCGGGCCGGGCCGTCGGCACCGCGGGCTCCGCGGTGGTCTTCGCCGGTCTGACCGTGGTCATCGCCCTGGCCGGACTCGCGGTCGTCAATATCCCGATCCTCACCAAGATGGGCTTCGCCGCCGCGGGCACCGTCGTCATCGCCGTGGTCATCGCAATCACCCTGATCCCGGCGCTGCTCGGCTTCGCGGGCGACAAGATCCTCGGCCGCAAGATGCGCAAGGCCCGCAAGGCCGGCCGCGACCTGGACCAGGGCACGCGGGGCGGAAAGCAGAAGGCGGGTGTCCGCTGGGCGAGCTTCGTGCTGCGCCGCCCGGTCGCCGTCCTGCTGACCTCCGTGATCGGCCTCGGTCTGATCGCGATCCCGGCCGCTTCGCTCCAGGTCGGCCTGCCGGACGAGGGTTCGTCCTCCCCGGCATCCACCCAGCGCAAGGCGTACGACCTGCTCTCCGACGGCTTCGGCCCGGGCTTCAACGGTCCGCTGACCCTCGTCGCCGACGTCAAGGACAGCAAGGACCCGAAGGCCGCCGTCGACGAGGTCGCCGCCGCCATCGGCAAGATGGACGGTGTGGCCGCCTCCGTCGCCGGGGGTCTGAACAAGGCCGGTGACGCCGGCATGATCAACGTGGTGCCCGAGGACCGGCCGTCGTCCGTGAAGACGGAGAAGCTGGTCGAGAAGATCCGCGGCGAGAGCAAGAAGTTCAAGGCCGACACCGGCGCGGTGGTCCTGGTCACCGGCGCCACCGCCCTGAACATCGACTTCTCGCAGAAGATGAACGACGCCCTCGTGCCGTATCTGGCGCTCGTCGTCGGACTGGCGTTCCTGCTGCTGGTGCTGGTCTTCCGGTCGATCCTGGTCCCGCTGAAGGCGGCGCTCGGCTTCCTGCTCTCGGTCGTGGCGGCGCTCGGCGCGGTCGTCGCGGTCTACCAGTGGGGCTGGATGTCCGGCCTGTTCAACGTCGAACAGCCCGGCCCGATCATGTCGATGATGCCGATCTTCATGATCGGTGTGGTCTTCGGTCTGGCCATGGACTACGAGGTCTTCCTCGTCACCCGGATGCGCGAGGCGCATGTCCACGGCGAGCGCCCGGCCGAGGCGATCGTCACCGGCTTCCGCGACGGGGCCCGGGTGGTGACCGCCGCCGCGGTCATCATGATCGGTGTCTTCGCCGGCTTCATGAGCGCGGGCGAGCAGATGGTCATGATGATGGGCTTCGGCCTGGCGATCGCGGTCTTCTTCGACGCGTTCGTCGTCCGGATGGCGATCGTCCCGGCGGTGCTGGCCCTGCTCGGCGAGAAGGCCTGGTGGCTGCCGCGCTGGCTGGACAAGGCGCTGCCGAACGTGGACGTGGAGGGCGAGAAGCTCCAGCAGGAGCTGGCCCACCGGCCGCAGGACCCGGACGAGGACCGGCGCCTGGTCGGCGTCTGACGCGCCGCGCCCCCTCCGGGGGGCGCCGGGACGGGAGTCCGGACCGGACTCCGGAGCTGAGCGGCGACGGGCCGCACCCCCGCGGGGGTGCGGCCCGTCGGCCGTTGGTACTACGCGGTGCCGCCGGTCGGCCGGTTCGGTCGGGGGTACGGGCCCGGGCCGGGTCCCGGCGGCTTCGTCGGACGCCGCCGGTCGCGTTACGCCGTTCGAGTGGCCCACCCGGTCCGGCGGCGGGAACCCGTAGCGCCTCGCGGGCCGCTCTGCGCGACCCGCACCACCCGGCCTACGCCGGTTCCGTTTCCGTGCCTGCAGCGCCTGCCGTGCCTGCCTGTGCGGTCCCCGCCCCCGGCTCCGTACTTGCGCCGCTGCCGCCGACCGCCGCCGCGTAGGTGTGTTGGAGGAAGCGGTTCAGCACGTTCGAGTCGAACTGCACCACCGCCACGCCCTCCGCCGAGTGGAACTCCACGACGGCCTGCGCCCGGCCGCACGGCCAGACCTCCACATCACCGCTGCGCACCGGCTTCCGCAGCCCGCTCTCCAGGACCTCCCGCGGGAAGGTCCATCCGGTGCCGCCCGGGAAGGCGAACCGGACCGCCCGCGGATCCCCCTCCGGCTCGTACGACATCGAGACGCGGACCGGCCGGTACTGGGGAGCGTCGGTGACGATCCGGCCCCAGACGTGATCTTCGACGGTGGTGGCGGACATCGTTCGCTCCTCGCAACGTCTTCTTTGCCCTCTAATGTCCCATATTTTGGTCGAGGGTTCGATGGCGCTTTGCCCTTTCTTGAGCAGGAGGCGCTCTTGCAAGCCATGCGCAGAAGAGCACAATCAGTGCTGCCCGTCGCAGTCCGCGCGTCCGCTCCATCCGTCGCCTTTCCGATCCGGAGCCCGCCATGCATGTTCCCGACGGTTTCATCAACGCACCCGTGTCGGCCGCCGCCGGAGCCGTGGCGGTCGCCGCCGTCGCGGCCGGTCTGCGCGGGGCCCGCCGCGAGACGGACGCCCCCGGGGCGGGCGCCGACCCCGGCGGCGAGCGCACCGCGCCCCTCGCCGGACTCGTCGCCGCGTTCGTCTTCGCCGTACAGATGCTGAACTTCCCGGTCGCCGCCGGGACCAGCGGACATCTCCTCGGCGGCGCGCTGGCGGCGATCCTCGTCGGCCCGTACACCGGTCTGCTCTGCCTCGCCGTCGTCCTGCTGCTCCAGAGCGTCCTCTTCGCCGACGGCGGCCTCACCGCGCTCGGTGTGAACATCACCCTGATCGGGGTCGTCACCGTCGTCGTCGCGTACGGACTGTTCCGGGGGCTGCTCGCGGTGCTGCCGCGCCGCCGGAGCGCGATCACCGCCGCGACCTTCGTCGCCGCGCTGGTCTCCGTACCGGTGTCCGCGGTCGCCTTCACCCTGCTGTACGGGATCGGCGGCACCACCGACGTGCCGTTCGGCACCGTGCTGGCCGCCATGACCGGCGTGCACGTCCTGATCGGCATCGGGGAGGCGCTGATCACCACGGCAACCGTCGGTGCGGTGCTCGCCGTCCGGCCCGACCTGGTGTACGGGGCCCGGGACCGGGTGGCCGTACCGCTGAAGCTGCGGGTCGGCGGGCAACTCACAGACCTACCCGCCGCGCCCACCGCCCCGCCCGCCGACGGCCCCCGGCCCGCCCCGCGGCGCCCGTCCCGGGCCGTCGCGCTCACCGGCCTCGCCGTCGCCGTCGTACTGGCCGGTTTCGTCTCCTTCTACGCCTCAGCCAGCCCCGACGGCCTGGAGCGGGTCGCCATCGACAAGGGCTTCGCGGACTCCGCCGACGACCACGCGACCGTGGACTGGCCGCTCGCGGACTACGGCGTCGCCGATATCGCGGACGACCGGCTGTCGGGCGGGCTCGCGGGCGTCATCGGCGTCGGCGCGACGGTCGTCGCGGGCACCCTGCTCCTCCGTGCCGCGTCGGCACGCCGCTCCGCGCGGGCGGGCGCCCCGCGCCCGGACGCGCGGGCAGCCACCGGGCAGACCGGGCCCGGGGAGCCGGGTGCCGCGGATTCCGGGTCGGCCGCCGGGCTCGCCGGGTCCGGCACCGGGACTGCGGGGCCCGCTTCCCGGTCGGCGGCCGGGCCCGCCGCAACCGTGCCGTCCCCGAGGGCGGATACCCCGGACGCGACCGGGACCCCGCGGCCCGTACCGACGCCTCCCGACCCCTCCGCACCCCTCGAACCCCCGGGGCCGTCCGCCGCACCCCCGGCCGGGCGGGACTGACCCCGGCATGGGCGCGGGCCACCGCCACAGCCCCACCCACCGGCTCCACATCCCCCGCCGCTCAGCCGTCCATGCCCTGCCCGCGCACTGCAAACTCGTCGCCGTCTTCTGCTTCGTCCTCGTCGTCGTCACGACGCCGGGCGGGGCGGTCTGGGCCTTCGTCCTGTACGCCGCCCTGCTGGCCGCCGTCACCGCCGTCGCCCGGATCCCGCCCGCGACCGTACTCACCCGGCTGCTCGTCGAGGCGCCGTTCGTCGTGTTCGCCCTGCTGCTGCCGTTCACGGTGCCCGCAGGGCCGGGGGAGCGCGTCACCGTCCTCGGACTGACGCTGAGCGAACCGGGGCTGTGGGGCGCGTGGAACATCCTCGCCAAGGCGACCCTCGGCGTCGCCGCCTCCGTCCTGCTCGCCGCCACCACCGAGATCCGCGCCCTGCTCCTCGGCCTGGAGCGGCTCCGGCTGCCCCCGCTGCTGGTCCAGATCGCCTCCTTCATGATCCGTTACGGCGATGTGGTCGCCGACGATCTGCGGCGGATGGCGGTCGCCCGCCGCTCGCGCGGTTTCGAGGCGCGCGGCCCCCGCCACTGGGGCGTGCTCGCGAAAACGGCGGGCGCGCTCTTCATCCGTACCTACGAACGCGGCGAGCGGGTGCATCTCGCGATGCTGAGCAGGGGCTATACGGGCACGATGCCTGCACTCAGGCCGGATGCCGCGGCGACCCGGGCCCAGTGGACGTACGCCGCAGCCCTGCCCGCCGCCGCGCTCGCCGTCCGCCTCCTGGGAGGAAACCCCCTGTGACCTCCACCGCCGTACCGCCCTCGCTGCACATCGCCGGGCTCGCCTACGCCTATCCCGACGGCCACCAGGCGCTCTTCGGCGTCGATCTGACGGTCGGACGCGGCGAACGCGTCGCCCTCCTCGGCCCCAACGGCGCAGGGAAGACCACCCTCGTCCTCCATCTCAACGGCATCCTCGGCGGCGGCGCGGGCACGGTCGCCGTCGGCGGGCTGCCCGTCGAACGCGGCCGTCTCGCGGAGATCAGACGCCGCGTCGGCATCGTCTTCCAGGACCCCGACGACCAGCTCTTCATGCCGACCGTCCGGGAGGACGTCGCCTTCGGCCCGGCCAACGCCGGGGTACGCGGACCCGAACTGGAGCGGAGGGTCACGGCCGCGCTGGAACGCGTCGGCATGGCCGCCCACGCGGAACGGCCGCCGCACCACCTGTCCTTCGGACAGCGGCGGCGGGTCGCGGTGGCGACCGTCCTCGTCATGGAGCCGGAGATCCTCGTCCTCGACGAACCCTCCTCCAACCTCGACCCGGCGTCCCGCCGTGAACTCGCCGAACTGCTGCGGTCGCTGGACGTCACCGTGCTGATGGTCACCCACGATCTGCCGTACGCACTGGAGCTGTGCCCGCGGGCGGTGGTGCTCGGCGACGGGGTGATCGCGGCGGACGGGCCGACCCGCGAACTGCTGGCGGACGGCGCCCTGCTGCGGGCGCACCGGCTGGAACTGCCGTACGGCTTCGACCCGGCGGCCGTCGCCCCGCTCCCCGCCCGCCCCGACTGACCTGGAAGTCTTCCCCGCGGGCCGACGTTGCACCATGGAGGACGGACGCAGCCGGCGAAGCGGAGGGGCGGGGCCATGACGGACGTACGGGGCACGGTGGCGGACGGCTTCGAGCCGGTACGGGAAGCATTCGTGCGCAACTTCGAACAGCGCGGGGAGCGGGGCGCGGCGGTCGCGGTCTACCGGGACGGGCACAAGGTGGTCGACCTGTGGGCGGGGACCCGGGACGTCGACGGCGGGCCGGGCCCCGCGGGAGCAGGAGACGCCTCCGGCTCCGAAGCCGGGACCCCGCCCGGCGCCCCGCCCGGATCTCCATCCGCATCTCCATCCGGATCCCCGCCCGGGGCACCGTGGGCGGTCGACACCGCGCAGATCGTCCGCTCGGTCACCAAGGGCGTGGCCGCGGCCGTCGTCCTGCTGCTGCACCAGCGGGGCCGGATCGACCTGGACGCGCCGGTCGGCACCTACTGGCCCGAGTTCAAGGCGGCGGGCAAGGAGCGGGTCCTCGTCCGCCATCTCCTCTCCCACCGCGCCGGGCTCCCCGCCCTGGACCGCCCGCTGACCCCGACCGAGGCGATCGACGGGGTCAGCGGCCCGGCGGCGCTCGCGGCACAGGCCCCCGCCTGGCAGCCGGGCACGGACCACGGCTACCACGCGCAGACCTACGGCTGGCTGCTGGCCGAACTGGTCCCCCGGGTCACCGGCCGGAGCATCGGCCGCTGGGTCGCGGAGGAGATCGCCCGCCCCCTCGGCCTGGACTTCTGGCTGGGGCTCCCGGCGGAGGAGGCGCACCGGGTCGGGCGGATCGGGCCGGTCGAGGAGCCGCCGCCGGTGCGCAGCGGCGGGCTGACGCTGCGGCCCAAACGGTCGGTGGCGGACGCCTACCGGGACCCGGACTCGCTGACCCGCCGGGCGTTCGGGGTGATCGCCCCGCTGCCGGACGAGAACGCCCCGGAGTACCGGGCCGCCGAACTGCCCGCGTCCGGCGGGATCTCCACGGCCCGGGCGCTGGCCCGCTTCTACGCGTCGACGATCGGCGCGGTCGACGGCGGTCCCCGGCTCTTCGCGCCCGCGACGCTGACCCTGGCCCGCACCGAGGAGTCCGCGGGCCCCGACCGGGTCCTCGTCGTCCCCACCCGCTACGGCCTCGGCTTCATGCTCCACGGCCCGGCGGCGCCCCTGCTCGGCCCGGGCTCCTTCGGCCACCCCGGGCGCGGCGGCTCCCTCGGCTTCGCCGACCCGGATGCGGGCATCGCCTTCGGCTATGTCACCAACGGGCTCCGCAAGGGAGTGACCGCGGATCCCCGTGCCCAAGCGCTGGTCAGAGCGGTACGTTCGGCGCTATGAATCGCTTCGAGGGTTACGGGGTCCTGATCACGGGCGCGGCCCGCGGCATCGGCGCGGCGACCGCGCGCCGGCTGGCGGCCGAAGGCGCACGCGTGCTGCTCACCGATATCGACGAACAGGCAGTGGCGAAGACGGCTGCGGACATACCGGGCGCGGCCCATCTGGTGTGCGACGTCGGCGACCAGACGCAGGCGGACGCGGCGGTCGCCTTCGCCGTCGACACCTTCGGCCGGCTGGACGTCCTGGTCAACAACGCGTTCGCCTGCTCACTGGACATGGACGCCTTCGAGGACGAGCCGGACACCACCTGGCGGCTCGACCTCGACATCACCCTGATGGGGGCGGTCCGCTGCGCCCGGGCCGCGCTGCCGCGCCTGGCGGAGGCGGACGGCCGGGGCGCGATCGTCAACATCGGCTCCGTGAACGCGGAGGCGGACTTCGGCAACCACGCCTACAGCGCGGCCAAGGCGGGGCTGGCATCGCTGACGCGGACCCTGGCGGGGGACGTCGCCCAGCGCGGCGTCCGGGTCAACCAGATCAACCCGGGCACGATCCGCACCGCGAACTGGGACGGCCGCGAGGCCGTCCTCTCGGCCCTGGGCAGCCGCGCCTACCCCCTGGGCCGGGTCGGTGAACCGGACGACATTGCGGCGGCGGTGGCGTTCCTGGCGTCGCGGGACGCGTCCTGGATCACCGGGACGGTGCTGCGGGTGGACGGCGGACTGCTGGCGGTGAACCGGATGTTCGCTGAGATCACAGCGGAAGTGGAAGGCTAGCCTCTCGTTTGTCGGACCGGCCGGTTACAACGGTCTTCATGAGTACGACAGGCATGGAATGCATGGAACCGGCCGCACTGGAATCCTTCGTGGTCCGCGCGAAGGCGGCGACCTACGCGGGCGGCGGCGGGAAGATCCCCTCCGTCCGCGTCTCGTCGCACGATCTGGAGTACCGCGAGGGCGAACTGGTCTACCGGGACAGCTATTTCGGCGGCACCGACTTCCTCGGCCAGGAGACGGTCCACCTCGGCGACCGCCCGCTGTGGGGCATGAACTACTACGGGTACGTCCTCCACGACGATATCGACGCGGGGGTGGCCGGCCGGGTCGTCACCGCGTCGCTGTCCGCGCTCTACCGGGAAGGCCGGTTCCTCGGCGGCTTCCGGTACACGGTCGAGGGACTGACGTACACGGACGAGACGACGGGCGATGTGACCCGCTTCCGGGGCGTGGAGCACATCACGGTTCCGTCGGGGATACGGGCGTACGAGCTGCGCTACCACGGGGGCCGCATCCTGGACTGAGCCCGGCCCCGCCTCGCGGCTGCACAACGAAGCGTCCCCCGGTGCGAGGCACCGGGGGACGCCGAGGTTCGGAGGCCGAAGGATCAGAGGGAGCCCGACCAGCGGGCGCCGTCCAGGTCCGCGAGCGAGGGGTTGAACTCCACCTCGGCCGTGGTCGCCGCCGTGGGCGGCAGGGAGAAGGCGTAGCGGCCGACGGCCTGCTTGCCGGGGAGGACGAAGTCGTTCATGAACTTCAGACGGTCACTGGCGTCGATGATCATCTCGGTGTCGGCGCCTTCGGTGTCGTAGACCGTGGGCAGGCCGGATTCGAGGGACATCCGTACCTTGTTGGTGTTGAGGACGGTGACGGTCACCTCGATCGCCTTGTTGCCCTTCGCATGGCCGCTGGCGAACGAGTCCGGGGCGTACGGCTTCGGCTTGTGGACCGTGACCTTCAGACCGTTCTCGAAGAGGAAGGGCTCGCCGAACGAGAGCTTCCGGGCGGCGGCCGCGGCCGCCTCCTTCTTCTTCGCCTCGCGGTCCTCGGCCTCGGCCGAGGCTTCGATCTGCAGGATCCGGTCCTCGGCGGTGTCGTTGGCCTCGTTGACGAAGAACACGGTCAGCAGACCGCCGCCGATGGAGAGCAGCAGACCGGCCGAGCCCATGATCACACCGCCCAGGGCCATGCCCTTGTTGGTCGCGGTCCCCTTGCGGGCGTGGCTCACGCCGATGATGCCGAAGATCAGCGCCAGCAGGGCCGGGAGCCAGGACAGCCAGAAGAGGATGACGGCCAGGCCCAGGATGATCCCGATGATGCCGAGGACCAGGGCCGTGACGCCCATTCCGTTGCGGGGCGGCCGCGGCGGGGCGGGGTGCCGGGACCAGGGCGGCGGGGTCTCGGCCCACGGCTGAGGCGGCTGAGGGGCCGGGGGAGTGGAGCTCTCGTCGCCGGGAGGGGTGGGCATGGTCATGCGGGATCCTTGAGCGGGGTCGGGTGCCGAACCTTGGACAGTACCAGCAGTTTTTACGCTTTCCTTACCCAATTTTCGAGGGTGGGCCCTCACCCGGACGGGGCAACGGTGCCCGCCCCGCCCCGTCCGCGTGGCTACGCTGCGCGCCATGGCCGGACTTGAGCCCCCGAGGTGCCCCACCTGCCCCGCGCGGCCGTGGTTGTGGAAGGACACCACGACCGCCACCCCCGACCGGCCCGATCAGTGGCGCTGGTACTGCACCACCTGCCGGGCCCGCCGCGAGCCGGGCTTTACGGAGCGGATGGCGTTCACCTACCAGCCGGTGCCCGCCGTACCGGCTCCGGCCCGGCCGGGGCGGGCAGTTCCGCGCGGGTGAGTTCCAGCAGCCGGCCCATCCAGTTCCGGCCCCGGCCCCCGTTGTCGCCCCAGAACGGGTCGTCCATATCGTCGTAGAGGATCGCCGCGGTCCCGGTCGCGAGCAGTACGGCCGCCAGTTCGGGATGCTGGGTGAACTTCGCGAGCAGCAGCCTGCCCAGCACCGCCGTACGGGTCCGCTCCCAGTCCCCGTGGCGTACCGCCTCCTCGCCCAGGCGTTTCGCGGTGAACGGGCTGTCCGCCGCCGTGATCGCGGCGCGGGCCGCCGGATCGAGGGTGGACAGCGCCCAGTAGGCGTGCACGACCGTCGGATGGACCGTGCCCTCGTAGACGATCGGCGCCGGGTACGTGTTCCGCAGCGCGGTCTTGTCCGGAGTGTCCGAGGCCGCGGGGAAGCAGTGCGGGACATGGAGCGACGGCGGGCATGCGTCGGCGGCGGGCCCGGCGGCCGGGCCCCACCCCGCGCCGTCCGCGAAGTAGGCGATCGCCTCCTCGTAGTCCTCCCGGCCGACCTCCTCCTCCGCCACCTCGTCCGTGCCGCCGGGACCCGCCGCCAGGATCCGCAGCGGCCAGTCCTTGAGGTCCATATCGCCGAGTGCGTAGTGGCGCACGGTCTCCGGGATCGCGTAGTACGTCTCCCGGACCGCGAGCCGGTTGGCCTCCGTGCGGTCGGCCATGAAGCGGTCGACCGCGGCCAGACAGCGGTCCGTCGAGTCCGGGCGGCCGTTCAGCTCGTCGACGGTGTCGCGGACCTCGGCCAGCAGCTGCTCCGCCGTATGCCAGGTGCGGGGCGTCCCGAACGTCCACTCCGCCAGATGGTGTCCCGAGGCCCGGCCGCCCTCGGGCAGCTCCGTCGCCACCCAGCCGGAGGCCAGCTTCTGCTCGAACTCCTCCAGGGTGACCGGCTCCCACGCGTCGACGATGCCGTCCGCGTAGATGAAGAGATCGGTCAGGAAGTACCGGCCGCCGTTGTTGATGAACGCATGGCGCCAGGTGCCCGGGATGCGGCGGCCGTCCGCCTCGCGGTGGACGAGCCTCGTCTTACGGATCATCCCCGCATTCTCCCCTTCGCCCCGCCCCCGCTCCCGCCGGGGCCGGGCCCTCACCCCTCCTCGTAGTGCAGCGTCCCGTCGTCGTCCATCGTCGGGTGGAGCTTCATCGGGCCCCAGCTGTCGAGGTCGGAGGCGCGCGGGGTCTCGGGGCCGTCCGGGCCGCAGCGGATCGCGCGTTCGATGCGGCAGACCCGGTACAGGGTGTCCCCGACCCGTGCCTCGTCCGCCCGCCCCGCCGCCCTGAACTCGGCCGCCGCCAGGGCGTGCGCCGCCCGCTCGGCCGCGTTGAAGCGGTACATCACGGGCCAGAACTCGTTCATCCCGTCGAAGAGGGCCCGCCGGGCGTCGTGCGGCGACGGCAGCAGCGCGCCCCGGGGCGTCCACCGGCCGTCCGCCAGCTCCGCCAGGCTGAAACCGACGGGCAACAGGGCGATCTCGGGGTAGTGCTCGACGGCCAGTTCGGAGTCCCGGCGCACCTGGTCGGGGTAGAGGGTGCCGCTGTACGTGAAGGACCGCAGGCCCAGTTTCATCGCGCCCGCCATCAGCCCCTCCTCCCGGTCGGGGTCGATGACGAGGCCGACTTCGGGCCACCGGCGGCGGCGGTCGCTCTCCCACGCGTGGTCGTGGCCCGGGTCGGGGTCGGTGGGCCGCGGCGGCTCCATGCCCTCGTCGCCGCGGCGGGCGAACCCGTCGGCGCGGACCACCCGGTAGCGGCAGCCGAGCACCTCGACCTCGTTCACCGGCTCGTTCTCCAGGATGCCGACCGCGTCGAGGAGTCGGCGGCGCACCCGTGGATCACCGGTTTCGTCCTTGGCCCGGAACCACAGGAAGGAGTTGAGGCTGTCCCGCGCCTCCTGCGGGGTGCCGCTGGCCACCGGCCGCAGCAGCCGCCAGGTGCCGTTCTCCCCGCCGTCGCACCAGGGCTGCGCCGCGGCCCCGGGGGATTCACCGTGCCCGCCGGTGTTCTGCGCGGCGAGCCCGAACGCCGGGCCGCGCACCAGGAGATCGGGGTAGCGGTACGAGGCCTCGACGGCGTCGGCCTCGGTCACCCAGGCCGCCGGGTCGTCGAGCTTCACCAGATTCTCGTGCAGCCGGTCGATCCGTCGCTTCCAGTCATCAGGCATGCGCACATTGTTGTTGCGCCGGGGCGTGCACGCCGTGGAGCGTACGTCAACTGGCCTGAAGCGTACGGGCGGTACGAGCCGCGCTCGAACGCACGATCCCGTCGAACGGGCGGCGCGGCCACGCGTTCGAGAGGGGTTCACGCCCTTCGCGAGGCCGTCGGGGCTGCCTGCGCTGCCTGGTCCGCCTGGTCCGCCTGGTCTGTTGTCAGGGCCGTCTGCTGGGACGGGCTCAGCCGGCCGGGCCGGGCGGCCGCCGTCCAGAGCCCGGGGGCGGCCTCCCGCAGCGCCAGCGGATCGGTCAGCTCCGGATGCCGTACGGCGGTCGCCACGGCTGCCGCGACCCGTCCCTCCGGCCAGCCCAGGGCCGCCGCCAGCGTGTCCGTGGTCCGCGGGCCGCCCGCCTCGACCAGGGCCGCGAGCACGGTCAGCACCCGGTCGCCGTCGGCCGCCGGAACCGGCCCGGCATCCATATCGGCCGCGAGCCGCTGGAAGAACAGCGCGGTCTGCTGCAGCCGTGCCCCCGCGGGCGTCTCCGGGCCCAGCAGCTCCGCGCCGCGCAGCGCGGTCCCCGCCCACCGGGCGGTGGAGTCCGCGCCCGAAGTCCAGGCCGAGACCCACAGATCGTCGTCCAGGACGTACCGGTCGCGCCGCCGTCGCGCCGGGGGTCCACCGTGGTCCCGTTCGCGCCGGATCGTGCCGAGCCCCTCCAGATAGCCGACCGCCTTGGAGACGGAGGCCGGGCTGACCCGCAGCCGGTGCACCAGCTCGGCGGCCGTCAGACTCCCGGTGTCCGTGGTGAACAGCTCGGTCAGCACCCGGGCGGCCATCCGGGGCAGCCCGGTCGCCGCCATCGCCGCCGCGAACTGCTCCCAGAAGAGCCGGGCCTCCCCGGACTCCGCGCCCCGGCCGCCGCCGGACGCCGCGGCGGTACGGCTGCCGGAGCGGCGGGCCCGCCAGGCCGTGGCCCGGTGCGCATGGTCCGCGCGATAGGCCCCCGGCCCGCCGTTGCGGGCGACCTCCCGGCTCACCGTGGACGTCGGCCGCCCCAGCCGCCGCGCCGCTTCCGCGTACCCGATCCCCTCGGACAGCCAGCCCGCGATCGACCGCCGCTCGTCCTCGGTCAGTCTCCCTCCCGGCACCGGACACCACCCCTTTCCCGCCGGGCGCCAGTATGCGTTCACCCACAGCCCATTGCAACGTACGGCCGGGAAGGCCCGATGCGTTCACCGGCAAGGCCGTTGCAACAATCCGCCGCACAAGGCTGCTTGGTGCCGAATACGGACCCCTGGAAGGTGTTGACCGGGAGGGAACGCAACGTAGCTTTCAGCGCACTGTGAAGAGAAGGGCAGTGCAATGAACGAACGACAGGACTGGGAACCCGGGCAGCAGCCGCCCGTGGTCCTCGACGTCGCCGGGCTGCGGATGCGGTACGGCACCCACGACGTCCTGCACGACGTCACCTTCCGCGCCCACCGCGGGGAGGTCCTCGCCCTCCTCGGCCCCAACGGCGCGGGCAAGACCACCACGGTGGAGATCCTCGAAGGCTTCCGGGCCCGGTCCGCCGGACGGGCCGAGGTCCTCGGCACCGACCCGGCGCTCGGCGGCGAACGGTGGCGGGCCCGTACCGGGATCGTCCTCCAGTCCTGGCGCGACCACGGCAAGTGGCGGGTACGGGAACTCCTCGCCCACCTCGGCTCGTACTACGCGTCCTACGCGACCCCCGCCGTCCCCCGGCCCTGGGACGCCGACGATCTGATCGCCGCCGTCGGCCTCACCGGGGACGCGGGCCGGAAGATCCGTACCCTCTCCGGCGGCCGGCGGCGCCGCCTCGACGTCGCCGTCGGACTCGTCGGCCGCCCCGAGGTGCTCTTCCTCGACGAGCCGACCACCGGTTTCGACCCCGAGGCCCGGGCCGCGTTCCACACCCTCGTCCGGCGGCTCGCCGCCGAGCACGCCACCACGGTCCTGCTCACCACCCACGACCTCGACGAGGCGGACCGGCTCGCCGACCGGATCCTCGTCCTCGCCGGGGGCCGGATCGTCGCCGACGGCACCTCCGCCGAACTCGCCCGCCGGTACGCCGTCGAGGACGAGGTGCGGTGGACGGCGGGCGGCCGGCGGCACATCGCCGCCACCTCCGACTCCACCGCCTTCGCCCGGCGGCTGTTCCACCGCCACGGCGACGACCTCGGGGAGCTGGAGGTCCGCAGGGCGTCCCTCGCCGATACGTACACGGCCCTGGTCCGCCGCGCCGAAGAGACCGGGCAGCGGC
The DNA here is from genome assembly GCF_003932715.1 of Streptomyces tsukubensis. Lineage (NCBI taxonomy): Bacteria > Bacillati > Actinomycetota > Actinomycetes > Kitasatosporales > Streptomycetaceae > Streptomyces > Streptomyces tsukubensis. The sequence continues at coordinate 3,083,638 of NZ_CP020700.1, read as the reverse complement.
TCCCCGGCGGGCCCGGGGGCGCCCGGTGAGCCCGGTATCCGCAGCCGCCCGCGGGCCCGCGGCGCGGCCCGGCCGCGCCGCGTTCCGCGCCGGATGGCAGCGGGGCCTGATCGAACTGCGCCAGTCCTTCACCAACGGCGCCGACCTCGTCGCCCACTTCCTCTGGCCCGTGCTGCTGCTGGCCGTCCTGCTCTTCCTGCGGGACCGCGAGTCCGGCGCCGACGGGATCCCGTTCGCCACCTTCGCCCTGCCGGGCATCTTCGGGATGAACATCGCCATGGGCATGGTCGCCATGAGCCAGATCCTGACCGCCGACCGGGAGGACGGCACCCTGCTGCGGGCCCGCGCCACCCCCTACGGCGTCCGCGGCTTCATCACCGGCAAGGTGGTCTCCGTCGGCGGCGGGCTCCTCGCCGATCTGGCGATCCTCCTCGTCCCCGGGCTGTTCCTGGTGGACGGCCTCGCGGTCGACGGCACCGGCGACCGGTTCACCCTGCTCTGGGCCCTGGTCCTCGGCATGCTGGCGACCCTGCCGGTCGGCGCCGTCCTGGGCTCCCTCGCCGGTTCCGCCCGCGCCCAGGGCCTGGTCCAGCTCCCGGTCCTGGGCATGATCGCAATCTCGGGGATCTTCCACCCCGTCACCGCACTGCCCGAATGGCTCCAGTGGACCGCCCAGGCGACCCCGGTCTACTGGCTGGGCCTGGCGATGCGCTCCGTCTTCCTGCCCGACGAGGCGGCGGCAGCCGAGATCGACGGCTCCTGGCGGCTGTGGGAGGCCGCCGGGGTACTGGGGCTCTGGGCGGCCCTGGGGCTGCTGGTGGCGCCGGTCGTACTGCGCCGGACGGCCCGCCGCGAATCGGGTTCGAACGTGGCGGAGCGCCGCGAACGCGCCCTGCGGCGGACCCTGTGAACCCCGGCGGCGGTGCCGCTACTCCGTACGCTCCCGCACATCGACGAGTGTGCCGCCCGCGTGCTCGACGAGCGCCCCGGGGTCCAGCGGGAAGACCGTGTGCGGGGTCCCGGCCGCCGCCCACACCACGTCGTGGGCGAGCAGCCCGCGGTCCGCCAGCACCCGGGTCCGGGTCAGATGCCCGAAGGGGGGCACCCCGCCGATCGCGTACCCCGTCGTCGCCCGCACGAGATCGGCGTCGGCGCGTTTGACTGTCCCGGCCCCCAGCTCGGCTCGTACCCGCTCGACGTCCACCCGCGACGCCCCGTCCATCAGCACCAGCACCGGCTCCCCGTCCGCCGCGAAGATCAGCGACTTGACGATCTCACTCGGGTCGCAGCCGATGGCGGCCGCCGCCTCGGCTGCGGTCCGGGTGGCGTCCGGGAAGCGGCGTACCGGGACGTCGAGCCCCAACTCCTTCAGCGCGGCGGCGAAACGGGGATGGGCGTCGGATGCGGTGCTGTCATGAGTGCTCATGCCCGGGCACGTTACTGGCGCCCGGACGGCGGGGGCGACCCGAATTGCCCCCGTGCCGGGGCGGGCCGCGCCGCGACCGGCGTACCCGAAGGGAACCCCGGCGGAGGACGGGACCCGCACCCGCACCACCGGCCCGGGATCCGCTCAGCGCGCGTTCAGCACGCTCGCCACCACCGGCCCCGCGGCCACCCCGCCCCGGCCGCCCGCCTGCACGACGGCCGCCGCCGACACATCCCCGGCGAACCCGGTGAACCACGAGTTGCTCTTGGCCTGGTCGCCGACCTCCGCCGAACCGGTCTTCGACCCCTTGTCGCCGCCGACCGGCGCCATCGCCTGCTTGCCCGATCCGCCGCTCGCGTCCGCCCGCATCAGCGACCGCAGCGTGTCCGCCATCGCCGGGGGCAGCGGCTCCGCCGTCGCGAAGTCCGCGTCGTTCACCGACCGCGGCACCAGCGTGGGCTGCTTGAAGGCGCCGTTCTTCACCGTCGCCGACACGGACGCCATGTTCAGCGCGTTCATCGTGATCTTCCCCTGGCCGATGTACGAAGCGGCGGTCTCCGTACCCGACGAAGCGGGCACATTGCCGTCGTGCGTCGACGCGCCCGTCTTCCAGTCCAGCCCGATGCCGAAGTACTTGCGGGCCGTATCGCCCAGGGCCGAGCTCGCGACACCCTTCTCCGTCAGCGGTTTGATCGCCTTGATGAAGGTCGTGTTGCAGGAGCGAGCGAACGCCTGCCGGAAGGTGGCGTTCGGCACCTCGAACTGCTTCAGGTTCTCGAAGGTCCGGCCGTCCCACTGCACGGTCTTCGGACACTCCACCTTGCTGTCCGCGCCGGTCACCAGACCGTGCTCCAGCATCATCGCCGCCGATACGATCTTCATCGTCGACCCGGGGGCCTGGGCGCCCATCAGCGCCGTGTTGAAGCCGCCCGCGGGCGAGTTGGCGATCGCCAGGATCTCGCCCGTACTGGGCTGGACGGCCGCCACCGACGCCTGCCCGTAGCCCTTCACCGCCTTCTCCGCCGCGGCCTGCACCCGGGCGTCGATCGTGGTCTTCAGCTTGCCCGGCTTCCCCGGGGCGAGCACCAGCAGCGTCCGGTCCGGCACGCTCTCACTCGCGGACTCCACCATCAGCTCCACGCCGGGCTTGCCGTCCGTGGCCTCGCCGAACCGCTTCCGCAGCCCGTCGACGACCGCCGCCAGCGACGGGTACTGCTCCTTCGACAGCTCCCGGCCGTTGCGGTCCACCGCCGTGATCGGCGGGGCGGACGCCGGGCCCGTGGTGAGCTTCGCGCCCTTCGTCAGCTGCGGATGGACGACGGCGGGCTGCCAGTTCACCAGCGCCCGGCCCGAGGTCTGCCCGCGTACCACCGTCAGCTGCGACCGGTACGTCAGCGGTTTGCTCACCCCTTCGTGCACCACCGTCGCCTGCACCGTGTACGGCACCGCCGCGCCCACCGCAGGCCCCGGAACGATCTCGGCGGCCGACACCTTCGCCTCCGTACGGAAGCCGGATATCAGCGCCCGCGCCTCCGCCGCGTTGTCGGTGAGCCCGGCGGCCGTCTCCGCGTCGCCCTTGGCCCAGGCGGCGAGGAAGTCCCGCGCCGTCCCGTCGATCTCCTCCGGGCTCGGCGGCCCGGTCCGCTTGGCGCTCTGCTTCCCCGTGCCGTCGCCGCTGATCCCTTCGTAGAGGTTCCAGCCTCCGTACGCGACTCCTCCGGCCACGACGAGAAACACCCCGCCGACGACGGCGGTCTTCGCTCCGCTGCGCATGCTCCGCGCCCTCCTCGAATCCCCGTTGCGTGCCCTCAGACAGTAGGCCGCAACGGAAGCCGAACGGCTGTTCTGTTACGGGGCCGGGACCAAGCATCACGCGGACCGCCGGTGATATGCGTGCCCTCTGCACCCGGTCCGGCCGAACCACCGGGGCCGGTCGGGCCGGTTACACCCAGGTGTCCAGCCACATCCGGTCCTGCCATTCGCTCATCGGGATCACCGCACCCGTGTACAGGGGGTGGAAGTAGATGAAGTTCCAGATGATCAGCAGGACGAGGACACCCGCGCCGATCGCGCCCACCGCCCGCCGGGACTCGGTCGCCCCCCGCGGCCCCAGGATCGCCCCGATCAGCATCGCCACCGCCAGACAGAGGAACGGCACGAAGACCACCGCGTAGAAGACGAAGATCGTCCGCTCCTGGTAGAAGAACCACGGCACCCAGCCCGCCGCGATGGCGCAGGCGATCGCGCCCGCCCGCCAGTCGCGCCGGAACAGCCACCGCCACAGCACGTAGACGATCGCCGCGCACCCGGCCCACCACAGCAGCGGGGTGCCGAGCGCCAGCACCTCGGAGGCGCAGTTGCCGCTGGTCTCGGCCGGACAGCCGCCGGTGCCCGGCTTCGGATCCTTGTAGTAGTACGAGACCGGGCGGCCCATCACGATCCAGCTCCACGGGTTGGACTGGTACGTATGGCCCGAGGTCAGGTTCACATGGAACTCGTACACCTCGGTCTCGTAGTGCCACAGGCTGCGCAGCCAGTCCGGGAGGAACGGCCAGGCGGTCTCCCGGCCCGGTCCCGTCGACGCCCAGTTCCGCAGATGCCCCTTGTCCGTGAAGATCCACCCGGACCAGGTGGCGATGTACGTCACCACCGCGACCGGCACCGTCGCCACGAAGGCGGGCACCAGATCGCGCCGCGCCACCGCCGCGTACGGCCGCACCGCGCCCGCCGTACGGCGCGCGCCCACGTCCCACAGGACGGTCAGCAGACCGAAGGCGGCCAGGATGTACAGACCGTTCCACTTGGTCCCGGCGGCCAGGCCCAGCATCACGCCCGCCGCGATCCGCCAGGGCCGCGCGCCGAGCCGCAGCGTCCGCGCCACCGTCGCGTCCGGCCGCAGCAGCCCGTCGGCGTCCACCGGCAGCGCCCCCGCCAGCCGGGCTCTGGCCCGGTCCCGGTCGACCAGCAGACAGCCGAAGGCCGCGACGACGAAGAACATCAGCACCAGGTCGAGCAGGGCGGTACGGCTCATCACGAAGTGCAGCCCGTCCACCGCCAGCAGCAGACCCGCCACACAGCCGAGGAACGTCGAGCGGAACAGCCGCCGGCCGATCCGGCAGATCATCAGCACCGACAGCGTGCCGAGCAGCGCCACCATGAAACGCCAGCCGAACGGCTCGAAACCGAACAGCTTCTCGCCCAGGCCGATGACCCACTTGCCGACCGGAGGATGGACCACGTACCCCGGATCGACGGGGATCGCCACCGACGACGGGTCCTGGAGGATCCGCTTGTCGACGTCCTTGGGCCAGTTGCCCTCGTACCCCTGGTTGATCAGCGCCCAGGAGTCCTTGGCGTAGTACGTCTCGTCGAATATCACCGCATGCGGCTTGCCCAGGTTCCAGAACCGGATCACCCCGGCGAACAGGGCGACCAGCAGCGGGCCCGCCCAGGCGGAGATCCGCAGCAGCGGTTCGACGCGGTGCGGGGGGACACCGAGTACCGGCCAGATCTTCGCGGACGGCCGGGCGTACGGCGGTACGAGCCGCTCCCGCAGCCCGATCACCGTCCGCGGGGTGTATCCGAAGCGCCGCAGACGCGCGGGCCAGGCGGCGGGGGGCGGCGGGTCGTCGGCCCCGCGCTTCAGGGGCGATGGCGCGGTACTGGTCACCGCGCCATCGTAGGGACATCCCCTGTGGCCGTGTCCCCGCCGCCGCACGGGACAATGAACGGGTGACTCAGAACGCCGGACCGGCCACCGGAACGACTGCCGGAACCCTCGTCCTCGCCGGGACGCCCATCGGCGACCCGGGCGACGCCCCGCCCCGCCTCGCCGCCGAGCTGCGCACCGCGGACATCGTCGCCGCCGAGGACACCCGGCGGCTGCGGCGGCTCACCCAGACCCTGGACGCCCAGCCGACGGGCCGGGTCGTCTCCTACTTCGAGGGCAACGAGGCCGCCCGCACCCCCGAGCTGGTCGAGGCGCTCACGGGCGGCGCCCGGGTGCTGCTGGTCACCGACGCGGGCATGCCGTCGGTCTCCGACCCGGGCTACCGGCTCGTCGCCGCCGCCGTCGAGGCGGACATCCGGGTGACCGCGGTCCCCGGCCCGTCCGCCGTGCTGACCGCGCTCGCGCTCTCCGGACTGCCCGTCGACCGCTTCTGCTTCGAGGGCTTCCTGCCGCGCAAGGCGGGCGAACGGCTGGCCAGGCTCCGCGAGAACGAGCAGGAGCGCCGGACCCTCGTCTACTTCGAGGCCACCCACCGCATCGAGGAGACCCTCGCCGCGATGGCCGAGGTCTTCGGCGCCGACCGGCGTGCCGCCGTCTGCCGGGAGCTGACCAAGACGTACGAGGAGGTCAAGCGCGGCGGCCTGGCCGATCTTGCGGCCTGGGCGGCGGACGGGGTACGCGGTGAGATCACGGTCGTCGTCGAGGGCGCCCCGGCCCCCGGGCCCGGCGACCTCACCCCCGCCGAGCTGGTCGCCAGGGTGCGGGCCAGGGAGGAGGCGGGGGAGCGGCGCAAGGAGGCCATCGCGGCGGTCGCCGCCGAGGCCGGGGTGCCCAAGCGCGAGGTCTTCGACGCGGTGGTGGCGGCGAAGAACGAGAACCGCTGACCGGTCCCCGGCGGTCCCCGGCGCTCCTTGACGGGCCCGGGTCCGGGGTCGGTAAAGGACTAACCTGGAAGGGCAAAGCGGGGACCGCGTCCGGGGGCTCCCCGGCATGGGAAGTCCCAAGTCCGCTCCATCTTTCGACAGGCTCTGATGCGCTCCCGCCGGAATGGGCGTCCACTGGATCAGTGGAGAGGAGCTGGCATGAGTGAGATCACCGGCGCGGCCAGGGTCCACGAGGCGTATGCCTTCGCGTGCATGCGCTGCGGACACGGCTGGGAACAGGCGTACGAGATCGAACACCACCTCGACGCGGAGGGGCGGGAGTACGTGGTCTACCGGGCCGACGGCGTCCGGGTGCCGTCCCCGCTGTCGAGCCCCACATGCGGCAATTGCGGGGGGCACGTCGTCAGGATCATGCGCGCGGGGCAGGTGTCGTCCGTGCTGGACCGGGCCGCCGGAGCGGGCCGCTCCGGCCGGGTCGTCGAAGAGCGGACGGTCCCGATCGCCGGGCCGATCGGCGCGACGGACTACCGCCTGGAGCCGGTGACGGACCCGGGCGCCCTGCCGCCGCAGCCGGACCCACCGCACCAGGAATCCCACCACTGGCATCTGTCGGATCTGCTCCACCCCTTCCGCCACCACCGCAACCGGTAGCCCGCCGGCCCGCTTGCGCCGGGGCGCCGCGGGGGCCGTGCTCCGGAGGTCCGGCTCCGTCCGCCGTCCGGAGCCGGACCGTCCCCGGCGGGGGGCGATACCGGAACCCGGACCCGGAACCCGGGCGGCCGTGGAAGGTGGTGACACCATCCGGTGGCCCCGCGCCGCCGGGTCCACCCTCCCGGCGGCCCGCCCCGGGATCCGGTTCACGGGCGCGGCGGGTCCGGACCCCCGGACCCGCCGCGCCCGGTCCACGGACCGGGCCGGACGGCCGGACGGCCGGATCGCCGTCTCGCCCGGTCCGTAGGATCGCGTCCATGAGTTCGAAGTCCGCCCCGCCGCCGCTGCCCGAGCCCCTCCGGGTCCCCGTCGCCGACTCGCACACCCACCTCGACATGCAGGAGGGCACCGTCGATGAGGCACTGGCCCGGGCGGCCGCCGTGGGAGTGACCACCGTCGTCCAGGTCGGCTGCGATATCGAGGGCTCCCGCTGGGCCGCCCGTACCGCCGCCGCGCACGACGCCGTCCACGCGGCCGTCGCCCTCCACCCCAACGAAGCCCCCCGGATCGTCCTCGGCGACCCCGGGAACGGCGGCCCGCGGCAGACCGTACGGCCCCCCGGCGGGGACGCCGCCCTCGACGCCGCACTCACCGAGATCGACGCGCTCGCGGCCCTGCCGCACGTGCTGGCCGTCGGCGAGACCGGGCTCGACTACTTCCGTACGGGCGAGGACGGCATCGCCGCCCAGGAGCGGTCCTTCCGCGCCCATATCGAGATCGCCAAGCGCCACGGCAAGGCGCTGGTCATCCACGACCGGGACGCCCACGCGGACGTCCTGCGAGTCCTGGCGGAGGAGGGCGCGCCCGAACGCACCGTCTTCCACTGCTACTCCGGCGACGCCGATATGGCGAAGGTGTGCGCGGAGGCGGGCTACTACATGTCCTTCGCGGGGAACGTCACCTTCAAGAACGCCCAGCCGCTGCGCGACGCTCTCGCCGCCGCCCCGCGCGAGCTGATCCTCGTCGAGACCGACGCGCCCTTCCTGACGCCCGCGCCGTACCGCGGACGGCCTAACGCCCCGTATCTCATTCCGGTCACGCTGCGGGCGATGGCCGTGGTGAAGGGGCTCGACGAGGACACGCTGGCAGCGGCGGTGGCGGCCAATACGGCGGAGGCCTTCGGCTACTGAAGGATCACGGACCGGTAACGCTCCGTAGCCCGTACGGGGTCGGCGCGCGCACGACTCGCCACACGGTGTGACCGGATGGCTTTGGAGAGTGATCGCGGCTCGGCTAGCGTCCCGGCGCACCACAGAGCGGGCGTCGGACGGAGCGCGTCGTGAGCGAAGAGACCAGCGCGAGCACCGGGCGGTACGGGAGCGGGGCGGCGGGCCGGGACACGTCCGGCGGCCCGGAACCGCTGCCCGGTACCTGGGCCTATGCGGTCGCGGCGGACACGGGAACCGGCGGCCGCACCCCCCGCCCCCGGACCGGCCCCTGGAGCGTGGCTACGCCTGCGGACCGGGGTGCGCCGGGATGGCCGGGCTCCGTCGAGCAGGACCGGGACGCGTTCCGGGCTGTACCGGCCTGGCCGGATCCCGGCCCGGACGCCTTCCGTGCCGCCCCCGAACGGTCGGACCCGGACCCGGACGCCTTGCGGGACGCACCGGGGCAGTACGCGCCCACCGCGGCCCCGGGGCCGGACACCGACCGGGACGGACCGGCGCCCGACGAGCCCGCACCGGCTCCCGCCCCCGCCCCCGCCCTCGCCCCGGGCCGGGGCCGGCGGCGACGGCGGCCCGCGGGGGCCCGCCCCGCCCGGACCGAGCTGCTGCGGAAGCTGCTCCCGCAGGCCCTCGTCGTCGTCTTCCTCGCGGGCGGCACCTCCGCCTTCCTCGTCAGCGACAAGGCCGTCCGCCTCACGGTCGACGGCGTACCGCGCACCCTGCACACCTTCGCCGACGACGTCGGGGAGCTGCTCGAAGCCGAGGGGGTGGCCGTCGGCGGCCACGACATCGTCGCGCCCGGCCCGGCGGCCGCACTGGCCAGCGGCGACGAGGTCGTCGTCCGGTACGGCCGGCCGATCGCCCTCACCCTCGACGGCAGCCGCCGCACGATCTGGACCACCGCGGAGACCGTGGAGGACGCGCTGCGGCAGCTCGGCGTCCGCGCGGAGGGCGCCTATCTGTCGGCGTCCCGCTCCGCCGGGATCACCCGCGCCGGGCTCGCCCTCGACGTCCGTACGGAGCGTGCGGTGACCGTCCTCGCCGACGGCCGCGCCCGCACCCTGCGGACGAACGCGGCGACGGTCGCCCAGGCCCTCGCGGAGGCGGGCATCGCGCTCCACGGCGAGGACACCGCGTCCGTACCGCTCGACGCCTTCCCGCGGGACGGCCAGACGATCACGGTGCTGCGGATCACCGGCTCGCGGCAGGTGCGGGAGGAGCCCGTCCCGTACGGCACCGTGCGCACGGCGGACCCCCGCGCCTTCGCGGGCACGGAGACCGTCGTCCAGCAGGGCCGCCCGGGCACCCGGAGGGTGACGTACGCCCTGCGGACGGTGAACGGCGTCCGCGAGAAGCCGCGGAAGGTCGCGGAGGAGCTGGTACGCCGCCCGGTCACCCAGCGCATCCGCTACGGCACCCGCCCCCTGCCCCGGTCGGTCGCGGGCACCGACGGTCTCAACTGGTCCGCCCTCGCCCGCTGCGAGTCCGGCGGCCGCCCGGACGCGGTCGACCCCTCGGGCACCTACGGCGGCCTCTACCAGTTCGACCCCTTCACCTGGCGCTCCCTGGGCGGCCGGGGCCGCCCCCAGGACGCCCCGGCGTCGGAGCAGACCTTCCGCGCCAAGAAGCTCTACGTCCAACGCGGCGCGGCCCCCTGGCCGCACTGCGGCCGTCGGCTGTAGGGGGTGTATTTCCATCTCAAGTTACTAAGGGTTTTGTTAAACTGGAGCCATGGATACCCCCCGAATCCCGGTGAAGGGCCCATCCGGCCCGTCTCGGTCTCGCTTCACGAAGGCACAATCGCAGCGCTCAAGGCCCGAACCGGCAGGCGAGGCATGTCCGCCTATGTCGAGGCCCTGGTGCAGCGTCAACTGGAACGTGAACGGCTTCGCGAACTCATCGAAGACGCCGAAGCAGTCAACGGGCCGCTCGACCCGGCGGCAGTCGAGGCCAAACGGGCCATCCTCCGCGGCGAGTCGAGTGCCTCGGCAGACGCAGCGTGAGCGGCACGGTCATCCTCGATTGCGAGGGTCTTTCCCAGATGGTCCAGCGTGCGCCCGGACTCATGGAGTGGCTGGGTGCCGCCCAAGCGGAAGACATACGCGTCGTCATCAGTTCGGTGACGCTCGTCGAAGCCCGAGACCCCAGGACGCATCAGGCCCGGTTCGATTACGCAGTCTCCCGAGCGAACGTGGTTCCGCCCACCGAAACCATCGCCCGCCACGCGAGCAAGCTTCTCGCTGATGCCGGGCTGCACGGACACAAGTACGCGATCGACGCCATCGTCGCCGCAACGGCATTGGCGTCGCCGCCTCCGGTGACGGTTCTCACCTCCGACCCCGAGGACCTGTCGGCCTTGTGCGGCCCCGGCGTCTGTGTGGTCAAGATCTGAAGGGCGCGTGGGCCCGCCCCGGCGGGACGGGTCCGCCCCCGTGGAGGCTTAGGCTGTAGCGGTGAGCAGCACTGAGCCCGACGCCCCCGACAGCACCGACGGAATCGGCGATTCCGGCGTCTCCGGAGACTCCGGGGCGGCCGGGAGCCCCGATGCCCTTCTCGGGCCCGCCGACATCCGCGAACTGGCGGCCGCGCTCGGTGTGCGGCCCACCAAGCAGCGCGGGCAGAACTTCGTCATCGACGCGAACACCGTCCGCCGGATCGTCCGCACCGCGGGCGTCCGGCCCGACGACACCGTCGTCGAGGTCGGCCCCGGGCTCGGCTCCCTCACCCTCGCCCTGCTGGAGGCCGCCGAGCAGGTCGTCGCCGTCGAGATCGACGACGTGCTGGCCGCCGCCCTGCCGGCCACGATCCTGGCCCGGATGCCGGAGCGGGCCCCCCGCTTCTCGCTGGTGCACTCCGACGCCATGCTCGTGGACGAGCTGCCCGGGCCGCCGCCCACCGCGCTCGTCGCCAACCTCCCGTACAACGTCGCCGTACCCGTACTGCTGCATATGCTCGACCGCTTCCCGACCATCGAGCGGACCCTCGTCATGGTGCAGGCGGAGGTGGCCGACCGGCTCGCCGCCGATCCGGGGAACAAGGTGTACGGGGTGCCCTCCGTCAAGGCCAACTGGTACGCCGACGTCAAGCGCGCCGGGGCGATCGGCCGGAACGTCTTCTGGCCCGCGCCCAACGTCGACTCCGGACTCGTCTCCCTGGTCCGCCGGGAGCCCCCGAAGACGACCGCGACCAAACGCGAGGTCTTCGCCGTCGTCGACGCGGCCTTCGCGCAGCGCCGCAAGACCCTGCGCGCCGCCCTCGCGGGCTGGGCCGGCTCCCCGGCGCTCGCCGAGCGGGCCCTGGTCGCGGCGGGCGTCTCGCCGCAGGCCCGCGGCGAAGCCCTGACGGTCGAGGAGTTCGCCCGGATCGCCGAGGCCAAGCCCGCCGGAGTGACCGCATGAGCCCCGCAGGGTCCGTCACCGTCCGCGTCCCCGCGAAGGTCAACGTCCGGCTCGCCGTCGGCGCCGCCCGCCCGGACGGCTTCCACGACCTGGCCAACGTCTTCCTCGCCGTCTCCCTCTTCGACGAGGTCACCGCGCGTCCCGCCGACACCCTCACCGTCACCTGCGAGGGCCCCGGCGCCGACCAGGTGCCCCTGGACCGCACCAACCTCGCCGCCCGGGCCGCCCTGCTGCTCGCCGCCCGCCACGGCATCGAGCCCGCCGTCCACCTCCACATCGCCAAGGACATCCCCGTCGCGGGCGGTATGGCGGGCGGCAGCGCCGACGGCGCGGGCGCCCTGCTCGCCTGCGACGCCCTGTGGGGTCTGGACTCCCCCCGCGCCGAACTCCTCGACATCTGCGCCGAACTCGGCTCCGACGTCCCCTTCAGCCTCGTCGGCGGGGCCGCCCTGGGCACCGGCCGCGGCGAGCGGCTCACCCCGCTCGACACCGGCGGCACCTTCCACTGGGTGTTCGCGCTCGCCGACGGCGGACTGTCGACCCCGGCGGTCTACGGCGAGTTCGACCGGCTCACCGCCGGGACGGACGTCCCCGCCCCCGAGGCGTCCCCGGCCCTGCTCGCCGCCCTGCGCTCGGGCGACGCCCCCGCGCTGGCCGCCGTGCTCGCCAACGACCTCCAGCCAGCGGCGCTCTCACTCCGCCCGGCGCTGCGCGCGACGCTCGACGCGGGCCTGGGGGCGGGCGCCCTCGCCGGAATCGTCTCCGGTTCCGGACCGACGACCGCGTTCCTGGTGAAGGACGAGGAGTCGGCCGTATCCGTGGCCGCCGTACTGGAGGCCTCCGGCACCTGCCGTACGGCCCGTACGGCCTCGTCGCCCGCGCCGGGAGCAACCGTCCGCTGACCCCGGGCCGCCCCGGAACCGGCCCCGGCAGCCTCCGGACGCGGTACACCCTCCGGACGTGCGTGCGTCCATGGGCCGTACCGCGCCGGAATCTTTTCGGGTGATCGGCGCGGCGCGCCCGGTGTGGGGTGCCGTCAGCACCCGCCGCCCCGTGGTCGATTGGGCCCGAGCCCCGTTCCGATGACCGGGCTCGGAGAGGAACTCATGAAGAGCATCCTGGGCAAGGCGCTGGTGACCGCCGGTGCCGCACTGGCCCTGGCAGCCGTCGCGGCCCCCGCGCAGGCGCACGAGCCCGTGACCGCGGGCGGCGGCGGCCAGTACGTCGCCTCCGGCGAGCCGCACAACATCTTCGCGGCGGGCGAGGTGTACGGCTTCGCGGAGACGGCGCACTCCTACGCCTCGGGCCTCGCCTTCGGCTGGGCCACGGACACCACGTCCGGCGGCGGTTTCGAAGGCGTCGCGGGCACCCGCTGACCGCGGGCGCCGTTGCGCACAGGAGGGGCTCCACCGGCCTGCCGGGCCGGTGGAGCCCCTCCGCATGTCCGGCCCCGGGCCGCCAACGGTTAGCATCCGAACGCATCACCCTTGATGAGTGGAGAGTTCATTGGTGCGTCAACCACGCGTCGGCGTCGCGATTCTGACCATGGGCAACCGCCCCGCCGAACTGGGGGAGCTGCTCGAATCGGTCGCGAAGCAGGACACCCCCGCGAGCCGGATCGTGGTCGTCGGCAACGGCGTGTCCCTGCCGCCGCTCCCCGACGGGGTCACCGGCGTCGAACTGCCCGAGAACCTCGGTGTCACCGGCGGACGCAACGCGGCCATCGCGAAACTGCGCGAACTGGGGGACGTCGACATCCTCGTCGACCTCGACGACGACGGGCTGCTGATCGACACCGACGTCTTCACCACGCTGGTCGGGCTGTACGAGAAGGACGAGGCCCTCGGCGTCGTGAGCTTCCGGATCGCCGACGAGCAGGGCCGCACCGCCCGCCGTCACGTCCCGCGGCTGCGGGCGAGCGACCCGATGCGCCGCGGCTATGTCACTACCTTCCTCGGCGGCGGCCACGGCATCTCCATGAAGATGCTCGACGAGACCGGCGACTGGCCCGACGCGTTCTTCTACGCCCACGAGGAGACCGACCTCGCCTGGCGGGCCCTCGACCACGGCTGGAAGATCCTCTACGAGCCCGCTCTGGTCCTCCGGCACCCCTGGACCTCGCCCACCCGGCACGCCGTCTTCCACCGCATGGTGGCCCGCAACCGGGTCTGGCTGGCCAAACGCCACCTCCCGGCCCTGCTGGTCCCGCTCTATCTGGGTGTGTGGACCGCGCTGACGCTGCTGCGGACCCGGTCCGCGAGCGGTCTGCGGGCCTGGTTCGGCGGCTTCGCCGAAGGCGTCAGGACGCCCTGCCCGCCGCGCCGCCCGATGCGCTGGCGGACCGTGTGGCGCATGACCCGGCTGGGCCGCCCCCCGGTGATCTGAGCCCGCCCCCTCCGGGGACCGGCCCGGCCGCCGGTCCCCGGCCCGGAGGCCCCTGCCCGCGGCGCCGACCGGCCGCCGCGGGGGCCGCCGCGGCCCGACTACCCTGGTAGGTCGATCCACCCGCCCCTACTCGGGAGAAAAATGGCCGTCAATCTGGTCAATGTCGAGGCAGTCAGCAAGGTGTACGGAACGCGTGCCCTGCTCGACTCCGTGTCCCTCGGCGTCTCCGAAGGGGACCGCATCGGTGTCGTCGGGCGCAACGGCGACGGCAAGACCACCCTCATCCGGCTGCTGGCCAAACTGGAGGAGCCCGACAGCGGCCGGGTCACCCAGAGCGGCGGGCTGCGGACCGGGGTCCTCACCCAGCACGACTCCCTCGACCCGGCGGCCACCGTCCGCCACGAGGTCATCGGCGATCTCGCCGACCACGAGTGGGCCGGCAGCGCCCGGATCCGCGACGTCCTCACCGGCCTGTTCGGCGGTCTGTCGCTGCCCGGGTTCCCCGAGGGCCTCGACACCGTCATCGGCCCGCTCTCCGGCGGTGAGCGCCGCCGGATCGCACTGGCCAAGCTGCTCATCGACGAGCAGGACCTGATCGTCCTCGACGAGCCCACCAACCACCTCGACGTCGAGGGCATCGCGTGGCTCGCCGAGCATCTGCGGAACCGCCGCTCCGCCCTGGTCTGCGTCACCCACGACCGCTGGTTCCTCGACCAGGTCTGCACCCGGATGTGGGATGTGCAGCGCGGCGCGGTCTACGAGTACGAGGGCGGCTACAGCGACTACGTCTTCGCCCGGGCCGAGCGGGAGCGGATCGCCGCCACCGAGGAGGCCAAGCGGCAGAACCTGATGCGCAAGGAGCTGGCGTGGCTGCGGCGCGGCGCCCCCGCCCGTACCTCCAAGCCCCGCTACCGCATCGAGGCCGCCAACGAGCTGATCGCGGACGTACCGCCGCCGCGGGACACCAGTGAGCTGATGAAGTTCGCGTCCGCCCGGCTCGGGAAGACCGTCTTCGATCTGGAGGACGTGACCGTCCAGGCCGGGCCGAAGGTACTGCTGAAGCATCTGACCTGGCAGCTCGGCCCCGGCGACCGGATCGGTCTGGTCGGGGTGAACGGCGCCGGGAAGACGTCCCTGCTGCGGGCGCTCGCGGAGGCCGCCGAGACCGACGGCGAGGCACAGCCCGCCGCCGGGCGGGTCACGGTCGGCAAAACGGTACGCCTGGCCTATCTCTCCCAGGACGTCACCGAGCTGCCCGCCCAGCTGCGGGTCCTGGAGGCCGTCCAGCAGATCCGGGACCGTGTCGACCTCGGCAAGGGCCGGGAGATGACCGCGGGGCAGCTGTGCGAGCAGTTCGGCTTTGTGAAGGAGAAGCAGTGGACGCCGGTGGGCGACCTCTCCGGCGGTGAGCGCCGCCGGCTCCAGCTGCTGCGGCTGCTGATGGCCGAGCCGAACGTCCTCTTCCTCGACGAGCCGACCAACGACCTCGACATCGAGACCCTCACCCAGCTGGAGGACCTCCTCGACGGCTGGCCCGGGTCGATGGTGGTCATCTCGCACGACCGGTTCTTCGTCGAGCGGACCACGGACCGGGTGCTGGCCCTGCTCGGGGACAAGACCCTGCGGATGCTGCCGCGCGGTATCGACGAGTACCTGGAGCGGCGGCGCGACGCCGTCGAGTCCGCCGCCCCGGCGCCCGCCCCCGCGAAGTCCGCCGCCGCGGCACCGGAGACGAAGACCCGGTCGGCCGGTGAGCTGCGGGCCGCGCAGAAGGAGCTGCAGCGCATCGAGCGGCAGCTCGACAAGCTCGCGGAGAAGGAGAAGGCGGTCCACGACGAGATCGCCGCCAACGCCACCGACTTCGAACGGGTCGCGGGGCTCGACGCCGAACTGCGGGCCCTCGCCGGGCAGCGGGAGGAACTGGAAGGCCGCTGGATGGAGTTGGCCGAGGACGTCTGAGCCGCGCCCGCCGCCCCCGGGCCGGGGAGGCCCGGCCGCGGTCTTCATCACGGCGCCGTCACAAGCCGGTCGGCCCAGTGACGGGGGCGGACCGGCCCCTTTCGGGAACTGACCCGAGTGATAGAAAGAGGCTCCGCTCGACTGCCGCGAAGCCGCGGCTCCAGGTTCGGAACGCTCCTTCCGGGACACGGGCGCCGGCCGTCGGCGCGCCGTGCGCGTCCCGGAATCACGGGGGAGGCCGCCGGACCTACGGACGCACGAAGGGGGATGCGCTGAATGTCTCAGCCGCCCAGCCGGCCGTGGCCGGAGGACACCGGTTCCCCGTGGGATCCCCGGTCCGGCTACGGATATCCGGAGCAGGGTCAGGAACAGGGCCAGGACCAGGGCCGGGACCCGTATGAGGGCGGGGGTCCGGCGCAGCCGCCGGTGCCCGCCGCCGGGAGCGGCGGGCCGCCGTACATACCCCCGCCGCCGCCCGGACCGCCGCCCGGACCGCCGCCCGTACCCCCGGCGCAGGACGGCCAGTTCCCCGCGTACGGCACCGGGCCCGGGCAGCCCGGCCCGGCGCAGGGCGGTCCCTTCCCGGCGTACGGCACCGGCCAGGGCGCCGGTGACGGCGGGGCTCCGGGGCCGTACCACCAGCCCGGCGCCGCCCAGCCGTACCCGGGCGCCCAGCAGTTCGGCCCGTACGCCGGCGGCACGCAGCCCGGCCCGTATGCCGGCGGCACGCAGCACGGCGGCCAGGCGTTCGCGTACGGTTCGGTCCCCCCGCCCCCGCCCGGCGGCCCCGGCAAACGGCGCACGCCGATCCTGATCGCCGCGGGCGTCGCCGCCCTCCTCGTCGCCGGAGCCGGTACGTACGCCGTCGTCGGCAGCGACGACGGCAAGGACGGCCGGAAGACCAGCACCGGTGAACCGACCGCCCCCGCCCCCACGAACAGCGCATCACCCGAAGACAACGACGGCGGCGGCACCGCGACCGGCGGCCGGGGCGGCGAGACGGACCGCGACCCGAGCGCCGACGACCTCAACGCCGACCGTGCGCCCGGCGAGGCCCGCGCCCTCTTCGTCACCCGCAACGACGTCGACCTGCCGCGCGGCGGCGCCGAGGTCCACGGCCCGTGGAGCTACGGCGGCACCATCGCCAAGGCCATGTACAAGCAGGTCGTCGGCTATTCGGCCACCGACGGCGGCAAGAAGTGGACCGTGCCGCTGGAGCGGGAGATCTGCTCCGCGACACCCCGCCCGTCCGCGGGCGGCACGATCGTCGTCGGCATCAAGGACCGCATCGGCTCGGGGGCCCGCTGCCGCGATCTGCGGAGCATCGACCTCGGCACCGGCAAGGTGATCTGGAAGGCTCAGATCCCCGAGGAGAAAGGCTTCCTCGGACTCTCCGACCACACCCTCACCATCAGCGGCAACACCCTCGCTGCGGGCGCCACCGGGGTGTCGTACGGCTTCTCCCTGAAGGACGGCAAGCAGCTCTTCACCGGGCCCCGGAGCGGCTGCAAGCCCTTCGCGTACGCGGGCGGCGCCCGGCTGCTGGCCGCGGTGAGCTGCCCCACCGGCGACTACAAGAAGCCCAAGCACCAGCTCCAGCAGATCGACCCGGCCACCGGCAAGGCCCGCTGGACGTTCAACGCACCCGCGGGCTGGGAGATCGACAAGGTCTACTCCGCCGACCCCGTCGTGGTCTCCCTCGTCAAGCGCGAGCCCAAATCGTGGACCGTCGTCGCGCTCAAGCCCGACGGCACGCTCCGCGCCCCCATCGCGGGCGGCAAGGAGAAGTTCCGCGTCGGCTGCGGCGGCTCCTTCGTGATCTTCGGACAGAATCTGGAGGGCTGCCAGGGCGTCGTCGCCGACCCGAACACCCTCTACCTGGCCACCGAGCCCGTCCGCGGCACCGGCGGCGGCGGAAACCAGATTGTCGCCTTCGACCTGAACACCGGCCGCCCCACATGGCGGGCGCCCTCCGGCGGGGAAACCGCCGCGGTGCCGGTGCGCATGGACGGCCGCAATCTGATCGTCTACCGGGAGCCGTCGTACGGTTCCGGGGGAGCCGTCGCGTCGATCGCCCCCGCGGGCGGTCCGCCGAAGACGCTGCTGCGCCACCCCCGGTCCGCGGCCAAAACCGAGAACTCCCTCTACTCGGTGAACGTCCTCTACGAGGCCGGCTCCGTCTATCTGGCGGCGCGCCGGGTGAGCGCGGCGAACGACAGGGAAGAACTGAAGACCCCGACGATGCTGGCGTTCGGCCCCTGACCGCCAGGGGGGCGGGCCCGTCGGTCCCGCCCCCGCCGCCCGTCTTCACCCTTCGCGCTGCTCGCGCAGTTGCCCCCTTTCTCCCCCTTTCTCTCCTTCCCTTCCCGCCCTCCCTTCCCTCCCTTCTTTCCGTTCCTGCTTCTCCTCGCCGACGAGGTGTTCCGTCATGAGTCAGCCGCCTCCTCCTCCCCCACCGCCGTCCGGACCGCCCCCGCAGGGCGGCGGCTTCGGCGCGCCCGTGGATCCGCCGCCGGGCGGCTTCGGCCCGCCGCAGGGGCCGCCGCCCGCCGGTTACGGCTATCCGCAGCAGGCTCCGCAGCCCGGGGGCGCATGGGGACCCCCGCCGCCGCCCGGCTACCCGGCGCAGCCCCAGGGCTACGGCGTCCCGCAGGCCCCGTACGGCTATCCGACCCAGCCCCAGGGCGCCGTGCCCCCGGGCGGACCGCAGCCGCCCCGGAAGAAGCTCGGCACCCAGGCGAAGATCGTCATCGCCGCGGCCGCCGCCGTCGTCCTGATCGTCGGCGGCGGGGTGCTGTACGCCGCGACCGGCGACGACACCGGCAAGAAGGAAACCACCGCGAGCAGCGGGGGCACCGAGGGCGGGAAGGACGGCGGGAAGAGCGGCGGCAAGGGCGGCGGCGGTACGGAGAAGGTCCCCGAGGACACCGCGTCCCGGCTCGCCTTCACCCTGGACCAGCCGGCGAACAAGGAGGTGTCCTCCTTCAAGGGCTCCTGGGTCACGGACAAGGCGTTCGTGAAGCCCGGTGTGCACGAGTTGACCGGCTACGACCGGGACAAGGGCACCGTGCTCTGGCGGATCCCGCTCCCGGGCCAGACCTGCGGTGCCTCGCGCCACAAGTCGGCCGACCAGAAGACGGCGATCCTCTTCGAGCCCGCACCCCGCGCCGCCTCGGGCACCGGCCGCTACCAGCAGTGCTCCGAAGTCGGCGTCGTCGATCTGGCGAGCGGCAAGCTGCTGTGGCGGAAGTCCGTCACCTCCCCCCTCCGGGGCGACCGGCCGATCAGCTTCGAGGAGGTCACGCTCAGCGGCACCACGGTCGCCGCGGGCGGCCTCAGCGGCGGCGCCGCCTTCGATCTCGACACCGGTGCCGTGCGCTGGAAGCCGACCTCGTCCGACGCGGACTGCGAGGACCGCGGCTACGCCGGAGGGCCCGCGCTCGTCGCGGTCCGCGCCTGCGGCACCTACGGAAACGAGCAGCTGACCATCCAGCCGGTCGACCCGGTCAGCGGACGCCCCCAGTTCTCGTACAAGATGCCGAAGGGCGTGGACTACGCGAGCATCGTCAACACCAAGCCGCTGGTCGTCGCGGCGGACGTCGGTGACACCGGGAAGTACGGGATCTCCGACTTCTTCTCCATCGACGACCGCGGCCGACTGCTGGCGAAGGTCTCCGCGACCGGCGACCGCTTCGAGGCGCGCTGCGGGGCCACCGACGTCGAATCGTGCAGCAACGTCGCCGTCGGCAACGGACGGCTCTATCTGGCGACCTCGCCGCACGAGGGCAGCGGCGGAGGCTACGGGCGGACGAACGAGATCGTGTCGTACGACCTGACCACCGGGAAGCCGCTGCCGGGTCGCGCGGATGCGGGCGAGGGCTACACGATCCTGCCGCTGCGGATGGACGGCAATGCCGTGATCGCCTACAAGCAGCCGCCGTACCGCAAGGG
Organism: Streptomyces tsukubensis; assembly: GCF_003932715.1. Taxonomy (NCBI): domain Bacteria; kingdom Bacillati; phylum Actinomycetota; class Actinomycetes; order Kitasatosporales; family Streptomycetaceae; genus Streptomyces; species Streptomyces tsukubensis. The sequence continues at coordinate 3,064,028 of NZ_CP020700.1, read as the reverse complement.
CGGCCAGGTCGTCAGCCTCGACGGCACCGCCCTCACGGCGACGCTGCTGATGGAGAATCCGTCGGACGAGCAGTCCGTCGAGAAGGAGCGGAAGTTCCTCGTGGGCGGCTCCGAGTATCTCTATGCCGACGGGCGGCTCTATCTGAGCGAGGAACTGATGAGCGGCGCGGGCACTTCCACGTACAAAAGTTATCTGGCGGTTGCATTTACGACAGAAAGTTGAAAACGCGACCGGTTTTCGCCCTAGAGCCCCCCGGGTACTGCTGCGGTGAAGCCTGATTCGCGGAACAGTAGTGGCCCGGTACGGGGAGTTCCCGTACCGGGCCGCCGCCTTTTGGTCATGCGGCGGTCATGCCATGGTCATAAGTGACCCTGATGCGCGGCACATTCGGCAGTCTTGGGTACTTCTGCCGACTCGGGGCACACGTTGTCGAACTGGCGTGTAGCTTGCCGGGGCAGGTTGCACCGGGGGGATGGGAGTTGCTCGATGGGCGTGCGGCTCATGGTGGTCGACGATCACCGACTGCACGCCGAGGCGCTCGCCTCGGCGTTGAAACTACGGGGACACCGGGTGCTGGCCGCGACGGCGCCCGTCGCGGGCGCGGCGGACCTGGTGGTCACCCGGGCGCCCGAGGTGTGCCTTCTGGGGACCGCGTCCCCGGCGGAGCCGGGCGTCTTCGACCCGATCGTCCGGATCAGGAGGGAGCGCCCCCAGGTCGCGGTGGTGGTCCTGGGGCCGGTGCCGAGCCCCTGGGGCATAGCGGCGGCCTTCGCGGCGGGCGCGGCGGGCTATGTCCGTCACGACGAGCGCATCGAGGGTGTGGAGCGCGCCATGGTCAAGGCCCGCGCGGGGGAGGCGGTGGTCGCCCCCGCCCTGCTCCAGGGGGCCTTCGCGGAGCTGCTCAACCCGGTCTCGCAGCCGGACGACGAGGGCCAGCGGCTGTTGCGGCTGCTGACCCCGCGGGAGGTGGAGGTGCTGGTCCGGGTCGCGGAGGGTGAGGACACCCGGCTGATCGCGGCGGGCATGGGCATCGCCCCGAGCACGGCGCGCACGCATGTCCAGCGGGTGCTGATGAAGCTGGGCGTGGGCTCGCGCCTGGAGGCGGCGGCGCTGGCAGCCCGCACGGGCCTCCTGGACCGCGCGGCGCTCCGCTGAGGCGGGGGTAGGTCCCGGGGCCCTGCCCCCGGGGCCCGTTGCTCCGCCCCGGAGCCCGGGCGCCCCCGCGTGGCGCCCCGCCCGGGGGTACCCGTCCCCCAAGCGCCCCGCCGCACGGGCTGCGCCCCCCGCCCAGCCGGGTATTGACGTTTGCGGCCGCGGCCCGTGGGTGGCTTGTCGCGCAGTTCCCCGCGCCCCTAGGTACTCGGCTCCAGCCCCTTTGTGCGGCGCCGGTCCCGTTGGCGGGCGATGCAGGGGGGTTTGGGGGCGCGGGGAACTGCGCGAACGGCCACCCACGGGCCGAGGCCGCGAAGCTCAGCACCCGGCTGGGCCATAGGCGTTGCCCCGGCGGGGCCGCCCCGCCCCGGGCGCGGCCCCGGCGCGGGGCCCGGGGGCTCCCCGGGGACACCCACGGGTGAAACGCGGGGACCGACCGGCGCGCCTGCGCCCCGCGGAACCGGCCCCGTGGGATGCGTGGACGCCCACCCGCCCCGGGCCCCGCCCCGGCCCGCGGCCCGGCGACCGCGAGAGGCGACGAGCACATGACCGCAAGCCCCCAAGGCCCCAACACCCCCACCCCCGTACGGAAGTACCTCGTCACCGGGGGCGCGGGCTACATCGGCGGGGCCGTCGCCCGTCGGCTCCTGGCGGCCGGGCACGAGGTGGTCGTCCTCGACGACTTCTCCACCGGCTTCCGCGACGGCGTCCCCGCGGGCGCCGTCCTCGTCGAGGGCTGCATCCGGGACGCGGCCCGCTGGCTGGACCCGTCCTTCGACGGCGTGCTGCACTTCGCCGCGTACTCCCAGGTCGGTGAGTCCGTCGTCGACCCCGGGAAGTACTGGGAGAACAACGTCGGCGGCACCATCGCCCTGCTCGCCGCCATGCGCGCGGCCCAAGTCCGGAAGCTCGTCTTCTCCTCCAGCGCCGCGACCTACGGCGAACCGGTCCGCAGCCCCGTCACCGAATCCGACCCCACCGCACCGACCAGCCCCTACGGCGCCACCAAACTCGCCGTCGACCATATGATCGGCGGCGAGGCGCGGGCCCACGGCCTGGCCGCGGTCTGTCTGCGCTACTTCAACGTCGCCGGGGCGTACCGCGGGCACGGCGAGCGCCATGAACCCGAATCGCACCTCATCCCGCTCGTCCTCGATGTGGCCCTCGGCCGCCGCGAGTCGATCGCGGTCTACGGCGACGACTACCCCACCCCCGACGGCACCTGCGTCCGCGACTACATCCATGTCGCGGATCTCGCGGAGGCGCATGTACTGGCGCTGGCCGCGGCTCGCCCCGGCGAGCAGCTGATCTGCAACCTCGGCAACGGCAGCGGCTTCTCGGTCCGCGAGGTCGTGGCGGCCGTACGGAAGGTCACCGGGCATCCGGTGCCCGAGACGCTCGCACCGCGCCGCCCCGGGGATCCGGCCGTCCTCGTCGCCTCCGCGACCGTCGCCCGCGAACGGCTCGGCTGGACCCCGGCCCGCCCCGGACTCACCGATATCGTCTCCGACGCCTGGGAGTTCGCCCGTACCCGGGCCCTCGTCTGACACCCCCGGACGGTCGGCCGCACCGGGCCGGGCGGGGCTCCCCGGATCCGGCCCGGGGACCGGATCCGGCCGAACGGGCGGCTTCCGGTTCTCGACGGACGGGCCCTTGCCCTGCGATGGTCACCCCGTGCCCGACCGGGCTCCGCCGTGTACCGTTCTCCCCATCCTTCCCACCCAACCCCTGAGTAACTTCGAGGTACAACTCATTCCCCAGAGCTGGTCATCAGTTCTGCAAATACGCTTCCGCTTCTGCCCGCCGTCCGTACTCTGATGCTCAACGCCGGTGGGGGCCGGTGTTGATCAGGGGACGAGACAGCGGGGTACGACGCCCGGGGTGGGGTATTTCAGTCACAGCACGGCGACGGCCGGGCGAGGCTGACAGTCCGTCTCGGGCGCTCTGTTCGCACCGAGCCGTCCTCCGACACAGGGGGTGTGTCTGTGATCCGTATCCGGGTCCTGGTGGTGGACGACCACCGAATCTTCGCCGAGTCGCTCGCCGCCGCCATGGCTGCCGAGCCCGATGTGGACGTCGGCGCCGCGGGCAGCGGGCCTGCCGCGTTGCGATGTCTGGAGCGCGCGGTCGCCGACGGGCGGCCGTTCGACGTGATGCTGGTCGACGCCGACCTGGGGGCCGCCGTCGCTCCCGGGCCGGGCGCCAGGGCGCCGGTCCCGCGCGCCGTGCCCGACGAGGGCGGCGATGCGCTGGACGGTCTTGTGGACGGACTGAGCCTGGTCGCGGGGGTGCGATCCGGCCAGCCCGCGGTCCGCTGCGTCGTCCTCGCGGAGAAGGACGATCCGCGCCGCGCGGCCCTCGCCCTCCAGGCGGGCGCCTCCGGCTGGGTTGCCAAGGACTGTTCACTCCAGCGACTTCTCGCCGTGATCCGCGGGGTGCTGCGCGACGAGACGCATCTGCCGCCGGCGCTGCTCACCGGCGTCCTGCGGGAGCTGACCGCCGCGCGCAAGCACCGCACCGAGAGCGAACGGCTGGTGGAGTCGCTCACCCCGCGCGAGCGCGAGGTGCTGCGGTGCATGGTCGCGGGACTGGGGCGCAAGGCGGTCGCCGAGCGCCTCTTCCTCTCCCCGCACACCGTCCGGACGCATATGCAGAACGTCCTCGGCAAACTCGGGGTGCACTCCACCCTCGCAGCCGTGGCGCTCGCCCGCCGGGCCGGGGTCGGCCCCGCCGATCCGGCGGTGAAGCTCTCCGGCGGACTAGCCGGGAATGTTGTCGAACGGGGCGGTCAACTGGCGTAGCAGGGCGGCCAGCTCCGCCCGCTGCGCCCGGGACAGCTCCGCGAGGATCGCGCGCTCCTGGGCGAGCAGCCCGGCGAGCGCGCGGTCCGCGCGATCGCGCCCCTCGGGGGTCAGCCGGACCAGCACTCCGCGCCGGTCCGATGGGTCCGGCAGCCGCTCCACCAGATCCCTCTTGGCCAGTCTGTCGATCCGGTTGGTCATCGTGCCGGAGGTCACCAGGGTCTGGGTGAGGAGCTGTCCCGGCGAGAGCTGATAGGGCGCACCCGCGCGCCGCAGCGACGTCAGTACGTCGAACTCCCACGGCTCCAGATCGTGCTCGGAGAAGGCGAGCCGCCGGGCCCGGTCCAGATGGCGGGCCAGTCTGGAGACGCGGCTGAGCACCTCAAGCGGTTCCACGTCGAGGTCCGGGCGCTCGCGGCGCCAAGCTGCGACCAGTCGATCGACCTCGTCCTCCATGACGATCAGTGTAGAGGGTCCCTCGATATGAAGTCTCTTGACGTCAAGAGATAATGTGGTGGATGGTGGGGCAGGGACGGGCGGGACGCCCGCCCTGCTGCTGTCGTCCGTTGCCGTGAGGGAGCCGCGCCGTGAATTCCGCACCGATCTGGGACCCCCGCCAGTACCTCCGCCATTCGGGTCACCGGGCGCGCCCCTTCCTCGACCTGCTCGCCCGGATCCCCGATCCGGCCGCCCCGGCGGCCGAAGGCCGGCCGCCCCGGATCGCCGATCTCGGCTGCGGGCCCGGGAACGTCACCGCGCTGCTGGCCGACCGCTGGCCCACCGCCGAGATCACCGGCTTCGACCATTCGCCCGAGATGCTCGCCCTCGCCGAGAAGGAGCACGCCGGGCCCACCCCGGGCGGCGGCCGGCTCGACTTCCGGGCAGCCGACGCCGTGGACTGGACGCCCGACGGGCCGTACGACCTCATCGTCTCCAACGCGGCGCTGCAGTGGGTGCCCGGCCACGCCGGTTCCTTCGCCCGCTGGACCGCGGCCCTCACACCGGGCGGCACCTTCGCCTTCCAGGTCCCCGGCAACCACGGAGCACCCAGCCATACCCTGCTGGGCACCCTGTGCGGGCGGCCGGAGTGGCGGGACCGGATCGGTGAGCACTGGCGGGGCTCAGCCCATGTGCTGGCCCCGGCCGACTATCTGGAGCGGCTGACCGGCCTCGACTGCGCGGCCGAGGTCTGGGAGACCACGTACCACCAGCTTCTGAGCGGTGAGGATCCGGTCCTGGACTGGGTCAAGGGCACCACGCTGCGGCCCGTGCTGACCGAGCTGGGGGACGACGAGGAGGCGCTCGGCGCCTTCCTCGGGCAGTACCGGGATCTGCTGCGGGAGGCGTATCCGCCGGGGCCGCGGGGGACGGTGTTCCCGTTCCGCCGGATCTTCGCGGTCGCGACAAAGCCGGTGCTCTGACCGCCCCTGACCCGCCCCTGACCTGTTGGTGGTCCGACCGGCCCGTGACCGGACGGACCCTGTACCGACCGGTCCGCCGGGCCGATCGTCCCGGACGGAGCCCGCCGGTCGCTGCTCCGCCCGGTCCGGCGCCGGGGCGGACCGGCCGAGCCCCCCCCGCGACCGCCCTACAGGGCCGGGCGGGACCGGCCGGGCGGTACGGGATCGCCACGCCGGCCTCATGCAGGGCCCGCCGCCCCTCTCAGCTCTTGCGGTGGCCCATCAGCCGGGGCTTCTGCTCCAGACCGTCGAGACCGTGCCAGGCCAGATTCACCAGATGCGCCGCCACCTCGGCCTTCTCGGGCCGCCGGGCGTCCACCCACCACTGACCCGTCAGGGCGACCATCCCCACCAGCGCCTGGGCGTAGAGCGGCGCCAGCTTCGGATCGAAGCCGCGATGCTTGAACTCCAGACCCAGGATGTCCTCGACCTGCGTGGCGATATCGCTGATCAGCGAGGCGAAGGTGCCCGTCGACTGGGCGACCGGCGAGTCCCGGACCAGGATCCGGAAACCGTCCGTGTACGTCTCGATGTAGTCGAGGAGTGCGAAGGCCGCCTGCTCCAGCAGCTCCCGCGGATGCCCGGCGGTCAGCGCGCCCGTCACCATGTCGAGGAGCTGGCGCATCTCGCGGTCGACCACCACCGCGTACAGGCCCTCCTTGCCGCCGAAGTGCTCGTACACCACCGGCTTGGACACCCCCGCGTTCGCGGCGATCTCCTCCACCGACGTGCCCTCGAAACCCTTCTCGGCGAAGAGCGTGCGACCGATGTCCAGCAACTGCTCGCGGCGCTCGGCGCCGGTCATCCGCACCCGGCGCCCGCGCCGCGCCGAGGGCCGGCTCTTCGCGGCGCCCGCCGCAGTCGCCGGGCCCGCCGCGTTCGCTGCGTCTATCTGGGTATGGGTACTGCTGCCTTCGGTCGCCACGTCGTCCATCATGCCGTGTCGACGGCCTCGGCGTTCCCGGGGGACGTCGCCCGCCGGGCGGCGATCCGGTCGTCACTGGGCCAGCGGACGTCGTACGCCCAGCCGAGCTGTTCGAACCAGCGGATCACCCGCGCACTGGAATCGACCTGGCCGCGCAGCACTCCGTGGCGGGCCGACGTCTGATCCGCGTGGTGCAGGTTGTGCCAGGACTCGCCGCACGACAGCACCGCCAGCCACCACACATTGCCCGACCGATCACGTGATCGGAACGGCCGCTTCCCGGCCGCGTGGCAGATGGAGTTGATGGACCAGGTGACATGGTGCAGCAGCGCGACCCGGACCAGCGACCCCCAGAAGAAACCGGTGAAGGCACCCCACCAGGACCAGGTCACCAGACCGCCGACCACGGCCGGGAAGGAGAGGGAGAGCAGCGTGTAGAAGACGAAGTGGCGGGAGACGCGGCGGATCGCCGGATCCTTGATGAGATCCGGGGCGTACTTGTGCTGCGAGGTCTGCTCCTCGTCGAACATCCAGCCGATATGGGCCCACCACAGGCCCTTCATCAGCGCGGGCACGGTCTCGCCGTACCGCCACGGGGAGTGCGGGTCGCCCTCGGCGTCCGAGAACTTGTGGTGCTTGCGGTGGTCGGCGACCCAGCGGACCACCGGACCCTCCACGGCCAGCGAACCCGCGACGGCGAGCGCGATCCGCAGCGGCCGCTTCGCCTTGAAGGAGCCGTGGGTGAAATAGCGGTGGTAGCCGACGGTGATGCCGTGGCAGGCGATGAAGTACATCGACACCAGCAGCCCGAGGTCCAGCCAGCTGACCCCCCAGCCCCAGGCCAGCGGCACCGCCGCGATCAGCGCCAGGAAGGGGACGGCGATGAAGAGCATCAGGGCGATCTGTTCGAGGGTCCGCTTCTCGTCACCGCCCAGCGTCGCGGAGGGCAGAGCGCCGGACTCCCCGCCGGGGGCGCTCCCCGCGGCGGAGCCGTCGCCGGGCTCCTCGTCCGGTGGGGTGCCCGGGCCCGGGACGTCGTCGAGCAGGTCGGGGCTAGTCGTCATGAAGGGTCCCCTGGGGGGTGAAGGAGTGAGCGGTGTGTCCGCGGTCGAGCCGTCGTCCGGTCGAGCTACGGCTGCGTAACCTACGGCGACGTAAGTATGGCAGCGCACGGCCCGGGGGCAAGAGCCCCTCCTAGCGGCACCGGGGCGGCGGACACCTATCCTGGGAGCTGCCGGACAGCGCGGTCCGCCGACTCCAGAACCCCTCCAGACGTGCTCAAACACCGCAAGGAGCAGCACCTGTGAGCAGTGCCGACCAGACACCCACGGCCAGCGCAGAACTCCGGGCCGACATCCGCCGACTGGGCGACCTCCTGGGCGAGACCATCGTCCGTCAGGAGGGACCCGACCTCCTGGACCTCGTCGAGCGCGTACGCGCCCTGACCCGCAGCGACGGGGAAGCGGCCGCAGCACTCCTGGGCGATATCGACCTGCCGACCGCCGGCAAGCTGGTCCGCGCCTTCTCCACCTACTTCCACCTCGCCAACGTCACCGAACAGGTGCACCGCGGCCGGGAGATGCGCGAGCGGCGCGCCGCCGAGGGCGGGCTGCTGGCCCGTACCGCCGACCGGCTCAAGGACGCCGACCCCGACCATCTGGCGGCCACCGTCCGCAACCTCAACGTCCGGCCCGTCTTCACCGCGCACCCCACCGAGGCCGCCCGGCGCTCGGTGCTCAACAAGCTCCGGCGGATCGCCCAGCTGCTGGAGGCCGACGGGGCCGGGTCCGGCGGGCCCGCCGAGCGGCGCCGCTGCGATCTGCGGCTCGCCGAGAACATCGACCTCGTCTGGCAGACCGACGAACTGCGGGTGGTCCGGCCCGAGCCCGCCGACGAGGCCCGCAACGCCATCTACTACCTCGACGAACTCCACGCGAACGCCGTCGGGGACGTCCTGGAGGACCTCGCCGCCGAACTGGAGCGGGTCGGCGTCGAGCTGCCCGCCGGCACCCGGCCGCTGACCTTCGGCACCTGGATCGGCGGTGACCGCGACGGCAACCCGAACGTCACCCCCGCCGTCACCCGTGACGTCCTGATCCTCCAGCACGAGCACGGCATCACCGACGCCCTCGCGCTCGTCGACTCGCTGCGCGGGCTGCTCTCCAACTCCATCCGCTACGCCGGGGCCACCGACGAACTCCTCGCGTCGCTGGACACCGATCTGGAGCTGCTGCCGGAGATCAGCCCCCGCTACAAGCGGCTCAACGCCGAGGAGCCGTACCGCCTCAAGGCCACCTGCATCCAGCAGAAGCTGGAGAACACCCGTACCAGACTCGCCAAGGGCACCGCCCACGAGCCCGGCCGCGACTACCTCGGCACCGCGGGCCTGCTGGCCGATCTCACCCTCATCCAGACGTCGCTCCGCGCCCACCGCGGCGGGCTCTTCGCCGACGGCCGGATGGACCGCACCATCCGCACCCTGGCCGCCTTCGGGCTCCAGCTCGCCACCATGGACGTCCGCGAGCACGCCGACGCCCACCACCACGCCCTCGGCCAGCTCTTCGACCGGCTCGGCGAGGAGTCCTGGCGGTACGCGGACATGCCGCGCGACTACCGGCAGAAGCTGCTCGCCAAGGAGCTGCGCTCGCGCCGCCCGCTGGCACCCACCCCGGCACCGCTGGACGCCGCGGGGCAGAAGACGCTCGGGGTCTTCCACACCGTGCGCGAGGCGTTCGAACGCTTCGGGCCCGAGGTCATCGAGTCGTACATCATCTCCATGTGCCAGGGCGCGGACGACGTCTTCGCCGCCGCCGTCCTGGCCCGCGAGGCCGGACTGCTCGACCTGCACGGCGGCTGGGCGAAGATCGGCATCGTGCCGCTGCTGGAGACCACGGACGAGCTGCGCGCCGCCGACGTCATCCTCGACGAGATGCTGTCCGACCCCTCCTACCGCCGGCTGGTCTCGCTCCGCGGCGATGTGCAGGAGGTCATGCTCGGCTACTCCGACTCGTCGAAGTTCGGCGGCATCACCACCTCCCAGTGGGAGATCCACCGGGCCCAGCGCCGGCTGCGCGACGTCGCCCACCGGCACGGGGTACGGCTCCGGCTCTTCCACGGCCGCGGCGGCACCGTCGGCCGCGGCGGCGGCCCCACCGCCGACGCGATCCTCGCCCAGCCGTGGGGCACGCTGGACGGCGAGATCAAGGTGACCGAGCAGGGCGAGGTCATCTCCGACAAGTACCTGATCCCGTCGCTGGCCCGGGAGAACCTGGAGCTGACGGTCGCCGCCACCCTCCAGGCGTCCGCGCTGCACACCGCCCCCCGCCAGTCGGTGGAGTCCCTGGCCCGCTGGGACGCGGCGATGGACACCGTGTCGGACGCGGCCCACGCGGCGTACCGCAGCCTCGTCGAGGACCCGGACCTGCCCGCGTACTTCTTCGCCTCCACCCCGGTCGACCAGCTCGCCGACCTCCACCTGGGCTCCCGCCCCTCCCGCCGCCCCGACTCGGGGGCCGGGCTCGACGGGCTGCGGGCCATCCCGTGGGTCTTCGGCTGGACCCAGTCCCGGCAGATCGTCCCCGGCTGGTACGGAGTCGGCTCGGGCCTCAAGGCGCTCCGCGAGGCCGGTCTGGACACCGTGCTGGAGGAGATGTACGAGAAGTGGCACTTCTTCCGCAACTTCCTCGGCAACGTCGAGATGACGCTCGCCAAGACGGACCTGCGGATCGCCCGCCACTACGTCGACACCCTGGTCCCCGAGGAGCTGAAGCACGTCTTCGGGGACATCGAGGCCGAGCACGAGCTGACCGTCCGCGAGGTGCTCCGGATCACCGGCGGTGAGCGGCTCCTCGACTCCCACCCGGTGCTCCAGCAGACCTTCGCCATCCGCGACGCCTACCTGGACCCGATCTCGTACCTCCAGGTCTCCCTCCTCGCCCGCCAGCGCGAGGCCGCGGCCCGCGGCGAAGACCCCGATCCGCTGCTCGCCCGCGCCCTGCTGCTGACGGTCAACGGCGTCGCCGCGGGCCTCCGCAACACCGGCTGACACCGGCCTCCGGCCACGGTCCGTCAAGACGCTTCCGGCTCCGCCACCCGATGGGGGGACGGAGCCGGAAGTGTCCGGCTACCGTGGACGGGGTAGGCCATGATCCCGTCCATGGGAGGAACGATGACTGCTGAGCCCGTGCAGCACTGGCCTGTGCCGCCCCTGGACGGATACACCGTGGATGATCTGCTGACGCTGCCCGGCCTCCCGCCGCATACGGAGTTGATCGACGGGAGTCTGGTTCTGGTGAGTCCGCAGCGTTACTTCCACTATGCGGTGATCAAGCTTTTGGAGAACGGGCTCCAGCTCACGCTGCCGGAGCATCTTTGGATCGTCAGGGAGATGACCGTGATCATCGACCGGCGCAACGGACCGGAGCCCGATGTTTCTGTGATCCGGGCCGAGGCTCTGACGGCCATGAATCAATCGCGCTTCCAGGCTTCGGACGTCGTTCTTGCGATCGAGGTGGTCTCACCCGAGTCGATGTCGAGGGACCGGGACACCAAGCCGCACAAGTACGCTGCCGCCGGCATTCCGCACTTCTGGCGGGTGGAGCAGACGGGGAACGAGCAGCCGGTGGTCCATGTATTCGAGCTGGATCAAACCACCAGGAGCTATGTGCACGCGGGAATGCACCGCGACCGGCTCAAACTGGATGTCCCTTACGAGATTGCGATCGACCTGGAGATTCCGCTCCCCCCGGTCCGCCCTACAGCAGAGTGAACGTCGCCACGGCGATCGCCGCCCCCGTCGCGGCCGTCGCCGCGGCCACCCGGGGGAGTGCCAAACCGCCCGCGATGACGATCGACGCGAGGAGCAGCGCGCCCGCGAACGGGAGCCAGGCGTGGAGGGCGCCCGCCGGGCCGGTGCGGACGAGTTCCTTCGTACCGGGCTTGAGGACCACCTTCAGCACCGCGCCCTTCTCGACCGCGATCGACTTCTCGATGGTCAGCCCGGTCCTGGCCGGTGCGGGGGCCTTCGGGGCATAGGGGCCCGTACAGGTGTCCTCGCCGCAGTCGGCGACGGTCAGGGTGCCGTGCTCACGGCCCTTGGCCAGGACGACATGCTGGGCGGAGTCCCAGGAGGCCCGGAATCCGGCCACCAGCAGCAGCACGGCGACGGCTCCCATGGCGGCTCGGAGGGCACCCAGGAGCGCGCGGTTCACGGACGGCATGAGCCCGGATCTTTGGCCATGGGGGCACACCGCGTCAACCGTCGTCCCCGGCGGACCCCCCTGCTCTGACGATCCGTCAGGAGTTGTACGTGCTCTGCGCCCGCTCCAGACCCTCGATGACCAGGGCTTCCACCGCGTCGGCCGCCCGGTCGACGAAGTAGTCCAGCTCCTTGCGCTCGGCGCCCGAGAAGTCCTTCAGAACGAAGTCGGCGACCGGCATCCGGCCCGGGGGGCGGCCGATGCCGAACCGCACCCGGTGGTATTCGGGGCCCAGCGACTTGGTGATCGACTTCAGGCCGTTGTGGCCGTTGTCCCCGCCGCCGATCTTCAGCCGCAGGACGCCGTAGTCGATGTCCAGCTCGTCGTGGACGGCGACGATGTTCGCCACCGGGATCTTGTAGAAGTCCCGGAGTGCGGTGACCGGGCCGCCGGACAGGTTCATGTACGACATCGGCTTCGCCAGCACCACCCGGCGGCTGCCGGGCCCGGGGCTGCCGAGCCGGCCTTCGACGATCTGGGCCTGGGCCTTCTGGCCGCGCTTGAAGGAGCCGCCGATCCGGTCGGCGAGCAGATCGGCGACCATGAAGCCCACGTTGTGGCGGTTGGCGGCATAGCCGGGGCCGGGGTTGCCGAGACCCACGATCAGCCAGGGGGCGTTGGTGCCGGTCGTCGCGTCGGTGGTCGTCATGGGGTGATTCTCTCCGTCGGGGGTGGCGGGAGGCGGGGCGGGCCGTATCCGGAGCGTCCGGGAACACGGGGGACAGCGGAGGCGGGCGGCGTGGGCGCGGGCCCGGCGGGCCCGGCTGCGGTGCATCGGGCGCCCGGGCCGGGAAACGCGGTCGCCGCCCGCTCCCCGGCGGGGTGCGGGCGGCGACCGTACAAGCAGTGACGCCGGGAGTGCTTACGCCTCCGCGGCCGCCTCGCCCTCGGCGGTCTCGGCGGCGGGCTCCTCGGCCTGCGCGGCCAGGACCTGGAGGACGACCGTGTCGCCCTCGATGGCCAGGGTCACGCCGGACGGCAGCGCGATGTCCTTGGCGAGGACGGAGGCACCGGCCTCCAGGCCCTCGACGGAGACCGTGAAGGCCTCGGGGATGTGGGTGGCCTCGGCCTCGACGGAGAGCGTGTTCAGCACGTGCTCCAGCAGGTTGCCGCCCGCGGCCAGCTCACCCTCGGCGGTGACCGGAACCTCGACCGTGACCTTCTCGCCGCGCTTGACCAGCAGCAGGTCGACGTGCTCCAGGTGGCCCTTCAGCGGGTCGCGCTGCACGGCCTTCGGGATCGCCAGCTCGTTCTTGCCCTCGAGGTCGAGGGAGAGCAGGACGTTCGGGGTACGGAGCGCCAGCAGCAGCTCGTGGCCCGGGAGGGTCAGGTGGACCGGGTCGGTGCCGTGGCCGTAGAGGACACCGGGAACCCGGTTGTCACGGCGGACGCGGCGGGCGGCGCCCTTGCCGAACTCGGTACGGATGCTCGCGGCGAGCTTCACCTCGGACATGTGCACTCCTCGCACAACAGACGGATACGGATGGTCACCCGGCCGCGAACGGCCTGCTACGCCTGATGCGAAGAGCGCGTCGATAACGGACCGCCGTACCGCTTCCGGTACGGCCTCCCTCGCCGAGCAACCCCAGCAGTCTACGCGAAGGGACCGTGCTCCCCGAAACGGAGAACACGGCCCCTTGATCCACTGACCCGGACCCGCCCGACCCCGAGGGCTAGCCCCGGTGAACCTATGGCGAGTGAGCCGAAGGGGGGCGTCGTGGTCTGGAAGGAGAACGCGCGCAGGCCGCGAGGAACGAGCGGTCGAGCACGATCGACTGAAGACGACGACTAAAGCCCCCCGGAGGCGAACCGAGCCCTAAAAGTTAGGCCTGCTCCTCGAAGAGGCTGGTGACGGAACCGTCCTCGAAGACCTCGCGTACCGCGCGGGCGATCGTCGGCGCCATCGACAGCACCGTGATCTTGTCCAGCTCCAGATCGCCCGGCGTGGGCAGCGTGTTCGTCAGGACGAACTCGCTGACCTTGGAGTTCTTCAGGCGGTCCGCCGCCGGGCCGGAGAGCACACCGTGCGTCGCCGTCACGATGACGTCCTCCGCGCCGTTGGCGAAGAGCGCGTCGGCCGCGGCGCAGATCGTGCCACCGGTGTCGATCATGTCGTCGACCAGGATGCAGACCCGGCCCTCGACGTTGCCGACGACCTCGTGGACGGTCACCTGGTTGGCGACGTCCTTGTCGCGCCGCTTGTGGACGATGGCCAGCGGCGCGCCGAGCCGGTCGCACCAGCGGTCCGCGACCCGGACCCGGCCGGCGTCGGGGGAGACCACGGTCAGCTTCGACGGGTCGACCTTCGCGGCCACGTAGTCCGCCAGCACCGGCAGGGCGAACAGGTGGTCCACCGGGCCGTCGAAGAAGCCCTGGATCTGGTCGGTGTGCAGATCGACCGTGAGAATGCGGTCGGCGCCCGCGGTCTTCATCAGGTCGGCGATCATACGGGCCGAGATGGGCTCACGGCCGCGGTGCTTCTTGTCCTGCCGGGCATAGCCGTAGAACGGCACGATCACGGTGATGCTCCGGGCGGAGGCCCGCTTCAGAGCGTCGATCATGATCAGCTGTTCCATGATCCACTTATTGATGGGAGCCGTGTGGCTCTGCATCAGAAAGCAGTCGGCACCGCGCGCGGACTCCTGGAAGCGGACGTAGATCTCGCCGTTCGCGAAGTCGAAAGCCTTGGTCGGAACCAGGCTGACACCCAGTTGATGCGCGACTTCCTCGGCCAGCTCGGGGTGGGCGCGGCCGGAGAAGAGCATGAGCTTCTTCTCGCCGGTCGTCTTGATCCCGGTCACAGCACTGTCTCCTCAGAGGGTGTTCTCTGGCCGCGGACATGGGAAATCGCGAGCCAGCCGAATGTGTGCACGTATCACGGTACGCCGTCTTTGGCGCACCCGTTTCCGGTCAGTTCTCGACGGGCGCCTTGTCCGACGCCGCCGCGGCAGCCTGCGCAGCGGCGCTCCCCGGCCGCTTGCGGGCCACCCAGCCCTCGATATTCCGCTGCTGGCCCCGTGCGACGGCCAGCGAACCGGCCGGCACGTCCTTGGTGATCACCGAGCCGGCCGCGGTATAGGCGCCGTCCCCGACCGTGACAGGAGCCACAAACATATTGTCCGAACCGGTCTTGCAGTGGGAGCCGATCGTGGTGTGGTGCTTTGCCTCACCGTCGTAGTTCACAAAGACGCTGGCCGCGCCGATATTGGTGAAATCACCGATCGTGGCATCGCCCACATACGACAGATGGGGGACCTTGGTGCCCTCACCGATCGTGGCGTTCTTCATCTCGACATAGGTACCGGCCTTGGCCTTCATTCCGAGCCTGGTGCCCGGACGCAGATAGGCGAACGGCCCCACGGAGGCGCCGTCTCCGATCTCCGCGCGGTCCGCGACCGCGTTGTCGACCCGGGCGCCCGCGCCCACGACGGTGTCCGTGAGCCGGGTGTTGGGCCCCACCTCGGCGCCTTCGGCGAGACGGGTGGCCCCCAGCAGCTGGGTGCCCGGGTGGACGATGGAGTCCGGCTCGAAAACGACGGTCGCATCGACCTGGACCGACGCCGGGTCGACGACCGTCACCCCGGCGAGCATCGCACGTTCCAGCAGCCGTGCGTTGAGCAGCCTGCGGGCTTCGGCGAGCTGGACCCGGTTGTTGATGCCGAGGATCTCCCGGTGGTCGGCGGCGACGCACGCCCCGACCCGGTGCCCGGCCTCCCGCAGGATGCCGAGGACGTCGGTCAGATACTCCTCGCCCTGGCTGTTGTCCGTACGGACCTTCCCCAGCGCGTCCGCGAGCAGCTGCCCGTCGAAGGCGAACACCCCGGAGTTGATCTCCAGGATCGCCCGCTGGTCCTCGGAGGCGTCCTTGTGCTCCACGATCGCGGTCACGGCGCCGGACGCGCTGTCGCGCACGATCCGGCCGTAACCCGTGGAGTCCGGGACCTCGGCGGTGAGCACGGTCACCGCGTTGCCGTCGCCCGCGTGGGTCGCGGCCAGCGCGGTCAGCGTCTCGCCGGAGAGCAGCGGGGTGTCGCCGCAGACCACGACGACCGTGCCCGAAACGGACTGCCCCAGCTCTTCGAGGGCGATCCGGACCGCGTGCCCGGTGCCGTTCTGCTCGGCCTGGAAGGCGGTACGGGTACCGGCGTACCGTTCCGTCAGATGGCCCCGGACCTGTTCCGCGGCGTGGCCGACGACCACGACGAGGTGCTCGGGGTCCAGCTCGCGCGCCGCGGTGACGACATGGCCCACGAGGGACCGCCCGCAGATGTCATGGAGGACCTTGGGGGTCTTGGACTTCATGCGGGTGCCCTCACCCGCTGCGAGGACGACGACGGCTGCCGGGCGGTTGGCGCTCACGGGTATGCCCTTCGGCTTCGGGTGGTGGACATCCGAAGGATACCGGGGCGTCTGACCAGCGAAATGACCAGGGAAACCCAAGATCCGCCCAAGAGCCGCCGGGCGGTGCGCGCCGTGGCGAAATGTCCGGGCTGCGTTCCCGAGCGCGTTCCCGGGCGTGGCTCGGAGCGGTTCCGGTACGGGCTTCCGGAACCCGGAACCCTCGGAAGCTCCGGAACCTCTGGAAACGGACGCGGGCCCCGGCCGTCACGGCCGGGGCCCGCGCCCCCTGCCTGCGGATGCCGTGAGGCTCCCGCGGCGGTTACGGCTCCCAGGGAAGGAATCGAACCCTCATTCAATGGACCAAAACCATTTGTCCTGCCATTAGACGACCTGGGATCGCCAACCCGAGGTGATACGGGTCTCATGACCGGGGAGCACCTGGGCAGCCCCTACTATGCCGTACGGGCAGCCTCCCCCGCGACGGTGTAAGGCGCCCGATCCCCGGCCTGTCCCGCAGCCCGCCCCGATCCGGCCTTGACGGCACCGGGTTCCGGCCCCTAGGCACCGGCCCCGCCGGGCTCCGGCACCCGCTCCCCGCGCCCGGTCGCGGCGGGCGGCCGGAACCGGCCCGGGGGCCCCGGTATCCCCGGGAATCGCGGAAAACACCCCGGGTGTTCGGCGCCCGCCGCCCGTAGGGTGGACGGCATGACCATAACGGGGGCACACCGGGACGCCGAGGGCACGAAGCCCCGCGTCCGGGGGTGGTGGGAACGCCGGCGGAGCGCCGCGCTGGACGTGGGGCTCGCCCTGGTATCCGCGGTGGAGTGCGCCTTCGAAGGCGCGAGATTCGCGAACGGCGCGGGCGCCCCGCTGCCGCTCGGGGTGCTGTTCGGAGTGCTGGCCGGATCCGTGCTCGTCGTACGGCGCCGGTGGCCCATCGCCGTCGTACTCGTCGGCATCGCGATCACGCCCGCCGAGATGGGCTGGCTGATGACCCTCGTCGGCCTCTACACCCTCGCCGCGTCCGAGATCCCCAAGCGGATCACGGCCACGCTGACGAGCATGTCGCTGGTCGCCATGTTCATCGTCGCCTACGTCCAGATGGCACAGGACGTACGGGACGCGCCGGAGGACTTCGGCGACCCCGGCGCCTGGTTCGTCCCCGCCATGTCCTCCTTCGTCGCCGTCGGCCTGTCCCTGCCACCCGTCCTCTTCGGCCTCTACATAGGCGCCCGGCGCCGGCTGATGGAGAGCCTCCGGGAGCGTGCCGACAGCCTGGAGGCCGAACTGTCCCTCCTCGCCGACCGCGCGGAGGAGCGCGCCGAATGGGCGCGTACGGAAGAACGCACCCGGATCGCGCGCGAGATGCACGACGTCGTCGCCCACCGGGTCAGCCTCATGGTCGTCCACGCCGCCGCCCTCCAGGCCGTCGCGCTCAAGGACCCCCCGAAGGCCGTCAAGAACGCCGCCCTCGTCGGAGACATGGGGCGCCAGGCGCTGACCGAGCTGCGGGAGATGCTCGGGGTGCTGCGGGCGGGCGAGGCCGACCGGCCCCGGAGCGCGGTGGTACCGCTGGCCGCGGTGGGCGTCGCGGCGGCCGCGGCGGCAGCGGCGGCGGCCGGCAGCGACACGGACGGACCCTGCATCGCGGACGTCGAGGGCCTCGTGGGCCAGTCCCGGCAGGCGGGGATGGTCGTCGAGTACCTGGTCCACGGCGAGGCCCGCGGCTACGCCCCCGAGGTCGAGCAGACCGCCTACCGCGTGGTGCAGGAGGCGCTGACCAACGTCCACAAGCACGCGGCCGGGGCGAAGGTCCTGGTCCGGCTGGCGCACCGGGAGGAGGAGGTCGCCATGCAGGTCGAGAACGGCGCCCCGGACGCGGCGGGCGGCGGCGCCCCCGGCGCGGACCTCCCCAGCGGGGGCAACGGCCTGGTGGGCATGCGGGAACGGGTCCACGGCCTGGGCGGCGTCTTCGTCTCGGGCACGACGGACGCGGGAGGCTTCCGCGTCTCGGCGGTCCTCCCGACGGTTGCGCCTCCCGCTGTGGGGTAGCCCGGGGCCCGGGGCTCGGTTGCCCGCGGGGTGCGGGCTGCTCCTGCGCCTCAATCGCCGGCGGGGCTCAAGAAGCCGGAGTCATCGTGGCTCCGGGGTGCGGGTTTCTCCGGCGGTCGGGTCGCGTCACTCCGTGGTGTAGGTCACCGGCCTTGCCGGGTGCGGGTGGGTCGGTGGCCTCCGGGCTCACCTCCTCGCGGCCTGCGATGCACTGCCCTCCGGCGAGCTGTGCTTGTCGCAGGTCCACTGCGGGGGCGACCCTGCACCCCCCTCCCACGTGACCCCGACTTGCCCACAGTCACGAGGGCCCCGTTTTATCCCCGCCGCAGGGCGGGACCCAGTCCCAGGGGCCGCACCTCTTCAAGGCGGGTAAGGGCAAAACGGGGCGCTGGGGGTCCCCCCATTGCCGAAGGCATAGGGGGAGGAACTGCGCGACAAGCCACATCCGGCCCGCAGCCGCGGAGCACAGCCCCGCCAGGCACGGCGCTTCCTGGGCCATCCGCACCTGGGTGCAACAGGTGAGCCGCCTCCAGGCCCCTCGGGCGTCCCGCTGCCCCGCGGCGGGAGGCGCTCCAGGCCCGGCTACCCCGGCGCGCGGTGCTCCGGGGCGAGCCGGTCCGGGACGCGGCCCGAGAGCAGATGGGTGAGCGCCGCGTCCACGCTCGCCCCCACGTACCAGTCGCCCGTGTGGTCCACGCTGTACACCCGCCCCCGTACATCCACCGCGAGGACCGCCTGGTCCTCCCCCTCCGCGCCCAGCGGCGCCAGCTCCGTGTCCAGCGCGCGCCCCAGATCGCCGAGGGTGCGGGCGAGGTGGAGCCCGTACAGGGGGTCCATCCGCAGATCCGGCGGCGCCACCTGACGGCCGGGCGCCGGGGCCGAGATCCGCAGCCCGCCGAATTCGGCCCAGGCCTCGACCGCCGCCGGGAACACCGCGTGCCGGTGCCCCGCGGGCGACTCGTACGCCCGCAGCGTGTCCGCCCAGTGTTCGGCCAGCTTGATGTCCCAGCGGCCGGGCAGCCAGCCCGCGTTCCGGAGCGCGGCGTCGACGCCGACGGGGAAGCGTGTCGTACTCAGTCTGTCGGACATGGGCGGAGGGTCAGCCGTTCTCGGGGGCGGTGGGATCGACGGCGCGTACGCCGAAGTGGTCGAGCATCGCCGTACAGGACCGGCACGGCGGTGCGTAGCTGCCGTGCAGCGGGTCGCCGTCCTCGCGGATCCGGCGCGCCGTCAGCCGGGCGTTCTTCAGGGCGCGTTTGGCCTCGCCGTACGTCATGGGCTTGCGCTGGGACCGTCTGGAGCGTTTCCCGTCGGCCTCGGTGAGCTGCCGGGACAGCAGCAGGGCCTCGGCGCAGCGTCCGGTGAATCGTTCCCGCTGGCTGCTGGTGAGGGTGTCGAGGAAGTCCTGTACGAGGGGGTGCAGGACCGGCGCGCGGTCCGCCTTCGCGGCGGTGGAGGTGAGGACCGTACCGCGAACGGAGAGCGCCGCCGCGACCGTCGGCAGAATGCCGTCGCGGCGGTGACCGAGCACCGGTGTGTGCGTTCCCTCGTCGCTGCTCCAGCTGAGACGAGGATCACCCGTGTTGCTCTGTGTAAACGGTTGCGCTGTGTGCATGGTGCCGTGGTCCCTCCAGTGCACTCCCCCCGAGCAGGTAACAGCCTGCCAAATGCTGTGCTTACTGGGGAAGCTGGGGCGATGAAACGTGCTTTCCCGTCGGCGTTCGGTCACTCGGTCGTGACACTTGGTGAGCATCTGCGACGAGGTCGGGCACGGATCCCGGCGGCCCGGCGGAGCGCCCTGCGGACCGGCGCAGCGGTACGGCAGCGGCCGGGAAGCGCCGGGCGACGCCGCCGACCCCACCGCATAGGCTGTCCCGGACAGTCAGTAGCCAGCAGGGGGCGCATATCCCATGACGACAGGGACGACAGGTCGGCAGGGGCCGGGGGCCCCGTCCCCGGGCCCCGATGCCCAGTTGCCCGCCGGGCCGCCGAACGCGGCCTACGCCGGTCAGGTCGTGCACTTCCCGGATCCGGTCCGGGCCGCCCGCCATCCCCGGGGGGTGCGCGTGGACGCCGACGGCTACCCGGACTTCTCCCCGTACGCCCGCGCCGCCGCGGAGATCGCGGAACCGCCCGAGGGCTTCGGCATCGACGAGCTGCGCCTGACGGACTACGTATCGGCGAACGCCGCCCTCCACGCCGACGGCCACGAATTCTGGGACGGCCTGTCCCCCGTCGCCACCCCGCACGGCTGGACCTGGCACCACGTCCGCGGCAGCCGCCGGATGGAGCTGATACCGGTCGAGGTCAAGGCACTGCTGCGGCACCACGGCGGTCTCGCCACCGCGGCCGTCGACCACGGAAAGCGCGGCACCCGCCCGCTCCAGGAGACCCGCCCCGCCCATCTGCGCCTGCCCCGGCGGGGCACCGCCGTCGCCGAACCGCAACTCCTCGGCGTCGAGGAGGACCTCGGCTACCGCCTTCCCGGGGCCTACCGCGACTTCCTGAAGGCCGCGGGCGGCTGCGCCCCCGTGGGGCCGGCCCTCGACCCCGAACTGGGGCTCCTGGTCGACCAGCCGTTCTTCACGATCCGCGACGCGGCCGTCGGAGACGATCTCGTCTATGTCAACAAGTGCCTGCGCGACCACCTCACCAAGGACTACCTCGGCATCGCCTACGTCCAGGGCGGGCTGCTCGCCCTGAAGGTACGGGGCACGGCGACCGGTTCGGTCCGGTTCTGCGCGTACGACGATATCCGCGACCGGGACGGCGAGCCCGCCGACCAGCGGGTGGAGCGACTGCTCCAGCCCTGCGGCGACGATTTCGACGCCTTCCTCGGGCGGCTCGCGGGCAGTCCGCCCGAGCTGGAGACCGTGGCGGGCCTGATGGTCGACGGCGGCTTCGCCCGGGCCGTGCCCGTGTCCGCGACCGATGCACCGGATGGGGAGTGACGCGGCGATGGTGACGTTCGCGCAGGCGCAGGAGCGCGCCGAGGAGTGGATCAACGGCGATGTCCCCGCCTACCAGCACCGCGAGGTGCGGGTACGGGAGTTCGACCTGGGGTTCGTGGTGTGGGCGGAGGACCGCGAGGGCGGTGTCCGTTCGGGCGGCGGCAACCAGCGGATGGTCATCGCCCGGGCCGGCGGGGAGACCACGCTCTGGCCCGGACTGCCGGTCGGTGAGGTCATCCGGCGGTACGAGGAGGAGTACGGCGGCCCTGCCGACGCACCGCCGCCCGCCGCGCCCGAGCGCCCGCGGCGGATCGACCTGAACCAGACGTCGTTCCTGATCACCCCGCCGGAGTGGCTCCAGGAGGCCGCGGACCGCGCGGCTCCCGGGCCGGGTGCTGTGCCGGATGCCGGGGGTGCCGGGGATACGGCCGGTGATGCCCCGTCGCCCGGTCCTGTGCCCGTTGTCGCCGACGCGGTGCCGGGGCCTGCGCCTGCCGATGCCGTGCCGGGCGCCGGTGCCGCGGACACCCGGGGCGCCGTCGAGGACGCCGTACCGGGTGCATCGGGAGCCGTACCCGCCGATGCGGTGCCGGGGTCCGCTCCCCGTCCCGGGGGCGTGGCCGGGGCCGTGCCTGCGCCGGGCGACTCCGCGCCGGGCCGCGTACCGCTCTCCGGAACCGGGAACGCATCGCCGCCGGAGGACACCGTTCCGGGTGCTGTGCCCGCCGGTGCCGGTGCCGGTACGGGGGCCGGGCCTGCGGACGCCGTGCCGGGTGCCGGTGCTCCGGGTGCTGGTGCTCCAGGGGGCGGAAGCACCCCGTCCGCCCGCCCCGGGGACACCCCCGCGGACACCGCCGGGAGTGCCTGGCCCACGCCCAGCCAGGGCAGTCCGGCCGCCGGGGCCGGTGACGGGTCCGTACCGCTGCCCGTGACCGTGCTCGAATCGCCCGCCGATCCCGAAGGGGACGCGGCCGACGCCGAGCTGCCGACCGCGCTGATGGAGGGCGGCAGCCAACTCCCGCCCACAGCCGTCGAGAGCGCGATGAAGCCCGTCGCTGCCACGCCCGCCTCACCCCCCTCCGTAGCGGAAACCCCGGCTTCGGCCACGCCCCCGCCCGTACCTCCGGGACCGCCCGGACCGCCCGGACCGCTGCCGGGAGCCACCCCGACTCCGGCGACTCCCCTGGTACGTCCCGCGGCGGGCGCCGCCGATATCGCCGATGCCGCCACCGCCAAGGCCGCGCCCCCGCGGCGCCCCGGCGGCCCTTCGGCTACCCCGACTACTCCGACGACGCCGCCGCCCCCCGGTCCGCCCGGCCAACCGGGACAGTCCGGGCAGTCGGTGGGGGGATACATCCCCACCCAGCTCGTCTCCCAGGTGACCCCCGACCCGACTCCGCCGCCCGGCCCTCCGCCCGCGCCCCCGGGGCCCGGGGGAGAGGTCCACCACGCGGCGACCATGCTCGCCGGGCCGAACCCGCTCGGCCCCGGCGCGCCCCCACCGCCCCCGGGCGCACCCGGTGTTCCCGGCACCCCTGGTGTCGCCGGAGCTTCCGGTGCCACGCCTCCGCCGCCGGGATCCCCCGGTACGCCCCCGGCGCCCGGACGGCCCCCGATGGCCGGTCCGCCCGCGCCCCCCGGCCCGCCGCCCCCGGCACCGGGCGCGCCCGCACCGGGTGCCTACGGCTACCCCCAGCAGCCGTCCGGCGTGCCGACTGTCGGCCCCGGCTACCAGGCCGTCCTGCGCTACCGCGCCCCCGACGGCTCCGAGGCGCAGATCATCCGCCGCAGCGCCCCCGGCACTCCCCACCCGGAGTGGCAGATCCTCCACGAGCTGCGCGCCATGAACGTCCCGCCCAACCAGGTGCTCGGGCTCCACACCGAGCTGGAGTCCTGCGAGCTGCCCGGCGGCTACTGCGCCCGCATGATCCGGGAGACCTGGCCGCAGGCGCGGATCACCAGCATCGCCCCGTACGGCCGCGACCACGCCGGACGGCAGGACGGCATGCGGCAGTTGATCACCCACCAGGGAGAGCTGCACCACGTCGCCGACGGGCCCGCCAGGCCCGCGCCGGTCCGGGTTCCGCTGCCGCAGGTCCAGGCCGCGCCGCCGGTGCCGCCGCAGGGCGTCGCCCACGAGCTGCTCAACGCCTTCGGACCGCAGGGCATCCTCCGCTTCGACCAGCGGGCGGTCTCCCGCCAGGGCGTACCGGACGTCGTCGCCGCGACCCTCGTGTACGCCGGGCTGCCCGGGGACTTCAACCCCTTCTTCTGGGCCCAGCCCGCCCAGCCGGTCATCCCCACCCTGGCCGAACTCGCCGCCCAGCGGCAGGTGCAGGCCGCGCCGGACGCCAACTCGTACCTGGTCGTCGGCAGCGACTTCGGCCGGGCGATCTGCGTGCAGTACGGCACGGCGAACATCGTGGCCGTCCCGGTCGAAGCCGGTCCGGGCGGAGCGCCGACCGCGCCGCAGTTCGTCAACACCGGACTGCCGGAGTTCGTCCGCTGCATGGCCCTGCTGGGGCAGATGTGGCGGCTGCGGTACGGGCTCAACCCGGAGCAGGCGGGCCGCTGGACCGTCGACTTCCAGGCGTATCTGGCCGCCCTCGACCCGGCGGCCCTGGCCTCGCCGGAGAGCTGGTGGTCGGTCCTGCTGGAACAGATGTGGGACGGCCTGCTGTAGCGGTCGTACGTTTTTCTGCGAGGCGCCTTGAACGGGGCGCCGGTTCTCCGGAACCGGCGCCCCGTTCGTCTTTTCGGTCCCCTTGACGGCCGTTCCGAGTGTCGTCATGTGACCACTTAGTCCGTATCGCGGATGATATGTGAACTGTTCGTGCTGTTCGTCATGTCATCGGTCACGGGAGACGAAGGGGTCGCAGGATGACCATCACAGAAGCCCGCACGCCACACCCTCCCTCGACGCCCGCCCCGCCCTCCGTACCGCCCACGGTCTCCGCCCGCGGTTTCGACGTCGTACGCCGCGGCTACCGCCCCGACCAGGCCGATGAGCACCTCGACACGCTCTCCGGCGAGCGCGACGCCGCCTGGGAGCGGGTGGCCCGGCTGACCGTGCTCGCCCGGCGGATGGACGCGGACCTCACCCGGCTGCGCGAGACCGCGCAGGACGCCCCGCCGCAGACGTACGAAGCCCTCGGCGCCCCCGCCCGCGAACTGCTCGCGGTCACCTGGGAGACCGCCGACCACGTCCGCACCTCGGCCCGCGACGAAGCCGCACGCACCACCGGTGACGCGGAGGAAGCGGCCCGGTGCCTCGCCGAAGAGGCCGGAGCGGAGGCCGGAGCCGTACTGGCCGAGGCCGAGGAACACGCCCGGCGCCTCACCACCGCCGCCAGGACCGCGGGCGGCCGGCTCCTGATGGACGCCCGCCGGGACGCCACCGCGGCGCGCGCCGAGGCGACGGTCGTCTGGGAGTCGATGCGGGAACGCTCCGAGCACATGCTCGCCGCGCTGGAGGCCGAACAGGCCGACCGCTGGGCGGAGGTGGACCGCGACGCCGAACGCCGGGCGGCCGCGGGGGACGAGCGGAGGGCGGGCGCGGAGGAGCGGGCGGAGGCACTGTTGCGGGAGGCGGAGCGGGAGCTGGCGGAGGCGGAGGAGTACGCGCGCCGGACGAACGAGGAGTCGGAGGCGCGGGCGGAGGCGCTGCGGGCGGGGGCGCAGGGGGAGGCGGAGGCGGTGACCCGCGAAACGGAACGCATCCTGTCGGCGCACGCGACGCAGCGCGAGGAGGCGCTGGCCCCGCTGAAGCTCCTCCAGGACACCCTCCCGACGGTGACGCCTCCGGCTGGGGAGTAGCCGGGCCCCTCGGGGGCACCCGGCCCGGGGGGCTTGGGGGCACCCGGCCCGGGGGCTGCGGGTTTCTCCGGCGGTCGAGTCGCGTCACTCCGTGGCGTAGGTCGCCGACCTTGTCGGGTGC
Organism: Streptomyces tsukubensis; assembly: GCF_003932715.1. Classification (NCBI taxonomy): domain Bacteria; kingdom Bacillati; phylum Actinomycetota; class Actinomycetes; order Kitasatosporales; family Streptomycetaceae; genus Streptomyces; species Streptomyces tsukubensis. The sequence goes on along the minus strand of NZ_CP020700.1, from coordinate 3,039,150 downwards.
GGCTGGGTCGGTGGCCTCCGGGCTCACCTCCTCGCGGCCTGCGATGCACTGCCCCGAAGCGCGTCCGGTCTTGTCGCAGGTCCACTGCGGGGGCGACCCTGCACCCCCCTCCCACGTGATCCCGACATGATCAGGTGCCCAAGGGTCTCTGTTTGCCGCGGGAGCTTTACTCTCCAGGGGCGGCGAGGCAGGTAACCCAGGGGCGCGAGGAACTGCGCGACAAGCCACATCCGGCCCGCAGCCGGAACACAGCCCCGCCGGGCACGGCGCTCCCCGGACAAGACACGGCGCACGCCGCCCGGCACGGCGCCCGGCGCGCCCCACACCCGGCCCCGGGTAACCCCGGCATCCGCGGCCCGTCCTCCTAGGGGGCGCCTCCACCCTTGGGTGGAGAGGCCCTAGGGGTAGCGCCCTAGAGCACGGCCTGCCGCATTCGTTCCGAGGGACGACGAACCCTCCGGCCTCCGGTCTTTAACTTGGTCTTACGGCGCACGGGGGTGGGGTAAACCCCCGCATCAACACGGTGACTCGCACCAGCGCGCCGACGCCGCTCCGCCGACAGACTCATCACGAAGGCAGTTGGCGACAGCAGACCGCTCACCGATCGAGGAGACCGACCGTGACTACGGCCACGACCATTTCGCCCCACGGGGCCACCGGAGAGCGTTCGGCCGTCGCCGCGCGCGGACGGCAGATCGTCAAGGCCTACGGCTCGGGCGAGACCCGTGTCGTCGCCCTCGACCAGGTCGACGTGGACATCGCCCGCGGGCAGTTCACCGCGATCATGGGCCCCTCGGGTTCGGGCAAGTCGACGCTGATGCACTGCCTCGCCGGGCTGGACACCGTCACGTCCGGTCAGATCTACCTGGACGACACGGAGATCACCGGCCTGAAGGACAAGAAGCTGACGCAGCTCCGCCGGGACCGGATCGGTTTTATCTTCCAGGCGTTCAATCTGCTGCCGACGCTCAACGCCCTGGAGAACATCACGCTCCCCATGGACATAGCGGGCCGCAAGCCGGACGGCGCCTGGCTGAACCGGGTGGTGGAGACCGTCGGTCTGGCCGGCCGGCTGAAGCACCGGCCGACGCAGCTCTCCGGTGGACAGCAGCAGCGCGTGGCCGTCGCCCGGGCGCTGGCCGCCAGGCCGGACATCATCTTCGGGGACGAGCCGACGGGAAATCTGGACTCCCGCGCCGGTGCCGAGGTGCTGAGCTTCCTGCGGCGCTCGGTCGACGAGCTGGGTCAGACGATCGTGATCGTCACCCATGACCCGGTGGCCGCCTCGTACTCGGACCGGGTGCTGTATCTCGCGGACGGCCGGATCGTCGACCAGATGTTCCGGCCCACCGCCGAGGCCGTGCTGGACCGTATGAAGGACTTCGACGCCCGGGGGCGTACCTCGTGACCATGTTCAAGACGTCCCTCAGAAACTTCTTCGCCCACAAGGGGCGGATGGCGCTGTCGGCGGTAGCCGTGCTCCTGTCGGTGGCCTTCGTCTGCGGCACCCTCGTGTTCACCGACACCATGAACACGACGTTCGACAAGCTGTTCGCGGTCACCTCGTCCGATGTCACCGTCTCCCCGAAGGAGGCGGAGGAGGACGAAGACGCCCCGGCCACCGGCCGCCCCGAGACCCTGCCCGCGTCGCTGGTGGAGAAGGCCGGCTCGGCCGAGGGCGTCCAGGAAGCCATCGGCATGGTCCACACCACGGCCGTGACCATCGTCGACAAGAAGAACAAGAACATCGGCGCCACCGGCGGCGGCCCCACCATCGCGGGCAACTGGACCAAGGTCGATCTGAAGACCTTCGACATCAGCTCCGGACAGGCCCCGCGCGGCCCCACGCAGGTCATGGTGGACAAGGACACCGCCAAGAAGAAGAAGCTGAAGATCGGTGACCCGATCCGCACCATCACGGTGGACGGCGACTTCACCGCCACCATCAGCGGGATCATGGCCTTCAAGGTGACCAACCCCGGTGCCGCCATGGTGGTCTTCGACACCGCCACCGCGCAGCGCCAACTGCTCGGCAAGGAAGGCCTCTTCACCCAGATCGCGGTGACCGCGAAGGACGGCGTCTCCGATGTCCGGGCCAAGCAGAACCTCATCGCCGCCCTCGGCGCGGGCTACGACCTCAAGACCGCGGACGAGGAGGCCGACGCGGGCCGCAAGGACGTCGGTTCCTTCCTCAACGTCATGAAGTACGCGATGCTCGGCTTCGCCGGGATCGCTCTCCTCGTCGGCATCTTCCTGATCGTCAACACCTTCTCCATGCTGGTCGCCCAGCGCACCCGTGAGATCGGCCTGATGCGGGCCATCGGCTCCAGCCGCAAGCAGGTCAACCGCTCCGTTCTCATCGAGGCCGTGCTGCTCGGCATCGTCGGCTCCGCCCTCGGCGTCGCGGCCGGTGTCGGTATCGCCGTCGGTCTGATGAAGCTGATGGGCAGCATGGGGATGAACCTCTCCACCGACGATCTGACGGTGAAGTGGACGACCCCGGTCGTCGGCGTGGTCCTCGGAGTCGTCGTGACGATCGTCGCCGCGTACGTTCCGGCCCGCCGGGCGAGCAGGATCTCCCCGATGGCCGCGCTCCGCGAGACCGGCGTCCCGGCCGACGGCAAGTCCGGCTGGGTGCGGGCCGCCGTCGGGCTGCTGCTCACCGCGGGCGGTGCCCTGGGTCTGATCGCGGCGACCCAGGCCGACAAGGCGTCCGAGGGCTCCATGATCCTCGCCGGCGGTGTGGTGCTCTCCCTGCTGGGTTTCATCGTGATCGGCCCGCTGCTGGCGGGTGTGGTCGTCCGCGCCCTCAGCGTGGTGGTGCTCCGCGCCTTCGGCCCGGTCGGCCGGATGGCCGAGCGCAACGCCCTGCGCAATCCGCGCCGTACGGGTGCCACCGGCGCCGCGCTGATGATCGGGCTCGCGCTGGTCGCCTGCCTCTCGGTGGTCGGCTCGTCGATGGTGGCCTCCGCGACGGAGGAGCTGGACAAGTCGGTGGGCGCGGACTTCATCATCCAGGCGCAGCCGGGCCAGCCGGTCGTGCCCAAGGCGTTGGAGGCTGTGCGCAAGACGGAAGGCATCGCTTACGTCACCGAGTACCGCGACATCCCCGCCAAGGTCACCGCCCCTGACGGGACCTCCGCGAAGATGACGCTGGTCGCCACCGACCCGACGTACGCCAAGGACCTCCGGAAGAAGATGGTCGCGGGCAAGCAGTCGGACGCCTACCGCAAGGACTCCCTGTCGGTCGGCGAGGAGTACGCCGAGAAGCACGGACTGAAGCTGGGTTCCGAGCTGACCGTCGCCTTCAGCGGCGCGCAGCCCGCAAAGCTGACCGTACGGGCGATCACCTCCGACGACAGTGCCATGGAGCAGGGCGCGATCATCCTGAGCACGGAGACCGCCCGCAGCCACATACCCGCGGAGAAGCTGCCGCAGAACTTCATGCTCTTCGCCTCCGCGAAGGACGGCCGGGCCAAGGCGGCGTACGAGGCGCTGAAGACCTCCCTGGAGCCGTATCCGCAGTACAAGGCCTCCAACCAGGCCGACTTCAAGGAGGACCTGAAGGACCAGGTCGGCCAGATGCTGAACCTCGTCTACGGTCTGCTGGCCCTGGCGATCGTCGTCGCCGTCCTCGGTGTGGTGAACACCCTGGCGCTGTCGGTGGTGGAGCGGACCCGTGAGATCGGTCTGATGCGGGCCATCGGACTCTCCCGCCGCCAGCTCCGCCGGATGATCCGCCTGGAGTCCGTGGTCATCGCCCTCTTCGGCGCACTGCTCGGCCTCGGTCTCGGCATGGGCTGGGGCACCGCGGCGCAGAAGCTGCTGGCGCTCGAAGGACTGGGGGTCCTGGAGATCCCCTGGCCCACGATCGTCACGGTCTTCGTCGGATCCGCGTTCGTCGGCCTCTTCGCGGCGCTGGTCCCGGCGTTCCGCGCGGGCCGGATGAACGTCCTGAACGCGATCGCCAGCGAGTAGCCCCCGGCGGTGTCGGCAGTGACCGGGCCCGGTGACCGAGCATTCCGCTCGGCCACCGGGCCCGTTGCCGCGCTGCCTCCGGGCCGTGGGACGCCCTGGGCTGCCGGGGCCTGCGGGACGTCGTCAGCAACCCGTCACGGACCGTGGCCGGTCCCCGTCGCCGGGCGCGCGGGGCCCGGAGCGCGGGCGTAGGCTGGGGAGACCCCGGCCCGTCGCACGTGCCGGGTCGTTCGCGTTGCCCGTTAGCCGCAGCGCTGCCCGTACCCGTCGGATCGCATCACCGGGATGGAACGTCTTTCATGAGCCTGCACGGTCTGCTGGACGCAGTCGTACGTGACCCCGCGCTCGCCGAGGCCGTCGAGGCCGCCCGTGGCGCGGGACGGATGCACGTGGATCTGGTGGGGCCGCCCGCCGCCCGGCCCTTCGCCGTCGCCGCGCTGGCCAGGGACGCCGGGCGGACCGTCCTCGCGGTCACCGCGACCGGCCGCGAGGCCGAGGACCTGGCCGCGGCCCTGCGCTCCCTGCTGCCCGAGGACTCCGTGGCCGAGTACCCCGCCTGGGAGACCCTGCCCCACGAGCGCCTCTCGCCCCGCTCCGACACGGTGGGCCGTCGGCTCGCCGTGCTCCGCCGGCTGGTCCACCCCTCCGCCGACGACCCGGCCACAGGGCCCGTCTCCGTTGTGGTCGCCCCGATCCGCTCCGTACTCCAGCCGCAGGTCAAGGGCTTGGGCGAGCTGGTTCCCGTGGCCCTGCGCACCGGCGAGCAGGCCGATCTGAACGAGGTCGTCGACGCGCTCGCCGCCGCCGCGTACTCCCGGGTGGAGCTGGTCGAGAAGCGCGGCGAGTTCGCCGTCCGCGGCGGCATCCTGGACGTCTTCCCGCCCACCGAGGAGCACCCCCTCCGGGTGGAGTTCTGGGGCGACGACATCGAGGAGATCCGCTACTTCAAGATCGCTGACCAGCGGTCGCTGGAGGTTGCCGAGCACGGTCTGTGGGCGCCGCCCTGCCGTGAGCTGCTGCTCACCCCCCAGGTCCGGGAGCGGGCCGCCGCGCTTGCCGAGGCCCACCCCGAGCTGGGCGAACTCCTCGGCAAGATCGCGGAGGGGATTGCGGTCGAGGGCATGGAGTCCCTTGCGCCGGTCCTCGTCGACGATATGGAGCTGCTGCTCGACGTCCTCCCGGACGGTGCGATGACCCTGGTCTGCGACCCCGAGCGGGTCCGGACCCGGGCGGCCGACCTGGTCGCCACCTCGCGGGAGTTCCTCCACGCCTCCTGGGCCGCGACCGCGGGCGGCGGCGAGGCGCCCATCGACGTCGGCGCCGCGTCGCTGTGGAGCATCGCGGACGTCCGCGACCGGGCCCGTGAACTGGACATGATGTGGTGGACGGTGGCGCCCTTCGCCGCCGACGAGGAGCTGTCCGAGGACACCGTCAAACTCGGGATGCACGCCCCGGACTCGTACCGCGGCGACACCGCCCGCGCCCTTGCCGACACCAAGGGCTGGCTGGCGGACAACTGGCGTACGGTCTTCGTCACCGAGGCCCACGGCCCGGCCGCGCGCACCGTCGAGGTCCTCGGCGGCGAGGGCGTCCCGGCCCGGCTCGACACCGACCTCACCGAGATCGCCCCCGGAGTCGTCCAGGTGGCGACCGGCTCCATCGACTACGGCTTCATCGACCCCGGGCTCCGCCTCGCCGTCCTCACCGAGACCGATCTCACCGGCCAGAAGGCCGCGGGCAAGGACGGCCGGCGGATGCCGACCCGCCGCCGCAAGACGATCGACCCGCTGACCCTGGAGACCGGCGACTACATCGTCCACGAGCAGCACGGCGTGGGCCGCTACATCGAGATGGTGCAGCGGACCGTCCAGGGCGCGACCCGCGAGTACCTCGTCGTCGAGTACGCCCCCGCCAAGCGCGGCCAGCCCGGCGACCGGCTCTACATCCCCACCGACCAGCTGGAGCAGATCACCAAGTACGTCGGCGGCGAGGCCCCCACCCTGCACCGGCTCGGCGGCGCGGACTGGACCAAGACCAAGGCGCGGGCGAAGAAGGCCGTCAAGGAGATCGCCGCCGATCTGATCCGCCTCTACTCGGCCCGGATGGCGGCCCCCGGCCACACCTTCGGCCCCGACACCCCCTGGCAGCGGGAGCTGGAGGACGCCTTCCCGTACGCGGAGACCCCCGACCAGCTGTCCACCATCGCCGAGGTGAAGGAGGACATGGAGAAGTCGGTCCCCATGGACCGGCTGATCTGCGGCGACGTCGGCTACGGCAAGACGGAGATCGCGGTACGGGCCGCGTTCAAGGCCGTCCAGGACGGCAAGCAGGTCGCCGTCCTCGTCCCGACGACCCTGCTGGTGCAGCAGCATTTCGGCACCTTCTCCGAGCGGTACTCGCAGTTCCCGGTGAACGTCCGCGCCCTGTCCCGCTTCCAGTCCGACACCGAGGCCAAGGCCACCCTGGAGGGACTGCGGGACGGCATGGTCGACGTCGTCATCGGCACCCACCGGCTGTTCTCGTCCGAGACCAAGTTCAAGGACCTCGGGCTGGTCATCGTCGACGAGGAGCAGCGGTTCGGCGTCGAGCACAAGGAGCAGCTGAAGAAGCTCCGCGCCAACGTCGACGTACTGACGATGTCCGCGACCCCGATCCCGCGGACCCTGGAGATGGCCGTCACCGGCATCCGCGAGATGTCGACGATCACCACCCCGCCGGAGGAGCGGCACCCCGTCCTCACCTTCGTCGGCCCGTACGAGGAGAAGCAGATCGGCGCCGCGATCCGCCGCGAACTCCTCCGCGAGGGCCAGGTCTTCTACATCCACAACCGGGTCGAGTCCATCGACCGGGCGGCGGCCCGGCTGCGGGAGATCGTGCCGGAGGCGCGGATCGCCACCGCCCACGGCCAGATGTCGGAGAACGTACTCGAACAGGTCGTCGTCGACTTCTGGGAGAAGAAGTTCGACGTCCTGGTGTCGACGACGATCGTCGAGTCCGGTATCGACATCTCCAACGCCAACACCCTGATCGTGGAGCGCGGCGACAACTTCGGACTGTCGCAGCTGCACCAGTTGCGCGGCCGGGTGGGCCGGGGCCGGGAGCGGGGGTACGCGTACTTCCTCTACCCGCCGGAGAAGCCGCTCACCGAGACCGCCCACGAACGCCTCGCCACCATCGCCCAGCACACCGAGATGGGCGCGGGCATGTACGTGGCGATGAAGGACCTGGAGATCCGCGGCGCGGGCAATCTCCTCGGCGGCGAGCAGTCCGGCCATATCGCGGGCGTCGGTTTCGATCTGTACGTACGGATGGTGGGCGAGGCGGTCGCCGACTACCGGGCGTCCCTGGAGGGCGGCGCGGAGGAGGAGCCCCCGCTGGAGGTCAAGATCGAACTCCCGGTCGACGCGCATGTTCCGCATGACTATGCCCCTGGCGAGCGCCTCCGTCTCCAGGCCTACCGGTCGATCGCCGCGGCCAATTCGGAGGAGGACGTCAAGGCGGTACGGGAGGAGCTGACCGACCGCTACGGCAAGCTGCCCGAGCCGGTGGAGAACCTCCTCCTCGTCGCCGGTCTGCGGATGCTGGCCCGCGCCTGCGGCGTGGGCGAGATCGTCCTCCAGGGCAACAACATCCGCTTCGCCCCGGTGGAACTGCGGGAATCGCAGGAGCTGCGCCTGATGCGGCTCTATCCGCGGACGGTGGTGAAGCCGGCCATGAACCAGATCCTGGTCCCGCGCCCGACGACCGGCAAGATCGGCGGAAAGCCGGTGGTGGGAAGGGAGCTGCTGGCGTGGACGGGTGAATTCCTGACCACGATTCTGGGCAGCTAGAAGGGTTTTTCCGGGGCCCGTACGACCGCTTCCGGGCGGCCGTACGGGCCCCTTCGTATGGAGCCGCCCGGGGAACAGGTGCGGGCCATCCGGGTGTTCGCACGGCCGCGTCATGATCATTTGTGATCGGTGGTGAGTTCTTCTGATCGGCGTCCGCGACGACCGGACGGCCGGGATGCCTTTTGCACCGGCCGTTGTCGCGCGGAGCCCATCGCCCACCCCGCTTCCCCTTGGGAGGATCATGTCCAGATTGCTGTCCGCTGCGCGGACAAAACGTGGCGGCCGTACGGCCGCGCTCCTGGCCGTACCGCTGTGCGTCACCACTCTGATCAGTGCCGCGCCCGCCTCCGCCTCGGGGTCTCCGGGCGGGGGCCGGGCAGCGGTGGTCGCGGAGCCGACGTGCACCACCCCCACGACCTTCGCCGTGACCGGCGGCACCATCGGCACCTGCCGAGTGACGCGGGACGGCGAGGAGTTCCAGCGCCTGACCTTCACCAACACGAATCGCGCGCAGCGGGACATCTCCGTGGTGATCTACGACTGCGACAGCGGAACCGCGGACGACTGGAACGCCTGTGTCGCAGGCATGAAGGCCACGTACAACCTGGTCTGGCGGCAGATCAAATCCAAGCAGACCGTTTCCGCCGACCTCCAGCTCGCCAACGCCAACTCCCTGGTCTTCTGGACCACCGATCCGGCCGACAAGGCCGCCTCGATGTCACTGCTGGGGTCGCCGTGGAACTCGTGAACCGTCCCCGCGCGGGCTTCCGCCGCTCCCGTACCGCGCTGGGCATCTGCGCCCTGGCGGCAGCCCTGCTGACGCCCGCCGCGCCTGCCGCCGCCGAGCCGTGGGACGTGGAGTGCGACGACCAGTGGCACTTCGACCAGGTGGGTGAGCCCATCCACGAGCGGGTAGTCGCGGACAAGTTCGTCTACGACAACCGTGCGGGCAACGTCGACCTCGAACGGACCGAGACGGTGAAGGAGTCCCTCACCCGGACCTTCAGCCACTCGATGGAGATCGGCCTGGAGGTGACCGCCGGCTTCAAGGCGTTCTTCGCCGAGATGAACACCACGCTGACCACCCGGTACAGCTTCAACATGACCCAGACGAACTCCATCGAAAAGGAGACGCAGGTCCACTACAAGGTCGATCCCGGCAAGGGCTTCACCTATTACGTGGGCCTGGACATCGTCAAGGTCACCGGCTACTACGAGCGCATCCTCGGCTGCGACACCCCCGCCCAGCGGTACCAGCGCGTGGGCCCGGTAACCGTCGAGGTGCCCGGTGTCGGCAAGGCCGACTGGGCCGTAGCGCTCCCGCCCCTGGAGGCCAAGAAGTGACCCCTGTCGCCACTCTCGTCCGGCGCGCCGGGGTCACCCTCGGGACCCTCGCGCTCATCGCCCTGCCGACCGCCGACGCGGCGGCCGCGGCCACCAACCCGCCGGGTGTCTACATCCTCAACGAGCAGGGTGAGAACGGCCCGTCCTGCCCGGTCGGCTGGTTCTGCTTCTACCACGCCGCACAGCACAAGTGGTTCTCCTTCGCCGTGCTGCCCGGTACCGACGTCCCCGACGTCGGCGCGCTGAAGTTCAGCGGCGGAGGAAGCATCGCCAGCGCGGACTCGAACACCAACAACACGCTGCTGCGCTACTGCGGATACCCCCAGCCCAACTACGGCGGAGCCGAGGTTCCGATCGCCCCCTTCGGCGGTGGGACCTGGCACGGGCTCAAGTCGTTCCGGGTCTGCTGACCCCCACTCCACCGAAAGGCCCACCCAGATGTACAGACCACCGGCCCGCCTCACGGCCGTTGTGGCAGCCACCGCGTGCGCCCTGCTCCTCGGCGCGGCGGCCGCTCCGTCGACGGCCACCCCGGCCGCAGCCTCCATGGCGGCCCCGGCCGCCGTACCCGTCAACTACCTCCGGGCCGTCGCGGGCGACAGCCAGCACGTCGCCCCCGGCCAGCCGGTTGCCCAGGCCCTGACGGCCCGGGCGCTCGACTCGGACTTCCGTCCGGTGGAGGGGGCGACGATCACCTTCACCACCCCCGGTGACAAGCTCACCTTCCCCGGCGGCGCGACCACGGCCACCGTGGTCACCGACGCCGACGGCCGGGCCACCGCCCCCGCCCTCACGGCGGGCAGCGTCCAGGGCGCGTTCCTGGTGACTGCCGCCACCGAGGACCAGGAGGCCCGGGTGTCCTTCGAGATCATCGTGGACTGACACGGTGAAGCCCCGCCGCCCCGGGATCCGGGGCGGCGGGGCCGTGTCACTGCGGTACGCGTACGGGGTCAGCCGACCCGGAACTCCCCGCGCTTGACACCCGCGACGAAGGCGGCGAAGGCGCTCGCGGGGAGGGCGAGGGCGGGGCCGGTGGGGTTTTTGGAGTCGCGGACGGGGATGATGCCGTCGGTTATGGCGAGGTTGGCGGCGACCTCGACGCAGTTGCCGCCGTTGTCGCTGTACGAGGACGTGAAGAACTGCGGTTCGGTCATGGCGAGCCCCTTCCTCAGACGGTGTCCAGGTCCCCGCTCTTGATGCCCTCCACGAAGGTGGCGAAGGCACTTGTCGGGAGCGCGAGCGCGGGGCCGGTGGGGTTTTTGGAGTCGCGGACGGGGACGATGCCGTCGGTTATGGCGAGGTTGGCGGCCACCTCGACGCACTGGCCTCCGTTGTCGCTGTAGGAGGACGTGAACCAGCGGGGGGATTCGGTCGTGGACGTCACGGGATGCCCTTTCGTACCTCGTTGATCATGGCCACGGATTCCGCCTGTGAGGCTGAGACGGCCTGTAGTTGATGGTAGGCCGTCAACTGCGGCAGTACGGAAGGCGCATGGCGGTCGAAGTGGCCCTGAGTCTGGGACTCCGCATAGGCGACCACGGACCGGTCCTGCAGCGTGAGCACGGTCAGCGGATAGTTGAACGGGCGGCGCTCCCCGATGGCGTAGGGCGCGATCTGGACCATGCTGTTCGGGGCCTCGGCGAACTGGACCAGCCGGTCCAGCTGTGCGCCCATGATCGCAGGGCCGCCCACTTGCCGATGGATGCAGCTCTCGTCCATCACCACGATCACCATCGGTGGCCGGGGGCGGATCAGTGCCGTCTGCCGTTCCGTGAGGAACGAGATCCGTTCCTCGGCCAACTCCGGCGTGATGCTGCCCCGCTGCACAGCGGCGTCGACCAGTACGCGGGCGTACTCCGGCGTCTGCAGCAGACCCGGGACGATCCCGATCTCGTAGAGCCGGATTTCCACGGCACGCGACTCGTAGCCGACGAACTCCGGAAACCCCTCCAGAAGCACACCGTTCCGGAGTTCGCCCCAAGCGCGTTCGAATGATTCGGTTGTCCCTTCGAATCCGAAGGCGACATCAAGACCTCTCGAAAACCGCAGAGTCGGCGGTTTGCGGCCGGTTTCGGCCGCGGAGACATGCTGACTGGAGTAGTCGGTCCGCTCGGCAAGCTCCTCCTGCGTCCAGCCGCGTGCTTCTCGCGCGCTGCGCAATCGGGCGCCGAATGCCGCTTGCGGGCTGCTCTCGGGGTTCAGTTCCTTGAGATTCATGGCGCAACAAACCGTCCCTTCCTTCGCTTGGCGCAAGTTGAAGGAGTTTTCACTCTAGGCAACTCTGAAGCTCCGTGTAGTGGAAACGCTACGGAAAGGAGCGGTCATGCCCGCTGCCCATGACCTTGCGCGCACCGAAGAATCCACCGCCCCCTGGAAGCCGCGGATCGGAGACACCGTGAGGGATACGGCCCTGAAGCGGATCGGCCGGGTGATGGACCGGTTCGGGTCCCGCTACTACTTGCGCCCGCTGAACGGTGGATGCGAATGGGACGCGCACCCCGACGACCTGCGGCCGGCGACCGCCTCCGATGTCCTCGCCCCGGCCGTGGCCGAGGCCAACCAGCGCAGCAGCAAAGGAGAGCCCGCATGACGGACTCCGAAACCACAGCGTGCGAGACCTGCCGCGAGCTGGCGGACGAGGAGGAGCGGGCGGAACGCGCGGGTGACCACTCCCGTGCCGCCGACTGCCGTGTTCTCCGCCGCCGACATGAGGAGTTCGGCCACCGGCCCGAATCGCAGCCCTCGCTGTGACGGCGGCAGGGACGGAGAGAGGTGTACGGATGACACGTGACGCGCTCCTGTCTCAGGCGCCGGAGCCCTTCGGTGCCCGGTGCGTCCACTGCGGGAACGAGACGTGCATACCCGTCGCCGTCGGCTCAGTCGAGCGGGCCAGTGGGCCCCCGGTCGTGTACTACGCCTGCCCGCCGTGCGCGCTGAAGCACGGAGCCGGGCCCACTCCGGACGAGGAGCTCGACCCGTAATCGGTCACCTGTCGTACCTCTGTTGTGTGGTTTCGCCGCTGGAACGGTCTGTTCGTGTGCTGGTGGGGGTACGGCCCGGGCTGAGACGCGGCGGGAAGGGGAGTGCGCATGGCACGAACGGGCGGCTGGTTCGGACGGATAGCTTCGGCTCTGGTGGGCGTTTTGCTGGCCTCCGGTCTGCTGGGAGGAGCGGGTACGGCGTCGGCGGAACCGGAGCCGCCGGTTGTCCAGGTGGTCGGCGGGACGGATGCCCCGGCGGGGGCGTACCCGTACCAGGTCTCCTTGCAGCGCCTCAGCGGCGGCCAGTGGTACCACAGCTGCGGCGGGTCGATCATCGGACCCCAGTGGGTGCTGACCGCGGCCCACTGTCTGGATTCACCCGCCAGCAGAATGCGCATCGTGGTGGGGTCGAACACCCTGGCCCCGTTGGGCACCGCATATCCCGTGCAGGAAACCATCCGCCACGAGGATTACAACGGCAATGCCGCAGGCACGCCGAACGACATCGGGCTCCTGAAGGTGAGCACGCCGATTGCCTTCACCTCGCTGGTCCAGCCGATCGCGCTCCCGGACTCGCCGGAGGTTCCCGCCGGGAGCAGTGCCACGCTGACCGGCTGGGGACGCAATGGCAGTGGTGAATCACCGAACATGCTCCAGCAGGCCACGGTGACCGTCCTGGCCATGAGCGAATGCCGGCTGCGCTGGTACGGCCAGAACCTGAGCCTGGTGAACCACCTCTGCACCTTCGACAGGGAGGCCGGCCTGTCGGCGTGCTCGGGCGACAGCGGCGGCCCGCTGGCCCGGAACGGCCGGGTGATCGGCGTGGTGAGCTGGGGTGTGAGCAGCTGCAACGGAAGGTACCCGTCCGTCTACACCAACACCGGTGCCTACCGATCCTGGATCACCACCAAGACCGGCATCTGACGTTTCGCCCAGGGCTCACGGGATACGTTCCGCAGAGCCCTGCGCGACTGCTCCCCGGGAACTCCGTCAGCGGTGGCGCTCCCAGTAGGTGGCGAACGGCACGGCAGCGGCCAGAGCCCGGTCGCGATATCCCCGGTATTCCGGGAGTACCTCCACCGGCAGCAGCTCACCGCCGATGAACGCTCCGGCTTCGGTGTAGTGCATCCGGTAGACATGCCGGTCGTCGAAAAGCCAGAAATCGTGCCCGGGCAGTCCTGAGACCGTCTGTTCCGACTGGTCGATGATGCCGATGGTCTCCCCGGCGGTGATGTTCCCGGGGTAGGCGGACAGCTCGTACCGGAGGTAGTCGGTGAGCGGAGACTTCAGCACATGAACGCGGGAGACTTGTTTGCCCTTGTCGGTCATCGACCGTACCCAAGGGTTGTCTGCCCACTCCGGGCCCATGTCTTCCCCGGCCATGAACCGGGCGATCTCTTCGCGTTCCTCTTCGACGTCGTACTCGTCCAGGGTCTCCAGACGGAACGCCGTCTGCTCGAAGGTATCGAAAAGGCGTCCGAAATCCTCGCCTGTGAGCAGAGAATTCTCTCCGGAACTCTGCTGTAACGGCCCGCCCATGGCTTCCTCTCCTGTTGCCGGTCACTCCGCGGCCATGCTTCCGGCGTCGCGCAGCCCGGTCAATATGCAAAGGTGGGGTCGAGGAGTTGCGCACGGGCGCGCGACGGAGCCCGGCGGAGAAACCGCGCCGGGCCCTTCCCCGTCCCTACTGCGCGGGCTCCGCCACCAGGATCGCCCGCATCCCGGCCACCTGCTTGCGCCACTCCACCGCGTCCTCGCCCTCCCACAGGTCCGCGGACTCCGAATCCGGGGCCGTGATCCGGTCCAGAGCCGCGACCGCCAAGGGGCGCAGGTCGGGGGAGAGGACCGGGACGGGCTTCTTCGGGCCGTAGCTCGGGTCGACCGTCTCGCCCTCCGGGCACTGCGCCGCGACCAGCGCCGCCGCGGCGACCGCGCGGTTGCCCTCGTAGCTGTCGAGGTAGTCCGATACGGACGTGTTCGCGGCCTCCGTGAGGGTGCGGCGGATCAGCTCCTCCCGCTGCTCCGGCTCCGCGTCGTCGAGGTGGCCCGAGAAGTCGGCCGCCGTGTCGTTGTCGAAGGGTCCGATGTCCCAGGCGCCCATGGTGCTGTCCCTCCCCTGGGGGCCGGCGCGTCACCGTGCCTGCCCCGCCCCTGATATGTGCTCGGTCCGATCGTGACACGGGGCACCGACAATGCCGCTGCCAGGGGCGTCACCAGGCTGCCGCCGTCAGTACGCTGCGGAGGTGGAGAACAGTCGCAAGACCCCCATAACGTATGCGATCGCCCTGCTCGGCGCGGCCGTGCTGCTCACCGGATGCGAGAGCGATACGTCGCCGGATGCGGAGGGGGCGCGCGGGAGCGGACCCGGCGCGGTCGGGCCGCTCGCCAATCCCGACGGTACGCGCCCCGGGCTCGCGCCCGTCGCGGACGGGGACCGGGCCGCGGCCCGGAAGCTGATCGGGTCGCTGGCCACCAAGGGCCGCGGGCCCGGGACGGGTTACGAGCGGGAGAAGTTCGGCCGGGCCTGGAGCGATACCGCCGACGGCGTGCCGCTGGCCCGCAACGGCTGCGACACCCGGAACGACCTCCTCCGCCGCGACGGGCGGGAACTGCGGTTCCGGGACGGTTCGGACTGCGTCGTCGTCGCGATGACCCTCGCCGATCCGTACACCGGCAAGGACATCGTCTGGAAGAAGGCGAAGGCCGCCGAGGTGCAGATAGACCATGTGGTGCCGCTGGCGTACGGCTGGCGGATGGGCGCCGCGCGCTGGCCCGCGGACAAGCGGGAACGATTCGCCAATGACGCGCTCAATCTGCTGCCGGTCGACGGCCGGGCCAACCAGGCCAAACGGGATTCCGGCCCGGCGTCCTGGCTGCCGCCGAACAAGGGGGTGCGCTGTGCGTACGCGGTGCGGTTCGCGCAGGTGGCGAAGGAGTACGCGCTGCCGGTCACGGCCCCGGACCGGAACATGATGCTGAAGCAGTGCGGCTCTTGAGCGGGGGCTGACCCGTGCCGGACACGGGAGAGCGGGGTGGACCACGACCTCCCCGTCGTGGTGCACCCCGCTCCCGTCCATGGCGAGACCTTCCGGTCTCCTACGGCTCCGCTCAGCCCAGCTTGTCCGGGTCCACGATCTCGGCCGGGGCCGGGATCTTCGGGAGCGGGGCCTTGTCGAAGTCGGACAGCACGGCCGTCATCAGCTCGCCGTCCTTCTCGTCCTCGGGGGCGCCCGTGAGCTTGAGGACATAGGGCTTGCCCTCGGTGGCGACGTGCAGTTCCTCTTCGTTCTTCGCGCCCTGGGTGAACTTGAGCGTCTTCCGCCCGTCCACCGCGGCCTCACCGGCCTGCTTCACCCCGGCGCTGGTCCCGGAGCCGAAGTCCGCCAGCAGGCTGTCGACATCGCAGAACTCGGTGAATTCCTTGGAGTCGGGCTCCGCCGGGTCCGCCTTGTGCCACTTTCCCTTCATCAACTTGACGACGCCGTCGGCTTCCGGGCCCGAGACGCCGGGGCCGTCCTCGTCGGGCTGCTTCAAATGGAAGCGCAGGAACTGCTCGTCGGGGCGCAGATAGGTGTCCTTGCCGTTGCCGGCGAACTCCACACTCCCCTGGCCGGCGACGGACATCGTGCCGCTGCACCGGCCGCCCTGGTGGACGGCGACGCGCAACTTCATCGGTTCCTTCTTCTTCGCCCGGGTCGTCGCTATCGACCCCTCCGCGGTGAGGGTCAGGGACCGGGCGGACTTGGTGGCCGCGATCGCCGTGTCGATGATCTCCCGGTCCGGCTTGCCGTCGAAGGGGCCCTTCGCTTTGTCGTCACCGCCGAGGCAGCCGGTCGCGGTCAGCGCGAGCGCCGCGGCAAGGGCCGTCACCGCGATCGGGCGACGGCGGTGGTGAGGCAGAAGCGGCATGGTGATTCTCCCGATCGTGGCAACGGCAACACAGTGGTGGTGGTGAGGGAAGGGCGGGGCGCGGCGGGACCCCCGTACTCGCCGCACCCCCGCCCTGCTTTACGGCGCCGCCGGACCCCGGCCCGGAGCGCCGCCCCACCCCGGCTCCGCTCCCGGCTCCCAGTCGGGGTCGGTCGCGGAGCGGGCCGCGCGGGCCGTCGCGCCGAGCGGAGGCTGCTGGGTGTCATACGGCATGGGCGTGCCCTTCCGGGTGGTGGTGGCGGATCAACGACGAGCGGCGCCGAACACGAACAGGAACGGCGGTGTTCACGCCGCGCTCCAGGCGGACCGAGGCGGCCGTGAAGTGCTGGGTCAATAAGAACAGAGCCTGTGAACCGAGTCAACAGGAAAAGTGTTGAAGTGGTTTTTGCTCCATGTGAAGGGGGCTCTCGTGTGGGGCTCGGTATGATCGGCGACACAACAGCCGGTTCCGAGGACCGTCGGAACGGATCATCACGGAGGCCGTCAGGTGCCCGAGAGCGCAAGCGAAGTCACCGCGGCCGGAATCGCCCGGCTCGCGGGGGTGGGGCGGGCCGCCGTCAGCAACTGGCGCCGCCGCCATCCCGATTTCCCCAAGCCCGTGGGCGGCACCGAGACCAGCCCCTCCTTCGCGCTCTCCGACGTCGAACGCTGGCTGCGCGACCAGGGCAAACTGGCCGAAGTCCCGCTCCGTGAACGGGTCTGGCAACAACTGGCCGACCACCCCGCGACCGCCGCCGCCGATCTCACCGGCGCCGGTGTCGTCCTCCTCCTGGTCCGCGACCGGCCCGCCCTCTGGCGTGAACTGATCACCGGAGACGACCGGCGGATGGCCGAACTGCTGCCCACCGCCGTCGAACAGCTCCTGGCCCAGCGCTTCGGCGACGACCGGCTCGAAGCGCTCGCCCCGGCCCTGCGCGGCGGCCGGACCCCGGCCCCCGCCGCCATGCCCTTCCTGCGCTCCGTCGGTGAACTCGCCGCCGAACTGGGACCGCGCCAGACGTACGAGTTCCTCCTCGGCCGCTTCCTCGACGCCAACATCCGCCAGTACACACCGACCCCGCCCGGGCCCGCCGCCCTGATGGCAGCCCTCGCCGTACCCCCGGACACCGCCCGCGGCGCCACCGTGCTCGACCCCGCCGCCGGGACCGGCACCCTGCTGCGCGCCGTGGAACACCCCGCGGCCCTGCTCGCCCAGGACAGCGACCCCGCGCTTACCGCCCTCACCGCACTCCGGCTGGCCCTCCACAGCGAACCCCCGGTGACCGTCGCCGCGCGCGCCGGGGACACCCTGCGCGCCGACGCCTTCCCCGACACCCACGCCGACGCCGTGCTCTGCCATCCGCCGTTCAACGAGCGGAACTGGGGCCACGACGAGCTGGGGTACGACCCCCGCTGGGAGTACGGCTTCCCGGCCCGTACCGAATCCGAACTGGCCTGGGTCCAGCACGCCCTCGCCCGCCTCCGGCCCGGCGGCACCGCCGTCCTGCTGATGCCGCCCGCCGCCGCCTCCCGCCGCTCAGGCCGCCGGATCCGCGCCGGACTGCTGCGCCGGGGCGCCCTGCGGGCCGTCATCGCCCTGCCCGCGGGCGCCGCCCCGCCGTACGGCATCCCGCTCCACCTCTGGGTGCTCCGCAGGCCCGAACCCGGCCGGCTGCCCCCCGCCGCACTCCTCGTCGTCGACACCGTCGAGATCGGCGGCACCGGCGGCGGCCGCGACCGCGTCGACTGGCAGGCCGTGCACAACACCGTCCTCGACATCTGGCAGCCCTTCGACGAGAACGGCAGCGCCGACGGAAGCGCCGACCGGGCCGGGATCAGCCGCGCCGTCCCCGTCATCGAACTCCTCGACGACGACGTCGACCTGGCCCCCGCCCGCCATGTGCCGCCCGCCGCCACCGGCGGCGACGCCGGTGAGCTGGAGCGCGTACGGGAACGCCTCACCGACACCCTGCGCCTCACCGGCGAGCTGACGCCCTCACCCGCCGCCCCCACCCACCCGGCGCCCTGGCCCTCCACCACCGTCGGCGAACTCGCCCGCGCGGGCGCCCTCACCATCCGCGCCGGAACCGGCTCCGCCCTGCCCGGCGGCGGCCACCACGGCCGCACCCCGCAGGGTGCCCGGGACACCGTCCTCACCGAACACGACGTCATCGCGGGCACCCCGCCGACCGGCGTCCTGCCCGACACCCCCGACGACGAGCCCGTCCGCACCCGCGCCGGAGACGTCGTCATCCCCGTACTCGGCGGCGCCTCCGTCGTCCGCGTCGTCGACGAGACCACCGCCGGGGCCGTACTCGGCCGCAACCTCCAGCTCCTGCGCCCCGCACCGGAAGCCCTCGACCCCTGGTTCCTCGCCGGATTCCTGCGCGGCACCGCCAACACCCGGCAGGCCAGCAGCTACGCATCGACCGCGACCCGGCTCGACGTACGCAGGCTGCAACTGCCCCGGGTCCCCCTCCCCGACCAGCGCCGCTACGGCGACCGGTTCCGCGCCCTGGCCGCCTTCGAGGACGCCCTGCGGCTCGCCGGACGGCTCGGGGAGCAGCTCGTCCAGGGCCTGTACGACGGACTCACCGACGGCACGGTCGAACCGGAACGCGGGCAGTAACTCCCGCCGGGCCCGCCCCGGCGCCCCGGCGGCCGCCCGGAACCGACAGCGCGGCCCGGCCCGGCACTCCGTGCCCCGATACCCCGGGACGGTG
This sequence comes from Streptomyces tsukubensis, assembly GCF_003932715.1. Taxonomy (NCBI): domain Bacteria; kingdom Bacillati; phylum Actinomycetota; class Actinomycetes; order Kitasatosporales; family Streptomycetaceae; genus Streptomyces; species Streptomyces tsukubensis. The sequence goes on along the minus strand of NZ_CP020700.1, from coordinate 3,020,385 downwards.
CCGCCGCCGGTGTATACCCTCGTCCGTACCAGGCCCTCGTCCCCAGGAGCAGGAATGCACGGCCCCGGCTACGGCCCACCGCGTGCGAAACCGCGTTCGACAACGTCGGTCGTGATGCTGCGCATCTTCTTTGTGCTGCTTGCCGTCGCTTCCTGGGGCACCCTCGCCTGGCTCACCATGCTGCGGATCGCCCTCCTCCTGCGGCGGGGCGTCGACTGGCTGCTGTTCGTGGTCTGCTGCCTGGTGACCATGGGCCTGTTCGTCACCGTCGGCTTCTGGGGCTCCGACCCGGACTCGACGGAGGGCAACACCGTCGACCTGTTGACCGGCCTCGGACTCCTCACCGTCGCCCTCACCGTCGCCGTCTACTACCTCGTCGTCGACGCGCGCTTCCAGGCGGAGCGGCAGCGGGGGCCGTCCGCGCAGCCCTACCAGGGCGGCCCGGCCGCGGGCCCCGGCTACGGATTCGGCCCGCCCCCGCAGGGCCCCGCCGCCCCCGGCTACGGCTATCCGCCCCAGCGCCCCGGCTACGGATATCCCCCGGTGAACCCGGCGCACCCCGTAAACCCCGCGCACCCCGCGCACCGCGTGAATCCGGTGCCCCCCGCACCGGCCGGGCCCGCGCCCCGGATCGACCAGGTCCGCGCCGAACTCGACGAGCTGAGCGACTACCTCCGCAAGGACCGCCGGGAGCAGAACCCGTGAACGGACGTGTCATCGCGGACCGGTACGAACTCTCCACCGTCATCGGCCAGGGCGGTATGGGCCAGGTCTGGACCGCCTACGACGACCGCCTCGACCGCCGGGTCGCCGTCAAACTCCTCCGCCCCGACCGCATGTCCCAGGGCACCGGCGCCGACGAGATGCGCCGCCGCTTCGTCCGCGAATGCCGCGTCACCGCCCAGGTCACCCACCCCGGTCTGGTCACCGTCCACGACGCCGGCAGCGACGGCGACGATCTGTACCTGGTGATGCAGTACGTCGAGGGCGCCGACCTCGCCGACCACTTCGCCGAACACGAGCCGTACCCCTGGCAGTGGACCGTCAGCGTCGCCGCCCAGCTCTGCGCGGTGCTCGCCGCCGTCCACGCCGTCCCGATCGTCCACCGCGACCTCAAACCGCGGAACGTGATGGTCAAACCCGACGGTACGGTCACCGTCCTCGACCTCGGTGTCGCCTCCGTCATCGACACCGACACCACCCGCCTCACCCACACCGGATCCCCCATCGGCAGCCCCGCCTACATGGCCCCGGAACAGGCCATGGGCGGCGCCGTCGGCCCGTACACCGATCTCTACGCCCTCGGTGTGCTGATGCACGAACTCCTCAGCGGAAACGTCCCCTTCGCGGGCTCCACCGCGCTCGGCGTGCTCCACCGCCATCTCTACGAGCCCCCGCTGCCGGTCCGGCGGGTCCGCCCCGAGATCCCCGAACCCCTGGAACAGCTCGTCCTGCGGCTGCTCGCCAAGGACCCCCAGCACCGGCCCTCCGGAGCGCAGGAGGTGTACGCGGCGCTGGCACCGCTGCTGCCCCGGCACGGCAACCCCGGCGGACCCCTCGACCCCACCCGCCCCTTCCTGCGCCCGCACGCCCCCTGGCCCGACCGCGCCGGGGCCGCCGTCACCCCGCCGCCCCCGCCCCGGCCCCCCGAGGCCGCACCGCACGGCGGCCGCGGACCCGATGTGGCCGCCGCCGTCGACGAGGTGAAGAAGGCCCTCGGGGAGGGCAGCATCACCCGCGCCGTGGACATCCTCGGCGGCATCCTCCCGGCCGCCGCCGCCGAACACGGCGAGCACTCCCCGGTCGTCCGCATCCTGCGCAAGCAGTACGCGACCACCCTGATGGACGACGGCCAGTACCGCCGCGCCCTGCCCGAACTGCGGCGGCTCGCGGACGACCGGGCCGCCGAGGCCGGGCCCGCCGACCCCCAGACCCTCCAGTTCCGCCACGACGCCGCCCAGTGCCTGGAACAGCTCGGAGAGGCCGCCGCGGCCATCGCCGAGTACCGCGCGGTCCTCCCCTATTACGAGCACGCCGGGGACACCGGCCGCGCCTTCGACGTCCGGCAGCGCATCGGGAACCTGCTGCTCGCCGTCGGTGACCACGCCGGGGCCCGGCACGAGCTGCAGGCCCTGCTGTACGACACCGAGCGCGTCCACGGGCCGTACCACCAGCTCCCCGTCGAACTGCGCCGGGCCCTCGAACGCCAGCGCCAGTTCAACCGCTGACGCCTGCCGGGGCCCGCCCCGCGGGGTCCGGGCCGGGGGGCCGTCATGCCGTACGCTTCCCGGGGAGCGGCCGTGCCCGCCGCGGCGCGGCACCCGGCTCCAGCCCCTGAGCCACCCGAGAGACCGAGAGACCGAGTGACCGGCGAGAAGACGACGATCCGCGGCCAGCTGGTCCGCTTCGCCCTCGTGGGTGCGGTCAACACGGGCACCTACTACGGCCTGTACCTGCTGCTGCTGAACGTGCTGCCGTACGTCGCCGCGCACATCCTGGCCTTTGTGCTCAGCATGGTCGGCTCCTTCTTCCTCACCACGTACTTCACCTACCGGACCCGGCCGACGTGGCGGAAGTTCTTCCTCTTCCCGCTCTCCAACCTCACCAACTTCACGGTCACCACCAGCGGCGTCTATCTGCTGGTGGACGTGCTGGAATTCGACGACCGGTACGCACCGCTGATCGCGGCCGCCGCGGCGATCCCCGCGACCTTCGTGGTCTCCCGCATGATCATGCTCCGCCCGGAGCCGGGCGGGCGCGGCGAGCAGGAGCCGTCCGAGCCGGTGGGCTCCTCCGAGCGCCGCTGACGCCGCTGCCGCGGCGGGATTCCGGACCTCCGGACCTGCGCGGGCCGCTGCACCTGCGGACCGGCCGGGGTGAGCCGACCGGCGTCCGCTGCGGTTCGGCCGCAGGCCGGTGAATCCGTGCCGGTGCCGGTGCCGGTGCCGGTGCCGGTGCAGATGCCGGGCCCGCCCGGGTCCCGGGTTCCGGGCGGCATCGTCCGTATCTCCCGCATCGGGCGTCTCGTTGGACCAAAACAGTCGCGGTGAAGTAGTGGCCCCCGCCCCGCCGACTGCCTACCATCGGTCACCGCAGGACTTTGTGACTCGTCGCACAAACCTCGTCTGGAGGCTCCTTTGCACCGCCGTCGTCGCACCGCGATCTCCGTCTCCGCCGTACTGCTCGCCGCCGCACCCCTTCTCACCGCCTGCGGCAGCGAGGCCCACCCGGGCGCCGCCGCCGTCATCGGCGGCCAGCGGGTCGAGGTGTCCACGCTCCAGGCCCAGGTCGCGGACGTCCGCGCCGCCCAGGCGAAGGCCCCCGAGGGGCAGCAGATGATCGCGGACACCGGACAGCTCGGCCGGGCCAAGCTCTTCGACCTGATCGTCGACCGGGTCGTGAAGAAGGCCGCCGACGACGCGGGCATCACCGTCACCCGCAAGGAGCTCCAGCAGGCCCAGGCCGCCTACACCGCGCAGGCGGGCGGCGAGCAGGCCCTCGCCGCGACCTTCCTCCAGCAGCGCGGGGTCGCCCCCGACCAGGTCGACGGGGTCGTCGAACGCGAAGTGCTGATCGGGAAACTGGCCGAGTCCATCGGCGCCGCCAACACCCCGGACGGGCAGCAGAAGCTCAACGCGGTCTTCACCGCCGCCGCGAAGTCCCTCGACATCGACGTGAACCCCCGCTACGGGACCTGGGACAACCAGAAGCTGGTCCTCGGCGACTACAAGGCGCCGTGGATCACCCAGCTCACCAAGCAGCCGGCGCCGGCCAACGAGGTGCCGACCGCCTGACGCCGCGGGGCGGCCGGGCCCGCCGGGGGTGATCCCGCCCGGGGTAGGTTCGAGGGGTGACCACCACGAATACCTCCGCCGGGCGCATCGTCCTCCTCACCACGAGCCACCGGGTCGCCCCCGGACTGCTGTCCTGGCCCGCGTGGCGCGCCCTGCACGAGGCGGGCCGGGTGCTCTGCGCCGACCCCGGCCACCCCCAGCTGCCGTATCTGCGCGACGCCGGGGTGGACGTGGACATCGCGGACCCCGGAGCGCGGGAACTGGTGGAGCTGTGCGCCGGGGGGACGACCGCCGTCGTCCTCGTCTCCGGCGAGGGGGACCGGGCCCTGACCGACGGCCTCGCCCGGCTCGCCGGATCCGGCCGCGGCGGAATGCCCGATCTGGAGCTGCTCCCCGGCTCGTACGATCTGCCCGGCGCCCGGCTCCTCGACCTGGTCCAGATCATGGACCGGATCCGCGACGTATGCCCGTGGTCGTCCGTACCGACCCATCAGGACCTCGCCCGGTACGCCATCGAGGAGGCGTACGAACTGGTCGAGGCGATCGAACACGGCGACCGCGACGAGCTGCGGGAAGAACTGGGCGACGTGCTGCTCCAGGTCGTCTTCCACGCGCGGATCGCCGAGGAGGACCCGGCGGAGCCGTTCTCCGTCGACGACGTCGCCGCGACGATCGTGGAGAAGCTGATCCACCGGCATCCCCACGTCTTCGGTGACGAGGAGGCGGCGACGCCGGAGGACGTACGGCGGATCTGGCTGCGCACCAAGGCGGAGGAGAAGGCGCGGGACTCGGTCACCGACGGCATCCCGCTGGGGCAGCCGGGCCTTGCGCTGGCGGCGAAGCTGGCGTCCCGTGTCCGTACCGCCGGACTCGACGTGCCGCTGCCGGCGGGGGAGGGCGTCGGGTACGAGCTGCTGGCGCTGGCGGTCGCGGCGGAGGCGGAGGGGGCGGACCCGGAGGCGGCGCTGCGGGCGGCGGCCCGCGCGTACCACGCGGCGATCCGCACCAAGGAGCACGCTGCCCCGTAGACACCCGGGCCCCCGGGTGCCCGTCGCCCACGGGTGGGCTCAGAAGGAGCACCTAGGCGTGCCCGCCTTCCACAGGGTGGACCAGGCGGAGGTCTTTGAGGGCGCGCCTGCCTCCTACCGAGAGCCCCGGCAGGGCTGCCCAGGGTGCTCCCGCCTTCCGCGAGAAGGCCTGAGGCGAAGTGCTTGGGGGCGCGGGGAACTGCGCGAGCAACCCGGGACGGCCCGCGGTGGACCGCGCTTCAGCAACCCCTACGGATTCCCCGCCAGGGGGGCCGCCGCCTTCGCCGTACAGCGAAGGGAGACCGTTGCCGGTCCGGCAGTACCGTCGACCGCGGGCCGTCGTGGGCCGTTCGCGCAGTTCCCCGCGCCCCTAGGTGCTCCACCTGAGCCGTCTTGGTAGGAGACGGGCCCACCCCTGAAGGTGTCCACCTGACCGGCCTGGAGGGGGAGGCGGGGCGCGCCCCCGAGGGCCTTCACCTGAGCCACCCTGGAGGGGGAAGGCGGATACCCCCGAGGGGCCCGCGGCCCGGCGCCCCGGCAGGGGATAGCGTCATGGGGTGAGCAGCAACCCCCATGAAACCGGCGGGCCGGGGCCCGCTCCCGAACTCTTCACCTGGGAGTTCGCCACCGACCCCTACCCCGCCTACGCCTGGCTCCGCCAACACGCGCCCGTGCACCGGACCACCCTCCCCAGCGGCGTCGACGCCTGGCTGGTGACCCGGTACGCCGATGCCCGGCAGGCACTCGCCGACGCCCGGCTGTCGAAGAACCCCGTGCACCACGACGAACCCGCGCACGCCCGCGGCAAGACCGGCATCCCGGGCGAGCGCAGCGCCGGGCTGATGACGCATCTGCTGAACATCGACCCGCCCGACCACACCCGGCTCCGCCGCCTCGTGGCGAAGGCGTTCACACCGCGCCGGGTCGCGGCGTTCGAGCCGCGGGTGCAGGAGCTGACCGACCGGCTGATCGACGGGTTCGCGGCGCGGGGGAGCGCGGACCTGATCCACGAGTTCGCGTTCCCGCTCCCCATCTACGCGATCTGCGATCTGCTGGGCGTGCCCCCGGAGGACCAGGACGATCTGCGGGACTGGGCGGGCATGATGATCCGTCACGGCGGGGGACCGCGCGGCGGCGTGGCCCGGGCGGTGAAGCGGATCCGGGGCTATCTCGCCGAGCTGATCCACCGCAAGCGGGAGAACCTCGGCGACGAGGACACGGACGATCTGATCTCCGGTCTGATCCGGGCCAGCGACCACGGCGAGCACCTCACCGAGAACGAGGTCGTCGCCATGTGCTTCGTCCTCCTGTTCGCGGGCTTCGAAACGACCATCAACCTGGTGGGGAACGGGCTCTATGCCCTGATGTGCCATCCGGTGCAGCACGCCCGGCTCCAGGAGTCGCTCGCCGCGGGGGAGACCTCGCTGCTGGTGACGGCCGTGGAGGAGCTGCTGCGCTACGACGGCCCGGTGGAGATGGCGACCTGGCGGTACGCCACCGAAGCGCTGACCATCGGCGGTCAGGAGGTGGCCGCGGGCGATCCGGTGCTCGTGGTGCTGGCGGCGGCCGACCGGGACCCGGAGCGGTTCGGCCGGCCGGACGTTCTGGACCTTGCGCGGCGTGACAATCAGCACCTCGGCTACGGGCACGGCATCCACTACTGCCTGGGTGCGCCGCTCGCCCGGCTGGAGGGACAGACCGCGATCGCCACCCTGTTGCGCCGCCTTCCCGACCTGCGACTGGCGGTGGATCATCACGATTTGCGCTGGCGCGGCGGCCTGATCATGCGTGGACTGCGCACCCTTCCGGTGGAGTTCACGCCCGCTGAAATTGACGGCCCGTCATATTCGTGATGTGCGCGTGATCTCCGCTGCATCGACTTGTGACAGACGTTCGAGTGCGGCTACGTTCACCCCCGTCTCAGCCGTCACGCGAAAGGCAGCACCGCATGCTCTCCGGGAATGGTCGACATCGCCGTCCTCGCCAGGCCCCGGCCCTGGTCGTCGCAGCGGGGGTGACGGGGTCCGCGATTGCGATCCCGCTCCTCGGCGCCACCTCGGCGTCCGCCGCCGACTCCGCAACCTGGGACCGTGTCGCGGAGTGCGAGAGCGCCGGGCAGTGGACCGTGAACAACCTCAACGGCTACTACGGCGGGCTCCAGCTCTCCCAGGAGACCTGGAACACCTACGGCGGCCGGGAGTACGCCGACCGGCCGGATCTGGCCAGCCGCTCCCAGCAGATAGCCGTGGCGGAGAAGGTGCTCGCCGCGGAGGGGCCCAAGGCGTGGCCGTCCTGCGGGATCGCGTCGGGCCTCGGCGGTGCCGCGGGCACCGCGACCGGCCCGGGCGGCGCCGATCCGGTGCCCAGCGGTCCGGCCGCCGGACGCCCGGCGGACAAGGCGAAGGCGGGCGACCTCCCGGCGGAGCCGCGCAAGGCGGGGGAGAAGGCGCCGGACGCCGCCGCGTCCCCTTCCCCCTCCGCCGGAAAGGCGGAGAAGAAGGAGACGGCGGCCAAGCCCGCCGAGGGCGTCGGCAAGCACCGCGGCGCACCCGCCGCGGAGGAGACCGCCAAGGAGACCCCCTCGGGCGCGACCGGCACCGGCACCCCCGAGGGCACCGGCACCCCGCCCGCCGAAACCGCCGACCCGTCCCGCGCCTCCGGCCCCGACCGGACCTCCCGGTCCGAGACCGATGCCCGTTCCGATGCCCTGAACCAGGGCGATCAGGGCGGTACGGGCACTCCGGCCAAGACCGACACCACGGACGGTACGGGCGAAGCCGGGCAGCCCTCCGGTACGTACACGGTCCGCTCCGGCGACAACCTCTGGTCCATCGCGGAAGAGAAGAAGGTCCCCGGGGGCTGGCCGGCGCTCTATGAGGCCAACCAGGAGCTGGTCGGAGCTGATCCCGATCTGATCCTCCCTGGCCAGAGCCTTGATCTCCAGGCGAAGTAGCCTCCGGAGCATCGAAATTGACGCCCTATTTTGCTGGGATATGTCCCTTTCTGTGTAAGTGAGACATGAGTCTCTTCGGTCCGGCCGTGGTCCCCACTCTTCCGGAATCCCGCATTCCGCACGCCACCTGCGAAAACGCGAGTTTCCGGAGGGGTGGGATGGGCGATTTGCCCACGATGTTCCGTCGTTGAAGAAGCGGGACGCCTGTGACTACGGTCTGGACCGCTCGCCAAAGCGGGCACCACTGACCGTCACGCCGAATCCTGCCGTCGGTCGGGGGGAACTGTCGTCGCGAAAGCGCCGAAGGCAGGAGCGGGGGACCCAGGTTTGTGCCGGTCCCGTCCGAAAGCCCGTGAGGGCGGTGGACGACCGGCTTGGGGTGAAGCCGTACGACGCAGGTCGTACGGCCGGGCAACTCACTGCGCCCGAACCCGACAGCTCACCTCGTAGGCGTCGGTGAGGAGAACCTCCATGCTGTTTTCCAGCAAGGGCAAGCACCGCCGCCCGTCCAAGGCCGCCCGCTTCGCCGCCTTCGCAGGCATCACCACCGTCGCCGTCGCCGCCCCGATCATGGGCGCCACCTCGGCCTCCGCCGCCACCGCCGCCGAGTGGGACAAGGTCGCCCAGTGCGAGTCCGGCGGCAACTGGTCCATCAACACGGGCAACGGCTACTACGGCGGCGTCCAGTTCTCCAGCTCCACCTGGGCCGCCTTCGGTGGCACCAAGTACGCCCCCAATGCGCACCTCGCCACCAAGGCGCAGCAGATCGAAATCGCCGAGAAGACCCTGGCGGGCCAGGGCAAGGGCGCCTGGCCGAAGTGCGGTGTCGGCCTCTCGAACACCCCGTACGGCGGTGCCGCCGCCGAGCAGGCCCCGGCCCAGCCCAAGCAGGAGCAGCCGAAGCAGCAGGCCCAGCCCGCCCAGCCGAAGCAGGAGCGCGCCGAGGTTCCGACCACCCGCTCCGAGCGCGCCCAGGCCCCGGCTCCGGCGAAGTCCGCGGCTCCGGCCAAGGGCTTCGAGAAGGGCGACGGCGAGTACGAGGTCAAGTCCGGCGACACGCTCAGCAAGATCGCCGAGGCCGAGCAGGTCGAGGGCGGCTGGCAGAAGCTGTTCGAGCTGAACAAGGACACCGTCGACGACGCCGACGTCATCTTCCCGGGCCAGCAGCTCCACCTCGGCTGACGGACCTGCGGCTCCCCAACGAACCGCACCCCCGGGCCGGTCCCTCACCGGACCTGCCCCCTCCCGGACCCCGGACCGCGGCTCCCCCCTGCGGTCCACCCCCCCCACGGGTCCGACCCCCCGCACCCCGGGCCGGCGCGCTTCCCCCGTACGCGCCGGTCCGGGGTTCCGTCTGCCGCCCCCGACTGCTCCGTACGGCCCCGGAAAACCGCCCCCGTGCACCCGTCTGAGCGAGCAGATGCCCAGCTGAGAACTGTTACCCATCGGTAGGAACGCGGCTTTTGCCCACCACCGCAGTTCTTCGCACTCTTTTTCGTCCCAGGGGGCGGGCATCGGCGGGGCGGCGCCCCCCGTCCGGTTAGGCTCTTGGCGCAAGGCTCAAGAGACCCGCACCCCACGCGTCACATCCCAGAAGGAGATGCTCGTGCCGTCCATCGACGTCGTCGTAGCCCGGGAAATCCTCGACTCCCGGGGGAACCCCACGGTCGAGGTCGAGGTCGGCCTCGACGACGGGAGCACCGGCCGCGCCGCCGTGCCCTCCGGTGCCTCCACCGGCGCCTTCGAGGCCCTGGAGCTCCGCGACGGGGACCCGAACCGCTACCTCGGCAAGGGCGTGGAGAAGGCCGTCCTCGCCGTCATCGAGCAGATCGGCCCGGAGCTCGTCGGCTACGACGCCACCGAGCAGCGCCTGATCGACCAGGCGATGTTCGACCTGGACGCCACCCCCGACAAGTCGTCGCTGGGCGCCAACGCCATCCTCGGTGTCTCCCTCGCCGTGGCGCACGCCGCCTCCGAGGCCTCCGACCTGCCGCTCTTCCGCTACCTCGGCGGCCCGAACGCGCACCTGCTGCCCGTTCCGATGATGAACATCCTCAACGGCGGCTCCCACGCGGACTCCAACGTCGACATCCAGGAGTTCATGATCGCCCCGATCGGCGCGGAGTCCTTCTCCGAGGCGCTGCGCTGGGGCACCGAGGTCTACCACACCCTCAAGAAGGTGCTGAAGGGCCGCGGTCTCTCCACCGGTCTCGGCGACGAGGGCGGCTTCGCCCCGAACCTGGACTCCAACCGTGCCGCCCTGGACCTGATCCTGGAGGCCATCAAGGAGGCCGGCTACACCCCCGGCCAGGACATCGCGCTGGCGCTCGACGTCGCCGCCTCCGAGTTCTACAAGGACGGCGCCTACCACTTCGAGGGCAAGAGCCTCTCCGCCGCCGAGCTGACCTCGTACTACGAGGAGCTGGTCGCCGCCTACCCGCTGGTCTCCATCGAGGACCCGCTGTTCGAGGACGACTGGGAGGGCTGGAAGGCGCTCACCGAGAAGCTGGGCTCCAAGGTCCAGATCGTCGGCGACGACCTCTTCGTCACCAACCCGGAGCGCCTCGGCCGCGGTATCGAGGAGGGCTCCGCCAACGCCCTCCTGGTCAAGGTCAACCAGATCGGCTCCCTGACCGAGACCCTCGACGCCGTCGAGCTGGCCCAGCGCAACGGCTTCAAGTGCATGATGTCCCACCGCTCCGGCGAGACCGAGGACGTCACCATCGCCGACCTGGCGGTCGCCACCAACTGCGGTCAGATCAAGACCGGCGCCCCGGCCCGTTCCGAGCGCGTCGCCAAGTACAACCAGCTGCTGCGTATCGAGGAGATCCTCGACGACGCCGCCGTCTACGCGGGCCGCAGCGCCTTCCCCCGCTTCAAGGGCTGATTCCCTCAGAATCCCAGGGCGACCGAGCCCGTAGGGTTCGCCAGCCCGTCGTACGCCACGTCCCCGGCCGCGGTCCCGTACCGTGTCCGGGGACGTGCGCACGTACACACGGAGCAGGGGAGGCGGACGGCATGGCCCGGAAGAGTGCCGGATCCGGCGGCGACCGGTTCTCCACGGCGACCCGGCTGCGTCTGCTCGGCGAGCAGACCGCCGCCCGGGTCTACCGCTCCCAGAACAAGCGCCAGGCCCGCCGCTCCCGGCTCACCGGCCGCGCCGCCTTCCTCGCCCTGATCGTCTGCTCCCTCGTCGTCGCCCTCGCCTACCCGATGCGGCAGTACGTCTCCCAGCGCGGTGAGATCGCCGAACAGCAGGAGCGGCGGAAGGACGCGGAGGAGCAGGTCGAGAGGTTGCGCGACGAGAAGGCCCGGCTCCAGGACGACCGGTACATCCGCAAGCTGGCCCGGGAGCATCTGCACTACGTGGAGCCCGGCGAGACCGGCTATACGATGATCGACCCCGAGGCGGCCGAGAAGCGCCGCACCGACCAGGGCTCGGCCGACCGGCCCTGGTACTCGAACGTCTGGGAGGGCGTCGACACCGCGGACCGCGAGTAGGCCGTCCCGTACCGCCCCCCCGACAAGAGCAGCAACAGCAGCACCAGCAGGCACGACCCGGACCCAAGGCAGGCATGGAAACCCCTCCTCCCACCACCGAGCACACCGCCCCCACGGACGCCGATATCGCGGCCTTCGAGGAGCAGCTCGGGCGGCCGCCGCGCGGGCTGCGCGCGATCGCCCACCGCTGCCCCTGCGGACTGCCCGATGTGGTCGAGACCGCGCCCCGGCTGCCCGACGGCACCCCCTTCCCCACGCTCTACTACCTGACCTGCCCGCGTGCCGCCTCCGCGATCGGCACGCTGGAGGCCAACGGCGTGATGAAGGAGATGAGTGAGCGGCTGGCCGCCGATCCCGAGCTGGCCGCCGCCTACCGGGCGGCCCACGAGGACTACATTGCCCGCCGCGACGAGATCGAGGAGCTGACGGGCTTCCCGAGCGCCGGCGGTATGCCCGACCGGGTGAAGTGCCTGCACGTCCTGGTCGGCCACTCCCTGGCCGCCGGGCCCGGGGTGAACCCGCTGGGCGACGAGGCCATCGCGATGCTGCCCGAGTGGTGGGCCAAGGGCCCGTGCGTGACCCCCTGCACCCCGGCCGCGGAGCCCTCCGCATGACCCGGGTCGCAGCCGTCGACTGCGGTACGAACTCCATCCGCCTGCTGGTCGCCGATCTCGACCCCGGGACCGGGGTGCTCACCGAACTGGACCGGCGGATGACCATCGTCCGGCTCGGCCAGGGCGTGGACCGCACCGGACGGCTGGCGCCCGAGGCGCTGGAGCGCACCTTCGCCGCCTGCCGCGAGTACGCCGCCGTCATCGAGGAGCTGGGCGCCGAGCGGGTGCGCTTCGTCGCCACCTCCGCCTCCCGCGACGCCGAGAACCGCGACGAGTTCGTCCGGGGCGTCCTGGACATCCTCGGTGTCGAGCCCGAGGTGGTGACCGGGGCGCAGGAGGCGGAGTTCTCCTTCACCGGCGCCACCCGCGAGCTGCCCGGCCACGAGGAGCGGCTGGTCGTCGACATCGGCGGCGGCTCCACCGAGTTCGTCACCGGCCGCGAGCACGTGGCGGCCGCCCGCTCGGTCGACATCGGCTGCGTACGGCTGACCGAGCGGCACATCCGCAGCGATCCGCCGGCCGAGGCCGAGCTGGCGGCGGTCCGCGCGGACGTCGAGGCCGCCCTCGACCTGGCCGAGGAGACCGTTCCGCTGCGGAGCGCGGCCACCCTGGTCGGGCTGGCCGGTTCGGTGACCACGGTCGCGGCGATCGCGCTGGGGCTCGACCGCTATGACTGGGAGGCCATCCACCACTCCCGGATCCCCTTCGAGACCGTCGCCGGGATCACCCGTACCCTCGCCGCCGCCACGCACGACGAGCGCGCGGCGATCCCGGTGATGCACCCCGGCCGGGTCGACGTCATCGTCGCGGGTGCCCTGGTCCTGCTCGGGATCATGGAGCGGACGGGGGCCCGGGAGGTCGTCGTCAGCGAGCACGACATCCTCGACGGCATCGCCTGGTCCCTCGTATAAATCCGGCATAAGGCTCGTATAAAGCGGGCCCCCGCAGCGCCGCGCGGGGGCCCGTACAGCAAGTTCGTGAAGTTCTTCACAAGGAAAAAGGGCCTGATGGGGGCCCTGGGGGGCCGAAAGGCCCGTTCCGTCCGGTCCAAGGGCCCGACGGGACCCTTACAAAGGGGACTTCGGCCTGTTTCGGGCGTGTGAACCAGATGGGGGGCAATCGCCTCGGCCGGGCCCAAGCGTCCAGCTCACGGCGGGTTCCCAACGACTGGACCACCGGCCGGGTTCCCTCTTCGGGGTGTCATCTGGATCACGGGGGCCGCGCAGTGTAGCAGAGGTACCCGCAGTTCTTGTGAAGGGGCTCACGAGCACCCCCTCGGAAGGGGGTGGATACTCGATGGCATGAGCACCACGGAGCGTCCCAGGATCCTCGTCGTAGGCGGTGGGTACGTTGGCCTGTACGCGGCCCGGCGCATTCTGAAGAAGATGCGTTACGGCGAGGCGACCGTCACGGTCGTCGACCCCCGTTCGTACATGACGTACCAGCCCTTCCTCCCCGAAGCCGCCGCCGGCAGCATCTCGCCCCGGCACGTCGTCGTACCGCTGCGACGCGTGCTGCCGAAGGCCGAGGTGCTCACCGGTCGGGTCACCACGATCGACCAGGACCGCAAGGTCGCCACGATCGCCCCGCTCGTCGGCGAGGCCTACGAGCTGCCCTTCGACTATCTCGTCGTGGCGCTCGGCGCGGTCTCCCGTACCTTCCCGATCCCCGGCCTCGCCGAGCAGGGCATCGGCATGAAGGGCATCGAGGAGGCCATCGGCCTGCGCAACCACGTTCTGGAGCAGCTGGACAAGGCCGACTCCACCACCGACGAAGAGGTCCGCCGCAAGGCCCTGACCTTCGTCTTCGTCGGCGGCGGCTTCGCCGGTGCCGAGACCATCGGTGAGGTCGAGGACCTGGCCAGGGACGCGGCCAAGTACTACCGCAACGTCAAGCGCGAGGACATGCGCTTCGTCCTCGTCGACGCCGCCGACAAGATCCTCCCCGAGGTCGGGCCCAAGCTCGGCGCCTACGGCAAGGAGCATCTGGAGGGCCGCGGTATCGAGATCTACCTCTCGACGTCGCTGGACTCCTGCGTCGACGGCCACGTGGTGCTGAAGAACGGCCTGGAGGTCGACTCCAACACCATCGTGTGGACCGCCGGTGTGAAGCCGAACCCGGCGCTGGCCCGCTACGGCCTGCCGCTCGGCCCCCGCGGCCATGTGGACACCTCCACCACCCTCCAGGTGCAGGGCACCGACTACATCTGGGCCGCGGGCGACAACGCCCAGGTCCCGGACGTGGCCGCCCGCAAGGCCGGGGTGGAGAACGCCTGGTGCCCGCCGAACGCCCAGCACGCGCTGCGCCAGGCCAAGGTCCTCGGCGACAACGTGATCTCCGGTATGCGGGGCTTCCCGCAGAAGGAGTACAGCCACGCCAACAAGGGCGCCGTGGCCGGCCTCGGCCTCCACAAGGGCGTCGCGATGATCGTCATGGGCAAGATGAAGATCAAGCTCCGCGGCCGTCTCGCCTGGTACATGCACCGCGGCTACCACGGTCTGGCCATGCCGACCTGGAACCGGAAGATCCGGGTCTTCGCGGACTGGACGCTCCAGATGTTCCTCAAGCGCGAGGTCGTGTCGCTCGGCGCGATCCAGTCCCCGCGCGAGGAGTTCTACGAGGCCGCCAAGCCGGCGCCCGCGCCGGCCGCGACCGCGGCCCCCGAGAAGGCCAAGGCTTCCTGACTCCGGCCTCTTCACCGGCACCCTGACAGAGGGGCCGCCCGCCTCCGTGGTGCGGGCGGCCCCTCTGTCGTACCCGCGTGCCGTGGGTTCCGGGGCGCCCGCACGGGCGGGTACCAGGGAGTTTCTTTCGGATCAGGCCGGATGAGTGAGCGGGGTCTGGTGCGTTCGATCGCAAGGCGGAGGAGGGAGTCCACGCGGAGCGTCGGCGACTGACGACAACGCGGCGAGCGGGCGTGCCAGGGCACGCGAGCCCGGCAAGATCCGAAAGAGACGACCCAGGGGGCCATGCGGACGCTTCGGCACGGTGCGAAGGGGTGGCCGGAGGGCCCATTTCCGGTCGTCCGGCGGACGAGCGGGGAAGCACCCACCGTAGGCGGGTTGTTGTGGCGGACGACGACCCGGCAATCCAGCGTCCGCGGACACCGGACGCGGGACCCCACGGAGGTGTGTGCATGACCCCGGTCGCGCCGAAGCTGGCCGCCCTCGCCGAATCCCTGCTGGACGCCCCGTTCCCCCTGCGGATCCGGGCCTGGGACGGTTCGGAGTCCGGGCCGCCCGGCGGGCCGGTCCTCGTCGTACGGCATCGCCGGGCGCTGCGGCGGCTGCTCTGGCGGCCGGGCGAGCTGGGCCTCGCCCGCGCCTGGGTCGCGGGAGACCTCGATATCGAGGGCGACCTCTACACGGCGCTGGACCGGCTCGCCGGGGTGGTGTGGGACGTGACCCCGGCCGACGGCGCCGCTCCCCGGCCCGGCGGACTGCGGCAGCTCCGCGACCCCCGGGTCCGGTCCGCCGTGCGGGAGCTGTTCCTCACCGGCGGGCTCCTCCCGCCCCCGCCGCCGCCCCCGGAGGAGGACCGCCACCGGCGCGGCCGCTCGCACACCCGGCGCCGCGACAGCCGGGCCGTCCACCACCACTACGACGTCGGGAACGACTTCTACGAGCTGGTCCTCGGACCGTCCATGGTCTACTCGTGCGCCTACTGGGGCGACGGCGTCACCACCCTGGAGGAGGCCCAGCACGCCAAGCTCGACCTGGTCGCCGGGAAGCTCGGACTGCGGGAGGGCGACCGGCTGCTGGACGTCGGCTCCGGCTGGGGTTCGATGGCGATCCACGCGGCCCGGGAGTACGGGGCGTACGTCACGGGCGTCACGCTCTCCCGGGAACAGGCCGCCTACGCCCGTAAACGGATCGCGGAGGCCGGACTGACGGACCGGGTGGAGATCAGGGTCCAGGACTACCGGGACGTCACGGACGGGCCGTACGACGCGATCTCGTCCATCGGGATGGCGGAGCACGTCGGCGCGGTCCGCTACGGCGAGTACGCCGCCCGGCTGCACACGCTGCTGAAGCCCGGCGGACGGCTGCTGAACCACCAGATTGCCCGCCGCCCCGAGGCCGACGAATCGGCCTATCACGTGGACGAGTTCATCGACCGCTACGTCTTCCCCGACGGCGAGCTGTCGCCGCTGGGGTCCACGGTGACGGCCCTGGAGTCCGCCGGGTTCGAGGTGCGGGACGTGGAGTCGATCCGGGAGCACTACGCCCTGACGCTGCGCCGCTGGGTGGCGCGGCTGGAGGACGGCGGGAAGCAGGCGGTACGGCTCACCTCGCCCGGCCGGGCCCGGGTCTGGCGGCTCTATATGGCCGCGTCCGCGCTCTCCTTCGAACGGAACCGGATCGGGGTGAACCAGGTCCTCGCGGTCCGGACCCCGGCCGACGGCGCCTCGGGCCTGCCGCTGAGGACCCGTACCTGGAACTGAGGCAGGGGAAGGCCCCGGATGTACGGGAAGGGCCCCGGGATCCTGGGATCCCGGGGCCCTGCGCCGTACCGCCCGGCGACTGCTCGGTGCTGCTATTCGGTCTTGATGGCCGTCAGCATGTTCAGCTTCGCGGCGCTGCGGGCGGGCCACAGCGAGGCCAGCACGCCCACCACTCCGGCCAGCAGCAGGAAGATCGCGATCCGGCCGTACGGGATCACCAGCTCGTAGTTGGGGATGGAGCTGCGGAAGGTCTCGCCGATGGCCCAGCCGAGGAAGGAGCCGAGGCCGACGCCGACCACCGCGCCGAAGACCGAGATGACCACGGCCTCCAGACGGATCATCCGCTTCACCCGGCGCCGGTCCAGGCCGATCGCCCGCAGCATGCCGATCTCCTGCTGACGCTCGAAGACCGACATCGCCAGGGTGTTGACGACTCCGAGGATCGCGATGATCAGCGCCATGGCGAGCAGACCGTACATGATGTTCAGCATCGTGTTGATCATGCCGCCGAAGAAGTTGCGGATGTCCTGCTTGTCCATGACGCTCATGGCCGGGTTGTTGCCGAGGGAGTCGACCAGGGCCTGCTCGTTGGCCTTGGTCTCACCGCCCGCCATCTTCACCCACACCTCGGGGAGGTAGGGCTTCTCCTCGAAGGGGTCGAGCACCTTGTGGTCGACGACGTAGGAGGAGAACAGCTCGTTCTCGGCGATGACCGCACCGACCGTCAGGGTCTTGGTGGTCTTCTTGCCGTCGCGCTCGAAGACGAGCGGCAGCTGGTCCCCGGCCTTGTACTTCTGCTTCTCCGCCGTCTTCTCCTCGACCACCAGCTGCCCCTGGTTCAGGGTGTCCAGGGACCCGGAGAGGGTCTTGATGCTGAAGACCTTGTCGAAGTCCGCCGGGTCGACCCCGGTGATCATCTGCTCGGAGCCCTTGACCTCCGCGGAGCCGATCTGCTTGCGGGAGAGGCCCTCGACGCCCTTGGCCTTGCGCAGCGCGTCCACGGCCGAGACGTCGAGCGGCGTACCGCTGGACATGGAGACCAGATAGTCGGCGCGGATGTTGTCGGTGGTCATCCGGTCGATGGCCTGGCCGACGGTCACACCGATCACGGTCAGACCGGTGACCAGGGTCAGTCCGATCGCCAGTGCGGAGGCGGTGGCGCCGGTACGGCGCGGGTTGCGGACTGCGTTCTGCGCGGCGAGCTTGCCGGAGACCCCGAAGAAGCGGACCAGCAGCGGGCGGACCAGGGCGATCAGCGGGTGGGAGAGCTGCGGGATCAGCACGATCACACCGATGAGGGCGAAGAACGCGCCCACGGCGATCATGATCCGGCCGGTGCTGCCGTCGCTCGACCCGGCACCGGCGCCGATCAGCGCCAGGCCGCCCGCGGTGATGACGCTGCCGATGATGTTCCGGATCAGCAGGGACTTGGCGGAGGCCACCGCGTGGACGCTGCTCATGGCGGCGACCGGCGGGATCTTCGCGGCCCGGCGGGCGGGCAGCCAGGCGGCCAGGACGGTGACGACCACACCGACCGCGAGCGCGGAGATCACCGCGGTCGGGGAGATGACCAGCGGACCGTTGGGGATCTTGGCGCCGATGGAGCCGATCAGCGAGCGCAGGCCGACGGCGAGGCCGAGGCCGAGGCCGAAGCCGACGGTGGAGGCGAGGACGCCGACGAGGCCGGCCTCCAGGATCACCGAGCGCTTGACCTGGCGGCGGGAGGCGCCGACGGCGCGCATCAGGGCCAGCTCACGGGTGCGCTGGGCGACCAGCATGGTGAAGGTGTTGGCGATCAGGAAGATGCCCACGAAGAGCGCGATCCCGGCGAAGGCCAGCAGCATCGTGCTCAGGCCGCTCAGCTCGCGCTTGATCATGTCGGCTTCGTCGTCGGCCAGCTTGGTGCCGGTCTCGGCGTCGGCGTCCTTCGGCAGCAGCGGTTTGACCGCGGCGAGGACCTGATCGTCGGTGGCGGAGCCCTTGGCGGTGACGGTGAAGGTGCTGTAGAGGCCCGGCTTCAGATACTGCTTCTGGGCCACGGCGGTGTCGAAGAGCACCATGCTGCCGCCCGCGCTCACCGAACCCAGCTCGGTGGTGAAGACGCCGGAGAGGGTGTACTCGGCGACGGGGCCGCTGGTGGCGACCCGGACGGTGTCGCCGACCTGGTACTTGCCCTTCTTCGCGGTGTCCTTGTCGAGGGCGATCTCCCCGGCGTTCGCCGGGCCGTTGCCCTCGGTGAAGTCGTAGGAGGGGTCCTTGCCGTCCTTGCCGGGGGCGAAGTTGCTGCCGGTGTTGGACCAGCCGTTGCCGATCAGCTTGCCCTTCTGGTCGGCGACGCCCGCGAAGCCGGTGACCCGGCCGGTGGCCTCCGCGACCTGGGGCAGGCCCTGGATCCGGGCCAGCGCGCCGGCCGGCAGGCCGGTCTCGGTGTCGCCCTCGCCCCGGGTGGGGCTTTCGACCTGGACGGCGATCTTCTCGAAGCCCTTCGCGGACTGCTTGCGGAAGGCGTTGCCGAGGGTGTCGGTGAAGACCAGGGTGCCGGAGACGAAGGCCACGCCGAGCATGACGGCGAGCACGGTCATCAGCAGCCGGGCCTTGTGCGCAAGAACATTGCGCAGTGCGGTACGGAGCATTGTCATTCAGTCCTGTGGTGAGAGCCGGGCGGGGAGGCGGCCAGGGTCAGCTCGTCCGTCCCTTGGCGTCGAAGGCCTTCATCCGGTCGAGTACGCCGTCGGCGGAGGGGTTGAGCATCTCGTCGACGATCCGGCCGTCGGCCAGGAAGACGACCCGGTCCGCGTAGGAGGCGGCCACCGGGTCGTGGGTCACCATCACCACGGTCTGGCCCAGCTCACGGACGGAGTTGCGGAGGAAGCCCAGCACCTCGGCACCGGAGCGCGAGTCGAGGTTTCCGGTGGGCTCGTCACCGAAGATGATCTCCGGCTGGGAGGCCAGCGCACGGGCGACGGCGACGCGCTGCTGCTGGCCGCCGGAGAGCTGCGTGGGCCGGTGGCCGAGGCGCCCGGACAGACCCACCATGTTGATCACGTTCTCCAGCCACGCCTGGTCCGGCTTGCGGCCCGCGATGTCCATGGGGAGCGTGATGTTCTCCAGGGCGGTCAGCGTCGGCAGCAGGTTGAAGGCCTGGAAGATGAAGCCGATCTTGTCCCGGCGGAGCTGGGTGAGCTGCTTGTCCTTGAGGCTGCCCAGCTCGGTGTCCCCGATCCGGACGGAGCCCGCGCTGAAGGTGTCGAGGCCGGCCACGCAGTGCATCAGCGTGGACTTGCCGGAGCCCGAGGGGCCCATGATCGCGGTGAGCTCGGCCTGACGGAAGTCGATGCTGACCTTGTCCAGCGCGACCACCTGGGTCTCGCCCTGTCCGTACACCTTGGACAGGTCCGTGGCGCGCGCGGCGACGGCGGCCGCGCGGTGGGTGAGGTGCATGGTGGTCACGAGGGGAGGCTCCTGTTCGATGTCGATCGGGACGTCAATATCGTCTCGCCTGCCCCGGTACCCGTACGTCAGTCCCGGTGCCCGTTCCCGGGGCCCTCTTGGGTCGCACCCCGGGCCCCGGTTCTCCTCCTTGGGTATGACCCCGCCCCCGAGGCCGGTCGGCCGTCGGGCGGACACAGGAGGGATACAGCGGAGACACAGGAGAGACGCAGGGGGGCGCGCGGCGCACTTCCGGGGCACCGCGAGGACGGCCGTGCGCCGGTAAGGGGCACGGGCGTCGACTTTCCGTCAATCGCATGAAGTCGTGAGAGTGACCATCTGTCGGGACATGTACAGACGCGCCGCCCTGACCTGCACTGACGTTCTTTCAGACGGTAATGAAATCAGACAACATCGGGCCATGGCACGGCCGCTGACGGGTCGTCCGAGGCTAGGCTCATCCCCCGTAGCGAAGCCGCTCGCCAGGCCCGGATGGTGGAACGGTAGACACGGCGAGCTTAAACCTCGCTGCCCCTTCCGAGGGCGTGCCGGTTCGAGTCCGGCTCCGGGCACAGCCGCCCTCGGGGAGCGGAAAACTCGTTGAATTCCGAACGGTCAGCCGGGGCCGAACCCCGGTCCGGCCGGCCCCGCGCCGCCGGGCCCGCCGCTCCGTCCGCGGGCCCCTGCCGCCGCCCTGTCCGCACCCCGCCGGACCCGCCCGGCCGCCTCCCCCGATCGCCCCCGGCAGGTCCGTGCGATCACCGCGACCCGTCCGTGTGATCGCCCCGGCCGGTCCGTCTGCCGGGCCCGGTGGCACGGCATGCCGCCGTACGGCACCGAAAGGGCCCCCGGCAGGTCAAAACGATCTGAGAAAAGGGTCACGATCCGGAAAGATCCTCCGTTGGCACGAGGGCCGGATCTTTGCCCTCCGATTACTCTTGTCGCTAAGGCCGCGCAGGGCGGCCATGAAGGAGTGAAATGAGGAGCAGTAACCCGGTCTTCTCGCGACGGGGGTTCAGCCGCGACAACGGCATGGCGGGCTTCAACGCGCAGCCGCAGGCCGGGGGCGCCGCCGTAGGAACCAACCCGTACGCCCAGGGCACCGTCACGGGCAACCCGTACGCCACCAACCCGTACGCCCCGACCACCGCACCGGTCGACGGCGGTCAGCCGACGCGCTCCGGCGCGATGACCATCGACGACGTCGTCTCGCGGACCGCGATGACGCTCGGTACCGTCGTGGTCACCGCCGCGCTCGCCTGGATGCTGCTCCCGGTCGACGAGAACAACCTCGGCAAGTCGTACGGCATCGCGATCGGCGCCGCGCTGGTGGCCTTCGTCCTCGCGATGGTCCAGTCCTTCAAGGCCAAGCCGGTCCCGGCGCTGATCCTCGCCTACGCGGCCTTCGAGGGCGTCTTCCTCGGTGTGATCTCGAACGCCGTCAGCACCTACATCAGCCCGGGCGTCGTCGCCCAGGCCGTGCTCGGCACGATGGCGGTCTTCGCCGGAGTGCTGGTCGCGTACAAGATGCGCTGGATCCGGGTCAACCGCCGCTTCTACGGCTTTGTGATCGGTGCCGCGATCGGCTTCATGCTGCTCATGGCCGTCAACCTCCTCGTCGCCCTGATCGGCGGCGGCGACGGTCTGGGCCTGCGCAGCGGTGGCCTCGGCATCCTCTTCGGTGTCATCGGCATCATCCTCGGTGCCTGCTTCCTCGCCCTCGACTTCAAGCAGGTCGAGGACGGCATCACCTACGGCGCTCCGCGCCGGGAGGCCTGGTTCGCCGCCTTCGGCCTCACGATGACGCTGGTGTGGATCTACCTGGAGATGCTCCGGGTGCTGTCGATCCTCCAGGGCGACGACTGATCAGTCCCTGATCATCCGATGACGGACCGGCCGGGTACCGCACCCGGCCGGTGACGAAGGGCCCGCGGGCATCGCGCCTGCGGGCCCTTTCCGTTTCCCCCGTTGTCCGCTCTATCCGTTCCATCGGTTCCTGGGTCCCGCTCCATGGCCACGGTCTACAGCAGTCTGCGCGCGGCCCGCCGCAGGTCGTACTCGTGGATGATCGCCTTCGCATGGCCGTACGACAGGTGGTGCTCACTCCGGAGCCAGCTCACCTTCTCCTCGAAACGGAGGAGAGAAGGGCCTTCCTCGACGGTGTGCAGCCATTCCGCGATCTCACGGCCGGTGCAATGGGGGATACGGGAGAGCAGATTCCGATGGGTCTCTTCGGAGAAGACAGGGGCTGGGGACATGGGCGCCTCCGGACGCGTTGCGCGTGTGCTCCTTCCCGACACCGTGCCCGAGGGTTCGCGTATTGGCAACAGTCCGCGGAGTGTGCATAGGCTGCGCTGTGCTCGATACGACCCCCCTGCTCGATGCCCTCGACCGCTTCGCCGACGCCCTGCGCGCGGCCCCGCAGAGCCGCCTCGCGCGCGGTGCGGCGGCGGAAGGCCTCGGGCTGGCCAGGGAATTGGCACGGCGTGCCCAGCTCCTGGAAGAGCCCGCCCGGCCGCCGCGGACCCTGCCGGACGCGGGACTGTTCGCGGTCGCGGACCAACTGCTCGTGGCCGGAACGGATTTCTCCGAGGCACTGAGAACGGCCCCGTCCGCGGGGGCCGCCGCGGGGGCGGCGGACCTGGACGAGGCCGTGGCACTGATCGTCGCGGCGAAGCGCCGCGCCTTTCCCTGAGGGCCGTGAGGGCCGTGAGGGCCGGCTCAGAGGGACGCGATGACCCGGTCCGCGAGGATGTAGACGGGCTCGTCACCGCAGAGGAAGGTCAGCGCGTACGCCCCGGAGACCCCGGAGCCGCCCAGCAGGAAGGGCGTGTCACCGTCGCGCAGGGCCTGCGCGAGGCGTTCGGCGGTCTCCCGGTGGCCGGGGGTCATGCAGAGCGTCGTACCGTCCACGAAGACGTACACGTCGAGGGTGCCGAGCGGTCCGGGCCGTACGTCGGCCAGTTCGGTCCCGGAGTCGGCCAGCTCCTCCAGCCGGGCCACCGTGCGCTCGTGGTCCGTGGAGACCGGCGACTGCGCCGGGACGAAATCGGGGTGCGAAGGGTGCCGGCGGCGGGCGGCGGCCAGCTCGGGGGAGTCCTCTGCATACTCGGTGGCATCGAGGGCGTCGGTGGCGTCGAGGGCGTCGGGCCCGTCGGCGATATCGGCCAGGTCCGCCAGCTCGTCCAGCGCCTCCGCCATGTCGTAGTCGACGGCCTCCAGGGCCTCCAGGCCCACGAGATCCGCCTGCCGCGGTACGTAGAAGGGCAGCTCGTCGCCGGGAGCGCCGGCCGGAGCGGGCGCCGACACCCCGCCCACGAGCGGTGCGGGCGCATCGGCGGCGTCCCGCGCCTCCTGGGCGGCCCAGAACGCCCTGGCCTCCGCCAGTTCGCGCTCACGCTCCTCGGCGAGTGCCTCGGCGACGGCCGCGCGTATCTCGGCGGCCGGGGTGTGCCGTGCCTGCGGTACGGAAGCGGCGGCGGTCGCGGCGGCCGTGGTGGCCCGGGCGGCGACGGTGGCGGCGGACAGCTCGGTGCGCAGGGCGGTGACCTGGCGGCGCAGGCCGCGGGCGGCGTGCAGGGACGCGGCGCCCACGACCGTGGCAGCGGCCGTGGTCAGCAGCAGAGCAAGTGACAGAGCGCTCACTGACGTACTCCCGGTTTCGTCGACACCCCCGACTTCCTACATCAGCTTGCAAGGGGGATGCCGGTCCTGTCAGTGCAATACGTCACGAATTGGACAGGACTTTTGGCCCGGGGTTTACCGTGCAGACGTTGCTGACCTGCGGAAATGTAGCAGAGGGAGGGGTTAGATCACAGCCTGGGGCTGTTTCTATCACGGCTGGAGAACGTGCCTCATTTTCCGGTCCCGGAGAGGGAAGGCGCCGGAAACCGGGCCTTTGCCCGATTCCGGCGCGAACTCTTCCCCGCCGGTTCTCCGCAGGTTTTCCCGGGTTCCGCGCTCAGCTCAGCCGCCGGTTTTGTTGGTCGTGTTGAGCTTCGCGTTCGCTGCGGGCAGGTGCCGTCCTCGTTCCTCGGGCGACCCCTACCCTCCGCTGCCGCTCAGCTCAGCCGCCGGTTTTGTTGGTCGCGTTGAGCTTCGCGTTCGCTGCGGGCAGGTGCCGTCCTCGTTCCTCGGACGACCCCTACCCTCCGCTGCCGCTCAGCTCATCCGCCGGTTTAGTTGGTCGCGTTGAGCTTCGCGTTCGCTGCAGGCAGGTGCCGTCCTCGTTCCTCGGACGACCCCTACCCTCCGCTGCCGCTCAGCTCAGCCGCTCCAGCACCATCGCCATTCCCTGCCCCCCACCCACACACATCGTCTCCAGCGCGAACTGCTTGTCGTGGAACTGGAGGCTGTTGATCAGGGTGGTCGTGATCCGGGCGCCCGTCATTCCGTACGGGTGGCCCACCGCGATCGCGCCGCCGTTGACGTTCAGCTTGTCGAGGTCGACCCCGAGGTCCCGGTAGGAGGGGATGACCTGCGCGGCGAAGGCCTCGTTGATCTCGACCAGGTCGATATCGCCGATCGTCAGCCCGGCACGGGCCAGCGCCTGCTTCGACGCCTCCACCGGGCCGTACCCCATGATCTCCGGCGAGAGCGCCGAGACGCCCGTGGAGACGATCCGCGCCAGCGGGGTCAGCCCCAGCTCCCGGGCCTTGGTGTCACTCATGATCACCAGCGCGGCGGCGCCGTCGTTCAGCGGGCAGCAGTTGCCCGCGGTGATCAGGCCGTCCGGCCGGAACACCGGCTTCAGCGCCTCGACGCCCTCCAGGGTGACGCCCGCGCGGGGGCCGTCGTCGGCGCTGACGACCGTGCCGTCGGGCGTGGTCACCGGGGTGATCTCGCGCTCCCAGAATCCCGCCGCGATGGCCGCCTCCGCGAGGTTCTGCGACCGTACGCCGAACTCGTCCATCTCGCGGCGGGTGACGCCCTTGAGGCGGGCCAGGTTCTCCGCGGTCTGGCCCATCGCGATATAGGGGTCGGGCAGCAGCCCGTCCTCGCGCGGGTCGTGCCAGCCGTCGGCGCCGCCCTCCGCGACCTTCTCGGTACGGGCCTGCGCCTCGGCGAAGACCGGGTTCTGGGTGTCCGGCAGGCCGTCGGACGACCCCTTCGTGAAGCGCGACACCATCTCGACCCCGGCCGAGACGAAGACGTCGCCCTCGCCGGCCTTGATGGCATGGAGCGCCATCCGGGAGGTCTGCAGGGAGGAGGAGCAGTAGCGGGTGACCGTACAGCCCGGGAGCTGGTCCAGGCCCATCCGGACGGCGACGATCCGCGCGAGGTTGTAGCCCTGCTCGCCGCCGGGCAGACCGCAGCCGAGCATCAGGTCGTCGATCTCGGCGGGGTCCAGCTCCGGCACCTTCGCCAGGGCGGCCCCGATGATCGTCGCGGTCAGATCATCGGCCCGCAGCTCCTTCAGGGAGCCCTTGAAGGCCCGGCCGATCGGGCTGCGGGCGGCGGAAACGATGACGGCTTCGGGCATCACGGCTCCAGGTGAAGAGGGCGGACGGGATGGAAGCTACCGCTAGGTAGCCACAGGGTCACGGGTGCCGGAGTGTGACGGTCACCTCAATTCTAAGCGCCCGCTCACCGCATGCTCCGGGTTCAGCGGCGGTGCACCCGGAAGCCCGACCGGTGGGCGGAGGGGGCCGCGCCGGGGCGACCGGCCGCGGGCCCGGCGGATTCCGCTTCTTCCCCGGCTTCCCCGGCCGCCGCGGACTCCTCCGGGAGGCGACGGCGGCGGCGGTGTTTGAGGAGGGCCCAGGGGGCGCGGGACGGGGTGACCTCGGTGCCCGCCTCCCTGGCCGCGGTGGCCGCCGCCTGGGCCACCGGGAGGACGCTCTCGTCCCGCGATGCGTCCGGCCGGTCCGGCTCCGGCCAGAGGCCGAGGGCCGCGCAGAGCGTGGGAAGCATCGCCATGGCCGCCGTCGCGTACCCCTCCGCCGAGGGGTGGTAGTTGTCGACGGAGAACATCTCCCGCGGATTCGCCGCGAACTCCGGCCCCAGCAGATCCCCCAGCGATACCGTCCGGCCGCCCTGCTCGACCGTCACGATCGTCTGGGCCGCGGCCAGCTGGCGCGAGACCCGGCGGGCCAGCCAGCGCAGCGGCTGGTACACCGGCTCGATGGTGCCCAGATCCGGGCAGGTGCCGACGACCACCTCCGCGCCCGCGGTACGGAGCCGCCGGACCGCCGCCGCGAGATGCCGGACGGACTCCGTCGGCGGCATCCGGTGCGTGACGTCATTGGCCCCGATCATGATCACGCAGACGTCGGGCAGCCGGGAGGTGTCCGAGAGCAGCAGGGTCACCTGGCGGTCGAGATCGTCGGAGCGGGCCCCCGGCAGGGCGACATTGACCACGTCCACCGGCTGCTCGGCGACCGCGGCCAGACCGGAGGCCAGCAGGGCCGCCGGGGTCTGTCCGGCCCGGCGCACGCCCTGTCCGGCCGCCGTGGAGTCGCCGAGCAGTCCCAGGAAGAGTGGCCGGGACCGTCCGAAGGCCAGGCCGTACAGCCCGTCGCCGCGCGGCGGCAGCGGGGCGACACCACCGCCGACCGAGCGCTTCGCCAGCTGGACCTCCGCCAGCAGCACACCCACCGCGGCGACACCGACCAGGCCGACGCCGCCCCCGCCGTAGGCCGCGCCCGCGGCGATCCGCCGTGCCACTCTCGCTCCCGACACCGCCCACCTCCTGTCGTCAAAGAGCTAACTGCCCGGTAACCGGCACCGCCCAATCACCGTCACCTCCGCATACGCTTTACCGCACCCTCAATGGGCTGCCCTTCAGCACCCCTCAGTCGGAGATCCCGGAGAACAATTGTGCGCTTCCACGATTCGATGATCAGCCTGGTCGGCAACACCCCGCTGGTGAAGCTGAACAGCGTGACCGAGGGCATTCGGGCGACCGTCCTGGCCAAGGTCGAGTACTTCAATCCCGGCGGCTCGGTCAAGGACCGGATCGCGCTGCGCATGATCGAAGCGGCGGAGGAGAGCGGCGCCCTGCTGCCCGGGGGCACGATCGTGGAGCCGACCAGCGGAAACACCGGGGTCGGCCTGGCGATCGTGGCCCAGCAGAAGGGCTACAAGTGCATCTTCGTCTGCCCGGACAAGGTGTCCACGGACAAGATCAACGTGCTGCGGGCCTACGGTGCCGAGGTCGTCGTCTGCCCCACCGCAGTCGACCCCGAGCACCCGGATTCGTATTACAACGTCTCCGACCGGCTGGTCCGGGAGACCCCGGGGGCCTGGAAGCCCGACCAGTACTCCAACCCGAACAACCCCCGCTCGCACTACGAGACCACCGGTCCCGAACTCTGGGAACAGACCGAGGGAAAGATCACCCATTTCGTCGCGGGCGTCGGTACCGGCGGCACGATCTCCGGCACCGGCCGCTATCTCAAGGAAGCCAGTGACGGCCGGGTCCGGATCGTGGGCGCCGACCCGGAGGGCTCGGTCTACAGCGGCGGCTCGGGCCGTCCGTACCTCGTCGAGGGCGTCGGTGAGGACTTCTGGCCGACCGCCTACGACGCGACGGTGACGGACGAGATCGTCGCCGTCTCCGACAAGGACTCCTTCCAGATGACCCGCCGCCTCGCCAAGGAGGAGGGCCTGCTGGTCGGCGGCTCCTGCGGGATGGCCGTGGTCGCGGCGCTGCGGGTCGCGGAGCGGCTCGGCCCCGACGACGTGGTGGTCGTCCTGCTGCCCGACAGCGGGCGCGGCTATCTGTCGAAGATCTTCAACGACGAGTGGATGGCCGACTACGGGTTCCTGGAGGAGGCCGGTCCCGCCGCCTCCGTCGGCGACGTCCTGCGCCACAAGGAGCGCGGGAAGATCCCCAGCCTGGTGCATATGCACCCGGAGGAGACCGTGGGCGAGGCGATCGACGTGCTGCGGGAGTACGCGGTCTCCCAGATGCCCATCGTCAAGCCGGGCGCCGGTCATCCGGACGTGATGGCTGCCGAGGTCATCGGTTCGGTGGTGGAGCGGGAGCTGCTGGGCGCCCTCTACACCGGGCGGGCCGTCCTCACCGACCCGCTGGAGAAGCACATGAGCGCCCCGCTGCCGCAGGTCGGCTCCGGGGAGCCGGTATCGGACCTGATGGCGGTGCTGAGCGACAGCGCCAGCGCGGCGGATGCGGCGATCGTGCTGGTGGAGGGGAAGCCCATGGGCGTCGTCAGCCGCCAGGACCTGCTCTCCTTCCTCGCGGACGGCGCGAAGTAGCAGGAGGCGGCAGCGGGAGGCCGGTGCCGTACCCGGGGATCCGCCGGGCCGGTTCACCGGGCTGGAACACGGCTTTCACACCGCCGCAGCACCCGGTTAACACTGATCGGGGAGAGTGGAGGTGTCGGCTCGGGGGCCTGGCCAGGTGGGCCCCCGCCGACGCCAAGCCGGCGTCTTGGATCCTCCGGAGCGGCTCCCGGACCCGTAGGCGCCCGACGCGGTGGTGACCGGCCGGAAACGGCCCGGTCCGGCCGCGTCCTACGCGGGGACCGCCGTCGTCCCGCCCCCGGGCAGGCGGCCCGGGGTGTGCGGCGGCCCCCGCGTACTTCTCACAGCTCCCGTACGGCGCCCGTGCTCGTACGGGGACCGGTGGCGCGCCTCCCACCCGTGAACGGCCCCGAAGCAGGGGTGCCGGGACCGGGCCCGGGTGCCGGGGCGGGTGCCGGTCAGCCCTCCCAGCCGGAGCCCGAACCGTCCTTGCCCCGGTCCCCGTCCGACCGGCGGCGCCACGGGAAGCTGCCCCGGGCCGCATGGACGAAGTTCACCCCGACAATGCCCAGCCACGCCACCACCAGGCCCTTGAACCCGGCGTTGACCACGCCTATCGCAGTCAGCGGCACCGCCAGGATCATCGAGATGATCCCGAAGCCGAACCGCTCGCCGAAGTTCGAGTCGACCGGCTGCTGGGGGCGGGCGCCGCGCGCCACGACCATCTGCTGCTCCGCCAGCTGTCTGCGGACACGACGGTCGACCGTACCGTCCACACGCTGCTCCACCTTCTCCAGGAACGAGTCGACGAGCGCGGACTCGTACTCCTCGCCCAGTTCGCGGCGCGCGTGCAGCGTCGCGTCGAGTTCTCTTTTCAGCTCTGGGTCGCGGGCTTCCATGCCCACCACGCTACGTTCCCGCCCCGCACGCGTCAGTGGGGGTAACCCCCGTCTTCCCGGGCGGGGCTCCCGGAAGGCCGGGCCCGGACCGTACCCGTGCCGTACCCGGCCGGGCTGCTGTATATGGTCATTCAGTGGGGGGTGTGGCTGAATAGCGGAGCGGGTGCGGGGACCGGCCCGCTGGTCGGCGGAGCCCGTATCACGCAGTCCGGATCCCGCCGTCCGGCCGCATCACCGGTGCCCGGCGGCCCATGATGGACCGCGACCGCGGCGGCGCGGCGGGCACCCGGACGGATCCGCGCGCCACGAGACCAGCAGAAGACGAGGACCATGGGCATGACGGGCACGACGGGTGCGACGGGTGCGACGGGCAGTCCCGCCGCGCGGCTGCAGCAGCTCTTCGAGGGGCACCGGCTCACCCCCACCCAGCGGCGGATCGCCCACAGCATGGTCCGCCGCGCCGCCGACGTGCCCTTCCTGTCCAGTGTGGAGCTGGCCGAGGTCGCCGGGGTCAGCCAGCCCTCCGTCACCCGGTTCGCCGTCGCGCTCGGCTTCGACGGCTATCCGGCGCTGCGCAAGTATCTGCGCGAGATCGTCCCGCCCGGCCCGGGTCCCGCCGGGGACGACCTCAACGAGTACCAGCAGGCGGTCCGCGCCGAAATCGAGAACCTGAAGCACCTCGGCGAACTCCTCGCCGACCCGTCGCCCGTGGTCCGCGCCGCCCGGCTCCTCGCGGCCTCCCGCCCGCTGCCCGTCCTCGGATTGCGGGCCGCCGCCGCCCAGGCCCGCGGTTTCGCCTACTTCGCGGCCAAGGTCCACCCCGACGTCCGCCTCCTCGACGAGGGCGGCTCCCTGCTCACCGACCGGATCGACCACGCCCGCCGCGCGGGCGCCACCGCCCTGCTCTGCTTCGCGCTGCCCCGCCACCCCCGCGAGGTGGTGGACGCCCTCCGGCACGCCCGTACCGCCGGGCTGACCGTCGTCACCGTCGCGGACTCCGCGTTCGCCCCGGTCGCCGCCGTCAGCGAGGTGCTGATCCCCGCCGCCGTGGGCACCGGCCTCTCCTTCGACACCGCCTGCGCCCCCATGCTGCTCGGCCGGGTGCTGCTGGAGGCCATGTGCGACGAGCTGCCGGACGCCCAGGCGCGGCTGGAGGAGTTCGACTCGGGCGCGGCGGCCCGCGGCCTCTTCGTGGAATAGCCCGGCGGGCAGTAAAGGGGCAAACCGGCGTTCTCAGGCGGCGCTCAGAAACCGCCGCTAACCTCCCCCGGAAGCAACGGCAGAGGCACGGCGGTGGAAGGGGTACGGAGTGGGACGCGGGGCGCAGTCGCTGGCGAGAGTGGCGGTCGTCGTACGGGCGGGAGCGGCGCCCCTGTGGTGGCTCGGGCTGCTCGGCGCGGCCGTCGGCGGCCTGGTGCCCGGTCTGACGGGCCGCCGGATCGGCCTGCTGGCCGGGGCCGCGCTGTTCCTGGTGGCCCTGGCGGTCACCTCCGTCGCCCGCCGAAGCCGCTACACCCACTTCGCGGACGCGGCGACCCGCGCCGGGCGCTCCGACGTCCTCCAGGACCGGGCGGTGACGCTGAAGCTGCGCCGCCGGGCCCTGCGCTGGTGGCTGCTCGGCGCCTTCGCCGCGGCGGTCGTCAGCTCCTTCGCCCTGCCCGGCACGCTGGGCCTGCTGCTGGCCGGAGCCGGTGCGGGCCTGTGGACGAAGGCGCTCTGGCTGGGCCGCCGGGAGCGGGACACCGAGACGCTGCTCTGGGTCCGTACGGACTGGATGTCCCGCGGCCCGGTCGGCAAGCAGGCGAAGGGTTTCCGTACGACGGGCATCGCCGCGGGCGACGCGGTCCCGGGCGGCGCCCGCCGCCGGACGGCCGCGCCGAAGCGCCGCTGACCCCTTCCGCCTGCTCCCCGGGGCCGGTCCGTGCGCCCGCCGGCCGTCCCGGCGGCGCCGCCGTTCAGCACGCCAGGCAGGGGACCGAGACCGGCCCCCGGGTGCCCTCCGTCAGCAGGACGTGGACGCCCAGCGCGCCGCATTCGGGGCACGGTGTCGGGTCGGGTCTGCGGAACGCGCGGCTGATCTCGCGGTCCACGTGCTCCGCCAGTTCCCCGTAGCGGGGGTCCACCCAGTCCGCGCGGCGGTCGCCCAGACCCCCTCCCGCGGTCATCGGACCCGCCTTCCGCAGCGGAGGACCGTCAGGGCCGGTCGCCCTCCGCGGCACGCGACCGTCAGGGCAAGCCGCCTTCCGCGGCGCCTGCCCCTCACGGCCGGTCGCCTTCCGCGGTGCGTGATCGTCACGGCCCGTTGCCTTTCGCGGCTCGCGTTCGTCGAGGTCGGCCGCCTTTCGCGGCGCCTGCCCCTCATGGGCCCGGGCACGCGCGGTGCGTGCGCCCGTCGAGCAGGTCGCCGATGCGGGCGCCGGAGCGGCGGGCCTCCCGGTGGAGGCGGTCGATGTTGACACGCGGCCCGGCCAGCAGGGTCAGGACCGCCGACGAGCCCGCCGCATAGCTGGCGACGTACCCCCGCTCGCCGCGGACCAGCAGCTCCTGGAACCGGCCCTGGCCGCCCGCCTCGGTGAGCCGGACGCAGACCCCGAGCGCCGCGGCGGTCAGCGCGGCCACACCCTCCGGGTTCCCCGCGTCGGCCCCGAGCACCAGGCCGTTGGTGCCTGCCGCGAGGGCCCCGGTGAGCTGTGGCATGCGCAGTCTCAGCCGTCTGAGTTCGTCGAGTACGTTCTCCTCGGCTGCCACCAGTCGTCTCCTCCCCGCGCGCGGGTCCGCGCGCCACGGCACGACAGTGACCAGAACACTACGCAACGTGGTGGGCCCCGGCGGGAGTTGCGGCATTTTCCAACGGAACATGCCCGGGACCGATAGAGTGCCCGCCCCGCCGAGCCCCGCGCCTACAGCAGCGCGTCCCGGTGCGCCCCGCCCGACTCCGCGACGATCTCCGCCACCGTCTGTGCTTCCCGTACGGTCGCGAACGACACCCGCCCGTCCGGCCCCGTCTCCCGGAAGCCGTACACCCCCGGCCGCGGCAGGCTGTTGTAGCCGTAGTGGTTCGAGAAGTAGTACGCCCCGGTGTCCAGCGCGGCGACCACGTCCCCCGCGGCCAGCTCCGGCAGCGCCCGCTCCCGCGCCAGCAGATCCCCGGCGAAGCAGGCCGGTCCCGCCACGTCCTGCACCACCTCGGGCCCGGTCTTGGGCCGGCCCGTGCCGTCGTAGGCGGCGATCCGCAGCGGCCAGGAATCCGGGTCGTACACCGTCCTGGTGGCGACCTGGACCCCCGCGTGGGTCAGGGCGATCCGGCGGCCCCCGGACACCTTCGCGTACTCGACCCTGGCGAGGATCAGGCCGTGCTTGGCCAGCAGCGACCGGCCGAACTCGGTGACCAGGCCGTACCGCCCGTCCAGCAGCCCGGGGACCTCCGCCCGCAGCAGCCGGGCGTACTCCGCGTACGACGGAGTCTCCTCGTCGGAGCCGAAGTTCACCGGCAGTCCGCCGCCGATGTCGATCGTGTCGATCTGCTGCCGCCCGGCCGCCGCGTTGATCTCCTCGGCCAGGGCGTACACCTCCCGTACGCCCGCGACCATCCGGGCGAGCGGCACGCCCTGCGAACCGGAGTGGGTGTGCAGCCGGGTCAGCCACGGCCGGTCCAGGCAGAGCCCGACGAGCGCCTTCCTGGCGCCCTCGTCCTGGAGCGCGAAACCGAATTTGGACGTCGCGGTCGCCGTCGACAGCGCGCCGATCGCCCCCGCGCCGACCTGCGCGTTCACCCGCAGACCCAGCGGCGGTACGGTGCCGGCCCCCGCGGCCGCCACCAGACCGTCCAGCCGGTCCACCTCCTGCGCGTTGTCGGCGTTGAGCGCGATGCCCAGCGCCAGCGCCTCGCGCAGCTCGGCCATGGTCTTGGCCGGGGAGTCCAGCACGGTCCGCTCCGGCGGGATCCCGGCCGCCCGGGCCAGGGCGAGTTCGCCCGGGCTCGCCACCTCCGCGCCGATGCCCTCGGCGTTCAGCAGGGTCAGCACGGGCACGAGCGGCGCGGCCTTCACGGCGAAGGCGTGCAGGACGGGTGCGTCCGTCACGGCCGCGAAAGCGGACCGCAGCGCGGCGGCGGAGGCACGTATTCCGGCGGTGTCGAGCAGCGCGGCGACCATCTGGTCCCCGTCGAGCAGCCCCTGTTCGACGGCGGCGCGTACGGCCGCGTCCCGGCGGCGGGCGCGTTCAGGTCCTTCGAGAGTCATGTGGTTCAGCCAACCATCCGCCGGTGGCCGGGCGCGACTGTTGACTAGGCCTATTCATGAGATCAGGATGTGAATAGTTCGAGTCGGAGCAGGGCAGTGGCCCCGGGGCCGGAGACGCCGGGCCCCCAGCGGGAAACAGGAGGCACACCATGTCAGGAGCCGCACCCGGACCCGGGCCCCGGCCCGTCCGAGCCGCCCGCGGTACGGAACTGACCGCCGCGGGCTGGCCGCAGGAGGCCGCCCTGCGCATGCTCGCCAACAATCTGGACCCCGAGGTCGCGGAGCACCCCGACCGGCTCGTCGTCTACGGCGGCACCGGCAAGGCGGCCCGTGACTGGCGCTCCTACGACGCCATGGTCCGCACCCTGACCACCCTCAAGGCCGACGAGACGATGCTCGTCCAGTCGGGCCGCCCGGTCGGTGTGATGCAGACCCACGAATGGGCCCCGCGGGTCCTGATCGCCAACTCCAACCTCGTCGGGGACTGGGCCAACTGGGAGGAGTTCCGCCGCCTCGAAGCCCTCGGCCTCACCATGTACGGGCAGATGACCGCGGGCTCGTGGATCTACATCGGCACCCAGGGCATCCTCCAGGGCACCTACGAGACCTTCGCCGCCGTCGCCGCGAAACGCTTCGGCGGCACCCTCGCCGGGACCATCACCCTCACCGCAGGACTGGGCGGTATGGGCGGCGCCCAGCCGCTCGCCGTCACCATGAACGACGGCGTCGCGATCTGCGTCGACTGCGATCCGCGCGCCATCGAACGCCGGATCGCCCACCGCTATCTCGATGTCCGCGCCGACTCCGTCGAGCAGGCGCTGAAGCTGGCCGTCGAGGCTCGCGACGCCCGCCGCCCCCTCTCCGTCGGACTCCTCGGCAACGCCGCCGAGATACTCCCGAGGCTGCTCGCGGAGGGCGCCCCGGTCGATATCGTCACCGACCAGACCTCCGCCCACGACCCCCTCTCCTACCTCCCCGCCGGGCTGGACTTCGGCGAGATGGCGGACGCCGCCGCGAAGGACCCGGCCGGATTCACCGACCGGGCCCGCCAGTCCATGGCCCGGCATGTGGAGGCGATGGTCGGCTTCCAGGACGCGGGCGCCGAGGTCTTCGACTACGGAAACTCCATCCGGGGCGAGGCGAAACTCGCCGGATACGAACGGGCGTTCGCCTTCCCCGGTTTCGTACCGGCCTATATCCGGCCCCTGTTCTGCGAGGGCAAGGGCCCGTTCCGCTGGGCCGCACTCTCCGGCGACCCCGCCGATATCGCGAAGACCGACCGGGCGGTCCTCGACCTCTTCCCGGAGAACGAATCCCTCGCCCGGTGGATCAAACTCGCGGGCGAACGCGTCCGGTTCCAGGGGCTGCCCGCCCGGATCTGCTGGCTGGGGTACGGGGAGCGGGACCGCGCCGGGGAACGCTTCAACGACATGGTCGCGAGCGGGGAGCTGGCCGCGCCGGTCGTCATCGGGCGCGACCACCTCGACTGCGGCTCGGTGGCCTCCCCGTACCGCGAGACCGAGGCGATGCTCGACGGCTCCGACGCCATCGCGGACTGGCCGCTGCTGAACGCCATGGTCAATGTCGCCTCCGGCGCGTCCTGGGTCTCCCTCCACCACGGCGGGGGCGTCGGCATGGGCCGCTCCCTCCACGCCGGACAGGTCACCGTCGCCGACGGTACGGCCCTGGCGGGGGAGAAGATCCGGCGGGTGCTGACCAACGACCCGGGGATGGGCGTGATCCGGCACGTCGACGCGGGGTACGGGACGGCGGAGACGGTCGCGGAGGAGAAGGGGGTACGGATCCCGATGCGCGAAGGCGGGGACCTCGGGGGCCCAGCGGAATCCGGCGAGGGGGACCGGACATGACCGCATCCCCAGTCGGCCCCTCCTTCCACACCATGTGGAAGGAGCTGGCCCCGATCGGCCGCGATACCCGTACCGGCGGCTACCGGCGCCACGCCTGGACCGGCGCCGACGCCGACTGCCGTACCTGGTTCCAGGAGCAGGCCGAGACCCGCGGACTCGCGTACGAGACCGACCGCAACGGCAACCAGTGGGCCTGGCTGGGCGATCCCACCGCCGGGAACGCCGTGGTCACCGGCTCGCACCTGGACTCCGTACCGGACGGCGGCGCCTTCGACGGGCCCCTCGGCGTGGTCTCCGCCTTCGCCGCCCTCGACGAACTCCGGCTGCGGGGAGCCGCGTTCCGCCGCCCCGTCGGCATCGTCAACTTCGGGGACGAGGAGGGCGCCCGCTTCGGACTGGCCTGCACCGGCTCCCGCCTCACCGCCGGTGTGCTCACCAGGGAGGCCGCGTACCGGCTCCAGGACGCGGACGGCGTCACCCTGCCCGAGGCCATGGAGAACGCGGGCTACGACCCCGAAGCCATCGGCCCCGACCCCGTACGGCTCTCCCGTATCGGCGCGTTCGTCGAACTCCACATCGAACAGGGCCGCGCCCTCGACCTCTCCGGCGACCGGATCGGCCTCGCCTCCGCGATCTGGCCGCACGGCCGCTGGCGCTTCGACTTCGCGGGCGAGGCCAACCACGCGGGCACCACCCGTATCACCGACCGCCGCGATCCGATGCTCGGCTTCGCCGCGACCGTGCTCGCCGCCCGCCGGGCCGCCGAGGACACCGGCGCGGTCGCCACCTTCGGCCGGGTCGCGGTCGAACCGAACGGCGTCAACGCCATCCCGTCACTGGTCCGCGGCTGGCTGGACGCCCGCGCCGCCGACCCGCAGGTGCTGGACGAGGTGGTGGCCGCCGTCGAGTCCGCCGCCCGGGAGCGCGCGGCGCACGACCGCGTCGAGGTGACGCTGGTACGGGAGTCCTTCACCCCCGTCGTCGAGTTCGCCCACGCCCTGCGCGACGAACTCGCCGGACTGCTCGGCGGCTCCGTCCCGGTCCTCGGCACGGGCGCGGGCCATGACGCGGGCATCCTCTCCGGCTCCGTACCGACCGCGATGCTCTTCGTCCGCAATCCGACGGGCGTCTCCCACTCCCCGGCGGAGTCGGCGTCCGAGGACGACTGCACGGCCGGGGTCCTGGCCCTGGCGGACGTACTGGAGGGCCTGGCATGCGGGAGCCGCTGACCCCGTCCTCCGGCGGCCGGACCTTCTGGGCCGAGTACGCGTGGCTCGGGGACCGGGTCGAGCCCGGGGTGGTGCTCGACACCGGGAGCGACGGGCTGATCCGTACCGTACGGCCCGGACCCGACGCGCCGCCGCCCGGCGCCGTACCGCTGCGCGGACTCACCCTCCCCGGGCTCGCCAACGCCCACTCCCACGCCTTCCACCGGGCCCTGCGCGGCACCGTCCAGACCGGCTCCGGCACCTTCTGGACCTGGCGCGAGGTCATGTACGGGGTCGCGGCCCGGCTCACCCCCGACACGTACCACGCCCTCGCCCGCGCCGCCTATGCCGAGATGGCGCTCGCGGGCATCACCGCGGTCGGTGAGTTCCACTACCTGCACCACAGCCCCGACGGCACCCCGTACGCCGACCCCAACGCCATGGGCGAGGCGCTGATCGAAGCCGCCCGGGACGCGGGCGTCCGGATCACCCTCCTGGACACCGTCTACCTCCACGGCGGCCTCACAGCCGACGGCCACCGGCCCCTCGAAGGACCCCAGATCCGGTTCGGCGACGGCTCAGCGGACGCCTGGTACGAGCGGTGGACCCGGCTCCGGGAGCGGGCCGACGGCGACCGCGTCACAGTCGGCGCGGCCGTCCACTCGGTCCGCGCCTTCGCCGAGAGCGACGGATACCCGGCCTTCGCGGAACGCACCGACGGCGTCCCCGTCCATGTCCACCTCTCCGAACAGCCCGCCGAGAACGAGGCGTGCCTCGCGGTCCACGGGGTCACCCCGACGGCGCTCCTCGACCGCCACGGCTTCTGGAAGCCCACCACCACCGCCGTCCACGCCACCCATCTCACCGACGACGACATCCGGATCCTCGGCGGCTCCGGCGCGGGCGTCTGCATGTGCCCCACCACCGAACGCGACCTCGCGGACGGCATCGGACCCGCCGCCGCGCTCCAGCGGGCGGGCAGCCCCCTGAGCCTCGGCAGCGACAGCCACGCCGTGATCGACCTCCTCGAAGAGGCCCGCGCGATGGAGCTGGACGAACGGCTGCGGACCCGCACCCGCGGCCACTGGACGGCCGCCGCCCTGCTGCGGGCCGCCGCCGGGGACGGGCATGCCGCGCTGGGCCGCCCCGGCGCGGGCCGACTGGAGCCCGGCGCGCCCGCGGACTTCACGACCGTCGCCCTCGACACCGTACGGACGGCGGGCCCGGTGCCCCGGCTCGCCGCCGAAGCGGTCGTCTTCGCGGGGACGGCGGCGGACGTCCGCGACGTGGTGGTCGGCGGCCGGACCGTGGTCGCCGGGGGAGTCCACCGGACCGTACCGGACACGGCGGGGGAGCTGGCGCGGGCGATCGCGGCGGTGACGAGATGACGGCGGCGCGCCCGGTGCAGGCGGTACGGGCGGTACGCGCGCCCCGGCGCATACCGCCGCCGTACCGCCGCCCCTCCCACGAATGAACGGAGCAACCCCGTGAACCCCACTCCCGCCCCCACCACCCTCGTCACCAACATCGGCAGCCTCGTCACCAACACCCCCGGCACCGGCGACGCCGCCACCCCCCTCGGGCTGCTCCCCGACGCCGCCGTCGTCATGGCCGGGGGCCGGTTCGTCTGGGCGGGCCCCGCGGACCGGGCGCCCGAGGCCGACGAACGGTACGACGCCGGGGGCCGGGCCGCGATCCCCGGCTTCGTCGACTCCCACTCCCACCTCGTCTTCGCGGGCGACCGCACCGCCGAGTTCAACGCCCGGATGTCCGGCCACGCCTACCGGGCGGGCGGCATCCGGACCACGGTCGCCGCCACCCGCGCCGCGACCGACGACGAACTCGACGCCAACGTCACCCGCTATCTCACCGAGGCGCTGCGGCAGGGCACCACCACCTTCGAGACCAAGTCCGGCTACGGCCTCACCGTCGAGGACGAGGCCCGCGCGCTGCGGATCGCCGCCCGGCACACCGAGGAGACCACCTATCTCGGCGCCCATATCGTCGCCCCCGAGTACGCCGACGACCCCGCCGGATACGTCGACCTCGTCACCGGCCCCATGCTCGACGCCTGCGCCCCGCACGCCCGCTGGGTGGACGTCTTCTGCGAGAAGGGCGCCTTCGACGGCGACCAGGCGCGGGCCGTCCTCACCGCCGGAGCGGCGAAGGGGCTGGTCCCGCGCGTCCACGCCAACCAGCTCGGCCACGGCCCCGGCGTACAGCTCGCGGTCGAACTGGGCGCCGCCAGCGCCGACCACTGCACCCATCTGACGGACGCCGACGTCGACGCCCTGGCAAACGGCACCACGGTCGCCACCCTGCTGCCCGGCGCCGAGTTCTCGACCCGCGCGCCCTGGCCGGACGCCCGCCGCCTGCTGAACGCGGGCGCGACGGTCGCCCTCTCCACGGACTGCAACCCCGGCTCGTCGTTCACCTCGTCCATGCCGTTCTGCATCGCCCTCGCGGTACGGGACATGGGCATGACGCCCGACGAGGCGGTCTGGTCCGCGACCGCGGGCGGCGCGGCGGCGCTGCGCCGCAGCGACATCGGCCGGATCGCGGTCGGCGCCCGCGCCGATCTCGTCCTGCTGGACGCCCCCAGCCATGTCCATCTGGCCTACCGGCCGGGGGTGCCGCTGGTCCGGGAGGTGTGGCGGGCGGGCGTCCTGACCTGAGCGCCTCTTCCCGGTTCCGTCAGGGCATGCCCGGCGCGCGCTTCAGGCCGCGCACGGCCGGGATCGCCAGCAGCAGGGCGCTGACGACCAGCGCCATGGCGGCGGACACGTACAGCAGCTGCACGGTCCCCACGACGAGCGCGAGCGGGCCGGCCACCGCCTGCCCGACGGGCTTCATCACCAGCGAACCGGCCGCGTCATAGGCGTGCACCCGCCCGAGGACGTTGTGCGGAACATGCGTCTGCACGCTCGTGTGGAACATGACGACCCAGAACGCCATGCCCACGCCGCTCACCCCGTAGCAGACCGCGATGAGCGGCGCGGGAAGGCCGAGGGCGACGCTCAGCGGCATCGGCACCCAGAGGACCATGGAGAGGGCGCCGGCCCGGAGCGGATACCGCGGGCGGAACCTCATCGCGACGAGCCCGCCCACGACGCTTCCCGCCCCGAGGGACGACATGACCAGGCCGAACACCGATGCCCCGTGGTCGGTGACGAGTGTGCTGTTGCCGAGGGTCGTGGTCGGCCCGGCCCCGGCCAGCTGCCAGAGCATGAAGACGACAATGACACTCCACAGCCAGGTCCTGGCCCGGAACTCCCGCCAGCCCTCCACCAGATCGGCCCGGAACGTCGACGCGCCGGCCCGTCCGGCCGGACCCATCGGGACCGAACGGAGCCGGAGCAGGCAGACGCCGCTCACCGCGTAGGTCAGAGCGTCGACGCCGACCACCACCGCCGGTGAGGAGACCACCAGCAGGAGGCCGGCCACGGACGGCCCGATGACCACGGCGACGGACTCCGCGACCCGCAGCGTGGCATTGGCCTTCTGCACGTCATGGGCGATCAGCGGGGTGACGGTGGCGACACCCGGCTGGAAGAGCGCGCTGCCCGCACCGATCAGGGCCAGCAGCGCCAGGATCTGCCACAACGGCGGTGTGCCCAGCAGGAACAGCAGCGCAAGCACTCCCTGGGAGCCCAGCCGGGCGACATCGGAGATGATCATCAGCCGCCGGGCGCCGAAGCGGTCGGACATCACCCCGCCGAAAATGATCAGCGCGGCGAACGGCGCGACGAGCGCAGCGAGCGCATACCCCACCCCGCTCGTTCCGTATCCCGCCCGCAGCACGGCGGCCGTGATCGCGACGGGGAGCATCGCGTCCCCCAGCAGCGAGGCGGTGCGGGCGGTGAAGAACAGCCGGAAGTCCGGCGTCCACAGCCCCTGACCGGGCGGAATGTCCTCAGCCCGCAGACCGCGCGTCACATCCGTACCGGTCACGTCCACCGTCCCCCGTTGATGCCGCCGAGGGCGACGCTCTCATGCTCCCGCCGCCCCCGGTCAACAGGTTTTCCGGAGCTCAACAGGGCGCGTCGGGAAGCTCGTTGAGCGGAGACGAGGCGCCGCCGGAACCGGAGAGCGGCGGCTCGGCCGGAGCCGGATGCCCGCAGAGGGGTGCGGCGCTCGGCCGGCATGCCTTCGACGAGGGCCGGATCGTCAGGACCGGATCCCTCCGGGCCGTCGCCGTCACCGTCGCCGAGAAGGGAAGCCGGGAGCCGTACTGAACCTCCGGGCCCCCGCATCGTCGGTGATCATGTGGCATGCGATCCGAAGAATGGCACCTCACCGAAGACGTCGAGGAGTTCCTGGACCGGGCCGGAGACTTCCTGCGCTCCCGCCCCGCTCTCCACAACACCCCGCTGACGACCATAGAGAAACTGCGAAAGCCGGAATCCGGCACCGAGGCCACCCTCCTCGGTCGGCTGGAGACGGCGGACGGCGAGGTCCGTGCGGTCCTCTACCGTCCGCCGACCCGTCGTCTGGGCGTCACCCGGCTCTCGCCCGAGCAGGCCGGAACCCTCGCCACGTACCTGGCCGACCTCGGTCTCACGCTCACCGGAATCACCGCGGAGGACGGGACCGCCGACGCCTTCACCGAGGCCTGGCAGCGGCATACGGGCGCGACGGCGGTGCTCCACCAGCGGTGGCACCTCTACCGCCTCGGGGAGCTGACACCGCCGGATCCCTTCCCGGCGGGCCGGGGCCGCCGCGCGGGCGGACCGGACCTGGGGGACGTGATCCGCATGTGCGGCGAGTTCTGCGAGAGCGTCGGGGAGACTCCCGTACCCGACAGCGGCAACTGGGCCGGGACCCGGTTCGCGGACCGGCACTTCACCTTCTGGGAGACCCCGGACGGCACCCCCGCCTCGATAGCCGCCGCGACGACGATGGTCGCGGGCATGGTCCGGATCGACCCCGTCTACACCCCGGCCCCGCTCCGGGGCCGCGGCTATGCGGCGGCCGTGACGGCCGAGATCAGCAGGACGGCGCTGGCCGCGGGCGCCACGGACGTCGTCCTCTACACCGACCCGGCGAACCCCACCAGCAACGCGCTCTACCGGCGCCTCGGCTATGACCGGATCACCGACCTGCACGGCTACCACTTCACCTGAGCTTCCCCGGCGGGCTCCGGCGGGCGTCAGAAGCGCAGATGCGCGTACGTCTCCGGACGGGCCTCCAGGAACTCCGCGAACGACCGCGAGGGAGTAGATGCTCGTGTACGAGCGCTTGCCGGTGGCCTCGACCTGGACCAGGACCGAGCCGTTGGGGAGCGCGCCGGGAGCGGACACGACCTGCTCCCCTTGCCCTGGTCCGCGCCCCGGATTCGACGGCCTCAGGCAGGCGTACGGTCGCGCTTGGCGGGGCCGTCCACCAGAGCGCCGATCCGATTGCGGAGCAGGGGGACGGACGCGTCGGCCCACGTGATCATGTGGAAGACGCCCGGGAGATGCGCGACCTTCCTCATCATTTCCCTCGGCAGAGTCCTCGGAACGATTTCACCGGTGATGGATACCTTTTTCGCCATGGTCGCCATTGTTTCACTTTTCCATGAAACGGCGAAGAGTTCCGGCCATGCCGCCACTGTTGCGGCGGCATGGCCGGGATCATGGATCAGCGGTGAACGTGGGCGTTCGGAGTGGTGCCGAAGCCGTTGGTCCAGGACACGTTGACATGGGTGTTCCTGCTGAAGACAACAGGTCCCACGTCATCGGTCTTCCATCTGATGAAGGTTCCGGGGCGTGCGGTCGCGCAACCCGGGAAGATGGCGACGGCCCAGACGTTGGGTCCCGAGGGATGTGTCGTGTTGTACTTGAACGTGGCGAGGATATTGCACTTTCGTCCGTCGGCCGGGAACTGGTACGCGGTGCTCCACCACTTGTCGACCCTGAGACCCGAGCCTTTGAGGATCTGGCAGGTGTCGCCGTTGGGTGTGCACTTCGTTGCGCTGTTTCCGGATACGGGAGGGGGCTCGCCTTCGACGACCTCCGGGACCAGGGCCAGCTCATGGGGGCCGGGGCCGATCGGCGCGGAGACCTCGGCCGGCTCCTCGGTTCCGGTTTCGGCCTGGGCGGATTGCGGAATCGCCATCAGCGATATCGCTAAGGCGGTTCCGGTCGCGGCGATTATCCGTCGATGAACATGTGGCTGCACAGGTGTCTCGTCCTCCGTTTTTGGTGCGTGGGCTTGCAAATGCCCGACCCGGGGATTTATCTCCGGGCTTGCCGAGAGTCTATGGAACCGCATTTTCCAGGGCAACGAGTATCACGCCTGAAGGGTCATGGGGAGAGATTGCGTGCTACTGCGGGGAATTCCGCTTCAAGGGGTGAGCAGGAACTGGCCTGCCGATGTTCGGGGAAGCGGAACTTCACGCAGGGGGAGGTGGGTGCGGCGCCGGGGAGGGAATGGCTGGGATGGCCGGCCAACTGGCCCGATAACCATTCCGCACTCTGTCGGTCGTGTCGAATTCAACCGTTTCCGAGGGTGTAGGCGCCGGAAGTGGTCAGAGGGCTGGGCCGGCCGGGCCCCTGGTCTGCAACTTCCGCCACTACTTCGGCCTCGGAGCCGAACTCGGACGCAGCCCACGGTCCCGGACGCCCCGCGCACCGGGGCCCCTCGGTAACCCGGCGGCCCGCCGGATGTCAGAAGCGCAGATGCGCGTACGTCTCCGGACGGGCCTCCAGGAACTCCGCGAACGACTGCGCCGGGCGCCCCGTCAGCCGGGGCACGGCGTCCGAGACCAGGGCCAGCTCGCTCGCCGCGATCGCCTCGTAGGAGCTGACCCAGCCCTCGACCTCCCACTCCGGGGCGCCGAAGGAGGCACGGGAGGCGTACGCCTCGTCGTGGTTCTCCGGTACGTACGTCACCGTCCGGCCGGAGAACCGCGAGAGCTGCTCCGCGGCCTGTGCCAGGGTGAGCGCCGACGGGCCGGTGAGGTCGTACACCGCGCTGTCGTGCCCCTCGCCGAGCAGTACGGCGACGGCCGCGTCCGCCACATCGTCCAGGGAGACCGCCGACACCCGGCCCTGCCCCGCCGGGCCCCGGATCACCCCGTCGGCCCCCGCCATCCCGGCCAGCCCCTCCTGGTAGAAGCTGTCCCGCAGAAACGTGTACCGCAGGGACGAGCCGCGGATGTACTCCTCGGTGTACCAGTGGTCGCGGGCGAAGGTGAACGTCGCCTTCGGGGAGGCGCCCAGGAACGACACGTACACCACCCGCTCCACCCCGGCCGCGAGCGCCGAGTCCACCGCGATCTGGTGCTCCCGCACCCGGCCCGGGTCCTCGTGACCGGAGACCAGGAAGAGGGTCCCGACGCCGTCGCAGGCCCGCCGCACGCCCTCCTCGTCGCCGTACGACCCGATCCGGGCCTTGCTGCCCCCGGTCAGTTCGGGCAGCCGTGCCGGATCCCGCCCGATCAGCCGGACCGCCGCCCCGCGCTCCGCGAGCCCCTTGGCGACCCGGCCGCCGAGCCGCCCGGAGGCCCCGGTTACGGCGATGACGGGGGCGGCGCCGGAATCGGCGGGGGTGGTGCTGCTCATGGCGGCTGTCCTTCCGGCGGGGTGGGCGTACGGCGGTGTACGGGGCCAGTGTCCGCGATCGGCGCTTACCGTGCAGTCCGGGCGCCGCCCGCGGGTTACACCGGCCGTGCCCGCATGGTCCAGGTGCCGTCCGCGCTCAGCTTCAACAGCAGCGGCCCCGGGGGCATCGGACTGCTGCTGCGGACCTTGCCGATCTCGTTGACCAGCAGGATGTCGTTCTCCGGCAGCTCGGTCCCGCCGTCCCCGACCTCGTAGCCGTACACCGTGACGTTGCTGTCCGTCTTCGCCCGGAAGACCAGGTCGGCCAGTGGTCCGGTGTAGCGGACGACGTCGTCGCCGCGGCCTTCCAGCGGGCCGTCGAGCAGCGCGGCGGCGCTCAGCGGCAGGACCTTGAGGGTCCAGCGCCGTTCGCAGGAGACCCTGATCCTCAGGCGGCGGCCCTCGGGGGCGACGGCGAGCGCGCGGTGCCGCGGGTCCCTGAGGGTGGTGTTGACGAGGAGGTCGGCGTCCTTGTTCCGGTCGTCGAGGGTGTAGACGCAGATGTAGTCGTCACCGCTGGTCTCGAACTCGACGATCACCGGTCCGGGCGGCAC
Source organism: Streptomyces tsukubensis (assembly GCF_003932715.1). Classification (NCBI taxonomy): domain Bacteria; kingdom Bacillati; phylum Actinomycetota; class Actinomycetes; order Kitasatosporales; family Streptomycetaceae; genus Streptomyces; species Streptomyces tsukubensis. The sequence goes on along the minus strand of NZ_CP020700.1, from coordinate 2,976,058 downwards.
GTTCGACGGCACGGTGACGACCTGGCTGCCGCGTTCCTGTACGGCGTAGGGCTGGAACTCGGCGCCGAAGTCCCAGCCGCCGGGGGCGGTGGGCGCTGCGGGGGCGGGCGCCGGGGGGACGGGCGGCCCGCTGCGGAGCTGCTGCACCTGCTGTACCTGCGCGGCGGCGGCTTCGTATCCGGTCTTCGCCGGGTGCCGTAGGAGCGCGGCGAAGGCGGGGGCGACGGGGGCCGCGGACCGCGGGAAGGGCTGCGGGGGTATGGGCGCGGGGACCGGGGGCGGGGCTCCCGTACGGGCGGCCTCCAGGCCGTGGTCGGCGGCCAGCCCGGCGAGTCCGTCGTCCCAGCCCTGCCCCACCGCACGGAACTTCCAGCCGCCGGCCCGCCGGTAGAACTCGCCCAGGACGCAGGCGGTCTCGGTGGTCGCGTCGATGAGGGCGTACCGGACGACCATCGTGCCGTCGGGCGCGAACGCCGCCACCGTGGGCGCGGCCGTGCCGAGCGGCCCGCCCCCGGACGATGCGGCGATCACGATCCGGTCCACCCCGGCCTCGACCGCGGGCAGGTCCACCTGGAGCCAGTCGGCGCCGTCGTGCGGCCCGAGATGGCGTACGGCGCCGGACGGGTGCCCGGGCTGCCCCTGGAACACCAGGTCGGCGCCGCCCCGGACCCGTCCCTGTGCGGTCACCAGCAGCACGGAGGCGTTCAGCCCCTGCATGACTCCGACCCGCAACGGCACCGACGGCACAAAGGAGTTCGCTCCCTTGAGAAGGTCCGTCATCTCCTGCTCCTCACCTTTCGGTCTCTCTGTTCCCCACCGCGTCAGTCGGTGACGGGCCGGGCCTCGATCTCCCAGCGGGCGTCGGTCTGCACCACCAGCAGCACCTTGCAGGCGGGCAGCGGGGCGGTACCTCCGCCGTCGCCGGAGAGCACGGAGTGCCAGGTGCCGGACTCGCTGGTGTCCGCGTTCTCGTACGCCCGGACGTGGACGTAGTGCTCGTCGCCCTCGACGGTCCGCAGCCGCAGATCGGCGAGCGGTCCGCTGTAGAGGAAGACCGCATGGCCACGGCCCTGCCGGGGCGCGGCATCGAGCCGCGGGGCGGCGGTGACCGGCAGGATCCGCACGGTCCACGGCCGCGGGTTGCTCTCGTACTTCTGGTCGGTGACCCGCATCCGGAGGCGCCGCATCGGCGGCTCCTCGGCGAGGAAGAGGTGGCAGGGGTTCATGACCTCGGAGCTGAGGAGGTTGTCTTCGTCCTTGTGCCAGCGGTTGAGGGAGTAGATGCTCGTGTACGAACGCTTCCCGGCGGCCTCGAATTGGACCAGGACCGGGCCGTTGGGGAGCCCGCCGGGAGCGGACACCACCTGCTCGCCCTTGCCCTCGGTGGTGAAGGTCTCGAAGTGGGCGAAGGGCCAGGTGTCGCCGGACCCTGCGTAGAGCGGCTCCGGAGCCTCCCCTTCGCCCTTGGCGCGGAGTCGGGGCTCGGGCTTCCCCCCGGAGTCGTCGGCGGTCCGCTCACCGGCGTCCTCGACGGGGGTGACCTTCAGCTCCCACGCCTTCTCGCAGTCGATGGTCAGCAGCAACCGCCCGTCCGGCAGCGGATTGGTCTCCTCGCTGTCGCCGCTGAGGCTGTCGTAGTTCTTCCGGTTCGCGTTCCGGTGGAGGCGGATCCAGTGGTGGCCGTCGGAACGGCAGGTGAGGTCGGCGAGCGGTGCGTCGTACAGGAAGACGTCATTGCCCCGGCCCTTGACCGTGCCGTCGAGCCGTTCGGCGGCGGACAGCGGGAGGATCCGGAGCGTCCAGGCCCGTTCGTCCTCGACGAGCAGCCGCAGCCGCCCGTGCACCGGGACTTCGGTGACGGCGCGGTGGCGGCTCTTGCGGGTGCTGCTCGAACTGAAGAGGGAGGAGGTCTTGTTGGACCGGTCGAGGCTGCGTACGGCGGCGTATCCCTTGCTGTCGTCGGACTGCAGCTCGACGACGACGAGCCCCGGCGGCAGCCAGGCGGGCGCGTTGATCACGTCCTTGCCCCGGCCTTCGACGGTGTACGGCTCGAAGACCGCGCCGGGCTGCCAGGACCCGTCGGGCGCCCGGGGCACGGGGGCGGGTTCGGTCTCCGGCTCGGTCTCCGGTTCGGTCTCGGTCTCTTCGGCGGTCGCGGTCGTGGTCTCTGCTTCGGCCGTCAGCCACTGTCCGACGGCGCGGAAGGACCAGGAGCCGTCGCGGCGGATGAGCTGCCCCAGGAAGAGGCCGTCCCCTTCGGGGGCGCCGGTGACCGTGTGCCGGGCGATGAGGGAGTCGTCGGGGGCGACCACCCCGATAGCTGCTTCGGCGAGGCCCGGCCCCGCCAGCCCCATGATGTTGACGGTGTCGACCGCCCCGTCCAGACAGGGGACATCGACCTGGAGCCACTGTGCCCCGTCGTGCGGTCCCACCAGACGTACGGCACCGGACGGGTGCACGGGCTGCTCGTCGGTGACCCAGAACGCGTTCTCACTACCGGAGGGTTCGTCCGGCGTGGACAGGGTCACCCCGACCGGCAACTCCGGCATCACCCCGATGCGCAGCGACGCGACCGGGATCGGGCAGATGGCACCCCGCAGCAGCTCCGTCATTGAGCGAACCCCCGTTTTCCGCACTCCAAGACGAACGAATGAGCGGATCATCGCATAACGGTCCGTTACGGGGGAGGTTGGTCGGCACCTTCACCGTGCCGTCGGGCCGTGGCAGCTCCGGCCGCGGCTTGCGGTGGTCGGGACGGGCGTCCGGAGCGGTGCGGATGCAGCCTCGTCCGTTTCGGTTCCGGTCCGATGGAAATGGGTCGACCCGGATCCTTGAATGCTGATGTGAGGCGGATTCCCGCACCACGAGGCAACCTTCCGGGTGGTGACTCCCTCTCCTGTTCCGAAAGGACCGCCGGGTGAACGGCCGTACCGGTTAAGAGTGTTGGCCGCACCTTTGTAGAAATGAGGAAGCCTTGAGAGTAAGAACTGCTGTGACCGGACTGGTGGCCGCTGCGTGCGCGGGCGTTCTGATGTCACCGGCGACGGCCGTGGCGGCTCCCCAGGCGGAGCGAGAGTCCCACTGCATCAATAATTCCGGTACGCAGACGACTACTTGTTACGGCACCTTCCGCGAGGCTGTCGCAGCCGTGACCGGCAGCCGGGTCACCGACGTCCCGACCCAGGCGAAGGCGGGCAAGGACAAGCAGTTCATCAACAAGCTCAACGCGTCCATCAAGTCCTCGGCCGCCAAGAAGGGTTCATTCGGGGCCGCCAATCAGGCGAACTACATTCGCGTCATCCTCTTCGAGGACGCCAACTACGGTGGCAGTTCCTATATCAACTACGGCCCCGGTGGATGCCGGGACGACGGTTTCTGGAACGGGCATCACGACAACCTCAGCCAGGTCAACTTCAATGACCGGACCAGTTCGCTGAAGACCGCGAGCAACTGCTATGTCGAACTGTTCTCGGCGGCCTATTTCCAGGGCGCGCGCCAGTTCTACACCGCCGACACGTCGTATGTCGGGAATGCGATGAACGACCAGGCCAGCTCCTTCGGCCTGACGTAAAGCCGCTGAGCGCCCGTACGGCCGTCCCCGTCAGGCGGCCGTACGGGCGCTCGCCGTTTCGAGCCCGAGGTGGCGGCGGAACTCCCGGGCGCCGACCTCGGTGACGGCGACGGCCCGGGTCGAGTCGATCCGGGTGATCCAGCCCTCGTCGAAGGCATGACGGCAGAGGGCGGCGCCGACCGCGCCCGCGAGATGCGGACGGCGTTCGGTGAGGTCGAGACAGGACCGCACCGCGGGTCTGCGGGTGACCGGAAGGTCGATGCCCAGGCCGGTGAGGAATGCCCGGCCGTCGGGGGTCAGTGCCAGACCGCCGCGGTCGTCGAGCAGGCCCCGGCGGGCCAGTGCGTCGGTGATGCCGATGCCGAGTTCTCCCGCCAGGTGGTCGTAGCAGGTACGGCCCCGGGCGAGGGCCCGGGATGTGCGGGCGGACCGCAGCGACCGGGGCGCGGGCCGCGGGGACTGCGGGGCGAGCGCGGCCAGGGTCTCCACCACGTCCGCGACGTCCGGGCCCGCCAGGGCCACGTACCGATGCCGCCCCTGGCGCTGCTCCGCCAGCAGTCCGGCGGCGACCAGGAGGTGGAGATGCCCGGTGGCGGTCGACGGCGCCACACCCGTATGCCGGGCGAGTTCCCCCGCACTCCAGGACCGCCCGTCGAGCAGCGCCAGACAGATCGCCGCCCGGGTGGGGTCGGCGAGCAGGGAGGCGACGGCGGCGAGGTCGCGGCCGGATTCTCGGGGGTCCATCCACCGATTCTCTCCCCGTGATACTTCGGCGCCTGCCGAAACGCCGCGTGCCTACGGTTCGGGCCATGGAAACAACTGCACTCCCGGAGTCCGCCGCCGCCACCCGGGTGATCACGCCCAGCATCCTCTACTTCGGCACCCCGGTCGCCCTGCTCACCACCCGCAACGAGGACGGCACGGACAACCTCGCACCGATCTCCTCCGCCTGGGCGCTCGGGCAGACGCTGGTCCTCGGGCTGGGCCCCGACGGCCGGACCGGTGAGAATCTGCTCGCCGGACGCCGCGACCTGGCCGTCGGCCTGCCGGGCCCCGAGCTGTGGCCGCAGGTGGAGCTGCTGGGCGGACTGACCGGCCGCCCGCCGTTTCCCGGTGACCCGCGCGGCCGGGTCACCCACGAGCCCGACAAGTTCACCGCCGCCGGCCTCACGCCCGTCCCCTCGGAGCTGATCGCCCCGCCGCGGGTCGCGGAGTGTCCCCTCCAGATGGAGGCCAGGGCGGCGGCGGTGCGGTACGACGGCGAGGGAGAGTTCCTGATCGTCGAGGCGCATGTCGTGCGGGTCCACGCGGCACCGGGCATCACGGTGCCCGGCACCCAGTACATCGAGCCTGTGGCCTGGAGCCCGCTCGTCTACAACTTCCGCCACTACTTCGGCCTGGGCCGCGAACTGGGCCACAGCTCCAGGTCGCAGACGCCCCGCGCCTCAGAGTGAGGCACCTCTGGCGTACTCGACGAGGCCGGCGAAGGCCCGGGGGGTGAGGTGGAGACGGGGGCCGGCGGGGTTCTTGCTGTCACGTACGGCGACGGCGGCGGTGTCCCCGGATACGTGGGCCACCTCGACGCAGTCGCCGCCGTTGGGGCCGCTGTAGCTGCTCTTGACCCAGGTTTCCGAGGTGAAGCCGTTGTCCATCCCCTGAGTACCCTTCCATGAAGCCGGTGATCAGAGCCGCGGATTCGAGTGCGGAGAGGGCGTCGGCCCTGAGCACATCATAGGTTCGGGCGTGACGGGTGTGGACGGCCGGATCGTTGCTGAAGTGCCCCCGGTCCAGGGACTCGGAGTAGATCCACCGCTCACCCCCGGGCAACGTGATCATCGAGAAGGATGCCGCAGGAAGGTCCAGAGGGCTTTCGGATGGGGCCACTTGGATGCGAATGTTCGGCCGTTTGCCTGCTGCCAGCAGAAACGCGCACTGGTCCCGCATTATTGATGGGCTGCCGACCACGTTCCGCAGTGCGCTCTCGTCCAGAACGACGAACAGCAACGGGCCGTCGGGAACGAAGAAGCGCTGCTGCCGACTCAGCCGGGCTGTGGTCAAGTCCCGGGCCAACTTCGCGCCCAGCGTCGGCGCAAGCAGGGCGTGGGCGTAGTCGTCGGATTGCAGCAGGCCCGGCATGAATTGACTCTGGTAGACGTGTACGGCCTCGGCCTGGGCGTCCATCTCGGCCCGCCGACGAAACCAGTCCGGATGGTCCACCTGGGGATACCAGTTCACCCGCGACCAGAGGGACACCAGCATCCCGTCCGCACCCAACAGCTCGTCGCAGCGGGTGACGAACGGCAGTTGAGGCACCCGCGTACCCGCCTCCACCCTCGTGACCAGCGACCGGTCGCACGGAATCCGGGCCGCGAGCTGCTCCTGTGAGAGGTTCGCCCGCTCGCGGTGGTGTCTCAACAGCTCCCCGAAGAGTGCCGCCGACGTCGCTGCTGCTCCGGAGTTGTCGTGGCGTCGCCCCATGGCCGTCTCCCCTCGTGACACCCCCTTGGTGTCACTGCTTCCGACCTGGTGAAGCTAACGCCGCACCCTCATGCTGGAACCATCAAGTGCAGTGCAATTCACCTGATCCGACTAAGGATCAGATGATTCCGGTTAGTTGATAGAGGTTCCTCCGCTTTTGTGCGGGTACTCAGAGGAGCGGCGCAGACATGAACGGGCCTTGCAGCGGCGGCACATGGATCGCCCGGTGGAACCGCCACGCCCGGAGCGTCGGCAGAGCCCGGCTCGGGCTGCGCAAGGCGCTCGCGGGCTGGGGGCTCTCGGCCATCGAGCACTCCGCCACCCTGGTTCTCTCCGAGCTGGTGACGAACGCGGTTCGGTACGGTGCGGCGGCCGGGCGCCAGATCGAAACCCGGTGCGCCCGCACCCCCGGCGGGCTGCGCATCGAGGTCCATGACACCGGGGCCGGACGGCCCTCGCTGAGGATGCCCGCGCCCGACGCGGACGGCGGGCGCGGGCTGTGGCTGGTGGCGGAGCTGGCCGACCGGTGGGGGGTGGAGGACCGGGTGGGGCCCGGGAAGTACGTCTGGGCGGAGCTGTCCGTACCGCCGGAAACGTATCCGTGATGGCGACCGCGCTCACCGGTCCCGCGCCGTGCCCGCTGACGGCGAACTGTCTGCGGTGCGGCCGGATCACCTACGCGCCGGTGCCGGTCCGCTGGGTGGAGAACGCGGTCCGGTACGCCGAGGCCTTCGCCGACATCCTGAGCACGAAAGGAGACGAGGCACGATGACGCCCGCCGATCTGGAGACCGAGGCTGCACGCCTCCGCGCGGACATGGCAAAGATCCTCACCGACAGAGGAGCCCTCGATCCGGCCTGGCGGGCTGCCGTGGAAACGGTGCCGCGGCACCGTTTCGTTCCCGGTTTCTACCTTCCAGCCGACCGGGTCGACGTACATGGGCTCACGGTCTGGGAGCCCGTCACGGCCGACCTCGACCCGGTCCGGTGGCTCAGCGCCGCCTACGCCGACGAAACCCTGATCACGCAATTCGACAACGACGAACCGGACTGGGCACAGCCCGCCGTACGACATGGCGGCGCCCCCACCTCCTCGTCCACCCTGCCGTCCCTGGTCCTGCGCATGTGGGCGGACGCCGATGTCACCGAGGGGCAGACGATCCTGGAAATCGGCACCGGAACCGGCTACTCCACCGCGCTCGCCTGTGAGCGCCTCGGCTCCGCCGGCATCACGAGCGTCGAAGTCGACCCTCACCGCCTCGAACAGGCGGCGAACGCCCTCTACGGCCTCGGCTACACGCCCACGCTGGCCACGTCGGACGGCCTCTACGGATACTGGCCCGAAGGCCCCTTCGACCGCGTCGTCGCCGCTTGCTCCTTCCGCCATGTTCCACCCGCTTTGATCGCCCAGACCCGCCCCGGCGGAAAGATCCTCCTCACCCTCTCCGGCTGGCTGTACGGATACGCCCGAGTGCTGCTCACCGTGAACGGGGACGGCACCGCCCAGGGCCCGCTCCTACCGGGCACCGTCTCGTTCATGTCGGCCCGCACCCATGCCGCTCCGGCCTTCGGCAACCCCGCCCACTGGACCTCCGACCTGCCGAAAGCGGCCCGCACGGCCCGGCACAGCCCCGATCGGCTCAATGCCGCAAGTGAGGAAGCGTTTCATCTCCGCTTCCTCGCGCAGAGTGCCGTACCCACCGCCCAGATGATCACCATCGGTGACGTGGTGCATCTGGTCGACGTTGCCACCGGGTCCGCTGCGACCCTCACCCCCACAGACGGCCATTGGGACGTGCGGGAAGGGGGGCCGGTCAAGCTGTGGCAGCTCATCGAGCGCACCCTCGACGCCTACGACGCGGCCGAGAACCCGGCCCCGGATACCTTTACCCTGCACATTTCCGCCGAGGGCCAGTACCTGCGGCATCCGTGGATGCCCGACCTGGCGCTCTCGGCTTCCTGACATCTGCGGACGCCCTGGGACGAGGCAGCCCGCTGCCTCCGGACCTGCCGGTCAGCGGACGACGTCGAAGACATTGAGCTGGAGGCCGTTGGCGTAGGCCTCGTGCTCGACCAGCTGCAGCTTCTGGACGTCCTTGTCCGTCGTGCTGAAGAGCCGCTTGCCCGCGCCCAGGAGCAGCGGGAAGACCAGCAGGTGGTAGCGGTCGATCAGACCGGCGTCCGAGAGGGCGTGGTTCAGGGTGGCGCTGCCGTGGACGATGATCGGGCCGCCGTCGGTCTCCTTGAGCGCGGCGACCTCGTCCACCGAGCGCAGGATCGTGGTCTCGCCCCAGTTGGACACCAGATCGCCCTCGCCGAAGGTGGTGGAGACGACGTACTTCGGCATCTCCTTGTACTGCGCGAACTCCTCCATCGTCGGCCAGACCTGGCTGAAGGCCTCGTAGCTGGTGCGGCCCAGCAGTATGGCCGTGGCCTCGTCCTGCTCGCGGCCCTTGATGGCGAAGGCCTCGGGCAGGAAGTCGGTGTGCTTGAAGGTCCAGCCGGAGTTCCGGTAGCCGGGCTCGCCGCCCGGGGCCTCCACGACACCGTCGAGAGAGATGAAGGCGGTGCTGATCAGAGTGCGCATCTGTGGTTCCTCGGGGTCTCGGGTCCGGCCCACCCTCGGGTGGTGCGCCAGTCATGATCTCTGACCGGGGACCGTACCGAAACTCATCGGTCCCGGTGGGTCGCTTTTCGATCACCGGGTCAGCGGGGTGCGGTTCGGGGATCTCTGGCCCGAGTGTCGGATCCGGGAGCTGCGTACTCGGTCCGTGGCGGGGCAAGGACTCGTTGTCCTTGCCGATCGCGCAGGCTTCTCCCGGAGGTGCACGGTGTCCGAGTCACGGTTCGAGGAGCTGTTCCGGGGCGCCCGGCGCAGTGCTCACCACCTGGAGATGCGAGACGCTTACGGGCTGGACGACGACTACCGGGAATGGGTGCGCGGGGACCGGTTCGATCCGGCGGAGCGCTGGCCCTGGTGGATTGAGCTGGTCCGGTCAGGCGTGGACCGTGGGGTTGCGGTGCACCGGGCGCGCATCGTCTCGGAGCCCGTCTCCGCCTACGTACGGTACGAGTACGAACTGACCGCGGGACACAACCTCAAGGCCGGTGAGGACGTGCGCTGGCTGCCGCGACGGCAGGCGTCCGACATCGCGCTCCCCGGCAATGACTTCTGGCTGTTCGACGGTACGACGGTCCTCTTCAACCACTTCGCGGGCGACGGAACCATGACCGGGGAGGAAGCCGTCACCGATCCCGCCGTGGTCCGGCTGTGCCGGGACGCCTTCGTTGCGGTGTGGGGGCGTGCGGTGGCGCACGGGGCGTACCGGCCAAGCTGACCGGTCTCGCGGATCCGGCGCTACCGCCTCGGCCCGAATCTCACCGGCAGCGCCGCCAGGCCCTTGCTCCACGGGGAGCGGAGCCACGTCAGCTGGGATTCCGGGACGGACAGGCGCAGGTCCGGGAGGCGGTGGTGGAGGGTGTCGACCGCCGTGCGGGTGATCAGGCGCGCCGGGTCCTGGGCCGGGCAGGCGTGCGGGCCCGCGCCGAATGCCAGATGGGAGCGGTTGCCCACCACCGGGGCGCCGTCCGGCGGGAGGATCGCCGGGTCCTGGTTGGCGCCCGCCAGGCCCAGCAGCAGCATGTCGCCCGCGCGGATCGCGCGACCGCCCAGGGTGAGGTCGCGGGTGGCGTAGCGGGCCGGGAAGTGCTGGGTCGGGGGGTGGCGCCAGAGCACCAGGTCCAGGGCGTCGTCCACGGTCAGATGGCCGCCCGCGAGGGAGGAGCGGAACGCCGGGTCGGAGAGCAGTACGCGCAGCGTCGCGGAGATCCAGTTCACCGTCGTGTGGTTGCCCGCCAGGAACATCACCGCCAGGTTGTGCACCACCTCCTCGTCGGTGAGCCGCGCGGGGTGGCCCAGCAGGGTGGAGGTGAGGTCATCGCCCGGACGGGACCGCTTCTCGGCGACCAGTTCGGAGAGGATCGCCCCCATCCGCCGGCTGGCGTTCACGGAGTCCGCGTTCGCCGCGACCGTGCCCGTGATCGCCCAGATCAGCTGCTGGCCGGTGCGTTCGTCCAGACCGAGCAGCCGGATGATCACCTGGGACGGCAGCTTCTGCGCATAGTGGGCGACGAGGTCCGCCTCCCCGCGCGCGGCGAACGACACGATCAGCTCCTCCGCCGTCGCCCGTACGCTGCGCCGCAGTTCATGGCCGTCGATCCGGGCGATCGCCTCCGACACGGCCGCCCGCATCCGCCGGTGCTGCTGCCCGTCCGCGTACAGCAGTGCCGGACGCCAGCCGACCAGCGGCATGATCGGAGACTCCGGCAGCACCCGCCCCTCCCGCAGCAGCGACCAGCGGCGCGGATCGTGCGAGAAGTCCCCCTCCTCACGGGTGAGGTGGAGCACCTCGCGGTGCCCGATCACCAGCCACGCCGGGACCCCGGGCGCCACCGTGACCGGTGCCACCGGCCCGTACTCGCGCCGCAGCTCCTCGTAGAACGCGGGCAGCGCATTGCCGTCCGGCTCCGGACCGTAGAGCGACGGCGCCACCGGACACCGGCCGCCGGGGGTACGGGACGCGGGGTAGGCATGCTGCGGGGGATAGGTCACCGAGGGCCGCCCGCGGCCGTGTCCCGGCCCGGGGCGTCGTCGTCGATCAGATGCTCCAGCAGCGCGATGAGCGCCCCCACGGACGACCGCAGGTCCCGTGCGTCGCAGTACACCAGCGGGGTGCCCGGCAGCAGGTCCAGCGCCCCGCGCAGCTCCTCCTCCGGATAGCGCGGGCTGCCCGGGAAGTCGTTGACCGCCACCGCGAACGGCAGCCCCAGATCCTCCAGATTGCCCAGCGCGTCGAAGGACGCCGCCAGGTTACGGGTGTCGACCAGCGCCAGCGCACCGAGCGCGCCCCGGGCCAGCTCCCGCCAGGCGGGCAGGAACCGCTGCTGCCCCGGCGTGCCGAAGATATAGAGCACCAGCGCGCCGTCGATGGTCATCCGGCCGAAGTCGAGCGCCACGGTCGTGGTGGTCTTCCCGGCCCGCACCAGGGTGTCGACCTCCGCCCCCGCCTGGGTCATCACCGCCTCCGTGGAGAGCGGTTTGATCTCCGAGACCGTGCCGATCAGCGTGGTCTTCCCGACCCCCAGCGGGCCGACGACCAGGATCTTGGCCGCGCCCCTGACGCTCGCCGGGACGTACTTCCCGGGAGCGTCGCCGTCGGCGGGGGCAGGAGGAGGAGCGGGAAGGGCGGCGGGAGCGGACTGGCTCCGGTGTCCCGGGCCGTGTCCCGGGCCCCGCTCACCGGGGGTGTCCCGGTCCCGGGGGTCAGAGACGGTGTTCGAGGCCATGGAGGACCTTTCTCAGCATGGTCACATCGGTGCGGTCGGCCGGCGGAATGGGGGGACGGAGCACCACCAGGCCCCAGTCGACGAGGTCGGCCAGCAGTACCTGCACCACGGAGGGCGGTTGCCCGAGGTACGCGGCCACCTCGGCGACCGAGAGCAGCCCCTGGCACTGCCGGAGGATCATGTGGTGCTCCGGCTGGAGGGACGCGGGGAACGCGGCATCCGTCGCCATCACCAGGGTCTCCCACGGCAGCGGTTCGGCACCGGTGCCCGCGCGACCCTGGGTGATCACATACGGCCTGACCGCCGGGGTGGTCCGCTGTTCCGGACCCTGCCCGGGGCGTTCCTCCGGAAGGTCCGTCATCGTGTGTCGGCCACGGGGTCCCTCGGCTGACTGCTCAAGTGCGCCCCGATCTTGGCCACCAGCAGCTGCATCTGCTGGGCGACCAGGCCGACGTCGGCGTCGGTGCCCGTCGCCACGGCCAGATGCGCGCCCACCCCGGCCTGCGAGAAGAGGACGAAGCCGTGCTCGGACTCCAGCATCAGCTGCCGCATGCCGGCCCCCGCGCCGAACAGCAGCGACGCGGTGGACCTGCCCGTCATGTTCATCGCCGCGCAGGCCGCCGAGAGCGATTCGGCCTGCGCCACGCTCAGCTCACCGACCGGGCCGCGGAGCCGCTGCGCCGAGGCGTGGCCCAGCCGCAGGCCGTCCTCCGAGACGACGACGGCGTGCCGGACACCCGGGATTTCGATCAACGGCCTGAGCATCCAGCCCACGTCGGGGAGTGTCGAAATGAACCCGGTCACGGTCTGCCTCCATGATGGACGTCTGGTTCGGGGGGACGGGGTGCGCCGCCGTCCGTACGGGGGTCGTACGAGGTGTCGTAGGTCGTGTTGTACGTGTGGTGGGTGCGGGAGTCGTACGGCGGCTCGTACGCGGCGGGCGCGGCCTCCTCGTAACCGGCGTCCCCGTACCCGTCGTCGCCCGGCCCCGTCCCCGGCCATGCTTCCGCCTCCGCCCGGGCCCGCTCCCGCGCTTCCGCGACCGTCGCCCGGCCCCGGCGCGTGCCCGACAGGACGTTCGCCACCGAAGCCCGCGCATCCTCCGGGCTCCAGCCCGCGGCCCGTTCCGGCATCGCGGGCGCGGGCGGGATCGGGGGCTGCGGCGCCGGGTGCAGGGGGCGTTCGGCGGGCGGCACCCGCGGGCCCAGCGCCTGCTGGGCCGCCGCCTCGACCGCCGCGCCCCGCCTGCTGCGGCGGCGCGGCAGGGCCGCCCGGGTGTCCCCGGCCGGACCGTCCGACACGCCCCAGGAACGCGCCTCCGGCGGGCGGTTGCCGTACGGATAGGCCGTACGGGCGGAGCGCCCGCCGACCTCCGGGGCGCCGTACGCCGCCGGAGCACGGCCCGCGGACATCCCGGCCCCCGCCCCGGACCCCGCGGCCTCCCGGGCACCCGGACCCCGGCCGTACGCGCCCGTGCCCACGCCCGCGCCCGCGCCCGTACCGCCCTGTGCGAAGTGCGACAGCGGCTCGGTCAGCAGCCGGTACGGCAGGAACGCCACCGCCCGGGTCCCGCCGTACGCCGAGGCCGCCGAAAGCTCCACGCTGAACCCCAGCTCCCGGGTCCAGCGGCCGACGCACGCCAGCCCCAGCTTCGGCACCGCGCCCAGGTTCGCCAGGTCGAGTTCGTCGCGGATCCTGGCCGTGGCCTGGTCCAGGACGTCCGGGGCCATCCCCAGCCCCGCGTCGTCGATCTCCACGACCGCCCCCGAGCCCACCTCCCGGACCGTGACGACGACCTGGGTGCGCGAGGGCGAGAACACGGTGGCGTTCTCCAGCAGTTCCGCGATCGCGTGCATCACGCCCTCGACGGCGGGCGGTACGACGTACAGCGACTGGCCGCCGTGCACCTCGACCCGGGCGAACTCCACGATCCGCGACTGCGCGCCGCGCACGCAGTCGTACAGCGACACCGGGCGGTTCTCCCGGCGGGCCGGCCACACCCCGCACATCACCAGCAGCGTCTGCGCCTTGCGGGTCATCTGCGCGGCGGCGTGGTCCGCCTTCATCACCCCGGACATCAGCTCGGGGTCCTCGATGCTCTGCTCCACCTCGTCCAGCACCTGCTGCTGGACCGTGGCCATGGCGTGCATATGGCGGGCGACGGACTCGAAGGCCGCCTGGACCGCGTCGCGCAGCGCCCGCTCGCGGCGGACCGCCTCGTCCGAGCCGAGCGCGGCGACGATCAGGTCCAGCGCGGCGGCGAAGTCCTCACCGGTGTCGGCGGCCGGTGAGAGGGGGCCAGGGACGTCGTCCAGCCCGCGGCCCTCGCGCCGCCGCTCGGCGATCGCCGGGACCCGTACGGAGGCCAGATGCGCCACCTCGGCGGCGCGCGCCTCGTCGGTGCGCCGGTCCGCGGCGTGACGGAGGCGCTGCCGGCGCAGCAGCCGTGCCAGCAGCAGCACCCAGAAGAACAGCAGCACCGCGGCGCCCGCGGCGGCACCCGTGACGATCCGGCGCCAGTCGACGGGGGTGTACTCGGCGGCGCCCGCAGCCGCCGCGGCGACGGCCACGAGGGTCAGCAGGGGCCACCAGACCGGAGTCCGTACCGAAGGCGAAGAAGAAGGGGAAGAAGGGGAAGAAGGGGACGCGGAAGAAGAAGGGGAAGGAGAGGGCGAAGGGGTCCGGGCGGTCGCCCGGGTGTCCCGGCTCACCATCTGCGGCCCGGCGCCGGTGAATCCATGAAGCCGGGTACATGACTGCAAAGCGGTGCGGACGCGGAGAATGCCGGACGCATCTGGCGCATCTGGTGTATCTGACGTATATGGGCGACGAGCGCTGAAGAGGTCACTGGAGACAGAGTCCTTCCCGGACACGTCGGACTCCCGCAGGGGGACGGAAGCGTAAGAATCCTACGATCAACCGACCGTGTTCGAATATCAGTTGGTCAAGCCGGGGCGCGCTCGTTCCCCACCCCGGGGAGGAAACGGACTTCCCGGGGGTAACGTCCTCCCCAAGTCTTCACAGCAACGGCACACCTCGCCGGGGCTGTCTATCCTGTCGGCAATGGCCCGGTACCGTCCTGTCCCGGGAGAACTCAGGGGAGGCCGGGGGTCCGATGAGCCTCGTCGACGCGCCGGGCGCAACCGCCACCGGAACCGCGCGTGGTGTCCGTGTCCGGATAGTGACACCCGCCGAGCTGGGTGAGCGCGAACTGGAGGCCTGGCGGGCACTGCGCCGGGCCATGATCGCCGAAGGGGCGCCCGCCAGTCCCTTCATGGAGCCGGGGTTCACCCTGGCCGTCGGCCGGGTCCGGCCGGAGACCCGCGTGGCGGTTCTGTGGAGAGACGGCGAAGCGGCCGAACCCGTGGGGTTCCTGCCCTTCGAACGCTCCGCGTTCGGCCGCGGCCGGGCCGTCGGCCTCGGCGTCTCCGACTGCCAGGGCGCGGTGCTCGCCCCCGGTCTCGGGCTCACCGGCCGCGAGCTGCTCGCCGCCTGCGGGCTCTCGGTGTTCGAGTTCGACAATCTGGAGGACGGCCAGGAGCTGTTCGTCCCCGCCGGTTCCGGTCCCGCTGCCGAATCCTTTCGCTCGCCGGTGATCGACGTCTCCGGCGGCTATCCGGCCTACGAGGACGTGCTGCGGGTCCGGGCGCCGAAGTTCCTCAAAACCACCCTCGCCAAGGAGCGCAGACTCGCCCGGCAGGCCGGGGAGGTCCGCTTCGTCTTCGACGAACGCGACCCGGCGGCGCTGGCGACGCTCATGGAGTGGAAGTCCGCGCAGTACCGCCGCACCGGCCGCGGCGACCGCTTCGCCAGGGAGTGGATCGCCGAACTCGTCCGGCGGCTGCACGCCTCCGACGATCCGGGCTGCTCCGGAGTGCTGTCCGTGCTGTACGTGGCCGACCGCCCGGTCGCCGCGCACTTCGGCCTCCGCTCCGAAACCCTCCTCGCCTGCTGGTTCCCCTCCTACGACCCGGCGTTCGCCAAGTACTCGCCGGGCCTGGTGCTGCATCTGCGGATGGCGGAGGGCGCGGCGGCGGCCGGGATCGGCCTGCTCGACCTGGGGCGCGGCGACGCGGAGTACAAGGATTCGCTGCACACCGGGGAACTCCGGGTCCACGAGGGCGCGGTACTGCGGCCGGGGCCCGGGGCCGCGCTGCACTGGCTGCTGCGCGAGCCGCCGCGCCGCGCCCACGGCTTCGTCCGCGAACGCCCGAAGCTCGCGGCGCAGGCACAGCGCACGCTGAACGGCCTCGGGAAGCTCCGCGCGGGCCGCGCGGGCCGCTGACGCGGAGGCCAGGGGGATGAGACCGACGCATATGGTCCCGCCGGATGCCGGGCCGGGCCTCGGTCCGGGGCGGGCCGGGTCCCGCCCGGGCGCCCGGGGCGGCGGCCGCCCTCCGGCCGGCGGGCCGTCCGGCCCGGATCCCGGTCCGGGACCTGTGGTCCGGTCCCCGGGGCAGGGACCGGACGCTGCGCGCCGGTCGATGCCGCCGGGGCCGGAGCCCTGGAACCGGGCCGGGGATTCCGGCCCGGGACCGGCCCGGGATTCCGCCCCGGAGGCGTCACTCGGGACCGGAGGCCGAACCGCCCGGGCGCGGTCCGAGCCGGGTCCGTCGGACGACGGACCGGGACCACCCGGCCCCGCCGCCGTACCCCCGGAGCCGTCCGCAGGACACCCCGCCGCGCCGAGCGGCCCCGTACCGAAGAAACCGAAGAAAGAACCCGCACCCGTGACACCCCAGCCCCCGCCGCCTGCCGCCCCCGCCGCGCCCGCACCGCCGACCCCGATCCGGGTCGCCCAGCTCGACCTGGCCGGACCCGACGGCGAGGTCGTCTCCTTCGGGCCCGCCCTGCCGCCCGCCGTGCCCATCGAGAGCGGCGACGACGTCTACGCCCTGGTCCGGGTGCACGGCAGGCCCGTCGCCACCGTGGTCTGCACGGTCCCCGCGGGCAAGAACCCCGCCGACGCCGTCGCTGCCCATGCCCGCGCCCGGCTCGCCCGCACCG
Source organism: Streptomyces tsukubensis (assembly GCF_003932715.1). NCBI lineage: Bacteria > Bacillati > Actinomycetota > Actinomycetes > Kitasatosporales > Streptomycetaceae > Streptomyces > Streptomyces tsukubensis. The sequence goes on along the minus strand of NZ_CP020700.1, from coordinate 2,959,657 downwards.
GACTGCCCGCCGCCCCGGACGCCACCGGCACCCCGCCCCGTACCAGCGTCGTCGTCGCCACCCGGGAACGCGCCGACCAGCTCGCCCGGGCCCTCGACTCCCTCCTCGAACAGGACCACCCCGACTACGAGATCGTCGTCGTCGACAACGCGCCCGCGACCACCGCGACCCGGGATCTGGTCGAGAAGTACGCGCACCGGGACGTGCCCGTGCGGTACGTCACCGAGCCCGTGCCCGGACTCGCGATCGCCCACAACCGGGGCGTGGCCGCCGCCGACGGCGAGATCGTCGCCTTCACCGACGACGACGTCATCGCCGATCCGCAGTGGCTGACCGCGCTCACCCGGCCCTTCGCCGACGACCCCCGGCTCGGCTGCACCACCGGCCTGATCCTCCCCGCCCTGCTCGGCACCCCCGCCCAGATCCTGCTGGAGAGCCACGGCGGCTTCGCCAAGGGCTTCGCGGCCAAGACGTACGATCCGGCGCTTCCGCCCGCCGACGAACCGCTGTTCCCGTTCACCGCGGGCAGCTTCGGCTCCGGCGCCAACATGGCCTTCCGCGCCGCCGCCCTGCGCGCCGCCGGGGGCTTCGACCCGGCCACCGGCACCGGCACCCCCGCCCGCGGCGGCGACGACCTCTACGCCTTCGTCAGCGTCCTCGCCGCAGGCCACCGGCTGCGCTACAGCCCCGAGGCACTGGTCTGGCACCACCACCGCGAGACCTGGCAGGACCTGACGAACCAGGCGTACGGCTACGGCGCCGGGCTCACCGCCTATCTGACCGCCCTGCTGGTCCGGCACCCCTCCCTGCTGCCGTCGCTGCTGCGCAAACTGCCCCGCGGCCTGGCCCACGCCCGTACGATCACGGCACACCGGGACTCCGTACCCGCGGACACCCAGCCGCGTCCGCACCGGGATTCCGGCGCCGGGGCCGTGCCCGGGGCGCACGGCACGCACGACTATCCGTGGCCACGGCAGCTGTCGAAGCTGGAGCGGCGGGGCATGCTCGCCGGACCCCTCGGCTATGCCAGGGCGCGCCGCAGGGTGCGGGGCGTACGGCCGCCGTGGGAGCCACGGGGCAAGGAGCAGCCATGAACGACCCGACGACGCCGGGCAGACCGTATATTCCGGTCCTGCTGTACCACGCCGTCATGGACGACCCCCCGGCGTGGATCGCCGAGTTCACCGTCACGCCCCGGGAGTTCACCGCCCAACTCGACGCCGTCGTGGCCTCCGGGCGGACCCCGGTGACCGTCGGCACGTTCGTGGCCCACCTCACCGCCGGCGCGCCGCTGCCCGAACGGCCGGTCATCCTCACCATCGACGACGGCTTCGCCGATCTGCCCGGGCCGACGGCCGAAGCGCTCGCGGAGCGCTCCCTGCCCTCCACGGCCTATCTGACGACGGGCGCGATCACCCCCGGCGGCCGGAGCCTGCTGCCGCCCGCGCCGATGATGACCCTCGACCAGGTGCCGCTCCTGGAGCAGTACGGCATGGAGATCGGCACCCACACCGTCACCCACCCCCAGCTCGACACCCTGCGCCGGGACGCCCTCGAACGCGAACTGCGGGAACCGCGCGCGGTGCTGGAGGACCTCCTCGGGCACGAGGTGACCCATCTCGCCTATCCGCACGGCTACAGCAGCCGGGGGGTGCGGAAGGCCGCCCTGCGCGCGGGCTACACCTCCGCGGTCGCCGTCCGGCACGCGCTCAGCTCCCAGACCGACGACACCTACCGCATCGCCCGGCTGATCGTGCGCCGGACGCATACGGTCGCCGACGTCGAGGCGTGGCTCGCCGGGACCGGGGTGCCGGTGGCGCCGTTCCCCGAATCGTTCAAAACGGCCGGCTGGCGCTGGTACCGGCGGGCCAGGGCGGCCGTCCGCGGACCGGTCTTCGCGGGCTGAGGCCCAGCGGCCCGGTGGCTTTACCAGGGGCGGTTCTGCCGGAAGAACGGGTCCGCGACGGCGTCGCCCAGGCTCTTCCAGGACGAGTCACGGGCCAGGGAGAGATCGCAGTACGGGCCGGGGTCGCGCCAGTTCCACTGGAGCGCGGCGTGCACCCCGTCCAGCTCCTTCACCACCGACGGGACCTCCGCGTACCACTCGGCCTGCCGGTCCGGCCGCGACGGATCGTCCGCCGAGCCGAACTCGGAGAGCATCAGCGGTTTGCGGTCCGAGATGTTCTCCCGGATCCACCGGTGGACATCGCGCTGGGTCTCCCCGAAGGAGACCCAATCGGTGTCGTGGCACCGGTAGTAGTTGTAGCGGTTGTACGCGATCCAATCGACGTACGCGTCCCCCGGATACAGCTTCGGGACCAGCTCGTTGTAGCCCGGATAGCCGGTGACGGTCCAGGTCCACACCACATTGGTGACCCCCAGCTCCCGGAACCGGTCGTGGATGTGCCGCCAGGCGGCCGTGAACTCCTCCGGGGTGCCGTCGTCGGGGATCCGGGTGTCCATCTCCAGATCGAAGGAGAGGAACAGCGGCTTCCCGTACTCCTTGATGCGCCGCGCCTGGACGTCGATCACGCTCTCGTCGAACGCGCCGGAGGCGATATCGGTCCAGCGCGGCTGCTGGGCGTCCGTACCGCCCCACCATTTGCTCTCCCAGGACAGCAGCAGCATCCGCTCCTGCCCGACCTTCCGCTCCTGCTCGGTGACCAGCTGCCCTTCGAGATCGTCCGTGGACATGTCGTGGTACGCGTACACGATGTCCAGCTTGCGGCCGATCCGCTTCTCGTAGGCGAGGACCTTCTCCTCAAGATCCGGCTTCTCGTGCCGGACGTACGCCCCGAACCAGGCACCGCACGGCGGCACCAGCTTCGCCGTCACCCGGCATTCGGGGGCATCGGGGGACGGGCGGGCGTCGGTGCGCGGGGTGGTGTCCTCCAGGGCGACGAAGCCCAGGAGCAGAGCCCCCACGAGGGCTGTGGACAGTGCCCACAGCCTTCCGTGGTTCATCACGTGCGCTGATCGGCCTTCCCTCGGTGTCCGGGCCGCCCCTGCCGGGGCGGATTCACCCCTCCTGGGGTGGTGTTGCGGGGGTTTCGTACCGATGTCTGCCCTCGGGAAGCCTCGGGCATGCGGCGGCGACCGCGGTGGTGCCGGTGAGGAGGAGCAGCAGACCCGTACCGCTGAAGAACTTCAGCGCGATCAGCGCGGTGGCGCCGAGCACAACCAGGGAGACGCTCAGGAACACGGCGAGCATCAGCAGTTCGAGCCGGTCGGAGTCGCGGCTGAAACCGTGCTCCCAGTCGTCCTCGGGGCCGACGGCGCTGTCCCGGCGCAGCCGGGGCTCGCAGACCCGGAGGACGGCGATACCGGGACCGGCGACGAGGAACAGCACGACGGGCAGCCAGCGCAGCGGGTTCCCGTCCGGGAGGAGGGTCGCGAGCAGGGCGACGAGCCCGGCGGCGACCGGCCCGAACCGGACGGCGGGGGACTCCCGGGGGAGGGAGCGGGGGGCGGCGGCGGGCGCCGGGAAGGGTGCCGTGCCGGGCCCTTCACCCGGCAGGGGCGCGGGGCGGGCGGCCCGGCGGGCGCGGCGCGGGGTCGCCTCCGGCGGGGGAGAGACGGGCGGTACGGGGGGCGCCGGGGGTGCCGGGGGCGTGTACGGCGGCGGTACGGGGACCTCGCCGGTCCCGGCGCCGAAGCGGTCCGCACGCCGGTTCCGCCGTGGCCCGGCGCCGGGCGTGAACGGGCTGTCGGCCCGGGTTCCGTCGCCGGATGCGGGCCCGGACCCGAACTGCGGCCGGGCCTCGGGGCCGGGCAGGTCCCCGGCGACGGACCCGTCCCCGGGCGGGAACCCCGGGCGGCGTCGGCGGCCGGGCGCGGGTGTGGTGTCCGGCAGGTTGCCGTCCCCGGTGTTGTATCCGGCTGCGGGCCGGTCCCCGGGCGCGGGCATGTTGCCCGGCAGGTCTCCGGCTTCGGTGCCGTATGCGGGTGTGGGCGGGCCGGTGGTCCTGGAGACCTCTGCGTCACCGGGCGGGGACCCCGGGCGGCGTCGGCGGCCGGGTGCGCGCGGGCTGTCGGCCGGGGTTCCGTCCCCGGCGCCGTACCCGGGTGAGGACCCGGGACCGAACTGCGGCCGGGCCTCCGGGCCGGGCACGGGCAGGTCCCCGGCGTCGGACCCGGCCCCGGGCGGGGACCCCGGACGGCGCCGTCGGCCGGGCGCGGCCGTAGCGCCGGGCAGATCCCCGTCCCCGGTGTTGTATGCGGCTGCGGGTTGGTCCCCGGGCACGGGCATGTTGCCCGGCAGGTCCCCGGCCCCGGTGTCGTATGCGGGTGTGGGCGGGCCGGTGGTCCTGGAGACCTCTGCGTCACCGGGCGGGGACCCCGGACGGTGCCGTCGGCCGGGCGAGGCCGCGGTGCCCGGCAGGTTCCCGGTCCCGGCCCCGGTGCCGTATCCGGGCACGGGCAGGCCGTCGGCCCGGGGCGTCTCTCCGGTGCCGGTGCCGGTGCCGGTGCCGCTGCCGACCCCGGGCGCGGATTCCGGGCGGCGCCTGCGGCCGGGCGCGCGCGGCGGGACCGGCAGGATTCCGGGCCCGGGACCCGTACCGTCGTACCGGGCGGAGCCCTCGGGCCCGCCGCCGGCGCCGGAGGCGAACCAGCCGCCTCCGTCCGTCCCGTACGGCCCCGGATCCCGCTCCGGGGCCCGCTCCGGGCGTCGCGACGCCCCGTCGCCGTCACCCGTGCCGTACCGCTGATCCCGATCCCGATCCCGATCCGGATCCTGATCCCGCCGCCGCGACGCCCCGTCGCCCTCGTCGTCCCAACCGTTGCCGGGTCTCATGACGCCCTCCCCGCCGAGCTCTTCAACCGGTACACGGCCCCGGCGCTGTTGCTCGCGACCTTCTCGAACAGCGGCGACGCCGCCACGTCCTTCTCGATGCTCTGCATCTGCTCGACCGTGAGCAGCCCGTTCATCTCCGAGTTCGCCACCTGGGCGCGCGTGTACAGGAAGTACGCCTCACCCGGCGCCCGGACCCCGGACATATCACTCGCCAGCGTCTTCGCCGGCTCCTTCACGATCTGGTCCACGTGGAACCTGGCGTCGTCGAGGAACCAGTAGTGGCTCACGTCCCAGTACCGGTCGTAGGCGGCCGGGTAGTTGCGGTGCGCCGCGACCACCATGGAGCCCTTCGGGGCCGTCCGCAGCAGGTCCTTGACCAGCTTCACCTCGTCCGGCGGGAAGTAGCTCAGCCGGTCCTTGCCCATGTAGCTCGGGACGAACAGCGCGGTCAGCACCGTCAGCACCACGGCCGGGACCAGCGCGTACCGTACGCCCGTCGCGGGCCGCGGCCGGTCGGCGCCCGCGGCGGCCCGGGAGGTTCCGGCGGCCCGGGTCACCGGCAGCAGCGCCGCGGCCGCGAAGAACGCCAGGAACGGGAGCATGAACATCAGCACCCGGAAGATCATCTCGCTGCCGTAGCCGTTGGCGATCGCCAGCAGCGGCGGCACCCCGGCGAGCAGCAGCAGCGGCCGGGCCCGGGTCCGCAGCGGCTTTCCGCCGAGGAAGACCCCGGCCGCGGCCAGCAGGACCACCAGCGCCGACAGGATCCGCGCGGCCCAGGAGGCGAAGAGCGCCCCGCTGCCCGTCGGCACCGAACCGTAGCCCCGCTCCAGATTGCTGCTCACATCGCCGAAGGACTTGATCATGTCGGGCACGGCCTCGCGGAGGAACGGCAGCGAGGCGGTGAGGTTCCAGGCGGCGAAGACCAGGACCAGGACGATCACCAGGGTCCAGTCGCGGTAGCGGCCCATCACGCACAGCGCCGCCAGGCTGACCACCAGCATCACGGGGGTGAGCTGGTGGGAGACCACGATCGCGGCGATCAGCGGCACCAGCAGCGCGGTCCAGACGATCTGCCGGGCCCGGCGGCCCGGCGCGGGCGCCTCGGCCCGCCGCAGCGCCACCGCGATCACCCCCAGGTAGAGCAGGAACGCCATCGACTGCGGCGAGAAGTAGTCCTGCCCCACCCAGTTCGCCACGGAGAAGATCCACACGCCGGTCCAGACGAGCCGCCGGTCCTGGGTGAAGGTGCGGTAGATCAGCAGCAGCGGCAGCACCATCAGCAGGCTGGAGAGCAGCGGCCACCAGGCCATGAACGCCAGCGCGTTCTCGGCCCCGGTCAGCTTGACCACCGCGGCCTGGGCGGCGAAGAAGCCGGGCCACTGGTCGTAGACGGCCATCTCGGCGAGTTCGGGGCCGCGCTGGAGCCGCCCCGCGTCGATCAGGTGCTCGATGACGGCGTCGTGCTTCCAGGCCCAGGCGTACAGCGGCGTCGGATAGACCACGGCCTGGGTGGCGCGTTCGAAGACCAGCAGACCGACGGTGTACGCCAGCGGCCAGAGGTTGCTGCGCAGGGGGTCGCGGACGCAGTGCCAGAAGCCGCCCGTCAGCACGGCCAGTCCCAGCCAGTAGACGAGCGGGAGTTCCTTGGTGAGGCCGAAGGCGGAGAGGTCGGAGACGTCGACGGTCGCCACCGCGATTGCCCACAGCAGCAGGGCGACGGCGAGCGGGCCGCCCAGGGTGATCAGCGTGCGGCGGTCGGGTATCTCCACCCCGGGGAGGCGGCCGGGCCGCCGGGGCCCGCCCGGTTCACCGCCCGCCGGGGCCGCGGCGGCGACCGCGGCGCGCAGACCCGCCACGGAGAGCCCCATGGTCGGCTGGTCCACCCCGGCTCCCGCCGTTCCGCCGTCCCGCCGGCGCCGACCGCCGGGGTCGGGACGGCCGGGACCCGGCTGCGGCACCGGTCTGCCGGATTCGGTGGGTGGTCGTCGCACGCTTCACCTCGGATGGTTCTCGGTCCTGCTCAGAGTTCGGCACAGCTCGGGGAGTACGGCACAGCTATCGGGCACAGCTTCGGTACGGCACGGCTTGTACGGCTTCGGTACGGCACGGTCTTACGGCCGCCCGCGGTGTGCCGCCGTCGTCATCGTCGGCTCCGACACGTCAATCGCCCGCCCGCGCGTCCGGCCGTCCGAAGGCCGCGGCGGGGGCACGGGGCCGTCGTACGGCCCGCCACACCAGCACCGCGGCGAGGACGGCCACCGCCAGGTACAGCGGCAGCGCGACCGGGGCCAGCGGACGCTGGAGCGCCCAGCCGCACACCGTGAGCACCCACAGAATCCCCCACTGCGCGGGCTCGGGCACCGTCAGGGTCCGCAGTACGGCCATCACGGCCACCAGCAGCAGCAACTGCGCGACCGTCGGCAGCCAGCGCAACAGGCCCTCGGTGTCCCCGAAACCGGCCGCCGCCCCCAGGAAGCGCGCCACCGTCTCGTACAGGACGCCGTCCGCGGGCTCCGGCTCCCAGCCCAGCGCGGCGGGCGCGGTGTGCAGGGCGGCGAACGTCATCAGCATCGCCGCCGACAGCAGTCCGGTCCGCGGCCGGAGCAGCGACAGCGCGGCGCTGTGCACCACGATCAGCAGCACCACCGCGGTCACCGTCAGCGGCGGCAGGGCCTTCAGCAGCTCCTTGCCGGACAGCACCTGGGCCGCGGGAAGGTCGGGCGCGGACAGCAGCGGACCCCAGAACAGCGTCGCCGCGAGCCCCAGCAGCAGCCAGAGGGCGAGCGCGATCCGCGATTCGGTGGGTCCTGCCGGGGCCGCCGGGCCGGTGACGGGCGTGGTCTCCTTCGGCTCGGGCGGTACGAAGACGGGGATGCCGAACGCGGGAGTCGCCGTATCGTGCCCGCTCCACCCGTAGGCGGCCGCGCCGTACTCCTCCTCGTCCCGGGCCACCCGCTCCCGCCGCTCGGCGGTCTTCCGCGCCCAGTCCGTGCCGTACTCGGCCTCCTTCGCGGCGCCCCGGGCGACCAGCCGCGTCCACAGCTTCGACGGCTCGGGCTCCCGGCCCGCCAGCGCGCCGCGCAGACCGGGCGCCACCACCACGGCCATCACCAGCATGGACAGCAGCATCGCCCAGCCCGCGCCCGCGATCCCCGCCGGGCCGGTCAGCATCGCGGCGCTGCCGAGCACCATGGCGCACATCAGCCCCTGGACGACGGCGAGCATGCCGGTCCTGCCCTGGACCCGCAGCACCCCGATGTACAGCTCGACCGCGACCCGGGGCAGCGCCGCCGCGGCCAGCAGCCGCAGCACGGTGGTGCCGTTCTCCGCGTACGACGAGCCGAAGGGGGCCAGGATCAGCGGCGCGAACAGCACCAGGATCCCGACCACCGGCACCAGCAGCAGCGCCATCCGGCGCAGCGCGCCGCGCACCCCGGCGGCGAGCGTCTCGGGGCTGTGGGAGGCGTGCGCGGTCAGCGAGGAGGCCATGTTGATGGCCATGAACTCCATCGTGCCGCCGACGGTGTACGCGATGTAGAAGTAGCCGTTGAGGGTGGAGTCGAAGCGGACGGCGACCATCACCGGCAGCAGGTTGATCATCGCCAGGGAGAACATCGCGCCGACCGAGTCGCCCGCGAGGAAGCGGCCGATCTCCTTCAGCCGGGGCGGTTCGCGGTCCCGGTCGGCGGCGGCCTGGCGGGGGATCAGCTTCCGGAAGATCAGCCAGGCCAGCGGCACCGTCGACAGGGCGATCGCGGCGCCCCAGGAGACGAAGATCCCGAGGACGGGCAGCGCGCCCGCGAACGCGGCGAGCAGCAGCAGCTTGCCGATGGAGAACACGGCGTTGCCGAGGGGCACCCAGAAGGCCTGGCGCAGCCCGGTGAGCACCCCGTCCTGGAGGGTGAGCAGCGCCCAGCCGACGCAGGACAGCACAAAGCAGAGTCCGGGCCAGAGCCCGCCCAGTGGTTCGTACGATTCGCCCCACAGCGGCAGGGTCAGCAGAAAGCCGGTCGACGAGACCGCGACGACGACGGAGGCGACGACGTACATCCGCCACACCAGCGGCCCGGTGCGGCGCCCGGCGCGGGGCACGTACCGCACCACCGCGCCGATCATCGTGGTGGCGGCGACCGAGGCCAGCAGCCGCATCGCGGCGATGGCGGCGGAGCCCTCGCCGACGGCCTCCTTCGAGTAGAAGCGGGCGGCGACCAGCCAGAAGCCGAGCCCGAGGGCCGCCGACACGGCGGTCGACAGCATCAGGGCGTAGGCGTTGCGGAAGAGGGAGTCGCCGCCGCTGTCCTCCTCCGTACCGCTGCCGTCGCCGTCGCCTTCGCCCTTCCCGGCGGGCGGCCGGTGCGGTGCGGAGACGGCCGCGGACCAGGGGACCCGGCGCAGCATCATGGTGTCGGAAGGGTCCGGCGGGATGCGCAGTTGGGTGGTGTCGGTGTCAGGCACGCGGCTCGCCCGGGAAGTGACCCGGGGCGGCCGGGGTCCGTATCTGCACCGTGTGGTCCTCGGGGAACAGATCGGCCGCGCGGAGCTGCATGGTGGACTGCTCGTGGTAGCCGGGCGGGACGCCCGGGGCTGAGGTGTCGGGGGGGTCCGCCGGGACGGAGACGGGGCCGGGCGCGGCCGGTGCCTCGGGGAACGTGGGGAAGGTGCTGAACGCCTCGGTGGTGAGGGTGCGCGACGACGGCCGCCGCACCTTGCGGCCGGTCGACAGCGGGTGCCGGGTGACCTGGCGGGGGGAGAACGGCGGCGCGGGGGCCACCCCGGCCTTGTCGAGGACCTTGAGGATCCGGTCCGCCTTCAGCGGGTCGGCGGGCATCGCGTGCCGGCCGAACCATTCGGCCGCCTCCGGGGTCCGGGAGTGCTCGGTGAAGGCGGCGGCGTACACGTCCAGCGGCGGGTCGTAGAGATAGCCGGTGTTGATCCGGTTGCGGTGCAGCAGCTCCCTGGTCCCCTCCCGGTCCTCGACCAGCAGCGGCACCTGGAACAGCGGTTGTACGGGGCCGGGCCGGCTGATCGCCCAGCGGGAGGCCAGCAGCTTCGCCGTCCCCTCGCGGTAGGCCCGCAGCAGGGTGTCCAGTTCGGCGAGCATGCGTTCCGTGCGGCGGAGCCGCAGGGGGCCGGGCCGCATCCGGTAGTCGTGCATGTCCACCTTCACCCAGTCGTTGAAGGGGAGCAGCGACGGGGTGTGGTTCAGGGCCTCCACCAGCCGTGCGGCGCGGAGCGGCATCCGGATCTCGGGGCCGCGTTCCTCCATCCCGAGCATCCTTACCACGGCCCACGCCAACGACGTGAGCCGCAGTCCCCGTACCGCCGTCTCCAGGTAGGGGCGGATGCCGTACGCCAGCTCGGAGAGGAAGCTTCCCGAGGAGAGCAGTTCGTCCCTGGCGGCTTCGAGGGCGCGGCGCTGCGACGGGTCGGCGATCGACAGGATGCCGCCGGTTCGGGCGCCGAGGTGCTTGCCGAGGCTGTAGGTGGACGCCTCGCCGAAGGTGCCGACGAGCCGTCCGCCGACGCTGGTGCCGATGGCGTGGGCGCAGTCCTCGATCAGCGGGATGCCCATCAGATGGCAGCGGGAACGCAGCTCCATGACGGGGTCGGGGTTGCCGTAGATATTGACCGTGAGGACGGCGGACAGGCCTTCCCAGGTGGAGTCCGGGATGGCGGCCATGTCGATGGAGCCGTCCTCGTGGTGGACGGGGGCCATCACCGGACGGAGTCCGGCGGCGAGCACGACGAAGAAGATGACGTCGTCGTTGACCGGCGCCATCAGCACCCGGCCGCCCGGTTTCACCCAGTGCCGCAGCGCCAGGTACATGCCGAGCCGGCACGACGGTACGTACAGACATTCACGGCCCAGCCTGGCCCGCATCATCTCCTCGATCGCCGCGTACGGCGCCGAGGATGAAACGGACGAAGGCCGGCCCTCCCCTTGAGCCATTTCCGTCCCCCCAAGAACCCGTCGCCAATGTGGACCACTGCGGGCGCTCCGTCAATGACGAACGGACAACGACGGAGCAGGGCCCCTCCCGGGTGGGAGGGGCCCTGCGCGTCGGGGGCGGAGCGGGTGGCTCCGCGCCGTGCCGTCCGGCGGCCGTGGCGCCGGACGGTCTCCGGCGTCACTCCTCCAGCGTCAGTCCCTTGCGCAGCCGCACCAGCGTGCGGGAGAGCAGCCGGGACACATGCATCTGGGAGATGCCGAGTTCCTCACCGATCTCCGACTGCGTCATGTTCGCGACGAAGCGCAGAGACAGGATTTTACGGTCCCGCGGCTGCAGTCCTGCTATGAGGGGCTTGAGGGACTCGATGTACTCGATGCCTTCCAGACCGTGGTCCTCGTAGCCGATCCGGTCGGCGAGGGTGCCCTCGCTGTCGTCCTCCTCGTGCTGGGCGTCCAGCGAGCTCGCCGTGTAGGCGTTGCTCGCGGCCATGCCCTCCACGACCTCTTCGCGGGAGAGCCCGAGGTGCTCGGCCAGTTCGGCGACCGTGGGGGAGCGGTCGAGGCGCTGGGACAGTTCGTCACCGGCCTTGGCGAGGTCGAGGCGGAGCTCCTGGAGGCGGCGCGGCACCCGGACGGACCAGCTGGTGTCCCGGAAGAAGCGCTTGATCTCGCCGATGATCGTCGGCATCGCGAAGGTGGGGAACTCCACTCCGCGCGCCAGTTCGAACCGGTCGATCGCCTTGATCAGGCCGATCGTGCCGACCTGGATGATGTCCTCCATCGGCTCGCTGCGGGAGCGGAAGCGGGAGGCGGCGAACTTGACCAGGGCGATGTTCAGTTCGACGAGGGTGTTGCGGACGTATGCGTACTCGTGGGTGCCCTCCTCCAGCTCCTGGAGGCGGGCGAAGAGCGTCTTCGACAGGGCTCGCGCGTCGAGCGGAGCGACCTCGTCGAAGGGGACCTCGGGAAGGTCGAGATCGGCGAGCGGGTCCTGCGGGGCGGCGGTCTCCGTGGCCACCGGGGGCACGGGATCCGTGCCGGGCGCCGCCGTGGTGGCCGTTGCTGCGGTCGGTGTTACGGATGCTTCCTGTGCCGACGTGGCGGTGGTGGGGGTAACCGTTGCGTCGAGCCGGGGTGACATGCGTCTCCTCCATCGTTCTCGGCATGTGGCTGCCGAAGCCCAGTGCGAGCTGCGGTGAGCGGCGCCTCCAATGCCGGTCGTGGGACGGTCCCGTTGCGTTGTCCTTACAAGCCCTACCCGGTTATCCCGGGTGGATGCAAATGTTAATTGAGGCTTATGTCTGTTTTGTTGAGTTTTCTGGGGGGTGCCGCATGGCTGGCGCGCGCCAATAAGGCGTAAGGTTCGGGGCACATCACAGGCGCGAAGGGGCGTACATGGACCGCGGTACCGCCACGGGCGGCGTCAGTCAGGGCCGCCTCCGGGTCGAGGTCAGGACCGAGGGCCGCAGCGCGGTCATCGCACCGGCCGGTGAGCTGGATCACCATACGGCCGAACTGCTCCGCGTCCCGCTGGACGAAGCCCTCGCCGAAGGGCGTTCCCGGCTCGTCCTCGACTGCTCGCAGCTCGAATTCTGCGATTCCACCGGACTGAACGTCCTGCTGACCGCCCGGCTCAAAGCCGAGGCCGCCGGCGGCGGAGTCCATCTGGCCGCGATGCAGCCGGTGGTGGCGAGGGTGCTGGAGATCACCGGAGCGGGCGCGGTCTTCACCCTCCACGAGACGGTCGACGCGGCCCTCGGCCGCTGAGCAGCACCTCCCGCGCGATTCCGCAGGTTTTTCCTTCGACGGCACGGGTGAGTGTTGTCACTGATCCGCGGGGCAGAAGAGTTTCCACAGGTCCCGCACGGAGCGTGCGCCGTCGGGCACTCTGATGTCCAGCAAGCAGGCGATCTGGTGATTGGGTGAGGTGAAGCGCCGATGAGCACCACCCGGCCGCAGCCGGGCGACCTCGGCCCCGAGCCGAGCGACGCCGGGGGGCGCAGCGCCCCCACCGCGCCGTACGACACGGCACCGCACGGTGCTGCCCGCCCCGTGCGCCAGGTGCGGCGGCTGGCGCTGGCCGGCGCCGCCGGGATCGTGCCGCTGGCCCGCGACTTCACCCGCCAGGCGCTCTACGACTGGGGCTGGCTGCCCGCCGCATCCGCCGACCGCCGGGCCGCCGCCGAGGACGTACTCCTCGTCGTCTCCGAACTGGTCACCAACGCCTGCCTGCACGCGGAGGGCCCCGACGAACTGCGGGTCGCCTGCGACGGCAAGGTGCTGCGCCTGGAGGTCTCCGACGGGGGCGCGGGCCAGCCGGCCCCCCGCACCCCGCACCGGGCCGGCCGCCCCGGCGGCCACGGCATGTTCATCGTCCAGCGCCTCTGCCTCGACTGGGGCGTCGTCCGCACCCCCGGCGCCCCCGGCAAAACGGTCTGGGCCGAACTGGCGATGTCCTAGACCGCGTTCCTGTGGTCTAGCTCATCTCCGCCGGTGCCGCGTCCACGGGGGTGCTGCGGATGAAGTCCCCGATGAGCCGGGCCGTCAGCTCGGGCTGATCGCGCATCAGCCAGGTCCGGCTGTCGAGAACCGTCTCCAGCCGGGCGCCGGGCACGAGCGCGGCCAGCCGCTCGCCGTGCGCATACGGGAAGAGCCGGTCCTCGCGGGCGAAGACGAGCAGAGTGGGCCGGTCGAAGAAGGCGAGCCGCACCGCCGGTTCGAGCAGGGCCGTGGGGACGATCCCACGGGTGACCTTGATGCAGTCCCGCCGGACCCCGGGGTCGGTGAAGAAGGCCCCCAGCCAGTCGTCGATCAGCTCATGGGGCAGTGCACCCTTGGTCAGCAGCCCGAACGCGAAGGGCATCCGGCGGACCGCACGCAACCGCAGGCCCCGGAAGGTCAGGGCGAGCAGCCCGGGCACCCGGGAGGCGGGGCCGAGTGATCTGAACCAGGGCGAGGGGCAGTTGTCGAAGCACTCGCCGTTGGTGAGGACGAGACGGCCGATCCGCTCGGGGTGGCGGGCGGCGACCAACTGCGCGACGGCCGTGCCGAGATCGTTGCCGACCAGGGTCACCCGGGGCAGACCGAGCCCGGCGATCAGATCGACGACCATCCGGGCGATCCCCGCCAGGCTGAGGTCCGCGCCGGGGTTCATCGGGATGCGGTGGGCGCCCAGGGGCAGGTCGGGAGTGATGCACCGGAAGTCCGGGGCGAGCCGTTCGACGACGGGTTCCCAGAGTCTGCTGTCCATGAGGTAGCCGTGCAGAAGGAGCACCGGCTCGCCTTCACCGGTGTCCCGGTAGTGGACGGTTCCCTGGTCGAGCGTGAGCTGTGGCATGGCTGCGCCCCTCGCGTCAAAATTACATACAGACTGTATGTACGTACAGTGGCATGCAGACTGTACGGAACTCAAGGGGGCAGGATGGAACCGACCGGCACCAAGCACACCCAGCGGTCCCGGGCGACCCGGGCGGCTCTTGTCTCCGCCGCCCGGACGCTGTTCGCCGAACGCGGCTACGCGGGGGTGGGGACCGAGGAGATCGTCCGGGCCGCCGGGGTGACCCGGGGTGCGCTCTACCACCAGTTCCGCGACAAGACCGATCTGTTCGACGCCACGGTGCAGACGGTCGAGGCGGAGCTGACCGAGCGGATCGCCGGGCGGATCACGGCATCCGCGGCGGATCCGGTGCAGGCGCTGAAGACGGGTGCGCGCGCCTTTCTCGACGCCTTTGCTGAACCGGACGTGGAGCGCATCCTGCTGCTGGACGCGCCGGGCGTGCTGGGCTGGCGGCGATGGCGCGAGATCGGCCAGGAGCACGGCCTCGGGGTGGTCACGGCGGCCCTGGAGTCGGCGATGGCCTCCGGGGCGATGCCCCCCAGGCCCGTACCGCCCCTGGCCCATATCCTCCTCGGCGCCCTGGACGAGGCGGCCCTGATGGTGGCCCACGCGGACGACCCCGATGCGGCGCGCGCGGAGGCGGTGGATGCGCTGGAACATCTGGTCGAGGGCCTGTTGGCGCGGCCCGGAAGCTGAGCGCTCTTGGTGCACCGGCGCCTGCGGAGAGGCCGCCCCGGTGAGGCCGGTTCCCGGCCCGGGTCGACGGGCGCGGGCTCCGGCGGCCCGACCGCCGGGGTCAGCGGGGTCAGGTCAGCAGTTCGCCAAGTGCGATCGCCTCACGCAGTACGGCGGCGAACTGCCGGGGGAGGAGGTTGACGGCGTCGACGGCCGAGGTGGTCAGGGGAATCTCCTCCAGCAGGTATTCGCCCCGGCCTTCCTGGCTGAACTCGGGGCCGGTGCGGTCGTCGAAGTTCCATTTCTCGACCCTGGCCAGGTAGAAGTCCTGTCGCTCGTCTTCGGTCTCGATGGTGTGGAGGAGACCGACGATCTCGGCCTCGCCGGCGATCTCCTCGCGGACCTCGCGCCGCAGCGCGTCATCAGGGCAGGCATCCGCCGGCTCGACCTTGCCTCCGACGGTTACCCAGTACACGGGGATGCCGGGGCGGACGCGTTTGATCAGCAGCATGGTGTCGTTCGGGGTGATGAGAACGGCGCGGACTCGCTTCTGCATGGTGGTGCTCTGCTTTCTGTTCGGTGGGGACGGTCCGGTCAGTGGAGGAGCCAGCCTCCGTCGACGTGCAACGACTGGCCGGTGACGAAGGACGCACTGGGGCCGGCGAGGAAAGCGACCGCGGCGGCGACGTCCTCCGGGCGTCCCCGGCGCTGGACGCATTGGCGGCGGATCTGGTCCTGAGGCCGGGCGCGGTGGTGGGCGGGCAGGCAGTTCTCCGCTTCGACCTGGATGGCGCCGGGCAGGACAGTGTTCACGCAGACTCCGGCGGGACCGAGTTCCCTGGCCAGTGAACGTGTGAGGCCGATCAGTCCGGCCTTCGCGGTGCTGTAGGCGGTCAGTCCTGGGCGCCCGGCGCGGGCGTTGATGCTGCCGATACTGACGATCCGGCCCCATCGGCGGTCAGCCATGCTGGGAATGACGGCCCGACAGGCGCGGTAGTGGATCGTCAGGTTGGACTCGATGGCGCGGGCCCACTGGTCCTCGCCGAGTTCGTCCCACGGGGTACGAGGGTAAGTGCCCGCGTTGTTGACGAGGACACCGATCGGGCCGAGCTCCGATTCGATCTGATCGGCCAGCGCAATGACGGCGTCGGGGTCGGTGAGGTCGGCACTGACCTCGATGCCTGTGCGCCCCTCGCGGTGTACATCTCCGAGGACCGCCCGTGCCTCGGAGATCTGGGCGAGGTGGTTGACGGCGACATCGGCCCCGGCGGCTGCCAGAGCCCGGCTGATTGCGGCGCCGATGCCGGTGGCTCCACCAGTGACCAGCGCGACCCTGCCCTGGAGCGGGAGCACGGCAATGGACCGGTCAAACCGTGTGGTTGTCGTCATCAACTGTCCAATCGCCGGGGCCGGTCGTCAGGACGGGCCGGGTATGGGTGAAGACTCCACCGACGGTGTCGGGATGTTGGATCTCCGCCAGCTTGGCCAGCAGCAGGAGCAAGTCGTCGCCGCTCAGGAGGCAGGGCGGGACCACCCCGAGTATGCGCACGGTGAGGAAGTGCCGGAGCTGGGAGAGGAGGCGTTCCGATCCGAGACCGGAGGCCGGTGCGAGGTCGGTCCGCACGCGCTCCAGCAGACGGGCGATCGCTGCCTGGCGCCCGGTCCCGACCAGCCAGCTGTAGCGGATCTCCAGGCGGTGGTGGCGCTCGTCGTAGCCGTAGTGTTCCAGCCGAGGGGTGGCGATGGGCGGCAGGTGGAGCGGCAGAGTGCGGTCGTATATGTCCGGCTGGTAGGTCGGCACGAGCCAGCCGCCCATACCGAGCAGATACCAGAGGAGGACGGCGATCTCCCCCGCAACGGCGTTCCGGCCGGCGTACTCGAAGTCGAGCCAGCACAGCGGGTCTGCGATGTTCGGCTCTGTCGGGTCGCCCTGGGTGAGAGCGGTGGTCCAGCGGCTGCCCGGAGTGAGAGTCTCCCGTGCCTGCCGAACAGCGGCCGGGAGGTCGAACTGCAGCGGAATGGTGTTGACGACGAAGTCGTGGCCTGTGAGGGATCTCAGCGGGATCGGTGTGCCGGTGCGCGGTGCCGGGACGCTCAGACGGTCGGACAGGTACCAGGTGTCGATCCGGCCCCCGGGACGGATGCGGTCCAGGTAGAGGCCGGGCACACAGGCTTCCAGCGGCTCGGCCCGGCCCGTGTCGGAGATGCCGGCCAACCAGCTGTCGCAGACGGCGTCGATCAGCGTGGTGAGCTTGGGCAGGGCCTTGCGGTCGCGGTCGGCGGTGGCGATGAGATCGCCCAGCAGAGAGCTGCACCGGCCGCCTGCAAACACGTCCTCGTAGGCCACCAGGTGCCGGTCCGGGAGTTCAGTGCGGCCCAGTAACTCGGGCACCGGCAGGACGCGGGCGACGGCCTGCCAGCCTCGGATCTCGGCGTCGGCCTTCGCCGGGTCCATGGCCTTGCGGAAGACCGGCCGCGGAGCGGCAGGGGAGTTCATGCGCGGCTCGTGGGGAGGGCGAGGGTGGCCAGCCAGTGGCCGAGCACGATGGTGGCCAGCTCCACCGCCTTGTCCCGGTCCTCGCGGGCTTCGAGCCCAAGGGCGGCTTCAACGGCCGGGTCGCGGTCCAGGAAGACGGCCAGGGCGTCGTTGTCCGAGGCGCACTCGGTGCCCTCGAAACGGAGCATCACCTTGGCCAGCAGTGCGGTGATCTTGAACAGGGCCCGCAGGTCCGTGGCGCCCTTGAGGAGCTGGCGGCGGATCTCGACAGCGGCCTGCACCCCGGACTCGACGGCGGCGGCGACGTCGGTGGCAGCGTCCGGGACGGGGAGAGCCAGGCCGGGACGGCACCACAGCGGGGCAAGAGCGCCCGAACCGATCAAGGCGAGAACGTGCAGCAGCCGGGAGGTGACGGCGCCGGTGCGGCACTCGTCCTCGGTCAGCACTGTGAGACCGAGCTTGACCCCGCCGAGTTCGGTTTCCAGTTCGGCCAGAGCCCGGCGGAGGGCGGGGATGCTGTCCTGGCCGGCGATGACGAAAACGTCCAGGTCGGACCAGCCGTGCTGGTACTTGCCGCGCGCACCGCTGCCGGTAACCGCGAGCAGGTCGATTACGGGTGGCTGCTGGACTGTGGTGCGGTCCAGCAGCGCGGACAGATAGGACTCCAGGTGCACGGGTAAGCCCAGCGCGTTCACCGGCACGGTGGTCGGCTTTCGCGGTGGACGGCGGTGGGCCAGCGCGATCCCGTCGAGTCGTCGTTCCAGTTGCAGGCGGCTGCCATTGTTGTCGATGACCTCGTGCGCGAAGGAGGCGATCTGGGCCGCCCCTCGCCGGGCCTTGACCACGTCGCGAGCCGCGACGTCGTTCGGCCCGGCGGTGCCGCGTTCGGCCCGGAGCTCGGGGGTGGTGTCCAGGTAGACGATGTTCAGTTGGCCGCCCAGCATCCGCCGTAGCTCGGAGGCCGCGTCCTGGTCGTGCAGGGATTCGATGGTCACCTGGTTCAGGAAGTGGTGGGCCGCGCAGTATCGGTCGAGGCCGTCGACCAGCAGCTCGGCCCGAACCACGGACGGGATCTGGTAAGGGTCGGCAATGCCTGCCCGGTGGGCCGCATCTTCGATCAGGTATCCGATCTTGAGACGGCCGTATCCGTGCCGGTTCCGCAGGTACTCGCCGGCCGTGCTCTTGCCACTCTCCGACATCCCCCCAAGGGCTACGACCCGCAAGCCCGCCAGCGCCCCGGGCGGGACGAGGGGTGTGAGCGGGTGCAGGTGTCGGCGGATCTCGTCCTGCACGGCCATCACCCGGCGCTCACCGATCACGACCGCCTTCCCCCACCTGCCCTCACCGGTCAGACGGTGCATCTGTAAGTGCAGGTGCCGCTGGTAGTCCGCATAGGACGGGGTGACATGTCGCTCGTGGGAGAGGCTGCGTGAGGTTCCGATTGCGAGGTCCTCGTCGTGGAGCAGCACGATGCCGTGCTCGACGGCCTCCGCCGCCCGTAGGTCGGCGGAGGGGCTCCAGGAGGATCCGTGCCCGGTCGGCGGCCTGGTCCGCCGTCAGACGTTCGCGTACTGCGACTGTGGCGGCGAGGGAGGCTTCCAGCATGGGGATGCCCCGGTCCACCAGTCGTACCGGTGCGGTGACTCCCCGGCGGGAACGTTCCAGGTAGGAGCAGGCCAGGACATCGGCTACCTCCTCGATTGCCCCGCGTCCGAACCACCAGGCACCCATGCCCGCGGTCTTGATTGCGTTCCAGCGCGGGTCGTAGTCGTCCAGCCGACCCGTGGCGCAGGCCGCCGGGCCGATCCTGCGAGCCAGGATGCCGATCTGCTTGGTCTTGCCCACGTTGTCCGGCCCACTGAACGCGATGGTGACGGACGGGGTCGGGCACGACGGCGGAGGCTGCGGGCCTTCCGGGGGCGGTGCGGCGGTTTGTGGCATGGCGAAGCTCCTTCGGTGCGACGGATTCCGTCCGGCAGGCTGTAGGCGGCGGCGCGGGCGGGGAGAACAGGGGCGGTCAGAAGGCCGGGTTGTCCGGCGCGGCGGCCGAGGGAGCACGCTCCACGGCGTCAGCCCGGTCGTGGTTCACGATCAGGTCGGTCAACAGACCGAGGGCGATCGTGTGACCGAGGATCCCCAGGGCGGTCAGGGCGTCGCCGAGAGAGTCGCGCTGCTCGCCCCGGTGCCGGGCGCTCACGTCCGATCCACCCGGAGGTCGGCCCAGATCGTCTTGCCGTGGGGCTCCATGTCGACGCCCCAGAACGCGGCGAGGTGGTCCACCAGGGCCAGGCCCCGGCCGGAGTCGCCGGTTGCCCGGGGGATCAGGACCGGCAGGGTACGGGAGCCGTCCCGCACCGCGAACCGCACGACCCGGCCGGCCCGGTTGTCTACCCGTGCCGCGCTGACCAGCATGGAGGTGCGGCATCCGGTCTTGGTGGCATTGGAGACCAGTTCGGTGACGACGAGTTCGGCGTCATCGGATAAGTGCTCCAGTTCCCAGTCGGCGAGTACGTCGCGTACGAGTCGGCGGGCCGCCGAGGCGGACTGCGGCTCGTACGGCAGCGAAACCGTCGTGGGCCGCACGATCGGTACGCTTCTGATCGGTTGGTGGGTTGTCACGGCCCGCTCTCCCGGTCGCAAGGGCTGCTGATTCCGGACGGCGGGGGCCGTCAGGGCGGCAGCATTCGGATTCAGCCACCCGGGGGTTGCCCCGAGCCGCATCGGCTCGGGCCAGGGCGGCCGACATCAAGTCAACCGGCGTTCGATTTCCGAAGTCTCCGCTGAGAAGCGTCCGGCGTCTTTACCGTGTTTACCGCCACCCGGTACTGAGAAAGGGACAGGCCATGGCCAATGCCGTGACGAACCGGCAGCTAGAGGCAGCCATCACCGACGCAGGTATGACGTTCGACGCACTCGCCCGCGGTGTGGTTCGGGCAGCGGCCGAAGTCGGAGTGCATCTAAGGACGAACCCCTCGACGGTGCACAAGTGGTTGCGGGGGGCTGAACCCGACGGCGATACCGCCGCGTTCGTCTGCGAGGCCCTGTTCCGCAAGACGGGACGGATCTACTCCCCTGCCGAACTCGGGTTACGGTCGATGGACGAATCCGATCCGGGCCTCGGGCTGATCATCGGCCCCGACCCGATGCGTGTCCTCGCGCGGGTGTGGAGGGCTGACTTGGACCGTCGTAAATTCCTTGCCACCTCGGCATATTCCGTTGCTGCCATGCACCTGCCGCTGGAGTACGTCGGTGAGGGAGCCGAGCGCACAGCCGCTGTCCGCCGCGGCGCCGTTGCCGGGAGCGCCGAGGTCGCCGCCGTCCGCGACATGATCAGCATGTTCACCGAGATCGACGAACGCCACGGAGGCCGGCACGGACGCTCCGCTCTGATCCAGTACCTCAGTTCCGACGTGGCTGCCCTGTGCCGGGGCTCGTTCCGCACCCACGAGGACCGTCGGCAGATGCTGTCGGCAGCGGCGGTCGGCGTGCACCTCGCCGGATGGAAGGCTTACGACGCCGGGGAGCAGGGGCTCGCGCAGCGGTACTACCACCAGTCGTACGCCCTCGCCGTCGAGTCCGGGATCGTCGGCCACGACGCGTTCGTCCTGCGGACCCTGGCCCAGCAGGGCATGAAGCTCCGGCATCCCTCTCAGACCTTTGCCCTGTCCGAGACGGCGTTGTCACGCGTCGTCGGCCGCCTGGATGCCGCGACCGAAGCCCTTTTCACCGTCACCCATGCTCACGGCTTGGCCGCGACCAACCAGCGTCGCCCCGCCGTGCGGGCTGTCCAACGGGCCCGGGATCTCCTCGACGCGGCCGACAGTGACGACATGCCGTACTGGGCGCGCTCCTGGGGCCCGGCCCGCGCCACGGTCAACTCCCGCTCGGCGAAAGTCTTCTCCCGGCTCGGCGACCGCAGGGGTGCCGCCGAGAATTATGCGGCAGCCGCTGCGAGCAGGCCGTCCACTACGTACGCCCGCATCCATGCGCTCGACCTCGTCGCACAGGCCAAGATGGAACTCGCCGAGGGCGGAATCGAGCAGGCGTGCAGCACCTGGGGCAGGGCCCTCGACAGCATGGCCGGGGTACGGTCCGTGCGGACCCGCCGCGCGGTGCAGGACATGCGTAAAAGTCTCGCCCAGTTCAAGAGTCGCGGCGTCACCGCAGCCAACGAGTTGGACGAGCGGGCCTCTCTCTTCCTTGCTTGACCCGGGGAGCCGCCTATGGCTCCTGGTCGGTGTCCGGGATGTGGGCCTGTCCCGGCCGGTGCAGCCTGATCTCCTCCGGCGACGGAATGGATCCGCTCCCATCGCTGCAACTTCCGAACGTCGGAACGATTCTTTTGGAGGGCGCGTCAACAAGGCGCGCTCTGTGTCTTCCTTCCATCGGGTGCCGGGCGTACCTTGACCGGCGATCTGATGTTCCGTCAGTTCTGTTGGAAGGGGCACGAGGTGATGTACCGGATACGGACAGCTCTCGCGGTCGCCGCGGTTGCCGGGCCGGTGGTGCTCTTCGCCGCCCCCGCCGCACGGGCCGCCGTCGTCGACGTGAACTACCGCTGCGAAACGCCCATCGGCGTCAAGAGCGCGGTCTCGCCCGTCGGCATCACGGCCGAGAAGAGCGGCAGCGGCTACCGGATCACCATGTCCTTCGAGAAGGGCGTCTCGTCCAGCCCCATCGAACTCGGCAAGGGCGCCATGAATCCGAGCGCCCGGCTCACCGTCGGCGGGGCCGGGTCCGGGCAGGTCGCCGTCAAGGGGGTGCCCAATCCGCAGGCGGTGCCCGCCAACTCGCCCATCACCATCGGCAGGCTCACCGGGACCTGGACCCCGGAGAAGAGCGGCAAGGTCACCTTCACCGCCGGGGAACTGACCATCACGGCCCTCGGCACCAAGACGCTCTGCAAACCCACCAACAACCCCGGGCCCGCACTGGAACTCGATGTGACGGCGGCCGGTGGGGGCGGGGAGCAGGACAGTGCAGCCGGCGGCAGTGAACTTCCCAGGACCGGGCCCCTCGACTCCGCCGCCGCCCTCGCCACCCTCGGCGGAACCGTCGTCCTCACCGGTGTCGCCGGAGTCCTCTGGCTGACCCGCCGCGGCGCCCGGCGCACCGCCGCCTGAACCATGGCGGCCCGCCTGCGCACGGCCGCCCTGGCGGTCCTGCTGCCGGGTCTCCTCGGCACGCCCGCCCACGCCGCCCCCGACTGGACCCTGGCGCCCGCGCCCGGCGGCGGACGGCCGTACGTCTACGCGGAGGGCGCGCCCGGCGCCGTACTGGAGGACCGGCTGACCCTGACCAACCCCGGCACCGCACCCCTGACCGTCCGGCTCGGGACCGGCGCCTGGGTGGCGCTCGCCGCGACCACCGTCACCGTGCCCCCGCGCACCCGCGCCGACATCCCCCTGACGGTCACCGTCCCGCCCGGCACACCACCCGGTGAACGCACCACGGCCGTCACCGCCGCCGCGACCCGCCCCGCCGGACGCACCGCCGCCGTCCGGCTCCACCTCCGGATCACCGGCCCCGCCGTCGCCGCGCTCTCCGTCGAGGACGTCAGCACCGAAGGACCCACCGTCCGCTACACCCTCGTCAACCGCGGCAACACCGTCCTGCGGCCCCGGGTGGAACTCTCCGCCGACGGGCTCCTCGGCACCGCCCACCGCCGCACCGCCCGCACCACCCCCGCCGAACTCCGCCCCGGCCACCGCGTCACCCGCACCGAGACCTGGGGCGAACGCCCCTTCCTGGACTCCGTCTCCGTCCAGGTCACCGCCACCGCGGGGCCCGGCACCCGCGCCGAAGCCACCGCGTCCACCACCCTCGTATCCCGGCCCGCGCTCGCCGCCGCCCTCACCGGCACGGTCGTGCTCCTCTTCGTCGGGATGCGCCGCCTGCGCCGCTCCCGCACCCGCCCGCGAGCGACGGAGGCGAACCCGTGACCACGCGCGCCCTGTCGGCCCTGCTCGCCCTGCTGGTCGCCGCAGCCGTCGGCGCCGCGCCCGCCGCCGCCCGGGAGAAACCCGCGGTGACGCTCTCCGCACCCCGCGCCGCCCAAGGCGCCGAACTCACCGTCAGCGGCACCGGCTGGCGGCCCGCCACCCTGCTCACCCTGCTCGTCTGCGGCCAGAACATGATCGGCGGCACCAACTCCTGCGCCAACGCCGCGGGCCGGGCCGTCACCACCGACGCCCGCGGCGCCTTCAGCCTCCGGCTCGCCGTCGCCGCACCGCCGAAACCCTGCCCCTGCGTCGTCCACGTGGCCGCGGCCACCGGTGAACGCGCCACCGCCGACGCCGAACTGGCGATCACCGGACACCCCACCGCCCCCCTCCCGGAACCGGCCGGCACCGGGCGCCTCGCCGTCCTGGCGACCACCCGCCTCGAAGGGGACTCGGGTGTCCTGGTGTTCTTCGGCGCCCCGCCGTCGCGGCGGCTCGTCTTCACCGTCGGCAATCTAGGCACCACCCCGGTCAAGGACCCCGTCTTCGACCTCGGCACCTCCCACGGCGTCTACGCACCGCAGTGGGAAGAGCGGCAGTGGCGCGGCACGATCCCGCCCGGCGGGAAGGCACTCGTCGAACTGCCCGTCGAACTCTCCGCCGGAGCCCACGGCGACTACGAGGTCTCCGTCCGCTACGGCGGCAAGGTGATCGCCGGGCAGCCGTGGGCGGTCGGACGGCCGTGGGGCGTCACGTTCTTCTGGGTGCTGCTCGCGGTCGTCGTCCCCGCGGCCCTGTTCCGTACCGGCATGGCAGTCGTCGACCGGTTCCGCCCGGCCGCCCCCGCCGCGACCAGTCCCGGCCGCCACCGCGCCGCCGCCTCGGCCCTGTTCCGCCGCAGGCGCCCGGCCGCCCCTGCCGCCGATGAACCCGTACCCGGCGCCCTGCCGTGGTTCACCCCCGACTCC
Source organism: Streptomyces tsukubensis (assembly GCF_003932715.1). Lineage (NCBI taxonomy): Bacteria > Bacillati > Actinomycetota > Actinomycetes > Kitasatosporales > Streptomycetaceae > Streptomyces > Streptomyces tsukubensis. The sequence continues at coordinate 2,935,490 of NZ_CP020700.1, read as the reverse complement.
GCACCGTCCAGTACCCGACCCACGACGAAGGGACCATCGTGAGCAGTCGACGGAGGACGAGCGCGGCCGCGGTCGCGCTGATGCTCGGCGGCGCGGGGCTCGTGCTGACCGCGGGGCCCGCCGGGGCCGCCGAGGCGGCGTACGCCACGGAGTGCATCCCGCCCGCGATCTCGGGGCTGCCACCGGTACGGGGCACCACCAAGGCGCTGATCACCGCGCCCGCGGAGGCGAAGGTCGGCGACGAGGTGGAGATCGTCTGGAAGACCGTCCAGGCCGCGTCCAAGAACCCCGACGTCCTCGACCTCGGCAAGGACACCGTCAAACCCAGCGGCACGATCACGCTCGGCGGGGCGGCCACCGGCACGCTGAACGTGGAGGGGCCCCGGCAGAACCCGGCGATCCCGAAGAACAGCCCCATGGTGCTCTCCGATATGAAGGCGAAGCTGACACTCCGGACGGCCGGGGAGCTGACCCTGACCCCCGACAAGTACACGATCAACGTCAACCGGCCCATCTCCACGGACACCAAATGCGCCCCGAAGGAGACCGTGCCGGTCGCCGCGAGGATCAGAGTGACCGCGGGCGGGGGTGGTACGGATTCGGGGGGTACGACCTCCGGTTCCGGCGGGACCACGACGAGCGGGAGCAGTACGAGCGGGGCCACGACGAGCGGGAGCAGTACGAGCGGGGCCACGACGAGCGGGGGCAGTACGGGCGGTTCCACGACAAGCAGCGGCAGCACCGGCGGCGGTACCGGGCCCGTCGACTTTCCCGGGAAGACCGTCCGGACCACCTACACCTGTACGCCCCCCGGCCCGGCGAGCATCCAGGCCCCGATCACCGTCAACGCCCGCAAACAGGGCGGCGACTACGCGCTCACCGTCAAGACCGGCGACTCCGTGATGAACAGCCCCGCCCCGCTGCCCGCGGGCGCCATGAAGGGCTCCATGAACGTCGTCGTCCAAGGCGCCGACCGGGGGACGGTCACCGTCGTCGGAGAGCCCAACAAGGAACCCGTCCAGGCGGGGAAGCCCGTCGGGATCGGTGAGTTGAAGGGCACGTACCAACCGGGTGCCACCGGCCGGTCCACCCTCAGCCCCGGCAAGCTGACCATCGACGTCACCCTCGGCGGCCAGAAGATCGTCATCCCCTGCACGGTCAAGGGCACCGCCGCCGTCTCCCTGGAACTGGCCACGCAGCAGCAGGACGGCGGCACCACCACCGGCGGCGGTGACAGCGGGCCCACCACGAGCGGCGGCGGGCTCGCCGACACCGGCGGCGGCGACCACGGCACCCTGCGCGCCCTCGCCCTCGTCGCCGGATCGGTGGTCCTGCTGGGCGGCGCCGTCTTCACCTTCACCCCGTGGGCGAGGCTCCGCGGCCGCCGCTGAACGGCGCCGCCGTTCACGCCTCCGGAGCGCGGCGCTCCGGAGGCGTGTACGGGGTGAAGGTGACCTCGCAGGTCGCGGCCTTCACATCGGGCACCAGCGTCAGCGGGATGAACACCTTCTCGGTGAAGTACTTCTCCGTCGGGACCTTGCAGAGCCGGTGGCACATTCCGGGCGACGTACTCGTCAGGAAGGTGCAGTTCGTGATCCGCATCCGGTCCGGCCCCGTCCGCTCCATGGGCCCTACCAGCCAGCGGAACAGATGCGGCGTCAGCAGCGACAGGATCCGGGTCCCGGTCCGCGGGAAGCGCCGGGCGAACCGGCCCATCGCGGCGACCGTCCGGGGCCCGCCCATGAAGTCGACGTACGACGCCTCGACGACCTTGTTCAGCTCCTCGCCGTCGCGGAAGGTCCGCTCCTCGTACTCCGAGGAGTCGACGAAGGCGTCCCAGCCGGTCAGCGGGGACTCGTAGCCGAGGTTCCGGGCGCGGATCCTGTTGAACTTCTTCAGAAGCAGGGAGTCGAACACGAGGGGGACGCCTCCTCGGAGGTCGGGACCGGCCGTACGGCGCACGGCCGGTGACTGTCGTGCTGTTCCGTGCTGTGCCGTGCTGTTCTGTGCTGTGCTGTGCCGTGCAGGCCGGTGCGGGGGCGGCCGGGGCCGGGCCGGGTCAGTCCGCCGCGGTGAGCCGTTCCTTCACGCCCGGCCACTCCGCCTTCAGGATGCTGTAGTACACCGCGTCCCGGCGCCGCCCGCCCGGCATGTAGTTGAAGGACCGCAGCACGCCCTCCTCCGTCGCGCCGATGTTCACGAGCCCGCGCCGGGCCTGCTCGTTGAGGACGTCGGTCTTGAACTCGACGCGCTCCGCGCCCAGCCGCTCGAAGGCGTGCTCCAGGAGCAGGCACTTCACCTGCCGGTTGACGCCCTTGCCGCGGAAATCGCGGCCCAGCCACGACCAGCCGATCTCCAGCCGGGCGTCCGCCTCGGCCAGATTGCCGTAGCACATGCTGCCCGCGATCCGGCCCGACTCCTTGTCGGTGACGACGAACACGATCCGGCGCCCGGCCGCGGTGTCGGCGAGCGCGGTGTCGAAGAAGACCTTGAAATCGTTGTCGTCGTGGACGGCGGCCACGAAGTACCGCCAGATGGCGGGGTCCATCGCGACCGCCCGGACGCCCTCGCGGTCGTCCTCGGTCACGGGGTGGAGACGTACGTACGCGTTCTCCAGAACGGCCGGCGCCTGTTCCGCCCAGCTCATGCCTGTGGATTCCCCTCGGTCGAGTGTCGGGCCAGTGCTTCGGTGACGTGTCGCAGCGTGTGCATCCCTTCGAGGTCGTCCTCGGTGAAGTGGGCGAGGTCGACGCCGGTAGCCTCGCACAGCTCGGTCAGGAAGAGGACCTTGTTGAGCGACGTCAGTGCGTAGGAGCCGACCAGGTCGGCGTCGAGGTCGAGTGCCGCGGGGGCCGGCGGCCGCAGCAGTACGGCACAGAGCTGCTCCCGGGCCGTGGATTCGAGGGACGCGAGGTCAACGGGCATGGATTCCCTCCGAGGGGTCGTGGACGGCGGCGCGGTAGGCGTCGAGGATCCGCGCACGTCTCGGTTTGTACTGCGAGGTGAGCAGGCCGTTGCCGATGGAGAACGGCTCGTCCGCGACGACCGCCCGGCTGATCCGTTCGTCGGCGGCGAGCCGGGCGTTCGTCCGCTCCAGATGGGCGGAGATCGCGGTCCGGTCGGCGGGGACCGCGGCCGGGGAGACCACGGCGACCAGTTCGGTCTGTCCGGGGCAGAACACCACGCACTCGGCGACCGCGGGATCGGCCCGCAGGGCCTCCTCCACCGGCCGGACCACGACCTTCTTCCCGTTGTCGAGGACGATGACGTCGTCGGCGCGGCCCTGGATCCAGAGGAAGCCGTCCTCGTCGACCCGGCCCAGATCACCGGTGCGGACGACACCGCCGGGGCGGAACATCTTCTCCGAGTCGCCGGGGGCGGCATAGGCGTAGTGGTCGTTGACGGGGTGGTCGCTGCGGACGGAGACGACGCCGTCGGGCCCGATCAGCACCTCCTTGCCGGGCAGCACCTGCCCGACGCTGCCCTCCCGGTGGGCCCCCGGGTGGTTCTTGGTGACGATGCAGGTCTCGTTGAGCCCGTACCCCTCGTAGATCGGCAGTCCGGCTTCGGTGAGGAAGCGCAGCACGCCGGGGGACGCGGGCGCCGACCCCGTCCACAGATAGCGGATCCGGTCACCGAACACGGCCCGGCCCGCGTCCCGCAGCTCCTGTCCGCCGGTGGCGCCGGACCGCCGGAGCCGGTTCTCCATCTGCCGTTTCGCGGTCTCGAAGAACGCGGGCACGCCCATCACCACCGTGGGCCGCACCCGGCGCAGCGCCGCGAACGCCGCCTCGTAGGTGGAGACGGTGACATCGTGCCCGTGCAGCAGCGCCGAGTAGACCCAGTAGCGCTGCTGGAGCAGGGAGAGCGGCAGGAAGACGAAGAGGTCGTCCCCGGGCCCGTGGTGGAAGATCTGCTGTACGGCCCGGAGGGAGCTGTCGACGCTGCCCGCGGTGGCTCCGAGGCCCTTGGGCTCGCCGGTGCTGCCGGAGGTGAACTTGACGGTCGTGACGGACTCCGGCCCCCAGGTGACGGGCGGCAGCGGGCCGCCGTCGCCGGGCCCGTCCGCGGCGGCCGCGACCTCGTCCGTCGATACGGCCCCGGGTACGCCCGCCGCCTCGGGCCGGTCGGTGAACAGCAGCCGCAGGCCGTACCGTGCGACGAGTCCACCGGGGGTGAACTTGCCGGGTTCGAAGCCCGCGGTCTCCGCCCCGATCCGCAGCGCCGCCAGGTCGAGCAGCACCCACTCCGGGCCGTTGGCGGCGAGGATCCCGATCCGGTCGCCGGGCCGTACGCCGTGGTCGAGCAGGAGCCGGGCGACCAGCCCGGAGCGGCGGTACAGCTCGGTGAGGGGGAGCCGTTCCGTACGGGTCAGCCGGGCGAAGGCGATGTGCCCGCCGCGGTCCGGGGGGCCGGAGACGATCCGCCCCAGGGTTCCCTCCGTCATCGGTCACCCTCCCCGGGCGCCGTGGCGGGGTGGAAGAACACGGTGTCCGCGAGGCGGATCTCCGCGCCCGGCGGGACGAGTTCGACGGTGGTGGGCCAGTCGGCGGGCTCCGGCAGGCCCAGGGCCGCGGCCAGTTTCGCTCCGAAGCGGGGCATGACGGGTACCGCGGTGTGCGCCAGCAGCCGGGCCGCGGCCAGTTCCAGGGCGATCGCGGTACGGGACTCGGAGCGCCACGCTTCGTCGTGCGCGGTCGGGGACTCCTGCCGGGAGAAGCGGCGGGTGTCCTCGACGATCCCGTCGAGTTCGGCGGCCGCCCGGTTGAGGGAGAAGCCGTCGGAGCGCAGGGCGCCGGTGACGGCGGCGAGCCGGGCGCCGAGCCGGGCCAGGAACGCGGAGTGCTCCGGCGTCCAGGTCCCGGCGTCGGGTGCGCTGCCGCCGTACTCCTTCGCGATCCGCTCCCCGAGCCCGCCCAGCCACCGCTGCCAGCCGCCGATCAGGGTGGAGTCGACGGTCTGCTCGAAGGCGGCGCGCCGGAAGTCGGTGCGCTCCTCCTCCGGCCGGGTGCGGGCGAGGAAGTAGCGGACGGCGTCGACGGATTCGGGGGTCAGGATCTCCTTGCCCCAGATCGCGTGCCGTCGGCTGGTGGAGAACTTGGCGCCCTCCAGCAGATAGAACTCGTTGACGTGGTAGTCGATATCGGGCCGCCAGCCGGGGTGGGCGAGCCGGTAGAGCACCGGGTACAGCACCGCGTGGTAGAAGCTGTTGTCGTAGCCGAAGAAGTGGACGATCTTCCAGTCGGCGTCGGGTGCGGCGGCCCGCCACTCCCGGCCGACGCGGCCGCCCAGGGCCTCGATGCCGTGGAGGAATCCGTAACTCATCTCCGGCCAGACCCAGACGACCTGCCCGTCGGTCCCGTCGGTGCCGTCCGCACCGGTGCTTTGTTCGGCCGGGGGTACGCCCCAGTCGGCGGGGTGGCTGACGGGGACGTCCAGCGACGGCCGGGCGAACAGCCGGGCCGCCAGCTCCCGGAGCCGGGCCGGGACCCGGCCCGCGCGATGGTGTTCGGCGACCTCGGGACCGAAATCGTGCAGCGGGAGCGACCAGCGGGCCTGCGGGCGGCGCAGCGGCTCCGCCTCCGACAGCGCGGAGCGCGGCGCCGTGAGGTCCGCGACCGTGTTGGGCTCGCCGCACTCCTCGCAGATATTGCCGCCGGTGCCCGCACCGCAGCCCGGACAGCCGCCGCTGACGTCGACCTCGTACAGATAGTCCCCGGTGACGGCGTCGAAGAGGGCGTCCCGTTCGGAGACGGACACCCGCCCCGACGCGACCAGCCGGGAGAAGAAGTCCCGCAGCCCGTCGCGGTAGCCGGGCGCGGTGTCCGTGACCGTGAACTGGTCGGGGACGATGTCCATCAGGGCGAGGGTGCGGCGGATCTCGGCGCTGTAGTGGGCGGCGGTCTCGGCCGGGCTCTCGCCGCGGGCCCGGGCCGCGTCCACCACATAGCTCTGGTAGTCGTCGCTGCCGGTCAGATGCCAGGCGTCCGTGCCGTTCATCCGCTGGAAGCGGACATAGGCGTCGGCGCCCAGATAGGGGCCGGAGAGATGGCCCAGATGGAGATCGCCGTTGGGGGTCGGCGGGGTGGAGAACACGAACACCGGCCGGTCCCCGAAGGCCGTCCGCCGCCGGTCGCCGGAGGAGACGACGGCCCGTCGGGCGTCCCGCCAGTACTGGGTGAGGAAGACCAGGTCGGTGGAGCCGGTGTTGGTGAGGACATGGGTCTCGAAGGGTTCGAAGAGGGCGAGGACACCCGGTTCGGCGGGGTGGCGGCGGCCGTCGACGGTGAACTCGCCCCGGCCCTCGACGATCACGAAGAACTCGGTCTCGTCGTGCTGGTGGGCGGCCGACGACTGCCCGGGCGCCACCCGGCCCCAGCCCGCGCCGACCCCCAGCCCCTCGACACCGCTCATCCCGATGCCGAACGCTTCGTGCAGCACACTCTCGTCATAACGGCTGATGATCATGATGGCCCCTGGTTCCGGTTCGGGGAGAGGTCGGCGGTGCTCGGGGGACGGCCCGCGGGCCGTTTCGTCAGCAGGCGTACGGTCTCCGCGGCGATCGCCGGGGCCAGCCGGTAGCCCGAGCCCCCGGCGGCGCCCGCGAACAGCAGCGTTCCGTCGCCGGTCAGCGGCCGGACCAGCGGTCCTCCGGCCGGGTTGTAGGCGTCGCAGAACACCCGGCCCGACACACAGCGGTCCGCGAGAGCGGGCGCGTACCGCCGCAGCACCGCGACGGCTTCGGCGCGGTGGACGGCGGACACCCCGGGGTCCACGGCGTCCGGGTCGACGTCCCACTCCCGGCAGGTGTAGCTGAACAGCCAGTGCCCGCGGTGCCGGTACGGCAGCAGGAACGCGTCCTCGTCGTGGAAGACGATCGCGCCGTCGTCCGGCGACGGCGGCAGTTCGAGATGGAGGGCGACGATCTTCTTCACCCGGATCCCGAGCGGCGCCAGCAGCTCCCGCCAGGCGGGGTGCGCCGTCCAGGGGCCGGGCGCCAGCACGGTACGGGCCGCGGTCAGCGTCCCGCCGGAGCCCAGGGTCAGTACGGTTCCCGCCGGGCCCGGGGCGACACCGGTCACCCCCACCCCTTCGAGGAACCGGACCCGGGGCCGCAGTTCGGCGGCGACGGCCTGGGTGAGCGCGGGCACGTCCGCGTACTGGCAGCCCTCCCCGGTCCAGCAGGCCGACCCCTCGGGCACCGCGGTGAGCTGCGGCGGCAGTCCCCGGGCCGGCCGCAGACCGGCCTCCGGCAGATACGCCTCCCGCAGTTCGGCCTCCGCGCCGCGGGACGCGACCACCGTCATCGGCAGCGGGTGTACGGGCAGTTCCGGCCGGGCCGCGGCCAGCTCCGCCCAGTACCGCTGGCTCTCGGCGGCCATCGCCCGTACCGCGGGGGACGCGCCGCGCGGGAAGTGGAGGCCCGCCGAGCGGCGGGAGGCGCCACCGGCGATCAGCTCCCGGTCCAGGACGGTCACCGAGGTGCCGGGTTCGGCGGCGATCAGCTCCCGGGCGATCAGGGTGCCGATCACCCCGGCGCCCACCACGGCCACGTCCGTCTCACCTGCCGATGTGCCCGTTGCCGAGGCGTCCGTACGGGCTGTGGGCCCGGGCCGGGCGCCGGGCCCGGTCACGATGCGCCTCCCGCGCGGGGGCCCGGTTTCGACGCCCACTCGATGAACGACGGCATCTGCTCGTTGCCCGCCACTTTGCTCAGCCGGTCCGCGATCCGCCGGCTCCGCCAGGCGTTGAGGCTGAGGTTGGGGTCCGCGAGGCCGCGCTGGCCGCGCGCCGCGTTCTGGACGAAGATCCGCCGGTCCTCGGGGCCGTCCCAGTACACCGCGTAGTCCTCGTCGATCCGCAGTTCGTCGCCGTCGTGCTCCAGCCGGTCCGCGACCGGGGCGAGGAAGTCCATCGGGGTGGGCCGGAAGCCGGTCGCCCAGATCACCACGTCCGCCTCGAACAGTTCGGTGGAGTCCGGATGGTCGTTGTGGCGGGCCGACACCTGCCAGCCCCCGTAGACGCCGGGGGCGACGTCGAGGACCTCGCGGCCCGGGTGCAGCCCGACCAGGTCGACGTTGCCCTCGACGAAGCGGTGGAGGTAGACGCGCTGGTAGACATCGCGCAGCGTGCTCTCCGAAATGCCGTCGCTGGTGAGGACGTGCCGCTCGTTGAAGGCGTGCCGGGTCTCCCGGTCCAGACCGTAGAAGTAGTCGGCGTAGGACGGCATGTAGTAGTCGTTGGTGAACGGCGAATCGTCGATGGGGAAGTAGTTGTCCCGGCGGGAGATCCACGAGACCCGCCGCGGCAGCTCACCGGCGGGGCGGGAGACCAGGTCCAGGAAGACTTCCGCCCCCGACTGGCCGCCGCCGATCACCACGATCCGGCGGCCGGACAGATCGCGGCCTGCCGTCGCGTAGTCGCTGACGTGGAAGTGGGTGGGGCCCAGCGTGCCACGGGCCCGGGGCGGCACCCACGCCCGGCTGCCGACCCCGACGACGACATTGTCCGCGGTGACCGTCCGCCGGTCCGTGACGACCGTGAACACCCCGTCGAAGGACACCTCCTGGACGGACTCCCCGAACACGACGTTGCCGTTGACCCGGCTCGCCCACTCCAGATAGTTGCGGAACTCGGAGCGCGGGACGGCGTCGAACTGCGCGTTGAGGAAGTGGTACAGCCTGCCGTGCTCGTGGAGGTACGAAAGGAACGAGTACGGGTTCCCCGGGTCGGCCAGGGTCACCAGGTCCTTGAAGAGGGAGACCTGGAGGGTGTTCCCGGGCAGCTGCTGCCCGTCGTGCCAGGTGAACCGCTCCTTGCGGTCGACGAAGAGGTGGTTCACCTCCGGGCGTCCGTGCAGCAGCGACGCCAGACTCAGATTGGCCGGCCCGGCGCCCACTCCCAGGCAGCGGTAGTGGGCCGGACCGGAGCGTATGGGCTCATGCGCCATGGGGGACCTCTCCTTCGGGCGGGGCACCGCGCTCGGTGCGGGACGCGGGACGTAGCGGATCGGCGGTGCCGCCGGAGACGTCGGGGGCGCTGGAGGTGCCCGGGTTGCCTGCGGCCGTGGACTCCTCCGCGGCCGCGGTCAGCCCGTGTCCGGCGAGCGCCTCCAGCCAGGCGGCGGCCTCCGCGGGCGTCTCCGCCGCCCGGTTCAGCCCGGGGCGCAGCGCCCCGTCCAGGACCCGTACCACCCCCAGCGCCAGCGGCAGCGACACACAGCGGGCCATGGCGCTCTCCGCCGCCGTCCCGGTCAGGTCCAGCAGCCGGGAGCCCCGCCAGCGGGGCGTCCCGTCCGGGTCGGTGACCTCCAGCGCCACATGGAGCACCACCCGGTCCCGGTCCGCCTCCGTCGTCGGATACCGCTCCGCGAGCTGCTTCGCCAGCGCCCTGGTCCGGCCCTCGTCCCCGGCCCGTACCGTGTCGAACACCTCCGACCAGGCCGCCCGCCAGCCCGCATTGCGCAGGGTGCCCCGGACGAAGCCGCCGAGCCGCCAGTGGTCCGGGAAGCCGTACTGGGCGGCGAACGGCTCGCTGTCGCGGTTCGGGTAGACCTCGAAGTCCTCCCCGGCCAGCGTCAGCGTCCGGGTGGCGAGCCACGGGTGCCGGGCCGTGCGCCAGGCGCCGTCCTCGGCGTAGTGCGCCGGGGTGCCGAGGGCGGCCAGCACCCCGTAAGGGGCCCAGCTGAAGCGGTAGCGGAAATCGTTGGGCACGGCCGGGAGGCCGCCGCAGTACGAGGTGAAGACGGCGGTCGCCGCCCGGTCGCCCACCGCCTGCCGGGCCCGGTCCACCAGGGCGTGCGCCAGCAGATGGTCGATGCCCGGGTCGAGCCCGGCCTCGGTGAGCACCACAAGACCCCGCCCGGCGCCCGCCGCGGCGCCCCGGTCCAGTTCGGGCGAGGTGTAGCTGGTGCAGGCGAAATGGGCGCCGCGCCCGGCCGCGAGGTCCAGCAGCGCCGGGTGCTCGGCCGCGGGCAGCATCGACACCACCACGTCGCCGGGGCCCACGGCGGCCGCCAGGGCGCCCGGTTCGAGCCCGCGGGCCCCGGCCCGGCCGGTCAGCCCGAGGGCGGCGAGCCGGCGGGCGGCCCGGTCGGCCGTACGGTCCCACAGCACCACCTGCCGGGCCCGGTCGCAGAGCAGACCGAGCCCGCTGCGGCCGGTGGAGAGACCGGTCCCCACCCAGTGGACGACACCGCTCGTGGGGGCGGGCGGCGGGGTTTCGGGGGTACGGCTGCGCGGTTCACGGTTCACGGGATTCCTCCTCAACACGGGCGGCGAGTACGGCCTCGGTGAACCGGCGCAGCGTGCGCGACCAGGCCGGGCAGTCCGGAGCGCTGCCCCAGGCCCCGGGCCCGGGCAGGTTCAGCAGCTGCGGCCAGAGATCCGCCGAGAAGCCGCGGCTCGCCTCGGCGGGCAGCAGCGACGGCAGATTGTCGATGGCGATCAGGTCCAGCGGCGGGGGCCCGCCGCGCAGCCGCCGTACCGGCCGCTCCCACGAGGTGACGGAGTCGTACACCGGCAGGACATTGCACTCCGAGCCCGCGTCGCAGGTGACGTCCGAGAGCACCGAGAGCCGTCGGCCGGGGGCGTCCAGATCCGCCGGGGTCAGGAACGGTGTCACCGGGCGGGTCACCAGCACCGTGTTCACCAGCAGACCGTGGCGCAGCAGCGCCGCCCGGTCCAGATCGCGGGTTTCGGCCAGATCCCAGCGGACCGGGGTCAGCCCGGCGGTCTCCAGTGCATCGCAGGCGCCCCGTCCGCTGCGGCCCAGTGCCCCGATCACCAGCGCCTCGCCGCCGCCGGACTCCTCGGGCAGCCCGGCCCGCAGCAGCCCGTCCAGCTCGACCCGGTCCATGGTCCGCAGCGGGGTCTTCAGCGTCCCGCGCCGGTGGAGCACCGCGAGCGCGGCCCCGACATAGCCCGCCCAGTAGCCGAAGGCCGCCACCCGGCGCCCCTCGTCGTCGGTGAGGTACTCCAGGTCGAGGAGGGCGCCGCCGCCCGCGGTGAACCGGCCGAGGAGGGCCCGGGCGCCGGGCTGGCCCTTGTAGGCGTGGCCGAAGAAGATGTGCCGGTGGCGCAGCGCGTACGGTTCGTCGGGCAGCTCCTTGAGTCCGAGGACGTAGGTGTCGCCGGGGGCCGTCGGCCAGCTGCCCGCGGGCGCCGTCTCGCAGCCCGCCCGGACGTACTCGCCGAGTTCGACGGCGCGCTGCGGCGACTCCTCCACGGTGATCCGCACGCCCCGGGCCACCAGTTGCGCGGCGTCGGCGGGCACCAGCGGGGTCCGGGACTCGGTGGGGCGGGTCTCGTGGCGCAGCCACAGCCCGGGCAGACTCGCCATCAGTGCTGCTCCTCGCCGGGCCGGGGCGCGTCGGCCGGGCGGCACGGGCTGGCTGCCCTGCACGGGGTGCACGCGGTGCACGCGATGAACGCGGTGAACAACGTCGTCTCCTTCGCATCGGTGGATGTCCCCGGCGGTGGTCCCGGACAGGGGTTCCGGACAGGGGTTCCGGACAGGGGTTCCGGTGCCGGGCCGTCAGCCCGCCAGTGCGGCCCGCCGGTTGTCGAGGGCGTCGGCGACGGCCAGCCGCAGCACGTCGTTCGCGCCCTCGTAGATGCGCAACGAGCGGATCTGCCGGTAGAGGCGCTCGGGTACGCCGCCCCTGACGACCCCGGCGGCGCCGAAGAGCTGGACCGCCTCGTCCACGACCCGCTGCGCGGTCTCGGTGGCGTGCACCTTGGCGATGCCCGCGTGCCGTCCGAAGCCCGGACTGCCCCGGTCGCACTCCCAGGCGGCCCGCGCCACCAGCAGGGCGGCCGCGTTCAGCCCGATCTCCATATCGGCGAGCCGGGCCTTGACCAGCTGGAGGTCGTACAGGGTGCCGCCGTAGGCCCGGCGGCTCCGGGTTCGGGCGAGTGCCGCGTCGGCGGCCCGGCGGCCGAAGCCGCAGGCGGCCGCGCCGACCGTGATCCGGAACCGGTCCAGCAGCTCGACGGCGACCACGAAGCCCCGGCCCGGCCGGCCGAGGACCGCGTCCGCGGGCAGCCGGCAGTGTTCGAAGACGAGATGGCCGAAGGAGCGCGGGGCGATCGCGTCCAGCTTCTGCCCGACGCGCACCCCGGGCGTTCCCGCGGGCACCAGGAAGGCGGTCAGCCCCAGCGGGCCCGGGCCTTCGCCGGTGCGGGCGATCACCACGTACAGTCCGGCGATCGTGGCGTGCGCGATCCACGCCTTGTGGCCGTCGAGGACCCAGTCGCCGCCGCCGGTGCGCCGGGCGGCGAGCGCGACCGCCGCGAGATCCGATCCGGCCTCCTGTTCGGAGACCGCGAAGGCGCCGATCAGCGAGCCGTCCGCCATCGAGGGCAGGAACCGCTTCTGCTGTTCGGGGGTGCCGTGCCGGATGATCGGGGTCGCGGCCAGGGACTGGATGGAGTACGCGAAGTCCGCCAGGTCCTCGGCGTAGGCGAGGGCCTCCCGGGCCAGACAGAGCGCCCGGATGTCACCGGGCAGTCCGGACGGGGCGGCGGCCGGGTCGAGCCCGGAGAGCCAGCCGTCCTCGCCGAGGACTCCGACCAGCCGCCGCCCGGCCTCGTCGGGGTCGGTCCGCCGGACGGTGTCCCACAGTTCGCGGTAGCTGTCGCACCAGACGCCGATCTCGCCGGCCAGGCGCCGGTGCCCGTCGTCGTAGAAGGGGAGTTCGAGGAGTTCGGGGTCGAAGCTGGTGACCGTGTCGTTCATAGCCCCAGCACCGCCCTGGCCACCGCGTCCGCGTCCTCCAGGATCACCGAGCCGACGCCGGGGCGGATCCCGGCCGCCGTCGCCCAGTGGACGTTCTCCGTCGGCACCCCGAAGGCGAACCGGCGCGGATGGGGCACCCCCGCCGCGTCCACCACCCGGTAGGGCCGCGGAGTGACCTCCAGACCACCGGTCTCGTAGCCCTCGTACCCGTCACCGCCCTCGCTGCCCGGGTCCGGATCCGGTATCCGGTACGGGCGGCACTGGCCGGCCGCCAGCATCCGGCGCAGCAGCGGATCGGTGCTCCGCCGCAGGTCGGGGTCGGGGATCCGGGCCTCCACCAGGGTGGTGGCCCGGATCTGGGAGCCGGGGACCGCGTCGGAGCCGAAGAGGAAACCGGCCCCGCCGGGGTCCCGGCGGACCCGGGTGCGGGGGCCGACGACGGTGAGCAGCCCGCAGTCGATCAGGGCCGCCATCTCCTCGGCCCGCGACGGCGGCGGGCCGATGGAGAGATAGGCGTTGAGGGGGGTGAACCAGCGGACGACCTCGTCGCGGTAGGAGGTGCCGGTGATGCCCGCGTGGTCGATCGCGAGCCGTACCTCGTTGCGCAGATCGCGCAGTACGTCGAGGGCGGCCTTCAGCGGGTCGTCGAGGTTTCCGCCGCGGGCGTGCCGGACGTCCTCGCGGAGATGGGCGGCGAGCCACCGGTTGAACTTCCCGGGGTCGGTGAAGACCCGGCGGCCCCAGGGGCGTTCGGCCCGCTCCCACTTCCATTCGTCCTGGGCCCGGACCCCGTAGCGGCGCAGGACCGCGGTCCGTCCGGCGGCGGGCGCGGCCAGATACTCGGCCAGGAAGCGGTCGGCGGTGGGTGCGTCGGCCCACTGGGCGACCAGCGCCCGGTGGTAGACGGTGGCGACCTCCGCCGACAGCAGCGGCCAGACGTCCCGCCGGAACGTCGCCCCGGGGCGGGCCCGGATCCGGCGGACCGCGTCCAGGGTGAGGAACAGCGGTTCGTGCCGGCCCGCCGCGCCCTTCTGGTTCTCCCCGCGGGACTGGTACGGCACTCCGCGCCGGGATCCCGCGTACAGCACGGGCTCATGGCCCGACGGCAGATACTGGAGGCCGCCCTCGGGCGCGGGGGAGGGGACGTATTTGCCGCCGCGGCCCTCCGTGAGCAGCGCCATCAGGTCGAAGAATGCGAGACCGAGGCCGCGCAGGGCGACCCGTTCCCCGGATTCGACGGCTTCCAGGCCGGTTTCGAGGTCGGCGGGGTTGGCAGGCGGGTGGTAGCGCAGCCCGTGCTCCCGGGCGTACGCGGCCAGCTCCCGCTCCTCGCCGGAGAGTTCCGCCGGGCCGTGGCCGAGGGTGAGCACCACGGCGTCGAGGCCGGTGATCCGGGTGCCGTCGTCGAGGGTGAGGCTCTGGCCGCCGGTGTCCTCGTCGAGCGCGACGGCGGTGGCCCGGTGGACGGTGACGGTGAGCCCGGCCGGGGCTTCGGCCACCAGCCGGCCGAAGACCCACTCCAGATAGCGGCCGTAGCGGGCCCGGGAAGGGTAGTCGTCCGGTCCGAGGTGCTCCGGCTCCGCCCATTCGGCCCGGGGCCCGGGACGGTCCCCGGTGCCGGGCCGCCGGAGCCAGTCGTACAGGCTGGGCCCCGGCCGCACCGGGCCCGCGCACGGCACGCTGTCGTCGGTGAACTGGCTGACCTGGGAGGTCACCGTGTTCATCAGCAGATGCGGTGACTGCCCGGTCCGCCAGGTCCGCCCCGGCCCCGGCGGGTACGGGTCGACGACATGGACCGCAAGGGCCCGCCCCGGAGGGTGGTTGGCGCACAGCCGCTCGAACACCGCGAGGCCGCGCGGACCGAGGCCCACGACACAGATCGCGCCCGCCTGCTCCGGCATCGTCGTCTCTCCTTCGTCCGTCCGGTCCCGTCGATTCCCGTTGTCCCGCTGTTTCTCGGGTGGTTCCCGTGCTCGCCCGTGGATTTCTCCTATCCGGCCGAACGGCGCGCGGCCTCCGCCACGAATTCCCCGAAGGTCAGGCTGGGCAGGGTCTCCATCTCCTCGTCGGAGAAGGTGACGCCCTGGTTGTCGAGCTGCATCACCAGCTCGGCGACGGAGAGGGATTCCAGTTCGAGTCCACCGTCGCCGAGCGGGGTTTCATCGGTGACCGAAGACACCTCGAAATGCATGTCGCGCAGTGCATCGACAATGACTTTACGCAGGTCAGAGGACATGGATAAGCCTCCTATTCGAAGTTTTTGGCGCAGCGGGGAGCTATCGAGGAAATCCCCGTGAAGGGCGCGGAAGGGAATCCCCGAGGGGGTTGATTCATTCCCTGGATTCAACGATCCGGCCAGAAGTCAAGCAAAGCATATTTCCGCGGGGACACCAAGAGGTATGCGATTGTTTTTAAGTTTTATGGCTTTATGTTTCCGGTGGCGGGTTTTCCGGGTTTCTCGGGTGTCCCGGTTTTCCCGGGTGTCCCGGGAAACTCAGAAGTCGAGTTCCACGTCCTCCAGGGGATAGGCGACGCATGCGTGCGCGTATCCGAACCGGCGGTCCGAGGCACGCAGCCGCGCCTCCTCGGCATGGAAGACCTCGCCCGAGCAGACCCTGACCCGGCAGAGCGCGCACTCGCCCGAACGGCACGACGCCTGCGGGCGCAGCCCGTTGTCCTCCAGCGAGTCCAGCAGCGGCCGTCCGCGCGGCACTTCGAAGCTGCGGTCCCGGACGGTGACCATGACCGTGCCCGCCGGATCGGCCCCCGCGGGCCAGCGGGGGTCCGCGGGCGGCGGCAGGGCGACGCTGTTGGCCTCCAGCCTGATCCGGCGGCGGGGCTGCCCCAGCGAACGCAGCTGCCCGACAAGTTGGGCGTACCGGCCCGGCGGACCGCACAGATACGTCATCCGGCCGTTCAACGGGCCGGCCAGCTCGTCGATCAGGGCGGCGTCCAGCGGCCCCACGGCCCCCGTCCACCCGGGCTCCGGCTCCGAGACGACATGGTGGACCGTCAGCACATCGGGGCGCTCCCGCGCGATCCGGTCCAGCTCCTCGCGGAAGATCACGTCGTCCGCCCGCTTCGAGCCGTACACCAGCGTCATCCGGCGGTTCAGCCCGCGGTCGAGAACGTCACGGATCATGCTCATCGCCGGGGCCACCCCCGAGCCGCCCGCCAGGAACACCAGGTCGTCGCCGTGGAACAGGGGGTCGTGGAAGAAGGTCCCGATGGGTCCGTCGCTGGTGAACTCCGCCCCGGGGACGGTGGTGTCGAGGAGGTGGTTGCTCACCAGACCGCCCCGCAGCCTCCGTACGGTCAGGTCGTAGTGGTGCCGTTCGGCGGGCGATGAGGAGATGGAGAACGCCCGGCTGGTGACCAGCTCCCCGATCCGTACCGTCAGGCTGATGTACTGCCCGGCGAGAAAGGCCGGCAGGGGGCCGCCGCCGGAGGCCCGCAGCCGCAGGGTCTTCGCCGTCGCGGTCTCCTCGACGACCTCGGACACGGTCAGCGCGAGCCCCGTCGGATGGTAGGCGGCGGCCTCGGCCCAGGCGTCGTCCGGATGGCGTACGGCCGCGCTCTCGGCTGCCGCGGCCCGCCGTTCGATCTCCTCGACGACTTCGTCGGCCCCGTCGAAGAGCCGGGCCAGTGGATTGACGGACGGTGGCATCAGTGGACCTCGTTCCCGGAGCCGGACAGTACGGATGAGACGGATGAGGGGACAGGGCGGCGGTTCAGAGGACGGCCAGCAGCCGGCGGCACATCCGGGCCGCGGTCACGATGGTCGAGTTGTAGCCACCGGCGGTGACCCAGTTGCTGACCAGCACCACCCCGGGGACATTGGGTTTGATGTCGTCGTCGTGGAACAGCCAGCCGTCGGTGACGTCCTGGTCGAAGCCGTAGATCGCGCCCCCGGGCTGGCTCAGATAGCGCTTCATGGTGATGGGGGTGGCGATCTCGGCCTCTTCGATCACGTCCCGTACCTCGGGCGCGACCGTCTTGAGCAGCTCCAGCATGGTTTCGGCGTACGCGTACTTGGCCCGCTGGTAGTCGGCGACGGGCACCGCGTCCCAGGGATCCGTGTACTGGAGGGTGATCAGATTGAGCTGGGTGGCGCCGGGCGGCGCGCCGCCGTTCGGCTTGACGTCGTAGCAGCTCGCCAGGATGAACGGCGCCGGGTCCAGGGAGCGCATCCCCCGGGCCACGGTCTCCTCCGCCAGATCCGTGTGGACGAAGTTCGCGGCGGTGGTGAACCCCAGTTCGGCGGCGGGCGCGTCGAGCCCCAGATAGAGCGCGGTCGCCGAGACGCCCATCCGCCGCGACCCCAGATCGCGCAGGACGGCCGGGGGCACGTCCGCCGGGTCGAGGAGCCGGGTGTAGGTGGTGGTGGCGGGCGCGTTGGAGACCACGACCTTGCAGGACACGGTCTCACCGTCCGCCAGCCGCACCCCGACCGCCCGGCCGCCGCGGGTGACGATCCGCTCCACGGCCGTATGGAAGCGGACCGTCCCGCCCGCTTCGGTGAAGGACTCCAGCATCGCGTACGACAGCGCCTGGCTGCCGCCGACGACCTGGTACGGCTTGGTCTCCACGAACAGCGCCAGGATCCGGGAGAAGTCCATGAACGACATCCGGGACGGCAACTGCCCGTTGTACGACCAGTACGAGGCCAGGACGAACTTCAGCCGCTCGTCGGTGAAGAAGTCGTCCAGGACCTCCCGGAACGACCGCAGCCCGTGCCGCCGGACCTCCGTCATTCCGGTCAGCCGTTCGATCTCCGCGTCGATCCGGTGGAGGTTGCCGCGGGCGGTGAGCTGCCACAGCCCGACGTCCCGGACCAGCTCCAGAAAGGCCGCCAGCGCCGCCCGCTGCCCCGGATAGTGGCTGTCGAGCACCTCCGTGATGCCCTGCCAGTCCGCGGGCAGCGTCACATCCAGCACCCCCGGCACCACCGTCCGGTACAGCTGGTCGTCCTCGATGAACTCCACCCGCCGGGTCACGTCCATCTCGTCCAGCACCTGCCGCAGCGGCGCGGGCCCGCCCATCCCGCCGAGCTGGTGCAGCGACACCTCGAACTCGAAACGCCCCCGGACGAAGGTGGTGGCCGCCCCGCCCGGCACATTGTGGCGCTCCAGCAGCAGCGTCCGCTGCCCGCCGCGCTGGAGCGTGGCGGCGGCGGACAGGCCCGCGTTCCCCGCTCCGATCACGATCACGTCGTAGTCGACGCTCATTGCAGAGTCTCCTTCCGGACGCCCGGAGTTCGGGCCGCGGGACGGGACGGGGGAGCCCCGCCCCGCCGCCGCGGTCGTACGGGACAGGCCAGGCGAGCCCCGGCCCGCTGCCGCGGTCGTACGGGACGGATCAGCAGCCGCCGATCAGCTTCCGGGCCTCGGCCCGCACCACCCGCTTGAGGACCTTGCCGGTGATGCCGACGGGGATGGTGTCCTCGGTGACGATCGCCGCGCCCGCCACCCGCGGCAGCCCGGCCCGGCCCAGCGCCTCGTTGATCCAGGCCGTCGGATCCTGCGGCGCCTCCGCCCCCTCGACCAGGTTGACCAGGGCGTACACCGTCGCCACGCCCTCGTCCTCCCAGCCGAACTCCACGCCCTCGTCGGCCAGTCCGACCACCGTGCAGTCGAGGATCTCCGGGTACTCGCGCAGCAGCACCTCCTCGGTGTAGGCGCTGTAGACGAACCCCTCCTCCGTACGGATCGCGTCCGTCGTCCGGTCCAGGTGGTAGAAGGTGTTCGCGGCGTCCCGGTAGGCCAGGTCACCGGTGAGGAAGTAGCCGCCCAGCCACTGCTTGTGCCAGCGGACGTTGTCGTTCCAGAAGCCGGGGGTGAGCGATTTGGAGCGCACTCCGAGCCGGCCGACCTGCCCGGGCGGCAGCACCGAACCGTCCTCCCCGACCACCGCGGCCTGCGCGAACCGCATCGGGCGGCCGATGCAGCGGCCGATCACCGGACCGCCCGCCCGGTGCACGAAGTCGAAGAGCACATAGCCCATCTCGGTCGACCCGAACATGTCGATGAAGATCGCGCCCGGGACCTTCTTCGGCTTCAGATCGGGACCGGTGGCCGTGTGGTAGCCCTTGTCCAGCAGCCGCCGGATGTGGACCGCGTGGGCCGCGTCGCCGGAGGCGTAGTACGCCTCCACACTGGTCAGGTCCCGGTCGGTCAGATCCTCCGCCGCCATCTCCGTGAAGGTGTGCGTGAAGCCGAAGACGATCGTCGGACGGTGCTTCTCGATACCGTCGAGCACGGCCTTCCCGCTGGGGTCGGTGTAGTGCACCACCGGCGCGCCCAGGGTCAGCCCCAGCAGGGTGTTCGACATCGCTGACACATGGTGGCCCGGCAGCGCCAGCAGCCGCTTCCGGGTGGAGCAGTCGAGACCGTCCGCCAGCCTGCTCAGCGCGCCGTGGAACAGGGTCTCGTGGGTGTGGAACGCCGATTTGGGGATGCCGGTGGTGCCCGAGGAGTGGGAGATCAGGATCGGGTCGCCGGGGGCGTGCCGGAACGGGTAGGCGGCCGGGCGGTGCTCCCGGTTCCCCGGCTCCACCTCCGACTGGAGCGCCACGAACAGCGGCGGCTCGTCGTCGTCCAGATGCGCCAGCAGATCCGCGTGCCAGGGCTCGCGGGTCATGATGCCGACCACCCGCTGACGGCGGATGTACTCCCGGCGCGTCTCGGCCGGCATGTTCGCGTTCACCAGCGAGGCGATCGCGCCGATACCGGTCAGCGCCATCAGATTGAGCGCGAAGTCGGTGATGGACGTCGAGACGATCGCGACCGCGTCCTTCGCCCGCACCCCGGCCCGGGTGTAGAAACCTGCGTACTCGGCGACCACCTCGTGCAGTCCGCCCAGGGTCAGCACCTCGGGACGGCTGCCGTCCGGGGCCCGCCAGGTGCCGTCGAGCCACAGCACCTCCTCGTCCAGGGAGCGGCCGTACAGCGGGAGCCGGTGGATCACGTTCCCCGCGCCGAGCGCCGCGTCGGCGAGCACCTTCTGCCGGAGGTCTTCACTGATCATCATCTGCGGTCTCCGAATCCTCGTCGTCCTCGTCGTGCTCTGATACGTGCGGTGGGTGCTGTTCGTGCGGTACGGGCCCGGCCGGGCCCGGATCCGGCGGGGGTGCGGCGGCCCGGCGGACCGCCCGGTCCACCAGCGGCCCGGCGGCGCCCAGATAGCCCGCGGGGTCGAGGAGTTCGCCGGGCGCGAAGGACACCTCGTCCGCGCAGCCCGCCTCCGCGAGGGCCAGCCGCAGCGCCTCGACCGGCGGGATGCCGTCCTCCGTGCCGCGTACCGCCCGGGTCACGATCTCCTTGGCCCGGGTCCGGCCGAGATCGGCGGCGAGCGCCACCGACAGCCGCTCGGCCACCAGCCCGGCGCCGGTCAGCGCGGTGTTGGCGCGCACCCGGTCGACGGAGACGGCCAGCCCCTCGGCGAGTTCGGCCGCGGTGTGCGCCGCGCCGCCGGTGAGCCGCAGGCACTGCCGCAGCGGCTCCCACTCCGCATGCCAGGCGCCCGCGGACCGCTCGTCCTCCGCGACCACCGACTGCTGGAGCACCAGCGCGTACACCGGCACCTGCCGGGCGGCCGACGCCACCAGGGTGCTCAGCACCGGATTCCGCTTCTGCGGCATCGCCGACGACCGGCCGCGGCCCGCGGCGGCGGGCTCGACGACCTCACCGATCTCCGTCCGCGTCAGCACGAGCACATCGGCGGCGAACTTGCCGAGCGCGCCCGCGGCCAGGGACAGTACGGCGCCGAGTTCGGCGACGGGGGTACGGACGGCGTGCCACGGCACCTCGGGGGCGGCCAGCCCCAGCCGCCCGGCGACCAGCTCCACGAGCCGCAGCTCGGGATGGTCCCCGGCCGCCCCGGCCGTGCGGAGCTGGTCGTGGTAGGCGGCCAGGGTGCCCGCGGCGCCGCCCATCGACACCGGCAGGCCCCGCGCCAGCAGGGCGCCCACCCGGTCGTGGGCGTCGGAGGCGAGCGTCAGCCAGCCGGCCGCCCGTAGGCCGACGGTGGTCGGCACGGCGTGCTGGGTGAGGGTACGGGCGGCGGCCGGGGTGTCCCGGTGCGCCCGGGCCAGTGCGGCCAGCGCCGTACGGATCCTTCCCAGATCGCCGTGGAGCAGTTCCAGGGCCCGCCGGGCGACGAGCATCGCCGCCGAGTCCAGGACGTCCTGACTGGTGGAGGCCGCGTGGACGTACCGGGCGGCCTCCGGATCGGCGGCGGCGACGAGTTCCGTGAGCCGGGACACGAAGAACACCACCGGATTGGCGGCCTCCCGCCCCCGCCGCGCCAGCGCCACCGGGTCGAGCCCGCCGCCCGCCCCGGCCGCCCGCACCGCGTCCCCCACCCCGTGCGGTACGGCACCCAGCTCGGCCTGCGCATCGGCGAGGGCCCCCTCGAACTCCACCATCGCCGCCAGCCACGCCTCGTCCGAGGTCACCCCCTCCACCGGCGTCCCGGCCCACACGGGCGCCAGCAACCCCGCATCGGTCCCGGCGCCGGGGCCCTGCCGGGTGGGTTCACCGGCCGGACGGCCCTCGGCCCCGCTCAGGCGGCCGGACGCCGCTGCGGGTGTTCCGGCGCCCCGGCCTCCGGAGTTGTGGCCGGTGGGCTCAGCGCCCGGACGGCGGGCTGCCGTCGAAGACGGTTCCGGTCCGGTGCCGGGCGTGGACTCCCCGGCGGTGGACGTGCCGCCCGCGCCCGCGACCGGAGCGTTCCCGCCCCCGGCCGGGTCGCCCGCCGGCGGCGCCGGGTGGTCCGCCCGGCGGCCCGGGCCGAGGGCATCCGGTCCGGGACCCGGGTCCCGGACGCGGGAGCCCGCCGGGCGCTCCGGGCCGGGGCGCTGGGCGTCTCCGGGTGCCCCGGAGACCCGTACCCCTTCCGCCTTCTCCGTCATTGGGCCACCCCCACCGGCCGCGGCGGCTCCGTCGCACCGCACGTCACCACCGCCGTCATCACCCGCGGCAACGGGCCCGCCGCGCGCGGCCCGCGACCTGCGGACGCCACCGCCAGCCGGTCCGTACGGCCCCGCCACACCGCCCCGCCCGTACCCCGGATGCCGCCGAGGGCACACCGCGCCGAACCGGGCGGGCGGACCAGCCGCACATCGCGGCCCCCGCGCGCCAGCCCCCGCCCCGACGCCTTGACCGCCGCCTCCAGCAGGGTCCAGGCCGAGAAGAACGCCTCCGGATCGTCCAGCCCGCCGAGCGCGGCCGCATCCGGATAGACCGTGCCCAGCACCCGGCCGCCCGCGCCCACGGGCCGTACCAGCTCCACATCCACCCCCACCGGCCCGCCGTGCCGCACCGCGACCAGCAGCACCCCCGCCGACCGCGACCAGCTCACGTACCACCCCGGATGCTCCGGCAGCACCGGCCGCCCGCCCGGCTCCACCGCCAGCCGCACCCCCGCCGCACTGCCGCCCAGCACCCCGGCCAGGGTGCGGCGGACCGCCGCCCTCGACCGGACGTACACCACCGCCGCCGCCGGATCCCGGAAGCGGTCGGCGCGCTCCCGCTCCGACTCCGACAGCACCGACCACGCCGCCGGATCGTCCCCGCCCGCGCCCGCCGCGTGCAGGTCGATCAGCCGGCACTCCACCGCCGCCCGCGGCGGCCGGACAGCCGCGCTCACGACCCGGCCGTCCCGGTCAGCGCCCGCGCGCTGAAGACCCGCGGGGTCTCCGACGGCCGCGAGCCCAGCAGATGCAGATCGCCGAAGGCCGGCCGCATGGCCACCATCGCGACCGTCCGCTCCCGCCGGATGTTGCCGTTGCCCGGCACGAAGACCGGCGGCGCCGACAGCAGCGCCAGATGGTCCCCCGGCAGCGCCGCCTCCGGCAGGGCGTCGAGCCGCAGCGAGCACGCCTCCAGCCGCCGCAGCGACGAATTGCGGGCGAACACGTTCAGCTTGTCGTACGGGATGAACTCCCGGTGCAGGAAGTGGTTCGTGTGCACGGTCCGCAGCGCCCGGACCGTGTGCATCCGCCCGTCGAGGAACTCCGTACACGCCGCGCCCCGCGGATCGCAGAGCGTCAGCGACCGCGAACTCGCCAGTTTCAGCCCCTCCAGCACCCCCAGCGCCTCGTCCACCGAGCCCGCACTGTCCAGGACGTGGCGGACCGCCAGATAGGGCGGCAGCC
This sequence comes from Streptomyces tsukubensis, assembly GCF_003932715.1. Classification (NCBI taxonomy): domain Bacteria; kingdom Bacillati; phylum Actinomycetota; class Actinomycetes; order Kitasatosporales; family Streptomycetaceae; genus Streptomyces; species Streptomyces tsukubensis. Next base: position 2,912,596 of record NZ_CP020700.1, on the reverse strand, counting down.
CCGGCCGCCACCGGCCGCCGAGGACCAGGTTGATGCCGACGGCCAGACCGTCGCTGTTCATCCCCAGATAGCCGAGGAGCCCGCCGAAGCTGAGGACCAGCACCCGGCGCGAGCCACCCGCCCGGTCGATGGACAGCAGCCTGCTCTGGTCGTCGAGATCGCCGCTGAGATCGACGGTCTGCGCCAGCACCGTATGCGGCCCGTTCGGATCGACCCGGGCGTAGGTCGTGCAGTCGCCGCCCGGTCGGCGGATATCGCGGTAGCCCGTGATCTCCCGCCGCAACTGGAGCAGCAGCGCCTGCTCATGGCTGATGCCCGCGCCCGCCGCCAGCCCCCGGATCTCCTCCGCCAGCTCCGGCACCGCGGTCTCTATCTCCCGGCGGAAGTCCGTGATCAGCGGCCCGAGACCGGCCGTCGTCACCGGGGTGTCGAGGAGGTGGTTGATCCGGGCGAGCCCGTCGTCGAGGAACGCCCGCAGCCCGGCCGCCCGCGCGGCGCCGTGCTGCCGCCCCAGCTCGAAGGGGTCCCCGGCCAGCCGCAGCAGCGCGGCCGGGGCCCCGGCACCGTCCCCGGGAACGTCACCGCCGTCCGGCCCGCCCGCTCTCCCGGTTCTGTACGTGTCGTGCTGTCCGTGTCGGTGCATGGTCCGGCACACCCTTCCCGTCAGGGGCACTTGCGGAGCAGTACGCCGTGCCGGGCCCCCGGCACGCTGGACGCCAGCAGATACAGCCCGTCGTCCGCCGCCTCTCCAGTGGCGAGCAGATCGGCCAGGTTGATCAGTGGATCGGCGGCGAAGCAGTGCCCGAGGCGCTCGATGTTCCCGGTGCGCATCCGGTCGAGGCCGAACCCGGCCTGCCGCTCCTTCATGGTGATCAGCGGCCGCACCAGATTGGCCGGCAGCAGCGCGGTGACCTTCTCCGGAGGGACGCCCGCCGCCCGCTCCAGCCGCTCGTTCACGGCGACCGAGAGCCGGGCGTCGATCCGGTCCAGCCGCCCCAGCACCTCCGGGTCCTGCGCGGACGCGGTGGCGAGCACCCTGAGCCGCTCCCGCTCCGGACCCTGCTCCGCCGCCCCCACCAGACAGCTCGCCGCGCCATCGCTGAACAGGGCGAACTTCTCCAGCCGCTGGGATTCGTCGAGCACCCGGTCCGTGGTCACCACCAGCACCAGCCGGTTGCTCCCCGACCGGACCAGGGCCTCCGCCACCCGCAGCCCGGCGAGCAGGTTGTTGCAGCGGTTGAGCGTCACCCCGCAGGTGAAGCCGGTCCGGGCCAGCCCGAGTCCGCGCAGGACCGCCCCGACGAGCCCCGCGTGGTCGTCGACGCCCTCCGGGAACGAACTGCTGCACACGATCAGCCCGTCGACCGTCTCCGGATCCGCCCCGGCCGCGGCCAGGGTCGCGGTCCCGCTGGCGACGGCGAGGTCGGCGGTGTCCCGGGAGGTACGGAAGAAGCTGCCCCAGCCCCAGGTGCCGGGCGCCATGGGGATGCCGTACCGGGCCACCTGTCCCGCGAGGTCCGGCACGGCCGTATAGGGCTCCTCGGTCTCGCCCAGCACATAGCGGGGCGCGAGCAGGAAGACCGGGGAAGACACCGGGGAAGTGCTCATCCGTCCTGGGGCTCCGTTCGGGATCGCCGTGCACGGGCAGAAGGGAAGGTGGGGGAGGGGCGGCCTGTCGGTCGAGCCGGTCCTGTCAGTCCTGTACGGGGGGCGGTTCGGCCCGCAGGCGGACGACCGCGCGGGCTTCGCTCAGCACCTTCGTACCGCCGCAGGTGACCGTCAGGTCGATCCGGACCAGGCCGTCGCCGAGCCACCGCGCGACCCGCCCGCCGACCTCGACCAGCGCGCCCCCGGCGTCGTCGGGGACCGGCACCGGCCGGCTGAACCGGGTGCGGTACTCGACGACCGCGCCCGGATCGCCCGTCCAGTCGGTGACCGCGCGGGCGGCGATCGCCATCGTCAGCATGCCGTGGGCGATGACATCGGGCAGTCCGGCCTCGCGGGCCACCCGCGGGTTCCAGTGGACCGGGTTGAAGTCCTCAGCGGCGCCCGCGTAGCGGACGAGATCGGAGCGGGTGAGGGTGACCGTCAGCGTCGGCAGCTCCGTACCGTCTCCGTCCCCGGCCGGATCCACCGCGGAAGCCCTCGCCCCTGCCGTGTCCGTGGTCATGCGGGTTCACCTCCTTCCACGGCGCTCAGCGCCACGAACGTCATATGGGTGGTGACGACATGGCTCCCGTCGCCGTCCGCCAGATCCGCGCGGAGCGTCAGCACGTCCCGGCCGCGCAGCCGCTGCGCCCCGGTGATCTCCAGCACGGTCACCAGCCGGTCGCCCGCCAGGACCGGCCGGGTGTACTCGAAGCGCTGGTTGCCGTGGATCAGATACGTGGGGTCGAAGCCGATGTCCTCGTACCGGAAGACCTCCTCCATCGCCCGGGCGACCACGGCGAACGGGAAGGTCGGCGGGGCGGGCACCGCCGGATGGCCCAGGGCCCGGGCGGCTTCCGGATCGGTGTAGACGGGTGCCGGATCGCCCACCGCGCGCGCGAACCGGCGGATGGTCTCCGGCTCCACGGGATAGGGCGTGGCGGGTGGGTACGTCGTACCGACGCATCCGGTGTCGAGTGGCATATCGCTTCCTTCGGTCGAAGGCCCCGGAGGGGCACGGAACGCGGGAGCGGGGGGACTTCACGGGCCGGTGCCGGTGCCGGTGCCGGTGCGGGGTGCGGCGGTGCGAAGGGCGGCCCGGCTGACGCGGCGTCAGTCGTCCCAGTGCTCGACGACCCTCCGGCGTACGTCCTCCGGATACGCCTGCGCGAACGACGCGTGCCGCAGCCGCCCCTCGCCCCAGGCCGGCAGCAGCCCGTCCACCAGCACGCTCGGGCCGCGCATCGCCGTCCGCTCCTCCGGCGAGAAGCACGACATGAACGGCAGCACCCGGCCGTCCCAGAACTGCCGCCGGTCGCGCGGATGGAGCCGGGTCGCCAGCGCCCACAGCAGATCGCGGTCGTCGGCCGGGTCGATGTCGTCGTCCAGGACATAGGTGACGGGCAGCATCGCGCTGGGGCCGCCGCCGTTGTGCATCACCTCACCGATCCGCCGGACGAACTCCGCACTGTCGGCACCCGGCAGCACCGAGCGCCAGTTCTCCGGGACGGTCACCACCGCCCAGTGCATGGCGGCCGCGAACGGCACCCACACCGTCGTCACCGGCAGCCCCGCGGCCCGCAGCGCGTGCAGCACCTTCGCCGCCCGCCCGGTGCCGGTGACCGTGTGGTACTCGTCCGGCGGCCGGCCCTCCGCGACCAGCGGCCACACCGGTTCGTTCCGGTGGGTGATCGCCTCCACCGAGAAGACGGGCTGCTGGGAAGTGTGCGTGGAGGCGTATCCGGCGTACTCGCCGAACGGCCCCTCCAGACTGTCCCGGCCCACCGACAGATGCCCTTCGATCACCACCTCGGCACCGGCGGGCACCTCCAGATCGACCGTCTCGCAGCGCACCAGCTCCAGCGGCTCCCCGAGCAGCGCGCCGATGTAGCCGGCCTCGTCGACCCGTTCGGGCAGCGGGATCCCGCCGACGAAGGGGATCGCCGGGGCGCCGCCCTGCACCAGTGCGTACGGCATCGGCTCGCCGCGCTCCGCCCACTGCTCCCACACCAGCCCCAGATGCTGCGGCGGAACGACCAGACCGGTCATCCGCCGCCCGTCGAGGCGCATGATGCGGGTGATGGACCAGTTGGTCCAGGAGCCGTCCGGGGTCTTCGCGATCACGACGCCCCAGGTGTTGAGGTAGTCGCCGCCGTCCTCCTCGTGGATCCGGGGGATCGCGAACCGGTCCAGGTTCGCGTCCGCACCCAGCAGGACGTTCTCCTTGCAGGGCGCCTGCTCCCGCGGCACGGTCACCGGCGGCACCGGCGGCGCGTCCCGGGTCCGTACGAGATGGTCCACCAGCTCCGCCGCGCCCGTATCGGCGGGCAGCCCCACCGACAGGGCGATCCGGGCCAGCGGCAGATCGGGCCGGGAGCCGACCCCGGCCGGGGCGCCGAACAGCCGCATCCCGATCCGGTCCTCCGCGACGGAGGTGAACAGCGGCGCGGGGGAGCGCAGTTCGTAGGAGCGGCGGGTGATCGCCGCGGCTTCGAGGTCGGCGCTGACGGTCCGGTCGACGGTCCGCAGATCGCCGAGGGCGTCGAGGGCGTCGAGGTACGCCCGCAGATCGGTGAGGTGCTTCATGACGCCCCTCCAGGGGTCGCGGCGAACGGCCGGACGAACGGCCCGGCCTCCGGTCCGGCCGGGCGGGCCGGGGGCATGCCCTGCCAGCGGCGGGCCCGGTGCGATGCGATGCCGAACTGGTCGAGGACGCGGGCGACCAGATGGTCGACCATGTCGTCCACCGACGACGGGCGGTTGTAGAAGGTCAGCACCGGCGGCATCACCACCACACCCATCCGGGACAGGGTCAGCAGATGGTCGAGGTGGATCTCGCCGAGCGGGGTCTCCCGGGGCACCAGGACGAGCCTGCGCCGCTCCTTGAGGGTGACATCGGCGGCGCGGGTGATCAGACCGTCGGCGTAGCCGGTCCTGATGGACGCCAGGGTCTTCATGCTGCACGGCATCACGACCATGCCGTCGGTCCGGAAGGAGCCGGAGGAGATCGCGGCGCCCTGGTCCTCGGGGGAGTAGGCGACATCGGCGAGCGCGGCCACGTCACGGGCGGTCAGATCGCTCTCCGTCTTCAGCGTCGCCCGCGCCCAGCGGCTCATCACCAGATGGGTCTCGACGTCGTCGTGCTGCCGCAACTCCTCCAGCAGCCGGATGCCGAGGACCACACCGGTGGCCCCGGTCAGCGCCACGACCAGACGCCGGGGACCGGCCGCCCCGGCCGGGGGCGCCGGAGTCCGGCAGCGGTTTCGTTCGGTCGGCATCACACGGCTCCTCTCACGATGCCTGGTCGGTCGGTGGTCTCGGTCGGCGGTCTCGGGCCCGGTACGCGGCACTCCGTGCCGTCCACCGCGGCCGCCGTCAGTTCGCGGTCTTCAGACAGGCGCGGAAGCGGCAGGTTTCGGCGCCCTCGCGCATACAGGCCACGACCTCGTCGTCCGCCGTGACGCCGATGCCTTCGAACCAGCCCGCCCGCAGGTCGAGACAGGGGCAGTCGTAGCCCTCCAGGGAGCGGCTCGCGGCCAGCATCTTCAGCGCGAAGTGCTCGCTGACCTCGGTCTCCCAGACGCCGTCGGCCTCGTCGAACTCGGTGGCGTCCAGCCGGACCATGGCCCGGGTGAACATCAGCCCGGCCAGCTCCTGAAGGACGGCGGCCACTTCGCGCGGCCCGCTGTCGGGCGGGGTGGGCTTGCGGCGGCTGTAGAGGGTGGCGACCCGGCGCGCCACGAACCGCATGACCTCGGCGTTCAGTTCGTTGGCCGCCTCCTGGCCGAAGCGGGTCTTCACCGCCTGGTACCAGCGGGCGTCGTGCAGCCACCACGACCGGCGCAGCAGCGCGATCTCGGAGGAGAGCGGGAACTCCACGGCGCGCTCCCTCATTCCGCCACCCCTTCCGCGCCCGGGGCCGCGGCGGCGGCCCGGACCAGCAGCGCTTCCGCGCTGTCGGGTTCGCCTTCGTCGACGCCCAGTTCGACCAGCACCACCAGGACGTCCCGGGCGCTGCCGTCCTCGGCCAGCAGCCCCGCCAGCTCCAGCCCCTCGGCCCACGGGTCCCCGGCCGGGCTGATGCAGATCACCGGGCCGCCGAGCCCCCAGCGGGCCGACACCACGCCCAGCACGGCGCTGGGCACCGACTGGTAGAAGAGCAGCGGCGACGCCTTGGTGCCGCGGTCGACGGAGCCGGTCACCGCGGTCTCGGTGGCCATGTCGCCCAGCCGGGAGACCAGCACCAGACCGGTGTCCCGGCCGTCCTCGGGGGGTGCGGGCGCGGTGCCGTGGAAGGCGGTGAGACAGCGGTCGGCGACATGGGCGAAGAGGGGGCCGAAGGAGGAGGCGGTGAAGCCGGGGAGGTTCGGCGGGCCGCCGGGCCGCTCGGCCGGATCCCAGCCGGCCCGGGCCAGCACGGTCAGCCCCGCGGCCGTGGCGGCGTCGGCCAAGGCGGTCGGGAGGGCGGCGGTCGTCGTGGCTGTGGGGGCGCTGGTCATGGTGCGCTCACCACCAGCGCCGTGTTCGCGCCGCCGAAGGCGGAGTTGAGACTGACGGCATGGCGGACCTCCCGCTCTCTGGTGGTGTCGAGGACGAGGTCGAGCCGGCAGTCCGGGTCGGGCCCCAGATAGCCGGAGTTCACCGGCAGCAGACCGGTCCCGACGGTCAGGACGGTGATGACGAGTTCGACCATTCCGGCGGCCTGGAGGGCGTGCCCGGTCAGCGATTTGGTCGAGCTGACCGGGATCCGCTCCGCCAGCTCGCCGAACACCCGGTGCATTCCGGCGGTCTCGGCCGAGTCGTTGTACGGGGTCCCGGTGCCGTGCGCGTTGACGTAGTCGAGGTCGCCCGGGCCGAGCCCGGCCCGGCGCAGCGCCAGTTCGATGGAGCGGGCCATGCCCAGTCCCTGCGGATGCGGCTGGCACACATGGTGGGCGTCGCCCGCCATGCCCCAGCCGGAGAGCCGGGCCAGCGGGCGCATTCCGCTGCGGCTGCCGGCCGCCTCCAGCACCACCACGCCCGCGCCGTCACCCAGCAGCAGACCCTTGCGCCCGGCGCTGAAGGGCCGCAGCCTGCCGTCGGCCGCCAGGGCCCGGCCCGCGTCGAAGGTGGTGAAGGACTCGGCGTCGACCAGATGCCCGGCCGCGACCACCACCCGGTCCCGGCGGCCGGTCGCGATCAGCACGGCCGCCTCGGCCACCGCGGCGCCCGCCGCGACACAGGCGTTGATGTACGTCCGGCCCGGAGCCTCGAAACCGCACTCCTGCGCCAGCCACCGCGCGGTATCGCCGATGGGGCGTTCGCGCTGTTCGGCGCGGGGCAGCCGGGAGACGGCGGGGTCGGCGTGCCGGGCGGCGAGCAGCAGGCTCTCCGCACGTTCGGCGGGGGAGAGCCCGGCCTGTTTGCAGGCCTCCTCGGCCAGGGTCTTCAGCTCGGTGTCCAGGTCGAGTTCGGCCGGGCCCTGGGCGGCGATGCCCACCCGGTAGCGGCCGGTGTCGAACCGGGTCACGGGGGTGAACGCGGGGACGCCGGAGCGGATCCCCTCGCGCAGGGCGTCGACCCCGTGCCCGTACCCCGTGGTCACCGCCATCCCGGTGAGGACGACGGGCCGCGGGGTGCGGTCCGCCGCTTCGGTGGTGGGTGTCATCCGTTGCCTCCTGGCGTCGGTACGGAGCGGAGGTCGTCCCGGCGGACGGACCGGACGGATCCGGCCGACCGGGCGGGCCGGGAACCGCCCCCGGCCCGGATCTCTGAATTCCGTTTACTGCCGGGCCCGGTCGGCGGATTCCGGTCAAGCCGCCGGAGCGGGGAATTCCGGCACCCGGTGCCCCGGTCCCGCCTATTCGGCCGGCGGCGGGGGCCGTTCCTTCCCGGCCCGGGATTCCCGGCCGTTCCGTATCCCTGTCCGGGCCCGTCCCCGACTCCGTACCAGTGCTCGACAGGGCTTCTGCCCGAGGTTCCGTTTGTGCTTCCGGCTGGGGTTCCGTTTCTGGTTCCGTTTGTGGTTCCGGTGCTGCCCCGGTATCCGGTCCCGGCCGGGTATTCCCCGGGTTTTTCCGGCCCCTCCATGTCAGTGCCCCATTCCCATGCCGCCGTCCACCGGGACGACCGCACCCGTGATGTACGAGGCCCCGGGCGACGCCAGGAACTGCACGGCGGCGGCGATCTCGTCGGGGTCGGCCATCCGCCCCAGCGGTATCTGTCCGACGATCCGCCGACGCTGGGCATCGCTGAGCGCCTCGGCCATCGCCGTGTCGGTGAGCCCGGGTGCCACCACATTGGCGGTCACCCCGCGCGGCGCCAGCTCCCGGGCGAGCGAACGGGCCAGCCCGATCAGCCCCGCCTTGGACGCCGCGTAGTTCACCTGGCCCGCGACCCCGCTCAGCCCGGCCGTCGACGAGATGATCACGATCCGGCCCGTCCGGGCCTGCACCATCTGCCGGGCCGCCCGCCTGACCACACGGAACGTCCCTGTCAGATTGGTGTCGAGCACCGTCTGGAAATCCTCGTCGGTCATCCGGATCAGCAGCCCGTCCCGGACGATCCCGGCATTGGCCACCAGCACCTCGACCGGCCCGTGCGCGGCCTCCGCCTTGGCGAACGCCTCGTCGACGGAGGCCGGGTCGAGGACGTCGCAGGCCACCCCGAGCAACCCCTCCTGCGGAGACCGGCCCGACCGGCAGGCCACCGCCACCCGGTCGCCCGCCGCGCCGAGCCTGCGGGCCACGGCCAGACCGATTCCCCGGTTTCCTCCGGTGACGAGGACAGAACGGCTCATGAACAAACTCCAGCCCGGTCGGTGGTCGTGGAAAACAGCATCGTGCCGCCCATTCCGTACCGGGTTCCGCAGGAAGTCGACAATGGTTCAGTCCACCAAAGACGGAAGCCGAGTTCACCGGTTCGGGCACATAAAGTCTTGGCGCAGCGTTTCCGGATTCGCCATATGGCACGGTGTGCCTCGCCTGTGCCTCGCCTTTCGAGCGCCGCACGGAGCACACCGGGAGCACACTGTTTTCCGCCACCGGCGGCCGGACCCGCACCGCCCCGCGGCCCGGACCGGACCGGACCCGGGCCGGAGCCGTATCCGCACCCGGACGCCCTGCGGCCGCCCGGCACCGTCCCCTGTGCCGGGCGGCCGCAGGCCGTCGTACTGCCACCGGGAAGACCACCGGAAGACCCGCATCGGTCTCCCGTTCCCCGGAACTCCGTTCGCCTCACCGTGCGAGCGTCATGCCCCGCACGGTCCCGGGCTCCGCCGGACCCGTCCGGCGGACCGCGCTCCTGCTCCGGGGGCGCCGCACGGCGGAGCCGTACCACCCCCGCCGCGGCTCAGCGCCGCTCGTGACGGGCGGCCCGCAGCGCGACCCGGATCCGTTCCGCCGCGGCTGCCTGCACCCCGCCCAGCAGCGCCGATGCCTTCGCCTCCGACTCCGCTCCGCCCACCAGATCACCGAGCGTCAGCTGTGCCTCGGCCGCCCGCAGCAGATACATCGCCCGGACCACCGGCGGCAGGTTCAGCCCCGGGCCCTGGCGGCTGAAGAGCGGGTCGAAATGCCGCAGCGCCCGCTCCGGCTGGTGCATGTCCAGCAGCGACACCGCGTCGATGCAGCTCAGCCAGGACTCGGAGCGCAGCGGCAGGATCGGCAGCCCCGCCGCCGATGGGGTGCTGAGCGCCCGCCGCCCCGCCGCCATCGCCCGGACCCGGCCCATATCGTCCCCGCGCTGGGCGTGGATCCGGGCGGTCTGGGCGTACAGCAGTGCCTGGAGCGCGGGGTCGGCCGTCCCGTTCGTATGGCGGTCGAGCAGTTCCCGTACCGCCGCCAGCAGTTCGGCGGCCTCCTCGTGCATCTCCAGGTCGAGGTACTGGCCCACGTGCATGGTGAGCACGGCGGCGGCCACCTCGGGGTCGGCGGCGGCCGTGGCGCACCGCAGCGCGGCGACGTAGAACCGCTGGGCGTTGACGTGCTCGCCCTGCACCCGGGCGATGAAACCGCAGACCGACAGCCCCTCGGCGGCCAGGACCAGGACCTCACGGCCGGTGTGCAGGGCCTCCGGGGAAGCCAGGAAGTGGTCGGCGAGATGCCGCAGTTCCAGCTCCGTCGCGGGGGCCAGCCAGCTCGCCGAGAACTTGGCCGCGAACTGGTGCAGCGTCCGCAGCCGGGTACAGGCCTCCAGCAGGGAACCCGGTTCGGCGCTCTCCGCCTCGGCGGGCGGCATCCGGCCCACGACCCCGCGCAGCGGGACCGTCGGAGCCAGCGACACCTCCTCGCTCACCGCGTCCAGCCAGTTCTTCACCAGCGACCGGGCGGCCCACCCGGTGGCCAGCAGATACTCCTGCTGAAGCTGTTTGCGGCCGGCGACCGCATCGAGAATGGCCTCGGGGACCGCGGCACGGGTCCACGGTAATTCCAGCTGCCGGGTGTCGCCGTTGGCCAGGTGCAGCCAGTCGGGCCAGTCGAGCCTGAGGACCTCCTCCTGCGGGACGGCGTGGATATGCGCGATGGCGAGCTGCGCGGTGCGCTCCGGCACCGCGCGCCCGGCCTCCCAGCGGGAGACCTTCTCACGGCGGGCGGCCATCTGACCGAACCCCAGTTCGGCGTGGGTGGTGGCGATCAGCTGTGCGTACTCGCCGTGCGTGTAACCGGCCTTGGTCCGCAACGCAGCCAGGGGATGGCGGTTGCGCCCGGTGGAACCGGGGAAGCCGGGAAAGGGGGATGGGGAGTTCCAGGTATCGCTGCGCATGAACGTGGTGCCTCTCGGTCGAGTGCTTCCTGTGCTGGACCGGGTGGTTGGTCGGGCCGAGACAGAGCCCTCCTGCACCCTCGGAGCCCGAGGGACGGAGGCCGTGCTCCAAAGCGGTGGACGACGAGCCCGCGGGGGGAAGACGCCGTACGCGTCGACCGCGGCGGCCGGACCGGTGAGTACCGGGCGGGGGTCCCGCACCGGGACTGCCCCACCACTCCTCCCGGGTCCGCCGGGTGCGGCCGTACGACGGCAGCGGAAACCCTGGGCGCTTCAGCGGGTCTGACACCGGGACCCGTGAAACACCGGACCACCTGCCCGGAGGCGGTGGTCCGCGGCACGAAAGGCTTTCGAAGGGTAAGCGCCCGGCCGCGCGCAGGTCCGGCGCGCCCGGCCTCCGGCGCCCCGCCGCGTCACCGCCCGACGGCGGTCCGCCGGGTCCGTACGGTGGGGGAGCGCCATGCGGCAGAGCGGGCACAACCATCCCCTTCATGACACAAGAAACATATTGGGTCCTTGGGAAAAGTCCAGCGGTCCGGCATCTGTACCGCCTCCCTTACCCACTGGTAGCGTCCGCAAGCGGCTGGTAGCGTCCGAGCCCGCCGGACCCGGTTCTTCCGATGCGTCTCAGCCGACACCACAGCGTCGCCGAGAAGGAGGAAGAACCGTGCGCGAGTTCACCGTTCCGGCCCTGTACGACGTGCCGTCGGACGGCAATCTGACGGCCATCGCGATCCGGAACGCCACCGAGTACCCGGACCGTGCCGTCCTCGCCCGCAAGGAGCACGGCCACTGGCGCGACGTCACGTCCACCGCCTTCCTGGCCGAGGTCCGTGCGGTGGCCAAGGGCCTGATCGCCGCCGGTGTCCAGCCCGGGGACCGGATCGCCCTGATGTCCCGCACCCGCTACGAATGGACCCTCTTCGACTTCGCGATCTGGTTCGCCGGAGCGGTCTCCGTACCCGTCTACGAGACCTCGTCCGCCGAACAGGTCGAGTGGGTGACCGGGGACTCCGGCGCCGTCGCCTGCATCGTGGAGACCGCGGAACACCAGGCCGTGGTCGAGGGCGTACGGGAGCGGCTCCCGCTGCTGAAGCACCTCTGGCGGATCGACGCCGGCGCGGTCGCCGAACTGACCGGCTCGGGCACCGACGTCACCGACGAACGGGTCGACGAACGGGCCGCCGTCGCGGACGCCGACTCCCTCGCCACCATCGTCTACACCTCCGGCACCACCGGCCGCCCCAAGGGCTGCGAGCTGACCCACCGCAACTTCCTCGCGGAGTGCGGCAACATCATCGGCCGCAACCCGGAGATGTTCTCCGCCGACGCCTCCGTACTCCTCTTCCTCCCGCAGGCCCATGTCCTGGGCCGGGTCGTCGAGATCGGCGCGCTGATGGGCGCGGTCAAACTGGGCCACGTCAGCGACCTCAAGGACGTCTCCGCGGAGCTGGCGGCCTTCCGGCCCAGCTACCTCCTCGGCGTACCGAGGGTCTTCGAGAAGGTCTACAACTCCGCCCGGGCCCAGGCCAGGGCGGCCGGCAAGGGCAAGATCTTCGACAAGGCCGTCGACACCGCCATCGCCCACAGCCGCGCCCAGGACGATCCGTCCGGGCCCGGCCTCGGTCTGCGGCTGCGCTATGCGCTCTTCGACAAGCTGGTGTACGGGAAGCTGCGCGCCGCCCTCGGCGGCCGCGCCCGCTACGCCATCTCCGGCGGCGCCGCCCTCGGTGAGCGCCTCGGCCACTTCTACCGCGGCCTCGGCATCCTCGTTCTGGAGGGCTACGGACTCGCGGAATCCTGCGCGGCCACCACCCTCAACCCGCTCGACCGGCAGAAGATCGGCACGGTCGGCCAGCCGATCCCCGGCACCGGGGCGAAGATCGCGGAGGACGGCGAGATCCTCCTCAAGGGCGAGCACATCTTCACCGGCTACTGGAACAACCCCGAGGCCACCGCCGCCGTCATGTCCGGCGAATGGTTCCACACCGGCGATATCGGCACCCTCGACGCCGACGGCTACCTCCGCATCACCGGCCGGAAGAAGGAGATCATCGTCACCGCCGGCGGCAAGAACGTCGCCCCCGCCGTCATCGAGGACCGGATCCGGGCCCATGCCCTGGTCGCCGAGTGCATGGTGGTCGGTGAGGGCAAGCCGTTCGTCGGCGTGCTGGTCACCATCGACGAGGAGTTCCTGCCGCGCTGGGCCGCCCAGAACGGCAAACCGGAAGGGGTCACCGCGGCCCAGCTCCGCGACGACCCGGTGCTGCTCGCCGAGATCCAGCAGGCCGTCGACGACGGCAACGCCGCCGTCTCCAAGGCGGAGTCGGTCCGCAAGTTCAGGATCCTCGAATCCCAGTTCACCGAGGCGTCGGGCCATCTCACGCCGTCGCTGAAGCTGAAGCGGGCCGTCGTCATGCGGGACTACGCCAAGGAGATCGACGCGATCTACGGCGACTGACCGGTCGGACACCGGTCCCGGACGTACGACGGCGGAGCCCCCGGCGGATCCTGAGATCCGCCGGGGGCTCCGCCGTATGTCCTGCACTCAGTGCGTCAGTGCATCAGTGCGCTAGTGCACGCCGCCCATGAGCGACTTGACCTTCCGGCGGTACATGAAGATGCCCGCACCGGCCAGGAGGGCCAGCGCGCCCTGGCTGGCGAACCATGCCTCCGTACCCGTCGGCGCCCCGATGAGCTGGAGGAGCGCGATCACCGAGCTGCCCGCGGTGACCGCGAGGAACCAGACGCCCATCATCTGGGAGGAGTACTTCTCCGGCGCCAGCTTCGTCGTCAGCGACAGACCGACCGGGGAGAGGCACAGCTCACCGACGGTCTGCATGAAGTACACCGAGACCAGCCACATCGGGGAGACCTTGGTCTCGCCCGTGGCCACGCCCTGGGCCAGCATCATCACGAAGAACGAGCCGCCGATCAGCAGCAGCGCGGTGGCGAACTTCGACGCGGTGCTGGGCTCCTTGTTACGGCGGCCCAGCCACACCCACAGCATCGCGAAGAGCGGGGCCATCGCCATCACGAAGAGCGGGTTCAGCGACTGGAACCAGCTCTCGGGGAAGTCGAAGCCGAAGAGCGCGGTCTCCGTGTCGTTCTTGGCGAACAGAGTGAGGACCGAACCGCCCTGGTCGTAGATCGCCCAGAAGACGGCGGCGGCGACGAAGAACCAGATGTAGCCGGTCATCCGGCCCTGCTCGACCGGCGTCAGGTCCTTGTCGCGGCGGATCCGGAACAGGTACCAGGCCGGCAGCACCAGACCGAGGACGGTCAGCGGCCACAGCACCCAGTCGATGTGGAAGTTGCCCGACAGGCCCACGACCGCGTACGCGGCGGCGGCCACGCCCAGCCAGATCAGGCCCTTCTTGACCAGCGCGGTCCGCTCGGAGGCGGGCAGCGGGTTCGGGACCCGGGTGGACTCCTCGTTCAGATGGCGGTAGCCGAGGAAGAAGAAGAGCAGACCGATCGCCATACCGACACCGGCCAGCGCGAAGCCGAGGTGCCAGTTCACCTTCTGGCCGACCGCGCCGATCGTCAGCGGCGCGACGAAGGCACCCAGGTTGATGCCCATGTAGAAGATCGTGAAGCCACTGTCACGGCGCGAGTCGTTCTTGTCCGGGTACAGATGGCCGACCATCGTGGAGATATTGGCCTTGAGGACACCGGAACCGGCCGCGATGAACGCCAGACCCAGGAAGAACGAGAACTGCGCGGGCACGGCCAGCAGGAAGTGACCGGTCATGATCACGATGCCGGCGATCGCCACCGCCTTGCGGGCGCCCCAGACCCGGTCGCCCAGCCAGCCGCCGGGAAGGGCGAGCAGGTACACCATGGCGTTGTACACGGAGTAGATCGCGACCGCGGTCGCGTCCTTCATGCCGAGCCCGCCGTCGGCCACCTCGGTGGCCAGGTAGAGCACGAGCAGCGCCCGCATGCCGTAGAAGCTGTAGCGCTCCCACATCTCGGTCATGAAGAGATTGGCCAGGCCACGAGGGTGGCCGAGGAAGGTCTTCTCGGTCTCGGCAGAGCCGCCCGGAGCCTTCGTCAGGCTTGACGCCATGGTCGTTCCTTGCGTTCGGGACGCGCCGCGGGGTCCGCGGGAGTGCGCCCGGTGGGGGGTGACCGGCACCGGTGGGAGAGCGTCCCGCCCCACGCCCGAGGGGTTCGCTCCGGCGTGGGGGCCGAAGGCGGGGACGTGTCCGCACCGGGATCCACACCCCGGTCGCGTCATTGCGCCCGGGGCCCGGTCCACAGGTCATTCACTGTCGGCGGACCGGTGTCCCGGTCCTCACACACAGAGAAGACCCCTGGGCTGCTGCTCGGCAGGCCAAAGGTCTCCGCATAGTGCTACAGGCGTACTCGACACCATACGACATGACACCTGCCCATAAGGAAGGATTTGAGAGATGGATCACAGGAGAACCCGGAACGTGATCACCGATTCAAAGGTTGTTGCCCGCCTCGAACCTGTGACCCGCAGGGACTGCGGATCACGCTCCTCTGCGTCCCCCTTGCGGACTACCATCGCCCCATGACGCGTGTACTGCTCGCAGAGGACGACGCATCCATCTCGGAGCCCCTGGCGCGCGCGCTGCGCCGCGAGGGATACGAGGTCGAGGTGCGCGAGGACGGTCCGGCCGCGCTCGACGCGGGGCTCGCGGGCGGGGTGGACCTGGTCGTCCTCGACCTGGGCCTGCCCGGTATGGACGGTCTGGAGGTCGCCCGCCGGCTGCGGGCCGAGGGCCACACCGTGCCCATCCTGGTGCTGACCGCGCGCGCCGACGAGGTGGACACCGTCGTCGGTCTCGACGCGGGCGCCGACGACTACGTCACCAAGCCCTTCCGCCTCGCCGAGCTGCTCGCCCGGGTCCGGGCCCTCCTCCGCCGCGGCGCCACGGAACCGGTACCCGCGCCCGCGACCCACGGCGTCCGCATCGACGTCGAGTCCCACCGCGCCTGGATGGGCGAGGAGGAGCTCCAGCTCACCGCCAAGGAGTTCGACCTCCTCCGCGTCCTGGTCCGCGACGCGGGCCGCGTCGTCACCCGCGACCAGCTGATGCGCGAGGTCTGGGACACCACGTGGTGGTCGTCCACCAAGACCCTGGACATGCACATCTCGTGGCTCCGCAAGAAGCTGGGCGACGACGCGGCGAATCCGCGCTACATCGCGACGGTCCGTGGCGTGGGCTTCCGCTTCGAGAAGAACTAGCCCGCCCGGCAGGGCCCCCGGCTCAGGGTCCGCCACGCCGCGCCATGGGGGCTTCTGCGCCCCGGGCCCGTGACGGGGGCGGCGAGCGCCCGGCCGGGAGCTGACCGTTGCCGCCCAACCGTTCCGGGTGGCTGGTCGCGCAGTTCCGCCCCCTATGCCTTCGGCAATGGGGGACCCCCAGCGCCCCCAACGGGGCTCTCCGTGCCCGTTGAGGAGCCGGGGTCCCCGCGCCGCCAGGCGCAGGGGGCCAATCAGGGGCGCGAGGAACTGCGCGAGCAACCCACCGGCGGCTCGGCGGTCGGCAGCGGACCGCTCGCGGCCGGGCGCTCGCCGCCCCACGCCGCCGGCCCAGGTGCGCCGGCACCCCGCGGCGGTCAGCCGGCGATCGACAGACCCCGGCCGGACGCCTCCCGCCGACCAGGCGCCCGCGCCCCGGCAGGCAACGCCCCCTCGTGGGGTTCGGCGCACCCCCACAAGCAAGCCCCACCCCCACCCCCGGAGGGATAGGGTCTCGGGGGCCCGGCCCTTGAAACCACGACCCGCCCGGAGGGCACCGTGCGTCGACGACTGATCAACTCGACCCTCGCCGTCGTCCTCGTCGTCATCGCCGTCTTCGGCGTCTCCCTCGTCCTCGTCGAGACCCGCACCATCACCTCCACCGCCGAGCAGTCCGTCGAAGCCGAAGCGGTCCAGCTCGTCAGCTTCCTCGACAGCAAGATCATCGAGGAGCAGACGATCACGCCCGAGATCGTCGAGGAGCAGAGCCGTATCGAGCGGTACGCGGTCATCGAGCTCTCCGGCCAGGCCCCCTTCGCCGTGGGCAAGAAGCCGTCCGGCCGGGTCATCCGCGCCGAGGTGTCGGGCGAGCACGGCCAGACCGTCACCGTCGAGGAGCCGTACTCCGCGGTCTACGAGGAGGTCGGCCGTACCCTCCTGATCACCGGCGCCGTTGCGATGCTCGCCGTGGTCGCCGCCGTGGTGCTCGCCGTACGCCAGGCGGACCGGCTCGCCTCCCCGCTGACGGATCTCGCGGAGACCGCCGAACGGCTCGGCTCCGGTGACCCCCGCCCCCGCCACCGGCGGTACGGCGTTCCCGAGCTGGACCGGGTGGCCGATGTGCTGGACTCCAGTGCCGAGCGGATCGCCCGGATGCTGACCGCCGAGCGCCGTCTCGCCGCGGACGCCTCCCATCAGCTCCGCACCCCCCTGACCGCGCTGTCGATGCGGCTGGAGGAGATCTCCGCGACCGACGACCCGGACACCGTGAAGGAGGAGGCGAGCATCGCGCTGACGCAGGTGGAGCGGCTGACGGACGTCGTGGAGCGGCTGCTGACCAATGCGCGGGATCCACGGGAGGGCTCCGCGCTCGCCTTCGACCTCGACGAGGTCGTCAAACAGCAGATCGAAGAGTGGCGCCCCGCCTACCGCAGTGCGGGCCGCGCCGTGGTCCGCTCCGGCCGCACGGGCATGCGCGCGGTCGGTACGCCGGGCGCGGTCGCGCAGGTGCTCGCGGCACTCATCGAGAACTCACTGATGCACGGTGGCGGTACGGTCGCGATCCGTACCCGCGTGGTCGGGAACCAGGCCGTGATCGAAGTGACCGACGAAGGCCCCGGGGTGCCCGCCGACCTGGGCGCGCGGATCTTCGAGCGGACGATCAGCGGCCGGAACTCGACGGGCATCGGCCTGGCCGTGGCCCGGGACCTCGCGGAGGCGGACGGCGGCCGGCTGGAGCTGCTCCAGCAGCATCCGCCGGTCTTCGCGCTCTTCCTGAGCCGGGTGGCGCGCAAGCAGGAGGACGAGCCCCCCACGGTCCGCTGAGCCGCCCCCGGCCCCCGCCGCCACCGAACCGCGCTCGTCAGCGCCGCGGCGCCAGCCGGTCCGCCGAGGACCGCCCCGGCGCGGCGGACCGTACACCCGGAGGCGGCGCCAGTACCGTCTCCGCACCCGCCGGCGCCTCCGCCGCGGCTTCCGCCACCGCGACCGGCTCCGGCTGGTGCCGGAAGACCCACGTCCGGTACGACCAGAAGCGGAACATCGTCGCGACCCCGATGCCGAAGAACTTGAAGAAGTTGCTCTGCAGCGGCCCGTCCCAGTCGAAGCCGTACGTCGCCGCGTAGAGGATGCCGTTCTCGATGACCAGACCGATCACGCTGAACAGCAGGAAGAGGGAGAGCTCCCGGGTGCGCCCGGTCTTGTCGCGGTCCCGGTACGTGAAGTAGCGGAAGCCCACGTAGTTGAAGGCGATCGCGACCACCGTGGCGATGATCGACGCCCGCACCACCGGGATCTCGGTGGTCTGCCTGACGAGGTTGAAGACCGCGAGGTTGACCAGGACCCCGAGGCCCCCGACCGCCCCGAATTTGGCGACCTCGCGCACCAGTTGGTGCAGCTGCCCACGCAACGCTCCGCCGCGTTCACCCATAGTGAGAGCTCAGTCCCGTCTCGTTGACAGCGTCATTTCAATCATGCTAACCAGCGGTCGTGCCGCATGCCCGGGGACATCGCCGTCGATGGACCCGACCCGTGGGCAAGAAGATACAGAAGAGGTTGCCGAGCGGTGGAAACAAGCCGCAAAACGATCAACGGCGATCAAAGCGGATGTCACCCTCCGTACACCCTGGTTCCGCCGCCGCCCGCCCCCGATACCCTGTGAGGGTGACGTTCCCGGTAGTCGGCATGGTCGGCGGCGGTCAGCTCGCCCGTATGACCCACGAGGCGGGCATCCCCCTCGGTATCCGTTTCAAGCTCCTCAGTGACACTCCGCAGGATTCCGCGGCACAGGTGGTCGGTGATGTCGTGATAGGCGACTATCGCGATCTCGCCACCCTCCGCGCGTTCGCCCGCGGCTGCGACGTGATCACCTTCGATCACGAGCACGTCCCGGTCGAGCATCTGCGCGCCCTGGAGGCGGACGGCATCCCCGTCCGCCCAGGACCCGACGCGCTCGTCCACGCCCAGGACAAGGGCGTGATGCGGGCCCGCCTCGGTGAACTGGGCGTGCCCTGTCCCCGTAACCGCATCGTCGCCGACCCGGCGGATGTGACGGCCTTCGCGGCCGAGGGCGACGGCTACCCCGTGATCCTCAAGACCGTCCGCGGCGGCTACGACGGCAAGGGCGTCTGGGTGGTCCGCTCGGAGGCGGACGCGGCCGCGCCGTTCGCCGCCGGGGTCCCCGTACTCGCGGAGGAGAAGGTCGACTTCGTCCGCGAGCTGGCGGCGAACGTGGTGCGCTCCCCGCACGGCCAGGCCGTCGCGTACCCCGTCGTGGAGTCCACCCAGGTCGACGGCGTCTGCGATACGGTCGTCGCGCCCGCGCCCGGCCTCGATGAGACCCTCGCGGGCGAGGCCCAGCAGCTCGCCCTGCGGATCGCCGCCGAACTCGGCGTCGTCGGCCATCTCGCGGTCGAGCTGTTCGAAACCGCCGACGGCCGGGTCCTCGTCAACGAGCTGGCCATGCGGCCCCACAACTCCGGCCACTGGACCCAGGACGGCGCGGTCACGTCCCAGTTCGCCAACCATGTCCGGGCCGTGCTCGACCTGCCGCTGGGCGACCCCCGCCCCCGCGCCCGGTGGACCGTGATGTGCAATGTGCTGGGCGGCGACTACCCGGACATGTACCAGGCGTATCTGCACTGCATGGCCCGCGATCCGCAGCTCAAGATCCACATGTACGGCAAGGACGTCAAGCCCGGCCGGAAGGTGGGGCACGTCAACACCTACGGTGACGATCTCGCGGACGTCCGCGAGCGCGCCCGCCACGCGGCCGACTACCTCAGAGGAACGATCACCGAATGAGCAGCACCACCCCGCTGGTTGGCATCGTGATGGGCTCCGACTCCGACTGGCCGGTCATGGAGGCCGCGGCCCAGG
This sequence comes from Streptomyces tsukubensis, assembly GCF_003932715.1. NCBI lineage: Bacteria > Bacillati > Actinomycetota > Actinomycetes > Kitasatosporales > Streptomycetaceae > Streptomyces > Streptomyces tsukubensis. The sequence goes on along the minus strand of NZ_CP020700.1, from coordinate 2,893,113 downwards.
TCCTGACCGAGTTCGAGGTTCCGTACGAGGTCGACGTGGTCTCCGCGCACCGGATGCCGCACGAGATGATCGCGTACGGCGAGCGCGCCGACACCCGCGGCCTGAAGGTGATCATCGCGGGGGCCGGGGGCGCCGCCCATCTGCCCGGCATGCTCGCCTCCGTCACCCCCCTCCCGGTCATCGGCGTGCCCGTACCGCTGAAGTACCTCGACGGGATGGACTCCCTGCTCTCCATCGTCCAGATGCCCGCGGGTGTCCCCGTCGCCACCGTCTCGGTCGCCGGTGCCCGCAACGCCGGACTGCTCGCCGCCCGGATCCTCGGCACCCAGGACCCCGAACTGCTCGGCCGGATGCGCGACTTCCAGACCGAGCTGAACCACCAGGCCACCGAGAAGGGCAAGCGGCTGCGCGCCAAGGCCGAGGGCAGTGGCGCCTTCGGCTTCGGCAAGTAGTCCCGCGGGGAAGTGATCGGCCATGGAACCTGATTCCCCCACCGACGAGCAGTCGGCCCGGGCGCGGGCGATCCTCGCCGCCCATCCCGTCGTCGACGGCCACAACGACCTCCCCTGGGCCCTGCGTGAGCAGGTCCGCTACGACCTCGACCGGCTCGGCATCGACACCGACCGCACCGGCGTCCTGCACACCGACATCCCCCGGCTGCGGTCCGGCGGGGTGGGCGCGCAGTTCTGGTCGGTCTATGTCCCCTCGTCGCTGACCGGCGACAACGCGGTGAGCGCGACCCTGGAGCAGATCGACGCCGTACGGCAGCTCCTCGACCGCTATCCGGCCGATCTGGCGCCCGCGGCCACCGCCGACGAGGTCGAGAAGGCCCGGGCCGAGGGCCGGATCGCCTCCCTGATGGGCGCCGAGGGCGGCCACTCCATCAACAACTCCCTCGCCGGCCTGCGCGCGCTCCACGCCCTCGGCGTGCGCTATATGACCCTCACCCACAACGACAACAACGACTGGGCGGACTCGGCGACCGACACCCCGGCCCACGGGGGTCTCACCGCCTTCGGCCGTGAGGTCGTCCGGGAGATGAACCGCTGCGGGATGCTGGTCGACCTCTCCCATGTCGCCCCGGCGACCATGCGGGCGGCCCTGGACACCACGACCGCTCCCGTCGTCTTCTCCCACTCCTCCGCCCGTGCCGTCTGCGACCATCCGCGCAACGTCCCCGACGACGTCCTGGAACGGCTCCCCGCCAACGGGGGCGTCGCGATGGTGACCTTCGTCCCCAAGTTCGTGCTCCAGGCGGCCGTCGACTGGACCGCCGCGGCCGACGAGAACCTCCGCGCCCACGGCCTCCACCACCTCGACACCACTCCCGCGGCGATGAAGCTCCACGCCGCCTTCGAGGAGGCGCACCCGCGCCCGGTCGCCACCGCGGCCACGGTCGCCGACCATCTCGACCATATGCGCGAGACGGCGGGCGTCGACCACATCGGCATCGGCGGCGACTACGACGGCACGGCGTTCACCCCGGCCGGGCTCGACGATGTCTCCGGCTATCCCAACCTGATCGCCGAACTGCTCCGCCGGAGCTGGTCCGAGGCCGAGATCGCCAAGCTGACCTGGGGCAATGCGGTACGGGTGCTCCGGGACGCGGAGGCCGTGGCCCGGGAGGAGCAGTCCCGCCGCGGCCCGTCGAACGCGACGATCACCGCACTGGACGGCTGACGGCTCCGTTCGCGGAGGGTACGGAAGAGGGCGCGCGGTCCGACGACCGCGCGCCCTCCGCCGTCGCTGCAGTCGCTGCCGTCTCCGGCGGCTCTCAGAAGCCGAGGCAGAAGGCGTGCCCGGCCGGATCGGCGTACACCCGCCAGCGGTTCTCCGGGCGGGCCTCCAGCAAGGTCGCGCCCAGGGCCAGGACCGCCTTCTCCGCCGCCTCGGGATCGTCGACATGGAGGTCGAGATGCGTCTCCGCGGGCGTACCGGGCCAGGACGGGGGTACGTAGCCGGGCACGGTCTGGAAGCCCAGCGACGGGCCCGCTCCGGCGGGCCGCAGCACCGCCCAATCGTCGTCCTCCACCTTCAGCTCACCGCCGAGAACGGCCTGGTAGAAGCGGCCGAGAGCGGCCGGGTCGGAACAGTCGACGGTGATCATATGGACGGTGGCGATGCTCATGACTCTCCTCCGGCGGAGCCCGGTGCGTTACTGCTGAACCGGGTCTGAGGGTAACGGTTACCTCATGGTCCCCCTCTGGGGGTAACGTCGCAACCATGAACGAGAGGGAACCCGCGCCCGGCGGTCTCGCGCTGATCGAAGCGCTGGTCAACACCGTCGATTTCGAAGCCGGGACGGACGCCCTGGACACCCCGGAAGGGCGCGCACGCTTCGAGCTGGCCCCCGGGGACGTTCCCGCCGCCCGCGCCCTGCGCGAGGCACTCCGCTCCGCCCTGACGGCCCACGCGGGCCATACCGTCCCCGGCGACCCGCCCCCCTCGGAACTGGGCGTGCTGCTCGCCGCCGCGCCGCTCGCGGTCACGGTCACCGGCGACGGCGCTGCGGCGCTGGCGCCCGTACCGTCCCCGGCCCCCGCCCTGACCCGCAGGGTGGCCCGGGCGATCGCCGGTTCCCTGATCGCCGGCACCTGGCAGCGTCTGAAGTGCTGCGAGTCCGCGACCTGCCGCTGGGCCTACTACGACCGCAGCCCCGCGGCCCGCGGCCGCTGGTGTTCGATGGCGGTCTGCGGCGCCCGCGCGAAGATGCGCGCGTACCGCGCCAGGGCCGCGGCCCGACCGGGAGCCTGACACCGGGCCCGCCCGGGCGCGGTGGCGCCCGGGCCCGCAGGCCGGCCGGGCCGTCGGCGCCCCGCGAAGGCGGCGGGATGCCGGGCGGGCGCCCGGAAGATTCGTGCCCCCTCAGGGCCCGCGGTTACGCGGTCGGGCGGCCCATCGCCCGGTACGTCCAGCCGGCCTTGCGCCAGGCCGCCCCGTCCAGCGCGTTGCGGCCGTCGAGGATGATCCGGTCGGCCACGACCTCGCCCAGCTCCGCCGGGTCCAGCTCGCGGAACTCGGCCCACTCCGTGAGGTGGAGGACCACGTCGGCGCCGCGGGCCGCGGCCTCGGCGGAGTCCGCGTACCCGAGCGTCGGGAACAGCACCCGCGCGTTCGCCATCCCCTTGGGGTCGTAGACCGTGACCTGGCCGCCCTGGAGGTGGATCTGGCCCGCGACATTGAGCGCGGGGGAGTCCCGGACGTCGTCCGAGTCCGGCTTGAAGGCGGCGCCGAGGACCGCGACCCGCTTGCCGAGGAAGGAGCCGCCGACCGCCTCCCGGGCCAGCTCGACCATATGGGTGCGGCGGCGCATGTTGATGGAGTCGACCTCGCGCAGGAAGGTGAGGGCCTGGTCGGCGCCGAGTTCGCCCGCGCGGGCCATGAAGGCGCGGATGTCCTTGGGCAGACAGCCGCCGCCGAAGCCGATCCCGGCGCGCAGGAACTTCTTCCCGATCCGGTCGTCGTGCCCGATCGCCTCCGCGAGCTTCACGACGTCGCCGCCCGCGGCCTCGCAGATCTCGGCCATCGCGTTGATGAAGGAGATCTTGGTCGACAGGAAGGAGTTCGCGGCGGTCTTCACCAGCTCGGCGGTCGGGAAGTCGGTGACGACGAAGGGCGAACCCTCCGCGACCGGTCCTGCGTACACCTCCCGCAGCAGCCTCTCGGCCCGCTCGCTCTCGACGCCCACCACGATCCGGTCGGGGTGGAGGGTGTCCGCGACGGCGAAGCCCTCCCGCAGGAACTCCGGATTCCAGGCCAGCTCCACCTCGCCGGGCGCCAGCTCCCGCAGCAGTCCCGCGAGCCGGGCGGCGCTGCCGACCGGCACGGTCGACTTGCCGACGACCAGCGCCGGGCCGGTCAGATGAGGGGCGAGGGAGGAGAACGCGGCGTCCACGAAGCTCATGTCGCAGGCGTACTCGCCGTGCTTCTGCGGAGTGTTCACACAGACGAAGTGGATATCGCCGAAGGCACCCACCTCCTCCCAGGAGGTGGTGAAGCGCAGCCGCCCGCTGGACCCTTCGAGCCCCGCGACATGCCGGCCCAGCAGCTCCTCCAGCCCGGGTTCGTACATCGGCACCCGGCCCGCGGAAAGCATCGCGATCTTCTCGGGGACGATATCGAGCCCGAGGACCTCGAAACCGAGCTCGGCCATGGCCGCGGCGTGCGTGGCGCCGAGGTAGCCGGTGCCGATCACGGTGATCTTGAGGGCCATGCGTACTCCAATTACCAACCCGGCGGGACGGCCCGAGCATAACCGCGTGTACCGCCCCGGTGCCTGCCGCCTGTCGCGCAGGTCACCTATGCCGGAAGGGGCCGCAGTCCTACCATGAGTTACTTAACGGTAGTGAACGTCCTTGGGGAGTGAGAGAACGTGGCCGGATCGGCTGATTTCGACCTGTACCGCCCGTCCGAGGAGCACGACATGCTCCGTGACGCTGTCCGCTCCCTCGCCGAGGCGAAGATCGCTCCGTTCGCCGCCGACGTCGACGAGCGGTCCCGCTTCCCCCAGGAGGCCCTCGACGCGCTGGTCGCCAACGATCTGCACGCCGTCCACGTCCCCGAGAGCTATGGCGGCGCGGGCGCCGACGCCCTCGCCACGGTCATCGTGATCGAGGAGGTCGCCCGGGTCTGTGTCTCCTCCTCCCTGATCCCGGCGGTCAACAAGCTCGGCTCCCTCCCGGTGATCCTCTCCGGCTCGGAGGAGCTGAAGGCCAAGTACCTCGGCCCGCTGGCCAAGGGCGACGCGATGTTCTCGTACGCCCTCTCGGAGCCGGACGCGGGCTCCGACGCGGCCGGGATGAAGACCCGCGCGGTCCGCGACGGCGACCACTGGGTCCTCAACGGCGTCAAGCGCTGGATCACCAACGCGGGCGTCTCCGAGTACTACACGGTCATGGCCGTCACCGACCCGGAGAAGCGGTCGAAGGGCATCTCCGCCTTCGTCGTCGAGAAGTCCGACGAGGGCGTCTCCTTCGGCGCCCCGGAGAAGAAGCTCGGCATCAAGGGCTCCCCGACCCGCGAGGTCTACCTCGACAACGTCCGCATCCCCGCCGACCGCATGATCGGTGAGGAGGGCACCGGGTTCGCGACCGCGATGAAGACCCTGGACCACACCCGTATCACCATCGCCGCGCAGGCCATCGGCGTCGCCCAGGGCGCCCTCGACTACGCCAAGGGCTACGTCCGCGAGCGCAAGCAGTTCGGCAAGCCGGTCGGGGACTTCCAGGGCGTGCAGTTCATGCTGGCCGATATGGCCATGAAGCTGGAGGCGGCCCGCCAGCTCACCTACGCCGCCGCCGCCAGGTCCGAGCGCGTCTCCGCCGGGGCCACGGGAGAGGCCCTCACCTTCTTCGGCGCCGCGGCGAAGTGCTTCGCCTCCGACGTCGCGATGGAGGTCACCACGGACGCGGTCCAGCTCCTCGGCGGCTACGGCTACACCCGCGACTATCCGCTGGAGCGGATGATGCGCGACGCCAAGATCACCCAGATCTACGAGGGCACGAACCAGGTCCAGCGCATCGTCATGGCCCGAAACCTCCCGTAGCGACCCCAAGGCCCTGGCGCATGACAGGGGGCCGGGGAGAGAGGGGGTTGGGGGCGCGAGGAACTGCGCGACCAGCCAGGGACGGCCCGCGGCCGGAAGACGAACCGCACCTCGCAGGGACCGGCCCCGCCCCCTCGCCCCCCGCACGGCACCGTCGCGGATACTGGTCACGTCCCCGCCCCCGACCCGCTTGGACCAGGCGTGCTCCTCACCCCCAGGGACGCGGCCCGCACCGCCGTGCCTGTGCAGCCGGCCCCGGGCCGGGCCGCACTCGCGGCCCTCGCCGCCTACGCCGCGATCAAGGCGCTCGGCCTCGCCGTGCTGTTCCTCTGGGCGGAGCTCGCCGACCGCAGCGCGCACCGGCTGCTCGCCGAGCGGTGGGACTCCCTCTGGTACGTACGGGTCGTCGAGCACGGCTACGGATTCACCCTCACCGCGCCCGACGGCCGGGTGCTGTCCAACACCGCCTTCTTCCCGCTGCTGCCGTGGCTGGAGGAGGGGCTGTCGGCGGTCACCCCCCTCGGGCCCGCCGACGCCGGGCTCGCCGTCAGCGCCGTCGCCTCCCTCGCCGCCGCCTGGGGCATCTTCCGGCTGGTGGACCACCTCTACGGACCGCGGGCCGGGGTGCTCACGGTGGTGCTGTGGGGCGCGCTGCCGGTCGGGATCGTCCAGTCGATGGCGTACAGCGAATCACTGTTCACGGCTCTGGCGGCCTGGTCGCTGTATGCGGTGGTACGGGGGCACTGGCCGGCCGCCGGGCTGCTCGCGGCGCTCGCCGGGCTGACCCGGCCGGTGGGGCTGGCGGTGGCCGCCGCGGTCTGGGCGGGCGCCTACCTCGCACTCCGGAACAACAGCGGCACCGACAGCAGCACCGCAAACAGCAGCGGCTCCGGCAACAAGAACACCGGGTCCGAACGGCTGCGAATCCTCGCCGGGGTGCTGCTCGCCCCGCTGGGCGCCGCCGGGTACGTGCTCTGGGTAGGGATCCGCAAGGGCAGCCCGCTCTTCGGCTATCTCGACGTCCAGGGGGCCTGGGGGAACGGCTTCGACGGCGGGCTGGCCTTCGCCCGTTTCATCGGCGGGCTGATCACGAGCACCCCGCCCGCGGGCCTCGCGCTCGCCGCCGGAGTGATCGCCCTGCTCTGGCTGTACACCCGGGGCATCCGGCAGGGCCAGCCGCTGCCCCTCCTGGTCTACAGCGGCATCGTCATGGTGCTCGCCCTCTGCTCCTCGGGCTACTTCGGCTCCAAGCCGCGGCTTCTGATGCCCGCCTTCCCGCTCCTGATCCCCGCCGCCGTCGCCCTGGCCCGGACGAAGGCGCCGGTGGTGTGGGCGGTGACCGGACTGCTGTCGGCGGCGGCCGCGGTCTACGGGGCGTTCTGGCTGCACGGCTCCGGCCCGCCGTAACCCCCCGGCCCCCTACTCCGGCGCCCCCGCCGCCAGCAGGACCCGGGCCGCCTCCTTGGCCTGGCCCGCCGCCTCCGGGGTGCCGCTGATTCCGGCTGTCGCCATCGCCCCGTCCGCCAGGATCGCCAGTTGCGCCGCGAGCAGCGGAGGCCCGTCGAGTGCGGTGACCAGCTCCCCGAAATGGGCCCGCAGCGCGGCCTTGTGGGCCCGGGCCAGCGCGGTGACGCCCGCCGAGACGCCGCCCAGCTCCCCGTGCGCGTTGATGAACGAACAGCCGCGGAAACCGGGCTCGGCGAACCAGTCCGCCAGATAGTCGAAGACGTCCAGCGCCCGGTCGTGGGCGGACACCGCGCCCGCCGCCGCCGCATGCGCCGCGATCCCCGCCCTTACCTCCTCGTCACGGCGCCGCAGCACCGCCTCCACCAGGGCGTCCTTCGAGGGGAAGAGCTGGTAGAGGCGTTTGAGCGAGACGCCCGACGCGGTCCGGATCGCATCCATGCCGACCGTCTGGATGCCGCGCTCCCCGAAGAGGGCCAGCGCCGCCTCGACCACCTGCCGCTCCGCCGTCCGGGCGTCCACCGCGCTGTCCCTCCGAACCGTATCGAGGCCCACAAAAAAGTGGGAGAGAACTTCCGTTCTCCCCCACTCTACGGACTCCCCGGCCGTTACGGACTCCCCGGCCGGAGGCTGCCCGTCACTGCCCCGTGACGGTGATCTTCTGGTCCTTGCGAATCTGCTCCACCAGCTGCTTGACCTTCGCCTTGTCCCAGGTCAGGTTCCCGCCCCGGGTGCCCGAGAGGGGAATGTTCATCGAGGTGCCGTCGCCGCCGGTGACGCCCTTCATGGCGAAGAACATCTGGCCCAGGTCCCACAGGGACATGTCCTTGTCCACGATCACCGTGTCCAGGCCCGCGCCCATCGTCGGGTAGAGCTTGAAGGGGTTCAGGATCGTGCCCATGGTGGCCGTCTGGTTGGCCAGCGCCGCCAGGAACTTCTGCTGATTCTTCGTCCGGTCCAGATCCGACCCGGCGAAGGCGTACCGGGTACGGACGAAGGCGAGCGCCTGCTCCCCGTCGAGGGTCTGCTTGCCCGCCTGGAAGTCGGCGCCCGACTTCTTGTCCTTGAACGCCTTCGGGATGTCCATCTCGACCCCGCCGATCGCGTCCACGACGTTCGCGAAGCCCGCGAAGCCGATCTCCGCGTAGTGGTCGATCCGCAGCCCGGTGTTGTGCTCCACGGTCCGCACCAGCAGTTCCGGGCCGTCCATCGCGTACGCGGCGTTCAGCTTGACCCGCTGCCCCCTGGCCGGGAAGAGCTTCCCGGACTCCGACCCCTTGAAGGACGGGATCTCCACGTCCGAGTCGCGCGGCAGCGACACCATCACCGGACCGCTGGAGCAGTCGGCGAGGATCATCATCGAGTCCGTGCGCTTGCCCTCGGCCGAACCGGTTCTGAGCTTCTTCTTCTCCTCCGCGGTCATGCCCTCGCGGCTGTCGGAGCCGACGATGAGGTACGTCGTGCAGTCGCCCTCGCCGGGGCGTTCGATCACCTTGGAGAGGTCGACCTCGCGCTTCACCTTGCCGTCGGCCCAGAAGTAGGTGCCGACGGAGACCACGAGCAGCGTGCCCACCAGCACCAGCGAACCGATCTTGATCCGGCGGCGCCAGTCCGGCGGCTGCCGGTCGGTCCGGGAGCCGGGGGGCCCGGCCGGCGGTGCGCCGTACGGGCCCTGGCCGGGCCCCTGCCCGCCCTGCCCGTAACCCTGATCCTGCCCCTGGCCGTAGGGCTGCCCCTGGCCGTGGTCCTGGCCGCCCTGGCCCGGCGCGCCGCCCTGCCGCGGCAGCCGGCCGCGCCCGGACTGGCTGCCGTAGACCTGGCCCGTGTTGTATCCGCTGTCGTACGGGGCCTGACCCTGGTGGTCGTCGTGCCCCGGCGACTGCTGCGGCGGTACCGGTCGCTGCACATGGCGCATCACGCGTGCGCCCTCGGGCTCCGAGCCCTGGCTGCCGCGTCCGTGTCCGTACCCGTCGGGCCAATCGTTCATGTGATCAGTGTGCCGGGTCACATCGGCCCTCCGACAGGCCGGGTGCGGTTTCGGGGCGGGCCCGTAGCAGAGCTGTGGCATTCGTCGCCGGATGTCCGAAGAGCACCCGCGGCGAGCACCCGCAGCCCCCGCGCAGACTGCCCGTAAGCCGTACGCAGACCGCCCGTGAGCCGTGCGCCGACCGTCGTCGACAGGTGTACGAGCCGGGCCCGCTTAGGGTGGAAGACATGACAAACCAGGCCCAGCACCCGGAGGCCGCCCCGGCCGCGCAGCACGCGCCCGGGGCGGACGCGGCGGCGCCGGAGATCCCGGCCAAGCCGACCTCCGCCTCCCGCACCACCCTCAGCCACATCATGACCGGCAACGACACCAACCTCCTCGGCACCGTCCACGGCGGGGTGATCATGAAGCTGGTCGACGATGCCGCGGGCGCGGTGGCGGGCCGCCACTCGGGCGGGCCCGCGGTGACCGCCTCCATGGACGAGATGGTCTTCCTGGAGCCGGTCAGGGTCGGAGACCTGGTCCATGTGAAGGCTCAAGTGAACTGGACCGGACGGTCCTCCATGGAGGTCGGCGTCCGGGTCCTCGCCGAACGCTGGAACGAGTCCACGCCCGCCCAGCAGGTCGGCTCCGCCTATCTCGTCTTCGCCGCCGTCGACGCGGACGGCAAGCCGCGGCCCGTACCGCAGGTGGTCCCCGAGACCGAACGCGACCGGCGCCGCTACCAGGAGGCCCAGATCCGCCGTACGCACCGGCTCGCCCGCCGCCGGGCGATCAGGGAGCTGCGGGAACAGCGCGCCGCCGACGGTATGGCCGACTGAACCGGGCGGACGGGCCGGGGGCGCCCCCGGCCCGTGCTCAGGGGCAGACCACCTCGTCGCCCCGCACCGCCCCGAACTCCCCGAGGTTCGTGCTCTCCGCCCGTACCGGCACCACCCCCGACCAGTCCGTCCCCGCGGTCACCCGCAGCGTCCGCCCGAGCCCCTTCACCGGCCGGGTCTCGCACCCCTTGAGCGCCGTGGCCAGCGCCTTCGCGGAACGGTCCCAGCGGGGGTCGTACGAGACGAAGGTACGGGCCGCCACCGGGCCGCCCGCGTTGCGCGGCGCCCGGGTGGTGTCGAAGCCCGTACCGCGCAGCGCCGCGTCCACCCGGCTGCCCAGACCGCCCGTCCGGGTGCCGTTGTAGACCTGCACCCGGATCTGCTGCGGCGACACCTCCACGAGCTTCCGACCGCCCCCGGTCCGCCCGACCGCCAGCGGCCGGTCCTCCCGGATCAGCCGGAAGAGCCGCTCCGCCTTCGGCCGGTCCCAGTGCACCACCGACCCGGCGCCCGGCACCTGCCCCGTCGACGCGACCGGTACGGAGGTGAACTCCGACGACGCCGCCGAGAAACCGCGCATCGCCCGGCCCAGGGCCAGCAGCTCGTCCGTACCGAAGTCGCGGTCCGCCCGCACCGAGCCCAGCATCACCGACGCCACCTGCCGGAACCGCACCGGATTGAGCATGATCCCGGTCCCGCCGACCTCTTTGATCAGTGCGGCCACGAACCGCTGCTGCCGCCGCATCCGGCCCAGGTCGCTCGCCCCGTCGACATGGCGGGAACGGACGTACTGCAGGGCCCCGCCGCCGTCGAGCCGGTGGTTCCCGGCGGGCAGGTCGAGGCCCGTGTACTTGTCCTTCATCGGGCTCGCCGTGCAGATGTCCACCCCGCCGACCGCGTCGACCGTCTTCATGAAACTGGTGAAGTCGACCTCCAGATAGTGGTCGACCTTCACCCGGGTCAGCTGCTCCACGGCCCGGACGGTCAGCGCCGGACCGCCCTCCGCGTAGGCGGCGTTCAGCTTCACCGGATGCGGCCGGTGGCGGCGGCCGCTGTTCCGGTCGGTGTGCGCGGGCAGCCGGGCGAGACTGTCCCGGGGCAGGCTTACCACGCTCGCCCGGTCCCGGTTCCGCGAGATGTGCACCAGCATGATCGTGTCCGTGCAGTGGCAGGGCGCCCCGCCCAGCCGGTACTTCGCCTTCTCCGCCTTGGTGATCCGGTCCCGGCCGTCGGTGCCGACGACCAGCACATTGGTGCCGTGCCCGCCCTCCGGACGGTTCTTTATGTCCCGGAACGGATCCACCCGGGCGATCCCGGTGTCGATTCCCGTCATCAGGGCGTGGCCGATCGCCCCGGCACCCAGGACGAGGACCGACAGCGCCGTCGCCACCCGCAGCCCCCAGCGCGGCCGCCGCGGTGGCGCCGGGCGTCTCGCCCCGGTCCTGACCCGGGGCCCGGCGGGGTGCGGCGGGCGGGGACGGGGGGAACGGGGCGGCATGGGCACGAGGGGACACCTCCGCGGGCGTCGGTGGCGGACGGGTTCACCCGCCCCGGAGCGGGCACGGTCCGCGGTGCGCCCGGACGGGGGAGCCCCGGACGGCGGCACCGGCACCGTGCGACCGGAGCAATAGCGTGAACGTATGGTTACTCGCGGTGACTATAGGGGGTGCGGGGCCTCCGGCACTGCTGGACTGCGGGGAACGGTCCCGGACGGGTGAGGACCGCACGGTCCGGAACCGCCCGGATGCGGCTGACAGGGCGAATCCAGCACACCGTATGCCGATACGATCGGCGGCCGGTCGCACCGGACGGCCGCCGCGCTTCCGTGTCCCCCGTTCGCGGTAACGCCGCGGAGGACGCACGCCACGCCCCCGCCCCTCGCGCCTCCGGGGGCGGTGGTCTCCGGGGCCCGCACGCCCCGGGAACGCCTCCCGCTACCAGGTGAAGCCGGGCTGCACCGGCATGCACGCCTTGTCGTCGTCGCCCTTGATGGCCTTCGCCGACGCCGGCACCTTGTTGCTCTTCGGCTTCGGCTTCGGGAAGCTCTGGCCCTGCCGCCAGTCCGCGCCGACCGTCAGCGTGATGCCCTCCAGACCGTCCGACGCGGGGGCCTTCTTCACCGCCGACAGCGGGATCCCCAGCGACTTGGCGACCGCCTGGGCATCGCCCTCCAGATCGTCGGCGCCGTACCGGACCACCGTCTTCGCCTGCGGGTTCCGCACCGATGTCGTCGTCGCCCGGGTGAAGCCCTTCGCGCCGAGCGCACCCGCGATCTCCCCGGCCCGGCCGGGCGCCGGGCCCAGCCCGTCGCCGTCCGTACCGTTCTGCACCCGGACCCGGATCTCGCCGGGCGCCGCCGCCGGATCGTCGGACACCGGTGTCGTCTCCGTCTTCGGCTTCTTCTTCGTCGCCGACGAAGCCTTCCCGTCCAGCGGGATGTCCTCCCGGATCATCCGGAAGACGTCCTCCGCCTCGCCCGCCATGGGCTCGACCTTCCCCGGGCGCCGGGTGGAGTAGACGTTCGGCATCGTCGTGGTCGTGATCCGGCTCGCCGGGACCTTCTTCAGGTCGTTCCCGATGTCCAGCAGCTTCTTCACCGAGTTGATGGTGTCGCTGACGGTCAGGGAGTCGATGGCGGCCTCGGCCAGCTTGCGGAGCTTGTTGGGGTCGGTCAGCTTGGTGTTCTTCCGCAGCTCCCGCACCATCGCGGTCATGTACATCTGCTGCGCCTGGGCCCGGTAGAGGTCGGTGCCGTCGCCGAAGCCGTAGCGCGTCCGGAGCCACTCCAGGGCCTGCTCGCCCTGGACGTAGGTGGTCCCCTTCTTCAGCTTGAGACCGGAGCCCTTGCCGTCGCGGGTACGGGAGTGGATGTTCTGCTGGACACAGACGGGGACCCCGCCGATCGCGTCGGCCATGGAGACCACACCGCCGAAGTCGATCATCATAAAGTGGTCGATGGGTATCCCGGTCAGGTTGTACCAGGTGGCCACCGTGCAGCCCGGCCCACCGCGCCCCAGCGATGCGTTGGTCTGCTCGAACTTCAGCGCCGGATAGACCTTGCCGTTCTTCTTGTCCCGGCACTCCGGGATCTCCAGCATGGTGTCCCGCGGCATGCTGAGGACCGATATGTTCGAACGGTCGGCGGATATGTGGACCAGCATCTGCACATCGGCGAGCGGGTCGGCGCCGAAGGTGTCCCGGCCGCCGCCGAGCTTCTGGTTCGCCTTGTTGTCCCGGGCGTCCGAGCCGATGAGCAGGATGTTCACCGGAGTCTGGCCCGCGGAGTTGGGCTTGTGGTCGGCCATGTCCTTGCTGCCGAGGTTCAGGTCCTCTTTTTTGAGCTTGCTGTTGAGGTGCTCGTAGTAGAGGTAGCCCGCGCCCGCGGTGCCGAGGATCAGGAACGAGAGGACGCCCGCGGTCCAGACGAGGGCCCGCTTGCGGCGGCTGCGCCGGGCCGAGCGGCCGGCCCGCCGGCCCTCTCCCGCGCCGTCGCCGCGGCCGCCGTCGCCGCGCCGGTGGGAGCGGCCGCCGTTCCCCGGCCCTTCACCGCCGCCCCCGCCGTGTCCGTTGCCGTTTCCGCCGTGCCCGTTGCCGTACGCCCCGCCGCCGACCGACGGCATGGCCGCGGTCGATGCGAACGGCCCCTCGCCATGGCCCCCTGTGCCGTGGCGGGGCCCCTCGCCCCAGCCCGCTTCACCGGGGTGGCGGACTCCGTTCTCCCGAGCCCCCCTCCCCTGTATGTGATTCTGTTCCACCCCTGAGTCCCCTGTGTCATGTGCGCCGAGGGACCCGGGACGGGTATGCCCGTATCCGGGTCACTTGGCGCACAGTTGCTTGTCTGCTTCGACCTTCTGGATGCCCTCGGGTGCCTTGGCCTTCGCGGGGGACACCGGGATTCCGGCGCCCTGGAAATCAGCGCCGAGCGTGAGCACCATCGGCTCGCGCCCCTGCGAGTTCTCCGCCTTCTGCTTGAGCGCCGTGGCGGGCAGGCCCATCAGGTCCGCGAGCGTGCGCGCCTGATCGGCCTGGTTCGGGCCGTACTCCAGTGTCGTTGCGGCGATCTTCTGCGGGGCGTTCGCCTCGTTGCTCGACTTGGACACGCCCTGGCCCTGAAGCCAGGTGAGGGTGGCGCCCGCGGCGCCCCTCGTGTCGCTCCCGTTGTAGATCGCAACCCGTACGTCGGATTTCTGCGCCCGGGCGCCGTCGAGCGGTCCCGGGGCCTTCTTCGTGGCTGCCGCCTTCTCCTTCTTCTGCACCTCGGTCAGCGACACATCGTTTTTGATCATCGAGAAGAGCGGCCTGGCCTTGCTCTCCTGGAGCAGGACCGACGAACGGTCCTCGTTGTCCACGACCGGAACCGTGGTGAAGGTGATGTTCTTCGGGTCGACCTTCGCCAGCTCCATGCCGAGGCTCTGGAGCTTCTTGATGCTCCCTATCCCGGTGTCGACCGTCAGTGCCTTGGTGGCCGCGTTCGCCAGATCCCACATCTTCGTGGGGCTGGTGAGCGTCTGACCGGACTTCATCTTGCGGATCATCGAGCTGAGGAACTGCTGCTGGATCTCGATGCGGCTGAGGTCGCTGCCGAAGCCCACGGACTTCCGGGTCCGGACGAACGCCAGCGCTTCCTCACCCTTGACGACGTGCTTTCCGGCCGAGAGGTTCAGTTTGGAATCCTTGTCGTTGATGGGCTTGGCGAGACAGACCTCGACCCCACCCACCGCCGTCGACAATTCCTTCACCGCGTTGAAGTCGGCCATCATGAAGTGGTCGACCTCTATGCCCGTCAGCTCCTTGACCGTCCGCATGGTGCAGCCCGGGTCCCGGCCGCCGACACCCAGGCTCTCGTTGAACCGGGTGCTCGACTTGCCGGGGATGGTGATGACACCGTCCGACGTCTTCGTCTCGCAGTCCGGGATATCCGTGATCAGATCGCGGGGGATGGAGAGCGCGGTCGCGTTGGACCGGTCCTTGGAGACATGGAAGAGGATCGTGGTGTCGGCGTGGCCCTGGCTCTTGCGGTCGCCGTAGGCCGTATTGCCCTTGCCCGTCCGCTTGTCGGTGCCGACGACCAGGATGTTGACGGCCTGGTCCTTCTTGAAGCCGCCGGAGCCGCCGACGATGTCGACGGTCTGGATATTGCCGTCGAGCCGCTGGTAGAGCACATAGCCGGTGACCGCGCCCGCGGTGAGGAGCAGGGCGAGCGTCCCGCCCGTCCACATCAGGACCTTCTTCTTGCGGGTCGCACCCTGCTTGCGCTTGCGGCGGCCGGCGCCGGGCGGGGGCGTATCGCCCGAACCGTCACGGGCGCGGCGGGAGCGCTGGCCGGGGACGGGGACCTGACCGGGGACACCGGTGTCCTCCCGGCCGCCGGTACCGGTGCCCGTACCCGTACCCGTGGTGGTGTTGCCGGGGCGGTAACCGCCGGGGGCACCGTCTTCGGCCGGGGTGCGCGGACCGGGAGTTCTCGGCCGTTCCGGAGCAGCGGAGGGCGACGACTGCGCTGGGTTCCGGTCCAGTCGCAGTTCGTAGTTGCCGGTCTGCGGGTTGTACACCCACTGGTCGGCGGGGTCGATGTCGTCGGCCCGCCCGCGGCTCTGCGCATCCACGGTTGTCTGAATCCTCCGTCGGTGCCACGCGAAGCGCCTCCCCCGAAGGCGCCCGGTATGTCGATCCTCAGTGCGCGACGCGAATCCGAGCACCGGATCGCGTCACACTATCCGCCCAGGTCAATGAGGGGCGATGCCGGTGACGCATGCCACGTCGCTTACAAGGGGCAATCTGCCCAATCCGCTTGGCCGGGGACCTTGCTTGGGCATCGCTTTACTCAGACCACACCATTCAGTCACATACGCCCACCGCCGCGTTCGTCCCCGAGAAGCTGGGGCTGTTGGTGGGGGAGGCCGATGCGCCCGGGCTTCCGGACGGGGGCCGGGACGGCTTTCCGGCGCTGTCGGTCCGCTCGTTCTCCCGCGGATCGGCGCTCCGTACCGCCCCCGGCGACGGCGCGTTCTTCTGCGCCGCGTTCGCGTTCGCGTCCGCTGCGGCCTTGGCGCCGGGCGTCAGGACGGTGATGGGGGAGTCCTCGCGCAACTGCCGGAACAGAACGGACGCCTGCGGCTGTACCAGTTCGTCCCGGTTACGGTCGTTTGCCCAGGGGCGTCGCGGGACGGTGAGGAACTGGACGTTCTCCGTGGGCACGTTCCGCAGGGAGCGGGTGAGGTCGTAGAGGTCCTTCAGCGAGTCCAGACCGGGGTCGGTCGTCAGCGATTTGGTGGCCGCGTCCAGCACCGGATACAGCTTCCCGGGGTTGAGCAGCACCCCGTCGCTCTGCACCTTCTTCACCAAGGACCCCAGGAACTGCTGCTGGCGGTCCATCCGCTCGGTGTCGCTGCCGTTCCCGATGGACTTGCGGGCGCGGACGTAACCGAGCGCCTGCTCGCCGTCGAGCGTCTGCCGGCCCTCCGGGAGGTCCAGATGCGCGTCGGGGTCGTCGACCGGCTCCTTCAGACACACCTCGACACCGTCGACCGCGTCGACCATCTTGGTGAAACCGCGGAAGTCGACGACCATGTGGTGGTCGATCCGGACGCCCGTCATCTTCTCGACCGTACGGATCGCGCAGGCCGCGCCGCCCGTCTCGAACGCCGAGTTGAACTGGCCGAGGCGCTCCTCGGTCCGGCTGCCGTCCGGGCGCCGGCACGACGGGATCGTCGTCATCAGATCGCGCGGTATCGACATCGACGTCGAACTCTGCCGGTCCGCCGCGATGTGCAGCAGGATCACGGTGTCCGCGCGCTGGCTGCCGCCGTCGTCCCGCCCGTACTTGCTGTTGCCCTCGCCCCGGCGGGTGTCGGAGCCCATCAGCAGGATGTTCTTGGCGTCCAGGGAGACCTGGACCGGCCGCTCCTTCTCGAAGGTCTCCAGCTCGACCGCGGTCGCGGTGTCGGTGGTGATGTTGCCGTCGAGCTTGCGGTAGAACCACCAGGCCGTGGCCGAGCCCGAGAGGAGGACCACGGAGACGCCGAGCGCGGTCCACCGCAGCCAGCGGCGCTTGCGGCGGGGGCCCTCCGGGTCGGCGGCGGGCCCGTCCGGGGCGACTCCCAGGGGCGCGCCGAGATGCCCGGCGGCCGCGGGCGCTCCGCCGGGGGCCGGGGCGGAGTCGCCGTCGGGGGCCGCGTGCGGGATCCGCTCCGCGACGGCATCGGCATCGGCATCGGCGTCGGATCCGGACGGCGGTACGGTCACGTCCGCCGGATCCGCCCCCGTACCGGAATCCGTGCCTGTGCCTGTGCCCGCGTCCGTACCGGAATCGGGGCCGGGGGTGGGGCCGGGGTCCGAATCCGCACCCGCCCCCGGGCCGGTGTCCGCTTCCCGGCCGGTGTCCGTCTGCGCGTCGGGCCCGGGGGTGTCCTCCGGTGCCAGGGGCGGCGGTACGTGGTGTTCCGCACCGCCCCCGGTCCGCTCCCCGACCGCGTCGTCTCCGCCGTCTCCGCCGTCCGGGCCGTCAGGGCCCGTCGGTGTGCCGGCACTCTCCGTCACTTCTGCGTCCATCCTCACGGCGTCGGCGGTGCGCTGGACCGCCGATCGCAGGGCTAGACGGCTGAACCTGGCGCTTGGTTGTGCGGGAAATCCCGGATATCGCCGATCATCCAACGGAGTTGGGGGCCGGGCCCGAGGGCTCGGCACCGGTGTGCGCCATGTGGGGGTATACGTCCTGTTTCCCTGGGAGTCGTCCCGTTGGCTGCGCGGCGACACCCGTCATTCAACGGGGCGGAAGGTGTCTTCGGTGTTTCCGCCCCGCCCGGCCCGCTCCTGCCGCGCGCGAGCGGAGGCGGCTCCGCGCCCGCCCGCTGCCCCGGCCGGGGATCCGGGGCGACTGCGGAGCCCGGCCCGGGACGCCCCGGGGGTGCGTACACGCCCCGTACACGCCCCGTACACGGAGCGGGGCGTTCCCGCGGCGCCGTTTCCCCCGGCCCGTACCGGGCCCGGAGTGAACACGCCCGGTCCGCGGGCGCCGGCCGGGCCGGGAGCGCCGGGAAGCCCGCATGCCGCGGAGGGCCGTGCCGGGGAACCTGCCCCCGGAGCCCTTCCGCCGGAACCTACGCGCCGAGCGCCCTCGTCACCCGTTCGCTCTCGATGCGCCGCTGCAACTGCTCCGCGGGCAGCCGGTCGAGATGGCGGCAGAGCACCACCGACGCACCCGCCGCCAGCGGCGCGTACAGCCCGGCCGACAGCCCCTCCCACGTTCCGTACTCCCCGCCCGTCAGCAGCCGGGACCCCGCCGTCAGTCCGAGCCGCTCCGCGTCCTCGCGGGCCCGCGCGACCAGCTCGGCGCCGCTCAGCTCCGTCCCGTCGACGACGAGCGCAGCCGTATCAGGATCAACCGGTACGAAGGGGGCGAAGCGATCGCCCTGGCCGGGTACCTCCACCGCGTAGTCCGCGAATCCGTCCGGGGCCTGCGGGAAGCGCCCGCCCAACGGCCGCAGTGCCAGTGCCATCCGCTCCCCGGTGCAGGCCCGGGCCTCCTCCAGGGTGTCGGGACCGCTGACCACCACGTCCGCGTCCGCGGGATCGCCACCGATCTCCACGGTCACCCCGACCGACGCGCCCGCCAGCAGCCAGACCGCGCTCTGCCAGTGCGCCGGCAGCAGCAGCGCGAGCCGGTCGCCGGGCCCGGCCGAGAGGTCGCCCTGGAGCAGATTCGCGGTCTTGGCCACCCAATTGGCGAAGGTGGCGACGGACAATTCCACGCGTTCACCGGTGGCGTCGTCGTAGAAAGTGATCAAGGGGCGGCCCGGGTCCGCGGCGAGCGCGGAACGCAGCAGGTCGGCGGGGGTACGGTCGCTGGCGTTCATCCCGGCAAGGGTACGCGCGCGCCCTCGCGGCGGCGTCCCTCGTACCGGTGACGGGATCCTCCGGTCGGCCGTCGGCGCGGGGCCTTCCCGGGCCCGTTCCGGCGAGCGGAGCGGCTGACGGACACCCAGCATCTTCTGCATGCGTCGATTTCTGGCTTCCTCGACCGGTGTAGCGGCCTGTGCCGCGTTCGTCCTCCCGCTCGCGCTGCCCTCGGGTGCGTCGGCGGCAACCCTGCCCGCCGACCCCCGGGACGCCCCACCGGCGCCCCGCGCCCAGCCCGCCCGGTCCGTCCAGGCCGCCCCCGACGTCCCCGGCTCCACCCAGTCCCTCCCCCTCCCCGACCGGCCCGAAGGCTCCGCCGACCCCGAAGCGTCCGAGACCCCGTCCGAGACACCGTCCGAAGCGCAGTCCGAGACGCCGTCCGCCCGGTCCGTCCCCCCGACCCGGGTCCCCGAGCGCGGCCGGTACGAACCCCGGGTCCGGCCCTTCTCCCTCGTCGGTGTCGTCTGGGACGACGCCGCGGCCGAACTGCACGGCACCGTCCAGATCCGCACCCGCGCCGCCGGGACCGGCGACTGGTCGGGCTGGCAGGACGTCGAGACCCACACGGGCGACCACGGCGCCGACCCCGGCACCGCCGAGGCCGCCTCGGGACGGCTGCGCGGAGCCACGGCCCCGCTGTGGGTGGGGGAGTCGGACGGAGTGGAGGTACGGGTACGGGGCGAGGACACCGACCGTGAACTGCCGCGGGGGCTGCGGCTGGAGCTGGTGGACCCCGGGCAGTCCGCACCGGGCACGGCCGAAGCGCCCGACGAGCCCGGTGCGGCGGGGGCGCCCGGCGGGCCCGCCCTCCTGCCCGGCTCCCGCAGCGTGCAGCCCGCAGCGGCCGCCCGGCCGCCGTACCCCGACGGCTTCCCCGCGTCCTTCCTGGCCGGGCAGTACACCGCCTCCCGTCCGGGGATCACCAGCCGGAAGCAGTGGGGCGCCAACGAGTCGCTCAGGGAGGGCGGCTACGTCTACACCAGAACGGTGAAGGCGGCGTTCGTCCACCACACCTCCACCGGCAACAACTACACCTGCGCCCAGGCCCCCTCCGTACTGCGCGGCATCTACCGCTACCACGTGGTCAGCAGCGGCTGGCGGGACTTCGGCTACAACTTCGCCGTCGACAAGTGCGGAAACATCTACGAGGGCCGGGCGGGCGGAGTCGCCAAGGCGGTCCTCGGCGCGCACACGCTGGGGTTCAACTCGAACACCATGGGGGTGGCCGTACTCGGCACCTACAACAAGACCGACCCGTCCGCCGCGGTGGCGACCGCGGTCGCCCGGCTGACCGCGTGGAAACTGGGGCTGTTCCAGGCCAACCCGCGGGGGAAGGTGACGCTGACGTCGGGCGGGAGCGGTAAGTACAAGAAGGGCCGGAAGGTCAGCTTCAACGTCATCTCGGGCCACCGGGACGGCGTCTCGACGGACTGCCCGGGCACCCGCCTCTACAACCGCCTCCCGGCGATCCGCACCGCATCGGCCGACTACCAGGGCCGCACCTGACGTCCCCCGGGCCGGGCCCCGCTGAGTCCCGGCCCCCGGGCCGGGTACCCACAGCCGGGGAGCCACCCTCCGGGATACCCGACTGCCGTCCGCGTCCCGTGCCCGGCTCCGCAGGGCGGGGCGCGGGACCGGGCACGCGGTACCGGCACACCGGGCGCCCCCCCGTCCGGGCGCGGTGCGGCCCTCCGAACCCGGCGCGGCCCAAGGACGGGACCGTGTGTGCCGGGTCCTACCCGACCGGTCGGGGCCCGGCACCGGGCCGTACTCACCGAGCCCGGGAGCCGGTACTCGGGGTACCCGACTGCCGTCCGCGTCCCGCTCCCGGCTCCGCAGGGCGGGGCCCCGGACCGGTCCCGCGGCCGTTCCCGTCCGGCCGGCCCCGACAGAGTCTCCCGATCCGCAGCTATCACGGCTGCGGCGCTCGGCCGCCGGGCCGTGGCCCGTTCCCCGGGCCGGGCCCCGCTGAGTCCCGGCCCCCGGGCCGGGTATCCACAGCCGGGGAGCCGCTTTCCGGGATACCCGACTGCCGTTCGCGTTCCGTGCCCGGCTCCGCAAGCCCGGGCGCGGGACCGGTCAGGCCGTGCCCGGAACACCCGCCCCTGCCCAGCCGGGCACACGGGCCGCCGGGCGCCCGCCGTCCGGGCACTCTGTCCCGGGTGCGGCGCGGGCCCTTCGAACGATGCCCGGTCCGGGACCGGGCATGCCGGGCCCTGCCCGCCGGGCCGGGCCCGGCATGCGCCGGATACGCCGCCCGGGTGGCCACGGGCCCGGCCCCGCCCGGCCGCCTCGCGCAGTCCGGGGGCCGATGCCGCACACCGCGCCCCGGCCGGGTCCCGGGGCGCCCCGCCCCGGCACCCGCAACGCGCGGGCCGCAGGCCGACTGTCAGCGGCGGGGCCTACCCTCGAAGTGACAGCCTTCCCTCACTCCGAGGACCCCCTTGTCCGGTCGCTTCTCCCCCCGGCCCACCCCCGTCGCCGTCGCCGGGGCGGGTCCCGCTCGCGTGCCCGGTGAGCCGTCCGCTTCCGCCGAACCGGGGAGCGGGACCCGGCGCTGGCGGCCGCCCGGGCCGCTGGACCTGGGCCTGGTGCTGGGCGTCCTGCGCCGCGGGCCCGGCGATCCGACGTTCCGCACGGCGCCCGACGGCGCCGTATGGCGGACCGCCCGTACGCCCGAGGGCCCGGGGACCCTGCGGGTCGCCGCCTGCGGCGGCGGAGAGGTCGAGGCCCAGGCCTGGGGACAGGGCGCCGCATGGCTGCTGGACTCCCTGCCCGCACTCCTCGGCGGCGCCGACGAGCCCGAGGCCTTCACCCCGCGCCACCGCCTCGTCGCCCACGCCCGCCACCGCCGCCCCGGGCTGCGCCTCACCCGCACCGGCATGGTCCTGGAATCGCTGATCCCCTCCGTCCTGGAGCAGAAGGTCACCACGGACGAGGCGTACCGCGCCTGGCGGCTGCTGGTGTGCAAGTTCGGGGAGCCCGCCCCCGGCCCCACGGACCTGATGCCCGGATACGGCGGTCTGTACGTGATCCCCGAGCCCCGCGCCTGGGCCCTGATCCCCTCCTGGGAGTGGCACCGCGCGGGCGTCGACGACAAGCGGGCGTCGACGATCCTGCGCGCCGCCCGGGTCGCCCGCCGACTGGAGGAGGCGGCCGCGATGGACCCGGAGCGGGCCATGGCCCGGCTGGAAGCCGTCCCCGGCATCGGCCCGTGGACCTCCGCCGAAACCGTGCAGCGCAGCAACGGCGCCCCGGACGCGGTGACCGTCGGAGATCTCCATCTCCCGCGGATCGTCGGCTGGGCGCTGGCGGGGGACCGGGACGCCGACGACGCGGCGATGCTCGAACTCCTCGCGCCGTACGAGGGCCAGCGCCACCGCGCCGCGCGCTATGTCCTGCTCAGCGGCCGGGTGCCGCCCCGCCGCAAGCCGAAGATGCGGAAGGTCGACATCGGCCTGCTCTGACGGTCCGTGCGGACACCCGGCGACGCCCCGCCGACCGGGCCGAGCCGCCGCCGAGCCCCGGAGCCGCCGAGGAGATGTCCGGGCGCCGGGACCCCGCCGTCACGCGCGCCCGGGGCCCCGTCACCGCACGGTGATGAACGCCGAAGCGTCCCGCGGCGGCCGGGCCTTCGGTGCGGCGGCCGCATGCCCCACGGCGACCGCGCCCATGGGGTCCCAGTCGTCCGGCAGCCCGAGGACCTTCCGTACGACATCGCGGCAGAACATCGTCGAGGACACCCAGGCCGAGCCGAGCCCCTCACCGGCCAGCGCCACCAGCAGGTTCTGCACCCCGGCACCGGTCGCGACGACGAACATCTCCCGCTCGGCGCCGTCCCGCCGGGCGTCCCCGTAGTGATGGGAACCGTCCATCACGAGACAGGGCACGACGAGATACGGAGCCCGGCGCAGCACCTCGCCCCGGCGCACCCGCCGGGCCACGGACTCCTCCGTCTTCCCGTCCCGCCGCAGATCCGCGATCCATGCCTCCCGCATGGCGTCCAGCAGCTCCGTACGCGATTCGGCCGACTCCAGCAGCACGAACCGCCAGGGCGTGGTGTGGTGCGGGGCGGGCGCGGTGACGGCCGCGGCGACCGCCCGGCGGACCGCCGCGGGGTCCACGGGCGCGTCGGTGAACTCCCGTACCGTACGACGCCGGGTCACCGCCTCCCGTACCGCCTCGGACGTCCCGAGCCGGAACAGGTCTTCGTCGGCGCCGCGGACCAGGGCCCGTGCGCCGTCCGGCCCGGCGTCGTCACCGACGAGACGGCCGAGCCCGCGGACGACGGCGACGGGCCGGCCCGTGGTCTTCCCCTTGACCAGATCACCGGCGGCGGCGAGTTCGTCCGCGACGGCCGTGACCGTGACCTCCAGCGGATTGCCGTGCGTGTCCCGGCCGCCGCGCAGATCGTCGAGGACCCGCAGCCCGGCCGCACCGATCGCGATATCGGTGAGCCCGTTGCGCCACGGCCGCCCCGAGGTGTCGGTGAGGAGGACCCCGACGTCGACCCCGAGCGCCGCCCGCAGCCCCGCCCGGATCGCCCGCGCCGACGCGTCGGGGTCCTCGGGCAGCAGCAGGACCGTCCCGGCGGCGGTGTTGGAGGCGTCCACCCCGGCGGCGGCCATGACCAGCCCCTGCCGGTTCTCCACGATCCGCAGGCTGCCGCGCCGGGCCACGACCCGTACCGTCTCGGCGTCTATCGCGTCCTCGCGGTCCCCGGCGGGCAGGATCCGCCCCTCCGCCTTGCTGACGATCTTCGAGGTGACGAGGAGGACGTCGCCGTCCCGCAGGTCCGGCGCGGCGGCGGCCACCAGCGCGGCGATATCGTCGCCCGGGCGCACCTCCGGCAGCCCGTCCAGGGCCCGTACCTCGAAAGCGAAGCCGTCCGCCGCCCCGGTCTCCGCCGCAACGGAATCCGCTGCCCCGGAAGCCGCCGCCCGGTCCGCCCCGCCGACGAGGTCCGCCGGCCCGTTCTCCGCCTCGGTCTCCGCCCCCGCGAGGTCCGCAGCCGTCACGACCGCACCTCCGCGGCCAGCTCCAGCGCCCGGCGGGCCATCTCTGCCGTCGCGTCCGTGTCCGTCATCATCAGCGGTACGGCCCGGCAGCGGATGCCCGCCGCCTCGACCGCCGCCACGGCCCCCTCGTCGACCGTGTCGACCAGCCAGCCGTCCAGCAGCCCGGAGCCGTAGTGCGCGGCGACCGCGGCGGCCGTCGACTCCACGCCCACCGCCGCAAGCACCTTGTCGGCCATCCCGCGCACCGGTGCGCCGCCGACCACGGGGGAGAGGCCGACGACCGGGACCCCGGCCTCGGCGATGGCCTCCCGGATACCGGGGACGGCCAGGATCGTGCCGATGCTGACCACCGGATTCGACGGCGGGAAGAGCACGACGTCCGCGGCGGCGATCGCCTCCAGCACCCCCGGCGCGGGCTTCGCCTGCTCCGCCCCGACCGGCACGACGGCCTCCGCGGGCACGGACGCCCGCAGCTTCACCCAGTACTCCTGGAAGTGGATCACCTTGCGCTCGCCGTCGGTCTCGACGGCCACATGCGTCTCCACCCGGTCGTCGGACATCGGCAGCAGCCGCACCCCGGGGTTCCAACGGGTGCACAGCGCCTCGGTGACGGCGCTGAGCGGATAACCGGCCGCCAGCATCTGCGTACGGACGATATGGGTCGCGAAATCGCGGTCGCCCAGACCGAACCAGCCCGGCCCCACCCCGTACGCGGCGAGCTCCTCCTTGACCCGGAAACTCTCGTCCGTACGCCCCCAGCCCTGCTCCTCGTTGATGCCGCCGCCGAGCGTGTACATCACGGTGTCGAGGTCGGGGCAGACCTTCAGCCCGAACAGATGGATGTCGTCACCGGTGTTCCCGATCACGGTGATGTCCGCCTCGGGCGCGGCCTGCTTGAGGCCGCGCAGGAAACGGGCGCCGCCGATGCCTCCGGCCAGAACCACAATTCGCATGACCGCAGTCTGTCAGGCGGGTACGACATCCCGGATCGCCGGTGTGCAACGGGGGGCGTGCATCGGCATTTCGGTCAGACCCGGGAAGTAGATATGCAGGGATACGGCGGGTTCGAGGGTGTCGTTGATCACCTCGTGGGCGTATCCGGGCGCGAAGACGCGGACTTCGCCGGGTTCGAGCACCCGCGAGGCCCCGGCCCCGGAGCCCGCCGCGGATCCCGAGCCCGCCGCGGATCCCGAACCCGCCCCGGAGCCCGCCGCGGCCCCCGCCGGCCGTGCGTCCGTGATGCGCTCGGTCCGCTCGGTGAGCTGCCCCTTGAGCACCGTCAGCACACCGGACGAGGGCCCGTGGTCATGCCCTCCGGTGCCCTGGCCGGGCACCCAGGACAGCAGCCACACCTCGTACCCCGGTCCGGTCCGGAGCCGGTGGTACCAGCGGCTGGTGGCGTCGTACTCGACGAGCCCCTCCCACAGCGCACGATCGGCCGCGACCGTACGCGCGAGGCCGGCGAAATCCGCGACGGTGGAAGGGTGTTCGCGCGGCGGCTGAAGAAGGTGCTGTACGGAGAGGATGTCGCCGGCGATCTGGAGGTCGCTGTCGTTGTCCATGGTGCTGCGGTGATCCCTCGGCAGAAGAGTCGCCCCTCCGTCGCGCTGCGGGCGGCGCGGCGACGGGAGACGACGGAAACAACGGGAAACAACGGAAATACATACGGATAAGCGGGGCGGCGCCCGGAGCCTTACGGCTTCAACGGAGCGTCCTCACTGAATTCGGTCAGCGGCCGCAACAACAACGACAGCGAGCCTGCACAGCGCTGCGGAACCCGCGGGCGGGGGTCGCGAGGGGCGCGGAGGCTGCTGACATGACACCCACGGTGACGGGTGTCCCGCTTTGATGTCAACTCGATGACCGGTTTGGCGGAAATCTTTCACCACATCCGGTTACGGAGTGCGCAGAAAGGTTTATGCAGCGCAAGGGTTGGGACACATCGCGCACGAACCACCCCACTACCGCCCGCTACCACCCCTCCCGCCTCCGCCGTGACCCGGCTGTGATCCGGATCGCTTCATCGGTTCGACCGCAACACGATCGAAAGCGTTGACGTCTTCCCGTTCGAGGGCGGGTGGAGTGTGCGGGACGCCCGCGGAAGCGAGAGATGCGACAAGTGTCAGATTTTTGCGGATTTGAACACTTTCCGTATACCCTTGGTTCCGCAGAGTGAATACGGGGCTCAATAGCAGATCTCCGCTTGACTGCCCCGGAGCCACACACTTGTAATTTCACTCGTGTCGTTCGGCCGAATCGAGCACGGCAACATCACGGGGACGCCAACAGACGAGGGGCGCACATGACCGAGCTGTTCGAACAACTGCTGGTCGAGGACGCGGACGATGAAATCGGCTGGCAGGAGCGCGCGTTGTGCGCCCAGACCGATCCCGAGTCCTTCTTCCCCGAGAAAGGCGGCTCCACACGCGAGGCGAAAAAAGTCTGCCTGGCGTGCGAAGTCCGTTCGGAATGTCTTGAGTACGCGCTGGCGAATGACGAGCGTTTCGGTATCTGGGGCGGTCTCTCGGAACGGGAACGCCGCCGGCTGAAGAAAGCGGCCGTCTGACGCACTCCGGAGCCCGGCTCCCGGGCGCTCCTCCCACCGGGGGTGCGTCCGGCGGCCCGGGGGCGCCCGCCCGAGGTGTGCGGGCTCTCCGGCAGCCGAGTCGCGGCCCTCCGCGATGCGGACACCGGGCCCGGTGCGGTGCGGCCGCGCCGGTGGCCTCCGGCCCATCCCATCGGCCCGGGCGATGCGCGCCGCGCACAAGGTGAACCCTTCTTGGGGCGACCGGTCCACACCCGGCCCCTGCCCCACGGAGCAACGGCCCCCGAGAACCCCGTCGGCGACGGAGGCGCAGAGGAGACCCGCACACCACGGGTCACCCACCCCCGAGACCCGGGGCGAGGCCCCGCGGCGGGAGGCGGCCAGGTCGCCCGTACCAACTCGCCTTCCCCGGAAGGGAAACCCACCACGCGGCGACCCGTTAATGTGGGGCCCCGTCCCAGACGCTGACGCGCCCCCATCGCGCGCTCCCGTCCCCGGCCGGAGGGCCTCACCCCCATGTCCGCCCCGCTGCCCGCCACATCCGCCGCGTTCCACACGGCCGATCC
Source organism: Streptomyces tsukubensis (assembly GCF_003932715.1). Classification (NCBI taxonomy): domain Bacteria; kingdom Bacillati; phylum Actinomycetota; class Actinomycetes; order Kitasatosporales; family Streptomycetaceae; genus Streptomyces; species Streptomyces tsukubensis. The sequence continues at coordinate 2,866,269 of NZ_CP020700.1, read as the reverse complement.
CCTGACCTTCCCGCGGCATGTCGTCACCGCCGTCCTCGTCTCGCACGACGGCGCCCGCTGGCTTCCGGAGACCCTCGCCGGGCTCCTCGCCCAGCAGCGGCCCGTACAGAACGTCTTCGCCGCGGACACCGGCAGCGCCGACGAATCCGCGCAGCTGCTGACCCGGGCCCTCGGCGCCGACCGGGTGCTCAACCTCGCCCGCCGTACCGGATTCGGCACCGCCGTCGACGAGGCCGCGCGCACCGCGGGCGTCCTCACCCCCGACGACCTGCCCTATCTCAAACGGCCCAGCGGCTGGGACCCCGCCACCCGGACCTGGCACGACGAGGCGTACGACCTGCCGGAGCTGCTGTACGGCGAACCGGTCCAGTGGCTCTGGCTGCTCCACGACGACAGCGCCCCCGAACCGACCGCCCTCGCCGAACTCCTCAAGGTCGTCGACGCCGACGAACACGCGGTGATCGTCGGCCCCAAACTCCGCGGCTGGTACGACCGAAGACAACTGCTCGAAGTCGGCACCTCCATCGCCTACAGCGGCCGCCGCTGGACCGGCCTCGACCGCCGCGAGCCCGACCAGGGCCAGCACGACCAGATCAGGACCGTACTGTCGGTCTCGTCCGCAGGCATGCTGATCCGCCGCGACGTCTTCGACGCCCTCGGCGGCTTCGACCGCCGACTGCCCCTGATGCGGGACGACCTCGACCTGTGCTGGCGCGCCCACCGGGTCGGCCACCGCGTCCTCATCGCCCCCGACGCCGTACTGCGCCACGCCGAGGCCGCCACCCGGCAACGCCGTACCGTCGACTGCGCGGGCCGCTCCACCGCCTCCCCGCACCGCGTCGCCAAGGCGGGCGCGGTCCACACCCTGCTGACCAACACCCACGCCGCGGGACTGCCCCTGGTCCTGCTGCGGATCGCCGTCGGCACGCTCGTCCGCACCCTCGCCTATCTCGTCGGCAAGGCCCCCCGCCACGCCGCCGACGAGGTCGCCGGACTGCTGTCCGTACTGCTCCGCCCCGCGAGGATCGTCTCCGGCCGGACCGCGCGCCGCCGGGCCCGGGCGGCCGCCGCCGGAGCCGTCGTCGAGGCGCCCGAACTGCGTCCCCTGTTCCCCCCGGCGGGCGCGACCGTCAAAGCCGGTTTCGAACGGGTGATGGGCCGCCTCAGCCGCTCCCGCCCCGACACCACCGCCCCCGTCCCCGGGCGCGCCCCCGAGGGCGACGATGCGGAGCCTCCCGAAGCCGGGCGCTTCCCCCGCCTCCGGAAACTCGCGCTGAGGCCGGCGCCCGCCCTCTTCACCGTCCTCGTCCTGGTCACCCTGGTCGCCTGCCGCGGCCTGTTCGCCCCCGGCGCGCTCGCCGGGGGAGCGCTGCTGCCCGCCCCCGCCGATGTGCCGGGGCTGTGGGACCGGTACGCGGACCAGTGGCAGCCCCTGGGCACCGGCGGGACCCCGACCGCACCGCCCTACCTCGGCATCCTCGCCGGTCTCGCCGCGCTCCTGTTCGGCTCCACCGGCCTCACCGTGACCGTGCTCCTGGTCTGCTCGGTACCGCTGGCCGGTCTGACCGCGTACCTCGCCGCCCGGCCGCTGATCCCGTCGCGGCTGCTGAGGGCCTGGGGGAGTCTGCTGTACGCACTCCTGCCCGCCACGACCGGAGCCCTGGCCTCCGGTCGGATCGGCACGTCGGTCCTGGCGGTCCTGCTGCCCCTGGCCGCCCGCGCGGCCGTCACCGCGCACGGCCTCGACCGCACTCCCGCCGCCGCCGGACCCCGGAGCCGTACCCGCCGACACCGCCTCACCCGTGCCGTCCCGCGCCCGGCCCGCCGCCGGACGCCATCGGCCGCAGAGGACGACGCGCGCCTGGTCGGCGGTCCGTCGGCACCGGCCGTACGACACGACACGGGCGTGGCCCGCCGCCCGTCGGGACCGGCCGCGCAGGACGACACCGGATTCGGGACCGGATTCGGGCAGACCCGGACCGCCAGCATCGGCACCGGCATCGGCACCGGCCACGAACACGGCACCGGCGGCTGGCGTGCCACCTGGACGTACGCCCTGCTGCTCACCGCCCTCACCGCGTTCACCCCCGTCGTCTGGCCGCTCGCGGTCGTCCTCGGCGCGACGGCCCTCGCCGCCCGCAGCGCCGACCTCGCGACCGCCGGGCCGCGGTTCGCGGCCGCGGTCCTCACCCCCGTGGCCCTGCTCGCGCCCTGGTCGCTGACCCTGCTGACCGAACCGTCCGCCGTGCTCAGGGAAGCGGGGCTCGACCTCGGGGACGGCCGCGCGACCGCCTTCGGCCTTCTCACACTGAGCCCCGGCGGACCCGAGGCCGGCGGCAGCGTCCTGCTGGCCGGTCTGGTGCTCGCCGCCCTGGCGGCCCTGATCCGCGAAGGGCGCAGGCTCGCGATCCGTACCGCCTGGGCGGTGGCCCTGGCCGGATTCGCCCTCGCGGCGCTCGTCAACGGCTCAGCCTGGGCGGGCCCCGCGACCCTGGTGTACGGCGCCGGGCTGATCGCCGCGGCCTGTCTCGGCGCCGAACTCGGCCGTACCCGGGTCTCCGCCCGTGACTTCGGCTGGCGGCAGCCCGTCGCCGTACTGATCGCCGTGCTCACCGCCCTCGCCCCGGTCCAGCTGGCCGCGGACTGGACGATCGGCGGCGCGGACGGACCGCTGGAGCGCCGGGACCCCGTGCAGGTCCCCGCGTTCGTGGCCGAGGAGAGCGGGACCAGCGACCGGCCGCGGACCCTCGTACTCGGCGGTACGTCCCCGGGGCGCGTCCCGTACGCCCTGGTACGGGGAGCGGGCGCCCGGCTCGGCGACGCCGAACTCACCCGCGCGACGGACGGCGACCCCCGCCTGGACCGGGTCGTGGCCCGCCTCGTCGCGGGCTCCGGCGCCGACCAGGCCGCCGAACTGAGCGGCTACGCCATCCGTTACGTCCTGGTACGGGACGGAGCGCCCGCGCGGCTGTCCCGGGTCCTCGACACCAACCCGGGCCTGACCAGGCTCAGCCGGATCGGCGGCAGTGCGCTGTGGGGGGTGGACCGGCAGGTCGCCCGGGTCACCGTCATGGACGGGACGGCCGATCCGCTGCCCGTGCCCTCGGGCCCGGTGGACGTACGGGCCACGGTCCCGGCGGGCGGACCGGACCGGATCCTGCGCCTGGCCGACCGTGCCGACGCCAACTGGCGGGCCACCCTGGACGGCCGCCCCCTGCCGAAGCGGAGCGTCGACGGCTGGGCGCAGGGGTTCGAACTCCCCGCCGAGGGCGGCACCCTGGTCGTCACGTACGAGCAGTCCACCGCGCACACCGTGTGGCTCAGGACCCGGCACGGGCTGGTGCTCGTCCTGGTCGTACTGGCGCTGCCCGGCAGAAGGGGCCGGAGCGACGACGACCTGCCCGACGAACCCGTGCCCGTGCCCGGACCCGTGGCGTTGCCCGGCGTACCGCGCCAACGCCCGGACGGTACGGCGACGGCCGGGACACCCGGGGCGACCCTGCCCGACGCCGTACCGAACCCCATCTCTCCGCCCACCGCACCCTGGTATCCGCTCACGGAACCGGCAAAGCCCCACCCCCTCCCGGTGGCCCCGGACCCTCTGCCCGACCACGCGACCCGAGGCGAGTCCGAGTGAAACGCACGACCCAGTCCCTGCTCGCCGCCGTCGCCGCGCTCACGGCCATCACCGGACTCGCCGCCCTGACCGCCCCCGGAGCCCGGGAGGGCGACGCCGGGGCGAAGGCCCCCGTCCGTATGCCGGTCGAGCGGTCCATCCTGCTCTGCCCCTCGGCCGGCACCTCGGAGGCCGCCGGAACGCTCTACACCTCCTTCACCCCGACGGCACCCGCCTCGCCCGGTGACCCGCCCGGTGGATCCGGCGGCCCGTCCGGCAAGCCGGCGCCCGCCCCCGTACCCGCCGCGGGCACCGCGGAACTCCGGCCCGCGGGCGCCCCGGTCCCCGCCCCGGAAGGAGCGGCGAAGCTCCCGAAGCCCCGGCAGCCCCGGACCGCGACAGCGGACGGCGGCCCCCGCGACGCCGCACCGGGCGCCGGACCCGCCCCCGTACTCACGGCCGGGAAGCCCGGCGCACCGCTCGCCGTCCGCGCGGGCCGCGGCGAAGCACCGGCACTCGTCGGCACGGCGACCGCCGCCCTGGCCCCCGGCTGGACCACCCAGCAGACGACCGTCCTCCCGTCCGGCCCGGCCCGCGGCCTCCTCGGCACCACCTGCACCGCGCCCGATACGGGCTTCTGGTTCCCCGGCGTCTCCACCGCCGAGGGCCGCCAGGACTACCTCCACCTCACCAACCCCGACGACACCCCGGCCGTCGCCGATATCGAGATCCACGGCCGCGACGGGCAGGCACCCAGCAGCGTCCCCGACGGGATCCCGGTCCCCGCGGGCAGCGGGATCCCGGTGCTGCTGTCGACCGTGACCCCCGCGGAACTGACCGACGCGACCCTCCGGGTGACGGTCCGCACGGGACGGGTCGGCGCCGTCGTCCGCGCCGCCGAGGACACCGTCGGCAGCGACTGGCTGGCCGCGTCCGCCGAGGCATCGGCCACCGCGGTCCTGCCCGGCATCCCCGCCGACGCCACCTCCGTACGGCTGATCGCCTTCGCCCCCGGGGAGTCCGACGCCGAGCTGAAGATCCGGCTCGCGGGCCCCCGCGGAACGATCGTCCCCGCCGGACACGAGTCCGTACGCGTCAAGGCGGGAACGGTGACGAGCGTCGATCTGAAGGGCGTCACCAGAGGAGAAGCGGGCTCCCTCCTGCTCGACCCGGCCGAGCCGGACCGTCCCACTCCGTTCGTGGCCGCGCTCCGGGTCGTCCGCGGCACGGGCACGGCACGGGAAGTGGCCTACATCCCGGCCGCCGGACCCGTCGGCGACCGCGCGAGCACCGCCGACAACCGGTCCACCGGCACCACCCTGACCCTCGCCGCACCCACCGGGGCGGCCCGGGTACGGGTGACCGTGTCACCCCCGGGCCCGGCCGGCGCCGCGCCGTCCGTACGGATGTACACCGTCGCCGCCGGGACCACCCTGGCCGTCGTCCCGGCCGCACCGGGCGGACCGAAGAGCACCTACGCCCTCACCGTGGAGACCGTGTCGGGCGGCCCGGTCCACGCGGCACGAACCCTTGCCCCGCCACTCGGCCCGGTACGGATGTTCACGGTCCAGACGCTCTCCGACGACCGGGCGAACGTGCCGGTCCCCGAAGCGGAACGGGATCTGTCCGTCCTGGACGACTGACGCCGGAAAACCCTCGACGGGACGGCCGTCGCGCAGCCGGATCCGGCTCCTACTGGTCGGGGGAGCGCAGGACCCGCAGGTGCCCGCGGCGGGCGACCTCCATCGGGTCGGCCGCGCGCCGGGCGGCATGCCCTTCGACCGCCGCACGCCCCTGCGGCCGCGCCGCCTCGCGTACGGCATTGGCGAGCGCTTCGAGATCGTCACCACTGGGCCGGGCCGGGGCCGAGCCGTCGGTGAGGCGTACGACCTCCCAGCCGCGGGGTGCGGTCAACCGCTCGCTGTGCTCGGCGCACAAGTCGTAGCAGTGGGGTTCGGCATAAGTGGCGAGCGGACCGAGGACCGCAGTCGAATCGGCATAGACGTACGTCAGTGTCGCGACGGCAGGGCGGCCGCACGCAGTGCGCGAACATCGACGTACAGGGCTCACGAGGTTGGACGGTACCGCACTCTTGAACGGGCTGCGACGACTCTCCATCAGCTCACTCCACCGTGTCGTGATGCGAACCGGGTTTCGGAAGATCCGGAGAGACCCCTTCTGACCTGCGACGAAGGGTTCGCGAGCGGTGTTGTGACGGCAGGTGAACCGGTCATGACGTGACGTAAATCAGGTCATTCACGCAGGGACCGATGATCGTCGGCGGCCACACAACCGACGCCAAGCACCGCCGGAACGGTCATGTACTGACAATCCCGCCATCAGCTCTTCCGTCCCGTCTTCCGTCCCGTGAACTGCGGCCGGGGCGCGCCCTACTCGCTGTCACCACCCCGCCCCCGTCGCCCACCTACCGCTGTCCGCACCGGGTTTGGCCCGCTCCCTTCTCGCACCCGCCTCTTCCGGCCGCCCGCCTTCCCTGTGTTGGGCCCGGCCTCTCCGTCCCTACCCGCACCCACCCTGTCGCATCCCGTCACATCCGCCCCTCCTTCCTCCGCTGTGCTTCTTCCGCTGTGTTTCGTCCGTTCCCCTCTCCCCGCACAGGCCCGGACGGCCTTGTCCGGCACCCGGACCTGCCCGGTGCAGATCCCCCCGGCACCCCCGCCGCCCGCCCGCCGCCGACCCGGCCCTCCAGCCACTCCCCGCCCGGGCGTCCCCACCCCTCCCGAAGCGCCGTCCCTGCCGCTTGGGGAGGCCCGGGAGAGCTACCCTGCGTGAGTGATGGACAGTTCCGTACCTCCGCACCCGGGGGAGCCCCGTCCGGTCAGGACACCCACGGAGCCGGACCAGGGTGCCGGCCCCGCGCCCGCCGCCTCCGGCCCCGAAGCCGGACCCCCCACCGGCCCGGGACAGGGACCCGGGGACGAGCCGAGACCCCGCCGCCGCGACCGCCACGGCCGGGGCATGCGCGGCCCCGTCGCCCCACCCCAGGTGCCCCTCTCGGTCAGCCGGTCGGACTCCTTCCGCGATCTGGTGCGCGATTCCGTCGAGCGACTGGAAAGACGCCTGCCGCAACTGGCCGACGTCGACTTCGTGGTCCAGGAGGTCCCGGTCCTCGGACCCGCCGACGACCTCGGCACCGGAGTACCCCTCGGCGGAACCCTCCCCGAAGGGAAGGACGAGCCCGCGCGCGTCGTGATCTACCGCCGCCCGGTCGAGGTCCGGACCAAGAACCGCGAGGAGCGTGCCCTGCTGGTCCACGAGGTTGTCGTGGAGCAAGTGGCGGAACTTCTGGGGCTGGCGCCCGAATCAGTGGACCCGCGGTACGGCCAGGACTGACGTACCCGGATAATTTGCTCCGACCACCACACAGACCCGAGGGAAGGCTGGCCCCGTGGCTGCTGCTGATCTGTCCCGGATCGTAAAGGCGTACGACGTCCGTGGCGTGGTGCCGGACCAGTGGGACGAGGCACTCGCCGAACTCTTCGGCGCCGCCTTCGTCCAGGTCACGTCGGCCGACGCGATCGTCGTCGGACACGATATGCGGCCCTCGTCGCCCGGACTCTCGGGCGCTTTCGCCCGTGGTGCCGCGGCCCGCGGCGCCGACGTCACACTGATCGGACTCTGCTCCACCGACCAGTTGTACTTCGCCTCCGGCCACCTCGGCCTCCCCGGCGCCATGTTCACCGCCTCCCACAACCCCGCCCAGTACAACGGCATCAAGATGTGCCGCGCCGGAGCGGCACCGGTCGGCCAGGACACCGGCCTCGCCGATATCCGGGCCCTGGTGGAGCAGTGGGCCGAAGAAGGCGCCCCCGCGCCGGCCGCGGAACCCGGCACCGTCACCGAACGGGACACGCTGGAGGAGTACGCGGCGTATCTGCTCTCCCTCGTCGACCTCTCCGCCATGCGCCCGCTGAAGGTCGTCGTCGACGCGGGCAACGGCATGGGCGGCCACACCGTCCCCACCGTCTTCGCATCCCTGCCGCTCACCCTCGTGCCGATGTACTTCGAACTCGACGGCACCTTCCCCAACCACGAGGCCAACCCGCTGGACCCGGCGAACATCGTCGACCTCCAGGAGCGGGTGCGCGCCGAGAACGCCGACCTCGGCCTCGCCTTCGACGGCGACGCCGACCGCTGTTTCGTCGTCGACGAGCGCGGCGAAGGAATCTCCCCCTCCGCGATCACCGCCCTGGTCGCCGCCCGTGAGCTGGCCAAGCACCCCGGTGGAACGGTCATCCACAACCTGATCACCTCCTGGTCGGTTCCCGAGGTCGTCCGCGAGAACGGCGGCACCCCGGTACGTACACGGGTCGGGCACTCCTTCATCAAGCAGGAGATGGCCCGCACGGGCGCGATCTTCGGCGGCGAGCACTCGGCTCACTACTACTTCCGCGATTTCTGGAACGCCGATACGGGCATGCTCGCCGCGCTCCACGTCCTTGCCGCCCTCGGCTCCCAGCCCGCTCCGCTGTCGGAACTCGTCGCCCAGTACGACCGCTACTCCGGCTCCGGCGAGATCAACTCCACCGTCGAGGACCAGACCGCCGCCACCGCCGAGGTGCGCGCCGCCTTCGAGTCGGTGCCCGACGCCACGATCGACACCCTCGACGGTCTGACGGTCACCACCCCCGACTGGTGGTTCAACCTCCGCCCCTCCAACACCGAGCCCCTGCTCCGCCTCAACGTCGAGGCCAAGGACTCCGCCACGCTCGCCAAGATCCGCGACGAGGTCCTCGCCCTCATCCGCCGCTGACCTCTGCATGACCCTTAGGCCTGTCCGGGCGATCTTCGCGGATCGGCCCGCGGCTCCCCCGGCCCTGCGGCTGGGTGGAGCCCCCGGATGCGGTGCATCGCAAGGCGGTGGGGGTACGCCCCCCCGGCTTCGCCGGGGGGACCTCCACCGGCGAAGCCAGGGGGCGATCGTCCTCGTGCGCATGGGTCCCCCCGCGCCCGTACTCGGATGATTCCGACAACGCAGCGTGGGGGTACCACCCGGGCCGCCAGGCCCAGGGGGAGTGCCGTAGCTGTCGTCGCGGGCCCGACAAGATCGCCCGGACAGGGCCCGGCCCCCGGCGGCAGCCGCCCGCCGGGGGCTTTAGCCCGATGGTGTGGACCTGAAGCATCCGGGAACTCTCCCGCACCCGGCCGCCCAGCAGGCCTGATCCGGCACAGCCCCCACCCGGGACCCGGGCGCGCGCCCCACGGACCAGACACCAGCCCGGGACCGCTCCACCCTCCACCACCCACCGGTCCCGCGCCCTGCCACCACTCGGCCCTCCGCGTCCCCCGCCCCCCTCCACGTCCCCCGCCCCCAGGGCCCCTGCCCGGCGGATCCTGCCCGGCCGGTACGCCCCGCCACCGCACCCCCCCTGAGCCCGGCGGCCCGGCCGCGGGCACCCACCCTGCCCAACCGCCCCACCCGTACCTCTCCCCACCCCAGAACGCGCCGCCCCCCTCCCCCCGGCGGTACGCTGACGTGGCCCGATCGACCGACCGCCCCGCGTTCCCGGACGACCGGACGTCACGACCCGGGCCACACCCGGACCACGACCGCGACGACACGTCACCACGACGCCTCGGAGCACCGGCCGTGACGACCGACGACCGCGCCGCCCAGGGACCAGCGGCACCACGGCCGGCCGGGCCGCCCGCCGCCACCGTGGCACCGCCGACCCCGAAGGGACCCACCTCATGCCGCTCGAAGCCGGCCTCCTCTCCATCCTTGCCTGCCCGGCCTGCCACAGCGCCCTGACGGACCGGTCCGAGGCCGACACCCCCGAGCTCGTCTGCACCGGTACGGAGTGCGGTCTCGCGTACCCCGTACGCGACGGCATCCCCGTCCTCCTCGTCGACGAGGCCCGCCGCCCCGCCTGACGACACCCCGCGCCCGCGACCACACCCCCGCAAGGGCCTCATCCGAAACGGCCCTCAACCGAACCGGCGAATCGGAGGCCCCGCCCCATGCTCGACGAGTCGCTCCTCGACGACCCGGAAGCCCTTGCCCGAGCCGACCGCCGAGGCCTGCTCCGGGGCGCCGCCGAAGCCGGCGCCCGGGTACGGACGGCCGCCCGGCACGCCGCCGAAGCGGGCATCGCCGAGCTGAAGCCGGACGGGCGCCCCCGCGCTGTCCTCATCGCCGGCGCGGGCACCGCGGCCACCGGAGTCGCCGACCTCATCGGCGCACTCGCAGGCGCGAGCGCCCCCGTCATCCGCCTCCACCCCACCGGCGTCGCCCCGGCCGCGGGCGCCCTGCGCTGGGCCCTCCCCGGCTGGGCGGGCTCCCTCGACCTCCTGTTCGTCATCACCACCGACGGCGGCGAACCCGGCCTCGACCTCCTCGCCGAGCAGGCGTACCGCCGCGGCTGCACCATCGTCGCCATCACCCCCCAGCGCTCCCCGCTGGCCGAGGGCGTCGGCGGCCGCCACGGCCTCGTCGTACCCCTGGCCACCCCGCCGTACGAGGTGTACGAAGGTTTCGAAGAGGCCGTCCCGGCCGGTCCCGGCGCCCTCTGGGCCCTGTTCACCCCCCTCCTCGCGCTGCTCGACCGCATCGGACTCCTCGAAGCGCCCCCGGAGGCCCTCGCCCGCGTCGCCGACCGCCTCGACCGCACGGCCGAGCGCTGCGGCCCCGCCATCGCCACCTACAGCAACCCGGCCAAAACCCTCGCCGCCGAACTGGCCGACAGCCTCCCCCTGATCTGGACCGAAGGCACCGGCGCGGCCCCCACCGGCCGCCGCTTCGCCGCTGTCCTCGCCGAACTCGCCGGCCGCCCCGCCTTCGCCGCCGAACTCCCCGAAGCACTGCCCGCCCACGGAGTCCTGCTCGCCGGAGACTTCGCGGCCGGCGCCGATCCGGACGACTTCTTCCGCGACCGCGTGGAGGAACAGCAGGCACTGCGCGCCCGGGTCGTCCTGCTCCGCGACCGGCCCGCCGGCGGCCTCACCGCCGCCCCGGCCGCCCGCGAACTCGCCCTCGGCCACGACACGGCCATCAGCGAACTGGAACCCGAAGAAGGCAGCGAACTGGAATCCCTCGCGGAACTCCTCGCCGTCACCGACTTCGCCGCCGTCTACCTCGCCCTGGCCACCCCGGCAACCCCCTCCTGAACCACCAGCACCACCCAACCCTCAACCGCACCACCCCGGCCGAAGGAGACCTGCCGCCGAATGGACCGCCTCACCAACACCATCCGCCCATACGCCTGGGGCTCCACCACCGCCATCCCCGAGCTCCTCGGCGTCCACCCCACCGGCGAACCCCAGGCGGAGATGTGGTTCGGCGCTCACCCCGGCGCACCCTCCCACCTCGAACGCGGCCCCCTCGACACGGTCATCGCCGCCGACCCGGTACGCGAACTCGGCGCCACCACCGTCCGCCGCCACGGCCCCCACCTCCCCTTCCTCCTCAAACTCCTCGCCGCCGGCACCCCCGTCTCCCTCCAGGTCCACCCCGATCTGGACCAGGCCAAGACCGGACACGCCGCCGAAGAACGCGCCGGCATCCCCTTCGCCGCCCCCCACCGCAACTACAAGGACACCAACCACAAGCCGGAACTGATCTGCGCCCTCACCCCCTTCGACGGACTCTGCGGCTTCCGCCGGCCGACCGAGACCGCCGACCTGATCGCCGGACTCGGCGTCGACTCCCTCAAGCCGTACGCCGACCTCCTCCGCGCCCACCCCGAGGAAGCAGCCCTGCGCGAGGTCCTCACCGCCGTCCTCACCGCCGACCGCACCGCGATCGCCGAGACCGTCACCGAGACCGCCGCCGCAGCAGCCCGTATCGGCGGCCCCTACACCGTCTACGCGGACATCGCCCGCCACTACCCCGGCGACCCCGGCGTCATCGCCGCGATGCTCCTCAACCACATACGGCTCCAGCCCGGCGAAGCCATCTACCTCGGCGCGGGCGTCCCGCACACCTATCTCCGCGGCCTCGGCGTCGAGATCATGGCCAACTCCGACAACGTCCTGCGCTGCGGACTCACCCCCAAGCACGTCGACGTACCCGAACTGCTGCGCGTCGTACGCTTCGCCCCCACCGACGCCGCCGTCCTGCGCCCCGAGGCCGACGCCGACGGCGCGGAGGTGTACGACACGCCCGCCGCCGAATTCCGCCTCTCCCGCCACGTCCTCGCCCCCGACGCCACCCCCCGCGACCTCACCTCGCCCGGCCCGCAGATCCTCCTCTGCACCTCCGGCCGCGCCACCGTGGGCGAACTGACGCTCGGACCCGGCGATTCCGTGTTCGTACCGGCAGGGGAGAAGACGGAGATCTCGGGCGCCGACGGAGGCTCCGGGACGCTCTTCCGGGCCACGGTGCCCGACTGACCCGCCTTCTCCGGCCACTGCTGCAACAATGGCGCCCCTCAGTGATCGGGCGACTACCGAACGCGCCGGCACCGGTACGCGGACCCCGGCCCCGGCCGGCCCGCCCCGGCCCCGGGACACGCCCGACGGGACCAGCAGGACCGACCGGACCGAAGGGAAATTCCGACATGAGCGCGTCGGGCGGGACCAAGGCGATCGTGGCGGCCCTCACCGCCAACCTCGCCATCGCCGTGGCCAAATTCGTCGCGTTCCTCTTCAGCGGCTCGTCGTCGATGCTCGCCGAGAGCGTCCACTCCCTGGCCGACTCCGGCAACCAGGGACTACTCCTCCTCGGCGGCAAGCGCGCCCGCCGCGCGGCCACCCCCCAGCACCCCTTCGGCTACGGCCGCGAACGCTATATCTACGCCTTCCTCGTCTCCATCGTGCTCTTCTCCGCCGGCGGCATGTTCGCCCTCTACGAGGGCTACGAGAAGATCAGGAACCCCCACCCCATCGAAGCCTGGTACTGGCCCGTCGGCGTCCTCGTCTTCGCGATCGTCGCGGAAACCATCTCCTTCCGTACCGCCATCAAGGAATCGAACCCCCTGCGCGGCGACCGCTCCTGGCGCGAGTTCGTCCGCCACGCCAAGGCCCCCGAACTCCCCGTCGTCCTCCTCGAAGACCTCGGCGCCCTCATCGGTCTGATCCTCGCCCTCGCGGGCGTCAGCCTCGCCCTCGCCACCGGCGACGGAGTCTGGGACGGCATCGGCACCCTCTGCATCGGCACCCTCCTCATCCTCATCGCCCTCGTCCTCGCCGCCGAGACCAAATCCCTCCTCCTCGGTGAGGCCGCGACCGCCGACGACGAACGCAAGATCCGGGCCGCCGTCGTCGACAACACCACCGTCACCCGCCTCATCCATATGCGCACCCTTCACCTCGGCCCCGAAGAACTCCTGGTCGCCGCCAAGATTGCGGTACGCCACGACAACACCGCCACCGAAGTCGCCACGGCCATCAACGCCGCCGAGGAACGCATCCGCGCCGCCGTCCCCATCGCCCGGGTGATCTACCTCGAACCCGATATCTACAGCGCGACGGCCGCGGCCGACGACACCGACCCCGCCCCGCCGGCCGCCACCCCCTGACCTCCCCGCCCGCCGTATCCGGTCATTCCGCCCGCCCCCGACCAGCGACGTGTCCCGATCACACCCCTGCGCGGGCTGGGGCCGCCCCGGGGGATCGGTGTAGATTCGGAACGAGAGTCAGACGTCGCTGCTGATGGCGGTCGGGCGGTCCCCAGCGGACCGGCCGAGGGAGAGAGGGCCTCCGACGACTGCGCCGCGAGCGGCCCGGGCATCCCTGTGTCCACCGCCGCGGAGCCAGCCGTGCCCACCCTCGACCTCCACTGAGGAGCAGTCCCGCATGACGACAGTCACCACCGGCCACGACTTCAAGGTCGCTGACCTCTCCCTCGCCGAGTTCGGCCGCAAGGAGATCACCCTCGCCGAGCACGAGATGCCCGGCCTGATGGCGATCCGCTCCGAGTACGCCGCCCAGCAGCCGCTCGCCGGCGCCCGGATCACCGGCTCCCTGCACATGACGGTCCAGACCGCCGTCCTCATCGAGACCCTCACCGCCCTCGGCGCCCAGGTCCGCTGGGCGTCCTGCAACATCTTCTCCACCCAGGACCACGCCGCCGCGGCCATCGCCGTCGGCCCCGAGGGCACCCCCGACAACCCCCGCGGCATCCCCGTCTTCGCCTGGAAGGGCGAGACCCTCGAAGAGTACTGGTGGTGCACCGAGCAGGCCCTGACCTGGCCCGACTCGCCCACCGGCGGCCCCAACATGATCCTCGACGACGGTGGCGACGCCACCCTCCTCGTCCACAAGGGCGTCGAGTTCGAGAAGGCCGGCGAGGCCCCCGACCCCGCCACCGCGGACAGCGAGGAGTACGGGTACATCCTCACCCTCCTCAACCGCACCCTCGGCGAGAACCCGCAGAAGTGGACCCGCCTGGCGTCCGAGATCCGCGGCGTCACCGAAGAGACCACCACCGGCGTCCACCGGCTGTACGAGATGCACCGCGACGGCACCCTCCTCTTCCCGGCGATCAACGTCAACGACGCCGTCACCAAGTCGAAGTTCGACAACAAGTACGGCTGCCGCCACTCCCTCGTCGACGGCATCAACCGCGCCACCGACGTCCTCATCGGCGGCAAGGTCGCCGTCGTCTGCGGCTACGGCGACGTCGGCAAGGGCTGCGCCGAATCCCTCCGCGGCCAGGGCGCCCGGGTGATCATCACCGAGATCGACCCCATCTGCGCCCTCCAGGCGGCGATGGACGGCTTCCAGGTCACCACCCTCGACGAGGTCGTCGGCCTGGCCGACATCTTCATCACCACCACCGGCAACAAGGACATCATCATGGCCGCCGACATGGCCAAGATGAAGCACCAGGCCATCGTCGGAAACATCGGCCACTTCGACAACGAGATCGACATGGCCGGCCTGGCCCGGACCCCCGGCATCGTCAAGGACGAGGTCAAGCCCCAGGTCCACACCTGGACCTTCCCCGACGGCAAGAAGATCATCGTGCTCTCCGAGGGGCGCCTGCTCAACCTGGGCAACGCGACGGGCCACCCGTCCTTCGTGATGTCCAACAGCTTCGCCGACCAGACCCTCGCCCAGATCGAACTCTTCACCAAGCCCGAGGAGTACCCGACCGACGTCTACGTGCTGCCCAAGCACCTCGACGAGAAGGTCGCCCGACTCCACCTCGGTTCCCTCGGCGTCAAGCTCACCACGCTCCGCCCCGAGCAGGCCGCCTACATCGGCGTCGACGTCGAAGGCCCCTTCAAGCCCGACCACTACCGCTACTGACGGCCCGGGCCCGCACGGCCCGGCCCCGGCGCAACCACGGCCCGCGCCCCGGACAGCACCCCGGCACCGTGCCCGCCCGCACCCCGCGGACGGGCACGGCACCGAACGGCCCCCGGGACCCGCAGACCACGCGGACCGACCAGGGGACCGGGAACCCGGCCCCGGACACCCGGACCAGAGCGCCGCAAGAGCAACGGACAGGCCCCCGCACCCCCGTGTCGGGGGCCTGCCCGCACCCTCCCCGCGACGGCCCGGCCCAAGCCCGGGCCCGCCCCCCACCGGCCGTCACACCGGCAGTCGGCGACACCACCGCGCCACACCGCACAAGGACCCCGAAGCCCCATGCCCCGCGGCCGCTATTCGCTCCACGATCCGCACGATCACACCCCCCTAGGCGAAGAACACTTCCACTGCGCCACCGGCCCCTCCGGCTGGCGGTACGTCTCCCGCACCACCACCCCCTCCGGTGAACAGAGGGGCTCCGTCGATCTGGCCGTCGACGATCTCGGCCGCCCCATCCGGCTGGAACTCCAGACCGCGAGCTGGCAGGTCCGCGGAGCCGCCATCGACGGCGTCACCTGGGTCCGCACCGACCCCACCGGCGCACACGCCGACGAAGGAACAGCACCCGCACACGCCTTCACCGGAACCTCCCCCGCCTTCCTCGTGGCCACTGCACGGCTGCTGCGTCTCACCCCCGGCTCCCCGGCGACCCGCGTCCGCCTCGTAGCGTTCACGGACCCCGTACTCGCCCCCCTCACTGTCGACCAGTCCTGGGCTCTGCTCGACAGTGAAGCGCACGCCACTGACAACGGCCCCCTCGTCGTGGACGCCTACCAGGTCAACGCCCTGGACACCGGCGAACAGCACACCGTCCACATCGCCGGCGACGTCGTGCTGGCAGCCCCGGGCATCGAACTCGAACAACTGGACAGTCCGCCCTCGGTCTTCCCCTGAACGCCTGCCGGCATCCACCACCCGCACCGGCTACGCGGGCGGCACGAACCCCGTCGACCGGGTCCCGGCGCCGCCCGGACCACCCCCGGCTCCCGTCCCGCGCACCCCGGACCGCTCCGGTGCCTGCAACGGCCCGGACTCCACCGGAGGCAGCGGCTCCAGCACCCATCCGTGCGCAGCACCGCCCCGACCGTCCCCCGGCACACCCCACGCCCCGGCCGGATCCGCAACCACCCCGGCAGCCGATCCCGCACCGACACCGGATCCCGCACCGGACCCGAAGGCCCGCCGGGCGTCCCGGGCCTGCCGCTCCTGCACCACCGCGGCCAGAAAAGCCTCCGGAGACGCCCCCTCCGGAACAGCCGCTCCCGTCCGCGCCACCAACTCGTCCGCCAGCCCGGCCGCCATCGACCGGGCCACCGCGGAATCCAGCTGCCCCAGCCGCGTCAGGCACTGCCGTACCGCCAGCCACAGTTCGTCCGACACCCCCGAAAGATCCACCTGCGAAAACCGCCCCACCAGCCACGACGGAGGCGCCGGGACCTCGGAGACCCTCGCCCCCGGCACCCGCTCCCGTACGACGAGCGTGCCCGCGAACACATCCCCGATCCGCCGCCCCCGTGCCGACACCAGCGATGCGATCGCCGCAACCACCCCCATCGTCAGCGTGATCTCCACCGCCCCCATCGCCCCACGGACCAGCGCATGCCGGAACCGGACGGGCCCGCCGTCGTCCCGCACCACCCGCAGACCACAGGCCAGCTTCCCCGGGGACCGGCCCTTCGTGAGCGTCTCCACGGCGATCGGCGCCCCCACCGGAATCAGCAGGAACGCCGCGATTCCCAGCGCCCGCCCCGCCGCCGGATCCAGCGAAGCGGTCGTCAACGCCAGCCCCACCATCACCACCAGGAACAGACCCCACACCACGACCAGGTCGATGACCAACGCCAGCGCCCGGCTCGGCAGCTTCGCAGGCTGTACCCCCAGAACGACCGCGTCCCCCGTCACCAGCGCACTCACCGCAGCCCACCCCTCCGCACTCCGACCGCCCGGCCTGCCCCCGACTCCCTCAGTCTGCCAAGCTGACCCGAAGCGCACTGCGGTAGGAAGCGCAGTAGTACGCATGATGCATGGACGCCCCAGCGCCTGGAGCAGCAGCCCAATGGACCTCGACGTCTTCGTGACAGCCCACCGCGCCGAGTGGGACCGGCTGGAACACCTCCTGCGCAGGGGACGCCGGCTCACCGGAGCCGAAGCCGACGAACTGGTCGCCCTCTACCAGCGCACCGCAACCCATCTCTCCCTGATCCGCTCCACCACCCCCGATCCCGCACTCGTCGGCCGCCTCACCCGACTCGTGGCCCGCGCCCGCGCTACGGTCACCGGCACCCGCCGCGCCACCTGGCGTGATGCCTCCCGCTTCCTCACCGCCGGCTTTCCCGCCGCCGTCTACCGCTCCCGCCACTGGTGGATCCCCGCGGCGGTCCTCTCCCTCACCACGGCGGCCGTCATCGGCTGGTGGGTCGGCACCCACTCCGAGGTCCGGTCCGCGATCGCCGGCCCGGAGGCACTCCGGGAGATGACCCGCCCGGGCGGCGACTACGAGACGTACTACTCCAGCAACCCCGCGGCATCCTTCGCGGCCCAGGTCTGGACGAACAATGCCCAGGCAGCCGCGATCTGCCTGACCCTGGGAGCCTTCCTCGGCATACCGGTGCTCTGGATCCTGCTCCTGAACATGGCCAACCTGGGCGTCGGCATCGGTCTGATGTCCTCGGCCGGCCGCCTCGACGTCTTCCTCGGCCTCGTGCTCCCGCACGGCCTCCTGGAACTGACCGCCGTCTTCGTCGCCGCCGGTACGGGGCTGCGCCTCGGCTGGACCGTCGTCGACCCCGGCCCCCTGACCCGCAGGGCCGCTCTCGCGGAGCAGGGGCGAGCCGCTCTCGGCATGGCGATCGGCCTCGCCCTCGTCCTCTTCGTCTCGGGCCTCATCGAAGGCTTCGTCACCCCGTCCGGCCTGCCGACCTGGGCCCGTATCGCCATCGGGATCGCGGCCGAGCTGGGCTTCCTCACCTACGTCTACGTACTGGGGCGCCGTGCGGCCCGGGACGGGGAGTACGGAGACCTCGACGAGTCCGACCGCAACGCCCGGGTCCCCGTCGCAGCCTGATGTGCATCGGACCCCTCTGAGCTGCTACTGTCCTCACCTGCCCACAAAAACCATTGACATGGCTGGCGTGGGGAGGTAGATTCAAACGGTTGCCTCGGACTGGACACAGCCGAGTGCCGCAGTTAGTCTCTGACTCGCTCTCGACGGGAATGAACTTCCCGCGGAGCCCACCGACTCCTTATCCGGATCGCGAAGGCCGATTAGCTCGGCCGAAATGCTTCTGATAAAGTCGGCACCGCCGAAAGGCAAAGTCGAAAGACAAAAGGCCGCTTCAACAGGCCGCTGGATTCGAAACTCCGGACCGGAAACGGAACGGGAAAAGGATCTGGTAAGGTTGGAAACGCAAGACCGAAGGGAAAAGCCCGGAGGGCCTGGTGAAAAGGGCCTGAAGGAAGCGTCCGTTCCTTGAGAACTCAACAGCGTGCCAAAAATCAACGCCAGATTAGTTGATACCCCGTTCCCGAGCCCTTGTGGCTGGGGGATGAGGTTCCTTTGAAGAAACACATACAGCGAGGACGCTGTGGACGGTCGGATTATTCCTCCGGCTGTCCCGCTCTCGTGATGTGTCGACCCGATTACGGGTAAACATTCACGGAGAGTTTGATCCTGGCTCAGGACGAACGCTGGCGGCGTGCTTAACACATGCAAGTCGAACGATGAAGCCGCTTCGGTGGTGGATTAGTGGCGAACGGGTGAGTAACACGTGGGCAATCTGCCCTGCACTCTGGGACAAGCCCTGGAAACGGGGTCTAATACCGGATAATACCTTCGGGGGCATCCTTGAAGGTTGAAAGCTCCGGCGGTGCAGGATGAGCCCGCGGCCTATCAGCTTGTTGGTGGGGTGATGGCCTACCAAGGCGACGACGGGTAGCCGGCCTGAGAGGGCGACCGGCCACACTGGGACTGAGACACGGCCCAGACTCCTACGGGAGGCAGCAGTGGGGAATATTGCACAATGGGCGAAAGCCTGATGCAGCGACGCCGCGTGAGGGATGACGGCCTTCGGGTTGTAAACCTCTTTCAGCAGGGAAGAAGCGAGAGTGACGGTACCTGCAGAAGAAGCGCCGGCTAACTACGTGCCAGCAGCCGCGGTAATACGTAGGGCGCAAGCGTTGTCCGGAATTATTGGGCGTAAAGAGCTCGTAGGCGGCTTGTCACGTCGGGTGTGAAAGCCCGGGGCTTAACCCCGGGTCTGCATTCGATACGGGCAGGCTAGAGTGTGGTAGGGGAGATCGGAATTCCTGGTGTAGCGGTGAAATGCGCAGATATCAGGAGGAACACCGGTGGCGAAGGCGGATCTCTGGGCCATTACTGACGCTGAGGAGCGAAAGCGTGGGGAGCGAACAGGATTAGATACCCTGGTAGTCCACGCCGTAAACGTTGGGAACTAGGTGTTGGCGACATTCCACGTCGTCGGTGCCGCAGCTAACGCATTAAGTTCCCCGCCTGGGGAGTACGGCCGCAAGGCTAAAACTCAAAGGAATTGACGGGGGCCCGCACAAGCAGCGGAGCATGTGGCTTAATTCGACGCAACGCGAAGAACCTTACCAAGGCTTGACATACACCGGAAAGCATTAGAGATAGTGCCCCCCTTGTGGTCGGTGTACAGGTGGTGCATGGCTGTCGTCAGCTCGTGTCGTGAGATGTTGGGTTAAGTCCCGCAACGAGCGCAACCCTTGTCCCGTGTTGCCAGCAAGCCCCCTTGTGGGGTGTTGGGGACTCACGGGAGACCGCCGGGGTCAACTCGGAGGAAGGTGGGGACGACGTCAAGTCATCATGCCCCTTATGTCTTGGGCTGCACACGTGCTACAATGGCCGGTACAAAGAGCTGCGATGCCGTGAGGCGGAGCGAATCTCAAAAAGCCGGTCTCAGTTCGGATTGGGGTCTGCAACTCGACCCCATGAAGTCGGAGTTGCTAGTAATCGCAGATCAGCATTGCTGCGGTGAATACGTTCCCGGGCCTTGTACACACCGCCCGTCACGTCACGAAAGTCGGTAACACCCGAAGCCGGTGGCCCAACCCCTTGTGGGAGGGAGCTGTCGAAGGTGGGACTGGCGATTGGGACGAAGTCGTAACAAGGTAGCCGTACCGGAAGGTGCGGCTGGATCACCTCCTTTCTAAGGAGCACTTCTTGCCGGTTTTTGCCGGTCAGGGGCCAGTACACCGGCGAGTGTCCGGTGCTGGTTGCTCATGGGTGGAACGTTGATTATTCGGCACTCAGGCATGGGATTGCTTCACAAGTACTGCTTCGGCGTGGAACGTGGGCTGGTCCCGGGGTCTGGGTGTTGGGCGCGCTGTTGGGTGTCTGAGGGCACGGACGAGAGTCTGAGTGTCTTCGGTGCCGGCCCCGGTGTTCTCACTGCTGATGTGGTGGGGTGACGGGTGGCTGGTCGTTGTTTGAGAACTGCACAGTGGACGCGAGCATCTGTGGCCAAGTTTTTAAGGGCGCACGGTGGATGCCTTGGCACCAGGAACCGATGAAGGACGTGGGAGGCCACGATAGTCCCCGGGGAGTCGTCAACCAGGCTTTGATCCGGGGGTTTCCGAATGGGGAAACCCGGCAGTCGTCATGGGCTGTCACCCGCTGCTGAACACATAGGCAGTGTGGAGGGAACGAGGGGAAGTGAAACATCTCAGTACCCTCAGGAAGAGAAAACAACCGTGATTCCGGGAGTAGTGGCGAGCGAAACCGGATGAGGCCAAACCGTATGCGTGTGATACCCGGCAGGGGTTGCGTATGCGGGGTTGTGGGATCTCTTTTCTGCGGTCTGCCGGCCGTGGGACGAGTCAGAAACCGTATGGATAGGCGAAGGGCATGCGAAAGGCCCGGCGTAGAGGGTAAGACCCCCGTAGCTGAAATTCATGCGGCTCGTTTAAGAGACACCCAAGTAGCACGGGGCCCGAGAAATCCCGTGTGAATCTGGCGGGACCACCCGTTAAGCCTAAATATTCCCTGGTGACCGATAGCGGATAGTACCGTGAGGGAATGGTGAAAAGTACCGCGGGAGCGGAGTGAAATAGTACCTGAAACCGTGTGCCTACAAGCCGTGGGAGCGTCGGAGCGTGAGGTTTGCCTTGCGTTCTCGTGACTGCGTGCCTTTTGAAGAATGAGCCTGCGAGTTTGCGGTGTGTTGCGAGGTTAACCCGTGTGGGGAAGCCGTAGCGAAAGCGAGTCCGAATAGGGCGATTTAGTAGCGCGCTCAAGACCCGAAGCGGAGTGATCTAGCCATGGGCAGGTTGAAGCGGCTGTAAGAGGTCGTGGAGGACCGAACCCACCAGGGTTGAAAACCTGGGGGATGACCTGTGGTTAGGGGTGAAAGGCCAATCAAACTCCGTGATAGCTGGTTCTCCCCGAAATGCATTTAGGTGCAGCGTCGTGTGTTTCTTGCCGGAGGTAGAGCACTGGATAGGCGATGGGCCCTACCGGGTTACTGACCTTAGCCAAACTCCGAATGCCGGTAAGTGAGAGCGCGGCAGTGAGACTGTGGGGGATAAGCTCCATGGTCGAGAGGGAAACAGCCCAGAGCATCGACTAAGGCCCCTAAGCGTACGCTAAGTGGGAAAGGATGTGGAGTCGCAGAGACAACCAGGAGGTTGGCTTAGAAGCAGCCACCCTTGAAAGAGTGCGTAATAGCTCACTGGTCAAGTGATTCCGCGCCGACAATGTAGCGGGGCTCAAGCGTACCGCCGAAGTCGTGTCAATCCAGCAATAGGGCCAACGCCCGTTGGGTTGGGTAGGGGAGCGTCGTGTGCCGGGTGAAGCCGCCGCGTAAGCGAGTGGTGGATGGTACACGAGTGAGAATGCAGGCATGAGTAGCGATACACACGTGGGAAACGTGTGCGCCGATTGACTAAGGGTTCCTGGGTCAAGCTGATCTGCCCAGGGTAAGTCGGGACCTAAGGCGAGGCCGACAGGCGTAGTCGATGGACAACCGGTTGATATTCCGGTACCCGCTTTGAAGCGCCCAGTATCGAATCCTCTGATGCTAAGGCCGTGAAGCCGCCTTTGATCTCTTCGGAGTGATGGGGAGTGGTGGAGCCGCTGAACCGAGGTGGTAGTAGGTAAGTGATGGGGTGACGCAGGAAGGTAGTCCAGCCCGGGCGGTGGTTGTCCCGGGGTAAGGGTGTAGCCCGTGTGGTAGGTAAATCCGTCACACATTAAGGGTGAGACCTGATGCCGAGCCGATTGTGGTGAAGTGGATGATCCTATGCTGTCGAGAAAAGCCTCTAGCGAGTTTCAAGGCGGCCCGTACCCTAAACCGACTCAGGTGGTCAGGTAGAGAATACCGAGGCGTTCGGGTGAACTATGGTTAAGGAACTCGGCAAAATGCCCCCGTAACTTCGGGAGAAGGGGGGCCATTCCTGGTGATCGTCTTTACGATGTGAGCTGGGGGTGGCCGCAGAGACCAGCGAGAAGCGACTGTTTACTAAAAACACAGGTCCGTGCGAAGCCGTAAGGCGATGTATACGGACTGACGCCTGCCCGGTGCTGGAACGTTAAGGGGACCGGTTAGTGACCTTTCGGGGTTGCGAAGCTGAGAACTTAAGCGCCAGTAAACGGCGGTGGTAACTATAACCATCCTAAGGTAGCGAAATTCCTTGTCGGGTAAGTTCCGACCTGCACGAATGGCGTAACGACTTCTCGACTGTCTCAACCATAGGCCCGGTGAAATTGCACTACGAGTAAAGATGCTCGTTTCGCGCAGCAGGACGGAAAGACCCCGGGACCTTTACTACAGTTTGATATTGGTGTTCGGTTCGGCTTGTGTAGGATAGGTGGGAGACTTTGAAGCGGCCACGCCAGTGGTTGTGGAGTCGTTGTTGAAATACCACTCTGGTCGTGCTGGATGTCTAACCTGGGTCCGTGATCCGGATCAGGGACAGTGTCTGATGGGTAGTTTAACTGGGGCGGTTGCCTCCTAAAGAGTAACGGAGGCGCCCAAAGGTTCCCTCAGCCTGGTTGGTAATCAGGTGTTGAGTGTAAGTGCACAAGGGAGCTTGACTGTGAGACCGACGGGTCGAGCAGGGACGAAAGTCGGGACTAGTGATCCGGCGGTGGCTTGTGGAAGCGCCGTCGCTCAACGGATAAAAGGTACCCCGGGGATAACAGGCTGATCTTCCCCAAGAGTCCATATCGACGGGATGGTTTGGCACCTCGATGTCGGCTCGTCGCATCCTGGGGCTGGAGTCGGTCCCAAGGGTTGGGCTGTTCGCCCATTAAAGCGGTACGCGAGCTGGGTTTAGAACGTCGTGAGACAGTTCGGTCCCTATCCGCTGTGCGCGTAGGAGTCTTGAGAAGGGCTGTCCCTAGTACGAGAGGACCGGGACGGACGAACCTCTGGTGTGCCAGTTGTCCTGCCAAGGGCATGGCTGGTTGGCTACGTTCGGAAAGGATAACCGCTGAAAGCATCTAAGCGGGAAGCCTGCTTCGAGATGAGGACTCCCACCCCCTTTGAGGGGTTAAGGCTCCCAGTAGACGACTGGGTTGATAGGCCGGATCTGGAAGCCAGGTAACTGGTGGAGGTGACCGGTACTAATAGGCCGAGGGCTTGTCCATATTTGCTCGCGTCCACTGTGTTAGTTCTGAGGCAACGACCGTGTTGATTCCGGTTTGTTTGTTTCATAGTGTTTCGGTGGTTATTGCGTTAGGGAAACGCCCGGTTACATTCCGAACCCGGAAGCTAAGCCTTTCAGCGCCGATGGTACTGCAGGGGGACCCTGTGGGAGAGTAGGACGCCGCCGAACAATTTTTGATGGGAAGGCCCCGCACGCTGTGCGGGGCCTTTCTGCATTTCCGGACAGATTCCCAAACCGGAACCCCTTCTCCTCCAGGTGATTGCCTCCTGATCAGAGACGCCCTGCCGCTTTCAGCGCCAGGTACGCATCCGCCAACGCCGGGGCAAGACTCTCGGGCGGTGCGTCGACGACAGTGACCCCGTAACGCTGGAGCTTCTCCACTGTGCGGCGACGCTGAGCCCGGGCCTGTGCGCCGGCCGCGGCCTGGTAGACGGCCTCGGCACTGCCGCGCGCTCGTACCATCTCCTCCACACGAGGGTCGGAGACCGACGCCAACAGCACGGTGTGCCGCTGGGTGAGCTGAGGAAGCACCGGGAGTAGCCCCTCCTCGGCAGGAGCCGCATCGAGGCTGGTCAGAATGGTGATCAACGAACGGCGCGGGGCGCTCTTGAGAGCGGCAGCACTCAGACCTCGGGCGTCGGTTTCCACCAGCTCCGGTTCGAGCCCGGCCAAGGCGTCGACCACGGTCGGAAGCAGCTCCTTCGCGGAGCGTCCCCGGACCTGGGCACGGATCCGGCGATCGTAGGCCAGCAGATCGACCCGGTCGCCGGCGCGTGAGGCCAGAGCGGTGAGCAGCAGTGCCGCGTCCATGGCCGCGTCGAGACGAGGCACATCGCCGACCCGGCCCGCCGAGGTCCGCCCGGTGTCGAGCACCACCAGGATGTGACGGTCCCGCTCCGGACGCCACGTGCGCACCGCGACGGCGGACTGCCGGGCCGTGGCCCGCCAGTCGATGGAGCGGACATCGTCTCCGGGAACGTAGTCGCGCAGGCTGTCGAACTCGGTGCCCCGGCCCCGGACGAGAACGCTGGTACGGCCATCCAGCTCCCGGAGCCGGGCCAGCCGGGACGGCAGATGCTTTCGGCTGTGAAAGGGCGGCAGTACCCGCACCGTCCACGGGACGTTGTGGCTGCCCTGACGAGCGGCAAGACCCAGTGGCCCGTACGAGCGGACCGTGACACGGTCGGCCCTGCGGTCGCCGCGGCGGGACGGGAACAGCGTCGTCACTACGCGGCGGCGTTCACCCGCGGGGATCGACACACGGTGCCGTGACACGGCCTGTCCCGTACCGGTCGTCCAGGCGCTGGGCGGCCAGGCGTCACGCAGCTCGGCGCGGAGCACACGCCGGGAAGGGTTGGTAACGGTGAGCCCGACCTCCGCACTCTCACCGAGTCGAACTGATGTATCACCACTTCGAGTGAATCGAAGCGATCGCACTGGCGCTGCGAGGGCGTAGTCGCACAAGATTGCTAGAGACAAGGGTGCGTTGACGGCGAGCATCCCCGTCCAGCTCGGTGCGAGTACACCGACGGGGAGGGCGCCGATAGCGGCCAGGAGCGCGGTTCTTCCGGTGAGGGTCATGGGCTCGGGTCTCAGCGGGGAACGGGGACGTGGCTCAGGATCGCGGTGATGACGGAGTCGGTGGTGACTCCTTCCATCTCCGCCTCGGGGCGGAGCTGAATGCGATGCCGCAGGGTCGGCAGGGCCAGGGCTTTCACATCATCGGGGATGACATAGTCACGGCCGGTCAACCAAGCCCAGGCACGGGCAGTTGAGAGCAGTGCCGTGGCGCCTCGGGGGGAGACCCCGAGGGTCAGCGAGGGGGATTCACGCGTGGCACGACAGATATCGACGACATAGCCGGTGATCTCGGGGGAGACCGAGGTCTTGGCAACGGCGGACCTGGCTGCTTCCAGATCGGCGGGTCCGGCGACGGGCCGGACACCCGCTGCCCGGAGGTCGCGGGGGTTGAAGCCGTCGGCATGACGGGTGAGAACGTCGATCTCGTCCTGGCGTGAGGGCAGTGGGACCGTCAGCTTGAGGAGGAAACGGTCCAACTGGGCCTCGGGCAGGGGATAGGTGCCCTCGTACTCCACAGGGTTCTGCGTGGCCGCGACCAGGAACGGATCGGGGAGCGGGCGAGGAGTGCCGTCGATGGTGACCTGGCGTTCCTCCATGGCTTCAAGGAGAGCGGACTGCGTCTTGGGCGGCGTGCGGTTGATCTCGTCGGCCAGGAGGAGATGCGTGAAGACGGGACCCGGCTGAAAGGAGAACTCGGCGGTCCGGGCGTCGTAGACCAGCGAGCCGGTGATATCGCCCGGCATGAGATCGGGGGTGAACTGGACGCGTTTGGTCTCCAGCTTCAGGGAGGCGGCAAGGGCACGGACGAGCAGGGTCTTCGCCACGCCGGGCACTCCTTCCAGCAGAACATGGCCCCGGCAGAGCAACGCGACGACGAGGCCGGTGACGGCAGGGTCCTGGCCGACCACTGCCTTGGCGATCTCGGTGCGGAGGGCCTCCAGAGAGGCGCGGGCGCCGTCCGAGGTGGTGACGGTCTCGGGGGTGGGGGCGCTCATGAGGTGCGTACCTCTCTTTCGAGGGCGTCGAGGTGGTCGGCCAGGCGGACGAGTTCCGTGTCGTCGACGGGCGGCCGGCCGAACAGCAGTTCCGTGAGGTCGCGTTCGCCCGCCCGATGCCGGCCGGCGAAGGCGGGAAGCAGAACGGCGGGGAGGTGCGCCGACGAAGGCGGCACACCGAGGAGGGGGGCGATACGGGACCGGGTGGCGGCCCGCAGGGCGGCTGCCGCATGGTCGCGGGCTTTGGCCCGGTGGTAGAGGCGGGCACGGCCCTCGGTGGTCTCGGACGCGCGGACGACGACCGGGAGCTGTTCGGGAACGAGAGGGCCGAGACGCCTGCCGCGCCAGACGGCGGCGAGTGCCGCCGCGACGAAGAGTTGGAGCGCACCCCAGAGCCAGCCGGACGGGACCAGTTCGACGAAGCTCTTGTCGCCCTCGCCGGGGGCGGCGGAACCATCGCTGACGGAGGGGAGGTACCAGACCAGATGGGGTCGGGAGCCGAGGAGTTGCAGAGCCAGGGCGGCGTTGCCGCTCTCTGCGAGACGCTCGTTGTGGAGGATGCGGGGAGAGCCGAGCAGGACGGTGTCGCCGTCGCCCGTGTCCGTCCTGACGAGAGTGGGCACACCGTCGACGGGGTAGCAGGTGTCCGCGGCGGAGGCATCGGTGAGGTACTGCTCGCCTCCGAGTTCGGCACTCCCCGCGTCCCGTGCCGCGGGCAGGGAACACTCGGGTTCGACCGTGCCTGCCGGTCCCGTCCCCGCGGAGCGGGTGCCGGGGGCCAGGGTGGTGACGGACGTCGGGCCGGGGGAGAGGAGGACCGTGCGCCCGTTCGAGGCTTCCATCGCGGTACGCAGCGAACGCTGTTGTGCGGGTGTCAGCAGATCGGGGTCGGTGACGAGCAGAGTGGTGTCGGAGCCGGTGGCCGAGGCAGCTTCGGAGAGGGTGGTCACCACCCTGGTGGTGACTCCCCGGTCCTTGAGCAGTTCGGCGACGGCCCGGCTGCCGTGGGGGTCGGCGGACCGTGGGTCGAGAGCGCCGTGCCGGTCCCCCGAGCGCAGTGCGGCGATGACGATTCCGGTGACGACCACGATGAGCAGTGCCAGCAGCAGCCCCCGGGCCCGGCGCCATATCTGACGTCCTGTCGGGGAGAGGGAAGTGGGGCCGGTGGCTGCGGTCATGCGCCCTCTCCCGGTATTGCGCCGACCGGCAGGGGCCTGGCCCGTTCCAGGTCCAGGTCGAGGTCGTGCAGGCGCTGGTACGCCTGGCGATCGACGCTGCGGCCACCGTATGTGACGTCGTCGAACTCCCTGGCCGCGGAGTGCAGTGCAGCGGAGTGCGCGGGCAGCGAGCGGCTTCCTTCGGCGGCGGCCTCGTCGGCCGTCCGGCCGGGGCGGGGGTCGAGGAGAGCGCGTTCCTCCAGGGAGCGGACGACGGCCCGCATCCGCTCCTGGAGGGCCTCGTTCCACCGGTGGGCGGCGGCATGGGACTCGGCGGCCGCGCGGTGCTGGGCGGCGCTGCGACGGGAGTCGTCGAAGAGCGGTGCCGAAGCGGCGGGAGTGCGACGGGGGATGCCCAGGCGCCACCACAGGGCGCCGATGAGCCCGGCCACGATCAGGGCGACCACTACGAGGCCGATCGCGCCGCCCGGTGCGAATCCCGCTGCGGTGCCGAGCACGTTCTCGACCCACTCCCAGAACCGGTCTCCGGCCCGTTGCAGGAGGCTGGGGTCGTTCTCGTGGTACATCGGCCTGCTGAGTTCGCGCTCCGCGGCCTCACGAGCGGGGTCCCGGGAGATGTCCACCGGTATGCGGCCGTCGGCGCGCACCGATGGGCGCGCCGACGGCAGTCCCCCCGTGACGAGCACCTCATCCGCTCCCGGGGGCGCCGCCGGGCGGCTCGGTGGTGTAGCCGGGGAGACCTGCGGCGCGGCCCAGTTCCAGGTCGAGGGCCTCACGGCGGATGCGCTGGTCGATATAGAGCAGGACGTTGACCCCCGCGGAGATCGGGAAGGTGATCGCCGAGGCGATCACGGCACCGATGCCGGTGACGATCAGATACGGCCAGCCGAAGTTCGGGCCCTCCGCGGAGAACAGGTCGCCGAGGCCGTCGTTGTCGACGAAGACGGCGGCCACACCGAACGGCGTCGCGATGATCATCTGGACGATCGTCGTGAGCACGGTCGTCAGCAGCACGATGCCGAAGGTTCGCCACCAGGAGCCCGACACCAGCTTGGCGGAGCGGCGCAGCGCGCCGACGACGTTCTGGCCCTCCAGCATCAGCGCGGGCGGTGCGAGGGCGAACAGGATGACCAGCCAGACGGCCACGGGCACCGCGGCGATCGCGCCCACCACGATGAGGGCCGCGCCCCCCGCGCCACCCACGAGAACACCCGGAAGGATGCCCAGACCCACGAGCCCGACGGCCGCCAGCGGCACCAGGAAAGTGAGGGCGAGGAGTTGCGGCAGCCGGGGACGGGCCTCCCGCCAGGCTTCCGAGAGCGTCACCGGGCGGCCGAGGACCGAGCGGCTGATGACCACGGTCAGCAGGGCGGTGGTGAACAACGTGGCCAGCAGGGCGATCAGCATGATCGGGACCAGGGACACCAGCATCGACTGGAGCGCGTCCACGGCTTGGCGGAGGGCCTCGTCGGGATCCGCCGCGGGGTCGATCTCCACCGGCTCGGGCAGCAGATGGCGAGCGACGAGGATATTGCCGATCTCGGCGATCACCGAGACGGTGAGCGTGATGCCGAGGACGGTGCGCCAGTGGGCGCGCAGGGTCGAAACGGCCCCGTCGAGGATCTCGCCGACTCCGAGTGGACGCAAAGGGATCACACCGGGCTTGGCCGCCGCGGGGCGGCCCCAGCCGCCGTGGGGATTCCCGCCCCAGCCGGGGCCGGGCGGAGGCACCTGGCCGCCGCCGCGCGGGCCCGGGACGGACGGCGCGGACCACTGGCCGGCGGGCGGCTGCTCACTGGACCACTTCGCGCCCGGTCCGGCCTGGTCGGCCGGCTGCGCGGGGCCGGGTGCCTGGGCGCCCTGCCCCTCGGAGGAAGCGGATCCGGGCGGAACCCAGCCCGGAGTGTCGTTCACGGTCGTCCACCTCGTGACTCGGTTGTGGCACCGGCTCGGCGAACCGGTGTCCTCGGGAAGTCCGCCCCGGTGAAGCATCGGCGGACTGGCAGCCATCGTGCCACGCACGGCTCCACCGCGGGTGAGCGGCTGTGCCCCTCTCGCACCTTCTTTCGCAACCGGGGACCGGGCAGACTGGGCGGATGGCTGATCACTACGCGCGACAGCGAGCCGGTGACGGACCGTCGGGGCTCCCGGTCCTGCGCTGGGAAGAGTCCGCCGACGGCCCGCTGCTGGTCCTGCTCGACCAGACCCGACTGCCCGGTGAGGAGGCCGAAGCCGTCTGTGCCGATGTGCCCGCCGTGGTCGCGGCGATCCAGAGCCTCGCGGTCCGGGGGGCGCCCCTGCTGGGCATCACCGGGGCCTACGGGGTGGCGCTCGCCGCGTACCGGGGCGACGACGTGGAAGCGGCGGCCTCCCGACTGGCGCAGGCGCGTCCCACCGCCGTCAACCTCCGGTACGGGACCGGGCTGGCGCTCGCCGCGTACCGGTCGGCCGGAGCGGGGGACCCCGGGCACGCCGCCCGGGCAGCACTGGCCGCGGCACGGGAACTGCACCGCGAGGACGCGGCAGCCAGCGCCCGCATGGCGGACCACGGCCTGGTGCTCCTCGACGAGCTGCTGTCCGGTGGCGGGCACCGGATTCTCACGCACTGCAATACCGGCACGCTGGTCTCCGGGGGCGAGGGCACCGCCTTCGCCGTGGCGCTCGCCGCCCACCGGGCGGGCCGGCTGCGCAGGCTCTGGGTCGACGAGACCCGCCCCCTGCTCCAGGGCGCCCGGCTCACCGCATGGGAGGCCGCACGCTCGGGGATGCCGTACACCCTGCTGACCGACAACGCGGCGGGCTCCCTGTTCGCAGCGGGAGAGGTGGATGCCGTCCTCATCGGCGCCGACCGGATCGCCGCGAACGGAGCAGTGGCCAACAAAGTCGGCAGCTATCCGCTGGCGGTGCTGGCCCGCTACCACCATGTGCCGTTCATCGTGGTCGCGCCCACCACCACCATCGACCCGACCACCCCGGACGGTCCCGCGATCGAAGTGGAGCAGCGGGCCGCCGACGAGGTCACCCGGTTCCCCGGCGGCGGACGGCCACTCGCGCCCGAAGGGACGACCGCGTACAACCCGGCCTTCGACGTGACACCGCCGGAACTGGTCACGGCGATCGTCACCGAGGAAGGGGCGGTGTGCCCCGTCACCGGAGACGGCCTGATGGAGCTGTGGCGCAGGTCACACCGGGTGGTCGAGGGTTGAGCCGGCCGCCCGTGCGGGGGCCCGCGCCGCCCCCGGACGGGTAGTCGCAGGTCACGGACGCGTTGTCACAGGTCAGTGACCTATCTCACCGGAACCTATGCCAGCCGTGGGGTAATGGGATGATGTCGATTATGAAGGGACGAGTCCTAGTCGTCGACGACGACACCGCACTGGCCGAGATGCTCGGGATTGTGCTGCGTGGTGAAGGTTTTGAGCCGTCGTTCGTCGCGGACGGTGACAAGGCCCTTGCCGCATTCCGTGAAGCCAAGCCGGATCTGGTGCTCCTCGACCTGATGCTGCCCGGCCGGGACGGTATCGAGGTGTGCCGGCAGATCCGCGCGGAGTCCGGAGTACCGATCGTGATGCTCACCGCCAAGAGCGACACGGTGGACGTCGTGGTCGGCCTGGAGTCCGGAGCCGACGACTACATCATCAAGCCGTTCAAACCGAAGGAACTGGTAGCCCGGATCAGGGCGCGCCTGCGGCGGTCGGAGGAGCCCGCGCCGGAACAGCTGACCATCGGCGATCTGGTGATCGACGTGGCCGGACACTCCGTGAAGCGGGACGGGCAGTCCATCGCCCTCACCCCGCTGGAGTTCGATCTGCTGGTCGCACTGGCCCGCAAGCCGTGGCAGGTCTTCACCCGAGAGGTGCTGCTGGAACAGGTATGGGGGTACCGGCACGCCGCGGACACCAGGCTGGTCAATGTGCACGTCCAGCGGCTGCGCTCCAAGGTCGAGAAGGACCCCGAGCGCCCCGAGATCGTGGTGACCGTCCGTGGTGTCGGTTACAAGGCGGGACCGAGCTGACATGACCGGCGGCAGCGCTGCTCCGCAGCCCGGGAACCAGGGGGGCCGTGGGGGGCGGGCCGCCGTGCCCGGAACACGTCCGGCCTGGCTGGGCCGGCTGCTGCGCGGACGGCGCGCCGGACAGGACGGCGAGCCCGGCCGGCTGCTGGTGCGGATCCTGATGCGCTGGATCCGCCGCCCGCTGCTGCCCGCGGTCCGGCTGTGGCGGCGCAACATCCAGCTGCGCATCGTGGTGATGACGCTGCTGATGTCGGTCGGCGTCGTCGTGCTCCTGGGCTTCGTCGTCGTGGGGCAGGTCCGCAACGGACTGCTCGAAGCCAAGATCAAAGCTGCTCAGAGCCAGGCCGCCGGAGGCTTCCAGGTCGCCCGTGAGGCCTCCAACGCACCCCTGGCCCCCGGCGGCGCCGACGGCCAGGCGGTCACCCGCTCCTGGCGTACGGATCTGGTGGAGCGGCTGGCCAGCGGCGGCCAGGGCGCCTTCCACGTCGTCGCGCTCAGCGCCGACGACGCGGGCGCCGGTTCCCGCGCGCCCCGTACCTCCGGAGAGGTGGACCCCGCGTCCATCCCCGAGGCCCTGCGGAACAACGTCCAGCAGGACTCGCGTACCCACCGCGCCTATATGTCCATCGCCTACACCAAGGACGTCAGGACCGCCGAGCCCGGCCTCGCCGTCGGCACCCAGCTCACCGACGCCGACGACAAGCCGTACGAGCTGTACTACGTCTTCCCGCTGGCCCAGGAACAGCAGTCCCTCAACCTGGTCCGCGGCACCCTCGCCACCGCCGGGCTCTTCCTCGTGGTGCTGCTCGGCGCCATCGCGTGGCTCGTCGTCCGGCAGATCGTGACCCCCGTCCGGATGGCCGCCGGGATCGCCGAACGGCTCTCCGCCGGCCGGCTCCAGGAGCGGATGAAGGTCACCGGCGAGGACGATATCGCCCGGCTCGGCGAGGCCTTCAACAAGATGGCCCAGAACCTCCAGCTCAAGATCCAGCAGCTGGAAGAGCTGTCGCGGATGCAGCGGCGCTTCGTCTCCGACGTCTCCCACGAACTGCGCACCCCGCTGACGACCGTGCGGATGGCCGCCGACGTCATCCACGAGGCCCGCAGCGACTTCGACCCGGTGACCGCCCGCTCCGCCGAACTCCTCGGCGACCAGCTCGACCGCTTCGAATCCCTCCTCTCCGACCTGCTGGAGATCAGCCGCTTCGATGCGGGCGCCGCCGCACTGGAGGCCGAAGCGATAGACCTCCGCGAGGTCGTCCGGCGGGTCATCGGCGGCGCCGAACCGCTCGCCGAACGCAAGGGCACCCGGATACGGGTCCTCGGCGACGACCAGCCCGTCGTCGCCGAGGCCGACGCCCGCCGTGTCGAACGGGTCCTGCGCAATCTCGTCGTCAACGCCGTCGAGCACGGCGAAGGCCGCGATGTCGTGGTGCGGCTCGCCGCCGCGGGCGGTGCCGTCGCCGTCGCCGTACGGGACTACGGCGTCGGGCTGAAACCCGGCGAGGCCACCCGGGTCTTCAACCGTTTCTGGCGCGCCGACCCGGCCCGGGCCCGTACCACCGGCGGCACCGGCCTCGGACTCTCCATCGCCGTCGAGGACGCCCGGCTGCACGGCGGCTGGCTCCAGGCCTGGGGCGAACCGGGCGGCGGCTCGCAGTTCCGGCTGACCCTGCCGCGTACCGCCGACGAACCCCTGCGGGGCTCCCCGATACCCCTGGAACCCGAGGACTCCCGGCAGAACCGCGAACGGTCCGCGGCCCGTCGGCAGGACGACGGTACGGGAGGACGGCTGCTCACCTCCGTACCCGTACAGCATCCGACCCGCCCGCCCCTGCCGCCGCGGCCGTCCACCGCGCCGCGCGGAGTCGATCCGGCAGCACTGCCCGGCAGCGGCGCCCGGGTGGTGGCGCGGGGCGCCGGGGAGCGTCCGGACGACCCGGCCCCGGAGCTCTCCGCACCCTCCGATTCCCCGGAACCATCCGTTTCTTCGGACCAGGAGGACACGATTCGTGGGCGCTGACTCTCGTGGTGGCCGCCGGGGCGCGCTCCGGCTCGGTGCCCTGCTCGGCGGGGGCGGGATGGTACTGATCACGGGCTGCGCTTCGATGCCCGACAGCGGAGACGTCCAGGTGGTGAAGGCCTCGCCGCGCGCCGACGCACAGGTACGGGTCCATCCCGTGCCCCCGCGCAAGGGCGCCGAGGCCCAGGACATCATCGACGGCTTCCTGGAGGCCATGACCAGCGACGATGCCGACTTCGCCACCGCGCGGGCCTATCTGTCGCCGGAGAAGTCGCGGGCCTGGCAGCCCCAGAAGGGCGGGACGGTGGTCCTGGCGGTGGCCCCCACCACCAGCTTCCAGGCCCAGCCCCAGGCCGGGGCCTCCGGACAGCAGGGCAAGGAGTACCTGATGTCCGGTACGCAGATCGGGGAGATCGACGCCCAGCAGGCGTACCGGGCCGTCGCCCCGGAGGACTACCGGATCCCCATCCACGTATCGCGGCAGGGCGGCCCCGACGGGGAGTGGCGGATCGACGCGCTGCCCGACGGCCTCGTCCTCGGCCAGTCCGACTTCCAGCGCAACTACCGCCCCGTGAACAAGTACTACTTCGCCAGCGGCCGGAACACGGTCGTCGCCGACCCGGTCTTCATCCAGCAGCGGATGGACCCGGTCACCGGCATGGACCCGGTCACCCAGTCCGTGAAGGCACTCCTCGACGGGCCGACGAACTGGCTGAAGCCGGTCGTCGAGTCCCGCTTCCCGAGCGGTACGGCGCTGGCGAAGGGCGTCACGTCCCTGACGGTGGACGACCGTGACGTCTTGAAAGTCCCGCTGAACGAGAAGGCGGTCAACGCCGGGCACGCCCAGTGCCGGAAGATGGCGGCCCAGATCATGTTCACCCTCAAGGACCTCTCGGCGGTCAGGGTGGAGCAGATCGAACTCCAGCGTCCCGACGGCTCCCAGCTCTGCATGCTCTCCGGCGGTCAGGAGAAGGAGTACGCCTCCGACCAGTCCGGGACCGGCGCGAAGCAGTACTTCGTCAACGAGAAGAGCCAGCTCGCCGTCCTGAACACGAACGACGGCGAGACGGCCGTACCGGAGCCGGTGCCCGGCCCGATGGGCACCGGACAGCTTCCGGTGGGGAAGATCGCCGTCGCCCGCGACGAACGACTGGCGGCCGCGGTCTCCACCGACTCCGGCAGGCTGTACGTCGAACCGATCACCATGAGCGGCGACCTCCTCCAGCCCGTGTACATCAGCCAGGGGAAGCAGCCGCACGACCGTCTCACGGCCCCGAGCTGGGACGGCCGGGGCGATCTGTGGTTCGCCGACCGCGACCCGGCCAAACCGGCACTGCTGCAGCGGCCGGCGGGCCAGGAAGCACCGCGGGAGGTGACGATCGCACCGGGTCTCGACGGGGCCCGTATCCACTCCGTGAAGGTGGCGGCGGACGGCACCAGGATCGCGCTGCTGCTGGAGAAGGACGGCAAGACGACCCTGCACATCGGACGGATCGAGCGCACGGGGTCACAGCACGATCCGAACGTCTCGGTCGACGGGCTGCTGCCCGCGGCACCCCAGATGGTGGACGTCAAGGCCGTCTCCTGGGCCGGGCCCAGCCGACTGGTGGTGGTCGGCCGGGAGTCCGGTGGGGTGGAGCAGGTGCGGTACATCCAGACGGACGGATCCACATCGGCGGCGAACGTGCTGCCCGGGCTCAACCAGGTGGTGTCGATCGCCGCGTCCAACAACGAGGGGCAGCCGCTGGTGGCGCACTCGAAGGCCGACGGCATCGTGCGCCTGCCGACGG
Organism: Streptomyces tsukubensis; assembly: GCF_003932715.1. Classification (NCBI taxonomy): domain Bacteria; kingdom Bacillati; phylum Actinomycetota; class Actinomycetes; order Kitasatosporales; family Streptomycetaceae; genus Streptomyces; species Streptomyces tsukubensis. Next base: position 2,831,151 of record NZ_CP020700.1, on the reverse strand, counting down.
GAGCGACCTGGCAGACCGTGGTCGGCGTCGGAAAGGGCTCGTACCCGGTCTATCCCGGCTGACGCCCGCCCGATGGCCGACGCCCGGTGGCCACCCGGCCGGGGGTCCGGGCCGGGACTGTCACCCAGCTGCCCGTCTCCGATGAGAAAACCGCAGGCCGGGGCGGTTCCGCCGGAGTTATCCACAGGGGGTGGCGGCGCCTTGCCCCGCCGGGCACAGTAGAGGCCATGCGGGGATGGTGGCAGGAGATCTCCGGCCTGGTGCTGCCGGCCGCCTGCGGTGGCTGCGGGGTACCCCGCACGCTGCTGTGCCCCGAGTGCGCGTACGAGCTGTACGGCTCCGCTGCGCGCGTTGCACGACCGGATCCCGCGCCCCCGGGACTGCCGGTGGTGCATGCGGCCGCCCCGTATGCCGACGCGGTACGGGCGGTGCTGCTGGCCCACAAGGAGCGGGGCGCCCTGGGGCTGGCCAGGCCCCTGGGGATCGCGCTCGCCGGGGCCGTACGGGCGGCGGTCCGCTCGGCCCCGGCGAGTAGGGACCGGCCGTTGCTGCTGGTACCGGTGCCGTCGGCGCGGTGGGCGGTCCGGGCCAGGGGCCACGACGCGACCCGGCGCACCGCCCTCGCCGCGGCGCGCGAGCTGCGGCGGACGGGCACGGCGGCGGGTGTGCTTCCGCTGCTGCGGCAGCGGCGACCCGTGACCGACCAGACGGGCCTCACGGCCCCTGAGCGGGTGGCGAACCTGGCCGGGGCCCTCCGGGCTGCCGAAGGAGCCGGAAGGCTGCTGACGGGCGCCACGGTGGTGCTCGTGGACGATCTGATGACCACGGGTGCTTCCCTGACGGAGGCGGCCCGTGCGGTGGGGGAGGCGGCGGGGGCGGGGGGAGGGGGAGGGCCCCGGGGTGCCGCAGTGGGGGCCGGTGCCGGTGTTTTCGTTGCCGCGGCGGTCGTGGCCGCGCCTTCGATCTCCTTTTCGAAGAAACCGGAACCCGATCAGTGCGGCAAACGTTGCAGTCAGTGAGGAGGAAAACCGCCGAACGGAGGTACACGCTGGTAGCGGGTGCCGACACCGGCCCGATGGGGCTATGTTCGGTGGTGTGGATAGGCGGAATGAGGTCCCGTCCTCACCGAATGCACGGCCGTGTGCCACGGCCGCGGATACGGGGCAGCGAAAACCTCGAAAGTTGGTGGGGTGGGGATCTTGTCGACTGGGGAGGAGGAGGTGAAAGTCGCCTAGTCCGAGGCTCCGGTTCATCACCGGGGTCTGGTGCAAGAGGGAGACGCTCCGCAGCCGCAGGGCGAGCGGGGCAATCCGGGAACGGAGTTCTGCGTGGACATCGTCGTCAAGGGCCGCAAGACCGAGGTGCCTGAGCGGTTCCGCAAGCACGTGGCCGAGAAGCTGAAGCTGGACAAGATCCAGAAGCTCGACGCCAAGGTGATCAGCCTGGACGTCGAGGTGTCCAAGGAGCACAACCCGCGGCAGGCCGACCGTTCCGACCGTGTGGAGATCACGCTCCACTCCCGAGGCCCGGTCATCCGGGCGGAGGCATCGGCAAACGACCCGTACGCAGCGCTTGACTTGGCCACCGGCAAACTGGAAGCACGGCTGCGCAAGCAGCACGACAAGCGCAACACCCGCCGTGGCAACGGCCGTCTGTCGGCGGCGGAAGTAGCCGATGTGGTCCCCGGCGTCGCCGAAATGAACGCCAACGGCCATATCCTCGTCGAACAGACCCAGGAATCCATTCCCACCACGAAAATCGGTTCGCTGGAAGTGCAGGGCGAAGGACCGCTGGTGGTCCGGGAGAAGGTTCACACCGCGGCTCCGATGCCGCTCGACCAGGCTCTCTACGAGATGGAGCTGGTCGGGCACGACTTCTATCTCTTCGTCGACTCCGAGACGAAGCAGCCCAGCGTCGTCTACCGGCGACACGCCTACGACTACGGCGTCATCCACCTGGAGACCGACCCGCTGGCCGGCTCCGAGGGAAGCGGCGCGGGCGGAGCGCTCGGCGGCTGATCCCGCCGCTCCGTGGATCCCGTCACTGACCACGGATCGCTGAAAAAGGTGCCCCCGGAGCGCCCTGTGCGCCCTCGGGGGCACCACCGTGCCCCCGGAGGATCTCCGCACTGACGGTCCGGCATGAAAGCATGGCGTCAAGCCAACAGGTGCCCCCTGCACCGTCGTTGGTCGAACGGACATGCCCTTCAGACCCTGATCTCAGGGGGAGGAACGATGGCGGACAGCTTCGGACCGGTTCACCAGAACACCGCCGACGCCCGGGACACGGTCACCGATGCCGTACCGGGCGGCCCCCGCGCCGAGCCGATCCGGGTCCTGGTCGTGGACGACCACGCCCTCTTCCGCAGAGGGCTGGAGATCGTCCTCGCCCATGAGGAGGACATCCAGGTCGTCGGCGAGGCCGGGGACGGTGCCGAGGCCGTCGACAAGGCCGCCGACCTGCTGCCCGACATCGTGCTGATGGACGTCCGGATGCCCCGCCGCGGCGGCATCGAGGCCTGCACCTCCATCAAGGAGGTCGCCCCCAGCGCAAAGATCATCATGCTGACGATCAGCGACGAGGAAGCCGATCTCTACGACGCGATCAAGGCGGGTGCCACGGGCTATCTCCTCAAGGAGATCTCCACCGACGAGGTCGCCACCGCGATCCGTGCGGTCGCCGACGGTCAGTCGCAGATCAGCCCGTCGATGGCGTCCAAGCTGCTGACCGAGTTCAAGTCCATGATCCAGCGCACCGACGAACGCCGTCTGGTGCCCGCGCCCCGGCTCACCGACCGCGAGCTGGAGGTCCTCAAACTGGTCGCCACCGGGATGAACAACCGCGATATCGCCAAGGAGCTGTTCATCTCCGAGAACACCGTGAAGAACCACGTCCGGAACATCCTGGAGAAGCTCCAGCTGCACTCCAGGATGGAGGCCGTCGTCTACGCGATGCGCGAGAAGATCCTGGAGATCCGCTGAGAGCCCCCCGGTGCGGGCCGCGGCGCCCGCACCCGGGGCCGCGCCCGCCGCCGGCGGACGGGCTCAGCCGGCCGTGAGCGCCGCGGTCAGCGGAGCCGCCAGTTCCGGACGGTCGACCCGCTCGACCCGTACCGCATCGCAGCCGACCCACTCCGCCGCCTCCCGCAGCGCCCGCGCCATCGGCTCCACCGCCTTGCCCGACTCCAGGGACACCTGCCGGGCCACCAGCGTCCGGCCCTCGCGCGCCGGGTCGACCCGGCCCATCAGCCGGCCGCCGGACAGCAGCGGCATGGCGAAGTAGCCGTGTATCCGCTTGGGCTTGGGGACGTACGCTTCGAGCCGGTGCGTGAAGCCGAAGATCCGCTCGGTGCGGGCCCGCTCCCAGATCAGGGAGTCGAAGGGGGACAGCAGCGTCGTCCGGTGCCGGCCGCGGGGGACGGTCGCCAGTGCCTCCGGATCGGCCCAGGCGGGCTTGGCCCAGCCCGCCACGGTCACCGGTACGAGACCGGAGTCGGCGACCACCGCATCGAACTGCTCGCCCCTCAGCCGGTGGTAGTCCGCGATATCCGCACGGGTCCCGACGCCCAGGGCCCGGCCCGCGAGCCCGACCAGGCGCCGGACGCATTCGGTGTCGTCCAGCTCGGTGTTGAGCAGGGCGTCCGGGATCGCCCGCTCCGCCAGGTCGTACAGCCGCTTCCAGCCCCGCCGCTCGACGCACACCACCTCGCCGTACATCAGCGCCCGCTCGACGGCCACCTTGGACGCGGACCAGTCCCACCACTCCCCGCCGTTCTTCGCGCCGCCCAGCTCGGTCGCGGTCAGCGGGCCCTCGGCGCGCAGCTGGGCGATCACCTTGTCGTAGGCCCCGTCGGGCAGGTCGTGGTACCACTGCGGCCGGGCCCGGTAGGCGCGGCGGCGGAAGCCGAAGTGCGGCCACTCCTCGACGGGCAGGATGCACGCGGCGTGCGACCAGTACTCGAAGCTGTGGCCCCCCGTCCAGTACGCCCCGTCGACCGCGGTGCGGCCGACGGCGCCCAGACGCGCGTACGGAACGAGCTCGTGGGAGCGGGCCAGTACCGAGATGGTGTCGAGCTGGACCGCGCCGAGATGCCGCAGCACACCCCGCACACCGGCCCGCCGGTCCGGGGCGCCGAGGAACCCCTGGGCGCGCAGGGCGATCCGGCGGGCCTCGTCGGCGGAGAGTTCGGCAACGGGGGGCGGCTGCGTCGTCATGGACCGCACGATAGACGGTGGCACCGACAACGGCCGCCGGCCGGGCGGCCGTGGTCAGGGGCCCGCAGGTACGGGTGCCGGGAGATAGGTCCGGGAGCCGGCCAGTCCCAGGTCCGAGGGGAGCAGCGACGCGAGCCAGGCGTCCCGGAGGGTGCCGTTGTTGTCCAGGGCCGCCCGCAGGGTCCCCTCCATCCGGAAACCGGCCCGCAGCGCCACCGCGCGCGAGGCGGTGTTGCCGACCTCGGCCCGCCATTCCAGCCGGGTGGCGCCGAGCCGGGTGAAGGACCAGCGGGCCAGCTCCGTCACCGCCTCCGTCATGATCCCCCGCCCCCGGTGCTCCGCGCCCAGCCAGAAGCCGATCTCCCAGATGCCGGAGAGGGTACGGAGCGTGACCGAGGAGGAGGCCATCGGTGGTCCGCCGCCGAGCGGGGCGACCGCGAAGGTGAACATCGTCGACGTCCGCCAGCCCTCCGGGGCGATCTCCCCGGTGAACTCCTCGGCGTGACGTCGCTCGTACGGGGAGGGGATCGTGGTCCACCGCTGGACGGCCGCGTCCTGGCAGAGCCGGAAGACCTCCTCGGTGTCCTCGTCCGTGAAGGGGCGCAGCAGCAGACGACCGGTGGTGAGGGTGATCGGCTCCATGTCCGGATTCTGAACGGCTCCGGAGCAGGAAGCGAGCACTTTTCGCCCGGCACCGGCACCTTCCGAGTATCCCGCGCGTTGACAGGAGGGTTACAGGCGGCCGGGCTGAGTGCGGACCTCCCGACCTGGTGGGGTCCTCGCTTACGATGGCCGTTGCGGTGGGGTCCGCCTGCCGTGCCCGCGCCAGAGTCCTACGACCCAGCCCAGGCCCGAATCGGCAAGGAGACCTCGCCCAGTGTCCGTCTTCAACAAGCTCATGCGTGCAGGCGAAGGCAAGATCCTGCGCAAACTGCACCGCATCGCGGGCCAGGTCAACTCCATCGAAGAGGATTTCGTCGACCTCTCCGACGCCGAGTTGCGGGCGCTCACGGAAGAGTACAAGGCGCGGTACGAGAGCGGTGAGAACACGCTCGACGACCTGCTGCCGGAGGCCTTCGCCACGGTCCGTGAGGCCGCCAAGCGCGTCCTCGGCCAGCGGCACTACGACGTCCAGATCATGGGCGGTGCCGCGCTGCACCTCGGCTATGTGGCCGAGATGAAGACCGGTGAGGGCAAGACCCTCGTCGGCACCCTGCCCGCGTATCTGAACGCGCTCTCCGGCAAGGGCGTCCACCTGATCACGGTCAACGACTATCTGGCCGAGCGCGACTCCGAGATGATGGGCCGCGTCCACAAGTTCCTCGGGCTGGACGTCGGCTGCATCCTGGCCAATATGACGCCCGCGCAGCGCCGTGAGCAGTACGCCTGCGACATCACCTACGGCACGAACAACGAGTTCGGCTTCGACTACCTCCGCGACAACATGGCGTGGTCGCAGGAGGAGCTGGTCCAGCGCGGCCACAACTTCGCCATCGTCGACGAGGTCGACTCCATCCTCGTCGACGAGGCGCGTACGCCGCTGATCATCTCCGGCCCCGCCGACCAGGCGACCAAGTGGTACGGCGATTTCGCGAAGCTGGTCACCCGGCTGACCCGCGGCGAGCCGGGCAACCACCTCAAGGGCATCGAGGAGACCGGCGACTACGAGGTCGACGAGAAGAAGCGGACCGTCGGCATCCATGAGTCGGGTGTGGCGAAGGTCGAGGACTGGCTGGGCATCGACAACCTCTACGAGTCGGTGAACACGCCCCTGGTCGGCTATCTGAACAACGCCATCAAGGCCAAGGAGCTGTTCAAGAACGACAAGGACTACGTCGTCATCGACGGCGAAGTCATGATCGTCGACGAGCACACCGGCCGTATCCTCGCCGGCCGCCGCTACAACGAGGGCATGCACCAGGCCATCGAGGCGAAGGAGGGGGTGGACATCAAGGACGAGAACCAGACCCTCGCCACGATCACCCTCCAGAACTTCTTCCGCCTCTACGGCAAGCTCTCCGGAATGACCGGTACGGCGATGACCGAGGCCGCCGAGTTCCACCAGATCTACAAGCTCGGCGTGGTTCCCATCCCGACCAACAGGCCGATGGTCCGCATGGACCAGTCCGACCTGATCTACCGCACCGAGGTCGCCAAGTTCGCCGCCGTCGTCGACGACATCGCGGAGAAGCACGAGAAGGGCCAGCCGATCCTCGTCGGCACGACCTCGGTCGAGAAGTCCGAGTATCTGTCGCAGCAGCTCAGCAAGCGCGGTGTCCAGCACGAGGTGCTCAACGCCAAGCAGCACGACCGGGAGGCGAGCATCGTCGCCCAGGCGGGCCGCCGGGGCGCGGTCACCGTCGCGACGAACATGGCCGGCCGCGGTACCGACATCAAGCTCGGCGGCAATCCGGACGATCTGGCGGAGGCCGAGCTGCGCCAGCGCGGTCTGGACCCGGTCGAGCACGTCGAGGAGTGGGCGGCCGCGCTGCCCGCCGCGCTGAAGGCGGCGGAGGAGGCGGTCCGGACCGAGTTCGAGGAGGTCCGGTCCCTCGGCGGGCTGTATGTGCTGGGCACCGAGCGCCATGAGTCGCGCCGGATCGACAACCAGCTCCGCGGTCGTTCCGGCCGTCAGGGCGACCCGGGCGAGTCCCGGTTCTACCTCTCCCTCGGTGACGATCTGATGCGGCTGTTCAAGGCGCAGATGGTCGAGCGCGTGATGGCCATGGCCAATGTGCCCGACGACGTACCGATCGAGAACAAGATGGTCACCCGGGCCATCGCCTCCGCCCAGTCGCAGGTCGAGCAGCAGAACTTCACCACCCGTAAGGACGTGCTGAAGTACGACGAGGTGCTCAGCCGTCAGCGCGAGGTGATCTACGGGGAGCGCCGCCGGGTGCTGGAGGGCGAGGACCTCCACGACCAGATCCGCCACTTCATGGACGACACCATCGACGCCTACATCCGGGCGGAGACGGTCGAGGGCTTCGCCGAGGAGTGGGACCTCGACCGGCTGTGGGGCGCGTTCAAGCAGCTCTACCCGGTGAAGGTCACCATCGAGGAGCTGGAGGAGGCGGCGGGCGACCGGGTGGGCATCACGGCCGACTTCATCGCCGAGTCCGTCAAGGACGACATCCACGAGCAGTACGAGGCGCGGGAGCAGCAGCTCGGCTCGGAGATCATGCGGGAGCTGGAGCGCCGGGTGGTGCTCTCGGTGCTCGACCGCAAGTGGCGTGAGCACCTCTACGAGATGGACTACCTCCAGGACGGCATCGGTCTGCGCGCGATGGCGCAGAAGGACCCCCTGGTGGAGTACCAGCGCGAGGGCTTCGACATGTTCACCGCCATGATGGAGGGCATCAAGGAGGAGTCCGTCGGCTATCTGTTCAACCTGGAGGTCCAGGTCGAGCAGCAGGTCGAGGAGGTTCCGGTGCAGGACGCGGACGGGCCGTCCCTGGAGAAGAAGGACGCGGTGCCCGCGGCGCGTCCCGAGATCCGGGCGAAGGGCCTGGAGGCCCCGCAGCGCCCCGACCGGCTCCACTTCTCCGCTCCCACGGTGGACGGTGAGGGCGGTGTCGTCGAGGGTGACTTCGAGACCGGTGAGACCCGTGCGACGGCGGCCGCGGCCGGTGACGGGATGACCCGTGCGGAGCGGCGCAAGGCGCAGAAGAGCGGGGGCGGCGGACGCCGCCGTAAGAAGTAGCCGATACGGCGCGGGGCGGGGTGCGGGCAGCTGCCCGCACCCCGCCCCGCGCCGTACGGGGGGCCGAGGGCCTGCACGGCAGGGCCGGACACTCCGAGAGGGGGTCCGGCCCTGTCGTGTTCTCGGGGTTCTCGGGATTCTTGGAGTTCTCGGGGTTTCGGGGCCGTGTTCCCGTACGGCCGTGTGGTGCCGGTCCGTCCCGTCGGGACCGTTTACCGTTCCCCTGCGATCCGCCGCGGTGCGCGGGCAGCCGGCCAGCGGGGCGGCCGGATCAGTTCTCCGGGCCGGAGGCCTCGCGGTTGTCGAGGTCCACCGCGGCGCAGCGCCAGCGGCGGTCCTCGGGGCCCTGCTCCAGCCGGAACGCCATCGCACGGAGCCGCCCGCCGCCCGTGATCAGGGCGAAGGCCTCGATGACCCCCGGGCGGGGATGGAACTCGCCCCACTTCCAGACCGTGGGCATCGCCCGGTTCGTGGGGAGCAGCGGGGTGCCGTCCGCGATCCGTACCAGATGGTCGTAGGCGTCACCGAGGGTATGGCCCAGCATCCAGTGGACCGGGCGGCGCCCGCTGAGGACGGCGAGCAGCCGTTCCGCGAACCAGTACGGCGGCTGTTCCCGGCGCCGGGCGTCCAGCACCGGGGGCGCGGGAGCGGCGGCCTGCGTACCCCTGGCCGTACGGTCGGCCGTGCCGCTGCCGGTACTGCTGCCCGTGGTCCTGCCTGTGGTCGGAGCCCGTCCCGGACCCCGGCCGCCGGGGCGCCGGGAGTCGCGGCGGCCCCCGGGCCGGGCCGCCCCGGCTCCCGTCCGCGGTCCGCGCACCGTGCCGCCGCGCTCCTGTTCCCCGCTCCGCGCACTCTCCGCCCCTGTGTCCGTCTGTTGCTGCGGCCGGCCTTCTGCCGCCCTGTACGTGCCGTCCATCCGTACGCCCCCGTCGGTCGGCCCGGCTCCGTCGATACCGGGCAGTAACAACGCTGGGGATCTTCTACGGGGAGGCGCACGACGGTCGCAATGGGTCACCGGTCCGGGCGTCGGCGGCCGACGAATTCACCTATCCGGGTGACTTCGGGCGCCCTGAGCGCCGGGCCGTGGTGACACCCGGTGTCCGGAGTGGACGGCTCCGCAGTGGGCCCCGACGGTCCGAAGGGGGACCTCGGCCGGGCGGCGCACGTATTCTGAAGTGCGTCTTCCGACTACGAAAGCGGTCTGCCATGCGCGTGTACGTCCCCCTGACCCTCGCCGGACTTGCGGAGGCGCACACCAAGGGCGAGCTGGGCCCCGGGCCCCTGACCGCGTACGGGGTCACGCCGTCCCTGCGCGAGTGGTACGTGTCGGACGATCTCGAAGAGCTGGAGTACGCGGCCCTCAGCCGGGCCGCCGCCGCCTCGCTGCGGCTGATCGCCGGGGATCCGGGCGCGGCCCGTCGCCGGGTCGTCGTCGCCGCCGATGTGGCCGACCGGGACGCCGTCGCCGATCCCGACCGGGCGCTCGACGCCTCGTCCCTCGGTGAGCTGCGGATCGCGGCGGCGGTCCCGCTGCGGCTGGCCGCGGCCGTGCACGTGGACTCCGACGACGCCCTCGACGACGTCTCCGCGGCCGTGGAAGCGCGGGGCGCCGCGGACCACGGCGACGAGGACGCACGGTTCACCGTGGACGGCGCGGAGGACCACGAGCTGCTCTGGTACGGCGTTCAGGAGATCCCCGCGATCGTCGCGGAGGCGTAAGGCGTAAGGCGTAAGACCCCCTTCCGGTTGGTGCCGGGCCCGTACGGCCGGGCGGTGTCGGAGGGGGCGAGTACGGTTTTCAGCATGGGCACGGACAGGGGGAAGCACATGGTGGAGCAGGGCCCGCATCTGGTCTGGGACTGGAACGGCACGCTGCTGGACGATATGACGGCCGTCGTCGGCGCGACCAATGCCGCGCTGGCGGTCGTCGAGTTCGGCCCGATCACGGTCGAGCAGTACCGCGCCTGGTACCGCATACCGATCCCCCGCTTCTACGAGGGGATGCTGGGCCGGATCCCGACGGACCAGGAGTGGCTGGACATGGAGGTCGCCTTCCACGCCGCCTATCTGGAGCGCCAGGGCGGCTGCGGCCTCACCGTGGGCGCGGCGGAGCTGCTGGTCGAGTGGCGGGGCGCCGGGCGCAGCCAGTCACTGCTCAGCATGTACGGCCACGAGGAGCTGGTTCCGGCGGTACGGGAGCGGGGCATCGAGTCCCACTTCGTCCGGGTGGACGGGCGCCGGGGGCCGTCCGGGGTGTCGAAGGCCGAGTCCATGGCGCGCCATCTCCGGGCGCTCGCGAAGACCGTCTCGCCCGAGCGCACGGTGGTCATCGGTGACGCGGCGGACGATGCGCTCGCGGCGGCCCATGTGGGGGCGCATGCGGTGCTCTACACGGGGGGCTCGCACATTCGGGAGAACCTGGAACCGGTGGGCGTGCCGGTGGTGGACTCCCTGGCCGAGGCGGTCGAGCTGGCGGCCCGCCTCGTCGACCGGGCCTGACGCCGGGACCGGGGGCACGGGCCGTGCGGGCCCGCCGGTGCGGGGCGTGTCCCCGCCCGGTGCCCCCGGTCCCGCCCGCCCGGCCCCCGTACCCCGGTCCCGGGTCAGGCGCGGCTGCGGAGCAGTTTGAGGAATTCGCGCATCCAGGCCGGGTGGTCGGGCCAGGCGCGGGAGGAGACGAGGGTGCCGTCGACGACCGCCTCCGTGTCCTGGAAGCTGCCGCCCGCGGCCTGCATATCCGGCTCCAGGGCCGGATAGGCGGTCACCCGCCGGCCCTCCAGACCGCCGACGGCCGCCGTCAGCAGCGGGCCGTGGCAGATCTGGGCCACCGGCTTGTCGGCGTCGAAGAAGGCCTTGACGATCTTCCGCAGCTCGGGGTCGTTCCGCAGATACTCCGGCGCCCGGCCGCCCGGGATCACCACAGCGGCGTAGTCGGCGGGGGCGACTTCGGAGAAGGCCAGGTCGGCGGGCCAGGTGTAGCCCGGCTTCTCGGTGTAGGTGTCGTAGCCCTCCTCGAAGTCGTGGACGACGAACCGCAGCGTCTTCTTCGTGGGCGCCGCGATATGGACCTCGTACCCCTCTTCGAGGAGACGCTGATAGGGGTAGAGCACCTCCAGGGACTCGGCGGCGTCCCCCGTGACGATCAGGACCTTCGTGGCCATCTCTGCTGCTCCCGTGACGGACGGTAAGAGGCACCGGACCCGGCCCTCCGGAAGCTTCCTACCCCCCGAATCCGCCCTGCCCCTGTCGCTGTGCAGACTGTCAAACTTCCGACCCCGCTTTTGTACACATAAGGACCATGACGGTACCGGGGGCGGGGGAGATAGCCTGGAGCCGTGATCAGCGCGATATGCCCTGGGGGCAGAGCAGCCCCCGGTCCTCGCCCGGAGCGCCACCGCGCCCGGGCGATCGCTGGTCCCCGCACACCGGCCGGTTCGTCGAGTTCCGTTGAATTCTTCCGATTGCGGCTCGGAGCACTCTCATCGCGGCATAACGTCGACCCCGACCGGACACCCCGGGCCGTGGCGTTGCGTCGCTTCTTTCCCCTACGTCACGCAACGGCGCGCGACAGGAGCCAGAGGACATGCAGACCAAGCTGGACGAAGCCAAGGCCGAGCTGCTCGCACGGGCGGCCCGGGTAGCCGAGAACGGTCCGGGCGGCGGTCATCACCCGGCCGGGCCGGAGCAGGGTGGGCGTCCGGACCAGGACACCCTTCTCGCGTACCTCCAGCGCTACTACCTGCACACCGCGCCCGAGGACCTCACCGACCGTGACCCGGTCGACGTTTTCGGGGCCGCGCTCTCCCACTACCGGCTGGCCGAGAACCGTCCCCAGGGCACCGCCGGCATCCGGGTGCACACCCCGACGGTCGAGGAGAACGGCTGGACGTGCAGCCACTCCGTCGTCGAGGTCGTCACCGACGACATGCCCTTCCTCGTGGACTCCGTCACCAACGAGCTGTCCCGCCAGGGCCGCGGCATCCATGTCGTGATCCATCCGCAGGTCACTGTCCGCCGCGACGTCACCGGCAAGCTGCTGGAGGTGCTCTCCACCGAGGCCCGCTCCGGCAAGGACGGCAAGACCCTCCCGCACGACACGCTCGTCGAATCGTGGATCCACGTCGAGATCGACCGCGAGACCGACCGTGCCGACCTCAAGCAGATCACGGTCGACCTGCTGCGCGTCCTGTCCGATGTCCGCGAGGCCGTCGAGGACTGGGAGAAGATGCGCGATGCCGCGCTCCGGATCGCCGACGACCTGACCGCCGAGCCGGTCGCGGGCGATATCGCGGGCCAGGAGGTCGACGAGGCCCGTGAGCTGCTGCGCTGGCTGGCCGCCGACCACTTCACCTTCCTCGGCTTCCGGGAGTACGAGCTGACCGAGGGCGACTCCCTGGCCGCCGTTGCCGGTACCGGCCTCGGCATCCTCCGCTCCGACCCGCACCACAGCGAGGACGAGGCCCACCCCGTCAGCCCCTCCTTCAGCCGGCTGCCCGCCGACGCCCGCGCCAAGGCCCGGGAGCACAAGCTCCTCGTCCTCACCAAGGCCAACAGCCGCTCCACCGTCCACCGGCCGAGCTACCTCGACTACGTCGGGGTGAAGAAGTTCGACGTCGACGGCAATGTGATCGGAGAGCGCCGTTTCCTCGGGCTGTTCTCCTCGGCCGCCTACACCGAATCGGTCCGCCGGGTGCCGGTGATCCGCCGCAAGGTCGCTGAGGTCCTCGACGGCGCCGGGTTCTCGCCCAACAGCCACGACGGCCGCGACCTGCTCCAGATCCTGGAGACGTACCCCCGCGACGAGCTGTTCCAGACCCCCGTCGACCAGCTCCGCTCCATCGTCACCAGCGTCCTCTACCTCCAGGAGCGCCGCCGCCTCCGGCTCTACCTGCGCCAGGACGAGTACGGACGCTACTACTCCGCCCTCGTCTACCTGCCCCGCGACCGCTACACCACCGGCGTCCGGCTGCGGCTGATCGACATCCTCAAGGAGGAGCTGGGCGGCACCAGCGTCGACTTCACCGCCTGGAACACCGAGTCGATCCTCTCCCGGATCCACTTCGTCGTCCGGGTCCCCCCGGGCACCGAACTGCCGCACCTCACCGACGCGGACACCGAGCGGATCGAAGCCCGGCTGGTGGAGGCCGCCCGCTCCTGGGCCGACGGCTTCGCGGACGCCCTCAACGCCGAACTCGGGGAGGAGCGCGCCGCCGAACTCCTCCGCAGCTACGGCTCCGCCTTCCCCGAGGGCTACAAGGCCGACCACTCGCCGCGCGCCGCCGTTGCCGACCTGGTCCACCTCGACGATCTGACCCGCTCCGGCCGCGACTTCTCCCTCTCCCTCTACGAGCCCGTCGGCGCCAGCCCCGGCGAGCGCCGCTTCAAGATCTACCGCGCCGGTGAACAGGTCTCCCTCTCCGCCGTCCTGCCCGTGCTCCAGCAGCTGGGCTGCGAGGTCGTCGACGAGCGCCCGTACGAGCTGCGCAGCACCGACCGCGGGAACGCGTGGATCTACGACTTCGGTCTGCGGATGCCGATTCTGGGCAGCGGCGGGAACGGCAACGGCAACGGCGACTACCTCGCGGACGACGCCCGCGAGCGGTTCCAGGACGCCTTCGCCGCCGTCTGGACCGGCGACGCCGAGAACGACGGCTTCAACGCCCTCGTCCTGCGCGCCGGGCTGACCTGGCGGCAGGCGATGGTGCTGCGCGCCTACGCCAAGTACCTGCGGCAGGCCGGGGCGACGTTCTCCCAGGAGTACATGGAGAACACCCTCCGTACCAATGTCCACACCACCCGGCTGCTGGTGTCCCTCTTCGAGGCCCGCATGTCGCCCGGCCGCCAGAGCGCCGGCACCGAGCTGACCGACGGCCTCCTGGAGGAGCTCGACGGCGCCCTCGACCAGGTCGCCAGCCTCGACGAGGACCGCATCCTCCGCTCCTTCCTCACCATCATCAAGGCCACCCTGCGGACGAACTTCTTCCAGCACACCGGCGACGGCGGCCACCACGGCTATGTGTCGATGAAGTTCGACCCCCAGGCCGTCCCCGATCTGCCCGCGCCCCGCCCCGCCTTCGAGATCTGGGTCTACTCGCCCCGTGTCGAAGGCGTCCACCTGCGGTTCGGCAAGGTCGCCCGCGGCGGGCTGCGCTGGTCCGACCGGCGCGAGGACTTCCGTACGGAGATCCTCGGCCTGGTGAAGGCGCAGATGGTGAAGAACACCGTCATCGTTCCGGTCGGCGCCAAGGGCGGCTTCGTCGCCAAGCAGCTCCCCGACCCGGCCGTCGACCGCGACGCCTGGCTGGCCGAGGGCATCGCCTCGTACCGGACGTTCATCTCCGCGCTCCTCGACATCACCGACAACCTGGTCGCCGGTGAGGTCGTACCGCCCGCCGACGTCGTCCGCCACGACGAGGACGACACCTATCTCGTGGTCGCCGCCGACAAGGGCACCGCGTCCTTCTCCGACATCGCCAACGAGGTCGCCGTCGCCTACGACTTCTGGCTGGGCGACGCCTTCGCCTCCGGCGGCTCCGCGGGCTACGACCACAAGGGCATGGGCATCACCGCCCGCGGCGCCTGGGAGTCCGTCAAGCGGCACTTCCGCGAACTGGGCCACGACACCCAGACCGAGGACTTCACCGTCGTCGGCGTCGGAGACATGTCCGGCGACGTCTTCGGCAACGGCATGCTGCTCAGCGAGCACATCCGGCTGATCGCCGCCTTCGACCACCGGCATATCTTCATCGACCCCGACCCGGACGCCGCCGTCTCCTACGCCGAGCGCCGCCGGATGTTCGAGCTGCCGCGGTCGAGCTGGGCCGACTACGACAGCAAGCTGCTCTCCCCGGGCGGCGGCGTCCACCCCCGTACCGCGAAGTCGATCCCGGTCAACGCGCAGATGCGGGACGCCCTCGGCATCGAGGCGGGGATCACCAAGATGACGCCCGCCGAGCTGATGAAGGCGGTCCTCCAGGCCCCCGTCGACCTGCTGTGGAACGGCGGCATCGGCACCTATGTCAAGGCGTCCGCCGAGTCCGACGCCGATGTCGGAGACAAGGCCAACGACGCCATCCGGGTCAACGGCGACGCACTCCGCGTCAAGGTCGTCGGCGAGGGCGGCAACCTCGGCCTCACCCAGCTCGGCCGGATCGAGTTCGCCCGCTCCGGCGGCCCCGAGGGCACCGGCGGCCGGGTCAACACCGACGCCATCGACAACAGCGCGGGCGTCGACACCTCCGACCACGAGGTCAACATCAAGATCCTGCTCAACGGGCTGGTCGCGGACGGCGATATGACCGTCAAGCAGCGCAACGCCCTGCTGGCGAGGATGACCGATGAGGTCGGCGCGCTCGTCCTGCGGAACAACTACGCCCAGAACGTCGCCCTGGCCAACGCGGCCGCCCAGGCTCCGTCCCTGCTCCAGGCCCACCAGCGGCTGATGCGCCGCCTCGGCCGGGACGGGGCGCTGGACCGGTCGCTGGAGTTCCTCCCCAACGACCGGCAGATCCGGGAGCTGCTGAACACCGGCCGCGGGCTCAGCCAGCCCGAGCTGGCCGTCCTCCTCGCGTACACCAAGATCACGGTGGCGGAGGAGCTGATCGGCACCGGACTGCCGGACGATCCGTACCTCGCCCGGCTGCTGCACGCCTACTTCCCCAAGCCGCTGCGGAAGAAGTTCCCCGAGGCCGTGGACGGGCATGCGCTGCGCCGGGAGATCATCACGACCGTCCTGGTCAACGACACCGTCAACACCGGCGGCTCGACCTTCCTGCACCGGCTGCGGGAGGAGACCGGGGCCTCGACCGAAGAGGTGGTACGGGCCCAGGCCGCGGCCCGCGAGATCTTCGGCCTCGCCACCGTCTGGGACGCCGTCGAGGCGCTGGACAACGAGGTGTCGGCCGGGGTCCAGACCCGGATCCGGCTCCACTCGCGGCGTCTGGTCGAACGCGGTACGCGCTGGCTGCTGGGCAACCGGCCGCAGCCGCTCCAGCTCGCCGAGACCGTGGAGTTCTTCGCGGAGCGGATCGCGCTGGTCCGCGGTGAGCTGCCGAAGCTGCTGCGCGGTGCCGATCTGGAGTGGTACCAGGGCATTCTGGACGAGCTGACCGCGGAGGGCGTGCCGGAGGAGCTGGCGATGTGGGTGGCCGGGTTCTCCTCGGCGTTCCCGACGCTGGACATCGTCGCCATCGCGGACCGTACCGGCAAGGAGCCGCTGGAGGTCGCCGAGGTCTACTACGACCTCGCGGACCGGCTGCGGATCACCCAGCTGATGGACCGGATCATCGAACTGCCGCGGGCCGACCGCTGGCAGTCGATGGCGCGGGCGTCGATCCGCGAGGACCTGTACGCGGCGCACGCCATGCTCACCGGCGACGTCCTCTCCGTCGGCAACGGCACCTCGACGCCCGAGGAGCGGTTCAAGGACTGGGAGGCCAAGAACGCGTCGATCCTGGGCCGGGCGCGGGCCACCCTCGACGAGATCCAGGGTTCCGACACCTTCGACCTGGCGAATCTGTCGGTGGCGATGCGGACGATGCGGCAGCTGCTGCGGACGCACAGCTAGCGGGTGTGTGTGGTACGAGGGGCCTGTTCCCGGCTTGTCCGGGGGCGGGCCCCTCGCCGTACCCCCTCGCCGTACCGGCCGTACCGCGGGGTTTCAGACGGTGGCGCGCCAGAGCCGGCGGCAGGCCAGGAAGGCGGCCGCCAGCAGCAGCCCGTTCCGGACCAGCATCAGCGCACACCCCAGCGGGGTCCCGTCGATGACGTCCTCGTAGTGCAACGGGTACGCCAGGGCGCTGACCGCCGCCGCCGGGACCATCAGCAGAGCGGCCGGGCGCTGGACGGTGGTCCGGGCCGTGAGGCAGACCGCGGCCAGCCCCAGCAGCCAGATCAGATACTGCGGGCTGATCACCCTGCTGGTGACGGTGAACAGGAGGACGGCGGTGAACGCGGCGTCGTACGGTGTCGCCGGGCTCCACCGCCGGGCCCTGATCCGCCACAGCAGCAGCCAGCAGAAGGCCGCGGCCGTCAGCGCGAGGGAGAGCCGGGCGACGGAGGAGACGTACGGCCCGGCGAACTCGAAGGCGCCGTACTGATAGCGGACCTCGCCGCTCCAGCCCACCGCCCGGGCGAGCTGGAGCGCGGTGCCGCCCAGCGATTCGATCTGGACGCCCCGCGCGCTCTGCTGCCGCAGAAAGCCGAGGGTGTGGCCGAAGCAGAGGACGAGTACGGCGAGGAGCGCGACGGCCGTGGCGGCGGCCGAGCCCCAGGCGGCCCGGGTGCGGTGCCCCCGGGGCGTCCCCAGCAGCGTCAGCACCGGCCACACCTTGATCATGGCGCCGAGCCCGGCGAGCGCGCCGCCCGCCCCGGGCCGGCGGGCCAGGGCGAGCAGCCCGAGCACGGCGACGGCGGTGACGGGGACGTCGTACCTGGCCAGCGGCAGGTTCAGCAGCAGCGGCAGGGCGCAGACCCAGAGCCATGCGCCGGGCAGCCCGGCCCGCGCCAGGGCACGCGTGATCGTGGCGTCGGCGACCAGCACGATCACGACGAAGGCCTGGAAGTACGTCAGCCAGGGCAGGGCGGCGGGGGAGAGCAGCACGAGCGCGGCGCCCGGCGGGTACTGCCAGGTGACGTCGTCCACCGGGAACGAGCCGTGGACGAGCTGCTCGAACCAGCCCCGGTAGAGGGTGTGGACCTCGCCCGCGACCCCGCTGTCACCGAGCCGGTCGACGACCAGCAGGGCGAGCATTCCGGCGCGGGTGACCGCCCAGACGGCGGCCAGGGCGACGGTGTCCCGGGGCCGGGCGGTGTCGTGGTCGTCCGCGGCGCGCAGGGCGGGGCGCGGGGAGAGCCGGTGGCCCGAGGGCAGGGGGGTGATCCGTTGCGGAGTCATCGCCCGGTACATTAGTCCGCTTTGTAGCGGTTGGCGGCTTCCGCCACCCCCGGCGCCGGGTGGCGGAAGCCGGCCCCCGAGGGCAGGCGAGTGAGCTGAAGGGGCGCGCCGAGGTCTGGAAGGAGAACGCGCGCAGGCCGTGAGGAACGAGCGGCCGAGCACGATCGACTGAAGACCGCGGCTTAAGCGCCCCGGAGGCGAACCGAGCCCCGAAAAAGGGTCCGGTTACTTCTTGCCGCTGGTGAAGGCCTCGTACGCGGCGACGACCTCCTTGGCCGGGCCGTCCATCCGCAGGACTCCCGCCTCCAGCCACAGGGCCCGCTCGCAGGTCTCCGTGATCGTGGTGTTGCTGTGGCTGACCAGGAAGACCGTGCCGGCCTCCTTGCGCAGTTCGGTGATCCGGGCCTGGCTGCGGCGGCGGAACTTCGCGTCACCGGTCGCCAGTGCCTCGTCGATCAGCAGGACGTCGTGGCTCTTGGCCGCCGCGATCGCGAACCGCAGCCGGGCGCCCATGCCGGAGGAGTACGTCCGCATCGGCAGCGAGATGAAGTCGCCCTTGTCGTTGATTCCGGAGAAGTCGACGATGCCCTGGTAGGCCCGCTGGATCTCATCCCGGGTCATGCCCATGGCGAGGCCGCCGAGGATGACGTTCCGCTCGCCGGTGAGGTCGCTCATCAGGGCCGCGTTCACTCCGAGGAGGGACGGCTGGCCCTGGGTGTAGACACGGCCTTCGGCGGTGGGCAGCAGTCCGGCGATCGCCTTGAGGAGGGTGGACTTGCCGGAGCCGTTGGAGCCGATCAGCCCGATGGCCTCGCCCTTGTACGCGGTGAAGGTCACGCCCTTGACCGCGTGCACCTCGCGTACGCCCGGCGCGGGCTTGCCCGATTTGCGGGCCTTGCGCTCCTTGCGGGAGATCAGCCGGCTCAGTGCGGCGGTGGCGCTGCCCTTGCCGCCGCGGCCGCCGTTCACCCGGTACTTGATGTGGACCCCGTCCACGACGACCGTCGGGACCCGCTCCGGGACCGAACCGGCCGGGGTCTGCACTCGGTCCGCTGTCGTCATCAGGTTCTCAGCCACGGCCGTACCGCTCCTCCGCCTTCCAGAAGTACATGAATCCGCCCACCCCGAAGAGCGCGGCCCAGCCGAGGGCGACCGCCCAGACGTGCGGCGGAAGCTGGGCCGAGGTGTAGCTGTCGATCAGTGCGAAGCGCACCAGGTCGATGTAGACCGCCGCCGGGTTGTACTGCAGGCCAAGCATGACCCACTCCGGCAGGTCATGGCCCCTCAGGACGGTGGAGATGCTCCACATCACACCCGACGAGTACATCCAGGTACGCAGGACGAAGGGCATGAGCTGGGCCACATCGGGCGTGTGCGCCGAGATCCGGGCCACCATCATCGCGACTCCGGTGTTGAACACGGTCTGGAGCGCGAGCGCGGGCAGGACCAGCAGCCAGGACGCCTGCGGGAGCTGTCCGAAGCCCACCAGGATGACGGTCAGGACGCCCATGGAGAACAGCAGCTGCTGGAACTGCTGCATCGCCAGGGCGATCGGCAGGGACGCCCGGGGGAAGTGGAGCGCGCGGACCAGCCCGATGTTCCCGGTGACCGCCCGGGTCCCCGCCATGACCGAATTCGAGGTGAAGGTCCAGATGAACACCCCGGTGACCAGGAACGGCACGAAGTCCGGGACGTCCTTGCTGGTCCCGAGCAGGATGCCGAAGATGAAGTAGTAGACCGCCGCGTTCAGCAGCGGGGTCACCAGCTGCCACAGCTGGCCGAGCTTGGCCTGGCTGTACTGGGCGTGGGTCTTGGCGGTGGCGAACGCGGTGATGAAGTGGCGCCGGGCCCAGAGCTGCCGTACGTAACCGGGCAGCGTCGGGCGTTCCCCGCTGACCGTGAGCCCATGGCGCAGGGCCAGCTCACGTGGGGTTTCGGCGCGGGCTCCCGAGGGGCCGCCGATGCCCGTCGGCATCGGTGGGGAGATCGTCTGGCTGCTCACTCTGGTCGCTTTCGCCGAGGGCGGGCAAGGGGGGACTGGCCGGAGGGCGCGGAACCCGGGGGCGTACCGGCCGTACGGGCGGGTACGCGCCGGTCCCGGCCCCGGCGGGCGCGGTCCGGGTGGCCGCTCCGCCGTTCGTCTGTTCACCCGTCCGCCCGCCGGTGGGGGGCCGACAGGTGAACCGAATCCATGACGACGGGACGGGTCCGTTTCGTCGCTACGGCGAGACTAGGGCGTACGTGCGTCGCAACGCAACCGTTTCGTCGTCACGGGTATGCTCCTCGCCATGACCACCGACCCGGACCCGCGACCTCCACGACGCGCGCCCGCGGGTGCCGCAGTGCTCCGCGAGGAAGTGACGGAGGCGATCCGCGCCGCCGTCTTCGAGGAGCTGGCCACGGTCGGCTTCGCCCGGATGTCGATCGAAGGCATCGCGCGCCGCGCGGGCGTCGGGAAGACGGCGGTCTACCGCCGCTGGAAGTCCAAGCTGTCCCTGGTCGTGGATCTGCTGTCGGCCTTCGCCGTCCAGGGTCTGCCCGCGCCGTCCACCGGGTCGCTGTACGGGGACGTACGGGCGCTGCTGGAGGTCGCGTCGCACGCCCTGCGCCACCCCGTGGCCTCGCAGATCATCCCGGATCTGATCGTCGAATCCGCCCGCAGTCCGGAGATCGCCGATGCGATCAAGGCCGCGCTGGTGGACAGCCAGCGGGGGATGGCCGCGATGATCGTGCGGGACGCCGTCGCCCGCGGCGAGCTGCCGCCGGGCACCGACGCGTACCGTCTGCTCGATGTCACGGTCGGACCGCTGTACTGGCGTCTGGTGGTGGTGCGGGAGAAGCTCCCGAAGGGCTATCTGGACGTCCTGGCGCGCGGGGCGGTGGCGGCGCTGCGGGTGTGACCCCCGGGGGCCGACCCGGGCCGGGCTGCCGAGGTTCTGTACGGGTGCGAGGCTTTTATGCGGGTACGAGGAGGGGGCCGGCACCCGCACGGGCCCCGGCCCCCCTCCCCGTACCGCCGCCCCCGGCGGACCGGCCTCGGGCTATTTGACCGCCCCGGCCATCACCCCCGAGACGAACTGCCGCTGGAAGGCGAAGAACACCACCAGCGGGACGACCATCGACAGGAACGCCCCCGAGGCGAGGACGTCGATGTTGTTGCCGAACTGGCGGACCTGCCGCTGCAGGACCACCGTGACCGGCGCGCTGTCGGTGTCCGCGAAGATCAGCGCGATCAGCATGTCGTTCCACACCCACAGGAACTGGAAGATCCCCAGCGACGCAATGGCCGGACCACCGAGCGGCAGTACCACCCGGGCGAAGAGCCGCAGCTCGCCCGCGCCGTCCAGCCGGGCCGCCTCCAGCAGCTCGCGCGGGATCTCCGCGAAGAAGTTCCGCAGCAGGAAGATCGCGAACGGCAGCCCGAAGGCCACATGGAAGAGGATCACCCCGAGCGTGGTCTCGAAGATCCCGATCACCCCGAACAGCTCGGCGACCGGGACTAGCGCCACCTGCACCGGGACCACCAGCAGCGCCACGACCAGCAGGAAGCACCAGTCGCGGCCGGGGAAGTCCATCCAGGCGAAGGCATAGCCCGCCAGCGCCCCGACGGCCACCACGAGCACCGTCGACGGAACGGTGATCATGAGACTGCTGACCAGGGAGTCGGTGACCGCCTCGTTCTTCAGCAGCTGCGCGTAGTTCTCCGTGGTGAGCTGCGCGGGCGCGGTGAACACCGACCACCAGCCGTCGGCCGCGATATCGGCGGGGCTGCGCAGCGACGAGATCAGCAGGCCGACGGTCGGCAGCAGCCAGAACAGGGCGGTCAGGATCAGCAGGACCCGGACCCCGCCGGAGCCCGCCCGGGCCGCGATCCGGGCCGCGAGCGGCCGCCGGGCCGGGCCCTTCCCGGCGGTGGTCCCCGCTGCCCGCGGGCGGGTCGCCGTCATCGCCGGTCCTCCTTCCGTATCCGCCGGATATTGACCACCATCACCGGCACCACCAGCAACAGCAGCAGTACCGCGATGGCGCTGCCGACGCCGAGGTCGGCCGCCGTCCCGAAGGACGAGCGGTACAACTGGAGCGCCAGCACATTGGCGTCGTCCTGGGCCGATCCGGGCGCGATCACGTACACCAGGTCGAAGATCTTCAGTACGTTGATCATCAGGGTGACCAGCACCACCGCCAGGACCGGTGCCAGCAGCGGCACGGTGATCCGGCGGAAGACCTGCCATTCGCCCGCCCCGTCGACCCGGGCCTGTTCCAGCAGTTCGCGCGGCACGCTCGCCAGTCCGGCCGCGATCAGCACCATCGCGAACCCGGCCCACATCCAGACATAGCTGCCGATGATCGCGGGGGTGACGAGCGACGGGCCGAGCCAGCTCACACCGTTGTACGCCTCACGGAAGTTGGCCGCGGGCAGTCGCAGCACCGCCCCGTCCGCCTCGGCGGGCAGGGTGAACACCCCGTCCGCCCCGGCCCGGGCCTTCGCCACCACCTTCCCGTCCTTGACGGCTTCGACGGAGATCCCCTTGAGCCCCAGCTCCTGCGGGTCGGTGACATTGGGCTTTCCGCCGCCGCCCCGGGTGAAGTCGAGCCACGCGGTGCCGGTGATCCCGCCGTCCGGGTCCGGCGCCGGTGTCCGCGCGGGCCGGGCGTCCGACGGCATCCGGTCCGGCGCCACTCCGACCAGCGGCAGCAGTACGGGCGTCCCCGCCGACACCGGCGCCCTGGTGACGAACGCCCCGCCGCCGCCCGGCTCCAGCGGGTGCACCGGCAGCGGCCGGGCCCGGGGGAAGGCCGACGACTCGGTGAAGGTGTCATGGACCCCGACCCAGACCGCGTTGGCCAGCCCGCGGTCCGGATCCTGCTCGTACACCAGCCGGAAGATGATCCCCGCGGCCAGCATCGAGATCGCCATCGGCATGAAGACGACCAGTTTGAACGCGGTGCCCCAGCGGACGCGTTCGGTGAGCACGGCGAAGATCAGCCCGAGGGCGGTGGTCACGGTGGGCGCGAGGACCACCCAGACCGCGTTGTTCTTCACCGCCGTGAAGATCGCCTCGTCGGTGAAGATCTCCCGGTAGTTGTCGAGCCCGGCGAAGCCGGTGCCCGCCTGGTCGAAGAAGGAACGGTAGACCGAGTACCCGATCGGGTAGACCACGAGCGCGCCCAGCAGCACCAGTGCCGGCAGCAGAAAGCCGGCCACCAGAACGGTCCGGGTGCCGGTCACGCTCTTGCGCGGACCCGCGGGAGGCTCCGGCCGGGCCGGGCCCCCCGCCTGCACTGCGGAGGACACCCGCCGTCAGCCCGCGTACGCCTTCGCGGCGTCGGATTCCAGTTTCGCCTGGATTCCCGCCGTGTCCTTCGGGTTCTTCAGGAAGTCCTGGAGAAGTTTCCACAGACCCTTGCCAGGTGTTCCGCCGAACGCCTGCGGCATCTGGTCCGACATATCGAAACGGACACCGTCGCCCGCGGCGATCAGCGCCTTCGCGATATTGCGCTGGACGTCGTTCGGGTACGCGGCCGGGTCGAGGGACTTGTTCGGCGAGACGAAACCGCCCGCCGCTGCCTGGATACGGGCCGCGTCCGGCGAGGCGAGGAAGGTCAGCAGCGCCTGCGCGCCCTTGCTGTCCTTCAGGGCGACCGCCGCGTCGCCGCCGCCGACCAGCGGGGCCTTCGCCCCGACCGCCGGGAACGGGAACACCTTGGCGTCCGTGCCGATCTTCGCCTTGGTCTCGCCGATGGTGACACCGACGAAGTCGCCCTCGAAGACCATCGCCGCCTTGGCCCGGTCGCCGCCGGTGAACGTCTGGCTGACCGACGCCGGGAACTCGGTCTGGAGCGCGCCGTCCGCGCCGCCCGCTATCAGCTCCGGCCTGCCGAACAACTGGGCGAGGGTGGTCAGCGCACGGGTCACGGACGGGTCGGTCCACTTGATGGTGTGCGCGGCGAGCTGGTCGTACTTCTCGGGGCCCGCCTGGGAGAGGTAGATGTTCTCGAACCAGTCGGTCAGGGTCCAGCCGTCGGCGCCCGCGACCGAGACCGGGGTGACGCCGTACGCCGATACGGTCTCGGCGGCGGTCAGGAACTCCTGCCAGGTGGTGGGCTCCTGGACGCCCGCCGCCTCGAAGACGGCCGTGTTGTACCAGACCAGGGACTTGTTGGCGGCCTTGTAGTAGACGCCGTACTGCACGCCGTCGACCTGGCCCGTCTTCTGCCAGCCCGCCGAATAGTTCTTCGCCAGTTCGGCCTTCGCCTCCGGGCCGACGGGTTTGGCCCAGGCACGCTGGACGGCCTGGCGGATGGCGCCGGGCTGGGGGAGCAGCGCCACATCGGGCGGACTGCCCCCGGCGATCTTGGTGCCGAGGAAGTTGACGATCGGATCCTGCGCGGGCACGAAGGTGACCTTCGCGCCGGTCCGCTTCTCGAACTCGTCGAGGACCTTGACGAAGTTCTCCTGCTCCTTGCCGCTCCAGACCGCGGCGACCTGCACTGTCTGGCCGTTCAGCTGCGGGAGCCGGACGGCGGAATCGGTGCCGCTGCTTCTTCCGGTGTCCTTGCCGTCGTCGCCGCCCTTGTCGTCACCGCAGCCCGCCACGGTGAATGCGAGGACGACGGTGCAGGCCACCGCCGCTTTCACGGTCTTGCTCATGCGGAGAGGTGTATGCATTGCTGCCCCGTTCTCTCAGCCGGCGCTGACGTGGTGCGTGTCAGGTCTATGCCTGGGGCGAGGGGTTCGCAATCCGTTGGGCAGAACGGACGGCGCTTTCGTGATTCCTCTGTGATGTGATGTCCGGTCAAACTCCCGGACGGTGAAGGAATACGGCTCTTTCTGCGGGGGAACGGCGAGGGAACGGCGGGGAGGTGCACGCCGTTTGAACGCCGGTCTGTCCGGCTGTCCGGCTGTCCGGCTGCCCGGCTGCCCGGCTGCCCGAGTGTCCGAGTGTCCGAGTGTCCGAGTGTCCGAGTGTTCGGCTAGGAGGGGACGGGGGCCAGCGGCGGCAGCGGGGCCGCGTCCACCGAGCCCGCGGCCCGCTCCAGCGCGCTGGCCAGCAGCGCCAGATCCGTCGGCCCGTTCCCCAGCTCCCGGACCGGTCTGCGGGTCGGCGGATCGCCCATCCGCTCCCACTCCAGCGGGACGACGGTCGGCCGCAGGGTCGCCGTCCGCGGGATCCGGCCGGTGACCCGGCCCCCCTGGAACTCGACGACCCGGCCGTCCGGACGGCCGAGCCGCCCGCGCCCGGGGAGCGGAGCGTCCGGTCCCGCCTGCGCCGGGGGCTGGTCGAGGACGGCACGCAGCCCGCCGGAGCGCGCCAGCGCCGTATCGGCCGTCCGGTCCGGTCGGGCGGAGGCGGCGACGAGATGGACCCCGAGGCGCTCGCCGTCCCTGGCCACGGCCTCCAGCGCCCGCACCACGGAACCGGCCGACGGGCGGCCCGTACTACCGAGGGCCGGGGCGACCAAGGCGTCGAAATCGTCCACCAGCACCACCAGCCGGGGCAGCGGGCCGGGGGTGGGAGCGGGTCGCGTACGGCCGCCGGGGCGCAGCCGGAGCGTACTGCTCGGCGGGGATTCCAGATCGCCCCGGCCGCCCTGGAGGCCCGTCTGGGCCGCGCGGGCGGCAGCCGTACGCGATCCGACCGCGGCCGTACCGCCCTGCTCCCCCGCGCTCGGCGAACGCGGGCCGACGACCCGCCCGGCGGTCCGCTGCCCGCCGCCGCTCCGGCCCACGGCGTGCCAGCCGGCGAAGTCGGTGCCTTCCAGCAGTTCGGCCCGCCGCTTCAGCTCCGCGCCCAGCGACTGGGCGAAGGTCCGCATCCGCACCGGGTCGCTGGCCACCAGATGGTCGGTGACATGCGGCAGATCCGTGCAGGCCGCGAGGCCCGCTCCCCGCTCGCCGCCGCCCGCGCCGTCGACCAGCAGCAACCCCAGGCGGTCGGGGCGCCCGGCGGCGGCCAGCGAGGCGGCGACCGAGCGCAGCAGCTCCGTACGGCCGCTGCCGGGAGGTCCTTCGATCAGCAGATGCGGGCCCTCCGCCGCCAGATCCACCGCCAGCGGGCCGTGCGGGCCTGAGCCCAGCACGGCGACCGGCGCCGGCACCTCCCCGGCCGCGGCCCAGCGGGCCATCAGCGAGGCGGGTGTGGCCCGGGCCAGGCCCAGCTCGTCCAGCAGCCGGGAGGAGCGGGGCAGCGCCGCCGCCCGGCCGCCGGAGCCACCGGAGCCGTCGTCATTTTCTTCCGTACGCAGGGGGGCGAGCGCCCTGGCGAACCGCTCGGCCCAGGCCGCCGACACCGCGTCCACCACGGCGAGCGTGCCCTGTCCCGCGGGCAGCCCGCCGGACGTCCGCAGCACCCGCAGCCCGGTCGCCACATCGCCGCTGAGCATGCCGACGGCCCCGCACTCGCGGAACGGCAGCGACGCCGCGCACGCCGTCTCGTACACCGCGGCGACCGGGGCCGCCGGGGAGGCCGCGGGCGTTTCGGCCAGCACGATCAGATGGATCCCGGCGGACCAGCCCGCGCCCGCCAGCCGGGCCGCGGTCTCCCGCAGCGCCGCGGACCCGGGGTCGCCGTCGACGATCACGACCGTACGCGGTCCTTCGTACTGCCCGGCGGCCGATGCGAGGGCGGTACGGTCCGCGCTCGGCCAGCCGGGGCCGAGCGGCCCGTCGTCCAGCCGGCGGGTCAGCTCGGCGGTCCGGGCGGCGGCCTGGTCGCGGTCGTACGCCAGCAGCAGCCGGCAGTCCTGGCCGTGTGCGGGCCGCACCTGGGGCAGCCAGCCGAGCCAGGCCCAGTCGGCGCGGCGCGCCTCCGCGGCCCGGCTGCGGTCGGCGGAGATCAGCACGATCTCCAGCCCCGCGGGGGAGTGCAGGGCGGCGAGCTGGGCGACGGCCCAGCGGGCGGCGCCGGTGAGCCGGGGCCGCGGACCGGCGATCCCCAGCGAACCGGCCTCCCGCAGCCCGACCGTCACCGGCACGGACGGCAGACCTTCGCGGTCCGCGGTGCCCAGGCGCAGCACCAGGGACTCCGGATGCCCGGAATCGCGCTCCCAGAGCCGGGGGCCGGGCCCGAGGGCGGTGAGCAGGACGGCGGCGGGATCGGGCCAGGTCTCCGGCACGGGCCGGGCGGGCGGCGCGGCCTCCGGGCCGGGCGCGGCGGACAGCTCCCCGCCGTCGGGCTCGGGTGCTGCCTTGAACCGCCGGGCCCAGGCACCTATACCGCCCTTGCGGCGCGCCCCGGCACCGGAGGGCTCCGGCTCCAGGACCGCCGGAGCGCCGTCGTACACGGCGGTCTCGGGGAGCGCGGTGTACGAGGACTCTCCGCCTGTCCCGCCTGTCCCGCCTGTTCCGCCGGTCTCGTCGGTCTCTTCGTCAGGGGGGTACGTCCCCGGGGGGCGGGCCGGGATCCGGAGGCGGCCCTCGCCGTCCGGGGCGGTCGGCAGCGGCACGGGGAGCGAACCGGGCGCGGTCAGCCGGAGCGTCGACTCCCCGATCCGCAGCAGCGCCCCGGGGCGCAGGGGCACCGGCCGCTCGCCGACGGCCCGGCCGTCGAGGGCGGTGCCGTTGGTCGAGCCGAGGTCGGCGACCGTGACCCGGCCGTCCTCCCCGACGGTCACCGCGCAGTGCAGCCGGGAGACGTCCGGATCGTCCAGCGGGACGTCGGCCTCGGCCGAGCGGCCGACGCCGATCCGGCCGCCGTGCAGCAGATGGACACCGCCGGAGTCCGGACCTGCCACGATATGGAGCTGCGGCTCCGCACCGGCGTCCGCGGGGCCGTCGTCACCGGGCGACTGGAGCGCGAGCACCGCGCCGTCCACCAGAGGGGGCTCGCCGAGGATCCGGCGCTGGGCGTCCAGCCGCTCCCCGCCCGCGTACAGCACGACGGGACCGGAGGTCTCGGAGCCGCCGGCGACGGCCGCCGCCAGACCCGACGCCACGGCGGACAGCGCCGTCCCCGCGGGGGCGGTGACCAGCACGTCGCACGTGCGCGCACCACCCGCGTGCCCCGCCGCGGCCTGCCCGCCGCGCGGCACGGACACGGTCAGCCGGATCTGCATCGCCGTCAGCAATCCCTTCTGCACGGATGCCGGCGGGGGAACCGCCTCGTCACCCCCACCCGGCCGGGTCGGCACGCACGGGGCTCCCCGCCCCGCGTACGCGTGCTGGGGGAATCCTCGCACCTGCCACTGACAACACGCCCGGGTATCGCCAAGAAGTGATCATGATTGGTCCCCTCCGGCCGGAGAAATGCGTGGTTACGTCCTCAACGGGCCTTCCGGAGGCTTCCGCGACGGGGCGCGCACGGGCCGGGGCGCGCCGGAGCGCCGGGGGCGCGAGGTGCTCGGCGGGGGGCCTCCGCACCCGGTGGGGGCCTCGCGGCGCACGTACGCCTGGCGGGACGGCCTTCCGGTCGTCGCCCGCGCACCCAAGGAGCTGGAGGTTCCGCTTCCGGTGGCGGGCTGCACGGCGGTGCCCGCCCCCGCCCGGCCGTTGCGCCGGGCGCGGGGACGCCGGTTGGTCACGCCGCGCCCGGGCGGTTGCCTTCTGCGGGAGGAGGCGCGAACGGCCCGGCCGATGCGGAGGCTGTACGCCCGGCGGGACGGCGTTCCTGCCGGGGCGGGGTGCTCCGGTTCCGGGCCGGGCTTCGGGCCCGGGCGCCGGGTGGTCACCCCGGTCTGCGCGGCCCCGACGCGCGGGCAGGCGGCCGGGCCGGTGTGAGCCGTACACCCTGCGCCGGGTCTGCAGGGTCGGGCGCGGAACGGCAGCGGTGGGCCCGCCCCCACCGGGCTCCGGCCGGTCGGCTGCGGGGTCACCGGTCACCCTGCCCGGTCCTCGCGGCGGACGTGCGCCCGGCGGGACGGCCGCCCGCACCGGGTGCGGCGGCGATGCGTGCCCGCCGTACCGGCCGGGGGGAAGCCGGGGGCAGGCGCACGGCTGCCGGGTTCACAGGAGACGGCGGCAACCTCGTACGCCCCGGTGGCGTCTAGTAAGCGAACGGCGTTCAGCGGTGCCCGTACCTGCCGGTACGCGGCCGCACGCGGTCACGCGTGCCTGTTCCGGGTCCGGCGCGTCCGGGGGATCCGCCCCCGTACCGTTCGTACCGGCTCCGCGGCGCCTGTGGACAACCGAACGTCCTACCGGCCCGCCCCACTAAAGTGGGTCGGAACGCCGACCTTCCGGCGCCCCGGACCCCGGGGAGTGCCGGGGCCCCGGTGCCGGACCGGGCAAGGACCACGATCAGCAGGGAGCGCAAGACGTGCGGCCTGTAGGCAGCAAGTACCTCCTGGAGCAGCCGCTCGGGCGCGGAGCCACGGGCACCGTCTGGCGCGCCCGGCAGCGGGAGACCGCCGGGGCGGAGGCGGCCGTGCCCGGCCAGCCGGGCGAGACCGTGGCCATCAAGGTCCTCAAGGAGGAGCTGGCGAACGACGCGGACGTCGTGATGCGCTTCCTGCGCGAGCGCTCCGTGCTGCTCCGCCTCACCCACCCCAATATCGTGCGGACCCGCGACCTCGTCGTCGAGGGCGACCTCCTCGCCCTCGTCATGGACCTGATCGACGGCCCCGATCTGCACCGCCAGCTCCGGGAGAACGGCCCGTTCACCCCCGTCGCCGCCGCCCTGCTGACGGCCCAGATCGCCGATGCCCTCGCCTCCAGCCACGCCGACGGCGTGGTCCACCGCGATCTGAAGCCGGCGAACGTCCTGCTGCGCACCGACCCCGACGGCCATCTGCACCCGATGCTCACCGACTTCGGGATCGCCCGCCTCGCGGACTCGCCCGGCCTCACCCGTACCCATGAATTCGTGGGTACGCCTGCCTATGTGGCCCCCGAATCCGCCGAGGGCCGCCCGCAGACCTCCGCCGTCGACATCTACGGCGCGGGCATCCTGCTCTACGAGCTGGTCACCGGCCGTCCGCCGTTCGCCGGGGGGACGGCTCTGGAGGTGCTCCACCGCCATCTCAGCGAGGAGCCCCGGCGCCCCAGCACCGTGCCCGAGCCGCTGTGGACCGTCATCGAGCGGTGCCTCAGCAAGGAGCCCGGCCGGCGGCCCAGCGCGGAGAACCTCGCCCGCGGTCTGCGGGTCGTCGCCGCCGGTATCGGGGTGCACTCGTCCCCCGCCCAGATCGACGCGGCCCTCGGCGTCGGCGCGCTGCTCGCGCCCGATCCGGCCCCGGCGCCCGTCCCGGAGACCCCCGGCGCCGCCGACCCCACGCAGGTCCTCCCGCACAACGCCGGCGCGTACGACCCCGCGGCGGCGACGAGCGTGCTGCCGCATACCGGGGGACCGGCCGGAGCGGCCGACGCCACGAGCGTGCTGCCGCACACCGGCGCCGCCGACCCCACGGCCGTCATGCCGCCCGTGCCGCAGCGCCCGGACGGACCGCCCGGCGGCCCCGGGCCGGAGGATCCGCACCCCTGGCAGTCCCAGCTGCGGGCCGCCCGCGACCGCAACGAGCAGACGCAGGTCCAGTACCTCGACCCCGGACAGGACCCCCTGCGCCGCAGGCCGCAGCGGCAGCAGCCGCCCCAGGGCCCGCCCCAGCACCAGGGACCCCCGCAGGGCCCGCCTCAGCACCACCACCAGCAGCAGTACGCTCCCCAGCCGTACCAGCAGCCCCAGCCCCAGCCGCCGCAGCGCCAGCAGTACGCGCCTCCGCCGCAGCAGGTCCAGCCGTACACCCCGCCCCAGCAGCCGCAGCAACCCCAGCAGCCCGAGCCGCCCGCGCGTCAGCCCCGTGAGCCGCGACCGCCGCGGCAGCGCAGCGCCAATCCCATGAGGATCCCCGGCCTGGGCTGTCTGAAGGGCTGCCTCTTCTCCGTGGTGATGCTCTTCGTCGCGGGCTGGCTGGTCTGGGAGCTGACCCCGCTCCAGGACTGGGTGGCCCAGGGCAAGGGCTACTGGGAGGCGATCGGCGACGGCATCTCGACGGTCTCGGACTGGATCTCCGACCTCACCGGCTCCGACAGCGGCGGCTCCGGCACGGGCGGTACGGGCGGCAGCTCCGGTACGGGCACGGGCAGCGGCACCGGCGGATAGCCGACACCGCGCCGGACCACGGCACCGGACCACCACCGTGACCATGGCACCGGAGCACCGCACCGGGCAGGCGGCCCGCCGTATCGGCCGCCCGCCCGGTGAGTCTCTTTGTCGACTTCCTCAAGGGTGAAATCGGCCGTTGTTTTCCCGGGTATGTCCTGGATTGGTCGTCGAATTCGCCCCGGGTGGGCGTTGTCCGGGGCCATCCGGGGCACATCCGCCCCCGTCAGCCGCGTACGTTATGCGCAACGCCAGCCGCTGAGGGAGCAGTCTTGGCACGGAATATCGGCAGCCGGTACACGGCCCATCAGATTCTCGGACGGGGCAGCGCGGGCACGGTCTGGGCCGGGGAGGGCCCCGAGGGGCCCGTCGCCATCAAACTGTTGCGCGAGGACCTCGCCGCCGACCAGGAGCTGGTCGGACGGTTCGTACAGGAGCGCACCGCCCTGCTCGGGCTGGACCATCCCCGGATCGTCTCCGTCCGCGACCTCGTCGTCGACGGAAACGACCTCGCGCTCGTCATGGACCTCGTCCGCGGCACCGATCTGCGCACCCGCCTGGACCGGGAGCGCAGGCTCGCGCCCGAGGCGGCCGTCGCGATCGTCGCCGACGTCGCCGACGGACTGGCGGCCGCCCACCGCGCCGGCATCGTCCACCGCGACGTCAAACCCGAGAACATCCTCCTCGACATGCAGGGGCCCCTCGGCCCGGCGGGCTCCCACCCGGCGCTGCTGACCGACTTCGGCGTGGCCAAGCTGATCGACACCGCCCGGCGCACCAAGTCCACGAAGATCATCGGCACTCCGGACTATCTGGCGCCCGAGATCGTCGAGGGTCTGCCGCCGCGCGCCGCCGTCGACATCTACGCCCTCGCCACCGTCCTCTACGAACTGCTCGCCGGGTTCACCCCCTTCGGCGGCGGTCACCCCGGCGCCGTACTGCGCCGCCATGTCACCGAGACCGTCGTCCCGCTCCCGGGCATCCCGGACGAC
Organism: Streptomyces tsukubensis; assembly: GCF_003932715.1. Lineage (NCBI taxonomy): Bacteria > Bacillati > Actinomycetota > Actinomycetes > Kitasatosporales > Streptomycetaceae > Streptomyces > Streptomyces tsukubensis. Next base: position 2,799,310 of record NZ_CP020700.1, on the reverse strand, counting down.
CTGTGGCAGCTGATCGTCCAGTGCCTGGCCAAGGCCCCCGCGTCCCGGCTGCGCGCCTCCGAGCTGGGCGTCCGGCTCCGCGAGACCCTGCCCGGGCTCGCGGGACTGCCCCCGCTGGACGTCCGGGACGTCGACGGCCCCGGCGACGGCGAGGGCGACGGCGACGACGGGCCGGCCACCGAGCGGTTCGAGACCGGTACGCCGGACCTCGCCGCGACCGCGTCCGCGCCCCGCCGCCGAGGCGCGGTCCCCCTGGTCCCCGGTGCCACCCCCGCGGACGCCAACCGCGACACCCACACCTCCATGCGGGTCCCCGGCCCCGACGAGCTGTCCGGCGGCGCCCACGGCACCGCCCGCGCCCCCCGCGCCCCGGGCCAGCGCCGCCCGGGCTCGGCCCGCAACAAGGGCAGCCGCCGCTCGGTCCGGGTGCGGCGCGGGGTGGCCGTGCTCCTGGTGGCGGTGGTCGTGGGCGTCGGCGGCTGGCTGGCCACCTCCGACGCGGACGCCCTCCCGCGGCCCGCGGAGCCCGGCCGGTCGGCACCCCGGTAGCCGCGCGACGGGCCCGGCTCCGCCCCTGTTCCCGCCGGGCCCGCCACCGCCCCGACCGGGCCCGGAGCCCTTCTGCGGGCCGGTCGCCGACCGTCGTCCGCCACCTGGCGGACCGGGTCGGCGCGCCCAGCCGTTACGCTTGGACGCGTGGCAGTCGTCGATGTATCCGAAGAGCTGAAGTCCCTCTCCGCGACCATGGGGTCGATCGAGTCCGTTCTGGACCTCGACAGGATCAGGGCAGACATCGCCGTGCTTGAAGAGCAGGCCGCGGCCCCGTCCCTGTGGGACGACCCGGAGGCGGCGCAGAAGATCACCAGCCGGCTCTCCCACCTCCAGGCGGAGCTGCGCAAGGCCGAGCACCTGCGCGGACGCATCGACGACCTCGCGGTCCTCTTCGAACTGGCCGAGGCCGAAGACGACGCCGACACCCTGGCCGAGGCCGAGACCGAGCTGGTCAGCGTCCGCCGGGCCGTCGACGAGATGGAGGTCCGCACCCTCCTCTCCGGCGAGTACGACGAGCGCGAGGCCCTCGTCAACATCCGCGCCGAAGCGGGCGGCGTCGACGCCTCCGACTTCGCGGAGCGCCTCCAGCGGATGTATCTGCGCTGGGCCGAGCGCCACGGCTACTCCACCGAGGTCTACGAGACCTCGTACGCGGAGGAGGCCGGCATCAAGTCGACCACCTTCGTGGTGAAGGCCCCCTACGCCTACGGCACCCTCTCCGTCGAACAGGGCACCCACCGCCTCGTGCGCATCTCGCCCTTCGACAACCAGGGCCGCCGCCAGACGTCGTTCGCCGGTGTCGAGGTGCTGCCCGTCGTCGAGAGCTCCGACCACGTCGAGATCGACGAGTCCGAACTCCGCATCGACGTCTACCGCGCCTCCGGCCCCGGCGGCCAGGGCGTCAACACCACCGACTCCGCGGTCCGGATCACCCATATCCCCACCGGAATCGTCGTCTCCTGCCAGAACGAGCGCTCCCAGATCCAGAACAAGGCGAGCGCGATGAACGTCCTCCAGGCCAAGCTCCTGGAGCGCCGCCGCCAGGAGGAGCAGGCCAGGATGGACGCCCTCAAGGGCGACGGCGGCAACTCCTGGGGCAACCAGATGCGTTCGTACGTCCTCCACCCGTACCAGATGGTGAAGGACCTGCGCACCGAATTCGAGGTCGGCAACCCGCAGGCGGTCCTGGACGGCGAGATCGACGGCTTCCTGGAGGCGGGCATCCGCTGGCGGAAGCAGCAGGAGAAGTAGCCACGGAGGGGTCCGCCCCACCCGTATACGAAGAGCGCCACCCTCTGGGCGGCGCTCTTCGCGTTCCAGACTTGGCTTTCCGGCCCTGAAACGGCAGGGGGAACGACAATGGACCGTTCGGTCACCCCGAACCAGCCATTGAATGCCGAAGACTACTGCGATATCTACGTCGACTGCAGGTATCAGGATGTAGCCGAGGAGGTGCTGAAACGACTGGGGGCGGTAAAGTCGGGCCGCAGATCGCTGAGCTATGCCGTTCTTCTGATCGACGTGGCGCACAACGGCTACGAGGGGCATGGCTGCGCCGACGCTCCTGCATTCCTCGACTGGCCGACGGTTCTTGAGTGCGAGGTTGTTGCCGGAGCCGATTTTGCTGAGGTCGTGTCCGCTTTTGCCTCGGTTCTGGCCGCCTTCCTGCGCGGCGGCTGGCAGGCGCAAGCCGTCGGTGAAATCGAGGAGGAAATCCGGCGATACTTCGAAGAAACCGAGGTCTCCGGGTGAAGACGGTGCCCGGCGTCGGGCCGTTGCCGGGAGCCTGAACGGGCGAGTGCATGCTTCCCGAAGTTGATCTCTTTTGTCGACAAGCCGGTAAAGTCAAGGTCTTTCGGGGTGGGCTTGGACTGCGGGGTCACAATTGTGTCGCCACCTCGTCAGGCAACAGCCCTCATATCGGGCATCGTTCGCGCATCCCGCTTGACGGGCCCTTCCGAACTGGCAAGGCTGGCACGCGGCGTGCGTGTTTCCCGGGGCGAGAGCGAGCGGGGTGAGGGCGGAAGCTCTCCCCTGAGTAGCCGCCCGGGAGACCCGGCTCAATGACGAACAGCTACTGGGGGTAGCAGGTAGATGACGAAGAAGACGCGTATCCGCGTGGCACGGATCGCCGCCGGCGCGGTGATCGCGGCCGGTGCGTCGCTGACGGTGGCCGGTGCGGCCCAGGCGTTCACCGGTTCGCAGACCGCCGATGTCGGCCTGGGGATCAACGACTCCACGAGCGGCCAGGACGGCGGTAACAACACCGAAGGTGGCACCACCATCGGTGTCGACCAGGGTCAGACGAACCAGGGGTCGGATCAGGGTCAGACGAACCAGGGCTCCGACCAGGGTCAGACCAATCAGGGGTCGGATCAGGGTCAGACGAACCAGGGCTCCGACCAGGGTCAGACCAATCAGGGGTCGGATCAGGGTCAGACGAACCAGGGCTCCGACCAGGGTCAGACGAACCAGGGGTCGGATCAGGGCCAGACCAATCAGGGCTCCGACCAGGGTCAGACGAACCAGGGCGCGACCAAGGGCGGGACCGAGAGCGGCGGCACCACCAAGGGCGGCACCGAGAGCGGCGGCACCACCAAGGGCGGTACGTCCAGCCAGGGCGGTACGACCAAGGGCGGCACCGACGGCGGCGGTACCACCAAGGGCGGGACCGACAACGGCGGTGGCGACAGCACCGGCGGGTCCACCGGCGGCAATGGGTCCGGCGGGTCGACCGGTGGGTCGGCCGGTGGCGGGGACCAGACCGACACCAACAACGCCGGCTCCCAGCCCGTCCAGCAGGGCGAGGCCAAGGAAGAGCTCGCCGAGACCGGTGCGATGGAGACGACCTTCCTGCTCGTCGGCGCCGCGACGATGATCGCCGGTGGAATCGGGTTCCGGATGCTGCCGCGGCTCGTCGGCGGCAACCGCGCAGCCGTCTGAGTGAGGCCGTAACCGCCGCAAGGCGGAGAGTGACGAGGGGCCCGGGGTGCGGCACAGCACCCCGGGCCCCTCGCCCGTGTCGGTGGGGGGACGGCCGCTCAGGCCGTACGCGTCGCCAGCAGGGCCACCGCGGCGATCAGCAGCACCAGCAGACCCGCCAGGGCCGCCGGGGTCAGCGCCGAGAACGGGCTCTGCTGCTGGAGCCGCTCACGGTTCGCCCGGCACACCGGGCAGCGGCCCTCGGAGACCGGGGCCGCGCAGTTGGCGCACACCAGACGGTCGTAGGTCATGCGCTCTCCTCTCCCGCGCGTCGGAGCCGCAATCCGCGGACCGTCAGCACACTTCTCGTCCGACAACGCTCAAGGACACGCGACTGTTCCCTACCACTGTGCCAGCTCCCGCGCCGTTCGGCGCGCGGCAAGGGGAAGCTCCACCCTCGGGGGCCGGGCGCTGGCCGTGCCACTTGGGCGTGACAATCCACGCATCCCCGGCCGTCGACTGCATACTCACGCCCCGTTCGCGTAGTGTCACGCACACCCTTTGACCCCGGCCGACATGGTGTGCCCCGTGATCCGATTCGCCCAGGTTTCGAAGACCTACCCCAAGCAGAGCAGGCCAGCGCTGCACGATGTCTCCCTGGAGATCGCCAAGGGCGAGTTCGTCTTCCTGGTGGGATCCTCCGGCTCCGGAAAGTCGACCTTCCTCCGTCTGATCCTCCGCGAGGAGCGGGCCAGTCACGGCTCCGTCCATGTGCTCGGCAAGGACCTGGGGAAGATCTCCAACTGGAAGGTGCCGCAGGTCCGGCGGAAGCTGGGCACCGTCTTCCAGGACTTCCGGCTGCTGCCCAACAAGACCGTCGCGCAGAACGTCGCCTTCGCCCAGGAGGTCATCGGCAAACCGCGCGGCGAGATCCGCAAGGCCGTACCCCAGGTGCTCGACCTGGTCGGTCTCGGCGGCAAGGAGGGCCGGATGCCCGGTGAGCTGTCCGGCGGTGAACAGCAGCGGGTCGCCATCGCCCGGGCGTTCGTCAACCGGCCCATGCTGCTGATCGCCGACGAGCCGACCGGAAACCTCGACCCCCAGACCTCCGTGGGCATCATGAAGCTGCTGGACCGGATCAACCGGACCGGTACGACCGTGGTGATGGCCACCCACGACCAGAACATCGTCGACCAGATGCGGAAGCGCGTCATCGAACTGGAGCAGGGCCGGCTCGTCCGCGACCAGGCCCGCGGTGTCTACGGCTACCAGCACTGAGCCCACCGATCCGTACCGCCCCGCGCCAGAAAGGCTGACCGCACGCGATGCGCGCCCAGTTCGTCCTGTCGGAGATCGCCGTCGGTCTCCGCCGCAATCTCACGATGACCTTCGCCGTTGTCATCTCCGTGGCCCTGTCGCTCGCCCTCTTCGGCGGGGCGCTGCTGCTGCGCGAGCAGGTCGGCACGATGAAGGACTTCTGGTACGACAAGGTCAACGTCTCCATCTTCCTCTGCAACAAGAACGACGCCCGGAACTCGCCGCAGTGCGCCAAGGGTGCGGTCACCGGTGACCAGAAGGACCAGATCAAAGCCGATCTGGACAAGATGAACGTCGTTGACAAGATCCACTACGAGAGCGCGGAGCAGGCCTACAAGCGCTATCAGGACAGCTACGGCGACACCCCCATCGCCGACACGATCACCCCGGACCAGATGCCGGAGTCCTTCCGGGTCAAACTGCACGATCCGGAGAAGTACCAGGTGGTCGCATCCGCCTTCGCGGGCCGGCCGGGTGTCCAGTCGGTCGAGGACCAGCGGAGCATCCTGCAGAACCTGTTCGACCTGATGAACGGCATGAACGTGACCGCGATCGCGGTGATGATCCTGATGCTGATCATCGCGCTGATGCTGATCGTCAACACCGTACGGGTCTCGGCGTTCAGCCGCAGGCGTGAGACCGGGATCATGCGGCTGGTCGGCGCCTCCAGTTTCTACATCCAGCTGCCGTTCATCCTGGAGGCGGCGATCGCCGGTCTGCTGGGCGGACTGCTGGCCGCGGGCATGCTGGTCGCGGGCCGCTACTTCCTGATCGACCACGGCCTCGCCCTCGCCGACAAGATGCCGCTGATCAACTTCATCGGCTGGGACGCCCTGGTGACCAAGCTGCCCCTGGTCCTGGCGATCGGTCTGCTGATGCCCGCCCTTGCGGCTTTCATCGCACTGCGCAAGTACCTCAAGGTGTGACATCTACCCCCGGCGCGGTACCGGCAACGGCCCTACCGTGCCGGGGGCTTGTCCTAGACTCGGCGCCATGCCGGGCCCTGAGTTCTCCCCTCGGCCCCGCCGCATCCGCCGCGGGGCGGCCCTGACATTGGTGTTCGCCGGTGTGCTGGCGGCCGGAGCGGTCACCGACGCCCTGCCGCACGACCGGTCATCCGGCGACGGGGAGACCCGCCCCGGGGCCGTCCGCCCGTCCGGGCCGGGCGTCGACCGCGACGATCTCGTCCGGGTCGCTTCCGAGGCCGTCGCCGAGGGCGGTTCGGCCGCCCAGGCCGCCGAGGAGGTCGTCAGCCGCAGCGGTGACCGCTGGGGCGCGGTCTACGATCCGCGCGAGTACGAGAAGTTCCAGCAGACCCTCGACGGCGAGTACACCGGCGTCGGGCTCTGGGCGCGCCCCACGGCCGGCGGCCGGGTGGAGGTTGCCCGGGTGCAGCCCGGCGGGCCCGCCGCGAAGGCGGGCATCCGCTCCGGCGACCGGCTGCGGACGGTCGGCGGCCGGTCCGTCGAAGGACGCCCGGTGACCGAGATCGTCGGACTGCTGCGGGGCGAGGAACGCACCTCCGTCTCGCTGGGCCTCCAGCGCGGCTCCCGGACCTGGACCCGTGAGCTGATCCGTACCACCCTGCCCAGCGAGTCCGTCACGGTCGAACAGCTCGACGGCGGCGCGGTGAAGATCCGCGTCTCGTCGTTCACCCGCGGCTCGGGCGAGCGTGTGAAGGAGGCCGTCGAGGACGCCCCGGACGGCGCCGGGGTCCTGCTGGACCTGCGGGGCAACAGCGGCGGGCTGGTCACCGAGGCCGTCACCGCCGCCTCCGCCTTTCTCGACGGCGGGCTGGTGGCCACGTACGACGTCGAGGGCGAGCAGCTCGCCCTGTACGCCGAGCCCGGCGGCGACACCGGACGGCCGGTGGTCGCCCTGGTCGACGGCGGGACGATGAGCGCGGCCGAAATGGTCACCGGCGCGCTGAAGGACCGCGGCCGTGCGGTCACGGTCGGCAGCCGCACCTTCGGCAAGGGGTCGGTGCAGATGCCGAGCACCCTCCCGGACGGTTCCGTGGCCGAGCTGACCGTCGGCCACTACCGCACTCCCGAGGGTCACGACCTCGACGGCCGCGGTATCACCCCCGATCTGACGCCCGCCGAGGGGGAGGACCCCGAGCGGCGGGCCGAGACGGTATTGAGTGGCCTCGGCCCCGGGTCGTAGTGCGAAAATGACCGCACTATGGCTAAGGAAAAAGGGCGCAAGCTGATCGCGCAGAACAAGAAGGCGCGGCACGACTACCTCATCATCGACACCTACGAGTGCGGTCTCGTCCTGACCGGGACCGAGGTGAAGTCGCTGCGCCAGGGGCGGGCGTCCCTGGCGGACGGCTTCGTCCAGATCGACGGCCGCGAGGCATGGCTGCACAACGTGCACGTACCGGAGTACTCGCAGGGGACGTGGACCAACCACAGCGCCCGGCGCAAGCGGAAGCTGCTGATGCACCGGGAGGAGATCGACAAACTGGAGTCGAAGTCGCAGGAGTCCGGGCACACGATCGTGCCGCTGGCCCTGTACTTCAAGGACGGCCGGGCGAAGGTCGAGATCGCGCTGGCGAAGGGCAAGAAGGAGTACGACAAGCGGCAGACGCTCCGCGAACGGCAGGACCGGCGCGAGGCGGACAAGGTGATGTCGGCGGTCCGGCGGCAGCAGCGGTCCTGACGCCGGGACCGGGCCGGACCGGACCGGTCGGACGGGGTCGTCCGCCGCGGCGTGCGGGAATGCGCTGGCACGGGGTCGTGTCGGTCCCGTACGATGGGAACGTCCCTCGGTGAGGGGCGCACCGGGCTGCCGCAAGGCTGCTTCCGGTGATGCTTGAAAAATCAACATGGGGATGATCGGTTTCGACAGCGGCTGTCGAAGCAGGAGAAGCGAGCCGAGGAAGCGGCAATGATCTCGTAAACCATATGTCGCAAAAAATAATCGCCAATAACAAGCGCGATAACTCCGAAGCCTTCGCCCTCGCTGCCTAATAAGCAGTAGAGACAAGACTTCACTCATGGAGCGTCAGCCCGGGGCTGTTCCCGACCCGGATCCTGGCGTCATCTAGGGAACTCAACCTCTAGGCCCGGTCACGGGGTCCTGAGGAACAACCAACAGTGACTGGGCCCGTCGGAGACTTGTCCGCGTGATCTCCGGGGCCGAGAAAAGCGCAGCGGACTGCGCTCGGAGAAGTCCTGATTCTGCACCGTTGGACGCGGGTTCGATTCCCGCCATCTCCACTCATCCCATGTGAGGCACGGGCCCGGCTGTGACAACAGCCGGGCCTTTGTCGTATCCCGGAAATCGGGACGGAGTGCCGGGGGATCCTCCCGGGGCCCTCAGGGTGTGGGTCGGCGCGCCCGCAGCACCGCCGCGACCAGGCCCAGCAGGGCCGCGGCGACGGGGACGGTGTAGCCCGTGCCCGGCGCGGCCCGCTCCGCCAGCCATCCAGAGACCGCCGACCCCGCCGCTATCCCGGTCAGGATCGCCGTCACCGCGAGCGTCATCCCTTCGTTGACGCTGCCCGGCGGGACGATCCGCTGGACCGACGCCATGCCCGTGATCATCGTGGGGGCGGTCGCCGCGCCTGCCGCCAGCAGCGCGAGCGCCAGTACGGCCGTGCTGCCGCCCGAGGCGGCGGCGAGCAGCGGCAGCGCCATCAGGGCCGTCATGGCCGCCAGACAGACCGCGAGCCGCCGGGGGTCCCCGGGCGCGGCGACCGGGCGCAGCCCGTACACCAGCCCCGCCGCGCAGGACCCCCCGGCCTGGAGCCCGATGAGCAGCCCGGCCTCCGGCCCGTCCACGTACGCCAGCGTCGTCACCTCCAGCGCGCCGAACACCACCCCCGTGGCCAGGAAGACCGCCAGCAGCGCCGGCATCCCGGCGGCCCGCAGCGGCGCCCGGGTCCCCGGCGGGCGGACGGCCACCGGCGGTTCCGTCGACCGCTGCCCGGTGAACAGCAGCATCCCGCCCGCCATCAGCACCGCGCCCGCCACCGTCCCCGCCTCCGGGAACAGCGCCGAACAGAGCAGGGCCGCCAGCGCCGGGCCGGTCATGAAGCACAGCTCGTCGGCGGCCTGCTCGAAGGAGTTCGCGGTGTGCAGTGAGGCCGGATCGTCCCGGTGGAGATACGCCCAGCGGGCCCGGGCCATGGCACCCGTGTTCGGGCTGGTGGCGGTCGCCGCACAGGACGCGAACAGGGTCCAGTCGGGGGCGTCGTAGCGTACGCAGAGCACCAGGGCCAGGGAGCCGAGCAGGGCGAGCGCGGTGGCGGGCCGGGCGACCCTCGCCTGTCCGTGCCGGTCCACCAGCCGGGCCGTCCAGGGCGCGACCAGCGCGGTGACCGTGAGCCCGGTCGCGGTCACCGCTCCCGCGAGGGCGTACGAGCCCCGGGAACCGGCGATCATCACCACCGCGCTCACCCCGAACATGGCGAACGGCAGCCTGGCGATCAGGCTTCCGGCGGTGAACGCGGCGGTCCCGGGCACGGCGAACAGGCGGGCGTAGGCGCGCGGAGTCTCGTGGGCAAGGTCGCGCGGAGTCCCGTCGTCGGGACGGGCGCGCGGGGTCCCGGCGAGCTGGTCGTGCGGGGTTCCGGTGAGCTGGTCGTGCGGAGTCCCGTCCGGACGGGCGTGCGGGGTTCCGTCGGGGCATGCGTGCGGAGTCCCGTCAGGGAGGGCGGAAGGCATGCGCACCAGCATCCGTACGCCTCCCGGCCGCGGTCCAACACCTGTTCGGAGTCGATTCACACAACCCCGGTGTAAATTCCGTCCGATGGCCGACCAGGACATCGACCCCCGACTGCTCCGCGCCTTCGACGCCGTCGCGCGCGAACTCCACTTCACCCGCGCCGCCGCCCGGCTCTACACCGCACAGCAGGCGCTCAGCCGCGATATCCGCAGACTCGAACAGGCCCTGGGAACAGAACTGTTCGACCGCACCACCCGGCGGGTCGCGCTCACCGCGGAGGGCGAGCGGCTGCTGCCGTACGCCCGTGCCGTGCTCGCCGCCCACGACGGACTGCGGGCCGCGGCCGCCGACGGCGTACGACGGCCGCTGCTGGTCGACGTCAGCGCCTCGCCGAGCACCGGCCGGCAGATCCTGGACGCGACCCGCGCCGCCGAACCCGGACTCGACCTGATGGCCCGCTACCACACCGGGCTCAACGGCGCCGCCGCCGCTGTCCTCGCCGGGCGGCTGGACGTGACCTTCGGCCGGGTCGCCGGGCTGCCCGCGGACCTGCTCGCCGGACTGGAGCACCGGCCGGTGCGGTACGAGCCGATGGCGGTCCTCCTCCCGGCCGGGCACCGGCTCGCCGCCCTGCCCGCGGTGCCCGTACGGGAGCTGCGCGGCGAGCCGCTGTACGCGGGCGCGGGCAACCCGGCCACCGCCGCGTGGACCGCGCTCGCCGCGGCGCTGTTCGCGGAGTTCTCCCTCACGATGGCCGAGCCGTACCCGGAGATCACCGGTGAGGAGGAGTTCGTCCGGGTGGTACGGCAGCGGGGCTGGTCCGTCCTGGCCAGTACCGTCTTCGCCGATATCCCGGGCATGGTGCTCCGGCCGCTCGTCGACCCCGTACCGCTCTCCCCGGTCTCCCTCGTCCACCGCCGCGGTCTGCGCCACCCCGCCGCGGACGCCCTGCTCCGCACCGCCCGCACCCTCGCCGCCGAGCACGGCTGGCTGGAGCTGCCCACGGCGGGGGAGTGGTGGCTGCCGCGCGAGGACGCGGAGGCCATGAGGGGTGCCCGGACGGGGGCCGGCGGTACGGCTCCGAGGCCCGGCGTACCCCGCCCGTGAGGGCCCGTCCGGGCGCCCCGGCGGGCCCGACGGCGCCCGAACGGGGAAGTGCGCCGGTCGAAAAGGGAGTTCACCCCCGCCGGTGCACCTCTTCCGGTGAAACGTCGTCTACATCTGGTGACGGCGGCCGCATCCGCGCCGCCGCTCTATGGCCGGTTCGAACGGCTTGAACAGGGAGTACGACCAGATGGTCTCAGCCAAGGTGAGCAGGGGAACCGCGTTCGGTGCCGCGCTGCTGTCGCTGCTCGCGGTCTCCGCGCAGTCCGCGGTGGCCGCACCCGCCGCGCCCGCCGCCCCCGCGAAACCCGCCGCGCCGTCCGCGCCCGCGGCCCCCGCCCTCTCCGCCCCCGACCCGGACGCCCTGCGTACGGCCCTGAGGGCGGCGCTGGCGAACGGGGCGCCGGGCGCGATGGCCCGGATCGACGACTCGGGGAGCGTGCTCCGGCAGACCGAGGGAATCGCGGACCGGGCCACCGGACGGGTGATGGACACCGACGACCGCTTCCGGATCGGCAGCGTCAGCAAGACGTTCTCCGCGGTCGTCCTCCTCCAGCTCGTCGACGAGGGCGCACTGGCCCTGGACACCCCGGTGAACACCTATCTCCCCGGGCTGCTCGACCCGCGGATCACCGTCCGCCATCTGCTCAGCCACCGCACGGGCCTGTACGACTACACCAACGACATGTTCGCCGCGACCGTGCCCGGCTTCGAATCGGTCCGGAACCGCGTCTTCACCTACCGGGAGCTGCTCGACCTGTCGCTGGCCAAGCCGCCGACCGTGACCCCGGGGACCACGTACTCCTACTCCAACACCAACTTCGTCGTCGCGGGCATGCTCATCGAGAAGCTGACCGGGAAGGATGTCGGTGACGCGTACCGGAAGCGGATCATCAAGCCGCTCGACCTCGACGACACCTTCTACGTCCACCCCGAGACCGCGATCCCCGGCCGGCACGTCAAGGGCTATCTCCGGCCCGACGAGGCCGGCGCTCCGCTGGTGGACTCCACCCGGCAGACCGTCTCCTGGGCACAGAGCGCGGGCGCGGTCGTCTCCAGCGCAGAGGACCTCAACACCTTCCTGTCGGCGCTGATGCGCGGCAAGCTCGTCTCCGGTACCGCGCTGGCCGAGATGCGGACCTGGACGCCGGTCAACTCCACCCAGGGGTACGGGCTGGGGCTGCGGCGCCGGGATCTGTCGTGCGGGGTGTCGGTGTACGGGCACACCGGCACGGTCCAGGGGTACTACACCTTCGCCTTCACCTCGGCGGACGGGAAGCGGTCGATCACGTCCTTCGCCAACACCTCCAACAACGGGACCGTGCTGAACACGCTGCCGAGGACGCTGGAGGCGGCGTTCTGCGGTGTCCCGCCCGTCAAGGCCGCGAACACCGCGAAGACCGCGAAGACCGTGCGCAGCACGACCGCCGACGGGTCCGCCGTCGAGCGGTACGAGGACATCGCCCCGGGCATCGCCCGGCAGTAGCCCGGAACCGGAGCACAGCGCGGGGCGGGCACCGGTTTCGGCCGGGCCCGCCCCGCGGTACGCCCCCCTGTGCCGCGGGGCCCGGCCCGGGACCGTACGGAACCGGCCTGAAGCAGGGGTTCCGGGCGCCTCGCGGCGGGGGCACTCTGGAAGGGAGACCCGGCGGCGACCCCAAGGCGGTGAGAGGGGCATGGCGGCACGTGCGGCAGACCCGGCGGAGCGGGTGACCAGGTCCGGTACGGCGGATGCCGCGGACGGACCGGCCCGCCTCCCCTGGCGGTTCGACACCGGACGGCTCTGTCTGGACCTGGTCGCCACCGGGGACCCCGCCCCCGGCGCGGGCCACCGGGACGAGCCCCTGGCCGGAGAGGGCAGACTCCGGCGCTGGCTGGTCGGTGCCGCACTGGTGCCGCCCGGGACCCCGCTGCCCGCCGACTGCCCCTCCTGGGTGCAGCGGTTCACCGAACTCCGCGGCCATCTCGCCCAGGTGGTGCGTGCCGAGATCGAAGGCCGTCCGGCCCCGGCCGCCGCCGCGCTGGAGCGGGTGAACGCCCTGGCTGTCGCGGCGCCGCCGCCGGTCCGGGCCGTACGGGATGCCGGCGGGTCCCTGGTCCGGGCGCTCGCCCGGGCCCCCGAATGCGCCGAACTCCTCGCCGTCGTCGCCCGGGACGCGGTCGAACTGCTCACCGACCCGGCGGCCCGGGCCCTGCTGCGGCAGTGCGAGGGCGAGAGCTGCCGCCGGGTGTACGTGGACACCTCCCGGGGCAGCCGCCGCCGCTGGTGCTCCAGCGAAGTGTGCGGGAACCGGGAGCGGGTGGCCCGCCACCGGCGCCGGGTGGCGGCCCTCGCCCGTACCTGACAGGCTCCCCGATCCGCCCGGCAAACGGCGGCGCCACCGGGCAAAGGGTGACACGGCATCGGATCTCCCCCGTGTCCGGAACGTCTTCGCGCCGTGGTGAACCGTTTCACACGTCCATCCGTAAAGCCTGGTGAACGGCGTCTCCGCGGGCGCCGCGCACCGGAGGAATGGAGGGCAAAACAGGGCGATCCCCCAGGTCGTGTCCGGACACGACCCGGGCCACGGGGAACTTTTTCCGGTCGGGTTGAGCGCCTCGGCGTTCCCTTCCGTAAAGGACGGGGACAAGCAGTCAGCCGACGCCAAGTCAAGGTCTCGACCGGGAGGTTGCAGGTGCGCAAGGATGCCGCCGTGGCCGATGACCGTCCGCAGAGGGCTCGCCATCGCAGCACGAAGCCACGCCATGCCTCCTCACTGCCTGACGAGGAGTTGGTGCGGGCGCTCTACCGCGAACACGCGGGACCTCTGCTCGCCTATGTGCTGCGTCTCGTCGCGGGCGACCGCCAGCGGGCCGAGGACGTGGTGCAGGAGACGCTCATCCGTGCCTGGAAGAACGCCGGTCAGCTCAACCGGGCGACCGGCTCTGTCCGACCCTGGCTGGTGACGGTCGCGCGGCGCATCGTCATCGACGGCCACCGCAGCCGGCAGGCCCGGCCGCAGGAGGTGGACCCGTCGCCGCTGGAGGTCATGCCCGCGGAGGACGAGATCGACAAGGCGTTGTGGCTGATGACGCTCTCGGATGCGCTGGACGATTTGACGCCCGCGCACCGGGAAGTACTTCTTGAAACGTACTTCAAGGGCCGTACGGTCAACGAAGCGGCCGAGACGCTCGGCATACCCAGTGGAACGGTCCGCTCACGGGTCTTCTACGCACTGCGTTCCATGAAGCTCGCACTGGAAGAGAGGGGGGTCACAGCATGACCATGCGGGGGCAGGACTCGATTCACGACGCCGTCGGGGCGTATGTGCTCGGAGTCCTGGACGACGCGGACGTCTCCGCGTTCGAGGCGCATCTGGCGGGATGCGATATCTGTGCGGTCCATGTGGAGGAGTTCTCCGGACTGGAACCGATGCTGGCCGCCCTGGCCGACGCCCCCGTCCCGCCCGCCGCCGCCTCCCCCCTGCTCCGCAGAGTCGGGGCCCCGGCGGGAGCGAGCCCGCCGCCCCGCCCCCTGCCCGTGCTGCCGGGACCGCCGGGCCCCCGGGTCCTCGGCGGGGTGCTGGACGAGGTCGCGGGGCAGCGTGCCGCCCGGCGCAGGCGGGGCCGGTATCTGGTCGCGGCCGCCGCGGCGCTGGTCGTCGCCGTCCCCGTGACGACGTATGCGTTCATCCGGGACGGCGACGCGCCGAAGGGGAGCGTGGAGGCCCATCCCACTTCCCCGGCCGAGGACGCCTTCTTCCACCACATGCCCGAGAAGGTCCGCGCCACCGACCCCACGACCAGGGTGTCCGCGACCGTCGGCCTGGAGAAGAAGGGCTGGGGGACGCACGCGGTGCTGGAACTGAAAGGGGTCAAGGGGCCCCTGAAGTGCAATCTCGTCGCCGTCTCCAAGACCGGCGAGGAGGAGATCATCACCTCCTGGTCCGTCCCCCGATGGGGTTACGGCATTCCGGACGGCCCCTCGGACGCCTCCAAGGCCCCGCTGTACGTGCACGGCGGGGCCGCGATGGCCCGTGAGGACATCGACCGCTTCGAGGTGCGTACCTTCGACAACCAGAAACTGGTCGAGATAGACGCCTGACCGGCGCCTGACAGAAGGCTCCCCTTCGCGTACGGTTGACGGCTGCCCAGTGCACGTCAGAAGGGGGCCTCGGTGGCCAGGCACAATGCCGCTGCGGACACGGCCGGTGACCCGGCCGCCGATACCGGCGAGGGAATCACCGGTACGGACCAGGGAACGGCCGGTGACTCCGTCCGCGACCGGGAGATCGCCGTCGAACAGGAACACCTCGACCGGGTGTACGTACGCCTGGAGGAGAAGATCCACGAGGCGGAGTTCCTGATGCACGACGCCGCCCGGCTCGGCCAGGTCGGCACTCCCGGCGCGCTCGCCGAGCGCGATGCCCAGGTCTTCCGGGCCGGGGTCCATCTCAACCGTCTGCACGCCGAGTACGAGGACTTCCTCTTCGGCCGCATCGACCTGCTGTACGGCAAGGACGGCAAACGCGGACCCGACGGCGCCTACACCTCGGTGGAGCCCGCGGACGACGCCGTACGCCCCGACAACACCGCCGATATCGGCGAAACGCTGCACATCGGCCGGATGGGCGTCCTCGACGAGGAGTACGCGCCGCTGGTCATCGACTGGCGGGCGCCGGCCGCCGCGCCCTTCTACCGGGCGACCCCCGTCGACCCGGGCCGGGTGGTGCGCCGCCGGGTGATCCGCTCCAAGGGCCGCCGGGTCCTCGGCGTCGAGGACGATCTGATGCGCCCGGAGCTGACCGCGAGCCTCGACGGCCGGGAGCTGGCCGCGGTCGGTGACGGCGCGCTGATGGCCGCTCTGGGGCGGGCCCGCGGCCACACGATGCGGGACATCGTCTCGTCCATCCAGGCGGAGCAGGACCTGGTGGTCCGGGCGCCCGCCGCGTCGATCACCTATGTGGAGGGCGGTCCTGGCACCGGGAAGACGGCGGTCGCCCTGCACCGGGCCGCCTATCTGCTCTACCAGGACCGGCGGCGGTACGCGGGCGGCATCCTGATCGTCTCCCCGACACCGCTGCTCGTCGCCTACACGGAGGGCGTGCTGCCGTCCCTCGGAGAGGAGGGGCAGGTCGCGATCCGCGCCGTGGGCAGTCTGGTCGACGGCGCCGAGGCGACGGTCTACGACGATCCGGCGGTGGCCCGGGTCAAGGGCTCGTCCCGGATGGCCGCCGTGCTCCGCAAGGCCGCCCGGGGCGCCCTGGAACTGCCGTCCGCCGCCGGACGGGGGAAGGCGCAGGGACAGGGGCAGCTCTCCTTCGGTGACGACGACGGTGACGGTGACGGTGAGAACGAGACCCCGGCCGCGGTACGGACCGATCTGCTGCGGGTCGTCGCCTTCGGCCGGCGTCTTGAGCTGGACGCGGCGGAGCTGAAGCGGATCCGCGGAACCGTCCTCAGCGGTACGGCCCCGGTCAATCTGCTGCGGCCCAGGGCCCGCAGACTGCTCCTGGACGCGCTGTACGCCCGTTCGGGTTCGGTTGGACGGCACTCCGACCCCGAGCTGGCGGCCGAGCTGCGCTCCTCCTTCGACGAGGACGTGAGCGGCGAGGACTCCTTCGCCGCCTTCCTCGACGCGTGGTGGCCGGAGCTGACGCCGCGCGTGGTGCTCGCCGCGATGGCCGACGAGCGGCGGCTCGGACGCTGGGCGCGCCGGGTGCTGAACCCGGGCGAGGTGCGCCGGGTCGCCCGCTCCCTGAAGCGCGTGGGCGCGGACGGCAGCGGCCCGCTGTCGGTGCACGACGTCGCGCTCCTCGACGAGCTGCACACCCTGCTCGGCACTCCGGCCCGGCCGCGGAAGAAGCGGGAGTACGACCCGCTGGACCAGCTCACGGGCCTGGAGGAGCTGATGCCGCGGCGCGAGGAGACCCAGCGGGAGCGGGCCGAGCGGCTGGCGGCGGAACGTACCGAATACGCCCATGTCATCGTCGACGAGGCGCAGGACGTGACGCCCATGCAGTGGCGCATGATCGGCCGCCGGGGACGGCACGCCACCTGGACCGTCGTGGGCGATCCCGCGCAGTCGTCGTGGCCGGAGCCGGACGATGCGGCGGCGGCCAGGGACGAGGCGCTCGGCACCCGCCCGCGGCGGCGGTTCGAGCTGACCGTGAACTACCGCAACCCGGCGGAGATCGCCCAGCTGGCGGCGAAGGCGCTGGCCAGGGCCATGCCGGGGGCGCAGTCCCCGTCGGCGGTGCGGTCCACGGGAGTGGAGCCGCGGTTCGCCCATGCGGACGGTTCGCCGGGCGCCGGGGAGTTGGGTGCGGTGGTACGGGCGGAGGCCGGGCGGCTGCTGGCCCGGGTCGACGGGACCGTCGGCGTGGTCGTCGCCATGGACCGCCGCGAGGAGGCGGCCGGCTGGCTGGCCGGGCTGGGGGACCGGGTGGTCGCGCTGGGGTCCCTGGAGGCGAAGGGCCTGGAGTACGACGCGTCGATCGTGGTGGCGCCCGCGGAGATCGCGGGCGGCAGCGAGGTGGGGCTGCGGGTGCTGTACGTGGCGCTGACCCGGGCGACCCGGGAGCTGACGGTGGTGACGACGGACGCCGACGCCCCGGACGCTGCGGGCGTTCCGGAGCTGCTGCGCGACTGATGCCCGCCGTCCCGGGCGAACCCCGCGCGGGAGACGGGCATCGGATGCGGGGGTTGCCCCGGTCGGCGGATCGGTCGGGGCGACCCGGCTGCGAACCGCGATCCGTTTGTTAGCCTTGGGGTTGGCACCGGCTCGATCCAAGCCCCCGGGCCCAACCTTCGTCGCTTCGAGCGACCACTTGCCGCGAGGCGAGCATGGCGGGTCGGTGCTGCTAGTTCACCGGATCAGGTCCGCGTCCCTCCGGGGCGCGGGCCTGATCGCGTTTCCGGGCCCGCCGCGAGCCCGCCCGGGCTCCGGAGCGGGTCAGGAAAGCGGGCGGGGACCCCCGTACCCCCTCGGGAATCCCGTATGGCGGAAGTGTGTTTCCAGAAACAATACGACCACTATTACCTGCTACTGGCAGGTAGGTGCGACCATCGGAGTGCGCCGCCGAGGCCAGCGTCCCGTACGCGACCTCGGCGGTGGAGCGACAGAGCTAGGGAAAGCAGAGGAATCCGGCCATGGCAACGGCGCCAAGCGTCTCGTACTCGATGACGGTCCGGCTGGAGGTGCCCGCGAGCGGAACCGCGGTCTCCCAGCTCACCACGGCGGTGGAATCCTCCGGTGGATCCGTCACCGGCCTCGATGTCACCGCCTCCGGGCACGAGAAGCTGCGGATCGACGTGACGATCGCGGCCACCTCCACCGCCCACGCCGACGAAATCGTCGAGGGCCTGCGGTCCATCGAGGGCGTCGTCCTCGGGAAGGTGTCCGACCGGACCTTCCTGATGCACCTCGGCGGCAAGATCGAAATGCAGTCGAAGCACCCGATCCGCAACCGCGACGACCTCTCGATGATCTACACGCCCGGCGTCGCCCGGGTCTGCATGGCCATCGCCGAGAACCCCGAGGACGCCCGCCGCCTCACCATCAAGCGGAACTCGGTCGCCGTGGTCACCGACGGCTCCGCCGTGCTCGGCCTCGGCAATATCGGCCCCAAGGCCGCCCTGCCGGTCATGGAGGGCAAGGCCGCCCTCTTCAAGCGGTTCGCCGGGATCGACGCCTGGCCGCTCTGCCTCGACACCCAGGACACCGACGAGATCGTGGCGATCGTCAAGGCGATCGCGCCCGGATTCGCCGGGATCAACCTGGAGGACATCTCCGCCCCCCGCTGCTTCGAGATCGAAGCCCGGCTGCGCGAGGCCCTCGACATCCCCGTCTTCCACGACGACCAGCACGGCACCGCCATCGTGGTCCTCGCCGCGCTGACGAACGCGCTGCGCGTGGTCGGCAAGGCCGTCTCGGACGTACGGGTCGTCATGTCCGGGGCCGGCGCCGCCGGTACGGCCATCCTCAAGCTGCTGATCGCCGCCGGGGTCAAGCACGCCGTCGTCGCCGACATCCACGGCGTGGTCCACGCGGGCCGCCACGATCTGGTCGACGCCGCGCCGGGCTCCGCCCTCCGCTGGATCGCCGACAACACCAACCCCGAGGGCGCCACCGGCACCCTCAAGGAGGCCGTGGTCGGCGCCGACGTCTTCATCGGCGTCTCCGCGCCCAATCTGCTCGGCGCCGAGGACGTCTCCGCGATGGCCGACGACGCCATCGTGTTCGCGCTCGCGAACCCGGACCCGGAGGTCGACCCCGCGGTCGCCCGCCGTACCGCCGCCGTCGTGGCCACCGGCCGCTCCGACTTCCCCAACCAGATCAACAACGTGCTGGTCTTCCCGGGCGTCTTCCGCGGTCTGCTGGACGCCCAGTCCCGGACCGTCAACACCGAGATGATGCTCGCCGCCGCCGCCGCCCTCGCGGACGTCGTCACCGAGGACGAGCTGAACCCGAACTACATCATTCCTTCGGTCTTCAACGACAAGGTCGCGGGTGCCGTCGCCGGTGCCGTGCGGACCGCGGCCAAGGCCGCGGCCGCCGATGTGACGGCTGCCACCCCCGTCTGACCTCGGGTCTTCGGCGCGTCGCGGGGTGCGGCGCGCCTGCCCCCGATCTAGGGTGGCCGGAAGCATGGGCCCGCGCGGCTGCGTTGCGTCCCCGCCGTGTCGACGCAACGTCACCACGGCGGGCCGGTGGCGCTTTTCGTGTGATCCAGGAGGGTGCCGGATTGGCGTTCCCGCCATTGGTGGAGGCAGGATGCTGCTCCGAGGACCCGCGTCCCTGGGGAGATTCCACCGGACAGGGCGGGGCCCGCTGACGGACCCCCTGACCGGTGGACTGTCAGAGGGCCCTGGCAGCATCGGCTTCGATCTCACGCCTCACAGGCAAAAGAAACACGGGAGTAAGAACATGAACCGCAGTGAGCTGGTGGCCGCGCTGGCCGACCGCGCCGAGGTGACCCGCAAGGACGCCGACGCCGTGCTGGCCGCCCTCGCCGAGACCGTCGGTGAGGTCGTCGCCAAGGGCGACGAGAAGGTCACCATCCCCGGCTTCCTGACCTTCGAGCGCACCCACCGTGCCGCTCGCACCGCGCGCAACCCGCAGACGGGCGACCCGATCCAGATCCCCGCGGGCTACAGCGTGAAGGTCTCGGCGGGCTCGAAGCTGAAGGAAGCCGCCAAGGGCAAGTAACCCTTCCGGCCGAACGGCCCGAACGGCGTCGAGGGCGGTCACCAGGGCCTGGTGACCGCCCTTTCGCGTACCCGCGCGGACGGGTATGCGTGTTGGCCGTGCCCGTTGCCTCGCCGTCCGTGGCCGCAGGCCGTACGCCCGTACGGAGCAGTCCGGCCGCCTCCTCGTGTACCGGCCTCTCGCGTACCGGCCCCTCTCGTACCGGTCCGGCGCGCCGCCCGCGGCCGTACGGAGACGCCCGGGAGGCACCCGTACAAAAAGGGCCGGGACGCCCCCCCCACAGGAGGAGCGCCCCGGCCGCGGACCGTCCGACGGGATTACAGAAGCGAACCCGCCTTGGGCAGTTCCACCTTCGCGCCCAGATCGCCCAGCTTGGCCATGAAGTTCTCGTAGCCCCGGTTGATCAGGTCGATACCGTGCACCCGCGACGTGCCCTGGGCCGCCAGCGCGGCGATCAGGTACGAGAAGCCGCCCCGCAGGTCCGGGATGACCAGATCCGCGCCCTGGAGCTTGGTGGGGCCGGAAACGACGGCCGAGTGCAGGAAGTTGCGCTGGCCGAACCGGCAGTCGGAGCCGCCGAGGCACTCGCGGTACAGCTGGATATGGGCGCCCATCTGGTTGAGCGCGGAGGTGAAGCCCAGCCGGGACTCGTAGACCGTCTCGTGGACGATGGAGAGCCCGGACGCCTGGGTGAGGGCCACCACCAGCGGCTGCTGCCAGTCGGTCTGGAAACCGGGGTGGACGTCCGTCTCCAGGTGGATCGCGTTGAGGGAGCCGCCCGGATGCCAGAACCGGATGCCCTCGTCGTCGATCTCGAACGCGCCGCCCACCTTGCGGTAGGTGTTGAGGAACGTCATCATCGACCGCTGCTGCGCGCCGCGGACATAGATGTTGCCCTCGGTGGCCAGCGCCGCGGACGCCCAGGACGCGGCCTCCAGCCGGTCCGACAGCGCCCGGTGGGTGTAGCCGGAGAGCCGGTCCACACCGGTGATCCGGATCGTGCGGTCGGTGTCCATCGAGATGATGGCGCCCATTTTCTGCAGAACGCAGATCAGGTCTTCGATCTCGGGCTCGACCGCCGCGTTGGACAGCTCGGTGACGCCCTCGGCGAGTACCGCGGTCAGCAGCACCTGCTCGGTGGAGCCGACCGAGGGGTACGGCAGCCGGATCTTGCAGCCGCGCAGCCGCTGCGGGGCCTCCAGATACTGGCCGTCGTCCCGCTTCTCGATCTTCGCGCCGAACTGGCGGAGCACGTCGAAGTGGAAGTCGATCGGCCGGCCGCCGATGTCGCAGCCGCCGAGACCGGGGATGAAGGCGTGGCCCAGCCGGTGCAGCAGCGGTCCGCAGAAGAGGATCGGGATCCGGGACGAACCCGCGTGGGCGTCGATGTCCGCGACGTTGGCCGACTCCACATGCGTCGGGTCGAGGATCAGTTCACCGGGCTCGTCGCCGGGGCGGACGGTCACCCCGTGCAGCTGGAGCAGCCCCCGCACCACCCGCACGTCGCGGATGTCGGGCACATTGCGCAGTCTGCTCGGTTCACTGCCGAGAAGAGCGGCGACCATCGCCTTCGGCACCAGGTTCTTGGCGCCGCGGACGCGGATCTCGCCCTCCAGCGGGGTTCCGCCGTGGACAAGCAGTACATCGTCTGTGCCGGTCATGAATCTCGCGTTCCGGAGTGGTCGGGCAGGGGGCCAGAGAAAAGGGTAAGGGGCCCGTGCCCGTGCGCGGTCAGGGCGGGGAGGGCCGGACAGGTCATGATTCGGGTACAGCACCCTCGGTCAGTGCCTTCTCGCGGAGCGTCACCGCCGGGGCCGGGTCCCGCGGCGGGCACCGATGCGGGATCATTGCCCGCATGACCGAGGTGTCCTCGCTCACCGGGCGACTGCTCGTCGCCACCCCCGCCCTCGCGGACCCGAACTTCGACCGCGCGGTCGTCCTGCTGCTCGACCACGACGAGGAGGGCTCCCTCGGCGTGGTCCTCAACCGGCCCACGCCCGTCGGCGTCGGCGACATCCTCCGGCCGTGGGAGGACCTCGCCGGGGAGCCCGGGGTGGTGTTCCAGGGCGGTCCGGTCTCCCTCGACTCCGCGCTCGGGATCGCCGTCATCCCCGGCGAGGAGGGGCCGCTCGGCTGGCGCCGGGTGTACGGCGCGATCGGGCTGGTCGATCTGGAGGCGCCGCCGGAGCTGGTCGGCGCGGCGCTCGGCTCGCTGCGGATCTTCGCCGGGTACGCGGGCTGGGGCCCCGGCCAGTTGGAGACCGAGCTGGAGGAGGGCGCCTGGTACGTGGTGGAGTCCGAACCGGGCGATGTGTCGTCGCCGCGGCCGGAGCAGCTGTGGCGGGCGGTGCTGCGACGGCAGCGCAGCGAGCTGGCGATGTTCGCGACGTATCCGGACGATCCCTCCCTCAACTGACGGTACGGCCGGGGTCCGGCCGTACCGTGATCCGGGTGCTGTACGGGCCTTCGGGGATGGCGCTTCCCCTGCCCGGGACCCGGGTACCCTTGGAGTTCATGAGCACTCTTGAGCCCGGGCAGGGGACAGGGACGGGAACCCTCGTAGAGCCGACGCCGAAGTTGTCCCACGGCGACGGTGATCACGAGCGCTTCGCCCACTACGTCCAGAAGGACAAGATCATGGCGAGTGCCCTCGACGGCACTCCCGTGGTGGCGCTGTGCGGAAAGGTCTGGGTGCCGGGGCGCGACCCCAAGAAGTACCCGGTCTGTCCCCTCTGCAAGGAGATCTACGACTCCATGGGGCCCGGCGGCGACAAGGGCGGCAAGGACAAGAAGTAGGCCTTTCCCCGCGGATCCCGTCTCTCGTGGATCCCGTCCGCTTGCCGATCGGTCCGGTCGGTCCGGTCGGTCCGGTCGAGGAACGGTGCGTACGGTCCGGCGCCGGGAGCCGTCCCGTCGGTACGGGCGCAGGGTCCGGTCGGGATGGTCGGAATCCGGCCATGATCGGAGCGGTGCCGGGGTGATTTCGGCCCGCCCGGACATGGTTCCGCCGCAGCGGTAATCCTTCTTCACGGCCCTGGGGGCACGCGAGTCGCGTGCCCCCAGGGCCGTTTTTGCTGTCTTCCGGGCTTTTTGTCGCTCGTTGCACAGGATGCTTCGCCCGGTCACAGAGTGGTTGAGACCACTTGTCGATGCGTTTGAGCCGTTCTATGTTCACCGGTGTTGTGCAGCACGAAACACGCGTTGCATATGTCGCAACGCGCTTCGCACTCTCTCCGAGGGACCGCCAATGAAGCTCCGCTCCCGCATCGCCGTACCGGTCACCGCTTTCGTCCTCGCCGGCCTCACCGCCACCGCCTGCGCCCCCCAGACCTCCGACAACAGCTCGTCGAAGGACGAGAAGTCCGGCACGCTGCGGGTCTGGCTGTTCCAGGAGGTCAACAACGACCCCAAGAAGAAGGTCGTGGACGAGGCGATCGCCGGCTTCACCAAGAAGCACAAGGACACCAAGGTCGAGGTCGAGTACATCCCGGTCGAGACCCGTGCGCAGCGCATCAAGGCCGCCTTCAACGACCCGAAGAGCGCGCCCGACGTGATCGAGTACGGCAACACGGACACCGCCGGTTACGTCAAGGACGGCGGGCTCGCCGATGTGACCAAGGAGTTCGGCGAGTGGGCCGACGCCAAGGACACCGACCCGACGGCCAAGCAGTCCGTCACGGTCGGCGGCAAGGTCTACGGCGCCCCCTTCTTCGTCGGCGTCCGCGCGCTGTACTACCGCACCGACGTCTTCAAGGAGCTGGGCCTCAAGCCGCCGGCCAGCCAGGCGGAGCTGATCGCCACGGCCAAGCAGATCCGCAAGGCCAAGCCGCAGATGTACGGTCTCGCGGTCGGCGGCACCTACCTCTACGGCGCGATGCCGTTCATCTGGTCCAACGGCGGTGAGATAGCCACCGAGAGCGGCGGGAAGTACCAGGCCGCGATCAACAGCGCCGAGGCCCAGAAGGGCATCACGGCGTACACGTCCCTCTTCGGCGACGACAACTGTCCCGCCGCCAAGTGCGCGACGATGGGCGGCAACGCCACCGTCACCGCCTTCGCCTCCGGCACCGCCGGCATGGCCATCGGCGGCGACTTCAGCCACGCGGCCGTCGAGGCCGGCGCCGTCAAGGGCAAGTACGCGGTCGTCCCGCTGCCCGGCGTCAAGTCCGGCGAGATCGCCCCCGCCTTCGCGGGCGGCAACAACATCGGTGTCCTCAAGAGCAGCTCCCACCGCACCCTCGCGGTCGACCTGATGAAGTCCTTCGCGGACAAGAACGTCCAGCGCAAGCTGTTCGACGCCATGGGCTTCCTGCCCACCTACACGGACGTCCGCAACGAGGTCGCCGCCAAGGAGCCCTTCGTCAAGCCGTTCGTCGACACGCTCTCCTCCGGGGCCAAGTTCGTCCCGGCCTCCTCGGCCTGGGGCCAGATCGACGCCTCCACGGTCCTGCCCACGATGTTCCAGGAGATCGTCAGCGGCAAGAAGAACGTCGCAACGGCCGCGGACGACGCCGCCAAGAAGATGGACGCCGCGTTCTCGGCCGCGGGCTGACCGGACCGGACCCCGACGGAACCGGAGAGCACACCGATATGACGCACGAAGCGACAGCGGAGCCGGGCGCGGTGAAGACCGCCGCCCCGGCTGCGGCCGGCGCCCCCGACGGGCGCCGGCCCGGCCGGGGCGGTAAGCGGCGGGGCGGCGCGGGGCGGCGCGGCAGCGGGTGGACGCCTTGGCTGTATCTTGCGCCCGCGCTCGTCGTCCTCGCCGGACTGCTGGTCTACCCGATCTACCAGCTCGGCCTGATTTCCTTCCTCGAATACACCCAGGCCCAGGTCAGCGGCGGTGAACCCACCACCTTCAAGGGGCTGGGCAACTACCAGGAGCTCTTCTCCGACCCGCAGTTCTGGGACGTCCTGCTGGCGACGGTGGTCTTCGCCGCCGCCTGTGTGATCGCCACCCTGGCCGTCGGCTGCGCCCTGGCCGTCCTGCTCACCAGGATCCGGGCGCTGCCCCGGCTGCTGCTGATGATGGCCGCGCTGGGCGCCTGGGCGACCCCCGCGATCACCGGCTCCACGGTCTGGGTCTTCCTCTTCGACCCGGACTACGGCCCGGTGAACCGGCTGCTGGGGCTCGGCGACCACTCGTGGACGTACGACCGGTACAGCGCGTTCGCCCTCGTCCTGTTCGAGGTCGTCTGGTGCTCGTTCCCGTTCGTCATGGTGACCGTGTACGCGGGCATCAAGGCGATCCCCTCGGAGGTGCTGGAGGCGGCTTCGCTGGACGGCGCCTCCCAGTGGCGGATCTGGCGTTCGATCATCGCGCCGATGCTCCGGCCCATTCTGGTGGTCGTCACCATCCAGTCGATCATCTGGGACTTCAAGGTCTTCACCCAGATCTATGTGATGACCTCCGGCGGCGGAATCGCCGGACAGAATCTCGTCCTCAATGTGTACGCGTACCAGAAGGCCTTCGCCTCCTCGCAGTACAGCCTGGGCTCGGCCATCGGCGTGGTGATGCTGCTGATTCTGCTGGCCGTCACGCTCGTCTATCTGCGGCTCATGCGACGCCAGGGAGAAGAACTGTGAGCAGCACCGTGAACGCTCCCGCGAACGAGCCGGACGATTCCCCCGGCGCGGTCTCCGCAACGGTGTCCGAAGAGCCGGCCGGGAACCCGACCGGGAAAGCAGCCGGGACAGCTGCCGGGAAAGCAGCCGGGAAAGCAGCAGGGAAGGCGGCAGGCGGCTTTGCGGCCCGCCGCAGGGGGCCGCTGATCCGCCGCCCCTGGCGGCTCGCCGCCGAGATCTCGGCCGTTCTCATCGCGGTCGTGGTGGCCTTTCCGCTCTACTGGATGGTGCTGTCGGCGTTCAAGCCGGCGGGCGAGATCCAATCCACCGACGCCAAGCCCTGGACATTCAATCCGTCCCTGGACTCTTTCCGCCGGGTCTTCGAGCAGCAGGAATTCGGGCGGTATTTCCTCAACAGCCTGATGGTGGCCGGAGCGGTCGTCCTGGCGTCCGCGCTGATCGCGTTCCTGGCGGCGACGGCGGTCACCCGCTTCCGCTTCAAGTTCCGTACGACGCTGCTCATCATGTTCCTGGTCGCGCAGATGGTCCCGATCGAAGCGCTGACCATTCCGATGTTCTTCCTGATGCGCGATCTGGGGCAGCTCAACACCCTCTGGTCGCTGATCCTGCCGCATATCGCGTTCTCCCTGCCGTTCGCGATCTGGATGCTCCGGGGATTCGTCAAGGCGGTCCCCGAGGCGCTGGAGGAAGCCGCCTACATCGACGGCGCCAGCCGTACCCGCTTCCTGTGGCAGATCCTGTTCCCGCTGGTGTTCCCCGGTCTCGTGGCCACCAGCGTGTTCTCGTTCATCTCCACCTGGAACGACTTCCTCTTCGCGAAGTCGTTCATCATCAGCGACACTTCCCAGTCGACGCTGCCGATGGCGCTGCTCGTCTTCTTCAAACCGGACGAGAACGACTGGGGCGGAATCATGGCCGGGTCGACCGTGATGACGATCCCGGTGCTGATCTTCTTCGTACTCGTACAGCGGCGGCTGGTCTCCGGACTGGGCGGCGCGGTCAAGGACTGAGCGGTACCGGAGGACCGGCGGTACGGGAGGACCCGGCGCCGCCGGACGGCCCGAGACGACCTGAGACGAACTGAGACGACCCGAGAGGAAGGCTGAAGACGGTATGAGCGACACAGCAGCGACGGCGGGAGCCGGGGAGCGTACGGCAGGCTCGGCGGGCCCCGTGGGGGCCGCCGGGCTGATCCCCGCCCCGGTGTCCGTCACCGCGGTGCCGGACGGCGGGGCGTTCACCCCCGACAGCGCCACCGCGCTCGCCGCGGGCCCGGGCACGGAGACCACGGAGCGCTGGCTGCGGGGCACCGTCGGCGGCGCCCTCGGACTGCCGCTGCCGCCCGGCCCGGCCGGGGCGCCCAACACGGTGACGCTCGTCGTCGACGCGGAGCTGGCGCCCGAGGCGTACCGCCTGACCGTCACCGCCGGTACGGGGGTGGAGATCCGCGGCGGCAGCGGCGCCGGAGTGTTCTGGGGCGCCCAGACCCTGCGCCAGCTCCTCGGCCCCGGCGCCTTCCGGGCCGCGCCCGGCGCCGGATCGGCGATCCCCGCGATCCCCGCGCAGACCGTCGAGGACGAGCCGCGGTTCGGCTGGCGCGGGCTGATGCTGGACGTGTCCCGGCACTTCACCGCCAAGAGCGACGTCCTGCGGATGCTCGACCTGATCGCCGCGCACAAGCTGAACGTCTTCCACTTCCACCTCACCGACGACCAGGGCTGGCGCATCGAGATCAAGCGCCACCCCCGGCTCACCGAGGTCGGCGCCTGGCGGCCGCGGACGAAGTGGGGCCACCGCGCCTCGGAGCTGTGGGACGAGAAGCCGTACGGCGGTTACTACACCCAGGACGACATCCGGGAGATCGTCGCGTACGCCGCCGAGCGGCATATCCGGGTCGTGCCCGAGATCGACCTCCCCGGGCACTCCCAGGCCGCGATCGCCGCCTATCCGGAGCTCGGCAACACGGATGT
Source organism: Streptomyces tsukubensis (assembly GCF_003932715.1). NCBI lineage: Bacteria > Bacillati > Actinomycetota > Actinomycetes > Kitasatosporales > Streptomycetaceae > Streptomyces > Streptomyces tsukubensis. The sequence continues at coordinate 2,771,995 of NZ_CP020700.1, read as the reverse complement.
CGTCGACACCGCGAAGCTGGAGCCGTGGGGCGACTGGGGCGTCAGCCCGAACGTGCTGGCCCCCACGGAGAACGTCCTGCGGTTCTACGAGGGCGTGCTGGAGGAGGTCCTGGACCTCTTCCCGGCCGAGGTCTCGCCCTTCGTCCACATGGGCGGCGACGAATGCCCCAAGGACCAGTGGAAGGCGTCCCCGGCGGCACAGGCCCGGATCGCGGAGCTGGGCGTCGGCGACGAGGACGGCCTCCAGTCGTGGTTCATCCGCCACTTCGACACCTGGCTGGCCGAGCGCGGCCGCCGGCTCATCGGCTGGGACGAGATCCTGGAGGGCGGGCTCGCACCGGGCGCCGCGGTCTCCTCCTGGCGCGGCTACGGCGGCGGTATCGAGGCCGCGCGGGCGGGCCATGACGTGGTGATGTGCCCCGAGCAGCAGGTCTATCTGGACCACCGCCAGCACGGCGGGCCGGACGAGCCGATGCCGATCGGCTTCGTCCGCACCCTGGAGGACGTCTACCGCTTCGAACCCGTTCCGCCGAGCCTGGAACCGGAGGCGGCGGCCCGGGTCCTGGGCACCCAGGCGAACGTCTGGACCGAGGTCATGCAGGACCGTTCCCGCATCGACTACCAGGTCTTCCCGCGGCTCGCGGCCTTCGCCGAGGTCGCCTGGTCGCCGCTGGGCGCCCCGGCGGACCGGGACTGGGCCGGATTCGAGGGCCGGATGGGCGCGCACTATCCGCGTCTTGAGGCGCTCGGCGTCGACTACCGGCGCCCCGCCGGTCCGCTGCCCTGGCAGAAGCGCCCGGGCATCAAGGGCCGCCCGATCGAAGGGGCCCCGCCGAACGTGTGACACGTCGCTGCCGGGGCCGCATCCCGGTGTGCGACGGGGCCGGGTGCCGGGCTGTGTCCCGGTGTCCGGCCCCTTCGGCATGCCCCGACGGTCCGGCCGCTCCGCCTCCCCCGCCGGGGAGTGCCCGCCGCGGTGGGCGGAAGCGGGAGTTCTCCACCGGGACCGAGTGTTTCGGGTACTCCCGGGCGTGCCATGCCATTTCGGGCTCTGCGGGGGATGCCGGATGGCGCGGGTGAAAGGGGTGCATCGGGGTAGTAAAGGTGGCATCTGTCGTGGACGGGTCCTTCGTGGACCCTCCCGCCGGTCGGTCCGGAAGATGTGCCAGAGTTGCCACGTCCGGGCTGTGAGCACGTACGGTACGGCAACACAGGCGGGACGCCGGTACACCGGGAAGGGGCAGCTAGGTGACCACGCACGCACCGCGGACATCGCAGTCGGTGACGCTGCCGGGTTCGCTCGACGAAGCCGTGGCTGCGCTGGCGGCCATGCCTGCGGCCGTACCGGTCGCGGGCGGCACCGACCTCATGGCCGCGGTCAACCGGGGGCAGTTGCGGCCCGCGGGGCTCGTCGGCCTCGGCCGGATCAGCGAGCTCCGGAGCTGGCGCTACCAGGACGGCGGACACGCCCTCCTCGGCGCCGGACTCACCCACGCGCGCATGGGGCGGCCCGACTTCGCCGCGCTGATCCCCGCGCTCGCCGCGTCCGCGCGCGCGGCCGGACCGCCGCAGATCCGCAACGCGGGCACGCTCGGCGGCAATATCGCCTCCGCAGCGCCCACCGGGGACACCCTGCCCGTGCTCGCCGCCCTGGAGGCCGAGCTGATCATCGCGGGCCCCGGCGGCATCCGCCGGGAGATCCCCGTCGCCCATCTGCTGACGGGCCGCGATCTGCTCGGACCCGCCGAACTCATCGGCTTCGTCCGGGTCCCGCTGCTCCATGCGCCCCAGGTCTTCCTGAAGGCCACCGGACGCACCGGTCCCGGCCGGGCGACCGCCTCGGTCGCGGTCGTCCTCGACCCGCAGCGGCGCGGGGTGCGCTGCGCCGTCGGCGCCATCGCGCCGATGCCGCTGCGCCCGCTGGAGGCCGAGCGCTGGATCGCGTCGCTGATCGACTGGGACGGCGAGCGCGGGCTCGCGGCCGAGGCGCTGGCGGCCTTCGGCGAGTACGTCGCCGCCGCCTGCATCCCGGATCCGGAACCGGCCGCCGCGGGCGAGGAACAGCAGGTGCTGTCGCCCGCGGTACTGCATCTGCGGCGCACGGTCGCCGCGCTGGCCCGGCGTGCACTGGGGAGGGCGCTGTCGTGAACGGCTCCAACGACAACATCAACGGCACCGACGGCAATCCGGCTGACGACCACCGTGTGCAGGGCGGTGAGCACCCAGGGGAGCACCAGCACGGGCATCAGCATCAAGGGCGCCATCCGCAGTACCCGCAGCAGCCGGGGCACGGCGGCTGGCAGCCCATGCCCCAGGGCGCGTTCGACCACGAGGCCACCGCGTTCGTCCAACTGCCCCCGGAGGAAGCGCTGCACGCCGCGCCGCTGGAGGCGCCGGGCCACGGCTACGTACCGCCGATGATTCTGCCGCTGACGCCCGTCGCCGATCCCCAGGTGCCGCCGGAGGCCCGGCTGCCCGAGGACCACGGCCACGGGCACGCCCCGGGGCAGCCGCACGGCGGCTGGCCCGAGCCCGCCGCGCCCTACGCGGACGCGCCGCACCGCCCGCACGATCCGCACGCCACCGGCCAGTGGGTCTTCCCGGACGTCACGGACCAGCAGGGCGCCGGGCCCGCGACCGATGTCACCGGGCAGTGGACCATCCCGGTCGCCCGCGGCGATCTCCCCGAGGAGACCGGCGAGTACACCACCGCCATGCTCCAGGGGCAGCAGTGGCACGCGCCTGCCCCGGAGGCCCACGACGTGCCCGCGGCCCCCCAGGACACCCTCCCGGGCGCCACGGAGGCGTCCTGGGCCTCGGGGGCGCCCGCGACCCTGCCGGGCGGCGCGTCCGCGCCGTGGGCGCCGGAGCCGCACCTGCACGCCGGGACGGTCACGCACCCGGAGGCACCGGAAGCGGTCGAGCACGGCGGTCCGGCCGGTTACGCCCCGCCGGTGGAGACTGCGGACCCCGCCGGGCAGCCCGCCGTACCGCAGACTGCCGCGCCCGCCGTCGAGCAGCCGGCCGGACACCCGGCCCATCCACCGGCCGCCGAGGCCCCCGAGCCGGAGCCCGCACCCGAGCCGGAAGCCGAAGCCCCCGCCGCCGAGACCGAGCCCGAACCGGAGCCGGAAGCCGAGCCGGAGGCCACGGCCGACCCCCACCCGGAACTCGAACCGGAACCGGAGCCGGAACCCGAGTCCGCGGCGCCCGCGCCCGAACCCGAACCCGAAACCTCACTCGAACCGGTCGTCGCCGACTTCGAGGAGCACCCGCCCACCTCGTACGTCCTGCGTGTCAACGGCACCGACCGGCCCGTCACCGACGCCTGGATCGGCGAGTCCCTGCTGTACGTGCTCCGCGAGCGCCTCGGCCTCGCGGGTGCCAAGGACGGCTGCTCCCAGGGCGAGTGCGGAGCCTGCAACGTCCAGGTCGACGGCCGGCTCGTGGCCTCCTGCCTGGTGCCCGCCGCGACCGCCGCCGGAACCGAGGTCCGTACGGTCGAGGGACTGGCCGCCGACGGCGAACCCTCCGACGTCCAGCGGGCCCTGGCCGAGCAGCGGGCCGTCCAGTGCGGCTTCTGCATCCCCGGCATGGCGATGACCGTCCACGATCTGCTGGAGGGCAACCACCGCCCCACCGACCTGGAGACCCGTCAGGCGCTCTGCGGCAACCTCTGCCGCTGCTCCGGCTACCGCGGGGTGCTGGACGCCGTGCACCAGGTCGTCGCCGAGCGCGAGGCGAGCGCCGCGGCGGCGGAGGAGGGCGCCGGATCCCCGGCGGAGGCCCCCGGCCCGGAAGCCCGCATTCCGCACCAGGCGCCGCCCGGCGCGGGTAGTGTGCAGCCCCACCCCCATGACGGAGGCATGGCGTGACCACCGACGCCACGGCGACCACCACCGCGACGCTCCGGACGGCAGCGGTCTCCGGACCCGGCTCCGAACCGGTCCCCGGGCCGCCGCCCCACGGCCTCGGCACCTCGCTGCCCCCGGCCGACGCCCGCGCCAAGACCGGGGGCACCTTCCCGTACGCCTCCGACCTCTGGGCCGAAGGCCTGCTGTGGGCCGCGATCCTGCGCTCGCCGCATCCGCACGCCCGCATCACCTCCGTCGACACCTCGGCCGCGGAGCGGATGAAGGGCGTCCGGGCCGTCATCACCCACCGCGATATCCCGGGTGACAGCGCCTACGGCCGCCGGATCGCCGACCGCCCGGTCTTCGCCGCCGAACTGGTCCGCCACCACGGCGAGGCGATCGCCGCCGTCGCCGCCGACCACCCGGACACCGCCCGGCTGGCCGCCGCCGCCATCGCCGTCGAGTACGAGCTCCTGGAGCCCGTCACCGACCCCGAACTCGCCTTCGAGGCACAGCCGCTCCACCCCGACGGCAATCTGATCCGGCACATCCCGCTCCGCTACGGCGACCCCGATGTCACCGGCGAGGTCGTCGTCGAGGGCCTCTACCGCATCGGCCGCCAGGACCCCGCGCCGATCGGGGCCGAGGCCGGACTCGCCGTCCCCCGCCCCGACGGCGGCGTCGAGCTGTACGTCGCCTCCACCGACCCGCACACCGACCGGGATCTGGCCGCCTCCTGCTTCGGCCTCGAACCGGACCGGGTGAAGATCGTCGTCACCGGGGTGCCCGGCGCCACCGGCGACCGCGAGGACCCCGGCTTCCAGCTTCCGCTGGGCCTGCTGGCGCTGCGCACCGGCTGCCCGGTGAAGCTGACCGCCACCCGCGAGGAGTCCTTCCTCGGGCACGCCCACCGCCACCCCACCCTGCTCCGCTACCGCCACCACGCCGACGCCGAGGGCCGGCTGGTGAAGGTGGAGGCCCAGCTCCTGCTGGACGCGGGCGCCTACGCCGACTCCTCGTCGGAGTCGCTGGCCGCGGCCGTCGCCTTCGCCTGCGGCCCCTACGTCGTCCCGCACGCCTTCATCGAGGGCTGGGCCGTCCGCACCAACAACCCCCCGTCGGGCCATGTCCGCGGCGAGGGCGCCATGCAGGTCTGCGCCGCCTACGAGGCGCAGATGGACAAGCTGGCGAACAAGCTCGGCATGGACCCCACCGACATCCGGCTCCGCAACGTCCTGGCCACCGGCGACATCCTGCCCACCGGCCAGACGGTCACCTGCCCGGCGCCCGTCGCCGAACTGCTGGAAGCCGTACGCGACCATCCCCTCCCCGCGCTGCCGAAGGACTCGCCCGAGGACGACTGGCTGCTGCCCGGCGGACCCGAGGGCGCGGGCGAGCCCGCCGCCGTCCGCCGGGGCGTCGGCTATGCCCTCGGCATGGTCCATATGCTGGGCGCGGAGGGCACCGACGAGGTGTCCACGGCCACGGTCAAGGTCCAGGACGGCACGGCCACGGTCATCTGCGCGGCCGTCGAGACCGGATCCGGATTCAGTACGCTCGCCCGCCAGATCGTCCAGGAGACCCTCGGCGTCGACGAGGTCCACATCGCCTCCGTCGACACCGACCAGCCCCCGGCGGGCGCCTCCTGCCACGGACGCCACACCTGGGTTTCGGGCGGTGCGGTCGAGCGCGCCGCGAAGATGGTCCGTACGCAGCTCCTCCAGCCACTGGCGCACCAGTTCGGCATGTCCACGGAGCTGCTCCAGATCGCCGACGGCAAGATCACCTCGTACGACGGGGTGCTCTCGGTCACCGTCGCGGAGGCCCTGGAGGGCAAGGAGCTGTGGGCGACCGCGCAGTGCCGCCCGCATCCGACCGAACCGCTCGACGAGGCCGGTCAGGGCGATGCCTTCGTCGGTCTGGCGTTCTGCGCGGTGCGCGCGGTCGTCGACGTCGACATCGAGCTGGGCGCGGTCCGGGTGGTGGAGATGGCGGTCGCCCAGGACGTCGGCCGGATCCTCAACCCGGCGCAGCTCGCGGTCCGGATCGAAGCGGGCGTCACCCTCGGGGTCGGTACGGCCCTGACGGAGAACCTCCGCACCAACCGCGGCGTCGTCCGCCGCCCCGATCTGACCGGCTATCCGCTGCCGACGGCGCTCGACGCGCCGGACATCCGGATCGTGAAGCTGGTGGAGGAGCGGGACGTCGTCGCCTCCTTCGGCGCGAAGCCCGTGAGCGCGGTGCCGGTGGTCACGTCCCCGGCGGCGGTGGCGGCGGCGGTCCGCGCGGCGACGGGCCGCCCGGTCAACCGCCTCCCGATCCGCCCGCAGGCGGCGGTGGCCCACACGTAACTCCGGCGCCGGTGGAAATGCGTGGAGAAAGCCCGGGGCCCGTGCATAGCGTCGCCCCATGACCGATCACCACCACGCCCCTTTCGCCCCTGCCGCGCCTGCCTCCGTCGTTCTCGTCACCGGCATCATGGCCGCCGGGAAGTCCACCGTCGCCCAGGCCCTGGCCGAGCGGCTGCCCCGTTCCGCGCACGTCCGCGGCGACGCGTTCCGCCGGATGCTGGTGTCCGGCCGGGCGGACATGGGCGCGGACGAGGCCGGCCGGGCGGAGGTGCTGGAACAGCTCAGGCTCCGCCACCGGATCGCCGCGCACACCGCCGATCTGTACGCGGAGGCGGGCTGGACGGCGATCGTCCAGGACATCGTGATCGGGGAGGAGCTTCCCGCGTTCGTCTCCCTGGTCCGCACCCGCCCGCTGTACGTGGTCGTCCTCGCCCCGGACGCATCGGCGGTCGCGGCCCGGGAGGAGCAGCGCCCGAAGACCGGTTACGGACTGGGCTGGACCCCGGAGGGCATGGACGCGCTGCTGAGGGCGGAGACGCCGAGGATCGGGCTCTGGCTGGACTCGGCCGGGCTGACACCGGCGGAGACGGTGGACGCGGTGATGGCGCGGGCCGGGGAGGCGAGGGTGGAGTAAGGGGTACGGGGCGCCTGCGGGGCGCCGGGCGGAAGGCGGCGTACCACCGGCGCAGCGGTCGTAAGCGTCTTGAGTGCACCGGCCGCGGCAGAGCGCGACGGCCTCCGGACAGCGCAAGTCCGGCCGCCCCCCTTCCGCCGGAGGGGGACGGCCGGACCCGTTCCCTGTTGCCATGGGCGCTGCCATGGGTCGCCCGCCCGAAGGCGGGACGGACCGAGACCGTGACCGGAATCGAACCGGCGTAACTCGTTTTGCAGACGAGTCCCTGAACCTCTCGGGTACACGGTCGTGAGTTTCTCCCGCCGGGTTTCCCCTGTGCTCCACCCGGCCGGGCCTTCCCTCTGGTCACGACCGTAGGCCCCACCCGCGTTGTGGACCAAGGGAATCGGGTGCCCCGCAACACGACCGCCATGCTCCGTTCACAGACCCCGCTCCGGGACTAGGTCGAAGGGATGAAGACGATCCCCGCCCCGCGACAGGTTCCATCGTTGGCTATGCCACTTACCCTGGGCTGATGAGCGCCCTCGAACCCCGTGGCCCGGAGGTCACCCAGCAGCCCGCAGGACCCGTCATATCCGCCTCCCAGGAGCGTCCCCTCGCCGTGGACACCGGACCGGACGCCCTTCGGCCGGAGGACGGGGTGCTCAGCCGTACGTACCGGGCGCTCAGCATCGGGATCATCGCGGTGGTGCTGCTGATCGCCTTCGAGGCGACGGCCGTGGGCACGGCGATGCCGGTCGCGGCACGGGAGCTGAACGGCGTCGAGGTGTACGCGTTCGCGTTCTCGTCGTACTTCACGACCAGCCTGCTGGGCATGGTGGTGGCCGGGCAGTGGGCGGACCGGGACGGTCCGCTGCGCCCGCTGGCCACCGGTATCGCGGCCTTCGCCGTCGGCCTGGTGCTGTCGGGGACGGCGACGGCGATGTGGCTGTTCATCCTGGGCCGGGCGGTGCAGGGGCTGGGCGGCGGTCTGGTGATCGTCGCGCTGTACGTGGTCATCGGGCGGGCGTACCCGGAGCATCTGCGGCCGAAGATCCTGGCGGCGTTCGCGGCGAGCTGGATCATTCCGTCGATCGTGGGCCCGCTGGCCTCGGGGACGGTGACGGAGCAGCTCGGCTGGCGCTGGGTGTTCCTCGGCATTCCGGCGCTCGTGGTCTTCCCGCTGGCGCTGGCACTGCCCGCGATCCGGCGGATGACAGCGGGCCCGGCCGACCCGTCGGCGCCGCGGGCGCCCTTCGACCGCCACCGGATCCGGCTGGCGCTGGCCATCTCCATCGGCGCGGGACTGCTCCAGTACTCGGCCCAGGACCTGGTCTGGCTGTCGCTGATCCCGGCCGCGGCCGGTGCGGCGCTGCTGGTGCCCGCGGTCCTGGGGCTGCTGCCGAAGGGCACGTACCGGGCGGCGCGCGGACTGCCGTCGGTGGTGCTGCTGCGGGGTGTGGCGGCCGGTTCGTTCATCGCCGCGGAGTCGTTCATTCCGCTGATGCTGGTGACCCAGCGCGGCCTCTCCCCGACGATGGCGGGCTTCTCCCTGGCGGCGGGCGGGCTGACCTGGGCGGCGGGTTCGTTCCTCCAGTCGCGCCCGCGGATGGAGCCGTACCGCGAGAAGCTGATGGCCACGGGCATGGTGCTGTGCGGTCTGGCGATCGCCGCGGCCCCGACCGTACTCATCGACGCCGTCCCGGTCTGGACGCTGGCGATCACCTGGGCGCTCGGCTGCTTCGGCATGGGCATGGTGATCGCATCGACGAGCGTGATGCTGCTGAAGCTCTCCGCGCCCGAGGAGGCCGGGGCCAACTCGGCGGCGCTCCAGATCTCCGACGGCCTCTCCAACATCATGCTGCTGGCGGCGGGCGGCGCGGCGTTCGCGGCCCTGGGCGGCGGCGCGGTGGGCCACCACGCGGCCACGGCGGCCTCGTCCTCGGGCGGCTCCCACCCGGCGGCGTTCGCGGTGGTCTTCATTCCGATGGCGCTGGTGGCGATCCTGGGCGCATGGGTGACGACGCGCCTGAAGCCGCCGGTGGCCGAAGCGGTGTGAACGGCCCCCGATAGGGTCGGGCCCCCGTACCGAGACAGGGAGCGGACGTGCCGACGGACATCGTGATCGCGCAGACGACCATCGACGACGAGGGCAGGGCGGAGGCACTGGCGCTGGGCGCGGTGGAGGCCCGCCTCGCGGCCTGCGCCCATGTCGACCCGCCGGTCAAGGCGGTCTACCGCTGGCAGGGTGCCGTCCAGGTGGAGAGGGAGTGGCGGATCACGTACAAGACGGCCCGCGACCGGCTGCCCGCGCTGGCGGAGTGGGTGGCGTCGGAGCACCCGTACGAGGTGCCGGAGTGGATCGTGCTGCCGGTGGACGGGGGCTCGGAGGCGTATCTGCGGTGGGTGGCGGAGGAGAGCGCGGACGCCTGACGTGTCCCGGGCTCAGCGCAGGGGCAGCAGCATGAGGTCATGGAGGTCCGCACCCTCCCCGGGGTCGGCCGCGCCGACTCTGCCGTACCCCCAGGAGCGGTAGGCGGCCGCGGCGGCCGTGTTGCCGGAGTGCACATTGAGCAGCACCCGCTCGCAGTCGACACCGGCGATGACGGCGTCGTGCAGCCTGCGGGCGATCCCGCGCCTGCGCCAGGCCCCGCGCACCGCCAGCTCCATCAGCCCGAAGGTGCGCTGCCCGTCCTCGCGCCGCAGCTCGGCGTCGACGGGTTCGAGGAGGTTCCCCCACCACGGGGTCTCGGGCGGCAGCGGATGCCCGTACGCGATCCCCACGGGATTCCCCGCCCCGTCCCGGGCCAGGGCGCCGCGGAACCCGGCCCTGCGGGTCTGCGCCGCGAAGCGCCGGAACGCGTGTGCGACGTCGTCGTCGGTCTCGTGGTGCGGGGGCTCCGCGAACACCTCCGCGTAGACGGTCCGGAAGGCTTCTTCGGCCCGTGCGGTGGCGGGGCCGTCGAGGCGGGTGACGGTGACGGTCCCGGGTAGCGGGGTCATACCGGATCAGGCCCTTCGGTCGGCGGATCATGCACACTGCTGTGCCTGCCGACGGGGCCGGGGCCGGGGACCGGCCGGATACTCCGCTGCCCCGGCGGACGGCCCGTCCATCTTCTCCTGTACGGGCCATGGCGAGCCCTATCACCGGGACATGGCGCGAGGACCCGGTACTTTCGCGCCTGCCCCGCCCGGCCCGGAGCCGTTCGGATTCCGTCTGCTCTCCCTCCGTCCGTATGACGCCCGTCCCTCCCGCTGAGTACGGTGCTGGAAAGCGTCCGAGCGGATGGAGCCCGAGCATGCTGGAAGAGCCCGAGGAGATCGGCCGCCGGGTGCGGCGGGCGCGGCTGCGCCTGGGGATGCCGCAGGCGGATCTCGCCGCCGCACTCGGGCGGACCCAGGGCTGGGTGTCCAAGGTCGAGCGCGGGCTGATCGAACTCGACCGGGTCGGACTCCTCAACGAGGTCGCCGCCGAACTCCACGTCCATCCGAACGATCTGATCGGACGGCCCTACAACAGCTCGCCGGAGGAGAACCAGTGGCAGATCGCGGCCTCGGCCATCCTGCGTGAACTGCGGAGCTACGACCTGACCCCGGTCTTCGACGGAACACCCCGCTCGTCCCGCGAACTCTGGCGGCAGACGGAACGGCTCCACCGGCTGCGGGACTCGGCGGCGAACGTGGCGATCCTCCGCGTCCTCCCCGATCTGTTCCGGGAGGCGCGGGCGCTCGCGGAGGTCTCCACCGGACAGGAACGGCAGGAGGCGTACGCGATCTACGCGGTCTGCTGCAAGTTCGCCCACACCGCGGCGCACGCGCTGGGCCACCCGGAACTGATCGCGATGGCCTGCGAACGGGCGGCGTGGTCGGCCCGGCTCTCCGGAGACTCCGTCCTGCCCGCGGTGGCGGACTGGATGCGGGTGTGGGACATGTGGGCCACCGCCGACTGGGACGACGCCGTCGCCCTGTCGGACCGGGCACTGGGAAGCATCCGGCAGGAGTACGAACGGGGCGACGAACTCGCCGTACGCGCCTGGGGGACCCTGCATCTGCGGGCGGCGGTCTCCGCGGCGCGCGGCGGCAGGCCTGCGGAAGCGCTGGAGCGCATCGACCACGCCCGTACCGCGGCCGGCCGACTGGGCGACCGCACCGGCCCCCCGGCGTACGACCGGCACTCCCTGACCTTCTCGGCGGGCAACGTCGAGATCCACGCGATCAGCGTGGCCCTGGAACTCGGCGAACACACCACGGCTCTGGCCGCCAACCGCACCACCGACCCCGCCTTGGTCGCCGCCCTCCCCAACTCCCGGCGCGGCCACCACCACATGGACCTGGCCCGCGCGTGGCTCTGGGACGGTAGCCGGGACAAGGCCCTCGCGGAACTGGAGACCGCGGAGCATCTCGCACCGCAGCTGGTGCGCAACCACCCTGTGGCCCGCGCGACGCTCCGCAGCCTGGTCTGCGCCGAGCGCACGACGACCCGCGAGAAGCTCCGCCGGATGTCGAACCGGTTCCACCTGGACGGATAAAGCAGTATTCCTCCGAGTCATATACGCCCTGTGACGGTTGCCTAACGTCCCGTACATGACTCGACGAGGCGATGCCCGGCCTCGCCCTTCCGGCGAGGACCCGGGCACAACGCCACTCTTCCGTCCGCTCCTCGGTGACCTGGTCCTGGACACCGGCAAGGGCGGACGCGTCGGTGTCGTCATCGCGCTGCCCGGCGACGGCAGGAAGACGTATCAGCTCTGTTCCTCGGACGGTGCCGAGAAGTGGTCCGCCGCGCAGGACGGTGCATCGCTGCAGCCCGTGCCGCCGGAGGCCGTGGACATTGGGCTGCGGCCGTGCGACACACCTCTGGTGTGCCGGGTCTGCCGACGGGGTTCGAGCGTTCGGCTGGTCGCCGCGGTTCCCACCACCGGCGGCCCGGACCGCCCTGTGTACGCGTGCGCCGCACACGCCGACGAACTGCGCCGGACCCTGGCCCAGTCGCTCACGAGGGGCGGCGATTCGCCGTGAGCACCCCCTACCGCATGGACTGGTGCACTCGCTGCGGGCGGCCCGTCGAAGCCACCGAGGAGAACGAGGTCTTCGACGGCTTCTCCGCCTCCGGCGCCCGGCCCGCTCTCTACGCGCACCCCGACTGCGACACCGCCCCGCCCCCGCCGCCTCCCGCCCGGCGGCGGTCTTGAGACCGGGTCCCGGCCCGGTGTCCCCGTCCCGGGCCGGGCCCCCCGCACCCGAGGAGCCGACGCAGCCATGCGCGCACTCGTCACCCGACTCGCCGCACGCCTCGCGTGCGCCCGGCGCCCGAGGCCGGGCCGCCACACCGCCGGCCATCTCCGCGCCGCCCAAGCCCCGGGCGCCCGTGCCACCCGTCACGGCACCCGCACCCCGCGGACCCCGACCCTCCCCGACGCCCCCGTGAGTCCCTGGCACCGGCCCCTCACCGGGCCCACCCAGGCCCAGGCCCGGAGCTTCTTCGTCCGGCAGGCCGCGACCCCGCTCCGGACCCGCTTTCTGCACCGCGGCCACCGCACCCTCTACATCGCACCCCAGGGCCTCGACCTCCCCCTCCTCGTCCTCCTCGCCGGACCTCCGGCTGCCCGCCGCGAGACGTGCTGCGTCTGCGGGCGCCCCACCGCCGCTCCCGTGGCGATACGGGACGTCGTGGCCCCCGGAGGCCGTACCCGCACGCTCTACGCCTGCCCCCACCACGTCGACGCCCGCCTGACCGGCCCCGGAGCCGACGACCACCGCACCCCGTGACAGCCGGGAGCCTCCGCGCGAGGCCCTTGCGCCCGCGCGGAAACCACCCGGAAACACCCCGCCCTGTTCCATCGGCGCCATGCATCCCGACCCCCCAGCAGCATCCCGGCGAACCCTCCTCCGCTCCGTGGGCGTTGCCGCCCCTCTCTGCACCCTCACCGGCCGCGGCACCGGCCCGGCCGCCGCCCACGACCGCCGGGCCCCGGCCGGGCGGATACCGGAGGAACTGCTTCCAGGCGGTGCGTACGACCGGTTCGTCGCCCGCCTGGCCGCGGAGGACCGGTTCTCCGGAACCGTGCTGCTGAGCCACCGCGGACGCCCGGTGCTCTCCCGCGCCTACGGAATGGCCGACAAGGAGCGGTCGCTGCCGAACCGTACGGACACCGCCTTCGCGCTCGCTTCCGCCTCCAAGCCGTTCACCGCCCTGGCCGTGCTCCAGCTCGCCCAGCAGGGCCGGATCGACCTGTACGGGACGCTGGGCACCTATCTCCCCGGATTCCCGCCCGCGATCGCCGGCACCGTCACCGTCCACCAGCTGCTCACCCACACCTCCGGCATGGGTGACCTGCTCGACAACCGCGAGTTCCTCGACCACGCCGGCACCTGGACCAGCGCCGAAGAAGTCACCACCGAGCTGCTGAAGATCATCCGCAAGCAGCCGCTGGAGTCCGCACCCGGCACGGCCCACCGGTACAGCAACAGCGGATACGACACCCTCGGCGCGATCGTCGCAGCGGTCTCCGGAGAACCCCTCCACACCTACGTACGCCGCCATGTCTTCGCCCCCGCCGGTATGACGCGCAGCGACTTCTGCACCCGGCCGCAGTGGCTGACGGACGAACGCATCGCCCATCCCTACACGCTCGACGCGTCCGGACGGCGGATCGACGCCGTCCGCACGGGAGTGGGCGCGGCACGCATGTTCATCGGCACCGGCGGGGGCAACGCCTTCTCCACCGGCCCGGACCTGATCCGATTCGCCCGCGCACTCCTCGGCGGCCGACTGCTCGACCCCGCCTGGACCGAACTCTTCCTGGGCGCGAAGCTGCCCCTGCGCCCACGCGGTGCCCCGATCCCCGGCATTCGGGGCTTCATGTCCTACGGCGCGCCGTCCCCCCTGGTGAACGGCCACCGGCTCTTCACCCACGGCGGGGGAGCGGCGGGCGAATCGACGAACTGGACCCTCTACCGCGACCTGGACTGGTGCGGTGTCGTTCTCGCCAACTACGACGGGATCGACCTCGCGGCGATCATCGACCAGGAGCGGACACCTCTCTGCGGTCCGACCGGTGGGGGGAGGTGACGTGTTCCCTGCCTGCCCCGGCCGCGACGCCGCCCTGACCGGCGCCGGAGCCGAAGCCACCTCCGTCGGAGCGCGTACGGCCCCGTGTGAGGTAGGTCGCACCCGGCACCGCACCGGCCTCGTCCGGCCCGGGGCGGTCCGGGTGCACCGGTAGGGTGGCCCGGTTGTCATACCGAGCCCCGGGGGCCCGGACGGGCCCGCCCGGGACCGTGCCGGACCGCTGGATTCCGGGGTACGCGACCGACCGCCCGCCGCCCACCGAACCCTGCACCGGAGACCGTGACTACTACCGCCTCCCACTCCCACCACCTTTCCCCCGCCTTCCCCGGCCGCGCCCCCTGGGGCACCGCGGGCAAGCTGCGCGCCTGGCAGCAGGGGGCCATGGACCGGTACGTACAGGAGCAGCCGCGGGACTTCCTCGCGGTCGCCACCCCGGGCGCGGGGAAGACCACCTTCGCGCTCACCCTCGCGTCCTGGCTGCTCCACCACCACGTGGTCCAGCAGGTGACCGTCGTCGCACCGACCGAGCATCTGAAGAAGCAGTGGGCGGCCGCGGCCGCGCGGATAGGGATCAAGCTCGACCCCGACTACAGCGCCGGTCCGCTGAGCCGGGAGTACCACGGCGTGGCCGTGACGTACGCGGGTGTCGGCGTCCGCCCGATGCTCCACCGCAACCGCTGCGAGCAGCGCAAGACGCTGGTCATCCTGGACGAGATCCACCACGCGGGCGACTCCAAATCCTGGGGCGAGGCCTGTCTGGAGGCCTTCGACCCGGCGACCCGGCGGCTCGCCCTGACCGGTACGCCCTTCCGGTCCGACACCAACCCCATCCCCTTCGTCACCTACGAAGAGGGCAACGACGGAATCCGCCGCTCCGCCGCCGACTACACCTACGGCTACGGCCACGCCCTGGGCGACGGCGTCGTTCGGCCGGTCATCTTCCTCTCGTACAGCGGCAATATGCGCTGGCGTACGAAGGCGGGCGACGAGGTCGCCGCCAAGCTCGGCGAGCCGATGACCAAGGACGCGATCTCCCAGGCCTGGCGGACCGCGCTGGACCCGCGCGGCGAGTGGATGCCGAACGTGCTGCGCGCCGCCGACCAGCGGCTGACCGAGGTCCGCAAGTCCATCCCGGACGCCGGCGGGCTCGTCATCGCCGCCGACCAGGATTCGGCGCGGGCGTACGCGAAGCTGATCCGGGAGATCACCGGGACGAAGGCGACGGTCGTCCTCTCCGACGACACGGGCGCGTCCAAGCGGATCGACGAGTACAGCGAGAGCACCGACCGGTGGATGGTCGCCGTCCGGATGGTGTCGGAGGGCGTCGACGTACCGCGGCTGGCGGTCGGTGTGTACGCCACCACCATCTCGACCCCGCTGTTCTTCGCCCAGGCCGTCGGCCGTTTCGTACGGTCGAGGAGGCGCGGCGAGACCGCGTCCGTGTTCCTGCCGACCATCCCCATGCTCCTCGGCTTCGCCAACGAGATGGAGGTGGAGCGCGATCACGTCCTCGACCGCCCGAAGAAGGACGGCGAGGAGGATCCGTACGCCGAGTCCGAGAAGGAGATGGACGAGGCGAACAAGGCGCAGGACGAGGACACGGGGGAGCAGGACCAGCTCCCGTTCGAGGCGCTGGAGTCGGACGCCGTCTTCGACCGGGTGATGTACAACGGCGCCGAGTTCGGGATGCAGGCGCACCCGGGCAGCGAGGAGGAGCAGGACTACCTCGGCATCCCCGGTCTGCTGGAGCCGGACCAGGTGCAGATGCTGCTCCAGAAGCGGCAGGCGCGGCAGATCGCCCACAGCCGTAAGAAGCCCGACGACGAGGCGGACCTGCTGGAGCTGCCCGCCGAGCGGCGGCCGGTGGTCTCCCACAAGGAGCTGCTGGAACTGCGGAAGCAGCTCAACACGATGGTGAGCGCGTACGTCCACCAGAGCGGGAAGCCGCACGGGGTGATCCACACGGAGCTGCGGCGGGTGTGCGGAGGCCCGCCGAGCGCGGAGGCGACGGCGGGACAGATCCGCGAGCGGATCAAAAAGGTGCAGGAGTGGGCGACGCGGATGAGGTGAGGGGACCTGCCCTGGGGCGGGTTTGCTTCAGCCGAGCTTGGTGCGCGCCGACCCCGGCCCTGATGCCGACCGCCGCCCGCGGGCGCGCCTTTGGCCCGGCCGCGCCGGGCCGCCCGCAGTATCGGCGGCCCGGGCCGCCCGGAGGGCCATCGCCTCGAACAGTGCGGCGGGCAGCCCGGACCGTGCGATGATCCGCTGCGCGGCGGTCCGGCACTGCACGAGCCCGCAGTGGACCGGGCTGGCGGCGAGCCCGGGCCGGCCGGGGTAGGTCATCGACTCGGGGGGCAGGTAGTGGGCCGCGCAGCCCAGGCACAGGTACCACGTGCGCACGTTCGCTCCTCACTGCGGGTGCTGGTGGTTGGTTCCGGATCCCGAGCAGTGGCTGCACGCCCCGGTCCACCGGTGCACCACCGGCCGGTGGTTGCCGTGTTCGTCCAGTTCCACGGTGTGCCGCTCGTGCTCGGTCAGACCGGTCTCGCCACACGATGCGCACGGCTGCTCAGTCATGCCACCAGGATGGCGCACCGGGGTGCCGCGGGGGAGGGGGCGTTCGGGAGTGCCCTCGTGTGAGTGAGGGCCCTGTGGCGCCTGGTGATCCTCCCGGGGCGCCGGTGGATCACCGCATGGTACGTACGTCCTCCACTTCCTCGCGGACGCTCGGGTGCGGGTCGTCGGCGAGACGGTCGAGCAGTTCGGTGACCCCGGGCGTGGACCAGCGGGCGACCGCCCGCACCAGACCGCTTCGTACACCGGGATCGGGGTGGGCGGCGAGGCGGGTGAGCCGGGCGAGCGGGCCGCGGCGACGCATGCCGAACCAGTAGAGGGCGTCGCGCAGTTCGGCCGGGTCCCCGGGGTCACCGGCGGCGGCGACCCTGGCGAGGAGTGTCTCGGCGGGCGGCGGGGGCCCGTCGAGGGGATGCGGCAGCCGCTCCCGCAGGCGCTGTGATCCGTACTCCCCGCGTATGCGGCAGCCGAAGCAGGTGCAGGGTCGGGTGCCGTGCGCGTCGGGCCGGTACCGCCACCCCGCGACCTGGGGCGCGGTCCGGATCCGGTGCACTTCGTGCGGCCCGACGGGCCGGGGTACGAACACCTCCCACCCCCGCGGATCGTCCAGCGCGCGGATCCGCCGTACCGCTTCGGCCGCGGTGGACCGGGCCCTCGGCTTTCGGTCCCCGTAGTGCGCGGCCAGCACGGGCTGGTCGTCGTCCAGCCGGATGTGGACGGCGACGAGGCCGCCGCGGCTGCCGAAGCGGGCGAGCTCGCGGAGCCACTGGTGGGTGAGGGTGTACGAGGGCAGCACCGGGAAGCAGTAGACGCCGCGCGCACCGTCCTGTCCGTGGCTGTCCGCACGGATCCCGGACCGCCGGATGCGCTGTGTGTTGGACGCGGAGGTCAGGTGTACGAACATCGCCATGAGCGGGCATGGTACGGGCACGTTCCCGCGGCCGTCCTGGGAATTGACGCCGCTGGAGGTCAGGAGGCCCCGAACTTGCGGTAGTCGAGAACGCCGTCCTTGAGCTTGGCAGTGGGGGTCTCGCCGTTCTGCACCTGACGGGACCGCTGGGCGATTGCCTTCCCGAGGGCCACCAGCTCCGCCCCGACGTAAATCTTCGCGTTGGGCCAGTCGGTCTCGACGGTTTCATGGGCTGGGGGCTCCCCGCAGGCGCGGGGACCACTTCGGCCGGGTCAGAGCCCACATCTTGAGGTAGGGACCATCCCCGCACGTGCGGGGACCACTTCCGCGGCCTCGGCCGTAGGTGGGCCGGGGCCGCTGGGTGCTACATCCGGGGAACGATGAAGCCCTTGACCGGTCGCTGCTGGGAGTTGTTGCCCGTCGACCGCTGTGCGCGTCGCCATGCAGCCACCAACTCGGCGTACCGAGGGTCGATCCACTCCTTGTTCATGGAGCCTCCTATCCGGTCTAGCCTAGAGGTGGTCAGCTCTTCGGCTTCGGTTTCGGCTTCGGAATGATGACGATCGGCCCTGAGTCGTCAGAGTGCTGACACTTCGCAGCCACGGACACAAGAGTGTCGTCAGGGGCGCGCCACATGTCCGGATCTACCCGGTATCCGGCTTCCGTGATGAGCGCAGTTGTGCGGGTGAGTACTGAAGAACTGAATCGGCCAGGGTCGGGCTCTTCGGGCTGGTGGTGCACGAATGCGCCGAACCGGCTGCACAGGCGTTGGTATACACCGGTGTGGAGGATCAGCGCATGCCATCCCTCATCAACCGTTCGAGACGGCACCATCGGTTCGCCAGGCCGACCGGCGGCCGTCGCGACGAAGGCGAGGGCTTGGTCGAGAACGCGGGTTGCTGTGCTGATGCTCATGCCGGGGTTGTTGCCGAGGATCGTTGCGAGCACGGTGGAGGCGTCAGCATCGGACAGGAGGGCTCGGGCTGACATGACCGGGGGCTGACTTGTCATGGTTTACTCCTTCGCTTCATCTGGAGAACCGGCGCCGGCGGGCTCGCCGGACCGGCAGAAAGGCGCCCTCAGGCACCCACTCGTCCAGGGCCGTGCAGGACACCCAGGCAGGCACCGACCAGTACGGTCTTCCTCGTGGCGCGCTTTCTCGGCGGCAGACGCGAGGCCTGAATGCGGCAGCTGTTCTGGCAGAGGGCGTCTCTGGCGTCCAGAGTGGATTTCCTGCGAAGCGCTCGCGACCCGTTGCTGGGTATCCCCATCATGGGTATCCACATTGTTGAGTTAACCCGCAGACTCGGGTCATCAGGGGGGCTGCATGTCCTACCAGCCGTCCACCGCGCTTCCGGAGAGACTCCTTGTAGACAAAGATGTGCAACGTGCCCTGAGGGAGCATGACTTCGGACGGGTGTTCAGGGCGGCGCGTGATCGGGCCGGGATCACTTACTCCCGTATCGCTATCGAGTGCGATATCAAGCCGGAACGGGTGGGCACGCTCGCCCGTGGCATGGGGCGCATCACGACCTTCGGCAAGATCGCCCAAATCGCGGACGCTTTACGCGTTCCGGGGCACATGGTTGGTCTGTCCCCCCGGCCATGGGAATCCGGCGGCAGTCCTTCGTGTCCGGATCGCAACGAGAGCGGGTCAGATGTGCGTCGCCGAACACTGCTACGGGCCACTGGACTCGCAGCTTCTCTCTCCGCGCTCCACCGGCCAGCCGTACCGAGCAGAGTCGCCGTTGATGATGTGCACATGCTGCGCGTGCGCACCGACCGCCTCAGGCGTCTGGACGAAGTCCTTGGTGGTGGGGATACCTTCCGTGTCTACCTCGGGGAGTACCAGGCGACCAAAAGCCTTCTGCGTACATGCTCCTTTACGGAAGAATCACGTCGCTGTCTTCTGTCGCTCCTTGCCGAGCAGTCCCAGCAGGCCGGGTGGGCTGCGTTCGACGGCGGCGAGATTTCCCAGGCCGCCAGCCTTTACGAGGAGAGCAAGGGGCTGGCCCTTGAAGCGGGTGACATGGATCTTCTGGGGAACGGACTTTGCTTCCTTGCCTACCAGACCCTGGACAGGGCTGATGCAGTCCATATGGCAACTGCAAGTTGCGCAACCATCAACTCCGCAACACCATCTGCTGTTCAGGCGCTTCTCCACGAGCGGATGGCGTGGGCGTGCGCGCTGGCCAACCAGGCAGAGCAGTCGGAACGGGCGTTGGATGCAGCCCGAACGGCACTCGACTCGGCGCAGGATGGAGAGCCACAACCGGACTGGGCCGCCTGGGTCGATGGTACGGAGCTGGACATCATGACGGGTCGCTGTTGGGCCGAGTTGCGCCGCCCACTACGCGCGGTCCCTGTTCTCAAGCAGGCTCTGGATGCTTACAGCGATCACAACGCTCGGGACAAGGCTCTGTACATGTCCTGGCTCTCGGACGCCTATCTCATGGCTGGCGAGGTTGAGGAAGCGGCCAGAGTGGCCGGCCGCGCCCTCGACCTTGCTTCAGGGGTAGCTTCTGTGCGACCGCGAATGCGGCTCGCCCCGGTACTGGAGCAACTAGGTCCACATCAGAGTCTGGGAGCTGTCCAGGAGGCGCTTGGGAGAGCAGTGAGGACTTAGGAGTGCTCTGTCGAGACGCTGCTGTCAATCCACTCCAAACACCGTTGCGCACCTCGGACGATCGGTGTGGCGAGCAGCTCCGGGTTGTCCCAAGGGTGGTGTTCCAACAGGTACTGCTCAAGCTGGGGGTACCTGTCCGTCGTCGTGGTGAGCAGAAGCCGCCATTCGGTACCTTCGCCAAACTCCCCCAGGTGCCAGAACACGGAGCCGACAGGCCCAATGACCTGGGTGCCGGCTGCTAGACGTCCTTTGATCGCGCCTTGAGCAAGCTCGACGGCCTGTTCCCGTAGGGGTGTTGCAGTTGAAACCTGTACGTAGTCGGTCATGGGTGGAGCCTAACGACGGCTGGCTCGCAGGCGAGGTCGTACATGTGAGAGCGCGTATCTGGACGCCGGGGCGGAACCGGATCTTGTCAAGAATCGAGTGGGCAGCAGTGCGGCCAGAGAAGCGCCGAGCATTTCCGGTTCTGCCGATGCGCCGATGGGTGTTTCGGCTACCCGCACGCGGCCGAGGTCGCGTTGACGGGACCATCCCCGCACGCGCGGGGACCACATGAGCCTTGACCCTGATGACCCGCGTCCGCCGGGACCATCTCCGCACGCGCGGGGACCACTTGCGGACGAGGGCGCCGTACTCCTCAAGGTCGGGACCATCCCCGCACGCGCGGGGACCACACCTGGGCCGAGGTCGACGCCCAGCCGATGCAGGGACCATCCCCGCACGCGCGGGGACCACAGATGAGCGGGGCCGAGCGGTGACAACCGCGGGGGACCATCCCCGCACGCGCGGGGACCACCCCGACACCCCGCCCGCCACCACCCATTGGTGGGGACCATCCCCGCACGCGCGGGGACCACCCTCCCTCTCCCAGCGGGAGCCGGTCCAGATCGGGACCATCCCCGCACGCGCGGGGACCACGAATGGGCGGAGCACCCGCAGTGGATTGCCCAGGGACCATCCCCGCACGCGCGGGGACCACGCGGAGGGCCCGACCCAGCACACCCGTTTCCGGGGACCATCCCCGCACGCGCGGGGACCACAGGTACCGGATCGACAACGCCCAATAGGTGATGGGACCATCCCCGCACGCGCGGGGACCACGCGGTCTTCTTCGTGGTCGAGTCGTCAGAGTTGGGACCATCCCCGCACGCGCGGGGACCACGCCAGGGCGAGAACGACGACGGTGTAGACGGGGGGACCATCCCCGCACGCGCGGGGACCACGGCAGCGACGTCCTGGAGGAATTCGAGGGCGAGGGACCATCCCCGCACGCGCGGGGACCACTCCCACGCATTCGCTCCAGTTCGACCACCACCGGGACCATCCCCGCACGCGCGGGGACCACGCGGACGGCCGCCTCCGGGACATGACAGGCCGGGGACCATCCCCGCACGCGCGGGGACCACACGACCTTGTGAGCCGGGTACCTCTGCTCGGTGGGACCATCCCCGCACGCGCGGGGACCACACTTCCTGACCTGCTGCTTCATCGGCCGGGGAACCAGTTCTCACGCAACTTTGCCGACTCCGGCAAATCTGTCGAAAACGACGAAAACCGCTCTGGTTGGTCTGGATCGTGCAGCAAACCAAACCCCCTCCCTCGGCTCCGGCCACCGACGATATCGGTTCCTCCTCACCCATCCGAGGGAATCCGTCAAACGGCCCAATTCGGGCTGTTCGCATGCTCTCTACTTCCCTAGAGTCCAGGCTGACTACCTACGGCCAGCCTTGGAGGTCGCGATGGCCGAGCCGATCACACGCAACGCGGGCGACGGGGGCGGCGGAGAAGGCGGCGGCGCTGGTGAAAACCTCCCGGGCCAGCCGTGGACCCCGCCACAGGAGCCGCCCAGCCCCGATGGAAGCGCTCCCGAAGGGGACGGCAAGCATCGGAAGTGACTGCCTCCGGCCTGGACGGTTCCGCGCGGGACGAGGTGTATCGCAAGCTCCTTGACTCGGGCGCCCTGGCGCCGGAATGGGTTCCTGCCTTCGAGGCCGTGCCGCGATCCGCGTTCCTGCCCGAGCTGATGTGGCCCTTCGACATGGACACGGGCACGAGCTTCAGCGTGTCCAGGAGCGGCGACCTCGACCTGTGGCATGCCTACGCGGATGCCGATGTTCCTGTCGTGACCCAGTGGGACGACGGAGCCCACACCGGGGCCGACCCCGGCCGGCTGTCGACCTCATCGGCGTCCATGCCGAGCGTCGTCGCCCGGATGCTCAGGGACCTGGACGTACAGCCGGGTGCGCGGGTGCTGGAGATCGGCACCGGTACGGGTTGGAACGCCGCGCTGCTCTCGTATCGACTCGGCGCCGCGAACGTGGTCACGGTAGAGGTTGATGAGGCCGTGGCCGACGCCGCCCGGGCCCGCCTCAGCGCTGTCGGCCTGCACCCCGGAGTGGTCACCGGAGACGGCCTTCTCGGGTATCCCGATGGCGCTCCGTACGACCGGATCATCGTCACCGCCGGCGTCCGCGACCTGCCCTACGCATGGATTCGGCAGACCCGGCCGGGCGGGCTGATCGTCGCCCCTTGGGGGACGCACTACAGCAACGTGGACTGCGTCGTACGGCTCGTCGTGGCCGAGGACGGGCGGAGCGCGTCCGGCAGGCTCACCGGAGCGGTGGAGTTCATGAAGGTCAGATCCCAGCGGCACCGTGTCGATCAGACCGCGTACCTTCCGGATGGGTTCCCGGGCGACGCGGTCACTACGGTCACCGAACTGACCGCTGCCGACCTTGGCCTCGACGACCGGCTGCGGCACCCATTCGCTGCCGTTGCGGGCCTGCTGGTCAGTGAGTGCACCTTGCTGACCGACCGGCGGGGAACTGCTGTCAGTGCGTGGCTCTACGGCCTGACCGATCGGTCGTGGGCAGCGGCGGTACTCGTCGACGGCCAGGTGGGCAGCACGGTGTATCAGAGCGGCCCGCGGCGACTCTGGGACGAACTGACCCGTGCCCATCAGTGGTGGGTGGCAGCCGGGGAGCCCGATGTCACACGCTTCGGTCTGACCGTGACCGCGGGACGTACGAATGCCTGGTTCGACAATCCGAGAAGTCCTCTGCTGCTTCAGGATGTCGAGAACGCCGGGTAATGGGGCTCCGAATTCGGGCTCGCCGACTGGGCTGGGGTGGGTGGCAGTGCGCTGCCTGTGCCTTGGCCAGGGGGTAGGTGCGGTTGATCACCGGGGCGATCTGGCCCCTCTCGGTAAGGTCCTTCAGGGGCAGGAGATCCTCGCGGCGGTGAGGGAGACGAGGCGGCGGAGGTTCTGGGTGATGAAGGGGGAGAGCAGGACGGCCCGGAGGCCCCGGCCCATGCCGCTCGACTCTCGGCCACGGCGTGGTCACGGGAACAGTGCGGGCTCAGCCCGGTGAACGGGGCTGTCCAGGAAGGCTCCAACGCCGTGATCACACGAGACACGCCAAGATCATTTCACTGTGCCCGGCAGCTACGGGACGGCCGAGAGCGGTGTCTCACGACGTTGGTTCCACGGAAGTCGTCGAGGGCGAGCCGAGCTGAGTCGTCCGAACACTCGGGCCCGGACCACCGGCGGCATCGCGCAGTAGTTGCCGGACTCCGCGCACAGGTCGGTAACCGAACGCGTTCGCTGCGGCGGTCGAGTCGTACACCCGGTCCAGGCGATCGGGTACTGGCCACCCCTGGTCGCGGAATGCCTGGACGACGTCCGGAACCCGTTCGGCGAGCACTGCGCCCGCATCGCGGGAAAGGGCAAGGCAGTCCTCGCGGTGAAACGGGTGCGGCCCGGAGATATTGAACCTGCCGGTAACGGTGGGGTGTGCCACGGCCAGGACCCCCGCCGCTGCTACGTCGGCAACGTCGACTGCCCGGTGGAGCAGGTGGCGGGCTCGCACCGACAGCGGCTCCGGAAAGCATCGCGCTATGCGCAGCGTGACCGAAGAAATGGTGCAGCCGGCGACCAGCTCCTCCGCAGCCAGTTTGGTCTCGTCGTAGATATCCCTGGGAAGCGGTGTGAGCTGCTCGTCCACCCAGACGGCACGGTCGGTGGGCTCCAGGGCGTGTCCGT
This sequence comes from Streptomyces tsukubensis, assembly GCF_003932715.1. Lineage (NCBI taxonomy): Bacteria > Bacillati > Actinomycetota > Actinomycetes > Kitasatosporales > Streptomycetaceae > Streptomyces > Streptomyces tsukubensis. Next base: position 2,747,953 of record NZ_CP020700.1, on the reverse strand, counting down.
ACACACTCGTACTGCTGATGTAGAGAACCCGCCGGGCGCCGAGGCGGTCGGCGTCGTCGAGCAGGCCCGCGGTCGCATCTACGTTCACGGCTCGGAACTCTTCATCGGCCAGGCGGCCGACATGTGGGGCGTGCAGCGCGGCACTATGGACCAGGGCATCGGCCGACTGCAATGCGGCCAGTCGCACCGGCTGGTTTCGCAGGTCTCCGACGACGCTCGTCCAGCGGCCGGGAATCCGGTCCACGCCGCGGACCACCCAGCCGGCCGTGTCCAGTGCCTCAGCCAGGGCCGCTCCTACTTGGCCCGAACTTCCGGTAACCGTAACCAGCCCGGCGTGGGCTCTGTTCACCGCTGAGTGCACGCGTCCGACTGTACGGCGTGGAACCGATCTCCTGAGATGGGAACGGCTGAACAGGGAGGCGGACTCGGCTTGCGGTTGCGGTTGCGGTTCGTATCTCCAGGGCTATCAGTACAGCTCACGCCGGACGGCTCATCCCAGGGGGAGAGGCCGATGCCGCCTCCGTTGGCGGCGGGACGGCGATGGGTGTGGGCGTGGCGGGACCATCCCCGCACGCGCGGGGACCACTCCGAAGGCGACCGACCATGACACACGGTCCTGGGACCATCCCCGCACGCGCGGGGACCACGGACCCCACTACTCCCTGTCTGACGTGCGCCGGGGACCATCCCCGCACGCGCGGGGACCACTCGGTCAGCCGCCGCTACCCGCGGCTCGGCGGGGGACCATCCCCGCACGCGCGGGGACCACCCAGCGTGCGCCAGCGCCCAGAGCTCCACCTCGGGACCATCCCCGCACGCGCGGGGACCACTCTCCGACCTGCCGCTTTCTCACCCGCCCGCGCCGTTCTGAAGCAACTTCACCGACTCCGGCGAAACGTGCCAAACCATCGCAACGCATACCGGTCGACACACCTCGACTCCCCCCTCCGCTCCACCACACCCCGACCCTACTGACCGGCCCCTCCCCCCACCGCCGAAATGGGCCCGCCGATGCGGAAGGGGAGTCTCCGGGGGGTCGTGGTGAAGGCTCGGCAAACAGCCATCAAACGGGCCGCGTTGGTATACCCCCGACCGGATTCTGGACGAGGTCTTCCGCTGAGCGAACCTGGTCGCTACTGTCCCGCTCACCAATCTTGCGCCCCGTGGCAGCGAAGCCGCGGAGCCCATCCGGTGTGCCATGGCCTGCCGGCGGGTCCTCGGTGCGTCGCCGGCGGGACGGCGCCGCGTCAACCGTGGGGCTTCGCCGTCACTCACTCCGAAGGAGAGGGCCTCGTGACCGCGGAGACCTCCCAGACGCTCGACCGGGGACTACGTGTCCTCAAGCTCCTCGCCGACACCGACCACGGGCTGACCGTCACCGAACTGTCCGCCCGGCTCGGGGTCAATCGCACCGTCGTCTACCGGCTGCTCGCCACGCTGGAGCAGCACGCGCTCGTCCGGCGCGATCTCGGGGGGCGGGCCAGGGTCGGGCTGGGCGTGCTGCGCCTGGGGCGGCAGGTGCATCCGCTCGTACGGGAAGCCGCCATGCCCGCGCTGCGCGCCCTCGCCGAAGACATCGGCGCCACCGCCCACCTCACCCTCGTCGACGGCGCCGAGGCACTGGCCGTCGCGGTCGTCGAACCCACCTGGACCGACTACCACGTCGCCTACCGCGCCGGGTTCCGCCATCCCCTCGACCGGGGCGCCGCCGGGAAAGCCATACTCGCCGCCCGCCAGGGGAACGGCGACAACCCCGGCTACATCCTCACGCACGGCGAGCTGGAGGCCGGTGCCAGCGGAGCCGCCGCGCCCCTCGTCGGTGTCACCGGGATAGAGGGCAGCGTGGGGGTGGTCATGCTCTCCGACTCCATCCCCGAGCGCGTGGGGCCCCGCGTCGTCGACGCCGCCCGGGAAGTCGCCGACGCGCTGAGGTGAGGTAGGGCGGGCTGAGGCAGAGGGAGCGCCGGGAGTCGGGGGTGCGCTCGGACGCTCCCGGCCCCGCCCGCCCCGACCGGTCCCGCCCGCCCCGACCGGCCTCCCCCGCCCCGGTCTCCCCGCCCGCCGCCGTACCCTCCGCCGCCCCGATAGATTGGGCCCGTGCCCTTCCGTCTCACTCGCCCCCGCGCCCTCCTCCTCAGTGCCGTGCCCGTCCTCGGGCTGCTCGTCGCCGCGGCCTTCGCGCCGCTGCCGTTCGTGATCGCGCAGCCCGGGTCCACCGCCGATGTGCTCGGGGCGCAGGACGGCACCCCGGTGATCACCATCGAAGGGGCGCCCGTCCGGAAGACGACCGGCGAGCTGCGCATGACCACCATCTATGCGACCGGGCCCGCCACCGATGTCAATGTGGACGAGGTCGCCGACAGCTGGTTCAGGGGGGACCGGGCGGTCCTTCCCCGGGAGGCCGTCTACCCCTCCGGGAAGTCCGACAAGCAGGTCGAGAAGATCAACCTGGAGGCCATGGAGGAGTCGCAGAACGATGCGACCAAGGCGGCCCTCCGCTATCTCAAGAAGGACCCCGCCCAGGTGAAGGTCAAGCTCCGCCTGGAGGACATCGGCGGGCCCAGCGCCGGTCTGCTGTTCTCCCTCGGGATCGTCGACAAGCTCGACGGCAACGGCGCGGGTGGCGATCTCACCGGGGGGCGGAGCATCGCCGGTACGGGCACGATCAGCCCCGACGGCACCGTCGGCGAGGTCGGCGGCGTCTCCCTCAAGACCCAGGCCGCCAAGCGCGACGGCGCCACCGTCTTCCTGGTGCCCGAGGGTGAGTGCTCCGACGCCCGTGCCGAGCAGCCGAAGGGGCTCAGGCTGATCCCCGTCACGACCCTCACCGGCGCCGTCGACGCACTCCGCGCCCTGGAGAAGGGCGACAAGGTTCCCTCCTGCTAGCCCGACGACCTAGCGGTCCGCGTGGTCCGCCGCCTGCTCCACCAGCGGGATGATCCGCAGCGGTACGGGGTTCTCCATCACGATCGCCGTCGACGCCCGCACGATCCCCTCGAAGCCCACCACCCGGTCGATCACCCGCTGCAGATCCGCGTTCGACCGCGCCACCAGCCGGCAGAGCATGTCGCCCTCACCCGTCGTCGTATGCAGCTCCAGCACCTCCGGTACGGATGCCAGATGCGCCCGTACATCCGGCCCCTGGCCCTGTTTGATTTCGAGGGTCGCGAACGCCGTCACCGGATAGCCCAGCGCCGCCGGATCCACCTGCGGGCCGAAACCCCTGATCACCCCGGTCGACTGGAGCCGGTCCAGCCTCGCCTGCACCGTCCCGCGGGCCACCCCCAGCCTGCGCGACGCCTCCAGTACGCCGATTCTCGGCTCCCGTGCCAGCAGCACGATGAGCCGCCCGTCCAGATGATCAATCGCCACGAGGACTCCCCGATGGTCATCATGTACAGAAAGTGCCCCCATCGTGGACCCACAGTGGGCAGATTGCCCAGGGGTACTGCGAACTATTGCGCACCTTGTGGATCGGGGGGAGCCTGCGACTATGACTGAGACCACTGATCACCACCCCACCACCGCGCGCGAGGCCGACCCCTTCCCGGTGAAGGGAATGGACGCGGTCGTCTTCGCCGTCGGCAACGCCAAGCAGGCCGCGCACTACTACTCAACGGCCTTCGGCATGAAGCTGGTCGCCTACTCCGGACCGGAGAACGGCAACCGCGAGACCGCCGCCTATGTACTGGAGAACGGCTCCGCCCGCTTCGTCTTCACCTCCGTCATCAAGCAGGCCACGGAGTGGGGCGCCTTCCTCGCCGGCCATGTCTCCGACCACGGCGACGGCGTCGTCGACCTCGCCATCGAGGTCCCGGACGCCCGCGCCGCCTACGCCTACGCCACCGAGCACGGCGCCACCGGTCTCGTCGAGCCGTACGAGCTGAAGGACGAGCACGGCACCGTCGTCCTCGCCGCCATCGCCACGTACGGCAGCACCCGCCACACCCTCGTCGACCGCTCCGGCTACGACGGCCCCTATCTGCCCGGCTTCGTCGCCGCGGACCCGATCGTCGAGCCCCCGGCCCGCCGCACCTTCCAGGCGATCGACCACTGCGTCGGCAATGTCGAGCTGGGCCGGATGAACGAGTGGGTCGGCTTCTACAACCAGGTCATGGGCTTCACCAATATGAAGGAGTTCGTGGGCGACGACATTGCCACCGAGTACTCCGCGCTGATGTCGAAGGTCGTCGCCGACGGCACGCTCAAGGTGAAGTTCCCCATCAACGAGCCCGCGATCGCCAAGAAGAAGTCCCAGATCGACGAGTACCTGGAGTTCTACGGCGGCGCCGGAGTCCAGCACATCGCGCTCGCCACCAACGACATCGTTGCCACGGTGCGTACCATGCGCGCCGCCGGGGTCCGCTTCCTCGACACCCCCGACTCGTACTACGACACCCTCGGCGAGTGGGCCGGTGAGACCCGTGTCCCCGTGGAGACCCTGCGAGAGCTGAAGATCCTCGTCGACCGCGACGAGGACGGCTATCTGCTCCAGATCTTCACCAAGCCGGTCCAGGACCGGCCGACGGTCTTCTTCGAGATGATCGAACGCCATGGCTCCATGGGCTTCGGCAAGGGCAATTTCAAGGCCCTCTTCGAGGCCATCGAGCGCGAGCAGGAGCGCCGCGGCAACCTCTGAGACCGCCCGCCCGTCGATGCGGTACGGGTCGCCGGCCCCGTACCGCACCCCCGTTCGCCCCTCGTACCTGTCTACGATCGGTGCCGTGTGCGCACATGTGATGATCGCCGAGGACGACGACAAACAGGCCGAGCTGGTCCGCCGGTATCTTCTGCGCGAAGGGCACTCCGTCACCCTGGTGGCGGACGGCCGCGCGGCCGTCGAGGCCGTCCGCCACCGGCCCCCCGACCTGCTCGTCCTGGATGTGATGATGCCCAGGATCGACGGCCTGGACGTGCTGCGGATCCTGCGGGCCGAGGCGTACGAACTCCCCGTGCTGATGCTCACCGCCCGCTCCACCGAGGACGATCTGCTGCTCGGACTCGACCTCGGCGCCGACGACTACATGACCAAGCCCTACAGCCCCCGCGAGCTGATGGCCCGGGTCCGTACCCTGCTGCGCCGCACCGCACCGCGCGGCGGGACCGCCCCGCCCGCCGACGAGCATCTGCTGACCGTCGGGGACCTGGTCGTCGACCCGGAGAAACACGAGGTCAGGGTCGGAGGCGGCAGTATCGACTGCACGCCGGGGGAGTTCCGGATCCTCGCCGCGATGGCCGGTGAACCCGGCCGGGTCTTCACCCGCCAGCGCCTCCTCCAGGAACTCCACGGCTACACCCGCTACATCGGCGACCGGACCGTCGACGTCCACATCATGAATCTGCGGAAGAAGGTCGAGACCGAGCCGAGACGGCCCGAGAAGCTGCTGACCGTCTTCGGCGTCGGCTACAAGCTGGTCGACCCCACGGCGAGTACCAGCACGGGTACGGGTACGGGAGGCGGTGGCCGTGCGTCGTAGCCGGTCGGAAAAGCAGGACCCGCGCCCCCGGCGCCTCCCGCTCCGCAAGAGCCTCCTCGCCCGGCTCCTCGCGGTCTCCGCCCTCGTCGCCGTCTGCTCCGTCGCCGCCACCGCCTGGCTCGCCGCGCAGACCACCACCGGCGCCATCAAACGCGAGCAGGGCCGCGATCTGGCCAAGGACGCCCAGATCTACCGCGAACTCCTCGGCCACGCCGCCACCAGCCCCCAGTGGGACGGTGTCGAAGGCAAGGTCGCCACGCTGGCCGCCGCCCACGACCGGCGGATCGTCCTGGTCAACCGCCGTACCCAGCTCGTCATCGCCGACTCGTCCACCGCGAAGAAACCACCCCCGCTGCCCGAGACGTCGTCCGCCCTCATCGACCCCCTGAACACCGACGCCGCCCTCGTCGAAGCCACCGAGCAGACCACCACCGGGGCCGGGACGAAGACCGGCAAGGGCAGTATCGACCCGCGTGCCGTCGGCCCCTTCCAACTGCCCCGCAAGGAGCGGGAAGCGCTCCGCGGCCTCGCCGAGAAGGTCACTGCCTGTCTGCGCAGACTGTCCGTCACGGCCGAGCCCATGACCACCCCCAGCGGCCGCTCCTACGTCCGGATCGCGGGGCTGCAACCCGAGCGCTACCAGCAGTGGTGCTCACTCGACCGGCTGGCGCAGCCCACCACCACCGAGAAGAAGGCGGTCGCCGCGCTCAACAAGCTCTCCGACGACTGTCTGCGGCAGGCCAAGCGCCCACCCCTTCCCCTCTGGCTCAGCCATGGATCCGAGGGTGAACCCCGGATCCTCATCGGCGACGGGAAGGGCCCCATCGAGCCGACGATCTTCCCCGTCGAACAGCCGATGCCGGGACCCGCCGAGAAGACCCGCGTGCCCCGTATCGAGATCACGGACGCGAAGCTGATTCCCCACAAGGTCGACAGCGTCGTCGAGAACTGCGTCGAAACCGCCCGCCGGGGCCAGCTCGGCTCCCATGTCGCCGCCACCGCCCTGCTCTACATCAGCGACCCCGACGGCAGCCCCACCGCCCCCGGCTTCGACCTCTCCCCGGACGACTCCGCCCGGATCGCGGGCGCCGCCGCACTGGTCCTGGCCCTGACCGTCGGCGCTTCGGTCCTGGCCGCGACCCGCCTGGTCCGGCCCCTGCGGGCGCTGACCTCGGCCGCACAGCTGATGAAGGACGGCGAGGCCACCGCACCCGTCCCCGTACGCTCCGACAACGAGATCGGCCGGCTCGCCGCCGCCTTCAACGACATGGCCGCGCACCGGACCCGGCTGGAGACCCAGCGCCGCGAGATGGTCGGCGACGTCGCCCATGAGCTGCGGACCCCGCTGAGCACCATCCGGGGCTGGCTGGAGGGCGCCCAGGACGGTGTCGCCGACCTCGACCCCGCCTTCGTCTCGTCGCTCCTCGAAGAGGCCGTCCAGCTCCAGCACATCATCGACGACCTCCAGGACCTCGCCCAGGCGGAAGCGGGCGAGCTGCGGCTGAGCCCCGCGCCGGTACGGATCGGGGAGCTGCTCGCCCAGGTCGCCACCGCGCACGCGCCCCGCGCCGAGACGGCCGGGGTCCGCCTCGCCGTCACCGCCCCCGACGGGCTGCCGGACCTCACCGCGGACCCGGTCCGGCTGCGCCAGGCCGTCGGGAACCTGGTCTCCAACGCCGTACGCCACACCCCGCACGGCGGCACGGTCACCCTGCGGGCGGGCACCGCCGGGAACCGGCTGACCGTCGAGGTCGAGGACACGGGGAGCGGGATCCCGGCGGAGGACCTGCCGTATGTCTTCGACCGGTTCTGGCGGGCCGACAAGTCCCGCAACCGGCGGACCGGCGGCAGCGGGCTCGGCCTGGCGATCGTACGGAAACTGGCCGAGGCGCACGGCGGTACGGCGACGGCCCGCAGCACCCCGGGGGAGGGGTCGGTGTTCACCCTGGAGCTGCCGGTGGCGGGACGGGAGGGCGCGGCAGGGCCGGGCCGGTGAGCCGCTGACCCGCCAGCGGCTGCGATCCGGCTGCGATTCGGCTGCGATTCGGCCGGGATACCAGCGGATTCCGGCGGTACGGCTGCGATACGGGTCCGGCGCTGACCCGGAGGCGACAACACCCTGACAGGTTCTTCATACGCCTTGGCCAGCCTGGGGACCGTACCCATCCGAACCTCCCGAATGGAGCCCCCCATGACAGCTGCGTCCCCGCGTCGTGCCCTGCGCGCCCTCGCCGTCACGACCGCCGCCCTCGGCGCCGTCCTGGTCTCCGGCAGCGGCGCGTTCGCCGACAGCAGCCCCTCCCCGGCGGTCAAGGTCGAGGTCGCCGAGAAGCAGAAGTGCACGCCGCTGCCGGAGAAGGGCAAGGACAAGTCGAAGCCCGTCGTCGGCAAGGACGGCGCCATCTTCTGCCTCCAGCCCGCCGACCGCGATGAGGTCTCCAGGGTCGTCGTGCCGCGCGGCGGTGTCGCCGCGGGTGAGCGGCCCGCCACCGCCCAGGACGGCGGCAACGCCACCACCGTGATCATCGGGGCCACGGCCGCCGCCCTCACCATCGGCGCCGCGGGCACCGTGATGATCCGGCGCCGTACCGCGCACCACGACGCCCGCTGAGCCGCAGCAGCATCAGCAGGAACAGCAGTCGTACCCCGGTCCGGTCCGCGGTGGTGCCGCTCCCGTCACCGCCGCGGCCCGGCCCGGCCGCCGTACCCCCCCTGAACATGCGTCACCGGAAGGCTTCCTCATGCGTCGTCGTCGCCTGTCGGCCTGGTACGCCGTCGGTCTGGCCCTCGCCCTCGCGGTGACGGGCTGCTCCACCGAAGCCGGATCCGAGGCAGGGTCCGGGGCAGGATCCCGGGCCGGATCCGCGACCGGAGCCGGGACCCCGACCGGAGCCGGAGCAGGAGCCGGAGCCGGGAAGGACCCCGCGCCGGCTTCCACGCCCACCGCGCCCGCAACACCCGCCGAAGACGCGGCCGACGCTCCCGTCCATGTCACCATCCCCGCCATCGAGGTCAGCAGCAAGCTGCTGCGCCTCGGCCTCAACAGCGATCAGACGGTCGAGGTGCCGACCCCCGAGCAGGGGATGACCGCGGGCTGGTACACCGGCGGCGCGATCCCGGGCCGGAAGGGCGCCGCCGTGATCATCGGCCACAACGACACCAAATACGGCCCCGCCGTCTTCAAGAACCTGAAGAAACTCGGCAAGGGCGCGAAGGTGACGGTCCGCGACGCCCGCGGCAAGAACCTCACCTTCACGGTCACCGCGACCGAGACCGTACGGAAGACCGCCTTCCCGACCCAGCGCGTCTACGGCCCCACCGACGGACCCGAACTGCGCCTCGTCACCTGCGACGGCGAGTTCGACGCCGCAGGGCATCCGGTGGACAACCTCATCGTCTACGCGAAGCTCTGACGCTCACGACCGGGCCGGGCGCCCGTCACCGCGCGGCGGTCGCACGGCGCGGTGTCCGGGCCGGTGAGCCGTACGAGCCCATCCCCTCCCGGCCCGTCAGCTTCCGGGGGCCGCCCGCCGGGGGATCGCCCAGCGCCGTCAGCGCCGACCGTGCCGCAGGCGCCAGCAGCGGCGAGAACTCGGGGTTGATGCGCAGCGCGTCCCCGAGATGGCGGCGGGCCGCGCCGTACATCCCCAGCGAACGCTCCAGCTCACCCCGGTGGTACGCGAACACGGCACTGCGCGCGCCCTCCTTCGTCGCCCGCATCGCGTACGGCAGCGCCTCCTTCCCCCGGCCCGACCGGAACAGCGCCCAGGCCAGCGCGTCCGCCGCCCACGGGCTGCGCACACCCCGGTCCCACTCCTCCTTCAGCCGCTTCGCCGCCACCGCCGCGTCACCCGGATCGCCGTGCTCCGCCTCGTAACGGGCCAGCGCCAGACCCTCGTTCACCCCGTGCTCCGCCGCCCGGTCGGCGAGCGCACGCACCTTTCCGTACGACTCCGCCGCCTCCGCGTCCCGCCCCAGCGACTCGTACAGTTCGCCCGCCTCCAGCGCGTACTGCGGCAGCGGCGCCTTCGCCAGCGCGGCCTGCCAGTCCCGTACCGCCTCGTCCGTACGGCCCAGCGCGGTCAGGACACGGGCCCTGGCCGCCAGCGCCGGATGCTGGTCAGGGGCGAGCCGCAGTGCCGAGTCCAGGCTCGTCACCGCCTCCTTGTGGTCCCCGCGCTCCCACGCCAGCTCCCCGACCCGCCACAGCGCCACCCCCTTCTCCGCGGCGCTCTGTGCCGCGCCCACGGCGTCGTAGGCGTTCGCCGTCGCGTCCTCGCGCCAGCCCAGCTCGCGGTAGACGCGGGCGGCGAGGGCGCGCGCCTGCGAGCCGCCGTAGAGGTTCTGCACCGAATCCAGCGACTTCTGTACGGCCTTTTTCGCCCCGAGTCCGCTGTACGCGTCGATCAGCGCCCGGTGCACCGTCCAGCGGCGCGGCTTCTGCTTACGGGCCAGGACCGCGTAGTCGCGGGCCGCCGCGTAGTCGCCGCGGGCGTTGGCGAGGCCGGCCATCCCGAGCAGCGCCTCCGTATTGCCGCGCTCGCCGGAGCGGACGGTGAGGGACCGTTTCAGCGCCGTCTCGGCCTTGGCGTACGCGGCCCAGTCGGCGCGCCGTACGGCCCGCTCCGTGTACGCGGTCCCGAGCGTCGCCCAGGACTCCTCGTCGCGCGGATGCGTCCGCAGCCACTTCTCCCGGTCCGCGATCAGCGCGTTCAGCTCGGCGGGGGAGGCGGGGGCGCCCGCCTGCGCCGCCGACTGCGCCCGGGCGAGCGGGCCGGGCAGCGGGGGCGGGCCCTTCGGCGGGGAGCCGGGGATCGCGAGCACGATTCCGGCGAGCAGGGTCACGGCGACCAGCGTGGCGACGGCGGCGTTCTTCGCGGACTCGGTGGCGAGCAGACCGCCGGTGCCGCCGGTACCGCCGGTGCCGTACCCGCCCGTGCCGTATCCGCCGGGACCGTCGCCGCCTGAGCCGTAGCCTCCCAAGGGGCCGTCGAAGGGGCGGCCGAACGGGCCCGGGTCCGGCGGGCCTCCCGGCACCCCGGGACCCCCTGTGCCTGCGGTGCCTGCCGCGCCACCCGCGCCCTCCGGACCGCCGGGCACCTCGCCTGCTCCTGCGCTCACTCTCCTCATAGCCCTCACTCTGCGTCCGCCGACCGTCCGGTACGACGATCCGCCAAGGGGCGCAAGCACGGGTTCACACCGATGGCGGTCGGTGCGACGCTGGACCCATGGATCATGACGACGATCTCCGCGACGGCCCGCCCCCCGGCCGTTCCGACGGCCTCCTCGACCGGCTCCGGGCCGGACTCCCCGCCGACGCCCTGATCACCGACCCCGACGTCACGGTCTCCTACGGACGCGACATGGCGAGCTTCTGCGAGGCGGGCACCCCCGCCGTCGTCGTCCTGCCGCGCACCGTCGAGCAGGTGCAGCACGTGATGCGGACGGCGACCGAACTGCGGGTGCCCGTCGTCCCGCAGGGCGCCCGTACCGGACTGTCGGGCGCGGCCAACGCCTCCGACGGCTGCATCGTGCTCTCCCTGGTCAAAATGGACCGCATCCTGGAGATCAGCCCGGTCGACCGGATCGCCGTCGTCGAGCCGGGTGTGATCAACGCCGATCTGTCGCGCGCGGTGGCCGGGCACGGGCTGACCTATCCGCCCGACCCGTCGAGCTGGGAGTCCTGCACGATCGGCGGGAACATCGGCACCGCGTCCGGCGGGCTGTGCTGCGTCAAGTACGGGGTGACCGCGGAGTACGTCCTCGGGCTCGACGTCGTCCTCGCCGACGGACGGCTGCTGACCACCGGCCGCCGCACCGCCAAGGGCGTCGCCGGATACGACCTCACCCGGCTCTTCGTCGGCTCCGAAGGCAGCCTGGGCGTCGTGGTCAAGGCGGTGCTGGCGCTGAAGCCCAAGCCGCCGGAGCAACTGGTCCTCGCCGCCGAGTTCCCCAGCGCGGCCGCCGCCTCCGCGGCGATCTGCGCGATCATGGCGAGCGGGCACACCCCGTCGCTGCTGGAGCTGATGGACCGGACGACGGTCCGGGCGGTCAACGCGCTGGGCCGGATGGGCCTGCCCGAGACCACCGAAGCCCTGCTCCTGGCCGGTTTCGACACCCCGCACGCCGCCGGGGACCTGGCCGCGGTCGGTGAGCTGTGCACGGCCGCCGGGGCCACCGAGGTCGTCCCCGCGGACACCGTCGCCGAGTCCGAACTCCTCCTCCAGGCACGGCGGACGGCACTGCCCGCGCTGGAGACGCTGAAATCCGCCACGATGATCGACGACGTCTGCGTACCGCGTTCGGCGCTGGGCGCGATGCTGGAGGGTACGGCTGCGATCGCCGCGAAGTACGGTCTGACGATCGGCGTCTGCGCCCACGCGGGCGACGGCAACACCCACCCCGTCGTCTGCTTCGACCACCACGACCCCGACGAGTCCCGGCGGGCCCGCGAATCCTTCGACGCGATCATGGCCCTGGGCCTGGAGCTGGGCGGCACGATCACCGGCGAACACGGCGTCGGAGTGCTGAAGAAGGAGTGGCTGGCGCAGGAGCTGGGACCGGTGGGCGTGGAGCTGCAGCGCGGGATCAAACGGACCTTCGACCCGCTGGGGATCCTGAACCCGGGCAAGCTGTTCTGAGAATCCGGGGGGCAGCGGCGGGGAGCGGCGAGGGCGCCGTGCGGTACGTCCCCCGGGCCCGGTGTCGCGGTCGCCCCGCCGGCCCGCCGCGCCCCTGCCCGTACCTCACCGCGCCCCGCCCTCCGCTCACTTCCAGGCGCCCGACTCCGCCGCTTCCGCCGCGAAGACGGTGAAGTCGCGCGGCTCACGGCCCAGCGCCTCGCGCACCCCCTCCGACAGATGCGCCTCGATGCCCCGCCGGACCGGCGAGAGCATGTCCGCGAACCAGCCCGCGTCCTGCTCCGGCATCCCCGCGGCCACCAGCCCGGCCGTGAACTCCTCGGGCGCCAGCGGCACATAGCGCAGCGGCCGGCCCGAAGCGGCCGAGATCGCCCCCGCGGCCTCGGCGAACGTCAGCAGGCGCGGGCCCGACAGTTCATAGGTACGGCCGTGGTGCCCGTCCTCGGTCAGCGCGGCGACCACGACGTCCGCGATGTCCTCGGCGTCCACGAACGGGACCAGCCCGTCCGCGGCGGCCAGCGCCAGTTCACCGCCGCGGACCGAGTCGGTGAAGAAGCCCTCGCTGAAGTTCTGCGCGAACCAGCTGGGCCGTACGACCGTCCACTCCAGACCGGTCTCCCGGATCGCCGCGTCCCCGTCGATATGGGTGATCGCCGACGGGTTGTCGTCGGCCATGTAGTCCGCGACGTCGACCCCGCGCCCCGAGAGCAGGACGGCCCGCCGGACCCCGGCCTTCTCGGCGAGGGCGAGGAAGGGCCGGGTCAGACGGGCGCCCTCGTGCGGTACGACGTAGACCGCGTCGATGCCGTCGAGCGCCGGGTCCCAGGTCGCCTGGTCGGTCCAGTCGAACCGGACCGGCTCACCGGTGCGGGAGCCGATCCGGACGGTGTGCCCGAGGGCCCGGAGCCGGGCGGCGACACGGCGCCCGGTGGTGCCCGTGCCCCCGAGGACGAGGATGTGCTGCTGCTGGTGCTGCCTCTGCTCTGCCATGCCTCCAGTCAACCGGCGGGACCGAAGACGAACCATCGCTCAGGCTCTTGGTTCCATGTCCGATCGTCTTACGCTGAGTTCATGGATACGGGGAACGGCGCGACCATGGACGTGACGGCCACCGGCGGGGCCGGTCCCGACGGCGCCGGGGCCGTCCGTACGGATGCCATCAGCGCGGACGTCATGGCCGAGCTGCTCGACGGTGTGCGGGCCCGCGGTGCCGTGTTCCGCTGCGCCTGTGTCGACGGCCCGTGGTCGCTGCGGTTCGCCGGAGGCGCCCCGCTGACCCTGGTCGCCCTGGTGCGCGGTACGGCGTGGATCGTGCCGGACGCGGGGGAGCCGGTGCCCCTGGCGGCGGGCGACGTGGCGGTGGTCAGGGGCCGGGCCGCGTACACCGTGGCGGACGACCCCGGGGCGGGGCCGCGCACCCTGATCACGGGCGCCGCCTACTGCCCGCCGTCGGCCGGGGGCGACGGTGTGGAGATCCTGGTCGGCACGGGCCGGGACCGGACCGCCGAAGCCGCCGGACCGGCATCTCACGAGGACCCCCGCGATCCCCGCGAAACCGCGACTCCCCGCCCGCTGCGTGCTTCTGTTCCGCCCTGCGGCGACGAAGCCCTCCCCGGAGACGCCCCGGTCGGCAACGGTGTCCCGCCCGGCATCGGTGTCCCGGGCAGTGACGCCGTACTGCTCAGCGGCGCCTACGATGCCCCGGGCAGCGTCAGCGACCGGCTGCTGAGGGCGCTTCCCGAGATCCTCGTCGTCCCCGGCACCGACTTCGACCGGCCCCTGTTCGACCTGGTCACGGCCGAGATCGGGGGTCCGCGGCCCGGCCGCCGTACGATGCTCGACCGGCTGCTGGACCTGATGCTGCTGGCCGCCCTGCGGGCCTGGTTCGACCGCCCCGGTGCGCAGGCCCCGCCGTGGTACCGGGCCTGGGAGCACCCGGTCGCGGGCCCGGCGCTCCAGCTGATGCACGACGCCCCGGCCCACCGCTGGACCGTCGCCTCCCTCGCCCTCCGTACCGGAGTCTCGCGCGCCGCCCTCGCCCGGCACTTCACCGAACAGGTCGGGGAGCCGCCCATGACGTACCTGACGGCGTGGCGGGTCGGCACGGCGGCCGATCTGCTGCTCGGCACCGACGACACGGTCGACGCGATCGCCCGCCGCGTCGGCTACGCCAACGCCTTCGCCCTGAGCGTCGCCTTCAAACGGCTCCGCGGCCTCAGCCCCACCGAACACCGGTCCCGCCGCCCCGTCCCGGCGGCCTAGGTCGTCTCTTTCGGATCTTGCCGGGCTCGCGTGCCCTGGCACCGCGCCTCGCCGCGTTGTCGTCAGTCGCCGACGCTCCGCGTGGACTCCATCCTCCGCCTTGCGATCCACGGCACCAGACCCCGCTCACTGATCCGGCCTGATCCGAAAGAAACTCCCTAGGTCCCCTGCCCCGGCTCCTGCCAGGGTTCCGGTGGCTGCCGGGTCCCGCGTCCTACGACCAAGGCCCGATGGTCCCGCCCCGCCGCCCGCTCCTAGGGTGGGGAGGACGGCCGCCGCCGGGCCCAACCGGCCCTGCGACGGCGGTAATTGACCCGACCGGAGTACGACTGAGGAGGACCCGTGTCCGCACAGCTGGACCACACCATCGTCCACAGCAGCGACCGCTTCGGAGGTGCCCGCTTCCTGGCCGAACTGATCGAAACGACCGAGCCGCCGTACGCCAACGGCCCGTTCGCCGCACTGACCCTCGACGACGGGCTCACGCTCGACTATCTGGATCACCGGGGCGATATCGTCTCCCAGCATCTGGCGTTCCGGGTCCCGGACGACCTGTTCGAGCGGATCCTCGCCAAGGTCGTCGAGCGCGAGTTGCCGTACTGGGCCGATCCGCACCACACCGAGCCGGGGGCCACCTACCTCCATCACGGCAGCCGCGGTTTCTACGTCGACGACCCCGACGGGCACGCGCTGGAGTTCCTCACCCCGCCCACCGAGGCCGCCGGCTGAACCGGGCGCCGACCGGGGCGGGCCCCAGCGGTCCGCCCCCGCTGCCCGGCCACTGCCGGAACCTCTCTCAGGCATCGCCGTCCTCCGTCTCGCCGGTCTCCGGGCGGGAGCAGCGGCCCCGGCCGTCCGCCGAGTGGTGCGCCAGCAGCCCGGCGATGCCGTCGTCGATGTCGAGCATCCCGGCCTCGGAGCCCGGCGGCACCAGCCGCAGCGTCCGCTCCAGCCAGGACGACACCACCGAGGACGGCGCCTCCAGCAGGGCGTCGCCGTCGGGGGAGCTGAGGGCCATCAGCACCACGTTCCTCCCGTCCACCTTGGTCGGCCAGATCCGTACGTCCCCGTGGCCGCACGGCCGGAACACCCCTTCCACCAGCAGCTCGCGGGCGAAGGTCCAGTTGACCGGGGATTCGGAGCCGATGTGGAAGGTGATGTGCACGGCAAAGGGGTCGTCGGTGCGGTACGCCAGCTTCGCGGGCACCGGGATGCTCCGCTCGGCCGACAGCACCAGCCGCAGTTCCAGTTCGCGTTCCACCGTGGAGTGCATGGGCTTCTTCTCCTCGTCGTCACGGGCCCCGAAACGGGCCCACGCAAGGGAGAGCGGCCGGACGCCGGATCATTACGCGACTTCGGCAGATTTTTTTTCGGGCGGGTCCGGGTCCGGAACCGGCCGCCGCCACCGGCCCCGACACCACTCACCGGGGGCGTGCCGGAGGTGCTTCCCATCGGCCGGTGAGGAACCCGGCCGTCCCGAACACCGTGGTAAGAGTGAAGGGCTGACATTCACTCAAACGGGGGCTTGACGCTATGGCCGTGACCGTGCCGGACTGGGCGGATACTCTGCTCGACCTGATCGGCGTCAACTGGCCGAACGTGGACGAGGACGCCTACCGCGATATGGCGGCCAGTCTGCGGTCCTTCCAGGAGGACATCCTCGACGACGGCCAGATCGCCAACCGGCACGTCCAGCGGCTGCTGTCGTCCGGCGAGGGCGAGGCGATGACCGCCCTCAACCAGCACTGGGACAAGGTCAAGGGCAAGCACCTCAAGGACCTCGCGACCGCGGCCGGGCTGATCGCGGAGGCGCTGGAGAAGGCCGCCACCGCCATCGAGGCGATGAAGTACGTGGCCATCGGCCATCTCAGCGCGCTCGCCGCCAAGGCCGGTATCTCCATGGCCCTCATCCCGGTGACCGGCGGCCTCTCCGGACTCCTCGGCGCGGGCGCGATCGCCGCCTGCCAGCAGTTGGTCCGCAAGGCCATCAAGGAGTGCATGAACGAGGTCGTGAGCTACATCGTCGGCGCCATGACCGCACCCGCGGTCGCCGCCCTGGAGTCGATGGCCGCCGATCTCGTCGTCCAGGCCGGATCCGCGGCGCTCGGCCTCCAGGAGGGCGTCGACCTCGACCAGACGGCACAGGCGGGGAAGGACTCCCTCAACCTGAACTCCGCCGGTGGCCCCGGCGGCCGCGGCGGCGACCGGGGGAAGGTCGACCACGCCGAACACGAACGCGCGGGCAACGACCTCAACCTGGTCAGCGTCCGCGTCAACGGCCGCACCACGTCCCGTCTGGACAAGGCCCGCTCCCACCACGGCCGCACCCGGGGCCGCGACGATATCGCCCAGGCCCTCGACCCCGTCGTCGACAAGGCGATGGAGGCCCTCACCAAGGCCACCTCCACCATGGGCAACCACCTCGGCAAGACCCTCCCGGAGAACGTCCGGCAGATATCCCGGATCAACAAGGGCGTCGACGTCGACACCCGGGACAGTGTCAACAAGGGCCGCAAGGTCCAGGGCGACGGCGGCGATATCTCCGGCACCACCCCACCCGGGTCCGGCACCGCCCGCAAGGGCCCCGCCGACACCCGTACCCAGCCCGCCTCACTCGACGGTGCCAAGTCCGATCCGCGCGGCAACAGCATCCCGCCCGAGCTGCGGGAGTGCGAGGGCGATCCGGTCGACGTCGCCTCCGGGCAGATGCTGCTGCCGCAGACCGACCTCACCCTCCCCGGCACCCTCCCGCTCGTCCTGCGCCGCGTCCATCTCTCCGGCTACCACCACGGGCACTGGTTCGGCCGGAGCTGGGCCTCCACCCTCGACGAGCGCATCGAGTTCGACGCCCGCGGGCTGGGGGCGCTGTGGGCGCGTGAGGACGGCACGGTCCTGGTCTACCCCGCCCTGCCCGCGCCCGGCGACCCGACCGGCGTCCTGCCGGTGGAAGGCGACCGGCTCGCGCTGACGCACGGCGGCACCGACGAGTCGGGCGCGGAGACCGCGTACACCGTCACCGACCCCCGCACCGGACTCGTCCGCACCTTCACCGGCAGCCCCTACCACTCCTCGACCGCGTTCTGGCTCACCCGTATCGAGGACCGGCACGGCAACGGCATCACCCTCCACCGCGGCCCCGACGGCGCCCCCGACCGCATCGTCCACGACGGCGGCTACCGCATCGCCGTCACCGTCCGCGACGCCCGCGTCCACCGCATCGCCCTGCGCACCCCCGACGGGCCCGTCACCGTCATGACGTACGGCTACGACGGCGACGGCAATCTCGACGCCGTCACCAACTCCTCCGGCCTCCCCCTCCGCTTCACCTACGACACCGAAGCCCGTATCACCTCGTGGACCGACCGCAACGACTCCACGTTCCACTACGTCTACGACACCGCGGGCCGTGTCATGCGGACGGTCGGCCCCGACGGACACCTCTCCGGCGTCTTCGCCTACGACACCGCGGGCCGCACCACCAGCTACACCGACTCCACCGGCGCCACCAAGGTGTTCCGCCACGACGACCGCCTCCGCGTCGTCGCCGAGACCGACGCCCTCGGCCACACCGAACTCCGCTCCTACGGCCCGGGGGACCGGGTCGTCAGCCGTACCGACCGCCTCGGACACACCACCGGGTACGACCACGACGACCGCGGCAACCTCGTCGCCGTACACCACCCGGACGGCAGCGCCGCCGCCGTCACCTACGACGACCACGGCCGCCTCACCTCCGTCACGGACGGCGAAGGCGCGGTCTGGCGGCAGGAGTACGACGCCTCCGGCAACCCCACCGTCTTCACCCACCCCGACGGCACCAGCACCCGCACCGGTCACGACGCCCACGGCCGGCTCACCGCACTCGACGACGGCATCGGCGCCCTCGACCGCATCCGCCACGACGCCGCCGGACTGCCCGAGGCCGTCCGCGGCCCCGGCGGCGCGGTCACCCGCTACGAACGCGACCCCTTCGGCCGCCCCGTCCGCATCACCGGCCCCGACGGCGGCACGACCGTCCTCGAATGGACCGTCGAGGGCCTGCCCGCCCGCCGGACCGAACCGGACGGCACCGAACAGTCCTGGACCTACGACGGCGAGGGCAACTGCCTCAGCCACACCGACGCCCTCGGCGGCACCACCCACTTCACCTACACCCACTTCGACCTGCTCAAGACCCGCACCGGCCCCGACGGCGACCGCCACACCTTCGGCTACGACACCGAACTCCGCCTCACCCGCGTCACCAACTCCCGCGGAATGAGCTGGACCTACGGCTACGACCCCGCGGGGCGCCTCACCGCCGAAACCGACTTCGACGGCCGCACCCTCGTCTACACCCACGACGCCGCGGGCCGCCTCACCAGCCGTACCAACGGCGCCGGGCAGACCGTCCGCTACGAACGCGACCGGACCGGCCGCCTGATCACCAAGGACGTCGAAGGCGCCGTCACCCGCTTCGGCTACGACGCCCGCGGACTGCTCACCCACGCCACCGGACCCGGCTTCGACCTCCACTACACCTACGACACCACCGGCCGCAGACTCCTCCGCGAGCTCTGCAACGGCCGGGAGCTGACCTTCCGCTACGACGCCGGGGGCCGCCGCGTCCACCGCACCACGCCCAGCGGCGCCACCAGCGACTGGACCTACCCCGGCGGCACCGCCGAACTCGACGCCTCCGGGCACCGGATCGTCTTCGGCTTCGACCCCGAGGGCCGCCGCAGCACCCGCCGCCACGGGGACCGCCTCACCGTCGAGCAGCGTTACGACGGCCTCGGCCGCCTCACCGCCCAGCACGTCCGCACCGGCCCGGAAGCCGATCGGACCGTGCAGCGCCGCGCCTACACCTACCGCGAGGACGGCGCCCTCACCGCCGTCACCGACCTCCTCGGCGGCGACCGCGCCTACAGCCTCACCCCCACCGGCCGGGTCACCGCCGTCACCGCCGCAGGCTGGACCGAGCGGTACGCCTACGACGACCTCGGCAACCAGACCGAAGCCCGCACCCCGGCCGCGCCCGACGCCAACGGGCCCCGCGTCTACGCCGGAACCCGCATCAACCGCGCCGGGACGATCCGCTACGAGCACGACGCCCAGGGCCGGGTCGTCCGCCGCCGCCGTACCCGCCTCTCCCGCAAACCCGACAACTGGCACTACACCTGGGACGCCGAAGACCGCCTCACCCAGGTCACCACCCCCGACGGCACCCGCTGGCGCTACACCTACGACCCCCACGGCCGCCGCATCGCCAAGGAACGCCTCGCCGCCGACGGTGATCACGCCGTGGAGCGCACGGACTTCACCTGGGACGGCGACGTCCTGTGCGAGGAGGCCTCCGGCTCCACGAGCAGCCCCGGTACCACCACCGTCCTCACCTGGGACCACGACGGCCTCCACCCGGTCTCCCAGACCGAACGCCGCCTGAGCGCCGACGCGCCCCAGGAGGAGATCGACCACCGGTTCTTCGCCGTC
Organism: Streptomyces tsukubensis; assembly: GCF_003932715.1. Taxonomy (NCBI): domain Bacteria; kingdom Bacillati; phylum Actinomycetota; class Actinomycetes; order Kitasatosporales; family Streptomycetaceae; genus Streptomyces; species Streptomyces tsukubensis. The sequence goes on along the minus strand of NZ_CP020700.1, from coordinate 2,728,101 downwards.
GTCACCGATCTGGTGGGCGCGCCCCGCGAACTCGTCGACGAACAGGGCGACGTGGCCTGGCGCGCGCGGACCACGCTGTGGGGCACGACGGGCTGGCACCCGGGCGCCACGGCGTACACCCCGCTGCGCTTCCCGGGCCAGTACTTCGACCCGGAGACGGGCCTCCACTACAACCGCCACCGCCACTACGACCCGGCGTCGGGCCACTATCTGACCCCGGACCCGCTGGGGCTGCTGCCGTCGCCGAACGCGTATGCGTATGTGGGGAACCCGACGGGGGAGATCGACCCGCTGGGCCTGTCGGCCTGCCCGCGCCGCAGGGATCCCGATCGTCACAGCGTGGTGCTCGGCCCCAACCGGGACCCCTCGAACGCCTCCAACAACCTGGCGCGCTATCTGCGGAACGATCCCAACGACCCGGAGTACGATCCGTCCCGCGCCAGCGACCCAGGAGCCCACACCTACAACGGTGCCGCCCACGCGGGCGTCGTGGACAACATCCCGCTCTGGATGTCGCGGGTCTCGCACGCCATCTCGGATCCCGACACCACCCTGTCGATCACCCTGGACGGCATGTTCAACAAGAAGGGCGAGCCGGGAAACTGGAACACCCCGGCGACCATCGTGGAGGCGTTCCAGGCGGCGGTCGAGCACGGGCGGCACTTCGGCATGGGGAGCCCGGCCCAGTGGCCGCAGTCCGGCGACGCCGGAACAGCCTGGGAGATGAGCGTGGTCGTGCGCGCCGTGCGTGCGTACGAGCTGGACGTCCTCGACGGCGAGGAGAATCCCTCCGGACGGCCCTGGGAGTCGATCGACTGGTACTCGGGCAATGAGAAGATCAACGTACCCAAGCCCGATATCCCCGAACTCGACCCGCTCAGGCGGCTCGGGACGTAGCGGCGGCCGGGAAGCAGAGAAGAGGGACGAGGATCATGACGACCGACGACACCCCTGCACCGACGGCTGACGAGATCGTGGCCGGGCAGTGGCAGTGGCTGCTCGCGGCGGGCCCTGAGCACGTCCGTCCCGACGTGGTGCGCGCCGCCTATGCCAACCCGCGGCTGCGCGGTCTGTTCACCGGTCTCAGCCACGGAGTGCTGTTCTTCAGCCTGAGCACCGAATCGCCTTACACCCTCGTCGGAGGCACGGTCTACTACCTGGAAAACGACCGCTACTTCGTCAGGGGTGCGCCGGTGACCTCCAGCCTGGGTGAGACGGACTCCCTGAAGGAGGCGTTCGCCCTGCTGGCCGCGAACATCCCCGACGACGCGGGCCCGGTCGTCGCAGGGCCCGGCAAGCGTGGCTGACCGGCCCCCGGGACACACCGGTTCGGGGTCGTTACCCCCGGACCGGCCCGGACTCGTGCGGGCGTCTGATAGATGTGGAGGGTTGCAACCAGGCTCGCGAGGAGATACGGGACCACGGTGATGAGCGCCCCCACCCCGAACGGCGGCGACGGCAGCCCCGCCCCCGGCTACTACCCGGATCCGTCCATCCCCGGATATGTCCGGTACTGGAACGGTGCCGCCTGGGTTCCGGGTACGAGCCGGCCCGCGCCCGAGGGCGGGGACGCGGCCCCCGCGGCCCCGGCCCCCGCGTCCCTTCCCGCGCCGGTGGTTCCGGTCGCGGAGGAGACCGGGCCCGTCTTTCTGGATGAACTCGACGAACCGGGCGAGGGCCCGGGCGACGGGCCCGCACGGTCCGAGCCCGCCAGCGCCTGGCAGGCCGACACCTCGCGGCAGAGCGGCTTCGGCGGGGAGCCGGGACGGGTCGACTGGGGCGGTGCGCGGGTTCCGGCGCAGGCTCCCGCGCCCGGGGCGGATCCGACCGGCGGCGCGCTGCCCGGAGTGCGGTCCACGAGCGCGGCCGTACCGGAACCCGCCGCGGAGGTACCCGCTCCGGTCCGGGCGGCCCCGCAGGTGCCCGCCGCGGAGGTAGCCGTTCCGGAGCTGCCCGCCGCCGAGGCCCCGGCGCCCGCGCCCGTGCGGCCCGCGCCCGAGAGCACCGTCACCATCCGCGCCGTACCGCCTCAGGCGCCTCAGCCCCAGGCGCCTCAGCCCCAGGCCCCTCAGCCCCAGGCCCCTCAGGCCGTCCCGGCACCTCAGGCGTTCCCGGCGCCTCAACCGCAGGCCGCCCCGCCCGTCCAGCCCCAGCCGCATCCTCACCCCCACCCCCACCCCCTCGTGCCCGAGCAGGCGCAGCCGGTGCGGCCCCCGGCGGTGACCGACGGGCCCGGCGGCGGGGCCGCTTCCTGGGCGCAGCAGCCGCCGGAGGCCCCGGTCATTCCGTGGAAGCCCCCGGTCAGCGACCCCTTCCTGGCCATGGCCCAGGCGCAGGCCGCGGCCCGGCCCGCCGGGCTCGGCAGACGGCTGGCCGCCCGGCTCATCGACACCGCCGTCCTCGGCACGCTGGTCGGTGCCGTCGCCGTACCCCTGCTGACCGGCGCGATCGACCACGTCAACGGCAAGATCGAGGCGGCCGAGCGGTCCGGCGAGACCGTCACGGTCTGGCTGTTGGACGGCACCACGGGCGTCCAGCTCGGCATCGTGCTGGCCGCGCTGCTGGTCCTCGGGGCGCTCTACGAGGCCCTGCCGACCGCGAAATGGGGCCGTACCCTCGGCAAGAAGCTCTGCGGCGTCTCGGTCGCGGACATCGAGTCCCACGAGCCGCCGCCGTTCGGCGCCGCGCTCCGCCGCTGGCTGGTCTACAGCGGTCTCGGGCTGATCGCCGTGGGCCTGGTCAATGTGGTCTGGTGTCTGTTCGACCGGCCGTGGCGGCAGTGCTGGCACGACAAGGCCGCCCGCACCTACGTCAAGGGCTGACCGCCCGAGCCGGGCGGGCGGACCGGCGGATCCGGGCCGCCCGCACCGCGGCGTCCCCCGAACGGCGTGCGTCCTTTTGCGGCGGTCCCGGGCGCGGGTTGCACTGCCCTCATGAGCAACGACCAGCCACCGCCCTCCGGCTGGGGGGACCCAGAACGCGACCGGCCCCGCGACGACGACCCCTTCGCCAAGCGGCCGCCCGAGCCGGGCGGGCAGAGCGGCGGTTCCGGGCCTCCGCCGCCCCCGCCCCCGCCGGGGGGCCAGGAGCCGCCTCCGCCTCCGCCGGGCCCGCCGCCGGGTTCGCCGTACGGCCCGGGCCAGAGCGGCGGGCCCTACGGCGGCGCGGGCGGGACGCCCCCGCCCCCGTACGGCGGCAGCCCCTACGGCGGCGGACCGTACGGAGGGACCCCCGACCCCCTCGCGGGCATGCCGCCGCTCGCCGACTTCGGCCGGCGCCTCGCCGCCCGGGTGATCGACGCGCTGATCATCTTCATTCCGCTCTTCATCATCTCGCTGTTCGCGGGCGGCTGGTCGTCCGGCGGCAGCGGTGACGACTGGAACGACATCACCAGCGATATCAACACCGGCCGCCAGTGGCTCTGGTCGCTGATCTCGCTGGTCGCGTACGTCGGCTACGACACGATCATGGTGAGCAGGACCGGTCAGACCGTCGGCAAGAAGCTGCTGAAGCTGCGCGTCGCCATGCTCAACGACGGCAGTACGCCGCACACCGGCGCGGCCTTCACCCGGGCCGCCGTGCTCTGGGTGCCCGCGCTGGTCTGCTGCTTCTGCGTCTGGTGGCTGATCATCATCATCACGATCCTGGCCGACAAGCCCTATCGGCAGGGTCTGCACGACAAGGCGGCCAAGACCGTGGTGGTCACCGTGCCGGAAGGATCCGTCCCGGGGACCGGACCAGGGACCGGGCCGGGCACCGGCGTCTGACCCGCCGCCCGACGCCCGGTCCGATCCGCCGGCGGACCCGGACACGCCGACGGACCCACCGGCGGACCGATCGGCCCGCCCCGGCTACCGGGTGCCGGACGAGTCCGCGCCCGCTCCCGCATGCGCCTTCGGGCGGGGAGCGGGCGCCGCGGCGCGCTTCGACGAACCGGGACGGGCCGCGGCCTTCAGCGCCCGGCTCATCGGCAGGGCGGTGGCCACCAGCAGCCCGAGGGCCATCGCGGCCACTCCGATGGCGGCGACCCCGAGGGCGTGCGTGGTCCGGGTGAACAGCAGCAGGGCGAGCGCCGACAGGACGACGGTGGCCGAACCGGAGGCGAGCTGTGCAGGAGTCGGACGCGGCATGACGGTTACCGTCCTCACGACAGATCGACGAACAGATCGGGGGGTTCGCTCGACGCGGTCGCACCGTCGAGTGACTCTACGGTGCTGGATGCCCGGCGGGTCCCGGCGGTAAGCGTTCCTCCGCCCGGGCCGCCGGAGCATGGGGGGCGCACGGGTTCACACCCCTTGACGGCGGGCCCGTTCGGTGTATCGGCCCCTGGGAGGCGGTGCCGCCGGGACCGGCCCGGCCGGAGCCGCTCCGGTACGACGGACCTCGCCCCGCTCCGTACAACCGGCCCGGAGCCCCGCTCCGTACACCCGGCCCGGAGCCCCGCCCCGTTCTCCGTACCCCCGGAACCCGCCGGTCACTCCCGTCCGGATATCGGAACACTGCCTCCGCATAGGGCAGTTGGTGTGTCCAAGTCAAGGACTGTCTTTTCTTCCGTACGTACGGTCGAATGCCGTCACTTGACGCGCGACCCCCGCCCGGACGGCCCCACCCATCCCATCGGATCCGCGGCGTCGGGGCGCGGGGGAGGAATTCGCTCACGTGACCACCACCAGAAACGGCCGCGGCCGGTCCTTCAGGGCCTCCGCGGTCGTCGTCGCGCTCGCCGCGACGGCCGCCACGGTCTCGGCGTACGGCACCGCGCAAGCAGAGGACGCCGGAGCCCGGCCGGCTCTCTCCGCCGCGGCTGCCGTGTCCCCGGCCGCGGAAGTCCAGCGCCGGGATCCGGCACCCGCCAAGGACCATGTGGACCACGATCTCGACGGGCCCTTCAGCAAGCAGCAGGCCCAGCAGCGCGAGACCGCACTCGAACAGGTCATCAGCGGTGAGTCGACCGTCGAGCAGCGCGGTGCGTCCAAGGTCGTCAAGCTCGACAAGGGGAAGTACGTCGAGCTGGGCCGGGAGAAGACCGACAAGATCTTCACGATCCTGGTGGAGTTCGGCGACAAGGTCGACGACACCACGCTGTACGACCCCGACGGGCCCGAGGGCCCGCAGCCGCCGGTCAGGCAGTACGGCGGCACCCCCGGCCCGCTGCACAACACGATCAAAGAGCCGGACCGTACCAAGGACAACGCCACCGACTGGAAGGCGGACTACAACCGCACCCACTTCCAGGACCTCTACTTCGGCACCGGCAAGGACGCCCAGGGGCAGCCCAAGCAGTCGGTGAAGACGTACTTCGAGAAGGCGTCCTCCGGCCGCTACTCCGTCGACGGCACGGTCTCCGACTGGGTCAAGGTCGAGTGGAACGAGGCCCGCTACGGCTCCAACTTCTGCGGCGAGAGCAACTGCAAGAACGTCTGGGACGCGGTGCGCGACGGCGTCAACGCCTGGGTCGCCGACCAGAAGGCACGCGGCCGCACCGACGCGCAGATCACCGCGGACCTCCGGCAGTACGACGTCTGGGACCGCTACGACTTCGACAACGACGGCAACTTCAACGAGTCCGACGGCTATATCGACCACTTCCAGTTCGTGCACGCGGGCGAGGACGAGTCCGCGGGCGGCGGAGCCCAGGGCACCGACGCCATCTGGGCCCACCGCTGGTACGCGTACGGCGACGACAACGGCAGCACCGGCCCCGGGAACAACAAGGCCGGCGGCACGCAGATCGGCACCACCGGGATCTGGGTCGGTGACTACACCGTCCAGCCGGAGAACGGCGGACTCGGCGTCTTCGCCCACGAGTACGGACACGACCTGGGCCTCCCGGATCTCTACGACTACTCCGGGCGCGGCGAGAACTCCACCGGCTTCTGGAGCCTGATGTCCTCCGGCTCCTGGCTGGGCCGCGGCAAGAACGCCATCGGAGACCTCCCCGGCGATATGACCGCCTGGGACAAACTCCAGCTCGGGTGGCTCAACTACACCAAGGCCAAGGCGGCCACCGACTCCGTCCACACCCTCGGGGTCCAGGCCTACAACACCAAGCGGCCGCAGGCGCTGATCGTCGAACTGCCGAAGAAGCCCGGCACCACCCCGGTCGTCAAGCCCGCAGAGGGCACCCGGCAGTGGTGGAGCGACATGGGCGACGACCTGCGCAACACCCTCACCCGGACCGTCGATCTGACCGGCAAGTCGTCCGCATCGCTGAGCCTGTCGGCCTGGTGGCAGATCGAAGCCGGCTACGACTACCTCTACACCGAGGTCTCCACGGACAACGGCGCCACCTGGAACGCGATCGACGGGACCGCCGACGGCCGGCCGATCACCCGGGACGCGGGCGACAAGCCCGCCCTGACCGGGCGTTCCGGCGCGCACCGCGCCCTGGTCTTCCCGCTGGACGCCTACGCCGGGAAGAAGATAGGCCTCCGCTTCCAGTACCGCACGGACGGCGCGACCGCCGAGAAGGGCTTCACCGCGGACGCGATCACCGTCACGGCGGACGGCGCGCCCCTCTTCACCGACGGCGCCGAGACCGACGACGCGGGCTGGACGAAGGCCGGCTTCAGCCGGATCGGAGAGTCCATCACCAAGGACTACGAGCAGTACTACATCGCAGAGAACCGCCAGTACGTCTCGTACGACAAGGGGCTGGAGATCGGCGCGTACAACTTCGGCTTCCCCGCGCCGAAGAACCGCTGGGTGGAGCACTTCCCGTACCAGAACGGACTGATGATCTGGTACTGGGACACCTTCCAGCTGGACAACAACACCGGGGTGCACCCGGGCGCGGGCCAGATTCTGCCGATCGACGCGAATCCCGAACCGCTGCGGTGGTCCGACGGTACGCTGATGCGCAACCGGATCCAGACCTTCGACTCGACGTTCTCGACCCGGCCGTACGACGCCGTCACCCTCCACAAGGCCGGCGTGCCGACGAAGATCCCGTCCCGCCCCGGCCGGAGCGTCTTCGACGACCGCAAGGGCGTCTACTGGTACGCGGAGAACCCGACGGGCAGCGTGAAGGTTACTGACACCAACACCAAGATTTCGATCGTGAAGGAACCGCGCAGCGGTGAAACGATCACGGTAAAGGTCGGTCCGTCGACCAAATAATTTGTAAAACCGCAGGTCAAAGCATGATCGGCCGTCGCCCTCTAGCGGGCGACGGCCGATCGTGTTTAGGTGCGTGGTGACCGCCTCTTATTGACACCGGGCCCGACCAGCCCGGCCGACCGATCCACGGGGGAGTGGTACACCATGTCCGGCGGAGGATTCAGCAGACTTCCGAACGGCACCGTCGTCGTCGCCGTCAGCCTGCCCAGCCCACTCGGGGACGGCAGCGCCGCACGCTTTCTGGTGCATGCGGCGAACCGGGCCCGCGCCCTGACCCGGCTGCGGAATCTGGGGCTGCGCGCGGTCTATCTGCGGGGGAACGCGGAACCGCCCACCCCGGACGAGATCACCGCGGTGCTCCACCATCCGGACGGCCTGCTCTGGCGGCTCCACGAGGCCCCGGCGCCCGCGCTCTGGCACCCCTTCCGGTCCAGCCCGCTGCGGAACCGCTGGGCCTGATCCCGGGCCTTCGGGAGGCTGCCGCCGGGACTGACCCCGGCCGGTCGGGAGGGTCCCCGGCGCTTCGGGAGGCCTACGAGACGGGCTCGCCGGTCAGCTCGACACCGGCCTCCCGCAGCTCCGGCAGCACCCACGCCGTCCGCTCCGCGGAGACGGCCGCGGTGAGGTCCAGCAGCACCCGGGTGGTGAAACCTTCCTTCGTTGCGTCGAGCGCGGTCGCCCGGACGCAGTGGTCCGTGGCGACGCCCACCACGTCCACCTCGGTGACCCCGTGCTCCCGCAGCCAGGACGCGAGCCCGTTGCCGTTCTCGTCCGCCCCCTCGAAACCGCTGTACGCGGCGGCGTAGGCGCCCTTGTCGAAAACGGCCTCGACGGCGCCGGAGGCCACCGCGGGCGCGAAGTTCGGGTGGAAGCCCGCGCCCTCGGTGCCCGCGACGCAGTGGACCGGCCAGGACGTCTCGTAGTCGGGCGTGTCGGAGAAGTGGTCGCCCGGGTCGATGTGGTGGTCACGGGTGGCCACCACATGGCGGTAGCCGGCCGTGCTCTCCCCGATCAGCTCGGTGATCGCCGCCGCGACCTGCGCACCTCCCGCGACCGCGAGGCTGCCGCCCTCGCAGAAATCGTTCTGGACATCGACGACGATCAGGGCGCGGCGCATGACGGGTGCCTTTCGGGACGGGGAGCGGTGGGGACGGGTAGCGGACGGTTGGCGGACGGTGGTGGTGGCCGGGGCGGTGTACGGACACGGACGGCCCGCCGGGCGGCGTACGCCGTCGTACGGACCGGGCGTACGGGCGCGGGCGCCGGGGCCGGGCAGAGCGGTTCGCGCGGTGCCCCTTGTCTGGAGCGTCCCCGCGGCACCGGTCTTCACACCACCCGGGCGCCGCCTTTCACGCCGATGCGCCCCCGGGCGGTCCCCGGCGTGCGCGCCCCGCAGCCGTACGTCTCAGACGTACTCCGTCGGCAGCACCGGCTCGCCCCGGGACAGCTGCGTCGCGGACATCGGCAGCGCGCCCCGCGCCGCCCGGTGCCGTTCCCGCGGTACGTCGAGCGGCTCCCGGGCCACGATCTCGCCGCCCCGTACCAGCTCTACCAGCAGCTGGTGGTGGACCAGCCCGTCCGGCACCGGTCCGGTGCCGACGACCTCCGCCTCCGCGACGCCCTCCGCGTCCGGCCGCCGGGCGGCCCACTTGCGCCCGCCGACCGACGCCTTCCCGCCCACGGACTTCTTCGCCACCGGCTCCAGCGGCGCGTCCGGCCCCTCGCCCCGGGCCCGGGCGACCAGCTTGTAGACCATGGAGCAGGTGGGGTGCCCGCTGCCGGTGACGAGCTGGGTTCCCACCCCGTACGCGTCCACCGGGGCCGCAGCCAGGGAGGCGATCGCGTACTCGTCCAGATCGGAGGTGACGGTGATCCGGGTGTGCCGGGCGCCCAGCTCGTCGAGCTGCTGCCGCACCCGGTGGGCGACCAGCAGCAGATCCCCCGAGTCGATGCGTACCGCACCCAGCTCGGGCCCGGCGATCTCCACCGCGGTACGGACGGCCTCGGCCACGTCGTAGGTGTCGACCAGCAGGGTCGTACCCCGCCCCAGGGAGTCGACCTGCGCCCGGAAGGCGTCGCGTTCGCTGTCGTGCAGCAGGGTGAAGGCGTGGGCGCTGGTGCCGACCGTGGGGATCCCGTACCGGAATCCGGCCGCCAGATCGGAGGTGGAGTCGAAGCCGCCGACGTACGCGGCACGGGACGCGGCCACCGCCGCCAGCTCGTGGGTGCGGCGCGCGCCCATTTCGATCAGCTTCCGGCCGCCCGCCGCCGTCGCCATCCGCGATGCGGCCGCCGCGATGGCCGAATCGTGGTTGAGGATGGAGAGGATCACCGTCTCCAGCAGTACGCACTCGGCGAAGGTGCCCTCGACCCGCAGGATCGGGGAGCCGGGGAAGTAGACCTCGCCCTCCGGATAGCCCTGGATATCGCCGCTGAAGCGGTACGAGGCCAGCCAGTCCAGCGTCGCGGAGTCCACGATGTCCTGTTCGCGCAGGAACGCGATGACGTCCGCGTCGAAGCGGAAGTTCGCGACCGCGTCCAGCACCCGCCCGGTGCCCGCGACCACCCCGTACCGCCGCCCCTCGGGCAGCCGCCGGGTGAAGACCTCGAAGACGGAGCGGCGGTGCGCGGTGCCCGCCCGCAGCGCGGCCTGGAGCATCGTGAACTCGTACTGGTCGGTGAAGAGGGCCGTGGAGGGGACGTCCACCGGGAGCCCCAGGTCAGCGGTGTTCACAAGAGTTCGACCTCGTGCTTTCTGCGCCCCGCCCCGCCGGCTGCGGTACGAGGAATGCGCCGTCGGACGCCCGTTACGGCACGGGCGATCCTGTTCTGGCGTGGATGCTACCCCACATTTCGTCACTCTGACGAAATGGGGAGCCGTTTATGCACGCGGCGCCCCCGGGTGGCAGCATGGTTCAGGTGAGTGTTGCTCCCACTGAGATCGAACGCCCCGAATCGGCGGAGCAGAGCTTCGCCGTTCCCGAGCCCGACGTGCCGTGGGTGACGCTCGTCCACAACGACCCCGTGAATCTGATGAGCTACGTCACCTATGTCTTCCAGGCGTACTTCGGATACTCCAAGGACAAGGCGCGCAAACTGATGCTCGACGTCCACCACAAGGGACGCGCCGTGGTCTCCAGCGGCAGCCGCGAGGAGATGGAGCGCGATGTGCAGGCGATGCACGGGTACGGCCTGTGGGCGACCCTCTCCCAGGACCGCACCTGATGCCGGGTCCCTTCGAGCCGGTTCCCGGCGGCGGCGCGGCCATCGACCTCGACGAGGTCGAGGTCTCCATCCTGCGCTCCCTCGCGGTGCAGATGCTGGAGCTGATCGGACCGGGTGACGAGCCCGTCGAGGGCGAGGACCCGCTGGCGGCGCTGTTCGCGGAGGGGCCGAGCGAACCACCGGCCGATCCGGCGCTGGCCCGGCTGTTCCCGGACGCGTACAGCGGCCCGGACACCGGCAGCCGGGACGCGGGCGACGGCCCCGGTACGGGTCCCGGCTCCGGTTCCGGTTCCGGCCCCGCGATGACCGAGGACGAGCGGCGCGCCGCGTCCGCCGAATTCCGCCGCTTCACCGAGAACGACCTGCGGGCGGGCAAACGGGCCAACGCCCTCGCCGTGGTCCGCGCGCTCGACGGGCTCGACACGGGCGGCGGATCCACCGCCGTGCTGAAGCTGACCCCGGACGAATGCCGGCAGTGGCTCTGCGCCCTCAACGACCTGCGGCTGACGATCGGCACCCGGCTGGAGATCAGCGAGCGGGACGACGAGGAGGGCGCCGAGGGCGGCGGGCTCTACCACCTCCCCGACGACGATCCGCGCAAGCCGATGGTGATGGCGTACCTCTGGCTGGGGGTCCTCCAGGAGACCCTGGTCGGCGCGCTGCTGCCCTGACCTCCCGGCGCCTTCACGCCCCGGTGGCCGCCCGGCCCCGGGGCGTCGCGCTGCCCGCCGAGGGCCCAGGGGTCTCCGTACCCCTCGCACGCCTCGTACCCCTCGCGCGCCTCGTACCCCTCGCGCGCCTCGTACCCCTCGCGCGCCTCGTACCCCTCGCGCGCCTCGTACCCCTCGCGCGCCTCGTACCCCTCGCGCGCCTCGTACCCCTCGCACGGCTCGCACGGCTCGCGCGCCCCACGCGGCTCAGCCCCGTCCGTCCGTTCGGTTGTTCGCTCAACGGACACTCAAATCCGGATAACGATCGCGTTACCTGCCTGGGGTAATCTGCCCGGCAAAGTGCTGTTTGCCCGGTTCTTTCTGTGCAATGTGCCACAACGCAGCGGATTGATCTCTGGAGCAACCGTGATAAATCTTCACGACCACCAGGGGCGCCACCCATGCTCCTGGGGGCGCTTTTGCCGGCGGACCGCCGGTGGCACTCCATCCATATCCGGGGGGATCAGGAACTGATCCGCAGCCGTATCGCCGGGGGGCGCAACGGATCGCGGATCGGCATGGAGAGAAGGGCGCAGCAGCTATGACCTCGGTGCAGGTCGACGACTCCAAAGACGGACCGGGCGGACCGGGCGGACCCGGCGGCTCGGTCGGTACGAAAGCCCCGGCGGCCACCGTCGAGGACCAGGGCTACCACCGGGCACTCGGTGCCCGTCAGATTCAGATGATCGCCATCGGCGGTGCCATCGGAACGGGTCTCTTCCTCGGCGCGGGCAAGGGCATCTCCAAGGCCGGACCCAGCCTCATCCTCGCCTACGCCATCGCGGGCGTGGTCATCTTCTTCATCATGCGGGCGCTGGGCGAACTGCTGATGTACCGGCCGGTCTCGGGCTCGTTCTCCGAGTACGCGCGGGAGTTCGTCGGCCCCTTCGCGGGCTTCGCCACCGGCTGGACGTACTGGCTGTTCTGGGTCGTCACCGGAATGACCGAGGTCACCGCGGCGGCCGAGTACATGACGTACTGGTTCGACCTTCCGCAGTGGATCTCGGCCCTGGGCTTCACCATCGTCCTCTACCTCGCCAATCTGATCTCCGTGAAGATCTTCGGCGAGCTGGAGTTCTGGTTCTCCATGGTCAAGGTGACCGCCATCGTCGGCATGATCCTGATCTGCGCGGGCATCATCACGCTCGGCTTCACCGACGCCGGGGACACCGCCTCCTTCTCCCTCCTCTGGAGCGACGGCGGCTTCTTCCCCAAGGGCCTCGGCGGCACCCTGATGACCCTCCAGATCGTGATGTTCGCCTTCCTCGCGGTCGAGCTGGTCGGCGTCACCGCCGGTGAGTCCAAGGACCCGGAGAAGACCCTCCCCAAGGCCATCAACACCGTGCCGTGGCGGATCGCCGTCTTCTACGTCGGCGCCCTGATCATGATCCTTTCGGTCGTCTCCTGGACCAACTTCCGGCCGGGCGTCTCACCGTTCGTCGCCGCCTTCGACCAGATGGGCCTGCAGATCGGCGCGGGCATCGTCAACTTCGTCGTGCTCACCGCGGCGCTGTCGTCCTGCAACTCCGGCATGTACTCCACCGGTCGGATGCTGCGCGACCTCGCGCTCAACAGCCAGGGCCCCAAGCTCTTCACCCGGCTGACCAAGCACGGCACCCCGCTGATCGGCACCACCTTCTCCGCGGGCCTGATGCTGATCGGCGTGTGGATCAACTACCAGTGGCCCGGCGACGCCTTCAACAAGATCGTCTCCTTCGCCACCATCTCCGGTATGTGGGCGTGGATCATGATCCTGGTCAGCCATATCCGCTACCGGGCCAAGGCCGCGCGCGGCGAGGTCGCCGAATCCTCCTTCAAGGCGCCCGGCGCGCCCTGGACGAGCTGGTTCGCGCTGGCGTTCATCGGCATGGTCATCGTGCTGATGGGCATCGACAAGGACGCCCGGATCTCCCTGTACGTGGCCCCGCTGTGGGCGCTGGTGCTCGGCGTCTCCTATCTGGTCCTCCGCTCGAAGAACCCGGAGGGCGCGGCCTTCGCCAAGCGCTGACGGCCGCGGGGGCTCCGGCCCCTGAACGTGCCGGACGGCGGGAGGGCGGCTGCCTGCCCCACCCACCCGCCGTCCGGCATCCGAGAAGGTCCGGTCCGAACCGTGAAACGGTTCGGACCGGACCTTCCGCCATTCGGACGGTCCGCGCTTATCCTGATCCGCATGCTGACCCTCACCCAGGATCTGTACGACCGGATCGTCGCGCACGCCCGAGCCGACCACCCCGACGAGGCGTGCGGCATGGTCGCGGGCCCCGAGGGCAGCGGTCGGCCGGAACGTTTCATCCCCATGCTGAACGCGGCCCGTTCGCCCACGTTCTACGAATTCGACTCCGGCGATCTGCTCAAGCTCTACCGCGAACTCGACGCCAACGGCGAGGAGCCGGTGATCGTCTACCACTCGCACACCGCGACCGAGGCATACCCGTCGCGTACCGACATCACCTACGCCAACGAGCCCGGCGCGCACTACGTCCTGGTCTCCACCGCCGACACCGACGAAGCGGGCCCCTTCCAGTTCCGCTCGTTCCGGATCGTCGAAGGAGAGGTCACCGAGGAGGAAGTCCGGGTCGTCCAGGCATACTGACCCGCAGCGCCCGTGCGGCGCTCCAACTCCATACGGGGCGGTGGGACCCAGGAAGCCGGTGCGAATCCGGCGCGGTCCCGCCACTGTGAACAGCCGCTGACACGTGCACGCACCCCGCGTGCCGTCCCGCGGCCGTCAGTCAGGAACTGACCCATCGCCCTTCTCCCATGACCCAGGGGACGCGGATCCCCGGAGGAGGACCCACGCATGTCCATGCGCATATCCGGACGCCGTACCGCACGCCGTCGTACCGCCCTCGCGGTCACGGCCGCCGCCCTGCTCCCGCTCGCCCTCACCGCCTGCGGCTCCGGCGGCTCCGGCGGTTCGGGCTCCGGCAAGGACGGCGGGAAGGCCGAGGCCCGGCCCGGCTTCCCGTACACCGTCGACAACTGCGGAGTGAAGACCACCTACCAGGCGCCCCCGAAGCGGGCCGTCACCATGAACCAGCACGTCACCGAGATCATGCTGGAACTGGGCCTGGAGAAGTCCCTGGTCGGGACCGCCTACCTCGACGACAAGGTGCTCCCGCGCTACCAGAAGGCCTATGACGCGATCCCGGTCGTCGCCAAGGAGTACCCCTCCAAGGAGAAGCTCCTCGCCGCGAACCCCGACTTCGTCTACGGCGGCTACGCCAGCGCCTTCGAGGCCAAGGACGGCCGCACCCGCGACGAGCTGAAGAAGTCGGGCATCGACACCCGGCTCAACCTGGAGTACTGCACCGAGAAGCGGACCACCCTCGACGACGTGTACCGCGAGATCGACGAGGTCGGCCGTACCTTCGGCGTCGCAGACCGGGCGCAGAAGTGGATCGCGGACTCGCGGGCGTCCGTCGCGAAGACCGCGGCCGAGCTGAAGAAGACGCAGACCGCGCCGGTCCCCGTCTTCGTCTACGACAGCGGCGACAAGACCGCGTTCACCGTCGGCGGCAAGGGCATCGGCAACGAGCTGATCAGCCGCGCGGGCGGCCGGAACGTCTTCGCCGACATCCCCAAGAGCTTCGGTGACGCGACCTGGGAGCAGGTCGTGGCCCGTAAGCCCGAGGTGATCGTGATCTACGACTACGGGGCGACGAGCCTGGAGCAGAAGAAGCGGAAGCTGCTTGCGGACCCGGCGCTGAAGGACGTACCGGCGATCCGGAACAAGAGGTTCGCCGTCCTCCCGCTCTCGGACGCGGTCCTCGGTGTCCGCGCGCCCGACGCGATCGCCAAGCTGGCCCCGCAGATCGCCCGATGAAGCGCCTCCTCGCGCCGGCGGGGGCCGGGCAGGAGGCGGGCGCCGCGGTGCCCGCCGCCTCCCGGCTCCGGTTCGGGGCCGTGACGGCCGGGCTGCTCGTCGCCCTGGCCGCCGCGGTCCTCGCGGCGCTCGCGCTCGGTTCCGTACGCATCCCGCCCCGCGAGGTCGTCGCGGCCCTGCTGCCGGGCGCCGAGCCGAGCCCCTTCCGCACGATCGTCCTGGACGTCCGGCTGCCCCGGGTCCTGCTAGGGGTGGTCGTCGGCGCCGGTCTCGGTGTCGTCGGCACGGTCCTGCAGGCCCTGGTGCGGAACCGGCTCGCGGACCCCTTCCTCCTCGGGATCTCCTCCGGGGCGTCCACCGGCGCGGTCCTCGTCCTGGTCCTCGGCATCGGCACGACCACCGCCGTCGCCCTGCCCGCGGGCGCCTTCGCGGGCTCCCTCGCCGCATTTCTGCTGGTGTACGGGCTGGCGCGGCACGGCGGCGGGATGACGGGCACCCGGCTGGTGCTCGCCGGGGTCACCATCAGCTACGTCTTCACCGCCCTGACCACACTGGTCCTCGTCGCCTCCTCCCGGCCGGAGCACTTCCGCGAGGCGCTGTACTGGTCGCTCGGCGGCCTCGGCAGCGCCCGCTGGGACTCGGTCTGGCTGCCGACCGTCGTCGTCGGCCTCACCCTGCCGCTGCTGCTCGCCCTCGCCCGGCCGCTGGACCTGCTGCTGGTGGGGGAGGAGGGGGCGACCGTACTCGGACTGGACGTGGCCCGCTTCCGGGCCGCCGCCTTCGTCCTGGTCTCGCTGGTGACGGCGGTGCTGGTGGCGGCGAGCGGCGCGGTCGGCTTCATCGGGCTGATGGTCCCGCACGCCGCCCGCATGCTGGTCGGCGCGGCACACCGGGCGCTGCTGCCGGTGGCCGCGCTCGGCGGGGCGGTCGCGCTGGTGGTGGCCGATCTCGCGGCCCGTACCGTCGCCGCCCCGCAGGATGTGCCCGTCGGGGTGCTCACCGCGCTCATCGGCGGACCGCTGTTCCTCTGGCTGATGCGCCGCCGCTCGGTCGACGGCACGGAAGGAGCCCCCGCGTGACGACGACCGCCGCCGAACTGACCGTACGGGGACTCTCGTACGCCACCGCCACGGGCCGGCTCCTGCTCGACGGCGCCGACCTGGACATCCGCCCCGGCGAGACGGCGGGGCTGGTCGGCCCGAACGGCAGCGGCAAGACCACCCTGCTCCGCTGTGTGTACGGAACCCTGCGACCCACCGCGGGAAGCGTCCGCCTCGACGGCGCGGACCTGCTCGCCCTCGGGCCCAAGGAACGGGCGCGGCGGGTCGCGACCGTACCGCAGGACAGCCGTCCGGAGTTCGAGCTGACCGTCCGCGAGATCGTGCTCATGGGGCGGGCACCGCACAAACGCTTCTGGGAAGCCGATACCGCGGCGGACGGCCGGGCGGCCGACGAGGCTCTGGACCGCCTGGGCATCGGGGACCTCGCCCACCGGCCGTTCCCGTCGCTCTCCGGCGGCGAGCGGCAGCGGGCGCTGGTGGCCCGCGCCCTGCTCCAGGACCCCGCGCTGCTCGTGCTCGACGAGCCCACGAACCATCTCGACATCCGATACCAGTGGGAGATTCTGGCCCTGGTCCGGAGCCTGGGCGCGACCGGCCTGCTGGCGCTGCACGATCTCAATCTGGCGGCGTACTACTGCGACCGGATCCACGTCCTCCAGGCCGGCCGGATCGTCGCCTCCGGTCCGCCGGGGGAGGTGTTCACGCCTTCCCTGCTCTCCGAGGTGTACGGGGTGAACGCCGAGGTCGCCGTCCACCCCAGGACCGGGGCGCCCACGATCACCTACCTCCCGCCGGACTTCCAGGAGGCCATGACCACCAGGTGAGCGGATTCGTTCCGCGATGCGAGATCACATTCCGGTCCCGGGGACGGGAATCGGTACGATGACCGCATGGTTCTCCACGACATGAGTGACAAGACGCAGAGCGGCGCCGTGCTGCTCGTGGCGCGGCTCCATGTCGACCTGTGCCGTCTCGCCAGCGCGTTGTGTACCCGAGCGGGCCGGAGCCCGCGCCTCTGAGCGTGTCCTGAGCACCGCCGTACCACCGCACCGCTGCACCGCCGCCGGCCAGCCCGGCGCACCCGATCCGCACCGCCCGAGCCGCTTCGGCGCGGGACCGAGCCGCGTCCCCGCCGCCACGCCAGCCGACTGGAGTCCACCCCATGGCCATCGAGGTCCGCATTCCGACCATCCTGCGTACGTACACCGACGGCGAGAAGGCCGTCGAGGGCAACGGGGACACCCTTGCCGAGCTCTTCGCCGACCTCGACACGCGGCACGCGGGCATTCAGGCCCGCATCGTGGACAAGGAGAACGGCGACCAGCTCCGCCGCTTCGTCAACGTCTACCTGAACGACGAGGACGTCCGGTTCATCGACGGCATCGCGACCAAGCTCGCCGACGGCGACAGCGTCACCATCCTCCCGGCGGTCGCCGGCGGAATGCGCTGACCGGCGATGCGTTACGACTCCCCACTCGCCGCCGTCGGCAATACGCCGCTGGTCCGGCTGGCCCGGCTGTCCCCCTCCGACGAGGTCCGCATCTGGGCCAAGCTGGAGGACCGCAACCCCACCGGTTCCATCAAGGACCGCCCCGCGCTCCATATGATCGAACAGGCGGAGAAGGACGGCCGGCTCACCCCCGGATGCACCATCCTGGAACCGACCTCCGGGAACACCGGCATCTCCCTGGCGATGGCGGCCCGCCTCAAGGGCTACCGCATCGTCTGCGTCATGCCGGAGAACACCAGCGACGAACGCCGTGAACTGCTGGCGATGTGGGGAGCCGAGATCATCTCCTCCCCGGCGGCCGGGGGCTCCAACACCGCCGTCCGGATCGCGAAGGAGATCGCCGAGCAGCACCCCGACTGGGTGATGCTCTACCAGTACGGCAACCCGGCGAACGCGGGCGCCCACTACGCCACGACGGGCCCGGAGATCCTCACCGACCTCCCGTCCATCACCCATTTCGTGGCCGGCCTCGGCACCACCGGCACCCTGATGGGAGTCGGCCGCTACCTCCGCGAGAACGTCCCGGACGTTTCCATCGTCGCGGCCGAACCCCGCTACGACGACCTGGTCTACGGCCTGCGCAACCTGGACGAGGGCTTCGTCCCCGAGCTGTACGACGCATCCGTCCTGACCACCCGCTTCTCGGTCGGCTCGGCGGACGCGGTCCGCCGCACCCGCGAACTCCTCCAGCAGGAGGGCATCTTCGCGGGCATCTCGACGGGCGCCGCGCTGCATGCGGCGATCGGGGTGGCGAAGAAGGCGGTGAAGGCGGGCGAGAGCGCGGACATCGTGTTCGTGGTCGCGGACGGCGGCTGGAAGTACCTGTCGACGGGCGTCTACACGGCGGAGACGACGGAGGCGGCGATCGAAACCCTGCAGGGCCAGCTCTGGGCGTGACTGTGTAGTTGCGTAATCGGCGGGAGCCCTACCGGCCCGGCGCCTCGTCGCGCCGGGCCCAATTCCGAGGTCGGTGAGGCCGACCGTGAACCGTCGAGGCTTCTTGGGTTTCGGCAGGGCCCCCGCCCGTGCAGGGCTCGGCCCGATGCTGTCGGCCGCCAGGCGTAGAACAGGCCGACATTCGGCCTCGATGTTGCAACACTACTCAGGCCGCTACGGCACGGCCGATCAGAGTTCCGATGTGACCCTGTGTCGGGGCTTCCAAGACGCGCACTTCCACTTCCCGGAACCCTGCCTTGGTCAGAAGGCTTTCCCATTTCCGGAGAGTGAAACTGTAGCGGTATGTGTACATTGCCCTGCCGGCAAAACCGCCCTTGTACATCCCCTGCGGGCCGTATGCGCCTGGAATGGCCGGGGGGTGGGAGAAGACAAGTACGCCGTCGGGATTCAAGCGGGATGCGATCAAAGGAAGAAGCTTGGCCGGGTCGGTGAACCAGACGGCACCGAACATCGAATACACAGCGTCGTACGTCTCTGCCGTCTCGGCCAGGTACGAGAGCACCTCCGCACACACGAACCGGACCCCCAGCGGGCCCCATCGTTCCGTCGTGTTCGCCACCATCACGGGCGACATATCCACGCCGGTTGCCTTGATTCCCTGCTGGGCGAGGTACGCCAGGGCCCGACCTGTGCCACATCCGACTTCGAGTACGGACTCCGGCGCTCCGAGAAGTTCGGGGCCCGGCCCGTGCCCGACGTACTGCGTCCAGCGAAAGACGGGATCCGACTCGTACACATCCTTCCGAGTGCTTTCGGCATAGGTGTCCCAGAGTTCGCGTTCGGCGTCGATGTCGTGTCGTGCGGGCAACGGGAAGCGTCCTTCGCGTGTCGGAGGTGCGGCAGTGCTGCGCCCCCACCCTCCGGGGCGGGGAAGGCAGGGGCAGGAACTGTAGCGCCGGTCAGTGGCTGTCGGGGACCTTGTCGTTGCAAGGCGAGCAGTCGGAAGCGTCGATCTCCCACAGCTCGTCATCGACGGCGAACCCGCTCGCGCGCATGAGTTCGGCCGTGCGCGCCACAACGCCGTCACGGCGTCGTTCGATGAGAGGGGCGTGGTGCTTGTACCGGCCCCCGTTGTGGGCGTCACACAAGGCGAAGTAGAGAGGAGTGTCGAGGATCAGTTGGTGTACACCGATGTCCACGGTGTACCCGACACCCATGTCGGTGCCGGGGTTCTCCATCGCGGTGATGACATAGGCGACGCCCTGCCCGAGGATGCGCTCGGCCAAGCTCCGCACGGCCACGCTGTCGCGAAGAAGAAGACGAACCTCCCGCTCCCAGAGATCGGTGACGCCCACGTCCGTCACGAGGTGGGGTACGCGTTCTTGCAGCGCGTTCAGGATGGTGCGCGGATCACGGGTCCGCGGCCGGACTGCTGTGCTCATCGTGCATGACCTCCTGCTGTGTCGAGCGGTGCACTGAACTGATGCGGCCCCGGGTTGCATGGTGGTTCCGGCCGATGGGCAACCTGTCGGCCCGCTGGAGAACAATGTTCCCCTCAAAGGGGCAGGTATGGCAGAAATATGCGCGCTGTGGACTAAAGATCATTGCCGAAATGTTCCTGCCCAATGGGTCAACAACTCCCTGGCGTCGCTGCCGAAGGCCGCGTACGCCTCATAGCTGCTGAACCGCTCCAGGAGTGACCGAATATCCTTGGAGCCTCTGAATACGGCCGCGCCCAAGTCCGTCTCAATGGTTGCCAAGCGCTCGTCGTACACCGTGAATGTACTCAGTGGAGTGCTGCTGAACTTCACGTCTCTTGGTAGCACCCCGACCCGGATGTTCTCTTGCCGGGAAATGGAGATCAACAGGTCGATCTGCATCGCCATGGCGCCGGGAGATGCAAGTGGGTATCTGACGGCCTGCTCGGTCAGGATGAACGCGAATTTCTTGGATCGGTCGAGCAGTACCGCCTGTCGTTCGAGTTTCATGCGTACGGCCTTTGCCTGCTGTGCAGGCGGTGTGTCGGAGATGCTTTCTCTGATATATTCCGGGGTTGCCAGCAGGCCTGTGGTCATGGATAGAAGGAAGTACCGGAAGTCTGTGGTGGATGCCTCAATCCCTGCCAGTTCCAGTTGCTTCTTGTCCAGACCCTTGCGGTGCAGGGCTCTGCGGTCCTGCCATTCCGTCTGAGTGATGCGGGCCAGAGCCAGTACTTCGGCCGCGACAGGCGGCGACGTCCCCAACCCCTTCAGGATCTGCTCGACATCCACGAGAGACGGGCGGACCCGGTTGCCCTCGATGCGGCTGACCTTGGATTGCGACATATTGCAACGCGCGGCAAGCCGGGCCCCTGAGAGCCCGGCTTGTTTGCGAAGATGCTTGAGCATGGCGGCCAGTTCCAGCCCGGACTGGTCAATTCGGTCAGGCTGGATGGCCACCGTTCACGTACTCCTCGAAGGGCACCGATTCCGCGATCGCGGTGCGCTGGTACTCGATGAATCTGGAAACGTCGCCCTCGAAAACCTCGCGGTTGATCTGCGTCCCGTTCGCCTCATAGTTCATGAGGACCACTTCCGCCTGGTCGAACATCCAGAAGTCCTGGACCCCTTCAAGAGGGTTCAGCCGGCTGGTCACGTCGAGGATGCGGATGTTGTCACCCGCCAGGGCGTGTGCCGTGTAGTACCGACTGAACTCGAACCGCAGGTAGTCGGAGAGTGGTTGCGTCACGATGTGCACGCGGCCGTTCCGCTTGCCCTCAGCTTTCTGGCGGCGGACCCGTTCAGTGTATGCGGAGTCAGTGTAGGGAGTCGGTGGCCTCCCTTCGCGGAAGGCCGAGAATTCCTTGTCCTCCTGCGGTACGAGATACTGCGGGAGAGTTTCGAGCCGCCATGCTTCGCGTTTGATCTCCGCGAATCTGCGACTCCAGTTCTCACCATCCAAGAGCACGCACGGCCTCCCTCAAGGTCTCTTCCGGGATCTCCACGAGCCCCTCCCCTTCCGGGGCGTTGAACGCGTGGGATACGTCGCCCTGAATCAAGAACGACCCGGTCGCCGTGCGGTAGACGTTCGGGCAGTCCTCCCCTCCGCACGTGCCGTTCCCGTTGCCGGTAAGCCGGGTCAGTTCCTCACGAGCCATGATCGAACCCCCTTGCCTCCGGGGCCGGCCGGCCCCTGATGACCACGACCGTACGGGGACACCGTTCGGGCGTCCACGCAGGGACGCGACTATGCGCGTTGTGGCATAAACCCGTGCGACCAGGGGCGAGTGCAGCCGAGCCGCGGCCGGACACGCAGGTTTGAAAGACGGTCCGTCTTTCTCGCTGGGCCCGTGTTGGAGCCGTCCTACTGGATGCTCCACCAGTGCGGCTGGTGTGCACGGCCTCGTACGGGCGAGTCCCTGCGCCCCGCTCACAGGAGCCGTGCTGTTCCTTACCCTGGCGGAGTCGCATAGACGGTGGGGCGAGGCCATGCACGGCGTTCACAGAGGCGGTATGCCTTGCCGCGAATGCGTGTTGATCGCACTCATAGCTTTGCCCCATGGGAAGGCTTTCGGATCACCGTGCTTGGGCCGGTGCGACCGATAGCCGTAAGCGCCATCCAGATAGATCACACCCTGGCTTCTGAGATCGGTGACGCTCCGAGCAACTGCGGGCTGTCGTGCCTGAGCCTGGTTGAAGTAGGGCATGGCCACCACGGGCAGGCCCATGTTCACGCCCTCGGAGACCAGCCCGAGAGCAAGCGTGTCAGCGATGCCCGCGCCCCATTTGTTCAGGCTGGTGCAGCTCAGTGGGGCCACCAGCATGGCATCGGCTTTGGGCAGCGAGTCCCCTTCGCCCGGGCGCTTGTACTGGCTGCGTACGGCATGGCCGGTCAACGCTGAGAGTTCGGTGAGTCGCTCTTGCCACCAATGAGCCGCGGACGGGGTCAGGACGAGGCACACGTCCCAGCCGCTGGATTGCGCTGCTCGGACTCCGTCGTCGATGTACTGAGTGGGACCGGCGGCACAGGCGATCAGATAGAGCACACGCGTTGTCATTGCGCGCAGTTCACAACACAGAGCGACGGTCCGCAAGCAGGCGGAGGGACAGCACGTCACCGGGATCGTCACCGGACTGTCGGCACGACGCGGTCTCCGTGCGGGGTGAATGCACGGGCAACGCTCACAGAAGCCGCGCTGTGCCTCTTACCCTGACGGAGTCGTGCTGTTGCTGCTCGGGAGAGAGGCAAGGCCGTGTCACCTCGTGCCGTCCCGGACCCGTACGCCGACCCGCTCGCCTTCGGGCAGCGCCTCCAGATCCTCCGTACCCGCAAGGGACTGACCCGCGACCAACTCGGCGGACTGATGGGCCGGAACGGCTCATGGGTGAAGGCGTTGGAGACGGGGCGGCTGAAGACGCCGAAGCTGGACGCCGTCCTCCGGCTCGCGGAGATCCTGCGATTGCGGGATCTTTCGGAGCTGACCGGGGACCAGTCCGTCAGCGTGCAACTCTTCGCCGGACCGGGACACCCTCGGCTCGGTGCCGTACGGGCGGCGGTCGACGCACTGACGTTGGGTGCCGACCGGGAGGCGCCCCCGACCGCCCATCTGACGGCCCGGCTCGCGCGAGCCTGGGCGGCACGGCACTCCTCTCCCGAACACCGCGAAGTGGTGGGTGCTCTTCTGCCGGAACTGATCCGTGACGCGCAGTCGGCGGCGCGCCAGGTCGGCACGGCCACTCAAAGGCGGTCCGCTCAAGCCGTGCTGTCCGAGGTGTACTCACTCGCCCAGTTCTTTCTCGCCTACCAATCGGACGCAGCTCTGCTGTGGCGGGTGGCCGAACGCGGCATGGTCACCGCGCAGGAATCCGAGGACCCGCACACCATCGGAGTGGCTGCCTGGCTGAGCGCGCAGGCCCACCGTGACGAAGGCCCGGCCCACTTCGACGCCGCTGACGCCGTCACCAATGCCGCCCTCGACTACTTGGAGCCGCTGCTTCCCGATGCCGGGGACGATGTCCTCGCCATCGCCGGCGCCCTCACTTTTGAAGCGGGGTACACCGCTGCCTGCCGCAGTGACGCCGGTACGGCCTGGCGGTACTGGGACCGGGCCGACGCCATGGCCCGTCGCCTGCCGGAGGCGTACTTCCATCCGGTCACCAGCTTCTCTCGCGCGATCATGGGCGCCCATGCGGTCACCGTCGCCGTCGAACTGCGTCAGGCGGGTGAGGCGGTCCGGCAGGCGGCAGCCTCCGATGCCGTGCCCATCCCTTCCCGGCCCCGCCGGGCCCGCCACCGGATCGAAGAGGCGCGCGGCTATCAGCTCGACGGTCAGCCCGATGCCGCGCTGGCGATCCTGTCCCGCGCGCACGAGGCCGCGCCCGAGACCATCAAGTACAACGGCTATGCCAAGACGATCGTGATGGAGGAGACCGAGAGCCGGAGCCCCTCCCGCCGCCGGAGGGCCTCGGAACTGGCAGTCAAGCTGGGACTGCCGCGGAGTGTCCGGTTCGGGTAGGCACATCAACGGAGTTGGAGCCCGTGGGGGCGGCGTACGGATACCGTTTCCTGTGTCGATGCAGAACTGGAGACGCGAATGTCGCCAAGCAAGCCGATCCACACCGGCGCCCGCATTGCCCATACCCGGAAAATCCGCCATCTGACGCAGCGAGAGCTGGCCAGCCGCGCGAACGTCTCGTACAGCACCGTTACCAAGGTCGAGCAGGGGATTCTTCCCGTCAGCCCATCAGTTCTGGGCGCACTGGCACGTGCCCTGTCCGTGTCCGTCACCGACCTTTCCGGACAGCCGTACATCGACGAACTGCGGCGCGACCAGCTCGACGCCTTGATAAACCCGATCCGCGAGGCACTGGATGCCTACGACCTGCGGCAGGACTCCGGTGTGCCACCCCGGCCGGAGAGCGAACTTTCGGCGCATGCAGAAGCCCTGTGCGCGATGGTGCGGGCCGGGAACATCAAGAAGGCCGCAGCCGAACTACCCGGGCTGATCTACGAGGCGACGGCCGTCGCCCACACGGGGTCCGACAGCCGGAGCTGGGCACGGCTCGCCAGCACCTACCGCGCCGCCTACGACGTCACGACCAAACTCGGCTATCACGACCTGTGCACCGTTGCGCTCGACCGGATGGAATGGGCCTCCGAGCGGGCGTCCGACCCCGTCTTGGGCGGCATGCGGCAGTACTTCCGGGCCCTGGCCTACCTGCGGGCCAGCAACTACGAGCGCGGTCGGCGGCTCATCGACCTGGGAATGCTGCGGCTCGACCAGGCGGACTCCGGGCGCGAGCTGGATGTCGTACGCGGCCAGCTGCACCTGGGCGCGGCCGTGCTGGCAGGGCGGAAGAAGGACCGGGAGTCAGCCGAGGGGCACCTCCAAGAGGCCGAACGGATCGCGCTGCGGACCGGGCCTGCCGAGAAGGATCACTGGTTGTCGTTCGGGCCCACCAACGTAGGCGTCCATCGCGTGAGCGTGCTCGCCGAGCTGGACCTCTACCCGGAAGCCGTACGGTCGGCCGAGGAAATCGCCATCCCGGACCGGTGGCCGCCGTCCAGGCTCGCCCATCACCACGCGGAGGTAGCACGCGCCCAGATGTGGACCGGGCACACCAAAGCGGCGTTCAAGAACCTCCAGTCGGCACGCGAGATCGCCCCCCAACAGACTCGGTACCACTCCACGGTCCGTGAGACCTATCGGGGACTGGAGTCGTCGAAGCGTTCCATGCCGCAGGCATTCAGCGCTTTCGGTACCTGGCTGGGTATGTGACTCGGCGCGAGGTTACGGCCGGAGCTATCAGTCATTCCTGATAGTTCCGGCCCTTTCATGTCGGCATCCTGACGGACACACAGGACCCCCGCGACCGTCGTAGCGGTCCGGGGGCGTGGCCATCAACCAGGAGTTGACGACATGGCTCACCCTACCCACCGGCGCTCCGCGCCGCCCGGCGAGCTGCCCCCTGCCGACGTTGCCGAGGGCTCCTCCCTCCGTGGGTTCCCCGATCAACAGTCGGCGCGCAAGTGGGGTGTGGTTGCCACCGACCACGGCTCACCACCGCCCGGGATCCGGTCCGCGCTGACGTGGCCACCGTGTCGCTGCGGCGCTTCAGTCTGCCCCGACCGCGACTCGCCGTCGGAGGCCCGGCCATGACCGGCGGCCCCGATTCCGTACCCGGTCCGCCTCCCGAATACTGCGTCTACTGCGACAGGCCCGTCGAACCGACCTCGGAGAACCTCGTGATGCTCGGGTTCTCCGCGTCCGGGGCCCGGCCCTCCCTCTACGCGCACCCCGAGTGCCCCGCCCCGCGCAAGATCCCCCAGCGCACCGGGCACTGAAAGCTCCCGTACGCGCCGCAGCCCCAAATGCCCCGCGTACGGGAAACGGTCCCGGCCCCGTAAACGACCCCCGGCGCGGGGCCGGGACCCCCCACCCCCACGTACACAAAACGCCCCGAAGGACCGCACCACCGGTCCGTTCGGGGCTCAACCAACCAACTCACACAAGGAGTTGATCCGCCGTATGCGGAACCCTATCGTCGCCCTGCTCGCCCGGTTACGGACTTTCCTCAGCCCGCGCCGCAGGCGTCAGCCCCTGGTGATCGTCCTCGTACGACCGAATCCCGCCGTCGACCCGTGGACGCAGCCCTGGACCAGCCCCTCCCAGACCGAAGCGCAGGAGATCCTCCGGCAGCGGGCCACCGCCACCGCCACGGGGACCATCGCGCCGCCCGAGGCCTGGCGGCTGATCGTCGCGCGGAACGGGCTTCGCTTCCCGCGGCCGGTCGCGGTGCGGGCCGTGCGGCCCGGGCCCGCTTGGACGTGGATCCGGTGACCCGGGAGGGGCTCCTGCGCCCGCTGCTCAAGCCGCCCGACGCCGAATGTCGGGTCTGCGGGCGCAGCACCACCGCACCTGTCGAAGTCCACCCCGGGCGCATCACCTGCCCCGAGCACATCCTCGACGCCCTCACCGCTTCCGGAGACCCCGCATGATCCTCAGCATCGACTTCAGGTGCAGCCCCACCGATGTCACCCACTGCGAAGCCTGCTGGTGCGAGCCGGTAACGGTCTCCCGGATCACCGCCACCGGCCGGGACCTCCTCTGCGCGGCCTGCGCCCTCGCTGACTGCCCACCCCGCGTCGTCCTCTTCCCGCCTCTCGGGATCTACCGGCTCACTCACCGGAAGCTGGAGATGGGCAAGCACGCCAAGCCCAAACCTCAGCTCCCCCCGGACCCGGGCCCGCACCCGCCGAAGCCGACCCCGAAGTCACCGCCCGGCACCCCGCCCGTGTGACGCACCGGGCGCGCCGTCAGAGTTCGTCGTCCTGTGCCGGCTCCGCCCACCGAATGTCACAGAGGCCGGGCCCGACGGCGTCAGCCGCCCAGGTGGCGGACCCGCCCCCACAGCTCCGGCGGCAGTGTCCCCGCCTTCCGGCGGAACGCCGAGACGCGGACGTCGCGGAGTTCGTCCGTTTCCAGGTAGCTCGGGCGGTCGCGGGCGTCGCCCACCGTGCCCGGGGGGAGGGGGATCACCCCCGGGCGGGTGTCGTTGCGGCGGCTGGTGATCTTGGCGACGCGGGCGGTCGTGGACGAGACCGAGAGGACCAGACAGGGGCGGTCCTTCGAACCCGGGCCGTCCTCGTAGGGGACCTCCGCCCACCAAATATCGCCGGGGCGCAGGCGGCGGGCCCGCAGGACCGGCGGGCGGGACGGGGGGCGGCGGGAGACCGGGCGGCGGCGGCCCGTTCCCGTGCGGCCGCTCCGGCCCCGGGCATCCACCACCGCCACCAGCAGCGCGAGCAGGACCACGGCCCCGGCCAGATACGGCCACCACGACGAGTTCACGCCTCGACCGTACCGAGCAGCGCCCGGCCCCGCACGGCCACCGCCCCCGTCGCGCCCCACCGCGCGCCCCCGCGCCGTCCGAATCGGTGACAGGCCAGGTGAGTTCCCCCACAACGGCCTGCCCTGGAGGAGCGGGCACCCCTTTTGCGCTTTACGCTCGACGGACCGCACGACCAAGACCATCCCCCGCGCCCCGCGGGGCCGCGTGCCGCCCCTTCAGTACAGACAGCACAGACACCCCTGTCATCCTCCCCGTCAACGGAGGTTCCAGCTCTATGAAGCTCACCGTCGTCGGCTGCTCGGGGTCGTTTCCGTCCGTGGATTCGGCCTGTTCGAGCTACCTCGTCGAGGCCGACGGCTTCCGGCTGCTCCTCGACATGGGCAACGGTGCCCTCGGCGAGTTGCAGCGCCACATCGGTCTCTACGACCTCGACGCGATCTTCCTCAGCCATCTCCATGCCGACCACTGCATCGACATGTGCGGATACTTCGTCGCCCGCTACTACCGCCACGACGGCGGCCGCTGCCCGGCGATCCCGGTCTACGGCCCCGAGGGCACGGAGGCCCGGCTGACCACGGCGTACGCGGACACGCCTTCCCCCTCCGCGATGAGTGAGGTCTTCGACTTCCACACCCTGAAGTCCGGCAGCTTCGACATCGGGCCCTTCTCGGTCCGTGCCGAACGCGTCGCGCATCCCGTCGAGGCGTACGGCATCCGGCTGGAGCACGGCGGCCGGACCCTGGCGTACTCCGGTGACACCGGGGTGTGCGAGCCCCTGTACGAGCTGGCCGCGGACGCCGACCTCTTCCTGTGCGAGGCGTCGTTCACGTACGGCAAGGAGACCGTCCCGGACCTCCATCTCAACGGCCGCGAGGCCGGGGAGCTGGCGCGGCGCGCCGACGTCGGCCGGCTGCTGCTCACCCATATCCCGCCGTGGACCGACGCCGAGCGGAACCTCACGGACGCCCGCGCCGCCTTCCCCGGCGGGCGCGTCGAGCTGGCCGCCGCGGGCCTCTCGTACACCGTCTGACCCGCAGGAACGCAGGAACGCAGGAAGTACGTATACGGGAACGGCCCCGGGCACTCGCCCGGGGCCGTTCCGTTGTACGGGAGGGGGAGCGTCGCTCCCGCGTCCTACTTGGACTCCGCCTTCTCCAGCTCCGCCAGTTCCGCATCGGACTCGCGGCCCGGCGTCGGCAGATTGAACTTGGTGATCGCGAAGCGGAAGACCACGTAGTAGACCACCGCGAAGCAGAGGCCCACCAGCGCCAGCCCCCAGGGGTTGCTCGCGATGCCCAGGTTCAGCAGGAAGTCGATCGCACCGGCCGAGAACCCGAAGCCGTCGCGCATCCCGAGCGCCCAGGTGAGGGCCATGGAGACACCGGTCAGCACCGCGTGGACCGCGTACAGCACCGGCGCGATGAACATGAACGTGAACTCGATGGGCTCGGTGACACCGGTGACGAAGGACGTCAGGGCCAGCGAGAACATCATGCCGCCGACCACCTTGCGGCGCTCGGGGCGGGCGCAGTGGACGATCGCGAGACAGGCCGCGGGCAGCGCGAACATCATGATCGGGAAGAAGCCGGTCATGAACTGCCCGGCTTCCGGGTCGCCCGCCAGGAAGCGTGCGATGTCGCCGCTCTTGCCCTCGTACTCACCGGCCTGGAGCCACGGGAAGGAGTTCAGCAGGTGGTGCATGCCGACGGGGATCAGCGCCCGGTTGGCGACACCGAAGATGCCCGCGCCCGCCGCGCCGGAGCCGACCAGCCACTCGCCGAAGTTGTGCAGACCGGCGCCGAGGACCGGCCAGATCAGACCGATGACGATCGCGATGATCAGACCCGCGAAGGCGGAGAGGATCGGCACCAGGCGGCGGCCGCCGAAGAAGCCGGCCCAGTCCGGCAGCTTGGTCCGGTAGAAGCGCTGGTAGAGCAGGGCGACCACAAGGCCCATCACCACACCGCCGAGGACCTTCGCGTCCACCGGCGCGTCCGTCATGACGACCTTGCCGTCGACGACCTTGGCGACCTCGGGCAGGTTCTTGTCGGTGAACTGCGCCAGGACGTTCTTGAAGACCAGATAGCCCGTGACGGCGGCGAGCGCGGTGGAGCCGTCCGACTTCTTGGCGAAACCGATCGCGATACCGACGGCGAAGAGCAGCGGCATATTGTCGAGGAGGGCGTTGCCGCCCGCCGACATATAACCGGCGATCTTCTGTATCAGCTCCGGGAACGATTCGCGGCCCAACATGTCGGGCTGGCCGAAGCGGACCAGCAGCGCGGCGGCGGGCAGCACCGCGACCGGCAGCATCAGGCTGCGGCCGATGCGCTGCATTACAGCCATCGCGCCCGCGCCCTTCTTCTTCTGAGCCGCGGGGGCGGCACTCGCCGTGGACATGATCTTCCTCCAGTGGGCAAGGCGGCGCCCGTGCGGCAGGGCAGGGGGGACGGCGACGCCTCAAGGGGAACGGGTACGACAACGACCCAGCTCAGGGAGTGGGACCGGCCGGGCGAGGGCACTGCTGGTCTACACCACTGAGTGGTTTAGACCTGTTGTAGCACGGGTGTACGGGTCGGGGATAGATAAGAAACCTTCAAATTCTGTGGCGTGGAGCATAGGTAACAATTCGGACAACGGGCGCACTTGGTTCCGGATGGGGCCCGGACACGGAAAAGCCCCGGCCCCCGCCGTCCGCGGGGATCCGGGGCCCGTGGCCGGTGGCGCGAAACCGCCGCGCACCGACCGCTGTTCGCCCTTCGCTACTTGATGTTGTCCTTCTCCTGCTGCTCGCCCACGTCCTCCGGCTCACGCCCCGGCGTCGGCAGATTGAAGACCGTGATCGCAAAGCGGAAGATCACGTAGTAGACCACCGCGAAACAGAGTCCGATCGGAATGATCAGCCACGGTTTGGTCGCCAGACTCCAGTTGATCACGTAGTCGATCAGGCCCGCCGAGAAGCTGAATCCGTCATGGACGCCGAAGGCCCAGGTCACGGCCATCGAGACACCCGTGAGCACCGCATGGATGGCGTACAGCACCGGGGCCACGAAGAGGAACGAGTACTCGATGGGTTCGGTGATGCCGGTGACCAGGGACGTCAGCGCCACCGAGAGCATCAGCCCGCCGACCTCCTTGCGGCGGTGCGGGAAGGCCGTATGCGTGATCGCCAGCGCCGCGGCCGGCAGCGCGAACATCATGATCGGGAAGAAGCCGCTGGTGAACTGGCCCGCGTTCGGGTCGCCCGCCAGGAACATCGTGATGTCGCCGTGCACCACCGTGCCGTCGGGTTTGGTGTAGCTCCCCAGCTGGAACCAGATCGGCACATTCAGGAACTGGTGCAGTCCGATCACCAGCAGCGCCCGGTTCGCGAGGCCGAAGATGCCCGAACCCCAGGCGCCGAGCCCGACCAGCCAGTCGCTGAAGTTCTCCAGCCCCGTACCGATCGGCGGCCAGATCCACAGACAGAGCGCGGCGAACGCGATCGCCACGAACGCCATGATGATCGGCACCAGCCGGCGCCCGTTGAAGAAGCCCAGCCAGTCCACCAGCTTGGTGCGGTGGAACCGCTGCCAGAAGTACGCCGCCAGCAGCCCCATCACGATGCCGCCGAAGACCCCCGGATTCTGGTACTGGAAGAGGGTGAACGTCCCGTCCACATGCTTGCAGCCCGCCGCCACCGCCGAGGACCCGGGCGTGCAGTCGATCGGGAACTGGCGCAGCACCCCCCGGTAGACCAGGAAGCCCGCGACCGCGGCGAGCGCGGTCGAACCGTCCGACTTCTTCGCCATACCGATGGCCACGCCCACACAGAACAGCAGCGGCAGTCCCAGCTCGGGGTCGAGCAGCGCCCCGCCCGCCCCCGCCATCACCTTGGCGACGTCGTTCCAGCCCAGCCCCTCGGCGCCGAAGACGTCCGGCTGCCCCAGCCGGTTGATGATCCCCGCGGCGGGCAGGACGGCGATGGGCAACTGGAGGCTGCGCCCCATTTTCTGGAGCCCCTGGAAGAATCCGCTCCACGGGGACCGTCCTCGGGTCGCTACGCTCTCGGACGCCATCGCCTCTCCTCCCGGGCTGAACTGGGCCTGGTTTGGCAGCTTGCGCAGACTGGTGTAGACCAGTTGCGTGTACGGTCGCGGGCCGTGATCGTCATCATTGGGTACGGGCCGGTTACTCGCCCGTGAAGTTGGGCCAACCGTGCGTTACCGTGACAAAGCGGCCGATCGCGGGCCGAGGCAGCGCCGAGCGCCCCGCCGAGGGTGCCGGGGAACACCAGGGAGAACTTATGGCCACCAAGGCTGAGAAGATCGTCGCCGCGCTCGGCGGAGTCGAGAACATCGAAGAGGTCGAGGGCTGCATCACCCGGCTGCGGACCGAGGTCATCGACCCCGGCAAGGTGGACGAGGCCGGCCTCAAGGCCGCCGGTGCCCACGGCGTCGTCAAGATGGGCACCGCGATCCAGGTCGTCATCGGCACCGACGCCGACCCGATCGCCGCGGAGATCGAAGACATGATGTGACCTTCGCGGTCACCCGTGGAAGGGCTTCCGCCGACGACGGCGGGAGCCCTTCCGTGCGTCCGGCCGCCTCCTGTTCTCGCCCGTTCCCTCCACCGGACGGACCGGCCCCGATCTGCCGATAGGCTCGGGCCCATGTCTCGTATCGACGGCCGCACCGCCGAACAGCTCCGTCCCGTCACCATCGAACGCGGGTGGAGCAAGCACGCCGAGGGCTCCGTCCTCATCTCCTTCGGGGACACCAAGGTCCTCTGCACCGCCTCCTTCACCGAGGGCGTGCCCCGCTGGCGCAAGGGCAGCGGCGAGGGCTGGGTGACGGCCGAGTACTCGATGCTGCCGCGCGCCACCAACAC
The DNA here is from genome assembly GCF_003932715.1 of Streptomyces tsukubensis. NCBI lineage: Bacteria > Bacillati > Actinomycetota > Actinomycetes > Kitasatosporales > Streptomycetaceae > Streptomyces > Streptomyces tsukubensis. The sequence goes on along the minus strand of NZ_CP020700.1, from coordinate 2,696,053 downwards.
CCGCGGCGACCGGGAGTCCGTCCGCGGCCGGATCGGCGGCCGCACCCACGAGATCAGCCGGCTCATCGGCCGCTCCCTGCGGGCCGTCGTCGACACCAAGGCCCTCGGCGAGAACACCGTGGTCCTGGACTGCGACGTCCTCCAGGCCGACGGCGGCACCCGCACCGCCGCGATCACCGGCGCGTACGTCGCCCTCGCCGACGCCGTCGCCTGGGCGCAGGGCAAGAAGCTGATCCGCGCCGGACGGAAGCCGCTCATCGGGACCGTCGGCGCCGTCTCCGTCGGCATCGTCGACGGTGTGCCGCTGCTCGACCTCCGCTACGAGGAGGACGTCCGCGCCGACACCGATATGAACGTCGTCTGCACCGGGGACGGCCGCTTCGTCGAGGTCCAGGGCACCGCCGAGGCCGAGCCCTTCGACCGCAAGGAGCTCAACGCCCTCCTCGACCTGGCCGCCGGGGGCTGCGCCGACCTGGCCGCTCTGCAGCGGGCCGCCCTCGACGAGACGACCGCATCCGCCTGACCGATCCCGAGGGGGCTCGGACGGATCCGGACGGGTCGCTGGCCGGTAACCGGCGGGGGAGGCCGGGCGAGCAACCCGGCGCCCCCACCCCGGCGTCCTTGGGGACACGGGCGCACGGCACCACCGTGCGCCCGGCCACCGGGGACGGTCCCCGGACGGCCCTGGGGGAGGAAACCGCCATGCCCGCGCGCCGCCGTATCGCCGTGGCCATCGCCGCAGCAGCGCTGACCGTTCCGATCGTCACCGGGTGCAGCGCCGTCGACAAGGCACTCGACTGCGTGGACACCGCAGAAGCCGTCACCAGCAGCATCGACAACCTCCAGACCGCCGTCTCCAACGCCGCCGAGGACCCCACCAAGGCCCGCGAGGCCCTGAAGGACATCGACAAAGAGCTGAAGGAACTCAACGACAAGACGGACAACGCCGATCTGGAGAAGGCCGTCAAGGACCTCGACACCGGGATCGACAACATCCGCAAGGCCATCGAGGACGGCGGGAACACCGTCGACATCGGTCCCCTCCGGGACGCCGGCAAGGAGATCGGCAAGGTCTGCACCCCGTGACCGGGTGAGGGCGCGGCGGTACGACGGGCCCCGGCCGCCCCGGGGCCGTCACCCGCGCCCCTCCGCACGGCCGATAATCGGGGCATGACCCGTATCGTTCTCGCCACCCGCAACGCCGGAAAGATCACCGAGCTCCGGGCGATCCTCGCCGCGGCCGAGCTGCCGCACGCCCTCGTCGGCACCGACGCCTACCCCGAGGTCCCGGACGTCAAGGAGACCGGCACCACCTTCGCCGAGAACGCCCTGCTCAAAGCGCACGCCCTGGCCAAGGCCACCGGGCTGCCCGCCGTCGCCGACGATTCGGGCCTCTGCGTGGACGTCCTCGGTGGCGCCCCCGGAATCTTCTCCGCCCGCTGGGCCGGCACCCACGGCGACGACACCGCCAATCTGAACCTGCTGCTCGCCCAGCTCTCCGATATCGCCCCCGAGCACCGCGGCGCCCACTTCTTCTGCGCCGCCGCCCTCGCCCTGCCCGACGGCACCGAACGCGTCGTCGAGGGCCGCCTCCTGGGCACCCTGCGCCCGGTGCCCGCCGGAACCAACGGCTTCGGCTACGACCCGATCCTCCAGCCCGAGGGCATGGACCGCACCTGCGCCGAACTGAGCCCGGACGAGAAGAACGCGATCAGCCACCGGGGCAAGGCGTTCCGCGCGCTGGTGCCCGTGGTGCGCGAACTGGTCGGCTGACCCGTACCCGTACCCCGTACGGCATAGGGAAGTCCCGTACCCGTACGGCATGCGCAAGGGCGCGGCTCCCGCTGCGGGAGCCGCGCCCTGACGTCTGCTGATGAGCCCGGTGGGACTCGAACCCACGACACACCGGACCTAAACCGGCGCCCTCTGGCCAACTGGGGTACGGGCCCGTCGCCGCTTACTGTACTGGCTGCCGCGGCGGTCTCCCGCCCGATATCGGCAGGTGATAGAAGCCTGTGCGGGCCCGGCCCCGGGGTCAGATCCCCAGGTCCTTGATGATCTTGGCGACATGGCCGGTCGCCCGGACGTTGTAGAGCGCCCGCTCGACCTTGCCGTCCTCGTCCACGATCACCGTGGACCGGATGACACCGGTCACGACCTTGCCGTACAGCTTCTTCTCGCCGAAGGCGCCGTACGCCCGCAGCACCTCCTTGTCGGGGTCCCCGACCAGGGTGACCTTCAGGTTCTCCTTCTCCCGGAACTTCGCCAGCTTCTCCGGCCGGTCCGGCGAGACCCCGATGACGTCGTAGCCGGCCCCGGCCAGCACCTCCAGATTGTCGGTGAAATCGCAGGCCTGCTTGGTGCAGCCGGGGGTCAGCGCGGCCGGGTAGAAGTAGACGATGACCTTGCGGCCCCGGTGGGAGGCGAGGGATACCTCGTTGCCGTCCGCGTCGGGCAGGGTGAAGTCGGGCGCCGGGTCGCCGGGCTGGAGGCGGTCGCTCATGCTCTTCGGGTTCTCCTCGGAAGACGGGAGTGGTGTACGCCGTCGAGCGTAATGGGGGTGCCGTGGGGTGCGGGGCCCGCCGAGCTGACAGACTGTCGATGAGAAACACCGGATCTGTACGGATCCGGCCGGAGAACCAACGACGGAACCAATCACGGAGGCGGCGCGGTGTCGGACGCGAGGACCCCAGCGCAAATCGAGGCGGACATCGTGCGCAGGCGCGGACAGTTGGCCGAGACCCTCGACGAGATCGGGGTACGGGTGCACCCGAAGACCATCGTCGGTGACGCCAAGGCGAAGGTCGCCTCCCAGGTGGACCAGGCCAAGGGCCAGGCGATGGACGCCGTCCAGCGCACGGTCTCCGACGTCCGCGCCAAGTTCGTCGGCGACGACGGCTCGCCGCGTCTGGAGCGGCTGCTCCCCGTGGCCGCGGTCGTCGTCGGACTGGTGGGCCTGCTGGTGGTCTCCTCCTCCCGCAAGCACAAGAGCTGACCGGCGATGGCGGTACGGCTCCCGGGCCCCCGGCGGGCCCCGTCCGGCGCGGGTGCGGGTAGGTTGCACGCGTGAGCGCGAACACCACGCAGAACAAGAACACCCAGCACGACAAGCTGCCCATCCGGATGCTGCACGACCGTGTGCTGGTCAGGACCGATATCCCGGAGGGCGAGCGGCGCTCCAGCGGCGGCATCGTGATCCCCGCGACGGCAGCGGTGGGCCGCCGGCTCTCCTGGGCCGAGGTGGTCGCGGTCGGCCAGAACGTCCGCACCGTGGAGCCCGGCGACCGGGTGCTGTACGACCCCGAGGACCGGGCCGAGGTCGAGGTCCGTGGCGTGGCGTACGTACTGATGCGGGAACGCGATCTGCACGCGGTCGCCGCCGACCGCTTCCAGGGCTCCGAGAACTCCACCGGCCTGTATCTCTGACCGGCGGGTGCCTCCGGCACCTCCGTCGTACGGCCCCGGTGACCGGGATCACCGGGGCTTTTGCCTGCGCTTTGCTAAGGTGGGGACATCCCGACGAGACGCGCCGTACCGGGCTCTGCAAAGACGACGCACCCCCAGAAGTAGCTCCTTCACGGAGCTTCGAGCGTCTCGGAGGTGCCGTCGTGGCATGGGTTCTGCTGATCATCGCCGGTCTGCTGGAGGTCGGCTGGTCGATCGGGATGAAGTACACGGAGGGCTTCACCAAGCTGTGGCCCAGTGTCTTCACCGGAGCCGGGATCGTCGCCAGCATGTATCTGCTGGCCCAGGCGGCGAAGACCCTTCCCATCGGTACGGCCTACGGAGTCTGGGTCGGTATCGGCGCGGCGGGTGCCGCGATTCTCGGCATGGCCATCCTCAATGAGCCGGTGACCGCGGCGCGGATCTTCTTCGTGTCGCTGCTGCTGGTCGCGGTCGTGGGCCTGAAGGCGACCTCCGGCCACTGACGGGCGCGTCAGCGCCTCCGACTCCCGGAGCTCTGTTTTCCCGAGTTCCCCGAGTTCCCCGAGTTCCCCGAGTTCCCCGAGTTTCCCGAGTCCACCGACCGCCGGGCGCACTTCCGGCGGTCGGTTCGGCGTGTCCGCTCGCCGCGGCGGCGCCTACGGCCCGGGCCGTGCCCCGCACCGTCCAGCGCATCCGCCCCCTGTACCGGCGCCCGAGCCCGCGCGGTTCCGTACGGCCCCTTCGCCTGCCGGGCCCGCCGGTCCGGCCCCGCCGGGGCACGTACGGCGCAGCCCGCGCGCTTGCCCCGGCGACGGCACCCGCGCCCGCCCGATCCCGTACGGCCGCGCCGCCCACCGCACCCGTACGGCCGCATCAGGCCCCGTACCGCCGCCCCCTCAGTACGGCCGCCGCGGGCCCGGCGGGCTCGGGGCGAGCCCCGTGCCCCCGTCCACCGCCCCCGCCCCCGGGAGCTGGTCGCGGAACACGCCGTCCGCCGGGTCCGACAGCGTCCCCGGCCCGGCGCCGGCCGGTGGCAGCAGCCCCCCGGGCAGCGGCAGGGACGACGGGCCGGTGTCCACCGGTACGGAAGGGCCGACCACCGGCGGCGGCTCGACTACCCCGCCCGGCGGCGCGGACGACGCCTCCCGCGGCGGCGCCGCGCCCGACGGCGTCCCCGACTCGGCCCCCGGCGACGACGGCGGCGCCTCCGACTGCTCCTGATAGGACCCCGGCGCCGTCAGCAGCTCGAAGTCGGTGATCTCGGTGCCCTCCAGCGCGTCCCCGGTGAACTGCCCCCAGATCCGCGCGGGCGCCCCGCCACCGTTCACCCTCGGCAGGCCCATCGCCCCGTACAGCGGCTTCTGCACCCCCGTCTCCGGATCCTGGCCCATCACCGCCACCACGGTCGCCAGCTGCGGCGTGTACCCCGCGAACCAGGCCGCCTTGTCCTCCTCCGCCGTACCCGTCTTCCCGGCCGCCGGGCGGCCCGCGGACTGCGCCGCCGTGCCCGTACCGCCGTCCACCACGCTCTGCAGCACCGCCGTCGTGGTGTCGGCCGCCTCCCGGCTCACCGCCTGCCGCTCGTCGCGCGCCGGGAGCCCGACGGTCGCGCCGTCCTTGCTGATGCTCGACACCAGGGTGTAGCGGCCGTGCCTGCCGTGGTTGGCGAGGGTCGCGTACGCCTCGGCCATATCGAGCACGCTCGCGGTCGCCGGGCCCAGCGCGATCGACGGCGACGCCGACAGATCGGGCGTGCCCTCGGGGAGGCCCAGGGCGATCGCCGTCCGCTTCACCCGCGCCGGACCCACGTCCACCGCCATCTGCGCATAGACCGAGTTCACCGAACGGTCGGTGGCAGCCCTGACCGTGAGGGGGCCGTACGAGTGGCCGTCCTCGTTCTCCGGGGCGTAGCGGGCGCCGCTCCAGCCCTGGACGGGCCGCCGGTCGGTGCCGTCGTAGACCGTGTTCGGGGTGATCCGGCGGCCGTCCTGGGTACGGGAACCCTCCTCGACCGCCGCAGTGAGGACGAACGGCTTGAAGGTGGAACCCACCTGGTAGTCACGGCGGGTCGCGTTGTTCACGTACTGCCGGGTGTAGTCGAACCCGCCGTACAGGGCCACCACCCGGCCCGACTCCGGGTCGATTGCCGCGCCCCCCACCCGCACATTGCGGTCCGCGGCCCGCCGGCCGGGGTCCAGCCGGTCCGTCACCTGGTCGTCGACGGCCTTCACGAACGCGTCCTGCCGGCCGCGCTGCAGGGTCGTCGTGATCCGGAAGCCGCCCGCCGCGAGGGTCTTCTCGTCGACGATCCCCTCCGAGGTCAGATACTCCTCCACCGCCTGCACCACATAGCCGCGCTGCCCGGAGAGCCCGGTGGCGGGACGGGCGCTCTGCGGGTCGGGGAAGACCATGGCCGCCCGTTCGGACGGGCTCAGCCAGCCCGTCTTCACCATGCCGTCGAGCGTGTAGTTCCAGCGGGCCAGCGCCGCGGGCCGGTTCTCCGGGTGGGTGGTCACGTCGAACGCGCTCGGAGCGTTCAGCAGGGACGCCAGATAGGCGCCCTGGGCCGTGGTCAGCTTCGACACGTCCGTGCCGTAGTACGCCTGCGCCGCCGCCTGCGCGCCGTACGCGTTGCGGCCGAAGTAGCTGGTGTTCAGATACCCCTGGAGGATCTCGCCCTTGCTCTGCTCGCGCCCCAGCTTGATGGCGATGAAGAACTCCTTCCACTTCCGGGAGAGCGTCTGCTCCTGGCCGAGGTAGTAGTTCTTCACATACTGCTGGGTAATGGTCGAACCGGACTGTTTGCCCTTGCCGGTCAGGGTGTTCCAGGCGGCCCTGACCATCGCCTTCGGATCCACCGCCCGCTCCGAGTAGAAATCACGGTCCTCGGCGGCGAGTACGGCCTGCTGGACCGTCAGCGGGATCTGCGACAGGGGTACGTTCTCCCGGTTGACCTCGCCGTCGAGGGCGAGCCGGCTGCCGTCCTCGTACAGATAGACGTTCGACTGGGCGACGGCCGTGGCGTTCGCGGGCGGGATGTGGACCAGGGCGTATCCGGCGGCGAACGCGCCGATGAGCAGGGCGGCCACGGTCACGAAACCGGTCAGGAGCATCCGCCGGGTGGGGATCGCGCGCCGCCATCCGGTCCGCCGGCGGCCCCGGTTCCGGCCCCTCCGGCCCGGGCCGCGATCCGTACCGCGATCCGTACTGCGATCCGTACTGCGGTCGGAGTTCCCGCCCGGCGACGACCGGGCGGCCGTTCCGTCCCGGGGGGTCCAGCCCTGCTGCGGTGGCTGTTCACTCATAGGCACATACTGCACTTTTCGGTCTGCTGTTCCCCGGACCCCCGCGGGTGGGGATCCCGGCGAAAACGGGTCGCGCGGCGCGGTGGCGCGTACTAGGCTCCAGCGTTTTGGCGCGACGACGGCGCGGCACCGCACTCCACTGCACCGAGTGCTGCGTACGCCGCATGCCGCACGCGATACCGAGGACAACGACCAGCGCCCGGGGAGGGAAACGCACGTGCGGCTGTACGGAGTCGTGGCCGTCGGCGGATTCCGCCGTTTCGCCGCCTATCGGATGGCCACCGCGGCCGGGATGTTCACCAACATCGTCTTCGGCTTCATCATCGCGGCCACCTACATCGCCCTCTGGGACCAGCGGCCGCGGCTCGGCGGCTACGGTCTGGACGAGGCCCTCACCTATGTCTGGCTGGGCCAGGCGCTGCTGACCGCCTGCGCGATGATGGGCGGCGGCTTCGAGGGCGAACTGATCGAACGGATCCGCAGCGGCGATATCGCCATCGACCTCTACCGGCCCGTGGACCTGCAGCTCTTCTGGCTGGCCGGGGACCTCGGCCGGGCCGCGTTCCAGCTGCTGGGCCGTGGGATCGTCCCCATGGGCGTCGGCGCGTTCGTCTTCGATCTGGCCCTGCCGGCCTCCCCGCTGACCTGGGCCGCGTTCCTGGCCGCGATCTGGCTGGGGCTCGTGGTCAGCTTCGCGATCCGCTACCTGGTGGCGCTCTCCGCGTTCTGGCTGCTCGACGGCGCGGGGGTGATGCAGCTGAGCGCGCTGGCGGGGACGTTCTTCTCCGGGATGCTGCTGCCGCTCAACGTCTTCCCCGGGGTGCTGGGGGAGATCGCACGGGCGCTGCCCTGGTCCTCGTACCTCCAGATCCCGGCCGATGTGCTGCTGGGCAAGCGCACAGGCTGGGAGCTGGCGGGGGCGTACGCCTTCCAGGCCGGGTGGGCGGCGGTCCTGCTGACGGCCGGACGGCTCCTTCAGGCGACGGCGACACGGAGGGTGGTGGTCCAGGGTGGCTGAGCGGGTGGCCGGGTACCGGGAGGAGCGGGCGGGGCTCGCCGCCCTGCGGGCGTACGGACTGATCACGGCCATGTGGATCCGCTCCACCCTGGCCTACCGGGCGTCCTTCGTGCTCGCCGTCTTCGCGAGCTTCGCCTTCAGCGCCTTCGACTTCGTCGCCGTGATGCTGATGTTCTCCCATGTGGACGCACTCGGCGGCTATCCGCTCGGCGAGATCGCCTTCCTCTACGGCACCGCCTCCACCGCCTTCGGCCTCACCGATCTCTTCCTGGGCTCCACCGACCGGCTGGGGCGGCGGGTGCGCGACGGCACCCTCGACACCTTCCTCGTCCGTCCCGTACCCGTCCTGGCCCAGCTCGCCGCCGACCGCTTCGCGCTGCGCCGGGTGGGCCGGGTCACGCAGGGGCTGGTGGTCCTCGGCTACGGACTGGCCGTGACGGATGTGGCGTGGACCCCCGCCAAGGTGCTGCTGGTGCCCGTGATGGTGATCAGCGGCGGGGTGCTGTTCGGTGCCGTCTTCGTGGCCGGGGCGGCGTTCCAGTTCTGGGCGCAGGACGCCGCCGAGGTACAGAACTCCTTCACCTACGGCGGGGTGACCATGCTCCAGTACCCGCCGACGGTCTTCGCCCAGGACCTGGTGCGGGGCGTGACCTTCGTCGTACCGCTCGCCTTCGTGAACTGGCTGCCCGGACTGTACGTCCTGGGGCGGCCCTATCCGCTGGACGTCCCGCAGTGGCTGGCCTTCGCGCCGCCCTTCGTCGCGGCGGCCGCCTGTGCGCTCGCCGGGCTGGCGTGGCGCGCGGGCCTCCGTACCTACCGCAGCACAGGGAGCTGACCGCCCGCCATGACCGACCCCCACACAACCCCCGCAGCCCCCGGCTCCCCTGTTCCCGCCTCCCGCCCCTCGTCCGTCCCCGCCCCCGTCATCGAGCTGACCGACGTGGAGAAGGTCTTCGACATCCGTAAGCGCGCGGGACTGCTGCGACGGGAGAAACAGCAGGTGAGGGCCGTGGACGGGATCTCCTTCACCGTCCCGCGCGGCGAGATGGTCGGCTACATCGGCCCGAACGGCGCCGGCAAGTCCACCACGATCAAAATGCTCACCGGCATCCTCACCCCCAGCGGCGGCCGGGTCCGGGTCGCCGGGATCGACCCCGCGCGCGAACGCACCGTCCTGGCGCGCCGGATCGGGGTGGTCTTCGGCCAGCGCACGACGCTCTGGTGGGACCTGCCGCTGAGGGACTCGTACCGGCTGGTCCACCGGATGTACCGGATCCCGGACCGCCGGTTCCGGGAGAACCTCGACCGCTGTGTGGACCTGCTCGACCTGGGCCGGCTCATGGACGTGCCGGTACGGCAGCTGTCGCTCGGCCAGCGGATGCGCGGCGATATCGCGGCGGCCCTGCTGCACGACCCCGAGGTCCTCTATCTCGACGAGCCGACGATCGGCCTCGACGTCGTCTCCAAGGCGAAGGTCCGGGAGTTCCTGCGCGAACTCAACGCCGAACGGTCCGTCACCATCCTGCTGACCACCCACGATCTGACCGATATCGAGCAGTTGTGCCGCCGGGTGATGGTCATCGACCACGGCAAACTGATGTACGACGGTCCCCTCGCCGGACTCCACGAGGCGGGCGAGAGCGAGCGGATCCTCGTCGTCGACCTGGCACGCGAACTGCCGCCGCTGGAGACCGGACTGGCCCGTACGGTACGGGTCGAGGGCCCGCGGCAGTGGCTGGCCTTCCCCGCGGACCGGTCGGCGGCCCCCCTGGTGGCCGAACTCGCCGCCGCCTACCCGGTGGTGGATCTTTCGGTACGTGAACCGGACATCGAAGCCGTGATCGCCAGGATGTACGCGGATCGCCCCGGGGGCCGGAGCAGAGTTTGACTATCCTTTACCTCATGAGTGAACTCCCCGAGATGCGTGCCTCGGACACCGAACGTGAACGGATCACTGAACGGCTCCGGGAGGCGGTGGCGGAGGGCCGGCTCAGCATGGACGAGTTCAACGAGCGACTCGATGCGGCCTATCGCGCCCGGACCAGCGGTGACCTGGAATTACTCGTCAACGATCTGCCCGGGAACTCCCGCGGTGGTTCCCCCTCCGCGGCCGCCGGACAGGCGCCGCAGCGCTGGACCGACCGCATCGGCGGCCGGGCCACCTCCCAGCAGGCCTTCGCCCTCTGGGGCGGCTTCGACCGCCGGGGCGGCTGGACCGTGCCCCGGGTCTTCAAGGCGTTCGCGCTGATGGGCGGCGGCGATCTGGATCTACGGGAAGCGAACTTCGAGGACCGTGAGATCACCGTCCGCTGCTGGTCGATCATGGGCCGGATCGACATCACCGTACCCCCGGAGGTCACGGTCGAGGTCACCGGCGCCCGGGTCATGGGCCGCTTCCGCGAAGAAGGCGGCGTGGAGCCCCGGATCGACCCGGCCGCTCCCCGTATCCGCGTCCAGGGCCTGGCCCTGATGGGCGGTGTCGTCGTCACCCGCAAGCGGACCAAGGCCGACCGGCAGCGCCAGAAGGCCGAGCGCGAGCGGGAAGCCCGCAGCCGTAGCCGGCTCAGCGAGGGCGAAGACCACCGCCGGCTCGGCTGAACGGCACCTGCTTCCGTACCCGCTTCCGCACCTGCTTCCGCGCGGCGGGAACTCCGGGTGCGCCCCGGGAGTCCCTGAGGCAGGGACAATGTGTACGGGGTGCGCGTGGACGGGTGGAGCAGGATGAACAGTACGGAACGGGAGCAGCCGGAAGAACCGGCCTCCGAGGGCGGAAAGACGGCCGACGGCCGGTCACCGGCACCGGAGGCCGGCCGTCCGCCGCTCGCGGCGGGACCTCCGGCCGCCGGGGCGCGGCGCACCGGCGGGGGCGGGGGCGGCCGTGCCCCCCGCTCCGGTCTGCCCTCCTTCGCCTACACCGAGGCGGACGCCGAGAAGCAGCGGGGCGTGCGCCGGATGAAGACGATGGCGACCGGTCTGCTGCTCTTCGTGGCCCTGGTCTTCGCCCTCGCGACCTGGGCGAAGAACTCCGGCGCCGGCCCCTGGGCCGGCTATGTGGCCGCGGCGGCGGAGGCCGGTATGGTCGGCGCGCTCGCGGACTGGTTCGCGGTGACCGCCCTCTTCCGGCACCCCCTGGGCCTGCCGATCCCGCACACGGCGATCATCCCGAACAAGAAGGACCAGCTCGGCGCCTCTCTGGGCACCTTCGTCGGCGAGAACTTCCTCTCCGAGGACGTCGTACGGGCCCGGCTGCGCGCCCTGGGAATCGGCCGCAGGCTCGGCATGTGGCTCTCCGAACCGGAGCATGCGGACCGGGTGACGGCCGAGCTGTCCACGGCCCTGCGCGGGGCGCTGACCGTCCTGCGGGACTCCGACGTCCAGGCCGTCGTCGGTGAGGCGATCACCCGCCGGGCGAACGCCGTGGAGATCGCGCCCGGGGTCGGGAAGACCCTGGAGAAGGTGGTCTCCGACGGTGCCCACCACAAGGCCGTCGACCTGATCTGCGCCCGCGCCCACGACTGGCTGGTCGAGCACGCCGACTCCGTGATGGACGCGGTCGAGGGCGGGGCACCGGGCTGGACCCCGCGCTTCGTGGACCGCAAGGTCGGCGAGCGGGTCTACCGCGAGCTGCTCCGCTTCATCACCGAGATGCGCGATATGCCGGGCCACCCGGCGCGCGATGCCATCGACCGCTTCCTCACCGACTTCGCCTCCGACCTCCAGTCCGATACGGAGACCCGGGCCCGGGTGGAGCGGATGAAGTCGGACCTCCTCTCCCGTACCGAGGTACAGGACGTGATCGCGTCCGCCTGGTCCTCCGTCCGCACCATGATCATCTCGGCCGCGGAGGACGACCGGAGCGAACTGCGCCTGCGCGCGCGGGCCTCGCTGCTCAGCCTGGGCGCGAAGCTCGCGACGGACGAGCGGCTCCAGGGGAAGCTCGACGGCTGGGTCGAGGACGCGGCGGTCTATGTGGTCACCACCTACCGCGGTGAGATCACCTCGCTGATCTCCGACACCGTGGCGAGCTGGGACGCCGAGCACACGTCGCGCAAGATCGAAGCGCACATCGGCCGCGATCTGCAGTTCATCAGGATCAACGGCACGGTGGTCGGCGCGCTCGCGGGACTGCTGATCTACACCGTGGTGCACGCCTTCGGCGGCTGACGGCGGCCGCGGCAATTCTCTGCCCCGGATGTACGCCCCCGAGTGAACCGATCCGGGGTCCGCGTCCGTTTCCAGGGCAGAGGACCCGCAACGGAGCGGGGCCCTCTCCGGCACTGCGGCGACCGGCCATGTCCCCCCGGCCGCCGCGGCCATCCCGTTCCCGGCTGCCCGAGGCCACCCCCGAGGCCGGCCGCCGGGAACGGGGCATCCGGCTACTTCTCGCCGGGCCTCACACTGATCCGCAGCTCGGCGCTCGCCGTCATGGGCTCCTTGGCCCCCTTGAACGTCACCCGGTAGTGGATCACGTCCTGGCCCTCGTAGTCGGGGTTGGACGTGTACAGGATCGCCCCGTCCTCCACCTTCGCGGTTCCGCTCCCGGGCCCGCTCTCGACGGTGATCTGCACATCCCCGTCCTCCTGCGCCTGGGCCAGCGGCATCCCGGTCCCGTCGGCCAGGTTCACGGCGTCGTTGGACAACACCTTCACCACCAATTCCTCGGCGGTCACGGCCTGCCCCTCGTCGTCCCGCAGCAACAGACTCCCCTGATCAGAGCCCGTGGCGGACGCCTCGGCAGTCCCCACACCGGTGCTTCCCGGCGCCGTGTCCTCCTTCCCAGCCGTTTCCACTCCACAACCGACCACCGCCCCCAGCAGGGCGACAACCCCCGCAGTGGTTAGAGCGATGCGCCCACGCGCATATATCGGCGACATGTGCACCCCAAGACAGACAGAACAGTTCCGAGAGGGCTGAGCATGGCGTTCCGGGCGGGAAAACGGGGGGTCATGGGTGCAGATGATGCCGAGTCGTGATGAAGCCGGTGCGCTCGGCCATCGCAAAGCGTGCAAAACAAGCCAGAACGATCTTGAGTCGTTCGATCGTCTGCTCGAATTCTCGGCTAGCCGGGTGCGCCCTCTGCCGTGTCGGCTCCTTCGTGACCTGCAGTGGTTCTGTTGGTAGGGGCATCTAGTACCACATCTCTGATGCTGTGTCAGGTGTGGGCGTCCTGGCTGTTACCCGGTGGCGATGGTGGAGTAGGTCCACACATCGGCTGGCATCTCATGCTGGAGTCGCCAGGTGATCCCCATCGGCTTGTTGCCTTGGTGGTCGACGTAATCGGCCGGTCCGAGCAGCATCCACGGCTGAGGCCTGCCGATGTCCGTCTCCTTGTATCGGCGCACGAACGGGAGGACATGAGAGCCCTCGGCTCGGTGGTTTTGGTATCTCTTCCCGACGCCGGTTGCCTCCGAAGTGTTGTTCTGGGACTCCCAGTGGAAGAGGGACTCGTTGAGGGCGTAGTCGTGGTAGCGGGTCTGGGGTGAAAAGTCCTTCTCGTTCTTCTCCAGTGTGATGAGGAGGGCATCTGTGCGGATGCTTGGACACCAGAAGGCGCCTTCGCGGAAATCTCCCGGCTGGCGGCCGCCGACGAGCGCCAAGCCAAGTCCAGACAGGATTTCCTCGCGACTGTATGAGGCGTGTACGGAGAGGGGGAGCTCGGCCAGTGGGCCGCCCAGCGGGAGCGGGACGTGGTCCACTTGGTCAAGCGCATGGGCAAGGACTTGGCGGAGCTCATCCCGGAAGGCGTTCTGAGGGCTGAGGAGGTCGAACCCCTCCTGATAGCTGGCGAAATCGCTGCGGGGCCAGAGGGAGAAGAAGAACATCCGAGCATAGGCCTGCTCGCGCTCGTCGAGCTCCTCGTAGGAAGGGGCTTCGTCGGATAGGAGCTTGGTGTAGGCCGCGGCCCGGGCCGGGTCGTCAACGTGGAGGAACGCCGGAATGCGCTTGAGGAAGGCCATCTCTCCCTCTGGCGAGGGGGCGCTGAGGAGCTGGGCTCGGCGCAGCAGGCCCGTCCATGAGTTCTCCCTGCTCCGGTAGATCTCCTTCAGTTCCCGGCCGCTCTCACGGAGGTAGTCACCCAGCCGTGTTTCGCCATACCTGCCGACCTCGCGAGCCAGTTGATTCACATTGACGTTCAGCTGGCTGCGGATGTTATCAATAATGAGTGCCTTCGCCTTGGGCTCCAGAATGATCTGACATCCCGAGGGGAGCTGTGGGAAATCACCCTCCATATTGGCGACCAGGCGGTTTCGAGTGAGATTCGTCAGAGCCCGGAACTGCTCCTCGAACCTGAACTCCTTCCGATGTTGGCCGATGAAGTCCAAGACCGTGAGTACTGCCTTATCGTCGCTCCGGCGTAGTCCTCGCCCCAACTGCTGGAGGAAAACCGTGGCGCTGGAGGTCGGACGCAATAGGAGGAGTGTGTCGACGTCCGGTACATCGAGCCCTTCGTTGAAGAGATCAACGGAGAAGATGATCTGAAGTTCACCGGAGCGCAAAGCGTCGAGTGCCTCTTTGCGCTGCTGTCGAGGCGTGTTTCCGGAAAGTGCGATAGATCGAAAGTTGGCACGCCGGAAGAATTCCGCCATGAATTCTGCATGCGTCACGGAGACGCAAAACCCCAGGGCGCGCATGGTGTAGGGATCGCTCACCTTGTCCATGACGGCTTTGATCACCAGTCGGGCGCGGGCGTCGTTCCCTGTGAAGAGATTGCTGAGTTCGGATACGTCGTAAGCTCCACGCTTCCAGGAAACGGCCCCCATGTCCGTGTTGTCGGTGATGCCGAAATAGTGGAAGGGGCTCAAGAGCTCATTCTCCAGCGCCTCCCACAGGCGAAGCTCGGCGGCAATCCTCCCCTCGAAGAACTCGTCCTGAACGTTTCTGCCGTCCATTCGCTCCGGCGTGGCGGTCAGGCCCAACAGTTCGATGGGTGTGAAGTGATTGATGATCTTCTGGTAGGTGGGGGACACTCCATGGTGGAACTCGTCGATGACGATGACATCGAAATGATCAGGTGCGAATCCATCTAGGGCCTGGGCGTGCAAGGACTGGACGCTGGCAAAGATGTGATTTCGAGTCTGAGGAACGATTCCACTGTGCATCTCTTCGCCGAAGTTGGCGTCCGTGAGTACATCCTGGTAGGTGCGCAGCGATTGCCGGAGGATCTCTTGGCGATGGGCAATGAAGAGGAGGCGTAGGTCCCGGCCGTGCTGCTTTCTTAGATTCTTGTAGTCAAGCGCGGCCATCACCGTTTTTCCCGTGCCCGTCGCCGCAACCAGCAAATTGCGGTGTCGGTCATGAACGAGCCGTTCGGCGTCGAGCCGCTCCAGCATGTCGCGCTGGTGGGCGTAGGGGCGCACCTCCAGACCGGACAAGGTGATGTGCTGGCCTGCCGGTCCACCTGCTGTACCCCGGCTGGCTTGCTGGAGCGCTTGGTCGACGCGGCTCGCATCCTTCTCGGGGTCATAGGCCTCGAAGACCCGTTCGCTCCAGTAGGAGTCGAAGGTAGCGGTGAACTTGCGTAGGACGTCAGGTGTGGTCACCGACGACAGACGTACGTTCCACTCAAGGCCATCGAGCAGGGCGGTCTTTGACAGGTTGGAGCTGCCCACATATGCCGTGTGGTAGCCACTGTTGCGTCGGAACAGCCATGCCTTGGCGTGGAGGCGAGTAGCGCGGAGTTCATAGTTGATCTTGACTTCTGCATGGAACTTCTCGACCAACTTGTCGAGGGCGCGGCGCTCCGTGGCCCCGATGTAGGTCGTCGTGATGACACGGATGGGGACGCCTCGGGCGTGGGCGGCCGTCAGCGATTGCTCCAGCACTCGAAGGCCGTGCCACTTGACGAATGCGCAGAGCAGATCGACGCTGTCTGCGGTCGCGAGTTCGGCCCGCAGTTCAAAACCGAGGCTGGGGTCATCGGGGGAGTTGGTGATCAGGGCCGCATCGGACAACGGGGTGGCCGGCCGCATGGTGTAGACGCCCTTCTCCTCCCGCTCCGCCAGGGCGAGCAGTTGGCGAGGTCCGGCAACGATCCGGTCAACCGTAAGGGAGAGGTCTGCCCAGCCTTGTACATCGGTCAGTGAGGCAATGGCATCGAGAATGTGATTGGCGGCGTCGACCTGTTGGTCGGGCTTCAGTTGCTGCAGGGCCTGATGCACCGAGGTGGCGATATGCCGGGCGAGGACGTGAGGGGTTGACTCCGGTCCGATCTCGCCCTCGACGACCCGCCAATCTTCCATGCTGCGGAGGCGGGCCAACTGCTTCTCCAGCCGCACCGTGATGAGCTGTTCGTACAATCCGGCAACCGGTTCGCGGCCATCGGTGATGCCTGACATAGCGCTGTGCCCCCCGCGGACTTGTCCGTGTCGACTGCAACGATGCCAGGCATATCAGGTGCCACCGACAGGCGGGTGAGATTTAGCTACCCCCGTGACAGTCCCGGTACGCCGCCCCCGCCCCGCACCAGCAGTCCGCGCCCTTCGACGGGGGCCAGGGGAAGGCGCGGCCGCGGGCGGCGAGGGTGGTGGTGTATTGGGGGAGCAGCGACGGGTTCGTAGGGGTCGAGGCCTCCGCCGCGGCGAAGGCCTCGAACGACGGGACCGTCGCCGTCACGATGCCCAGATTGGCCGTGCCGGTCGCGGCGAGTTCGCGCAGGGACGACTCGATGGACGCCAGGTGGGTCTGGTAGGAGGGGTACTCGGCGGCCAGGGCCGGATAGGTGGTGAGGAGTTCGGTGAACTCCGGGGCCGGCCAGTGGAGGACCGCGACCGGGAAGGGGCGGGAGAGCGCCGAGCGGTAGGAGCCCAGTTCGGAGCGGAGGCGGGCGATCTCGGCGCGGAGTTCGGCCGGGTTGTCGGAGCCCAGGGCCCAGAGGCGGTTCGGGTCGTGGAGTTCGTCGAGGGAGATCGGGGAGTGGGCCGTGTGGACCTTGTCCGCGAGGCGGTCCCATTCGTCGTGCGGGCGGGCCAGCAGCCTGCGGACCCGGTGGCGGCCCGTGAGCAGGGGGCGGGTGTCGTACGGGACGTCGTCGTCGCCCGGGGTGAGGAGCAGGGTGATGCCCTCGGTGAAGCAGGCGTGCGACTCCTCCAGCTCGTCGTGGGACTCCAGGGTCTCCGCGATCGTCTCCCACGGCGCCGGATCCGCCGGGGCGGCCGTGCGGATGCCCGCGATCAGGGCCCGGGCCTCGGCCTCGTGGCCGTACTCCCAGAGGTTCGCCGCCTGGAGCGCCTTCACCAGGAGGGGGTGCTCCGGCTCTTCGGCGAGCAGCTGGTCGTAGAGGGTGGAGGCGCGTTCACGGTCGCCGGCCAGTTCGAGGTGGGCCGCGGCGCGCAGCAGCAGGGGTTCGCGGTCCTCCGGGTACTGCTCCGCGGTGCGAAGCAGACGTTCGGCTTCGGTGGTGTGGGCGGTAGGCGTGTCGGGGCGCATGGGGGACACCGTACTGCCGTGTGCCGGGCGTGCCGCACGGCCCTCCCGGACCGTCTGCCGCCCGGGAAGGCCATGGGCCGCGCACGGCTCTGGCCACCTGCAGCGGCCCCGCCTATCGTGCGCCCGTGCGGATACGGCAGCAGCGACCCGGCCGGGTACGGGTGCCCGTCGTCGTTCAGGGGCGCGGGCGCCGCGCCCGTGCGCGGGCCGCCCGGGTGCTCTGGGGCACCGCCGAGGCCGCCGTCACCTTCGGGGTCGTCGTGCTGCTGCTCGTCGTCCACCAGCTGTGGTGGACCAACCGGCAGGCCCGCGCCGGTGCCGAACGCGCCGTTCACTCCCTGGCGCGACAGTGGTCGGAGGAGGGGAACGCCCGCGGAGGAGGTGACCCCGCCCGTGAGGAGGAAGAGGAGAACGGGAGGGGGGAAGGGGAGGGGAAAAGGGAGGGGGAGGGGAAAGGGGGGAGGGAGGGCAATCAGAGGGAGGGGGAGAGGGAGCGCGGGCGGGACGTGGCGCGCCCGTCCGGTACCGCGTACGCCGTCATCCGCATTCCCCGCCTCCGCCTCACCGCCCCCGTCGCCGAAGGCATCACCGCCCGCGGCGTCCTCGACCAGGGGTACGTCGGCCACTATCCGGGCACCGCCCTCCCCGGCCGCCCCGGCAACGTCGCCCTCGCCGGGCACCGCAACACCCACGGCGAGCCCTTCCGCCACATCAACCGCCTCCGCCGCGGTGACGACATCCGTATCGAGACCCGTGACGCGGTGTACGTGTACGAGGTCGACCGGCAGCTCGCCCGTACCTCTCCCCGCGATATCGGGGTGATCCGCCCCGTACCCCGCTCCCTCACCGTCCCCGGTGCCGGATACCGCGAACCCGGCAGCTACCTCACCCTCACCACCTGCACCCCCGAGTTCAGCTCCGCCTACCGTCTGATCGTCTGGGGAAAGCTCGTCTCCACCCACCGGGTACGCTGAATCCGGCAAGGAGAAGGACGGACAGGACCGCAGAGGGAAAGGGGGGCAGCCCATGGACGCGCACAGCCGCACCGGCCGCGCCCTCCACGCGATCGTGCTCTCCCTCGTCCTCGTCTTCGACGTCGTCCTCGCCGACGGCTCGGGCGCCGGAGTCTCCGCCGCCCTCGCCATCGCGGCCGCCGCCACCGGTGCCGCGGGCGCCGCGCTCGTCGTCTGCGCCGTGATCAGCGCCCGCTGTGCGCCGCCGGTGCCCCGCACCCGCGTCCGTACCGCCATCCGCGACCGCGAACGCCGCACCGCCTTCCTGCCGCAACGCGACCCCGACGCCCGGGGCCGCACCAGGCCCCGAGCCCCCGGCCGCGCCCTCCTGGCAGCGGCCGCCTAGGCGAGCGGAAGGCTTCCCTCCCTTCGTGGGTGCTGCCGTACATGCCCTGACATATCCGGCTGTACGAGACCCCCGGAGGGCTCTCCTTGTCCGTCTTCGCCCAGTTGGTCGAGCGCCTCGCAGAACTGCTCGAACCCCTCTTCCAGACCTCCGCCACCGCCGCCGCGATCGTGCTCTTCACCGCGCTCGTCCGGCTCGCCGTCCACCCCCTCTCCCGCGCCGCCGCCCGCGGCCAGAAGGCCAACGCCCGCCTCGCCCCCCAGGTCGCCGCCCTGCGCAAGAAGCACGGCAAGCACCCCGACCGCCTCCAGAAGGCCCTGCTGGAGCTGTACGCCAAGGAGAAGGCGTCGCCCCTCTCCGGCTGTCTGCCCAGCCTGCTCCAGCTGCCCGCCTTCTTCCTCCTCTACCACCTGTTCTCCAGCGGCACGATCGGCGGCGAACCCAACGCCCTCCTCGACCACACCCTCCTCGCCGCACCCCTCGGCGGCCGCTGGCACGACGCCCTCGGCGCCGGCGGCGTCCTCGGCGACCGCGGTCTGGTCTATCTCGCGCTCTTCGCCCTCGTCACCCTGGTCGCCGTCGTCAACTACCGCCGGACGAAGAAGCAGATGTCCGCCCAGCCCCCGGTCCCCGACGGCACCGCGCTCCCCGGCGCCGCGGCCATGACCAAGGTGCTGCCCCTGCTCTCCTTCGGCACCCTGGTCACCGTCGCCGTCGTCCCCCTGGCGGCCGCGCTCTACATCGTCACCAGTACGACCTGGAGCGCCGTCGAGCGGATCCTGCTCTACCGCGACATGCCGGCCGCCGGGGCGCTCGCCAACCCGCTCTGACACCGCGGGACCGGCCCCGGAGAAGGGCCGGGGCCCCGCCCCGGCCCGCCCCCGTCCCAGGGAATGAACGCGGTCTTGCCGAGCGTTCCGGACCTCTTGGAAGATCATGACGACCGATCCTCCGAAGGCCCCGCCGATGGCCGCTACCCATCGTCCGGACGCGTACGGGAATCACACGGCATCAGGCTGAAACCAGGAGAGGCCAGGGAAACCACCCATGAGACTGCTGCGCATCGGCGCCGCGGGCGCCGAACGTCCGGCCCTGCTCGACCCGGACGGTACGACCCTCCGCGATCTGACCGGACTCGTCGACGACATCGACGGCGAGCTGCTCGCCGACCCCTTCGCGCTGGACCGGATCCGCGCCGCCGCGGGCGCGGGCGTACTGCCGGTCCTCGACGCCCCCGCCGGGGTACGGCCCGGCCCGCCGGTCGCCCGGATCGGCAAGGTCGTCTGCATCGGGCTGAACTACCACGACCACGCCGCCGAGATCGGTGCCGAGCCGCCCGCCGAGCCCGTCGTCTTCCTGAAGGCGGCGGACACCGTCGTCGGCGCGAACGACACCGTGCTCGTGCCGCGCGGCAGCACCAAGACCGACTGGGAGGTCGAACTGGCCGTCGTCATCGGCCGCACCGCGCGCTACCTCGGCGACGACGATGACCCCCTGGCGTACGTCGCCGGCTACGCCGTCGCCCACGACGTCTCCGAACGCGCCTTCCAGCTGGAGCGCGGCGGCACCTGGGACAAGGGCAAGAACTGCGAGACCTTCAACCCCCTCGGCCCCTGGCTGGTCACCTCCGACGAGGTACCGGACCCGCAGGCCCTCGCGCTGCGGCTGTGGGTCAACGGCGAACTGCGGCAGAACGGCTCCACCGCGGACCAGATCTTCCCGGTCGCGGAGGTGGTCCGGTACGTCAGCCGGTTCATGACCCTCTACCCCGGTGACATCATCAACACCGGCACCCCGGCGGGCGTCGCCATCGGCCAGGGGGACGCGGCCCGCTATCTGCGCGCGGGAGACGTCGTCGAGGCCGAGATCGACGGTCTGGGCCGGCAGCGGCAGACACTCAAAGACGCCTGAGCCTGTCCCGGGCGTTCCCAGGGGAGCGGGGTCATACCCCCGACGGCGTCCGCGTCGTCGTCAGAAAACGCTCCAGCGCCTCGACGGCCAGCGCATGGTCGTCGAGGTGCGACAGGCCGGAGACCGTCACCGCCCCGACCACCCCCGCGCCCGTCACCGTCAGCGGAAACGAACCCCCGAGCGCCGCATACCGTGCCGGGTCGAGCCGGGCGGCCTCCTCGAAGCGTGTGCCCCGGTCGCGGTGCCGGGCCGCCACCAGCAGACTGCTCTCCCCGTACCGCGCGACCACGCGCCGCTTCCGGTCGATCCACGCGTCGTCGTCCGGGCTGGAGCCCGGCAGCGCCGCGTGGAAGAGCTGCTGCCCGCCGCGCCGGATGTCGACCGCCACGGGCGCGTTGCGCAGCCGGGCCATCTCCACGAGCAGGGTGCCCAGCGCCCAGGCGTCCGCATGGGTGAACCGGTCCAGCACGAGCCGCCGCTCCTGCGCGGACAGCTCCTCCACCGTCGGCGCCGTCCCGGCCGCCGGCCGGTCGGGGCCGCCGGGAGCGTCGGGGCCGCTTTCACCGGGCACGGGAGCGGGAGCGGCAGCGGCGGCAGCGGTCATACGGACGGCACCTCCACGGTGATGCCCTCACGGGCGGAACGACGGGCCGCTTCCAGGATGGCCAGGACCGCCGCCGCCTGCTCGGCGGTGACCGGCGGCGGGGTGCCGTTCCGCAGTGCCTCGGCGATCAGGTCGTAGTACGCGGGATAGTCGCCGGGCTCCGCCGGGACCGGCCGTCCCCCGCCGGTCACCGGGGACTCCCCGGCCCCGATCCGGCCCCACCCGGACTCCTCCACCACGCCCCACGGCTCGCCGGGCACCGGCCGCCGCCCCGCCCGCAGCGCGGCCTCCTGCGGGTCCATTCCGTACGAGACATAGCCCGCGCGCGAGCCCAGCACCCGGAAGCGGGGGCCGAGCTGGGCGGCGGTGGAACTCACCCACAGGTGGGAGCGGACACCGCCGGCATGGGTCAGGGCGAAGAACGTGTCGTCATCGGCCTCCGCGCCCCCGCGCCGTACATCGGACTCCGCGTACACCCGTACCACCGGCCCGAACAGGGTCACTGCCTGGTCGACGACATGGCTGCCGAGGTCGTAGAGCAGTCCGCCGATCTCCTGGGGGTCGCCGGACTCCCGCCAGCCGCCCTTGGGCTGCGGCCGCCACCGCTCGAAACGTGATTCGAAACGCTGCACGATCCCCAGCTCACCGCCGGCCACTACCCGCGCGACCGTGAGGAAGTCGCCGTCCCAGCGGCGGTTCTGGAAGACGGAGAGCAGCAGCCCGCGCTCCGCGGCCAGGGCGGACAGATCGCGTGCCTCGGCGGCGGTCGCGGCCAGCGGCTTGTCCACGACGACCGCGAGCCCGGCCCGGAGCGCTGCGGTGGCGAGGGGGACGTGCGTCCGGTTGGGGGACGCGACGACCACGAGGTCGAGTTCACCGGCGCGGCGCCACAGCTCCTCGGGGGACGAGGCGATCCGTACGCCCGGGAACTCCGCCCGCGCCTGCTCCTGCCGTACGGGGCTGGAGGTGACGACCGTATCGAGAACGAGGCCCTCGGCGGCGGCGATCAGCGGGGCGTGGAAGAAGGAGCCCGCCACTCCGTAGCCGACGAGTCCTACGGAGAAGGGCGTATCGGTGCCGGTGCCAGTCATGCCGTCACTTAAGCAACGCTGTTGCCAAAGCGCAAGCAAGGGCGAGAATGGGGGAGTGGGAGAGAACAGTGGGGGCGTTCCGCGCCCCGAGCCGGGAGCGGGCCGCGAACGGCCGGGACCGGCAGCAGCGGAAGTGGCGGCAGACGGTGTGCAGTCCGGCCGTACGACGCGGGGGCGGGCACGGCCGGGCGGCGGATCGGGCGGTACGGGATCCGGAGCTACGGGACCGGGCGGTACGGCGGCGGGCGGGGCGGGATCCGGCGGTACGGGACCGGGCGGTAAGGCCCCGGGGCAGCCGCCGGGCTCCGGACGGGCGGTGGCCGCGGCGGCCGGGAGCCGGGGCGGGGTCAACCTCCCCGTACTGCGCGAACACAACACCGCCCTGGTCCTCGCCCTGCTGCGGAGCGCCCGCGACCGCGGGCTGAGCCGGGTCGGGCTGGCCGCGCGGACCGGGCTCACCCCCCAGGCCGTCAGCAAGATCGTCGCCCGCCTGCGCGCGGACGGACTGGTCGCCGAAGCCGGACAGCGCGCCTCCACCGGCGGAAAGCCCCGCACCGTCCTGCGGCTGGCCCCCGACGCCCGCCACGCCGTCGGGATCCAGCTCGACCGCGACGAGCTGACCGTGGTCCTGGTGGATCTGTACGGAAGCGTGGTCGCCGCCCGGGTCACCCCGCTCGACCTGGGCGCGGGCGCAGGACCGGTCGTGGAGCGGGCGGCCGGTGAGGTGGAGGCACTGCTCGCCACCGGGGCGCGCGGGCGGCATGTGCTCGGGGTGGGGGTCGCGATGCCGGGGCCCCTGGACCATGCGGCCGGAGTGACCCGCCGGGTCACCCGCTTCCCGGAGTGGGACGGCTACCCTCTGCGGGACGCCGTCGCCGCCCGGCTCGCCATGCCCGCCGTACTCGACAAGGACACCAACGCGGGGGCCCTCGGGCTCGAAAGGGACGACCTGGGCCCGGGGGCGGGGCCCGGGGACTCGTACGCCTATCTCCACCTCGGCACCGGCCTCGGCGCCGGGCTCGTCCTGGACGGCGCGATCCACCGGGGCGCCCGCACCGGCGCCGGGGAGTTCGGCCACCAGGTGATCGAACTCGACGGGCCGGAGTGCGGGTGCGGGCGGCGCGGCTGCATCGAGGCGCTCTGCCTGGCGGCCGTCGCCCGCGGGGATCTGACGGAGGCGGCCCGGATACTCGGCGTCGGGGCCGCGAACCTCGTCGCGCTCCTCGACATCGACCGGGTCCTGCTGGGCGGCCGGATCATCGAGAGCGACGAGGCGGTCGCCGAGGTGTTCGTCCGCGAGGTGCACCGCCGTGCCGGGATCCCGGTCGCCCTCGCCGGCGGCGGCCCGTACCTGGTGGCCCGCGGTGCGGCCGAACTCGTCCTCGCCCCGCTTTTCGGCGGTACGACCCCGGGCCCGCTCACCCCGGCCACCGGAATCTGACACCACCCGACCGATACCGGCCCGGAACCCGCGACCGCCCCGCGCCCGCCCCGATCCTCACCGATCGGGATGTCCGACAGTCGGAAAATACGCTGAAGGGGCGGAATCGCCGGGCCTTCCGGTCGGCACCGGGTCGTGGCGCGCCGACGACCGCACCCGCGGGTGCCATCGTCGGGGCGAAGCCCGTCCCCGAACGCAAAGGCCGGTGCACCCCATGCGACCGCGTACCGCACTCGCCGTCGTCGCCGCGACCGCGGCCGCGGCGGTCCTTCTCACCGGGAGCCCGGCACCCGCCGCCACTGCCGACGGCGGTCACGGCGCCCCGCAGGCCCCGCCCGCCGCCTCCGCGCCGCCGTCGCCCGGCCCCGAGGGGCGCCCCGGCCGGGTCCGGGCCGCGGATATCGCCCTCTCCCTCGCCGTGCCCCCGGCCGCTCCGGCCGTGGCCGCCGGAGTGCCCCCCGCGGCCGGCCGGCTGCCCGTCGGCTGCGGGAAGGCCTCCGGCGGGGAGTTCCCCATCGCCACCCGGCTGTACGGCGGACCCGATGTGCACCACCCGGGCACGGGCTTCGAACCATGGGCCGTGGAGCTGACCAACACCACGGGCCGCGCCTGCCGCGAGGTCCACCCCGTCCTCGTCTTCGCCGCCCGCGACCGGGGTCTCTCCCCGGCCCGGATGATGCTGGAGTTCTATGATCCCGGGGCCGCCCGCTGGCGTACCGCACCGCTGGCGGCCACCGAAGAGGACGAGGTCGTGGGGGTCCTCGGCACCCAGCGGGCCAAGGGCGGCGGCTTCACCGTCGGGGCGCGCTCCGCCGTCACGGTCAAGGTCCGGCTGGCCCTCATCGCGGACACCCCGCCCAACCAGGTCACCGTCAACGCGGCCGTCGTCCAGCGGCACGGGAGCGACGGCGACTGGGTGGGCGAATCGGGCGACTACCGGTTCGCCGTGCTGAAGGACCGGGGGACCGGGGCCACCGTCACCCGCGACGAACTCGCGACCACCGGCACCGGCTCCACCCTCCGGCTGGCCGCGGCCCTGGGCATGGTGCTGGCCGCGGGCGGGGTCCTCGTCCTCCTCTCCCGCGGACTGCGCAGGGCCCGCGGCTGACCGGACAGAAGCCGGGCCGTGATCCCGGCCCGCCCCCGGCCGCCGGAAGGCAACCGAGCCCGTATGGCCGCGCCGTGACCCCGGCCCGGTCCGGGTACGTCCGTGACCGGGGCTGTTTCCGGCGGCCCGCCGGTGGCGGCCGGACAACCGGCGGATGATCAGGGCTCGAACAGCAGGCCGGAGGCTGACTAGGCTGTCGGGGTCGGGGGACCACAGAGCCGTGCCTCCGGCATCCCGCACCTCGCGTACGGGACCCGGATCCCCGCCCGGCCGCCGGCCCGGCCCTGGGTCCGGGCCCGCCCCCGTACGCCCCAAGCACGGCAGGAGCCCCCTTGATGGCAGAGCGCAAGCCGATCGAATCCTGGCTTACCGACATGGACGGTGTCCTGATCCACGAAGGCGTGCCGATCCCCGGCGCCGACGCCTTCATCCGCAAGCTGCGGGACACCGGGAAGCCGTTCCTGGTGCTGACGAACAACTCCATCTACACCGCCCGTGATCTGCACGCCCGCCTCGCGCGGATGGGGCTCGACGTGCCGGTGGAGAACATCTGGACGTCCGCGCTGGCCACCTCGCAGTTCCTCGACGACCAGCGGCCCGGCGGTACGGCGTACGTCATCGGCGAGGCCGGTCTGACCACCGCGCTGCACGACATCGGGTACGTCCTCACCGACCACGACCCGGACTACGTGGTCCTCGGCGAGACCCGGACGTACTCCTTCGAGGCGCTCACCAAGGCGATCCGGCTGATCAACGGCGGGGCCCGGTTCATCTGCACCAACCCCGACGAGACCGGACCCTCCACCGAGGGCCCGCTCCCGGCGACCGGTTCGGTCGCCGCGCTGATCACCAAGGCGACCGGCAAGGACCCGTACTTCGCGGGCAAGCCGAACCCCCTGATGATGCGGACCGGGCTGAACGCCATCGGCGCCCACTCCGAGACCAGCGCCATGATCGGTGACCGGATGGACACGGACGTCCTGGCGGGTCTGGAGGCGGGTATGGAGACCTTCCTGGTGCTGACCGGTGTCACGACCCCCGCCGATATCGACCGCTACCCCTTCCGGCCGTCGACGATCGTCGACTCCATCGCGGATCTCGTCGACCGCATCTGAGCCTGAGCCTTCCGCGACCGCGGCGGCCCGTCACCCGAACACCTGGGCCTCCTTCGGCGTCGTGGCACGTCAGAGCGGGGTACGGGGGCAGGGCGCCGACGCTGCGGATGCGGGACACCGCGGAACGCGTGACGCTGTGGCCAGCAGGAGGTGTCACGATGCGTGCAGCAGCGATCGCACTCCGTACGGCCGGGGTCGCCGCAGTCCTGGCCGCTGCGCCGGCCGCCCTGGTCCTGGCGCCCGCGGAGCCCGCCGCCGGTTCCGGGCAGGAGTCGGTACGAGCGGGGATCCCGGCCGCCGCGCCGATGGTGCCCTCGCTGCTCACGCCCCGGGCGGGGCCCGACCCCGCGGTGCTCGTCGAGGCGCGCGGTGCGTCGGACGGCGGAGCCCGTACCAACAGCACCGGCAGCACCGAAAGCACCGGCAGTACGGGCAGCGGTGACGGCGCCGGGCCGGTCGAGACTGCGGTCGACGGGCCCGCCGCCGAGAGCGCCGGGCCCGGTACGGCACATACCGTGATCGGGCTGGTGCTCGCGGGGGTGGCCGCGGTCGTCGTCGCCGTACGGGGAACGCACCGGCGGCGGCGGGCGGAGAGCGGCGGCCGTCCGGCGCGTCACTGAAGCGGCCCGACGGGGGTACGGTCCCCGTCCAACGGCGATTTTCAGCCCCGGACGAGCCCCCGGGCGATGCGGGCATCGGACAGCAACAAGGCCCCCCGCCGATGGCGAAGGGCCTTGTATCGCGTGCGCCGCCAGGGACTCGAACCCCGGACCCGCTGATTAAGAGTCAGCTGCTCTAACCAACTGAGCTAGCGGCGCTTGCTGACGGGAAAACTCTACCGGACCCGCGAGGGTGCTCCGGACCAATATCCCGCCCATCTGATCGCCCCCGGCCTGTCGGATGTTCGTTTTGTCCCTTTTATGGGTCAGACTGCACTCAGCCGTACCCGGT
Source organism: Streptomyces tsukubensis (assembly GCF_003932715.1). Taxonomy (NCBI): domain Bacteria; kingdom Bacillati; phylum Actinomycetota; class Actinomycetes; order Kitasatosporales; family Streptomycetaceae; genus Streptomyces; species Streptomyces tsukubensis. The sequence continues at coordinate 2,669,298 of NZ_CP020700.1, read as the reverse complement.
CACGGACATCACGATTCAGCCACGCACGGAGGGGCCAGCCATGGCGGTGCCGGTATTCGAGGAGTACGAACCCGCTCCCGACTGCGACTGTCCCGGGTGCGTCCTCCAGCGCCGGGCGCTCGCGGCCGGGGAACACCCCGCGGCCCATGGCTGCCGCCGGGCGCTCGTGCTGGTCACGGCGGCGGGCGTGGTCCTGGGCGGGGGAGCGGCACAGCCCGCGGCCGCCGATTCCGCAGCGGATGTACGGGCCGGATCGGCGGGCGTCCCGGGCCTGTCCGCCGCGGCGCGTACGGCGGACGCCCCCGAGACCGCGACGAGCACCGAACCGGACAACGAACAGGGCGGGCGGGGCGAGCTCCACGGACGTCCGCTGCCCGGACCGGCCGGGAAACCGGCCGCGCCCGTCACCCCCGCTACCACCCGGGCGGAGATCATCAACCGGGCCAAGGTCTGGGTGGAGGCCGAGGTCCCGTACAGCATGTCCACGTACTGGACCGACGGCTACCGCCAGGACTGCTCGGGCTATGTGTCCATGGCCTGGGGGCTGACCACCAACGAATGGACCGGCAGCCTCGCCCAGTTCGCCACGGAGATCAAAAGGGAGGAGCTCCAGCCCGGGGACATCCTCCTGTTCCACAATCCGGCCAATCCGACCAAGGGCTCGCACGTCACGCTCTTCGGCGGCTGGACCGACTACACGCATGAGTCGTACACGGCGTACGAGCAGACCAAGCCCGCCACCCGGCGGCAGACCACGCCCATGGCGTACTGGAACAACTCCGACAAGTACCTCGCCTACCGGTACAAGGGCGTCACCAGCGCCACCGCCCCGGAGGAACCGGCGGAGCCCGCCACGCCCACCACGCCGCCCACACCCCCGGCTCCCGCCACACCCACCACTCCCACCACGCCGCCCGCACCGACTACGCCCGCGCCGCCCGCCGCCGACGCCTTTCCCGGCGCCCGCTCCTTCGGCCCCGGCGCGAACAACGCGCATGTGACGAGGCTCGGGCAGATGCTCGTCAAGCGCGGCGGCAAGCGGTTCTACACCAAGGGGCCCGGCCCGGTGTGGGGCGAGGCCGACCGCAAGGCGACCCAGGCGTTCCAGCTCGCCCAGGGCTGGCGCGGGACCGCGGCCGACGGCCTGCCCGGCGCCCACACCTGGAAGCTGCTCGTCACCGGCAAGGGGAAGAACATCCCGGCCGCCGTGCCCGCGCCCGCCGCGGCGCCCGCGAAACCGGAGCCCGCGACCCCCGTCGCCGCCCCTTCGCCCGGCCAGGCCCCCGCCGTCCCGCCCTTCCCGGGCTTCGGGGTCTTCCGGCCCGGAGTGTCCAGTCCGGACGTCACCCGGCTCGGCAAACAGCTGGTCGCGCGCGGCTTCGGCCGCCACTACACCAAGGGGCCCGGCCCGGTGTGGGGCGAGGCGGACCGGCGCAATGTGGAGGCGTTCCAGCTGGCCCAGGGCTGGCGCGGCGCGGACGCCGACGGCTACCCCGGGCCCGAGACCTGGCGGCGGCTCTTCGCCCCGGCGCCCGCCAAGGCCTGACCGGCCCGCCCGGACCCGTACCCATCAGCAACGGAGGCGGCAGCCCCGTACCACTCCAGCAGCGGAGGCGGCAGCACCGATGAGCACCAGCACCACCACGTCGGAGCCGGAGGGCCCCGGCGCACCGCACGCCCCACACACCCCGGTCATCGGCCAGGAGACGACCACCGCGATCCCGGTCCACCTGCTCTTCCGCGACGACGACGATGACGCCAACGGCAACGGCAACGGCGCCGTCAGCACCGGCGGGCTCGCAGGGGGCACAGGGATCGGCCGCGGACACCCGGGCCCCGGTGGCCTCCCCGGCGGTGCCGTCCGCACCACCCCGCTCCGTCCGGCCGTGGTCTCCCGCCGCCGGGGCACCGGCGAGCAGCCCCGGGTGGCCCCGGCCGCGGCCCGTACCCCCGTGCCCCGTCCGGTGCCCCCGGCCGCCGACCCCCTGCTCACCGAACGCCCCGGGCCCGCACTCCCCGGCTGGACCGGGGTGATCGCGGCCGCCTGCGCCCTGGCCGGGACCGGTCTGGTGCTGTGGAGCACCGGTGTGCTGCCCGCGGTCGCGCCCCGGCTGCTCGGCCTGCCACCCGCCCCGTACCCCGGAATCGGCCCCGAACTGTGGGGCGCGGTCGTCCTCGGCGTGGTCCTCGCGCTCTTCACCCTCGGCGGCGTCGCCCGCGGCCGGGCCGGACACGCCAGTGTCCTCACCCTCTTCGGCGAGTACCGGGGAACGGTCCGCCGCACCGGGCTGATGTGGGTGAACCCGCTGCTGCGGCGGCGCCGCGTCGACGTCCGGCTCCGGCACTGGCGCAGCGAGCCGATGCCCGCGGTCACCGCGGACGGTACGGCGCTGAGGGCGGTGGTGCTGGTGGTGTGGCGGGTACGGGACACGGCCCGGGCGGTCCTCGGGGTCGAGGACCACGAGGCGTATCTGACCCGGCGGGTCGAGGCGTCGCTGGCCCGGGTGCTCGCCGCACTCCCCGCCGACGCCGGTCGCGGCGAGTCCGGACCGTACGACGCCGGGGCGGTCGGCGGGGCGCTGACGCGCCTGCTGGCCGCCGAGTGCGCCCCGGCCGGCATCGAGGTCTTCTCGGCGCAGCCCACGGCGGTCGAGTACGCCCCCGAGGTCGCGGCGGCGCTCCAGCGCCGCCGGGTCGCGGCGATCGACGCCCGGCACCGGGACTCCGTGCTGACCTCGGTGGTCGACGCGGTGGACGATACGGTCACCCGGCTGACCTCGCGCGGTCTGGTCGAACTCGACGACTACGAGCGCAAGGCCCTTGTCAAGGATCTGACCGTGGCGTTCTACACCGGCCGGTCCACGCCCCTGGAGCGCTGAGTTCCGCCTCCGGTGGCTCCGGGCCTCGGAGCCGTACCGCTGTATGTGATGAAGGGGAAGGCGAGGCTGGGGCATGTATCCCGTGGCCAGAGACCCCATGGAGCCGGAAAATGAAGGTTTCGCAAGGTCTGGACAGGGTGAACTCTGGTCAATACATTGGGTGTTGGTCTAGACCTAGCATGGCGCAGAAGGAGCGCCTCTCGCGGCAGAACTCCCCCCACGGGAACACCCCGCGGCCCCCCACCCCCACCATCACCACGCACTCCCGCACCAAACCCCCCACAGCACGCGTGCAGCACGGCTCACTCGAACTCCCCCACGTTCTCTGGAGCAAGCATGCGCAAAAGGATGACAGCCGCCGCCGTCGGCCTTTTGATGACGGGTGCCACCGTCGTCGCCACGGGCAGCGCCAACAGCCACGGCTACACCGAATCCCCGATCAGCCGCCAGAAGCTCTGTGCCAACGGCACGGTGCAGAACTGCGGTGCGATCCAGTACGAGCCGCAGAGCGCCGAGGGCCCCAAGGGCTTCCCGTCCTCCGGTCCCGCCGACGGCACCATCTGCTCGGGCGGTAACGGACGGTTCTCGCAGCTCGACGACCCGCGCGGCGGTGCCTGGCCCGCCACCCGGGTCAACTCGGGCAGCTACACCTTCTCCTGGCGTTTCACCGCGCCGCACCGCACCAGCGACTTCAAGTACTTCATCACCAAGCCCGGCTGGAACCCCAACTCCAAGATCACCCGCGCCGCTCTGGAGTCCCAGCCGTTCCTGACCGTCAACTACGGCGGTCAGCAGCCGCCGTACACCCTCTCGCACACCGGGACGATCCCGTCCCGTTCGGGCCGGCATGTGATCGTCGCGGTCTGGAGTGTGTACGACACGCAGAACGCGTTCTACGCCTGCTCGGACGTTCAGTTCTAGCGGCGGCATCCGGCCCGGCGCTTCCGGAGTGACCGCACTTCCGGAGTGACCGCCGTTCCGCCGGCCGGGTCGGATATCCGGCCGGCGGGACACCGGTACGGCCCGGCGGGGCTGCCCAGGACGGGGCGGCCCGCCGGGCCATGGCCCGTGGCCGTGCGGTCGTCGAAGACTGATCCGTTCAGTCGTTGAGGCCGATCTGCTGCATCAGGCCGACCAGATCGTAGAAGAGGTTCTCCTCCACGATCATTCCGTCCACCCAGTGCGCCACCGTGCAGAAGTCGACGGCGAAGGCGCGTCCGGTGGGCGGGATCTCCCCGCCCGGGCCCTTCATGGGGCCCGTCATCGTGCCCGTGAAGCGGGCGACCGAGCAGGTCCAGTCGCCCAGGCCGATGAGGACGTGGTACGGGCGGTTGGCCACGTGGTTGTCGGGAAAGGTGGCGAAGAAGGCGATCGCCTCCGCCCGGTGGTCGTGCCGCCCCCGGGTCGGCGCCGGCTGCCCCGGCCAGTGCACGATCGTGTCCGGAGCGTGACGGGAGTCGAAGGTGTCCCAGTCCTGGGCGTTCCACGCATCGTCGAGGCTCTGCATCAGCTGCATGTTCTCTTCGGCGGTCATCGTCGCCTCCCTCATCGGGGCCGGCCGCGGGTGGGCCGGGGTCGGGGACGGACGGGCCGACGCGCGACCATCACTCCAGCAGAACCCGGAGCCGGTGCCCGCGCAAACCGGCCGGACGCCGCCGGGCGGCCCGTCACGGAGAGGGAGCGCGGAAACACCCGAGGCGTCCCGGTCGGAACCGGAACGCCTCGGGTGATCATCTGTGCGCCGCCAGGGACTCGAACCCCGGACCCGCTGATTAAGAGTCAGCTGCTCTAACCAACTGAGCTAGCGGCGCCTGACGACAAAAATACTACCTGGTCCCGGGGGGTGCTCCCGACCATCTGGCGGTCACCGGGGCGCCTCCGCGCGCCCTCCGTACGGCCGCCGGGGCGCGGTGCCCGCGCCCGACCACCGGGCCGGTCCGTCAGAGCGCGAGCGACAGGACCATCGGCGCCGCGTTGCGGTTCAGCGCGTCGGCCGCGGCGCGGAGCCGGTGCGCGTGCTCGACCGGCATGGAGAGCGCCAGACAGCCCACCGCGGAGCCCGCCGTCAGCGGGACGGCGGCGCAGACGGTGCCCACCGCGTACTCCTGGAGGTCGAGCATCGGGACCGTCGGCGGCTGGCTGTCCAGCTTGGAGAAGAGCAGCTGCTCGCTGGTGATCGTCCGCGAGGTGAAGCGGGTGATCTTGTGCCGGGAGAGGTGTTCCCGGCGGCCGTTCGGGTCGAGCTGGGTGAGCAGGCATTTGCCGATCGCGCTCGCGTGCGCCGCGAAGCGGAAGTCGACGTACTCGTTGACCTTGGGGGTGAGCGGGCCGTCCGCGTACTGGGTGACCCGCACCTCGCCGTCGATGTAGCGGCTGACGTACACCGCGGCGCCGACCGTGTCGCGCAGTTCGGCCAGGCTGTGCTGGACCTTCTCCTCGACCGCCCGCTCCTGCGCCGGGCCCGAACCCAGCAGCACCAGGGAGTCGCCGATCGCATAGGCGCCGCCCTCGGCGAGCCGCTCCAGATAGCCCTCGCGGCGCAGCATGTCGAGCATCGGCCCCAGATGGACCGTCGGCAGCCCCGTCTCCCGGGCGATCTGGTCGTCCGAGACCCCGCCGCTGTGCCGGGAGACGGCTTCGAGCACACGCAGTGCGTACTGCACCGACTGGAATGAAACGGTCGGCTCGGGCCTGAGCGCCACGGTCTCCCCCTCAGCAGGTCGTCACCGCAAGCTTCCCCTACCACGATAGCGGTCAATAACCTTCAGAAGCACGGTTGTTGGCCGGAATGCCCGGTGCTGTCACCCCCGTATGCTGCGGCTCTTCTCTTTGGCATATGCCATTGGCATGAACCAGGGGGTGGGGAGGGGAGAGATTCGGCCGGGCGTTCCGGCGTACCCCCGGGCGGGTGGGGCGGGGGTACGACCGGAGGGGACCGCGGTTCAGAGGACCGCGCTCAGGAACTCCTTCGTCCGTTCGTGCTCCGGGGCCGAGAAGATCTTCTCCGGCGGCCCGTACTCCAGCACCCGCCCCTCGTCGAACATCATCACGCAGTCCGAGACGTCCTTGGCGAAGCCCATCTCATGGGTGACGCAGACCATCGTGACGTCCGTACTCCGTGCGATGTCCCGCAGCAGGTCCAGCATTCCGGCCACCAGTTCCGGGTCCAGTGCCGACGTGACCTCGTCCAGCAGCAGCACCTTCGGCCGCATCGCCAGCGCCCGGGCGATCGCCACCCGCTGCTGCTGGCCGCCCGACAGCCGACCGGGGAAGCTGTCCGTGTACGCGCCGAGCCCCACCAGGTCCAGCAGTTCCCGGCCGCGCTCCTCCGCCTCGTCGCGGGAGAGCCCCAGCACATGGACCGGCGCCTCGGTGACGTTGCGGAGCACCTTCATATGCGGGAAGAGGTTGAACTGCTGGAACACCATGCCGATGTTCCGGCGGACCTCCCGGACCTCCTTCTCCCCGGCCGGCCAGAGCCGTTCGCCGCCGACGGTGATGGTGCCCTCGTCGGGTTTCACCAGGGTCATCAGCAGCCGCAGGATCGTGGTCTTGCCGGAGCCCGACGGGCCGATGAGGGTGACGTGTTTGCCCGTGTGGACCGAGAAGTCGAGGGAGTCGAGGACCGTACGCCCCCCGAAACGCTTGGTGACCTTGTCGAACCGGATCAGATCGGGGACGGCGGCCGCTCCGGACCTCCCCGCCCCGGCGGCAGCGGACCCGGTGGGCTCGGTGGGTGTCGGATCCCCGGCGGACTCCGGGGATCCGACGGGCTCGGGGGGCGTGTTCAGCAGTCGGTCAGCGGACAAGGCGACGCTCCAGTGCTCGCAGAAGAAGGGAAGCCGGGAAGGACAGGGCGATGAAGGCGATGCCGACGACCGTGAAGGCCTCCACGGTCAGAAACGTCTCGGCGGCGAACTGGCGGGCCTGGCCGAGCATGTCCATCACCCCGATCACAAAGATCATCGGAGTGTCCTTCAGCATGGCGATGACGTAGTTCCCGAGTGCGGGCACCACCCGCCGCACCGCCTGCGGCAGGATCACCGAACGCCAGGTCAGCACCCGCGGCAGACTGAGCGCGGTGGCCGCCTCCCACTGGCCCGCGGGCACCCCGTCGATCCCGGCGCGGTAGACCTCGGCGGTGTACGTCGAGTAGTGCAGCCCGAGGCCGATCACCCCGGTGGCCATCGCGGAGAGCGTGAGCCCCCACTCCGGCAGCACGTAGTACAGGAAGAACAGCTGCACCAGCAGCGGGGTGTTGCGGACGAACTCCGTCGCCGCCGCCACCGGCCAGCGCACCGCGCGGTACGGGGAGCGCAGCGCCAGCGCCCACACCAGCCCCAGCGCGAAGGCGAGCAGCGCGCCCAGCACCAGCGCCTGGAGGGTGACCAGCAGCCCGTCCCAGAAGCGGGGCATGAAGTCCCCGACCGCGTTCCAGTCCCAGCGCATCAGCGCTCACCTCCTGTCGCTGTCGCTGTCGCTGTCGCTGTCGCTGTTGCAGTCGTCGTGGCCGCGGAAGCCGGTTCTGGCGGGGCCGCGGGGCTCCGGCGGCGGGCCCGGATCCGGTCCCGTACGGATGGTCCGGTGTCCTGTCCGAGACCGGCCTTGGCCCGCCGCTCCAGCAGCCGCATCCCGCGGGTCAGGGTGAAGGCCAGGACGAAGTACATGAGCAGCACCACCGTGTACACCGGAGCGCTGTCCCCGGTGGCGTTCCGTACCAGCGCCGCGCCGAACGCGATATCGCCCACGCCCATCACCGACACCAGGGCCGTGCCCTTGAGCAGCTCCACCAGAAGATTGCCGAACGGGGGGATCATTTCCGGCCATGCCTGCGGCAGCACCACCCGGCGCAGCCGCTGCACCGGGCCGAAGCCCAGGGCGATCCCGGCCTCCAGTTGCCCCGGCGGCACCGCGGCCAGCGCGCCCCGGACGACCTCGGCGCCGTACGCCCCGTACGTCAGACCCAGCGCCAGCACCGCCGCCCACATCGGGACCAGCTGCCAGCCGAAGCCCATCGGCAGCACGAAGAACACCCAGAACATCAGGATCAGCGCCGAAGTGCCCCGGAAGACCTCCACATAGGCACCGGCGGCGAACCGCACCAGCCTGCTGCGATGGGTGCGCGCCGGACCGACGGCGAAGGCGACGAGCACCGAGAGCGCGGCACTGAAGACGGTGAGCTGGACGGTGATCCACACGCCCTTCAGGAGCAGTTCCCACAGCCCCGGGGTGATCTCGCTCATCCCGTACACCTCTCCCGGGCCCTGACGTTCGTCATCTGTGCCTCGCGGAAGCCGAAGGGCCTCATCAGCTCCAGCAGCTCCCCGCTCCGCTTCAGCTTGTGCAGCTCCCGGTTGAAGGCGTCCCGCAGCCGGGTCTCGGGGGAGCGGAAGGCGAAACCGCCGACGTCGATCACCGGTTTCCCGTCCAGATACGGGGTGACCTCGGGCGTCGCCTCGGCCCGTGAGCTGCCTTCGGCGACGTTCCGTACGGCGACGGCGGTACCGGCGAAGACGTCGGCCCGGCCCTGTTCGACCGCGAGCAGCCCGGCCAGCTGGTCGGGCAGGGTCACGACGTCCTTCACCCCGGCCTCCCGGGCGTAGTCGATCTCCGCATAGCCGACCCCGGTCGCCAGCCTGGCCCCGGTCTCTGCCACGTCCGCGAAGCTGCGCAGCTTCTTGGGATTGCCCTTCGGCACCAGGAAGCCGCTGAGCATCCGGTACTCGGGGTCGGAGAAGACGACCTGCTCGCAGCGGGCGGGGGTGATGAACATCCCGGCGCCGACGATGTCGAACTGGAGTGCGTTGAGCCCGGTGATCAGTGAGCCGAACTCGGTGGGGAAGGGCTGTACCTCCGCCACCCCCAGCTCCCGGAAGATCCGCCGGGCGATCACCGGCGAGGAGCCGGTCATCTCGCCGTCCCGGCCGATGTAGCCGAACGGCTGCTCACCGGCCAGCCCCAGCCGTACGGTCCCCTTCGCCCGCAACTGCTCCAGGAGCCGCCCGCCGTCCCCGGCGTCCGCGGTGGCCACTCGGCTGCAGCCGCTGGTCGCGCCCGCGGCGGCCAGGGTGCCCAGGGCGGCAGCCCCGGCGAGCAGGGAGCGGCGGCCGATGTGCGGGCCGTGTGCCGCGGACGGCTCCGATCTTTCCGGTCTGCGGGGTTGCCGTGGCTCGTGGTTCATGGATGACTTGGGTGGCGGGTGGGGCTCGTGAGCATGTCGTCGGGCCATGCCCGCGCGGCTACCCGGACCGCAGTCAGGTATGCGGCCCGGTTGCGGTCCGGGAGGTGTTCCGGGAGATGTGCCAGGAGCTGGCTGCCCCGTCCCGGGAACAACCGGAGTGAACCTCCTGTTGTTTGTCTGCGAGAGCTTGCGGGGGCCGAGCACGGAGGGCTGAGAGCCGGTGAACGACGCGAGGGAAGAAGACGCCGGGGGAGCCGGGGAAGTCGGCGGAGTCGGGGGAGTCGGGGGAGTGCGGGACGGTCTGCGCGGCGATCCCGTCCGGGGTACGGCGCACGGCACCGCGTCCGTACCGCTCTCCGTGCTCGACCTGGTCACCGTGGGGGAGGGCAGGACCGCGACCGACGCCCTGCGGACCAGCGTCGCCCTGGCCCGGCTCGCCGAGGACCGCGGCTACCACCGCCACTGGGTCGCCGAACACCACTCCATGCCCGGAGTCGCCTCCTCCGCCCCGGCCGTGATCCTCGCCCATCTCGCCGCCCGCACCGACCGGATCCGGCTCGGCTCCGGCGGAGTGATGCTGCCCAACCACGCCCCGCTGGTGATCGCCGAGCAGTTCGGCACGCTGGAGGCGCTGGCGCCCGGCCGGATCGACCTCGGGCTCGGCCGCGCCCCCGGGACCGACGGCGCGACGGCCGCGGCGCTGCGCCGCACGGCGCGCGCCGGAGAGGGCGCCGAGGACTTTCCGCAGCAGGTCGCCGAGTTGACCCGGTTCCTCGACGACGACTTCCCCGACGGGCATCCGTACGCCCGGATCCACGCCGTGCCCGGACCGGTCCAGGGCCCGGTCTCCCGGCCTCCGGTCTGGCTGCTGGGCTCCTCCGGCTTCAGCGCCCGGCTCGCGGGCGCGCTCGGGCTGCCCTTCGCCTTCGCCCACCACTTCTCGGCCCGGAACACGGTCCCGGCGCTGGAGCTGTACCGGGACGCGTTCCGCCCGTCGGCAGCGCTGGCTGCCCCGTACGCCCTCATCGGAGTGGCCGCGCTCGCCGCCGACGACGAGCGCGAGGCCCGCCGCCAGGTGCTGACGGGCGCCCTGTCGATGCTGCGGCTGCGCTCCGGGCGGCCCGGGCTGATCCCGACGCCGGAGGAGGCGGAGGCGTATGCCTTCACCCCGCTGGAACGGGAGTTCGCGGACGGCTGGCTGTCGACGATCGTCCACGGCACGCCCGATGCCGTACGGACCGGGCTCGACGAACTGGTGAAGCGGACCGGCGCGGACGAGCTGATGCTGACGTCGAACGTGCACAGCGGCGCGGCGCGGCTCCGCTCGTACGAACTCGTCGCGGACGCCTACGGATTGCCGCGCACCGGAGGCTGAAACCGAGAGATCCGGGCGAACCAGTGCCCCCGGCACGGCCGTTGACGGGGTCCCGGCCGGGGCCGGGAGGCCCGGAGGGGGCTCGTGCGGCGCCGTGATTTCTTTCCGGTGGTTCATCCCTGAACTGTCCGAATGGTCCGTATCATCTGGCCCTTAAATTCCCCTTATCTCGCGCTTAAAGTCCTCGTCAGTCACGGTGAGAAGGCGTTCATCTTCTTCGGCGCACCGCTCTGACGAGGGCTTTTCCCTTGAAATTGGTCTAGTCCCTTTTTGTTGGGAGGTTGGTCGAGACCATTGACTGATGGCTGGCCGAATCGCTATTTCTTTCTCCGGCCCGCCCAACGCCGACCGGCGGGCCCGCACCCCCCGTTCCCCCCACTTCGGAGGCATTACGTGCGCTCCCGCAAACCCTTGATCGCGGCCATGACGACCGCGGCGCTCGCCGCGGGCGTCCTGGCCGGATTCGCCGCGACGGGCAATGCAGCCACCCCCCAGCAGACGGCTGCCACCACCCCCGCCCAGGCCGGTGTGAAGATCGCGTACTACGACCAGTGGAGCGTGTACGGAAACGCCTTCTACCCCAAGCACCTGGACACCCGGGGCATCGCGAACAAGCTGGACATCATCAACTACTCGTTCGGGAACATCCACCCGACCGATCTGACCTGCTTCCAGGCCAACAAGGCCGCGGGCGACGACAACAACCCCAACGCCGGTGACGGCGCGGGCGACTCGTACGCCGACTACCAGCGGACCTTCTCCGCCGCCGACAGCATCGACGGCGTCGCCGACCGCTGGGACCAGCCGATCGCCGGTGTCTTCAACCAGTTCAAGAAGCTGAAGGCCAAGTACCCCCACCTCAAGATCAACATTTCGCTGGGCGGCTGGACGTTCTCCAAGTACTTCCACGACGCGGCCAAGACCGACGCCGCCCGGAAGAAGCTCGTCGCCTCCTGCATCAAGCAGTACATCACCGGTGACGTCCCCAAGGCCGACGGCTACGGCGGCCCCGGCACCGCCGCCGGGATCTTCGACGGCATCGACATCGACTGGGAGTACCCCGGCTCCAACGGCGGCCACCTGGGCAACCACTACGGCCCCGAGGACAAGGCCAACTTCACCCTGCTGCTGGCCGAGTTCCGTAAGCAGCTCGACGCGTACGGCACCGCCAACGGCGGCAAGAAGTACCTGCTGACCGCCGCCATGCCGGCCGGCCAGGACAAGATCAAGCACATCGAGACGGACAAGGTGGGCGCGTACCTCGACTACGCGAACATCATGACGTACGACATGCACGGCGCCTGGAACGGCACCGGCCCGACCTACCACCAGTCGCCGCTGTACTCCCCGCCGTCGGACCCGACCACCCCGATCGCGCCCGGCACCGAGAAGTACTCCATCGACAACTCGGTCCGCGCGTGGATCGACGGCAACCCGGCCTACGGCATCGCGGGCGGCTTCCCGGCGAACAAGCTGACCCTCGGCTACGAGATGTACTACCGCGGCTGGAAGAACGTTCCCGCCGGGGCGAAGAACGGCCTCGGCCAGACGGCCAACGGCGGCAGCGCCCCGCGCCCGCTGAGCCAGGCGGCCGGCATCGCCAACTACAAGGAGCTCGGCGGCATCGTCGACAACCCGGCGACCACCTTCTGGGACGACGAGGCGAAGGCCGCGTACTTCTACAAGAACGGTGAGTTCTTCACCGGTCTCGACAAGCGCGCGATCGACGCCCGGGCCGCCTACGCCAAGAGCAAGGGCCTCGGCGGCGCGATGATGTACTCCCTCATCGGCCTCGACGAGCAGACCAAGCTGCTGAACGACGTCGTCGCGGCGGTCGGCGAGAGCGTCCGCCCGAGCCCGACTCCCACCCCCACCCCGACGCCCACCCCGACCCCGGCCTGTGGCGAAGCCTGGACCGCCACCGGGGTCTACAACACCAACTCCGTCGTCTCCCACAACGGCCGCAAGTGGAAGGCCCAGTGGTGGACCTCGGGCAACGAGCCCGGGACCGGCGGAGAGTGGGGCGTCTGGCGCGACCAGGGGGCCTGCTGACCCCGGCCGGAAAGCCGCGGAACCAGGGGCCGTCCCCCACAGCACCATCCGGCCCCTGAGCACCATCCGGTACCACCCGTACTGACCGCACCACCGGTACCGGAGAACAGAACCACCGTATTCCCCCCACAACACCGCCCCCGCCCGGATGTTCATCCCGGGCGGGGGCGGTACCCATTTCTGCGGGCCTGCGGGGCTGTGGTCGTGCGGGGCCTGCGGTCGTGCGGGACCTGCGGTCGTGCGCCGGGCGCGCGCCGTCAGGCCGGGAGCGCGGTGAGGCCCACCAGCTCCGCGATCCGGTCCGGCGGCACCGCCCGCGAGTAGAGCCAGCCCTGTCCGCTGTCGCAGCCGATGCGCCGCAGCCGCGCCGCCTGCCCGGCGGTCTCCACGCACTCCGCCGTCACGGTCAGCCCCAGCCGGTGCGCCAGCTGCACCAGCGCCTCCACGATCGTCTCGTCGGCCGGGTTCGGATGCGCCTCGTCCTGGAAACCGCGGACGAACGAGCCGTCCAGCTTGAGCGCCGAGACCGGCAGCCGGCTCAGATAGGCCAGATTCGAATAGCCCGTACCGAAATCGTCGATCGCGATCCGCACGCCCATATCGCTCAGGGCCTGGAGCGCCTGCAGCGGCCGCCCCGCCGAACCCATCACCGCCGATTCGGTCAGCTCCAGCTGGAGCAGATGCGGCGGCAGTCCGGTCTCCTCCAGCGTCCGGGCCACATCCGCCACCAGATCCGAGTCCCACACCTGCCGTACGGCGACATTGACGCTCACGAACAGCGGCCGGCTCCCCGGGTGGTCGAGCTGCCAGCGCCGGGCCTGACGACAGGCCGTCCGCAGCACCCAGCGGCCCAGCTGGACGATCGAACCGTCCTCCTCGGCAATTCCGACGAACCGATTCGGCGCCAGTGTCCCGAACCGCGGATGATGCCAGCGCACCAGCGCCTCCACCCCGTGCGTCACCCCGTCCGCCAGCCCCACCAGCGGCTGGTACTCCAGCGCGAACTCGCCCCGCTCCAGCGCCGGGCGCAGCGACGAGGAGAGCGCCTGCCGGGTCATCCGGTGGGCGTTGCGCTCCGGGTCGAACAGCGTCCAGCGGGCCTTGCCGTCCTCCTTGGCCCAGTACAGGGTGGTGTCCGCGGCCTGCATCAGACCCGTCGCCGAGGTTCCGGCCGCCGCCCGCTCCACCACCCCGATCGACGCCGAAACCGACAGCCGCTGCCCGTCGAGGTCGAACGGCCGCTGCAGGGCCGCCAGCACCGATCTGGCGAGATCGGAGAGCTGCTCCGTACCCGTGGACTCCTCGACGAGTACGGCGAATTCGTCGCCTCCCAGCCGGGCCACCAGATGGCCGCCGCCCCGGGACGCGCCCACGCTCTCGGCGCATTCGGCGAGCCGCGCCGCGACAGCGGTCAGCAGCTTGTCGCCGATCCGGTGTCCGAGCGTGTCGTTGACCGCCTTGAAGCCGTCCAGGTCGAGATAGCAGAGCCCGATCCGGCCGGTGGCGCCCCGCTCGTACGCGGCGGACTCCAGCGCGGCCGTGAGCCGTTCGAAGAACAGCGTCCTGTTCGGCAGTTTGGTGACCGCGTCGTGCATCTCCAGATGCCGCAGCCGGGCGCGCAGCTCCCGCCGCTCGCCGATGTCCGTGACGCACAGCAGCGCACCGCGCCCGCCGCCGCCCTTCCCGCCGCCCCGGCCGTTCTCGCCGGGGCCGGTCAGCGGGGTGAGGGTGATCTCCGCCCACAGCGTGCCGCCGTCGGCGCGTTTGACCCGGCGGGTGCAGCAGAGCCGGGGACGCCGGCCGCGCAGCACGTCCCGGTACGTCTTCCGGTCGTCGTGGTCGGCCGCCAGTCCCGTGAGCTCCTCGGCGCTGCGACCCGTCGTGTCCCCGCCGAAGAGCCCGGCGAAGGCCGGGTTCGCCCCGGTGACGAGGCCGTCGGCGCCGACGACGGCCATGGGGAGGTGTGCCGCGTCGAACGCGGCCCGATAGTCCCGCCCGGACCCTGTTCCTTCGGGGGTTCCGCTCACCGCTTTCACTCCCGCAGTGCAGTTGTGTCGTGGATGTGGTCGGAATGCGTCAGACGAGTCGTCGACCGGCCGCGGCGGAAGAGACATGCCGGGGAACGATCGGGAGAGATCCAAAAACAACCTAAAGCAGGGAAACCAAGGTATAGATGTGGAAAGTTGAGGAAAGCTCAGGAACGTTGAGGAAACGGACCAGGGAAAGTGTGCCGATCATAGAGGCTGCCCTGTCGGCCGTTCCACCTTCACCGCCGTGGCGCGGTGTTCCGACAGCCTCTGCCAGATCGTTTCTGCGCACCTCTGTCCGAAGCATTTCGTCTCGTATCCCTGGTCTGATCCATCACTGACCGGAACTGCCGATCCGGATGTTGTCTCCGGTAGCGCCTGTCGTCCGCCGGTCTCAGCTCGGTGTCGGCCCGGTGTCGGAGCGGTCACCCGAGTGGGGCATCGGAAGTGGTCGTATGCCGAGAAACCACCACAAGGTGGTGGAGGTGTCCCTCATTCCGCAGCCATTCCGCAGCCGGAGGTCGACGTGGAGCGTCAGCAGTCACCCACGGGTCCACCCGGGAGTGTGGAAGGCGGGCGTCTGTGCGGATCGGACGGCGCCGGAGCCGGGGGCAGCGGTGGCCGGGGGACCGGAGGGGCCGGTGGTACGGGCGGCGAGCGCAGCCGGACCCGCAGCGCGGCCGCCGCCCTGACCTCCCTGCTGGCACTCGCGGCGACCTCGCTGGTCGCGGGACCGGCCGTGGCCAAGACCTCTTCCGCCTCCTGTGCGCTGGCCCGCACGCCCGCGCACCACTCCCTGGGGCTCGACACCTGGAACACCGCCTATCCCCGGCCCGTCCGGAGCCTCGACGCCGTCATGGTGTTCCTCTCCTTCCCCGACTCGGCCCCGCGCACCACACCGGCGCAGCTGACCGCCGACCATTTCCCCGCCACCAGCGCCTTCTTCGAGCGCGCCTCCTACGGCCGGTTCACCCTCCGGGCCGATCCGCAGCGCGAGTGGGTACGGATGCCGAAGGCGTCCACCGCCTACGGAATACAGCGCGACTGGGACGCCGGGCAGCGGCGGGCCTTCCTCCGGGACGCCCTCGGCACGGCAGACCGCACCGTCGACTTCTCCCGCTACGACATCGTCTATCTGGTCGCGGACCCCGACGCGCCCGGCGTGGACTCCGACGCCACCAAGGTCGTCAACTTCGCCGGCCCCATGACGTACGACGGCACCGCTCTGCGGCGCGTCGTCACGGTCTTCGAACAGCATCCGCCGGACCGGAACGTCCTGGCCCACGAGACCGGACACGTCTTCGACCTGCCCGACCTCTACCAGCGGCCCGTCGACGGCAAGGGCGACTGGGACACCTACGTCGGTGACTGGGACGTCATGGGGAGCCAGTTCGGACTCGCCCCGGACCTGTTTGCCTGGCACAAGTGGAAACTGGGCTGGCTGGACACCAAGGACGTGCGCTGCATCACCCGCCCCGAGCTGATCACCCTGGAGCCGGTCGGCGCGGCACCCGCCCCCGGCGGGGCGCTCGGCACCCGGCTCGCCGTCGTCCGCACCGGCCCCGGCACGGCGCTGGCCGTCGAGGCGCGCGGCGCCGCCGGCAACGACCGGACCACCTGTACCGAAGGCGTCCTCCTCTACCGGGTCCGCGCCGACACCGTCTCCGGCGGCGGCCCGGTCGAGGTGATCGACACCCATCCGGAGACGGAAGCCTGCTGGGACCGCTCGGTCTTCCCGAAGCTGGCGGATGCGCCGCTGGGCGTCGGAGAAACGTTCACTCTCGCCGGGGGGTCCGGCGAACGGATCCGGATCGAAGTGACGGACCGCACCGCCACCGGCGCCTGGACCGTCAAGATCAGCACCGGGTGAACGCCGGACGCCCGCCCGGAGCACGAAAAAGCCCCCTCGCTCTCGCGAGGGGGCTTTCTCCGTCTGTGCGCCGCCAGGGACTCGAACCCCGGACCCGCTGATTAAGAGTCAGCTGCTCTAACCAACTGAGCTAGCGGCGCCTGCTGACGTCGTAGACATTAGCACCCTGGTCCGGGAGAGGAGAAATCGGTCCGTACGGCCCCGCCGGGGTGCCCGTACGGACGGCCGCGGCAGCGGTCCGCGCCGCCTTCACCGCCCGTACGCAGGCCCAGAGCAGCACCTCGGGGCCGGGCAGCCAGGGGTGCCGGCTGCCCGGCGCGACCAGCCACCGCGGCACCGACCCCGGGTCGCCCCCGCCCGGTGCGGCCAGCGGAGGGACCGTGACGGCGTCCCCCCGGCCGTGGAACATCAGCGCCGGAACATAACCGCCCCACTCCTCCCAGCTCAGCAGGGCCGGCAGCCGGGACGACGTACCCGGCGCCGTGAAGACCAGCACCCGGCCCCGGTGCGCCGCGA
This sequence comes from Streptomyces tsukubensis, assembly GCF_003932715.1. Taxonomy (NCBI): domain Bacteria; kingdom Bacillati; phylum Actinomycetota; class Actinomycetes; order Kitasatosporales; family Streptomycetaceae; genus Streptomyces; species Streptomyces tsukubensis. Next base: position 2,652,398 of record NZ_CP020700.1, on the reverse strand, counting down.
CCGGACCCGATCCCGGGCCCTCCTCCCAGATCCGGTCCAGCAGCAGCCGCCCGAACACCGCGGGCGCGCTCACCACGTCGAAGAGCCGCCCGCACGACAGCACGGCGGGCACCCCGGGACGCCGCTCCCAGAGCAGGCGCGGGCTCGCCCCCGCGGCGGCCAGCCAGTCGGCCCCCGCGGCCGTGATCCGGTCCGCCCCCCGCGCGCTCTCCTGCCGGATCCGGGCGAAGAACTCCGTACGGTCCTCCTCTCCGGAAGGGTGCGGCATGCCGTGGTCGTCCCGTAACGGTGCACTCGTGGAGGCGCTCATACTCCAGGTGTACCGGGAGTGATCGCGTGATTCCACTCTGTCGGAGAAACGGTGACAGGGCGGGGCGGGAGGGGGTATCTTGCGGCCCGGCATATGCCGGTTGCCTACGCGGCGCGTTCGGGGGTGCTTGCGGCTGCAGGTGGTCCCGCCTTACGCGTGACCGTCCTCGCGGGCCAGGCCCCGGCCGAATTCGATCATCTTCCGCGCGTAGTCCTCGGTCCACCCCGCGCGTTCGGCAATGTCCCCGGGCGTCATCCGGTCGAACCGCCGGGGGTCCGCGAGCTGCGCGGCGGCCAGCGCCTGGTACTCCACCGCCCGGTCCGTCGCCGCGCGGAACGCCAGCGTCAGCTCGGTCGCCCGGGCGAGCAGGGCACGGGGGTCGTCCATCGCCTCCAGATCGAAGAAGTGCTCCGGATCGGCGACGGCCTCCACGGGTTCGAACAGCAGCGCGGCGGGGCGCGGCTTACGGTGTCCCTGGGGGGCCTCGGTCATGTCACGTCCTTCGGGCGGGGCGCGCGGGATGGGCGCGTCGGCACGGTCCAGCGTCCATTCTCCCTCCCTGCGCAAGGTCGCGTCTTCGCCTCCCGCGGGAGCGCCTCCCGCTGGGGTTCCTCGCCCCGGGGCCCCGGGGGCCCGTTTCCCGCGGGGTGCGGGCGCTCCTGATGCCCCGGGCCCCGGGGTGGGCGTTGCCCGCGGGGTGCGGGCGCTCCTGCGCCTCAAGCGCCGGCGGGGCTGAAAGCTGGGTGACCGTTGCTCCGTGGTGTAGGTCGCCGGTCCTGCCGGTGCGGGTGGGTCGGTGGCCTTCGGGCTCACCTCCTCGCGGCCTGCGATGCACTGCGCTCCGGCGAGCTGTGCTTGTCGCAGGCCACTGCGGGGGCGACCCTGCACCCCCCTCCCACGTGATCCCCGCATGATCAGACGCCCAAGGTCCCCGTGTTGTCGCGCGTCACCGGGGAGGGGAATATCTCCTGATCACCGCCCCCGGGAGATTTCCCCTTCTCGGGGCACAGGCACCCCCTGATCTGCGGGGACCACTTGGTGGGTGCCCGGGCGGACTCGTTCTCACCGGGGTCAAGTCGGGGTGATCTCCGGAGGGGGGTGCAGGGTCGCCCCCGCAGCAGGCTGCGACAAGAAGGGACGCGTTTCGGGGCGGTGCATCGCAGTCTGCGAGGAGGTGAGCCCGGAGGCCCACGACCCGGCCGCACCCGACAAGACCCCGCGCCTACCCCACGGAGTAACGCAACCCGACCACCGGAGGACCCGCACACCGCAGGGACGGGCAGCCCAAAAAGGGGCGCGAGGAACTGCGCGACCAGCCACACACGGCCCGCGGCCGGACACGCAACACAAGCCACCTACGGCGCGCGCCCCCCCCGGAAGCCTCAGGCGCCTGCGCCGGCCAGGTGCGCCGTGTCGTTCCACGTGTCCAGCGCCGGGTCGCCGTACGCCCAGCCCAGGACCGACAGCGACGTCGGGGCCAGCGCGATCCGGGCCGCGAACTCCGGCTCCAGGCCCAGCCACCTCGCGCACAGCACCCGCAGTATGTGCCCGTGGGCGAAGAGCAGGACGTCGCGGTCGGCCTCGCGGACCCGGGCGACGACCTCGTCGGCCCGGTGCGCCACGTCCGAGAGCTTCTCGCCGCCCTCGACGCCGTCGCGCCAGATGACCCACCCCGGGTTCCCGGCGGCGGCCCGGATCTCCGGAGTCGTACGGCCCTCGTAGTCGCCGTAGTCCCACTCCATGAGCGCGTCGAACGGCTCGGCGCGGTCGCCGAAGCCGGCGAGGTCGCAGGTCTGGGCGGCGCGGGCCAGCGGGCTGGTCCACACCTCGGTGTCGGGGAGCCCGTCGAAGGGGGCGTGCCGCAGCCGCTCGCCGATCAGGGCCGCGCCGCGCCGCCCCTCCGCAACGAGGGGGATGTCGGTGCGGCCGGTGTGCTTGCCGAGCAGTGACCATTCGGTCTGGCCGTGCCGGACGAGCAGAATGCGCGGTGCCATGGTGCGAAGCCCCCTGATGATCCAAAGAGTGGTCTTCCATCATGCATGGTCCGGCCACTGATCCGGGGAGCGCCGCCGGGCCGTCCGAGGCAACCTCGGAGGCGCTCGGAGCGTCCCTCCCTGAGCCGGTACCCGCCGATCCGCCACCGCGCCGTGAACCGTACGGTTGACCGGTGGCCGATCCGGCCGGCAGAGCACGCACAAGGGGGAACGAACGGATGACGCACACCACGGCCACCACGGCTCACCACCGGCCTCGCTGGTGGACCGAGCTGGCGCTGCTGGCGCTGGTGTACGTCGCGTATTCGGCGGGCCGGCTGCTGGCCCGCGGTGATGTGTCGACCGCTGTCGACAACGGCCTGGCGATACTCAGGGCGGAGCGTGCCGTCTCCCTGGACTTCGAGACGCCGCTGAACCGCCTCTTCACCGAGCACGCCGCGATCGGCGTCCCCGCGGACTTCGTCTATGCCTCGCTGCACTATCTGGTGACGCCGGTGGTGCTGGTCTGGCTGTTCCGCCGCAGGCCGCTGCAGTACCGCGCGGCCAGGACCTGGCTGATGGTGTCCACCCTCCTCGGTCTCGTCGGCTTCACGCTGATGCCGACCTGCCCGCCCCGGCTGCTGGAGGCGGGGCACGGCTTCGTCGACACCATGGCCCAGTACAGCTCGTACGGCTGGTGGGGTGCGGAGGCGAGCGCCCCGCGCGGTATGGGCGGCTTCACCAATCAGTACGCGGCGATGCCGAGCCTGCACGTCGGCTGGGCCCTGTGGTGCGGTGTGATGCTGTGGCGTTTCGGCCGTACGCCGCTGATGCGGACGCTCGGCGTCGCCTATCCGCTGGTCACCGTGATCGTGGTGATGGGGACGGCGAACCACTACTTCCTGGACGCGGTCGCCGGGGCGGCCGTGATGGGCGCGGGTCTGCTGCTGGCGAAGCCCGCGATGCGGCTCGCGGACCGGGTGCGGACCCGGTTCACGCGGGGCGGGTCGGCGGCCCTTCCGGCCGTTGGGTCCCCGGTTGTCGGTGGCGGATGCCACACTTCCACGGGTGAGCGCATCCCAGGGCAGCGGACCAACTCCGCGGCAGGCACCACAAGTACCGCAGGCACCACCGGCGGCCCCGCGGACTCCGCGGGACGCCCCTCCGGCGCCCCGCAGGACGCCGCCCCGGGAGCCGTCGCGGAGCACAGCCGCGCCGGAGGCGCCGACGACACCGCTCCGGCAGCGGCTCGCTGAGCTGAGGGGCGCCGGGGCCCGGCCGAAGCCGCTGGACGCCCGGGCGCTGGCCGCCCTGGCCGCCAATCCCGGCTGCGAGCGCCGCGCCCTGCTGGACGGCGCCGGGGTCGACAAGGGGGCGCTGGCCGCCGCGCTGGGCTCGTCCGCTGTCTTCGGCCAGTCGCAGTTCGCCTTCATGCGGGGGAACGCCTTCGAGGCCAGGGTCGTCTCGGACGGCGGCGCGGAGCTGATGAGGCTGCTGGGGGCCGAGGCGGAGGGCGGGTTCCGGCTGCCGGATCTGACCGCCGCGGGCCCCGAGGGCCGGGCCGCGCGTACGGCGCTGGCGCTGCGCGAGGCGACCGCCGCCGGGGCCTGGAGCCTGCTGCGGCATCCGCTGCTGGCGCTGGAGGTCGCGGGCTCCCCGGCCTATCTGGAGCCCGATGCGGTGGTGGTCCGCCCGGACGGGGAGTGGACGGTCGTCGAGATCAAGTCGTTCCCGATGATCGACGCCTCCGCGGACGCCGCGAAGGTGGGTGCCGCCGCCCGTCAGGCCGCGGTGTACGCGCTGGCGCTGGAACACACGGCCGGGCTGGTGCCGAGCGCCCGGGTCGCGGCCAGCGTGCTGCTGGTCTGCCCCAAGGACTTCTCCAATCTGCCGACCGGATCGGTGGTGGACATCCGCAAGCAGCTCTCGGTGACCCGCCGCCAGCTGGCCCGGCTCACCCGGGTCGAGGACCTCGCGGCGGCCCTCCCCGAGGGCACGACCTTCGCCCTCGACCGGCCGTCCGACGAGCTGTCCGCCGCGGTGGCCTGCGTGCCCGCGGCCTACGCGCCCGAGTGCCTGGCCGCCTGCGAGCTGGCCTTCCACTGCCGTGACCGGGCCCGGGAGGCCGGTGCGGTGGAGGCCCTCGGCCGCTCGGTCCGCGGTGAGCTGGGCGGGCTGACGACGGTCGCCGGTGTCCTCGCCGCGGCCCGGGGCACGGCGGGCGATCCGGCCGATCCGGCGGTCGCCGCCCTCCGCCGCGCCGCATCCCTGCGCGCCGAGGCCCTGGCGGCGGCGGGAGGTGCCCGATGAGCCTGATCGCCACCCTCGCCCGGCTGGAGGCGCTGGAAGCTGGCCGGGCCCGGCCGCTGGCGACCGTCCGGCACCGGTGGGTCTCCGACCGGCCGCTGGTGTTCGTGCCGCTGACCACCGCCGGTGAGGCGGGCGCACCGCTCGGCGCGCTCGTCGGCACCGACCGGGACGCGCCCCGGCTGCTGACCGTCGCCCAGCCCCGCGACCGCGAGCTGCGGTTCGCCTTCCTCGCCGAGCTCGCCGACGCCGTACTGCCCCATCTGGAGTCGTACGCCGACGACATCGAGCTCGTCGAACGCGCCGCCGCCGACCCGGAGACCGGCAAACGCACCAAGGTCGAGGCCGAACTCTGCGCCGACGCTCCCCAGATCGTGGTGCCCGGCCGGGGCGCGGTCGAGTTCGTCCGGCTCCTCGGCCGTTCGATGCGTTTCCGCCGTACCTCCGAACAGGATCCGGACGCGCCCTACCCCGCACCGCCGCGGGTCCCCCTCCTCGGCCGCTGGCTCACGCATTACGGGGAGCGGGCCAGGGTCCCCGGCTCGTCCCTGCTGCTCGCCACGACCGATCTGCTGAACCGGCACTGGGCCACCGGCCAGTCGTCGCTGGAGGACCAGCACCTCGGGGCGCTGCTGGCCTGGGTCGATCCGCCGGACGGCGTATCGGGCGCCGATGCGGCGCTCCGGGCCGAGCTGGGCCGGGACGACCGCGGCCAGCTGCTGTGCCCGCCCGCCGGGCCCGCCACCGACCCGGCGTTCGACAACCGTCTGCTGGCGCCCGCCGTCGAGAGCTACGACCGGCTGCGGCTGCGGCTGGCCGCCGCCGAGGACGGCGCCCACGCGGAGGGCTGGCTGGGTGAACTATCCGTAGCCGAGCGGGAGATCCGCAGACTGCTGCTGTCCCAGCTGGAACCCACCTGGCATGCGGTGTGGCGGGCCCTGGACCTGCTGCGGGAGCTGCCCGAGGGGGCCCGGGTGCCCGACCGCTGGACCCGGGACCGCTGGTCCTTCACGGCCCACCGGGACCGGGTGCGGGCCGGGGAGCCGCCCCAGCCGCGCCGGGACGACGCGGTGACGGCCGCCCGCAAGCTCGCCACCCGGGAGACCGCCCAGGCCGAACTGGACGCCCAGGAGGCGCTGGACGACCCGCTGGTGCTGGCGGGGCGGCGGCTCGCGGGGGAGGCGTTCACCGGCGAGGTCACCGAGACCGTCATGGCCTGGTCGGAGTCGAAGCGCCCGTCGCCCCGGCCGCTGATCACCTTCCGTACGGACGACCGCCCCCATCTCGGTGAGCGGGTCAAGGTCTACCGCTCTCTGGACGGCCGCCCCCAGTCCGCCGAGCTGGTGCAGCAGGAGGCCGACGGGACGCTGGTGCTGAGACTGCTGGACCGGATGGGCCGGTCCAGGGATCCGGCGGAGGGCTCCGTTCCGGCGAAGGGCGACCGGATCGCCTGGACCCTGTTCGAACACGACCAACGGGGCGGGCCGAAGCTGCCCGAGCCCGAGGAGACGCCGTGGACCCACGGCGGGCCGCCGTCCGCGTCCGCGGAGGACCCGGACCCCGTGACCCCGGAGGACCTGCTGTGACCACCGCCCCTGTGCGCGATCCCGGCGCCGATGCCGCCCGCGCCACCGACGCGATCCTCGCGGACACCCTGCACGGCACGGACCGGGGCGTCGTCGTGGACTCCCCGCCCGGCGCGGGCAAGTCCACGCTCGTGGTCCGCGCCGCCCGGGAACTGGCCGCCGCGGGCCGCCCCCTGATGGTCATCGCCCAGACCAACGCCCAGGTCGACGATCTGGTGCTGCGCATCGCGGAGAAGGACCCCGAGCTGCCGGTGGGCCGGCTCCACAGCAACGACCCCGACCCGTACGACAAGGCGCTCGACGAACTGCCGTCCGTCCGGAAGTCCGCGAAGGCGGCGGACCTCGCCGGTCTGGACGTGGTGATCTCCACGGCCGCGAAGTGGGGGCATGTACAGGGTGTCGACCCCTGGCCGCACGCGATCGTGGACGAGGCGTACCAGATGCGCTCCGACGCCCTGCTCGCCGTCGCCGGACTCTTCGAGCGGGCCCTGTTCGTGGGCGACCCGGGCCAGCTCGACCCGTTCTCCATCGTCGGCGCCGACCAGTGGGCCGGACTGTCGTACGACCCGTCGGCGAGCGCGGTCTCCACCCTGCTCTCGCACAATCCGGGGCTGCCTCAGCACCGGCTGCCGGTGTCGTGGCGGCTGCCCGCGTCGGCCGCGCCGCTGGTGTCCGCCGCGTTCTACCCGTACACACCGTTCCGCAGCGGTACGGGCCCCGGGGACCGGCGCCTGAGCTTCGGGGTGCCGTCGGACGGCTCGGCGTACGACCGGGTCGTCGACGAGGCCGCGGAGTCCGGCTGGGGGCTGCTGGAGCTGCCCGCGCGGCACACCCCGCGGACGGACCCGGAGGCGGTCCGGGCGGTGGCCTCGACCGTTCGCCGGGTGCTGGACCGCGGCGGGGCGGCGACGGCCACGGCGGGGGCGGAGCCGACTCCGGTCACCGCCGACCGGGTCGCCGTCGGCACGGCCCACCGCGACCAGGCGGCGGCGGTCCGCGCCGCGCTCGCTGAGCTGGGGGTCCATGACGTCACGGTGGACACGGCGAACCGCCTCCAGGGCCGTGAGTTCGATGTGACGGTCGTTCTGCATCCGCTGTCGGGCCGCCCGGACGCGACGGCGTTCCATCTGGAGACGGGCCGGCTGTGCGTGCTGGCCTCCCGCCACCGCCACGCCTGCATCGTGGTCTGCCGCGCGGGCGTCCCCGCCCTCCTGGACGCCCACCCCTCGACCGAACCGGTCCGCCTCGGAGTCACCGTCAAGTTCCCGGACGGGTGGGAGGCGAACCATGCGGTGTTGTCGCATCTTGCGGAGCATCGGGTGGTCTGGCGGCGGTGATGCGGGGGTTCGCCGGACGGAGTCCGGTATGCCGCCGGAGGCGGCCGATGGCTGCAGCTCCGGATGGTTGGGAGGCGAACCATGCGGTGTTGTCGCATCTTGCGGAGCATCGGGTGGTCTGGCGGCCGTGATGCGGGGGTTCGCCGGACGGAGTCGCACCGGGTGGTTCGGCCCCATGACGCGGCCCGGCGGCCGTAACGCGGGGGTTCGCCCGGCCGAGTACCGGGTGGTCCCGCGGCCGTGACGCCGCCCGGCGCCCCGGCTCTCAGACCCGTAGCGCCTGTTCATCCCGGTACGCGAGGAACGACGCCACTTCCTCCGCCGCCCGGTGCGGGGCCAGCAGTGCCGCCGTGGTGTTGAGCATGGCCTGGATACGGGAGGACTGGACGCCCTGCAGCAGGCTCAGCACCTCCCGGCCCGCCGCGGCCGCCTCCTCGTAGTGGCCGCCGCGGGCCAGCGAGGTGGCGAGTTCGGCCCGGTAGAGCGCCAGATTGCGGGTGAAGTGCTCGTCCTCGACGGACGCGGCCCGGCGGGCGTGGTGGACCGCGCGGGACCAGTCCCCGAGCCGGGCCCAGCACTGGGCCTGGAGGAATTCCAGCTCCGGCTCCCCGAAGAAGGACATCCACTCGGGGTCCGCGTCCGCCGCCCCCCGTTCGAAGTGGGTGTGCGCCCGCCCCAGGGCCGCCTCGCAGCCCGTCCGGTCGCCCAGCCCCGACCAGCCGCCCGCCTCGCGCAGCGCGAGGAGCGCGAGCAGCCGGGGGGAGCCCAGGTCCCGCGCGGCCCGGCCGCCCGCCTGGGCCGAGCGGACGGCCTCCCGGTGGCGACCGGCGTCCCGGGCGAGGAAGGAGGCGTTGGAGAAGGCATGCGCCTCCAGACCGTGGTCCCCGGACACCCGGGCCGTCGCCAGCGCCTCCGCGTAGTGGGAGCGGGCGTCCTCGACCCGGCCCGAGTCATGGGCCAGCCAGCCCACGGAGATCGCCAGCTCGCCCGCGCCCGCATGCAGCCGGTCGGAGGTCTCGCGGTGCGCGGTCACCCCGGAGTCCAGCAGGGCGTACGCCGCCCTCAGCGGCTGGGCCGCCCGCTGGTACAGACCGTCGGCGCCGTACCGGTCGTCCAGCAGCCGGATCCGCCGTACCGCGTCCTCGACGGCCCCGACCTCCGACTCCCCGATCCGCCGCCGTACCGGTACGGAGCCGGAGCCCTGTTCCGGCAGGGTGCCGAGTACGGCGCCGAGTACCGGGCCGAAGGACGCGGCCGCCACCGTGGCGGAACCGCCCGTCATGAATGCGCGACGCAACACGTCGCTCTCCTCGTCGTTCTTGCCGTCATCGTTCGTGGTGCCATCGGGCCCGGGTGCGTCGGGCGGCCGATCCCTGACCTCGGCCCGCGCGGCGCGCGGGGCCCGGCCGCCGCCCCTGACCTGCTCGCGGGCCGTGAACCCCAGGTCGGTGAGGCCGAGCCCGGGGAACATGTGCAGGAAGACCCGCTCGTAGGCGTAGTTGGGGCAGCGGATCTCGCCGGCCTCGACGCGCCCGATGTACCGGGCGTCGCACGAGACCTGCTCGCCGATCTCGCGGGCGGCCTTCCGTACGGCCGCCGCGAACTCACCGGGGGAGCGCCGGCCGCGCAGCCTCCGGAAGGCGGAATTGGGGACCGGTGATGCCTGCCGCGATGTCCGTGACGACGACGCCATGGCCGAGCCCTCTCTTGGTGCACCGTTGTTCCCGGCGAGGCCGAACGTACCGGCTGCGGAGGGTGGTTCACCGGGACTTTGGCTGCAAAAGGGATAACTCCCCCCGGATCTGCCATGAACTGCCATCCTTTGCGGCGGAGTGTTGCCGTAGCCCTTGACGCGTTGGGGCGTTGAACTTCTTGGAGGCGCAGTCCGTGCCTCGTGGTGTACGAGGAGGGGATCCTCTTGTTGGAGGCCGGCATGGAGACCAGCGTCGGCGGCGGTGCCCGCAGGGCCGTGAACGCCGAGGAGAACGGCGGCCGGGGTACGGCCCCGGGCGGCGGACCGGACGGGTCCGGCGGACCGGGACCCGAGCCGTGCGATCTGGTGACCGTCCCCACCCGGCAGGGTCTGGAGGCCGTGGACATCCTGCGGCGTACGGCGGCCCCCGCGGTCGGCCCGGTGCTGCACGACGGCACCTGCGACACCCTCGGTTTCCTGGTGCCGCCCGGCACGGCGGACGGCTGGGACGTACCCGGCAGTGCCTGTACGGAGACCCCGCGGCCGGACAGCGGCGGCTGGCTGCTGCCGCCCGAGGGCGCCGAGCGGGTCACCGATCCGGCGGTGCTGAGAGAGGCCCTCGGCGAGGCCGCCCGGCTGATCGAAGCCGTGGACCGCTGCTCCTGAGCCGCCCGGCGGAGCCCGTACCCCCCGAGCAGTTCCCCGGCCCGGCCCGATACCCCGGAGGAAACGCTTCTTCGCAGGCGGGGCCGGACGGGGGCCGATAATGAGCGGATGACGAAGAGCAGACGGCGGCGCGGCGGCGGTTCCGGGTCCCCGGAGGCCCTCACCGCCGTCGTCGCCGGTGGTACGGCCGAACTGGTGCCCGACCCGGAGCGGTCGCGCGCCTGGACGCTGCTGGTGGACGGGGCGCCCCAGTCCCATGTGGACCTGGACGACCCGGAACGGCTCTCCTTCGCCTACCAGCGGCGGCTCGGCCATATCGCGGATCTCGCCGCCCCTCCCGGCCGCCCGGTGCACGCCCTGCACCTGGGCGGCGGGGCCTTCACCCTCGCCCGCTACATCGCGGCCGGCCGGCCCCGCTCGACCCAGCAGATCGCGGAGGTCGACGGGGCGCTGGTGGACTTCGTCCGGGCGCACCTGCCGCTGGACCCCCGGGACCGGATCCGGGTCAGGGCCGTGGACGCCAGGGCCGCCCTGGGCCGGATCCCGGACGGCTGGGCGGATCTGGTGATCGCGGACGTCTTCGACGGGGCGCGCACTCCGGCCCATCTGACGAGTACGGAGTTCCTCACCGAGGTCCGCCGGGTGCTCCGGCCCGCCGGCTGGTACGCGGCGAACATCACCGACGGCGGTCCGCTGGTCCATCTGCGGGGCCAGGTCGCCACCGCGGCCGAGGTCTTCCCCGAACTGGCCCTCGCCGCCGATCCGGCCCTCCTGCGCGGCCGCCGCTTCGGCAATGCGGTCCTGCTGGGTGCCGCGGGGGAGCTGCCGATCGCGGAACTGACCCGCCTGATCGCGAGCGACCCCCATCCGGGCCGGGTCGAGCACGGCCGTACCCTCGCCGCTTTCACCGGCGGCGCGCCCGCCGTCACCGACGCGACGGCCCGCCCCTCCCCGTCCCCGCCGCCGGGCGCCTTCGACTGAACGCCCCGGTCACCGGGAGAGACGACCTACGGTGCCTCGCGCTCGTCGAAGTCGAAGCGCGGCGGGTGGCCGTTCCAGATGCAGAAGACCGACATCTCGCGGGTATCGCTGGTGAAGGTCACCCGGATATAGGTCGACTCCTCCAGCACGTCCATCCGCCAGCCCTCGTTGGGGGTCGCCGACAGCAGCTCCGCCGACGCCGGGCCCACATCGAACAGCACCTGCCCGCCGTCGACGGTCTGCCCCTTGACCGTGCCCTTCGGTTTGCTGTTCACGGGGGTGCCCGAGGCGCTGGAGGGGCGCGGGCCCTCGCTGCGGCTGCTCGTGGGCGGCTCGGGTGAGGTGCCGCCGCCGTTGCCGCCGGGTGTTTCCGGGGTGCCCTCGGTGATCCGCGACCCGGGGGTCCCGGAGGTCTTCGAGGGGCGAGCCTCCGGCGGCGACTGCGACCGGTGGGTCGCGGAGACCTGAGGCTTCGCCTGCGTGGTGGGGTCTTCCCCGGCGTTGATCGGCACGGCGCGCGGCCGGTCGTACGCGGTTCCCGACATCACCGTGTGAACGCCCCACCACGACAGCGTCACCGCTGCCCCGGTGGACAGCGTCCACGCCATGGCATGTACAAGTCCTCTACGCATCGGGGCCATACTGCACCACACAACCCGCCCCTGTCCCCAAGAGGACCGCGCTGCTCCGGATCACCGTCCCGGTCGTCAACTCCCGGGCGCCGTCCCGTCCGAGGTGTGAACGGAGGCGTACGGAGGGGGACCGGGGTCCCCCGAATGGCGTACGGTGCCGGTCATGGCACGTGTGCTCGTGGTGGAGGACGACCAGTTCGTACGCTCCGCCCTCATCCGGCATCTGACCGAGGCGTCCCATATCGTCCGGAGTGTCGGTACAGCCCTGGAGGCGCTGCGCGAGGTTGCCCACTTCCGGTTCGACGTGGTCATCCTCGACCTCGGTCTGCCCGATCTCGACGGGTCCGAGGCGCTGAAGATGCTGCGCGGTATCACCGACGTGCCGGTGATCATCGCGACCGCGCGGGACGACGAGAGCGAGATCGTACGGCTCCTCAACGACGGCGCCGACGACTACCTCACGAAGCCCTTCTCCGTCGAGCATCTCTCCGCCAGGATGGCGGCGGTGCTGCGGAGATCCCGCGCCACCGCGGGCGAGGCGCCGCCGTCCCGGGTGATCCAGGTCGGCGGACTCTCCATCGACCCCCTGCGCCGCCAGGCCGAACTCGACGGCTCCCCCCTCGACTTGACCCGTCGCGAGTTCGACCTGCTGACCTTTCTCGCCGGCCGTCCCGGTGTCGTGGTCCCGCGCAAGGAACTGCTCGCCGAGGTCTGGCAGCAGAGCTACGGCGACGACCAGACCATCGACGTCCATCTGAGCTGGCTGCGGCGGAAACTCGGTGAGACCGCAGCCCGGCCGCGCTATCTGCACACCCTCCGCGGAGTCGGAGTCAAGCTCGAACCCCCCACTGGACACCCGGAACCCCAACGAGGTCATCAGAGATGAGATGGGCGCTGGTCAAGGTCGCACTGGCCGTCACCGTGATGGTCGTAGTCGCCTTCGCCGTACCACTGGGGCTCGTGATCAAGGAGATGGCGCGGGATCGGGCGGTCACCAACGCCGAGCGCCAGGCCGCCACCATCGCACCGACCCTGACCATCACCCCCGAGCAGCATGCGCTGGAGGTCGCCGTCCAGACCACCCATGCGGGGACCGCGGGCCGGATGTTCGTCCATGTCCCGGCCGACCCCGACGCCGGGGTGCCGAAGGCCGTGGACATCGGCACCCCCCGCGCCGGACGCGCCGACCACGCCCTGGTGCAGCGGCTGTTCCGGACCTCCACCACCAAGGTGACGGGCGGTACCGCCCTGCTCCAGCCCACCCTGCTGCGGAACGACAAGGTCGCCGTGGTCGAGGTCTATGTCCCCAACGCCGAGATGAGCCGCGGGGTGACCACCGCCTGGCTGATGCTCGCCGGGGTCGGCATCGCCCTGATCCTGGGCTCGGTCGCGGTGGCCGACCGGCTCGGCGTACGGATGGTCCGCTCCGCCCGGCGGCTCTCCGGTGCCGCCGAGGAACTGGGCGAGGGCCGGCTCGGTGTCCGCGTCCCCGAGGAGGGGCCGAAGGAGCTGCGGTCCGCCGCCGTCGCCTTCAACGCGATGGCCGACCAGGTCGTCCAGCTGCTGGCCAACGAGCGGGAACTCGCCGCCGACCTCTCCCACCGGCTCCGCACCCCCCTGACCGTGCTCCGGCTGAACGCCGCCTCCCTCGGTGACGGGCCCGCGGCCGAGCAGACCCGGGCCGCCGTGGAACAGCTGGAGCGGGAGGTCGACATCATCATCCGCACCGCGCGCGAGGCCAAACCGCAGACCACCCCTGTCGGGCCCGGCGCGGGCTGCGACGCCTCCGAAGTGGTCCGGGAGCGGATGGACTTCTGGTCGGCGCTGGCGGAGGACGAGGGCCGCAAGGTACGGGTCGCGGGCGTCGACCGGCCGGTCCGTATCCCGGTCGGCCGCCCCGAACTGGCCGCCGCGCTCGACGCCCTGCTCGGCAACGTCTTCCGTCACACCCCCGAAGGCACCGCCTTCTCCGTCGACCTCCACAACGGCGAGGACGCGGTCATCGTGCTGGTCTCCGACGCGGGACCGGGAATCGCGGATCCGGCCGCCGCGCTGGCCCGGGGCAACAGCGGCAGCCGCGACGGCTCCACCGGACTCGGCCTCGACATCGTCCGCAGGGTCGCGGAGTCGACCGGCGGGGACGTCCGGATCGGCAGCTCGGTGCTCGGTGGCACCGAGGTACGGATCTGGATAGGTCTGGACACCCGCGCGGCCGATCCCGAGGAGCGCCGCAGGGGTGGTCACCGGGTGCCCGACCGACGCCGTACCCTGATCTCGGCGGGACGCCGCGGGCGCGGCGACATCTGAGCCTCCGGTTCCGGTCCTGGACCGCACCGCCCTGCGGTCCGCCCGGTATCCCTCCCGTCCGCGGGGCCGCGGCGCCGCCGGGCCGGCACCCCCGTCACGGGCCCCGGCCGGACCGCTTCCGGAGCCGTTTCCACCCGTCCGGAACCCCCCTGGGTTAACAGGTTCCGATGAGGCCCTTAACGGCGCCCTAAGAACTCCGGCCTCCGCCCGGAATGCCCGCTCCGTTTCTTCACGGCCCGGTAACGTGCTGTGCACCCCCCTCGGGGGTACTCGACGAACCATCCGCACCACACCCCCCACCGCGCGTCCCGGTCGGTTCCCCATCCCCCCACACTCCGACCGGGACGCGCGCCTCCGTTTCCGGCTGCGGGGGCGCCGGAACGGCCCGCGCGGCCTCCGCCCCGCCCGCCCACCACACCCGGTGGGGCGGGGGCTGCGCCTCAGGCCCCGTCGCAGCCCGCACCGGCCCCAGGGGAAGCGCCACCCCGGCCGCGAGCGCCAGTAACGCCGTCGTCGCCACCGAGCGGCAGACCGGACCCGGGCCGTCCCCGAAGGCAGCCATCTCCCGTACCTCCGTATGTTCCCGACCCCGGCCCCGTGCGGCAGCGGTCCCGCTCCCATGCTCCGGCTCCGGGCCCGGCGGCGACATCCCGCCCGCCGCAGCCTCGGTACGGGGGCCAGCCCCCGTAGCGGCCCCACGCAGGGCCGCGGAGCAGCCCCGCGGCCGGACGGACGGAGGAAGGGGAAGAAGGGGGGACCCGGGATCAGTGAAGGGCCCCGGGAAACGGCAAGGGCCCCGGTCCGAAGACCGGGGCCCTTGCACCCTGCAGGGTGAGTGACGGGACTTGAACCCGCGACATCCTGGACCACAACCAGGTGCTCTGCCAGCTGAGCTACACCCACCATGACCGGTCGTTTTTCCGACCGGCCGAGAAAAAGTGTACAGGGTTCCGGAGGGTGCTCGTACCAGGGTTTTCCCGCCCCCGATCCGACTCCGGACGAACCCGTCCGAACAGGTGCTTCCCGGGCCGGTCAGCCCGAGGACACCACATGCTTCGCCGCGATCGCCTTCGCGGTGTCGGAGTCCGGGCCGGGCTGCGGTACGAAGACCGCCTCGCGGTAGTACCGCAGCTCGGCGATGGACTCGCGGATATCCGCCAGCGCCCGGTGGTTGCCGTTCTTCTCGGGACTGTTGAAGTACGCCCTCGGATACCAGCGCCGGGCCAGCTCCTTCACCGAGGAGACGTCCACGATCCGGTAGTGGAGGTACTGCTCCAGCGCGGACATGTCCCGGGCCAGGAAGCCGCGGTCCGTGCCCACCGAGTTCCCGCAGAGCGGTGCCTTGCGGGGCTCCTTCACATGCTCGCGGATGTACGCCAGGACCTGGGCCTCGGCATCGGCCAGGGTCGTACCCCCGGCCAGCTCTCCGAGGAGACCCGAGGCGGTGTGCATCTGGCGCACCACCTCGGGCATCGTCTCCAGCGCCGCATCCGGCGGGCGGATCACAATGTCCACCCCTTCACCGAGCACGTTCAGTTCCGAGTCGGTGACCAGTGCGGCCACCTCAATGAGTGCGTCGTCGGCCAGCGAGAGCCCGGTCATCTCGCAGTCGATCCACACCATGCGATCGTTCATGCGTCCACTTTATGGCGCACTCCGCTGACCGGGCAGACTCGGGCGCCCCGGTCCTGCCGCATAAGCGCCGTGCGGTGGCTTCCCCAGCTCAGGCGGCAGCCCCGGCGGACCGCCCGGGGCCCGTCTGGCCTGCGGCGGAACCACGGACTCGACCATCGACGGCGGAGCCGGATCGCCCTGCGGACGCCGGACCCGGTACGCCGCCCGGTACGCGGCCGGGGACGAGCCCAGCTGGCGCCGGAAATGGCCCCGGAGCGCCACCGGCGACCGGAAGCCGCAGCGGCCCGCGACCTCGTCCACCGAATAGTCCGAGGTCTCCAGCAGCCGCTGGGCCTGGAGCACCCGCTGGGTGATCAGCCACTGGAGCGGCGCGCTGCCGGTCAGGGAACGGAATCGCCGGTCGAACGTACGGCGGCTCATGTACGCCCGCGCCGCCAGAGTCTCCACGTCGAACTGTTCGTGAAGGTGCTCCAGCGCCCACGAGACGACCTCGGCCAGCGGGTCCGACCCGATTTCCTCTGGTAAAGACCTGTCCAGATAGCGCTCCTGCCCACCGCTGCGCCGCGGCGGGACGACCAGCCTGCGGGCGAGCGCCCCGGCGGCCTCCGTACCGTGATCAGTACGCACGATGTGCAAACAGAGGTCGATTCCGGCGGCCGTTCCGGCCGAAGTGAGCACATCGCCGTCGTCGACGAACAGCTCCCGCGGATCGACATGGACGGACGGGTACCGCTTGGCCAGCGTCGGCGCGTACATCCAGTGCGTCGTGGCGGGCCGGCCGTCGAGCAGACCGGCTGCGGCGAGCACGAAGGCCCCCGTGCACAGTCCGACGATCCGGGCGCCCTCCTCATGGGCCCGGCGCAGTGCGTCGAGCGCCTCGGGCGGCGGCGGCGAGGTGATGGAACGCCACGCAGGGACGACGACGGTCCCGGCCCGGCTGATCGCTTCCAGACCGTACGGCGCGGTGAGTTCGAGGCCGCCGGTGGTCCGCAGCGGTCCCTCCTCGCCTGCGCAGACGAGCAGTCGGTAGCGTGGTACTCCGGCGTCCTGGCGGTCGATACCGAACACCGAGAGCGGTATGGAACTCTCGAAGATGGGGCCGCCGCTGAACAGCAGTACCGCGACGACTTCCCGGCGCCGGCGCCCGGAGAGCTTTCGTGCTGCCTCCGGTGCGGCGGAGTCCTGACTCATGACGCTAAGCCCCCCTCGGTTTTCGCGTCTCCCCGTTCTTTTCGGGCCGTTCGCTCCTGCACTTTTCCCCTTGGTTGTGCGCGAGTACCGGAGCCTTCGATACTCATGATCGAATCTACTGCGTCCCGTGGTGCCGACGAGACAAGTTCGGCATGCCCCGCTATGTCGGTCCGGCAAGTTGGCGCGAAGCATTCGATCACGAAGCGTTCCATCTGCAAGCCCGCGAGGGAAGTGCGCCTCTCGTGCATGGCCCGTCCCCATAGGGTGCCACCGTCGGCGAAGACCCTTTCCGGCCTGCTGACAAGGGGGTTGGCAGGCCATTTCGCCAAGGGATGCGCCATGGCGTGAACTTGGCTGAAACTATACGGGTCCAGGTGTGCGAACGGGCCGGATCCCGCTCACTCGCCGGGGGTACTTCCGGCACCGTGACGGCCGCCGGACCGGACCCCCCGGCCGGGCCGCTCGGGCGTCCGGGGCCCCTGTGCCGCGGCGGCCCGGGCGGCGTTGCGTTCGGAATGGCGCAGCAGCACCCGGCAGGCCGCGGTCACCGCGGCCAGGCCGAGGGCGGCCGCCGTGGCGCCGCCGACGGACGCCCCGTAGACGATGAGGACGACCGGCACGAGCAGGCAGCTGAAGGCGGCCCAGCGGACGACGTCCCCGGCCGGGTCGCCGGCCGGGTCGGCTGTGCCGCCGGAGGGGGCGGGGGCGGCGTCCCCGGCCGCCGGGGGCGCGGGGCGCGCGGAAGGGCCGGCCGTGGCGGCGGAGTACGGGCTGGTGTGCTCGGACGAAGCGGTCGGCGGGGCGGCGGACGGATGCGTCGGCACGGAAGGCCTCCTCCGGGCTGCGGTCACGGCTGCGGGTGTCCGAGGAGCCAACGAGGACCGCTGCCTTCCGGTCACTGCGGCAGACACTGTCTCGACCGCATGGACCGCACCCGAACGGAACACGGCCGCCCGCCCGGCCGCTCCGCCGTGACCTGCTGTACGGCGGTTGCCGGGGCCGTCCGGGCCCCTCGAACACCTCCGCCCGGCCCCGAGCGGGGCGCACCCCCCTCGGCGGTCCCGCCGACCGGCCGGGGCGGCCGGGCCGTCCACCGGCCGCCGGTGGCTTCCGGTCCGCTGTAGGCACCACACGGCATTGCCAACGAGGACGCCCTCGGGCATGCTCCGTGGAACGCCCGGTGGGGACAGCCCTTGGGCAGGAGAGGAGTGTCGCCGTACCCTTGCGGGTATGGGCCAGGGAAGATGATTCCCGGACACAGCACCGCTCAGCCTGCTCTGTTGTTCCCCCCTTCCGCTGATTCCACAGAGGACTTTCTTCGCCGAGACACCCATGGCCGGTCATGAGATCCCCGAACCCGCGGACCGCAAGCAGGTAGCCGACCCCCTGTCGGATCTGCGAGCGGCGGAAGAAGCGCGCCCTTCCTGCGATCCGGCGTTCCGCCACGGTGTCGTCGTCGGCTTCGACGGTTCGACCTCCAGTGAGCGGGCGCTCGCCTATGCGATCGGCATGGCCCGGCGTTCGGGTTCGGGTCTGATCATCGTCCATGTCGCCAACCGGCTGCCGACCACCGTCTGGGCGGGCTGCGAGCCCCCCGTCTTCGTCGATGTGCCCGACCATCGCACCGAGGTGCTCGGCCTGGAGCTGGCCTGCGCCGATTATCTCTCCGAGGTCCCGTGGATCCTGGTGGAGCGCGGCGGCGACATCTGCCACGAGCTGGAGGAGGTCGGCCGGGAGTACTCGGCCGACGCCATCGTCGTCGGCTCGACGCACGGGATCGTGGGACGCATCTTCGGTTCGGTCGCCGGCCGGCTGGCGCGGCGCGCACAGCGCCCCGTCGTCGTCATTCCCTGAGCGTCGTCTTTCCTTGAGGCCGCGACCCGCTCCGTACCCCCTCCGCCGTAATGCGCGCGGCGCCTGGTGCATGTGGTGCCGGGCTCGGGCGGTCGCCGGGCGGGCCGGTCGGAATCCGGGTCCGTTCCGAGGTGCTCGGCGCGGCCGTACCGGGTACATAACGGCCAGCCGGGCCGGATGTGTTCGCCGCTGTCCGGCGTCAGGAGACGACCTCGCACCGCGACGTACCCGCAGGGGGTTTCCCCCA
The DNA here is from genome assembly GCF_003932715.1 of Streptomyces tsukubensis. Classification (NCBI taxonomy): domain Bacteria; kingdom Bacillati; phylum Actinomycetota; class Actinomycetes; order Kitasatosporales; family Streptomycetaceae; genus Streptomyces; species Streptomyces tsukubensis. Next base: position 2,633,679 of record NZ_CP020700.1, on the reverse strand, counting down.
CCGGTTCAGGTGCCGGGCTTCTCAGGACGTCCCGCCGGCCGCGGAGTGACGGCCGCGAGCCGAGCGGGCGCGGGCCGGGCGGTGAGCCGTTCCGGCCGGTGCCGTCCCCCGCGTGACACGGTGGCGACGCGCGGGGGACCGGCTGGGCGACAGGACACGGGGGCGGGGCCGCCCCCGCGGGTCACTCCACGGTGACGGACTTCGCCAGGTTGCGCGGCTTGTCGATGTCCCGGCCCATGGCCAGGGCCGTGTGGTAGGCGAAGAGCTGGAGCGGGATGCCCATCAGGATCGGGTCCAGCTCGTTCTCGTTCTTCGGGACGACGACCGTGTGGTCGGCCTTCTCCTGCTCCCGGTGGGCCACGGCCAGGATCCGGCCGCTGCGGGCCTTGATCTCCTCCAGCGCGGCGCGGTTCTTCTCCAGCAGATCGTCGTCGGGGACGATCGCGACCGTCGGCAGCGCGGGCTCGATCAGCGCCAGCGGACCGTGCTTCAGCTCGGACGCCGGGTAGGCCTCGGCGTGGATGTACGAGATCTCCTTCAGCTTCAGCGAAGCCTCCAGCGCCACCGGATAGCCGCGCACCCGTCCGATGAACATCATCGACTGGGCGCCCGCGTACTCCTCGGCGAGCTTCTTGATGTCGTCCTCGGCCTGGAGGATCTCCGCGATCTGCTCCGGCAGCCGGCGCAGGCCCTCGATGATCCGCTTGCCCTCGGAGACCGAGAGGTCCCGGATCCGGCCGAGGTGGAGCGCGAGCAGCGCGAAGGCGACGACGGTGTTGGTGAAGCACTTGGTGGAGACCACGCAGACCTCGGGGCCCGCGTGGACGTACACGCCGCCGTCGGCCTCCCGGGCGATCGCGGAGCCGACCACGTTGACCACGCCCAGCACCCGGGCGCCCTTGCGCTTCAGCTCCTGGACGGCGGCGAGGACGTCGTAGGTCTCGCCGGACTGCGAGACGGCGATGTAGAGGGTGTCGGGGTCGACGACCGGATTGCGGTAGCGGAACTCGGAGGCGGGTTCGGCGTCCGCGGGGATCCGGGCCAGCGATTCGATCAGCCCGGCGCCGATCATGCCCGCGTGGTACGAGGTGCCGCAGCCGAGGATCTTGACCCGGCGGATGGAGCGGGCCTCGCGGGCGTCGAGGTTGAGCCCGCCCAGGTGCACGGTGGAGAACCGGTCGTCGATACGGCCGCGCAGCACGCGGTCGACCGCGTCGGCCTGCTCGCTGATCTCCTTGTGCATGTACGTGTCGTGGCCGCCCATGTCGTACGACTCGGCCTCCCACTCCACGGTGGTCGGCGTCGCCGTCGTGGTCGACCCCTCGGTGGTGTAGGTGCGGAAGTCGTCGGCCTTGAGGGTGGCCATCTCGCCGTCGTCGAGGGTGACGATCTGGCGGGTGTGGGCGACCAGCGCGGCGACGTCGGAGGCGACGAACATCTCCTTCTCGCCGATGCCGAGGACGACGGGGGAGCCGTTGCGGGCGACCACGATCCGGTCGGTGAAGTCGGCGTGCATCACGGCGATGCCGTAGGTGCCCTCGACCACCTTCAGGGCGTGGCGGACCTTCTCCTCCAGCGTCTCGGCCGCGGAGCGGGCGATCAGATGGGTGAGGACCTCGGTGTCGGTCTCGGAGGCGAAGACCACGCCCTCGGCCTCCAGCCGGGCGCGCAGATCGGAGGCGTTGTCGATGATGCCGTTGTGGACGACGGCGACCTTCTCGTCGGCCGAGAGGTGGGGGTGGGCGTTCTCGTCGCTCGGCGCGCCGTGGGTGGCCCAGCGGGTGTGGGCGATTCCGGTGGTCCCGGCGAACCGCTTGGGGACCCTGGCCTCCAGATCGCGGACCCGGCCCTTGGCCTTGACCAGCTTCAGCCCGCCGCCCTTGGGGCCGGTGATCACGATGCCCGCGGAGTCGTAACCCCGGTACTCCAGTCGCTGCAGGCCCTCCAGCAGCAGTGGTGCCACATCACGCTTACCGATGTAACCGACAATTCCGCACATAAAGGTTCTTGCCCCTCCGTAGGTGAGAGATCGTCCGTCAGCCGTAGACCATGCGGCGCAGCTGCCGGAGCGACAGCTCCGGCGGTGCCACCGCGCGGCGCGGCAGCTCGGCCGCGATCCGCTCGAAGATCTCGGCGTTCGCCAGGCCGCCCGACTGGAGCTCCCGGTGGCGGCGGCGGACGTAGACCTCTGTCTTCTCGTCGAAGTACGCCAGCACGTCGAAGACGACCCGGACCGCCTCGCCGCGCGGGAGCGCGGTGGAGCGGACCAGATGGTCGACGAGGTCGTCGTGCGCGTGCGCGGGGTGTGAGGGTGGCGACGCGGAGGATGAGGGACGACCGGGCGGGCGGTGTTCGAGCACCCGTCGATACTGCGGGTCGATCTCCCCGAATGCAAGAATCCTGCCCGATTCCGGGCAGGATCCCCTGGCTTTCTCCGGCCTGTCCTCGGACCTGGCCGGGGAAAGGGCTCAGAGGCGCTTCAGTACGGCCTGCTTGGCGGCGCTGAACTCCTCGTCGGTGAGGATGCCCGAACGGTGCAGTTCGCCCAGCTCCCGGAGGCGCCGCAGCAGGGTGTCGTGGTCCTCCGCCGGGGCGGAGGGCGCCTTCGTCAGTTCGGGGGCGGGGGCGGTCTTCGCGGCGTACGGATGCGGCAGTCTGGCCACCACGGCGGCGCCCACCAGACCCATCAGGGGGTCCTTCCGGAAGCCCCACAGGTCGATGGCGTGCGGATCGTGCTTGGCCGGGGCGGAGGAGCGGATCCGGGTCAGGGTGAAGCGGAGGTAGCCGCTCTCCAGGGTGGCGGCAGGCAGCCAGTCCACGGCCTCGACGTCTCCGATGCCGATCGTGCGCGGACCGCCGGAGGCCTTGGCGTCCTCGGTCTTCCAGTTCCACGAGAGCCGGATCTGTTCGCCGTCGAACTCGGCGGTGCCGTCGCCCGCCGACGCGGTGATCGGCACGGCCGGCCCCGGCATCAGATAGCGGTCGACCTGCTCGCTGCCGATCTGTTCGATCAGCAGGGCGTTGCGGACCTCGTCCACGAAGTACTCGGCCACCCCGGCCCGGTCCGCTTCCACACCGAGGGAGTAGGGGTCCCAGCTCTCCTTCAGACGGCCGCCGGCGAGCTGGAGCAGCGGATCGGCCCCGCTGCGCAGCCGCAGCCGCAGCCGCCCGGACTTCCGCCCCGGCTCGTAGGACACCCCCGCGACGGCCTCCAGCGGTACGTTCAGCTCACCGAGCGCCTGGCGCAGCACGCCCACGCTCTTGTCGGAGCCGGGCACGATGCGCACGGAGTCCCCGTCGAAGCTCCACGTGCCGTCTTTCTGGATGATTTCCGCCATGGGTCCGATTCTTTCATTCCCGCCACCGGACGACCGGGCCGGATCCCGTTGCCCGGCAAGGGGGTTCGGCCGAGCGCCCGGTGACGGGTTCCGGTTGGGCCCCGGTTGTCCACAGGGCTACCAGAGGTCTGGACCGCATTCGGGGGGCTGAGCGACCATGGCGCGTGGTTCGACGCCCGTTGAAGGGAAGCTCCGTGCGACTGCTCCGACCCCGCCCCGGCCCGCTCCGGGCCCCCCGCCGCCCCGGGCGGCGCCTGCTCGGCGTGCTGCTCCTCACCGCCGTGGCAGGTACGGGCTGCTTCGGCGGCGGGGGAGACGCCGGTTCCGGCGAGGAGTCCCCCCGCCGTCCACCGGTGTCCTCCGCGCCCTTGGGGAACGTGGTGCCCGCCCCCGCCTCCGTCCGCCCCTCGGGACCGGGGTACACGCTTGCCCCCGCTGCCGCGATCCGGGTCGACGACCGGCCCGCCGTCCGGGCCGTCGGCGACTATCTGGCGGCGGTCCTGCGCCCCTCCACCGGCTATCGGCTGCCCGTGACCCCCGGGGCGGGCACCGACGGCATCCAGCTCCGGCTGGACCCGGCCCGGCGGGATCTGGGCGCCGAGGGCTACCGGCTGACGTCCTCGCAGGCCACGGTCTCCGTGGTGGCCCGGGAGCCCGCCGGGCTCTTCCGCGGGGTCCAGACCCTGCGGCAGCTGCTGCCGCCCGCGGTCGAGATGGACACCCGGCAGACCGCTGTCTGGCGCTTCCCCGGCGGCACGATCACCGACACCCCCCGGTACGCCTACCGGGGCGCGATGCTCGATGTCGCCCGGCACTTCTTCACGGTCGCGCAGGTCAAGCGGTACATAGACCAGCTCGCCCTCTACAAGATCAACAAGCTGCATCTCCATCTCACCGACGACCAGGGCTGGCGGATCGCGATCGACTCCCGGCCGAAGCTGACCACCGTCGGCGCGGCCACCGCCGTCGGCGGCGGCAAGGGCGGCTTCTACACCAAGGCGCAGTACCGGGAGATCGTGGCGTACGCGGCGAGCCGCCATATGGACGTGATCCCCGAGATCGGCATGCCGGGCCATACGGCGGCGGCGATCGCTTCCTATCCCGAGCTGAGCTGCCACGGCTTCCGCGACCCCGTCCACACCGGGGTGGACACGGGGTTCAGCTCGCTGTGCGTCGGCAAGGAGGAGACGTACGACTTCGTGGAGGACGTGATCCGGGAGCTGGCCGCGATGACCCCCGGCGAGTACCTCCACATCGGCGGCGACGAGGCCGACAGCACCAGCAAGAAGGACTACCGCACCTTTATGAACCGGGTGCGGGAGATCGTCGCGAAGCACGGCAAGAAGGTGATGGCCTGGCACGAGATCGCCGGAGCCGGGGCCGACGAAGAGGTGCTCGCCCAGTACTGGGGCACGGACCGGACGGAGAAGGCCGAGCGGAAGCGGGTCGCGGACGCCGTGAAGAAGGGGACGAAGCTGATCCTCTCCCCGGCCGACCGGGTCTATCTGGATATGCAGTACACCTACCGGCATCCGCTGGGACTCTCCTGGGCGGGCCGCGTCGAGGTCGACCGCTCCTACGACTGGGACCCCGCCCGCTATCTGAAGGATGTGGGCGTACCGGACGAGGCGGTGCTCGGGGTCGAGGCCCCGATCTGGACGGAGACGCTGGTCAACAGCGCGCAGCTGGAGCAGATGGCCTTCCCGCGGCTGCTCGGTGTGGCGGAGAAGGGCTGGTCCGGCGGGGGTATCCCGTGGGCCGAGTACGAGCCGAGGCTGGCGGCGCAGGCCGGGCGGATGTCCGCGCTGGGCATCGCCTTCCACCGTTCACCGACGGTGGCCTGGCCGAAGAACTGACGGGCGCGTGCCGCTGTGTCCGTACGGCCTCCCGGGCCGTACGGACACAGCGGGGAAAGGACGGGCACCCCCCGAGGGACCGTGTTCGGGGGATGCCCGTCCGCTCAGGGGGCCGCCGCCGCGGCCGGGACGGCGGCCAGCGGGTTGCGGAGGGTGCCGACGAGCTGGAGCGCGGCGGACGGGTCCGCCAGATCGACCATCTGCCGGTTGTTCCGCAGCTGGAGCCGGTTGAGGCAGGAGAGCGCGAACTCGGGTGCGAAGAGGTCGTACTCGGCGAACCGGTCCGCCAGATGCGGTACGGACGCCTGGTACTCCCGGGCGCAGTCGGCGACCGCCGCCCAGAAGGCGTCCTCGTCGATCCGGCCCTCGGCGGCCAGCGCCGCCGACAGGAAGCGGAAGAAGCAGTCGAAGACGTCGGTGAAGACCGACAGCAGCTTCATGTCTTCGGGGACCTCGGCCCGGACGCGTTCCACGGCGGGCGGCAGGATTGCGTCGGGGTCCATGACCACGATCTCTTCCGCGATGTCCTTGAAGATCGCCCGCCGGACCGTGCCGTCGGCGCCGAGGACGAGGATGACGTTCTCGCCGTGCGGCATATAGGCCAGGTCGTACGCGTAGAAGCTGTGCAGTACGGGGACGAGGTAGGCGCGGAGATAGTCCCGCAGCCAGTCGGCGGGCGTCTGCCCCGACGCGTCGATCAGGGCACCGGCGAACGACGCCCCGTCCCGGTCGATGTGGAGCAGGGACGCCATGGTCGCCAGGCTCTCGCCCGGACCCAGCGACGGCACCGGGCTCTCCCGCCAGAGCGCCGCCAGCATCTTGCGGTAGGGCGAGTAGCGGTCGGTGGCCAGCTCGTACTGGCGGTGCCGGTAACCGATCGCCGCATGCTCCCGGATGATGGAGAAACCGGTCTCCTTGAGCACCGGGTCCTGTTCGATCAGCCCGGCCAGCCAGTCGTTGATCGCGGGGGTGGCCTCCATGTAGGCCGCCGAGAGGCCGCGCATGAAGCCCATGTTGAGGACGGACAGGGCCGTCTTCACATAGTGCTTGTGCGGGGTGGTGGTGTTGAAGAAGGTACGGATCGACTGCTGCGCCAGATACTCGTCGTCGCCGGGGCCGAGGCAGACCAGACGCCGCTCGGCAACCTCGGCGGCGAAGGTGACGGAGAGCTTGTTCCACCACTGCCACGGATGGACGGGCAGCAGGTAGTAGTCGTCCGGGTCGAGCCCCTGCCCGGTGAGCAGGGCCGCGAACCGGGCGAGGGTCTCCTCGCCCAGCTCCTCCCGGACCAGGGTGTCGTAGTCCAGGTCGGCGCAGGAGGTGAAGGTGGTCCGCTCGCGGTGGGCGGCCAGCCAGATCAGCCGGACCGGGCTCGCCGCCTCCGGCGCGTACGACAGATACTCGTGGACCCCGAAGCCGAGCCGGCCGTTGTTGGCGACGAAACAGGGGTGGCCCTCGGTCATCCCGGTCTCGACGGCCTGGAAACCGGCCCGTACCAGCTCCGCCGAGGAGACGGGCTCCAGGCTCAGCTTGTAGGCGGTCCCCGCCAGGGTGGAGGCGATCTCCTCCAGATACACCGGCAGGACGTCGTCGCTGAGGCCCAGTGCCGTACGCAGCTCGATGCAGAGGTCGACGGCGTCCGGCGGCAGGAGTTCCCCGCGTACGCTGCGGACCACCGACTCCTCGGAGATGTCCCAGTGGTCCAGCGCCCGTAGTTCGGCCGTGAAGCGGTACTCGACGGTCCCGTCGTCGCTGAGGACGCGGTAGCTGCCCGCCTCGTCCAGCGGTTCGGGTGTCAGCAGCCGCTCATGGGCGAACTCGGAGAGCGCCTTGCGGACCAGAAGCCGGTTGGCCCGCTCCCACAGCTCGGGCGTCAGATGGGCGACGGCGTCGGCGGCGGTCATCGTCCCACCGCCGGACGGTCGGCCATGGCGGCGCTGTTCTCGAACGCCTCGCGGGTGCAGAAGCTGAGGTACGCCTCCTTCTCCGGGGTCCGGATCCGGCCGGATATCTCGAAGCCCGCATAGGCGTTGAGGGCGTGAACGGCCGTATTGCGGACATCGGGCTCGACGACGACTCGCCGGATCGCGGGGTCGTCGAACAGCTTCCGCAGCACGGCCGTGATCACGGCCCGGGTGAAACCGTGCACCGGCGTATCGGCCGGTGCCACCAGGAAGTGCATCCCGGCGTCGCCCGGCAGGGCGTCGTACAGCCCGACCAGTTCGACCTGCGCCGGGTCGTAGCTCTCCATCAGGAAGACCGGGTCACCGGACTCGGTCTCCCCGATGAAGGCGTGGTGGTGCGGATGTGCCGTGATCGCCGAGTACGCCCGCTCGACCTGCCCGAGGTCGAAGTCCGACATCTGCCAGAAACCGGACTTGGGGTGGGTCACCCACCGGTGCACCAGCGGTGCGTCGGCGAGCGGGTCGAGCGGCCGTACGGTGAAGCTCAGCGGATCGGGGGCGGTCATACGGAGAACTCCTGGAACGCGATGGACTTTTCCACGGCGTAGTACTCGGTACCGAGCATCTCGCCGATGATGTAGGCATTGCGGTACGCACCCATGCCCAGGTCGGGTGAGGTGATGGAGTGCGTGTGCACGCCCGCGTTCTGGAGGAAGACCTCACGGCCGGTGGTGTCGACGGAGTAGTTGCGGGCGACGTCGAAACGGCCCTGTCCGTCCCAGCGGAGGCGGTCGTGCACGGGGGCGAGGAAGTCGGGGACGACGTACTTGTACCCGGTCGCCAGGATCAGTCCCTCGGTGCGCAGCTCGTACTCCTTGCCCTGCTCCTCCTGGCGCAGCGCCAGGGTGTAGGAGCCGGACGCCTCGTCGTAGGAGGCGCCGTTGAGGGCGGAGTTGGTCAGCAGCCGGGTCGGGACCGGGCCCTTCAGGTTCTTCTGGTACAGCAGGTCGAAGATCGCGTCGATCAGATCCCCGTCGATGCCCTTGAAGAGGCCCTTCTGCTGCGACTCCAGCCGGTAGCGGGTGCTCTCCGGCAGGGCGTGGAAGTAGTCGATGTACTCGGGAGAGGTCATCTCCAGGGTCAGCTTGGTGTACTCCAGCGGGAAGAAGCGCGGGGAGCGGGTCACCCAGTTGAGCCGGTAGCCGTGGACGTCGATCTCGGAGAGCAGGTCGTAGTAGATCTCCGCGGCGCTCTGGCCGCTGCCGACCAGGGTGATCGACTCCTTGGCCTGGAGCGCCTCCTTGTTCGGCATGTAGACCGAGTTGTGGAGGTAGTCGCCGCCGAGGTCGCGGCAGCACTCGGGGATGTACGGCGGGGTGCCGGTGCCCAGCACGATCCGGCGGGTGCGCAGCACCTCGCCGCTCGCGGTGTGCACCTCGTACAGCTCGCCGTTGTGCTCGATGCGGGTGACCGTGGTGCTGAACCGGACGTTGGTCAGCCGGGCCGCGGCCCAGCGGCAGTAGTCGTTGTACTCGGTCCGCAGCGGATAGAAGTTCTCGCGGATGTAGAACGGATAGAGCCGCCCGGACTGCTTCAGATAGTTGAGGAAGGAGTACGGGGAGGTCGGATCGGCCAGGGTGACCAGGTCCGACATGAACGGGGTCTGGAGGTGGGAGCCCTCCAGGAACATGCCCGAGTGCCACTCGAAGTCGGGCTTGGAGTCCAGGAAGAGCCCGTTGAGCTCTTCGATGGGCTCGGTGAGACAGGCCAGTCCCAGATTGAAGGGGCCGAGTCCGACCCCGATGAAGTCGTACGGTTCCGCGGGGGGTTCAAGAGGCGTGGACAAGGTTCTCTCCCAGGTACTGCTCGGCATGGCCGGCGATCAGGTCGAGGACGGCGGCGATGTCGTCGGTCGTCGTCTCGGGGTTGAGCAGGGTGAACTTCAAGTACTGGCGGCCGTCGACCTTGGTCCCGGCGACCACGGCCTCCCCGGAGGCGAACAGCGCCTTGCGAGCGTAGAGGTTGGCCCGGTCGATCGCGGCAGGACTGGTGACGTTCGGCGGAATCCAGCGGTAGACGAGCGTGGAGAGCTGCGGCTGGACGACGACGTCGTAGCGGGGGTCGGCGGCCAGCAACTCCCAGCCGGCCGCGGCCAGATCGCAGACCTCGTCGAAGAGTCCGCCGATGCCGTCGGCGCCCATGACGCGGAGCGTCATCCACAGCTTCAGGGCGTCGAAACGGCGTGTGGTCTGCAGGGACTTGTCGACCTGGTTCGGTATGCGCTCTTCAACGGTCCGGCGGGGGTTGAGGTAGTCCGCGTGGTACGTGGCGTGCCGCAGCGTCGCTCCGTCCTTCACCAGGACGGCGGAGGAACTCACCGGCTGGAAGAACGACTTGTGGTAGTCCACGGTGACGGAGTCGGCGTGTTCGATGCCGTCGAGCAGATGGCGGCGGGTGGGGGAGGCGAGGAGTCCGCAGCCGTACGCGGCGTCGACGTGCATCCACGCCCCGTACTGCTGGGCCAGTTCGGCGATCTCCGGCAGGGGGTCGATGGAGCCGAAGTCCGTGGTCCCGGCGGTGGCGACGATCGCCATCGGGACCAGGCCGTCGGCCCGGCACCGCTCCAGTTCGGCGGCGAGCGCCAGGGTGCGCATCCGCCGGTCGCGGTCGGTGGGCAGGGCGATCACCGCGTCCCGGCCGAGGCCCAGGAGTTTCGCCGACTTCTGGACGCTGAAGTGGCTGCACTCCGAGGTGAAGATCCGCAGTTTGGCGAGGTCGGCGGTCTTCGACTCCTCCCGGGCCAGCAGCAGCGCCTGGAGGTTGGACTGGGTGCCGCCGCTGGTGAACACGCCGTCGGCGGCGTCGCCGAAGCCGATCCTGGACGCCGTCCAGTCGACCAGCCTGCGCTCTATCAGGGTGCCGCCGGCGCTCTGGTCCCAGGTGTCCAGGGAGGAGTTGACGGCGGAGAGCACCGCCTCGCCGAGGACGGCGGGGATGACGACCGGGCAGTTGAGGTGGCCGAGATAGCGGGGGTGGTGGAAGTAGACGGCATCCCGCAGATAGACCTGCTCCAGCTCGTCGAGGGCGGCGGAGGAGTCGCCCAGCGGCCGGTCGAGGTCGATATCGGCGATCACCGGCGCGAGTTCTTCGGCGGTGACCCCCGTGAACGGTTGCCGGGTCGTGGCGAGTCGGTTCGCCACCCGCTCGACTCCTTCGGTCACGGAGCGCCGGTAGCTCTCCGCCGTTGCGTCATTGAGCAGGTGCGAGCGCATGCAATGTCCTCCCGGATACGGGGACTTGGTCGCGCCTCCGGACAGGTGGGGGTGCGAGGGCGACGTGAGGAAGGTTAGCCTAACCTAACTTTCCTTGGGAATCGGCCTCCGGCCCTGATGAGACGCCCTGCGTATGGCGTTGTTCACACGCCGGTTGACCGGTTGTCACGCCCGGCGGGCCGTACGGGGCGGTGCGAGCCCCTCCGGCCGGGTGGTCCGGTGCGGAAGGGGGGGGTGCGGCGGGCTCTGCGGGTGGTCCTCGGTTCCCGCCTGATCAGGGGTGATCTGTAGGTGCCAAGGCCATGCATGCCCACGGGGCGCCCCGCAAGACCGCGTATGCGGTGGTTGATCATATTTTGGCTGGATATCAACCAACCCTGGCTGGCGGGCGCCGGGGTGGCGCATGGTGCTCGCCCGCTGCGGCACGTGGCTCCCGCTCGGGCCGTGCGGCCCGGGGCAGTTGCCCGTACGGGCCCGGGTGCCGGCTACCCGTGCGGCGTGGGCCGCGGGTGCGGGTGCCTGCCGTGCGGTGGGCGCGGCCGGAGGTCCCGGCGCGGGCCACGGATGCGGCGGGTGCGGGGCCGGAGTGCTTTCGCCCGGGGCGCCCGTCCCGCGGGACGGAACCACCCGCCCGCCGCCGGAGCGGTCCGCGGTCCGCGGTCCGTCAGCTCTCGTCGATCTCCGCGAGGGCGGGATCGTCGCGCAGACCGTCCTCGCTGACGCCGCGCCGCCAGTAGCCCACGAAGGTCACCCGGCGGCGGTCGATACCGCGTTCGCCCACGAGATGCCGCCGCAGCGCCTTGACGCCGCCCGACTCCCCGGCGATCCAGGCGTACGGGGTCCCCTCGGGCAGTTCGGCGGCGGTCACCGCCTCCACGGCGGAGGGCGCGCCCTCGTCCCGTACCAGCCAGACGATCTCCGCGTCCGCGTCCGTCTTGAGTTCGAGCCGGTCCGCGGCGTGCGGGACGTCCACCCATACCCGGGTCCGCATGCCCGCGGGCAGCCACTCCAGGATCGCCGCGATCGCGGGCAGCGCGGTCTCGTCGCCCCAGATCAGGGTCCAGTCCGTATCGGCGGGCGGTTGGCAGCGCACGGAGGTGTTCTCCGCGACCGCCGGGCCCAGCACCATCGCCCGCTTCCCGGGCGCGGCCGCCTGCGCCCAGCGGCAGGCGGGACCGCCGTTCTCGTGCACGGCGAAGTCGATGTCGAACTCCCGGGCACCGGTGGCAGTGCGCCGCTGGTCCCGGACCGTGTACGAGCGCATCACCGCGCGGGTGTCCTCGGGCAGCGCCCGCCAGGCGGCGAAGATCGCACTGCCGTCCCCGGCGTCGACCGGGACGACGGGGGCGTCCTGGTGGGGGTGCGGCAGAAACAGCGACAGCGACTGGTCGCGACCGCCGGACGCGAAGGCGTCGAGGGCGTCGTCGTCGGGGAACCCCTGGAAGGTCACGCGGATGAGGGAGGGCGTGAGCGCGTGCGCGCGGGTGACCCGGAGGTCGAAGAACCGGAACGGAACCATGAGGTCAGGTTAGCCTAACCTTCCTGCTCCTTGGGGGTGCGCCCCCAAGCCCCTGGGGCGTGCGGTGCCCGCCGTGCCGGGCGGGGGTGGCCCCCCGGTGCCCCGGCTTGCGTCGGTGAGCCTCCCGCGGGAAGCGCGGTGCCGGGTGGGGTTTGTTTCCGCCTGCGGGCTGGTTTGGGTCGTTCGCGCAGTTCCGCCCCCTATGCCTTCGGCAATGGGGCCCAGTGCCCCTTCTTGCCCGTACCGCGTCTGCTCAGTTGCCAACCAAGGGGGTTCCCCTTTCCCTGTGGGGTGAGGGCAGGGTTTTTAGGGGCGCGGGGAACTGCGCGGTCAGCCACGCACCACGTGTAGACGGGAAGCAGCCCTCGCCCGGCACGGCGCTGGTCCGCGCCACGAGTGCCCGGTCGTTGCACGGTCGTCGCGGGGTGGCCCCGCCGGGGCCGGGGCGGCCCGCGCTCGGTTGGGCGGCCACCGGCGAGGGTGGCCCGGCGCGGGCGCCGGAGGGGCCGCGCCTCGGGGGTGGGCCACCCCCGAGGCCCTGGGTCAGAGACCCAGCTCGCGGGCGATCAGCATGCGTTGGACCTCGCTGGTGCCCTCGCCGATTTCCAGGATCTTGGAGTCGCGCCACATACGGGCCACCGGGTACTCGTTCATAAAGCCGTAGCCGCCGTGGATCTGGGTGGCCTCGCGGGCGTTGTCGACCGCGACCGTCGACGAGTAGAGCTTTGCCACCGCCGCCTCCCTCTTGAAAGGCTCGCCCGCGACCAGCCGGGACGCCGCGTCGCGCCAGCCGACGCGGGCCATATGGGCTCGCATCTCCATGTCCGCGATCTTGAACTGGATCGCCTGGTTGGCGCCGATGGGGCGGCCGAAGGCGTGCCGTTCCTTGGCGTACTTCACGGATTCGTCGACACAGCCCTGGGCCAGCCCGGTGGCGAGGGCGGAGATCGCGATGCGGCCCTCGTCCAGGATGCGGAGGAACTGGGCGTACCCCCGGCCCTCCTCGCCCAGCAGATTGGCCGCCGGGACCCGGACACCGTCGAAGGACAGTTCGCGGGTGTCGGAGGCGTTCCAGCCGACCTTGGAGTAGGCGGGGGCGACGGTGAAACCGGGGGTGCCCGAGGGGACGATGACGGACGAGATCTGCGGACGGCCGTCCGCGCCGCGGCCGGTGACCGCGGTGACCGTGACCAGCCCCGTGATGTCGGTGCCCGCGTTGGTGATGAAGCATTTGGAGCCGTTGATGACCCACTCGTCGCCGTCCCGGACGGCGGTCGTGCGGGTGCCGCCCGCGTCGGAGCCGCCTTCGGGTTCGGTGAGGCCGAAGGCCCCCAGCAGCTCCCCGGAGCAGAGCCGCGGCAGCCAGGTGCGGCGCTGTTCCTCCGTACCGAAGCGGTAGACCGGCATGGCGCCGAGGGAGACCGCCGCCTCCAGGGTGATCGCGACGGAGGAGTCGACCCGGGCCAGTTCCTCCAGGGCGATGCCGAGGGCGAGGTAGTCGCCGCCCATCCCGCCGTACTCCTCGGGGAACGGCAGCCCGAACAGGCCCATGCGGCCCATCTCGCGGACGATCTCGTACGGGAATTCATGGCGCTCGTACAGGTCACCGATCTTGGGAGCGATCACCTCGTGGGCGAACTCCTCCACGGTGCGGCGGAGTTCCTCGTGCTCGGGGGTGAGCCGGTGGTCCAGAGGCATGCGTCACTCCTTGGGGGACAGGGCGCGGACGGTACGGGAGGGGCTGGGGCGGCCCAGCTTCTCGGCCATCCAGGAGCTGGTGGCGGCGAGCAGGCCGAGGTCGACGCCGGTTTCGATGCCGAGGCCCTGGAGCATCCACACCAGGTCCTCGGTCGCGAGGTTGCCCGTGGCGCTGCGGGCGTAGGGGCAGCCGCCGAGGCCGCCCGCGGAGGCGTCGACGGTGGTGATGCCCCGCTCCAGCGCGGCGAGGGTGTTGGCGAGGGCCTGGCCGTAGGTGTCGTGGAAGTGGACGGCGAGGACGGAGACGGGGACGCCTTCCTCGTCGAGCCGGTCGAGCAGGGCCCGGACATGGCCCGGGGTGGCCGTGCCGATGGTGTCGCCGAGGGAGAGTTCGTCGCAGCCCAGCTCGTGCAGCCGCCGGGCGACACGGACGACCCGGGCCAGGGGGACCGGGCCTTCCCAGGGGTCGCCGAAGCACATGGAGAGATAGCCGCGGACCCGGATCCCGTCGGCCTTGGCACGGCCGATCACGGGTTCGAACATGGCGAGGGACTCGTCGACGGTCCGGTTGAGGTTGCGCCGGGCGAAGGTCTCGGTCGCGGAGCCGAAGACGGCGATGCTCCGGGCGCCGAGCGCCGTCGCCCGCTCCAGACCCTTCTCGTTGGGTACGAGGACGGGGAGCCGGACGCCGGGCAGATCACCGAGCAGGGGGTACAGCTCCTCCGCGTCGGCCAGTTGGGGCACCCAGGAGGGGTGGACGAAGCTGGTCGCCTCGACGGTGGTCAGCCCGGCCGCGGCCAGCCGGTGCACGAACTCGGCCTTCACCCCGGTGGGGACGGTCGTCTTCTCGTTCTGGAGGCCGTCCCGGGGGCCGACCTCGTGGATCGTGACCCGGGCCGGCAGACCGGGTACGGGGAACGGCATCGGCAGTCCGGGGGCGCTCACCGTCCGGCCCCTTCCGTTCCCGTTTCCGCCGGTGTGACCACGGCCAAGACCTGGTCCATGGCGACGGTGGCCCCGGGGGTCACGTCCAGTTCGGTGACGGTCCCCGCGTGCGGGGCGGAGATGACGTGTTCCATCTTCATCGCCTCCACGACCAGCAGGCTCTGACCGGCTGTGACCTCGTCGCCGACGGCGACCTTGACCACCGTCACCGTGCCGGGCATGGGCGCCGCGAGGGTGTCGGCCCCCGCGTGCCCGGCGGCCGAGAGGGAGGCGGCGACCGGGTCGTGGTCCCTGACGTGCCAGGAGTCGCCGTCGCGGCCCAGCCAGTCGTCCGCGCGGTGGAAGGTGTGGTTGATGCCGTCGAGAGTGACGGTGACCGTGTCGGCGGTGACCACCGCCGTCGCGGGGGCTTCCTGTACGACGGGTTCACGTCCCGTCACTCGCAGGGGGAACGCCAGTTGCGCCGGGGGGCCGCCGAGCCGCCAGCCGTCGGGCCGGCCGAAGGGGTTGGTCCAGCCGGAGGCGTCGGGGGCGGGGACGAGCGCCGCGGCCCGTACCGCCGCGGCCGCCGCGTACACCTCGGCGGGGACGGAGTCCGGCAGCAGCCCGTCCGCCTCCCGCTCCACCAGACCCGTGTCCAGATCGCCCGCGACGACCGCGGGATGGGCCAGCAGCCTGCGCAGGAAACCGGCGTTGGTGGGGACGCCGAGGGTGACCGTCTCAGCGAGGGCGGCCCGCAGCCGGCGCAGGGCGGTGGGCCGGTCGGGGCCGTACGCGATCACCTTGGAGAGCATCGGGTCGTAGAGGCTGGAGATCTCGGTGCCGGGGCTCAGCCCGGAGTCGGTGCGCACCCCGGCGCCGTCCGGTTCGCTCAGGGCGAGGACCGTACCGCCGGAGGGGAGGAAACCGCGCGAGGGGTCCTCGGCGCAGATCCGGGCCTCGACCGCATGGCCGGTGAGCGCGATGTCCCGCTGTTCGTACGGCAGGGGCTCGCCCGCCGCGATCCGTACCTGCCACTCGACCAGGTCGAGGCCGGTGACCAGTTCCGTGACGGGATGCTCGACCTGGAGACGGGTGTTCATCTCCATGAAGGAGTAGTCGGAAGGGTTGCTGCCGGGGACGATGAACTCGACCGTCCCGGCGCCGGTGTAGCCGCAGGAGCGGGCCGCCTGGACGGCCGCCTCGCCCATGGCCGCCCGGGTCTCCTCGTCGAGGAGGACGGACGGCGCCTCCTCGATGATCTTCTGGTGGCGGCGCTGGAGGGAGCACTCGCGTTCACCGAGGTGGAGCACCCGGCCGTGGCCGTCGGCGAGGACCTGGATCTCGATATGGCGGGGCCGGTCGATCCACCGCTCCACCAGCAGGGTGTCGTCGCCGAAGGAGGCACGGGCCTCCCGGCGGGCCGCCGCGATCTCGTCGAAGAGGGCGGACTCCAGCCGGGTCAGCCGCATGCCCTTGCCGCCGCCGCCCGCGGACGGTTTGAAGAGGACCGGCATACCGATCTCCCGGGCCGCCGCGGCCAGTTCGGCGTCGGTCAGCCCCGATCCGGAGGAGCCCGGGACCACCGGCACCCCGGCGGCCCGGACCGTCTCCTTGGCCCGGATCTTGTCGCCCATCAGGGCGATCGCGTCCGGCGGGGGGCCGATGAAGACCAGTCCGGCGTCCGCGCAGGCGCGGGCGAAAGCGGCGTTCTCCGCGAGGAAGCCGTAGCCCGGGTGGACCGCCCCGGCGCCGGTCCTGGCCGCGGCCTCCAG
Organism: Streptomyces tsukubensis; assembly: GCF_003932715.1. Lineage (NCBI taxonomy): Bacteria > Bacillati > Actinomycetota > Actinomycetes > Kitasatosporales > Streptomycetaceae > Streptomyces > Streptomyces tsukubensis. The sequence continues at coordinate 2,617,393 of NZ_CP020700.1, read as the reverse complement.
CAGCCGGGGGACGGAGAGATAGCTCTCGGCGGCGGGCGCGGGACCGATCCGGACCGCGGTGTCCGCCTCCCGTACATGCCGGGCTCCGGCGTCGGCGTCGCTGAACACGGCGACCGAGCGGATGCCGAGGGCCCGCAGGGTCCGGATGACACGGACCGCGATCTCGCCCCGGTTGGCCACGAGGACGGTGTCGAACATGGTCACGGTGCCCCTCACATCCGGAAGACGCCGAAGCCCGGCGCCGACGGGTCCTTGGCGGGCAGGGGCGCGTTCGCGCAGACGGTCAGCGCGAGCCCCAGCACCCGGCGGGTCTCCAGCGGGTCGATGATCCCGTCGTCCCAGAGCCGGGCCGTGGCGTAGTAGGCGCTGCCCTGCTCCTCGTACCGGCTGCGGATGGGGGCCTTGAACGCCTCCTCCTCGGCGGCCGGCCACTCCTCGCCACGGGCCTCGGCCTGGTCGCGCCGGACCGTCGCCAGGACGGACGCGGCCTGCTCGCCGCCCATGACGGAGATCTTGGCGTTGGGCCACATCCACAGGAAGCGCGGCGAGTAGGCCCGGCCGCACATCGAGTAGTTCCCCGCGCCGTAGGAACCGCCGACGACGACCGTCAGCTTGGGCACTCTCGTACACGCGACGGCGGTCACCATCTTGGCGCCGTGCTTGGCGATCCCGCCGTGCTCGTAGTCCTTGCCGACCATGAAGCCGGAGATGTTCTGGAGGAAGAGCAGCGGGATACCGCGCTGGTCGCACAGCTCGATGAAGTGCGCCCCCTTCTGGGCGGACTCCGCGAACAGGATGCCGTTGTTCGCCACGATGCCCACGGGATGGCCGTGGATCCGGGCGAAACCGGTCACCAGCGTCTGCCCGAACTCGGACTTGAACTCCGCGAACCGGGAGCCGTCGGTGATCCGGGCGATCACCTCCCGGACGTCGTACGGAGTCCGCGGGTCGACGGGCACCGCCCCGTAGAGCCCGGCCGGGTCGACGGCGGGCTCCTCGACGGGCGCGACCGCCCAGGGGAGCGGGCCGCGGGCCGGGAGCGTCTCCACAATGGTCCGGACGATGCGCAGCGCATGGGCGTCGTCCTCCGCGAGATGGTCGGTGACCCCGGAGATCCGGGAGTGCACCTCGCCGCCGCCCAGCTCCTCCGCGGTGACGACCTCGCCGGTGGCGGCCTTCACCAGGGGCGGGCCGCCCAGAAAGATCGTCCCCTGGTTCCGTACGATCACGGCCTCGTCGCTCATCGCGGGGACGTACGCCCCGCCCGCCGTGCAGGAACCGAGGACCGCGGCGATCTGCGGGATGCCCGCACCGGACATCCGGGCCTGGTTGTAGAAGATCCGGCCGAAGTGCTCCCGGTCGGGGAAGACCTCGTCCTGCAGGGGCAGGAATGCGCCGCCCGAGTCCACCAGATAGACGCACGGCAGCCGGTTCTCCAGGGCCACCTCCTGGGCGCGCAGATGCTTCTTGACCGTCATGGGGTAGTAGGTCCCGCCCTTGACGGTCGCGTCATTGGCGACGATCACCGTCTCGCGCCCGGCGACCCGGCCGATGCCCGCCACCACCCCGGCGGCGGGGGCCTGCCCCTCGTACATCCCGTGGGCCGCGAGGGGGGCCAGCTCCAGGAAGGGGGAGCCGGGGTCGAGCAGGGTGTCGACCCGGTCGCGGGGGAGCAGCTTGCCGCGGGCGGTGTGCCGGGCGCGGGCCTTCTCGCCGCCGCCGAGCCGGGCCGCGGCGAGCGCCGTCCGCAGCGCGTCCGCCAGCTCCCGGTGGCCCGCCTCGTTGGCCTGCCAGGCCGCGGACGCCGGGTCGGCGGCGCTCGTCAGGACGGGCGCCTGCCGTGGCGGAACCGGTGTCTGCTGCATCGAATCGAGCCCCCTTGCCCGGACGACGTCAGTTAATGAGCGTTAACACTCTCCTTCAGGTTAACGATCGCTAACCAGCTTGTCTAGAATTGTTTTCCATGAGCACCAGGACGGACGCGCCCACCCGCCGCGAGCAGATCCTCAAAGAGGCCGCGCGGCTCTTCGCGGAGCGCGGATTCCACGGCGTCGGCGTGGACGAGATAGGGGCCGCCGTCGGCATCAGCGGCCCGGGCCTCTACCGCCATTTCGCGGGCAAGGAGGCGATGCTCGCCGAGCTGCTCGTCGGCATCAGCGAACGGCTGCTGAGCGGCGGCAGGCTGCGGGTCCGGGAGGCGGCCGAGGACCCCGCGGTGCTGCTGGCCTCCCTCATCGACGGCCATATCGACTTCGCGCTCGACGACCGGCCGCTGATCACGCTGCACGACCGGGAGCTGGACCGGCTCAGGGAGAGCGACCGCAAGCTGGTCCGGCAGCTCCAGCGGCAGTACGTCGAACTCTGGGTGACCGCGGTACGGGAACTCCACCCCGAGGTGCCGGAGGCCGAGGCCAGGGCCGCCGTCCACGCCGTCTTCGGGCTGCTGAACTCCACCCCGCATCTGGGCGCCCGGGCCGACGGGGGCGCGGCGGCGCGCGCCCGTACCGAAACGTTGCTCCGGAGGCTCGCGCACGGCGCGTTCGCCTCCCTGACGCCCTGATGACCTGACGCCCCGACGGTTCCGGTGTTCTGATGCCGTGGTGCCGTGTCGCTTCCGGTGTTCCGGCGCTCGCTGCCGTGACGCCGAGTGGTCGGTTCCTGGTTCTTCCCCGGTCGCGTCCCGGTTGCTTCCCGGGCACGTCACGGGCGCCCACCGTGGTCCCCGGCGTCCGCGCGGCCGTGACGGCACAATGGTGACCATGCCGATACCCAGCCGCGCCGCCCTCGTCGAGCATCTCGTCCGCACTCGCATCGCCGGTGACGTCGCCACACCCCGCGACAACAACCTCTCCCACTACCGCCGGCTCGCCAACGGCGACCGGCACTACTGGCTGGGCCTCGAACTGGGCGACCGCTGGTCGGACGAGCAGGACGTGCTCGCCGTGATGGCCGAGCGGTGCGGCGTCAACGACGATCCGGAGCACCGCGCCGGGCAGGACACCATCGACCCCGAGCTGACCGTGGCCGGCCTGGACCGCATGGCGGCCCGGCTCCGCAAGGCCGCCGCCGGACGGGAGCGGGTCCTCTTCGCCACCGGGCACCCCGGCGGCCTCCTCGACGTCCATCGCAGGACCGCCGACGCGCTGCGCGCCGCGGGCTGCGAGATCGTTGCGATCCCGGGCGGGCTGCAGGCCGACGAGGGCATGGTCTACCAGGTCGCCGGGGTCGCCGTGCTGGAGCGCGGCGCGACCCTGTGGCACACCCACTCGCCGGTGCCGATGGCCGCGATCCTCGACGGGCTCGCCCGCGACGGCAGTCCGCTGCCCGATCTGGTCGTGGCCGACCACGGCTGGGCGGGCTGCGCCGCACAGCGCGGCTTCGACACCGTCGGCTACGCGGACTCCAACGATCCCGCGCTCTTCATCGGTGAGGCCGAGGGCACCCTCCAGGTGACGGTCCCCCTCGACGACCACGTCTACGACCCCCGGTTCTACGAGCCGATGACGGACTATCTGCTGGACGCGGCGGGCCTGCCGGTCTGACCTCGCGAGAGCCGCGCTGTCGCGGCGGCGGCAGCGCGGTGACGCGCCGCTGCTGCCGGGCAGTGGCTGCGGTTCCGGTCCGCCGCCCGGGACCGGGCTCGCGGGCCGGGTCCCGGCCCCGATCCGTGGCCGGGCCGCCCGGCGGCAGAAGCAGGTCAGCCGGCCCGCCCCGGCCCATGGCCGGGGGTTTCCGGTGCTCCGCCGCCTTCCGGGCCCCCGCCGGGGGCGGTCGCGTCCCGTTCCGCCGCGATGCCGGGCGTCGGGTCCAGATAGACCCGCCGGACCGCCGGGAACCGCTCCCGCAGCTGCTGTTCCGCCTCCTCGCACGCCCACTCCACCTGGCGGGCGCTCGACGCGTCCCGGAAGTCGACCTTCGCCGCCACCAGCACCTCCCGCGGCCCCTGGACGAGCGTCGTCAGCTCCAGCACCGCCACGATGTGCGGCACGGTCAGGATCTCCTCGCGCACCGCGTCCCGCAGCGGCCTCGGCAGCGGCCGGCCGATCAGCAGCCCGGCATTGCTGCGGCCGAGCACCCAGGCCACGTACACCAGCAGCAGTCCGATCAGGACCGACGCGATGCCGTCGGGCACCGCCGAGCCGGTGAGCTGGGTGCCCAGCAGACCGGCCGCGGCGAGCAGTAGTCCGGCCAGCGCCGCAGAGTCCTCCATCACCACCGCCTTGACGGCCGTGTCCGGGGTGAACCGCAGATAGTGCTTCGCCGGGACCCCGAGACCGGCCGCCTCCGCCCGGACCTGGCGCAGCCCGGTCCGCAGCGACAGGGCCTCCAGCACGAAGGCGACACCGAGGACGATGTACGCCAGCAGGGGGTCGCCCGGCTCCTCGCCGTGGGTGAGGGTGTGGATCCCGTCGTACACGGAGAACACCGCGCCGCCGACGAAGGTGGCGACCGCGGCGAGCAGCGCCCAGATGTACCGCTCAGGACCGTAGCCGAGGGGGTGGTCCTCGTCGGGCGGCCGTTCGCTGCGCCGCAGGGCGGTCAGCAGCATGACCTCGGTGACCGTGTCGGCGACCGAGTGCGCGGCCTCGGAGAGCATGGCGCTGGAGCCGCTGAGCAGGCCCGCGACGGCCTTGGCGGCCGCGATGCCGAGATTGGCCACGGCGGCGACGACCACCGTCGTGACGCTCTCCGGCCGCTCCGGCTCCGGCGGCGGGGGAGCGGATCGGGGCCGGACGTCCGGATCGGTCATACGGCGGACCGTATGCGGCGCGGGCGCCCCGGCCGGTGCGCCACGCCCCGCGGCGCGTGGCGGCTCCACGCCGTTCACCTTGCCGCCGACCGCGGCGCCGGGGCGGGGCTGCGGCGCCGGGGTGGGGCCGCGGGGGTCAGCCCAGGGCCCGGATGACCCCCTCCTGGATGACCGAGATCGCGAGCCGTCCGTCCCGGGTCCAGATCCGGGCCTGGCCGAGCCCCCTGCCGCCGGCCGCGGACGGCGACTCCTGGTCGTACAGCAGCCATTCGTCGGCGCGGAACGGCCGGTGGAACCACATCGCGTGGTCCAGGGAAGCGCCCATGACATCACCGACGGCCCAGCCGCCGCGCCCGTGGGCCAGCAGCACCGAGTCCAGCAGGGTCATATCGGAGACGTACGTCGCCAGACAGACGTGGAGCAGCGGATCGTCGTCGAGTTTGCCCGCGGTGCGGAACCAGACCTGCGAACGGGGTTCGCGGACCTCGCCGACGGTGGCGTACGGGGGCGGGTTGGCGTACCGGAGATCGACCGCCGCCCGGGCTTCCAGGAGGCGTTCCGCGGCCGCCGGGTCGGTGAAGTGCCGGGCGTACGAGGGCAGGGCCTCGGCCGCCGTCGGCAGGGTGTCGGGGTCCGGCGCGGGCGGCATCGGCGCCTGGTGGTCCAGCCCCTCCTCGTACCTCTGGAACGAGGCCGAGAGGTGGAAGATCGGCCGGCCGTGCTGGACGGCCACCACCCGGCGGGTGGTGAAGGACATGCCGTCGCGGATCCGGTCGACGGTGTAGACGATGGGCGCGCCGGGGTCCCCCATGCGCAGGAAGTACGCGTGCAGGGAGTGCGCGCCCCGTTCGGCGGGGACGGTACGGCCCGCGGCCACCAGGGCCTGGGCCGCCACCTGGCCGCCGAAGACCCGGGGGACGATCGTCGGGCGTGACTGGCCGCGGAAGATGTCCCGTTCGATCGGTTCGAGGTCGAGCAGACCGAGCAGATCGTCCAGCGCGGCGCCCGGGTCCGGGGGCGGTTCCCCGGGCCCGGAGGACGGTGCGATGCTCATGGGGCCGGGTCCTGTTGCCTCAGAGGCCCATGGACTTGGCGATGATCGACTTCATCACTTCGCTGGTGCCGCCGTAGATGCGGTTGACGCGGTTGTCCGCGTACAGGCGGGCGATGGGGTACTCGTTCATATAGCCGTAGCCGCCGTGGAGCTGGAGGCAGCGGTCGATCACCCGGTGGGCGACCTCGGTGCAGAACAGCTTCGCCGACGCGGCCTCGGCGGCGGTCAGTTCGCCCGCGTCATGGGCCTCCAGGGCACGGTCGGCGACGGCCTCGGCGGCGTCCACCTCGGCCTGGCAGGCGGCCAGTTCGAACTTGGTGTTCTGGAAGGAGGCCACCGGCTGTCCGAAGACCGTGCGGTCGGTGACGTACTGCTGGGCGAACCGGATCGCGGCCTTGGCCTGCGCATAGGCGCCGACGGCGATCGCCAGCCGCTCCTGCGGGAGGTTCCGGCCCAGGTAGGAGAAGCCCTTGTGCTCCTCGCCGAGCAGGTCCTCGGCGGGGACCCTGACGTCCGTGAAGGACAGTTCGGCGGTGTCCGAGGTCCGCAGGCCCAGCTTGTCGAGCTTGCGGCCCACCGCGTACCCGGGCAGCTTCGTGTCCACGACGAACAGGGATATGCCGTGGCGGCGGTCCTCGGCGCTCGGCGGCGCGGTCCGGGCGCAGACGATGACCCGGTCGGCGTGGACACCGCCGGTGATGAAGGTCTTCGCGCCGTTGAGGACGTAGTGCGTGCCGTCCTCGGAGAGCCTGGCGGTGGTCTTCATGCCTGCCAGGTCGGAGCCGGTGCCGGGCTCGGTCATCGCGATCGCGTACATGGCGGCGCCGGAGACGAAGTCGGGCAGCCAGCGCTTCTTCTGCTCCTCGGTGCCGTACTCCAGCAGATAGGGGAGGCAGAGCGCGACATGCACCCCGGAACCGCCGAAGGAGACCGCGGCCCGGGCGGCTTCCTCGGTGATGACCGCCTGGAACTTGAAGGACGTCTCGCCCGCGCCGCCGTACTCCTCGGGGACCTCGATACCGAAGACGCCCAGCTCACCGAGCTTGTAGTAGAAGTCGCGGGGGGCCTGCCCGGCCGCGTACCACTCGTCGTACACGGGGACGACCTCGGCCTCGATGAAGGCGCGGATGGTCTCGCGGAACGCCTCGTGGTCCTCGTTGTACACGGTGCGGCGCATGAACGCCCTCCTTCTCGCGGTGCCTGCGGCTGTCCCTGGGTGCTGTGTCCTGTGCTCCGTGGGGCGAGCCGTTGGCTAAGCGCTTGCTCAGACGGTCGCCCGTGGCCGAAGTTACCCGTAGGTCACGGGGCCTGTCCAGAGTCGCCGGGGCGATGGCCGGGGCTCCGGACGGGCCCGGTGCGGCCGGAAACCTGCAGTCGGCCGGGGTCAGGGCAGGGAACGCAGGGCGAACCACAGCTCCGCGCGGACGTCCGCGTCGTCCAGATCGGCGGGGACGGCGGCACTCGTGCGGGTGGCGGGTGTGCCGAGGAGGGCGGCGCAGCGGGCGATGCGCTGGCGGACCGTGTTCCGGTGGATGCCGAGCGCCGCTGCCGTACGGTCCCAGCTGCCGTGCAGCGACAGCCAGGCCCGCAGGGTCTCGCGGAGCGCGGGCGCGTCGGCGAGCGGGGCGAGCAGCGTCCTGGCGTGGGCGGCGGCCTCGGCGGGCGGGACCAGCGCGGTCAGCGGGCCCGGGCGGTGCACGGCCACGTCCCGGCGGGCCGCTGTCGCCGTGTCCAGCGCCCGTGCGGCCTGGGTGTCGGAGTCCGCGAGGCTGCCGGGTCCGGCCGGGCCGCCGACCCCGAGCACCCAGCCCGGCTGCGCGGGCACGTCGTCCACCGCGCGGGGGAGCAGGACGCGGACCGTCCCGTCGGGCGCCGGATCGACCAGCGGGCTGCCGAGGGCCGCGCCGAGGGCGGCCGTGGCGAACGGGGTCGTGCCGCCGCGGCCCGGGCGGGCCCGGACGGCGGTCCACCGGTCGCCGCCGAGTTCGGCGGCGGTGGCGGCCGGATCGGCGCCCAGCAGCAGCCGGACGAGGGCGGCGTCACGGCCCGAGCCGCCGCCCTGCCCGGGGGCGGTCAGCAAGGAGAGCAGGACGACCGCGACCCCGGCGACGGTGTGATCGCCCGGTTCGCGGTCGGGGGTGGCCAGGCCGAGCACAAGACCGCGGCTGCCCACGGCGTAGGCGGCGAGACGGGTGCCGTCGGCGGTGTCGGAAGCGGCGGAGACGCCCTTGGCCCCGGGTGCGGCCGGAAGGTCCGGTGCCGACGGGCCCGTATGACCCGTAGGAGGTGCCACCCGCCCTTCGCCGCTGCCGGATGCGGCGGTATGTGCCTTCGGGCTCGGGGCAGGGGCCTTCGGGCGGACGGCGTCGGGAGCGTCCGGCGCTGCGGGGCGCACCACGGCCGCGAGTCTGCCCAGCGCCCGCGCGGCCGGACCGGACAGCGGGCGTCCGGCGGCGGCGAGTTCGGTGCCGTCGGCCGCCAGCAGCACCGCCCGGCCGCCGAGCCGGGACGCGAGCTGGCCGAGCACCGCCGGAACCGGGTCCGGCCGGGCCGCCGCGGTCGCCAGACCCTGCTGAGCCCGGGCCACCCGGCGCAGTTCGTGGTGGCGGGCCAGGGCCATCAGCTGCCAGACCGCCCGGGCCACGGCCGTGAACGGGGTCCTCGGCGGCACCTCGACCAGCGGCAGCCCGTACCGGTCGCAGGCCGCCACCAGCCCGGCGGGCACCGTGTCGTACACCGGCGCCACCCCGAAGCCGAGCGCCGCCGCGCCCGCCTCCACCAGCCGGGCCACATAGGTGTCGGGGTCCGCGAGCTGCACTCCGGCGCTCAGCAGCAGTTCCCCGCCGAGGAGATACGGATACGGGTCGGCCATCTCCGAGGTGTGGACCCAGTGCACCACCGGCTCCGGGTCCCCGGGCCCCGCGATCCGCCGCAGCCCGAGGTCCTCCCGGGCCAGCAGCGCGCCCAGCGGAACGGGCGGTGTCGGGGACGTCAGCGGTGTGAGCGGGGTCAGTGAGGTCAGTGGGCTCGGCGGGGTCGGCGGCGCGCATTCCGGCACGGTCGGCATGTGCGGTCCATCCATCAGGGCCATCAGGAATGGAGGAAACGTACACTTCATGGTTTCTTTCCGGCCACCTACGGTCGGGGGGCGGCACGCTGCCGCCGCCCGGTGAACGGGTGGGCGGGTGGGGGCGGGTGCGGCCGCATCTGCGGCACGCGGGGCCGTGTACGACCACGTAAGACCACGTACGACCAGGTAACAGGGACCCGGGGGACCGGAAACGGAAGCGGGAGGGAGAGCCGATGGCTGTCGACTACGCGGTGATCGTCGTCTATCTGGCCGGAATGCTCGGTATGGGCTGGTGGGGTATGCGCCGCGCCAAGTCCAAGAGCGAATTCCTGGTCGCCGGGCGCCGGCTCGGCCCGGCCATGTACTCCGGCACCATGGCCGCCATCGTCCTCGGCGGCGCCTCCACCATCGGCGGTGTCGGCCTCGGCTACAAACACGGCCTGTCCGGCGCCTGGATGGTCCTCACCATCGGCTTCGGCCTGCTCGCGCTCTCGGTCCTCTTCTCCGCCCGGATCGCCCGGCTGAAGGTCTACACCGTCTCGGAGATGCTCGACCTGCGGTACGGCGGCCGGGCCGGGCTGATCTCGGGCCTGGTGATGTGGGCGTACACCCTGATGCTGGCGGTCACGTCGACGATCGCCTACGCCACCATCTTCGACGTCCTGTTCGATGTGAACCGGACGCTGTCGATCGTCCTCGGCGGCGCCGTCGTCGTCGCCTACTCCACGCTCGGCGGCATGTGGTCGATCACCCTGACCGACATGGTGCAGTTCGTCGTCAAGACGGTCGGCGTGCTGCTGATCCTGCTGCCGGTCGCGGTCGTCAAGGCGGGCGGCTGGAGCGAGATGCGGGCCGAGCTGCCCGACGAGTACTTCGCCCCGCTCGGCATCGGCGGCGAGACGATCTTCACCTATGTGCTGATCTACACCTTCGGCATGCTCATCGGGCAGGACATCTGGCAGCGGGTCTTCACCGCCCGCAGCGACAAGGTCGCCCGCTGGGGCGGCACCGCGGCCGGCACCTACTGTCTGGTGTACGCCGTCGCGGGGGCCGTGATCGGCACCGCGGCCAAGGTGCTCTACCCGAACCTCGCCAACCCCGACGACGCCTTCGCGCTGATCGTCAAGGACGAGCTGCCGATGGGCGCCCGCGGGCTGGTGCTGGCCGCCGCCCTGGCCGCCGTGATGTCGACCTCCTCCGGAGCCCTGATCGCCTGTGCCACCGTCGCCAACAACGACATCTGGTCCAAGCTGCGGGGGCTCGGCTCGGGAGCCGGGGCCGGGGCGGCCGATGCGGGGGCGGCCGGTTCCGCCGCGGACGAGCCGCACGACGAGGTCAAGGGGAACCGGGTCTTCATCCTGGCCATGGGGATCGCGGTGGTCGCGATCGCCATCGCGCTTAACGATGTGGTCCAGGCGCTGACCGTGGCGTACAACCTCCTGGTCGGCGGGCTGCTGGTGCCGATCCTCGGCGGACTGCTGTGGAAGCGCGGCACCGTCCAGGGCGCGCTGGCCGCCGTCGCCGTCGGCGGACTCGCGGTGATCGGCCTGATGGCGTCGTACGGCATCCTCGCCACCGAACCCGTCTACTACGGCCTGCTGTCGTCGCTCGCCGCGTACGTCGTCGTCAGCCTGCTGACCCGGCCCACGGACGAGGCGATCCTCGCCCACTGGCGGGAGCGGCTCGCGGGCCGCGACGGTGACGGCGAGCCCGTGCCCGCCGCCACGGCGGCGGACCCCGGGGCGAAGACCCCGGTCTGAGCCCCCGGCGGCCGGGGGCAGGCCCCCCGACCCGCGGCCCCGGCCGCCGGGCACCCCCGTCCGCTGGTTACCGTGGAAACCCTCGAACCCCTTCAAGAGGGTGAGAGACCCCCAAAAGGGGATGAAAGTCGGCCGGGGCGGTCCGGCGGAAACGCGGCCGCCCCCGGCATCCGGGCGCTACCGGCGCCATCCCTACCAGGAAGAACGCAGGAAGAGGGCATACGGGTATGAGCACTGCTCCGAACAGCGGCGGCACCACCGGCACCACCACCGGCACCGGCGGCGAAGGCCGGCCGCGCGGCCCCGTCGACTCCTCCCGCATCCCCCGCTACGCGGGCCCGGCCACCTTCGCCCGGCTGCCCCGCCTCGACGAGGTCGGCAGCGCCGATGTCGCCGTCGTCGGCGTGCCCTTCGACGCCGGGGTCTCCTACCGCCCGGGCGCCCGGTTCGGCGGCAACGCCATCCGGGAGGCCTCGCGCCTGCTGCGCCCGTACAACCCGGCACAGGACGCCTCGCCCTTCGCGCTCGCCCAGGTTGCCGACGCGGGCGATATCGCGGCCAACCCGTTCAACATCAACGAGGCCGTGGAGACCATCGAGGCCGCCGCCGACGACCTCCTCGGCACCGGCGCCCGGATGATGACCCTCGGCGGCGACCACACCATCGCCCTGCCGCTGCTGCGGTCGGTCGCCAAGAAGCACGGACCGGTCGCGCTCCTCCACTTCGACGCCCACCTCGACACCTGGGACACGTACTTCGGTGCCGAGTACACCCACGGCACCCCGTTCCGGCGGGCCGTGGAGGAGGGCATCCTCGACACCTCCGCCCTCTCCCACGTCGGCATCCGCGGTCCCCTCTACGGCAAGCAGGACCTCACCGACGACGAGAAGCTGGGCTTCGGCATCGTCACCTCCGCCGATGTCTACCGGCGCGGCGCCGACGAGATCGCGGACCAGCTCCGGCAGCGCATCGGTGACCGGCCGCTCTACATCTCCATCGACATCGACTGCCTGGACCCGGCGCACGCGCCCGGCACCGGCACCCCCGAGGCGGGCGGCATGACCTCCCGCGAACTCCTGGAGATCCTCCGCGGACTGTCCTCCTGCCATCTGGTCTCCGCCGATGTCGTCGAGGTGGCCCCCGCCTACGACCACGCCGAGATCACCGCGGTCGCCGCCTCCCACACCGCGTACGAACTCACCACGATCATGAGCCGGCAGATCGCCGCCGAGAGGGCGGGGAAGTGACCCACGACCACGACCTGGTGCTGAAGCCGACCGCCCGGCAGACCGAGGCGGCGCTCAACCCGCCGCCCGGCCGCACCGGCGGCGACCTCGTCGTCGAGACCCTCCAGGGCCTCGGCGCCACCACCGTCTTCGGACTGCCGGGACAGCACGCCCTCGGCATGTTCGACGCGCTGCGCCGCTCGTCGCTCTCGTACGTCGGACTGCGCGTCGAGAACAACGCGGGCTTCGCCGCCGACGCCTACGGCCGGATCACCGGAGAGGCCGCCCCGCTGCTGCTCTCCACCGGCCCGGGCGCGCTGATGTCGCTCGCCGCCCTCCAGGAGGCGGCCGCGGCCTCCGCGCCCGTGCTCGCCATCGGCAGCCAGGTGCCCTCCGCCGGGCTCGGCGGCGGCCGCCACGGCTATCTGCACGAACTCCGCGACCAGCAGGCGTCGTTCCGGGACATCGTCAAATCGGTGCACACCGCCCGTACCGCCTCCCAGATCCCGTCCGCGATCGCTGACGCCTGGCGGTCCGCGCTGACCGCCCCGCACGGGCCGGTCTGGGTCGAGATCCCGCAGGACGTCCTCCTCGCGGAGACCCTGCTGCCGGTCGTCACCGCCATGGACGCCACCCCGGAAGACGTGCTTCCGCGGCCCGAGCTGACCGCGCTCGCCGCCCATCTGCTGGCCGGCGCCGAACGCCCGGCGATCATCGCGGGCGGCGGAGTGGTCCGCTCCGACGCCGCGGGCAAACTGCTCGCGCTCGCGGAACGGCTCGACGCGCCCGTTGTCACCACCTTCGGCGGCAAGGGCGCCTTCCCCTGGGAGCATCCGCTCTCGCTCCAGTCGTGGCTGGAGGACCGGCACACCACCGACTTCCTGGAGGACGCCGACGTCCTGCTCGTCGTCGGCTCCGGCCTCGGTGAACTCTCCTCGAACTACCACACCTTCGCCCCGCGCGGCCGGGTGATCCAGGTCGAGGCGGACGCGGGCAAACTGGAGGCCAACCACGCGGGCATCGGGATCCACGCGGACGCCCGGCTCGCGCTCTCCGCCCTGCTGGAGACCGTGCCGGAACGGCCCGATCCGGCGGCGGCCGAGCGGGTCCGTACCGTGCTCGCGAAGGTACGGGAGCGGATCGCCGCCCAGGACCGGACGGTCGAGCAGCAGCTGCTGGCCGCCGTCCGGGAGGCTCTGCCCGACACCTCGCCCAGCTTCTGGGACATGACGATCCTCGCCTACTGGGCCTGGTCCGCCTTCGACGCCCGGCAGCCCAACACCATGCACTCCGCACAGGGCGCGGGCGGCCTCGGCTACGGCTTCCCGGCCGCGCTGGGCGCCGCCGCAGCGGATCCGTCCCGGCCGGTGCTCGCCGTCTCCGGCGACGGCGGCGCGATGTACTCGATCGCGGAGCTGGCCACCGCCCGGCAGTACGGACTGCCGGTGACCTGGCTGATCGTCGACGACGGCGGCTACGGCATCCTCCGCGAGTACATGACGGACGCCTTCGGGGAGGCGACCGGCACCGAACTGGCCCGGCCCGACTTCGTGGCGCTCGCCGAGTCCTTCGGCGTACCCGCGGTCCGTACGGCTCCGGAGACGCTCGCGGCCGATCTGGCGAAGGCACTGGCGGAACCGGGGCCCTCGGTGGTGGTGCTGCCCGCACTCCTGAGGATGTTCGCGCCCACCCACCTGTAGGCCGCGTCCGGTCCCGATCGGGGCTGCGGGCCGCGAGTCAACCGGCCCCCGTCCGGCGGCCGTTCACAGGAACGTGTGGGTGAATGCGCCGCATGCCTGAGATACGTACGCGGACGGCCGTGGCGGACCGGGGACGACGGAGGACGGCGCGGCGGGGGACGGCACGGCGGCGGACGGTCCCGTGGCGGACGGGGGTACGGGGCGGGCCGGGGACCCGGCGGGCGCTGGCGCTGGGGGCGGTGCTGCCCGTGGTGCTCGGCCTGGTGCCGCCGTCCGCGGCGGCAGCAGCGACAGCGGCGACAGCGGGTCCGGGCCCCGGGGCGCTTCCCGCCGGGCGTACGGGAGCGGTCGCCGCGGGTCCTGCGGAAGCCGTCGCCGCCGGTGGTACGGGAGCGGTCGCCGCCGCGGCGGGGGCGACCGCCTCCTGCACCACCCCCGACGTCGTCCTCGGCTTCACGCTGCTGTACGCCGTCTCCGGCGCGCTGCGCGGCCGCCCCTCGACCACCGCCGTCCATCTCGACGACCCCTCGTCCGGCACCCACTGCGAACTCCGCGCCGACCGGGCCTACGATGCGGCGAGCGTGGTCAAGGTGACCGTTCTCGGCGCCCTGCTCAGGACCGCGGAGAAAGCGGGCCGCGCGCTGACTGCCCGGGAGAAGCACCTGGCCAGGGCCATGATCACCCGCTCGGACAATGCCGCGACCAGCAGTCTGTGGCAGTCGCTCGGGACCGGCCGGATCGACGCCTTCCGCAAGGCCGCAGGAATGACCCGTACCGTACTGGGCCGGGACGGCTACTGGGGACTGACCCGGACCACCGCCCGCGACCAGAACACCCTGCTGCGCCTGCTGACCACCCCCAACACGGTGCTCACCGACGCCTCGCGGGAGCATGCGCTCGGGCTGATGCGCGACGTGGTGCCCGGCCAGCGGTGGGGCACACCGGCCGGGGCGCCGGAGGGGGCGGACGTACGGCTCAAGAACGGCTGGCTGCCGCGGGCTCACGACGGCTGGCGGGTCCACAGCGCCGGGGCCTTCACCACCGGCGGACGCACGTACCGCCTCACCGTCCTGACCGAGGACAGCCGGGCCATGGGCGACGGCATCGCGACCATCGAGGCGCTGTCCCGGGCCCTGCACCGGGAACTGCGCGCAGCGGGCGGCTGAGGGCGGCGCGCACCGCGATCCGCCCGCCACCGGCCCGGGCGGGGGGCTACGGGGCGCCGCCGAGCCCGGCACCGATGTTGCCGATTCGTACAGATGTGTCACCGGTAGGTAACTGTTCCCCTGGGGCGGCCCCGGCGGGGCAACCATTCGGCCCCCCGGCTGTCATCTCCAACGGTGGACGTACCGAACGGGTGTACGCCCATCGCATTGACTCCAGGGGATGGGAAGCCTTCATGATTCGTCAGCGCACCGCGATCACCGCGGCGCTCGCCGCCGCTGCGATGGTGCCGACACTGCTCACCGCCACTCCGGCCGCCGCGGCCACACCGCAGGTCACCTGCGTCTCCAAGAAGGCCGGGCTCGCCGCCAAGCTGACCAAGGACATCAACGCGGCGCTCAAGGGCCGCACGTCGACGACGGCGATCTACCTGAACGACCGGGTCGGCGGCACCACCTGCCAGCTGCGGGGGACCCAGAAGTTCGACTCCGCCAGCATTGTGAAGTCCACGGTCCTGGCGGCCCTGCTCCACGACGCGGACCGGGCCAAGCGCAGCCTCACCTCCCGTGAGAAGAGCCTTGCCACCGCGATGATCACCAAGTCGGACAACAACTCCACCACCGCCCTGTGGAAGCAGCTCGGCACCACCAAGGTCCAGCGCTTCCTGACGGCCGCCGGAATGACGCAGACCGTCCCCGGCAAGAGCGGCTACTGGGGGCTCACCCAGATAACCGCCCGTGACCAGCAGATACTGCTGGGCCGGCTGACCGAGAAGAACGGCCTGCTGACGGACGCCTCCCGGGCGTACGCCCTCAAGCTGATGCGCGCCGTCGTCAGCTCGCAGCGCTGGGGCACCCCGGCCGGTGCGCCGAGCACGGCCGCCGTGCAGGTGAAGAACGGCTGGCTGCCGCGGGCCACGCTCGGCTGGCGGGTCCACAGCATCGGAGCCTTCACGGGCCGCGGCCACAACTACTCGATGGTGGTGCTGACCCACAACAACAAGGCGATGCAGGACGGCGTCAACACCATCCAGGCCGTGGCGCGCGCGATCCACAAGGACATCAACCCGACCGTGGCGGCCCGGAGCACCTTCGTGCCCACCGCCGTGCCGTACGAGTCGGTGCCCGCCACGCCCGAGCGGGCGGCGACGGAGGCCGTTCCGGCCACCCGCTGACCGCCGGACCCCGGGGTGTCAGCCCCGGCGGCAGGCATGATCTGCGCCCGGTGTGCGCCCTTCGCGCACGCCGGGCGCATTTCTTTGGGCCGCCGTGCTTCGTCACGCGGAGTCGCTGATTGTTACGACGGGATGAAATTCGGACCGGGGCGTGTTGACGACATCCGCCGGTACCGAACGAGCGAACCGGTGGAACACCGGTCGAACGGAACGGGGAGGCATTACGTGGCGGCCCGAGGGGCGGAACAGAAGGCGGCGGACCTGCCGGAAGAACGGGGTCCGGGACAGAGCCGGGAACCGGAGACGGACGGCCCGGCGCCCGGGCCCGCTCCGGGCTGGGCGCGCCGCCTCTGGGGCTACGCCTGGCAGTACCGACTCAACGTCGTCCTCGCCCTCGGCTCCTCCCTCGCCGGTATGGCCGTCATGGCGCTGGTCCCGCTCATCACGAAGATCGTCATCGACGATGTGATCGGAGCGGACGGCTCGGGCTCCCTCGCCCTGTGGACCGGTCTGCTGATCGCCGCCGCGCTCGTCGTCTACGTCTTCACGTACATCCGCCGGTACTACGGCGGCAAACTCGCCCTCGACGTCCAGCACGATCTGCGCACCGGGATGTACGCGACGATCACCCGGCTCGACGGGCGCCGCCAGGACGAACTCTCCACCGGCCAGGTCGTCGGCCGTGCCACCAGCGACCTCCAGCTCATCCAGGGCCTGCTCTTCATGCTCCCGATGACCATCGGGAACGTCCTGCTCTTCCTGGTCTCCCTGGTGATCATGGCGTGGCTTTCGCTGCCGCTGACCCTGATAGCCCTCGCCGTCGGCCCCGCCCTGTGGTGGGTCGCCCGCCGCAGCCGGGCCCGGCTCCACCCCTCCACGTGGTACGCGCAGAGCCAGGCCGCCGCCGTCGCGGGCGTCGTCGACGGCGCCGTATCGGGCGTCCGCGTCGTCAAGGGCTTCGGCCAGGAGGACCAGGAGTCGGCGAAACTGCGCGACGCGGGCCGCCGGCTCTTCGCCGGACGGCTGCGCACCATCCGGCTGAACTCCCGCTACACCCCCGCCCTCCAGGCCATCCCCGCGCTCGGGCAGGTCGCGATGCTCGCGGTCGGCGGCTGGCTCGCCACCCGAGGCGAGATCACCCTGGGCACGTTCGTCGCCTTCTCCACCTATCTGGCACAGCTCATCGGACCGGTCCGGATGCTCGCCATGGTGCTCACCGTCGGCCAGCAGGCCCGGGCGGGCGCCGAGCGGGTGCTGGAGCTGATCGACACCGAGCCCGTGCTGAAGGACGGCAGCAGGGAGCTGCCCGCGGACGCCCCCGCCACCGTCGAATTCGACGACGTCACCTTCGGGTACGGGACGGAATCCGGCCGTCCGCCGGTGCTCGACGGCTTCTCGCTGGAGATCGGCGCGGGCGAGACCGTGGCCGTGGTCGGCGCCTCCGGCAGCGGCAAATCGACCGTCTCGCTGCTGCTTCCCCGTTTCTACGACGTCAGCCACGGCGCCGTGCTCGTCGGCGGCCACGACGTCCGCGAGCTGACCCTCGACTCCCTGCGCTCCGCCATCGCCCTGGTCCCCGAGGACAGCTTCCTCTTCTCCGACACCGTCCGCGCCAATATCGCCTACGGCAGGCCGGACGCCACGGACGAGGAGATCGCGGCCGCGGCCCGGGCCGCCCGCGCCGACGGGTTCATCGCCGAACTGCCCGACGGCTACGGCACCCGCGTCGGCGAGCAGGGACTGACCCTCTCCGGCGGCCAGCGGCAGCGGATCGCCCTGGCCCGGGCCATCCTCACCGACCCCCGGCTGCTGCTCCTCGACGACGCCACCTCCGCCGTCGACGCCCGGGTCGAGCACGAGATCCACGAGGCGCTGCGGGCCGTCATGGCCGGGCGCACCACCCTGCTCATCGCCCACCGCCGTTCCACGCTCAACCTCGCGGACCGCATCGCCGTACTCGACGGCGGCCGGCTCACCGACATCGGCACCCACGACGAACTCGTCGAACGCTCCGCGCTCTACCGCAGGCTGCTGACCGACCCGGAGGAGCTGGGCGGGATATCCCCGGGCCACGCCCCCGTACTCGACGCCGACCAGGAGGAGACCGGGCCCGGCCCGCTCGATCTCGACGCCGCCTCCGCGTACGACCCGGAGCGGGGCATCACACCCCGGCTGTGGGTCCGCGACGAGACGGTCACCCCCCGCCCGGCCCCGGACGCGACCCCCGAACTGCTGGCCAAGGTCGCGGCGCTGCCCGCGGCCGACGACACCCCCGATATCGACGAGGAGCGGGCCGTCCGGCCCGATCCGCGGCGCCGCGGGCTGCGGCTGGTGCTCAGCGGCTTCGGGCTGCCGCTGCTGCTCAGCCTGGCGTTCGTGGCCGTCGACGCCGGAATGGGCCTGCTGCTGCCGGTCCTGATCCGGCACGGGATCGACCAGGGCGTGGAGGAGGCGGCGCTCGGCGCCGTCTGGGCGGCGTCCGCGCTGGCCCTGGCCGCGGTGCTGGTCCAGTGGGCCGCGCAGACCGCCGAGACGCGCACCACCGGACGTACCGGCGAACGCGTGCTGTACTCGGTCCGGCTGCGGATCTTCGCCCAGCTCCAGCGCCTCGGCCTGGACTACTACGAGCGCGAGCTGACCGGCCGGATCATGACGCGGATGACGACCGACGTCGACGCGCTCTCCACCTTCCTCCAGACCGGTCTGGTCACGGCCTTCGTCTCGGTCGTCACCTTCTTCGGGGTCCTGGTGGTCCTCGTCGTCATCGACGCCTCACTGGCGCTGGTCGTCTTCGCCACGCTGCCCGTGCTCGTCGTCGGCACCTACTTCTTCCGCAGGGAGAGCGTGAAGGCGTACGAGCTGGCGCGGGAGCGGGTCAGCACGGTCAACGCCGACCTCCAGGAGACGGTGACGGGGCTGCGGATCGTGCAGGCCTTCCGCCGCGAGGAGCAGGGCCGGGCCCGCTATGCCGCCGGAAGCGCCGCCTACCGCAGCGCCCGGATCCGCGGCCAGTGGCTGATCTCGGTCTACTTCCCGTTCGTGCAACTGCTGGCCTCGGTGGCCGCGGCGGCCGTGCTGATCGTCGGCGCGGGCCGTATCGAGGCGGGCACCCTGACCACCGGCGCGCTGGTGGCGTACCTCCTCTACATCGACCTCTTCTTCGCCCCCGTCCAGCAGCTCTCCCAGGTCTTCGACGGCTATCAGCAGGCCGCGGTCTCCCTCGGCCGGATCCAGGAGCTGCTGGAGGAGGAGCCGTCGACCACGGGCGCGGCCCGGCCCGCGCCGGTGCGGGAACTGCGCGGCGACATCGCCTTCGAGGGCGTCGACTTCGGATACGGCGGCAAGGGCGCCGCCCCGTCCGCCGGTGACGGCGACAGGGGCGCGGGCTCCGGTCCCGACCTGCCCGGTGCGAACGAGCGGGCGCTGACCGGTATCGACCTGCGCATACCGGCCGGGCAGACCGTCGCCTTCGTCGGGGAGACCGGCGCGGGCAAGTCGACCCTGGTCAAACTGGTCGCCCGGTTCTACGACCCGACCCGGGGCCGGGTCACCGCCGACGGAGTGGACCTGCGCCACCTGGACATGACCGCCTACCGGCGGCGGCTGGGCGTCGTCCCTCAGGAGGCGTACCTCTTCGCCGGTACCATTCGCGACGCCATCGCGTACGGCCGTCCCGGCGCCGGGGACGCCGAGGTGGAGGCGGCGGCCCGGGCGGTCGGCGCCCACGACATGATCGCCACCCTGGAGGGCGGCTATCTGCACGAGGTCGCCGAGCGCGGACGCAATCTCTCCGCCGGGCAGCGCCAGCTGATAGCCCTGGCCCGGGCCGAGCTGGTCGATCCGGACATCCTGCTGCTGGACGAGGCGACGGCCGCCCTGGACCTCGCCACCGAGGCGCAGGTCAACCAGGCCACGGACCGGCTCACCGGGCGCCGTACCACCCTGGTCGTCGCCCACCGCCTGACCACGGCGGCCCGGGCGGACCGGGTCGTCGTGATGGCGGACGGCCGGGTGGCCGAGGACGGCACCCACGACGAACTCCTCGCCCGCGACGGCAGGTACGCCAGGCTGTGGCGGACCTTCACCGGCGAGGACGACCGGCCCGGCGGCGGCCCGGCCGCCAGGGGAGACGCCGACGAGGACGGGAACCCGGCCCCGGCCGTGGTGCGTTAGGCCCTGTTCCGGTGGATCGGGCCGAGCCCGGGGGATCCACCAAAGGTGGCACGGCCCTGTCCCCGGTGGGCCCGGCCGCCGGGCCCACCGGAAACGGATCGGCGTCCTCCGGCTCCTTTACGGTTTTCCCGCACTCCTGTGACAACCCTTTCGCCGCTTCCGAGCGTCGTACGCACATACGACCGATGTCCGGTGACGCCGCGGGGTGCGGAGGGGGATGCAGCAGTGACGAATCTCAGGGGGTCCGGCGGGCGGACACGGAGCGGACGGAGCACACGGAGCGGAGCGGGCGGGGGGCGCCGGGCCGCCGCCTACGGTCTCGCGCTGCTGCTGGCCGTCACCGCGCTCACCCTCGCCGGACCGGGTACGCCCCCGGCCGTCGCCGGACCGGACCGTCCGGCCGTCGCGACCGGGAGCGCGGCGGCCACCTCGCCCCACCTTCGCAACCCCGGAACCGCCGAGGGGATCTTCGCCGTCGTCCCCGGTGCCGAGGAGGTCCGGGCCGCCGGGCCCTGCTCCGGGAAGCTGGCCCGCCGAGTCGTGTTCCGCACCGGCGAACTCCGCGTCTACAAGAGCCGGCGGTACGCCTGCGCGATCACCCACGCCAAGTCCCCCGGCACCCCCCGGCAGATGGTGCTCTCCATCCAGGCCCACGGCGGCAGGCCCGTCGTCGACCGCGGCCGGTACACCCGGCAGGCGGGCCCCCGCTCGGTCCACGCGCTCAACCGCTGCGTCCGGGCGTCCGGTTCGGTCGGCGGCTACGGCGGCTCCACCGGCTGGATCCTGTGCTGAGCCGAAGCGGCCCCGCAGTTGCCGCCGGAACCCGCGAACAGGTGTGAAAAATCCCGGTTCACGGGCCTTCAGCGGAAAGTTTTCCCAGGTCATCGGCGTTGGGGTCTGGCGGGTTCCCCGTCCGCGCCGCTAGGTTCACGGCGACCCACGTAGAAGCCAGGGGAGGGTTCATGCGTAAGGCGCTCAGAGGAGTGCTGTCTCTCGCGCTGCTCATCGGCACCGTGAGTGCGACCGGTGCGACGGCAGGCGCGGCCACCGCCGCAGAGCCGGCCACCGGAGCCGGGGCACCGGCGACCGCGGACATCAAGGACCGGATCCTTGCGATACCCGGCATGAGTCTCATCGAGGAGAAGCCGGCCGCGGGCTACCGGTTCTTCGTCCTCAACTACACCCAGCCGGTGGACCACCGCAATCCGCGCAAGGGGACCTTCCAGCAGCGGCTCACCCTGCTGCACAAGGACACCAGCCGCCCCACCGTCTTCTTCACCTCCGGATACGGGCTGAACACCAGCCCCCGGCGCAGTGAGCCCACGGCGATCATCGACGGTAACCAGGTCTCCATGGAGTACCGTTTCTTCACTCCGTCGCGGCCCGCTCCCGCCGACTGGACCAAGCTGGACATCTGGCAGGCCGCCAGCGACCAGCACCGGATCCACCGGGCCCTGAAGAAGATCTACGACCGCAAGTGGATCTCCACCGGCGGCTCCAAGGGCGGTATGACCGCCACGTACTACGAGCGCTTCTACCCGCGGGACATGGACGGGGTCGTCGCCTATGTCGCGCCGAACGACGTCGACAACGACGAGGACTCGGCGTACGACCGGTTCCTGGAGAACGTGGGCACCCAGGAGTGCCGCGACAAGCTGAACGGCGTCCAGCGCGAGGCGCTGGTCCGGCGGGATGCGCTGTCGGCGAAGTACGCCGCGTACGCGACGGCGAACAACTACACGTTCAACACGATCGGTTCGCTGGACCGCGCGTTCGAAGCGGTCGTCCTCGACTACACGTGGGCGTTCTGGCAGTACAGCATGGTCGCCGACTGCGGCACGATCCCGGACGCGAAGACGGCGACGGACGACGAGCTGTGGAACTCGGTCAACGACATCTCCGGCTTCTCGTTCTACACCGACCAGGGGCTGTCGGGGTACACGCCGTACTACTACCAGGCCGGTACGGAGCTGGGCTCTCCGGACGTCACGCAGCCGCACCTCAAGGGGCTGAGCCGGTACGGCTACCAGCCGCCGCGGAACTTCGTGCCGCGTGAGATCCCGATGAAGTTCAAGAAGAACGCGATGAAGGACGTCGACCGCTGGGTGCGGAACAACGCCCGGCAGATGATGTTCGTCAACGGTGAGAACGACCCGTGGAGCGCCGAGCCGTTCCGGCTGGGCAAGGGCGCGCGCGACAGCTTCGTGCACACCGTGCCCGGGGCCAACCACGGTGCCCGGATCGACGGTCTGCCGGCCGAGCAGCGGGCCGCGGCGACGGCGTCGATCCTGAAGTGGGCGGGGGTCGCTCCGGCGCCGGTCCAGCAGGACGAGTCCAAGGCGAAGCGGCTGACGAAGGCCGATGTCCGGCTGGACAAGCAGGAGCTGGAGCGGGAGCCCACCCTGCGTCCGTGACGACGGGCTCTGCCGTGACGGCGGGCGGCCCGGCCGGGCCGCCCGCCGTCATCCGGCCGTGGACCTGAAGACGGCGGTCACGTCATGACGACGGCCCCACCGGAGGCGGCATGCTCCGGTGGGGCCGTCGTCGGTCCGTCGTCGGTCCGTCGTCGGTCCGTCGTCGGTCCGTTGTCGGTCCGGGGGCGGCGGCCCGGCCGGCCGTACGCCGGCCGGCCCGCCGTTCCCGGACCGGGTGCGGCCGGTGGCCGTCAGTCGTCGTACGACAGCCCGTGGCCGACCGGGTAGAGCGCCTGCGCCGGGTTGTCCGCGCGGAGCACGGGCACCGGGAGCTTGCCCTCCGGGTCCACCTTGCCCGCGATCGCCCGGGCCGCGGAACGGACCTCGACCTCGGTCCAGCCGTACGAGGCGACCGAGGCGGCCACTCCGGAGAGCTGGGCGATGTCGTAGGGGTTGCCGACCGCGAGGTGCACGACCGGGACACCGGTCGCGACCAGCCGGGAGACCAGGGTGCGCTGGGGGCTGGTGGCCCCCACGTTCTGGGTGAGGACCACGATCGCGTCCCGGCCGCTCGCCGCGGCCACGGCCGAGTCGATCGCGGCGGGCGTGAGCGGGACGTCCCTGGGGAAGCCGAGGGCCGTGGGGGTGAACCCGAGGCCGGACAGCGTGTCCGACACCACGGTGGTGGCGGGCCGGTCCGTGCCGGTCGGCGAGGTGGGGTTCATGCCGACGACCAGGACGTTCTTCTGGCGCCGCTTGCTGAGGGGCAGTGCGCCGCCCTGGTTGACCAGCAGGGTCGTGGTCTCGTCGGAGATCCGGTCGGCGACGGCCCGGTGCTTGCGGTTGCCGACGACGCGGTCCAGCCGGGAGAGGGAGACCAGCGGGTCCTTCAGCAGACCGTGCTTCTCCTTCAGCCGCAGGATGCGCAGTACCGACTCCTCGATACGGGCCTCGGTCAGCTCACCGTCCCTGACGGCCTTCACCACGGCGTTCCAGGCGACCGGGAGGTTGAACGGGAAGAGGAGCTGGTCCACACCCGCCTTGAGCGCGAGCACCGGGATACGGTCGTCGCCGTACTTGGTGCGGACGCCCGTCATGTTGAGCGCGTCCGTCACGATGACTCCGTCGAAGCCCAGCTCCTCGCGGAGGATGCCGGTGATGATGGGCTTCGAGAGCGTCGCGGGGTCGTTGCTCGGGTCCAGGGCGGCGACCTGGAGATGCGCCGTCATGATGGAGTCGATCCCGGCCTTGATGGCGGCCCGGAACGGCGGCGCGTCGAGCCGCTCCCACTCCTCGCGGGTGTGGGTGATCACCGGCAGGTCGGTGTGGCTGTCCGTCCCGGTGTCGCCGTGGCCCGGGAAGTGCTTGGCACAGGCGGCGACGCGCGCCGACTGGTAGCCGTCGACCTGGGCCGCGACCAGCCGGGCGGCGGCCTTGGGGTCCGAGCCGAAGGATCGGACGCCGATGACCGGGTTGGCCGGGTTCACATTGACGTCCGCCACCGGGGCGTAGTTCTCGTTGATACCGATCGCGGCCAGCTCGGTGCCCGCGATGTAGGCGGCGGTCCGGGCGTCGCTGCGGGAACCGGAGGCCCCGAGCGCCATCGCACCGGGGAGCTGGGTGGCCGGCAGGCCGACCCGGGTGACGATGCCGCCGTGCTCCTGGTCGATGGAGACCACCAGGGGGACGGAGTTCGGCTGGCTGAGCGCGGCCTTCTGCAGGTCGTTCGAGAGCCCGCCCAGCTGGCGCGGGTTGGTGACGTTGCTGGACCAGCCGAAGTAGATGACACCACCGAGGTGGTAGGCCTTCACGATTTCGGCGGGGGTGCGGTACCCGGTCCGCGCGAGGTTGTCGGCGGCGTGGTTCGGCGCCGGGTTGTGGGCGTCGTTGCCGGAGAACCAGTGGACGAAGAGCTGGCCCACCTTCTGCTCCAGGCTCATCCGGGCGATGAGCCGCTTGAGCCGTGCGTCACGGTCCGGTCTGGGCTGTGTACTTCCGGCCACTGCGGGTGCGGCTCCCGCGGTGACGACGGCGGACGCGACCGCGGTGGCGGCGAGGAGCGTACGCCGGGAGACCCGCGCCTTCGGCAGGGGTTCGGGCTGGTGGGACTGGTCGAGCATGTGGGGGTGCTCCTTCCGGCCTTGCTGGCAAAGGATTTGAAGGAAACGTCCAGAATCCCTCGGACGGAGCTGAAACTAACTGCCAATGTGTAGGTAGGGCAATAAGACCCGCGAGTATAAAAATGAATGGTCATAGCGGTATGAGAGCCCCCGCTGGTGAAAGATCGTGAAACTTGTGAAGGTTCTGTGGATGCGGTGGTGTGGACCTCTACGTTAATGGTTTGGACCTTTGAGCGGACGGTCCAAGGCCTCCGCCGAAGCCTCTTCAGGCACCCCTGAACCCCCCTGCGTGCTGCACGAATGCGCCATGTGCAACGGGTGGATCCGGCCACTTTCGGGCGATTCCGAGGCCCCGTCAGGTGCCGGGACGATCCGGGGCGGAGGCCGCAAAGGGTGCCGGACCGGTGACCGGCGAGGAGGCCCATGGGGAGACTGCGGGCGTCGCGGAGGGCGGCGAGGGGTCCGGGGCGAGGGTGCTGTCGAGCCGCATGAAATGTTCCTGAAGGGCCGTCACCGCGGCTCCGATCGCGGGCCGCCGGGCCGCACGTGCCCGCCAGAGCGCGTACAGCCGGCGCCGCGGCACGGGGTCGAGGCTCACCGCCACGACCCCCGCGGGGAGGGCGCCGCGCCCCAGCCGGGGCATCACTGCGATGCCGAGGCCCGCAGCCACCAGGGCGACCTGTGTGTGGTTCTCCTCCGCCTGATGGACCAGGTCCGGCTCGCAGCCTGCCGTACGCAGCGTACGGATCAGCCAGTCGTGGCAGACCGTCCCCGGTGGCTGGCAGATCCACCGCTCGCCCGCCAACTCCTCGCGCCGTACCGCAGACCGCCCGGCGAACCGGTGCCCCTCCGGGACCAGCAGATCGCACAGATCGTCACCGATCACCGCCTGCTCCACACCCTCCGGAGCGGGCAGCGGCGCGATGTCCCAGTCGTGGGCGATCGCCAGATCGGTGGTCCCGCGGGCGACCAGGTCGATCGACAGATGCGGATCGACCTCCGTCATCCGGACGTCGAGCCCCGGATGGGCCCGCTCCAGCCGTGCCAGCACCTCCGGCAGCAGCCCCCGCGCCGCCGAGGCGAAGGCGGCGACGGTGAGCCGGCCGGCCGGCTTCCCGCGGCGCTCCTCCATGACCGTCTCGGCCCGCTCCACGATCGCCAGCAACTCCCTTGCCGTCGAAGCGAGATGGAGCCCCTCCTCGGTCAGGGCGACACCCCGGCCGCGCCGCTCCAGCAGGGTGGTCCGGGTCTCCCGTTCCAACTTGGTGATCTGCTGCGACACCGCCGACGGGGTGTAGCCGAGGGCCACGGCCGCGGCGGCCACCGAACCGTGCACCCAGACGGCGTGCAGCGCCCGCAGTCTTCCCAGGTCGAGCATGGGTCTTCCCTTCCGTCCGCCCCCGCCCGGGGTGCCCCGGGCCGACGTACGGCGGTCGGCGGTCCGGTGCTCGCCCAGAGGAAATGATTAAGCAATGCTGAATTCCACCATAAAGAAATCCGCGCTGGTGCTACATGGTCGCCCCGGGTGATCCTCCTTTCATGCGCCCTGCACATACCGCCCTCGCCGTCCTCGTCGCCGCCGTGTGGGGCGTGAACTTCGTCGTCCTGGAAATCGGTCTCGGGCACTTCCCGCCGCTGCTGCTGTCCGCCCTCCGCTTCCTGGTCGCAGCCCTCCCCGCCGTCTTCTTCGTCGGCCGGCCCAAGGTCGCCTGGAAGTGGATCATCGGGGTGGGGCTGGCCCTCGGCGTGGCCAAGTTCGGTCTGCTGTTCATCGGCATGGACCGCGGCATGCCCGCGGGTCTGTCCTCCCTCGTCCTCCAGGTCCAGGCCGTCTTCACCGCCCTCATCGCCGCCGTCGTGCTGCGCGAGCGCCCGGGGAAGGTCCGGATCGCCGGAATGGCGGTCGCCCTCGGCGGGATCGCGCTCGCCGCGGTCGACCGGGGAGCGTCGGGGCCGATGTCCGCCTTCGTCCTGGTCATCGCGGCCGCGGCCTGCTGGGGCGTATCCAATGTGCTCACCCGCAGGGCCGCCCCGCCCGACGCCCTCAACTTCATGATCTGGGTCTGCACGGTCCCGGTTCTGCCGCTGCTCGCCCTCTCCCTGGTCTTCGAGGGCCCGCGAGCGGGCGCGGACGCGCTGCGCGGCCTGGACTGGAGCGGCGCCGGGACGGTCCTCTACCTCGCCTGGGGCGCCACCGTCTTCGGCTTCGGCGCCTGGGGCTATCTGCTGCGCCGCTACCCCGCCTCCTCCGTCGCCCCCTTCTCCCTCCTCGTCCCGTTCTTCGGTATCTCCTCCGCCGCGCTGCTGCTCGGCGAGCGGGTCAGCGCCCTGGGCTGGACGGCGGCCGCGCTGCTGGTCGCCGGAATCACCATCACCTCCTTCTCCCGAGCAGCCGCTCCAGCTGCTCCCGCCCCGGCACCAGCAACTCCGGCAGCGGTGCCGCCTCCGGAGCCCACCGCTTCTCGTACTCCCAGCTCAGCCACATCGGCCCGCTGAGCCCCGACAGCACATCGGCGAGCGGCAGCACCCCCGCACCGAGCGGCAGCGGCGCCGGATCCTCCCGCGAGGCCACGTCCTTGACCTGGACATAGCCCAGGAAGGGTGCCAGCGCCTCCAGGGTCGCCGCCGGAGCCTCCCCGCCCAGCCAGGTGTGGAGCACGTCCCAGACCGCCCCTGCCGCCGCCCCCGGCGCCTCCCCCGGGGCCGGGGCGGCTCGGCCGGTCCGGGACAGCACCCGGGCGACCGATCTGCCCGTGCGGTGGGAGTCATGGGTCTCCAGCAGGATCCGAACCCCCGCCGACTCCGCGGGCCCCACGGCCGCGGCGAGCCTCCGGGCGGCCACCGCATCGGACTCCCCGTCCGACGCGGCCCCGCCGGGAAACACCCGGACGTACGGCGCCCGCAGATCCCGGGCCAGCTCCACCAGCTCCGCGATCTCGTCCAGCACCGGGGCGTCCGGGCCCGCCGCCGCGACCCGGGCGTAGCCACAGACGGACAGGACACTCACACCTGCGCGCCGGAACTCCCCGAGCACCGAGGCCCGTTCACCGGGACCGATGCCCGGATGCGCCGGCTCCTCGGGATGGGCCCGCAGCTCGACCCCCTGATAGCCCGTGTCGGCGGCGAGCGCGGCCACCTCGCGGACCGGCATCCCGGGCACCCCCAGCGTCGAGAACGCGAACGACCACCCCCGCCCGTCACCCGGCCCCCCGGACCCCGTGCCCGTTGCGGCCCGTGGCCCTGCTCCGGGGCTCATCCGGGCACCGCCTCCGGATCCCGGAGCGGCAGGTGCCAGTTCTGGCCGACCAGATCCGCCCCGAAGCTGTGGTGCGGCTCCTCCGAAACCAGAGTGAACCCACTGCGTTCGTATATCCGGCGGGCCCCGGTGAGTACGTCATTGGTCCACAGCACCAGATCCCGGTAGCCGGCCTCGCGCGCGAAGTCGATCACCGCATGGACCAGCCGCTCCCCGATGCCCCGCCCGCGCGCCTCCGGTTCGACGAGCAGCACCCGCAGCCGGGCGGTGTCCGGCGCCTCGTCCCGGACGCACATCACCGACCCGGCGGGACGGCCGTCCAGCTCGGCGATCCACGCACGCTCCCTGCGGGGATCGTGACCGGCGGCGAAATCCGCGACGATCCGGGCGACTTGCCCCTCGAACTCGCTGTTCCAGCCGTACTCCGCGGCATACAGAGCGCCGTGTCGGGACACCGTCCAGCCCAGATCGCCCGGCGCGGGCTCCCGCAGCACGGGCTCCCCGGATCCGGCGGGCCGGGAGTGCTCCAGGGCCTCGCGCACCGTCCGCAGCGCCGCCACGAACCGCTCGCGCTCCCCGGCGGGCACCCGCGCGACCAGCGTCCCCACGGCCTCCCGCGACCGCTCGTCCAGCAGCGTCGCGGCCTGCCGGCCCCGCCCCGTCAGGGTGATCCGCTGCCGTCGGCCGTCCTCCCTGGACGGGGCCCGCTCCACCAGCCCGTCCCGCTCGAACTTCCCCAGCAGCCTGCTCAGATACCCGGCGTCCAGCGACAGCTCGACCCGCAGGTCCGCCGCATCCGTCCGCGGACTGTGGGCCAGCTCGTAGAGCACCCGGGATTCGGTGAGCGTGTACGGCGTGTAGAGATGCCTGCCGTAGTCCAGGGCGCCGATGAGGTTCGTATAGAACCGGTTGAACGCGCGAATCTCCTGAATCACCACACCGACCGCCCCTCATATCCTTGACTCAGTCAAAGATATGCCCGTGTGGATGCTGCCCAAACCACCGACAGCCACCGAAAATCACCAGCCGTCACCGACAGTCACCGATCCCGCGCCCGGCTCCGCGGGCGCCGGGCTCAGCCGCGGGGCGGCGCCGTCGACGCCCGTACCAGCAGTTCGGCCTCGACCGTCGCGATACCGCCCGGCGGGGCCTCCTCCCGGCCCATGGCCAGCCGCCCCGCCCGCGCGCCCGCCTCGGCCAGCGGCAGCCGTACCGTCGTCAGCGCCGGCACCACATCGACCGAGAACGGCAGATCGTCGAAGCCCGCGACGGACACGTCCTGCGGTATCCGCAGCCCCTGGTCCCGCAGCGCCGCACAGGCCCCCAGTGCGACCGTGTCGTTGGCCGCCACGACCGCCGTCAGACCGGGAGCCCGCCGCAGCAGCTCCAGCGTGGAGTCGTAGCCCGACCGGCGCGCGTAGGGGCCGTGCAGCGTCAGCCGCTCCTGGTCCTCGTCGATCCCGGCCGCACGCAGCGCCGCCCGGTGGCCCTCCAGCCGGTGCCGGGTCGTCGTACGCTCCGCAGGTCCGGCGACATAGCCGATCCGGCGGTGCCCGAGCGCCAGCAGATGCTCCGTCAGCTTGCGTCCGCCCCCGCGGTTGTCGAACGCGAGCGCAGCCAGCAGCGCGTCGTTGTCCGGCATCGGGGGCCGCCCGCAGAGCACGATCCTCGTCCCGGCGTCCGCCATCTTCGTCAGCTTCACCGACATCGCGGCGATATGGGCCGGATCCTCCAGTGCGCCCCCGGTCAGCACCACGGCCGCCGCCCGCTGCCGCTGGAGCAGGGTGAGGTACGTCAGCTCGCGATCGGGCGAGCCGCCCGTGTTGCAGACGACGGCCAGCTTCTCGCCGCCCGCGCGCCCGGTGCCCTCCTGGCCCCCGATCTCGCCCTGCGCGGCGCCCGCCATGATGGCGAAGAAGGGGTCCGCGATGTCGTTGACCAGAATGCCGACCAGGTCGGACGTGGCGGCGGCGAGCGAACTCGCCGGTCCGTTGAGGACGTAGTCCAGTTCGTCGACCGCCCGGAGCACCCGCTCCCGAGTCGGAGCGGCCACCGGATAGTTGCCGTTGAGCACCCGGGACACGGTGGCCGGGGACACCCGGGCGCGTGCGGCGACATCCGCCAGAGTGACCGTCATCGCTTCCTCCGGGGGAGTGTGGGGGGAGTTGAGCCGTGGCCCCTTGTCCGGGCCGCTTGCGGCAGGCTAGCGTCACCCCCTTGGGAAAGCGCTTGCTACTGCGACGACATGGAGCCACGACGGACCGGAGCACCTCCGTCCGCCCAGGCCGCCGGTTCATGGTGCGGCGCGCCGCCCGAGGGGCCCGCGGCGGCGACCGGCCGGTTCCGGGTCCGGCCCGAACCACCGCGACCAACCGGCACCCGGAGGCCGTATGACACGCAGCACCGTACGGATCGCAGTGAACGGCGTCACCGGACGCATGGGCTACCACCAGCACCTCGTCCGCTCCCTGCTGGAACTGCGGAAGGAGGGCGGCGTGGACCTCGGGGACGGCCGTAGGCTCTGGCCGGAACCCGTCCTCGTCGGCCGCCGCGAACCGGCGCTCAGGTCCATCGCCGAACGCCACGAACTGCCCTACTGGGCCACCGACCTCGATGCCGTACTCGCCGACGACACGGTCGACGTCTACTTCGATGCCCAGGCCACCGCCGTCCGCGCCGAGGCCCTGGGCCGGGCCATCGCCGCGGGCAAGCACGTCTACACGGAGAAGCCGACGGCGACCGGGCTCGACAGCGCCCTGGAACTGGTACGGCTCGCCCGGAGCGGCGGCATCCGCCACGGCGTCGTCCAGGACAAGCTCTTCCTCCCGGGGCTGCGGAAGCTCAAAAGGCTGATCGACGCCGGTTTCTTCGGCCAGATCCTCTCCGTGCGCGGCGAGTTCGGCTACTGGGTCTTCGAGGGCGACTGGCAGCCGGCGCAGCGCCCGTCGTGGAACTACCGCGGCGAGGACGGCGGCGGGATCACCGTCGACATGTTCCCCCACTGGTCCTATCTGCTGGAGAGCCTCTTCGGCCGGGTCACCAGCGTCATGGCCCATGCCGCCACCCACGTCCCCCGGCGCTGGGACGAGCGCGGCACACCCTATGCGGCCACCGCCGACGACGCGGTCTACGCCGTCTTCGAATTCGACGGCGGCGCCGTGGCACAGATCAACTCCTCCTGGGCCGTCCGGGTGAACCGGGACGAGCTGGTGGAGTTCCAGGTCGACGGCGTCCACGGCTCCGCCGTCGCCGGGCTGCGCCACTGCCGGATCCAGCACCGCACCGCCACCCCGAGACCGGTCTGGAATCCGGACCTTCCCGGCATCGGGAACTTCCGCGACCAGTGGCAGGAGGTCCCCGACAACCAGCCGTTCGAGCACGCCTTCAAGGCCCAGTGGGAGCTCTTCCTGCGCCATGTCGCCCTGGGGGAGCCCTACCAAGGGGACCTCGCGGCCGGTGCCCGCGGTGTGCAGCTCGCGGAGCTGGGGCTGCGCTCGTCGGCCGAAGGCCGCCGTATCGCGGTACCGGAGCTGACACTGTGACCGACACCCGCCCCGCTTCGGCCGACCGTCCCCCGGACCCGGCCTCCGACCGCCCTTCCGACCGCGGCCCCGACCCCGCCCCCGGCTCCGCACATCGGCCCCCGGCCCCCGGCGCCGTATCTCCGCAGCCCCGGCCGCGCTCCCGACGGTTCTTCGCCGCCGCGCACATCGTCGCCGCCCCGGCCCCCGCGTCCGGCCCCACCGGGAACACCACGGCTGTCGACTGGGACGCCACGCTCGCCTTCCGCCGCCATCTCTGGGCCCATGGCCTCGGCGTCGCGGAGGCCATGGACACCGCCCAGCGCGGCGCGGGACTCGACTGGCCCGCCGCGGCCGAACTGATCAGCCGTACCGCCGCCGAGGCCATCGCGGGCGGCGGCGACCTGGTCTGCGGCGCCGGAACCGATCAGCTCACCGGCCCGGCGACGCTCCCCGACGTCCTCGCGGCCTACGAGGAGCAGCTCGCCCGTGTCGAGCGGCACGGCGCCCGGGCCGTGCTGCTGGCGTCCCGCGCCCTCGCGGCCACGGCCCGCTCCCCGGAGGACTACCAGCACGTCTACGGGGAGCTGCTGCGGCAGGCCCGGAGCCCCGTGATCCTCCACTGGCTGGGGCCCGCCTTCGACCCCGCACTCGGCGGCTACTGGGGGAGCGACGACCGCGCCACCGCGACCGATACGCTTCTCGCCGTCGTCGCGGCCCGGCCGCACAAGGTCGACGGGGTGAAGATCTCCCTGCTCGATGCCGCGCACGAGACCGCCCTGCGCCGGAGACTCCCGCCGGGCGTACGGTGCTACACGGGCGACGACTTCCACTATCCGGAACTGATCGCGGGCGACGAACACGGCCACAGCGACGCTCTGCTCGGGGTCTTCGACCCGCTGGCCCCGCTGGCCGCCGAGGCCCTGCGCGCCCTCGACGACCGCGGTCCGGAGGCCTTCCGGGCGGTTCTCGACCCGACCGTGGAACTCGCCCGGCACCTCTTCGCGCCGCCCACCCGCCACTACAAGACCGGTGTGGTCTTCCTCGCCTGGCTGGCCGGGCACCAGCGCCGCTTCACCATGGCGGGCGGACTCCACACCGCCCGTCCGCTCGCCCACCTCGCCCGCGCCCATGAACTCGCCACCCGCCTCGGGCTCTTCCCCGACCCCGAGGCGGCCCGGGCCCGGATGGCATCCCTGCTCACCCCCGCCGGAGCCTGAACCTTGCCCGTGAACCCCGGCGCCGGCACGGTCCGGCACCGCCTCAGCATCAACCAGATGACCGTACGGCAGCTCTCCCTGCCCGAACTGGCCCACACCTGCGCCCGGCTGGGCATTCCGGGCGCCGGACTCTGGCGCGAACCGGTCCGCGCCTACGGGGTGCGGGCGGCAGCCGGGCTGATGCGGGACCTGGGGCTGACCGTCACCAGCCTGTGCCGGGGCGGCTTCCTCACCGCGGCCGACCCCGCCGGGCGGAACCGCGCACTGGACGACAACCGGGCCGCACTCGACGAGGCGGCGGCCCTGGGCACGGACACCCTGGTCCTGGTCTCCGGTGGACTGCCGCCGGGCAGCCGCGATCTGGCCGGGGCCCGGGAACGGGTCGTGGATGCGCTGGCGGAACTGGTGCCGTACGCCCGGGCCGCGGGCGTACGGCTCGCGGTCGAACCGCTGCACCCCATGTTCGCGGCGGACCGGTGCGTCGTCTCCACCCTGGCGCAGGCGCTCGACATCGCCGAACGCTTTCCGCCCGAACGGGTGGGGATCGTCGTGGACACCTATCACGTCTGGTGGGACGAGCAGGCCTCCGCGCAGGTGGCGCGGGCGGGTGCCGCGGGGCGGATCCACGCCTTCCAACTCGCGGACTGGACCACCCCCTTGCCCCGCGGAGTGCTGAACGGCCGCGGGCAGCTCGGTGACGGCTGCGTCGATCTGCGGCACTGGCGGCGGACGCTGGACACGGCGGGCTACCGCGGCCCCATCGAGGTCGAGCTGTTCAACGAGGAGCTGTGGAGCCGGGACGGTGCCGAGGTACTCGCGGAGACCGCGGCACGCTTCTCCGAGCACGTCGCGGGCCCATGACGGCCGCGGTCCACGGCCGTACCACCTCCGGAGGGGAACTCGTTTCGTACGGGGCATCGGCACTCCCTCGGGAAACGGGAAACGGGAAACGGTTAATCGGGGGCTCGGGGGACCGGGGGGAAGCTACGGGGGAGGACGGCGCAGTGCCGGGCAGGGTCCGCGCTCTCACGGTAGCCGCGGGCGCCGGACGGCCCGGAGTTTTCCACAGGCGGCCGCCGGGGCTCGGCCGTGCTCGGCCGTGCGTATCCACAGGCCCGCCCGCGCTGTCGGACCGTGACGGTAGCGTCGGGGCATGTCCAATCTCGCTGTCCTCGAAGGGGTCCTGGAGCGGATCACGTACGCCAACGAGGAGAACGGCTACACGGTCGCCCGGGTCGACACCGGCCGGGGCGCCGGCGACCTGCTCACCGTGGTCGGCTCGCTGCTCGGTGCCCAGCCCGGCGAGTCCCTGCGGATGGAGGGCCGCTGGGGCTCCCATCCGCAGTACGGCAAGCAGTTCACCGTGGAGAACTACACGACGGTCCTGCCCGCCACGATCCAGGGCATCCGCCGCTATCTCGGCTCCGGCCTGATCAAGGGCATCGGGCCGCGGATCGCGGAGCGGATCGTCGACCACTTCGGTACGGACACCCTCGACGTCATCGAGCAGGAGCCGGGCCGGCTCGTCGAGGTCCCCGGCCTCGGCCCCAAGCGGACCAAGCTGATCGGCACGGCCTGGGAGGAGCAGAAGGCCATCAAGGAGGTCATGGTCTTCCTCCAGGGCGTCGGCGTCTCCACCTCCATCGCCGTCCGCATCTACAAGAAGTACGAGGACGCGTCGATCTCCGTCGTGAAGAACCAGCCCTACCGGCTCGCCGCCGACGTCTGGGGCATCGGCTTCCTCACCGCCGACCGCATCGCCCAGGCCGTCGGGATACCGCACGACAGCCCGGAGCGCGTCAAGGCCGGTCTGCAGTACGCCCTGTCGCAATCCACCGACCAGGGGCACTGCTTCCTGCCCGAGGAGCGGCTGATCGCCGATGCCGTGAAACTGCTCCAGGTCGACACCGGACTGGTCATCGAGTGCCTGGCCGAGCTGGCCGCCGACGCGGAGGGGGTGGTCAGGGAGCAGGTCCCAGGACCCGAGGGCGGCGAGCCGGTCACCGCCGTCTATCTCGTGCCCTTCCACCGGGCCGAGCTGTCCCTGGCCGCCCAGGTGCTGCGGCTGCTGCGGACCCCCGAGGACCGGATGCCGGCCTTCCGGGACGTCGACTGGGACAAGGCCCTGGCCTGGCTGGCGGAGCGGACAGGAGCCGAGCTGGCGCCCGAGCAGGAGGCCGCCGTACGGCTCGCGCTGACCAGCCGGGTCGCAGTGCTGACGGGCGGGCCCGGCTGCGGCAAGTCGTTCACCGTCCGCTCCGTGGTGGAGCTGGCCCGGGCGAAGAAGGCCAAGGTGCTGCTGGCCGCCCCCACCGGCCGAGCGGCCAAGCGGCTGGCCGAGCTGACCGGCGCCGAGGCGTCCACCGTCCACCGGCTGCTGGAGCTGAAACCCGGCGGTGACGCGGCGTACGACCGCGACCGGCCGCTCGACGCCGACCTCGTCGTGGTCGACGAGGCGTCGATGCTCGACCTGCTGCTCGCCAACAAGCTGGTGAAGGCCGTGGCCCCCGGGGCGCATCTGCTGCTCGTGGGCGATGTGGACCAGCTGCCCAGCGTGGGCGCCGGAGAGGTGCTGCGGGATCTGCTCGCCGACGGCGGCCCGGTGCCCCATGTCCGGCTGACCCGGATCTTCCGCCAGGCGCAGCAGTCCGGAGTGGTCACCAACGCCCACCGCATCAACTCCGGCGAGCAGCCACTCACCACCGGTCTGTCCGATTTCTTTCTGTTCGTGGAGGAGGAGACCGAGGACGCGGGCAAGCTGGCGGTCGATGTGGCAGCCCGTAGGATTCCGGCCAAATTCGGTCTCGACCCCCGCCGGGACGTGCAGGTCCTCGCCCCGATGCACCGGGGCCCCGCGGGCGCCGGAGTCCTCAACGGCCTGCTTCAGCAGGCGATTACCCCCGCCCGTCCCGACCTGGCCGAGAAGCGCTTCGGCGGCCGGGTCTTCCGGGTCGGCGACAAGGTCACCCAGATCCGTAACAACTATGACAAGGGCCAGAACGGGATCTTCAACGGCACGGTCGGTGTGGTGACCGCTCTGAACGTCGACGACCAGAAGCTGACGATCGTCACCGACGAGGACGAGGAGGTGGTCTACGACTTCGACGAACTGGACGAACTGGCCCATGCCTATGCGGTGACCATCCACCGTTCCCAGGGCAGCGAGTACCCCGCGGTGGTGATCCCGGTCACCACCGGCGCCTGGATGATGCTCCAGCGGAACCTGCTCTACACGGCGGTCACCCGGGCGAAGAAGCTGGTGGTGCTGGTCGGCTCCCGCCGGGCGATAGGGCAGGCCGTACGGACCGTTTCCGCGGGCAGACGCTGCACCGCGCTCGACCACCGGCTCTCGCGGGGCTGACCCTCCGCACGCTCCTCCGCCCGGGGGAGCCACGACCCCGCAGAGGGTGGGAATCGACACCCCGACTTCCGGAAATCGGGCGAACGGGGCAGGATGAGCAGGTTGGCGGCACTGAGTGCCGCCAATAGGCCCAAAGGTCGACCCCGAGTGCACTCTCATGCGCCAAATGGGGGATGGTAGAGACAGTCAGGGCACCTCGAAGAAGAGGCACTACGTCGGTGAGGGATGACGTGAGCGACAACTCTGTAGTACTGCGGTACGCGGACGGTGAATACACCTACCCGGTGGTCGAGAGCACCGTCGGTGACAAGGGCTTCGACATCGGGAAGCTCCGGGCCCAGACGGGCCTCGTGACCCTGGACAGCGGCTACGGCAATACGGCCGCCTACAAATCCGCGATCACCTACCTCGACGGCGAACAGGGCATCCTGCGCTACCGCGGTTACCCCATCGAGCAGCTCGCCGAGCGCTCCACCTTCGTCGAGGTGGCCTATCTGCTCATCAACGGCGAGCTACCCACCGTCGACGAGCTGGCCGCTTTCAAGAACGAGATCACCCAGCACACGCTGCTGCACGAGGACGTCAAGCGGTTCTTCGACGGCTTCCCGCGCGACGCCCACCCGATGGCGATGCTGTCCTCCGTGGTCAGCGCCCTGTCCACGTTCTACCAGGACAGCCACAACCCGTTCGACGAGAAGCAGCGCCACCTCTCGACGATCCGGCTGCTCGCCAAGCTGCCGACGATCGCGGCGTACGCCTACAAGAAGTCGATCGGCCACCCCTTCGTCTACCCGCGCAACGACCTGGGGTACGTGGAGAACTTCCTGCGGATGACCTTCTCGGTCCCCGCCCAGGAGTACGACCTGGACCCGGTCGTGGTCGCGGCCCTCGACAAGCTGCTCATCCTCCACGCCGACCACGAGCAGAACTGTTCGACCTCCACGGTCCGCCTGGTGGGCTCCTCGCAGGCGAACATGTTCGCGTCGATCTCGGCCGGTATCTCCGCGCTCTGGGGCCCGCTGCACGGCGGTGCCAACCAGTCGGTGCTGGAGATGCTGGAGGGCATCCAGGCCGCCGGCGGCGACGTCGACTCCTTCATCCGCAAGGTGAAGAACAAGGAAGACGGCGTGAAGCTCATGGGCTTCGGGCACCGCGTCTACAAGAACTTCGACCCCCGGGCGAAGATCATCAAGGCGGCGGCGCACGATGTCCTCTCCGCCCTCGGCAAGTCGGACGAGCTGCTGGACATCGCCCTCAAGCTGGAGGAGCACGCGCTGGCCGACGACTACTTCGTCGAGCGCAAGCTCTACCCGAACGTCGACTTCTACACCGGCCTGATCTACCGGGCCATGGGCTTCCCGACCGAGATGTTCACCGTGCTCTTCGCGCTCGGCCGGCTGCCCGGCTGGATCGCCCAGTGGCACGAGATGATCAAGGAGCCCGGCTCCCGTATCGGCCGCCCGCGGCAGATCTACACGGGTGAGGTCCTCCGCGACTTCGTCCCTGTCGAGGCCCGCTGACCGAGCCGCAGCAAGCGGAAAGCGCCCCACCGCCGATCCCCCCACGGGTCGGCGAGCGGGGCGCTTCCCATATCCCCGGAGCGGATTCCCCCCACGGGATCCGGCCGGGTGTCTGCGACCGCAGTTACTGCTCACGCGGTATGCCGGGGTACGTACGCACGGGAGGGCCGCTCAAAGCTCCCCGGGCACGTGCCCCGGCCAACGCTTGCCTGAGATGTCCCCCAAGACATCCCATGAACGTCCCCCAAGACGTTCCCGGCATCGTCCATTTAGACCCTTGGAGGGCCTCAATGGTTACCCCTCAATATCTGTGATCTAGGTCTCTTTGTGAAGG
The DNA here is from genome assembly GCF_003932715.1 of Streptomyces tsukubensis. NCBI lineage: Bacteria > Bacillati > Actinomycetota > Actinomycetes > Kitasatosporales > Streptomycetaceae > Streptomyces > Streptomyces tsukubensis. Next base: position 2,579,576 of record NZ_CP020700.1, on the reverse strand, counting down.
TCTTGTGCCTCACATGTAGCTGCCGGACGGCTGTCGACGGCCCGGCGGGTGATCGCCCCGGACCGGGCGGGCCCGCTCGTCCGGAACTGTCGATCACGGTGATGAGCAGGGGGAACGTCGGGAGAACCGCCGCCGGGACGGTGATCGTCCGCCCCTGGAAAGCGCTCTCTCCCGGATCCGGAAGCGCCTCTTGATGAGAGGCGGATCACGTTCGCACGTGTCCGGAATGTCGCCGATACCGCCCGCGGGAAGGCGCGGGCACGCCCCGGATGTCCCCGAGTGGCCCGGTCGTGCGGACGGGCCGCACGGGACGTCCGCGGAGAACGGTCCCGTACGGCCCGGAAAGGGCTTGCCCCGGATCAGGCGGTGCCGGCCAGCTCGTAACCCGCCTCGTCCACGGCGTCGCGCACGGCGGCCTCGTCGAGCGGGGCCTCCGAAACGACGGTGACCAGGCCCGTGGCGGCGACCGCCGTTACGGAGGTGACGCCCGCGATGGCGGAGACCTCCTCCGAGATCGCCCCCTCGCAGTGGCCGCAGGTCATGCCCTTCACCTGGTAGACGGCGGTGACGGCGCCCTGCGCCCCGGCCTCGGCGGCGCCCGTACCGCAGGAGCTTCCGCCGCAGCAGCTCGACGCGGGGGCCGTCTCGATGATCTCGATGTCGGACTGGGTGCTCATGGCGTTCTCCTCGTGGGCGTCGGGGGGCGCATTGCGGGTGGACCGGGACGGGTGGTGATCCCGTGGCCCGTGCTGCACACCATACTATACCCCTAGGGGGTATGGAATCCTCTGGTGCGTGTCGCCGTCCGCAACTCCCGCGCGGCCGGGAGGGCGCCGGTGTCCGTCAGGGCCGGTGCAGCGCCCGCCACTCATGGGCCAGGACCGACATCGCCGTGGCGTCCACCCAGGTGTCACCGTGGCGCAGCACCTCCCGCTCGACGCCCTCCGCGACGAAGCCCACCTTCTCGTAGACCCGCCGGGCCCGGGGATTGAAGGCGAAGACGCTGAGGGCGATGCGGTGGAGACCGATGTGCTCGAAGCCGTGGTCCACGATCATCCGTGTGGCCTCGGTGCCCAGTCCACGGCCCCGGCCCTCCGGCCCGATCAGCGTGCGGAAGCGGCAGTTTCGGTTCGCGGGATCCCATTCGTGGAGTACGACTTCCCCGACGACCCGGCCGCTCGTCCGGTCGACGACCGCGAGGTCGAGCCGGTCGTGCTGGTCGTTGCGGCTGGTGTACCAGGTGTGCAGGGCGGCCGTCGCCTGCGGGTCCGCGGCGTCCGACTCCTCCTCGTCGGTGGAGCCGGTGAACCGCAGGACCTCGGGGTCGTCCAGGATCGCGGCCATCACGGGGACATCCGCCTCGGTGAAGGGGCGGAGCGTCACCCTCTCGCCGTGGAGGGTGGGTTTGAGGGAGAAACCGGTGGTGTCGGCGCTGCCAGTGATGCTGGTGGTGGCAGCGGTGTCGGCGATATCGGTGGTGTGGGGCATGAGCCGCATTCTCGGAAGTCCGCCGGGCCCGGACAAGCGGATTTGCCGCGCCCCGGGACTGCCGGGCGCCGGCCCGGAGGCCGTTCCCGGCGGCGAGGCGTCCCGGCGGGGGTCCGGGGCGCCCGGGGGAGGGTTGGGGCGTACAGGGGCTCTGCGGGGGCTTTACGGGGGCGTCCCGCACCCCTCATGGGGGTGCGGGACGCCGGGACCGGGCCGCGCGTCGGGTCAGCGGCGGCCGCGGTTGTTGCCGGGACGGTTGGCCACCCAGGTGCGGATGGTGTCCGCGTACCAGTACGGCTTCCCGCCCTCGACCAGGTCGGGCGGCGGCAGATGTCCGTGCTTGCGGTAGGAGCGGACGGTGTCCGGCTGCACCTGGATGTGTGCGGCGATCTCCTTGTACGACCAGAGCCTTCTGTCCGACATCTGTGAGACACCTCCTTGCGGGCGCCGCAGTCGTGGTGGGGGGACCGCGAAGGACCTGCGGCGGATGCGCTTGGCGAGCACCGAGCCTGTCCCCGCGGGCCCCGCCGCGGGAGGGGAAGTGCCGCGGTGTTGATCACCTGTGACGGAAGACCCGCGTAATGGAGATATATCCGATCATCGGCATAAACCGCCCCGGGCGGTCGCGCGCCGGTCCGGCCGGGTCCGTACGCCGGTCGTGCACCCCGGCTCATGCGCCCTGCCGAGCAACTGCGCGCCCCCCCATGGCCGGAACGCCCGGGGCCCGTGCAGCCCCCGCCCGCAGCGGTACGGCCTCAGGCTCCGCAGGAGCGCAGGAAGCGCCGGGTCCGCTCCGCGATCGGGAACGGCTTGTCCGGCGGGCACGGATACATGTCCTGTTCGACGATGGCGAACAGTTCGATGCCGAGCGCCTGTGCCGCGGCCAGGACCGGTTCCAGCGCCGGCACCCCGCCCGGCGGCTCGCACATCACACCCCGCGCCACCGCGGGCCCGAACGGCACCCCTTCCGCCACCACCCCGGCCAGTACCTCCGGATCGACCTGCTTCAGATGGAGGTAGCCGATCCGCTCCCCGTAGGTCTCGATGAGCTTCACGCTGTCGCCGCCGCAGTAGGCGTAGTGCCCCGTGTCGAGGCAGAGGGAGACCAGCGCGGGGTCGGTGGCGTCCAGAAAGCGGGCCACGTTCTCCTCGCCGTCGATATGGGTGTCGGCGTGCGGATGGACGACGATCTCCAGCCCGTACCGCTCACGGACCTCCCGCCCGAGCCGTTCCGTCTGACGGGTCAGATCGCGCCACTGTTCCGCCGTCAGAGTGCTGTCCTCCAGCACCTTCCCCGTCTTGTCGTCCCGCCAGAAGGACGGGATGACCACCAGATGGCGGGCGCCCATCGCCTCCGTCAGCGCGGCGATGGCCGAGACGTGCGCCCAGGTCTCGTCCCAGACGGCGGGGCCGTGGTGGAGCCCGGTGAAAACGGTGCCGGCCGACACCTTCAGGCCCCGGCGCCCGGTCTCGGCGGCCAGTACCGCCGGATCGGAGGGCAGATAGCCGTAAGGGCCCAGTTCGATCCACTCGTACCCCGCTTCGGCGACCTCGTCGAGGAAGCGCCGCCACGGGACCTGCCGGGGGTCGTCGGGGAACCACACGCCCCAGGAGTCGGGGGCCGAGCCGATCCGGATGCGGTTCAGGGGAGCGACGGGGCTGGTCATACCGTCGAGCTTTCCGGCCGCCCCGAAAGGGTGTCAAGCCTTCGTCCGAATGTCAGGACAAAATATTGACAGGGCTCCGCACCGGCTATTAGACCTGTGCGCATCCGGACCCGTGCGCACCGCCTCACCGGTCCGGGGGACCGGGCGCCGAACCGCAGGACCGAAGGGACGCGCATGCCTCAGCCGTACGACCCGCCGCCGTACGACGTGATCACCATGGGCCGGATCGGCGTCGACCTGTACCCGCTGCGGACCGGCGTCCCGCTGGCCGAGGCCGACACCTTCGGCAAGTTCCTCGGCGGCTCCGCGAGCAACGTGGCCGTCGGCGCGGCCCGCCTCGGCCGCCGTACCGCCGTGATCACCCGCACCGGCAGCGACCCCTTCGGGGAGTACCTCCACCGCGCCCTGCGCGACTTCGGCGTCGACGACCGCTGGGTCACCCCCGTCCCCGCCTATCCGACCCCGGTCACCTTCTGCGAGATCTTCCCGCCGGACGACTTCCCGCTCTACTTCTACCGGCAGCCCAAGGCCCCCGACCTGGAGATCCGTACCGACGAACTCGACCTGGCCGAGATCCGGCGGGCCCGGGTCTTCTGGGTGACCGGCACCGGTCTGAGCGCCGAGCCCAGCCGCGGCGCCACCCAGGCCGCGCTCGCCCACCGGGACCGCGCCGGGCTCACCGTCCTCGACCTCGACTGGCGGCCGATGTTCTGGCGGGACCCGGAGACGGCCCGCCCGTACTACCGCGAGGCCCTCGGCTTCGCGACCGTCGCCGTCGGCAACGTCGACGAGTGCGAGATCGCCACGGGGGAGCGCGACCCGGAGACCGCCGCCCGGGCGCTGCTCGCCGCCGGAGCCGAACTCGCCGTGGTCAAACAGGGCCCGAAGGGCGTCCTCGCGCTCCACCGCGACGGCACCCGGGCCGAGGTCCCGCCCGTCCCCGTCGAGGTCGTCAACGGTCTGGGCGCGGGGGACGCCTTCGGCGGCGCGCTCTGCCACGGACTGCTGGCCGGTCTGCCGCTGGAGCAGGTCATGCGGTACGCCAACGCGGCCGGGGCGATCGTGGCGGCCAGGCTCGCCTGTTCCAGCGCGATGCCGTACCCGGACGAGGTCGAACAGGTCCTCGCGGGCGGCCCCGTACCGCCGGAACGGACCCCTCCGCCAACCGCACAGTCGCCAACCGCGCAGTCGCCATCCGCACAGCCGCCGTCCGGGCCCGCCCCCGGCACCGCCACCCCCGGCACCGCCGTTCCCGGGGCGCCGTCGTGAGCCGGGTCTCCATCACCGGACTGACCGGGATCCGCAGCCGCCACCCCGAAGCCGTCGCCGAAGCGGCGGCCCGCCGCAGCCGGCGGCCCCGGCTCCTGGGCGAGACCGGCCGGCTGATGATCATCGCGGCCGACCATCCCGCGCGGGGCGCCCTCGCCGTCGGGGACCGCCGGCTCGCCATGGCCAACCGGATCGACCTGCTGGAGCGGCTCTGTCTCGCGCTCTCGCGGCCCGGCGTGGACGGTGTGCTCGCCACCGCCGACATCCTCGACGACCTGCTGCTCCTCGGCGCGCTGGAGGACCGGATCGTCATCGGCTCCATGAACCGCGGCGGCCTCGCGGGCGCCGCCTTCGAGCTCGACGACCGTTTCACCGGCCACCGCCCCCGCGATCTGGTCCGGCTCGGGTTCGACGCGGGGAAGCTGCTGCTGCGCATCGACTACGACGACCCGGGGTCGCTCGACACCCTCCACACCACGGCACGGACCATCGACGAGATGGCCGAGCATCGACTTCCGGTCTTTGTGGAGCCGTTCATCTGCCACCGGGTGGACGGGAAGCTCCGCAGCGACCTCGGCGCCGAAGCCGTCACCCGGTCGATAGCCATCGCCTCGGGCCTGGCCGGAACGTCCGCGTACACCTGGCTGAAGGTCCCCGTGACCGAGGATCCCGCCGATATGGAGGCCGTTCTGGAGACCTCCACGCTGCCTGCCGTCATCCTGGGGGGCGAGATCGGGGACGATCAGCACGGTGCGTACGAGAGGTGGCGGACGGCGCTGCGACTGCCCACCGTGCAGGGTCTTGTGGTGGGGCGTTCGCTGCTCTACCCCGTGGACGGCGATGTCGCCAAGGCCGTCGACACGGCCGTGGGCCTGCTCTGACGGCAACCGGGGCGCACCGCGGGCAGCGGAAGCGGCCCGGCGACGGCAACGGCGACGGCATCGGCAACGGCACGACGGTATCGAGAGGGAGCGTACGGAGCGATGAGCAGCGACGAGACCGGCGGGCGGCCCTTGGACCGGTACGTTCCGGCGGGCAGCGCCGCCGACGGGCCGTACGCCCTGCGGATCGACCCCGGCGATCCCGCCCGGCCGGGCTGGGAGCACACCGGCGTCCGGATCCTTGAACTCCCCCCGGGCGGCTCCCACTCCTTCCCGACGGGCGATGCCGAGTGGATCGTGCTGCCGCTGGCGGGAAGCTGCACGGTCACGGCCGACGGCGCGTTTTTCGAACTGCTGGGACGGGAAAACGTGTTCAGCGGGGTCTCCGACTTCGCGTACGTCCCCCGTGACACCCGGGCACAGATCGCCTCCGGTGCGGGAGGCCGCTTCGCCTTGGCAGGAGCGAAGTGCGAGCGACGACTCCCCGCTCGCTACGGCCCCGCGCCGGAGGTACCGGTCGAGCTGCGCGGTACGGGCAACTGCTCGCGCCAGGTCAACAACTTCGCGGCGGCGGGCGTGTTCGACTGCGACCGGCTGATCGCGGTGGAGGTGCTGACCCCCGGCGGGAACTGGTCGTCCTATCCGCCGCACAAGCACGACGAGTACCGGCCGGGCTCCGAATCCGTCCTGGAGGAGATCTACTACTTCGAGATCGACGGCGGCGGCCTCGGCTATCAGCGCGTATCGCCGTCCAGGACGGGTGGTACGGACGTCCTGGCCGAAGTCCGCGGCGGGGACGCGGTGCTGATCCCGGACGGCTGGCACGGTCCTTCGATCGCCCCGCCCGGCCGGACCATGTACTACCTCAATGTGATGGCGGGGCCGGGTCCGGAGCGGGAGTGGCTGATCTGCGACCATCCCGACCACGCGTGGATCCGGGGCACCTGGCCGGAGCAGCCCGTCGACGCCCGGCTGCCGTTGTACGGGGCCCCGCCGGGCCCGAGACCCGGCCCGGATCCGAGCCCGGCCCCGCGTCCCGCGCCCCCGTCCGACCCGGAGCCCTCGTCCGACCCTGTGTACCCGTCCGACCCTGTGACCCCGCCCGCCACAGCGCCCCCGTCCGCCACCGAGGAAGGACACCGATGACCACCCGGCTCACCGTCGCCCAGGCGCTCGTCGCCTTTCTCAGCCGCCAGTACACCGAACGCGACGGCCGCCGCCACCGGCTGATCGCCGCCACCTGGGGCATCTTCGGCCACGGCAACGTCGCCGGGATCGGCCAGGCACTGGTCGAGTCCGGCACCGGACCGGATTCCCCGATGCCGTACTACCAGGGCCGTAACGAACAGGCCATGGTCCATGCCGCCGTCGGCTACGCCCGCCAGTCGCGCCGGCTCTCGGCGCACGCCGTCACCACCTCCATCGGCCCGGGCGCCACCAATCTCGTCACCGGCGCCGCGCTCGCCACGGTCAACCGGCTGCCGGTCCTGCTGCTGCCCGGTGACGTCTTCGCCGGCCGGCCCGCCGATCCGGTGCTCCAGCAGCTCGAAGTCCCCTACGCGGGCGATGTGTCGGTCAACGACGCGCTGCGGCCCGTCTCCCGCTGGTTCGACCGGATCACCCGCCCGGAGGCGCTGATTCCGGCCGCGTTGGCGGCCGTACGGGTCCTTGCCGACCCCGCCGAGACCGGTGCCGTGACGCTGGCGCTGCCCCAGGACGTCCAGGCGGAGGCGTACGACTGGCCCGAGGAGTTCTTTGCCGAACGCGTCTGGCGGGTGGCCCGTCCGCGCCCCGACCGCCGGGCCCTGGCGGAGGCCGCGCACACCGTGGCGGCGGCCCGCCGGCCCCTGCTCGTCGCGGGCGGCGGCGTCCACCACTCCGAGGCCGAGGAGGCCCTGCGGACCTTCGCCGACGCCACCGGGATCCCCGTCGCCACGACCCAGGCGGGGAAGGGCGCACTGCCGTACGACCACCCCTGCGAGGTGGGCGGAATCGGCCATACCGGTACCGCGACGGCCGATGAACTGGCCCGTACCGCCGATCTCGTCATCGGCGTCGGCACCCGCTGGTCCGATTTCACCACCGCCTCCTCCACCCTTTTCCAGAACCCGGCCGTCCGGTTCCTCAACATCAATGTGACCTCCTTCGACGCCCATAAACTGGCCGGGCTCTCGGTCGTGGCCGATGCGCGGGCCGGGCTGGAGGAGCTGACGGAGGCGCTGGCGGCGACCGGCGGACACCGGGTCCCGGAGGCGTACGAAAGCGGCTACGGGGAGCGCAAGGCGGACTGGGAGCGCTTGGTGGACACCGCGTACGCCCCCGCCGATCCCGGCGCACGCCCCACCCAGCCCCAGGTGCTCGGCGCCCTGGACGCGCTGGTCACCGGGGACGACATCCTGATCAACGCGGCCGGTTCGCTCCCCGGTGATCTGCACAAGCTCTGGCGGGCGCGCTCCGCCGACCAGTACCACGTGGAGTACGGCTACTCCTGCATGGGCTACGAGATCCCCGCCGCCATCGGCGTCGCCCTGGCGGCCCCCGGCCGGCCCGTCTGGGCCCTCGTCGGAGACGGTACGTATCTGATGAACCCCACCGAGATCGTCACCGCCGTCCAGGAGAACGTCCCGATCAAGGTGATCATCCTCCAGAACCACGGCTATGCGTCGATCGGCGGCCTCTCGGAGTCCGTCGGCGCCGAAGGGTTCGGTACGGCCTACCGGCACCGCGCGCCCGACGGTACGTACACGGGCGGCCCGCTCCCCGTCGACCTGGCGGCCAACGCGGCCTCCCTCGGCCTCCGGGTCATCCGCGCCCGTACCGTACGTGACCTGCGGGAAGCCCTGGCCGAAGCCCGCTGGTCGGACGTGCCCACAGGTGTCTACGTGGAGACCGAAACGGCAGACACTGTGTCGGGCGCGCCCCCGGCACAGGCGTGGTGGGATGTTCCTGTGGCGGAGACGGCGACCCGTCCCTCCGCGATCAGGGCGCGGGAGGAGTACGAACGGCGGATCGCCGCCCGGCGCCGCCATCTGTGATCCGGCCGGCGCCTGCCGTCCGGTCCGCCCGGTGACCCCCGCCCGGCCCCCCGCCGGAACGTCCGCAGCTTGTGAAGGAGCCTCTCGCGATGACGAAGACCGTCAACCACTGGATCGGTGGCAAGACCGTCGAAGGCGCGTCCGGCAACTGGGGCGAGGTCACGGACCCCGCGACCGGCGCCGTGACCACCAGGGTGGCGCTGGCCTCGGCGGACGAGGTCGGGGCCGCCGTCGCCACGGCCAAGGAGGCGTTTCGGAGCTGGGGCACCTCGTCGCTGGCCGCGCGGACCGCGGTCCTCTTCCGCTACCGGGCGCTGCTGGACGCCCGCCGCGACGATATCGCCGCGCTGATCACCGCCGAGCACGGCAAGGTGCACTCGGACGCGCTCGGGGAGGTGGCGCGCGGACTGGAGATCGTCGAACTGGCCTGCGGGATCACCACCCAGCTCAAGGGCGAGCTGTCGACCCAGGTCTCCAGCCGGGTCGACGTCGCCGCGATCCGCCAGCCGCTGGGGGTCGTCGCGGGCATCACCCCGTTCAACTTCCCCGCGATGGTGCCGATGTGGATGTTCCCGCTCGCCGTCGCCTGCGGGAACACCTTCGTCCTGAAGCCCAGTGAGAAGGACCCCTCGGCCGCGAACCTCCTGGCCGAACTGGCCTCGGAGGCGGGGCTGCCCGACGGCGTGCTCAATGTGGTCCACGGCGACAAGGTCGCGGTCGACGCGCTGCTGGAGCACCCCGATGTGGCCGCGGTCTCCTTCGTCGGCTCCACCCCCATCGCCCGCTATATCCACACCACCGCCTCCGCCAACGGCAAGCGCGTCCAGGCGCTCGGCGGCGCCAAGAACCACATGCTGGTCCTGCCCGACGCGGATCTGGACGCGGCCGCCGACGCCGCGGTCTCGGCGGCGTACGGCTCCGCGGGCGAGCGCTGTATGGCGATCTCCGCCGTCGTCGCCCTCGACTCCGTCGCCGACGACCTTGTGGAGAAGATCCGCGAGCGCGCCGCGAAGATCGTCATCGGCCCCGGTACGGACCCCGCGTCCGAGATGGGTCCCCTGATCACCCGCGCCCACCGCGACAAGGTCGCCTCCTATGTGACCGGGGCGGCAGCCCAGGGCGCCGAGGTCGTCCTCGACGGCACCGGCTACACGGTCGAGGGCCATGAGGACGGGCACTGGATCGGCCTCTCCCTCCTCGACCGGGTCTCCACCGCCTCCGACGCCTACCGCGACGAGATCTTCGGCCCGGTGCTCTGCGTGCTACGGGTCGCGACGTACGAGGAGGGCGTGGCGCTGATCAACGCCTCGCCGTACGGCAACGGCACCGCGATCTTCACCCGGGACGGCGGCGCCGCCCGCCGCTTCCAGCTGGAGGTCGAAGCCGGCATGGTCGGCGTCAACGTCCCGATCCCGGTCCCCGTCGGCTACCACTCCTTCGGCGGCTGGAAGGACTCCCTCTTCGGCGACCACCACATCTACGGAAACGACGGCGTGCACTTCTACACCCGCGGCAAGGTCGTCACCACCCGCTGGCCCGACCCCTCGGAGCCGCACGCGGGCGTCGACCTGGGGTTCCCCCGTAACGACTGATCCCGGACGACTGATTCCGGACCACGATCCTGATCGGCCCGGGGCCCGCCGCGGCCCCGGGCCGGTCGTCAGCCGCCGGTACGGTCCAGCAGCTCCATGATCTCGTCGCAGTACACCTGGAACGTCCGCTGCTCGACCGCTGTCACCACCGACATCCGGTTGTGCACCATGGGGTTGCGGACCTTCGCCAGCAGCGAGAAGCGTTCGTTCCAGTACGCCTTGTCCTTCTTCAGCAGCGGGCCGAAGAGATCCCAGTGCGAGGCCATCAGGTCGTACAGATCACGCGGATAGGTGAAGTCCAGCAGCCGCGTGGAGCCCCGGGCGCCGAACGACCGCTGCTCCCGGGCGCGCAGCTCCTCGCACTGGTCGAGCATGGCGACCAGCTTGGGCCGGACCTCCCGCAGCCGGTCCGGCCAGTCGGAGCCGTACCGCTCCTCGAAGACGGACTCCACCAGATCCCGGACGCGCAGCTCCACGGTCATCCAGCTGTCCCAGTGGTCCAGCTTCCGGCCGATCAGGGTCAGGAACTGCTGGAAGTCCTCGGAGAACGCGCGGTACGCGCCGTCCTCCACCCGGACCAGGCCCTGCTGGACCAGGACCAGGGCATCGTCCGGGGTGACCACGAGCTGGGGGCCGAGGACCACCTCCAGGAGCGCCCGGAGTCGGCCGTCGGCGCGCAGCAGCTCCTGGAGATCGCGGTAGTAGTACTGGAATTCGGCGGGCCGGGAGTGCGCGAGGCCCTCCAGCTCGTCGAGCAGCCGGAACGGGCGGCCCCGGGCGGCGCCGCAGACCCGGTCCAGCAGCACGCTCGCCAGATAGGGGTGCCCGCCGGTCAGCTCGCCGAGCCGGGCGACGGCGGCCGCCGGATCCTCCCCGTCTCCGTCCCCGTCGCCGTCGCCGTCCCGCTGGTGTGCAAAGCCCGGCACCCGGGCCGTGAGCGCCGTCAGCTCCTCGGTGTCGAAGCAGGTCAGAAAGAGGGAGCGGAAGATTCCGGCGAAGGTCGACTCATCGGGATCGGCCATGTCGACGATCTCGCGGAGCTCCCGGCGGGAGGTGGTGACCAGACCGATGTTCCAGTCGAGGTTGTACGCGATCTCCCGGAGCGCCTGGAAGGTGCCCGGCTCCGTACGGAACACCTCACGGGCCGCGTCGAACTCGTCCAGGACCAGCACCACCCGCCAGCCGCGCCGCCGGACCAGCCGGAGGAACTCCTGGGTCTCGCTCTGGGCCTGCCCCCAGAGGAGATCGGGTGCCACCGCCCGCTGGTAGGCGGCCGCGGTGCGCGCGTCGATATCGGGGGACCGCTCGGACAGCAGATCCCAGACGTCGTCGCAGAGCCTGCGGAAGACCTGCTGGATGCCCGCCTGCGTCCGTACGTTCATCCAGACCGGCAGCAGCTGGGGATGGGACACACGGGCGTCGGGCCGCATGAAGACGTGGTACGCCAGGCTCGACTTGCCGATCCGCGGCGGACCGATGATCGCGGTCGCACCCGCCGTCGACTGGTGCAGCACCCGCTCCAGCAGGACGTCCACGGCTCCGGTGCGGCCCACATGGGCCGGACCGTGCACGGGATGGCCGACCGTGGCGAAGGGATTGCCGGAACCGCCCGGCATCGGCTCGGTCACGGGGGTTACGCCTTTCGGTGCCAGAGCCACTCCGCGAACAGCCCCACCTTGATGCGGTAGCGGTCCTCGGATTCGCGGACGATGACGTCGCGGCGGAGCAGGTCCTCGATGACGCGGGGGCCCTCCGGCAGTTCGCGGGATTTGCGGCCGTCGAGATGGAGATCGCGGCGGTGGCCGGAGAGGCTGCCCTTGAGGACCGCGAGCACGACGTCCTCCGACAGTTCGCTGACATCGGCGTCGCCGGGGGTGAGGAGATTGTCGAACTGTCCCTGGTCCACCGGTTTGTCCCCGCTGACCAGCGCGGCGGCGACATTGTCGACATCGGCGGGGCCGATCAGCGACTGGCGTTCGCTGTTCATGTGCTCGACGAGACGGTTGCAGAAGAGCTGGATGTAGTACGGATTGCGGGCGGTCAGCTCGACGATGCGTTCGACGGAGTCGCCGCGGTAGCGGCTCTCCCCGTTCTCCAGGGCGATCGGTTCGGTGATCAGCAGTTCGGCGGACTCCTGGTCCAGATAGGTCACCTGTTCCTGCCGGGCGACCTGGAATTCATTGGGGAAGGCCTTGAGGAAGCGCGGCATCAGGTCGTTGCCGACGACGACACTGCTGAACAGCTTCCGCTCCAGCATCGCCTTCCACAGGGTCATGAAGTCCCTGGGCAGGTCGGTGCGTTTCACGGCGCCGTAGAGGATGGTGAACTCGTCGAGCAGCAGCACCAGCCGCCAGTCGCGGTAGGTCTCGCTCCGCTGCATCCGGCGCCGCATGTCCCGCATGAAATCGTCGAAGTAGATCTCCGGCGCCCCGCTGCCGATGAACTCGGTCAGCACCGGCCGCGGCAGCTCCAGCCCCGGCAGCCCGGCGTCCTCCAGATCCTCCAGCCGCCGGAAGAACGCATTGGCGATCTTGTAGAGCAGGCTGGCATGGGTCAGTTTGCCCATCTTGATCTCGCCGACGCTCAGCTGGGCCGCGAGCACCGGGGGCTGGAGGCGTTCCTTCAGATGGTGCAGGACCGACGATTTCCCGACCCGCTTCTGTCCGTAGATCACCACGCATTTGGCGTCGGCCTGTTCCAGGGAGTCCGCGAGTATCTGGAGCAGCGGATCACGGCCGTAGAACATGTCCTTGTCCTCGACCGGGGCACCCTCGGCATACGGGTTGTCGATCTTCTTCCAGTCCTGGGAGTCGTTCAGCCGCAGCGGGAGCGTCCGGGGCTCGGTGACGATGCGCCGGTCGGAGCGGACCGTGAACTCCAGGCGGTAGTGGAGGGTCAGGATCTGCTCGGCTATCGCCCGGCCCGTCACCACCAGGGGGAGTGTGCAGGTCTCGGTCTGCTCGTCGCGCAGGCTGTGGGCGACCGGAATGGGCTCGGGGACGGGCTCGTAGTCGTCGGTGTTGTCCAGGACGCGCAGCACCACGTCGACGGCGGGGCTGCGCCGGGGCAGGTTCTTCACACTGAGCTGTACATGGATGGTGGACGCGGCGCTGGGGGCGTAGCTGGAGAGCACCTTCGTCACTTCGAGGTCCGTGGGCTCCGCGGCCCGCTGGACGTCCTCGAAGTGCGCGGCGAGCGCCCGGTCCAGCTTGGTCAGCAGCGGAACGAGATACTCCAGGCTGAGCCGGGTCGGCGAGGTCTCGATGGTGCCCTTCAGCTCCCGTACCGCCGTACGGATCTTGGACTCCAGCCGCTCCTGCTCCAGATACGACGGCTGTTCCAGATAGCCGTGGATGTCCGCGAGGGTGATGGCCACCTTCTTGAGCCGGTCGATGTCCAGCGGGGTGGTGGGCGCGAGGTCCCGGGCGCGCTCCAGCAGTTGCTGGTCCTCGGCGAGGGCGCCGAGGGGTTCGCTGCGGTTCAGCGGGAGCTGGAGGGACTGGCGCTGGGTGTCCAGCTCCTGGCGGAGCTTGTGCAGGGCCTCCTGCCACAGCTCCGCGTAGATGTCGTGGGCGCTCGACGGCCTGGTCTCGCCCAGATAGGCGCAGAGCTGGGCGAAGAGGACGTCCTTGGTGTGGTCCACGCGGAAGGTGCGGGAGACGATCTCGCGCCGTACCCGGTCGGAGCTGTTGGCCATCAGGCTCAGCAGGCCGAAGGTGAGGGACCGGTGCAGGCTCTGGTCCTCCAGCACCCAGAGCAGGCACTGGTCGAACGCCGGGCGCGAGGCCGGCTGCGGGGAGTCGGGGTCGAGATAGGAGAGGACGAACTGCTTGACCTTCAGCTCGCCCATATCGTCCCAGCCGCCGAGTGCGACGGCCTCGGCGTAGTAGGTGCGGCTGACGTCACCGTGGCGGCGTTCGGCCGTGCACAGATCGCCCATGGCCGCGCCGAAGCCCCGCAGGGACTTGTGGAAGCGTTCGTCCTCGGACTGGTTGAGGTCCCGCAGGATACGGGCCGCCGACAGGTTGTAGGCGGCGCGGTCCGCGGACCGCTGGGCCCCGAGTTTGCGGATGAGATCGTCCAGCTCCTGGACGTCCCGCTCGCTGAGGGTGCCCTCCTGGACGCGGGCGGGGTTCACCCCCGCGTACTCGCAGTGGTCCAGATGGAGCAGGAGGATGGGGCTGATCGAACCGGACTGCTCGGGCTTCCAGTCGCTTTTGACCAGCAGTTGGTCGATCTTGTCCCAGATCCCGGAGCGGACCGCCTTCTCGACCTCTTCCCAGAGGCTGCGGAACTCCGGGTTGCGGGGGCCGTGGTGGAGCAGGCGCTGGGCCGCGTCCTTGGCCCGCTCCGGGTCCCGGAGCCTGCGGTAGAGCACGATCAGCCGCTTCAGCAGGCCCGTCCTGGTCTGCTTGGGGTGCTCCCGCTTCAGCAGGTCCTCCAGCAGCCCGGCGGCCTCGGCCCATTTCCCCGTGTCGCTCAGAATCGTGATGATCATGTTCTGGTGGGGCAGGGTGTCCTGGACGACGACGTTCGGATCGCGCAGCAGCTCCAGCGCCTCGGCGCTGCGCTTGAAGCGGTGCAGCCCCCAGGCGAGGGAGCGGCGGGCCCGCTCGTTGTCCGGGTCCTCGGTCAGGGCCTGGCGGTAGAGCTGTTCGGCCTTGGGCCAGTCCTTCTCCTTGGTGTCGGCGTGCTGGGCCCGGGCGTAGGCGGTGCGGTTGCCGCGGGCCTGCTGGGAGTGGGACGTGCGTTTGGAGGCGGGGGCGGCGGGGGTACGGGCCGCCTTCTCGCGCCGCGCGGTCTCGGCGATCTCCAGCAGTTCGGGATGGCCCGGGCTGCCCGCCAGGGCGTTCTGCGCGATCTTCAGCGCGGCGTCGAGATTGCCCTGGTTGAGCTGGTTGCGGGCGGCCGCGACATGGAGCTGGGGGTCCTTGGGGCCGGGGGCGGGCGGCTTCTCCGGCTCCCCGGCCGGTTTGCGGACCGGCCGGGGCTCCGGGACGCGGGGGGCGACCGGGGCGGTGTACGTCTGCGGGGAGGTGAAGGTCTGCGGAGCCGCGTACGTCTGGGGAGCGGGGTGCGGCTGAGGGGCGGCGGGAGTGGGGCCGGGTATCGGCGCCGGGGCGAGCGGCCGGTCCGCCGCGTCCGGGTCGAGGGCGGCGAGGACCCGGCGCAGTTCGTCGGGGGCCGGGTTCGGTGCCGCGAGTAACGGCTCCAGCGGTGCGGCCCGTTCCGGGGAGAAGCGGGAGAGGAGATACAGACCGGCGCGGGTGGCGACCCGGCGCTCCTCGGGCCCCTCCTCGACCGCTCCGGCGAGGGCTGCCGCGGCGGCGGGCGCGTCGCCTTCCCGGAGCGCCAGGGCGAGGAGCAGCCGGAGCAGTACGTCGTCGCTGTGGTCGGCGGGGCCGAGCAGCAGCGCTTCGGCAAGGGCCGGGATCGCTTCCCGGGGGCGGCCGTTCCGCAGGCGCAGCACCGCCAGGTCCCAGGCGTACCGGTGGCCGCAGGAGGCGGCTTCCGTCATCCATGCCTCGGCCTGACGGCGGGCCGCGTCGGTGTCGACGCGTTCCAGGAGCAGCAGGGCGGCGAGATGGAAGGCGGGCGGGTAGTCGCAGTCCGCGGCGGCGGCCGCAAGATCGCGGATCGCTCCCGGGGCCCGGGACGGCTCGCCGATCTTGGTGGCGAAGTCGAGCCGGTTCTTGGCCCGGTTGAGATGCCCTTCGATCTCCTTGGCCTCGGAGTACCCCAGGGTGAACGCGGGGTCGAGAGCGAAGGCCGGAGCGGTCGGCAGGGCCTGCTCCGGGTCCATCGCGAACTCGCCGTCCAGGACGTTCCAGGCGGCGGAGAGCACGATGGGCACCGGAGCCGGGGGCGGTGGTGGCGGCGGGGCGGGCGGTGGCGGCGCGGGGGGAGCCGCGGCGGCGGGTGCGGTGCTCTGGCCCATCGGCAGCCCGACCTGTTCGATCGCGTTCGCGCCCAGCAGGGTGGGTCCGGTGTCGGTGACGAGCACGAGGCTGTCGGCGCCGACAGCCTCCAGCCGTCCCCGAGCGGACCGCCCCCCGGCGAGATAGACCACGACGTCCGTACCTACGGGATACCACTGTTGGATCAGCCCCAAGTCCACCTCTGCACGATAGCCGAGGCCACATCCGGAGGAACCAGGAAAATCACATCTGCCCACGGTCGTACGGCACTTCACCGGGATCCGGCCGTGCCGCCGGTGCTCCCGGGGCGCAGGCGGCTGCCGTGGCGCATGGTGCACCAGTGGGTACGTAAGGTTGCGGGGCCGCTGTCAGCCGAGGTGATCCTCCGGGGCGCGTACCACGGGCGGTGTACGGGGCGGCCGGCGGCTACCTCCGGGGGAGTGCGCGGGATTCCCCCTGGGGTCGCCGGTCGGGCGCGGCTGTTCCGCCTTAGGGTCTTCTCATGAAGATCCGACTTCCCCGGCCCCGCTCGCGCGGCCGGTGGCTCGCGGGCGCCACGGCCCTCGTCGCCCTTGCGGGCGGGGGTACCTGGGCGGTCGCCGCCGACGATCCGGGACCGGCCGTGCACCGTGAGGACGCGATGCGGCCGATGCCCGGGGCGCAGATCGACACCTCCTACTTCGTTGCGGGAGACCGGGACGCACCCCGGCCCGCCGTGCTGCTCGGCCATGGGTTCGGCGGCAGCAAGGACGACGTCCGGAAGCAGGCGGAGGGGCTGGCCCGGGACGGCTACGCGGTGCTCACCTGGTCCGCCCGGGGGTTCGGGAAGTCGACCGGGCGGATCGGGCTCAACGACCCCGCCCATGAGGTGAAGGACGTCTCGCGGCTCCTCGACTGGCTGGCCGCGCGTCCCGAGGTCCGCAAGGACGCGGAGGGGGACCCCCGGGTGGGCGTCGCCGGGGCGTCGTACGGCGGCGCGGTCGCCCTGCTGGCCGCCGGGCACGACCGCCGGGTCGATGCCATCGCGCCCGTGATCACCTACTGGAACCTCGCGGACTCCCTCTTCCCCGGCGGCGTCTTCAAGAAGCTGTGGGCCGGGATCTTCTTCTCCACCGGGTCCGCGACGGCACCGGGCACCCCGCCCGCGCCTGATACGGACGCTCCGGGGCGCCCGCCGGGCGGAAGCGGCCCCGCCGCCGCGGGCTGCGGACGGTTCCAGCCGGAGCTGTGCGCCATGTACGAACGGGTCGCGGTCTCCGGACAGCCCGACGCCGCGGCCCGGCAGCTGCTGGAAGCCCGCAGCCCGTCCGCCGTCGGCAAGCGGATCACCGTCCCGACCCTGGTCGTCCAGGGGCAGTCCGACTCCCTCTTCCCGCTCGGGCAGGCCGATGCCATGGCCCGGCAGATCCGGGCCAACGGCGCCCCCGTCGCCGTCGACTGGATCAGCGGCGGCCACGACGGCGGCGACTCCGAGAGCGACCGGATCGGACAGCGCGTCACCTCCTGGTTCGACCGTTATCTGAAGGACGACAAGGGCACGGGGACCGGGCCCGCGTTCCGGGTGAGCCGCACCGGCGGGCTCGACTCCACCGACGGCGCCGCCCGGCTGCGCGGGGCGACCGCGGACAGCTACCCGGGACTGGCCGCCGGTGCGCGCCCGGTCACGCTCTCCGGACGGCCCCAGACCTTCGGCAACCCGGCGGGCGGCACCCCGCCCGCGATCTCGGCCGTGCCCGGAGTGAGCGGGGGACTGGGCCAGTTCTCCTCCTTCGGCATCGGTCTCGGTCTCGACTTCCCCGGACAGCACGCCCGTTTCGAATCGGCGCCGCTGGACCGGGCCCTCCAGATCACCGGATCGCCCGTCGTCCGGCTCCGGGTCACCTCCTCCACCGGGGAAGCCGTCCTCTTCGGCAAGGTGTACGACGTCGGCCCCGACGGCCGCAGCCAGGTCCTCCCCGCCCAGCTGGTCGCCCCCGTCCGGGTCGAGGGCGCCGAGAAGGGCAAGGAGATCCGGCTGACCCTCCCCGCCGTGGACCACCGGGTCGACGCCGGGCACCGGCTGCGGCTGGTGCTCTCCGCCACCGACCTCGGCTACGCCTCCCCGGCCGCCCCCGCCACCTACACCGTCGCCCTCACCGGCACAGGCACCGGCACAGGCACCGGCACAGGCACCGGCACAGGCACCGGCACAGGCACAGGCACCGAAGCCGCCTCCGGCACCGGCAACCCGGCCGCGACCGGGACCGGCAAGGCGACCGGGACCGGCAAGGCGGCCGTGGCAACGGGCACCCTGACCGTCCCGACCGCGCCCGGGATCCGCACCCAGGCCGCGGGCCTGCCCTGGTGGACCTGGGGCCTGCCGGCCGCGGCCGCCCTGATCGCCGCGGGCCTGCTGCTCACCGCCCGCCGCCGCACCACGGCCCCGGCACCCGACCCCGCCCTCGCCGACGTGCCCCTGGAGATCACCGGTCTCACCAAGCGGTACGCCGGAGCGACCGACCGCTATGCCGTACGGGAACTCTCCTTCCGGGTCGAGAAGGGGCAGGTACTCGGTCTGCTCGGGCCGAACGGCGCCGGCAAGACCACCACCCTCCGGATGCTGATGGGCCTCATCCGCCCCGACGAGGGCGAGATCAGGGTCTTCGGCCACGCCATCCGCCCCGGCGCGCCCGTGCTCTCCCGGGTCGGCGCCTTCGTCGAGGGAGCCGGTTTCCTCCCGCATTTGTCGGGCCGGGAGAACCTGGAGTTGTACTGGCAGGCCACCGGGCGCCCCGCCGAGGACGCCCGGCTGGAAGAGGCGCTGGAGATCGCGGACCTCGGCGACGCCCTGGCCCGCGCGGTGCGCACGTACTCCCAGGGCATGCGCCAGCGGCTCGCCATCGCCCAGGCCATGCTCGGCCTCCCGGATCTGCTGATCCTCGACGAGCCGACGAACGGTCTCGACCCGCCGCAGATCCGCGAGATGCGCGAGGTGATGATCCGATACGCGGCCGGTGGCCGTACGGTGATCGTCTCCAGTCACCTCCTCTCCGAGGTGGAGCAGTCGTGTACCCATCTGGTGGTGATGGACCGGGGCCGGCTGGTGCAGGCCGGTCCGGTCTCCGAGATCACCGGCGGCAGCGACACTCTGCTCGTCACCACCGCGGTGCCGCTGTCCGATCCGGTCGTCGAGAAGATCGGAGCCCTCCCGGGCATCGGGTCGGCCCGCCGTGTCGACGAGGGGCTCCTCGTCCGGCTCTCCGGCGCCACCTCGAACGAGCTGATCGCGGAACTCGTCCGGCTGGACGTGCCGGTGACCGGAGCCGGCCCCTACCGCCGCCTCGAAGACGCCTTCCTCACCCTGATCGGAGGGTCCGCATGAGCGGCCTCGCCCCGTCCACCGCGGCGGCGCCCGGCTACCGGCCCCGGAGCACTCTGCCGCTGCGCGTCGAGGCGGTACGCCAGCTGAAGCGCCGGCGGACGATGGTGATGGCGGCGGTGCTCGCCGCCCTGCCGCTGATCCTCGTGGCCGCCTTCGCCATCGGCGGCAGTCCGGACGGCGGCGAGAACGACCGCATCACGCTGATGGACACCGCCACCGCGTCGAGCGCCAACTTCGCGGCCACCTGCCTCTTTGTCTCGGCGGGCTTTCTGCTGGTGATCCCGGTGGCGCTGTTCCACGGGGACACCGTCGCCTCCGAGGCGGGCTGGTCCTCCCTCCGCTATCTGCTGGCCGCCCCCGTACCCCGGGCGAGGCTGTTGTGGTCCAAGCTCGCCGTGGCCCTCGGCTTCAGCGCGGCGGCGATCGTGATGCTGCCGGTGGTCGCGCTGGCCGTCGGGACCGTCGCCTACGGCTGGGGTCCGCTGAAGCTGCCCACCGGCGGCTCCCTGGATGCCGCCGACACCCTGCCGCGGCTGGGGCTCGTCGTTCTCTTCATCTGCCTCTCCCAACTGGTCACCGCCGGACTGGCGTTCTGGCTCTCCACGAAGACCGATGCCCCGCTGGGCGCGGTCGGCGGAGCGGTCGGACTGACGATCGTCGGCAATGTGCTGGACGCGGTCACCGCACTGGGCGACTGGCGGGAGATCCTCCCCGCGCACTGGCAGTTCGCGTGGATCGACGCCCTCCAGCCGCAACTGGAATGGGGCGGCATGGTCAAGGGCGCCGCCGTATCCGTCTCCTATGCCCTGGTGCTGTTCGCGCTCTCCTTCCGGGCCTTCGCCCGCAAGGACATCGTGTCCTGAGCCGGCCCGGCCCCTTCGGCGCCCGCCCGGCCGTCAGATCCAGCCGCGGCGGGCCGCCTCCACTCCCGCCCGGAACCGGCTCGTGGTGCCGAGGGCGGCCATCAGCTCGCCCACCCGGCGGCTGTAGGTCCGCCCGGACATATTCAGCCGGGCCGCCGCCGCATCGTCCGTCAGCCCGGCCAGTATCGCGTCGAGCACCGGCCCCAGATGGGGCGGCGGCCCGGACGGCAGCACGCGCAGGACCGGATCTTCACCGGTCTCCCACCAGGCCTGATGGGTTCTGACGAGGGCCTGGACCACCACCGGGTCCCGGATCAGCAGCACACCGTTGTGATCGTTGTCGTCGTTGTCGTCGTTGTCGTCGAGACCGGGACCAAAGCCGAGACCGGGACCGGGACCAAAGCCGAGACCGGGACCGGGACCAAAGCTGAGACCGGGACCGGGACCCGGGCCGAGACCGAGGCCGGGACCGGGGTCGAGTCCGAGGCCGATCGGCACGGCGGCGACCGAGCGGTCAGCGACGATTATCTTGAACGGGACGGACTCGGTGACCCTGGCCTCACCGAGACAGCGCCACGGCTCCCGCAACTGACACAGCCCGTGCCGGGGCGCAATCCGGCGGACCCGGGCCGTGTGCCCGGAAGGTGCGCATCCGGGCGCACCGCTTCTCAGGAAGGACTCGGGAATCCCCTGACCGAGCGCCGCGGCCGGATCGTCGAAGCTGAGCAGCTCGTGCCGGGCGGACCCGACCAGGCTCACCAGCGCGGCTCTGATCCGGCTCACCCCGCGGATCTGCTGCAACTGCTCGACCTCGAAACCGGCATGGTCCGCCGGAAGCGTGTGCTGGGTGCGCTGCGCGGGCAGGCCGCCCGGCCCGCGCACAGCGGACCGCGACACCTCCCGGCCGGGCGCGGAGCCCGGAACGACCGCCACCGCCATGGCTCATCATCCCCCCGCCATTTCTCCGCCGCGGACTCGTCCCCTCGAATCCACGGACACTCCATGTACGCACACGACCTCACTCCGTGACAAGATCCCCTGGGGAGTGTGGCGAGTCCTTGCCATTCGGGTGGATTCGCCCACCGCAGCGAGAACTATGCATGGCAACGCCTCCGATGTCGGGCCCTCTTCGCCGTCGCCGTCGCCGTCGCCGTCGCCGTCACTGTCGCCGGGGCCGCGCCTCTGGCCGTCGCCTCGCGCCCCCGGTCACCGCAGCGCCGTGGTGACGGTGAACAGCCCCACTGTCTCCCGCCTGCTGGTGACACCGGAGTAGCCCGCATCCCGCGCCCAGCGCTCCGCCAGTTCCACGGGACGGCATTTCATCACCCACGGCACCCCGTCCCGGTTGGGCAGGACTTCAGCGATGAACTCCAGCTGCGGATGCCGGGTCTGGGTGGTGAACACCAGCACCCCGCCCGGGGCCAGCAGCCCCCGCAGCCTCTCGACGGACGCGGCGATCACCGCGTCGTCCAGCAGCAGTTCGTAGAGCCCGGACACGACGATCACATCCGGCGCGGTCCCGTCGGCGAGCGGCCCCGGGTCCAAGGCATTGCCCCGGGCGAAGGCGATGCCCGTCAGCCCCCGCTCGCGCGCCTGCCGTTCCCCCGCGGAGAGCCCCGCCGGGTCGAGATCGCGGCACTCGACCCGGACCGCACCGGCCGGATACTCCTCGACGAGGTCCTGGAGATAGCGGCCCGGTCCCGATGCGACATCGAGGACCACGGCCCGGCCGCCCCGGTCGGCGATCTCCTTGCGCAGGACGTCCTTGAGCAGCTCCCGGCGGGCGCGGATGGCCCGCCAGCCGATGGCGTTCAGATAGCAGCGGTCGATGATCCGGCCGAATCCGAGGCTGCCCCGCGCCTTGTTCACGTACACGTAGTCCAGCATCGACCCGCTGTCGAAGCCGTGCCGGTAGCCGATACGGATGCCGCTGCTCAGTCGTCCGGCGCTGCCCATCAGCAGGCGCATGGCCGCCCACTGCACGCTCTTCAGTCGCTTCGTCATGGCCCAAGCCTCGGGCGGACCGGGACCGCCGGATATCCGTACGGCTACTCGGCCGCGCGGTGAATGAGTACTCATTCATTCCCCTGAGCAGGCCGCTGAGTGCCGTTGACCGCTGCCGCCTGCCGCCTGCCGCCTGCCGCCTTTCTCCGTGTTGCAGACCCGGCCGGTTCCCGACTTTGCCTCCCCTTGAATCATCGGGCGCTCCGCGCCGTATCTCCCGACGACCGCGATCACAACTGGCCGGCGTATCGGAACGGAACAAAGTGCAGAAACGGGGCTCAACGATGGGCGGGAAGCGGTGACAAGCGTGCTGAAGGAGTCGGAAGTGGTCTCGGTGAACTCAAGGGAGTTACGGATGAACAGCGTCGCAGGGCTGCCCGGCCCGGCGCCCCGGTCCGTCCCGAGGGGCCCGCGCCCCGCCCCGGAGTCCCGGCGTCCGGTCACGGATGAGAATGCTCTCCTCTTTCACTCACCTGTTCGATCAGGGATTCAGACTCTCCGCATGAGACTGAGGCGAGCGAATCTGGTGATCACCGCGGTGGCGGCGTTCGCGGGTGCCGGACTGATGGCCGGGCGGGTGCTGACCAGCCAGCCCGAACCGCTGGACCTGGGCCCCGTGGTGATCGTCGAAAGGTCCGGCGGCTCCCTCCCCGGCACCGGGGAGCCCCTGCCTCCGGCGACCTCGCGCCCCCCGCGGACCGGCACCGGCGAGTCCGGCCCGCCGCCGTCCCGGAAGCCGCGCCCGGCGCCCTCGCCCCCCGCGTCCACCGGCTCCCCATCGCACCTCGCGCCGTCGTACGCATCGCCGCCCCAGCGGACCTCCCCGCCGCCGCGGAACCCGGGCGGCAGGCCCGTACCGCCCCTTCCGCCGCCGCGCAGCGACGACGGATCCGGCCACCCGATGCCGACCGCCGGAGAAGGCGACGACGGCGAGGAGGGCGACGGCGACGGTGACGCCGACCGGGGCGGCCGCCCGTCCGGTGACGACGAAGACGGAGCGGACTAGTGCCCCGGCGGCGGCGGACGGCCAGCGCCCGCTCCCGCATCGTCGGCTGGATGATGCTGCTCGTCGGCGCGGCCCTCGCCGCGCCCATCGTCGGCATCACCGTGGTCTGGCAGGCCCAGCTCGACGACCAGGTCGAAGCCCGGCTGGCGTGGGAGGCCAACCGGCTGCGGACCTTCGCCCAGACCCGCGTCCAGCCCGACGGACGGCCCTACACCGACGGCGCCGCGCTGCTCAAGGAGTTCCTGCGGGAGAACATCCCCAACCGCGACGAGACGTTCTTCAGCATCGTCGACGGCCGGGCGGACCTGCGCAGCGCCGCCGAACCGCCGATCAGGCTCGACCGGGACCCGGTGGCCGTCGCCGTGCTCGCATCGGAGAAGTGGCGCGGCGAAACCGCCGTGGGCTGGCTGGACTCCTCCGTCGGCAAGGTGCGTTACGGAGTGGTGCCCGTGCAGGTCGCCGGGGATCCGAGGGACGTACGGCTGGTGGTACTGGAGTTCCGCGACCGGCAACTCCGCGAGGAGCGCCAGGTGGCCAGAATGCTGCTGGCCACCGGCTTCGGCGCACTGGTCTGCGCCGGACTGGCGAGCTGGCTGGTGGCCGGCCGGATCCTGGCGCCGGTACGCCTGGTGCGCCAGACCGCCGCCGCGATCGGCGAATCCGATCTGACCCGGCGGCTCGACGTCCGCGGGGACGACGACGTCGCCGCGCTCGCCCACACCTTCAACCATATGCTCGACCGGCTGGAACGGGCCTTCACCACCCAGCGCCGCTTCCTGGACGAGGTCGGCCACGAGCTGCGCACCCCCATCACCGTCGTACGGGGCCATCTCGAACTGATGGGCAACGGCAGCGGCGACTGGGCCGTCGAATGGGACGTCACCCGGGCCCTCGTCGTCGACGAGCTCGACCGGATGAGCCGCATCGTGGACGATCTGCTGCTCCTCGCCCGGGCCGAACGGCCGGACTTCCTCACGGTCGGCGAGACCAATCTGACCGATCTCATCGTCGATGTGGTCGCCAAGGCCCGGGCCCTCGGCAACCGGCACTGGCGGGTCGCCGCGGTCTCCGAGGCCACCGTCCTCGTCGACGGCCAGCGGCTCACCCAGGGCCTGATCCAACTGGCCGCCAACGCGGTCCGGCACACCCTCGACGGCGATCTCATCGAGATGGGTTCGGCGGTACGCGACGGACGGATCCTGCTCTGGGTCCGCGACAGCGGCCCCGGCGTCGGCCCCGTGGACCGGGAGCGGATCTTCGGCCGGTTCGTCCAGGCCGGACGGGTCGCTTCACCGGCCCAGGCCGGTACCGGAATCGGGCTGGGACTGGCCATCGTCCGCGAGATCGCCCAGGCACACGGCGGTACGGCATGGGTCGAGGACGCCGAGACCGGCGGCGCCCGCTTCGTACTGGACCTGCCCGCGCACTTCTCCTGGCAGAAGGGACATCATGCAACGGATACTGATAGCGGAGGACGAAGCCGGAATCGCCTCCTTCGTCGAAAAGGGGCTCCGGAGCAACGGGTTCGTGACGGCAGTCGTCGGTGACGGGCTCTCCGCCTACGAGCACGCCCGGGCCGGGGACTGCGATCTGATGATCCTGGACCTCGGCCTCCCCGCGGTCGACGGGCTGACCGTCCTGCGCAAGCTGCGCGAACTGCGCGTGACGCTGCCGGTGGTCATCCTGACCGCCAGGGACAGCGTTTCGGACGTGGTCGCCGGGCTCGAAGGCGGCGCCGACGACTACCTCTCCAAGCCCTTCGCCTTCGAGGAACTGCTCGCCCGGGTGAAACTGCGGCTGCGCGGCGAGGGCGGACCGGAGGCGTCCGTGCTGCGCGTCGGGGACCTCGTCCTCGACCTGCGGACCCGGCGGGTGCATGTGGAGGGCCGGGTGGCCGAACTGTCGGCACGGGAGTTCTCGCTGGCCGAGGTGTTCCTGCGCAACCCCGACCAGGTACTGACGAGGGAACAGCTCCTCAGCCGGGTCTGGGGGTTCGACTACGACCCCGGGTCCAACATCGTCGATGTGTACGTCCGGTATCTGCGGCGCAAACTCGGCCCCGACCGGGTGGAGACCATCCGCGGAGTCGGCTACCGCCTCCGGGCGTGAGGCGCGGCGCGCCCCCGCCGTGCCGCCGTGCCGCCGTGCTGTTGTGCCGCCGTGCTGTCGCGTGCAGCGGGGGCGTACCCGTGGCGGACCGACCCGCCGCGGGGCCCGGCGATCCGGCGGTGCCCGGCGCCGTCCGTATCCGACATCGTTGTCAGATGCTCATCGCGGCGGTGAGAACTCTCTCACTCCGATCTCACGGATGGTTCATCGCGTGGGCCCATGCTTCACGGCCAAGGCATCCCCCCGGATGTTCCAGCCGTACCAGCCGTCCCGCCCGCCCCGTACCTCCCGCGCCAGGCATATGCCGACCCCCACGCACCTGTCGGCGGGCCACGGAGGGCGGCCGGCCCCCTCTCCCGACGCCCGGCGGCGTCGGAGGTACCCCCAAGGAGCGTGACATGAAGCGACTGCTCACCAATGCCCGGAACTTCCGCCACCGCGTCGCCCCCGAGAGCGAGACGTTCCGCAGGTTCGCGGCCGGACAGACGCCCGGCACCCTCTTCATCAGCTGTTCGGACTCCCGGGTCATCCCCGCACTGATCACGGGTGCCGTCCCGGGCGAGGTCTTCGAACTGCGCAACGCGGGCAACATCATTCCGCCGTACGAGGCCGAGCGGGAGTGCGCGGAGGCCGCGACCATCGAATACGCGGTCGAGGTCCTCAAGGTCCACGACATCGTGGTCTGCGGCCACTCCCACTGCGGTGCCGTCGGCGCCCTCGCCAACGACCAGGATCTGACCGAACTGCCCAGCGTCTCGCAGTGGGTGGCCTTCGCCCGCCCCGCCCTGGCCCCGATGCTCGGCACCCCGCCGGACGACGCCACCCTCGCCCGCTATGTCCAGCTCCATGTCACGGCCCAGCTGGCGACCCTCCGTGGCTACCCCGCCGTACGCGCGGCGCTGGACGCCGGCCGGCTGAAGCTGCACGGCTGGTACTACCGCGTCGACACCGCCGAGGTCCTCGAACTCGACGAGACCCAAGGCGTGTTCCACCGCAACTGACACTTCCTCCGGGCCGAGCCCACCCGGACCCCCCACCCCCCACTCGCACCGGACCGCCGGACGCGACCCCACCGGAAGCCCCCCTCCCGGCGCGGTACCGGCCCCCCGATGCGGCGAAAGGAAACCCGTGTCCCCTGATGGAGTACGTCCCGGTGCGGGACGCCACGCGAGAAGGAGCAGCGGCCGCCCCACGGCGGGTTCACCGGCAGCCCCCGCGGGCTCCGGTTCCCTCGGCGCCGACCTGATGGCCTCGGTCGTCGTCTTCCTCGTCGCCCTGCCCCTGTGCATCGGTGTCGCGGCGGCGTCGGGCGTCCCCGTCGCCCTGGGCATCATCACCGGCATCGTCGGCGGGCTGGTCGTCGGCTTCCTGCCCGGCAGCAGCCTTCAGGTGAGCGGTCCGGCCGCCGGACTCGCCGTGCTGTGCCTGGAGTTCACCACCGAGCACGGCGTGGGTCTCCTCGGACCGGTCGTCATGGTCAGCGGCATCCTCCAGATGATCCTGGGCACGCTGAAGATGGGCCGGATCTTCCAGTCGATCTCCCTCTCCGTGGTGCAGGGCATGCTGGCCGGGATCGGGGTGCCGCTGATCCTCAGCCAGACGTACGCGCTGGTGGACTCGAAGCAGCACGGTACGGCTCCGAAGAACATCATGGGCCTGCCGGACCTGGTCAAGGACGTCCTGGGCGATCCGCAGAAGGGCGCCGCACTGCTGCTCGGGGCGATGGCGGTGGTGATCTGCTTCCTCTGGTACAAGGTGCCGAAGCCGATCGGCAAGGTGCCCGCGCCACTGGTCGCGGTGATGCTGGGCTGCGTGGTCGCCGCCATGCCCGGCTTCGAGGTCAAGAAGGTCGCCTTCGGCAATATGCTGGACGCGGTCAACATCCCCGGTTTCGGCGATATCTCGGGACTCGCCGATCCCAAGGTGCTGATGATGGTGGTCACCTTCACGATCATCGCCTCGGCCGAGAGCCTGTTCAGCGCCGCCGCCGTCGACCGGATGCACACCGGCCCGCGCACCCACTACAACAAGGAACTGTTCGCCCAGGGCGTGGGCAACACGGTCTCCGGAGCGCTGGGCGCGATGCCGCTCACCGCGGTCATCGTCCGCAGCGCGGCCAACGTCAACGCGGGCGCCAGGACCAAGATCTCCCGCATTCTGCACGGCGTCTGGCTGCTGGGCTTCGGTCTGCTGCTGCCGGGGCTGCTCGGACTGATCCCGGTCTCCGTCCTCGCGGGCGTCCTGCTCCACGCGGGCTGGAAGCTCTTCAACCCGCCGTCCTTCGTGAAGATGTGGAAGAAGGACCGCGGCGAGGGGCTCGTCATGTTCGTCACCACCGGGGCGATCGTCGCGACCGACCTCCTCGACGGAGTGCTCGGCGGACTGGCGGTCGCGGTGGTCCTCACCGCGCTGCGGATGTCCCATATGACCATCCGTACGGTCAAGGACGGCGACACCGCCACACTCGAACTCAAGGGCAACGCCACCTTCCTGCGGCTGCCCAAGCTGATCGACGCGCTGGAGCCCCTCGCGGGCAGTGCCCGGGTCGTCGTCGACGGGCGCGGGATCTCCCATCTGGACATGGCCTGCCAGGCCCAGCTGGAGGAGTGGGTGGACCAGCGGCGCAAGGCCGGGGGCGGCGAGGTGGAGCTGCTGCTGCCGGGCTCGGACGCCGCGCCGGAGGGAGCCGGGGAGAAGGTCCCGGTGGGCGCCACGGCGGCGACGGCCTCCGCGCCGGGGCACTCCGAAGGGCTCGCGGCGGACGATCCGGGCCACTTGCGGGGGTCCGGAGCGGCCCCGCAGCACCCGCAGCCGTCGCAGCCGTCGCAGCCGGAGACGTACCGGCCCTACGCGCCGCAGCCGCAACCGCAGCCGGACTTCTCGTTCCAGCACGCGATGGGCCAGGGGTACGCCCACGGACCCGTCGCCCACGGCACGCAGCACACCCGTCACCACCACCCGTACCCCCACGGCCCGTACAGCGGAACCGGACCGTCCGGACGCGGCTTCGGCCACGGTCCGCAGTCCCAGGTCCATCTGCCGCACCCGGCACACCAGATGCACCAGCCGAACCAGCACCATCAGGGCCACCAGTCCCATCAGGGACATCAGGGTGGCCATCCCGGCCAGCAGCCGCCGCAGGGATCACAGGGACAGCAGGGGCCTGAGGAGTACGGGTACGCGTACGGCGGACCGTACGGCGAACCCGGGTACCCGTCGCAGCCGGAACCCTCCGACGGCTATGCGCCGTCCCCGCAGGGCTACGGCCCGTCCGGTGAGACCACCCCCGGCTACTGGGGCCCGGAGGACGACTGGGCCGTCCGGGCCTACGGCGAAGGGACACGGCGATGAAACGGCCCCTGAGGACCGCGCTGGCCGACGCGCTGCACCTGCGCGAGCGGAAGGGACACGGCGACGGCCGGCGCTACCGCTACCGGCAGCCCGCCACGGGCCGCGGCACCGGCGCCCGTCCCGCGCGCTGCGGTATGGAACCCTGCGGTCTCGACCCGCTGTGGACCGCGGAGTACGGCGGTGGCCGGGCGGACCGGCGCCGGATCGACTACCGGACGCCGACCGGAGGCGACCCGCGCCCCGGGACCGGAGCCGCCGCCTCCGACGGGCCCGGGGAGGACACGCTCTTCCTCTTCCTGAAGTCACTGCACCAGTTCCTGACGGCACCCCAGGACGCCGCCACCGCGGGCCCCACCCCGCCCGGACCGTCGTCCTCCGCGGCCGGAACCACCATGGCCGCGGAGCGCCCGGACCAGCGCGCGGCACCTCCGGAGCGCCCGGCGGAACCGGGCCGTACCGGCCGGCCCCGGCCCCCGTACAACGGCACGACCTGAGCCGTCTCGGGCCGCAGCCCCCGCACGTCGTCCACGGCGCTCACCGTCCCCCCGGGTCCGTGGGCGGCCCTCAGGGCCCTGAGCGGCAACGCGCTTCCCCCACTGGGCCCTGGAGAGCCCCTTCCGCTGTCCCCGTGCAGCGAAGGGGCTCTCTGCCGTCCGGCCCGGACCCGGCCTAACGCTTCTTCGCCGAGCGGGTCAGATAGAGCGCGACGCCCGACAGCACCATGACCACGGCCGCCGTGAGGTCCACGGCCGTCCGGGCCGGGTCCTTGAGGACGAAGTCGTTGACGAACCCGGCGGCAAGCGAGGCGGAGAGCAGGAACCAGAGCGCGCGCTTCATCGGGATCGGGGACCTTCTTCCATGCGGTGAGCGTCAGGCGGTACGCGGTACGTGGTACGTGGTACGCGGTGGCGTCAAGCGGTACGCGGTGTGCCGGGAGCGGCGGGGGCGGCCGGGGCCGGTGACACCCACGATGCCTCCCCGCCCCGCTCCGGCGCGAACCGGCCCGCCCCCCGCTCCGTGGTGGAGTCCGCTCCACCGTCCGCTCCACCGCCCGATCCGGCCCCCGGGCCCGGCCCGCCCGTCGTCTACGCTGGTCGGCGTGGAGGAAACGGTGGGCCGGGCGTTCCGGGCGACGATCCGGCTGGGCCGTACCGCCCTGATGGCGTACGCCACGATCTTCTACGGCGTCCTGCTGATCTTCACGGCCATCGCCACCGCCCTGGTGGTCGGCGCGGGCGCCCTGCCCGAGACCGTCCTCTTCCAGCGCCGGGTCGCGGGCTACAAGCGGAAGCTGATCGCGCGGTCGACCGGGGAACCGGTGGGGGAGGCGTACCTTCCGGTCACCGGTCCGCTCGGGGAGCGGCTGCGGACCGCCGTCAGGGATCCCAGCACCTACCGCGATCTGCGCTGGCTGCTGGTCCATGCCGTCTTCGGCTGGGCGCTGCTCTTCGTCCTGATCTTCGTCTGGTACTTCGGGCTCATGATCGACGGCTTCTGGAGCGGCACCCTCGGCCGCCGGGCCCGGGTCCTCCCGCTCCTCGAACGCCTCGCCGACCTCGACGACTCCTGGTCCCGCGCCCTGCTCGAACCGACCCCCGGGGCGCACCGCAACGCCCTGCTCGCGCAGCGCGTCGCCCGGCTGACCGAGACCCGCGCCGATGCGGTCGCCGCGCACGGCGCCGAGCTGCGCCGTATCGAACGCGATCTGCACGACGGCGCCCAGGCCAGGCTGGTCGCGCTGTCGATGCGCGTCGGCATGGCCCGCAGGGCGTACGAAACCAACCCGGAGCTGGCCCGCAAGCTCCTCGACGACGCCCAGGACCAGGCCGAGGAGGCGCTGGCCGAGTTGCGGCACGTGGTCCGGGGCATCCACCCGCCGATCCTGACCGACCGCGGGCTGGTGGGCGCGGTGCACGCCCTCGCCTCGGGCAGCGGGCTCGTGGTGACGGTCGCCGTCGACGGTCTCGACGCGCACGGTGCCGCCGGATCCCGGGCGCCCGCCGCCGTCGAGGCCGCCGCGTACTTCGTCGTCGCCGAGGCCCTGACGAACGCCGCCAAGCACAGCGGATCGGCGTCGGCGGCGGTCCGGCTCGCCCGGATCCCGCGTGGTCTCGCCGTCTCCGTACGCGACGAGGGCACCGGCGGTGCCGACGAGTCGGGCGGCAGCGGGCTGACCGGTATCCGCCGCCGGGTGGCCGCCCTGGACGGGACCGTGGACCTGACCAGCCCCACCGGGGGCCCGACCGTGATCGAAGTGGAGCTGCCGTGCGTGTGGTGATCGCCGAGGACAATGCGCTGTTGCGGGAGGGTCTCGTCCTGCTGCTGACGTCCGCGGGGCACGAGGTCGCCGCCGTCGCGTCGACCGGCCCCGAGATCCTGCCCGCGCTCCTCGGCCACCGCCCCGACGTGGCGGTGCTCGACGTCCGGATGCCGCCCGGCTTCCGGGACGAGGGCCTGCGGGCGGCGCTGACCGCGCGCCGCGAGATCCCCGGCCTGCCGGTGCTGGTGCTGTCGCAGTACGTGGAGGAGACGTACGCCGCCGAGCTCCTCGGTGACGGCGCGGCCGGTGTCGGCTATCTCCTCAAGGACCGGATCGGCCGGGTCGACGAGTTCCTGGACGCCCTGGAACGGGTCGCGGCCGGGGGCATGGCGCTCGACCCCGAGGTCGTCGCCGAGCTGATGAACCGCCGCCGCGACGATCCGCTCGACTCGCTGACCCCGCGCGAGCGGGAGGTCCTCCAGCTGATGGCGGAGGGCCGGGACAACACGACCATCGCCACACTGCTGACGGTCACCGAGCGTTCGGTGAGCAAACACATCGGCAATGTGTTCCTGAAGCTGGGGCTGTCACCGCAGAACGACAGCGGGCACCGCCGGGTGCTGGCGGTGCTGGCGTATCTGAACTCGCCTTCGACGGCCCGGCCCTGAGCAGCAGACCCTGAACAGCAGGGCGGGGGCCGTGGCAGCGGCCCCCGCCCCCTGGTTTCCGGCGGTACGGATGTCCGCCCGGCCGGCCGTCGCCCCGCCCGCAGACGGATCGGCGGGGCGACGGGGATCGGGTCCCGGTCCCGGCGCGCACAGGGGACCGGGGGTTCCGGTTCCGGATGAGGGTTCCGGTCGCGCTCCGGCTCAGTCCCGTACGCCCGCGGCCGCCACCGGCTCCGCCCGCAGCGCCGACCGGGTCGGCAGACTGGTCGAGAACCAGCCCAGCAGGGCGACGGACCCGGCCACCGCGAGCCACACCACCGGCTCCATATGCGGTACGGGCCGGCCCGTCAGCGCCAGCGCGCTGCCCACCATCGGCGGCAGGGCGATCAGCGTGCCCAGCGCCAGCGCCGTGAGGACCACCACCCACGACTCCATGAACATCATCCGCCGGGTCTGCCGGGCGGTGGTGCCGATGAGCCGGAGCATCGCGAACTCCCTGCTCCGCGCCGTCACCGTCATGACCAGCGTGTTCACCACTGCGATCAGGACATAGAGCAGCAGGGCCCCGTTGGCTATCAGGCTCGTCCACGACTGATCGGCGTACGCGCCCTCCTGCGCCGCCGCGTAGTCGTCCGGGGACACCACCGCCAGCGTCGGCGTCCGCCCGGCCAGTTCCCCGAGGGACGCGCCCGCCTTCGCCGGGCCGCCCGCCCGCTCGTCGGCGGTGACCAGCAGAGCGCTGTTCAGACCGTTCGTGGTGTGCCGGATCAGCAGCTGGTGGGGGAGGGTGACCTCGCCGAAGCCCAGCCCGTTCCCGTAGACCGCGATCACCTTCAGCTTCTTCCGTACGCCGTCCCCGAGGTGGAGGTCGGCGGTGTCTCCGACGTCGAGACCGGCCGTGCCCGCGGCCATCCGGCTCAGGGCGACCGTGTCCCCGGTGAGGCCGGTCAGAGCGCCTTCCCGGACGTCCAGGTCGAGCGCCTGCCCGAGCCCCGCCGGGTCGATGCCCTGTGCGCTGAAGGTTTCGGCCCGCTGCTTGTCGGCCTCGTCGTAGTTGAGCAGCACCTGCGAGCGGGCGACGGGGGTCGCGGCGGCTATCCCGGGCAGGGCCCGTACCGTCTCCGTCAGTTCGGGCGACAAGCCCGTGCCCGCGCCGCCGCTGGTGAGGACCCAGTCCGCCACGATGCCTTCCGCGGTCTGCCGCTTCGCCTCCTCCTGGCCGGTGGTCAGCAGGGAGATCTGGAGCAGCGCCATCGCGGCCCCGAGCGCCAGCGGCACCACGGCACCGCTCAGCCGGCGGGAGTTGGCGGCGCTGTTCGCCGCGGCGAGATAGCCGCTGACGCGGGAGCGGGACAGCAGCGGACCGAGCAGCCGCGCCGCCGCCTTCACCAGAGCCGGGCCGATCAGCGCCGCGCCGACCATCAGCACCAGCAGCGAGCTGCCTGCCCCGGCGAGCGCGGCCTGCCCGGGGATCACCAGGGGCAGTACGACGGCGGCGACCAGCCCCAGCGCGATCAGCACCAGACCCGAGAGCAGCCGGACGCGGCCCAGCCCCGCGGCTTCGACCAGGGATTCGCCCAGCGCGTCCACCGGCCGGATCCGGGCCACCCGCCGGGCCGCGAGATATCCGGCGAGCCGCCCGCCCAGGACGCACAGCACGACGGAAGCGACGGCGGGCAGCGGGTTGCGGGCCAGACCGAAGTCGGCGGGCAACGAGCCGGCCTCCGCGAAGGCGGCCCGCAGCCAGTCGGCGACGAGGAAGCCCTGGGCGGCGCCGAGCACCGAGCCGACCACCGACACCAGCAGCGTCTCGGCGCCGATCAGCTTGTGGATCTGGCGGGGCGTGGCGGCGATCGCGCGCAGCATCGCCAGTTCGCGGCGGCGCTGCTGGATGCCCAGGCCCAGGGTGGAGGAGACGACGAAGACGACGACGGCCAGCGCCGTACCGCCGAAGGCCGCGGAGAGCCCGACGAGGAAACCGCGCGACTGACCGACGTCGAGGAATTCGACATCACCGATCTCGCTGCCGGTGTGGATGTCCGTACCGGGCACGGCCTTCGCGATCCGGTCCGCGAGCGCCGACGCGTCCGTGCCCGGTTCGGCGAGCACCCCGACGGCGGTCAGCCGGTCCGGGTGGGGTGAGAGTTCCGCGGCCCGC
Organism: Streptomyces tsukubensis; assembly: GCF_003932715.1. Taxonomy (NCBI): domain Bacteria; kingdom Bacillati; phylum Actinomycetota; class Actinomycetes; order Kitasatosporales; family Streptomycetaceae; genus Streptomyces; species Streptomyces tsukubensis. The sequence goes on along the minus strand of NZ_CP020700.1, from coordinate 2,545,946 downwards.
GCGTCCGTGAAGAAGACGGACACCTGCCGGCCGACGGGGTCGACGATGCCGCTGATCTCGTACGGCGCCGGGGTCGTGCCGACGGCGAGCCGGATCCGGTCCCCGACCTTCAGGCCCGCCGCGCGGGCCAGGTCCGCGTCGACGACGGCCTCCCGGCCGGTGCGCGGCGGCTCGCCCGCCGTCAGCTCGAAGGGGGCGAGGACGGCGGACGACCAGCCGTGCCCGTACAGCGGATCACCGAGGCCGAGCGGTCGTCCCTGCCGGTCGGCGGCGCTCAGCGCGATCGTGCGCTCCGCGACCGCGCTCCGTACGCCCGGGACCTTCGCGATCCGCTCCGTCACCGTCGCGGACAGCCCCGCCCGCTCCGGGTAGGCCGGGTCGAAGTCCTCGGCGATGTCCTTGGACTGCTCCCCGCCGACCACGACGGCCGCCCCGGCGTAGCGCTGCGATTCGACGCCCGAGGTCAGCCCGGACACCAGCAGCACCCCGCAGGCGGTGATGACGGCGGATCCGAAGAACAGGGCGACGAAGGCGGCGACGAAACCGCCCTTGCGGTGTTTGATCGTGCTCCAGGCGATATCGAACACGGCGCGTCTCACCGGTCCCCGAGGTGGGTCATCCGGTCGGCGATCTGCTCGGCGGTCGGCCGGTGCAGGGTGCCCGCGGGCCTGCCGTCGGCGAGGAAGACCACGGAGTCGGCGTACGAAGCGGCCACCGGGTCGTGGGTGACCATCAGGACCGTCTGCCCGGTGTCGTCCACGATCTGCCGGAACAGCTTCAGCACCTCCTTGCCGGTACGGGAGTCGAGGGCGCCGGTCGGCTCGTCCGCGAGGACCGCGTCGGGGCGGGTGACCAGGGCGCGGGCGATGGCGACCCGCTGCTGCTGGCCGCCGGAGAGCTGGGTGGGGCGGCGGTCGGCGTACCGGTCCATGCCGACCCGCCGGAGCACCTCGGCCAGCCAGGCTTCGTCGACGCGGGTGCCCGCGAGCCGGGGGACCAGGGTGACGTTCTGCCGGACCGACAGGGCCGCCATCAGGTTGTACGCCTGGAAGACATAGCCGATGCGCTCGCGGCGGACCGTGGTGAGCGCGGCCTCCTTCAGCCCGGAGAGTTCGGTGTCGCCGAGGTGGACCTTGCCGCTGGTGGGCCGGTCGAGTCCGGCGAGGCAGTGGAGGAAGGTGCTCTTCCCGGAGCCTGAGGGGCCCATGACGGCGGTGAAGGTGCCGCGGGGGATGGACACGGAGACGTTGTCGAGGGCGGTGACCGTGTTCGCGCCGGTGCCGTAGGTCTTGGTGACCGACTCCAGGCGGAGGGCGGCGGGGGCGGTGTCCGTACGCGCTCCGCTGTACGGGCCGGGAGCCGGAGCCGTACCCGGATAGGAGGTCTCGTACGGAGCGGGGTGTGTCCCGTGGTCCGGGCCCGTGGGCGCCCCGGCGTGCCGGTCCGGATACGCCTCCGGGCCCGGGTGCGCGACCGGATAGGCCGTCGGGTGCGCGTCCGGATACGCGGTCGGGTGCGCGTCCTGTGCGGGGTGCCAAGGCGATGTCATCTGTCCTGCTCTCTTCTGTCCGTCTGCGAGAGCAAGTCAACCGACGGGCGGGGGGTCGCCACGAGCGGTCCTGCCGGTGTCTTCGTGGTGGAGCCCGCTCCACCATCGGGCCGGGAAGGGCCGGGGCGAGGGGCGGGTGTTGACCTCAAGCAATGTTGAGGTTGCATGCTGTATTCGTCGCGGTCACCCGGCCGCGGCGGATACCGCGCACGGTCGCGCACGGTGGTGAAGGAGCCCCGCCATGAAGCCTCAGGTCTCTCAGATCATTCCGGTCGCTCAGGTCGCTCAGGTTGCTCAGGTTGCTCAGGTCGCCGGAGTCGAGGTCCCGCAGGAGGATGTGGACGCGATCGTCGCGCTCGTCGCCCGGGTCGAGTACTCCCAGCAGAATGCGCTCCCGGAGGTGTTCCTGGGCCCGTTCCGCCCGGACGCCTTCTGGACCACCGCGCACGGGAAACGGCTCACCGGGGCCGACGAGATCGGCGCCTTCACCCGTCGGGTACTGCCTGCCACCGTCGACCACGAGATCACCGCCTCGTACGCGGTCGAGCACATCCTCTTCATCCGCCCCGATATCGCCGCGGTCAAGATCCGCCAGCGGCCGGTCACCCGGGACGGGGAGGCGCTGGACGAGGTGTTCCGGGGCCATGAGGACCCGTCCGCGCTGGTGGCCGAGCGGCCCGACGCGGTGCCGGGCACTCCGCTGTACGTCCTGGCCAAGGACGACGGCGAGTGGAGGATCGCGGCCGCGCAGAACACCAAGGTCGTCGACCCGGAGACGCTGGCATCCCTGACCTGACCTGACCCGGTTTCGGGTGCGGGGCGCGGGGTCCGGGTCAGCGGACCCCGGTCGCGGAGAGGATCTGCGGGGCGTAGCCGTTGCCCGACAGTACGGTCGCGGGCTCGCCCTGGTCGGCGGGCAGCTCGACCAGGGCGTTGACGCTGCCGCGCTGGTCGACCCGGCGGAACGACCGTCCGCCGTCCAGCAGGACGTCGGTGTCCGAGCCGGCCGTGAACGCGACCGTCCGGTCCCCGCCGGGCGCCGATACCCGGTGGTCGCGGGTGAGGGTGCACATCACCAGGGAGCCGCCGGATTCCAGGCGGAACACCGGCAGCCCGGCATCCGTGGCCCGGTAGGTGTAGTCGCGGCGCAGCCCGTCGCCGGAGAGCCCCACGGCGTACGACCGCAGCCCGGTGGTGAACGGCCCCGACGCGAATTCCCGGTCCGCGGCGACGGCGGCCGGGGACGGCTCGCCGGGGACGGTGGTGGTCAGCGACGCGGCGAGGGTGTCGCACACCCGGCGGTCGGCCGCCGCCGTACCCGACATCCGGATGGCACCCGCGGCGGCCCGGTCCAGCGCCGGCAGCATCGGGGTCCCGGGCCGGACCACGTCCTGGGGGTACTTCGTGTCCGGGAGGGGGGCGGCGAACTCCTCGTACCGGACGGACGGAGGCAGCGGCGGCGCGGGCTCGGGCCCGGTCAGCGCCGAACCGCCGACGGCCGCCCGCCACGGGCTGCCCGGCCGGTCCTGCACGAAGTAGTGGACCTCCGCCGTACGGTCCGTCTCCCGCCCCTCCCGCTTGCTGAACGACGCGAACCAGCGGGGGTACCCCTCGCCGCTCCGCACGTCGGGTATCAGGAACGTCGGATTGCGGTAGCCCGCGAGCGGCAGCGCGGTGCCCGACTTCCGGGCGATCGCGTACTGCGCGAGCGACTCGGCGAGCAGCGGACCGGTCTGGACCATGCGGATCGACGCTTCGTCGAGCGCCGCGTCGGCGGCCGCCTTGCTGTCCGCGTAGTCCTGGAAGATCTCCCGGGCCTCCTGGGACCGGAGCACCATCGGCCCCGGGGCCGCGGGCGACGGGGAACCGGAACCGGAACCGCCGGAGTCCGCGGAGCCACCGGACACGGCCGCAGCGGAACAGCCCGTCGCCAGAGCCGTCAGCAGTACGAGACCGGCTGTCCCGAGCCGGGCGAAGGGGCGTATCACAGCGTCGTGCCTCCGGGTCGTGTATGTCGCCCCTTCAGCGTAGGCGAGCCGCACCCGGGACCCGACCTCCCCACCCGCGGCAGGCCCCGGGCGCCCCTGCCGACCCCCGCGCCAGGGCTCCCGCGCCCGCCGGGGGAGCTGCCCGCACGACACCTCCGCCCGCACCACAGCCTCCGCGCGCACCGGGGGATCCGCCCGCACCACAGCCTTCGCGCGCGCCGGGGGATCCGCGCGTACCGCAGCCCTCGCGCCCACCTCGGAAGCCCCCGGCGACAACACCCCGCGGACCGTGTCCCTCATTGGGGTGCCGGAAATCGCCCCCCGGGCGTGCTCCGTACCCCCGGACCCCGTCCCCGGCCTACTCTGGCCAGCCGGTGACCGGCATGCCACGGCCGGCTGGAGAGGGCGAGGACCTGCGATGAAGGCCATCCAGTTCGAGGAGTTCGGCGGTCCGGAAGTGCTGGAGCCGACCGAGCGCGAGCAGCCCGAGCCCGAACCCGGGCAGGTACGGCTGCGGATCGTCGCGGCCGGGGTCAACCCCATCGACTACAAGATCCGTAACGGTTCCTTCCAGAGCGTCTTCCCCACCCCGCTCCCCTCCGTCCCGGGAGTCGAGGCCGCAGGTGTCGTGGACGCGGTCGGTGCCGATGTCCGCCATCTCGCCGTCGGTGACGAGGCGTTCGGCTTCACCGACACCGGTGCCTACGCCGAGTACGCCCTCGCCTCCGTGGTCGTGGCGAAGCCGCCGGAGCTGTCCTTCGAGGAGGCCGCCGCGCTCACCATCGCCGCCGAGACCGCACAGCGCACGCTCGACCTGCTGGACCTCTCCGCCGGGGAGACCGTACTGATCCACGGCGCGGCTGGGGGCGTCGGCACCGCCGCCGTCCAGCTCGCGATCGCCCGCGGCGCCCATGTGATCGGTACGGCGTCCCCCGCCCGCCACTCCGCACTCCGCGCCCTCGGGGTCACCCCCGTCGCCTACGGGGACGGACTGGTGGCCCGGGTCCGCGAGGTCGCCCCGGACGGGGTGGACGCTGTTCTCGACACCGCGGGCAAGGGCGCCCTGCCCGACTCCATCGAACTGCGGGGCGGAACGGCCGACCGGATCGTCACCATCGCAGACCCGGCCGCCGCCGACTACGGAGTCACCTTCTCCTCGACGGCCGTCCGCGACCCCGACCAGCTCGCCGCGCACGCCGTCCTCGCCGCCGAGGGACGGCTGCGGATCCCGGTCGCGGAGGTCTTCCCGCTCACGGACGCGGGCCGGGCCCAGTACGCCAGCGAACACGGCCATGCCCCGGGGAAACTCATCCTCAAGCCCTGAGGGCCGCCCCGGCCAACGGCCCATCGGCGCCCGCCACTCCGCCGTACCCCCACTCGCACATTAGTGTGCCCCTCGTGCATGTATTGCGGGTACTGCTGGTGGAAGACGACGAGCCGGTCGCGGAGTCGCTGCGACGCGGCCTGCTCCGCTACGGCTTCACCGTGAACTGGGCCACCACGGGCACGGCGGCCCTGGCCGTCACCGACCCCTATGACCTGGTCCTGCTGGACCTCGGCCTGCCCGATACCGACGGGCTCGACGTCTGCCGGGCGCTGCGCCGCCGCGGCGACGTACCGATCATTGTGATCAGCGCCCGCAGCGACGAGACGGACCGGGTGGTCGGCCTGGAGATCGGCGCGGACGACTACGTCTCCAAACCCTTCGGGGTACGGGAGGTGATCGCCAGGATCCGCGCGGTGATGCGGCGGGTCAGGCCCGCGCAGTTCGTGTACGGCGGCCCCGACCGCTACGGCTCACGGCTGCTGGTCGACCGCAAGGCGGCGCGCGTCCGGCTGGACGGCACGGAGGTGGCGCTCACGCCCAAGGAGTACGACCTGCTGGCCTTCCTCACCGAGGAGCCGGGAGCGCTGATGTCGCGCGAGCAGATCATGGAGGCGGTCTGGGACGCGAACTGGTTCGGCCCGACCAAGACGCTCGACGTCCATGTGGCGGCGCTGCGCCGCAAACTGGCGGGCGCGGTGGTGATCGAAACGGTGCGGGGCGTCGGCTTCCGTCTCGTCGTCACGGACACAGGCACCGGCCCGGACACCGGGGCAGGCACCGGCCCGGACACGACCTCAGACACCGGCCCGGACATCGGCCCGGGCACGAACACGGCCTCAGGCACGAACACAGGCACCGGCACGAACACGGGCACCGCCCCACACCCCCCGCACCCCGCACGCCACATATGACGCATCACCCCCTGCGCGACGACGGCCCGCCCTCCGGCACCGCCGCCCGCGGCCGCCGGAGCGGCATGCTCCGGCGGCTGATCGTCAGCTATGTGCTGCTCGTCGGGGTGGCGCTGGCGGCGTTCACCGTGCCCGTGGCCTTCACCCTGACCACCCAGCTCCGCAACGACACGGAGGATTCGGTCCGGCGCGAGGCCACCACGATGGCCCTGCTCCTCGGCGGTGACGCGCCCGCCCGGCAGGCGCTGGACCGGGTCGCGGAGGCCTATGCCGACGAGACGCCCGGGGTGGTCGAGGCGGTCTGGGCCGACGGAACGGCCGTACCGTCGCTGGGACGGCCCGCCCGCCCGGACGATTCGGCCTTCCTGCTCGCCCTGCGCGACGGCCGGACCACCGTCGACTGGGGCGAACAGCCGGTCTGGGGCCCGGAGCTGGCGATCACCGTGCCCGCGCGGGCGCAGACCGGCGACCGCGCGATCGTCGGCGCACTGCGGATCCGGTACGCCACGGACGACCTCAGCGACCGGCTCTGGAAGGTCTGGGGCTTCCGCGCCGTCCTCGCGGTCGGGGTCCTCGCCATCGCCGCGGGCCTGGGCGCGATCGCGGCCAGGCTGCTCACCAAACCGCTGCGCCAGCTCAACGACATGGCCAGCAGGTTCAGCGACGGCGATCTGACGGCCCGCTCGCCCATCACCGGCCCGCGGGAGACCCGGACCCTGGCCCGCACCCTCAACCAGGGCGCGGAACGCCTCGACACCCTCGTCGCAGCCCAGCGCATCTTCGTCGCCGACGCCTCGCACCAGCTGCGTACCCCGCTGACTGCGCTGCGCCTCTCCCTGGACAACATCGCGGACGGCGTCGACGACGAGTTCGTCCGCGAGGACGTGGAGCAGGCCACCGCCGAGGTGGTCCGGATGAGCCGGCTGGTCAGCGGACTGCTGGTACTGGCGAGGGCGGAGGCCCAGGTGTCCACGCCGGAGCCGGTGCCGCTGCGCGAACTCGTCGCGGAGCGGCTGAGCGTCTGGCGTCCGGCCGCCGACGAACGCCGGGTCAGGATCGTCCTGGCCGGTGACGTGGACGACCGCCTGTACGTCCTCGCCGGCCCCGGCAACCTCGACCAGGTCCTCGACAACGTGCTCTCGAACGCCCTGGAGGTGTCGCCCGACGGCGGCACCATCACCATCCGGCTGACGGCCGCCCCCGACGGCGACGAAGCCGTTCTGGAAGTCCTCGACCAGGGCCCGGGCATGTCCGCCGCCGAACAGTTCCGCGCCTTCGACCGCTTCTGGCGCGGCCAGGGCCTCACCGGCCGCTCCGGTACGGGCCTCGGCCTCGCCGTCGTCCGGCGGCTGGTGACGGACGACGGCGGTACGGTCGGCCTGGGCGACGCTCCCGGGAGCGGCCTCCGGGTCCGGATCGGCCTGCGGATCAGCCGTCGGCCGGGAGCACCGAGGAGTGGTGGTTGACGATCAGCCACTTCCCGCCGCGCTTCTCGTACGCGTAGGTGTAACGGGCCACGACCTGCGACACCTTGCCCGTCGCGGGGTCCGTCAGATGGAACCGGTACAGGCCCGCGTCCACGGCCGAGTTCCCGTCCAGCACGTTGATCACCGAACGTATCTTCTCGCCCCGCGGCTTCTTCGCCAGGAAGTGCTCGAAGTAGTCGACGATCCCCGCCCGGTCGGTCCGGATCTGCGGTGAAACGGTCGGCAGCAGAACGGCGTCCGCCGCGTACTTGTCCGCGACGATCCGTGCGTCCCCGGTCTGCAGAGCCGCGTTCCACTGCCCGAACAGGGCCGCGATCTCCCGCTCGCCGGGCTTCCCCGGACGCTTGTCGTCGTCGCCTGCCCGGGCGACACCGGCTCCGGCGGCGACGGTGAGGGCAACGGCCGCGGTGGTGGCGACGACAGCGCGGGCACGGAAGGTTCGCTTCATCGAATCTCCAGCTCAGTGGGGGTTGAGTGCTGTGGATGACCCCACCATCGCGACCTCCGCACTAACGCCCGCCCAGCGCCCGGGCAGCACCGGCCCAAGCCCCGGCCAAGTTCCTCCTCCCCGGGCCGAAGCTCCCCCCGACTCCCGACTCCCGGCTCTCCGCTCCCGACTAACGGCTCCCGGCGCCCCGGCCCTTCACGTCCCGAGGCCCGCGGGCTCCGGCATCCCGGCGCCCGGTCCCGGCTCCCCGCCGCCCGGTCGGGCCTTCCCGGCGTCCTCCGGTCCCCGCTCACCGTCCTCCGGCTCCGGATCCCGTACCGCCCGGGCCGGCAGCAGGGCCACCACCAGCACCGCGGTCACGGCGGCGAGCCCCGCGCAGATCAGCGCCACGGTCGACATTCCCGCGGCGAAGGCGCCCCGGGCCGCGGCGGCCACTGCGGCACCCTGCTGCTCCACCGGCAGCTTCTCCGCGATCTGGAGGGCGCCCGCCACATGGTCCCCGGCGACCGTACGGGCCGCTTCCGGCAGCGCGGGCGGCAGGTCTTCCGACATCTCCCGGCGGTAGGTGGAGTTGAGGGCGCTGCCGAGTACCGCGACACCGACCGAAGCCCCGATCTGGCGCATGGAGTTGGCGAGAGCCGACCCAGCGCCGACCTGATGGTCGGGGAGTGAGCCGAGGATCGCCTCCAGGGCGGTCGGCATGGTGAGTCCGAGCGCCGCGCCCATGACGGCGAGCGCGGTGCCGGTGACGGCGAAGTCGGTATCGGCGTCCACCGTGGCCAGCAGGAGCAGACCGGCGACCCAGAGGACCATTCCGGTGGCGACGATCGCCTTCGTACCGAACCGGCCGGCGAGTCGGCCGCCGGCCGCGGCGGCGACGATCAGGGTCCCGATCATCGGCAGCAGATGGAGCCCGGTCGCCATGGCGTCCTTGCCCTGCACCTGCTGGAGGAACTGCGGTACGGCGAACAGCACACCGAAGAGGATGAACATCACCGCCGAGATCGCCACGCTCGACCAGGTGAACCGGGCGTTGCGGAAGAACCCGAGGTCGACCAGCGGGTGGGGGGCCCGCCGCAGCCGTACCAGCAGTGCCGCGAGCAGGACGATTCCGCCGACGGCGGTGACCAGGACGACCGGGTCCGACCAGCCCCGGTTCGGCACCTCGATCACCCCGTAGACGAACGCCGAGACGCCCGCCAGGGACAGCGCGGCACCGATCAGGTCGAGCCGCGGAGCGTGCGGATCCCGGCTCTCGGGCACGAAGAGCAGGATGCCGACGACGGCGACCACCACCACCGGGATGTTGATCAGGAAGATCGTCCCCCACCAGAAGTTGCTGAGCAGCCAGCCGCCGGCCAGCGGGCCCAGCGGCAGACCGAGCGCGAAGCCCGCCGTCGCGACGGCCATCGCCTTGGACCGCTCCTCCGGCGGGAACATCAGCGGCACGATCGACAGTGCGAGGGGAGTGATCGCGGCGGCCCCGGCGCCCATGACGACCCGCGCCAGGATCAGGCCCTCGGGACTGTCGACGCCCATGACCATGGCGGAGCCGATCCCGAACAGCAGCAGCCCGCCGACGAGGACGAGCCGTCGGCCGATCCGGTCGCCGAGGACCCCGAGAGGCAGCAGGAGTCCGGCGAAGGGGAGGGTGTAGCCGTCGGTGAACCACTGGAGTTCGGTGGTGGTCGCCTCCAGCTCGGTCGCCAGGGTCGGCAGGGCGACGGTCAGGATCGTCGCGTCGAGCCCGACGACGAGCAGCCCGAACACCGGCGCCGCCAGGGCGAGGAGGCGCCTTCGGGCGAGACCGTCGCCGACGGTGGGCGGTTCGTTCGGTGCGGTGGTGCCGGATGATGCCATCGGTGTGCTCCTCAGCAAGGAACGGAACAGCGGACGAGGTACGGCCCGAACGGCCCGAACGGACGGACGGCCTGCAACGCCACCCCACCCCGGAACACCCCCCATGGGTATATGCCGCCCGCGAAGTGAAGCGCATCTCGGCGCCCGCCGCAAAGGCTGCACCGGTCACCGTTGTCATCTCCGTTAACACCGCTCTGACCTGCACATATACATCCGGACTCCGTGAGTCCGCCCCCGTCCCCGCCCCGCCGCGCTCCTCAGCTCCCACTCCTCCGCCTCCCCCAACTCCAACTGCTCCAACTCCACCCCTCACTCCAACTTCTCTTCGACACAGGGGAATTACGTGGTGATACCCGTTACCCGTCCTATGATCGCGCTGTCGAGGTCCGATTCAGAGCTGATTCATTCGAACGACGGAAAGGTTCACCTGTGCAGATTGCGGCTCAGCCCGGAGTGTTCAACGTCCGCGATTACGGTGCCACGGGAAACGGCACGACGATCGACACCACTGCTATGCAGTCCGCTTTCGACGCCGCCCGGCTGGCCGGCGGCGGAACAGTGGTCATCCCCGCCGGGATCTATGCCGTTGACAACTTCCTCGTGGTGTTCGGAAATACGACGATCTCCGCCTACGGGGCCACCGTCCGCTCGGTCGCCACGTCGCGCGGGGTGCTGAGGAACTTTCTGGCCGGCGACAGTTTCCCCGGCTATGCGGGAAACTCGGGGATCACCGTCGAAGGCGGCATCTGGGACGGCAACGCGGCCGATGGGGGCGTCGGTACGGTCACCGGCACCACCAACGTCATGTCCTTCATCCACGCCCGGGACATCACCGTACGGGACGTGGTGATCCGCAATATCTCCTCCGCGCACGGGGTCGAGTTCAACGCGATCGACGGCGGCCGGATCCTCAACTCCCGCTTCGAGGGCTTCAAAGACAACTCGGAACTGCAGGACCGGGGCTTCTCGGAGTCCGTCCAGATCGACATCGCCCGCAGCGGCAGCTCCTCGATCCCTCAGTACGACCTGACGACCTGCCGGAACATCCTGATCCAGGGCTGCTACTTCGGCCCCTCCAGCCGTCTGCCCGCGGCTGGACGCGCCATCGGCAGCCATACCTCGGACGTCGACTGCACCTACGACAACATCCAGATCATCGGCTGCCGTATCGAGGGTGCCGCCCAGGAAGGCATCCGCGCCTTCTGCTGGCGCAACTCCGTCATCGCTGACAACGTCATCACCGGCACCGGACAGACGGCGATCCTGCTCACGGTCAGCGCCCCCACCCAGCGTACGAACTCCCATTCCATGGTGGTCAAGGGGAACGTCATCACGAACTGTGCGGTCTCGGGGATCCGGGTGGCCGGGAACTCCGCAAACCGCATCACCGGTGCTGTCGTCTCCGGAAACACCGTGCGCAATATCTCCGGGAACGGTATCCATATCGGGGATGCGCCGGGAGCGAACGTCAGCGCGAACCACGTCGATACCACCGTGAGTACCGGGATCTACGCCGTGGATTCCGATGGTGTCTCCGTCAACGGCAACACGATCCTCGCCGCGGGCTCCAACGGTATCAATATCGCCGGCTGCCAAGGGGCGATCGTCTCCGGGAACACCGTACGGGAAACGAAGTCGAACCACGGAATCTACGTCGGTGACGGAGCCCGGGCCGCCGCCGAGGTCCTGATATCAGGAAACACCGTGCGCGCGGCCTTTGTCGCCGGGATCCGGGTAGCGGGCGCTGCCACGGACTGCACGGTCACGGGGAACCGGGTGAAGGGCACCGCGGCGACCCAGTTCGGCATCACGCTCAACGGGGCCGTCACCGGCACGGCGATCGTCGGGAACGATCTCTCCGGAAACAGCTGGCCCGCCGCGAACGCCATCGTCCCGTCCACGGCGCTCCCGCAGGTGGACTGGTCCGGCGGTACGACCCTCCCGGGCCACAACCTGGTCTGAGTGCCCGGTTCGCCCGCCCTGCCGTTACGCCCGACACCGACGCGGTGTCGGGCGTAACAGCTCCCTCTCTTATGCGTCAGGGGGTGCAGACGACCCCTGAGCACTGCCCGGCCTGGGAATTGCCGCTGGCCAGATTGCCGCCGCCGTCGATGTTGCCCGGGTCGGCGAAGACGCCCCAGCCGTTGTTGCCGCGGGCGGTGTTGGCCTGGATGGTGTGAGCGGCCTTGGAGACCGCGATGCCACCGCCCTTGTTGGTGTTGGTGGTGTTGCGGATCAGCTTGTTGCCCGCCCCGGCGGCCGCGTCCCCGGTGACGTAGATGCCCCGTGCGTTGTTCTCGTTGGCCTGGTTGAGCTGGAGGTCGTTCCGGAGTGAGCTGCCCAGGCTGATCCCGTCTCCGGTGGTGCTGCTCGCGTTGTTGGAGTGGATCACGTTGCTGTCGGAGAAGCTCAGCTCGATACCGCCGGTGTTCCCGCGGACGTCGTTGCCGTTGACCGTGTTGCTGTGGGCCGCCTGGAGAACGATTCCGCTGTCACCGGCACCCTGGAGCCTGTTGGAGAGGACACGGTTCCCCGAAGAGTCCGAGACGATGAGCCCGGCGTCCGCGCTCCGGGCCGACGAGTTGCCCTGGACGAGGTTGCCGTTCGAGCCGACCCGCAGAGTGATTGCCGCATCGCCGCTGGTGCCGACGGTGTTGGTCAGCAGGGTGTTGGCGCGAGAGCCCTCCAGAACCAGCCCGACGCCGCCGCTGCCGCTGATCCCATTGCCCTCGATATGGTTGCTCGCGGAGTTCTGAACGTAGACGCCCTCGCCCTGGTTACCGCTGATCGTATTGCCGGTGATCACATTTCCGTTCGATGCCGCGGTGATCGCGATACCCCGGTGCGACTGGCGGTCGACGAGGTTGTTGCGCACACGGTTGTTGGTGTGAGCGGTGTTGAGCCCGATACCGGTGAATTCGTTGCTCTGTACGGCGATCTTCTCGACGATATTGCCAGTGGTGCCCGCATTGAGCTGTACCCCGTGATCGAACTGCTGCACCCGACCCTGGGTGGTGCTGCCATTGGTGATCACAGCGTTCGCGAATCCGTTGTTCCGGATCCCGACGCCCAGACCGACACCGTCGATGGTGTGTCCATTGAGGTCGATGGTGATACCGCTGCTGCCGACGACCAGACCGTCGCCGGGACAGTTGAGCAGATCGGCGTGGAGGACGACGCTGGTCGTCACCGTCTGCCCGCAGGTCAGATGCGCTGCCTGCGCCGTCTGCGCAGGCACCGTCACACCGAACAGCGCGGCCGCTCCCACCACTGCCAACGACCTTGAGGAAATCGTCCTGGAAAGGCGGATCATGCCGAGACTCCTTCTGTCATGGCATTGCACACCGGCCTCCCGGGCCCGGGGCGGACCCTTGAGGATTGCGGCGGAACGGGGACGACGGCCCGCCTCCAGGACAGGGTCAAGGGAAAACCCTGCAAAGACTATGAGGTGGCAAAGAATGACTCAAGCCGGGTGCAGGTTGACCGAATCACCGGAACATCCGACTGCCCACCGGCCCCATCCTGTCCATTCCTGCAGCCTTTGGATCTTTCTGAAAATCCCGCATTCCCGGCGAGACCGGCATCAGCAGGGATAGAGACATCGGCTGCATCCAACGCTGCTCTCGCACCGTGCCCGGGGCCGACGAGTAGGCTCCGGTCATGCAACCCGTTCACCTGCCCGGACCGCGTCTCGCCCTGCGGGAGTTGAGCCCCGGCGACGTGGACGGAGTGTTCGCGATCTACGGCAGCCCCGCCGCCACCCACCACCTCAGCTTCGAGCCCCGCACCCGCGACCAAGTCGCTGAGATCGTGCAGCGATCCGTTGCATCGGCAACAGCGGACCCCCGCTCCGAATACGCGGTCGCCGTCGTCGAGCGGCAGAGCGAACGGCTCGTGGGCTTCGGCCGCCTCGCGACCGACCCGCACCAACAGCGCGGCGCCACCTTCGGCTTCGCGCTCCGCCCCGACGTGTGGGGCCGGGGGTACGGCGTCGAGACCGTACGGCTCCTGTTGTCTCTGGGTTTCGACACGCTCGGCCTCCACCGAATCTGGGGCGCCCGATCGCCGCTCAACACCGCCAGCGCGGCGACGATGGCCGCCGCCGGAATGGTGGAGGAGGGCCGGATCCGTGAGCATGTCCACAAAGCCGGGAAGTGGCGGGACTCCATCGTCCACGGCATCCTCGACCGGGAATGGCGACGGGCCGGTGCGGAGTAGCCGGCACCTTCCGGGGGAGCATCCCCGGTCCTCTCCGGCCCGGACCATGTGACCTGTACGGGACGCCCCTCGCCCGCTGCGCGAGCGGTCAAGGCGCTTGGCCCATGTGCGATGTGCGCGTGGGCATGCGAAGGCCTCACCGGCATTCGCGCTGGTGAGGCTGTGTAAGCGCCCCCGGCAGGACTCGAACCTGCGGCCAAGCGCTTAGAAGGCGCCTGCTCTATCCACTGAGCTACGGGGGCCGGATCGTGGTGGCCGCGGAGAAACGGAGTGTGAGGGTCCGTGGCCGTGCCGGGGACAAGGATAAAGCTCCCGTTGCCTTGACCCCGTTGCTTCGCCTGCGTGGCTCGATGTGGAGGTTCGGTGAAGCGAACCGATAATCGCAGGCAGGTGCGATTCCCGCAGCGCTTTTCTCGCCTCCGGTCGAGCATGTTGTGCACTCGTTATACCTGCGCCGCACTCATCCCCTCTGTCCGCTCTGTCCGACCGGCGCGCAGACATGCCCATACGCTTCAAAATGGCTGAAAAATTGGGCATTCTTCACATGTGGTGACCTTGGATGCACGGCCTCAGTTGATCAATGCTCTGACCGCCCTTCGGGACCGGGTCGCCGCCGTGCGTCTGCCGCTGCCGCTGGCCGGGGCGCCCCGGGCCCGGCAGACGCGCGGGGAACTGCTCGCGCAGCTCGACGACTATCTCGTGCCGCGGCTCAAGGACCCGGGCGCCCCGCTGCTCGCCGTGGTCGGGGGGTCGACCGGGGCCGGGAAGTCGACGCTGGTGAATTCGCTGGTCGGGAGGCGGGTCAGCGAGGCCGGGGTGCTGCGGCCGACCACCAGGACACCGGTGCTCGTCTGCCATCCCGACGATCACCACTGGTTCAGCGGCACCCGGGTACTGCCCCGGCTCACCCGGGTCTGGCTGCCCCACCAGGAGGAGAACGAGGGCGCACCCGCCGCCGGACGGGCCGAGCTGCGGGTGGAGAAGGCGTCCGCGCTGCCCCGCGGGCTGGCGCTGCTCGACGCACCCGATATCGACTCCCTGGTGGTCGACAACCGGCTGCTGGCCGCCGAGCTGATCTGCGCGGCCGATGTGTGGGTGATGGTCACCACCGCGTCGCGCTACGCCGACGCCGTGCCCTGGCATCTGCTCCGTACCGCCAAGGAGTACGACGCCACCCTGATCACCGTCCTCGACCGGGTGCCGCACCAGGTGATCGACGAGGTCTCACGGCAGTACGCGGCCCTGCTGACCAAGGCCGGGCTGGGGGACGTACCCCGGTTCACCATCCCCGAACTGCCCGAATCCGCGGGCGGCGGCAGCGGGCTGCTGCCCAGGACCGCGGTTGCGCCGCTCTACGCCTGGCTGGCCCATCGCGTCGAGGACCCGGCCGCCCGTCAGCAGGCGCTGGGGCGGACCGCGACCGGGGTCATCGACTCGCTCCGGGCGCGGATGCCCGAGCTGGCGTCGGCCGTCGCGGGGCAGTACGCCGCCTCCGTACGGCTGATGGGCGCCGTCGAGGGGGCGTACGAGCGGGAGCGCGCCCGCCTCGACAAGCAGCTCGCCGCCGGGGCCGTACTGGCCGGAGACGCCCGGACCCGGTGGCGCGGTTTCCCCCGCGACAGCACCGCCGGCGAACTGCTGGACGCTCTGACCGGCAGCCTTTCCGCGCTGGTGCAGTGCTCCGTGGCCGCCGCCGACGAGCGGGTACGGGACGTCTGGCGCCGTGACCCCGCAGCGGCCGGGGTCGCCGCCGCACGCCCCGATCCGGAGGCCGCCGAACGGCTGGGGATCGCCGTCCGGCGATGGCGGCGCGAGCTGGAAGAGCTGGCGGAAGAGGAGGTCCAGGGCGTCGACCGGACCCCCGCACCCGACCCCGAGACGGTGGCCGCCCTGGTCGCCGCCGCCCTCCTCGGCGGGCGCCGGGCCCGCTCCGCCGGTGAACGCCTGGCCGAGCGGATCGGTGCCCGGACCGCGCTCGGGCTCCGCGACCGGGGCGGTGAACTCCTGGGCGCGGCCATCGGCTCCGTACTCGACGGGGAACGCGACCGCCGCCTCGCACCGCTCGACGCCCTCGACATCTCCCCGGAGCCGCAGGCCGAACTGATCGCCGCGCTGTCCGTACTACAGAAGGTGAGATGAGGCGTGGAGAACGACGAGCGGCGCTGGGACGACGGGCTCATCGCCCGACGCGCGAACCAGGATCCCCGCCGGGAGACCGGGAAGAGCCGGGAGGGAAGGAGTCAGGAGGAAAGGAGTGAAGAGGGGAAGAAGCCGGAAGGGAGGGCGGAGGGAGCAGGGGAGACGGAGCAACAGGACGTGCCCGCGGACGACGACGCGGAGATGACGGGGATGGAGTACGGCGGCGGGCTGCGCCACCGGCTCGATGCCCTCCGCGAACTCGTCGGACTCTCCCGCACCCGCCTCGACGACGACGCCCTCACCGAAGCCGGGCGGGTGCTCGGCGAGGCCGCCACCCGGCAGCGGCTCTCCGCCCGGCACACCGTCGTCGCCATCGCGGGCGCCACCGGAAGCGGCAAGTCCACCCTCTTCAACGCCCTTGCGCAGGTTCCGCTCTCCGAGACCGGGCTGCGCCGCCCCACCACCTCGGCACCGATCGCCTGCGCCTGGTCGGAAGGCGCCGCGGGGCTGCTCGACCGGCTCGCGATTCCGCCCCGGCTGCGGCGCCGGCCCCTCGCGGGCGGCGCGGAGGAACTCTCGGGGCTGGTCCTCGTCGACCTCCCCGACCACGATTCGGCGCTGCGCAAGCACCGGGACCAGGTCGACCGCGTCCTCGCCCTCGTCGACGCCGTGATCTGGGTGGTCGACCCGGAGAAGTACGCCGACGCCGCCCTGCACGAACGCTACTTGCGGCCCCTCGCCGGGCACGCGGAGGTCACCTTCGTCGTCCTCAACCAGATCGACCGGCTGCCCCCCGACGCCGCCGACCAGGTCCTGGACGATCTGCGGCGGCTGCTCGACGAGGACGGCATGGCCCTGGGCGAGCACGGCGACCCGGGCGCCACCGTCCTCCCCGTCTCCGCACTCACCGGGGTGGGTCTCGGGGAACTGCGTGAGCTGCTCGGCACGTTCGTACGGGACCGGACGGCGGCCGCCCGCAGGCTCTCCGCCGATGTGGACGCCGCCGCCCACGGACTGCGGGGCGCCTATGTGGCCACCGGCCGTACGGGACTCGACGAGCGGGCCCGAGAAGACTTCGCGGACCGGCTCGCGGAGGCCGTCGGCGCCGATGCAGCGGGCGAGGCCGCCGAACGGGAGTGGCGCAGGCATGCGGGCCGCGCCTGCGGTACGCCCTGGCTGCGGCTGTGGCGCTGGTACGAGCGCAAGCGGATGCCCGGGGAGGTGCGGCCCGCCGACGGCACGCCCGCCGAGGAGGAGCTGACGGCCCGGCAGCGCGTGGAGCACGCGGTGCGTACGGTCGCCGACGAGGCCGCGTCGGGACTGCCCGCGCCCTGGGCGCAGGCCGTGCGCGAAGCGGCGGTCCGGGGCTCGGACGGGCTGCCGGAAGCCCTCGACGAACTGGCCGTCCGGGAGACGGCGGAGACCGGGAAACGGCCGCTGCGCCCGGCCTGGTGGCCCGCGGCCGTACTGGCCCAGGCCTCGATGACGCTGGTGCAGATCTACGGCGGGCTGTGGCTGGTGGGGCAGATCGTGGGGGTGTTCCAGCCGGGACTGGTCTATCCGGCGCTGCTGATGCTCGCGGGAATCGTCGGCGGGCCGCTGGTGGAGTGGGCGTGTACGGCCGCGGTACGAGGTCCCGCGCGACGGTACGGGCAGGATGCGCGGCGCAGGTTGCGGGAGGCGGCCGCGGGGTGCGGGCGGGCGATGGTGCTCGACCCCGTCGCGGGCGAGCTGATGCGCTATCGGGAGGTACGGGAGCAGTACGCGACCGTCGCCGGCGGTACCCGTACGGCGCTGGGCGGTTCGCGCGGGACCGGTGGCGGCAGGGGCGGGCGGGGGAGCGGGGACGGGGGAGTTGTTCTGGGGGTGACGGGCTTTTCCACAAACGGCCGCTAGTCCACAGGGCCCGGCGGGGAATTCCCACCGGGTCCAGCATGGGGTTCCGGCACCGCTACGGGCGCCGGAACCGGCTGCGGCGCAGGAGCCCGGCCGGCGCGCGGCGGGTGGGCCGAAGGGGCTCGGCCGGGACGAGGACCCGAGGGGGTCCGAAGGGGGAGTGGACGTCATGAGCGAGACGACGGTGACGCTGGTGGGCAACGCGGCGACGGGCGTGGAGTACCGGGAGACGGTCAACGGCCCGGTGGCGCGGTTCCGGATGGCGGTGACCCCGCGGCGCTGGGACCGGCTGCGCAGTGTCTGGACGGACGGGCCCACGAGTTTCTACACGGTCTTCGCCTGGCGGGGCCTTGCGGCCAATGTGTCGGGTTCGGTGTCGGTGGGTGATCCCCTGCTGGTCCACGGGCGGCTGAGGGTGCGGGAGGTCGAGAGGAAGGGGGAGGAAGGGGGCGCCGAAGGAGCCGTGGGCGCTGTGGGACCGGGTGGTGTCCGGGAGGCCGGGCCCGGGCGGATGGGGGATTCGGGGCGCCGGGTCTTCGTCGATATCGACGCGATCGCGGTGGGACACGACCTCAACCGGGGTACGTCGGCGTTCCGCCGGTCGACCCGGCCCGTCGCGGGGACGGACGCCCCCGCCGCCGTGTCCTGAGAGGCAGCGGAGAGGCGGCGGGGAAGGGGGGCGGCGTTTCGGGGCCGGTGGGCGCGTTGCGCAGGCCCGCCGATGTCCGGCGGGTGCCCGTCCGGCGCTCCGCGGCGCGGGCGCCGATGCCGCCGGTGCCGCACAGGTACGGGCACGGGCACAGGCGTGAGCGGGGGTCCGAGACCGTCACTGCCCGCGGGCGTCCGATGACCGACAGCCGCCAAAGGTTGCATTCTCTCTGCAACCCCCGTTCCCGGGCAGGCCTTCACACCGTCTCCGGAAGTTCTCCGGGCGATTTACCGGACCTTCCCGGCGCATCCTCCCCGTGTTTGTCCAATGTTGTTGCGAAAGCCGCGATTGCCGCACTGACCTGCGTGTTTAAGGCCAGGTTCACTCCGTTCAAGCCATTCTGGCGCAGGAGATTTGTCGATAAGGAAAGGGGGTGGGGTCGTTGGTACGGCCATCGGTGATAACGATTCCGATTCGGAATGGTTGTATGACGGTACGGCGGGGGATATCGCCGCTTCGGCGTCCATAGGATCCCCCCGTACTCACGGGGCACTTGAGTCTGTAGGCGAGGCCTACTCCCCACACGCATCGTGCGCATCATGCAACGAGCCTCGCCCGGAGGGGATTTCTGTGTTTGCACTGTTCTCTGCGTCGTCTGTGTCGTCGGCGTCGTCTGCGGTTGGTGGGCGCGGGCGGTCCGCCGCTCGCCGGGCCGCGGCTGCCGCCGTGGTGACGGGCCTGGTCGCGACCGGTGCTCTCACCGGTGCCGGTGCGGCCGCCGCCACCGACGGCGTCCAGCACGCCGGTGGCGCGGTCGCCACCCTGTCCGGGCTGAAGGTCTACGACACCGCCCTGCTGCACACACCGGGCGACAAGGAACCGTTCAAGATGCCGGCCGGTCTCTTCGAGCTGACCGGCGGTGGCGGCGGCACGCTGAAGACGTACTGCATCGACCTCCACAACCCGACCGAGGACGGCACGAAGTACCGGGAGACCCCCTGGGACGAGAGCGTCCTCAACAAGAACCCGAACGCGGGCAAGATCCGCTGGATTCTCCAGAACTCCTTCCCGCAGGTCGACGATCTGGCGGCGCTGGCGCAGAAGGCCGGGGCCAAGCCCGGGTCGCTCACCGAGAAGACCGCGGCCGCCGGAACCCAGGTCGCCATCTGGCGCTACTCGGACCAGGCCGATGTCACCGCCGCCGACCCGAACGCGGAGCTGCTCGCCGACTACCTGCAGAAGGAGGCGAAGGAACTGGAGGAGCCCAAGGCTTCCCTCGCGTTCGCTCCGCTCGCCGTCTCCGGGAAGCCCGGCACCCGCATCGGCCCGGTGACCGTCACCACCAACGCCGCCAAGGCGGCGCTGCAGCTCTCGCCCGACGCCGCCGGTATCGGTGTCAAGGTCGTGGACGAGGCCGGGAAGCCGCTGGACAGCGCCGTCGACCGGCAGAAGGTCTACTTCGAGGTTCCCGCCGACGCCCCCGACGGCACGGCGAAGCTGAACGCCAGCGCAAGCACGACCGTTCCGGTCGGCCGCGCCTTCACCCCGCTCGAAGGCACCAGCCAGACGATGATCCTGGCGGGCTCCAGCAACTCCGACGTCACCGCCGTGGCCACCGCGAGCTGGGCCAGGACCGGTCCCGTCCCGGCCGTCACCTTCAAGGAGAACTGCGACAAGAACGGCGTCGACGTCACCGCGACCAACAAGGGCGACTCCCCGTTCACCTTCACCCTCGCGGGCGCCGAGCACACCGTCCCCGCGGGCGGCTCCAAGACGGTGACCGTGCCGGTCGAAGAGGACCAGGCGTACGACATCACCATCACCGGCCCGGACGGGTTCAAGGAGACCTTCAAGGGCGTCCTGGACTGCAAGCCGGCCGGCCAGCCGACCCCGAAGCCGTCGTCCGAGCCGACCCCGAACACCGCGGGCGGCACCAGCACCGGCGGCACCGACGGCACCACGGGCACGACCGGCTCCACCACCACCGGCACCACCGGCTCTTCGAACGGTGGTGACCTGGCCGCGACCGGCGGCTCCAGCGCCACCCCGATGATCGCCGGAATCGCGATCGCCCTGGTCGCGCTCGGCGGAGGCGCGGTCTTCTTCCTCCGCAAGAAGAAGACGGCCGCCGCAGAGTAATCGCCCTTGAGCGCGGAGTGAATCCGCGCCGGTCCGGACCGGTCCCGTGAGCACACGGACACCCCTCCGGCCCCGCGGCCCCGAGGAGCCTCCCGGCACCTCGGGGCCGTTCGCGTACCGGCACGACGACCCCGCGCCGAGGGCGGTCCGGCCGGGAACCGGCCGTGGGCGACCGGGACGGCGGGACGGCCGGGGCCGCCGGTTTTCGCCCCGGCAGCGCGGTACGGCAAGATGGGGTGTATCTCTGCCCACTCTTATCTGCCGGACGGTTTCTCTTGGCTGAGTACATCTACACGATGCGCAAGACGCGCAAGGCGCACGGCGACAAGGTCATCCTCGATGACGTGACGCTGAGCTTCCTGCCCGGCGCCAAGATCGGTGTGGTCGGCCCGAACGGCGCCGGTAAGTCCACCGTCCTGAAGATCATGGCCGGTCTGGAGCACCCGTCCAACGGCGACGCCTTCCTGTCGCCCGGATACACCGTCGGCATCCTGCTCCAGGAGCCGCCGCTCGACGAGTCCAAGACCGTTCTGCAGAACGTCGAGGACGGCGTCGCGGAGATCAAGGGCAAGCTCAACCGGTTCAACGAGATCGCCGAGCAGATGGCGACCGAGTACACCGACGAGCTGATGGAGGAGATGGGCAAGCTCCAGGAGGACCTCGACCACGCCAACGCGTGGGACCTCGACGCCCAGCTGGAGCAGGCCATGGACGCCCTCGGCTGCCCCCCCGGGGACTGGCAGGTCACCAACCTCTCCGGTGGTGAGAAGCGCCGCGTCGCGCTCTGCAAGCTGCTGCTGGAAGCCCCCGACCTGCTGCTCCTCGACGAGCCCACCAACCACCTCGACGCCGAGTCGGTGCAGTGGCTGGAGCAGCACCTCGCCAAGTACGCGGGCACCGTCGTCGCCATCACCCACGACCGGTACTTCCTCGACAACGTCGCGGGCTGGATCCTGGAGCTCGACCGCGGCCGCGCCATCGGCTACGAGGGCAACTACTCCACCTACCTGGAGACCAAGCAGACCCGTCTCAAGGTCGAGGGCCAGAAGGACGCCAAGCGCGCCAAGCGGCTCAAGGAAGAGCTGGAGTGGGTCCGCTCCAACGCCAAGGGCCGGCAGGCCAAGTCCAAGGCCCGGCTCGCCCGGTACGAGGAGATGGCGGCCGAGGCCGACAAGATGCGCAAGCTGGACTTCGAAGAGATCCAGATCCCGCCGGGCCCCCGGCTCGGCAGCGTCGTCGTCGAGGTCAACAACCTCTCCAAGGGCTTCGGCGAGAAGCTGCTGATCGACGACCTCAGCTTCACCCTGCCCCGCAACGGCATCGTCGGCGTCATCGGCCCGAACGGCGCCGGCAAGACCACGCTGTTCAAGATGCTCCAGGGCTTCGAGGAGCCGGACGCCGGCACCATCAAGGTCGGCGAGACCGTCAAGATCAGCTACGTCGACCAGTCCCGCTCGAACATCGACCCCAAGAAGACCCTGTGGGCCGTCGTCTCGGACGAGCTCGACTACATCAACGTCGGCCAGGTCGAGATGCCCTCCCGGGCCTACGTCTCCGCCTTCGGCTTCAAGGGCCCGGACCAGCAGAAGCCCGCCGGTGTCCTCTCCGGCGGTGAGCGCAACCGCCTCAACCTGGCGCTCACCCTCAAGCAGGGCGGCAATCTGCTGCTCCTCGACGAGCCGACCAACGACCTCGACGTCGAGACCCTGTCCTCCCTGGAGAACGCGCTGCTGGAGTTCCCCGGCTGCGCCGTGGTCGTCTCCCACGACCGCTGGTTCCTCGACCGGGTCGCCACCCACATCCTCGCCTACGAAGGCGAGTCCAAGTGGTTCTGGTTCGAGGGCAACTTCGAGTCGTACGAGAAGAACAAGGTCGAGCGCCTCGGCGCGGACGCGGCCCGCCCGCACCGCGCCACGTACAAGAAGCTCACCCGGGGCTGAGCCGCCCCACAACACGGTGAAGGGCTGCCCGGGACGCCGGGCGGCCCGCTCCGGGAGCCGCGGCCGCACGACCGTTCCGGTCCGCGCGGCCGCGGCTCCGTGAAACAGAGAGCACGAGCAGACAGAGAAAGCGGGAACCGTCACCCATGGCCCGGCACATCTACCGCTGTCCCCTCCGCTGGTCCGACATGGACGCCTTCGGGCACGTCAACAACGTCGTCTTCCTCCGCTATCTGGAAGAGGCGCGGATCGACTTCATGTTCCGGCTCCGGCCCGGCGACGGCTCCCCCTCCTTCTCCGGGGGTTCGGTGGTGGCCCGCCACGAGATCGACTACGTGCGGCCGCTGGTCCACCGACACGAACCGGTGATCGTCGAATCCTGGGTGACCCGGCTCGGCGCCGCGTCCCTGACCATCTCCTACGAGGTCAAGGACGCCGAAGGCGCCTCGCAGGTCTATGTCCGCGCCTCCACCGTCGTCGTCCCCTACGACCTCGAAGCCGGCCGCCCGCGCCGGATCAGTGCCGAGGAGCGCACCCACCTCCAGCAGTATCTGGAAGGGGCCGACGAAGGCGCATTGGTCGCATGAGCGTGTCCGTGCAGAGCCTCCACCTCGCCGACGCCCGGGAAGCGGACGACCTCACCGCCTTCCTCGCCCGGCTGCTCCACTACGACCGGGCCGCCGCCGTCCGGGTCCAGGCCGGCGAACCCGGCGGCCGCCCGCAGCCCCATCTCGCGGTCTTCGGCCGCCCGCCCTCCTTCGAGGTGCTCGCGGTCCGCACCGCCCGGCTCGGCTCCCCGGTCGCCCTCGACACCACCGTCTCCGCCGGTGAACTGCTCGACTGCATCGACGGCTCCGGCTTCACCCTGCCCGCACCCGTCACCGGCCCGCCGTGGGCCGGGGTCCTGCCGCCCCGCGGCGGCTGGAGCGAACTGCCCGGTCTCCCCGGGGTCGCCGAAATGCGGGCCGTCGTCGCCGCCGCCGTCGCCGAGTTCCGCCGCCGCGACGAACAACTGCCCCCCGAACACCGCACCCGCGCCGAGCGCGACCGCATCGGCCGGGAGATCTGGTCCCGGGAACTCCCCGGAGTACGCCTGCCGCTGCGCGCCGTGCACGCCGCGCACTCCCTCGGCTTCCTGCGCCCCGGCGCCCCCGTGGCGCTGCTGGCCGCCCCCGGTTCGTGGCTCCGGCTCCGTACCCCCTTCGGTTCCGTCGCGCTCCGCACGGGCGGGCCCGGCGGCCCCGGTCTCGGGGCACTCGGCCTCACCCCGACCCGAAGCGGTTGAGCCCGGCGCACGCGGGCAGACGCGCCGTACGGACCCGCCGCGGCGTGCGCGGTACGGCGCCCGGCGCCGGTCAGGGGCGTACGGAACGGCAGCGGGGCGCGTACGGCGACGGCGCATCCGGCGAGACGAGCACAGGGGGCACGGGGGTGGACGAAGGATGACGACGACGGACCGGGGCGCCGCCGCGGTGCAGTCGGTGGACCGGGCGGTGAGCGTTCTGGAGAGCCTGGCCCGGCACGGCGAGGCCGGAGTCACCGAGATCGCCGATGAGCTCGGGGTCCACAAGTCGACCGCCTTCCGCCTCCTCGGTGCCCTGGAGAACCGGGGCCTGGTGACCCAGGCGCGGGAACGCGGCAAGTACAGCCTCGGCGCTGGCCTGCTCCGGCTCGCGGGCGCGGCCGCCGGACGCCTCGACATCGCCCAGGAGTCCGCGCCGCTCTGCCGGGCACTGGCCGACGAGATCGGGGACACGGTCAACGTGGCGGTCCTCGACGACGACGCGGCCGTCAATGTCGCCCAGGCCAGGGGCGCCGCGTCGGTGACCTCGTACAACTGGATAGGCCGCCGCACCCCGCTGCACGCCACCTCCAGCGGCAAGGTGCTCCTCGCCCACGCACCGGCGGCGGTCAGGGAGCGGGTGTACGCCGCCGGGCCGACCGCCTACACGCCGCATACCGTCACCTCGCCCGCGCTGCTCGCGCGGCTGCTCGACGAGACGGTCGAACGGGGGTACGCGATCGCCGTCGAGGAGCTGGAGACCGGTCTCAACGCGGTGGCCGCGCCGGTACGTTGCCACGATGGCGCGGTCGCGGGCGCGCTGAGCGTCTCCGGCCCCGCTTACCGGCTCCGGGCCGAACTGCTGCCGGAGATCGCGGAACGGGTGGTGGCCGTCGCCGGCCTGCTCTCCCGGCAACTGGGATACCCGGGCTGACCTGCGGGCCCGTCACCGCCCCCGGTCGTACCTGCGGACGGCGCGGGACCGGCCCCCGTACGCCCCGATGACCCGGCGGAGCCGCCCGGCGACCCGCGGTGAGCGGTGCGGGTGATGCTCGTGATACGTGTGGCCTGCGGGTGCCTGCGGGTGCCTGCGTGACGGGACTGGGCCGGAGGCCGCCCGTCAGCCCTCGGAGTTGATCATCGAGGCGGCGGCGTACGTCATGTAGTTCCAGAGCTGCGTCGCGTGCTCCGGCGCCAGCTCCAGCTCCTCCACCGCCGCCCGCATATGCCTCAGCCAGGCGTCGTGCGCCGCCCGGTCGACCCGGAACGGCGCATGCCGCATCCGCAGCCGCGGATGGCCGCGGTTCTCGCTGTAGGTGCGAGGGCCGCCCCAGTACTGCATCAGGAAGAGCGCGAACCGCTCCTCGGCCGGGCCGAGGTCCTCCTCCGGATACATCGGACGCAGCAGCGGATCGTCCGCGACGCCCTCGTAGAAACGGTGAACAAGACGGCGGAAGGTCGGCTCGCCGCCGACCTGCTCGTAGAAGGTCTGCTCCTGAAGGGTGCCCCGCGGAATCTCGTTCACCCGTCCATCGTCTCAGATGACCGGGACCAGGACCGGGGTCCTAGGACCCGTCCCGGTCCTCCCGGCCGTGGTGCTCGCGTCGGGACCGGCCGCGCAGCACAGTGGAGGGCATGGGGACCCTTCCGCAGCGGTACACCGAACCCGCCGACGAATCCCGCCGCGCCCTGGTGGACGCGATCGTCGCCGACGGCGGGCTGCGGGACCCCGCATGGCGGCTCGCCTTCGAGGAGGTGCCCCGGCATCTGTTCGTCCCGTACTACTACGTCCCGGTGCCCGCGCGCCCCGGCCGCCCCGGCGGCTGGGAGCGGCTGTGGGGCGAGGACCCCGACCCCGTACGCCGGGAGCGCTGGCTGCGCGGTGCCTATACGGACGGACCGCTGGCCACCCGGGTCCGCGACGGCGCGCTGCTCTCCTCCAGCAGCCAGCCGTCGCTGATGGCGCGGATGCTGGACGCGCTGGAGGTGCGGTACGGGGACCGGGTGCTGGAGATCGGCGCGGGCAGCGGCTACAACGCCGCCCTGCTCTGCCACCGGCTCGGCGACGAGCGGGTCACCACTGTCGATCTCGACCCGGAGATCACCGAATCCGCCCGGGCCCATCTGGCGGCCGCGGGCTACCGGCCGGCGGTGGTGACCGGCGACGGGACCCGGGGGGTACCCGGGCGGGCGCCCTTCGACCGGATCGTGGCCACCTGCACGCTGCCCGTGATTCCCCACGAGTGGCTCGCCCAGTGCCGGCCGGACGCCCGGATCGTTGCCCCGGTCTCCACCGGTCTCGTCGTACTGCGGGTGCGCGACGATGCCCGGGGCCGGTTCGCGGAGGGCCGTTTTCTGCGCACCCCGGCCTTCTTCGTCCCCCTGCGGGGCGCGGGCGGCGCTCCGGTGCTGCGGCCCCGGGGTCTGCCCCGCCCCGCGGTCGAGAACGAACTCTTCCGCTTCCTGCTGGCGCTGACGGCGGGCAGCCTCGACCCGCACGAAGCGCTGTCCCTGTGGCAGCGGGAGCGCCGGCCGCGCCGCGACCGGTTCGGGATCACGGTCGGCGAACGCCTCCAGTGGGCATGGCTGGACGACCCCGGGGGACCGTACGTCTGGCCCCTCGGGGAGGGCGCGACCGCCTGAGCCGAAGACAGGTCCGGTACGGGACGGACCCGTACCGGACGGTCGTGGTTCAGCCCTGGTGGATGGTGATCGTCGTCCAGGCTCCGACATGGACCCGGTCGCCGTCGTTCAGCGGCACGGGGACATACGGCTGTATCGGTTCCTCGGCGCCGTTGAGCGTGGTGCCGTTGGTGGAGTTCTGGTCGACGACCGCCCAGGAACCGTCGGACTGCTGCACCAGCACGGCGTGCTTGTGCGAGACACCCGGATCCTCCGGCGGCACCGACAGGTCGATATCGGGCGATTCGCCGGTCGACTGGCGGCGCCGTCCGATGGTGATCTGGTTCCCGGTCAGCGGCAGCCGCTGCTCGGGGGAGTACGCGGGCAGATTGAGGCTGCCGGCGTCCGGGCCGCTGCGCTGCATCATCGCCATGAAGTAGTCGCGGTCCGGACCGATGACCGCGGTCCAGGTACCGGGCGCGGTGTAGCCGCCGGACGCGGTGGGCGGCGACTGGTGCTGCCCGGGTCCGGGGCCGCCCGGCGCGGGCACGCCCGGGTGGCCGGGGACCTGCCCGCCGGGACCCTGCGGGCCGCCGTAGGGAGGCGGCGCCGGGGGCTGGTACGAGCCCGGCGGGGGGCCCTGCGGCGTGGGCGACGGCGGGCTCAGCGGCCAGTCGTCGACGGGCGGCGCACCGGCGCCGGGCGCAGCGGACCCCGCTCCGGGCTGCTGCTGCGCCGGGGGCCCGGGCTGCTGGACCCCCGGGAAACCGGGCGGCGGACCGGCCGGACCCCCGGACCCCGGGAAACCGCGCGGATCGGGACCGCCGGGGAACTGCTGCTGCTGGGCCCCCGGGAAACCCGGCGGCGGGGGCGGCGCCTGGTGGCCGTGGCCGGGCGCCTCCTGCAGCGGCTCCGCCGGGCGGTTGAGCTGCGACGGGCGCGAACTCTGGTAGTCGAAGGGGTCGTGGCCGCTGCCGGGACCCTGGAGGCCGGGACCGCCCGGACCCTGCGGGCCGCCCCCGGGACCGCCGGGGAAGCCCGGAATCCCGGCCGAGCCGGTCGCCTGCGGGCCACCGGGGCCCGGCTGCGGCGGTCCGGGCTGGTTGGTGAACCCCGCGGGGAGGTTCGGACCGGGCCGCGGCCCGGTCGCCACCGGGGTGTACGACGTCGCCGTGTTGGTCAGGAAGTTGTAGCGGCACTCCTCGCAGAAAGGCGCGTTGGCCTCACGGGGCGTACGGCACTGGGGGCACAGCTCGGCGTGCGCGGTGGCGTTCGGGTCGCCGGGTCCCGCGAAGCTGCCGCCGGGGCCCGGGAATCCGTACCCCGGGGGCGGCGGAGGAGGCACCGCGCCCCCCGTGGGAGCGCCGGGGCCGGCCATGCGGTGGCCACAGACCTCGCACCAGTCGTCGGAACCCGACTGGTGTCCGTTCGGGCAGGTCGGCATGGAGGCGCCTCCCCCTCTCCTGTCCGGCCCGAGGGCCGCTGCTTCATCCGTCGTGGCGGTGGTACGCGGCTACTTCTTGACGCGAACCGTCTTCGTCGAGCGCGTTTCGAGGGTCATCTCGTCGGCGTCGGCGACCTTTGCTTTCAGTCGCACAGTACCCGTCGCCGCATCGACCACGTCCACCACCTTCGAAAGGAGTTTCGCAGTGTCCGCGTTTCCGGACGCCTCGGCCAACTGGACGGCACGCCCCAGTTTCGCCGTGGCACCGTCGATATCTCCCGACTTGCGGGCATCCAGCCCCTGCTGGATGACCTGGGCCAGTTCGGCCTGTCCCGTGTAGTGGGCGACCTGCGGGTTGATCGCGGTGGACGACGCCAGATCGTCCGTCCACACGGCCCGGACCAGCCCCTGCGAAAGGACCTGAGGGGAGCCGCCGTCGCCCGCCGGGACGATCAGCGAGACCCGGGCCGCCAGCATCTCCTGCCCGATACCGGCCTCGGGGACCCGTACGCAGATGTGATAGTCCCGCGATTCGTCGCCCCAGGAGCCGGTGGGATAGTCCCCGGCCCGCGGACCCGCCTCGGTGCGCCGGGCGGTGAGGTCCTCCACCGTCGGCGCCACCTGCTTGACGAAGACGAACTCGACCCCGACCGGCGTCCACACCCGCAGGGAGACGTCCGCGACCTCCTTGCCCATCGCGTTCTCCATCATGGCGGTGAAATCGGCCGCGAGATGGGCGGGATCGGCGACGATGTCCGCCGTACCGAGGAGAGCGGAGGCGATACCCGTGACCTCCTTCACCTCCCAGTCGGTGCCCACGCCCCGGGCGTCGCAGGTGAACCGTGCCGCCACCGACTCCAGCGCCCCGTGCAGCTCCGCCGGGGACTCGTGTTCGTTGCGGCCGTCGGTCAGCAGGATGCCGTGGCGTATTCGGGCCCGGGCACCGGCGAACAGCTCGTCCGCGAGCCGCAGCCAGGTGCCGATCGCCGTACCGCCGCCCGCGGACAGCCTCCGCAGCGCGTTACGGGCATCGGCCCGGGTGCCCGGCCCGGCCACCGCGAGACCGCCGCTCTCCGGATAGACCTGCCGGGCGATATGTGTTCCGGCGACGACGGCGAACTCGGTGCCGTCCCGCAGGGTGTCGATCGCGGCGGCCGTCGCATCGCGCGCATTGCGCATCTTCTGCGGCGGATAGTCCATCGAACCCGAACAGTCGACCATGATCACGACGGCGGCGGACGGGGCGGCGGCGGGGATACCGGCCGGTGAAGCCGAGGCCGGTGGTGGCACCAGCGGCGCGCCGCCGCTGGTGCCACCACCGGTCGAGGTGACCGTGACGATCGCGCTGACCTCGCGGCCGCCCTCGGGGAGGAACTCGTTCTGGTAGACGTCGACGGAGAACCTGGGCACCTGCGACTTGGCGAAATTGGCCATCGGGGCGGCTCCTTGCGCGCACTCCAACACGGAACGGATCGGACGGTGTTGCGGGGATGATGACGACGGCTCCGTCGAGAGACGGGCGGTGGGCCGGGCGGGGCACGCCCGGCGGTCACGGCCGCGGACGCACCGGTGCGCACACGGATGCGCTCAGGACCGGCCACCCCCCTGCCGTGCCACGGCGAACGGCAGGACCGCCACCGTCACATTGTCGTGGCCGCCGCCGTCGAGGGCGTGTCCGACCAGGGCCCGGGCGCTGCGCAGCGGCCACCGGGCGGCATCGGACGGCACCGCACGGGCCATCTCGTCCGGCGACTCGGCGTAGTTCCACAGACCGTCCGTGCAGACCACGACCACACCGGGCCGGTCCGGCTTGAACGCGGCGGTGTGCGGGTCCAGTTCGTACGCGTCGGCGCCCAGCCAGCCGGTGATCGCATGGGCGCGCTCGTCCGCGTACGCCTCGGCCTCGTTCATCAGGCCCGCCGCCACCATCTGCGCCGCCCATGAATCGTCTTCGGTGAGCCGGGCGGCGGGGCCCGAACGGTCGTCGGGCACCCAGTAGACCCGGCTGTCGCCGACCCAGCCCACGATCAGCAGCTCGCCCGCCGCAACCGCGCCGACGATGGTGCACGCGGGGGCGTTCTGCTGGGGGTGCGCGTCCTGTCCGAGGGCGTCACCGCCCCCGGCCGGGGCGGCGAGGGCGTTCACGGCGGCCGCGGCGGCGACGATGGCGTCCCGCATGGCCTGCTGGGGATGCGTACCCCGCGGCAGGGATGCCACCAGCACATCGCAGGCGGCCCGGGCGGCGGCCTGTGACGCCTCGTCGGGCCGGGTGGCCGAGGAGACGCCGTCGCAGACGATCGCGACGACCGCGGGCGAACCGTCCGGCAGGGCGGTGGCCGAGACGGCGAACGCGTCCTCGTTGCGGTGGTGGCGCAGTCCGCGGTCGCTGACCGCGGCGACCGCATCCAGCTCCTGTTCCATATGGTCCCGTTCACGCGGCTGGGCATGGCCGCAGTTCTCGCAGTAGCCGTCGGTGTCCACCCGTCCGGCGCGGCACGCCACGCACAGCTTTCCGCCGCTGCCCCCGGGGGCGGGTCCGGCGGTCCGCGGATCCGGGGCGGCCCCGGGCACCTCCGGCCCCTGCCCCTGCGCCCCGGGGGCCGGGGTCTGCGGAGCGGGCGGACCGGCCGGGGTCTGCGGCGCGGGTCGCTGGAGCGCGAAATCCCCGGAGCCCGCAGCGTCTCCGGCGTCTCCGGTGTTTCTGGTGTTTCCGGCATGCGCGGCGTTGGCCGGGTCCACGGCGGACGGGCCGAGACGGGCCGTACCGATCGTGTACGCCGTGGCGCCCGCGGGCCTTTCGGACACCTCGGTGACCGGGGTGTGCCCGGCCGCGGAGGGACCGAACGACGGCTCCGTACGGGAATGCCCCACGGCCGCACCGGAGGCGGCGGCCCGCTGGTCGTGACGGACGGCCGGGGCGGGGGAGTGGGCCCCGGCGGGCGCCGGGCCGCTCGGATCGGCGAGGGCCGAGATCCGGGAGCGCGGCTGCTCCTGCGCCCCGCCCGCCCCGGGCTCACCCGGACGAGCGACCCCGGGCGGACCCGGTGGTACGACAGGGGTCGGCGGAGCGGGTGGCGCGGCCGGTACGGGCGGAGCCGGTGCGGCGGACGGCGCCGGGAGCGGCGTACCGATGGCGAGGGTCGGACGGTCGCCGGAGGGCGGCGGCACCGTCCCTCCGACGGCCGGGAGCTCGGTTCCGCAGCGGCCGCAGAAGCGGTCGTCGGACTCCACCGGTTCGCCGCAGCCGGGGCAGAAGGCGCCCCCGGCCTGCTGAAGTTTCTGCGACGGCATTGATCACACCCACGTCCGGGGGCGGAAGCGGTTGGCACGCTCCACCAGGTCCATGCGCTCCTCGCCCCGCTGGGCGAGCCGGGCGAGTACCCGGTAGGAGCGTTCCAGCCCGAAGCGGAGGCCCCGTTCGTCGAGCGGGCTGCCGAGCAGCGCACGGGGTGCGCCGCCGGACGGAGCCGAACCTGCGGCGCCCGAATCGGCGGACGGTGCTCCGGGACTACCGGAGAGTACCCAGTCCAGGGCCGTGCCGAGTACCTCGGTGGTGAGCAACTCCCGGCGGACCGCGTCCAGACCGAACTCCCGCAATGCCGTCACCTGCTCCGAGGCGGCCGTCAGATCGGCCGTCAGCTCCTCCTGCGGAAGGCGGCGGCGCAGCCGCGCCCGGACGGCGGCGACCCGCGCCGCCGTGTAGTGGATCGACGCCTCCGGCACCGATTCCAGGGTCCGTACGGCACCGGCCCGGTCCCCGGCGGCGAGCTGCACCCGCGCCAGGCCGAACGCGGCGCTGACATAGCCGGGATCGGTCGCCCACACCAGACGGTAGTACTCGGCGGCGTTGTCGAGCTGGCCGAGCACCTCGGCGCAGATGCCCAGGGCCAGCTTGGGCGCGGGCTCGCCGGGAAACGCGTCGTACACCGCGTCGAAGGAGAGCGCCGCCGCCTCCTTGTCGCCCGTCACCAGGGACGTCAGCCCGCGGTACCAGATGACCCGCCAGTCGTCGCCGAAGCGCTGCTCCAGCTGTTGGAGCACGGTGACCGCGGTCGCCCGGTCGCCCATTTCCAGCCGGGCCCGCACCTCCCGCAGTCCGGTCTCGCACGAGGCGGCGGGCGCGGTCGTCAGGGCGGCGATCAGTTCGGCGGGGGCCGCGGTGAGCAGCCCGGCGAGGAAACCGGCGTTGGGGTCGTTCTGGTCGACCCGGGGGACCGGCAGGGCCAGCGCGACCGCCGCGGTGTCCAGCGGGAGGAGGTGCGGGGCGAGCCGGCCCGGCGCCCCGGCCGCACCCGGCCCCGAAACGCCGAGGCCCGCGCTCGGGCTCTGGAGGGCGGGCGGGCCGGACGCCTGTGCCGGGATCGTCAGCCGGGCCCCGGTCGGTGCGGGCCTCCGGCCCCCCGCCGAGAGACCGAGGAACCCGCGGGGCGCCGGACGGGCGCCCAACCGCGAGACGTCGTCGGGGGATTCGGTGAAGATCTGTGCGTCGGTGACCTTCACCTCGGGCCCGAACAGGGTGGAGAGCGCCGGACGCGGCCGGCCGGTCTGGATGGCCACCACCTCCCGCAGCACACCCGTCAGCTGCTCCGCCATCTCCTCCGCCGAGGAGAACCGCCGGGCCGGATCCGGGTCGGTCGCCCGCACCAGCAGCCGGTAGAAGGATTCGTAGGTCCGGAAGACCTCTACCTTCTCCGGATCGGGCAGGGAGTCCGCGTACACATTGGTGTAGCCGGTGAAGTCGATGGTCAGCACGGCGAGGGTGCGGGCGACCGTGTACAGGTCGGAGGCGACGGAGGGGCCGACCTCGGGCACCTCGGGGGCCTGGTAGCCCACGGTGCCGTAGATCGCCGACTCGTCGTCGTCCATCCGGCGGACCGCGCCCATGTCGATCAGCTTCAACTGGTCGTGCTGCTGGATGGCGTTGTCGACCTTGAAGTCGCAGTAGAGCAGATTGCGGCTGTGGAGATGGCCGAGGGCCTCCAGCGCCTCGATGCCGTAGGCGCAGGCCTGTTCGACCGGCAGTGGATCGCGGCGCCCGCCCGTGTCCCGCCGGTCGTTGGCGATCTCCTTGAGGGATTTGCCGCCGACGTACTCCATGACGATGTAGCCGTCGAGGGAGCCGGTGCGCTGGTCGAGGTGCTCGACGAAGTTGTAGATACGGACGATGTTGGCGTGTTCGATCTCGGCGAGGAAGCGCCGCTCGGAGATCGCCGCTTCCATGGCGTCCTGGTCGCCGGTGTCGAGCAGGCCCTTGAGCACCACCCAGCGGTCGGCGACGGCGCGGTCGATGGCGAGGTAGATCCACCCCAGGCCGCCGTGGGCGAGGCAGCCCACGACCTCGTACTGTCCGCGGACGATATCGCCCGGCTGGAGCTTGGGGACGAAGGAGTACGGATGGCCGCAGGAGGTGCAGAAGCCCTCCGTACGCCCGGGGCGGTCGCCGCGGGACCGGCCCACCGGGGCACCGCAGTCCGAACGGGAACAGAACCGCTTGCGCTCCGGCACCTCGGGCTCGGACATCATCGCGGACCGCGGTTCGGGCCGCGGCACCTCCGGAACGGACACCAGACCGGCGCCCAGCCGGTTGCGGGCGGAGCCCCGGGTGGCGGAGCCGCTGGAGCGGACCGACACGGATCGCAGCGACGCACTCGACATGCTCGACGTACTCGACCCGGCGAGAGAGCGGGAGAGCCGCCCCGAGACCGACCGCTTCGATACGGAGGAGCGCGCCGACCGGGCGGATCGCGCCGACCGGGACGACCGGGACGACCGGCCGGACCGCCCCGAACCCCCGGAGTTCACCGACCCCTTGGCGCCCGTGGCACCGGACGAGCCGCCCGCGCGGGCGCTGCCCCGGCCGGCCGCCACGACGGGCGCCAGACCGCAGGTGTCGCAGTAGAGTTCGCCGCCGCCGACGTCGTCGTAGCGCCCCTCGCAGCCGGGCCGCTGGCAGGCCCCCGGGGCCGCACCCGTCCCGCCGTTTCCGTTTCCGCTCACGTGTCCCCCCTGCGGTCGGCGGAGCCGGTCCCTCCGGGCTCCGTTGGCGTCAGTGCCTCCGCCGCGGCCCGCTGATAGCGCAGCACCGCCTGCTCGGCGACCCGCAGATCGCAGGGCGCGCTCCACAGCATCCGGCGGGCCGCGTCGTACCGTTCGATCAGTACCGGGTCCTCCGCGAGCCCGTGCCGTGCCATCTTCGCCCGGTAGGCGTCGAGCCGGCCGCGCAGTTCGGCCCGGACCGCGAGCGGGGCGGTCACCGCCGTCAGCGACTCGCGGGCCCGGTGCAGTTCGTCCTCCGCCTCCTGCTCCAGGGACTCCAGCAGGGGCGAGAGCCGGTGCCACTGGGAGTGCCTGCGGTACTCGGCGGCGGTGGCCAGCCGCTCCTGGAGCGCGATCGGCGGCCCGCTGACCGCCGGCACCTCGCTGGCCGCGATCTTCGCCAGCACCTCGCCGCGGGCCGCCCGGGCCTCGCTCAGGGTGCGGTCGGCCCGGGAGAGCATGGACCGCAGTTTGATCAGCCGCTCCTCCGAGTCCTGCCGGACCCCGAGCACCGCTTCGATCTCCCGGCGGACGTCCTCCAGGGCCCGGGCCGCCCGGTCGTAGCGGTCGGTGTCGGGGCGGCCCCCGCCGGGCGCCGAACTCCCCCGTGCGGGACGCCAGAACGCCAGCGGATCGGAGATCACCTGGGCCCGCAGGGTGGTCAGCTCATGGGTGATCGACTCCAGGTCGTCGCCCGAAGGATGCTCCCCGGGGCGCACCCCGACCGAGTGCGCCAGGGTGCGGGTGCGCTGGAGTTCGGCGGAGAGCAGGTCGATCCGGGCGGGCAGGGCCGACCACACCGCGTCCGCCGTCACCACCATGTCGAGGGAGCCCGCGTACAGCTCGTTCATCCGGGCCACCAGCCCTTCGAGGGTGAACCGCTCGGAGAGCTTCGCGGGCCCGGTCACCGAAAGCGCCGCGGGGCCGTTCGCCGCACCGGTCGTGGCCGGGTTCGCCACGGTCACACTGGGGCCGCGCAGCCGCTCGGTGAGCTCCGCGAGATCCTCCCGGCTGGACCAGCGCCGCCGGGCCCTGACGTCCCGGATCCCGGTCAGCGCGGCCGAGTAGGCATCGAAGTACCCCCAGAGCAGGGCGATCGACTGCTCGGCCGCGGCCCACCGGTCCCGGGTCACCCCGGTCAGCTCGGCGCCTTCGAGGAGCCGGCGTCCGGCATGGTCCTGGAGGGCGAGCAGGGACGATTCGATCGCTTCGTGCTCGGCGCCGAGCCGGGCCAGGGCGCGGTCGATCTCGTCCCGGTCCATCACCGGTCCCGGAGGACCGCCCCCCGGGCCGGAAAGGGATCCAGCGACGCCCATCCATCACCTCTTTCGTCTCTGCCGCGGTCAGCCGGTGCGGTACTTGGGAGCGGGCGGCCCGGATATCTCGGGCAGATCGGCCTTCAGCCACTTCTGGTAGGCGAGGGTCCATTCGCCCTTGCGGTACTCCTCCAGTACGTGGTTGATCCGGCGCACCAGATCGTCCTTGCCGAGCTTGGTGGCCACGCCGTAGTACTCGGTGGTGAACGGTTTGTCGCCCTTCAGCTCGACCGCCGGGTCCTGGGCGGCCTGGCCGGCGGCGAGGGCGTTGTCCGTGAGGACCGCGTCCACCAGTCCCTGCTGGAGCCGGACGAGACAGTCGAGCTGATTGGGGACGGTCAGGATGTCCTCGTCGTCCGGGCGGCCGTCGCCCGCGTCCTTGAAGACCGAGCCGAACGCGTTCTTCTCCAGCGCCTCATAGGCCGTGGAGCCCTCCGCCGAGCAGACCCGCTTGCCCTTGAGGGTGGCGTTGTACCCGCTGATGGGGGAGCTTTTGGACGCGAGGATCTGCTGCCCGGCCTGGAAGTAGGCGGTGGAGAAGGCGACCTGCCGGATCCGGGCGCAGTTGATGGTCATCGTGCGGACCACGATGTCCACCGTGCCGTTGTTCAGGGCGGGTATCCGCTGGTTGGTGGGGATGGCCCGGAACACCACGGCGTTCTTCTTGCTGCCGAAGATGTTCACCGCGATCGCCCGTGCCAGGTCGATGTCGAAGCCCGCGATGGCCCCGGTCGCCGGATCGCGGTAGCCCCAGCGGTAGCTGTTCTGGTCGACACCGACGATCAGATGGCCGCGCTTCTTGATGGCGTCGATGGTCGGGCCGTCGTCGGCGGACGGCGGCAGGGAGGCCTCGGGGGACTCGCACGGTTCGGTGGTGGCCGGGGCCACCCGGGTCACCCCGCCCGCCGGATCCGGTGCGTCCGGAGCGGCGATCGCGCTCCCCGCGTCCCGGGACAGCGGGATCAGCGTCCCGGCGGCCAGGGCACAGACGGCGGCCATCGCGGCCACCCCGCCCCAGCCCCGGGGGGTGGGACGCCTCGTCGCGGCAGCGGTCCCGTCCCCGCCGGAGTCGTTCATCACGCCCCCTCTCACCGGTACTCCGACAGTCTGCGGTTGATCCCGAGGACCGCGCCCAGCGCGGCCAGCACGCCGAGCCCGGCTGCGCCCACGGGCAGCAGCCCGAAGGCGCCCCGGCCGTTCTCCGCGGCCCGGGTGAACTCCCGCTGCTCGTGCGCCAGGGCCCGGTCCAGCGCGGCGTCCACCTCGTCGAACGACTCGCCCGTCGACCCCTTGCCGCCGATGACCTTCGTCAGCGCACCCTCGTAGTCACCGGCCCGGTCGGTCCGGCCGGCCTGCTCGTGCCGGGTCTGCCAGGTGTCGAGGCTCTTGGCCGCCGCGTCCAGCGGGGCGGTCCCCCGGGCATCGTCGGCCAGCCGGTGGGCCCGCCCGAGCGCGTCGGCCAGGACGCCCATGTTCTCCCGGTACTCCGTCTCGTACTTGTCGTTCTTGCCGTCGTCGGTGAGGACCGCGCCCCGGGCGACCAGGACGAGGTTCTCGTTGGCGCGGGCCTTCAGTGAACCGATCCGCGCTTCGTTGAGCGCCTGCAGGGAGTTCTGCCCGCTGGTGCGCGCCTCGCCGAGCTGCGACGAGGCCACCGTGTGCGCGGCGACGAGCCACAGCAGCAGGACCGTGGACGCGGCCGTGGCGGCCAGCAGCCCCTGGTTGAAGACCCGGTTGGTACGGAGATAGTTGCGCCGCTGGGCCACCCCGAGGGCGCCGAGCGCGACGACCCCGGCGAGGAGGGCGAACAGCGGCCAGGCAGTGGCGGCGTCGTCGTCGCGGTCCAGCCGGGCCGTCTCCGCGTCGTACAGCTTCTGGGCGGCGGGGAGCAGGACCTTCGTCATCCGCTCGTTGGCGAACCGCAGATAGGCGCCGCCCAGCGGTTTGCCCTGGCGGTTGTAGGAGCGGGCGGTCTCCACATAGCCCGTGTAGACCGGGAGCTGTTCGTTGAGCCTGCGGATCTGGAGACCCGACTCGCTGTCGGCGTCCGTGTGCGTGGCGGCCTTGACCAGCAGCCGGGAGGCGAGGGTGATGTCCTTCTCGTACCGGTCCCGGACGGCCCGCGGTTCCGCGGCGGCGCCCGCGAGGAAACCGCTGGACGCGGCGGTGTCGGCATCGGCGAGAGAGCGGTAGACCAGGGCCGCGTCGGCGCTCAGCGGCTGACTGCGGCTGACGACGTCGTCGGCGGCGGCGGCCCGGTCGGACACTTCCATCGCGGTGACCGCGCCGAAGGCGATCACCAGGGCGGCCAGCACCGCTCCGACGATCCGCAGCTTCCCCGGCTCGGTCGTCGCCGCCGCACGCAGCCTCGCCATCGCCTCCGCGGCGCCCATCGGTCCCGTGACGAGCCCGCCTTCGGGCCCCGGCCGGGGATCCGGCACCGGGCCCGGCGGAACGGGTCCGGCGGGTCCGGATCCGGGCGCGGACGCGGGAGCCGACGGATGCGCGGTGCGCACGTCCGGCGGGTGTGTCACGTGACCTCCCCCTCGGTCGCTGACGGCGTCCCGCCCCCCGGCGGGTGGGGCCGACCCCCATGGCGAGAAGTATGGCGGCGATGGCCGCTGCGCACAGCAGCCTTGACTCGATCTTGCACAGGAGAGCCGCTTCCGGCCTTCCTGTCCACCGGAGCCGCTCCCGGCCTTCCCGCCCATCGGACGCCGAACCGGCCGGACGGCCTGCCCGCCGCCCCCGGCGCCGTATCTCATCGTGAATACGCTCGCGGTCCGCCCCCGGTTCCCTCCCCCCGGCCCCGGAACGGGAAATGGCGACACCACGCCAACGGTGTTTCACCCCGTACTCCCCGGGGGCCGCAACCCTGCCACCGGCCGGACGCCGGGGACGTACACCAGGGGTCCCGGGAAGCTCCCGGGACCCCAGGGCGCTCCTCACACCCCGTAATGCCCGCGGATCCGCGCCCCCGCCTCCGGCGGCGCCCCCACCCCGTCGAGCCCCAGCAGGACCGCACCGAGCACCGGCGGCGCCGTCAGCCAGCGCAGCCCCGCCTTCGGCGCCCTCACCGCCAGCGACTCGGCGATCCGGGCCTCCAGTTCGGGGTGCCGGGCCGCGAGCACGCTCCCGCCCAGCACCACCGGCACCTCGTCGTCCAGCAGCCCCAGCCGCTCCAGCGTCACCGCGGCCATCGTGACGACCTCGTCCGCGAGCCGCTGGACCAGCCCCATGGCCACCGGGTCCCCCTGCGCACTGGTGGCGAAGAGGACCGGGGTCAGCTCGTGCACCCGCGCGTACGGAATCGTCCGCCGGTGCAGCGCTTCGATCAGCGCGGCCATCGAGCCGAGCCCGAAGTGCTCCGGCAGTGTCCGGGCCAGGGCCGTGTGCATGCCCCTGCCGTCCTCCGCGCGGGCGGCGTTCCACAGGGACTCCTCGGCGAGACCGAGCCCCCCGCCCCAGTCGCCGGAGATCTTGCCGATGGCGGGGAAGCGGGCGGTCCGCCCGTCCGGGAGCATGCCGACGCAGTTGATGCCCGCGCCGCAGACGACCGCGACGCCCCGCGGCTCGTCCACCGCGGCGCGCAGCAGCGCGAACGTATCGTTGCGCACCACCGTCGTACGCCCCCAGCCCCGGGCGTGCAGCGCTGCCGTCAGCTCCTCTTCCTCCACCGGCAGATCGGCGTTGGCGAGACATGCCGAGACGTGCTCGACCCGGTCGACGGGCCGGCCCGCCGTGGCCGCGGCCTCCCGCGCCGCCGCCACGGTGCCCGCCAACGCCTCCACGGCGGCGACGACGCCGACCTTCGGAGGCTGGAAGCCCACCGCAGCCCGGGCCGATCCGAGCACCGAACCGTCCGCTCCGACGAAGACGGCGTCGGTCTTGCTGTTGCCCGCGTCGATCGCGAGGACCGCTGCGGTCACGCCCACGCCAGATGCTCCCGGTTGTGCGCGATCAGCTTGTCGGTGAGCTGCTCGGCGTAGGTGTACTGGCCGATCAGCGGGTGCGCGAGCAGGGCCCGGAACACCCGCTCCCGGCCGCCGCGCAGCGCCGCGTCCAGCGCGAGGTCCTCGTACGCCGTCACGTTCGCGATCAGCCCCGCGTACAGCGGATCGACCCGCGGCACCGGCAGCGGCGCTGCCCCCTTGGCCCCGACAGCGGCCTGGACCTCGACGACCGCGTCGTCCGGCAGGAAGGGCAGCGTCCCGTTGTTGGTGGTGTTGACGACCTGGTACGGGCTGCCCGCGCCGCCCAGCAGGGCCGCGGCCAGATCGACCGCCGCCTCCGAGTAGTAGGCGCCGCCGCGCTTGGCGAGCAGTTCCGGCTTGGTGTCCAGCGAGGGATCCCCGTACATCGTCAGCAGCTGCCGTTCCATCTCGGCGACCTCGGCGGCCCGGGACGGCTTGGTCCGCAGCTCCTCGACGACCTCGTCGTGGGCGTAGAAGTAGCGCAGATAGTACGAGGGGACCGTGCCGAGCCGGTCCAGCAGCGCCCGCGGCAGCCGCAGATCGCCGGCGATCGCCTCGCCGTGGGCGGCGATCAGCTCCGGCAGCCGGTCCTCGCCGTCGGGACCGCCGATCCGGACCCCGGTCTCCCAGGTCAGATGGTTGAGCCCGATATGGTCGAGATGGACCTCTGAAGGCGTGACGTCCAGCAGTTTCGCGAACTTGCGCTGGAATCCGATGGCGACGTTGCAGAGCCCGACGGCCTTGTGCCCGGCCGTCAGCAGCGCCCGGGTGACGATCCCCACGGGATTGGTGAAGTCGATGATCCACGCGTCCGGGTTGGCGCGGCGGACCCGCTCCGCGATGTCGAGGACGACGGGTACCGTGCGCAGCGCCTTCGCCAGTCCGCCCGCGCCCGTGGTCTCCTGGCCGACGCAGCCGCACTCCAGCGGCCAGGTCTCGTCCTGGAGCCGGGCCTCCTGCCCGCCGATCCGCAGCTGGAGCAGGACGGCGTCGGCGCCTTCGACGCCCGCGTCCAGATCCGCGGTGGTGGTGATCCGTCCGCCGTGTCCCTGCTTGGCGAAGATCCGCCGGGCCAGTCCGCCCACCAGCTCCAGACGGTCCGCCGCCGGGTCGACGAGGACCAGTTCGCTGATCGGGAGCGTGTCCCGCAGCCGGGCGAATCCGTCGATCAGCTCCGGTGTATAGGTGGATCCGCCACCCACGACTGCCAGTTTCATACGTTTCCTAGCCCTTCACTCCGGTCAGTGTGACTCCCTCGACGAACGCCCGCTGGGCGAAGAAGAAGACGAGGATCACGGGTGCCATGACCAGCACGGTTGCGGCCATGGTCAGATTCCAGTCGGTATGGTGTGCGCCCTTGAACGATTCGAGGCCGTAGCTGAGCGTCCAGGCGGCCGGGTTCTCGGAGGCGTAGATCTGGGGGCCGAAGTAGTCGTTCCAGGCGTAGAAGAACTGGAACAGCGCGACGGCGGCGATACCGGGCTTCGCCATCGGCAGGACCACCTTGAGCAGGGTCCGCACCTCCCCGCAGCCGTCGACCCGTGCCGCGTCCAGATACTCGTCGGGGACGGTCAGCAGGAACTGCCGCAGCAGGAAGACGGAGAAGGCGTCACCGAACGCCATCGGGACGATCAGCGGCCACAGAGTGCCCGCCAGGTCCATTTCCTTCGCCCAGAACAGATACATCGGAATGATGATCACCTGTGGTGGCAGCATCATCATGGAGATCACCAGCATCATCGCGAGCCGCCGTCCGCGGAAGCGGAACTTGGCCAGTGCGTAGGCCACCGGGATCGACGACACCACGGTCAGTACGGTGCCCAGCCCGGCGTAGAGCAGGGTGTTGCGCCACCAGGTGAGGAAGCCGGGTGTGTCGAGGACCCGGGTGTAGTTCTCCCACTGCCAGGTGCGCGGGACCAGGTCCCGGGTCAGTGCCTGCTGGTCGCTCATCAGAGAGGTCAGCAGGACGAAGACGAACGGCAGGACGAAGAAGAGCGCGGCGGCGACGGCGAGTGCGTGGACGCCTATCCAGTGGAGTACGGCACGGCGCCGGGCCGCGCGGGCGGCGGTTGTGGGCCGGCCGCCCCGGTGAGTGGCTGCCATCTCAGTCACCCGGCCCGATCAGTCCGCTGCTGCGGCGCATCAGCACGACGGTGAAGAGCAT
The DNA here is from genome assembly GCF_003932715.1 of Streptomyces tsukubensis. NCBI lineage: Bacteria > Bacillati > Actinomycetota > Actinomycetes > Kitasatosporales > Streptomycetaceae > Streptomyces > Streptomyces tsukubensis. The sequence continues at coordinate 2,504,557 of NZ_CP020700.1, read as the reverse complement.
CGACAGCGCGAACAGGACGAGCGCGACGACGGCAGCCGAACCGTAGTCGAAGCGCTGGAAGCCGATGTCGTAGACGAGCTGGGGGAGGGTGAGGGTGGACTTCTCGGGATAGCCGGGCTCGAACTGCTGCCCGCTGCCGCCGATGATCCCGGACGCGACCTTCCCGGCCACCAGCGGCTGCGTGTAGTACTGCATCGTCTGGATGACCCCGGTGACCACGGCGAACAGCACGATCGGGGAGATATGCGGCAGGGTGATGTGGCGGAACCGGCCGAAGGCCGAGGCGCCGTCCAGTTCGGCCGCCTCGTACTGCTCCTTTGGTACGTCCAGCAGCGCCGCCATGAAGATCACCATCAGATCGCCGATGCCCCAGAGCGCCAGCGCGGTGAGCGCGGGCCGGGACCAGTCGGGGTCGGTGAACCAGCCGGGGGCGGGCAGGCCCAGGGACTCCAGAACGGAATTCACCGGACCCGTACCGGGGTTGAGCAGAAAGACGAAAGCCAGTGTCGCGGCGACCGGCGGGGCGAGATACGGCAGATAGAAGAGGGTACGGAACACTCCGCCGCCGCTCTTTATCCGGATCACCAGCAGTCCGATGCCCAGCCCGAACACCACCCGGCAGCCGACCATGACGACGACCAGCCAGAGCGTGTTCCGCAGTGCGGGCCAGAACAGCCGGTATTCGGTGAAGACATAGGTCCAGTTCTCCACTCCGTTGGGGACGGGCGGGCGGAATCCGTCGTACTTCATAAAGGAGAAGTAGACGGTCGAGACCAGCGGATAGGCGAAGAACAGCCCGAAGCCGATGAGCCAGGGCGACAGGAAGGCGACGGTGCGGAGCGCCGATCTGCGGCGCTTCGAGCGCAGGGTGTAGGTGGTCATCCGGGCCCGGTCCGCCGCTACTTCTGCTTCTCGATGTCGACGTCGATCTGCCGGGCCGTTTCGGCCAGACCGGCCTGCAGATCCTTCACCTTCCCGGATTCGTAGCGGTAGCCGAGGTCCTGGAAGGTGACCTGGTAGGCGCCGCCGTCGACCTGCGCGGGCGTGGTGCTCGACTTCGGGTGCTTCGCTATGTCGACGAACGTCCTGAACCTCGGGTCGAAGCGGAGATCGGGGGATTCCAGGGCCTCGACGGTGGAGGGGATATTGCGGATCCCGTTGGCGAAGGCGACCACCGCGGCGGTGTCCGTGGTCATGTACTTCACCAGTTCCCAGGCCGCGTTCTGCTTTTTGCTGGTGGCCGCGATACCCATGATCGTGCCGGAGAGGTAGCCCATTCCGTAGTCGGCGGCCAGTTCGTCGGCGACCGGCAGCGGAGCCGTACCGATCTCGAAGTCGACACCGGCGTCCTCGGCCATGCCGAGCCGCCATTCGCCGTCGAGCTGCATGGCGACACGGCCGGTGTGGAAGGGGTGTTCGGCGCCCCATTCGTCGCCGAAGGTATTCCGGTACTTCTCCAGTTTCGCGAATCCGCCGAGGGAGTCCACCAGCCGCTTCTGGAAGGTCATCATCTTCGCGAAGGCCGGGTCCTTGGCGACGTTCGACTTTCCGTTGGCGTCGAAGTACGTCGGGGACCACTGGGCCGCGTAGTGCATCGACGTGGTCTCGTAGCCGTGGTAGTTCGGCATGAAGCCCAGTTGCTCGTAGCCGTCGCCGCGGTGGCGGGTGAGCTTCTTCGCGATCTGCTCGAACTCGCTCCAGGTCTTCGGCGGCGCGGTGATCCCGGCCTTCTTGAAGGCGTCCTTGTTGTAGTAGAGGCCGTAGGCGTCGTTGAGCAGCGGCAGGGCGCACTGGTTGCCGTCGAACCGGGTGTAGTCGAGGAGCGGCTGGTGAAACACCTTCGCCGCGTCGATCTCCGCCTTCTTCAGAAACGGACCGAGGTCGACGAGGGCGCCGGTGTCGCAGAACTTCCCGACGCTGTCGGTGGTGAAGGACGCGATCACGTCCGGCGCCTGGGAGCCGCCCGCCCGCAGCGCCTGCTGGATCTTCGCGTCCGTCATGTTCTTGACGGTCTTCACCGTGATGTTGGGGTGTCTGTCCTCGAAGCGCTTCACGTTGTCCTCGATGGCCTTGACCTCGGCGGGTGCCGACCAGCCGTGCCAGAGGGTGAGGGTGGTCTTGGCCCGGGGGTCGTCATCCGCCGCGGAGTCGTTCGATCCGGTACAGCCCGCGGTGAGCAGGGCCAGGGCTGCGGCGACGGCGAGGAGGGTGGCGCCCCGGCTGCGAGGGGTGTTGTGAGGGGAGTGGCTGGTGGTGTTGTCCGTACGGAACATGGCGAGGTCTCCTTGGGGCGGTCGGCCTGAACAAGGGGGGTCGGGCTGTCCGTGGGGAGAGGGGGAGGGGGTACGGAGACGAGGGCGGACGGGTTCGGTGGGCTTCTGCGGGCTTTGGCGGGCTTTGGCGGGCTTCAGCGGGCCGAGGTGTCGAAGACGTCGTCGCGGGTGGCCGCCAGCGCGCTCTCCAGCGCCCCGCGCAGCACGGGCCGTTCGGGTACGGCGGTCATGACCAGCTTCGGCCGGGGCGCGGCCAGCTCGGTCAGCTCCGCCTGGACCCGGGCGCGCAGCGGTTCGCCGCCGGAGGTGATGGCCTCGCCCGCCAGGACGACCAGTTCCGGGTCGAGGACGGCGACGACGGAGGCGAGACCGGTGGCCAGGGCGGTCGCGTAGGTCTCCAGCAGGGCACGGTACGGGCCGTCCTCCGCCGCGCCCGCACGTGCCACCAACTGGGGCGCGACCTCGGTGTAGTGGCCGCTGCCGACGGGTGGGACACCGAGCTTGCGCGCCAGTTTCGGCAGCTCCTGTGCACCGGCCAGCTCCTGGAAGCCGCCGCTGTTGGCCCGGGTGACCTGCCGGATCAGGGGGGTGCCGGGAACCGGGAGGAAGCCGACCTCTCCCGCCCCGCCGGTGAATCCGCGGTGCAGCCTCCCGCCGATGACCACGGCGCCGCCGAGGCCCTCCTCGTTCCACAGCAGGACGAAGTCGTTGTGGCCGCGGGCCGCGCCCAGCCGCTGTTCGGCGACCGCGACGAGATTGACGTCGTTCTCCAGCTCGAAGGGCATGGGCAGTGCGGCGGCCAGTTCGTCGAGCAGGGTCGTGGAGTGCCAGCCGGGCAGATGGGAGGCGTACCGCAGCTGTCCGGTGGACGGGTCGAAGGCGCCCGGGGTGCCGATGACCAGCCGGTGGATGCCGGAGAGGGCCAGCCCGGCGGCTCCGGCGGCGGTGTCGAGGGCTTCCGTGACCTGCTGTACGGCCCCGGCCGCCCGGACGCGGCCGGTCGCCAGCTCGTACTCGCCGACGACCGTGCCGGTGAGGTCGGCGACGGCGGCCCGGATGCGCCGCGGGGACACGTCGAGCCCGGCGGCGAAGCCGGCGCGCGGATTGACCGTGTAGAGCTGTGCGCCGGGGCCGGGGCGGCCCGCGGTGGTGCCGGTGGCGACGACGAGCCCCGCCGCTTCTAGGCGTACCAGCAACTGCGACGCCGTGGGCTTGGACAGCCCCGTCAGCTTGCCGATCCTGCTCCGGGACAGGGGGCCGTGCTCCAGGAGCAGCCCGAGCGCGGCGCGGTCGTTCATGGCCCGCAGGACCCGTGGGGTGCCCGGGGTGCCGGGGACGCCCGAGGTCGTTCCGGTCACAGCGGCACACCTGCCCTTCAACAACGGCAATCGACACGACACGACTGTTAGGAAACTTTCCTAATCGCGGTCGAAGGTATGACGGACCGGGGCGGGCGTCAATGGTGTGTACGGAGACGGCGGCCGGTCACGGGGTACGGGACGGCGGCACCGTCCGCGCCGGACATGCGGCAGGGGCGGACCCCCGGAGGAGTCCGCCCCTGCTGTCGCGCCCGTACGGTCCGTACCGTCCGTTACTTCTGGAGGTTCGGGGAAGCCTGCGGTATCGGCGCCGTGGCCAGCGACTGCGGGGAGGTCGGGCTCGCCAGCGCGGACGGCGCCGCCATCGAAGCCGAAGGATCCGCCGAGGCGGCCTCCGTCTCCGGTGCCGGGATCCCGCCGACGATCCGGATGCCCGCGGCGTCGAACGCCCGCTTGATGCGCCAGCGCAGCTCGCGCTCCACCGAGAGCGCCTTGCCGGGCATGGTCCGGCCCGCGACCCGGATCGTCATGGAGTCCAGCAGCACCTCGGTCAGACCGAGCGTCTCCACCGGGCCCCAGAGCTGCTCGTTCCACGGCTCGGACTTCGCCAGCTCGTCCGCGACCCCGCCGATCACCGAACGCACCCGGTCCATGTCCTCGGTCGGCCGGACCGTGGCGTCGACGGTGGCGGTCGCCCAGCCCTGGCTGAGGTTGCCGATCCGCTTGATCTCCCCGTTGCGGACGTACCAGATCTCGCCGTCGTCGCCGCGCAGCTTGGTCACCCGCAGACCGACCTCGACGACCTCGCCGGTCGCCACGCCCGCATCGACGGTGTCCCCGACGCCGTACTGATCCTCCATGATCATGAAGACGCCGGAGAGGAAGTCGGTCACGAGATTGCGGGCGCCGAAGCCGATCGCCACGCCCGCGACTCCGGCGGAGGCCAGCAGCGGCGCGAGGTTGATCTTGAAGGCGCCGAGGATCATCAGTCCTGCCGTGCCCAGGATCAGGAACGACGAGATCGAACGCAGGACGGAGCCGATGGCCTCCGAGCGCTGCCGCCGCCGCTCCGCGTTGACCAGGAGTCCGCCGAGGGCGGTGCCCTCCACGGCCTGGGCGGAACGGTTCATCCGCTCTATCAGCTTGGTCAGCGCCCGGCGCACCAGCATCCGCAGCACCAGCGCGACCACCAGGATCAGCACGATCCGGAGTCCGGTGTTCAGCCAGGTGGACCAGTTCTCCTCCACCCACCCGGCCGCGTTCCCGGCCTTCTCGGCCGCCTCGTCGAAGGTGACGGGGGCGGCGGGGGCGTCGGAAGGCGACTCGGACGGTGACGGTGTCCCCGCCGAGCGGGGCACGGCGAGGGCGATCGACGACCAGAAGCCGGTCACGGGGGGAACCTCCAGGCATGGCGTACAGCAGATCAACCACCCTAACGGCGGCATCCGGGCCGACCCCCTCCTCGCACGGCGGGAGAGACCAGACTCACCCGGCGGCCCGGGAATCGCAGCCGGAACGGCGCCGGGAACGTCCATCCGCCGCGCCGGTGGGGCTGGTGGTGTGGTTGAAAACACTTCGAGCCCGTTACCGCTACGTAGTGGCGTACCGACCTGCACTGAGGAGAAACTAAAAGCAGATCGTCCCGGCGCGAGCCACGCGTCGCCGGCGTACAAGGAGGCATCAACCGTGCCGCATGTCCTGGTCCTCAATGCGTCGTACGAGCCGCTCGGCGTCGTACCGCTCCGCCGCGCGCTCGTCCTCGTCCTGGAGAACAAGGCCCTCTGCCTGGAGGAGTCCGGCGCCTTTCTGCACAGCGCGACCCGTGTGATCGCAGCACCGAGCGTCGTCCGCCTGAAGCGGTTCGTCCGGGTCCCCTACCGGGGGCCCGTTCCACTGACCCGCAAGGCCCTCTTCGCCCGTGACGGCGGGCGCTGTATGTACTGCGGTGGCGTCGCAACCAGCGTCGACCACGTCATCCCGCGAAGCCGCGGTGGCAAGCACGTCTGGGACAACGTCGTCGCCGCGTGCCGTCGCTGCAACCATGTCAAGGCCGACCGCCATCTGCGCGAGCTGGGCTGGCGGCTGACGCATCAGCCCGCCCCGCCGAGCGGACTGGCCTGGCGGATCATCGGTACGGGACACCGGGATCCGCGCTGGCTGCCGTATCTGCAACCGTACGGCGCGGAGGATGCAATGGCTCGGATCGACGGCGTTTCCGCCTGAGAACCGGAGCCATTTTTCGTTCCCCGGGCACGCGGGCCCGGGGGTGCTCTGCCGTGCTCGGGCCGGTCCGGCCGTTCCGGCCCCAGGGGTCCGATTCCGGTTTCAGGGGCGGAGTCCGCCCGCCCGCCCCGTATCCGGTTCCGTGCCGGGGCCCGCTTCGGGGCGCGGCCCTCCGTCCCCCGCGACCGTCTCCTCAGCCTCCTCAGCCTTCTCGGCTTTCCCGCCCTTCTCCGCGGCCACCGCATACGCCTCGACCGTGAAGAGCGAATAGCCGAAGCGGGTGGCCCGCCGATCGCCCTGGACCCGGAGGAAACGGGTGCCGGGCGCGTCCATCCGGACCGTTTCGGTGCCGCCGCGGCCCTCACCAACCGTCGCCGCCGTCCGCCATGTCCGGCCGTCGGCGGAGACCTGGATCCGGTAGCCCGCGGCGTGGGCGTCCTGCCAGTGCAGGACGACCTTGCCCAGACGTACGGCCTCCGGCAGCTCGGCCTGCCACCACGCGCCGTCCTCGTACCGCGACGACCAGCGGGTCCGCGGATCGCCGTCGACCGCCGCCGCGGCGGGGAAAGCGGGCGTCTCGTCGCCGGACGAGGACGCGACGGCACCCGTACCGGCCAGCAGACCGGGGCCGCCGGTCCGGGGGTAGGCGCGGACCGTCAGGGTCTGCTCCGTACCCGCGAAGGAGAGCGTGACGGGGTACGGCCCCGAGGGCGCGCCCGCCGGAACGGTCACCTCCACGGGCACCGTCAGCGCCCGGCCGCGCGGGACCGTGACCCGCGCGGGCGCCTTCACCGCGATACCGGGCGGCGCCTTCACCGTGAGGGTGCCCGTCACGTCCCGCGGCCGCAGCGGGCTGAGCCGCAGCCCCGCCCGGACCGGCGCACCGCCGATCTCGGCGTCCGCCGTCCGCTCGGTGAGGGCCACCCCGGCCGCCGGTTCGTCCGTGTACCAGGGCACCAGGGCCCGTACCGCGGTGCCCGGGCCGCCCCCGGCCACCCGCAGGGCCTCCACCGGCAGGCCGCCCACCGCCGACTGGGTCCAGCCGGTGGGCGACAGTACGCCGACCGCACGCCAGCCCTCGCCCGGAATCAGCGCCTCCAGCCGGCCCGGGGCCGTCCCCGGCGCTCCGGGGACCGTCATCGCCGTCACCGATGCCACGGGCCGCGCCCGCTCCAGACGGACCACGCCCTCGCCGTCGGGGCGCGGGCTCCTGGCCGCCCCCGTCCAGGCCGCCGCGTCCGCGGCCACCCGGTCGAGGAACGGCTCCAGCACGCCCTTGCCGACCACCGCCCGGCCCTTCGCCGGATCCGTACGGAGCGGCTCCAGCGCCAGCGACGCCCGCCAGGCCGCCGTCCCGTCGCCGCGGGCCTGGGCCCGGAGCAGGTCGACGGCCAGTTCGCCCGCCTGCCCGTAGCGCGCCAGCTGGTCCAGCCACGGACGTATCTCGTCGTCCAGCCGGCCGCCGTCGGTGTCCGCCAGCCCCTCCGGCGCCCGGCGCATCTCCGTGAACCGGGCCCGCAGCGCATCCGCCGCCCGGTCCAGGGCCGCCGGGGCCGTACCGGCGGCCAGGGCGTCACGGAAGGCGTCGAGGTACGGGCGGAGATAGCCCGACTCGGTGTCCTCCAGGACCGACGAGGCGTGGTTCCCGGCGAGCACCCCGAGCGCCTCGCGGGCCGCCCGGTCGCCGTCCGCCAGTTCGTCCAGCGCCGCCCGCCACGACTCCCCGGGCCGGTAGCCCTTGGGGTTCCAGGCGTAGTCCGCGGCCGTGAACAGCGGGATGCGGGACGCCGACGCCTGCTCCATCGCATTGGCCAGCAGCGCGGCCGAACCGGCCGCGACCGCGGGCTCCCGGCCGGCGTAGGGGCCGAGGAAGAGACGGTTCTGCGCGTAGTCGTTGACGGGGTAGTTGTCCATCGTCACCAGGGGGTGCCCGAAGGCCTCGCGGGCCCCGGCCACCTGCCGCCCGGTGATCGTCCGCGGTACGACGCCGACCCCGGTCCACGCCACCTGCACGCGCTGGTCCAGTTCTGCGGCGAGCGCCCGCCGGTAGGCCGTCTCGCCCTCCTGGTAGAACTCCGTCGGCAGCAGGGACAGCGGCTCGGCGCCGGGGTGGCGCTCCGCCAGATGCCGGGCCACCGCACCCGCGACCCTCGCCTGGGCGCGCGCCGCCGCCCCGGGGCCGCGGCCGAAGGTCTCCGCGTCCTCTTCGCAGTGCCACTCGCTGTAGCTGACGTCCTGGAACTGGAGCTGGAAGGCGCGCACGCCGAGCGCCCACATGGCGTCGATCTTCCGGTTCAGCGCCCGGACGTCCGCCGCGTCGGACAGACACATCCGCTGCCCCGGCGAGACCGCCCAGGCCAGGACGGTGTGGTTGCGCCGGGCCCGGTCCGCGAGCTCGCGGAACTCCGTACGCCGTTCCGCCGGATACGGGTCGCGCCAGCGGGCCTGCCGGAAGGGGTCGTCCCCGGGGGCGTACAGATAGCGGTTCTGCTTGGTGCGGCCCATGAAGTCGAGCTGGGCCAGCCGCTGTTCATGGCTCCAGGGGCGGCCGTAGAAGCCCTCGGTGGTTCCGCGCACGGCCGTACCGGGCCAGTCGCGGACGGCGACACCGGCGATTTCGGACGGCCGTACGGTCCGCGCCGCCGCACCCTTGTCTTTGTCCGCCGCTGTACCGCCCCGGACCAGCTGCCGCAGGGTCTGGACCCCGTGGAAGAGCCCGTCAGGTCCGGTGCCGTCCACGGCCACCGTGCCGCGGCCGCCGAGCGCACCGGCCGCCAGCCGGTAGCCGCCGGACGGCAGATCACCCTGACCGGCCATGCCCAGGGCCCGCAGCGCCTCCACGGCGCCGGGACCGCCGAGGTGCACGACGGGGCCGCGTCCGGGAAGCGTCGTGTAGAGGGTGCCGACCCCGGCGTCGCGCAGCAGGCGATGGGCGGTCTCCACGGCGTACGGATCGGCGTCCGGGCCCGCCACCACGGTCGCCTCGGTGCCCAGGGCCACGGCCGGGCCCAGTGGTTTGAGCGACTGGGGCCGGGGCCATACCGGCGGTACGGAGCCGTCGTTGCGGCCCTCCGGACCTGCCGGGGTACGCGGAACGGTGCCGGGCGCGCCGGGCGCGGCGACCGCGGTCTGGGCGCCGCCGAGGAGCCCGCCCAGCACCGCGACGGCGACCGCCGCGGCCGTACCCCTGCCGGGACGCCTCCCCTGCGCCAACCGCACGCCGACTCCTCTCCCCGCCGGATCCCCTCCGGACCGTTCCGGCCGTATCCCGGCTCGTTTCGGTCCGGTTCCGTTCCTTTCGGAACTATGAGGAGGCGATCCGTTGATCACCTCAAGGTCTCCGAACGGTAACGAGCCCATCACCCGCCGCCCGGGAGTGTCAATGCGCCTGGGAGATCTGCGGCTTATGCGGCCTGTGAGACATGAGGGAAAGTCTCCATCGGCCCGATTTCCGGGGCGGGCGGGACAACCGGTGCGGTTGGTGCGGATGGTGACGGCGTCATGGGGTAGGCGCGCCGAGGACCGCGTACCGCCTTCCGAGGAGTGATGTCGATGACCGCGCCCGCCGCACACCTGCTGCTCTCCGCACTCACCGAGTGCGCGGAGCCCGCCGGCCCCGTCGCGTCCGCCGCCTCCGCCGGGTGGGCGGTGCCGGGGTCGGTGCCGGGTGCCGAGGCCGTCCCGGGGCCGCTCACCAGCGAACCCCCGCTGTTCGGCCCTGCGCCCCTGACCAGCGAGCCGCCGCTCGTCGACATCCCGCCCCTGACGAGCGAACCCACCGCCCATGCGACCGCCGGAGGGGACTGCGCCCGCGAGTGGTGAAGGGCGTGCGGGGGAGCGCCGGACCCCCGTACGGCACCCCGGGCGCGCGGCCCCGGGGGCGGTTCGCTACTTTGGGGACCGTGGACAAGAAGAACGCTCTGCGCACCGGCACCGTCGTGACCGGTACGACGCTGATGATGCTGCTCCTGTCGTCGCCCGCGCTGGCGCTGACCCGGGACGACGGCGACGACCCGGGCTCCGGCCTGAGCGTGGTCGAGACGCTGGGCCTGTTCGTGGTCGCGCCACTGGCGATCTTCCTGGCCATCACCGCCGCGGTGATGGTCCTCGACAAGTCGACGGACCGGCCGAAGCGACAGCGGGGCTGACCGCCCACCACCTCATGCTTCACCGAAGCGGCCCGGAGGCCTGACGCCTCCGGGCCGCTTCGCCGTACCCGTACGGCGAGGGCGCGCACCGGTCCCTATGCCGCCATGAGCTTGCGCAGCAGCGCCCCCAACTGCTCCGCCTCCGCCGGGTCGAGCGCCGCTTCCACCGCCTCGCGCTGAAGCGCCAGCCCGGCCCCCACCGCCTGGTCGACGATGTCCAGGCCCTCGGCCGTCAGGCTCACCCGCAGCCCGCGCCGGTCGTTCGGATCGGGGCTGCGGGCCAGCAGCCCCGCCTTCTCCAGCTTGTCGAGCCGGCCCGTCATCCCACCGGTCGTGAGCATCAGCGTCGCCGAGAGTTCGCGCGGCGAGAGGGTGTACGGCATCCCCGAGCGGCGCAGGGTCGCCAGCACGTCGAACTCGCCCCGGCTGATCCCGAACCGCCCGTACTCCTTCTCCGTCCGGTCGCCCATCGTGCGCGCGATCCGGTAGATGCGCCCGAAGACGGCCATGGGCGTCGTCTGCAGATCGGGCCGGACCGCCGCCCACTGGTCGGTGATCGCGTCGACGGCGTCGTGCTGCGGGGCGGGGGCCTTGGCGGGGGCGGTTCTGCGGAGGGTCATGGAAGCAGTATCGGCCGAAGGTCGGTTCATCTCAAGTAAGTGACTTACAAGAAACCCTCTTGCGTCTGAGTAGCTCACGGGTAAGCTACTTCCCATCGAGCTACTCGGACCACCCGCCGCTCCAGAGAGGCCCGCCATGAACCGCGCCGCCGTCATCGCCCTCACCGCGCTCGCCCCGATCTCCTGGGGCTCCACCTATGCCGTCACCACGGAGTTCCTCCCGGCCGACCGCCCGCTGTTCACGGGCATGATGAGGGCGCTGCCCGCCGGACTGCTGATCCTGGCGCTGACCCGGGTCAGACCACGCGGCGACTGGTGGTGGAAGGCGGCGGTCCTCGGCACGCTCAACATCGGGGCGTTCTTCCCGCTGCTCTTCCTCGCCGCCTACCGGCTGCCCGGCGGCGTGGCCGCCGTCACCGGCTCCGTCGGCCCGATGTTCGTGATCGGACTCTCGGCCCTGCTGCTCGGGGACAAGCCGTCGACGCGCGCGATGCTCGCGGCGATCGCCGCGGCCTTCGGGGTGAGCATGGTGGTCCTGCAGGCGGGCGCCGTGCTGGACGCCGTGGGCGTCATCGCCGGAATCGCCTCGTCCGCGTCCATGGCCGCGGGCACGGTACTGACCAAGCGCTGGGGCCGCCCCGAGGGCGTGGGCCCCCTGGTGATGACGGGCTGGCAGCTCACCGCGGGCGGACTCCTGATCACCCCGATCGCCTTCGCGGTGGAGGGCGCCCCGCCCGCCCTGGACGGCACCAACATCGCCGGCTACGCCTATCTCGCCCTGGTCAACACGGCGGTGGCCTACTGGCTCTGGTTCCGCGGCATCGGCCGCCTCTCCGCCACCTCGGTGACCCTGCTGGGCCCGCTCTCCCCGATCACGGCGGCCGTCGTCGGCTGGGCGGCCCTGTCCCAGTCCCTGACGGCCCTCCAGATCGCGGGCATGGCATTGGCGTTCGCGGCCACCCTGGCGGGCCAGTGGCAGCCGCGCCCCAGGACCGTACCGGCCCCCGTTCCCGCGGTGACCCCCGGCCCGGTCCCGGTCCCGGTCGCGGGCCCCGTCCCGGAACCGTCCGCGGGCCGCACCCGCGAGCCCGTACCCGCCCTCCGTAAGGAAGACGCCGCCGTCTGAGGGCGCCGCCTTCCGGAACTCCGCCGCTAAGGCGTCGACGACTCCGTCGCCAGGGCCAGCCGTTGCAGATAGCGCATCAGCGTCATCAGCACATCGCGGCCCGAGCGGCGGAGGCGGGCGTCGCAGTCGACGATGGGGACCGCGTCCGGGAGGTCGAGGGCGGCGCGGATCTCCTCGACCGGGTACACCGGGGCGTCGGAGAAGGAGTTCACGGCCACCACGAACGGCACCCGGCGCTCCTCCAGGCGGCCGATCACGTCGAAGCTGACCTCCAGCCGCCGGGTGTCGACCAGGACCACCGCGCCCAGCGCCCCTTCGAAGAGGCCCCGCCACAGGAACCAGAAACGCTGCTGGCCGGGGGTGCCGAAGAGATAGAGGACGAGTTCGGCGTTGATGCTGATCCGGCCGAAGTCCATCGCCACCGTGGTGGCGGTCTTCCGTTCCACGCCCTCGATGTCGTCGACCCCGACCCCGGCCTGGGTCATGGTCTCCTCGGTGGTCAGCGGACGGATCTCGCTGACCGCGCCGACCAGGGTCGTCTTCCCGACGCCGAAGCCGCCGACGATGACGATCTTCACGGCGGCGGTCGTGGTGTCCGGGAGCACGTCTTCGGTACGCGGCCCGGTCGGCCGGTCCAGTGCCGCACCGGACTCGCTCGCGGTCCCCGCGCGGACGCCGCCGGCGGCTTCGTCAGAGCTGCTGTAGTCCATCAATCACTGCCTCAATCAGAGCGCGGTCGGGGAGGGGCGCACGCTGGACCGGTGCCCGGGCGGCGACCTGTTCGTCGACGAGGAGATCGCCGAGCAGCACGGTCACCACGCTCACCGGAAAGCTCAGATAGGCGGAGATCTCCGCCACCGAGAGCGGTGAGCTGCACAGCCGGACGATGGCGGCCTGTTCCGGAGGCATCCCGTGCCGGGGGCCCGAGGTGGCCACGATCAGGGTGACCAGGTCGAGCGTGGCCGGGACCTGTGAGCCGTTGCGGCCGCCGGTGATGACGTATAGCCGTTCCGGACTGCTGCCCTCCCAGTCTCCCGGTCGGCTCACGCGGACTGCCGATCCTGTCGCGGCGGTGCGCTCAGGTGCTCCCCGATGCGCAGCACCAGATCCCGCATCCGCTGGCCCATCAGACCGGCGTCGACGCCCTCTTCGGCCAGGACGGCGAGGAAGGCGCCCGCGCCGGCGGCCATCAGATAGAAGAAGCCGCCGTTCATCTCGATGACGACGAGATGCATCCGGCCGTCACTGCCCGGGAGTTCGGAGGCGACCGCGCCCGCCAGGCTCTGGAGGCCCGCACAGGCGGCGGCCAGCCGGTCCGCGGTGTCGGGGTCGGAGCCGTGCTGGGCGATGCGCAGCCCGTCCGCCGAGAGCACGACGACGTTCCTGGTCTGCGGTACGCCCTCGGCCAGGTCCTTGAGCATCCAGTCCATGTTGGTCCGGTACTGCTGCTGCATCATGGCTGCGTACTCCCCTTGTTCGTCTGAGGGTCTTCGCCGGCGAGGCCGCTCTGGAACGCCGCGAGCCAGATTCCGGGCTGGACGGGGGGCGCCTCCTCCGGGGTTTCGGACTGCTGGGCCTGCCGGGCCTGTCGGGGCTGCTGGGCCTGCTCGGGCCGCCGCGGCTCGGGTGGTGCCGTGACCGGGACCACGAGGTCGTAGGCGGGGGCCTTGCGCCGTCGCTGCGGCAGGCCGTTCGGCGTGCGTTCGGTCACCACCGGCACGTCGTCGTCGTAGGCGGAGGCCGGCAGCGACGGTGCCGGAAGTGCCGCGGCGGTGGGGCCGGTGACCCTGCGCGGCTCCCCGCCGTTCCGCCGTGCCCGGTCGGCCGCGTCCGGAGCCGGGGATCCGGCCGCGGCGGGATGGGGCCGCGGACCGGACGCGATGCCGATGCCGTGGGCCAGGCCCGTCGCCGCCTTGGCGCTCGTGATCAGCTTCTTCGGCACGATCAGTACGGCGCGCACACCGCCGTACGCGGAGGAGCGCAGCGATACCTGGAAGCCGTACGCCTGGGAGAGGCGGCCGACGACCGCGAGGCCCAGACGCGGGGTCTCGCCGAGGTCGTTGAGGTCGATGCCCTCCTGCGCGGCCTTCAGCATCCGCTCGGCGCGCAGCCGGGCCTCCTCGCTCATGGAGACGCCGCCGTCCTCGATCTCGACGGCGATGCCCGAGTTGACGTCCACGGCGGTGAGATGGACCCGGGTCTGCGGCGGCGAGTAGCGGGTGGCGTTGTCCAGGAGCTCCGCGAGGGCGTGGATGAGCGGTTCGACGGCGGGGCCGACGACGGCGACCTCGGAGACCGAGTGGAGATCGACGCGCTGGTAGTCGAGGATCCGCGACATCGCCCCGCGCAGCACGCTGTAGAGCGGTACGGCCCGGCTCCACTGGCGGCCCGGACGGGCACCGCCGAGCACGGCGATGGAGTCCGCGAGCCGGCCGACGAGCGCGGTGGCGTGGTCGATCCGGAGCAGATCGCCGAAGACCGCGGGGTCGTTGCCGTGCCGGTCCTCCATCTCCCGCAGCTCCTGGGCCTGCTGATGGATGATCGCCTGGACCCGGCGGGCGATGTTGACGAAGGCGCGCTGGGCCGATTCGCGGAGGTCCTCCTCGGCGCTGACGGCGTCGACGACGGCGGTCAGGACGGACAGGTACTCCGGCGGCAGGTCGATGCCCGGCATCAGGTCCTCGGGGAACTCGCCCCGCTGGAGCCGGGCCAGGAGGTCGGGCAGCAGTTCACCGACGAGGCGTGCGGCGGCCTCCTGGTTGCGGGCGATCACCGCGTCCCGCTCCGCGAGCCGGGCGGTCAGCCTGCGGACCTCGCGGGTCCGGCGTACGGCCGCATACGCGGCGACCGCGACGGCGGCGACCGCGCACGCGCCGATCCAGATCACGGCGGAACGGGCGGACACGGACACCAGGGACGCGGCGGTGACTGCGGCAGCGGCGGTGACGACGACGGGCACGAGCCACACGAAGCCGGCTGCGCTCCGCGGACTTCCGGTCGACGGTTTCTGTCGGACCATCTGCACCCTCAAACCATCGGAACGGGAATGATCATAGGACGACGGTCCGGAAGCATATCCCTGTCCGCTTACGGCTCGTGACTCTAGGTCAATGATTGGCGCGATGTGTACGTTGCGAATCGGCCAGGGCTCCGCGGCCTGCACAGTGGACAATCGAGCGACTGTTTTCGGCCATTGTGCGAATGGTCGGCGGCCGGTCGGGCGGGGGCCGGTCCGCGGGGGCGCCGCCGGGGCGCCCGGGGCTCGGACGGAATCCGCCGAGCGGCGCGATTCTCCCCTCGCTGACCTGGTGTTCGACCGGTTCCGGACGGCTCGGACCCGTTCCGGGCGGGGGAGTTGGACGCCGGTGGGCGGCTGAATCAAGGGTTCGGGACCGGGCTCCGGGTCTGTTCGAGTCCGCTGAGCGGTACCCGGCCGTCCGGGGCGTGCGCCCGCGCGGAGATTCCTTCCCCGGTGGTGCTCCGCGGCGCCCGGCCGCGGGGCTGCCGCGGCCCGCTCCGCCCGGCCCGATCATCGGGCCCGTACACACAAGTCCTCTACCGGCCAACCGGCAACCGCGGTCGGAAGGGCGATTCCGGGGGCGCAGCGGAGCCGTACAGCTCATGATCGACAGGGATTCGGCCGCCTCTGCCTTGCCGCGGTCATATCCCGCTGTCCCGCCCTGTTACTGCTGGTCACGACGGTGGGCCCGGTACGGAGACGATCCGTACCGGGCCCACGACCACCGCACCGCGCCGGGGCGCGGCCGGGCCGGTCGGTCCGGCGGAGCAGGGGGCGTCAGCCCCGCGCTGCCGCCGCCTCGTCGGCCGACTGTGCCCGCAGCGCCCGCTCGACGCCCGCGCGGGACTCCGAGATCAGCCGCCGCAGGGCCGCGTTCGGCTCGGCCCGCTCCAGCCAGGCGTCCGTCGCGTCGAGCGTCGCCCGCTCCACCTGGAGCGACGGGTACAGCCCGATGGCGACCTGCTGGGCCATCTCGTGGCTGCGGGACTCCCACACGCCCTTGACCGCGGCGAAGAACTTCTCCGTGTACGGCGCGAGCAGCTCGCGCTGGTCGGTCTGGACGAAGCCCCCGATCACCGCCTCCTGCATGGCGTTCGGCAGATCGTCGCGCTCCACGACCGACGCCCACGCCTCGGCCTTGGCCTCCGCCGTCGGCCGTGCGGCCCGGGCGGTCGCCGCGTGCCGCTCGCCCGCGGCCGTCCGGTCCCGCTCGTACTCGGCGTCGATCGCTGCCTCGTCGATCCGGCCGGTCGCGGCCAGCCGCTCCACGAACGCCCACCGCAGCTCGGTGTCGACCACGAGGCCCTCGACGGAGGCGTTGCCGTCCAGCAGCCCGGCGAGCAGTTCGAGCTGACCGTCCGTACGGGCCGCCGCGGCGAACGCGCGGGCCCACGCCAGCTGGTGGTCGCTGCCCGGCTCCGCGGCCCGCAGGCGGGTCAGCGCCTCCCCGGCCCAGGTCCCCAGCAGCGCCTCGCGCGACGCGGGCGCCGCGTACAGGTCGATCGCCAGCTTCACCTGGCGGTGCAGCGACTGCACCACACCGATGTCGGTCTCCTTGGCGATACCGGAGAGCACCAGCGCGACGTAGTCCCGGGTCGGCAGCTCGCCGTCCCGGGTCATGTCCCAGGCCGAGGCCCAGCACAGCGCCCGCGGCAGGGACTCGGAGAAATCGCCCAGATGTGCCGTGACGACCTTCAGGGACGCCTCGTCCAGCCGGACCTTGGCATACGACAGGTCGTCGTCGTTGAGCAGGATCACCGCGGGCCGCAGGGTGCCCTCCGGCAGCGGTACGGCGGTCAGCTCGCCGTCCACGTCCAGCTCGATGCGCTCGCGGCGGACCAGCTTGCCCGCGTCGCCGAGGTCGTAGAAGCCGATCGCGATCCGGTGCGGCCGCAGCACCGGCTCGCCCTTCGCCCCGGCGGGCAGCGCCGGAGCCTCCTGCCGTACCGCGAAGGAGGTGATCACGCCGTCGGCGCCGGACTCCACCTCCGGGCGGAGCACGTTGATACCGGCCGTCTCCAGCCACTTCTGCGACCAGGTCCGCAGATCGCGCCCCGACGTCTTCTCCAGCGCGCCCAGCAGGTCGCTCAGCCGGGTGTTGCCGAAGGCGTGCGCCTTGAAGTACGACTGCACACCGGTGAAGAACGCGTCCTCGCCGACGTACGCCACCAACTGCTTCAGCACCGAGGCGCCCTTGGCGTAGGTGATCCCGTCGAAGTTGACCAGGACGTCGTCCAGATCCCGGATCTCCGCCATGATCGGGTGCGTCGACGGCAGCTGGTCCTGGCGGTACGCCCAGGTCTTCATGGAGTTCGCGAACGTGGTCCACGAGTGCGGCCAGCGCGAGCCGGGCGCCGCGGCCTGGCAGGCGATGGACGTGTAGGTGGCGAACGACTCGTTCAGCCAGAGGTCGTTCCACCACTCCATGGTGACGAGATCGCCGAACCACATATGGGCCAGCTCGTGCAGAATCGTCTCGGCACGGACCTCGTACGCCGCGTCCGTCACCTTCGACCGGAAGACGTACTGGTCGCGGATGGTCACCGCGCCCGCGTTCTCCATCGCGCCCGCGTTGAACTCCGGCACGAAGAGCTGGTCGTACTTGGCGAAGGGGTACGCGTAGTCGAACTTCTCCTGGAACCAGTCGAAGCCCTGCCGGGTGACCTCGAAGATCGCGTCCGAGTCCAGGAACTCCGCCAGCGACGGACGGCAGTAGATGCCCAGCGGAACCGACTGCCCGTCCTTCTCGTAGGTGCTGTGCACCGAGTGGTACGGGCCGGCGATCAGGGCCGTGATGTACGTCGAGATCCGCGGCGTGGGCTCGAACCGCCACACGTTGTCGGCCGGCTCCGGCGTCGGGGAGTTCGAGATGACCGTCCAGCCCTCCGGGGCCTTCACGGTGAACTGGAACGTCGCCTTCAGATCCGGCTGCTCGAAGTTGGCGAAGACCCGGCGGGCGTCCGGCACCTCGAACTGGGTGTACAGATACGCCTGCTGGTCCACCGGGTCCACGAAGCGGTGCAGGCCCTCACCGGTGTTCGTGTACGAGCAGTCCGCGACGACCGTCAGCTCGTTCGCGCCCTCGTGGAGGTGGTTCAGCTCGATCCGCGCGTCCCGGAACACGGCCGCGACGTCGAGCCGCTTCCCGTTCAGGACGACCTCGTGCACGGCGGGGGCCACCAGGTCGATGAACGAGTGCGCGTTCGCCTCGGCACAGTCGAAGCGCACGGTCGTCACGGACCGGTAGATGCCGCCCTCCTGGGCGCCGCTGAGGTCGAGGTCGATCTCGTACGCGTGGGTCGTGAGCAGGCGCGCCCGCTGCTGCGCCTCCTCGCGGGTCAGATTCGTGCCAGGCACGCGGTGTCTCCTCGGTTATGTGGTGTTTGCGGCCATCCTTCCATGGGGTCCCCGCCGACCGCCTTCGAGTACTCCCCGCGTGCGCCGCGCGCTCCGCCCCGGCGGGCGTACCGCTCGCCGGAGCGCGACGTCCGATATCCGCCGGAAACCCGGGGCACGGCAGGCCAGGCTGGGCCCATGACCACCACAGACACCGCGGGGGCCCCGGCCGTGGCGGCCCGCCGCCACCGGCCGCTGCCCATCGAACCGGCCGTCCTCACCCTGCTCCGCACCACCGACGACGCCGGACGGCCCTGCCTGCCGTACACCGACGACGAGGGCGGCGCCCCGCTCCGCTGCTGCCTGCGCAGAAGCCGTCCGGGCGAGTCCATCGCCCTCGTCTCGTACGCCCCGCTGCGCCGCTGGGCCGCCGAGTCCGGGGCCGACCCGGGCGCATACGACGAACAGGGCCCGGTCTTCGTCCACGCCGAGGAGTGCGGCGGCCCGCCCGCCGCAGGCCCGGACCTCCCCTTCGTCCACGCGGGCGCCCTGCGGGTACTGCGCCGCTACGACGCCAAGGGCCGGATCAGGGGCGGCCGGCTGCTGGAGCTGACCGACGCACCGGACGGAGGCTTCGAGCAGGCCCTGGAGGAGGCGTTCGCGGACCCGGCGGTCGCCCTGGTGCATATCAGGGCGGCGGAATACGGCTGCTTCCTCTTCGAACTGCGCCGCTAACCGGACCTGACCGCCCCCGGGCCCTTTGCGGCAGGTCCGGACGGACGGGCGGCCCCGGCACGGCATACCACCTGGCCCGCCGGGCACCTTCCGGTTCCGTACCCGGGGGCGGTCGCGCGACGGTGCCCGGGCGCCCGGACCGGGACACGAAGGGATCGGCCAACCGCCGTTGTTCCGCACAGCCGACCGGCGAAGGCTTGGGGCATGACCCCCCACCTGACCCGAGGGGCGCCGCCGAGACCGCCGCGCACCCTCCACGACCGGGCCGCGGTGCTCGCCGTAGCCGCCGCCACCTTCACCGTCGTCACCAGCGAGATGCTGCCCGTCGGACTGCTCAGCCCGATGAGCGGCGACCTCGGCGTCTCGGAGGGCACCGCGGGCCTCGCGATCACCCTCCCCGGCCTCGTCGCCGCCTTCGCCGCCCCCCTGTTACCCGCGATCGCCGGCCGTGCCGACCGGCGGCGCGTCCTGACCTGGCTGCTTCTGCTGCTCGCCCTCGCCAACGCGGTCGCCGCCCTCGCCCCCCGGTTCGGCGTCCTGCTCGCGGCCCGGATCGCCGTCGGGCTGGCCATCGGCGGCGTCTGGGCCATCGCCGCCGGGCTCGCCCACCGGCTGGTGCCCCCGGCCGCCGCCGGACGTGCCACCGCCGTCGTCTTCGGCGGCATCGCCCTCGCATCCGTCCTCGGCATACCCGTGGGCGCCCTCATCGGCCACCTCACCTGCTGGGAGTGGGGCTTCGCGGCCGTCGCCGCACTCGCCCTCGCCGTGGCCGGAGCACTCCGCCTGCTGCTGCCGCCGCTGCCCCCGGAACGGGCCGTGCACCCCCGGGAGACGGCCGCCCTGACCCGGATGCCCGCCGTCCGTACCGGACTCGTCGTCGTCGCACTCATGGTGACCGGGCACTTCACCGCGTACACCTATGTCAGGCCGGTCCTCGAAGGCGTCGACGGAGTGCCCGCCGGGGCGATCGGCGGACTGCTGCTGCTCTACGGCCTCGCCGGGGTGGCGGGGAACTTCCTCGGCGGCGCCGCGGCCGCCCGCTCGCCGCGCCGCGCCCTGCTCACGGTCTCCGCCGCCCTCGCCGCCGTCGTACCACTGCTCGGTCTCACCGGGTCGAGCGCCGCGCTCTCCATGGTGCTGCTGGTGCTGTGGGGACTGGCGTACGGGGGGCTCTCGGTCTCCGCACAGAACTGGATGCTCGTGGCGGCGCCCGGGGCGCGGGAGGCGGTTTCCGGTCTCTGCGCGGGCGTCTTCAACGCGTCGATCGCCCTGGGCGCGGCGGGCGGCGGCGCGGCGATGGACCGCTGGTCCACCGCGGCGGCGCTGCTGCTCGCGGGCGCCCTGGCACTGCTGGCCGCGCTCACCCTGGCGGGCTCGCGGCGGATCCCGGCGGCGGGGCTCTCCTAGCCCGGGCGCGGGACCGGGACCGGGTCGGCCCGAGCGCGGTGCTGTGGCGTTGCCCGGAGCCCGGGCGCAGGACCGGGACCGGGCCGGGCCCGAGCGGGGTGCTGTGGCGTTGCCCGAGTCCGCCGAGGTCGGCCCGGGACCGAACACGCGACCGGGCCCCGGCTCGACAAACCGGGGCCCGGTCGGGGGCCGGGGCACAGATCCGGGTCCGGGGCGCGCGAGGCGCCCCGGACCGTACGCGGCTACCGTCCCGCGGACAGCTCGTCCGCGACCAGCTCCGCCAGCTGTACGGCGTTCAGCGCCGCGCCCTTGCGGAGGTTGTCGTTGGAGAGGAAGAGGGCCAGCCCGTGCTCGACGGTCTCGTCGGCCCGGATCCGGCCGACGTACGACGCGTCCTTGCCCGCGGCCTGGAGCGGGGTCGGGATGTCCGACAGCTCGACGCCCGGGGCGCCGGCCAGCAGCTCACGGGCCCGCTCCACGCTCAGCGGATGGTCGAAGCGGGCGTTGACCTGGAGGGAGTGGCCCGAGTAGACGGGGACCCGGACACAGGTGCCGGAGACCTTCAGCTCCGGCAGCTCCAGGATCTTCCGGGACTCGTTGCGCAGCTTCTGCTCCTCGTCGGTCTCGGCGGAGCCGTCGTCGACGAGGTTGCCCGCGAGCGGGACCACGTTGAAGGCGATGGGGCGCCGGTAGACCGCCGGCTCGGGGAAGGCGACCGCCGCACCGTCGTGGGTGAGGGCCGGGGCGCTCTCCGCCACCGCCTTGACCTGGCCGTCCAGCTCGGCCACCCCGGCCACGCCGGAGCCCGAAACGGCCTGGTAGGTGGTGGCGACCAGGGCGACCAGACCGGCCTCCTCCGACAGCGGCTTCAGCACCGGCATCGCGGCCATCGTGGTGCAGTTCGGGTTGGCGACGATGCCCTTGGGGCGGTTCCGGATCGCGTGCGGGTTGACCTCGGACACCACCAGCGGTACGTCCGGGTCCATCCGCCACGCGGAGGAGTTGTCGATCACCACGGCGCCCTGGCCCGCGACCTTCTCGGCCAGCGCCCGGGAGGTCGCGCCGCCCGCGGAGAAGAGGACGATGTCGAGGCCCGAGTAGTCCGCGGTGGAAGCGTCCTCGACGGTGATCTCCCGGCCTTCCCAGGTGATCGTCGACCCCGCCGACCGCGCCGAGGCGAACAGCCGCAGCTCGTCCGCCGGGAATTTCCGCTCGGCGAGGATCCTGCGCATGACTGTGCCGACCTGACCGGTGGCTCCGACGATACCGACCCTCACGGAAACTCCTTCGTACGTTCCTGGACTGCCGCTCCATGATGCGTGTGCCCACGGCCGACTTGTCCAGTCCATTGTCCAAGGGGCGGAATGTGTGACGCGCGGAACAGTATTTCTCCCTGCCACCCGCCGAACGATTCGGCCCGCTCCGGCGTCACAGGGGAAACGCGGGGATGGGGAGGAAGTCTTGGCGGTCGCGGACGGTGGAGTGGACCCGCTCGCCCCGGCGCAGGTCAGCCGGGTGAGCGCGGTGCTCGCGCTCGGCGGGGTGCCGCAGTCCGAGCTTCAGGACGGGGTGCAGCAGATCCGGCTGCGCCTGCTGGAGCGGCGGGCGAAGGGGGAGGATCCGCCGCGGGACGTGGGAGCCTGGGCCGCCGTCGTCGCCTCCAATCTGGCGGCGGACTGGCACCGCACCCGGGGGCGGCTGGAGCGCACCGCGGCCAGGCTGGCGGCGCTGAAGGTGTGGAACCCGGAGAGCCAGGGCGGCCAGGAGGCCCGACTGCTGGCGCTGACGGTCGCCGAGGGGCTGGACGCGCTCCCGGCGGTACAGCGGCAGGTGCTGGTACTGCGGTTCTACGCGGACCTCACCGTTCCGCAGATAGCGCTGGAACTGGGGGTACCCGAAGGGACGGTCAAAAGTCGGCTGCACACGGCGGCGAAGGCGATGCGGGAGCGGCTCCGTACGGACGAGGTGGTGTGACATGCACGACAGGCACGACGAGACCGCCGGGAGCGACCCTCTGATGGCCGTCCTGATGGGGGAGCCGGTACGGGAGGGGGACGCGGCGGCGGAGAGCGCGGAACGGGACATGGCGCTCCTCGGTGAGCAGCTCAAGCTGATCGGCGACACGCTCGCCCGGGACGCGGGACCCCCGCGGGAGGCCGGTCCGGAGCAGCCGGGCGAGACGGGCCCGGAGCAGCCGGGACCGGAGCGGGTTCCGGTGGTCCCGGCGGGCCGTCGCCGTCGCCGTCGGCCGCTGTTCGTGCTCGCCGCCTCCGTCGCCGCGCTCGCCTCCCTGGTGGGGGCCTTCACCCTGATTCAGTACTACGTGGCGCATCCGTCCTCGCTGTCGGCGTCCGACTCCGCCAAGTCCGCGCCCCGCGCGGGCGACAGCGAGGGCGAGGGCTCCATGAGGCTCGGCCCGGGCGAGCTGGTGGCCTGCTCGGGGCTGATCGTGGAGGGGACCGTGGCCCGTGCCGAGCGGGGCCCGGCCGCGTGGCTGACGGTCACCCTCGACATCGACACGCACCTCAAACCGCAGCGGGGGCCGGACCGGGAGCGGTTCCGGCTTCCGGTGGAGGCCGCCGGGGAGATCACCGTCGGGGCCCGGATGCTCGTGGTCGTGTCGCGTTTCGACCGGGACGGCGAGCCCAGCCACTACTACGTGGGCGACGAGATCCCCGCCGGTCGCGACTGGGTGGACCAAGGTCTGCAGGCGGCACAGGGACTCGACTGCCCGTGAAGGGGCTGAGCCGGAACCGGGCGGTCGGGAACGGGGGACGGGGCCGGGGCCCCACGGGGAAACCCGGGAAACGGGGGATCACGGGGGACCACCGGGAAAGGGAGCGGGCGGGCGCCCGTCAGGACGCCCGCCCGTTCCGTACCGTACGGCCGCGGCCTCTGACCAGGGCCGCGGCCGTACAACACACACCGCGTCAGCTGCGGTGTCATGGGTGGAAGGGGGTGCCCGGTGCCCCGGGCACCCCTTCAGGACCTCCCGGTTACGGGACGACCTGTCCGATCACCACGCTGCCGGTGCCCGCCGCCGTGCCGCGGGTGTTCACCAGCCGTACGTCTCCGAAGAACTGGCGCCCCTCGGGAGCCGGTCCCGCGACCACGACCTCCGCGCCGACCTGCGCCGACTCACCCGTGCCGAGCTTCAGCTGCCGGGTCTCGTCGACGGTGATCTTCCCGAGGCCGGGGGCGAAGAAGACGTCCCGGTAGTCGTACTGGGTGCCGCCCGGGACGACGTCGTAGCCGTCGACCACGATCCGGTACGTGCCCGGAGCGGGCTTCACCAGGCTCACGGCCTCCTCCGAGTCCGCGTCCGCGGAGCTGGCGACCCGGGCACCGGCCTGGTTGTAGACCGCCAGGTCGAGGTCCGCGTTCCGGTCGGAGGTGTTGCCGATGGCGACGTCGAGCCGCTCGACGCCCTCGCCGATCACCACGGTGGTCTGCTGCAGCTCACCCTTGTTGATGGTCGGCCGGGTCACCTTGGCGGAGCCCAGGGAACCGCCCGCGAGCCGTCCGTCGATCGGCGCGATCTTATTGGTGACCTGCCACTGGACCGGCGCCGGAGTGCCGACCTTCACCTCGGGCAGCGTCTGCACGGCCGGGGCGAAGTCGGCGCCCAGCAGGGTGACGTCGAGCTGGTACGGGTTGTTCAGCAGCGGCGACGTCCGCCGCGACTCGACCTCGATCTCCCAGACGCCCGGCGCCGGCTCGTCGTACGAGCGCACGTCGGGGCGGCAGGTGTTGGCCGGGTTCGGGTAGTTCGGGTAGCAGTAGATCGTGGCGCTGTCCTCCATCTGCACCCCGTACGGGTGGATGGAGATGAACCGCGTCTGGCTGTCCTTCGCCAGTCCGCCGAGCGCGACCTCCAGGGTCTTCGCGCCCTCCGGGACGGTGATGAAGTACGAGCGGTGGCTGTTGCGCTCCACCGAGCCGGACGCCGAGAAGGCGTACGACGGGGCCGCCAGCGGGGTGGAGACCACGACGGTCGCCATGATCTGCTTGTCGACGCCCTCGGTGCGCGGGTCGTCCGCCTCCAGAATGGCGCTGTGGACGCCGTCGGACTTGGGACGGGCCTGCACGGTGACGGTGACCGGCTGGTTCAGCGGCAGCCGGACCCGGTCGCCGCCGAGCAGCCGGAAGGTGCCGTCGTTGTTCCGCCAGTCCAGCTCGTGCCAGACGGCACGGTCCGGGCCGGTGGTACGGGTGACGGTGATGTCGTACGTCTTCGACTGGCCGGCCTTGAGGCCGCCCTCGCGGTCGTACAGACCGGTGCCGAAGCCGGGGGTCTTCAGCGCGAAGTCGATCGCGGTGTCGACCGGCGCCTTGACGGTGTACTCATGGGCGCCGACACCGTCCTTGACGGACTTCCAGGCCTCGACGGTGTCGATCAGACCGGCGCCCTGCTCATGCGCCTTGACCCCGGGGATCTTGTTCGCGGTGCTGGTGAGGGCGGTCCGCAGCTTCGCCGGGGTGAGGTCGATACCGCGCTGCTTGGCGGCCGACAGCAGGAGCGCGCTCGCGCCCGCGACCTGCGGCGAGGACATCGAGGTGCCCTGGATCATGGAGTAGCCGGGCGGCAGCTCGTAGCCCGCCTCGCGGACCGGGCCGCCGGGCGACCAGGTCTGGGTGGTCTGGATGGCCGAGCCGGGGCCGGTGACGGTCGGCGTGAAGCCGCCGTCCTCCCGCGGGCCGCGCGACGAGAACGGCATCATCTGGTACTTCTTCGTCACCAGGGAGCCGTAGTTGGCGGCCCAGCTCTCCTTGGAGATGGAAGCGCCGACGGAGATCGCCTTGTCGGCGACGCCCGGGTCGCCCAGGGTGTTGGTGCCGGGGCCGTCGTTGCCCGCGGAGATCACCAGCTGGACGCCGTAGGAGTCGATCAGCCGGTTGTACAGCTCCGAGCGGGCGTTGTTGCCGTCGTTGAGCGCCGGGAGACCGCCGATGGAGATGTTGACGATGTCCACGCCCCGGTTGATCACCAGATCGGCGAGGCCCTCGGTGAGCGCGATGTTGGTGCAGCCGCCGCTCCAGGAGCAGGCGCGGGAGGAGACCAGCTTGGCGCCGGGCGCGGCACCGTTCATCTTGCCGCCGAAGAGGCCGTTGGCGGCGGTGATACCGGCGACGTGGGAGCCGTGGGAGCCCTCGATGATGCCGATGCTCGCGTAGTCGGCCTTGGCGCCGGTGGACGGGTTGTAGACGACGTCCTTGCGGAGCTCGATGACGAACGGGATGCGCTCGGCGATCGGGGTCGCCGGGTCGTCCTGTCCGAAGTAGCCGATCTGGAAGCCGTTCTTGTACGGCTTCATCGCGGTGTCGTCGGTGAAGTCGGCGTTGTTGTTCAGGTCCACCCGGACGGTGCCCTGGGCGGCGTCGTACAGCATCGCCCAGGTGTCGGTGGTGTCGCCGTCCCGGTTGAGGTCGCCGGCCATGTCGCCGTTGCGGGTGACGGCCTCGGCGAAGATGTTGAACCGGTAGTTCCCGGCGGGCGCGGTGTAGGCGCGGCCGTTGACCGTGAACGACGGGCCCGCGACCTCCAGCCGCATCTGGCGCCAGGTGCCGTCGCCGTCGATGACCGGGTCGGTCGCGGTGACCCAGTCGACGATCTTGCGCTCGCCGGTGGTGGTCTTCTGGAGCGCGGGGTGGGCGATGTCGACGCCCGAGTCGAGGATGCCGATGGTGATCCCGCGGCCGTCGTACGTGGGGTTCTTCTTCACGAAGTCGACCGCGCCCGTCTCGAAGGACGGGTTGTACGGGTTCTTCGCGGGCGTCTTCGCGTCCGGCGCCGGGTAGCTGCGGACCTGCTTGCCGGTCGCGCCCGCGGCCGCCTTGACGGTGTCGGCGCCCGGCGTCGGGTCGTCCAGCTTCACCTCGTGGCGGAGGTCGATGCCGTGGACGCTGGGGAGCTTGGCGGCGGTCTTGAGGGCGCTCTCCGCCTTCGCGGTGGGGAGCGTGGCCCGGACGTAGCCGAGGGCGTCGTACGTCTTGCCGACACTCGCGCCGTCGACGGAACCGAGCTGGGCGGCGACCGCCTCGGTCGCGCCGGGGGCGGTGGCGACCATGACGGTGATCTGCTTCTCGCCCTTGGCCTCGGCCTCGGCGAGGAGTTCGGCATCCGCCGCGCCGAGCTTCTTGTCGGCGGCGGGTACGGCCTTGGCGCCGGTCGCGGTCCCGGTGCCGGGGTCGTCGGCGGGCGCGGTCGCGAGGGCCGGAGCGGTACCGGCGGCGACCAGGGCGGTCACGAGCGACGCTGCGGCGGCGATCCGGGCCACACGTCTGCGCCGGGTGGGGGAGCCTCCGGTTATGGGGCTCTGGGGTTCGGGGGTCATCGGCATCCCTGTTGGTGAAGGAACGGTTTCCCTGGGGTGGAGCAGTCGTCCGGATTGCGGTGCCGGACGACCGCTCAGCCTTTCGTACGGAGGCGGGGTTTGGGGAGAGCCCGCGCGGAATTGTGATGTGACCATGGCAGAAAACCGCCCCTATGGCGGTGTCGTCAAGGGGAACAAGGAGGAGGAAAAGGGGAGTTAGCGCACGGACGTGCGTGGTGCACGCGGCATGCGCGGTGTGCGCCCATGGGCGGGACGGACGGGGCGGGTGGGGCGACTGGCCGGATGGGTGCGGCCGCGGCGCGTTCCTGCCGTCGGCATCCGGCCGCGATGGGTTCACCTGTCGGGCTTCAGTGGGGGAGGACCACTACATAGGCCGGCGGATCGCGGTCCAGCGCGGCCAGCAGGGCGGTCCTGATCACGGTCGCCTGACGGTCCGGATCGTCCCGCAGTTCGCGCGGCGTCATGGGGATGACGGTGATCCCGAGCCGCTCCAGATGATCGCGGCGCGCCGCGCAGGCGGGCGCCTCGTTCCCCGGTCCGCCGTCCGCGGGGACCTCCAGGAGGACGGCGGTGCACTGCTCGGTCCAGTACGCGTCGACCCGGCCGAGCGGAGTGCCGCCGGGCAGCTTCAGGTCCACGTTCCAGAGCGGGTCGGGCAGGGCGTACGCGTACACCAGCGAGTAGAGCCGCTCCTCGGCCCGGGACCTGCCCTCGGCGAGCAGCTCGTCCACCGCCCGGGCGACGGGCGGGCACCGCAGCAGCCGGGCCCGGTCCAGCTCGGCGACGAGCGCGGCCGGTTCGCAGTGCCCGCCGCCGACCGCCTCCGTCACCAGCAGCCGTACGGCTCCGGGGTCGGCGGTCGCCGCGACGGCGTCGGCGACGGCGCGGGCCACGGGGGCCACCGGCAGGCCCGTGACGTACTCCGGATCCGGTACCGCGGCCGCCCGCACGATCCGGGCGAAGCCGGTCGAACGCAGCCGGCGGATCCGCGGCACGAGGACGTCGATCCGGTCCAGCTCGCGCAGCGGGGGCGCGGTGGCGAACCCGTGCAGGGCGAGTGCGGCGAGCCCGGTGAGCACGGCCGCGGCCCGGCCGCGGGGCTCCGGTGCGGGGTGCCGCGGGGCGACGGGCCGCCCGGCGTACAGCAGGGCGCCGCGCAGCCGCTCCTCGCCCGTGGGCACGCCCCGGCGCAGCAGATAGACGCCCGGCAGCAGCGACTGCCACGGTCCGCCGGGCCGGCACCGTGCGGCGAGCCGCGCTCCCGCGACGCCGTGCTCCCGCAGCTGGGCGGAGGAGAGGACGCTCTGGTGTTCGCCGGGTACGTCGAGAGGGGCGTCGGCGGGGGAGGGGGCCGGGGCCGGGGGGAGGGGGGCGTCGGGATTCATGCGGAGGGGATGCCCGTGGTTCGGGGCCGGGATAACCCCTGTTACGCCCCCGTCGCCAAGCTGACACCCCACCGCCCCAAAGTCCCGACGCGCCGCGCACGTTGCGGGCAGGGCGCGCACCCGTTGCCTGCCCCGGCGCCCCGGGGCGGGTGGTGTTCCCCGTCTGGGGCAGAGTGCATGCCCGGTCGCTTGCGCGCCGCGTCCGGCGCCCCGGGGCGGGCGGACCCGTGCTCCACGTTGTGGCCGGTACGGGTGTGCCCGGCCCGGCGCACCACCGTTGTGGGCAGGCGTTCCGCGGGCGGAACGGGTGGGCACAACGCCCCGGGGCGCGGTGCCCGTTCCGGTACGTTCCGCCCAGGGGGCCTTGCCGGGTGCGGCGCCCCTGAGGGAGCCGGGCCCGGGGTCGAAGCCCTGGTCCGGTCAGGGCGCCCGTGGGTTGTGCCCACCCGTTCCGCCCCGGCGGAACGTATGCCCACAACGGTGGTGCAGCCGCGCCCCGTCTCGCGCGACCCCGGCTTTGGCCCCGGGGCCGAAGGGCCTTGCGGGCAAGGCGCACCGCTCGGGCCCTGTGGCGTCACGCGCCCCCCGCAAGGCCCCACGGCGCGGCCCCCGCGGACCCGGGCGCACCGCTCGGGCCCCGCGGGGTCACGCGCGACCCCGCAAAGGCCCCTCGGCCCCCGGTCCCGCCAGGCCCCGCAGGGGCCCGCGCCCCGGCACCGCAAGGCACCGCAAGGCCGCGCGCCCCGGCACCGCCCCGTGGCCCCGGGGTCCCGCAGGGGCACGCGCCCTGCAACGCCCCCCGGCCCCCAACGCCCCCCGCCCAGGCCTACGCGTCCCGCGCCTGCGCGCGCAAGGCCCTGGACAGGTCGTCGTGCGCCTCCAGCACCAGCCGCCGCAGCGCCGGCGCCGCGTCCGTGTGCTCCGCCAGCCACCGCTCCGCGGCCGCCTTCGCCGGCTCCCCCTGGAACGCGGGGAACAGGCCCGACACGATGCTCATCCCGATCTGGATGGACCGTTCGCTCCACACGCGCTCGACGGCCTCGAAGTACTGCGGCGCGTACGGCGCCAGCAGCTCCCGCTGCCCCGACTGAGCGAACCCGGAGATCGTCGCTTCCACCAGCGCGTTGGACAGTTCGTCCGATGCGACGACCCGCGCCCACGCCCGGTCCTTGACCTCCGCCGACGGCCGCGCCGCCAGGCACCGGACGTGGTGCCGGGTCCCCGACGCGGTGTCGTCGCGCGCCAGCTCCGCGTCGAGCACGTTCGCGTCGGCGACCCCGTGCGAGGCCAGCGGCTCCAGGAAGGCCCAGCGCAGCTCCTGGTCGACGTCGAGCCCGTCGATTTTCGCCGTACCGTCGAGGAGCCCGGACAGCAGCTGCAGATCCGCCTCCGACTCCGCGACGGTCGCGAAGAACCGCGCCCAGGTGAGCTGGTGCTGCCCGCCGGGCTCGGCGAGCCGCAGCTCCCGCAGCGCGCCCTGGGCCAGCAGCCGCCCGCCCTCGGCACGCCACTCCGGTGCCGCGTAGTGGACGAGCGCGATCCGGGTCCAGGCGTGCAGCATCTGGAGTACGCCGATATCGGTCTCGCGCCCGGCGAACCGCAGCACCAGTCCGACGAAGTCCCGCGCCGGCATCAGCGCGTCCCGCGTCAGGTTCCACAGCGCCGACCAGCACAGGGCCCGCGCCAGCGGGTCGGTGATATCGCCCAGGTGCGAGCGGAGCGTCTCCAGCGACGCCTCGTCGAAGCGGATCTTGCAGTACGTCAGGTCCTCGTCGTTGACCAGGACGAGCGCGGGCCGCTCCGCTCCCGCAAGCTCCGGCACCACGGTCCGCGCGCCCGTGACGTCCGCCTCGGCGGACGCGTACCGCACCAGCTCTCCGTCCTCGTGCCGGTAGAGCCCGACGGCGACCCGGTGCGGGCGCAGGACGCCCTCCTCGCCCGGAACCCCGTTCCCCGGGTCCTGGACGACCGCCAGCTCGGTGATCCTGCCGCTCGCGTCGTGCGTGACGACGGGCGTCAGGGAGTTCACCCCGGCCGTCTGGAGCCACGCCCGCGACCAGGCGGTCATATCCCGTCCGGACACCTCTTCCAGCACCGACAGCAGATCCGCCAGCCGGGTGTTGCCGTACGCGTGCCGCTTGAAGTAGCGCCGGGCGCCTTCCAGGAACGCGTCCTCGCCCACGTACGCGACGAGCTGCTTCAGGACGCTCGCCCCCTTGGCGTAGGTGATGCCGTCGAAGTTGAGCTTGGCGTCCTCCAGATCGCGGATGTCCGCGGTGACCGGATGCGTCGACGGCATCTGGTCGGCGCGGTACGCCCACGCCTTCCGGTTGTTCGCGAAGGTGGTCCAGCCGTTGGTGAAGCGGGTCGCGCCGACCATCGCGTACGAGCCCATGAAGTCCGCGAAGGACTCCTTGAGCCACAGGTCGTCCCACCACACCATGGTGACCAGGTCACCGAACCACATATGGGCCATCTCGTGCAGGATCACATTGGCCCGGCGCTCGTACGCCGCCTGGGTGACCTTCCCCCGGAAGATGAACTCCTCCCGGAAGGTGACGCAACCCGGGTTCTCCATGGCGCCGATGTTGTACTCCGGCACGAACGCCTGGTCGTACTTGCCGAACGGGTACGGGTAGTCGAAGCGGTCGTGGAAGAAGTCGAGCCCCTGCTTGGTGACGAGGAAGACGTCGTCCGCGTCGAAGTGCCGGGCCAGGCCCTTGCGGCACATGGCGCCGAGCGGGATCTCCAGTACGGTGCCGTCGTCCAGCGTCCGGGTGTAGAGGTCGGTCTCGTAGTGGTACGGACCGGCGACGACCGCGGTGATGTACGTGGAGATCGGCCGGGTCTCGGTGAAGCGCCACACCCCGTCCGCGGCGTCCCGCTCCCCGGCGCCGTTGCTCCACACCGTCCAGCCCTCGGGCGCGGTCACCTCGAACCGGAACGGCGCCTTGAGATCGGGCTGCTCGAAGTTCGCGAAGACGCGGCGGGCGTCGGCGGGCTCGTACTGCGTATAGAGGTACACCTCCCCGTCCTCCGGGTCGACGAACCGGTGCAGCCCTTCGCCCGTCCGGCTGTACGCACACTGCGCATCCACGACCAGCACGTTCTCCGCGGCCAGACCGTCGAGCGCGATCCGGGTGCCGTCGAAGACGACGGCCGGGTCGAGGGCCCGCCCGTTCAGTTCGACGGCGGTCACCGAAGGCGCGATCAGATCCGCGAAGCTGTCGGCGCCCGGCCGGGCGGAGCGGAAGCGGATCGTGGTCACGGACCGGAAGGTCAGCGGCCCTTCGGTGGCATCGCCCCCGGCCGTGGTCGCGGACGTGACGTCGAGGGCCACCTCGTACCCGTCGACGGACAGCAGCTCGGCCCGCTCGCGGGCTTCGTCGCGGGACAGATTCTCACCCGGCACGGGCACTCCTTCGTCTCTCGGCTCAACGGCCCGATCCTCCCATGGGCACCCGGACGCCCGGCGGGGGGAATCGGCCGGTCACCTCGCCGGTTGTTCGAAAGGACGCACGATCGGCGCCGGTTTCCCCGAGGAGAGACATGTCTGACAACGGCAGGACCCCCGTCGACTTCTGGTTCGACCCCCTCTGCCCCTGGGCCTGGATGACCTCCCGCTGGATGCTGGAGGTGGAGAAGGTACGGGACGTCGAGGTCCGCTGGCATGTGATGAGCCTGGCGGTGCTGAACGAGGACAGGCTGGACGAACTGCCCGAGGAGTACCGCGAGGGGCTGAAGGACGCCTGGGCTCCGGTCCGGGTGGTGGCCGCCGCCCGCGAGCTGCACGGCGACGAGGTCGTCGGCCCGCTGTACACGGCCCTGGGCACCCGCTTCCACAACGAGGGCCGGGGATCCGGCCGGGACACGATCGCCGACGCCCTGAAGGACGCCGGGCTGCCCGCGGAGCTGATCGACTACGCCGACCGGGACACGTACGACACCGAGGTGCGCGCCTCCCACCAGGAGGGCATCGAGAAGGTCGGCCAGGAGGTCGGCACCCCGGTCATCGCCGTCCCCGGGGCCGACGGCGAGCAGATCGCCTTCTTCGGCCCGGTGGTGACGCCCGCCCCGCAGGGGGAGGCGGCGGCCAGGCTCTGGGACGGCACGCTGCTGGTGGCTTCCACGCCCGGCTTCTTCGAAATCAAGCGCACGCGCACGGCGGACCCCGACTTCACCAACCTCTGACCCTCCTCCCCGGCGAACCGGGCTCCCCGGCCGGGCCCGGGGAACGGAAGGACCCCCGCGAGTCACGTCCTCGCGGGGGTCCTTCTTCTTTCCGCCCGCACGTGAAGGTTGAGAAGACGATCACGAGCAGGACGACGGGGGTACGGCCGGGGCCACCGGCCCCGGCCGTACCGGTTCACCCGGTCAGGGGGCGATCAGCGAAGTGCGCCCCTTGGCCTGCTCGTAGCGCTTGGCGACGTCCTGCCAGTTGACGACCTGCCACATCGCCTCGATGAAGTCGACCTTCTGGTTCTTGTACTGGAGGTAGAAGGCGTGCTCCCAGGCGTCGAAGACCAGGATCGGCACCGAGCCCTGGCCGACGTTGCCCTGGTGGTCGTAGACCTGCTCCACGATCAGCCGGCCGCTGACCGGCTCGTAGGCGAGCACGCCCCAGCCGGAGCCCTGCGTGGTCGCGGACGCCTTCGTCAGCTGCGCCTTGAACTTCGCGAACGACCCGAAGGACTCGGCGATGGCGTCCGCCAGCTCGCCCACACCGTCCTTGTCGAGGGGCTCGCCGCCGCCGTCGCCGGTCATGTTGTGCCAGTAGATGCTGTGGAGGATATGGCCGGAGAGGTGGAACGCGAGGTTCTTCTCCAGTCCGTTGATCGCCCCCCACGCGTCCTTGTCCCGCGCCTCGGCCAGCTGGTCAAGGGTGTCGTTGGCGCCCTTGACGTAGGCGGCGTGGTGCTTGTCGTGGTGCAGCTCGATGATTTCCGGGCTGATCACCGGCGCAAGAGCGGCGTAGTCGTACGGCAGTTCGGGCAGCGTGTAGATGGCCATGGTGTGTCCGGTCCCTCCGGTGACGCTTATTGCACATCCTATGCAACTGCACGCTACCAGCGACAACGGCTGACGCCGCGTCGTGCATTGGACCTAGTCCTCCGGTCGGGGGGCTCATCGGCCCGTCTCCACACCTGCCCGCAGACCCGGGGCGCTACGGGTCAGCCCCGCCCCACCGCGTAACGCCGTATCTCCGTGGCGATGAACGCCGCCGCCTTCCGTGCCACCTGCCGGCTCGCGCCGCCCACATGCGGTGTCAGCACCAGGTTCGGGGTGGCGAAGAGGCGGGATCCCGGGCGCGGCGGCTCCTCCTCATAGACGTCGAGTGCGGCGGCGGCGAGGTGTCCGCTGTCGAGCGCGTCGCAGAGGGCCTCGGTGTCCACGATCGCCCCGCGGGCCGTGTTCACCAGGACCGCTCCGCGCGGCATCAGGGAGAGTTCGTGCGGTCCGATCATGCCGCGGGTCTCACGGGTGAGCCGGGCGTGCAGGGTGAGGACCCGGGAGCGGACCAGCAGCGCCTCCAGGGATGCCGTCCGGGTGCCGTGGACCTCACCGCGGACATAGGGGTCGTACACCGAGACGGCGGAGCCGAACGCGCCCAGCACCCGGGCGACGCGGCTGCCCACGGCCCCGTGCCCGACGACCCCGACGGCGGTGTCCTCCAGCTCCGTACCGCTGTGCTCGTAGGTGTAGCAGGACCCGTCCCAGTGGCCCTTCGAGGTGAGGGAGTTGTGCGCCTCGGGGATACGGCGCATGGCGCAGAGCATCAGCCCGAGGGTGAACTCGGCGGTGGCCGCCGCGTTGCGTCCGGGCGCGCAGACCACCCGGACGCCGCGGTCCCGCGCCGCCGCCACATTGACGTTGACCGGCCAGCTCCGGCAGACCGCGATCAGCTTCAGCGCGGGCGCCGCGGCCAGCACCCGTTCGGTGAAGGGCGCCATCTGGGTGACGCACACCTCGACCCCGTCCAACGCGGCGATCAGGGCGTCCTCGCTGTCGCTGGCCTCCTCCACCTCGCCGACCGGCCCGAAGGGCTCCAGCGGCCAGGGCAGGGTCAGCTCGGTGAGGTCGAGCGCCGCCGCGTCCGCGAGATCGCGTCTGAGGGCCTCGGCGATCAGGGCGTTGCGGACGAAGTGATCACCGGCAGCCAGGACTCTCATACATCGCCTCCGCGTATGCGGCGGCGGGCCCACCGGTCCCTGACCCGATCTCCCGGCCGCCCCACCGTCCGTCGATCCGTCGATCCGTCGATTCGTCGTTCGCCGTCCACCGGCGTGCGGGGTCGGTTCGTACGATCCGTCGATGGGATCCGAGCTTGGAACCGCGGGGGCGGAGCGTCAATCCGTCGTGCGGGACTATCGCTCCGTGCGTGCGGACCGCTGCCGTGCGTAGCCGATCGCCGCGAGGACGGCCGTCAGCCCGCCGGTGTAGTAGAGCTGGGTACGGGTGTCCGGCTCCCGGGCCATCAGCAGGAAGACGGCCACCATTCCGGCCAGCGCCAGCCAGGTCAGATAGGGGTACGCCCACATCCGGACGACCAGCTTCGACGGGTCCTCCCGCTCGGTGCGGCGGCGCAGCACCAGCTGCGAGACCGCGATGAAGATCCACACGACGAGGATGATCGCGCCGATCATCTTCAGCAGCCACATGAAGACGTCGTCGGGCCGCCAGTAGCTCAGCAGGACGCAGCCGAAGCCGAAGAGGGACGAGGCGAGGACGGCGTACCGCGGGACTCCGCCGGACGTACGGCCGAGCTTCGCCGGTCCCTGGCCGCGGGCGACCAGGGAGCAGGCCATCCGGGAGGCGCCGTAGATGTTCGCGTTCATCGCGGAGAGCAGGGCGATCAGCACGACCACGTTCATGATCTGGTCGGCGCCGGGGATCCCGAGGTGGTCGAGGGTGGCGACGTACGGGCCCTTGGAGACGACATCGGGGTCGTTCCACGGCACGAGGGTGACGATGACGGCCATGGAGCCGATGTAGAAGACCGCGATCCGCCACATCGCGGTACGGACGGCCTTGGCGACGCCCTGCACCGGGTGCTCGGACTCCGCCGCGGCGATGGAGACGGTCTCCAGACCGCCGTACGCGAAGACGGAAGCGAGCAGTCCGACGATCAGCCCGTCGACGCCGTTGGGCATGAATCCGCCGTCGCCGGTGAGGTTGGCGGTGCCGGGCGCGTCGGTGCCGGGGAGCAGCCCGGCGATGGCGAGCCCGCCGATCACCAGGAAGAGCGCGATCGCACCGACTTTGAGGGCTGCGAACCAGAACTCGAACTCGCCGAAGTTCTTCACCGCCGCAAGGTTGGTGATACAGAACGTGACCATGAAGAGGGCGACCCAGGCCCACTCCGGGGTGCCCGGCAGCCAGCCCGTCATGATCTTTGCTGCGCCGATGCCCTCCAGCCCCACGGCGACGCAGAGAAGAAACCAGAACGCCCAGCCGGAGGTGAATCCGGCCCAGGGGCCGATCGCCCGCTCGGCGTGGACGGAGAACGAACCGGAGGCCGGATTGGCCGCCGACAGCTCGCCCAGCATCCGCATCACCAGCATGACCAGCAGCCCGGAGAGCGCGTACGCCACGACGATGGAGGGACCGGCGGCGGCGATGCCCGCGCCGGAGCCGACGAAGAGCCCGGCGCCGATGACCCCGCCGAGGGCGATCATCGACAGATGGCGCTGCTTGAGGCCCTGGGTGAGCGTGACATCGGCCGGGCGGCGCTCGCCGCCGTTCTGCCCGGTGGGTTCCGCCTGTTCGGCGGGGGCGGAGGTACGGGACATGGGGACGCCCTCTTCGCTAGCGGTCGGGGAGATTCGTCGGAGGGGCCACAGTCTGAGTGGGTGTACCGGCCAGAGGGAACGGGTGTCCGCTATACGGTCACCAGGCTCACACATCGTATCCACGCGCCTACTCGCGGGTAACGTCAGGTCGGTCCGGCGCTCTTTGGTGAGATCCTACAGAACCCATCACCTCGGGCCCGTGGGTCGAGGGGCCCGCTCGGCGCGTGACCAGCGTCACGTACCGCCCGAGGCGTGAACGGCGCTTTGTGGAATCCCCATGAACGGCTCCGGGCGTCCTTTGTCGGCGGCTGATGGTGAAGCGGTCCGGGACCGTCGGTTACGGTCACCGTGTTCCCTGCCGACCGCCCCCTTTTTCTGCCGTTCTCCGCCGCCGGGCGTCCGCCCGTTCCCGCCCTGCGCACCCCCTTCTTCTTCCTCACCTTCCGGAGAGTCCGATGAGCACTGCCACCGTCACCTCCCGTCCCGGCGCGGTCCTCGCGGACCTGATCCCCGCCTCCCGGGCCCGCGATATCGCACTCGTCGTCGGCGGTGCGGCCCTCACCGGTCTGGCCGCCCAGATCGCCGTCCCGATCCCCGGCTCCCCGGTGCCCGTCTCCGGCCAGACCTTCGCGGCGCTCCTCGTCGGCACCGCGCTCGGCGCCCGCCGGGGTCTGCTCTCCCTGGCGCTCTACGCGGTCGCGGGCGTCGCGGGCATGCCGTGGTTCGCGGAGGGCGAGTCCGGCTGGGGCATGCCGTCCTTCGGCTACATCCTCGGCATGCTGCTCGCGGCCGGTGTCGTCGGCGCCCTGGCCCGCCGCGGCGCGGACCGCTCCGTATGGCGTACGGCGGCCGCGATGGCCCTCGGCTCGGCGATCATCTACGCGATCGGCGTCCCCTACCTCGCGCTCTCGACCGGGATGACGCTCTCGCAGGCGGTCGCGGCGGGGCTCACCCCGTTCCTGATCGGTGACGCCGTGAAGGCGGCCCTGGCCATGGGCGCGCTGCCCACCGCGTGGAAGCTCGCCGGCCGCAAGGGCTGAGCCCGCCGCAGGTTATGGGCGCCGGTCCCCGGAGGGACGGCGCCCGTATCCGATGGCCCGGCACCCGGCCGCCCTCCGGCGGCCCGGCCCGTGCCACACTCGGACCATGCGCGTGTACCTCGGTTCCGACCATGCCGGATACGAACTCAAGAACCACCTCGTCGAGTGGCTCAAGGCCCACGGCCACGAGCCCGTCGACTGCGGTCCCCATATCTACGACGCCCTCGACGACTACCCCCCCTTCTGCCTGCGCGCCGCCGAGCGCACCGCCGCCGACGCCGACAGCCTCGGCATCGTCATCGGCGGTTCGGGCAACGGCGAGCAGATCGCCGCGAACAAGGTGAAGGGCGTCCGCGCCGCGCTGGCCTGGAGCGAGCAGACGGCGGCGCTGGGCCGCGAGCACAACAACGCCAACGTCATCGCCGTCGGCGGCCGGATGCACTCCGTCGAAGAATCCACGAAGTTCGTGGAGATCTTCCTCAACACGCCGTACTCCGGCGAGGAGCGGCACACCCGCCGTATCGAGATGCTCTCGCGCTACGAGACCACGGGCGAGCTGCCGCCGATCCCCGAGGGGCACCCGCAGCAGCCGTAACACCTCTTCCGCGCCCCCGCCGTCCGCGGGGGCGCGGCCGTTTTCCGAAACCCCGCGCCGGACCCGTCCCACCGAGGACCCGAGTCCGTCCCACCGAGGAGCAGTACCGTGCCCGAAGGGCATACGATCCACCGGCTCGCCGCCGACCACCGGGACCGGTTCGCCGGCCGTCCGGTGCGGGTGAGCAGCCCGCAGGGGAAGTTCTCCGACGCGGCCGCGCTGCTCGACGGCGGGACGCTGGACGAGACCGAGGCGCACGGCAAGCACCTGTTCCTCGGCTTCGGCGGCCGGGGCTGGGTCCATATCCACCTCGGACTCTTCGGCCGGGTCGACTTCGGTACGTCCCCGATGCCGCCGCCCCTGGACACCGTCCGGCTGCGGCTGGCCGTCCCCGGCGCCTTCATGGACCTGCGCGGCCCGACGGCCTGCGCCCTGATCACCGACGCCGAGAAGACCGCGATACACGACCGGCTCGGCCCGGACCCGCTGCGCCCGCCCGGCGATCCGCTCTCCGGCTCCCCGGACCGCGCCTGGGACCGGATCAGCCGCTCCCGGACGACGATCGCCGCCCTGCTCCTCGACCAGAAGATCGTCGCGGGCGTCGGCAACGTCTACCGCGCCGAGGTCCTCTTCCGCCACGGCATCGACCCCTATCGCGCGGGGCGCGAACTGCGGCGCGCGGAGTGGGACGCGATCTGGGCGGACCTGGTGGAGCTGATGCACGAAGGGGTACGGCACAACCGCATCGACACCGTACGCCCGGAGCACACGCCGGAGGCGATGGGGCGCGCGCCGCGGGTGGACGACCACGGCGGCGAGGTCTACGTCTACCGCCGGACGAACCTGCCCTGCCATGTGTGCGCGACACCCGTCAGAACCGCCGGTCTGGCGGCCCGCAACCTCTTCTGGTGCCCCGGCTGCCAGCGCCTCTGAACCTCCCCCGCCCCGGGGCCCGGGACGGGGGAGGGGGAGCGGCCGTCAGAAGTCGTGCGAGTACCAGGGCGCCGTGACGGAACCGAACGCCGCGTCGGCGCGGGCCAGTGCCCCGGGCCTCAGCTCGTGGACCACGCCCGCCCCCGCCAGGGAGGTGAGCGACGTGCCGCCCAGGAAGGCCGCGCCCAGCGCCCGTACCGGAAGGGCCAGATCGGCCGGGTCCGCCGTACGCTCGCAGACCGCGCCGGAGGGGTCCGCCGACAGCTTCCAGCGGCCCGTGTTCCAGCCGCAGAACTCGTCCTCCACCTCCAGGACGACCTCCACCGGCGCCGCGTACCCCCGTGCCGTCAGCGCCGCGCCGACCTCCACCAGCCGGACGTACAGCCCGTCCCACTGCCGCAGCCCGCACCGCCGCACGTCCGACACCAGATGCAGCAGTGGATCGTCGACCGGCATGCTCTGCTTCGTCAGCGTCGACGTCAGGTCGATGCCGAAGAGGTAGCGCCACAGCGCCGCCCGCGACGCCGGGTCGTCGGCCTGCAGATCCTGCACCTCCACCGTGCCCGCAGGACCCGAGGCGTCCCACGCCGAGCGGTTGCGGTACCGCGCGAACCCCGTGACCTCGCCGTCCGTCTCCGCGAGCACGCACAGCAGCGGTGCGGTCGGATCGCTGTCCAGGATCTGGATGGCGTCCCAGCCGGGCAGCCGGGCGATCATCCCCGGTCGCCGCGGTACGGCCCGGGCATAGACGGCCTCGCAGTCCGCCAGCGACTCCGCGAGCGGGACCGTCCGTATCCGGACCGCGTCGGTGCCCTCCGGCAGCGGCCCGAGGCCGACCCGCGCGGTGTCGATCTCCGCCCGCAGAAAGCGGCTCGCCGCGCCGTATCCGAAGCGGCCGTAGATCGCGGGCTCGGACGCCGTCAGCATCGCCAGCGGCTCCCCCGCCTCCCGCATACCGTCGAGCTGCCGGCGCATCATCGCCCCGAGGATGCCGCGCCGCCGGTGGGTGGCCGCGACACTGACCATCGAGACCCCCGCGATCGGCGCCGAACGCCCGCCCGGCACGGTGACCTCGAAGCGGAACGATCCTGCGGTCCCCACGACGAGCTTGCCGTCCCGGGCGGCCAGTGAACGCCCCAAATCCGTGATGCCCCGCACCGCCTCCCGGTGCTCGGGGCCCTTGGACGCACCCCCGAAGGCGCCCTCCAGAACGCCGTACCACTCGTCCCAATCCATCGCGGACAGCACATGCAGCTCACTACTGGTCATACGGTCATCCCTACCGCAGCAGACCCACGACTACCAGCAGTTTTTCCGCTGTCCCAACAGCCCCACAGGCGCCGGGGAGTGAGTCCGGTCATATGCCATGATGATCGGGCGATATATCGACAGTGCGATCCGATTTCGAACGCATTGTCTGAGGGGTCCCCCTGCACGAACGGCCGATGGGTCGATAGGGTCACACGACAATGGCCCACCGCAACGCAGCAGCTTCGATGAGGGCCCGGATGCGCAAAGCCGTGCACCGGGTCCGGGTCGCGCTGCGCAAATCCGCCGTCGATTACTTCCGCGGTGACGGCTCCGACACCATCGCCCTCGCCGGGCTCCTGCTCACCGTCCCCCTGCTGACCTGGGGCGCCACCCTCAACTCCGAATGGATCTCCCCGGCCGCCCTGGTCCTGCCGATCGTGGCCGGCGCCCTGCTGCTGCGCCCCGCGAGCCTGCTCGGACTCTACGCGGCCTGCGCGGGCGGGCTGATCGTGGAGTCCTTCGCCCTCGGACCGTACGGGGACGGCCCGGCCCGAGTCACCCCCGGCATCGTGCTCGTGGTGGCCGCCTGCGGGTTCTTCGGACTGCTCATCGCCCAGTTCCGGGCCCGGGTCGGAGTGCCCTGGCGGCGCGGCGGCACCATGCTCTTCGACCTCCGCGAACGCATCCGCGTCCAGAGCGCCCTGCCCCGGCTCCCCAAGGGCTGGCACCGCGAGATGGCCCTGCGCCCGGCGGGCGGCCAGTCCTTCTCCGGCGACTTCGTCGTCGCGGCCCGCACCAACGGCGGCCGGACCCTGGAGATCGTCCTCACCGACGTCTCCGGCAAGGGCATGGACGCCGCCTCCCGCGCCCTGCTGCTCTCCGGCGCCTTCGGCGGACTCCTCGGCTCGCTGCCCCCGCACGGCTTCCTGCCTGCCGCCAACGGCTATCTGCTCCGCCAGGACTGGGACGAGGGCTTCGCCACCTCCATCCATCTCGTACTGGACCTCGACTCGGGCGACTTCGAGCTCTACTCGGCGGGCCACCTCCCGGCGCTCCAGCTCAGCGCGGGCAGCGGCATCTGGGAGGAGAAGGCCGCCGAGGGGCCGCTGCTCGGGGTGTACGACGGGGCGCAGTTCGACCCGGTGAAGGGATCCCTGCGCCCGGGCGACGTCCTGATGCTCTTCACGGACGGGCTGGTCGAGGCGCCGGGCCGCGATCTCAGCGAAGGCATGGACCGGCTGACCGGCGAGGCCGACCGCTATGTCCACACCGGATTCGAGGGTGCCGCCTGGCATCTGATCGAAGCGGTCGCCAAGGACGTCAACGACGACCGCGCGCTGCTGCTGCTCTGCCGCGGCGCCTGACGCCTCCCGCTGAGGGGGCGCTCCCCTGGGGACTCCGCCGGGCCGGTCTGCCGCGGTGCGAGAGCCGCGTCCCGCGTTCTCCGTAGTTTTCTCCGCTGCCCGCTGCCCGCTGCCCGCTGCCCGCTGTCCCTTGCCCGGTGCCCGGTACGGCCGCGGCGTGCCCTCCGACCGGCCCGGGCGGCCGGAGGGCCGTTTCGCGGCAACGGCCCGTGCGGTGTGTGGTGCCCCGGCCGGACCGGGGCACCACACACCGCACGGGCGGCTCCGCCATCAGGCGGTGACCCCGCGGGACAGCCGACCGGCGATCACCGATGCCCACACCATCGCGACGATCCCGCCCACGGCAATGGCGAGCGAACCTCCCGCGCTGCCGCTCATCGCCCACACGTTGCCCAACAGCAGGGCCGTACCGGCGGTGCGGCAGCCCATCGCGAAGCCCCGCTCACCCGCGCGCGAGAAGTACCGGCCCAGCACCCAGAGCCCGGCGATCAGGGCGAGGAACGACAGCGAACCGGCGGCCAGATGGGCGGCGCTCTCCGCCGAGATCGTCTGCGGCGCCCCGGCCGGCGTACCGGCGAATCCGTCCCCCGGATCCACGGTGAAGACCCCGGCCAGCACCATCCCGACGCCGTGGACCAGCAGCAGCACGGGCGCCCAGGTACCGCCGGGCCTGCCGCGCAGCGCCCGCCGCAGCCCCGCCGCACCGGCGACCGACAGCAGGCCCGCGACCACGAAGTTCGTGGTCTGGATCCAGCCGGGGGAGCCGTTGGCGAGCATGCTCAGCGGATGCCGGGTGATGTCGTACCCGTCCCGCACCGCGGCCTGGGCGAGGGAGACGACCGCCCAGAGCGGGCCCGCCGCGGCCCCGGCGGCGAGCTGGGCCCGCGCCCGGCGCCCGGACAGGGCGGCAGCGACACCGGCGGGGGAGACGGCGGTGGTGGTGAGCGTCATGGCAGGCATCCCTTCACGGCGGGGCCGCCCCGCCTTCTCGGTTCTCACCCCTGCGTCGAAAGCCCCGTACAACAGGGAACACTTCCGTTCCCTGTCGCATAGGCTGTTCGACGCCTGGGCAGAGCACGGCGATCGGACGCCGGGCCGAACGGAAGCGAGAAGCTCGATGCGATACCTGATGATGACCAAGGCCCCTGCCGAGCCCACCGCCCCCGACGAGAAGCTCTTCACGGAGATGGCCGCGTTCATCGAGGAACTGACCGCCTCCGGAACGCTGCTCGCCACCGGCGGACTCGCACCGAACGGCATCCGGGTCGTCTCCTCCGGCGACGAGATCACCGTCACCGACGGCCCTTTCACCGAGGCCAAGGAAGCGGTCGTGGGCTTCGCCCTGGTCGAGACCCGCGACCGGGACGAGGCGATCGAACTGGCCCGCCGCTTCCGCCGGATCGTCGGCGACGGCGAGAGCGTGGTCCAGGAGGTCTTCGGCGGCTGACCCCGGCCGCGGCCAACCGACGCGCAGCACGTCAAGAAGGACCGGCGGAGACGGGTGGAAGAGTGGTGACGGACGTCCGGGGCGCTGTCGGCGCGGTCTGGAAACAGGAGTCCGCGCGGATCGTCGCCGCTCTCACCCGCCTCGTCCACGATGTAGGACTGGCCGAGGAACTGGCCCAGGACGCCCTGGTCTCCGCCCTCGAACAGTGGCCCGGGTCCGGCGTTCCGGAGAATCCCGGCGCCTGGCTGATGGCCGTGGCCAGACGCCGGGCCGTGGACACCATCCGCCGCGCCCGGACCCTGGAGGACAAACAGGGCCTGCTCGCGCACGAGGCCAGGGAGCGGCAGCGGCAGGACGCCTCCCCGGGCTCCGCCGCATACGGAGCACCCGAAGCGGCCGAACCACCGGACGGTGACGGCGACGGTGGTGACGGGATGGGCGGGCCGGACGACGTCCTGAGGCTGATGTTCCTCTCCTGCCATCCCGTCCTGCCCACCCCCGCCCGGGCCGCCCTCACCCTCCGCCTGGTCGCCGGGCTCTCCGCCGCCGAGATCGCCCGCGCCTTCCTGGTCACCGAGACGGTCGTCGCCCGCCGGATCGCCGCCGCCAAACGCACCCTCGCCGAAGCCCGGGTCCCCTTCGAACTGCCCCCGGGCCCCGAGCTGACCGAGCGGCTCTCCTCCGTACTGGAAGTCGTCTACCTGATCTTCAACGAGGGATACACGGCCACCGGCGGCGACGATCTGCTCCGCCCCGGGCTCACCCTCGAAGCGCTCCGGCTCGGCAGACTGCTGGCCGGTCTCGCGCCCGCCGAGCCCGAAGTCCACGGGCTGGTCGCCCTGATGGAGATCCAGGAGTCCCGGGCCGGTGCCCGCACCGGCCCCGCCGGCGAGCCCGTCCCGCTGCACGAGCAGAACCGCGGCCGCTGGGACCCGCTGCTGATCCGCCGCGGTTTCGCTTCGATGCTCCGCGCCCGGGACGCCGCGCGCGCGGCGGGCGGACCGCCGGGGCCGTACCTCCTCCAGGCCGCGATCGCCGTCACCCATGCCCAGGCGCCCACGGCCGCGGACACCGACTGGGCGGGTATCGCCGGGCTGTACGAGTCCCTGGTCCGGCTGCTGCCCACCCCGGTCGTACGGCTCAACCGGGCCGTCGCCGTCGGCCATGCCCACGACCCGCGGGCCGGGCTCGCCCTCGTCGACGGACTCGCCGCCGACCCCGCTCTGCGCGACTACCATCTGCTGCCGGGGGTACGGGGCGATCTGCTGGTCCGGCTCGGCCGCTACGACGAGGCCCGCCACGAGTTCGAACGGGCCGCCGCCCTCACCGCGAACACCGCCGAGCGGGCCTTCCTGCTCCGCCGCGCGGACACCGCGGCCCTCGCGGACGCCCACACCGCGCCCCCGGACGACACCAGCGCCGCACCCGGTCTCGCCGCCGCGGCCGACACCTTCCTCGCCCACGGCGGCCTCGACCCCGCGAGCGTACGCTCCTACGCCCAGACCCTGACCCGGCTGCGCCGCACCCTCGGTGACGGCTTCCCCCTGGCCGGCCTCACCCCCGAAACCGTCGAGCGGGCCTTCACCACCGCCTGGTCGACGGCCGCGCCCGCCACCTGGAACCGGCACCGCTCGGCGTTCCGCTCCTTCGCCGCGTGGGTGCCGCTGGACCCGGCCGCCGCCGAGGGCCCGCCGCGGCGCTCCGGCGCCCCGGCCGCCGTCCGCCCGATCTCCCCGGAGGCACTCGGCACGCTCTGGAGCCGTCCCGGAATCCCGCTGCGCGAACGGACCCTGTGGCGGCTGCTGTACGAATCGGGGGCGCCGGTCACCGCCGTACTCGCCCTCGATGTGACCGACCTGGACCGGGACGACCGCCGGGCCCGGTCGGGGCGCCGTCCGATCGCCTGGCGGTCGGGGGCCGCACGGCTGCTCGATGAACTGATCGGCGACCGTACCGAAGGCCCGGTGTTCCTCACCGGGCGCCGCGCGGGCCCCGCGCGGAAGGCGGCCGCCGTCGACCCGGCCACGGGCCGGGCGCGCCTGAGCTACGAACGCGCCGAGTACCTCTTCAAACGGACCGGCGCCGGACTGGACCCCGACGGCGGCGGCTGGACCCTGAAACGGCTCGGCCGCTCGGGCCGGGACGGCCTCGCCCCGTGACGCGGAAGGGGACCGGGCCGTCCGTGGCCCGGTCCCCCCTCACG
Organism: Streptomyces tsukubensis; assembly: GCF_003932715.1. NCBI lineage: Bacteria > Bacillati > Actinomycetota > Actinomycetes > Kitasatosporales > Streptomycetaceae > Streptomyces > Streptomyces tsukubensis. The sequence goes on along the minus strand of NZ_CP020700.1, from coordinate 2,460,008 downwards.
GCTGTCCGTCAGTCGCTCAGCACTGCACCGAGGACGCGGTGTCGTTCTCACTCGCGGTGACGTTCACCCGGTAGCCGTTGCGCATGTCGTGGATGGCACCGCCCTTGTAGGCGTCCACCCACCAGTAGCAGGTGGTCCCGGAGTCGTTCGACCACGACGACATCTGGTCGTTGAAGCCGTAGTCCCCGAGGTAGCCGATGCCGTCGCCCCGCTTGAGGGCGATCCCACCGCCGTTGAAATTGGAATCCCGGTAGAGACAGAGGCTGTTGGACGGACAGTTGGAGCCCGAGAAGTGCACGGGCGCTGCCGCCGCCGGGCTCGGCGTCTTCGCCGGAGCGGTGGTGGCAGTGGCGGACGGCGCGGCGGCCAGTCCCGCGGTGAGCGCAACCGCGGCGGCGGCGATGGCGATACGGCGCATGGTGGAACCTCCTGGTCCGAGGTGAAGAGCACCGGGTTTCTCCCGGCACCGGGGGAACGATGTCCATGCCCCGAACCCCCCAACCCCGGCCGTCACCCGGATGGCCCGGGCGTGCGGAAGTGCGCGGGGTGCCGTCGTACGAAGACGAGCGCGGCGGCCGCCCGAGGGCAACCGCCGCGCTCCGTACGGCCCGTGATCGCACCGCTCAGGCGATTCCCGCCCGCTCGCGCGCGGGGAGCACCTTCGCCAGCAGCCCGGAGCGGCCGGCCCCCAGCGGGCCGAGGACCGCCAGGATCAGGACGTATCCGGCGATGAAGGGGGAGAGCCGGTCGTCGAGTCCGGCCGCCGCCGCCATCGTGGCGAGGATCAGCGCGAACTCGCCCCGCGCCAGCAGGGTGGTGGAGATGTTCGCGGCGGGCTCCGGGCCGAAGCCGTACATCCGGGCCGCGGCGACACCCGCCAGGACGTTCATCACCAGGGTCACGGCGACCGCGGCGAGCACCGGCCAGAGCACGGTCGGCAGATCGCCCGGGTCGATGGAGAGGCCGAAGGCGAAGAAGAAGATCGCGCCGAAGGCGTCCCGCAGCGGATGGACCAGCTTCCGGATCCGGTCCCCGGACGCGGTGCTGCCCAGCATCAGACCCACCATGAAGGCGCCGATGGCGTCCGCGACCCCGAACCACTCCGAGACCCCAGCGAGGAAGACGGCCGCGCCCAGGAAGGAGATGACGAGCAGCTCGTCGTCGCGGGTGTCGATGAGCCTGCCCACGACCCGGGTGCCGAACCGGGCGGCCAGCGCCAGCAGCAGCAGGAAGCCGAAGGCCTTACCGGCGTCCATCACGGCGGCCGACAGGCTGTCCGCGCCGGAGAGGATCGGCTGGAGCGCGGCCAGATAGAGCGCGAGGAAGATGTCCTCGACCACGATGATGCCGAGGATCGGTTTGGTCTCGGGGTTGCCGATCCGGCCGAGGTCGACGAGGACCTTCGTCACGATCGCCGACGAGGAGATACCGAGGACACCGGCGAGGACCAGCGCCTCGGAGGTGCCCCAGCCCAGGGCGAAACCGAAGGCGAGCCCGGCGCCGACGTTCAGGGCGAGATAGGTGCCCCCGGCCAGCGCCATGCGGCGGCCGCCGCGCTTGAGGTCGTCGAGATGGAATTCGAGACCCAGGTAGAAGAGGAGCAGGACCAGACCGAGCGCGGAGAGCATCTCCAGGTCGTGCGGGTCGGAGACCAGGACGATGCCCGGCGTATGGGGGCCGAGGAGGATCCCGGCCAGGATGAACAGGGGGATCGTCGGCAGCCCTATCCGGCCGCCGAGCCGGGCCAGGAAGGCGGCCGCGAGGAAGGCGCCGCCCATGGCGATGAGGGTGTCTGCGTGTCCGATGGCTCAATCCTTCGCGGTTTCGCCGGCCTGCGGTGACGGGGACGGAGCGGCCGGCTGGGGACGAGTCAAAAGGGCGTCAAGGAACCGTCAGTAATTAGTTTACCAAATGATTGACGTCAGCAACTAATAGGGGTCGTACATCCCCGGGCGCCCCGCCGTCGCCGGTCCGGCCCGCCGAGCCGGACCCGCAGCTCCGGCCGCCCCGTCGAAACCCGGACACGTACCGACCGGCCCCCGCGGTAAGCACGGCCGGATTCCGCCCACGGAAGAATCCGTTCCGGATCGGCATGGACCGCGCCGCCACTGGTCACGATCTCCCGCAGGCGGAGGGCCGCCGGGTGGCCACCGGGCGCCCCCCCAGGGCCCGGCCCGTGCGAGACCGAGCGACCGAGAGTGTGATCAGTGTGGCGATTTCCCTGTCCGTGGTGCTCCTGATGGGCATCGTCCTGGTGCTGCTGATGCGCTCGGGAGCGCTCAAGGCCGGACCCGCCCTCGCGGCCGTGCTCTTCGGCTTCTTCCTGGCCTCGACCGGAATGGCCCCGGATATCCGCGAGTTCCTCGACTCCCTCGCCGACAGCATCAGCGGCATCAGCTTCTGACCCCGCCCCCGGGCCCGGCGGCCGCGGCCCGCGAAACCCGGGGGCGGACAGCACAAAGGCCCGTGGCCGGTTCGGAAACCGGCCACGGGCCTTCGTCATGGAGCGGGCGACGGGAATCGAACCCGCGTAGCCAGTTTGGAAGACTGGGGCTCTACCATTGAGCTACGCCCGCGAGCGCCACTGATGGCGCCGTGCCGCAGGTCCGCGGCACGAAGAGCATCGTAGCGGGTTCCGGGCGCCCCCTGCACACCCGTACTGCCGCGAGCGGCCGGGGAATCCCCCCGCACCTCCCCGCGTCCGCCTCCGCATCCCCTCCGTGCCCCCGTGCGCCCTGTCCCTGCACGTAATAACCAGCGGTCGTACGGCCTGCGAACATGTACCCTACGTGTCGCACCGACGGGGTGTGGCGCAGCTTGGTAGCGCGTCCGCTTTGGGAGCGGAAGGTCGTCGGTTCGAATCCGGCCACCCCGACCACCGTCATCAGCGCCCCGCAAGATCGCATTGTGGGGCGCATCCTGCATGCAGCTACTATGCAAACTGCGTGCCCGCGTGTCCGAACACGGGCCGGTGCCGAAGCGGCTCGTGCCAGAGGCCCGGGCCGGCGAGCCGAGCCGCTCCGAGCGGGCGGGACGCGGCACGACCCCAGAATTCAGCCATCAAGGAGACCGAACCGTGAAGAGCGCCGTGGAGACCCTGAACCCGACCCGGGTTCGGCTCACTGTCGAGGTGCCCTTCGAGGAGCTCAAGGACAGCCTCGACGCGGCGTACAAGAAGATCAACCAGCAGGTCACGGTCAAGGGCTTCCGCAAGGGCAAGATCCCGGCCCGGGTGATCGACCAGCGGTTCGGCCGTGGTGCGGTCCTGGAGGAGGCGGTCAACGACGCGCTTCCGAAGTTCTACTCCGAGGCGGTCCGTGAGGCGGAGATCAACCCGCTGGGCCAGCCCGAGGTGGACATCACCGAGCTGAAGGACGGCGAGACGCTGAACTTCACCGCCGAGGTCGACGTGCGCCCCGAGATCGAGATCCCGGACTACTCCGGCATCGAGGTCGAGGTCGACGCGGTCGAGGTCACCGACGAGGACATCGACAAGTCGGTCGAGCAGCTCCGTGAGCGCTTCGTCACCACCACCCCGGTCGAGCGTGCCGCCGCCGACGGCGACACGGTCACCGTCGACCTGGAGGCCAAGGTCGACGGCGAGGTCCTCGCCGACGGCGTGGCGAGCGACGTCTCCTACACCATCGGCTCCGGTGAGCTGCTCGACGGCATCGACGACGCCGTGAAGGGCCTGGAGGCCGGTGGCGAGGCCACCTTCACCTCCGAGCTGAAGGGCGGCTCCGCCGCGGGCAAGGAAGCCGAGGTCACCGTCAAGGTCACCCAGGTCTCCGCCCGTGAGCTGCCCGCGCTGGACGACGACTTCGCCCAGCTGGCGAGCGAGTTCGACACCTTCGAGGAGCTGCGCGCCGACAGCCGCAAGCGCCTGGAGAACATGAAGGCCTACGACCAGGCCACCCAGGCCCAGGAGCGGGTCCTCGACGAGCTGCTGAAGATCACCGAGGTGCCGATCCCCGAGAAGCTGCTTGAGGACGAGGTCAACACCCGCAAGCACAACCTGGAGCACCACCAGCTCGGCCAGATGGGCCTCGACCTGGAGAAGTACCTGGAGATCCAGGGCAAGACCGTCGAGGAGTTCGAGAACGAGAGCCGCGAGCAGGCGATCAAGGGCATCAAGACCCAGTTCGTCCTCGACGAGCTGGTCTCCAAGGAGAAGCTGAACGTCAGCCAGGAGGAGCTCACCGAGCACCTCATGCGCCGTGCCGCCTCCTCCGGTATGAGCCCCGACCAGTTCGCCCAGGCCGTCGTCGAGGGCGGCCAGGTCCCGATGCTGGTCGGCGAGGTCGCCCGCGGTAAGGCGCTGGCCGTGGTCGTCGAGGCCGCCAAGGTCGTCGACACCAACGGCGAGGTCGTGGACCTCGACGACGAGGACGAGACCGAGACCGCCGCCGAGGCCGTCGCTGCCACGGTCGACGCCGACGCCGACGCCGACGCGGAGAAGGACGGCAAGGCCGAGGCGTAAGCACTCCCGGGACGGCCCCCGGGCCGCCCCCAGGAACGCCGGCAGGGCCCGGACGCACACCGCGTCCGGGCCCTGCCCCCGTACTCCCCCCGGCCCCGGCTGTGCTCTGCCTGCGCCCCGCCTGCGCCCTTCTGCGGACGCATTCCCGCGGGGGTGACCTTGCGCTCCGAGCGAACAGTTCGGGAACCGGGATGGCGTTGTCCGACCTGCGCGTTAGGGTCCATGAATACGAGGGGCAGGCGAGTATCCCGCCCCCGGCTGAAAAGACGCTGAGACGGCGGGCAGCCGTCAGAGACGAGCAGGTGGACACGTGACGAATCTGATGCCCCAAGCCGCCGGTGAGCCGTCCCTCGGTGGCCTCGGCGACCATGTCTTCAACCGACTGCTCGGCGAGCGCATCGTCTACCTCGGCCAGCAGGTCGACGACGACATCGCGAACAAGATCACCGCACAGATGCTGCTCCTGGCCGCCGACCCGGAGAAGGACATCTTCCTCTACATCAACAGCCCCGGTGGCTCCGTGACGGCCGGTATGGCGGTCTACGACACCATGCAGTTCATCCCGAACGACGTGGTCACCATCGGTATGGGAATGGCGGCCTCGATGGGCCAGTTCCTGCTGACCGGCGGCACCCCCGGCAAGCGCTTCGCGCTGCCGAACACCGACATCCTGATGCACCAGGGCTCGGCCGGCCTCGGCGGCACCGCCTCCGACATCAAGATCCAGGCCGAGTACCTGCTCCGCACCAAGCAGCGCATGGCGGAGATCACCGCCCGTCACTCCGGCCAGACCGTGGAGGCGATCCTGCGCGACGGCGACCGCGACCGCTGGTTCACCGCCGAGGAGGCCAAGGAGTACGGCCTCATCGACGACATCATGTCGTCCGCGTCGAACGTCCCGGGCGGCGGCGGCACCGGCGCCTGAGCGACCGCGCACCCCACCGCACAGCCACCTGGCCGCGGCGGCGCCCCGCGAAGGCGCCACCGGGCCCATCGAACCGGAAGGCCGAGAACACCCCATGAGCACCTTCTCCGCGAGCGGCCTCTACACCGGCCCGCAGCCGGACAGCCGCTACGTCGTCCCCCGCTTCGTCGAGCGCACCTCCCAGGGCGTGCGCGAGTACGACCCCTACGCGAAGCTCTTCGAGGAGCGCGTGATCTTCCTCGGGGTCCAGATCGACGACGCCTCCGCCAACGACGTCATGGCCCAGCTGCTGTGCCTGGAGTCGATGGACCCCGACCGTGACATCTCCATCTACATCAACAGCCCCGGCGGCTCCTTCACGGCGCTGACCGCGATCTACGACACGATGCAGTTCGTGAAGCCCGACATCCAGACTGTCTGCATGGGCCAGGCGGCCTCGGCCGCGGCCGTGCTGCTGGCCGCCGGCACCCCCGGCAAGCGGATGGCCCTGCCGCACGCCCGGGTGCTGATCCACCAGCCGTCCTCGCAGACCGGCCGGGAGCAGCTCTCCGACCTGGAGATCGCCGCCAACGAGATCCTCCGGATGCGCAGCCAGCTGGAGGAGATGCTCTCCAAGCACTCCACCACCCCGCTGGAGAAGGTCCGCGACGACATCGAGCGCGACAAGATCCTGACCGCCGACGACGCCCTGGCGTACGGTCTGATCGACCAGATCGTGTCCACCCGTAAGACCACGGCGGGCGCAGCCGTCTGACCCGGTGCCGTCACTCCTGGCGCGGTGCACGACAATGTGAACCGCGCCAAGAGGGGCCCGAACGAGGGCCCCGGCACGGTACCGTCGAATATGAGGCACCAGGAGCGGCTGCACCAGGCCGCTCCCAGGCGAAGGGGAAGCACCTCGTGGCACGCATCGGTGACGGCGGCGATCTGCTCAAGTGCTCGTTCTGCGGAAAGAGCCAGAAGCAGGTGAAGAAGCTCATCGCAGGCCCCGGTGTGTACATCTGCGACGAGTGCATCGAACTCTGCAACGAGATCATCGAGGAGGAGCTGGCCGAGACCTCCGAGGTGCGCTGGGAGGAACTGCCCAAGCCGCGCGAGATCTACGAGTTCCTGGAGGGGTACGTCGTCGGGCAGGAGCCCGCGAAGAAGGCCCTCTCCGTCGCGGTCTACAACCACTACAAGCGGGTGCAGGCCGGTGAGACCGGCGGGCCGAACGGCCGGGACGACGCCATCGAGCTGGCCAAGTCCAACATCCTGCTGCTCGGCCCCACCGGCTCCGGGAAGACCCTGCTCGCCCAGACCCTCGCCCGGATGCTGAACGTCCCGTTCGCCATCGCCGACGCCACGGCCCTCACCGAGGCCGGCTATGTCGGCGAGGACGTCGAGAACATCCTGCTGAAGCTCATCCAGGCCGCCGACTACGACGTCAAGAAGGCCGAGACCGGGATCATCTACATCGACGAGATCGACAAGGTCGCCCGTAAGAGCGAAAACCCGTCGATCACCCGGGACGTCAGCGGCGAAGGGGTCCAGCAGGCGCTGCTGAAGATCCTGGAGGGCACCACCGCCTCCGTACCGCCGCAGGGCGGACGGAAGCACCCGCACCAGGAGTTCATCCAGATCGACACCACGAACGTGCTGTTCATCGTGGGCGGTGCCTTCGCCGGTCTGGAGAAGATCATCGAGTCCCGGGCCGGGGCCAAGGGCATCGGCTTCGGCGCCACCATCCGCTCCAAGCGGGAGATCGAGGCCAGCGACCAGTTCCAGGAGGTCATGCCCGAGGACCTGGTGAAGTTCGGGATGATCCCCGAGTTCATCGGCCGTCTCCCGGTCATCACCTCGGTCCACAACCTCGACCGCGAGGCGCTGCTGAAGATCCTGGTCGAGCCGCGCAACGCCCTGGTCAAGCAGTACCAGCGGCTGTTCGAACTCGACGGTGTCGAGCTGGACTTCGACCGCCCGGCCCTGGAGGCCATCGCCGACCAGGCGATCCTGCGCGGCACCGGCGCCCGTGGACTGCGCGCCATCATGGAGGAGGTCCTCCAGTCGGTGATGTACGAGGTGCCGTCCCGCAAGGACGTCGCCCGCGTCGTGATCACCGCCGATGTGGTCCGCGACAATGTGAACCCCACCCTGGTGCCCCGGATCGTCCAGAGCGACGGCCGCCACGAGAAGTCGGCGTAACACCCGCCCGGCGCCCCCGGGTTCCGACGGCAGCGACCCCCGTCCCCCGTACCGATGTGTACGGGGGACGGGGGTCGGCCCGTCTGCGGGGAGGGATCAGAGCTTGGTACGCGAGGTGTTGTAGAGCTTCGCCGCCAGATCCGCCAGCTTGTCCTGCTCCATCGGCTTCGCCGAGCTGCCCGTACCCGAGAGCATCGACAGCTCCATGTGCATCACCACGATCACACTGCTGTAGTCGGCCCAGACGCACATGGGAAGTTCGAACTCCTTCTTCCCCGAGGAGTCCTTGGCCTTCTGGCACTTCATCACGGCGCCGCTGAAGTTCTTCGGCTGCACCGCCTCGCGGCTGCCGAGGAGCTTGACGTTGCCCTCCTTGGCGGCGTCCTTCTCCACCATCTCGAAGAACCGGTCGGCGGCCTGAGCCGGATCGTCGACCTTGCCCCAGAAGCCGGTCAGCAGCAGCATCTTGCCCGTCGTCGGATCGGCCCCCGCCTTGTAACCGGCGGCCACCTGCTGGGGGTCCTTGATGCCGATCGCCTCGGCGCTCTTGCGGTCCGACTCCTTCATCTTCTGGTTGTCGGAGTTGCTCTGCCGCGAGTACTCGTCGACCTCGGCGGCCGGGGTGATCTTGTAGCCGCGGGTGCTGTCCGCGACCCCGCCGGAACCGTCGCCGTCACCCGAGAACAGCAGATAGCCACCACCGCCGAGAACCGCGAGCGCCACCACGGCCGCGGCTATGACCAGACCGGTCTTCTTCTTCCGCGGCGCGTCCGGCACCGGCGGCTGCCCCGGGTACCCGGGCTGCTGGCCGTACGGCCCCGGCTGCTGCGGCGGGCCCCACTGACCGGACTGCTGCGGCACACCAGGAGCACCAGGAGCACCGGGGGCCCCGGGAGCGCTCGGCTGTCCCGGCTGGGCGTACGGATTCGGCTGGCCCTGCTGGGGGAATCCATAGCCACCGCCCTGCGGCTGACCGTACGGCCCCGGCTGCCCGGGAGGCTGCTGCGGGTAGCCGTAGCCGGGCTGCGGCGCCGGGGGCTGCTGACCGTAGGGACCCGGCTGGCCGTACGGCCCCGGCTGCTGCGGCTGCCCGTCGTAAGGACCCGGCTGGTTGTGGCTCATCCTCTGAGTTCCCCCTGTGGATACGCTTATCTGGACCTCACATCCTCGCCCACGAGGCGTTTTCCGGGGGCGACGGGGGTCACACCGTTACCGAACCTTCCCGTTTCCGTACAGCCCTGTGACACCCCCTAGACTGAGTCCGTGACCGAGAACACTCAGCAGCAGCCAGCCAGCACCCCCGAACTGCCGACCCAGTACGCGCCGGCCGAGGTAGAGGGGACGCTGTACGAGCGCTGGGTAGGACGCGGTTACTTCGAAGCGGACGCCAAGAGCGAGAAGACCCCGTACACCGTCGTCATCCCGCCGCCGAACGTCACCGGCTCCCTCCACATGGGCCATGCCTTCGAGCACACCCTGATCGACGCCCTCACCCGCCGGAAGCGGATGCAGGGCTACGAGACGCTGTGGCAGCCCGGTATGGACCACGCCGGCATCGCCACCCAGAACGTCGTCGAGCGGGAGCTCGCCAAGGAGGGCAAGTCCCGCCACGATCTGGGCCGGGAGGCGTTCGTCGACCGCGTCTGGCAGTGGAAGGCCGAGTCCGGCGGCCAGATCCAGGGCCAGATGCGCCGCCTCGGCGAGGGCGTCGCCTGGAGCCGGGACCGCTTCACCATGGACGAGGGCCTGTCCCGGGCCGTCCGGTCCGTCTTCAAGAAGATGTACGACGACGGGCTGATCTACCGCGCCGAGCGCATCATCAACTGGTGCCCGCGCTGTCTGACGGCCATCTCCGATATCGAGGTCGACTACCAGGACGACGACGGCGAGCTGGTCTCGCTGAAGTACGGCGAGGGGGACGAGACCCTCGTCGTGGCGACGACCCGCGCCGAGACGATGCTGGGCGACACCGCGGTCGCCGTCCACCCCGACGACGAGCGGTACGCCCATCTCATCGGCAAGCGGATCAAGCTGCCGCTGACCGACCGCAGCATCCCCGTCGTCGCCGACACCCATGTCGACCCCGAGTTCGGCACCGGCGCCGTCAAGGTGACCCCCGCCCACGACCCCAACGACTTCGCCATCGGCCAGCGCCACGGCCTGGAGTCCATCGAGGTCCTCGACGAGCGCGGCATCATCACCGTCCACGGCCCCTTCCAGGGCCTGGACCGCTTCGAGGCCCGCTCCGCGATCGTCGCCGCGCTGCGCGCCGAGGGCCGGATCGTCGCCGAGAAGCGGCCGTACACCCACTCCGTCGGCCACTGCTCCCGCTGCCGCACCACCCTGGAGCCGAGGGTCTCCCTCCAGTGGTGGGTCAAGGTCGAGCCGCTCGCCAAGGCGGCGGGCGACGCCGTCCGTGAGGGCAAGGTCGCCATCCACCCGGCCGATATGACCCAGCGCTACTACGACTGGGTCGACAACATGCACGACTGGTGCATCTCGCGCCAGCTGTGGTGGGGCCACCGGATCCCCGTCTGGCACGGCCCGAACGGCGAGATGGTCGCCGTCGGCCCCGACGAGGAGCCGCCGGCGGGCGAGGGCTGGGAGCAGGACCCCGACGTCCTCGACACCTGGTTCTCCTCCGGACTGTGGCCCTTCTCCACCCTGGGCTGGCCCGAGCAGACCCCCGACCTGGAGAAGTTCTACTCCACCGACGTCCTCGTCACCGGCTACGACCTGATGTTCTTCTGGGTCGCCCGGATGATGATGTTCGGTCTGTACGCGATGGACGGCGAGCCGCCGTTCCGTACGGTCGCCTTCCACGGCATGGTCCGCGACGAGTTCGGCAAGAAGATGTCGAAGTCGGCGGGGAACACCGTCAATCCGCTGGACTGGATGGACACCTACGGGTCCGACGCGGTCCGCTTCACCCTGGCCCGCGGCGCCAACCCGGGCACCGACGTCCCGATCGGCGAGGACTGGGTCCAGGCGTCCCGCAACTTCGCCAACAAGATCTGGAACGCCACCCGGTTCGCCCTGATGAACGGCGCCACGGTGGAGGGCGAACTGCCCGCGGCCGAGGAGCTGTCGGCGGCCGACCGGTGGATCCTGTCCCGGCTCAACAAGACCGTCGCCGACGTCGACGCGTTCTACGACGACTACCAGTTCGCCAAGTTGTCGGATGCGCTCTACCACTTTGCGTGGGACGAGGTCTTCGACTGGTACGTCGAGCTGTCCAAGACGACCTACTTCGCGGGCGGCGACCAGGCGAAGGTCTCAGCCCGGGTCCTGGGCGAGGTGCTGGACGTCAGCCTGCGGCTGCTCCACCCGGTGATGCCGTTCGTCACCGAGGCCCTGTGGACGACGCTCACCGGCCGTGAGTCCGTGGTCGTCGCGGACTGGCCCGCCGACAGCGGTTTCCGCGACGAGGCCGCCGAGCGCGAGATCGAACTGGTCCAGCGGGTGGTCACCGAGGTCCGCCGGTTCCGTTCCGACCAGGGCCTCCAGCCCGGCCAGAAGGTGCCCGCCCGGCTCGACCTGGCGGGTACGTCCCTCGCCCCGCACGAGGCCGCCATCCGCCAGCTGCTCCGGCTCCAGCCGGAGGGCGACTCCTTCAGCGCCACGGCGACCCTGCCGGTGGCCGGGGCGAGCGTCGCCCTCGACCTCTCGGGCACCATCGACGTGGCCGCGGAGCGCAAGCGGCTCGCGAAGGACCTGGCGGTGGCCGAGAAGGAGAAGGCGCAGGCCGAGGCGAAGCTGGGCAACGAGGCGTTTCTGGCGAAGGCGCCGGATCAGGTGGTCGACAAGATCCGTGGCCGTCTCGCCTCGGCGGAGGCGGACATCGCCCGCATCACGAACCAGCTGGCGGCCCTCCCGACCGCCTGACCCTTCCGGGGCCCTGCCCCCGATCGCCCCTGGACCTCGGGCCCGCCCCGAGTTCCGGGGGCGTCCCCTTTTCCGGGGCGGGTGAGGTCGGGCAGCGGGTCGCCGCCCGGGCCAGGATTTGCAGGGCGGTGCAACACAGGTACCCAGGGGCGCTGGGGGTCCCGGCCCCTGGGAGGGCCGGGCCACCCGGGGGTGTGCCCCCGGATGCGCCCCGCCCAGGGGACGGCACGCATCATGGGGGCATGTCGCCCGCACGGTACGCCGCACTCCGCCTCGTCGCGGCCGTGCGCGGGCGCACCCGCCGCTGGGCCGCGTCGCCGCCCGCGCTCGATGTGATCGCCGCCGTCAGCTGCTTCTCGCTGATGGTGCTCGACGTGCCCGGTCTCGCCAGGGCCGACAACTCCCTGACCGGCTTCACCGCGACCCTGGTGCTCGGCGCCGGGGCGTCGACCCTGGTGCTGCGGCGGCGGGCGCCCTGGGTGCCGTACGCCGTGGCGCTCGGGCTGCTGGGCTGGCTGCACGAGCTGACCCTCGTCCAGTTCGCGCTCTACTCGCTGGGCCGGTTCCGGGGGCGGGCGGCGGCCGTGGTGGCGACGGCCGGTTATGTCGTCGTCGCGTACGCCCTGTTCCTGCTGCCGGGCTGGCCGGAGTACCGCGCGGACTCCCTCAGCTCGTTCCTCGGTCTGGTGCTGCCGATCGGGGTGCTCGCGGCCGGGGTCGGCATCGCGGCGTACCGGCAGGACCTGGTCCTGGAGCTGCAGGACCAGCGGGCCCGTACCGCCGCGGTCGAAGCGGTCCAGAACGAGCGGATCTCCGTGGCCAGGGACGTCCACGATCTGGTCGGCCGGGAGCTGACGGTGCTGGCGGTACGGGCCGAGGTGCTGGCGGCCCGGGCCCGCGGCGGCGCCCATCAGAAGGACTTCGAGGAGCTGGCGGACACGGCGAGGCGGGCGCATCTGATGCTCAACGACACCCTGGTGCACCGGGCCGACGAGCGGACGGCGACGCCCGGGCTCGACGGTCTGGCGGCGCTGGCGGCCGAGAGCGGGGCGATGGGCAGCCCGGTGGCGCTGCGGATCGCGGAGGCGGCGTACGCGCTGTCGCCGCTGCGCCAGGCCGCGGTCTACCGGGTGGTGCAGGAGTGTCTGACGAATGCGGCGAAGCACGCTCCGGGGGAGCGGGTGACGGTGACCATCGGCCTCGGCGGGGACCGGCTGCGGGTGGTGGTCCGCAACCCCCTTCCGGCGGCGGCGCCGCTCACCGAACCGGTCTCCAGCGGCACCGGCACCTGCTCCATGCGGGAGCGCGTCGCCAGCATGGGCGGGGAGCTGACCGCGGGGCCCGGCGCGGGCGTCTGGGAGGTGGTCGCCGTCCTCCCGGCGGGCCGGCTGCCCGCCGCGCCGTGAACCCCTGGGAGTGATCACCCTTGCGCCGCCTAGACTGGGTCCGTGAGTGAGCACCCCGCCGACCCCCAGCCGAACGATCCCCGGGCGCACGAGCCGGAGCCGTACGAGCGTGACGTCTTCGACGAGATCGTCGACACGGAGACCGACCGCGATCCCGACCTCGCGGTGATCGAGGCGGGCAGCCGCACGCTGCGCGCCCAGGCCGGTCCGCCGGACGCCCAGGTGCCGGAGCCGCCCGCGGACCCGGAGGTCGCCGCCGCGCTGCGCGCCGTGGAGGCCGAGCTGGCCTCGCGCTGGGGCGAGACGAAGCTGGAGCCCTCGGTGCGGCGGATCGCGGCACTGATGGACGTGCTGGGCGAGCCCCAGCGGGCGTACCCCTCCATCCACATCACCGGCACCAACGGCAAGACGTCCACGGCCCGGATGGTCGAGGCGCTCCTCGCCGCGTTCGATCTGCGCACCGGCCGCTACACCTCGCCGCATGTGCGGTCCGTCACCGAGCGGATCAGCCTGGACGGCTCGCCGGTGAGCGCGGAGCGGTTCGTCTCCGTGTACGAGGACGTCAAGCCGTACGTGGAGATGGTGGACGCCGCGGAGGACTACCGTCTGTCGTTCTTCGAGGTGCTGACCGGTATGGCGTACGCGGCGTTCGCGGACGCCCCGGTGGACGTGGCCGTCGTCGAGGTCGGCATGGGCGGGACCTGGGACGCGACCAATGTCATCGACGCTTCGGTGGCCGTGGTGACGCCCATCGACCTGGACCACACCGACCGGCTGGGCAGCACGCCCGGCGAGATCGCCGCCGAGAAGTCGGGGATCGTCAAGCAGGGGGCGACGGTCGTCCTGGCCCAGCAGCCGGTGGACGCGGCGCAGGTGCTGCTGAAGAAGGCCGTCGAGGTGGATGCGACGGTGGCCCGCGAGGGCATGGAGTTCGGGATCGTGTCCCGGGAGGTCGCGGTCGGCGGCCAGCTGCTGACCCTGCGCGGGCTCGGCGGCGAGTACCCCGAGGTCTTCCTTCCGCTCTACGGGGCCCACCAGGCGCACAACGCGGTGGTGGCGCTCGCCGCGGTCGAGGCCTTCTTCGGGGTGGGCGCGGACCACGCCCGGGTGCTGGACATCGACACGGTCCGCCGGGCCTTCGCCTCGGTCTCCAGCCCGGCGCGGCTGGAAGTGGTGCGGCGCAGTCCGACCGTGGTGCTGGACGCGGCGCACAATCCGGCGGGTGCCCGGGCGACGGCGGAGGCGATCACGGAGGCCTTCGGCTTCTCCCGGCTGATCGGTGTCGTCGGGACCAGCGCGGGCAAGGACGTCCGCGGTCTGCTGGAGGCGTTCGAGCCGGTGTTCGCGGAGATCGTGGTCACCCGGAACTCCACCGAGCGGAGCATGGACCCCGACGAGCTGGCGGCGATCGCCGTGGAGGTCTTCGGGGAGGAGCGTGTGGTGGTGGAGCCGCAGCTGGACGAGGCCCTGGAGGCGGCGGTGACCCTCGCCGAGGAGGACGCCGAGTACGCGGGCGCCGGAGTGCTGGTGACGGGTTCGGTGTTCACGGCCGGGGAAGCCCGGCTGCTGCTGGGGAAGGGCTGACAGCCGATGCGTACTCTTGCCGCGTCCACCCTGATCGGGGAGTTCTTCGTCATCGGCTTCGCGGGCCTGGTGGCGATGAAGGACGACAGCCTGTCGACGGGCACCGTCTGGACGGTGTGCGGGATCGCCATGGTGCTGTCGCTGCTGCTCTGCGGAATGCTGACCCGGCCCGGCGGGGTGCAGCTGGGCTGGGCGCTCCAGGTCGGACTGATCGTCAGCGGTTTCTTCGTGCCGATGATGTTCATCCTGGGGATCTGTTTCGCCGGTCTGTGGTGGGCGTCGGTCCACTACGGGCGGAGGATCGACGAGGTGAAGGCCCGCTGGGCGGCGCAGGCGGAGCAGATGGAACAGGCCGAGGGCGCGGGCCGACCCGACCCGGCCTGACCGCCGCGGGCCGCCCCGACCGCCGGGACGGGGCCGGTCGAACGCAGTGCGGGACCCGGTGCGGCTGTTCGAGTGACGGGATGTAGCCTCACACCACCGCACAGGACCGTTGCAAGGAGCCCCAGAACATGACCCAGCGCACCCTCGTCCTCCTGAAGCCGGACGCGGTCCGCCGCAAGCTGGTCGGTGAGATCGTCGGCCGTATCGAGGCCAAGGCGGGCTGGACCGTCGAGGCGCTGGAACTGCGGCAGCTCGACCGCGCGACCCTGGAGCAGCACTACGCCGAGCACATCGGCAAGCCGTTCTACGAGCCGCTGGTGGAGTTCATGCTCTCCGGTCCGGTCGTGGCGCTGGTGGTGGACGGCGAGCGGGTGATCGAAGGGATACGCCGACTGGCGGGCCCCACCGACCCGATTGCCGCGGAGCCCGGCTCCATCCGGGGGGATTTCGGCACCATCGTCCGGGAGAATCTCATCCACGCCTCGGACTCCGAGGAGTCCGCCATTCGGGAACTGAAGATCTTTTTCCCCGGTCTTTCCTGAACCGGTACTTTTCTGATCCGGCGTCAGCCGTCACCGCCACGATGGAGCCGTTCGGCGCTGTCCGGCTCCCCCTGCGGGGTCAATGGAGATCGGTGACCTGGGGCGACCGAAGGAATTCGGTCGCCCGTCGGTATATGCGGACTCTTTTCGGGAACGCATCGCTGCGACACCACGTCACCTATACAGAGGCGGTCCACCGCGCCGGTTCACCCGGTGCGGCACTACGATGGAAGCCGCCACTCCACAAGCATCCACCCGCGCCCTCCTGAAGAGCCGTCAAGGCTCCGTGAAGGAAGGCCATACGCATCCTCTTGGGGAAGAACATGTCGTTCATCGGCCGTGATATGGCTGTCGACCTGGGGACCGCCAACACGCTGGTGTACGTCAGGGGCCGGGGGATCGTTCTCAACGAGCCTTCCGTGGTCGCCATCAACACGAACACCGGTGGCATTCTCGCGGTCGGCGCCGAGGCGAAGAAGATGATCGGCCGGACACCGGGCAACATCGTCGCCGTCCGGCCGTTGAAGGACGGAGTCATCGCCGACTTCGAGATCACCGAGCGGATGCTCCGTTACTTCATTCTCAAGATCCACAAGCGGCGTTATCTGGCCCGTCCGCGCGTGGTGGTCTGTGTGCCCTCCGGTATCACCGGAGTCGAGCGCCGTGCCGTCATCGAGGCCTCCACCCAGGCCGGCGCCCGCCAGGTGCACATCATCGAGGAGCCGATGGCCGCGGCGATCGGGTCCGGGCTCCCGGTCCACGAGGCCACCGGCAATATGGTCGTCGACATCGGCGGCGGCACCACCGAGGTGGCCGTCATCTCCCTCGGCGGAATCGTCACGGCACAGTCCATCCGGGTGGCCGGCGACGAGCTGGACAACGCGATCATCCAGCACATCAAGAAGGAGTACTCTCTCCTCCTCGGTGAGCGGACTGCCGAATCCATCAAGATCACCATCGGTTCGGCCTATGATCTCGACCAGGACGAGCACACCGAGATCCGGGGCCGCGATCTGGTCTCCGGGCTGCCCAAGACCGTGGTCATCTCGGCCGCCGAGGTCCGCAAGGCGATCGAAGAGCCGGTCAACGCCATCGTCGACGCCGTGAAGACCACCCTCGACAAGTGCCCGCCGGAGCTCTCCGGCGATGTGATGGACCGGGGGATCGTGCTCACCGGCGGCGGTGCGCTGCTGCGCGGACTCGACGAGCGGCTGCGCCGGGAGACCGGAATGCCGATCCATATCGCCGAGGACCCGCTGGACTCGGTGGCGCTCGGGTCCGGCAAGTGCGTCGAGGAGTTCGAGGCGCTCCAGCAGGTGCTGGACGCCCAGCCCCGCCGCTAGCCGGCCGGGGGGACCGGCCCGGCGTCCGACGGGCCCGAGGGCCCGCCGAACGTACTGGATGCACCGGACGTACCAACAGAAGAACGTGTACGAAGGGCACACCGGAACATGCGGTGTGCGGGGAGGGCGATCGGCCCCGGAGCCCTGCCGGCTCCGGGGACACCCCCTGTACGGGTGCCTGCCGACCCGTGCGCCCGATCGTTGAGCAGGACGGAAGAAACACCACATTCCGACGAGGAAGGCACGGCCGCCGCACGTGAGGGACACACGAGAGAGCCGGCTGCTCCTGGTGCTGCTGATCGCCATCGCGTTCGCACTGATCACGGTGGACATCCGCGGCGGCGAGGACTCCCCGGTCGACGGCGCCCGGCAGGCCGCCGCCACCGTCTTCGGCCCGATCCAGAACGGCGTCGCAACTGCCGTGGACCCCGTGGGCAACGCGATCGGGGCGGTACGGGACTCCGGGGAGCGGCACGACCGGATCAGCGAGCTGGAGCGGGAGAACGCCGAGCTGAAGGCCAAGCTCGGCAGCGACGACCGCAACCGCAGCCGGGTCCGGGAGCTGGACCGGCTGCTGCGCACGGCGGGCGCGGGCCAGTACCGCGTCAAGGCCGCCGAGGTCATCGCCATAGGGGCGGCCCAGGGCTTCTCCTGGACCGTCACCATCGACGTCGGCTCCCGGGACGGCATCAAGCGGGATATGACCGTCCTCAACGGCGACGGTCTGGTCGGCCGGGTCACCACGGTCGGCCCCGGCACCTCCACGGTGCTGCTCGCCAGCGACCCCGGCTTCACCGTCGGAACCCGGATGGAGAAGACCGACGAACTCGGCTTCGCCAACGGACAGGGCGACCGCCCCCTGTCGGTCCAGCTCCTCAACGGCAAGTCCAAGGTGAAGAAGGGCGACCGGCTGGTCACCTTCGGCTCGCAGGCGTCCCGGCCGTTCGTGCCGGGCGTGCCCATCGGCGAGGTGGTCCGGGTGGACCCGCTCGGCGGCGATCTGACCCGGACCATCCACGTCCGCCCCTATGTCGGCTTCAGCCGGCTGGACATCGTCGGCGTCGTGGTCTCGGCGCCCTCCAGCGATCCGCGGGACGCCGTACTGCCCGCCCGGCCGAAGGCCACCCCGGTGCCGACCGTCACCGTGACCGTGACGCCCTCCGGCGTCCCGGGCGGGGCGCAGGAGGAGGGCGACGGGACCGCCGCCCAGGGCACCGATCCGCAGCTCGCCGACCGGCAGCAGCCCGACGCCACGGCCACCGGCCGGGCCCCGGACCCCGGCGGCAGCCCCGGCCCGGACCGGGACGCCGGAAGCACCTCCGGCCGCACCGAAGACCAGCAGCAGTAGGAGACCCGTATGCGCCTCAACCGACTGCTCCTGTCGTCCGCCCTCGTGGTGGTCGCGCTCGTCGTCCAGGTCTCCGTCCTCGCCCGGCTCCAGCTGCCGGGCGCCGTCCCCGACCTGCTGCTCCTCACCGTCCTCGGGCTGGCCTTCGTCTACGGCCATGTCACGGGCGCCCTGATCGGCTTCGGCGCCGGACTGCTCGCCGACCTCGCGCCGCCCGCCGACCACGCCGCCGGGCGGTACGCCCTGGTGCTCTGTGTGATCGGCTATCTCGCCGGTCTTGCCCGCCCCCAGGACGGCCGGGTGCGCTCGGCCACCGGACCGATGATCGTGGTCGTCGCCGCGGCGGTCGGCTCGACCCTGCTGTACGCGGGCGTGGGCGCCCTCGTCGGTGATACGTCGGGCGGTCAGGTGGGCCTGGGCGGACTGCTGTTCAGCGCGGCGGTCTACGATCTGCTGCTCGCCCCCTTCACGGTGCCCTTCGTGATGGCACTGGCCCGGCGGGCGGAGAACGATCCGGTCGCGGACGCCCAGAGCGGCGGCGGCGACGTCTCAGCGGGCTGGCTGGCCTCCGGCACCGGGCTGCGGATCGGCAGCCAGCGCGGCGGACTGAGACTGCGGTCCGCCCGCTCGCGGGCCTCGCGCGCGGGCCGCATCAAGGGCGTCAAGCGGCTGTGACCGAGGGAGGGGTACACACACCATGAGCAACATCCCGGAGACCGGGCGGACCCCCAGGGTCCAGATCCGGCTCGTCGTCATCCAGGTCCTGGTCTTCTCCCTCCTCCTCACCCTCGGCGGCCGGCTCTGGTATCTCCAGATCCGCAACGGCCAGGAGTACACGGACGAGGCGAAGAACAACGGCGTCCAGCGGGTGGTCCAGCCCGCCGTGCGCGGCTCCGTCCTGGACGCCCGCGGGGTCGCCCTCGCCGACAACGAGACCCGGCTGGTGGTCTCCGCGTCCCGCACCGAGCTGATGAAGATGCCGGACGACGGCAAGGCCGTCCTCACCCGGCTGGCGGCGGTCCTCGGCATGACGCCGAAGGAGGTCATGGACAAGGTCCGGCTCTGCGACTCCAAGACCCCGAAGCCGTGCTGGAACGGCTCCCCCTACCAGCCGATCCCGGTCACCGACGAGGCCACCACGCAGCAGGCGCTCCAGATCCGCGAACGCGCCGAGGACTTCGACGGCATCACCGCCGAACCCACCGCCGTCCGCCGCTACACCGCCCCCGGCAAGGCCAACACCGCCCAGGTCCTCGGCTATCTCTCGCCCGTCACCGACGTCGAGATCGAGAAGGCCAAGGACAGCGATTCCCCCTATCTCCGCTCCGACCAGGTCGGCCGCTCCGGTATCGAACGCACCTACGACAAGGCGCTGCGCGGAAAGGCCGGGATCACCCGTTACGAGGTCGACAACCTCGGCCGGGTGATCGGGGAGGCGGCCCACGACAAGGCCCGGGCCGGATCCAATCTGGTGACGTCCATCGACGCCCGGGTGCAGGCGGTCGCGGAGTACGAACTCAACGAGGCGATGAAGACCGCCCGCAAGGAGGTCGACCGCAACACCCGCGAGAACTACAAGGCCGACGCGGGCGCGGTCGTGGTGATGGAGAACAAGACCGGCCGGGTGATCGCGATGGCCTCCCTGCCGACGTACGACCCCAATGCCTGGGTCGGCGGTATCTCGGCCAAGGACTATGCCGCGCTGACCAGCACCGACTCCAATTTCCCGCTGCTCAACCGGGCGATTCAGGGGCAGGCGGCGCCGGGCTCCATCTTCAAGGTGGTGTCGTCCGCCGCCGCCGTCCGCGCCGGATACGGCTTCAACGACAACTACCCCTGCCCGTCGTCGCTCTCCTTCGGCGGCCGGGAGTTCAAGAACTTCGAGTCCAAGGGGTACGGCTCCATCAGTCTGGGCCGGGCGCTGGAGGTCTCCTGCGACACCGTCTACTACGGGCTCGCCTACAACGAGTGGCGCAAGGACGGCGGCATCAAGCCGAAGAAGGATGCCAAGAACTGGTTCTACCGCACGGCCCACGATTTCGGGCTCGGCGCGGAGACCGGCATCGACCTGCCGAACGAGGTCAAGGGCCGGGTCCCGGACCGGGAGTGGAAGCAGCGCTTCTGGGAGGCCAACAAGGACTCCTGGTGCAAGACCGGCAAGAAGGGCGGGGACTACGGCGAGCAGATCGCCTACGAGAACTGTCTCGAAGGCAACCAGATGCGCGCCGGTGACTCCGTGAACTACTCCATCGGACAGGGCGACATCCTCGTCACGCCGATACAGATGGCGACGATCTACGCCGCCATCGGCAACGGCGGCACCCTCTGGAACCCGACCGTCGGCAAGGCGATCATCAGCCCGGACGGGAAGTCGGTCGAGCTGATCAAGCCGAAGTCGCACGGCAGGCTGCCGATGGACGACAAGACCAGGAACCAGATAAACGATGCCCTCGCGGGGGTCGTGAAGACCGGCTCGGCCGCCTGGCGGTTCCAGGGCTGGCCGCACGAGAAGATCCCGATGCACGCCAAGACGGGTACCGCCGAGGTCTTCGGCAAGCAGACGACCTCCTGGTTCGCCACCTACACCGACGACTACACGATCGTGATGACGATCGCCCAGGGTGGTACGGGTTCGGGGGCCTCGGGTCCCGCGGTCCGCAATATCTACGAGGCCATGTACGGGCTGAACGAGAAGGGCGAGCAGGACCTCAAGCGGGCTCTGCTGCCGAAGCCGCAGCAGACGCTGCCGAAGGTCCAGCCGGACGGCAATATCTACGCGCCCGAGATCAAACCGTACGTACCGCCGAAGCCCGAGGACGAGCAGGGCGCGGCCGACGACGGCACCCAGCAGAACCAGAACCAGCAGAACCAGAACCAGAACCAGCAGGACCAGGACCAACAGGACCGGGACCAGCAGCTCGCGGGACCACCCGCTCGGAGGGACTGAGACCGCATGGCCGGCACCAATGGCTTCTCCGTCTCCGGCTACGGCCCGCAGCGCGGCGGGCTCTGGGCGCAGCTCAGCTCCCGCGACTCGATGGTCCGCCGCCTCGACTGGCCCCTGCTCTTCGCCGCCCTCGCGCTCAGCGGGATCGGCTCCCTGCTGGTGTGGTCCGCGACCCGCAACCGCACCGAGCTGAACCAGGGCGACCCGTACTACTTCCTCTTCCGGCACGTGCTGAACACCGGCATCGGCGTCGCCCTGATGATCGGCACCATCTGGCTGGGCCACCGCACCCTGCGCGGCGCCGTCCCGGTGCTCTACGGCATCTCGGTGGCGCTGATCCTGCTGGTGCTCACCCCCCTCGGGGCGACCATCAACGGCGCCCACGCCTGGCTGGTGATCGGCGGCGGACTCACCGTCCAGCCGTCCGAATTCGTCAAGATCACCATCATTCTGGGGATGGCGATGCTGCTCGCGGCCCGGGTGGACGCGGGCGATATGGCCCATCCCGACCACCGTACGGTCGCCAAATCGCTGGTCCTCGCCGTCGTACCGATGCTGATCATCATGCGGATGCCCGATCTGGGCTCCGTGATGGTGATGGTGGTGATCGTCCTCGGGGTGCTGCTGGCGTCCGGGGCGCCCAACCGGTGGATCCTGGGGCTGATCGGCGGCGGCGTCGGCGGGGCGGTCCTGGTGGCCGCGCTGGGACTGCTCGACGAGTACCAGATCAACCGCTTCGCCGCCTTCGCCAATCCCGAACTGGACCCGGCGGGCGTCGGCTACAACACCAACCAGGCGCGGATCGCGATCGGCTCCGGCGGTCTGATGGGCACCGGGCTGTTCAAGGGCTCGCAGACCACCGGCCAGTTCGTGCCCGAGCAGCAGACCGACTTCGTCTTCACCGTCGCCGGGGAGGAGCTGGGCTTCGTCGGCGCCGCGCTGATCCTGGTCCTGCTGGGCGTGGTGCTCTGGCGGGCCTGCCGGATCGCCCGCGAGACCACCGAGCTGTACGGCACGATCGTGGCCGCCGGGATCATCGCCTGGTTCGCGTTCCAGTCCTTCGAGAACATCGGCATGACGCTGGGCATCATGCCGGTGGCCGGGCTGCCGCTGCCGTTCGTCTCGTACGGCGGATCGGCGATGTTCGCCGTATGGGTGGCGATCGGACTCCTCCAGTCGATCAGGGTGCAGCGGCCGATAACGGCCTGAGCAGGCCCGTCGGCGCGGCCGGAGCGCCCTGCCGGGCGTTTCCGGCGCGTCGGGGGACTGCCGCCGTGAATCATCCCGAACTAGATTCGATACATGGCGGACACGAAGCGCGAAATCGAGCGGAAGTACGAAGCCACCCCCGAGACCACGCTGCCGGACCTGACCCGGGTGACCGGTGTGGCCGGCGTCGTCGACCAGGGCACCACCGAACTCGACGCGGTCTACTACGACACCTCGGATCTGCGGCTCGCCGCGGCCTCCATCACCCTGCGGCGCCGCACCGGCGGCGACGACGCGGGCTGGCACCTCAAACTCCCCGTCGCGCCCGGCGTACGCGACGAGATCCGGGCCCCGCTCTCCGGGGCGATCCCGCGCACCCTGAAGGCCCTGGTCCGGGCCAGGACCAGGGACAGCGCGCTGGAGCCCGTGGTCCGGCTCCGCTCGGCCCGGGACCTCCACCACCTCGTCGACGGCGACGGCGCCCTGCTGGCCGAGGTCAGCAGGGACGCGGTACGGGCCGAACGCCTCGACGACGGCCGGACCGCGGCCTGGGACGAAATCGAGGTCGAACTCGCCGACGACGGCGACCCCGCACTCCTCGACAAGGTCGGCAAGAAGCTCCGCAAGGCCGGGATCAGGGACGCGGACGCCCCCTCCAAACTGGCCCGCGCCCTCGACGAGACCGGACTGGCGCCCGTGCCCGCCCCCGGCCCGCCGACGCTCCCCGGCACCGCGGGCAGTGAAGTGCTCGCCTATCTGGAAGCCCAGGTCAGGGCGTTGCTCTCGTACGATCCGGGGGTACGGCGCAATCTGCCCGACGCCGTCCACCAGATGCGGGTCGCGACCCGCAGGCTGCGCAGCGCCTTCCGCTCGTACGCGGCGGTCCTGGACCGGGCCGTCACCGATCCGCTCGGCGAGGAGCTGAAGTGGCTGGCGGGCGAGCTGGGCGCGGCCCGGGACACCGAGGTGCTCGCCGAGCGGCTGCGCGGCCGGCTCGACGCCCTGCCCAGGACCCTGCTGCTGGGCCCGGTCCGCGGCCGGCTGCGGATCTGGACCGGCGCCCGGGGCTCCGGCTCCCGCCGCCGGGCCGTCACCGCCCTCGACAGTCGGCGGTACGTCGCCCTGCTCACCACCCTCGAAGGATTCCTCGCCGCTCCGCCGCTGCGGAAACGGGCCGCGGGCAGCCCGGAACAGGTGCTGCCCGGGGCGCTGCGCAAGGACTACGGACGGCTGGCCGACCGGATCGAACACGCCCTGTCGCTCCCCGCGGGCCCCGACCGCGATCTGGCCATGCACGACGCCCGCAAGGCAGCCAAACGCGCCCGGTACGCGGGCGAGGTCGCCGCCCCCGCCCTCGGTGGGCCCGCCCAGCGCTTCGCCAAACGGATGAAGGCGGTCCAGACCGTCCTCGGCGACCACCAGGACAGCGTCGTCGCCAGGGACACCCTGAAACTGCTGGCGGCCCAGGCCCACGCCGCGGGCGAATCCGCCTTCACCTGGGGGCTTCTCTACGGACAGGAGCAGCGGTCCGCCGCCGACCGGGAGCGGGAGCTGCCCGAGGTATGGGCCCGGGCCGCCCCGGAGCGGCTGCGGGAGACGGTCGGCAGCTGAGCGGATCGGCCGATCGGGGTACGCTGGATGGTCACCCCTGCCAGCTCACGAAAGCCCTGAGATCTCTGAGATGTCTGCTGCCGAGTCGGTCTTCCCACAGCTCGAAGCTCTGCTCCCGCATGTGCAGAAGCCGATCCAGTACGTCGGCGGTGAGCTGAACTCCACCGTCAAGCCGTGGGAGTCGTGCGACGTCCGCTGGGCGCTGATGTACCCGGACGCGTACGAGGTCGGGCTGCCCAACCAGGGCGTCATGATCCTCTACGAGGTGCTCAACGAGCGCGAGGGCGTCCTCGCCGAGCGGACGTACAGCGTCTGGCCCGATCTGGAGGCGCTGATGCGGGAGCACGGCGTCCCGCAGTTCACCGTCGACTCCCACCGGCCGGTCGGCGCCTTCGACGTGTTCGGCCTCAGCTTCTCCACCGAACTCGGCTATACGAACATGCTGGCCGCCCTCGAACTTGCGGGCATCCCGCTGGAGGCCAAGGACCGCGGGATCGACGACCCGATCGTGCTCGCGGGCGGCCACGCGGCCTTCAACCCCGAGCCGATCGCCGACTTCATCGACTGCGCCGTCATCGGCGACGGCGAGCAGGCCGTCCTCGACATCACCGATATCGTCCGGGCCTGGAAGGCCGAGGGCCGTCCCGGCGGTCGCGAGGAGGTGCTGTTCCGTCTGGCGAAGACCGGCGGGGTGTACGTTCCCGGCTTCTACGACGTCGAGTACCTCCCCGACGGACGCATCGGCCGGATCGTGCCCACCCGCTCCGGAGTCCCGTGGCGGGTCTCCAAGCACACGGTCATGGACCTCGACGAATGGCCCTACCCCAAGCAGCCCCTTGTCCCGCTCGCGGAGACCGTCCATGAGCGGATGTCCGTGGAGATCTTCCGCGGCTGCACCCGCGGCTGCCGTTTCTGCCAGGCCGGCATGATCACGCGTCCCGTCCGGGAGCGAAGCATCACCGGCATCGGCGAGATGGTCGACAAGGGTCTGAAGGCGACCGGCTTCGAAGAGGTCGGCCTGCTCTCCCTCTCCAGCGCCGACCACTCCGAGATCGGCGAGGTCGCCAAGGGCCTCGCCGACCGGTACGAGGCGGACAAGATCGGCCTGTCCCTCCCTTCGACCCGGGTCGACGCCTTCAACGTCGACCTCGCCAACGAGCTGACCCGCAACGGCCGCCGCTCCGGCCTCACCTTCGCCCCCGAAGGCGGCTCCGAGCGGATGCGCAAGGTCATCAACAAGATGGTCTCGGAGGAGGACCTGATCCGTACGGTCGCCACCGCCTACGGAAACGGCTGGCGCCAGGTCAAGCTCTACTTCATGTGCGGTCTGCCGACGGAGACCGACGACGACGTCCTCCAGATCGGCGATATGGCGGTCAACGTCATCGCCAAGGGCCGCGAGGTCTCCGGCTCCAACGACATCCGCTGCACGGTGTCCATCGGCGGTTTCGTGCCCAAACCGCACACCCCCTTCCAGTGGGCCCCGCAGCTCTCCGCCGAGGCCACCGACGCCCGGCTGGAGAAGCTCCGCGACAAGATCCGCGGCGACAAGAAGTACGGCCGCTCCATCGGCTTCCGCTACCACGACGGCAAGCCCGGCATCGTCGAGGGACTGCTCTCCCGCGGCGACCGCCGTGTCGGCGCCGTCATCCGCGCCGTCTACGAGGACGGCGGCCGCTTCGACGGCTGGCGCGAGCACTTCTCGTACGACCGCTGGATGGCCTGCGCCGACAAGACCCTGCCCGAGACCGGCGTGGACGTCGACTGGTACACCACCCGGGAGCGCGGCTACGAGGAGGTGCTCCCCTGGGACCACCTGGACTCCGGGCTCGACAAGGACTGGCTCTGGGAGGACTGGCAGGACGCCCTCGACGAGACCGAGGTCGAGGACTGCCGCTGGACGCCGTGCTTCGACTGCGGGGTCTGCCCCCAGATGGGCACCGAAATCCAGATCGGCCCCACCGGCAAGAAGCTCCTCCCGCTGACCGTCGTCAAGTAGCCCCGGGACCGGTCCGCGGGCCCGCCGTCATGGCGGTTCCCGCGGGCCGCGGACGGAACCTGGGGAACCGGTGGTGGTCCCTGCGCGTACTCTGGGTAGGAGAACGACTGTCACCGACAGCGGCGGCCGGATCCGACGGCTCCCTACGCCCAGGGGGCGTGGGTGGGGGTGCCTCCGGGCGAGATAGCCCGGGGGGAGCACCCCCATTCCCTGCACACAGCAGGTGCGAGCCGGGTTTCGGCCCCCACGGGACACCCAGCATTCCGAGGGCGGCGCCACCCGCGACCGCCCCGCACCGAGGAGAAGAACCACTGGGCAAGCGACAGCCCGAAGGCCCGCCGCCCGCACCCGCGGTACAGCGCATGCGACTGCGCTACACCAAACGCGGCCGCCTCCGGTTCACCAGCCACCGAGACTTCCAGCGGGCGTTCGAGCGCGCGCTGCGCCGGGCCGAAGTGCCCATGGCGTACTCGGCGGGCTTCACCCCGCACCCCAAGGTCTCGTACGCCAATGCCGCCCCCACCGGCACGGGCAGCGAGGCCGAGTATCTGGAGATCGCCCTCACCCAGCACCGCGACCCCGCGGTGCTGCGCGCCCTGCTCGACGAGTCGCTGCCCGACGGGCTCGACATCGTCGACGCGGTCGAGGCCCGCACCCCGGGACTCGCCGACCGGCTCACCGCTTCCGTATGGGAACTGCGCCTCGACGGGGTCTCCGTCGAAGCGGCCGGATCCGCCGTCACCGCCTTCCTCGCCGCCGAAACGGTCGAGGTCGAGCGGCGTACCAAGAACGGTCTGCGCACCTTCGACGCCCGTGGCGCGGTAGCGGCTCTCGAAGCCCTTCCTCCACAGGCCGATGGGCCGTCGGCCGGGCCCTGTGCGATACTGCGGCTGGTAGTACGGCACGTGACGCCTGCCGTACGACCCGACGACGTCCTGTCCGGTCTCCGCGCTGTGGCCGACCTGGCGCCGCCGGTCCCCGCAGCGGTGACCAGGCTGGCGCAGGGGCTCTTCGACGAGGAGTCCGGCACGGTGACCGACCCGCTCGCAGTCGACCGCGAGGCGGTACCGGCCTAGCCACGGCCGCCTGCCTGCCTCCCCTCGACGGACGCGAGGCCGTCCCCGCCCGGGGACACCGGTCCGGTCCCGCCGCGACCGGATCGTCGTCGCAGCGCGGCCCTCGTACGCGGAAGCCACCTGGGTCGGGCCGCGAAAGACCACCAGACTTTCGCCAGGCCGTACGTAGATCGCGTACGGAACCGGCGAGCCAGACAGAAGCTCCCGTGCGGCGGCCCCGCCCCGGACGGCATCACCGCGCCTCGCGCGGATCAAGGCCGGACCGTGAGCGCGTCCGCCCGGGAGCGTGACGGGAGAACCGCCCGCATGCACGAGCCGAACGAACCCGGTACCACCGGGACCACCCCCGAATCGAACAGCCCCAGCGACACGCTGCCGCCGCGCCGCCGCCGCGCCGCTTCCCGGCCCGCGGGACCGCCGGCCGCGAGCGCCGCCGAAGGCTCCGCGGACACCGCCGCCACGCCGGTCGTGGAGGCCGCCGCCGAGGAGGCGCCCGCGCCGCGTGCCCGCCGCCGGGCCACCCGCAAGGCCACCGCCGCCGCGCCCGCCGAGGCCGCACCGGCTGCCGCTGAGCCGGTTGCCGAAGAGACGGCGCCGCGTGCGCGCCGTCGTGCCACCCGCAAGGTGACGGCTGCCGAGCCGGTCGAGGCTGTGGAGACCCCTGCCGAGCCGGTTGCCGAGGAGGCACCCGCGCCCCGTGCGCGTCGCCGGGCCACCCGCAAGGTGACGGCTGCCGAGCCGGTCGAAGCTGTGGAAACCCCTGCTGAGCCGGTCGTGGAGGCCGCCGCCGAGGAGGCGCCCGCGCCGCGTGCGCGCCGTCGGGCCACCCGCAAGGTCACTGCTGCCGAGCCGGTCGAGACCCCTGCCGAGCCGATCGCTGAGCCGGTTGCCGAGGAGGCGCCCGCGCCCCGTGCGCGTCGTCGTGCCACGCGCAAGGTCACGGCCGCCGAGCCGGTCGAAGCTGCTGCTGAGCCGGTTGCCGAGGAGGCACCTGCTCCGCGTGCCCGTCGCCGGGCCACCCGCAAGGTCACCGCCGCCGAGCCGGCCGCCCCGGTCGAGCCCGAGGCCGACGGCAGCGGCGAGACGCTGCCCGGCGACACCGTCGCCGAGATCACCGCCCACGAGGACCAGGTCGTCGCCGCCGAGACCGCCGCCGGCCGTGGCCGTGGCCGCCGCCGCGTCGTGGCGCCGCAGTTCACCGCCGAGCAGGCCCGGAGCGCCGAACCGGCCGCCCGCCGCGCCGCCCGGCCCGCCGTCGCCGTCTTCCGGGCGCCCGTCTTCTCCGAGCCGATGTTCCAGACCCCGGAGACGGCCGCAGCGGCTGCCGCCGTGGTGTACGAGGAGCCGCTCACCGACGAGGCGGAAGCCGTCGAGGAGCTCGCCGAGACGGCGGAGGAGACCGCCGAGACGGTGGAAGCCGTTGTCGAGGCCGCTCCGGAGCCCGCCGGCCGCCGTCGCCGTCGGCGCCGTGGCGAGGCCCCCGAGCAGGCCGAGCAGCCCGCCGCACCGCCCGCCGACGTAGCCGAAGCCGAGGCCGAGGAGACCGAGGCCGACGCCGAGGCGGAGGAGCACGACGAGTACGAGGACCGGCCGTCGCGCCGTCGCCGCAGGGGCGGCCGCCGTCGTCGCCGTGGCGAGGCCCCCGAGCAGTCCGACGACACCGGGGACGACGAGACCGCCCCGGCGGCTGGGTCCGCTGGGTCCGCTGAGTCCCCCGAGGACACCGAGGACCACGAGGACATCGAGAGCAACGAGGACGCCGAGCGGGACGAGGAGGCCGGTCTCGGTTCCGCCGGGAGCCGTCGCCGCCGTCGCCGTCGCCGTCGCAGCGGTGAGCCGGCCGTCGACGAGGAGCCGGGCTCCGGTGACCCGGAGCGCACGGTCGTCAAGGTCCGCGAGCCGCGCGCCCGTACCCGTGAAGAGGCCTCCGACGAGGTCCAGTCCATCAAGGGCTCCACGCGTCTTGAGGCGAAGAAGCAGCGCCGCCGCGAGGGCCGGGAGCAGGGCCGCCGCCGGGTCCCGATCATCACCGAGGCCGAGTTCCTGGCCCGCCGTGAGGCCGTCGAGCGCGTCATGGTCGTCCGCCAGAGCGGCGAGCGCACCCAGATCGGCGTTCTGGAGGACAACGTCCTCGTCGAGCACTACGTCAACAAGGAGCAGTCGACGTCGTACGTCGGCAACGTCTACCTGGGCAAGGTGCAGAACGTCCTGCCGTCGATGGAGGCCGCGTTCGTCGACATCGGCAAGGGCCGCAACGCCGTGCTGTACGCGGGCGAGGTCAACTTCGAGGCGCTCGGCATGGCCAACGGCCCCCGCCGCATCGAGGCCGCGCTGAAGTCCGGCCAGTCCGTGCTCGTCCAGGTCACCAAGGACCCGATCGGCCACAAGGGCGCCCGGCTCACCAGCCAGGTCTCCCTGCCCGGCCGCTATCTGGTGTACGTGCCCGAGGGCTCGATGACCGGCATCAGCCGCAAGCTGCCCGACACCGAGCGGGCCCGGCTGAAGACCATCCTCAAGAAGATCGTCCCCGAGGACGCGGGCGTCATCGTGCGCACCGCCGCCGAGGGCGCCAGCGAGGACGAGCTGCGCCGCGACGTCGAGCGGCTCCAGTCGCAGTGGGAGGACATCAAGAAGAAGGCGAAGAGCGGCAACGCGCCCACGCTGCTCTACGGCGAGCCGGACATGACCGTCCGGGTCGTCCGCGACATCTTCAACGAGGACTTCTCCCGGGTCATCGTCAGCGGTGACGAGGCCTGGCAGACCGTCCACGGCTATGTCGCGCACGTCGCGCCCGATCTGGTCGACCGGCTCCAGCGCTGGACCAGCGAGGTCGACGTCTTCGCCACGTACCGCATCGACGAGCAGCTGATGAAGGCGCTGGACCGGAAGGTCTGGCTGCCCAGCGGCGGCTCGCTGGTGATCGACAAGACCGAAGCCATGATCGTGATCGACGTCAACACCGGTAAGTTCACCGGTCAGGGCGGCAATCTCGAAGAGACCGTCACCAGGAACAACCTGGAGGCGGCCGAGGAGATCGTGCGCCAGCTGCGGCTGCGCGACCTCGGTGGCATCGTCGTCGTCGACTTCATCGACATGGTGCTGGAGTCCAACCGCGATCTGGTGATGCGGCGGCTGCTGGAGTGCCTGGGCCGGGACCGGACCAAGCACCAGGTCGCGGAGGTGACGTCGCTGGGCCTGGTCCAGATGACCCGCAAGCGGGTCGGCCAGGGGCTGCTGGAGTCCTTCTCCGAGACCTGTGTCCACTGCAACGGCCGCGGTGTGATCGTGCACATGGACCAGGCCGCGTCCGCCGGTGGCGGGGGCGGTGGCAAGCGGTCCAAGAAGCGGGGACGCGGCGGCGACGCCGCGGCGCACGACCACGCCGCCGAAGCCCTCCATGAGCACGAGCACGAGCACGAGACGGCCGAGGAGGTGGCCGCCGAGGTCGCCGAGCCGATCGCGCTGGCCGAGCCCGAGTTCGTACCCGACGAGGAGCTGTACAACAGCGCCGCCGAGGCCGAGGCCGCCGCTCAGCGCGGCCGTGGCCGCCGCCGGGCCACCCGCAGGGCGTCCGCGCCCGGTGGTGCCCCGAAGGCCGCGCAGCGCGAGACCGCGCAGCCGGAGGCCGTGACGGAGCCCGTCGTGGCGGAGGCCGTCGAGGAGCCGCAGGAGACCGCGGCGCCCGAGCCGGCCGAGGCCGCTCCGGCCGGCCGTGGCCGCCGCCGGGCGACCCGTAAGGCATCGGCCCCGGCCGGTTCGCCGAAGGCTGCCGCGGCCCCCGAGGCCGAGGTCGTCGTCGTGGCGAAGGCCCCCGAGGCCCCGGTCCAGGACGGACCGGCCGCCCCGGCGGCGGAGCCCGAGCCGGCCGCTGCGCCCCCGCGGGCGCGCCGCCGGGTGGTCCGCAAGGTCACCGCCCCGGCCGGTGCCCCGGCGGGCGCGGGTACGGACGAGTCCGGCGCGGTCGTCGTCATCGGCACCTCCGCCGAAGCCCCGGCGTCCGCAGAGGCCCCCGCGGCCGCCGAGGCCTCCGACGACGCCGTCGAGGCCACCCCGGCCAAGAAGGCGGCCCGCAAGACCGCCAAGAAGGCCACCGCGAAGAAGGCCGCCACCAAGAAGACGGCGGCCAAGAAGAGCGCGGCCAAGAAGACGACCGCGAAGAAGGCGGCCGTGAAGAAGACCGCGGCGGCCGCGAAGTCGGCCCCCGCGACGGTGACGGCGGTCACCGAGGGCTGACGGTGACGCAGCCCGGAGCCGAACGGTTCCCGGCCTTTCGGTGAATCGCAGTGTTCCGTCCCACAGCCGTGGGGCGGAACACTGCGATTGTCTCCGAATTGATGCCGGGGAGGCCTGAACGTCCCCGAAAAGGGGTCCGAAATCCCTGATAATGTGACGGCGGTCGCTGCCGGGTGAGGATCCAGTCCCGGACACTACGGTGGGTGACCGGCCCGGTCCGGCTAGCAGGACCCGGTCCAGATCCTCGGTAGGGCGTCGGCTAGCGCCGGATGGGGTGTGCGCGGCCGCACAGATGACGTCCGCTCATTCTCCAGACCTCCTGCCACAGACAGCTCTTGGTGTTCTAGGAGGACGTCCATGACGAGCAGCAGCAACAGGCAGCCCATCCCCGCTGCCCGCCCGGTCATCGGTGACGAGGAGATCGAGGCCGCGGTCCGCGTACTGCGCAGCGGCCGGGTCGTACAGGGGCCCGAGGTCGCCGCCTTCGAGGAGGGCTTCTCCGAGCTGGTCGACGGCCGCCACTGCGTCGCCGTGAACTCCGGCACCTCCGCCCTGCACCTGCTGCTGATGGCCCTGAACATCGGGCCCGGCGACGAGGTGATCGTCCCCTCCTTTTCCTTCGCCGCGACCGCCAACGTGGTCCGTCTCGTCGGTGCCGACGCCGTCTTCGCGGACATCGACCCCGAGACGTACTGTCTCGACCCGGCCGCCGTCGAGGCCGCGATCACCCCGCGCACCGCCGCGATCATGCCGGTCCACCTCTACGGCCACCCGGCTGCCATGGACCGCATCACGGCGATCGCCGACAAGCACAAGCTGGCCGTCGTCGAGGACGCCTGCCAGGCCCACGCCGCCGCCCTCAACGGCACGCCCGTCGGCGCCTTCGGCGCGGGCGGCACCTTCAGCTTCTACCCGACGAAGAACATGCACTCCCTCGAAGGCGGCATGGTCTCCACCGGGGACGCGGAGATCGCCCGCACCCTGCGCCTGCTGCGCAACCAGGGCATGGAGCAGCGGTACGCCAACGAGATCGTCGGCTGCAATATGCGCCTCACCGATGTCGCCGCCGCCGTCGGCCGGGTCCAGCTGGCCAAGCTGCCGGGCTGGACCGAGCAGCGCATCGCCAACGCCGCGTACCTCAGCGAGCACATCAGCGCGCCCGGCATCACCACGCCGGTCGTCGCCGAGGGCGCCCGCCACATCTACCACCAGTACACGATCCGGGTGGCCGGTGGCGCCGAGGCCCGCGACGCCGCGATGGCGAAGCTCACCGAGGCCGGGATCGGCAACGCCGTCTACTACCCGACCCCGATCCACCGGCTGCGGCCGTTCTGGGAGCCGGACCAGAAGGCCGGCCGCAACTGGGACCTGCCGGTGACCGAGCAGGCCGCCGCCGAGGTCGTCTCCCTGCCGGTGCACCCGTCGCTGTCCCGTGACGACCTCGACCGCATCGTCGCCGCCGTGAACGAGCTTGGAGAGAACCTGTGACCACCCAGGGTGCCGCCGGCCTGCGGGCCGGTCTGATCGGCCTCGGTTCGATGGGCCGCCACCACGCCCGAGTCCTCGCCGGTCTGGAAGGCGTCGACTTCGTCGGCGTCGTCGACCCGATGGGCGACAAGAACGGCTGGGCGCAGGGCGCCCCCGTGCTGGCCGAGGTCGACCAGCTCATCGAGCTGGGCATCGACTACGCGGTCATCGCCTGCCCCACCGCCCTCCACGAGGAGGTCGGTCTCAAGCTGGCCGGTGCCGGTGTCGGGGCGCTCATCGAGAAGCCCGTCGCGGACAGCGTCGAGGGCGCGCGCAAGCTGGTCGAGGCCTTCGAATCCCGCGGACTCGTCGCGGGCGTCGGCCACATCGAGCGCTGCAACCCCGCGCTCCGCTCCCTGCGCCAGCGGCTGGAGGCCGGTGAGCTGGGCGACGTCTACCAGGTCGTCACCCGCCGCCAGGGCCCCTTCCCGCACCGCATCGCCGATGTCGGCGTGGTCAAGGACCTGGCCACCCACGACATCGACCTCACCGGCTGGGTGACCGGCCAGCGGTACACGTCGATCGCCGCGCGCACCGTCTCCAAGTCGGGCCGCCCGCACGAGGACATGGTCTCCGCCGTGGGCCAGCTCTCCGACGGCACGATGGTCAATCACCTGGTGAACTGGCTCTCCCCGATGAAGGAGCGCTTCACCTCGGTCACCGGTGAGCGCGGCTGCTTCATCGCCGACACCCTCACCGCCGACCTCACCTTCTACTCGAACGCCGCCCTGGCCACCGAGTGGGAGGCGCTCCAGGCGTTCCGCGGTGTCGCCGAGGGCGACATGATCCGGTACGCGATCCCCAAGCGCGAGCCGCTGCTCGTCGAGCACGAGCTGTTCCGCGATGCCGTACTCGGCAAGTCCGAGGACATCTGCACCCTGCGGGAGGGAATGCGGACGGTCGAGGTGGCCGCCGCCGTACTGCGGTCCGCGGCCGAGGGGATCACGGTCAGCCTGTCCGACGGCGGGAGCCCGTCCGAGGGTGTGACCAGTTGACCCAACCCGCTGTCACTGTGATCGTTGCGGTCTACAACACCATGCCCGCACTCACGGAATGCCTGGATTCGCTCGTGAAGCAGAGCATCGGGGCGGACCGTATGGAGATCATCGCCGTGGACGACGGGTCCACCGATGGCAGCGGGAAAGAACTGGACCGTTACGCCGACCGGTACCCCGGTCTCTTCAAGGTGATCCACCAGGAGAACTCCGGGGGCCCGGCCCGGCCCAACAACGTCGCCCTGTCCCGGGCGACCGGCCGTTACGTCTTCTTCGTCGGCGCCGACGACTACCTCGGCCCCGATGCCCTGAAGCGCATGGTCGCCATGGGGGACAAGAACAAGTCCGACGTCGTCCTCGGCAAGATGGTCGCCATCGGCAAGCGGTCCATTCCGCGAGCAGTCTTCAAGGCGACCCGGAACAACATTCCCCTCATAGGCTCGGGCGCGCTGTATGCGATCTCGAACACGAAGATGTACCGCCGCGCCCTGATCGAGGAACACGGCCTCCGTTACGCGGAGGACCTGCCCGTCTCCTGCGATATGCCGTTCACGCTGGAGGCCTACGTCCGGTCCACGACCATCTCGGTGGTCGCTGACTACGACTGCTACTTCGCCGTCCGCCGGGACGACGACAGCAACATCACCTACCGGGCCCGGTTCGAGAACCGGCTGAAGGTCTGCGCCCGGGCCCTGGACCGGCTCTCCGAGCTGGGTGCCTCGCCCGAGCTGTACGACGCCTTCGCGATCCGGCTCCTCAAGGTCGACCTCGCGTGGATCTTCGGTGAGAACTATCTGGCGCTCGACGCCGAACGCCGCGCCGCATGCGTCCGGGCCACCGCCGCCCTCCTTGCCGACTACTACGGCGACGGCGCCTTCGAGCGGATGCAGCACCGGCTCACGGTGCCCGAGCGGCTCCGCTTCCACTGGGTCTACGCCGGAAACCCCGAGAAGCTGGCCGAACTGGTCCGGCAGGACACCGAGGGCCCCGTACCCCCGACCCTGCTGCGGGACGGGAAGGCGTACGCGACCTACCCGGGCTTCGGGGACACCCTCTACGGACTGCCCGACCGGGGGTACGAACTGCTCGGTTCGATCGCGGACCGGCTCGGCCCCGGCACCGAACTGCTCTCCGTCGACTGGTCGGGGGAGGGGGAGGACCCGACGGACCTCGCCGTCTCGGTCCGGGTGCCCGTCGTCGGGGACACCGGTTCCGTCGCCGTCCAACTCGTCCCGGGCAAGCTCCCCAAGTCCGCCGACGTCCATGGCGCCCGGCGGCTGGGCGAGAAGGAGAAACGTTCACAGCCCGCCGGTGAGATCAGCCGGGAGGCGGCCGGGGACGGCGGCTCCACCATCGTCCGGGCGCGGATTCCGCTGACCCGGAAGAAGGCGGAGCTGGGCCTGCGGGTCCGGGTCGACGTGGGGGAACACCGCTACGAGATCCCGGTACGGGGCACGGACCATCCGATGCCGCTGGCCCGCGCCTGGGGTCTGAACGACACCTACAAGCTGGCCGCGCGGACCGATGCCGCGGGCCGGATCGTGATCGCCATCGGTCCCCTGCATCCAGCGAAGAAGTCTCTGGGCTCGCGTCTGCGGACCCTGGTGACCGGCTCCAAGAGGAAGTAATCACCCCATGAACATCTGTGTAGTCGCTCTCGGAAAGATCGGGCTGCCGCTGGCGGTCCAGTTCGCCACCAAGGGCCACCGGGTGATCGGCGCCGACGTCAATGAAAAGGTCGTCGAGCTGGTCAACGCGGGCACCGAGCCCTTCCCGGGCGAGTACGACCTGGACGTGAAGCTGAAGCAGACGGTGGACGCCGGTCTGCTCTCCGCGACCACCGACACCGCCGCCGCGGTCGCGGAGTCCGACGCCGTGGTCGTCGTCGTACCGCTCTTCGTGGACGCCGAAGGCACCCCGGACTTCGGCTGGATGGACTCCGCCACCCGCGCCATCGCCAAGGGACTCAAGCCCGGCACCCTCGTCTCGTACGAGACCACCCTCCCGGTCGGCACCACCCGCACCCGCTGGGCGCCGATGCTGGAGGAGGGCTCCGGCCTGACCGCGGGCAGCGACTTCCACCTGGTCTTCTCGCCGGAGCGGGTCCTCACCGGCCGGGTCTTCGCTGATCTGCGCCGCTACCCCAAGCTGGTCGGCGGCATCGACGAGGCCTCCGGCACCCGCGGTGTGGAGTTCTACGAGCAGGTCCTCGACTTCGACGAGCGCGACGACCTGCCGCAGGCCAACGGCGTCTGGGACCTGGGCACCGCCGAGGCCTCCGAGCTGGCGAAGCTGGCCGAGACCACCTACCGCGATGTCAACATCGGCCTGGCGAACCAGTTCGCGCGCTTTGCCGACAAGAACGGCATCGACGTCAAGAAGGTCATCGAGGCCTGCAACTCCCAGCCGTACAGCCACATCCACCAGCCCGGTATCGCCGTCGGCGGCCACTGCATCCCGATCTACCCGCGGATGTACCTGTGGAACGACCCCGAGGCGACCGTGGTGCGCTCGGCCCGCGAGGCCAACGCCGCCATGCCCGAGTACGCCGTCGACCTGCTGGCCGCCGCCTACGGCGACCTGACGGACGTCCCGGTGCTGGTACTGGGCGCCGCCTACCGCGGCGGCGTCAAGGAGACCGCCTTCTCCGGTGTCTTCGGGACGGTCGAGGCCCTCAAGGCGCGCGGTGCGGTTCCGTACGTCTCCGACCCCATGTACACGGCCGAGGAACTGGCCGCGCACGGCCTCACCCCGCACCAGGGAGAGAAGGTCACCGCCGCCGTACTCCAGGCCGACCACGCCGAGTACCGTGAACTTGCCGCATCCGACCTCCCCGACGTGACCGTCCTCGTCGACGGACGCCGGACCACCGACCCGGAGCGCTGGACCGGCGTCCGCCGGGTCGTCATCGGCGGCTGACACCTGCGTACGAGCTGGCCCGGCCGCACAGGTGTGTGGCCGGGCCAACAAGCTGTCTCGATGTGTAAGGATTCGGATATGTCTACCTCTGGCACCCGGCCGAAACTGGCCGTCATCGTCGCCAACGGAATCACGGGGGATTCCCGGGTGCAGAAGACCGCTCTGGCGGCGGCGGGCGCGGGCTGGGACGTCACCCTGATCGGACGGGGCACCACGAAGAAGCCCGAACACTCCTGGTTCGGTCCGGTGAAGGTGGTCCGCCTGCCGGTGGCCAACCGCATGGAGCGCCGGGTGACGGCCAAGACCGGGCGCGGCGGACTGCGGGCCCGGGTGACCCAGTGGGGCATCAGCGACGGCGCCGCCCTCGCCCAGCTCCGTGACGCCCACCGGGCGTGGGTACGGGAGCAGACCACCAGGATCGGCTACCTCGGAGACTCGTCGGTGGCCGAGGTGACGGCCGCGGGTATGAAGGCATGGGTGCACGCGCGGCGCAGCGCGCACCAGTTCCGGGTCCGGGCCTACCGCTGGGAGCAGCGGCGCAAGTCCGCCGAGCCCCGCGGGAACTGGCGGGAGGACTGGCCGGCGCTGCTCGACCTCGACCTCGCCTTCGGCCCCTTCATCGAGGAACTGGCGCCGGATGTCATCCACGCCAACGACA
The DNA here is from genome assembly GCF_003932715.1 of Streptomyces tsukubensis. Taxonomy (NCBI): domain Bacteria; kingdom Bacillati; phylum Actinomycetota; class Actinomycetes; order Kitasatosporales; family Streptomycetaceae; genus Streptomyces; species Streptomyces tsukubensis. The sequence goes on along the minus strand of NZ_CP020700.1, from coordinate 2,422,753 downwards.
TCACGATGATCCACACTGCGGCGCGGGCCGCGGCCCGGCTGCGGGCCCGTGGTCTGACCTGCCGCTGGCTGTACGACTCCCATGAGTACGTCGCGGGCATAGACTGGCCCAAGCCCGCCATGAGAACCGCCTTCCCGGCCGTCGAGGCCGAATTCATCGGCAAGGCCGACGCCGTGGTGACGGTCTCGCCGGAGCTGGCCGAGATGCTGCGCGCCGACCACAAGCTGCCGAAGACCCCCGCCGTGGTGCGCAACGCCCCGATCCGCGGAGTCGTCGGCGAGGCGGCCGGCCGGGTCTCCGTACGGGCGGCCTGCGGGCTCGACGAGGACGTTCCGCTGATGGTGTACGCGGGCTGGATCGCCCCGGACCGCGGTGTCGCCACCGCCGTCGAGGCCCTGGTCCACCTGCCCGACCACCATCTGGCGCTGGTCTCCGGCCGGGTGACCGCCGGGCTGACCGAACTCCAGAAGCAGGCCACCGAGCTGGGCGTGCGCCACCGCGTCCACGTCGTGCCGTACGTCCCCCAGCACGAGGTGCCGGACTATCTGTCCAGCGCGGACCTGGGACTGACCCCGTTCCACCGGATCCCGAACGTGGAGAACTCGCTGCCCACCAAGGCGGCCGAGTATCTGCACGCCCGGCTGCCGATCATCACCAGCGACATCAAGTCGATGAGTGAGTTCGTCCGCACCCACGGGGTCGGCGAGGTCTTCACCGCCGAGGACGTCGACTCGTTCGTCGCCGCGGTCAAGCGGGCCACCGCAGACCGCGAGCTGCTGCGCAAGAACATCAACGACGCGCTGCTGACCGAGCATTCGTGGGAGCACCAGTCGCAGGTGCTGCTGGACCTCTACACCGAGATCTCCGGGAAGAAGCCGGGCGCGCCCGACGAGGGCCCGGTGTGGAACGCCGAGGAGCGCCGGGTCGCCGGCCCGAAGGCGGCCGTCGTCGAGCAGCTCGACCGCGACTGGCGTCCGCTGAGTGCCACACCCATCAAACTGGGGCTCGCCCCCGCCAACTTCGCCGGCCAGCTCGCCGCCTACGCCACGGCGATCACCAAGGAGCGGGACGACGTCTCGGCCGAGGTGGTCAAGCACCGGGCCGCGAACCAGAAGCACGACTATCCGGCCGACGTCTACATCGACCTGGTGGCCCTGCGGAATCTGGACGTACGGCTGGAGCTGGTGCAGCGGACCGTCCGGCGCTACACCCACCTCATCGCAGACGCCTTCCGCCCGGTCTTCGGCGGACTGAACGGCAACAGCATCGAGGGCGATCTGGCGGCCCTGCGGCACCACGGGATCAAGGTCGCGCTCCTCGCGCACGGCTCCGAGGTCCGCAACCCCGAGATGCACCGCGAGCGCAATCCGTACTCCCTCTTCCTCGACGCCCCCGACGGGTACGAGGAGGAGCTGACCCGGCTGGCGACGCAGAACCGCCGGATCGCGGAGACGGCCGACCTCCCGGTCTTCGTCACCACCCCTGACCTGCTGCTCGACCTGCCGATGGCGACCTGGACGCCGCTGGTCGTCGACGTCAAGGCCTGGGCCAGTGACCGCCCGGTGATGGAGCGCAAGCGGCCGAAGGTGCTGCACGCCCCGTCGGCCCGCTGGTCCAAGGGCACGGACCGGATCCTGCCGCTCCTCGAAGACCTCGACTCCCGCGGGATCATCGAGTTCCAGCTCGCCGAGGGCGTCTCGTGGTCCACGGTCCGCTCGATGATGATGGACGCGGACATCGTGATCGACCAGTTCGCCATCGGTACGTACGGCACCTTCGCCTGCGAGGGCATGGCGGCCGGCCGGCCCGTCATCGCCTACCTCGACCAGGAGTCCCTGGACGCCTGCGGTGTGGTGCCGCCGATCGTCAACGCCACCCCGCAGACGCTCGGCGCCGAGCTGGAGCGGCTGCTGGACGACCGGGAGGCCACGGCGCAGATCGGCCGGGACTCGGCCGCCTTCGCCCGTGAGTACCACGACGGGACCGCCACGGTGGCCGCGCTGAGCAGCTTCCTCACCCCGCGCTGAGCCCCGCCCAGCGGGCCGTACAACGGCTCCGGCCCCCGCACCGTCGTGGTGCGGGGGCCGGAGCCGTTGCCGTCCGCGGACCGGGCTCGGCAGGGCTCAGACGGTACGGGCCTCGTGCGCCTCGGCCAGCAGCTCGACGACCCGGCGGGCGGCCGTGCCGTCACCGTACGGAGTGCCGCGCTCGGTGCCCGGCGCGGGCCGGGTGGCGGTCTTCGCCCACGCGTCGGCGTCCAGCAGATGCGGATCCGGTACGAGGACGTTCCAGCCGCCCTCCAGCGTCTCCGACCACTCGGTCTCCGGGCGGATGGTGGTGCAGGCGCGCTCCAGCAGGAACGTCTCCTTCTGGAGGCCGCCGGAGTCGGTGACCACACCGGAGGACGCGAGGACCGCGGCGACCAGACCGGCGTACGGCAGCGGGCGGCCGACATGGACCGAACCCTGGTTCAGCTCGATGCCGTGCTCCTCGGCACGGGCGACCAGCCGCGGGTGCGCGAGCAGGGCCACCGGCACCGGCAGCCCGGCCAGCGATTCGACGATCGCCGCCAGCCGGGCCGGGTCGTCGGTGTTGTCGGGACGGTGCAGGGTCGCCAGCAGGAACGGCTGCGCCGGGTCGATGCCCTCGGGCAGGACGGGCGCGGGGTGCTCACCGGCGAGCACGGCGTCCCGGATGCGCAGGCAGATGTCGACCATCACATCGCCGGAGAGCCGGGTGCGCTCGGCGAGCCCCTCGTTGGCCAGGTGGCGTACGGCCTCCTCGGTGGGGGCGAGCAGCAGATCGGCACAGTGGTCGGTCAGGACCCGGTTGTGCTCCTCGGGCATCCGCCGGTTGAAGGAGCGCAGACCGGCCTCCAGATGGGCCACCGGGAGGTGCATCTTCACGGCGGACAGGGCGCCCGCGACGGTGGAGTTGGTGTCGCCGTAGACCAGGACCCAGTCGGGACGCTGCTCCTCCAGGACCTTGTCCATCGCGGCGAGGACCGCACCCGTCTGGACACCGTGGCTGCCGGAGCCGACCCCCAGATGGACATCGGGGTCCGGGATGCCCAGGCCGGAGAAGAAGACGTCGGACAGATCGGCGTCGTAGTGCTGCCCGGTGTGCACGATGACGTGCTCGTGGTCGGTACCGGCGAAGGCGGCGGCGATCGGCGCCAGCTTCACCAGTTGCGGGCGTGCCCCGACGACACTGAGGACCTTCACGTTGCTCTACTCCTTGAGGATGCGGACGTGGTCTTGCGCATCGCGATAGTACGTGCCGCGCTGTCAAGGCGGAGAACGGGTGACGGTGGGGCGCGCGGTAAACTCGACCGTCCACATCCGTATCGGTCCGGGACCGAGGACGTCAGGAAAGGCGCGTACATGAAGCCCGACAGCGCGACCCCGTCACGGGAGACCCGGGGGCGGGTCGTCATGCTGGTCGACAACGGCGTCAAGGGGGACTCCCGAGTGCAGAAAGCGGCCCGATCGGCCGCCGAAGCAGGCTGGGACGTTGTTCTCTTCGGTGTTTCGCCCACGGTCAAGATGCAGAAGTGGAAGCTGGGCGACGCCGAGGTGAGGCTGATCCCGAAGCCGGCGCATCTGGAGCCGCGCCGGCACGACCTCCGGCGCCCGCTGCTGCGCCGTCCACTGGCCTACCGTTCCCAGCAGGTGGCCCGCTACCGCGTCCAGGCCGCCAAGGCGTGGCGCTCCGACCTGGCGTTCCGGCAGGCCGCGATAAGGGCGTCCGAGGCCGGGCACCCCGGCAACAGCGCCGGCGGCTCCAAGGCCCGGCTGCTGGTGCCGCGGGTCAGCGCCAAGGTCTTCAGCAAGTGGGTCGCCCTGCGTGCCCGGGAGACCCGGCTGCTGCACAAGCAGCGCAATCCGCTGACCGCCCCGCTGGACCGTACGGTCACCGCCCTGTGGTCGAAGCTGCTCGGTGAGCGCTCCTGGCGTCGGCTGATGCCGAACCTCTGGGACTTCGAGCTGGCCTTCGCCAAGCACATCGACGATCTCCAGCCCGATCTGATCCACGCCCACGACTTCAAGATGCTGGGCGTCGGCGCCCGGGCTGCGGTCCGGGCCCGGGCCAAGGGCCGTCCGGTGAAGCTGGTGTGGGACGCGCACGAGTTCGTCCCCGGGCTGCCCGAGTACCACGGCCGCTGGCTGCCGGGCCATGTGGCGTGGGAGAAGGAGCACGCCGTCTTCGCGGACGCCGTGATCACCGTCTCGCCCTCGCTGGCGGAGATGCTCAAGGAGGGCCACGGGCTGCGCGAGCTGCCCGCCGTCGTCCTGAACGCGCCCGTGATGAAGCCGGGCGCCGACGAGGTCGAGGGCGCGGCCCCGCTGGGCGACCTGCGGGAGCTGTGCGGGATCGGCGACGCGACGCCCCTGCTGGCGTACGTCGGCGGGATCAGCCCGGTCCGCGGTGTGGAGACGATCATCGAGGGGCTGCCGTCCCTGCCGGACGTGCATGTGGCGCTGGTCTCGGTCACCCCCGGCAAGATGAAGGCCGTCGCGAGCACCCAGAAGCTCGCCAACGATCTGGGCGTGGCCGACCGGGTGCACTTCCTGCCGTTCGTGCCGCACTGGCAGGTGCCGGAATTCCTCAGCGACGCCGATGCCGCGGTCAGCCCGCTGCACCATCTGACCAACCACGAGCTGGCCCTGAGCAACAAGTTCTTCGAGTACTCGCAGGCCCGGCTGCCGCTGATCGTCAGCGATATCCGCACCATGGCCGACATGGTGAAGTCCACCGGCCAGGGCGAGGTCTTCCGCGCCCGGGACACCGAGGACTTCGTCCGGGCGACCAAGGCGGTCCTGGCCGACCCCGTGCGCTACGAGAACGCGTACGAGAAGCCGGGCCTCCTGGAGGGCTGGACCTGGGAGGCGCAGGCGGAGATCATCGACGGCATCTACAGCGAACTGCTGCCGGACCGTCCCCGCCGCTCGCCGGCGGAGCCGGACGGCTCCGGGGCCGAGGACGTCAAGAACACCAAGGGTTCCGACGCCGCAAGCGTCTGAGAACCGGGGGAGCACCCCCCGGAGCGACGGAAGGGCCCCGTAGCGGTACGGGGCCCTTCTGCGTGTCCCGGCCCCGATCGGGGGCCGTGGGGCGGCCGGAGCCGCGGGGTGTCAGAGCCGCTTCTTGAGCCAGCGCACCGACGGCTGCTCCACAAAGCGGTGCACCAGCCAGGAGAGCACCAGCAGCACTCCGATGGTGGTTCCCAGGGTCGCCCAGGCGCCCAGCGGGCCGTACAGCTCGCGGATCATGGCCCAGCCCAGCTCCTCGTGGAGCAGATACAGGGGGTAGACCAGGGCGCCCGCGGTGGCCAGCCAGCGCCAGTTCAGCCAGTCGAGCTTGTGCAGCGCGATCAGCAGCACGATCAGATAGAAGCTGGTGACCAGGGCGAGGACGACCCACGGGTCGCGGTCGAAGCCGCGGTTGTCCCGCAGATTGACGGCGTGCTCCATCAGGTCGCTCTGCATGATCAGCCAGCTGCCGCCGAGCAGCAGCCAGAGCTTCAGATCGGGGCCGAAGCGGTAGATCAGGTACATCGCGATACCGGAGACGAAGAGCGCGGTGCTCATGGCGGGGGCGATGGTGGAGGCGATGGGCAGCCCGGTGGCCTTGTGCTGGGCTATGACCGAGGCCAGCAGCCAGACCCAGGAGAAGACGTAGACCCGCTGGTAGTTGATCTCCTTCATCAGGACGACCAGGAAGACCAGGTAGAAGCAGAGTTCGATCCAGAGGGTCCAGTAGGCGCCGACGATGTGCGGCACGTTCATCGGGACCTGGAACATGGTCAGGTTGGTCAGCGAGTCGCTGATGGTGGGCGTCGGGCGGACGTCCTCGGGCAGCAGCCGCCAGACGAGGACACCGACGATCACGGAGAACCAGTAGGCCGGGAAGAGGCGCAGGAACCGGGCCTTGATGAACTGGCCGGGGGTACGGCCCCAGGCCGAGAGGCAGATGACGAAGCCGCTGATGATGAAGAAGAGCTGGACGCCGTAGGAGCCGTACTTGGCGAACGGGAACAGCTCCGGGAACAGATGCCGGGGGTTCTCGCCCCAGTTGACGTCCGTGGCCTTGTCGATACCGGCGAAGTGGAACAGCAGCACCGCCACGGCGGCGATCACCCGGAGGGCGTCGAGGGCGTAAAGGCGCGGTGCGGCGGCCTTCTTGGCGGGCTGCTCGGCGGCCGGCGCGACGGGGGCGTCGCTCTGCTCTGGCTTCTCTGACTGATCGGGGACCCGAAGGTCGGTCGGGGACACGTGATCGGCCTCGTTACTGGGTTTGAATGTTCGAGTTTATGGAAACCCGGCCATCCTAAAGACAACGGAAACACGCTCCGACAGGTGGAAGGCGTTGTCATCGTGCCGTGACCTGGCGCATTGAAGCGGAATTTCCCCTTCCGGGTGGAGAAAAGGGTTGCAGAAGGAAAAACCGGGCCCGTACCGATGGGTACGGGCCCGGTCGTCGCGCGGGAAGGGGCCGGAAAGGGCTGGAGGAGACCGGCGATGCGGCCGGAAAGACGGCAGGTGAAGGGCCGGTGATCAGGCCTCGGTCAGCACTCCGTCGGTCTCGCGGTACAGCCGGCCCGACTTCGGGCACTCCCATACGCCGGGCTCGTCGGCCCGCTCGGTGAGCTTGACGCCCTCGTGGCCCACCCAGCCGATCTGCCGGGCCGGAACGCCGACGACCAGGGCGAAGTCCGGAACGTCCTTGGTCACCACGGCACCGGCCGCGACCATCGCCCAGCGGCCGATGGTCAGCGGGGCCACACAGACCGCGCGGGCGCCGACGGAGGCGCCGTCGGCGATCTTCACGCCCACGGCCTCCCAGTCGCCGCCGCGCTTCTGCTGGAAGTCCGGGTCGACCGAACGCGGGTAGTGGTCGTTGGTGAGGACCACGGCGGGGCCGATGAACACGCCGTTGCCCAGCTCGGCGGGCTCGTACACCAGCGAGTAGTTCTGGAGCTTGCAGTTGTCGCCCATGCGCACGCCCGTGCCCACGTAGGCGCCGCGCCCGATGACGCAGCCCTCGCCGAGCCGCGCGTCCTCCCGGATCTGGGCGAGCTCCCAGACGCTGCTGCCCGCGCCGATCTCGGCGGTCTCGGCGACCTGGGCGGTGGGCTGGACCCTGTAGTTCACTGTGGAAGGCCTTCCGGATGGATGCGGACGGACGGATGCGGGAGGGTGCGGTACGGGCCGTGCGCGCCGGGCGCCGTCCGGTCTGTGTCCGTCGTACGCGACGTACGCCTCGTACGCTTCGTACGCGGTCTCGCACCGGCCCGGCGGGGGCGGCCCCCGCTCCGATGGGCGAGCATACGTCCCGCCCGCCCCGGGTCCCGGCGCAGGGCCGGGAGGGTGCCTCCGGGCTCCGGCGAAGGGCCCGGCAGGGGGCTCACGGGGCCGGTCCGCCCGCGCCGCGGGACCCGGTTTGACCCCCCGCGAGGCCGACCCGTACCCTTGACCGTCGGCGTGTTCTGTTGCACGCCAGCCCCTGAGCACCTCCCTCCGGCGGCGGTGGACACCACCGCCCGGAGAGGCCGCTCATCCATCCGGAAGCGTCACGGCCCCCGGGCCGTGCGAGCGGCTGGCATCAGGGGTTTCCGTTCCGAGCGAAAGAGAGATCCGCGTGTACGCCATCGTGCGCAGCGGTGGCCGTCAGCACAAGGTTGCTGTCGGTGACATCGTCGAGGTTGACAAGATCCCCACCGCCAAGGTTGGCGACACGGTAGAGCTCTCTACCCTGCTCGTTGTCGACGGCGACGCCGTGACCAGCGACCCGTGGGTGCTGGCCGGCATCAAGGTCCAGGCCCAGGTCGTGGACCACCACAAGGGCGCCAAGATCGACATCCTTCGCTACAAGAACAAGACCGGCTACCGCCGTCGCCAGGGTCACCGTCAGCAGTACACGGCGATCAAGGTCACCGGCATCCCCACGGCTGCGAAGTAAGGGACTGAGGAGACATGGCACATAAGAAGGGCGCATCGTCCACCCGGAACGGTCGCGACTCCAATGCTCAGCGGCTCGGCGTGAAGCGCTTCGGCGGTCAGGTCGTCAACGCCGGTGAGATCCTGGTCCGCCAGCGCGGCACCCACTTCCACCCCGGCGCGGGCGTCGGCCGTGGCGGCGACGACACGCTGTTCGCGCTGCAGGCCGGTGCGGTCGAGTTCGGCCGTCACCGTGGCCGCAAGGTCGTGAACATCGTTCCGGTCGCCTGATCCAAGGCATCCGGAGCACGTTTTCGCGAGGGGCGGACCAGCTCCCCGGCGGAGTCCCGGTTTTCCGGGGCCCGTGCGGGGAAGCGGGTCCGCCCTTTGCGTGTTAGCAGTTGAGGAGAGCGGAGACACCGCCCGTGAAAGCGGGAGGTGTCCGCCGTACCGAAGCGGCCGTCGTCGTCCCGACCCCGGCCGGATACGCAGTGACTTTCTGGAGGACCTCCCATGACCACCTTCGTGGACCGCGTCGAGCTGCATGCCGCCGCGGGTAACGGAGGCCACGGCTGTGCCTCCGTCCACCGCGAGAAGTTCAAGCCTCTCGGCGGCCCCGACGGCGGGAACGGCGGACGCGGCGGCGATGTGATCCTCGTCGTCGACCAGTCGGTCACCACCCTCCTCGACTACCACCACAGCCCCCACCGCAAGGCCACCAACGGCCAGCCCGGCGAGGGCGGCAACCGCTCCGGCAAGGACGGCAAGGACCTGATCCTCCCGGTCCCGGACGGCACGGTCGTCCTGGACAGGCAGGGCAACGTCCTCGCCGACCTCGTCGGCCACGGCACCAGCTTCGTCGCCGGACAGGGCGGCCGCGGCGGCCTCGGCAACGCCGCGCTGGCCTCCGCCCGCCGCAAGGCCCCCGGCTTCGCCCTCCTCGGCGAGCCCGGCGAGAGCCGTGACGTCGTCATGGAGCTGAAGACCGTCGCCGACGTGGCCCTGGTGGGCTATCCCTCGGCCGGGAAGTCGTCGCTGATCTCGGTGCTCTCCGCCGCCAAGCCCAAGATCGCGGACTATCCCTTCACCACCCTGGTGCCGAATCTGGGCGTGGTCACCGCGGGCTCCACGGTCTACACCATCGCGGACGTCCCCGGCCTGATCCCCGGCGCCAGCCAGGGCAGGGGCCTCGGTCTGGAGTTCCTCCGCCACGTCGAGCGCTGCTCGGTCCTCGTCCACGTCCTCGACACCGCCACCCTGGAGTCGGACCGTGACCCGCTCTCCGACCTCGATGTCATCGAGGAGGAGCTGAAGCAGTACGGCGGGCTGGACGACCGGCCCCGCGTCGTCGTCCTCAACAAGATCGACATCCCGGACGGCCACGACCTTGCCGAGATGGTCCGGAGCGACCTGGAGTCCCGCGGCTACCGCGTCTTCGAGGCCTCCGCGGTCTCCCGTACCGGCCTCAAGGAGCTGTCGTTCGCCCTCGCGGGCATCGTCGCCGAAGCGCGCGCCGCGAAGCCGAAGGAGGAGGCGACCCGGATCGTCATCCGGCCCAAGGCCGTCGACGACGCCGGTTTCAGCGTGGTCCGCGAGGAGGACGGCCTGTACCGGGTGCGCGGCGAGAAGCCGGAGCGCTGGGTGCGCCAGACCGACTTCAACAACGACGAGGCCGTCGGCTACCTCGCCGACCGGCTCAGCCGCCTCGGCGTCGAGGAGAAGCTGATGAAGGCCGGTGCCCGGGCGGGCGACGGCGTCGCCATCGGCCCCGAGGAGAACGCCGTCGTCTTCGACTGGGAGCCCACGGTCATGGCGGGTGCCGAAATGCTCGGCCGCCGTGGCGAGGACCACCGTCTGGAGGCTCCGCGCCCGGCCGCGCAGCGCCGCCGCGACCGCGACGCCGAGCGGGACGAGGCGGAGCGCGCGTACGACGACTTCGACCCGTTCCAGTAGGGCTGTCGGTACTCCGTAAGGACGCCCCCCGGCTGCTTCCCGCGGCCGGGGGGCGTCGGTGCGCCCGGGGTTCGCGGACGGGCCCCTGCGTTCGCGAGAATGGTCCGCGGTTTCGCAACCTCCCACCCCCCGCCGGGCGTCTCGGCCGACGGGAACCCCCGACGGCGGACGTCGTGTTTCCGGGCCGGTTGTGAGCCACCGCAACACCGTCTCGGAACAGTGAACGGAGCCTTGATGAAGATTTCCTTCCTCATTCATACGATCTACGGCATCGGCGGCACCATCCGCAGCACGCTGAATCTGGCGGAAGAGCTCGTGGGCCGGCATGAGGTGGAGATCGTGTCGGTCTTCCGGCACCGCGACGTCCCGCTGTTTCCCGTCGACCCCCGGATCACCCTGGTCGCTCTGGTCGACACCCGCCCCGGCTCCCCGGACAGCGGGCCCGACGCCGCACCGGACGCCGCACCGGACGGCGGGCCGGACGGGACGGCCCACCGCGAACCGTCCGCGCTCATGCCCCGCCACGAGAACCGCTACCGCGAGTACAGCGCCCTCACCGACGCCCGGATAGGCGCCCACTACGAGGCCTCGGACGCCGATGTCGTCATCGCCACCCGCCCCGCGCTGGTGCCCTGCCTGGCCCGGTCGGCCCCCCAGAACGCGGTCCTCGTCGGCCAGGAGCACATGAGCCTCGGCTACCACAGACCGGAGCTGGTCGAGGAGCTGCTGCCCGGTCTCGACGTCCTCGACGCCCTGGTCACGGTCTCCGAGGCGGACGCGGCGGCCTGGCGCGAGCGGCTGCCGCAGCCCGACACCCGGGTGCTCGCCGTCCCCAACGGGGTGCCCGAGCCGGTGCTCGCCCCCGCCGAGCTGCGGGAGAAGCTCGTCGTGGCGGCCGGCCGGATCTCCCGCGAGAAGCAGTACGACACCCTGCTGACCGCCTTCGCCCGGGTCGTCGCCGCCCACCCCGACTGGCGGCTGCGGCTCTACGGCTGGGGGCCCGACCGGGAGCGCGTCCGCCGTGTCGTCCACCGCCTCGGCCTCCACAACAACGTCGAACTGATGGGCGCCGCGGTACCCATGGAAGCCGAGTGGGCCAAGGGCTCCGTCGCCGTCTCCACCTCCCGCCACGAGTCCTTCGGCCTCACCCTCGTCGAGGCCATGCGCTGCGGGCTGCCGGTGATCAGCACCGACTGCGACCACGGCCCCCGGACGATCGTCACCGACGGCGACGACGGTCTGCTGGTCCCCGTCGGCGACAGCGGCGCGGTGGCCGACGCCCTGCTCCGGCTCATCGAGGACGAACCGCTGCGCCGCAGGCTCGGCGGGGCGGCCAGAACCGCCGCCCGCCGCTTCGACACGGCGGCGACCGCCAAGGCGTACGAGGAACTGCTCGCCGCACTGGGCGCGGGCCCGGGGAGCCGCACCCGCCCGGACACCACCCCCCGCCCCCGCCCCTTCGCCCCGGTCGCGGACTGCGCGACGGGGGACGACGGATCACTGACCGTACGCATCGTCGAGCCCTCCGCCGCCGCGATGCAGTACCCGGGACTGCGCCTGGTCTGCACCAGGGCCGACGCCGGCAGCGGCACCGACTCCGGTACGGGCCAGGCCAAGGGCAGGGCCAGGACGGGCGGCCGCAAGGGCGCCAAGGGCGGCCCCCGGCCGCGCGCCAGGACCGGCACCGCAGGCGACCGTACCGAGCACGTCTTCCCCTTCGCCCCGGACGGCACCGCCGTGATCCCTCCGGACGCCGGACTCTCCGACGGCCAGTGGCTCTGCCACGCCGACGACCCCCGCACCGGCCGGCGGGTCGAGCTGACCGCCCGCACCGTCGACCAGCGCGGCCTTCTGCGCGCCGGGGAGCGGTTCGCCAGGGACGCCGCCGTCCACCACCTCGTCCCGTACCGCGACCCCGCCACCCACCGGCTGACACTCCGCTCCTGGGTCCGCAGACTGCATGTGGAGTCCGCCGACGTCACCCTCGACGAACACCGGTTCACCCTCACCGGACGGATCCACGGCCCGGTCGAACCCGCGGGCGAACCCACCCTCGTGCTGCGCCGTGGCGGCGACCCCGCCGACGAGATGGTCTTCCACGGCACCCGCGAGGGCACCCGCGGTTTCGCCGTCACCTTCGACGGTCTCGCCGTCGCCGAACGGCGGGAGCAGGAGGACGAGCAGTGGGAGCTGTGGCTGCGCTACAGCCCCGAACAGGACCCCGTGGCGGTGGGGCGTCTCCTTGACGATGTGCTCCGGAAGAGTGATGTCCGCAGCTACCCCGACGTCCTGCTCCACAAGCAGCGGTCCCTGCTGCTGGCCCGCCGGGTGCTGCGCCGCATCCGCGGCCAGGACCAGCGCCTGGTGGTGCTGAAACTGGCCTTCGACGACGGAAACCGGCTCGTCCTCCATGTGAGGGACCGATGACCGTCCCCGACATATCCCCCCACTCTGTGCACTCCGTCACTTCACAGGGTCTTTACGGCACCCCCAACGCCCCTGGCCAAAGGGTGAACGGGCCGTGTCCCGGCGGTGTGCGGGGGGAAATGCCCGCCTTGCGAGACGGTCACGCAGAGTGCGACCATCGCTCCGTCCCCCACCCGAATCAAGGTTAGGTCCGTCTGTGTCCGCACCACATGTAGCCAAGCCCCGAACCACGGCCGTCGTGCTCGCGGGGGGCACCGGGCAACGGGTGGGTCTGTCGATCCCGAAGCAGTTGCTGAAGATCGCGGGCAAGGCCGTCATCGAGCACACGCTGACGATCTTCGAACAGGCCGATGCCATTGATGACGTGATCGTTCTCATGGCACCGGGCTTCGTCCCCGACGTCGAGAAGATCATCACCAGAGCGGGCCTGACCAAGGTGAGGCGGGTCATCGAGGGGGGCGCCACCCGGAACGAGACCACCGAGCGGGCCATCGCCGCGCTCGGCGACGGACTGGCCCCCGACGAGGACGTCAACGTCCTCTTCCACGATGCCGTCCGGCCGCTGCTGTCACAGCGAGTGATCCAGGACTGCGTCGACGCCCTCGACCGCTACCAGGCCGTCGACGTCGCCATCCCCTCCGCCGACACCATCATCGTCACCCGCACCCACGGCGAGGACGGCGAGTTCATCACCGACGTCCCCGACCGCTCCCGGCTGCGCCGCGGCCAGACCCCGCAGGCCTTCAAGCTCTCCACGATCCGCCGCGCCTACGAGATCGCCGCGGGCGACCCCAACTTCCAGGCCACCGACGACTGCACCGTGGTCCTGAAGTACCTGCCCGACGTCCCGATCCACGTCGTCGCGGGCGACGAGTACAACATGAAGGTGACCCAGCCGGTCGACGTCTTCCTCGCCGACAAGCTCTTCCAGCTGGCCTCCACCGCCGCCCCCGCCCAGGCCGACGAGGCCGCCTACCGCGAGCTGCTGGCCGGCCGTACCCTCGTCGTCTTCGGCGGCTCGTACGGCATCGGCGCCGATATCGCCGCACTCGCCGAACGCTATGGCGCCCGGGTGTACGCGCTGGGGCGCTCCACCACCGGCACCCATGTCGAGAACCCGGAGCACGTCGACGACGCGCTCTCCCGCGCCTACGCGGAGACCGGACGCATCGACTACGTGATCAACACCGCCGGGGTGCTGCGGATCGGCAAGCTCGCCGAAACCGACAACAGCACCATCCTCGAAGCGCTGCGCGTCAACTATCTGGCCCCGGTCCAGATCGCCCGCGCCGCCTACAAGTACCTGGCCGAGACCAAGGGGCAGCTCCTGCTCTACACCTCCTCCAGCTACACCCGCGGCCGCGCCGAGTACAGCCTCTACTCCTCCACCAAGGCGGCCATGGTCAATCTGACCCAGGCCCTCGCGGACGAGTGGGCGGCCGACGGGATCCGGGTCAACTGCGTCAACCCCGAGCGCACCGCCACCCCGATGCGGACCAAGGCCTTCGGCGCCGAGCCCGCGGGCAGCCTCCTCTCCTCCGAGGCCGTCGCCCGCACCTCCCTCGACGTGCTCCTCTCCGAGCTGACCGGCCATGTCGTCGACGTACGCCAGCAGGACCCCACCCGGGACGCGACCGAGGCCTCCGGCTTCGAGCAGGCACTGGCCGCGCTCCTCGACCGGCAGGGCGACGTGTGACCGGGGCCGCCCCCGCCGCGACCCGGCCGCCGGGCCCCCGCCCCGGCCGCGCCCCCGCGGGCGCACCCCCCGCCCCCCGCCCCTTTCCGTCGCCCGCGCTGAAGCGCCACCGCCCGGTACCGTTTGGAGCAGGTTCCCCGTGATTTCGACCGCCATCCGTCTGGTCCGCGTCGGCAGCCGGTCCGAGCTGGCCGCCGCGGCGCTCATCGGACTCGGCTATCCGTGCGTGCTGCTCGCCGCGCTGCTGCCGAGCATCCCCTTCTTCGTGGCCGCCGCCGCCGTCACCTACCTCGCCGACTGGTATCTCCACCAGAAGGGCAGCTATCTGCTCAACCGGCTGAGCAAGGTCCGGGTCGGACTCTCCATCCGCTTCCTCCTCCGCCAGCTGCTGCTGGTGCTGCTGCTCGCCCGGGAAGGGCTCGCCGAGACCCCGCTCTTCTACACCGCGGTCGCCGGTTTCCTGGTCTTCTACGGCCTCCAGGCCCCGCACGGCGCCCTCACCACGCTCATCAAGCTGCGCCGCACCATGCCGGTCGTCACCCGCAACGTCGACCTGCACACCGTGCGCATCCCGGACGCCCCGCCCCGGCCGCTCCTGCGCCGCGCCGCCGAGAAGATGCTCCACCTCGACCTGCCCGCCGTCGCCGGTGTGCTGATCGCCGCCGCCACCGGCCGGGACGCCGTCGGCTACGCGGGCATCGCCGCCACCGTCGCCCTCGGACTGCTCTACACCGCGGTCCTGGTGCCGTACCTCCGCAGCCGCCGGGTGCCCCCGGCCGCCAAGATCCTCAAGGCCGTCAACCACTGGCTGCGCGAGTACCGCCCGACCGTCGTCCTCTACTTCTCCGGCGGAACCTCCTCCGCCTACCAGGTCAACATGTGGCTGGAGACGATGGAGCAGATCGACGGCCGCCCGCTGATCGTGATGCGCGAACGCGAGCTGATGCCGAAGCTGACCGAGACCGCGGTCCCGGTGCTCTGCGTCCCCGGCGGCACCCACACCATGAACCTCGACCTCTCCACGGTCCGGGTCGCGCTCTACTCCGCCAACGTCGGCAAGAACATCCACATCCTGCGCCAGCCCGCCATGAAGCACGTCTTCATCGGCCACGGCGACAGCGACAAGCTCGCCTCCGTCAACCCCTTCAGCAAGGTCTACGACGAGGTGTGGACCGCGGGCCGGGCCGGCCGCGACCGCTACGCCCTGGCCGACGTCGGCGTCCGCGACGAGGACATCGTCGAGGTCGGCCGCCCCCAGCTGGCGCCCATCACCACCGCGACGGGCCGCACCCGGAACCCGATCCCGACCATCCTGTACGCCCCCACCTGGGAGGGCTGGGACGACAACCCCGGCAACACCTCCCTGCTGCTGGCCGGCGAGAACATCATCCGCAGGCTCCTCGACGCCGAGCGCCCGGTCCGCGTGGTCTACAAGCCGCACCCCTTCACCGGCATCCGCAACAAGAAGGCGAAGGCCGTCCACGAGCGCATCACCGCCCTGCTGAAGACCGCCGCCGCCGAACGCCGCACCGACCCCCGCTGGGCCGCCGAGAGCGCCGCGGGCAAGGCCGCGCGCGAACAGGCCGCGGCCCGGATGGGGGCCATCGAGGCCGAGCTGGCCGGACTGCTCAAGCCCGGCCGGACCGGCGGCGACGAGGCCGAGCGGTCCCGCGACTCCGTCTCCGACCCGGTGCGCCTGGCCCGGGCCGCCGCGCTGCGGGCCGAGTGGAACGAGGCGTACTGGACCTCCGTCGGCTGGTGGGAGCACCGGGTCGTCACCGGCAGCGAGCCCCGGCTCTACGACTGCTTCAACGAGTCCGACGCGATGGTCTCGGACATCTCCAGCGTGGTCTCCGACTACATGGCCAGCGGCAAGCCGTACGCGGTCACCGACTCGGCCGCCCTCGGCGCCGACGAGTTCCAGCGGCAGAACACCGCCGCCCGGGCCGCGACCGTCCTCAGCAACAGCGCGGTCGAGCTGGACCAGCTGCTGGCGGCCGTCGCCTCGCCCGAGGACGACCAGCTGGCGGGCGCCCGCCGCGAACTGAAGCACTACCTCCTGGGCCCCGACCGCCCCAGCTCCCTGGAGCGGTTCAACTCGGCCGTCCGCACCCTCCAGGCCGTCGCCGAGGCCCGGAACCGGGGCGTGGCCCAGCGGACCGGTGAGCAGCCCGCCGAACCCCGGCCGGCCGCCGGGCCGTCCGGCGACCCGGCGGAGGAGATCGCCGAGGCCGAGGAGACCAACGGATCCGAGGCGCCCGTCGCGGGCTGACCCCGGCGCCCGGCGCGGAGCGACCGGCCGGTGGACCAGTGGTGAACCGGACGCGCGGAACGGAACGGCGGGGGCGGTACGGCAGCGAGCCGTACCGCCCCCGCCTCCTCTTTCCGCCCCTCCCGCAGCGGTCCACGCGGCTGTCCAGCCGGTGAGAAGTCCCGGCACGAAAGCCGCACCCTGACATAGATTCGGTCCGTGACAGAGGCAAGACAGCACGTGACACAGGCCCGCAGGATCGTCGTCAAGGTGGGCTCGTCCTCCCTGACCACCGCGGCGGGGGGGATCGACGCCGACCGGGTCGACGCCCTCGTGGACGTACTCGCCAAGGTCCGCAGCGGCGGCGAGAAGGAGATCGTGCTGGTCTCGTCGGGAGCCATCGCCGCCGGGCTCGCCCCGCTCGGCCTCGCCCGCCGGCCCAAGGACCTCGCCCGGCAGCAGGCCGCCGCCAGTGTCGGCCAGGGGCTGCTCGTGGCCCGCTACACCGCCTCCTTCGCCCGGCACGGGGTCCGCGTCGGCCAGGTGCTGCTCACCGCCGACGACACCAGCCGCCGCGCCCACTACCGCAACGCCTACCGCACCCTCGACCAGCTGCTCGCCATGGGTGCCGTACCGGTCATCAACGAGAACGACACCGTCGCCACCGACGAGATCCGCTTCGGCGACAACGACCGGCTCGCGGCGCTCGTCGCCCATCTGGTCCGGGCCGATCTGCTGGTGCTCCTCTCGGACGTCGACGGGCTGTACGACGGCGACCCGGCCCGCTCCGGCACCACCAGGATCGACGAGGTGCGAGGCCCGGCCGATATCGCGCATGTGCAGATCGGCAGCGCCGGCCGGGCGGGCGTCGGCACCGGCGGCATGGTCACCAAGGTCGAGGCCGCCAGGATCGCCACGGAGGCCGGCGTCCCCGTCGTCCTCACCTCTGCGGTGAGCGCCGCGGACGCCCTCGCGGGCCGGGCCACCGGAACCTTCTTCCACCGCACCGGACGCCGCAGCGCGGGACGGCTGCTGTGGCTCGCGCACGCCTCCACCCCCCGCGGCGCCCTGGTCCTCGACGACGGAGCCGTCCGGGCGGTCGTCCAGGGCCGCAAATCCCTGCTCCCGGCCGGGATCGCGGCCGTCGAAGGCGACTTCACCGCGGGCGACCCCGTCGAACTCCGCGACACCGCGGGCCGGGCCGTCGCCCGCGGCCTGGTCAACTACGACGCCCGTGAACTCCCCCCGCTGCTGGGCCGGTCCACCCGGGAACTCGCCCGGGAACTCGGTCCGGAATACGAGAGGGAGGTCGTACACAGGGACGATCTCGTGGTGATGCACCCCTGAAACGGCTGAAACCGCCGTCAACCAACAGGGACCTTTACCAAAACCGCCCCACGTCCGGTCCGGGGCTGGTCAACTTTGTTGCGGGGCACTGCGGGGGGCGCAGCACCACGACACACGCAATCGGGAGGCCGCCTGTGACCATCGCGCGCCCGGGGGACACCCCCCGAGGGAACAACGGCGTCCGCTGCGTACACGCGGCGACGGGCACCGAGCGGCCCGCACCGGCGGCCGGACGCACCGTACGGGCCGAACGGACCCTGACGAGCGTCGGCGACCGGGCCCCGGCGCCCGCGGAGGACCAGGTCCAGTCCGCCGCGTCCAAGCTGTGGCACATCACGCTGAGCGTCTCGGGCGCCGAAGCCCCGCTGGCGGAGGTCCGCCGCGGTCTTGAGCAGCTCGCCCACGACCATCCCTTCCTGCTGACCAGCCGCTACGCCAACGACCACGCCGAGATCCGCTACTGGGAGGAGGCCCGCGACCTCCATGACGCGGCGGCCGTCGCGCTGCGGCTCTGGGGCGAGCACCGGGCGACGGCGAAGCTGCCGCCGTGGACGATCGTCGGCCTGGAGGTCATCGACCGGCAGACCTACCACCAGCGCCTCGCCGAGGGCTACGGCCCGCCCCCGGCCGCCAGGGTCGGCGTCCACCCCTTCTGAGGTACGGGCCCGGGGCACACGGCTCCGGGGTCCGCTGGGACGGCCGGGCCCGCGCCCCCGCATCCGACATGTCTCGGAGTGCGGAACGGCGCATGAGACACCTTCCCGGGCGCACTACCCTGCGGGTATGACGACGTCGCCCTCCCCGCAGGAGTCCCTCAGCCCCGTCGGCCGGGCCGCCCGGCTCGCCCGCAGCGCCGCCGAGCAGCTCGCCCCCCTGCCGCGCGCGGCCAAGGACGCGGCCCTGCTCGCCGTCGCCGATGCGCTGGAGGCCCGGACGGACGAGATCGTCCGCGCCAACGCCGAGGACGTCGCACGGGCCCGCGAGAACGGTACGAGCGAGTCGATCGTCGACCGGCTGACGCTCACCCCGGAGCGCGTCCGCGCCATCGCGGCCGATGTCCGTGACGTCGTCGCGCTGCCCGACCCGGTCGGCGAGGTGGTACGCGGCTCCACCCTCCCCAACGGCCTCGACCTGCGCCAGGTCCGGGTGCCGCTCGGTGTCGTCGGCATCGTCTACGAGGCGCGGCCGAACGTCACCGCCGACGCCGCCGCCCTCTGCCTCAAGTCCGGCAACGCCGTACTGCTGCGCGGCTCCTCCTCCGCGTACGCCTCCAACACCGCTCTCGTACAGGTGATCCGGGACGCCGTCGCGGAAGCCGGGCTCCCCGCCGACGCGGTCCAGCTGGTGCCGGGCGAGTCCCGTGAGTCGGTCCAGGAGCTGATGCGCGCCCGCGGGCTGGTCGACGTCCTCATCCCGCGCGGCGGCGCCGGGCTGATCCGTACCGTCGTGGAGCAGTCCACCGTCCCCGTCATCGAGACCGGTACCGGCAACTGCCATGTGTACGTGGACGCCGAGGCCGATCTCGACATGGCCGTCTCCGTACTGATCAACTCCAAGGCCCAGCGGCCCAGCGTCTGCAACAGCGCCGAGACGCTCCTGGTCCACCGGGACATCGCGGCCGCGTTCCTGCCCCGGGCCCTCGACGCGCTCGCCGAGGCCGGGGTCACCGTCCACGGCGACGAGGCCGTGGCGGCGTACGGGGACGACAGCAAGGCGACGGTCGTCGCGGCCACCGACGAGGACTGGGAGACCGAGTACCTCTCCTACGACATCGCCGCGGCCGTGGTGGATTCGCTCGACGGCGCGGTGGCGCACATCCGGTGCTGGTCGTCCGGGCACACCGAGGCCATCGTCACCACCTCGCAGGCCGCGGCCCGCCGCTTCACCCAACTGGTGGACTCGACGACGGTCGCCGTCAACGCCTCGACCCGGTTCACCGACGGCGGCCAGTTCGGCTTCGGCGCGGAGATCGGCATCTCCACGCAGAAGCTGCACGCCCGCGGACCGATGGGGCTGCCCGAGCTGACCTCGACCAAGTACATCCTCACCGGCGACGGCCACATCCGGTAGGTCCGGAACGGCGGAACGGCGGGAGCAGGACCGGAGGCGGAAACCGGCCGTCCCGCCGGTTCGGGCGGGGCGGTTGCTCCCTCCGTCTGCCCAAAAGCACCGCCCGGGTCTACTCTGAAAGACGTGCCGGACGACGTGGGGGGCAGGCCGTTCCCGGACGGCTGGGAGCCCGACGACGACCGCGGAGGCGCGGACGAGGACCTCGCCCCCGTGGTGTTCGACGAGGACTTCGTCCATGCGGCCACCTTCCATGAACCCACCGCGGTCGAGCGGCTGCTGGCCGCCGCCGAGGCCCGCGCGGAGGGCCGGGGCCCCGGGGGACCCGACGACGACCCCTACGGCGGGGTGCACGGCGGCTACGACCCCGACCGGGACCGCCACGGCCTCCACGGCTCCCACGCCGACTGGTCCGATCCCTACGGCTCGCACGGCGGCTCGCTGCGCCCCTACCGAGGCAGCGCGCGCTGGCACCGCCCGGTGGCCTGGGCGCTGGCCCTGCTGATGGGCGTCGGCATGGTCGCCCTGGCCTTCACCGCCGTCTACCGGGGCGCGTCGGGCAGCCGCCAGGACCGGATCCCGCCGCCCGCGACGACGGGCGTGGACCGCTCCCCGACGGCCCCGGGCGTCGCACCCCCGGACGCCCTCCGCGACCAGGTCCCGTCCCCGCACCCCACCCGCACCTGAACCGCCCCCGGGGGACGCTTCCCTGTTGCTACGTCCTACCGGCGCCCGTACCGGGGACGAATGCTCCCCGTTACGAGTGAACTGCAGGAGACCCCGCCGATGCCCGGGATCGGTGCCAACCCGGAGCGGGGACATGCCCGCGGGCCTCGCCCCGGCGAGTGCGGTGCCGGGGCGAGGTCCCGCAGTCTCCGCAGGAGCCGCCGGACGTGGAGCGCCGTCCGGGGGCGGCGACGACCCGGAGCGGGGACGTGCCCGCGGGGCCTCGTTCCGGCGAGCGCCGCAGTATCCACAGGAGCTGCCGGGCCCGGAGCCGCCGGGCGCGGACCGCCGTCCGGGAAGGGTGACAACCCGGAGCGGGGACGTGCCCGCGGGACCACGCCCCGGCGAACGCACTGCCGCAGTTTGCGGGCCCACAGCATCCACAGGAGACGCCGGCCCCGGGGGCCGCAGCCCGGGGCACACGGGCCCGGACCCGGCAGCCCGTGAGCCGGTCACCGGCCCGGTGGTACCCCGGTGGCGCGGAGCCCCGGCCCGGGGGACGGGCAGCGGGTCCGGCGGGCCGGTCGGTGCCCCGCGAGGCCGACGGCCCGGAGGGGCCGGTGCGCACCCGGACCGTTTACCCCGACCCCGCCGGACGGCGACCCGGCGCCGTACGGGTGCATCTGTGGCACCCCGCCGGACTTTCGGGCCCCGGTACGCGTTTACCGGAGGCCCCGCGGACCAACCCTCAGAGTATGGCTGGGCGTGGCGACCCGCCCGAGGGGACGTCCGAGGGGCTCCCCGGCGGCGGAGAGGACGAGTACGGAGCCGTCGTCTTCGACGAATCGTTCGTACGTGCTGCCCGGCTCCAGGAGTACTCGGCCCGGGAGCGGACGGGACCCGACGCACGGGCCGTCCGCACCCTGCCGTCGCCCGTGCTGCGCGCCCGCACCGGCAACACCGGCGCCTGGGTGGTGATGGGGCTGGCCCTGCTGCTGGCGTTCTCCCTCGCCACCGCGATCCATATCGGGCTCCGCCGGTCCCCGGGCGATCCGGCCGCCGCCCCGCGGGCCGAACCGCTGCGGATGACCGTGATCCCGCTGGCGCCCTCCGGAGCCGTCCCCGGCGGGGAGCCCGCCGATCTCTACCACCGCAGCCCGGCCGCCCGGCACCGGATCGCCGCCGCCGGGATCACCCTGCCCGCGATCCGGCGCACCTCCGCCTTCACCGAGAACGAGGTACGGACCGCGCTCTCGGTGGCCAAGGAGTATCTGGTGATGTCCTCGCTGAATCCGGAGGTGCTCACCGGTGGCACGGTCCGTCCCGTACGGGTCCTGCTGGACCCGGCGCAGCTCGACGCCTTCGACCGGGACGTCGGCTTCCGGGCCGGGGCCCGGAAGCCGTCCGGCGGCTGGCTGATCCGCTTCGACCCGGCGAGGGTCGCCCTCGCCGATCCGGCCGTACGGGTCCGGGGGAGTCTGGGCTACGCCGAATCCGGGGCCGACACCCTGGAGATCACCGCCGGCCACACCTTCACCTATGCACTCCGCCCGGCCGCCCCGCCGGGCCCCTCCCGGCCACCCTCGGCTCTCTCCGCGCCCGTCGATCCGGCCCGTACCGATCCGGCGTCCCTCTTCGTCGCCCGCCGGGAGCTGCGGCTCCGCTTCGACCACGAGGACATCCTGCGCCACCGCACCGAACTGGTCGCCAGCCATCTCCAGGCGGGACCGCAGTCCTGCTCCGAGTCCACCGGCACCCTGCGGCCCCTGCTGGCGGGCGAACGGGCCTCGCCGGGCGCCCCGGCGGGCACCGATCCGTACGCCGCGACCACGGCACCGGCGGCGGGCCTCTGCGGCGCCCTCGCCCCCGCCGCCCAGCCGATCCCCCGATCAGCCCGGCAGTCGACCGGACAGCCGAGCCCGCCACCGGGCTGACCGGCACCCGACCGCCTCACTCCGATACCCGGCCACCCGACGGCACAGCACGAAACAGCACGGCACAGCACGGAAACAAACACCGCCCGCGCCGGACCGGCCGCCGCCGGGTGTCCCGCTGCCGAGGGCTCAGGCGCCGGACGCCCCGCCGCTCCCGCCGTCGCTGCTGCTGTCGGGCCCGCTGCCGTTGGCCCGGCCGCTGCCGGTGAACCTGTCGCGGAGCTTGCCGCCCAGATCCCCCGCGCCGCCCGCTATGTCGCCGACCAGCTTCATCAGCGGATCCTTGCTGGTGCGCACGGTGTCCGCGTAGTGCGATGCGGACTCGCGGATGGAGTCGGTCACCGAGGTTTCCTTGTCCTCGTCCCGCCGGGGGTAGTGGCCGTCCATGACCCGCTGGTAGTCGCGGCTCTCGGCCCACTTCTTCAGCTCGGCCGCCCGGACCGTGGTGAACGGGTGCGTACGCGGCAGGACGTTCATGATCTTGAGGACGGAGTCCCGCAGATCGCCGCCCGCCTCGTACTCCTCGGCCTGGCGGAGGAAGGCGTCCACGTTCATCTCGTGGAGGTGGTTTCCACCGGCGATCTTCATCAGACCACGCATCGAAGCCTGCAGGTCCTGACCCACCAACAGCCCCGCCCGGTCCGCGGACAGCTCCGACTTGCGGAACCACTCCCGCAGCGCGGTCACGATCGCCATGATCGCCACATTGCCCAGCGGCACCCACGCGATCTTCAGCGCCAGACTCGTCAGGAAGAGCAGGATCGTGCGGTAGACGGAGTGGCCGGAGAGGGCATGGCCCACCTCGTGGCCCACGACGGCCCGCATCTCCTCCTCGTCCAGCAGCTCCACCAGACCGGTCGTCACCACGATGATCGGCTCGTCGAGGCCGATGCACATCGCATTGGGCCGCGGGTCCTGCGTGACGTACATCGCGGGGACCTTCTCCAGGTCGAGGACGTAACAGGCGTCCCGCAGCATCGCGTGCAGATGGGCGAACTGCTCGTCGCTCACCCGGACGGAGTCGGAGAGGAAGAGGAGCCGCAGACTGCGCTCGGGAAGCAGCCCGCTCAGCGCCTTGAACACGGTGTCGAAACCGCTGAGCTTGCGCAGGGCGACCAGCGCCGAACGGTCCGCCGGGTGCTCGTACGCCCGTGACGAGATCCCGGGGAACCGCTTGCGCTGCCTGCTCGGCACCTTTTCCTGACTGCTTTCGGTCATTCCAGCCCCCTGCGTAGCCAATAGTGCAACTGTGCGTCAGTGCGGTGAGGCGGCTCGCCCCGCGGTCCCCAGCGTAGGTGCTGGCGCCGCACGGCGGCCGAGCCTGTGGACAACCCCGACTCCGGTCCGCATCGCCGCACTTCCCGGGCTCCGCCGACCGGCCCGCCGCCATGTCGACGGCTCCGCGACCACCACAACGACCGAGTCGGCGTGAGCGTGCCCGACCCGCCCGCATACGATGGGTGCCCGAAGACCCTCAGCCCTGTCCCCCGATCGTTAGGTCCGCTGAAGATGAGCCTCACCAGCACCTCCGCCGCCCTGGTCCCCCTGGCCGAAGGCGGTGGCCACGAAAGCCTCAGCCCCCTCCTCGTCGGCGGTCTCTCCCTGGCCGCGCTTCTGCTGCTGCTCTTCATCACCACCAGCTTCAACCGCGACCGCTGAGTCTCGCCGGGCGTCTCGCACGCACGTGCCAGTAGGCTCTGCACGCATGGGACAGCAGGAAGAACAGGCGGGCACCGCGCCCGGGGTACCGGGCGACGGTCCCGCCCGGCGGCGACTCGGTGTCATGGGCGGGACGTTCGACCCGATCCACCACGGTCACCTGGTGGCCGCAAGCGAGGTGGCCGCACTGTTCCATCTCGACGAGGTCGTCTTCGTCCCCACGGGGCAGCCGTGGCAGAAGAGCCACAAGGCCGTCTCGCCGGCCGAGGACCGTTACCTCATGACGGTGATCGCCACGGCCTCCAACCCCCAGTTCTCGGTGAGCCGGATCGACATCGACCGCCCCGGGAAGACGTACACCATCGACACCCTCCGGGATCTGTCCTCCCTCGACGAGGGCACCGATCTCTTCTTCATCACCGGCGCCGACGCGCTCTCCCAGATCCTGGGCTGGCGGGATGCGACCGAGCTGTTCTCGCTCGCGCACTTCATCGGGGTCACCCGCCCCGGCCACGATCTGACGGACGACGGGCTGCCGGAGGGCAAGGTCTCCCTCGTGGAGGTGCCGGCGCTGGCGATCTCCTCGACCGACTGCCGGGCGCGGGTCGCCAAGGGGGACCCCGTCTGGTATCTCGTACCCGACGGCGTCGTGCGCTACATCGACAAGCGCCAGTTGTACCGCGGTCAGTGAGCCCGGAGAGGGGGCATCGGTGAACGACCAGCAGAATCCGTACGACCCTTATCCGCCGCAGCCGCAGATCATCGGCTACGACGCGTACGGGCAGCCGGTCTACCAGCAGCCCCAGCTGTCCCACGAGACCCAACAGCCGCAGGAACAGCAGCAGTACGAATCGCAGCAGCCGTACGACCCGTCGTACCAGCAGTCCGATCAGGGGTACGAGCAGCCCGGTCAGGGGTACGAGCCTCCGTACCAGCAGTCGTACGACCCGTACGCCCAGCAGACCGACGGGACCGGCGGGACCGTCGGCAATCACGGCTACGGCTACGACCCCCACGCCCCGGCCCCGGAGCCGTACCCCCCGTACGAGCAGACCGCACCCGGCGGACCGGCCGGCAACGGCGCGGAACAGCCGTACGGCTACGGCGGTGCCCACGGCCAGGAGGGGTACGGCTACGACACCGGCACCCTGCCCACGGCCGTCGACTCCACCCAGCAGTGGACCGTCCCCCCGCAGCATCCGGCCCCCGAGGCCGAACAGCAGCCCGCCGAAGCCCCCGGCGGAGGGGATGCACAGGCCGCCCTCCCCGGACAGCGGCGCTCCGGCGACGAGCCGCCCGGGGAGCGCGACTACCGCACCGAGCAGTTCTCGTTCATCGCGGAGCCCGACGAGGAATCCGAAGACGTCATCGACTGGCTGAAGTTCACCGAGAGCCGCTCGGAACGGCGCGAGGAGGCCAAGCGGCGGGGACGCAACCGTGTGATCGCCCTCGGAGTCGTCCTCGCGCTGGCCGTGGTGGCCGGAATCGGCTGGATCGTGGCCGCGGTCCTGTCGGACGACGAGAAGAAGAGCGTCTCCGCCGGGGCCCAGAAACGCGATGTGATCGTGGTGCATCTGCACAACACGAAGAAGAAGGGCACCTCGACCGCCCTCCTCGTCGACAACGTCACCGCCGGCCGGGGCACCACCGTCCTGCTCCCCAACGCCCTGTCCGTCGCCGGTGACGACGGCGCCGGAACCACCCTCGGCCAGTCCGTCGAGGCCGACGGCACCGCCGGGACCCGCGATGCCGTGGGCACCCTCCTCGGCGCCCGGATCAGCGGCACCTGGCGGCTCGACACCCCCTTCCTGGAGAACCTCGTCGAACTCGTCGGCAGTATCGACCTCACCACCGACACCGACGTCCCCGCCCCCGCCAAGGGCGCCGCACCCCTGGTGAAGAAGGGCGAGAACCAGACCCTCAACGGCCGCGCCGCCGTCGCCTACGCCACCCATCTCGCCGCCGGGGAGCCCGAGTCCAAGCAACTGCAGCGCTTCGGACAGGTCGTGCAGGGCGTGCTGAAGAAGTTCCCGAGCGACGCGGAGTCCGCGACCGTCACGGTGGAGACCCTGGGGCAGATCCTCGACCCCTCGCTCTCCGAGAAGGACCTCGGCGCGTCCCTCGCCAAACTCGCCGACCATGCCAAGGGCGGCGACTACGCCACCGAACTGCTGCCCGTACAGCCCGACGGCCGGCCCACCGAGCAGGCGATCACTCAGGTCGTCAAGGAGGTCCTCGGCGGCTCCGTCACCAAGGGTGAGCAGGGCGCGGCGGCCCGGGTCGGGATCAGGAACGCCACCGGCAAGCCCGCCGCGACGGAGACCGCCCGGGTCTCCCTGGTGAACGGCGGCTACACGGTCGTCGACGGCGGCCGCGCGGACACGGCGGACACCTCGTCGATCACCTACGGTGACGATGCGCGCAAGGCGGAGGCCGCCGAGGTCGCCAAGACGCTGGGGCTGCCCGCGGCCGCGGTGAAGAAGGGCGCACCTGCCGCCAACGCCGATATCACCGTCGTCCTCGGCGGTGACTTCAAGACCGGCTGACCGGACGCACGGTCTCCGGCCCGCCCCCTGGCGGCGCCGGAGACCCCGGCCCGCAGCTCCGGCGCGGGAGACCCCGGCCCGCAGTCCCCGGGAAACCCGGAAAGGGATGTCGGCCGTCCGTGAGACCCTTGTCTGGTACACGACCGCCGACGAAAGCCAGCCAGTGACCGCAACCGAGCGCTCCGTCGAGCTTGTCAACGCCGCCGCCCAAGCGGCCGCCGACCGGCTCGCGCACGACATCATCGCCTACGACGTCAGCGATGTGCTGTCCATCACGGACGCCTTCCTGATCGCCTCCGCCCCCAACGACCGCCAGGTCAAGTCGATCGTCGACGAGATCGAAGAGCGGCTGCTCAAGGAGCTGGGCGCCAAGCCGGTGCGCCGCGAAGGCGACCGCGACGCCCGTTGGATCCTGCTCGACTACGTCGACATCGTGGTCCATGTCCAGCACAGCGAGGAGCGGGTCTTCTACGCCCTGGAGCGGCTGTGGAAGGACTGCCCCGAGCTGTCCCTGCCCGAGGACGCGGTCAAGACCCGCGGCAAGGGCAAGGAGCACGCGGAGCTGACCGGCGGTGCGGACGGTGAGCTGAGCTGAACGAGGACGCCTACAAGCGCACCGGCCGCCGCCTCGTCCTGTGGCGGCACGGCCAGACCTCCTGGAATCTGGAGCGCCGCTTCCAGGGCACCACGGATATCGCGCTCACCGAGACCGGGATCGCCCAGGCCCGGCGGGCCGCCCGGCTGCTGGCCTCCCTCAAGCCGGACGCGATCATCGCCTCCGATCTGAAGCGGGCCGCCGCCACCGCGGGCGAGCTGGCCGACATCACCGGCCTCGACGTCACGCACGACGAGGGACTGCGGGAGACCTACGCCGGTGTCTGGCAGGGGCTGACCCACCAGGAGATCATCGAGCAGTACAACGAGCAGTACACGGCCTGGAAGCGCGGCGAGCCCGTGCGCCGGGGCGGCGGCGAGCTGGAGACCGAGGTGGCCGACCGGGCCGCCCCGGTGGTCCTCCACCATGCCGAGAAGCTCCCGGAGAACGGCACGCTGGTCGTGGTCAGCCACGGCGGCACCATCCGCACCACCATCGGCCGGCTCCTCGGTCTGGAGTCCGGACACTGGGAGAGCCTCGGCGGCCTCTCCAACTGCTGCTGGTCGGTCCTCGGCGAGGGCGCACGCGGCTGGCGGCTGCTGGAGCACAACGCGGGCACCCTCCCGGAGCCCGTCCTCGGCGACGACACCTGAGCCGTCCCCCGGCCCCCGCCCCCGGATTTCCCTTTCCGGCAGGTCGCAGGCTAAAGTTCTTCTTGTTCGCAGCGCCGAGCGCGAAGAACACCCGGGGCTATAGCTCAGTTGGTAGAGCGCCTGCATGGCATGCAGGAGGTCAGGAGTTCAATTCTCCTTAGCTCCACAGCCCGGAACCCCGCCTTCGTCAGAGGGCGGGGTTTTCGCTTCTCCGCTTCCGTCTGTCCTGCCCCGTCCTGCCTCGTCCCGCCCCGTCCCGTCAGAGCCGGTGGAGGGCGTCGAGACGGCGGGCACTCTCCTCGTCGCCGGGGGAGTAGACGACCATCCGGCACTCCGGCAGGCCGTTGATGTCCATCGACACCGACGACATCCGCATCTCGCCCGCACCCGGATGCCGGAAGGTCTTCACCCGAGGGCCCGGCTGCACCACGTTCCCGCTCCGCCACAGCTCGGTGAAGTACTCGCTGGACCGGGAGAGCCCCCGGACGAACGACTCCCAGCCGGGATCGCCCACATGGCGCCCGTACGCCGCCCGGAACTGGGCCACCATCAGCGGCAGTTCCACCTCGGGGTGGAGCACCGGGCACTCGTCCCGGTCCGCCGCCGCGAACAGCGTCCACAGCACGTTCTTCCGCCCCGGTCCGATGAAGAGTTCGTACCGGAAGAGCCGGTCGTAGCAGCGGTTGGTGGCCAGCACGTCGTACCGGGAGTTGTAGACCACGGCCGGACGCGGGTCGAGGGCATCGAGGATCGACCGGACCTCCGGGCCCACCTCGTCGCCGTCCTCGCCGACGTCCGCGCCGGGCCGCTGCTCGTACGGAACCTTCGCCAGGTGGTAGAGGTGCTCGCGCTCCGAGGCGTCCAGCCTCAGCGTCCGCGCGACCGCGTTCAGCACCTGCGGCGACGCGTTGATCGGACGCCCCTGCTCCAGCCAGGTGTACCAGGTCACACCCACCCCGGAGAGCTGGGCCACCTCCTCGCGCCGCAGCCCGGGCGTACGCCGCCGCAGGCCCGGGGGTATCCCGACGTCGGCGGGCGTCACCCGGGCCCGGCGGCTGCGCAGGAAAGCCGCCAGCTCGGGTCTGCGGCGGCAGCCCCTGCCCCCGCCGTGCCCCTCACCCCCGCGGACACCGCTGCCGTCCGCCGCGGTATCCGCAGCGCCCGTGGTCGTCATCACCGTCACACCCCCATCGTCGGCCTCCGCGCCCCCTGTTGCCAGGTGGTGCCGGTACCAGGATCAGTGGGCTCTCACTACCCGTATCCCCGCGGGCCCAGCCTCGGGGTCATGTCCACGACCTCCGCCCGGCGCCCGGCCCCGTCCGGCTCCCCGGCCACCAGTAAAGCTCCCGGCACCGACAACCGCCCCGGAGCGCTGCTGCCGCTGGTGCTCGGCGCCCAGTTCATGGCACTCCTCGACGTCTTCGTGGTCCATGTGGCCGCGCCCACCATCCGTGCGGAGTTCGGGGCGTCCGGCGCCCAGTTGCAGCTCGTCGTCGCCGGGTACACCGTCGCGTACGCGATCCTGCTGATCACGGGTGCCCGGCTGGGTGAGCTGCTCGGCCACCGGCGGATGTGGCTGGCCGGGCTCGCGCTCTTCACGGCGGCGTCCCTGGCCTGCGGTCTGGCCGCGGGGACCGGGCAGTTGATCGCCTTCCGGCTGGTCCAGGGCGCGGGCGCGGCCCTGCTGATCCCGCAGGTGCTGAGCCTGATCCAACGGAACTTCACGGGCGAGGCGCGGGTCCGGGCCCTCGGCGCCTACTCGGCCGTGCTGGCCGTCGGGGCCGTCGCCGGTCTGGTGGCGGGCGGTCTGCTCGTCGGCGCCGACCTCTTCGGACTGGGCTGGCGTCCGGTGTTCCTGGTCAATGTGCCGATCGGGGCCGTCCTGCTGGTGCTGGGTGCCCGGGTGCTGCCGCACGACCGGCCCGCCGGCCGGGCCCGCGGCCTCGACCTCCCCGGTCTGGTGCTCTTCGCCGCCGTGGTCGGGCTGTTCACCGTGCCCCTGGTCCTCGGGCAGGAGTACGACTGGCCGGCCAGGACCTGGTTCAGCCTGGCCGCGGCGGCCGTCCTCCTCGGTGCCTTCCTGGCGTACGAGGCGCGGCTCGCCCGCCGCGGCGGCGCCCCGCTGATCGCCCCCCGGGTGCTGCGGATCCCCGGCATGGGAACGGCCGTCGTCCGGATCGCCCTGGCCATGGCGGTCAACGCGGGCTGTGTCTTCGCCCTCACCCTGCACCTCCAGAGCGGCCTCGGATACGGCGCCCTGCGCGCCGGACTGATGTCCCTGCCCACCGCCGTGGCCTTCGGGGTGGCCGGACTGACCTGGCGCGGACTGCCCGAGCGGCTCCGGTCCCGGCTGGTCCCCGGCGGGTTCGCGGTCACCGCCCTGGCCCTGCTCCTCTGCGGTGTCCTGCTGCGCGACGGCGACGGCGGCGGACCGCTGCTGTATCCCGCGCTGGCCGCCCTCGGAGCCGGGCTCGCCGCCGCGTACAGCCCGGCCCTCGCCGGGGCGCTGGCGACGGTCCGTACCGAGGACGCGGCCGACGCCAGCGGGCTGCTGGTGACGGTCACCCAGCTCGGCCAGATCGTCGGAGTGGCCGCCTTCGGGGCACTCTTCCTCGACCGGAAGGAGGCGTTCGGCCCGGCCGGCGCCGCGGGCGCGGCGGGGTCCGCCGGGGCATGGTGGTGGGTCGCCGCGGCCCTGGCCGCGGCTTCCGCCGCCGGAGCCCTGACGGGTCTCGTCCGCAAACGCTCCTGACCCGGCTCGTGCTGTCGTGGCAGAATCGGACGGCCGGAGGGGACACCGGCCAGTACGGGAAGGAGCACGATGTCCGCCAGCACGAGCCAGGACCCCCGCGCCCAGCTCGCCGCTCCGGACATACGTGTGATCCTCAGTTGCCCGTCCTGCGGATCGGCGCATGTCGCCCAGGTCCTCGGCGACAATGGTGGAGTCTCTTACGTGTGCACGTCCTGCGGCCACAACTGGAACTGACTGATGGGTGCACACAGGCGTAAATGCGACTGGTGCGGCAGTGGTACGCCCATCGTCCGCGACATGGACCCGATCAACCCCGAGTACCAGTACTGGTGCGAGGAGTGCGCAAGAGCGCTGATCATAAAGGGCGACCCGATCGAGACGTACCGCGAGCTCGAAGGCGAGCCGATCTACGGCCGCCTGCTCGACGAGCACTGCACTCTGAAGCGCTTCTACTCCTTCGCCACGGCGTAGGACCCGTTCCCACCCCCTGTCCCCGACCCCCTCCCGGCCAGGTCACGGCTCCTTCGTGACCCCGGCCGGCGGACCCGTTTCCGCCGCCCCCGCCGGTCTCCGGACGGGGGCGGATACGGATTTGGTGAAGCGGGCGGGAGGGCGTTAATGTTGTCCACGTCGCCGGGACACGGAGAAAAAACGGCCGGGCGGCATCTCGCAAGGGGCTATAGCTCAGTTGGTAGAGCGCCTGCATGGCATGCAGGAGGTCAGGAGTTCAATTCTCCTTAGCTCCACTTCTTTCGGAATCCCGTCGGACCATTCGGTCCGGCGGGATTTCTGTCGTCTCCGGCCGTGGCGGTCTGCCGTACGGGCAGGCAGGCAGACGGTTCGGGCCCGGGTTCCATCGTTGGACGGACACGAGCCGCGGACTCGCGCCGTCCGTACGGTTCAGCCCCGGCCGCCGGCCGGCGCCCGCCCCCCGCTCCGGTACGGCAGCGCGGACCGTCCGGTATCCGGCGCGGGCAGCTGCGTCTGTTCGATCCGCAGGGCGAGAGCCGGACAGCGCCGTACCGCCCGCTGGGCCCGGCCGCGCAGATGCACCGGAACGACGGCGTCGGCCACCGCCGGATAGCCGTCCGGACCGATCCTGATCAGCTCGGGAACGACGTCCGCGCAGAGCCCGTGCCCCTGGCACAGCGTCCAGTCGACGAGCACCTTCTCGCCGCTCGGAACGGATTCCTCCGTCCCCCGGCGGCCCGGCAGGGGGAGCGGCAGCACACCCGTCGTCTCCCGGCCGCAACCGCCCCGCAGGACATGGGCGGCCAGATCGTCCGTGAAGGCGGACAGCGCGGAGGTCACGAAGCGCGCCGACCCGTCGGGATGCTTGCAGGCGCCCCTGCCCCGCACGGCCAGGGCGACCTCGCGCAGCGCCTCCAGCGCGGCCGGTCCGCCGCCGCCGATCACATCCGCCAGTCCGCCCGCGGCCGCGGGCAGTCCGAGCCGGCACGGGCCGCACTGCCCGGCGGTCTCGGCGGCCAGCCAGTTCGCCACCCGCAGCGCCTCACCGAGCGGACAGGTCTCCGGGCCGACGGGCAGGATCGCACCCGCGCCGAGGGAGCCGCCGACCGCCGCCAGCGAAGCGCGCTCCACCACGGCCGCGTCGACCGCCGGCCCGTCGATCCAATTCCCGTGGTAGCCGCCGGTCAGCACCCCCTGCGGCAGGGGCGGCGCGCCCGCCAGCCGGAGGACGTACCGGAGCGGCACACCCGTGGGCACCTCCACCACCATCGGGCGGGCCACCGCGCCGGAGACCGTCAGCAGGACCGTGCCCGGTTCGGAGTCCGTACCGGAGCGGCGGAAACGGCCGGCGCCGAGCCGGGCGGCGACGGCGAGCTGCGCAAACGTTTCGGCGTTGGACAGCAGGGTCGGCGCGCCGCCGACTCCGGTGTCGGCCGCCCGGGCCCGGCGGCCCGGGGGCAGGGCGGGGCCGCCGTTGATCGCGCGGATCACCGCGGACGCCTCGCCCGAGACCATGCGCTCGGGGGTACGGACGACCCGGGCGCGCAGCCCCTGCCCGCGCCGGTCCGTGAGGCCGCGCTCGGCCAGCGCGGCTCGTACGGAGACCTCGGTGGAGTTGCGGGTCACGACGGTGACCAGGGTGCGGGCGCCGAGCGCCTCGGCGGCCAGCAGGGCGCCGTCCAGGATCAGATGCGGCGTCCGGTTGAGCAGCACGCTGTCCTTGCGGCAGGCGGGCTCCCCCTCGCTGCCGTTGACCACGACGACGGGCCGCACGCCCCGGCGGATCGCGGACCGGGCGACCGAGCGCAGCTTCTGTCCGAAGGGGAAGCCCGCGCCGCCGCGGCCGCGCAGGGCGATCTCCTCGGAGAGCCGGGCCAGCAGTTCGCCCGTGACGGGCGCCAGTGGGCCGTGGACCTTCAGATGCATCGGCAGGTCGAGCCGGTCCACGAGGTCGAACCCCTGGGTGAGCTGGGGCAGGCCGACGACGCGGACCTCGGGGACGTCGGGCAGGGGCAGGTTCACGTTCGGTCTCCTGCGGGCGTGCTCCAGGGCTCGCCCGAGCGGGGCGGGAAGAGGCCCGGTACGGTCCGGCCGGTGTCGTTCAGCGGTCCGGTTCCGGTTTCCTCCCCGGGCCGTACTCCGGTTCCCGTTCCGCTTCCGGTTCGGTAGGCGGCCGCGGTACGGGGTGGTGCGGGGCGGCCGTGGCCGCCGGGGCGGGAGACCGCGTGGTACGCGGCGGCGATCCCGGTGCCGGGCCCGGGGGTGGTGAAGGCGTGGCCGGTGTCCGGCGAGGCGTAGGCATGGTCCGGGGCCGCGTATGCGTGGGTGGTCTCCGCCGCGGGGTCAGGGTGGAACGGAGCCCCGTACAGCGGTGGAGCCTCGTACAGCCGGGGGGACGGCGGGGTCAGCACCGGAGTCCACGGCCGGTCCGGGCCGGTGACGGCACCGGGTGGGACCGGCCCCGGGAGGAAGGGGACGGAACCGGAGCGCGCGGGGCTTCCGAAAACGGCCTCCGCGGTCCCTTCCGTTACGGACCCGAGCGCACCTTCCGGTACGGATGGCTCCAGTCGGTCGGCGCCGGCCGTTTCCGTACCGTCTCCGCTCGGCCGGGCGATCCGGGCGGCCAGCCTCCGCTGTACGGGCCGGGGCAGCAGCCGCAGGGAGACCGCGCCGCCGACCGTCAGCAGCGCAAGGCAGTACATCGCCACCACCCAGCCCGCCGCCGGACGCCCGGCGAACAGCCCGTGGACCAGCGCCGCGCACCAGGCGGGATAGGCCAGCATGTGCAGGGCCCGCCAGCGCCCGGCGAACCGGACGCGGCCCGCCAGCGAACTGCGCAGCGCCCCCGTGGCCCCCGCGACGGCCATCAGCAGGCCGGCCAGCGAACCGAAGCCGATCAGGCCCTCCGTACCGGTGAATCCGCGTCCGAAGGGGATCAGCGCGGCGACCGCCCCCACATGGCCGAGCGTCAGCTTCACGCTCGCGTGGAGCACCAGGAAACCGAGCGCCGCGGCCGCGGTCGCCCGGTGCACGGCCTGGGCGACGAGCCGGTGGCGCGGGGAGAGCAGCAGCCGGTCGGTGGCGATCAGCCCCCAGGCCACCGCGGCGGTCAGGGAGAGGAGGCACAGGACCCCGGTGGTGAAGTCGAGCGCCGCGCGGAATCCGTCGCCGCCGCCGACGACGGCCACGGGGAGGAGCACCGCCACCGCCGCGGCCGCCCCTCCCCGGACCGTACGGCCCCGCTCCGGTCCGGGACCGGAGCCCGGCACCGGTGACGAACGGCTCTTGCGGTGTGGCTTCATGGGGCAACTCCGAGGGTGAGGAGGCGGTCCCGTTGACGCATGCTAAGTGGCCCCGTACCGAGCGGTGCCGCACTTTCGCGGTTTCGGGGTTCGGCGGGCGGAACCGCGGAACCGTGAAACCGCAGACCGGCGTCGCCGGGTGCTGCCGGGAGCCGTCGCGTTCCGCCGGGATGCGCCCCGGGAAGCGACGACGCCCTCGCACCGGGGCGTGCCGCGGACGGCCGTACGATCTTCATGCCGTTGTATACGGCGCCCGCTTCCGCTCGTCTCGATGTCCGGGCGCCTCTTTCCGCGCTCCCGGAGCCTCCTTCCGCGGCCCGGCGCACGCCCCGGCGCCCCCGGTGCGGCCCGGATACCGCGCGCGGTGCCGATGACCCCTGCGGTATCCTGACGCCATGCGTGCCGTACGCCTTCTGCTTAGCGGGCCGCGCTGATCAGTCCCGACGGATGAGAGTCCGGTCGGAATCGGCGCGGCGCCCCCTCCTGTGCGAGGGGTTCTTTTGTTTGCGGGCCCGTGCCCCGCCCGGGCGCCCTTTCCGAACGCTGGGCAGAGACATTGATGGAGCTTTGAAGACCATGAGCGAGACGAATCCCGCAGTTCCCGCCGGTCCGGCGGGTGGCGACGTGGCCGCACCCCACCGCTACACCGCCGCCCTGGCCGCCGATATCGAGGCACGCTGGCAGGACACCTGGGAGGCCGAGGGCACCTACGACGCCCCCAACCCGGTGGGCGAGCTGGCCGGTGACCCCGCCGTCGTCGCGCGGCCCAAGAAGTTCGTCATGGACATGTTCCCGTACCCCTCCGGTGCGGGGCTGCACGTCGGCCACCCCCTGGGGTACATCGCCACCGATGTCTACGCCCGCCACCAGCGGATGACCGGCCACAACGTCCTGCACACCCTGGGCTTCGACGCCTTCGGCCTGCCCGCCGAGCAGCACGCCGTCGCCACCGGCACCCACCCGCGGGTGTCGACCGAGGCGGCCATGGACAATATGAAGCGGCAGCTGCGCCGGCTGGGCCTGGGCCACGACCAGCGGCGTTCCATCGCCACCATCGACCCCGCGTACTACCGCTGGACCCAGTGGATCTTCCTGCAGATCTTCAACTCCTGGTACGACGAGACGGCGGGCCGGGCCCGCCCGATCGCCGAACTGGTCACCGAGTTCGAGGGCGGGCGCCCGGTCCCCGGCACGGACCGCGCCTGGACCGAGCTGAGCGCCGTCGAGCGGGCCGACGTCCTGGGCGGCTTCCGGCTGGCGTACGCCTCCGAGTCCCCGGTCAACTGGTGCCCCGGCCTGGGCACGGTCCTGGCCAACGAGGAGGTCACCGCTGACGGCCGGTCCGAGCGCGGCAACTTCCCGGTCTTCAAGGCCAAGCTGCGCCAGTGGAACATGCGGATCACCGCCTACGCCGACCGGCTGCTGAACGATCTGGACGGACTGGACTGGCCCGAGGCCATCAAGCTCCAGCAGCGGAATTGGATCGGCCGCTCCGAGGGCGCCCGGCTGGACTTCCCCGTCGAGGGCCGCGCCGAGCGGATCACCGTCTTCACCACCCGCCCCGACACGCTGTTCGGCGCCACCTACATGGTCCTGGCGCCCGAGCACGGTCTGGTCGACTCCATCCTGCCCGCCGAGTGGCCCCAGGGCGTCAAGGAGGCCTGGACCGGCGGCGCGGCGACGCCCGCCGACGCCGTGGCCGCCTACCGCAAGCAGGCGCAGAGCAAAAGCGACGTCGAGCGGCAGACCGAGCACAAGGACAAGACCGGTGTCTTCACGGGTGCGTACGCCGTGAACCCGGTCACCGGCACCCGGGTCCCGGTCTTCGTCGCCGACTACGTCCTGATGGGGTACGGCACCGGCGCCATCATGTCCGTCCCCGGACAGGACGAGCGCGACTGGGAGTTCGCCGAGGCCTTCGAGCTGCCCATCATCCGCACCGTACGGCCGCCGGAGGGCTGGGAGGGCGAGGCCTACACCGGCCAGGGCCCGGCGATCAACTCCGCCAACGACCGCATCTCCCTGGACGGACTGGACGTCGCCGAGGCCAAGGCACGCATGATCGCCTGGCTGACCGAGGAGGGCATCGGCGAGGGGACGATCAACTTCCGGCTGCGCGACTGGCTGTTCAGCCGGCAGCGCTACTGGGGCGAGCCGTTCCCGATCGTGTACGACGAGGACGGCGTCGCGCACGCGCTGCCGGAGTCGATGCTGCCGCTGGAGCTGCCGGAGATCGACGACTACTCGCCGCGGACCTTCGACCCGGACGACGCCGACACCGAGCCGGAGACCCCGCTGTCGCGCAACGAGGACTGGGTGTACGTCACCCTGGACCTGGGCGACGGGCCGCGCCGCTACCGCCGCGAGACCAACACCATGCCCAACTGGGCCGGTTCCTGCTGGTACGAGCTGCGCTACCTGGACCCGCGCAATGACCGGAAGCTGGTCGACCCGGCCGTCGAGCAGTACTGGATGGGCCCGCGCGAGGGCATGCCGCACGGCGGCGTCGACCTGTACGTGGGCGGCGCCGAGCACGCCGTACTGCACCTGCTGTACGCCCGTTTCTGGTCCAAGGTCCTGTTCGACCTGGGCCATGTCTCCTCCGCCGAGCCGTTCCACCGGCTGTTCAACCAGGGCATGATTCAGGCGTACGTCTACCGGGACGCCCGCGGCTTCCCGGTGCCCGCGGCCGAGGTCGAGGAGCGCGACGGCGGCTTCTGGTACCAGGGCGAGCAGGTCAAGCGCGAGCTGGGCAAGATGGGCAAGTCCCTGAAGAACGCGGTCACCCCGGACGAGATCTGCGCCGAGTACGGTGCCGACACCCTGCGCCTGTACGAGATGGCGATGGGTCCGCTGGACGTCTCCCGGCCCTGGGACACCCGGGCCGTGATCGGCCAGTACCGGCTGCTGCAGCGGCTGTGGCGCAATATCGTCGACGAGGCGACCGGCGAGGTCACGGTCGTCGACGGGCCGGAGGCGGACGAGACCGTACTGCGCGCCCTGCACAAGGCCGTCGACGGGGTCGGCCAGGATCTGGCCGCGCTGCGGTTCAACACCGCCATCGCCAAGATCACCGAGCTGAACAACCACCTGACCAAGGCCGGCCGGCCGCTGTCGCGCGATATCGCGGAGGCGCTGGTGCTGCTGGTCGCGCCGCTGGCGCCGCATATCGCGGAGGAGCTGTGGCACAAGCTGGGGCACCAGGACTCGGTGGTGCACCGGGCGTTCCCGGTGGCCGACCCCGCGTATGTGGTGGACGAGGCCGTGATCTGCGTGGTCCAGGTCAAGGGCAAGGTCAAGGCCCGGCTGGAGGTGCCGCCGGCCATCTCCGACGAGGAACTGGAGAAGCTGGCCCTGGCCGATCCGGCCGTGGTGGCGGCCCTGGGCGGGGCAGGCATCCGGAAGGTCATCGTCCGGGCGCCGAAGCTGGTGAACATCGTCACCGCCTGAAGCGAACGGTGACCCGGGGCCTTCGTACGACCGTACGAAGGCCCCGTTCACGGCCTCCGTCGGCCGTCGGCCGGGGGCTCCGGGTCCCCTCTTGAGGGCAGGTCGGGGGCTCCGCTGGAACCCTCAACCTGCCTGCTCCGTTTACCGTGGAGACACCGGATACCCATCCGGCGGGGACGTGGGGTCACGACGGACGACCGACCGTGGGACCGTGGAGACGTCCGCACCCGCGAACCACCTCCGAGGCCGAAGGCGAAGGGCTGCTCATGGAAGCCGCGATTCTGATGCTGGCGCTGCTTT
This sequence comes from Streptomyces tsukubensis, assembly GCF_003932715.1. Classification (NCBI taxonomy): domain Bacteria; kingdom Bacillati; phylum Actinomycetota; class Actinomycetes; order Kitasatosporales; family Streptomycetaceae; genus Streptomyces; species Streptomyces tsukubensis. The sequence goes on along the minus strand of NZ_CP020700.1, from coordinate 2,384,744 downwards.
TCGTTGCCTTCGTCGCCCTGGGGGCGTATGCGGGCGTGAAGGCGGTACGCGCCGCCAAACGCGGCGTGGAGCGTACGGTCACCCAGGCCCGCCGCACGGTGGAGGACACCACCCTGCGGGCCAAGAGCATGGGGCAGCTCGGGGTCGCCGGTGAGCTGGCGCAGCTCCGGCTCTCGCTGCGGACATCCATGCGGGCCACTCAGGACGCCCTGCGGGCGGGGGTCGCCGAGGACGCCTCGCTGACCGAGTCCCTGGCCCTCTTCGAACGGCTCAGCGCCCACGGCCATGAACTCGACGAGGAACTGCGCCGTCTGGAGCGCGAGCCCGACCGGACGACGGTCTCGGCCAAACTGCCGGACCTCCGGGAGCGGGTGGAGAAGATCGTGCACTCCGCGGAGTCGCTGCGGTGGGCGGCCCGCGACCGGGCGCAGCGGTTCGCGGACGACGATCTGGACACGCTGAGCGCGCAGATCGACATGGAGGCCGGTGCGCTGCGGCACTGGACGGACAGCGCGGAGACCGGAGCAGCCCCGACTGTCTCTCCCGCTTCTCCTGCTACCCCTTCTCCTTCTGCTGCTGCTCCTTCGTCCGGTGCTCCGACGGCTTCCACGGCCGGTTCCGGTGCGCCGGGTGTCCCCGGGGCGTCCCATCCGTACGAGCGGCCCGCGGCCCACCCCTATGAGGGTGCGGCGGGGCAGCCGGAAGGCGAGGGAGCTGCGGACGAGACGGGGCCGCGGGCGATCACGGCGCGCGATCCGCGGACGGCGCAGTACCCCTGGGAGAAGAGCGCGCGTCCGGAGACGACGAACTGACGGGACTGACGGGTTCGAACGGCGGGTGTACCGGGCCGGGCTGCCCTCGTCCGGCGGCGACCGGTAACCTCCCGGTCATGTCCCGCCATGTCGCGATCATCACCGATTCAACGGCCTATCTGCCCCGGTCGGCGGTGGAGCAGCACAACATCGTGACGGTTCCGCTCACGGTCGTCCTGGGCGATCAGGCGCTGGAGGAGGGCACGGAGATCTCCGCCAGATCGCTGGCGCAGGCCCTGCAGAAGCGGCGTTCGGTCACCACCTCCCGGCCCAGCCCGGAGGTCTTCGCCGAGACCTATCGTGCAGCCGCCGCAGCCGGTGCGAAGGGGATCGTCTCCCTGCATCTCTCCGCCGAACTCTCCGGTACCTACGACGCCGCCGTGCTGGCCGCCCGTGACGCCCCGGTGCCGGTGCGCGTGGTGGACACCGGCATGATCGCGATGGCGCTCGGGTTCTGCGCCCTGGCCGCGGCCGAAACGGCACGGGCCGGGGGCACGCTCGACGAGACGGTCGCCGCGGCCGAGAAGCGGGCCGCCGGGACGCACGCCTACTTCTACGTCGACACCCTGGACTATCTGCGGCGCGGTGGCCGGATCGGGGCGGCCCAGGCGCTGCTCGGTTCGGCGCTCGCGGTGAAGCCGCTGCTCCAACTGGACGGCGGCCGCATCGAGATGCTGGAGAAGGTGCGGACCGCTTCCAAGGCGATCGCCCGGCTGGAGGAGCTGGCGGTCGAATGCGCGGGCGCCGGTGGGGTGGACATCGCCGTGCACCATCTGGCCGCTCCGGAACGGGCGTCGGCGCTGGCCGAGAAGCTGCGGGAACGGGTGCCGGGGCTGGGGGAGTTGCATGTCAGCGAGGTCGGCGCGGTGATCGGGGCGCATACGGGACCGGGGCTGCTGGGGGCCGTGGTCTCGGCCCGCTGACTTCCACGCCCGTGGGCTGATTCCCTTGAGTCCCGCGGGCACGGTCGCGGACTGTTACCCCCTGGGAGTGAGGGAGTTTTCCACAACAGCGGGGTTATCCACGGAATGTGCTCGGCTTGAGCGGGATTCCCGAGCTGTGCCTACGGTCGAGGGCATGGTTCTTCGATCACGTTCCGCGACGAGTGGGCCGGGCCGTGCCCCGGCATCCGACAGCCGTGCCCGCCCCGTTCGGCGGGCGGCCGGGGCATCGAGTGTGCGCGGGGGAGCGGGACCCGGGCCCGGCAGAGGCTCCTCAGCCGGGGGCCGGACGCTGCGGTCGGCCCGGAGCAGGGTCGGTCGGGGTGCGGTCCGTGCGGCCGGGGTCCGGACGAGAGCGGACGCGGTGGGTGGCCTCGGGCCGGGGCCCTTGCCGGTGGGCCGGGTCGGGGCGCGTGGGAGCGGTTCGGCCGCGGTGGCCGCCGCGCTGAACGGTGGTGGCGTGCGCCCGGGCCGTCCGGGGACGGCGTCGGGTACGGGGGAGCCCGGGGCGGGGGACGGATCGCTGCGGCGGGCCGGACTCGCCTTACGGGAGCGGCTCCCGCTCTGGGTGCAGCTCCGGTGCGGCCTCGAACCGCGCACTTTGGCCGCGCTCGCCGTCGTCCTGGTGGTGGCGGGTGTTCTTGCCGCTCTCCACTTCTGGACGGGCCGCCCGCAGACCGTGAGCCCGCCCGAGACCCTGCGGCAGGGCGCGGCCCCGAGGGAGACCGGTGGGGAGGGCGCTGGTTCCGGTCCGGTGCCGTCCCCCGGGGCGGAGTTACCGCCCCGGGGCCGGGTGGTGGTGGACGTGAGCGGGAAGGTGCGGCGGCCGGGGGTGCTCAGGCTCCCTGCGGGAGCCCGGGTCGCCGATGCGCTGGCGGCTGCCGGGGGCGCGAAGGAGGGCACCGATCTGACCGGGCTGAACCGCGCGCGGGTGCTGATGGACGGAGAGCACGTGGTGGTCGGGGCGGCCGTCGCCGCACCCGGAGCCGGGGCCGTCGTGTTTCCCGGCGGCCCCGGCCCCGGCCTTGGTCCCGGTCCCGGTGGCTCGGGCGGTCGGGTAGGACTGAACACGGCCTCCGTGGAGGAGCTGGACACCCTGCCGGGTGTCGGCCCCGTGCTGGCCCGGCACATCGTGGACTACCGCACCCGGAGCGGCGGTTTCCGCTCCGTCGACGAACTGCGCGAGGTCGACGGCATCGGGGAGCGCCGGTTCGCGGAACTCCGGACGCTGGTGCGGCCGTGACGGGGACGAGGGCGCGGCAGGCGGTCCATGCCGCGTCCGGTAACCCGCTCGGGGCCGCCGACCCCCGGCAGGAGGGCCCGGCCGATCTGCGGCTGGTGGTACCGGCCGCCGCTGCCTGGGTGGCCGCCGCAGTCGCCGTCGGTGTCCCGGGCCGCTGGACGGCGGCCGCGGTGACGGTCTGCCTCGTGGCCGCTGCACTGCTGCTGACCCCTGTCGCGGTCCGGAGGGTACGGACGGGACGCGAGGTGAACACGGCGGCGCGTTCCGGTTCGGAGGCTCGCACGGTCCGGCGGGTACGGGCCGGAGGCGGCGCCCGGCCGCCCGGGCGGGGGCGGGGGCAGGGGCTGAGCGGCGGGGTAGCCGGTCCGGCCCGGAGGGTACGGGATCCGGGCGGCGGGGAAGCGACGGCGCTCCCTGCCGGGGGCACCCGCCCGGCCCCGTGCACACCGGCCCCGGGTGGGCACCGTCACCCGGAACCCGCCTCCGGGGCGCGGCGGCGCGGACCCCATGCCGTGGCGCTCGCGGCGGTTCTCCTCTGTGCGGCGGCGGGTGCTTCCGCCGCCGGGCTGCACTCCGCGGATCTGCGCCGCGGGCCGCTGCCCGCCCTCGCCGAGCGGTACGCCACCACAACCCTCGAAGCCACGGTGACCTCGGACCCCAGGACCCCGGTCTCCCGCAACGGGCACGACGGGACCGGGCACAGGCTCGTGGTCATCGGCGCGGAGGCCACCGAGGTCATCGGGCCCGACGGCCGGACCACCGCGACCCGGACACCGGTCCTGGTGATCGTCCGCCCGGCGGCGACCCCGGGGAGCGCGGCGGGGTGGCAGCGGCTGCTGCCCTCCACCCGGCTCAGGCTCACCGGGCGGCTCTCCCCGCCCGTCAGCCGGGGCGAGACGTTCGCCGCCGTCCTGCGGGTCACCGGCCGGGCGCCGGAGGTGGTCGGCGCGCCGACCCGGGTCCAGCGGACGGCCGGGAGACTCCGGGCCGGGCTGCGCGAGGCGACCGAAGGCCTGCCGCCCGATGCCCGGGCCCTGGTCCCCGGGATCACCGTGGGAGACACCTCCCGGCTCACCCCCGAGCTGCGGAATGCCTTCGAGGTCACGGACCTGACACATGTGCTGGCCGTCTCGGGCAGCAATCTCACCATCGTGCTGGTGCTGCTGATCGGGCCGCCGGGCCGCGCGGGCCGGGTCGAGCGGGGCGGCCTCGCCCCCCGGCTGGGCATCACCCTGCGGGGGACGGCGCTGGCCGGGGGCGGGCTCACCCTGGCGTTCGTCGTGGTGTGCCGGCCCGAGCCGAGCGTGCTGCGGGCAGCGGCCTGCGGCGCCCTCACCCTGCTCGCCATCGGCACCGGACGCCGCCGTTCGCTCCTGCCCGCACTCGCCGCCGCCGTACTGCTGCTGGTGCTGTACGACCCGATGCTCGCCCGGAACTACGGTTTCCTGCTCTCCGTCCTCGCCACCGGCGCCCTGCTGCTCATCGCCCCCGGCTGGAGCGCCGCGCTCCGACGGCGGGGGGTGCCGCCGAGGATCGCCGAGATGCTGGCCGTTTCGGCCGCGGCGCAGGCGGTGTCCGCGCCGGTGGTCGCGATCTTCACCGCGAAGGTCAGCCTGGTCTCCGTTCCCTGCAATCTGGCCGTCGAGCTGGCGACCGCACCCGCCACGGTCCTCGGCTTCGCCGCGCTGGCCGCCGCCACGGTGGCCATGCCGGTCGCCGTCGCACTGGCCGCCGCGGCCGGCTGGTTCACCTGGTGGATCGCGGCCGTCGCCCGCGCGGGGTCCGCGCTGCCGGGCGCCCAGGCCGACTGGCCCGGCGGATGGCGCGGCGGGGTCCTGCTGGCCGCCGCCGGAGCGCTCGCGGTGCTCCTGATCCGCCGGCTGCCGTACCGCCCGTGGGCGGCGGCGGTCTGCGCCGTGGTGCTGCTCTGCGCCGTCGTCCGGCCCGCTCCGCTGACCCGGGTGCTGTCCGGATGGCCGCCGCCCGGGTGGGCGCTGGTGATATGCGACGTCGGCCAGGGCGATGCGGTGGTGCTGGCGGCAGGGCCGGGCTCCGCCGTCGTGGTGGACACCGGCCCCGATCCGGAAGCCGTCGACCGCTGTCTGCGGGAACTGGGGATCACCCGGGTGCCCATGGTCGTCCTCACCCACTTCCACGCCGACCACGTCCGGGGACTGCCCGGTGTGCTGCGCGGCCGGGCAGTCGGGGCCGTGCAGACCACCGTCCTCGACGAGCCGCGCGCACAGGCGGCCTTCGTCCGCCGCACCGCGAACGCGGCAGGGATCCCCCTCCACCGGGCGGGACCCGGCGAGCGCCGCCGCGCCGGGCGACTGGACTGGCAGGTCTTGTGGCCGGACGCCGACCCCCGGGCGGCCTTCCCTCCCCGGCACGCCGACGACGCCAACGATGCCAGCGTGACACTGCTCGTCCGCTCCGCCGGAGGTCCCACCCTGCTGCTGCTCGGTGATCTGGAGCCCCCGGCCCAGAGGGCCCTGCTGCGGACCCGGCCCGCGCTGGGGGAGGTCGATGTGGTCAAGGTGGCCCACCACGGGTCCGCGCACCAGGATCCGGGGCTGCTGCGGGCGGTGCGCCCCGCGTTCGCCCTGATCTCCGCGGGCCGGGACAACCCGTACGGCCACCCCGCGCCCCGTACCGTCGCCGCCTTCCGGCACCTGGGCGCCGTGGTGCTGCGCACCGACGAGGACGGCCCGGTCGCGGTGTCCGGCACGGGAAGGGGGCTGCGCGCCGCGATCCGCGACGGCCGCCGCCGCACTTCGGGACGGCCGCGACCGGGCAGGCGGTCCGCCCGCCGGGACGGGGGACCGGACCGGGTCCTCCCGGCCCGGGGCCCGGCCGGGCCCCCGCAGGTGCCCCACGGCCCCGCCGGCACACCCCCGGCCGGTCTCCGGTCCCCGGCGGTCCGGCCGGAACCGGGTTCCCCGGGTGGTCTGCATGGACGGGGAGCGGCCTCCGCCGCAGGTCCCGGGCCGTACGGTCCACCGGAGTGGGCCTTTGGGACCAAGCCGGTGCGACGGCCGTGCCCCGGGGCAGGGGAGCGGGTCACACTGGGGCCATGGACGCCTATCTCCGCCGCATCGGTGCCGACAGGCCCGGTCACGCGAACGCCACGGCCCTGCGGGAACTACAGGAGCGCCATCTGCGGAGCGTGCCCTTCGAGAACCTCTCCGTGCATCTCGGTGAGGGAATCGTGCTGGACGAGAAGCGGCTGGTCGACAAGATCGCATCGGCGGGCCGGGGCGGTATCTGTTACGAACTCAACGGCGCCTTCGCCGCGTTGCTGCGCGATCTCGGGTTCCGGGTCCAGCTGCTCCAGGCCCGGGTCTTTGGCGAGGACGGCACCCTCGGCATCCCGTACGACCATCTGGCCCTTCTCGTCGAGACGGAGGACGGCGCCGGGCGGTGGCTCGCGGACGTCGGCTTCGGCGACCACAGCCACCACCCCCTCGCCTTCGACCTGCGGGAGGAACAGCACGACCCGGCCGGTGCGTTCCGCATCGTCCCGGCGGGCGGCCGGGACGCCCCGGGGGACGCGGACGGCCATGGGGACCTCGACGTACTGCGGGACGGAAAACCGCAGTTCCGGCTGGAAACCCGGCCCCGGGTCCTGGGCGACTTCCGGGCCGGTGCCTGGTGGCACAGCACCTCGCCCGAGTCCCACTTCACCCGCTCCCTGGTCTGCTCCCGGCTCACCGCCGAAGGCCGGACCACCCTCAGCGGGCGCCGGCTGGTCATCACCCGGGGCGGTGAGCGCCACGAGGAGACCCTCCACGACGATCCGGCCGTGTTCGCCGCCTACCGCGACCACTTCGGGATCCGGCTGGACCGGCTCCCGACCGACCCCAGGGCCGGTGAAGACGGCCGGAGCGACAGGGGCGGGGGAGCCGACGGGGACTGACCGGCAGCTGCGCCGCTGGCCGCTGTGCCACCGGCCGGTGCGCCGTGGGCGGGCGGGCCCGGGCGGGGGTTCAGCGGGGCGGCTCCAGCCAGCCCTCGTACTCGGCGGCGAAAGCGTCGAGCACGGCCGGGTCGAGCCGGTCCGCGGGATCCTCCACGACGACCAGCCACTGGGCGTCCTCCGCATCGTCCTCGCCCGCGAGCGCGTCCCGGACCAACTGCGGCTCGTCGGTCACTCCGAAGCGGTCGGCCAGTTCCTCCGCCACCTCCTCGGCGGCGTCACGGTCCGGCAGCACCAGTACATGTCGTCCCTCACTCACCCCGCCATTGTCCGGCACCGTCACGGGCACCCCGCCCCGGGGCCGGGTGTCGGTGGGGCGTGGGATGCTGGTTCACGATGGCCACCAGGAAGAACCCGACAGACGACCCGCTCGCCCCCGTCACGCTCGCCGTGGGACAGGAGGACCTCCTGCTGGACCGCGCCGTCCAGCAGGTGGTGGCAGCCGCGCGGGCCGCCGACGCCGATACGGACGTCCGCGATCTCACCGCCGACCAGCTCCAGCCCGGCACCCTGGCCGAGCTGACGAGCCCCTCCCTCTTCGCCGAGCGCAAGGTGGTGATCGTCCGGAACGCCCAGGACCTGTCCGCCGACACCGTCAAGGACGTCAAGGCGTATCTCGCCGCGCCCGTCGAGGAGATCACCCTCGTCCTCGTCCACCCCGGCGGTGCCAAGGGCAAGGGACTCCTGGACGCCGCGCGCAAGGAAGGGGCCCGGGAGGTCGCCTGCCCCAAGACGACCAAGCCCGCGGAGCGGCTGACCTTCGTCCGCTCGGAGTTCCGGGCCCTCGGCAGATCCGCCACGCCCGAGGCGTGCGAGGCGCTGGTGGACTCCATCGGCAGCGACCTCCGGGAGCTGGCGAGCGCGGTGTCCCAGCTCACCGCGGATGTCGAGGGCACGATCGACGTGGAGATCGTCGGGCGCTACTACACCGGCCGGGCCGAAGCGTCGAGCTTCACCGTCGCCGACCGCGCGGTCGAGGGCCGGGCGGCGGAGGCGCTGGAGGCGCTGCGATGGTCGCTCTCCACCGGTGTCGCCCCCGTGATGATCACCAGTGCGCTGGCGCAGGGCGTCCGGGCCATCGGCAAACTGTCATCGGCCCGCGGCGGCAGGCCCGCCGATCTCGCCCGCGAGCTGGGCATGCCGCCCTGGAAGATCGACCGGGTGCGGCAGCAGATGCGCGGCTGGACCCCCGACGGCGTGTCCGTGGCGCTACGGGCCGTGGCGGAGGCCGACGCGGGTGTGAAGGGCGGCGGCGACGACCCGGAGTACGCCCTGGAGAAAGCGGTCGTCACCATCGCCCGCGCCGCCCGCTCGGGCCGCGCCCCGCGCTGACGCGCGCCCGGAGGTCGGATGACCCGGCGGCTGCACGGCCGCCCCCGCGCCCCGGTCGGCCGCCGTGTCCGTCCCGGCTGTGCACGGGCTGAGCTACCGGACCTCTCACCCGCATGCGCGCAAGAGAGTCCGTCCCCCGTGCGCTCGGACTGAGCGCTGACACCCGCTCTCCTGAAGCGGGTGTCCCGGCCCGCCGGTCACCGGCCGTGCGGGCATGCCGAAGGCCCCGGCCGGGAGGGCCGGGGCCTTCGGGAGGTTCTGCCGGTGGACTCGCACCCGCGTGGCGAACGCAGGACCAAGTGCGTGTCCGAAGCTGCCGGGAAGGGAGCGGATGAGAGAGGGCCCGCTCGTCGTCCCGGCGGTCACCTCGTCCGGTGGACCGCCTCGTCGCTGTGACGGGGCTCACCGGATGCGGTGCCGGGTGATCAGGCCTGGAGGGCGTTGACCTTCGCCGCAAGCGCCGACTTCTTGTTGGCGGCGGCGTTCTTGTGGATGACGCCCTTCGAGACGGCCTTGTCGAGCTTGCGGGTCGCCTCACGGGTCGCCACGGTGGCCTTCTCGACGTCGCCGGCGGCGACGGCCTCGCGGGCCTTGCGGATCGCGGTCTTCAGGGACGACTTGACGGCCTTGTTGCGCAGGCGCGCCTTCTCGTTCGTCTTGTTCCGCTTGATCTGGGACTTGATGTTCGCCACGAAAGAGCCTTCTCAGGTTCGATGATCTGTGATGGGTGTGCCCGCCGCGCGGATCCTCCGCTCGGGAGGGCGCACGAGACACACAGCCAGCCACGGTACCAGCCGGGCTCCCGGCGGCCCAAACCGGCCTCAGTCCCTCACGCGTGGGACGATAGGGGCTACGTACAGACCCGTCATCGCCTCCAGACGGGACGCCCGGCGCCGCCGGAGCGTCCCAAGAATCAGGACCCTGCGTGCCCGCGACTCCTCCCAATGTGCCAGAGCCGAGCCGTACCGACCCGGCGCTGATCCGCAATTTCTGCATCATCGCCCACATCGACCACGGCAAGTCGACCCTTGCCGACCGGATGCTCCAGCTCACCGGCGTGGTCGAGCAGCGGCAGATGCGCGCCCAGTATCTCGACCGCATGGACATCGAGCGCGAGCGCGGCATCACGATCAAGTCCCAGGCCGTCCGGCTGCCCTGGGCCCCCACCGAGGGGCCCGGCCAGGGCCGGACCCATATCCTGAACATGATCGACACCCCGGGGCACGTGGACTTCACCTATGAGGTCTCGCGCTCCCTCGCGGCCTGTGAGGGCACGGTCCTGCTGGTCGACGCGGCGCAGGGCATCGAGGCGCAGACCCTCGCCAACCTCTATCTGGCGATGGAGAACGATCTGGCGATCGTCCCCGTCCTCAACAAGATCGACCTTCCGGCGGCCCAGCCCGAGAAGTTCGCAGAGGAGCTGGCGAACCTCGTCGGCTGCGACCCCGACGACGTCCTGAAGGTCTCCGCGAAGACCGGCCTCGGTGTCGAAGCGCTGCTGGACCGGGTGGTCCGCGAGGTCCCCGCCCCGGTCGGCGTCGCCGACGCCCCCGCCCGCGCGATGATCTTCGACTCGGTGTACGACTCCTACCGGGGCGTCGTCACCTATGTCCGGGTCATCGACGGCAAGCTCGGCAAGCGCGAGCGGATCCGGATGATGTCCACCGGCGCCACCCACGAACTGCTGGAGATCGGCACCAACTCGCCCGAGATGCTCCCGGCCGACGGTCTGAGCGTCGGCGAGGTGGGCTATCTCATCACCGGAGTGAAGGACGTCCGCCAGTCCAAGGTCGGCGACACCATCACCCAGCAGGTCAAGGGCGCCACGGAGGCACTCGGCGGCTACAAGGACCCCAAGCCGATGGTGTTCTCCGGCCTCTACCCGCTGGACGGCTCGGACTACCCCGAGCTGCGCGACGCCCTCGACAAGCTCCAGCTCAACGACGCCGCCCTGGTGTACGAGCCGGAGACCTCCGCGGCCCTGGGCTTCGGCTTCCGCGTCGGCTTCCTCGGCCTGCTCCACCTCGATGTGATCCGGGAGCGGCTGGAGCGCGAGTTCGGCCTCGATCTGATCGCCACCGCGCCCAACGTGGTCTACCGGGTGATCATGGAGGACGGCGTCGAGCACACGGTGACCAACCCCAGCGAGTTCCCCGAAGGCAAGATCAGCGAGGTCTTCGAGCCGGTCGTCCGCGCCACCGTCCTCGCGCCGACCGAGTTCATCGGCTCGATCATGGAGCTCTGCCAGACCCGCCGCGGCACCCTGCTCGGAATGGACTACCTCTCCGAGGACCGGGTGGAGATCCGCTACACCCTGCCCCTCGCGGAGATCGTCTTCGACTTCTTCGACCAGCTGAAGTCCAAGACCCGCGGCTATGCCTCGCTGGACTACGAGCCCACCGGCGAGCAGTCCGCGCACCTGGTCAAGGTCGACATCCTGCTCCACGGCGACAAGGTCGACGCCTTCTCCGCGATCACGCACCGGGACCAGGCGTACGCGTACGGCGTACGGCTCGTCGCCAAGCTGAAGGAGCTGATCCCCCGGCAGGCCTTCGAGGTGCCGGTCCAGGCCGCGATCGGCTCCCGGGTCATCGCCCGCGAGACCATCCGGGCCATCCGCAAGGACGTCCTCGCCAAGTGCTACGGCGGTGACATCTCCCGGAAGCGGAAGCTGCTGGAGAAGCAGAAGGAAGGCAAGAAGCGGATGAAGATGGTCGGCAGTGTCGAGGTCCCGCAGGAGGCCTTCATCGCCGTCCTCTCCAGCGACGACAGCGGTGGCGGCAAGGCCAAGAAGTAACCGCGGGCGATCGCGCGGGGCGCCCGGCCGGCAGGACCGGCCGGGCGCTGTCCGTGTCCGTACCCGCACGCATCGAAGCGGAGGACGGAAGCCCCTTACGTACCGGCGGTACGCGATCTACGCTGATCGCGCCCGGCCGGGGGTACCCGGCCAGTTGAAAAGTGCCTGCTCAGTGGCGTCCTTACGGTCAGTACGCCGCCGCAGGCCCGGAGGATGTCTTGAGCGACACACAGACCACGATCGACAACCGCCCGGCCTCGGTGGCGATGCTCTTCACCGAGCGGGTGGCGGCGACCCCGGACGGCGAGGCCTTCCGCTACCCGGTCCTGGCACCGGCCGGTGCCCCTGCCCCGGGTCGGGCGACCGCGGAGCCGTCCGACGGTGAACCCGGGGGAGCCGCCGCGGCGGACGACGCCCCCGCGCCGACCGTCTGGGCGTCGCTCACCTGGGCCGGGACGGCAGAGCGCGTGTACGCGATCGCCGCCGGGCTGATCGGCCTCGGCATCCGCCCCGAGGACCGGGTCGCCCTGATGGCCGCGACCCGTATCGAGTGGATCCTGGCCGACCTCGGCGTGATGTGCGCGGGCGGTGCCACGACCACCATCTACCCCTCCACCAACGCCGAGGAGTCGGCGTTCATCCTCACCGACTCCGGCAGCCGGATCCTCATAGCCGAGGACGCGGCCCAGCTGGCGAAGGTCCTGGAGCGGCGGGCGGAACTGCCCGAGCTGCGCCATGTCGTGGTCATCGACCCCGCCGCGACCGGTGCCGATGCCGCCGCGGACCCTGCGACCGGCGCCGATGCAGCCGCGGCCCCCGCGGCCGGTACCGCGACGGACGGGTTCGTGCTCGGCCTCGACGAACTGGAGCAGCGCGGCCGGGCGCTCCTCGAAGAACGGCCCACGGCGGTCGAGGAGCGGATCCACGCGATCACGCCCACCCAGCTCGCCACCCTCATCTACACCTCCGGCACCACGGGCCGCCCCAAGGGCGTCCGGCTGCCGCACGACAACTGGTCGTACATGGCGAAGGCCATCGCCGGGACCGGCCAGATCAACAAGGACGACGTCCAGTACCTGTGGCTGCCGCTGGCGCACGTCTTCGGCAAGGCCCTGATCTCCGGCCAGATTGAAGTCGGCCACGTCACGGCCGTCGACGGCCGCCACGACAAGATCGTGGAGAACCTTCCGGTCATCCGGCCCACCTATATGGCCGCGGTGCCGCGGATCTTCGAGAAGGTCTACAACGGTGTCGCCGCCAAGGCGCGCGCCGGGGGCCCCGCCAAGTACAAGGTCTTCCGGTGGGCCGCCGAGGTCGCCCGCGAGTACGCCCGGACCACCCAGGACAACTTCCGCCGCACCGGATCGGCGACCGCGCCCTTCGGGCTCCGCTCCCAGCACCGGATTGCCGACCGGCTCGTCTACGCCAAGCTCCGCGAGGCCTTCGGCGGGCGGCTCAGGGTCGCCGTCTCCGGCTCCGCCGCGCTCTCCCCGGAGATCGGCTACTTCTTCGCCGGTGCGGGCATCCACATCCTGGAGGGGTACGGCCTCACGGAGTCCAGCGCCGTGAACTTCGTCAACCGCCACGGCTCCTACCGCACCGGCACCGTCGGCAAGCCGCTGCCCGGTCTGGAGGTGCGGATCGCGGACGACGGCGAAATCCTGCTCCGTGGCCCCGCGATCATGGAGGGCTACCACCGGCAGCCCGGACAGACCGCCGAGGTGCTGGAGGAGGACGGCTGGCTCCGCACCGGAGACCTGGGCGAACTCTCCGCGGACGGCTATCTCACCATCACGGACCGGAAGAAGGACCTGATCAAAACGTCGGGCGGAAAGTACATCGCCCCGACCGAGGTCGAGATCCAGCTGAAGGCGATCTGCCCGTTCGTCTCCAACGTCGTCGTCATCGGCGCGGACCGGAACTACTGCACCGCGCTGATCGCCCTCGACGAGCCCGCCGTCCTCGGCTGGGCCGCCGAGCACGGTCTGGAGGGCAGCAGCTATGCCGAGGTGCTGGCCGCTCCCGCCACCCGGGAGATGATCGCCGGCTATGTGGACCGGCTCAACCAGGGGCTCCAGCGCTGGCAGACGGTGAAGAAGTTCCGGCTGCTGCCGCGCGACCTCGACGTCGAGCACGGCGATCTCACCCCGAGCATGAAGCTGAAGCGCCCGGCGGTCGAGCGGGAGTTCCGGCACCTCGTCGAAGAGATGTACGAGGGCCAGCGCGAGGCGTGACGGTACGGGTCCGGGCGGCGCCGCCCGGACCCGGTGCGGCCCGTACCGCCGACGGGACCGGGGCCCGGACCACCCCTGCGGACCCCGGGCCCGCACCGCCACCCCGTAACCCCTCTCCGACCTGGGCTTCCGCACCGGCGGGGCAGGTTATCCACAGGGCGGCACGGGATGTCCCGGAGTGCCGGAGAATGGGCGTATGCCTTCCGTACTGCCCGACGGCGTGCCCGTGCCCGACGACGGGTCGCTCCCCGCCTCCGCCCTCGACGGTGCCGCCGAGCGGCCCCTCGCCTTCTATCTCCATGTGCCGTACTGCGCCACCCGCTGCGGCTACTGCGATTTCAACACCTACACGGCGACCGAGCTGCGCGGTTCCGGCGGAGTCCTGGCCTCCCGCGATCACTACGCGGCGACCGTCGCCGAGGAGATACGGCTGGCCCGCAAGGTCCTCGGCGACGACCCCCGGCCCGTGCGGACCGTCTTCGTCGGCGGCGGGACGCCCACCCTGCTCGCCGCCGCCGATCTGGTGGCGATGCTGGACGCGGTGCGCACCGAGTTCGGGCTGGCGGACGGCGCGGAGATCACCACCGAGGCGAATCCCGAGTCGGTCGGTCCGGAGTATCTGGCGGAGCTGAGGGAAGGCGGCTTCAACCGGATCTCCTTCGGTATGCAGAGCGCCCGGCAGCACGTGCTCAAGGTCCTCGACCGCAGCCACACTCCCGGCCGCCCCGAGGCCTGTGTCGCCGAGGCCCGGGCCGCCGGCTTCGACCATGTGAACCTGGACCTCATCTACGGCACGCCCGGCGAGTCCGACGACGACTGGCGGGCCTCTCTGGAGGCGGCCGTGGGCGCCGGACCGGACCATGTGTCGGCCTATGCGCTCATCGTCGAGGAAGGTACGCAGCTGGCCCGCCGCATCCGGCGCGGCGAGGTGCCGATGACCGACGACGACGTCCACGCCGACCGCTATCTGATCGCCGACGAGCTCCTCGCCGCCGCGGGCTTCAGCTGGTACGAGGTATCGAACTGGGCCACCACCGACGCCGCCCGCTGCCACCACAACGAGCTGTACTGGCGCGGCGCGGACTGGTGGGGCGCGGGCCCCGGAGCACACAGCCACGTCGGCGGAGTCCGCTGGTGGAACGTGAAACACCCCGCGGCCTACGCCTCGGCCCTCGCGGAGGGCCGCTCACCCGGTGCCGGACGGGAACTCCTCACGCCCGACGACCGCCGGATCGAACGCATCCTGCTGGAGCTCCGCCTCCGCGACGGCGCCCCGCTGTCGCTGCTCCGCCCGGCGGGTCTGCGGGCCGCGGAGCGCTCCCTCGGGGACGGACTGCTGGAGCCCGCCGCCTACGAGCAGGGGCTGGCGGTGCTGACCCTGCGCGGCAGACTCCTGGCGGACGGGGTGGTGCGGGACCTGGTCGACTGAACCGCCGCCCGGCGCAGGCCGGGGGAGCAGGGAGGCCGGACCGATGCGCGAGACATGTGCTGGGGCCGCCCGGACCCGCGGGCGGGCTCGGAACGCCCTGGCGCCTCCCTTCCGGATCGTGCCGGGTTCGGGTGCCTTTCGCACCCGCCGCCGGGGGTGCCCCCGGGCGAAGCCCGGGGCCCCCGCGCGTTGATCCGGCCCGATCCGGGAGCGCCGCCCTACTCCGGCGCCGTCACAAAGTCGATCAGCTCCTCGACCCGGCCCAGCAGCTCCGGCTCCAGATCCTTGTAGGAGCCGACGCGGGACAGGATGTGCTGCCAGGCCGCGCCCGTGTTGGCGGGCCAGCCCAGGGCCCGGCAGACGCCCGTCTTCCAGTCCTCGCCCCGGGGCACCCGCGGCCATCCGGCGATGCCCAGCGACGACGGCTTCACCGCACCCCACACGTCGATATAGGGATGCCCCACCACCAGCACATGCGGATCGGTCACCGACGCCGCGATCCGGGACTCCTTGGACCCCGGCACCAGATGGTCCACCAGAACCCCCAGCCGGGCGTCCGGACCGGGGGCGAACTCCCCGACGATCGCGGGCAGATCGTCGATGCCCGCCAGATACTCGACCACCACGCCCTCGATGCGCAGATCGTCCCCCCACACCTTCTCCACCAGCTCGGCGTCGTGGCGGCCCTCCACATAGATACGGCCCGCCCGGGCCACCCGCGCCCGCGCCCCCGGCACCGCGACGGAACCGGACGCCGTCCGCACCGGGCGGGCCGGAGCCCCGGCCCCCGGGCGTACCAGCGTCACGATCTGCCCGTCCAGCAGAAACCCGCGCGGCGCCAGCGGGAACACCCGGTGCTTGCCGAAGCGGTCCTCCAGCGTCACCGTCCCCGCCTCGCACCCCACCACGGCCCCGCAGAAGCCCGTGGTGACCTCCTCCACCACCAGATCGGGGTCCGAGGGGTCCGCGGGCACCTCCGGCACCGGCGCCCGCTTCTTCCACGGCGGGGTCAGATCAGGGCTGTAGCTGCGCATTCGCCCGACGCTACGACACCCCGAAGCGCTCCGCCAGCGCAGTGCGCTGCGCCCGGACGAACGCCGCGTCGACCACGGCCCCGTGCCCCGGGACATAGGCGGCGTCCTCCCCGCCCAGCGCCAGCAGCCGGTCCAGGGCGGCAGGCCAGCGGGCGCCGACCGCGTCCGGGCCCGCCTGCGGCTCGCCGGACTCCTCCACCAGATCCCCGCAGAACACCACCTCGGGCTCGCCGGGCACCAGGACCGCCAGATCGTGCCCGGTGTGCCCGGGACCGACGTTCGCCAGCAGCACCCGGCGCCCGCCCAGGTCCAGCATCCGCTCCCCGGTGACCGTGTGCCCCGGCGCCACCAGCGAATCCGCCGACCGGGCCGCCTCCTCCTCCGGTACCCCGAACCGCACCGCGTCCGCCCGCAGTTCCTCCCGCTCCCTCGGCAGCAGCGTGTCCATGCCGACCGCCCCGAACACCTCGGCACCGGGAAACGCCGCCGTACCCATCACATGGTCGAAGTGCGGATGGCTGAGCGCGATATGCGTCACCCGACGGCCGCCCAGCAGCGCCTCCGCCCGGGCCCGCAGCGCGGCGCCCTCTGCGAGCGTCGAACCCGTGTCGTACAGCAGCGCGCCGTCCCGGCCGGCGATCAGCCCGCAGGTCGCGTCCCACCCGGGCAGCCTGCACCGGCCCACCCCCTCGGCCAGCCGCTCCCAGCCGTGGTCTTCCCAAGCGATGTCCATACCGGGACGCTATCGCCACGGCCCCCGGCACCGGCGGAGGGACCGGAGGGACCGGAAGGATCGGCGGGACCGGAGGAATCGGCGGGACCGGAGGAATCGGCGGGACGGCGCGGACGGAACGGATACAGGGGGCACAGGGCAGACGCAAGGGGCGGGCAGGGGAGCGCCCGGCCGGGGCGCACGGTAGCGTGACCGGTCGTCTTGCTCCGCCCGCACCGGGCGGCCGTACACTGGCACGGGGAAGATTTGGCACTCGTGCATGTGGAGTGCCAGATGGGTCACCGGGGAACGATCCGGAGAACCGTCCGTCCGCCCCGGGAGCCGAGGGCGGACAGAGCGGTCGGACGAAACAGTTGGAGGTGCGCGGGATGCTCAGCGAACGCAGACTTGAGGTGCTGCGCGCCATCGTCCAGGACTATGTCGGCACCGAGGAGCCCGTCGGCTCCAAGGCCCTCACCGAACGCCATCAGCTCGGCGTCTCCCCGGCCACCGTCCGCAACGACATGGCCGTGCTGGAGGAGGAGGGCTTCATCGCCCAGCCCCACACCAGCGCCGGGCGCATCCCCACCGACAAGGGCTACCGCCTCTTCGTCGACCGGCTCGCCGGGGTCAAGCCGCTCTCCGCGGCCGAGCGGCGCGCCATCCAGAGCTTCCTCGACGGAGCGGTCGACCTCGACGACGTCGTCGGCCGTACGGTACGGCTGCTGGCGCAGCTGACCCGCCAGGTCGCGATCGTGCAGTACCCCTCGCTGACCCGGTCCACGGTCCGCCACGTCGAACTGCTGTCGCTGGCGCCCGCCCGGCTGATGCTGGTCCTGATCACCGACACCGGCCGGGTCGAGCAGCGGATGATCGACTGCCCGGCCCCCTTCGGCGAGGCCTCCCTCGCCGATCTGCGGGCCCGGCTCAACAGCAGGGTCGTCGGCCGCCGGTTCACCGATGTGCCGCAGCTGGTGCAGGACCTGCCCGACTCCTTCGACGAGCCGGAGGACCGCGGCACGGTCACCACCGTGCTCTCCACCCTCCTCGAAACCCTCGTCGAGGAGACCGAGGAGCGGCTGATGATCGGCGGTACCGCCAATCTCACCCGCTTCGGACACGACTTCCCCCTGACGATCCGGCCGGTGCTGGAGGCGCTGGAGGAGCACGTGGTGCTCCTCAAGCTGCTCGGCGAGGCCAAGGAGTCCGGCGGAGGCATGGGCGTGACCGTGCGCATCGGTCACGAGAACGCCCACGAGGGGCTCAACGCAACGTCCGTCGTGACCGTGGGCTACGGTTCGGGCGACGAGGCAGTTGCCAAACTCGGCGTGGTCGGACCGACCCGCATGGACTACCCCGGAACGATGGGAGCGGTACGCGCAGTGGCACGTTACGTCGGACAGATCCTGGCGGAGTCGTAAGTGGCCACGGACTACTACGCCGTACTCGGCGTGCGCCGCGACGCCTCCCAGGACGAGATCAAGAAGGCGTTCCGCAGACTTGCCCGGGAACTCCACCCGGACGTGAACCCGGACCCGAAGACCCAGGAGCGGTTCAAGGAGATCAACGCCGCTTACGAGGTGCTGTCGGACCCGCAGAAGAAGCAGGTCTACGACCTCGGCGGCGATCCGCTGTCCCAGTCGGGCGGTGGCGGGGCGGGCGGCTTCGGCGCCGGCGGCTTCGGGAACTTCTCGGACATCATGGACGCCTTCTTCGGTACGGCGTCCCAGCGCGGCCCGCGCTCGCGCACCCGGCGCGGCCAGGACGCGATGATCCGGCTGGAGATCGAACTCAACGAGGCGGCCTTCGGCACCACCAAGGACATCCAGGTCGACACGGCCGTCGTCTGCACCACCTGCTCCGGCGAGGGCGCCGCCCCCGGCACCTCGGCGCAGACCTGCGACATGTGCCGCGGCCGCGGTGAGGTCTCCCAGGTCACCCGGTCCTTCCTGGGCCAGGTCATGACCTCCCGTCCCTGCCCGCAGTGCCAGGGCTTCGGTACGGTCGTCCCCACCCCGTGCCCCGAGTGCGCGGGCGACGGCCGGGTCCGCTCCCGCCGTACGCTGACGGTCAAGATCCCCGCGGGTGTCGACAACGGGACCCGTATCCAGCTGGCCGGGGAGGGCGAGGTCGGCCCCGGCGGCGGCCCCGCCGGCGATCTGTACGTCGAGATCCACGAACTGCCGCATCCGGTGTTCCAGCGCCGCGGCGACGATCTGCACTGCACGGTCACCATCCCCATGACGGCGGGCTCCCTCGGCACCAAGGTGCCGCTGGAGACCCTCGACGGTCTGGAGGAGGTCGACATCCGGCCCGGGACGCAGTCCGGGCAGTCGATCCCGCTCCACGGCCGAGGGGTGACGCATCTGCGCGGTGGCGGGCGCGGCGACCTCATCGTCCACGTCGAGGTGACGACCCCGACGAAGCTCGACCCCGAGCAGGAGCGGCTGATGCGCGAACTGGCGAAGCTGCGCGGCGAGGAGCGGCCGCAGGGCCAGTTCCAGCCCGGCCAGCAGGGCCTGTTCTCCCGGCTGAAGGACGCCTTCAACGGCCGCTAGGCCGTGTCTGACAAATCCCGTCTGGCCCGCGACGCCCGGCACGCACACTCTCCCCCTGTGCCCTTCGGGCACGGGAGGTGCCCCCAGCGTTGTCGGGATTTCCCGAGTACGTCCAGTACGAGGGAAACCGCCCCCTGGCTTCGCCGGGGGGACCCCCACCGCCTTGCGATTGCACGCACCTGGGGGTCCCCCCAGCCGCAGGGCTGGGGGAGCCGCAGGCCCCGCCCTCCGGGCGGACGACGCCATTTGTCAGACACGGCCTAGGCCGTATCGGATCGTCGACGAGGAGGGTCCCGGCCGCCCCGGGACCCTCCCGTCCGGCCCCCGGCCGGGGGCCGGACCCCTTTGCACGACATTGCGGCGGCAGGTACCCGGGGCCCGTTTCGTCACGGACGTACGCAGGTGGCACGATGCCTGCATGTCCTCCGCGCCCTCCGGGTCCCCCGCCCTTTCCGATCTGCTCCGGCACCCCGTGATCGCCGCGCCGATGGCCGGAGGGGCGTCCGGCCCGCGCCTCGCCGCCGCCGTCTCCGAAGCGGGCGGCCTCGGATTCCTCGCCGCCGGGTACAAGACCACCGACGGGATGTACCAGGAGATCAAGCAGATCCGGGGGCTCACTTCACGGCCGTTCGGCGTGAACCTGTTCATGCCGCAGCCCCGGATCTCCGACCCGAGCGCCGTCGAGGTCTACCGCCAGCAGCTCGCGGGCGAGTCGAGCTGGTACGAGACGCCGCTCGGCGATCCGGAGTCCGGCCGCGACGACGGGTACGAGGCCAAACTGGCCATCCTGCGGGACGATCCGGTGCCGGTGGTCTCCTTCACCTTCGGCTGCCCCGCCCCGGACGTCCTCGCGTCCTTCGCCCGGGCGGGCACGTACACGGTCGTCACCGTCACCACGCCCGAGGAGGCCCAGGCCGCGCAGTGGGCGGGCGCCGACGCGGTCTGCGTCCAGGGCATCGAGGCGGGCGGCCACCAGGGCACCCACCGCGACGATCCGGCGGCGGACGGCACCGGCATCGGACTGCTGACCCTGATCGCACTCGTCCGGGACGTCGTCGACCTGCCGGTCATCGCCACCGGCGGGCTGATGCGGGGCAGCCAGATCGCGGCCGTCCTGGCGGCCGGGGCGAGCGCGGCCCAGCTCGGCACGGCCTTCCTGGTCTGCCCCGAGTCCGGGGCGAATCCGCTGCACAAGCAGGCCATGACCAATCCGCTGTTCGTCCGCACCGAGCTGACCCGCGCCTTCACCGGCCGGCCCGCCCGCGGTCTGGTCAACCGCTTCCTGCGCGAGCACGGCCCCTACGCCCCCGCCGCCTACCCCGAGGTGCACCATCTGACGACCGGGCTGCGGAAGGCCGCGGCGCAGGCGGGCGACCCGCAGGGCATGGCGCTCTGGGCCGGACAGGGCCACCGGATGGCCCGCGCGCTCCCGGCCGCCGACCTGGTGGACACGCTCGTCGCCGAATGGCAGCACACCGCCTGGCAGGGCACCGAACAGCACGGCGCCGCGGGCCCGGACGGCACCTGGCAGGACCCGGAGGACCCGGCGGGCGACGGGGCCCCCGGCGGAACGGGCCGTACCGCTGCCGTCGGCGGCTCCACCGGCGGACGGGAGGACTCCTGATGACCGCGCCCGTGTTCGTCGTCGACTCCCTCGACGGCGCCGCCCCCGGCTCCCCCCTCGTCCTGGACGGCCCCGAGGGGCGGCACGCCGTCTCCGTGAAACGGCTCCAGCCCGGCGAGGACGTCGTCCTCACCGACGGCCGCGGCCGCGGTGCCGCGGGCCGGGTCCTGCGCACCGAGGGCAAGGACCGGCTGATCGTCGAACCGGTCTCGTTCCCCGACGAGCCCGAGCCCTCCCCCCGGATCACCGTCGTCCAGGCGCTCCCCAAGGGCGACCGCGGCGAACTCGCCGTCGAGACCATGACGGAGACCGGGACCGACGCGATCGTGCCCTGGTCCGCGTCCCGCTGCATCACCCAGTGGCGGGGCGACCGGGGCGCCAAATCCCTGGCGAAGTGGCGGGCCACGGCCCGCGAGGCGGGCAAGCAGTCGCGCCGCCTCCGCTTCCCCGAGATCACCGAACCGGCCACCACCCGCCGGGTCGCCGAACTCCTCGCCGAAGCCGACTTCGCCGCCGTCCTCCACGAGGAGGGCGCCGAACCCCTCGCCACCGCCGTGCTGCCCACCGCGGGCTCCGTCGTGGTCGTCGTCGGACCGGAGGGCGGGGTGTCGCCGGAGGAGATCGCCCTGTTCGAAGCGGCCGGGGCCCGCCCGTACCGGCTGGGCCGCAGTGTGCTCCGTACCTCCACCGCGGGTACGGCGGCGACGGCCCTGCTCCTGACCCGCACCGGCCGCTGGTCCTGACCGCCCCCGGCCAGCCTCCCCGTGGAGGGTCCGTACGGGTGAGCCTGGCCGCAACCGGTCTTTTCCTCCCGGCCGTGCGGTGCCACGCTTCCCTGCATGAACGGACTTCGGGGCCGGCGGCGCCCTCGCGCCCGCCGGACGGTCGGCACCCGCGGTACGGCGGCGGTACGGCTCCGGGCCCTCGCCGCCGCCGTCGCGGTCGCGGCGGCGGCGGCGGGCACCACGGCCTGCGAACCGCGTGAACGGACGCTCTCGTCGTCGTCCGTGGCGATGACCACCAAACACACCGCGCGCGCCACCCTGGAGCGGATCGGCTTCGACATCCGCAGCTTCAGCTGTACGGCCACGGTGGCGGGCGAACGCAGCCGTACGGGCCCCTCGGCCGTCCCGGCCGGCGCCCCCGGCACGGCGACCGTCGCCTGCGAGGGCAGCACCCGCACCGGACAGGCCGTCGCCCTCAAGGGGAAGGTCACCGACGAGACCGCGGGCGCCTGCGTCCGCGGCGACCTCGACGCCCGCGTCGACGGAAAGCTCGTCTTCGAGGCCCAGTACCTCGGCCAGTGCGACAAGGGCCGCTCCCGCGCCCCGGCGACCAGGACCCCCGGCGAACGCCCCCGCCCCGCCGTCACCAAGACGGTGAAGGTCACCGGAACGGCCACCGTCACCAAAACAGCCACCGTCACCGTCACCGAGACCAGGACCGTGACCCCCGGCAACTGACCCCCGGCACCCCTCCCGGACCCCTCCCGGACCTCTTCCGCAGGCCGGGGCCCGGGCACCGGCCCGCGCCCGTCCGCCCACGGTCGATACGATGCAGGCGCTGACGACCATCACCGTCCAGAAGTCGAGGAGGACCCCGGGCATGGCGGGAGAACCGCAGGCGGACTGCCTGTTCTGCAAGATCGTGGCGGGCGAGGTGCCCGCGACCGTCGTCCGGGAGACCGAGCACGTCGTCGCGTTCCGCGATATCAATCCGCAGGCACCGACGCACGTCCTGGTGATCCCCAAGGCGCACTACCCGGACGCCGCGTCCCTCGCCGCCGCCGCGCCCCACCTCGCCGCCGAAGTCCTCGCCGAAGCCGGACACGTGGCCGCCGACGAGAAGGCCGACGGCTCCGGCTACCGGATCGTCTTCAACACCGGATCCGGCGCCGGACAGACCGTCTTCCACGCCCACGCCCATCTGCTCGCCGGCCGCGGCCTCTCCTGGCCCCCCGGGTAGCCCGCACCCCGCCCGGCAGCGACAGAACAGGCAGCACAACGTGTCCGTACGCGAACTCGTCGTCCTCGGAACGGCGAGCCAGGTGCCCACCCGTCACCGCAACCACAACGGGTACCTGCTCCGCTGGGACGCCGAGGGCCTGCTGTTCGACCCCGGCGAGGGCACCCAGCGGCAGATGCTGCGCGCCGGGGTCGCCGCCCACGACATCAACCGGATCTGCATCACCCACTTCCACGGCGACCACTCCCTGGGGCTCGCCGGAGTGATCCAGCGGATCAACCTCGACCGGGTCCCGCACGAGATCACCGCGCACTACCCGGCGAGCGGCCGGCGCTTCTTCGAACGGCTCCGCTACGCCACCGCCTACCGTGAGACGGTCTCCCTCGCGGAGGGGCCCGTCGCCGGTGACGGAGTGCTGGCCACCACCCCCGCGTACACCCTGGAAGCCCGCCGGCTGTCCCACCCCGTCGAATCCTTCGGCTACCGCCTGACCGAACCCGACGGACGCCGGATGCTGCCCGAGCGGCTGGCCGAACACGGTATCCGCGGCCCCGACGTCGGCCGGCTCCAGCGCGAGGGCAGCGTCCGCGGCACCACCCTCGCCGAGGTCAGCGAGGTGCGGCGCGGACAGCGCTTCGCGTTCGTCATGGACACCCGGCTCTGCGACGGCGTCCACGCCCTCGCCGAGGGCTGCGATCTGCTCGTCATCGAGTCCACCTTCCTCGACGAGGACGAACGGCTCGCCGTCGACCACGGGCATCTGACCGCGGGCCAGGCCGCCCGGGTGGCCCGGGACGCGGGCGTACGGCATCTGGTCCTCACCCACTTCTCCCAGCGGTACGCGGACCCCGGGGAGTTCGAACGCCAGGCGCGGGCCGCCGGGTACGAGGGCGAACTGACCGTCGCCAAGGACCTGATGAGGATCCCCGTACCGAAACGCGCCCCCTGACCACCGCGCCCGTACCACCGGCGCCACCCGTACCACCCGCATCACTTCAGGAAGAACCTCCCGTGCCGCTCCCGCTCCCCAAGGCCGAACTCCACCTCCACATCGAAGGCACCCTCGAACCCGAACTCGCCTTCGCCCTCGCCGACCGCAACGGCGTCACGCTGCCCTACCGGGACACCGAGGAACTCCGCCGCGCCTATCTCTTCGACGACCTCCAGTCCTTCCTCGACCTCTACTACGGTCTGATGACGGTGCTGCGCACCGCGGACGACTTCGCCGAACTCACCGACGCCTATCTGGCCCGCGCCGCGGCCCAGGGCGTCCGCCACGCCGAGATCTTCTTCGACCCGCAGGCGCATACCGCGCGCGGTGTCCCGCTGGGCACCGTCGTCGAGGGGCTGGGCCGAGCCCTGGACGCGGCACCCGGGCGGTACGGCATCTCCACCCGGCTGATCATGTGCTTTCTGCGCGATCTGCCCGCCGAATCCGCGATGGAGACCCTGCGGGCGGCCGAGCCCTACCTGGACCGGATTACCGGCATCGGGCTCGACTCGGCCGAAGTGGGCCATCCGCCCGCCAAGTTCAAGGAGGTCTACGAGGCGGCGGCGGCACTCGGGCTGCGCCGGGTCGCGCACGCGGGCGAGGAGGGCCCGGCGTCGTACATCCGGGAGGCCCTCGACGTGCTGGGCGTCGAGCGGATCGACCACGGGCTGCGCTGTCTGGAGGACGGTGAACTGGTGGACCGCCTGGTCCGGGAGCGGATGCCGCTGACGCTCTGCCCGCTGTCCAACGTCCGGCTGCGGGCCGTCGACACCCTGGAGGAGCACCCGCTGCCCCGGATGATGGCCGCGGGGCTGCTCTGCACGGTCAACTCCGACGATCCCGCCTACTTCGGCGGATACGTCGGAGACACCTTCCACGCGGTGCGCGAGGCGCTGGGCCTGGGGCCGGAGGAGCTGCGCGAACTGGCCCGCAACTCCTTCGAGGCGTCGTTCCTCGACGACGACGAGGAGCGCAGGGCGGAACTGATCGCCGCGGTCGACGCGTACGTCTTCACGGACTGATTCACGGACTGATTCAGGGACTGAGCGCCCGGGCGGCCGAGGGGCCCGGGGTCCGACGGCCGCCCGCGCCCCTCCCGCCCCCGCACCCGACTGCCCGCGCCCTTCCGCTCCGCACCCGGCCCCCGCACTCCCGGCCGCCCGTACCGCCCGGCTCCGTACCGGCTTACCGTGATCACACCGGACCCGGCCCGGATTTGGCAGACTGGCCGGATCTGCACCACGCACAGGAGCGGCACGGTGACCACCCGACACGGCGCGCAGCACCCCCACCCCCCGCACCCGCCCATGCACGGCGACGGCATCACGTCCGCGCGGCATCCGGGCCTGCTCGACCCGCTCGCCGCGCTGCGGGCCGACGGCGACCCGCCCTGCGACGTCTATCTGACCGGCACGGTCTTCCTCGACATCATCCTCACCGGACTCGACTCGGCGCCCGTCCGCGGCACCGAGTCCTGGGCCCGCGGCATGGGGTCCAGCCCCGGTGGAGTCGCGAACATGGCGACCGCCCTGGCCCGGCTCGGCCTGCGGACGTCCCTGGCCGCCGCCTTCGGGGACGACCACTACGGCGACTACTGCTGGGACGCGCTGGAACAGGGCGAGGGCATCGACCTCGGCCTGTCGCGGACCGTGCCCAACTGGCACTCCCCGGTCACCGTCTCCATGGCGTACGAGGGAGAGCGCACGATGGTCTCCCACGGCCACGAGGCGCCCCCGCCGGAGGTCGCGGCCGACTGCCCGCCCGCCCGCGCCGCAGTGGCCTCACTGGGTCCCGAACAGGCGCCGTGGATCGCCGGGGCCGCCGCCGCGGGCACCCGGATCTTCGCCGACGTCGGCTGGGACGAGACGGGCCTGTGGGACCCCTCGCACCTCACCGACCTGGAGCACTGCGAGGCGTTCCTGCCCAATGCGGCGGAGGCCATGCGCTACACCCGCACCGACTGCCCGCGCCGCGCCGCGCACGCCCTGACCGCCTACGTACCGACGGCGGTCGTCACCCTCGGTGCCGAGGGGGCGTACGCGGTCGACGCGCGCAGCGGTGAATGCGCCGAGGTCCCCGCGATCGCCGTGGAGGCCCTCGACCCGACGGGCGCGGGCGATGTGTTCACGGCGGGATTCGTGACCGGTACGCTCGCCGGCTGGCCGCTCGCAGACCGGCTGGCCTTCGCCGGGCTGACGGCCGCGCTCTCCGTGCAGGAGTTCGGCGGATCGCTCTCGGCGCCCGGCTGGTGGGAGATCGCCGCCTGGTGGCGGTACGTCCGGGACGCACCCGACCAGGATCCGGCGGCCCTGCGCCGCTACGCGTTCCTCGACGAACTGCTGCCCGCCCCGGCGCGGCCGCTGCCGCTGCGGCGGGCCGTCCCGACGATCGGCTTCCGCAGCCCCGCCTGACCGCAGCCCCGAAGCCCCCGCCGTTCCCGGCCCCGGAAATGCCCTCGGCCGTTGTCGGTCCGGCGTCGTACGCTTGTGTCCCAGAGGTTGTCGAGCGGCGAGAACCCTGCAGCAGGAGGTAGGCGCAGGCCACAGAGCCGGCCCATGACTCAGACACCCACAGCACAGACCTCGAAGGCAGCACAGCGCTCGAAGCAGGCGCAGCGTTCGCAGCAGACCGGGCCTTCCGGGCCCGGCGCGGCGCGGGCCTTCTTCACGGTTCCGCCGAAGCACCCGATGGTGACGGTCCTCGGCTCGGGCGATTCCCTGCTGCGCGTGATCGAGGCGGCTTTCCCGGAGGCCGATATCCATGTCCGGGGCAATGAGATCAGCGCGGTCGGGGATCCCTCGGAAGTCGCCCTGATCCAGCGACTTTTCGACGAGATGATGCTCGTGCTCCGCACGGGACAGCCGATGACGGAGGACGCGGTGGAACGCTCGATCGCCATGCTGAGGGCGGAGGCGAACGGCAGCGGAGACGGCTCGGAGACCCCCGCCGAGGTGCTCACCCAGAACATCCTCTCCAGCCGCGGCCGCACGATCCGCCCCAAGACCCTCAACCAGAAGCGCTACGTCGACGCCATCGACAAGCACACGATCGTGTTCGGCATCGGCCCGGCGGGCACCGGCAAGACGTATCTGGCCATGGCCAAGGCGGTCCAGGCCCTGCAGTCCAAGCAGGTCACCCGGATCATCCTGACCCGCCCCGCCGTCGAGGCGGGCGAGCGCCTCGGCTTCCTGCCCGGCACGCTCTACGAGAAGATCGACCCCTATCTCCGCCCGCTCTACGACGCCCTGCACGACATGCTCGACCCGGACTCCATCCCCCGCCTGATGGCGGCCGGGACGATCGAGGTCGCGCCGCTGGCCTATATGCGGGGCCGCACCTTGAACGACGCCTTCATCATTCTCGACGAGGCGCAGAACACCAATCCCGAGCAGATGAAGATGTTCCTGACCCGGCTCGGCTTCGACTCGAAGATCGTCATCACCGGTGACGTCACCCAGGTCGACCTGCCGAACGGGACCAAGAGCGGTCTGCGCCAGGTGCAGGACATCCTCGACGGCGTGGAGGACGTCCACTTCTCCCGGCTCACGTCCCAGGACGTCGTCCGGCACCGGCTCGTCGGCCGTATCGTCGACGCGTACGAGAAGTACGACGGCCGCGCGGGCGAGCGGACCGGCGGTGCCCAGCACGGCCGTCCGCATCCGCACGACGGCCGAGGCTCCCACGGGAAGTAGTACGAACCACACCATGTCGATCGACGTCAACAACGAGTCCGGAATCGAGATCGACGAGCCGGCGGTGCTCGACATCGCCCGCTACGCCCTCGCCCGGATGCGCATCCACCCGCTCTCCGAACTCTCGGTGATCGTCGTGGACGCCGAGGCCATGGAGCAGCTGCACATCCAGTGGATGGACCTGCCCGGGCCGACCGATGTCATGTCCTTCCCGATGGACGAGCTGCGGCCGCCCGCCAAGGACGACGAGGAGCCCCCCCAGGGGCTCCTCGGTGACATCGTGCTCTGCCCGGAGGTCGCCGAGCGGCAGGGGCAGGAGGCCCCGACGCAGCACTCCATGGACGAGGAGCTGCAACTGCTCACCGTCCACGGGGTGCTGCACCTCCTCGGGTACGACCACGAGGAGCCGGACGAGAAGGCGGAGATGTTCGGCCTCCAGGCGGCCATCGTGGACGGCTGGCGGACCGAGCGCGGACTGACCGGGCCCTCCCCGGCCCCGACCGTGTCATGAGCGGCCCCCTGATCGCCGGGGCGGTCCTGCTGGTCGTCGTCGCCTGGCTGGCGGCCTGCGCCGAGGCCGGTATCGCCCGGGTGTCGAGCTTCCGGGCCGCCGAGGCGCTGCGCTCGGGACGGCGCGGCGCGGCGAAGCTGGCCCAGGTCGCCGCCGATCCGACGCGCTATCTCAATGTGGCCCTGCTGGTGCGGGTGGCCTGCGAGATGGCCGCCGGGGTGCTCGTCACCTACGGCTGTCTCCAGGCCTTCCCGGAGACCTGGGAGGCGCTGCTCGTCGCCATCGCGGTGATGGTCCTCGTCTCGTACGTCGCCGTGGGCGTCTCGCCGCGCACCATCGGCCGCCAGCACCCGCTGAGCACCGCGACCGCCGCCGCGTACGTCCTGCTGCCGCTGGCCCGGATCATGGGCCCGATCCCGCAGCTGCTGATCCTGCTGGGCAATGCGCTGACCCCGGGGAAGGGTTTCCGCAAGGGCCCGTTCGCCTCGGAGGCCGAACTGCGGGCCCTCGTCGACCTGGCCGAGCAGGAGTCCCTCATCGAGGACGAGGAGCGCCGGATGGTGCACTCGGTCTTCGAGCTGGGCGACACACTGGTCCGCGAGGTGATGGTCCCGCGGACCGATCTGGTCTGCATCGAGCGGCACAAGACCGTCCGTCAGGCCCTGACGCTCGCCCTGCGCTCCGGCTTCTCCCGGATACCGGTGACCGGCGAGAACGAGGACGACGTCGTCGGCGTGGTCTATCTGAAGGACCTGGTCCGCAAGACCCATGTCAACCGCGACTCCGAATCCGATGTGGTGTCGACCGCGATGCGGCCCGCCGTCTTCGTCCCCGACACCAAGAACGCGGGCGATCTGCTCCGGGAGATGCAGCAGAAGCGGAACCATGTCGCCGTCGTCGTCGACGAGTACGGCGGCACGGCCGGGATCGTCACCATCGAGGACATCCTGGAGGAGATCGTCGGGGAGATCACCGACGAGTACGACCGCGAGCTGCCGCCCGTGGAGGATCTCGGCGGGGGACGGTTCCGGGTGACCGCCCGGCTCGACATCGGTGACCTGGGCGATCTGTACGGCGTGGGCGAGCTGGACGACGAGGACGTGGAGACCGTCGGCGGACTGCTGGCCAAGGCGCTGGGGCGGGTGCCGATCGCGGGGGCCGCGGGCCGGTTCGAACTGCCCGACGGCCGCCCCCTGAAGCTGACCGCCGAATCCCCGGCCGGACGGCGCAACCGGATCGTCACGGTCCTGGTCGAGCCCGTCCCCGTATCGGTGGACGAGGAGTCCGCGGCATGACCGGCCGCGGGGGCGTGATGAGGGCGGCCGAGCTGCGGTCGTTCTGCCTCGGCTTCAACGGCTCGGCGGAGGAGTTCCCGTTCGGTGACGTGGTCTCCGTCTTCAAGGTCGCAGGGAAGATCTTCGCCCTGTCATGGCTCGAAGAGTCGCCGCTGCGGGTCAATCTCAAATGCGAGCCGGAGTACGCCCTCCGGCTGCGCGCCGACCATCCGGCGATCGTCCCCGGCTACCACATGAACAAGCGCCACTGGAACACGGTGACGGTCGGCGAACTCCCGGCGCGTCTGGTCCGGGAGCTGGTGGAGGACTCGTACGACCTGGTCGTCGCGGGTCTGCCGCGGGCGGTGCGGCTCTCGCTGGACCGCCCCTGACCCGTGATCTGCACGCGGGGCTCTGCCCGTGGCGCCGTGCGCCCTGCGATCTATGCTCGTGCCATGACGCAGAGCAGTGAATCGCAGGGCCCCGGCGCACCCGCCGAGCCGGGACCCGAGGACCGGAAGATCATCACCCTGGCGCGGAGCGCCCGGGCGCGCAACGGGGTCGCGGAGGGTGCCGCCGTACGGGACGAGACCGGGCGGACGTACGTCGCCGGGACGGTCGCGCTGCCGTCGCTGGAGCTGAGCGCGCTGCGGACCGCCGTCGCGATGGCGGTGGCGAGCGGGGCGCGGTCGCTGGAGGCGGCGGCGGTGGTCGGTGAGGCGGAGTCCGTTCCGGCGGAGGACCGGGCGGCGGTACGGGATCTGGGCGGGCCGGACACCCCGGTGCTGCTGGCGGGCCCCGACGGGCAGCTCGTGTCCACGGTCCCGGCGGGCTGACCCGCCCCCGGCCCGGCCGATGCCGGGGGCCGTGTCCCTGTTCCCGAGGCACCGGGCCCGGAACGGCCGCAGAAATCAAGGGGATCCTTCTTGCAATCCCCGGTCGGTTGCGCATCAATGACAGCAGCTCGACCGACGGATCGTCAGATCTGCTGGGACGGTCGGGTCCGGGACGCGAGCCGCGGTTCCGGGCCGGTACCGGCCGTCCGTTTCCACCGTGAGGCGTGCGCACCCCGCCCGCGGAGTTCACCGGCGATCCGCGCACACCCTGGTGACCGCAGCCTCCGGCGCGGTGTGCCCGCCCGCGTACGCATGCACCGAAGCGTGTCACGGCCGGGTGCCCGTGCGCGGCGGGCTGCACCGACGATCCCCCACGGGGAAACGGAAGGGGTACGCATGCGAGGCAGCACAGGCACAGGCAGGGGCGCGCGCAGGCGAAGGATCGCGGGGGCCGGTGCGGTGACGGCGGCGGCGCTGGCCGCCCTGTCGCTGGCCTACGCCCCGGCCGCCGGGGCGGTCACACCGACCCTGGCGACGGCCGACTACGACTGCGGCACCTGGGGCGCGGGCCAGGCGAGGCTGACCGCCACCCAGGACGGGACCAGGGCGACCGTCACCCTGCGGTCCTCGGTGCGGACGCCGCTCGCGGTGGGTGCCGACACCATCAACGCGACCCTCACGTTCGCCAAGGCCGGTGGCGGTACGAAGGCGTTCACCGGCACCCGGAACCCGGCGCTCCCGGCCCGGGGCCCGGTGGAGATCGGGCCGCTGTCGGCGACGGTCGCCCCCGGTGACTCCCTGAACTCGTACTTCGCCGGACCGGCACTGACGATGTCGATCTTCGGTTTCCCGGTCAGCTGTGACGCGGTGACCTCGCAGTCGCCGGGCCCGTTCGTGTTCTGACCGGCAGGTCCGGGGCCGCGGCGCCGCGCGGGCGCCCGGCCCCGGCTCCGTACCGCCCCCGTCCGGCCGTGCCGCCGGCCGGGGGCGGCCCCGTTCCCTGAAAACACTGAAAACACTGAAAACACTGACAGTATCTGATGGGTCATCAGTTGACGGGTTCCGTCCGCCTTGACTTCTTCCGGCCACCGCTCGTCAATGGCCGTCCTCGGGTCCCGGGATCCGGATCCCGGTGATGCCCCGGACTCCCGTGAAGCCTTCCTAAGGAGGCACGTCCATGTCCCTTGCCACCCGGACCGCCGGGCGAAGACCAGCCAACGGACCGGCCCCGGGCCGGCCGCGGCGGTGGGCCGCGGCGGTCGCCGGGGCGGCGCTGCTGGCGTCCACCGTCGTCCTCACCGCGCCCGCGGGCGCGACGACCACCGCCGCCGTGCCCGTGGACTTCGCGACCCGCTGCGTGCCGCCGCCGATCGCGGGCATCCCGCCCATCAACGGCACCACCACCGCGGAGATCACCGTCGACAACGCCGCGCCGCAGGTCGGCGATGTCGTCACCGTGACCTACCGGGTCGCCAAGCCCGCGGCGAGCAACCCGGTGGACCTCGCGCTGCCCGCCGACATCATGACCCCCACCGGAAAGGTGACACTCGGCGGCGCCCAGTCCGGCAGCCTCGCCGTCACCGGACCGAAGAAGAACCCGCCGGTGCCCGGCAAGGGGGAGTTCCCGCCGTTCTCGATGACCGGGACCTTCACGGTCACCGCGGCCGGTTCGATCACCCTCTCGCCCGGCGACTACAACATCCACACCAGCTACATCATGGAACTGGACACCCCCTGTACGGTCTCCGCGCCGCCCGCGCCCGTCTCGCGGACGATCGTCGCCACCGAGCGTCCGGGCGCCGGTGAACGCGCCGTCTCCCTCGCCACCGCGTCGGGGAAGCCCGGGGAGCGGGTCACCGTCACGGGCAGCGGGTTCACCCCGCTCGCCGATATCACCGTCGCGGGCCGGGCCGGGGCCGCCGAGACCGCCGACAAGCTGACCTTCAAGGCCGACTCCGGCGGCGCCTTCACCGCCAGGCTCAGGGTCAATGACAAGGCGACCACCGGAATCGTGGCGTACGAGGGACCCGCCTGGACCGCCGACAAGGGCGCGGGCCCCGCCGCGTACACCGTGGTCGACGACACCCCGCTGCCGCGGAACAGCCAGAAGGTGACCGCGTCCGTGACGGCGGGCACCCTGTCGATGACCCAGGCCGGAGACGCCGTCCAGCTGTCCGCGGTGGACTTCGGCACCGGCGGTGCGGCGGCCGGCGATCTGCAGAAGGTGACCGTGAAGGACTTCCGCGGCGGCCCCGCGGGCTGGTCCCTCACCGGCAAGGTCACCGACTTCACCGGCTCCGGCGGCCGGATCGACGCCGGGGCCCTGAGCTGGACCCCCGCCTGCACCACCAAGGCGGGCAGCCCCAGCACCTGCGTCCCCGGATCCGCCGGGGCCGTCGGCACCGGGGGCGCGACCCTGGCCTCCGCCCCCGACGGGGCCGTGACCGGCGGCGAATTCACCGTGGACGCGAAGCTGTCGCTGAACGTCCCGGCCTTCACCACGCCCGGCTCCTACGCCGGGGTGCTCACGCTCACCCTCACCTGACCGTACGGCGGCCGGAGCGCGCACCCGCCCGGCCGCCCCGACCCGGGGGAACCGCCCATGCCCAGGCCGCGTCCGCACCGCTCCGCCCGGCCCCCGACGACCCTCCGCCCCCTGCGCTTCTCCCTGCCGTCAGCCCTGCCGACGGCGCTGCTCACGGCCCTGTCGGCCGTCCTGCTCGCCCTGTCGGCGCCCCCGGGTACGGCCGGGGCCGCCGAGAACGGAGAGTGGTCCGTCCACCCCGTCTCCACCGCGCTCGGCGGGCGGCCCTACTTCCCTCTCGCGGCCGGCCCCGGCACCACCCTCACCGACCGGGTCACCGTCACCAACAAGACCGCCGCCGCCCTCTCCTTCCGGCTGTACGCGGCCGACGCCTACAACACCGAGCGCGACGGCGGATTCGCCGTCCGCACCCTCGGCGAACGGCAGCGCGGCATCGGCGCCTGGGCCCGGCCCGGCCGGGAGCGGATCACCGTCCCGGCCCGCGGCTCCGTCACCGTCCCCTTCACCCTGACCGTCCCCGAGGACGCCGAACCCGGTGACCACGCGGGCGCGCTGGTCGCCCTCGACGAACGGATCACCCCGGCGGGCGGATCCGTCGCGGTCGGCGTCCGGCAGGCCGTCGGCGCCCGGGTCCATCTGCGGGTGAGCGGGCCCGCCGTGTCGGCGCTCTCCGTCGAGGACGTGGCGGTCCGCCGGGACCGCCCGCTGCTGCCCGGCACCGGCGAGAGCCGCGCCCTGATCTCGTACACCCTCCACAACCGGGGCAACACCACCCTCGCCCCGAAGGTCGTCCTCACCGCCCGGGGGCTCTTCGGCCGCACCCTGCTGACCCGGGACGCGACGGGCGTCCCGGCCGAGCTGCTGCCCCGGCAGAAGGTCCGGCTCACGGAGCGCTGGCGGGGTGCCCCGCAGGCCGAATGGGGTGAGATACGGCTCACCGCGACCGCCCCGGACGTCCGCGAATCCGCGGGCGCACGGTACGTCGCCGTGCCGTGGCTGCCCGCTGCCGTCCTGGCGCTGCTCGCCGCGGGCGGCGGACTCGCGATCGGGTTCCGCCGCCGGACGCGCCGTACCCGTACGGCCTGAGCTGGACCGCAGGCCCGCGACGGGCCCGTAGGAACCGGTGCCGTACCTCCTTGCCGGAGCCGTCCCCGGGCACCCGGCCGCAGGCCCCCGCGGGCCCTTCCCGGCCCCCGCCGCGACACCCGTGGCGGGCCGGGCGGGGGGAGCGGGCACGGCGGCGGCCCGCATCGGGGACAATGAACGGCATGAGCGTGCGTACCCAGCCCACCGAGTCCGCCCCCCACCGGGCGGGCTTCGCCTGTTTCGTCGGCCGCCCCAACGCGGGCAAGTCCACCCTTACGAACGCTCTGGTCGGCCAGAAGGTGGCGATCACCTCCAACCGGCCCCAGACCACCCGGCACACGGTGCGCGGGATCGTGCACCGCCCGGACGCCCAGCTGATCCTGGTCGACACGCCCGGCCTGCACAAGCCGCGCACCCTGCTCGGGGAGCGGCTCAACGACGTCGTCCGCGCCACCTGGGCGGAGGTCGACGTGATCGGCTTCTGTCTGCCCGCCGACCAGAAGCTGGGCCCCGGCGACCGCTTCATCGCCAAGGAGCTGGCCGGGATCCGGAAGACCCCGAAGGTCGCCATCGTCACCAAGACGGACCTGGTGGACTCGAAGACCCTCGCCGAGCAGCTCATCGCCGTCGACCGGCTCGCGCAGGAGCTGGGCTTCGAATGGGCCGAGATCATCCCGGTGTCGGTGGTCGGCGGCAAGCAGGTCCAGCTGGTCGCGGATCTGCTGGTGCCGCTGCTGCCCGACGGCCCGGCGCTCTACCCGGAGGGCGACCTCACCGACGAGCCCGAGCAGGTGATGGTCGCCGAGCTGATCCGCGAGGCCGCGCTCGAAGGCGTACGGGACGAGCTGCCGCACTCCATCGCCGTGGTCGTCGAAGAGATGATCCCGCGCGAGAACCGTCCGAAGGACCGTCCGCTGCTGGACATCCACGCCAATGTCTACATCGAGCGGTCCAGCCAGAAGGGGATCATCATCGGCCCCAAGGGGCAGCGGCTGAAGGAAGTCGGCACCAAATCGCGCAAGCACATCGAAGCGCTGCTCGGTACGCCGGTCTTCCTCGACCTGCACGTCAAGGTCGCCAAGGACTGGCAGCGGGACCCCAAGCAGCTCCGCAAGCTCGGCTTCTGAGCCCCCGCCCCCACCGCGTTCAGCCCCGGCGCGCCCGGAAGGCGGCTCTCAGGCGCCTTCGCGCAGGACCCGCGAGACCAGCTTCCGCTGCGCAGGGGTGAGCCGGGGCTCGGCCGCGTGGACCGTCCGCCCGTCGACGGTGATCTCGTACGCGAAACCGTCCGGCACCCCGGCCCGGAGCGGCCCCGTCCGCTCGCCGCCACCGTCACCGGCCGCTTCCCTCGCGAGCGCGCTCCATTCGGCCGCATCGGGCAGCGCGGTGGTGTCCACCGTGGCGGAGCGCTCGATTCCGGCGAAGCCGCCGGTACGCCGTACATGGATTCGCATGCCATCCGTTCTCTCACGGATCCGGGCGGGGCGGTAGCGGTACCACCCCGCCCGGGGGACGCCTGTGCTCGCCGGGGGAGCCCCCGTACGCCACGGGCCCCGGTCCGTCAGGAGTGCGGGACCCCGACCGTCGACCACGCCTTCTGTACGGCCTGGAGCTCGGCCCCGTCGCCGTAGCGGGCCCGCGCCGCGGCGACCGTGAGCCGGGCGAACTCGCTGAAGCGCGCGTCCTGCGACAGCTCGCCGCCGGTCAGGGTGTCGTACCAGATCTGCCCGGCCCGCTCCCACGCCTGGCCGCCCAGCTCGGTGGCGAGCAGATAGAAGGCGTGGTTCGGGATGCCCGAGTTGATGTGGACGCCGCCGTTGTCCCGGCCGGTGCGGACGTAGTCGTCCATCGTCGCGGGCTGCGGGTCCTTGCCGAGGACGTCGTCGTCGTACGCGGTGCCCGGCGCCTTCATACTGCGCAGCGCGGTGCCCGTGACCTCGGGCGCCAGCAGCCCCTCACCGATCAGCCAGTCGGCCTGCTCGGCGGTCTGGCCGAGGGTGTACTGCTTCACCAGGGCGCCGAAGACGTCCGACACGGACTCGTTGAGCGCACCGGACTGGCTGAAGTACTCCAGGTTGGCGGTGTACTGCGTGAGCCCGTGGGCCAGCTCGTGGGCGATCACGTCGACCGGGATGGAGAAGTCGAGGAAGATCTCGCCGTCGCCGTCCCCGAACACCATCTGCGAGCCGTCCCAGAAGGCGTTCCCGTACTCCCGGTCGTAGTGGACGCTGGCGTTCAGCTTCAGCCCGGCGTCGTCGAGGGAGTTCCGGCCGTACTGCTTCAGCAGCAGCTCGAAGGTGGCGCCCAGACCGGCGTAGACACGGTTGACGGTGGCGTCCCGGCCGGGCTCGTCGCCCTCGCCGCGGACCTTGCGGCCCGGCAGGTCGGTGCCGTTCTCGCAGTCGTAGATCGTGCGCCTCGGCCGGGCGTCGGCGTCCGCGGGCGTCACCGCCGCAGTGAAACCGCGCACCGTGGTGATCCGGCGGCGGGTGCGCTGGAGGGCGTCGCGCTCCAGGGTGCGGAGGGCGCGGTCGGCGATCTGCTGGTTCGCGGCCTGCGCCAGTCTGTCCAGCAGATGGGGCGGGACGACGGTGCAGAAGACGGTGTGGAATGCCATGCACCGCAATGTGACACCGGGCCATGGCGCTGTCACTAGCCGCGAGCGGTTTTAGTGAAATGGAGTGAAGCGCGCCGTTTGACTGACTCGGGCTTTCGGTGGGTGACGCGACCGGTGGCACGGCCGGTGAATCGACCGTGCCACGGCCGGGGCCACGGTCGGTGACGGCGCTGGTGGTGCGCTGTGCGCCCGGTCTGTTCGGGGTCCCTCCCGCCGGGGACCGTCCCGTATGGTGATACGCGGACGTCGTACGCCCGGTCCGTCGGATATGCTCCCCGGCATCATGCGTTTCGGGCTGCTTCTTCTTAGCTGCCGCGGCGAGGGCCTGTAGTCGTAGGCCGACCCCCTCCCCGCGGGATGAGCTGCTGCTTCGAATCGTCGGCCGGTCGATCTTCCCACCGGTATTCCGAGGAGCCCGCGCATATGTCCGACGTGACCATTGGCCGTCCCACCCCGATCACCAATGCGACCCATTCGCAGAAGCCGTCCGGGATGCCGGTGCACAAGTACCGTCCGTACGAGGCCGTGACCATCCCCGACCGCACCTGGCCGGAGAACCGCATCACCCAGGCCCCCCGGTGGCTCTCCACCGATCTGCGCGACGGCAACCAGGCGCTGATCGACCCGATGTCCCCGGCCCGCAAGCGCGAGATGTTCGATCTGCTGGTCCGCATGGGCTACAAGGAGATCGAGGTCGGCTTCCCCTCCTCCGGCGAGACGGACTTCGCCTTCGTCCGCTCCATCATCGAAGAGGGCGCGATCCCCGAGGACGTGACGATCTCCGTCCTCACCCAGGCCCGTGAAGAGCTGATCGAGCGGACCGTCGAATCGCTGAAGGGCGCCCACCGGGCCACCGTCCATCTGTACAACGCCACCGCCCCCACCTTCCGCCGGGTCGTCTTCCGCGGTTCGAAGGAGCAGGTCAGGCAGATCGCGGTGGACGGCACCCGACTGGTGATGGAGTACGCGGAGAAGCTGCTGGGCCCGGAGACGGTCTTCGGCTACCAGTACAGCCCCGAGATCTTCACCGACACCGAGCTGGACTTCGCCCTGGAGGTCTGCGAGGGCGTCATGGACGTCTGGCAGCCCGAGGACGGCCGCGAGATCATCCTGAATCTGCCGGCCACCATCGAGCGGTCGACCCCCTCCACCCACGCCGACCGCTTCGAGTGGATGTCGCGGAATCTGTCCCGTCGCCAGTACGTCTGTCTCTCCGTCCACCCGCACAACGACCGCGGCACCGCCGTCGCCGCCGCCGAACTGGCGATCATGGCGGGTGCCGACCGGATCGAAGGCTGTCTGTTCGGCCAGGGCGAGCGGACCGGCAACGTCGACCTGGTCACCCTGGGCATGAACCTGTTCTCGCAGGGTGTCGACCCGCAGATCGACTTCTCCCGGATCGACGAGATCCGCCGTACCAGCGAGTACTGCAACCAGATGGAGGTCCACCCGCGCCACCCCTACGCGGGCGACCTGGTCTACACCTCCTTCTCCGGCTCCCACCAGGACGCCATCAAGAAGGGCTTCGATGCGCTGGAGGCCGACGCCGCCGCAGCCGGGAAGACCGTCGACGACATCGAGTGGAACGTTCCGTATCTGCCGATCGACCCCAAGGACGTCGGCCGGTCCTACGAGGCCGTGATCCGGGTCAACTCGCAGTCCGGCAAGGGCGGGATCGCGTACGTCCTGAAGAACGACCACAAGCTGGACCTGCCGCGCCGGATGCAGATCGAATTCTCCAGGCTCATCCAGGCCAAGACCGACGCCGAGGGCGGCGAGGTCACCCCGGCCGAGATCTGGACGGTCTTCCGGGACGAGTACCTGCCCAACCCGGACAACGCCTGGGGCCGGATCCAGCTGCGCTCCGGTCAGTCCACCACCGACACCGACGGTGTGGACACCCTGACCGTCGAGGCGGTCGTCGACGGTGCGGACACCGTTCTGACCGGCTCCGGCAACGGCCCGATCTCCGCCTTCTTCGCCGCGCTCCAGGGCATCGGCATCGACGCCCGGCTGCTGGACTACACCGAGCACACGATGAGCGAAGGCGCCTCGGCGCAGGCCGCCTCCTATATCGAGTGCGCCATCGACGGCAAGGTGCTGTGGGGCATCGGGATCGACGCCAACACCACCCGGGCCTCCCTGAAGGCCGTCGTATCGGCGGTCAACCGCGCCGCACGCTGACCCCGGCCCGCCGGACCCCGGCCGGGTCCGGTCGGCCGTCCGGCGCATTCCCCGCTCGTACTTCCGTATGAGGCCCGTCCGTTCGTTCCGGCGCCCCTGTGCCGTCGCCCACCCGTTCCCCCAGTTCGGGAGGGTGTACGGCACAGGGGCGCCGTCGTCGGTAATCGGCCATGTGCGGACCGGGAGCCTCCGGGGTGCTGACGGGCCGTGGTCCATGTGGCTAACATCACGCCAACGCGGCTGTGCCGTGGCACAGTGACGCCCGTGGCCGCAGGCCCGCGGGGAGAGGTACGGCGGAGGTGCGAGATGCGGACGGACCGGGGCGTATTCGGTCGGAGACTGTTGGTCTGCGGCGTATCCACCGCCTGGAACACCGTCGGTGACGGCGAGTTCTTCTGCGCCGCCTGCGGCGGTGACCGCAACTACCGCCGCCGGACCGGCCGGCGCCGCTTCACCCTCCTCGGGATCCCGCTGCTGCCGCGCGGTTCGGCCGGGCCGGTCGTCGAATGCGCCGCCTGCCACGGCCACTTCGGGACGGACGTCCTCGACCACCCGACCACCGCCCGGTTCTCCGCGATGCTCCGCGACGCGGTCCACACCGTCGCCCTCGCCGTCCTCGCCTCCGGGGGCACCGGCTCCCGCCCGGTCCGTGAGACCGCCGTGGCCACCGTCCGCGCCGCCGGACTCCACGACTGTACGGAGGAGCAGCTCACCGGTCTCATCGAGGCGCTCGCCGCCGACACCGGCCGGTTCGTCAGCGACAGCGGGCCCTGCGGCGCCGCCCTCGCCATCGAACTGCACGAGGCACTGGAGCCCCTGTCGCCCCATCTCGCCCCGGCGGGCCGGGAGTCCATCCTCCTCCAGGGCGCCCGCATCGCCCTCGCGGACGGCCCCTACACCCCCGCCGAACGGGAGGTGCTGACCACGGTCGGCACTGCGCTCCGGCTGCCGCCCGCCGATACGGCCCAGCTGCTGAGCACGGCAGCCCGCACCCCGTCCCCCTGATCCGCCCGATCCCCCTGCCCCAGCGGCACCGGAGGCCCACCGGGTACGGGAGAATGGGCCCATGAGCCTCTTCCGCGACGAAGGCGTCGTCCTGCGCACTCAGAAGCTGGGCGAGGCCGACCGCATCATCAGCCTGCTGACGCGCGGGCACGGGCGGGTGCGGGCCGTGGCGCGCGGGGTGCGGCGCACCAAATCGAAGTTCGGGGCCCGGCTGGAGCCGTTCTCCCATGTCGACGTGCAGTTCTTCGCCCGCGGCAGCGAGCTGATCGGCCGCGGGCTGCCGCTCTGCACCCAGAGCGAGACGATCGCCCCCTACGGCGGCGCCATCGTCACCGACTACGCACGGTACACGGCGGGCACCGCCATGCTGGAGACCGCCGAGCGGTTCACCGACCACGAGGGCGAGCCCGCGGTCCAGCAGTATCTGCTCCTCGTCGGCGGGCTGCGGGCGCTGGCCCACGGCGAGCACGCGCCGCACCTCATCCTGGACGCGTTCCTGCTCCGCTCCCTCGCGGTGAACGGCTACGCGCCCAGTTTCAAGGACTGCGCCCGCTGCGGGCTCGACGGGCCCAACCGCTTCTTCTCGGTCGCCGCGGGCGGAGTGGTCTGCACCGACTGCCGGGTCCCGGGCAGTGTCGTACCGTCGGCCGAGGCCGTCGGTCTGCTCAGCGCGCTGCTGACGGGCGACTGGCCCGCGGCGGACGCCTGCGAGCCGCGGCACGTCAGAGAGGGCAGCGGACTGGTCTCCGCCTATCTGCACTGGCATCTGGAGCGCGGGCTGCGCTCCCTGCGGTACGTCGAGAAGGACGACCGGCGGGTGGGGGCGGCCGGCGGCCCGCAGTAGCCGCCGCCGTACGCAGCATGCCGTACAGCCCGGATCCCAAGCCCTCACAGAATTCACAGACAGCACAGCCAGCACCAGCAACCACCACAGGTAACGCACGCACACAGGAGAAGTGAGAAGCCGCATGGCACGACGCGGAATCCTCGGCCGTAACCGCCGTGAGTACAAGGTCCCCGAGCCGCATCCGTCGGGCGCGCGGCCGCCGAAGATCCCCGGCGAGCTGGTGCCGAACCACGTGGCGATCGTGATGGACGGCAACGGCCGCTGGGCCAAGGAGCGCGGTCTGCCCCGCACCGAGGGCCACAAGGTCGGCGAGGGCGTCGTCCTCGACGTCCTCAAGGGCTGTCTGGAGATGGGCGTCGACAACCTCTCCCTGTACGCCTTCTCCACCGAGAACTGGAAGCGCTCCCCGGACGAGGTCCGCTTCCTGATGAACTTCAACCGGGACGTGATCCGCCGCCGCCGGGACGAGATGGACGAGCTGGGCATCCGGATCCGCTGGGTCGGCCGGATGCCGAAGATGTGGAAGTCGGTCGTCCAGGAGCTTCAGATCGCCCAGGAGCAGACCAAGGACAACGACGCCATGACGCTCTACTTCTGCGTCAACTACGGCGGCCGTGCGGAGATCGCCGACGCCGCGCAGCGGGTCGCCCAGGAGGTCGCCGCGGGCCGGCTCGACCCGTCGAAGGTGAACGAGAAGACGCTCCGCAAGTACCTCTACTACCCGGACATGCCGGATGTGGACCTGTTCCTCCGGCCCAGCGGCGAGCAGCGCACCTCGAACTATCTGCTCTGGCAGAGCGCCTATGCCGAGCTGGTCTTCCAGGATGTCCTCTGGCCCGATTTCGACCGCCGAGACCTGTGGCGGGCCTGTCTGGAGTACGCCCGGCGGGACCGCCGCTTCGGCGGCGCCCTGCCCAATGAGGTCCCGCCCCGGGGCGCCGGACGGCCCGCGGAGACGACGTAGGCTGTCCGGTATGAGCGTGGAGCAGAGTGAGGAGCGGCAGACGGCCGGACCGACGGCGGTGGAGCTGTTCTACCGGCCGGGGCAGGCCGATGCCATCGGCGCCGTCAGGGCCAGGAACACCGCCGTCACCAGCCAGGCCCGGCGCTTCGCCGACGCCGTCGTCGCCCTCGTGCTGGTGGGGGCGGGCGCCCTGCTGCTGAGGGCCGGCGAGTACCTGCCGGTGGGCGCGGGACTGATCGTCGCCGGACTGACCGTGGGCCTGCTGATCCCGCTCCAGCCGTGGCTGGTCGGACGGCAGCTCGGTGCCGCGCTGAAGGTGTACGGGGAGACCCGCGCCGTTGTCGACACCACCGGCGTACGGTTCGTGGCCTCCGGGATCGACCAGTCCTTCGCCTGGCACGCCTGGCCGCGCTACAAGGAGACCCC
This sequence comes from Streptomyces tsukubensis, assembly GCF_003932715.1. Taxonomy (NCBI): domain Bacteria; kingdom Bacillati; phylum Actinomycetota; class Actinomycetes; order Kitasatosporales; family Streptomycetaceae; genus Streptomyces; species Streptomyces tsukubensis. The sequence goes on along the minus strand of NZ_CP020700.1, from coordinate 2,343,109 downwards.
CGAGCTGTTCGTGCTGCTCAGCGCGGACCGGAAGTCCCTCGGGGTGGCCCTGCTGCCCAAGCGGGGCATCCTCGGGGAGGACGGCGAGGCCCGGCTCCGGGCCGTACTGGACGAGTGTTCCCTGCGGACCTGACCGGTCCGCCCGGCGGACCGGGACACGGAAAGAGGGCGGCGGGCCATCGGCTCGCCGCCCTCTTCCGTATCTGTCTGTATGCGTGTCCGTGCGGGTCAGCCCTTGGCGGTCTGCCGGGCGGCGCATTCGGCGCAGGTGCCGAAGATCTCCACGGTGTGCGCCACGTTCACATAGCCGTGCTGGGCAGCGACCGATTCGGCCCACGACTCCACCGCGGGGCCCTCGACCTCGACGGCCTTGCCGCAGACCCGGCAGACCAGATGGTGGTGGTGGTCGTCGGTGGAGCAGCGGCGGTAGACGGACTCGCCGTCGCTGGTGCGCAGGACATCGACCTCGCCCGCGTCCGCCAGGGACTGGAGGGTGCGGTAGACCGTCGTCAGGCCCACCGAATCGCCCCGGTGCTTGAGCATGTCGTGCAGTTCCTGGGCACTGCGGAACTCGTCCACCTCGTTGAGTGCGGACGCGACAGCGGCGCGCTGCCGGGTCGACCGGCCTCGTACGGGGGTGGTGTTTCCGCCGGATGGCGCCGTGGCCACAGGTGCCTCCTCGTTCGGCCGCACAACGTGTCACGGCCAATTCTGCCAGGCGCGGCGCCGCACTCGGCACCCTCGGCCCGGCGGGGCGCCCCTCCACGCCCGGAAGCCGGCCTTCCGTTTCGCTGTCGACGGCCTTCGTACGGGGATCCGGTACGCGTCCTGCCCGTACCGGATCCCCGTACGGAACGGGCCGGGCTCAGACCGTGACGTCGTCCCCCGCGGACCGGACACCCGGCACCCCGACCGGGCAGTCGGCGGCAACCACCGCTTCGGCCGCCCTCGCCCGCCGCCGGGCCACCGGCGCCGCCAGCGCGGTCAGCAGCAGGAAGACCCCGATCGCGAGCAGCACGATCGTCGCCCCGGGCGGTACGTCGCGGTAGTACGAGGTCGTGGTCCCCGCGAGGGACACGGTGACCCCGATCCCGACGGCCAGGGCGAAGGTCGCCTTGAAGGAGCGCGAGATCTGCTGGGCGGCGACCACCGGGACCACCATCAGCGCGCTGACCAGCAGCAGCCCCACGACCCGCATGGCGACCGAGACCGTCACCGCGGCCGTGACGGCGATCAGAAGGTTCAGCGCCCGCACCGGCAGGCCGGTGACCCGGGCGAACTCCTCGTCCTGGCTGACCGCGAAGAGCTGCCTGCGCAGGCCCACCGAGACCAGCACCACAAAGGCCGCGAGCAGGGCGATGGCCGTCAGATCGGCATCGGAGACGGTGGAGAGCGAACCGAAGAGGAAGGAGCCGAGATCGGCCGTCGAACCGGTGTCGGAGACGTTGATCAGCATCACTCCGCCCGCCATGCCGCCGTAGAAGAGCAGGGCCAGGGCGATATCGCCGCGGGTGCGGCCGTACGCCCTGATCAGCTCCATGGTGACGGCACCGGCGACGGAGACCAGCGTCGCCATCCAGATGGGGTTGGTGGAGAGCAGGAAGCCGAGGCCCACACCGGTCATCGCGATATGGCCGATGCCGTCGCCCATCAGCGCCTGCCGGCGCTGGACGAGATAGACACCGATCGCGGGGGCGGTGATGCCGACCAGCAGGGCCGCGATCAGCGCCCGCTGCATAAACGCCGTTTCGAGGATTTCCATGGTCAGCCCAGCAGTCCGGTGCGGAGCGGCTCGTCGGCCGCGTGCGGATGTACGTGGTCGTGGCCGGGCAGCGCATGCTGGCCCACGGCCCTCGGGGGCGGCCCGTCGTGGACCACGCAGCCGTCGCGGAGCACGACGGCCCGGTCGATCAGCGGCTCCACCGCGCCCAGCTCGTGCAGCACCAGGAGCACGGTGGTGCCCGCAGCGACCTGGTCGCGCAGGGTGGCGGCGAGGACCTCCTGGCTGGCCAGGTCGACCCCGGCCATCGGCTCGTCCATGATCAGCAGCTCGGGTTCGGCGGCCAGCGCCCGGGCGATCAGCACCCGCTGGTGCTGTCCGCCGGAGAGCGCCTCCACCGGGTCCCCGGCCCGGTCCGCGAGCCCGACCAGGCCGATCGCCCGGTCGATGGCGGCCCGGTCGGTGCGGGACAGCAGTCCGAACCGGGTCCGGGAGAGCCGTCCGGACGAGACGACCTCGCGGATGGTCGCGGGCACCCCGCTCGCCGCGGTGGTCCGCTGCGGTACGTAGCCGACCCGGGCCCACTGGCGGAAGCGGCGCAGCTCGGTGCCGAAGAGCTCGGCCCGGCCCTCGGTGAGCGGCACCCGGCCGATCGCGGCGCGGACGGCGGTGGACTTGCCGGAGCCGTTGGCTCCGAGCAGGGCGACGACCTCGCCGCGGGCCACGGTCAGATCGACGCCGCGCAGCACGGGCCGGGAGCCGAGGGCGGCCCGGGCGCCGGTCAGGGCGACGGCGGGGGCGTCCTTGGAGTTCGGGGTGCTCATTTCGCCCCCAGGGCCGTCTTGAGGGCGGTGAGGTTGGCGTTCATGACCTCGAAGTAGTCCCGGCCCTTCGACTTCTCGGTGATGCCCTCCAGGGGGTCGAGGACGTCGGTCCGGAGTCCGGTGTCCCCGGCGAGGGTCTTCGCGGTCCGGTCGCTGGCGAGGGTCTCGAAGAAGACGGTGGTCACCCGGTCGCTCTTGGCGACGGTCTGGAGCTCCTTGATCCGGGCGGGGCTGGGCTCGGCCTCGGGGTCGATACCGGCGATGCCCTCCTGCTTCAGCCCGTACCGCTCGGCGAGGTGGCCGAAGGCGGAGTGCGTGGTGACGAAGGTGCGGGTGGCGGTGTTCTTCAGGCCCTGCTCGAAGGATGCGTGCAGCGCCTTCAGCTCGCCGGACAGCGCGGCGGCGTTCTTGCGGTAGTCCGCGGCGTTGTCGGGGTCGGCCTTGGCGAGTGCGGCGCCGACGCCGTCGGCGACCTGCGCGTACTTCAGCGGGTCCAGCCAGATATGCGGATCGCCGTCACCGTGGTCGTGGCCGTGCCCGTCGTCCTTCGCGCCCTGCTCATGGCCGTGGCCGTCGCCCTCCGTGCCGTGGTCGTGACCGTCCTTTTCGGCGCCGTGGTCGTGGGCGTCGGCTTCGGGCTTCCCGGCCTTCTCGGCCTTCTCGGGGTGGAGCCCGGTGTCCGTGAGCTTCGCCGCGTCCGTTTTGTGGTCGATGTCCGTCTTCTCGATGGCGGTGTCGACAGCAGGCTGGACGCCCTTGAGATAGAGGATGTAGCCCGCCTTCTCCAGCTGGGCGGCCTGGCGGGGCTTGAGTTCCAGATCGTGCGGCTCGACACCCGGCTTGGTCAGGGTGGAGACCTTCACATGATCGCCGCCGATCCGCTCGGCGAGGAACTGCATTGGATAGAACGACGCCACCACCTTGAGCTTTCCGTCCTCCCGGCCGTCCGAGGCATCGGCGGTGGAGCAGGCCGACAGCGCGAGAAGTCCGAGGGCGGCGGCTCCTGCGGTGACGGCCGTGGGTATCAGGGGGCGTACGTTCATGACAGTCATTTTCAACAAAAGTGGAAACGATTGTCAACAAGCTGGTTGTCGGATACATCGACGGGCCGGGTGGCAGGTACACGGAAGAAGAGAGTCCGCTTCTCGTCGGGCCGCTGACCGCCCTCGATTTGATCCCGGGGGTGCGCACGCCGGTAATCTGAAGCATTCGCCGTTCGTCGCCGTCGTCTATGAAGAGAGCACCGTGGCCGCCGACAAGATCGACACCATCGTCAACCTGAGCAAGCGCCGTGGCTTTGTCTATCCCTGCAGTGAGATCTACGGCGGCCAGCGGGCCGCCTGGGACTACGGGCCGCTGGGTGTCGAGCTGAAGGAGAACATCAAGCGCCAGTGGTGGCGCTACATGGTCACCTCGCGGGAGGACGTCGTCGGTCTCGACTCGTCGGTCATCCTGGCGACCGAGGTCTGGGAGGCGTCCGGCCACGTCGCCACCTTCACCGACCCGCTCACCGAGTGCACCTCCTGTCACAAGCGGTTCCGTGCGGACCACCTGATCGAGGCGTACGAGGAGAAGCACTCCGGCAAGTCGCCCGAGAACGGCCTCGCGGACGTCAACTGCCCGCACTGCGGCACCAAGGGCGCCTTCACCGACCCCAAGCAGTTCTCCGGTCTGCTCGCCACCCACCTCGGCCCCACCCAGGACTCGGGCTCGGTCGCCTATCTGCGCCCCGAGACCGCCCAGGGCATCTTCACCAACTTCGCCCAGGTCCAGCAGACCTCGCGCAAGAAGCCGCCGTTCGGCATCGCGCAGATGGGCAAGTCCTTCCGCAACGAGATCACGCCCGGAAACTTCATCTTCCGGACCCGTGAGTTCGAGCAGATGGAGATGGAGTTCTTCGTCAAGCCGGGCGAGGACGAGGAGTGGCAGCAGTACTGGATGGACCAGCGCTGGAACTGGTACACCGGGCTCGGTATGCGCGAGGAGAACATGCGCTGGTACGAGCACCCGAAGGAGAAGCTCTCCCACTACTCCAAGCGCACCGCCGACATCGAGTACCGCTTCCGCTTCGGCGGCAGCGAGTGGGGTGAGCTGGAGGGCGTCGCCAACCGCACCGACTACGACCTCTCCGCGCACTCCAAGGCCTCCGGCCACGACCTGTCGTACTTCGACCAGGAGGCCGGCGAGCGCTGGACGCCGTACGTCATCGAGCCCGCCGCCGGTGTCGGCCGGACGATGCTGGCCTTCCTCCTCGACGCCTACAACGAGGACGAGGCGCCGAACGCCAAGGGCGTCATGGAGAAGCGGACCGTGCTCCGGCTCGACCCGCGCCTGGCGCCGGTGAAGGTCGCGGTGCTGCCGCTCTCCCGCAACCCGCAGCTCTCCCCGAAGGCCAAGGGCCTGGCCTCGGACCTGCGCCAGAACTGGAACATCGAGTTCGACGACGCGGGCGCGATCGGCCGCCGCTACCGCCGCCAGGACGAGATCGGCACCCCGTTCTGCGTCACCGTCGACTTCGACACCCTCGACGACAACGCGGTGACCGTGCGCGAGCGCGACACCATGAAGCAGGAGCGGGTCTCCCTGGACCGTATCCAGGGGTACCTGGGCGAGCGTCTGCTGGGCTGCTGAGCCCCTGCCGGACGGCCCTTCGACGGCCGCCCGGCCGCGGAGCGCGACGACACGAGGAGGCCGGCCGGGCGGGCGCCCGGCCGGCCTCCGGCGCATCGGGCACCCCCTCCGCGGGGGTGCCCGCCCCGCCCCGGGGCGGCACGGAAACCGGATGCGCTCCGCGGGCCGGGCCCGGTAACGTCCCGGGTATGTCTTCGTTCTTCCAGATCTACGAGTGAGCGCCCGGCGGCGGCACGGGCGGCGTCCGCCCCGCCTCCGCCTCCTTGCTGACGACCCCACAGTCAAGTCTCACCACGATGGGAGAACCCCATGGCCAAGAGCCGTAACAACCTTCTCGGTGTCGGCGGTCAGCGCCGCAAGCTGTCCCGCCCCGGACAGGAGGGCGTCGGCCCCGCCGGCCTCTCCGACCGCCAGGCGGCCGACGACCGCAAGACCGAGCTGCTGAACCGGATGCGGGCGCGGACCCAGGGCGCCGAAGGCGCCGAGGACGCTGCCGCCGACCAGAGCGCGCCGGAGACCTCCGGCCAGGACGGCTGACCGCTCCACCCACCGAAATGCCCCGGGGTGCCCCCGCCCGCCGATCCGGCGGGGCGCCCCGGGCGGCGGACGGCCCCGCACCGCGCAGCCCGCGGTCCGGGGCCGTCCCCCTGCCCGGCGGCGGCCCCCTTCAGCCCGTACGGGACGGTTCCTGCGCCACCTCCGGCTCCTGGAGGCGTACGGCGCAGGCGAAGGCCGTATGCCGGGCCCAGCGGCCGGTGGTCGCGGCGCCGACCAGCAGGACCACGGCCCCGCAGGCCGCGATGATCCACCAGGCGGGGCGGCTCGCGGCCAGGAACGCGTCCGTGCGCGCTGCGCTCTGCGCCACCGTGCCCAGACCGAGTGAGACGCCCGTCGCCAGCACCGTGCCGATCACCGCGACCCCGAGGGTCTGGCCGATCTGCCGGCTGGTGGAGGCCACCGCCGCCGCCACCCCTGCCTGCGACCGCGGCATCCCGGAGACCGCGGTATTGGTGATCGGCGCGTTCACCATGCCGAAGCCGAGACCGAACAGGACGTACCCGGTGAACAGCAGCGTGTTCGAGGTCTCCGCCTCGAACGCGGCGAACAGCACCCCGCTCGCCGCCATCGCCGCCCCGGCGACCAGCAGCGGCAGCCGGGGTCCCAGACTCCCCACCAGACGGCCCGACAGCGGCGCGGCGACCAGCGTCACCGCGGCCATCGGCAGCATGTAGAGCCCGGCGTGCAGGGCGTCGTAACCGCGGACCTCCTGGAGGTAGAGCGTATTCATGAAGAGGAAGCCGCCGAGGGCGGCGAAGGCCGCGATCGCGATGACCGTCGCCCCGCTGAACGGCGCGCTGCGGAAGAACCGGAGGTCGATCAGCGGCTCCTGGCGGCGCGGCTCGTAGAACAGCACGCCCAGCAGCGCCAGGGCCGCGACCACCCCGGCCACCGGGTCCGTCTCGATGATCGCGTACGTCAGCGAGCCCAGCAGCACGATGATCAGCACCTGGCCCACGGGGTCCGCACGCCGCGGTTTCGGCGCCCGGGACTCCTGGACGTACCGCCAGGTCAGCAGGAGCGCCAGCAGGCCGACGGGGATATTGACCCAGAAGACCGAACGCCAGCCGACCGAGTCCACGAGGAGCCCGCCCACCAGCGGTCCCGCGGCCATCGAGATGCCGACGACCCCGCCCCAGACCCCGATCGCGCGGGCCCGCTCGGCGGGGTCGGTGAAGGTGTTGGTGATGATCGACATGGCCACCGGGTTGAGCATCGAGCCGCCGACTGCCTGCACCATCCGGAAGACCACCAGCAGTTCCAGGCTGGGGGCGAGCGAACACAGGGCCGAACCCAGGGTGAACAGCACCAGGCCCGCCATGAAGACCCGGCGGCGTCCGATCCGGTCCGCGGTCGACCCGGCGAGCATCAGCAGCGACGCCAGCACCAGCGTGTAGGCGTCGATGGCCCACTGGAGTCCGGAGACGGAGGCGCCCAGCTCACGGCCGATCGACGGCAGGGCCACATTGAGGATGGTGTTGTCGAGGCTGACGATCAGCAGACTCATGCAGCAGATGCCCAGGACGAGCAGGCGGCGCCGTGATGTGAGCTCGGACACAGACATATGTCGATAGTACGGTTAACTAATAAAGCCTGTCCTTGTGCACTGAGCCATACGCGACAATGGACGGATGACCACGCTCGCCACGTCCCCCGCCGCGCCCTCCGTCGCCCCGGCGACGGCGGCCCCCGAGGCCGCGGCCGCCGCGACGCTCACCATCGGCCCGCACGCGGTGCGCCCGCCGGTGGTGCTCGCCCCGATGGCCGGGATCACCAACGCCCCCTTCCGCACGCTGTGCCGGGAGTTCAGCGGCGGCAAGGGCCTCTTCGTGAGCGAGATGATCACCACCCGGGCGCTGGTCGAGCGGAACGACAAGACCATGCAGCTCATCCACTTCGACGCCACCGAGACACCGCGCTCGATCCAGCTGTACGGAGTCGACCCGGTCACCGTCGGCAAGGCGGTCCGGATGATCGTGGACGAGGATCTCGCCGACCATATCGACCTCAACTTCGGCTGCCCGGTCCCCAAGGTCACCCGCAAGGGCGGCGGCTCGGCCCTGCCCTACAAGCGGCCGCTGCTCCGGGCGATCCTGCACGAGGCCGTCGGCAACGCCGGTGCCCTGCCGGTGACCATGAAGATGCGCAAGGGCATCGACGACGACCATCTGACCTATCTGGACGCCGGCCGGATCGCCGTCGACGAGGGCGTCACCGCCATCGCCCTGCACGGCCGTACGGCCGCCCAGCACTACGGCGGCACGGCCGATTGGGACGCCATCGCCCGGCTCAAGGAGCACGTCCCCGAGATCCCGGTCCTCGGCAACGGCGATATCTGGTCCGCCGACGACGCGCTGCGGATGGTCCGCGAGACCGGCTGCGACGGTGTCGTCGTCGGCCGCGGCTGTCTGGGCCGGCCGTGGCTCTTCCGCGATCTGGTCTCCGCCTTCGAAGGCGGTACGGAGCGGGTGACGCCGACCCTGCGCGAGGTGGCCGCGGTGATGCGGCGCCATGCCGAACTGCTGGGGGAGTGGATCGGGGACGAGTCCCGCGGTGTCATCGACTTCCGCAAGCACGTCGCCTGGTATCTGAAGGGCTTCTCGGTCGGCTCCGAGATGCGCAAGCGGCTCGCGATCACCTCCTCGCTGGCGGAACTCGACGAACAGCTCGGACTGCTCGCGCTCGACCAGCCGTGGCCCGAGGGCGCGGACGGGCCGCGCGGGCGGACCTCCGGGAACAACCGCGTGGTGCTTCCGGACGGCTGGCTCAAGGACCCGTACGACTGCGCGGGCGTCGCCGCCGACGCGGAGCTGGACACCTCCGGCGGCTGACGCCTCCCCCCCTTCCGGAACCCCGCAGTCTCGTACGCAGCCCTTGTGGCGGCGGGCGTTCCGCTGCGTCCGGATGGTGGAAACGAAGGGTCTCCCGCTGCGTGATTCTCGCCACCCTTGAGAGGGGCTCTGCTCGGATGAGCGCTTTGGGGGCGGTTGCAGAACTCGGAAGGGTGGCACGGAGTGCCACCCCGGCTGTGTTCGACCTCTTGCTCTTCTTGTCACCCTCCGTCGACGCGACGGCCACTCGCCGCTGCCGAGCGTGGCGATGTGTTCAAGCTCTGAAAGGGGAAGGTAAAGCCGTCTACCCGTCAGTTCACTTTCGATCCGGTGGCGGACGAGTGGTTACAGCCGTATGACGGCCAAGTGGACGTACCCAGACGCCTTCGATCTGGGTATGTTCCTCGCCGTCAGGGCAGCCACCGAGCCTCGAAGGGTCGAGAGCCGTGTCGGAAATCAGAGACCTCCCCGATCAGACGTCCGATCAGAAGTTCGTCTACGCCTTCACCGAGGGCAACAAGGACCTCAAGGACCTGCTCGGTGGCAAGGGCGCCAACCTCGCCGAGATGACCAACCTCGGGCTGCCCGTCCCTCCGGGCTTCACCATCACCACCGAGGCGTGCAAGGCGTATCTCGACAGCGGTGACGAGCCGGCCGCCCTGCGGTCCGAGGTGAGTGCGCACCTCGACGCCCTGGAACAGCGGATGGGCAAGCGGCTCGGTGAACCCGGCGACCCCCTCCTGGTCTCGGTCCGCTCGGGCGCCAAGTTCTCCATGCCCGGCATGATGGACACCGTCCTCAACATCGGTCTCTCCGACGCTTCCGTGACCGGACTCGCCCAGCAGGCGGGCGACGAGCGGTTCGCCTGGGACTCGTACCGTCGGCTCATCCAGATGTTCGGCCGGACCGTCCTCGGCGTCGACGGCGAACTCTTCGAGGAGGCGCTGGAGGAGGCCAAGGAGTCCAAGGGCGTCACCGTCGACACCGATCTCGACGCGGCCGATCTGCAGCGGCTGGTCAAGCGGTTCAAGAAGATCGTCAAGGCCGAGGCCGGACGGGACTTCCCGCAGGACCCGCGGGAGCAGATGGACCTCGCGATCAAGGCCGTCTTCGCCTCGTGGAACGGTGACCGGGCCCGGCTCTACCGCCGCCAGGAGCGCATCCCCAACGACCTGGGCACCGCCGTCAACGTCTGCTCCATGGTCTTCGGCAACCTCGGCCCCGACTCCGGCACCGGTGTCGCCTTCACCCGCGACCCCGCCAGCGGCCAGCAGGGCGTCTACGGCGACTACCTCCAGAACGCCCAGGGCGAGGACGTGGTCGCGGGCATCCGCAACACCGTGCCGCTCGCGGAGCTGGAGAGCATCGACAAGGCGTCGTACGACCAGCTGATGCAGATCATGGAGGTGCTGGAGAACCACTACCTCGACCTCTGCGACATCGAGTTCACCATCGAGCGCGGAAAGCTGTGGATGCTCCAGACCCGGGTCGGCAAGCGCACCGCGGGTGCCGCCTTCCGGATCGCCACCCAGCTCGTCGACCAGGGCCTGATCGACGAGGCCGAGGCCCTGATGCGGGTCAACGGGGCCCAGCTGGCCCAGCTGATGTTCCCCCGCTTCGACGAGGACGCCCCGGTCGAGCTGCTGGGGCGCGGGATCGCCGCCTCGCCGGGCGCCGCGGTCGGCAAGGCCGTCTTCGACTCGTACACCGCCGTCAAATGGTCCCGCTCCGGCGAGAAGGTCATCCTCATCCGCCGTGAGACCAACCCCGACGACCTCGACGGGATGATCGCGGCCGAGGGCATCCTCACCTCCCGCGGCGGAAAGACCTCGCATGCGGCCGTCGTCGCCCGCGGGATGGGCAAGACCTGTGTCTGCGGCGCCGAGGACCTGGAGGTCGACACCAAGCGGCGGCGGATGACCGTCGGCGGCACCGTGGTGGAGGAGGGCGATCTGGTCTCCGTCGACGGCTCCACCGGCAAGGTGTACCTCGGGGAGGTGCCGGTCGTGCCATCCCCGGTCGTCGAGTACTTCGAGGGCCGGATGCACGCGGGCGCCGACGACGCGGACGAGCTGGTCGCCGCCGTGCACCGGATCATGGCGTACGCGGACCGGGTGCGCAGGCTGCGGGTCAGGGCCAACGCCGACAACGCCGAGGACGCGCTGCGGGCCCGGCGGTTCGGCGCCCAGGGCATCGGCCTCTGCCGTACCGAGCACATGTTCCTCGGCGAGCGGCGCGAGATGGTCGAGCGGCTGATCCTCGCCGACCACGACGAGGAGCGGGCCGAGGCCCTGGAGAAGCTGCTGCCGCTCCAGAAGAAGGACTTCATCGAGCTGTTCGAGGCGATGGACGGACTGCCGGTGACGGTACGGCTGCTCGACCCGCCGCTGCACGAGTTCCTCCCCGACATCACCGAACTGTCGGTACGGGTGGCGCTGGCCGAGGCCCGCAAGGACCACAACGAGAACGACCTGCGGCTGCTCCAGGCCGTCCACCGGCTCCACGAGCAGAACCCGATGCTGGGGCTGCGCGGGGTCCGGCTGGGTCTGGTGATCCCCGGTCTCTTCGCGATGCAGGTACGGGCGATCGCGGAGGCCGCGGCCGCCCGCAAGGACGCCAAGGGCGATCCGCGCGCCGAGATCATGATCCCGCTGGTCGGTACGGTCCAGGAGCTGGAGATCGTCCGCGACGAGGCCGAGACCGTGATCGCGGAGGTCGAGGCGGCCACCGGGACCCGGCTGAAGCTGGCACTCGGCACCATGATCGAGCTGCCGCGGGCCGCGCTGACCGCCGCTCAGATCGCGGAGGCCGCCGAGTTCTTCAGCTTCGGCACCAACGACCTCACCCAGACGGTGTGGGGCTTCTCACGCGACGACGTGGAGGCGAGCTTCTTCACCGCCTACCTGGAGAAGGGCATCTTCGGGGTCTCGCCGTTCGAGACCATCGACCAGGACGGCGTCGGCTCCCTGGTCCGGAACGCGGTGGCGGCCGGCCGGGCCACCCGGCCCGGCCTCAAGCTCGGGGTCTGCGGGGAGCACGGCGGCGACCCGGAGTCGGTGCACTTCTTCCACGAGGTGGGCCTCGACTACGTGTCCTGCTCGCCCTTCCGGATCCCGGTGGCCCGGCTGGAGGCCGGGCGGGCGGCCGTCGAGTCCCGGGGCAGCGATTCGCGCTGACCTTCGAACTCCGGGGTCGCCGCCGTCCGTACCCCATCCCTCAACGGGCCGCGGCGGCCCCGGAACCCAGAACGGAAGGAGCGGGCGCCTTGTGCGGGGCGCCCGCTCCTTCGCTGCTTACTCGGCTCTTCTGTGCAACTCCGGTTTCGCGCAGTCGTCCGCTGTTTGCGCGACTTCCATAATGTGGTTGCTGAATTCGCCTCTGCAGTCCCGGCCGTTAACGAACGGAAGTCGAGATTCCGCCCCCGGACACGGGCGGGGCGCGGCCCGTGGATCCCCATCCCCGGGCCGCGCCCCATTACCCCGGCCGGACAGGGAGCCGCACCTTCTGTCACCCGCCGCCGGACGGTGCAAAGCCCCCCACGGTCTTCGCAGCGTCCATCGGAGACAGAAGGAACCTGCCCGACGCGGTACAGCCTTTCGGTTCGCACCGGTCCCGGGCGAGGCTTTTCAACTCTGGCTGAAACTCCGTGGTAACCGGTTGTGATGATGTGCATACTCAGTGGTAGGGGGCGATTGCTCATGCAACAGTGGGGGTTCAGTGCTCCGTATCCATTTCACCGGTGACGATCTGGCCAGAGTGAGAATGGCAGCGAAACCGGATGTCCTGTGGGAAACGATTCTCAGTTTTCACCGATTGAGAGAGCGCCGACGTGCGGTGATGTTCGGGGAATGGCGATCGGAAACCCGGGCCAGGTTGAATGGTGAAACAAGCCTGCTGGCCGCAGTGGTCCCGCCGAGGGGCTATTTTCCGGACTTTCTGACCCCGTCGGAAGCGGGCGGCGGCCTGGAATCGGGCCTCGCGGCGATACGTGGGACCGAACCGGCTCGACTTCATTCCGAACTGACTCTGGCTTCAGCATCCCGTGCATCCGCCCGTGCAGGCGGCCGTGCACCGGGGTCCGGGCCCGGACCTGCGGCGGGAGCCGGGGCGGCCGCGGAGCGGGCCCAGGCGCCCCCGGGCGCCGCCCCCGCCCCGGCTCCCGCGGTCGCCGCCCTCGCGGAGGGGCGGCCCGCACCCATGTCCCGGCTGCTGACCACGATCCGCAGCTACTACCGGGCCGCGGTCGAACCGTACTGGCCGCAGATTCAAGCCAGAGTCGAAGCCGACCGTGCGGTCCGCGGCCGGGCGCTGCTCGACGGGGGAGCCGCCGAACTCCTCTGCTCGCTGCCGCCCGTGTTCCGCTGGCGCCAGCCGGTCCTGGAAGCCGACTACCCGGTCGACCGCGAACTCCGCCTCGACGGCCGTGGACTCCTCCTCCAGCCGTCGTTCTTCTGCCGGGACACCCCCGTCGTGCTGCGCGACTCCGCGCTGCCGCCGGTCCTCGTCTACCCCGTCGACCACCCGCCCGACCCGGTCTTCGGGGAGACCGCCACCGCGCTCGCCCCGTCCCTGGGGCGGCTCGTCGGGCACACCCGGTCCGCGGTCCTCCAGGCCATCCAGTACGGCTGCACCACCAGCGAACTGGCCCGCCGGGCCGGGGTCTCCCTGGCCTCGGCCAGCCAGCACGCGGCCGTGCTGCGGGAGGCGGGGCTCGTCCTCACCCTCCGGCACGGGAACGCCGTCCTCCACACCCTCACCCCGCTGGGCGCGGCCCTGCTGCGGGGCGGCGCACCGGCGGAGGCACCGACCGCGGGCTGAGCGGCGAAACGACGGCGCCGGGGCGCGTCCGCGCGGGGAACGGGCGGACGCGCCCCCGGGGTCGTACCGCTGCCGTACGGCGGCACGACGGCGCCGGGGACCCCCGAGTCCCCGGCGCCGCAGGGCCCGTACAGGCCTCAGTCCTCGTCCGTCCGGCCGGGACGCTGTTCCGGGTCCGCCAGCCGGAAGCGCAGCCGGCAGATCACCGCCTCCGTGTCCCGGCGCACCGCGTGCGCCAGCACCGCGCCCCGCTGGTTCTGGAGCACCCGCTGCCACCACCGGTCCGGCTCCACCTCCGGAATCAGCACGGTGACCCGGGTGTTCGGGTGGTACTTGTAGACCCGCCGGACGTACTCCGACACCGGCCGCCCTATCCTGCGGTGCTCCGAGTGCAGCTCCACCAGATCGACCCCCGGATTCCACAGCTCCCAGTCCCGGCGCAGCGCCCGCGCCGCCTCCCGGTCCTCCGGATCCGTATGCGTGACCGTCACCGCCCGCACCTCGTCGCCCAGGGACACCGCCGCGTTCACCGCCTCGCAGGTCAGCCGGGACAGATGCGATACGGGGACGATGACCAGCGACCGGTCCCGGTGCGGCGCCTCCGGCACCCGGCCCAGGCCGATCCGCTCGTCGATCCGCCCGTATGCCCGGTGCACCCGTTCGAACAGCACCACCAGCGCGGGCAGCGCGATCACGATCAGCCAGGCGCCCTCGGTGAACTTGGTCGCGGTGACGACGAGCGCGCTCACCCCGGTCAGCACCGCTCCGAGACCGTTGAGCAGCGCCTTCCGGGCCCACCCGGGGGCCCGCCCGGCCCGCCAGTGGATCACCATCCCGGCCTGGCAGATGGTGAAGCCGACGAAGACGCCGATCGCGAACAGCGGTACAAGGGTGTTGGTGTCGCCGCCGGAGAAGAGCAGCAGCAGCGCGGCGACGGCCGCCAGCGCCACCACACCGTGCCGGTGGACCTCCCGGTCGGCCTTCAGCCGGAAGACGTGCGGCAGATAGTTGTCCCTGGCCAGCAGCGACATCAGCACTGGCAGCCCGCCGAAGGAGGTGTTCGCGGCCAGGGCCAGCAGCACGACCGTGGCGAACTGGACCACGTAGAAGCCCCAGTTGTGGCCCAGTGAGGCGTCGGCGAGCTGCGCCAGTACGGTCACGCCCTCGACCGGCTGGAGGTGGAACCGTCCGATCAGGATCGACAGACCGATCAGCATCACCCCCAGCAGCGCGCCGAGCGCGATCTCCGTGTGCTGGGCCCGCCGGGCGGCCGGGGCGCGGAACGACGGCACCGCGTTGGCGACCGCCTCCACCCCCGTCAGTGCCGAACAGCCCGAGGCGAACGCCTTGAGCAGCAGCAGCGCACCGACGGTGGTCGTGTTCTCGCCCAGGACCGAGGCGTGCCCGGCGGCTGCCTCCGTGGACACCGGGGCGCTGCGGAACAGCCCGACCGCGATCAGCGTGAGGATGGACCCGACGAAGACCGCGGTCGGCAGGATGAACGCCTTCGCGGAGTTCACGATGCCCCGCAGATTGACCGCGGTGACCAGCACCAGCACCCCCAGGCAGAGCGGCAGCCGGTCGTCGTAGAGGGAGGGGAAGGCCGAGGTGAGGGCCGCGACACCGGCCGTCACGGAGACCGCGACGTTCAGGACGTAGTCGAGGACGAGGGAAGCCGCCGCCGTCAGGGAGGTGCGCCGCCCCAGATGGCGGCGGGCGACCGCGTACGATCCGCCGCCGTCCGGGAAGGCGGCGATCACCTGCCGGTACGAGGCCACCAGTACGACCAGCAGCGCGGCGATCGCGAGCGTGACGGGCAGGGTGTAGCCGAGGCCGGCGGACCCGGCGACCGCCAGGACCAGGACGATGGCCTCCGGCCCGTACGCCACCGACGCCATCGCGTCCAGGGAGAGCGCGGCCAGCCCTTGGAGGGCGGTCAGCTTGTGCCGCTCCTGCCGGTCGCGGGGGAAGGAAAGCGAAGGTTCCGGCCCGCCGCCCGGCCCCGGGGGACCGTCCGGCGCCGGGCCGCCCGCCGGGCTCCCGGCCGGACCGCGCGGCGTGGAGATACTGGTCATCGAGCTGGTCCCCCTCCTGAGACGGCCCCCGGAAACGGGCCGACCCCAGAGTGGGGGCGCCGATTTCCCGTCAAGGGCCGTCTTGTCGTGTCCCTTGCGCCCGGACGACCGGTCTTCACGGGATGTTGACGCGGTGCGTACGGAAATCGTCAGCGAGACCGCCGGGACGGGGACGGACGGGCCCGGCGGCCCTACCCTCCGGCCATGGGAACTCAAGCCCCGGACGGTGGGCCGGGGGAACACGGGAAGCACACGGAGACCGGATCCCGCGGATCCGACGGCCCCGGATCCGGCGGTGTCGTCGCCGAGGACAGCCGATGGACCCGGGACCTGTGGGCGGCGGCCTTCTGCGCCCTCGCCCTGCTGGTCCTGCTGCACATCGTCGACCTGGGAGCGGGCACCCTCGACGCACTGCGCTCCGCACTCTGGTCCGGCCTCGCGGCACTGCTCTTCGCCGTCCTCTACCCGCCCCGGGTGACGGTCGGTCACGACTGGCTGGCGGTCCGCGGACTGCTGCGGGAGCGGCGCGTCCACACCCATCTGCTCACCCGGATATCCCGCCGCGAAGGCATCGCGCAGCGGGTCGTCCTGCGGGACGCGACCGGCCGCCGGGTGGAGATCGACCCGATCACCCTCGCCGCGAACCCGCTGATCTGGCACGAGATCGACCGGGGCGCGCGCCGCTCGCGGGAGAGCGGACTGCTCCGTACCGGCACCCCGGTACTGGACGGACTGCGGAGCCGGATGGACGACATCGAGACGGAACGGGCCCGCGCGGTCTTCGAGGCGTCCGGGCTGCGCTGAACCGGAGTGTCCGGCCCTTCCCCGTGTCCCCGGGGGAGGGCCGGGATACAGTGGCCGTCCCGTGCCCGGGAGCCACGGCCCCGCCGGCCGCCCGGCGGCGGGACCGAACGCCGCTGTGGAGGAACAAGGAGGTGAGCCCGATTTCCGCTGTGAAGGACCGGGTGCTCCTCCCGTACGGCCGGACGACGGCCGGGACGGCCCACCGGCTGAGGTGAAAGCCGTGGAGCGCCCTTCGGACCCCCGGAAGGCCCCGCCATGTCGTTCTCGTC
Organism: Streptomyces tsukubensis; assembly: GCF_003932715.1. Taxonomy (NCBI): domain Bacteria; kingdom Bacillati; phylum Actinomycetota; class Actinomycetes; order Kitasatosporales; family Streptomycetaceae; genus Streptomyces; species Streptomyces tsukubensis. Next base: position 2,326,579 of record NZ_CP020700.1, on the reverse strand, counting down.
GTCGCTCTCTCCCTCCTCTCCCTCTTCCGGTACGGACCCCGGGCCGGTCGTGGCCCGGCTCCGCGCGGCCGGCTGTGTCTTCGCCGAGGACGAGGCCGCCCTGCTGATCTCCGCCGCGGACACCCCCGCCCGGCTCGACGCCATGGTCCGGCTGCGGGCCGCGGGACGCCCGCTGGAGCACATCGTCGGCTGGGCCGAATTCGCCGGGCTGCGGATCTCCGTGGACCCGGGGGTGTTCGTACCCCGGCGCCGTACGGAGTTCCTCGTCCGGCGGGCCGTCGCCCTCGCCCCGCCCCGGCCCGTCGTCGCCGATCTCTGCTGCGGCTCCGGCGCACTGGGCGCGGCGCTGGCCGCCGGGGTCACGGGCGCGGAACTCCACGCGGCCGATATCGACCCGGCCGCCGTCGCGTGCGCCCGCCGCAATGTGCTGCCGTTCGACGGCCGGGTGTACGAGGGCGACCTCTATGCCCCGCTTCCGGCCGGGCTGCGGGGGCGGGTCGACGTGCTGCTGGCGAATGTGCCGTACGTCCCCACGGGGGAGATCGGTCTGCTGCCCGCCGAGGCCCGGGAGCACGAGGCGCGGACCGCGCTGGACGGCGGCGCCGACGGGCTCGACGTACTGCGGCGGGTCGCCGCCGGGGCGGCCGGGTGGCTCGCGCCCGGCGGCCGGCTGCTCTTCGAGACCGGTGAGCGGCAGGCCGGACGGGCCCGGGACATCGTCGCGGACGCCGGGCTGGTCCCGGACGTGGAGCACTCCGGCACCTGGTTGGCGACGGTCGTCACCGGGACACGCGTCACCGGAACGCGCGTCAGACCTTCCTGACCCCGATGAGATGGGCGTAGGCGACGACATTGCCCCGGTAGTCGCCGGACTTCTTGTCGAAACCGCCGCCGCAGGTGATCACGCGGAGTTCGGCGCGGTTCTCGGGGCCGTACACCTTGCTGTCGGGGAAGGCATCGGCCTCGTACACCTCGATGGCGTCGATGGTGAACACGGCCACCTGCCGGTCGGCCCGGACGACTTCGATCCGGTGGCCCTTCGCCAGGGCGCCCAGGGCGTAGAGGACGGCCGGGCCGCTCGCGTCGTCGACATGACCCGCGACGACGGACGTGCCCTTCGAACCCGGCGGGGTGCCGTCCCGGAACCAGCCCACCAGATTCCGGTTCTCCGCGGGCGGTACGTCGAGACTGCCGTCCCGGCCGAGTCCCAGGCCGATGAACGGGGCGTCGACGTCGATGTCCGGAATCCGGAACCGCAGCGGCTGGGACGGCGGCAGGGGGTCGGCCGCGGCGTCCGTATGGAATCTGGGGCCCGCCGCGAAGGCCTGTGCGGCGGAGGGGACGGGCGGGTTCACGGTCCGCGAGCCGTTGTGGACGAGCCACAGCCCGGCGCAGACGGCGGCGGCCAGACACCACCCCTTGGCCTTGGAGCTCAACGGTCCTCCACGGTGCGGTCGCGACGGCCGGGGGAGTCGGAGCCGTCCCCCGCCCCCGCCGGCGCACCGGCGGGAACGGGGGACGGGCGGGACGGGGGCGCCGCTCGGGGCGGGCCCGTCAGCTGCCCTGCGCGCCTCTCGCCCGACGACGCAGCAGCAGCGTCCCGCCGACGGCGGCAGCGGCCAGTACGGCCGCGCCCGCCGCGATCTGGGTGGTGTCCGGGCCCACGCTGCCGCCGAGCCCGGTCCGCACATGCCCACTGGGCTGCTCGCGGTGCGATCCGCCCTGGTCCTCACTGTTGCCCCGGTGCCTTATCACCACATCCCCCGAGCTGCGCTTGCCGTTCTTGCAGCGCACCTCGACGCGGTAGCTCCCGGCCTCGATACCGCTGGGCACCCGGAACTCACCGACCACGGAGTCCTTGTGCGACCCGGGCGACAGATGGAACTCGTCCACCCCGAGCGCCCGGGCGTCACCGGTGCCGTGCCCGTCCCGTCCGCAGGCCGTGGTGTTGACGGTGACCGTGCTCCCGGGTTCGGCGGTGGAGGGGAAGACCTCCAGCGACCCGTGGTCCCCGGCGGCGTACGCTCCCACGGCACCGAAGCCGAGTCCTGTGGTCGCAACGGCCAGCGCGGCACTGGTCAGCAGGCGGGCGGTGGTGCGCATGGTCTCCTCCGGGGAGCGCGGGGGCCCTGGGGCCTCGGGTCCGTCCCCTCCGAGATAAGTCCCACCCGGCCCGCCACGCCTGCTGAAACCTCGTCAGATCCACCCCGACCACCCGGCGTGTCGCCCTGGACACCCGAAGTTCCCGCAGGTCGGAGCGGTATCCCCGAGGGCGACCCGGGGCGCGCCGAACGGGTGACGGGCGGGTGAAGGACGACCGGGGGGATTACCGGGTCAGCCGGTGCCGAACCCGGCGGTGTCGAGGTCGAACCCGAAGGGCTCGGGGATCCGCAGCGGCTTGCCGAAGGGCTTCGTGGTCCGGGACCGGTAGCCCTGGGGGGAGGGGTCCCAGAAGGCTGTGATCTCCTCGGCCTGCATGTCCAGGACGAGATAGACGGGGACCAGACGCCCGTACACCTCCAGCTTGTCCTGCCAGTCCGCGTCCCGGGTCGAGACCGAGGTGAGTTCGGCCACCAGGGACAGCGCCTCGCCGTCGGCATGCCGTCCCTCGGCGTCGAACGCACGCTCGTCGGCGACATGGAGATCGGGTCCGAAGGCCCGGCGGGAGTGGGGGAAGACGAAGAGGAAGGGCGAGGTGTCCGCGTCGTGTCCCTCGGGTGCGTGTGCCCCGAGCTGCTGCCTCAGCAGCTTCATCGGCCGCTTGTAGCGCAGCCTCGACCACGGTGACACGACGATCTTCCCCCGGATGAGTTCGGCCTTGTAGCCGTCAGGCGTATCGAGTTCCTCCACGGTCCGGAGCAGCCCGGCGAAGCTCGCGATGTCCTCGCCGTCCCCGGTCGTTTCGGCAGTTGAGGCGTCCGTCGGCGCAGGCCGTTCCGTCATGGTGGTCACGGTAGCTCTCCGTACTCGTGCGCGCAGGTGCGCGGGTTGCACGGTAGGCGACCGGTCCGGGGTGGTGGCCGGGATGAGAGCTGCCTCACCCGGACGGGTGAGCCTCCCCAGTTGACCTCAACCATGCTTGAGGTCACAGGCTCTTACGCATGGACATCACCACGCAAGCGCAGACACACAACAGTTCCGGCACCCGGGTTGCGGAGCCGATGAGGCTGGCCGTCATCGCCGGAAGCAACCGGCACCGGCGGTTCGGGCCGGTGATCGTCGACTGGTTCCTGGAACACACCGCGGCCCGGGACGACTTCACCACCGAGGTCGTCGACGTCGCCGAAATCGACCTGCCCACCTCCTTCGGACCCGCGGTGCCCGAGGGCGCCGGCGCGGTGGCGGCGAGCCTGGCCGCCGCCGACGCCTTCGTCGTGGTCACCCCCGAGTTCAACCACTCCTACCCCGCCGCCCTGAAGAACCTCATCGACTGGCACGGTCCCGAATGGCACGCCAAGCCCGTCGCCTTCGTCTCCTACGGCGGGGTCTCGGGCGGACTGCGCGCCGTCGAACATCTGCGGCAGGTCTTCGCCGAACTGCACGCCGCCACCATCCGCGACACCGTCTCCTTCGCCAACGCCCATACCCACTTCGACGCGGAGGGCCGCCACCGCGACCCCGAGCGCTGCGACGCCGCCGCCAAGGGGATGCTGGAGCAGCTGGCGTGGTGGGCGCGGTCGCTGAAGGAGGCCAGAGCCGTACGGCCGTACGCCGCCTGACACCGCCGGGCCCGCCTCGGGGCGCGCGAGCCCGACGGGCTCCCGAGCTACGCCCGGCGCCCCAGCAGCGCCAGCAGCCGGGCCTGGTGGCTGTCGCCCGGCGGGGGCTCCACCGGCGGGGCGAACAGGCCCGTCTGCGAGAGCTGCGCCGCGTACGGGGTGACCTCGTCCAGGGCGAAGGCCACCAGATCGTCCGGCAGCCGCTCGGGCGCGCCGATCGCCCGGGACAGGTCCCAGGCGTGCACCACCGCGTCCGTCGTCATCTGGGCGCAGTAGGCCGGCGCCGGGGTCTCCCCGTACGACAGGGCCACCGTCCGCTCCAGGGCGCCCGGCGCGGCGAACGCCCGCCGGGCCGCGCGGGCCGCCGCGTCCCAGGCGGCCCGCGGATCACCGCCGAGCACATCGCCTTCGTAGGCGTCGCCCACCTCCGCGATCGTGGCACCGTCCGTCACCAGGTCCGGCACCCAGAGCTGTTCGGCCGTGAGGTGGTTGACGAGATCCCGGACCGACCACTCGGTGCAGGGCGTCGGCTCGGCCCACTGGTCGGGCCGCACCGCGTGGACCCGTTCCGTGAAGAGCGCCAGCGCCGCGGAGTGCCGGGCGATCAGGGTGGACATGTCCTGTTCCATATGGGGCATGCGCCCACTGTCGCGCGGCGGCGGGGACGACGCGAGCGTGTGCCCGCGTGTCCCGGCAGGGTCCGCCCGGTCAGCGACCGGCGGCGGCCAGCGCCTCCCGCACTCCCTGCTCCTTTGCGCCCAGGAAACGCGGGTCCGGCCGGAGCACAGTGTCCAGTGCCGCCTTGCCCGAGGCGACCAGATCGCGCACCTCCCCGTGGTACCAGGTCGCGTCGCGCCGTTCGGACACCCCGATCCCGTACGCCTCGATCCCGGCGGAACCGCAGAGCGCGAGGGCCCGGCGGATATGGAAACCCTGGGTGACCAGGACCGCCCGGTCCACCCCGAAGATCTTCTTGGCCCGGACACAGGAGTCCCAGGTGTCGAAGCCCGCGTAGTCGCTGACGATCCGGCCGTCCGGCACCCCCTGCCCGGTCAGATACGTCCGCATCGCGTCGGGCTCGTCGTAGTCCACGCGGCTGTTGTCGCCCGTGACCAGGACGACCTTCACCTTGCCCGTCCGGTACAGCTCGGCCGCCGCGTCCAGCCGGTGCGCCAGATACGGCGTCGGCCTGCCGTCCCACAGCCCGGCCCCGAAGACCACCGCCACGTCCTGGGCCGGTACGTCCGCGACCGTACGGACCCGGTCACCGGCCGACAGATGCAGCCACGTCGTCGGCGCCAGGGCGAGTACGGCCCCCGCCATCACCACCCGCACCAGCCGCCGCCGCCCCCGGCGCGACCGGGGCAGCCGCGGCCGCAGCGCCGCGGCCCCGGACCGGACCCGGCCGGGCACCCGCTCCCGCAGTCGGGCGCGCAGCCCTCGCAGTGAACCCTTCATGCCAGGTCAGACGCGTGAACACCCGCTCCGGTTCTCCCGGCGGCGGGAATCGGCACCGGCCCGGGGCCCCCGCCGTCACCGGCTCCGGCTACGGTCGGGGCATGGACGGCACCACCGGCAGTACACCGAACGGGCCCGCACCCTCATCGGGGAACGTCCCGCACCCCCATGCGTACGGCCACTCCGCCACCCCCGGATCCGGCGACGCGCACGAGCACCCCGGCTCCCGCAGCGGCAGCGGCAGTGGCGGCGGCGATGATGTGTACGGATACGACGAGGCGGCCACCGCCCGCTGGGCCCCCGAGCCCGACAAACGCCCCGGCCGGACCGCCTTCCAGCGCGACCGCGCCCGGGTGCTGCACTCCGCCGCCCTGCGCCGGCTGGCGGGCAAGACCCAGGTCGTCACCCCCGGCAGCCGCAACCAGGCCTGGGACGCCAGCCCCCGCACCCGGCTCACGCACTCCCTGGAATGCGCCCAGGTCGGCCGGGAGCTGGGCGCCGCCCTCGGCTGCGACCCCGATCTCGTCGAGGCCGCCTGCCTCGCCCACGACCTCGGCCACCCCCCCTTCGGCCACAACGGCGAGGTGGCGCTCAACGAGGTCGCCCGGGACTGCGGCGGCTTCGAGGGCAACGCCCAGTCGCTGCGGCTGCTCACCCGGATCGAACCCAAACGGTTCCTCACCCCCGACACCCCCGATGCCGCCCCCGTCAGCGTCGGACTCAACCTCACCCGCGCCGCCCTCGACGCCGCCACCAAGTACCCGTGGCCGCTCGGCGGCCACCCTTCCGACCCCGGCTCCGTCAAATTCGGGGTCTACGAGGACGACCTGCCCGTCTTCTCCTGGGTCCGCGACGGCGCCCCCCGGCACCGCCGCTGCTTCGAAGCCCAGGTCATGGACTGGTCCGACGACGTCGCCTACTCGGTCCACGATTTCGAGGACGGACTCCACGCCGGGCACCTCGACCCCAACCTGCTGCTCGCCGAGCCGGAGCGGGCCGAGATCTGGCGGGTCGCCATCGGCCGCTACGTCCCCGCCGACACCGACCCGGAGGAGCTCGCCGAAGCCCTCGACCGCCTCCTCGACCAGGACTGGTGGCCCCACCACTACGACGGCTCCGCCCCGGCCCAGGCCCGCCTCAAGGACGCCACCAGCCAGCTCATCGGCCGCTTCTGCCTGGCCGCCGAGGGCGCCACCCGGCAGACGTACGGCACCGGCAGGCTCACCCGCTACACCGCCGAACTCGTCGTCCCGCGTGCCACCCGCAACGAATGCGCCGTTCTCAAGGCCGTCGCCGACCGCTATGTGATGCAGCGCGCCGAGCAGGAGGCGATCCGGGCCGAGCAGCGCATCGTCGTCGCCGAACTGGCCGAGGCGCTGGCCCGGCGCGCTCCCGACGGGCTCGACCCCCAGTTCCGTGCCCTCTTCGACGCCGCGCCCGACGACCGGGCGCGCGGTCGGGTGATTGTGGATCAGATCGCCGCCCTCACCGATGCCTCGGCGGTGACCCTGCACGCCCAGCTCACAGCCCGCCGCTGACCCCCGCGGCACCCCCGGGAGGGGCGTGGGCGGAGACACGCCCGGCGCACTCCCTCTTCCGCCGCTCCGCTCCGTGCGGGACGCTCGCACCAGGCTGCGCAGCGTGCAGAGCGGGCGGCGGCCGGCGACGCGGAAGCACAAGAGGAGGCAATCAAGTGGTCGACGGAGAACAGACGTTCGTCATCGTCGGCGGTGGTCTCGCCGGGGCCAAGGCCGCCGAGACCCTGCGGTCGGAGGGTTTCACCGGGCGGGTGATCCTCATCGGCGACGAACGCGACCACCCCTACGAACGCCCACCGCTGTCCAAGGGCTACCTCCAGGGCAAGGACAGCCGGGAGAGCGTTTTCGTCCATGAACCCGCCTGGTACGCGCAGGCCGATGTGGAGCTGCACCTCGGCCAGTCCGTGGTCGCCGTTGACCGGGCGGCCCGTACGGTACGGCTCGGTGACGGCACGGTCCTGCACTACGACAAGCTGCTGCTGGCCACCGGGGCCGAACCCCGCCGTCTGGACATCCCCGGCACCGGACTGGCCGGGGTGCACCATCTGCGCCGGCTCGCCCACGCCGACCGGCTCCGCCAGGTGCTGGCCGGGCTGGGCCGCGAGAACGGCCGGCTGGTGGTCGCCGGGGCGGGGTGGATCGGCCTGGAGGTCGCCGCTGCGGCCCGCGGATACGGCGCCGAGGTCACCGTCGTCGAGCCCGAACCCACCGCACTGCACCATGTCCTCGGCCCCGAGCTGGGCCAGTTCTTCACCGATCTCCACACCGAGCACGGGGTGACGTTCCACTTCGGCGCCCGGCTCACCGAGATCACCGGACAGGACGGCATGGTCCTCGCGGTGCAGACCGACGACGGCGAGGAGCACCCGGCCCACGACGTGCTCGCCGCGATCGGCGCCGCCCCGCGCACCGCGCTCGCCGAGGCCGCCGGTCTGGCCCTGGCGGACCGGGCCGACGGCGGCGGTATCGCCGTCGACGCGGCCCTGCGCACCTCCGACCCGGACATCTACGCGGCCGGGGACGTCGCCGCCGTCGACCACCCCCTGCTGGGCGGCCGGATCCGGGTCGAGCACTGGGCCAACGCGCTCAACGGCGGCCCGGCCGCCGCCCGCTCCATGCTGGGCCGGGAGGTGTCCTACGACCGCGTCCCCTACTTCTACTCCGACCAGTACGACGTGGGCATGGAGTACTCCGGCTGGGCGCCGCCCGGCTCGTACGACCAGATCGTGCTCCGCGGCGACGCAGGAAAGCGCGAGTTCATCGCCTTCTGGCTGGCGGACGGCCGGGTGCTCGCGGGCATGAACGTGAATGTGTGGGACGTCACAGGACCCGTGCAGGAGCTGATCCGCTCCGGGGACCGGATCGACCCGGAGGCCCTCGCGGACCCGTCCGTGCCCCTGACGGAGCTGACCGGCCGCGATTCCGGCTGACGAACCGGACGGCCCGGAAGGGATTCCCGGGGGCCGGTTGTCCACAGGCCCCCGGGACCGCCCCCGGATCGCCGTAGACTTCACGCGTGGCAGGCAGGATCAACGATGACGACGTCAAGGCGGTCAGGGACGCGGTCCCGATTGATTCCGTCGTGTCCGAGTACCTCCAGCTGCGGAATGCGGGCGGCGGCAATCTGAAGGGCCTCTGTCCCTTCCACGATGAAAAGTCCCCGTCCTTCCAGGTCAGCCCCAGCAAGGGTCTTTTCCACTGCTTCGGCTGCCAGGAAGGCGGCGACACGATCGCCTTCGTCATGAAGATCGACCACCTCACCTTCTCCGAGACGGTCGAGCGGCTGGCGGCCCAGGCCGGGATCACCCTCCGGTACGAGGAGGGCGGCTACAACCCCTCCCATCAGCGCGGCGAACGCATCCGGCTGATCGAGGCCCACAAGGTCGCCGCCCAGTTCTACATCGACCAGCTGGAGAACGGCGCCGAGGCCGAGACCGGCCGCGCCTTCCTCGCCGAACGGGGCTTCGACCGGGCCGCCGCGGAGCATTTCGGCGTCGGCTACAGCCCCCAGGGCTGGGACCATCTCACCCGCTTTCTGCGCGGCAAGGGCTTCAGCGACAAGGAGCTGACCCTCTCCGGGCTCGCCCAGGAGGGCCGCCGCGGGCCCATCGACCGCTTCCGCGGCCGGCTGATGTGGCCGATCCGCGATATCGCGGGCGATGTCGTCGGCTTCGGCGCCCGCAAGCTGTACGAGACCGACAACGGCCCCAAGTATCTGAACACCCCCGAGACCGCGATCTACAAGAAGTCCCAGGTGCTGTACGGGATCGACCTGGCCAAGAAGGAGATCGCCAAGACCAGCAGCGCGGTCGTCGTCGAGGGGTACACGGATGTGATGGCCTGCCATCTGGCAGGCGTCACCACCGCCATCGCGACTTGCGGCACCGCTTTCGGCGGCGACCACATCAAGATCCTCCGGCGGCTGCTGATGGACCATGCCACCGCCGAGGTGATCTTCACCTTCGACGGTGACGCGGCCGGCCAGAAAGCGGCCCTGCGGGCCTTCGAGGACGACCAGAAGTTCGCTGCCGAGACCTCCATCGCGATCACCCCCGGCGGTATGGACCCCTGCGAGCTGCGGCTCGCCGAGGGCGATGAAGCGGTGCGCTCCCTGGTCGGCAGCCGTACGCCGCTCTTCGAGTTCGCCCTGCGCCAGCTGGTGAAGCGGCACAATCTGGAGACCCCGGCGGGCCGGGCCGCCGCGCTCGACGAGGCCGCGCCCATCGTCGCCGGCATCAAGAACGTCGCGATCCAGCACGAGTCCGCGGTGCAGCTCGCCGGAATGGTCGGCATCCTGGACACCCAGTTCGTGGTCAAGCGGGTCGCGCAGCTCGCCCGCTGGGCCCGTGACCGCGGTGGCCGGGGGCCCGCAGGCGGCCCCGTCCGCGGGGGCGGCTCCGGCGGCGACCGCCGAGGCCCCGTACCCGGATCCGACGCCGGGGCGCCGCCCGCCGGGCTGCCCGCCGGACCCGCCCTCAACCTCCGCAGCCCCGCCCACCGCACCGAGCGCGAACTGCTGAAGCTGGCCCTCCAGCGTCCCGAGCTGGTCTCGCCCGCCTTCGACGCCTACGGCTCCGACGAGTTCACCGCCCCGCCGTACGCCGCCGTCCGGCAGACCATCGCCGAGGCGGGCGGCGCCGACCAGGGCACGGCGGACGCCGCCGGATATCTCGTCCGGGTCCGCGACGCCGCCCCCGACGACACGGTCCGCTCCCTGGTGACCGAGCTGGCCGTCGAGGCGATCCACTGCCGGACCATCGACGAGACCTATGCCGGTGTCCAGTTGGTGCAGGTACGGCTCCGGGCGGTGGACCGCCGTATCGCCGAGGTCCAGGGCACCCTCGCCCGCCTCGGCCAGACCGCCGACCCCGCGCAGTACACGGCCGTGCAGAACGAACTCTGGGTGCTCCAGCAGTACGCCCAGTCCCTCCGCAACCACGGCGCCGCAGCGCTCTGACCTCGGGCCGGTCCGGGATCCGGGTGAGCCGCTTCTGCGGGCCCCCAGAGCCACGGCGCCCGGGCGCTCCGCCCTCGGCCGGGTCGGGGACCGGCGCGGGCATATGCCCGCCTGCCCCCGCCGAGGCGCGCTGTGGTGCCGTGCGGGCGCCGTTCCCGCCATCGGGACCCGGCGCGGTGCGTGCCTCCGGCGCGGGGCACTTCCCGGCAGGCCCTCGACGAACCGGCCCCGTAACGCCCCGCCCCGCCGGAGGCAGAGCGCCGGAGGCGTAACCGCGCGGTCACGGTAGGGACTCAGAAAGTCACCGCACGACCCTCGTGGTGAGGATGTGCCGTACCCCACACTGGGGGCGGTGCCTGAGTCCTCGGAGTGCGGCCGGTGGGCCTCCCATCCGTTGGATCCTCATCGTGTACGGGACGGAGAGCGGCCCGTCCGCAGCCGTCCCGCTGCCGCACGCCCTCGACCGGCAGCGATCACCCCTGGAGGTCGCCCTCGTGCAGACCCGGACCCGGACCCTCGGCCAGCCCCCGCCCCCGGCTCCGCCCCCGACTTCGGCCGGGCCCCTGGCCGACGGCTCCACCGGGTCCCGCGGCGATCCGGCCGCCGTGCTCCCCGCCGTACCCGCGCAGCCCCTGCCGCCTGCCCGTTCCGAAAGCTCCGACGAGGCCGATGCCGTCGAAGTGCCCGAGGCCGCACGGGCCCTGAACCGGGCCGACAGCGGCGGCCCCTCCTCCGATCTCTTCCGGCAGTATCTGCGGGAGATCGGCCGCATCCCCCTCCTGACCGCCGCCGAAGAGGTCGAACTGGCCCGCTGTGTCGAGGCCGGGCTGTTCGCCGAGGAGAAACTCGCCGGCACCCCCGACCTCAACGACTCCCCGCTCGCCGCGGACCTCGACCGGCTCGTCGTCCTCGGCCGGATGGCCAAGCGCCGCCTCATCGAGGCGAATCTGCGGCTCGTGGTCTCGGTCGCCAAACGGTACGTCGGACGCGGGCTGACCATGCTCGACCTCGTCCAGGAGGGCAACCTCGGGCTGATCCGCGCGGTGGAGAAGTTCGACTACGCCCGCGGCTACAAGTTCTCCACGTACGCCACCTGGTGGATCCGCCAGGCCATGTCCCGCGCCCTCGCCGACCAGGCCCGGACCATCCGCGTCCCCGTGCACGTCGTCGAACTGATCAACCGGGTCGTCCGGGTGCAGCGCCGGATGCTCCAGGAGCACGGCCAGGAACCCACCGCCGACGAGGTCGCCGCCCAGCTGGACCTGCCGCCCGAGCGGATCGGTGAGGTGCTGCGGCTGGCCCAGGAGCCGGTTTCCCTGCACGCCCCGGTGGGCGAGGAGGACGATGTCGCGCTCGGCGATCTCATCGAGGACGGCGATGCCGCGTCCCCCGTCGAATCCGCCGCCTTCCTGCTGCTGCGGGAGCATCTGGAGGCCGTGCTCTCCACCCTCGGTGAACGCGAGCGCAAGGTGGTGCAGCTGCGGTACGGGCTGGTCGACGGCAGACCGCGGACCCTGGAGGAGATCGGCCGGATCTTCGGGGTGACCCGGGAGCGGATACGCCAGATCGAATCCAAGACCCTCAACAAGCTCCGCGACCACGCCTTCGCGGACCAGCTCCGCGGCTACCTCGACTGACGGCGCCGGGCGGGGCTCCCGCCGTGGGAAGCCCCGCCCGTACCCGTACCTGTATCCGGCCCTGCGGGCCGTACCGCCCGGCTCAGTCGACCTCGGCCACCGCCTGCGCGAACTGCGCCGAGTACAGCCCGGCGTAGGCACCGCCCGCCGCCAGCAGCTCCTCGTGCGTCCCCTGCTCCACGATGCTGCCGTCCTCCATCACCAGGATCACGTCCGCGTCCCGGATCGTGGAGAGCCGGTGGGCGATCACAAAACTGGTCCGCCCCTCCGCGAGCTTCGCCATCGCCTTCTGGATCAGGACTTCGGTACGGGTGTCGACCGAGCTGGTCGCCTCGTCCAGCACCAGGATCACCGGATCCGACAGGAACGCCCGCGCGATGGTGATCAGCTGCTTCTCACCGGCGCTGACACCCGAGCCCTCGTCGTCGATCACGGTGTCGTACCCCTTCGGCAGCGTCCGGACGAACCGGTCCGCGTGCGCCGCCCGCGCCGCCTCTTCGATCTCGGCCGGGGTCACCTCGCGGGACGCGCCGTAGGCGATGTTCTCCGCGATCGTGCCGCCGAAGAGCCACGTGTCCTGGAGCACCATGCCGATCCCGGACCGCAGTTCGTCCCTCGGCAGGGAGGCCGCGTCCACCCCGTCCAGGGTGATCCGCCCGCCCGTGACCTCGTAGAACCGCATCAGCAGATTGACCAGCGTGGTCTTCCCCGCGCCCGTGGGGCCGACGATCGCGACCGTCTGCCCCGGCTCCACCCGCAGCGACAGGTCTTCGATCAGCGGCCGGTCCGGCTCGTAGCGGAAGGACACCTTCTCCAGGACGACCCGGCCCGCCGGGCGGGCCGCCCCGTCCTCCGGCGTCCGCATCTCCGCCGGGCGCGCGTCCGGCTCCTGCTCCTCGGCGTCCAGCAGTTCGAAGACCCGTTCGGCCGAGGCCACGCCCGACTGCACCAGATTCGCCATCGACGCGACCTGCGACAGGGGCATCGAGAACTGCCGCGAGTACTGGATGAACGCCTGGACGTCACCGATCGACAGCGTCCCGGACGCCACCCGCAGCCCGCCGACGACCGCCACCAGCACATAGTTCAGGTTCGAGAGGAAGAACATCACCGGCTGCATGACGCCGCTGTGGAACTGGGCCCGGAATCCGGCCTCGTACAGGGCGTCGTTCTGCTCGGCGAACTCCCGGGCCGACTCCTTCTGCCGCCCGAAGACCTTCACCAGCGCATGCCCGGAGTACATCTCCTCGATATGGGCGTTCAGCTTGCCGGTCGACTTCCACTGCTGGACGAAGTGCGGCTGGGACCGCTTGCCGATCCTGGCCGCCACGACCACCGAGAGCGGCACCGTCACCAGGGCCACCAGCGCCAGCAGCGGCGAAATCCAGAACATCATCCCCAGCACACCGACGATGGTCAGCAGCGAGTTGATCAACTGCCCCATGGTCTGCTGGAGGGTCTGGGAGACGTTGTCGATGTCGTTGGTGACCCGGCTGAGGACCTCGCCCCGTTTGGCCCGGTCGAAGTACGCCAGCGGCAGCCGCTCCAGCTTCGCCTGGACGTCCTCCCGCATCCGGTACACCGCACGGTTGATCACTTTGATGGAACAGCGGGAGGCGACCAGCGCCAGCAGCCCGGAGAACAGGAAGAGCACCAGGGCGACCAGCAGCACCTGCCCGACGGCGGTGAAGTCGATGCCTTCGCCGGGGGTGAAGGCCACGCCCGAGAGCATATCGGCGAGCCCGTCGTCACCGTCGGCCCGCAGGCCCTCGACGACCTGCTCCTTGTTCGTCGCGCCGCTGTCGGCCGTCTGCCGGCCCACGACGCCGGCGAACACCAGATCGGTCGCCCGGCCCAGCACCCACGGTCCGACCGCCGAAAGACCGACGCTCAGCACCGCGGCGGCCAGCATCACCCACAGCAGTTTCCGGTCCGGCGAGAGCTGCCGCAGCAGCCGTTTGCCCGACCCCTTGAAGTCCATGGACCGCTCCGCCGAGCCGGCCGTCATCATGCGTGGCCCGCTCATGCGGCCTCAGCCTCCGTCAGCTGGGAGAGCACGATCTCCCGGTAGGTGTCGTTCCGCTCCATCAGCTCGTAGTGCGTGCCGCTGCCCACGACCCGGCCCTCGTCGAGGACCACGATCCGGTCGGCGTCCCGGATCGTCGAGACCCGCTGGGCGACGATCACCACCGTCGCCTCCGCGGTCTCGGCGGTCAGCGCGGTGCGCAGGGCCGCGTCCGTGGCGTAGTCGAGCGCCGAGAACGAGTCGTCGAAGAGATAGACCTCGGGCCGCTGCACCAGGGTGCGGGCGATCGCCAGCCGCTGCCGCTGACCGCCCGAGACATTGGTGCCGCCCTGGGCGATCGGCGCGTCGAGACCGCCGTCGAGCTGCCGGACGAAATCGGCGGCCTGCGCCACCTCCAGCGCCCGCCACAGTTCCTCGTCGCTCGCGTCGGGGCTGCCGTACCGCAGATTGGTCGCGACGGTCCCGGAGAAGAGGTACGGCTTCTGCGGGACCAGCCCGACCGTGCGGGTCAGCAGCGCCGGGTCGAGCTCCCGGACGTCCACCCCGTCGACCAGCACCTCGCCGTCGGTGGCGTCGAACAGCCGGGGCACCAGGCCCAGCAGAGTCGACTTACCGCTGCCGGTGGAGCCGATGATCGCGGTCGTCTCGCCCGGCCGGGCGGCCAGCGAGACCCCCCGCAGCACCGGCTCCTCCGCGCCGGGGTAGCGGAATTCGACGTCCCGCAGCTCCAGCGCGCCGTGCCGGGGCAGTTCCAGCACCGGCCGGCGCGGCGGCACCACGCTCGAATCGGTCCCCAGCACCTCTTCGATCCGCTCGGCGCAGACCTCGGCGCGCGGCACCATCATGAACATGAAGGTGGCCATCATCACCGACATCACGATCTGCATCAGATAGGCGAGGAACGCGGTCAGCGCGCCGATCTGGATCGCGCCGCTGTCGATGCGATGGGCACCGAACCAGACCACGGCCACCGAGGAGAGGTTGACGACCGTCAGCACGGCCGGGAACATCAGCGCCATCAGCCGGCCGGTGGCCATCGACACATCGGTCAGTCCGGTGTTCGCCTCGCGGAAGCGGTCCCGCTCGTACGCGTCCCGGACGAAGGCCCGGATCACCCGGTTACCGGTGATCTGCTCGCGCAGCACCCGGTTCACCGTGTCCAGCCGCTCCTGCATCGTCCGGAACAGCGGCCGCATCCGGATCACGATCACCGTGACCGCGATCCCGAGGACCGGGACGACGGCGAGCAGGACGGCGGAGAGCGCCACGTCCTGGCCCAGCGCCATCGCGATACCGCCGACGCACATGATCGGCGCCGAGACCATCAGCGTGAACGCCATCAGCACCAGCATCTGCACCTGCTGGACGTCGTTGGTCGTCCGGGTGATCAGCGAGGGCGCCCCGAACCGTCCGACCTCGCGGGCGGAGAAGCTCTGGACCCGGTCGAAGACGGCGGCCCGGATGTCCCGGCCGAGAGCGGCGGCGGTACGGGCCCCGTAGTAGACGGCCCCGATATTGCACACCACCTGCACCAGGCTGACGGCGAGCATCACCCCGCCGAGCCGGAGCACCAGGCCGGTGTCCCCCTTGACCACGCCGTCGTCGATGATGTCGGCGTTCAGGGTGGGCAGATAGAGGGTGGCGCTGGTCTGGAGCAGTTGCAACAGCACCAACAGGGCTATCGCTCTGGTGTACGGACGGAGATGCGTCCGGAGCAGTCGTATCAGCACGTGCTGTCTCTCACGGTCGACGGGGGCGGCGGTCCCGGGGCTGCGAGCAGCCCGGACGGTCCGGCCGGGCGGGAAGAAGCCCGGGCAGGACGGATCCGGAAGCGGCGGCCCCCGGTCCATCTTGAGGCACGGCGCGTCCGAACCCCAGGCGATTAACGCCAAACCCGGGTCAAGGCCGTGCCGAGCGGCGCGTACCCGCGCCCGCGGTTGAACGGACACCAGCCGGTACGCGCCGGATCACGGCCCCGCGCACCGGAGGATGTGATCGTCGCCACACCGTCGGATCGCGCCCGGATCGCGCCCGGATCGCACCCGCGAGAGGGCCGGGAGGCCGGCCCGTCAGCCGAGGATGCCGCCCAGACCGAGATCGGTCGGGCCCGCGCCCGTACCGCCGTAGCCGGACCCGCCGGGCCCCGGCGGAACGGACGGTACCGGCGGGAACGCGCCGGGGTGGAGCTGGTCGCGGGTCGCCCCGTACTGCTGGCGCACCGCCATGCCCACCGCCGCCTCCTCGCCGGGCTGCAGCACCTCCAGCGCCGGGGGCTGCCACCTGGGCGGGGACGTGGGGGACAGCGCACCGCGTGAGGCCCCGAGGGCCCATGCCGCCTGCCGGGCGGCGCCGAGCGCCGCGTAGTCCGCGGGCTGCGGTACGACGACCTGGGCACCGAGGATGCCGGGCGCGGCCGACCGGACCGCGGGCAGATCGGCGGTCGCCCCCAGCAGGAAGACCCGGCGCACCTGGACCCCGCGGGCCCGCAGTACGTCCATCGCGTCGGCCAGCGAACAGAGCATGCCCTCGAAAGCGGCGCGGGCCAGGTGCTCCGGCCGCATCGACTCCCGGCGCAGCCCGCTGAGGGTGCCCGCGGTATGCGGCAGCCGGGGGGTGCGCTCACCCTCCAGATAGGGCAGCAGCACCAGCCCGGAGGCGCCGGGCGTGGACTTCATCGCGAGGTCGGACAGGGCGCCGAGATCCTCGACCCCGAGCATCTCGGCGGTACCGCGCAGGACCCGGACCGCGTTGGAGATGTGGACGACCGGCAGATGCATTCCGCCCGCATCGGCGTACGAGGTGATCATCCCGGTCGGGTCGGTCAGCGCCTCGTGGTGCACCGCCGTCACCGAGCCGGAGGCGCCCAGCGACACCACGGCGTCACCGGGGCCGACGCCCAGACCGAAGGCGGCGGCCATGGTCTCCCCGGTCCCGGCGGAGATCAGCAGCCCCTCGGGGGTGGTGCCCGCGGCCTCGGCCGGGCCGAGCACCTCGGGCAGTTCGCAGGGGTGGCCGAGCGCCAGCTCGACCAGATCGTGCCGGTAGCCGCCGGTCGCCGCCGACCAGTAGCCGGTGCCGGAGGCCGCGCCCCGGTCGGTGGTCCGCCGCGGCGGCCGCCCCAGCAGCTGCCACACCAGCCAGTCGTGGGGCTGGAGCACGGCGGCCACCCGCTGCGCCGCCTCCGGTTCGGAGCGCGCCAGCCAGCGGAGCTTGGCCACCGGCAGCGCGGCCTGCGGTACGGAGCCGACGGCCTCCGCCCATGCCTGCTGTCCGCCGAGGGCGTCGACCAGGTCCGCCGCCGCGATCTGGGCCCGGCGGTCGTTGCCGACCAGCGCGGGCCGCACCGGGGCGCCCTGCTGGTCCAGCGCCACCAGTCCGTGCTGCTGCGCGGAGACCCCGATGGCCTGCACGCCTTCCAGCAGCCCGCCGGCCGCGGCCTCGCCCAGCGAGAGCAGCCACATCTGCGGGTCGATGTCCGTGGCCTTCGGGTCCACGGGGTGCTGTGCATACCCCTGGCGCACCACGGTGCCCGTCTCCGCGTCACAGACGACGATGCGGGTGAAGGCGGACGAGCTGTCCAGACCGGCGACTATCCCCATGGAAGAGGATTCTGCCGCAACCGCGGCCCGTCCACGCCACCCGCTGCCGGTTCGGTGCGCGGGACGGCCTTCGCGAGGGGGCCGGGCGGCCCTCCGGACCGGCCCGTACCGCGCCCGCGGGAGCACGAACGGGGGCCCGGCTCCCGGACCCCCGCACGTCCACCCGGTGAGGGCTAGGTGTTGCTGGTGCCCCAGTCGTCCTGGCCGTTCTGTCCGCGCTCCCGCAGCGACCGCACCCGCTCGGCGACGGACTCGGGGACCCGGTCCCCGACCTTGTCGCTCACCACGTGCAGCGCCTTGCCCGCCAGCTGACGGCTGTTCTGCGCGGCGGACTCGGCGGCGTTCCGCACGGCCGGGTTCTGGGACAGCTCCCGTACCGACTTCCGCAGCTGCTCGTAGCGCTCGCGGCCTGCCCGTGTGCCGAGTACATAGCCGACCCCGAGCCCGGCGAGGAACGTGAGCTTGTACCGCATGCTCTGCCACCCTTCCCTGACGTACGACGGTGCCCGTTGGCCGCCTGCCCGGAACGGGCCGTGATCAACCGGGACCCTACCGATTGGCGGAGCACCCCCCTGCTTGCGCTAATGTATGTGTCGCAGCGAGCACACGCCCCCCGGGAAGTCTCCGGTGGGTACGTTCGGTGCACATGCAGCAATCCCCTGTAGCTCAATTGGCAGAGCAGCCGGCTGTTAACCGGCAGGTTACTGGTTCGAGTCCAGTCGGGGGAGCGCGATCCCCTGTAGCTCAATTGGCAGAGCATTCGGCTGTTAACCGGAGGGTTGCTGGTTCGAGTCCAGCCGGGGGAGCAGTGAGCGCGAGAGGACCCGTCGAGGGTCCTTTTCGCTTTTCCGGCACCGCCCGGCGACGGCAGCACGACCCCTCCGTATCTTCTGCCCCGGGCGAGGTGTTGGAGGAGTTCGCTCCCGAGGACCGGGTGAATTCTGTGCCGAAGGGAACCGTGCAGGCCGCGGCGGAGTCTTCACCTGCGAGCGAGGCCGGACCGTCCGAGGCAGGAGATCGTATGACCGGCTATGCTGCGGCAGACGGCGCGCACATTTGTGCGCGACGCGCCGTTAGGGGCGGTAGCTCAGCCGGTTAGAGCAGCGGACTCATAATCCGTCGGCCGTGGGTTCGAGTCCCACCCGCCCCACCTGACGGAAGCGGTAGAGAACCGTTCCTACCTGCGGAAACGTGAGTACGGCGGGTGCCGCCCCGGGGCGGCACCCGCCGTTCATCCGTTCAGACCACGACCCAGTGGACACCCGTCTCAGCCGGCCACCTTCGGCCCGTGGTGGGCGGCGGGTGAATCCTGCCGCGGTGGCAGCACCCGGCCCGGGCCGCCGCGGTGACTTCGATCCCGCACGGCGCGTCGGTCCCGCACGGCGCGTCGGTCCCGCACGGCGCGTCGGTCCCGCACCGCGCGTCGGTCCCGCACCGTGCGTCGGCGCTGATCCGGCAATTCGGTAGTCAACGTCTCCAACGGTGAGAACGGGTACCCCCTTTCAGCAGGCAGAGGCGTGCACGTGTTGCACTCTTGTGAGCTTGTGAAAAAGGTCGTGCCGCGGATGATGCCAAGGTGCCGCAGCGGTTGCCACGTTCAGGACGGTGCGCGGTGGCCTCCCGGCGGACTGCCCGGCCCCCTGGTGTCGGAGGCGGGCAGCATCGGCCTGGTTCCGGTGGTGGACCCCGGCGGGCGTCGGGCAGTTGGTCGTCCGGCGGCCGCCCGACTCCGCCGTGGGCGGCGTACGCCGAAATTCCCGATGGCTATTCACAAAGGTGCAACCTCGCAACGGGCGCACACATTTATCGTGCCCTGCCCTCTTCCCTGGCGGCTCTTTCTGCGAGTTGATGGGAAGGAGATGCCGAGCGGCAGTACCCGGTGTGCGGATTGAACTTCTCGCCCGGGCGCCCTCTGCAACTAAATCCCCGACCTGTCTGTACGCCGTCTACTCGCACCCGGATGCGAGAAGAAACGGAAGGAAACTGTTGTGACTGCTATCGAGCAACCGCTGCTGGGCATGTTCACCATGGGTCCCTTCTTCCGTTACCTCAAACCTAAATGCAACCCTCACCTTCACTGGCTTGAGGGGCGAACCAATGAGTTTTATGAAAAGGTTCGCCACCTGTTCCCCACTGAATCCGGTTTCCGGCACTTCACCCGGCAGGAGCACGGACAGTACCTGGCCCTGCATTATCCGGACGGACTTCCGGACAGGCTGGCAGACATCGGGGACTGGATCATTACCTGGTTCGCGCTGGACGATCTGTGCACCAATGGATCCGCGATTGGCGACGACTCCCTCTATCCCGCGATGCGTCGAGCCGTCACGGGAGATGCCACAGGTACGCCGTTCGACATCATCACGCCCATCGCAAAGACCATTAAGTCGAAGATGTCGCCGCCGCAGTGGGACCGCTTCGTCGACATGATGAACGACATGATCAGCGGCTTCGCCGCCGAGGACGACATGAGGATCGGGCGCTCGCCCCAAGATATCCCGACCTACCGGAAAGCCCGGCCCGGGAGCAGCGGAATGTACTGGTCCTATTTGTTGTGTGAATATGCTCTCGGCGTAGACGCAAGTCCTTATGCAAACCTTGAACTGAAGGAGGCCGTCGATACGGCTGTCTGGAATTCAATATATCTCAACGATATCATCTCCTATCGCAAAGAAGTGCTATTGGGTCGCGACCCCTGCAACTATGTCAGTCTCTATATGCAGGAGACCGGAGCCGACCTCCAGGAAGCCGTCACCCACGTTCACGGCCTCGGCCTGGAAACCGAGCGGCGAATCCTCGAACTGCAGGCCGGTGCCGATCCCGCTGCCCGAGTGGCAATCACCGCAGTGGTCGACCAAATGGTTGGTACTGTCGCCTGGCAGTTCCTCTCTCCGCGCTACATAGGTGAGGGTCGATGGAGCGGAATGACTGAGGGGACATGGCGTCTCTACGCAGACCGAACCGTCATTACGTCCTGACGCGAACCCGGCGGGTCACCTGACCTGCTGGGTTCGCGGTTCTTTCCCGAGACGGCGGAGAAGGCTTTTTCTCCACGCTGCGAGATGTCGAGTCACGAGGTCATGCGCTGTCGGGGCTCGTGGTTATGCGGTTCTCCGGACGGCGGTGTCCGCGAAGTCGTGGAGCAGGCGGATGGATGCCGGTTCCAGTGGCGCGGTCCGGAGGTGGTGGAGGGCCTGTGCGTAGCGTTCGGTGATCATGGTCTCGACGTGGTGGACGGCGCCGGTCGCGGTGATGATGTCGCGGGCCGTGGCGGCCTGGTCGTGTGTGAGGTCGCGGTGGCCGAGGAGGGGGCGGAGCCGGTTGGCCTGGGTGCGGGTGGCGTGGCGCAGGGCGAGGGCGAAGAGGACGGTGGCTTTGCCTTCGCGCAGGTCGTCGAGTGCGGGTTTGCCGGTGTGGGCGGTGTCGCCGAAGACGCCGAGGAGGTCGTCGCGGAGCTGG
The DNA here is from genome assembly GCF_003932715.1 of Streptomyces tsukubensis. Classification (NCBI taxonomy): domain Bacteria; kingdom Bacillati; phylum Actinomycetota; class Actinomycetes; order Kitasatosporales; family Streptomycetaceae; genus Streptomyces; species Streptomyces tsukubensis. The sequence continues at coordinate 2,305,686 of NZ_CP020700.1, read as the reverse complement.
AAGGCTTCGCCCAGGGGAATGGCGAATGCGGACAGGGAGTCGAGCAGGGTCTGTTCGGCGCCGGCGAGGGCGGCGCCGATGTGCAGGGGGCGTTCGATGGTGTATTTGGCGGTCTTGTAGCGGCAGATCGCCAGTGCCCGGCCGACGTCGGCGGTGGGGGTGCCGGTGGCGGTGACGTCGAGGTACTGGCCGTACATGACCTCGGTGCGCATGGCGTGCAGCAGGGGCAGGACGTCGGTGAGCTGCTTGTGGCTGAGGCCGGCGGTGTGGAGGAGTTCGTCGGCCCAGGTGAGGGCGAGGTCGCCGATGAGCACGGCGGTGCCGGCACCGAGCCGCTGGGCGGCGGTGACCGTGCGGCCGGCAGCGTGACGGGCGGCGAGGGTGCGGTGGAGGGTGGGGCGGCCGCGGCGGGTGTCGGAGCGGTCCATGACGTCGTCGTGGATCAGGCAGAAGGCGTGGAACATCTCCAGGCCGGCAGCGGCCCTGACGACAGGGAGGGGATGGCCCCGCCCCCCGGCGACGTGCCAGCCGGTCAGGCAGAGCAGGGGACGGATGCGTTTGCCGCCGGCGGCCAGGAAGTCCGCCAGGAGTGCGGTCACTTCCCCGGGCATACGCTGTCCGGCCGCGGCGCGGGCTTTGTCGGCGAGGAAGGCGCCGAGGGCGGAGTCGACCTCGGCCCGGGTCTGATCCGAGTCGGCACCGTAGGGCTCGGCCGGGGCTGTGGTGGTCATGAGAAGTCCTCCGCCGGTGCCGGGGTGTCCTGGGGAGCAGGTGCGTCGGTGAGGCGCAGGGCCTCGTCGAGGAGGGTCTCGACGATCTTGTGTTCGGGGACGGTGCGGATGATGTGGCCTTTGCGGAAGATCTGGCCTTTGCCGTTGCCGCAGGAGACGCCGAGGTCGGCTTCGCGGGCTTCGCCGGGGCCGTTGACGACGCAGCCCATGACCGCGATGCGCAGGGCGTGGGGGAAGCCGTCGAAGGCGGCTTCGACCTGGCCGGCGAGGCGGTGGATGTCGACCTGGAGGCGTCCGCAGCCGGGGCAGGAGACGATCTCCAGTTTGCGGGGGCGCAGTCCGAGGGAGGACAGGATGTGGCAGCCCGCCTTGACCTGTTCGACGGGCGGGGCGGACAGGGAGACGCGGATGGTGTCGCCGATGCCTTCGCCGAGGAGGATCCCGAAGGCGACGGCGGATTTGATGGCGCCCTGGAAGGCGGGGCCGGCTTCGGTGACGCCGAGGTGGAGCGGGTAGTCGCAGGCGGCGGCGAGGAGCCGGTTCGCGGCGATCATCGTGGCCGGGTCGTGGTGCTTGACCGCGATCTTCAGGTCCTGGAAGCCGTGCTCCTCGAAGAGGGAGCACTCCCACAGGGCGGATTCCACCAGGGCCTCGGGGGTCGCCCTGCCGTACTTGGCGAGCAGGCGGGGGTCGAGGGAACCGGCGTTGACCCCGATCCGGATCGGTACCCCGGCCGCCGCGGCGGCCTTCGCGATCTCCCCGACCCGGTCGTCGAACTTGCGGATGTTCCCCGGGTTCACCCGCACCGCGGCGCAGCCGGCGTCGAGGGCGGCGAAGACGTAGCGGGGCTGGAAGTGAATGTCCGCGATCACCGGCAGCTTCGACTTCGCGACGATCGCCGGGAGGGCGTCGGCGTCGTCCTGGGACGGGACCGCCACACGGATGATGTCGCATCCGGCGGCGGTGACTTCCGCGATCTGCTGGAGGGTGGCGTCGACATCGGCGGTGAGGGTGGTGGTCATGGTCTGTACGGAGACCGGCGCGCCTCCACCCACCGGGACTTTCCCGACGTGGAGTTGGCGGGTGGGGCGGCGCGCCGGGGTGCGGGGGAGGGAGGGCAGGCCGAGGTCGGTGGTCATCGTGGCTCCACGGGGTGCTTGGAGTGGTACGGAAGCCCGGCGCGGGCGCGGAGTACGGCGTAGACGATGCCCCGGCTGTCGAGGCCTGCCGCGCCGAGGAGGCCGTTGCGGGTGGCGTGGGGGAGGAAGCGGTGGGGCAGGCCCAGGGCGCGGGTGGGGACGGTGCTCCCGGTGTCGGTGACGGCTTGGGCGACCGCGGTTCCCAGGCCGCCGGAGCGGACACCGTCCTCGACGGTGATCACCAGGCGGTGCCGGGCGGCGAGTTCGACGAGTTCGTGGGGGACGGGCAGGGCCCAGCGGGGGTCTGCGACGGTGCACCCGATGCCCCGGTGGTCGAGATGCGCGGCGGCTTCGACGGCCGCTGTGGCAAGTGGGCCGGTGGCGACGAGCAGGACGTCCCGGACGGCCGAGCGGAACAGGACGTCGACGGGGCCGTGCCGTTCCAACGCCTCGATATCGTCCCCGGCGGCGCCTTTCGGGAAGCGCAGGGCGGTGGGTCCGGAGCTTTCGGTGACCGCCTCGGTGAGGAGTTCCCGCAGCTGTGCGGCGCCGCGCGGGACGGCCACCCGCAGGCCGGGGACGGTGCCCAGGAGGGCCAGATCCCACATCCCGTGGTGCGAGGAGCCGTCGGGGCCGGTGATGCCGGCCCGGTCCAGGACGAAGGTCACCGGCAGACCGTGCAGGGCGACATCCATCAGGACCTGGTCGAACGCGCGGTTCAGGAAGGTGGCGTAGAGGGCGACTACCGGGTGCAGGCCGGCCATGGCGAGCCCGGCCGCCGACGTCACGGCGTGCTGTTCGGCTATCCCGACGTCGAAGACGCGGTCCGGGAACTTCTCCCGCATCAGGTGCAGGCCGGTCGGCCGCAGCATCGACGCGGTGATGGCCACCACCTCCGGGTGCCCGGCGGCCACCGACACCAGCTCGTCCGCGAACACGCTCGTCCAGGACCGCCCCGAGCCCCCCTCTGCCGGGGCGGGACGACCGGTGGACGGATCGACGACACCGACCGCGTGCAGGCAGTCCGCCTCGTCCGCCTCCGCGGGGGCGTACCCCCGGCCCTTGACGGTCACCACGTGCACGACAACCGGACCGGCGAGGGCCCGGGCCCGGCGCAGCGCATCCTCCACGGCACGTGTGTCGTGGCCGTCGACGGGACCGAGGTAGCCGAGCCCGAGATCGGTGAGCACATTCCGCTGTCCCTGGTGTTCCGCGGTCCCGGTGCCCTGGCGTTTGAGTGCGCTCAGATGGGCGGCGAAGGCGCCGGTGGTGGGGTCGTAGGAGCGGCCGTTGTCGTTGAGGACCACGATCACCGGGCGCTCCGGGGCGCCGCCGAGATTGTTCAGGCCCTCCCAGGCCAGTCCGCCCGTGAGGGCGCCGTCGCCGATGACGGCCACCACCGAACGGTCGTGCTCACCGCTGATGGCCCGTGCCTTCGCGAGGCCGTCGGCGTAGGAGAGGGCGGTGGAGGCGTGGGAGTTCTCCACCAGATCGTGGGGCGACTCGGACCGCGACGGGTAGCCCGACAGGCCGCCGGGCTGCCGCAGCGACCGGAAATCCTGGAGGCGGCCGGTCAGCAGCTTGTGTACGTACGCCTGGTGTCCGGTGTCGAAGACGATCGCGTCCCTGGGGGAGTCGAAGACCCGGTGGAGCGCCAGGGTCAGCTCCACCACCCCCAGGTTCGGTCCCAGATGACCGCCCGTCGCGCACACCTGCTCGACCAGGAACGCCCTGATCTCGGCGGCCAGTTCGTCCAGTTGATCCCGGGGCAGGGCCTTCAGGGCGGCTGGGGTGGCGATCTTCTCCAGCAGCGGGAATCGGGTGTCGGAGACGCTGGTACTCATCGGTTCTTCCTCACTGCGGCGGGTGGCGCGAAGTAGGTGTCCTCGGTCGTGGTGATCCGTTCCTGAACGGTGAGCGGCCCCAGCCCGGCCAGCGCCGCGAGGGTCTCCTGGACCAGGGCGGGCGGGGCCGACGCCCCGGCGCTGAGTCCGACCGTGGCCGTGTCGCGCAGCCAGTCCGGCCGGATGCGGGAGGGGTCCTCGATCAGGTGGGCCGGGGTGCCCGCTTTGCGGGCCAGCTCCACGAGCCGTACCGAGTTGGAGGAGTTGTCCGATCCCAGGACCAGGACCAGATCCGCCTCCGCGGTGACGGCTTCCAGGGCGTGCTGGCGGTTGGTGGTGGCGTAGCAGATGTCCTCGGAGCCCGGACCGCGCGCCTGGGGGAATCGTTCCTTGAGCGCGGCGATCGTCTCCCGCGTCTCGTCCACGGCAAGCGTCGTCTGCGTCAGGTAGGTGATGTTCGACGGGTCCGGCAGGTCCAGGGCGGCGATGTCCTGCGGGCCGCCGACGACCACGGTGGCGTCGGGGGCCTCGCCGTAGGTGCCCTCGACCTCCTCGTGTCCGGCGTGCCCGATCAGGACGATGCTGCTGCCGCGCTCGGCGAACCGGCGCGCCTCCGCGTGGACCTTCGTCACCAGCGGACACGTCGCGTCCACCACCTCCAGGTTCCTGCGCTCCGCTTCCGCGCGGACCTGCGGGGAGACACCGTGCGCGGAGAACACCACCAGGGAACCGGCGGGAATCTCGTCCAGTTCCTCCACGAACACCGCGCCCCGCCGCGCCAGGCCGGCAATGACGTGGGTGTTGTGGACGATCTGCTTCCGTACGAACACCGGCCGCCCGCCGGAAGTCTGCTGCCGGTCCAGGAGGGCCTCGACGACCTCGATGGCCCGCTCCACCCCGGCGCAGAACGACCGCGGAGACGCCAGCAGCACCGTCCTGGGCCTCATGACACGTGCCCAGGAGGCGACAGCGGCCTCGGCCGTCGCGCGCAGGCCCGGGTCCGAGGCCGTCGCCATCACGGCCACGTCACCGGAGCCCTCCGTGCGGGCGGCCTTCCCGTCCGGGCGTGCACTCGGGGCCGGGCCGGCGACCGCGGCATGGAAAGGGCTGCCCGAGCCTTCTTCCAGCAGGCGGACCGCGCCCGTGACCACCGGATGGCCGGCGGCGGCGAGTGTCCCCGCGACCATCGGCGCCGCAGCACAGGCCACCATGTGCCCGTCGGGCCACACCAGCGACTCGGCCACCAGCACATGGCCGGCCGGGAGTGCCGTCCCGGGGGTGGTGGCCGGGTGCCGGCGCACGGAAGAATGCGACATGCCTGTCCCTCGCTATCGGTGGGGGGAACGCTGTCGGGAGGCGCTCGCTGCCGAGCGGAACCGACGTGTGAACAGGGGCCGCCCGCAGCGCCGCACGGGGATTGAGCGACCCGTCCGGGCGGGTACCCCAGCTTCAGTACACCCATCGAACTCCCGTTTAGTGCAGGGGTACCGGCGTACGAATGTGCTGTTCCTGTTGCATCCATGCGCCCTTGTGAATCGGCGCCGTATCCCCATCACCTCGACCAGAGCTGAGAAACGGGTGAGGAAGTGTCCTCTCAGCGACCCAACGCACGGCTCGCGCAGCTGCTCAACGAGGCGGCCTGGAACGCGACCCAGCTTGCCCACGCCGTCTCATCGGTGGCGTCCGAACAGGGTCACAGCCTGATCGTGCACCGCTCCACCGCGACCCGCTGGCTCTCCGGCACACATCCGCGCCCGCCCGCGCCCGCCTGCATCCTGGAGGCGCTCTCCCGGCGTCTGGGCAGGCCACTGACCGCCGCCGAAGCCGGACTGACCCGGGCACCCGCGTACACACCGGACTGGTCGTGGGAGGCCGACCCCGTACGGCGTCTGGCCAAACTCACCCACGGCCAACTCGCCCCCGGGCTGGGAAGTGTCTTCGGCACGGACGTCTACAGCCACGCCGCGCTGGCGGTCCCCGACTGGCAGGAGCTGCCCTTACACACCGCAGCCCGCCGCGCCGGCGCCATGGCCGGACGCCGCGTCGGCCATGCGGAAGTGGAGGCACTGAAGGGCATGATCGCCGTCTTTGCCTCCTCCACCGGGACGTTCGGCGGCGGACACGCCCGCACCGCGCTGACCACCTACCTCGCCGACGACGCCACCACCTGGCTCCTCGCCGGCGCCAGCGACCATGTACACCGGCAACTCCTCGCCCACACCGCCCAGCTCACCATTTCTCCTGGGCAACATGTGTGCCGACGTCCACGCCCATGCCCTGGCCCAGCACTACCACCGCACCGCCGCCCACCTCGCCGCCGAAGCCGAGGCCCCCAACACCTACACCATCGCCCTGCGAGCCCTCGCCGCCCACGCGCTGGACCTCGGACACCAGCAGCCCGCACTCGCCCTGACCGAACAGGCCGCCGCCACCGCCACCCGCCACTCCTCGACCCTGACCCAGTCCTTCATCCAGTCCCAACTCGCCCTCGCCCACGCACGGGCCCGGAACCGCTCCCATGCCCTTCTCGCCCTGCACAACGCAGAGGTCCTCCACAGCAAGGCGGAGCAGAACCCCGCAGACCCCTTCGGCAGCTACCCGACCGCAGCCCTCCACTTCCAAGGGGCCCGCACACTGACCGCGCTCAAGGACCATGCGGCGGCCGACCGGGCCTTCCGCTCCTCCCTGCGCGCCCGAGCCCCCCAGGCCCGCCGCGCCCGAGCCCTGACCGTCGCCCTCCTGGCCGAGTCACAACTCCTCCAGGGAAACCTCGAAGAGTCCCTCACCACCTGGAAGCGCTTCCTGATCGACTACCCCGGACTGCGCTCGGCCCGCGCCGCCGCCTCCCTCACCACCATGCGGCAGGCCCTGCGCCCCTACAGCACCCACCCCGACGTGGCCCTCCTGGAGGAGCAGGCCGCGACTCTGTGACGTGCGGGACGCGAGCGGCTCACGGGTAGGTCGTGACCGTGTTCGGCACGGCCGGTGAATCCCGCCGTTCGCGTGGGGCGCGCAGGCGCCGGAGGCTTTCTGCGATCTCCCGTAGTGCGGTGTTGACCGTGTCGTCGGCTGCGTTGTGCGCGACGGCGCCCGTGCCGAAAGGGGCCTGGCGCCGGGTGGATTCCGCCCAGTACAAGCCGACCCAGCTCGGGCACCATCGTTCCGCGGGAGCCGTCGATCTCGTGGGTGTGGGCGACCGCGGTCCACCACGGGCACACCGTGCTCCATGTGGACAGCGACTTCGTGACGGTCGCCTCCGTACTGAAGGAAGTGGACCAGCGCGACGCCCGGGAGTGACCGTGGGCGTCGCACCGGGCCGGTGGGTCAAGGGGTCACGGTGAAGCCGTGCTTCGTGGCGAGTTTCTTCAGGGAGGCCTGGCCCGGGATGCCGTCCGCGGCTCCGCCCGTGTAGCCGAGGCGGCGCTGCCAGGCCGCGTAGGCGTCCTTGGTGGCGGTGCCGTAGTGGCCGTCGGCCAGGCCCGCGGTCAGCAGGCCCTCCTTGACCAGGGCCTTCTCCACGGTTTTGACGCCGGGGTAGCTGACGGGGGTGCCGGGGCGGGCGGGGTCGCGGCGGGCGGCGGCGATCAGCTGGGAGAGGTCGACCACCGGCTTGGAGGGCTTGGGGACCGTCGGGGGCTTCGGCTTGGGGGTGGGGCGGCCGGTGAGGCGGTCCGCGATACGGGCGCGCAGGTCCGGCATGGTGAAGCCCCTGGGGTCCACCTTGTCGTTCGACCACTCGCGGTGGCCGATCACCGACTTCGCCGACCAGCCGTGCACCCGGCAGAGCGCGGCCGAGACCCGCTCGATGGCCTCCAGCTGCGCGGCCGGCCAGGGGTCCTTGCCGTCGCCGAGGTTCTCGCACTCGAAGCCGTAGAAGTGACGGTTGCCGTCGATGCCGTCCTTGTTGCCCTTGGTGGGGGCCGGGGGGCGCTCGCCGTAGGACTCGGCCGTGACCACGTCGAGCACGCGGGGGTCGCCGCCGCCCGCGTGGTTGGTGCGGCCCCAGCCGATCAGATGGACCGCGCCGTCCTTGGTGATCACGGCGTGGCAGAGCGGTCCTGGCAGTGCGCTGTAGCCGTCCCGGCAGAGCCGGACGGGGTCGGTGGGGCGTTCGGTGACCGTGTGGTGGATCACGATTCCGTGGACGGGACCCCAGGGGCGGCCGGCGGCGGTACGGGTATGGCTCTGCCAGCTGCCGACCTCGACGACCTTCACCCCCTCGGCTCGGAGAGCGGCCTCGAACTGGGCGGCGGTCATCGGTGTTGCCATGGGAGGTACTCCAGTGATGCGGATGGCGCTGACTCATCTGGCTGATCAGTAGATTACGTTCATTTGAGCAGGAAAAATGGGAAAGTTGGAGGTTTGAAGCCGCTGGAACGGGGAATTCCGCGGCGAATGCTCCTTTACGCGCCCCTTGTTGCCGCCCTCCGCGCGCCGACAGGAGTTCACAAAGGGGCTGTTGGGAGTGTTGTGGTCGCCGGGGCGCGCGGCGGGCGGAGGGTGTCCCGGGGGAGATTCGTCCGGCCTGAGCCGGGGGTGCCGGTCCCGGCATCCGGGCCCGGCGGCCGTCGCGGCATATGATTTCGGCCATGGCTGAAATCAAGCTGACGGATGAATTGGTGGCACTGGAGACCCGGGCCTGGCGGGAGATCCAGGAGGGGCGGCTCACGGTGGAGACCGCCGGAGCCGTCCAGGCCGCGATCACCGCCCATGCCCTCGCCTCCGGGGAGAGCAGGTACGCGGTGGAGCAGGCGCTCAAGGCCCGGGTGCGCTACCCGGCGGAGGCCCCGGCCCCGGAGGAAGGGGCCTGACGTGCGCGGTGAAGGCCCCGGCCGGAGGGGACTGGCCGGGGCCTTCATGGGCTGGTGCGGGTGCCTGTCGCGCACCGGTGTCGTGCGCGTACTTCCGAGTCTCCGCCCGCCCGCCGGGTTGGTCAAGCGCCCCGGGCACCCCCCTCCCGACCGCCTGGCATCTGCTGGCTGATCAGAGATATCGCCTTGTAGATGCAAGCCATGCCCGCATATGTTGTCGCATATGCAGTCCTATACGATCGGGCAGGCGGCGAAGCTGCTGGGCGTGAGCCCCGACACCGCCCGCCGCTGGGCCGACGCGGGCCGGTTCACCACGCACCGCGACGACAGCGGCCGTCGCCTCGTCGACGGCCGGGATCTGGCCGCCTTCGCCGTCGAACTCGGCCAGGGCGACGACGCCGAGGGCGAGCCCTCGTACACCTCGGCCCGTAACGCCTTCCCCGGCATCGTCACCGCGGTCAAGCTCGGCGATATCGCCGCCCAGGTCGAGATCCAGGCCGGACCGCACCGTCTGGTCTCCCTGCTGACCCGGGAGGCCGTGGAAGAGCTGGGGCTGGAGGTCGGAATGCAGGCCACCGCCCGTGTGAAGTCGACCAGCGTGCACATCGACCGTCCCTGAAGGAGCCCTGACGGATGTCCCTCTCCCCGAGCACCGGTCCCTCACGCACCCGCCGCGCGGTCCTCGCCCTGACGGCCGCGGCGGCCCTCCTCGTACCGCTCACCGCCTGCGGCGGCGATGACGGCGACGGTGGCGATGACGGCGGCGGCAAGCAGTCGAAGTCCGCGCTGACCGTCCTGGCCGCCGCGTCGCTCACCGACGTCTTCAAGACCGCCGGAGCCGCCTACGAGAAGGCCCACCCCGGCACCGAGATCACCTTCTCCTTCGCGGGCTCCCAGGAGCTGGCCGCCCAGGTCCGCCAGGGCGCCCCCGCCGATGCCCTGGTCACCGCCGACACCAAGACCATGGACGGGCTGAAGGGCGAGACCGGCACCCCCGTGATCATCGCCAGGAACCGGCTCGTCATCGCGGTCGAAGAGGGCAATCCGCAGAAGGTCGCCGCCCTCAAGGACCTCACCGACCCCGGGCTCAAGGTGGTGCTCGCCGCGCCCGAGGTGCCCGCCGGACGCTACAGCCGGCAGGTCCTCGACGCCCAGAAGCTCTCCGTGAAGCCGGTGTCCCAGGAGCCGAACGTCCGGGCCGTGCTCAGCAAGGTCGAACTGGGCGAGGCCGACGCCGGACTGGTCTACAAGACGGACGCGGCCGGTGCAGCGGACAAGGTCGACGCGATCGAGATCCCCGACGCCCAGAACGCCGTCGCCGCCTACCCGGCGGCAACGCTGAAGACCACGAAGAACGCGGACGCCGCCGCGGCCTTCGTTGAGTGGCTCAAGGGCCCCGAGGCGCAGCGGATCCTCAGCGGCGCGGGCTTCCAGCAGCCGTAGGCCGTGTCCGGAGAACCCCGCCCGGCCCGCTCCGCCCGGCCCGGCTCCCGCAGAGGGGCCGGTCCCGGCGGGGTGCCCGTCGTCCTCGCCCTGCCCGCTCTCCTCGCCGTCGGCTTCCTGCTGCTGCCGCTGATCGGCATCCTCGCCCGGACCGAATGGGCCGCGCTCGGCACCCATCTGACCAGCCCCGGGGTGACCGAGGCCCTCGGGCTCTCCCTCCTGGTGTCGGGCTGGGCGCTCGCGCTCTCCCTGCTGCTCGGAGTGCCCCTGGCCTGGCTGCTGGCCAGGACCGACATCCCCGGCAAGGCGTTCATCCGCACCCTGGTGATGCTGCCGATGGTGCTCCCGCCCACCGTCGGCGGTGTGGCGCTGCTCCTCGGCTTCGGCCGGCGCGGGCTGCTCGGGCCCTGGCTGGAGGACAGCTTCGGAATCACCCTTCCCTTCCACACCTCGGGCGCCGTGATCGCCGCGACCTTTGTGGCGATGCCGTTCCTCGTCATCAGTCTCGAAGGCGCGCTGAACGGGCTGCGCCCCGAGTACGAGGAGACCGCCGCGTCCCTCGGCGCCTCCCCCCTCCGGGTGTTCTTCACGGTCACCGTGCCGATGGCCGCCCCCGGGCTGATCGCGGGCGCCGCGCTCACCTGGGCCAGGGCGCTCGGGGAGTTCGGGGCGACGATCACCTTCGCGGGCAATCTGCCGGGGGTGACCCAGACCCTGCCGCTCCAGGTGTATCTGCTGCTCCAGGAGGAACCGGCCGCGGCCACCTCGGTATCACTGCTGCTGCTCGCGATCGCCATGGCCGTACTGATCGCGCTCCGCGGGCGGTGGACCGGGGGCGCGGGCGCCGACCGTACCGAGGCGGCGCCCGCGGACGGCCCCGAACCCGACAGGGAAGAGGAAGCGGGAGGCGCGGACGGCGCCCCGGCCCCGGACCCCGGAGCGCAGTGGTCCCTGCACGCCGAGGTCACCGGATTCACCCGGCTCGCCCTCGATGCCGCGCCCGGCACCACCGTCGCCGTCGTCGGCCCCAACGGCGCCGGGAAGACGACCCTGCTCCGGGCCCTGCTCGGGCTGACCCCCCGCGCCCGGGCGGCGCTCCGCCTCGGCGGCGACGATGTGACCGGGCTCCCGCCGCACCGCCGCGCGGTCGCCTGGGTTCCGCAGCACGGCGCCCTCTTCCCGCATCTGACCGCCCTCGGCAACACCGCCTACGGACTGCGCGCCCACGGCGTCCCGCGCGCCGAGGCCCGGCGCGAGGCCCGGCAGTGGCTGGACCGGCTCGGTGTCGGCAGGCTCGCCCACCACCGGCCCGCCCAGCTCTCCGGCGGACAGGCCCAGCGGGTGGCGCTCGCCCGGGCGCTCGCCGCCCGGCCGAAGCTGCTGCTGCTCGACGAGCCGCTGGCCGCGCTCGACCAGACCACCCGGGCCCGGGTACGCCATCTCCTCCGCCGCCATCTCGACTCCTTCGGCGGGGTCTGCCTGATCGTCACCCACGATCCGGTGGAGGCCCTGTCGCTCGCAGACCGCGTCCTCGTCCTCGACGGCGGCGAAGCCCTCCAGGACGCCCCGCCCGCCGAGGTCACCCGCCGTCCGCGCTCCCCCTGGGTGGCGCGGATGCTGGGCCGCAACGCCTGGCCGGGCACCGCAGCGGCCGACGGGTCCCTGACCCTGCGGGACGGCGGCCGGCTGGTCGTGGCCGAACCGCCGCCGGCCGGGGCCGAGGTGCTCGCCGTCATCGCCCCCGAGGCCGTCGCGGTCCACCGGGAGCGGCCCGCGGGCAGCCCGCGCAACGTCTGGCCGGGGACGGTACGGGAGATCACCGCGTCCGGCGGCAGGCTGCGGGTGCTGGTGGTCTCCGCCGCCGCGCCGGACCTGGTCGCGGAGATCACCCCGCAGGCGGCGGCGGAGCTGGGGCTCGCGGAGGGGGAGCAGGTCTGGACGAGCGTGAAGGCCACGGAGGTCGTGACGGTACGGCTGTGACCGGGCGGCCGCCCGCCCCGCCGGACCGACCCCGGGCGAACGGCCGGTGACACCGCCGTGGTTGGCGGAAAGCCCGCCTCCGGGACGGACCGTGTCCGAACGGGAAGGCTTCTGCCCGCCCGCCGACCGCTGCTGTCCGCCGCCGTCCCCCGATCCGGTCGACTCCGTTCAGGAGCAGTGGCGTTCTTTGCTTTGTCGATGAACGGCCAAATCCCCATCCCATGGGGAACTCTTGTTCCGTCCGTGACGATTGTGCGAAGGTGAGCCCCCTCCCGGCCGGACCAGGACGTTCCGTTCGACCTGCGCGTCGACCAGCGCGCCCGTACGCCCGCCCCGCCCTTCTCTTCCGTCCTCTCTCCGGCGCCGCAGGACCCCGACTGCCCCCGGACGGAAAGACGTCTGATGCAGCCTCCGCCCCCCGGAACCCACCCCCCGCCCCTTTCCGCCGCCGCTTCCGACGAGGCGCTGGCCGACGCCCTCCGGTCGGGCGGCGAGGCGGCGACCGCCCGTCCCGTGGCCGTGCTGATGGCCCGTCACTGGCAGTCCGTCTTCGACTACGCGTCCGTCGTCACCCCCTCGCCGAAGGCCGCGTTCCTGCTCACCACCGCCGCTTTCGACACGGTCCTCGGCGAACTGCGCCGGAGACGGCCGACGACCGCGCTCCGCCCGCTGCTGCTGGCCGCCGCCCGCCGTACCGGCGCGGCCTGGGCCCGTGACGCCGAGGTCACCGCACTGGCCGGGCTTCGCCACCCCGAGACCGGCCGTGCCGTGCCCGCCGCGATGTTCACCGCCGACGGCGACCGGACCCTGACCGCCCGCGCGTTCCAGCTGCTGTCCGGCGCCGACCAGTGCCTGATCTGGCACACCGAGGCCGAAGGCGAAGGGATCTCCGTCCCCGCCGCACTGCTGGCGGTGGACCCCCGGACGGCCGCGGCCCGGCGCGAACCGGTCCGTGAGACGTTCCGCGCCGCCGTACTCCGCTGCCACCGGGAACTGGCCCCGGACGACAGCTGCCGCCACTACAGCAAGCTGCTCGACGCCGCTGCCCGCCGGAAGGACGGCGATACGTGCGCGCCCATGCCCGCGCCCGTGCCGGATGTTTCGGCCCATGCGGCACAGTGCGCCCACTGCCGGCTCGCGGCGGACCAACTGGACCACACCGGCGACCGGCTGGGGCTGCTGCTGGCCGAGGCGCTGCTGGGCCGGGCCGCCCGGCCCTACTTCGACGCCCGGCCCGCCCGCCGCAGAACGGCGGCCCGCAACGGTGGCGGCGGTGGCGAGGGATCCGGGGCGGCCCGGCGCGCCCCCGGGCACCGGGCCCGCGCGGGCCGCCGCCCCCGGAGCCGTACCCCCGCACCCGTCCGTACTCTCGCCTCTCTCGCCGCCGACACGTTCGGGGCGCTCCGGGCGTACCGCTCCGGCACCGCGCTGCTGGTCGCGGCCGCATCCTTGGCCGGGCTTCTGCTGGTGACCGCACTCGGCTCCGACCTCTGGGCCGACGACGGCAGTACGGCACAGTCCCGGGCCCGCCCGCCCGCCCGCCCCGGCCACGGGAACCGCACCGTCCGGTCCGGCGGCCACCGCCCCCGCGCCGCCGTCCGCGCCGTTCACCGCCCGGCTGCGCCACACCGCGTCCGGGCTCTGTCTCGACGTCCGCGACGGCATCGCCCGCCGGGGCGCCGACGCGGTGACCGAGATCTGCGCCGGACGGCTCAGCCAGCGCTGGACGTACGAGACCGACGGGCTGCTGCGGAGCGCCGCCGCCCCGGCGCTCTGTCTGGACTCGGGGCGCCCGGACGGCGTTCTGGCCCTGGCCTCCTGCGACCGCGAGCCCGGTGCGACCGCCGGTCCCGGGGGCACCGGCGCGCTCCGGCTGCGCTACGAACTGACCGCCGGGGGCGAACTGCTCGCGCGCCGCGACGACCGGCAGGCCGTCGTCCCCGCCGCTCCCGGCATCGGCGCCCCGGCCGTCGTCCGCCTCCGCAGCGACCACGGCGACAACAGCGACAACAGCGACAACGGCGACAGCGGCGGCGAGGGCTCCGGGCCGTGGCGCTGGCGTACGGAGTTCAGCTCCCCGCCGCCGGTGCGCCCAGCGCCCGCTTCATGATCTTGCCCATGTCGTTACGGGGCAGTGCGTCGAGGAACCTCACCTCGCGCGGCCGTTTGTGCGGGGAGAGCTGCCGGGCGACATGGGCCTCCAGTTCCTCCGGCGACGGACGCGCCCCCGGGTCGGCGTCGGCCGGCACGATCCAGGCGACCACGCGTTCGCCGAGATCGGGATCCGGCTCCCCGGTCACCGCCGCTTCCCGCACCCCGGGATGGTCCAGCAGGGCGTTCTCGATTTCACCGGCGCCGATCTTGTAGCCGCCGCTCTTGATGAGGTCGGTGGCCTTGCGGCCGACGATCCGTACCGCGCCGTCCGCGTCGCGTACCGCCATGTCGCCGGTGCGGAACCAGTCGCCGTCGAAGGCGGCGGCGGTCGCCTCGGGCCGGTTGAGATAGCCGGAGAAGAGGTTGGTGCCGCGGACCTGGATCTCACCGATGGTCTCGCCGTCGTACGCGGCCACCTCCGCCCCGGCCTCGTCGACCAGCCGCAGTTCGACGCCGGGCAGCGGCACCCCGACCGAACCCGGCCGGGGCCGCGGGTCGTCGACCCGGACGCTGGTGTTCATCAGCGTCTCCGTCATGCCGTACCGCTCGACGACCCGGCGGCCGGTCGCGGTGGTGATCCGGGTGTGGTCGGGCAGCGGCAGCGCGGCCGATCCCGACACCAGCAGCCGGGCCCCCGCCAGCGCCTTCACCAGAGCGGGGTCCACGTCGAGCGACTCCGCGAGCCGGTGGTACATGGTCGGCACGCCGAACAGCATCGTGCCGCCGTCCGCCAGCTCACGGGCCACCCCGTCGACGGAGAACCGGCCCAGATGGCGCAGGGCGCCGCCGCGCCGCAGCGGACCGAGGACCCCGATGATCAGCCCGTGGACGTGGAACAGCGGCAGTCCGTGGACGAGGACGTCGTCACCGGTCCACTCCCAGGCGTCGGCCACCGCGTCCAGGCTGGCGGCGATCGCCCGCCGGGGCAGTACGGCGCCCTTGGGCGGGCCGGTCGTACCGGAGGTGTAGACGATCATCGCCGGAGCGGCGGGCTCCGGTTCCGGGCCCGCCGGGACGGGCAGCGGCCCGGTGGGAGCGGTCGCGGTCGCGGTTGCGTTGATGTCGATCCGTTCCACCGCTCGCAGGGCGGCGGGCAGTTCGTCCCCGGCCGCCGCCAGCACCAGCGCCGGAGCGCTGTCCGCGAGGATATGGGCCAGTTCCCGTTCGCCCGTCTTCGGATTCAGCGGTACGACCGGGACCCCGGCGAGCAGCGCGGCCACGGTGCCGACCGCGGTCTCCAGGGTGGGGGTTGCCCACAGGGCCACCAGGGGCGCGCCGCCGATCCGCGCGGCCAGCGCCCCGGCGGTGTCCGCGAGCTGTCCGTACGTCAGCGCGCGCTCCCCGAAGCGCAGGGCGGGGCGCCCGGGGGAGGTCCGCAGTGCGGGGAGGAGGCTGCCGAGCGGATCGCCGCCGCCCGCTTCCGGGCCCGTCGGCGTACCTTCCGCATCCGTCGCTGTGCGGTCCCTCGCCAGGTCCCTCGCGTGATCCGTCACGTCGGGTCGTCCTCCATCGGTAGCCGGTGCCGGGCGTCCGGCCCATTCTTGCGCCCGCCTCCGGCCCGGTGGACCCCTGTCAGTCCCTGATCCCGGCCTTCTCCGTGGACTTTGCGGGGGCGGTCCCGGCCGTACGCATTCGCCCGTACGCGTACACGCATCCCGCCAGCGCCAGATCCGACAGCAGCATGAATCCGATGGAGTACGACCCCTTCGCACTGTAGATCGCGCCCATCACCAGGGGCGGGACAAAGCCGCCGAGGCCGCCCATCGCCCCCACGATCCCGGTGACACTGCCCACCTGGGGCTGCGGTGTCACCCGCGCCACCAGGGCGAACACACTGCCGGACGCGGCGCCGAGACCGGCCGCCATCAGCAGGAGCGCGATCGTGGCGCCGGGCATCAGCGCCGGGTCGAAAGCCTGCACGATCGCCATGACCGCGACCAGACCGAGGGCGGCGGAGGTCACGTACGCCGGGTGGATCCGGTCCGACAGCCAGCCCCCGAGCGGCCGGAACACCACCGTCACCAGGGCGAAACCGGCCGCCTTGGTGCCCGCTTCGGTCGGGTCGAGCCCGTACCAGGTCCGCAGGTACGTCGGCAGATAGACGCCGAACGCGACGATTCCGCCGAAGCCGATCGCATAGAGCGCCGACAGCTCCCAGGTCACCCGGAGCCGGCCGGCCCGCGCCAGCCGTACCCCCAGGGGGTCGGTGGGCACGGGCCGGTCGGGCCGGTCGGTGATCAGTACGGCGGCGAGGGCGGCGAAAACGGCGAGGGCGGCGGCGACCACATAGAAGGGGAGGTCCTCGCCGTGCTTCGCGATCCGCGGGGTGAAGTAGCCGGAGAGGGCCACACCGCCCATGCCCATGCCGAAGATGCCGATCGCCAGCCCCCGCCGGGCGGGCGGGAACCACGAGTTCACCAGCGGTACCCCGATCGCGAACGTCGTGCCGCCGAGCCCGAGCAGGAAACCGGTCGCCAGCATCGCCCCGTACGAGTCCTTCGCCGGGATCAGCAGCAGGACGGGCACGATCGTGGCCGCGCTGACCAGCGGGAACATCCGCCGTGCACCGTATCTGTCGGTGAGCGCGCCCACCGGGACCCGCCCCAGGGACCCCACCAGGACGGGTACGGCGACCAGCAGCGACTGCTCGAAGGAGCTGAGGTGCAGATGGTCCTTGTAGTAGCCGCCCAGCGGCGAGACGAGGTTCCACGCCCAGAAGGTGAGGGTGAACCCCACCGTGGCCATGATGAGGTTGCGATAGGCGGCGAAGGGGCTGCTGTCGGCGGGTTCCACACCGCCAGTCAAGGGCCGGGGGCGGGGGCGGGTCGCGCTGGAATGCTCCGTACGGGGGCCGGGGGAAACCCCCTGGTTGCCGGGGCCGGGTCAGAGCGCGGGCAGCGGCAGCGCCACCGTGATCGCGTACCCCGCCACCAGTCCGTATCCCGCCCGGAACGTCCAGACCCGGGCCCGGTCCGGGATCCTCGGCCCCGCGAAGCCGCCCGCCGCGACCAGCGTCTGCTGCCAGAGCAGGGAGGCGGCGAACACCCCGAAGGTGAAGACCGCACCGGCTGCGCCGCCGCGCAGCGCGCTGCCCTGGGCGGTGGTCAGCGCCGCGAAGTAGAGGGCGGTGGTGGGGTTGACGAAGGTGAGGGCGGCGAACCGGACGAAGACCCGCGCCGGGTCCGCGCGCACCGTACCCGCTGCTTCGGCCGTGCCGGGAGCGCCGGTCGGGCCGGTCGGGCCGGTCGGGCCGGGGGTGCCCCGGATGCCCGGGGCGGGCCGCCGGGACGCCAGCAGCCCCAGGGCGGCGATGGCCGCCAGGACGAGCGCGGCGACCAGCCGCACCCAGGCCTCCACACCCGCCAGAGCGGCGGCCACCAGCGGGCCCACCGCCGTCGCCAGCGCCGCGTACCCCGCGTCGACCACCGCGACCGCCGCCCCCGCCGCGGCTCCCGCGCGCCGGTCGCGCATCGCCTGCTGGACGACGAGCACCCCCACCGCGCCCAGCGGCACCGCGACCCCCAGCCCCGCCACCGCCCCCGCCGTCGCGGCCGTCAGATACTGCTCCATGCCCGCCTCCATCGGTTCGTCCATGGGGCGGCAGCCTGCGGGCGGGGAAGCGATTCATGCCGCCGGTATCCGGTGTTCACTGCGATAATCGTGGAATGGACGCCCTCGACCGCGAAATTCTCGGTGTGCTGCGAACGGATGCGCGGATCTCCTACCGCGATCTCGGGGTACGGGTCGGCCTGAGCGCCAACGCGGCCGCCGACCGGGTCCGGCGCCTGGTCCGCGACGGCGTCATCGCGGGCTTCACCGCCGTCGTCGACCCGGCGGCCGAATCCGGTACCGGGCTCAGCGTCTACATCGACCTGACGCTCCGCATCGGCGTCACCAACGACGCCTTCGAACAGGCGGTGGTGGGCCTGCCGGGCATCGAGGAGGCCGTGCACATCACGGGCGCGTACGACTACCTCGTCCGCGCCCGGGTGGCGAACCCGGCGGAGCTGGACGCGCTGCTCCGTACGATCAAACGGGAGACGGGCGCGGAGCGGACGAGCACCCGGATCGCCCTGCGCTCGGCGCGCCGCGGCCGCCACGCTTGAACCCGGAGCGCCCCCGGGGCCCGGGCACGCGAGCGGACTCGCCCGCGAAACCCCGTGCGTTCCGGCCTTCCGGGTGATCATGCTGAGGGTATGCGTACAGGAATAGCATTGCCGCAGTTCGGAACCCACGCCCGGCCCGAGCTGATCGCGGGCTTCGCCCGGGACGCCGAGGAAGCCGGCTTCGACACGCTGTGGGTCGGTGACCGCGCGCTCACCCCGGTCGCCCCGAGCGACGTCTATCCCGGCTACAGCGCGGAGAACCCCTACCCGCCCGGCTTCATCACCTTCCTCGACCCGGTCACCGTGCTGACGGTCGCCGCCGGCGCCACCCACCGGGTCCGGCTCGGCACCAGCACCCTCAACGCCCCCTGGTACCCGCCCTTGCTGCTCGCCCGCACTCTCACCTCACTCGACCGGATCAGCGGCGGCCGGCTGGACACCGGTCTCGGCATCGGCTGGATGCGCGACGAGTACACGGCCGTCAACGCCGACTTCTCCCGGCGCGGCCGGCTGCTCGACGAGATCCTCGACATCCTCCACGGCTACTGGACCGACGAGCCCTTCGCCCACCAGGGCCCGCAGTGGACGATCCCGCCCTCCCACGTCGGACTGCGGCCCGCCCAGTCACCGCCGCCGGTCTTCCTCGGCGGGTTCTCCGCCGCGACGATGCGCCGGATCGGCCGCCGCGCGGACGGCTGGGCCGGGATCGCGGTCCCCGGCCGGACCGGCACCGGGCTGTGGGACCTCGCCCGCCGCGCCGCCGGGGAAGCGGGCCGGGACCCCGACGCCCTGCAGCGGCATATCCGCCACAACGTCCGGCCCGGAGCGCGGGACGAGGATCTGGCCCGGGAGCTGGCCGAGGTCCGCGATTCCGGTGCGGACAGCTGCTTCCTGGACTTCCACCACGCCACCTCGGGGCCGGAGGAGGCCCTGGAACGGGGCATCGAGGTACTGACCCTGCTGCGCGCGGGCTGACCGGGGCGGGATCGGCCGTCGGCCAGGGGGATCAGGTGCCGCGTCCGGTCTCCCAGACCGTCGGTTCACCGGGCGAGACGTCGTCGCCGACCGTGAGCCGGAGCACCGGGCTGCCGTCGGCAAGGCGGGCCGTCGCGTCCACCACCACCTCGACCGCACCGACGCCCGGCCTCCGGTGGGCGGCGGCCAGAGCCGACCGCAGGGCCGTGATCAGCCGCTCCCCGTCCGGGGCGCGGACCAGCGCGTCGACCGGGCCGCGGAACTGGACCGACGGCGGGAAGCCGAGCAGCGCCGCCGCGCCCGCCGTCTCGCGCAGGACCCGGCCGCGGAAGCCGGTGGGCGCCTCCGCGGGCGGCTGCTGGAGCGCGAAGATCGTGGTGCGGACCTCCTGGATGGTGGAGTCCAGCTCGTCCACGGCCCGGCCGATCAGCTCGTCCGCAGCGCCGGGGCCCGCCCGCCGCCGGGTCGACTCCAGCATCATCTCCGTCGCGAACAGCCGCTGGACGACGAGATCGTGGAGATCGCGGGCGATCCGGTCGCGGTCCTCGAAGACGGCGAGCCGCGCCCGGTTGTGCCGGGTGTCCGCCATCACCAGCGCCAGTGCGGCCTGCGAGGCGAACTGTGAGGCCAGCAGCTTTTCGAGGGAGCTGTACGGGCGTCCGTTACGGCTCCTGGGCAGCGCCAGGGTGCCGATCAGCCGGCCGCCGGACTGGAGGGGCAGCATCATCGACGGCCCGAAGCGGGTCCGTACATGCGTGGTCATCCGCGGATCGGTCGCCGAGTCCTCGACGAACACCGGCTCGCCGCCGAGCAGCTGGACCAGGACGGGGGAGCCGGGCGCGATCGTGGTGCCCACGATGTCGTCGGGCGCCGCCCCGGCCGTCGACGCCGCGACGATCTCCATACCGCCGTCGGCCGTCGGCTGGAGCACCACGCCCGCCGCGGCCCCGGCCAGGTTCCTGGCCTGCTCCGCGACGGTCATCAGGGCGTCCTCGGCACTGCTGCCGGTCAGCAGGGCAGTGGTGACGGCCGCAGCTCCTTCGATCCACCGCTCCCGCTGGCGGGCCGTCTCGTACAGCCGGGCGTTGCCGATCGCGATCCCGGCGCGGGAGGCCAGCACCCGCAGCAGCGCCAGATCCTCCGGGGTGAACGGGCCGCCGTGCTTCTCGGTGAGGTAGAGATTGCCGAAGACCTCGGTGTGGACCCGGACCGGGACCCCGAGGAAGGACCGCATCACCGGGTGGCCTTCCGGTACGCCGGAGGAGCGCGGGTCCCGGGTGAGGTCGTCGATCAGCAGGGGCCGGGGATCGCGGATGAGGAGCCCGACGATGCCCGCGTCCCCGGCGGGCAGCTTCCCGATCCGCTCCCGCTCCTCGTCGCTCATTCCGCAGGTGTAGAGGTCGGAGAGGGTGCCGCGGTCCGGGTCGATCACCCCGAGGGCGCCGTAGCGCGCCCCGGTGAGGGAGGTCGCCGAGTCGACGATGTGCTGGAGGGTGGCGGGCAGTTCCAGATCGGTGCCCAGGCTGAGCAGCGCGTCCAGAAGGGCGGGCATCGCCGGTCCGTCGCTCACCGGCTCCCGTTCCTTCCGACCGACTCCCCTTCCGGCTTCCCTTCCGGCTCCGCTTCCGGCGATGCTTCCGCCGTCCCGTCCGTTGCGGTCCGTGGCGCACTCCGGCTGCCGCTACTCGGAGACTTCCGCCAGCGGATTGAGGACCAGCGGCTGGATCCTGCCGTCCATCATCGCGCCGAGGCCGAGGATCGCACAGATGTCCGGCCGTTCGGCAATCTCCACGGGCATTCCTGTGGCGTCCCGCAGCATCTGGTCGAGCCCGGGCAGCAGCGCACTGCCGCCGACCATGGTGATCCCCCGGTCGGCGAGGTCGGCTACCAGATCCGGCGGGCAGTCCCGCAGCACCTTCCCGATGCCGTCGAGTACGGACGTCAGGGGGGTGTGGATGGCGTTCCGTACGGCCGCGGTGTCCACGTGGACCGTACGGGCGAGTCCGGTGGCCACGTCCCGGCCGTGGATCTCCGTCACCTCCGGCCCCAGGGAGGTCAGCCCGTTGCCGCTGAGGGCCAGTTGCAGCGGTCGTACGGACTGGCTGGGCAGCATCAGCTCGTGCTGGGTCCGCAGATGCTGGATGACGGCCGCGTCGATCGCGTTTCCGCCGACCGGCAGCCGTTCGGCGGTCACGATCGACCCCAGGGAGAGGACCGCGACCTGGGTGGTCGCGGCCCCGCACACCATGATCATGGTGGCGGTCGGCTGCTCGACGGGCAGTCCGCAGCCCACGGCTGCGGCGATCAGCGTGTCGACCAGCTCCACGCGGCGGGCGCCCAAACCCACCAGTGTCTCCACGGCGGCGCGCTGGGCCAGCGGATCGGCGTCGTGCGGGGTGCAGGCGGCGGCCCGCAGCCGGGGCTTGCGGCGCAGCTGGCGGCGGAGCTTCTCGCCGAGCAGATGCCGCAGCATGCGCTGGGCCATCTCGACGTCCACGACCGTTCCGCCGGACACCGGCCGGACCACCCGGATGTAGTGGGGGGTGCGGCCGGTCATCTGCTCGGCGAGCGCGCCCACCGCGATGAGGGAACCGGTCCGGGTGTTCACGGCGGCGACGCTCGGCTCGTCGACCACGAGACCGGCACCCTTGACGAAGACCCGGGTACGGGCGGCTCCGAGGTCCACCCCGACATGGCAACGGCGCAACTGCTCCAGACTGACGCTCACGACGATCCTCCCGAGGCGGTGTGTGCGGTGCGTGCGATACGCAGGGCGGGGCGGGGTGCGGTACGGGTCGCCCTCGTATCGTCCGTCCGTGGTGGGCCGGGCGCGCGCCGAGTGGTCCGCCCGGGTTACCGCCGCCTCTGACGGGACGTCATCCGGAGCGGCTCACAGAAGGCGTTGGTGCAGGCCCCAGGCGAATTCCGCGATCCGGCGCTCTCCGCCGGGCAGCGTCAAGTACAGCTGCTGGCGTGTCGGGGCGGATCCCTCCATCGGAGCTGCCGGGGCGAACGCCCGGGACGCCTCGTCGACGGTGCACGACCAGGGGGTGAGATCGTCGGCCGTACGGAGGACGGGGGAGGGTGCGCCCGGGGCCCGTACCAGCCATTCGTTCCAGAGCGCGCCGCCACCGACGGTCGTGGTCACCTCGAACCGGAGGTCCGGCCAGAGGGGGACCGGCCACCGGTGCTCCTCCCACTCCAGATCGGCCATGGAGCGGCGGGCGGACGTCTCGGGCGGGCCGAGGACCGAGCGGTAGCGGGCCAGTGCCCCGCGCGAGGTGCGGGACCGGAGCATCGACTGCCAGCGGCTGTTGGCCTCGCGCATCCGGGCCGCCGACACTCCCAGTTCACGGCGGGCGTCCTCGACGAGCGCGGGCTGGTGGTCGGCCATCCGGCGGAGCAGGACCAGCTGGAAGTCGAGGGGGCCGAAGGGCGACGACGAGGGTGAGGGGGGTGCGGGTGGGGTCATGCGCGCCATCCTGGCCGACGGGCCGCGCCGGGTGGTGTGGATTCGGGGGTACGGGTCCGGCTCACCCGCCCCGCCCGGCCCGGCGACCGAGAGGCAGCGCACGGTCACGGACGTCAATCTTCACGACGGAAAATCACCCGTACGTGGAGAGTTCCCACAGGATCCTCACACGGTCCATCACTTCTCGGGGAGGACGGCCCATAGCCTGCGGGCGCCATGGATTACTGCCACCAGTGCCGACGACATCTCAACGGGGCCCTCGCCTGCGCCGGGTGCGGGACCCCGGCCTGGCAGCTGCGCGGCCCCGCACCCGGTCCGGAAGCCGGGGCCGGCGAACGGGCCGTACCGCCCGAGCGCCCCGGCGGGGCCCGGCCGCCCGAGGGTGCCAGGGACCCCGGGGCCGAGGTCATCGAACTCGGCGAGATCTCCTGGGACGCGCAGGGCTCCGGCGGTACGGACTCCCCGGCGCGGGCCGCTGCCCCCGGCGGCCGGTCCCGTCGCGGCCGCACCCGGGCCGGCGGGCGCCGGGCCCGCCGCAGGCGCGGACGGAACGTCCTCGTCGGGGTGGCCGGGCTGGTACTCGCCGGGGGCGCGCTGAGCCTGGCCGAACTCGCCCTGGAGAGCGGCGGCGACGGTTCGTCGGCGACGGTGAAGGAAGAGGAGAGCGGCCGGGTCGAGCCGCTGCCCCGGCCCGAGGGCACCCAGGACGATGCCGCCCCCGAACCGCCCGGGAAACCCAGCGGACGGCCCGACGAGGTGTCCGGGTCACGCGGCTCCGGTCGGCCCGCGGCAACGGCTTCCGGGCGGGCGCCCGGGCCCGTCGCGAGCCGCCCGGCAACGCCGGAGGAGCCGCCCGGGACGCGGTCGCCCGAGCCGCGGCCGACCGGTGCGACGCCGTCCGGACCCTCTGCCGGTCCGGGGCCCCGGCCCGGCGGCTCGACGGCACCGGCGCCCCCGCCGTCCGGTCCTCCGCAGCCGACACCCACCCCGACGCCCAGCCCCACCCCGACCGAGACGTGCAGCCCGTTCCTGTGGTGGTGCCTCTGACGCCGGGCCCCGAGCCCCGATGGCCGAGGCCTCCGCCGGGTGACGGTGCCGACGCCCGTACGACCCGAACCGACGCCGGTACGAACGGAACCGGGCCCGTACGACTCGCGCCGGGACCCGTCCGCGCCGCGCCCGCCCCCTCGCCGGGAGGCTAGAAGGCCGGGCCCGCGCCGAGCAGCCGCTTCAGCAGATCCCGCAGCATCGTCCGCTCCAGCGGGCTCAGCCCGGCCAGCGGTTCCCGCGCGAAGGCCGCCCGGAGCGACTCGCACAGCCGCTCGGTCATCTCCGCGCCCTCGCCCGTCGCCGCCGCGAACTTGACCCGGCGGTCGTGCGGATCGGGATGCCGCTCCACCAGCCCGCGCAGCTCCAGCCGGTCGATGATCCCGGTGATGTTCGACGGCTCGCACGCCATCCGGTCGGCCAGCTGCCGCATCGGCAGCGGCTCCCGGGTCAGCAGGCCCAGCACCTTCGCCTGCGCGATCGTCAGCGACTGCTCCGCGGCCGCGTGCTCGAACGCCGTCACATAGCGCCAGACGACGTCCCCGATCAGGTCGATGACCTCACCCGAAGCGCCGTTCTCGGCAAGGACGTCAGGGGCGGCGGCGTGTTCAGTGGGCATGGCGACCAGCGTACTCCGATACTTGACAGTATGAAATATCCAGGGCAATAATTGCTTTAGAACATGAAACTTTCCCCTCGTGAAGCATTGGCGCTTCTTGGGGCCACAGGAGGTCAGCCGCATGTCCGCACTGCCCACGACCAGCCGCGAATGGCAGCTCGTCGCCCGACCGCACGGCTGGCCGACGAAGGATCTCGTCGCCCTGCGCGAGGTTCCCGTAGCCGAGCCCGCGGACGGGCACATCCTCGTGCGCAACACCCACTTCTCCGTCGACCCGTATATGCGCGGCCGGATGAGCGCCGCCAAGTCGTACGCCGCTCCGTATGAGCTGGACCGCCCGATGCACGGCGGAGCGGTGGGCGAAGTGATCGCCTCGCGTGCGGAGGGCTTCGCCGTGGGCGACACCGTGACGCACGGACTGGGCTGGCGCGAGATCGCCGAGGTCCCGGCGGGCGAGGCCCGGAAGATCGACACCTCGCTGGCTCCGGCCTCCGCCTATCTGGGCGTCCTCGGGATGATCGGCCTCACCGCGTATGCGGGGCTGTTCCGGGTCGCCGGTTTCAAGGAAGGGGACGCGGTCTTCGTCTCCGGCGCCGCCGGGGCGGTCGGCGGCCTCGTGGGCCAGATGGCCCGGCTCAAGGGCGCGTCCCGGGTGATCGGTTCCGCCGGATCCGACGCCAAGGTCGAACGGCTCCTCCAGGGGTACGGCTTCGACGCCGCCTTCAACTACAAGAACGGCCCGGTGGCGGCACAGCTCGCCGAGGCCGCGCCCGACGGTATCGACGTCTACTTCGACAATGTCGGCGGCGAGCATCTGGAGGCCGCCCTCGGCGCCTTCAACGACCTGGGCCGCGCGGCCCTGTGCGGCGCCATCTCCGTCTACAACGCCACCGAGCCCACCCCCGGCCCGAACAACCTCACCCTGGCCGTCACCAAGCGCCTGCGCCTCCAGGGCTTCATCGTGACGGACCACCTCGACCTGCTGCCGGACTTCGTCCGGGACACCGCGGGCTGGCTGGCCTCCGGGGAGCTGGTCCACGACGAGACCGTCGTCGAGGGCATCGAGAACGGCTTCGACGCGTTCCTCGGCGTGCTCCGCGGCGACAACACCGGAAAGATGATCGTTTCACTGACCGGCTGACATGGATAGGGTCGTGGGCACGAGCGTTGCGGTCGTGGGCGCGCGCCGCGGCGCACCACAGAAGGAGTGAGCAGATGCCCATCCAGCAGTCCGATGTGGTCTACACGGCCGTCGCCACCGCGGAGAACGGCCGCGACGGCCGGGTCTCCACCGACGACGGCAAGCTCGATGTCGTGGTGAACCCGCCCAAGGAGCTGGGCGGTTCCGGCGCGGGCACCAACCCGGAGCAGCTCTTCGCCGCCGGGTACAGCGCCTGCTTCCAGGGCGCGCTGGGCGTGGTGGCCCGCCAGGAGGGCGTGGACATCAGCGGTGCGACGGTCACCGCGGAGGTCGGTATCGGCAAGAACGACGAGGGCTTCGGCATCATCGTCGGGATATCCGCGCAGCTGCCGAACGTCGACGAGGCGCGCGCCCTCGAACTCATCGAGAAGGCGCACGAGGTCTGCCCGTACTCGAAGGCGACCCGCGGCAATATCACGGTGACGCTCAAGGCTGCCTAGCCCGTAACCCGTAACCGTACGCAGCCCGTGCTCCGTCGCTGCCGGTGCCGCCCTCCCGGGCGGCACCGGCAGCGGTGCCGGATACGGCGTTCTCCCGCTGCGGGGAGTTACCGCGTCAGCAGTGCCCGGGCGACCACCGCGAAGGCGCCCTTCGGGTGGTCCCGGAACAGCGGCTCGGTGCCGATCAGCACCGCCGAGCCCTTACTGACCACCGACGGCTTCCCGGCCGCGTCCGCCGGGCCGCCCGTGCCGTCGGCCAGGGCCCGCCAGTGGCCCGACACCAGCGGATTGCCGGTGGCGTACGACTGGTCGGCGCGGACGCCGTCGCCCAGACCGGTGAACCACACCGGGGAGTAGACGAAGGAGTGCCCCGGCGCCCCACCGGTCAGCGCACCGCCCGCATTGGAGACCTTGACGACACCGTTGGCGTCGCCGTTGCCCTCCACGGCCGTCGCGGTGATCAGCCCGGCGCCGTTGCCGAACGCGGCACCCGCCGCGCCCAGTCCGACGAAGCCCGCGCCGCTCGCGGCGAAGGCCTCCCGCGCCGCCGGGGTCAGCCCCGACCAGCTCAGCCCGGTCGAGACGACCAGCGCTTCCGCACCGGTCCAGTCGAAGCCCGCGTTGAGCGTCGCCGTCGACACCGGCACCACCTCGAAGCCCATCTCCCGCAGCGCGAACTGCTCGCCGGAGGTGACCGCCGCGGCCACCCGGGTCCGCTTCAGCGGTGCCACCCCGCGCTCCCGCGTCGAGGTGAAGGCGACCCCGAAGCGGTCCGCCGCCACCGCAGCTGCCCTGCGCGCCGAAGCCGGCACGATCGCCGCTCCGTCATCCGTACGCCGTACCGCGATCCCCTGGCCCAGCAGCGAGTTGAGCGCAGCCAGCTCCTTCGGGTCGTCGAGCCGCAGCTTCAGATCGCCCCACGGGGCGACGGATCCGCTCGGCGCCGCCGCGGCGACCGGACGGGCCGCCACGCGCAGATCGCCGCGCTCGACCCGGTCCACGGAGGCACCCCACAGCAGCCCGAGGCTCCAGCCGGAGATGTCGTACATCGTCGACACGTCCGCACTGATGTCCCGGCCCGCCGCCAGCATCACATTGGCGATACCGCGCTTGGGCTGCCGCATATCGACGACGTACGAACCGGCCGGATAGACCTTCTGGCCCACCCGGAACGGCAGTACGGCCCGCTCCACCCGGACGTCGTTGGCGATCAGATGGTCCACCAGCCGCGCCGCCGCGACCCCGCTGCGCTGACCCGACCCCGCCGGAATGACGTACGCCCTCGGGAAGGTGGTCGTGTAGACGTCCTCGGGGCCGATGCCCGGCACGCCCGGCACGGTCTCCTCCGAGACCGGCCGCTGGGCCTCGCCCGCGGCCCCCCGCCGGAACGTTTCGATCTGGTCCGCCAGCACCTGCGCGCGGTTGGTCTGCGTGAAGTCGAGCGTGGCCCGCATCGCGGCGCCCGCGATCGCGGTGTTGATCGCGGAGCGGCGGCGCAGCTCCGCCACCGGCAGGCTGTCGTAGGAGCTGCCGTTGACCCGCAGCGGGAACTCGATGGTGTGCGAGGCCACCGCGCCCTGGAACGGCATGTACTGCGGGGTGAAGATGGGCGGCCAGTCGTCCCAGCCCTCGGCCGAGTCCCGGAACGGGATCTCGACCGGCCGGACGCCGTCCTTCTCCGCCGTGTAGCCCAGCCCGTTGACCGCCTTCTCCATGCCGAGGGCATTGGCGTAGGCGTTCTTCAGGAAGAGGTCGTACTCGTAGTTCTCGCCGTGCGGCGGGGTCGTCGGTTCGATCAGCGTGCCGTTGACGTACCCGTGCAGGTCCAGCATGACCGCGGGCTGCTTGTCGATGGCGAGCTGCCGGATCGCCCGCGTCTCGGGCTGCGTGGCCGTGATGAAGTCACGGTTGAGGTCGAAGCCGTTGGCGTTGGCCCGGGTCCCGGCGACCCGGCCGTCCGGGTTCGCCGTGACGTTCAGATAGATGCGGTTCTTCGCCAGCAGGGAGAGGGTCTTGGCGTCCTTGGCCTTCGCCAGTTCCTCGATGAGCTTCAGGGCCGCGTCCGTGCCCTCCCACTCGTTCCCGTGGATGTTGTTGTTGATGAAGACGGGCGTCTTGTACGCCTTCTTGATCGCCTTGTCCCGGGCGGCGGAGGCCGGGGAGTTCTCTATTCGCTCCCGCATCCGCTCCTGCTCGCGGACCTCACGGGCGCTCTCGGGCGCCGTGACCGTGACCAGGTACAGCTCCCGCCCGGTCGCCGAGCGGCCCGCGATCTCCACACTGACCCGGTTGCCGAGCGCCTGCAGCTCGTTCAGCTTCGGGGCGATGGAGTGGTACGGCACCAGTCCCAGCTTGACCGACTTGTCGGCCGGGTCCACGGGCGGCGCCGTCAGCGTCGTCCGCCGCGGATAGCCCTCGGTGCGGTGGAAGGACGGAGTGGGCAGGGAGAGCGCGTTACGGGCCGCGGCCAGCGGGGCCCGGGAGAGCGCGGAATCGGTCGTGCCCTCGTCGCGCAGCGGATCGGGGCCGCCCGGCTGGCCCGGCAGACCGGGTGCGGCCGGCTTGCCGGGCAGAGCCGCCGCCGGTACGGGTGCGAGAAGCACGGCGACGGCGAGCGCCGTGGTGGTGACCAGAACAGGTCTGGGTATGCCCATGCGTGGTTGCCTCCGGAATCGGGGGTCGACGCTGTGACGCAAGTACACGGATGTGCCGCATGCGCCACAAGCAATCGGTACGCAGCGGTCTACCGGTTCAGCTCCGGAACAATCAAGAGGTATAAGCCACGTATTCGGTTTTCGGCCATGACCGGACTCCATGACCGGACGCCGTGACCGGGGCCGGACAACACCCGAACAGGAGCGCGACGGAGGCCGGATAGGCTCACCGCCATGAACGATCTCGGCAAGGGCTTCGGCTATCTGATGAAGGGCCAGCGCTGGGTCGGCGGCCGCGGCCGCTGGCTGGGCCTCGGGCTGCTCCCCGGACTGCTGACCCTGGTGCTCTACCTCGGCGCCCTCGTCGGCCTGGTCTTCGGCGCCGACGACTTCGTGGCCTGGACGACGCCCTTCGCCGACGGCTGGTCCTCGCCCTGGCTGGGCATCTTCCGCGGCACCCTGACCGCGCTGACCCTCGGGCTCGGCCTCTTCCTCGCCGTGATCACCTTCACCGCCGTCACCCTCCTGGTCGGCCAGCCCTTCTACGAGTCGCTGTCCGAGGAGGTCGACCGCAGCGAGGGCGGCGAGGTCCCGCAGTCCGGGAACTCGTTCTGGCGCGATCTGTGGATCTCCGCCCGGGATTCGGTGCGGATCGTCCTGAGGGTCGCGGTGTACGGGATCGTCCTCTTCGCCCTCGGCTTCGTCCCGGTCCTTGGACAGACCGTCGTCCCGGTCCTCGGCTTCTGCGTCACGGGCTACTTCCTGGCCGAGGAGCTGACCGCGGTCGCCCTCCAGCGCCGCGGCATGCTCCTCAAGGACCGGCTGCGCCTGCTGCGCGGCCGCCGGATGCTGACGCTCGGCTTCGGCGTCCCGCTGGCGCTCGCGTTCCTGGTGCCGTTCGTCGCGGTCTTCCTGATGCCCGGCGCCGTCGCGGGCGCGACCCTGATGGCCCGCGAGCTGGCACCGGTCCCGCCCGCCCCTGCACCCAACAACACCAACAACACCAACAACACCAACAACGCTGACAACACCGACCGCACGGCCGACACCGACCACGGCAACGCCGCAGCCGGGCCCGCGGCCGCCCCGGACCGGACGGCGACGCTGCCCGGCGCCGGATACGGCGGCCCGGTGTCGTACCAGCACCCGGGCCGGGCCCCGCAGCAGCCCCCGCGCTGACCGGGCGGGGCCGGCCCGCCGTCAGAGCGGCAGTTCCACCACCAGCACCCCGGGCGCCCCGCCCGCCGTCGCCAGCCGGTTGCCGTCCGGCCCCCAGACCGCGCTGTCGCCCCGGCAGTCGCCGCAGTCGTTCACCCCGAGGGCGTTGGCCAGCACCACGTACAGGCCGTTCTCCCGGGCCCGTACCGGATACACCGTCTCGAACGAGTCGTTGCCCACCTCCAGCACCGAACTCGCCAGATACACCGCCGCGCCCGACTCCCGGGCGCGGCGGGCCACCTCGGGGAACCGGTTGTCGTAGCAGGTCGCGAGGGCGAACCGGACGCCGTCGAGGTCGAAACCGCCGTCCTGCCCGCCCGCCGCGAAGATCTCCTGCTCCACGCCGTGCAGATGCAGTTTGTCGTAGCGGGTCAGCAGCGCGCCGTCCGGACCGAAGACCAGGGTCGTGACCGCGGGCCGCCCGGACGGAGTCCGTACGGCCGCGTTGACCACGGCCGCCGTCCCGCCTGCCCGGCAGGCGTCGCGCACCGGACCCCACCGCTCGTCGTCCTCGCCGAGGACCAGCTCCGGCTCCGTCGCGAACCGCCGGGCGAAATAGCCCGTCGTCGACGTCTCGGGGAACACCACCACCCGGGCGCCCTGCCCGGCCGCTTCACGGATCAGCTCCGCGATGGTACGGACATTGGCCACCGGCTCACCGGGTACCGGCGCGAACTGCGCTGCTGCGATCTTCATACCGCCATCCTGGCTCACTCCTCCGCTTCGGCCGCCACCCGGATGATCTCCTTGACCTGCGCGATGATGTCGAGCCGGTTCTGTACGAAGACGGGATCGGTCAGCTCCGTCGTATTGCCCGCGCCGAACGCGAGCACCGGGGTGTGGACATGGCCGCCCGGGAGGTCCAGCCCCAGCCGGTCGCGGAGCAGGGTCGCCCGGTACGCGATCTCGTTCGACAGGTAGTTCCCGCCGCCGCCCGCCCGCGCGGTGGAGCCCGGCGTGGGACCGCCGGGCCGGTCCACGGGCGCGGTACCGCCCGCCGGGATCTCGGTCACCGAGGTGTTGTCGTACACCGGGAAGCGGCCGGTGGGCGCGGCGGCGACGGCCGCGGCGGGCAGCGTCGACGAGGTCCACTGCGGCTGCGTCGCCTGATCGGAGACCGGGACCGTCTCCAGCCGCGACACGTTGTCGTTGTCGCCGAAGCCGCCGCGCCAGGCGCCGTTGGTGCGCTCGATGTCGAAGCGGCCGGGCCGCCCCTGGCTGACGGTGGTGAACAGGTCCACCTTCGGCAGCACGGGCCGGAGGGCCCGCTCGACCGTACCGTCGGCGAAGTCCGCCCAGCGGACCGGGAAGACGGCGGCCTCCACCCGGGCCGGTCCTTCGGCGGTCCGGATCACCGTTCCGTCCAGGGCGAGCGCCGTCGCCCCCGACGGATTGCTGATCCGGATGTCCCGGTCGAGCGTGAACGGGTCGAAGCCGGTCATCAGGATCCGCTTGAGCCCCTTGCCCTTGCCGTGACCGCCCGGGAAGCGCAGCGAATCCTGGCCGCGCGAGGACCGCTCCAGCCGGTCCAGCAGCCCGGCGCGCTCCGTACCGCCGAGGCCGAACGACGGCTGCCACAGCCGCAGTTCGCGGAGCATCGCAAGGCGTGCCCAGTACAGCGGACGGTCGTCGTCCCGGCTGAGATCGCCGGCCAGCGGCCCGCGCCCCTGGGCCCGGTCCACGGCCCGCTGCCAGAGCGCAGCCCCGTGCCCCGCAACCGCCTTCTCGGCCTGGCGGTACGAGCCCGCCCGGGCCAGGCTCCGGGCGAACGCGGGCGCCACCGTGTCGAAGCCGCCGCGCCGCAGCAGCTCCTGCGGTACGGCCCGGTCCAGCCGCGCCTCCTCGACCGTGGCCGGAGCCGGGACGGCCGGGGAGGCGGAGCCCGGGGGAGCGGCCTGGGCGGGCACGGCCACCGCCAGGGAGAGCAGCGCCGCGACGGCGGCCGTCGACACGGCGGGGACGCGCAGGGACATCGGGAACAGCGGCGACGGCGACAAGGAGGTGATCCTTCCGTTGACGGGTGGCGGAAGTATCACCTCCCGGCCCGCCCCCTGGCTACGGGATCCGCCGCCGCCGGACAGTGCCTGGGCCCGTTACGGCGGAAACATGCAGTTACGCGGTGCCCGCCCCGGCCGTCCCCGGCTCACTTCGGTGCGCCGGCCGCCGTGATGTTCCGGTACGCGATCTCCGCCAGCCTGCTCTGGCCGTTCCGGCTCGGATGGAACCAGTCCCAGCGGCTGAGCTGGTCGCCCACGAAGGCGTACGAGAACACCGCGCCCCCGTCGTACCGGCAGCGCAGATCCGTGGCGCAGACCTCCTTCAGCACCGCGTTGTAGGCGACCACCCGCTCCTGCACCCGGGCCCGGCGCGCGGTGGCCTCGGGGCCCAGATCCTCCGAGTCCTTCAGCATCGACGCGCAGATGCCGAGCTTCCAGATCTGCCGGCCGACCGGATCCTCCCGCCCGGTCTCCCAGAGCCGCTTCAGATCGGGCACGCTCGACACGTACACCTGACTTTTGGGCGAAACCGCCCGCAACTGCTTCAGGGCGCCGGTGAACGACGTACGGAAATCCTCCACCGGGGTCATCAGTTCGGCGGAGTCCGAACAGGCGTCGTTGGCGCCGACCAGCACCGTGACCAGCTCCGGTTTCCGGGCCGCCGCCTTGGCCATCTGGGCCGGGATATCCGCCATCTCCGCGCCGGTCTTCGCATAGTTCCAGGTCCGCTGGGAGACCGTGGCCGGATCCCCGATCAGCCGCAGTGCCAGGCTGCGGACCCGGGAGTCGGTGCCGGTGGACCAGGACGATTCGGGGCAGTCGGAGAGCACCGTGCAGGCGTTGAAGCTGCGGGTGATGGAGTCGCCCACCGCGGCGATCGTGCCGGGGCTGCGGTCCCAGACGAACTCCGGGGCCTTCTTGACGGCCGCGCCCTTGGTCCTGGTCCCGTCGTCCGAGTCCGACGAGCTGTCGCAGCCCGTGAGGGCGGCGGCCAGCACGAGGGCCGCGCTCACCCCCGCCGCGGCGGCGGCCCGCCCCCGGCGCCGGGCCGGACGTCCGCCCGGTGCTTCCGCGCCTGCTCCCGGATCCCCCGTTCCGGTCCCGCCCCCGCTGTCCGTTCCCCCGCTGGTTCCGTATCCGGTCGTCCGCGCCGCCGAGTGCCGGTCGTGCATCCCGGTGTCCCCTCCGTGTCGATGCCCCCGAGGTCCTGCCGAGTGAAAGCTTGGTGCGTACAGCCCGCCGGAGCGACATTACGTCACCCCATGGGCACCCACTCACGGTAGCTTTTCCCCGTCGGTCCTGAGGCATCGTGCCCATCGGCTCCGGTAAATTACATCACGTCACATACTGTCCCTTTTGTGGAGATTCACTCCTGATGCTGTTTACTGAGAGCGCTGGGAAGGCGATCCTCGTCCCACACTGGAGGTCCCGGTGACGACACGCGGCGTTCTCTACGTCCACTCCGCCCCGCGCGCGCTCTGTCCGCACGTCGAATGGGCGGTGGCGGGGGTGCTCGGCGTACGGGTCCAGCTCGACTGGGTCCGGCAGCCCGCATCCCCGGGCACCTGGAGAGCGGAGCTCTCCTGGCGCGGCGAGGTGGGCACGGCCTCCAAACTGGCCTCCGCGCTGCGCGGTTGGCATCTGCTGCGCTTCGAGGTCACGGCCGAACCGTGCGCCACCGCCGAGGGCGAGCGCTACAGCGCCACCCCCGACCTCGGCATCTTCCATGCCGTCACCGGTATCCACGGCGACATCCTCATCCCCGAGGACCGGCTGCGGGCCGCCATGGTCCGGGCCGCCCAGGGCGAGACCGTCCTGGAGGCGGAGCTGGCCAAACTGCTCGGCAAGCCGTGGGACGACGAACTGGAACCCTTCCGGTACGCGGGCGAGGGCGCCCCGGTCCGCTGGCTGCACCAGGTCGTCTGAGCCCACCACCGGGCCCCGGTTACGGCGAAGGGCCCGTACCACCCCCCGAAGGGGGCCGTACGAGCCCTGGACGGCTGGCCGCCGCCGGATCTCACACCGAGCGGAACGCCAGCACCACGTTGTGGCCGCCGAAGCCGAACGAGTTGTTGATCGCCGCGATCGTGGTCCGCGGCAGCGCCCGGGCCTCGCCGCGCACGATGTCCGCGTCGACCTCCGGGTCCAGCTCGTCGAGGTTGATCGTCGGCGGGGCGGTGCGGTGGTACAGCGCCAGCACCGTCGCCACCGTCTCGACACCGCCCGCGCCACCCAGCAGATGACCCGTCATCGACTTGGTCGCCGAGACGGCGACATGGTCGAGGTCGTCGCCGAGCACCTGGCGCAGCGCCTTCACCTCGGCGACGTCACCCAGCGGAGTGGAAGTGGCGTGCGCGTTGAGGTGCGCGATCTGCTCGGGCTTCAGATCCGTGGTCTCCAGCAGCCCGCGCATTGCCGCCGCGATGCCCCGGCCCGTCGGCTCGGGCTGGGCGATGTGGTGGCTGTCGGCGGAGAGCCCCTGACCGAGGACCTCGCAGTAGATCTTCTTCGCGCCGCGCCGCGCCGCGTGCTCCGCGGACTCCAGGATCACGACACCCGCGCCCTCACCGAGCACAAAGCCGTCCCGGGCCGTGTCGTACGGCCGCGAGGCCTTCTCCGGCTCGTCGTTGTTCTTCGACATCGCCATCATGTTGGCGAACGCGGCCACCGGCAGCGGGTGGATCGCCGCCTCCGTACCGCCCGCGATCACGATGTCCGCACGGCCCGTACGGATCATCTCCACCGCGTACCCGATCGCCTCCGCGCCGGACGCACACGCCGACACCGGGGTGTGCACCCCGGCCCGGGCGTTGACCTCCAGGCCGACGTTGGCGGACGGGCTGTTCGGCATGAGCATGGGCACGGTGTGCGGGGAGACCCGGCGCGCGCCCTTCTCCTTCAGCACGTCGTACTGGTCGAGCAGGGTGGTGACCCCGCCGATACCGGACGCGATGACCGCGCCCAGCCGGTCCGGGTCGACCTCGGAGTCCTCACCGGCAGGGGTCTCGAAACCGGCATCGGCCCAGGCCTCCCGCGCGGCGATCAGCGCGAACTGCGCCGACCGGTCCAGCCTGCGGGCGACCGGCCGGGGCAGTACCTCGGACGGGTCGACCGCCGCCGGGGCGGCGATCCGTACCGACAGCTCGGCGAAGCCCTCGTGGTCGAGGGCCTTGGCTCCGGAGCGCCCGCTGACCAGGCCCTCCCAGGTCGATGCGCTGTCGCCACCCAACGGTGTGGTTGCGCCGATACCGGTGACGACCACGGTGCGATTGGTCGAGTTCATCGGAATTCTTTCTCCACGTGTAGGGGGTGCTGAATCATCTCGGCGCCACCGGGGGCGGCGACAAGCGCCCGAACCTGGGCGGGGATCAGCCCTGGTGGTCGAGGATGTACTGCGCGGCGTCGCCGACGGTCTTCAGGTTCTTGACGTCCTCGTCGGGGATCTTGACGTCGAAGCGCTCCTCGGCGGCGACGACGACCTCGACCATGGAGAGGGAATCCACGTCCAGGTCGTCGGTGAAGGACTTGTCGAGCTGAACGTCCTCGACGGGGATCCCGGCGATCTCGTTCACGATCTCGGCGAGGCCCTCGACGATCTCTTCCTGCGTGGCGGCCATGTGGCGCTCCTTCGATTGATTCTGTGTCAGAGGGAAGGCGTCCGGAGATTCCGTCCGCCGGTCCGGAAGTTCCGGTGACTAGGGGAGGGTAACGACCGTCGCTGCATAGACGAGACCCGCCCCGAAGCCGATGACGAGCGCCGTGTCGCCGCTCTTGGCCTGCCCGGTCGCCAGAAGCCGCTCCATCGCGAGCGGGATCGAGGCGGCCGAGGTGTTGCCGGTGGTCTCCACGTCCCGGGCGACCGTGACATGGTCCGGCAGCTTCAGCGTCTTCACCATCGAGTCGATGATCCGCATATTGGCCTGGTGCGGAATGAAGACGTCGAGTTCGTCGGCGGTGATCCCGGCCGCGTCCAGCGCCTGCTGGGCGACCTTCGCCATCTCGAACACGGCCCAGCGGAAGACCGCCTGGCCCTCCTGCCGGATCGCGGGGAACCGCTCCACCGTGCCGTCGCGGTAGTCCGTCCACGGCACGGTCTGCTTGATGGTGTCGGACTTGTCGCCCTCCGAGCCCCACACCGTCGGGCCGATCATCGGCTCCTTCGCGGGACCGACGACGACCGCGCCCGCGCCGTCACCGAACAGGAAGGCCGTGGCCCGGTCCTCCAGATCGGTCAGATCACTCAGCCGCTCCACCCCGATCACCAGCACGTACTCTGCGGAGCCGTCGGTGATCATGCCCTTGGCGACGGTGAGGGCGTAACCGAAACCGGCACAGCCGGCCGAAATATCGAAGGCCGCGGGCTTGACGGTGCCGAGCCGGTCGGCGATCTCGGTGGCGACGGCCGGGGTCTGCTGGAAGTGGGACACCGTCGCGACGATCACTCCGCCGATCTGGTGCGGCTCCACGCCCGCGTCCGCCATCGCCTTCCCCGATGCCTCCAGGGACATCGCGGTCACGGTCTCCTCGTCGGAGGCCCAGTGGCGGGTGGCGATACCGGAACGGGACCGGATCCACTCGTCCGACGAGTCGATCGTCTCCAGGATCACGTCATTGGGCACGACCCGGACGGGCCGATAGCCGCCGACGCCCATGATCCGCGCATACGGAGCGCCCTTGCTGGGCTTGATCTTCGCCATGTGTACGGCTCTCCTTGTCCGGGACCGGGCCGCGTCAGGCCGCCGGGCCGGTGTGCTCGGCGATCAGTTCACGGGCCGCATCGAGATCGGCCGGCGTCTTCAGGGCCAGGGGCTTGACCCCCGGCAGGGCACGCTTGGCGATCCCGGTGAGCGTGCCACCGGGGCAGAGCTCCACCAGCGCGGTGATCCCCATCTCCTGGAAGGTCTCCATGCACCGGTCCCAGCGGACCGGATTGGCCACCTGCCCGACGAGCCGGGCGACGACCTCCTCACCGCCGGTGACGACGGCACCGTCCCGGTTCGAGACATAGGCCGTCTTCGGGTCGACGACGGTCAGCTCCGCGGCCTTCGCCTCCAGCGCGGCCACCGCAGGGGCCATATGGACGGTGTGGAACGCGCCCGCCACCTTCAGCGGGACGACCCGGCGCACACCTTCCGGCTTGTTCTCGGCCAGCGCGGCGAGCTGCTCGGCCGTGCCCGCGGCCACGATCTGCCCGGCACCGTTCACATTGGCCGGAGTCAGTCCGAGCCCTTCCAGATGGCCGACCACCACGTCCTGCTCGCCGCCGAGCATGGCGGCCATGCCGGTCTCCGTGACGGCGGCGGCCTCGGCCATCGCCAGACCACGGGCCCGGACGAAGCGGAGCGCGGAGGTCTCGTCGAGCACCCCGGCGAGCACCGCGGCGGTGATCTCGCCGACGCTGTGGCCCGCGACCGCGTCCGGACGGACCCCGTCGAGGGCATGCGCGGCGAGCAGCCCGGCGGCCACCAGCAGCGGCTGGGCCACGGCGGTGTCCCGGATCTCGTCCGCGTCGGCCTTGGTGCCGTAGTGGACGAGGTCGAGGTCAATGGCCGCGGACCAGGCCAGAAGGCGGTCGGCGGCGCCGGGGAGTTCGAGCCAGGGGGTCAGGAAGCCGGGCGTCTGAGCGCCCTGGCCGGGAGCGACGAGTACGAGCACTCTCCCACTCTCTCTTGTATGCCGTCCCCGACGCCCGTGGGGACAGGGACGAAGAACCGTCAGGGGAATTGTGGGTGTCCCACAAAAGTCTAGGCTTGCTGATCTCCATCGGCCAAGCGTCCGAGAATGAGGGCGATTCGCAGCGTGAACGCCGAACGGACGTCGGAGGGTGACCATCCGGTGACATCGGTCACACGTCGCAGCCGGTAGCGCACGGTGTTGGGATGCACAAAGAGCATCCGTGCGGCGCCTTCCAGACTGCTGGCCTGCTCCAGATAGACACTGAGGGTCTCCAGCAGCGCGGAGCCGGCCTCCTCCAGCGGTCTGTAGATCTCCTCCACCAGCTGTTCCCGGGCCGCCGGATCCCCGGCGATCGCCCGCTCCGGCAGGAGATCGTCTGCCAGCACCGGACGCGGGGCGTCCTGCCAGGCGGAACACGCCTTCAGGCCCGCGGCGGACGCCTGCGCCGAGCGGGTCGCCGCCAGCAGGTCCGGCACCACGGGGCCGGCCACCACGGGACCCGCCGCATACGGTCCGATCAGCGCCTTCGCCACGGCCAGCGGGCTGTCGCTGCCGCCCGCGATCACCACCAGACGGTCGCCCAGCACCCCCGTCAGCACCTGGAGCTTGGCATGCCGGGCGGCCCGCCTGATCGCCTCCACCGTCAGCTCGCTGTCCCCGTCCGGCGCGGTGCCCAGCACTACGCACACATGCTCCGGGGCGTTCCAGCCCAGGGCCGCCGCCCGGGACACCGCGCCCTCGTCGGCCTCGCCCGACAGGACCGCGTTCACCACCAGCGACTCCAGCCGGGCGTCCCAGGCGCCCCGGGCCTCCGCCGCCTGCGCGTACACCTGGGCCGTCGCGAACGCGATCTCCCTGGCGTACACCAGCAGCGCCTCACGGAGCACCGCCTCGTCTCCGGGGGCCGCGACCTCGTCGATCGCGGTCTCCATCACTTCGATCGTGGTCCGCACCATCTCCACGGTCTGCCGCAGCGTGATCGCCCGGGTCAGCTCCCGGGGAGCGGTCCCGAACACGTCCGTCGAGATGGCCTGCGGCGTTTCGGGGTGCCGGAACCACTCGGTGAACGCCGCGATACCGGCCTGGGCGACCAGACCGATCCACGACCGGTTCTCCGGGGGCATCGCCCGGTACCACGGCAGGGTCTCGTCCATCCGCGCGATGGCGTTGGCCGCGAGCCGCCCGGAGGACTGCTCCAGTCGCTTCAGGGTCGCGGAGTGGGAGTGGGCGTCGTTCGATCCAGGTTCGGGCACGTGACAAGACTGCCTTATCCGCGGACCGGGACGGCCCGCCGGGGCGGATCCCGCGGGGCGTCGCGCAGGCTACCGTGGGGCAGGTGATCGACGTACGCCGCGCCGCACAGCGCTATCCGGGCGGGGAGCCCGGCACCGGCATCGAGACGGCGCACGCCTTCTCCTTCGGACCGCACTACGACCCCGGGAACCTCCGCTTCGCCACCCTCATCGCCTGCAACGAGGAGCGGCTCGCCCCCGGCGCCGGGTTCACCGAGCATCCGCACAGCCATACGGAGATCGTCACCTGGGTCGCGCGGGGCGAGCTGACGCACGAGGACTCCGCCGGGCACACCACGGTGGTCCGTCCCGGCGACGTGCAGTGGCTGAGCGCCGGCGACGGGGTCCGCCACATCGAACGCAACGCCGGTCCCGAGCCGCTGGTCTTCGTCCAGATGTGGCTGCTGCCGCTGGAGCCGGGCGGGACACCCGCGTACGACGTGGTCCGCGGCCTCGCCGACGAGTCGCCGTGCCCGCTGCCCCGCGCGGGCGCCGCACTCCACGTCCGCCGCCCGGGCCCGGGGGAGCGCGCCGGGGTCCCCGATGCCTCGGCCGCGTACCTCCACGTCGTCCACGGCACGGTGACGCTCGGGGACGAGACCCTTCAGCCGGGGGACTCGGCCCGTCTGACTGAGACGCGAGGCCTGACACTGACGGCGGGCCCGGACGCGGCGGCGGAGATCCTGATCTGGGAATTCCCCACGATGGCGGGCTGACGCCCGCGGGGTGGGGGCGCGGGATGGCCCCGGGCCCCGAGCGGGGGAGCGCGCGGTCGGCCGTGCACGGTGCATGGCCGACCACCCGTGGTCGGTGCCTTGTCGCACAGTTCCGCCCCTTACGCCTTCGGCAATGAGGGATCCCAGCGCCGGGTCGCTTTCCTCAAGCACAACGAAGAACGCCCGGCCGGACGGAGGCCGAATCCCGGCCGCGGCCCGGATGTGGCTTGTCGCGCAGTTCCGCCCCCTACGCCTGGCGGCGTGGGAGGTACCCCCAGCGCCCCTCATCAGGATCCCCGCCCCTGGGGCGGCGAGCGCCCGGCCGGGCGATGCCTGTTGCCGACTGACGGCCGTCAGTGGGTTGCTCGCGCAGTTCCCCGCGCCCCTTACGGGCCCCCGCGCCGCCAGGCGCAGGGGGTCGATCAGGGGCGCGAGGAACTGCGCGACAAGCCACCGATCACGGGTGGTCGGCCATGTACAGTGCCCGGCCGGGCGCTCGCCGGCCATGGGGTCGCGAGGGCCTCGGGGCCCGGGCCCCCGGCGCCCCGGGCGGGCGCACGCCGTCGGAGGGGCGCGGCGGCGCAGCCGGGCGGACGGGGTGCCGGGACCTCCGGGCGCGAGGGCCTCGGGGCCCGGGGCCCCCGGCGGTCAGGCGCGCAGGTCCGCCAGGACCGCGTCGGTGAACCGCGGCCACGCCTCGACCGCCCAGGCGCCGAACGGCCGGTCCGTCAGTGCCACGCACGCCGCGCCCGCGTCCGGGTCGATCCACAGGAACGTGCCCGACTGGCCGAAGTGCCCGAAGGTCCGCGGCGACGACGCGGCGCCCGTCCAGTGCGGCGCCTTGCCGTCCCGGATCTCGAAACCCAGCCCCCAGTCGTTCGGCGTCTGCCGTCCGTACCCGGGCAGCAGTCCCGCGAGCCCCGGCCAGGCGACCGTCATCGCGTCCAGTACCGTCCGCGCGTCCAGCAGCCGCGGCGCCTGCACCTCCGCCGCGAAGCGCACCAGATCGTCCACCGTGGACACCGCGTCCTTCGCCGCCGAGCCCTCCAGCGCCGTCGACGTCATGCCCAGCGGTTCGAGCACCGCCTGCCGCAGATACTCGGGGAACGGGATGTCCGTCGCCTTGGCGACATGGTCGGCGAGGACGTCGAAACCGGTGTTCGAGTAGATACGGCGGGTGCCCGGATCGGCGCTGATCCGGTGCTCGTCGAAGGCCAGCCCCGAGGTGTGCGCCAGCAGATGGCGGACGGTCGCCCCGGGCGGCCCGGCGGGTTCGTCCAGCTCGACCGCGCCCTCCTCGTACGCCACCAGCACCGCGTACGCGGCCAGCGGCTTGGTCACCGAGGCCAGCGGGAAACGGTGCCCCGTGGGGCCGTACCGTCCGGCCACCGTCCCGTCCGCACGCACCACGGCGGCAGCGGCGGTGGGTACGGGCCATGTCTCGGTCGTCGCCAGGCTCTGCATGCGCACGAGGGTAGCCCGTGCCCGCCCGGTCACCGGGCGCGGGCGGCTGCGCTTGCTTGGAGCGCACTCGAAGGTTCTAGCGTGGAAGGCATGACGACGCTGACCGAGAGCGGCCCCGGTGACACGGCCGTCGACCTGTGCAAGCCGCACCCCGGCCACCCCCGCCCCGACGGGCAGGACCGCTACACCATCGGCGAGGTCGCCGCCTGGGTCGGGATGTCCGCGCACACCCTGCGCTGGTACGAGCGCATCGGGCTGATGCCGCACGTCGACCGCTCCCATACCGGCCAGCGCCGTTTCACCAACCGGGACCTCGACTGGCTGGCCTTCGTCGGCAAGCTGCGGCTGACCGGGATGCCGGTCGCCTCCATGGTCCGCTACGCCGAGCTGGTACGGCTCGGGGAGGACACCGTCGACGAACGTGCCGAGCTGCTGGAGCGCACCCGCCGCGACGTCCGCTCGCGGATCGCCGAACTCCAGGAGACCCTCGCGCTCCTGGACCACAAGATCGAACTGTACGGAAGGACCGACCCGTCATGAACGCCGTACCGTCCCCCGACACCACCCCGATCGCCCGCACCCGGTTGGGCGCCGACGGCCCCCTCGTCGGCGTCCAGGGGCTGGGCTGCATGGGTATGAGCGAGTTCTACGGCGACACCGACGAGACCGCCGCCCGCGCCGCCCTGGACGCGGCCCTGGCGGCCGGGGTCACCCTCTTCGACACCGCCGACGCCTACGGGCGCGGTGCCAACGAGCGCTTCCTCGCCCCCTTCGTCCGCGCCCACCGCGACGAGATCACCCTGGCGACGAAGTTCGCCATCGTCCGCACGGACGACGACGACTACCGGGGGATCTCCAACGACCCCGCCTATATCCGGCAGGCCATCGACGCCAGCCTCGACCGGCTCGGCGTCGACCATGTGGACCTCTACTACATGCACCGCCGCGATCCGGCCGTACCGCTCGCGGACTCCGTCGGCGCGCTCGCCGAACTGGTCACCGCCGGAAAGATCCGCCATATCGGTCTCAGCGAGGTGACGGGCCCTGAACTGCGCGAGGCGCACGCCGTGCACCCCATCACCGCGCTCCAGTCGGAGTGGTCGCTGTTCAGCCGGGACGTGGAGCGTACGGCCGTACCGGCCGCGGCCGAACTGGGCATTGCCCTCGTCCCGTACTCGCCGCTCGGTCGGGGCTTCCTCACCGGCGCCTTCACCGATGCCTCGGCCGATCTGCCCGCCCAGGACTTCCGCGCCCACCAGCCCCGCTTCACCGGCGACAACGCCCGCACGAACGCGGCCCTGCTGGCGCCGGTGCGGGCGATCGCCGAAGCCCGCGGGGCGACCCCGGGCCAGATCGCGCTGGCGTGGGTGCAGCAGCGGGCCGAGGTGCACGGGCTGCCGGTGGTGCCGATCCCCGGCACTCGGCGCCCGGAGCGGGTCCGCGAGAACACGGCGGCGACGTTTCTGCACCTGACGGCGGAGGAGCTGGCGCTGCTGGAGCCGATCGCCGGGCAGGTGGCGGGCGACCGCTACCAGGACATGTCGTCCACGTCGGCGGCGCGGGAGTAGGAACGCGGGGGAGCGCGGGGGAGTAGGACGCGCCCGGGTGGACAGACGGACGGAGACGGCTCGGCCGGGCGACGGGTGCCCGGCCGAGTCCGTTTCCGTCCGGCTTCTCCGGCTTCTCCGTTGAGCCCGGTCATCCCGGCCCCAGCGCGAAGACCGCGAATCCCGCCGCCAGCAGCCCGGCCAGCGCCCGGAGCGCGGCCGAGGCCCGGGTGCCGGTGTGCCACGGCGCCTCGAAGACCCGCGCGTACCGCCCGATGAGCACCAGCAGCACGGCGAACAGCGGCAGCCAGGCGATCCGGGCCAGCACCCAGCCGACGGTGTCGGGCGCGGTGGTCAGACCGGCCTGCTCACCGGCGTACGAGCCCGGCACCGCGGCCGCCAGCATCGCCGTCTGGTGCCAGCACAGGATCGTCATCGCCGACAGATTGACCACCACGACCGGGGCCCAGAGCTTCGGCCGGGCCAGCCACCGCCCGATCCGCTCCCGCAGCAGGATCGCCGCCCCGCTCTGGGCCGCGGCCAGCGCGAGCACCAGCAGCGACGGCGGATGCGAATTGGTCCTGGCCTCGCCCGGAACGCCGACCATCGACGCCGGATAGCCGAAGAACAGCAGCAGTACGGCGAAGAGCGCGGCGCCGCCGAACAGCAGCACCCGGGCCCGGGCCCGGTCGATCCGCCCCTCGCCCCAGCTCACCCCGAGCTGATAGCCGAACAGCCAGCCCGGCAGGATCGTGAGCAGCCCGAGCCACGACGGCACGGCGTCCGCCCAGGGCCCGTACCGCAGCAGATCCACCGCTGCGACGGACAGCAGCAGCGGGGCGGCGGCCCAGCAGCCCAGGGCCCGGGAGACCCGGACGCAGTACGGGGTCAGGGCGGTCACCACGGTGTAGACGCCGACGAACCACAGCGGCTGGACCACCAGGGTCGACCCGGTGCGCAGCGTCGTCCCCGGGACACCGAGCAGGGACAGGACGGGGATCAGTACGGCCCAGACGGCGGCGACACCGAGGACCGGCCGCCCCAGCCGGGCC
Source organism: Streptomyces tsukubensis (assembly GCF_003932715.1). Classification (NCBI taxonomy): domain Bacteria; kingdom Bacillati; phylum Actinomycetota; class Actinomycetes; order Kitasatosporales; family Streptomycetaceae; genus Streptomyces; species Streptomyces tsukubensis. The sequence continues at coordinate 2,262,108 of NZ_CP020700.1, read as the reverse complement.
ACCCGTCCCCGCAGCCAGGCGGTGGTGGTGCCGGTACGGCGGTGATAGGAGCGTACGGAGGCGTAGCCACCGACCAGGAAGAAGATGCCCAGCAGCTGGAGCACCCAGCTCACCGGCGCGAAGAAGCCGAACGCGGAGAGCGGGCTGGCGTTGCGCAGCGCGCCGTCGTCGCCGCGTTCGAGGCCGCCGAGCAGCCAGTGGCCGAGCGGTACGGCGAGCAGAGCGACGGCGCGCAGTCCGTCCACCGCCCGGTCCCGGTCGGCCGGGGTACGGCGGTCGACGCGCGCGGCGAACGCGGCGAACGCGGTGAACCGGCTCGTCCGCTCCGGGGCCGTACGGGCAGCACGGTCGGCGCCGGTCATCGGGCCTCTCCCCGGGCGATGGCGGCGAAGGCGCGGAGGGAATCGGTACCGGGCGCGAAGTAGCCGTCGTGGCCGCGTGCGTCCTCGACCGGCACCCGGCGGGCACCGAAGGCGGCGGAGGTGGGGTCCTCGCCGTGGCCGAGCCCGAAGAGGCGGACATGGGGCACCCGGGAGATCCAGTCGTCGGGGTCCTTGGCGGCCCATACCCGGGCGCTGGTCCGCAGCTCTCGTACGGAGTCCGCGCGCATCCCGGGGGAGCCGAAGGCGACCAGGTCGGAGGCGTCGGCCCGGTCGGCGGCCAGACCGCAGACCACGGAGCCGTAGCTGTGGCAGAACAGGCTGGGACGGGCGGCGCCGGCCGCGGTCAGTCCCCGGGTGAAGCGGGCCAGCCGCGGTGCCCCGGCCTCGGCGAGCCGGCCGGTGGCCGCGTCGGCTCCGACGCCGACGGGGGTGGTGTAGCCGGTCCAGACGATCACGGCCGTGGTGCCGCCCGCGGCCCCGTGCAGCGCCGCCGCCATGCCCGAGGGGCCGCGGTGTCCCCGGCCCGCCCGGTCGAAGTTGCCCGCGTCGATGTCCGACCCCGGCACGAGCACGGCGATGTGCCGGGCCCGCCCCAGGTCCCCGTACACCTCGGCGACCTGTCCGCGTCCGCGCGGGTCGAAGGCGAGGATCCGCCGCCCGTCCCGGGCCAGCCGCTCGTACGCCGTCCCGCGCACGGCCCGGGCGTTGGCCGCGTACCGGGTCTCCACCGGAGCGCCGTCGAGATTGCCGACGACGAGCGGATGCCGCTCCACCAGCCCCTGCCGCGCCTGCGGCCCGAGCCCCTCGAAGAAGGCGGCGACCTCCCGGGGTTCGGCGCTCGCCGGATCGGGCAGCGCCCGGCCCAGTACCCGGTCGGCGTTCCATGCGGCGGTGCCGGGCGGCGGCCCGACCACCGGCTGCTGGGCGTTCCCCGACACCCACCCCGCCGTCCCCGCGACCGAGACCGCGACGAGTACGACGGCGAGCAGCCTCCTCCTGAGCCTTCCGGACCGGCGCATCGCCGTCTCCCCTCCCTCAACGGCCCGCCGGTGCGGGTCCGACCGGGGAGGAAGGTAAGAAGACGGCACCGGCCGGCACGTCCCACCGGAGAGCCAACCGCACTGTCGTACCGGGGTAGGGGTGGGGCGACCCGGCGGCTACGGGGTCCGGTACGGCAGATACCGCCGAGCACGGGTCGCGGTGACGGTCACGATCCGGGGCCGAGGCCGAGAGAAGCGGTGAAGTCGCGCATCTCGTCGCGGTAGACGGTGGCCGGGTCGTGGATGAAGGTGCGCAGATGGCCGTAGATCTCCAGGGCCATGAGCCCGTGCATACGGCCCCACACGCTCAGCGTCATCGCGAGGCCTGCCGGTGGCAGATCCGGAAAGTCCTCCCGGACATGGGCCACCAGGTCCGGGTCGAAGTCGTCCCAGTGGTAGGCACGGTCCTCGGACCGGCGTGCCAGGACCGTCGGCCGGGCTGCGGCGACAAGGCCGACCAGTCCGTTGCAGGCGCGCAGTTCGGCTTGGTGGCCGGGGCCGTCGGCGGGCGGGCGATAGCCGGGCACCGGGTCACCGTAGATCAGCCGGAAGCCCTGCGGGTTGGCCAGCGCCCAGTCGCGCATGGCTTCGGCCCAGGCCAGGATCCGGCCGCCCGGATCGCTTTCCGGCACCGCGTCACGGGCGGCCTCGGCGGCGTCGACCGCCGAGGTGTAGACGTCACCGATGAGCGTGGTGATCAGGTCGTCGCGGGTGGCGAAGTAGCTGTAGATCGCGCCGGCCGTCATGCCCATCTCACGGGCAATGGCGCGCAGGGAGATCGCGTTCGGGCCGCCGTCCGCCATGAGTTTCATCGAGATCGCCTTGATCTCGGCGCTGGTCTGGGCGCGCAGCCGGTCGCGGCGGCTCGTGGTGTGGTCGCTCACGCTTGACAGTTTACAGAGTTGGTTTAATCTACGTCGTGTAATCTCTACACGCCGTATAGAAAGAGAACGGCAGACGGCAGACGGCAGATCAAGGAGCCGACAAGTGAGCACCACCGATGTGATCCGCGCCTACCTCGACATCTGGAACGAGCGGGACGCCGCCGCTCGAAGGGAGCTGATGAAGTCCGTCTTCACCGAGGACTCGGTCTACACCGACCCCAACAACGCGGGCCTGCGCGGGCACGCCGAACTGTCCGAGGTGATCGACCGGGCCCGGGAGGGTTTCGGTGATCTGGAGTTCACCCTCGACACCGTGGTCGGCGCCCACCACGACCGTGCGCTGTTCACCTGGAAACTCGGCACCGCCACCACCGGTTACGACGTCGTCGAGTTCACCGGGGGCCGTATTCGCAGCGTCGTCGGGTTCTTCGCCTGAGGCCCCCGCAGCACCGCCGGCCACCCGCCGCGGCCTGCACCACATGACAGACACCTACACCTACACCTACACCTACACCGCCACAGACGCAGGAGCACCTATGTCCACCCCTTCCACCCCTTCCGTCCCTTCCGCCTCGCGAACGCCGGTCACCGTGGTCGGCCTGGGACTGATGGGCCACGCGCTGGCCGCGGCCTTCCTGGCGAACGGTCACCCGACCACCGTCTGGAACCGCTCGGCAGCCAAGGCCGACGATCTCGTCGCCGACGGCGCCACCCTGGCCGAATCGGTCAGGAGCGCGGTCGAGGCGAGCCCGCTCGTCGTCGTCTGCGTCTCGGACTACGACACCGTGTACGAGTTGCTGGACCCGGTCGGCTCCTCACTGGCCGGCCGTACCCTTCTCAACCTGACCACCTCCAGTTCCACCCAGGCACGCGAAGCCGCCCGGTGGGCGGCCGAGTTCGACAGCACGTACCTCGACGGGGCGATCCTCGCCCTTCCCCAGGCCATCGGCACCGCCGAAGCCACGCTGCTGTACTCCGGCTCGAAGGCCGCCTTCGAGGTGCACCAAGCCACCCTGCAGGCACTCGGTGAGGCCGGAACCGTCTACCTCGACGAGGACCACGGCCTGTCCGCCCTGTACGACATGTCCATCCTGGGCATCATGTGGGGTGCCCTGAACGGCTTCCTGCAGGGTGCCGCGCTGCTGGGCACCGCGAACGTCAAGGCGACGACTTTCGCGCCCTTGGCCAGGACCGCGATCAATGTGACGGCCGACTATGTCTCGGCGTACGCGCGGCAGATAGACGACGGCGACTATCCGGCCACCGATGCCACTGTTGCCGTCCACAGGGGCGGGATGGAGCATCTGCTCCACGAGAGCGAGGCGCTCGGCGTCAGCACCGAGCTGCCGAATCTCTTCCTGAACCTGGCCGAGCGCGCGGCCGCCGACGGCCACGCAGAGAACAGCTACGCGGCGCTGATCACCCAGTTCCGCAAGCGCTCTGCCTGACCTCTCCCCCCATCCGGCTTCTCCGGACTGCCAGTCGCTCGTGCGGCCACGAAGGAGCCTGAGGGCGGAGGCCCTTAGGGGCGCGAGGAACTGCGCGATAAGCGCTCACGGTCGATGGCCGGGGGACGTCCCTCGCCCGGCCGGGCGCTCTCCAAGCCTCAGGACCGGGCACGCCGCCCGCGCGGCACGGCCCCCGCGCCCCCGCCCCCGGGGAAACCGCGGCGCCTAGACGCCGCCAGGGCGTACCAGCCCCGACTCGTAGGCGAAGATCACCGCCTGGGCCCGGTCGCGCAGGTCCAGTTTGGCCAGGACCCGGCCGATATGGGTCTTCACCGTCTGCTCGGCGACGACGAGCCGGCTCGCGATCTCCTGGTTGGACAGTCCCCGCGCGATCAGCTCCAGCACCTCCGTCTCGCGCGGCGTCAGCGCCTTCAGCCGGAGCGAGGGGTCCCGGCGGGGCGCGGGCCGCTGGGCCGCGAAGTCGGCGATCAGCCGGCGGGTCACCGACGGCGCCAGCAGTGCCTCGCCCGCCGCGACCACCCGGACCGCGGAGATCAGGTCCGCCGGGGGCGCGTCCTTGAGGAGGAAGCCCGACGCCCCGGCGCGCAGCGCCTCGTACACATAGTCGTCCACGTCGAAGGTGGTCAGCATCAGTACCTTCGGCACATGCATCCCGCCCACCGGCGGGTTGAGAATCGCCCGGGCCGCCGCCAGACCGTCCATCTCCGGCATCCGGACGTCCATGAGGACCACATCGGGGTGGACGGAGCGGGCCACGTCCACCCCCGCCCGGCCGTCCGGTGCCTCCCCGACGACGTCGATATCGGCCTGTGCGGACAGCAGCGCCGCGAAACCCGCCCGCACCATGGCCTGGTCGTCGACGATGATCACCCGGATGGTCACGCGGTTTCCTCCGCCGTCCCGGGCGCGGTCAGCGGCAGACGCGCGGCCACCCGGAAGCCACCGTCCGGCAGCGGACCGGTGTCCAGCGTGCCGCCCGTCAACCGTACGCGCTCCCGCATACCGACCAGCCCATGGCCCGTACCCGCTTGTTCCAGCGGCTCCGCCCGGGATCCGGCGGGCCCGTTGACGACCACGACCGTCAGATCCGTGCCGTCCGACACCACCGACACCCGGGTCACCGCACCCGGCGCATGCCGCACCACGTTCGCCAGCGCCTCCTGCACGATCCGGTACGCCGACAGATCCACCGCCTGCGGCACCTGCGCCGGGTCGACGCTCAGCGACAGCTCCGCGGGCACCCCCGCCCGTACCGTCGCCTCCACCAGCTGCTGCACCCGGGTGATCCCCGGCTGCGGCGCCAGCTCGCCCCCGGTGTCCGCGCTGCGCAGCACCGACAGCAGCCGCCGCATCTCGGTCAGGGACTCCCGGGCGCTCGCCGCGATCGTCCCGAACTCCTCGCGCGCCTGCTCCGGCAGCCCCGGGATCCGGTACGGCGCGGAGTCGGCCTGCACGGTGATCACGGACATATGGTGGGCGACCACGTCGTGCAGCTCCCGGGCGATCCGGGTCCGTTCCTCCAGCAGGGTGCGCTGGGCCCGCTCGGCCTCGCTGATGCTCTCCTGCGCGGCCAGTTTCCGCTGGGCGTCGCCGCGTTCGCGCAGTGCGCCGGTGGCCACGAGCACCACTCCGGTGAGGATGAACAGCAGCACCCAGACGCCGTCGCTGAGTTCCGAGCGCAGCAGCTCGCAGGCGAACCCGGCGATTCCGGTCGTCAGCCAGACCCCGATCAGGGCCGGGCGGGACTCCCGCAGGCCGAGGAAGGCCATCAGGATCAGATAGCCGACGACCACCGGCGGGGGCCAGGGCCACGGGCTGCCCACGGTGTCCGCTCCGGTGAGGGACGCCGCACCGATCACGTCCGCGGTGAAAACCAGCCACCAGGCCTGCAACGGCCGGGTCGGTGCCATCAGCAGCGGTGCCGTCTGGGCGACGGCCAGCGGCCAGGCCGCGTCGGCGTTGAGCCCGTAGGCCGTGGTCAGTACGTTCACGGTGACCGGGAGCAGTGCGGCGACCGCGGCCGTGACCACGAGGTACGGCAGGTAGCGCAGCCAGCGCCGGGGGGAATCGCCGAGCAGCGGGGTGGCCGGGTGGGACGGTGTCCGCAGGGCCCTGAGGACCAGCCGCGCCTGCGCGCGGGCGGTCGGCCACAGCGGGCTCTGGGGGGAGGAGGGAGTCACCCTGCCAGGCTATGCACCGCTGTGAGCAGCGGCGTCATACCCCGGGGCTCGTACGGGGGTCATACCCGGGTACTACCCCGGCCCGGCCACCGGTCCGCCCCCGGGGCGGGCCCCTCCCGCCCCTCCCGCCTCGGGCGGCTCACAGCTCTGCCAGCAGCTCCGTCTTCTTCGAGGTGAACTCCTCGTCCGTGACCAGCCCTGCGTCCCGCAGCTCCCCGAGGTGCCGGATCCGCTCCGCGATGTCCGCCGGGTCCCGGCGGGCCGTGCTCAGTGCGAGCGCCGGTGCCGGGCCGGAGCGCTGGACCGATTCCAGTACGGCCGCGGCGAACGGCAGCGACTCGTGCACCGAGCCGCTGCGCACCCCGAACACCACCGCCGCCGGATCCTTCGCGGCCCCGGCCGGCGGCGAGGGCTCCGGGACCCGGCGCAGCAGCCGCAGATAGCCGTCGAGGCTCTCGGGCGTCCGCCATTCGACCCCGCTCAGCTCGCCCACGGCGAAACTCTGGTCGCCTGCTTTCCACTTGGTGGACGAGGCGCCGGTGCGCGACCAGCGGAAGTCCACGTACCGGCCGTCGAAGGAGGCCCGGCCGTCGTGCGCCTTGAAGGCGATGGGCGAGCCGGGCGCGGCCACCACGTACCGCACGGCGGGCCGGGCGGCGTCCGCGGGCAGTACGGCACGGAGCGCGTCGCGGTAGTACACGGCGGCGTCCTCCCGGTCGGCGGGCAGCACCAGCCGGTAGGGGTCGCACTCCTCCTTCAGCTGGCCCGCCGCCGCGGCCATCAGCGGATCCGCACCGGGCCGGGGTCTGGCGTGCAGAACGACGGTTCCCCGCTTGCCCGGGGAGAGTGCCACCGACGCCAACGCCTCGTGGGGGATGCGGCGTTCGCGGAGCGCCGAGAACAGCCTCGGCGTGCGGTGTCCCCGTTCAAAGCGGATGTGCACGGAGTCGGACGTGAACTCCCATGTGGCTTGAATTCCGGCCAATACATCACCCATACACATCATCGTAGGGGTCGGGAGCGCTCGCGTCGCCCCTTCGGGAGGGAGCGGTCTCTCCGATGTTCTACGCGCGTCAGGCCGCTACTTCACCGGAAATGTCATCGCGGCGGGCCGATGGGTGCCGGGACGGCGGATGTTCCCGACCCCGCCCGGCCCGGGGCCGCCGCCGGAAACCCTCGCTTCCGGTTATGGCCGGAAACGCTCGCTGTGGCCGATGCCCGCCCCCTGTTCCGGTCGGTCCCGCCACGGTCCGACGAGCGCCGGTGTCAGATGGTCCATGTAGTGCGCGATCAGCTCGCGGATCGCCCGGACGCTGTGGTCGGAGCCCTCGCCCCAGAGCCGGCCCGCCACCCGCATCGCACCGCTCATCGCCGCCACCGCGAGCCGCGGCCGCGGGTCCGTGTCGACGTCGAGGCCCTCGCGTTCGCCGAGGATCCGGCTGAGGGTCTCCTCCGTCTTCAGCGACCGGCGGATGTGCACGGCCAGCAGCGCGGGCGTGGACTCGATGATCAGATACGTCCGCATATGGAGTTCGACCGGCACGATCTCCGCGATCACCTCCTCCACCGTGTCCCAGGCCCCGAGGGCCGCGTTCCGCATCGCCTCGAACGGCGCCTCCTCCGGCGGACGGCTCCGCAGCGACGCGAGGAAGTGCTCCTCGACGACCTCCTGTACGGCGAAGGCGACCTCCAGCTTGCTCGCGTAGTAGCGGAAGAAGGTGCGCTGGGAGACGTCCGCCGCATCGGCGATCTCGTCGACCGTCGTCTCCTCGAAACCCTGCGTGGTGAACAGCTCCAGCGCCGCGCGGGCCAGGGCGTCCCTGGTCCGCTGCTTCTTCCGCTCGCGCAGCCCGCCGGCGCCCGCCGGCCCGACCGTCACTTCATGCCCTCATTCATTGGTCGTCGATCGTCCTCGGGGCCCGACGATCGGATGGGCCCGGGCCTCTGCCCGCCGGGGCCGGCCGGAGGGACCCCGTGGTCCCCGCGTCGCGCCCGCCCCGTACCGTCCGCACCACCCCGGAGAAGCCGGTCGGCCACGGGCTGGGAACCCCGTCTCCGTCCGGTTTCCCGGTCCCGCGGACGGGGTCAGCGTACCGGTGACCGAAGTGACAGCCGCCGACTAAAAGAATCAATTATGAATTGTCAGCGGCTGTCATTAGTCTGGGCGGAATGACGAGTCAGACCACCATCAACAAGGCGCCGAAGGATCCCCAGAACGACCTTCCGGCCCCCGCCGGCGGGCTGCGCGGCCACCCCTGGCTGACGCTCTTCGCCGTGGCGATCGGTGTGATGATGGTCGCCCTGGACGGCACCATCGTCGCCATCGCCAACCCCGCGATAGCCGACGATCTGGACGCTACCTTCGCCGACGTCCAGTGGATCACCAACGGCTACTTCCTCGCCCTCGCCGTGGCCCTGATCACCGCGGGCAAGCTCGGTGACCGCTTCGGCCACCGCCAGACCTTCCTCGTCGGTGTCGTCGGCTTCGCCGCCGCCTCCGCCGCGATCGGCTTCTCCGACTCCATCGCGATGCTGATCGTGTTCCGCGTCCTCCAGGGCCTGTTCGGCGCGCTGCTGATGCCGGCCGCGCTCGGACTGCTGCGCGCCACCTTCCCCGCCGAGAAGCTGAACATGGCCATCGGCATCTGGGGCATGGTCATCGGCGCCTCCACCGCCGGTGGCCCGATCGTCGGCGGTCTGCTCGTCGAGAAGGTCAGCTGGCAGTCCGTCTTCTTCATCAACGTCCCGGTCGGGATCGTCGCCCTGATCCTCGGTCTGGTGATCCTCAAGGACCACCGCGCCCGGAACGCCTCGCGCTCCTTCGACATCCCCGGTATCGCCCTGCTGTCGACCGCGATGTTCTGCCTGGTCTGGGCGCTGATCAAGGCCCCGGAGGAGGGCTGGGGCTGGGGCGGTGCCAAGACCTGGGGCTTTATCGTCGGGTCCTTCGTCCTCTTCGCGGTCTTCGCCTGGTGGGAGAACCGGGTTACCGAGCCCCTGATCCCGATGAAGCTGTTCCGCTCGGTGCCGCTGTCCGCCGGTGTGGTCCTGATGGTGCTGATGGCCATCGCCTTCATGGGCGGACTGTTCTTCGTCACCTTCTACCTCCAGAACGTGCACGGACTCAGCCCGGTCGACGCCGGTCTCCACCTGCTGCCGCTGACCGGAATGATGATCGTCGGCTCCCCGCTGGCGGGCGCGGTGATCACCAAGACCGGTCCCCGCATCCCGTTGGCCGGCGGCATGGTGCTGACCGCGGTCGCGATGTTCGGCATGTCGACCCTGGACAAGGACACCGGCAGCGGTCTGATGTCCGTCTGGTTCGCCCTGCTGGGCCTCGGCCTCGCGCCGGTCATGGTGGGTGCCACCGAGGTCATCGTCGGCAACGCGCCGATGGAGCTGTCCGGTGTCGCGGGCGGTCTCCAGCAGGCCGCGATGCAGATCGGTGGTGCGCTCGGCACCGCCGTCCTGGGCGCCGTGATGGCCTCCAAGGTCGGCAGCGATCTGCCGGGCAACTGGGCCGACGCGCAGCTCCCGCCGCTGGCCGGGCACGATCTGGACAAGGCCGCCGAAGCGGTCCAGGTCGGTGTGCCGCCGGTTGCCCAGGGCACTCCGCCGGAGATCGCCGCCAGGATCGCGGACGTCGCCCACGAGACCTTCATCTCCGGCATGGGCCTGGCCTGCCTGGTCGCCGCCGGGGTGTCCGTGGTCGCGGTCTTCGTCGCCCTGCTGACCAAGCGCGGTGCCAATGCCGAGGCGGGCGCGGGCGTGGGCCACATCTGAGCCGTACGGCGCAGCTGCGGACGGGCCCGCCTTACGGGCAGGTCCGCCCACGGAAACCTCAAGGCCCCACCGGAACCCGCGCGGTTCCGGTGGGGCCTTCCCGTATGCCGGCAGCCGTACCGGTGCGAGGTGCCCTCCGCACGGCCCTCGTACGGCCCCTGCACGGCCCCGGTGCCACTCCCGTACGACTCCTGTGCGACTCCTGTGCGAGCAGACCGCGCGCCCTCCACCCGCCCTTGGCCCGTTCGGGTGAGGCCGCTGTCCGGACCTTCCTCAGCGGTGCACTGCGGAGGAAGGGTGCGGGGATGCGGACGAAGACCCTTCCGGGCACCTTTTCCCCGGCGCTCGCCCTGACGCTCGGTCTCGGGCTCGCCCCCGCGCCCGCCGGCGCAGCGGCCCCGGCCCTCCCCGCCTGCCCGCCCGGGGCGCTCTGCCTCTGGGCCGACGAGGACTTCCGGGGCCCCCGCCGGGTGTACGAGCTGGCCGGGACCGACGTGGACTCCTGTACGGCCCTGCCGCCCGGCGCCACGGCCGCGGCCCTCGCCAATCGCACCGGACGCCCGGTGACCACCTACCAGTCCGCCGAGTGCGCCGAGCACGGCGCCTTCGACACCTACCCAGGCAGCGGGGTCTGGGCACCCCGCTCGCCGTATCTGATCAGGGCGTTCCGGATCTGGGAACGCTGACGGCCGCCGCCTCGGGTCCGGGCGCCGCGCGGCAGGCGCCGCGCCCGGACCCCGCAGAGGGAGGTGTTACGCGTCGCCGCCCGCCGGACCCGGATCCGCGGCCGCCACGTCCAGCAGCTGGTAGCGGTCCACGGCCTGCTTCAGCACCGAGCGGTCCACCAGCCCCGCCCGCGACAGCTCGGTCAGGACCGCCAGCACGATCGACGGCGCGTCGATGTGGAACCACCGGCGGGCCGCGCCCCGGGTGTCGGCGAAGCCGAAGCCGTCCGCACCCAGAGAGGTGTAGGAACCGGGGATCCACCGCGAAATCTGATCCGGAACCGAACGCATCCAGTCGGAAACGGCCACGAACGGACCTTCAGCGGTGCCCAGTTTGCGTGTGACATACGGGACGCGCTGCTCCTCCTCCGGGTGGAGCAGATTGTGCTCCTCCACCGCGACGGCCTCGCGCCGCAGCTCGTTCCACGAGGTCGCGGACCAGACGTCGGCCCGTACGTCCCAGTCCTCGGCGAGCATCCGCTGCGCCTCGACCGCCCACGGGACGGCCACTCCCGAGGCCAGGATCTGCGCCGGGATCCGGCCCGCATCGCCCGCCCGGTAGCGGTGGATGCCCTTGACGATGCCCTCCACGTCCACATCGGCGGGCTCCGCCGGATGCCGGATGGGCTCGTTGTAGACGGTCAGGTAGTAGAAGACGTCCTCGCCGTGCGGATGCTCCGCGTCCGCGCCGTACATCCGGCGCAGCCCGTCCTCGACGATATGGGCGATCTCGAAGCCGAAGGCGGGGTCGTAGGCGACACAGCCCGGGTTGGTGGAGGCCAGCAACTGCGAATGGCCGTCCGCGTGCTGCAGGCCTTCACCGGTCAGAGTCGTACGCCCGGCGGTCGCACCCAGTACGAAACCACGCGACAGCTGATCGGCCATCTGCCAGAACTGATCACCGGTGCGCTGGAATCCGAACATGGAGTAGAAGACGTAGACCGGGATCAGCGGCTCGCCATGGGTCGCGTATGACGAACCGGCCGCGATCAGCGACGCCGTACAGCCCGCCTCCGAGATGCCGTCGTGCAGCATCTGCCCGGTCGGCGACTCCTTGTACGCCAGCAGCAGCTCCCGGTCCACGGACTCGTACTGCTGCCCCAGCGGGTTGTAGATCTTGGCGCTCGGGAAGAAGGAGTCCATGCCGAAGGTGCGGTACTCGTCCGGCGCGATCAGCACGAAACGGCGGCCGATCTCCTTGTCCCGCATCAGGTCCTTCAGCAGCCGCACGAACGCCATCGTGGTCGCGATCGACTGCTGCCCCGAACCCTTCTTCACCCCGGCGTACGCCTGCTCGCCCGGCAGCTCCAGCGGCTTCGACCGCACCACCCGGCTCGGTACATAGCCGTCCAGCGAACGGCGCCGGTCGTGCATGTACTGGATTTCCTCGGACTCCGGCCCCGGGTGGTAGTACGGCGGCAGCCCGTCCTCCAGCTGCGCGTCCGGGATCGGGATGTGCAGCCGGTCGCGGAACCGCTTGAGATCGTCGACGGTCAGCTTCTTCATCTGGTGGGTGGCGTTGCGGCCCTCGAAGTTGGGGCCCAGCGTCCAGCCCTTCACCGTCTGCGCCAGCACCACCGTCGGCTGCCCGCGGTGCTCCTCGGCCGCCTTGAACGCCGCGTACACCTTGCGGTGGTCGTGACCGCCGCGCCCCAGATGCAGGATCTGCTCGTCGGTCATGTTCGCGACCATCGCGCGCAGCCGCTGGTCACCGCCGAAGAAGTGGTCCCGGATATACGCGCCGGTCTCCGTCGCGTACGTCTGGAACTGCCCGTCCGGCGTGGTGTTCAGCTTGTTGACCAGCAGACCGTCCCGGTCCTGTGCCAGCAGCGGATCCCAGGAGCGGTCCCAGATCAGTTTGATCACGTTCCAGCCGGCGCCCCGGAACTGCGACTCCAGCTCCTGGATGATCTTGCCGTTGCCGCGGACCGGGCCGTCCAGCCGCTGCAGGTTGCAGTTCACCACGAAGGTGAGGTTGTCCAGGCCCTCGCGGGCCGCGATGGAGAGCTGGCCGAGCGACTCCGGCTCGTCCATCTCGCCGTCCCCGAGGAAGGCCCAGACCCGGGAGCGGGAGGTGTCCGCGATGCCCCGGGCGTGCAGATAGCGGTTCATCCGCGCCTGGTAGATCGCGCTGATCGGGCCGAGGCCCATCGACACCGTCGGGAACTCCCAGAAGTCCGGCATCAGCCGCGGATGCGGATAGCTGGACAGCCCGTTCGGCGCCTTGGACTTCTCCTGGCGGAAGGCGTCGAGCTGGGCCTCGGAGAGCCGGTCCAGCAGAAACGCCCGGGCGTAGATACCCGGCGACGCATGCCCCTGGAAGAAGATCTGGTCCCCGCCGTCGCCGGCGTCCTTGCCCCGGAAGAAGTGGTTGAAGCCCACGTCGTAGAGGGAGGCGGAGGAGGCGAACGTGGCGATATGGCCCCCGACGCCGATCCCCGGGCGCTGCGCCCGGGAGACCATCACCGCCGCGTTCCAGCGCGTCGCGTTGAGGACCTTCCGTTCGACCTCCTCGTTGCCGGGGAAGAACGGCTCGTCCTTGGTGGCGATGGTGTTGACGTAGTCGGTGCTCCGCATCTCCGGGACGGCCACGCGGCGCTCACGGGCCCGCTCGATGAGCCGCAGCATCAGATAGCGGGCCCGTTCCCGGCCCCGTTCGTCGACGGCCGCGTCCAGTGAGTCCAGCCACTCCTTCGTCTCCTCCGGATCGAAGTCCGGGACCTGGCTGGGAAGGCCGCCAATGATGATCGGATTGCGATCTGATCCGGAAGCCACGCTGTTCCTTCGCTCTCGGAGGGTCGACGGTCCGGGCCCCGCGGGGATCCCGGACCCCGGGGGGGGTCCCGGAGAATCCGGGCGTACTGGCGGTGCCGTCCGTACCTCGGGAGCCGGCCGGGACGGTCACGGGCCGTAACCGGCCGCTCCGGGCACACGGCACCGCCTCCCATCGTGTACCTCGGCGCGGGAAACGTCATCTCTACCGAAAGGTAACCAAGGGGGTCCGTTACGGGTTCCGGGGTACCGCTTGTCCCGGCGTGCGCCGGGGGCCCGCGGCCCCCGTCCCACTCCGTTCGGGTGGCCGGGGCAGAGGGCCGTCGGGAGCCGGGCGGGAATGCGACGTATGCTGCAAAGGCGGCCGAATGCTCCGGAACGCGTCGTGGCGCCCCGTCGCACGTGTCGGGAGTTGCGTCGAGACGGGCGCAAACGTCACCGTTTCGGCGGTCTGCACGGCCGGGTACTTGCGCGATCCGTCCCGCCCGTGTGGACTACGGCCAACGCCGCGTGCGCGCGGCAGCAGCATCTACCGAACATGATCAGGAGGCAAGCCGTGAGCGCGACCGCGGACCACGCGGAGGAGCGGACCAACCCGGCAGCGAGGCTGGGGTTCGAGCCCGGACAGGTGGTCCAGGAGATCGGCTTCGACGACGACGCCGACCAGGATCTCCGTGAAGGCATCGAGTCCGTCATCGGCCAGGAGCTGGTGGACGAGGATTACGACGATGTCGCAGACGTCGTCGTCCTCTGGTTCAGGGACGAAGACGCCGACCTGACGGACGTCCTGGTGGACTCCATCGGCCTGCTCGACGAGGGCGGCCTGATCTGGCTGCTCACCCCGAAGACGGGGCGGGACGGCTATGTGGAGCCAAGCGACATCAACGACGCCGCTCAGACGGCCGGACTGTCGCAGACCAAGAGCATCAGCGTCGCCAAGGACTGGGTCGGCACCAAGCTGATCGCCCCCAAGCGCTGACCGGTGCGGCGACTGCGCCGCTCGCCGCCGCCCGTGTGCCGCACGGTCGCCCCGCCGGGCGGCCGTGCGCCCCGGACGGTGTTCCGGACCCCCTCGGGCCCTGCCCGAGGGGGTCCGCCGCATTCCTGAGCCCTGAGGGCACAGCCGAGGGGCCGGGGCAGCCGCGGGCCCGGCGACGCCGCGCCATGGGCACGCCATAGGCTGGAGCCGGCCCCGTCCGGGGCGGTGGGCCGGTCTCCCCGGCCGCCGTGCCGGGTACGGGCCCGCCCGGGCCGCCCCGTACACCGGGACCGGCGCCCCGGGCCGTATCCGAACGGCAGCGGCGGAAGGAACCCACGCGTCATGGCCATCGAGGTCGGCACCCAGGCCCCCGAATTCACCCTCAAGGACAACCACGGCCGTACGGTACGGCTCGCCGACTACCGCGGCGAGAAGAACGTGGTCCTCCTCTTCTACCCGTTCGCCTTCACCGGCGTCTGCACCGGCGAGCTGTGCGCGCTCCGCGACGAGCTGCCCCGGTTCGTCAACGACACCACCCAGCTCCTCGCCGTCTCCAACGACTCCATCCACACCCTGCGGGTCTTCGCCGAGCAGGAGGGCCTCGAATATCCGCTGCTCTCCGACTTCTGGCCGCACGGCGAGGCCTCCCGGGCCTACGGCGTCTTCGACGAGGAGAAGGGCTGCGCGGTCCGCGGCACCTTCGTCATCGACAAGGAAGGCGTCGTCCGCTGGAGCGTGGTGAACGCCCTGCCGGACGCCCGGGACCTCAACGACTACGTCAAGGCCCTCGAAGCTCTGTGACGAACGGGCAAAACCTGATGTAACAACCGGGACGGATCGGACGGGCGGCCGTCCCGGAACCTGTTTCGCGGGGGAACCGGTCACTAGGATCCCCTTGTTGATCCGACACGCGACGCACTACGGGGGCGCTGCCCCTGATCACTTATGGAGGGACTCGTGGGAGTCAGCCTCAGCAAGGGCGGCAACGTCTCGCTGACCAAGGCCGCGCCCGGACTGACCGCCGTGACGGTCGGTCTCGGCTGGGACATCCGTACCACCACCGGCGCGGACTTCGACCTGGACGCCAGCGCCCTGCTGACCAATTCCGAGGGCAAGGTCGCCGGCGACGGGAACTTCGTCTTCTTCAACAACCTCAAGAGCCCCGACGGTTCCGTCGAGCACACCGGTGACAACCTCACCGGCGAGGGCGAAGGCGACGACGAGCAGATCAAGGTCAACCTCGCGGCCGTGCCGGTCGAGGTCGACAAGATCGTCTTCCCGGTGTCGATCTACGACGCCGAGAGCCGCCAGCAGTCCTTCGGCCAGGTCCGCAACGCGTTCATCCGCGTCGTCAACCAGGCCGACAACAACGAGCTGGCGCGTTACGACCTCACCGAGGACGCCTCGACGGAGACCGCCATGGTCTTCGGCGAGCTGTACCGCCACGGCGCCGAGTGGAAGTTCCGTGCCATCGGCCAGGGGTACGCCTCCGGTCTGCGCGGGATCGCCCAGGACTTCGGCGTGAACGTCTGACCGCAGCTCCACCACCGTCCGGCGCCGCACCTCATGCGTGCGGCGCCGGACGTCCTCTCGCGACCGGTCGCGTTGCGGTCGCGACTTCGGGGGCATGTATGCCGGGCAGGGGCATGCAGCGCCGACACACGTCTTTTGGGGAGGACACGAACATGGGCGTCACACTCGCCAAGGGAGGCAATGTCTCCCTCTCCAAGGCCGCACCGAATCTGACACAGGTGCTCATCGGTCTCGGCTGGGACGCGCGTTCCACCACCGGGGCCGATTTCGACCTCGACGCCAGCGCGCTGATGTGCAACAGCGGCCGTGTCATGGGGGACGACTACTTCATCTTCTACAACAACCTCAGAAGCCCCGACGGTTCCGTCGAGCACACCGGTGACAACCTCACGGGCGAGGGCGACGGCGACGACGAATCGCTGATCGTGGACCTCAGCCAGGTTCCGCCCGCCGTCGACAAGATCGTCTTTCCGGTCTCCATTCATGACGCGGACAACAGGGGCCAGACGTTCGGCCAGGTCAGCAATGCTTTTATCCGTGTGGTCAATCAGGCCGACGGACAGGAACTCGCGCGGTACGACCTCAGTGAGGACGCCTCCACCGAAACCGCGATGATCTTCGGCGAGCTGTACCGGTACGGCAGCGAGTGGAAGTTCCGTGCAGTCGGCCAGGGGTACGCCTCGGGGCTGCGGGGCATCGCTCTAGACTTCGGGGTCAATGTTTCGTAAAGCCGCGCACCGGGGCGGGTCGGACTGGTAACTCGCCCTGGCTGTGCGGGGAGAACCCTCCCACGGGCTACCCGGGGGGCTTCGGGGGACCCCCACCTAACACGATTGGGTAGCAGTGGTTCTGAAAACCTTCGGCTGGTCGTTCGCGGTCACCGCGCTCGGTCTGGTCGCAGCGGTTCTCTACGACGGATGGACCGCCTTCAGTCTCGTGGCGATCCTCTGCATTCTGGAGATCTCGCTCTCGTTCGACAATGCGGTGGTCAACGCCGGAATCCTGAAGAAGATGAACGCCTTCTGGCAGCGCATCTTCCTCACCATCGGCATTCTCATCGCCGTCTTCGGCATGCGGCTCGTCTTCCCTGTCGTGATTGTCGCCGTCTCGGCGAGTCTCGGACCCGTCGAGGCCGTCGAACTGGCCTTCAACGACAAGGAGAAGTACGAGCAGCTGGTCACGGACGCCCATGCGTCCATCGCCGCCTTCGGCGGCATGTTCCTGCTGATGATCTTCCTCGACTTCATCTTCGAGGACCGGGACGTCAAGTGGCTCGGCTGGCTGGAGCGCCCGCTGGCGAAGCTCGGCAAGGTCGACATGCTGTCGGTCTGCATCTCGCTGATCGTGCTGCTCGTCAGCGCGGTCTTCCTGGCCCCCGAGGCCCATACGCACAGCGGACCGCAGGACAAGACCGAGACCGTACTGCTCTCCGGTATCGCCGGTCTGATCACCTACCTCGTCGTCGGCGGTCTCTCCGGCTACTTCGAGAACAAGCTCGAAGAGCAGGAGGAGCGCGAGCACGAGGCGGAGGAGGCCGCCCGCAAGAGCGGCAAGCGGGTCACGGCCCTCCAGGTCGGCGGCAAGGCCGCCTTCTTCATGTTCCTCTATCTGGAGGTCCTCGACGCCTCGTTCTCCTTCGACGGGGTCATCGGCGCCTTCGCCATCACCAACGACATCGTGCTGATGGCCATCGGGCTCGGCGTCGGTGCCATGTACGTCCGTTCGCTGACGGTCTACCTGGTCCGCCAGGGCACCCTCGACGACTACGTCTACCTGGAGCACGGCGCGCACTACGCCATCGGCGCGCTCGCCACCATCCTGCTGATCACCATCCGTTTCGAGATCAACGAGATCATCACCGGTCTCGTCGGTGTGGTTCTGATCGGCTGGTCCTTCTGGTCCTCGGTCCAGCGCAACAGGCGTCTGGCCGCCGAGGACGAAAAGGCCCGGCCACACTCCGAAGCCGGGGTGTGACGGCCGGATTATTGCGGAACGCTCTCTGCGGGGCGGCCCCGGGACGCGGGTCCCGGAGCCGCCCCGCGCGGCGCCCGCCAGAGGGCGGAGCCGGCGGGGAGAGCGGGGACGAAGGGTCCATCGGACGGTCCGTGGGCGAGGGGCCCACCGACACACCACTGGGGGTGGCGACACATGGCCTTCTGGGACGGTCTCCTGCGGGGCCGGTCGAACCAGTTCGACCTGGGCACCGCGGCGGCGAACGCGATAGCCCTGACCAAGCGGCGACCCTCGGTCTCCCTGACCGAACAGGGCGCGGCCACCGGCCATCTGCGGGTCAATCTGTCCTGGCGGATGCGGACCTCGGACATCGAGGGCCGCTCCCAACAGAGCGGACAGCTCTTCCGGCATCCGTTCAAACTCTTCCAGCCCGAGGTCGTCCAGGCCCATACCCAGGGCATGGTCAACGTCGACCTCGACCTCGGCTGTCTGTACGAACTCGCCGACGGCACCAAGGGCGTGGTCCAGCCGCTCGGCGGCTTCCTCGGCTCCACGAACGAGCCGCCGTACGTCAAGGGCAGCGGCGACGACCGCTTCGGCTCCGGCTCCGGTGAGACGATCTACGTCAATCTGGACCATCATGCCGAGATCAAACGGCTGCTCTTCTTCGTCTACATCTACGACCAGACCCCGGCCTTCGACCGTACGCACGCCATCGTCACGCTCTACCCCAGCAGCGGCCCCCGGGTCATCGTCGAACTCGACGAACGGGCTCCGCAGGCCCGCTCCTGCGCCGTGTTCAGCATGGAGAACGTCAAGGGCCAGATGATCGTCCGCCGCGAGGTGAAGTTCGTCTACGGCTTCCAGGCAGAGCTCGACCGGCTGTACGGATGGGGTCTCCAATGGGGTCGCGGCTACAAGACGAAGGCATAGGCCCGGGCGTAGGCATAGGCCCGGGCCGTGGCCGGAGGGTCCCGCCCCTCGGGCGGAACGTCGCGCCGGTCGCCCGGGCCGTCACCGGGAGAGCGGGCCGCCGCCCCCGTGGACCCTGCGCACGGGACGCCGCAGCGACCGGTGCCGGGGTCCGGTGCCGGGCGCCCTCCGCCGGTCCGGCCCGCCGCGGGCCGTACCACCTCCCGGCCCGGCCGCCCGGCCGCCGGGCACGGCCCCCGTCAGGCCCGGAGGAACTGCGGACCCATCGGCGGCATCCGGAACTCCGGCCCGGCGGGGACGCCGGGGGCGCGGGCCGGGACCCGATGGGCAGGGGCGGGCCGGGCGGCCGGCGGCCGGGCCGGGGGAGGCGGTGCCTGCGGGACCGCCGGCCGGGCGACGGTCCCCGGCTCCGGCCCCGGTGCGGCGGCCGCCGGCTCCGACTCGTCCACCGAGATCCCGAACGCCGTGGCCAGCCCCACCAGACCGGTCGGATACCCCTGGGCCACGGCACGGAACTTCCAGGTGTCGCCGCGCCGATACAGCTCACCGCAGATGATCGCGTTCTCCGCACCGGTCTCCGGCATCACGTCGAACACCGCGAGCGGTTCCGCACCCGCGTCCGCGGTCGAAGCGTCGTACAGCGCGATCCGCAGATCGGTCACCAGCCGGAAGGTGTCGCCGTCCGAGGAGGCGGCCAGCACGATCTGGTCGACGGAGGCGTCCAGCGCGGCGAGATCCGCCTCGACGGTGTCCGTCAGCTGCTCCCCGACCCGCTTCTTCGACAGCCGGCGCACCAGGCCGGAAGGGTGCCGCGGCTGGTTGTAGAAGACGAAGTCCTCGTCGGTCCTGACCCGGGCGTCCGCCCCCAGCAGCAGCGCGGACGCGTCCACGTCGGGCACCCCCGTCCCGGGGGTCCACCGCAGCACAGCCCGTACGGCCGGGGCGTCCAGAGCGCAGTTCGAGCCCT
This sequence comes from Streptomyces tsukubensis, assembly GCF_003932715.1. Classification (NCBI taxonomy): domain Bacteria; kingdom Bacillati; phylum Actinomycetota; class Actinomycetes; order Kitasatosporales; family Streptomycetaceae; genus Streptomyces; species Streptomyces tsukubensis. The sequence goes on along the minus strand of NZ_CP020700.1, from coordinate 2,242,507 downwards.
TCACCATCGCGTGCGTCATGTCCGCCATCCTGCCTCCCCCGGGGCCGGGCGGACAATGCGGGTCCCCGGCCGGACCACCCGTGTCGGGACCCGTCCGAGGACCGGAGCGGCTTCCGGAACCGACGCTTCCGCGATGCCCGGGAGGGCCTCCGGGCGGCACGCGTCCGTCCCGCCCGGGTGCCGTGCCGGGCGGGACGGACGATGCTCCCGCGTCACCCCGCGTTCACCGGGGCGGGGAACCGCCGTCACGCTTTCGTACGTACTATTACCGGCCACGTCGTTCCGGCGGGCCGCCATCCAGTACGGGGGACTTTGATGCGTCATTTCGGGCAGCTCTCGCCTGCCGTCCGGCAGCGCCTGTTCCACCGTGAACCGGTCGAATTCACCGCGGCTTCCCCCGCCGGGATCCTCGCCGCCGCCCTCGGGGCCACCCTCTACAGCCCGGCCACCCGCCCCCGCCTCGCCGACGATGTCCTCAAGCAGGTCGCCGCGGGTGTGGTCTCCATGGTCGTCTGCCTGGAGGACTCCATCGACGACGCAGAGGTGCCCGAGGCCGAGGAGAACCTCGTCCGGCAGTTCGCCGATCTCGACGCCCGGGCCGAGGCCGGCGCGGAACCACCCCTGCTGTTCATCCGGGTCCGGGAGCCCGGGCAGATACCCGACCTGGCGCGCCGGTTCGGAGAATCCATTCGCCGGGTGTCCGGATTCGTACTGCCGAAGTTCACCGAGGAGCGCGGCGCCCCCTTCCTGGAAGCCCTCACCGCCGCCGAGGCGGCGACCGGCCACCGGCTGTTCGCCATGCCCGTCCTGGAGTCCCCGGAACTGCTCCACCTGGAGACCCGGCGCCGGACCCTCACCGGAATAGCCGCCACCGTCGACAAGTACCGCGACCGGGTGCTCGCCCTGCGGCTAGGAGTCACCGACTTCTGCTCCGCGTACGGACTGCGCCGCTCGCCCGATATGACCGCTTACGACGTCCAGATCGTCGCTGCGGTGATCGCGGACGTCGTCAATGTCCTCGGCCGCGCCGACGGCACCGGCTACACCGTCACCGGCCCCGTCTGGGAGTACTTCCGCCTCCAGGAGCGGATGTTCAAACCCCAGCTGCGGCGCAGCCCCTTCATGGAGGGCCGCGCCGACGAACTGCGGACCGCCCTCATCGAGCACGACCTCGACGGACTGCTCAGGGAGATCGAACTGGACCGCGCCAACGGACTCACCGGCAAGACGTGCATCCACCCCTCGCACGTCCTGCCCGTGCACGCGCTCTCCGTGGTCAGCCACGAGGAGTTCAGCGATGCGCAGGACATCCTCCGCCCGGAGCGCGGCGGCGGCGGGGTGATGCGCTCCGCGTACACGAACAAGATGAACGAGGTGAAGCCGCACCGGGCCTGGGCCGAACGGACCCTGCTGCGGGCCACCGCCTTCGGCGTGGCCCGGGAGGACGTCGGCTTCGTGGAGCTGCTCACGGCCGGGCACTCCGCTTCATGACCGGTCCCGGGGCGCCGCGCACCGGCCCGTACGCAAGGGACAGAGCGAACCCAGCAGACGCAACAGACACGGCGAGAGCCAGGGCGGCGGAGAACGCGGTGACGGAGGGAACGGACGCGATGGTGTGGTCGGGACGATGGGTCGCCGAGCGGCTCGGCGTCGGGCTCGACGGGGACGAGGAGCTGCGCTCCCTGCTCGGACTGGCGCTGCGCCGCAACCCGAAGCGGGCCCATCTGCTCGTCTCCAACGTGCTCGGCAAGCACGTCCCGCAGTCACCGGCCCTGGTGTACGAGTCGGGGCGCGGCCTGGGCGTCCGGGTCCGGGCGCTGCTCGGCGACGAGGAGGCCGCGAGGGCGGTCGTCCTCGGCTACGCGGAGACCGCCACCGGCCTCGGCCACGCGGTCGCGGACGGCCTGGGCCTCGCCCCGTATCTGCACTCCACCCGCCGTCCGGTGCCGGGCGTCGCGGCCGCCGGAGGCTTCGAGGAGTCCCACTCCCACCACACGTCCCATCTGCTGCTGCCGGAGAACCCGGAGCTGCTGGCCGGGGCCGGTCCGCTGGTCCTGGTCGACGACGAGTTCTCGACCGGCAACACCGTCCTCAACACGGTCCGCGCCCTGCACGAGCGCTATCCCCGCGACCGCTATGTCATCGTCGCCCTCGTGGACATGCGCGCCCCGGCCGACCGCGAGCGGCTCACCGCCTTCGCGGCGGCACTCGGCGCCCGCGTCGACCTGATCGCCCTCGCCTCGGGCACGGTCACCCTCCCCGACGGTGTCCTGGAGAAGGGCCGGGCCCTGGTGGAGCGCTGGTCGGCGCCGGACCGCACCCCGGCCGGAGCGGACGGCGCCCCGCCCGGGACGGTGCGCCGGGTGGAGCTGCCCTGGCCGGAGGGCCTCCCGGACGGTGGCCGGCACGGCTTCCTCCCGGCCCACCGCGGGACACTGGAGGCGGCCCTGCCCCGGTTGGCCGCGGCCCTGGCGGACGCCCTGCCCGGGGCCGTACGGGACCCCGGTGCTTCCGGGGCCGTACAGGATCCTGATGCTTCCGCGGTCGTACGGGACCCCGGCGCCCTCGCGGCCGTACCGGAGCCCGGTGGCCCCGCGGCCGTACGGGACCCTGATGCCCCCGCGACCGGCGGCCCGGCCTCCGGCGACCCCGCGGCGACCCCGGCCCCCGGCCGCACCCGGCGCCGCGGACGCGCCCGCGTGCTCGTCCTCGGCTTCGAGGAGCTGATGTACGCGCCCCTGCGCCTGGCCACCGCCCTGGAGAGCGCCCTCGACGCCGAGGTGCGCTACTCGACGACCACCCGGTCACCCGTCCTCGCCGTCGACGACCCGGGCTACGCCATCCGTACCCGGATCACCTTCCCCGCCCACGACGACCCGGCCGACGGCCCCGGCGACCGCTACGCCTACAACGTCGCGGGCGGCGGCTTCGACGCCGTCGTCGCCGTCGTCGACTCGGTCGCCGACACACCCGCACTGCACGCCCCCGACGGGCTGCTCGCCGCGCTCGCCGCGCACACCCCGCACGTGCTGCTCGCCGTGGTCCCCAGCCACCTCCCCGTACCCCCGGCCGTCCAGGAAAGGGCATCCATGCTCGCCGAGCCGCTCCGCGGCCCCGCCTTCTCGTCCTATGCGCCCGACGACGTCGGCTGGCTGCTCCAGGACCTGTCGGACACCCGGCTCGAAGCCCCCACCGAGGAGCGCGAGGAGGCCATCCAGAACGGCGGCGCCCACTACGCCGAATCGCTGCCGGTCGAGTACCAGCCCAGCGCCGACTACCAGCGGCTCTTCCAGCGCGCCCTGGACGAATCCGCCGTCCGCATCGCCCGCGCGGTCGGCACCGTCACCGAGACCGTGCTCGCCGAGCGCTCGCCCCGGCCCGTCCTGGTCTCCCTGGCCCGGGCCGGCACCCCCGTCGGCATCCTGATGCGCCGCTGGGCCCGGCAGCGCCACGGCCTCGACCTGCCGCACTACGCCGTCTCCATCGTCCGGGGCCGGGGCATCGACGCCAACGCGCTGCGCTGGCTGCGCGACCACCACGACCCGGCGGACGTCGTCTTCGTCGACGGCTGGACCGGGAAGGGCGCGATCACCCGCGAGCTGGCCGCCGCCATCGGGGAGTCCGAGGGCTTCGACCCGCGGATCGCGGTCCTCGCCGACCCGGGGAGCTGCGTCGCCACCTACGGCACCCGCGAGGACTTCCTCATCCCCTCCGCCTGCCTCAACTCCACCGTCTCCGGGCTGATATCGCGGACCGTCCTCCGGGCCGATCTGGTCGGCCCGGACGACTACCACGGCGCCAAGTACTACCGGGAACTGCTCGGCTCCGACGTCTCCGCCCACTTCGTCGACACCATTGCCGCCCGTTTCGACGAGGTCGCCGCCGCCGTCGCCATCGAGGTCAAGGAACTGCTGTCGACCGACCGCACCCCCACCTGGGAGGGCTGGGCCGCCGTCGAGCGGATCAGCGAGGAGTACGGCATCCACGACGTCAACCTGGTGAAACCGGGGGTCGGCGAGACGACCCGGGTGCTGCTCCGCCGCGTCCCGTGGAAGATCCTCGCCCGCGCCGGGGCCGGACCCGACCTCGACCACGTACGGCTCCTGGCGGAACAGCGGGGCGTGCCCGTCGAGGAGGTCGACCGGCTGCCGTACACCTGTGTCGGGCTGATCCACCCCCGCTACACCCGCGGGGCCACCGGCGCCGACGGCAAGGCGGTGACCGCCCCGTGACCGGCACACCCGTCGCCAGGCTGGTCGCCAGCGACCTCGACCGTACGCTGATCTACTCGGCCGCCGCCCTCCGGCTCACCGGCCCCGACGCGCTCGCGCCCCGGCTGCTGTGCGTCGAGGTCTACCAGGCCAAACCGCTGTCGTATGTCACCGAGACCGCGGCCGGGCTGCTGGCGCGGGTGGCCGCCGAGACGGTGTTCGTGCCCACCACCACCCGCACCCGCGAGCAGTACGGACGGATCAGGCTGCCCGGCCCGCCGCCCGCCTACGCGGTCTGCGCCAACGGCGGGCACATCCTCGTCGACGGTGTCTCCGACCCCGCGTGGCAGCGGGCCGTCACCGCCCGGCTGGACGGCGAATGCGCCCCCCTGGCCGAGGTCCGGGCCCATCTGCTGGCCGCCGCCGACCCCGCGTGGGTGCTGAAGGAGCGGGTGGCCGAGGACCTGTTCGCCTATCTCGTCGTCGACCGGTCGCTGCTGCCCGAGGGCTGGGCCAAAGAGCTGGCGGGCTGGGCCGAGCCCCGGGGCTGGTCCGTCTCCCTCCAGGGCCGGAAGATCTACGCCGTACCGAAGCCGCTGACGAAGAGCGCGGCGGTACGGGAGGTGGCCCGGCGGGCGGGCACCGGCGAGATCCTCGCGGCCGGGGACTCCCTGCTGGACGCGGATCTGCTGCTGGCGGCGGACCGGGCATGGCGGCCGGGGCACGGCGAGCTGGCGGCGGCCGGCTGGTCGGGACCGCGGGTCACGGCCCTGGCGGAAACCGGGGTCGTGGCGGGCGAGGAGATCCTCCGCAGGTTCCTGGCGCCGTAGCGCCGGGCGGACAGCGGAGAAGGGGCCGTCCCCCCGAGGGACGGCCCCTTCTGCGTACCTCCGCGTACTCCCGTCAGCCTGCGCCTGTCGTCGCTTGTCTCCGTCCGTCTTCTTTCGTCAGGCCCGGCGCCGGCTGCCCGAACCCGACTTCAGCAGCCGGACCACGAAGAACCCCACGACCGCGAGTACGGCCCCGACCAGGACCAGCTTGGAGTAGGTGGAGACGTACCCCGTCACGGACTCCCAGTTCTCGCCGAGCAGATACCCGGCCATGACGAAGACGGTGTTCCAGATCGCGCTGCCGAGCGTCGTCAGCCCCAGGAACAGGGGGAGCGACATCCGCTCCACCCCCGCGGGGACGGATATCAGCGAGCGGAAGATCGGGATCATGCGCCCGAAGAAGACCGCCTTCGGGCCGTGCTTGATGAACCAGGCCTCCGTCTTCTCGATGTCCGAGACCTTCAGCAGCGGAAGCTTGGACGCGATCGCCACCGTACGGTCCCGGCCGAGTGCCGCCCCGACCCCGTACAGCGCCCACGCTCCGACGACCGAACCGATCGTGGTCCAGATCAGTGCGGCGACGAGGTTCATCTGACCCGTGCTGGACGCGAAGCCGGCGAGCGGAAGAATCACTTCACTGGGGAGCGGTGGAAAGAGGTTCTCCAGGGCGATGGCGATGCCAGCACCCGGTGCGCCGAGGGTGTCCATGAGGCTGTTGATCCAGCCCGGAGCACTGCTCTCGATCGGCGCGGCGGCGGTCACGATCATGGGGTCCATGTATCAAAGGTAATGAATGCCGGCTGAAGACAGTCTGAAGCCCCCCACAGACTGACCTGCGGTTTACCGCAGTGTGCCGGTGGGGTCACGCTGGCTAGGGTGATGCGCCGGAACCGGGCGGGGCCGGTCCCAGGGAAGGAACCGGGCAAGCCGCTACAGATCTGGCAGATCTGTGGGACGCAGGGGACGCAGGGGACGCAGGGGGCGGAGGGGGCGTGACGGGCATGGGGGAGACGGAAACGGCCGACGGCACTGGAGGCACTGGAGCCATCGGAAGTGCCGGAGACGCCGGAAGGGCCGAGGGGCCCGTTCCCGTACCCGCCCCCTCACACCGCGACGCCTCCCTCCGGCGGCTCGCGGTCCGCGGAGGCAGGGCCCTCGCAGGGCTCGCGATCGGGGCGCTGACCGCGCTGGCGGGCCTGCTCGCCGCCGTACCCGCCGGACTGGCGCTCCTGACGGTCCTTGCCCTCCCGGGGGCCCGCCGGGCCGTCCTGCGCCCGCTGACCGCCGTCGGCGCCCGGGTGGCCCGGGCCGAGCTGCGCAGGCTGGAGACGTTCTGCGGAATCGTGCCCCCGGCCGGCTACTCGCCCGCCGACGCGCTCCGCTACACCCTGTACCGCATCCCCCTCGGCCTTCTCGGCGGAATGGTCCTGGCGCTGATGGCGACGGGACTGTTCTGGTTTCTCGTCGGGCTGCTCGGCTGGTTCGTGATCCTCGTGGACTATCCGCTGGAGGCGATCGGCACCGGGCTCCTCGGGGCGTTCCTGCTGGTCCTCACCGCCCAGGGCGTCTACGGCACGGTCCTGCTGGAGGCCGGGCTCGTCCGCCGGGTGCTCGGCCCCGGACCGCACGCGGCCCTCCGGCGCCGTATCGACGAGCTCGCCACCAGCCGCTCCGAGGTCGTCGACGCCGTCGACGAGGAGCGGCGCCGGATCGAACGCGATCTCCACGACGGCGTCCAGCAGCAGCTCGTCGCCCTCGGGATCCTGCTGGGCCGGGCCCGGCGCAGCACCGACCCCGAACGCGCCGGGCGGCTCCTCCGCCAGGCCCAGGAGGAGAACCGGCGGGCGCTGGCCGAGCTGCGGGAGGTCGCCTGGCGGGTGCACCCCGCCGTGCTCGACGAAGCCGGTCTTTCCGTGGCGCTGGAGAGCGTCGCCGAACGCAGCCCGCTCCCCGTCGACCTCGGTTACGACGACGGGGGCCGGCCGCCCGCCCGCCGTGCCGCGACGGTGCTGTACTTCGTCGTCTCGGAAGCCGTGACCAATGTCGTCAAACATGCGGACGCCACCCGGATCCGCGTCCGTGTCCACCGGGCCGGAAGCGGCAACGGAAACGACGGCGGGGGCGGGGGCACGTTCGGACTGCTCGTCGAGGACGACGGTCGCGGCGGCGCCGATCCGGCGGGCGGCGGACTCACCGGGCTGGCGCGCCGGGTCGCCGCCCTCGACGGCCGGTTCGCGGTGCACAGCCCGCCCGGCGGACCCACCACCATCACCGCGGAGCTGCCGTGCGCATAGTCGTCGCCGAGGATTCGACCCTGCTGCGGGAGGGACTCGTCAGGCTGCTGGCCGAGGAGGGGCACGAGGTCGTCGCGGCCGTGGGCGACGGCGAGGCGCTGCTCGCCGCGGTCGAAGCCGGGGCGCCCGATGTGGTCGTCGCCGATGTCCGGATGCCCCCGACGCACACCGACGAGGGACTGCGGGCGGCACTGGAGATCCGCCGCCGCCGGCCCGAGGTGGGGGTGCTGGTGCTCTCGCAGTACGTGGAGCGGCGGTACGCCAACGAGCTGCTGAGCGGGGAGTCCCGGGGCGTGGGCTATCTGCTGAAGGACCGGGTCGTCGAGATCGACGAGTTCCTCGACGCACTGGACCGGGTGGGGCGCGGCCGGGCCGCCTTCGACCCGGAGGTCGTCCGGCGGCTGATGGCCCGCAGCACCAGGACGGACCCGCTCGCCCGGCTGACGGCCAGGGAGCGGGAGGTCCTGGCGGAGATGGCCCAGGGGCACGCCAACCGCGCGATCGCGGAACGGCTGTACGTCTCGCAGAGCGCGGTCGAGAAGCACATCAACGCGATCTTCGACAAGCTGGAGCTGACCCGGACGGCGGGCTACTCGCGCCGGGTGATGGCGGTCCTGCGCTATCTCGGCACCTGACGGCGGGCCCGTACGCCCACCCTCGTACCCGACGGGGGACGGGCCCGGCCGGGGTTCAGCCGCAGCAGCCGCCACCGCAGCAGCCCCCGCCACCGCCACCGGAAGCGGCGGCGCGCGGCGCACCCGTGGCCGTACCGCCCACGGCGACCGCGGAGAGCAGCTTCACCGTGTCGTCGTGCCCGTCGGGGCAGCTCGCGGGCTCGCCGGAGCGGGCCATCGGCCGGTCGATCTCGAAGGTGTCGTCACAGGTGCGGCAGCGGAACTCGTATCGGGGCATGCGCCAAGGTTAAGGGGCTGTCCCGTTACGCGCCGCCCCCGGAATCGTGGACCCCGGTGGAAACCGCCGATCCACGGGCCCGCGCGGCCCGGGCCTCGTCCTCGGCCTCCTGGGGATGGCGGGCCTTCCAGTACGGGTTGTCGTGCGGAAGCGTCGAGCTGACCCGCCCGTACATGCCGAAGAACATCAGCAGCAGCCCCACCACAAAGCTGAACAGCACGTTCTGAATCTTGAACGCGAAGGGATTGAAGCTGGTGTCCAGCAGGGCGAGATTGATGAAGCCGCTGGCGATGAAGAGGATGCCGAGGACCATGTTGAGGGTCGAGGCGAAGTTGCCGCCCTTCAGCATCCCGAAGAGGAGCAGCGCACCCACGCAGATCGACAGCACGCTCAGGGCGCCGTTGGTGTTCAGGCCGATGACAGTCGCGCCGTGGGTGTTGAAGAAGCCGATCTTGTCGACCAGCCCCAGGATGCCGAAGGCGACCAGGAACGCGCCCATCACTCCCGCGCCGATCCGGTAGACGCGGCTGAGCCGGTGGTCGACGGGCAGATGCTCGTCGAGTGTGGCGCGCGGGCGGTTCCGCGGCTGCCGGGTCCTGTGGGGCAGTACATGTGCGGCCATGAGCGGCCTCCTCGGGTACGAACCGTTTCGCGTACTCGTACCTCCCAGCATCCGCCCGCAGCGCCGCCCCTTCAAATCAGGGGCCCGGCGGCCCGGCGGCCCGGCGGCCCGGCGGCCCGGCGGCCCGGCGGTCCTGGGGCTCAGCCCGCGGCCCGCTCCTCGCGGATCTGCTCCACGGTCCGGGCGGCGGTCCGCCGGACGGCCTCCGCCTCGGTGAGGAAGTGCCAGTAGTCCGGGTGCCGGCCCTCCAGGGAGGCGACGGCCCGGTCGAGCCGGGCGACCGCCTCGTCCAGCGGCCGGGCGTGCCGGGGGTCGGGCCGGTCGCGCCCGGCCATGGCGAGGCGCTGGGCGTCACGGAGCGCAAAGCGGGTGCGGTCGATCTCCGGCCGCCGGTCCCGGGCGACGGCGTCCAGCCGCTCCAGCCGCTCACGGGCGGCGGAGATCGCCTCGTCCGTGCTGTTCAGCAGGGCGCGCACGGTCCCGAGCAGCGCGGTGACATCGGGCCAGCGCTGCTCGTCGCGGGCGGCTGCGGCCTCCGTGAGCCGCTGCTCGGCGAGCCGAATATCGGCGGCGGCCCGCTCGGGCACCGGCTGGAGGTCCTGCCAGCAGGCAGCGGAGTAGCGGCGGCGCAGTTCGCTGAGGACCGGTTCGACGCCCTGGGCACGGGTGGTGAGGGCCTGGGCCCGGGTACGGAGGGAGACCAGGCGCTTGTCGGTGTCGGCGGCGAGGGAGGGCAGCTTCTCGGCATCGGCCCGGACCGCTTCGGCCTCGCGCAGAACCTGGTCGGCACGGTGCAGCGTCTCGGTGACGCCGTGGCGCCCGGCGCCCTGGTTGAGCTTGGTCAGCTCGGGGCCGAGCCGGGCCAGCCGGGCGGCGAGATCATCAGCCCGCAGCCCGGAGCCGCGCGCCTCGTCCAGGGCGTTGCTCGCGGCGAGCAGGGCCGCCCTGGCCCGCTCGGTGGCGGGCAGCAGCCGGGCGAGCCGGGTCTCGGCCTTGTCGAGCAGCGGCCCCAGTCCCTCCCCGAACCGGTCCAGCTCGGCCTTGACCGAGACCAGCTCGTCCTTGGCCCGGTTCAGCTCGGTCCGGGCCCGGGCGGCGACGGAGGCGTCGAGATCGTCCCGGTCGAGATCGTGGGCGTCGACCGCGGTGATGTACCGCCCGCTGGCCTCGTCGATCCGCTGCCCCAGCGCCGCGAACCCCTCCGCGGCCCGCCGGGTGGTCGGCGAATCGTCCACCGCGGTGATCGTCTCGATGGAGATCCGCAGCTCGCGCTGGGCACTGTCCAGTTCGTAGAAGGCGGCGGCCGCGGCGTCCTTCGCGGCCTGCGCATCGGCCCGCAGACTCTCCCCGCGCCCCCCGAACCAGCGGCGCGTCCCCCCGCCGGCGAAGGCCCCCGCCAGCGCCCCGGCGAACAGCGGCACGGGCAGCAGCACAAGCCGGAGCACATCCTTGACGGCACTGACGGCACTCGCTGTGGCCGAGGTCCGCTGCCGCGCGTGTGTCGCCGTCACTACCCTCTCCCGTGCCGTGTCGCCGTACCCGGTCGGACCATTGTCCCACCTGGTACGGACGCACACACGGGCCGTTCGGTTACCCCTTGAGCCGTACGGTCACATCACCGTTGTTGCTCTCCGCCCGCACCTTGCGCGGACTGCTGTCGTCCTGCTCGGCGTCGGACAGGCGTATCTTCCGGGACCCGTTGTCGGCATTCGAATTGACCGCGTACGGAGCCCCGGCGGACGGCAGCTCCACCACGATGTCCCCGTTGTCGGTGACGGCCTCCAGCTTCTCGGCGGCCGTCTTCATCCGCACCTTCACCTTGCCGTTGTCGCTCTTGACGTTCACCTCCCGGGAGCTGACGTCCTCCAGCCGGACATCCCCGTTCGACGTACTGAGCCGCAGATCACCGGTGGTGCCTCTGACGGTCACGTCGCCGTTGTCCGAGGAGATCTTGAGGGGAGCGGCGAACGCGGAGGCGTTCACCTTCCCGTTGTCGTGGTCCACGGTGACGGCGACTCCTTTGGGCACCTCCACGGTGTGCCGGGAGTCGCAGTCGCCGACGAACCCGTCGCAGTTGGTGCGCAGGATCAGCCGCCCGTCCTCCATCCGCCACTGCGGATCGGGCCCGCCCCCCACCACCGCCCACCCGTCGACCTGCCGGGTGACCTTCACCTGGTCGCCGTCCCCGGGCACGAGCGTCACATCGGAGTCGTCCACATCGACGGTCAGCTCCTTCCCGACGACGGCGAAGGACTTCCGCTCCACGGGAGCCCCCTCCGCATCGGCGGCCCCGCACCCCACGACCCCGAACACCAGCACACCCCCCACCCCGATCGCCACGATTCCCCGGGCGGCACGGCCGTCCATAACGAGTCCTTCCCCCTGCCGATCCACCATTTCCCCCAAAGCTAGATCGCCCGGTCCTCCCTCACGATCCGGCGACCCACCGCATCCGCGGTAGGGCTACCCCCCCTCCCCACCACCCCCGCGGGAACGCGTTTGCGGTCGGCCCCGCTGCGCCATGTAGGCTGTTCTCTCATCCACGGGTGCGTAGCTCAGGGGTAGAGCGCTGCTCTTACAAAGCAGATGTCGGCGGTTCGAAACCGTCCGCGCCCACCAGGACAAAGGCCCCGGACCGATCATGGTCCGGGGCCTTTGACATCCGTATCTGACATCAACGTCCGTGATCATTCACGGACGGGACGCCTCCTGAGCAGCCGGTCCATATGGCTCACGGCCTCCCGCTGGGTGTCCTGCACGACGTGGGTATACACGTTCATGGTGACCGCGATCTGACTGTGCCCGAGGATCTCCATCACCGTGGAGCTGGCCGAACCCGCGCGAGTGCGGAACCGGCAGGCCCCTCCTCACCCGAAAATCTGGGCCGTCCTTGGGTCGTGCGGGGCCACTCCAGGCTGACCATGGTCAACAAGCAGTGACAGATCAACGATGGAGCTGCCTCCCTCTCGCCTCAGGCCCAGCCAGCTCACCGCATCCACACTTGCTGGAACTCTTCAGCCGGTATCGCCTCCATCGGATCCTCTTCAGGGTCGATGGCTTGGTCTGTCAGACCGCCGTATTCGTCCTCCAAGTGTTCCCAGCAGTAGCGGTGGAGCCGGCCGGCCGAAGTCAACTCGGCCTGCTTGATGACGATCAACTCACCATGCTCCGGGACATTCTCGAAGTACCAGAGACTGCCCTCGTCATCAGCGTGGCGGAAGTGGTGTCGCAGGATGGCAGTCTCGTCGAGTACTCGGAAGTACGTCGCGGTCTCTGCTTTGATGCGCTCCAGGTTCACCACGGGACCATCGTGCCAGCAGGCGCGCGTTGTTACTCCGTTCTGATATCCATGAGTGACATCAACGATGCCGGACATCAGCAAACCTGGGCGCCCAGGTACGGCTTGCACGCCCAGGTGGTTCCCTAGTCGCGCCGACGAACGATCGAACTCGCAAAGCAGATGCCAGCGGTTCGAAACCGTCCGAGCCCACCAGGAGTAACCACGACAAAGGCCCCGGACCGATCATGGTCTGGGGCCTTTGACCCTAGGTGATCAGGGGTAGCGGCTCGTGGTGGTGCCAGATGAGGTGGCGGTCCTCTTGGCGCAGTTCTGCAGAGCCCCACTCGATGCGCATGACGCCTTGAACCATGGAGCAGGCGTAGGCGACGAGGACGAGCTTGACATTCTTTGACAGCAAGGCGAGGTCGGGGTGCGGATCGAGCTCGTCGGGCTCTTCGAAGCCGAGATCGAAGGCCTGCTGCATGGGTTCAGGGCCGTGTCGGCGTATGAGGTCCGCGCGAAGGCCCGTGGCCCGCCGTAGCCGTGCCGCCGTGACGGGTACGTCTCTCTTCGCGTAGCGGAGCGGATAGATCAACTGGTCGCCCAGGAGCATGAGCGTTCGTCCCTGTAGGCGCACCGGGGCGGCCGCAGAGAGCGGGGCGAGGCTGACTTCCAGCTCCTCGTACTGGGCGGCGTAGAGGCCGTGTCCGTACGCCTCCAGAGTCTGAGTCTGTACCCCTTCGTGCCCGCTTCGGGCCCTGTCATGTGCTCGGACCAGGCTGGCGGGGATCAGGTGAGTCAGCTGGCTGGCGGCGTCACCAAAAGTTTTCTCCGCCCACGCTGTTACCGTCCTCATGGCCTACCGCCCTTCCCCCTGGGGACACCTGAGTGCCGAGCAGCATTCAACGAAACCGTGCAGGCTGGCTCTGAGTTACGCAAGAGGGCATCCGGTGTATACCCGGGCGCATGGTGCAGAGCAGCCTCGTCGCGCTGCGTCGATTGGCAGGGGACTGTCAGCAGTGGGTCGTACGCTTCCGCCATGCGCAGAGGAGCGATCACACAGGGATCCGTACTCAAGGCCATTGCGGAGTACGACGAGCTGGGGCGGTACGAGTTCCTGGCGCGGTACGGCTTCGGCGAGGCTCGGTCGTACGTTGTCGTGCACAACGGGCGGGAGTATGACTCCAAAGCCATAGCCGGTGTGGCGCATCAGTGGGATCAGGGGCGAGCCCTCAGAGCTGACGAGTTCAGTGGAGGCAAGGAGCACGCCGCAGCATGGCTGAAGCGGGCCGGCTTCCAGGTCAAGGCCGTCAAGAACCCTGATTGGGCCCGGGACGAGATCATCCTTGCCTGCCAGCTCGTGATGGAGAATGGCTGGAAGGGGCTTGATGCTCAGGACGCCAGAGTGGTCGAGTTGTCAGGACTGCTTCAGTTGCTTCCCCTTCATGCCGAGGTGGAGCGCAACGAGAAGTTCCGCAACCCGAATGGAGTGGCGCGCAAGACGTTCGACATCGCCACGCGGCATCCGGAGTATCAGGGCAAGCCCACCAATGGCGGCGCTCTCGACGTTGCGGTGCTGATGGAGTTTCTCGCCCGCCCTGACCAGATGGCCGGGGTTGCACGGCTCATCCGCCAGGGCATTACGATCGGCGACTTGCAGCGACTTCCGCCAACTGAGGACGAGGAACTCGACGACTACAGCGCTCCCGAGGGGCGGCTCCTCATGCGTCGGCATCAGGCTCGCGAGCGCAGCAAGAGCCTGCGCAAGAAGAAGATCGCTTCCGTGCTCCAGCGTGGCATGCCGCTGGAGTGCGAGGCGTGTGGGTTCGACTTCGAGCAGGTCTACGGCGACCGTGGTGCCGGATACATCGAATGCCACCATGTCGTACCGCTGCACGAAGCGGGCGAGGGGCGAACTAAGCTCAGCGATCTCGCCCTCATATGTGCCAACTGTCACCGCATGATCCACCGGCGCGCTCCGTGGCCGACTCCCGGGGAACTGCGGGTCTCGATTGCGCAAAAGCATGCAGCTGACAGGCGCGCGGCGGAAGCCTTGTCGCGACCGCTCAAGGCGGCCGATCTTCTGCAGATGCCGAACCAGGTGATCTGACATCCCCTGCTGACATTGACGTCGGCGCACAGCGGCACTGGAGGACTAGCCAGTGCCGCCCGGGGCGCTCAGTTGTTCTTGGGTTGAACCCGCCGATTTCCAGCAGGTGACCGATCGCAGCGCCCCCGGGCCACGAGCGCATCCACTGGGACCGGACCGCGAACAGCCCCGGATGGGGCCTCACCGGTGAACGCGCCGGCAGCGAGCCCCGGAACCCGCCGTCGCCCTCGCTGCCCTCAGCGCTCCCCCCGGCCGCGAACAGGGCCGCCGACTCCTTGCCTGCCTCCCGGGTCTCCGCGATGAGAGCGTCGGCCGAACTCGGCAGGTCGACCGCACCGTGGAGATCCTCGACATCCCGGCCGGGCGGCGGTCCGTGGTCTTCGTCTCGCAACTGCGTGAAGCCGTTTACCGCGTCACTGCATCCGGCAGGGGCGATCGGGCGAGCGGTAAACATGCGATGAATGAACGGGAGTTGAGGGGTTTTGTCACTCACATGGAGTACCCCTAACGGGTGAGTGCCCGTGGCCCGTGCGGTAGTGGTTCGTTTCCAGATGGAGCAGGCGCGCGCGGAAGAGGGCCCGCCGTCCGGGTGGGGCGGCGGGCCGGGAGCCATAGAAGGGGTGGGACGGTGGGCTACTTCTCGCGGCGCAGCGCGGCCCATGCTCCGGACCATGCGGTCGCGGGCAGGAGGGTCAGGCGCAGGCCGAGGACCATCGCGAGGGAGAGCAGCAGCGCCGTCAGCGGGGGCTGGTCGCCCACCGCCAGCAGGACCATCAGGCAGCCGGGGCCCGAGGAGGCGAGGGCCGCCTCGGTGGGGGCCTGGAGGGAGAAAGAGCGGCCCGCGGGAGACCGCGGGTCCTCGGGGGGTTGCGCCATGGCGACCTCCGGAGAAAGGGGAGGCGTCGTGGGGGCTCGCCGGATCCTGCCAAGACGAGACGAGCCACTGCGGCGCCGATCCCAACCAATGCGTCGCAATCGCTAACGGGGCGCGCTTGCCGGGGGGTGCGCTCCTCCACCTGGATGAATGAATCCGGTTTGAAGACGGGTTGACGCGGAACGTGTCGTTCCGCAGGCGCTTCCTGCTGTCCGGACGGGCGGGGGAGTGCCGGACCGTCATGTCCGAAGGCCCCTCCCATCTGCGCAAAGACCCCTGGCCGGGTGTGGCCCGGGGTCTTTGGTCTGCCCGGCGAGCGGTGCCCGGTGTCGCTCGTGAGCGGCGGCACGACGGCCTGTCGTGTCACTCGGAGGGGTGGTGATTCGTCTGTGTGTACGGCCGTGGTGGGCGTTATTGGCGGGGTGGGCAACCCGTCGGGCCCGTAAGGCACTTCTTCCAGGTAGCTCCTGCTCCTGCGGCGGGGTGTTCCGAACGCGAAGAGCTCTCTGTCGGTGAGCAGGAGAGGAGGATATGGGTGATATGTAGGTATTTGGGAAATATTGTGAGGAGCGGTACTGGTGGAAGCAACGACTCTGACCGTCGCCGGGGACCCGGGGGTTCGCTCCTGGATGGGTGGGCTCGGTGATGCGACCCGGCTGGAGCACCTCACGATCCCCGGTACCCACCACTCCGCGTCCTGCTTCGGGCCGCCGTGGGCCGTCTGTCAGGACACCTCCGTCGAGCAGCAGCTCAACGGAGGCATCCGCTTTCTGGACCTCCGCTGCCGTGCCACCAACGGTGCCTTCACCCTCCATCACGGCGAGGTCTTCCAGAACGTCGTCCTCGGCGAGATTCTCGGGGACTGCTGGGACTTCCTGCGTGCGCACCCCTCGGAGGCCGTGCTGATGCGTATCCGGCAGGAGTACTCGGACGAGAGCGACCGCGTCTTCCGGAGCCTCTTCGACCGGTACCACCGGGACTGGCGGTCCCTCCTCCGGGTCGGTGACGACATCCCGGTACTGGGGGAGGCGCGCGGCCGGGTCGTCGTTGTCGGCGGTCACGACGCGCTGCCCGGGGTGCGATACAGCGACCGGCTCCGCCGGGTCCGGGCGGACTCCGCAGAGTTCGCCGTCACCTTCACGGGCGGGGCGGCGGACGGGAGCGTGCCCCGCGAAACCGCCGCCGTCGTCAATCGCGCGCTCCTCGCCCGGCTGGGCTCCGCCGTCCGCGGTCGGCCCGGCCTCGGGATCGTCGCCATGGATTTCCCCGAATCGGAGCCGGGGCTCGTCCGCGCCCTCGTCGATCTCAACGGAACCGGTGATATCGGGGAAACGGAGCAGGCCCCCGGCTGCGGTGCGTAGCGTCGGAGGCCGATCGGGGAGGTGGGCGCATGGGTGTCTGGGAACCGGATGCTCCGGGTGTCATGGAACTGCCGTCGGGGCGGTTCGTGCGGGGGCGGGGGCTGCGCAGGGCACTGCCCGAGGGGCCCGAGCCGGAGTTCGGGGTCTATCTGCTGGGGAAGGAGCCGCCCGCCGTCGGGTGGGAGAGCGCCTGGCTGCGCTGGCCCGATTTCCGGCTGCCCGCCGACCGGCCGCAGGCGCAGCAGATGCTGCTCCGGACGCTGGAGCGCTGCGGCGACGAGCGGGTCGAGGTCGCGTGCGGGGGCGGACGGGGACGTACCGGAACCGCCCTGGCCTGCCTCGCCGTACTCGACGGGGTTCCGGCGGACGAGGCGGTGGCGTACGTCCGGCGGGCCTACGACCGGCACGCCGTGGAGACGCCCTGGCAGAAGAGGTACGTGCGCGCCTTCGGCACCCGGTGAGCAAAGGGGACGCTGTCAGTGGGCGGGAGCACACTGGAGTCATGTGCCGCAGCATCAAGACCCTACGTCCGCCCGTCCTGCCCGAGGAGGCCACGGAGGACGACATCCGTGCCGCCGCCCTGCAGTACGTACGCAAGGTGTCCGGCTTCCGGGCGCCGGCCGCCCACAACCGCGAGGTGTTCGACCGAGCCGTCGACGACATAGCCGAGGCCACCGCCCGGCTGCTCGACGGTCTGGAGATCAGAGGAGGGGCCAAGAGGGTCTGAAGAAGAGGGAGGGTTTGAAGAAGAGGGGAAGACAGGGGGCGCGAGCGCCTCGCGGCGCCGTCAGGCCGGTTCGGTGGCCGGCTGCGGGGCCGGGCGGCGGCGCATGACGTACGCCGCCAGGGCACCCGCGCCGAACAGGGCGAAGACCGATACCGCTGCGCCCACCCAGCTCGCGCCCAGCCACTGGCCGCCGAAGTAGCCGAGGCCGACGCTGTAGCCCGCCCAGATCACGCCCGCCAGCGCCGACCAGGGGAGGAATTCCCGGACCCGGCGGCGGGCCGCGCCCGCGCCGAGGGAGACCACGGAACGGCCGGCCGGGGCGAAGCGGGCGATCACCACCAGGGCGCCGCCGCCCCGCGCCAAGGTGGCGCCGAGCCGCGCCTGGGCCTTGGTGAGTCTGCGGGACCGGGCGATCGCCCGGTCGAAGCGGTCTCCGCCGCGCCGGGCCAGCCGGTAGGCGACCAGATCGCCGAGTACGGATGCGGTGGCCGCGCAGAGGATCAGGATCAGCAGCGAAGGCACTTCACGCGGCACCTGGCCCGTGACGGTCGTGCTGCCCGCGGCCGCGGCCGTCGCCGCGGTGATCACCAGGACCCCGCTGGGCAGGACCGGCAGAAAGACGTCGAGCAGCACGGAGAGGGCCACGACGGCATAGATCCAAGGGCTGCCGACCAGCGGCCCCAGACTCTCCAGCACTGTTGACTCTCCCCGTTTCCCCGTGTGATGACAGTGCTGTGTCGGTCCGGACGGTCATTCCTGTGACGGTGGCACTGGCAGTTGTACAGCGTACGCGTGATCTCCGCGGCCGAAGCATCCGGGGCCGTGGATGTTGTGATCATCACCTCTTCCGTCCGTCGAAGTGGTGTCCGACCGCCCCCGCGCCCCCCGCGCCGCATGGCTGCGCCGACCGTACTCGGGGCCCGGGACCACGGGTAACGCCCGGACCCTCCAAAGAGGGGCCGGGCGCTCCGTTGTGTGTCGACACATACTCGATGCGTGATGCACCGGTTGTCGGCCGGGGGAGGGAGGGGAGGACGGGAAGGGGGGAGGGACTAGCGGGCGGTGCGGGCGTGCTCGCGGGGGAGCGTCGCGCGGGCCGTGGCGCCGCTGCTCCGGCCGAAGAGGCCGTCCAGCGCCAGTGCGCCCGGGCCGGTGAATACCAGCAGCAGGAAGGCCCAGCAGAACATCGCCGACGCCTCGCCGTTGTTCTCCAGCGGGAACAGCGCCTCGGGCTGGTGGACCTTGAAGTACGCGTAGGCCATCGAACCCGACGAGACGAAGGCCGCCGCCCGGGTGCCCAGGCCCAGCATCACCAGGGTGCCGCCGACCAGCTGGATGACCGCCGCGTACCAGCCCGGCCAGGTCCAGGCGTCCACGGTGGCGTTGTCCGGCACGCCGAGCAGTCCGAAGAGGGAGGCGGCGCCGTGGCAGGCGAAGAGGAAGCCGACGACGATTCGGAAACCACCGATGGCATACGGCTGGTACCGGTTCAGGCTCGCGGTCAGGGAAGCGGGCATGCGGGCTCCAGATGTGGGGGGAGCGGGGCCGGTCCCGGGTGGGGCGGCCCGTGGGGGGAACGGTTCTCAAGTTAGGTACCCCGGAAAGGTGCTTGCAAGTTCAAGTAACGGCCTCGGGGTGATTCTCATCGGACTCTCATCGGGTCGAACGTTCCTGTGCCCTACACGGACAGGGCCCGGCGCCCCCTAGGGTTGGCGCGTGCTGCTGAAGGTCGATGTCACGTTCGGGGCGGTCCTCGCCGTACTGCTCGTCGTGGCCGCGGTGGTGGCCGCCGTCGCGCACCTCGGGAGGTCCCGCGAGATCGTCGTCGCGGGCGCGCGGGCCGCGGCCCAGCTCGCCGCCGTGTCCGCGGTCATCGGGTGGGTGGTGCACGCGCTGCCGGCGCTCTTCGGCTTCATCCTCCTGATGTACGCCGTGGCCGTCCGGACCGCCGGGCGGCGGATCACCCGCAACGGGACGTGGTGGTGGGTCGCGCTGCCGATCGGGGCGGGGGTGTTCCCGGTCGTCGGGGCGCTGCTGCTGACCGGTCTGGTGCCGTTGAAGGGCATCGCGCTGGTGCCCGTCACGGGAATCCTGATCGGCGGGGCGCTGACCGCGACGGTGCTGGCCGGGCGGCGGGCGCTCGACGAGCTGCGGCAGCGGAACGGAGAGGTGGAGGCGGGGCTCGCGCTCGGTCTGTACGAACGGGACGCCCGGCTGGAGGTGGCCCGCAAACCGGCGGCGGATGCCCTCCTTCCGGGGCTGGACCAGACCCGTACGGTCGGCCTCGTCACCCTCCCCGGCGCCTTCGTCGGCATGCTGCTGGGCGGCGCTTCGCCGCTCCTCGCCGGGGCCGTCCAGCTCTTCGTCCTGGTCGCGCTCATGGCCGTACAGGCGGTCGCGGTCGCCGTGGTGCTGGAGCTGGTCGCGCGGGGGCGGCTGCACCGGGACGGTGCCGGTGAGCACGGCGCGGGCCCCGGGGGCGGCTCGTGACCGTTTCCGGTGATCGTCCGCCGTGATCGCCTGTGGTGATCGTTTGCGGATCGGCTACCCTGGACGGAGCAGAAGGGGAGTAGCTCTTCGCCGGAACGTCGACATACTGCTGGGCCCGATCGTGAGACCGGACCCGGCCGGCGCCCGGAGGCTGCCGGTCTTCCGACCGGTTCAGCCAGCGAGACCTTCGGCCGCAGTGTTCAGACGCTGCCGTGCCGAAGCGACCCCCTTTCACCGGGTGACGGATTCCGTCCGGGCCCCGGGTCACGGTCTCTCGGCGCGGACAGCCCGACCGATTGAGGAACCCCACCCGTGATCAGCTTCACCGTTATGGCGATCACCTTCGGCGTCGTCTTCCTGGCGGAACTCCCCGACAAGACCGCGCTGGCCGGGCTGATGCTCGGCACGCGCTACCGCGCCTCCTACGTCTTCGCCGGCGTCGCCGCCGCCTTCGCCGTCCATGTCGCGCTCGCGATCGCCGCGGGCAGCGTGCTCACCCTGCTGCCGCACCGGCTGGTGCAGGGCGTGGTGGGTGCGCTGTTCCTGGCCGGTGCGCTGGTGCTGCTGCTGAGGAAGTCCGACGACGACGAGGAGTCCATCAAGCCGCCCGAGGACCAGTCCTTCTGGAAGGTGTCCGGGGCGGGCTTCATGCTGATCCTCGTCGCGGAGTTCGGCGATCTGACCCAGATCATGACGGCGAACCTCGCGGCCCGTTACGACAACCCGCTCTCGGTCGGGCTCGGCGCCGTGCTGGCGCTGTGGGCCGTGGCCGGTCTGGGCATCCTCGGCGGCCGGACGCTGATGAAGTACGTACCGCTGAAGCTGATCACCAAGATCGCGGCCACGCTGATGATGGTCCTGGCCGGATTCAGCTTCTACGAGGCCATCACCGGCTGATACGGGGCGTACGGAGGCCGGACCGGACCGCGGCCCGGCCTCCGTACGTGAGTGGATTTCCGGTACGGGCGCGGGTCGCCCGCACCCGTACCCGGCAGTGGGCTCAGAGGCTCCGTACCCGGATCCAGCCGTCAGGGCCGGCCGTGACGTCGATCCGCGTCAGATCGTCCACGTGCAGATCGGGGCCGAGGGCCAGGGCGCGCGGGCCGATGCCGACGACCCGCATCCCGGCGGCACGGGCGGACTCGATGCCCGCCGCGGAGTCCTCGAAGGCGATGCAGTCGCCGGGGGCGAAGCCCAGCTCGGCCGCGCCCTTGAGGAAGCCCTCGGGGTCGGGCTTGCTGGCGCCGACGCACTCCGCGGTGATCCGCACCTCCGGCATCGGCAGTCCCGCCGCTCCCATCCTGGCCGTGGCCAGGGCCGTGTCCGCGGAGGTCACCAGGGCGTGGGGGAGTCCGGCGAGGGCGGCGAGGAAGGCGGGGGCGCCGGGTATGGGGACGACTCCCTCGACATCGGCCGTCTCGCGGGCCAGCAGTACCGCGTTCTCCGCGTAGTTCTCGGCCATCGGGCGGTCGGGCAGCAGCTCCGCCATCGTCGCGTACCCCTGGCGCCCGTGGACGACCTTCAGCGTCGCATCGGGGTCGAGCCCGTATCCGACGGCCCATTCCCGCCAGACGCGCTCGACGACGGCGTCGGAGTTGACGAGGGTGCCGTCCATGTCGAGGAGGAGGGCTCGGGCGGTGAGGGCGGTGGCCTGCATGGGCGTACTCCTGCGGCGAGGTGCAGAGGCCTGGACCGACCTGGCAGGGCAGCGGCGCACTGCGGGGCGTGTGAGGACGTAGTGGGTACGGGCGGGGGGCCGACGGGGCGCACGGAGGTGGTGTGCGGCCGCGCACCGATGGATCCGCACCGATGGATCAAGGTGGCTCCGCCCACCGGTCAGGGAGACGGGCGGAGCCACTTTGTTCAATCATGATACAAAGCGATGGCCGAAAGTGCCACCCTCTTCCGCTCGGCGGGCCGTAATGGCCTATTCGCCCCACTATAGGAGAGGCGGGTCAGGGTGTGACCGTCGCCGGGTTCCGGATGCGAGGAGACCCGTATGGCACAGGAACAGGTGCGCACGGACGCCGCCGGCCCGGCGCCGGGCGAGATCAAGGACCGGCGCGGCGTCCTGCTCGCCATCGGCGCGCTGCTGCTCGGCATGCTGCTCGCCGCGCTCGACCAGACCATCGTCTCCACCGCCCTGCCGACCATCGTCAGCGAACTGGGCGGGCTGGAACATCTGTCGTGGGTGGTCACGGCCTATCTGCTGGCCTCCACCGCCGCGACCCCGCTCTGGGGCAAGCTCGGCGACCAGTACGGCCGTAAAAAGCTCTTCCAGACCGCGATCGTGATCTTCCTGATCGGCTCCGCGCTCTGCGGGGTCGCCCAGAACATGCCGCAGCTCATCGGCTTCCGGGCGCTCCAGGGGCTGGGCGGCGGCGGGCTGATGGTGCTGTCGATGGCGATCGTCGGCGATATCGTGCCGCCCCGGGAGCGCGGCCGCTACCAGGGCCTGTTCGGTGCGGTCTTCGGCGCCAGCAGCATCCTCGGCCCCCTGCTGGGGGGCTTCTTCACGGAGCATCTGAGCTGGCGCTGGGTCTTCTACATCAATCTCCCGATCGGCGCTGTCGCCCTCGTCGTCATCGCCGCCGTGCTCCGCATCCCCGCCCGCCCCACCCGTCACACCATCGACTATCTGGGCACCTTCCTCATCGCCGCCGTCGCCACCGCCTTCGTTCTGGTGGCGTCCCTCGGCGGCACCACCTGGGCCTGGGGTTCGCCGCAGATCATCGGCCTGTCCGTCATCGGCGCCGTCCTGCTGGTCTGGTTCGTCTTCGTCGAGTTCCGGGCCGCCGAACCCGTTCTGCCGCCGCATCTCTTCCGGATCCGCACCTTCACACTCGTCTCGGTGATCAGCTTCGTCATCGGCTTCGCGATGTTCGGGGCGATGACCTTCCTGCCGACCTTCCTCCAGGTCGTCCGGGGGGTGAGCCCGACGCTGTCCGGTGTGCACATGCTGCCGATGGTCCTCGGGCTGCTGATCGCCTCCACCGGTTCCGGGCAGCTCGTCAGCCGTACCGGCCGCTGGAAGGTGTTCCCGGTCCTGGGCACCGGCATCACCGCGGTCGGTCTGCTCCTGCTCCACCGGCTGACCGAGTTCAGCCCCGACTGGGAGATCAGCCTCTACTTCTTCGTCTTCGGCTTCGGGCTCGGCCTGGTGATGCAGGTCCTCGTGCTGGTGGTGCAGAACTCCGTACGGTACGAGGACCTCGGCGTCGCCACCTCCGGCGCCACCTTCTTCCGCTCCATCGGAGCCTCCTTCGGCGTCGCCATCTTCGGCACGATCTTCTCCAACGGGCTCAACGACAAGCTCTCCGCCGTGCTGGCCGGCCGGCCGGTGCCGCCGGGCGCCGGGGCCGCCGAACTGGCGGCCGATCCCCAGGCGATCGCCCAGCTGCCGCCCGCACTGCGCGGGCCGGTGCTGCACGCCTTCGCCTCCGCGATCACGGACGTCTTCCTCTACGCCGTCCCCGTCGTCCTGCTGGCGTTCGTGATCTCCTGGTTCCTGCGGGAGGACAAGCTGCGGGGCTCGGTCACCGCGCCCGACCCCAGTCAGACGCTCGCCTCCAATCCGGTGGAGCGCTCGTCCCACGAGGAGGCGGCCCGGGCGCTGTCCGTCCTGGGCTCCCGCGAGGGGCGGCGGCATATCTACGAGACGATCACCGCCAGGGCGGGGTACGACCTCCTGCCCGCGGCGAGCTGGCTGCTGCTGCGGATCCGGCGGCACGGGACCGTGGAGCCGGGGCTGCTGGCCGACACCACCCCCGTACCGCTGCATGTGATCACCGACGCGGCCCGGCAACTGGAGGAGCGGAGGCTCGCGGACCGGGAGGGCGTCCAGCTCTTGCTGACGGAGCAGGGGCTCGGGACCGCGGTGAAACTCGCGAAGGCGCGGGAGGAGTCGCTGGCCGAGCTGCTGGGGGACTGGTGGGGGCCCGACCGGCCCACCGACCTGGTGCAGCTGGTGCAGGAGCTGAGTGCGGAGCTGTGCGGCTCCGACCAGGAGCGGCCGGGCGGTGCCGAGGCCCGGGGGGACCACGCACCTCCGCCGTGGCCGCCGAAGACCCCACCGCCGCCGTCGGAGAGCTGAGGCGGCGGCGGGGCGGTGCCGCGGAAACCGGGAGGCCGGCGGGGGCTCAGCTCTCGTCGGACTGCTTGGGGCCCGCCGACTGGACGACCTCGAAGGACCAGAGGGTGGAGCCGGTGGCCGCGGGCTTCGGCTGCTCGCCGCCCTGATCGCCTTCTGCGGGCTTGTGGGCGCCGCGCATCGAACCGGCCATCCACGCCTCGAAATCCTTCTCGGAACGCCACCTCGTGTACACGAGGTACTGGTCGGTGCCCTCCAGCGGGCGCAGCAGCTCGAACCATTCGAAGCCGTCGGAGTTCTCCACCGATCCGGCGCGGGCCGCGAACCGCTTCTCCAGCACTTCGCGCTGTTCGGCGGGGACCGTCAGAACGTTGATCTTCACGACGCTTGCCACGGGACATCCTTCGCAGAGAGGGACCTCTAGGGAGTCTCGACCGTACCGCCCGGCCCTTCTCGTACGGCGGTCCGGGGTCGTCACCGGTCCGCGCCGTGCCCGTGTGCCCGGCCTATCACCGGGTGACCGCCGACGTCTGCTGTGCAAGAACAGATGTCCGAACCTGAGTGTTGTCCCGGGCCCGGGGTCCGGATCCCGCCAGGGGTACGGTGCTGAGCCCCCGGGACCCGTACCCCTGACCTACCGCTCCGGACCGCCTCACTCCACCACGCGGGCCACCAGCAGACCGTCCCACCCCTTCGTGCCCACGGTCTGGAACGCCGTCCCGTCCAGCCTCGGCTCCCGCGCCACCAGCTCGAACATCTCGCGCGTCCCCCGGACGGAGGGATCCTGCGCATCCGCGTCGGTGATCGCCCCGCCGCGTACCACGTTGTCCACCACGATCACGCTCCCCGGCCGGGACAGCTCCAGTGCCCAGCTCACATAGCGGGGATTGTTCACCTTGTCCGCGTCGATGAAGAACAGGTCGAACGGGCCCGCGCCCGGCTCCGCCGCCAGCTTCGGCAGCGTCTCCAGCGCCGGACCCGTCCGTACTTCGGCGATCGCGTCCAGACCGGCCCGGGCCAGATTCGCCCGCGCCACCTCCGCATGCCGCTCGTCGTACTCAAGGGAGATCAGCCTGCCGCCCTCCGGTAGCGCCCTGGCCAGCCAGATCGTGCTGTAGCCACCCAGGGTGCCGATCTCCAGAACCGTTCGGGCGCCCATGGCGCGTGCCAGCAGCTGCAGCAGCTTCCCCTGGTTCGGGGCGACCGCGATCCGGGGCAGCCCCGCCGCGTCGCTCGCCTCCAGCGCCCGCGTCAGTGCCTCGTCCTCCGGAGCCAGCAGATCCGTCAGATAGCCGTCGACGGCGCTCCAGCGCGCCTCTGCCTCGTGCGCTCCGCGCGCCACGCGCTCTCCGTGTGCTCCGTGTGCTCCGCGTGCTTCGTGCTGATGTGCGTCGGTCATATGCCCCAACCTAGGGCCCCGGGGCGTATCCCGGCCGCTGTGGCGTGATAAGCGGCACGGATGGCCGGGGCGAAGGTCTTGTATCTTCCCCGGGCGGGCCCTCCCCTGGATGTCCGGCCGGACATCCGAACAAAACCGGGCGACAGTCAGGCAAAGAGGGGGTTGCCCGAGTCTCACTCAACGGGCAATGCGAGGCTTCTTCGGGCACCCGTCACCTTTTCGGCAGGTGGAGGCGGTCGCCGGACCGGAGAACACCGGTGTTTCTGGATCAACGGGATGAAAGGGAGGCGCGGCGGGACGTGGCGAACGCGGAGCACAGCGTGCGCGGAAGTGATACCGCGAAGGGGGCCGCCACCAGGATGAGCGCGGCCAGGGCCGCACTGTGGCTACTGGCCGCCGTACTCGCCGTACGGCAACTGGCGGTGGTCCTGCGCGAGCCGCCCGGCGAGCGGCTCATCGACCTCGAAAAGTGGATCGGTCCCGAGGGCGTGCTGCACGTCAAGGGGTCGCTCTACGAGACCGACCTCTTCACCGGCACACCCTTCGCCGGGCTGGTGCTGAAACCGCTCACCCGCGGCGCCGAACAGAGCCTCGGCGTGGCCTGGACCTTCGCCACCCTGCTGCTCGTCGTCGGGATAGGCCTGATCGTCGCCCGGGCGCTGCCCGGCCCGGTGTCCCGCCGCAGCGCGCTGCTCGCCGCGCCCTTCGCGATCAGCCTGCTGATGCTCTCGCTGCCCGTGCGCAACAGCTTCTACCTGGGCCAGACCAGCATCATCCCGGTCCTCCTGGTCCTCCTGGGCTGTTTCGTCGCCCGGGGCGAACGCGCTTCCGGGGCGCTCATCGGCATCGCCGCGGCGCTCCAGCCCACGGTCCTGCTCTTCGTTCCGCTGCTCTGGTTCACCGGCCGCCGCCGCGCCGCGGTGACCTCCGCCGCGACCTTCGCCGCCTGTACGGCCGTGGCCTGGGCGGCGATGGCCGGTGACTCGTGGACGTACTGGATTCAGCACGTCGCGGGTGCCGGGCTCAGCAGCCGTCCCGACGGGCTCGCCAACCAGTCCCTCCACGGCGCGCTGCTCCGCCTCGGCCTCGAAGGCCCGCTGGAGATCGCGCTCTATCTGGCCCTGGCCGCCGCCGTGACCTGGTTCGGACTGCGCCGCGCGGTCCGCTACGCCCGCGACGGGCAGCTGCTGCTCGCCGTCGCGATCACCGGCTGTGTCGCCGTCGCCGTCTCGCCCACCACCTGGCAGCACCAGCTGCTGTGGCTGCTGCTGGCCGTCGTCGGCCGGGTCGGCAAGAAGGCCGCGGACCGGATGCTCTGGCCGGTTCTGACCGTGTTCGTGGTGACGCTCCCCAGCAAGATGCTGCTGCCGAACATGGCGGTGCTGCAGCCGGTGCGCGAGAACGCGATCCTGATCGCGGCGCTGGCCGCCGCCTGCGCCGTACCGTTCCTGTCCCGTACGGATCCGCATTTCCGCAGACCCCTGCCGACCAGCTATGTCACGCCCCCGGACTCCCGCTGGCGGTGGGTGCCGCTGCTGCCGTTCTGGAAGCGGGCGCTGAGCCGTCCCAACCTGCTGCTGGAGCTGGTGGCGATCCGGGTCGGTTACGCGATCTACTCCAAGATCCGGCTGGCCGCGACCGCGTCCACGGCGACCGCCGAGGAGCACGGGCGGCAGATCGCCTCCATCGAGCAGGCGCTCGGCATCGACATCGAGCACGGGATCAACCAGGCTGCGGTGAAGGCGGAGTGGCTGACGGACTTCCTCAGCTTCTACTACACCTCCTTCCACTTCCCGGTGCCGCTGGCGATCCTCGCGGTCCTCTACATCCGCCGCCCCACCGACTACCGCTGGGCGCGGGCGTCGTTGGCCTTCGCGACCCTGCTGGCGCTGGTGGGCTTCTGGCTCTATCCGCTGGCGCCGCCGCGGCTGATGCCGGGCATGGGCTTCGTCGACACGGTCCATGGGACGCAGGACCTCTCGAACCCCGAGTTCGGGGCGATGACCGCGGTCACCAACCAGTACGCGGCGATGCCGTCGCTGCACTTCGGCTGGTCGCTGTGGTGCGGTGTGGTGGTCGTGATGCTGGCGCCCAAGCTGTGGATGAAGGCGCTGGGGCTGCTGCACCCGCTGATCACGCTGTACGTGATCGTGGCCAGCGCGAACCACTGGATCCTGGACGCGGTGGGCGGCGCGATCGTGGTCGGCACCGGCTTCGGGCTGACGTACGTCCTCTCGGGACGGCGGTCGCTGCTGCCGAAGGCCGGTGCCGGGGAAGGGGATGCCGTGCCCGCCGGTGCCGTGACCACGAGAGTCTCCGTACCCGCCGCCCGGACCTCGGCGGAGAGCGCCGCGGGCGCCTCCGGAGGCATGGAGAAGAAGCCGGTGGCCGAGGACGCGAAGGCGCCGGAGGACGGCGGGGGCGGTACGGCCGTCGCCCAGAAGTCGGCGACCTGACGGAAGTACGCCCGGCCGCGCGGCGGCCGGGCGCCGGGACGGCCCCGGGACGCGGACACCTGGTCCGCGTCCCGGGGCCGTTCTCGTACGGCGGTACGGCGCCGAGGGTGGCGCGGGGTCGTTGTCGTGCGGTGGTACGGCGCCGAGGGTGGCGCGGGCCCGGGGACGGGGCCCGCGCCGCACCGGCGCGGGTTCGCGCGGTGGGCTCAGGCGCCCGTGGTCACCCGCAGTTCCTTGACGCCGTTCAGCCAGGCGGACCGGAGCCTGCGCGGCTCACCCGCGAGTTTCAGCCCGGGCAGCGCGTCCGCGATCGCGTTGAAGATCAGGTCGATCTCCATCACCGCCAGCGACTTCCCCAGGCAGAAGTGCGGTCCGCCGCCGCCGAAGCCCAGATGCGGATTGGGGTCGCGGGTGATGTCGAAGGCCTCGGGGTCCTCGAAGACCTCCGGGTCGTTGTTGGCCGAGGAGTAGAAGAGACCCACCCGGTCGCCCTTCCGGATCCGCTGCCCGCCCAGCTCCACGTCCTGTGTGGCGGTCCGCTGGAACGAGACGATCGGTGTGGCCCAGCGGACGATCTCCTCGGCGGTCGTCGCCGGGCGCTCGCGCCGGTACAGCTCCCACTGTTCGGGGTGGCTGAGGAAGGCGTGCATCCCGTGGGTGATCGCATTGCGGGTGGTCTCGTTCCCCGCGACGGCCAGCAGGATCACGAAGAAGCCGAACTCGTCGTTGGAGAGATTGCCCGCGTCCCCGGCCGCGACCAGCTGGGTGACGATGTCCTGCGCCGGGCACTCCTTGCGGGCGGCGGCGAGGTTCATCGCGTACGAGAGGAAGTCCATCGACGCCCGGATGCCCGCCTCCTCCGTGACGGCGAACTCGGGGTCGTCGTACGAGGCCATGGTGTTCGACCAGTCGAAGATCTGCGACCGGTCCTCCTGCGGGACGCCGATCAGCTCGGCGATGGCCTGGAGCGGCAGCTCGACGGCGATGCTGGACACGAAGTCGAAGGAGCCGCCGTCGCGGGAGCGCGCGACCGCCTCGTCCACGATCTTCAGCGCCCGTTCCCGCAGCGCCGTACGGAGGGAGTTGACGGCGCGGGGCGTGAAACCGCGCTGCACGATCTGCCGGACCCGGGTGTGCTCGGGCGGGTCCATATTCAGCATGATCAGCCGCTGGACGTCGATCTGCTCGCGCCGGATGGACTCGTTGAAACGGATGACCGCGGTGTTCGTCCAGGACGAGAAGAGCTCCGGACGGGTGGAGACGTACTTGACGTCGGCGTGCCGGGTCACCGCCCAGTAGCCGTCGTCGTCGAACCCGGACACGCCGTGCCGCTGGGCGCACCAGGACACCGGGGCAACTCTTCTCAGCAGGGCGAACTCGGGGTGCGGCACGCGTGACTGGAGGAGGTCGGGGTCGGTGACGTCGAACCCCTCGGGCAGATGGGGACACGGTACGGGGGCCATCGGCAGCTCTCCGGTTCTCTGATCCGCGGTTCTCTGATCCGTTCCGTCCTCCGGTGGTCGGCCTGCGGTCCCCCGCCGGCCGGTCGGCGGCCCGTTCGCGATGCGCCGTCCGCGGTTCCGTTCCCCGCAAGGTGATCTGACGGTGCATCAGAATCCGACGGCAAGGTAGTAACGAGTTCTAGAAGAGGCAAGAGGCATGGCGGGAACTGTTGTCTCGCGGGGGCGCAGCAAGGGCTTGCAAGGCCCTTGCGTACCCGGGGTAACGGCCATAAGACTGACGGTAGAACTAGAACGCGTACTAGTTCTTGCGCGGGCGCCGGGACCGTCCGCGCAGCCCATAGGAGAGGACGAGCCATGGCCGCCGAACCCGTCATCGTCGAAGCCGTCCGGACCCCCATCGGGAAGCGCGGGGGCGCCCTCGCCAATCTGCATCCGGCCTATCTGCTGGGGGAGACCTACCGCGAACTCCTCGGCCGGACCGGTATCCAGCCGGACTGCGTGGAGCAGATCGTCGGCGGTACGGTCACCCACGCCGGAGAACAGTCCATGAATCCCGCGCGCAACGCGTGGCTCGCGGTGGGCCTGCCGTACGAGACGGCCGCGACGACCGTCGACTGCCAGTGCGGCTCCTCGCAGCAGGCCTCCCACATGGTCGCGAACATGATCGCGGCCGGGGTCATCGACATCGGTGTGAGCTGCGGCGTCGAGGCGATGTCACGGGTGCCGCTGGGCAGCGGCTCCAAACACGGGCCGGGCAAACCCTTCCCCGACGAGTGGAACGTGGACCTGCCCAACCAGTTCGAGGCGGCCGAGCGGATCGCCCGCCACCGGGGGCTCACCCGGGAACGCGTCGACTCCATGGGGCTGCTCTCCCAGGAGCGGGCCGCCACCGCCTGGGCCGAGGAGCGGTTCAAACGCGAGACGTACGCGGTGCAGGTCCCCACCACCGAGGACGAACAGGCGGCGGGGCACGGCATGTGGCGGCTCGTCGACCGCGACGAAGGGCTCCGCGACACCAGCATGGAGGCGCTGGCCGGACTGAAACCGGTCCTGCCGACCGCACTCCACACGGCCGGTACGGCCTCCCAGATCTCCGACGGCGCGGCGGCGATCATGTGGGCGTCCAAGCGGACGGCCCGGGCGCTGAAGCTGAAGCCGCGCGCCCGGATCGTGGCCCAGGCCGCGGTCGGTGCCGATCCCCGGTTCCATCTCGACGGCCCGATCGACGCCACCCGTACCGTCCTCGGGCGGGCGGACATGAGCCTGAAGGACATCGACCTGGTCGAGATCAACGAGGCCTTCGCCGCGGTGGTGCTGAGCTGGGCGCAGGTCTTCGACCAGGACCTGGAGAAGGTCAACGTCAACGGCGGCGCGATCGCCCTGGGGCATCCGGTCGGCGCGACCGGCGCCCGGATGATCACCACGGTCCTGCACGAACTGGAGCGCCGTGACAAGGAGACGGCGCTGGTGACGATGTGCGCGGGCGGCGCCCTGGCGACGGCCACGATCATCCAGCGGGTGTAGCCGTCGGCGGGGCGCGGTGCGGCCGCGTGCGGTGGCCGCCGCACGGCCGGGGTCACGGCCCGGCCGGCCCCGACCGCGGCCCGGCCGACGAGCCGAGAGCAGGAGAATCAGCGGGCCAGCAGGCCCCGGATCACGGTTGCGATCTCGTCGGGTGCCTCTTCGGCCATGAAGTGCCCGGCGCCGGTCAGCCGGTGCTCCAGGTCCGGCGCCCACGCCTGCCACACCCCGGCAGCGTCGTAGCCGAGCTGTGCGCCCCAGTCCTGCTGGACGACCGTCACGGGCATGGCAAGCTGCGACCCGGCGTCCAGGTCCGCCTGGTCATGTATGACGTCGATGCCCGCCGAAGCCCGGTAGTCCGCGACGATCGACGTCACTGCCGCGGCGCTCGCGCGCAGGTACTCGGCACGTACCTCCTCGGGCATGCTGCTCGGGTCGTTGGCCCAGGCGTCGAAGAACGATCCGAAGAACGCGTCCGCGCTGCCTGCGATCATCGCCTCCGGCAGGCCCGGCGGCTGCGCCATGAGGAAGAGGTGGTAGCCGACCGCCGCCGAGGTGCCGTGCAGGACGTTCCACATGTCGAGTGTCGGCACGATGTCGAGGATGCCCAGGTGCGTGATGGTCTCGGGGTGGTCAAGACCCGCCCGGAAGGCGACCAGGGCGCCCCTGTCGTGGCCCACGAGGGCGAAGCGCTCGTGGCCGAGGGCCGCCGCCAGGGTCACGACGTCGGCGGCCATGGTGCGTTTGGCGTACACATCGGGGCCGGTGGCCGCCGGCTTGTCGCTGGCGCCGTAGCCCCGCAGGTCGGGACAGATCACCGTGTGCTCGTCGGCGAGCCGTTCGGCGACGTGCCGCCACATCAGGTGGGTCTGGGGAAAACCGTGCAACAGCACGACGGGGCTTCCGCTGCCGGCTACCGCTGCTGCCAGCTCCACACCGTCCGCACCGGGCAGGCGGATCTGATCGAAGCCGGGAATCGTGAGCGTCATGAGGGACCGTCTTTCGCGTCGGGGACCTGACCGGGTCAGCTTGGGCGACGGCGATCAGCATCCGATCAGTACGGTGGGGCGCAGCCGGCCCCCGGCACGGAGGATGGGGTCATGCGAATCGACGTGCTCGGTGCCGTGCGGGCCCTCCGCGACGACGGCAGCCCGGTTGATCTGGGCGGACCCCGCCATCGCGAGGTACTCGCCAGGCTCGTCGCCGCCGAGGGACGGATGGTCACCACCGACACCCTCGTCGATGACCTGTGGGCCGATCCGCCTGCCCGCGCCGTGGGCGCTCTGCGTACCTTCGTCGCCGCGCTGCGACGCGCCCTCGAACCCGACCGGCCGCCCCGCGATCCGCCGCGCATCATCGTCACCGAAGGACCCGGCTACGCGCTGCGCCTGCCACGCGAGGACGTGGACGTCCACCGGTTCCAGGACACCCTGGCCCGAGCCCGCCGCAACCCCGACGCGGCGGGCGACCTCGGCACGGTACTCGCGGACTGGCGAGGACCCGCCTACGCCGATGTGACCGGCTCCCCATGGGCGCAGCGCGAGCGGACCCGCCTGGAGGAGCTGAGGCTGGAGGGGACGGAACTGCGCGCCCGCATCCTCCTCGACTCCGGGGAAGGGGCCGAGCTCGTCGCCGGGCTGGGTGCCCATGTCGCCGAACATCCGTGGCGCGAGCCGGCCTGGGAACTGCTCGCCCGCGCACTGCACCGCGCGGGCCGCCGAGCCGACGCGCTGGCCACTCTCCGCCGCGCCCGCACGATGCTTGTCGATCAACTCGGGCTCGACCCCGGTCCCGACCTCCAACGCCTGGAGAAGGACATCCTCAACGGCGCCGGGCCTCCCGAAGACGCACGGACCGTGTGGACCGGCCCCGGTGTCCGGCTCGGCCCGCGCACCACCGTGGACCTGGCCCGCACTCTCGCCCTGGCGGGTGGCGATGCCCTCGTCCGGTCGCGGCGCGACCGCCTCGCCGCCGTCCGGGCGGCGGAACGCACCGGGGACCTCGCTCTGACCGCCCGGATCATCGCAGCCTATGACGTGCCCGCCGTCTGGAGCCGGGCCGACGACCCCGAGCAGTCCCGCGCCGTCGTCGCGGCTGCCGAGCGCACGCTCACCGGGCTCGGCCCCGACGGCCCCGACGACCTGCGCGCCCGCCTCCTGGCCACGGTCGCCGTCGAGAGCCGCAGTGCGGATCTGTCCGCCACCGAGCTGAAGCGCGCGCAGCAGGCCGCGTGTCAGGCTGAGGAGCTGGCGCGGGACCTGGCTGATCCGGCCCTGCTGGCCTTCGCCCTCAACGGGGTTTTCCTCCAGTCCTTCACCCGTCCCGGCCTCGCGGAGGAACGGGACCGGACCGGCGCCGAGATCCTCGACCTGGCCACCCGGCACGAGCTGCCGAACTTCGCCGTACTCGGCCGACTCGTCCGCCTGCAATCCGCCTCGGCCCTCGGCGACCTCGACGCCGCGGCCACCCACGCCGAGGCAGCCGAACAGCTCTCCGCCGCCACCGAGGCACCGCTCGTCTCCGTCCTCACCTGCTGGTTCAGGGCCCGGGCCACGGCCGCCCGCAGTACCGAACCCGGCGGGCCGACCGCCGCCACGGCCGCAGCTCACTACCGCGCCGCCGAGGGCGCCCTCCGGGCGGCCGGAATGCCGGGGCTGCACCGTGGCCTGTTCCCGCTCGCCCTCCTGGGACTGCGCCTGCTGCACGACCGGCCCGCGCCCACCGAACCGCACCTCGACTGGGGCCCCTACCGGCCCTGGACGGAACCCCTTGTGCTGCTCGCCCAGGGCCGGGGCGAGCAGGCCCGTGCCGCCCTCGCTGCGGTGCCCGAATCGCCGCGTGACCATATGCAGGAGGCCATGTGGTGCCTGACCGCCCGTGCCGCCGTACGCCTCGACGAGCGCGGAATCGCAGCACACGCTGGAGCTGCCTTGCGTCATGCCCGTGCAGAACACGCCGGCGCCGCGAGCGGCATGCTGACCCTGGGCCCGGTGGCGCGTTACCTGGCAGAGGCGGAGGCATGCGCCCGAGCGGGGTAGGCGGCCGCGATCCGCGAAAGCCGAGCCCGTCCGCGCTCACCCGACGGCCCCGGCGGAAGCAGGTCGCCATGACGTTCAGGGCAGGGGCATCCGTCGCCGTCGCCGGGTGACCGCGCCCGAGGATCGCGGCCCGGCCGCCGAGCCGATGACGTTCCCGGCCGACTCCGGGCCGCCGGCGTGCAGGTAGCGTCCCTGCGCATGACCGAGCCCACCTCGTATCTGCGCCGGACCGCCGACGCCTATGACGCCCTCGCCCTGCCCTATGCGGCCCTCGCCCGCGACGACCTCGAAGCCCCCTCCCTCGACCGTACGTTCCTCCAGGCCTTCGCCGACCAGGTACGGGCCGCGGGAGGCGGGCCCGTCGCCGAACTGGGCTGCGGACCGGGGCCGGTGACCGCGCACCTCCACGGCCTCGGCCTGGACGCCTTCGGGATCGACCTGTCGCCCGTGATGATCGGCCTGGCCCGGGAGGCCTACCCAGACCTGCGGTTCGAGATCGGTTCCATGGACGCCCTGGAGCTGGCGGACGGCGAGGCGGCGGGCATCGTGTCCTGGTACTCGGTGATCCATGTGCCACCGCGGGAGCTGCCCCCGTACTTCGACGAATTCCGCCGGGTGCTCGCCCCCGGCGGGCTGCTGCTGCTCGCCTTCTTCGAATCGGAGGGCGAGCCGGTCACGGTCTTCGACCACCGGGTGACGGAGGCCTGGCGCTGGCCGGTGGACGAGCTGGCGCGGCTGGCCGCCGGTGCCGGGTTCACCGAGGTCGGGCGGATGCTGCGCGAACCGCGCGAAGGGGAGCGGTACCGCCGGGGGCATCTGCTGATGAGGGCGGCCGCGGGCTGAGAAGGGCCACGCGACGAGACATGACAGAGGGCCCCGTACGGCACGTTCGCCGTACGGGGCCCCCTGTCATGTCTCAGCCGGCCGGAAGGACCCGGATCAGTACCAGCCCTGGGTCTGCCACTTCGCCCAGGCCGCGCACGGGCTGCCGTAGCGCTCCTGCATATAGTTCAGACCCCATTCGATCTGGGTCTCCGGGTTGGTCTTCCAGTCGGATCCGGCCGTGGCCATCTTGTTCGCCGGAAGCGCCTGCACCAGGCCGTACGCACCGCTCGACGGGTTCGACGCCTGGACGTCCCAGTTGCTCTCCTTGGCCACGATCTGGCTGAAGCACTGGAACTGCGCGTCGTTGCCGATCATCTTCTGCGCGACCGCCTTCGCGGACGCCGCCTCCACGGCGGCCGGAACCGAGGCCGGGGCGGCCGCGGGGGCAGCGGCGGCGGAAGCCGGGTTCAGGCCCACGACCATCGCGGCGGACGTCGCGACGAGCGCGGCGCCCACGAAGGCGTGGCGGGACGGGCGGCGGAGCACAGCGGTGGCGGAGCGGAGCACAGGGGGATCCTGACGTCGGGGACGGGGGATGCCGCGGAGACGGGGCGAAACGCCCGCCGCCCGGCGACGGATCAGTTCTAGCCGCCGCCCGACCCCGTCGCAACGAGCCCTCTTACTAAGCGGCCTCGCATCCCGGGCCGCCACACCCCGTGACCCGGGCCGGTCGGCGGCCCTGCCCCCGGCCCGTACGGCTACGAAGACTCCTCGTACGCCCTCGGGGCCCTGTGGGGCGGCTCACCCGCCGCACCCCCGTCCCCGCCCTCGAATGTGACCTGCGCCTCGAACGCGGCCCGCCGCGTCGCCCGCCTCAGCAGCGCGAGCACCGCCGGGCCCACGGTGAGTGTGAGGACGACCGTGAGGACCGCCCGCCCCAGGTCCCAGCCCAGGGAGGTGGCCGCGACATAGGCGAAGAAGCGCACCAGATTGTCCTGGAGCGGCTCACCCGGCTGGAAGGAGATCCCCGTCGCCATGCCGGGGACGATCGTCCAGCCCTGGAGGTTCATCACCGTGCCGTACGCGAACGCCGCCAGCGCCCCGTACCCGGCCAGCATCAGCGTCTCCGCCCGCCCCCGCAGCCGCTCCGCGCCCGGCAGCAGCCCCGCGCCCATCGTGAACCAGCCCATCGCCAGCATCTGGAACGGCAGCCACGGCCCGACGCCGCCCGTCAGCAGCGCGGAGGCGAACATCGTCACCGAGCCCAGGACGAAGCCGAAGCCGGGCCCCAGCACCCGGCCCGCCAGCACCATCAGGAAGAACATCGGCTCCAGGCCGGCCGTCCCGGCACCCAGCGGACGCATCGCCGCGCCCACCGCCGCCAGCACCCCCAGCATGGCGACCGCCTTCGCACCCATCCCGGTATCTGCGATCGTCGCCACCACCACCGCGACCAGCAGCGGCAGCAGCAGCGCGAACAGCCACGGCGCGTCCTCCGCGTGCGCGACCACCCCGGACCGCTCGTCCGCGAGCAGCGGCCAGCCGAAGAACGCCACACCGATGGCGCTGATCAGCGCCAGGGCGGCGACGGAACGGGGGCCGAGACGGACGGGCCGGGGGGAGGACACCGGGCTCACAGTGAGGCCTCCACCTGGGCCACCGTCAGCCAGCGCCGCGGCGCCAGCACCTTCGCCACCTGCGGGGCGAACGCCGGAGAGCCCACCACGACCTCCGCCGTCGGGCCGTCCGCGACGATCTCGCCGTCCGCCAGCACCACCACCCGCTGCGCCAGCTCGGCCGCCAGCTCCACATCGTGCGTGGCCAGCACGATGGCATGCCCCTCGGCCGCCAGCTCCTTCAGCACCGTCACCAGCCGCGCCTTCGCCGCATAGTCCAGGCCCCGGGTCGGCTCGTCGAGGAGCAGCAGCGGCGGCCGGGACGTCAGCACCACCGCGAGGGCCAGCGCGAGCCGCTGCCCCTCCGACAGATCACGGGGATGCGTGGCGTCCGCCACCCCCGGCAGCAGCCGCGTCACCAGCGCGCGGCAGCTGCCCGGCTCGGCGCCCGCGTCCGTGTCGGCCGCCGCGCACTCGGCGGCGACCGAGTCCGCGTACAGCAGGTCCCGCGGCTCCTGCGGCACCAGACCGACCCGCCTGATCAGATCCCGCGGCCGCGTCCGGTGCGGTGCGAGCCCGCCGACGGACACCGTGCCCGACACCGGCTCGACCAGCCCCACCAGGGACGACAGCAGGGTCGACTTCCCGGCCCCGTTCCGCCCCATCAGGGCGACGGTCTCGCCGCCCGTGAACGTCAGGTCGATACCGCGCAGGGCCGTCACCCGGCCGTGCCGGACACCGACGCCGGAGAGCCCGGCCACGGTCTCGCCGGAACGGGGCGCGGGGACGGGCGCCGGGTCACCGAGGCGGTCCCGCAGGTCCACGGCCCGGCGCCGGGCGTCCCGTACCGACAGCGGCAGCGGATCCCAGCCCGCCAGCTTCCCCAGCGCCACCACGGGAGGGTGTACGGGGGAGACCGCCATGATCTTCTCGGGTGTCCCGGTCACCGGCGCGGCGCCCGGCCCGGCGAGGAGGACGACCCGGTCCGCGTACTGCACCACCCGCTCCAGCCGGTGCTCCGCCAGCAGCACCGTCGTCCCCAGGTCGTGCACCAGCCGCTGGAGCACCGCCAGCACCTCCTCCGCGGCGGCCGGGTCCAGCGCCGACGTCGGCTCGTCGAGGACCAGCACCTTGGGGTGCGCGGCCAGCACCGAACCGATCGCCACCCGCTGCCGCTGCCCGCCCGACAGCGTCGCGATCGGCCGCTCCCGCAGCCCGGCGAGGCCCAGCAGGTCGAGGGTCTCCTCCACCCGGCGCCGCATCACGTCCGGGGGCGTGCCCAGGGACTCCATGCCGTACGCCAGCTCGTCCTCGACGGTGTCCGTGACGAAGTGCGCCGACGGGTCCTGGCCCACCGTTCCCACGACGTCGGCCAGTTGTCGCGGCGGATGGGTGCGGGTGTCCCGGCCGTCGACCGTGACCCGGCCGCGCAGCGTACCGCCGGTGAAATGCGGTACGAGACCGGAGACCGTGCCCAGCAGGGTCGATTTGCCGACACCGGACGGACCCACCAGAAGGACGAGTTCGCCTTCCGGGACGGTCAGATCGACCCCGGCGACCGTGGGGGCGGCCGCGCCGTCGTACGTCACCGACACGTTCTCGAACCGGATCACGGCGACTCCTCGGGAGCGGGGGCGGGGGCGGGGGCAGCGGCGGGGGCTGGGACGGGGGCGACGAAGGCGGGCAGCAGACCGAGCAGCACACCGGCCGCGGGCCAGAGCGGCAGGGTCGGCGCGGTCAGCGGTACGACTCCGGGCTCCAGCGCGCCCGGGGCGTACGACACCGCCCACACCATCAGCGCGGCGACCGCCGCGCCCGAACCGGCGACCAGCCACGAGCGGGCGCCGAACCGGTCGGGCCGGTAGCGGGTCCGGACCGTCCGGCGGCCGCCGAGCCGCAGCCCGGCGACGGCCGCGGCCAGCCCGCCCACCAGCAGCGGGAGCCCGTACGCCGCGCCTTCGGCAGCCAGCAGCCCGTACGTACCGGCGCAGACGCCCAGCAGCCCGCCGAGCGTCAGCGCGGTCGTGGTGTGCCGGACCGCGGGCGGCACGCTCGCCGTCCGGCCGTAGCCGCGGGCGTCCATCGACGCCGCGACCGCGACCGAACGCTCCAGAGCGCCCTCCAGCACCGGCAGCCCGATCTGTGCCATCGCCCGCAGCCCGCCCGTGGAACGGCCGCGCAGCCTGCGGGCCGTGCGCAGCCGGGCCACGTCCGCGACCAGATTCGGCGCGAAGGTCATCGCCACGACGACGGCCACCCCCGCCTCGTACAGGGCGCCCGGCAGCGACTTCAGCAGCCTGGCCGGGTTCGCGAGCGCGTTCGCCGCGCCCACGCAGATCAGCAGGGCCGCCAGCTTGGCGCCCTGGTAGACGGCGAAGACGACCTGTTCGGCATGGACCCGGCCGCCGATCCGGATGCCCTGCGCCCAGTCGGGCAGCGGCACCTCGGGGAGGGTGAACAGCAGATGCGTCCCCGGGATCGGGGCACCGAGGAGGACGGAGAACAGCACCCGGATCGCGAGGACGAACAGCCCGAGCTTCACGAACGCGATGTACGCCCGGGCCCACGGCGCGTCGGTGCGCCGGGCGGCCACCACATATCCGGCGACGCCCACGATCAGCCCCAGGAGCAGCGGGTTCGTGGTCCGCGACGCGGCGGCGGCGAGCCCGATCGCCCAGAGCCACCAGGCGCCCGGATGGACGGCATTGGCCCGGTCCGCGACGGGCGCGCGCCAGCGCGACACGGCGGACACGGCGGACACGGTGGCGGGGCGGGGGCGGCCGGGCGCGGCCGGTGCGGTGGGGCGGGTCATCGGGACCGGCGGCGGGACTGCCAGTACGCTGCCGCGCCGAGGACGGCGAGGGCGCCGAGACCGGCCACGAGACCGAGGGACGGACCGCCGTCGCTGTCGCTGTTGCCGGATGCCTTGGCAGGGTCCTGCGTGGCGTCGTCGCCGTTCCGCGCTCCGCTCGCGATCTGTTCGCCGCAGCCGGTCGCCGGATAGCCGGAGATCGCGCAGAGCAGCGCGTTCCCGTCGTAGCGCAGCGGTTTGGCGACCCGGGCCAGCGCCTCCGCCGCGGTCGCGCCGGGGTGGACACGGGCGCAGGCGGTACGCGGCGCGGGCGGCCGTTCGCCCGAGGGTGCGTCGGCGGCGGTGCCGGGGTCGATGACGAGGGCGATGCGCTTGGTGCCCGGCTCGGCGGGCGTGGTGCCGCAGACCGCGGCGAAGTCGGGTGCGGTGCGGGGCTTCGAGGCGTCGGAGGAGTCCGCGCTCACGGCGAAGCGGAAGCCGTGGACGGCGCCGTCCGACGGCCGGGCGATCGCCGGGCCCTCGGTGGCGTACGTCCAGGTGGTGCCGGACGCCTGCCAGTACGACCAGTAGCGGTATCCGGCCGCCTGCGCGGGCGCGGCGGCACCGAGCACACCGACGGCCCCCGCGACGAGAACGAGCACGAAGGCCCCGACGCGCGCGGCGGCAACGGACCGCCGACGCCCGGCCGGCCGGGGCCGGTCCGCCCTGGCCGCCGAGGTCGGGGCTTCGGTCGTCGTGCGGTGCGGTGCTTGCGGTACGGCGCGGGGGCGCCCGCCTGCGGCGGACCCGGGTGTCCCGGAGGACGCCCGCGGCCCGGCGGTCGCGGTGTGGTGCCTGGTCAAGCCGCCGGTCGTCGTGCGGTGCGGTGCTTCCGGTACGGCGCGGGGGCGCTCGGTCGGGGGCTTCCTGAGCGTCCCGGCCACGGACGCGGCGCGGCGCCCGGCCGGGGCCGCCTCGGGCGGCCCGGCCGTCGGCGCGGCGAGGTGCCTCGTCGGGGCACCGGCTGCCGCTCCGGCGCCGGGGCGCCCGGCCGACCCGGCGGCCCCGGCCGGGGTGCGGTCGGAGGAGGTCGTCATGCGCGGGGCTTGCGGCGGCCGCTGAGGAGGAAGCCCGCGCCCGCGCTCGCCGCGAAGAACGCGCCCACGATCCACCAGAGGTTCGGGCCCCCGTCGTCCTTCTTGTCGTTCTTGTCGTTCTCGTTCTTCTTCTCGGTACCGGCGGACGGCGACGCCGACTCCGGCGCCGGACCCGTCGCGTTCAGGGCCGCCACCAGGTCCGTACCGCCGAAGTCCGCGGGGTCCGTACCGGTGGCGTTCGCCGCGAAGACCAGCTGGGCGTACGCCGCCGGGCCCGACTCCTTCGCCCATCCGGCACCGTTCGCCTTCAGCCACTCCAGCGGCTTCTTCACCGCCTCGGTGCGGCCCTGCGCGGCCAGCGCGACGACCGCGTCCGCAGTGTTCCCGAAGTCGGGCTTGGGCGCCGAGTCCTCGGCGCCCGGCATCGGCGGGGTCAGCAGATGACCGGTCTTCGCGAGCGCGCCCGCCAGATAGGCGCCGCCGTTGAGAGCCGCACCCTTGAGGTCCTTCGCGGCCTTGTCGCAGACCGTGCCCCCGGCCACGGAACCGGCGGCTCCGGCCTTCGGGGCCAGGCCCGCACCCTGCGCGGCGACGACCGCCGCGGCGGTGGAGTCACCGACGGCGCCCGGCATCTGCGGCTGGTAGACGAAGGCGCCCGCGTCCGCTCCCGTGCACGGCCGGGCGAAGGTCAGCAGCGCGTCGTACGGCGACTTCCCGCCCTTCGCGGAGGCCACGGCCGCGGGCTTCTCACCCGCGGCGGCCAGCGCGCCGATCACCACAGCGGTGGAGTTGGCGTCGCTCGCGCCGCCCGGGTTGTAGCTCCAGCCGCCGTCCGCGTTCTGGACCGACTTCAGCCAGGTGACGGCCTTGCCGACGGTCTTCTCGGCGCCGCCGGTCGCGGTCAGTGCCTGGACCGCGGCGGCCGTGGCGTTGGTATCGCGCGGCAGCTTGGCGTCACAGGCGGCCGAGGCGTCGGCGCGGTACGCGGAGAAGGCGCCGTCCGCGCACTGCTGCCCGGTCAGCCAGTCGACGGCCTTGCCCGCGGGCTTCACCCCGACGGTGTCCTGGGCGAGCAGCGCCAGCGACTGCCGCCACACGCCGTCGTACGCCGGGTCGGTGGTGCCGTACAGGCCGGAGGGGAGCGGGGCGGCCGGGGGCGGGGTGGTGGCGGCGGTCGCGGCGGGGGCGAGGGCCGTGCCGAGTACGGCGGAGACGGCGAGCGCGACGGCCGCGCGGCGTGCGGTGGTGGCGTTGGTCATGACGGGTGGTGCCTCTTCCCGCGCCCTCTGCGGGACGCTGCCGGGATCCGGGCACGGGCGCGTCCGGGACGCACCAGGGCTCCGGCCCCGTATTCCTCGACGGTGCCGGCCACCGGCGGCTGCCGGTGGCGCAAGCCGGTCACGTCCGCGTACAGGGCATTCCGACTCTGCCCGGCGCGTACGGAGGTGACCTGCGGGGTCACGGACACGGCGCGCGCCGACGGCTCACGGCTGCGGGTCAGTGCCGGATTCGCACCGGCTTCCCCCTGTAAGGGCGTGATACGACCAGTCCACTTTACCGACGGTCGCGGGCGGTGCCGCCCGCGGCGGTGGATTTCCGGGCGGTACGGGACCGGGGCAGGCTTCCCGGCATCGGCTCAGACCGCCGCGTACCGCGTCGGTATCCCCGGCAGGACCTCCGCGCGGCCCAGTTTCACCAGACGGCGCAGATGGGCTTCGGCCTCCGAGACGGCGATCGTGCGGGAGGCGTGCGGGATCGCGGACCAGGGGCGGTTCCATGCCATGCGTTCGGCCGCCTGCCAGGGGGTGAGGGGTACGGAGAGGAGCGCGAGGAGGCCCCGGAGGCGGTCCTCGTGGTGGGCGAGCAGCTCCCGGACCCGGGCCTCGGCGCCGGTGAAGGCGTGCTGGTGGGCGGGGAGGACCTCGGCCGGGGCGAGCCGGGCGATGCGCTCCAGGGAGGCCGAGTAGTCGCCCAGCGGATCGGTGTCGCCGTCGTCGGCTCCGACAGTGCTTTCGGGATCCTCGTACAGCCCGATGTGAGGGCTGATCCCGGGCAGCAGATGGTCTCCGGAGAAGAGCCTCCCGGCGCCGGGCAGCCCGGCCGGGTGGGCCTCCTCCAGATGGAGGCAGACATGCCCGGGGGTATGCCCCGGCGTCCATATCGCGCGCAGTTTCCGGCCCGCCAGCGGCAGCAGCTCGCCGGGGACGATCTCCCGGTCGGGCAGGGCGGCGCCGAGTCCGGGCAGGCCGCCGGTCCGGCCCGCGGCGCGGGCCGCCTGCAGCGGCGCGAGATGCGCGTCGGGCGCCCCGGCGCGGACGAGCCTGTCGGTCAGATAGTCGAACCAGAGGGAGGGGTGGGAGCCGCGGGTGCGCCGGACGATCGCGGTGTCCGCCGGGTGCATCGCGAGCCACGCCCCGGACTCCTCCCGGACCCGGCCGGAGAGCCCGTGGTGGTCCGGATGGTGGTGGGTGATCACGACCCCGTGCAGTTCGCGGACCGCGGTACCGACGGCGGCAAGACCCTCGGTGAGCGCGTCCCAGGAGGCAGGGTCGTCCCAGCCGGTGTCGACGAGGACCGGGCCGCGGCCGGTGTCGAGGACATGGACCAGGGTGTGGCCGAGGGGGTTGTCGGGGATGGGGACCTGGACGGACCAGACGCCTCCGCCGTGGTCGATCACCTGTGGCATGCACGCTCCTCGGCTGCTCTCCGGGACGGTGCGGCGATCGGTGCCGCCGTGGGCCCGTGCGGGACTGCGGCTGCGGGTGGGCGCCGTGCCCGGCGGGGTTCGTTCTCCGGCTGTGCCCCTGTTCGCGCTGTTCGTGCTGCTCGCGGTGGTCCGCGGGCCCCGCTGCCGGTGGCCCCCGGGGCACGTACCCCCGCTACTCGTTGACGTGGGCAACTGCATCATAACGGAATCTGATGCAGTGTCAGGAACTCTGCCGTCGGGGCTTTCTCGCGGTAGCGGGCATCGGCTATGCGGTACCGGGTGCCGGCTTCGCGGCGCCGGGCATCAGCTCCGCCACCCGCTCCGGCGTCCACCCCTCCGCGCCCGGCGCCGCCGCCAGATAGCGCGCGACCGTGGACGCCTCCCACGCCCCGGCGTCCAGCAGCCCGGCCGCCAGATGCCGCAGGTAAGCGGCGGACGGGCACACCCCGGGGACCTCGCCGCACCGCCACGGCGCGGTGAAGGTCAGCACCGGCAGCCCGCCGACGAACCCGGGGCAGACCAGCGTCTCGTACCGGCCCGGCCCGAGCGCCGCGCGCCCGTCGGCCAGCGCCCCGGCCGGGTCGAGATCCGTACCGGGGCCGGGGGTGCGGTACATCTCCTGCGCCGCGATGTCGGAGAACTGGCCGAGCGTGATCAGATACGCCCGCGCCCAGGTCGTGCCCCCGGCGTCCGGGTCCCAGAACGCCCGTCCGCCCGACCAGACCGGCGACCGGGTCGCGAAGTGCAGCCTGCCCGGGAGTTCGAGCGGGATGGACCGCTCGGGGGGCCGTGGATCCCGGCAGCCCGGAGTGGGCCGCGCCGCCCCCGCCGGCCGCCCGCCGAGGAGATAGGCGCGCAGCCGTACCGGGTCGGTGTTGGAGCCGTACGAGGCGTACCAGACCCGCTCGGGCCGCGCACCGGCCGCCGGTGGGCGCGGATCCGGGCGTACCGGACGCGGGGGAGTGCCGCTCATGCACCCACCGTACGCACCGCCTCCGGGATCCGGCCGGGGCGCCGCGCCCCGGCCCCCGGCCCCCGCGGTCCGCCCCGCCCGGCTCCCGGGTCTGGATTACTCCTCCCGGAGCTGATATCAGTTCTGACGCAGCGTCAGAAATCTCGTTCAGAGATCTCGTTCAGAAATCTCGTCGGACATCTCGTCGGACATCTGGTGGAAGAAGCCCCGGCGCGGGAGAGGCGGCGGCCATGACGGAACCCACGGAACCCACGGAGTTCACCGCACACGAACAGCTCTTCATCGGCGGAGCCTGGACCGACCCCCTCGGCACCGACACCATCGACGTCGTCTCGCCCCATACCGAACAGGTCATCGGCCGGGTCCCGCACGCGTCCCCGGCGGACGCGGACCGGGCCGTCGCCGCCGCCCGCCGGGCCTTCGACGAGGGGCCCTGGCCCCGGATGGCCCTGGAGGAGCGGATCGCGGTCATCGGCCGGATCAAGGACGCGATCGCCGTACGTCACGAGGAGTTCGCCCGGGTGATCAGCGCCCAGAACGGCTCCCCGTACGCGTGGAGCGTCCTCGCCCAGGCGCTCGGC
Organism: Streptomyces tsukubensis; assembly: GCF_003932715.1. NCBI lineage: Bacteria > Bacillati > Actinomycetota > Actinomycetes > Kitasatosporales > Streptomycetaceae > Streptomyces > Streptomyces tsukubensis. The sequence continues at coordinate 2,198,239 of NZ_CP020700.1, read as the reverse complement.
GCGATGATGGTGTGGGATTCCGCGATCACCGTGGCCCGCGCGGTCGCGGAGGAGGAGCCGCGCGCGGGGGTGCTCGGCCCGATCCTGGTGCGGCGCGAACCCGTCGGCGTCGTCGCGGCGATCGTGCCGTGGAACGTCCCGCAGTTCACCGCGGCGGCCAAACTCGCCCCCGCCCTGCTCGCGGGCTGTACGGCGGTGCTGAAACCCTCCCCGGAGACCCCTCTCGACTCCTATCTCCTCGCCGAGATCGTCCGCGAGGCCGGACTGCCCGAAGGCGTGCTGTCCATCCTGCCCGCGGGGCGCGGGACCGGCGAGTATCTGGTGGGGCATCCGGGCGTCGACAAGGTGTCCTTCACCGGCTCGGTAGCCGCGGGCCGGCGCGTCATGGAGGTGGCCGCCCGCAATCTGACCCGGGTCACCCTCGAACTGGGCGGAAAGTCGGCCGCGGTGATCCTGCCGGACGCCGATATCTCCGAAGCGGTCGCCGGGATCGCCCCCGCGGCCTGGATGAACAACGGTCAGGCGTGCGTGGCCCAGACCCGGATCCTGGCACCGCGCGCACGCTACGCGGAGACAGCCGAAGCGCTGACCGCCGCGGCGGAGGCGCTGACCGTCGGTGATCCGCTGGACCCCGCCACCGGGCTCGGCCCGCTGGTCGCGGAGCGCCAGCGCCGCCGCTCCCTCGACTACATCGGGGCCGGGCGGAGCGAAGGCGCCCGGATCCTCACCGGCGGCGGCCGCCCGAAGGGGCTGGAGCGGGGCTGGTACGTCGAACCGACCCTCCTGGGCGACGTCGACAACGGGATGCGCGTGGCACGGGAGGAGATCTTCGGACCGGTCGTCTGTCTGCTGCCGTACGGGGACGAGGAGGAGGCGGTACGGATCGCGAACGACTCCGACTACGGGCTCAGCGGCAGCGTGTGGACCGCCGACCCGGAGCGCGGTATCGCCTTCGCCCGCAGGATCCGGACCGGGACGTACAACGTCAACACCTTCAGCCTCGACATGCTGGGCCCCTTCGGCGGCTACAAGAACTCCGGGCTCGGGCGGGAGTTCGGAACCGAGGGGTACGCCGCGTATCTGGAGCACAAGACGATCCATCTGCCCGCCGGATACGGCTCCTGAGCCGCCGGAAGCGGACCGCGACCACGGCACGGCACAACTCGAACTCGACGGACGGAGGCGTGTGATGGGCGACCGCTGGCACGTGGAGGTCGACCGAGGGGTCTGCATCGGCTCCGGGATGTGCGTGGGTACGGCCCCGGAGGGCTTCGCCCTGGACTCGGCGCGGCAGGCCCGCCCCAAGGAGGCGGCGACGGACGCGAACGAGACCGTGCTCGCAGCGGCGGAGAACTGTCCGGTGGAGGCGATCGTGATCACCCTGCTGGACAGCGGTGAACCGGTCTTTCCGCCGGAGGAGTGAGCCGGGAACCGGGCCGGGCCCGCCCCGGCCCGGCGCCCAACGGGCCTCAGCCCCGGCGGCCCCGCCGGCCGTCCGCCTCCGGGTCCGGCGCCGTCAGGTCGATCAGCCGGCACACGGTCTCGATGTCGATCTTCACCTGGGCGATCGACGCCCGCCCCGACAGCCAGGTGATCAGCGCCGAGTGCCAGGTGTGTTCGATCACCCGGACCGCCGAGAGCTGCTCGGGCGTCGGATCGTCGAGGCCCGTCGCGTCCAGGATGATCGCCGTCGTCTGCCGCGAGACCGTGTCCACCTCGGGGCTGACACTGCGGTCGGCGAAGGTCAGGGCGCGCACCATCGCGTCCGCGAGCTGCGGTTCGCGCTGGAGCGCCCGGAAGGCCCGCATCAGGGTCTCCGCCACCCGCTCGGCTGCGGTCGCCCCGCCCGGGGGCCGTTTGCGGAGGGTGGTGTGGAGATGCTGGAGCTGGTCCTGCATGGTGGCGACCAGCAGGTGGATCTTGGAGGGGAAGTAGCGGTAGAGGGTGCCGAGGGCGACGCCCGCGGCCTCGGCCACCTCCCGCATCTGGACGGCTTCGAAGCCGCCCCGGCCCGCGAGCTGGGCGCTGGCGTGCAGGATCCGGCGGCGTCTGGCCTCCTGGCGCTCCGTCAGGGGCGGCGAGCCGGGCACCGTCCCCGGCTGCGGTACGGGGCCCCGCCCGGCGCCCGCCCCCGGCCGGGCCGCGGACCCGGCCGCGGACCGCGCCCCCGCGGACCCGGCCGCGGACCGCGCCCCTGCGGGTGCGGCTGCGGCCGCGGAGTACGGGGCGGCGGTACGGGGCCGGGGGCCCGGCCCCGCCGCGGGGTCGGGTGCGGGGTCCGGTGCGGGTCCGGCGGCCGGAGCAGGTTCCGTGCCGTTCGCGCCGCGGGGAACCGGCCCGGAAGCCCGTCCGGGTCCCCGTCGTGCCTGCTGGGCTTCGGCTGTCATCGTCCGCGTACCCCGTTCCCCGTTGCGCCCGTTGCCGAGCCCGCCGTACCCGGCCCGTCGTGGCGTGAATCACCTGATCCGGCCGTCATGACGGAGCTACCTGCGGGTAGATTCAATGCTCCTTGAGCGGGCAAGTCTGAAACTTGTTCTAGATTAGCGCGAGCGGTTACGCTCCGCCGAAACGTAGGGGAGACAGGGGGCCGTGAGTGACCGCTGAGGCCATCGAAGCCGGTCCCCGTGACCCGGAGGACGGCGCGCCGCGCGATCCCGTCCGAACCCCCGGAAACGACACTCCCCAGCCCCCCGGAAACGGCTCCCTCCTGCCCTCCGGAGACGACTCCCCCCAGCCCCCCGGAAGCGGCGGCCGCGACACTCCCGGAGCCCCCGCCGACGCCCCCCGCGGCGGCGCCCCCGGCCGCGGTGAACGCCCCCTGCGCATCGCCCTCCTCACGTACAAGGGCAATCCTTTCTGCGGCGGCCAGGGCGTCTACGTCCGCCATCTCTCCCGCGAACTCGCCCGCCTCGGCCACGACGTCGAGGTGATCGGTGCCCAGCCCTATCCCGTGCTCGACCCGGAAGAGGGCGTCCGGCTCACCGAACTCCCCAGCCTCGACCTCTACCGCAGCCCGGACCCCTTCCGTACGCCCGCCCGGGACGAGTACCGCGACTGGGTCGACGCCCTGGAGGTCGGCACCATGTGGACCGGCGGCTTTCCCGAGCCGCTGACGTTCTCCCTGCGGGCCCGCCGCCATCTGCGCGCCCACCGCGGCCGGTTCGACGTCGTCCACGACAACCAGACCCTCGGCTACGGACTCCTCGGCGACCTCGGCGCCCCTCTGGTCACCACCGTCCACCACCCGATCACCGTCGACCGGCAGCTCGAACTCGACGCCGCCGCCGGCTGGCAGCGCCGGGCCTCGCTGCGCCGCTGGTACGCCTTCACCCGGATGCAGAAGCGCGTGGCCCGGCGGCTGCCGTCCGTGCTCACGGTCTCCGACACCTCCCGGCGCGAGATCGAAGAGCACCTCGGCGTCCGCCCCGACCGCATCCGCGTGGTCCACATCGGCGCCGACACCGGCCTGTTCTCGCCCGATCCGGCCGTCGCCGAGATCCCCGGCCGGATCATCACCACCTCCAGCGCCGATGTGCCGCTCAAGGGCCTGGTGCATCTGGTGGAGGCGCTGGCCAAGGTCCGTACCGAACACCCCGGCGCGCATCTCGTCGTGGTCGGCAAGCGGGCCGAGGACGGGCCGGTCGCCCGGGCCATCGAACGGTACGGGCTCGGCGGCGCGGTCGAGTTCGTCAAGGGCGTCTCCGACCCGGAGCTGGTCGATCTGGTGCGCGGCTCGCAGATCGCCTGCGTACCGTCCCTGTACGAGGGTTTCTCCCTGCCCGCCGCGGAGGCGATGGCCACCGGCACTCCGCTCACCGCCACCACCGGCGGTGCGATCCCGGAGGTCGCCGGCCCCGACGGCGAGACCTGCCTCGCGGTACCGCCCGGCGACGCGGGCGCCCTGGCGGCGGCCCTGGGCCGGCTGCTCGGGGACGCGGAGCTGCGGGCGCGGCTGGGCGCGGCCGGGCGCGCCCGGGTGCTGGAACGATTCACCTGGGCCCGTGCCGCGGAGGGCACGGCGGAGCTGTACCGGGAGGCCGTGGAGCGGGCCGCGCGCTCGCGCCGGGGAGCCCGGACGGCCGCCCGGTGACCCGCCCCGCCCGTACCCGCGCTTCTTCCGGGTGCGCCGCCGTACCGCCGCCCGCCGCTTCCACAGCGGTCGCAGCCGTGGTCGCCGGAACGTTTCCGCCCCGCCGGTGTCCCCGCCCGTCCCCCTCCTTCCGCCCCTCCCGTGCCGACCGCGAAAGCAGGAACGCGTGCTGACCGTCGACTTCTCCCGCTTCCCGCTCGCCCCCGGCGACCGTGTCCTGGACCTCGGCTGCGGTGCCGGACGCCATGCCTTCGAGTGCTACCGGCGCGGGGCCCGGGTCGTCGCCCTCGACCGCAACGCCGAGGAGATCCGCGAGGTCGCCAAGTGGTTCGCGGCGATGAAGGAGGCGGGTGAGGCACCCGAGGGCGCCACCGCCACCGCCATGGAGGGCGATGCGCTCAACCTCCCCTTCCCCGACGAGTCCTTCGACGTCGTGATCATCTCCGAGGTGATGGAGCACATCCACGACGACAAGGGCGTGCTCGCCGAGATGGTCCGGGTCCTGCGGCCCGGCGGCCGGATCGCGGTCACCGTCCCCCGCTACGGCCCCGAGAAGATCTGCTGGGCGCTCAGCGACGCCTACCACGAGGTCGAGGGCGGCCATATCCGCATCTACAAGGCGGACGAACTCCTCGCGCGTATCGAGGAGGCCGGACTCGTCCCGTACGGCACCCACCACGCCCACGCCCTGCACAGCCCCTACTGGTGGCTCAAGTGCGCCTTCGGCGTCGACAACGACAAGGTCCTGCCGGTCAAGGCGTACCACAAGCTCCTGGTCTGGGACATCATGAAGAAGCCACTGGCCACCCGGCTCGCCGAACAGGCCCTCAACCCGCTGATCGGCAAGAGCTTCGTGGCCTACGCGACCAAGCCCGCGCTGCCCCTGGCGCAGGCGTGACGACACCCCGGACCCCGCACACTCCGCCGACCGGCCGTCTTGTCCTGTCCGGTGTGCTGACGGCCGCCCAGGCCGCCGAGACCGTCGCCGGGATCCGTGCCCAGCAGTGCGACGACGGCGCGATCCCCTGGTTCCGCGGCCACCACCTCGACCCCTGGGACCACACCGAGGCGGCGATGGCGCTGGACGCGGCCGGGGAGCACGAGGCCGCGGCCCGGGCGTACGACTGGCTGCGGGAGCACCAGAACGACGACGGCTCCTGGTACGCGGCCTACCAGGACGGCGACCCGGCCCGGCCCACCGACCGGGGCCGCGAGACCAACTTCACCGCATACGTCGCCGTCGGCACCTGGCACCACTGGCTGACCACCCGCGACCCGGCCTTCCTCGACCGTATGTGGCCCGTGGTCCGTGCCGCGCTGGACTTCGTCGTACGGCTCCAGCAGCCCGGCGGCGAGATCGGCTGGAAGCGCGAGGCGGACGGCACCCCCGTCACCGACGCGCTGCTGACCGGCTGTTCGTCGGTGCACCACGCGCTGCGCTGCGGTCTCGCGATCGCCGAGGAGCGCGGTGAGCCGCAGCCCGACTGGGAGCTGGCGGCGGGCGCCCTCGCCCATGCGATCCGGTGCCATCCCGAGCGGTTCCTCGACAAGTCGCACTATTCGATGGACTGGTACTACCCGGTGCTCGGCGGCGCGGTCACCGGCGCGGCGGCCAGGGCCCGGCTCGACGAGCGCTGGGACGCATTCGTGGTGCCCGGACTCGGGGTGCGCTGCGTGCTGCCCAACCCCTGGGTGACCGGCGGCGAGAGCTGCGAACTGGCGCTGGCGCTGTGGGCGGCGGGGGATGCGGAGCGGGCGCACGAGGTGCTGCGCTCCATCGGGCATCTGCGGGCCGGGGACGGCATGTACTGGACGGGGTACGTCTTCGAGGACCGCGCGGTCTGGCCGGAGGAGCGGACGACCTGGACCGCGGGCTCCCTGCTGCTGGCCGTCGCCGCGCTCGGCGGCGACGAACCGACCCGCGCGGTCTTCGGCGGTACGGACCTGCCGGAGGGGCTGGCGCCGGACTGCTGCGGGAACGGTTAGAGCACCAGCTCCGCGAGGGTTCGCAGGGTCGCCGGGTCGGGGGAGGTGACGAGAAGGTCCGTCGCCGGGGTCGTACGCCAGAGTTCGAGGCGTTCCGCGATCCGGGCGCGCGGGCCGACCAGCGAGATCTCGTCGGCGAAGGCGTCCGGGACCGCCTGGACCGCCTCCGCCCGGCGGCCCTCCGCGAAGAGCCGCTGGACCCTTCGCGCCTCCTCCTCGTACCCCATCCTCGCCATCAGATCGGCGTGGAAGTTGCGGCTGGTGTGCCCCATGCCGCCGATGTAGAAGCCCAGCATGGTCTTCACCGGCAGCAGTCCCTGCGCGATGTCGTCGCAGACCGCGGCCCGCACCATCGGCGCGATCACGAAGTCGCCGGTGCGCCCGGCGAGCGGGGCGAGGGACTCCTCGTACACACCGGGTCGCAGCGGGGACCAGTAGAGCGGCAGCCAGCCGTCGGCGATCCGGGCGGTCTGGGCGATGTTCTTCGGGCCCTCAGCGCCCAGCAGGACCGGCAGTCCGGACCGGAGCGGATGGGTGATGGACTTCAGCGGTCTGCCGAGGCCGGTGCCGTCGGGACCGGTGTACGGATGGGAGTGGTAGCGGCCCTCGTGCACCACCGGCCCCTCGCGTCGCAGCACTTGCCGGACGACATCGACGTACTCCCGGGTCGCGGTGAGCGGGGAGGCCGGGAAGGGGCGGCCGTACCAGCCCTCCACCACCTGCGGCCCCGACAGACCGAGGCCCAGCATCAGCCGGCCGCCGGAGAGATGGTCGAGGGTGAGGGCATGCATCGCGGTCGCGGTCGGGGTGCGGGCGGCCATCTGCGCGACGGCGGTGCCGAGCCGGATCCGGGAGGTGTGCGCGGCTATCCACGTCAGCGGGGTGAAGGCATCGGAGCCCCAGGCCTCCGAGGTCCACACCGAGTGGTAGCCGAGCCGTTCGGCCTCCAGGGCGAGGCCGAGCCGGTCCGGATCGGGGCCGCGGCCCCAGTAGCCGAGGGCCAGTCCCAGTCGCACGGCCTCACCCCGCCCTTCCGTACCGCCCGAACGCCCAAATGCCCGAACGCCTCAATGTGACGGTGCGTCAGAATACGGCAGCGACCCCCCGCCCGGAAGGGCGAGGGGCCGGAGGCCTTGCGGGCGGAACCGCGCGGTCAGCCGCGCTGGATACCGGTGGTGTCCTGGAGCACGCCGCGGCGGCCGTCCTGCGTCTGCGCCACCAGCGCCTGGCCGCGCTGGTCGACGGCGAGGTACCAGGTGCCGGGCGCCAGTTCGGCGATCGGCGTCGGGGAGCCGTCCTCCGGGTACAGCGGGCGGGCCACCGGCACCGCGAACCAGAACGGCGCGAACTCGGGGGCGCCGCCGGGCGTACCGCCGGGCGGCGTGGCACCCGGGACGTTCTGCTGGGCCGGCTGGCCGGGGTAGGGCTGCTGCTGGCCGGGTGCCTGCGCGCCGGGGTAGCCGTAACCGCCCTGAGGGTGCCCGCCGTACGGGGACGGGGGAGCCGCCGGGCTGGGCGTGCCCAGCAGGGGGGCCTTGAACGCGGGCACGAGCTGCCCGCAGAGCGCGCCCGCCGCCAGCAGGAGCGCCGCGATCAGGCCGAGGATCAGACCGGTACCGGCGTCGAGGCTGAACTCGCCCATGTCGAACGAGCCCGACGGGTCGAAGATGGCGCCCAGCGCGGTCCAGGCGGTGAAGACCGTGGCGATCACGCCGATGTGGCCCAGCTCGATGCCGAGGACCTTCGGCGGACGGGGCAGCAGGTGCGAGAGCACGATCAGCACGGCGCCGATCACGCCGGCGAGATAGACCCCCAGCAGCAGGGCCCCGTTGTCCCAGGCGTTCGGCACGTCGTCGCACCTGGTGCCGGCGCAGTCGAACGTGTCGAGGAACGAGGCGATGAACAGCAGTACCGCTGCTCCGATCACCACGCCGTCGCCTCGTGTGAGGGAGCGGATGTTCACGTGAGAATCCTTCGTCGGTCGTCTCGGGTCGTCGTCGCATCGGGGCGCTCGGCGCAGTGCGGGGACTCCCCCGTCACCCGGGGTGAATCTATCGTCTGCCGCTTCCCGGCGTCTGCCCGGTATACGGACTCACAGGGAACGGAGCCCCCGGAGGAGCCGGATGGAAACCCGATCGGAACCGGATCGGGATCTTGGGTGACGGCCGGGTGGGGGAAGGGTGACGACGGGCGGCCGGAATGCGCTCGGGCTCTGCTCGATTCCCGGGGATTCGCGTGGGATCGCGCGGAATCCGCATCCGGATACGGCGGTGTACGGCGTGAGCGGGGACGGTCGTCCAGGCGGTGGAGACGGTCGTGTTCGGGCGGTGGGGATCGTTGTTCAGGCGACTGGGACAGCGGTGTTCAGGCGGTGGGGGCGAGGAAGGCGCGCAGCCCCTCCGCGATGCCCAGGGCCGCCTTCTGCCGCCAGTCGGCGCTCGCCAGCAGTGCCGCGTCCCGGGAGTCACCCATGTTTCCGCACTCGACGAAGACCTTGGGGACCGTGGAGAGGTTCAGTCCGCCGAGATCGGTGCGCACGTCGAGGCCGGTGCCGCCGCCGAGGTAGTTGGCCCGGCCGGAGCCCGTGGCCCGGGCGAAGGCTTCCACGACGTGCTCGCCCAGTTGCCGGGAGGGGCCGACGATCGCGGTGGTGTCGGCGCCGCCCGATTCGACCTTTCCGGGCAGGATCACATGGAATCCCCGGTGGCCCTCCGCCGATCCGTCGGCATGAACGGAAATGACGGCGTCGGCCTTCGCCTCGTTGCCGATCCGGGCCCGTTCGTCGATGCACGGACCGAAGGCCCGCTCGCCTTCCTCATGGGTGAGGACGACCTTTGCGCCCTCCTTTTCGAGCAGGGCCCGCAGCCGCTGTGAAACATCACGGGTGAATGCGGCTTCGGTGTATCCGTCCGCGGCCGCCGTACCCGTCGTGTCGCATTCCTTGCGATGGGTTCCGATGTCGACGAGCTGATTGATGTCGGCGGAATGGCGGAAGTTGCCGGGATTGTGTCCGGGGTCGATCACCACGATCCGGCCGGAGAGGTGCCCTTCGCGGGTGCTCCGGGCCGTGGCCGGGGGGCGGTCGTCCGTACGGCCGTGTGCGCGGTCCGGTGCCCCGGCCGCCGGGAGCGCCCGGCCGTCCCCGCGGGGCGCGGAACCGTCGGCGGACCGCCAGGAGAGCCATCCGGCGAGCGCCCCGCCGGCCACGGCCACGACGGCGGTGGCGGCGACGGCGCGCCGGACGTGGCGCCGCGGACGGGCGGCGGGCACCGGTCCGCCGGCGCCCTGCCCGGGGGTTCCGGTCGGGGCGTCGGCGGCGGGCACGGCATCGGACTCGCGGCGCTCGCGGTGCTGGTGGTGCTCGTGGTGCGACACGAGGGGCAGCCTAGACCGGGGAGGTCAGATTCCCGGGCCGATACGCCGCAGGACGCGCAGCGAGTCCGTGGCCGAGATCTCGGTGAACGCACCCGAGGCCAGTGCCCGCCGGTGGATCCGGTACGGGGCCTGCCCGCCGTCCGCCGGATCGGGGAAGACGTCGTGGATCACCAGCAGCCCGCCGGGGGCGACATGGGGCGCCCAGCACTCGTAGTCGGCCGTGGCGTGTTCGTCGGTGTGGCCGCCGTCGATGAACACCAGTCCCAGCGGGGCCGCCCAGACCCGGGCGACCTGCGGCGACCGTCCGACGATCGCGATCACATGGTCCTCCAGACCGGCCCGCAGGAGCGTACGGCGGAAGGTCGGCAGCGTGTCCATCAGGCCGACCTCCGGGTCGACCACCTCCGGGTCGTGGTACTCCCAGCCGGGCTGCTGTTCCTCGCTGCCGCGGTGGTGGTCCACGGTGACCGCGATCGTTCCGGCGGACCGGGCGGCGGCAGCGAGCAGGATCGTGGACCGGCCGCAGTACGTCCCCACCTCCAGCAGCGGCAGCCCCGGCGCCGCCGCCTCGGCCGCGGCCGCGTACAGCGCGAGCCCCTCGGCGGGCGGCATAAAGCCCTTGGCCGCCGCGAACGCGTCGAGGACCTCCGGCGCGGGAGAGGGGGTGTGGCTCATGGCGGATTCCTTCTGGCGGTGCGGGGTGCGGCGGTGCGGTGGCGCCGCCGTACGGATATGCGGTGGTACGGGCCCGCTGCCGTACGGGTGTACGGGTACGGGCCCGGCGGACCATGGTGCCCCACGGGCCCCGCGGGGTCGACGGCCGGTCCGGACCCGCCCGCCCCGGCGGCCGGGACATGCCCCTGCATCCGACCTCGGGAATCCTCTGTATCTGACCTACCGTCAGATTGAAACGTGTTCTACTCTGCCGCCCATGGGCATCGGAATCACGCACGAACACCAGGAACTGGCCCGGTCCGTGCGGGGCTGGCTGACCAGGGCCGTGCCGCCCGGGGACGTACGCAAGCTCCTCGACGCCCCACGCACCGACGACCCGCCCGGCCGTCCGGCGCACTGGGACGCGGCCGCCGCCCAGGGCCTCCTCGGGATCCACCTCCCCGAGCGGTACGGCGGGGGCGGCGGCACCCTCCTCGAACTGGCGGTGGCGCTGGAGGAGACCGGGGCGGCCCTGCTCCCGGGGCCGTACCCCGGACACGCCCTCGCCGCCGAAGTGCTGCGCCGCACGGCCCACCACGACCTCGTCGCCGCGCTCGCCGACGGCCGCCGCGTCGCGGCCGCCGCCTTCGGGCCCGGCGGGCTGACCGCCGTACGCGACGCGGACGGCGGACTCGTCGTCGACGGCACCGCACCGCCCGTCCTCGGCGGCGGCCACGCCGATCTGCTGCTGATCGCCGCCGTGACCGCCGACGGCACGGTGTGGGCCGCGGCCGACGCGGACGCCTTCGCCGTCAGGGTCCACGAGAGCGCCGACCCCACCCGTCCCACCGCCGAAGTCACCGCAGCGGCCGTCCGCGTACCCGCCTCCAGGGTCCTCGACCCGGCCGCCGCCGACCCCGGGCTCGTCCGCGACCTCGCCGGGGTGCTGCTCGCCGCCGAAGCCTGCGGGGTGGCGGCCAGGGCCCTGACGACCGCCGTCGAACACGCCAAGGTCAGAGAACAGTTCGGCAGCCCCATCGGCCGCTTCCAGGCGGTCAAGCACCTCTGCGCCGACATGCTGATCCGGCTGGAACGGGCCAGGGCGCTCACCTGGGACGCCGCGATCGCCGCAGGCGCCGGAGACCCTTTTGCAGGCCCCGCAGACCCCGCGCCCCGGCAGGCGCCCGGCGCCGAACCGTACCCCGCTCGCGCCCTGACCGCCGCCTTCGCCGCCGCCACCGCGCTCGACGCCTCGTACACCTGCGCCAAGGACTGCATCCAGATCCTCGGCGGCACCGGGTTCACCTGGGAACACGACGCCCACCTCCTGCTGCGCCGGGCCGTCGTCGCCCGTCAGCTGACCGGGCCCGCCGACGAGCAGTTGCTGCGGGCCGCACGGCTGGCCGCCGCGGGGGCCCGGCGCGAGCTGCGGACCGAGCTCCCGCCGGAGGCCGCCGCCCACCGGCTGCGGGTACGGCCGGTGATCGCCGCCGCCCGCGGTCTCGACCCCGCCGCCGCCCGCCGCGCCCTCGCCCCCACCGGGCTCGCCGCCCCCCATCTGCCCCCGCCCTACGGCCTCGGCGCCGGGCCCGTGGAGCAGCTCGCCGTCCAGCGGGAGCTGGCCGACGCCGGTGTCACCCTCAGTGGACTGTCCATCGGCGCCTGGGTCGTACCGTCCCTGCTCGCCCACGGCACACCGGAGCAGCAGGAACGTCTCGTCCCCGGCACCCTCCGCGGGGAACTGCGCTGGTGCCAGCTGTTCAGCGAACCGGGCGCCGGATCGGATCTCGCCTCCCTCACCACCCGGGCCGAGCGCACCCCCGACGGCCGCTGGCGCATCACCGGCCAGAAGGTGTGGACCAGCGCCGCCCACAAGGCCGACCACGGCATCCTGCTGGCCCGTACCGACCCCGAAGCGCCACGGCACCGCGGGCTGACCTACTTCGTCGTCGACCTCCGCGCCTGCGAGGGCGTCACCATCCGCCCCCTGCGGGAGATCACCGGGGACTCCGTCTTCAACGAGGTGTGGTTCGACGGCACCCTGCTGCCCGCCGACGCCGTCGTGGGGGAGGTGGGCGACGGCTGGCGGGTGGCCCGCAACACCCTGGGCAACGAACGCGTCCACATGGCCGACCAGATGGCCTTCGACAGCGGTCTCGAAGCGCTGCTCGCGGCCGTACCCGGGCTCGACGGCGCCCGGCGCGCCCGGATCGGCGCCCTCGCCGCCGAGGCGCACGCCCTCAACTGCCTGGCGCTGCGCACCACCCTGCGGCAGGTGTCCGGACTCGAACCCGGCCCGGGTGCCTCCGTACGGAAGCTCGTCCAGACCCTCCACCAGCAGAAGACCGCAGAACTCGGCCTGGAACTCCTCGGTCCGGCGGGCGCGGTGGCCGAGGGCGCGGGGGAGGGGGCCGTCCGGGGACTGCTGATGTCCCGGTGCCTGACCATCGCCGGGGGCACCACCCAGGTGCAGCTCAACGTGGTGGCCGAGCGGATCCTCGGTCTGCCGCGGGACTGACCGCCACGGATGCATCGACGGACCGATCGCGGACGGAAGGAGCAGGGACATGATGACGGCCAGTGCGAAGAGCTTTGTCCTCGGCGTCGGCACGACACCCTTCGAGAAACCCGGAGCACGGGATCTGCCGTACTGGGACCTGGCACGGGAAGCGGGTACGGAGGCCCTCACCGATGCCGGAATCGGGTACGCCGACGTGGAACAGGCGGTCGTCGGCTACTGCTTCCAGCCCTCCACGGCCGGTCAGCGCGCCGTGTACACCCTCGGACTCACCGGCATCCCCGTCTACAACGTCAACAACAACTGTGCCACCGGGGCGACCGCACTCGTACTCGCCCGGCAGCTCGTGGAGGGCGGGGCCGCCGACTGCGTACTCGCCCTGGGCTTCGAGAAGATGCGGAAGGGCCCCCTGGGCGGCGGTGCGGACGCCGGAGCCGATTTCGCCGCCTCGCCCGTCGCCCGGCACTACGGGGTGATGGCCGCCGCCCACGGCTTCGGGGCCGCCCCGCCGACCGCCCAGATCTTCGGCAACGCGGCCCGTGAGCACATGGAGCGGTACGGCACCACCGAGGCGCAGCTCGCCGCCGTCGCCGCCAAGAACCACCGCCACTCCGCGCACAATCCGCAGGCCCAGTTCCGGGACGTGTACACGGTGGAGGAGATCCTCGCCGCGCGGACGATCCACCCGCCCCTGACCAAACTCCAGTGCTCGCCGACCTCGGACGGCGCGGCGGCGGTGGTCGTCGTGTCCGAACGCTTCCTGCGGCAGCGGACGCCCGGGCCGGGATCCGGCGGGGGAACGGCGGCGCGGGCCGTGGAGATCGCGGGCCAGGCGATGGCCACCGACACCGAGGAGTCCTTCGCTTCGGGGTCGTGCATCGACGTCGTCGGCCGGCCGATGTCCAGGGCCGCGGCGTACCGGGCATACGAATCGTCGGGGCTGGGGATAGAGGATGTCGACGTCGTCGAACTGCACGACTGCTTCTCCGTCAACGAGCTGCTGACGTACGAGGCGCTGGGCATGTGCGAGGACGGCGGCTCCGGGAAACTGGTGGCCGACGGGGCGACGACCTACGGCGGCCGCTGGGTGGTCAATCCGTCGGGCGGGCTGATCTCCAAGGGGCATCCGCTGGGCGCGACCGGGCTGGCGCAGACCGCCGAACTGGTCCGGCAGCTCCGGGGCGAGGCGGGGAAACGGCAGGTCGCGGGCGCGCGGGTGGGGCTGGCGCACAACATCGGACTCGGCGGGGCCGCGGTGGTCACCCTCCTGCGGGCCCGATAGAACCGCTGGGCCCGACAGACCGCAGCCGTCTCCTGTGGATCCCGCCGGGCTCCCCCGGGCGTCCCGCCGGCCCCGGGTTGTCCACAACCCGGATGTGCGTTCGGGACTTCGCTGCGACCATGGCGCAATGCCCCACTCACGACCGCACCACCCGTCCGAACCCCATCGCGGCAAACCTCTCCAAACCGGCACCGGCGCAGACGCAGGGACCGGCACCGGCACCGGTGTTCACGCCGTCGTCCCGGCACCTGACCCGGCGGCCGTCACGGCAGCCCTCCCCGCCGAGCCCCGCGCGGGCGGCCCCCGCCGCCCCGCGAGCGGTCCAGCCCGGGCCCCGGGCGGTCCGCGGCGGTCCGTCCCCACCTGGCTGGTGCTGCTCACGGTCTGCGCCGGACAGTTCCTGGTCGTCCTCGACGTGTCCGTGGTCAATGTGGCCCTGCCGTCGATGCGTACCGACCTGGGGCTCTCCACCACCGGGCTCCAGTGGGTGCTGAACGCCTACACCATCGCCTTCGCCGGGTTCATGCTGCTGGGCGGGCGCGCGGCCGATCTGTTCGGCAGCAAGCGGATGTTCCTCGTGGGGCTCGGGCTGTTCACGGTCGCGTCCCTGGCGGGCGGGGTGGCCCAGGAGGGCTGGCAGTTGCTCGCCGCCCGGGCGGTCCAGGGCCTGGGGGCCGCCGTGCTCGCCCCGGCGACCCTCACCATCATCATGGCCGCGGTGCCGCCGGGGCCGGCCCGTACCCGGGCGATAGGGACCTGGGCCGCGGTGGGCGCCGCGGGCGGGGCCGCGGGCGGACTGGTCGGCGGGCTCCTCACGGACCTGCTGTCCTGGCGCTGGGTGCTGCTGATCAACGTGCCCGTCGGGGCGCTGGTCCTGGTGGCCGGGGTGCTCTGGCTGGCGGAGGGGCGCGGCGGCCCGGGGCGCCGGCTCGACCTGCCGGGGGCCGTCCTGGTCACGGCGGGCCTGGCGGCCGTCGCCTACGGCATCGTGGAGACCGAGGCGGCCGGCTGGGGCAGCCCGGCGTCACTGCTGCCGCTGTTCGCCGGAGTGCTGCTGCTCGGGGTGTTCGTGGCCGTGGAGGCGCGGACGGCGGTTCCGCTGATGCCGCTGAAGCTCTTCCGCTCCCGTGCGGTGACCGCGGCGAACGCGACCATGCTGCTGACCGGATCGGCCTCCTTCGCCTCCTGGTTCTTTATGACGATGTACGCGCAGAACGTGCTCGGGTACGGCCCGCTGAAGGCCGGAGTCGCCCTGATACCCAGCTCCATCAGCATCGTCGTCGGCTCGAAGCTGGCGCCGCCGCTGATGGCCCGGGTGGGGACCCGGACGGTCGCCGTCGGCGGCGCCCTGGTGGCGTCCGCGGGTTTCGCCTGGCAGTCGGCGATGACGGCCGACGGAAGCTATGCGACCTCCGTACTCGGCCCCGGAGTGCTGATGCTGGCCGGGATCGGGCTGGCGGCGACCCCGCTCTCCGCGCTGGCGACCGCCGGGGTGGCTGCGGAGGACGCGGGGCTGGCCTCCGGGCTGATCAACACCTCGCGCACCATGGGCGGCGCGCTGGGTCTCGCGGTCCTCTCGACGGTCGCCGCGTCCCGCTCCGGCGGCAGCACCTCGCCGGAGGCCCTGACGGCGGGCTACGCCCTGGCGTTCCGCTGCGGGGCGGTCGCCCTGTTCACGGCGGCGCTGCTGATGCTGGTCTGGCTGCCGAAGGGAGAGGGCGAACGGTAGCTCCCACAACGGCCGGGGTCCGAGCCCGTACCGGTCCCGGGACGCCGGGCCGCCGTCGCAGAGCGCCGTACGAGAGCGGCGACGGTGCCGTGGAGGCGGGCCGCCCCCGGCCCGGCAGCCGCCCCCGCACCGGCCGTCGTCCGCACCGGACGATATGCGCGCTGGTCGTCGTCCGCACCGGTCGTCGTGCGCGCTGGTCGTCGTCCGCACCGGTCGTCGTGCGCGCTCGTCGTTGTCCGTGCCGGTCGGCGGGCAGGTCCGCGGCCGTCGCCGCCGGGGGTGCTCAGCCGGTCGGCTGCGCCGGGTCCGGGGGAGGCAGCAGGGCCGGGTCGATCACGGTCTCCCCGGTGAGACAGCGGTGCACGGCCCGGACCAGTTCCTCGTGCGGTCCGTCCTTGACCAGCAGGCCCACCGCCCCGGCGGCCAGCGCCCGGTCCGCGAGACCGGGGCGGCCGGAGCCGGTCAGCAGCAGCACCCGGCATTCGGGCGCTTCGGCGAGCAGCCGGGTGGTGGCGTCGAGACCGTCGCCGTCCGGGAGCACCGCGTCCAGCAGGGCGACATCGGGTCGGCGGTCCCGTGCCGCGTCCGCCACCTCCGAGCCCCGCCCCACCTGCGCGACCACGGCGAAACCGGGTTCGAGTCCCAGCAGCAGGGCCAGCGCCCCGCCGGTCGCTCCGCCGTCCCCGGCGAGCAGGATCCGTACGGACACGGCCGGGCGATGATCCTGGGGCATTTCTTCCATGTGTGAAGGGTATGTCCGATGATGTCCCCGCCTGTTGTGACACGGCGCCCGCCCGCCCCCGGATCCGATGGCTGACGTACTGTCAGATATTGACCTGACGACACGTCAGGAGTCTTCCTTTGCTCCGGGGGCTGCGTTATACATACCTCCAACCGGACCTGGAACGTGTTCTAGGCCCGGGTCCGGAGAGCGGCGCCGTCCGGGCGGAGGGAGCCCATGACCGGGCGGCAGGCGCGGATCCGGACCGGGCCGGAGGACCGGACCTCGGGGCCGGCCCCGTACGACCTCGGCGCGGCCGACGGTGCGGACGGTCGCGCCGAGGTCTTCCAGCACAGCGCCCGGAGGCGGACCGAGCCTCGTCCAGCAAGGGAGCAGCAGCCTCATGCCCATCGACCCCGTCAGGGCCCTCGCCGCCGAACCCCGCACCGCCGAAATCTCCTGGGACCACCGGGACGTCCAGCTCTACCATCTGGGCCTGGGCGCCGGGATCCCCGCGACCGACCCCGGCGAACTCCGCTACACCCTGGAGTCCCGGCTCCACGTCCTGCCGACCTTCGCCACGGTCGCCGGTCGGGGCAAGGGCATCGCGGGCGGCCTCACCGGCCCCGGGCTCGACATCGACCTCACCGCCGTGCTCCACGGCGGCCAGACCGTCCGCCTCCACCGCCCCGTCCCGCCCGTCGGCACCGCCGTCTCGTCGAGCCGGGTCGCCGCCGTCCACGACAAGGGCAAGGCCGCCGTCGTCGTCCTGCGGACCGAGGCCTCCGACGCCGAGGGACCGCTCTGGACCAACGACGCGCAGATCTTCGTCCGGGGGGAGGGCGGCTTCGGCGGCGAACGCGGCCCCTCCGTCCGTACCGAACTCCCCGACCGCGAACCCGACAAGACCGTCGAGCGGCACATCAGGGAGGACCAGGCGCTGCTGTACCGGCTCTCCGGCGATCTCAATCCGCTCCACGCCGATCCGGAGTTCGCCGCGCTCGCCGGCTTCGACCGGCCGATCCTGCACGGGTTGTGCACCTACGGAATGACCCTCAAGGCCGTCGTCGACACCCTCCTCGGCGGGGAGCCGGCCCGGATCACCTCGTACACCACACGCTTCGCCGGGATCGTCTTCCCCGGCGAGACGCTCCGGATCCGCATGTGGGCGGAGGACGAACGCCGGGTACGGGTCGCGGTCGGCGCCGTCGAGCGGGACGACGCGCCCGTCCTCACCGACACCCTCGTCGAACACCACTGAACCGCCCCCGCCGCGCCCCGGCCGCGGGGGCAACGACACGAGAGGAGCCGTACCGTGCGCGCAGCCGTCCTGCACGAGACCGGGCAGACCAAGCTCGAAGTCCTCGACGATCTGGAGGCCGTGGGCTTCGGTCCCGGCAGGGTCAGGATCCGGATCCGGGCCACCGGGCTCTGCCACTCGGACCTCTCCGCGATGACCGGAGTCCTGCCACAGCCCGTGCCCTTCGTCCCCGGCCACGAGGCCGCGGGCGACGTCGTCGACGTCGGTGACGGCGTCACCCGGGTCAGGCCCGGCGACCGGGTCCTCGTCTCGTGGCTGCCCGCCTGCGGGGACTGCCCGTCCTGCCGCCGCGGCCAGACCCAGCTCTGCCTCTCCGGCTTGATGAACGCGGGCACCCCGAACTTCCGCCGCCCCTCCGGCGACGTCTTCGGCTTCGCGGGCACCGGAACCTTCGCCGAGGAGATCGTCGTCGCCGCGGACGCGGCCGTACCCGTCCCGGACGACGTCCCGTACGACATCGCCGCCCTCATCGGCTGCGGGGTGACCACCGGTATCGGCGCGGCCGTCAACACCGCCGACGTCGGCGCCGGTTCGTCGGTCGCCGTCATCGGCTGCGGCGGGGTCGGCATCTGTGCGATCCAGGGCGCCCGGCTCAAGGGAGCGGCGCAGATCGTCGCGGTCGACCCCGTCCCGGCCCGGCGCGAGGCCGCGCTCCGCTTCGGTGCCACCGAGGCCGTCGCCCCCGACGCCCTCGGCGACGCCAAACAGCGGCTGACCGGCGGCGAGGGCTTCGACTACGTCTTCGAGGTGGTGGGCAAGTCGGTGACCGCGCGGACCGCGTACGAGACCACCCGGCGCGGCGGCACGCTCTGCGTCGTCGGCGCGGGTGCCATGGACGACGTGCTCGGACTCAACATGTTCGAGCTGTTCTTCGACGAGAAGCGGATCCTGCCGTCGATGTACGGCGGCGGGGACGCCCTCACCTCCTTCGAACGGTCCATCGCCCTGTGGCGCGCGGGCCGGATCGACCTGGCGGGGCTGATCACCCACCGGCTGCCGCTCGCCCGCGTCAACGAGGCGCTGGAGCTGATGCGTACCGGCGAGGGACTGCGCACCTGTATCGAGATCTGAGAGCCGAGCGGGTCCCGCCGGCCCGCGCCGCCGGCCCTCTGACCGCCGGCCTCCTGAACCGCTGGACCGAAGGGAACCGGACCGGATGACACTGCCACTGGACGGACTGTCCGCGATCGTCACGGGCGCGGGCCGCGGTCTGGGACGGGCCGAAGCACTCGAACTGGCCCGGCTCGGCGCGACCGTCGTCGTCAACGACTACGGGCAGCCCGGCCGGGACGGCTCCGGGCGGTCGTCGGCGGCCCCGGCCGACGAGGTCGCGGAGGAGATCCGTACCGCGGGCGGACAGGCCGTCGCCCACCACGGGGACATCGCTGACTTCGCAGGCGCCCGGGAGCTGGTCGCGCTCGCCGTCGAACGCTTCGGCAAGCTCGACGTCCTGGTCAACAACGCGGGCATCCTCCGGGACCGGATGGTGTTCTCAATGACCGAGGACGAGTGGGACTCGGTGATCCGCGTCCATCTCAAAGGCCACTTCAACACCGTGCGTTTCGCTTCGGCGCACTGGCGGGAGCGGGCCAAGGCGGCCGGCGGCCCGGTCTACGGGCGGATCGTCAACACCTCGTCGGAGGCCTTCCTCGCCGGATCCGCCGGACAGCCCAACTACGCGGCGGCCAAGGGCGGCATCGTCGGCCTGACGACGTCCACGGCGGCCGCCCTGGCCCGATACGGCGTCACCGCGAACGCGATCTGCCCGCGGGCCAGGACCCGGATGACGGAGGACGTGTTCGCCGGATACCAGGAACCGGCGGAGGGCGAACTCGACCCGCTGGCACCGGAGCACGTGGCCCCGCTGGTGGGCTATCTGGCCGCCCCCGCCGCTGCGGGCGTGACCGGCCAGGTCTTCGTCGTCCACGGCGGTCTGGTCGCCGTCCTCGAACGGCCCCGGGTCGCGGCGCGGTTCGACACGGAGAAGGAGTGCTTCAGCCACGACGAACTCGACGCCCTGCTCACCCCGCACTTCGCGGCCCGTCCGGCCAAGGAGACCTTCGCCGCGACCGAGGTCCTGGGCCTGCGGAGGGAGTGAGGGGGAGTACGTCGGAAGAGCTTGTCGCAGATGGCGGCTGCGGGGTCCGAGGCTGCATTCCGCACACCCTGAGGAGATCGTCCGGAGTCGGGCGCCCGGTCACGGACTCGGGAAGATCCTGTGACCGGGCCCTGACCACTCCGCTTCCGCGGTCAGCCGCGGAACCAGTGGCTCCGGGGGCCACCGTGACGCATGGTCACCCGGTTTCGGTCTTGCGGTGCTTGCCGTGCGGTTCCACCGCCGCGTCGTCCGGCGCGGCCGTACCCCGGTGCCGGCCGTGTGCTTCGGCCGCCGCGGCAGCGGCTTGGGGCTGGGGCTGGGACTGGGGCGGAGGAGTGTCGGTTCGGGTTTCAGACATGGTTCGGAACTTCCCCGTAGTGGTTGCTTGTACTGTTCACACGTTCTGGCGAGGTCCCACCGCTTCCCGCCGCGCGATCCGTACTCTTCGGCGAACGGCGGAACTTCGCGCAGGTCGGAGAGTTTAGCCAGTCCGGGTACGGTCCATGAGCGGTGCCTGCTGCAACGGAACCGGGCGCTGGGCGGCGGCCGGCCGGGGACCGGATCCGGCGGCGCCCGGATCCCCGGGGGTGTCCGGCGGTTCCGCGGGCGGGGTGAGGAGTGCCACGCCGCAGGGCGTCGTGGGGCCTGCGTACGGCAGTTGCAGTACGCCCTCCGGGGTCCAGCGGCCCGCCCCGGGGAACCAGCCGTCCGGAGCGGCCAGCGGACGCAGCTCCCGGCCCCGCGGACGCCAGACGGCCGGTGCGGGTCCCGTGCCCGTCACGACGGTGAACGCCACGGCACAGCCGTCGGGCTGGAGGACCTGCCCCGGCTGGACCGCGAACGGGGTGACGGCACCGCCCGGCACCCGGAGGCAGTCCGGGAAACGGACCGGGCGCTCGCCGCCGAGGACGCCCCAGCCGATGCGGTCGTCGCCGGGCGCGTCGGAGCGGACCACGAGCAGTCCGCTGTCGGGTGCCGCGAGCAGCAGCCGGTCGTTGCTCTCCGGGGCGATCTGGAGCAGCGGGGAGACCTCGCCGCCGCGTTCCAGGTCGACCGCGACCGCCTTCACCGGGCCGCCGGGCTCCCGCTGCCGGTCGAGGGCGAGCAGCCGTCCCGTACGGTCCAGCCAGACACCGCCGGTGCAGCGGCCCGGGACCTCCGCGACGAACTCGGGCCCGAACGAGCCGCCTGCCACCAGCCAGATCGCGGTCACGACCCCGCCGGGCCCGTCACCCGGCCCGGGGACCAGGAGGTGGGCCCGCGCCCCGTCCGGCGACGGCGGAAGCAGTACGGCCGCCCCGCATCCGTCCGCGGACGGTGTCTCGACTCCGCCGAGGGTGAGCTCCCCGGTCTCCGGGCCGCTGGGATAGAGCAGTGAGAACAACTGCCGTCCGGCGGTCCGGCGGTGGATCAGCACCCGGCCGTCCGCCAGCGGCAGTACCGCCGTATCGGGCTCCTCCGGCTGATACAGCGGCAGGGGTACGGCGTAGGCCTCGGGCCCGTCGAGGGTCCACCGCTCCGGATACCGGGCGTCCCCGGAGCCCGCCAGCCTCGCCGCGTAGCCCCCGTCGGCGGAGAAGGTCAGGGCCGGGGACCCGTGGGAACAGATGCCGGGGCCGTCCCCGCCCCGCGCCGCACCGCCGCCGGACCCTTCGCTTCCGCCGGGGCCGTTCCACTGTGTCGACGCCGTCTCGACCGCACAGGCTGTCATCGTTCGGTCACCTCCGGCCACGAAGCTAGATTTCGTACTTCCTGCCGAACAACACGAGAACTCCCACTTCACACATACGGGTGGCCGGGTACCGATTCGGCTGAGGGGGAGCCGGTGGCTGTGCTGGGGCGCGGTGAACGGCGGTCGGTGGCTGGTCGGCGGTCGGTCTGCGGTCGGTCGGCGGTCGGTCGGCGGTCGGTCTGCGGGTGGTCTGCGGGTGGTCTGCGGTCGGTCGCGAGGCGATCACGGAAGGGAACCCGGGCGGGCCGACGGCACTCCTGTCCAGTGTGATGATCAGGCCGGAGTTGTGGACAGGGCAGGCCGGGAGACGGCGGGGCGCGGGTAACCTGTGTCCCGTGCCCCGCCTCTCCGAAGTCATCGCAGCCCTCGACGCCCTCTGGCCCCCGGCCCGGGCCGAGCAGTGGGATGCCGTGGGGACCGTCTGCGGTGATCCCGACGCCGAAGTACGGGGGGTCCTGTTCGCCGTCGACCCCGTCCAGCAGATCGTGGACGAGGCCGTGGAGCTGGACGTCCAGCTCGTGGTGGCCCATCACCCCCTCTATCTCCGCGGCACCACGACGGTCGCGGCCGGTCACTTCAAGGGCCGGGTCGTGCACACCCTGATCAAGAACGACATCGCGCTCCATGTCGCCCACACCAACGCCGACACCGCGGACCCCGGGGTCTCCGACGCCCTCGCGGCCGCCCTCGGCCTGAAGGTCCTGCGGCCCCTGGTGCCGGACCCCACCGATCCGTCGGGCCGCCGGGGCCTCGGCCGGATCTGCGAGCCCGAGCACCCCGAGACCCTCGCCGCCTTCGCCGAGCGGGCCGCCCGTCTGCTTCCGGCCACCGCGCAGGGCATCCGCCTCGCCGGGGACCCGGACGCCCCGGTGCGGACCGTCGCGGTCAGCGGCGGCTCCGGCGACAGCCTCTTCGACGCGGTCCGGGCCGCCGGTGTCGACGCCTTCCTCACCGCCGATCTGCGCCACCATCCCGCGTCCGAGGCCACCGAGCGCTCCCCGCTCGGTCTGGTCGACGCCGCGCACTGGGCCACCGAGTGGCCCTGGTGCGCACAGGCGGCCGCCCAGCTCGACGAGATCTCCGACCGGCACGGCTGGGACCTCCGGGTCCATGTCTCGTCCACGGTCACCGACCCCTGGTCATCCCATACCGCTTCCCTTTCCTCTTCTCCTGGAGCCCCCAACTGAACGCCGCGCCCGCCGACCAGATCCGACTCCTCGACGTCCAGAACCTCGATGTGCGACTGTCGCAGCTCGCCCACAAGCGGAGGTCGCTCCCCGAGCACGCGGAGCTCGACTCGCTCACCAAGGACCTCACCCAGCTCCGTGATCTGCTGGTCGCCGCGCAGACCGAGGAGAGCGACACCGCACGCGAGCAGACCAAGGCCGAGCAGGACGTGGACCAGGTCCGCCAGCGCGCCGCCCGCGACCAGCAGCGGCTGGACTCGGGCGCGATCACCTCGCCCAAGGACCTGGAGAGCCTCCAGCGCGAGATCGTCTCCCTCGCCAAGCGCCAGGGCGATCTGGAGGACGTGGTCCTCGATGTGATGGAGCGCCGCGAGGCCGTCCAGGAGCGGGTGACCGAGCTCACCGCCCGGGTCTCCTCCGTCCAGGCCAAGGCCGATGACGCCACCGCCCGCCGCGACACCGCGGAGCAGGAGCTGGACGACCAGTCGGCTTCGATCGTCAAGGAGCGCGAGGCGATCGCCGCCGTGGTCCCCGCCGATCTGCTGAAGCTCTACGAGAAGCTCCGCGTCCAGCAGGGCGGAGTCGGCGCCGCCCGGCTCTACCAGCGCCGCTGCGAGGGCTGCCGGCTGGAGCTCAACATCACCGAACTGAACGAGGTCAGGTCCGCCGCTTCCGACAAGGTGGTCCGCTGCGAGAACTGCAGCCGCATCCTCGTTCGCACCGCCGAGTCCGGTCTCTGATGCCCTCGTTCGTCGTCGAGGCGGACGGCGGATCCCGGGGCAACCCCGGCCCCGCGGGCTACGGCGCCGTGGTGCTCGACCCGGTCACCGGCGAGACCCTCGCCGAGGCCGCCGAGTACATCGGTGTCGCCACGAACAACGTCGCCGAATACAAGGGGCTGATCGCCGGGCTGCGGGCCGCCCGGGACATCGCCCCGGACGCCTCGGTCCGGGTCCGGATGGACTCCAAGCTGGTCGTCGAGCAGATGTCGGGCCGCTGGAAGATCAAGCACCCCGATATGAAGCCGCTGGCGGCGGAGGCGGCGCGGATCTTCCCCCGGTCCGCCGTGACGTACGAGTGGATTCCCCGCGAGCAGAACAAGCACGCCGACCGGCTCGCCAACGAGGCGATGGACGCGGGCAAGCGGGGCAAGCAGTGGGAACCCTCCCGCTCCACCGCCGCGCTCGACACCTCCGCGGCCCGTGCGGCGGCCGAGGAGCCCCGCACGGTCGGCGACGCCACGGCGGGCGCGGCCCGTGCCCGTGCGGCGCTCGCCGGAGCCGGTGCCGGTGCTGGAGCCGGTGCCGGTGCCGGGGCCGTGTCCCGGGCGGCCACCGCGGAGACTCCGTCCGGGGCCCCCTCCGGGACGTTCCCGACGGGCTCCGCCGCGGGCCGCGAGAGCGACGCACGGCCGCAGCCCGAGGCCGATGCGGCGGGTGCTCCGCCCGTCGGCTGGGCGGCCTCCGCCGATCTCGGCACCCCCACCACCCTGGTCCTGCTGCGCCACGGCGAAACGGCGCTCACCCCCGAGAAGCGCTTCTCGGGCAGCGGCGGCGGCGATCCCGAACTCTCCCCGGTGGGCCGGAGGCAGGCCGAGGCCGTCGCGGCGGCGCTCGCCGCCCGGGGCACGGTCCAGGAGATCGTCAGCTCACCGCTGAGGCGCTGCCGGGAGACCGCCGAGGCGGTCGCCGCCCGGCTCGGGCTCGACGTCCGTATCGAGGAGGGGCTGCGGGAGACCGACTTCGGCGCCTGGGAGGGGCTCACCTTCGCGGAGGTCCAGCAGCGCCACCCGGAGGATCTCGCCGCCTGGCTCTCGTCGGCCAAGGCCGCACCCACCGGCGGCGGGGAGAGCTTCACCTCGGTCTCGCGCCGGGTCTCGGCCGCCCGTGACCGGCTCATCGCCCGCTCGCCGGGCCGCACGGTCCTGCTGGTCACCCATGTCACCCCCGTCAAGACCCTGGTCCGGCTGGCCCTGGGTGCACCGCCCGAGTCCATGTTCCGGATGGAGCTGTCGGCGGCATCCGTCTCGGCGGTGGCCTACTACGCCGACGGCAATGCCTCGGTCCGGCTGCTGAACGACACCTCCCACCTCCGCGCCGGAGCCTGAGGGCTCGGCCGGCACCCCGGCGCGGGCCTGTGCCGGGGTGCGGGGGAGTACGTCGCCCCGGGGCCGGGGGCAGAGGACTTGCCGGGTAAGGGGCCCGCACGGGAAGGGCCGGCCTCCCGGGCGGCTCGCACGGGACCGGTGTCCTTCACCCGGAGCCCCGCACGGTCGGACGGACCCGCGCCACGGGCAGCCCAGGGGCTGGGGTCAGGCGGCAGGGGCTCCGAGGGACGCGGCCTCCGCCGCCAGGGCCTCGACGCGCGACCAGTCCTTGGCCGCGAGGGCGTCCGGGGGGAGCATCCACGTGCCGCCGACGCAGGCCACGTTCGGCAGGGCCAGATAGCCGGGCGCGGACTCCCGCGAGATACCGCCCGTCGGGCAGAACCGGGCCCCGGGCAGCGGCCCGGAGATCGACTTCAGATACGGCTTGCCGCCCGCGGCCTCGGCGGGGAAGAACTTCATCTCCGTCACCCCGCGCTCCAGCAGCGCCACCACCTCCGACACCGTGGAGACGCCCGGCAGGAACGGCACGCCCGAATCGCGCATCGCGTCCAGCAGCGCGTCGGTCCACCCCGGGCTCACCAGGAACCGGGCCCCGGCGGACACCGCCGTCTCCACCTGCACGGGGGAGATCACGGTGCCCGCGCCGACCACGGCGTCCGGCACCTCGGCGGCGATGGCCCGGATGGCGTCCGGAGCGGCCGGGGTCCGCAGGGTCACTTCGATCGCGGGCAGGCCGCCCGCGACCAGCGCCCGGGCGAGCGGTACGGCATCCTCGGCGTCCTCGATGACAACGACGGGAATCACGGGCGCGAGCTCAAGCACGGAGGTCATGCCGCCATCCTGCCCGGCGGCAGCAGTGTCTGCAACGACCGTTGTGCTCTGTGCAATGCGGTCGGGCTACGGGTCGGGCTACGGGTCGAGGAGGGGGCGGTGGATCTAGTGGATCCGGCTGACCACGACATCCAGCGACCAGGGCCGGTCCTTGCGGGCCGGAGCCTCCGCCTCCACCGTGTACCCCAGCTCCCGCAGGACGTCCACCAGCTGTTCCGGCGTCTTCGGCTTCGCCCCCGCGGTCAGCAGGTCCCGGACGATACGGCCCTTCGTCGCCTTGTTGAAGTGGCTGACGACGGAGCGCTTCTCGACCCCGGTGGCCGGGTCGATCTGCGCGTGCAGCACCCGCACGGTCGCCGTGCGCCCGGCGAGCTCGCCGCGGGGCTTCCAGGCCGCCGTGTACGCCGACGACCGCAGGTCGAGGACCAGTCCACCCCCGGCCGCCTCGGGCAGCGCGGCCTCCATCGGCTCCCGCCAGTGCGCGGCGAGCAGCCCCAGCCCCGGCAGCTTGACGCCCATCGAGCAGCGGTACGACGGGATCCGGTCGCCGACCCGCACGGCACCCCACAGCCCGGAGAACACCAGCAGGGATGCCTTGGCCCGCCGCTTGGCCGAGGCGTCCAGCGTCGTCAGGCCCAGCGCGTCGTACAGCACGCCCGTGTAGATCTCCCCGGCGGGGCGCGCCCCGGCCGTCTTCAGCGCGACGTTCTTCACCAGCTCGCCGCGGAGCCCCGCACTCAGTCCGAGGACCTCCGCAGCCTTCGACTCGTCGGCGGTGCACAGCTCCACCAGCTCGTCCAGCACGGCGGCCCGCGCGGGGGCGAGTCCGGGCAGCGACAGCGACTCCGGCTTCAGCGGGGCGCCACGGCCGGAGTCGGCCTTTCCTTCCGACGGCGGCAGCAGGACCAGCACGGACGATCTCCTCAGGGACGGCAACAGGGACGGGGGCGGGGCGCGGGGGTGAGCCCCGCGTCAGCGTACGCCCCCGGGGAGTCCGGGCCGCCCGGGGAGGAGGACGGGCGGCCCGGCCCCGGGCGGCCGGCGGCGGGTGCCGCCGACCCGTCCTGCCGCGGCTCGGACCGGAGCCGTACGGAGGGCGGTGGGGAGGGGGACGGAGAAGCTGGATGGGTTGGCAGGGCCGCAAGGGCTGGAGGAGCCGGAAAGGCTGGAGGAGCCGGAAAGGCCGGAGGAGCCGGAAAGGCCGGAGGAGTCGGAAAGGCCGGAGGGGGCAGGAAGGAGCCGGGGAGTGCGGGAGTGACCGAGGCCCGGGGTGCGGGGAGGGGGTGCCGGGCCTCGGACGCCCCGCCCGGTGGGGCCGTGGGGCGGTGATCCCACCGGGGTCCTGTTCGGCGGCGAGCCGCCGGGGTCCTTCTTCCGGACCGAGCGGGCTCTCTAGGCGAGGCCCTGCGGAGCGGGCCGGGACCCGGGGCCGCGGCCGGTCATCGGACGGCCGGTCATTGGACGGAGACCGCTCTGCCCAGCGGCCAACTGGAGCGGACATCCGGCCGGACGATGCCGATCACCCGCCCCGTGCAGTCGGCGCTCTCGTGGACGAAGACGTACGAGTCGGTCCGGTTGTCCACGAAGAGCGGGCGGCGGTCGCTGCCGTAACAGCCGCTGGGGTTGAGGTGGACCGTACCGTTCACGATCAGCTCGCCGGTCGCGGCGAACGCGGGAGAGGCGGACTGCGGGACCGCGACGGCGAGCGTCGCCGCTGCGGCGAGGACGGCGAGGACGGTGGCGAGACGACGCATGCGGATACCTCCGGTGCTGGTCCGAGTGGCTCTGGTCGGTGGTGCTGTGATCGGTACGGCTCTGGTCGGCGCCCAGCGGTGCTGCTCGGTGCTGGTACGTGGGGCGCCGGGTCGGGGCACGCCCCCGGGGGCAAACGGCGAGGGCCGCCGAGCACCCCCGCATTTCCACGGTAGGTAGTTTGGTCATTACGCACAGTCACCCTAGAGGGTGAACGGGACACCCCTCCGACCCCGGCCCGGCAAAACCGCAGGCAGCCGCGGTATCCGCGCCGTAAACCCCCTTGGCGTACCCTCGCCACGACCGTCCCGGCCACCGCGAACGCCCGGTGCCGGGAGAGGCTCCTCGCACCCTGGGCGCCCCGCCGCGGAGACCGTTCGCCGTCCCCGTCCAGGTACCGACGGCCGTCACCCGTCACCCGTTCGCCGCGCGCCCGCGCCCCCTGCGGCCTACGCTCGACCCATGCCCCGCCGACCCCTGCGCACCAGCGGCGCAGCCGAGGCCTCCCTCGCCCCGGCCCTGCGCGCGCTGCGGACCGAACTGGGCGTCCCGGACGGCTTCCCCGCCGCCGTACTCGACGAGGCCGAGCGGGCCGCCGCGGCACCCCGCCCGCCGGGGCCCGCCCCGGCCGACGCCACCGGCCTCCCTTTCTTCACCGTCGACCCACCCGGATCGGCCGATCTCGACCAGGCGGTCCACCTCTCCCGCCGGGACGCCGGCGGCTACCGCGTCCACTACGCCATCGCCGATGTCGCCGCCTTCGTCGCGCCCGGCGGAACGATCGACTCCGAGGCCCATCGGCGGGTACAGACCCTGTACTTCCCGGACGGCTCCGTCCCGCTCCACCCGCCCGTGCTCTCCGCAGGCGCCGCGAGCCTGCTGCCCGGTGAGACCCGCCCCGCCCTGCTGTGGCGGATCGACCTCGACGCCGAAGGCCGTACCGTCACCGCGGGCGTCCGCCGGGCGTACGTCCGCAGCCGCACCCGCCTCGACTACGCCACCGCCCAGCGGCGCATCGACAACGGCACCGCCGAGGAACCCCTCGCCCTGCTCAAGGAGATCGGCCTGCTGCGGGAGGCCCTGGAACGCGAGCGCGGCGGCGTCTCTCTCGCCGTCCCCGAACAGGAGATCGCCCGGCGCGACGGCGCGTACGTCCTCGCCTTCCGCGCCCCGCTGCCCGCGGAGGGCTGGAACGCCCAGCTCTCCCTGCTCACCGGAATGGCCGCGGCCGATATCATGATCGGGTCCGGTACGGGTGTCCTGCGGACGCTCCCCACCGCCCCGCTCGGCGAGGTCGCCCGGCTCCGCCTGACCGCGCGGGCCCTGCGGATCGACTGGCCGCACCACGTCCCGTACGCCGAGGTGATCCGCTCACTCGACCCACGGGTGCCCCGCCACGCGGCCTTCCTCGCCGAATGCACCAGTCTGCTGCGCGGCGCCGGATACACCGTCTTCACCGGCGGCCGGATCCCCGAACCGTCGGTCCACGCGGCCGTCGCCCACGCCTACACCCACTGCACCGCGCCACTGCGGCGCCTCGTCGACCGCTACACCGGCGAACTGTGCCTCGCCGCCGACGCCGGACAGGGCGTCCCCGAGTGGGTCCTCTCCGCGCTCGAAGCGCTCCCGGCGGAGATGGCCGCGGGCGCCCGCCGGGCGGGCGCCGTGGAGCGCGAGTGCGTCGACCTCGTCGAGGCGGCCCTGCTGCGCGACCGGGTCGGCGACACCTTCGACGGTCTGGTGGTCGATGTGAAGGAGAACGACCCGTCCGCCGGGACGGTCCAGCTGTCCGACCCGGCGGTGGTGGCGCGCATCGCGGGCGACGGCGGGCTGCCGCTGGGGGAGCCGCTGCGGGTACGGCTGACCCGCGCCGACCCGGAGGCACGACCGGGCACGGCGAAGGTCCTCTTCGCGCCCGCGTGAACACCGGTCCGAAGCGCTTCCACACGCGGCGCGCCCTCAGCCGCCCCGGTTCAGCGGCCGGCCCCCGCCCTCCCGAGTGCGGCGACCAGCGCCCCGGGGTCGTCGGCATGGAAGCGGACCGTCGTCCGGGCGGTGCCGGTCCGGCCCAGCGGCCGGGTGTACGCCACCGGGGACACCAGGTCCACCGCGACCGCGGTCTGTCCGCCCACGATCAGGTCCAGCGAACCGTCGCCGTCCGTCCCGAGCAGGCCCCCCGTTGCCGGAAAGCGCCGCTCCGCCCTGACCCGGACGACGGAGAGGCCGATCCACGACCACATCATCGCGTTCTGCGGGGCGTTGTACCCTGCGGCGTGGTCGCCCGCGCCGACCCCGTCCCGGCGCCGCCGAAGCCACAGCCAGATGCTGTGCAGTGAGCGGACCTCGTGGACCACCAGACGCGTACGAGGACGCGTGGACAGCGGTCGTACGCGACCTTCCGCAGCGCCGCCCGCGGCGGCTCGCCACCGCGGCGGGCCAGGGCGTATCCGCGTACCGCCGCCACCGCCTCCGTCACGGCAACGGCGATCAGCAGCACCCGGGCGAAGACGGCCACGGCGGTCGGCATCGGCGCGCCCGCCGCTTCGGCGGCCAGCAGGGCCAGCTCGACGGGGGCCAGGGTCCACAGCAGTCGCCGGGCGGACGCCCGGCCGGTACGGCTCGTCATGACATCTCCTTCTCGCCCGGCGACGCAGGGCGGGTCCTCTCCGGACCGTCCGTCCGATGCCGCTCTCGCTGATGCCGTTCCCGGCGGCGGGTGTCGAGCGCGGACAGCCCCAGTGGAAACCATGACGCTGCGGCAAGGTCAACGGCGCGCGTCGCCGGGCCGCCCGGGCGGGTAGCATGGTCGACACGGCAGACGAGCCGGGCGGACGGCCGCGTGGGGATCCCCGGATCCCCCCGAGGAACGTCCGGGCTCCACAGGGCAGGGTGGTGGCTAACGGCCACCCGGGGTGACCCGCGGGACAGTGCCACAGAGAACAGACCGCCGGGGACCGTATCCGTACGGACCCCGGTAAGGGTGAAACGGTGGTGTAAGAGACCACCAGCGCCTGAGGTGACTCAGGCGGCTAGGTAAACCCCACCCGGAGCAAGGTCAAGAGGGAACACCCCGGTGTTCCTGCGCGGACGTTCGAGGGCTGCTCGCCCGAGTCCGCGGGTAGACCGCACGAGGCCGGTGGCAACGCCGGTCCTAGATGGATGGCCGTCGCCCCGCAGGTCGTGAGGCCCGCGGGGAAACAGAACCCGGCGTACGGCCCGGCTCGTCTGCCCCACCCCACCCCCTTCTCCCCACCCCATCCCATCCCCGCCCCACCCTCTCCGCCGTTGTCCGGTTTGAGGCTCGACCCGGGTCCCGACCCTGTGGATCATGAGCGGTCGACGCGGGAAGCACCGGGAAGCACCGGGAAGCACCGGGAAACGCCGGGAAATGCCTGGAACGCCGGGGAGCGCAGGGGAACGAGGGGGGAACGTGCCCAGACCGGAGAAGCCGCTCGGGACCCAGGGCGATCCGGTCGTCGAACTCGCGGCGGGGCTCCGGCGATTGCGGGAGAAGGCCGGCAACCCCCCGTACCGCAGTCTCGCGCTGCGGGCCCACTACTCTGCGACCACCCTCGCCGCCGCGGCCTCCGGACAGAAGCTGCCCAGTCTGGCGGTGACCCTCGCCTATGCGCGGGCCTGCGGCGGGGACCCGCGGGAGTGGGAGCGCCGCTGGCAGGCCGCGGCGGCCCGGGCCAAGGGCGGCGACGCTTCCCGGGCCGGACTTGAGGAGTGTCCGTACAAAGGGCTGGCGGCCTTCCAGGAGACCGACGCGGACCTCTTCTTCGGGCGCGAGCGGGCCGTCGGTGAACTGGTGGAGCGCCTCGCCCGGTATCCCGTCGTCGCCCTGTTCGGCGCCTCGGGGGCCGGGAAGTCGTCGGTGCTGCGGGCCGGCCTCGCGGCGAGGCTGGGGAACGCGGTGGTCTTCACACCGGGCGCACGGCCCCTGGCGGAGTGCGCGGACCGGATCGGGGGCGAGACCGGCACCGACCCGGACGAGCTGCGGACCCGGCTCGCCGCCGATCCGGCCGCGCTGCGCCGGGCCCTGGGCGCGGCGGGCCGCCCGCTGACGCTGATCGTCGACCAGTTCGAGGAGGTGTTCACGCTCTGCCGGGACCCCGCGGAGCGCGACGCCTTCCTCGCCGCCCTCGTCGCGGCGGCGGAGGGCGACAGCGGCGACGTCGTCGATATGAGGGTGGTGCTGGGCGTACGGGCCGACTTCTACACCCACTGCACCCGCTTCCCCCGCCTCGTGGCCGCCCTCCGCCACTCCCAGGTGATGCTCGGCCCCATGACCGCCGAGGAACTCGGGCAGGCCATCACCCGCCCCGCGCTCCGCGAGGGCGGCGAACTCGAAGACGCCCTGCTGGCCCGGCTGGTCGCCGAAACCGAGGGCCGCGCTGGCGTACTGCCGCTGCTCTCCCACGCACTGCGGGAGACCTGGGCCCGCCGCAGCGGTACGGTGCTGACCCTCGACGGCTTCCACGCCGCAG
Organism: Streptomyces tsukubensis; assembly: GCF_003932715.1. Taxonomy (NCBI): domain Bacteria; kingdom Bacillati; phylum Actinomycetota; class Actinomycetes; order Kitasatosporales; family Streptomycetaceae; genus Streptomyces; species Streptomyces tsukubensis. The sequence continues at coordinate 2,166,366 of NZ_CP020700.1, read as the reverse complement.
GCGGTATCGACGGGGCACTGGCCAGGACCGCGGAGTCCGTCTACACCGCACTGCCGCCCGCCCGGCAGCGGCAGGCCCGGGAACTCTTCCTGCGGCTGACCGCACCGGGCGAGGGCACCGAGGACACCAAACGCCGCATCCACCGCGGTGAACTGGACGACGACCCGGACACCGCCGACATCCTCGAACGCCTCGCCGCCGCCCGGCTCGTCACCCTCGGCGACGGCAGCGTCGAGATCGCCCACGAAGCCCTCATCCGGAGCTGGCCCCGGCTCCACGACTGGCTCGCCGCGCACCGCGACGGCATGCGGATCCACCGCCAGCTGACCGACGCCACCACCGCCTGGGAGGCACTCGGCCGCGACCCGGGCTCCCTCTACCGCGGCACCCGGCTCTCCCTCGCCCGCGACTGGGCCCTCAGCCACCCCGAGGCCCTCTCCGCCCGCGAACGCGCCTTCCTCGACGCCGCCGTCGCCGCCGAGGACCGGGAACAGACCGCGGCCCGCCGCCGTACGCGACGGCTGCGCAGGCTCGTCGCCCTGCTCACCGTGCTCGTCCTGACCGCCACCGGGGCGACCGCCGTCGCCATCCGGGCCGGGCGCCTCGCCACCGAGCAGCGCAACGACTCCCTCTCCCGGGAGGTCGCCGCCGAAGCCGCGACGCTGCGCGCCCTCGACCCCGCGCTCTCCGTCCAGCTCAGCCTGGCCGCGTACCGTCTCGCCCCGACCCGCGAGGCCCGCGGCGGACTGCTGAGCGCCTTCGCCACCCCGTACGCCACCGCGCTCACCGGCCGCTCCCCGTCGATCGCGAAGAACCCCTACGGACAGACCGCCTCGTTCACCTCCGACGGGGCGACGCTGGTCACCGCCGAGGGCGACAACACGGTCCGGCTGTGGGACAGCGCCGATCCGCACCGGCCCCGGGAGTACGCCACCCTCAGCGGGCACGGGGCGGTCGTCTGCGGTACCGCGTTCAGCCCCGACGGGCAGGTCCTGGCGACCGTGGGCCGGGACTCCACCGTCCGGCTCTGGGACACCGCCGAACCCCGCAGACCCCGCCGTCTCGCGACGCTCTCCGTACACTCCGCCCCCGTCTGCGCCGTCGCGTTCTCGCCGGACGGGCGCCTCCTGGTCACGGCGGGCGAGGACGCGACCGTACGCCTCTGGGACCTCTCGGTCGTCCACCGGCCGCGCGGACTGGCCCTCGTCCGGCCGGGCGCCGCCGTCCGCACGGTGGCGTTCAGCCCGGACGGCCGGACCCTGACGACGGGCGGACCGGACCGTGCCGTACGGCTCTGGGACGTCTCCGACCGGCGCCGGTTACGGTCGCGGGCCGCGCTCACCGGGCATACCGGCCCAGTGCTGTCGGCGGTGTACTCGCCGGACGGCGCGACCCTGGCGACCACGAGTGAGGACGGCACGGTACGCCTCTGGAGGACCGCCCGCCCCGACGCCCCGCCGGTGGTCCTGAAGGGCCATCTGCGGACCGTGTACGCGGCGGCGTTCAGCCCCGGCGGCCGGACCCTGGCCACCGCGGGCGAGGACCACACGGTACGGCTGTGGGACCTCTCCGATCCGGCCCGGCCCCGCACGAGGTCCGTACTCACCGGCCATATCGCGATGGTCATCTCGGTGGCCTTCAGCCCGGACGGGCGCACCCTGGCCTCGGCGAGTCAGGACCACGCGGTGCGCCTGTGGGACCTGCCGGTGCCCGCCCTGGCCGGACACGGCGACTTCGTCTTCGGTACGGCGTTCGGCGCGAACGGCCGCACGCTGGTCACCACCGGCCAGGACCGCACCGCCCGGCTGTGGGACGTGAGCGGCGTCCGGCCCCGCCGGAGCATCGCCGTCCTCACCGGCCACACCGGACCGGTCTACGGCGCCGCGTTCAGCCCGGACGGGCGGATCCTCGCCACCACCAGCGAGGACCTGAGCCTGCGGCTGTGGGACGCGAGCAACCCGGCGGGCACCGAACTGCTGTCGGTGACGGCCGACGGGGTGGGCAATCCGGAAGGGGTCGACTTCAGCCCCGACGGCAGGCTGCTCGCCACCACGAGCCCGGACCGCACCGTCCGCGTGTACGACGTCAGCAACCCCGCCCGCCCCCGGAAGAAGTCCGTCCTCTTCGGCCACACCGACCATGTCCGCGCGGCCGACTTCGGCCCGGACGGCCGCCTCCTCGCGACCGCGGGCGACGATCGTACGGCGCGTCTGTGGGACGTCTCCGATCCGTCCCGCCCCCGTGAACTGGCGGTCCTCACCGGCCATACGGGCGGGGTGCGCTCGGTGGCCGTCAGCCCCGACGGCCGTACGGCCGCCACCGCCAGCCATGACCGCACCATCCGCCTCTGGAACATCACCGACCCCACCCGCCCCCGCCCCCGTGCCACTCTGACCGGCCACACCAGCATCGTCTACGACGTCGCCTTCGGCCCGGACGGCCGGACCCTGGCGACGGCGGGCGACGATCGTACGGCGCGTCTGTGGGACGTCTCCGATCCGTCCCGCCCCCGTGAACTGGCGGTCCTCACCGGCCATACGGACCGCCTCCACCACATCGCCTTCAGCCCCGACGGCACCACCCTCGCCTCGACCAGCCGCGACGGCACCGCGCTCCTGTGGGAAACGGACCCCGACCGCGCGGCGGCCCGCGTCTGCGCGACGGCGCACCCGCCGATCACCCGCCGCGAATGGTCGGAACACTTCCCCGGCGTCGCCTACGAACCCCCGTGCCGCTGAACCCGGATGCCGCCCGTCAGCCGCGCCCCTTGAAGAAGTCCCGGTACGCGTACGTCACCCGCGCCGTCGTGCACGGGTTGCCCAGGGTCAGGTGCATCGTGCGGCGGTCCGGTTCGACGATCGTGCTTGCCACCGTCGAGCTGCGGTTGGGTTCCGCGGCGGCGGGGTCCGGGTGGCAGCAGATCGACTCCGGGTGGTTGTCGTGGTCGCGCAGGACTTCCTGCCAGGCGGCGACCGAGGGGTAGGGCATCGCGCGGGCGAGGGTTGTGGCGCGGGTGTGGCGGGCGTGGGTGTCGGGGAAGACGTCGGGGCCGTGGTCGGCGGCCGGGGTGCCGAAGGCGGTTTCGGGGGAGGTGAAGTGGTTGGTGTGCACATAGAGGGTGCCGGGGGTGATCGCCCGGCGGGCCAGCTCGGCGGGGCCGCCGGGGCGGGCCTCCAGATCGACCGCCCGGCCCTCGGCGGCCAGCAGGTAGTTCGCGGAGGAAGAGCGGTTCGCAGAGCGCAGTGTCTCCTCGGCGGCCGCCATGGACTCCGATTCCAGCAGGGCCCGCAGCAGCAGGTGGTACGGCACCCCGGGGCGGCCCTGGTCCACGGAGCTGACCAGGGCGTTCGTCAGGACCGTCAGACCTGCGGAGTTCATGCCGAACTTGGCCAGCAGTCCGGCCTCCACCACCGACACCCAGCGCGGGCCGTTCGTCGGCTCGGTCTGGAGGATCACGATCGTGCGGTGGGCGAACGGCTGCCAGTCCCAGTTCTGGCCCACGATCGGCTCCGGGCCCCGCAGATCGGTGAAAGCGGTGCACTCGGCCGGGGGAGCACCGGCTGTCCTGGCCCGGGCCGAGAAGAGGATCTCCGTACGGAGGTTGAGGGCGAGGACGTCGGTGAAGGACACCCCGGCCCCGTCCGCGATGCCCGCCATCTCCTCCAGATGGTCGGCGTTGAACTCCTCGATCACCGGGACGAAGGTCTCGGCGAGCGCGGTCGCCGTCCGCCAGTCCACCTCCGCGAAGTGCGCGTACATCCGCTCGTAGTTCTCCAGCGACAGCTGGACGCGTTCCCGGGCCGCGGCCCCGTACTGGCGGCCGCGGCCCCGGGGGCTGCCGCTGGTACGGACGAGCGGCGGCTCGGCGGACGCGGGGCCGGGGGCCCGGGCGGGGTTCGGTGGTTCCGCGGTCATCACGCGCTCTGTCCTCCATCGGCGGCGGTCGGCTGCCGTCCCGGTGCGCGGGCGGCCCCTTCAGCCGTACCCGGACCGCGGGCCCCGGTACGCCTTCTGATCAGCCAGAAGACCCCCGGTGGCCGATACTCCACCGTGAGAAGGGTCACGCCGGTGCGCGGCCGGGTGCCCCGGTCAGCGGCGCGAGCAGGTGCCCTGCGGTTTCGCCGACGGCAGCCGGCACTGCAGGCCGTAGTCGTCCCCGCTGGTGCTCAGATAGCGGCCGAGGCACTCCGTCCGTCCCTGCTCCTCGCAGAAGGCCAGCGCGGCCCGGCCGTCGGTGAAGGGGCCGGGGGCGTAGAGCACCCAGAAGCCGGGGCGCAGGGAGGCGTAGTCGTCGCTGCGGACGTACCGCGCCTCGGGGACGGTCCTGCGCAGCTCCGCCAGCTGCCGGTCGCGTTCGGCGGTCCCGGCCGAAACCGGCTCGGAGTGGAGCTGGGCGATCCACTGACCGGACGGGCGCTCGGACGGCTCCCCGGGGGTCTCTCCTCCGTTCACGGGGTCGAGCCCGGAGCCGATCCGGTCCTCGACCCCGTGGCCGACGGGGGCCTTCGCCGAAGCCGTGACCGTGACGGTGGCCCGTACGGCGGGGCCCTCGGTGCGCGACGGGGCCGCGGACGGCGGTACGGCCCCCGGGGGCCGCGCGGACTGCGAGGGCGCGGGGCTCTGCGCCGCTCCCGGGCGGGGCGCGCTCTGTTCCCCGACGTCGCCCGGCTTGCCCAGCATCAGGATGATCGCCGCCGCCGTCCCGGCCGCGACCAGGGCCGAGACCACGGCGAGCAGGACGGACGCGCGGTTCCGCGGGGCGGCAGGGACGGCCGCCGTGACGACTGTCGTGGGTGAGGAGGGCGAGGAGGGTGAGGGGGGTGAAGAGGGCGAGGGCGAGGGTGCGGGTGCGCCGCTGCCCGTGGCGGGCGTTTCCTCCGGGAGGCCGGTGCCCCCGGTCCAGGACTCCACCGGTGCCAGCAGCGCATCCAGCCGCTCTGCATCCGGGCGCGCCGAGGCGTCCCGTACCAGCAGGGCTTTCAGTACGGGTCCCAGCGGGCCCGACCGGTCCGCCGTCGGTACGGGGTCGTCCACCACGGCCAGCAGGGTGGCGAGGGTGTTGGCACGGCGCATCGGCGATACGCCCTCCACACTCTCGAACATCACCAGCCCCAGTGACCACAGGTCCGCCGAGGGGGCGTCGTCGGCGCCGCGGATCCGCTCCGGCGCCATGTACTCGGGCGAACCGATCAGCTCCCCGGTCCGGGTCAGGGCTCCCGTGTCCTGCAGCCCCGCGATCCCGAAGTCCGTGAGCACGGCCCCGCCGTCCGGCCGCAGCAGGACGTTCGAGGGTTTGACGTCCCGGTGGTGGATGCCCGCGGCATGCGCGGCCCGCAGCGCCGACAGCACCTGCCGGCCGATCCGCGCGGTCTCGGCAGGCGTCAACGGCCCCTCGGACAGCCGCTCCTGGAGGGAGACACCGGGCACGAACTCCATCACGATCCACGGATGCGGTCCGGCGCCCACGACATGGTGGACCGTCACCACATGGGGGTGGTTCAGCCGGGCGAGCGCCCGGGCCTCCCGCAGCACCCGTTCCCGTACGGAATCCGAGGAGTCCCGGTCCGACCGGACCGCCTTCAGGGCGACTTCGCGGTCGAGTACGGTGTCGCGGGCCCGCCACACCGTGCCCATTCCCCCGCTGCCGAGCCGTTCGATCAGCTCGAACCGCCCGTCGACCACGTCACCCGCAGTGTTCATACGGCACAGACTAGAGCCTGCCCAACTGGTCCAGACCACTCCTTGCGGGGGGTGCGGATTCCGTTCAGTCCACGGGTGCGCCGAACCACCTCGTCAGCGCGCCCAGCAGCCCCTCCCGATCGTCACCGGCCCACGCCACATGCCCGTCGGGCCGCAGCAGCACCCCCGGCACATCAGGCCCCTCGACCTCGTCGCCGGTGTCCACGACATGGTCCACCCGGTCCGCCCAGCCCGCTGCCGACAGCCGGCCCGTCCGGTCCAGCAGCAGTCCGCGGCCGGTCCGCATCCGCTCGTACAGCATGCCGTCGGTCAGCCGCAGGTCCCGGAGCCGCCGGCCGAGCAGTTCGGAACCCTCACCGAAGTCGTAATGGACCCCGAGGGCGGTGATCTTCTCGATGAGGTACCGGTTGACCACGTCGAAGTCCATCAGCTCCGACAGCAGCCCGCGCACCGCCCGCGCCCCGGGCTCCGTCGACATCAGCTCCATCTGCGCGCGGGTGTTCTCCAGCACCCCGGCGGCCACCGGGTGCCGTTCGGCGTGATAGCTGTCCAGCAGCCCGTCGGGCGCCCACCCCGACACCTCGGCGGCCAGCTTCCACCCCAGGTTGAACGCGTCCTGGAGACCGAGGTTGAGGCCCTGGCCACCGGCCGGCGGATGGATGTGCGCCGCGTCCCCGGCCAGCAGAGCCCGCCCGGTCCGGTAGCGCTCGGCCAGCCGGGTCGCGTCGCCGAAACGGGAGAAGCGGCGCGCCGAGTGGAGACCGAAGTCGGTCCCGGCGTACTTCCGCAGCTGCCGGACGAACTCCTCCCGGGTCGGCGGGGTACGGTCGGCGGCCACCCCGTCGGCGGGCACGACCAGCCGGTACACCCCACCTCCCAGATGGACCGCGCCGAACCGCTTCTGGACCGTGCGGACCTCGGCCACCACGGCGGCCAGCGTTTCCGGCGGTACGGTCACCTCCACCTCCCCGAGCAGGGTCTCGACCCTCGTCGGCTCACCGGGGAAACCGACCCCCAGCACCTTCCGTACGGTGCTGCGGCCGCCGTCGCAGCCGACCAGCCACCGCGAGCGCACCGCGGTGCCGTCGGCGAGTTCGGCGGTCACACCGTGCTCGTCCCGGCCGAGTCCGACCAGTTCGGAGCCGTACCGGACCTCGGCACCCAGCCCGGTGGCATGCTCGGCCAGCACTCGTTCCACGACGCTCTGCGGCACGGCGAGGACATACGGATGGGCGGTGTCCAGATCCGTGGGCCACGGCCGGTCGATCCCCGCGAAGAACCCGCCGACGGCGAACCGCTCACCGAACGGCAGCAGCCGCTCCAGCAGCCCCCGCTGGGCCATCACCTCGACACTGCGTGCATGCAGCCCGAGCGCACGGGACAGTCCCGGCGGTTCCGTCTCCTTCTCCAGTACGAGCGTGTCCACGCCGTGCAGCCGCAACTCCCCGGCCAGCATCAGACCGGTCGGCCCACCGCCGACGACGATCACATCCACCATGACTTCCCCCTCCGACAGAACTGCCCTTCGGGCCGGATCCGCGCGCGGACCGCTTCCGCCGCGCACACCGAAAACGGCATGACGGTGCCGTCGGAATCGAATCGGAGACGACAAGGGAGGCTGGACCGCCGAACCGCGCGGGTTCCGGATCAGATCGGAGATTGTGCAGCAGCACCGGGGCCTTGCCGCAAGACCCCCGGTGCGCTATACGTTGAACACGGCAAGGAGCGTACGGCCTCCTTGCCTTTGCCTGGTGACCGCAGGTCGGAGCGCGGAGCAACCCGCCCGTCACCTCCGGCCCGCCGCCACCCCCTCCTGCTGATCCTTCCGCAGTTCGCAGCGCCCGTCCCGGCACTCGCGCCGCAGCCTGCCCCGGGACACCGTCTGTATCAGGCCGACGGTCCAGCACATCGGACAGCCGCGCAGCGCCAGCAGCCCCACCGGCGCCAGCAGCAGCGAGACCGGCCCGGTCACCGGCAGCAGCAGCACCGAAGCCGCCAGAGAGCCGAAGCCCACCCCGCCCCGGACCAGATGGCGGGGCAGGGACGCACTCGCGAAGCTCCCGGACTCACGCACCGCCGCCACCTCCCCGCAGCGCCCCGTCCGCCGACGGCAGCGCCAGCCGGACGGCCGCCCTGGCCCGGTGCAGCCGCGACTTCATGGCGGCGGTGCTCAGCCCCAGAGCGGCGGCGGTCGCCCGGCCGCTGTAGCCCTGCACGTCCCGCATGATCAGCACCTGCCGCTGGTCGGCGGGGAGGGCCGCGATCGCCCGGGCGACCAGCTCGGCCTCCAGCTTCCGCAGCAGGTCCTCCTCGAACGACGGCAGCGCCCCGTCCGGCACCGGCCCGGGGCTCCGCACCAGCATCCGGGCCCGCCGCAGACACTCGTTCCGTACGATCCGGAACATCCACGACGCCAGAGCCCCGGAGGCCCGCAGCATCCCGATCTTCCGGTAGAGGATGATCAGCGCTTCCTGCGCGGCGTCCTCGGCGTCCTGCGGGGTGGCGCACAGCGTGTGGGCGAACCGCTTCACATGCGGATGCGATCCGGACACCAGCGCGGTGATCGCCTCCCCGTCGCCGTCCCGCGCCGCGGCGATCAACTGCTCGCCCGGCCAGCCGGTGTCAGCCACGACCGCTCCCGCGGCGGCGCATCACGAAGAAGACGGTGCAGGCGCAGACGAGGACGGCCGCGCCGATGACGGCTGCTGTGGTCATGGTTCTTGCCTCCGGTTCCGTACGGCCCGTGCGTCCGTACACCCATGAGAGGCGCACGGTCCGCAGAAGGATTCGGCCCCGGCACGATTTTCTCGCCGACGCGGGGAACGGTGCCGCGGGGGAACGGTGCCGCGGAGGAACGGTGCTGCGGGGAACCGGACGGCCCGCCGCCCGCTTGCCCGGGGCACGGCGGGACCGCTTTCCTGGAGGGGTGGCCGGACTCCGGCGGTGTACCGAGTGGCCGTAACGAGGGGGCGCGGTGGCGACACGGGGAAGCGCGCGAAGGGCAGCGGCGCCGGAGGTGATCGGCGTGGGCGCCCTGAACGTGGACTACATCGCGAGTGCGTCCGGGCTCTCCCGGCGCACGGCCGAGCAGGTCCACGAGTCGGTGGCCCGGTTCGAGTGGAACACGGAGGGGCCGGTCGACCAGTCGACCGTCGCCAAGGCCATCGAGCGGCTCGGCAGCGCCGCGCTCGACGCGTCGCTCGGCGGATCGGCCTGGCTGACCGTCTACACCCTGGCCCAACTCCGGCTGGACATCCGGCTCGGCTACGTCGGTGTCGCCGGGCGGATAGAGACACCCGGACTGTCCTTCCTCGGCCAGATGGACGAACTCGGCATCGACCGGCAGTGGGTGGCGCGCCGCCCCGATCTGACCGCCGGGGTCTGCCTCTCCTACCTCGACGACGTCGAACGCGTCATGCTCACCCATCCCGGCGCCAACTTCGCCATGGCCGACCATCTGACCGCGCACGCCGACGAGATCGCCGGATATCTCTCCGGGGCCCGGCTGGTCCATGTGACCTCGTTCCTCGACGACCGTACGCCCGAGATCCTCGCGGGCGTCCTCGGCGAGGCGAAGCGGCGCGCCCCCGGGATGCGGATCAGCTTCGACCCCGGATTCGACTGGGCGCAGAACCCCGGCCCCGGGGTGGAGGCCGTGCTCGGCCTCTCGGACCTGGTCTTCGTCAACCACCGTGAGCTGAAGGCGCTGGGCGGCTACGCGGTGGGCGAGTCCGACGACGTCCTGGCCTCACGGGTACTCGAACGGGTGCCGCGGGCCACCCTCTTCGTGACCAAGCGGTACGACGCCGTCGAGGTCTACCGCACGGCGGGCGGCGGACTGCTGGCCCGGCGCTTCCGGCTGCGCCGCAGGATCCGGGAGGGCACCGTCGAGGACGCGACGGGCGCGGGCGACGTCTTCGCCGCGTCCGTCCTGGCCGCCCTCGCCTCGGGCCGGCTCCAGGTCGAACTGGGCGCCCGGCTCGGTCTCGACCTGTCCCGGCAGCGCACCGGGCGGCGGCGCGGGGGCGGCCTGCCGCGGATCGGGGACGGGCTGCTGACCACCCCGGAGGACCCGGCAGGGCCCGACAGCCATCCGCGGGCCGTGCTCGTGGCCTCCGAGGGCAGCCGCGGCGGCGGCGACCGGCTCGACCGGTTCCTCACCCAGGATCTGGCGCTGCGGGTGGACCGGATCGACCTGTCGGCCGTCGGCGCCGACGGGCACCGGCCGCTGCCCGGACCGGAGCGGACCGGGCCCATCGGCCCGTTACCCCCGACGGGGCCGCGCACCGGCCGGGTCCCGGGCCGCCCGGCCGGGTGGTCGGCGATGGAGGAACGCCTGGCCCGGTGCGGTTTCGCCGTCTGCGTGCTGACCGCGACCCAGGTGATGGCGGGCGGCAGCCGCCGGGTGGGGGAGCGGCTGGTCCACCAGGTCGGACTCTTCCAGGGCTGCTACGGATTCGGGCGCGTCGCCCTGCTGACCGAGGAGGGCTGCGAGGCCCCGTCCAACATCGCCGGACTCATCCGGCTCGACTTCCCGCCGGGCCGGGTCGAGTCGGTCTTCTGGGAACTGGAAAGGATGCTGGCGAGGGAAGGATTTCTCCAGGGGAGGCAGTTGCATGACCGGTGACCGGCATGAGGAACGTGAAGCACACGACGGCAGTGACGGGTGTGACGTACGGGATGCCGGTGAGACCCGCGGCCGGTCCGGCGAGGACCGCCCCGGCGAACGCCCGCACGCGGGCTCCGGCTTCGCGTACGACGTCGTGGGCATCGGCGCCCTCAACCTCGACTACATCCACAGCGCGGACCTCCAGGGCCAGGGCGGCGGTCCCGCCGGGGCGGGCGGGCCGCCCCGGCTCAAGCTGATCCGGCGGATCGCCAATCTCCTCCCCGAGGGGAGGCCCGCGCCCGAGTGGGGGACGGAGGCGGCGGTCGACGAGGACATCGTGTACGCGGCACTGGAGGCGGCCGACACCTCCCGGCTGCGGACCTCACTCGGCGGCTCCGCCTACAACGCCCTGCACACCCTCGCCCATCTCCAGCTCGACCTCAGGCTCGGCTATGTGGGGGTCGCGGGCCGGGTGCCGGGTCCGGGCCTCAGCGCGGTGCAGCAGCTCCGCGCCGACGGTATCGACCACCGTTTCGTCGCGGAGGACGACGGGCAGTTGTGCGGAGTCTGCTTCTCCTTCACGGAGGACGGCGAGCGCACCCTGCTGACGCATGCGGGCGCCAACACCGCCATGGCCGCCCATCTGGACCGTTCGTTCGAACCGCTGGTCGACTATCTGGCGAGCGCCCGGATCGTGCACGTCACCAGTTTCCTCGACCCGGACACCCCGCCTCGGCTGCTGGAGCTGCTGCGGGCGGTGAAGCGGGCCAGCCCGGCGACCCTGATCAGCGTCGACCCCGGGCATGTCTGGGCCGGGGACGCGACCGGCCCGGTGGCGGGGATCGTCGCCGCCGCCGACTATCTGCTGCTGAACCACCGCGAGTTCCGGGAGCTGGGCGCCGCGGGCGACGACCGCGCCGCCGGCCCGGACCCGACCGGGAACGCCGACGAGGACGCCGCCGCCCGGATCCTGCGCAGACTCTCCGGCGACCGGGCCCAGCTCCTGGTCAAACGGCGCTCCGGGATCCATGTGTGGCGGGACGACGGCAGCAAGATGTTCGACGAGTTCTACCCCCAGCTCGTCCTGGACGACGACGAGATCGAGGACGCGACGGGCGCGGGCGATGTCTTCGCCGCCGGGCTGCTGGCGGTCCTCGCGGGCGACCGGCTCCAGATCGAACTGGGGTCGCTGCTCGGTATGACCCTCGCCCGCCACAAGCTCCGGTACGTCGGCAGCCACGGCCACTCCCAGCTCGCCAAGGTCACCTCGGACTTCATCGGCTCCCTGGCCGGGACCAGGCCCGCGGGCGCGGAGACCGAGCCCGGGGGCGTGTTCATCGCCCACGGCCGCAACCCGGACTGGCTGGCCGTGAAGGCTTTCGTCGAACAGCGTTTCGGGCTGCCGGTGTACTCCTTCGAGTCCAACTCGTGGGGCAGCAGGCCGGTTACCGAGGCGCTGCAGGAGTACCTCCAGCGGTGCACGTTCGCCATCTGCGTGATGACCGCGGAGGACACCACCGAGGAGGGGCTGCGGATCGCCCGCCAGAACGTGATCCACGAGATCGGGCTCTTCCAGGGGCGGCACGGTTTCGACCGGGTGCTGGTACTGGCCGAGGAGGGCTGTCCCTCGCTGCCCGACGAGTCGACCGCCCGGACGGCGACGTTCCCGCGGCATGCGGTGGACAAGGCGTTCTGGCATCTGGACCGGGCCATGCGGGAGTCCGGTTTCACCCACGTGTGACGGTACGGTCCGGGGCCCCGGACCCGGGGGGTGCGACGGTCAGCCTGCGGTGGCGGGCCCCGGGTCCGGTGCGGTGCGCGGTGCCGTGCCGGGGGCCGGGCCCAGGGACCGCCGCGCCACCTTCCGTACATGCTCCGTGAAGACGCTCTCCGCGTCCGGGGTCAGCGTCCGCAGCGCCACCATCGCGGTGAGGACCACATCGCACAGCTCGGACTCCACATCGCGCCAGGTGTGGGAGTAGCCCTTGCGCGGATTCTGGCCCGAGGCCCCGATGACGGCCTGTGCCGTCTCCCCGACCTCCTCGGAGAGTTTCAGTACGCGCAGCAGCAGTTCCTGCTCCGCCGGGCGTTCGGCGGCGGCGTCGAGCCAAGCGCACAGCCTGTCGACCGTGGGCCAGACGGCGGCATCGGGGGCGTCTTTCATGACCCGCAGCCTCCCACGGTGGAGGGGGCCCGAGGAGCCGTCAGCCGCGTCCGATGCGCGGATGGGTGTCAACAACCCGCTGCCAGTTCCTCGTACGCGAGTTCGGGAAAGGCCGCTCCGGATGGTCCGGATCCACCCGCGTTGTTGAACAGCAGCTCGACACGGTTGAAATCCGCCACAACTCGATCAAAAAGCATGGTCATATCGGTCGGTGAGGTTACATCCGTGGGCACGCACCGTACGTTCCCGTCCGTCAGTGACGCCGTCCGCTCCAGTGCGTCCTCCCGCCGGCCCGCTGCCACGACCGGCCGGCCCGCTCCGGCCGGCTCCACCGCGACACTCCGGCCGATACCCGAACCCGCGCCCGTCACCACCGCGATCCTCGACTGCCGCGTGCTCATGCCCCGGCAGCCCGGGTCCACCGGAGGGGGTCCTGTGAGCCGACCGTCCAGTACCGCACACCCCGACGAACTCCGGGCCGCCGCCCGGCAGCTCCTCCGCCGCCATCCCGGCGCGACCGCGTCCCCCGGCGCCGGGGAACGCCCGGGCGTCGGCCGCCGCGGGCTCCTCACCGGCGCCGGGGCCGCCGCCGTCCTCGCCTTCGCCACCGGTCTGCCCGGCAGCGCCCACGCCGCCGCCGCGGACCCGGCCCGGATCAAAACCGATCCGTTCACCCTCGGTGTGGCGTCCGGCGATCCGCTGCCCGGCTCCGTCCTGCTCTGGACCCGCCTCGCGCCGCGCCCGTACGAAACGGGCCGCGGACTGCCGCGCGGCAGCTACGCCGTCGGCTGGGAGATCGCGGAGGACGACCGCTTCGCCCGGCCCGTGCGGCGCGGATCGGCCACCGCGCACCCGGAGTTCGACCACAGCCTCCATGTGGAGGTCACCGGTCTCGAACCCGCCCGCGTCTACTTCTACCGTTTCCGCACCGGGAAGTGGATCAGCCCCGTGGGCCGGACCCGCACCGCCCCGGATCCCGGCGCCCGGGTCCGGGAGCTGAGGATCGCCCTCGCCTCCTGCCAGGCGTACCACGACGGCTACTTCACCGCCCACGCCCATCTCGCCGAGGAGGAACTCGACGCCGTGTTCCACCTCGGGGACTATCTGTACGAGTACCCCGTCGGCGCCGGCGGGGGCGCCCGCGCCTACCGCGACCGCAGGCTCCCCGGGCGTTTCGACCGGGAGACCCGCACCCTCGCCGAGTACCGGCTCCGCTACGGCCTCTACAAATCGGACCCCGATCTGCGGGCCGTGCACGCCGCCCACCCCTTCGTCCTGACCTGGGACGACCACGAGACCGAGAACAACTACGCGGGCCGCAACCCCGAGAACAGCGTCCGGCCCGAGGACTTCCTGCTGCGGCGGGCCGCCGCGTACCGCGCGTACTGGGAGAACCAGCCGCTGCGGCTGCCGCAGCGGCCGAAGGGCCCGGACATGAGGCTCTACCGTCGGCTGCACTTCGGGCGGCTCGCCCAGTTCGATGTGCTCGACACCCGCCAGTACCGCTCCGACCAGGCGTACGGCGACGGCTGGCAGCGGCCCGGCCCCAAGTCCGAGGCGCCCCGGCGCACGATGCTCGGTGCCACGCAGGAGCGGTGGCTGATCGACGGCTGGCATGCCTCCACCGCCCGCTGGAACCTGCTGCCGCAGCAGGTCACCTTCGCCCGGCGGCGCGATGCCCCCGGCCCCGGCCACAAGGTGAGCATGGACTCGTGGGACGGCTATCCGGCCGCCCGGGGGCGGGTGCTGGCGGGTGCGGAGGCCGCCGGGATCCGCAATCTGGTCGTGCTGACCGGCGATGTGCATGTGGCGTACGGGTTCGACCTCAAGCGCGACTGGGACGATCCGGGCGCCCGGACCGTCGGCACCGAGATCGCCACCACGTCGATCAGCAGCGGCCGCAACGGAGCGGCCCGGCCGTCGAACTGGTCCCGTCTCTTCGAGGCCAACCCCCATCTGCGGTTCTACGACGGGCGGCGCGGCTACACGGTCCTGACCCTGCGGGAGCACACGGCCCGCGCGGACTTCCGCGCGGTGCCCGCCGTGACCGTACCGGGCGCGTCCGTCCTGACCGCGGGCTCCCTGCTGATGATCGCGGGCAACCCGGGCCTCCGTCCGGCCTGAGCGGCGCCACCGGACCGGGACCGGTGGCGCCGCTCGGACCCGACCCGCCCCGAAGACTGCCAAGATAGGTGCACGATTCAACGACGGGCACGGCAGCAGCGACAGGGAGTGCGGAGATGGCCGAGCGGACGGGCGGCCCGGCGGACGGGGCCGGGGCGGGGCACATACCCGGGGGGCGGACCGAAGCCCCCGATCCGAAGACCGGACCGCCCCCGGCGGTCCCCGCGGCGGCGCCCGGACGCGCGCCCGGTGCGGCAGGAGCGGTTCCGGCCGGTGCGGTTCCGGCGGCTGCGGCAGCCGCGGTGCAGGCCGGTCCCGCCGCCGGTGCCGTCCCGGCGACCGGGACGGGCGGCGGAGCCGCGGTCTCCACCGAACCCATGACCGCCCCCACCCCCGCCGCCCCGCCTTCCGCCGGAGGCAAGCCCGCCCCCGAGCCCCCGGCCCCGACCGCCCCCGCCGGAGGCAAGCCCGTTCCCGCCGCCCGCCGTGCCGGGCTGCTCGTCACCCTCGTCCTGGGCGGGATGGCCGCGCTGCCACCGCTCTCCATGGACATGTACCTGCCCGCGCTGCCCGCCGTGACGGACTCCCTCTCGGCGTCCGCCGCGACGATTCAGCTCACCCTCACCACCTGTATCGCCGGTCTCGCCCTCGGCCAGCTCGTCGCCGGGCCGCTCAGTGACCGCTGGGGCCGCCGGCGTCCGCTGCTGATCGGGATGGTGGTCTATGTCGTCGCGACCGCCCTGTGCGCCCTGGCCCCCGGCGCCGGTGTCCTCATCGCCCTGCGGCTGGTCCAGGGGCTCGCGGGGGCCGCGGGCATCGTGATCGCCCGGGCCGTGGTCCGCGATCTGTACGAGGGCGTGGCGATGGCCCGCTTCTTCTCCACCCTGATGCTGATCTCCGGCGTCGCCCCGATCGTCGCCCCGCTGATCGGCGGCCAGGTCCTCCGCTTCACCGACTGGCGGGGCATCTTCCTGGTCCTCACCGGCGTCGGAGCCGTACTGACCCTGGTGATCCTGAAGTGGCTGCCGGAGACGCTGCCGCGCGATGCGCGCCGGACGGGCGGCGTCCGGGAGTCCCTGCGGACGATGCGCGGGCTGCTCGGGGACCGCGTGTTCACGGGGTACGTACTCACCGGCGCGTTCTCCTTCGCCGCCCTGTTCGCCTACATCGCCGCGTCCCCGTTCGTCGTCCAGGAGATCTACGGCGCTTCGCCGCAGGCCTTCAGCCTGCTCTTCGGCCTCAACTCCATCGGTCTGATCGCGGTCGGCCAGATCAACGGCCGGCTGCTCGTCGGCCGGGTCAGCCTGGACAAGGCGCTGGCCTGCGGGCTGGTGGTGATCGTGCTCGCGGCGGCCGCGCTGACCGTGATGACGACGGGTGTCCTCGGTGAACCGGGCCTCGTCGGCGTCGCGGCCGGACTCTTCGTGCTGATGGCCGCCCAGGGTCTGACCATGCCGAACACCAATGCCCTGGCCCTGAACCGCACCCCGCACGCGGCGGGCTCCGCCTCCGCGCTGATCGGCACGTCCGGATTCCTGATGGGCGCCGCAGCCTCCCCGCTGGTGGGCCTCGCGGGCGAGGACACGGCGGTCCCAATGGCCGTCGTCCAGCTCGGGTGCGGGCTGGCGGCGGTCGCGTCCTTCCTGCTCCTGTGCCGCCCGTGGCGGACACCCGCCCGGCTCTGACACCACGGGGTCGGGCCGTCCCCGCCCGGGTTCCGGGGACCACGGAAGCGCCGTCCCCGCCCCGCTCCGGGCGGGGACGGCGCTCTCCGGACACCACCTAGAATTCTCCGGTGAGCGACACCCTTCCCGCCCCCGACGCCGACACCACCGCCGACGCCCTCCGCCGAGGGCTCGCCGCGCTGGTGGACGGGCTGCCCCCGAACCGGGCCGCGCAGGCCGTCGAGCGGCTGATCGCGAACTACCGGGGCGAGACCCCCACCGGCGCCCCCGTGCTGCGGGACCGGGCCGACGTGGTCGCGTACGCGGCGTACCGGATGCCCGCGACCTTCGAGGCGGTACGGGCCGCCCTGGGCGCGCTGCGGGACGCGGCCCCCGACTGGACGCCCGCCTCCCACACCGATATCGGCGGCGGCACCGGGGCCGCGAGCTGGGCCGTCGCGGGGGAGTGGCGGACCGGGACGACCGTCCTCGACTGGTCCGAACCGGCGCTCGCCCTCGGACGGGAGCTGGCGGCCGGATCCGGCGGCGCCGGGCCGTCCGGCGCGGACTGGCAGCGGGCCCGGATCAGTACGGCGCTCCGGATCGGGAGCACCGATCTCGTCACCGTGTCGTACGTCCTCAAGGAGCTGACCGAGGCGGACCGTACCGCCGTCGTCACCGAGGCCGCCCGCGCCGCACAGGCCGTGGTGATCGTCGAGCCGGGCACCCCCGACGGGTACGAGCGGATCATCGCCGCCCGCGATCTTCTCGTCGCCGCCGGGCTGACGGTCGCCGCGCCCTGCCCGCACAGCGGAACCTGCCCGATCGTGCCGGGCTCCGACTGGTGCCACTTCTCGGCCCGCGTGGCCCGCTCGTCCCTGCACCGGCAGGTCAAGGGCGGCTCCCTGGCGTACGAGGACGAGAAGTTCAGCTACGTCGTCGCGACCCGCTTCCCCGTCCACCCCGCGACGGCCCGGATCACCCGGAAGCCGCAGATCCGCAAGGGGCTGGTCCTGCTGGACCTCTGCACGGGCCACGACGGCCTGGACCGGATCAACGTCACCAAGCGGCAGGGCCCCCTCTACAAGGCCGCGCGCGATGCCGCGTGGGGCGACGAGTGGCCGCCCCCGGAGGACGACTGACCCGTACCGACGGCCGGGGCCCCGGGGCGGCGACCACCCCGGGACCCCGGCCCGCTCAGGCCGCGGCGCGGATCTCCTGCGTACAGCACTTCACACTGCCGCCGCCCTTCAGCAGCTCGCCCAGATCCATCCCGAGCGGCTCGAACCCGCGGTCCCGCAGCGGTTCGAACAGCCCCACGGCCGCCTGCGGCAGCAGCACATGGCGTCCGTCGCTCACCGCGTTCAGCCCGAGGGCAGCCGCGTCCTTCTCGGCCGCGACGAGCGCGTCGGGGAAGAGCCGGGCCAGGACCGCGCGGCTGCCCGGCGAGAAGGCGTCCGGGTAGTACATGATCTCGTCGGCCGCGTCGTCGAGGACGCACAGGGCCGTATCCAGGTGGTAGTAGCGGGGGTCGATCAGGTCGAGGCCGATGACCGGCCGGCCGAAGAACTCCTGGGCCTCGCCGTGCGAGAGCGGGGAGGACCGGAAGCCGCGCCCGGCCAGGACGTAGGACGCGGTGACGGCGAAGTCGCCCTCGCCCTCGTTGACGTGGGCCGCCTCGTGGACCTCGGTGAATCCGGCGGCCCCGAACCAGTCCCGGTGGACCGCGGCCTCCGCCTCGCGCTCCCGGTGGGCGAAGCGGGCGCCCAGCACCCGTCCGTCGATGACGGTCGCGCCGTTGGCGGCGAAGACCATGTCGGGCAGACCGGGGCGGGGGGCGAGCAGTTCGACGGTGTGGCCGAGGGCGAGATAGCGGTCCCGCAGGTCCTCCCACTGGGTCATGGCCAGCGGCAGGTCGACGGGCTTGGACGGGTCCATCCACGGGTTGATGGAGTACGTCACCTGGAAGTGCGCGGGTGGGCACATCAGATAACGGCGGGGCGATGCGTCGCGAAGCGATGAGCGCAAGGTGGGCTCCTCACGGACGAAACGGCGGTTACGCGGGTTCGCGTGGAAGCCATGGTGCGCCCAACTGCCCGCATCCGCACGGGACGTGTGCCGATGCGCTGTTCCCTCGGTTTCCGTCCGGTTTCCGGTGAGTTTCCCGAGGGCGCGGCGACCGCGGTGCGTCACCTTCCGGCCGGCGGATCGGCGAGACGGTACACATCGGCCGGATCGTGTCAGCGAGACGATACGTATCGGCTCAGCATTGCTAGATTGGGGGCATGGCAGAGACCGAGACCACGACCGAGCCCAGGCACCCCGACTCCTCCCGGCGCAGCGAGCGCTCCCGCCGCGCGATCTACGAGGCCGCGCTCGACCTGGTCACCGAGGTCGGCTACGCGCGTACGACCATCGAGGGCATCGCCTCCCGCGCGGGCGTCGGCAAGCAGACCATCTACCGCTGGTGGCCCTCGAAGGCCGCCGTCCTCCTCGAAGCCTTCCTCGACCTGGTCACCCCGGTGGACCCGGCGCACGGCGCCGGCTTCCCCGATACGGGCGATCTCGAAGCCGACCTCAAGGCCGTGCTGCGGGCGTCCGTGGACGAGCTGACCGACCCCCGGTACGAGGGCCCCACCCGCGCCCTGGCCGCCGCGGGCATCGTCGACGAGACGGTCGGCGCCGAATTCCTGGAGAAGCTCCTCGACCCGGGCCTGAGGCTCTACACCGAACGGCTGGAGGCGGCACAGGAAGCGGGCGAAGCGGACCCGGGGATCGACCCCCGGATCGCCACCGAACTCTTCGTCGGCCCGCTGCTGCACCGCTGGCTGCTGCGGACGCTGCCGCTGACCCACGACTACACCGACCGGATCGTGGAGTACGCCCTGTACGGGCTGCGCCCGCGCGGGTGATCCCCGGCCCGCCCCACGGACGACCGCCGACCGCCGACCGCCATGGGCATCCGCGGGCCGGGGGCGTCCCGGCGCGACGGCCGGCTGGTGATCCCTGCCACTTCCCGCGGCCCCCGCGGCCGCGGTCCCCGCCCGGCCCGGAAGGTCTCCGTCGCAGGCCGTACCGGCCCGCGTACCGCCCGTGCCATGCCTTTTCCGCACCGTTTCCGCCCGCTCGCGCCCCGTCGGCGCCCGGCGCAGGGCAGTATCCCGTACTCCTTCCCCGTGCGCTCCGGAATGCCCGGACGGGGCACGTGGTTGGGGACAGTGGACACCCGCGGCGCAGGATGGTGGGACCATGGCAGAGACCGCGAGGGGCGAGCTGTGATCTGTGAGGGGATAGATGGGCGACGGTAAAGGCCGTTACCGCGGCGCGGGGAGCGGGCTCCCCCGGGAGAGCAGGCTGGCCGGCTGGCTGCGCAGGCGCTCACGGGACAGTGAGCCGGACGATTCGGGCCGTGAGGATCTGCTGCTTGCCGTCGCCGCCGCGGGACTGCCACTCGCGCCCGCCGCGTATCCCGTCGCGTACCGCTGCTCGTGCGAGCGCATCGGCTGTCCGACACCGGGCCGGCACCCCGTCTCGTTCGCCTGGCAGACGCAGTCCACGACCGACCCGGCGCAGATCTCCCGCTGGGCGCAGGGCGACCCCGAGGCGAACTTCATCACCGCGACCGGCATGGTCCACGACGTCCTCGACGTCCCCCTCGAAGCGGGCCGCAACGCCCTCGCCAGACTGCTGGAGCAGGGTGTCGAGGTGGGCCCGGTCGCCGAGGCGAGCGGCGAGGGCGAGGAAGCCCGCGCGCTCTTCTTCACCCAGACCCGCGGGACCCCGGAGGACGAGGACGAGTGGTGGCCCTGCGAGCTGGACTGCCACCCCGAGACGATGGACGAGCATCCGGGGCTGCGCTGGCACTGCCGCGGCAGCTATGTGCTGGTGCCGCCGTCCCGGCTGCCGGGTGACCACGCGGTGACCTGGGTACGGGGCCCGGAGCACGCCCTCCCCGAACCGCTGACCCTGCTGGGCGCCCTCACGGACGCGTGCGCGCGGTACGCGGTCGACCACGAGGAAGCGTGGCCGCTCCACCACTGACGGGACGCCGCCGCCTCACCCCGTACCTTCGCCGCGGCGGGCGGAACGGGGTTCGCGGCGGCCACGACCCGAGGCCGGCGGCGGACCGGGGCGGACGCCCCCCCGCGCTCGGCCGGAGCACCGGGAGCCCTGCCCGTACCGACGCCGCAGCAGGCCGGACCCGGCTCGCTGCGGCCACGGCCCGCTGCCGGAAACGGGCCCCACCGCCCCGCACGCACCCGCCCCCCCGGACCGCAGCCCCCGGCTGCCTACGCGCCCTTCGCCGTCGTCAGGCCCGCCAGCCGGCTCAAAATCTCCGTCTTCGCCGCCGCCCCGCCGCCCGCCGCGGGCACCAGCACCGCCTGGGCGGACACCCGCTCCTTCGTCAGCGACGTCTTCACCTCGCCCGTCAGCAGCGGCTTCACATCGGGGTGGACGGGCAGCTTCACCCCGCCCGCCGCGGTCTGCCGCTCGTACGTCCGGATCGTGAAGAACACCAGCGCCCCGCCGTCCTGCGCGGCGAACGCCAGCGGTGCGAAATCGCCCGTGTCCAGCGGCTGGTCGATCCACTGCGTGGAGATCCCCGGCAGGTTCGACGTACGCCGCCTGCTGTCCCGCCACTGCGAGCTGTGCGGCCCGTCGCCGAAGACCGGCGGTGTCCCCGACTGCATATAGGACGAGTAGCTCTTGGGCAGCCCGTCCGGCCGCTGCGCCAGCTTCTCCGTCGAGGCGGGGAGCATCGACACATGCCCGTCGCCGTCGCGCTTCAGCTTCGGAGCCTTCGCCGCGGGCACCGCGTTGAGGTAGCCGGCCTTCCAGACGTCCGTCGGCCCGCCGCGCAGGAACACCAGCAGCCAGCGCTCGTCACGGGGACCGCCGTCCCGGTCGCGGTTGGGGTCCGCGTCCGCGAGGAAGTACCGCGGCCAGCCCGCCTTCTTCGGTATGGAGTACGTGACGTCCGTCAGCTCCAGTGGCACATGCCGCGGATTGCCGCCGGGGTACGTCACGCTGCGGGACTTCATCCCGGCCTGGTTGACCGCCCCCAACGCGCCCGTGACCCGCCCGGCGTCGAGCGCCGGATCGTACGCCTTGTCCGCCGCGTTGAACGCGGTGACGAACTCCTTCAGCGCCCGGGCCGCCTCGGCCTTCGTCGCCGACGGGACGACCGCCCGCTCCCCGTGCACCGTCACGCATCCGCTCGCCGTCAGAGCCAGCACGGCCACCGCCGCCACAAGCCCCGTCACCGCCGTCCCGCGGCCCCGGCGCCGCTGCGCTCCCACCCGAATCGGCTTCTCCATCGGTCGTCGTCTACTCCTCGGCCCCCGCGCCCCCGACTGAACGACCGAACCTTATCGGGGCGAGGAGGAGCAGGAGCACGGGGACCGGATACAGGAACCAGACGGTGACCTGGAGGGCGGTCGGGAAGGGACTGAACCCCACGGTGGAGGTGAGCGCCGTTCCGTACCAGGTGTCCAACGGCACCTCGGAGTAGACGTTGTACACCGGAGTCAGGTCACCGCCGAACACATGGGCGAACTGGAGGTTGTTGACTCCCTGGGCGAACACCCCTGCCCCGACGACGGTCAGCAGGACGGCGGTCCCGGTGAAGAACCACCGGTCCGGGCGGATCCGCAGCAGGCCGTGGAAGAGCGCCAGCGCCACCACGACCCCGGTCGAGAGGCCCAGCACCACCCCCATCAGCGGCAGGAGGCTGGCCTCCTCGCCGGTGGCGGCCCGTACCGCAGCCCGGATGAACCGGGCCTGGCCCAGACCGCCCAGTCCCACCGAGAGGGCGGCGGCGGCCACCACGAGACCCGCGTACAGCGGCCGTACGGCCGGTCCGTACGCCCGGCGCCGCGCACCGCGGTGGATCTCGAAGACCGCCCAGGTGATCAGCCCGGCCGCGAGCAGCGACAACACCCCGGTGAGGATTCCCAGCGTCCGGACGGTCGGCTCCCGGGAGCCGGACTCCAGGACGGCGTCGAGGACGAGGAAGAAGGCGAAGGTGGCACCGACGGCCACCAGAACCGGGCGGAGCAGGGCGAAGCGGCCCGTTCTGGCGGCCACGGCGAGCAGTGGGGCGATGACCACACCGGCCGAGAGGCCGGTACCCAGACCGAACAGAAACGTGCCGTCCATGGTGGAGCGACCGCCTTCCCCCTGATGAACCCGGCACGGGGCCGGGCGCGACCGACCGGATCGCGGCCGCCGGGTACCGCACCGCCTCCACCCACCGGGACGAATTCACCCGCCGGATCAGTTCCGGCGGTGACGTCGTCCCGGTGTAGCAGGCTCCCCCGGGAACAGGGGAGCTGCGGTCACTGCGCCCCCGGGGAAGCGCGGGCGAGGATCTCCTCAGGCCGCCACGGAGCCGGCGGTGAACCGAAGGAGCCCACCAGCATGACCAGTCATCACCATCCGTGCATCGGCCGCAGGGCCATGCTCGTCACGGCCGCTCTCGCGATGGGAATGACCCTCACCCCCGCGGTGGCGCAGGCGGCCCCGGCCACCCCGCAGACCCCGGCGGCGACCGACACCCGGGCCCAGGACCCCGCCCTCCGCGCACTGGACCGGATCGCCCACCCCCTGCGCTCCACCGAACCCGGCGGGAGCACTGCCGACCTGCGCCCTCTGGGCGCGATGATCGGCGGCGCGAAGGTCGTGGGCCTGGGCGAGGCCACCCACGGCTCCCACGAGTTCTTCACCATGAAGGAGCGGCTCTTCCGCCACCTCGTCCAGGAGAAGGGGTTCCGCGCCTTCTCCCTGGAGTTCAGCTGGGCCGCCGGACTGCAGATCAACGACTACCTCCAGACCGGCAAGGGGAACGCCCGGCAGATCGCCGCCGAGACCCTCGCCAAATCCCCGTGGGACCGTGAGGAGTTCGTGCACCTCATCGAGTGGATGCGCGACCACAACCGCCGCAACCCCACCCGTACCGTTCACTTCGTCGGCAACGACCTCGCCGGTCCTTCCATGACCGACGAATTCTTCGGCCGGATCACCGGCTGGGCCCACCGGCACCGCCCCGCGCTGGCACCCCGTATCGACGAGCTCTACACGGGACTGCGCCCCGTCGACGACGTCTTCGACTATCTGAACAAGCCGCTCGCCGAACGCAAGCGCTTCGCGGACCGGGCCCGGCAGGCGCTCGACCTGATCAGGGCGGCCGCCGGTCGCGACCGGGACGCCCACGACTGGGCCGTGCAGAACGCCCGCTCCATCGCGGACACCACCTACTTCCTGACCGCCGACGTCGACGACCTCGCCGGCCTGCCCGTCTTCCAGCGCTTCCGCGACGAGGTCATGGCCCGGAACATCCTGTGGTGGCAGCGGCGCACCGGGCACAAGATGCTGGTCTCCGCCCACAACGACCACCTCGGCCTGATCGCCGCAACGGCCGGGATGTACCCGAAGACCCAGGGATCCTTCCTCCGCGACGCGCTGGGCCGGGACTACCTCCCCATCGGCATGACCTTCGACCGGGGCTCCTTCCTCTCCAAGTCCACCGCCATCGGCGGCGACTGGAAGAAGTTCACCGTCGGCGCCGCCGCCCCCGGCACCAACGAGCACACTCTCGACCGGGTCCGCCACCGCGACTTCTACGCCGATCTGCGCACGGCGGCGCCCGCCGCCCGCGACTGGCTGAACATGGCCCGCCCGACCCGCAGCATCGGCACCCAGTTCTACGACGGCTACCCCCTCTACGATCTGGCGCTCGGCCGCGCCTTCGATGTCCTGATCCACCTCCACACCGTCCGGGATGCCGAACCCCGCAGGCCATGACGGAGAAAGGGGCCGGGCCCGCCTCGGATGAGGCGGGCCCGGCCCCTCAGGGACGTGGAAGGCGGGACGTGGAAGGCGGCTCGGGGTGCCGGTAGGAACCCTGTCACCAGCCGCAAACGGCGGTGATCAGTCCTCTGACCTGGAGGGCCGGGGTAGTTACGCTGTGTTGGTCGACTCAGCGAGCGCGAGGCGACCGCCCTTGAGTTCGGGCACGTAGTTGTAGATGGTGTTGCGGGAGACGCCGAGGAGCCTCGCGATCGAGGTGACGGGGGTGTCCTCGTATAGCTACGGCAGACGGACATGCAGCGCTCCGTGACCGGCCCTCGCGGCGGTCAGGTGTCCACGGCTTGCCGCTCGTCGTGCTCGCGCAGCATCCGCATGACGGTCGCGGGCGACGGGTGTTCCCCCTTCTTCTTCCCCTTGGTGATGACGAGCTGGGCGGCGATGTCGGCCTATGAAAGAGCACCGTCGGCGGCGTGCGCGCCGGTGCTGCCGCAGTTCGGAACGTCCGACGCCGGGCGGCGGGGCCGTACCAGGAACGCGGCAACGCGCGTTGAGCTGGGCTCGGGAACGTGACGGGCGTGCCGCCGATCGGTCGGCGGCACGCCCGCGCGTGCGTGGGACTGTGGCGCGGCTACGACGACGCTGCCGCGGTTGCGGGCGTGTGGTCGCCGTGCCCGCCGCGGGGCAGCAGGTCAGGCCGCCTTGGCCGGGCGGTAGTCGAGGACGATCGCGCCCGAGCTGAAGGACTGGGTGCCCGCGAGCGTCCAGGTCTTCGGGGCGAGGCCGTCCACGAACAGGCGCTTGCCGGTGCCGACGGTCACCGGGTAGAGGAACAACTTGAGTTCGTCGACCATGTCGTGCTCGATCAGCGTGTTGACGAGCGTGGCGCTGCCGTAGACCAGGAGGTCGCCGCCCGGCTCGGCCTTGAGCTTGGCGACCTGTTCGACGACGTCGCCGTCGAGGATCGCCGCGTTCCAGGTCGCCGTCTGCAGCGTGGTGGTGGCGACGTACTTGGGGAGGTGGTTCATCCGCGCGGTGAACTCGTCCGACTCGTCGCGCGGGGGCCACGTCTTCGCGAAGATCTCGTACGTCGCACGCCCCAGCAGCAGGGCGCGGCTCGCGCGCAGTTGGCCGTTTTGGTACTTGGCGTGCTCGTCGTTCCAGAACGGGCCGGTCCAGGCGGGGTCCTCGACCACGCCGTCCATCGTGATGTACATGACCGCAACGACCTTGCTCATGTGGAAGTCTCCGTTTCGCAGGATGGGGGAGTCCGCTCCGAGGCCCCGGGGCCCTTCGGACGCGACCCCTTCAGCGTGCAAGATCAGCGCGCGGCGCAACAAGACACGACCGAGCCACGCTAGGTTGAGCACGATTAAACGTTCAAGGGGTGGGCATGCTGGAACGGCTGGAGCTCGAAGCGTTTCTCACACTTGCCGAGGAGCTGCACTTCGGGCGCACCGCGGAACGCCTGCACGTCACGACCGGCCGGATCAGCCAGACCATCCGCAAGCTCGAACGCCGCGTCGGCGGGCTTCTGTTCGAACGCAACAGCCGCAAGGTGACGCTGACCGCGCTTGGTGAGCAGCTGTGCGACGACCTGCGCCCCGCGTACGACCAGATCGCCGCCGGGCTCGCACAGGCGGTCACCACGACCCGCGGCGTGCGCATCAAGGGTGTGGTACGCGTCGGCTTCTCCGGGGCGTGGTGCGGCAACCTGCTCGTCAAGGCCGCCGACCTGTTCCGCGTGCGCCATCCGGACAGCGTGGTGGAGATCCAGGAGATCCAGCTCCTCGACCCGCTCGGCCGCATGCGGGCCGGCGAAGTGGACCTGCAGCTCACGGAGTTCCCCATCGACGAGCCCGACATCGTGCAGGGTGCGCTGATGTTCACCGAGCCGCGCGGACTGCTGGTGCCCGCAGGCCACCCCTTCGCAGGCAAGGACTCCGTCTCGATGGAAGACCTCGCCGACACGACGCTGGTCACGATCGCCTCGGAACACATCCCCGAATACTGGATGGACTACTACTTCCCCCGAAGAACCCCGTCCGGCCGGCCGATCCCGCAGGGGCCGGCCACCCGCTTCTGGCCCGAGGTCCTGGTCCATGTCAGCATGGGCGTCGGCGTCAGCACGGTGGCGATGCGCGCCCAGGGCTTTCACTCCCGCCCGGGCCTGGCCTTCGTCCCGCTGCACGACGCCCCACCGATCAACTACGGCTTCCTGTGGCCCCGCACCGGCCTGAACCCGGTCGCCTCGACCTACCTCGATATCGTCCACGAGCTCGCCACGCCCATCCGCTGACAGCTCCGTCGGCGGGCTTCGGGCCGACGGGAACCCCGAATTCGGCCTCGACACTCCGGAACACCGGGCACGTACGCGAGTGTCGGCTTTCCCTTTCTCAACGAATCGTGCCCGCCGGGTCGTCTCTGAACGGCCCCGGCGTCCTCTATCTGACCCACGGTTCAATGTAGCGATCCGCCCATCGGGGGTCGGCTACCGACGGGTGCCGCTGCTGGGTTGAGGGCCTTGTGCACGACACCGACGGACACCTTGACGGCGGCGACGATCTCCCGGATCGACTGGCCTTCGGCTCGACGGGCGAGGATCACGCGCCGTTTGTCGTCGTCCACGACGGGGTGTCGGCCTCCGACACGGCCGCGGGCGCGGGCGGATTCCAGGCCGTTCTTCGTCCTCTTCACGATGTCGCGGCGCCGGTCCTCGGCGAGCGCGAGCGCGAGGTCCAGGATCAGCGAGCCTTCGGTGTGCTCGCCGGCGGCGATGCCGTCCAGCACCTTGACGGCGATGCCGCGCTGGAAGAGGTCGTTGAGGACGATCAGCCCTTTGAGGAGGTTGCGGCCGAGGCGGTCGACTTCTTGGACGGTGAGTATGTCGCCGTCGCGGAGGTAGTCAAGGGCGGCGGTCAGGCCGGGCCGGTCGTCGACGGCGAGCTTGCCGCTGATCCTTTCCTCGAAGACCTTGAGGCAGATCGGACCGAGGGCGTCGTGTTGGCGCCGGGTCTTCTGCTTGTCGGTGCTGACGCGGACCAGTCCGATGAGCGCCCCGGGGCACCCTCTCTGTTCATCAAACGCCTTCAGGTAGCGATCTGAACGCCAGCAGTTGATGAACGGGAAAATGAACGCCCGAGGTGGGGGGTTCGGGTGTTCGGTGCTGCCCGGGGGCGGGTGTTCGGCTAACGGTCGATTTCTGAATGCGGCGGGCTAGGTCGGAACTTAGACGCTTCACAACAACTCTTTTGAAACAACTGTTGTAGGTCTATGCTCTGCGCATGGTCGCTTCCTCTGCTTCCTCTGCTTCCTCTGCTGAGTCCTCGGGACGGGACATCGAGCTCGACACCGCTGCCTTGCGCGTGCTCGCTCACCCGTTGCGTTTGAACGTGCTCACCCTGCTGCGCGAGCGTGGTCCGTCCACTGCCACCCGGATCTCCGACGAGCTCGGCATCAACCCTGGCGCGGCGAGCTATCACCTGCGTCGCCTTGCCTCGGGCGGGCTCATCGTGGAGGAGCCGGACCGTGGTACCGGGCGCGAGCGGTGGTGGAAATCTGCTCATCGCCAGTCGATCCACGATCCCGCGGCCGCTCCTGCGGAGCAGCGCGAGGCCGGACGCGCGTATACGCACGCGGTCGCCCTTGCCGCTGCAGATCGTCTGCGCAGAGCTGCGCATGAGGTGCCGCTGCTTCCTCAAAAGTGGCTCGACGTCACTACCTACAGTGACTTCCTTCTGTATCTGGCCCCGGGCGACGTGGACAGGATGAGGGCCGAAATCTTCGAGGTGATCTTGCGATATCGAGATGGGGACCGCGAGGCGACCGAAGGTGCTTCGCCGGTAGCGGTGCAAGTGCATGCGTTTCCGGCGCCTGGCACGGCGCTGCCGCCGGCCGGTGAGGCGTGAACGCGCACGGCATAGCCGCGGTTGTGCGGCCCGCTTACCGGGATGCCAACGTTCTGCGCTGGCTTGCCGCGTATACGGCTTCGGTTGCCGGTGACGTTGTGTACTTTCTCGCCCTGTCCTGGGCGGCCGCACGCGCTGGGGGGCCGTCGCAGGTGGGCCTGGTGGTCGCGGCCGGGGCTCTTCCCCGTGCGGTGCTCATGCTGGGCGGTGGTGTGGTGGCCGACCGGTTCGGGCCGCGCCGGGTTGCTGTCGTCAGCGACGCGGTTCGCTGTGCGGTAATCCTCGCGGTCGCTGGGGCACTCATGCTGGCGTCCCCGGGTATCTGGCTGCTGGTCACGGTTGCGTTGATCTTCGGTGTGGTGGACGCGGTGTTCATGCCCGCGGTGGGCGCGCTCCCGCCGCGTATTACCGCACCTGAGCAGCTCGCCCGGGTTCAGGGGATGCGCGGGTTGTCGCTCCGCCTGAGCAATGCTGTCGGCCCCCTCCTGGCGGGAGCTGTCCTGGTAGTCGGCGGTGCGGCTGGTGCATTCACAGCGGCTGCCGCTCTCTTCGCGCTGTCGCTCGTCACGCTGCTTACCGTGCGGGTCACTCCCCTGACGGAGGAACCTCAGCGCGGCTCCGCCTGGCGTGAACTGGGCGACGGTCTGCGATATGTGCGCCGCCATCGGATGCTCGCCCCGCTGGTCACGGTGATCGGGCTGAGCGAGATGTGCTTCAGCGGTCCGGTCGCCACCGGCTTGGTGCTCCTGGCCGATGAACGCGGCTGGGGTGCCTCGGGCATGGGGTGGATTGCGAGCGCATTCAGTGTCGGAGCCGCGGCTTCGGCGTTGCTGCTCACCGTCTCGGCCCGGATACCGCGCGCCGGGCTGGCGATGTGTGGCACGTTGCTCGCCACCGCTGCGGGAACGGTCGCCCTGGGGCATGCGCCCTCACTGCCCATCGCCGTCATATCCAGTTCCTTGATCGGACTGACCAGCGGGGTCACGACTACCGTGACCCAGGCCCTGGTCCAAACAGAGACAGACCCTCACTACCTCGGACGAGTCACCTCGGTCACGACTCTGTGCACGCTGGGCCTTGCACCCGTGCTCTTCCCTGCTGTCGGCATCACGGTGGCCCTCTGGGGAGCGGAGGTGTTCTTCATCGGGTGCGGTGCGATCTGCCTGCTTGCCGCAGCGCTCGGCCTCTCTGTCCCCGTGCTACGACGCGCCGAACTCAACCCGCCCAGGCCTGCATCGCCGGCCGGCCAGTGACGCGACTGGACCGGCTCACGTGTCCCTACGTTCGTCGGCCGGTGCCTCATTGCCCGCTGTACGGGGGCCGGGCATCGCGGCCACGGTGAGGTTGAGGCGGGCACCCATGTCGAGGTTGACCTCGCCATAGGGGCGTACGTGGGACCAGAACAGCGGGGTCAGACCGCGTCGGTCGGCAGGCGTGAGCAGATCGGCCACCTCGGGTTCGCCGAGGACGTCCTGGAGCATCAGCGTGTTCACGTAAACCAGAGCCGACTGCAGGTCGCTGGAGGTCCCGAAGCCGCAGGTAGCGGGCCACGAAGATGATCTTCTGCGCGCGGCCGACCTCCAGCATCGCCGCGTACGTGGGATGGGAAGCGTTGCGGGTGAAGCGGCGCAGGATGGCCTCGGTCGACGCGGTCCGGGTCCGGATCGCGGTCGCGTACTTGATCATCTGGTCGTACTGCTGAGCGATGCGTTCCCAGCGGATCGGGCGGTCAGTGACTCCTCGGCCGCTCGCAGGGCAGCCGCCACGATGCGGTCGCACCGGCCCGGCGTGGGCGGCTCGATGCTCTCGGCGCGGCAGCGCACCAGCAGCTCCACTCGCACCTGCGCGGACCTGCGCGGACCTGCGTTCCTTGTACGCGACTTGCTTGGCCAGATGCGCCGTCAGCTTCTCCGCGTCCGCGACGCTGCACTCGCGAAAGCCCAGGTGGCCCCGGATCTACGCCCGGAGGTACTCGACCGTCCTGCCGGTCCAGTCGTACAAATCCAGCTCGGAGGCGGGAACCTGTACCTGCCGGGCCACGAACTCCACGGCCTCACCGGGCAGCTCTGCCCGGTTCCGGGGACACCGACCGTATTGCGTGTAGAACTTCAGCACGACGGCGAAGCCCAGTCGCGTCGCACCGCGCTTGCCGGAGACGAGCCCCTGCTCATCCTTCAGCAGCGTCCAGTGCTCGACGAGCTCGTCCAGGTCCAACGGGGTACGGGCCACAAGCGCCGATCGTCCTCGCGGGGTTCACGCACCGCAGCCGTACGACCTCCACCTCACCCGTACGAGGGATGCCCCGGCAAGATCGTCGCCGTTTGCGGCTGGCGACAGGGTTCTTACCGGCACTCCGGCTCAGCGGGCGACGGTCGCCGTCGGCTCGGAGAGGGCGGTTCACGGCTTCCGTCGTCACGCGGTCGGGCGCGGCCCGGGACCCGGAACCGCTGTTTCATAACAACGCGCCGTCACCGCAGCGCGGTTGAGCAGGGCGGCGCGCAGCCACTGCGGTGCGAGGGCCTCGGCATCCCCGGCGAGCTGCCACAGCGCCCATTCCGCGTGCTCCGCGTCCTGGAAGGTCACCTCCAGCCGCAGCCGGCCGTCCGCTTCGGGCTCCTCGGCCAGGACGGACAGCGCCGTCTTCACCAGCGCCCCGCGGCGCTCCGGGTGGAGCCTCACCAGCACGGCGATCTGGTCACCACCGGACCGGAACCGCGTACTCCGTTCCTGCCAGGCCCGGTCCAGATCGACCCGGTCCGGCCGCTGTGCGGGATCGTCGAGTTCTTCGGCGGCCAGCACCCGGTCGAGCCGGTAGGTGCGGTCCTCGCCGGACCGCTTCGCCAGCAGATACCCCTGCCCGCGCACGGTGACCAGGCCGATCGGATCCACGGTGCGCCACTTCGGGGGCCGGCCCGCCGCCGCGTAGCGAATGCGCAGCTTGTGCCCGGCGAACACCGCGCGCCGCACCTCGCCCGCCACGGCGTCGGGCACCTCCTCGACAACCGTGCTGCGCGCGAGGAGGTCGATGTCCGGGTCGATGAGCAGCCGCCGCGCGGCATCGGCCGCGGTGTCCCGATGCCCCTCGGGCAGCGCGTCGACCACCTTCAACACGGCCGAGGCGAGCGCCGAGCCCAGGCCGAACACCTGCGCACCGCGCCGTGATCCGGCGACCAGCAGGGCGAGCGCCTCGTCGTGGTTGAGCCCGGTCAGCTCGGTCCGGAAGCCGGGCAGCAACGCGAACCCGCCGAGCCGGCCGCGCTCGGCATAGACCGGGACACCGGCTGCGGACAGCGCCTCGATGTCCCGCAGCACGGTACGGGTGGACACCTCCAGCTCGCGGGCGAGCGTGGCCGCGGAGAGCCGACCGCGCTGACGGAGCAGCAGTACCAGCGAGACCAACCGGTCGGCACGCATCGGAAAACCCCCTCGGAATACATGACACAGGATGTCGTACTTCCCTTGGGAGGCTCTCACCACAAGATCAGGAGACGGGGACCCCCGTCGATACGAATGGAGCTTCCGTGGCGTTGACACGAACGGCGGTCAACCCGGTGACATGGTCGTTGGATCTGGGATTCAACCAGGGCGAGGCCGTCTCGGGGGAGACCCGCACGCTGTACTGCTCCGGGCAGACCGCGATGGACAGCGACGGCAGACCCCGGCACGAGGGCGATATGGCGGCCCAGCTGACACTGAGTCTCGACAATCTGGAGGCGGTCCTCGACGAGGCGGGCATGTCCCTCGCGAACCTGGTCCGGCTCAATGTCTACACGACCGATGTCGACCTCCTCTTCCAGCACTACGGCGCGCTGGCGTCGCGTCTGGGCGCCGCGCGGGTGGCGCCGACCACCACCATGCTCGGGGTGACCCGACTGGCGATCCCCGGCCAGCTGGTCGAACTGGAAGGAACCGCCGTCGAGTAATCTGCCTGCCGCTCGTGCCGGTCGAACCGGCACGAGCAGCAGTCGGCGCAGCCGGCCGGTCGGCCCGAAGCAGAGCCGGTTCCGGCGTTGACACCGAGCCGTGGCCGCGGCAACCGCCGTGGGGGACGGTAGGCCTTTGGCCGGAAGGAGCGTCGCCCTCTGCCGTGAGCGCGGAGATACTCGCTTCGGCCCGACTCTCCTTTTCGTTTTCGGGTCTCTTGCACGTGTGGGAACAGTTCTCCCGACCTGTAAAGCGTCGACGAAGGGATCACCCATGCGCACCAAACTCGCCACGGCCGGCCTGGCCCTGGCCCTGGCCGTCAGCGGCCTCGCCCTCGCCCCTGCGGCCCAGGCCGCACCCGCCGCACCCTTGGCCGCACCGGGTGCGAAGGCCCTCGCGCCCGGCTTCTACGCCGGTGGCACCTGGCAGATCCACCAGAGCAACGGATACACGGTTACGGTCAATCTCACGCAGGACAGCAGCGGAAGGCTCTACGGCAGCGGATCCTCCGGCAGCACCGCCGGAACGATCGAGTACGGAGCGGTGGTGGACGGCAATGCCATCAGCTTCATCCTGCGTTGGTCGAATGGATCCAGAGGCCGGTACACCGGCAACCTGGGCTTGGACAGACGGCTCTCCGGTATCAGCGTCGACCTGAGCCGCCCGACGAACTGGGCGTCGTGGGTGACGACCCGCACCTTCTGACCGGGCGCAGAGGAACTACCGGGCCCGTTCGTTGAGTCCATGACGAGGGGGTCTCGTCAGCAACCCCGGCCGAGGTCTGCGGTTTGGTATCCGCTTCCCTCGGCCGGGTCGGACAGCTGGTGTCTCAGCCGGGCCCGGCCCGGGTGAACATGGCACGGGGGAGTACGGCCCGGGCCTGGTCGTGGAGAGCCCGGACATGGGCGTTGCCGAGGTGCGGCCGGGTGAGGCGGACCATGCTGCGCATGCCGGTGTCGACGCGGCCGGACTGCACGAGGGGGTACTCGGTGAGTGCTGACTTCCAGCTCTGGCAAGCGGCTTCGAGATGCCCGATCCGGAACTGCCGTTCGGCCAGCAGGCCGTTGTGCCGTACGCGGGAGCGCCGGTACACGTCGGACCGGAGCTCGTTGGAACGGGTCATGGAATCGACGGAGCCCGCGACATCACCGAGCGCGTAGCGCATCTCCGAGATATGGAAGTGGAGCGCGGCGGCGTCGTACCGGCCGGTGACCGCGATCCGGCTGTCGGCACGCTCCAGTGCCGACTCCGCTTCCCGCATCTCGCGTAAGGCTCTGCTCTTGTCTCCGGTCATGGCGGCGGCGTGCGCCTGCTGCCCCACCAGGAAGGCCCGCATCCGGGGCCCGGCCACCGGGGACGCCGCCGCTGCCGCGTCGGCCAGCTCCAGTGCCTTGGCCCCATGTCCCAGACCGGCGGCCTGCACACTCATCCCGCGGAGTGTCGTGCAGTACGTGAGATGGTCGCCCGCGCCGCCCGCGAGCTCCAGGGCTCTGAGGTAGTAGCGCTGGGCCAGGCCGTGCAGCCCCTCGTCGACGGCCATGTATCCGGTCAGATAGCAGAGGTCCGATGCCGCGCCCATCATGGCCTGGTGCACCTCGGGCCGTGCGTCTGCGCGGAGCCCGTCGGCCACGGTGTTGACGAGGACGGTCGCGGCAAGTGGACGGGCGTGCCGCCCGCCGTACAGATCGTCGAGCTCGGAGACCTTGTCGGTCATGGCCCGGACCATCTCCACGTCGGGCATGCCGATACGGGTGGTCCTGCCGGTCTTGAGTGCTTCCGCCCGGGCGACGACGTCCTGCCAGCCGGGCACGGTCAGCGCAACGGAGAACAGGCCCACCCCGAGAACACCGCGCCGCGATGGGTCCATGTCATGTCTGCCCAATTCGATCAGCCCCTCCACCAAGTCTCCCTTGGTATCCGGCTGCCCGTTTCGGGGCGGGGGAAAGCCTGCTTCGGTGTACGTCACACACCGATTGAGCCTTCTGGAGAAGGCCTCGACGACGCATCGCCGGGCCGCCTCTCTCGGCACGGTCCCGCCGAGCCAATGAGTCACCGAGGACTCGTCGTAACGGAGCGGAGTGTTCAGCTCCGTGCCGATCCGGTTCGTGCTCCGTGCCAACTGGGCGTATGTCCAGCCCGATTCCAGGAGCAGCCGTGCCAGGCCCGCGTTCGATTCACGCTTTCCCATAACCCTGACCTCTGCTGACGCAATCTCAAGGTATTCAAGTCCCGCTCGCGCCGCCGCGCTTCCGCTCAGCGTAGCCACGCAGTTGCTTAGAGGTAGGAGAGATCACCGATCTCACCACCCTCGTGAGAAAGCCGACTCATGAACAAGAACAATGCCCCCGAGCCCGGGCTGGACGGCCTCCGGTACTCACTCGACGCGCTCGCGTGCTGGTGGCTGCGGGATCGGGGCGTGGTGGCCCGGCTTGTCGGGGGTGTGGGGCCGCTGGTGTGGGACGTGCTCAAGGGCAGCGGGGTGTGGGAGGCGCTTCCCGTGCACTCCCGGGCCGCCCTGTACTGGTGTGTCGCGGACGGGCGGGCGATCCGGCGGGCCTGGTCCGTCGACGCGGGTGTGGAGGAGTACCGGCTGCGGATCACCGCCCTCGTCATGGACGTGGCCCACTTCGCCGTGCTCTGCGACCCCGCGGGGGCCGGGCGCTGGCCGGAGGCCGACCCCGAGCGGGCCCGGTACGCCCTCCTCGCGGTCGAGCTGCTCGGGCAGTTCGGGAAGCTCCCTGTCGTATGGCGGGCGGCCGTCCTGCGGGAGCTGCACCGCGCGGCCCGGCTCCGGGATCCCGCGCGGCGCACGCTCGCCGAGGTGCTGGCCGAGGCGAGCGCGTACGCCATCAAAGGGGAGGACCCGCCCGGGCCGGAGTACGCGGACCTCCGGACCGTCGACGCGCCCGAACTCGTACAACGCATCGCCCGCTTACCGCGCGGCTGGCGGCGCGAGGCGTTCCGGCGGATCGCCGCCGGGGGCGACCCCATGGCCGTCGAGGCGGCGGCGCGGGAAGCCGTCCGGGCCGTGTGCACGGCGCCGTGATGACCCGCGACGGCCTCATCGTCCCCGTACCGCCCCCGTCCGGCGGCCCCTGCGTCGTCTGCGGACACACCTCGCCCGCCGCTGTGGAGGTCGGATACAGCCGGCAGGCGAGCGGGCCGGGCATCGTGCAGTACGCCTGCCCCCGCCATGCCACCGCCTTCGTCCCCGGTCCCGTACCCGACGAACTGCTGACGTCCCGGGACCTGCTCCAATGAAGGCATGCACGAACACGCGAACGAGCTGTCCCGGGACGTCCGGCGGCGGCTCGCCGAGGAGCGGAACGTCTGGCTGTGCACCCTGCGGCCGGACGGGTCCCCGCATACGACGCCCGTCTGGTTCGTCCACACCGACGGCGTCTGGTGGATCGGCTCGGACGAGGGCTCGGTCAAGGTCCGGAACCTCGCGGCCGATCCGCGGGTGTCGCTGGCCCTGGAGGACGGACGGTTCCCGGTCGTCGCGGAGGGGGACGCGACCGTGCACCGGGACGGGTTCCCGCCGGAGGTCGTCACCGCGTTCCGGCTGAAGTACGACTGGGACGTCACCGCCCCCGAACGCTCCGGCGGCGGACGGGTGATGCTGGAGATCCCGGTGCGGCGCTGGCTGCTGGCCGGCACCGCTCAGTGAGAGCGGTCCGGGAGGACCACCGGGACACCCGTGCGCGGATGGGGGAAGACTTCCACCGGTTGCCGGTAGACCCGCGTCAGCAGGCCCGCGTCGAGGACCTCGCCCGGCGGGCCCGCCGCCTCGATGCGGCCGCCGCTCAGGATTGCGATCCGGTCCGCGTAGGCCGCCGCGAGCCCCAGATCGTGGAGGACGACCACCACCGCGTCGCCCGCCGCCGCCCGGTCGCGGCAGATGCGGAGGACCAGCTCCTGGTGGCGCAGGTCCAGCGCGGCCGTGGGCTCGTCGAGGAGGAGGAGCGCCGTGCGCTGGGCCAGGACGCGGGCCAGGGCGACCCGGGCGCGTTCCCCGCCCGAGAGGTCGGAGAAGGGCCGGTCCGCGAACGCCTCGGTCTCGGTGGCCCGCAGTGCTTCGGCGACCGCCGCCTCGTCCTCGTCCTCCCGGGCCGTTCCGGCCCACGGCGCCCGGCCCATGGCGACGACGTCCGCCACCGGGAACGGGAACGACAGGGCCGACGACTGGGGGAGGACGGCCCGGTGCAGCGCCAGCTCGCGCGGGGTCCAGGACCCGGCCGGGCGGTCCGCGACCAGGACCGTACCCGCATCGGGCGCCAGGTCCGCGGCCAGCGCGGCGAACAGCGTGGACTTGCCCGCGCCGTTGGGGCCCACCAGCGCCAGCACCTCGCCCGAGCGGGCCGTCAGATCGGCGCCCGCGAGCACCTCACGGCCGCCGAGCCGGATCCGTACCCCCCGCGCCTCGGCCAGGACCGCACCCGGCGCGGGCCGGGCCGGGAGCTGCCTTTCGCGTACGGAGAACCTCATGCCCAACCACCCTGCCTGCGACGGGTCCTGCGGAGCAGCCAGAAGAAGAACGGGCTGCCGAAGAGCGCGGTCAGTACGCCGAGGGGAAGCTCGGCGGGCTCCGCGACGGTACGAGCCGCGAGATCGCCCGCAGCCAGCATCAGCGCACCGCCGAGTGCGCTGCCGGGGACGAGGAACCGGTGCCCGGGGCCGTTCGCCATCCGCAGCAGATGCGGTACGAGCAGCCCGACGAAGGTGATGATCCCGGCGACGGCCACCGCGGCGGCCGTCAGCAGCGCCACCACCAGGATGAGGGTGATCCGCAGCCGCTCCACGTCCACGCCCAGATGCCGGGCGGGCCGCTCCCCGAGCGCCAGCAGGTCCAGCCTGCGGGCGTACAACGGCGCGACCAGCAGCCCCAGCAGGGTGCACGGCAGCACGGCCAGCACCTTCGGCCAGGTCGCCTGGGAGAGCGAACCGAGCTGCCAGAACGTGATCTGGGTGATCTGCGCGTTGTCGGCGAAGAAGACGAAGAGCCCGATCAGCGCGCCCGCGAACGCGTTGACGGCCACCCCGGTGAGGATCAGCGTCACGATCTCGGTCCGCCCGCCGGAGCGCGACATGAAGTAGACGAGGAACACGGTCGCGAGCCCGGCGGTGAACGCGCAGGCGGTGATGGTCCAGTTGCCGAGGAAGCTCAGGCCCAGCGCGATGGAGGCGACCGCGCCGACCGCTGCGCCCGCCGAGATGCCGATGATGCCGGGCTCGGCCAGCGGATTGCCGAACACGCCCTGCATCAGCGCCCCGGCGCAGCCGAGGGACGCGCCGACCAGCAGCGCCAGCACCACGCGCGGCAGCCGGACGTTCCACAGCACGCTCTCGCCGACCCGGTCCAGCGGCCGCCCGCCGAGTCCGAGCCGGTGCTGTGCCGAAGCGACGACATCACCGAGGGGGATGTCGTACGCGCCGTATCCGGCGGACACCAGCGCCACCGTGAACAGGGCGCCCGCCAGACCTGCGGTCAGCAGCCAGGTCGTGGACCGGCGCCGCTGCTTTCCGGCTGCCGCCGGCTTCTCCGGGGCGGGCGCGACGGGCCGGGTCACGGTCGTCATGCGCCGGTCCCCTTGCCGCCCGGCGTCCCGTGCAACTGCTCCACCAGCGAATTCAGTACCTGGTCGGTCCGCGGCCCGTAGTTCAGCAGTACCCCGTCGTCGACGGACACCACCCGGCGGTCCATTCCGGCCGGGGTCTGAGCGACGCCGGGGATCTTCACCAGCCCGTCGACGCCGTCGACCGACGCCAGCCCCTTCGACATCACCAGGATCGCGTCCGGCGCCGCCTTCGCCAGGGCCTCGCTGGTGATGGCGGTGAAGTCCTTCTCCAGACCTGACTCCTTGCCCGCGTCGACCGCGCCCGCCGCCTCCAGCAGCGACGAGGCGCCCGAGTCGGCGCCGCCGAGGAGATAGACGGAGGCGGAGCCGCGCAGATAGAGGAAGGCGACCCGGGGCTTCTTGCCCTCGGCCGGTGCCGGGATGGTCTTCTGCACGGCCGCGATGCGCTTCTCGGTCCGCTCGACGAGCGCATCCCCGGCCGTTTCGACGCCGAGCGCCGCGGCGACCGCTTCGATGCGGGTACGGACATCGGCCAGCGACTTCGCCGTCGGGACCGTGATCAGGGGCACACCCGCGTCCCGGATCTGGTCGATCGCCTCGTCGGGCCCGGTCGTGGTGTCGGCGATGACCAGGGAGGGCTTGAGGGAGAGCACGCTCTCGGCCGAGACGTCGTGGCCGCGGGTCACCACCGGCAGGTCCTTCGCCTGCTCGAAGGTGGCGGTGACGTCCCGGGCCACCACCCGCTCCCCGAGGCCCAGGGTGTAGACGATCTCGCTGAGGGAGCCCGACAGCGGAACGATCCGGTCGACGGCGGTGACCGTCACCTTCCGGCCGTCGGCTGAGATCACGGCGGCGGGCAGCCGGGGCGACGGTACGGACCCCAGCGGTTCGACCCGGTCGGGCGGCGCCGAAGCCCCCGGTTTCCCGCCCGCGCCGCCGCCCGGTGCGGGGGAGCCGCTGCTGCAGCCCGTCACCGCCACGGCGAACACCAGGGCGAGCGCGGCCAGCGCCGTACGCCCTGTACGTGCCGTGCGTGCCGTACGTGCGGTGCGTGCCGTACGTGCGGTGCGTGCCGTACGTGCCGTACGTGCCGTGCGTGCGGTGCGTGCCGTGCGTCGCGGGCCGGGCGGGACGTTCCGGCCGCGGCCTGGGGGAGTTCTGCGGTCCGTTGGCACCGGGGCACCGTCCTGTCTTCGTGGCGGAGGCGTCGTCCAGGGCTGGGGCATGGCGTCGCCGGATCGTGCGGGGACATGTCCCGGCCGCCCGCGCCGTCCCGAATCCGGGGCGTACGGGGCTACCCGGACAGACCGAAGTTAGCTTAGGTTAGCCTTACCTTGCTGGCCAGGGTGGTGCACCCCACCCCCGCCTGCCGTGCCCGCTTTCCGCCCCCGCCCCCGCGGCCGTGCGGAAGGCCCACCCGTTCCCGTACCCGCGGCCGTCCGCGGGCTCCGCCGTACCCAGGAGGGTTTCCATGCCGCCGTACCGACCGGCCCGGGCGTTCGCCGCCGCGCTGCTCGCGGCCCTGCTCGGGGCGCTGCTCCCGGCCGGGGCCGCCCGGGCGGCCGAAGGCACGGTGTCCGGCGGCCGACTCGACTGGGGCATCAAGTCCTCGTTCCAGACGTATGTCACCGGCCCCATCGCCAACGGCAACTACCGGCTGACGGGAGGTGCCGCCACCATCGGCGGCAGCCAGTTCCGCTTCCACTCCGCCAAGGGTTCGTACAACCCCGAAACGGGTGCCTTCGAAGCCCGCTTCAGCGGCGGCGTCCGCTTCACCGGACACCGCAAGCCCGACGGCAGCAACGAACTCGAACTCTCCGTCAGCCGCCCCACGGTCAGGATCTCCGGCGGCCGCGGCACCCTCCACGTCGATATGGTCAGCAAGGCCCGCACCACCGGCAAGGTCACCACCTCCACCCAGGTGCCCTTCGCCGCGCTCAACCTCTCCGGGGTGAACATGCGCGGCGGCCGCGGTCCGGTCCGGCTGAACAACATCCCCGCCACCCTCACCGGCCAGGGCGCCACCGCCTTCGCCGGGTTCTACACCGCGGGCACCCCCCTCGACCCGATCAGCCTCGGCGTCGACGTCGTCGAACCCCGGCAGTCCGCCGCCCCGCCGAAGCCCACCCCCGAGACGAAGCCGAGCGCCACGGCGAAGGACACCGCCCGGGGCGCTCTGCGCGACGCCGCCGTCGACTGGGGCGTCCGCCGCACCTTCCGCGAGTACGTCACCGGCTCCATCGCCCAGGGCAAGTGGACCCTCTCCGGCGGTGCGCAGGACGGCGGCGCCCTGTTCCGCTTCCCGAGCGGCAAGGGCACGTACGACCCGAAGACACAGAGCCTGGACGCGGTCTTCACCGGTGCCGTCCGCTTCACCGGACAGCACCTCGACCTCACCCTTACCAAGGTCACCGCGAAGATCAGCGGCGGCAAGGGCGTCCTCAGCGCCGACGTCGCGAACGGCACCCGCACCACACCGGCCGTACCGCTGATCACCTTCCCCGCCACCGGATTCGCCCCGAAGAACGGCCTCGCGGCCCTCACCGAGGCCCCGGCCACGCTCACTGCGGGCGGCGCGCAGGCCTTCGGGAACATGTACAAGGCGGGCACCGAGATGGACCCGGTCTCCCTCGCCGTGGCCGTCGACGCGGGCGCCCGGCTCCCGGCCCTGCCCGATCTGGGCAGCGCACCGGCCGCCGAGACCCCCTCGGCCGCCCCGTCCCCCTCGGCGGCGGCCCCCGATGCCGCTCCGGCCGCGTCCGCCGCCGATTCCTCTGCTTCCTCCGGTGTGTTCATCGCCGTCGGCGCGGGCGTCCTCGCCGCCGCGTCGGCGATCGCCCTCTATGCCGTCCGCCGCCGCAGGCGCGTGACGGCGGCGCCCGGCACCACGACCACCGACTGACCCCACCCCCCTCCCCCCGAATCACCCCCGAACCGCAGGAGCAGAACCCTCATGTCAGCAACGAGTCGACGCCGTACGGCCATCGTCG
Source organism: Streptomyces tsukubensis (assembly GCF_003932715.1). Lineage (NCBI taxonomy): Bacteria > Bacillati > Actinomycetota > Actinomycetes > Kitasatosporales > Streptomycetaceae > Streptomyces > Streptomyces tsukubensis. The sequence goes on along the minus strand of NZ_CP020700.1, from coordinate 2,125,898 downwards.
CCGCGTCCGCCACCGCGGTCGCGCTCGGCGCCACCGCCCTCAGCCTCCCGGCCTTCGCGGCGGCCCCCGAAACCGCCCCGGCCGCCGCCGACACCCGTACGGCGGCCGCGGCCGGGATCCCGCTGACGGCGGGCACCCTGGACTGGGGCTTCCTGGAGGACTTCCGCGGCTATGTCGTCGGCAGCGCCGAAGGCACGATCACCGTCGCCGACGGAGCCCGCCAGGCCGCGAACAACGGTCCGTTCACCTTCCCCGACGGCACCGGCTCCTACGACGGGGCGACCGCGACCACCACCACCGACTTCAAGGGCTCGGTGACCTTCACCTCCGCGAAGCACCGGTTCCGGGTCACCCTCTCGGACCTCAAGTACAGCGGTGACCGCGTCAACGGCGCCGTCACGGCCGACGTCACCTCCGGCGACAAGAAGTCGGAGGACGTCGAACTCGCCGCGCTCGATGTGGCGAAGGCCGAGCGCAGCGCCGGTCGGACCGGGCCGATGCTCTTCAAGAACATCCCGGCGAAGCTGACCGCGGCGGGCGCGGACGCCCTGGCGCTCCCGTACAAGGCGGGGCAGGTGCTGGACCCCGTGAACCTGAGCGTGACGCTCGGCTCGTCGCCCGGCGGCCCGGGCGGCGGCACGAGCACCGGTACGAGCACCGGTACGAGCAGTGGTACGAGTACGGGTACGAGTGCCGGGACCAGCGCGGGTACGAGTGCGGGCACGAGCACCGGCACCACCGCCGGGACCGGCAACGGCGGCGCAACCGGCGGCGGATCCGAGACCGACCCCGGTGCCCTGGTCGACGGCAACCTCGACTGGGGTGTGAAGGCGAGCTTCCGCGAGTACGTGACCACCGGCTTCGGCCAGGGGAAGATCGAAGTCTCCGGCGGTACGAAGACCACCGCCGACGGCTACCGCTTCCCCAAGGGGAAGGGCAGCTTCGACGCCGCGGGCAAGACCCTCAAGGCGTCCTTCGACGGCCAGGTGCGCTTCCTCGGCCACCAGAAGCCGGACACCAAGGAGTACCTCCTCGACCTGCGCCTCAGCGACCTCCGGGTGACGGTCGACGGCACCAAGGGTGTGCTCTCGGCGGATGTGTCCACCAAGGACAAGGACACCGGCAAGCCCGCCTCGTACAACGATCTCGGCATCGGCACCCTCACTGTGCCCGCGGGCGCGCTGAAGGAGAAGAACAAGGTCGTCACCCTCGGCGGAGTGCCCGTTGTGCTCACCGCCGACGGCAGCGCCAAGGCGTTCAGCGGGATGTACAAGCCGGGCGTCGCACTGGACCCGCTGACGGTCGCGGTCTCCCTGGACAAGTCCGGTCAGCTGCCGGGCGGTCCGGCCGGTTCCTCGGCCGGTTCCTCGGCCGGTTCGTCGAGCGGTGGCTCCACCGGAGGCTCGGCCACCGGAGGCTCGTCCACCGACGGCGGTGCGACGACCGGCGGCGGTACGACCGGAGGCACCACCGGAGGGTCCGTCGGCGGCTCCACGGGCGGTTCCACAGGCGATGCGACAGCTGATTCGACGGGCGGCTCCCTCGCCGCCACCGGCGCCGGGGCCCCGACCGGCGGGCTGCTCGCCGCCGCCGCGGGCATCGCGGCGGCGGGTGCGGGCGCCGTCTTCCTGACGCGCCGCCGCAAGCAGGCGCAGGCCTCCTGACCGACCGGGCGGCGACGGCCCCGACGGGCCGTCGCCGCCCGCTGTCGCGCGGGCGCGCCCACCCGGCCGTCCGTGTGGCGTTGGTGACGGATTGGGGACACCGGGCACGTACACGGTTCACCGGTGCTTCAATGCCCGGGTGAACGAACGCCAACAGCTCGACGTCCTGCGCGTCTTCTGTGCCGCCGACGGCCGGCACGGCAGCGCCCTGTCCGTCGTACGCGACCCCCGCCCCTACCGCGATCCGGCCTCCCGCCGGGCCCTGGCGGGCGGCAGCGGCGGCGACACCGTGTTCGTCGACGACCCGGAGCGCGGCGTCCTCGACCTCCACGCGCCCGGCGCCCGGCTCCCCTTCGCCCCGCACGCCCTCGTCGGCGCCGCCTGGCTTCTCGACCTGGAGGAGCTGAACCCGCCCGCCGGAACGGTCTGGACCCGCGGCGACGGCGAGTTCACCTGGATCACCGTCCGCGCCGCCTGGGCATCCCCGTACACACTGGAGTGGTACGCGAGCCCGGCCGAGGTCGACGCACTGCCCGTCCCGCCGCCCGGCGGCACCCCGCGCTACGCCTGGGCCTGGGAGGACGAGAGGGCGGGCCGGATCCGCGCCCGGGCCTTCCCCGGCGCCGAAGCGTCCGGAGCCCCCGGCCTCACCGCGGTCCCCGAGCCCGACGGCACCGGCACCGGCATCGAGGACGAGGCCGGTGGCGGCGGTGCGCTGCTGCTGACCGACCGGCTCGGCCGGGCCCTGAACATCACCCAGGGCCGGGGCTCGCAGATCCTCACCGCCCCCGGCCCCGACGGCGAGGTCGAGATCGGCGGCCGGGTCCGGCTGATCTCCCAGGCCCGGCTGCTCACCCCCGTACCCCCGCCCGCCCCGGTGCCCGCGCGCAGGCTCAGCGTCGCCGACGCACTGCGCCTGATGACCTGACCCGGTCTGAGGGACGCCTGTCCGCGCCGGTACGCCGGAGGCCGGGGACCCGTCATGGGGTCCCCGGCCTCCGTACCTCCGGGACGGGCCGCGGTCAGGCGCTGACCGGATACGCCTCGTTCAGCTCCCAGAACACCGCGCTGTTGAAGTCGAAGGCCCGCCGGCACTCCTCCACGATCCGCTGCTTCTCCAGATCGTCCGCGTTCACCGTGTCCAGCAGTTCGCGGTAGGTCCGCTTGAACGCCGCCGGGTTGGATATCCGCTCGAAGACGTAGAACCGCACGCCGTCGCCCTTGCGGGGGAAGCCCCAGGTCTTCTCCGCCTGGTCCCGGATGACCTGGCCGCCGGAGAGATCGCCCAGATAGCGGGTGTAGTGGTGTGCGACGAACCCGGCGGGCCAGGTGCGGGCGCACTCCTCGACCCGGGCGACGTACGCCGCGGTGGCGGGCAGCGGCGTGACACCGTCGCGCCAGCCCTCGCCCCGCAGAAACGTCAGATCGCGCTCCAGTTCCGCCGTGCGCAGCAGCTCGTCCCGGACGAAGGGACCCGCGACGGGGTCGTTCCGCAGCGCCTCACCGGCCTTCTCCAGCGCCCGGTAGACGTACCAGAGCTGCTCGGTGTAGTGGGCGTACGCGCCGATCCCCAGCCCGCCCCCCAGCAGCCGGCCGATGAAGGGGGAGGCGTTCGCCTCGTCGTGCTTGTCGTGCGTGGTGGAGCGGAGCAGCTGGGAGAAGGGCGTGCCGGGGGTGGCTGCGGTGGTGTCCAAAGCGGTCCTCCGGGAGGCATGGGGAAGAAGTGCGGCACAGGGCACAAACAGCCGACGGCAGGACAAACCGCCATCGTTCGGATGTGCCTGTTGCCAGTTCGATTCTCCCTACTTAGGCTTACCTAAGTCAATACCTTCCCGACGCCCTGTCGGTAAATCCGTCGCTGCCGGGGCGCCCGGTGACTCCCTGTTCCGGACCGCTCAGGGCAGGGTGAGGATGTCCGCCCCGGTCTCCGTGACCACCAGCGTGTGCTCGAACTGCGCCGTCCGCTTCCGGTCCTTGGTCACCACGGTCCAGCCGTCTTCCCAGAGGTCGTACTCGTGCGTCCCCAGCGTCAGCATCGGCTCGATGGTGAACGTCATCCCCGGCTGCATCACCGTCGTCGCGTGCGGGGCGTCGTAGTGCGGGACGACCAGACCGGAGTGGAACGAGGTGTTGATCCCGTGGCCCGTGAAGTCGCGGACCACGCCGTAACCGAAGCGCTTGGCGTACGACTCGATGACCCGCCCGATCACGTTGATCTGCCGCCCCGGCTTCACCGCCTTGATCGCACGGTTCAGCGACTCCCGGGTCCGCTCCACCAGCAGCCTGGACTCCTCGTCCACATCGCCGCAGAGGTAGGTGGCGTTGTTGTCGCCGTGGACCCCGCCGATGAACGCCGTCACGTCCAGGTTCACGATGTCGCCGTCCCGCAGCACCGTGGAGTCCGGGATGCCGTGGCAGATCACCTCGTTCACCGAGGTGCAGAGCGACTTCGGGAACTTGCGGTAGCCGAGGGTGGAGGGGTACGCGCCGTGGCCGATCAGGAACTCGTGCGCGACCCGGTCCAGTTCGTCCGTGGTCACGCCGGGCGCGATGTGCTTCGCCGCCTCCTCCATCGCCTGCGCGGCGATGCGACCCGCGATCCGCATCCGCTCCACGGTCTCCGGATCCTGCACCTCGGACCCCGCGTACGGGGTGGGCGCCGGTTTCCCGACGTACTCGGGGCGCGCGATGGCGGCGGGAACGGAACGGACGGGGGAGAGCACCCCGGGCACGAGCAGCGACTGGCCAGACATGTCAGCGAGTCTAACCAGCGGGGGTGGGGCAGCATGGTCCCGTACGACGGTCGTACGGGAACGAGGGACGGAGACGCGATGGCCCTGTTCAAGCGGCGGCAGGCCGGGAAGCCCGGCGAGTGGTACTACTGCCTGAAGCACCGGAAGGTCGAGGAGGGCCCCGAGTGCCCGGCGAAGGACCGCTTCGGGCCGTACGCCACCCGCAAGGAGGCGGAGCACGCCATGGAGACCGCCCGGGAACGGAACCTGGAGTGGGAGACCGATCCGCGCTGGCACGACAAGACGGGCCGGGGGGACGACGAGGGCACATCGGGTACGTGACGGGGCCACGGGGGGCGTACCGCCCGTGGTGCTCGGGGCGGGCGCCCTACGCCTGCGGGGCCTCCGCGGCCCCCTTCTCCGCTGCTTCCTTCTCGGCGCGGCGGGACAGGGCGTCCTCGTCCGTCGAGGCGTCGTACCGCACCAGCTTCGGCAGGCCCGCCGCCAGCAACCCCACGACGGCGACGCAGGCCACCCCGCCCGCCCAGATCGCGGGGCGGGTGCCCGACCAGCCCGCGTGCGCGCCCGCCCGTACCTGACCCAGCTGCGGACCCACGCTGTACGACAGCACTTCGATACCGGCCAGCCGGCCCCGCAGCCCGTCCGGGATCGTCTGGTTCCAGATCGTGGAGCGGCCCAGTCCGCTGAGCATGTCCGCCGCGCCCGCCACCGCCAGGAACACCAGCACCAGCCAGACGTTGTCCACCAGGCCCGCGCCCGCGACCCCCACACCCCAGCCCGCCGCGCCGAACACCACCAGCAGACCGTGCCGCCGCACCTTCGACGTCCAGCCGCTGGTCAGACTGAGCACCACCGAGCCGAGACCGATCGCCGCGTACATCAGCCCCAGCGACCACTCCGCGTCCAGATCGTCCGCCAGGAACGGCAGGATCGCCATCGGCGCGGAGATCACCATCGCCGCCAGGTCGATCGCGTACGTCCCCAGCAGCACCGGCCGTGACCAGGCATAACGGGCACCCTCCGCAATGCCCCGCAGGGACGGCTTCTCCGCCTCACGGGCCGCGGGGGAGGGTGCCAGCTTCCGGCAGAGCAGTACCGAGACGGCGAAGGTCACGACCGTGACCCCGTACGCCGCCGGATGGCCCGCGTACGCCACCACCACACCCGCCACCGAAGGACCCACGATCGCCCCCGCCTGCCAGCGCAGTGCGTTGAGCGCGGCGGCCGCCGTCAGCTGGTCGTGCGGCACGATCCGGGCGATCAGCGAGTCGAGCGCCGGGCGCTGTAGACCGGCCATCGCGGAGACCCCCGCCGCGACCACGTACAACGGCCAGAGCAGCGGCTCCGGCAGTACCGCGTTGACCAGCAGGATCAGCGCCAGCAGCCCGAGCCCGGCCTCCGTCCACAGGATCAGCTTCCGCCGGTCCAGGGCGTCCGCGAGGGCACCGCCGTACAGCCCGAAGACCATCAGGGGGATCAGCTCGACCGCACCCATCGCGCCCACCGCTACCGGGGACTCGGTGAGGTCTTTGATCTGGAGCGGCAGCGCGATCATCGCCATGAAGCTGCCGAAGTAGGTGATCAGCCCCTGGGTCCACAGCAGCCGGAAATCGCGGGAGGAACGCCAGGGGGAGAGATCGGGGAGTATCGCGGAGAGCTGGGGCACAACGCGCCATGGTCCGCCGGGCCCGGTGCAGGGGGCAACCGATTTTCGGCGGCCCGGAGACGGCCCGGGATGCGGTCTTGCGCCCCGGGGTCAGCCCGCGGTGCGCTGCGCCCGCTCGGCCTTGCCGCGCCGGAAGTAGTACCAGGTCATATTGGACGCCAGCCCCGCCAGCAGTACCCAGACGATCCCGATCCACATCCCCTGGACGAAGGAGACCACCGCGGCGGCCACGGCGAGCAGACAGACGGCGAGGGAGTAGAGGGCGAGGCGGGGCATGGGGTGCGGCTCCTGATCGGCGGGCCGGGCGGGTGCCCGGCCACGGACTGACGACGGCGGACGTACGGCCCGGCGGGGCGGTCGGGCCCGGGGGACGTACCGCCCCAGTGTCCCCCATGCCCCGCCCGGACGTGCGGGCGGCATGCGCCGCTGCCCCGCCCCTCCCGCACTCAGACGTCGGTGACGCGCAGCCCCGCGTGCGACTTGTAGCGGCGGTTCACCGAGATCAGATTGGCGACCAGCCCCTCCACCTGGTGGGCGTTGCGCAGCCGCCCGGCGAAGACGCCGCGCATCCCCGCCATCCTGGCCGTCAGGGCCTGGACGAGATCCGTGTCCGCCCGTGACTCGCCGAGCACCAGCACATCCGTGTCGATCTCGGCGAGGGACGTGTCCTGGAGGAGGGACGCGGAGAGGTGGTGGAACGCGGCCGTCACCCGCGACTCCGGCAGCAGGGCGGCGGCCTGCTCCGCCGCGCTGCCCTCCGCGGGCTTCAGCGCGTACGCGCCCTGCTTGTCGAAACCGAGCGGATTGACGCAGTCGATCACCAGCTTCCCCGCCAGCTCGGCGCGGAGCGACTCCAGCGTCTTCGCGTGACCGTCCCACGGCACCGCCACGATCACCACATCGCTGCGGCGGGCGCACTCCGCATTGTCCGCGCCCTCGACCCCGAGCCCCAGCTCGGCCGCCGCGGTCTCGGCACGCTCCGCGGCCCGCGAACCGATGATCACCTTCTGCCCGGCCCGGGCGAACCGGTAGGCCAGCCCCCGCCCCTGGTCACCGGTGCCGCCGAGGACACCCACGACGAGGCCCGACACATCGGGCAGCTCCCAGGGGTCCTTGGGGGCGGGCTTCGAACCGGCGGGGGCGGTGCTGCTGCTGTCAGTGGAAGTCATGCGGCCGACCCTACTCGGAGGTAGGCCACCCCCGTACGGGTGAGCCGGAGTGATACCCGCCATCCGGGCAACCGCCCTGGTCCAGCATGCGGGGGCATGGATGCCATGAGGGTCGCGCTGCTGCGCGAGGTGCTGGCGGGTACGGAATGGCCGGGCGCGGCACGGCGGTTCGCGGGCGCCCTGCGGACGTCGGTCACCCCGCGCGGGGGAGGGCTGCTGCTGGTCGGCACGGAGGAGTACGAGCCGTGGCATCTGGCCGCACACCTGGTCGACGAGGCCGCCTGGTCCGGCCGCCCGGAACTCGCCCCCACCCTCGTCCGCCACCGCGTCCGCCCCGGGGACCCGGCCCATCTGGCCGTGGGCCCGGCCCGGCTGCGCGCGGCCCGCCGCGGCGAAACCCTGCTGGTGGTCGCCCCCGGCAGCCCGGGGGAGCAGCTCCTCACCCACCTCGACACGGCGCGCCGCGCCGGGGCGACCCTGTTCACACTGGACGGCGGCGACCGCGAGGTGCAGGCCCTGGCCCATGAGTCCCTGACGGTCGACCCGGCGGCCGAGGAGATCGACCTGGACACGGTCCAGCACCTGGTCAGCGCGGCGGCGGGCGAAAACGGCACCCCGCTGCCACCCCGCGGCCGCCGACCCTTCCGGGACCGGGTGGCCCGATTGGTGGATCATCTGACGGCGCCGCCCCCGGAACGCTGGTGAGAGCGTTCCGGGGGCGGTCGTGCTCAAGCCGGCTCGACGGACTGCGTATCGAACACGTCTTTCCTACTTGACCTGCCTGAACGGGCCGAAATGAGACGGAGCGTCGACCCACTCATTGTCTTCGTGCCACTGGCAGTGAGTTGCCAGTACGAATCCGAGCCCCTGATTGAGGATGAACACCTCGAAGGGAAGGTCCGGGACCTCGGTGATACCGAGCAGTTCACGATCCCGCTCGATATCTCCCCTGTCGATCTCCAGGCGATCGAAGTACGCCGGAGTGTTCATATGCCGGACATTGGAGAAGAGGACGTCGATCCTGGTGTCGGAGTCATCCTTCGGAACGGCCCGCAACAGAAGCTGAGAATAACTGAATGCGTAGTTCCACAACTTGAATCTCCGGTCCCACTCGACCAGTCTCACTGAACCCTCTTTCCCTGCCGGAAGGGCGGGCCCCGGTCACCGGGCCCACCGTGCACCCTCCTCCCGTGCCGGGCTCCGTGCCGTACGGGAGGAGGGTGCTGGCCAAAGCTACTTGACGTGCGATCTCAGTGGAGCCCAATCAGGAATCTTGAGCTGGTCCGTTATGTCTCTTCCGTTGCTCCAGAATTTGATGGTATTCCATTCCCGCTCGCCGCGTCTCACTGATTCCCCGAGATGGTACATCTCCTTTTGTGTGGTGAGCCAGTTGTCGCCGGCGCCTTCTCGATAGAAGTCCTCGAACAGCTCCTGAGGCGTGGGCGGGGAATTGTCCTTCTTCTTGTTCGTCAGACGGAAGCCGTCCATGACCACATGGATGGTCCTCGTGGGCTGCTCATGGGCAACGTCCCGTACCGCGGCGAGTGCGTCGTCCCGCGACAGGTCCATGAAGTGCTGGTAGTCGTTGTCCTTGGCGACCTTGCGAATGTTGCCCTCGTCCGCCAGTCCCAGTACCACGTCCTTGCAGTTGTGGACGAGAAGGGAGGACGCTCCCGCCAGCACGTAGTAGGTGCTGAGGTCGCTGACGGTGAGGTTGTGAACGGTTGACCGAGTGGTCCAGCGCTCGACCGCGGAGATCTGGACCAGCGTCCCGGTTCCGGTCCGCAGCCAGTTGCCCGACTTCAGATCGGTGGCGTTGATCCACTCGTTCAGCTCGGGTACCCAGAACGGGTGTCCGTCGGTGGCGGTGACCGTCGCGGTGGCCGAGCCCTTGGCGCCGTCGGTGTCGATGGTGACCTCGACGAGGTTCTTGCTGCCTTCGCCCTTGATCTCCGCAGTGACCGTCTCGATTGCGGTCTCGCCGGTCTTGGGGTCGGTGGCGATGACCTTGTCGCCGTTCTTGACCTCTTCGATCGGCTTGGTGGTTCCGTCGGCCATGACGACGCGAGTGCCGGGAACGAAGCTGTTGTTCGGGTTCTTGCAGCTGCCACCCGACGAGCGCTTGCTGGGCGAGTCCTCCCTCTTGGCCTGCTGCCTGGCCCGGTTGATCGGCTTCTCGGCCTTCTTCGCCGCGGCCTTCTTCGTTTTCTGTACGGCGTTTCCGGTCTTCTGAGCCGCCTTCTTCGCGGCTCTCAATTTGGCTTGCTCAGCTTTCTTCTTCTTCAGCTGTGCTGCCTTTTCCGCTGCCTTCTTCTTGGCTTCGGCTGCCTTTCTTGCCGCTTCTTGTGCCTTGCGGGCGAGTTCGATGATCTGGCGGGCCTTCTCCTGGGCCTTCTTGAAGGCGGAGATGGCTCCGGCGATGCGACTGACGGCGTTCCAGACCTTCTTGGCCGCGCTGAAGACCTTGGTCCACGGCAGGGCGTCGATGATCATGCGGCCGCAGGCCCACAGGTCGCCCCGGGAGAAGCAGGCGATCATGTCGTCGTAGCCGATGAGGCCCTTGAGGAGGGACCAGCCGGCGTCCGCGATGACGCTGGACATCGAGCGGTTCTGCTCCGCCTGCGCCCAGGCCAGCTCGCCCTTGGACGGGCCACCGTGTTCGTCGCCCTTGTAGTTGCTGCTGGCGCCGCCGCCCTGGGCCGCGGAAACCAGACCGGTCGGGTCGGCAAAGGTGACCGGGTTGTTCTCGCTGTAGGAGTAGCCGTTGATCTGAACGGGATCGGCGATGTCGATCATCGGGTCCGACGAGATGAAGCGGCCGGTGGCCGGTTCGTACTCGCGTGCCCCCAGATGGACGAGCCCGGTCGAGCTGTCGTCGTCTCCACCGACGTAACCCTTGTGGGAGCGCCAGCTGGTGCTCTCGTTCCGTTCGACGCCGAAGGGGTCCTTCTTGGCGAATTTGACCGGGCTGCCGCCGGACAGGCCCACGTTGATGTGGGCGGTGCCCTGGTGGTCCGTGATCTGGACGGAGAGTTCGCTGGTGCCGGTGCCCAGGACGTGGCGCATCACGGTGGGTGCGCCGGGCTGGGCGTAGTAGCGCTCGGTGTAGGAGTGCAGTCCGCTGCTGGTGGCGACGGTGGTGTCACCCAGGAAGAGCGTGGTCTCGCCCGAGGTGATCGACATCAGGCGTTCGCCGCCGGGCCCGTAGATGTAGCGGGTCTCGTCGGCGGGCTTCCAGGACTGGCCCTCACTGGCCGTGGTGTCGCAGGCCGTGAGCTGGAGGTCGGTGCCGACCGTGGCGTTCGGTGCGGTGAGGCACTTTCCGCTGGCGACGTGCTTGAGCTTCTTGCCCGTGGCGACCGTGGTCCACTGCTGGGCCGCGGCGCCGGTGCAGTCCGCGATCACGGCGGCGATCCCGTCGGCGCCGGGGACGACGCACTTGCCCAGCACCTTCAGCGCACCCACGGTCGGGTCCGCGACGGTGGCGTCGATGCGGAACTTCTGGGCCTTGCTGCCGTTGCAGGTGTAGAGCTGAACCGCGGTACCCGCCAGGGTCAGTCCCCCGGCCAGGTCGAGGCACTTGCCTGCCAGTCCGGTCCAGGCTCCGGAGCCTTCGCCGAAGCCGGTGATCTTCTCGGCTTTGCCGTCCCAGGTCCAGGTCAGGGTCTGGCCGACGCCGCCGTCCGACCGGGTGTCCATGTTCCCGGACTTGTCATAGGTGCGGACCGACGGCTTGGTGACCTGGGCCCCGGCCTCCGTCTTGTAGGTGGTGGAGGTGCCGGTCAGGGTGTGCGGCTGGGTGCCGTCGGCCTTTCCGTAGCTGTAAGTGGTGGTGGCGTTCTTGGTGGCGTCACCGGCCGGGTCGTGCTTGACCAGCTTGGTCCGCTGGCCCAGCTCGTCGTAGGTGTACGACTGCCAGTACCCGGAGTTCGCTGCGGTGACATTCTTCGTGCCACCCGGGTACTCGGGCGCCGCGCCCTGCTGGCCTGCCGCCTGGCAGGTGCTGGGGGCGGTCCAGGCCTGGGTGAGCTGGCCGATGGTGTCGTAGGTGAAGCACTGCCGGTCGGTGACCGCGTTCCAGCGGTCTGCGATCGACGTGATGTTGCCCGCCGGGTCGTACTCGTACGACCGGGCGTTCACCCGCGTCCCGGTCACGGTGGAGGTGTCGCTCGTCGACTGGCGGTCGACGAGGCTCTGCTCCAGGGCGCCGGTGTTCTCGTTGAAGATGTTGGTGGTCCACACCCGGTTCGGGTTGTTCCCGCTGACCGTGCGCACGACCTGGCCGTAGACGCTGTACTCGGCGTCGGTCGTGTACCACTCCTTGCCGGAGGTGGACACCGGAAGACCGTCCGCGTTGTACCGCGTGATGATCTTCTCCGCAGCCAAGGCGCCCGCCGCGGGAAGCATGGTCTCCCGCAGTTGCCCGCCCTTGGTGTAGCTGAAGGTGTAGTTGTAGGTCTTCTGCAGACCGTGGGTGGTGGCGATGCTGTCCGGCAGGGTCAGCTTCTTACCGGTGGGCTGGTAGTCGGCGTTGTAGCCGGTGATCTCACTGGTGTAGGGCAGGTTGTCGGTGTAGCGGGTGGCACTGGCCGGGAGGCCGACAGCGCCGGTGATCGTGTCGTAGGTGCTGGTCTGGAGAAGGTCGCCCGTGCTGCTGTTCAGCCGCTGTTCGACCGGGCGCGACAGCTCGTCGTACTTCGACCACACCTTCACCCCCCGCCCGTCCATGGAGATGACGGGGCGGTCGGCGGTGTCGTACTCGGTGCTGCTGGTGCCGGCGTCCGGATCGGTCGAGGAGGTCAGCCGGCCTCGGACGTCGTAGGTCCAGGACCACTTGTTGCCCTTGGGGTCCTTGGCTTCGATCAGATCGCCGCGGGCGTCGTACTTGAAGTGGGTGGAGCGGAACGCGGTCCGCGCCGGGTCGGTGAACGTGTCCACCCGTACGGTGCGGCCCATGGCGTCGGTGTACGTGCGCTGCGATGCCGCGCCGGTGGGTTCGATGCTGACCGAGTAGTCGTAGCCGAACTGCGAACGGTTCGCCTTCTCGGGCTTCTCGACCCCCGCCTCGTACGGCGTCTCCTGGAGGATGCGGCCGAGTGCGTCGTACTTGTAGAGGGTGGCGTTGGGGATCTTCGTGTCGGACGCGTCGGTCGGCTCGTACATCACCGGCTGCGGGTCGCCGCCGGAGTAGTAGCCGTTGTTCGTCCGGCTGATCGTTCCGTTCGGACCGTAGAAGATGTCCGTGATCAGACGGCCCTTCCCCACGGCCGCGTCCTGCTTCTGGCGTTCGCGGCCCAGGCCGTCGTAGAAGATGTACGAGCTGACGTACCGGGAGCCCTCGCCCTCCTTCAGCAGCTCGGAGCGGACGGAGATCGGGTCGCCGGGCTTGGCGTAGTAGGTGAACTTCGCCGCCGGCTCACCGGCCGTGTTGGTCGGGCCCCAGGCCTTCACGGTGCGGCCGAGGCCGTCGTACTCGAAGGTGGTGACACGGCCGTTGGGGTCGGTCTCCTTCAGTGCGGTGGCCCGGCCGGGCTCGACCTCGCTGGTGGAGGTGTGCTGCTTGGCGTTCTTCGTTTTAACGGAGTAGACCTGCCCCGTGGCCGGGATGTACTCGGTCGTGCTGGTGTTGTTCGCCGCGTCCGTGGCGCTGACCGGGCGGGCCAGGGAGTCGTAGGTGACCTCCGAGTCCTTGTCCCAGCTACCGCCGTCCTTGCTGACCGTCCACGTGGTGGTGGCCAGGCCGTCGGTCGGGGTGGCGCCGTAGGCGAGGGTGTCGTAGGCGACCCGGGAGCCGGAGATCCACGCCGAGGCCGGCGGCTCGGGGGCGGTGCCCGTCGGGCAGGGCCCGGCGGTGGTCAACGACTGCTTGGAGAGGCCGATCAGGTGTTTGGCGGTGTTGTGGACGTACTCGATCCGCGAGCACGTCTCGTCACCCGTGATGCCGGTGTCGCCCTGGGATTCGACTTCGTAGGGCAGGCCGTAGGTGTTGTCGTGCTTCGACTCGGTCCGGACCGTCCGCCAGACGCGAGTGTCGTCCTCGGTGGTCGGATCGGAGTCCGTCCGGGTACCCGACGACATCGTCGACGTGACGCTGTAGCTCTCCATGACCCGGTAGGCCTTGAGGTCCGGGATCCCGTCACCGCGGGCCCGGGAGGCAAGGACCTTGTTCCACGGGTAGTCGACGTCGCGCGTCAGCGCGAGGCCGCCGACCTTGGTGTACGTGATCGTCTCCGCGACCCGGCCCTGGTAGGGGAGGAGGTCGCGGGCGATGTCGTAGCCCTGGCTGTCCTTGACCACGACATCACGGACCGGGTTCCCGGTCCCGGGCAACTTGTCGCCGTCCATGCCCCGGAAGTAGCGGGTCTCCGACATGGAGCGTTCACTGCCGGTGTAGGGGTCGGCGGAGTCGGCGCCGGAGATCGTGCGGACGATCTCGTAACCCCGCCACTGGTCGTACGTCCGGGTCTTCTTCTTCGAGAACTCGGCCTGGTTCAGTGCCCAGCCCGCGCCCTTGCGCTTGGCCGCGTCGGTCTCGTCGTACTCGTACGTCGTCGACGTCGGCTCCACACCACGGACGTTGGGAAGTTCCTCGACCTTGGCGATGACGTACTTGTTGAACCAGCTGATCTTCTCGTCGGCCTTGTCCGGGTCCGGATGCCAGTAGGCGGGGAAGCACAGTCCGGTGTTCGTGTGCGTCGCGGGGAAGTTCTTGCCGCTCTGGCAGGCGCCGGTGGGAGCCTTGTAGGTGACGACGGTCTCGCCGCCGTACTCGTTGACCACCCGGCTGATCCGCAACCGGTCGAAGATCGGGTTGTTGTCCTTCTTCTCCGGCGGACCCGCGTCGACGACTTCCTTCACCCGGTTCGGCATGGACTGGGTGTTGGCGACGAAGGTGACCGGGTTGAGCTGGACACCCTCGTTGTCGTTGACGCCGTAGCCGGTGCGGGTGACCGAGTTGAGCCAGAGGGCCGTGCCCTCGTCGGTCTTCTCGTGCGGCAGCGACTGGGCCAGCTTCCAGTTGTCCACCTTGTGCAGGGCCGTCGAGCCCTGGACCCGCTGGGTGTACGTGGTGACCGCGGCGAGGCGCTTGCGGGACCAGAAGCTGGGGACCGGGACGTAGCACTCCTTGCCCGTGGCACCCGAGCAGTACAGGTCGGCGGGGGTGTCGTACCAGATCCGGTTCTTCGCCCAGTCACCCGAGGCGAAGTTGGCGTCGGTGCACTGCATCCCGTCCTCGACGTAGCAGCGCTCCTCGGTGGAGAACATGACGCGGGCGATCGGGTCGCCGGTGTAGATCGCGTTGTCGCGCTGGCCGTAGTCGATTCGGCTCAGGTAGCCGCCGCGGTCGTAGGCGACGGGCTTCTTGAACTTGAAGTTCTGGGCGTAGTGGTTCTGCTCCTGCTTCCACCACAGGGACATGGCGTTGCCGTGGACGTCGACGACGTAGTCGAGGTTCCAGCGCCAGGCCTGCTGGCAGAAGGAGTTCGCGTAGGTCGCGTTGTAGCAGGGTTCGCCGGGCTGGTTGCCGGAGACGGGGACGGTGAAGGCGGAGTTGGTGGTCTCCTTGCCCGTCGTCCAGCCCGGGAGCTTGTTGCGGCCGAACCAGTACTGGGTGCCGTCACGCGTGGTGACCTTCCAGTACTCGTTGTCCGCGTCGCCGTTCGCGAAGTCGGGGTTCTTCGCCAGCTCGACCTTGGAGCCGTCGCCGTTGGCGGTGACCCACTTGTCGGAGTGCGGGGTGGCCTTGTCGGAGTCGTCCAGCACCAGCTCGGTCGTCGACCCGCCCAGGGTCAGGACCGCGTTGTACGAGCCCCAGCACAGGTCCGCAGTCTTCTTGGTGTTGTTGCCACCGGTGCGGTCGTCACGGCAGGACTTGTACGTCCGGGTGATGGAACCCGGGTTGTAGTCCCAGCCGTCACCGACCCACGAGGGCTGGTTGTTCGTCGACGACGTGGCGCCGTCCACGGCCTGCGAGTTGTAGCCGAAGCCCAGCGCGGGCGACGGCCCGGCAGGCACCGACGGGGTCTGCATCGCATAGTTGTAGGTGAAGGCGCCGGCGCCGTTGCCCGCGGACCAGGAGCCCGCGCTCGGGATCGGGGTCGCGGAGAAGTCGCCCTTCGCACCGCTGCCGCTTGATGTCGCCACCAGCACCGAGGCGCCGGCGGAGGCCGCCGTTACGGCGGACATCGGCGCGGCCGCTGCCTTCGCGCTCATCGCACGGGCGGCCGGGACCGGCGGAGTGACCGGGTCGGTCAGGGACGCGACGTTGATCGTGGCTTCGATCTGCCGCTCGCCGTCGATGATGTTGTCACCGGCGGTGTCACCGGTCTTGGGCTTCACCACGTTCTCGGTGTCGACCTCGACCGGCTCCGAGCAGGCTTCGACCTCCGGTGTCGTCAGGAAGCAGCCCGGGAACTGCAAGATGTTGAGCCGGTCGGCCCAGTTCGCGCCGTACAACTCGGCAAACTCGGTGTAGTCCAGCGCGACGACGGCCTTGCCCGCGGCGGTCGACGGCGGGGTCACGGTGAAGGCGAAGCCCTCGATGTTCCGCGCCTCGGTCTGCGCCGGATCCGCGAGCGCAACCTGCCAGTTGCCTTCGAGAGCGGTCGTTTCGGCGGGGGTGGCGTTCTGCGGGGCTCCGATTTCGAGCGGGGTGGTGCCGATCTGCACCGTCTGCCCCGGCGTCAGCGCGGTCAGCGTCCGCGCGGCCGGCGGCACCGCGGCCGGGGCCGCGGTCTTCTTCGGCTCGAACTCCGGCTCGGTCGGGATCTCGGCGGTCGTCAGGTTTTCGAGATTCCCGCCGTTGACCCCCGGCACCGGGGGCGGCTTGGGAATGTCGGTCAAGTCCACCCCCGCCCGGTCGGTTGGTGGTGGCAGCGCACTGGCGCCCGGTACCAGCCCCACAGTCAGGGCCATGGAAACCACCGCGACCACACCTAGTCGCAGGCGTAGGCGGCGGTTCCTCTCAGATCTGGTGTCCGGGAGTCTCCCCCGGCCACTCCACGACAGCGATTCACCCACAGCGCCGCAGCCCTCCCCAAAGGTTCGGAATCAGCTTCCGGGCAGCACGAACAGGCCTGACCGGTCCCTGACACGTCTGTATCCGCGGCATCGTCGTTCAGCAATCCGTCACCCGTCAATCACAGAAAATCCATGAGGTGTGATATGTGTCACCTGAATTCAGGTGTGTGATCAGAGGTGATGGGAGAGGGGTGTGAATTCGGGCGAGGTGCTGCATGTATCGCCAAATGCGCGCCGGTTCGACCTTTTCGGATGCACCTTCCGTAATGGTGGCCAATGGGTCGGTGATGGTCCGATTAGGGGTGGATTCCTCCCTGATCGGCGAAGGTTGACCGGCTCTCCGATGACCGCCTTGGGCCGTCGAAGGTTCCCCGATTCCACTGAAAATTCAGTGAGGCTATTACCGCGTAATTCTCACGGGGTGTACACGCCAAGTCGCTGATCCGTCATGCTGGCTGGCGCTCTCTCCCGGTCGGGACGGCGGCAATTTTCGTCTGTGCTGCCCGTGGCCGGGCTGGATCAATTCGGCGAGATCGTCACGGCATTCGCCTTCCGGACGGCTGTGTCCGGATGGGCCGGCTGCCGTCCAGGGGAGGGGATTCCAGCACCGTGGAACGTCCACGATTGACCCGGGGACTGCCCCGGCGCGCGACGGCGGGGGTGGCGGCCGTACTGGCCGCGGCGCTCGGCGTCACCCTGTTGATGCCCGACGGCACCGACGACGGGCCTGCTCCGGCCGAGCGGGCTCCGGCCAAGGCCGACAAGGCTCGTTCGGGTGGTGAGCCGCTGGACGAGAAGGCGGCGCGGGAGAAGGCGATGCGGACCGGGAAGCCGGTCGAGGTCGTCGCCCTGCGGGGCGCCACGTCGACCACGCATGCGCTGCCGGACGGGAAGTTCCGGCTGACCACGGGAGCGGCGCCGGTCCGGGCGAAGGTCGACGGTAAGTGGCTGCCGATCGACACGACGCTGAAGAAGACCGATGACGGCTGGCGTCCGAAGGCGACGGTCAACCCGGTCACCTTCCACAGCGGCAAGAAGCTGAAGAAGAAGGGCGAGCGGAGCAGCCGCGGCTATGCGCGGGTGCCGCTGGCGGCGTCCCCGGACGGCCAGTACGCCGACCTCGCGACCTTCACGGCGGAGGGCCGGGAGCTGACGGTGGGGTGGCCGGGTGAGCTGCCGGAGCCGAAGGTCAGCGGCGCGAGCGCGCTCTACGAGAACGTGTTCGACGGTGTGGACCTGCTGTTGACCGCCCGGGACACCGGCTTCACCCATGTCCTGGTCGTCCACAGTGCGAAGGCTGCTGCCAACCCGGCGCTGAAGAAGATCTCGTACCAGTTGTCGTCGCCCGATCTTTCGTTCTCGCTGAACGAGAAGAACGACGTGCTGACGGTGAAGGACCCCCAGGGTGTGGAGGTCGGCGGTTCGCCGTCGCCGTTCATGTGGGATTCGAGCGGCAAGCCGGCCGTTACCCAGGGCGAGCCCGCCACGGATGTGGAGGCCAAGGCCGGGGGTACCTTTGCCCTCACCGGTCTCCTCGGGCCGCAGATCGGGACCAAGCGTGCCCCCGCCGACGCCTCCCTGACCGGTGGCGGAACCGGTGACGCCGTACTGTCCGTGGCTCCGGACCAGTCCCTGTTGACCGGGAAGGACACGGTCTACCCGGTCTTCATCGACCCGCCGCTCTACGGCAAGACCGCCGCCTGGACCACCGCCTACGAGCGGTACCCGACCTCCAGTTTCTGGGACGGCGCCAACTTCAACTCCGGGACGACGGAGGGCCGGGTGGGCTACGAGTCCACCACCGGCGGACTCTCCCGCTCCTACTACCGGCTGACGTGGACCACGAGCATCAAGGGCGCCACGATCGTCAGCGCCTCCTTCCGGTTCCGGCAGACCTACTCGTGGTCGTGCTCGCCGTCGGAGATGGATGTGCACCAGACCGGGGACATCTCTTCCGCCACCACCTGGGCCGAGCAGCCCACCGCTGGCACCCACATCGGGACGAAGAACTTCGCGCACGGCTGGAACTCCTCCTGCCCCGACGCGTACGTGACGTACGACGCCAAGTCCATCGCGCAGAGCGTCGCCGCCAACTCCGGGCACACCAAGCTCACCATCCGGATGAAGTCCAAGAACGAGTCGAAGACCTCCGGCAACGCCAATTCCTGGAAGAAGTTCGTGGCCGAGGGGGCGTCGGCGCCGCAGCTCACGATGGACTACCGGAGGGCCCCGAAGGAGCCGACCGGGCTGACGGTCAACAACAGGGCGTGTGACACCTCCTCCCCGTACCCGACCTACGGCAAGGGCACCCTGACCTTCGCCGCCGGCAGCTCCGACCCCGACGGTGACCTGAAGTACCTGCAGTTCCACGTCTGGCGCCAGGACGCCGCCACGCCTGCGGTCTTCAACGACACCGTCCCCGCCAGCTCCACCACGGGCAAGGGCAGCATCCCCCTCGACAAGGCGAAGTTCGTCAACGGCAAGACCTACCTCTGGCTCGTGAAGGCGATCGACGGAGCCGGCACCTCCTCCACCTGGGCCCCCGCCGGCAGCGCCATCTGCGGATTCGTCTACGACGACACCGCACCCAGCTCCCCGGACGTCACCTCAACCGACTTCCCCGAGGACGACGGCAACGGCAGCGTCTGGAGCACGCTGAAGTTCGGCACTCCGGGCAAGTTCGTCATCAAGCCCGATCCCACCGGAGGCGCCGGGACCGACAAGTTCTACTGGTCCTTCAACCGCGAGTCCTTCGTCGCCGAGCGCAGCGCGACCGTGGCCCAGGGGGCTGCCGGGATCACGCTGAGCCCGCCGAACGCCGGGCCGAACATCCTCTACGTCAAGGCCGCCGACGTCGCGGGCAATATGTCGCTGACGTCGACCCGCTACACCCACTACGTCACTCCGCGGGACAAGGCCGACGCGCCCGGCGACGTGACCGGTGACGGCACCCCGGACCTCTATGTCATCGACGCAACCGGCGACCTCCGCCTCTACCCCGCCGAACCGAACGGTGACCTCCACTCCTCCCTGAAGGCGGCGCACGACGACGGCCGCGCCATCGAGCTGGACGAGGACGAGGACGGCAAACCCGACTACGGCTACCACTGGGTCGACGACACCGGGAACAACCCCGCCCTGATCACCCACAACGGCGACTTCGTCGGCGGCGACGGAATCCAGGACCTGGTCGCCCGGATGCCCGACGGCAAGCTCTACATCTACCGAGGCGACGGCTACGGCAGCGTCGACGTCTCCAAGCGCGTCGAAGTCCACATGCCCTCCAACGCGCCCGCGGCCTCCTCCCTCACCCAGATCCTCGCGGTCGGAGATGTCACCAACGACAAACTCCCCGAGGTCTTCGCCACAGCCGGAGACGCCCTCTGGGTCTTCACCGGCTACACCGGCGCCGCCTTCGACACCGCCGTCCAGCTCTCCGCCACCGCCTGGACCAACCGCGACCTGGTCTCCCTCGGAGACCACGACAACGACGGCGCGGTCGACATGGTCTACCGCACCTTCGACAGCGCACGGCTGCTTCTCCGTCACGGCAAGCCCGCCACCGGAGGGGCCGGTACCGACCTCAACTCCCTCGCCAGCGCCGCGAACTCCAAGAACGGCGTCGACGCCCAGTACGGAACCTCCTGGAGCACGGCCAACATCCCCCTGATGACCGGCACACCGGACGTCAACAACAACGGCGTCCCCGACATCTGGGCCGTCACCGGCGCCGAACTCGGCGGCGTCGTCCGCTTCTACGCCAACCTCCCCGCCACCGGCGGCACCTCCACCACCGTCATCACCAGCGACTGGCGGACCAAGAAGGCACTCGGATAGTCCGGACCGACAGGCCGGACGGCCTGGAAGAAGGTTCCTGAAAAGGTCTGTCCCCCACACCGAGACGGTGTGGGGGACAGACATGTTTCCGGGGACGAAGCCCGCGCCCGACTCAGGCGAGTTTGACGAGCTGTGCTTCGAAGACCTTGGTGGGGAAGGTGAGCTTCTTCCCAGGGGTACCCGTGGCGCTGAGGTAGCCGACGGTGGTGCCCTTGCGGAAGACCACAACCTTCACCGGCACGGTCTTCCCGGCCTTCTCGACCTCGGCGGTGTACGCCATGGCCTGCTCGGCGCCCTGGGGCGCGAGGTCGGCCTTCACGTCCGTCAGCTGCTGCGGGGCCCCCTTGACGGAGGCCTCGAACCCGCCGGCGCAGGTCTCCAGCGCCCCGGAGAGCAGCTCCATGGCGGACTGGCCGCCCTGCCCCTCGTACAGCCCGAGCGTGACGGTGGTGGTCACACCGCTGCCGGTGACCTGCTGCCCGGGGGTGGTGGACCGGGTCTTCCCGACGGGCACCCCGGCGAGGGCGTGGGCGACGGGCAGACAGTCCTTGTCGTCGTCGGAGACGGTGACGTCCTTGCCCGTGACCGCGGTGACGCCCGTGGCGGCGACGGTGTGCCCGGGGATGTCCTTCGCCCCGATGGCTGCCTTGGTCAGCCCCTCCTTGGACACGGCTCCGGCGGTGGGACCGCCGCCCAAATCTCCGACTCCGGGCTTGTCGTCCCCCTCACCGCCAGACGTACAGGCGGATACGGCGACGATGCACATGGTCACCGTGGCGACTACCCGAGTAAGCTTCAAAATATTCATTCCCATGAATCCTGCTTTCTTCCTTGAGGCAGCACCAGGTGAACGTTAAGGGGCGATATGGATCTCATCAACTTGTCCGACGGTGGTAACAGTGTCCGATTGCACATTCTCGGGCGTCATCGTCCTGGAATACTTCCCGAGCACGACCTGATGGATGCGTACATCGTCGTGGACAGTGATTTCATCAAGGGGCAGTTCCGGGTCCACTTCTTCCTTTCGAGCTTGGATTTGTGGGCCGCGGCGCTTAAGTCCCTTGAGGGTGGACGGGCGGCTGAATGGCTGGATATGGGAAACGGGTCTGCGATAAGAATCGAATGCCCCAAAAGCGAGAACGACGATTTGGTTGTCTGTGTTGAGGACGCTTCGAGTTCGGGTGCGACTGTGATCGTTCCTATTGCCGTGGAGCGGAACTGGCTACAAGATCACCGCGACCGACTCGGGGCGGCCCTGGAGGCTTGGCCTGCCGAGGTGATCGAGAATTCTCCCGGGTCGTACGAGTGGAAGCGCTGATGTGATTCCATTTGTCGGCCTGTGTGCTCAATGAAGTGTGGGGGCAGGGCCGGTGTAGCGGCCCTGCCCCCATGGACTTCATCCCTGCCGGGTCATCATTGGAAGAATGTCCGGCCCCTGTACCAGCCGGTGTCGTCGAATGCCTCGATTGTCACTGCGAAGGCGACATTGCTGCCGGGTTTGTACTGTGGTGTTGCCGCGTACATGATCGTGTTGCCGGCGTCGACATATGCGGCGATTTCCTTCTCGAACTCGTTCATCGGGCCGTTGTCGATGGCTTCAGTCGTTCTGACGATGTTCGCCCGTGTGTTTCCCGACCCTCCAAGCGCCCTCGGCAGAAGATGTCCGCGGGCGTCGCCGTTTGCCCCACTCACGAAGCCCGGCAGGTCATTACCCATGCTCCGAGTTGCCTTGGTGCCGGTGCCCACCATCGAGGGAGTGACGATTGCGGCGATTCCGGACCGGCGACCGTCGGCGCCGACGGATCCGTAGTCGATATCACCACAGTTGTGAACCAGGACCGGAGCCGCACCTGCCATCACATGGTAGGTGTGGAGGTCGCTGACGGTCAGGTTGTGGACGGTGGCCTGGGCGGTGCGGCGTTCGACCGCGGTGATCTGGACGAGGGTGCCGGCTCCGGTGCGCAGCCAGTTTCCTGCCTCCAGATCAGTGGCGTTGATCCACTCGTTCAGCTCCGGTACCCAGAAGGGGTGGCCGTCGGTGGCGGTGACGGTCGCGGTGGTCGCACCCTTGCTTCCGTCGATGTCGATGGTGACCTCGACGAGCTTCTTGGCACCCGTGCCCGTGATCTCGGCAGTGACGGTCTCAACCGCCGTTTCGCCGGTCTCGGGATCGGTGGCGATCACCTTGTCGCCGTTCTTGACCTCCTCGATGGGCTTGGTCGAGCCGTCCGCCATGAGGACGAGCGTGCCCGGCACAAAACTGTTGTTGGTCTTGCAGCCGGGGTCGGCTCCACCGCCTGAAGAACTCTCGCCGCGGGAGCTCTGATCGCGAGAGCTGCCGCTACGGCTGCTGCTCTTGCTGCTCTTGGCAGGTGCGTCTTCCTTCTTGGCCTGCTGGCGTGCCCTGTTGATGGGCTTCTCGGCCTTCTTGGCCGCGACCTTCTTTGCCTTCTGTACGGCGTTTCCGGTCTTCTGAGCCGCCTTCTTGGCTGCTCTCAGTTTCGCCTGTTCGGCCTTCTTTTTGAGTTGTGCGGCCTTTTCGGCGGCCTTCTTCTTGGCTTCGGCTGCCTTTCTTGCTGCTTCTTGTGCCTTGCGTGCGAGTTCGATGATTGCGCGGGCCTTCTCCTGTGCCTTCTTGAAGGCGGAGATGGCTCCGGCGATGCGGCTGACGGCGTTCCAGACCTTCTTGGCCGCGCTGAAGACCTTGGTCCACGGCAGGGCGTCGATGATCATGCGGCCGCAGGCCCACAGGTCGCCCCGGGAGAAGCAGGCGATCATGTCGTCGTAGCCGATGAGGCCCTTGAGGAGGGACCAGCCGGCATCGGCGATGACGCTGGACATGGAGCGGTTCTGCTCCGCCTGCGCCCAGGACAGCTCGCCCTGCGAAGGGCCGCCGTACTCATGGCCGTTGTAGCCGCTGCTGGCACCGCCGCCCTGGGCGGCGGACATCAGGCCGGTCGGGTCGGAGAAGGTGACCGGGTTGTTCTCGCTGTAGGTGTAGGCGTTGATCTGGATGGGGTCGCCCAGGTCGATCATGGGATCCGCGGAGATGAAGCGGCCGGTGGCCGGTTCGTACTCCCGGGCTCCCAGATGGATCAGGCCGGTGGACGCATCATCGTCTCCGCTGACGTAACCCTTGTGAGAGCGCCAGCTGGTGCTCTGGTTGCGGTCGACGCCGAAGGGGTCCTTCTTGGCGAATTTGACCGGGCTTCCGCCGGACAGGCCCACGTTGATGTGGGCGGTGCCCTGGTGGTCCATGATCTGCACGGACAGTTCGCTGCTGCCGGTGCCCAGGACGTGGCGCATGACCACGGGGGCGCCGGGCTGGGCGTAGTAGCGCTCGGTGTAGGAGTGCAGTCCGCCGCTGGTGGCGACGGTGGTGTCACCCAGGAAGAGCGTGGTCTCGCCCGAGGTGATCGACATCAGCCGCTCGCCGCCGGGCCCGTAGATGTAGCGGGTCTCGTCGGCGGGCTTCCAGGACTGGCCCTCACTGGCCGTGGTGTCGCAGGCCGTGAGCTGGAGATCCGTGCCGACGGTGGCGTTCGGTGCGGTGAGACACTTCCCGGTGGCGACGTGCTTGAGCTTCTTGCCCGTGGCGACCGTGGTCCACTGCTGGGCGGCGGTGCCGGTGCAGTCCGCGATGACCGCGGCGATGCCGTCCGCACCCGGAACGACGCACTTGCCCGCGACCTTCAGCGCACCCTTGGTCGGGTCCGCGACGGTGGCGTCGATGCGGAACTTCTGGGCCTTGCTGCCGTTGCAGGTGTAGAGCTGGACCGCAGTACCGGCGAGCGTGAGACCACCGGCGAGGTCGAGGCACTTTCCGCCGAGTCCGGTCCAGGCTCCGGAGCCTTCACCGAAGCCGGTGATCTTTTCGGCCTTGCCGTCCCAGGTCCAGGTCAGGGTCTGGCCGACCCCGGCGTCGGTCCGGGTTTCCATGTTTCCGGACTTGTCGTAGGTGCGGACGGAGGGCTTGGTGATCTGGGCTCCGGCCTCGTCCTTGTACGTCGTCGAGGTGCCGGTGAGGGTGTGGGGCTGGGTGCCGTCCGTCTTTCCGTAGCTGTAGGTGGTGGTGGAGTTCTTGGTGGCGTCACCGGCCGGGTCGTGCTTGACCAGCTTGGTCCGCTGCCCCAGCTCGTCGTAGGTGTAGGA
This sequence comes from Streptomyces tsukubensis, assembly GCF_003932715.1. Classification (NCBI taxonomy): domain Bacteria; kingdom Bacillati; phylum Actinomycetota; class Actinomycetes; order Kitasatosporales; family Streptomycetaceae; genus Streptomyces; species Streptomyces tsukubensis. The sequence continues at coordinate 2,101,636 of NZ_CP020700.1, read as the reverse complement.
CTGCCAGTAGCCGGAGTTCGCGGCGGTGACGTTCTTCGTCCCGTCCGGGTACTCGGGTGCGGCGCTCTGCTGGCCTGCCGCCTGGCAGGTGCTGGGTGCGGTCCAGGCCTGGGTGAGCTGGCCGATGGGGTCGTAGGTGAAGCACTGCCGGTCGGTCACCGCGTTCCACCGGTCGGCGACCGAGGTGATGTTGCCCGCAGGGTCGTACTCGTACGACCGGGCATTCACCCGCGTCCCGGTCACGGTGGAGGTGTCGCTCGTCGACTGGCGGTCGACCAGGCTCTGCTCCAGGGCACCCGTGTTCTCGTTGTAGATGTTGCTGGTCCACACCCGGTTCGGGTTGTTCCCGCTGACCGTACGGACCACCTGGCCGTAGACGCTGTACTCCGCGTCGGTCGTGTACCACTCCTTGCCTGACGTCGACACGGGAAGACCGTCCGCGTTGAACCGCGTGATGATCTTCTCCGCAGTCAGCGCACCTGCCGCCGGAAGCGTCGTCTCCCGGAGCTGGCCACCCTTCGTGTAACCGAAGGTGTACGAGTAGGTCTTCTGCAGCCCGTGGGTGGTGGCGATGCTGTCCGGCAGAGTCAGCTTCTTACCGGTCGGCTGGTAGTCGGCCGTGTATCCGGTGACCTCACTGGTGTAGGGCAGGTTGTCGGTGTAGCGGGTGGCACTGGCCGGGAGGCCGACAGCGCCCGCGATCGTGTCGTAGGTGCTGGTCTGAAGCAGATCGCCCGTGCTGTTGTTCAGCCGCTGCTCGACGGGTCGGCCCAGCTCGTCGTACTTCGACCACACCTTCGTCCCCCGGGCGTCCGTGGAGAGGACGGGGCGGTCGGCGGCGTCGTACTCGGTCTTTGTCGTGCCGGTGTCCGGGTCGGCCATGGTGGTCATCCGGCCTCGGACGTCATAGGTCCAGGACCACTTGTTGCCCTTGGAGTCCTTGGCTTCGACCATGTCGCCGCGGGCATCAAACTTGAAGTGCGTCGAGCGGAACGCTGTCCGCGCCGGGTCCGTGAACGTGTCCACGCGGACCGTACGGCCGAGCGCGTCACTGTACGAACGCTGCGATGCCGCGCCGGTGGGCTCGACGGCCACCGAGTAGTCGTAGCCGAACTGCGACCGCGAAGCCTTCTCCGGCTTCTCCACGCCCGCCTCGTACGGCGTCTCCTGGAGCACACGTCCCAGGGCGTCGTACTTGTAGAGGGTGGCGTTCGGGATCTTCGTGTCGGACGCATCGGTCGGCTCGTACATCACCGGCTGCGGGTCGCCGCCGGAGTAGTAGCCGTTGTTCGTCCGGCTGATCGTTCCGTTCGGACCGTAGAAGATGTCCGTGATCAGACGGCCCTTGCCGACCGCCGGGTCCTGCTTCTGGCGTTCGCGGCCCAGGCCGTCGTAGAAGATGTACGAGCTGACGTACCGGGAGCCCTCGCCCTCCTTCAGCAGTTCGGAGCGGACGGAGATCGGGTCGCCGGGCTTGGCGTAGTACGTGAACTTCGCCGCCGGCTCACCGGCCGTGTTCGTCGGGCCCCACGCTGCGACCGTACGGCCGAGGCCGTCGTACTCGAAGGTGGTGACCCGGCCGTTGGGGTCGGTCTCCTTCAGCGCGGTGGCCCGGCCGGGCTCGACCTCGCTGGTGGAGGTGTGCTGCTTGGCGTTCTTCGTCTTCACCGAATACACCTGGCCAGTGGCCGGGATGTACTCCGTGGTGCTGGTGTTGCTCACCGCGTCCGTGGCGCTGACCGGACGGGCCAGGGAGTCGTAGGTGACCTCCGAGTCCTTGTCCCAGCTACCGCCGTCCTTGTTCACCGTCCAGGTGGTGGTGGCCAGACCGTCGGTGGGGGTGGCGCCGTAGGCGAGCTTGTCGTACGCGACCCGGGAGCCCGAGATCCAGGTGGAAGCGGCCGGTTCGGTACCGGCGGCCGGGCACGGGCCCGCCGTGGTCAGGGCCTGCTTCGACAGGCCGATCATGTGCTTGGCGGTGTTGTGGACGTACTCCATCCGCGAACACGTCTCGTCACCGGTCACCCCGGTGTCGCCCTGCGATTCGATCTCGTAGGGGAGGCCGTAGGTGTTGTCGTGCTTCGACTCGGTCCGGACTGTCCGCCAGGCGCGGGTGTCGTCCTCGGTGGTCGGATCGGAGTCCGTCCGGGTACCCGACGACATCGTCGACGTGACGCTGTAGCTCTCCATGACCCGGTAGGCCTTGAGGTCCGGGATCCCGTCACCGCGGGCCCGGGAGGCCAGCACCTTGTTCCACGGGTAGTCCACATCCCGTGTCAGGGCCAGTCCGCCGACCTTCGTGTACGTGATCGTCTCCGCGACCCGGCCCTGGTAGGGCAGCAGGTCACGGGCGATGTCGTAACCCTGGCTGTCCTTGACCACGACATCACGGACCGGGTTCCCGGTGCCGGGGAGCTTCTCCCCGTCCATGCCCCGGAAGTACCGCGTCTCCGTCATCGACCGCTCGGTACCCGTGTAGGGGTCGGCCGAGTCGGCGCCGGAGATCGTGCGGACGATCTCGTAACCACGCCACTGGTCGTAGGTACGGGTCTTCTTCTTCGAGAACTCGGCCTGGTTCAGTGCCCAGCCCGCGCCCTTGCGCTTGGCCGCGTCGGTCTCGTCGTACTCGTACGTCGTCGACGTCGGGTGGACGCCACGGACGTTCGGCAGCTCCTCGACCTTGGACACGACGAACTTGTTGAACCAGCTGATGGTTTCGTCGGCCTTGTCCGGGTCCGGATGCCAGTACGCCGGGAAGCAGAGGCCCTTGTTGTCGTGCGTCGCGGGGAAGTTCTCACCGCTCTGGCAGGCACCGGTGGGAGCCCTGTACGTGACGACGGTCTCGCCGCCGTACTCGTTCACGATCCGGCTGATCCGCAACCGGTCGAAGATCGGGTTGTTGTCCTTCTTGCCCGCGTTCGGACCGGACTGGATGACCTGCTTCACCCGGTTCGGCATGGACTCGGTGTTGGCGACGAAGGTGACCGGGTTGAGCCGGACACCTTCCTTGTCGTTGACGCCGTAGCCGGTGCGGGTGACTGAGTTCAGCCAGAGGGCCGTGCCCTCGTCGGTCTTCTCGTGCGGCAGCGACTGCAGCAGCTTCCAGTTGTCCACCTTGTGCAGGGCCGTGGAGCCCTGGACGCGCTGGGCGTAGGTGTCTACCGAGGCCAGGCGCTTACGGGACCAGAAGCTGGGGACCGGGACGTAGCACTCCTTGCCCGTGGCACCCGAGCAGTACAGGTCCGCGGGGGTGTCGTACCAGATCCGGTTCTTCGCGTAGTCACCCGACTCGAAATGCGCGTCGTCGCACTTGAGAGTGCCCTCCGCGTAGCACCGCTCGTCCACGCCGAAGGTGACGCGGGCGATCGGGTCGCCGGTGTAGATCGCGTTGTCGCGCTGGCCGTAGTCGATACGGGTCAGGTAGCCGCCGCGGTCGTAGGCGACGGGCTTCTTGAACTTGAAGTTCTGCGCGTAGTGGTTCTGCTCCTGCTTCCACCACAGCGACATGGCGTTGCCGTGGACGTCGACGACGTAGTCGAGGTTCCAGCGCCAGGCCTGCTGGCAGAAGGAGTTCGCGTAGGTCGCGTTGTAGCAGGGCTCGCCGGGCTGGTTGCCCGAGACCGGGACGGTGAAGGCGGAGTTGGTGGTCTCCTTGCCCGTCGTCCAGCCCGGGAGCTTGTTGCGGCCGAACCAGTACTGGGTGCCGTCACGCGTGGTGACCTTCCAGTACTCGTTGTCCGCGTCGCCGTTCGCGAAGTCGGGGTTCTTCGCCAGCTCGACCTTGGAGCCGTCGCCGTTGGCGGTGACCCACTTGTCGGAGTGCGGGGTGGCCTTGTCGGAGTCGTCCAGGACCAGCTCGGTCGTCGAGCCACCCAGGGTCAGTACCGCGTTGTAGGAGCCCCAGCACAGGTCGGCGGTCTTCTTGGTGTTGTTGCCGCCGGTGCGGTCGTCGCGGCAGGACTTGTAGGTCCGGGTGATGGAGCCCGGGTTGTAGTCCCAGCCGTCACCGACCCACGAGGGCTGGTTGTTGGTGGAGGAAGTGGCGCCGTCCACGGCCTGGGAGTTGTAGCCGAAGCCCAGCGCGGGCGAGGGCCCGGCAGGCACCGAGGGGGCCTGCATCTGGTAGCTGTACGTGAACGCTCCGGCGCCGTTGCCCGCGGACCAGGAGCCCGCGCTCGGGATCGGGGTTGCGGAGAAGTCGCCCTTGGCGCCGCTGCCTGCGGAGGTTGCCACCAGTACGGAGGATCCGGCGGATGCGGCCGTCATGGCGGACATCGGCGCGGCGGCTGCCTTGGTGCTCATCGCGCGGGCGGCCGGGACCGGCGGGGTCACGGGGTCGGTCAGGGACGCGACGCTGACCGTGGCTTCGATCTGCCGCTCGCCGTCCATGACGTTGTCACCGGCGGTGTCACCGGTCTTGGGCTTCACCACGTTCTGGGTGTCGACCTCGACCGGCTCGGAACACGCCTCCACGTCCGGCGTGGTCAGGAAGCAGCTCGGGAACTGGAGGATGTTGAGCCGGTCGGCCCAGTTCGCGCCGTACAGCTCCGAGAACTCGGTGTAGTCCAGCGCGACGACGGCGTTGCCGGTCGCCGACGCGGGAGGCGTCACGGTGAAGGCGAAGCCCTCGATGTTCCGGGCCTCGGTCTGCGCCGGGTCCGCGAGCGCGACCTGCCAGCTTCCCTCCAGCGCCGCGGCCTCGGCCGGGGTTGCACCCTCCGGGGCGCCGACCTCCAGTGGGGTGGTGCCGATCTGCACCGTCTGGCCCGGCGTCAGCGCGGTCAGCGTCCGCGCCGCCGGCGGCACCGCGGCCGGAGCCGCGGTCTTCTTCGGTTCGAACTCCGGCTCCGTCGGAATCTCGGGAGTCGTCAACTGCTCCAGATTCCCGCCGTTCACCCCGGGCACCGGGGGCGGCTTGGGAATGTCGGTCAGATCCACCCCCGCCCGGTCCACCGGCGGCGGCAGCGCACTCGCGCCCGGCACCAGCCCCACAGTCAGGGCCATGGAAACCACCGCGATGACGCCTGCGCGCAGGCGTAGGCGGCGGTTCCTCTCAGCTCTGGTGTCCGGGAGTCTCCCCCGGCCACTCCACGACAGCGATTTCCCCACGGCGGCCGCAGCCCTCCCCAAAGGTCCGGATTCAGTTTTCGGGCAGCACAAAGGGCATGACCCGTCCCTGACATGTCTGTATCCGCCGCATCCTCAGCCAGCAGCAGACGGCCCGTCAATCACACAGTTCACCGAGGGTGTGACAACAGTCACCGAGAATGAGGTGTGGTGATGGGCGTGATGGGAGAGGGGAGAAAAATCGGGCGAGTTATTTCATGGGGCATCAAAGTTGCCCGCTATCGGCGCTTCGGGTGCACCGGCATAGAACACCAGCAATAGTCCGGTGATAGTCCCGCTTGGGGTGGATTCATCCGTACCGAGCGGAGCGGCCGCCATCCCCTTAAAGGACTGCCGACTGCCCCTCAGGGTTCCCGAAGGGGCTTGAAAATTCTGTGAGGGTATTACCGCGTAATAGTCACGAGTGCTGCACGGTGAGTCCCCGTCCGTCATGCTGACTGGCGCTCTCCCCAGGTCAGGGCCTTGTGCTGCCCATGACCGGGTGGAGCGAACTTTCGGAGACAGCACGGCATCTCGCCGCCCGGACGGCTATGTCCAGGTGGGCCGGCTGCCGTTCAGGGGAGGGGATTCCAGCACCGTGGAACGTCCACGTCTCATCCGGGGACTGCCCCGGCGCACCACGGCGGGGGTGGCGGCCGTACTGGCCGCGGCGCTCGGCGTCACGTTGCTGATGCCCGACGGGGACGAGGATTCGGGGTCCCCGCCCGAGCGGAAACCCGCGCAGGCGGAGAAGGCTCGTTCGGGTGGTGTGCCGCTGGACGAGAAGGCGGCGCGGGAGAAGGCGATGCGGACCGGGAAGCCGGTCGAGGTCGTCGCCCTGCGGGATGCCACGTCGACCACGCATGCGCTGCCGGACGGGAAGTTCCGGCTGACCACGGGAGCAGCAGCAGTCCGGGCGAAGGTCGACGGCGAGTGGCTGCCGATCGACACGACGCTGAAGAAGACCGATGACGGCTGGCGTCCGAAGGCGACGGTCAACCCGGTCACCTTCCACAGCGGCAAGAAGCTGAAGAAGAAGGGCGAGCGGAGCAGCCGCGGCTATGCGCGGGTGCCGCTGGCGACGTCCCCGGACGGCCAGTACACCGACCTCGCGACCTTCATGGCGGAGGGCCGGGAGCTGACGGTGGGGTGGCCGGGTGAGCTGCCGGAGCCGAAGGTCAGCGGCGCGAGCGCGCTCTACAAGAACGTGTTCGACGGTGTGGACCTGCTGTTGACCGCCCGGGACACCGGCTTCACCCATGTCCTGGTCGTCCACAACGCGAAGGCCGCAGCCAACCCGGCGCTGAAGAAGATCTCGTACCAGCTCTCCTCCCGCGATCTGAAGTTCTCCCTGAACGACAGCAACGACGTGCTGACGGTCAAGGACCCGCGTGGTGTGGAGGTCGGCGGTTCGCCCTCGCCGTTCATGTGGGATTCGAGCGGCAAGCCGGCCGTCACCCAGGGCGAGCCCGCCACGGATGTGGAGGCCAAGGCCGGGGGCACCTTTGCCCTCACCGGTCTCCTCGGGCCGCAGATCGGCACCAAGCGCGCCCCCGCCGACGCCTCCCTGACCGGTGGCGGAACCGGTGACGCCGTACTGTCCGTGGCTCCGGACCAGTCCCTGCTGACCGGGAAGGACACGGTCTACCCGGTCTTCATCGACCCGCCGCTCTACGGCAAGACCGCCGCCTGGACCACCGCCTACGAGCGGTACCCGACCAGCAGCTTCTGGGACGGCGCCAACTTCAACTCCGGGACGACGGAGGGCCGGGTGGGCTACGAGTCCACCACCGGCGGACTCTCCCGCTCCTACTACCGTCTCACCTGGCCCACCAGCATCAAGGGCGCCACGATCTCCAGCGCCTCCTTCCGCTTCCGGCAGACCTACTCCTGGTCCTGCACCGCGTCGGAGATGGACGTTCACCAGACCGGGGACATCTCCTCCGCCACCACCTGGGCCAATCAGCCCGACGCGGGTACGCATATCGGAACGAAGGACTTCGCGCACGGCTGGAGCTCGGCCTGCCCCGACGCGTACGTGACGTACGACGCCAAGTCCATCGCGCAGAGCGTCGCCGGGAACTCCGGGCACACCAAGATCACCATCCGGATGAAGTCCAAGAGCGAATCCAAGACCTCCGGCAACGCGGTGTCGTGGAAGAAGTTCGTCGCCGAGGGCGCCTCCGCGCCGCAGCTCACGATGGTGTACACGCGTCCGCCGAAGGAGCCCACCGGGCTGACCGTGAACGGGCGGGCCTGTGACACCAGCAGCCCGTACCCGACCTACGGCAAGGGCAACCTGACCTTCGCCGCCGGCAGCTCCGACCCCGACGGTGACCTGAAGTCCCTGCACTTCCAGGCCTGGCGGACCGACGCCACCACCCCGAAGGTCGTCGACAGCGTCCGTACGACCACCAGCGCGGGCAAGGCGGACGTCGCGGTCGACAAGGCGAAGTTCGTCAACGGCAAGACGTACCACTGGATCGTCAAGGCCGTGGACGCCGCCGGAATCTCCTCCACCTGGGCCCCGCCCGGTGTCATCAACTGTGGATTCGTCTACGACGACACCGCACCCGCCTCCCCGGACGTCAGCTCCACCGACTTCGCCGAGGACGACGGCAACGGCAACGTCTGGAGCACGGTGAAGTTCGGCACCCCGGGCAAGTTCACCATCAAGCCCGCCGCCACCGGCGGCACCGGGACCGACAAGTTCTACTGGTCCTTCAACCGCGAGTCCTTCGTCGCCGAGCGCAGCGCGACCGTGGCCCAGGGGGCTGCCGGGATCACGCTGAGCCCGCCGAACGCCGGGCCGAACATCCTCTATGTGAAGGCGGCCGACGCGGCGGGCAATATGTCGCTGACGTCGACCCGCTACCTCCACTACGTCAGCCCGCGGGACAAGGCCGATGCCCCCGGCGACGTGACCGGTGACGGTACCCCGGACCTCTATGTCGTCGACGCAACCGGCGACCTCCGTCTCTACCCCGCCGAGGCCAACGGTGATCTGCACGCGTCCCTGCTGGCGGCGCACGACAATGGCAGGGCCATCGAGCTGGACGAGGACGAGGACGGCAAGCCGGACTACGGCTACCACTGGGTCGACGAGAACGGGAACAATCCGGCGCTGATCACCCACAACGGCGACTTCGTCGGCGGCGACGGTATCCAGGACCTGGTCGCCCGGATGCCCGACGGCAAGCTCTACGTCTACCGCGGTGACGGCTACGGCAGCGTCGACGTGTCCAAGCGCGTAGAGGTGCATATGCCGTCGAACGCGCCCGCGCCCTCCGCGCTGACGCAGATCCTGGCGGTCGGTGACATCACCAACGACAAGCTGCCCGAGGTGTTCGCCACCGCCGGAGACGCGCTGTGGGTCTTCACCGGCTACACCGGCGCCGCCTTCGACACCGCGATCCAGCTCTCGGCCACCGCCTGGACCAACCGCGACCTGGTCTCCCTCGGGGACCACGACAAGGACGGCGCCGCCGATATGATCTGGCGCGACTTCAACACCAACCGCCTGCTGCTCCGTCACGGCAAGCCCGCCACCGGCGGAGCGGGCACCGACCTCAACTCCCTCGCCAGCGCCGTCAACTCCAAGAACGGCATCGACGCCCAGTACGGCACCAACTGGACGACGGCCGTCATCCCGCTGATGACCGGTACGCCCGATGTCAACAAGGACGGCATACCGGAGATCTGGGCCATCACGGGCGCGGCCGAGAACGGCGTCGTCCGCTTCTACCCGGGCGGGGCAACGGTCCACGCCGCACCCACCGTCGTCCTCACCACCGACTGGCGCAACAAGAAGAGACTCGGGTAACCCCACCGGGATCTCCTGCCGAAGACCCCCCGTCCCCCGCGCCGCGACCCGGCGCGGGGGACGGGTCCATTCCCGGGCACAGTGCCGGGGTCAGGCCGTGCACACCGACGGCGGCTGCTGCCAGAAGCGGTAGAGGTCGTAGCCGCAGGCCGTCTCCAGATCCGGCACCCCCAGCCCCCGCAGCACCCAGTCCACCAGGTCGAAGAAGGCGCGGTTCACCTCCGGTACGAAGAACAGCAGGGCGAACACGATCAGCAGGCCGTACGCGCCGACCGGGGCGAGGCGGCGGCGCATCGCGGGGGACAGCCACGGCTCGACCACCCCGTACCCGTCGAGCCCCGGCACCGGCAGGAAGTTCAGGATCGCGGCCGTGACCTGCAGCAGCGCCAGGAAGCCCAGAGCATGGCGGAACAGCGGCGGGACGCCTTCCAGACCGTGCAGCCAGAACGGGGCCGTACACACCACGGCGAACGCCGCATTCGTCAGCGGACCCGCCGCGGAGATCAGGCTGTGCCGCCAGCGCCCGGGGATCCGGCCGCGCTCGATGAACACCGCACCGCCGGGCAGCCCGATACCGCCGAGGACCACGAAGAGGACCGGAAGGACGATGCTGGTCAGCGCGTGCGTGTAGGTGAGGGGGTTGAGCGTCAGATACCCCTTGTCGACGACGGTCGGATCACCGCCGTACAGGGCCGTGCGGGCGTGCGCGTACTCGTGCAGACAGAGGGAGACCACCCAGGCGGCGGTCACGAAGACGAAGACCGCGAAACCGGCGGTCCCGGACCAGTCCGTCCACACCGCCCAGCCGGCGACCGCGCCGACCGCGACGATGCCGAGGAAGACGGGGCTGACCCGGCGGGAGGACCGGGAAGAGGCGGCTGCTGGGCTCATGGCGCGGCTCCGGTGGCGTGACGGCGTGGTCACCGACCGTACCCGTCGGTGCCGGTGCCCGGAGAACGAACCGGGCCACGCCCCTGGTTCCGGCCCGCCCGGACCTTCCCGTTCCGGCGCCCGCCTGCACTCTCGCGTTCCAGCCGCCGGGAGCCTCCCGTTCCGGCCACCCGCCCGCCGTACCGCCTTCGGTGCCCGCAGCCCCCGCCGGGCGGGGAGAATGGCCGGGTGCGCTACTCCGTACTCGGCACCACCCAGGTCCATCGCGACGACGGCACCCCCGTGCCCCTCGGCGGCGCCCGACTGCGCGCGCTCCTCGGCGCGCTGGCACTCAGCCCCGGGCGGCCCGTGCCCGCGGGGACCCTGGTGGACGAGGTCTGGGCCGGAGAGCCGCCCGCCGATGCCACGGGCGCTCTGCAAGCCCTGATCGGGCGGCTGCGGCGGGCCGTCGGAGCCGCCGCGGTCTCCTCCGACGCCGGTGGCTACCGGCTCGCCGCCGACCCGGACGACATCGACCTCCACCGCTTCACCCGCCTCGCGGGCGAAGGGGCCCGCGCCCTCGCCGAGGACGACCCGGTGAAGGCCCTGGGCATCCTCGACGAGGCGCTCGCCCTCTGGCGCGGCCCGGCGCTCGCCGACCTCCCCGACGACGGCCGGGCCGAGGCCGCCCGCGCCGAGGCCCGCCGCCGGGCCGCGGTCAAGGACCGGCTGGCCGCGCTCGTGGCGCTCGGCCGGGCCGCGGAATGCCTGCCCGAGCTGGCCGCGGCCTGCGCCGCCGACCCCCTCGACGAGCCGCTGCACGCGCTGCGGATCCGCGCACTGCGAGCCACCGGACGGCCCGCCGAGGCCCTCGCCGCCTACGAGGAGGTACGGTCCCGGCTCGCCGGCCGCCTCGGCACCGACCCGGGACCCGAGCTGCGCACCCTGTACGCGGAGCTGCTCGCCCCCGCCGGAACCCCGGCCCCCGCTGTACCGGCGACGCCCCCCGCCCCGGCGGCACCCTCCGCCGCGCGTGGCAATCTGCGTGCCCGGCTGACGTCGTTCGTCGGACGGGAGGACGACCTCGGGGCGCTCCGCCACGATCTGCGGAGCGCCCGGCTCGTCACCCTGACCGGTACCGGCGGCGCGGGCAAGACCCGCCTCTCGCAGGAGGCCGGCGAACGCGAGGCGGACGCCTACCCGGACGGTGTCTGGCTGGCCGAACTCGCCCCGGTCGACGACCCCGAGAGCGTCCCCGAGACCGTGCTCCTCGGCCTCGGCGCCCGGCAGACCGTGCTGCGCGGCGCGGGCTCCGAGGAACTGCGGGCCGAAGCCCTCGCCGCCGACCCCCTGGCACGGCTCGTGGAGCACTGCCGGTACCGGCGGATGCTGCTGATCGTGGACAACTGCGAGCATGTGGTGGGTGCGGCGGCGGGGCTGGTGGCGCGGGTGCTGGAGAGCTGTCCGGGGGTGACGGTTCTGGCGACGAGCCGTGAACCGCTGGGCGTGCCCGGTGAGCTGGTGCGGCCGGTGGGTCCGCTGCACCGGGATGCCGCGCTGCGGCTGCTGGGGGAGCGCGGTGCCGCCGCCCGCCCCGGATTCACCGTCACCGACGACCCGCGGGCCGCCGCCGAGATCTGCCGCCGCCTCGACGGCCTCCCCCTCGCCATCGAACTCGCCGCCGCCCGCCTGCGCATGCTCACCACCCGCCAGATAGCCGACCGCCTCGACGACCGCTTCCGCCTCCTCACCGGCGGCAGCCGCACCGTCCTGCCCCGCCAGCAAACCCTCCGCGCCGTCGTCGACTGGTCCTGGGACCTCCTCGACCACCACGAACGCACCGTCCTGCGCCGCCTCTCCGTCTTCGCCGGAGGCTGCGATCTGGCGGCCGTCGAAGCCGTCTGCGCCGACCCCCGGGCTCGGGACGGCGGCGGTACGGACGCCCTCACCGCCCTCGGCAGCCTGGTCGACAAGTCGCTGGTGGTCGCCGCGCCCGGCGACGGCTCCGCCATGCGCTACCGCCTCCTCGAAACCGTGGCCGAGTACGCCGCCGACCGCCTCGACGCCGCCGGGGAACGGGATGCCGCCGAGCGCCGCCACCTCGTCCACTACCGGGAGCTGGCCCGGGCCACCGACCCGCTGCTCCGCTGTTCCGAACAGCTCGCGGGCCTCCGGCTGTTCGACCTGGAGTACGAGAACCTGCGCACCGCGCTCCGCCGGGCCGTCGCCGCCCGCGACGAGCAGGAGACGCTCTGCCTGGTGATGTACCTGGGCTGGTACTGGCAGTTGAAGGACCTGCGGACCGAGAGCCACCACTGGTGCGCCGCCGCCCGGGAACTGGGGCCCGACCCCTTCGCCCCGGAGACCGGCCCTGCGGAACCGCTCTTCGAACGGTTCACGGACGCCCCGCCGCCCATGGGGCCCGAACTGCTCGCGGAGGCACGCCGCGGCAACGAACTGCTGCGCATGGTGACCCTCAACCGCGACTTCGATCTGTGGACCACGCCGGAGAACCTGGCGAGGCTGCGGCAGATCACCCGGGTCTACCGGTCGGACCTGCCGCAGGTGTGCCGTTTCCCGGGGAACATGTGGTTCTTCGCGGTTCTGCTGACCGACGACGGGACGCGGCTGCCGGACATGCTCGACACGCTGGTCCGGTCGTGCCGGGAGTACGGGTACGAGTGGGAGCTGGCGGCCGCCGTCCAGTTCCGCTCCAATGTGCTGTCCGACCGTTCGCCCTGGTCCGAGGAGGCGTTCGTGTCCGCCGACGAAGCCCGGCAGATCTTCACCCGGCTCGGGGACTCCTGGGGCGCCGCGGAGGCCCTCGCGGCCCGTGCGGAGGCCCGGGAGCGGCGCGGTGACTTCGCCCTGGCGGTGGCGGACTACGAGGAGGCCATGGTCTATGTCGAACGCATCGGCGCCCCCAGCCAGGTGGCCGTGCTGCGGGCCCGGCTCGGCGGTGCGCTGCTGGAACTGGGCGGCGCATCGGCCGAGCGCGGCGAGGCGATCGTCCGGGACGTGGTGACCGCCCAGGGGGAGCGGGTCCACGAGGCGACCGCCGTGTCCCGGATCCTCCTCGGCATGTGGCTGGGCCGCACCGGGCGGCGCGACGAGGCGCGGGAGCTGCTGTCCGGACTGATGGAGTTGTTCGGCGCCAGCCGGCTGCTGGTCTTCCACGGCATGGTGAAGGGCTATCTCGCCTGGCTGGACCATCAGGACGGGCGGCACCGGGAGGCGTACGAAGCGGCCGTGGACGCGATGCGGATGTCTGCCGAACCCCTCAGCACCATGATCGCCCCGCAGTTCCTGGCGACCCATCTGGTGACGGTGGCGGGCACTCTGGCCGCCGTGGATCCGGGCCGTGCCGGTGACGCGGCGCGCCTGCTCGCCGTCGCGGACGCACGGCGGCTGCCCGGTGCCTGCCTTCCGGCCTGGGAGCGCGAGGCCCGGGAGCTGATCGGGGCAGAGCTGCGGGCGGCCCTCGGAGACGCGGAGTTCACGGCGGCGTACGAAGAGGGCGGCGGCCTCTCGGTCGAAGAGGCCACCGCCCTGGTGTGATGCCGTCCGGTCGGCGGTACGGCCGTACCGCCGACCGGACGGCACCGGGTCAGCTCTTGCGGAACCGGGCCACCGCGAGCGGTGCCGTGACGACGGTGATGGCCAGGGTCCAGGCGAGCGTGACCCAGACGGGCTCGGCGAGCGGGCCGCCGTTGACCAGGGCCCGGGCCGCGTCCGCGAGGTTCGACAGCGGGTTGTACTCGGTGAAGGTCTCCAGCCAGCCCGGCATCGTCGACGGCGGGGCGAAGATGGAGGAGCCGAACTGCAGCGGCATCAGGACCAGCATCGCGACGCCCTGTACCGCCTGCGGGTTGGGCATCGCGATGCCCAGCAGGATGAAGACCCACATCAGGGACGCGCCGAAGACGATGGACAGGCCCATCGCGGCCAGCACTTCCAGGAAGGACGTCCTGACGTCCAGGCCGAGCAGGAAGCCCATGCCCAGCAGGATCACCATCGCGACCGTCATCCGGCCGACCTCGACGACGATCTTGGCGATCAGTACCGAGGCGCGGGCGATGGGCATCGAGCGGAAGCGGTCCATCACCCCCTTCTTGAAGTCGTCGTTGACTCCGGTGCCGACGGCCATGGCGATGTTCATGCCCATCATGGCCATCAGGCCGGGGATGACGTAGTTGACGTAGTCGTCCTGGTTGCCCTTGCCGGAGATCGCGCCGCCGAAGACGTACACGAACAGCAGCGTGAAGATCACGGGCATCAGCAGGACGTCGAACATCGACTCCGGATCGTGTTTGATCTGGAGGGTGTTGCGCCGGGCCAGTGCACCGATGTGGCGCAGATGGGAGCGGAGTCCGATCCGGGGTTCGTGCCGCTGCCCGGCGGCCCCGGCGGGTGCGGTTCCGGCGGGCGCGGGGTACTTCGCGGGAGCCGCCGGTTCCTTGTCGGTGATGGGTCCCGTTGTCGTACGCGTACCGCTGCTCATGCCGTCCTGCCCTTCCGGCCGGCCGGGCCGGCTTCCTCCGATGCCGGGTGTGCGGGCGCCCCGGTGATGGCCAGGAACACCTCGTCGAGGCTGGGCAGCCGGGTGCCGATGTCGGCTATGCCGAAGCCGTGCGAGCCCAGGACTCCGATGACGGCGGTGAGCTGGACGTCCGCCAGGATCGGCACGGACAGTGCCTCCCCGTCGTCGGTGACCGCGGAACCGCTGACGCCGTCGAGCCCGGTCTCGGCGAGTACCCGCGCCATCGTGGGCAGGTCCGCCGGGTCCACGGGTCGGATCAGGAGCGTCCGGCCGCCGACCCTGGCCTTGAGCTGGTCGACCCGGCCGCTTTCGATGACGCGGCCCCGGTCGATCACGGTCAGCTCGTGCGCGAGCTGCTCGGCCTCCTCCATGTACTGCGTGGTGAGGAGGACGGTGGTGCCCTCGCCGACCATGCTCCGGACCTCGGCCCAGACCTCGTTGCGGGTCCGCGGGTCGAGTCCGGTGGTGGGTTCGTCGAGATAGAGCACGCTGGGCCGTCCGACGAGGGACGCGGCCAGGTCGAGGCGGCGGCGCATTCCGCCGGAGTACGTCCCGGCGGTCCGTTTGGCGGCGTCGGTCAGCGAGAACCGCTCCAGCAGCTCGTCCGCGCGGGTCCGGGCGTCCCGGCGGGAGAGGTCGAGCAGCCGCCCGATCATGTAGAGGTTCTCCCGGCCGGGCAGCTTCTCGTCCACGGAGGCGTACTGTCCGGTGAGCCCGATGACCCGGCGGAGTCCGCGGGGCTGGCGCACGACGTCGTACCCGGCGACGGTGGCGGTGCCCGCGTCGGGGGTGACGAGGGTGGACAGACACCGTACGAGAGTGGTCTTGCCCGCCCCGTTGGGACCGAGGACCCCGAGGACCGTTCCTTCGCGGACGTCGAGGTCCACGCCGTCGAGGGCCTTGGTCGCGCCGTAGTGCTTGACCAGCCCCCGCACCTCGACGGCAGTGCTCCCGGTGCGGTCCGGGATGGTGTCGATGAGCGTCATGGCCCATACAGTGCCGGACGCCACCGACAACCGACCGACAGCCGACCGACAGTCCCGACGACCGGGTGTCGGTTCGCCCGGCCCCGTAGGCGCCCGGCCTCAGGTTCTGCGATCACCTGATGGCCGAGCCCATGGCTCCGCGAGTGAGCCGAAGGGGGGCGCGGATTTCTGGAAGGAGAACGCGCGCAGGCCGCGAGGAACGAGCGGCCGAGCACGATCGACTGAAGAAATCTTCCCCCTACGCCCCGGGGGCGTGGGTGAACCCCCAAGCCCCCCGGAGGCGAACCGAGCCCCGAAAATCAGTGGAAGGTGTGCTCTTCCTGAGGGAACGTTCCGCCGATGACGTCGTCCGCGAATGCCTTCGCCGCGTCCCCCAGTGTCCGCCGCAGGTCGGCGTACTGCTTGGTGAACCGCGGTACCTTCCCCCCGGTCAGTCCGGCCATATCGGTCCAGACGAGGACCTGCGCGTCGGTGCCGGCGCCCGCGCCGATGCCGATGGTCGGGATGTGGAGGGAGCGGGTGACTTCGGCGGCGAGTTCGGCGGGGACGAGTTCGAGGACGACGGCGAACGCGCCCGCTTCCTGGGCGGCCTTGGCGTCCCGCAGCAGCCGGTGGGCGGCTTCGTCGTCGCGTCCCTGCACCCGGTACCCCATGGTGTTCACGGACTGCGGGGTGAGGCCGAGGTGGGACATGACGGGGATGCCCGCCTGCACGATCAGCTCGGTCTGCGGGAGGGAGCGCTCGCCGCCTTCGAGCTTGACCGCGCCGACTCCGGCCTCCTTGACGAGGCGGGTGGCGTGCCGCAGTGCCTGGACGGGGCCTTCCTGGTACGAGCCGAAGGGCAGGTCGCCGACGACGAGGGCGCGCGAGGTGCCCCGGACGACGGCGGCGGAGAGCAGCGTCATCTCGTCCATCGTGACGGGTACGGTCGTGTCGTAGCCGAGGTGGGTGTTTCCCATGGAGTCGCCGACGAGGATCACCGGGATCCCGGCCTCGTCGAAGACGGACGCGGTCATTGCGTCGTAGGCGGTGAGCATGGGCCACTTCTCGCCGCGCTCCTTGGCGGCGGCGATGTCGTGGACGGTGATGCGGCGGGTTCCCTTGCCGCCGTACAGCGTTTTGCTGTCGGCGGCAGGCTTCTGGGCAGCCTGAAGCGTCATGACCTACGGCTCCTTATGTCATCTCGTGGCGCCCTGACGGCGTCCCCGGATCACCACCATGGTGGCACTTCGTGCCGCGCCGTGAAAGGGGCGGGGTCTGCGAGGCACTCCGGAGGCACGGCGGCGCGCCCGGGCCCCTGGTTTGCCGGTCCGTCCCGACCTGGGGGGATTTGTGGGAACCGCCGGGGCCGCGGGGGGCGTCCTCATGGGGGTACGGCCGCCCCGGGGCGGTGGACGCAGTAACGTCATCGCCTAGTGTCAGGACCGAAGCTCGGTGCGTGACGACGCAAGGCAGTGAGGACGACGCGGATGGTTCAGGCGTACAAGGCGGAGACGGGGAGCGGTGGTCCGGGGGACCTCGGGGAACCCGCGCCCCGCCCGGGCGGCCGGTTCCGGCGCCTGCGGACCGTCGGACCGTTCCGCCCGTGGCGGGACGGCGGCCTGTGGCGGCGCGGGATCGTCATCGCGGTCCTGGCGGTCGGTGTCGCGCTGTTCACGGCTCTGCATGCCCGTGTGCCCAACCGGATAGGCAATCTGGGGTCCCTGTCGGAGACGTTCCTTCCGTGGCTGCCGGCTCTGGCGGTGCCGCTGCTGCTGGCCGCGCTGTGGCGGCGTTCGGCGACGGCGCTGCTGGCGCTGCTGCTGCCGGTGGTGGTCTGGCTGAACCTCTTCGGGGGGCTGCTCACCGACAAGTCGGGCAGCGGCGGGGACATCACGGTCGCTTCGCACAACGTCAACGCCCAGAACCCGGATCCGGAGGGTACGGCGCGCGATCTGGCGGAGTCCGGCGCGGACGTCCTGGCGCTCCAGGAGCTGGCGCAGAGTCAGGTGGCGGCCTACCGGACGGGGTTGCGGAGTGCGTACAAGTACCACACGGTCCAGGGCACGGTCGGGCTGTGGAGCAAGTATCCGCTGAAGAAGTCCGCTCCGGTCGACATCCGGATGGGCTGGACCCGGGCGCTGCGCTCCACGGTGGCCACTCCCCGGGGGGACATCGCGGTCTACGTGGCCCATATGCCGTCCGTACGGGTCAAGATGCACGCCGGGTTCACGGCCAACGAGCGCGACAAGAGCGCGGACGCGCTGGGGGAGGCGATCGCGCTGGAGGACGTCGGCAAGGTGGTCCTGCTGGGCGATCTCAACGGCACGATGAACGACCGGGCGCTGCGGGCTGTGACCTCGCAGATGCGGTCCACGCAGGGCGCCGCGGGGCACGGTTTCGGTTTCAGCTGGCCCGCGTCGTTCCCGATGGCGCGGATCGACCAGATCCTGGTGAAGGGGCTGGAGCCGGTGGCGTCGTGGACGCTGCCGCGGACGGCCAGTGACCATCTGCCGATAGCGGCGAGCATCGAGCTGGACTGATCCGGCCGGTCCCGAGGGCGCCCCGACGGTTGCGGGGCGCCCTTTCACCGCCCCCGGAAGTAAACAGAGTGTTCACAACGTCATGTTGGTCACGGTTCATTGGCAATATTTCGTTGACCGTTGGGGGAGTGCCGCGTACCGTCGGGTCGTATGAACGAGACCGCTCCCGAGTCCGGTACGCCCTCCGGTACGCCCCCCGATGTCTTCACCCCGGCCGAGCCCGGCGCGGCGCGGGCCGGACGTGAGTTCGCCGCCCTGGCCCGGATCGACCGGCGCCATGCCGCGTCGGAGCCGCTCCGGCGCCGTCATCTGAACCAGCCGATGATCACGCCGCACGAGGCGGTGGGCCTCACGGTCGCGCTGGCCGCCAATCCGGGTCTGCTGGCGGAGGAGGAGGACGGGGTCGACCGGAGCGATCTGGTCGCCGCCCTCACCCTCGTTGCGCGGGCGCGCGGCGATCTGGACGTGCTGGAGGAGTCCCTGCTGTCCATCGCCCACGGCCGCGGGCTGACCTGGCAGGAGATCGCCTTCGGTCTGGGCCTCGGCAGCACCCAGGCGGCCCGGCAGCGCCATGAGCGGCTGCGCGGGCGGGTGACCGGCGGCTGAGCGCCCCTGTGCCGGGTACGCCGGGTACACCGTACGCCCCCGGTCGCCGGGGCGATCGGGGGCGTACAGGTTGGGTCGCTTCTTTGGATCGGAAGGCGTCCCGGGTCGGAGGGCGTCCCGGGTCAGGAGGCGTGCTCGCGCCAGCGGTTGGTGATCGGCAGCCTGCGGTCCTTGCCGAAGCCCTTCGCCGAGATCTTGGTGCCCGGCGGGTACTGCCGCCGCTTGTACTCCGCGGTGTCCACCAGCCGCAGCACCCGCGCGACCAGCTCCTCGTCGTACCCGGCGGCGACGATCGCCGCCCGGCCGCGGTCCCGGTCCACGTACAGCTCCAGGATCGCGTCCAGCACGTCGTAGTCCGGCAGCGAATCGGTGTCCACCTGGTCCGGGCGCAGCTCGGCGCTCGGCGGCTTGGTGATCGACGCCTCCGGGATCGGCGGGGTCTCGCCGCGCTCCGCCGCGACCCGGTTGCGCCACCGCGCCAGCCGGAACACCGTCGACTTGTAGACGTCCTTGATCGGCCCGTACGCGCCCACCGAGTCGCCGTACAGCGTGGAGTAGCCCACCGCCAGCTCGGACTTGTTGCCCGGGGCCAGGACGATATGGCCCTCCTCGTTGGAGACCGCCATCAGCAGGGTGCCGCGCAGCCGCGACTGGAGGTTCTCCTCGGCCAGCCCGGTGAGCCCGAGGGCGCCCATGTAGGCGTCGAACATCGGCTCGATGGAGACGGTACGGAAGTGGAGTCCGGTACGGCGCGCCAGCTCGGCGGCGTCGTCCCGGGAGTGCTGCGAGGAGTACTTCGACGGCATGGAGATGCCGTACACGTTCCCGGCGCCCAGCGCGTCGCAGGCGATCGCGGCCACCAGCGCCGAGTCGATACCGCCGGAGAGGCCCACCAGGACCGAGCGGAAACCGTTCTTCACGGTATAGGCGCGGAGTCCGGTGACCAGGGCCGCGTACACCTCGGCGTCGTCGTCGAGCCGCTCCGCGTACCCGCCGGTGAACTCGGGCCGGTAGGCAGCCACCGGCTCCTCGGAGACCACCGCGTGGTCGATCCGCAGGCCGTCGTCGACGACACCGGACGGCGGCACCGGGGCCGCGGCCGGGAGGTCGAGGTCGACGAGGAGCAGGGTCTCCTCGAACTGCGGGGCCCGGGCGATCACCTCGCCCGCCGCGTCCACGACGATGGAGTCGCCGTCGAAGACCAGCTCGTCCTGGCCGCCGGTCGTCGCGCAGTACGCGACGGTGCAGCCCGCCTCCTGGGCGCGCTTGCGCACCAGGTCGAGCCGGGTGTCGTCCTTGTCGCGCTCGTACGGCGATGCGTTCACGGAGATCAGCAGCCCGGCTCCGGCGGAGCGGGTCGCGGGCACCCGGCCGCCGTCCTGCCACAGGTCCTCGCAGATCGCCAGCGCCACGTCCACGCCCCGGACCCGGACCACCGGCATGGTGTCGCCGGGCACGAAGTACCGGAACTCGTCGAAGACGCCGTAGTTCGGCAGATGGTGCTTGGCGAAACCGAGGACCACTTCGCCGCCGTGGAGGACGGCCGCCGCGTTGCGGGGCGCGCCCGCGGGCTGGCCGTACTTCGGCTGCGCGGTGTCGGAGCGGTCGAGATAGCCGACGATCACCGGCACCCCGCCCAGGCCCTCGTCCGCCAGCCGGGCGGCGAGGGCCGTGAGGGACGCGCGGGAGGCGTCCACGAACGACGACCGCAGCGCGAGGTCCTCCACGGGGTAGCCGGTGAGCATCATCTCGGGGAAGGCCACGAGATGCGCACCCTGCTCGGCCGCCTGCCGGGTGCGCCGGACGACCGCTTCGGCGTTGCCGCCGAGGTCGCCGACCGTCGCGTCGATCTGATTCAGGGCGAGACGTAGTTGAGGCACGGCCCCAGTGTAATCGTCTTTCTGACGCGATGTCCCGGTGGCGGGGTGTGGGACGCCCCACGCGCGGTCGCGCGTCCACCGTGGACGGTGCCCGGCCCGGGGCCGCACCGCACCCCGGGCCGGGCCCGTCCGCGGTCCGGCGCCGGGCCCCGTCCACGGCGGACAGGGCCCGGGGTGCGGCAGGCGCCGGGCCTTGTCCGCCCCTGTTACTTCCGGTAGCCCAGGACCGTCATCATCCCCGCCTCCGCGTGGTAGACGTTGTGGCAGTGGATCATCCACAGCCCCGGGTTGTCGGCGTCGAAGTCGGCGGTCAGCGTGCCGTTGGGCAGGATGACGGCGGTGTCCTTGCGTGCGCCCTGTGCCGTACCGCCGACGGCGAAGGTGTGGCCGTGCAGATGGAGCGGGTGCCACATGCCCGTCGGATTGCGGAACACCAGCCGGACCCGCTCACCGGCCCGGACCTCGTGGCGCGGGTCCGGGGTGTACGGCTTGCCGTCGAACGCCCAGTCGTACTTCGCCATCCCGCCGGTCAGCTCGATGTCGATCTCGCGGTCCGGCTTGCGGGCGGGCAGCGCGACCGAGGCGTCGGCGCGCAGCTTGTCCGCGGTCAGCACCCGCCGGGTCAGCTCCGCGGGGCGTACGGTCGCCGCGGGAGCGGCCCCGCCGCCCGTACGGAGCAGGGCCAGCGCCGTCGTGTTCTTGCCCTCCGCGACCGCCACCAGCGGGAAGACCCCGTCGCCCGCGGTGACGACGGCGTCGTACCGCTCGCCCATGCCCAGCAGCAGGGCGTCCGTCTTCGCGGGCGCGACGGGGAAGCCGTCGGTGTGGGTCACGGTCAGCTCGTGGCCGCCGAGGGCGACCCGGAAGGCCGTATCGCCGCCCGCGTTGATGATCCGCAGCCGGATCCGGTCGCCGGGCTTCGCGCTGAAGGACGCCGGGGCCTTCGGTGTCCGTCCGTTGATCAGATAGTGCGGGTACGCCACATCGCCCGCGTCCCCGCCGAGCAGGTCGCTCTTGGCGCCCATCATCATCCGCGAAGGGCCCGCACCGCCCGGGCCGGGGGTCTTCGCGGCGGCCGGCCGCCGGGCCCCCGAGTACCTGCCCCGGCCGCCCATGGCGGTGGTTCCGGCCGCGCCGTGGCCCTCGTGGCCGCCGCCGCTCATCATGCCCTTGCTGAGTTCGGTGAGGACGGCGTCGGGGGTGGAGCCGTCGATCCCGTCGACCCAGTCGTCGAGAACGATCACCCACTCCTTGTCGTACTTCAGCGGCTCCTTCGGGTCCTCGACGATCAGCGGCGCGTACAGGCCGCGGTCCTGCTGGACGCCCGAGTGCGGGTGGAACCAGTACGTGCCGGGGTGCGCGACCGCGAACCGGTAGTCGAACGTGCCGCCCGCCTTCACAGGAGCCTGCGTCAGACCGGGCACACCGTCCATGTCGTTGCGCAGGGCCAGCCCGTGCCAGTGGAGGGACGTCGTGTCGGGAAGGTTGTTGACGAGGGTCAGCGCCAGGGTGTCCCCGGCGGTGACCCGTACCTCCTGGCCGGGCAGCCGGTCCCCGTACAGCCAGGTCTTCGCGGTGACCCCGCCGAGGTCGACCGTTCCGGGCGTGGCGGTGAACCGCACCTTCCGCTCGGGGCCCCTGCCGCGCTTCGCCTCCGCGGCCTTCACCTCCGGGCCGTCGGGGGCCACGAATCCCTTGTTGCCGCCGCCGCCCGCGCCCGCGCTGCCGCCCCCGCCGCCGTTGTGACCGGCGTGTCCGCCGCCCTTGCCGCCGTCCGAGCCGGAGCAGGCCGTGAGGGCCGCCGTACCGGCGACGGCCAGGGAAGCGCCCAGGAGCGTACGGCGCTGGATGAACTTCTTCATGGGAATGCACCTCGTGCTGTCGGTCTGGGGATACGGCCCCGGGAGGGGGCCGCACGGATCCGTCACGCGTGCCGCCCTCCACGGGCGGCCTGCGTGTTCCTAGATCCGCAGGACCGAAAGCTGTGCGAGACGTATACGAGGCGGCGGGGGCCGCGGGGAGGCCCGGGCTCCGGCGGCCGTACCGGTGCGGGCGGGCGCCGCCGAGGCCGCGCGGCGGCGCAGCCAGGCGCCCGCGAGGAGCAGCAGCGCGACCCCGAACGCGCCGAGCACGGCGAGACAGACCATCGTCGGGTCCATCACCCCGGGGGAGGGCCCGCTGTTCTGCAGGACGGCCCCGGAGGCGGCGGGCGGTACGTGCCGGCTGGAGCCGGAGGCCGCGGGCGGCGGCACGTGCTCGCGCGCGGCGCCGCGTACATCCGTGCCGTCCCCCGCCGGTGCGGGATCCGCGTGCAACGGGGCGTGGACGGCCGTTCCGCCCGTGGCGTGACCCGACGACGGGTGGCCCAGGGTGTGCATGGTGGCGACCCCGAACAGCAGCGCGAGGAACAGCAACAGCCGTCCCGTCCGCGTTCCCTGGGCCTTCACCATGATCCGCATACTACCCCCACCGGGTATACGATACGGCCGCCGAGGACGGAACCGGTCAGGTGTGCGAGATCATGGACCGATGACCGCCGCACTCATAGCCATCGGCGCCCTCGTCTACACCGCGTGGCTCCTGGAAGTCGTCCTGTCGACGGGGCTCGACCCGGTACAGACCTACGTCAGCGAACTCGCGGCCCAGGACCAGCCCTTCGGCGGGCTCTTCCGGGCCACCGATCTGGCGGCCGGTTCCCTCGTGTTCGCGGGCGCCGCCTTCGCCCTCGCGCACACCCTGCGCGCCCGGCACACCCCGCGCCGGCCCTGGACCGTGATCGGCTGGGCGGGCGTCACGCTGTTCGGCGCCGCGACCGCCGTCGACTCCCGGCTGCCGCTGAGCTGCACGCCCACCGCCGACCCCGAGTGCGCCGCCCGCGAGACCGCGGGCCTGGTCCCCGCCACCCATACCGCGCACGCCGTCAGCAGCTCCCTCGCCATGACCGGCGCCCTGGTCGGGATGGTCGCCCTCACCCTGGCCGCCCGCCGCTACGGCCTCCTGCCCGAACTGGCCCGCTTCGGCCCGCCGCTCGTCGCCCTGGAACTGCTCGCCACCGGCTGGACCCTGGCGTCCGTCGCCGCCTTCGAGGCCGGGAACGGCACCTGGGCCCTCGGTGCCGGGCAGCGGCTCCAGGTGCTCTTCGTGGCAGTCTGGCTGGGACTGCTCGCGCTCTCCCTGACCCGGGAGGTGCGACGGTCGCGGAACCGGGACCCGAGGGAGCCGCGGGACCCGGGGCGGACGCCGGACCCGCGGAGCGCGGGCGGTACGGAACGGCCGGAGGCGGTGGCAGGGTGACGTTCGTACGGATCGGCGGCGTACCGCACCATGTGGTCGTGGAGGGCAGCGGGCCCGTCTGCGTGCTCAGCGCCGGCCTCGGTCTCGCCTGGTTCGACTGGGACCCGGTCGTACCGCTGCTCGCCCCGCACCGCACGGTCGTCCGCTTCGACCGGCCCGGGCACGGGCTGAGCGCCCCCGCCACCGCGGCGCCCACGGCCGCCGGGGAGGCCCGCCGTATCGCCGCCGTCCTCGACGCGGCCGGACTGCGGGACCGGCCCGCCACCGTCGTCGGTCACTCCATCGCCGGATTCCACGCCGAGGCGTTCGCCCGGCTCCATCCGGGCCGTACCACCGGTGTCGTCCTCGTCGACTCCAGCGTCGAGGAGTACGCCGCCGCCCCGGCCGCACCCGCCCTGCGCACCGCGGTCGCCCGGGCCGCGGGCACGGCGCTGGGCGCCGCCGGAGTACCGGCCGCCTTCGGGCCGCCCGTCCGCAGGCTCACGGTCAGGCTCTCGCGGACGGGCGGCGGGGACCCGGCCCCGGCCGAACCGGTCCGGGCCGTCTACGGCACCACCCGCGTCCTGCGCGGCGCGCTGCTGGAGAACGCCCACTACCGGGCCGTCGCCGCCGAACTCCTCGCCCTGCGCGAGCGCCGCCCGCTGCCGCCGGGCGCGCCCGTCACCGTCCTCGCCGCGACCTCCGGCGGGCGCGGCTGGACCGCCCGCCAGCGGGCCCTCGCGCTGCTCCTGGGGGCCCGCTTCCGGGAGACCGGCCCGGCCGGTCATCTGCTGATGCTCGACCGGCCGGACGCGGTCGCCGAAGCCGTACTGGAACCGGCGGTACGGCCCGGAGGCCGTGAACCGGCACCCCGCGCCGCACCCTCGTCACCACCCGGACGCTGACCGCGCAACGGGCTGTACGGGCTGTACGGACCGGGCCCACGGCCGATCGGGCCCGGGCCCGGCGCTTCAGGCCCGTGCGTACACCTTCTCCATCCACCCGGCGAGCTGGTCGTCCGAGAGGTGCTGCGCCAGATCCGCCTCGCTGATCATGCCGACCAGCTTCTTCCCCTCGATGACCGGCAGCCGCCGGATCTGGTGCTCCTGCATCTCCTGCAGCACCTCGCCCACGCCGGATTCGGCCGCGATCCACCGGGGCGTGCCCCGGGCCATCTCGCCCGCCGTGACCTTCGCCGGATCGTGGCCGAGCGCCACACAGCCGACGACGATGTCCCGGTCGGTGAGGATGCCGCAGAGCCGCTCCTGCGCATCGGCGATGGGCAGCGCGCCCACGTCCAGGCGGGCCATCAGCTGGGCCGCCCGGTCGAGGGTCTCGTGGGCCGGGATCCACTGGGCCCCGGGGTGCATGATGTCCTTGGCTGTGGTCATGGCGTTCGCGTCTCCTCGCACTCGACGGCCCGCGGCCGGACCCGGACCGGTACCCGACTCCATGGTCGTTCCGCCGTTCGGGGGATGCGACCGCGCTGAGCCGAACGGGTGAGCCGGGGTCCGCTCCGCGCCCGTACCTGCAGCTGCGCGACGAGTACCCGGCGACGGCGCGACGACACGCGGGATCCCCGGCCGGCCGACGGCGGCAGACGGCAGGAGCCGTGTGCCGCTCCCGGACACCGGAAGCGGCACACGGCCCCTGGGCACAGCCGAAGGCATCTGCCGGGGCGCCTACTCCCGCGGCTGAGCCCCGCGGTCCTTCAGCATCCCCGTCATCAGCTCGACCTCCGAGCGCTGGCCCTGGACCATGCCCTCGGCCAGCTGCCGCTCGACGCCGGGGGAGCACAGGTCCACACAGCCCTGCGCCATGTCCACCCCGCCCTTGTGGTGGGCGATCATCAGCTGGAGGTACTCGGTCTCCGCCGCCTTGCCGCTGAGCTTCGCCAGCTTCTGCAGCTGCTCCGGAGTGGCCATGCCGGGCATCCGGACGTCGCCGGTCTTCGCGTTGTGACCGGAGTGCGCCTCGCCCCCGGCCATCCACGCCATCGGCTCCCGGTCCGGCGCGATCTGCGCCAGACCCCACTGGTCCAGCCAGCCCTGCATCATGCCGCGCTGATTGGCCTGGGTGTTGATGATGTCGTACGCCAGCCTGCGCACGTCCACGTCCTGCGTACGGTCGCGCACGATGAACGACATCTCCACCGCCTGCTGGTGGTGCACGGACATGTCCCGCGCGAAACCGGCGTCCGCCGAGTCCGTCGCCGGGGTGCGGGACGCGGAGCCGCCGTCGCCCGCCGAGGCGACCGTGGCCGCCCCGGCGAAGAGCAGCGCGGCCACCACGGCGCCCACCGCGGTCCAGTGGGTCCGGGTCATCGCGGTCACTTGCCTTCCACTCCGCCCGAGCAGGTGGCGCCCTTCTCCGGGGTCTGCTCCCCGAGGACGTACTTCGAGAAGAACTTGTTGACCCGCGGGTCGTCCGCCGAATCGACGGTGAGCTGCTTGCCCCACGCGGTCAGCATGATCGCGCCCGCCTGGTCCTTGTACGGGCTCATCAGGGAGTAGGCCGTGTCCTTGACCTTCTTCTCCAGCTTCTCGATATCACCCTTGGCGGCCTTGTCGGTGTACGTCACCCAGACCGCGCCGTGCTCCAGCGAGTGGACGGCGTTCTCGTTGGGGACCGGCTCCTTGTAGACCTTGGCGTCGCAGTTCATCCACGCCTGGTGGTGATCGCCGCCGACCGGAGGCTTGTCCGGGTAGCTGACCGCGCCCTTCACATGCGTCTGGCCGAGCTTCTTCGCGTCCCAGACCTTCTCGCCCGTGATGGGCTCCTTGCGCTCCGCGACGGCCTGCTTCTCCTCCGCGTTGTCCTTGTTGATCACAAAGACGCCGAAGCCGACGAGCCCGGCCACGACGACACCGCTGATGCCGATCGTGATGATGCGGTTGCGCCGCTCGCGGGCCGCTTCGATCTTCCGCGCCGCCTCTATTCGGGCCCGGCGGTCGTGGGCGGCGTTGTTCTTCGAGTAGCTCTTGGAGTTCTTACCGGAAGCCATGGGGTGTGCGTCCTTCGTCAGGGAGTGATCGGCCTGGCCATGAGGCTGCGATCGACTTGGGGGGATGGGCAAGGGTGCGAGCCGGCCGAAACGGGGTCCGCGGGCGGCCGGCCGGCCGTGCTAGGGAGTTTCTTTCGGGTCAGGCCGGATTAGTGAGCGGGGTCTGGTGCCGTGGATCGCAAGGCGGAGGATGGAGTCCACGCGGAGCGTAGGCGACTGACGACAACGCGGCGAGGCGCGGTGGCTGGGGGCACCCCCAGCGGTAGCTGGGGGAGGCACGCGAGCCCGGCAAGATCCGAAAGAGACGACCTAGATCCGCAACACCTGAAGGACGTGCAGGCCGGGTGCGCGCGGCAGGGGGCCGGAACGGTCGGGTCCGCCGAGGTCGGGCCGGACGGCCGGGGTCCGCAGGGACTCCGCCGTCAGCGGCGGGGCGGCCGGCGGCGGCACGGTGAGCACCGCCGCGCCCACGATCGGGCGCAGCCCGCAGGAGCCGCCGTCGTACGGACACGAGAACGCGGGGGCGCTGTCACGGGCGGCCGCACGGGGCGCATGGTCGTCATCGGCCGCGTTCAGACAGAGGAAGAGCGCGCCGAGGAGCGTCGCGGCGGCACTCAGCAGTGCCACGGGACGCGTGGTGCGCGCGAGGCGGCCGAGCCGGTGACCCCCCATAGCCGCAGATCGTAGCGAGGGCGGCGGCTCCTTACCTCATACGGGGCGGTAATCGGCCCTTCGTACCACCCGGTGTACTGCCTGTCGTACCGTTCCGGACCGCCCTTGTGCCGCACTCGTACCGGTCCCGTACGGCTCGCCGCACCGTACGGCGGCCGTTTCCCGCCCCCCGGGCACACCGTGTCGCACCCGTCCCGTGGGCCTCGGGGTCGTCTCACCGTGGCCCCTGGCACACAATGGGGCTCAGCCCGGGTATGCAACCTGCCGGAAACCCGTGGATGCGATGCTCTCCGGGAGCGGGCTGGCTCGACCGGCAACGATTGGGTGGATGGGAAGCCGCAATGGACAAGCAGCAGGAATTTGTGCTCCGCACGCTGGAGGAGCGCGACATCCGCTTCGTGCGCCTCTGGTTCACCGATGTGCTGGGCTTCCTGAAGTCCGTCGCCGTCGCACCCGCCGAACTGGAACAGGCGTTTGACGAGGGCATCGGCTTCGACGGCTCCGCCATCGAGGGCTTCGCCCGGGTCTACGAATCCGACATGATCGCCAAACCGGACCCCGGCACCTTCCAGATCCTGCCCTGGCGCGCCGAGGCCCCCGGCACCGCCCGGATGTTCTGCGACATCCTCATGCCGGACGGCTCGCCGTCCTTCGCGGACCCCCGCTTCGTCCTCAAGCGGATGCTGGCCAGGGCCTCCGATCTCGGCTTCACCTTCTACACCCACCCCGAGATCGAGTTCTTCCTGCTGAAGGACAAGCCCGTCGACGGCAGCCGCCCGGTGCCCGCCGACAACTCCGGCTACTTCGACCACACCCCGCAGAACGTCGGCATGGACTTCCGCCGCCAGGCCATCACGATGCTGGAGTCCATGGGCATCTCGGTCGAGTTCAGCCACCACGAGGGCGCCCCCGGCCAGCAGGAAATCGACCTGCGCTACGCCGACGCGCTCTCCACCGCCGACAACATCATGACCTTCCGGCTGGTGATGAAGCAGGTCGCGCTGGAGCAGGGCGTGCAGGCCACGTTCATGCCCAAGCCCTTCAGCGAGTACCCCGGCTCCGGAATGCACACCCACCTCTCCCTCTTCGAGGGTGACCGGAACGCCTTCTACGAGTCCGGCGCCGAGTACCAGCTCTCCAAGATCGGCCGCTCGTTCATCGCCGGACTGCTGCGCCACGCCGCCGAGATCTCCGCCGTCACCAACCAGTGGGTGAACTCCTACAAGCGCATCTGGGGCGGCTCCGCCCGCAGCGCGGGCGCGGGCGGCGAGGCCCCCTCGTACATCTGCTGGGGCCACAACAACCGCTCGGCGCTGATCCGGGTCCCGATGTACAAGCCGGGCAAGACGGGCTCGTCGCGGGTGGAGATGCGCTCCATCGACTCCGGCGCCAACCCCTATCTGACCTATGCGGTGCTGCTCGCCGCCGGACTGCGGGGCATCGAGCAGGGGTACGAGCTGCCGCCCGGCGCCGACGACGACGTCTGGGCCCTCTCCGACGCCGAACGCCGCGCCATGGGCATCGAGCCGCTGCCGCAGAACCTGGGCGAGGCGATCGCACTGATGGAGCGGAGCGAACTGGTCGCCGAGACCCTCGGCGAGCACGTCTTCGACTTCTTCCTCCGCAACAAGAAGCAGGAGTGGGAGGAGTACCGCTCCGAGGTCACCGCCTTCGAACTGCGGAAGAACCTTCCGGTGCTGTAGGGGCGATCGGCTGCGGGGCGGATCGCCGGGATCCGTCCGGTACGCGCCTTCGCGGCGCTGCCGGGATCGCCCCGGGCCCCCGCGGCCCGGCGCGGGTGGCGGCGGCGCCCGTTCAGGCGCCGCCTGCCGAGACCAGCCCCGACTCGTAGGCGATGACCACCAACTGGGCGCGGTCGTGGGCCCGGAGCTTCGCCAGCAGACGGCGCACATGGGTCTTGACCGTGGAGACGCTCAGCCCGAGGTGCTCGGCGAGGGCGGGGTTGGGCAGGCCCCGGGCGACCAGACGGAGCACCTCCAGCTCCCTCGGCGTCAGACCCGACAGGGCCCGGGCGACGTACGGGCGCGGCTCGCCCCGGCCGGCGAACTCGTGGATCAGCCGCCGGGTCACGGCGGGGGCGAGCATGCCCTCGCCGGACGCGACCACCCGGATGGCGTTCAGCAGATCGGCGGGCAGGATGTCCTTCAGCAGAAAGCCGCTGGCCCCGCCGCGCAGCGCCGCGTACACGTACTCGTCCAGGTCGAACGTCGTCAGGACCAGGACGCGGGTACGGTCGGAGCCCGGGTCCGCGCAGATCCGCCGGGTGGCTTCCAGACCGTCCGTGCCCGGCATGCGGACGTCCATCAGCACCACGTCCGGCCGCAGCCGCAGCGCGAGCTCCACCGCCTGCTCGCCGCTCACGGCCTCACCCACCACGGTGAGGTCCGGCACACTGTCGATGAGCAGGCCGAAACCGGTCCGCAGCAGCGGCTGGTCGTCGGCGAGCAGGACTCGTACCGGCCGGTTCACCACGACCGCCCCCGGCCGCAGGGCAGCAGGACATGGACCCGGAAGCCGCCCCCGGCCAGCGGGCCCGCCGAGACGACCCCGCCGTGCGCCGCCGCCCGCTCCCGCATCCCGGCGAGCCCGTGCCCGCCCCCGATGCGGTGCTCCGGCGGTACGGCCGGCCCACCGGGCGAAGGCGGCGGGCCGTTGACGATCTCGACCTCCACGGCGTCCACCGCGCCGGGGTCCGCCCGGCGCAGCGTCACCCGGCAGTCGGCCGAATCCGCATGCTTGACCACATTGGTGAGCGCCTCCTGGACGATCCGGTAGACGGCCGGGCCCAGGCCCGGCGGCAGTTCCACGTCCGGGTCCATGTCCAACTCCACCCGCGGGCCCGCGCCCGCGGCCAGCTCGGGAAGGCCCGCCGCCCCCGGCCCCGGATCGTGGCCCGGGTCAGGAACCGGCTCCGGCCCGTCCTCGTCGAAGGGTGATCTGAGTACGCCGACCATCCGCCGCATCTCGGTCAGGGCCGCCCGGCCCGCGCTTCCGACGAGCGCCAGCGTCTCCCCGGCCTCGTGCGGGTTCGTAGCGGACACTGCCCGGGCGACCTCCGCACGCACCGTGATCACGGCCAGATGATGCGCCACCACATCGTGCAGATCCCGGGCGATCCGCAGCCGTTCGTCCGCCACCGCCTGCCGGGCGGCCAGCTCCGCGTACCGCCGCTGCTCCCGCGTCGCGGTGCCCACCAGCCAGGGCAGGACCATCACCAGCGACGCGAAGACGGCATCCGATACGGTCCCGGCGGCCGTCGTCGACGGCGACACCACGGCCCCGGCCGCCGCGACCGACGCCAGCGAGGCGGCGAGCGCGATCGACGCCACCCGCCGGGGCTCCCGCGCGGCCACCGTGTACAGCAGAACGCCGAGGACGACCCAGACGTCCTCCCACCCGGTCAGCAGCAGGGCGCAGACGACCCCGCCGAGCACCGAGTACAGCACCGGCACCGGCCACCGGCGCCGTACCGCTACCGGCAGCCAGACCGCCGCGGCGGCCGCCCCTGCGGCCCAGCCGTGCTCCACCGTCCCGCCCGCGCCGAACCCCACGGCGAACAGCACGGCCGCCACGGTGTCCACGGCCCGCCAGTGCCCCTCGCGCAGCCGTTTCACGACCCACGGCCGTGACTCCCCGTCATCCATGGCCGCACGCTATCCGCGCCCGGCGCCCGGTCCGGTCAGCCCCGAGGACGTCATCTCCCGGGCCGACTCATCCGTGAGACCGAGGCCCGCCGTACCCTCCTGGGCCGACGCCCGGTTCCTGCCCTCGGGGGAAGCCGCGGGACCGACCGGCCGGAACAGTGGAATCCATGAAACGGAGAACACTCGTGACCGGGTCCGCCGCGCTGCTCGCCACCGCCGTCACGGCCCCGGGACCGCTGTCGCCCGCGGCCGCCGCCGTGCCCCGGCGGGCGGCGGCGCCCGTACGGTTCGATCTGCCCGCCCCGTCCGGCCCGTACCCGATCGGTACGGTCGCGCTCCATCTGCGCGACACCTCCCGCCCCGACCCGTGGACCACCGGCCGGCCCTGCCGCGAACTGATGATCAGCATCTGGTACCCGGCCGCCGGCGGACCCCCGGCCCCCGTCGTCCCCTGGATGCCTCCCCGGGCCGCCGACAGCTATCTGGGCTCCCTCGGCCTGCCGCCGGGGGCGGTCCTGCTGGGGAACGCCCACGGCCGTGAACGTGCCCCGTTCCGCTGCGCCGGGGGCCCGCTTCCGGTGGTGGTCTACTCGCCCGGCTCCAACGCCTCCCGCTCCTTCGGCACCGGCATCGTCGAAGACCTCGCCGGGCACGGATACGTGGTCGTCACCGTCGACCACCCCTACGACGCGGCGGCGGTCGAGTTCCCCGGCGGCCGGGTGGAGACCACACCCCCGGGCGGTATGCGCGACTACGCCAAGGGTCTCGCGGTCCGCACCGACGATCTGCGTTTCGTCCTCGACCGGCTCGCCGCGATCAGGGCGGGCGACGGTACGGACCTGCCCGGCGGGCCGCTGCCCGCAGGGCTGCGGGAGGCGCTCGACCTGCGGCGTATCGGAATGATCGGGCACTCCCTGGGCGGCGCCGCCACTGCCGCCGCGATGCACACCGACGGGCGGATCGCGGCGGGCGCAAGCCTGGACGGCGGTGCGGCGGGACCCGTCGTGGACGCCGGTCTGGACCGCCCGTTCCTGGTCGTGGACACCTATGGGAAGGGCGGTATGGAGACCAATCCGGCCCTGCGCACCTTCTGGTCGAAGCTGCGCGGCTGGCGGCGGCGCCTCACCGTCGCGGGGGCCGCGCACCAGTCGTTCGGCGACGAGGCGCTGATCCTCCCGCAGGTCGCGCCCCTCCTCGGCATGGACCGGGCGACCCTGGAAGGAGAGGTGGGGACGATCCCGACCCACCGGGCGCAGGCGTTCCAGCGCGCCTATCCGCGGGCCTTCTTCGATCTGCATCTGCGCGGACGGGGCAGACTGCTCGACGGGCCGTCGCGCGACTTCCCCGAGGTCCGCCACCAGCGGTGAGCGGCCGCGGGGGCCGGCCCCCGGGCCCGCCGACATGCGGAACCGGACCGGCGCTGTGACCCTGGAACTGCGGGGGAGCAGCGAGCCGAAAGGGTGACCCCATGTCCGTGTTGGACAAGCTCAAGCAGATGCTCAAGGGCCACGAGTCCCAGGCGGACAAGGGTGTCGACAAGGCGGGAGACGCCGTCGACGCCAAGACGCAGGGCAAGTACAGCGGCCAGGTCGACCAGGCGCAGGACAAGCTGAAGGGCCAGTACGGCGGAGGCCAGGGCGGCGGGACGGACCGGCCGCCGCAGCCCTGACGCCCCTTCGGGGCTGCGGTCGTCGCCGGAGCCCGCGCGGGCCGCGCCGCATCGCGCCCCGCGCGGGTCCGCCCTATCGCGGTGCCGGTGCCGGGGCGCCGCCGGTCCGGATCACCGGTTCGTGGCGGACCGGGAAGTTCACCGAACGGGCGATGAAGCAGACCGCCGGGACCTTCCCGTGCAGGGCCCGGGCCTTCTCCGCCGTGGCGGCGTCGGCGACGGTCACCTCCGGGCGGAGCACGACCTCGGTGATCCGGCCTCCGCCGCCGCTTTCGTCCATCGTCATCACGGCGTGCGCCAGATCCTCGTAGGCCAGCACCGTCACTCCCTCGGTCGAGCAGAAGTGCAGGTACCACAGCATGTGGCACTGGGCGACGGAGGCGACGAGCAGCTCCTCCGGGTTCCAGCGGTCCCGGTCGCCCCGGAACGCGGGATCCGCGGAGGCGGCGATGGTCGGCTTGCCCTCCCCGACGACGTTGTGCGCGCGGCTGTAGGAGCGGTAGTTCTCCGTCCCCGTACCGAGGTTCCCCGTCCAGCGGACGGCCACGTCATAGGTGTGAGTTGCAGACATATGCGCAGGGTGGCACGGCGCCCCGGCGGCCCGCGAGCTGTTTCCGCGGCCGCCGGGACACCGCCGGATCAGCGCTCGGAGAGCGGCGCCGGGGCCTCCTGGACCGTCCAGCTGTTGCCGTCGGGGTCAGCGAAGAACAAGAAGGAGTTCCACACCCCGCCCTTGCCCTCGGCCCAGCCGCCCTCGCCCAGATGCATCACGGCCGACACGTCAACACCGCCCGCCGCCAACGCCTCCCTGGTGGCGGTGATATCGGTGGAGCAGAGCTGGAGTCCGTAGGCCGTGCCGGGGGCGGGCTTCGTCAGACCGGGGACCGCGGGGAGCCCGGCGGCCAGGGCGACCGAACAGCGCGAGCCCGGGGGCGTCAGCTGGATGATGCGTACCCCCGGCGCGACCTCCTGGTCGAGATCGGCACGGAAGCCGCAGCCCTCCGTGTAGAACCGCTTGGCCCGGTCGAGATCGGACACCTGCAGATTGACGACTTCGAGGGTGAGTTCCATCGGGATTCCCTTCGGGTGCTGTGGGCGCTGTGGGGTGTGGATCGGGCAGGGGGGTGCCGGGCCGTCAGTCGGCGGGCGGGAAGCGGAACCGGGTCTGCGCGTACGGGTCCTTGGCGAAGCCGAAGACGGTCCGCGGCCCGACCCGGTAGACCAGCGCCGGGCCGCCCTCCCCGTCGAGGACGCCGTCGCCCACTTCGAACGTCCAGTCGGCGCCGTACTTGGCGACGTAGGCGTCCGCGACGGTCCGGAGCGCCGCCCCGTCCGCCACCCGCTCGGCCGTCCCCTCCACGACCAGGTCACAGCCCCGGTCCAGGGAGTTGGTGCCGGTGGTGAGGACCACCTCCGGGTTCTCCCGGAGGTTCCTGGCCTTGCGTTCCCCGGCGCCGGTGCAGAAGTGCAGGGCCCCGTCGATCCAGAGCGTCAGCAGCGGTGTGACATGCGGGCGGCCGTCCGGCCGGACGCTCGACAGCCAGAAGATCTCGGCGTCGGTGAGCAGGCGTTCGGCCGTCGCCCAGTCGAGGGCTTCGGCCGCCGGGTCGCTGAAGGCGGCGGCGAGCTCGCCGCGGGGGGTGTGTGCGGTCATGGCGTGCTGTTTCTCCTCCGGGGACCGGGTCCCCGTCCGTCCGGTGGCTGTCGTGGTGCGCGCGGTCGTCGGATACGTTGCCGGTACTGACCGCAAACCGTCGGCCAACTCATCCATGCACACAGAAAATTCACTCACTTGTTCGAATTTCTGGTGGATGGTGCGCCCGAAACCGGCCCGTACGCCGGCCCGTACGCCCGGGTGTTCCGGCAGGTCCGCCGGGCGCCGCACGGAGCCCGGGCCACTGAACAGGCCTTAGGCTCGATGTCTGTGACCTCGACCGTGGACGGAGCGGCGGAATGACGACGGTGCCGGGACGCAGAAGCAGTACCTTCACCCGACTGCTGCGGCACGGATTCACCGACCCGGCCACCGCGGAGCGGCTCCTCGCGCTGCCCGCCCTGGCCTCCGTCCGCGAGGACCCCCTCCTCCTCGACGCGCTGGGCGCCACCGCCGACCCCGATCTCGCGCTGACCGGCCTGGTGCGGCTGGCGGAGGCCCAGCCCGACGGCGACGACCGGGTCCTCCTCGACACCCTCACCACCTCGAAGCCCCTGCGCGACCGGCTCCTCGGGGTGCTCGGCGCCTCCGAGGCGCTCGGTGACCACCTGGCCCGCCACCCCGGCGACTGGCGGGCCCTCGCCACGTACGAAGCCTCCGATCTGCACCCCGGCGTCGCCGAATTCGAGGAGTGCCTCGCCGACGCGGGAGATCCGGTCGCCCTGCGCATCGCCTACCGGCGCTGTCTGCTCTCCATCGCCGCCCGCGACGTCTGCGCCACCACCGACGTCGCCCAGACCGCCGGTGAACTCGCGGACCTCGCCATCGCGACCCTGCGGGCCGCCCTCGCCATCGCCCGCGCCGCCGCGCCCGAGGACGCCGCCCGCTGCCGGCTCGCCGTCATCGCCCTCGGCAAATGCGGCGGCCAGGAGCTCAACTACGTCTCCGACGTCGACGTCGTCTTCGTCGGCGAGCCCGCCGGGGGCGCCGACGAGAACACCGGAATCCAGGCCGCCACCCGTCTCGCCTCCCATCTGATGCGGATCTGCTCCGAGACCACCGTCGAGGGCGCCATCTGGCCCGTCGACGCCAACCTCCGGCCCGAGGGCCGCAACGGGCCGCTCGTCCGGACCCTCTCCAGCCATCTGGCGTACTACCAGCGCTGGGCCAAGACCTGGGAGTTCCAGGCGCTCCTCAAGGCCCGGGCGGTGGCCGGCGACCCGCTGCTCGGCGAGGAGTACATCGAAGCCCTCTCACCCCTGGTCTGGCAGGCCGCCGAACGCGAGAACTTCGTCACCGACGTCCAGAAGATGCGCCGCCGCGTCATCGACAACATCCCCGCCGCCGAAGTCGACCGCGAACTGAAACTCGGGCCCGGCGGGCTGCGGGACGTCGAGTTCGCCGTCCAGCTGCTCCAGCTCGTCCACGGCCGCAGCGACGCCGGCCTCCGCAGCGGCAGCACCCTCGCCGCGCTCCAGGCGCTGGCCGCCGGAGGGTACGTCGGCCGGGTCGACGCCGCCCAGCTCGACGACGCCTACCGCTTCCTGCGCGCCATGGAGCACCGGATCCAGCTGTTCCGGCTCCGGCGCACCCACCTCGTGCCCGAGGACCCCACCGATCTGCGCCGCCTCGGCCGCTCCCTCGGCTTCCGCACCGACCCCGTCACCGAACTCCACCGCGAGTGGCGGCGGCACGCCTCCGTGGTCCGGCGGCTCCACGAGAAGCTCTTCTACCGGCCCCTCCTCGACGCCGTTGCCCAGCTGGCGCCCGGCGAGGCCCGGCTCAGCGCCAAGGCCGCCGGACAGCGCCTGGAAGCCCTCGGCTACGCCGACCCCGCCGCCGCCCTCCGGCATATCGAGGCCCTCGCCTCCGGCGTCAGCCGCAAGGCAGCGATCCAGCGGACCCTGCTGCCCGTCCTCCTCAACTGGTTCGCAGACTCCGCCGACCCCGACGCCGGACTCCTCGGTTTCCGCAAGGTCTCCGACGCGCTCGGCAAGACCCCCTGGTATCTGCGGCTGCTCCGGGACGAGGGCGCCGCGGCCGAGAACCTCGCCCGGGTGCTGTCCGCCGGGCGGCTCGCCCCCGATCTGCTGCTGCGCGCCCCCGAAGCGGTCGCCATCCTCGGGGACCCGGACGGGCTGCGGCCCCGCCGCCGCGACCACCTCCAGCCGGAGATCCTCGCCGCCGTCGGCCGTGCCGCCAGCGCGGAGGCCGCCGTCGCCGCGGCGCGCGGGGTCAGGCGCCGGGAGCTGTTCCGTACTGCCGCGGCCGACCTCATCGGCTCGTACGGCACCGAGGACAGCCCCGCCGAGACCGACACCGGCGCCCTTGTCGACCAGATCGGCACCGCGCTCACCGATCTGACCGCCGCGACCCTCGCGGGCGCCCTGCGGGCCGCCGTACGCGAACGCTGGGGCGACGAACTCCCCACCCGCTTCGCCGTCATCGGCATGGGCCGCTTCGGCGGCCAGGAGCTGTCCTACGGCTCCGACGCGGACGTCCTCTTCGTCCACGAACCGCGCGAAGGCGTCGACGACCAGGAGGCCGCGCGGGCCGCGGGGCTCGTCGTCGAAGAGATGCGACGGCTCCTCCAGCTGCCCACCGCCGATCCGCCGCTCCTCATCGACGCCGATCTGCGCCCCGAGGGCAAGAGCGGCCCCCTGGTCCGTACCCTCGCCTCCTACGAGGCCTACTACCGCCGCTGGTCCCTGGTCTGGGAGGCGCAGGCGCTGCTGCGCGCCGAACCCGTGGCGGGCGACCCCGAGCTGGGCGCGCGCTTCATGGAGCTGGTCGACCCGCTGCGGTATCCGGCCGAGGGCCTGGGGGAGGACGCCGTACGCGAGATCCGCCGGCTCAAGGCCCGGATGGAGTCCGAACGGCTGCCGCGCGGCGCCGACCCCACGCTCCACACCAAACTCGGGCGCGGCGGGCTCAGCGACGTCGAGTGGACCGTCCAGCTGATGCAGATGCGCCACGGCTGGTCCGAGCCCGGCCTGCGCACCACCCGCACCCGCGAGGCGCTCGCCGCGGCGCACGCGGCCGGCCTGATCGCCACCGAGGACGCGCAGATCCTCGACGAGGCGTGGGTGCTGGCCACCCGGGTGCGGAACGCGGTGATGCTGGTCCGCGGCCGCCCGGGCGACACCTTCCCCTCCGAGACGAGGGAACTGGCCGCCGTCGCCCGCTATCTGGGCTTCGGCCCGGGCCACGCGGGGGACATGCTGGACACCTACCGCCGGGTGACCCGGCGGGCGCGGGCGGTCGTGGACACGCTCTTCTACGAGTCGTAACCCCGTGCGAGGGGGCGCGGGGCCGCGCCCGCGCGGGGATGCGGGATGCGCCCGGCGCTGCGGGGCCATTTCCCGGGCCGCGCGCCGTGGCCGCTTCTCGCGCAGTTCCTCCCCCTATGCCTTCGGCCATGGGGGGGGACCCCCAGCGCCCATGACGGGGCTCTTCCTGACCAAGGCGGTCAGGGGGAGGGGTTTGGGGGCGCCGCATGCCCTCGGCGGGGGGTGACCCCTGGCGCCCTGACGGGGCCAGTCCTGACCAGGGCGGTCAGGGGGAGGGGTTTGGGGGCGCCGCATGCCCTCGGCGGGGGGTGACCCCTGGCGCCCTGACGGGGCCAGTCCTGACCAGGGCGGTCAGGGGGAGGGTTTTGGGGGCGCGAGGAACTGCGCGAGAAGCGATCGCGGGCCGCAGTCGGGAAAGAACCCCCGCCGCGCAGGGCGAATCCCGCAACGCCCC
The DNA here is from genome assembly GCF_003932715.1 of Streptomyces tsukubensis. Taxonomy (NCBI): domain Bacteria; kingdom Bacillati; phylum Actinomycetota; class Actinomycetes; order Kitasatosporales; family Streptomycetaceae; genus Streptomyces; species Streptomyces tsukubensis. The sequence goes on along the minus strand of NZ_CP020700.1, from coordinate 2,063,622 downwards.
CCCCCGGGGCTTGGGCCCATGCGGAAACGGTCTCCGCCGCGGCGGGGCCATGCGCGACGGGGCGAGGGCCTGAGGCCCTCCTAGATCACGCGCCCGCAGTATCCCGCAACGCCGCCAGGCGGACCAGGCAGCCCCCGAGCGCCAGCTCGAACGCCGCGTCCGCCCGCCCCGCCGCAGGGCTCGCAGCCAGCGCGCCCGCCAGCTTCGGCGTCTTCGACTCGTCCGCGAGCACCCACATCGGCTGCGGCGCCGCCAGGTCCAGCGCCGAGCCCAGGATCAGGTTCTCCAGGGCGATGATCACCTTCATCACCTCGCCCTGCGGGAACCCCGCCGCCAGCAGCACCCCCACCGCCCGCTCGTACTGCGACAGCACCCGCGGCGCCCGCACCGGCGAGGCCATCAGCAGGGGGATCGCCCGGGGATGGGCCGCGAACGCGGCACGGTAGGAGCGGGCCCAGCCCGCCAGCGCCTCCTGCCAGTCCGCCGCCCCCAGCGCCGTCGCGTCGATATCCGCGCAGACCCGTTCCCGCAGCAGCTCGACGATTCCGTCCCGCCCGTCCACATGGTGGTACAGCGACGCCGTCCGGACCCCGAGCCGCCGGGCGATCTCCACCACGCTGAACTCGCCCTCCCCGTCGACGAGTTCCAGCGCGATCGTCGCGATGCGCTCCCGGTCGATCAGTGCTGTCCGCGGCCGTCCCATATATCCGTTCTCTCCTCAGGCTCTTCCCCGATCCCCAGCCGGAGGCTACATTGCGCAAAACCGAAAGCCTTTAGGTTTCCGTTCCCCCACCGCTCGCCGCCGCGAAAGGGCGTCCGCAGGTCCAGTTCCCCCCAGCAGCACCAGGAAGGCCCCATCCGTATGTCCGCATCCTCCCCAGGGCTCAGAAAAGGCAGCCTCGGCACGTCCGACATCGCCTTCTTCGTGATCTCCGCAGCCGCCCCGCTCACCGTGATGGCCGGGGTCGCCCCCATCGCCCTCACCCTCGGCGGCATCGGCGCACCGGCCGGCTACCTCCTCGCCGGACTGACCCTGGCGATCTTCGCCGTCGGCTTCACCACCATGAGCCGCCATGTCCGCAGCGGCGGGGCGTTCTACGCGTACATCACCCGCGGTCTCGGCCCGGCCGCCGGAATCGGTGCCGCCCTGCTGGCGATGATCGGCTACAACGGCATGGAGATCGGGGTCTTCGGCCTCCTCGGCTCCGCCACCGCCGACACCGGCGCCGCGCTCTGGGGCGTCGACATCCCCTGGCTCCCGGTCTCCCTCGCCGGGCTGCTGATCATCTGGTACGGCGGCTACCGCTCCATCGACTTCGGCGCCAAGGTCCTCGGGGTGCTGCTCGTCGCCGAGACCGGCATCCTGCTGCTGCTCGCGGGCGGGGTGCTCCTCGACGGCGGGGCCGACGGGCTCGAATTCTCCTCCTTCGCGCCCTCCCAGGTCCTGGTCCCCGGCACCGCCGCCGTACTCGCCTTCGCCTTCGCCGCGTTCACAGGCTTCGAGTCGACGGTGATCTACCGGCGCGAGGCCCGCGACCCCGACCGCACGGTCCCGCGCGCCACCTACGCCGCCGTCGCCTTCCTCGGCACCTTCTACGCCTTCATCGTCTGGACCGTCGTCCAGGCCTTCGGCAGCGAGCAGGTCGTCAAGGCCGCCACCGACGACCCCGGCGGCCTCTTCTTCGCCGCCATCACCACCTACGTCGGCCCCTGGGCCGCCGATCTGATGCACGTCTTCATCGTGACCAGCATCATCGCTTCGCTCCTCGCCTTCCACAACGCGATCAACCGCTATGCCCTGGCCCTGGCGGAGGAGGGCGTCCTGCCGAAGTCCTTCGGACGGATCCACCCCCGGCACCGTTCGCCGTACGTCGCCGGGATCGCCCAGACCGTGCTCGGCGCGGTGGTCGTGCTCGGCTTCGCGGCCGCCGGAGCCGATCCGTACACCCAGCTCCTCCTCTGGGTGAACACCCCTGGCATGATCGGGCTGATGGCCCTGATGCTGCTGACCGCGATCGCGATCCCCTGCTACTTCCGGCGGATCCGGCACGACGAGGGCGTGCTGCGCACGGTGGTCGCGCCCGTGGCCGCCGCCGTACTGCTGGCCGTGGCGATCTATCTGATCGGGACCAAGGTCGAGCTGTTCACCGGGGCGTCGACGCTGGTCAACACCGTACTGCTGGCGCTGGTCCCGGCGGTCTTCGTGATCGGTGTCGGCCTGGCGTACCAGCTGAAGCGGCGCCGGCCGGAGGTCTACGCGAACTTCGCAGCCGAGCCGCCTGAGCTGCCTGAGGCGCCTGAGGCACCCGGGGTGCCGGAGGTGCCCGGAGCGCGGAAAGCGGCCGAAGCAGCAGTACCCGAGGGGCCCGAGGGGACCCCCACCACCGAGGAGGCAGCACACCGTGGCAGCAGCTGACATCGTCCTGACCGGAGCGGCGGTCCGCACCCTGGACCCGGCCCGGCCGTCCGCGGAGGCGGTCGCCGTCAAGGACGGTCTGATCGTCGCGGTCGGCGACGCCGCGGACGTACGGGAGTGGCAGGGGCCGCGCACCGAGACGGCCGATCTGGGCGGGGCCACCCTGGTCCCCGGCCTGACCGACGCCCACAGCCACCCCGTCTGGGGCCTTGAGCTGGCCTCGGGCACCGATCTGTCGGCGGTCACCGACCTGGCGGCCCTTCGCGTCGCGCTGCGGGGTGCCGAGCGCCGCGAGGGCTGGGTACTGGCCTGGGGTCTCGACCACAACGCCTTCGGCGGGCGGGAGCCGCACCACGCCCTCATCGAGGAGGCGCTCGACGGGGCGCCCGCCTTCATCCGCCTCTACGACGGCCACTCCGCGCTGGTCAGCGCGGCCGGGCTGCGGGCGGCCGGGATCCACGGGCCCCGGGAGTTCGTCCAGCGCGCGAGCGTGGTCTGCGACGCCGAAGGCCGGCCGACCGGGCATCTGATCGAACACGCCGCCATGGACCTGATGACCGGGGTGCTGCCGCGCGCCTCCTTCACGGAGCGCGGCGCCAGGCTGCTGGAGCTGCTGTCCGGGATGGCGGCGACCGGTATCGCCTCGGCGCATGTGATGGACCTCGGCGGGGACGCCCTGGAACTGCTGGCGTCCGTCGAGGAGACGGCGGATCTGCCGGTACGGCTCCGGCTCGCGCCCTGGTGCATGCCCGGCGCCGGGGACGAGGAACTGGAGTGGCTGATCGCCGTCCAGCGGGAGCACGGGCGTGACTGGCGGGTCGGCGGGGTGAAGTTCTTCATGGACGGCACCGTCGAGGGCGGTACGGCGTGGCTGGAGCACGCCGACTGCCACGGCACCGGTACGGACGCCTTCTGGCCGGACCCGGCGGCCTACAGCGCCGCCGTGCACCGGCTGCACCATGCGGGGGTCGGCACCGCGACCCATGCCATCGGTGACGCCGCCGTACGGCATGTCCTGGACACCGTCGAGGCGCTCGGCGCGCGCGGGGCCGGGGCGCCGGTCCACCGCATCGAGCACATCGAGACCGCCCCCGACGACCAACTCGGGCGGTTCGCCCGGCTCGGAGTGGCCGCGTCGATGCAGCCGCCGCACACCGCTTACACCCGCGCCGACCACAGCGACGAATGGTCGAAGCGGCTCGGCCCCGAACGGGCCGCCCGCGCCTGGCGCTGCCGCGATCTGCGGGACGCGGGTGCGGTACTGGCGCTGGGCTCCGACTGGCCCATCGCGTCCTACGACGCCCGCCGGGTACTGGCGACCGCGCTCGCCCCCCGGGGCGCGGCGGCCGGACACGGCGGACTGACGGGCCTGATGGCGCTGGAGGGCTGCACCACCCACGCGGCCCTCGCGGCGGGCGAATCCACCACCGCGGGCCGGATCGCGGTCGGCTACCGCGCCGACCTCACCGCTCTCGGTGTCGACCCGGTACGCGCCTCGGCCGACGAGATCGCGGACGCACCGGTACCGCTGACGCTCAGCTCGGGCCGCATCACCCACCGCGCCTGACCCGCCCCCACGCGTACGGCCCCGACCCGCCGCGCCGGTCCCCGGTGCCCCGCACCCGGCCGCGGCGGGCCCCGGGCACCCTGCCCCCGCGACCGTACGACGCCGACCCGGAGCACCGGCCCCGCCCCGGGTGCTTGGGGGCCGGGACCACGGACGCCGTTCCCGGCAGCGGCACCTCACCCCGGACCGCACGGCCGGCCCGGTCGCACGCGGCCCTGCTTCCGCGCCGGGCTGCTCCCCTGCGGGAGCCCCGGGCATCCGCCGCCCGCCGCTCCCCGGCCCGGACAGCGGCATTCCGCCCCTCCTGTCCGGGCGGGACGAGCCCCACCGGGCAGCCCCGGGTATCCCGCCCCCGGTTTCTGGCAGGCGGGCCCTGCGGGGACGGTGTTCGCTCCGAGCCCGGCTCGCAGGTGTCCGTGCCCCGGGGCCGGCACCAGCCCAGGGCGCTCGCGGGAAAACCCGTTGGCCGGGTCGAGCGGCCGGCGGTAACGTGCCGTCCCATGTGTGGAGTAGCAGGTATCGCAGCGATGCGCCTCCGCCGCGTCTAGCGGCGGATCCCCTCCCTTCTTCCAGGGCTTTCGCCGCTTCAGCGCGTACGCGCCGGGCGGCCTCCTCGTGCTGCCCGGCTCACCTCGAAGCCGCGGAGACACAGTCCCTTGCACTCGCACCACCCCCATCCCCATCCCGGTCGGCACGAGCTCGGCCAGAACTTCCTCGTCGACCGGTCCACGATCGACACCATGACCCGGCTCGTGGCCGGCACCCACGGCCCGATCCTCGAAATCGGCCCCGGCGGCGGCGCCCTGACTCTGCCGCTCCAGCGGCTCGGCCGGGAGCTGACGGCCGTGGAGATCGACGGACGCCGCGCCGCCGAACTGCGCCGCCGGACGCGACGGCCGACCACCGTCGTCACGGCGGACTTCCTCCGCTACCGGGCCCCGGCCGGTCCCCATGTACTGGTCGGCAACCTCCCCTTCCACCAGACGACGGCGATGCTCCGCCGGATCCTGCGCTCCCCGGACTGGACCGATGCCGTGCTGCTGGTGCAGTGGGAGGTCGCCCGGCGCCGGGCCGGGGTCGGCGGTGCCACCCTGATGACCGCCCAGTGGTGGCCCTGGTACGCGTTCCGCCTGGTCGGCCGGGTGCCCGCGACCGCCTTCCGGCCCCGGCCCACCGTCGACGGGGGAGTGCTGACCATGGTCCGCCGCGACCGGCCGCTGGTCGCCGAACGTGACCGGGCCGACTACCAGGACCTGGTCGCCCGGGTGTTCAACGGCAAGGGCCGCGGACTCGCCCGGATCGTCGCCGTCGCCGCCCCCGAACTGTCCCGGCGGCGGATCGACGACTGGCTGCGCGCCCACCGCATCGCACCGACCGCCCTGCCCAAGCACCTCACCGCCGAACAGTGGGCCGGGCTCCACGCGCTCCGGCGCAACTGACGGAACCGCCTGCCCGGCCAGCCCCGACGGCCCCGTCGAGCGCCGTCAGCACCCCGACGGGCCCGCGTGGCGGAAGGAGGAGCACCGCATCCAGTCGGCGGACGATGCGGTGCCTCTCCTTTCACTGGAGTCACATCATTCCCACCCAGCCCCATTCACCTCACATATCCCACCTCGTTCAACTTCCCCGTCTCCACATCGAAGACAAAACCGCGGATGGAGTGCTTGTAGGGCACAAAGGGGTCGGCCTCGATACGGCGGATCGACTGCCGGACGTCATCCTCCAGATCGGTGAAGGCCTCCGGCGACCACGGCGGTCGAATTCCTGTGTCGGTGTGGAGCTCGGCCTTGAATTCATCGTCCTTGAAGGTCTGCATGCCGCAGTCCGTGTGGTGGATGAGCATGATGCGGCGGGTGCCGAGCAGGCGTTGGCTGATAACCACCGACCGGATCGCGTCCTCCGTCACCGCGCCGCCCGCATTGCGGATGATGTGCGCGTCGCCCTCCTTCAGGCCCAGCATCGCGAAGATGTTCAGCCGGGCGTCCATGCAGGCGACCACCGCCAGCTTCCGTGCGGGCGGCAGCGCGAGCGGGCCGCCGAACGCCGCGGCGTAGGCGGTGTTGTTGTTGACGTACTCGTCGATCTCGGGGCCCGAAGCCGCGGCCGCGGCCGCGGCGCCCGAGGCGAACTCTGATGTGTCCGACATGAATTCCTCGATGATCGGAAGGGGGCACAAGGCCCGGATGGGTACGTTCTCCGTCCTGCTGGGAGAACGTACCCATCCGAAAATCGAACACAAAAGCAAATGGCGAGTGTTCGCCACCGAAGAGACCCGAGCGGGTGTCCGTTGCATACCGTCATGGAAAGGTAAAAGTCTACTGGTGTAGACCTCTTGTGTGGCTTCCGGTTACACGGTTATGTTGCTCCCGCGCCGCGCCCGTCCCCCGGGGAAACGTCACTTCTTCGCTCGAACAGAGGAGTTGTGCCCAATGGTGAAACGTCTGGGTATCGCCGTCGCTTCCGTTGCCGCGTCCGCGGGTCTCGTCCTCGGCACCGCCGGCACCGCCGAGGCGAGCTGGTGGGTCCCCCGCAGCCACCACCCCACCACGGCGGCGTGCCAGGACGCCGGCCGTGCCGGTGCCGCTCAGGGCCTGTGGAGCCCGATCTTCTACTGTAACCAGATCGCGCCCGGCGTGGTGGAGCTGCGGGTCCGCTACAACTGACCCCGCGCGCGACCCCCGCGCGTATCCGGCACGCCCGCCGTGTCCGCCCGGCCTCCGCGCCCCCCTGTGGATGACGGGCGGACACCGGCGAACCAGCTCAGTTGTGTGACGGGTCCAGAAGTCCGCCCGGCACCGGACCGCCCCCGCGGACCCCGGTGCCGGGCCCCTCACCGGACTCGGACCCGGCACCGGAGCCCGCACGGGACTCTTCAGCGGACCCCTCACCGGACCCGGCGCCGGACAGGGCAGCCACGGCCTCCGGCCCCCGATCCCGCCCGCGCGCGAACTCCTCCTCGTACCCCACCGCGCCCAGAACCGCCCGCGCCCCGGCGCCGATCCGTTCCACATCGCCCCGCTCACCCGTCGGCAGCGGCACCCCCACCGACTCCCTGGCCCCGGCCGCCGCTCCCAGCAGCCCGGCCGCCCGTGCCGCGTCGCCGGACAGCAACTCCGCCCCGGCCAGCCCCTCCAGCGCCAGGGCCAGCGCCCGCGGATCGCCCGTGGCCCGCGCCGCCGCCAGCCCCTCGTGCTGCAGCCGCAGCGCCTCCCGCACCCGTCCCCGCGCCTCGGCCACAAAGCCCAGTTCGGCCAGGACCAGCGGCGGCGCGACCGGCTCGTACCCCATCCGGACATGCAGCTCCAGCACCCGCTCCCAGTGCTCCTCGGCCGCATCCAGCCTGCCCTCGCGACGGGCCCCCAGCGCCAGCCCCGTCTCCGCGTACAGCTCGCCGAAGACATCGGCCTGCTCGGCCGAGAGCCGCCGGGCCCGCTCGTGGAACTCCCGGGCCCGCACCGGCTCCCCGGTCAGCAGCGCGATCCGGCCGAGCCCCGACAACTGGTAGGACACCTCGGGCCACAGCCCCAGATCCTCCGCCATCCGCAGCCCCTCGCGGTGGAGCCGCCCCGCGACGGTGTACCGGCCCAGGGCCTCGGCCCGGGTCTGGAGGGCGATCATCGACTGCAACTGCCCCCAGGTGTCGCCCAGCTCACGGAAGAGCGCCAGACTCCGCTCGCCGTACTCCCGTACGCCCGTGAAGTCGCCGCGCAGCTTCGCCCGGAACGCCAGGCCCGCCAGTGCCGCTGCCGTACCCCACCGGTCCCCGAGGGACTCGAACCCGGCCAGCGCCAGCATCAGCAGCTCCTCGCCGGGGCCGCTGTCCGCGATCCCGTACAGATGCGCGCTCAGATACCAGCGGGACCAGGCCAGCCCGGCCGGATCGTCCACACCCTCGTACGAGGCGAGCGCCGTACGGTACTCGGCCGCGGGATCCTGCGTACCGCCCAGCGCCAGCTTCATCCCGCCCAGCCGCGCCGTCGCGCCCGCGGTCCCCCGCGCATGCTCCCGCGGCCCGGCCGCACCGCTGCGCGCCCCGGCGAGCGACAGGGCCGTACCGAGCCGGCGCGCCGCCTCCTCGTACCGCCCCCGCAGCCGCCAGTACCAGGTCAACGCGTTGACCAGGCGCAGCGACCGGTCCGTGTCCCCGGCTTCGGCCGCACTGTCCAGGGCCGCCCGCAGATTGGCGCCCTCGGTGTCCAGCAGCCGCAGCCACCGCCGCTGCTCGTGCCCCCTCAGCTGCGGCTCCGCACGCTCGGCGAAACCGGTGTAGTAGTCCCGGTGCGCCACCCGCAGGGCGTCCAGCTCACCGCGGTCCCGCAACTGTTCGACGGCGTACGCCGATACCGACTCCAGCAGCCGGTACCGCGGGCCGTCCGGGGTGTCCGCGACCACCACCAGCGACGCGTCCACCAGCCTGGCCAGCAGGTCCAGCACCTCGGACCGGTCCACCCCGTCCGCCGGACAGAGCGTCTCGGCGGCGTCCAGACCGCAGCCGCAGGCGTGCACGGCGAGCCGTCGCAGCACCGTGCGCTCCCGCTCCCCGAGCAGCTCCCAGCTCCAGTCGATCACCGCCCGGAGGGTCCGCTGCCGGGCGGGAGCGTCCCGCAGCCCCGACGCCAGGACGTGGAACCGGTCGTCGAGCCGGGCCGCCAGCTCGGCCACCCCCAGCACCCGGACCCGGGTCGCGGCCATCTCCAGGGCCAGCGGCAGCCCGTCCAGCCGACGGCAGATCGCCGCCACCGTCGCCGCGTTCTCCCCGTCGACCGCGATATGCGGGGCGGACGCCCGCGCCCGGGCCGTGAACAGCGCCACCGCGTCGGTCTCGGTCAGCGGCCCCACCTCGTGGAGCCGCTCCCCCCTTACCTGCAGCGGCACCTGACCGGTCGCCAGCACGGTGAGCCCGGGCGCCGCTGCCAGCAGTGCGGCCACCAGCTCCGCCACCGAGTCCACCACGTGCTCGCAGTTGTCGAGCACCAGCAGCGCCGGACCCTCGCCCAGGGCCTGCACGATCCGGTCCGTCAGCGACTGCGGGCCCGCCGCGGTCCGCGGCGGGGGCGCGATATCGTCCCGTACCCCCAGCACCCCGGCGACCAGCTCCGCCGGTTCCGTACCGCGGCGGTCCCGGGCCGGCGGCAGCGCGGCCAGCTCCACCAGCCGTACCCCGCCCGGGAAGTCGGCCGCCGCCCCGGCCGCGACCGCCAGCGCCAACTGCGTCTTGCCGACCCCGCCCGGGCCGATGAGCGTCACCAGCCGGTGCCGGAGCAGATCCGACCGGAGCGCGGCGATATCCGGGTCCCGGCCGATCAGCCCGTCCGCGGCCCCGGGCCCCGGGATGTTCGTCGGCGGCCGGGCCACGGTCGTCGCCGGTGGCGGTACGGCGGCGGGCGGCGCGTCCTGCGCCAGGATCGCCCGGTACACGGCGGTCGGCTCCGGCCCCGGATCGACCCCCAGTTCATCGACGAGCCGCTGCCGCAGCTCGGTGAAGCCGTGCAGGGCGTCGGCCTGCCGCCCGGCCAGATACAGGGCCCGCATATGGGCCGTGCGCAGTCTCTCCCGCAGGGGCTGCGCCGCCACGAGATCGCCCAGCTCATCAGCGACCAAGGCGTGTTCGCCCAGCTCCAGCCGGGCCTCCGCCTGCTCCTCCAGCGCGGTGAGCCGCTGCTCCTCCAGGCCCGCCGCGGCCCGTCGGGCGAACTCCTCGTCCGCGAAGTCCGCGAAGGCCGGGCCCCGCCACTGGGCCAGGGCGTCCGCGAGCAGTGCGGCGCGCGCATGGGGTTCTGCGGCGGCCCGGGCCCGGGCGGTCAACTGCCCGAAGCGGTCGGCGTCGACGGAGCCGGGGGCGGTACGCAGCTCGTAGCCCGGGGCCCGGGAGACCACGAGGTCCCGGGCGCCGGGCGCCGCGGCCTCCAGCGCCCGGCGCAGCTGCCAGACCTTGTTCTGGAGCGCGGCGGCGGGGCGGGCCGGGGGCCGTTCGCCCCAGAGGTCGGCGACCAGCCGGTCCGCGGACACCGGGCGGCCGCGGTGGGCCAGCAGGCATGCGAGCAGGGCGCGCACCTTCAGCTCGGGCACGCTCACCGTCCGCCCGTCCGCCGCCCATACGGTCAGGGGGCCGAGCACTCCGAAACGCATGTGATCACGCTAGCCGAGCAACGACGCCCACCGCACGGGCGTTCGGGCGGCGAAGGTGCCGGGGCCCCGGGGACCGGGAGCGGGAGCGGACCGAGAGCGGACCGGGAGAGAACCAAGAGCACGACCGCGCACGCTGGCCGGACCGGGCAGCCGCACCAGGCACCTTCCGCCCGCCTCGACCACCAGTTCCCTCGACGGTCCCGTACCGCCGACACCGACCGGAAGGCACCCATGTCCTCCACCCCGTCCCCGAGTACCGCAGCCGGGAAGGCCGGTGCCCGAGAATGGGCCGGGCTCGCTGTTCTCGCCCTCCCCACCCTGCTGATCTCCCTCGACCAGAGCGTGCTCTTCCTCGCCCTGCCGCACCTGGCCGACTCCCTCACCCCCAACGGCAGCCAGATGCTCTGGATCATGGACATCTACGGCTTTATGATCGCGGGCTTCCTGGTGACGATGGGCACCCTCGGGGACCGCATCGGCCGCCGCAGACTGCTGATGATCGGTGCCGTAGCCGTCGGCGCGACATCCCTGATGGCGGCCTTCTCGACCAGCGCGGAGCTGCTGATCGCCTCCCGGGCACTGCTCGGTGTCGCGGCCGCGACCCTGATGCCCTCGACGCTCTCCCTGATCGGCAACATGTTCCGGGATCCGGTCCAGCGCGGCCGGGCGTTCGCCGTCTGGGCCTGCTGCTTCATGGGCGGCACCGCGCTCGGCCCGGTCGTCGGCGGCGTCATGCTGGAGTACTTCTGGTGGGGTTCGGTCTTTCTCCTCGGGGTCCCCGTGATGCTGATCCTGCTGGTCGCCGCCCCCCTGGTACTGCCCGAGTACAAGGCCCCGGACGGCGGGCGGATCGACCTGCCGAGCGTGCTGATGTCCCTCGCCGCCATCCTGCCGGTGATCTACGGGCTCAAGGAGAGCGCCCGGGAGGGCTGGGAGCCGGGCGCCGCGGCGGCGATCGCGGCCGGACTCGCCTTCGGCGCGCTCTTCACGGCCCGGCAGCGCAGGCTCTCCCATCCGCTGCTGGACCTGGGGCTGTTCCGGCACCGCGCCTTCACTCTCGCCCTGCTGGTGCTGCTGCTGACCATGGCCGGGATGAGCGGTGCGTACCTCTTCATCACCGGCTTCCTGCAGATGGTGGAGGGCCTGTCGCCGTTCGAAGCCGGGCTGTGGATGGTGCCGTCCGCACTGGTCTCCATCGTCTCCGCGACGCTCGCCCCGACCCTCGCCAGGAGGCTGCCGCTCGGCACCGTCGTCGCGGGCGGTCTCGCGCTGACCGCCGTGGGCTATCTGCTGCTGGCCTTCGTCGATCCGGTCGGCGGGCTTCCGCTGCTGATCACCGGCTTTGTGATCAGCTTCTTCGGTACGGGGCCGATCGGGGCGCTCGGGGCGAATCTGGCGGTCGGCTCCGCCCCGCCCGAGAAGAGCGGTTCGGCCGCGTCCCTCAACGAGACCAGCGGCGAGTTCGGGGTCGCCTTCGGCCTCGCGGCCTTCGGCAGTCTCGGCGGCGCGCTGTACAGCAGCGGTGTCACGGTGCCCGACGGGCTGACCGGTGAGCAGGCGGAGGCGGTCCGCGGCAGTGTGGAGGGGGCGCTGGCCGTCGCGGCGGATCTGCCGGGCGGTTCGGCCGATGCGGTGCTGGCGGCGGCCCGGGAGGCGTATGTCGGGGGGCTGAACACGGTCGGCGCGGTCTGTGCCGTACTGGCCGTGGTCACCGCCGCGGTCGCCGGTACCGCGCTGCGCCGGGCGGCCGGCGCACGGCCGGGCCCCTCGGCGCCGGAGCCCGCCGCAGACCCCCGGTCGGAGTCGCAGTCGGAGCCGGAGCCGGAGTCGCAGCCGGAGTCGCAGTCGGAGCCGGATTCGGATTCGGATTCGGAGCCGGAGCGGCAGCCGGAGCCCGGGGGCACGCCGACCCGCGCCTGAGCCGCGGCCGGAGTCCGATGGCTCACCGGCCCGTACCCCGCCCGCTGCCGGGACTTCCGGCACCCGTACGGCTGCGGGGAGTCCCCGGAGCCGTACCCGGAGTGACACCCGCGGCCGGAAATGCCGCGGGGCCGGACCCCGGAGGATCCGGCCCCGCCCCGCTGTCGTACGGCTCGGGCTCAGGCCCGCGCCGGGCGCAGCCGTCGCCGCTGCGGGTCCCGCACCGGCTGCCGCGGCAGCCGGTGCGGCAGCGCCTGGTACCAGAGGTACGAGACGAGGAAGCCGAAGCCGAGGCAGATCACCCCGCCCACCGCATCCAGCCAGAAGTGATTGGCGGTCGCCACGATCACGACCAGTGTCGCGGCGGGGTAGAGCAGGCCGAGGATCTTCGCCCAGGGCGCCTTGGCCACCGCGAAAATGATCAGCCCGCACCAGAGCGACCAGCCGATGTGCATGGACGGCATCGCCGCGTACTGGTTGGACATGTTCTTCAGATCGCCCGAGGCCATCGAGCCCCAGGTCTCGTGCACCAGGACGGTGTCGATGTAGTTCTGCCCCTCCATCAACCGAGGGGGTGCGAGCGGATACAGGTAGTAGCCGACCAGGGCGACGGCGGTGGTGGCGAAGAGCACCAGCCGGGCCGCCGCGTACCGCCCGGGATGCCGGCGGTACAGCCACACCAGCACTCCGATGGTCACGACGAAGTGCAGGGTGGCGTAGTAGTAGTTCATCGTCACGATGAGCCATGTCACGGAGTTCGCCGCGTGATTGACCGCATGCTCGAAGTCCAGCCCGATGGCCTTCTCGACGTCCAGGATCCAGTCGGCGTTCTTGAGGGCCTGGGCCTTCTGCTCCGGTACGGCGTTGCGGACCAGCGAGTACGTCCAGTAACTCACCGCGATCAGCAGGATCTCGAACCAGATGCGCGGGCGCCGGGGCGACCGCAGTTCCCTGAACCGCGCGAAGCGCGAAAGCGCGGGCTCGGCGGGCTCTTCCGCCATGGGTGACGGGGTGGCCGTCCGGCCTTCCAGTGTCTTCACGGTCGTTTCACCCATGGGACGAGAGTCTGCCAGATACGCGCCCACCGACCGATCATCCCTCGGTCCCGTTCGGGGCGCATGCTCTCCACCCTGCGGACGAGACCACGGAGCGTATCCCGGTGGGGATCGCCCTGGTCAGGAACGCCCGCCGGACCCCGGTACGGAGGCCGTCGAGCCCCGTACGACCAGCTCAGGCATGAAGACGAACTCACTGTACGCGGCGGAAGCGGAACCCGGAGAGCTGGGGGGCAGGTTCCCGGAGATCTCCTCCAGCAGGGTACGGACCGCGGCCTGCCCCATCGCCGGGACCGGTTTGCGGACCGTGGTCAGCGGGGGGTCGGTGAAGGCGATCAGCGGGGAGTCGTCGAAGCCGACGACGGAGACGTCGTCCGGCACCTCCAGGCCCCGTCTGCGGGCGGCCCTGATCGCGCCCAGCGCCATCATGTCGCTGGCGCACACCACCGCCGTGCAGCCCCGGTCCAGCAGGGCCGAGGCGGCGGCCTGGCCGCCCTCCAGGGTGTACAGGGAGTGCTGGATCAGCTCCGCGGTGACCGTCTGCTCGTCGAGGCCCAGCTGATCGCGTACGGCCTCGACGAAGCCTTCGATCTTCCGCAGCACGGGTACGAAGCGCAGCGGCCCGAGCGCCAGCCCGATCCTGCTGTGGCCCAGTGATACGAGATGGGTGACCGCGAGGCGCATCGCCGCCCGGTCGTCGGGCGAGATGAACGGTGCCCGCACCTTCGGGGAGTATCCGTCGACCAGGACGAAGGGCACCCCCTGGGCGCGCAGTTGTTCATAGCGCTGGGTGTCGGCGGTGGTGTCCGCGTGCAGACCGGAGACGTAGATGATGCCCGCGACCCCCCGGTCCACCAGCATCTCCGTAAGCTCGTCCTCGGTGGACCCGCCGGGGGTCTGGGTGGCGAGGACCGGGGTGTAGCCCTGGCGGGTCAGCGCCTGCCCGATCACCTGGGCCAGCGCCGGGAAGATCGGGTTCTCCAGCTCGGGGGTGATCAGCCCGACCAGGCCCGCGCTGCGCTGGCGCAGGCGCACGGGACGCTCGTAGCCGAGGACGTCCAGTGCGGCGAGGACGGCCTGGCGGGTGGTCGCGGCGACACCGGGTTTTCCGTTGAGAACCCGGCTCACCGTTGCTTCGCTGACCCCCGCCTGGGCCGCTATGTCTGCCAGTCGTGCGGGTGCGGTCACGGGATGGGACTGTACCGGGCGCATCTCAGACTTCCCACCACACGCAGGCCTCGGCCGGGACGCGCACCGTCCCGCCGGAGGTCTCCAGCGGTGCCGACGACAGCAGCGGACGGCCCGGCGCGGGCAGCTCGACGCTCTGCCCGAGGGTGTTCAGGGTGCAGACGAAGCCCGGGCGGGTGAAGGCCAGCACACCTTCGGGGGCGTCCTGCCACTCCATCGCGCCGTCGCCGAGTCCGGGCAGCTCCCGGCGGTGGGCGAGTGCCGTGCGGTACAGCTCCAGCGTCGAACCGGGGTCGCCGGTCTGGGCCGCGACCGAGAGGCCGGCCCACTCCGCGGGCTGCGGCAGCCAGCTGCCGCCGGGTCCGAAGCCGTACGGAGCGGTGGTGCCCGACCAGGGGATCGGCACCCGGCAGCCGTCCCGCAGCCCGTCCTGGCCGTCGCCGCGGAAGAACGCCGGGTCCTGGCGGGCGGTGTCCGGCAGCTCCGTCACCTCCGGGAGTCCCAGCTCCTCGCCCTGGTAGACATAGGCGGAACCCGGCAGTGCCAGGGTCAGCAGCGCCGCGGCCCGGGCCCGCCGCAGGCCCCGTTCCCCGCCGCCGTACCGCGTGGTGTGGCGGACGACGTCGTGGTTGGAGAGCACCCAGGTCGTCGGGGCGCCCACGGATCCGGTGGCCGCGAGGGAGTCGTCGATGACCTCCCGCATCGCGGCCGCGTCCCAGTCGCAGGTGAGGAACTGGAAGTTGAACGCCTGGTGCAGTTCGTCGGGGCGGACGTAGAGCGCGAGGCGCTCGGCGGTGGGCGCCCAGGCCTCGGCGACCCCGATGCGCTCCCCTTCGTACCCGTCGAGGAGCCGCCGCCAGGAGCGGTGGATCTCGTGGACCCCGTCCTGGTCGAAGAAGGGCAGCACCTGGGCGCCGATCATCTTCGCCTGCTCCCGCAGGCCGATGTCCGGGAGCCCCTCGGCCTTGACCATGCCGTGCGCGACGTCGATCCGGAAGCCGTCGACTCCCAGGTCCAGCCAGAAGCGGAGGATCGACTCGAACTCCTCCCGCACGGTGGGGTGGTCCCAGTTCAGATCGGGCTGCTCGGGGGCGAAGAGATGCAGATACCAGTCGCCGTCCGCGGTCCGGGTCCAGGCGGGCCCGCCGAAGACGGACTCCCAGTCGTTCGGCGGCAGCTCGCCCTGCGGCCCCTTGCCGGGGCGGAAGTGGTAGAGGTCCCGCTCCGGGGCCCCGGGGCCGCCGTCGACGGCCGCCCGGAACCAGGCGTGCCGGTCGGAGGTGTGGTTGGGCACGATGTCGACGATCACCCGCAGCCCGAGCCGGTGGGCCTCGCGCACCAGGTCGTCGGCGTCCCGCAGCTCACCGAAGAGCGGGTCGACGGTGCGGTAGTCCGCGACGTCGTATCCGCCGTCGGCCTGGGGGGAGGCGTAGAAGGGGGTCAGCCAGACGGCGTCGACGCCGAGACCGGCGAGGTGGGGGAGGCGCTCGCGGATGCCCCGCAGATCGCCGATGCCGTCGCCGTCGCTGTCGGCGAACGAGCGCACGTACACCTGGTAGATGACGGCGTCCCGCCACCAGCCCGCCGGGGATGCGGCGGACCGGTCGCGAAGGGTGGGAGCAAGCTCCTGGGTCATGTCGTTCCCTTGAAGGTCGTCACGGGGAGTGTCGTGCGGGGGCCGGTGCGGCCGGGCGGTCCGCCCGGCCGCGGGGTGGACGGTCGGGGGGTGGACGGTCGGGAGTGAACGGCCGGAGCCGGTAGTGATCTGTGGTGATATGGAGGTATCTGCGGCATGTATAGGGATGTTCTGCCCCGTATGTCGATGGTCAACGCGCATCCTCGTGGCGTGGATACGCCACTTCGGGCCGTGGTTCCGGCGGGCTCCGCCGGAACCACGGCCCGGGGCGCCCGGGGCCGTCAGCCCTTGGTGCCGCCCGCCGTCAGACCGGCCACCAGATGTCTCTGCGCGAAGAAGAACAGCAGCCCCGCCGGGACCATGATCAGCACGGAGGCGGCGGTCATCAGACCCCACTCCGCCCGGTGCGGTCCCACGAAGGTCTGCAGGCCGACCGCCAGCGTGTACTTCCCCTCACTGCTCAGGAAGGAGGTGGCGAAGGCGACCTCGCTCCAGGCGGTCAGGAACGTGTAGAACATGGTCACCGCGAGGCCCGGCCTGGCGAGCGGAACGATCAGCCGCCAGAAGGTCCCGAACGGGGTGAGCCCGTCCACCCGCCCCGATTCGTCGATCTCCACCGGGATGGTGTCGAAGTACCCCTTCAGCATCCAGGCGCAGAACGGCACGGACACCGAGCAGTAGGTGATGATCAGCCCGCCGTAGCTGTCCAGCAGCCGCAGCTCGCCCAGGATGTTGTAGAGCGGCACGATCAGCACCGCCACCGGGAACATCTGGCAGATCAGGAACGTCCACATCAGCGATTTATGGCCGGGGAACCGCATCCGGGAGACCGCGTAGCCGGCGCTGGCCGCGATCAGCACGCCCACCAGCATCGTGCCGCCCGCGATCACCACCGAGTTCAGGAACCACGTGGTGAACTCGGTCTTCCCCAGCAGATGGGTGTAGTTGGAGAGGGTGAAGCCCTCCAGCTCCATCGGATGCGTCCAGCCGTTCTCCCCGCGCAGCGACACCAGCACGATGAACACGACGGGGAAGAGTGCCACCAGGGACGCGCAGACCAGGGTGGTGTGCAGGGCGGCCGATGCCAGGCGCGAACGCTCGCCCCGCCTCCGTACCGCAGGCCGCGGAGCCCCGTCGGCCCGTACCCCTGCCGACCCTGCCGCGGCTTCGGCGCGCCCGGTTCCGGTCACGGTGCTGCTGGTCACTTGGCGGCCTCCTGACGGTTGAGCATGCCGCGGTAGAAGACGGAGAACACCAGGAGCAGCGAGAGGATCACGATGCCGTACGCGGCGGAACCCGCGTAGTCCCGCACGCCCTGGAAGGCCAGCCGGTAGGCGTACGTCACGAGGATCTCGCTCTCGGTCCCACCGGCCTGTCCGATCACCAGATAGATGATCGGGAACATGTTGAAGGTCCAGATGGTCCCCAGCAGCACGATCGTGGAGCTGACCGGCCGCAGCCCGGGGAGGGTGATGTGGACGAACCGCTGCCAGGGCGTGGCACCGTCCATCTCGGCGGCCTCGTGCAGTTCGCGCGGGATGGACTGGAGCCCGCCCAGGATGGCGACCATCATGAACGGCACGCCCAGCCAGGTGTTGACCGCGATCACCGACAGCTTCTGGATGAAGGGATCGCCCAGCCAGTCCACGGGCGCGACGCCCACCTTCCCCAGCAGCGCGTTCAGCACCCCGTTGTCGGTGTTGTACATCAGCTTCCAGGCGAACGCGGCGACGAACGCGGGCACCGCCCACGGCAGCACCAGCAGCACCCGGTAGAGGGACCGGCCGCGCATCCGCCGGTTGAGCAGCATCGCCAGGCCGAGCCCGATGCCGTAGTGGAGCACCACACAGCTCACGGTCCACAGGATCGTCCAGGTCAGCCGGGGGTAGAACGACCCCTCCCGGCCGGAGAGGATGTTCCAGTAGTTCTCCAGGCCGACGAAGGTGTACGTCGAGGGGACGGAGAAGTCGCCGATGGTCCGGCCCATATTGGCTTCGTTGGCGTCCGTGAAGGAGAGGTAGATGCCCCGGCCCAGCGGATAGCCGATGAGCACGCCGAGGACGACGACCACGGGCAGGACCATGGCCCAGGCGTACCAGTGGGTGCTGAAGGACCTTCGGGTCCTGAGTATCAGACTGCTCATCTCTCTCCGTACGTCGTCCCTGCGGGCCCGGGGCGCGCCGTCGGGCCCCGCGCGGGGGCCCGACGGCAGGCGGTCAGCCGATGCTGTAGTCCTTCAGGAGCTTGCTGTTCCACTCCTTCGCGAGGGCGTCGAGGCCCTCCTTCGGCGAGGCGTCGCCGCGCAGGACCTTCACGTAGTGCTGGTCGAAGGCGACGAAGAGGTCACCGACGCCCGGGATCACCGGACGCGACTTCGCGACGGACAGCGCCTGCTGGAACGCCTTCTTCGCCGGGTCGGCGGTGACCGCCGGGGTGTAGGCGGACTTCCGCGTCGGCAGGGTGTTGATCTCCTTCGCGGTCAGCTCCTGGCTCTGGGCGGAGGCCATGAACTTCACGAAGAGATACGACGCGTCCTTGTTCTTCGAGCCCCGGTAGACCGAGTAGTTGTGGCCGCCGATCGGAGCCGCGGCCGTCCCGGAGGGACCGGCGGGGATAGTGGCGATGCCCAGGTTGTCCTTGTTCTGGAACGCCTTGCCGCTGTAGTCGTCGGAGACCGACCACGGGCCGTTGATCACCATCGCGATCTTCCCGTCCTTGAAGGACGTCTGGGCCGCGACATAGCCGTCGGTGGAGGCGGGCTTGAGGGCCACATCGGACTGCGCCAGCTTCAGGGCGGTCTCCATGCCCTTGACGGCGCCCGCCGAGTTCACGGTGATCTTCTTGCCGTCGACGTCGAGCATGTCGGCGCCCTCGCCGTAGAGGAACGGCAGCGAGAAGTAGCCCTCGGGGTTGAGCTGGGTGCCGGTGACACCGGTCTTCGCCTTGACGGTCTTCGCGGTGGCGATGAACTCGTCCCAGGTCGCCGGCGGCTTCGCGATGCCCGCCTTGGCGAAGATCTCCTTGTTGTAGAGGAGCGCGAGGGTGTCGGTGACCTGCGGTACGCCGACTGTCTCGCCCTTCCACTTCGCCGTGGACATCGGTCCGGGCAGGAAGTCGGCGGCGTTGTCGAGGGCGGGGGTGCCGTCCAGCGGCTGGAGATAGCCGAGATTGGCGAACCCGGCCGACCAGCCGACATCGGTACGGATCACATCCGGTGCGCCCTTGCCGCTCTGGGCGGCGGTCTTGAACTTCTGCTCCGCCTGGTCGAAGGAGACCGAGGTGCGGTTCACCTTGATCTTCGGGTACTCCTTCTGGAAGGCCGCGACGAGCTTGTCGTACGTCGGCCCCTCGGCCTCGTTCGACGTGTCCCACCAGGTGATCGAACCCGAGACGCTCTTCGGGTCCTCGGCCGCCTTCCGGCCGCTGCTGTCGCCCGACCCGCCGCCGTCGCCGCCGCAGGCGGTCGCCGTCAGAGCCAGTACGCCCGCGATCGCGGCGGCCGTCATGCCCTTGCGCATCATGAACTCCTCATTGAGGTCAAGGCCCCGCCAGTCCTCAACGGGCCGGGCTGCTGCGGCGTGAAGCTAACAGTCCTGCAAGACCTTGCGAAAGGTCTTGCAGAAAGAAAACAGCCAGATTTCCAGGTTGTGACCTCCTCGTGTCCTACGGATTTCGTGGTGGAGGCGGGATCAAGCCCCAAGGGCTTGACCGCAGTTCCGGCCATCTCCTAGCGTCGGCCGCCGTGCGAACCGGAGTTGCTGCAAGATCCCTCAACTCCTTGCAGCAACCTGCGTACGGGTTTCAGTACCGGGTCCCGGTGCGCGCACGAGCCCCGGCGGCCCGGCCGCCGACGAACCCGAGGAGATGAGACGTGCTCCGCAGCAGACGCACCCGCCGGAGAAGCGGCGGACGGAGGCGCGGCGCCGTCGCCGCCCTCATCGGCGCCCTCTGCGCCGGACTCCTGCCCGCCGCCCCCGCGCTCGCCGCCCCGGCGAAGGCGCCCCGCCCCCCGAAGCCCCCCTCCGACGCGGCGCTCGCCGCCCAGCCCGCCCGCCACGACGCCACCCGCGAGCAGTTCTACTTCGTTCTGCCGGACCGTTTCGCCAACGGCGACCGGGCCAACGACCGCGGCGGACTCACCGGCTCCCGTCTCGACCACGGTCACGACCCCGCGGACAAGGGCTTCTACCAGGGCGGCGACCTCAAGGGCCTGACCCAGCGGCTCGACTACATCAAGGGCCTCGGCACCACCGCGATCTGGCTGGCCCCGATCTTCAAGAACAAGCCCGTCCAGGGCAGCGGCAAGGAAGCCTCGGCGGGCTACCACGGCTACTGGATCACCGACTTCACCCAGGTCGACCCGCACTTCGGCACCAACGCCGACCTCACGAAGCTCATCGACAAGGCCCATGCCAAGGGCATGAAGGTCTACTTCGACGTCATCACCAACCACACCGCCGACACCGTCGACTACGCCGAGAAGGAGTACGGCTACCGGCCCAAGGGCGCCCATCCCTACCTCGACCGCACCGGCCGCCCCTTCGACGACCGCGACGGCGTACCGAAGGACGTGGGCACGGACTCCTTCCCGTACACCCCCGCACCCCGCGACCGGGACAAGGTCCCCGCGTGGCTCAACGACCCCCGGATGTACCACAACCGCGGCGACTCCACCTTCGCAGGTGAGAGCAGCGAACACGGCGACTTCGCCGGGCTCGACGACCTCTGGACCGAACGCCCCGAGGTCCGCCGCGGTATGGAGCGCATCTACCAGCGGTGGGTGAAGGACTTCGGGATCGACGGATTCCGCATCGACACCGTCAAACACGTCGACATGGGGTTCTGGACCGAGTGGGCCACCGCCCTCGACGCCTACGCGGCCGCCCGCGGCCGCCCGGACTTCTTCATGTTCGGCGAGGTCTACTCCTCGGACCCGGCCGTCACCGCGCCCTATGTCACCCGCGGCCGGCTCGACTCCACCCTCGACTTCCCCTTCCAGGACGCCGCCCGCGCCTATGCCTCCCAGGGCGCCCCCGCCTCCCGGCTCTCCGCCGTCTTCGCCCAGGACCACCGCTACACCACCGACAAGGCCAACGCCTACGGCCAGGTCACCTTCCTCGGCAACCACGACATGGGCCGCATCGGCACCTTCCTCCGCCAGGACCGGCCCGGCGCCTCCGACGGTGAACTCGTCCGGCGGGCCCGGCTCGCCAACGAGCTGATGTTCCTGGTCCGCGGCAATCCCGTCGTCTACTACGGCGACGAACAGGGCTACACCGGGAACGGCGGCGACAAGGACGCCCGCCAGACCCTCTTCGCCTCCACCACCCCCGACTACCTCGACGACGACCAGCTCGGCACCGACCGCACCCACGCCCGCGACGCCTACGACCCCGGCCATCCGCTGTACCGGTCGATCGCGCAGCTGTCGGAGCTGACCCGCGAACACCCCGCGCTCCGCGACGGTATCCAGGAGGAGCGGTACGCCGAAGGCTCCGTCTACGCCTTCTCCCGCACCGACCGCACCGGCCGTACGGACAACACCGACCGCACCGACCCGAAGCGGGCGCACGAGTACGTCGTCGCCCTCAACAACGGCACCGAACCGAAGACCGTCCGGCTGACCACCGGCTCCCCGGACACCACCCTCCGCACCCTCCACGGCGACGGCCCCGCGGCCACCGTCCGCACCGGCGCCGACGGTACGGCCACCCTCACCGTCCCCGCCCTCGCCACGGTCGTGCTGCGCGCCGACACCCCGCGCCCGCTGCCCGCCGCCAAACCCGTGATCAGCCTGAAGGTCCCGGCCGCCGGAGCCACCGGCACCGTCGAGATCTCCGCCGACGCCGACGGCGGCCCCCTCGGCCGGGTCGTCTTCGCCGCCCAGCGCGGCAACGACCCCTGGCAGATCCTCGGCACCGCCGACCGGGCCCCCTACAAGGTCACCCAGTACCTCGGCCCCGACACCCGCGCCGGAACCCCCCTGCGCTACAAGGCCGTCGTCGTCGACGCCCGGGGCCGTACCGCGAGCGCACAGGGCTCCACCACCGCCGGAGCCGTACCCCCGCCCGGGAAGCCGGTGGCCGTGGAGCGGACCTACGCCGTCGTCCACTACCAGCGGCCCGACGGCGACTACCAGGGCTGGGAACTCGTCGCCGACGGCACCCGCGCCCCCTTCACCGGACGCGACGCCTACGGCGCCTTCGCCTGGGTCCGCCTCCCCGAAGGAGCGTCCTCCCTCCCGTACACCGTGGAGAAGAACGGCACCGCCGACGGGCCGCGGCGCACCGTCGACCTCGCCCGCACCGGCCTGGTGTGGATCGCCCAGGGCAAGGACGGCCAGTCCGACACCGCACCCGCCGGGGTCTACCCGCCGCAGGACAAGACCAAGGCACTCCTCCACTACCACCGCCCCGACGGCGACTACGACGGCTGGGGCCTGCACACCTGGAGCGGCGCCGCGAACCCCACCGACTGGGCGAAGCCGCTGGAGCCCGTCCGCAAGGACGCGTACGGCATCACCTTCGAGGTACCCCTCGCCCCCGGCGCGACCTCACTGAGCTACATCGTCCACAAGGGCGACCAGAAGGACCTCCCCGACGACCAGTCCCTCGACCTCGCCACGTACGGCAACGAGGTACGCCTCATCGCCGGACGGCCCGGCTATCTGCTGCCGCAGACCGGCGCCGCCCCGCAGCTCGACCTCGGCAAGGCCGAAGCCCAGTGGATCGACCGCACCACCGTCGTCTGGAAGGTGAAGACGACCCCCGCCACCAGCCAGCAGCTCGTGTACGCGGCCGGGGAACCGATCGCCGTCGAAGACGGCGCCCTCACCGACGAGGGCCGCTGGCTGAGGCTGCGGTCCGGCACCCTCACCGACGCCCAGAAGGCGAAGTTCCCCCACCTCAAGGACTATCCGGCGTTCACTCTCGACCCGCGGGACCTGCGCCGGGTGCCCGAATCGCTGCGCGGCCAGCTCATCGCCACCCAGCGCGCCGCGTCCGGAGCGCTGCTCGCCGCCACCGGCGTCCAGACCGCCGGGGTCCTCGACGACCTCTATGCGCCGGACGCGACCCGGACCGCCCTCGGCCCGGTCTTCGGGAAGAACGGCGTCACCCTCTCCGTCTGGGCCCCCACCGCCCGTACCGTCTCCCTCGACCTCGACGGCCGTACGGTCGCGATGCGCCGCGACGACACCTCGGGCGTCTGGTCCGTCACCGGACCCCGCTCCTGGACCGGGAAGCCGTACCGCTACCGGGTCGCCGTCTGGGCCCCCACCGTGCAGAAGAACGTCGTCAACCTGGTCACCGACCCCTACTCCACCGCCCTGACCACCGACTCCGCCCGCAGCCTCGCCGTCGACCTCAAGGACCCGGCCCTGGCCCCCCAGGGCTGGCGTTCCCTGAAGAAACCGGCCGCCGTACCCCTCAAGGACGCCCAGATACAGGAACTCCACATCCGCGACTTCTCCGTCGCCGACCGCACCGCGAAGCACCCCGGCACCTACCGCGCCTTCACCGACCGGCAGTCCGCCGGAGTGAAGCACCTGACGGCACTGGCCCGCAGCGGCACCTTGTACGTCCACCTCCTGCCCGCCTTCGACATCGGGACCATCCCCGAACGCCGGCAGGACCAGCAGCGCCCGGACTGCGACCTCGCCGGAGCGGCCCCCGACTCCACCCGGCAGCAGGAGTGCATCGCGAAGACCGCCGCGAAGGACGCCTACAACTGGGGCTACGACCCGCTGCACTACACCGTGCCCGAGGGCTC
Source organism: Streptomyces tsukubensis (assembly GCF_003932715.1). NCBI lineage: Bacteria > Bacillati > Actinomycetota > Actinomycetes > Kitasatosporales > Streptomycetaceae > Streptomyces > Streptomyces tsukubensis. The sequence continues at coordinate 2,039,941 of NZ_CP020700.1, read as the reverse complement.
CTACGCCACCGACCCGGAGGGCACCCGGCGGACCGTCGAATTCCGCGAGATGGTCGCCGCCCTCAACGGCACCGGACTGCGGACCGTGATGGACGTCGTCTACAACCACACCGTCGCCGCCGGACAGTCCGACAAGTCGGTACTCGACCGCATCGTCCCCGGCTACTACCAGCGGCTCCTGGCCGACGGCAGCGTCGCCACCTCCACCTGCTGCGCCAACACCGCGCCCGAGAACGCGATGATGGGGAAGCTCGTCGTCGACTCCGTCACCACCTGGGCCAGGGAGTACAAGGTCGACGGCTTCCGCTTCGACCTCATGGGCCACCACCCCAAGGCGAATATGCTCGCCGTCCGCAAGGCCCTCGATGCCCTGACCCCGGAGCGCGACGGGGTCGACGGAAAGAAGATCCTCCTCTACGGCGAGGGCTGGAACTTCGGCGAGACCGCCGACGACGCCCGCTTTGTCCAGGCCACCCAGAAGCATATGGCGGGCACCGGCATCGCCACCTTCTCCGACCGGGCCCGCGACGCCGTCCGCGGCGGCGGCCCCTTCGACGCCGACCCCGGCGTCCAGGGCTTCGCCTCCGGCCTCTACACGGACCCCAACCCGGCCGCCGACAACGGCACCCCCGAACAGCAGCGCGCCCGGCTCCTGCACTACCAGGACCTCATCAAGGTCGGCCTCACCGGCAACCTCGCCTCCTACACCTTCACCGACACCCGGGGCCGCAGCGTCAAGGGCTCCGAGGTCGACTACAACGGCGCCCCCGCCGGATACGCCGAAGCGCCCGGCGACGCCCTCGCCTACTCCGACGCCCACGACAACGAGACGCTGTACGACGCCCTCGCCTTCAAACTCCCGAAGGACACCTCCACCGCCGACCGGGCCCGGATGCAGGTGGTCGCCATGGCCTCCGCACTGCTCTCCCAGGGCCCGGCGCTCTCCCAGGCGGGCAGCGACCTGCTGCGCTCCAAGTCCCTCGACCGCAACTCGTACGACAGCGGCGACTGGTACAACGCCATCCACTGGGACTGCCGCGACGGCAACGGCTTCGGCCGCGGACTGCCCCCCGCCGCCGACAACCAGGACAAGTGGGACCATGCCCGGCCGCTGCTCCGGACCCCCGCCCTGGCCGCGGGCTGCGGACCGATCGACGCCGCATCGGCCGCGTACCGCGATCTGCTGACCATCCGGACCACCGAGAAGACCCTCGGCCTGAGCACCGCACAGCAGGTCCAGCAGGCCGTGTCGTTCCCGCTGTCGGGACCGGACGAGACCCCCGGGGTGATCACCATGAAGGCCGGTGAGCTGGTGATCGTCTTCAATGCCACACCCCAGCGGCAGACGCAGCGGATCCCGTCCGCGGCCGGCACCGGCTATGCGCTGCACCCCGTCCAGTCGGCCGGGACGGACCGTACGGTGACGGCCTCCGCGTACGAGAAGGGGACCGGCACCTTTACCGTCCCCGCCCGGACCGTGGCGGTGTTCACCACCCGCTGAACCCGGCGGCGGACGCACGACCGGAAGAGGCCCGGACCCCACTCGGGGGCCGGGCCTCTTTCTTAACACCGCCGCTCACCGAGGCGGGGGTACGGCGGCGGGCGCCAGCCGCACCAGCCGGCCCAGCAGCTCCGAGATCGGCCCCTCCACCGGCTCGTCCGCCAGCATCCGGGCGACGATCGCCGCCATCTCGTCGTCGTACGCCGCGCTCACCGCGCACAGCGCCGCGAAATCGTGCACCAGCTGCAACTCCAGCTCGGCGCGCGGGATCCGCCGCCCGTCCAGCCACTGGAGCGCCGTGGACTCCGCCAGCGACACCCAGGAGCGGATCACCAGCGCCAGTCGCACCGGCGGCTCACCGATCCGCAGATGGGCCAGGATCTGCTCGTACGCGGCCTGCCGCACCTCGTCGATCATCGCGTTGGTGGTGGTCGAACCGGCGGCCGGACCACCGCGCATCAGCGCGGAGAAACCCGGCCCGTGCTCGTCGACGAAGTCGAAGTACCGCCGCATCACCCGCAGCAGCCGGGCCCCCAGCGGCCCCTCGGGCGGCTCCCGGAAACGGAGCGCCAGATCGTCCGCAGCCCGGCGCAGCGCAGCCTCGTACAGGCTCTGCTTACCGGGGAAGTAGTGGTACACCAGCGGCCGGGAGATCCCGGCGGCCGCCGCGATCTCGTCGATGGACACCTCGTCGGGGGAGCGGACGCTGAAGAGTTCCAGCGCCACGCCGATCAACTGCTGTCTGCGCTCCTCGACGCCCATTCTGCGGCGTACCCCGGTCGTCATGGCCACCAGCGTACCCACTGGCATCCGTTCACCCGTTCCCCAGGCCGGGCGTCGGTGCGGGCCCGGCCTCCCGGGTCCGCCACGCGGCCCTCCCCGGTTCAGCGGACCGACCACCCGCTGAATCGGACCGTTCCGCGGGCCCCGCTGCCGCCGTTCATCGCCGTCATGAAGAAGCCCACGTCCTGCGCGTCCACTGCCCGCGGCACGGTCACCGTGCCCACCGTGCGCCAGGTCGAGCCCGCGTCCGTGGAGAGCGCTCCCGTGTACGAGCCGCTCGCGCCGCCCGTCCCCCGGGAGAGCCGCAGCAGCACCGGCGCCTTGACGCCGGTGATCCGCCGGTAGGTGTCGAGGGAGCCGTCGCCGTTGGAGTCGTACGAGAGGGCCACGCCCTGCGCCGGAGTGACCGCCAGATTGACGAAACCGGGCGCCCCCGGCCGGTCCAGGCCGTTGCGGGCGACGATCCCGGCCCTGGCCCAGCTCGCCGTGTTGGCCTGTGCGTCGACGCGGACGGTGACGCTCGTGCCCGGCCGCAGCGCGCCCGCCCGGTAGGCCGTACCGAAGTGGGCGGTACCCCGCCACAGGTCGTTCCCGGCGCCGTTGACGGCGTAGCGGTCGCCGAGCTGCCCGAAGACGGCCGCGTTGTTGCTGTACGTCCGCCAGCCGGCGGCCAGGGGCGCGGCCATATGGACCTCGCCGGTCTGGGCGACGGAGACCGGGGACTCGCCCTCGGGCCCGTACCGCACGGTCAGCCGGTACGGCAGCGCCCGCAGCGGTTCGGTCAGCGCGTCGCCCGGTGCCGCGACCCGCCAGGACACCGCGCCCGAAGCGCCCGCCGCCACCCGGGGCAGGGTGCGGGCCGCCGGGGCCTCGGGGGACAGCTCGGCACCGGACAGGGTGAGTTCGACCGGGCCGGTGGCGCGCAGCCCGCTGAGGTTCCGGAAGGTCGCCGTCAGCGTGGCCGCGCTGCCGGGGCGGAAGGCGGGCGGGTCCACGGTCACCGCCGTCACACCCTGGTACGGCGCGGCCGCCAGGGCGTCCCGGACCCGGAGCGCCGTGGCGTACGGGTCGCCGGTCGGCGCGGACGGATAGACCCGGCGGTCCTTCGTCCACGCCTCCTCCTGCGGATACCAGTCGAAGGACTTCGGCGCCCGGCCCGCCTCCAGCGCATCCGCGACCTCGGTCAGGAAGGCGTCCCACTGCGGTACGTGGACATCGGCGATCAGCCCGTTCCAGTCCCGGTTGGCGTAGTTGGAGAGGGCGTTGGCCGCCGGACGGTCCGCCCAGGTGGTGATCAGCGCCCGGGCGGTCCGCTCCAGCTCCACCGCCTCCGCCGGGCTCGTCGCCAGCCGTTTGGCGTCCTCCAGCCACGGCCCGAGGAGGAAGGATCGGTGACAGCCCGCCATGGTGTCCGCGAGCCGCATCAGCTTCAGCCAGAGCGCGGACACCCCCCGGAAGGCCGCCACGTCCTTGCTTGCGCGGGCGGCGCGCAGCGCGAACTGGAGCGTACGCGACCGGTTCGCCAGCGCCTGCCGGGCCAGCTCCGTCAGATCATGGCGGTAGGTGTCGGAATCCCGCAGCTCCGGACCGGCCGCGAGGAGCGCGGCGAAGGCGGTGTCGAAGCCCGCCGGGTCGAAGGCGGTCCCGATCGACGAGGTCAGCGACGGCCTGCGGAGGAAGTGCGAATCGTAGGGCCGGCCGTCGGTGCTGGCCAGCCGGTACGCGGTGGCCGCGAGCGCGCCGAACGCGGCCGCCGCCGAGGCGTCGTCGGAGCCGTAGCGGATCTGCGCGTACTCCGTGAACCAGGCCTCCCGGTCGATCCGCTCCCGCCGCCACGCCAGCTCGCTGAAGAGCTCGAAGGCCGCCGGGTCCCGCTCGGCCGCTTCCGGCATGTACGCGGTGCCCACCAGGGCGCTGCCCGGCCGGTCGCGCCAGACGGTGAACCGGTCCGTCCAGCGGTCGGTGTTGGCGCCGAGAGTGGTGCGTCCGCCGAAGTTCGGGATGGTGCCGAAGGCGTACGGCGTGCCGCCCCACTCGGATTCCCGGTCGCCCGTGGTGTCCAGGTCGGAGAGTCCGTCGACGATCAGCATCCGGCGTTTGTCGACGGCGTCGAGGAGCGCCCTGCGCGGGTTGGACTGCCAGCCGAGGATCACCCAGACCGCGTTCGGGCGGGCGGTCCGCAGCGCCTTCTCGACCGCGCGCGCCGCGTCCGGCACCGGTACGTCCCCGGCGTTGCCGCCCTCGTGCAGCAGGTCCATCTTGAACAGGTCGCAGGCGCCGAACAGCTTGGTCTGGTGGCGGTAGAACGCGGCGGCCACCTTGGGGAAGACAGTGGTCCGCGGGTCCAGCCAGTCGGGGCGGCGGAGCCCGTTCCACAGGCCCTGGGCGACCACCCGGGCGCCCGGATTGCGGTCCGCGAAACCGTCGGGGACCGTACCGAAGTAGCCGGGCAGCACCGGCCGCATGCCCAGCTCCCGCAGCCGTGCGGTGATCTTCCGGCCCAGTTCGGCACGGGCGTCCAGCAGGGTCTTCGAGAGCGGGCCGCCGTATTCGCTCATGTTCTGGAGCAGCCACCACGCCTGGTGGGAGGGGGCGGGCAGCCAGGTGCGGGCCTCGGTGTCGGAGTAGCCGAAGTCTTTCAGCAGCCGGTGGTAGACGGCCTCCTGGCCCGGGGTCACCAGGACTTCGTTGCAGCCGTGCAGGGCGAGGACGTCGATCAGCCGCTCCCAGCGGGCCCAGTCGGCGTAGGGGGCGGTGTAGCCGTCGTGGGTGTCGTTGTACGCGAACCGGTGCGGTACGGTCGCCGACCGCTCCAGGCCCGGACGGGGCGGGGGCAGCACGTCCGGCAGGTCGACCCGGCTGCCCGACCACGAGATGTGCGCCCGGCAGACGTACTTCAGATACCAGTGGACGCCGGTGAGGAGGACCGCGGGCGAGGTGCCTTCGACCGCGATACGGCCGGCTTCGCCGGTCACCGCGAAACGTTCCGGCCCGTCGACCAGGGCCAGTTGGAACTGGCCCGCGTGCCGGGGCAGCAGCCGCAGCAGCGCGGCCCGGGCTGCGTCCGCCGTCGGCGCCCCTTCCGGCTTCCCGGCCGGTGCTCCGGTACGGGGGGCGGCGACGGCACCGGTGCCGTCGAGGGCAGCCGTCGCGCCGATCGCCCCCGCGGTGCCCAGAACGGCACGTCTCGACAGCTCGAACATCAGGCTCCTCCGTGCGAAACGGTGTAACTCACGTCACAGCGGTACAGTCCGGGCGCAGGTTACCGGGCGTTCGGCCTCCCGCACGGGTCGCCACGGGGCACGATGGCCGGATGCGGACGCCGAAGACGACGGGCGCGGTCCCGAAGGCCCTGGTGGTACTGGCAGTTGTGGCGCTCGGGCCGCTCACGGCCTGCGGGCCGGGTGACGACGGTGATGGGCGTGGCGGGCGGGGCGGGAGCCCGACACCCCCGCCGGTGGCGACGGGCACGCTGGAGCAGCTCGCCGCCCGGGCGGGGTGCGCCCCGGAGATCCGGGCGGGCGCCGAGGAACTGCGCCAGGCCCGCTGTGCGACCGAGGACGGGACGTACACCCTGGTCACCTTTGCGACCGACCGCGGCCAGCGCGAGTGGATCAACGCGGCCAACGACTACGGCGGTACGTATCTGCTGGGCCGCCGCTGGGTCGTCGCAGGCGGCGAGGGGACGATCACGGCCCTCCGGGCCCGCCTCGGCGGGGAGCTGGAGCGGGGCGCGGACCATGGGTCAGGGACGGTCCGGCCGGGCCCGGGGGAGGGGCACAGCAGCCCCGGGAGTCCCGGCAGTCACGGGGTTCATGGGGGCCACGGGGGCTGAGGCAGGCGGAAGCCGGGTCCGGCCCCATGGGGGCGGGCCGGACCCGGCGGCTCAGATGCTCAACTGCTTACCGGCAGCGCCTGCCTTCGTTGATGCAGGCGACCATCCGCCGCATCAGCCCGTCGTCGAACACATTGATGAAGTCACCGTGGTCCGTGACCGGCTTGTGGAGTTGTTCGGGGAAGGAGTCGACGGCGAAACCGGGCCCGGGCGGCAGGCTGTAGACGATCCGCTGCACCAACTGCGGAACGGGCCGGAAGCCCCGGGGGCAGCGCCCGGCGCGGTCGGTGAAGGCGACGTGCGTACGGTGGTTGGCGCTGTCGGTGTTCCGGCCGTCCCAGCAGCTCTGGAAGCGGAAGGTGCGGACGACCCGGCTGCCGCGGGGGCAGAGCGGATACTTCTCCTTCAACTGCCGGTCCTCGAAGCCGGTGCAGCTCCAGGAGGCATTGGCGTTGGCCGGGCCGTTGACGAAGGCCTTGGCATCGCCGGTGATGATCCGCAGCAGCCGGGGCATGGCCGTCACCGGGCCGTTCGGATTCCCGACGAAGTCCAGCGTCACCTGCGCGGGGGTCTGAATCTCCCCGACGTTCTTGTCCCGGCCGCCGCCGTCCGCGTCGGCGTCGCTCTCGGACCGGCCGTTCTGCAGCCGCAGCACGGGCCAGTAGTACGAGGAGCGGTCGCCGCGGTTGCGGCAGGTGGTGGCGCCGTTCGCCAGGTCCCGGTCGCTCGCGAAGGCGTTGTTGGCCTGGTTGCCGATGTAGTCGTGCATATGGTGGGCGCCGTTGGAGACGCCCGGGGCGACGATCACATTGTCGGAGTTGAACAGGCCGTTTGCGTTGACCCCGCAGTCGGTGGTGAAGACGCCGCGCGAGGCGCCCCGGCGGTTCGGGGGGAGTTGCGCGTTGGGGCGTACGGAGCGGATGTCGGTGAAGTCGGACCGCACCGGCCCGTTCCCCGCCTGCCCACCGCCGCCCCCGTTCCCGCTCTCGTTACCGTTGCCGTTGCTGTTCCCGGGCCGCCCGTCCGTGCCGCGGTCGTTCCCGTCGTCCGCGCGCAGGGTGCACGCGGCGAGATCCCGCATACCGTCGAAGCGGAGCCCGCCCCGGTTCACCGCGGTGACGATCCGCTCGATACCGGCCCGGCGCTGCTCCTGGAGCGGGCCGAGCAGCTCCTTCTGCGCCAGCCCGGCATCCTGCCCGTAACGCTCCCTGCGCTCCGCGAACTGCCGGTACGCCTCGGTGATCCGGGTGTCCATCGCGGCCAGCTCCCGGTCCACAGCGGGACGGGCCGCCGGGGGCAGCGTGCCGGGCAGACCGTCGGCGACCTCGGGGCAGTCGATGGTCGACGCCACCGGAGCCGCGTCGGCCGCCTGCCCCGGACCGCGACGGTTCACACCGTCCTGGCCCGCGGAGGCATAGACGTCGACGAGCACCACCCCGCCTCCGCCCAGCACCAGAGCGGCCACGGCGACGACCGCGCGGACCGCCGGACGGGAACGTTTCCTTCTGTTGCGTCGCATGGAACTCCTCCGCTGCTTCGTCGCCGGGGAAGAGCCGGATGCAGGTCTTCTGCTGCCGGCCCCGGCAGAGGGGGAAGCGCGCCGTTCCATACGGACGGGGAGGCCGCGGTGTTCATCCCGCACCCTCCCCGTACCCGAGCCCGCGCCGGGCGGAGGGGCTATCCCTGCCCCGCCCCCCGGTCCAGATACGCCAGCACCGCGAGCACCCGGCGGTTGTCGTCGTCCGAGACGGGCAGGCCGAGTTTGGCGAAGATATTGGAGGTGTGTTTGGCCACCGCCCGCTCGGTCACCCCGAGCTGTGCCGCGATCGCCGCGTTCGAACGGCCCTGGGCCATCAGCTCCATCACCTCCAGTTCGCGCGGTGTCAGTCCGCCCATCGGCCGGTCCTGGGAGCGGCGCGTCAGCAGCTGGGAGATGACCTGCGGGTCCATCGCCGTACCGCCCCCGGCCACCCGGCGCACCGCGTCGACGAACTGCTCCGCGTCGAAGACCCGGTCCTTGAGCAGATAGCCGATGCCGCCGTTCCCGTCGGCCAGCAACTCCCGGGCGTACAACTGCTCCACATGCTGCGAGAGCACCAGCACCGGCAGCCCGGGCCGCGCCCGGCGGGCGGCCAGCGCGCACTGCAGGCCCTCGTCGGTGTGGGACGGCGGCAGCCGGACGTCGACGACCGCGACGTCGGGCTCCAGCTCCGCGAGCGCCCGGCTCAGCTCGGGCCCGCTCTCCACGGCCGCGAGGATCTCGAAATCGTAGGCCTCCAGCAGCCGGACCAGGCCGTCGCGCAGCAGGAACAGGTCTTCGGCTAGGACAACGCGCAAGGAATCTCCATGGTGACCATGGTGGGACCGCCGGCGGGTGAGCTGACGGCGAGGACGCCGTCGAATGTACCCAGGCGCCGTTCCACCCCGCTCAGCCCGGAGCCCCGGCCCACGACCGCCCCGCCCCGGCCGTCGTCGGTGACGGCGATCCGCAGCGAGCCCGACTCGTAGGAGATGTCCACCCAGATCCGGTCGGCGCCCGCGTGCTTGACCGCGTTGGTGAGAGTCTCGCTGACCGCGAAGTACGCCGCGGACTCCACCGGCGCCTCCATCCGGCCCGGGAGTTCGGCGTCGACCTCCGTGGCCACCGGCAGCCGCAGCGCGAGCGCCTTCACCGCGTCCCCGAGGCCGCGCTCCGCGAGCACCGGCGGATGGATGCCCCGGACCAGGTCCCGCAGCTCGGTCAGGGCCTCCGCCGACGATTCCCGTGCCTTGGAGAGCAGTTCCTTCGCCTTCGCCGGATCCTTCTCCACCAGCGCCTCGATGGTGCCCAGATTCATACCCATCGCCACCAGCCTGGCCTGCGCCCCGTCGTGCAGATCCCGTTCTATCCGGCGCAGCTCCGCCGCCGACGAGTCCAGCGCGTCGTGCCGGGTCTCGGTGAGCCGGTCGATGCGCTGCTCCAGCTGCTGCTGCCGGTCGGGTGTAAGGACCGCGCCCACCAGCTGGAAGTGCACCCGGACCAGCCCGGGCCCGAACTTCAGCCCGGCGGCCAGCAGCACCAGGCCCAAGAGCGCTGCGAGCAGGGCCGTACCCCAGCCGCCGACGGGGACGAATCCGTACCAGTACGGATCGTCCAGCGCGGTCACCGGCTTCCACAGCCCCGCGCCGATCAGCAGCCCGAACAGGCCGTGCAGCACCAGCCCGGCGGCCAGCAGCACGATCAGCGCGCCCGCCGTCATGTCCACCAGCAGCCAGAGCAGATCCCGCCAGGTCGCCGGGTCCTTCAGCAGCAGGCTGCACCGCTCGACCTGCCCGGTGACACCGGAACGGAGATCGCGGGGGAAGGGGCGGTACGAGGCGGGGATCCGGATCCCGGCCCAGTCCGCGGCGAGCAGCCGGCGGTGACCGGACCAGACGCGGACCAGGTGGATCAGGGGCGGTGTGGTGAACACCCCGATCCCCACCGGGATCAGCGCGAGGGAGACCGCGACCACCACGAAGAGGACGATGGAGCCGGTCAGCGCGAGGAGCGCCAGGACCAGGGCGCGTACCGGTGCCACCAGCAGTTCGCGTACGGCACCGCCGCCCGCCGCGCGCGGGGAACCGCCCGCTTCCGCCGCACTCGCTGCCGAGCCCGTCGGCGTCGTACTCATGGCCCTCTCCTCGCTGTCGACCCGGCTGTGGTCCCCGGTGCGCGGCGACCCGCCGCCCCCGTACCAGTCTCGGCCGCCGCGGCCCGGCCGGTCACTGGGCCCCGCACCCGAGTGGGGGTGGTGCTGGCACCACCCCCCGGACCTCGCCTTACGGCTCTGCACAGGGGGCTCTGACGGCTGGGACGACCGGGCGCCGCTTCCTAACGTCGGAGACGACCTGAAACCCGCGTTCCGACCTTGGGGGCCTGCACCATCATGAGGCGCAATCTCGCCGCACGCATCGGTATATGGAGTGCGTACCACCGTAAAACGGCAATCTTCGGCTGGTTGTTGTTCGTCGTGCTCGCCACCGTCGCGGGCGGATCGGCCGGAATGGTCGAGATGAGTGATGCGGAGAACGGCGCGGGCGATTCCGCCCGGGCCCTGAAGATCCTGGAGGAAGCGGAGCTGGATCCGCCCGCGGTTGAGCTGGTGCTGGTCAGCAGCGGTTCGCAGGGCGGCTGGAAGGCCACGGCGACCGAGCTGATCCGGGCCGTCGAGGCGACCGGCGAAACCGCGGAGGTCGATCCGCCGCTGCCGTCGGCGGATGGCAAGGAGGCCCTGATCCGCTTCGAGATGAAGGGCCCCGCGGACGAAGCGGACGACCGGGTCGAACCGGTGCTCAAGGCCGTCCGGGCGGCGGCGGAGGGCCGGGAAGGGGTCGAGGTCCACCAGTTCGGCGAGGCCAGCGCCGACCGATGGCTGAACGACCTGCTCGCCGACGACTTCACCAAGGCGGAGTTCACCGCCGTACCGCTGGCGCTGGGCATTCTGCTGGTCGCCTTCGGTGCGGTCGTCGCGGCCCTGCTCCCCGTCGCCCTGGCGCTGACCGCCTGCGCGGCGGCCTACGGACTGCTCGCCCTCGCCAGCCACCAGCTGCACCTCTTCCCGACCACCTACTCCGTGATGTTCCTGATGGGGCTGGCGGTCGGGGTCGACTACTGCCTCTTCTACCTGCGGCGCGAGCGGGACGAGCGGGCCGCGGGCCGGGACGCCGACACCGCCCTGCGGATCGCCGCGGCCACCAGCGGCCGGGCCGTCCTGGTCTCCGGTATCACCGTCATGCTCGCCATGGCCGGAATGTTCCTGTCCGGACTGATGCTCTTCGAAGGCTTCGCGCTCGCCACGATCATCGTGGTGCTGGTTGCCATGATCGGTTCGGTGACCGTGCTGCCCGCACTCCTGTCGTGGCTCGGTGACCGCGTCGACGCCGGACGCCTCCCCTTCCTCCACCGCCGCCGGACCAAGGACCCCGAGGGCGGCGGATTCGCGGGTACCGTCCTGCGGCCCGTACTCGCCAGGCCCGGAATCTTCGCCGTGGTGGGGACCGTCCTGATGCTCGCCCTGGCCGCACCTGCGGTCGGCATGAAGACCGAGCAGCTCGGCATGGAGAAGCAGTTCGGCTCCGATTCCGCGCTCACCGTGGCGTACGAGAAGATCACCGGCAGCTTCCCCGGCGGACCCGACCCGGCCCGGATCGTGGTCGAGGCCGACGACATCGAAGCGGCACCCGTCCGCAAGGCCCTGGCCGCCTTCGACCGGGACCGGGTCACCGTCCACCGCGGTGAGAACGTCGCCGAGATCGAAGTCCCGCTGCCGGGCGACGGCAGTGACAGCCGCTCCCGCGAGGCGCTCACCGAACTCCGCGAGCGGACCGTCCCGGAGGCCTTCGAAGGCAGCGGCGCCCGCGCCTATGTCACCGGCGAACTGGCCGAGTCGGTCGACTTCACCGCACAGCTGAAGGACGGCATCGCCCCGGTCTTCGCGTTCATCACGGCCGTGACCTTCCTGGTGATGCTCCTCTGCTTCCGGTCCTACGTCGTCGCCGTCACATCCGTGCTGCTGAACCTGCTCTCGGTCGCGGCGGCCTACGGGGTGATGGTCGCGGTCTTCCAGCACGGCTGGGGCGCCTCACTGCTGGGCACGGAGTCCGTGGGCGCCATCGAGAGCTGGCTGCCGCTCTTCGTCCTCGTCGTCCTCTTCGGACTGTCGATGGACTACCACGTGTTCGTGGTCTCCCGGATCCGCGAGGCCCGTGACCGGGGCGCGGACAACCGCGCGGCGATCGCCGAAGGCATCCGCCGCACCGCGGGCGCGGTCACCGGCGCCGCGGTGATCATGGTGGCGGTGTTCGCGGTCTTCGGCACCCTGACCATGCAGTCCATGAAGCAGATGGGCGTCGGTCTGGCGGTGGCCGTCCTGCTGGACGCGACGGTGGTACGGATGATCCTGCTGCCGTCGGTGATGGCGCTGCTCGGAGAGCGCAACTGGCACACACCGAGGCTGCTCCGCAGGCTCCCCGCCCTGGAGCACGGCGAGTCGGCGGAGGCCGAAGCCCCGCTCCGCCGCCGCCACGCGACCTCCGCCTGACGCGGGCCGGGGGCGGGTGCCGAACCCCGGGCCCGGGCGCCGATCCGGGCCCCGTACCCGGCGGCCCGTGCCCCGGCTCCGGTGGTACGAACCGGACCGGGCGCGCTCGGCAAGCGCCCCGGCGCCGGGGAGCCGTACCACCGGGAACCGCCCCCGGGCCGGGGGCGTACCCACGCAGCCACCCGGCCCCCTGCTTCACCCCGGCTCACCCCGCCAGCAGCCGCGCCTCCGTCTCCGGGGAGATCCCCACTCCCGCCACGGACAGCTCGCCGCCGACCCCGCGCAGCCACTCCCAGGTGTCCGCCACCGTCTCCGCGAGCGGCCGGCACCGCAGCCCCGCGGCCTCCGCCCGGCCCACGTTCAGCGTGTACAGCGCGCCCATCAGATCCGCCGCCTGCGGCGGCACCCAGATCGGCAGATCCGTCCACGGGGAGACCCCCGCCGCCAGGATCCGCTCGGCGGGCGTCCACCGCAGCTCCACGGGCTCCCGGGAAACGGCCTTCGGCGGCGCGCTCTCCGACACCACCCGGACGCACTCCGCGAGCACGTCCCCGAACGTCGTCCCGCGCTGCTCCCCGACCATGTTGTACGGTCCGCTCAGCCCGGCCGCGGCCGCCGACAGGATCCACTCGGCCATATCCCGTACGTCGATGTACTGCACGGGAGCGTCCGCGGGCCCCGGCGCGAGCACCGTCCCGCCCCGGGCGATCCGCGAAAGCCACCACGGCAGCCGACCGATGTTCTCCCAGGGCCCCAGCAGCAGCCCTGCCCGTACCAGCAGCGAACGGTCCGTGCCGAAGGCCTCGGCCGCCGCCAGCTCGCCGCCCCGCTTGGCTTCGGCGTACGGCCCGTCCTCGCCGTCCGCCGAAGCGGTCACCAGCGGCGCCGACTCGTCCGAATCCGGCGGCGCGGGCCAGGTGTAGACGGAACAGCTCGACACGTACACATACCGCCCGGCGCGGTCCGCGAGCAGCCGCGCCGCATCCCGTACGGCCGTGGGCGCGGCCGCCCAGGTGTCGACCACCACGTCCCAGGAGCCGTCCGCGAGGACCGCCAGGTCGGACGGCCGGGTCCGGTCCCCGGTCAGCGCGGTGACCCCCTCGGGCACCGGGCGCGTACCCCGGTTGAAGACCGTGACGTCCCAGCCCCGTGCCAGGGCGGCGGCCACGACCGCCCGCCCGGCGAACTCCGTACCACCCAGTATCAGAACTCTCATGCACCGACCCTGCCCCCAACCCTTCCCGGGGGAACAGGACTTCCGCCGACGGAGTAATCCCGTGCCCCATCCGTCTCATCCGTCACGGGGCAATTTCCGACCGGGCTCTCCCGCTTCCCGACCTGCGATGGCAGCATGTGGGGACCATGACAGGACCCCGGCCGCCGATGCGCGCCCTGCGGGCCGCACTCTTCGCGGCGGTCTGCACCGCTTTGTCGGCGACGGGGCATATGTTGATGTCCGGGCATGTCCTCCCTCTCGCCGTGCTGCTGCCCGCCTTCGCGGTGGCCGCCGCCACCGGCTGGCTTGCCGCAGCCCGCCGCCGCGGCCCGCTCGCGATCGGTACCGGTCTGCTCACGGCCCAGGGTGCCCTCCATTTCCTCTACGCCGGCGCCCAGGGCAACGCCGGCGGCCACCACCGGGGCACCGGCACCGCCGCCGGTACCACCGCCGTCGACTGGCTGCCGACCGGTGGCCCGGGCATGCTCCTGGCCCATGTCCTCGCCGCCGCGGTCTGCGGGCTCTGGCTGGCCCGGGGTGAAGAATCGTTCTTCCGGCTGGCGCGTGCCGTCGCCGCCCTCGCCTTCACCCCGCTGAGGCTGCTGCTCGCGTCCCCGGACGCCCACCACGCCCCGCGCCGCCGGGCCCTTCCCCGAACCACCGGGCCCGCGCGCTCCGGCACCGCCGTCCTGCTCGGCCACACCCTGGTGCGCCGCGGCCCGCCGCCGTTCGCCGGTATCCGCGCCACGGCCCCTGGAGCCGCCGTCTGACCGGGGGCCGTATCCCCCCATGTCGACACACTCACCTCCAGGAACACCATGTCAATCGACACTCCTGCCACGCCTGCCCACGGCAGAACCGAGACCGAACAGGAGGCGGTGACCGGCTCCCTCTGGAGCAGGCTGCGCCCCCTCGTCCTCCGGATCCACTTCTACGCCGGGCTGCTCATCGCCCCCCTGCTGCTGATCGCCGCCGTCAGCGGACTGCTGTACGCGCTCGCCTATCCGGCCGAGAAGATCGTCTACCGGCAGGAGCTGACCGTCCCCGCCGGTGACCGCTACGAGGGCCCCATGCCCCTCGCCGATCAGATCGCGGCCGCCCGCAACGTCCGTCCGGACGGCACCGTCACCGCCGTCTGGCCCGCGACCGGCGACCGCGACACCACCCGCGTCCTGATGGACGCCCCCGGCACCCCCGAGGGCACCTCACTCGCGGTCTTCGTCAATCCCCACACCGGCGAGATACGCGGCGAGCTGCCCTCCTACGGCAGCTCTGGCGCCCTTCCCCTGCGGACCTGGCTGGACGGGCTCCACCGCGATCTGCGCCTGGGCGAGTTCGGCCGCAACTACAGCGAACTGGCCGCCAGCTGGCTCTGGGTCGTCGCCCTCGGCGGACTCGCGCTGTGGCTCGGCCGCAGGCGGGCCTCCCGGCGCGCCCTGATCGTGCCCGAACGCGGCGCGAAGGGCCGCCGGCGAACCCTGTCCTGGCACGGCACCGTCGGACTCTGGGCCGTCGTCGGGCTCGTCGCCCTCTCCGCGACCGGACTGACCTGGTCCCGCTACGCCGGTGAGAACATCGGCGCCGTCCAGGACCAGCTGGGCGGCGCGACCCCCTCCGTCTCGGCGAGCCTCGACGGCTCCTCCGGCGGCGGTGAGCACGCGAACCACGGCGGCGGCGGGACCGGCGGCGCCCACCAGGGCACCGACGTCGGCATCGACCGGGCCCTGGAGTCCGCCCGCGCGGCCGGGATCGACGGACAGCTGTCGATCACCCTGCCCGGCGAAGGCACCGGCTATCTGATCAAGGAGACCGACGCCACTTTTCCCGTCCACCTGGACTCCGTCTCCGTGAACCCGGCCGACGGCAAGGTGATGGACGAACTCCGCTTCTCCGACTACCCGCTGCTCGCGAAGCTGACCAGGTTCGGGATCGACGCCCATATGGGTGTGCTGTTCGGACTGGTCAACCAGCTGGTGCTGGCCGCCCTGGCGCTCGCCCTGATCCTGGTGATCTTCTGGGGCTACCGGATGTGGTGGCTGCGGCGGCCCACCAAGGGGCGCTCCCCGGTCGGCCGCCCGGTGCCGCGCGGCGCCTGGCGAAAGGTTCCGCCGCTCGCCCTGCTGGTGCTGGCCGCCGCGACCGTCGTGATCGGCTGGTTCGTACCACTGCTCGGGATCAGCCTGCTGGTGTTCCTCGCCGTGGACCTCGCGCTCGCCGCCGTGACGAGGATCCGGGCCCGCCGCACCGCGGTCTGAGCAGGCGGTACGGCCCCGGGGCCCGGGTACGGCTCCAGCCCCCGGGGCCGTACCCGGTCCGGATGACGGCTCCGGGCCCCGGCCCCGGGTTCCCTGCCCGGGCCCCGGCCCTGGGTTCCCTGCCCGGGCCCCGGCCCCGGGTTCCCTGCCCGGGACCGGGGGCCGGGTTCCCTGCCCCGGCTCCCGGAGTCCCTTGTCAGGGCGCGTACTTGTACCCCACGCGCCGTACCGTCTGGATGGTGTGACGGTGCTCGGCGCCCAGCTTCCGCCGCAGCCGGGCGATATGGACGTCGACCGTCCGGCCGTCGCCCACGTGCCCGTACCCCCAGACCGTCGACACCAGATGGTCACGGGTGTGCACCCGCTGCGGCCGGGCCACCAGATGGGCCAGCAGCTCGAATTCCAGATACGTCAGGTCGAGGGCCCGGCCGCCGACCCGGGCCACGCGCTCGGCCGGGTCGATCGCCACCGGCCCCTCCCCGTACCCGGACGCCGCGGCGCCGCGGCCCATCGCTGCGGGGGCCGCCGCTGCCCGGGCGACCGGAGCGGCGGATGCGGCCGGCACACCGGCCGGGGCCGGAGCGGACGGCAGCTGGTCCGCGGGGACGAGCACCAGATAGCCCACCATCGGCGGCCGCCCCGGCAGGGCCGGGACCTGGTGCTGGGGTGCGGGCAGCCAGGTGGCACCGGGCGGCAGCAGATCCGTCAGCGTCCGCAGGGCACCGGGCGGTACGACCTCGTCGGGGGCGACGGCCCGCAGCCGGTGACGCTCCGGGCGGGCGGCGGGCGGCCGGCCCCCGGCCCGGCCCGGTACCGCGGAGGCGGCGCCGGCCCGGGCCGCGGCCACCGCCGGGGCGGGCGAGAACGTACGGGTACGGGAGTTGACGATATTCGCCATGAGAGGTCAGCTCTCTTTCGCGCGGAGGGTTCGACGAGTCGGTGGTACGGACGTACGTCGTGCGCGCTGGCCGAAGGCCGGAAGACCGGTTTTAGAGGGCCCGCGCGTTCATCGCGCGGCAACACACCCGGTCGAAGTCGTGGTGCTGCCGGGAAGGCCAGAACGGTTCGAGGTCGCTGGGACCCGTCACGGAGTTCTGGAAGCCGGTCATGTGCTCATTGAACCAGATGAACTCCCCGTGAAGGAGGGCTCCTCTCACCCATCGAGATGCCTGTCTCATCACACCGGCGGGAGGTTTGGGCCGCCGGGAGAGGGCGGAGGAGCGGACGGCAGAAGGGGCGCACGCCGTCCCCGGCGTGCGCCCCTCCATGATCTGCCGACGGTACGTCAGACCTGCCCGGCCTTCTCCAGAGCCGTGCAGCACGTCTCCACGAGCAGCCGGGTGACGACGTACGGGTCGACGTTCGCGTTCGGCCGGCGGTCCTCGATGTACCCCTTGCCGTCCTTCTCGACCTGCCACGGGATACGGACCGAGGCGCCCCGGTCCGAAACGCCGTAGCTGTACTCGTTCCACGGCGCCGTCTCGTGCAGACCGGTGAGCCGGTCGTCGATGCCCGCGCCGTAGTTCTTGACGTGGTCCAGCGGCCTGGAGCCCTCGCCCAGCGACTCGCAGGCGGTGATGATCGCGTCGTACGACTCCCGCATCGCCTTCGTCGAGAAGTTGGTGTGCGCCCCCGCGCCGTTCCAGTCGCCCTTCACCGGCTTCGGGTCCAGGGTCGCGGCCACCTTGAAGTCCTCGGCGGTGCGGTAGAGCAGCCAGCGGGCGATCCACAGCTGGTCCGCCACCTCGACCGGCGGGAGCGGGCCGACCTGGAACTCCCACTGGCCCGGCATCACCTCGGCGTTGATGCCCGAGATACCGAGACCGGCGGTCAGACAGTTCTCCAGATGGGCCTCGACCACATCCCGCCCGTGGATCTCGTCCACGCCGACACCGCAGTAGTAGCCGCCCTGGGGCGCCGGGAAACCGCCGACGGGGAAGCCGAGCGGACGGTCACCGTCGAAGAAGGTGTACTCCTGCTCGATGCCGAAGATCGGCTCCTGCCCGGCGAACTGCTCGGCGATCTCCACCAGCCCGGCCCGGGTGTTGGAGGAGTGCGGCGTCATATCCGTGTTGAGGACCTCGCACAGGACGAGGAGGTGGTCGCCGCCGCGGATCGGGTCCGGGCAGGAGTACACCGGCTTCAGTACGCGGTCCGAGGCGTGGCCCTCGGCCTGGTTGGTGCTGGACCCGTCGAAACCCCAGATGGGAAGCTCCGCGCCGGCCGGAAGGATCCGGGTCTTGGAACGCAGCTTGGCCGTCGGCTCGGTGCCGTCGATCCAGATGTACTCAGCCTTGATGGTCACGGGCCTCATCCTTTGCGGGTGCAGCAGGGTCGCTCAGCAGCTTGTCAACGGGCGATTTCCCACCCGTTGCCCGGTTGTGAACCCCGTGTTACGCCCGTGGACGGCCCGCCCCTCCTTCTTGTGGGCCCCGTGCTTCAGCCGTGCTTCAGCAGCGATCCGAATCCCGCGCTCCGGATCCGCCGCGCCAGCTCCTCGACGGACGTCCCCAGAGCCTCCGCGGTCCGCCCCGGATGCCAGTCCTCCCGGTGCAGGGCGTCCAGCAGATGCCCCCGCCGCACCTGGACCTCCGAGAGCCGGAACGTCTTCAGATAGGCAGTCCGTCCCTTGTGGTCCCGGATCAGCTCCCCGATGTGCTGCTCCCGCCCTGGTACGAACCCCGGCAGGAACCGCTGGAGGGTGAACCCGTCCATGGCGTACACCCGCTCGAAGCGGTAGCCGTCGGTGAGCAGCCCCGCGGCCAGTATCGAGTCGTGGTCGCGGCGCCACTCGGTCTCGGCCCGGCGGGCCGCGGCCCGCAGATCCGCCGTGGTCCGTACGCTCCGCCCGTCGCCGAGCCGGGCCTCGAACGCGGGCAGCGGACGGGCGTAGTACGCGTACTGGTACACCAGCTCCCCGTACAGATCCTCCACCAGCGTGCCGTGCAGGGCGCGGTAGTCGGCGGGGTGCGGGACCACGAAGGCGGCGGCGAGGGCATCGGCCGCGTACAGCAGCACGCCGCACTGCCGCGGGTGGATCTCGAAGACCCGCAGTGCCTCACCGAGCCCGGGTACGGACGCTCCGGCGTACGCCGCTTCCTCCCGGGGCGACAGTCCGCGCTGCAGCGCCGACCGCGACCACTCGTCCCAGGCGGTCGACGGGCCGCGGAAGTGGAGGGAAAGATAGCCCGCCAGCGCCAGTTGGAGCGGCAGGAACCGCAGCCGGTCCGTGGCCCGGGGCACACGGCCGCGACGGCCCTGCTCACGGACCCGGCGGGTCAGATGCCTGCGGGGGGAGACCGGGATGCGGACGGGGTCCGCCGTACCGCTGCCGGGGCCGAGCCGGGTGCCGTACGCGGCGCCGTGAGCCCCGTCGCCCGACCAGTCGGCGACGAAGGCGTGCGGAACGTACGAGACACGCCAGGGGCCGTCGCACGGGTCGTCGGGGTCGTCTTCTGCGGCTGTGCCGAGGTCGCGGTGGAGCCTGAGCCCCGCGACGGGCGCGTCGCGCAGCAGGGGCACCAGCCGGATACCGCCCCACACCTGTGCCGGGCCTGTGGTCAGCCCGGTCATGTCCAGCCCGCTCATACCCGCCCCGCCTTCCCGCCGTCGTACCCGCTCCCGCTCCCGTTCCTGCCCCCGCCCCTGCCCCTGCCTTCGTCCGGCAGGTGCCGCTCGTACCTTCGCAGAAACCGTTCCGTGCGGCGGTCCAGATAGGCCCGCAGCTCCGCCGGGCCCGTACGGCCCTCGGTGAACTGCCCGACCTCCACCAGCGCCGGCAGATCCTCCGCGTCCCGGATCCCCACCGTCGGCACCGACGGCGCGAGCCGCCGGACGTCGTACCCCGCCGCGTCGTAGACGGGGTTCACATGGACGACCGCCGTGGCCCGCCCGGGGTCCAGCGCGGTGCGCCACAGCCGCAGCACCTCGCCCGCCAGCCCGGGCGGTGCGTTGTCCCAGCCGTCCGACACGATCACCAGCCGGTCGGGGGAGTCCTCCAGGGCGTCGAGGATCCGCGTGCCGAGCGGCGTCGGTCCCACGGGGTGCGCCATCAGCGGATCGGTCAGACCCGACGTCCAGTGGGGGCGGTACGTCGCGGCGAGCGCTTCCAGCAGGAAGTGCGCGGCCAGCGCCACCGCGAGGGGACGGCGCCGTTTGACCCCGGAACCGTACGAGGAGTAGCTGTCGTCCAGTACGGCCGAGACCCGGCCCCAGCTGCCCGCGCCGGCCCCCGCGGAGCGCCGGGCGGCCGACCGCAGCGCGGCCGTCAGCACGGTCCGGCGGGCCGCCCGCTCGGCGCGGGGCAGGGAGAGGGCGTACAGCGCGAGCCGGGTGAGCGGCAGCTCCGACAGCTCCCGTTCACCGGTACGGCCTCCGGTCGCCTCGGTTGTGCGCAGCTTCTCCAGCCGGGTCATCCGGGGCGCGATCCGTTCGAGGAAACGCTCCCGTGGAACGCGGTGGCGGGCGGCGAACCCCTCGGCGACGGTGAACGGCAGCTCGTAGACCGCCTGCTGCTCGTAGTGGGCGCGGCGGTAGGCGTCGAGGAGGGGATGGCCGTAGCGGGTCCGGATGCCGGGCCGGAAGAGGAAGTCGCCCAGCTCGCCCGCGCGGCCGGCGGAGAGCGCCCCGCTGTCGAGTACCCGGGCCGGGGGATGGGAGTGACGGACCGCGGACTTCAGCCACCGCCGGTATTTCACCGCGTCGAGACCGAGATCCGGCCGGGCCGCCAGCCAGTCCCGCTGGACGGCGCGCGTGCGGCGGTTGTTCACTCCGGCGGTGCGGAGTGCCCGGAAGAGCCGGTAGACGCGCTGCGGCGGGAGCAGCGCGAGCCGCGCCGCGATCAGCCGGCCCTCGGTGCGCTTCTGCTCGGCCGTGGCCTCGCGCGCGGTGCGGAGCAGTCGTTCGACGATCAGGGCCGCGTTGTGGTCGTTGATGTCGAGGGCGAGTGCCGCGGCGTAGAGGGAGCGGTGGTTGACCTGCACGTACTCATGGAGAAAGGCGAGTGACAGCTGCTGTTCGGCGGCGTCGGAGCGGAACTCGCGCTGACCGGTGGCGGTGATCGCCGCGTTGACGAAGAGGAGCAGGTCCTCGGCGGCGACGAGACCGGCGCGGAGCTCTCCGGTGGAGGTGGTTTCGGTGGGGTCCTGCGGCGGCACGGGCCTTGCGGACGCGGCGGACCGTACCGACCCTGCGGACTGCACCGGCATTGCGGGCTGCACCGACTCTGCGGGTTCCACGGACACCACGGCCTCCGTCCACTCCACTCCACGAACACCACAGCACCCGGAGGGCGCCCGGGCAGGAAGAGACCGGCCGGGGAATGGGGGTGCGATCAGCGCAAACAGTGCTTCAGAGGCAAGTTCCGGAAGTCGCACCGGAGTCCCGCGGCCGGTCGGTTCAAACTAACATCGCATGATTGTCCGGCGCTGTGGATAAAACGGGACCCGGACGGCGGGCGATGGGCAGACTGGGCGCATGACGGAAGAAGAGCAGACGTCGGCATCAGCACCAGCGGCATCCCCGGAAGGGGCATCGGGGCAGGGGACCGGGGCGCAGGGGCGGCTCCGGGTCGGTCTTGTCGGCGCGGGGCCGTGGGCCGAGGAGACCCAGGCGCCCGCCCTCGCGTCCCACGACGGTGTGGTGTTCGCCGGGATATGGGCCCGCCGCCCGGAGGCCGCCCGAGCGCTCGCCGACACCTGGGACACCACTGCGTACGACGGCGAGGAGGGTCTCGGCGAACTGCTCGCGGCCTGCGACGCGGTCGCCTTCGCGGTGCCACCGGATGTGCAGGCGCCCCTGGTGGTCCGGGCGGCCCGGGCCGGATGCCATGTGCTGCTGGACAAGCCGGTGGCGACCGGTGTGCGCGAGGCCCGGGCGGCGGCGGACGCGGTGGCCGCCGCGGGTGTCGCCTCGGTGGTCTTCTGCACCCTCCGATTCGCCCCGGCGACCCGCGCCTGGACAGCCGAACAGTCCGCGACGGGCGGCTGGTTCACCGCGTCGGCCCGCTGGCTGGGCTCGCTGTACGACCCCGCGTCCGACCATCGGTTCGCGGCCTCGCCCTGGCGGCGGGAGAAGGGCGGTCTATGGGATCTGGGTCCGCATGTGCTGTCCGTGCTGATACCGGTCCTGGGCGAGGTGACCGAGGTGACGGCCTTCCGGGGCCCCGAGGACACGGTCCATCTGGCCCTGCGCCATGCCTCGGGCGCCTCCAGTACGGCGACGCTGGGCCTGAGCGCCCCACCGAAAGCGGCCGGTGTGCACCTTGAGCTCCTGGGTGACCAGGGCCCGGCGACCCTGCCCCGATGGGCCGGTTCCGTGTCCGCGTTCCATGCCGCGGTGGACGCCCTTGTGGAGAGCGTGCGCACGGGCCGGCCGGACGACTGCGATATCCGCTTCGGTCTGCGCCTGACGGAGATCCTGGCGGAGGCCGAGGAGCGTCTGGGAAAGCGGTGAGAGCCGACCGGGCGGCCACAGCTCCGGACTCCGGAGGGACCCGTCGGCGTCAGGGGCGCCCGCTGCCGCGCTGCAGGGCGTCCCGGACGGCCTCGTCCGTCCGGCCGATCACCGCGGTCCCGTCGTCGGCGGTGATGATCGGCCGCTGGATCAGCTTGGGGTGGGCGGCGAGCGCCTCCACCCAGCGGTCGCGCGAGGCCTCGTCGCGCGGCCAGTCCTTCAGGCCCAGCTCCTTGGCGGCCGCCTCCTGGGTGCGGGTGATGTCCCACGGCTCCAGCCCGAGCCGTGTGAGCACTTCCCGGATCTCGGCGGCGTCCGGTACGTCCTCCAGATAGCGGCGAACGGTGTACGAAGCCCCTTCCGCATCGAGCAGACCGAGGGCGCCGCGGCATTTGGAACAGGCGGGATTGATCCAGATCTCCATGGCCTCAACGGTAGCGTGCACCCCGTCTGGCCAGGGCCGATTGTCAGTGGCCCCCAGTAGAATGGACATCAGTTCGGGATGGTCCCGCCACCGCAACTGGAGGTTGTCGATGGCCGTATCCAGACTTATGAGGAAGCCCGCCGCGGGGCATACCGCGGCGTCCGCCCCCCTGACGAAGACGCCCCTCCCGGCCGGTCGGCCGCGCGAGTGGTATGTGACGCACAACCGCCGGCTCAAGGCGATGCGCCTGGCGATAGCCCTGTTGGACTCGGGCGTCTACCACCCGGCGACCGCGGACAATGTCCGGATCCGGACGACAGCGGACCATATCGGTGTCCACCCGCCGTCGGACTCCACCTGCCGGATGGTCAGGGCGCTGATCCGTTACGGCCGTTGAGCGGACCGCGTCCGGTCGGGTCCGGACGCGGTGAACCGGTGTCCCCGCAGCGCGGCGGGGACACCGGCTCGACACCCCCCGGGGCCGCCACCGGGCCGTTCCGGTCTCAGTGCGGAATGCCGTCGATCAGCTCCCGGGCGCCCTGCCGCAGCAGTGCCACCGCGACGGAGGTGCCCAGCGTCGCCGGGTCGAGGGGACCGGCCCACTCATGGGCGTTGAGCACCCGCTTGCCGTCGGGAGTGAAGACCTTGGCGCGCAGGGACAGCTCTCCGCCGCGTTCGGCCCGGGCATAGCCGGCGATGGGGGAGTTGCAGTGCCCCTGGAGCACATGGAGGAGCATCCGCTCGGCCGTCGCCTCCCGATGGGTGGCCGGTGAGCCCAGCGCGCTGACCAGGTCGATGGTCGCGGTGTCCGCCTCACGGCACTGAAGGGCCAGAATGCCCGCGCCGATCGGCGGACACATGGTCTCGACGGAGAGGATTTCGCTGATCACGTCGGTGCGCCCGATGCGTTCCAGCCCGGCCGCCGCCAGCAGTAGGGCATCCGCCTCCCCGGCGGCCAGCTTCTCCAGCCGCCGGTTGGCGTTGCCCCGCATCGGGACGCACTCCAACTCCGGGTGGGAGGCAGCCAGCTGGGCGATCCTGCGCACGGACGAGGTGCCGATCCTGGTGCCCGGGGGCAGTTGGTCCAGGGTGAGCCCGCCGGGGTGGATCAACGCGTCCCGGATGTCGTCACGGGCGAGGAAGGCGGCGAAGGTGGTCCCCGCGGGAAGGGGCCGGTCGGCGGGAATGTCCTTGACGCAGTGCACCGCGAGATCGGCCTCCCCGGCGAGCAGCGCCGCGTCGACCTCCTTGGTGAAGGCACCCTTCCCGCCGAGCTTGGCGAGATCACCCATCCAGCGGTCGCCGGAGGTCGTCACGGGGACGACCTCCGTCCGGATCCCCGGGTACAGGGCGGCCAGTTCGCCCCGTACCCGCTCGACTTGGGCGAGGGCCATGGGAGACGAACGGGTGACGATACGGATGAGTTCGGGAACGGACATGCGGAACACCATAGGGGTTCCGGCTCCATGGTCATTCCACCGCGCCCGGTCCGGCGCGGGAATTCGGCCGCGCCCACGGAGATGTCAGTGCCCGTGATGCGCGCCGCCGTTCATCCACGGGACCTTTCCCGTGCTGTGCCGGGCGGCAGGAAAGGCAGCTGCTCCAGCAGGCGCTCCTGCCGGGCCCGGCCCGCCGGAGCCACCGGACCGCTGCCCGTCCTGTCCTACCTGCACGGCGGCGGAATGATCATGGGCAATGCGTGGCCGGTCCTCCCGCGCCTGCTCCGCGCAGGGGCCGAACCGCTCCAACTGGCCGTGGTCTCCGCCGAGTACCGCCCGGCCCCGGGCGCAGCTACCGCCTGGCGGCGGCCCTCGCCCTGCTCGCCCGCGATCGCAAGGGCCCCATAGCGATCGGCCAACTGCTGCTGAGCCCGATGCCCGACGACCGCAACGACCCGTTCTCCGCCCGGCAGCAGATGGCGGGCCACGACACCTGGGACCGTACCTCCGACGCCACCGCCCGGCAGGCGCTGCCGGGTGACCGCCACGGCACCGCCGACCTCCCGCCCTATGCCGCCCCGGCCCGCGCCACCGACCTCTCGGGACTGCCCCCGGCCTACATCGACGTCGGCTCGGCCCAAACCTTCAGGGACGAGAACGTGGCCTACGCCGATGCGATCCGGCGCTCCGGCGGCCGGGCGGAACTCCACGTCTGGCCGGATGTCCGGGCGGGCGTACCGCACTCGTGACCGTACGGCCGAGGGCCGCCGTCCCAGGAAGGAGACGGCGGCCCTCGGGGGCACTACGGGCGAGCCGGGCGGACCTGCGGCCCGTGCGGTGCGGCCTAGAGGTCGAAGTAGAGCTCGAACTCGTGCGGGTGCGGGCGGAGCTGGATCGGGGCGATCTCGTTGGTGCGCTTGTAGTCGATCCACGTTTCGATCAGGTCGGACGTGAAGACACCGCCGGCCTGGAGGTACTCGTTGTCCTGCTCCAGCGCCTCCAGGACGGCCGGGAGGGAGGTCGGGACCTGGGGGACGCCCGCGTGCTCCTCGGGGGCCAGCTCGTAGAGGTCCTTGTCGATCGGCTCGGCCGGCTCGATCTTGTTCTTGACGCCGTCGAGGCCCGCGAGGAGGAGGGCCGAGAAGGCCAGGTACGGGTTGGAGGACGGGTCCGGGGCGCGGAACTCGACGCGCTTGGCCTTCGGGTTGGAGCCCGTGATCGGGATGCGCATCGCGGCGGAGCGGTTGCGCTGCGAGTAGACCAGGTTGACCGGGGCCTCGAAGCCGGGCACCAGGCGGTGGTAGGAGTTCACCGTCGGGTTGGTGAACGCCAGCAGCGACGGGGCGTGCTTGAGGATGCCGCCGATGTAGTAGCGGGCGGTGTCGGAGAGACCGGCGTAGCCCTGCTCGTCGTAGAAGAGCGGGGAGCCGTTCTGCCACAGCGACTGGTGGACGTGCATGCCCGAGCCGTTGTCACCGAAGATCGGCTTCGGCATGAAGGTCGCGGTCTTGCCGTTGCGCCAGGCGACGTTCTTCACGATGTACTTGAAGAGCATCAGGTCGTCGGCGGCGGCCAGCAGGGTGTTGAACTTGTAGTTGATCTCGGCCTGGCCGGCCGTGCCCACCTCGTGGTGCTGGCGCTCGACCTGGAGGCCCTGACGGTCCAGCTCCAGGGAGATCTCCGCGCGCAGGTCGGCGAAGTGGTCGACCGGCGGGGCGGGGAAGTAGCCGCCCTTGTAGCGGACCTTGTAGCCGCGGTTGTTCTCGACCGCACCGGTGTTCCAGGCGCCCGCCTCGGAGTCGATGTGGTAGAAGCCCTCGTTCGCGGAGGTGCTGAAACGGACCGAGTCGAAGACGTAGAACTCCGCCTCCGGACCGAAGTACGCGGTGTCCGCGATGCCGGTGGAGGCGAGGTACGCCTCCGCCTTCTTGGCGATGTTCCGCGGGTCACGGCTGTACTGCTCGCCCGTGATCGGGTCGTGGATGAAGAAGTTGATGTTGACCGTCTTGTCCCGGCGGAACGGGTCGACCCGGGCCGTGGACAGATCGGCGCGCAGCGCCATGTCGGACTCGTGGATCGCCTGGAAGCCGCGGATGGACGAGCCGTCGAAGGCCAGCTCCTCCGACGGGTCGAAGACGCTCGCCGGGATCGTGAAGTGCTGCATCACACCTGGCAGGTCGCAGAACCGGACGTCGATGAACTTGACGTCCTCGTCGGCGATGAACTTCTTCGCGTCGTCGGCGTTCTGGAACATCCAACTCCTCCTACTCCCGTCCCGGGCGGGGGCGGGTTGGTAGCTCGTCCGTACGGCCAGTGCGGTGGCCACACGCAGGCCCGACGATAGGCAGAGGGGATTTCTCAAGGATGACCCGATTGTTTCGGCCGCGTTAACCGGGCGGGTGTCCCGGGTCGGGTACGTCACTCCGGGGCCGTGCCGCGGCGACCGCGCCCGGGCCGACCCGGCTGCCGGAGGACCGACCCGGGCCCAGTACCGTGGACGGGTGGACAACAGGCAAGCAATCGGATCGTGGCTCTCCGGACCCCGTGCGGCGGCCGAGGACATGGGCGTCGACTTCGGGCACCGGGGCAAGCGGCTCGGGCTGCCGGAGGAGGGGCCCGGCGCCATCGCGCCCACCGGGCGGCGGCTCGGTGCCATCTTCGTCGACTGGGGGCTCTGCTTCCTGGTCGCGAGCGCGTTCTTCGCCGACGGCAACCGCCAGACCGGCGGCAACTGGGCGCTCGGCATCTTCTTCGTTCTGAGCGTGCTGACGCTCGGGACCGTCGGCTTCACCCCGGGCAAGCGGATCTTCCGCCTCCGGGTGGTGGCGGTCGAGGGCGGCCCGCTCCCCTTCGGCCGGGTGCTCCTGCGCAGCCTACTGCTCTGCCTCGGGCTTCCGGCCCTGATCTGGGACCGTGACGGGCGCGGACTGCACG
Source organism: Streptomyces tsukubensis (assembly GCF_003932715.1). NCBI lineage: Bacteria > Bacillati > Actinomycetota > Actinomycetes > Kitasatosporales > Streptomycetaceae > Streptomyces > Streptomyces tsukubensis. Next base: position 2,013,039 of record NZ_CP020700.1, on the reverse strand, counting down.
ACCGGTTCTCCAAGGCCGTCCAGGTCCGGCTCTGAGCCTCTGAGGCTCTGAGCTTTTGCCGACGGCGCCCGCCCGAGGGCCGGTGCGCGGTGGCGAGGACCAGCCGCCGCCCACCGGGCGGTGCGCAAGGGGCGCGGTACGCGGAAGGGGCGGCCCGGAGAACTCTCCGGGCCGCCCCTTCCGTATCAGGCAGGATTCGGTCAGCGCGTCTTCGGGCCGCCGCGCGGCATCCGCATGCCCTTGGGCATCGGGCCCTTCGGCAGGGGCATATTGCTCAGCAGGTCCCCGAGGGCGCGCAGCCGGTCGTTGGTCGCGGTCACCTGGGGGCCGGAGAGCACGCGGGGCAGCTTCAGCATGGTCGTACGGACCTTCTTCAGCGGCACCTGGCCCTCGTCCGTACCCACGATGATGTCGTGCACCGGTACGTCCATCACGACCCGGGACATCTTCTTCTTCTCGGCCGCCAGCAGGGTCCTCAGCCGGTTCGGGTTGCCCTCGGCGACCAGGACGATGCCCGCCCGGCCGACCGCGCGGTGCACCACGTCCTGGTTGCGGTTCATCGCCACCGCGGGAGTGGTCGTCCAGCCGCGGCCCACGTTCTGCAGGACGGCGGCCGCCGCACCCGGCTGGCCCTCCATCTGGCCGAAGGCCGCCCGCTCGGCCCGGCGCCCGAAAACGATCGCCATCGAGAGGAAGGCGAGCAGGAAGCCGAGAATACCGAGATAGATCGGGTAGCCGACCCAGAAGCCGATTCCGAGGAAGACACCGAAGGTGACGATTCCTACGGCCGCGATGACCAGACCGACCACAGGATCGGCTTTGCGGGTCATCTTGTAGGTGAGGGCGATCTGCTTCAGTCGCCCCGGGTTCGCAGCAGCGTCAGTGCTGTCCGTTTTTGCCTTCCTCGCCATACTGCGAAGTTTACGTGGCCCGCGGCGCGCGCTCCGCCACGGCCTCCAGTACATGCTCCGTCTCGACCCGGTCCCTGGCCCGGCGGCGGTCCTCCAGGACGGCCGTCCAGGCGTTGCGGCGGGCGGTGCGCTGGCCGCTGCCGAGCAGCAGGGACTCCATGGCGCGCAGCGCGCCGGTCACGGACGGGAGGGCGGTGGCGCGTACCGGACGTGCCTGCGCGGCCTGCATGGCGGGGCCCCCTTCGGGGAGTGGTGACCGCGGCCGGGGCCGCCGGAGGGCGGGGGAAGACCGGTCGCGGTCGGTGGACGGACGGGGGTGGTGCGGTGGTACGGGGCGGTGCGACGGGCGCGTGCGACGGTGCGGGGACCCGGTGGGTGGTGCGCGGACGGCGCGGTGTTCCGGAGTGCCGGTAGCCCGGTGCCGTATCGCAGCCGGGGGGACGGACATGGTCGTACCCGACCGTTTCCGATCGCCTTCGGCCGGACGGTCCCCGGGGCCTGACACCAGGGTCACTGCTCGGTGTTACCAGGGCGTGACCGACCGGTCAAACGCCGATGAATCCCTGACGCCCGGCCCCCGAATCCTGACGCGGCCCGTACGCCGTCCCCACCTGCGGGAAGCATACGGGCCGCGCCCACCCTCGTATTACCGAGGGGTAATAGCTTGTGCTTGAATTCACACGACGGGCAGCGTGGTCCGCTCGCCCGCCAGCCGCTTCTCCATCGCCTGCTGGTAGAGCCGCCCCGCCCGGTACGACGAGCGCACCAGCGGTCCCGACATCACTCCGGAGTAGCCGATCTGCTCGGCCTCCTCCTTCAGCTCCACGAACTCGTCGGGCTTCACCCACCGCTCCACGGGGTGGTGGCGGACCGACGGCCGCAGATACTGCGTGATCGTGATCAGCTCGCAGCCCGCGTCGTGCATCTGCCGCAGCGCGTCGGAGACCTCGGCCCGCTCCTCGCCCAGCCCCAGGATCAGATTCGACTTGGTGACCAGACCGGCCTCGCGGGCCCGGGTGATCACCTCCAGCGACCGGTCGTAGCGGAAGCCGGGGCGGATCCGCTTGAAGACCCGCGGCACGGTCTCGACATTGTGCGCGAAGACCTCCGGCCGCGAGGCGAAGACCTCCTCCAGCAGCTCCGGCACCGCGTTGAAGTCCGGGGCCAGCAGCTCGACCTTGGTCCGGCCGTCCGCGCGCGCGGCGGTCTGCCGGTGGATCTCCCGTACCGTCTCCGCGTACAGCCAGGCGCCGCCGTCCGGGAGGTCGTCCCGGGCGACACCGGTGATCGTCGCGTAGTTCAGGTCCATCGTGACGACGGATTCGCCGACCCGGCGCGGCTCGTCGCGGTCCAGCGCCTCCGGCTTCCCGGTGTCGATCTGGCAGAAGTCACAGCGCCGGGTGCACTGGTCACCGCCGATGAGGAAGGTGGCCTCGCGGTCCTCCCAGCACTCGAAGATATTGGGACAGCCCGCCTCCTGGCACACCGTGTGCAGATCCTCGCGCTTCACGAGGCTCTGCATCTTCGTGTACTCGGGGCCCATCTTCGCCCGGGTCTTGATCCACTCGGGCTTGCGCTCGATGGGGGTCTGGCTGTTCCGGACCTCCAGGCGCAGCATCTTGCGTCCGTCGGGTGCGACAGCGGACACGTGGCGCCCCTTTCTGCTATCGCGGCATTCGATTCTGCGGCGCACACCAGGGTACGCCCGTGCTTTGTACGGCCCTGCCTCGTGACAACCCGGTCACGCTGAGGCGCATTCCCCCGAACGGCCCCCGGGGCGGTTCAGGCGGTCGTCCCGACCGCCCGCGGAAGCGGATCGGCACCCTCCAGCACCTTCCGCAGCTGCCGCTCCACCACCGGCAGCACCTCCGCGATCGTGATGTCACGGCCCAGCTCGCCCGCGAGCGACGCAACGCCCGCGTCCCGGATACCGCACGGCACGATCCGGTCGAACCAGGTGTTGTCCGGGTTCACATTGAGCGCGAAGCCGTGCATCGAGACGCCCTTCGCGATCCGGATCCCGATCGCGGCCAGCTTGCGGTCCTCGCGCCGCTGGCCCGCGTTGGAGGGGGCGTACTCGGGGCCGTTGAGCCGCGGGTCGAACTCGTCGTCGTGCAGCCGGGGGTCGAAGTCCAGGGAGAGCCCGCCCGGGGACGGCCGCTGCTCCACCAGATCGCCCAGCACCCAGACGCCGCTGCGCCCCTCCACCCGGCTCGTCGCCAGGCCGAACTCGGCGCAGGCGTTGATCAGCGCCTCCTCCAGCCTGCGGACATGGGCCACCACGTCCACCGGCCGCGGCAGCTTCAGGATCGGATAGCCCACCAGCTGCCCCGGGCCGTGCCAGGTGATCTTGCCGCCGCGGTCCACGTCGACGACGGGGGTGCCGTCGAGGGGCCGTTCGCTGTCCTCGGTCCGCCGCCCCGCCGTGTACACCGGCTGGTGCTCCAGCAGCAGACACGTGTCCGGGATCTCGTCCGCGAACCGCGCGGCGTGGACCTCGCGCTGCTTCTGCCACGCCTCCTGGTACTCGACGGCGTCCCCGCCGAAGCCCAGTCGGACGAACCGCAGCTCACCCACCGCACTGCCTCCTTCGAACCTTGCGTCGTGCCCGTCGTGCTCGTCGTGCCCGCCGCGGCCCCTGCCACTGTACGGCGGGGGGTACCGGCCACGGGCGGGAGGTTTCTCCCGTCAGCGCACCCCCCATCCTCACACGTTCGGATGAAGCTCCTTCGAAGCCTGTGGGCCGGGCCGGAGGGGCCGCTAAATTCGCGCCGTTCCATGAGGGCTGCGACCGGCCCGGAAGGCAGGAGACCACACGGCTGATGACGGAACGACCCCCGCAGCGCATCCCCAACCGCCAGCTTGCCGCACTCATCGCCGAAGCAGGATTCTCCAATGCCGGGCTCGCCCGCAGAGTGGACCAGCTCGGTCTTGAGCACGGTCTCGACCTCCGCTACGACAAGACGTCCGTGACCCGCTGGCTCCGGGGCCAGCAGCCGCGCGGCACCACCCCCGCACTCATCGCCGAGGTCTTCACCCGCCGGCTCGGCAGACGGCTGTCGGCACAGGACCTGGGGCTCGACGCCTGCGCCCCCGTCTACGCGGGGCTGGAGTTCGCCGCCACCCCCGAGGAGGCCGTCGAGATCGTCGGCGGGCTCTGGCGCAAGGACTCCGGCAGCCACGCCGAACTGCGCAAGATCGCATTCACCCCCGCCGGGCTCGTCGTCCCCAGCCGTGACTGGCTGATCGGACGGGCCGACGAACGCGTCGGGCGGGGCGACCCCACCCCGGGCACCGGACCCGGCGGACCGCGGGTACCCGTCCAGGGCGGCAGCGGCGTCCCCCGGCAGCGCACCGCCGACCGGATCACCGAACGGGCCCCCGGCCAGCGGGTCTCCAGCGGTGACATCGCCGCACTGCGCTCGGTCGGCGAACTGTTCCGCACCATCGACAACGCCTACGGCGGCGGCCATGCCCGCCAGGCCCTCGTCCGCTATCTGGAGCACGAGGCCGAACCGATGCTCCGCGGTACGTACGGGGAGGTCACCGGGCGTCGGCTGTTCGGCGCCGTCGCTGATCTCACCCGGCTCGCCGGGTGGACCTCGTACGATATCGCCGCCCACGGTCTGGCCCAGCGCTACTTCGTCCAGGCGCTGCGGCTGGCGCAGGCCGCCGGGGATCGGGCCTACGGCTCGTACGTCCTGGTCACCATGAGCCGTCAGGCCGTCTATCTGGGCCACGGGCGCGAGGCCGTCCAGCTCACCCGGGTCGCCCAGCAGGGGCTCGGCCCGTCCGCCCCGCCCGTGGTGCAGTCGCTGCTGCACGCGGTGGAGGCCCGGGGCCACGGCGTCCTCGGGGAGGCCCGCGCCTGCACCGCGTCCCTGGTCCGGGCCGAACGGGCGCTGGAGTCGGCCCGCTCGGGCGACGAGGTGCCGCACTGGGCGCGCTTCTTCGACGAGGCACAGCTCGCGGACGAGTTCGGGCACTGCTACCGGGATCTCCAGCAGTACCGCCCCGCCGTCCAGCACGCGGAGCGCTCCCTCCAGCTCCGCCCGCACGGACCGGCCCGCAGCCGGCTCTTCTGCCGTGTCGTCCTCGCCACCGCCCGCCTCGGCCTCGGTGAACTCGACCAGGCGTGCGCCCTGGGCGCGGAGGCCGCGCTCCAGGCCTCCGAGATGCGCTCGGTCCGGGCGCTGGAGTACGTCCGCGACTTCGAACGCCGACTGGAGCCGTACCGCGAGGCGGCGGCGGTACGCACCTACCGGGAGCGGGTCGCGGCCCTCGGCTAGCCGCCGCCGGTGCGGGAGGCCACGGGCCCGGTGGGCGGGCCGTGGTCGCCATCACCCGGCCGTGCCCCGGGCCCCGGGGCACGGCCGCAGCGAGGGCTCACGCCGCCAGCGGCAGCTCCGGGACGCCGGGGACGCCGAAGTCGCGCAGCACCGCCTGGGCGGCGCGGCGGCCCGAGCGGAGGGCGCCCTGGACCGTACTCGTATCGCGGTGGTCGCCGCAGACGTACAGGCCGGACAGCACCCGGACCCGGCGGCGCGGATCGTGCGGGGCGGGCATCGCGGGGACCGCGTCGGGCGTCCGGTGGACCGCGAGCAGCTCCCAGTCGCCCGTCGGCACCCCGTACATCCTCGCCAGCTGAGCGCGGACCACGGCGTCCGGACCGGCCGGGGGAGTGCCCAGCACCGCCGAGGTGATCAGCGCGCGGCCCTCCGGCGCACGCGTCGGGTCGACCGCGCTCATCACCGCGGTGTGCGCCACCGGGCCAGTCCGGTCCGCGTCCAGCACCAGCGCCGCACCCGTCGGCGGCGCCTCGGGCGCGCTGTGGTGCAGCAGGGTCACCGGATGGAAGTCCGGCACCCGCAGGCCCGGCAGGAGTTCGGCCGCCTCCCGGGCACCCGTGGCGAGGACCAGGGCCCGGCAGGTCAGTTCGCCGTACTCCTCCGTGCTGACCCGGTTGATCGACGCCTCCTTGACCCGGACGCCGGTCAGGACCGTGCCCGGCGGCAGGGCCGCGGCCAGCAGATCGGGCACCGCCCCCGAACCGCCTTCGGGCACGCAGAGACGGCCCCGGGCGAAGCTGCGCAGTACGAGATCGGCGCACCGGCTCGACGTCGTCAGCTCCGGATCGCACAGCAGCGCCGACAGCAGCGGGTGCAGAAAGCCGCCGACGGTACGGGCGGGGAGCCCGCGGGCGGCTATCGCCTCGGCCGCCGACCGCTCGGGGCGGGCCGCGAGCCGTGCCGCCGACATTCCCGCGAGCCTGGCCAGGGAGGCGCCGAGCCGGGCCTCGTCCAGCGGTCTGGGGGCGCTCGCGAGGGCGCGCGCCATGGTCAGTGCTCCCCCCACGCCCCTCCGGGCCGCCCAGGCGCCGTACGCGCCGGAGGGGTCGGCTCCGTCGGGGTGTGCCCGGGGGTACGGCACGGGCGCCGGGCTCCGGCGGCGTACCACCTCGCCCGTACGGTGCAGTCTGCCGTCGCCGTGGACCAGCACTCCCGGCGCGAACGGACGCAGGGTCAGGGCCGACAGGTCGGGCAGGCGGTGCAGCTCCCGGTGGGAGGTGCTGAGGAACCGGCCGACGCGGTCGAGACGGAACCCGTCGGTCTCCTCGGTGGTCATCCGGCCGCCGGGCCGGTCCGAGGCCTCCAGGACGGAGACGCCGATGCCTGCGGCGGTGAGTGCGAGGGCTGCGGAGAGCCCGGCGGCGCCGGCTCCCACGACAATGACGTCCGCATGGTCCGCATGGTGTGAGGTGCTGCTGAGCACGTGCCCCTCCCCGAGGTCGGCAACGGCTGGCGGGAGGTCGGGCTCCCCCAGGGTGATGCCCTCGACGGGCCCGACGAATACCGGAGTTCGGCACGAGGTTAGGAGCGGTGGCCGATCCTCGCCGCGCGCGTGCGACGGGGCACGGGGGCGTGCGGGGCGCATGACCGCGGCCCATGGCCCCGGCGGTGTCCGCCCAGCTCGGGGCGGGGGAGGGGCCGGTGGGCCCCGGCGCCCGGGGGCATGCCGCGGCGGGGTGCCGACGGCATGTGCCGCAAGCGGCCTTCCGGGCCGGGGCACGGATCGGGGGCGTGCCTCCTGCGGCGGCGGTGCCGGGAGGTGCCCAGGGGGCGGGTGTGCCGGTGCCGGGCCGGGGCCTGCTGCCACGGGGGTACGGTGCCGGGCCGGGCCGCTGCCGGAAGGATCCGCACCGGCGCGCAGCGGACCGGGCGGGCCGCCGGGCCGGGCCACGGTCGGCCACCGGACCCGGGTGGTTGGCCGGAACGCCCCGAAGCCCGCCGGAGCGCCGGGCCGCCGGGCGGGCGGGTACCGGGCCGTATGCGGGGCCGGGGCCCGGACGCGGAGATCGTACGGCGGGGCCCGGGAGCGGCCGCCCGGGGCCGGTGTTCGGGTGGATGGTGCGGGGGTACGGCTGCTTCCGCGGGGGAGGGAGCCCACGCGGCGGGGGTACGCTCCCGGGGCTACCGCCCGGGGAGGCCCCCATCCGCATCCCCCAGCGGTAGCCGGGGGAGGCACGCGAACCCGGCAGGAATGCGAAAGAGACGACCTAGCGGTCCGGCGTCGTCGGGTCCGGGCCGCTGAGGGCCGCCGTGATCGCCGCGTCGATACCGGGGAAGGCGAACGTGAAGCCCGAGTCCAGCAGTTTGCGGGGGACCGCACGGGTGCTGGCCAGGACGTCGGACGCCATCCCGCCCAGCGCGGCGCGCAGCGCGAACCGGGGGACCGTGAACAGGGCCGGGCGGTGCACCGCGCGGGACATCGCCGCCGTGATCTCACGGTTGGTCAGCGGTTCGGGCGCCGTGCAGTTCACCGGACCGGACAGGGAAGCCGTATCGAGGAGGTGCCGCAGCGCCGCCACCTCGTCGTGCAGCGAGATAAAGCTCCAGTACTGCCGGCCGTCGCCCAGCCGTCCGCCGAGACCGGCCTTGAACAGCGGGAACATCCGGCCCCAGGCGCCGCCGCTGCGCGCCACCACCAGCCCGGTGCGGGCGAAGACGGTACGGATGCCCGCCTTCCGCGCCGGGTCCGCCGCCGCCTCCCACTCCACGCAGACCTCCGGCAGGAAGCCCGACCCCGCGGGGGCGCTCTCGTCGACCGCACGGCCGCCGGTGTCCCCGTAGTAGCCCACGGCGCTGCCGCAGAGCAGCACCCGCGGCGGGGTGTCCAGAGAGGTGACGGCATCGGCGAGCGCCGCATTGCCCAGGACCCGGCTGTCGCGGATTTCCTTGCGGTACGCGGCCGTCCAGCGGTGGTCGCCCACCCCCGCACCCGCGAGGTTGACCACGGCATCGCAGCCGACCAGACCCGCCGTGTCGACCTGTCCCCGGTGCGGATCCCAGCGCACCTCGTCCCCGGTCCGCGCCGGTCTGCGCACCAGGGTGACCACCTCGTGGCCGTCGGAGCGCAGGGAGTGGACGAGTGCCCTGCCGATGAGTCCGGTGGAGCCGGAGACCGCGATCCTCATAAAGGCCATCCTGCCCTGTGAGGGGGTGTGAAACAGTGACCCGCATGTCCGAGTTCCCTGCATCAACCATGCACTCTGCTCACCCCGGTTCCTTCCGGGTCCGGTCCGCGCGGGCCGAGGACGGGGCGGCGCTCGGCGCGCTCGACCGGGACACCTGGTCGACGCTGCACGCCGTGGCGCCCGAGCCGGTCCCTCCGTACGACCCCTTCTTCGACTCCAGCCACCGGCCCGAGCACTACCTCGTCGCAGAGGAGGCTGAAGGGGCCGAAGGGGCTCGTGGGCCCGGCGGGCTGCTCGGATACATCCGGCTGGTGCCGCCGACCCCGCTGCTCTGCAACCGGCACGTCCGCCAGATACAGGGACTGGCCGTGGCGGAGGCCGCCCGTGGGCGCGGGGTGGCCCGGGCGTTGCTCCGTGCCGCGTATGACGAAGCGCGGCGGCAGGGCGCCGTCCGGATGACCCTGCGGGTCCTCGGACACAACGCCCCCGCCCGCGCCCTGTACGAGAGCGAGGGGTTCACCGTCGAGGGCGTACTGCCGGGCGAGTTCCACCTCGGCGGGGAGTACGTGGACGACGTCCTCATGGGCCGCCGCCTGGACTGAGCCCCCGGGCCGAACCGCCCGCCCCGGTCACTCCGGCCCGAAGCGCTCCCAGAGCCGGGGGAAGCGGCGCGCCAGATCCGCGTCGTCGTCGAAGGCGAACGGGGTGCCCAGCGGTTCCGCCGGCTGCGGCGGCAGCCCCAGATCGGGTGCGATCGCCCCGGTGAGCTGCTCGTACGCCTCGTCGGCGGCGTAGCCCAGCTCCTCGCCGTCGCCGTCGATGTCCTCGTCGAAGTCGTCGAGCAGCTCGGCGAGGGAGTCCGGATCGTGCACCGCACCCTCGAAGACCTCCCGGCCCTGGCCGATCAGCCAGCAGCGGAAGTAGTCGAAGGCGTCGTCGCTCGCACCGCGCAGCAGCACGGCCGCCGCACCCCACAGATCCCAGGTGTACGCACGGTTGTAGCGGGCCTCGAAATGGCGGGCGAAGTCGAGCACGGAGTCGGGGTCGAGCCGGAGCAGCCGCTCGACCAGAAGATCCGCATGGTCCTCGGGATCGCCCTCGGCGGCATCGCGGGTGCCGTCGACGATCTCCCAGAACTCCGTCTCGTCCATCACGCGTCCAGCATCGTGCGTTACGGCGGGACGCGCACGCGGAGCGCGGTAATCCGCCGGCGGCGGGATACCCGGACGGGCCGCCCGCGGGGCCGCCGGGCCGGACGGCCCGGCGCGGAAACCGCGCGTCGAACCCGGACAGCAGATGTCGGGATTCCCTGACACGGTCGTTGCCATGACAGCGAGCACACCGAAGCAGCAGCCACTCGCCGGACGGATCGCCCTGGTCGCGGGCGCCACCCGGGGGGCCGGGCGCGCCCTCGCCGTGGCCCTGGGCGCGGCCGGCGCGACCGTCTACGCCACCGGGCGCACCATCCGCGACCGGGTCAGCGAACTGGGCCGCCCGGGCGAGACCATCGAACAGACCGCGGAGCTGGTCACCGCGGCGGGCGGCGAGGGCATCGCCGTACCCACCGACCATCTCGACGCCGAGCAGGTGCGGCGGCTGGTCGACCGGATCGACCGGGACCACGGACGCCTCGACGTCCTCGTCAACGACGTCTGGGGCGGCAATCCGCTGCTCGACTTCGACACCCGCATGTGGGACGTCGACCTGGAGCGCGGGCTGCGGATGATCGACCTGGGGGTCCGTACCCACATCATCACCAGCAGCATCGCCCTGCCGCTGCTGGTCCGGCGGCCCGGCGGGCTGGTCGTCGAGGTCACCGACGGCACCGCCCGCACCAACCGGGGATACCGCGAGAACTTCTACTACGACCTGGCGAAGAACGGACCCATCCGGATGGCGTTCCTCCTGGGCGAGGAGCTGAAGCACGCCGGTGCCTCCGCGACCGCCGTCACCCCGGGCTTCCTGCGCTCCGAGGAGATGCTCGACCACTTCGGGCTGACCGAGGAGACCTGGCGCGACGGCATCGGGACCCTTCCCGAACACTGGGCGCTCTCCGAATCGCCCGCCTATCTCGCCCGCGGGGTCGCCGCCCTCGCCGCGGACCCGGACCGGGCCCGGTTCAACGGGCAGTCCCTCGACAGCGGAGAACTCGCGAGGGAGTACGGCATCACCGACACCGACGGAAGCCGCCCCGACGTCTGGGGCTTCATCCTGGCGGAGCAGGCGGGGGAGAAGCCCGATCCGGCCGGCTACCGCTGAGCCGCGCACCGTACTGCTCCGCCATCCGCGCCGCCGCCCCGGCGAAGAGCGTCCGCAGCCCGGGCGGGCCCAGCACCTCCGCGTCCGGGCCCAGGGAGAGCAGCTGGACGTACGCCACCTCGGTGGACTCGACGGGGAGGGTGACCGTCACCCGCCCCTCGCCGTCCGGTACCACGGCGGCCAGCGCCTCCCGGGCGGCGGCCCGGTCCGTCACGTACGGCAGTCGCCGCGCGCCCTCCTCCGTCAGCCGGAGCACCACTTCGGAACGGAGGATGGAGCGGGCGAACTGGGCCGCCCGCTCTTCCCAGAACGCCGGGAGGTCGAAATCCGGGTCGCGGTCGAAGACGCCGCCGTCCCCGTCGGAGCCGAAGGCCTCCGGGGAGGCCCCTGGAACGGACTCGGGGGCGGTGGGGCCGACCGCGGAGAATCGGTCGATGCGGTAGACACGGAAGGGCGCGGAGGACGCGGAAGGGGCGGAGTCGGTACGGGAGGACGCGTCCTCCCCGCCCCCGGCCACCCGCGCGCAGAGGTACCAGACACCCGCCTTCAGCACCAGACCGTGCGGCTCCAGCACCCGCTCGACCCGCTCCCCGTGCCGGTTCGCGTACGCCACCGTCACCCGCCGGTCCCGCCACACCGCGTCCGCCAGCTCGGCCAGCAGCGGCGGGGTCTCCGGCTCGGAGTACCAGCCCGGCGCGTCCAGATGGAAACGCTGCGCCGCGGTGTGCGGGGCGTCGCTCAGGGAGGGCAGCAGGGCGGCGGTGACCTTCAGCCGGGCCGCCGATGCCGCGTCCTCCAGGCCCATATCGCGCAGGGCGCCCGGCAGCCCGGACAGGAACAGTGCCTCCGCCTCGCTGCGGCCCAGACCGGTGAGCCGGGTCCGGTAGCCGCCGACGAGCCGGTAGCCGCCGATCCGGCCGCGGTCCGCGTAGACCGGCACGCCCGCCTCGGAGAGGGCGAGCGCGTCCCGGCTGACGGTGCGCTCGGAGACCTCCAGCTCCCGGGCCAGCTCCGCCCCCGTCATCGAGGGCCTCGACTGGAGCAGCAGCACCATTCTGATCAGCCGGGCAGCGCGCATCCCCCCATCATGCCCGCAGCACCGCGACCGCCGCCCGGGACGGTGTCAGAGCAGGGGCTCCTGGAGTTCGGTGACCCACTTCTCCCGGTCGGGCGGGCACTCCAGGGTCACCTCCCGCGCGAATCCGGCCGAGCGGTGGCCGTGCGCGTCGACCCAGCGGGCGAGCGTCTGCGCCGTCGGAACGACCGCGTCCATCGACCCGCGGTGCACGATCGTCGCCGCCCGCTCCAGCGCCGGGAGCACCACCACCGGCACATCCGGGCCCGGCCGGTCCCCCGCGGACAGCGTGACCGCCGCATGCACCACGACCGCGCCCTCCGCGCCCTCCCCGTAGCCCTCGGCGTTCGTGGCGTTCGTGGCGCTCGCGGTGTTCGCGGTGTTCGCGCTGTTCTCGTAGTACGCGATCCCCGGACCCGCCGGGGAGACGCCCGCCGCCGCGAGCCGCCGGAACAGCTCCTCGTACAGCGGACCGATGACAGGGCCGATGTCCTCGGGGCCGTAGCTCCGCGCGACGGCCGACAGCTCGGCGACCCGGACCGCAGGGACGGACTTGAGGACGACGTCGTCGGCCGGCATCCGGCCCTCGTTCTCGATGGACCGCAGCCGGGCCTCGACCCCGCCGAGCCGCCCGGCGGCCTCCGCCACCGCCGCCTCCAGCTCGGCCCGGCGCAGCAGCAGCATCCCCCGCAGCTCCTCCGTACCCACCCGGTCGTCCAGGAACCGCCGCACCTGCTCCAGGGTGAAACCGAGGTCCTTCAGGGCGACGATCCGGTTGAGGACCGCGAGCTGCGCGGCCGCGTAGTGGCGGTAGCCCGTACGCGGATCGGTGTGCTCGGGGCGGAGCAGCCCGATCGCGTCGTAGTGCCGGAGCATCCGGGCGGACACCCGGCCGTGGCGGGCGAAGTCCCCGATGGTGAACACGGACCACTCCTCGGATTCCGGCAGGCGTACCGGCGTACGGGCGGACGCCTCCAGCATGCCCGGACCCCCGCCCCGGCCCGCAGCCGGCCCCCGCAGCCCTTCCCGCGGCCGTCCCGGCAGACGGCCCCGGAAACGACACCACCCCCGGGCGGTGGTGCGTACCACGCGGGGGTGATCTTCGGGAACGTCAGAGCCCGTAGCGCTCCCGGGCTTCCTTCACCGCCGAGGCCGGAACCTCGCCGCGCCGCGCGAGCTGCGCCAGCGCCGCCACGGTGATCGACGGAGCGTCCACGCCGAAGTGCCGGCGCGCCGCCTCACGGGTGTCCGACAGACCGAAGCCGTCGGTGCCGAGGGACGACCAGTCCTGCTCGACCCACTGGCTGATCTGGTCCGGCACCTGCCGCATCCAGTCGCTGACCGCGATGACCGGACCCGGCGCCCCGGCCAGCGCCTGACGGACGTACGGGGTGCGCTCCTCGCCGCGGAGCAGCGCCTCGTCCGCCTCCAGGGCGTCCCGGCGCAGCTCGCCCCAGGACGTCGCCGACCACACATCGGCCGTGACGCCCCACTCGTCGGCGAGCATCCGCTGCGCCTCCAGCGCCCAGTGGATCGCCGTACCGGACGCCAGCAGCTGGAGCCGCGGCGAGTCCGGACGGGCCGCGGTGCCCTCGCGGAAGCGGTACAGGCCCTTGAGGATGCCCTCCTCGACGCCCTCGGGCATCGCGGGCTGCGGCTTGGGCTCGTTGTAGACCGTCAGGTAGTAGAAGACGTCCTCGGCATCCGGACCGTACATCCGGCGCAGACCGTCCTTGACGATCACCGCGATCTCGTACGCGAACGCCGGGTCGTAGTTGAGCGACGCCGGGTTCGTGGACGCGATCAGGTGCGAGTGGCCGTCCGCGTGCTGGAGGCCCTCACCGGTGAGGGTCGTACGGCCCGCGGTGGCGCCGACGATGAAGCCCTTGCCGAGCTGGTCGGCCAGCTGCCACATCTGGTCGCCGGTGCGCTGCCAGCCGAACATGGAGTAGAAGATGTAGAACGGGATCATCGGCTCGCCGTGCGTCGCGTACGACGTCGCGGCGGCGATGAAGTCCGCCATGGACCCGGCCTCGGTGATCCCCTCGTTGAGGATCTGGCCGTCCGTGGCTTCCTTGTAGTACATCAGCTGGTCGCGGTCGACCGGCTCGTACGTCTGGCCGAGCGGCGAGTAGATGCCCGCGGACGGGAAGAGGGACTCCATACCGAAGGTACGGGCCTCGTCGGGGACGATCGGCACCCAGCGGCGGCCGGTCTCCTTGTCCCGCATCAGGTCCTTCACCAGGCGGACGAAGGCCATGGTGGTGGCCATCTCCTGGTTGCCGGAGCCCTTCTGCAGGGCCTTGAAACCGCGCTCCTCCGGCTCGGGCAGCACCACCTGGTGCACCCGGCGGACCGGGGCGGGGCCGCCGAGGGCCGCGCGCCGCTCCTGGAGGTAGCGGACCTCGGGGGAGTCCGCGCCCGGGTGGCCGTAGGGGACCACGCCGTCGGCGAACGCGCTGTCCGGGATCGGCAGCCCGAGCAGCTCCCGCATGTCCTTGAACTCGTCGACCGAGAGCTTCTTCATCTGGTGGTTCGCGTTCTTCGACGCAAAGCCCTTGCCGAGGGTGTGGCCCTTCACGGTCTGCGCGAGGATCACGGTCGGCGCGCCCTTGTGGGCGAGGGCGGCGCGGTAGGCCGCGTACACCTTGCGGGCCTCGTGGCCGCCGCGGGAGGTGTAGAAGCATTCGGCGATCTTGGCGTCCGTGAGGACCTTCGCCAGCTCGGCGAGGGCGGGCTCGGCGCCGAAGAAGTGCTCGCGGATGTACGCGATGTCACGGGTCGCGTACGTCTGGAACTGGGCGTCCGGCACCTCGCGCAGCCGGCGGACCAGCGCACCGGTGGTGTCGAGGGCGAACAGCTCGTCCCAGGCGTTGCCCCAGAGCGTCTTCACGACGTTCCAGCCGGCGCCGCGGAACTGGGCCTCCAGCTCCTGGACGATCTTGAAGTTGGCGCGGACCGGACCGTCGAGGCGCTGCAGGTTGCAGTTGATGACGAAGGTCAGGTTGTCCAGCTGCTCCCGGGCCGCCAGGGCGAGGGCCGCGGTCGACTCGGGCTCGTCCATCTCGCCGTCGCCGAGGAAGGCCCAGACGTGCGAGTTGGAGGTGTCCTTGATCGACCGGTTGTGGAGATAGCGGTTGAACCGCGCCTGGTAGATCGCGGAGAGCGGGCCCAGGCCCATGGAGACCGTCGGGAACTCCCACAGCCAGGGCAGCCGGCGCGGATGCGGGTACGACGGCAGACCGGCACCGCCCGCCTCCTGGCGGAAGTTGTCGAGATGGGCCTCGGTGAGGCGGCCGTCGAGGAAGGCACGGGCGTATATGCCGGGCGAGGCATGGCCCTGGATGTAGAGCTGGTCGCCGCTGCCGTCGCCCTCCTTCCCGCGGAAGAAGTGGTTGAAGCCGGTCTCGTAGAGCCAGGCCGCGGACGCGAAGGTCGCGATGTGGCCGCCGACGCCCAGCCGGGCGCCGCGGGTCACCATGGCGGCCGCGTTCCAGCGGTTCCAGGCCGTGATCCGGGCTTCCATCGCCTCGTCGCCGTCGAAGGCGGGCTCGGCGGGGGTAGGGATGGTGTTGACGTAGTCCGTCTCCAGCAGCCGGGGTACGGGTACGCCCGCCTTCTCGGCGTGCTGCAGGGTGCGGCGCATCAGGTACGCGGCGCGGTGGGGGCCGGCGTGCTGGGCGACGGCATCGAGGGATGCCGCCCATTCGGCGGTCTCCTCGGCATCGCGATCCGGGAGCTGGTCCAGCTCGCTCGGAAGCTTGCCTACGGGGTCGGTCATGATCGCCGCCTTCCGGACTGGGAGGTGGGGTGGAGATGGTGGAGGCAGGTGGTACTGGGTCGGTACGCGATGCCTTTGGGGGGTGCCTTGTCTGGCAGGACAGGGCGGTCGGGGCGTATGTGCCCCGAGTGACTGTAAGCCTCTGATCGATGATCGATCAAAGTGCTTGGAGGTAAAACTTGTTCGGAGGGCGAAATTGGCATTCCGTGCCACGAAATAGGGCACGCGGTGCCGGTGACCTGGGACTTTGTGTAGCGCCCCGCTCACGCAGCGCGGTGCGCTGCCGCGCGGGGAGGGGGCGGCTCCCGAGCCGGGTGGGTGCGGCGGAGTGCCGCCCGCGCCCATCGCGGGTTGCCCGCGCAGTGGGGGACCCCCAGCGCCCCTGACTTCTCGGCCGTCCCGGAGCCGATTTCCCGTCCAGGCCGGGGCGTCGGAGGGCATTGAGGGGCGCTGGGGGTCCCCCCACGCCGCTAGGCGTAGGGGGCGGAACTGCGCGACAAGCCCACGGACCGGGTGCGGTCGGCACTCCACCGTAGGCACGCAGCTCCGTGGCCGTCCCCGGAGGGCCCGGGGTGTCCCCGGGTGGGCGCGCCCCGGGACCCGCCCCCCGACCGCGCCGTCAGGCGCGCGGCGCGCAGCCGAGGACGTGCGCCTTCACCAGCGGCCCGATCTCCGGGTCCCGCCGCTGGAAGGCGTCCACCAGGGCCTGGTGCTCCTCCGCGTACGACTGCTGGACCGTGCCCAGCCAGCGGATCGACAGGGCCGTGAAGACCTCGATGCCCAGGCCCTCCCAGGTGTGCAGCAGGACCGCGTTGTCCGCGGCCCGGACCAGTTCGCGGTGGAAGCCGACCGTGTGCCGGACCTGGCCCGCGGAGTCGCCCGCCTCGTCGGCCTCGTACAACGCGGCGACGTGCGGGGTCAGCGCCGAGCAGTCCCGGGCCAGCTTCTCCGCCGCCAGTTCGGCCGCGATCTGCTCCAGGCCCGCCCGGACCGGGTAGCTCTCTTCCAGGTCCGCGGCCGTGAGGTTCCGCACCCGGACGCCCTTGTTCGGCACCGACTCGATGAGCCGCAGGCTCTCCAGCTCGCGCAGCGCCTCGCGTACGGGCGTCTGGGAGACCTGCAGCTCGGTCGCGATACCCCGCTCGACGATCCGCTCACCGGGCTTCCACCGGCCGCTGACGATGCCCTCCACGATGTGCTGGCGGATCTGTTCCCGCAGCGAGTGGACGAGGGGCGGGGTCATGAGAGCTCCCGAGGGGGGACCGGAGATGGGATGCCCGCCCATTATCGCCGCCACGGGTCCGCGCCGGTCGGCCGGTGGCCCCACGGCGCGCTGAGGGCCTCCGGGCCCCCGCCGGACCCCGGGACACGGCAGCGCCCCCGCCGGGGGTCCGGCGGGGGCGCTGGGGTGCCTGCTGCGGCTGTACGGCGGTGGGCTACAGGCCGAGCTCGACCTCGAACTCGCCGGCCTCCAGGATCGCCTTGACCGTCGTCAGGTAGCGGGCGGCGTCGGCGCCGTCCACCAGACGGTGGTCGTAGGAGAGCGACAGGTAGACCATGTCGCGGACGCCGATGACGGTGCCGTCGGCGGTCTCGATCACGGCCGGGCGCTTCACCGTGGCGCCGATGCCCAGGATGGCTGCCTGGGTGGGCGGCACGATGACGGTGTCGAAGAGCGCACCGCGCGAACCGGTGTTGCTGATGGTGAACGTGGCGCCCGCCAGATCGTCCGGACGGATCTTGTTGGTGCGCACGGCACCCGCGAGCTCCGCGGTCTTCTTGGCGATACCGGCGAGGTTCAGGTCACCCGCACCCTTGATGACCGGGGTCATCAGGCCCTTCTCGGAGTCCACGGCGATGCCGATGTTCTCCGAGTCGAAGTAGGTGATGGTGCCCTCGTCCTCGTTGATCCGGGCGTTCACGATCGGGTGGGCCTTCAGCGCCTGAGCCGCGGCCTTCACGAAGAACGGCATCGGGGAGAGCTTGACGCCCTCACGGGCGGCGAAGGCACCCTTGGCCTGGTTGCGCAGCCGCATCAGCTTGGTGACGTCGACCTCGACGACCGTCGTCAGCTGCGCCTGGCTGTGCAGCGCCTTCATCATGTTGTCGCCGATGAGCTTGCGCATCCGGGTCATCTTGACCGTCTGGCCGCGCAGCGGGGAGACCTCCAGCACCGGGGCCTTCGCACCGGCCGGAGCCGGGGCGGCGGCAGCGGCGGGAGCCGGAGCTGCGGTACGGGCGGCCTCGGCCGCGGCGGCGGCGCTGACGACGTCCTGCTTGCGGATCCGGCCACCGACACCGCTGCCCTTGACCGCGGACAGGTCCACGCCGTTCTCGGCGGCGAGCTTACGGACCAGCGGGGTCACGTAGGCGTCACCCGCCGAAGAAGCAGCCGGAGCCGCGGGAGCCGCCGGAGCCGCGGCGGGCGCGGGCGCGGCCGGAGCCACCGGGGCCGGGGCTGCGGCGGGGGCGGGAGCCTGCACCGGCTGCGGGGCCGGGGCGGGCGCCGCCGGAGCAGGCGCGGGGGCCGGGGCCGGGGCCTCGGCGGCCGGCGCGGGGGCCGCGGGAGCAGCCGGAGCCGGAGCCTGGGCGGGAGCCGCGGGGGCGGCGGCGGGCGCGGCGGCCGGAGCCGCACCGGGGGCACCGATCACGGCCAGCTTGGCGCCGACCTCGGCCGTCTCGTCCTCGCCGACGACGATCTCCAGCAGCACACCGGCGACCGGGGCGGGGATCTCGGTGTCGACCTTGTCGGTGGACACCTCCAGCAGCGGCTCGTCCTCCTCGACCGACTCACCGACCTGCTTCAGCCAGCGGGTGACGGTGCCCTCGGTGACGCTCTCACCGAGTGCGGGCAGGACGACGTCCGTACCGGACGCGCCACCCGCGGGGGCGGCGGCCGGGGCGGCCTCGGCCACCGGCGCGGGGGCCGGAGCCTCGGCGACCGGGGCCGGAGCCGGAGCGGCGGCGGGCTCGGCGGCCGGGGCGGGCGCGGGCGCGGCCTCGGCGGCGGGCGCCGGGGCGGCGGCCGGGGCACCCGTACCGTCGTCGATGATCGCCAGCTCGGCGCCGACCTCGACGGTCTCGTCCTCGGCGACCTTGATGGAGGCCAGGATTCCGGAGGCCGGGGCGGGGATCTCGGTGTCGACCTTGTCGGTCGAGACCTCCAGCAACGGCTCGTCGGCCTCGACGTGCTCGCCCTCGGCCTTCAGCCAGCGGGTGACGGTGCCCTCGGTGACGCTCTCACCGAGCGCCGGAAGGGTTACGGAAACCGGCATGGTTTCTGTTGCTCCTAACGGATGGGTCTCCCCAGCTCCGGCGCGCGGGCGTGGGGAAGTGCGGAAGTGGTCGTCGGGCCGGGGCCTAGTCGTGGGCGTGCAGCGGCTTGCCGGCCAGCGCCAGGTGGGCCTCGCCGAGCGCCTCGTTCTGCGTCGGGTGGGCGTGGATGAGCTGCGCCACCTCGGACGGCAGCGCCTCCCAGTTGTAGATCAGCTGGGCTTCGCCGATCTGCTCGCCCATCCGGTCTCCGACCATGTGCACGCCGACCACGGCACCGTCCTTGACCTGCACGAGCTTGATCTCGCCCTGGGTCTTGAGGATCTTGCTCTTGCCGTTGCCGCCCAGGTTGTACTTGAGGGCGACGACCTTGTCCGCGCCGTAGATCTCCTTGGCCTTGGCCTCGGTGATGCCCACGGAGGCGACCTCGGGGTGGCAGTACGTCACCCGGGGCACGCCGTCGTAGTCGATCGGGACGGTCGTCAGACCGGCCAGCCGCTCCGCCACCAGGATGCCCTCGGCGAAGCCGACGTGCGCGAGCTGGAGGGTCGGGACCAGGTCACCGACCGCCGAGATGGTGGGGACGTTCGTCCGCATGTACTCGTCGGCCAGGACATAGCCGCGGTCCATCGCGACGCCCTGCTCCTCGTAGCCGAGACCGGCGGAGACCGGGCCGCGGCCGACCGCGACCAGCAGCACCTCGGCCTCGAAGGTCTTGCCGTCGGCCAGGGTCACCCGGACGCCGTCCTGGGTGTACTCGGCCTTCTCGAAGAAGGTGCCCAGGTTGAACTTGATACCGCGCTTGCGGAAGGCCCGCTCCAGCAGCTTGGAGCTGTTCTCGTCCTCGACCGGGACGAGGTGCTTGAGGCCCTCGATGACGGTGACCTCGGCGCCGAAGGAACGCCAGGCGGAGGCGAACTCGACACCGATGACGCCGCCGCCGAGCACGATCGCGGACTGCGGGACCCGGTCCAGCTTCAGCGCGTGGTCGGAGGAGATGATGCGGTTGCCGTCGATCTCCAGGCCGGGCAGCGACTTCGGGACCGAGCCGGTCGCCAGGAGGATGTGGCGGCCGTCGATCCGGCGTCCGTTGACATCGACGGAGGTGGGGGAGGACAGACGCCCCTCGCCCTCGATGACGGTGATCTTGCGGGAGGCGATCAGCCCCTGGAGGCCCTTGTACAGGCCGGAGATCACATCGTCCTTGTACTTGTGCACGGCGGCCACGTCGATGCCCTCGAACGTGGCCTTCACGCCGAACTGCTCCGACTCGCGGGCCTGGTCGGCGATCTCGCCGGCGTGCAGCAGGGCCTTGGTGGGAATGCAGCCGTAGTGCAGGCAGGTACCGCCCAGCTTGCCCTTTTCGATCAGGGCGACGTCGAGCCCCAGCTGAGCCCCGCGCAGGGCCGCGGCGTAACCACCGCTACCGCCGCCGAGGATCACTAGGTCGAAAACGGTGCTGGCGTCGTTCGCCACGTCACGTCCTCCATGCATGTACGCCGGTCACCGGTTCCCCTCGTTCGCCGGGGCGACCGGCCTTGTCGGCTGGTGTGCGGCCGATGTCTCGTCGGCCCTGTGGTGGGGGCCCTGTCCTGCCGGTGCCCATCTTCGCACTTGTCGCGGGAAGACGGGACGCGGGGCAGCGGTCCGATGGCGTCTGCTCCGTCACCTTCGCCGTTACCGGTGCGTAGAACGTCCCGTACCGTCCCCTGATTCCGGAGTACGCCGTCCGGCCGACCGGTTTCGTCCACAGCGAACGCCCGTGCGCTCCTGCCGGAGGGCCGCCGCTTTCCGGCAGGGCCGGGGCCGGGGCAGCCGGGGCAGCCGGGGCAGCCGAGGGAAGGGGTACGGCCCCGGGCGGGGAGCCCGGGGCCGTACCTCCTGTCCGGAGCCGCGGGGCCGGTCAGCCCAGATCGCCCTCGCCGAGCTTCTCCGCCAGCCGGACCAGGGTGCGCACGGACGAGCCGGTGCCGCCCTTCGGGGTGTAGCCGTACGGCGCACCCTCGTGGAACGCCGGACCGGCGATGTCCAGGTGGGCCCAGGTGATGCCCTCGCCGACGAACTCCTGGAGGAACAGTCCGGCGACCAGGCCGCCGCCCATCCGCTCGCCCATGTTGGCGATGTCGGCGGTCGGCGAGTCCATGCCCTTGCGCAGCTCGGCCGGGAGCGGCATCGGCCACGACTGCTCGCCGACCTCCGCCGCCGTCTCGTGGACCGCGGTACGGAAGTCGTCGTCGTTGGCCATCACACCGAAGGTGCGGTTGCCGAGCGCCAGCACCATCGCGCCGGTCAGCGTCGCCACGTCGACGATCGCGTCCGGGTTCTCCTCGGACGCCTTCCACAGCGCGTCCGCCAGGACGAGCCGGCCCTCGGCGTCGGTGTTGAGCACCTCGACCGTCTTGCCGCTGTACATCCGCAGCACGTCGCCGGGGCGGGTGGCGGAGCCGGACGGCATGTTCTCGGCGAGCGCCAGCCAGCCGGTCACGTTCACCGGCAGGCCGAGGCGGGCGGCGGCGACGACGGCCGCGAACACGGCGGCGGCACCGCTCATGTCGCACTTCATCGTCTCGTTGTGCCCGGCCGGCTTCAGGGAGATGCCGCCGGAGTCGTACGTGATGCCCTTGCCGACCAGCGCCAGGTGCTTGGCGTCCTTGGAGTGGGTGTACACCAGCTTCACCAGGCGCGGCGGGTTGACCGAGCCCTGGCCGACGCCCAGGATCCCGCCGAAGCCGCCCTTGACCAGCGCCTTCTCATCCAGGATCTGGACCTTGACGCCGACTTCCTTGCCGGCCGCGCTCGCCACCGCGGCGAATGCCTCAGGGGTGAGGTCGTTCGGCGGGGTGTTGATCAGGTCGCGGGAGCGGTTGATCTCCTCGGCCACGACGAGCGCGCGCTCGGCGGCCGTCTTGTAGGCCTTGTCGCGCGGCTTGGCGCCGAGCAGGGCGACCTCGGCGAGCGGGGCCTTGCCGCCGCCCTTTCCGTCGACGCCCTGGTAGGCGGTGAAGGCGTACGCGCCGAGCAGGGCGCCTTCGGCGATGGCCTCGGCATCGGCGGGGGAGGCGATCGGCAGCGCGAACGCGGCCTTCTTCGCCCCGGTCAGGGCCCGGGCGGCGGTGCCCGCGGCCCGGCGCAGCGCCTCGGCGCCGTACACCCCGTCCTTCGGCGCGGCACCCAGGCCGACGGCGAGGACGACGGGGGCCTTCAGTCCGGCGGGGGACGGGAGCTTGATCGCCTCGCCCTCGGCGCCGGAGGCCCCGAGGGTGTCCAGGACGGTGGCGAGGGTCCCGTCGAACGCCGTGTCCACGGCCTCGGCGCCCGGCGCGACCACCGGGCCCTTGGCGCCCTTCGCGACACCGACGACCACGGCGTCGGCGCGCAGCGTCGCTGCGCCGGCAGTGCTGAGAGTGAGTGCAGTCACGGTGCTGTTGTCTCGCTTCCGTTGAGTTCAGGGCCGGTGACGGCCACGAGGCGTGGGACGGCTCGGCGTCCTGTCCGGACAGAGCCTACGCGCGCGCCCGGGACTCCTTTACGGCGGCGGCAGGTCACCCGCGGGCGGGGGGCGGTTCCGGCGGGGGCACCACCGGCGGGCCGCGGCCGGGCCGTTCGCCGGGGAGCCCGGCCGGACCGGGCGAACGGTTCCGGCCGGGGGTGCCACCGGCCCCGCCGCCGGGCCGTACAACTGGACCCCCGCCGGGGGGATTTGGCCGCGGCCGGCTCAGTGGCCGAGGACCAGGACGACCAGCGCGGTGGTGGCCGCGGTCTCCGCGAGGGCCCCGAACACATCGCCGGTCACACCCCCGAAACGGCGTCGGCAGTGCCGCAGCAGCAACTCGGCGGCGGCGACCGCGGCCAGGGCGGCCAGCCCGTACCGGACCCCGGTCTCCGCGCCGTGCACGGCGCCCGCGCCCGCGCACAGGGCGACGGTGAGCGCGACGGCCACCAGCGCGGAGCGGACCGGGACGGCACCGGCGACCGCCGCGCCCAGCCCCTCGGGCCGGGCCGCCGGGACGCCCGCGCGCGACGCCGCGGTCAGTGCGAGCCGGGCGGCGACGGCCGCCAGCACCGCGCCCCCGGCGCCGTACCCCCAGCCCCGTCCGTACAGGGTCGCGACCGCCGCCACCTGTGCCAGCAGCACGAAGAGCAGGGTGATCACCCCGAACGGCCCGATGTCCGACCGCTTCATGATCTCCAGCGCGGCGGCGGCCGGTTTGGCGCTGCCCAGACCGTCGGCGGTGTCGGCGAGGCCGTCCAGATGCAGTCCGCGGGTGAGCACCGCCGGTACGGCGGCAGTGGCCACCGCGGCCGGGAGCGCGCCCGCCCCCGCCAGCCAGAGCAGTCCGCCCGCCGCGGCGGCAGCGATTCCGACCACCAGCCCGGCGAACGGCGCGCACAGCATTCCGGCCCGGGCGGCGGCCCGGTCCCAGCGGGTGAGCCGGACGGGCAGCACGGTCAGGGTGCCGAAGGCGAACCGCAGACCGGTGACCAGACCGGCGCGTGCGGGGGCGGGGGAAGGCTCGTTCACCGGCGAAGGCTAACCCACCGTCTAGATTGCCCCACAGGCAGGCATTTCCGGAGGAAACGGGAGCGGTCTCCATGGGGCAGTGGTTCCACGACAACATCACCGAGCCGGGCAAACTGCCGATGCTCCTGGCGCTCGCCGCCTTCGTCCTCACCTTTCTGATCACCCGGACCGTGACCCGGCTGATCCGCGCGGGCCGCGGCCCGTTCCGCAACGTCACCCCCGGCGGGCTCCATATCCACCACGTCGTCCCCGGGGTGATCCTCACCGTCGTCGGCGGATTCGGTGCGGTCGGCAGCGGCCGCCACGGCTGGGCCGCGGCCGTCTTCGCGGTCCTCTTCGGCACCGGCGCGGGGCTGGTGCTCGACGAGTTCGCGCTGATCGTCCATCTCGACGACGTCTACTGGACCGAGGAGGGCCGGCGCAGCGTCGAGGTCGTCGTCCTGGCCACCGCCCTCGCCCTGCTGGTCCTCGGCGGCTTCTCGCCCCTCGGTGTGGACACCCTCAGCGCCGACGAGCGGCAGGACCGCACCACCCTGCTCGTCACCCTGCTGGTCAACTTCCTCCTCGTCATCGTCGCCTTCCTCAAGGGCAAGCCGATCACGGCCCTGATCGGGGTCCTGGTGCCGTTCGTGGCGGTGTTCGGCGCGGTACGGCTGGCCCGGCCCGGCTCGCCGTGGGCCCGCCGGTGCTACCGGGGCAGGCACCGGGCCAGGGCCCGCGCCCGGCTGCGCGCGTACCGCCACGACCGCCGCTGGAACGGGCCCCGCCGCCGGTTTCAGGATCTGATCGCCGGGGCGCCGGACCGGCTGCCGTCCCGTACCCCGCGCTCCCCGGGGCCGGGCGGCGACTGATCCCGCCACCACCGGAAGACCGCCGCCACCGCACAGAGCACCAGGGCCGCGGCGATCGCCGCGAGATGCTCCTTGCCCGCCAGATTCGGCTTCACCACCACCTCGACGGCCATGGCCACCACCACCGCCGCGCCGGTGAACCACGCCCGCCGCTGGAAGCACACCACCACCGCGAGCCCCACGACGGCCGCCGAAGGACCGGTGTCCACGATCCGGGCGTCCGTCTCCGGCAGCCCGAGCGGCCCGCCCGGTCCGACCGCGATCCCCAGCCGTGCGTACAGCGTCCCCGCCAGGGTGCAGACATAGGCCACCACCACGGTCCTGACCCGGCCCAGACAGATCTCCGCCACCCCGAACACCAGCAGGATCTGCGCCAGCGCACCCCACACCGGCAGGTCGAGCGCCGGTACGAACAACGACAGGGGGGTACGGAGGAGGGCGAGCCACAGCGGATCCCCGGCCCGTACGAAACCGATCGCGGCGACCGGTCCGTACCCCCACTCCTGGTTCTGCACCACCTGGCAGACGGCGGTCAGCAGGACCGCGGCGAGCGTCAGCGGCACCGCCCGCCACCGCCGCTCCACCAGCGCCCCGCGCACCTCCCCGTACAGCGGCCCCCACTCGCGCCGGGCGAAGCCCGCGACCGCGGCCCGGGCCCTCACCGCCCGCCCTCCAGATGGCGGCGGTGCAGCCATTTCGGCAGCCCCGGCGCCTCCAGGAAGCCCTCGGCGCGGCCCGCCGCCAGCGCGATGCGCGGCAGATCGGCGCTCTTCTCGAAGAGCAGGAACCGGGGCTCCCAGATGGGCCGGTACTTGGCATTGGCCCGGTACAGCGATTCGATCTGCCACCAGCGGGAGAAGAAGCTCAGCAGCGACCGCCACAGCCGCAGCACCGGGCCCGCGCCGAGCCGGGAGCCGCGTTCGAAGACCGAGCGGAACATCGCGAAGTTCAGCGACACCTGGGTGACCCCGATCTCGCCGGAACGCTCCAGCAGTTCGATGACCATGAACTCCATCAGCCCGTTGTCGGAGTCCCGGTCACGGCGCATCAGGTCGAGGGAGAGCCCCTCGGGGCCCCAGGGGACGAAGCTGAGCAGCGCCCGCAGTCCGCCGTCCGCATCGGTGCACTCCAGCATCACGCACCGGCCGTCCTCCGGATCGCCGAGACGGCCCAGCGCCATCGAGAAACCGCGCTCGGTGGCCCCGTCGCGCCAGTCGTCGGCGCGCCGCAGCAGGAGGTCCAGCTCCGCGCGCGGGATCTCCTCGTGGCGGCGGATCCGCACCGTGTACCCGGCCCGTTTCACCCGGTTGTAGGCCTGGCGTACGGTCCGCATCGCCCGGCCCTCCAGGGTGAACTCCGCGGTCTCCACGATCGCCTCGTCGCCCAGCTCCAGCGCGTCCAGACCGTGCCGGGCGTAGATCGTCCCGGCCTCTTCGCTCGCGCCCATCACCGCCGGGATCCATCCGTGCTCCCGGGCCTGCGCCAGCCAGGGGGTGATGGCGCCCGGCCAGGCCTCCGGATCGCCGATCGGATCGCCGGAGGCCAGACAGACCCCGCCGACCACCCGGTAGGCGACGGCCGCCTTGCCGGTCGGGGACCACACCACGCTCTTCTCGCGGCGCAGCGCGAAGTAGCCCAGCGAATCGCGGTCGCCGTGGCGCCGCAGCAGCTCCCGCAGCTGCTTCTCGTCGTCGGGGCCGATCGGATCGACCGCGCGGCGGGAGCGGAAGGCCGCGTACAGCACCCCGAGGAGCAGCAGGGTCGACATCACGTTGATCGTCACATCGACCCAGCCGGGGGTGTGGATCGCCGGGACGTCCGGGTCCTTGACGGCCAGCGAGATCAGCCGCAGGACGCCGTACCGCCAGCGCTCCAGGAAGGACGGCGAACCCGGCGCGGTATTGGTGACGGTCACCAGCGCGGTGGCCAGCAGCGAGGTCACCAGCAGCCCGCCGACGGCGACCACCGCGGCCAGTTTCGGGTTGGCGCGGTCCCCCTTGGCGTAGAACTCCCGCCGTCCCAGCAGCAGCGCGCCGAAGAAGGACGCGGTCAGGATCAGCGACACCCAGTTCTGGGCGTGGGCCCTGATCGCCGGGTCCTGGACGAACGCCAGCACGAACAGCGGCAGGAACAGCCCCACCAGCACCATGTTGAGGATCCACGCGGCCCGTTTCCGGCGGCGCATGGTGATCGCCAGGAAGAGCGTGAACACCCCCGACGCGAAACCGGCGGTGAGCAGATAGGGGGTGAAGTAGTCGTCGATGTTGTGGCGGCGGATGTCCTGGCCGAAGGAGACCCAGACGGCGCTCAGGAGATTGACGGATGTGACGGCGCGCAGATACCAGACGGTGAACGCCCAGCTCCGGCGGGCGCGGGCGGTGGTGGCGGGGCGCTGAGCATCGCTGGACAAGCGGACCTCTCCCATGAAAAGCTATCATATGGGGCATCGCTGGACATGGTGGGTCAGGGTGCGGTCGTCGCCGTGGCCCGTGGCGGCGACCGCACCCGTTGTGTCAGTCCGTCGCGCTCTCCGCCGCTCCACCGTCCGGTACGGTCGCCGGACTCTCGTCCCCGGCCGTTCCGTCCTCGGCCTCTGCCTCCGTACGCTCCGGCAGCTCGGCCAGCAGTGCGGAAGCGGCCTGAACGAGGGGGAGTGCCAGCAATGCCCCGGTTCCTCCGCCTACAGTGACGCCCTGTTCGAGGATCGGGTTGAGTGCCATCCGGTCCAGCGCCTTCGCCTGCCCCGGCTCACCCGTGAGCTGACCGGCCAGCCACCAGTCCGGCGCGCGGAACGCGGCCCGCTGCCCCACCAGCGCACACGCCGCGGAGACGACTCCGTCGAGGACGACCGGGGTACGGCGTACGGCGCACTGCAACAGGAAACCTGTCATCGCCGCGATATCGGCGCCGCCGACCGCCGCCAGCAGATCCGTCTGATCGCCCAGCACCGGGCGGGCCCGGCGCAGCGCGTCGCGGATCGCCGCGCACTTGCGCATCCACGCCAGATCGTCGATCCCGGCGCCGCCGCGGCCCGTCACTACCGAGGCGTCCGTACCGCAGAGAGCGGCGATCAGCACCGCCGCCGGGGTGGTCCCGCCGACGCTCAGATCCCCCAGGACGACCAGATCCGTGCCCGAGTCCGCCTCCTCGTCCGCGATCGCCGCGCCCAGTCGCAGCGCCGCGTCCACCTCGTCCGGCGTCAGCGCGTCCTCGATGTCGATCCGGCCGCTGCCGCGGCGCACCCGGTGCCGGACGACCTCCTCCGGCAGCAGCTCGGGATCGCAGTCCAGGCCCGCGTCGACGACCCGCACCGGCACCCCGGCGCCGCGCGCCAGCACCGCGACCGGGCTGGTCCCCTCCAGTACCTCCCGCACCAGGTGGTACGCCTCGCCCGCGCGCCGTCCCGACACATCGAGCCCGGCGACTCCGTGATCACCGGCGAACAGCACCACGCGCGGCCGCGCGATCACCTTCGGCGGCGATACGCCCTGCGCGGCGACCAGCCACTCCCCGAGCTCGTCGAGCCGCCCGAGAGCCTTGGGGGCGACGGCGAGACGGGCGCGGCGGTCTTCGGCGGACTGGCGCAAGGCGCCGTCGGTGCGGCCGATCAGGTCGGAGTAGTCATCGAGATTCACCCTGCTCATTCGCGGAACAGTACCGGGACGCCTCCCGCTGCGGGGTACGCCCGTGGTCCCCCGCGCCCCGAACACCTCCCGCGGCCGGTGGCCTCGCCCCGCGGCGCGGCGAGCGCCGTGCCCGGCGGGGCGGTTCTCCGGCCGCGGCCCGGATGTGGCTTGTCGCGCAGTTCCTCGCGCCCCTACATACCCGCCTCGCCCTCGTCGGATTCAGCATGCTGGCGCCCGCCAGGACAAGGGCGCAGGGGAGAGGTACCTAGGGGCGCGGGGAACTGCGCGAACGACCCACGACGGCGCGCGGTCGGGAAACGACCCTCGCTGGGCACGGCGTTTTCCCTCATGCTTGAGGAAAGCAACCAGGGCGCTGGGGGTCCCCCCATTGCCGAAGGCATAGGGGGAGGAACTGCGCGAGCAACCATCCACGGGCCGCGGCCGGGAAGCGAACCCGCCCGCACGGCGCTTGTCCGCAGGCGAGGGGCCCTGGGCCTGAAGACACCCCCGCGGCGGCAGGCGCCCGGGGCACAGGGAACGGGCGCACCCCACAGCGGGAGGCGTTACGTGCGGAGGGGGAGCGACTGGCCCGCCACCACCAGCAGCAGGTGCTCGCACTCCGCCGCCACCGCCGCGTTCAGCCGCCCCAGCTCGTCACGGAAACGGCGGCCCGACGACGTCGCCGGGACCACCCCCGAACCCACCTCGTTCGTCACCGCCACAACCGTCCGCCGCGTCTGCCGCACCGCCTCCACCAGCTCCGCCACCCGCTCCCGCAGCGCCCGTTCGCCCCCGGAGTGCCAGGTGTCGTCGGACCACGCCCCGGCCCGGTCCATGGCATCGGTGAGCCACAGCGACAGACAGTCGATCAGCAGCGGCGGCCCCGGCTCCGCAAGCAGCGGTACGAGTTCGCAGGTCTCCTCGGTACGCCACGAGCCGGGACGCCGCTCGCGGTGGAGCCGGACCCGGTCCGCCCACTCCGTGTCCCCGCCCCGGGTCCCGCCGGTCGCCACGTACAGCACGTCAGGGAAGGCCTCCAGTCGCCGCTCCGCCTCCAGCGACTTCCCGGACCGCGCGCCCCCGGTGACCAGGGTCCGCCGGGGCACGTCGGGCACCGCGTGGTACTCGCCCACCAGCAGCGTGGACCCGTCGGGTACGGCCCGGGCGCCCGCCGCAGCCAGCCGGCGGTCCAGCTCGGGCCCGCCCGGCACATCGTGGTCGAGGTGGACGGCGACGATATCGGTGGTCGGCCCGACCGCCCCCACCGCCCGCAGCCGGGCGATCGCGTCGGGCCGCCCCACGACGTCCGCGACGACCATCTCGTACGGGCGGGATGCCTCCGCGGGGGCCGCGGGAGCGCCGCCCGGCGGCAGGTACAGCAGCCGGTCCCCGTCCGGCGAGGTCACCTCGTACCCCGTGCCCGGCGCGTCCATCGGCACCGCTCGTACCCGGTGTCCGCTGATCAGCGTCAGGACCCGCCCGTCCGGCACCCGGCCCGCCGCGGGCAGCCCGGGCGGGAGATCGACCGCGGGGCCGTCGTGCGGATGGGTCAGCAGGACCTGGCGCACCCCCACCAGGGAGTGTCCGGCGCGCGCCGCGGCGAGCGCCGCGCCCGGGGTGAGGTCGAGCAGCAGCGCCCCGTCCACCAGGAGGGCCGTGGCGGCCCGGGCGCGTGTCCCCCGGGCGAGGGCGCAGACCGCGCACGGACAGTCGGACCTGGGGAGTCCGGCGGGGGCGCCGGTGCCGAGCAGAGTGAGTTCCACCCCTTGATCCTCCCGTGTCCCCGGCGCCGTTGCGCGCCCGGATACGCTGCGGGCAGGACGGAGATCACCTACAGCCCTCCGGAGGCGGACATGGCATGGACGTGGCGGTTCGAGAAGTCCGACGGCAAGCAGGTCCCGCCCGCGGTGGAACCCGAGGAGTTCACCACCCAGGGGGATGCCGAATCGTGGATCGGTGAGCACTGGAAGGCCCTGCGGGCCGGGGGCGCCGATCAGGTCGTCCTGCTGGAGGACACCACGGTGATCTACGGCCCGATGAGCCTGGACGCGCCCGAGTAGCCGAGGGGCGAAGGGGGGCGCGGCTCAGACCTCGCCCAGCGTGACCTGCGCTGTTCCGCGCTCCCCGGCCCTCGTGTAGACCACCGTCACCTTGTCGCCTGGGCTCTCGGACGCCAGCGCCTCCGCCAGCGAGGTGATCGTGGTGATCTGCGCGGGGCCGATCTTGGTGATGATGTCGTTCGGCCGCAGTCCCGCCTGGTCCGCCGGGCCCCCCTTCTCCACCTCGACGATCGCCGTGCCCGCGGGCTGGTAGTTGTCGTCGAGCACGGTCCGCGCCGTGATGCCGAGCGCCGCCCGGCCCGAGTCGGTGACCCGCCCGTCCTTGATGATCTGGTCGGCGACGGTTCTGACCATGGACGACGGGATGGCGAAGCCGATCCCGGGCGCCGCGCTGTTGCCGAGGTCGGGGTCGGTCGCGGCGAGGGTGGGGATGCCGATGACCTCGCTGTCCAGGTTGACCAGCGCGCCGCCGCTGTTGCCGGGGTTGATCGCGGCGGACGTCTGCACCATGTTGCCGATGGTGGCGCCCGTACCGCCGCCGGACGAGCTCTCGGTCACGGTCCTGCCGACGGCCGAGACGATGCCCTGGGTGACACTGCCGTACAGGCCCAGGGGCGAGCCCATCGCGAGGACGATCTGCCCGACCTCCACCTTGCTGCTGTCGCCGAGGGTCGCCGGCTTCAGACCGGTGGGGACCCGGTCCAGCCGGAGGACGGCGAGATCCTGTTCCGGATAGGCGGAGACCAGCTTCGCCGGGATCGGCTCCTCGCCGGTGGCGATGGTGACCTGGAAGGTCTGCCCCGAGTCGATGACATGGGCATTGGTGATCAGATGGCCCTGGTTGTCGTAGACCACGCCGGAGCCCAGACTGTCGCCGGTTTCGATCTGGACGACCGACGGCAGGACGTTCCGGATCACGGTCTCGTAGTCGGTCTGGAGGTCGTTGACGGCCTTCGGGGCGGCCGCCCGGGTCGAGCCGGCCGGTACGGCCCCGGGCGCGGGCTCGTCGCCGCAGCCCGCGACGAGTGCGATCAGGGATATCGCGGCGGTCAGCGCGAGCAGGGGGCGGCGTACGGGCGGGCGGGTGCGGGGTGCGTCGT
Organism: Streptomyces tsukubensis; assembly: GCF_003932715.1. Lineage (NCBI taxonomy): Bacteria > Bacillati > Actinomycetota > Actinomycetes > Kitasatosporales > Streptomycetaceae > Streptomyces > Streptomyces tsukubensis. The sequence goes on along the minus strand of NZ_CP020700.1, from coordinate 1,982,107 downwards.
CCATGTTCGGAGTCTCCCCGCGGCCCGCCCCCGACGGCCTGTTGTACGCCTCCGATCAGGTGGCCCGTACCCCCGCCGCCGCTCCCGCCGCTTGACGGGGTTCCCCCACCACCGGGGCGGACGCCAGGAACTGGGTGGCCGCCAGCTCCCCGTACAGCGGATCCCGCTCCACCAGCTCGGCATGCGTGCCCACGGCCCGGACCCGGCCCCCGTCCATCACCACGATCCGGTCCGCCAGTGTCACCGTCGACAGCCGGTGTGCCACGACCAGCACCGTCACCTCCCGCGCCACATCCGCGACGACGTCCCGCAGCGCCATCTCGTTGACCGCGTCGAGCTGCGAGGTGGCCTCGTCGAGCAGGAGCAGCCGGGGGCGGCGCAGCAGCGCCCGGGCGATCGCGACCCGCTGGCGCTCCCCGCCGGACAGTTTGGAGCCGCGGTGGCCGACGACGGTGTCCAGACCGTCCGGCAGCCGGTCCACGAGCCCGTCGAGCCTGGCCCGGACCAGTACCTCCCGGACGGCGTCCTCACCGGCGTCCGGGGCCGCGAAGACGAGGTTCTCGCGCAGGGTGCCCGAGAGCACGGGCGCGTCCTGCTCCACATAGCCGATGGACGCCCGCAGCTCGGCCAGCGGCCACTCCCGGATATCGCGCCCGTCGATCAGGATCCGGCCGCCGGAGGTCTCGTAGAAGCGTTCGATCAGTCCGAAGACGGTGGTCTTGCCCGCGCCGGAAGGGCCGACGAAGGCGGTCATCCCGGCGCCCGGCACGGTGAAGGAGACGCCGTGGTGGACGTACGGCAGCTCCTCGCGGTAGCGGAAGCGGACCTCGTCGAACTCGACCGCCGCCGCCCGGTTCACCGCCCCGGACGCGTCCTTCACCGGTCCCGGGTCCTCGGTCTCCAGCCGTTCGGCCTCCACGATCCGGGCGATCGCCGCCGCCCCGACCTGGTACTGCGTCGCCGCGTCCACCAGCGAGGTCACGGGTTCGATCAGATAGAAGAGGAAGAGCAGGAACGCCACCAGGGTGGAGACCGGGATCTCCCCGGACGCCACCCGCGCCCCGCCGACGCCCAGCACCGCCAGGAACGACACCTGGACGGCGAGCCCGATCGACGTGAAGGCCACGGCCTCCCACTTCGACGACCGTACGCCGTACTTCCAGGCCCGCACCGCCGCCCGGTCGACCACCTCGGTCTCGCGGTCCTCCGCGCCGGACGCCTTGATGGTCCGGAACGCGCCGAAGGCCCGCTCCAGCACCGTGGATATCTCCCCGACCGCTTCCTGGGACTTCTTCGCCGCCTCGGAGATCTGCGGCATGACCATGGCGACGGCCCCGCCGACCAGCACGATCACCCCCAGGGTGACCCCGAGCAGCACCACGTCCAGCAGGCCCATCAGCACGATCGTGGCCACGAAGGTCACACCCCCGCTGATCGCCGCGACCACGGAGCGGGTGGTGACCGCCTTCAGCAGGGTGGTGTCCGAGGTGACCCGGGACATCAGATCGCCCGGCTGGGTCCGCTCCACCTCCGGGAGCCTCAGCCGCAGCAGCCGGCCGATCAGGGTGCGGCGGGCGGCCAGCACCACCGACTCGGCGGTGCGGTCGAGGACGTACGCCCCCACCGCGTCGATCGCCGTACCGACCAGCACCAGCGCCGTCAGCACGATCAGCACACCGCCGATCGCGTCGTCGCCGCCCAGCCTGTCCACCAGCGATTTGGCGGCCAGCGGCTGGGCGAGCCCGGCGGCGGCCCCGGCCAGCGCGCAGAGCGCGCCGAGCACGACGGCCCGGCGGTGCGGCCTGAAATGGCCGTACAGCGCACGCCAGGTCTCTCCGGCGGTCAGCCGCGGCGCACTGTCGGAACGGATGTCGTCAGTCGTCGAGGACCGGGAAGTGTCGTCATTTCGGGTGGTGTCGGTGGTGCTCACGTGTCCGGTGACGCAGAATCCCCCGCGACTGCCTGACCGCCGACCGGAAATCACCGGTGAAGGCCGGCGCGGGCCGCCGGAGCGGGCCCGCGAACCCGGACCCGGCCGGGATCAGCCGCGTACGCCGCAGAGGTGCAGCAGCGCCGCCGTACGACGGTACGGATCGGTCCGCCCGGCCCGGTCCTCCGCGGCCAGCAGCCGTTCGAGGTCCGGCGAGTGGTCCCGGGCGCCCTCCGTGACCACCGGGAGCGTCGCATCGTCGGCCCACTCGCTGAAGACCTGCACGCCGTACCAGACGTGCAGCGGCGCGGCGATCCCCGCGAGGGTGGCGGTGAGCGCGTCCAGCCGGTCGGCCCGCAGGGCCCGGCCGGTCCGCTCGTCGGTGAAGGCGGTGGTGTCGGGGTCCAGCGCGGACAGCGCCCCGGCCCAGTCCCCGGCCAGCCCGGGTCCGAGGGCGAGCGCGTCCGCGTTCCGTACGACCAGGGAGAGCAGGCCGCCGGGCGCCAGCACCCGGGCGAGGCCCGCGAGCACCGCGTCGGGCTCGGGGGAGCTCATCAGCACACCGTGGCAGAGCACCACGTCGAAGCTGCCGGGCGCGAAGTGGGCCCCGGTCTCGCGGCTGTCGCCCTCGATGAGCCGGACCCGTTCCTGGATTCCGGCGGGCTCGGCGGCCAGGGCCTCACGGGCGGCCGTCAGCAGCTCGGGGCCGGACTCCAGGCCGGTGATCGCATGCCCGGCGCGGGCCAAGCGCAGGGCTTGGAGGCCGCGTCCCGTCCCGACGTCGAGGATCCGCAGCCGCCGGCCCACCGGGTAGCGGGCGACGATCTGCTCGTCGAGCTGGCGGGAGAGCAGCTCCTCGCGGAGGAGTTCCCGTACGGCCCCGGGGGCCAGGCTCGGTCCGGGGGACACGGCTGCCCCGGCGGTCGCGGGGGCGGCTTCGGGCACGGAACCACCGGGAACAGCAGCTTCGGGCAGCTCGGACTCGGGACCGGCGAGTGCCGGTCCGCCCGGCGCTCGGCCGCCGGGCGACTGACCGCTCAGGGCCGCTCTCCGCGCTTGACCTGCGGCTTCGGCAGACGCAGCCGGCGCATCTGGAGGGTCCGCATCAGACCGTAGGCGACGGCACCGCGCTTGGACTCGTTCGGGAAGCGCTCGTTGAGCTGCTTCTTCATCCGGATCGACAGACCCACCGAGTCGATGATGATCATGACGATCACGCCCAGCCAGAGCAGCAGCGAGATGGTCTGGAGCTGACCGACGCGGATCATGCTCAGTACGAGGATGATCACCGCCATCGGCAGGAAGAATTCCGCGATGCAGAAGCGGGAGTCCACGAAATCGCGGACGAAGCGGCGGACCGGGCCCTTGTCACGGGCGGGCAGATACCGCTCGTCACCATTGGCCAGAGCCTCGCGCTGGCGCGCGAGCTCCGTCCGCCGGGTCTCCCGCGCCTGCTTCATCGCGGCCTTGCGGTCGCGCGGCTGCGTGGCGGCACGGCGGCGCTGGCTCTGGGCCTCACTCCGCTTCGGAGTCGGGCGGCCCTTCGGGGCCTGCGGATCGCGGGTCTGCTGGGAGTCGGCCGCCGTCAACTGCTCGGCGGGGGCCTTCTCTGTCTTGGCGCGGCTACGGAACACAAAAACCAAGGGTACGGGGTCGTTCGCATGGACCCAACGCCGGATGGGAACGAAACGGCAACACCGTACGTGTGTACTGAAAGGAGGCTGCACCGAAATCGGCACCGGGGCGGCCCCTCCGGCCCGTGCCCGCGCGGGCCGCGCGGTGATGCACCGATGTCGAGGAGTGGGTGCAGGACGCCCGGGAGGACCCCGCCGGGGCGGCGACCCTGACGCTCGTCTACTCCTTGCGCCGGATCGGACGCCGTGCGCAGTCGTCCTTGGGGAGGAGCGCATCCGTGCTCGAACAGTGCGGTAATGGAGGCAGGGCCCGTACTGTGGGTTCTGTTGGAGTGCTGGAGCTGTAGTCCGTCAGAAGGGGGCGCGCGAAGCCCATGAGCGGTGTCATGAAGCGTATGGGGATGATCTTCCGCGCGAAGGCGAACAAGGCCCTTGACCGGGCCGAGGACCCGCGCGAGACCCTTGATTACTCGTATCAGAAGCAGCTGGAGCTGCTGCAGAAGGTGCGCCGTGGAGTCGCGGACGTCGCGACCTCCCGCAAGCGCCTGGAGCTCCAGCTCAACCAGTTGCAGGGCCAGTCCTCCAAGCTGGAGGACCAGGGCCGCAAGGCGCTGGCGCTCGGCCGGGAGGACCTGGCCCGTGAGGCGCTGTCCCGGCGTGCCGCCCTCCAGCAGCAGGTCAGCGACCTGGAGACCCAGCACAGCACGCTCCAGGGCGAGGAGGAGAAGCTCACCCTCGCCGCTCAGCGGCTCCAGGCCAAGGTCGATGCCTTCCGTACCAAGAAGGAGACCATCAAGGCCACCTACACCGCAGCCCAGGCCCAGACCCGGATCGGCGAGGCGTTCACCGGCATCTCCGAGGAGATGGGCGACGTCGGTCTGGCGATCCAGCGGGCCGAGGACAAGACCGCCCAGCTCCAGGCCCGGGCCGGGGCCATCGACGAGCTGCTCGCCTCGGGCGCGCTCGACGACCCGACCGGCATGGCCAAGGACGATATCGCCGCCGAGCTGGACCGGATCGCCGGCGGGACCGACGTCGAGCTGGAGCTCCAGCGGATGAAGGCGGAACTGGCCGGCGGCAGCAGCACCGGACAGCAGGCCATCGAAGGCGGCTCGGCACAGGACGGCCCGGGCCGTCCCGACTTCAACAAGCACTGACCGCAAGCACTGACCACTACGGACCGCAAGGACGGCGGAAGGCACCGCTCCGGGGAGACCCGGGCCGGTGCCGGACCGGCCGGCACACCGGGAAGTGAGGGCTCGTCATGATCGTACGGATCATGGGGGAGGGCCAGGTGAGGCTGGCGGACAGCCACTTCGCCGAACTGAACAAGCTCGACGACGAACTCCTCGCCGAGCTGGAGGCGGGCGACGAAGACGGTTTCCGCCGTACCTTCACCGCACTGCTCACCCGGGTCCGGGAACTGGGCGAGCCCCTCCCGGACGATGTGCTGGAACCCTCCGAGCTGATCCTCCCCGCCCCCGGGGCCACCCTGGACGAGGTCCGCGAGCTGTTCGGCGACTGGGGCTTCATCCCCGGCTGACCCTCCTCCGGCCCGCGCTCCCGCTCCGGTCCGCGCTCCTTCTCCGGGGCCGTCCGGTACGGCTCCGCCGCGTACACACTCCGACACAGCACCCCGCGCCCACCGGTCACCCCCGGTGGGCGCGGTGCGTTCACCCACGGGTGCCGGTGGACGCCGTTCGCCGCGTGGCGCAGCCAATAGGCCCGTTCGGGGGTTCCGGGAGGCGGCACACCGTACCGTTGCTTGACGTGACGACCCTCGCCGACGGTTTCGACCGGACCCGGTCCTGGCTGCGCGAGCACCCCATGGCGCTCGACGGAGCCCTCGCGGGCACCGTTTTCCTCTGTATGGTCGTGGGCTCGTTCGCCGAGCCCTACGGGTACGGGGAGCACGGCCCGCGGTTCCGGGTCCGCAGCCCCGACGAGCGCAGCCTGGTCCTGATGACCCTGGCCGCCGCCGCGCTGGTGCACCGCCGCCGGAACCCGATGGCGGTCCTCGCCTTCACCTCCGTGCTGACGGCGGCCGAACTCCTCTACGGCAACCGGCCCGCGCCCGTCGCCATGGCCGCCGTCATAGCCCTCTACACCGTCGCCTCCCGCACCGGCCGGGCCACCACCTGGCGGGCGGGCCTGCTGACGATGACCGCCCTCACCGGCACCGCCATGTTCTTCGGCAGCACCCCCTGGTACACCCAGGAGAACCTCGGCATCTTCGCCTGGACCGGAATGGCGGCCGCCGCGGGGGACGCGGTCCGCAGCCGCCGCGATGTCGTCGAGGCCATCAAGGAGCGGGCCGAACGGGCCGAGCGCACCCGCGAGGAGGAGGCCCGCCGCAGGGTCGCCGAGGAGCGGCTGCGGATCGCCCGCGATCTGCACGATGTGGTCGCCCATCACATAGCCCTGGTCAATGTGCAGGCGGGCGTCGCCGCCCATGTCATGGACCGCCGCCCGGACCAGGCGAAGGAGGCGCTGGGGCATGTCCGCGAGGCCAGCCGCTCGGCCCTCAACGAACTGCGGGCCACCGTCGGACTGCTGCGGCAGTCCGGCGACCCGGAGGCCCCCACCGAACCGGCGCCCGGGCTCGACGTCCTCGACGAACTGGTCACCACCTTCCGGCAGGCGGGCCTGCCGGTGGAGGTGGCCCGTGCCGATGAAGGCGTGCGACGTCCGGCGGCCGTCGATCTGGCCGCGTACCGGATCATCCAGGAGGCGCTGACCAATGTCCGCAAGCATGCGGGACCCGATGCGAAGGCCGAGGTCAGCGTGATCCGGGTGGGCTCGACGCTGGAGGTCACGGTGCTCGACAACGGGATCTCGGGCCGGATGCCGTACGCCTCGGGCCGGATGCCGTACGCGAGGACCGAACCTCCGGACCCCGGCTCCGAAGCACCCCGGCCCGGTGCCGGGGACACCGCCGGGCCCCCCGGCACCCCGGCCCCCGACGCGGTCGCCGCCGCGGGCGGCCCGCCGCACGAGATCGGCGGCACCGGCCACGGACTCCTCGGCATGCGGGAACGGGTCTCCGCCCTCGGGGGCAGGCTGACCACCGGCCCCCGCTACGGCGGCGGCTTCCGGGTCCAGGCGATACTGCCCCTCACCGCGCGTTCGGGGGAGGACACATGACCATCCGGGTCTTGCTGGTCGACGATCAGACGCTGCTGCGCAGCGCGTTCAGGGTCCTGGTGGACTCCGAACCGGACATGACCGTCGTCGGAGAGGCGGCGGACGGCGCCCAGGGCGTCGAACTCGCCCGCGCCGAGAAGCCGGACGTCGTCCTGATGGACATCCGGATGCCCGGTATGGACGGTCTGGCCGCGACCCGGCTGATCAGCGCCGATCCCGAGCTGGCCCGGGTACGGGTGGTCATGCTGACCACCTTCGAGGTGGACGAGTACGTGGTCCGGTCGCTGCGCGCCGGAGCCTCCGGCTTCCTCGGCAAGGGCGCCGAGCCCGATGAGCTCCTCAACGCCATCCGGATCGCCGCCGCCGGGGAGGCGCTGCTCTCACCGGTCGCCACCAAGGGGCTGATCGCCAAGTTCCTCGCCCAGGGCGGCCCGGACGAGGACGCCTCCGAGCCCTACTCCGACCGGCTGGACGCGCTCACCGTACGGGAGCGGGAGGTCCTCGTCCTGGTCGCGGGCGGCCACTCCAACGACGAGATCGCCGAACGGCTCGCCGTCAGCCCGCTGACCGTGAAGACCCATGTGAATCGCGCCATGGCCAAACTGGGCGCCCGGGACCGGGCCCAACTCGTCGTCATCGCCTACGAGTCGGGGCTGGTCCGTCCAAGGGTGGACTAGGACGGGAACCGCGTACTCCACCTGCGGTATGCGCGAGATAAAGAACGGGACCTGGGGGCGACGGGTCCGCCCTAAGGGGTGGCTGATCGTATAAGCGGGCCGTTGTGCCCCGGCCGTCCCGGGAGTCAGCCCGGAACACGAGCCCCCGAAGGAGAGTCGAACCGGTTATGTCCTGGCTGTCCAGCTTCAGCCTGAAACAACGCGCCTTGGTCGGGTTGATGTCCATCATCGCACTCGTCTTCGGGGCGATTGCGATACCTCAGATCAAACAGCAGTTACTGCCATCCATCTCCCTGCCGATGGTGTCGGTGCTCGCCCCCTACGAGGGCGCCTCCCCGGACATGGTGGAGAAGCAGGTCGTCGAACCGCTGGAGAACTCCATCGAGGCGGTCGACGGCATCAAGGGCATCACCTCCACGGCGAGCGAGGGCAACGCCGTGATCATGGCCAGCTTCGAGTACGGCGAGGGCACCAAGCAGCTCGTCGCCGATGTCCAGCAGGCCGTGAACCGGGCCAGGTCCCAGCTGCCCCAGGACGTCGAGCCCGAGGTCATCGCCGGTTCGACCGACGACATCCCGGCCGTCGTCCTCGCCGTCAGCTCCTCCAACAAGGACGAGCAGGCGCTCGCCGACCAGCTGGAGCGGGTCGTCATCCCCGCGCTGGAGGACATCGAGGGCACCGGCCAGATCACCATCGCCGGTGTACGCGACGTCCAGGTCTCCGTCACCCCCGACCCGGCCAAGCTCTCCGCCGCGGGCCTGAACAACGCGGCGCTCGCCGCAGCCCTGCAGGCGGGCGGCGCCAGCATGCCGGCCGGTGCCTTCAGCGAGGACGGCAAGAGCCGCACCGTCCAGGTGGGCGCCGGTTACACGGGCATCCAGCAGATTCAGGAGCTGCGGATCCCGCGCTCCGAGGGCGCGCCGGTCCGCCTCGGTGACCTGGCGACGGTGGCGCAGACCCCGGCCGCGGCGGTCTCCCTCACCCGTACCAACGGAAAGCCCAGCCTCGCGGTCTACGCGAACATGGACAAGGACGGCAGCGCCGTCGCCATCTCCGACGCGGTCAAGGACAAGCTGCCCGACCTGCGCAAGGACCTGGGCGCCGGATCCGAGGTCACGGTCGTCTCCGACCAGGGCCCCGCGGTCTCCAAGGCGATCTCCGGTCTGACCACCGAAGGCGCGCTCGGCCTGGTCTTCGCCGTGATCGTGATCCTGGTCTTCCTGGCGTCCCTGCGCTCCACCCTGGTGACCGCGGTCTCCATCCCGCTCTCCGTGGTGCTGGCGCTGATCGTCCTGTGGACCCGCGACCTCTCCCTGAACATGCTCACCCTCGGTGCGCTGACCATCGCCATCGGCCGGGTCGTCGACGACTCGATCGTGGTGCTGGAGAACATCAAGCGTCACCTCGGTTACGGCGAGGAGCGGGAGAGTGCGATCATCAACGCGGTGAAGGAGGTCGCGGGCGCGGTCACCTCCTCCACCCTGACCACCGTCGCCGTCTTCCTGCCCATCGGCTTCGCCGGGGGCATGATCGGTGAGTTGTTCGGCTCGTTCTCGCTGACCATCACCGCGGCCCTGCTCGCCTCGCTGCTGGTCTCCCTCACCGTCGTCCCCGTGCTGTCGTTCTGGTTCCTGCGCGCCCCCAAGGACGTGCGGGGTCTCGACCAGGAAGAGGCCCGGCGGATCGCGGAGGAGAAGGAGGGGCGCAGCAAGCTCCAGCGTTCGTACCTCCCGGTCCTGCACTTCGCCACCCGCCGCCGGATCACCAGTGTCGTGCTGGCCCTGGTCATCCTCGTCGGCACCTTCGGCATGGCCGGACTGCTGAAGACGAACTTCTTCGACGAGGGCGAGCAGGAGGTCATGTCGGTCCGCCAGGAGCTGCCCGCCGGGACCAGCCTGGAGGCCGCCGACGCCGCGTCCAAGAAGGTCGAGAAGGTCCTTGCGGGCATCGACGAACTGGAGAACTACCAGGTCACCGTCGGTTCCACCGGCTGGATGGCCGCCTTCGGCGGCAGTACGGGCGCCAACCAGGCCTCGTACCAGATGACCCTGAAGGACGCCTCCGACTTCGACAAGGTCCGCGACCGGATCGACGACGAGCTGGCGAAGCTCAAGGACATCGGCGACACCACCATCTCGGCCGGTGACGGCTTCGGCAGCCAGGACCTGAGCGTCGTCGTCAAGGCGTCCGACTCCGCGACCCTGAAGACCGCGGCCGAGCTGGTCCGCAAGGAGGTCGCCGAGATGAAGGACGTCACCGACGTCCAGAGCGACCTGGCCCAGTCCATTCCGCGGATCTCCGTCACCGCCAAGGCCAACGCGGCCGCGGCCGGATTCAGCGACGCCACGCTCGGCGCGGAGGTTCTCCAGGCCGTCCGGGGCACCCCGGCCGCCAAGGCGATCCTGAACAACACCGAGCGCGATGTCGTGGTCACCTCGGCCAGGCCCGCCAAGACCATGGCCGAACTGCGGGAGCTGTCGCTCGGCTCGGTGAAGCTGGGCGAGATCGCGGATGTGAAGCTGGCACCCGCCCCGGTGTCGATGACGCGGATCGACGGCGCCCGCGCCGCCACGATCAGCGCCAAGCCGACCGGTGACAACACCGGAGCGGTCAGCTCCGACCTCCAGGCGAAGGTCAAGGACCTGGACCTGCCCGAGGGTGCCACCGCCTCCATCGGCGGAGTTGCCGAGGACCAGGACGAGGCCTTCGGCTCCCTCGCCCTCGCCATGCTCGCGGCGATCGCGATCGTCTTCATGCTGCTGGTCGCCACCTTCCGCTCGCTGGTGCAGCCGCTGATCCTGCTGGTCTCCATCCCGTTCGCGGCGACCGGTGCGATCGGACTGCTGCTGGCCACGAACACCCCGATGGGCGTACCCGCACTGATCGGCATGCTGATGCTGATCGGCATCGTGGTCACCAACGCGATCGTGCTGATCGACCTGATCAACCAGTACCGCAGGCAGGGTTACGGCGTGGTCGAGTCGGTCATCGAGGGCGGCCGGCACCGGCTCCGCCCGATCCTGATGACCGCCCTGGCCACGATCTTCGCCCTGCTGCCGATGGCCCTCGGCATCACCGGCGAGGGCGGTTTCATCGCCAAACCGCTGGCGGTCGTGGTGATCGGCGGACTGCTCTCCTCGACCCTGCTGACGCTGCTGCTGGTGCCGACGCTGTACACCATGGTCGAACTGCGCAAGGAGCGCCGCGCGGCCAAGAAGGCGGCCAAGCGGGCCAAGAAGGACGGCGGCCCGACGCCGCCCGACGCGGCGGGGGAGGAGCTCACGCTGCAGAAGGCCTGAGTCGTTCCCACCGGAAACGACCTGCCCGGCCCGCCGGTGGCGGCTTCCCCGCCACCGGCGCGCCCGGGCCGCCTGCCCGTCGTCCGGAGCCCGCTCGCACACCGCGAGCGGGCTCCGGCCGTTGCCGCCCCCCGGCGGTACCGGACGTCATTCCGAAGCCACGGCATTCCAAAAGGGGTTAAAGCGCACAAATCACTCATGGGTGCGGCACGATGTGGGGATGACGGAGTACGTACTCATCCCCGGCGCCGACGGCCGCGCCTGGTACTGGCACCGCGTCGTACCGGAGCTGCGCGCCCGCGGGCATGAGGCCGTCGCCGTCGATCTGCCCGAGGACAACACCGCGGGGCTGGCCGACTACACGGACGCGGTGATCGAACAGCTCGACGCCGCATCCGGGCGGCTGGTCGTCGTGGCCCAGTCGCTCGCCGGGTTCGTCGCGCCGCTGCTCTGCGGACGGATCCCGGTCGAGAAGTTGATCCTGGTGAACGCGATGGTCCCGGCGCCCGGCGAGAGCGCGGGGGAGTGGTGGGCCGGCACCGGGCATCCGGAGGCCCGCCGGATCGCGGCGCTCCGGGACGGCCGGGACCCGGAAGCGCCCTTCGACCCGCTGGTGGACTTCTTCCACGACGTGCCCCCGGAGATCGCTGACGAGGCGCTGGCGATCGGCCCGCCCGGCGGGCCGTCCGAGGCGCTCTTCGCCGACCCGTGGCCGCTGGACGCCTGGCCGGACGTCCCCACCCGCTTCCTCCAGGGCCGGGACGACCGCTTCTTCCCGCTGGAGTTCCAGCGGAAGGTGGTCGCGGAACGGCTGGGCGTCCCGGTCGAGCCGCTGCCGGGAGGGCATCTGATCGCACTCGCCCGGCCGGAGCAGCTCACCGACTGGATCTGCGGCTGACACCGTCCGCCGGTACGGGAAGGGGGTGCCGCGCCGTGGTCCACGGCGCGGCACCCCCTTCCCGGGAGTTCCCGGGAGTTCCCGGGAGTTCCCGGGAATTCGCGGGACACGGCCTACGGCAGGGCGAGCATCCGCTCCAGCGCCAGCTTCGCGTAGTGCTCCGTCTCCTCGTCGACCCGGATCCGGTTCACCAGCGTGCCCTCGGCGAGCGACTCCAGCGTCCAGACCAGGTGCGGCAGGTCGATCCGGTTCATGGTGGAGCAGAAGCAGACCGTACGGTCGAGGAAGACGACCTCCTTGTCCGGGTGCGCGTTCGCCACCCGCCGGACCAGGTTCAGCTCGGTGCCGATCGCCCACTTCGACCCGGCCGGGGCCGCGTCCAGGGTCTTGATGATGTACTCCGTGGAGCCGACGTAGTCCGCCGCGGCCACCACCTCGTGCTTGCACTCGGGGTGCACCAGCACATTGACGCCGGGGATCCGGTTCCGTACGTCCTCGACCGAATCCAGCGAAAACCGCCCGTGCACCGAGCAGTGGCCGCGCCACAGGATCATCTTCGCCGAGCGCAGCTGCTCCGCGGTGAGCCCGCCGTTCGGCTTGTGCGGGTTGTAGACCACACAGTCGTCGAGGGACATCCCCAGATCGCGGACGGCGGTGTTCCGTCCGAGGTGCTGATCGGGGAGGAACAGCACCTTCTCCCCCTGCTCGAACGCCCACTCCAGGGCCCGCTGCGCATTGGACGAGGTGCAGATCGTGCCGCCGTGCCGGCCGGTGAACGCCTTGATGTCCGCCGACGAGTTCATGTACGACACCGGGACGACCTGCCCGGCTATTCCGGCCTCGGTCAGCACGTCCCAGCACTCGGCGACCTGCTCGGCCGTCGCCATATCGGCCATCGAGCATCCGGCGGCCAGATCCGGCAGGACGACCTTCTGGTCGTCGGAGGTCAGGATGTCCGCGGACTCCGCCATGAAGTGGACACCGCAGAAGACGATGTACTCGGCCTCCGGGCGGGCGGCGGCATCCCGGGCCAGCTTGAAGGAGTCGCCCGTGACATCCGCGAACTGGATGACCTCGTCGCGCTGGTAGTGGTGGCCCAGGACGAAGACGCGGTCACCGAGCTTCGCCTTCGCGGTACGGGCCCGCTCCACCAGGTCCGGATCCGACGGGGACGGCAGATCGCCGGGGCACTCGACGCCGCGCTCACTCCTCGGATCGGCCTCCCGGCCGAGCAGCAGCAGCGCGAGCGGCGTCGGCGCCACGTCGAGCGCGGCCTTCCGCGGCTCCGTACCCGTTGGGGTGGTGGTCACGTCCCACACACCTTTCTCTCTGCGATCAGGCCTTTTCGTCTGTTTGACGTTATCTATGATAACCACTTCGTGTCACTTTGACGATCTCGATAGCGTCAATGTGACGCACCTCCCGATCGGACACCGCCGCCCGCCGGTCCGGACCCGGCCGCCCGCCCGTCACCCCCGGGGCGATGTGCGAGCATGAAGGGGAACGACAGGTAGCGACGGGTAACAACAGGTCCGGAATGAATCCGCGGCCGCGCCGGTTGCAGTGTCGGCAAGCAGTCTCCGTACCTCGCCCTGCCTCGGTGGGGAGAGCCCATCCCGGGAGTGATGAAGCAGATGTCCGTATCGGACGAGACCCAGACCGTGAGCGACGGCATCCTCCTGTCCGACGCCGCCGCGGCCAAGGTGAAGGCCCTGCTCGACCAGGAGGGCCGTGACGATCTGGCGCTGCGCGTCGCCGTCCAGCCCGGCGGCTGCTCCGGCCTGCGCTACCAGCTCTTCTTCGACGAGCGCTCCCTCGACGGCGACGTCGTCAAGGACTTCGACGGTGTGAAGGTCGTGACCGACCGGATGAGCGCTCCCTACCTGGGCGGTGCGTCCATCGACTTCGTCGACACCATCGAGAAGCAGGGCTTCACCATCGACAACCCGAACGCCACGGGCTCCTGCGCCTGCGGCGACTCCTTCAACTAACCGCTCCCGCGCCGGGGCCGGACGGCCGGAGGCGCGGAGAACGGTCAGAGGCGGTGGCCCCGGACAGGGGGCCACCGCCTCGTGCGTTTCCACGGGTCCGTACGGCCGCTCCCGGCCGGGGCCCGGGGTGCGGGGTCAGCCGCGCCGTACCGCCGTCCCCGTCGACGCGTCCACGACCTTCCGGTCACCCAGCGGCGCAGCCAGGACGACCTTCGCCGTCTGCTCCTTGGCGATCGCGATGCACGCTTTCCCCGGGGCCTGCCAGGTCCCCTTCACGGTCACCCGGACCGTCCCCCCGCTCTCCTCGGCCGTCGCGCGGTACGTCTCGCACACCCCGCCGTAGAAGGTCAGGACCAGCGTCCGCCCGTCCACCCGGTAGGAGTCCACCGCACTGCCCCCGGGAGCCGTCGGGGCCGAAGGGGCCGTCGGGGGCTTCAGGGCATCGGGAGACGGGGCCGGTGCCTTGGGTGAAACCTTTCCGCCGGGAGCGGTCGCCCCGTCCCGGTCCAGATACCGCGGCTCGACCGCGGGCTGCGCGACCGTGTATCCGGCACCCTTGCCACCGGCGGGTGCCACGGAGAACAGCCACGCCGGAACGAAGGTCACCCGCTCGGTGCCGTGCACCGCGGTCAGCCCGAGCACGGCACCGGTCACCGGGAGCCGGGCGCCCGACGGCCGGGCCGGCCCGCAGTTCACCGGGTCCGGTTCCGTACGGGCTCCGGGATCGGCCGCCCCGTCCAGCGGGACTGCCGTGGCACAGGCGGGCGGCCCGCTCCGGCCGTCGCCGTATCCGCCGAGCGCCGCCGCGTTCGCGTCCTTCAGCGCCCGGTCGGCCGTGATCAGCGGATACGCCTTCCCCTTCACGGGCACCGAAAGAAACCCGTTCGCCTGGACGATCCACCCGTCGGGCCCGATCTGGAGCACCGTCGCATAGTTCTGCGTCCGTACGCCCCCGAGCAGCGGATCCGCCGTCACGATCCGCGTCGGCCCGGCCGTCCGGCCGGCGTCGACCACGGCGTCACCCAGCCCGAGCGCCTTCAGCACCGGCGCCGCCGCCGCCCGTGCGACGGACTCGGTCACGGGTGGCGCCACCGGCTGCCCCGGTGCCCTCGCCGGACCCGGCGGGACATAGGGGCCCGAGCAGAAGTCGGCCTTCTTCGCACAGTTGTCGGTCTCGGCCGTGCCCGCGTGCGCGCCGTACGACCAGGCGCCCGGCGCCCGGGCCGAGACCTGGAACACCGCACCCGTACCGTCGGCGTCCGGTCCTGCCCGCCACCCGCCTGCCTCCGACCTGACCGGACCCGCCAGCCCGAAGGCCTTCGCCGCCGCGGCCACGTCCGCCGCCTTCGGGCCGTCGTCGGCCCGGTGGACCGGGGCCGAGTCCGGCGCGTCCGGGAAACCGGTCCCCGGCCGCCGTTCCAGGACTCCGCCCGCCGGATGCGGTTCACCCGGGGCGATCCGCTCCGCCGGGGAGAGCACCGAGGACACCGGGAGCTTCGGCAGTTCCCCGCCGGCACTGCTCCCGCCGGCCGGGTCCCGGCCGCCGTCCCCACCCGCCGACGAGGCCAGCCAGACCCCGCCGCCGCCCGCCACCAGCACTGCCGCCACGACGGACGCGACCAGGGGGAACCGCCTGCGTGCGCGCTCGTCGTCCGTGGTCCGTGTACCACTCACCGCATACTCCCTGCCGCCGTTCCCCCCGAGATCCCCGTCCGGGGCTCGGCGATGGGACGGAAGCAGGGCGCGTACGGTTCCCGGCCCGTGCACCGGCGCCGGAAGCAGGCACGGGATCGGCCGCGGGATCAGCCGTCGGATCAGCTGTCGGTCATCCCCCGCACCAGACGGACCGAAGCCGCGGGCACCACGACGCCGTGGATCCGCGACGGCGACACCGGCGCATCCGCGACGGTCGCGGGAACCGTCCAGTGCGGGGCCATCCGGACGCAGTCGCCGCGCAGCTGGGCAAGGGTGAATTCCAGGTCACGGGAGGCCGGAGAACGGCCGGAGTTCGTCATAAGCGCACCGTATGCACCCAAGAGTCGGGGGGAAAGCATCTACTATCGGGTAGTTTATGCGCTTTGGTCACCTGGTACGACCGGGTAGCGTTAAGCGTCATATCCCCGCGTCCCAGGAGCGCATACGCCGTGCGAATCGCAGTCACCGGCTCCATCGCCACCGACCATCTGATGACCTTCCCCGGTCGCTTTGCCGACCAGCTGGTCGCCGAACAGCTCCACACGGTCTCCCTCTCCTTCCTGGTCGACACCCTCAACGTGCGCCGAGGAGGCGTCGGCGCGAACATCTGCTTCGGCATGGGACAGCTCGGCACCAAGCCCGTCCTGGTCGGCGCCGCCGGCGCCGACTTCGGCGAATACCGGGCCTGGCTCGACCGCCACGGAGTGGACACCGGCTCCGTCCGGATCTCCGAAGTCCTCCACACCGCACGCTTCGTCTGCACCACGGACGCCGACCACAACCAGATCGGCTCCTTCTACACCGGCGCCATGAGCGAAGCCCGGCTCATCGAGCTGAAGTCCGTCGCCGACCGCGTCGGCGGGCTCGACCTCGTCCTCATCGGCGCCGACGACCCCGAAGCGATGCTCCGCCACACCGAGGAATGCCGTTCCCGCAGCATCCCCTTCGCCGCCGACTTCTCCCAGCAGATCGCCCGGATGAGCGGCGACGAAATCCGGATACTGCTCGACGGCGCCACCTACCTCTTCTCCAACGAGTACGAGAAGGGACTCATCGAGAACAAGACCGGCTGGAACGACGCAGAAATCCTCGACCGGGTCGGCCACCGCGTCACCACCCTCGGCTCCCGGGGCGTCCGGATCGAACGCGCCGGCGAAGACCCCATCGAAGTCGGCTGCGCCGAGGAGACCGCCAAGGTCGACCCCACCGGCGTCGGTGACGCCTTCCGCGCGGGCTTCCTCTCCGGCCTCTCGTGGGGCGTCGGACTGGAGCGCGCCGCCCAGATCGGCTGCATGCTCGCCACCCTGGTGATCGAAACCCTCGGCACCCAGGAGTACACGCTGCGCCGCGCACACTTCATGGAGCGCTTCGCCAAGGCCTACGGCGACGAAGCCGCCGCCGAGGTCCACAAGTACCTCTAGTTTTTGGGCTCGGTTCGCCTCCGGGGGGCTTGAGCCGCGGTCTTCAGTCGATCGTGCTCGGACGCTCGTTCCTCACGGCCTGCGCGCGTTCTCCTTCCAGTCCCCCTACGCCTTCGGCGTGGGGGGACCCCAGCCGCCCCCCTTCGGCTCACTCGCCGGACCCTGAGGTCGGGCGGGTCCTGAGCGGTGGCCACGCCATCCGCCCTGGGGCCGGGGTGGCAAGGTGCTCCCGGGCCGGGCCCTCCGAAAGGGGGCCCGGCCCGGAGTTCTGAAGCCCCCGTGGACCGTCCGTCAGGACACCCGACGGACCAGGTACGCCGTGCCCCGCTCCGCCGGATGCTCGCCCGCGTACTCCTGGCCCCGCATCTCGCACCACGCGGGAATGTCCAGCCGGGCCGCCTCGTCGTCCGAGAGGACGGTGATCATGGTGCCGACCGGGACCCGGGGGAGGAGCTTCGCCAGTTCGATCACCGGAATCGGGCAGCGCCTGCCGAGCGTGTCGAGGACCAGGGCCTCCCCGGCCTCCCCTGCATCCGCCGCAGCCTCCTCCGCCACAGGCTCGGCGGCCGGCCCGGCCGGGGCGCCGATCCGGGCGCGGACCGCCGACACCAGGTCCGGCAGGACGGCGAGGAAACGGTCCACGTCCGCCGCCGCCGTACCCAACGGCAGGGACACCCGGACATTGCCCTCGCTCAGCACCCCCATCGCCCGCAGCACATGGCTCGGCGTCAGCGTGCTCGATGTGCACGACGAGCCCGAGGACACCGAGAAACCCGCCCGGTCCAGCTCGTGCAGCAGCGTCTCCCCGTCGACGTACAGACAGGAGAAGGTGACGATATGCGGCAGCCGCCGCACCGGATCCCCCACCACCTCCACATCGGGCACCAGCTCCGGGAGCCGGGTCCGGATCCGGTCCACCAGGGCCCGCAGCCCCGCCGCCTCGTCCGCGGCCTCGGCACGCACCGCCCGGAGGGACGCCGCCGCGGCCACGATCGCCGGAAGATTCTCGAACCCCGCAGACCGGCCCGACTCCCGCTCGTCCGCAGGCTCCTGCGGGGCGAACCTGACCCCCTTGCGGACCGCGAGCAGCCCCACCCCCGCGGGACCGCCCCACTTGTGCGCGCTCCCGGCCAGCAGCGACCAGCCCCCGTCGACCGGCCCCCACGCCAGCGACTGCGCGGCGTCCACCAGCAGCGGCACCCCCGCCTCCCGGCACACCCCGGCGACCTCCGCCACCGGCTGCTCCGTACCCGTCTCGTGATTGGCCGACTGGAGACACGCCAGCGCCGCACCCTCACCCGAAGAATCCGGCCCCAGCGCCCCGGCGAACGCGGCCGCCGACACCCGGCCGAGCCGGTCCACCGGCACCTCCGTCAGGGCGAAACGGTCCGCCGCATGCAGAACCGACGAATGCTCGACCGCCGAGACGACCACCCGGCGGCCCGCCCGCCGGCGCGCCGAAGCCGCCCCCGACACCCCGAGGTGAACCGCGCGCGTCCCCGAAGGAGTGAAGATGAGCTCGTCCGGGCGGCAGCCCACCGCCTCCGCCGCGGCCTCCCGCGCCGCGTCCAGCAGCAGCCGGGCGCGCCGCCCCTCCCGGTAGAGCCGGGACGGGTCGGCCCACCCCTCGTCGAGGGCGGCCAGCAGGGCCTGCCGGGCCACAGGGTGCAGCGGAGCGGAGGAAGCGGCGTCGAAGTAGGGCACGCCCTCAACGTAACGCCACGCCGAACTCCCGGCGGGCGGCGGGCCGTCACCCGGCGGAACCCATGGCTCCACCCGGTGCGGGGAAGGGGTCCCGGGATTCCGCAACGGCCCGCCCGAATGGCCCCCAGCCACCCCTCACTCCCGGTCGTTTGAGGGGGAAATCAGGGTAAATTTCGGGGTGATTCCATCCCTTCAGGGGGTCGGACGGCGCGTTGGGCACCCTCCCCGCGCGACCCCAAATAGCGTCCAGTAGGGTTTGGTCCGCATAAACATCCAAACCCCTGCCCGCGTCAGGGCCGGCGACCGACCAGCGTGACGGCCGCACCCGTCGCGCGCGGGCCGAGACTCTCGGGAAGGCGCTACGTGAGTCCCAACGGCTCCGACCTCCCCCGCAGCCATGGCGCGGGTGGTACCCCCGTGTCGCGGCGCCCGATGCGGCGGAAGCTGCCGCAGGTGCTGACTGCGGGCCTGATCCTGGTTACCGCCACCGGTTGCGAATACACCTGGGAAGACTTCCCCCGGCTGGGTATGCCCACCCCGGTTACGGAAGAGGCGCCCATCATCCTCTCCCTCTGGCAGGGCTCGTGGGCGGCGGCGCTCGTCACGGGCGTCCTCGTCTGGGGCCTGATCCTGTGGAGCGTGTTCTTCCACCGGCGCAGCCGCACCAAGATCGAGGTTCCTCCGCAGACCCGGTACAACCTCCCCATCGAGGCGCTGTACACCGTGGTCCCGCTCATCATCGTTTCGGTGTTCTTCTACTTCACCGCACGTGACGAGTCGAAGCTGCTCTCCCTCTCCGACAAGCCGAAGCACACCGTGAACGTGGTGGGCTTCCAGTGGAGCTGGGGCTTCAACTACATCGAGAACGTCCCGGGCTCCACGGGCGACGCCAAGACGGACAAGAACCTCAAGGCGATCCCCGACAAGTGGCGCGACGACCTCCCTGCCAACGCGGGAGGCGTCTGGGAGGCCGGCATCCCCGGCACCCGGGACCCCGAGACCGGTAACCCGGGCCCGACCCTGGTGCTGCCGAAGGGCGAGAAGGTCCGCTTCATCCTGACCTCCCGTGACGTCATCCACTCCTTCTGGGTGGTCCCCTTCCTGTTCAAGCAGGACGTCATCCCGGGTCACACCAACGCGTTCGAGGTCACCGCCACGCAGGAGGGCACCTTCCTCGGCAAGTGCGCCGAACTCTGCGGTGTCGACCACTCCCGCATGCTCTTCAACGTCAAGGTCGTTTCGCCCGCGGAGTACCAGGACTACCTGAAGACGCTGGCGGACAAGGGTCAGACCGGGTACATCCCGGCGGGCATCGCGCAGACCACGCCGGCCATCAACGCGGAGAAGAAGCAACTGTGAGCATCCTCAATCAACCCCAGGGTGCCGCCGCGACCGACGACTCGTACGAGAACGAGCTGCCGGTCCGGCGCAAGCAGCCGGGCAACGTGGTGGTGAAGTGGCTGACCACCACCGACCACAAGACCATCGGTACGCTCTACCTGGTCACGTCGTTCGTGTTCTTCGTCATCGGTGGCGTGATGGCGCTCTTCATGCGCGCCGAACTCGCTCGCCCCGGCACGCAGATCATGTCGAACGAGCAGTTCAACCAGGCGTTCACGATGCACGGCACGATCATGCTGCTGATGTTCGCGACGCCGCTGTTCGCCGGATTCGCCAACTGGATCATGCCGCTCCAGATCGGTGCGCCCGATGTGGCGTTCCCGCGGCTGAACATGTTCGCGTACTGGCTGTACCTCTTCGGCTCGCTGATCGCGGTGGCCGGCTTCCTCACCCCGCAGGGTGCGGCCGACTTCGGCTGGTTCGCCTACTCCCCGCTGTCGGACGCCGTCCGCTCGCCGGGCGTCGGCGCCGATCTGTGGATCATGGGTCTGGCCTTCTCCGGCTTCGGCACGATCCTCGGCTCGGTCAACTTCATCACCACGATCATCTGCATGCGCGCACCGGGTATGACGATGTTCCGGATGCCGATCTTCACCTGGAACGTGCTGCTCACCGGTGTGCTGGTGCTGCTCGCCTTCCCGGTGCTGGCCGCCGCGCTCTTCGCGCTGGAGGCCGACCGTAAATTCGGCGCCCATATCTTCGACGCCGCAAACGGCGGTGCACTGCTCTGGCAGCACCTCTTCTGGTTCTTCGGCCATCCAGAGGTGTACATCATCGCCTTGCCGTTCTTCGGCATCGTCTCGGAGATCATTCCGGTCTTCTCCCGGAAGCCGATGTTCGGCTACATGGGCCTGGTCGCCGCCACCATCGCGATCGCCGGCCTTTCGGTGACGGTGTGGGCGCACCATATGTACGTCACCGGCGGTGTGCTGCTGCCGTTCTTCTCCTTTATGACCTTCCTGATCGCGGTCCCGACCGGTGTGAAGTTCTTCAACTGGATCGGCACCATGTGGAAGGGGTCGCTGTCTTTCGAGACACCGATGCTCTGGACCATCGGCTTCCTGATCACCTTCACCTTCGGTGGTCTGACCGGTGTCATCCTGGCCTCGCCGCCGCTGGACTTCCACGTCTCCGACTCGTACTTCGTCGTCGCGCACTTCCACTACGTCGTCTTCGGCACCGTGGTCTTCGCGATGTTCGCCGGCTTCCACTTCTGGTGGCCGAAGTTCACCGGCAAGATGCTGGACGAGCGGCTCGGCAAGATCACCTTCTGGACGCTGTTCCTCGGCTTCCACGGCACCTTCCTGGTCCAGCACTGGCTGGGTGCCGAGGGCATGCCGCGCCGGTACGCGGACTATCTGGCCGCCGACGGATTCACCGCGCTGAACACCATCTCCACGATCAGCTCGTTCGTTCTCGGTGCCTCCCTGCTGCCGTTCTTCTACAACGTGTGGAAGACGGCGAAGTACGGCAAGAAGGTCGAGGTCGACGACCCGTGGGGCTACGGCCGTTCCCTCGAATGGGCTACGTCCTGCCCGCCGCCGCGGCATAACTTCCTCACCCTTCCGCGGATTCGCTCCGAATCGCCCGCGTTCGATCTCCACCACCCGGAGATCGCCGCGCTCGACCAGCTGGACCACGGCGACACCGCCCAGATCTCCGGGAAGGAGGCCGGCAAGTGAAGATCCAAGGACGGATGTTCATCTGGCTGAGCGTCTTCATCCTCGCCATCGCCATCCTCTACGGCGTCTGGTCGAAGGAGCCGGCCGGTACCACCGCGCTCTTCATGGCCTTCGGCCTGAGCCTCATGGTCGGCTTCTACCTGGCCTTCACGGCGCAGCGGGTCGACGCGATGGCCCAGGACGACAAGGAAGCGGACGTCGCGGACGAGGCCGGCGAGGTCGGCTTCTTCTCCCCGCACAGCTGGGCGCCGCTCTTCCTGGCCTCCGGCGGAGCCCTCGCCTTCCTCTCGGTGGCGATCGGCTGGTGGCTGATGTACTTCTCGGCGCCGATCATCCTGGTCGGCATCTGGGCCTGGGTCTTCGAGTACTACCGCGGCGAGAACCAGAACCAGTAAACGGTCCGTGTCAATGACACACACCGGGCCCGGGTCCCCCTTCACCCAGGGGGACCCGGGCCTTCCCCTTTTGTACGCATCCAGCGCGCTCCCGGGAGGCGATCTTCCTACGGTGTGAGCTATGAACCAGACGCCCCGGTTTCGCACCGTGCTCCGCTGCTCCCTGCTGCTGGTCTCCCTCGGTGCGGTTGCGATCGCCTGCGGCGAGGCAGGCCCCGACCCACTGACCGTCAAGCCCTACGACGCGGCGAAGCAGGTCACCTTCAATACCCCCCAGGGGGGTACCAAGGTGAACCCCGACAAACCGCTCGAAGTCACCGTGAAGCGCGAAGAGGGCCGCATCACGGACGTGTCCGTGGTGGACGACACCGGGCACCACCTCGCGGGCGAGCTCTCCGCCGACGGGGTGCGCTGGCGCTCCACCGGCGCCCTGTCGGCCGGCGCCAAATACACCGCCCGGGTCGCCACGGAGAACCCCGAGGGCTCCCCGGGCAGCCGCAGCCTCACCTTCGCCACCGCCCCCGCCAAGGAGCAGCTGACCGTCGAGTTCGCACCCGAGAACGGCGAGTACGGCGTCGGCCAGCCGATCATCGCCGAGCTCAGCGCACCCGTGGACAAGGCCTCCCGCAAGGCCGTGGAGCGCGGTCTCAAGGTCGACGTCAAACCCGGTGTCGAAGGCGCCTGGCACTGGCTCAACGACGACGTCCTGCACTACCGCCCCAAGGAGTACTGGCCCGAGGGCGGCAAGGCCACCGTCACCAACAACCTCCAGGGCGTGAAGATCGCCAAGGGGCTCTACGGCGGCCCTCCCGGCGAACCCCTGAAGATGACCTTCGACGACCGGATGGAGGCCATCGTGGACGCCTCCTCCCACTGGATGACCGTGCTCCAGAACGGCGAGGTGATCCGCTCCGTGCCGATCACCACCGGCAAGCCGGGCTTCGCCACCCGCAACGGCGTCAAGGTCGTGCTCGGCAAGGAATACTTCGTCCGCATGCGCGGCTCCAGCGTCGGCATCGGCGGCTCCGAGGCGTACAACCTGCCCGTGTACTACGCCACCCGGGTCACCTGGAGCGGCGAGTACGTCCACGCCGCGCCCTGGTCCCTCGGCTCCCACGGCTACGCCAACGTCAGCCACGGCTGCACCGGCATGTCCACCCGCAACGCCGCCTGGTTCTACGAGAACTTCCAGGAGGGCGACCTCGTCGAGGTGATCAACAGCATCGGCGAGGACATGGACGTCTTCGGCAACGGATACGGCGACTGGAACATGGAGTGGCCGGAATGGCGCGAAGGCAGCGCCCTGAACGCCGATACGAAGCCCGACGGCAGCAGCGCCACCGACGCGGCCCGGCTGCGCCCGCGGATCTGAACCGCGGCCCCGATCACCCGTACGGCCCCACAACGCGCTCAGGGGGGCCGTACGGGAACCTCCGCGCCCCGGATCGCCCGGGGCACCGTATTCACCCGAAAAGCGGAACGGGGGCCCTGTGGCGGCCGCAGCCGCCGCAGGGCCCCCGGGAAGCACCCCGAAGGAGGGAACGGCCGCCCGTCAGGCCTCCACGGCGGTACGGGCGCGCAGCAGGGACGCCAGCGCGCCGGCCAGCTCCACCGGATCCACCGGCAGCGTCACCGCCGAGTCCGCCCGGCTCCACGTCGCCAGCCAGGCGTCCTGCGGGCGCCCGATCAGCAGCAGCACCGGCGGGCAGTCGAAGATCTCGTCCTTGATCTGGCGGCAGACGCCCATCCCGCCGGCGGGCACGGTCTCCCCGTCCAGCACGCACACGTCGATCCCGCCCCGGTCCAGCCGGGTCAGAACGGCGGGCAGAGTGGCGCATTCCACGAACTCGACCGGCGGCACATCGGGGGCCGGCCGCCGTCCCGCGGCCAGCCGCACCTGCTCACGGGTGTTGGCGTTGTCGCTGTAGACCAGCACGGTGGCGGTCGGCTGCATCGTTCCTCCGCGTCGTCGGACCCTGGTACCGATGGGGCGGATGCTACTCCGTCCACCACGGTGCGGACAGCCGCCCGCCGCCCGCTTTCCGGCCCGCGCGATGGGCCGTTCGAGCTGGGACGGGGCCGCTGACACACCGAACGGCACCCCCCGGAGTGAGGGCGGGATAAGCGACCGACATAATGTCGGTCGTGGCGACAGCAACGACAGTAGATATCGGGCACGCGCACCCGTCGGTCAATCGACCGAACCTCACCAGCGTCGGAACCATCATCTGGTTGAGTTCCGAGCTGATGTTCTTCGCGGCCCTCTTCGCGATGTACTTCACTCTGCGTTCGGTGACGGGTGCCGACTTCTGGAGTGAGCGGGCGGACCTTCTCAACTTTCCCTTCTCGGCGACGAACACCACGATCCTGGTGCTCTCCTCCCTCACCTGTCAGCTCGGCGTCTTCGCCGCCGAGCGCGGTGATGTGAAGAAGCTCCGGACCTGGTTCATCGTTACCTTCATCATGGGCGCGATCTTCATCGGCGGCCAGGTGTACGAGTACACCGAGCTGGTCCAGCACGGTCTCTCGCTGAAGTCGGACCCGTACGGTTCCGTCTTCTACCTGACCACCGGCTTCCACGGACTGCACGTCCTCGGCGGTCTCATCGCCTTCCTGCTGGTCCTGGGCCGCACCTACGCGGCCCGGCGCTTCACCCATGAGCAGGCCACCTCCGCCATCGTCGTGTCCTACTACTGGCACTTCGTCGATGTCGTCTGGATCGGCCTCTTCCTCACGATCTACATGATCAAGTAATGGGGCGGGCGGTCCGCCGCCCGACGCACGAGCCGCTGCCGGCGGCAGACCGCCCGGCGGCCCGCAGACAGACGCAGTCAGATGCAGACAGACACAGTCCAGAAGCACGACGCAGAAAATCCTGACACCGGGGTAATCCGTGAAAAAGCTCTCCGCACGACGACGCCATCCGCTGGCGGCGATCGTCGTCCTACTCCTCGCGCTGGCGGCCACCGGGGGGCTGTACGCCGCGTTCGCGCCCGCGGACAAGGCACAGGCTGACGAAACCGCCCAGTCCCTCGCCATCGAGGAGGGCAAGAAGCTCTATACCGTCGGCTGCGCGAGCTGCCACGGAACGGGCGGTGAAGGTACGACCGACGGTCCGAGCCTGGTCGGCGTCGGCTCCGCAGCGGTCGACTTCCAGGTCACCACCGGCCGTATGCCGGCCCAGCAGCCCGGCGCCCAGGTGCCGAAGAAGCCTGCCATCTACACCCAGGCCGAGGTCGACCAGTTGGCGGCCTACATCGGTGCGATGGGTGCCGGTCCGGTCACGCCGACCGAGAAGCAGTACAGCCCCACGGGCGCGGACGTCGCCAAGGGCGGCGACCTCTTCCGTAACAACTGCGCCCAGTGCCACAACTTCTCGGGCAAGGGCGGCGCGCTCACCGAGGGCAAGTACGCCCCCACCCTTGAGGGCGTCAGCGCCAAGCACATCTACGAGGCCATGCAGACCGGCCCGCAGAACATGCCCTCCTTCCCCGACGGCATCATGCCCGAGCAGGAGAAGCGGGACATCATCGCCTATGTCCAGGAGATGAACGACAGCCAGGCGGAGAGCCCCGGTGGTCTCTCCCTCGGTGCTCTCGGCCCCGTTTCCGAGGGTCTCTTCGCCTGGGTCTTCGGGCTCGGCGCGCTGATCGCAGTTGCCGTCTGGGTCGCGGCCCACACCGCTAAGGCCAAGAAGTCATGAGTAGCCAAGACATTCCAGAAGAGAACCTGCCGCACGAGCAGGACGGGGGCGGCGCTGCCGTCACCCCGCACGGGACCGGTTCCGCCGACCCGTTCGCCGACCCGGGACTGCCGGCCCACAAGCCGCGTATCCAGGACATCGACGAGGCCGCAGCCAAGCGCTCCGAGCGCACCGTCGCTCTGCTGTTCACGCTGTCGATGCTGGCGACGGTGGGCTTCATCGCCTGCTACGTCATCTTCCCGGTCGACAAGATCGTGTACATCTTCCCGTTCGGCCATGTGAGCGCGCTGAACTTCTCCCTCGGTCTGACCCTGGGCGTCGCCCTCTTCTGCATCGGCGCGGGCGCGGTCCACTGGGCCCGCACCCTGATGTCCGATGTCGAGGTCGCCGACGACCGGCACCCGATCGAAGCGTCCCCCGAGGTCAAGGCCCAGGTCATGGCCGACTGGCGGGCGGGCAACGAGGAGTCCGGCTTCGGCCGGCGCAAGCTGATCCGCAACACCATGTTCGGTGCGATGGCCCTGGTGCCGCTCTCCGGTGTGGTGCTGCTGCGCGACCTCGGTCCGCTGCCGGAGAAGAAGCTCCGCTCCACCCTGTGGGCCAAGGGCAAGCAGCTCATCAACATGAACACCAATGAGCCGCTGCGTCCCGAGGACATCACGGTCGGTTCGCTGGTCTTCGCGAGCCCCGAGGGCCTCGACCCGCACGCCCACGACTGGCAGATTCAGATGGGCAAGGCGGCCCTGATGCTCGTCCGGATCAAGCCGGAGGACATCAAGGACAAGCGCGAGCTGGACTGGTCGCACGACGGCATCGTCGCCTTCTCCAAGGTCTGCACCCACGTCGGCTGCCCGATCAGCCTCTACGAGCAGCAGACGCACCACGTGCTGTGCCCGTGTCACCAATCCACCTTCGACCTCTCCGACGGCGCCCGGGTCATCTTCGGCCCGGCGGGTCACCCGCTTCCGCAGCTGCGGATCGGTGTGAACGCCGAGGGCAACCTTGAAGCGCTCGGCGACTTCGAGGAGCCTGTCGGTGCCGCCTTCTGGGAGCGCGGATGAGTACTACGACCGATAACAAGCAGTCCGTGGACGACCGCAAGGCACCCGCGGGCGAGCGGGTCGCCGACTGGGCGGACGGCCGGCTGGGGATCTACTCCCTCGCCAAGGCCAACATGCGGAAGATCTTTCCGGACCACTGGTCCTTCATGCTCGGCGAGATCTGCCTCTACAGCTTCATCATCATCATCCTCACGGGTGTGTATCTGACGCTGTTCTTCAACCCGTCGATGAACGAGATCGTCTACGAGGGCAGCTATGTGCCGCTCCAGGGCGTGAAGGTGTCCGAGGCGTTCGCCTCGACCATGGACATCAGCTTCGACGTCCGCGGCGGTCTGCTGATCCGCCAGATCCACCACTGGGCCGCGCTGATCTTCGTCGCCGCGATGATGGTCCACATGATGCGCGTCTTCTTCACCGGCGCGTTCCGCAAGCCGCGCGAGGTCAACTGGCTGTTCGGCTTCCTGCTGCTGGTCCTGGGCATGTTCACCGGTTTCACCGGCTACTCGCTCCCGGACGACCTGATCTCCGGCACCGGTGTCCGCTTCATGCAGGGCGCGATCCTGTCCGTGCCGATCGTCGGTACGTACATCTCGATGTTCCTGTTCGGCGGCGAGTTCCCCGGGCACGACTTCGTGCCGCGGTTCTACTCGATCCACATCCTGCTGCTGCCCGGCATCATGATGGGCCTGCTGGTCGCCCATCTGATCCTGGTCGTCTACCACAAGCACACGCAGTACGCGGGTCCCGGCCGGACCAACAAGAACGTCGTCGGCATGCCGCTGCTGCCGGTCTACATGGCCAAGGCCGGAGGCTTCTTCTTCCTGGTCTTCGGTGTGATCGCGGTGATCGCGGCGATCGCGACGCTCAACCCGGTCTGGTCGGTCGGTCCCTACCGGATCGACCAGGTCTCCACCGGCGCGCAACCCGACTGGTACATGGGCTTCGCCGAGGGTCTGATCCGAGTGATGCCGGGCTGGGAGATCAACGCTTGGGGCCACACCCTGGTCCTGGGCGTGTTCATCCCGCTGGTGATCTTCCCGCTGGTGCTGGCCGCGATCGCCGTCTACCCGTTCATCGAGTCCTGGGTCACCGGCGACAAGCGCGAGCACCACATCCTGGACCGCCCGCGCAACGCCCCGACCCGTACCGCCTTCGGTGTGGCCTGGCTGACCGCGTACTTCATCATGCTGGTCGGTGGTGGCAACGACCTCTTCGCCACCCACTTCCATCTGTCGATCAACGCGATCACCTGGTTCGTCCGGATCTTCTTCTTCGTGGGACCGGTCCTGGCGTTCATCATCACCAAGCGCATCTGCCTGGGTCTCCAGCGCCGCGACCGCGACAAGGTGCTGCACGGACGCGAGTCCGGCATCATCAAGCGGCTGCCGCACGGAGAGTTCATCGAGGTGCACGAGCCGCTCAGCCAGTCGGATCTGCACACCCTCACCGCGCACACCCAGCACCAGCCGCTCGAAGTCGGCCCCGAGGTCGACGAGAACGGCGTGCGCCGCAAGATCTCGCCCGTACAGAAGTTCCGCGCGAAGCTCAGCAAGGGCTTCTACGGCGAGGGGAACCAGATCCCCAAGGCCACGCGCGAGGAGTACGAGGAGATCGCCGCGGCCCATGGTCACGGCCATGGCCACGGTGAGCACGAGGAGGTCACCAGCGGCAAGCACTGACCGCTGACCGACCGCTGAAAGCGTCGCCACGGCAAGAGCCCCGTCCACTGCCCGGACGGGGCTCTTTGCCGTACCCGGCGCTGGATAGGGTGGGCGGTATCCCTTACTCACGATGGACCCGGGAGCGGACCATGAACGTTGTGACCCCGGCAGGCGGCGACAGCGTGGCGGCCCACTCCTGGCCGGCCGTACTCGACTCCCTGCTCACCAACCACGACCAGAGCGCGGACGCCACGGCCTGGGCGATGGACCGCATCCTGAGCGGGGAGGCGACCGACGCGCAGATCGCCGGTTTCGCGGTGGCGCTGCGGGCCAAGGGTGAGACCGTGGCGGAGATCTCCGGTCTGGTACGGA
Organism: Streptomyces tsukubensis; assembly: GCF_003932715.1. Taxonomy (NCBI): domain Bacteria; kingdom Bacillati; phylum Actinomycetota; class Actinomycetes; order Kitasatosporales; family Streptomycetaceae; genus Streptomyces; species Streptomyces tsukubensis. The sequence continues at coordinate 1,953,439 of NZ_CP020700.1, read as the reverse complement.
CGATGTACGAGCACGCCCATCTGATCGACGTGCCCGGGCCCACGGTGGACATCGTCGGCACCGGCGGCGACGGCGCGAAGACCGTCAACATCTCCACGATGGCGTCGATCGTGGTCGCCGGGACCGGCGCCAAGGTCGTGAAGCACGGCAACCGTGCCGCCTCCAGCGCCTCCGGAGCCTCCGACGTCCTGGAGAAGCTCGGCGTCAATCTGGAGCTCACGCCCCGGCGGGTCGCGGAGGTCGCCGAGGAGGCGGGCATCACGTTCTGCTTCGCGGTGAAGTTCCATCCGGCGCTGCGGTACGTCGCGGCGGCGCGGAGGGAACTCGGGATCCGGACCACCTTCAACTTCCTCGGCCCGCTGACCAACCCCGCCCGGGTCGGGGCGCAGGCGACGGGCGTCGCCGACGCCCGGATGGCCCCGATCATGGCCGGGGTGCTGGCCGAACGGGGCTCGTCGGCGCTGGTCTTCCGCGGCGACGACGGCCTCGACGAGCTGACCACCACGGCGACGTCCCGGGTCTGGATCGTCCGTGACGGCACGGTACGGGAGGAAGCGTTCGACCCCCGTGACGTCGGCATCGACCTCGTCCCCGTCGAAGCCCTCCGCGGCGCCGACGCCGCCTACAACGCGGAGGTCGCGACCCGGGTGCTCGCGGGGGAGCGGGGGCCGGTACGGGACGCGGTCGTGCTGAACGCGGCGGCGGCGCTGGTCGCGCTGGCACCGACGGACGAGCCCCTGACGACCCAGATCGCGGCGGCGGCGGCGCGCGCGGCGGACTCCCTGGACTCGGGAGCGGCCTCGGCGACGCTGACCCGCTGGATCCAAGCCACGAAGTAGCCTCCGGCCCGGCCGAGGACCAGGGCCCCGAGCCCGGAGCCGCTCGGCCGGCGCCCCTCGGGTCCGCGAGACCCCGGGCGCCCCGGCCTTGCGGGCGAGCACCCCGCCCGGCCGGGCCTCGACGGCGAGCGCCGTGCTCGGCGGGGGCCGATTTCAGGCCGCAAGCCGTCCGTGGCTTGTCGCGCAGTTCCTCGCGCCCCTTAGGACCTCGACCGCACCCTGCCGGAGAAGAAGAGCCCAGGCAGCGCTACCGGTTCAGGGGCGGGGCGATCATGAAGGGGCGCGAGGAACTGCGCGAACGGCCCACGGCGGCTCGGAGCCGGAATTCGGCCCTCGCCGAGCTCGTCGCCGACTGCTTGGCGCGGTTGCGGCGGGCAATGAGCAGGGTCCCCGCCCTGTTCCGTCCCGGGCGCCCCGGGGTGCCGCCCCCTGATGCGTACCCGCGCCGAGGGACGGTCCGGATAGCGGACGGGGGTTGCGAGGTCGCAGGCTGTCGCATACGGTTTGGGCCAGGTCATGAGTGACAGCGACTACGGCCCCGGCCCGCTGTCCGGCAACCCTCCGTCCGTGGCGGGGTGCCCCGGGTGAAGACCAGGCCGTGGGCAGCGAGGCCCGCGGCAAGCGCGGACCCCTGCGACACCCTGGGGTCCTGGTCCTCAAGGGAGCAGCCTCGTGAGCAAGCGAATGCGATAGGGCTTCGTAGCCCCTTCTTCAGCACATCCCCGTACCCCGGAACGCCGTGCGCCCGAGCACCACGCGCCCCTTCCGTCTGCCGTGCGGGGCCTTTGAAGCCTTCATTCCGCCTGCCCTCCCGGGAGAGTTCGTCATGTCCGCATCCGTGTGTCCGCAGCCCGTCGCCACCACCGCCACCGCCGCGACCACCCCCCTCCCCGTACTCGGCAGCGATGTCACCGTCCCGCTCGTCACCGGCGGCGAAGTGACCTACGCCGCGCTCGACTACGCCGCCAGCGCCCCCGCCCTCCAGCGGGTCTGGGACGACGTCGCCGCCTACGCGCCGTACTACGGCAGCGTGCACCGGGGCGCGGGCTATCTCTCCCAGCTCTCCACCGACCTCTTCGAGAACAGCCGCCGCACCGTCGCAGAGTTCCTCGACTGCCGCGACGGCGACCAGGTCGTCTTCACCCGCTCCACCACCGACTCCCTGAACCTCCTCGCCGCCGCACTCCCCGCCGACTGCCAGGTCTTCGTCTTCGAGACCGAGCACCACGCCTCGCTGCTGCCGTGGAGGGATGCCCGGGTGACCTACCTCAACGCGCCGCGGACCCCCGGCGATGCCGTCACCACCCTGGAGCGGGCCCTCGCGGACCGGGACCCGTACGGCCCGGCGCTGGTCTGCGTCACGGGCGCCTCCAACGTCACCGGCGAGCTGTGGCCGGTCAAGGAACTCGCGGCCGCCGCGCACGCCCACGGCGCCCGGATCGTCCTCGACGCCGCGCAGCTCGCCCCGCACCACCCGGTCTCCGTCCAGGAACTGGACGTCGACTGGGTCGCGTTCTCCGGACACAAGCTGTACGCGCCCTTCGGCTCGGGCGTCCTCGCGGGCCGGTCCGACTGGCTGCGCGCGGCCGATCCGTACCTCGCGGGCGGCGGCGCCTCCCGCAAGGTCGCCCGCCGCGCCGACGGCGGCGTCGAGGTGGAGTGGCACACGACGGCCGCCCGCCACGAGGCCGGTTCACCGAACGTCATCGGCGTCTATGCGATCGCCGCCGCCTGCCGCGCCCTCACCGAAGCCGGCTTCGACGGTCTGGTCGCCCGGGAGCAGGCGCTCGTCGCCCGCGTCCGCGCCGGCCTCGCGGAGGTCCCGGAGGTCAAGGTCCTCTCCCTGTTCGGCGACGACGCCCCGCGGGTCGGTGTGATCTCCTTCGTCGTCGAGGGCTGGAACAGCTCCCACTTCGCGGCCGCGCTCTCCGCCGAGTACGGCATCGGTGTCCGCGACGGCCTGTTCTGCGCCCACCCCCTGGTCCGCACCCTGCTGGGCAGCGACCCGCAGGACCCGGGTGAGTGCGGTGCCCCCGAGGCCGAGCCGGGGGAGCGGTCGCTCAACGCCATCCGGGTCAGCTTCGGCGCCGGTACGCCCGACGAGCACCTGGACCGCTTCATCGGCGCCGTCCGTGAGCTGGTCACCGACGGCGCCCGCTGGACCTACCGCACCGAGGACGGCAGGTGCGTCCCGGACCCCGGGACCGTGCCCGCGGCCACCGCGCCGACCGGCTGACGCTCCGGGATCCGCGTCCCGATCAGCACCATCCGCAGCGCCCGCTCGGTCGCGTCGGTGAGGAACTCCCCGCCGCGGCCGAGGGCCTCGGTCAGGGTCACCGGAGCCGGCAGGATCGCGCTGTACGCGTCCACCCCCGCCGACCGCACCTGGTGCGCGCCCTCCCCGATCGTGCCCGCCAGGGCCAGCACCGGACGGCCGTACCGCTTGGCCCGCCGGGCGACCTCGGCGGGCACCTTGCCGCGCGTCGTCTGGTGGTCGAGCGCCCCCTCCGCGGTGAGCACCAGATCCGCCCGGGCCAGCCGGGCGTCGAGGTCGAGATGGTCGAGCAGGACCTCGAACCGGGGCAGCAGCAGGGCGCCGAGCGCCGCGAGCCCCGCGCCGAGCCCGCCGGAGGCGCCCGTCCCCGGGCCCTCGTACAGATCGGCCCGGACGCCCAGATCGCGGGTGAGGACGTCCGCCCAGTGCTCCAGCGCCGCCGACAACTGCTCGACCTGCTCGGGCGTCGCCCCCTTCTGGGGGCCGAAGACCCGGGCCACCCCCCGCTCACCGCAGAGCACGTTGAACGGATTGCAGGCGACCCGGATATCGGTACGGCCGAGCCGAGGGTCGAGACCGGAGACGTCGATCCGGTCCAGCCGGAGCAGCTCCCGTCCGCCGTACGGGAGTTCCGTGCCGTCCGCGGTGAGGAGCCGCGCCCCGAGGGCCTGGAGGGCGCCCGCACCGCCGTCGGAGGTGCCGGAGTCGCCGCAGCCCACCAGGATCTCCCGGGCGCCCTCGTCGAGCGCGGCACGGATGAGTTCACCGACGCCGTAGGTCGTGGTGGCGGCCGGGTCCCGCAGATCGCGCGGCACCAGCGACAGTCCGGCGACCGCGGCCATCTCCACCACGGCCGTGTACTTGTCGAGCATCGCGAAATGCGTGGCGACCGGCCGGCCCGTGGGCCCGGTGGCGGTCAGCCGGACGAGCCGCCCGCCGGCCGCCGCGGCCAGCGCCTCGGCGGTGCCCTCCCCGCCGTCCACCAGGGGGATGAGGTCGATCTCGGCACCGGGCACCACCCGGCGGACCCCGGCTGCGATGGCGTCGGCCGCGGACTGGGCGGACAGGGACTCCTTGAAACCGCTGGGTGCGACGGCGAAACGGGTCAGCATCGTATGAACTCCCGGTACGGGTGAGGAACAAGTGAGGGTGAGGGGGGCGGACCGGCCGCGGCTCAGGGGGTGACGGGAACGCCGACCAGCGGCCAGACCGCCACCGCGAACAGCAGCACCAGCGCGGCGGTCATGGGCGCCAGCACCGCGGACATCCGCAGCAGATCGCGAGGGGTGTACGTGGGGATATCCGGTATGTCGGAGTAGAGGGTGACGGGCTTCGCGGAAGCGGGCAGCGTATGGCAGAACCCGGCGGCCGCCGTGGACGCCAGCGCCGCCGCCACCGGATTGACCCCGGCGCCCACGGCCGCCGCCACGACCAGCGGCACCAGCACCGACGAACGCGCCGAACGGGACTGCAGAACGAGGTGCGCCAGCGTCGAAACGATGACCACGACGGCCAGGAAGGCCCATGCGGGCACATCCAGCGGCACCCCGCCGACCAGCCACTTCGCGGCCCCGGAGTCGGCCAGCGCCACACCCATCGCCATCGTCGCGGCCATGAAGAGCAGCATCGACCAGGGCACGGTCTTCAGCGCGTCCTTCAGCCTGACGGTCCCCAGCGCGGGCGACGCGGCGACCACCGCGCCGATCAGCGCGACCACGGCCGGCGGCACCCGGTGCAGCGGTTCGCTGCACCACAGCGCCACCACGGTGGCCAGCAGCAGCGCACAGCGCGCCTCCGCCTGCGACCAGGGCCCGGTCACTGGAGCCTCGGTGTGCTCCTGGATCTGCTCGGCGGTGATGTGCACGGGGCCGGTACGGTCCGCCCGCTTCGTGGTCGTGAACAGCACCACCTCGGCGGCCAGATGGGAGGAGACGATCGCCAGCGGCAGCCCGATCAGCAGCCACTCGGCGAAACCGATGCTCTCCCCGGTGGCCTCCCAGAGCACGGACACGGTGATCAGATGGGCACCCGCACCGATGAGGGTCGCCACCGCGGAGAGCAGGATCACCGTCGGGAACAGCAGCGCCAGCATCACCACCAGCCGCTTCCGGTCGGACAGCGCCTTCGCCAGCGCGATGAACACCGGCAGCGCGAGTGCGGCCCGCCCGGAGGTCGCGGGCACTGCGAAGGCCGTGACCACCAGCGCCGCGGTGGTCAGATGCACCAGTTGGCGGACCGTTCGGGCGCCGGTGACCAGAAAGGCTGCGGCCCGGCCGGCGAGCCCGGTCCTGGCCACCGCGGCGGCCAGGACGAAGGCGCAGATCAGCAGCCAGACGGTGTCGTCGCCGAGGGTCCCGAAAAGGGTGTCACTGGTGATCACCCCGGTCGCCGTGAGCGCCAGCCCCGCACCCAGCGCGATATAGGTGTCGTCGATCGGGGTGCCGATCCACGCGCAGGTGGCGATGGCGAAGACGCCGAGGGTGATCCGGGCGTCGCCGCCCAGTCCGGGGAAGTTGCCGGGAACGACGAGCAGCGCGCAGATGCTGAGCGCCACACAGAGGGTCGCGGCCTGTCGCAGGTTCAGTGTCACGGAATAGAGGTTTCATCCGCGCGGTGAGCACTTCATGAGCCGATGATGAAAGGAACTTCACCAAGCCGTACGGCCGGGAGCGCATCGCGGCACGGGGGGTGACGCGCGAAAGCCGTACGGCGTGTTCACCGTACGGCTCCCGATGGATGCGCCCCCTGCCGCGCCGGGTTCACTCCGGCAGGCGGTAGCCCATGCCGCGGACCGTCTCCACCCGGTCGGCCCCCAGCTTCTTGCGCAGCGCCCGGACGTAGACGTCGACGATGTTGGACCCGGGGTCGAAGTCGTACCCCCAGACATGGGAGAGGATCTGCTCCCGGGACAGCACCTGCCCCGGATGGCGCAGGAAGAGTTCGAGCAGCACGAATTCACGGGCCGTCAGATCGACCATCCGCTCCCCGGAGCGGGCCCGGCGGGTCCGCAGGTCGAGGGTGAGTTCGCCGTTGCGCAGCACGGTGACCTCCGGCGCCCGGGCGGCCGTGCGCAGCCGCAGCCGCACCCGGGCCAGCAGCTCCTCGAAGCGGAACGGCTTGGTCATCCAGTCGTCGGCGCCGCCCTCCAGACCGGCGACCGTGTCCCGTACGGAGTCCCTGGCCGTCAGCACGATCACCGGCACCGACACCTGGGCCTCGCGCAGTTGGCGCAGCACGGTGAAGCCGTCCCGGCCGGGCAGCCCGATATCGAGGACCACCAGATCGAAGCCGCCGGTCACGGCGTAGTCGTAGGCCGCGTCCCCGTCGTGGACGACGCTGGTGGTGAAGCCGTTGGCGCGCAGTCCCTTCTCCACGAACGACGCGATGCGTTCCTCGTCCTCGACGATCAGTATCCGGCTCACGGGGTCGCTTCCTTCTGGAGTACGAGAACGAAGGTGGCGCCGCCGCCTTCGGTCGGGCGCAGTTCGACGTGCCCGCCGTGCCCTTCGGCGATGGCCTTGACGATGGCGAGCCCCAGCCCTGCGCCGGTGGCCCGGGAGCCGCGACGGGCGGTGCCGCGCCGGAAGCGCTCGAAGATGACCTCGGCGTCCTGGGGCTGTACGCCCGGCCCGCTGTCGGCGACGTACAGCTCGATCCGGTCGCCCACGTCGCGCGAACCGATGCTGACCCGCTGCCCCATGACCGTGTGCTGGACCGCGTTCTGCGCCAACTGCACCATGGCCTGGGTGATCCGCTGCGAGTCGAGCATGACCTCGGCGTCGACCGCCCCGGCCAGCTGCCAGTCCCGTTCCCCGAGGGCCCGCGCCTTGACGAACACATCGGCCGTCAGCTCCCCGGTCTGGACCGGCTCGGGGGTGATGAAGTCCGGCCGCTCCGCCTTGGCGAGCAGCAGCAGATCCTCGACGATCCGGCTCATCCGGTCCAGTTCCTCCATCACGATCCGGACGGTCTCCTCCCGCTCGGCCGGATCGTCGCCCATCAGCTCCAGATGGCCGCGGACGATGGTGATGGGGGTACGGAGTTCATGGCCCGCGTCGTCGACGAACTCCCGCTGCGCCGCGAACGCCCGCTCCAACCGGTCGAGCATGGCGTTGAAGGTCTCGGCGAGCGCGGCGATGTCGTCGCGGCCCTCGACCGGGATGCGCTGGGTCAGGTCCTGCTCGGTCAACTGGGCGGCGGTGGTACGGACGAGCCGTACGGGACGGAGGATGCGGCCGGCGACGACCCAGCCGATGCCGGTGGTCATCAGCAGGGCCACGCCGGATATCGCGAGCAGCATATGGAAGACGTCGGTCGCCTTCTTCTGTTCGCCCGCGGGGTGGATGGCGACGACGAACGCCGCTTCGGGATGGCCGTTGGGCGACTCGATGGGGACCTTCGCCCAGCGGATGTCGCCCTCTGGGCGTTCGAGGACGGCGGCGGAGTCGCCGGAGCTGTAGATCTCCTGCCGGGAAGGTTTGTCCTCCACGAGGGGGTAGGCCATTCCGTGGTCCCGGCTCTGCTGAATCTTGTTGTGACCCTCTGTGGGGTTGAAGACCAGACCGAGGAGTTCCTCGTCGGGATCCGGATACTGCCGGGTCAGGAAGGTCTTCAGCAGTTGGCCGGGATCGGTGAAGGGCTGCCCGGTGGCGGGATCGCGACCGTGCTCGACAAAGCTGGCGAATTCATTGGTTTCCTGCACCAGAAGACCGTTGATCCGGTGGTCGGCGTCGCGCAGCAGCGCCGACCGGGTCGCCAGGGCCACCGCGGCGAGTGCCACGGCCATGACTATGAGCAGCCAGAGAAGGATCCGGGCCCGGGCCGAGACGGTCCGGGCCCGTGCGGTGACCCAGCGGCGCAGTGGTTCAGCCGTCGTCACCGAAGTCGTCGCCTCCCGGGCCGTCGTCGTCCCCGCCGTTGTTGCCCGGTGCGGGCTTGGTCGCACCGCCACCCGTACCGCCGCCCGTAGTGCCTCCGGTGCCGCCTCCGGTGGCTCCGCCGTTCGTGGCCGGCCGGTCGGTGACCGGGCTCTGCGAGGGGGTGGCCGGGGGAGCGTCGTCGTCGCCCGGGTTCTCGCTCACCGGGGGCGCCACCGTCTCGTCGCCCTGTGTCGGGCCGGGGCTGCCGGCCGTCCCCGTGGGGCCGCCGGGCGATTCGGACTCCAGCTTCACCTTCGGCGGGACCTTGGGGGTGTCGGAGCTGTCGGTGAGGGCGTAGCTGGTCACCGCGATCCCGAGGGGGATCGCGACGACGGCGATCAGGGCCGCGATGCGGTGGGAGAAGAGCATGGTGTCGATGGTGGGAGCCGCAGGGCGTCATCCGGATGAGAAGAAGATGAAGAATTCCTCATCAGAAGGTTTCCTGCAGGGAAAGCTGCTGGTGGCGGGGGTGCTGTGACCACTGTGACGGGGGCCACGGGGCGCTCCGGAGGATCGGCCGGACGGGCCCGGGCCCGTTGCCGGGGGTCAGGCGTCCAGGCCGATGGCGAACGCGGCTTCCAGGTCGTGCTGGGAGTACGTACGGAACGCGACATGGGTGTCGGTGCCGAGGACGCCCTCGACCTTGCTGATCCGGCCCGGGATCACATCGGCGAGGTTCTCGTGCCGGGGCACCCGGACCATGGCGATCAGGTCGTACGTCCCGGTCACCGAGAAGACCTCGCTCACGTTCTCCAGCGCCGCGATCTCGTCGGCGATCTCGGGGATGCGGTCCACGCTGGTCTTGATGAGCACGATCGCGGTGATCACGGTTGGCTGTCTCCCTCGGTGGCCGCTGCTGGTGCCTTCACTCTAGCCGGACGCCGGAAACGTCCCCACGCGTAGAGGAAGCCGATCGCGAACCCCACCAGATGCGCCAGATAGGCCACCGCGGGCGAGCCCTGGCCGAGCCCCGTCGCCGCGAGCCACTGGAGTACGAACCAGAACACCAGCACCAGCCGGGCGGGGAAGCGCAGCGGAAGGAAGAAGAGGAACGGGAAGAGACTGGTGACCCGGGCTTTCGGGAAGAGGAAGAGAAAGGCCCCGAGCACCGCCGAGATCGCCCCCGAGGCGCCGACCAGGGTCTGTTCGGAGTCCGCGTTGGCGACGGCGTAGGCGGCCAGCGCCGCATAGCCGGCCCCCAGATAGAAGAGGGTGAACCGCAGTCGCCCCAGGTGTTCCTCGGTCATGGCGCCGAACACGTACAGAAAGAGCATGTTCCCGAGGAGATGCAGCCAGTTGCCGTGCACGAACAGTGCGGTGAGCGGGGTGAGCAGGGCGCCCGGTGTCCCGTCGACGAGCGCGGCGGGGATCACCCCCCAGCGGGCGAAGTACGCGCCCTGGGCCGCGGTGAGGGCCTCCCCGGTGCCGTAGGAGCGGTTGAGCCCCGATACCGGGCCGATGAGGAAGACCGCGCAGCAGACGGCGATCAGCGCCCGGGTGACGGCCGGAGCGCGGGCGTCCGGGGGATCTGCGCCGGGGGCCGCCGTTCCGGGCGTAGGAGCGTCTCCGTCCTCCGGTGGACGCACCGCTCCGGTCGCGGTCGTACGGCACGCTCCGCGCGGTGCCCGCCGCGCCGCCGCGTCGAGCGCACGCCGGGCCGCCTGCTGCCAAGGACTCACGGGGCAAATAATGGCGTAAGGGCTGCAAACGGTACAGAGTGCCTCGCCGTGTCACCGTACCCCCGCGAGGCCATAGAGTTACGGGCAGTACACCCGCAGTTCGACGGCGCACCGCGGTGACCGGACCAACCGCACGAACCGCAAGGATCAGACCGGATGCAACCCGTGACGAACAGGACGGACGGAACGATGACGACGGTGCCCACGCCGACGGCCGACACCCGCTGGCGCTGCACGCTCTGCGGCAACCTGACCCGCTTCGATGTGACCCGCTCCTCCAAGGTCGTGGAGTACGTCCATCTGGACCTGGCCGGAGAGCCCGCCGTCGAGGAGCGGGAGGTGCTCAGTGAGACCATCGACTCCGTGCGCTGCCGCTGGTGCAACGCCGTGGATCAGATCGAGCTGGTGGACAGGCCCGGCGCGACCTCCTGAGCGGAGGCTGCCGGGTCTCGGTTGACGGGTAGTGGGGTGACGGATCGTGGAGCAGCCTGAGAGCGGCGCCCAACCGGCCGGGCCGGCCGGTGACGCCGCGGAGGCGCTCGACCGGCCGTTGCCGGAGGGTGTCCGGCGCAGGGTCGTGGCCCTGGTCGCCGACGCCTTCGGCGGGCTGACCGTGCCGGAGCTGCCCGCCCAGCTCCGGCAGTACGCCCGCTTCACCCCCTCCCGGCGCGCCCGGCTCGCGGGCAACGCGATGGCCGCGGCCCTGGAGAGCGACCCCGTCTTCCGCCAGCGCATCGGTGACCGGATCACCAGCGCGCAGCCCGAGCTGTGCGCCGCGCTGGCCGCCGGTGCCCCGCCGGCCGCCGCCGATCCGCTGGACGTGGCCGCCGCCGCGTACATCGTGCGCCCCACCGGATGGGTGAAGCTGGTGGCCGCCGCGGGCGAGGAGGCCCAGCGCGCGGACGCCGAGCGCGCCGACGAGGCCGGACGGCTGGAGCTGGAGCGGCTCCGGGACGAACTGGCCGAGGCCCGGACCCTGACCCGCAGCGAGACCGAACGGCTGCGGACGGAGCTGGAGACGGCCCGTAAGGAAGCGGAATCGCTTCGCCGGAAGCTGCGCAGCGCCGAGAGCGATATCAAGCGCGGTGAGGCCGCACTGCGCCGCGCGGGTGCCGAACTGGACACGGCCCGGGCCGAGGCGGCGGCACAGGTCTCCGCCGCCGAGAGCGAGACCCGCCGGCTCAAGGCCCGGCTCGGGGAGGCCGAGGCGAGTGCCGAGGCCGGGCGCCGGGCCGCCCGCGAGGGCCGCTCCATCGAGGACATGCGGCTGCGGCTGCTGCTGGACACCGTGCTCGACGCCGCCCAGGGGCTCCGCCGGGAACTGGCGCTGCCGCCCGCCTCCGTCCATCCCGCGGACACCGTGGACGCCGTGGAGCCCGGCCGGATGTCCCCCAAGGACATCGCGGCCCGCGCCCTGTCGGAAACGGATCCGGCCCTGCTCGACCAGCTGCTCGCACTGCCCCAGGTCCATCTGGTCGTCGACGGCTACAACGTCACCAAGACCGGCTATCCGACGATGCCGCTGGAGAAGCAGCGGCTGCGGCTGCTCGGCGGGCTCTCCGTACTCGCCGCCCAGACCGGGGCGGAGATCACCTGTGTCTTCGACGGCGCCGAACTGGCCGCGCCGGTGCTGCTCGCCCCGCCGCGCGGTGTACGGGTCCTGTTCTCCAAGCCCGGGGTGACCGCCGACGAACTGATCCGCCAGATGGTACGGGCCGAACCGCCGGGGCGCCCCCTGGTCGTCGTCTCCACCGACCGCGAGGTCGCCGACGGCGTCGCCAAGGCCGGGGCCCGCCCGGTGGCTTCGCTGCTGCTGCTCAAACGGCTGTCCCGGGTCTGAAACCCGACACCCGGACCCGATTCCGGACCATCATCCCACCGTTGGGGTTGAACGCCCCGATTTCCGTGCAGTACACCCCTTTTGATGGCTCCTGAGGTCCTCCGGTACGGAACGGACGGTCAACTACCCCTGACACAGGGTGGGGCGAGGGTAAAAGAATGCCCGGACGGCCGGAATTTTTCGGATGAGGATTTGAACTGATCACAAGAGTGTCACTAGGGTCGGGCCTCGAACCTTCGCACGGTTGATCGCCCAGCCGGGGTGACAGCGAAGAACCGCCGAATTCGCCACCGACGGCCGTTTCACGGGGGAGCCGCTCGGAGCGCAGCCGGGGACCCGTGTCCCCTTCCGGCAGGCGGTGCCGAGGAGAAGGAGCCCGCCTCCGTGGCGTCCCACCGTCGTGCCAAGCAGCCGGGCCGTACCCGCGTCACCGTTCTCACCGCGACCGCCGCCGCGGCCGTCGCGCTGACCTCCCAGAGCGCCAACGCCGCCCCGCAGCCCAGCAAGAGCGAGGTCAAGGCGAAGGTCGACAAGCTGTACGAGGAGGCCGCCCAGGCCACCGAGAAGTTCAACGGCGCCAAGGAGCAGCAGACCAAGCTGCAGCAGCAGGTCGATGCCATCCAGGACCGGGTCGCCCGCGGCCAGGACGAGCTCAACACCCTCCGCAACAACCTCGGAACGGTCGCCGCCGCCCAGTACCGCTCCGGCGGTATCGACCCGGCGCTCCAGCTCTTCCTCTCCTCCGACCCGGACACCTACCTCGACAAGGCGTCCGCGCTCGACCAGATCGGCAGTCGGCACAGCGACGCCATCGACCAGATGCAGGAGAAGCGGCGCAACCTCGCGCAGCAGCGCAAGGAGGCCCAGGGCAAACTCACCGACCTGGCCGAAGCCCGCCAGCAGCTCGGTGCCAAGAAGCGCGAGGTGCAGGCCAAACTGGGCGCCGCGCAGAAGCTGCTGAACACCCTCACCGCCAAGGAGCGGGCCGAGATCAAGCAGGAGGAGACCCGCGCCAACCGGGCCTCCACCAGCGCCCGCCCCGACCTCGGCAAGACACTGCCCGGGTCGAGCACCGCGGCGGCCGCCTTCGCCGCCGGCCAGAGCAAGATCGGCAAGCCGTACCTCTGGGGCGCCACCGGCCCCAACTCCTTCGACTGCTCCGGCTTCACCTCCTGGGCGTACAAGCAGGCCAACGTCAAGCTCCCGCGGATGTCCCAGGACCAGGCCAACGCCGGTACGCGGATCTACAAGCAGAGCGACCTCAAGCCCGGAGACCTGGTCATCTTCTACGGCGACCTGCACCACGTCGGCCTCTACGCGGGCAACGGCCAGGTCCTCCACTCGCCGCGCTCCGGAGCCGTGGTGCGTTACGAGTCCATGAACAACATGCCGTTCCAGTTCGGCGTGCGCGTCGGCTGACACCCGCCGCGGGCCCGTTCCCGCGCCACACCCGGGCATGCCGCCCGATCGGGCGAATCTCCGCCCCCCGGACTGATACCGCGCCCCGCCGTTGACCTGTGGTCTCCCGGCGGGGCGCCGCCGTATCCGCCCGTACCGCCCGCGCCCGCAGGGTGATGGCCCGGCTACTGTCTGCCGCGCACGAATCCCCGTACGCGGAAGGAGCGCGCTCCGTGGCGTCCCATCGACGGTCCCCACAGCCCGGCCCCACCCACGGTGCCCGGCTCACCGTCCTCTCCGCGGCAGCCGCCGCCACGGCCGCCGCCGCGCTCGGCGCCGTCCCGGCGGGCGCCGCGCCCGGCGAACCCGCGACCCCCCAGTCGGCCCGCGCCGGGGTCGACCGGCTGCTGGCCGACGCCGAACGCGCCACCGAGGAGTTCAACCGGGCCGACGAACGGGCCGGGGAGCTGCGGCAGCGCACCAGAGCCGCCCAGGACGCCCTGGCCCGCGGCCAGGAGCGGGTCAACCGGATGCGCGGCGCCCTCGGCGCGGTCGCGGGCGCCCAGTACCGCTTCGGCGGCACCGACCCGGCCCTGATGCTGCTGCTCTCCTCCGACCCCGACACCTTCCTGCGCCGCGCCGAAGTCCTCGACCGGATCAGCGCCCGCCAAGCGGGCACCCTCAACGCCTATCTCCACGCCCAGCGCGAACTGGCCCAGCAGCGCGCCGAAGCCGTCCGCGACCTCGCCGAACTGGAACGCTCCCGGGCCGCCGTCGCCCGCCACAAACGGTCCGTCGAACGGAAACTCGCCGCGGCCCGCAGGGTCCTGAACACCCTCCCCGACGGCGAACACGACCCCTACGCCCGCGCCTCCCGCTCCGCCCGCGGCCCGCTCCTCGCACCCGGCGACGCCGCACCCTCCGCCCGCGCCGCCGCCGCGGTCGACGCGGCCCGCAGCGCCGTGGGCCGGCCCTACATCTGGGGCGCCAACGGCCCCTCCGGCTTCGACTGTTCCGGCCTCACCCAGTGGTCCTACGCCCAGGCGGGCGTCGGACTGCCCCGTACCTCACAGGCCCAGCGGTACGCCGGACAGCGGGTACCGCTCTCCCAGGCCCGCCCCGGCGACCTCGTCGCCTACCGCGACGACGCCAGCCATATCGGCATGTACGTCGGCAACGGACAGGTCGTCCACGCGCCCTACCCCGGTGCCGCCGTCCGCTACGATCCGGTCGGCATGATGCCCGTCTCTTCGGTCACCCGGGTCTGAACATCCGGCCGCCCGGCCCCGCGTTCCGTACGATCAGCCGCGTGGCGGTGCACGGAAGGCCGGACCGGACCCCTGAGGGCCGGCCGAGCGGACGGAACGAACAGCCGGGGCGGCGACGGGCCCTGGCGCTCTCCCTCGCCCTGGTGGCGGGCGGGACGACGGGCTGCGCCCCGGACTCACGGGCGTCCGCGCATACCGTCGACTCCGTCCAGGAGACCCTCAACGCCCGCGCGGCCGCCCTGCTCAACCGGGACGAGCAGGGCTACCTCGCCGTACTCGCCGGCGAACAGACCGAACTGCGGGCCGCCGAACGGAAGGTCTTCCGCAATCTGGCGCACGTACCCATCGGCTCCTGGGCCTACCGGCTCGGCGCGGTACGGCGCGACGGGCCCAAGGTCCATGCCGAAGCCGAACTCCACTACCGGGTACGCGGCTACGACACCGCACCCGTCGTCGTCCCCCGCCGGCTCGAACTGGGCCTCCGCGACAGCCGCTGGTACCTGACCGCGGACCGGCCCGGCCAGGGCGCCGCCGAGCAGCTGTGGCAGCAGGGCCCCGTCACCGTGGTCCGGGGCCGCAGCTCGCTGGTCCTCGCCGTCGGCCGGCCCGTCGAACGCCTGCGGGCCCTGGCGGAAGCGGTCGACCGTACGGTGCCCGTCGTCTCCCGGGCCTGGCGCGGCCCGTGGCCCGGCCGTGTCGTGATCATGGTCCCGGGGTCCCTGGAGGCCATGGGCGGCCTGCTGGGCACGCCCCCGGCCGCCTACCGGGGCATCGCGGCCGTGACCACCGGCGAGACCGGTACCTCGGCCGCCGTCCCCGCGGACCGGGTGATCGTGAACCCCGTCGCGTACGACAGCCTCGGCGACGTCGGCCGGAGCGTGGTCCTCGCCCACGAGACCACCCATGTCGCCACCCGCAGCGCGACCTCAGCCTCCACCCCGATGTGGCTGTCCGAAGGCTTCGCCGACTGGGTCGCCTACCGCGACACCCCCCGGACCACCGGCCAGAACGCCCCCGAACTCCACCGCTCCGTCCAGCAGGGCGAAGTCCCCGCCACCCTCCCCGCCGACCACGACTTCTCCTTCGGCGGCGACCAGGCGACCCTGTCCCGGGCCTACGAGGGCGGCTGGCTGGCCTGCGAGCTGATCGCCTCCCGCTGGGGCGAGGACACCCTCGTACGGTTCTACCGGCAGATCGGGGCGGGCCGTGAGCGGACCGCCGCCGTCACCAAGGCCATGCACCAGTTCCTCGGCCTCGGCCCCGAGGAGTTCACCGCGCGCTGGCGCGACTATCTGCGGGACCGGCTGGCATAACGGCCGCCGCGGTGTCGGTATCCGCCGGGTTGGTCACGGTTCCCGCTTCCGCGACAGCGCGCCACAGCCCCCGGCAGGCGGTCAGCGCCGCGGCGACCAGCAGGGCGTTGCGGACCAGGATCAGCGCCACCCCCGCCGGGCGGCTCGCCACCACCTCGTCGAAGTAGAGCGGAAACTCCAGCACCGTCACCGCCGTCGCCGCCAGTACCAGTACGGCGGGCAGCGTCATCCGCGCCGGGCGGCGCAGCAGACAGACGGCCGCCAGACCGACCAGCCACAGCAGATACTGGGGGCTGATCACCCGGCTCGTGGTGGTGAACAGCAGCACGGCCGTGAACGCGGCGTCCGGCACCACACCGGGTACGGCCCCGAGCCCGGCACCCGCCGCCGTCGCCGCGCGCAGCCGCCACAGCACCAGCCAGCCCAGCGCCACCGCCGCCAGCCCCAGAGCGACACCCGAGACCAGCGGGACATACGGCCCGAGGAACTCCAGCGAGCCGTAGTGCAGCAGCACCTGCCCCTCCCAGTCGCCCACCAGCCGCCAGACGTGGAACACCAGCGCCCCCAGCGACTCCACCTCCGTACCCCGGTCCCGCTGATGCGCCAGGAAACCGAAGGCACCCGGCACGGCGAGCGCCGCGACCAGCACCACCACGGCCGTCACCGCCGCCGCCCACCACACCCGCGCCCGGGCCACCCCCGTCAACAGCAGCACCGGCCACACCTTCACCAGCGCACCCACCGCCACCAGGGCACCCATCAGCCCGGGCCGCCGCACCCCCGCCAGCAGCGCCCCCACGGCGACCGCGGTCACCATCAGGTCGTACCGGGCGTACGCGGTCGGACCCAGCAACGGCACCCCCGCCACCCACACCCACACCCCCCGCACCGAACCCCCCGGACGGCGGGCCGCGCCCAGCAGCAGCACCAGCACCACCGCATCGCACAACAGCGCGAGGACGAAGAACGCGGCCGTGTAGTCGAGGAACGGCAGCAGCGACGGCGAGAGGATCGCGAGCGCCGCGGCCGGCGGATACTGCCAGGTGACGTCGTCCACCGGGAACACGCCGGTACGCAGCACCTCGTACCAGCCCCGGTAGATCACCGAGACGTCCGACGTGACGTCCGGGCCGGGCACGGTCACCAGCCCGAACACGCACACCAGCAGAACGGCCCGGGTCAGCAGCCACCCGGCGGCGATCGCGCCCAAGGCCCGCCCGGTGCACCCCGTGACACCCCTGCGCCGCCCGTCGGTCATGGCCGCCCCTTCTCCCGGCAGATGCCACGCCCGCTCCCGAGGCGGCCGCACCCCGCACATGATGCAGCCGCCCGGCACGCCGGACCGTGAGGCACGGCCGGACGCACCCCGGCCGGGTGTGCCGGGACCGGGTGTGCCGGGGCCGGTACGGACCCGATTGGTACTGTCGGCCCACGATGCACAAGACCCTGATCGTGACCAACGACTTTCCCCCGCGGCCCGGTGGCATCCAGGCGTTCCTGCACAACATGGCCCTGCGACTCGACCCCGACCGGCTCGTCGTCTACGCCTCCACCTGGAAGCGGGGCCCCGAAGGAGCCGAGGCGACCGCCGCCTTCGACGCGGAGCAGCCGTTCACCGTCGTACGGGACCGCACCACGATGCTGCTGCCCACCCCCCGCGTCACCGCCCGCGCCGGCGCACTCCTGCGGGAACACCGGTGCACCTCGGTCTGGTTCGGCGCGGCCGCCCCCCTCGGGCTGATGGGCCCCGCCCTGCGCAAGGCCGGAGCCGACCGGATCGTCGCCACCTCCCACGGCCACGAAGCGGGCTGGGCCCAGCTGCCCGCCGCCCGGCAACTGCTCCGCCGCATCGGCGAAGGCACCGACACGATCACCTACCTCGGCGAGTACACCCGCTCCCGCATCGCCGCCGCGCTCACCCCCGCCGCCGCCGCACGGATGGTCCAGCTCCCGCCCGGCGTCGACGAGAAGACCTTCCACCCCGGCTCCGGCGGTGCGGCCGTACGCGAACGCCTCGGCCTCACGGACCGGCCCGTCGTGGTCTGCGTGTCCCGGCTCGTCCCCCGCAAGGGCCAGGACACCCTGATCCGCGCCATGCCGCGGATCCTCGCCCAGATCCCCGGCACCGTCCTCCTGATCGTCGGCGGCGGACCCTACGAGAACGACCTGCGGCGACTCGCCGAGAACACGGGCGTCACCGCATCCGTACGCTTCACCGGCGCCGTGCCCTGGGACCAGCTCCCCGCCCACTACGGCGCCGGAGACGTCTTCGCCATGCCCTGCCGGACCCGGCGCGGCGGACTCGACGTCGAAGGGCTCGGGATCGTCTACCTGGAGGCGTCCGCGACCGGCCTCCCCGTCGTCGCGGGCGACTCGGGCGGCGCGCCGGACGCCGTGCTGAACGGCGAGACCGGCTGGGTGGTGCGCGGCGGCACCGACGAGGCGGCGGTGGCGGAGTCGGCGGAGCGGATCGTGACCCTGCTGGCGGACGAGGAGTTGCGGCGGCGCATGGGCGCCAGGGGGCGCCGGTGGGTGGAGGAGAAGTGGCGCTGGGACCTGCTGGCGACGAGGCTGCGGGCGCTCCTATAGCGGGCCCCGGGGGTGGGGGTGCCGTTGCCCGCGGGGTGCGGGCTGCTCCTGCCGCCCCCGGCCCGGTGCGGGTCTCTTGTGCGGTTGAGTCCTGTCACTCCGTGGGGTAGGTCACCGACCTTGTCGGGTGCGGGTGGGTCGGTGGCCTCCGGGCTCACCTCCTCGCGGCCTGCGATGCACTGCCCCGAAGCGCGTCCGGTCTTGTCGCAGGTCCACTGCGGGGGCGACCCTGCACCCCCCTCCCACGTGATCCCCGCATGATCAGGTCCCAAGGTCCTCGGTGTCGTTGCGCGTCACCGGGGAGGGGTTCCAGAGCACCGGGAGCGGTCCTTCTCAGGGGCGGTGAGTCAGGCAACCCAGGGGCGCTGGGGGTCCCCCCATTGCCGAAGGCGTAGGTGGGGGCACCTCCCACGCCGCCAGGCGTAGGGGGAGGAACTGCGCGACCAGCCACCCACGGCCCGCGGCCGGACACGCAACATCAGCCACCAACGGCGCTCGCCGCCCCCGCCCCTTAACGAGACGCGGTCCCGTAGAGGGATTCGATCTCCTCCGCGAAGTCCTTCGCCACGACGCTCCGCTTCAGCTTCAGCGACGGCGTCAAATGACCCGCCTCCTCCGTGAACTGCGCCCCCAGCAGCCGGAACTTCCGTACCGACTCCGCCTTGGACACCGCCGCGTTGCCGTCGTCGACCGCGCGCTGGATCTCCGCCAGCAGCTCGGGGTCGTCGCGCAGCGACTCCGCGGTCGACCCGGCGGGCTTGCCGCGCCCCGCGGCCCAGCGGCCCAGGAACTCCTCGTCGAGGGTGATGAGCGCGCCCACGAACGGCCGGCCGTCGCCGACGACCATGCATTCGGCGATCAGGGCATGCGCCCGGATCCGGTCCTCGATGACCGCCGGGGCGACGTTCTTGCCGCCCGCGGTCACCAGGATCTCCTTCTTCCGGCCCGTGATGGAGAGGTAGCCGTCCTCGTCGAGGGTGCCGATGTCACCGGTGTGGAACCAGCCGTCGCGGAGAGCTTCCGCGGTCGCCGCCTCGTTGTTCCAGTAGCCCTCGAAGAGGTGCTCGCCGTGGAGCAGTACCTCGCCGTCGTCCGCGATCCGTACCACCGTGCCGGGCAGCGGCTGGCCGACCGTGCCGATCTTCTGCCGGTCCCAGGGGTTGAAGGCGGTCGCCGCGCAGGACTCGGTGAGCCCGTAGCCCTCCAGGACGGTGAAGCCGATACCGCGGAAGAAGTGCCCGAGGCGTTCGCCGAGGGGCGCGCCGCCGGAGATCGCGTACTCGCCGCGGCCGCCGAGCACCGCCCGGAGCTTGCGGTAGACGAGCTTGTCGAAGACGGCGTGCTTGAGGCGGAGCCCCAGGGAGGGGCCCTGCGGGCCGTCCTGGGCCTTGCTGTAGGCGATGGCGGTCAGGGCCGCCCGGTCGAAGATCTTGCCCTTGCCGTCGGCCTGGGCCTTCGCCCGCGCCGCGTTGTAGACCTTCTCGAAGACCCGCGGCACGCCGAGTATCACGGTGGGCCGGAAGGCGGCCAGATCGTCGGTGAGGGTCTTGATGTCGGGGAGGGTGCCCAGTTTGATGGGTGCCATGACCGCGGCCAGCTCGGTCATCCGCCCGAAGACGTGCGCGGCGGGCAGGAAGAGCAGGACGGAGCTGTCGCCGGTCCGGAAGAGCGGCTTGAGGCGCTCCACGATGTTGCCGCATTCGGCGAAGAACGCCCGGTGGGTCAGGACGCAGCCCCGCGGCCGCCCGGTCGTCCCCGAGGTGTAGACGATGGTCGCGACGTCGTCGGCCTTGAGGCTGCCGCCGCGCTCGTCGACCTCCGCATCGGAGACCTCCGCGCCCGCCGCGGTCAGCTCGTCGACGGCGCCTTCGTCGATACGCCAGACGGAGCGCAGTTTCGGCAGGTCGTCCCGGACGGAGGCGACGGCCGCCGCGTGCGTCGCGCTCTCGACGGCGATGGCGACCGCCCCGGAGTCGGAGAGGATCCACGCGATCTGCTCGGCCGAGCTGGTCTCGTACACGGGCACGGACACCGCGCCCGCGCTCCAGATCGCGAAATCGAGCAGAACCCACTCGTAGCGGGTGCGGGACATCAGGGCCACCCGGTCGCCGGGGCCGACGCCGGAGGCGATCAGGCCCTTGGCGGCGGCACGCACCTCGGCGAGGAACTGCCGGGCGGTGACATCGGTCCAGCCGCTGTCCGTCCGGCGGCCCATGACCGCGACATCGGGGTGCTGAGCGGCGTTGCGGTGGATGAGGTCCGTCAGGTTTCCGTCGGCAGGGACCTCGTACAGGGCCGGAAGGCTGAACTCGCGCAAGACTGCTGCTCCTCATCGGGCGCCGGCGCCACAGCTTCGTGGCGGGTGCACTGGGCTGCCCGGACGTTACCCAGCGGTAGTCCGTTCCGGGTAGGGGGTTCCGGCCAGATGTTCCGTGCGTCACACCCGCCGGCACCGGCGTACCGCAGATCCACAAGACACGACCGGTGCCCACGGTAGTCGACGGTTGCCGGTACGCGGAAGAACGGCAGGTCCGGCGCGCGGGCCCGGCGCGCGCCGGGCGCACAGAGCTAGGGTTGATCGCCGGGGCCGGACGGAGTCAGGGGAGGGCGTACGAGTGAGCACACGGGTCAATGTCGTCAGCGATGTGCACGGCAACGCGGCGGATCTCGCCGCCGCGGGCGCCGGTGCCGATGCCCTGGTCTGCCTGGGCGACCTCGTCCTCTTCCTCGACTACCACGATCGTTCACGGGGGATCTTCCCCGATCTCTTCGGCGTCGAGAACGCCGATCTGATCGTCTCCCTGCGCACCGCCCGCCGCTACGAGGAGGCCCGTGACCTGGCCCGGAGCCTCTGGGCCGGACTCGACCCCGACGGCGGGAGCCGGGAGGCGCTGATCGAGGACGCGGTCCGCCGCCAGTACGCGGAACTGTTCGCGGCCTTCCCCACCCCGACGTACGCCACCTACGGGAACGTCGACATCCCGGGGCTCTGGCCCGAGTACGCCCGCCCCGGTGTCACCGTCCTCGACGGCGAGCGGACCGAGATCGGCGGTCTGGTCTTCGGCTTCGTCGGCGGCGGGCTGACCACCCCGCAGCGCACGCCGTACGAGATCTCCGACGAGGAGTACGCGGCGAAGGTCGAGGCCCTCGGCGAGGTCGACGTGCTCTGCTCGCACATCCCGCCCGAGGTGCCGGAGCTGACCTACGACACGGTCGCCCGCCGCTTCGAACGCGGCAGTACGGCACTGCTGGACGCGATCCACCGGGTACGGCCCCGGTACGCCCTCTTCGGCCATGTCCACCAGCCACTGGTGTCCCGGATGCGGGTCGGCGCGACCGAGTGCGTCAACGTCGGGCACTTCGCGTCGACCGGGCGGCCGTGGACCCTGCAGTGGTGATCCGGGGAGTACGGTTCCCGCGCTCCCCGGCCCCCGCGTGATCGTCCGGGGTGTGGACCGGGTGCCTTCCCGGTCGCGATAGCCTGCACACCACATATTCACCCCTTCACCCCGGGACGTGCGGCGTCCGTCCGTGTCCGGGCCGGGTACCGCACTGTGAGGAGCCGCGGCGATGGCGGAACACACCAGCTCAAGCATCATCATCGACGCGGCGCCCGCCGAAGTCATGGATGTGATCTCGGACTTCGACCGCTACCCCGAGTGGACCGGAGAGGTGAAGCTGGCCGAGGTGGTCTCCCGGGACGCGGAAGGGCGGGCCGAGGAGGTCCGGCTGGTCCTCGACGCCGGAGCCATCAAGGACGACCACACCCTCGCGTACACCTGGGGCGGCCCCGACCAGGTGAGCTGGACCCTGGTGAAGTCCCAGATGCTGCGGGCCATCGACGGCTCGTACACCCTGCGCCCGGTGGACGGCGGCGACCGCACCGAAGTCACCTACCGGCTCACCGTGGACGTCAAGATCCCCATGCTCGGCATGATCAAGCGCAAGGCCGAGAAGGTCATCATCGACCGTGCCCTCGACGGGCTGAAGAAGCGCGTCGAGAGCGGATCCGCGGTCTGATGCGGACGGTCCTCGTCACCGGGCTCGGCGGCGCGGGCCGTACCACCGTCGCGGCGGCGACCGCGCTGGCCGCGGCCCGCGGCGGACGCCGCACCCTGCTGCTGTCGCCCGAGCCGGGCGAGGCCCTGGCGGCCGTCCTCGGACTCGACGCGCCGCCGTCGGCCGTGCCCGGCGAGTCCGCTCCCGGACTGTGGGTGGCGCGGATCGACGCGGGCGCCGACTTCCGTACCGAGTTCCTCGCCTTCCAGGAGCGGGCCGGTGCGGCCCTCGAACTCCTCGGCGCCGCCCCGCTCGCCGGGGAGGAACTGACGGAACTCCCCGGCAGCGAACAGTTCGCCCTGCTCAGGGCGATCGCCCGGCATACCCGTGGGGACACGGCACCCGATCTCGTCGTGGTCGATCTGCCGCCGCTCGCCGAGAGCGTCGCCCTGCTCGCCCTGCCCGGACAGCTGCGCCGCTATCTCCGCAGGCTGCTGCCTGCGGAGCGGCAGGCGGCCCGCGCCCTGCGGCCCGTACTGGCCCAGCTCGCCGGAGTTCCGATGCCCGCGCAGTGGCTCTACGACACCGCCGCCGGCTGGGACCGCGATCTGGCCGCCGTGGAGGAGCTGCTCGCCGCCCCCGGGACCGGTCTGCTGCTGGTCGCGGAGCCGTCCCCGGCGGCCACCGACGCGCTGCGGGCCGCCCGGCCGGGGCTGGCGCTCCACGGGCTGCGGGTCGGCACGCTGGTCGCCAACCGGCTGCTGCCCGCCCACTCCGCCGACCCCTGGCTGGCGGGCCTCACCGCCGAGCAGAACAAATGCCTGGACGAATGGGGCGAATGGGAGGAGTGGGGCGAGGCTCACGGGCTGCCGCATCTGGGGCGCGAGCCGCGCGGCGCCGACGATCTGGCCCGGCTGCCCGTGCCCGTACCGGTTTCGGCCGCCGCGGCGCTCCGCCCCGGCCCCTCGGCCGAGGGAGTCGAGGACCGGCGGGCCGAGGACGGCATCCTCACCTGGACCATCCCCCTGCCCGGTGCCACCAAGGACCGGCTCGGCCTGGTGCGGCGCGGCCGTGAACTCGTACTCACCGTGGGCCCGTTCCGCAGGATCGTTCCGCTGCCGTCCGCGCTCCGCCGCTGCACGGTCACCGGCGCCGCACTCGCCGACGGCCTGCTCACCGTCCGCTTCACCCCGGATCCCGGGCTCTGGCCCGAGCGGGACTGAACGCTTCCCGCGGGGTCGGGTACCGTCGAAGGAGACCACCCGACGCGCCTGTGCAGGAGTACGAGATGAGCGATGCCACCGGACGTCCCGCCGACGCCGACGTGACCGCCGACCCCTGGGGCGATGCCTGTGCCGAGGATCTGGAGGCGGAGAAGGCGCGCCGCCGCGCGGAGTACGGGACCCCGCCCGGTACGGCCGCCGACGAGCTGCGCAAACTGTTCGGCGCCGTGGCCGACAAGGTCACCGAATTCCAGTCCTCGCTGCCGGGGATGGCCGCGCAGAGCGCCGTCCAGCAGTTCGTGAACCAGGCGAAGTCGGCGGTGGAGCCGGTCATCGAACGCAACCCCCAGGTCTTCGACCACCTCGCCGCAGCCGGGGGCGAACTGCTCGCGGCCTACCGCTCCGCCGTCCAGGGCCAGGAGCACCACTGGACCCGCGGCGCGACCGCGGAGAAGCCGGCGGACGCCTCCCGCGACGGCGACCGCGAAAAGCGCAGCGAGCACGACGGCCGCAACGACCGCGGTGACGACGGCCCGGCGGCCGGCGAGAAGATCGACCTCGACGACTGAACGACCCGCCGACCGCCCCGGCCCCGGGCCGGTCCCGACCGGTGCCCCGGTGATCACAACGGTGATCACAACCGGCCGGAAACGGTCCCCGCTCCGGTACGGTTGCCCCCGTCCGGGCTCGAACCGATCGCAGGGACAACAGGGGACATGGCACTCACCATCGGCGTTGACATCGGCGGAACGAAGATCGCGGCGGGCGTGGTCGACGAAGAGGGCAATGTCCTCGAAACCCACACCGTTCCCACCCCGCCGACGGCCGACGGCATCATCGAAGCCATCTGCGCCGCCGTCGACGGAGCGCGGGCGGGCACCGGCGGGGAGATCGCGGCCGTCGGCATCGGTGCCGCGGGCTATGTCGACGACAAACGCGCCACGGTGATCTTCGCGCCCAATATCGACTGGCGCCACGAACCGCTCAAGGACAAGGTCGAGCAGCGCGTCGGACTGCCCGTCGTGGTGGAGAACGACGCCAACGCCGCGGCCTGGGGCGAGTACCGCTTCGGCGCCGGACAGGGCCATCACGACGTCATCGTCATCACCCTCGGCACCGGCCTCGGCGGCGGCATCATCATGGGCAACAAGCTCCGCCGCGGACGCTTCGGCGTGGCCGCCGAATTCGGCCATGTCCGGGTCGTCCCGGACGGGCTGCTCTGCGGCTGCGGCAGCCAGGGCTGCTGGGAGCAGTACGCCTCCGGGCGTGCCCTGGTCCGCTACGCCCGCCAGCGCGCGGCCGCGACACCGGAGCGGGCGGCGGTCCTCCTCGGTCTCGGCGACGGCACGGTCGACGGCATCCAGGGGCAGCACATCAGCGCCGCGGCGCGACGCGGCGACACGGTCGCCGTCGACTCCTTCCGGGAGCTGGCCCGCTGGGTGGGAGCGGGGCTCGCGGATCTCGCGTCCCTCTTCGACCCGTCGGCGTTCATCATCGGCGGCGGCGTCTCCGACGAGGGCGAACTCGTCCTCGACCCCGTCCGCAAGTCCTTCCGGCGCTGGCTGGTCGGCTCCCAGTGGCGCCCGCACGCCCAGGTCCTCGCGGCCGAACTGGGCAACCGCGCGGGCCTGGTCGGCGCGGCGGACCTCGCCCGCCAGGGCTAGGGAGTTTCTTTCGGATCAGGCCGGACCAGCGAGTGGGGGCACCACCCACGCCCTTGGGCGTAGGGGGAGGGTCTGGTGCGTTCGATCGCAAGGCGGAGGAGGGAGTCCACGCGGAGCGTAGGCGACTGACGACAACGCGGCGAGCGGGCGTGGCTGGGGGCACCCCCAGCGGTAGCTGGGGGAGGCACGCGAGCCCGGCAAGATCCGAAAGAGACGACCTAGGCCTTTCCGGAAACAGCGCCGTCCGCCCGCCGGGCCGGGCCTGCGCCCTCCAGCCCCCCCCCGGTGCATGCAATCCGCAAGGCGGTGGGGGCCGGCCCGTGCCCGAAGGGCTGCGGGGGAGTACTCGGGACATCCCTGCAAGCCGGGGGGCTCTCCGGGCGGTG
Organism: Streptomyces tsukubensis; assembly: GCF_003932715.1. NCBI lineage: Bacteria > Bacillati > Actinomycetota > Actinomycetes > Kitasatosporales > Streptomycetaceae > Streptomyces > Streptomyces tsukubensis. The sequence goes on along the minus strand of NZ_CP020700.1, from coordinate 1,928,047 downwards.
GCCCAGGGCGTACCCCCCACCGGGTAGCCGTCCGTTGCCGACGGGCCGCCCCCTGCACCCCTTCGGGCCCGGCGGCCCAGGTGGTGCCTCCACCGCATGGACCCCTCCGGGCCGGCGGACCCGGGAAAGCCTGCCCCGTGCGTTGCCGTTGGCCACCGATGGGTTCCCGCTCCCTTCGGGCGTGGGAACCCCCGCTCACCGGTCGGGCCGCTCCCACCGGGAGACCCCGTATCCGCCGTATCCGCCGTACTCCGCAGCCCCGCAGTTGTCAGAATGGGGCGCATGTCGATCAGCGCGATGCCCAACTCCCGTACGAATCCCGACGGATCCGTTGTCGTCCGGGCGCTCAGCTACAACGTCCGCTCCCTCAGGGACGACGAGGACGCCCTGGTCCGGGTGATCCGTGCCTGCGCCCCCGACCTGGTGTTCATCCAGGAGGCGCCGCGGTTCTTCCGCTGGCGCAAGCACGCCGCCCGGCTGGCGTCGAAGACGGATCTCGTGGTCCTGTCCGGCGGTGCCACCGCCGCCGGACCGCTGCTGCTCTGCTCGCTCCGGGCGACCGTGGACCGCACCGAGGACATCCTGCTGCCGCTCATCCGGGGCCAGCACCGCCGGGGTTTCGCGACCGCGGTCGTACGCTTCGGCGGCTCCGCCCCGCTCGGCGTGGTGAGCTGCCACCTCAGCCTGCACCCCCGGGAGCGGTTCGCACAGGCGGGGATGCTGCTGGACCGGCTCGCGGCACTCGGCACGGAGTACACCGTCGCCGCGGGGGACATCAACGAGGAGCCGGACGGGGCGGGCTTCCGCCGGCTCGCCGCCGGGCACCAGGACGGCTGGGCGGTCGCGCCCTGGGGCGGTGAGCACACCTTCCCCCCGAGCGCGCCGCGCAAGCGGATCGACGCCTTCTTCGCGAGCCCGGGCGTCGAGGTGCTGGCCTGCGGAGTGCCGTCGCAGCTGCCGGGAGTGGCCGAGACGGACCTGCGCGCGGCCACCGACCATCTGCCGGTCCTGGCCGCGCTCCGCGTCCCCGCCGCGGCCACGGGCTGAGGCCGGACACTCCTGCCGGGCCGGGCCGGGCGCGGCGGGTCAGACCACCGCGCCCCGCCCCGGGTCGTCCTCCTCGTCTTCGTCGCCGTCCGCCATCCGGGCCACCAGCGTCGCGAAGCCGCCGAGGAAGCCGCCCACCGAGAGCGTGGTCAGCCACCACGTCATCTCCCACTGGAGCAGCACCGCGATCAGCATCAGCACCGGCCCGCCGACCACCGCCAGCCAGGCGAACTTCGCCGTGACATCGGCCTCGGGCAGCGGCGGCGGCTCGGGCGGAACGAAATGACCCTCGTCGCTCTCGTCGAGATCGTCGTCCTTGGCCTCGGCGACCGCATAGTCCCGCGGGCCCGCGCCGCCGACCCCCGGGGCGAAGACGACGGAACTCCCGAGCCGGGGTACGTCGCCGGGACCGGCAGCCTCGCCCTCATCGTCACCGGCGGCGGTCCCGTCCTCCGGGGCCGGGCCGTCCGGGTCAGGGCTCTCCGCGACCGGGCCGCGCCCCGGCGCGGGCACCGGCTTCTCGTTGAGCGGGGCCTCCAGCGCCGCGAGGTCCTCCACCGATTTGAACGGCTTGGCCCCCGGCGGATCCGGCGGCTCGTCCCCGTACCCCGCGACGATCGCCGCCCAAGCGGCCTCCTCGTCGATGGGCTGTGGTTCGCGGTCCGCGTCGTGTTGCTCAGCCACCCGTCGAGCTCCCCTCCGTCTGCTCCTGCGAAGCGAGCCGGCCGATGAACGCGTAACTCCTGTCGAAAATCTGCTCCGCATCATGGTCCAACGTCGCGACGTGGTAGCTCTGTTCCAGCACCACCTCGGTGACGTCCGTGGACGAGACCCGGCTGAGGATCCGGGCCGAGTCCGCCGGGTCGACCACATGGTCCACCCGGCTGTGGAGCAGCAGCAGCGGCTGGGTGACCTGCGGCAGCTCGCCGTCGACCAGCCCGGTGAAGCGACGCAGGGAGTACGCGGCGCGCAGCGGCACCTTGTCGTACCCCACTTCCAGCACCCCCGGCTTCGCGATATCGCTGGCGATGCCCGGGGTCGCCGGGACGAGATGCCGCAGTACCGGCAGCAGCGCCGGCCGGAGCCCGTGCATCCGGTTGAGCGGATTGACCAGCACGATGCCGCGGATCGCATCGCCGTGCCGGGCCGCCAGCCGCAGGGTCAGCGCCCCGCCCATGGAGAGCCCGAAGACGAAGACCGTGGTGCAGCGGGCGGTCAGCTCCCGCAGCTCGCGGTCCACCTCCGCGTACCAGTCCTGCCAGCCCGTGAGCTGCATGTCCTGCCAGCGGGTCCCGTGTCCGGGCAGCAGCGGCAGGGAGACGGTGAGCCCGCGCTCCGCCAGATACTCGGCCCAGGGACGCAGGGACTGCGGGGAACCGGTGAAACCGTGACACAGCAGGACGCCGATCTCACCGCCCTCGTGGCGGTACGGCTCGGCTCCGGGGAGGACCGGCACCGGAATCTCCTTTCAGAGGGCGGGACCGCGGCGGAGCCGGCGGAGCGGCAGCGGCGGCCCCGGTCGCGGGGGTGGAGCACGGTGGCTCGGAAGGTGTACTTCACGGTACGCGACCGGACTGACACCGACCAGGTCCGCCGCCCCGGTCGTCCGCCCGCCACCGGCCGTACCACCGCTCCCGCCGCCCGGCCGCCCCGTCACCGGCCCCGGTGCGGGGAGACCGGACCTCCCTCGGGTTAAGGTCTGGACTACAGCAACAGGAGGCATTCGAGTTGATCTACGGCGCTATGAAGTTCTCCGTCGGAGGGGGGCTGAAGCTTGCCTTCAGACCCTGGGTGGAGGGACTGGAGAACGTACCCACCGAGGGGCCGGCGATCCTCGCGAGCAACCACCTCTCCTTCTCCGACTCCTTCTTCCTGCCCGCGGTGCTGGACCGCAAGGTCACGTTCATCGCCAAGCAGGAGTACTTCACCTCCCCCGGAGTCAAGGGCAGGCTCACGGCCGCCTTCTTCAAGGGGGTCGGCCAGCTCCCGGTGGACCGCTCGGGCGCGCGCGGCGCGGGCGAGGCGGCCATCCAGGCCGGTATCAAGGTCATCGAGAACGGCGGCCTGTTCGGCATCTACCCCGAGGGCACCCGCTCCCCCGACGGCCGTCTCTACCGCGGCAAGTCCGGCGGACTGGCCCGGGTCGCGCTCGCGACCGGCGCCCCGGTGATCCCCGTCGCCATGATCGACACCGAGAAGATCCAACCCCCGGGCAAGGTCGTCCCCAAGCTGATGCGCCCCGGCATCAGAATCGGCGCGCCGCTGGACTTCACCCGCTACCAGGGCCTGGAGAACGACCACTTCATCCGCAGGTCGCTGACGGACGAGGTGATGTACGAGATCATGAAGCTCTCCGGCCAGGAGTACGTCGACATCTACGCGACCGCCGCCAAGCGGCAGCTCGCCGAGGAGAAGAAGGCGGAAGAGAAGAAGGCCGTTGACATGAAGGACGGGGAGAAGAAGGACGGGGAGCGGGCGCAGGCCGCCTGATCCGCCGGGCCCGGCGGACGGCCGTACCGGGGGGTACGGACCGGTGTCCACGGGCGGGCAGCAGCAGTGAACGGGGGAGCGGGGGAGCATGGCCAAGCGCGAGCGGGTCGTACGGATGTCGGTCGAGCTGCCGCTGTGGCGCGCCCTCGCGGGCTACCGCGTCCTGACGATGCTCTACGCCCTCCTGCTGCTGCCGCTCAACCCGGACAAGTTCGAACGCCCCTGGGTGGCATACACCTTCCTCGCCTTTCTGACGGTCTGGACGCTCGCCACCCTCCCGTACGTCCGCAACGCCGCCGCCTGCACCCGGGCCTTCCTCACCGCCGATCTGACGATCGCCCTCACCGGCATCATGCTCACCCCGGTCGCCGACGCCGACGCCCAGCGCGTCGACGGTCCGACACTGCCGTCGATATGGACCGCGGGCGCCGTCCTGGCCTTCGCCCTCAAGGGCGGCTGGCGCTGGGCCGGTCTCGCCTCCTCGCTGGTGGCCGTCGCCAATATGGTGCAACGCGGCGAGCCCAGCGGGGACACCTTCCACAACGTCCTGCTGGTGTGGGTGGCGTCCATCGCCATCGGGTACGTCGTCGAGGTCGCCCGCGCCTCCGAACGCACCCTCGCCCGGGCCCTGGAGATCGAAGCGGCGAACCGGGAGCGGGAGCGGCTGGCCCGGGACATCCACGACGGTGTGCTCCAGGTCCTGGCGATGGTCCAGCGGCGCGGCACCGCGCTCGGCGGCGAGGCCGCGGAACTGGGCCGGATGGCGGGGGAGCAGGAGGTCGCCCTGCGCACCCTGGTCTCCAGCGGTCTGGTCCCGGCGAGCCGGGCCTCCGAGGACGCCTCCCAGGGCGCCCTGGTCCGCGCCGTCGACGACGACGCCCCGGCCGGCGGGCGGTCCGGGGACGGTGACGAGCCGGGCGCATGCGATCTGCGGTCGCTGCTCGCCCGCAGGACCGGGGCCCGGGTCACGCTCTCCGAGCCCGGTGCGCCCGTACTGCTCCCGGCGGCCGCTGCGACCGAGCTGGCGGCCGCCGTCGGTGCCGCGCTGGACAATGTGGAGCGCCATGCGGGGGCCGGCGCCCATGCGTGGATCCTGGTCGAGGACTGGCCGGACGAGGTGATCGTCACGGTCCGGGACGACGGCCCGGGCATTCCGGACGGTCGGCTCGCCCAGGCCGAGGGGGAGGGCCGGCTGGGGGTCGCGCTCTCCATCCGCGGCAGGCTGCGGGAGCTGGGCGGCACCGCCGAGCTGATCTCGGTCCCGGGGCAGGGCACGGAAGTCGAGTTGAAGGTCCCGCGGACCGCGGGAACGTAGGGGGAAGGACGGAGCATGACGGAGCAGTCGCCGCAGCAGGGGTCGGTCCGGGTGATGGTCGTCGACGACCATCCGATGTGGCGGGATGCCGTCGCACGCGATCTGGCCGCGGCCGGATTCGATGTCGTCGCCACCGCGGGCGACGGCCAGCAGGCAGTCCGCCGGGCCCGGGCCGTGACGCCCGACGTGCTCGTCCTCGACCTGAACCTGCCGCTGAAGCCCGGCGTCCAGGTCTGCAAGGAGCTGGTGGCCGTACTGCCCGGGCTACGGGTGCTGGTGCTCTCCGCGAGCGGCGAGCACGCCGACGTACTGGAAGCGGTCAAATCGGGTGCCACGGGCTATCTGCTGAAGTCCGCGAGTACGGACGAGCTGACCGACGCGGTCCGGCGCACGGCCGAGGGCGATCCGGTCTTCACCCCGGGACTGGCCGGTCTGGTCCTCGGCGAGTACCGCAGGCTGGCCACCGACCCCGCCCCGGCCGCCGGTCCGGGCGACAGCAAGGCGCCCCGGCTCACCGAACGCGAGACCGAGGTGCTCCGGCTGGTCGCCAAGGGGCTGTCGTACAAGCAGATCGCCGAGCGGCTGGTGATCTCCCACCGCACCGTGCAGAACCACGTCCAGAACACCCTCGGCAAGCTCCAGCTCCACAACCGCGTCGAGCTGGTGCGCTACGCGATAGAGCAGGGCATCGACCTTCCCGACGATCCCGACGACCGCACCGACTCCGCTTATCCGGCGGGCTGACCGCCGGGGGCCGTTCCCGGAGCCCCGCCCGGCCCCGCGGAGGCGTACGCCGACCCGGACCGAGCCCCTCCCCTCGTACGGGTGAAATACGGCCCAAAGGACGGCGAAAGCCTCCTGGCCTGCAACCCCGGTGCACCCCGCTGACCAGCGCCTCGACCGCCGCCTACCGCAGGGGGATTGACCCTTGCCGCCCACTCGTAGTGACCTGGATCACGATTAGCGTGACGGTCCTAGGGCTCATCTGGCGAAGGGATTTCTTCTCATGCGCGTCGGAGTACTGACCGGGGGCGGGGACTGCCCCGGCCTCAACGCCGTCATCCGCGCCGTCGTCCGCAAGGGCGTCCAGGAGTACGGGTACGAGTTCACCGGCTACCGCGACGGCTGGCGGGGACCGCTCGAAGACGACACCGTTCCGCTCGGCATCCAGGCCGTCCGGGGCATCCTGCCCCGCGGCGGCACCATCCTCGGTTCCTCGCGCACCAATCCGCTCAAGACCCCCGACGGCATCCGCCGTATCAAGGACAACCTGGCCAAGGCCGAAGTCGACGCACTGATCGCGATCGGCGGCGAGGACACCCTCGGCGTCGCCGCCCGGCTGCACGACGAATACGGCGTCAAATGCGTCGGCGTTCCCAAGACCATCGACAACGACCTGTCGGCCACCGACTACACCTTCGGCTTCGACACCGCCGTCGGTATCGCCACCGAGGCGATCGACCGGCTGCACACCACCGCCGAATCCCATATGCGCGTCCTCGTCGTGGAGGTGATGGGACGGCACGCCGGCTGGATCGCCCTGCACTCGGGCCTGGCAGGCGGCGCCAATGTCATCCTCATCCCTGAACAGCGCTTCGACCTCGACCAGGTCTGCGCCTGGGTCACCTCCCGCTTCAAGGCCACCTACGCACCCATCGTGGTGGTCGCCGAAGGCGCCATGCCCAAGGACGGCGAGGTGGTCCTCAAGGACGAGACGCTCGACTCGTTCGGACACGTACGGCTGTCCGGCGTCGGTGAATGGCTGGCCAAGGAAATCGAGAAGCGCACCGGCAAGGAGGCCCGGACCACCGTGCTCGGCCATGTCCAGCGCGGCGGTACGCCCAGTGCGTACGACCGCTGGCTGGCGACCCGGTTCGGGCTGCACGCCATCGACGCCGTACGGGACGGCGACTTCGGGCTGATGGTCGCCCTCAAGGGCACGGACATCGTCCGTGTCCCGATCTCCGAGGCGACCGCGAAGCTGAAGACCGTCGACGCCGCACTCTACGAGGAGGTCGGGGTCTTCTTCGGCTGACGGCGCGAGGGGCCTGACGGCTACGGGGTGGTCGGGTCCGCGCGGGCTCTCGGCGCGGACCCGGCCACCCGGCCCGCACTCCGGCGCATCGTCGGCACGACGGGCGCGGAACTCGAAGCCGCGTGTGGGCACCTGCGGCGGTTCCGGCCGAGTCGCCGGACACGGGCCCGGATCCGGCCCGCCGACGGCGGACCCGTTCGGCCCGGAATTCGGGTGCTGCCGCGTCGGAGCGGCAGGCGGGGGTCCCGGCATCGCGTTCGCCGTGGGCACCCACCGCGGGCCGGACCGCCGGGCGCGGCGGCCCGGCCCCGGCCCGGATACCGGCCCGGTGCGGGACCGAAGCCGTGCTCTGCCGAAGGTGCCCGGCACGGGCCCCGCCGGGATCCCGCCCGCACCCCCGGGGTGACGCGCGCCCCCTCTCCCCACCCCGCCGGAGGCGACCGGCGCGTCCGGCCGTGGGTCGCTTCCGGGATTCGTATAGTCGCCCCGGAAGCGGCCCACGGCCACCCGCCACGGGACCGGACGGCGGGCGGACGGGCGGACCGGCGGACGGGAGAAACACCATGGAGATCCTCGCCTTCGGCGTACAGGCGGACGAGAAGCCGCTGATCGAGAAGGCCTTCGCCGGACGCTTCCCGGTCCGCTGTCTGGAGGTCTTCCTCAATGCCGACACCGCCCCCATCGCAGCGGGCCACGAAGCCGTCTCCACCAGCGTCAACGCCGACCTGGACGCCGAAGTGCTGCGGATCCTGGCGGCCGGGGGCACCCGGATGATCGCCCAGCGCTCCACCGGCTTCAACAACGTCGACCTCGCGGTCGCCGGGGAGCTGGGCCTCACGGTCGCCCGGGTCGAGTCCTACTCCCCGTACTCCGTTGCCGAATTCGCCTGGACCCTGGCCACCGCCGTCAACCGCCGCATCGTCCGGGCCGCCGGCCGGACCCGGGACTTCGACTTCCGGCTCGACGGACTGATGGGCCGCGATTTCCACGGCCGCACCGCGGGCGTCCTCGGCACCGGCCGGATCGGCGCCGCCTTCGCCCGGATCGCCCACGGCTTCGGCATGCGCCTGCTGGGCTGGGACATCGCGGAGAACCCCGACTGCACGGCCCTCGGCATGACGTACACCGACAAGGAACGCCTCTTTGCCGAAGCCGATCTGATCAGCCTGCACGTGCCGCTGCTCCCCGGCACCCACCACATCGTCGACGCGGCGGCGCTCGCCGCGATGAAGGACGACGCCGTCCTGATCAACACCAGCCGCGGCGGTCTGATCGACACCGAGGCCCTCGTCGGAGAACTGCGCCGGGGCCGCTTCGGCGGCGTCGGACTCGACGTCTACGAGGCCGAGGCCGGGCTCTTCTTCCTCGACAAATCCCTCGAAGCGGTCGAGGACGACACCCTTGCCCGGCTGATGACCTTCCCGAATGTGCTGGTCAGCTCCCACCAGGCCTACTACACCGAGGACGCCGTCACCCAGATCGTCGAGACCACCGCACGGAACGTGTCCGACTGGGCGGCGGGCCGCCGGTCCGTGAACGTCCTCGTCCCGGCGGCCCCCTGAGTTCAGCCCGCGGCCAGGACCGACTCCCGCAGCAGCCCGGCGACCAGCGCCGGACCGTCCATGGTCAGCACCGACTCCGGATGGAACTGGACCGAGGCGAAGCCGGGCGCCCGCAGCGCATGCACCTCACCGCTCAGCGGATCCCGCGCCACCTCCACCGCCCGCTCCGCGAGCCGCCGGGCCGCGGCCGCGTCGCAGCGGGCCGTGAAACTGCTGTAGAAACCGACGGTCTCCGGCCGCCCGAAGAAGTCGATCCGCTCCTGCGCGCCCTGGTACGGCGCCGCCTTCCGGACCAGCGGAAGGCCCAGTTCCGCGGCGATCAGTTCATGTCCGAGACAGACGCCGAGCACCCCGTGCGGCCGGCCTGCCAGCAGGTCCGCGGCGAGCGTCCGCAGCAGCCGCATCTTCGGATCCGCGGTGTCGCAGGGATCGCCCGGGCCGGGGCCGAGCACCACCGGACCGTGGTGCGCGGCGACCGTCTCCCGCAGCCCGGGCTCGTCGAACCGCCGCACCGACACATCGAGCCCCGTCGACCGCAGCAGATGGGCGAGCATCGCCGTGAAGGTGTCCTCACCGTCCACCACCAGCGCATGCCCGCGCAGCTCACGGCCACCAACGGGACCGGCGGGCGGCTCCTGGAGCCGCAGCCAGAACGGCGCCAGCGACGCCCGGCGGGCGTCGAGCGCGGCCCTCACCCGAGGGTCGTCCGCGAGCCGCGGCCGGCCCGCCTCCCCGGCGGACCGGCCCGGACGCACCCCCAGGGCCGCCAGCACGCCCGCCGCCTTCGCATGGGTCTCCTCGACCTCGTGCGCGGGCACCGACCCCCGTACCAGCGTCGCCCCCACCGGCACCCGCAGCCCGCCGTCCGCGGCAATATCGGCGGTACGGATCAGAATGGGCGAGTCCAGCGTCTGCGCGCCGCTGCCGTCCCGGCCGATCAGCGCCAGCGCCCCTCCGTAGTAGCCCCGGCCGCCCACCTCGTGGCGTTCGATGACCCGGCACGCGTTCTGCACCGGCGATCCGGTGACCGTGGCCGCGAACATGGTCTCCTTCAGCACCTCCCGTACATCCAGCGAGGAACGCCCCCGCAGCTCGTACTCGGTGTGCGCCAGATGCGCCATCTCCTTCAGCCGGGGCCCGACGACGACCCCGCCCCGGTCACCGACCGTGCACATCATCTTCAGTTCCTCGTCGACGACCATCGACAGCTCGTCGCGCTCCTTGGGGTCGTCGAGGAAGCGGAGCAGCGCCTCGGTGTCCGGGCCGCCGGGCGGATAGCGGAAGGTGCCGCTGATCGGGTTCATCACGACCGTGCCGCCGCTCATCCGGACGTGCACCTCGGGGCTGGCGCCGACCAGCGTCCGGCCGCCCTGCCCGGTATGCACCACGAACGTCCAGTACGCGCCCCGCTCACCGGCCAGCAGCCTGCGGAACAGCGCCAGCGCGTCGGCCCGCCCGAAGCCGGGGATCGTGCCGGTGTACGTCCTGCGGATCACGAAGTTCGCGCCTTCGCCGCCGCCGATCTCCTCCTCGACGACCCGGGAGACGATATCGGCGTACTCCTCGTCCGGAGTGTCGAAGGCCCCGCCCTCGACCCGGACCGCACGGTCCGGCAGCGCGTCGACGACCTCGGCGAGCGGCAGCTCGTACAGCTCGTCGGCGATCAGGACGCTCAGCGGGGTGCCGTCGTCACGGACGTCGAAACCGCGCTCCCGGATCTGCCGGAACGGCACCAGGGCGAGGGACGGCCGGTCGGTGAAGACGGGCAGCTCACCGAGGGTCCCGCAGTCCAGGACCGGTCCGGTGAGGACCTCGACCGTGTCGTGGTCGCGGCCGGGGGTGCGCCTGCGGAGCAGGGCGAAGGGGCGGTCGCCGGAGAGCAGACCGGAGATCACTCCGACCGCGGACGGCTCGGCCGCAGGGGCAGCGGGAGCGGTGGGCGGGACGGACGGTGCGGGCGGTGGGGTGGTGGACATCCGGGTTCCTTCCGGCGGGGCTCGGACGGCGGTGTGCCGTCGGCTCGGGAAGCCGCGGGGGAGAGGGCCGGCCGGTGTCCGCGCAGTGCGGACGGCGAAAACACGAAGGCCGCCCCTCGGGCGGCCTGGTCGTCTGCTTCGCTGCGTCTGCTGGGAACGCGCAGTCAGTGGGCCGCCGGATGTGCGGTCCACCACCACTGGGTGCGGTGCTGCGTCGTGTTCATGGCGCGAACTGTAGCGCACGGCCGGAGGTGTACGGCGGCCCTTCCGGCCGCACCGGGCGGGGGAGCCGCGCCCCGTGCGGTGCCCGCCGGTCCGGCCCGGGACCCGGACGACCGGTCGCGGACATCACGGTGAATCCAGTGGAAGCGCAGGAGCGCCGTAACGCCTGTAAACGACTGAGGTCCGGTGTGATTTATGTGACGGAATGCTGGACCGTACGTCTCATTGGGTGGGCGGGGACCGAGCGCGCCGCGCCGACCCCGTACTGTTGGCGATGTGACCGTGAACGCTAAGACCACCACTTCCGGTGGCAACACCTGGCGAGACCTGCCCGCGGCGCAGCAGCCCGAGTACCCGGATGCCGAGGCTCTGCGCGATGTGATCGCCGAGCTCGAAAGCTATCCGCCGCTCGTCTTCGCGGGCGAGTGCGACCAGCTCAGGGCGCGCATGGGCGCCGTCGCCAGGGGCGAGGCGTTCCTCCTCCAGGGCGGTGACTGCGCCGAGGCGTTCGACGCCGTCTCCGCGGACCACATCCGGGCCAAGCTGAAGACGCTGCTCCAGATGAGCGCCGTGCTGACGTACGCCGCGTCCGTCCCGGTCGTCAAGGTCGGCCGGATCGCCGGCCAGTACTCCAAGCCGCGCTCCAAGCCCACCGAGACCCGCGACGGCGTCACGCTGCCGACCTACCGCGGCGACTCCGTCAACGGCTTCGCGTTCACCGAGGCCGAGCGGATCCCGGACCCCGAGCGGCTGAAGCGGATGTACCACGCGTCCGCCTCGACGCTGAACCTGGTCCGCGCCTTCACCACCGGCGGCTACGCCGATCTCCGGCAGGTCCACGCCTGGAACCAGGACTTCGTGAAGTCGTCCCCCTCCGGCCAGCGCTACGAGCAGCTCGCCCGGGAGATCGACAACGCGCTGAACTTCATGAAGGCGTGCGGGACCGACCCGGCCGAGTTCCGTGCGGTGGAGTTCTTCGCCTCCCACGAGGCGCTGCTCCTCGACTACGAGGGCGCCCTGACCCGTACCGACTCCCGGACCGGGCACCTCTACGACACCTCCGGCCACATGGTGTGGATCGGTGAGCGCACCCGCCAGCTCGACGGGGCGCACATCGAGTTCGCCTCCCGGATCCGCAACCCGATCGGCATCAAGCTGGGCCCGACGACCACGGTCGACGAGGCGCTGACCTACATCGACCGGCTGGACCCGGACCGCGAGCCCGGCCGGCTGACCTTCATCGTCCGGATGGGCGCCGACAAGGTCCGCGACAAGCTCCCCGAGCTGGTCGAGAAGGTCACCGCGTCCGGTGCCACCGTCGCCTGGGTGACCGACCCGATGCACGGAAACACCTTCGAGGCGGCCTCCGGCCACAAGACCCGCCGCTTCGACGACGTGCTCGACGAGGTCAAGGGCTTCTTCGAGGTCCACAAGGGGCTCGGTACGCACCCCGGCGGCATCCACGTCGAGCTGACCGGCGACGATGTCACCGAGTGCGTGGGCGGCGGCGACGAGATCTTCGTCGACGACCTCCACCAGCGCTACGAGACGGCCTGTGACCCGCGGCTCAACCGCAGCCAGTCCCTCGACCTGGCGTTCCTGGTGGCGGAGATGTACCGCGACCAGTGACCGGCACCCGGTGACGGGCCGGTGACCGTAGGGTCACTGCGCGTTCGCCGCGGCTTCTCCGGGCGTTCTCCGTACGACAGTGGGGCGCGGATCCTTGTGATCCGCGCCCCACTCCGTTTTGTCCGCTCGCCGAGCCGGGTAAGGTTAGGTTAGCCTCACCGATGAATCGGGTCGATTGCGTCGGAAAGGGCAGCAGCCCCAGGGTTCCGTCCGCCAGGGACGGCACCCGGCGCAATCCGGATCCCCACAGGCCTCGGGAGGTGAACCGCGTGTACGTCTGCTCCTGCTTCGGCATTACGGAACAGCAGGTCAAGGAGCACGCGGCGGCGGGTGCCTGTACGCCCCGCCAGATCGCCTCGGCCTCCAAGGCGGGCACCGACTGCGGTTCGTGCGTCCGCCGGATCCAGTCCATCCTCGGCCGGGGGAGCTGCCCCCGGCGCGAGCTGATCGACCAGGGCCGGCCCGCGCTGACGGCCGTCGCGGACGCGCCGTCCGGAGCGGAAGCCATCACTCCCGCAGCCGCGCCCGCCGCGCCCGCCGTGCCTGCCGTGCCCAAGGTGCCCGGGATTCCGGGGGTGCCCGGCGGTCCGGCGATTCCAGTGGTGCCGGGTGTACCGGGCGTGCCCGGCAAGGGCGCGGGGCTGGGCGAGGCCGCGTAGCCTCCCGACGGTGGCCGGTCGGGGCGGTCAGCTCTCCGGCTGCTCGATGAGCTGCGCGATGTAGAGCGGCTCCCCGAGCTTGTCGATCAGGGCGAGCTGGGTGTCGAGGTAGTCGATGTGGTGCTCCTCGTCCTCCAGGATCGACTCGAAGATATTCGCCGAGGTGATGTCCCCCTTGGCGCGCATCACGTCGATACCCCGCTTGAGGCGGTCGATCGCCTCCACCTCGACCTGGCGGTCCGCCTGGAACATCTCGGTCACCGTCTGTCCGACCCGGACATGGAACAGCCGCTGGTAGTTCGGCAGACCGTCGAGGAAGAGAATCCGGTCGGTCAGCACCTCGGCGTGCTTCATCTCGTCGAACGATTCTGCGCGGGTGTACTTGGCGAGCTTGGTCCAGCCGAAGTTCTCCTGCATCTTGGCGTGCAGGAAGTACTGGTTGATGGCCGTCAGCTCGGCGGTGAGCTGCTCGTTGAGAAACTCGATGACCTCGGGGTCGCCCTGCATCGCAGCGGCTCCTTCCACGGGAGTGGTGAGTGTGGGCCAGGTGCGCGCATCCTCGCACCGCCATCGGGAGCCGTCCAGTAAGTGCCTCCTTAGTAGGAGTTGCCCGAATCGACCCAGACCCGGTCATCACCACCCCTCCCGGTCTGTCACCATGGGAGACATGGGTCAGCCGGAGAACAGGAGTCGCCGAGGAGCAGTGGAATCCGAGCTTCCGCCGGGTCAGAGGCTTCAGCGCGGCTGGCCGGTCACCCACTACGGACCGGTTCCCAAGTTCCGTCCGGAGCGCTGGGAGTTCCGGGTCTTCGGTGCCACCGCCGACGGCGACAAGCGCTGCTGGACCCATGAGGAGTTCTCGGCACTGCCCTTCTCGACCGTCGTGGCCGATCTGCACTGCGTGACGAAGTTCAGCATGCTGGGGGCCGAATGGGGCGGGGTGCCCGCCCGGACGATCGCCGAGCTGGCGCCGCCCGCCGCCGATGTCACCCATGTCATGGTCTGGGCCGAGTACGGATTCAGTGCGAACATGCGGCTCGCCGACTTCGTCTCGGAGCGGTCGATCTTCGCCACCCACAAGGACGGCGAGCTGCTCACCGCGGAGCACGGCTTTCCGCTACGGCTGGTGGTGCCGCATCTGTACGCCTGGAAGGGGCCGAAGTGGGTGCGGGGCGTCGAGTACATGACGGCCGACCGCCGGGGCTTCTGGGAGGAGCGGGGGTATCACAACCTCGGAGACCCCTGGCGGGAGCAGCGGTACTCCTACCAGGAGGAACCGGGCGACGGCCCCGAGCTCTGACGGCCCGGGGCCCTCTTTCGGCCGACCGATTGACTCGTGTCACCTGAGTCGTGTCACCCTGGTGAACCCGGGCGGCGGAATCCGGTACTCCGGCGGAGTGCCGGACGGCCCGGTCCCATCGTCCCGGCGTGTCGCCCGGGAGCCGGGCCGCGGTCAGGCGGGTGTCTCTCCGGCCTCGGGCCCCCGCTCCCGCAACTCCTTCAGCAGGGCGATATCCGCCGCGTACTTCTCCTGGCCGCCCGGCGTCTCGATGATGAGCGGTACGCCCTCGGTCGCCGGGTGGTGCAGCAGCTCCCGGAAGGGGTCCGCGCCGATGTGCCCCGAGCCGATGTTCTCGTGCCGGTCCTTGCGGGAGCCGCCGACCTCCTTGGAGTCGTTGGCGTGGATCAGCCGGAGCCGCCCCTCGCCGACCGTCGCCACCAGCGCGTCCAGCGTCTCGGACATCCCCCGCGGTGCCGCCAGATCGTGCCCTGCCGCGTACACATGGCAGGTGTCGAGACAGACACCGAGCCGCGGATGGAACTCCAGGGCCTCGAAGTACGGGCCGAAGTCCGCCACCCGCGAGCAGAGCGAAGCGCCCTGGCCCGCCGTACCCTCCAGGAGCAGCATCGGATCGCCGTCCTCGGTCAGCTCGTCGAGCAGCGGCAGCACCAGCTCCCTGACCTGGGCCAGTGCCGTCTCCCGGGAGCGGCCGCCGGTCGCCGATCCGGTGTGCACCACCACGCCGCGGGCGCCGATCTCCCGGCCCCGGCGCAGCGAGTGCCGCATGGACACGACCGACCGGCGCGCGGTCTCCTCGGTGTGCGAACCGAAGTTGATCAGATAGGGCGCGTGGATCCACGGCGATATCCCCTCCGCGGCGCACTCCTCCCGGAAGGCTTCGTCCTGGGCCGGACGGCCGTCCGGCACGGCCCAGCCCCGGGGGTTGGCGACGAAGACTTGGACGGCCTCGGCCCCGATCTCACGGGCGTACCCGAGTCCGTTGGTGGCGAGACCGCCGGCCACGGGGACATGGCCGCCGACGGGATTGCGCATGGGTGCTTCCGGTGTCCTTCCGATGCGCCGTACGGGACGGCGGTTCTCCGGGCTCTCTCCGCGATGCCGTACGCGACGGCGGTTCTCGGGCTAGAGGCCCTTCAATGTGATGGTGACCGTGCTGCCCTCGGGGGCCCGCTCGTCGGCGGACGGTGACTGGCCCGAAACCTTGTCCCCGAGATACGGGAAGGACTTCTCCACCTTCACCTCGAAGCCCGCCGCCTCCAGTTCCCGGCGCGCGTCGCTCTCGGACGAGCCGGAGACATCGGGGACGGCGACCATTCTGGGGCCCTTGGAGACCGTGAGGGTGATGGTGTCGCCGCCGGCCAGCCGGGTGCCCTCGGGCGCCGACTGACGGGCGACCGTCCCCGCGGCCTCGGGGGAGTTGACCTGCTCGGGCTCCACGGCGACCTCGAAACCGGCACCCTTCAGAGCGGCCGTCGCCTCGGCGACCGGATCGCCCATGACGTCCGGCACCTCGACGGGCGCGCCCTTGCTGACGACCAGGGAGACCGCCGAATCGGGACGGCGCCCGGTGCCGGCCGCCGGATCCGTACGGATCACCGCGCCCTGCGGGACCTCGGCACTGAACTCCAGGGAGACCGCACCGGGGGCGAATCCGGCCTTGCGCAGCCGCTCCTCGGCCTCTTCCTGCGGAACGTCCTTGAGGGACGGCACCCGGACGATCTCCGGGCCGCGCGAGACGACGAGCGTCACCGAGCCGTTGCCCCGGATCCGCTCGTTGGTCACGGGGTCGGACCAGATGACGGAGCCCCGCTCGACGGTATCGCTGAACTCGCGCCGGACGCCCTTGACCCCGAGGCCGGCGTCCTCGATGCGCTTCTCCGCTGCTGCCTCGGTCAGGCCGATCACGGCGGGGACGCGGGTGAACTGACCCGAGTTGATGTACCAGACGCCCCCGGCGATACCGAAGACCGCGAGCACCGCCACCACGATCGTGATCACGCCCCGGCGCGTCAGCCGGGGAAGGTCCCGGCGCCCCGCGCGGGCCCGCCCGGCCGGGGGCAGCGGTGCCGCCAGCCAGGCCGTGTGCTGGACCCGCTGCTCGTCGGGGAGGACCCCGGAGGTCCGCGGAATGACGTCCGTACGCTCTTCGGAGCCCGTACGACGGGCCCGTCCGCCGCGCGCACCGGAGGGTGCGTCACCGATCTCCCGGGCGCCGGGCGGCAGCAGGTCGAGCTGCTCGTCGTCGAGGGCGGCACGGGCCGTGCGGGCCTGCGCCAGCAGGGCCACCGCGTCGTACGGGCGGACACCGGGCGTGCGTGCCGTCGCGCTCGCCACCAGCTCGTCCAGCTCCAGGGCGAGCCCCGGCACCGCGGCCGACGGCGCCGGAACGGAGTCGTGCAGATGCTGGTAGAGAACCTGGGCGGGGGTGTCGCCCGCATACGGTTTGGCACCGGTGAGCATCTCGTACAGCACGACCCCGCAGGCGTACACGTCGGAGCGGGTGTCGGCGGTGCCGTCCTCGATCTGTTCGGGCGCGAGATAGGAGACCGTACCGAGGACGCTGCCGGTGGTGTTCGTCACCGAACCGACGGCACGGACCAGCCCGAAATCGGCGACCTTGACCCGGCCGTCGTCCCCTATCAGCACATTCTCGGGTTTGACGTCCCGGTGGACGAAGCCCGCCCGATGGGCCGCGCCGAGCGCCGCGAGGACCGGCTCCAGGATGTCCAGCGCCGCCCGCGGCCGGAGCGCGCCGCGCTCGCGCAGCACGTCCCGCAGGGTGCATCCGGCCACGTACTCCATGGCCAGATAGACATAGGCGCCCTCGGCGCCCTGATCGAACACCCCCACCACATTGGGGTGCGACAGCCGGGCGACGGACTTGGCCTCCCGGATGAACCGCTCCACGAACGTCGCGTCCGTCGCCAGCGCCGGATGCATCACCTTCAGCGCCAGCTCACGGTCAAGCCGGGTGTCCAGGGCCCGGTAGACCGTGGCCATCCCGCCGACGGCGATGCGCTCGTCGACGCGGTATCGGCCGTCGAGCACCTGCCCGACGAGAGGGTCCTGAAGGGTCGTGTCCACAGGCCGATTCTACGAGCCGGGACCGACAGCCCTGCCGCCGCCGGTCCCGGCTCCGCCGCGACCGGGGCAGGATCGGGTCAGGAACGATGCCGAGCTGTGATGCTCCGCCCGTGCGGCGGGGCGCCTCCCCGGGGCCGCCGGGCCCCGGGGCCGGGTTCAGCCACCGGAGCCGGGGCCCGGTCCGGCCGGGGTCCCGAACGCCGGGCGCTCCGGATCGGGGTCCGCCGGGTCCCTGCCGTCACCGCCGTCCCCCGGGTCCGGGCCCAGCGTTGCGAGTCCGGACGCGGGGGAGGAGGCGCGGGCGAAGTGGCGGCGCGGGATACGGCCCGCGCGGTGGGCGAGCCGCCCGGCCTCGACCCCGTACCGCATCGCCTCGGCCATCAGCACCGGCTCCTGGGCGCGGGTCACGGCCGATGCGAGCATCACCGCGGCGCAGCCCAGCTCCATCGCCAGGACCGCGTCGGACGCCGTCCCGGCGCCCGCGTCCAGGATGACCGGTACCCCCGCGTTCTCCACGATCAGCTGGAAGTTGTGCGGATTGCGGATGCCGAGGCCCGAGCCGATGGGGGAGCCCAGCGGCATGATCGCGGCGCAGCCGGCGTCCTCCAGCTTCCGGGCCAGCACCGGATCGTCATTGGTGTACGGGAGGACGGTGAAGCCGTCGTCGACGAGGGTCTCGGCCGCGTCGAGCAGCTCCACCGGGTCGGGCAGCAGGGTCCGCTCGTCGGCCACGACCTCCAGCTTCACCCAGTCGGTTCCGAGGGCTTCCCTGGCGAGCCGGGCGGTGAGTACCGCCTCCCCGGCGGTGAAACAGCCCGCGGTGTTCGGCAGGACGGCGATGCCGAGCCGGTCGAGGACGGAGAGCACCGAACCGTGGACCGTGGGGTCGACGCGGCGCATGGCGACGGTGGTGAGCCGGGTGCCGCTGGCGACCAGGGCGCGTTCCAGCACGTCGAGGCTGGGGGCGCCGCCCGTACCCATGATCAGCCGGGAGTCGAAGGTGGTACCGGCGATCGTGAACGGATCACGGCCGGGGGCCGTCCCCGGGGCCGTCGGGACGGGTGACGGTGCCGGGCCGGTGCGGTGCGCCGTGGTGGCGTTGCGGGAGCGGGGGGCGGCCGGGGGCGGCGGCGGGGCGAGATCGGACACGGCCGGTCAGCCGCCCTGGACCGCGGTGAGGACCTCGACGCGGTCGCCGTCGCCGAGGAGGGTGCCGGGCCACTGGCCGCGGGGCACGACCGTCTCGTTCACCGCGGCGGCGACCCCGGCCGGTGCCGGGGTGAGGGTGGCGACGAGGACGTCGAGGGTGGTTCCGGTGGCGAGTTCACGCCACTCGCCGTTGACGGAGACGAGCGGGGGGATGCTGTTCATACGAGCTGCTCCTGGGAGGCGGGGGCGGCGGGGAGGAAGCGGTCGGGGGTGAAGGGATGGACTTCCTCGGGGAGGGCGCCGGTGGCGAGCGCCGTCGCGATCGCGTCGCCGGTCAGGGGAGTGAGGAGGACGCCGTTGCGGTAGTGGCCGGTGGCCAGCAGCAGCCCGGGCAGCGCGCTCGGGCCCAGCAGGGGGGCGTTGTCCGGAGAGCCGGGGCGGAGTCCGGCCCGGACCTCGGTCAGCGGCAGCTCGGTGATGCCGGGGACCAGTTCGTGCGCATCGCGCAGCAGTTCGTAGACCCCGCCCGCGGTGACGGTGGTGTCGAAGCCCAGTTCCTCGCTGGTCGCCCCGACGACCAGCTCCCCGTCGGCCCGGGGGACGAGATAGACATGGCTGCCGCGGACGACGGCGCGCACGGTCCGGGAGAGGAAGGGAGCCAGCGGCGGGGGCACGGACAGCCGGAGCACCTGCCCCTTCACCGGGCGGACGGGGGGTACGGCATCGGGGGGCAGCCCGGCCAGCCCGCCGCTGAAACTGCCCCCGGCGAGCACGGTCTGCCCGGCGCGCAGTTCGGTGCCGTCGCCGAGGACCGCTCCCGCGGCCCGGTCGCGCTCGACCAGCAGCCGGACCGCCCGGCTCCGGTGGAGGCGCACCCCGGCGCGTTCGCAGGCGGTGACCAGTGCCGCCGTCAGCCGCCGGGGGTCGACCTGGTGGTCGCCGTCGACCCGGAGCCCGCCGCGGACCCCGGGGGCCAGCATGGGTTCCAGTCGGCGGCACTCCCGGCCGGTCAGCCATTGCGAGTCCAGCCCGGACCGCTGCTGGAGGGCGTGCAGCTCCCGCAGATGGGCGCGGTCGTCGGCGTCGAGGGCGACGGCGAGGGTGCCGCAGGCGCGATAGCCGACGGAGTGCCCGCTCGCCTCCTCCAGTTCGGCGGCGAAGGCGGGATAGCGCCGGGCGGACTCCAGATTGAGGGCCAGCAGGGTCTGCTCGCCGTAGTGGAGTTCGGTGACGGCTGCGAGCATGCCCGCCGCCACTCCGGCCGCGCCGCCGCCCGGCTCCGGGTCGGCGACGGTGACGTTCAGCCCGCGCTGCGCGGACCGCCAGGCGACGGCGAGCCCGATGATCCCGCCCCCGATGACCAGCACATCCTCCCGGCTCCCGGCCCGGTCCCGAACGGACCGGCCGTTCACCGACCGGCCGTGTGCGGACAGGTCCTGCGCGGACGGGGCCGCGGCGGTCCGGTCCCGGGCGGGCGGGTCGGGTGCGGTCCGGTCGGGTGCGGGTGGTGCCCCGATGCGGGGTGACGGGGAGCGCGGTGCGGTTTCCTCGGGCGGCGCGGCCGGCCGTGCGGCGGCCGGTGCGGATGCTTCGGGGGTACGCGACATGGGCGTCCAGCCCCTCCCTTCGCCGGCATGACCCGGATCAGGTTCGTACGGTCGGAGGCCGGTCAGCCTCCCTCTCAGCCCGGTCCGCCCGGGCTCCCGCGAGTGCTTTACGGTGGCCACCCTAACCCCCGGGTCCGCAGCGGAGTAAGACGGTCGGGGCAGCCGCACCGGGCCCATCCGCACGGGACGCCCGGACACGAGGAGGGGGCTTTCACCCATGGCGGGCTCACTGGACGGACGTGTGCTGTCCCCGGTCGCCGATCAGGCGCCGGGCCAGGTCGGCACCCGTACCCGATTCGTCTACCACGAGGAGGAGGGCCGGATCTGGGCCGAATACGAGGGGGGTGACGTGGTCCACGGCCGCCTTGTCGGCACCCGGGAGGGCGACCGGCTCGACTTCCGCTATGTGCAGCTCAAGACGGACGGCGGCACCTCCTCGGGCCACTGCCTCTCCACCGTCGTCGAACTGCCCGACGGGCGGCTGAGGCTGGAGGAGAGCTGGTCCTGGGAGTCCCGGGACGGCAGCGGTACGAGCGTGGTGGAGGAGCTTCGCTGACCGAGGCTGCCGGGCCCCACACTTCTGATGGAATGTCAGGTGCTTAAGGTGGAGGGGTGAGCGATCAGCAGACGGAGCAGGAGCAGCAGACGGCGGGCGTGGTCGTCGTCGGTGCGGGCATGGCCGGGGTGCAGACGGCCGTCGCCCTGCGGGAGCTGGGTCACACCGGTCCCGTGACGGTGATCGGGGCCGAGCCCCACCAGCCGTACGACCGGCCGCCGCTCTCCAAGGCGGTCCTGCTCGGTACGGCCGAGGGATCCGCCTTCGAGGTGGACTTCGAGGGGCTCGGGATCGAACTGCGCCTCGGGCTCGCCGTGACCGGGCTGCGCCCCGCGGCCCGGGAGCTGGACACGGAGGCGGGGCCCGTCCCCTACGACGTCCTCGTCCTCGCCACCGGTGCCGAGCCCGTCGCCCTGCCCGGTGCGGAGGGCGTGCCCGGGGTCCATCTGCTGCGGACCCTCGACGACGCCGAACGACTCAGGCCGGTACTCGCCCGGCAGCACGACGTCGTGGTCGTCGGTGCCGGGTGGATCGGGGCGGAGTTCGCCACCGCGGCCCGCGCCGCGGGCTGCGCGGTCACCGTCGTGGAGGCCGCCGCCCGGCCGCTCGCGGGCGCGCTGCCCGCCGAGGTCACCACCCCGATGGCCGACTGGTACGCCGAGGCCGGTGCCGAGCTGATCACCGATGCCCGGGTGGCGTCGGTGGAGCCCGGGGCCGTGGTCCTGTCCCGCGGGCGCCGGATCGCCGCGGGCGCCGTCGTCGTCGGCATCGGGGCCCGCCCCGCCACCGCCTGGCTGGCCGGTTCCGGCATCGCGACCGGCCCCGACGGCTCGATCACCGCGGACGAAGGCCTGCGTACCGGTCTGCCCGGGGTGTACGCGGTCGGGGACTGCGCCTCCTTCCCCTCCGCCCGCTACGGCCGACGCCTGCTGGTCCACCACTGGGACAACGCCCTCCAGGGCCCGCGCACGGTCGCCACCAACATCATCGGGGACCTGGAGGCGGCCGCCCGCCCCGAGGGCGCACCGCCCGGGCCCGCCGTGGCCCCCGCCGTCTACGACCCCGTGCCGTACTTCTGGTCCGAGCAGTTCGGCCGCTTCGTCCAGTACGCCGGTGACCACGCCGGTGCCGACACCCTCCTGTGGCGCGGCGACCCCGCCGACGCCGCCTGGTCCGTGCTCTGGCTCCGCGACGGCGCGCTCGTCGCCGTACTCGCCGTGGGACGGCCCCGGGACCTGTCCCAGGGCCGCCGGATCATCCAGTCGGGCGGACGGCTGGATCCGGTGGCCGCGGCGGATCCCGCGACGCCCCTGAAGGCCGCCGCCCGCTGACCCGGCCGGGGTTCCTGCGGTGCCCCGGCAGGCGCCGTCGGCCGGGAGCGTTGCGTCGGCACGGCCCCGCGTGGGCCGGATGGCCGCCGCCCGAGGGGGCTCCCGCTACCCACTGTCGGCCCCAGATGGCACGCTTGTCCTGTGACCGAGATTGACGAAAAGATTGATTCCCTCGTGCCCGCCTGGCTCACGCTTCCCGATATCGCGGAGAAGCTGGACGTCGAGGTGACACGGGTGCGACAGCTGGTGAAGGAAGGCAGCCTGATCGCGGTGCGCCGCGGAGAGAACCGGGTTCTCCAGGTCCCCGCCGCGTTCATCAGCGGCGACAAGGTCGTCAAGGGGCTCGCCGGCACCCTGACCCTGCTCAAGGACGACGGCTTCACCGACGAAGAGATGCTGGAGTGGCTCTTCACCCCCGACCCGACCCTCCCGGGCACCCCCGCCCAGGCCCTCAGTGAGAAC
Organism: Streptomyces tsukubensis; assembly: GCF_003932715.1. NCBI lineage: Bacteria > Bacillati > Actinomycetota > Actinomycetes > Kitasatosporales > Streptomycetaceae > Streptomyces > Streptomyces tsukubensis. The sequence goes on along the minus strand of NZ_CP020700.1, from coordinate 1,905,620 downwards.
CGCGGTACGGAAGTGAAGCGACGGGCCCAGGCGCTCGCCGTCTGACCCCCTCCCACCCCGGCACGGCTCCCCGGCAGCCGGTGCGTCCGCCCGAGCGGGCGCACCGGGCCACCGGCCGGGGCGCTCGCCCGGGGCCGGGAACCGGTGCCTCCCCGTCCGCGAGACAGCCGCGGGCCGGGGGAAGGCCCGGCCCGATTCCGCACTGGGCCCTGCCTTGTCCGGCTCCGGCTCCGGGTCCGTCGGGTGTCGGCAGCCGGGCGCCGCACCGTCACCGCCGGGCCGGCCCGACCGCGTACCGCCGAACCACCCCTGGGGGGAATCCCGCATGCCCGAGACACCGCACCACCGCGCCCGGCTCGCCGACGCCCGGCTCTACCTCTGCACGGACGCCCGGACCCGCCAGGGCGACCTTCCCGACTTCCTCGACGCGGTGCTCTCCTCCGGCGTCGACATCGTCCAGCTGCGCGACAAGGGCATGGAGGCGGCCGAGGAGCTGGCGCATCTGGAGGTCTTCGCCGACGCCTGCCGCCGCCACGGCGCCCTCCTCGCGGTCAACGACCGCGCCGACGTCGCCCACGCCGCCGGTGCCGACGTCCTCCACCTAGGCCAGGGCGATCTGCCCGTACCCGCGGCCCGCGCCCTGCTGGGCGACGGGATCCTCATCGGCCGCTCCACCCACAGCTCCGCCGAAGCCGGGGCCGCCGCGGTCCAGCCCGGCGCGGACTACTTCTGCACCGGCCCCTGCTGGCCCACCCCCACCAAGCCCGGCCGGCACGCCCCCGGCCTGGACCTGGTCCGGGCCACCGCCGCCCTGGACACCGACCGACCCTGGTTCGCCATCGGAGGCATCGACGAGGGCAATCTCGACCAGGTGCTGGACGCCGGTGCCCGCCGGATCGTCGTCGTCCGGGCCGTCACCGAGGCCGACGACCCGGGTGCCGCGGCCGCTCGTCTCAGCAAGCGGATACGCGCCCGCTGCGACCAGCCATGACGTAAACCGGGCCTGTCCGAGGGGTGGACTGCGGTTGGGGCACCCCCGTACCCCCGATAACCTGCGAGTATGGCCCTAGGAACAGCATCGACCAGGACGGACCGGGCGCGGACCGTTCGCGAGGTTCTCGCGACCGGTCAGACGTCCCACTCCTTCGAATTCTGGGCGCCCAAGACCGAGAAGGGCGAGCGGAACCTCTGGAACGCGCTGCGGCGGGTGGAGGCCGTCGCACCGAGCTTCGTCTCCGTCACCTACGGCGCGGGCGGCTCGACCCGTGCGGGCACGGTGCGGGCGACCGAGCAGATCGCCTCCGACACCACCCTGACCCCCGTGGCCCACCTCACCGCGGTCAACCACTCCATCGCGGAACTCCGCAATATGATCGGCCAGTACGCCGATGCGGGGATCCGCAACATCCTCGCCGTCCGCGGCGACCCGCCCGGCGACCCGATGGGCGAGTGGGTCCGCCATCCGGACGGTGTGACGTACGCTGCCGAACTGGTCAGGCTCATCAAGGAGTCCGGCGACTTCTGCGTCGGTGTCGCGGCCTTCCCCGAGATGCATCCGCGCTCCGCCGACTGGGACACCGACATCCGTCACTTCGTCGACAAGTGCCGGGCCGGGGCGGACTATGCGATCACCCAGATGTTCTTCCGGCCCGCGGATTATCTGACGCTGCGTGACCGGGTGACGGCGGCGGACTGCGACACTCCGATCATCCCCGAGATCATGCCCATCACCAGTGTCGGACAACTGGAACGATTCGCTCAGCTCAGCAACGCGGCGGTCCCGTCGGAACTGAAAGAACGCATCCTCGCGGTCAAGGACGATCCGGCCGCTGTACGCTCCATAGGTATCGAGTTCGCAACGGAGTTCTGCGCGGAGCTGCTCTCGGAGGGTGTGCCGGGGCTGCACTTCATCACCCTCAACAACTCCACGGCGACGCTTGAGATCTACGAGAATCTCGGACTGCACGAGCAGGTGTGACCGGCCGTACCCGACGACGGCCGGAGGAGAGGGGCGGGGATGGGTCTTACGGTCCTCTACATCGCTTTCGGTGTCGTGGCGCTGTGGCTGCTGGGTGAGGTGCTGCTGCAGTACAAGGCGCGACTGCGCTGGCGGCTCCTCGCCTTCGGCGGCTTCCTCACGGTCGTCCTGGGCGTTCTGGTGGCCTCCCGGGTGGTCATCGCGCTGGGCGCGATCGCCTTCGCCGTGGGACAGACGTATGTGACGCTCTCCTTCCGGAAGGGCTTCTCCACCGGCTGGGCGATCGGCGGCCGTCCGGGCGCCAGCCGCCGCCGCAGGGACGGCGCGAAGGAATCCCGTCCGGCGGCCGCGGACCGCGCCGCCGGTGAGGAGACCGGCCCCCGGCGGGCGTACGACGCCATCGACAACAGCAACACCAACAGCACCAACGGCAGCGGCGGAATGGGCGGTATCGACGTTCCGGATGCCGGGGACCACGCCTTCCCGGCCGCCCCCGAGGTCGGCGTCCTCGCCGGTGCGGGAGCCGGTGCGGGCGCGGGAGTACCGGGCGCCGCCGGTTCGGTGTACGAGCCGCAGCCGATGCCCGACGAGACCGGTCAGTACGGTGTCTACAGCGACACCGCCTACATGCCCACGGTGCAGCAGCAGGACGCCGTCCTGCCGGACGGAACCCCGGACGGCGGTGCCTACGACAGCGGCTACGCCCCGTACTACGGCGACCAGCCCGCCCCCGACGCACCCGCCGGACCCCCCGGCGGCTACGACTTCGGCGGTGAACAGCAGCAGTACCCCGCCTACTCGGATCCGTACGTGGGCGGCGCCCAGCAGTACACCCCCTACGAGGGCGGGTACGACAGCTTCGGCAACCCCCAGCCGTACGGCGCGCAGGACCCCTCCGGCTACTACCCGCAGGACGGGCTGACGGACACCCCGCCCGGCGGGGTGTGGGTCCCCCAGCAGCGGGACAACGAAGCGGCGCAGCAGCCGGGCCCCGGCGGCGAACAGCCACCGTACGACTACGGCCAGGGCCAGGGCGACGGTCACGGCAACGGCCCGGGGTACGACAACGAGCAGCAGCAGTACCGCTACTGAGCCACTGAGCCGCTGTGCCGCTGACGCGGAGCCCGGACACGGCGCGGAACCAGCCGCGTCGGGCACCGGAGGCACCACGGGGCCGCGCACACGCTGATGGGCCCGCCGGATATCCGGCGGGCCCATCAGCATGCGGGACGGCCTGTGTCCCGGCGGCTCACTGGGAGCCGCGGAACCCTGCGCCCTCCACGATCAGCCCCGCGACCAGCGCCCCCGACATTCCCTCGTGCGCGAGCCCGCCGCCCGGGTGGGCCCGGCCGCCGACGAGATACAGCCCCGGCAGCCGGGTGCTGTTCGCCGGATGCAGCCAGCGGCCCCCGGGTCCGGCCAGCGCGGGCGCGGGCAACGCCCCCGTCTCCGCGGGCGTCAGCACCTCCTGCCACAGCAGCCGTTCCCGCAGGGCGCCCGGCCCGCCGAACCCGGGGTCAGCGGCTGCGACCGTGTCGATGAGCGTCTCCGCGACGCGTTCGCGCAGCGCCTTGTCGGTCCAGTCGGGGCCGGTCCCGGGCGCGCCCGGGGCGTGGTGCCCGGCGACCGTCGCCGTCAGGGTGACGGCCTCGTGGCCGTCGTCCGGGCGGGTCAGCGGATCACACGGCCGCAGCACCGCCACCGTGGGCCGGTCCGCGACACCGCCGCCGAACACGGCCGCGGCCTCCGCCGACGGGTCGGGGGAGTGCACCACGCTCCGATGGGCCACGCCCTCCCCGGCCGCGCCCCGCAGCGCCAGCAGGACCGTGAACCGTCCGGGCGGCACCCGCTCCGGGAGCCGGACGTCCCCGTCCGACCAGAGCACGTCCGCCGCCCCTTCGGTCAGCAGCGCCGCCGCGTCCGCACCCGCGACCACATGGTCGGCCTCCACGGCCGTACCGTCGGCCAGGACGATCCCGGCGGCCCGGCCCTCCCGGACCGCGATCGACACCACATCCGAGCCGAAGGCGAACTCCACCCGGCGTTTGCGGCACCGCTCGTACACGGCCCGCGCCAGCTCCCGCAGCCCGCCCGCCACGTACCAGGTGCCGAAGGTCTGCTCCAGATACGGCAGCAGGGCGGCGCTCGCCGGGGCGTGACGGGGGTCGAGCCCGTACGCCAGGGCGTACCAGGAGAAGAGCGTGGCAAGCCGGGGGTCGCCCAGCTCCCGAGCCCCGACCTCGGTGACCGTCGACGCCCGGCGGGTCCGGAGGAAGGACCGTCGCTGCAGGGCCGGGTAGGGGTCGCGCTCCAGTACCTGCCGGTCGGCCCGGAGGGGCTCCTCCAGCAGCGGACGGCGGGAGCGGTCCCAGGCGTCCCGGGCCCGGCCGAGGAAGTCGCCCCAGCGTTCGCCCGCGCCCGTGCCGAGCGCGCCGTCCAGCGCGGAGACGATTCCGGCCCGGGAGGCGTCCGGCAGCGCCACGACGGTGCCGTCGGCGAAGAGATGGCGGCTCGCGGGCGAGACCGGGACCAGCCCGAGACAGTCCTCCAGCGGCTCCTTGCCCGTCTTCAGGAAGAGATCGCGCCAGACCGCGGGAAGATGGAGCAGCCCGGGACCGGTGTCGAAGACGAAACCGTCCCGCTCCAGGACACCGAGCGCGCCCCCGTACGTCTCCGAACGCTCGTACACCGTCACCCGGTGGCCGGCCACGGCCAGCCGGGCGGCGGCCGCCATCGCGCCCATTCCGGCGCCGATCACCGCAATCCTTGCCATGTCCGTGACTCTATCGACCGTCGCCGGCCGTCCGGTCACCTGCCCGGCCCGGCCCCCGCACCCGTCTCTGTGGCGGGTGGGACGGCGGAGGCCTGAGTATGCGTACCTAGCCACGCAGATGAGTAGGTATGCGGATGGGACCGGGCCCCGCGGGGCGGGAGAGTGGAACCACCGAAGGGGAGAGGGCCGGTACCGCGAACACGGGGTTGCGGAACGGCAGGCTCCGCCGAGGGAACGGGGTGCAGTACGGAGGACCTCGCCAGAGGTTCTCCACGACCGCGGGGGAACAGCGGTTACGGGGGCCGGACGGTCCACGGGGGTCTCGGGGGAGACGGACGTCCGGTGCAGGAAAACAGGGGGAACGGCCGTGTGCCGGTCCGCCCGGGCCGGGAAGTGGGCCCGCGGCGGACCGGCACCGTCGTGCGTACGCGCCCCCGTCGCACGCCCCTGTCGCGCGCCCCCGCACCCGGCCTCGTACGGGCCCCTCGCACCCGACCTCGTACGGGCCCCTCGGACCGGCCTCGTACCAGCTCCTCGCACCCGACCTCGTACGGGCCCCTCGGGCCGGCCCCTCGGACAAGAAACCCGTACTCGACCCCGTACAGAGCCCTGGTACGAAGCCTCGTACAGAACCCCTCCTACGGAGCCGGTACGGGCCCCCGTGCGGCCGCCGGTCCAACCCGGTCAGTCGCCGCTCAGCGCCCGCTGACCCGCCCGTGCAGCAGCCGGGACAGCGCCGCGTGCACCTCGTCCAGCGACCGCTCCGGCTGGAAGGACTGCCAGTCCAGCGCGGCCACCAGGACCATCCCGACCAGCGCCGCCGCGGTGAGCGGAATGTCGATCTCCGCGCTCAGCTCGTCCTGCTCCACCGCCTCGGCGAGCACCGTCTCGACCACCGCGACCGCCTGCTGCCGCACCACCAGCAGCGTCTCCTGCCAGGCCCGGTTGGTCCGCCACAGCTCGGCGACGTACAGCTGGGTGAAGGCCGGATAGCGGTCGATGAAGACCAGACCGGCCCGGATCATCGCGTCCAGGGCCTCGACCTTGCTGCCGCCGCGCTCGGCGGTCTCGTCCGCGGCGGTCTGCAGCGACGAGGTCAGCAGCCCGACACCGAACCGCAGCAGCTCCTCGAAGAGTTCGGTCTTGCTCTTGAAGTTGTAGTAGACCGTCCCCTTGGCCACTCCGGCACGCTCGGCGATCTCGTCCACCGTGGTGGCGGAGAACCCCTGCTCGGCGATGAGCGTCACCGCGGCCTCGTAGAGCTTGGCCCGGGTCGCCCGGCGGCGGGTGCTGGTGCTGTCCATGGCGTCCATGGTGTCGATTCTCACAGGTCCCATACGTTGCACGGACCGCCTTCCCGTACGGTCTCAACTGGTGATACCGGCGCGGCCGGGAACAGCGGCGGCCGTACGGGAAGGCGGAGGGTCACAGGCTCAGTTCCGGGTGCAGCCGGTCCAGCGTCCAGACCTGCTTGCGCCGCGCGGTGAGCGCCGTGAGCGCCAGGGCGCCCGCGGTGAAGACCAGCAGCACCGCCGCGGCCTGCCACACCGGCTCCGTGCTCCCGCCCGTGATCAGCCGGCGCAGCGCGTCCACCACGTGGGACATCGGCAGGAACGGATGGATCGCGTTGAAGAAGCCGGGGCTGGTCTGGACGGGATAGGTGCCGCCCGCCGAGGTCAGCTGGAGCATCAGCACCGCGAGGACCAGGATCCGGCCCGCCGCCCCGAACCGCGCGTTCAGCCACTGGATGATGGCGGCGAAGCAGCCCACGGCCAGGGCGAGGAAGGCGACCGTCGCCGCTCCGTGCACCGGGTCGAGGCCCAGCCCCCAGTGCAGGACCGCCATCAGAACGGCCACCTGGGCCAGTCCGATGGCGAACACCGGCAGCCAGCCCGCCAGCGCGATCCGCCAGGCGGACGCCCCGGCGGCCAGGGCGCGCCGGTTCATCGGCTGGATGATCATGTACGCGACCATCGAGCCGACCCAGAGGGCGAGCGGGATGAAGTACGGGGCGAATCCGGTGCCGTAGTTGGGGGCGGTGTGCAGGGAGCTGCTGGCCAGCTTCACCGGGTCGGCCATCACCTCCGTACGGCGATCGCGGTCCTCCTGGCCGTAGTCGGGGATCTTCGCCACACCGTCGGTGAGCCCGCTCGCCAGCTCCGTCGAGCCGTCGACCAGCTTGAACAGCCCGCCGTCGAGGTTTCCGGCACCCGTTTTGAGCCTGCCCACCCCGGTGTCGAGTTCGGCGGAGCCCGATGCGGCGTTCAGCAGTCCGCTGTGGAGGGCGTTCGCACCGTCCGCGACCTTCCCGGCCCCGGCGTTGAGCGCGTTGACGCGGGAGACCGCGGAGGCGAGGTCGTCGCCCAGCTTCGGCGCGCTCCTGGCCAGGTCTGCCGACTTCTTCTGGAGGTCGGCCAGCTGGGTGTCCAGCCGGCCGAGGTCGGCCTGTTCGCCGCCGAGGACGGTGCCGACGCGGTCGGCGACCGTACGGACCTCGGTCGCCGTGTCCCGGGCGCGCTGGAGCGCCGGGCAGAGCGCGGGGTCGGGGGCCGCGGCCCGTTCGCACTGGACGTCGTACAGCTCGGTGAGTTCGGCGGCCGAGGTCCGCGCCTGGACGGCCGCGGGCGGGGCCGACTTCGTCAGCCGGTCCAGCTCCTTGCGCAGGGTGCCCGCGGTGTCGGAGACCGTACGGGCCGTGGCGCCGATCGTCGCCCCGCCGTCCTTGAGATGCGGACTGACGCCGTCCGCGAGGCCGTTGACCTTGGCCGCGAGGGTCCGGGTGCCGTCGGCGATCCGGCGCGAGCCCGACTCCAGTTCGCCCGCCCCCTTGGTGAGCCTGCTCAGTCCGCCGGACAGCTTCCCGGTGCTGTCCTTGGCGTTCTTCAGACCGTCGGCCAGATCGGCCGAGCCCTTCTTGGCCTTGCCGATACCGCCCTTCAGCTCGTCGGCGCCCTTGGCCGCCTGCTCGGTCCGGTCGTGGATATCGGAGAACGAGATGAAGATCCGGTCGAGGAAGGAGCGGGACGCCTTGGTGGAGGCGGCCGTGCGCACCTCGGCGAAGACGGTCCGGGAGATCTGCCCGACGATGTAGTTGTTGGCGTCGTTCGTCCGCACCTGGAGGGCCCCGGTCTCGGGCGATTCGCCCGCACCGGACGCGATCCGCTTGCTGAAGTCCCCGGGCACGGTCAGCGAGAGGTAGTACGTGCCGTCCTCGACGCCCTTGCGGGCCTCGGCGGCGCCCACCTCGTGCCAGGAGAAGACGTCGCTGTCGCGGAGCCCCTCGGCGATCTCGTCGCCCGCGGCCACCTTCTCACCGCCGGCCGTGGCCCCCCGGTCGTCGTTGACGAGGGCGACCGGGATGCGGTCGAGCTGCTCGTACGGATCCCAGAAGGACCACAGGTAGAGCGCGCCGTACAGCAGCGGCAGCAGCACGATCGACACGATCGCGGCCCGGGGCAGCCGCCCCCGTCCGAACCGCTTCAGCTCAAGCGCGGCCAGCTTCGGCGAGCGCATCGGCCGTCCCCTCCCCTTCGGTCCTGCCGTTCTTGATGCCGGTGCCAGGGCTTGCTTCCCGGTCCGGCGCGCCGTCCGTACGGACGACGGTGGTGCACTCCTCGGTCCGTGCCTGGCTGCACACCGCGAGAACGGTGGTGCCGGAGTCCGCGACGGAACGCAGCAGTCGCCAGGCGGCGATCCGGTCGGCGTCCGGGAGCTTGAGATCGGTGTCGTCCACCGCGAGCAGCCCGGGGCGGCCGATGAGCGCCAGGGCGATCGACAGGCGCAGCGCCTCCAGGCGTTCCAGATCGCGTACGGCGGTACGCCCCTCCTTCACCAGCCCCGACCGGTCGAGACCGGCCGCCGCCAGGGACTCGTCGATCCGGCGCCGCGCGGCCCGGGCGCCCTCGGCGCGCGGGCGCAGCAGCGAGCGGAAGGAGTCGTCGAAACGCCGCCGCAGCAGGGCCCGTTCGCGCAGATGCTCGTCGACCGTGAGCGCCGGGTCGAGATCACTCACTCCCGGTACGGGACCGAGGGCGCTGATCCTGCGCACGGCGGCCATGCCGCGGGGCAGGGAGTGCCCGCCGACCTCGGCCCGGCCCTCGGTGGGCCGCATCCGTCCGGTGAGCGCCAGCAGCAGACAGGTACGGCCGGAGCCGGACGGGCCCGCCAGGGCGATCAGGGAACCGGGCGCGGCTTCGACATCGACCGAGCGGAAGGCCCAGCCGCGCGGGCCCTTCAGTCCGAAGCCCTCGGCGCTGATCGCCGCCCCTCCCGGGCTGTTCACGTGCTCTCCCCTCAGGAGCCCTACGGCCAGAATTTGAACTGACCGGTCAGTGCAAAAATTAGCGTGAACCGAGAACGGGCACAAAACCGCAGGTCAGGGCGGATTGTCAGTGGTGGCGGCCACCATGGACACCTACGGCTAACACGCCGTCACACGACGACAGGAGGTTCGTCATGGCCCGTCACCACGCAGCCGCCGCACACCGGCGCCGCGCCACCGGCCCTGTCCCCTCACTGACCGGGCCCGCAGACGATGTGCACCCCGTGCCACGGCGTGCCTCCGCCCCGCCGGCCGCCCTCGACCTGCTCGCCCGGGCCCGCGCCTCCCTGGCGGAGGCCGCCGGCCTCGACACGCCCAACGAGCGCTACGCCACCGCCCATCTGGCCGCCCTGCGCACGGCAGCCGCAGTGCTGGCCGCCCGGGGCTACCCCGACGACCCGGTCCCCGCCGCCCGCGGCACCGCCCCCCGCCGCGGCCGCCGCGCGGGCATCCGCAGCGCCTGGGAGCTGCTGCCCGAATCCGCCCCGGAGCTGGCCGAGTGGAGCGCCCACTTCGCGGCGGGAGCGGACCGCAGGGCCCGCGCCGTCGCGGGTATCCGCGGGGCGGCAGGACCGCAGGACGCCGACTCCCTGCTGCGCGACGCGGAGACCTTCCTCCGCCTCGCCGAACGGCTGCTGATGCTCCAGCCGGTGCTGCCCCGCCCGAGGCCGGAGCCACCGCCCCCGGCGTCCGGAGCAGGTGAGCGGGCGAGCTGACGGCCACCGCCCCGCCCGGCCGCGCGCTGAAGGGCGCCCGACCCGGACCCCACCGGGAAGGGACGCGGCGTCCGGCGGGACAGGCAATAGGGTGGGGTTTGTCGTTCGGCACCACGAACGCCGCAGCGGCACCGCCGCCCCGCACACCGTCCGCCGCCCGTCCGGCCCCGCTTCCCGCGCGGCCGGACCCGCACCGCCCGAGGAGTCAACTGCCGTGCCGGACCAGGCCCCCCGTGGGGAGACCCCGACGCGTTCGCCCCGCGCCTCCCTCCGTACGTCCGTCGTATGGGAGGTGCTGAAGGAGGCCATCGACCGCCGGGCCGAGGCCACCGGATCGCCCGTGCTGGACATCCTCGACACCGGCGGCGGCAGCGGCTCCTTCGCCGTGCCCCTGGGCCGGCTCGGCCACCGGGTCACCGTCGTCGACCCCAGCCCGAACGCCCTGTTCGCACTGGAGCGCCGGGCCGCCGAGGCCGGCGTCGCCGACCGTGTCCGCGGCGTCCAGGGCGACGTCCACGGCCTCTTCGACGTCGTCGAGCCCGGAGGGTACGACGCGGTGCTCTGCCACGGCGTCCTGGAGTACGTGGACGACCCCGCCGAAGGCGTACGGAACGCGGTCGACGCACTACGGCCCGGAGGCGCGCTCAGCCTGCTCGCCGCGGGCCTCGGCGGCGCCGTGGTCGCCCGGGCCCTCGCCGGACACTTCGCCGAGGCCCACCGGGCCCTCGACGACCCCGCGGGCCGCTGGGGCGAGGGGGACCCCGTCCCCCGCCGTTTCACCGCCGAACAGCTCACCGAGCTGGCCCGGGGCGCCGGGGCCGAGCCCGGTGCCGTCCACGGGGTCCGGGTCTTCGCCGATCTCGTCCCCGGGGTCCTGGTGGACACCCAGCCGGGGGCCCTGGACTCGCTGCTCGCCCTCGAAGCCGCCGCGGCCGAACTGCCCGCCTTCCACTCCGTGGCCACCCAGCTCCATGTACTGGCGCGGAAACCGGGCTGATCAGCGGCGCAACCGCAGACGGAGTACGCCGCGCACCCCCCGAACGAGTCGATCGCACCGTATGATCGAGGGACACCGTCCGGCATGACGGATCGGAGGCCGGGGAATCAAAGCCTCAGCAGCCGAGCCGCCGTGGCGGCCCGAACCAGCGATTTGACGTACTGACATAGAGGGCGGGTTTCACGGGGGCGATTCCCTGCCTATCCTGAAAGGGCCGCAAACGGTCGCCCCCGCGGCCGACGACTAGGAGGACTCCGTGCCGCTCTCGGAGCACGAGCAGCGAATGCTCGAGCAGATGGAGCGAGCGCTGTACGCCGAAGATCCCAAATTCGCGACAGCGCTTGAGGGAAGCGGGCTGCGTACGTACACCCGGCGACGGGTCTACCAGGCGATTGCCGGTTTCCTGGTGGGTATCGCGCTCCTCATGGCCGGAATGGTCGCGCAGCAGATGATCTGGATCAGCGTGGTGGGCTTCCTCGTCATGCTGGGCTGTGCGGCTCTGGCGGTCACCGGCTGGCGCAAGGCGCCCAAGCCGGGCGAGAAGCCGACCCTGGGGGACGCGCCGGGAGGCGCGGGCGCCCGTCGCCAACCCCGCCGGACACGTCAGCGCAAGTCGATGATGAACCGCATCGAGGAGCGGTGGCAGCGCCGCCGCGATGAACAGGGCCACTGAGGCAGTCCGCTCCTGAGGCAGCATCGCCGTCCGCTGCGCCCGCCCGGCCGGAGCCGTCCGGCCCCGGGCACCGGCGCGCAGACGAACTCGGCGCGGAGATGAACTCTTCGACCCCGTCACCCCATGGTGACGGGGTCTTCGCATACCGCCACCGCACCCGTCCCGGTCCGGTGCGACGGCTGCCCCTGCCCCCTCCACGGGCCTCCGCCCGCCCCCGGGGGCTTTCACCCGGGATCCCCGTCCGGGCCGGACCCTGCCGACCCGGACGGCCCTCTTTCTCAGCCGCGCCCGCGGAAGGGTCTCCGGAGCTCCGGCAGACGGGCCCGCCAGGAATCGGCCCGGTCCCGGAGCCGCCCGGCGAACGCCTGCCGACGGGCCGCGAGCGCCCACACCACCCGGACGGACGACCGGGGGAACAGCCTGGCCCGGATCCGCTCCCACCGGCCCGCACCCGCCGACAGCCCGGCCCGCACCCGGGCCACGTCGTCCACGAGACCGGGCACCGGACGGGGCCCCGGGGCGTACAGCACCTGCTCCACAGCACCGGCCGTCCGGTGCACCGACTCCGCCGCCGCGCCCTCCAGCTTGCCCAGCAGCACGATTCGTACAGCCGACCGGCGGGCGGTGAGGGACTCGTCGGGCGGTATCCCGTGGTCCCACGCCAGATCGGTCACCTCCTGCCAGGCCAGCAGGGCCCGCTCGGCCGCGTCCTCGTCCGTACGGCCCCGGGAGCCCAGCCGCCGGGCCGTGACCCGGACCCGCCACAGCATCGGCACCAGCGGCAGCAGAATCAGCGCCGCCCCGGCCGGTACCAGCAGGAACGGCCGCCAGGACGGCGGGCCGCCCGAGCCGGTGGCCGTGCCCTCCCCGGCAGCGGCACTCTCGGCGCACTCACCGCGCTGCCGCGCGTCCGCCGGACAGTCGTCCGAGGCGGACACCGTCGGCGCGGGCGCCTGCGACGCCGTCTCCCTCGGCTCCGACGGAGCGGCGGACTCCTCCGCGGACGGAGAGTCGGGAAGGCTGTAGTCGGGGGCGCTGCCGATGCTCGGCGTCGGCTCGAACCGGGTCCACCCCACACCTTCGAAGTACAGCTCGGGCCAGGCGTGGGCGTTGCGGTTGCTCACCGACATCGAACCGTCACCGCGCGCGGTGCCCGGGGTGAAACCGACCGCCACCCGGGCCGGGATGCCCAGCGTCCGCGCCATGGCCGCCATGGAAGCGGAGAAATGGACGCAGAAGCCCTCCTTGTCCCGGAGGAAGCGGGCGATGGCGCCCGGACCGCTGCCCGAGTTCACATCGGTGTCGTAGGTGAAGCCGCCGGTCGTGGTGAACCACTCCTGGAGCCGTACCGCGGCCTCGTAGTCGCTTTCGGCCCCGGCCGTGACCCGGCGGGCGGTCTCCTCGACGACGCTCGGCAGCGCAGGAGGCAGCCTGGTGTACTCGGTGGTGATGTCAGCGGGCGGCGCCGGGGCCGTCGCGAGCTGCTGGGCCGTCGGCTGCACCAGCAGACTGCGGATCGTGTACTCCAGGTCCCGGGTGTTCTGGCCCCGGTCACCGACCAGGGAACGCCCCTCCGGCTCGAAGCGCCACCGCCCTTCGACGTCCACCCCGGCCGCGGGGAAGGGCATCGGCAGCCACTCCTGCGCGAACGAACCGGCGGCGGTGATCCTGGTCTCGACCTCCTGGGTGCGGACGGAGGAGCTGAGGCCCTCGGGCCGCGGCAGCTGGTCCGGCAGATCTTCCACATCGCGCTCGGACGTCAGCCACCGGGAACCGTCGAACCGGTCGAGGGCGACCAGCCTGAGGTACATGCCGCTGGTGTCGGCGGCGTTCGTCCGGTAGCGCAGCCATTCGCGCTCGGCGGGCTGGTTCAGACTGTTCTGCAGGGACACCATCGGGTTGACCGCGTTGATCGTCCCGCTGCCCGAACCGGAGCCGTCGCCCCCGTCGAGGTCCGACAGCAGACCGCCGTCGAGCGCGGGCAGCGCCAGCGGCACCACCAGGGCGACGCCCAGCGCCAGCACTCCGATCCGGCGGCCGGTGCGCACCGGCGCCCCGGGAGTACCCCCGCTGCCGAAGGCCCGCTCCCCCCGGGGCGGCGCCGACGGCGTCCCGGAGAAGACCCGGCCCCACTGGGAGAGCCGGTCCCGGCTCTCCGCCAGCAGGAGCAGCAGATACCCGGACGCGGCGAGCAGGAACCACAGGGCGCTCGCGGCACCCCCGGCCAGTCCGGCGGCCACCGAGTACAGCGCGAGCAGCGGCAGCCCGGCGGGAGCCGCGCTGCGGAACGTCACCGCGATCGTGTCCACCATGAGCCCGATCACCAGCACGCCGCCGACCAGCATCAGCCGGATGCCCTCGGAGGCGGGCGCCGGTATCGCGTACCGCTCGATGTCCTGCCCGCCGATGCTCATCAGCTCACCGAACCGGACCAGCGTGTCCGGCCCCGGCACCACGCCCAGCAGCGCCCGGTCCCCGGCGAAGACCAGGGTGAGCAGCACCAGCCCGGCCAGGGCCTGGGCGGCGACGGTCAGCGCGGACGGCAGCGGAAGCCTCCGCGCCAGTACGCCCACCCCGCTCTGGACCGCCAGCAGGAACGCCGCCTGCACCAGCCAGCCCGGCGAGTCGACCAGCGGCAGCAGCGCGCCCGCCGCCATCAGTGTCGCCGCGTATGCGCAGAGCGCGAGCCGCCCCCGGCCGCTCATCAGCGCCCCCCGGCCGTCATGGCGGGACCGGTTCCGAACGGCCCCGGCCCGGCCGGGCCGCCGGCCGCTTCGGCCCGCTCCCGGGCGGCCTGCTGCCAGAGTGCGGGCAGCCCCGTCCCGGGCGGTACCGCCAGCGCCGTCCACCCCGCCTCGCGCAGTACGCGCAGCGCGTTCCCGGTCTCCCCGCTCATCGCCCCGCCCGTTGTCCATGTCTCACCGTCGAGGAGGAAGGCGACGGCGTTCGCACTGCGCTGCCGCATCCGCGCCACCAGCGCCGCCTGCTCCTCGTCGAGATCGCCGAAGAAGGCGATCAGCAGCCCCTCGGCGCCGTCGCGGAGCGCCTCGTACGCGGATTCGACGCCCTCTCCCTCGGAGTGGTCGACGACCGCCAGCACATCCATCAGCAGCCCCGCCGACTCGGCCGACTCCACGGCCGTCCCGGAGAACCCGCCCGCGGCGGAACCGGCCCCGCCCGGCAGCGGGCTGCCTTCGTCCGTCAGTAGTCGCACCGCATACCCCTGCGCCAGCAGATGCATCAGTACGGATGCCGCCCCGGACACCGCCCATTCGAAGGCCGCGTCCGGACCCACCCCCTGGTAGGCGATGCCCCGGGTGTCGAGCAGGACCGTGCAGCGAGCCCGCCGGGGCTGCTCCTCGCGGCGGACCATCAGCTCGCCGAAGCGCGCGGTGGAGCGCCAGTGAACCCGGCGCAGATCGTCCCCGTGCCGGTAGGGGCGGGGGATGATGTCGTCGTCGCCCGCGAGCGCGAGGGCCCGCAGCCGCCCGTCGCCCTGGCCCGCACCGTCGCCCAGCAGCGGCACCGCGGGCAGCTCCTCGGTCCGCGGAACGACGGTGAGCAGGTCGAAGGCGTTGAACGAGCGGGTCAGCTCGCACATGCCGAACGGATCGTTCAGCCGGAGCTGGAGCGGGCCGAGCGGATAGCGGCCGCGGAGGTCGGAGCGGACCCGGTACGAGACTTCGCGCCGGCCGCCGGGCTCCAGCCTGTCCAGGACGAACCGCGGCCGGGGCCCCAGCACATAGGGCACATGGTCCTGGAGCATCAGCAGCCCGGTGGGCAGCTTCGACACATTGTCCATCCGCAGATGCACCCGGGCCTCCGAACCGGCGGCCACCCGCGCCGGAGTGAGCCGGCGGCTGCCCGCGACCCGGTAGCGGGTGCGGTAGAGCACGGTGGCACAGACCAGCGGCAGCACGGCCAGCAGCAGGCCGACCCGGAGCAGGTCCTCCTGCCCGAGCACATAGGCGCACACCCCGGCGGCCAGCCCGGCGGCGACGAAGGACCGGCCGCGCGTGGTGAGCCCGGCCAGGGCGATCCGGACCGCCCCCTTGTCCCGGTCGCCCGGGGCCCGCCCGGGGCCCTCCTCGTCGGCCGTGCCCCACGCCTGTCCCGCCGCGGCGGGATCCCGGTCCGGCATCAGAGCCGCCGGTTCCCGGGCCGCTGGCCGTAGAGCGGCGCGGTCCGGCCGCCCGTACCGAACGCGGTCTCGGTGCCGTCGGCCGCCGGAACCGGGGTCCGCTGGAGGATCTCCAGCACGATCTGCTCGGCCGTTCTCCGGTTGAGCTGGGCCTGTGCGGTCGGCAGCAGCCGGTGCGCCAGCACCTTCACCACCAGCGCCTGGACGTCGTCCGGCAGGGCGTAGTCCCGGCCGGAGAGCGCGGCCTCGGCCTTCGCGGCGCGCAGCAGATGCAGAGTGGCGCGCGGCGAGGCCCCCAGCCGGAGGTCCGGATGGCTGCGGGTGGCGGCGACCAGCTCGACCGCGTACCGCTGGACGGACTGGGCGACGTGCACCTGGCGCACGGCCTCGATGAGTTTCACGATGTCATGGGCGTGGGCCACCGGCTGGAGGTCGTCCAGAGGGGACGCCCCGCCGTGGATCCCCAGCATCCGCAGCTCGGCGTCCGCGCTGGGATAGCCGATGGACACCCGCGCCATGAAGCGGTCCCGCTGGGCCTCGGGCAGCGGATAGGTGCCTTCCATCTCCACCGGGTTCTGAGTGGCGACCACCATGAAGGGGCTGGGCAGTTCGTAGGTGATCCCGTCGACGGTGACCTGGCGCTCCTCCATCGACTCCAGCAGCGCCGACTGCGTCTTCGGCGATGCCCGGTTGATCTCGTCGCCGATCACGAACTGGGCGAAGATCGCGCCCGGCTTGAACTCGAAATCCCGCCGCTGCTGGTCGAAGACCGATACGCCCGTGATGTCGGACGGCAGCAGATCGGGCGTGAACTGGATTCGCCGCACCGAACAGTCGAGTGACCGTGCCAGGGCCTTGGACAGCATGGTCTTGCCCACGCCCGGCACGTCCTCGATGAGCAGATGCCCTTCGGCCAGCAGGACGGTCAGCGACAGCCGTACGACCTCCGGCTTGCCCTCGATCACGCTCTCCACCGACCTGCGGACACGATCCGCGGTCGCGGTCAGATCCGTGAGACCAGCTCGCTCGTCATAGGTCGTCACCCGGCCCTCCTCGGCCCTTTCCCGGCCGGGGACACACATGGCCCGGCCCACCCCGAGGCACCCAGCCCCGGCCTGTACCCGGGGGTGCCCGTACCGGCATTCTTGTTGCCGTCGGCGTGTCGTGTCACTCGCCTGTGGACAACCGCAGGAGTTTTGTCGGATTGGCCGTTTTTTCCCGCGGTGTTCGACGCGTCACACGCACACTCCTCACACGTTGATCACGCGGGAAACGGTTCCGGGAGCACGGATTCCGGTTACCGGTGGCCGGGGTCGGTAGCCGGCGGCCGGTCCCCGGAAGCGCGACCGCCCCGCCGGAGCACTCCGGCGGGGCGGTCGCGGTCGGGGCCCGTTACTGCGCCGGGTCGATCTCCCGCAGCAACCCGCTCTTCACGTCGAAGACGAACCCGCGGACGTCGTCCGTGTGCCGCAGGAACGGAGAGGTCCGCACCCGCTGCATCGACTGGCGTACGTCCTGGTCGACATCGCGGAACGCCTCCACCGCCCACGGCGGACGCTGCCCCACCTCGTCCTCCAGTTCGTGCCGGAAGTCCTCGGTCAGTGATTCCAGCCCGCAGCCGGTGTGGTGGATGAGGATCACGCTGCGGGTGCCCAGCGCCCGCTGGCTGATGGTCAGAGAACGGATGACGTCGTCGGTGACGACTCCGCCCGCGTTACGGATGGTGTGGCAGTCGCCCAGTTCCAGCCCGAGCGCGGCGTGCAGGTCGAGCCGGGCGTCCATGCAGGCGACGACGGCCACCTGCAGTACGGGACGGGCGTCCATCCCGGGGTCCTTGAAGTCGGCGGCATAGCGCTGATTCGCCTCCACGAGGCGATCGGTGACCGGTCCGCCGGCACGCGTCGGACCGGGGGAGGGGTGCGCAGAAGTCGTCATGTCGACGACGGTAACGGGGACCGGCGTCCGTGGCTCGTCGTGAGAGTGGACAAAGAACATCAACAACGCTTGTTGTGAGGTAACCCACAGAGGGGGTGCGCAGCCATCCGTTCGAGTGAATTGCGGTGCCGGAGGGGGCCCGCGCCACGCCGTCAACCGGTTGATTGACCGGGATGGGCCGTGGACTAGAGTGGCGCGCAGTCCACCGGCGCAACCCGTTCCACGACCGTACGTCCGTACCGTCCGGCGGACCCCGCAGTTCCGTCCCGGTACTCCTTCCGTATTTCTGTACATCCCCGCGTGTGCGGACTGCGCACGGCTCGGCCTTCCTCTTCAGCTCGCCGGTCGCACCAGCCCCGCGCCGGATCCTGAGAGGGCCCCTTGAGCAATACCCGACACGTCCCGGTAATGCTCCAGCGGTGCCTGGACCTGTTGGCGCCCGCCCTCGAAGCGGCCGGCGACCGGGAAGCGGTCGTCGTCGACTGCACCCTCGGCCTCGGCGGCCACAGCGAGGCGCTGCTGAGCCGGTTCCCCGCCGTCAGGCTGATCGCCCTCGACCGCGACCCCGAGGCCCTGAGACTCTCCGCCGAACGCCTCGCGCCCTTCGGCGACCGTGCCGTGCTGGTCCATGCGGTGTACGACGAGCTGCCGGAGGTGCTCGAACGGCTCGGCGTCCCCGAGGTCCAGGGCGTTCTCTTCGACCTCGGGGTGTCCTCCATGCAGCTCGACGAGGCCGACCGCGGTTTCGCCTACGCCCAGGACGCCCCCCTGGACATGCGGATGGACCAGACGACGGGCGTCTCCGCCGCCGAGGTCCTCAACACCTACGCGCCCGGCGAGCTGGTGCGGATCCTGCGGATGTACGGCGAGGAGAAGCAGGCCAAGCGGATCGTGTCCGCGATCGTCCGGGAGCGGGATCGGGAGCCCTTCACCACCAGCGCCCGGCTGGTCCAGCTGATCCGCGACGCACTGCCCCAGGCCGCCAAGCGCACCGGAGGCAATCCGGCCAAGCGCACCTTCCAGGCCCTGCGCATCGAGGTCAACGGCGAGCTGAGCGTGCTGGAGCGGGCCGTTCCGGCGGCGGTCGGGGCGCTCGCCGTCGGCGGCCGGATCGCCGTGCTGTCGTACCACTCCCTGGAGGACCGGCTGGTCAAGCAGGTCCTCGCGGCGGGCGCTGCGACGACGGCGCCGCCCGGACTGCCCGTCGTACCCGAGGAGTACCAGCCCCGGCTCAAGCTGCTCACCCGTGGTGCCGAGCTGCCGACGGAGGAAGAGGTGGCCGAGAACCGCCGGGCCGCTCCGGCGCGTCTGAGGGGGGCGGAGCGCATCCGCAAGGACGTGCGGTGAGTCGTACCATCCACAGCCCCGCACCGGACGGACCGCCGGACGGACCGGACGGACCGGGCGGGGGGAACGGCCCCCGGCCGTCCGGCGACACCTGGGGCACGGCCGACGGGAGGACATGGTGAGCACAGCGGGCAAACAGCTCAGGGGACGCGCCGCGAGACTCGCCCGGCTGATGCCCGCGGGCCCCAGCAACGCCGCCCGTACCCCCTTCGTCCTGCTGGTGGTCGTCCTCCTCGGCGGCGGGCTGATCACCCTGCTGCTGCTGAACTCGTCCCTCAACGAGGGCTCGTTCGAACTGAGCGAGCTGAAACGCAAGACGACCGAGCTGACCGACGAACAGCAGGCGCTCCAGCGGGACGTGGACGACCGGTCGGCACCCGACGCGCTGGAACGCCGGGCCGCGGAGCTGGGCATGGTCCCCGGCAGCGGCCCCGCCTTCATCGACCCGGACGGAACGGTCCGGGGCGTCCCCGGCCGGGCCTCGGCCCCGCCCCCCGAACCGGAGCCCTCCGCCTCCGCAGCCACCGGAGCCTCACCCGCCGCCGGAGCCCCACCCGGACCCGGCCCCCTCACCGGCCCCGGCCGGTCACCCGCCCCGCCCACCGCCCCGGCCGACGAGTCCGCGCCGTCGGCCCCGACGCCCTCCGGCAGGTGACGCAGTGCCCTCCCACCAGGAACCCCGCCCGCGGCACGGTGCGCGCGACCGGGACACCGCGCCGCCCCGGGGCCGCGTACCCGGACCGGCCCCCCGCCCCGCCCCCCGGCGCACCGGCGGACCGCAGCGCCCCGGCGGCCCGCGCGGCGGTACGAAGCTGCGCCTCGGCAGCCCCCGCCCCCGGCTGCGTCTCGTCGGCTTCGGTCTGACCCTCGTCATGCTGGCCTTCGTGGTCCGCCTCCTCCAGGTCCAGGCCGTGGACGCCGAGGCGTACGCGGCCAAGGCCGAGAAGAGCCGCTACCTCAGCGTCCGGCTCGCCGCCGAGCGCGGGGAGATCACCGACCGCGCCGGGATCGCCCTGGCCACCAGTGTCGACGCCTACGACATCACCGCCGACCCCAAGATGTTCACCCCCGAGGAGAGCAAGGTCCGCGACGCCCCGGAACAGGCCGCGGCCCTGCTCTCCCCGATCCTCAAGGTCCCGGCGCCCGATCTGGTGAAGAAGCTGCGGACCCCCAAGTCCCGCTACACCGTCCTGGCCCGCCGCCAGACGCCCCAGGTGTGGAACCAGATCAAAGACCTGCGGAGCGTCTTCGCCGAGAAGGCCCGTGAGGAGAAGCCGAAGGGCGGCCCGGGCGTCAGCGTCCTCGCCGGGGTCTTCCAGGAGCCCAGCAGCCGCCGGGTCTACCCGAACGGCGAACTCGCCGCCGGGATACTGGGCTATGTGAACGCCTCCGGCCGCGGCGGCGGGGGCCTGGAGTCCATGCTCGACAAGCAGCTCGCCGGGCAGGACGGCGAGATCACCTACGCCCAGTCCGGCGGCCGCCGCGTACCCACCGCGGGCGGCACCCGCGAGACCCCCGCCGTCCCCGGCTCCGATATCGAGCTGACGATCGACCGCGATATCCAGTGGGCCGCCCAGAAGGCGATCAGCGACCAGGTCGCGAAGTCCCGCGCCGACCGCGGCTACGTGGTCGTCCAGGACACCCGGACCGGCGAGATCCTCGCCATGGCCAACGCCCCCGGCTTCGACCCGGGCGACCTGAGCCGCGCCGACCCCGCCGGTCTCGGCAACGCCGCGCTCCAGGACGCCTACGAACCCGGCTCCACGGCCAAGGTCATCTCCATGGCCGCCGTCCTGGAGGAAGGCGCTGCGACCCCCGACACCCATGTGGTGGTGCCCAACCGGCTGCACCGCGGAGACCGGCTCTTCAAGGACGACATCGACCACCCCACCTGGTACCTGACCCTCAACGGCGTCCTCGCCAAGTCCAGCAACATCGGCACCATCCTGGCCACCGGCCAGCTGGGGAAGACCCAGCCGCAGGCCAACCGGGTGCTCCACACCTATCTGCGGAAGTTCGGCCTCGGCAGCCCCACCGGACTGCGCTACCCGGGCGAGACCCCGGGCATCCTCGCCCCTCCGTCGAAGTGGTCCACCTCCCAGCAGTACACGATCCCCTTCGGACAGGGCCTCTCCCTCAACGCCGTCCAGGCCGCCTCCGTCTACTCGACGGTCGCCAACGGCGGCGTCCGCATCGACCCCACACTGGTCCGCGGCACCAAGGGCCCCGACGGGCGGTTCACCGCCGCCCCCGCCCCCGGGAAGACCCGGGTCGTCAGCGAGCGGACCGCCACCACCCTGGCGAAGATGCTGGAGTCCGTCGTCGGTGACGAGGAGGGCACCGGAACCAAGGCCCGCATCCCCGGCTACCGCGTCGCCGGCAAGACCGGCACCGCCAACCGGGTCGACCCGGAGCTCGGCCGCTACCGCGGCTACACCTCCTCCTTCGCGGGATTCGCCCCCTCCGACAAACCGCGGATCACGGTCTACTGCGCGATCCAGAACCCCACCCGCGGCAGCTACTTCGGCGGCCAGATCTGCGGCCCCATCTACCAGAAGGTCATGGCGTTCGCCCTGAAGACCCTCCAGGTCCCGCCGACCGGGGCGGAGCCCGCCGGGCTGCCCGTCACGTTCGACCCGGGCGACTGACCGGACCGCACCCCCGGCGCCACCGTCCGCCGGATCCAGACCCAGACCCGAGGTAATCCCAGTGCCACCAGTGACGACGATCACCCCCGATCCCGGGAACCACGGACCCGGGCGGACCTCTTTTGGCCCCCCGCACACCGAGCCCGGTACGCTCACCGCCGTGCCCCACCCTGATCAGTACGGAAACACCGCCCGGCCCTCCCCGTCCGAAGCCGCCCCGCCGTCGCAGCCGGGAGCGCCCCGTCCGGACCGGACCCGCCCCACGCCCCTCGCGGAACTGGCGGCCCTGCTGGGGGTGAGCACCCCGGAGGCCCCACCGGGCGGGGACCCCGTCGAGGTCACGGGCATCACCCACGACTCCCGCGCGGTACGCCCCGGTGACCTGTACGCCGCCCTGCCCGGCGCCCGCGTCCACGGCGCCGAGTTCGCCGGCCAGGCCGCCGCGCTGGGCGCCGTCGCCGTCCTCACCGACCCGGCGGGCGCCGACCGCGCCGCCGCGGCCGGGCTGCCCGCCCTCGTCGTCGACGCCCCCCGCGCCCGGATGGGCGCCCTGGCCGCCGAGATCTACGGCCGGCCGGGCGAGGCACTGCTCCGGATCGGCGTCACCGGCACCTCCGGCAAGACCACCACCACCTTCCTGGTCGAAGGCGGTCTGCGGGCCGCCGGACGCACCACGGGCCTGATCGGCGGAGTGGAGACCCGGATCGGCGCCGAGAGCGTCAAATCCGAACGCACCACCCCCGAGGCCACCGACCTCCAGGCCCTCTTCGCCGTGATGCGCGAACGCGGTGTCGAAGCGGTCGCCATGGAGGTCTCCAGCCACGCCCTCGTGCTCGGCCGGGTCGACGGCTGCGTCTTCGACGTCGCCGTCTTCAACAACCTCAGCCCGGAGCACATGGAGTTCCACTCCGACATGGAGGACTACTACCGGGCCAAGGCGGTGCTGTTCACACCCGCCCGCAGCGTCCGGGGCGTGGTCAACCTCGACGACGAATGGGGCCGCAGGCTGGCCTCGGAGGCGACCGTACCGGTCACCACGTTCTCCGCCGAGGGCGATCCGGACGCCGACTGGCGCGCCGAGGACGTCGAACTCGGCGCCGTCGGCTCCACCTTCACCGTCGTGGCCCCCGACGGGACCCGTATCCCCGCCACGGCCCCGCTGCCCGGACCGTTCAACGTCGCCAACACCCTCGCCGCCGTCGTCGCCCTCGCCACTGCCGGGACCGACCCGCGGACGGCCGCCGACGGCGTCGCCGCCGTCCCCGGGGTCCCCGGCCGGCTGGAGCGCGTGGACGCCGGTCAGCCGTATCTGGCCGTCGTCGACTACGCCCACAAGACCGACGCCGTCGAATCGGTCCTCCGCTCCCTGCGCAAGGTCACCAAGGGCAGACTGCACATCGTCCTCGGCTGCGGCGGCGACCGCGACACCACCAAACGCGCCCCCATGGGCGCCGCCGCCGCCCGCTACGCCGATACGGCCGTCCTGACCTCCGACAACCCGCGCTCCGAGGACCCCCTGGCCATCCTCGCCACCATGCTCTCCGGAGCCGCCACGGTCCCGGCCCATGAACGCGGCCGGGTCCTCGTCGAGGCCGACCGGGCCGCGGCCATCGCCGCCGCCGTCGCCCGCGCCGAGCCCGGCGACACCGTCCTGGTCGCCGGAAAGGGCCATGAGCAGGGCCAGGACACCGCCGGAGTCGTCCGCCCCTTCGACGACCGGGTGGTACTGCGCGACGCGATTCGCGCCACCTCCGCCGCATCGCACGAGACCCCCCGGGGATGACCCAGTGATCACCCTCTCCCTCACCGAGATCGCCGCAGTCGTCGGCGGGCAGCCGTACGACATACCGGATCCGGACCGCACGGTCACCGGGCCCGTCGTGATCGACTCCCGGGCCGTCGTCCCCGGCGCCCTGTTCGCCGCCTTCGCGGGCGCCAGCGCGGACGGCCACGACTACGCAGCCCGGGCCGTCGCCGACGGCGCCTGCGCCGTCCTGGCGACCCGGCCCGTCGGCGTACCCGCGATCGTGGTGCCCGATGTCACCGCCGCGCTGGGCGCCCTCGCCCGCCATGTCGTCGAAAGCCTCGGCGCCACCACCGTCGCGCTCACCGGCTCCGTCGGCAAGACCGGCACCAAGGACCTGATCGCCCAGCTCCTGGCGCGCAAGGGCCCCACGATCTACCCGGAGGGCAATCTCAACAACGAGATCGGCCTGCCGCTGACCGCGCTCCGCGCCGACACCACCACCGAACACCTCGTCCTGGAGATGGGCGCCCGGTACGTCGGCGACATCCGCTATCTGACCGAACTCGTGCCGCCGCGGATCTCCGTCGTCCTGAACGTCGGCACCGCCCATATCGGCGAGTTCGGCGGCCGCGAGAAGATCGCGGAAGCCAAGGGCGAGATCGTGGAGGCCCTGCCCGCCGACGGAGTCGCCGTACTCAACGCCGACGACCCCCTCGTCCGGGCCATGGCCGACCGCACCCGCGCCCGCGTCGTGTTCTTCGGAGAGTCTCCGAACGCCGCCGTCCGTGCCGAAAATGTCCGGCTCACCCGGCAAGGTCGGCCCGCCTTCACGCTTCACACCCCCACCGGGTGCGGCGAAGTGACCATGCGGCTGTACGGTGAGCACCACGTGTCGAACGCGCTCGCCGCGGCCGCCGTCGCCCATGAGCTGGGCATGCCCGTCTCCGAGATCGCCGGCGCGCTCTCCGAGGCCGGCACCCTCTCCCGCTGGCGCATGGAGGTCACCGAGCGACCGGACGGCGTGACGATCGTCAACGACGCCTACAACGCGAACCCCGAGTCCATGCGGGCGGCGCTGCGCGCCCTGGCCGCCATGGGACAGGACGCACAGAGCCGGGGGGGACGGACATGGGCGGTGCTCGGTCTCATGGCGGAGCTCGGTGACGAGGCGCTCGCCGAGCACGACGCCGTCGGACGGCTCGCCGTCCGGCTCAACGTCAGCAAGCTCGTTGCAGTCGGGGGCAGGGAAGCGTCCTGGCTGCAACTGGGCGCATATAACGAGGGTTCGTGGGGTGAGGAGTCGGTGCACGTGTCCGACGCACAGGCGGCGGCCGACCTGTTGCGCAGTGAGCTGCGCCCAGGAGACGTCGTGCTGGTGAAGGCGTCCAGATCTGCCGGTCTGGAACGGCTCGCGCAGACGCTGATTGACGACGCGGCGGTGGCCGCGGACGGGCGGGGTGCCGGTCGATGAGGCAGATCCTCTTCGCGGGGGCCATCGGCCTCTTCCTGTCGCTCGTCGGTACGCCGCTGCTGATCAAACTGCTGGCCCGCAAGGGCTACGGGCAGTTCATCCGGGACGACGGCCCGCGTACCCACGGCAGTAAGAAGGGGACGCCCACCATGGGCGGTATCTCCTTCATCCTGGCCACGCTGATCGCGTACGCGCTCGCCAAGGTCTTCACCGGCGGTGAGGTCACCTACTCCGGTCTGCTGGTCCTCTTCCTGATGGCCGGCATGGGTGTCGTCGGCTTCCTCGACGACTACATCAAGATCGTCAAGCAGCGGTCGCTCGGTCTGCGGGCCAAGGCGAAGATGGCCGGGCAGCTCATCGTGGGCATCGCCTTCGCCGTCCTCGCGCTCCAGTTCAAGGACGCCCGCGGAATCGCACCGGCCTCGGAGAAGATCTCCTTCATCACGGACTTCGGTTGGGCCATCGGCCCGGTGCTGTTCGTGGTCTGGGCCCTGTTCATGATCCTCGCCATGTCCAACGGCGTGAATCTGACGGACGGTCTGGACGGCCTGGCCACCGGTGCCTCGGTGATGGTCTTCGGCGCCTACACCTTCATCGGCCTCTGGCAGTTCCAGGAGTCCTGCGCCAACGCGACCACCCTCACCAATCCGGACGCCTGTTTCGAGGTCCGCGATCCGCTCGACCTCGCCGTCGTCGCGGCCGCCCTGATGGGATCCTGCTTCGGCTTCCTGTGGTGGAACACCTCACCCGCCAAGATCTTCATGGGCGACACCGGCTCCCTGGCCCTCGGCGGCGCGCTGGCAGGACTGGCGATCTGCTCCCGCACCGAACTGCTGCTCGCCATCCTCGGCGGCCTCTTCGTGCTGATCACCATGTCCGTGGTCATCCAGGTCGGCTCCTTCAAGCTCACCGGGAAACGCGTCTTCCGCATGGCCCCGCTCCAGCACCACTTCGAACTCAAGGGGTGGTCCGAAGTCCTTGTGGTGGTCCGGTTCTGGATCATCCAGGGCATGTGCGTGATCGTCGGTCTCGGACTCTTCTACGCGGGCTGGGCGGCGGACAAGTGAGTACGCGTGAGGACCTCGCGGGCCGACGGGTCACCGTCGCCGGACTCGGGGTCTCCGGAATCCCGGCGGCCCGGGTACTGCACCGGCTCGGGGCGCTCGTCACCGTCGTCAACGACGGCGCCGACGAGCGCGCCCGGGAGCAGGCCGCCGCTCTGGAGGCCGAGGGCATCACGGTCCGGCTCGGCGACGGCGACACCCTCCCCGAGGGTACGGAGCTGATCGTCACCGCCCCCGGCTGGCGGCCCGACAAGCCGCTGTTCGCCGCGGCCGCCGCTGCGGGCACCGAGATCTGGGGCGATGTCGAGCTGGCGTGGCGGCTGCGGCGCCCCGACTCGGCCCCCTGGCTCGCCGTCACCGGCACCAACGGCAAGACCACCACGGTCCGGATGCTCGCCGCCATCCTGGAGGCGGCCGGACTGCGGACGGCCGCCGTCGGCAATATCGGCGTCTCCCTGCTCGACGCGGTCCTCGCGGAGGAGCCGTACGACGTACTCGCCGTCGAACTCTCCAGCTACCAGCTCCACTGGGCGCCCTCGCTGCGCGCCCATTCGGCCGCCGTGCTCAATCTGGCGCCCGACCATCTCGACTGGCACGGCTCCATGCAGGCGTACGCCGCCGACAAGGGCCGGGTCTACGAGGGCAACACGGTCGCCTGCGTCTACAACACGGCCGATCCGGCGACCGAGGACCTGGTGCGCGAGGCCGATGTGGTCGAGGGCTGCCGGGCGGTCGGCTTCACCCTCGGCACCCCCGGCCCCTCCCAGCTCGGGATCGTCGAGGGCATCCTGGTCGACCGGGCCTTCGTCGAGAACCGGCAGCAGCAGGCCCAGGAGCTGGCCGAGGTCACCGATATCGACCCGCCCGCCCCGCACAACATCGCCAACGCCCTCGCGGCGGCCGCCCTGGCCCGCGCCTACGGCGTCCCCGCGAGCGCGGTCCGCGACGGACTGCGGGCCTTCCGCCCCGATCCGCACCGGATCGAGAAGGTCGCCGACGTCGGCGGGGTCGCCTGGATCGACGACTCCAAGGCCACCAACACCCATGCGACCGAGGCCTCCCTGGCGGCCTATGACCCGATCGTGTGGATCGCCGGAGGCCTCGCCAAGGGCGCCACCTTCGACGAACTGGTGTCCGCAGCCGCCGGCCGGCTCCGCGGCGCGGTGCTGATCGGCGCCGACCGGGCCCTGATCGCCGAAGCCCTCGCGCGACACGCCCCCGATGTCCCGGTCGTGGACCTCGACCGGACGGACACTGGGGCGATGGCGGCGGCGGTCCGTGAGGCGGCGCGGCTCGCCCGGCCGGGGGACACCGTCCTGCTGGCCCCGGCCTGCGCCTCGATGGACATGTTCACCAATTACAACAAGCGGGGCGAGGCCTTCGCGGAAGCGGTCCGCACCCTCGCCGCCGAGCGCGCCTGACCGGCCCGACCTGTGCGTCCGGCGTGCGCCCCGGCCCGGGGCGCACGCCGGCGCTCCGGGCCCGACTGGAGGGGACAGCGCCGATGCGCATGCTGGACACGATGCGGCTGCGCGGGTACGCACCCGCGCCGGCACTCGCCGCGGGCCGCGCGCTGCGCAGCCGTACCAGAGGCGAGGGGCAGGGCGCCGGGAAGGCGGCCCGCGCCCCGCGGGTGCCCCGGGCGGGCGGCGGACGCCCGGCCGGCTCGCCCCGGCCGCCCCGCGGCCGCGGCGCCCGGCAGCTCTACGAACGGGCCCGCAAGGCCTGGGACCGGCCGCTGACCGCGTACTACCTGATCCTCGGCAGCAGCCTGCTGATCACCGTCCTCGGACTGGTGATGGTCTACTCCGCGTCGATGATCAAAGCGCTGGAACTGTCGCTCTCCAGTTCCTACTTCTTCCGCAAGCAGTTCCTCGCCGCCCTGATCGGCTCCGGACTGCTGCTGCTCGCCTCCCGGCTGCCGCCGAAGCTGCTGCGCGCCCTGGCCTACCCCCTGCTGATGGTCACCGTCTTCCTGATGGTCCTGGTGCAGATCCCCGGGATAGGGGTGTCGGTCGGCGGCAACCAGAACTGGCTGTCGCTCGGCGGTTCGTTCCAGCTCCAGCCCAGTGAGTTCGGCAAGCTGGCGCTCATCCTGTGGGGCGCCGACCTGCTCGCCCGCAAACACGAGCGGAAACTGCTCAACCAGTGGAAGCATCTGCTGGTGCCGCTGGTGCCGGTCACCTTTCTGCTGCTCGGCCTGATCATGCTCGGCGGGGACATGGGCACCGCGATCATCCTCGCCGCGATCCTCTTCGGACTGCTCTGGCTGGCGGGCGCCCCGACCAGGCTCTTCGCCGGGGTACTCGGCGTCTCCGCCCTGGTCGGCTTCATGCTGATCAGGACCAACGAGAACCGGATGGCCCGGCTGGAGTGCATCGGCGCCATCGACCTCGGCCCCAAGGGCGAGTGCTGGCAGGCCGTCCACGGCATCTACGCCCTCGCCTCCGGCGGATGGTTCGGTTCCGGCCTCGGGGCCAGTGTGGAAAAATGGGGACAACTGCCGGAACCGCATACCGATTTCATCTTCGCCATCGCCGGTGAGGAGCTGGGCCTGGCGGGGACGCTGTCGGTGCTCGCCCTGTTCGCGGCTCTAGGCTATGCGGGTATCCGCGTGGCCGGACGCACGGAGGACCCCTTCGTGAGATTCGCCGCGGGAGGCGTGACCACCTGGATCACGGCCCAGGCCGTGGTGAACATCGGGGCGGTGCTCGGACTGCTGCCGATCGCCGGGGTTCCGCTCCCGCTGTTCTCGTACGGAGGGTCCGCCCTGCTGCCGACCATGTTCGCGGTCGGGCTGCTGATCGCCTTCGCACGGGCCGAGCCCGCGGCGAAGGCGGCCCTGGCGGTCCGTACGCCAGGCGTGAGATGGAAGACGATGAGACGGCGCGTCACCAGGCGTCCGTCCGGAGAGCGGTGAATTTCGGTGCATGTCGTACTCGCCGGTGGGGGGACCGCCGGCCACATCGAGCCCGCGCTCGCCCTCGCGGACGCCCTGCGCAGGCAGGACCCCACCGTGGGCATCACGGCACTGGGCACGGAGCGCGGTCTGGAGACCAGGCTCGTCCCCGAGCGCGGTTACGAGCTGGCGCTGATCCCCGCCGTACCGCTGCCCCGGAAGCCCACCCCGGAACTGATCACCGTCCCCGGACGTCTGCGCGGCACCATCAAGGCCGCCGAGCAGATCCTGGAGCGCGCCAAGGCCGACTGCGTCGTGGGCTTCGGCGGCTATGTCGCCCTGCCCGCCTACCTCGCCGCCAAACGGCTCGGGGTGCCCATCGTCGTCCACGAGGCCAATGCCCGGCCCGGCCTCGCCAACAAGATCGGTTCGCGGTACGCCGCCGGGGTCGCCGTCGCCACCCCCGACAGCAAGCTGCGCAACTCCCGCTATATCGGCATCCCGCTCCGGCACTCGATCGCCACCCTCGACCGCGCCCGGGTGCGCCCCGAGGCGCGCGCCGCGTTCCAGCTGGACCCGCAGCTCCCGACCCTGCTGGTCTCCGGCGGATCCCAGGGCGCACGCCGGCTCAACGAGGTGGTGCAGCAGGCCGCCCCCGTGCTTCAGCGCTCCGGAATCCAGATCCTGCACGCCGTCGGCCCCAAGAACGAACTGCCGCGCGCCGAGAACATGCCCGGAATGCCGCCGTACATCCCGGTACCGTACGTGGACCGGATGGACCTCGCCTACGCGGCGGCCGACATGATGCTCTGCCGCGCCGGCGCGATGACCGTGGCCGAACTCTCCGCCGTCGGGCTCCCCGCCGCCTATGTCCCGCTGCCGATCGGCAACGGCGAACAGCGGCTGAACGCCCAGCCGGTGGTGAAGGCCGGCGGCGGACTGCTGGTCGACGACGCGGAACTGACCCCCCAGTGGGTCCAGAACAACGTCCTTCCGGTGCTGGCCGATCCGCACCGGCTGTACGAGATGTCCCGGGCGGCCGCCGAGTTCGGCCGCAGGGACGCCGACGACCTCCTCGTCGGCATGGTGTACGAGGCGATCGCGGCCCGCCGCTGAGCCCTGGCCCCACCGGGCCCGGGCCCCGGGGAAGCGACCCAGCCGGAAGGAGACCGGGAGCGTGGCCGGACCGAGCACCGCCGAGCGCGGGGTGCGCAAACCCTCTACGGGGCCGTCGGCCCCGCCGACCCGCCGGGCGGTCCGGATCCCCGGCGGCCCCCGGACCCTGCTGATCGCCCTGGCGGTACTGGCACTGACCGGGGGGATCCTGTGGGCGCTGTACGGATCCTCCTGGTTCCGGGTCCGGGAGGTCTCGGCGAGCGGCACCCGCGTCCTGACGCCCCAGCAGGTCGTCGACACGGCCCGGGTGCCGATGGGCGAACCCCTGGTCTCGGTCGACACCGACGACGTCGAGGCCCGGCTCAGGGCCCGGCTGCCCCGGATCGCCGGCGTCGACGTCTCCCGCTCCTGGCCCGGCGGAATCACCCTGGAGGTCACCGAGCGGCGGCCCGTCCTGGTGCTGGAGCAGGGTGCCCGGTTCGTCGAAGTGGACGAGGACGGCGTCCGGTTCGCCACCGTCGACCGGGCCCCCGGCGCCGTACCGCGACTCCGGCTGGAAGCATCCGGATCACCCAGTCTGCGGCGGTTCGGCACCGATCGGCTCATCACCGAAGCGGTCCGGGTCCGGCGGGAGCTGCCGCCGAAGACCCGAACCGAACTCCGCGCCCTGGTGGTCCGTTCATACGACGACATCACCGCGGAGTTGACGCGCGGCCGGACCGTGGTCTGGGGCAGTCCCGAAGAGGGCGAGCAGAAGGCCCGGGCGCTGGTCGCCCTGATGAAGGCCGAACCGGAGGCCCGGCGGTACGACGTCAGCGCCCCCACCGCCCCCGCGGCAGCCGGGAGTTGACGCACACATGCCCACCACCCGCCCCCTGGGTGGTGCGCGCAACGGCTGATCACATAGGGTGAAAAGAAAAACGGGAGGTTCGGCGTGTTCGTTGAACGCGCGCCACGTGTCGACTTAGTGT
This sequence comes from Streptomyces tsukubensis, assembly GCF_003932715.1. Classification (NCBI taxonomy): domain Bacteria; kingdom Bacillati; phylum Actinomycetota; class Actinomycetes; order Kitasatosporales; family Streptomycetaceae; genus Streptomyces; species Streptomyces tsukubensis. The sequence continues at coordinate 1,874,823 of NZ_CP020700.1, read as the reverse complement.
CCTGTTCGGAAGAGTCCGGCGACCGGACACACTGGTAACCCTAAACTTCAGCGTTAGGGTTCGGGTCGGCGCTCCGGACCGTCCCATCGGCATCCGTCGCCGAGGTGCGTGAACCGCACCGCGGCAACACCTGTATTTCGAGGCGAGAGGCCTTCGACGTGGCAGCACCGCAGAACTACCTCGCAGTCATCAAGGTCATCGGTGTCGGCGGCGGTGGTGTCAATGCCATCAACCGAATGATCGAGGTCGGCCTCAAGGGCGTCGAGTTCATCGCGATCAACACCGATGCCCAGGCACTGTTGATGAGCGACGCCGACGTCAAGCTGGACGTCGGCCGCGAACTGACCCGGGGGCTCGGCGCCGGCGCCAACCCGGCCGTCGGCCGCAAGGCCGCCGAGGACCACCGCGAGGAGATCGAAGAGGTCCTCAAGGGGGCCGACATGGTCTTCGTCACCGCAGGCGAGGGCGGTGGCACCGGCACCGGCGGCGCCCCCGTCGTGGCCAATATCGCCCGCTCGCTGGGCGCCCTGACGATCGGTGTGGTCACCCGCCCGTTCACCTTCGAGGGCCGCCGCCGGGCGAACCAGGCCGAGGACGGCATCGCCGAACTCCGCGAAGAGGTCGACACCCTCATCGTCATCCCCAACGACCGGCTGCTGTCCATCTCGGACCGCCAGGTCAGCGTGCTGGACGCGTTCAAGTCCGCCGACCAGGTGTTGCTGTCCGGCGTCCAGGGCATCACCGACCTCATCACCACGCCCGGTCTGATCAACCTCGACTTCGCCGACGTCAAGTCCGTGATGTCCGAGGCCGGATCGGCGCTGATGGGCATCGGTTCCGCCCGCGGCGACGACCGTGCGGTGGCCGCGGCGGAGATGGCGATCTCCTCGCCGCTGCTGGAGGCCTCCATCGACGGCGCCCGCGGTGTGCTGCTCTCCATCTCCGGCGGCTCCGACCTCGGCCTCTTCGAGATCAACGAGGCCGCGCAGCTGGTCAGCGAGGCCGCGCACCCCGAGGCGAACATCATCTTCGGCGCGGTCATCGACGACGCGCTCGGGGACGAGGTCCGGGTCACCGTGATCGCGGCCGGGTTCGACGGCGGCCAGCCGCCCGCCCGCCGTGACAACGTCCTCGGCTCCTCCTCGGCCAAGCGCGACGAGCCGGCCCCGGTCTCCCGCCCGGCCGAGACCTCCCGTCCCTCCGGGCTCGGCACCGTACCGGTGCGCGAAGAGTCCAAGGCCGCTGAGCCGGTCCCGGTGGCCGAGCCCGTCGGCCAGGCCCCGCAGGTGCCGTCGACCCGTTCCTACACCGACGCCTCCGCCGAAGAGCTGGACGTGCCGGACTTCCTGAAGTGACCGTGCGGCACGGCGCGATACACGAGAACGGCGCGCACTTCGCCTTCACCGACCGGTGGGGCGGGGTGAGCGCCGTTCCGTACGAGGAGCTGAATCTCGGCGGCGCGGTCGGTGACGACCCCGAGGCCGTACGGACCAACCGGGCGATCGCGGCGAAGGAACTGGGCCTCGATCCGGAGCTGGTGGTCTGGATGAACCAGGTGCACGGCCGCGAGGTCGCCGTGGTCGAAGGACCCTGGGCGGAGGGACCGGTTCCGGCAGTGGACGCGGTGGTGACCGCCCGCCGGGGACTCGCCCTCGCCGTACTGACCGCCGACTGCGTACCGGTCCTGCTGGCCGATCCGGTCGCGGGTGTCGTGGGGGCGGCGCACGCGGGCCGCCCCGGAATGGTCGCCGGAGTCGTCCCCGCCGCGGTCGAGGCGATGGTCTCCCTCGGCGCCAGGCCCGAGCGGATCACCGCCCGGACGGGTCCCGCGGTCTGCGGGCGCTGCTACGAAGTGCCCGAGGAGATGCGGGCCGGGGTCGCCGAGGTCGAACCCGCAGCCTTCGCCACCACGAGCCGGGGCACTCCGGCCGTGGACGTGGCCGCCGGCGTCCACGCCCAACTGGCCCGGCTCGGGATCACGGACCGTCAGGACATGGGCGTCTGCACCCTGGAGTCCCGGGACCACTTTTCGTACCGGAGGGACCGTATGACCGGACGGCTCGCCGGATATGTCTGGATCGGACGGCCGGACGGGCCCGGGAGGGAAGCAACATGACGGATCGCCGGGCCGAACTGGCCGAGAATCTGGCCGCGGTGGAGGAACGTATCGCCGCTGCCTGTGCGGCCGCCGGACGCCCGCGCGGCGAAGTGACGCTCATCGTCGTCACCAAGACGTACCCCGCGAGCGACGTACGGATCCTGCACGAACTGGGCGTACGCCATGTGGCGGAGAACCGCGATCAGGACGCCGCACCCAAGGCCGCTGCCTGTGCGGATCTCGACCTCACCTGGCACTTCGTCGGACAGTTGCAGACCAATAAGGTCCGTTCTGTTGCGCAATATGCGGACTTTGTGCAGTCCGTGGACCGGGTAAGACTTGTCACAGCGCTGGCCGGAGCGGCGGAGCGGAGCGGCCGGGAGATCGGCTGTCTGATCCAGGTCGCCCTCGACGCCGGTGAGGGTGCCGCCCGCGGTGAGCGCGGCGGCGTCGCGCCGGGCGGGATCGAGGAGTTGGCGGCCGCGGTGGCGGCCGCCCCGGGACTCCGGCTCGGGGGTCTGATGACCGTCGCGCCGCTGGCCGGACCCTATGCCGGACGGCCGCGGGCCGCCTTCGACCGGCTGACGGAATTCTCATCGGGCCTGCGCGCGGGGCATCCTGCTGCGAACATGGTGTCCGCGGGGATGAGTGCGGACCTCGAAGAGGCCGTGGCGGCCGGAGCGACACATGTACGCGTCGGCACCGCGGTGCTCGGAGTCCGTCCCCGGCTCGGGTAACGTCGCGAAGCAGGTCGGACCACAGCAGAAAATATGGTCATTCCCGTCAATAAGCGGGCATGCCACGTGGATCGCGGGCACTTGGTGACACTGCACTATCGGCGGCACAAGGCGATCCACCACAGAGCGGAGGACTCAGAGCAATGGCCGGCGCGATGCGCAAGATGGCGGTCTACCTCGGCCTCGTGGAGGACGATGGGTACGACGGCCGGGGTTTCGACCCCGACGACGACTTCGAACCCGAGCCGGAGCCCGAGCGGGAGCACCGGCGGCACCAGCCCCCGCACCAGATGGAGCGCGAGGAGCCGGTGCGCGTGGTGCAACCCCCCGCGCCCCGCGAGCCGGTGGCGCACGTGGCGCCTCCGCTGCCTGCCGAGAGCGGGCGTCCGGCCCGTATCGCCCCCGTGGCATCCATCACACCTGAACGTCCGAGCCTGGAGAAGAACGCACCGGTGATCATGCCCAAGGTCGTGTCCGAGCGGGAGCCGTACCGCATCACCACGTTGCACCCCCGGACCTACAACGAGGCCCGTACCATCGGGGAACACTTCCGTGAGGGCACTCCGGTGATCATGAATCTCACGGAGATGGACGACACCGATGCAAAGCGACTTGTCGACTTTGCCGCCGGTCTGGTCTTCGGCCTCCACGGGAGTATTGAGCGGGTGACCCAGAAGGTCTTCCTCCTGTCTCCTGCTAACGTCGACGTCACGGCGGAGGACAAGGCCCGCATCGCAGAGGGCGGATTCTTCAACCAGAGCTGAGAAACACGCCGTCGGGACAACCCCGGCCGGGAGGCCGGGTCACGTGAGCACAGGGGAGAGGGAAGCACGGCATGGGCGTAGCACTGCAGGTGGTCTACATCGCGTTGGTGTGCTTCCTGGTCGTGCTGTTCTTCCGGTTGGTCATGGACTACGTCTTCCAGTTCGCTCGTTCATGGCAACCCGGGAAGGTGATGGTGGTCCTCCTTGAGGCCACCTACACTGTCACCGATCCACCACTCAAGCTTCTTCGGCGGTTCATCCCGCCGTTGCGTTTCGGGGGCGTGGCACTCGACCTGTCCTTCTTCGTTCTGATGATCATCGTCTACATCCTGATCTCCATCGTGGGACGTTTCGCGGGGTGAACGGGGTAACTGTGGACGATACGGTCTTGCCGACTGCCGACGACTACGTAGAGGTGAAGAAGAGATGCCGCTGACCCCCGAGGACGTGCGGAACAAGCAGTTCACGACCGTCCGACTCCGAGAAGGCTATGACGAGGACGAGGTCGATGCCTTTCTCGACGAGGTCGAGGGCGAACTGACCCGCCTGCTCCGCGAGAACGAGGACCTGCGCGCCAAGCTGGCGGCGGCGACCCGTGCGGCGGCGCAGAACCAGCAGCAGGGCATGCGCAAGGGGCCCGAGCCCCAGGACGCCCGGCCGGGAGGTCCGGTGCCCGCTGCCATATCCGGACCCCCGGTGCAGCAGCAGCCGCAGCAGATGGGTCCCCCCCAGCTGCCCGGCGGTGCTCCGCAGCTGCCTGCCGGTCCCAGTCACGGCGGCCCCAACCACGGTGGTCCGAACCACGGCGGCCCCAACCACGGCGGCCCGATGCAGGGCGGTCCGATGGGCGGCCCCGGTCAGATGCAGGGCGGCCCCATGGGCGGTCCGCAGATGGGCGGAATGCAGGGCGGTCCCATGCAGGGCGGCCCGATGCAGGGCGGTCAGATGCAGGGCGGTCCGATGGGCGGCCCCGGTCAGATGCAGGGCGGCCCCATGGGTGGCCACCCGCAGCAGATGCCCGGTCAGGGCCCCGGTGGCGACAGTGCCGCGCGGGTGCTCTCGCTGGCGCAGCAGACCGCCGACCAGGCGATCGCGGAGGCCCGTTCCGAGGCCAACAAGATCGTCGGCGAGGCTCGTTCGCGCGCCGAGGGCCTGGAGCGGGACGCCCGTGCCAAGGCCGATGCGCTGGAGCGGGACGCCCAGGAGAAGCACCGCGTCGCGATGGGCTCGCTGGAGTCGGCCCGGGCCACGCTGGAGCGTAAGGTCGAGGACCTGCGCGGCTTCGAGCGCGAGTACCGCACCCGTCTGAAGTCGTACCTGGAGAGCCAGCTGCGTCAGTTGGAGACCCAGGCCGACGACTCGCTCGCCCCGCCGCGGACCCCGGCTGCCGCCTCGCTGCCGCCGGCCCCCTCGATGGCCTCCGCCGGAGCGCCCTCGATGGGTCACTCCAGCCATTCGAGTCACTCGATGGGCAGCGGTCCTTCGATGGGCTCCCCGATGAGCGGTGGTCCGTCCTACGGCGGTCAGCAGCAGATGGCGCCCGCGATGACCCAGCCGATGGCTCCGGTCCGCCCGCAGGCTCCGCAGCCGATGCAGCAGGCGCCGTCGCCGATGCGCGGTTTCCTGATCGACGAGGACGACAACTGACGGGGCGGCGCTCGGTGCCGAGCGCATAGCTCGTCGGCAGTCAGCACCACAAGGGCCGGGCCCGGACATCCGTCCGGGCCCGGCCCTTTGGTGTGCCCGGATGTCCTGCGGGCGGCGATACGGAAACGCCGTACTCCCCACCGGACGGTGGGGAGTACGGCGTTCCGGTGCCGGGGCAACGGCCCCGGGGGTAGGCCCCCGGCCGGGGCGGACGGTCCGGGCCCGTGCGGGCCCTGGGGTCCGGGGCCCCGGGTTCGAGCCCGGGGCCCGGCTCGCCGGGGCCGTGCGGACCGCCGCCCGGACGGTCCCGGCGGCGCGATCCGGTCCCGGGACCCCGGGTTCGGGACCGTGGAGTCGTGGCTCGGAGGGCCGGGAACCCGGTCGGATCCTGTTGCCGAGGGGTACCCGGTGGCCGGGCCCCTGCCGGGCCCGGCCACCAGGGACCCGAGGTCAGACCTTGCGCAGGTGGAAGGTGAGCCCGAGGGATTCGTCGGTGAAGGCCGGGCCGTACGAAGCGTCCGGCGCGGCGCCCGCGAAGGACGTCGCGAGGACCTCGTCCGCGATCAGCGCGGCGTGCTCGTCCAGCGCCCGTACCGTCTCGTCCTGCGGTGACGTCCACACCACCGCGATCCGGTCCGCGACATCGAGACCGCTGTTCTTACGGGCCTCCTGGATGAGCCGGATCGCATCCCGGGCCAGACCGGCGAGCCGCAGCTCGGGCGTGATCTCCAGGTCCAGGGCGACGGTGGCGCCCGAATCCGATGCCACGGACCAGCCCTCGCGCGGGGTCTCGGTGATGAACACCTCGTCCGGGGTCAGGGTGATGGTCTCGCCCTCGACCTCCAGCGTCGCCTCGCCGCCGCGCAGGGCCAGGGCCAGCGCGGCCGCGTCGGTCTCCGCGACCGCCCGGGCCACCGCCTGCACCCCCTTGCCGAACCGCTTGCCCAGCGCCCGGAAGTTCGCCTTGGCCGTGGTGTCGACCAGCGAACCGCCGACCTCGGCGAGCGACGCCAGCGACGAGACGTTCAGCTCCTCGGTGATCTGCGCGTGCAGTTCGGGGGAGAGCGCCTCGAAACCGGTCGCCGCCACCAGTGCGCGCGACAGCGGCTGCCGGGTCTTGACCCCCGACTCCGCGCGGGTCGCCCGGCCCAGCTCGACCAGCCGCCGTACCAGCACCATCTGCCGGGACAGCTCCGGGTCGACGGCCGAGCCGTCGGCCTCCGGCCAGTCCGTCAGATGCACCGAACCGGGCGCGCCCGGGGTGACCGGGACGACCAGGTCCTGCCAGACCCGCTCGGTGATGAACGGCGTCAGCGGGGCCATCAGCCGCGTCACCGTCTCGACGACCTCGTGCAGGGTGCGCAGCGCGGCCGCGTCGCCCTGCCAGAAGCGGCGCCGCGAACGGCGTACGTACCAGTTCGACAGATCGTCGACGAAGGACGACAGCAGCTTTCCGGCGCGCTGGGTGTCGTACCCCTCCATCGCGTCCGTGACCTGCTCGATCAGGGTGTTCAGCTCGCCGAGCAGCCAGCGGTCCAGCACCGGGCGGTCGGCCGGCGCCGGGTCGGCGGCGGACGGGGCCCAGCCCGCGGTGCGGGCGTACAGCGCCTGGAAGGCGACGGTGTTCCAGTAGGTGAGGAGGGTCTTGCGGACCACTTCCTGGATCGTGGAGTGCCCCACGCGCCGGGCCGACCAGGGCGAACCGCCCGCGGCCATGAACCAGCGGACCGCATCCGCGCCGTGCTGGTCCATCAGCGGGATCGGCTGGAGGATATTGCCCAGGTGCTTGGACATCTTCCGGCCGTCCTCGGCGAGGATATGCCCGAGGCAGACCACGTTCTCGTACGACGACTTGTCGAAGACCAGGGTGCCGACCGCCATCAGCGTGTAGAACCAGCCGCGGGTCTGGTCGATGGCCTCGGAGATGAACTGCGCCGGGTAGCGCTTCTCGAAGAGTTCCTTGTTGTGGTACGGGTAGCCCCACTGCGCGAACGGCATGGACCCGGCGTCGTACCAGGCGTCGATGACCTCGGGCACCCGGGTCGCCGTACCGGCGCACTGCGGGCAGTCGAAGGTGACGTCGTCGATGAACGGGCGGTGCGGGTCCAGTTCCGACTGGTCGCTGCCGGTCAGCTCGGAGAGTTCGGCGCGCGAGCCGACACAGGTGAGGTGGCCCTCTTCGCAGCGCCAGATCGGCAGCGGGGTGCCCCAGTAGCGGTTGCGGGAGAGCGCCCAGTCGATGTTGTTGTTGAGCCAGTCGCCGAAGCGGCCGTGCTTCACCGAGTCCGGGAACCAGTTGGTGTTCTCGTTCTCCTCGATCAGCCGGTCCTTGACCGCGGTGGTGCGGATGTACCACGACGGCTGGGCGTAGTAGAGGAGAGCGGTGTGGCAGCGCCAGCAGTGCGGGTAGCTGTGCTCGTACGGCAGATGCCGGAAGAGCAGCCCGCGGGCGCCGAGATCGGCGGTCAGCGTCTCGTCGGCCTTCTTGAAGAAGACCCCGCCGACCAGCGGCAGGTCCTCCTCGAAGGTGCCGTCGGGGCGGACCGGGTTGACCACCGGCAGACCGTAGGCACGGCAGACCTTGAGGTCGTCCTCACCGAAGGCCGGGGACTGGTGGACCAGGCCCGTACCGTCCTCGGTGGTCACATAGTCGGCGTTGACCACGAAGTGCGCGGGCGCCGGGAACTCCACCAGGTCGAAGGGGCGCCGGTACGTCCACCGCTCCATCTCGGCGCCGGTGAACGACTGCCCGGTCGGCTCCCAGCCCTCGCCCAGCGCCTTGGCCAGCAGCGGCTCGGCGACGACGACCTTCTCCGTGCCGTCGGTCGCGACGGTGTAGGTGACGTCCGGGTGGGCGGCGACGGCGGTGTTCGACACCAGGGTCCACGGGGTCGTCGTCCACACCAGCAGCGAGGCCTCGCCCGCCAGCGGGCCGGAGGTCAGCGGGAAGCGGACATAGACCGAAGGGTCGACGACCGTCTCGTACCCCTGCGCCAGCTCGTGGTCGGACAGCCCCGTACCGCAGCGGGGGCACCACGGCGCGACCCGGTGGTCCTGCACCAGCAGGCCCTTGTCGAAGATCTGCTTCAGCGACCACCAGACGGAGTCGATGTACTCCGGCTTCATCGTCCAGTAGGCGTCGTCGAGGTCGACCCAGTAGCCCATGCGCTCGGTCAGCTCGGCGAAGGCGTCGGTGTGCCGGGTCACCGACTCACGGCATTTGGCGTTGAACTCGGCGATGCCGTACGCCTCGATGTCCTGCTTGCCGGAGAAGCCCAGCTCCTTCTCGACGGCCAGCTCCACGGGCAGGCCGTGGCAGTCCCAGCCGGCCTTCCGGGCGACGTGGTAGCCGCGCATCGTACGGAAGCGGGGGAAGACGTCCTTGAAGACGCGGGCCTCGATGTGGTGCGCGCCGGGCATGCCGTTGGCGGTCGGGGGGCCCTCGTAGAAGACCCACTCCGGGCGGCCCTCGGAGCGGGCGAGGCTCTGGGCGAAGACCTTGTTCTCGCGCCAGAAGTCGAGCACGGCGTGCTCCAGCGCGGGCAGATCGACCTGGGCGGGCACCGGGCGGTACTGCGGGGGTGTCATGGGCGAACTCCTCCGGCGGACAGATTCTCTTCCGTCGGAGGGACGAGAGCCTGCGGCTCCCGCGGTACCACCCTCCTTGGCGGCGCACAGCGCGCCGCCCCCTCATTGGGGTCGCGAGGCCGGGTCTAACAGCCGCACGGGACGGGCCCGCGGCTTTCTTCCGGCAGCTCCGGGGTGATCCTTCACGCCGCGCTCGCCCCCGGGCTCGCACCGTCCCCGGGTCGCTCATGGCTGCGTACGACGCTACTCGTCCCCATCCAAGCCTTTCGCTCCGCCCAGTGTACGGGTTCCCGGGCGCCCTTTCCGTTGCCTTTCCGGCGGGCTCCGCCGGGGGGCTGTCCCCTGTGCCGGGTAGGGCTCCGGGCAGGGTCCCTGGCAGCGTCCGAGGCTGACCCGAACGGTCCAGACCGGCCGGTACGGCGGCCGGGGCGCCGCCGCGCGGCGGATTACCCGGCGGAGAGCCGGGCACAACGGATGCAGGTCCGTCTCGCCCGCTCCGGGGCGGCCCCGAAGGCGGCGTGCCCCGTTTGCCGCGGGACCTGGGTCGATTTATCGTCCCAGCACGATTCGCGTGCAAGATCACAGTATGTGAAGGGGCCGCGGCCATGGTGGCGAAGAAGACCGCTGCGAAGAAAACCGCTGCGCCCGGAGCCGCGGCGGAGGAGCAGCAGGAGGAGGCTCCCGCGAAGAAGACGGCACCGGCGAAGAAGACGGCCGAGAAGGCCGTGAAAAAGGCTGCCGAGAAGGCCGTGAAGAAGGTCGCCGCGAAGAAGACGGCACCGGGGCCGGCGAAAGCGGCCGAGGCTGCGAAGACCGCGAAGACCGCGAAAACAGTTAAAACCGCTAAAACAGTTAAAACTGCGAAGAAGGCTGCGAAAAAGACAGGAGCCAGGACAGTGGGAGCGAAGAAGACCGTGGCCGTCGGAGAGAGCCCCACCGCGGTGCCCACCGCCCGCGCGGCGGCCGCACCCGCCGAGGAGCTGGTGGTACGGCCCGGTGAGGAGCCGTGGACCCCCGAGGAAGTCGCCGAGGCCCGCGCCGTACTCACGGCGGACATCGCCCGGCTCAACGCAGAGCGGACCGCCTCCGAGGCGGCCCTGGCCGGACTGATGCGGGACTCCGGCAACGGCGCGGGCGACGACGACGCCGACACCGGCACCAAGAACATCACCCGCGAGCACGAGCTGGCCCTGGCGGCGAACGCCCGCGAAACGCTGGAACAGACCGAGCGGGCCCTGCTGCGGCTCGACGCCGGGACCTACGGGATCTGCGAGAACTGCGGTAAGCCCATCGGGAAGGCCCGGATGCAGGCCTTCCCGCGGGCCACGCTCTGTGTGGAGTGCAAGCAGAAGCAGGAGCGGCGGGGCTGAGCCCACGGGCGTGACGTACCCTCGTGGACACATTGACCTAGGTTGAGGGACACACGTGGCAGAGGCGGAGCGCATCATCGGTACGCCGGACAACGAAGCCGAGGCCGGCGAGGCGGCGGCCCCCGCCGAGCAGCCCAAGGGCCGGCGCAGGATCGCCGTACTCCTCGGTGTCGCGGTGGTCGCCTATCTGATCGACCTGATCAGCAAGACCATTGTGGTGGCCGAGCTGGAGCACCGGCCGTCCGTCGAGATCATCGGCGATCTGCTGAAGTTCACGGCGGTACGGAACCCGGGCGCCGCGTTCGGCATCGGCGAGGCCTTCACCGTGATCTTCACCGCCATCGCGGCCGTGGTGATCATCGTGATCGTCCGGCTGGCCCGGAAGCTCTACAGCCTCCCCTGGGCCATCGCACTCGGACTGCTCCTCGGCGGCGCGCTCGGCAATCTCACCGACCGGATCTTCCGGTCCCCCGGGGTCTTCAAGGGCGCCGTCGTCGACTTCATCGCCCCCGCGCACTTCGCCGTCTTCAACCTGGCCGACACCGCGATCGTCTGCGGCGGCATCCTCATCGTCATCCTCTCCTTCCGCGGTCTCGACCCCGACGGGACCGTCCACAAGGACTGAGCGGGCCCCGCCTCGGACGCCCGGCGGTCCATCCCGGCCCGCCGGGCAAGGCATACTCGGACGGGTGAGTACGCTTCCCGAGATCCGCACCCTGCCCGTACCGGACGGCCTGGAAGGCGAGCGCGTCGACGCCGCCATCTCCCGGATGTTCGGTTTCTCCCGTACGAAGGCGGCGGAGCTCGCCGCCGCGGGGAAGGTGCAGGTCGACGGTGCCGTGGTCGGCAAAAGCGAGCGGGTTCACGGCGGCGCCTGGCTGGAGGTCGAGATGCCGCAGGCGGCCGCACCCGTACAGATCGTGGCCGAGCCCGTCGAAGGCATGGAGATCGTCCACGACGACGACGACATCGTGGTGATCGTCAAGCCCGTCGGGGTCGCCGCGCACCCCAGCCCCGGCTGGACCGGCCCGACCGTGATCGGCGGGCTCGCCGCCGCGGGCTACCGGATCTCCACCTCCGGCGCCGCCGAGCGGCAGGGCATCGTGCACCGGCTCGACGTCGGCACCAGCGGGCTGATGGTCGTCGCCAAGTCCGAGCGGGCGTACACCCTGCTGAAGCAGCAGTTCCGGGAGCGTACCGTCGACAAGCGCTACCACGCGCTGGTCCAGGGACACCCGGACCCCATGAGCGGCACGATCGACGCCCCCATCGGACGGCACCCCAACCACGACTACAAGTGGGCCGTGACCGCGGACGGCAAGCCCTCGGTCACCCACTACGACCTGATGGAGGCCTTCCGGGCGGCCTCCCTGCTGGACATCAAGCTGGAGACCGGCCGCACCCACCAGATCCGGGTCCATATGTCCGCGCACCGGCACCCCTGCGTGGGCGACCTCACCTACGGCGCCGACCCGACCATGGCGAAGCGGCTCGGCCTCACCCGGCAGTGGCTGCACGCGGTACGGCTGGGCTTCGAGCACCCGTCGGACGGGCGCTGGGTCGAGTACGCGAGCGGATACCCGGACGACTTGCAGTCGGCGCTGGACCGTATCGCAGCCGAGAGCGCGTAGCGCTCACCATTCAGGGGTCCGGGCCCCGGGGGTGTTCGTTTCCCGCGGGGTGCGGGCGCTCCTGCGCCTCAAACGCCGGCGGGGCTGAAAGATGGGTGACCGTTGCTCCGTGGTGTAGGCGCGGGGTCGTGTCGGGTGCGGGTGGGTCGGTGGCCTCCGGGCTCACCTCCTCGCGGCCTGCGATGCACTGCCCTCCGGTAAACCGTGCTTGTCGCAGGCCACTGCGGGGGCGACCCTGCACCCCCCTCCCACGTGATCCCGACCTGATCAGGCCGCGAGGTCCCGGGAGTTGTCGCGCGTCACCGAGGGGAGGAATCTCTCCTGATCACCGCCCCGGAAGACACCACCCCCTCGGGGCACAGGCACACCCTGATCTGCGGGGACCACTCGGCGGGTGACCGGGCGGACTCGTTCCCCCCCGGGGTCAAGTCGGGGTGATCTCCGGAGGGGGGTGCAGGGTCGCCCCCGCTGGGGGTACCCCCAAAGGCAGCTTTGGGGGAGGGCGACATGACCGGACGCGCTTCGGTCCGGCGCATCGCCCGTGGCGAGGAGGTGAGCCCGGAGGCCCACGACCTGGCCGCACCAGGCAAGACCGGTGCCCTACCCCACGGAGTAACGCAACCCGACCACCGGAGGGGCCGCACACCGCAGGGGCGGCAAGGACGCGTACCTGGGGGCGCTGGGGGTCCCCCCATTGCCGAAGGCATAGGGGGCGGAACTGCGCGACCAGCCTCCACCGGCCGAGGCCGGACACGCAACCGTAACCAACAACGGCGCGCCCCGCCCCCGGGGCCCGCGCCCTCGGCGGGGCCCGCACCCCAGGGCGACACGACCCGGGAGGAAACCGGCATAGCGGAGCGAACATGTCACCCTGGGGGCGTCGTCGGTCCGGAGGGGGCGTGTGGAGCAGGTCGCCTTGGTGTTGGGGCTCATGTTCGGGGCCGTCGTGACCGTCCCCCTCGGGGACCGGCTCGACCTTCCCGCGCCCGTGCTGATGACTCTCATCGGCGCGGGCGTCGCGTTCCTCCCCTTCGTACCGAACGTCGACATCCCGCCCGAGTTCATCCTGCCGCTCGTACTGCCGCCCCTGCTCTACGCGGCGGTGCAGCGCACCTCGTGGCGGCAGTTCACCGCCAATCTCCGGGCGATCCTGCTGCTCGCGGTCGCCCTGGTCTTCGTGACGACGGCCGCGGTCGCGTTCGTCGTGAACGCGCTCGTCCCCGGACTGCCCATCGCCGCCGCGGTCGCGCTCGGCGCCCTGGTCGCACCCCCGGACCCGGTCGCCGCGACCGCCGTCGCGGGGCGGCTGGGGCTGCCCCGGCGGCTGGTGTCGACCCTGGAGGGCGAGGGGCTGTTCAACGACGTCACGGCGATCGTGCTGTACCACGTGGCGATCGCCGCCGCGGTCACCGGCTCCTTCTCGCTGCCGTCGGCGGCCTGGCAGCTCGTGCTGTCGGCGGTCGTCGCCATCGCGGTCGGCGTCGCCACCGGCTGGCTGTCCAACCGGCTGATGGGCTATCTGGGGGATGCGACGCTCCAGGTGGGGCTCACCCTGATGGTGCCGTTCGTCAGCTATGTCGTCGCCGAGGAACTGCACGGCTCCGGTGTGCTCGCCGTCCTCACCACCGCACTCTTCCTCGCCGAACACGCGGCCGACGCGGACGACGTGATGGGACGGCTGGCCGGAAACACCTTCTGGGGCATCGTGGACATCCTGGTCACCGGTGCCGCCTTCGGGCTGATCGGCCTGGAGCTGCGCAATGTCTTCGGCACGGCCGATGGCCATGTGCTGCGGATGCTCGGCTGGGGTGCGATCACCACCGTCGTGGTGATCGGGGTGCGGCTGCTCTGGCTGCTGCCCGCGACCTGGCTGGCCAAGAAACTGCACGGCAAACGCGACTACGACGAGGACATCCCGGTCTCCTGGCGGGAGACCGTCGTCGTGTGGTGGTCGGGGATGAGAGGTGTGGCCTCCGTCGCCCTGGCCCTCGCCATCCCGCTGACCACGGACGACGGCAGCCCCTTTCCGGGCCGGGACGAGATCGTCTTCATCGCCTTCGTGGTGATCCTGTCGACCCTGCTGCTCCAGGGGCTGACCCTGCCCTGGCTGGTCAAACGGCTCGGGGTACGGGCCGACACCGACCAGGAGCGCGAGCTGGAGCACCGGCTGGCGCTGCGCGCCGCGCAGGCCGCCCGGCACCGGCTCAAGGAGATCGAAGAGGTCGAGGAGCTGCCGGAGGAGGTCAGCGAACGGCTGCACCGGACGGCGTACGAGGTGGGGGCGCGCATCAGCCCCGAGCTCATCGACGAGGAACGCCGCGACTTCTACAACCGGCGGGTGGAGCGGCTGCGGACGGTCCAGCGCATCCAGCGGGAGATGCTGTCGGCCGCCCGGCACGAGGTGCTGGCGGCCCGCAGCGAACCGGGCGCCGATCCGGAGATCGTGGACCGGGTGCTCCGGCATCTGGACGTCCGCAGCCTGCGCTGAGCGGGGCGCGTTCAGTCCTCGCCGGAGCGCTGGTGCCCCACGTCCGCCCGGTCCCGCGACGAGCCCGGCGCGGGCACGGTGGCGATCCGGGGCAGGGCGTACGGATGCTCCTCGTACAACCAGGTGATCATCCGCTCCCGTACCTCGCAGCGGATCGTCCACAGATCGTCCGGGTCCTTCGCGGTGACCACGGCCCGGACGAGGATCGTCGACGGGGTGGTGTCGGTGACCGCGAGCGACTGGTCCCGGCGGTCCCACGCCGGATGCTCTCCGACGATCTCGGCGAGCCGCTGCCGCATCAGGCCGACCGGCGCCGAATGGTCCAGATGGAAGAAGACCGAGCCGGTCATCCGGATGCTGCCGCGGGACCAGTTCTCGTACGGTTTCGCGGTGAAGTACGAGACGGGCATGGTGATCCGCCGCTCGTCCCAGGTGCGGACGGTGAGCGCGGTGAGGGTGATCTCCTCGACGATGCCCCACTCCCCGTCGACGACCACCGTGTCCCCGATCCGCACCATGTCGCCGAAGGCGATCTGGAGCCCGGCGAAGAGATTGCCGAGGGTGGACTGGGCGGCGACGCCCGCGACGATGCCGAGGACTCCGGCCGAGGCCAGCATCGAGGCTCCGACGCCCCGCATCGCGGGAAACGTCAGCAGCATCGCCGCACAGGCGACCACACCGACGACGGCGATCACCACCCGCTGGATCAGGGTGACCTGGGTACGGACCCGGCGGACCCGGGCCGGATCGCCGGCCCCGGCCGCGTACCGGCGGTAGGCGGACTCGACGATCGCGGCCGCCACCCGGACCACCAGCCAGGCCGAGGCTCCGATCAGCACCAGCGTCAGCACCTGGCCGATACCGCGCTCGTGGCGCTCCACGATCCCGATGCCGCTCTGCCGGTACGCGCCTCTCAGGAGCGCCGCGCAGAGCACGAACTGGAGCGCGGGGCGGCCGCGGCGCAGCAGTCCCCACAAGGGGGTGTCGGTGTGCCGGTCGTCGGCACGTTTCAACAGGCGGTCGACGGCCCAGCCCACCAGCAGGGTGAGGACGACCGAGCCGCCGATGACGATCCAAGGGCGTAGCGCGTTCTCCATATCAGGGAACGTAACCTGACCCGATGGACATCATGCTTTTTCATTCCGTCTACGGTCTGCGGCCCGCGGTGCGGGCGGCTGCCGCCCGTCTGGAGGGGGCGGGGCACCGGGTGTGGACGCCCGATCTGTTCGAGGGGCGGGTCTTCGACACGGTCGAGGAGGCCCGGGAGTTCAAGGACGAGGTCGGACGGGACGAACTGCTCCGACGGGCGGTGACCGCCGCCGCTCCCCACTCGGAGGGCGGGCTGGTCTACGCCGGGCTGTCGCTGGGCGCTTCGATCGCCCAGAACCTGGCGCTCGGAGACGAGCGGGCGCGGGGTCTGGTGCTGCTGCACGGGACCTCGGACATCGCACCGGACGCGACCACCGACGGGCTTCCGGTCCAGTTCCACGTCGCGGATCCGGACGCCTTCGAGCCGCACGACTGGCAGACGGCCTGGTATCTCGGGATGGGCCGGGCAGGGGCCGAGGTGGAGGTCCACCGCTACCCCGGGGCCGGGCATCTGTACACCGACCCCGGGCTGCCGGACTGGGACGAGGAGGCGGCGGAGCGGACCTGGCGTGCGGTGCTGGCCTTCCTCGACGAACTCGACGAGGCCGCCCGACAGGATTGACCGCGGTACGGGCCCGCCGGCCGCGGGCCCGTCTCCGGGACGTCAGCGCACCGGTGCGTCCACCCGCTCGACCTTCTGCGTCCCGCTCCGCGTGCGGTAGGACCGGGCCCAGGCCGCGGTCGCGTTCCGGTCGGTGCGGTCCGACAGGACGTAGTAGTCCATCTGCGAGCGTTCGGCGGTGACATCGAGGACGCCGTAGCCGTGGCCGTCCATGTCCACCCACTTCACATGCCGGTTGGCGGCCCTGATGGCGGTCGCGGCGATCACGGAGGCCGTGCGCGGCGGCACATTCAGCAGATCGTCCAGATTGTCCGAGGAGACCGAGGTGACCACGAACTCGGTGGCCACCGACCCCGACGCCGGATAGGTCGCCGCCTTCGCGGGCACGTCCGTCGCCCAGGCCATATGGATGTCGCCGGTGAGGAAGACGGTGTTCCCGATGCCCTGCCCGCTCAGATGGCCCAGGAGCTCCCGGCGGTCGTCGGTGTAGCCGTCCCACTGGTCGGTGCTGATCGTCAGGCCCTCCTTCGGCAGTCCGAGCAACTCGGCCACGGGGGCGAGCAGATACGCCGGGAGCGCGCCGAAGGCCACCGGGGAGATCATCACGGAGGTGCCGACGAGCTGCCAGTCCGCATCCGATCCGGCGAGCCCCGCCTTCAGCCAGTCGAGCTGGGCGCGGCCGGTGATCGTCCGCTCCGGATCGTCCGCCGCGCCGCTGCCGAAGCCCGACTGCCGGGACCGGAAGGAGCGCAGGTCCAGCAGGTGCAGATCGGCGAGCCTGCCGAAGCGGAGCCTGCGGTAGACGGTGCCCTCGGTGGAGGCGCGGACCGGCATCCACTCGAAGTACGCCTGCCGGGCCGCGGCCGCGCGTACCGCGAAATCGCCCTCGGTGCCCGGGGTGTGGTTCTCGGCGCCGCCCGACCAGGCGTCGTTGGCGATCTCGTGGTCGTCCCATATGGCGATCACGGGATGGGCGGCGTGCAGCGCCTGGAGATCGGGATCGGTCTTGTACGTGGCATGCCGCAGCCGGTAGTCGGCGAGGGCGACGATCTCGTGCTCCGGCACATGGCGGCGGACCACCTCGGCCGGCTTCGGATAGGTGCCGGTGCCGTACTCGTAGAGGTAGTCCCCGAGATGGAGGACGGCGTCCAGATCGGTCCGGGCGGCGAGATGGCGGTACGCGGAGAACCAGCCGGCCTCCCAGTTGGCGCACGACACCACGCCGAGACGGAGCCGGTCCACGGCGGCGTCGGCGGCCGGGGCGGTACGGGTGCGGCCGGCCGGGGACACGGCGTCCCCGGCCGTGAACCGGAACCAGTAGGCGGTTCCCGGGCGGAGCCCGCGGACATCGGCCTTGACCGTGTGGTCCGTGGCGGCGCCGGCGGTGGTCGCGCCGCGGGAGACGATCCGGGTGAACTCCCGGTCCTCGGCGACCTCCCAGACGACGGGGGTGTCGGGGCCGAGGCCGGAGCCGGGGAGGGCGTCGTCGGTGGGGGTCACCCGGGTCCACAGCAGGACGCCGTCGGGGAGGGGGTCGCCGGAGGCGACGCCGTGACGGAAGACGGTGGGCGAGGAGCGCGGCGGCGCCCCGGCGGCGAGGGCGGGGCTTGCGGCGGGCAGGACCGCGGGTACGGCCGCGGTGGCGGCAGCGGCCTTGACGACCGTGCGGCGGCTGGGAGTTGACGGAAGTCGACTGGTCACGGCCCGTCAGATTACCGGGAGGTAGGGCCGATCGGGTTCCCTTGTTGCCGCTCCGGGAGTGTCGTGGCGGAACAGCTACTGTTTCCGGACATTCCGCGGCCTCCGCCCGGTGCCGGGGCGCCGGATACGGCGACGGCCCCGGGAACGCGGGGTTCCCGGGGCCGTCACTGTGCTTCCGGTATCAGCTCGCCGTGTCGGCGCTCAGCGCCTTGTCGACCGCCGCACGGTATTCGGCCACCGTCATCGGGGTGTTCTCCGAACCCTCGGCGTTGATCTTCTTGCCGTCCATCTTCAGCGAAGGAGTGCCCTTGATGTCGCTCTTGTCGAACTTCGCGGACATCTTCATCGCCCAGGCGTCGAAGGTTCCGTCCTTGACGTTCTTCTCGAACGCCGCGTTGTCCTTGAGGGCCGGAACCGAGTCGGCCACCTTCAGCAGGTAGGAGTCCTTGGCGAAGTCGTCCTTGCTCTCGGTGGGGAAGAACTGCTTCGAGTAAAGGGCGGCCTTGAAGTCGCTGAACGCCTCGGGGCTGACGTCGAGCGCCGCGCCCAGCGCGCTGAGAGCGTTCTTCGAGCCCTCGCCGCGGGTGGCGTTGTCGATGAAGGTGGCGCCCACGTACTGGACCTTGTACTTGCCCGCGGCGACGTCCTGCTTCATGGTCCCGCCCACGGCCTGCTCGAAGGAGGCACAGGCCGGGCAGCGCGAGTCCTCGTACACCTCCAGCGTCTTCTTCGCCTCCGGCTTGCCGATGACGACGGTCGTGCCGTTGTCGCCGCTGGTGTTCTTCGGGGCGGTGACGGTCTTGGCGTCCTTGGCGGACTCCCAGGCGTCGGGCTCGTTGGCCTGCATCACCCCGTAACCGATACCGGCGGCGAGGGCGAGGACCGCGACCGTGGAGCCGGCCACGATCAGCTGGCGGCGCGTCCGCTCCTTCTTGGCCTGCTGCTCGCGCTCCAGCCTGATCCGCTCGCGGGCCGCGGTCTTGTTCGTCTTGCTGTTCCGTGCGCTCATGAGGATTCACTCCGTGTGGGGACGTATCCGTCGGATACGGACGATGTGGTGGGAGAAGAGAGAGGGCTTCCGGGCCGGCGCAAGGGGCTCTGCGCGGGGTGTGTGGAAGCGCCCGGGGGCGTGTGCGCGCCGGAGCACACCGGTCGGCGCGCCGTGACGGCCGGACGGGCCGGACGGACGGGCGCGGAGGGTGACCGGAGGTTACGCGGCGAGCGCGAGGCCGGCCGCGCGGTGCGGGGGACCTCGCCGTCCGAGCGCATGCACCAGCAGCAGGGTGCGGAAGGTGGCCCGCCGGGGCGCGGGGCGCGGTCCCCGGCGGACGGGGCGGCAGGCGGCGACCACGACGGCGACGGCCAGCAGCAGCGGACGGAAGGCGTACGCCTCGACGGTCCGCAGCAGGCTCGCGAGAGCGGCCTCGCCCTGCCACAGCCAGAGGGACGCCAGCAGGCCGACCGTGATGTGGACGGCGAGCAGCGCCCAGGGGGTGGCGGGTCCGGGGGAGGCCAGCAGGCTGCTGCCGCTGCCGTCCGCTCCGGTGATACCGGCCACACCGGGCAGTGGCCCGCCGACCGGGCCGCTGCAGAGCACATCGAGCCCGAGGGCCCGCAGGGAGCCGGTGACCGGGCCGCCGCCGGGGCCGTAACAGGCGTTCTGGCTGCCGTTGAAAACGGTGTCGGCGGCCAGCTCCAGCGGCACCAGCAGACCCGCGATCCGCCAGAAGCCGCGCTCACGGCCCGAGAGGGCGAAGGCGACGGCGAAGACACCCGCCGACAGTGCGGCGACCGTGAACCAGGGCAGTGGTGCGCGGGACAGCAGCACGTGCGAGGCGGCGGACAGCGTCACGACTACTGCCGTGAAGATCGCCGCCCGCAGCGCTCTCAGCCGCTTTCCCGAAACGTCCATTGCCTGCGAGTGTGCCATGACTGTGTGAAAGACGGCTTAAAGATCGGGCACACCGGCACCCCGGGCCCCGGGCCGTCCCCCGGGGCCCCGAAGCAGGTCAGAGGCCCGGTATCCGGCCGTTCCTGAAGAGATCGACGAAGATCTGGTGGTCGCGCCGGGCCCGGCTGCCGTAGGCGTGGGCGAAGTCGACCAGCAGTTTTGCGAAGCCCTCCTCGTCCGCCGCGATCGCCGCGTCGATGGCCCGTTCCGTGGAGAACGGGACCAGTGAATGGCCGCTCTCCTCGTCCGCGGCGCCGTGCATCGTGGCGGTGGCCCGGCCGAGATCGGCGACGACCGCCGCGATCTGGACCGGATCGTCGAGATCGGACCAGTTCAGGTCCACCGCGTACGGCGAGACCTCGGCGACGAGCTGACCGGAGCCGTCCAGCTCGGTCCAGCCCAGCCAGGGGTCGGCGTGGTCCTGGAGGGCGCGCTGGGAGATCACCGTGCGGTGGCCCTCGTGGTGGAAGTAGCCCCGGACGGCCGGGTCCGTGATGTGCCGCGAGACGGCCGGGGTCTGCGCCTGCTTCATATAGATCACGACGTCGTTCTCCAGGGCGTCGCTGTTGCCCTCCAGCAGGATGTTGTACGAGGGCAGTCCGGCCGAGCCGATACCGATCCCGCGCCGCCCCACGACGTCCTTCACCCGGTACGAGTCGGGGCGGGTCAGGCTGGACTCGGGCAGCGTCTCCAGATAGCCGTCGAAGGCCGCCAGCACCTTGTACCGGGTGGCCGCGTCCAGCTCGATGGAGCCGCCGCCGGGGGCGAAGCGCCGCTCGAAGTCGCGGATCTCGGTCATCGAGTCCAGCAGGGAGAAGCGGGTCAGCGACCGGGCGTCACGGAGCGCGTCGAGCAGCGGGCCCTCCGCGGTGTCCAGGGTGAACGGCGGCACCTCGTCCCCGCGGGCACCGGTGGCCAGGGCGCTGATCCGCTCCCGGTAGGCGGCGGCGAAGACCTGGACCAGCTCGGTGATCTGCCCGTCGGAGAGGGCCTTGGTGTAGCCGATCAGCGCCAGGGAGGCGGCGAGCCGCTTCAGATCCCAGGTGAAGGGGCCCACATAGGCCTCGTCGAAGTCGTTGACATTGAAGATCAGCCGGCCGGTGGAGTCCATGTAGGTGCCGAAGTTCTCCGCGTGGAGATCGCCGTGGATCCACACCCGGCCGGTCCGCTCGTCGAGATACGGTCCGGCGGCGATCGCGCCGTCGCCGCGGTCCGCGTGCTCCCGCTCCAGATCGTGGTAGAAGAGGCAGGCCGTACCCCGGTAGAAGGCGAACGCCGAGGCCGCCATCTTCCGGAACTTGACCCGGAAGGCGGCCGGATCGGCGGCCAGGAGCTCGCCGAAGGCCGTACCGAAGACGGCGAGGATCTCCTCGCCGCGTTCGTGGGCCGTGGTCTCGGCGGGGTGCGGAACGGGCATCGGTGCGTGCCTCCTGCGAAGGGGTGGAACGAGTGTCCCGGCCGGGGCCGGGGGAGAGCGGTCTCCGCCCTCTCCAACGCCCGGCGCCCGCCGGAGGTGCCCGTCGCGGACCGCGATGGCGGGTGTACGCCACTGCCCCGCGACTGTCGGCGGGGAGTCGTAGACTTCGACGCTGTCCCCCCGGGCACTTCCGCATCCGTATGCCCCGCTGCCCCGCTGCCCGACTGCCCCGCTGTTCCGCCGCCCCGTCGTTCTCTGGAGGCCCCCGCCGTGACGAAACCGCCCTTCACGCATCTGCACGTACACACGCAGTACTCACTGCTGGACGGTGCGGCGCGGTTGAAGGACATGTTCGCCGCGTGCAACGAGATGGGCATGACCCATATCGCGATGACCGACCACGGGAATCTGCACGGGGCGTACGACTTCTTCCACCAGGCGGTGAAGGCGGGGGTGACGCCGATCATCGGGATCGAGGCGTACGTCGCCCCGGAGTCCCGGCGGAACAAGCGCAAGATCCAATGGGGGCAGCCGCACCAGAAGCGGGACGACGTCTCCGGTTCCGGTGGTTACACCCACAAGACGATCTGGGCGTCGAACAGCACGGGTCTGCACAACCTCTTCCGGCTCTCCTCCGACGCGTATGCCGAGGGCTGGCTGCAGAAGTGGCCCCGGATGGACCGGGAGACCATCGCCCAGTGGTCCGAGGGGCTGATCGCCTCCACCGGCTGCCCCTCCGGTGAGCTCCAGACCCGGCTGCGGCTGGGGCAGGAGAAGGAGGCGCTCCAGGCGGCCTCCGACTACCAGGACATCTTCGGCCGGGACCGGTACTTCCTGGAGCTGATGGACCACGGCATCGAAATCGAGCGGCGGGTCCGGGACGGGCTGCTGGAGATCGGGAAGAAGCTCGGGATCCCCCCGCTGGTCACGAACGACTCCCACTACACGTACTCCCACGAGGCGACGGCCCACGACGCCCTGCTCTGCATCCAGACCGGCAAGAACCTCTCGGACCCGGACCGGTTCCGGTTCGACGGCTCGGGCTACTACCTGAAGTCGACCGAGGAGATGTACGCGGTCGACTCCTCCGAGGCCTGGCAGGAGGGCTGCCGCAACACCCTGCTGGTCGCGGAGCAGGTCGACACCTCCGGCATGTTCCAGGAGCGGAACCTCATGCCGAAGTTCGACATCCCCGAGGGGTACACCGAGGTCACCTGGTTCCAGGCCGAGGTCCGGGCCGGGATGGAGCGCCGCTTCCCGGGCGGCGTCCCGGACGACCGCGCCCGCCAGGCCGAGTACGAGATGTCCGTCATCATCGACATGGGCTTCCCGGGGTACTTCCTCGTGGTCGCCGACTTCATCATGTGGGCCAAGCGGAACGGCATCGCGGTCGGCCCCGGCCGTGGCTCCGCGGCCGGTTCGATCGTGGCGTACGCGATGGGCATCACCGACCTCGACCCCATCGAGCACGGACTGATCTTCGAGCGGTTCCTCAACCCCGAGCGCATCTCGATGCCCGATGTCGACATCGACTTCGACGAGCGTCGGCGCGTCGAAGTGATCCGGTACGTGACCGAGAAGTACGGCGCCGACAAGGTCGCCATGATCGGCACCTACGGCAAGATCAAGGCGAAGAACGCCATCAAGGACTCCGCCCGGGTCCTCGGCTACCCCTACGCCATGGGCGACCGGCTCACCAAGGCCATGCCCGCCGACGTCCTCGGCAAGGGCATCGAACTCTCCGGCATCACCGACCCCTCGCACCCCCGCTACAGCGAGGCCGCGGAGATCCGCGGGATGTACGAGAACGAGCCCGACGTCAAGAAGGTCATCGACACCGCGCGGGGCGTCGAGGGCCTGGTCCGGCAGATGGGCGTGCACGCGGCGGGCGTGATCATGTCCAGCGAGCCGATCGTGGACCACGCCCCGGTCTGGGTCCGGCACACCGACGGCGTCACCATCACCCAGTGGGACTATCCGCAGTGCGAGTCGCTGGGCCTGCTGAAGATGGACTTCCTCGGCCTGCGGAACCTCACCATCATGGACGACGCCGTCAAGATGGTGAAGGCGAACAAGGGCATCGAGCTGGAGATGCTCGCCGTCCCGCTGGACGACCCCAAGACGTACGAACTGCTCTGCCGCGGTGACACGCTCGGCGTCTTCCAGTTCGACGGCGGTCCGATGCGGTCGCTGCTGCGGCTGATGAAGCCCGACAACTTCGAGGACATCTCCGCCGTCTCGGCCCTCTACCGGCCGGGCCCGATGGGAATGAACTCCCATACGAACTACGCGCTGCGGAAGAACAAGCAGCAGGAGATCACCCCCATCCACCCGGAGCTGGAGGAGCCGCTCCGGGAGGTTCTCGACCTGACGCACGGCCTGATCGTCTACCAGGAGCAGGTGCAGAAGGCCGCCCAGATCATCGCGGGCTATTCGCTCGGCGAGGCCGATATCCTCCGCCGCGTCATGGGCAAGAAGAAGCCCGAGGAACTGGCGAAGAACTTCACGATCTTCCAGGCCGGCGCCCGGAAGAACAATTACTCGGACGAGGCCGTCCAGGCGCTCTGGGACGTGCTGGTCCCCTTCGCCGGATACGCCTTCAACAAGGCCCACTCCTCCGCGTACGGCCTGGTCACCTACTGGACCGCCTATCTCAAGGCGAACTACCCCGCCGAATACATGGCGGCGCTGCTGACCTCCGTCAAGGACGACAAGGACAAGTCGGCGGTCTATCTCAACGAATGCCGGCGGATGGGCATCAAGGTGCTGCCGCCCAATGTCAACGAATCCCAGTCGAACTTCGCGGCCCAGGGCGACGAAATCATTCTCTTCGGCCTCTCGGCCGTCCGGAACGTCGGCACCAACGTCGTCGACTCCATCATCCGCTGCCGCAAATCCAAGGGGAAGTACAGCTCCTTCCCCGACTTCCTCGACAAGGTCGAGGCGGTCGTCTGCAACAAGCGGACCGTGGAATCGCTGATCAAGGCCGGGGCCTTCGACGAGATGGGCCACACCCGCAAGAGCCTGGTCGCCCACCACGAGCCCATGATCGACAATGTGGTCGCGGTCAAGCGCAAGGAGGCCGAGGGACAGTTCGACCTCTTCGGCGGGATGGGCGACGAGCAGAGCGACGAACCCGGCTTCGGTCTGGACGTCGAATTCTCCGACGTGGAGTGGGACAAGACCTATCTCCTCGCGCAGGAGCGCGAGATGCTCGGGCTCTATGTCTCCGATCATCCGCTCTTCGGGATCGAACACGTCCTCTCCGACAAGTCGGACGCCGCGATCTCCCAGCTCACCGGCGGCGAACACGCCGACGGTGCGGTCGTCACCATCGGCGGCATCATCTCCGGTCTCCAGCGGAAGATGACCAAGCAGGGCAACGCCTGGGCCATCGCCACCGTCGAGGATCTGGCCGGATCCCTGGAGTGCATGTTCTTCCCCGCCACCTACCAGCTCGTCTCCACCCAGCTGGTCGAGGACACGGTCGTCTTCGTCAAGGGACGGCTCGACAAGCGGGAGGACGTGCCCCGGCTGGTCGCGATGGAGCTGATGGTCCCCGACCTCTCGTCGGCGGGCACCAACGCGCCGGTGATCGTCACCATCCCGACCGTGAAGGTCACCCCTCCGATGGTCACCAGGCTGGGGGAGATCCTCAGCCACCACCGGGGGAACACCGAGGTACGGATCAAGCTCCAGGGGCCGCGGAGCACCACCGTCCTCCGGCTCGACCGGCACCGGGTCCAGCCCGATCCCGCGCTCTTCGGAGATCTGAAGGTCCTGCTCGGACCGTCCTGTCTGGCCGGCTGACCCCGCCCGGCAGCAGTGGAGGGGCGCGCCCGTCGCGACGGGCGCGCCCCTCTTTCTCTCTTCTCTTCCGCTCCGTATCCGGCCGTCAGTTGTGGCCGAAACGCCGCTGGTGCTTGCGGGCCACGTCCGCCGGACTGCCCTGGGCCTGTGTCTGCGGCCTGTTCTGGGCTTCGTAGGCGGTCGACTTCGCCTGCTCCTGCGACTGTTCGGGCTGCGAAGAACGGTTCTGCTGACGATCCTTGCGGTTCTTGTTCTTGGCCATGGGAATGCCTCCACATCAAGGGTCTAGCGGCAAGGGTCTGTCTGGGACCGCGACCAGACTCACATATGGGGAGATACACCGCATTTTGGATCATTGCGGTGGGTAAGGGTGCCTTGTCAAAGGCGGGAACCGGGGCCTCCGCCGGGCTCCATCAGGTTTTCCGCCACGCCGAAGATCGAGTTCCGGCCGTCAACCCCGATCATGTCGGGCAGACTCGGGGCGAGCCCGGAGCGCGACGCCGGGCGGGTCCCGGGGTGATCCGAAAGAGGGTGGAGCGCGTGGACCGCTGTGTTGTCCTGGTGGACGCCGGATATCTGCTGGGGGCGGCGGCGAGTCTGCTCGCCGGGGAACCGGTCCGCTCCCGGATCGCCGTCGACCACACCGCCCTCGTCCAGGGCCTGCGTGAACTCGCCGAGAGCGACACCGAGCGCCCCCTGCTCCGTATCTACTGGTTCGACGGCGCCCCCGACCGGGTGCCCCAGCCCGAGCACCGCAGACTGCGCGTGATGCCCCGGGTCACGGTCCGGCTGGGCGCGCTGACCCGCAGCGACGGCCGCTGGGCCCAGAAGGGCGTGGACGCCGCGATGCACGCCGAACTGACCGAACTGGCCAGAAACCATGCCTGCTCCGACATCGTGCTGGTCACCGGTGACGGCGATCTGCTGCCCGGACTGATGTCGGCGAAGGAGCACGGCGTAGCCGTCCACCTCTGGGCCGTCCAGGCCGCCGACGGAGACTACAACCAGTCCGAGGACCTGGTCGCCGAAGCCGACGAACGGCGGGTGCTGGACCGCACGTGGATCACCCGGGCGGTCCGGGCCCGGGACCTCGGCGGACTCGGCGCCCCGCCGCCCGCGCCCCGCCCGGAGATCGCCGCGATCCTCTCCGCCCCCCTGCCCGAAGCCGCGCTCGCCGCGGCCCAGGAGCGGGCCGAGGCGGAGGCGGCCGCCTCCGCCGTCGCCCCGCCGGGGGAGCAGGAGCCCGCCGTCGCGACCGCCGGAGCACCGTCCGCCCCGGCCGCCAAGGGCGTCCCCACCCCCAAGGACCTGGCCGCCCTGCGGGCTCCCGGCCCGCAGCCGCAGCCGCCCGCCTCCGCGACCCTGCGCTGGTCCTCGGACAAGGGGTGGATCGACCGGGCGGGCACCCTCGGCGAACCCCCGGAGACCGCATCGCTGCCCACCCTCGCCCAGCTGACCAGCGCGGAGCAGCGGTGGGCCGACCGCGAGGAGGACATCACCACCGTCGGTGGCGACCCCTTCGAGGTCGGCCAGGTCTTCGCCCGCCGCTGGATGGAACGGCTTCCCGAGAACGGCCATGTGTCGAAGCTGTCCACGATGTACCCGCGGATCCCCCACCGCATCGACGGGGAACTGCTGCGCTACGCGGCACGCTTCGGGCTGCTGGCGCACAAGG
Organism: Streptomyces tsukubensis; assembly: GCF_003932715.1. NCBI lineage: Bacteria > Bacillati > Actinomycetota > Actinomycetes > Kitasatosporales > Streptomycetaceae > Streptomyces > Streptomyces tsukubensis. The sequence continues at coordinate 1,848,235 of NZ_CP020700.1, read as the reverse complement.
ACGACCAGATCGACGAGCACGACCGCTATGCCATCCGGGCCGGTTTCTGGCGCGAGATCGACGTCCGTACGGCTGCCGAGCACGCCCCGGCGGGCGAGTAGCGCCCCCCTGAGGTCCGGTGGCGGTACGCGGCAGGGCACCCGGGCACGGAGACGGGGCGGGGACCCCGTACCCTCGTACCTCGTGAGTACGGTGTGCGTGGTGCGGCGGCTGGTGAAGACGTACCCTGCCGTGCGCGCCCGCCGCGGCGTACCCGCCACCCCCGAGGTCCGGGCCTCCGACGGCATCAGCCTGGAGGTCCGGGGCGGTGAGATCTTCGGACTGCTCGGGCCCAACGGAGCCGGGAAGTCCACCCTCGTACGCCAGTTGACCGGTCTGATGCGCCCCGATGCGGGCAGTGTCGAGGTCCTCGGCCACGATCTCGTACGCCACCCGGAACGCGCCGCCCGGCTCATCGGCTACCTCGGGCAGGAGTCCACCGCCCTCGACGAGCTGACGGTCTCCCTCGCCGCCGAGACCACCGGACGGCTGCGCGGCCTCGGCCTCCACGACGCGCGGGCCGAGCGCGACGCGGTCCTGGAGGAGCTGGGACTCACCCCGCTCGCCGGCCGCGCCCTCAAGAAGCTCTCCGGCGGCGAACGCCGGCTCGCCTGCGTCGCCGCCGCCCTCGTCGGCGAGCGCCCCCTCCTCGTCCTGGACGAGCCCACCACCGGAATGGACCCCGTCGCCCGCCGCGCGGTCTGGTCCGCGGTGGACCGGCGCCGCGCCGAGCACGGCACCACGGTCGTCCTCGTCACCCACAACGTCATCGAGGCGGAGACCGTGCTCGACCGGGTCGCCGTGCTGGACCGCGGACGGGTCATCGCCTGCGACACCCCCGCCGGGCTCAAGGAGCGGATCGCCGGCGAGGTACGGGTGGAGCTGGTCTGGCGGGAACGGGCGCCCCTGGACGTTCCGGAGGTCGCCGCGCTGCGCGCCTCCGCCCAGGAGTCCGGCCGGCGCTGGGTGCTCAGGCTGGCACCCGACGAGGCGCGCGCCGCCGTCGCGGCCGTCACGGGCGGCGCCGCCTTCGCGGCGCTCGACGACTTCACGCTCGCGACGCCCAGCCTGGAGGACGTGTACTTGGCGCTCGGGGGGAACGCGACGAAGGGGCTGGTCAAGGCGTGAGCATCGTGCCCGTACAGACGGTGTCCGGACGGACCCGGACGACGGAGGCGGAGGCGGAGGCGGAGCGGGAACGGACCCCGGAGGCGGCCGCCGCCCCGGCCCCGCTGGCCCCCCGGGCCAGACTGCTGCCGTCGCTGGCGGCGGTCTACCGGGCCCAGCTGTCCCGGGCCCGGGTGGCCCGGATCCCGCTGCTCTTCGTGGCGACCTTCCAGTCCGTCGGGATCATGGTCCTGATGCGCGGAGTCGTCGACGGCGGCGCCGAGGCGCGGGCCGTGGTCGCCGGATCCGCCGTGCTGGTCGTCGCCTTCGTGGCGCTCAACCTCCTCGCCCAGTACTTCGGCCAGCTGCGCGGCAGCGGCGGGCTCGACCACTACGCCACCCTGCCCGTGCCGCCCGCCGCCGTGGTGCTCGGCGCGGCCGGGGCGTACGCCTCCTTCACCGTGCCCGGCACGATCGTCACCGCCGTCACCGGCAGTCTGCTGTTCGGTCTGCCGCTGACCCACCTCTGGGTCCTGGTCGCCGTCGTACCGCTCTGCGGTGCGGCGCTCTCCGGGCTCGGCGCGGCCCTCGGTCTGCTCGCGCCCCGCCCCGAACTCGCCACCCTCCTCGGCCAGCTCGGCATGTCCGCGGCGCTGTTGCTGGGCGTGCTGCCGCCGGCCAGGCTGCCCGAGCCGATCGCGTACCTCCGTGATCTGATGCCGTCCACATACGGTGTCGAGGCCCTCGCACGGACCTTCGACTCCCGGCCCGACTGGGTCGCCGTCGCCCTCCACCTGGGGGTCTGCGCCGTGGTCGGCGTGCTCTCGCTGACCGCCGCGACCTGGGCGTATCGCCGCGCGGCGGTCCGGTGAGGCGCGGTCGCCGCAGGCCTGGCACGATGGCGTGGTGACCGCACCGCTGACACCTCCGCACCGGGAACCGGGCCATGAGCCGGGGCAGGAACCGGAGCACGGGCCGAAAGACAACCCCTGGCGCGCGCCGGAGCCCGGACAGTCGCCGCCGCCCGCCCCCTGGCCCGGGTTCGCGCCCCCTGCGCCCCCCACCCCCGCCGAGCTCGCGGAGCGTGCGGCCCGCCGCCGGGCTGATCTGCGCGACGCCGCGGTCGTCGCGGTCGCGGTCGCGGCCCTGGGCATCGCGCTCGGCCTGCTGTGGCTCTGGCTGGCCCCCCGCATCCCGCTGATCTCCGACGGCAAGGCCGTCTTCCTCAAGGACACCGAGGGCGAGGGCGCGATCGGCGCGGACGGCACCTTCGCCCTGCTCGGCCTGGCGTTCGGCGCGCTCAGCGCGGCCGGGGTCTTCCTCTGGCGCCGTCGCGGCGGCGTCCTGCTGGTCCTCGCGCTCGCCGTCGGCGGACTGCTCGGTTCGCTGCTGGCGTGGCGCTTCGGCATCTGGTTCGGCCCGACCGACGATGTGGCGGCGCACGCCCGCGAGGTCGGTGCGGGCGTGACGTTCGACGCGCCGCTGAAGATGCGGGCGTACGGGGTGCTGCTGGCCTGGCCCCTCGGGGCGATGATCGTCCACCTGGGGCTCACGGCCCTGTTCGGCGACCGCGAACCGGCCACGGACGACCCGCCCGCGCAGCAGCCCTGGGGCCCGTCCGCCCACTGACACCGCAGCCGCGCCCCCGACCCCGGGGGCGCGGCTGCCCCGTCACGCGGGGCGGCGGCCGTGGTTGGCCTTACGGGTGCGCCATTTGCGTTTGCGGGTGCGCTTGGACACGGAGGGGCTCCTTCCCGGCACGGGACGCGGCACGGACGCCGGGTCGTCCCCCTCGGTCGTAACCGAGAAGCCGGCCCGCGTCGACCCCCCGTGCACGCCCGATTCGGCGCCGGTACGAGAAGGCGCGGGCCGCCCGTGGACTACATCCGCCCGATCGGCGCCAGGACCGCGCCGGTGAGGGCCGCCAGATCGCCGGGGGCGAGTTCGATCTCCAGCCCGCGGCGGCCCGCCGACACACAGATCGTGGTGTGGGCCCCGGCCGAGTCGTCGAGGACCGTCCGCAGCCGTTTGCGCTGCCCCAGCGGGGAGATACCGCCGAGGACATAGCCCGTGGTGCGCTCCGCCGCCGCCGGATCGGCCATCGCCGCGCGTTTGCCGCCGACCGCCGAGGCGAGGGCCTTGAGGTCGAGCCGGCCCGCGACGGGGACGACCGCCACGGTCAGTTCTCCGTCGACGTCCGCGACGAGGGTCTTGAAGACCCGGTCCGGCGAGACCCCGAGTGCCTCGGCCGCCTCCTCGCCGTACGAGGGCGATGCGGGGTCGTGGTCGTAGGCGTGCACGGTGTACTCCGTGCCCGCGGCCGCCAGGGCGACCGTCGCGGGGGTCCCGCCGCCCGCCTTCTGCTGCTTCCTGCCGTTCTTCTTCGCCACAGCGCACGCTCTTCCTGGTGGGGCCGGCCGCCGGTGCGCGGACCGCCCGTCGGCCGGGGCGGTACGGGCCCGGCCCGCACCGCCCCGAGGGTCAGTTCAGGCTGGTCGGCGCCCGGGTCAGATCGACGGCGGGCACCGAAGGAAGGTGCCGTATGACGGCGGTCTCGGAGCGCAGGAGCTTCAGCTCGTCCCGGAGCCGGGACGCCACGTCCGGCGCCTCCAGCAGCCGCTGCTTCGCGGGGGTGTCGAGCACGGCCGCCGCGGCGACCAGATAGGACACCACGGACGGTTCGTCGGGCAGGTCCGGGGGAGCGGTCAGGGTCCGCTCCCGGGCCCCCGCCAGCCTCTTCTGATAGGCGCGGAAAGCCCGCAGCACGCCCTCCGCGAGCGCCCCCGCGCTCTCGTCGGTGACATCGGGCACCTCCTCCACCTCCGCGGTGAGGAAAGGGCCGTCGCTGTCGAGGGAGAGCAGCCTGATCCGGGTGGTGCCGGTGGCGAGCACCTCGAAGCTCCCGTCCTCGCGCTCCCGGATGGTCGCGGCGTCGGCGATGCAGCCCATGCCGTGGAAGGCCTTCAGGGGATCGGTGCCGAAGCCCGCCGCGGGTCCGCGGTCGGGCCGGGCGGTCGGGTCGGGCAGCCCGGGCTCGGAGGGTGCCACCTCGTGGCCGTCGCGGATGGCGACGACGGCGAAGCGCCTCGGCAGGGACTCGTCCGTCTTCAGCAGTTCGCGCATCATGGCGCGATAACGCTCCTCGAAGACGTTCAGGGGCAGGACGAGCCCCGGGAACAGTACCGAGTTCAGCGGGAAGAGCGGCAGTCTTGCGATGGTCACGTCGGACAAGACTAATGGGCCGCGGGGCGGTCCCGGCCGGTCCGGTCCCGGCCGGGTGCCGCGCGCAGCGGAGTCGCCGACGCGAGCCGGTGCCGTACACCGTCCCTGGCTTGGAGGAACCGGTCCAGTGGATCATCGGAGAAGTACGTCCAGGGGAACGAGGTCGCGTACGGGCCGATCAGCCGGAACTCCTCCAGCGCGGCCTCCCAGCGGCCCCGCCGCACCAGGACGGAGACCGTCAGGTTCCGTACCTCGGCGGGTCCGGGATCGGCGGCCGGATGGCCCGCGGAGAGTTCCACCGCGAGATCGGCGGCCCGGTCGATGCGCTCGGCGTGGACGGTGCTGTAGCCGCCGGCGAGCAGCTGGGCGAAAGCGGCCCGCACCGGCAGCGCCTTGATGAGAGAGCCCGGCAGGGCGTCGGCGGCGGCCTGTTCGGCGAAGTCGAAGCATTCGCGGTGGGAGCCGTACCACTGGGCGGAGAGATAGCGCAGGGCGGCGACATGGCAGCCGTAGTGGTGCGAGGAGCGGCGTATCGCCTGTTCCCAGAGGGCTTCGAACGCGCCGTGCGTGGCATGGCTGCCGCGGGCGTGGTCCAGGGCGATCCGCCAGGGCACCGGATCGCCGGGCGCGCTGTCGGCGGCCGCGTCGATCAACGGGCCGATCTCCCGGAGCCGTTCCCGGCGGGCGGGGGAGTCCCAGGCCCGGCGGACCTCCAGTTCGGCCTTGACGACCAGGGCGTCGGGGTCGCGCGGTGCGTCGGCCAGCCAGTGGACCAGCCAGTCGTCCCGGGCGTAGGCGAAGGCCGCGAGCCGGGCCACCTGGCGGTCCCGGCTCTCCCAGTCGGCTTCCGCGCGGGCCGTCGCCAGCAGTTTCGCGGCGGGTTCCCAGTCGCCGTCGGCGGCGGCCACCAGGGAGGGTGCCGTCCGGGCATCGGGCACGTCGAGCAGTACCGCATCATCGGGCGGCAGACCGTCGGAGAGCCGCGGGGTGTGGCGGATCACGCGTGCGGTGCGCAGCAGGGCGCGGAGCAGTGCCATGATGCCGACCATTGAAAAACCCGGCTCGGGAGTTTGCCAGCGGAACGGTGTGAAGTTTTCGTGGCGGCGGAAAGGTTGTGCCGGGGGAGGGCAAGAGACCGTAAAGAGCGTAAAGAATGCGGGCCGGTTCCCTGCAGGCCCGGGGGCGGGGCGGCGTCCGTGCCCGGCCCCTGGTGACGCACCTATGTGTCCCGGCCCGGCGGTGCAAGGCCGTGATGCGCCGGTTTCCCGCGCCCCTTCGGGTCCGGTACGGAACCCTGCCCGGGTCGCAGGGCGAGCACCGCGCCGGAGGCGGGCCGTCAGCCGCGGCTCAGCAGCCGGGTGGCTCCCGCCGCGACCGTGGTGGCCAGAATCCAGCCCAGCAGGATCAGCCCCGCCGCCGTCCACTGCCAGTGGCCCTCCAGCTTCCAGTAGCCGTCCTGGCCCAGGTTAATCACCGGGACCAGCAGGTCCAGTGCGTACAGCGCCGGGTTGAAGTCCGGATGCTCGCCCGGTTTGAACGGCTTCGGCTCGGCCTGGGCGAAGGCCAGCGCGCTCGCGGCCCAGAGCACGGCCATCCACAGCGCCGCCCGCCCCGGCCGGTAGCCGTACGCCACGGTCAGATCCTGGATATGCCCCCACAGCTTTCCGGCCAGCGGAAGCGTCTCGCGCCGCCGCCGCTGCTTGGCGAGCAGTACCTCCCGGGCGTCCGCGTCCTCGCCGCTGTTGCGCAGGACCGTCGCCAGTCGCTCGTACGGCTCGGGCGAGTACTCCGGGGTCGCGGACTCCACCCACTCCAGCCGTCTGGCCAGCGGGAACGAGTCGATCGGCACCAGGTTCTCGTAGACGAAACCGCCCATCGCGAGACCGCCGGGGCCCGGCCAGCTCGCCGCCAGGTCGACCAGGGTGACGACCTTGGCGCCGTTGAGCACCACCCGGCCCTCCTCCGGCCGCTCCCCGTTGAACCGCAGCTCGGGGGTGACGATCCGGCGCAGCGACAGCTCCTCGCCGGTGTTCATCAGCAGCCGGGCGCGGTGCAGGTCGATCGCGTCACCGAACCGGCCGTCGTCGAGCCGGACCCCGCCGTGGCATTCGAAGGGCTGGAGGCGGGTGCCGCGCCGGGCACCGCTGTGGATCACCCCGTACGGAGGGGTGGCGCCCGGGTCGCCGGTTGCCGCGCTCACCCACGCCCCGGTCAGATAGAGCGTCCGCTCCACGGTGAGCTGCGGGGCGTTCAGCGCCCGGCGCTCGGCCGCCGCCCGCAGTCTGCTGCCGCGCAGACTCAGGGACACCCCGATCTTCGCACCGCGGAGACTGAACTCCCCGAAGGTCTGGATCAGCTCGGCCTGGAGGTCCTGGGCGACCGAGAGCCCGTCCGCGGTGATCGCCCGGCCCCGCCGGTCCGGCCGTACCTGAATCTGGTTGATCAGCAGATCCGTACCGATCTGGGCGTCGGTGAGCCTTATCCCGTGCTCGACCCGGCAGCGCGGCAGATGGAGATCGCCCTCGGTGCGCAGCCGGGCCGCCTCCAGCTTCGGCAGCAGGCAGGACACCATCCGCAGGGTGGTGACATGGGCCTCCGGCATCAGGATCTCGCTGTCGAAACGGCAGGAGTGCAGCTCCACATAGGGGCCGACCGTGCCGCCTGCCAGCTTCAGCGTGCCCGTGATCTGGACGCCGCGGAGTTTGAGCGCCGCGACCCGCCCGGGGTGCGGCGGCGGCCCGTCGAGCAGCAGCAGGGCAACGATGTCGGCCCGGACCTGTCGTTCGGGACCCCAGGGGTGGGGCGAGAAGGGATCGTTCCGCAGCGGATCGGGGTCGCTGAGATCGAAGGTGCTGCCGTTTCTGAAGGCGTTCCACATCCGTAGCTCGGCCGGACTCAGCCCGTCCGGTGGACCGTCGGCCGACGGCTCGCTCACTGCGCTTCCCCCGTTCCTCGACGGCGTCGCGCGACTCCCGTTAATCCGGGCGCGTAACGCCGTTATGCCCGCTGAGTGACGGGGTGAACGCTAGTGGTCAACGATCACCCGTGGGCCGCATTCCGTATCACGGGAGGTGTATCAGCCAGTGATACGGAACGCGACCCCGGTTCCGGGTCTGCGAGAATTGTCGGTGTGATCTCCCGAATCGACCTGCGCGGCGACGCCCTCCCCGAGGGTGCCGCCCTGCGCGATCTGCTGCCCCGTGCCGAGTTCGACGTGGAAGCCGCCCTGGAGAAGGTGCGGCCCATCTGCGAGGACGTACGCCATCGCGGCACCGCGGCGCTGATCGACTACGCCGAGCGGTTCGACGGTGTGGTGCTGGAGCGGATCCGGGTGCCCGCCGCCGCCCTCACGGCCGCGCTGGAGGCGCTCGACCCCGGGGTGCGGGCCGCCCTGGAGGAGTCCATCCGCCGGGCCAGGATCGTCCACCGCGCGCAGCGCCGTACGGACCACACCACGCAGGTCGTCCCCGGCGGCACGGTCACCGAGAAGTGGGTCCCCGTCGAGCGGGTCGGGCTGTACGCGCCCGGCGGACGCTCCGTCTACCCCTCCTCCGTGATCATGAACGTGGTTCCGGCGCAGGAGGCCGGGGTCCCGTCGATCGCGCTCGCCTCCCCGCCGCAGAAGGAGCACGGCGGGCTGCCGCACCCCACCATCCTCGCCGCCTGCGCCCTGCTCGGCGTCGACGAGGTGTACGCGGCGGGCGGCGCCCAGGCCGTCGCCATGTTCGCGTACGGCACCGGCGAATGCGCCCCCGCCAATATGGTCACCGGGCCCGGCAATATCTGGGTCGCCGCCGCCAAGCGCTACTTCACCGGCCGGATCGGCATCGACACCGAGGCCGGACCGACCGAGATCGCGGTCCTCGCCGACGACACGGCCGACCCGGTGCACGTCGCCGCCGATCTGATCAGCCAGGCCGAGCACGATCCGCTGGCCGCCGCCGTCCTGGTCACCGACTCCCTCCGCCTCGCGGACGCGGTCGAGAAGGAACTGGAGCCGCAGCTCGCCGCCACCCGGCACGTCGACGACCGGATCGTGCCCGCGCTCAGCGGCCGCCAGTCGGCGATCGTGCTGGTCGACGGGGTCGAGGAGGGGCTGAAGGTCGTCGACGCCTACGGCGCCGAGCACCTGGAGATCCAGACCGCCGACGCCGCCGCCGTCGCCGCCCGGGTCCGGAACGCGGGCGCGATCTTCGTCGGCCCCTGGTCGCCCGTCTCCCTCGGCGACTACGCGGCCGGATCCAACCACGTGCTGCCCACCGGCGGCTGCGCCTGCCACTCCTCCGGCCTGTCCGTGCAGTCCTTCCTGCGCGGCATCCACATCGTCGACTACACCCGCGACGCCCTCGCCGAGATCACCCACCACGTGGTCACCCTCGCCGAGGCCGAGGACCTGCCCGCCCACGGCGCCGCCCTGAAGGCCCGCTTCGACTGGAAGGTCCCGGGCCAGTGACCGGCCGCACCACCCCGCGCCCCGTGGCGATCGACGATCTGCCGATCCGCGACGAACTGCGCGGCAAGTCCCCGTACGGCGCGCCCCAGCTCGACGTCCCCGTCCAGCTCAACACCAACGAGAACCCGTACCCCCTGCCCGAACCGCTGGTCGAGCGGATCGCGGAGCGGGTCCGGGAGGCCGCCCGCGGGCTCAACCGCTACCCCGACCGGGACGCCGTCGAGCTGCGCACCGCGCTCGCCGCGTATCTGAGCCGTACCTCCGGACATCCGGTCACCACCGCACAGGTCTGGGCCGCCAACGGCTCCAACGAGGTCATCCAGCAGCTCCTCCAGACCTTCGGCGGCCCGGGGCGCCGCGCCATCGGCTTCGAGCCGTCGTACTCCATGCACGCCCTGATCTCCCGGGGCACCGGCACCGAGTGGATCTCCGGCCCCCGCAACGACGACTTCACCGTCGATCCGGCCGCGGCGGCCCGGGCGATCGCCGAGCACCGGCCCGACGTCGTCTTCATCACCTCCCCCAACAACCCCACCGGCACCGCCGTCGAAGCGGAGACCGTGCTGGCGCTGTACGAGGCGGCCCAGGCCGCCCGGCCGTCGCTGGTCGTCGTCGACGAGGCGTACGTCGAGTTCAGCCACCGCCCCAGCCTGCTGCCGCTGATCGAAGGCCGGCCGAACCTGGTCGTCTCCCGGACGATGTCCAAGGCCTTCGGCGCCGCCGGGCTGCGGCTCGGCTATCTCGCCGCCGATCCGGCCGTGGTCGACGCGGTCCAGCTGGTCCGGCTGCCGTACCACCTCTCCGCCGTCACCCAGGCCACCGCGCTCGCCGCCCTGGAGCACACCGATACCCTGCTCGGGTACGTGGAGCAGCTCAAGGCCGAGCGGGACCGCCTGGTCGCCGAGCTGCGGGCCATCGGCTACGAGGTCACCGACTCCGACGCGAACTTCGTCCAGTTCGGACGGTTCGACGGCGCGGGCGGTGCGCACGACGCCTGGCGGCGGATCCTCGACCGGGGCGTTCTCGTCCGTGACAACGGCGTCCCGGGATGGCTGCGGGTCACCGCGGGCACCCCCGCCGAGAACGACGCGTTCCTCGACGCCGTACGTGAGTTGAAGAAGGAGCAGAGCACATGAGCCGCGTTGGGCGGGTCGAACGGACCACCAAGGAGACCGCCGTCGTCGTCGAGATCGACCTCGACGGCACCGGGAAGACCGATGTGTCGACCGGGGTCGGCTTCTACGACCACATGCTCGATCAGCTCGGGCGGCACGGGCTCTTCGACCTGACGGTCAAGACCGACGGTGATCTGCACATCGACACCCACCACACCATCGAGGACACCGCCCTCGCGCTCGGCGCCGCCTTCAAGCAGGCCCTCGGCGACAAGGTGGGCATCTACCGCTTCGGGAACTGCACCGTCCCCCTCGACGAATCCCTCGCGCAGGTCACCGTCGACCTCTCCGGCCGCCCCTATCTGGTGCACACCGAGCCGGAGAACATGGCGCCGATGATCGGCACCTACGACACCACGATGACCCGGCACATCCTGGAGTCCTTCGTCGCCCAGGCGCAGATCGCGCTGCACGTCCACGTCCCGTACGGGCGCAATGCCCACCACATCGTCGAGTGCCAGTTCAAGGCGCTCGCCCGGGCCCTGCGGTACGCCAGCGAGCGCGACACCCGCGCCGCCGGAATCCTCCCCTCCACGAAGGGCGCGCTGTGAACAGCCTCTCCACCATCCTGATCGTGGTCGGGCTCTTCCTCCTCGGCGGCGTGTACTCCTTCGTCAAGCAGGAGCAGCCCAAGGGCGTGGTCGTGCTGCTGTCCATCGGCGCCGCCATGGCGATCGGCGCGGGCGTGCTCCGGCTGGACGTGTGGTCATGAGCCGTAAATCGGTCGTCGTCTTCGACTACGGCTTCGGCAACGTCCGCTCCGCCGAACGGGCCCTCGCCCGGGTCGGCGCCGATGTGGAGATAACCCGCGACTTCGACCGCGCCATGAACGCCGACGGGCTCCTGGTCCCCGGCGTCGGTGCCTTCTCCGCCTGTATGGAGGGGCTGCGCGCGGCCCGCGGCGACTGGATCGTCGGCCGCCGCCTCTCCGGCGGCCGGCCGGTCATGGGCATCTGCGTGGGCATGCAGATCCTCTTCGCCCGCGGCATCGAACACGGGGTGGAGACGGAGGGCCTCGACGAATGGCCCGGCACGGTCGGCCCGCTGAAGGCGCCCGTCGTCCCCCACATGGGCTGGAACACGGTCGACGCGCCCGACGACAGCACCCTGTTCGCCGGGGTCGGCCCCGACGAACGCTTCTACTTCGTGCACTCCTACGCCGCGCACGACTGGGAGCTGGAGATCACCAACGCCGCGATCCGCGCCCCGCACGTCACCTGGGCCACGCACGGCGAACGCTTCGTCGCGGCGGTCGAGAACAGCGCCCTGTGGGCGACCCAGTTCCACCCCGAGAAGTCCGGCGACGCCGGTGCCCGGCTACTGACCAACTGGATCGGAACACTGTGACCACGCTCGAACTCCTTCCTGCCGTCGACGTCCGCGACGGACAGGCCGTCCGTCTCGTGCACGGCGAGTCCGGTAGCGAGACCTCCTACGGCTCCCCGCTGGAGGCCGCCCTCACCTGGCAGCGCTCCGGAGCCGAGTGGCTCCACCTGGTCGACCTCGACGCCGCCTTCGGCACGGGCGACAACCGCGCCGTGATCGCGGAGGTCACGGGCGCGATGGACATCAAGGTCGAGCTGTCCGGCGGGATCCGCGACGACGCGTCGCTGGTCGCCGCGCTCGCCACCGGTTGCACCCGGGTCAATCTGGGCACCGCCGCCCTGGAGACCCCCGAATGGGTCGCCAAGGTCATCGCCGAGTACGGCGACCGGATCGCCGTCGGTCTCGACGTCCGCGGCACCACCCTGCGCGGCCGCGGCTGGACCCGCGACGGCGGCGACCTCTACGAGACGCTCGCCCGCCTCGACTCCGAGGGCTGCGCCCGCTACGTCGTCACCGACATCGCCAAGGACGGCACCCTCCAGGGCCCCAATCTGGAGCTCCTGAAGAACGTCTGCGCCGCCACCGACAAGCCCGTCGTCGCCTCCGGAGGCGTCTCCTCCCTCGACGATCTGCGGGCCATCGCCGGGCTCGTCCCCGAGGGCGTGGAGGGCGCGATCGTCGGCAAGGCGCTGTACGCCAAGGCGTTCACCCTGGAGGACGCCCTCGCGGCGGTGGCCTCGGCATGACCCTCGCCGTACGCGTCATCCCCTGCCTCGACGTCGACAACGGGCGGGTCGTCAAGGGCGTCAACTTCCAGAACCTGCGGGACGCGGGCGACCCCGTCGAGATGGCCAGGCTGTACGACGCCGAGGGCGCCGACGAGCTGACCTTCCTCGACATCACCGCCTCCTCCGGGAACCGCGAGACCACCTACGACGTGGTGCGCCGCACTGCCGAGCAGGTGTTCATCCCGCTCACCGTCGGCGGCGGAGTCCGCTCCGCCGACGATGTCGACAAACTGCTGCGGGCCGGTGCCGACAAGGTGGGCGTCAACACCGCGGCCATCGACCGGCCCGAGCTGATCCGCGAGATCGCGGAGCGCTTCGGCCGCCAGGTGCTGGTGCTCTCCGTCGACGCCCGCCGCACCCCGGCCGGCTCCTTCGAGGTCACCACCCACGGCGGCCGCCGCGGCACCGGTATCGACGCCGTGGAATGGGCCCACCGGGCCGCCGAGCTGGGCGCGGGCGAGATCCTGCTGAACTCCATGGACGCCGACGGCACCAAGGACGGCTACGACACCGAGATGATCGCGGCCGTACGCAAGCACGTCACCGTCCCGGTGATCGCCAGCGGCGGCGCGGGGCGGCTCGCGGACTTCCCGCCCGCCGTCGAAGCGGGCGCGGACGCGGTGCTCGCCGCCTCCGTGTTCCACTTCGGCGATCTGCGGATCTCGCAGGTCAAGGACGCACTGCGGGAAGCGGGCCACCCGGTCCGCTGACCCGGCTCCCACGGCTCCCGAGCTGCTGTACGGCTCCGACGGCTCCGGCCGCCGGAGCCGTCCGCGTCTCCACCGGAGACGACCTACCCCGGGAGGCCGATCCGCGAGGAGCGGACCTTCTCCACCGCTTCCGGCTCGCCCTCCAGATCCACCTGCGCCGCGTTCTGACGGCCCAGCGCGAACATCGTCAGCTCGCCGGGCCCGCCGGTCACGGTCACCACGGGCGCGCCCCGGTGGGCGACCACCGTTCGGCCGTCGGGGCGCCGCAGCACCAGCCCGGCCGGGGATCTGCGGCCCAGCACCCGGGCCGCCCGCTCCAGCCGGGCCCACAGCGCGTCCTCGAAGACACGGTCCAGCGGCCGGGGCGTCCATTCGGGCTGGGCCCGGCGCACGTCCTCCGCATGGACGTAGAACTCCACGGTGTTCGCGGCCTCGTCCACCAGCTTCACATTCATCGGGGAGAGCCGGGGCGGTCCGGTCCTGATCAGCTGAATCAGCTCTTCGTACGGTTTCGCCGCGAACTCGGCCTGGACCCGCTCCAGCCGCCCCTTCAGCGGACCGAGCAGAATGCCCCCCGCGGCGTCCGGGCGGCGCTCCCGGACCACCACATGGGCCGCGAGATCACGGGCCCGCCAGCCCTCGCAGAGCGTCGGGGCGTCCGGGCCGACGCTTTCGAGGAGGTCGGCGAGAAGAAGTCGTTCACGCTTGGCATGGGTCGACATGTCCGCCAGCGTACGGCGGGTGCGGCGACGGCGACCAGTGGAGACCCGGCTCCTGTGGACAAGGGCGCGGAACGGGTCCGGCCTGTGGACAACCGGCCCGGGACGGCCCGCGGGCACGGCACAATGGCCCTATGACCAGCAGTGGCACCACAGGCCCCCTCGACCCCGCCGTCGCCGCCCGTCTCAAGCGGACCGCCGACGGTCTGGTCCCCGCCGTCGCCCAGCAGTACGACACCGGAGAGGTGCTCATGCTCGGCTGGATGGACGACGAGGCGCTCCACCGCACCCTCACCACCGGCCGCGCCACCTACTGGTCCCGAAGCCGCCGGGAGTACTGGGTCAAGGGCGACACCTCCGGCCATGTCCAGCACGTCAAGTCCGTCGCCCTCGACTGCGACGGAGACACCCTGCTCGTCAAGGTCGACCAGATCGGCGCCGCCTGCCACACCGGCGACCGCACCTGCTTCGACGCCGACGTCCTCCCCCTCGGCAAGTAGGGTCCGGCGCCATGACCATGGACCTCAGCACCTTCCGCGCGCTCGCCGCCGACCGGCGCGTCATCCCCGTGACCCGCCGGCTCCTCGCCGACGGCGACACCCCCGTCGCGCTCTACCGCAAGCTCGCCGCCGAACGCCCGGGCACCTTCCTCCTCGAATCCGCGGAGAACGGCCGTTCGTGGTCGCGGTACTCGTTCGTCGGCGTCCGCAGCACCGGAACCCTCACCGAACGCGACGGCCAGGCGCATTGGATCGGCACCCCGCCCGTCGGCGTCCCCGCACACGGCGACCCGCTCGCCGCCCTCCGGGCCACCGTGGAAACCCTCCACACCCCGCCGCACGACCTCGGCACCGGACTGCCGCCCTTCACCGGCGGCATGGTGGGCTACCTCGGCTACGACATCGTGCGCCGGCTGGAGAAGATCGGCCCCGGCGAGCGCGACGACCTCAGGCTCCCCGAGCTGACCATGCTGCTCACCTCCGATCTCGCGGTCCTCGACCACTGGGACGGCACGGTCCTGCTGATCGCCAACGCCATCAACCACAACGACCTCGACACCGGTGTCGACGAGGCCTACGCGGACGCCGTCGCCCGCCTCGACGCCATGCAGCACGACCTCGCCCGGCCCCTGGCCTCCGCACCGGTCGCCCTGCCCGCCTCGGAGCTGCCCCCGTTCACCGCCCTGTGGGGCGGCCCCGACTACCAGAAGGCCGTCGACGACATCAAGGAGCGCATCCGGGCCGGCGAGGCCTTCCAGGTGGTGCCCTCCCAGCGGTTCGAGACCCCGTGCACCGCGAGCGCCCTCGACGTCTACCGGGTCCTGCGGGCCACCAACCCCAGCCCGTACATGTACCTCTTCCGCTTCCCCGCCGCCGACGGCGCGGAAGCCTTCGACGTCGTCGGCTCCAGCCCCGAGGCCCTCGTCAAAATCGAGGACGGCCACGCGATGCTCCACCCCATCGCCGGGACCCGGCCCCGCGGGGCGACCCCCCAGGAGGACCACGACCTCGCCGAGGAACTGCTCGCCGACCCCAAGGAGCGCGCCGAGCACCTGATGCTGGTCGACCTCGGCCGCAACGACCTGGGGCGGGTCTGCGAGCCCGGCTCCGTCGAGGTCGTCGACTTCATGTCCGTCGAGCGGTATTCGCACGTCATGCACATCGTCTCCACCGTCACCGGCAAGGTCGCCCCGGGCCGGACCGCGTTCGACGTGCTCACCGCCTGCTTCCCCGCCGGAACGCTCTCCGGGGCGCCCAAACCGCGGGCCATGCAGATCATCGACGAACTGGAACCCTCCCGCCGCGGTCTCTACGGCGGCTGCGTCGGCTATCTCGACTTCGCCGGCGACTCCGACACCGCGATCGCCATCCGTACCGCGCTGCTGCGCGACGGCACCGCGTTCGTGCAGGCCGGAGCGGGAGTCGTGGCCGATTCGGACCCGGTCGCCGAGGACACGGAATGCCGTAACAAGGCCGCCGCGGTCCTCCGCGCCGTCCATACCGCCAACCGCATGACGGCCCCGGCCGCCCCGACTGCCCCGGCCGCTCCGTAGGGCGGCTGCGGGGCCCGCGGGGGCGTAAGGGATAGTGGGGTATGTGAGCGCTGTTCCCGTACCCCAGCCCCGCGCCCGGTCCGGTGCCGCGGCGAGGGCCGCCGGTGCCGCCACGGGCCGCCGTACCCTCGCCGCCGCCCTGCTGCTCGGCGCCTCCGGAGCCACCGTCGCCCTGCTCGCCTCCGGCCGTACCTGGGCCGAGGGCACCACGGCCACCCCCGGCGGCACCCTGTCGCTGAGCGCCGAGGGCGGTGACATCACCGGAGTGCCCAGCGCCCTCGCCGTCGTCGGCCTCGCCGCGCTCGTCGCGGTCTTCGCAGTCCGCAGCAAGGGCCGCACCGTCGTCGCCGCACTGCTGGCCCTCAGCGGCGCGGGCGCCGCCGTCGCCGCGTTCCTCGGGGCCTCCGACCGCGACGCCCTCGACGACAAGGCCGCCGAGACCACCGGCGACACCGCCGCGACGATCGGCTCCCTGAGCCACACCCCCTGGCCGTACGTCACCGCCGCCGCCGGACTGCTGATCCTCGCCGCCGGTCTCCTCGCCCTGCGGTACGGACGGCTCTGGCCCAGCATGTCGGGCCGTTACGAGCGCGACGGCACGCCCCGCTCCCGTACCGCACCCGTGGTCGACCCCGACCGGCCCGAGGACCTCTGGAAGGCCCTGGACCGCGGCGAAGACCCCACGGACGGCGACCCCGCACCCCCCGGCCGGTAACCACCGCCGCCCGTGACGGGACCTATGGCCCTGGCGCAACCACCGTCTCGCACGGTCCGCAGGCACCGTGCCCCGGAGCGTGATGTCAGACGGGTCACCCTGCCGCCGGGGCGCCGGGGGAGTACGGGACAATGGAGTACGAGCACCCGGCTCACCACCCCCTGAGCGCGTCGGACCGCCGCCGCGTTCGCAGCATTCCGCGCGCTCAGCGCGCTCAGCAACCGAGGAGCATTTCATGTCGGGCAGCGCCCACGGACACGGCCACACCCCCGCCGCCTGGACCGGTGTCAGCATCGCCTTCATTGGCTTCTGCGTCTCCGGAGTCTTCCTGGTCGCGGCCAACCCGCTCGGCTTCTGGGGCGGTATCGCGATCACCCTCATCGGCGGTGTCGTCGGCATGGGGATGAAGGCTGCGGGCCTCGGTGCCGCGAAGGAGACCGCGGAGCGCAAGCACGCCCGTGAGCAGGCCGGGCGGATCGCGGCCGAGCGCGTGGCGGCCCAGGGCGGCGTCTGACGCCCTGCCCCCACGGGCAACCGGCCGCGGCAGCGGCCCCACGACACGAGACGCAGACCGGCGCGGCCGGGCTGCGCCTTCGCGTATGACCGGAGAGAATCGCACGGTGGACGCCACGACATCCCCCTCCGCGCCGGGCCTCCCCGCGGGGGAGCGCAGCACACCGGCCCCGCCCGCGGGACCTGCTGGCCCTGTTCCGTCGGCGCCTGAGGCCCCCGCCGCCGCCGGAACGTCCGGCGGTTCGGCGGACGGAACCCGGACGGCCGGTCGGTACGGCCCCGAGGCAGGTTCCCCGCCTCCGGAGCCCGCAGGACCCGCCCGGGCGGCGGAGGGGCACCCCACGGGGATGCCCGGACGGGTCGCTCCCGCGGCGCACGGGTCCGCGGCGCACGGGTCCGGGGCGCACGAAACCGGGACGGCCGGGACCGGAGCCGGAGCCGTACCCCCGCCGCCGGGAAGCAGCACGGCCGCCCGGTGGGCCCTCCCCCCGGGCGATCCCGCAGCCGCCGGGGCACATGCACCCAGGCCGCCGCAGGCGCTCTGGCGGCGGCTGGCCGCGCCTGCGGGGGCGATCGCCGCCGTGGCCGCCGCCTTCGCCTATGTCGCGACCGTCGACCCCAACGAGCCCGGCCACTATCCGGCCTGCCCGCTCCTGCGCTACACGGGGATCTACTGCCCCGGCTGCGGCGGGCTCCGCAGCGCCCACGCCTTCGTCCACGGCGACCTCGGCACCGCACTGGGCGCCAACGCCGTCGCCGTCGCCGGCTACGGGGTCTTCTTCGTGCTCTGGGCCCTGTGGACGGTTCGTGCGGCGCGCGCACCCGCCACCGGGCCCGCAGCGTCCTGGCGGATCTCCGTACCGCCCGTCCTCTGGTGGCTGACCGGCGCATCCGTGCTGGTCTTCAGCGTGGTGCGGAATCTGCCCCTGGGCTCGGCGCTGGCGCCCTGACGGTCCCACCCCGTGGGACAGCCGTCCACCGGATGCGGGGTGCGGGCCGTGCTGCGGATACCATCGACATGAATGATCCCTGACCATCATCACCGTCCCGGAAGGGGGCCGCTCGCGTGAGTGTGCTCGACGAGATCATCGACGGCGTCCGCGCCGACCTCGCAGAGCGGCAGGCGCGGGTCTCCCTCGACGAGCTGAAGGAGCGGGCCGCCAAGGCCCCCGCGGCCAAGGACGGCATCGCCGCACTGCGCGGCGAGGGCGTCCGGGTGATCTGCGAGGTCAAGCGCTCCAGCCCGTCCAAGGGTGCCCTGGCCGCGATCGCCGACCCCGCCGGACTCGCCGCGGACTACGAGGCCGGCGGCGCCGCCGTGATCTCCGTCCTCACCGAGCAGCGGCGCTTCGGCGGCTCCCTGGCCGATCTGGAGGCCGTCCGCGCCCGGGTCGACATCCCCGTTCTGCGCAAGGACTTCATCGTCACGGCCTACCAGCTGTGGGAGGCCCGGGCGTACGGCGCCGATCTGGCGCTGCTCATCGTGGCCGCGCTGGAGCAGGAGGCGCTGGTCTCCCTCATCGAGCGCGCCGAGTCGATCGGGCTGACCCCGCTGGTCGAGGTCCACGACGAGGACGAGGCCGAGCGCGCCCTCGATGCCGGTGCCAAGGTCATCGGCGTGAACGCCCGCAATCTGAAGACGCTGGAGGTGGACCGCTCCACCTTCGAGCGGGTCGCCCCGGAGATCCCGGCGCATATCGTCAAGATCGCCGAGTCCGGTATCCGCGGTCCGCACGATCTGATCGCCTACGCCAACGCGGGCGCCGACGCCGTCCTCGTCGGCGAGTCCCTGGTCACCGGCCGTGACCCGAAGACCGCCGTCGCCGATCTGGTCGCCGCGGGCGCCCACCCGGCCCTGCGCCACGGGCGGAGCTGACCCCGTCGTGCCCGCCGCCGTCCGACACCCGAGCCCGGTCCCCGGGGACGCGTACGCCCGCCTTGCGCGCGGCTGCCGTCCCCGCGGCTGCCGTGCTCCGGCGCGGCGGGTGCACGGCCGGCGCGTGCGCTATGTGATCGGTTCGGAGCCGGGCCAGGTCAACGGCATGCGATGGCGCGGCCGCCGCGCGCGCCGCTGAGCGTCTCCGCGCGGTACCGCCGCCTCCACGGGTGACCGGCCGGTCCGGACCCGTACGCAGCCGTACCCGCTGATACCCGGCCCGGACCGCCGTACCGCCGGATGAACCGGCGGCCATCCGTCCGGTTCGTCCGCCGAGCGCGCGCACCCACTCCCGACGTCTACCGATCCGCACACAGTCAGGGGGCCGTGCGCCCCCGAGGAGTACGCCGGATGTCCACTTCATCCACACCTTCCGCCGGTTCCGCCGGTTCCGCCGGTTCCGGCGAGTTCTTCGTCCCGGACCCGGAAGGGCAGATTCCGAACGCCGCGGGCTACTTCGGCGCCTTCGGCGGCAAGTTCATCCCGGAGGCACTGGTCGCCGCCGTCGACGAGGTCGCCTCCGAGTACGAGAAGGCGAAGACCGACCCCGCCTTCGCGGCCGAGCTGAAGGACCTGCTGGTCAACTACACCGGTCGGCCGAGCCCGCTCACCGAGGTGCCGCGGTTCGCCGAGCACGCCGGGGGCGCGCGGATCTTCCTCAAGCGGGAAGACCTCAACCACACCGGCTCGCACAAGATCAACAACGTGCTGGGGCAGGCATTGCTGACCCGGCGCATGGGCAAGTCCCGGATCATCGCCGAGACCGGCGCGGGACAGCACGGGGTCGCCACCGCCACCGCCTGCGCCCTGTTCGGCCTCGACTGCACCATCTACATGGGTGAGATCGACACCGAGCGGCAGGCCCTGAACGTCGCCCGGATGCGGATCCTGGGCGCCGAGGTCGTCCCCGTGGCCTCCGGCAGCCGGACCCTCAAGGACGCCATCAACGAGGCCTTCCGCGACTGGGTCGCCAATGTCGACACCACGCACTACCTCTTCGGTACGGTCGCGGGCCCGCACCCCTTCCCGGCGATGGTCCGCGACTTCCACCGGGTCATCGGCGTGGAGGCGCGCGGGCAGATCCTCGAACGGGCCGGCCGGCTGCCCGACGCGGCCGTCGCCTGCGTCGGCGGCGGCTCCAACGCGATCGGACTGTTCCACGCCTTCATCCCGGACACCGGGGTCCGCCTGATCGGCTGCGAGGCCGCGGGCCACGGCGTGGAGAGCGGCGAGCACGCAGCCACCCTCACCGTCGGCGAACCCGGAATACTCCACGGCTCGCGGTCCTACGTCCTCCAGGACGACGAGGGCCAGATCACCGAGCCGTACTCCATCTCCGCCGGACTCGACTACCCGGGCATCGGCCCGGAGCACGCCTACCTCAAGGACAGCGGCCGGGGCGAGTACCGCCCGGTCACCGACGACGAGGCGATGCAGGCCCTGCGGCTGCTCTCGCGTACGGAGGGCATCATCCCGGCCATCGAGTCGGCCCACGCCCTCGCCGGGGCCCTGGAGGTCGGGCGGGAGCTGGGACCGGACGGGCTGCTCGTGGTCAGCCTCTCCGGCCGGGGCGACAAGGACATGGACACCGCCGCCCGCTACTTCGGGCTGTACGACGGGGAGAACGCGAAGTGAGCGGGAACGTACGACTGCTGAGCGACACGCTGGCCGCGGCGAAGGCCGAGGGCCGGTCCGCGCTGATCGCCTACCTCCCGGCCGGCTTCCCGACCGTGGACGGCGGGATCGAGGCGGTCAAGGCCGTCTTCGCGGGCGGCGCCGACATCGTCGAGGTGGGGCTGCCGCACAGCGACCCGGTACTGGACGGCCCGGTGATCCAGACTGCCGACGAGATCGCCCTGCGCGGCGGCGTCCGCATCGCCGACGTTCTGCGGACCGTGCGCGAGGCGCATGCGGCGACCGGGAAGCCGGTGCTGGTGATGACGTACTGGAACCCCGTCGACCGCTACGGCGTGGAGCGGTTCACCGCCGAGCTGGCGGAGGCGGGCGGCGCGGGCTGCATCCTGCCCGACCTGCCCGTCGAGGAGTCCGGACTCTGGCGCGAGCACGCCGGCAAGCACGGGCTGGCCACCGTCTTCGTGGTCGCCCCCAGCAGCCGGGACGCCCGGATCGCCACGATCACCGAGGCCGGTTCCGGCTTCGTCTACGCGGCCTCGCTGATGGGTGTCACCGGAACCCGCGCCTCCGTCGGGGCGCAGGCCGAGGACCTGGTACGGCGCGTGCGCGCCACCACCGAACTGCCGGTCTGCGTCGGCCTCGGGGTGTCCACGGCGGCCCAGGCAGAGGAGGTGGCCGGGTTCGCGGACGGGGTGATCGTGGGCTCCGCGTTCGTCAAGCGGATCCTGGACGCGCCCGACACCGACTCCGGGATAGCGGCCGCGCGCGAGCTGGCCGCCGATCTGGCGGCCGGGGTGCGCGAGGGCGCACGCCGGAGCCGGGCGCGGCAGGCGTGAGCGGGGGTTCCGCGGCGGTGAGCGAAACGTGAGGCCTTCGTACGCCTGACACGTACGGGTGGATCTGGGACCGGGGAGGCGCGGGTGCGCCTCCCCGGTTCGTTTGCGGGGTGTGAACGAGAAGCACAACGACAGGAACAACGGGCCGAAGCCGACCCCGCGCGAGCGGATCGAGCGGGAGAACCGGCTGGAGAAGGTCCGTGAGCGGCGACGGCGGACGCTGGTCGTCTCCTCGGCGGTGATCGGCGTCCTCGGGCTGGCGGCCGTGGTGGGGGTGATCGCCGCCAACGCCGACAAGGGGACCAAGGGCAGCGACGGCAGCTCCACCGCCGGGCCGCCGCTGGCTCCCGCGGGCGCGGAGGGCAAGGGGCAGCTCGCGATCCCCGTCGGCGCCACCGACGCCCCGTCGACGCTCACGGTCTGGGAGGACTTCCGCTGCCCGGTCTGCGCCCAGTACGAGAACGTGATGCGGGGCGCCCTGAAGGAGCTGGAGTCCTCCGGACAGCTGCGGGTCGACTACCACTTCGCGACGATCATCGACGGCAATATGGGCGGCAGCGGTTCGCTGCGCGCGGCCAATGCGGTCGCCTGCGCCCAGGACGTGGGCAAATTCGCCCCGTACCACGACGTCCTCTACCGCAACCAGCCGCCGGAGCCGGACGACAAGTTCGCCGACAACGACCGGCTGATCGAGCTGGCGGGCAAGGTCGAAGGACTCGACACTCCGGAGTTCCGGAGCTGTGTGAAGGACGGCCGGCACGACTCCTGGGTCGCCAAATCGAACAAGGCCTTCGCGGAGGGCGGCTTCCGCGGCACCCCGACCGTCCTGCTCAACGGGAAGTCGATCTTCCCCGAGAAGGACGGGCAGCAGATCTCCCCGGAGAATCTGAAGAAGTGGGTCGCCGAGGCGAACAAGGGCAAGAAGGCGGGCACCACGGAACCGTCGAAGCCCTCGGCGGACGCGACACAGCCGTAGTCGGGTCCGGTCGCGGCGGGCCGTCCGGCCCCGGACCCCCGGAACCGGGTTCGGGGCGGGCGGTCCGCGGCAGAGTTATCCATAAGTTGTCCCGGGCGGCTTGCCGCTTCCACTGCTAAGCAAGGTAGCGTCGGTTCCGTCATGGACCTTGCCTACATTCCGAGCCCGTCGTCCGGAGCGATCCACCTGGGACCGCTGCCGCTGCGCGGCTACGCACTCTGCATCATCATCGGCGTCTTCGTGGCCGTCTGGTACGGCAACAAGCGCTGGATCGCCCGCGGCGGCACGGCCGGGACCGTGGCCGACATCGCCGTCTGGGCCGTGCCCTTCGGCCTGGTCGGCGGCCGTCTCTACCATGTGGTCACCGACTACCAGCTCTACTTCAGCGAGGGCAAGAACTGGGTCGACGCCTTCAAGATCTGGGAGGGCGGGCTCGGTATCTGGGGCGCCATCTCCCTGGGGGCCGTCGGAGCCTGGATCGGCTGCCGCCGCCGGGGCATCCCCTTGCCGGCCTGGGCCGACGCCCTCGCACCCGGTATCGCCTTCGCCCAGGCCATCGGACGCTGGGGCAACTGGTTCAACCAGGAGCTCTACGGCAAGCCGACGGATCTGCCCTGGGCGCTGAAGATCAGCGAGGGGGCGAACCGGGAGACCGGGACCTACCACCCGACCTTCCTGTACGAGTCCCTGTGGTGCATCGGTGTCGCCCTGCTCGTGATCTGGGCCGACCGGCGCTTCAAGCTGGGTCACGGCCGGGCCTTCGCGCTGTACGTCGCCGGCTACTGCGCCGGGCGCGCGTGGATCGAGTACCTCCGGGTCGACGAGGCGCACGAGGTCCTCGGGCTGCGGCTCAACGTCTGGACCGCGCTCGTCGTCTTCGTCCTCGCCGTGGTGTACATCGTGGTCTCGGCGCGGCTGCGGCCGGGCCGTGAGGAGGTCGTGGAGCCGGGCCGGCCGGGTGCGGCGGGCGCCGCGAAGACCGGCGAGGCCGACGGTGCGGGCGGTTCGGCCGATGCGGCCGACGGCGGTACGACCGGCGGTGCCGGGTCCGCGGACGACGCGGCGGACCGCAAGCCGGAGAACGGCAAGGCTGAGGACCGCAAGGCCGGGCCGGAGAAGAGCGGGCCGGACCAGGGCGGCAGGGCGGCCGAGGACACCGAGACGGCGGAGGCCGGGGCCTGACGCACACCGCGGGCCGTGCACCCCTCGGGTGCGGAGCGCCCGCGGAGAAGGAACGACGGCAGGCGGCAAGGGGCCGCCGGGACGAAGAGCGTCCCGGCGGCCTCTTGCCGTTGCCGGGCGGCTGGGGCTGGGGCTGCGGCTGTGGCTGCCCGGCCCGGACTCCGGCTCCGCGGCCCGGGTCCCCAGGCCTGGGGCTCAGGGCGCTTCGCGGCGGGCGAGCAGGAGGGTGCGCTCCGCCGCCGCCACGATCGCCGCGTCGACGAAGCGGCCGTCGGGCAGGGCCTGGGCGCCCTCGCCGGTCGCTGCGGCCTTCACCACGGCTGCGGCGGCCGTGATCTCCTCCGGGGTCGGCCGGAAGGCACGTTCGATGACGGGAAGCTGCCGGGGGTGAATGGCGGCGCGGCCCACGAAGCCGAGGGTGCGGCCATGGGTGCAGGAGGCGTAGAGCGCGTCCAGATCGCGGATGTCCGGGAAGACCGACTGGACCGGGGGCGCCAGACCGGCGGCCCGGGCGGCCACCACGATCCGCGAGCGCGGCCAGTCCAGGGCCGCGCTGCCGTCCCGGATCCCCAGATCGGCCCGGAGGTCGGCCTCTCCGATACCGATGCCGCGGACGGCGGGATGGGCGCTCGCGATGGCGTAGGCGTGTTCGATGGCCAGCGCCGATTCCAGCAGGGGGTAGAGCGGGACGCCGGGGGCGAGGTCCGCGACGGGGGGAATGTCAGTGCCGTGTGTCACCTTGGGAACACGGAGGGCGCTCAGACCGGGCAGCCCGGTCAGGGTTTCGATCTCTTCGGGTGAGCGGGGGGAGTTGATGCGGACGTGGACGGGGAGCGGCTGCGGGTCCGTGAGCAGTTCGGCGGTCGCGGCGAGGGCGTACTTCTTGCGGTCGGGGGCGACGGCGTCCTCCAGGTCGACGATGACGACGTCGGCGCCCGAGCGGACGGCCTTCAGGACGACCTCGGGGCGGTCGCCGGGGGCGTAGAGATAGGTGAGGGGGATGTTCACAGGGCCCCTTGGGTGCGGAGTGCGGAGATGTCGTCGGCAGTCAGACCGAGTTCGGTGAGGACGGCGTCGGTGTCGGCGCCGTGGGGGCGGCCGGTCCAGCGGATCGCGCCGGGGGTCTCCGAGAGCCGGAAGAGGACGTTCTGCATACGGATGGTGCCCAGCTCGGGGTCCTCGACCTCGGTGACGCTGTCCAGCGCCCGGTACTGGGGGTCGTCCATCACGTCCCGGATGTCGTAGACGGGCGCGATCGCGGCCTCGGCCTTCTCGAAGGCGGCCAGCACCTCGGAGCGGGGGCGCCGGGCGATCCAGGCGCCGACGGCCTCGTCCAGCTCGTCGGCGTGCTCGGCCCGGCCGCAGCCGGTGGCGAACCAGGGCTCGTCGATCAGCCCGGGCCGGCCGACCAGCCTCATCACCCGTTCGGCGACCGACTGGGCGGAGGTGGACACGGCCACCCAG
This sequence comes from Streptomyces tsukubensis, assembly GCF_003932715.1. Taxonomy (NCBI): domain Bacteria; kingdom Bacillati; phylum Actinomycetota; class Actinomycetes; order Kitasatosporales; family Streptomycetaceae; genus Streptomyces; species Streptomyces tsukubensis. Next base: position 1,823,386 of record NZ_CP020700.1, on the reverse strand, counting down.
CAGTCGTCGGCCGTGCGGTACGTGTTGCGGGGCGCGTTGTTGCGGGAGCGGTTGCCCAGCCGGGGCTGGACATAGCCCAGCTGGTCGTACCAGAGCGGCTGCGGTCCGAGGACCGTCAGGATCGGCTCGATGATCGCCATGTCGACCACCTGGCCCCGGCCGGTGGCGGTGCGGGCGGCCAGCGCGGTCAGTACGGCGTAGGAGGTGGCGAGGGCGGCGATGGAGTCGGCGAGACCGAAGGGAGGGAGGGTCGGCGGGCCGTCGGGCTCGCCGGTGGCGGCGGCGAAGCCGCTCATGGCCTCGGCGAGGGTGCCGAAGCCGGGGCGGTGGGAGTACGGGCCGGACTGGCCGAAGCCGGTGACCCGGGTCAGCACCAGCCGCGGGTTGGCCCGGTGCAGCTCCTCCCAGCCGAGGCCCCATTTCTCCAGGGTGCCGGGGCGGAAGTTCTCGATGATCACATCGGCGTCGGCGGCCAGCCTGAGCAGGGTGTCCCGGCCGCCGGGGGCGGACAGGTCGAGGGTGATGGTCCGTTTGTTGCGGCCCAGCAGCTTCCACCAGAGGCCGATGCCGTCCTTGGCGGGGCCGTGCCCCCGGGAGGGGTCGGGGCGGCGGGGATGCTCGACCTTGACGACCTCGGCGCCGAAGTCCCCGAGCAGGGTGGCGGCGAGCGGGCCGGCGAAGAGGGTGGCCAGGTCGAGGACGCGCAGCCCGTGCAGGGGCGGGGCGGGCGGCCCGGCGGCCGGAGACGGCAGGGGGGAGGGCGCCGTGCCGGGTGCCGGGTGCGCTGCGGCGGATACGGAGGGGGCGGACGGTCTGGTCGGCGTGGATGGCGTGGATGGCGTGGATGGCGCGGTCGGGAGGGCGGCCCCGGGCGGCCCCGGCCGCTCCGTGGCTCCGGGTGCGCCGAGTGTGTCGGGTGTGTCGGGGGTGTTGGAGGTGTTGGGTTGTTCGGGTGGTGGGGTGACGCCGGGGGAGGGCGTGGTGCGGGCAGAGGTCATGAGGGGTTGCCGATCTCGGAGTTGGTGGCGGGCGCGGCGGAATCGGTGGGGCGGGGCTCCGTGGCCGGGTGCGGCAGCTCGTCCGGGGAAGCGGCCGTCGCCCGCGTGTACTCGGCGTCGATCTCCGGGCGGTAGGGCATCGACGTCGAAGCGCCCTCCCGCTGGACGCCCAGCGCCGCCGCGCACGAGGCCCAGCGCAGGGCCTGTTCGACCGGTCTGCCTTCGCCGAGGGCGACCGCCAGTGCGCCGGTGAAGGTGTCACCGGCGGCGGTGGTGTCCACGGCGGTGACCGGGGGCGCCGGGACCCGGATCCGGGCGCCGTTCCGGTGGGCGTACAGACAGCCCCGGGCGCCGAGGGTGATCACCACCTCGGGCACCTCCGCGAGCAGCGCCCCGGCGGCTGCCTCCGGGTCGGTGAGCCCGGTGAGCAGGGTCGCCTCGTGCTCATTGGGGATCAGGAGGTCGGTGACGGCGAGCAGTCCGGGCGGCAGGACCCGGGCCGGGGCCGGAGTGAGGACGGTCCGCACCCCGTGGCGCCGCGCCGCGGTGGCACCTTCGACGACGACGGAGAGGGGGAGTTCGAGTTGGAGCAGCAGACTGCCGGCGCCGGCGATGAGGGTTTCGTCGCCGGGGCCGAGGGCCGTGACGGTGCCGTTGGCGCCGGGTACGACGACGATCGCGTTGCCGCCCTCGTCGTCGACGACGATATGGGCGGTGCCGGAGGGGCCTTCCGCGGTGTGCAGGAGATCGGTGTCGACTCCGGACGCCTCCAGCGTGTGCCGGAGCTGTCTGCCGAAGGCGTCGGCGCCGACCGCGCCGATCATGGCGACGTCCCCGCCCGCGCGGGCGGCGGCGACGGCCTGGTTGGCGCCCTTGCCGCCCGGGACCGTCCGGAACTCGCGTCCCGTCACGGTCTCTCCGCGCCGGGGCGCGCGGCCGACGTAGGCGACCAGGTCCATATTGGTGCTGCCGAGCACCACGATGGCTGTCATGGGCGGAGGGCCTCCTGATGCGTGAGGTGGGCGAGGACGTCGAAGCCGATGCCGTCGAATCCGGGGACGGAGCTGGCGAGCCGGTTGCGCAGGGGGGCGGTCCAGCGTCCGGGGATCCGGTCGGGATGTCCGGCGAGCAGTCCGGCGACCGAACCCGCGGTGGCACCGTTGGAGTCGGTGTCCCAGCCGCCGGACACCGCACGGCAGATGGAGCCGGAGAAATCGCCGTCGGCGTGGGTGAGGGCGGCGGCGAGCAGGGCGGCGTTGGGGACGGCGTGCACCCAGTGATAGTGGCCCAGCTCCCGGTGGAGCCGGTCGACGACCGCGTCGAACGAGGGCTCCGCGCGGGCCGCGCCGATCCCCAGCCGGACCCCCCGGGCCAGCCGCGACCCCGGCGGGACGACGGTGAGCCCGGCGGCCAGCGCCCGGTGGACCGTGATCCCGCGACCGCCACCGTTGCTGTCGCCGGGACCGCGACCGTCGCCCCGGCCTCCCGCCGCGGCGGCGACCGTCGCGGCGACGAACATCGCGCCGTAGATGCCGTTCGCCGTATGGGTGAGGGCCGCGTCCCGGTAGGCCTGGGCGGCGGCCGCGCCCGGGTTGCCGGGGTTCGTCCAGCCGTGGACATCGGCCCGGATGGCCGCCCCGATCCACTCCCGGAACGGATTGCGCAGCCGGGCGGTGTCCGGCGGCTCCACTCCGCAGAGCAGATTGCGGTAGGCGACGCGCTCGGCCGTGAAGGTGCGGCCTGCGGGCAGTTCGTCCAGCCAGAGCGCCGCGACGTCCTGGGTGCGGAAGCCGCGTCCGTATCTGCGCAGCAGGACGAGGTTGAGCAGCGGATAGTTGAGGTCGTCGTCCTCCGGCATCCCGTCGATGTTCTCGGCGAGCGACGTCGGCGCGGAGCGGCGGTTCCAGGGGTGGGCCCGGGCCAGTTCGTCGGGCAGCCCTTCGGCGGTGAACCAGGTCCGCAGCGGCCAGTTGCCGGTCGCGGCGGCCAGCGCCCGGATCCCGGCCAGCGGCAGCTTCTCCACCGGCTTGCCCAGCAGACACCCCACGGCCCGGCCCAGCCAGGCGGCGTGCAGGGCGTCCCCGTAGCCGGTGCCCGGCCCCGGGCGGGTCCGGCGCGGCGCCGGGCTCCCGGCGGCCGTCCGGCCGCCCGGAGGGGTGGTCCCGCCGTCCGACGCGGGCCAGTCGGGACAGGCGGCCAGGATCGCGGGCAGGTCCGTGGGCTCGTGCGCCCCGAAGCCGTACCGCGAATCGGGGTGTTCCCCGCGTTCCCCGAGTTCCCCGAGTTCGGCCAGTTCGTCGAGTTCATCGAGGAGTCGCCCCGCGAGTTCGCGCAGCCCGGGCGGTGCGGGGACGGGGGAGGCGCCCGCGGCCGGGGGCGCGGCCGTACCGCCCGCCGCCTCCCACCGGGCCGCCACCGCCGCGATGGCCCCGGGGTCCCGCCCGTCCTCCGCGGCCTGCCGCAGCTCGTGACCGACGAGGTCCTCCGGCTGCACCCAGGTGAGCCGCAGCCCCCCGCTGGCCCGGCCCGGCGGCGCGGGGGCCGCCGGAAGCGCCGGGTTCATCGGGTGCCTCGGGGGTGCCGGTGGCGCGGGGTGCGTTGGGTTCACCGGGGGGTCTCCGTCAGAAGAGTGAAGGCCTCTTCCCGAGCCCGGCGGCGGGCCGTGTCGCGGACGAAGATCTCCCGGGCGACCGCAGCGAGTTCACGGGCGGTGGCGTCCAGATCCAGCCTGCTCGCCTCGACGACCGTCTTCGCCCATTCGTGCGGGACGACCGCCGCGCCGTGCAGAGCGCCCGCGATCGCGCCCGCCATGGTGGCGATGGAATCGCAGTCCCTGCCGTAGTTCACCGAGCCCAGCACCGAACGCCGGTAGTCGCCGCCGCCGATCAGCAGCATGCCCAGTGCGATCGGCAGCTCCTCGACGGCGTGCAGCCGCGAGGGGCGGCGCGCGCCGAGACCGGGGGAGCGGTAGTCCGGGCCGACCGTGTCGTAGGGGGCCATCGCCGCCCGCAGCGGACTGAGCGCGGGCTCGAAGTCCGTATGCCGTACGGCGACTTCCGCGACCGCTTCGATCGCCGCCCGGGTCCCGTCCTTGGCCAGCGAGAGCGCCGTGTCCACGACCGATGCCGGGGTGGCGCCCGGAGTGCAGGCCGCGGCGACCGAGGCCGCGAAGACCCCGGCCGCCTCCCGGCCGTAGGACGACTGGTGCGCGCCCGCGATATCGAGCGCCTCGGCGTACGCGGCCGCCGGATCGGCCGCGTTGACCAGCCCGACGGGCGCCATGTACATCGCCGCGCCGCAGTTGACGATATTGCCGCTGCCCGCCTCGCGCGGATCGACATGCCCGTAGTGCAGCCGTGCCACCAGCCACTTCTCCGCCAGGAAGATCCGCTGGAGCGGCAGGGCCTCCGCCTCCAGGTCCGGGATCCACCGGGGGGTGCCCATCAGGTCGGGCACCAGGTGCTCCGCGACGGCATGGGCGTCGAGGTGATCCCGTACCGTCGCGTACACCCTGATCAGCGCATGGGTCATCAGGGTGTCGTCGGTGATGTGGCCATTGCCCTTGTGGTACGGGGCGATGGGGCGCGCGGTGCGCCACTCGTCACCGTTCCAGGGCCCGACGATGCCCTGGACCCGCCCGCCGTGCCGTTCCGCGATCTGCTCGGGCGTGTACCCCTCGACGGGACCCCCGAGCGCGTCACCGACCGCCGCGCCCGTCAGCGCGCCCGCGATGCGGTCGTCGAGTCCGTTTGCTGTGTGTGCTGTTGGCGTCATGTCGGAATTGTCCACCCGGGGTGGTCTGTTCCGCGGGTGCCAGGCGCCCGGCGAGTTCCACCAGATCGGTGCCCGCGAGCCGGGGGAGCGCACAGCCCGCGAGGGTGCGGCAGGCCTCCCGCCAGGACGCCGGAACGGCCGCGCCGCCGCCGAGTGCCCCGGTCAGGGCCCCGGCGAGGGCGGGCGCCGAATCAGCGACCCGGGACAGACACGCCGCCGTCGGCACCGCTTCGGCGACCCGGCCGCGGGCCGCCGTCGCCACGGCCAGCGCCACCGGAACGGTCTCCGCCGCGGCGATGCCGTAGCTGTAGACGTGGTCGACGATCTGATGCTCCAGCAGGGGTACGAGCGCGAACGCCGCGCAGTCGCCCGTCAGGGACCGGGCCAGCCGGACCGCGTGCCGGCCGTTGCGGCCGATCTCGGTGGTGGCGGGCAGCTGGGCGAGGGCGGCGTCCACGGCTTCGTCGACGTCCGCGCCGCCGAGTGCGGCTGCCACGGCGGCGGCCATCGCCCGCGCGCCGTGCACCCCGTCGCCGTCCTGGGTGTAGCGGGCGTCGAACTCCGCGAGCCCGGCGGCGGCTTCCGGATCACCCGGGTGGACGACCGCCAGTACCGCGGCCCGTACACAGGCCGCGTCGTCGAAGTAGTGCGGATTGTCGTGACCGGTCGCGGGCGGCCGCAGCCCGGTGGCGAGATTGCCCAGCCCCGCCCGTACGGAGATCCTCGCCCGCAGCGGAAGGACCGCCGACTCCACCTCGGGGGCCCGGGCGGCGGCCGCGGCGACCTCGGCGGCGAGGGAGTTCCACGCCAGGTCCACGGCGGCGCGCGGCCGGTGCTCCGGCGGCATGTCCGCGAACAGCTCACCGGCCGCCGTCAGAACGGTCTCGGCGGCGAAGGCGGCCCACTCGGCGTCGTCGGAGGGGCCGAGGCGGAGCGGTTCGGGAGGCTGGTTGAGGGCGATGGGCACGGGGAGGGTGGTGGTCGCGTTCTGCTCGGCGAAGGTGTCCAGCTCGCGGGTGAGCCGCCGGGTCCACTCGGGCATCCGCGCGGCCCGGTGCCGAGCGGCGGGCCACCCGGCCGCGTCCCCGGCGGCGAGCCCGAGGAGCAGCCCTTCGACGGGGCGGTGCGCGACGGCGGTAGCGGCCGGGAGCGGGACCGCGGGTGCGCCGGAGCCGGATTCCGTACGGTTCGGGGCGCCCGTCCCCAGTCTCTCACCGGCCGTTGCCGCACGGCCGGGGCCCCCGGCGCCGTCCGTACGGGGAACGGTCCTCGCGGCGGCCCGGGATGGTGGCGCGGTCGCGGTCGCGGCCGTACCGGTGGCGCGGGCCGTCGTGCCGGTGCTTCCTCCGAGTGCGTCGGCCCCGGCACCGTCCGTCCCCGCGGGCCCGGACACGGTCCCCGTCCCGGCCGGGGAGCGGTGCACCAGGCGGACCGTTCCTGCGGGGGCCGTGGTCCGGGCGGTCCCCGCTTCCGGGCGGGGCGGGGCGGGCTCGTACGGTTCCTCCCCGCGCTCCCGGCCGCCGCCGGGCGGACCGGCCTCCGGAGCCGGGGCACGCTCGGGGCCCGGGTCCGGTGCCGCGTCGTGGGGCGCGCCCGCGCCTGTGCCCGTGCCCGGGTCGGGGGCCGGTTCCGAGGGCGCCAGGCCCTCCTCCGTACCGGTCGTCACGATGCCGCCTCCGGGTCCCCGCCGTGGCCCGGCAGCTCGTCGGGGATCAGCAGATCGGCGATGTCCAGGATGTGATGGCCCGCCATCGACGGCAGACAACTGCCCCGGACCGGTCCGATCGCCGCCGCCCACTCCGCCGGAATCGCCCCGATGCCCTGGACCGCCCCCGCCAGCGCCCCCGCGACGGCAGCCGTCGTATCGGCGTCCCGGCCCATGTTGACCGCCGTGAGCACCGACGTACGGAAGTCCCCGCGCGCCGCCGTGAACGCGCCGAACGCCAGCCCCACCGCCTCCGGCGCGAGGTCCGTCCACGGATAGCCGCCGATGACCACCGACGAGCGCACCGCGCGCTCCATCGACAGCGCGTCGGGGTAGGAGCGCTGCGCGGTGACGACGCCCCGGCGCAAGGAGCGGGCCGTCCACGAGTCCATCGGAATCACCGAGAGGGCCGCCCCGATCACCCCGGCCGGACCCGCGCCCGACATCGCGGCGGCGACCCCCGCGGCGACCGCCTGGCCGCCGTAGATCCCCTCGCCGTCGTGGCTCACGGAGCCGTCGATCGTGACCAGCCGGGCCGCCTCCAGGGGGCGGCCCGCCGCGAAGACCCCGAACGGCGCGGCCCGCATGGCCAGTCCGTCGCTCCACGCGTGCCGGTGCTGCGCCGAGATGGGCGCGGCGAGCCCGCGCCGGAGGTTCTCCAGGGTGCCGCGTTCGCTGAAGCCCGCACCGCGGAAGGGCCCCTCGTCGAGGTCGGCGATCCAGTGGTGCCAGGCCTGTTCGACATGGGCCACGGTGAGCGCGGAGCCGTGGCGGGCGAGGAGCAGACCGGAGAAGATCGCGTACTCGGTGTCGTCCGTACCGGCCGGGTCGTTGTCGACGAAACCCTCGATACGGCCCCAGCGGCGGCGGATCTCGGACGGCCGCATGTTCTCCGCGGGGGCGCCGAGCGCGTCGCCCACCGCCAGTCCCAGCAGCGCGCCGCAGGCCCGGTCGTGCAGGGGCGGGGCGGAGACGGCGGGGACCGGCGCCGGGCCGGCCGGGGCCGTCGGGGGTAGTGGCGCGCCGTCGAACGGATCGACGGGATTGCATGCAACCAACTCCATGATGCGGGCCCCTTTCGCGCGCGAGCCTGTTGCCTGCATCTGTGCCACACACGAAGCGTCACAAGACCGCGAAACACCGATAACCACCGAGAAATGCATTGATGGCGCTGATTGTCACCCGCTGGAGCCCAGGTAAGTATGCCCTGCCTTGCTGGCGCGCCCCTTACATCGCGCGTATTTTCGAGATCGTTCCGATCGTTCGGATCGTTCGGACAGTTCAAGGGGTCGCCGGGGCGAACGTTCCGGCGGGCAAGAGGTCTTCAGGGTTGCCCGGCAACCGGCCCCCGGGCCGGGCCCGCGGCCCGGCCGCCCGGGAGGGCGGGGCACGACAGAAGGGGAGAACCGTGGCCGTCATCGAGTCCGTCGCGAGCCTGCACGAGGCGCATCGCGACAACCACACGCACCGGGACGTCAACGGCGGCTGGCTGCGGCCCGCGGTCTTCGGGGCGATGGACGGGCTGGTCTCCAATCTGGCGCTGATGACCGGTGTCGCGGGCGGTGCCGTCGCCCAGCAGACCATCGTCATCACCGGTCTCGCCGGACTCGCGGCCGGGGCGTTCTCCATGGCCGCGGGCGAGTACACCTCCGTCGCCTCCCAGCGGGAGCTGGTCCAGGCGGAACTGGACGTGGAGCGGCGCGAGTTGCGCAGGCATCCGGTGGACGAGATGGAGGAGCTGGCGGCGCTGTACGTCTCGCGGGGCGTCGAGCCGGCGCTGGCGCGGGAGGTCGCGGCGCAGCTCTCCCGCGATCCCGAGCAGGCGCTGGAGATCCACGCCCGGGAGGAGCTGGGGATCGACCCGGACGACCTGCCGTCGCCGCTGGTCGCGGCGGTCTCCTCGTTCGGGGCGTTCGCCCTCGGCGCGCTGGTGCCGCTGCTGCCCTATCTGCTGGGCGCGACGGCGCTGTGGCCCGCGGTGCTGCTGGCCCTGATCGGACTCTTCGGCGCGGGTGCGCTTGTGGCACGTGTCACCGCCCGTAGCTGGTGGTTCAGCGGCCTGCGGCAGCTCGCGCTGGGCGGTGTGGCGGCGGCGCTCACCTACGGTTTGGGCGCTGCGCTGGGCGCGGCGCTGTAGCCACCGGCGGGGGCCGCCTTGCGCCGTCCCCGCGGGGCCGCCGGGTTCCACGGGCCCGCCCTTCGGCTGCGCCGAGCGGTGGCGAGCGGGGCAGCCATGGGCCTTCCGGCCGCGGGCAGGGCGCTCCCCGGTCGGCCCGGGCGCCCCGATGGTCCGGCCCGGTCCGGAGCCCGGCCGGACGCGGTGCCCATCCGGGGTCGGGCCGGGGGGTAGGGCGCTCCCCGTGTGCGGGCTCGGGTGCCCCGCGGGTCGGCCCGGTCCGGCGTCCGGCGGGACGCGGTGCCCCTCCGGGGAGCGGGGTGCTCTCGGGTGCGGCCATGACCGGGCCCTGATCCGCTTCGGCGCTCCCGGCTCGGGGTCGAACACGGCGGGCGTGGGGGCATCAGGCTCAGCGCGGTCGGAGAAGAGCTCGTCGTTGGCGGCCGCGCCGAGTCGCCTGGCCGCGCGCCCGCCCGGTCGGCCCGGTCCGGCGTCCGGCGGGACGGGGTGGGTTTTCCGGGTTCGGTCCGCGGGAGCGGGGTGCACTCCTGTACGGGCCCGAGCGCCTGCCCGGTCGGCCTGGTCCGGAGCCCGCCCGGTCGGCCCGGTCCGGAGCCCGGCCGGACGCAGTGGGCCCCGGGCCCGGGTGGCGGCGCGCTCTCCCGTACGGGCCCCAGGCCCGCCCGGTCGGCCCGGTCCGGAGCCCGGCCGGACGCAGTGGGCCCCGGGCCCGGGTGGCGGCGCGCTCTCCCGTACGGGCCCCAGGCCCGCCCGGTCGGCCCGGTCCGGAACCCGGACGGGCGCCCCGTGCCGCCGGTTCCGGTGCGTCCCGGCGGCCGTACCTTCACCCTCCGTAACGCCTTACACGCCCCGGGTTCCGCGGTGCACCGCCCCGGTCCGCCCGGGCGTACGGCTTCTGCCGCCGCCCGCCCTGCCTGGGGAAAATCCCCCGGAGGCCCACCTGGAGGGGCCTTGGGCCGCCGGGTCTGAGACACTGGGCCCGGCGCCCGCGAAAGCAGGTGAGCGGGCGGTTTCGACAGCGCCGTCACCGGGCATGAGCCACAGGCGCCGCGGGCAATGAAGCCCGCTCGCCCCCGGTCCAGCGGAATCCGCAATCTCCCGGCTCGACATCCGATCCCCGGCACGGAACCCACGACCACACACCCACCGCGGTTGTCCGCATGCTGGAATGAGAAATCCACTTCTCGGGAATCATTCCATCATGTAACCTGCACGAAATTTCGCAGAGGGCCAACGTCGTCCCTCGGCACAGCACATGCCACGACGACGACGGGAGAGCCGATGCGTTCCGACGCCTGGTCGCCCATGGACGGTCGCCCCGCCCCCCAGGGGATGTACGACCCCCGTAACGAGCACGACGCCTGCGGTGTCGGGTTCGTGGCCACCCTTACCGGTGTGGCCAGCCATGAGCTGGTGGAACAGGCGCTGACGGTCCTGCGGAATCTGGAGCACCGCGGCGCGACCGGATCGGAACCCGACTCGGGGGACGGCGCCGGAATCCTGCTGCAGGTGCCGGACGCGTTCCTCCGCGAGGTCAGCGGCTTCGAGCTCCCCGAGCCCGGCGCGTACGCCGTCGGCACCGCCTTCCTGCCGCACAGCGCCACCGACGCCACCGAGGCGACGGACGGTACGGACAGCGCCACCGAGACCGCCGTCTCGCGTATCGAGACGATCGCCCGTGAGGAGGGCCTCACGGTCCTCGGCTGGCGCGAGGTCCCGGTCACCCCCGACCTCCTCGGCAACGGCGCCCGCGCCACCATGCCGGTCTTCCGCCAGCTCTTCGTCGCCGACGGCCGGAGCACGGGCCTGGCCCTGGACCGCAAGGCCTTCGTCCTGCGCAAGCGTGCCGAGCGCGAGGCCGGGGTGTACTTCCCCTCCCTCTCCGCCCGCACCATCGTCTACAAGGGCATGCTCACCACCGGGCAGCTGGAGCCCTTCTTCCCGGACCTGTCGGACCGGCGCCTCGCCACCGCGATCGCCCTCGTCCACTCCCGGTTCTCCACCAACACCTTCCCGAGCTGGCCGCTGGCCCACCCGTACCGCTTCGTCGCCCACAACGGCGAGATCAACACGGTCAAGGGCAACCGCAACTGGATGCGGGCCCGGGAGTCCCAGCTCGTCAGCGACGTCTTCGGCGAGCGCGAGCTGGACCGCATCTTCCCGGTCTGTACGCCGGACGCCTCCGACTCCGCCTCCTTCGACGAGGTGCTGGAGCTGCTCCACCTCGGCGGCCGCTCGCTGCCGCACTCCGTGCTGATGATGGTCCCCGAGGCGTGGGAGAACCACGACTCCATGGATCCGGCCCGGCGCGCCTTCTACCAGTACCACTCCACGATGATGGAGCCCTGGGACGGCCCCGCCTGCGTCACCTTCACCGACGGCACCCAGGTCGGCGCGGTCCTCGACCGCAACGGACTCCGCCCCGGCCGCTACTGGGTCACCGACGACGGCCTGGTGGTCCTCTCCTCCGAGGTCGGCGTCCTCGACATCGACCCCGCCAAGGTCGTCCGCAAGGGCCGCCTCCAGCCCGGCCGGATGTTCCTCGTGGACACCGTCGAGCACCGGATCATCGAGGACGACGAGATCAAGTCGTCGCTCGCCGCCGAGCAGCCGTACGCCGAGTGGCTGGACGCGGGCACCATCGAGCTGAGCGATCTGCCCGAGCGCGAGCACATCGTCCACACCCACGCCTCCGTCACCCGCCGCCAGCAGACCTTCGGCTACACCGAGGAGGAGCTGCGGGTCCTGCTCGCCCCCATGGCGCGCACCGGCATGGAGCCGATCGGCTCCATGGGCACGGACTCCCCGATCGCCGCCCTCTCCGAGCGGCCCCGGCTGCTGTTCGACTACTTCACCCAGCTGTTCGCGCAGGTGACGAACCCGCCGCTGGACGCCATCCGCGAGGAGCTGGTGACGTCCCTGCACTCGTCGCTGGGCCCCGGCGGCAATCTGCTCGACCCCAACGCCGCCTCCTGCCGCAGCGTCACCCTCCCCTTCCCGGTGATCGACAACGACGAGCTGGCCAAGCTCATCCACATCAACGCCGACGGCGACATGCCGGGGATGAAGGCCGTCACGCTCTCCGGTCTCTACCGGGTCTCCGGCGGCGGCGATGCGCTCGCCGCCCGGCTGGAGGCCGTCTGCGCCGAGGCCGACACCGCCATCGAGGACGGCGCCCGGCTGATCGTCCTCTCCGACCGGCACTCCGACGCCGAGCACGCGCCGATCCCGTCGCTGCTGCTCACCTCCGCCGTGCACCACCACCTCATCCGCACCAAGCAGCGCACCAAGGTCGGGCTGCTGGTCGAGGCGGGCGATGTGCGCGAGGTCCACCATGTCGCGCTGCTCATCGGCTACGGCGCCGCCGCGGTCAACCCGTACCTGGCCATGGAGTCCGTCGAGGACCTCGTCCGCGCCGACACCTTCATCAACGGCATCGAGTCCGAGCAGGCCATCCGCAACCTCATCTACGCCCTCGGCAAGGGCGTGCTGAAGGTCATGTCCAAGATGGGCATCTCGACCGTCGCCTCCTACCGCGGAGCCCAGGTCTTCGAGGCCATCGGCCTCGACGAGGGCTTCGTCGGCACCTACTTCGACGGCACCGCCTCCAAGATCGGCGGCGCCGGTATCGCGGTGATCGCCGGCGAGGTCGCCGCCCGCCACGCCAAGGCGTACCCGGTGTCCGGGGTCGCCTCGGCGCACCGCGCGCTGGACATCGGCGGCGAGTACCAGTGGCGCCGCGAGGGCGAGCCGCACCTCTTCGACCCGGACACCGTCTTCCGGCTCCAGCACGCCACCCGCACCCGCCGCTACGACATCTTCAAGCAGTACACGGACCGGGTGAACGAGCAGTCCGAGCGGCTGATGACGCTCCGCGGGCTCTTCGGCTTCGCCGAGGGCCGCGAGCCGGTGCCGCTGGACGAGGTCGAGCCGGTCTCCGAGATCGTCAAGCGGTTCTCCACCGGTGCCATGTCGTACGGCTCCATCTCCCGCGAGGCGCACGAGACCCTCGCCATCGCGATGAACCGCCTCGGCGGCAAGTCCAACACCGGTGAGGGCGGCGAGGACCCCGAGCGCCTCTACGACCCCGAGCGCCGCTCCTCCATCAAGCAGGTCGCCTCCGGCCGCTTCGGCGTCACCAGCGAGTACCTCGTCAACGCCGACGACATCCAGATCAAGATGGCCCAGGGCGCCAAGCCCGGCGAGGGCGGCCAGCTGCCCGGCCACAAGGTCTACCCCTGGGTGGCCAAGACCCGGCACTCCACCCCCGGCGTCGGACTGATCTCCCCGCCGCCGCACCACGACATCTACTCCATCGAGGATCTCGCGCAGCTGATCCACGATCTGAAGAACGCCAACCCGCAGGCCCGGATCCACGTCAAGCTGGTCTCCGAGGTCGGTGTCGGCACCGTCGCCGCGGGCGTCTCCAAGGCCCACGCCGATGTCGTGCTGATCTCCGGCCACGACGGCGGCACCGGCGCCTCCCCGCTCACCAGCCTCAAGCACGCGGGCGGCCCCTGGGAGCTGGGCCTGGCCGAGACCCAGCAGACGCTGCTGCTCAACGGTCTGCGCGACCGGATCGTCGTCCAGACCGACGGCCAGCTCAAGACCGGTCGTGACGTCGTCATCGCCGCCCTGCTGGGCGCCGAGGAGTTCGGTTTCGCCACGGCGCCGCTCGTCGTCTCCGGCTGCGTCATGATGCGCGTCTGCCACCTCGACACCTGCCCGGTCGGCATCGCCACCCAGAACCCGGTGCTGCGCGACCGCTTCTCCGGCAAGGCCGAGTACGTCGTCAACTTCTTCGAGTTCATCGCCGAGGAGGTCCGCGAGCTCCTCGCCGAGCTGGGCTTCCGTACCCTCCGGGAGGCCGTCGGCCACGCCGAACTCCTGGACACCGCCCGCGCCGTGCACCACTTCAAGGGGCAGGGCCTCGACCTGGCGCCGCTGTTCCACGTGCCCGGGCTGGCCGAGGGCGCGGTCCGCCACGCCCTGGTCGAGCAGGACCACGGGCTGGCGAAGGCGCTGGACAACCAGCTGGTGAAGCTGGCGGCCGACGCGCTCAACGCCGAGTCCGCCGAGGCGGCCCAGCCGGTCCGCGCCCAGGTCGCGATCCGGAACATCAACCGGACCGTCGGCACGATGCTCGGCTACGAGGTCACCCGCCGCTTCGGCGGCGCCGGGCTCCCCGACGACACCATCGACATCACCTTCACCGGCTCGGCGGGCCAGTCCTTCGGCGCCTTCGTGCCCCGCGGTGTCACGCTCCGCCTGGAGGGCGACGCCAACGACTACGTCGGCAAGGGCCTCTCCGGCGGCCGGGTCGTCGTCCGTCCCGACCGGGCCGCCGACCACCTCGCCGAGTACTCCACCATCGCGGGCAACACCATCGCCTACGGCGCCACCGGCGGCGAGATCTTCCTCCGCGGCCGTACCGGCGAGCGGTTCTGCGTCCGCAACTCCGGCGCGACCGTCGTCTCCGAGGGCGTCGGCGACCACGGCTGCGAGTACATGACCGGCGGCCACGCCGTCGTCCTCGGCGAGACCGGGCGCAACTTCGCGGCCGGTATGTCCGGCGGTGTCGCGTACGTCGTCGACCTCGACCGCGACAACGTCAACGCGGGAAATCTGGCGGCCGTCGAGCCGCTGACCGACTCCGACCGGCAGTGGCTGCACGACGTCGTGCGCCGCCACCAGGAGGAGACGGGCTCCACCGTCGCCGGAAAGCTGCTCGCCGACTGGGAGACGAACGCCGCCCGCTTCAGCAAGATCATCCCGACCACGTACAAGGCAGTGCTCGCCGCCAAGGACGCCGCTGAGCTCGCCGGTCTCTCCGAGCAGGAGACCACCGAGAAGATGATGGAGGCGGCGACCCATGGCTGACCCCAAGGGCTTCCTGACCACCGGCCGCGAGGTCGCCAAGACCCGTCCGGTCGGTGAGCGCCTCAAGGACTGGAACGAGGTCTACGTCCCCGGCTCCCTGCTGCCGATCATCAGCAAGCAGGCCGGGCGCTGCATGGACTGCGGCATCCCGTTCTGCCACAACGGCTGCCCGCTCGGGAATCTGATCCCCGAGTGGAACGACTACGCCTACCGGGAGGACTGGGCCGCCGCCTCCGAGCGGCTGCACGCCACCAACAACTTCCCCGAGTTCACCGGGCGGCTCTGCCCCGCGCCCTGCGAGGCGGCCTGTGTGCTGGGCATCAACCAGCCCGCGGTCACCATCAAGAACGTCGAGGTCTCCATCATCGACAAGGCGTGGGACTCGGGCGACGTCACCCCGCAGCCCCCGGAGCGGCTCTCCGGCAAGACGGTCGCCGTGATCGGCTCGGGACCGGCCGGTCTGGCCGCCGCCCAGCAGCTCACCCGGGCCGGCCACACCGTCGCGGTCTACGAGCGGGCCGACCGCATCGGCGGACTGCTGCGGTACGGCATCCCCGAGTTCAAGATGGAGAAGGTGCACATCAACCGCCGCATCGAGCAGATGCGCGCGGAGGGCACCAAGTTCCGCACCGAGGTGGAGATCGGCGTGGACGTCGACGCGGCCCAGCTGCGCCGCCGCTACGACGCCGTCGTCATCGCCGCCGGGGCGACCGTCTCCCGCGATCTGCCCGTCCCCGGCCGGGAGCTGAACGGCATCCACTTCGCGATGGAGTACCTGCCGCTCGCCAACAAGGTGCAGGAGGGCGACTTCGTCGCCCCGCCGATCACCGCCGAGGGCAAGCACGTCGTCGTCATCGGCGGCGGCGACACCGGCGCGGACTGCGTCGGCACCGCCCACCGGCAGGGCGCGGCCTCCGTCACCCAGCTGGAGATCATGCCCCGGCCGGGCGAGGAGCGCAGCGCCGGCCAGCCGTGGCCGACGTTCCCGATGCTCTACAAGGTGACCTCGGCCCACGAGGAGGGCGGCGAGCGCGTGTACGCCGTCTCGACCACCCGCTTCGAGGGCGACGAGGACGGCAATGTGGCCGCCCTGCACCTGGTGGAGGTCGACTTCGTCGACGGGAAGCTCACCCCGAGGGCCGGCACCGAGCGCCGGATCCCGGCCCAGCTGGTGACGCTGGCGATGGGCTTCACCGGCACCGACCGGTCCAACGGGCTCGTCGACCAGTTCGGCCTGGAGCTGGACGACCGCGGCAATGTCGCCCGCGACGCCGATTTCGCGACCAACGTCGACGGGGTATTCGTCGCCGGTGACGCCGGCCGCGGCCAGTCGCTGATCGTCTGGGCGATCGCCGAGGGCCGTTCGGCGGCGCGCGGCGTCGACCGCTTCCTGACCGGCGCGAGCGAACTGCCCGCCCCGATCCGCCCGACGGACCGTGCTCTGACGGTCTGACCCGGGAAGTCTCTCCCTTGGCCCGGCCGACCCGGCCGGATCCACGGGAGACGACCCGCGGCACTCCGGTACGCGAAAGCCGCCGGAGGGCCGGAAGACGTCCCGTACAACGGCGTACGGAACTGATCGCGGCGCCTGCCCCGTCCCCGACCGGACACCGGGCAGGCGCTGCGGCGTGTCCCGGCCGGGATCACCCCCTCACCGCGGGGCCGGTGATCCCGGCCGAACGGCATCAACTGTCGTACACCTGACGTAATCTCGGCATACGAGGCGATCTGCCGATCATGCGTCCGCCGGAGCCGTGCCGCCGTGCTCCTGGTGCTGCTCGCGTGTGTTTCGGCGCACCGCCGGACCGAGGGAACGGAGCCGTGTGCATGGCCGTTTGGCGTACCGCCGGGGGACCGGCGATCAGTCTGCGGAAGGTCGAGGAGCAGGCCCCGGAGCTGGTCGACCTCTACAAGTCGGCCGGGGTCTCCCTGCACCGGCACGGTCTGGGCGGACTGCGGGCCGCCGTCTATCTCGTCCTCGACTACTCCGGTTCGATGAAGGACTACTACCGGGACGGCAGTGTGCAGGCCCTGGCCGACCGGGTGCTCGGCCTCTCCGTCAACCTCGACGACGACGGCCGGGTGCCGACCGTCTTCTTCTCCACCGATATCGACGCCGTCACGGATATCGCCCTCGGCGACCACCACGGGCGGGTGGCGAAGATCGTCGCCGGGCTCGGCCATATGGGAAAGACTAGCTATCACCTGGCGATGGACGCCGTCATCGACCACTACATCGACAGCGGGGCCGTCGACCCGGCGCTGGTGATCTTCCAGACCGACGGCGGCCCGATCAACAAGCTCGCCGCCGAACGCTATCTCTGCAAATCCTCGAAGCTGCCGCTGTTCTGGCAGTTCATCGGCTTCGGGAACACCCACAGCAGACAGTTCGACTTCCTCCGCAAACTCGACGAACTGCCCGTCCCGGAGAAGCGGGTGGTGGACAACGCCGGTTTCTTCCACGCCGGTGAGGACCCGCGGCGGGTGCCGGACAGTGAACTGTACGACCGGATGGTGGGCGAGTTCCCCCGCTGGCTGGCGGCCGCGCGGGCACAGGGCATCATCCAGTAGGAGCCGTCTCCTCCCGTCCCGGCCGTCGGGTCAGTCGGGGGATTCCGCGGACCGGATCTCAGGACCCGTCGGGAATCCAGTAGCGGTACACCTCCGCGACGGTCGGCGGCGCGGGGGTCACGCCCCAGCCGAACCGCTCCGCCACCGGCATCATCTTCGCGCCGAAGGCATCCATCGCCGCCTGGGACTCCCACAGGTCGTAGATGTCGAGCCCGTTCTCGCCGACGGCGCACACATGGGCCAGACAGCCCGCGAAGGTGTCGCCCGGCAGCTCTTGCAGCGCGGAGTTCAGCTCGTCGTACTGCGCGGCCGTCACACCCGGCAGCGCGGCATGCATGAAGATCGCCATCAGGGCCTCCCTCGGCGGCGGGCCCTGCCTCCCCGTCGCCACGGCGGCGGCCTGCTGCCCACCACACCCAGCACAGCACGCCCGCGGCGGAGAGCGCATCCGCATCCGTCCGGCCCCTCGGAAAGTCGGACAGAAGCTGTCCGGATTACCTGGTGGAGTGGAGGCCATGAACTCCATGAACACCGGCACCACCTCCTGGGCGGACTTCCGGACCGCCGAACCCGCACTCGCCGACGCCGTACGCCGCCGCTTCGAGGAGCACACCCACCACGTTCTCGCCACGCTCCGCAGGGACGGTTCACCCCGGGTGAGCGGACTGGAGATCACGTTCCTGGGCGGCGAGGTCTACCTCGGCATGATGCCCGGCTCGTGGAAGGCGAAGGACCTTCTGCGCGACCCCCGGTTCTCGCTGCACGCCAACCCGGGCACCGTGGAGTCGATGGCCGACGGCGATGCCAGGATCTCCGGCCGGGCGGTCGAGGTCACCGCGGGCGCGGAGTTCGACCGCTTCCGCGAGGCGGCCGGACCGCCGCCGGGGGAGTTCCACCTCTTCCGGGCGGACCTCGGGGAGGCCGTACGGACCAGGGTCGACGGCGCGGAACTGGTGGTGGAATCCTGGCGTCCGGGCGCCCCGGCGACGACACGCCGCCGCAGCTGAAGAAGCCCCTCGCGAGCGCCCGGCGCGGGCGTCAGCCGTCCGGCGACGCCGTCAGCACGGCGTCCCGGCACTGCGCCGGAGTGCCCCAGGCGTCGCGCAGCGGGCGGGCCCGGCGGAGCCAGAGCGCCAGGTCGAACTCCTCCGTGTAGCCGATCGCGCCGTGGAGCTGGAGCGCCGTACGGGCCGCCGCGTAACCCGCCCTGCCCGCCGCCGCCTTCGCCGCCGCGATATCCCGGACATCCCGTGTCACGGCCGCGCCGAACACCAGCGGCCGGGCGAACTCCAGCCCGATCAGGGTGTCCGCGAGCCGGTGCTTGACCGCCTGGAAGCCGCCCACCGGGGCGCCGAACTGCACCCGCTGTCGCACATGGCCGACCGTACGGTCCAGCAGCGCCTGCCCCGTGCCCAGGCACTGCGCCGCCGTCAGCAGCCGGGCCAGCTGCCCGGCCCGTAACCCCGCGGCCACCGCGGCGGGCCCCCGGGCCAGCACCTCGCCCCCGGTGTCCGGCAGCGCGAGCCGCCGGACCGGATCGGTGGAGACCCGGACCGGCCCGTGCCCCGGTGCGATCCGTACCTCCGCGGCCGCCGGATCCACGACGATCACCGTCTCCGCCACGTCCGCGTCCAGTGCGTACGGCCCCCCGCCCGGGGCCACCAGTGTTGCGAGCGCCTCCCCGCGCACCAGCCCCGGCAGCAGGTCCGCCGCCTTCCGCCGCCCGGGGGCCAGCCCGGCCAGCAGCGACGCCGCGGCCACCGTCTCCACCACGGGCCCGGGCACCGCATGCCGCCCCAGCTCCACCAGGGCCACGGCGAGTTCCACCGGGAGCCGGCCCGTCCCCTCGTACTCCTCCGGCACCGCCAGCGCCACCAGCCCCGCGTCCGCCACCCGGGCCAGCAGCGCCCGCCCCGGCGCCGGATCCCCCTCCGCCCAGGCCCTGGCCGCCGACGGCACGTCCGCCGCGGTCAGCAGCGCGTCGAGCGACCTGCCGAACGCCCGCTGCTCCTCCTCCAGCGCGAAATGCATCAGCGGCGTCCTTTCGGCAGGCCGAGGAGTTTCTCGGCGACGATGTCCCGCTGTATCTCGTTCGTGCCCGCGTAGATCGGTCCGGCGAGCGCGAACACATGCCCCTCGGCCCACTCCGTGTCCGCGAACTCGCCCTCCCCGCCCAGCAGGTCGAGCGCCGTCTCGTGCAGCGCGATGTCGTACTCCGACCAGAAGACCTTGTTCAGACTGGACTCGGCGCCGAGCCGCCCGCCGGCCGCGCACCGGGCCGCCGCCTCCCAGGTGAACAGCTGGTACGCCCGCGCCCCGATCACGGCGTCCGCGACCCGGTCCCGCAGCGCGCCCTCCGGCGAACCCGCCGCCTGCCACTGCCGTACGAGACGCTCCGCCGCGGCCAGGAAACGGCCCGGGGAGCGCAGGGTCAGCCCCCGTTCGTTCCCCGTCGCCGACATCGCGATCCGCCAGCCCTGCCCCGGCTCCCCGATCACGTCCTCGTCGGGGACGAACACCTCGTCCAGGAAGATCTCCGCGAACGCGGGCTTCCCGTCGAGCCGCCCCACGGGCCGCACCGTCACCCCCGGCGCCTCCAGACCGAACATCAGATACGTCAGCCCGTCGTGCGGGCGCGCCGCGTCCGGATCGCTGCGGAACACCCCGAACGCCCGGTCCGCGAACGCCGCCCGCGACGACCAGGTCTTCTGCCCGGTCAGCAGCCAGCCGCCGGAGGTGCGGACCGCCCGCGAGCGCAACGCCGCCAGATCGGAGCCCGCCTCCGGCTCCGACCAGGCCTGGGCCCAGACGGTTTCGCCGCGGGCCATCGGCGGCAGGATCCGGGCCCGCTGCTCCTCGGTGCCGTGGTCCATCAGGGTGGGCGCGAGCAGGGCGATGCCGTTCTGCGACACCCGCCCGGGGGCGCCCGCCGACCAGTACTCCTCCTCGAAGGCCAGCCAGCGGACCAGATCGGCGTCCCGGCCGCCGTAGCGGGCGGGCCAGTCCACCGCGGACCAGCGGCCGGCCGCCAGCTCCGCCTCCCATGCGCGGTGCGCGGCAAAACCCTCCCGGGTCTCCAGCGACGGCAGGGGTGCCCGGGGTACATGCGCCGAGAGCCACTGCCGGGCCTCGGCCCTGAAGGCGGTCTCCTCCGGGGAGTGGTGCAGGTCCATCGGCACACCCATCCTTCCCTAACAAGTGTTTGGTAGGTTAACGTGCTTCGGGTGGAGAGCGACAGGGAGACCGGGAGCGGCGAGCGGGCCGGCCGGGGTCCGCTGGGCGAGCCGCCCGCCTATGTGCCGGGCCACGGTCTGCTCCGGGGCCGTACGGCACTGGTCACCGCCGCGGCCGGGGCCGGGATCGGCGGCGCCACCGCCCGCCGGTTTCTGGAGGAGGGGGCGAAGGTCCTGCTCAGCGATGCCCACCGGCGGCGGCTCGCGGAGTCCCGGGCCGCGCTCGCGGACGAGTTCGGCGCGGACGCGGTGGCCGCGCAGCCCTGCGACGTCACCGACGAGGAGCAGGTACGGGCGCTCTTCGCCCGGGTCGCCGAGGAGCACGGCGGCCCGGACGTGGTCGTCAACAATGCCGGGCTCGGCGGCACCGCGGCCCTCGTCGACATGGCCGACGAGCAGTGGGACCGGGTGCTCGACACCACTCTGAACGGCACCTTCCGGTGCACCCGCGCCGCCCTGCGGGCCTTCCGCGACAGCGGCCGTGGCGGAGTGATCGTCAACAATGCCTCGGTCCTCGGCTGGCGCGCCCAGACCGGGCAGGCCCACTACGCGGCGGCGAAGGCCGGGGTGATGGCCCTGACCCGGTGTGCGGCGCTGGAGGCCGCGGCGTACGGAGTCCGGGTCAACGCGGTCGCGCCCAGCCTCGCCATGCATCCCCATCTGGTGAAGGCGACCTCGGCCGAGCTGCTGGCGGAGCTGGTGGAGCGCGAGGCGTTCGGCCGGTACGCCGAGCCGTGGGAGGTCGCGAATGTGATCGTCTTCCTGGCGGGGGACTACTCGTCCTATATGACGGGCGAGATCGTCCCGGTCAGCAGCAGACGGGCGTGAGCGGTGACGGCCGGGGGTGGACGGTACGGGGGAGTGGGCAACCGGAGGCGGACAATGAAGGTGTGCCGAAGACGAGCAGAGCGAACACCCCGGACGCAACGACCGGAACCACCGGACCGGCAGGACCGAGCGGAGCACCAAAAACAACAAAGACAACAAAAACAACAGGAACATCAGGAACGGAGAGACCGGACGGGACCTCCGGCTCGTCAGGGTCGTCCGGAACGAAGGGCCCGGTGGCGAAGTCCCGGGTGAACGCCGCCCCGGAACGCCGCCGTGAACTGCTCGACGTCGCCGCCGAGGTCTTCGCGGCCCACGGCTACAACGCCACCACCGTCCGCCGTATCGCCGACGAGGCGGGCATGCTCGCGGGCAGCCTCTACTACCACTTCGACTCCAAGGAGTCGATGCTCGACGAGATCCTCTCGGCCTTCCTGAACGAGCTGTGGGCCGGCTACGACGCCGTACTGGCCGCCGGGCTCGGCCCCCGCGAGACCGTCGAGGCCCTCGTCACCGAGTCCTTCCGCGAGATCGACCGGCACCGCGCCGCCGTCGCGATCTACCAGAAGGAGTCCCCGCATCTGGCGGGCCAGCCGCGCTTCGGCTATCTCGACGAGTCGCGGCGCCGGTTCGAGGAGCTGTGGACGGGGACCTTGGAGCGCGGCGTCGCCGCCGGTGTGTTCCGCGCCGACCTCGACACCGGGCTGGCGTACCGCTTTCTGCGCGACACGGTCTGGGTCGCCGCGTCCTGGTACCGGCCGGACGGGCGGTACGGACCCGAGGAGATCGCCCGGCAGTTCCTGTCGATGGTGCTGGACGGAATCGCCGTGAGCACCGGAACCGTCGGCACCGATACCGCCGGTACCGGAACCGGCACACCGAGTCCGCGGCCCCGTTAGCCGCGAGAGGGAGGACCGAGATGGCCGAGGCCTATGTCGTCGAAGCGGTACGCACCCCCGTGGGCAGGCGCCGCGGGGCACTGGCCGCGGTCCATCCCGCGGACCTCGGCGCCCATGTCCTGACGGCCCTGGTCGAACGCTCCGGCATCGACCCGGCGGCCGTCGACGACGTCGTCTTCGGCTGTCTGGACACCGTCGGCCCGCAGGCCGGGAACATCGCCCGGACGGCCTGGCTGGCCGCCGGACTGCCGGAGGAGGTGCCGGGCGTCACCGTCGACCGCCAGTGCGGCTCCTCCCAGCAGGCGCTGCACTTCGCGGCCCAGGCGGTCCTCTCCGGCACCCAGGACCTGGTCGTCGCGGGCGGGGTGCAGAACATGTCCATGGTCCCGATCGCCTTCGCGTCCCGGCAAGCCGCCGGTCCCCTCGGACTCACCGAAGGCCCCTTCGCGGGCAGCGCGGGCTGGCGGGCCCGCTACGGCGACGCGCCCGTCGACCAGTTCCACGGCGCCGAACTGATCGCCCGCCGCTGGCACATCACCCGCCGCGACCAGGAGGAGTACGCGCTCCGCTCCCACCGGCGGGCGGTCCGGGCGATCGACGAGGGCCGGTTCGCCCGCGAGACCGTGCCGTACGGCGAGCTGACCACCGACGAGGGCCCGCGCCGCGACACCACCGCGGAGAAGATGGCGGCCCTGGCCCCCGTGGTCGAGGGCGGCACGATCACCGCCGCCTGCTCCTCCCAGATCTCCGACGCGGCGGCGGCCCTGCTGCTGGCGAGCGAACGCGCGGTCCACGACCACGGCCTGACCCCGCGCGCCCGCGTCCACCACCTCTCGGTCCGCGGCGACGACCCGATCCGGATGCTCGCCGCCCCGATCCCGGCCACCGCGTACGCCCTGAAGAAGACCGGCCTCTCCCTCGACGACATCGACCTGGTCGAGATCAACGAGGCCTTCGCACCGGTCGTCCTGGCCTGGCTGAAGGAGACCGGCGCGGATCCGGCCCGGGTCAACGTCAACGGCGGGGCGATAGCCCTGGGCCACCCCCTGGGCGCGACCGGCGCCCGGCTGATGACCACCCTCCTCCATGAACTGGAACGCACGGGCGGCCGCTTCGGCCTCCAGACGATGTGCGAGGGCG
This sequence comes from Streptomyces tsukubensis, assembly GCF_003932715.1. Taxonomy (NCBI): domain Bacteria; kingdom Bacillati; phylum Actinomycetota; class Actinomycetes; order Kitasatosporales; family Streptomycetaceae; genus Streptomyces; species Streptomyces tsukubensis. Next base: position 1,800,221 of record NZ_CP020700.1, on the reverse strand, counting down.
GCGGACTGGCGAACGTCACGATCATCGAACGGCTGTGAGCGGCGACCGCACCGACGCCGGCTGAGGACAGCGGTCAACGACCACCGGACGTCGGCGCGGGCGTCCCGGCCGTGGTCAGCGGGGCCCGCACTCAGAGGGTCCGGTACACATCGCGCCGATGGCCCACCTTGACCAGGAGAACGATGAGTTCACCGTCGTCCACGGTGTAGGCGATGCGGTAGTCGCCGACCCGCAGCCGGTAGAGGCTGTCGTGCCCCGAGAGCTTCTTGATGTCGGCGTCCTCGCGCCGAGGGTCGTCGCCGAGGGGCGTCAGCGCGGTGAGAATGCGCATGGCGTCGTACTGCGGAATCGCTTTGAGCTGCCGCCTGGCCGCGGCGGTGAACCGGAACGCGTACTTCACGCGGCGTCGGTCCTTCCGGCCGGTTCCCCGTCCCGTTCGCCGAAGACATCGGCGAGTACCTCGGCCATCGAACTCGTCGGCTCGTCGAGGTGCCGGAGGGCCTCGCGCGCGAGCAGCTCGTCCGCTGCGTCCTCCAGCGCGCTGTACTCGTCCAGGGGCACCACCGCGGCGACGGGCCTGCCGTTGCGCGTGATCACGGTGGCCTCGCCGGACTCGGCCCGGTTCAGGATCTCGGGGAGCCTGGCGCGGGTCTCCCGCATGCTGAGGTGATCGGTCATGGCCTCAGTGTACGCGGATCCGTGTACACCGTCCCGGGGATCAGACCTCCCCCGCCAGCCCCCGCACCACCCCCGCCGCCTCTCCCATCACCCGTTCCATCAGCTCCGCGCAGCTCGGGAGATCGTCGATCACGCCCGTGACCTGGCCCGCCGCCATCACTCCCAGATCCGTACGGCCCTCCACCATCGCCGCCCGCAGCAGCATCGGGGTGTTCGCGGCCATCAGCACCTGGCTCCAGGACAGCTCCCGGCCGTGGCGCAGCGCCAGGCCGTCGTGGAGCAGGGCCCGCCACGAGAGCCCCGACAGGCGCCGGAAGGACGCCGCGTGGCGGGCCGCGCGGGCCAGGGTCCGGGCGCGGCCGTGGCGTTCCAGCGCATCCACCAGCTCCGTGCGGAGCATCCGGTGCGGCAGCCCGTCCACCGCCCGGGTGACCGTCACGTCCTGGACTCCCGCCGCCAGATACCGCCCCTTCACGGCATCCGGCACCGTCGAGTCCGACGTCAGCAGGAACCGGGTGCCCATCGCGATCCCGGCCGCGCCCAGCGCCAGCGCCGCCACCAGCCCCCGGCCGTCGCGGAAGCCCCCGGCGCCGACCACCGGGATCCCCACCGCGTCCACGACCTGCGGCAGCAGCACCGTCGTGGCGACCTCCCCGGTGTGGCCGCCGCCCTCGCCGCCCTGCACGATCACCGCGTCCGCGCCCCACGCCGCGACCTTCTCGGCATGCCGGCGCGCCCCCACCGAAGGGATCACGACCACGCCCGCGTCCTTCAGTTCGGCGATCAGCTCCCGCGACGGCGCCAGGGCGAACGAGGCGACCCGTACCCCCTCGTCGACGACGATCCGCACCCGCTCCCGGGCGTCCGCCGCGTCCGCGCGGAGATTCACCCCGAACGGCGCCTCCGTACGCGACCGCACCTCCCGGACGGCCGACCGCAGCGCGGCGGGCGACATCGTGGCCGAGCCCAGGATCCCCAGAGCGCCCGCGTTCGCGGCGGCCGACACCAGCCTCGGCCCGGCGACCCAGCCCATACCGGTCTGGACAACGGGATACCGGACCCCGGTGAGCCGGGTGAACGCCGTCTCCATGACCACCGCCCCCGTCATCCGCCCGGTACCTCCCGCTCCCGCAGCCCCTCGGGGTCCAGCCGCTCCCGGATCAGCCGCAGCTCCCCGGCCGTGGGCTCCCGCGTCTCCGGAACACCACCTTCCGGTACGGCCGGAGGGAAGCCGGTCGCCTCCCGCACCCGCTCCACCGTCACCCCGGGGTGCACCGAAACCAGCCGCATCGACCGGTCCGGGGTCGCGAAGTCGAAGACCCCCAGATCGGTGACGACCCGGTCGATCCGGTGGTAGCGGGTCGCGCTCGGCCCGGCCGCCGCGGCCCGGTCGTAGCCCACCCCGCACACCAGGTCGACCCGCTCCACGAACACCCGCCGGGAATGCCGCGGCACCCAGTAGCTGACGGGATGGTTGAGGGTGTTCACCGGCGCCCCGCGCACCCCCAGCAACTGCCGGTCCGGGCGCTCCCACGGGCCGATGCAGGAGATGTTCTGGTTGCCGTGCCGGTCGAGCTGACTCGCGCCCATCATCACGTGCCGCCGCCCGCCCGTGACCATCGTCAGATGCCTGCGGTACGGCAGCCAGCCCTCGGCCGCCCCGTCGGGTCCGACGAGCAGCGCCTCACCGTCCGTCAGCAGCAGGTCCGGGGCGAAGGTGAGCCGGGCCAGCCGGGCCCCGAGGGAGGGGATCAGCCCCATCGGGGCGGCCAGCACCTCCCCGGCGCCCCGCCACGCCTCCGCACAGGCGACCACGCAGTACTCGGCCCGGGTCACCGCCGCCGTACCGCCGCTCATCGCGTCTCCTCCCGCCACGCCTCGACAGCCGACCGGTACGCCTGCTCGTCCCCGCCCAGGAACCGTCCGGCGAACTCCTCCCACGGCGTGCTCGCGTACATCCGAAGAAACGCCTCGTCCCGCCCGTAGCCGGGGGCGCACGAGGTGAAGTGCGCGCCGTTCGGTGCCTCGACCACGCCGGTCACCGCGTGCCGGGAGACCAGCAGCCGCTGCGCCGGTACGTCCCCGAAGCCGTCGACGAGCCGTTCGCAGGAGACGTACGCCGTGTCGGCCGCCTCGCAGAACAGATCGTCGAAGTACGGATCGGGGCCCAGATAGCAGGCGTTGCCCCGCCGGTCGGCGCGGTCGAGGTGGACCAGCGCCGCGTCCATCCGCAGCGCGGGCATCGCCACGAACTCCTCCCCGTCCCCGTACGGCGAACGGACCGTCCGCAGCTCCGGATCGACCCGCATGACATCCGAGCCGAGCCCGGCCCGTACCGGCAGGAACGGCAGCCGGTTGGCCGCGGCCGTCAGCCCCCACAGGAACATCGCCTCGTCGATCTCGCTCAGGGCGAAGGCGCCGCGCTCACGGGCGGCCCGGTAGTGGGGTTCGAGGGGCACCGAGTCCAGGGTGACGAACGCGGTCACCAGCTTCCGGATCCGGCCCGCGGCGGCCAGCAGACCGATATCGGGACCGCCGTACGAGACCACCGTCAGATCGGTCACCTCCGACCGCAGCAGCGCCCGGACCAGCGCCATCGGCTTGCGGCGCGCGCCCCAGCCGCCGATCCCGACCGTCATCCCGCTGCGCAGCCCGCCGATCGCCTCGTCGGCCGACATCACCTTCCCGCCGCTCATGCCTCACCGTCCTGGCCGAGGCCTTGGCCCGAGGCGCGGCCGGAGCCCCGGCCGAAGGTGCTGCGGACCCGGTCACCGGCCCCGCCGAGCGCCGCCTCGAAGGTGAACCCCTGCTCGAAGCGGTAGCTGCGCCGGACGTCGACGGGGTCGATACCGTTGATCGCGGCCTTGGCGAGCCGGATCAGGGTGCCGTCCTTACGGGCGATGTCCACCGCCAGTTCCAGCGCCGCGGCGGCCAGTTCCGCGCGCGGGACGACCCGCCACACCGAACCGTGGCCGTGCAGCTCCCCGGCGGTGACCGTGGCCGAGGTGTAGTACAGGGCGCGCATCAGATGGGGCGGCACCAGCCGGGCCAGATGCGTCGCGGCCCCGAGGGCGCCGCGGTCCAGCTCCGGCAGCCCGAAGACGGCGTCGTCGGCGGCGACGATCGCGTCCGCGTTGCCGACGAGCCCGATCCCGCCGCCCAGACAGAAGCCGCCGACCGCCGCGACCACCGGCACCTCGCACTCGTACACCGCCGCGAAGGCCTCGGCGCAGGCCCGGTTGGCGCCCAGCAGCGCCGTCCGGGGCCCGCTGCGTCCTCCGGGACCGTCGGGGCCTCCGTCGCGCTGGAGCTCCTTGATGTCGACGCCCGCGTTGAAACCGCGGCCCTCGGCGGCCAGCACCACACAGCGCACATCCGGATCGGCCCCGGCGGCACGGACCGCGCGGGCCAGGTCGTACCAGCCCTGTACGGGCAGGGCGTTGACGGGCGGATAGGCCGCCGTGACGACGCGGACCCCGGCCGCCGGGTCCGAGGCCGGGTCCGTGGTGGAGACACCCATGACAGGATCAGCTACCTTTCCACCAAACGTTTGTTAGGTGGAAGGTAGCAGCGGATGGAGCCGGACGGGAGAGTCACGGTCGTCACCGGCGGCACCCGGGGGGTGGGCGCGGGCATCGCCCGGGCGTTCCTGGCAGCGGGCGGGACGGTCGTCGTCTGCGCCCGGCGGCCCCCCGCCACCCCGGTGGACGGCGCGGTCTACCTCCCCCTCGACCTGCGGGACACGGACGCGGTGGGGGAGTTCTTCACCGGGGTCGTCCGCCGGTACGGACGCCTCGACTGCCTGGTCAACAACGCGGGCGGAACGCCCTACCGGCCGCTCGCGGACGGGGGAGCGGCCCGGCACGCCCGGGTCCTCGCCCTCAATCTGACGGCGCCGCTGACCGCGAGCATCGCGGCGTACGAGCATCTGCGGGCCGCCCGCGGTTCGGTGCTGATGATCGGCAGCGTGAGCGGGGACCGGCCGTCGCCGGGCTCGGCCGCCTACGGCGCCGCGAAGGCGGGGCTGGCGAGCCTGGCCCGGTCGATGGCGGTCGAATGGGCGCCGGAGGTACGGGTGAACACCCTGGTCGTCGGCGCGGTCAGAACCGAACTCGCCGCCCGCCACTACGGCGACGAGCAGGGCGTCGCGGCCGTGGGGCGCACGGTCCCGCTGGGACGGCTCGCGGAACCGGCCGACGTGGGCGACGCGGCCGTGTTCCTGGCCTCGGACCGGGCGGCGTACATCAGCGGGGCGTCCCTGCACGTCCACGGCGGCGGGGAGCGCCCGGCGTTCCTCGCCGCCGCCACGGTGAACCGGACCTCCGGCCCGGAGAGGGGAGAAGCGGGATGACGGGTATCTGCGCGGACCGGGTCGTGGTGGTGACCGGCGCCGGCCGGGGACTGGGCCGGGCCCACGCCGTCGCCTTCGCCGCCGAAGGGGCGAAGGTCGTGGTCAACGACCTGGGCGCGGGCCCCGACGGCGCGGGCGCTTCGGCGGGCCCGGCGGCCGATGTGGTCGCGGAGATCCGCGCGGGCGGCGGCGAAGCGGTCCCCCACGGCGGCGACATCACCACCGCGGCGGGCGCCGCCTCACTGATCTCCACCGCACTCGACACCTACGGACGGCTCGACACCCTGGTCAACAACGCGGGCTTCGTACGGGACCGGATGCTGGTCAATCTGACCGAGGACGACTTCGACGCGGTGGTACGGGTCCACCTCAAGGGCCATTTCCTGCCACTGCGCGCCGCGGCGGCCCACTGGCGCGCCGAGGCCAAGGCGGGCCGGCCCGCCGAGGCGCGGGTGGTCAACACCACCTCGGGCGCGGGCCTGCTGGGCAGCGTGGGCCAGGCGAACTACGCCGCGGCCAAGGCGGGCATCGTCGGCCTCACCCTGGTCGCGGCGGCGGAACTGGCCCGCTACGGCGTCCTGGTGAACGCGATCGCCCCCGCCGCCCGCACCCGGATGACGGAGCACGTCTTCGCGGATCTCGCCGCCCTCCCGGAGGACGTGGCGCCGCTGGTGGTCTGGCTGGGCTCGGCGGAGAGCGCGGGCGTCACGGGCCGGGTCATCGAGGCGGAGGCGGGCCGGCTGACGGTGATGCAGGGCTGGCGGCCGGGCCCCACCGCCGACTCCCCGGCCCGCCGCACGCCCCGGGCGACGGGCCGGGCCGTACGCGAACTGCTGTCGCGTGCGCAGGAGCCGGGGGCGGTGTACGGGGCGGGCTGAGGCCGCGCCGCGAGGTGGCCCGGGGAGCCCGCGGCCCCCTCAACCCGCAGCCCCTTCAGTCCTCGGCCGTTCGGTCCGCGGCTTCCAGCAGCGCGGCGATCTCCGCATGGCCCGTCCCGCACTCGTCGCTCGCGACGAGGTTGCCGTTCCGGAGGAGTTCGACGACGACCGTCACACCGTCGTCTCCCGGCACCCGCCGGGTCCTGGTGGCGAGGGGTTCGTCGTACCGTGCGAGGAGCGCAGCGCGCAGCTCGGCCTCCGGATCGCGGTCCCGGCGGGCGCGGGCCTCGGCGAGGGCCGCGGTACGGCCGGGGGCGGCCCGGTCCAGCAGCGCGCGTACGGTGCCGACCGAACCGCGGATCGCCGCGGCGACCAGGGGGAGGGTGCCGTCGGGGGCGGGCAGCGACGGATCGGCGCCGTGCTCCAGCAGGATCCGTACCACCGGCACATGGCCGTTGCGGACCGCCCAGGCCAGCGGAGTCCAGCCGTCCGACTCGCGCCCGTCCGGCCGGGCACCCGCCGCCAGCAGGGCCAGGACCACCTCCGTACCACCGTGAACGGCGGCCCCGCACAACGGCAGCGCGCCGTCGCCGCCCGGTCGCTCCGGATCGGCGCCCGCCGCCAGCAGCGGACGGACGAGGCGTACGTCACCGAGCAGGACGGCCGCCAGATACAGCGCGGTCGTGCCCTCCTCGTCGGAGGAATCCGCGGGCGCCCCCGCCGCCAGCAGCCCGGCGACCGCGTCCGCATCGCCCTCGTACACCGCCGTGAGCAGTTCCGTCATACGCCGAGGTTAGGAGAGGGGCCTCAGGTCTCGCATTCGAGAATCGTGCGGCAGAGCCCGCAGCGGGCCCTGACCCGCCCCCGGACCGGGAGACGGATCCGCTGGTGGCAGGTGGGGCAGGGGAAGGAGACCCGCATTCCGCCGTCCGGCCCGTGCTCGAAGGCGTAGGCGCCCGATCCCGGGGCCCCGGCCGACGGATGCTCGCGCGCGTACCGCCGGTCGCGGGCATAGCGGTGGCGGCCGGTCCAGCCCGCGGCGGTGAGCGGCGGTCTGTTGGCGTCGCGCCGGGCCCGGTCACGGCCGCGGGTGTACGCGGTGTACCCCTGCGGGGAGGTGAACCACGGCGACGGGTCCTCGTCGAAGACCAGCGCCCGCTTGGCGAGGACGTAGCCGAACTCCTCCGGGGTGAGATAGCCGAGCTTCTGCCGGGAGACCGCGTCCTCGCGGAACGCGTCCAGCAGCAGCCAGCCCGCGCCCAGATACGTGGTCACGGTGTCCGTGAGGATCTCGTTGTCGCCGGTGCCGGGGAAGGACAGGCCCAGCCGGTGCAGCAGGACATGGGTGACCTCGTGGGCCAGGGCCGCCCCGATGTCCCGGCGGTGGGTCCGGAAGCGGTTGTTCAGCTCGATGAAGTACTCCGGGCCCGCGGTGAGTTCGACGCTCGCCGCGTACTCCATCTCCCGGAAGCCGACGATCATCCGGGCGTCCGGCAGCTTCAGATGCCGGACCAGCGCCCGGGCGATCCGCTGGGTCCCCAGATGGAGGTCGTCGGCGTCGGCGAAGGCGACATCGGCCGGGAGGACGCTGGGGGCGTAGCGGCCCAGTGCTTCGGGGGAGAGCCTGCGGTGCAGGGCGGTGATCGCCGCGCGCACGGTGTCGAGGTGCGGGAATCCATGAACGACCGGGCCGCCGTCCCTGCTGCCCACTCCGTCCTTCGCCACCACGTTCCCTACCCCTCGTGCGACGTCGGGACGCCCGCAATCCACTGTACGGCGCGGCTTCCGGGGGCGCCCCGGGATCCGGCGGCCGGCTGTCCGGACTCCGCCGGTCGTATCCCGGCCATGGCCCGGCCGTACCCCGGTGCCCCGTGCATCCCGGCCACCCGGCCCGGCCGCACCCTGGCCACTGGCCGGAAACCGCTCCTTGTGGCGTCCGGTGAGCCCTGTCCATAATCCGGTCAGGTCTTGTCGGGACCATGACATGTCTGGCGCTTCGGTGCCGGTCCCGGCAGGGCACTTCCCCTGGCTACCCCCCCACGAAAGGCTGTCCCTTGAAGCTCATGCGTACGCTCAAGAGAGTCGTTGCAGCCGCCACCGTCGCCCTCGCGGCCCTCAGCCTCCAGCCCGCGTCCGCCTTCGCCGCGCCCCCGCCCGTCGTCGGCGGCGTCCGGGCCGCCCAGGGCGAGTTCCCCTTCATGGTCCGGCTCTCCATGGGCTGCGGCGGCTCCCTGATCACCCAGCAGATCGTGCTGACCGCCGCGCACTGCGTCGGCCCCACCGGGAACAACACCAGCATCACCGCCACCGCGGGCGTCGTGGACCTCCAGAGCCCCAGCGCGGTGAAGGTCCGCTCCACCAAGATCTACCGGGCCCCGGGCTACAACGGCACGGGCAAGGACTGGGCCCTGGTCAAGCTCGCCCAGCCGATCAACCTGCCCCTCCTGAAGATCGCCGAGTCCACCGCGTACAACAGCGGCACCTTCCAGGTCGCCGGCTGGGGCGCGGCCCGCGAGGGCGGCGCGCAGCAGCGCTATCTGCTCAAGGCCCAGGTCCCGTTCGTCTCCGACGCCTCGTGCCGCCAGGCCTACCCCGGTCTCGTGGACTCCGAGGAGATCTGCGCCGGGCTGCCCCAGGGCGGCGTCGACACCTGCCAGGGCGACTCCGGCGGTCCCATGTTCCGCCGCGACAACGCCAACGAGTGGGTCCAGGTCGGCATCGTGAGCTGGGGCGAGGGCTGCGCCCGGCCGGGTCTGCCGGGGGTCTACGCGGAGGTGTCGACCTTCGCCGCCCAGATCAAGGCCGCGGCGGCGACGCTGTAGCGACCGGGGTACGGCTACGGGGCGGGCGGCGGCCTTCCGGGGTCCCGCCCGCCCCTCCCGTACACCCCGTCCCCCCGCCCGGGGCCTTCCGTCCGCACCCTGAACGCCCCGGGCCGCCCCCGTCCGGCCCCGCGTAAGCTCGACGACCATGACCACCAGCGACATCGACGAGAACGTCCGGGCCGAACTGGACCGCCTGCGGGGCAGCATCGACAATATCGACGCGGCCGTGGTCCATATGCTTGCCGAACGGTTCAAATGCACCCAGCAGGTCGGCCATCTCAAGGCCCGCCACCAGCTGCCCCCGGCCGACCCGGCCCGTGAGGCCCGCCAGATCCAGCGCCTCCGCGAACTCGCCGAATCGGCGAAACTGGACCCGGCCTTCGCCGAGAAGCTGCTGAACTTCATCATTGCCGAGGTCATCCGCCACCACGAGCAGATCGCGGGTGATTCCCCGGCCGACGGCACCGCCGTCGAGTGAAGATTCCGAGGTGAACTCCGGGGAAACAAGGACGCCTCGGACCTGTATCGGGCACATTTCCTTTTCCGTCGATTTCCGGTGATCGTGAATGGGGCCCCGGACCGCCACGGTCCGGGGCCTTTCGGCTCGGGGCTCAGTGGTTGACGAAGCCCCAGTAGCGGCCGTTGTAGTAGGTGCAGTAGCCCTCGGTCGCCGGAGTGACTTCGATATTGCGGGCAACCCCCCGGACGCACTCCGCGTTCGATGTGTACGACGACAGACAGCGGAAGCCCGGCGCCGCCGCGGGTGCCCCGTTCGGACAGGACAGAATCCCCACGTCCGGCAACGCCGCCGGGGCGACCTGGGCCACCGGGGCCGCCTGGACCGGCGCTGCCTGCGCCGGAACGGCCAGTGCGCCGAAGGCGACCAGGGCTCCGACACCTGCGCCTGCGAGCAGCCTGCGAACAACCATGCTGGTTCTCCTTTTCGGGGACGAGTGCAATCCGTTGTCACGGTCGAACGGTGCCGGGCTTTTCCCGGCCGGCGATGACCTACCCGAGGCATCGGTGCTTCAGGCTTATCCCCGCATTCCGCGTTCGCGGTCGGAACGCTCGGGCGTGCTCCCCGCCGATGAATACGGCCGGACGCGTATTACGGCGGGATAAGCCGAGTAATGCCGTCCTGCATACAACAGCAAACGGCGATTTCACGCCATAGAGCCCCTGGGGCCGCGGAGTCGCAGCCCCCGGCCGCACCCCGCACCGCCCCCGGCCGCCCCCGAAGCGCACTCCCGGGCCCGTGCGCTCAGAGCGCAACACCCACCCCGTGTGCGAACCGCCCCCCATCAGGCAGCATGGCCTCCATGCCCGTACTGACGCGTGACGAAGCCCGGAACCGAGCCCGCCTCCTCGATGTCCACCACTACACGATCGGTCTCGACCTGACCGCGCGTGCCGCCGCACCCGGCACCGGACAGGAGCCGGGAACGGGCGGCGGGGGCACGGCGGGCACCGCGGAGGAGGAGCTCTTCGGGTCGCGGACCGTCATACGGTTCACCACCAGGACCGCCGGGGACACCTTCGTCGAGCTGAAGCCGGCCGCCCTGCGCTCCATCACCCTCGACGGGGAGCCGCTCGACCCGACGGCCCTCGACGGCAACCGCTATCCGCTGCCCGGACTCGCCGCCGGAGAGCACGAGCTGGCCGTCGAGGCCGATATGCGCTACTCCCGCACCGGCGAGGGCATGCACCGCTTCACCGACCCCGGTGACGGCGAGACGTACGTCTACACCCAGCTCTTCATGGACGACGTCCAGCGCGTCTTCGCCGCCTTCGACCAGCCCGACCTCAAGGCCGTGTTCGAGGTGACCGTCACCGCCCCCGAACGCTGGACCGTCCTCGGCAACGGCATCGCCACCCACCAGGGCGACGGCGTCTGGACCTGCACCCCCACCCCGCCGATCTCCACCTACCTCGTCGCCGTCGCCGCCGGACCCTGGCACTCGGTACGCACCGAGCACGCCGGTCTCCCCTTCGGCCTGCACTGCCGCCGCTCCCTCGCCGAGCACCTCGACACCGACACCGACGAACTCTTCGAGATCACGCGCCAGTGCTACGACCGCTACCACGAGAAGTTCGAGGAGCCGTACCCCTTCGACTCGTACGACCAGGCCTTCGTCCCCGAGTTCAACGCGGGCGCGATGGAGAACCCCGGTCTGGTCACCTTCCGCGACGAGTTCGTCTTCCGCTCCGCCGTCACCGACACCGAGCGGCAGACCCGGGCCATGGTCGTCGCCCATGAGATGGCGCATATGTGGTTCGGCGACCTGGTGACCCTCACCTGGTGGGACGACATCTGGCTCAACGAGTCCTTCGCCGAGTACATGGGCTACCAGACCCTCACCGAAGCCACCCGCTTCACCGACACCTGGACCGACTTCGCGGCCAACCGCAAGCGCTGGGGGTACGAGGCCGACCAGCGGCCCACCACCCACCCCGTCGCCCCCGACGCCGAGGCCGTCCCCGACACCGCCTCCGCGCTGCTCAACTTCGACGGCATCTCCTACGCCAAGGGCGCCTCCGCCCTGCGCCAGCTCGTGGCCTGGATGGGCGAGAAGGACTTCCTCGCCGGGATCAACCTCCACTTCGCCCGGCACCGCTTCGGCAACGCCACCCTCGCCGACTTCATCGACTCCCTCGCCCGCGCCACCGAGCGCGACGTGCACGCCTGGGCCGAATCCTGGCTGCGCACCAGCGGCGTCGACACCCTACGGCCCGCCGTCACCGACGAGAGCGGCAGCTGGACCCTGGGCATCACCCGCGACGGCAGCCGCCCCCACCGCGTCGCGGTCGCCGCGTACGACACCGACCCCGTCGACCCGGCCCGGCTCGTCCTCCGCGACCGCTTCGACACCGACGTCCCCGCGGGCGACACCCCCGACGGGCCCAGGACCGGCCGCCGGCCCTCCCTCGTCGTCCTCAACGAGAACGACACCACCTACGCCAAGGTCCGCTTCGACTCCGTCTCCTGGGAGACCGTCCGGACCTCGCTGTCCTGTCTGCCCTCCCCGCTGACCCGCGCCGTCGTCTGGAACGCCGCCCGCGACATGGTCCGCGACGGAGAGCTGGCGCCCGCCGCCTATCTGGAGACCGCCCGCGCCCATCTGCCGCGCGAGAGCGACCTCGCCGTCGTCCAGAGCGTCCTCGCCTTCTGCCGTACGGAGATCGCCGACCGGCTGCTGCCCGAGGCCGAACGGCCCGCCGCGCTCGCCACGATCCGGGCGGTCTGCCGCGACATCCTCCGCCGCACCGAGGACGGCAGCGCCGCCGGACTCCGCCTGATCGCCGTCCGGCAGATCATCGACGCCACCTCCCAGCCCGAGACCATCCGGGAATGGCTGAGCGACGACTCCGTCACCGGCGGCCCCGAACTGGACCCCGAACTGCGCTGGCGGATCCTGCACCGGCTCGCCGTACTCGGCGCCGTCGACGACACGGCGATCGCGGCCGAACTGGCCGCCGACCCCGGAGCCACCGGCCGGGAGGGCGCCGCCCGCTGCCGCGCCGCTCTGCCGACCGCCGAGGCCAAGGCCGCCGCCTGGGACCTCCTCTTCGGCTCCGACACCCTCTCGAACTACCTGTTCACCGCGGTCGCCCAGGGCTTCTGGCACCCGGAGCAGGACGCGCTGGTACGGGAGTACGTCCCCCGCTTCTTCACCGACGTCATCGGGCTGGCCGCCCGCCGCGGCCCCGCCCTGGCCGCCGCCGCGGGACGCCACGCCTTCCCCGCGCACGCCGTGTCCGGGGAGACCCTCGCCCTCGGCGAGGCCGCACTCGCCGATCCTGAGGTGACCCCGGCTCTCCGCCGAGGCCTTGCCGACCGGCTCGACGACCTCGGCCGTGCGCTGACGGTCCGCGCCGCCACGGAGGGAGCCGCGGTCTGACCCCGATCCGCGATCGGGCCCGGGCGGGGTGGTCCTTCCGGTCCGCGATCGGGCCCGGGCGGGGTGGTCCTTCCGGTCCGCGATCGGGCCCGGGCGGGGTGGTCCTTCCGGTCCGTGATCGGGCCCGGGCGGGGTGGTCCTTCCGGTCCGCGATCGGGCCCGGGCCGGGTGGCCCTCCCTGGCTGCGGTCCGGCCCCGGGGCGAGTTGCCCCGGGCCGCGGTCCGCCCCCCGGGCCGGGGCCCCGAGCCGCGCTTCCGGACCCGGGGCCGGGTGCCACCCCGGCACTGCGCCGCAAGGCGCTGCCGTGCGCCCCGGCAACCAGTCGGCCTCCCCGTCGTTGAGCACGGCGGTGCCCCCGGCCCGGGGGCACCGCCGACGGGCCCGAGGAGCAGCGCCACGGCCGTGCCGTACGAGCCGGAGCGGCCGGACGCGCCGGGGGACGGCCCCGGCCCAGGACCCCTTCCTCGACCTCCGCGGCACTCCGCGCGATCGGACCGCACCGATCGCCCTCGTGGAAGGCAGGCCCCGATGACCGGCACGCCCGCACCCGACCAGCCAGGCGCACTCGACCTCGTGGGCATCGGCATCGGCCCCGCCAACCTCTCCCTCGCGGCTCTCGCCGACGGCGTACCCGGCGGTCTGGACACCGCCTTCTACGAGCAGAGACCCCACTTCGGCCGGCCCGGCGGGCCGCCCGTCGAGGACGCCGCGCTCCGGGTGCCGTTCCTCGCCGATCTGGTCACCCTTGCCGACCCGGCCAGCCCGTGGAGCTTCCTCCGCTTCCTCCGCTCCCGCGACCGGCTCTTCCCCTTCTGCGCGGCGGAGCGGTTCCGCATCGACCGCGCCGAGTACGACGCCTACTGCCGCTGGGTCGCCGAAGCGCTGCCCGGTCTCCACTTCGGCCACCAGGTCGACGCCGTCCGCTGGAACCCCGAACACCAACTCTTCGAGATCGACTTCACCCGGACCGGCGCCGACGGGCAGACCACCGCCCCCGGCCGTACCCGCGCCCGCTCCGTGGCCGTCGGCATCGGCACCGAACCGTACGTCCCCGAAACGCTGCGCCCGCTCGCCGACACCCCGACCGTCCCCGTCGTCCACTCCGCCGACTACCTCCGCCACCGCGACACGCTCCTCGCCGCCGGACACATCACGGTCGTCGGCTCGGGACAGTCCGGCGCCGAGGTCTTCCTCGACCTGCTCAGAACCCGCCCCGAGGGCCGGGAAGGGCTCCACTGGATCACCAGGACCGAGGCCTTCGCACCGAGAGAGCACTCCGGACTCGGCCTCGAACACCTCACCCCCGACTACACCCGCTACTTCCACGCCCTGCCCCAGGACGTCCGCGACGGACCGGCACCCCGCAGGCGGCAGCGGCACCAGGGCATCGACGCGGCCACCCTGGCCGCCGTCCACGACGAGCTGTACCGCCGCTCCCTGCACGGCGGCTGGCCGGACGCCGTGCTCACCCCCGGTGTCCGGGTCCGCACCGCGGGCCGGGTCGCCACCACCCGCGTCGAACTCCATCTGGAACACGTCCAGCAGGGCACCCGCTCCCGGCTCACCACCGACGCCGTCGTCCTCGCCACCGGCTACCGGGAGCGGCCCCTCGCCCGGGTGCTGACCGGGCTCGACCCCTATCTGCGGCGGGACGCCGCGGGCCGGCCCCGGATCGACGAGGACTTCCGGCTGCTCCTCGACCCGTCGGTGACCGGGACCGTGTTCGTGCAGAGCGCCGACGCGGCGGGACCCGGACCGGCCGCCTGGCGCAGCGCGAGCATCCTCAACACCCTCACCGGCCGCGAGCCCTACCGGCTGCCGCACCGGACCGCGTTCACCGGCTTCGGCCTGGAACCGCGCGATGCGCCCCGGATCCCCGGACAGGACCGGCGGCTGACGCCCCTGGCCCAGATCTGACCCCGTCCGACCCCGCACGCGCCCCTTCCCTTTCCGCGGGCGGCGGTTTCCCGGGCCGGATGGGAGAGTTGGGAGCACGCCGTCCGGAGCGCGCCCCCGCGCGCCGTACCGAAGGAGCCCGCCCCATGACCGAGGTGTCCCCCGTACCGTTCCAGCCGTACGGCACCCCTCAGACCCCCCGGGTCGCCGTCTGCGGCGAGGCCCGGCTGGAGGTCGATCCCGAGATCGCCCGGATCACCGTCGTGGTCAGGGCCCGCGGCGCCGACCGGCGCGGTGCCCTGGACGATCTGACCCGGCGCAACCAGGCCGCACTGGACCTGCTGCGGTCCTACGGGGAGTCGGTGGAGAAGCTGGAGACCGGGATGCTCTCCATCACCCCCGAGCTGTCCCGGCGGGGCCGGGGCGACGGGGTCAGGACGTACCACGGTGTCGTGCACATCAACGCCGTTGTGGCCGACTTCACCGTTCTCGGGGAGCTGACCGGCCGGCTCGGCGATCTGGAGCTGACCGCCGTCAGCGGCCTCTGGTGGGAGCTGCGGCCGGATTCCCCCGCGCACGGCGCGGCCCGGCGGCAGGCGGTACTGGAAGCGGTCAAGCGGGCCCGGGAGTACGCCGAGGCGCTCGACGCGCGGCCGGTCGCCCTGGTCGAGCTGGCCGACGAGGGAGCGGGCTCGGTGCATCCGTACGACGTCTCCATCGCCTCCGCGGGCCGCTCCGGCGGTGCGGGGTACGCGCTCGCGGAGGCCGCCCCCGAACTGGACCTCGAACCCCGTCGCCAGACCGTCCACGCCCAGGTGAACGCCCGGTTCGTGATCACCCCGCCCGCCCTCTAGCCGACCGCTGCCCGGCCGCCGCGAGCCCCCGCCGACCGCTCATCGGAGCAGCCCCTCGCACACTTCTCCTACTGTCAATACCCTTTAACGCAGAAGTTGTTGAGGAGTCATCCGGACGTCCGTCGCTACCCATCGGTACGGCGTAGGGTCGGGCCCATGCGCCGAGCAAAGATCGTTTGTACCCTGGGCCCAGCGACCGATTCCTACGAGGGGATCAAGGCCCTGGTCGAGGCCGGAATGGATGTGGCCCGCCTCAACCTCAGCCACGGTTCGTACGCCGAGCACGAGGAGCGTTACCGCCACGTCCGCAAGGCGTCCGACGAGACCGGGCGCAGCGTCGGGGTCCTGGTCGACCTCCAGGGGCCGAAGATCCGTCTCGGCCGGTTCCGTGAGGGACCCGTACTGCTCGAACGCGGCGATCTGTTCACCATCACCGTCGAGGAGACCGAGGGCGACCGCCATCTCTGCGGCACCACCTACTCCGGACTGGCCGGCGACGTCACCCCCGGCGAGCGCATCCTCGTCGACGACGGCAAGGTCGCCCTGGAGGTCACCTCCGTCGACGGCCCGCATGTCCGCACCACCGTCGTCGAGGGCGGCATGGTCTCCGACAACAAGGGGCTCAACCTCCCCGGGGTCGCGGTCTCCGTGCCCGCGCTCTCCGGGAAGGACATCGACGACCTGCGCTGGGCGCTGCGCACCGGAGCCGATGTGATCGCCCTGTCGTTCGTCCGCAGCGGCCGGGACATCGAGGACGTCCACCGCATCATGGACGAGGAGGGCCGCCGCCTTCCGGTGATCGCCAAGGTCGAGAAGCCGCAGGCGGTCGAGAACATCGAGGAGATCGTGGCCGCCTTCGACGGCATCATGGTGGCCCGCGGCGACCTGGGTGTGGAAATGCCCCTGGAGCAGGTCCCGATCGTCCAGAAGCGCGCGGTCAAACTGGCAAAGCGGAACGCCAAGCCGGTGATCGTCGCCACCCAGATGCTGGACTCGATGATCGACAACTCCCGGCCCACCCGCGCCGAGGCCTCCGATGTGGCCAACGCCGTCATCGACGGCACGGACGCCGTGATGCTGTCCGGCGAGACCAGCGTCGGCAAGTACGCGGTGGAGACGGTCCGTACGATGAGCCGTATCGTCGCGGCGGCCGAGGAAGACGTCCTCGCCCAGGGCCTGCCCCCGCTGACCGAGCGGAACAAGCCCCGGACCCAGGGCGGTGCGGTGGCCCGCGCGGCGGCCGAGACGGGCGACTTCCTCGGAGCGAAGTTCCTGGTCGCGTTCACCCAGTCCGGAGACACCGCCCGCCGGTTGTCGCGCTACCGCTCACCGATCCCGCTGCTCGCCTTCACGCCCGACCCGGCGACCCGCTCCCAGCTCAACCTGACCTGGGGGGTGGAGACCTTCCTCGGACCGCAGGTCGACTCCACCGACGCGATGGTGGCCCAGGTCGACGAGGAGCTGCTGAAGATCGGCCGCTGCCGGCCCGGCGACACCGTGGTGATCACGGCGGGGTCCCCGCCCGGGGTGTCCGGCTCCACCAACCTGGTCCGGGTGCACCGGATCGGTGAGTCCGAGACCGTCTGACCGGCCCCGGGGGCGCCCGCCGGACGCCCCCGGAAACGCCTCGGGCCCCTCCGAAGAGGGGCCCGATACGTGACCTTGGAATCAAAGTTAAAGTACCCCGGGTGGGATTCGAACCCACGCTGGATGGTGTTTGAGACCATTGCCTCTACCGCTGGGCTACCGGGGCATCCTTGGAAACAAAGGGAAGCTAGCCCCCTTCGTGCCCCAACCATACAGGAGCTGGGTAGTCTCGTGGGGAGTAGCCTGCCTTGGAATGAGGAGTCCCGTGACCGCCCCCGACCAGCCGACCTCCGTCCCCGAAGACGACACGTCGCACGTCCCGCCGCAGACCACCCGCGTGGTCATCGCGGAGGACGAGGCCCTCATCCGGCTCGACCTCAAAGAGATGCTGGAGGAGGAGGGCTACACGGTCGTGGGTGAGGCCGGAGACGGCCAGAAGGCCGTCGACCTGGCCCGTGAGCACCGCCCGGACCTCGTCATCCTCGATGTGAAGATGCCCGTACTCGACGGCATCTCCGCCGCCGAGAAGATCGCCGGCGAATCCATCGCCCCCGTGCTGATGCTGACCGCCTTCTCCCAGCGCGAACTGGTCGAACGCGCCCGCGACGCCGGGGCGATGGCCTATCTCGTCAAGCCGTTCAGCAAGAGCGACGTGGTGCCCGCCATCGAGATGGCGGTCTCCCGCTTCGCCGAACTGAAGGCGCTGGAGAAGGAGGTCGCCGACCTCTCCCAGCGGCTGGAGACCCGTAAGGTCGTCGACCGCGCCAAGAGCGTGCTCCAGACCGAGTACGGACTCAACGAGCCCGCCGCCTTCCGCTGGATCCAGAAGACCTCCATGGACCGGCGGCTCTCGATGCAGCAGGTTGCCGAGGCGGTCATCGCGGACTCCGAAGAGAAGAAGGCCGCGAAGGGACAGTAGCGGCGGTACGGTTCCGGCGCACCCGCCCGGCACCCGGCCCGGTCCCCGGCACCGACCGGCCCACCCCACGGCGAAGGGCCCGCATCCCCTCGGGGACGCGGGCCCTTCGCCGTACCACGGCCCGGTTCGCCTCCGGGGCGCAACGCGCCCCTTCGGCTCACCCGCCGATCCGTACCGCCGGCGGCGATCAGTCCTCGCCGAGATACGCCTTGCGGACCGACTCGTCGTGCAGAAGCTGCTCACCGGAGCCCGACAGCACCACCTTGCCGACCTCCATCACATGACCGCGGTCGGCCAGCGAGAGCGCCGCCTGGGCGTTCTGCTCGACCAGCAGGATCGTGGTGCCCTGCGACCGCAGTTCGGTGATCGTCGACATGATCTTCTGCATCATGATCGGCGACAGTCCCATCGAGGGCTCGTCGAGCATCAGCAGCTTCGGCCGCGACATCAGCGCCCGGCCCATGGCGAGCATCTGCTGCTCACCGCCGGACAGGGTGCCCGCGGCCTGCTTGCTCCGCTCCCGCAGGATCGGGAAGAGCTCGTAGGCCCGCTCGATGTCCTGGGCGATGCCCGCCTTGTCCGACCGGAGGAACGCTCCGAGCTGGAGGTTCTCCGCGATCGACAGCCGGGGGAAGATATGCCGCCCCTCGGGGGAGTGGGCCAGCCCCAGCGCCACGATCTTATGGGCCGGGATGCCGTCGAGCGGTTTGCCGTCGAAGACGATCCGGCCGCCGGCCGGCTTCAGCAGCCCCGACAGGGTGCGCAGGGTCGTGGTCTTCCCCGCGCCGTTGGTCCCGATCAGAGTGACGACCTGACCGGCCTCGACGCTGAAGGAGATGCCCTTCACGGCCTCGATCTTGCCGTAGGCGACCCGGAGGTCCTCGACCTCAAGCAGTGCGGTCACGGGGTCTCCTTCTCCGGGCCGGTGGTACGGGTGGTGCTCTCGCGGCCCTCGGATACGGCGTCGGCCGGGGTGCTCGCGGCGGCCTCGGCCTCCGCCGCCTCCACTTCGGCCACCTCCTCGGCACCGGGCGCGCCCTCGAAGGGCGTCCCCAGATAGGCGGCGACCACCCGGTCGTCGCCCTGGACGACCTCCGGCGAACCCTCCACGAGCTTCTCGCCCTGGACCAGACAGGCCACCCGGTCGCAGAGGTTGAAGATGAACCGCATGTCGTGCTCGATCACGAGCACCGCGATGCCCTGGTCCCGGATGGCGAAGATCAGATCCTCGGCCGCCCGGGTCTCCTGCGGGTTCATGCCCGCGGTCGGCTCGTCGAGCAGCAGCAGCCCGGGGTCGCTCGCCAGCGCGCGGGCGATCTCCAGCTTGCGCTGCTCACCGTAGGGGAGGTTACGGGCCAGATGGTCGGCCTTCGCCGCGAGACCGGTGAACTCCAGCAGCTCCATGGCCCGTTCGCGGGACTCGGCCTCGGCCCGCTTGAAGCCGGGGCCGCGGAGCAGCGCGGACCACAGGCCCTCCTTGGTCCGGGTGTGCCGGCCGACGAGGACGTTCTCCAGGACGGTCATATTGGAGAAGAGCCGGATGTTCTGGAAGGTCCGGGCCACTCCCGCCTGGGTGACCAGATGCGGTTTGGGCGGCAGGACGGTGCCCTTGTAGCTCACCCGTCCCTCGGTGGGGACGTACAGCCCCGTCAGACAGTTGAAGAAGGTCGTCTTCCCGGCGCCGTTGGGGCCGATCAGTCCGACGATCTCGCCCGAGTTGACGGTGAGGTCGACCGAGCGCACGGCGGTCAGTCCGCCGAAGCGCATGGTGACACCGCTGGCGTCCAGCACGGTCTCGGCCGTGGTCGTGGTGGTGGTCGTCATGACGGTCACGCCCCCGCCTTGCTGAGGCCGACACCCGAGCCGGAGCCGCCCTGGTCGGATGGGTCGTCATCGCCCTCGTGGTACTCCAGCTGGGCCCGCCGGTTGGCGATCAGGCCCTCCGGCCGGAAGCGCATCAGCAGGATCAGCGCGATGCCGAAGCCGAGGAGCTGGTAGTCGGCGAGGAAGTCGAGCTTCGCCGGGATCATGTACAGCAGCGCGGCGCCCAGCAGCGGACCGCTGACCGTGCCCATACCGCCGAGGATCACCGCGGCCAGCAGGAAGGCCGAGTTCGGCGGGACCGGCCCGGCGAACTGGTACATCTCCGGGACGACGGTGTGCTGGACATGGGCCTGGACGGTGCCGGCCAGACCGGCGAGGAAGGCGCCGAGCGCGAAGGCGATCAGCTTGACCCGGAAGCCGTTGATGCCCATGGCCGTCGCCGCGGTCTCGTCCTCGCGGATGGCGACCCAGGCCCGGCCCATCCGGGAGTCCTCGGCCCGCTTGAACACCATCACCACGACCACGGTGACCAGCAGCATCAGCAGGTAGTAGTTGGCGTAGGAGCCCAGCTCGAAGCCGAGGACGGTGTGCGGCTCGCCGAAGTTGAACCCGAAGAACTCCAGATCGGGGATGTTCGGGATGCCGTTGGGGCCGTTGGTGATGTCGGGGCCGGAGTCGCCGTCGAGGTTGAGCATGGCGATCCGGAAGATCTCGCCGAAGCCCAGGGTCACGATGGCGAGGTAGTCGCCGCGCAGCCGCAGGGTGGGGGCACCGATGATGACGCCGAAGACCAGCGAGACCACACCGCCGGTGATGACGGCGGCCCAGAACGGGAAGTGGATGTCGAACGCCGAGGCCGTGGAGCCGGAGACCAGGGCCGCGGTGTACGCGCCGACGCCGAGGAAGGCGACGTAGCCCAGGTCGAGCAGACCGGCGAGACCGACGACGATGTTCAGACCCAGGGCCACCGTCGCGAAGATCAGGATGTTGACCGCGATCAGGGTGTACGTGTCGGTGTTCTGGGTGAAGGGGAACGCGGCCGCGGCGGCGAACGCCGAGATCACGGTGATCTGGCGGTAGCGGGCCGTCAGGGCCGACAGCCGGGCCAGCAGACCGGACCTGTTCAGACCGGCCATGGCGAAGCCGACGAGGATCAGATAGCCGGTGAACAGCTCGGCGTACTCGGTGTCGATGCCGTACGTGATCACGTACAGGCCCAGCGCGAAGACGCCCACGATGATCAGGATCTCGGCCCAGGAGGGCAGTTCCTTGGGGCGCGTGACCTGACGGGTGTCGTCGGGGAGCGCGAAGGCGGCCAGCGGTACGGCGGAGACGACCAGGGCCACGAAGCCGCCCGGCTCCAGATTGGCCAGTCCGCCGAGTTTGTACGCGATGGCGACGATGGTGTAACCGGTGGTGCCGAAGGCGCCGAGGGCGAGCATGCGCAGGGCCCGGGCCGAACCGGCGGGCACCAGCCAGCCGAGGCCCTTGACGCCCAGACCGGCCAGCGCGAACACGGTGACCAGCAGGCCGGCGACGAGGCTGAGGATCTGCAGGCCGCCGGGGTAGCCGTAGACCGTCAGATCGCCGGGGAACTCGTCGGTGTAGGTCCAGGCGAGCAGGGTGCTGATGACGGTGGCGACACCGCCGGCCGCCACGACCGTGCGCAGCATCCGGGCGCGGGACTCGGCGTCCGCGGGTGCGGTGGAGCCGGCGGTGGGGGAGGTCTGTGTGGTCATCTCTCTCACGCCCGATCCGCGACGCGCTCACCGAGCAGGCCCTGGGGCCGCACGAGGAGCACAAGGATGAGAAGGACGAAGGCCCAGACGTTGGCCCAGGCGCCGCCGCCGAGCTGCTGCATCCCGGGGATCTCGGCGACGTACGCGATGGACAGTGCCTCCGCGACGCCGAGGACGATCCCGCCGACCATGGCCCCGTAGATATTGCCGATACCGCCGAGGACAGCGGCCGTGAAGGCCTTCAGCCCGAGGATGAAGCCCATCTCGAACTGGATCTGGCCCTTGTCCAGACCGTAGGCGACGGCCGCGATCGCGGCGAAGCCCGCACCGATGGCGAAGGCCATCACGATGATGCGGTCGGTGTTGATGCCCATCAGCTTGGCCGTGTCCGGGTCCTGCGCGGTGGCCTGCATGGCGCGGCCGCTGCGGCTCTTGGAGACGAACAGCCCGAGCGCGAGCATGCAGAGCGGGGCGAGGACCAGCACGAAGAGATCCGCCCGCTGGAGGTGCAGATTCTCGGTGATCTCGAAGGACTTGCCCGCGAACTCGGGGAAGCTGCGGGCCTTCTTGGCGTCCGGGTACCAGGCCCAGACGATCTGCTGGAGGGCGATGGACAGGCCGATCGCGGTGATCAGCGGGGCCAGCCTGGGGGCACCTCGGAGAGGCCGATAGGCGAACCTTTCCGCCGCGGTCGCGACGGCGACCGCCGTGATGGCTCCACCGATGATCATCACCGGGATCGCGACGATCAGCGAACTCCCGTCGGGGAGGATCAGATAGGCGGTGAGGGCGCCGAAGCCCCCGATCATAAAGATCTCGCCGTGGGCGAAGTTGATGAGCTGGACGATGCCGTAGACCATGGTGTACCCGATGGCTATGAGGCCGTAGAGGGCACCGAGGGCAAGGCCGTTCGCCAGCTGTTGCGGCAGTTCGTTCACCGCAGAGCCTCCGATGAGCGTGTCGGATATGACTCCGCGCGAGGGCGCTGTTTGCACCCTCGCGCGGCTGGGGTCAGATGCTGGGGGCCGGTCGGCTCAGTCCTGGAGAGTGGCGTTCTTGATGGACTTCCACTCGCCCTTCTCCACCCGGTACACGGTGAGCTGCTTGTTCGTGGTGTCACCGAACTCGTCGAAGGAGACCTTGCCGGTCACTCCGTCGAAGGAGACCTTGGAGAGCGCCTCGGTCACCTTGGCGCGGGCGTCGCTCGGGACCTTGCCGTCGTTCTCCGCGACGACTGCCTTCACTGCCTGGATGATGGCCCAGGCGGCGTCGTAGGAGTAGCCGCCGTAGGCCGCGTACGGGTCCTTGTAGCCGCCCGCCTTGTAGTCGTCGATGAACTTCTTCGCGGTCGGCAGCATTTCGATCGGGTAGCCGACGGAGGTGGCCAGGTCGCCGTCGTTCGACTGGCCGGAGGCCTTGATGTACGCCGGGTCGTAGAGCGCGTCGCCGCCCATGGTCGGCACATTGGCGCCGGCCTTCTTGATCTGGTCGGCCAGCAGACCGCCCTCGGGGTACTGACCGCCGAAGAAGACCGAGTCGGCGCCCGAGGCCTTGATCTTGTCGGCCGCGGGGGAGAAGTCCGTCTCCTTGACCGTGACCTTGTCGGTGCCCACCACGGTGCCGCCGAGCTTCTTGAACTCGTCCGCGAAGATCGCCGCGAGGCCGGCACCGTAGGTCTGCTTGTCGTCGACGACGAAGACCTTCTTCTTCTTCGCCTCGTTGAACAGGTACTGGGCGGCGAACTTGCCCTGGATGACGTCCGTGGTGGCGGTACGGAAGTAGGTCTTGAACGGACGCTTCTTGTCGCCGGAGCCCCAGTTGTCGCCCTGGGACAGGGCCGGGTTGGTGTTGGCGGGCGAGATCTGCGCCAGGTTGGCCTTGGCGAAGTCACCCTGCATCGACTGGGCGACGCCCGAGTTCAGCGGGCCGACGACGCCGAGGACGTCCTTGTTGGCGACCAGCTTGATCGCGTTCTGCTGGCCGGAGGCGGGCAGCGCCTGGTCGTCGTAGGACTCGACCTTGAACTCGACGCCCGGGACCACGTTCTCCTTGTTCGCGGTCTTGGCCGCGAGGTCCACGGAGTTCTTGATGCCCTGGCCGAGCGCGGAGAGCGAGCCGGTCAGCGGGGCGTCGATGCCGATGACCACGGTGGTCTTGCCACCGCCGCTGTCGCTGCCCTTCTTGTCGTCATCGCGCGATCCGCAGGCGGTGAGGGTGAGTGCTCCCGTCGTGACCACGGCGGTAAGTATGAGCAAGGAACGGTTTCGCACGATATGTCCTCTCCCTGGCACGGCCCTCCCCCTAGAGGTGCCGTTTGGTCGCCGGGCCGAACGGGAATGCGCGGTGCTGATATGCGCCCGGCGGCGCGGTAACTGGCCGTGACTCTAAGGGGAGGGGGTTGGGCAGGGCACTAGGGAAGTCAGGATGTGACGTTCTTGTTATCGAGGTCGAATATCGGTGTGCCCGAATGAGGGCCCGGTGAGGTGTTCCTGCCCGGTCGTCGGTGACCACATCGTGAGAACGCCCTGTTCCGCTAAGGCCCTTGAGGCAATCTTGGTCCTGTCAGGCCCACTATCACGTCTTTCCGGGCCCGCTGACCGTCCGATAGTCGGTGAGGGGCGGAAGGGCGCTTTTCGGACGCCGAGGCCGGTTACCGAGAGTGAAATTCTCCGCGGGGGCGCGATCTCTTATATGGCATATGCATGCACCCTGGCGCGGGGGGCGGTGTGAACACCGCGACGGGGTACGGGTGTTCGCGGGCGCTCCCGCGGCGGTCCGTCAGCCGGCCCTCGGGGCGCGGCGATCGACCCGCGTAGACGCATCACGACTGGTGAGATGTCCCTGTCATGACCGGGGTGGCGCCGGGCCGCGCCCCCGCCGTCCTTCCCGCGGGCGCCCCGCGGGTGACGATCGGTCGGCGGCCGGAGGCGGCATCGGGCGACGGCGGTGACGGCGGTATGACGTCTGTGTGTCGGGCATCCGAAGGGCGGCGGAGGCTGCAGCCTTCGAAGATCACGGAGAGTGCGGGCGCCGCCACGGCCGCGCCGGTCCCGACGGGGCCCCCGCGGCCCGCGAAGGGTGGGGAAGGGGAGGCTGCGGGGGCGCCCGGGACGGAGCCTCGCCGGGGGTCCAGCAGGGCGCGCATCCGGGCGGCGGGCGTGGGGAAATACCGTAAAAAGCGCAGAATGTGCAGAGGTGGGGCGCCCGGGAAATCACCCGGTGCGCCCCGGTGTGCGACGGTCAGACGGTACGGCCCCGCTCCGGGACCCGGTCGGCATCCGCGGGGACGACGTCCCGCAGCATGCACGTCAGCCGGGCCGTGCAGACCCGCTTCTCCTGCTCGTCGGTGATCACGATCTCGTACGTCGCCGTCGACCTGCCCCGGTGGACGGCCGTCGCGACCCCGGTGACCAGCCCGGAACGGACCCCCCGGTGGTGGGTGCAGTTGAGGTCCACCCCCACGGCCATCCGGTCGCTGCGGCCGTGGAGCATGGCGCCGACCGACCCGAGCGTCTCCGCCAGCACCGCGGACGCCCCGCCGTGCAGCAGCCCGTACGGCTGGGTGTTCCCCTCCACCGGCATCGTGCCCACGACCCGCTCCGCCGAGGCCTCCAGGATCCGTACGCCCATCCGGTCGCCCAGATGCCCCGCCGAGAACAGCGCGGGCAGGTCCACCCCCAGCGCCGCGTACTCGTCGACGATGTCCTGCGGGAACTGCGCGGTGTGGTGCTCGCCCATGGGTCCGGCTCCGATCTCGGTCGTTCCAGTGCATTGGCTGCTGCTGCATGCACCGTCATATCAGATGCCTGAGCGGGCGCTTAGTGCGCCTGGCGTGCGGTTGACCACACCCCGCAGCGCCCGCGGTGCATCAGTCGTCGCGCGGCTCCAGCCGCACCACGACCGACTTCGACGCGGGCGTATTACTGGTGTCCGCCGTCGAGTCCAGGGGCACCAGGACATTCGTCTCCGGGTAGTACGCCGCCGCGCAGCCCCGCGCGGTCGGATAGTGCACCACCCGGAAACCGGGCGCCCGGCGCTCCACCCCGTCCCGCCACTCGCCCACCAGATCCACGTACGCCCCGTCCGCAAGCCCCAGCCGGCCGGCGTCCTCCGGATGCACCAGCACGACCCGGCGCCCGCCCCGCACCCCGCGATAGCGGTCGTCCAGCCCGTACACCGTGGTGTTGTACTGGTCGTGGGAGCGCAGGGTCTGCAGCAGCAGCCGCCCCTCCGGCACCCGCGGGTACTCCACGGGAGCGGCCGTGAAATTGGCCCGGCCCGTGGCCGTCGGGAAGCGGCGCTCGTCGCGGGGCGCGTGCGGCAGGGTGAAACCACCCGGGCGGGCCACCTTCGTATTGAAGTCCTCGAAACCGGGGACCACCCGCGCGATGCGGTCGCGGATCGCGCCGTAATCCCGCTCGAACTCCTCCCACGGCGTCCCCGATCCACTGCCGAGGACCGCCCGCGCCAGCCGGGCCACGATCGCCGGCTCCGACAGCAGCGAAGGGCTCGCGGGCGGCAGATTGCCCCGCGAGGCGTGCACCATCCCCATCGAGTCCTCCACGGTGACGAACTGTCGTCCGCCGGACTGCACGTCCCGGTCCGTACGGCCGAGGGTCGGCAGGATCAGCGCCCGCCGGCCGGTGACCACATGGGAGCGGTTGAGCTTGGTGGACACCTGGACCGTCAGCCGGGCGCGGCGCAGCGCCGCCTCGGTCACCGCCGTATCGGGCGAGGCGGCGACGAAGTTGCCGCCCATCGCGAAGAACACCTTCGCGTCCCCGTCCCGCAGCGCCCGGATCGACCGCACCACGTCGAAGCCGTGGTGCCGCGGCGGGGCGAAGCCGAACTCCTTCTCCAGCGCGTCGAGGAACGCGGGCGCGGGCCGTTCGAAGATGCCCATCGTCCGGTCGCCCTGCACATTGGAGTGCCCCCGCACCGGACACACCCCGGCGCCCGGCCTGCCCACCGCACCCCGCAGCAGCAGGAAGTTCACCACTTCGCGGATGGTGGCCACGGCATGTTTGTGCTGGGTCAGGCCCATCGCCCAGCAGACCACGGTCCGCTCCGACGCCAGCACCAGCTCCAGCGCCCGTTCGATCTCGGCCCGGTCCAGACCGGTCGCGGTGAGGGTCTCGGCCCAGTCCGCCGACCGGGCGGCGGCGGCGAACTCCTCGAAACCGTGGGTGTGCTCACGGACGAACTCCTCGTCCACCGCCCCCTCGGTCTCGACGATCAGCCGGTTGAGGAGCCGGAACAGCGCCTGGTCGCCGCCGATGCGGATCTGGAGGAACAGATCGGCCAGCGGGGTGCCCCGCAGCAGGCTCAGCGGGTTCTGGGGGTTCTTGAACCGCTGGAGACCCGCCTCCGGCAGCGGGTTCACCGAGATGATCCGCGCGCCCGCCGCCTTCGCCTTCTCCAGCGCGATCAGCATCCGGGGATGGTTCGTACCGGGATTCTGCCCGGCGACCACGATCAGATCCGCCCGGTGGAGATCCTCCAGCGAGACGCTGCCCTTGCCGACGCCGAGGGTCTCGGTCAGCGCCGAACCCGACGACTCGTGGCACATGTTCGAGCAGTCGGGCAGATTGTTCGTACCGAACTCCCTGACGAACAGCTGGAACAGGAACGCGGCCTCGTTGCTGGTCCGCCCCGAGGTGTAGAACACGGCCTCGTCGGGGGAGGAGAGCGCGGCCAGCTCCTCCGCGACGACGGCGAAGGCCTGCTCCCAGCTCACCGGCGTGTAGTGATCAGCGCCCTCGGCGAGGTACATCGGTTCGGTGATCCGGCCCTGCTGCCCCAGCCAGTAGCCGCTGCGCCCGGCCAGCTCCGTCACCGGATGCTCCGCGAAGAACTCCGGCGTCACCCGGCGCAGGGTAGCCTCTTCGGCTACGGCCTTCGCGCCGTTCTCGCAGAACTCCGCGCGGTGGCGCTTGCCGGACTCCTCCGGCCAGGCGCAGCCGGGACAGTCGAAACCGTCCTTCTGATTGACCTTGAGCAGGGTCCGCAGGGAGCGGGCCGCGCCCATCTGCTCCCCGGCGACCCGCACCGTGTGGGCGACGGCCGGGAGACCTGCCGCGGCCCGGCCGGGCGGGCCGATCACGGGTGCGTCCTGCGCCGGGTCGTCCGCGGGCGGCTTGGTGACCATCGTGCTCCCCTCGGTCGGGGCCGGGCCCTTCCACGGCGGGCTCCGGCGGGGCCGGAACCCTGCGCCGTCGGAGCCGGGCCGGGACACCGCCCCGGTGGGGGCCCGGCGGCCGGGTGGTTCCGGTCCGGTGTCATCCTGTCACGGACCGGTGACGGCGCCGCGGCCCGGCGAGCACGCCGTGGCCGTCATTGTCAGTGGGGCGTGGCAGGATCGTCTCCGTGGCTGAGACGGCATCGAAGAAGACCCCCCGGACCCCCGACGGCACCCAGGACGGCAGTGCGGGGCGTCCGCGCCTGCTCCTCATGGACGGGCACTCCCTGGCGTACCGGGCGTTCTTCGCGCTGCCCGCGGAGAACTTCACCACCGCGAGCGGCCAGACGACCAACGCCGTCTACGGTTTCGCGTCGATGCTGGCGAACACGCTGCGCGACGAGGCGCCCACGCACTTCGCCGTCGCGTTCGACGTGTCCCGCAAGACCTGGCGCTCCGCGGACTTCCCGGAGTACAAGGCGAACCGCTCCTCGACCCCCGACGAGTTCAAGGGCCAGGTCGAGCTGATCGGCGAACTCCTCGACACGATGAACGCGGTCCGGTTCGCCGTCGACGGCTTCGAGGCCGACGACATCATCGCCACCCTCGCCACCCGGGCCGAGGCCGCCGGGTTCGAGGTGCTGATCGTCACCGGCGACCGGGACTCCTTCCAGCTGGTCAGCGAGCACACCACCGTGCTCTACCCCACCAAGGGCGTCTCCGAGCTGACCCGCTTCACCCCCGCGAAGGTGCAGGAGAAGTACGGACTGACCCCCGCGCAGT
Organism: Streptomyces tsukubensis; assembly: GCF_003932715.1. Classification (NCBI taxonomy): domain Bacteria; kingdom Bacillati; phylum Actinomycetota; class Actinomycetes; order Kitasatosporales; family Streptomycetaceae; genus Streptomyces; species Streptomyces tsukubensis. The sequence goes on along the minus strand of NZ_CP020700.1, from coordinate 1,771,809 downwards.
ACCCCGACTTCGCCGCGCTGCGCGGCGACCCGTCGGACAACCTCCCCGGTATCCCGGGCGTCGGTGAGAAGACCGCCACCAAGTGGATCAACCAGTACGGCTCCTTCGCCGAGCTGGTCGAGCGGGCCGACGAGGTCAAGGGCAAGGTCGGCCAGTCCCTGCGGGACCATCTGGAGGCCGTCAAGCTCAACCGGCACCTCACCGAGCTGGTCCGGGACGTCGAGCTGCCGAAGGCCGTGGCCGAGCTGGAGCGCGCCCCCTACGACCGTGCGGCGCTCCAGGGCTTCCTCGAAGTCCTGGAGATCCGCAATCCGAGCCTGCGCGAGCGGCTGCTGGCGGTCGACCCGGGTACGGCGGAGGAGGAGGCCCCGGCCCCCGCCGCCGGTATCGAACTGGACGGCTCCGTCCTCGCCACCGGTGAACTGGCCCCCTGGCTCGCCGCCCACGGCGACCGGCCGCTCGGTATGACGACCGTCGCGAGCTGGTCCCTCGGCACCGGCAGCGTCACCGAGGTCGCCCTGGCCGCCGCCGACGGCAAGGCCGCCTGGTTCGACCCCACCCGTCTCGACGAGGCCGACGAACGCGCTTTTGCCGACTGGGCGGGGGACCCCGCCCGCCCCAAGGTGCTGCACGGGGCCAAGGAGGCCCTGCGGGTCTTCCCCGAGCACGGCTGGCCCCTCGACGGCATCACCATGGACACCGCCCTCGCGGCCTATCTGGTCAAGCCCGGGCGCCGCTCCTTCGCCCTCGACGCCCTCTCCGTCGAATATCTGGGACGGGAGCTGACCCCGGCCGCCGCCGACGGCCAGCTCGCCTTCGGCACCGACGAGCACGCCGAGGCCGACGCCCTGATGGCCCAGGCCCGTGCCGTCCTCGACCTCGGCGACGCCCTGGGCACCCGGCTCACCGAGGTGGGTGCCGCCGATCTCCTCCATGACATGGAGCTGCCCACCTCCCTCCTGCTGGCCCGGATGGAGCGGTACGGCATCGCCGCCGACCGCGCCCATCTGGAGGCCATGGAGCAGCTGTTCGCCGGGGCCGTCCAGCAGGCGGTCAAGGAGGCGCACGCCGCCGTGGGCCACGAGTTCAACCTCGGCTCGCCGAAGCAGCTCCAGGAGGTCTTCTTCGGTGAGCTGAACCTGCCCAAGACCAAGAAGACCAAGACCGGTTACACGACCGACGCGGACGCGCTGGCCTGGCTCGCCGGGCAGACCGATCACGAACTGCCCGTGATCATGCTCCGCCACCGGGAGCAGGCCAGGCTCCGCTCCACCGTCGAGGGACTGATCAAGACCGTCGCCGCCGACGGCCGGATCCACACCACCTTCAGCCAGACGGTGGCCGCCACCGGCCGGCTCTCCTCCACCGATCCCAACCTCCAGAACGTGCCGGTGCGGACCGACGAGGGCCGGGCCATCCGCCGCGGCTTCGTCGTCGGTGAGGGCTTCGAGTCCCTGATGACCGCCGACTACAGCCAGATCGAACTGCGCGTGATGGCCCATCTCTCGCAGGACGAGGGCCTCATCCGGGCCTTCACCTCCGGCGAGGACCTCCACAACACCGTGGCCTCCCAGGTCTTCGGCGTCGCCACCTCCGAGGTCGACGCCGAGATGCGCCGCAAGATCAAAGCCATGTCCTACGGCCTGGCGTACGGACTCTCCGCCTTCGGCCTCTCCCAGCAGCTGAACATCGAGGCGGGCGAGGCCCGGGCCCTGATGGACACCTACTTCGAGCGCTTCGGCGGCGTCCGCGACTATCTCCACCATGTCGTGGACGAGGCCCGGGCCACCGGCTACACGGCCACCATGTTCGGCCGCCGCCGCTATCTGCCCGACCTCACCAGCGACAACCGCCAGCGCCGCGAGGCCGCCGAGCGGATGGCGCTGAACGCCCCCATCCAGGGCACCGCCGCGGACATCGTGAAGATCGCCATGCTCCGGGTGGACGCCGCGCTGCGGGAGACCGGACTGACGTCCCGTCTGCTGCTCCAGGTCCACGACGAAATCGTGCTGGAGATCTCCCCCGGCGAGCGCGAGGCCGTGGAGGCCCTGGTGCGCCGGGAGATGTCCGGCGCGGCGGAGCTGAGCGCCCCGCTCGACGTCTCCGTGGGCGTGGGCGGCGACTGGGAGTCCGCGGCGCACTGAGCTGCCACCGGAAGCCCCGGCCGTACCCGTTGGCAGGGTACGGCCGGGGCTTCCGCGTTCCGGCGGGTGCCGGCCCATGGGCCGCAGTCCGGACTTCGCCGTGGGGGAGCATCATCACCAGGTGGCGAAGTGGTGAAAAACGGTCAGGGCCCGGTACCCCGGGGGCCATGGGTGACGTAGGGTCGGCTGGGTTGACGCGTACGCGGAGCAGGGAGAACCGTCTCGGGGAGGGGACCAGGTATGGCAGCGCACTTCGGCCGCAGACTGCGCAGGGGGGCGACCACCACAGCCGTGGCCGCCGCCGCAGTGGCCGCGCTCTCGGCCTCACAGGCGCCGGGCGTCACGCACACCGTTTCGGGTGACAGCCACGGGGCGCAGGACGATGTGACCGATGAAGCGACCCCGCCGCCCGGCACTCCCGTCACCGGAGACTCTCCTTACTACACCGACCTTCCGCCGCTGAAGTCCCCCACCCCGACGGGCACTGCGCCCGGCACGGCAGGCACCCCGGGCGGCACCGCCCCGTCCGGCGCCGCCGAAGCGGGCATACCCGCGACCGTTCTCGCCGCCTACAAGCGTGCCGAGCAGACGATCGCCTCCTCGGACCCCGGCTGCAAGGTCCCCTGGCAACTGCTGGCCGCGATCGGCAAGGTGGAGTCGGGACAGGCACGCGGCGGCCGTGTCGACGCCAACGGCACCACGCTCTCCCCGATCCGCGGACCGGTCCTCAACGGCGTGGGCTTCGCCAATATCCCGGACACCGACAACGGTGCCTACGACGGCGACACCGTCTACGACCGGGCCGTCGGGCCGATGCAGTTCATCCCCTCCACCTGGGCCACCTGGGGCCAGGACGCCAACGGCGACGGCCGCAAGGACCCCAACAACATCTATGACGCGGCCCTCGCCGCGGGCCGCTACCTCTGCGCCAACGACCGGGACCTGACCCAGGCGAACGACCTCGAACGGGCGATCCTGGGCTACAACCGCTCCCGCGCGTATCTGAACACGGTCCTGTCCTGGTTCGAGTACTACAAGAAGGGCACCCACCAGGTCCCCGACGGCAGCGGAGTCCAGCCCGGCTCCAACACCCCGGACAGCGGCAGCCCCGGCAACGGCAGTGGTACGGGCGGCGGTACGACTGCACCGTCCCAGGGCGGCGGCGACACCGGCGCGCCCGTCAAGGAGCCCGCGGCGCCCGGTGGCAAGCAGCCCGGGAAGACCCCGCCGGGCCCCGCCCAGCCGCCCGGGAAGCCCAAGCCCCCGACCACCCCGCCGGCAAAGCCCGCTCCGGTCCCCGTCCTGGAGAACGCCGGCACCGGCGCCCTGACCGCCATGGCGGGCCGGGACCTGACGGAACGGGTCACCGTCCGGGTGAAGACCGAGGGCCGGCCCACCGCCGGGCAGCAGGTCCGCTTCGAGATCACCGGCACGACCGCGACCGTCTTCGCCGGGGGCAAGCGGAGCGTTGTCCTCCGTACTGCCGCCGACGGCACGGTCACCGCGCCGGTGCTGGAGGCGGGTGACCGCACCGGAACCTTCATCGTGCGCGCCACGACCGTCGCCCCGAAGCCGTCCGCCGTCGGCTTCCGCGGCAAGATCACCGTACGGGCCGCGGACAAGGTCGTCCGGGCCGACGAGAAGCCGCTGACCGCCGCTCCCGGTACCGCGTTCGCCCACCGGATCGCCGTCAAGGCGACCTACCGCGACACCGTCGCCCCCGGGGTGACCGCCGTTGCCTCCGTCGTCACCACCGGTGCCGACGGGGAACCCGTGCCCGCCGAGAAGGGCCCCTACTTCAAGGGCCCCGACGGCACCCGGCTGAACGTCCTCGGCGGACTGACCACGGCCGCCGACGGAACGCTCACCCTCCCCGAGCTGTACGCCGACGATCTGACCGGCCCCTTCCAGCTGAAGCTGGCGCTGGTGGGCGGCGCCGTACTGACGATCGACCTCACGGTCACCGCGGACCCGGCACCGACAACGTCCCCGAGCCCCTCCGCCACGGCGACAACTCCCTGACGCCCGCTCCCCGGCACCCGTCGCCCCTTCGCCGCACCCGGCGGAGGGGCGATGCCGTTGCTCCGCCCCGGTCCGGCCCGCGGGTTCTCATCTCGCGGCCCGATTGCTACGGTGCCCCGGACCTGACGATGCATCAGGTCTCTGGGATCCGACCACCGGGAGGCCGAGCATGCGCGCCCTCGTCGCCGCCGCCATCGGACTGGCCGCCGCCTTTGCCCTCGTCCTCACCGTCACCGCGATCGGCGCGCCACCGGGGGAGACCTCGCCCCGTCCCCTGCTGACCACCGTCCCCGGCCCCAAGAAGTAAGGGGCCGGTCATGCGCCGCCGCGCCGGACTCGTGCTGCTCTCCCTCGCCGTCTTCTTCGCCGCGCTCTCCCCTCTGCTGCGCTTCTACGCCTTCCCCCGGCTCGTCAAGGTCCCCCCGGGCCAGTACCAGGAGACCGTCCTCGAAGCCCGGCCCGCGACCCTGCTGAACTACGGCACCCTCCAGGCCGAACGGGTCGAGAAGATCACCATCGTCCAGACCCTCAAGGGCAATGTGGAGGAGTCCGAGAGGATCGAACGCGACGCCGGCCGCGATGTCGTCGTCTGGGACGCCCTCACCCATATCCAGGGACCCGACGGGAAGATGGTCTCCCAGATCCCCGAACGCTATGTCTTCGACGCCCACAGCCAGGCGCCCGTCCACGCCGGTGGCACATCCGTCGACGGCGACCCCGTACGGCGGGAGGGCATCGCCTACAAATGGCCCTTCCTCACGGAGAAACGGGACTACCAGTACTTCGACGCACAGACCCGCGCCTCCGCCCCCATCCACTACCGGGGCACCCGCACCTTCCGCGGGCTCGACGTCTACTACTTCGAACAGACCGTGCCCTGGACCAAGGTCCCCTTCCCCAAGAAGATGCCCATTCCCGGAGTCGACGCCACGACCCTGGAGAAGCAGACCGGCACCACCCGCTGGTACACCACCAAGCGCATGTTCTGGGTGGACCCCGTCACCGGGGCGCCCGTCAACGGCGAGGAGATCCACCAGGAGGAGCTGCGCGGCGGTACCCTCCTCGGCGGCCGGGACCGGGTCACCGCCTTCGAAGGCCATGTGAAGATGCGCCCCGACTACCTCGACCACACCGTCGAACTGGTCAAGGAACAGCGGCTGCTCGTCCTGCTGATGACCTCCTATCTGCCCCGGGGCCTTCTCGCCCTGGCGGTGATGCTGCTGGCCCTGGCCTTCCTCCTGGAGGCCCGCGCCCGCCGCCCGGCCGCCCCCGCCGGATGAGCCCTGCCGGATGACCCCGCCCGGGGCCTCCCCGAACCGGCGCGCCGTCAGCCGCCCCGGGCCGCACGGGCCCGTGTGTGCCGGGTGGGCTCGGCCTTCGAGGGATCCTCCGGCCAGGGGTGCTTCGGATACCGGCCCCGCAGCTCCGCCCGCACCGAGCGGTAGCCGTCCCGCCAGAACGAAGCCAGATCCGCGGTCACCGCGACCGGCCGCCCGGCCGGTGAGAGGAGATGCACCAGCACCGGCACCCCGGCCACCTCCGGCGTCGACTCCAGCCCGAACAGCTCCTGGAGCTTCACCGCCAGCACCGGCTGGTCCCCGCCGTAGTCCACCCGTATCAGGGAGCCGCTCGGCACGGCGATCCGCTCCGGTGCCAACCGGTCGAGACGGGCCGCCTCACCGCTCGCCCACGGCAGCAGCCTCCGCAGACACGGCTCCGCGTGGATCCGGCCCAGATCGGCCCGCCGCCGCACCCGGGAGAGCTCCGGCTCCAGCCACTCCCCGGCCCGCTCCAGCAGGGCCGCGTCCCCCGTGTCCGGCCAGGGGTCACCCACCACCCGGTACAGAAAGGCCAGCCGCTCCCTCAGGCCCCGGGCCTCCCGCGTCCAGTGCAGCAGCCCGACCCCTTCCCTGCGCAGCCCGTCGAGCACCGCGGCCCGCAGCAGTCCCGGATCGGGATCCGGCAGCGGTCGCACCGACAGCTCCACCGCCCCCAGTCTCCGCACGCTCCGGGCGACGACCTCCCCGTCCTCCCAGTGCACCTGCTCCTCCGAGACCAGCAGATGACCGGCGGCCACCCGGGCGGTCTCCTCATCGACGAGCGCCGCCAGCCTCACCCGGGCCGAGGCGGCCGAAACGGGCCGGTCCGCCACCGCCACCGCCAGCCAGGGGGCGCCCCGCAGCACCGATCCCGCCCCGACCTCCCCACGGGTGCCCGAGGCCATCAGAAACGACCCCTCTCCCCGGGAACGCGCCACCCGCTCGGGAAACGCCAGTGCCGTGACCAGCCCGGCGACCGCATCGTCCGACAGTCCGCCGCCCGCCCGCCGAGCGCCCCCGCGACCGATCGGCTCCACCGCCGCCAGCGCCGACTCCAGCCGTCGCACCTCGGCGCGCCAGCGACCCGCATAGCCGTCCCCGCCCCGCCGGGCCGTCCGCCAGGCGGTCGCCAGATCGTCCCCGTAATCCCGGGGCGGCTCCTCGCTCAGCAGCCCCACCACCTCTGCCGCCCGGCCCGCACCGACCTTCCCCGCGCCGTCCAGCAGGGCCCGGGCGAGCCGGGGATGCACCCCGAGCCGGGCCATCAGCACACCGCGCTCCGTCACCCTGCCCTCCCCGTCCACCGCGCCGACGGCCCGCAGCACCCTGCCCGCAGCGGCCATCGCGCCACCGGGCGGCGCGTCCAGCAGAGCCAGCCCCTCCGCCGACGGATCGCCCCAGCAGGCCACCCGCAGGGCAAACCCCGTCAGATCCGCGACACTGATCTCCGGCGCGGGGAAACGGGCCCGCCGGCCGTCCTCGGCCTCCGCCCAGCAGCGGTACACCGTGCCGGGGGCCTCGCGCCCGGCACGGCCGAGCCGCTGGGCCGCCCCCGCCGCCGACACCGGAACGGTCGTCAGCGATCCGAGCCCCCGCGCATGATCGGTCCGCGGCTCCCGGGCCAGCCCCGAATCCACCACGATCCGCACCCCGGGAACCGTCAGGCTCGACTCCGCGACCGAGGTGGCCAGCACCACTCTGCGCCGCTCACCCCCGCCCCGCAGCACCGCGTCCTGGACCGCGGCCGGTGCCCGCCCGTGCAGCTGGAGGACCTCCGCAGCCACCCCGTCCAGCAGCCCGGCCGTCCGGGCGATCTCTCCCGTACCCGGCAGAAAACAGAGCACGTCCCCCTCGTGCCGGGCGAGCGCCAGACGCACGGTCGCCGCGATATGCCGCAGCAGGGCCGGATCCACCCGGGTCCCGTGGGCGGGGCGGATCCCGGCCGGCGGCGGTGCGAAGTGCACCTCGCAGCCGAAGCCCTCGCCCCGCCCCCGGACCACGGGGGCGGGACCGGAGCCGTCCAACGAGGTCAGCAATCGTGCCCAGGAATCCGTGTCGGTCGTCGCCGAGGCCGCGATCAGCTCCAGCTCCGGCCGGAGCGCGGCCCGGACGTCCACCAGGAAGGCCAGTGCCGTATCGGCGTCGAGATGGCGCTCATGACACTCGTCGAGCAGGACCGTGTCCACCCCGGGCAATTCGGGATCGCGCTGGAGACGCTGGAGCAGCACCCCCGTGGTCACCACCTCGACCAGGGTCCCCGCCCCGACCCGCCGCTCGCCCCGGACCGTATAGCCGACGGCCTCACCGACCTCCTGACCCAGCAGCCAGGCCATCCGCCGGGCCGCCGCGCGCACCGCCATCCGCCGCGGCTCCGCGACCAGCACCCGCCGCCGTCTGCCGGTCCCGACCAGCCCGGCCAGCGCCAGCGGCACCAGCGTCGTCTTGCCCGTGCCCGGGGGCGCGTGCAGCACCGCGGTGCCGTGCTCGTCGAGCGCGGCCAGCAGCTCGGGGACGCAGTGGCGGACCGGGAGCCGGTCGAGTGCCTCGGTTCGGATCATGCGCTCAGTCTGGTCGTTCCCCGAGCACCGCGCCGCGGGTTGTCCACCGCTCCGACGGGTTCATCGGTTTATAGGACAAGGGGTGGGGCCGGGCCTCGGTGCTCAGTCCCGGACGCAGACGAAGATCGCCGTACCCGGAATCAGATTCCCCCTCAGCGGAGACCAGCCGCCCCACTCCTGGGCGTTCCACGCCGGCCACTCCGGCTCCACCAGGTCCACGAGCCGGAAGCCGCCCGCCACCACGTCCCGGACCCGGTCGCCGATCGTCCGGTGGTGCTCCACGTACACCGCGCGCCCCTCCTCGTCCTGCTCGACGTACGGCGTCCGGTCGAAGTACGACGCCGAGATGCTCAGCCCCTCGGGTCCGGGCTCGTCCGGGAAGGCCCAGCGGATCGGATGCGTGACCGAGAAGACCCACCGCCCACCCGGTCGCAGCACCCGGTGCACCTCGGTGAAGACGGCCACCGGATCCGCGACGAACGGCACCGCTCCGTAAGCGGAGCACGCCAGGTCGAAGGAGCCGTCGCGGAAGGGCAGGGCGCCCGCGTCGGCCTCTACCAGCTCTACCGGCACCGGCCCGCCGCCGATCCGCAGCGCGTGCTGCAGCTGGCGGTGGGAGAGGTCCAGCGCCACCGGGCGCGCCCCCTGCGCGGCGAGCCAGCGGGAGCACTGCGCCGCGCCGGCCCCGATCTCCAGAACGTCCAGGCCCTTGAGCGACTCACGGGGGCCGAGCAGCGCGGCGTCCTCCTCGTCGAGCCCCTCGGGACCCCAGACGAAGCGGTCGTCCCCCAGGAACGCGCCGTGATCGTGCTGGTACTCGTCGGCGTTCCGGTCCCACCAGCCCCGGTTCGCCCGGCTGCTCTCGGTGACCCCCGCGTCACGGCGGGTGGCCTCGGGCTCCGGTTCCGGTGTGCCCGCGGAACCGGCCGTTCCCGGCCCCCGGTCTGCTTCCGGCTCGCCGGACGGGTATGCGGGATCTCGGACGTCTTGGCTCATGTTCACCGTCGTTGTAGTTTGCGTTCGGATTGCCGTTCGGCGGCCATGACGGCCTCCGCAAACCTCAGTTGTGCCGGGATTGGGGCGATCCGCCCCCGGTGTGCGCCTTCGCGCATTGACCGCCTTCGGCTGCCCCCGTATGCTACAAGTTGCGCTGCGGGCCTGCGTGCCTCGGACGGAGTAGGCCGCTCGCATCTGTGATGTATGTCCCCTCGGTTCACGAGGCGCCTCCAGACGGAGTCGTTTCGTCCGGGAGCTTTCGGGCCCCCGGACGGCGACCGGTCCGGCGTCTCTACGCGGTTCGGCTTCTTGCAGCATGCGATACGGGCTCTCGGCGTAGCAGTACCTACGACTTCAATGTCCGTACCGGAGCCCTTTCCCACATGACGAGCAGCACCGAGACCACCGCCACTCCGCAGGTAGCGGTCAACGACATCGGTAACGAGGAAGCCTTCCTCGCCGCGATCGACGAGACGATCAAGTACTTCAACGACGGCGACATCGTCGACGGCGTCATCGTGAAGGTCGACCGGGACGAGGTCCTGCTCGACATCGGTTACAAGACCGAAGGTGTTATCCCGAGCCGCGAGCTCTCGATCAAGCACGACGTCGACCCGAACGAGGTCGTCAAGGTCGGCGACGAGATCGAGGCCCTTGTCCTTCAGAAGGAGGACAAGGAAGGCCGCCTGATCCTCTCGAAGAAGCGCGCCCAGTACGAGCGTGCCTGGGGCACCATCGAGAAGATCAAGGAAGAGGACGGCATCGTCACCGGTACCGTCATCGAGGTCGTCAAGGGTGGTCTCATCCTCGACATCGGCCTCCGCGGCTTCCTCCCGGCCTCCCTGGTCGAGATGCGCCGTGTTCGCGACCTCCAGCCGTACGTCGGCAAGGAGCTCGACGCGAAGATCATCGAGCTGGACAAGAACCGCAACAACGTGGTCCTGTCCCGCCGTGCCTGGCTGGAGCAGACCCAGTCCGAGGTCCGCCAGACCTTCCTCACCACCCTCCAGAAGGGCCAGGTCCGGTCCGGTGTGGTGTCCTCGATCGTCAACTTCGGTGCCTTCGTGGACCTGGGTGGCGTCGACGGTCTGGTCCACGTCTCCGAGCTGTCCTGGAAGCACATCGACCACCCGTCCGAGGTTGTCGAGGTCGGCCAGGAGGTCACGGTCGAGGTCCTGGACGTCGACATGGACCGCGAGCGCGTCTCCCTGTCGCTGAAGGCGACCCAGGAAGACCCGTGGCAGCAGTTCGCCCGTACGCACCAGATCGGCCAGGTCGTCCCCGGCAAGGTCACCAAGCTGGTTCCGTTCGGTGCGTTCGTCCGCGTCGACGAGGGCATCGAGGGCCTGGTCCACATCTCCGAGCTGGCCGAGCGCCACGTGGAGATCCCGGAGCAGGTCGTCCAGGTCAACGACGAGATCTTCGTCAAGGTCATCGACATCGACCTGGAGCGTCGCCGGATCTCGCTGTCGCTGAAGCAGGCCAACGAGTCCTTCGGTGCCGACCCGGCGTCGGTCGAGTTCGACCCGACCCTCTACGGCATGGCCGCGTCGTACGACGACCAGGGGAACTACATCTACCCCGAGGGCTTCGACCCGGAGACCAACGACTGGCTGGCGGGCTTCGAGACCCAGCGCGAGGCGTGGGAGACCCAGTACGCCGAGGCGCAGCAGCGCTTCGAGCAGCACCAGGCCCAGGTCATCAAGTCCCGCGAGGCCGACGAGGCCGCCGCTGCCGAGGGTGGCGCTGCCGCTCCGGCCGCTGCGCCGACCGGCGGTTCGTACTCCTCGGAGTCGGACGACAACTCCGGCGCCCTGGCGTCGGACGAGGCCCTTGCGGCCCTGCGCGAGAAGCTGGCCGGCGGCCAGAGCTGAGGCTCTGACCCGCTGATCCACGGCTGAAACACCGGGCCCGTCCCCCTCGGGGGGCGGGCCCGGTGGCATGAGTACGGACGCTCCGCGCCGTCCCCGCACCGGTTTTCCCGGCGTGTTCGATCCGTACCGGGGGAATGCCCGTCCGTCACCTCGCGTTGTTCACGTAGAACACGAGGAGGAGCGGTGATCGTGGCTGATCCGCAGGATTTGTACACATGGGACCCCAAGGGCCTCGCCGTTGTCGACATTGCGCTCGCGCAGGAGTCGGCCGGTCTGGTCATGCTGTACCACTTCGAGGGCTACATCGACGCGGGCGAGACCGGTGAACAGATCGTCGACCATCTGCTGGCGACCCTGCCGCATCAGCTGGTGGCGCGCTTCGACCACGACCGGCTGGTCGACTACCGGGCCCGCCGCCCCCTGCTGACCTTCCGGCGCGACCGCTGGACGGCCTACGAGACCCCGGCCATCGAGGTCCGGCTGGTCCAGGACACCACCGGCGCGCCGTTCCTGCTGCTCTCCGGCCCCGAACCGGACGTCGAGTGGGAGCTCTTCGCCGCCGCCGTCGCCCAGATCGCGGAGCGCCTCGGCGTCCGGCTGTCGGTCAACTTCCACGGCATCCCCATGGGCGTGCCGCACACCCGCCCGGTCGGGCTGACCCCCCACGGCAACCGCACGGATCTCATGCCCGGCCACCGCAGCCCCTTCGACGAGGCCCAGGTTCCCGGCAGCGCCGAATCCCTCATCGAGTACCGGCTGATGAAGGCGGGGAAGGACGTCCTCGGCGTCGCCGCCCATGTGCCGCACTACGTGGCCCGCTCCGCCTACCCCGACGCCGCGCTCACCGCCCTGGAGGCGATCACCGCCGCCACCGGTCTGGTGCTCCCGGGGGTGGCGCACGCCCTGCGCACCGCGGCCCACCGCACGCAGAACGAAATCGAGCGCCAGATCGGCGAGGGCGACGAAGAGCTGACGGCCCTCGTCCAGGGACTGGAGCACCAGTACGACGCGATGGCGGGCGCCGAGAGCCGCGGCAACCTCGTCGCGGAACCGGTCGATCTGCCGTCCGCCGACGAGATCGGGCTGGAGTTCGAACGCTTCCTCGCGGAGCGTGAGGGAGACACCTGAGGTGCTACGGCGGGCCGGGAGGCGGTGCAGGGCCCGGGACCGCCCCGGTACAACTCCGCCGGGACCTCTAGGCCATGACTTAAGCTGCTGCTCATGCTGTCTGTAGGCCTGACCGGTGGAATCGGCGCCGGCAAGAGCGAAGTCGCCCGACTGCTGGAGTCGTACGGCGCGCTGCGCATCGACGCCGACCGGATCGCCCGGGAGGTCGTGGAGCCGGGCACCGAAGGGCTCGCCGCCGTCGTTGCGGAGTTCGGCGACGGAATCCTCCGCCCCGACGGAAGCCTGGACCGGCCGAAACTGGGCGCCGTCGTCTTTGCCGACCCCGACCGGCTGGCCGCGCTCAACGCCATCGTGCACCCCTTGGTCGCGGCCCGTTCCAAGGAGCTTGCCGACGCGGCACCCGCGGATGCCGTTGTCGTCCACGAGGTCCCCCTGCTGACCGAGAACGGACTCGCCCCCCGGTACGACCTCGTCGTCGTGGTCGACGCCGAGCCCGCGACCCGGGTCGACCGTCTGGTACGGCTCCGGGGGATGACGGAGTCCGATGCACGGGCCCGGATGGCCGCCCAGGCCGGCCGGGAGGAGCGGCGCGCCGTCGCGGACCTGATCATCGACAATGACGGTCCGCGCGATGAACTGGAGCCCAAGGTGCGCGCAGTGTGGGCGGAGCTGGCCCGCCGGGCCGCCACCGGGTCCGGCTAAGACGTACCCCGGCCGTGCGCCGCCCCGGAATAGCTCCGGGGCGACCGGTGTTGGAACCGTGCGGCGAGGGGAAGGATCCGACCGTGCCCACAAGCGATCCGCACACGCATGTCATCGACTACCGCGCGGCGGAGCAGTTGCTCGCCGCGAGGGATCCCCGCGGTGCCGTGAAGCTGCTGGATTCGGTCATCGCTGCCCACCCCGAGAACACGGCCGCACGTCTGCTGCGTGCCAGAGCCTTCTTCGCCGCCGCCCAACTGCGCCCGGCCGAACTCGAATTCGAGCTGGTGCTGGAGCGGGAACCCGACAACGCCTTCGCCCACTTCGCCCTGGCCCGGACCTTCGAACGGTCCGGCCGCCCCGAGCAGGCGAAACGGCACTTCAGGCTGGCCGCCGCGCTCGATCCCAGACCCGAGTACCTCCAGGCGGCCCGCTTCGACACCGACCCGCACCCGGACCCCGGCGGCACGCCGGACCCCGGGTCCACCGAGGACTGACCCGGCCGGCGGCCGGGTTCACGGAGTGTCCCGCTCCCGGTCCCGACCCTTCGGTCCGGACCGGTGATCCTCGTGCACGGGCTCGTACGGAGGGATGTCCCGCCCCGGCTGATAGTGCGGGCCCTGCCGGATATGCCGCACCACGACCACCAGATCGACGACGACGATCAGCAGCAGCACCCCGCAGAGCGCCGCCCAGTGGGGGTGCGAGGTCAGCAGGAAGACCACCAGGCCGCCACCGGCCCAGATCAGACCCCAGATACTCAGCCAGAACCGCATCCGCAGCGGACTGCGTGCGGTCACCGGCTCACTGCCCGTACGCATCGCATCGCCTCTCCTTCTCCAGCATGCACCCGCCGCCGGACCGGCCGGGAAGGCCCGGCCGCACGGGCGGGTCCCGGGCACCGGGGGCGGGCCTCGCCCGAGCCGTCGTCCGGGCATACCGTGGAGAACGGGCGTACCGGAAGGGGGTGCCCCATGGTCGAAGAGCTGGTGATCGGTGTAGTGGCCGCCGCCTCCGGTTTCGCCGTCTACACGACCGCAGCGGCCAAGGTGATCAAACAGTTCGAGCGGGGCGTGGTCTTCCGGCTCGGCCGTCTGCACGGCGGGATCCGCGGCCCCGGATTCACCATGATCGTCCCGATGGTCGACCGGCTGCACAAGGTCAATATGCAGATCGTGACCATGCCCGTGCCCGCCCAGGAGGGCATCACCCGGGACAACGTCACCGTCCGGGTCGACGCCGTCGTCTACTTCAAGGTCGTCGAAGCGGCGGACGCCCTGATCGAGGTGGAGGACTACCGTTTCGCCGTCTCCCAGATGGCCCAGACCTCCCTCCGCTCCATCATCGGCAAGAGCGACCTCGACGATCTGCTCTCCAACCGGGAGAAGCTCAACCAGGGCCTGGAGCTGATGATCGACAGCCCGGCCATGGGCTGGGGCGTCCAGATCGACCGCGTCGAGATCAAGGACGTGTCCCTGCCCGAGGCGATGAAGCGCTCCATGGCACGGCAGGCGGAGGCCGACCGGGAGCGGCGCGCCCGGGTGATCAACGCCGATGCCGAACTCCAGGCCTCCAAGAAGCTGGCCGAAGCCGCCGGGGTCATGTCTCAGGAACCGGCCGCGCTGCAGCTCCGACTGCTCCAGACCGTCGTCGCCGTCGCCGCGGAGAAGAACTCCACCCTGGTGCTGCCGTTCCCCGTCGAACTGCTGCGCTTCCTGGAACGGTCGGCCCAGCCGCCCGGACGGTCGGCCCCGGAGGACCCGGCCCACCCGGCGCCGCCCGTTGCCGGGGAACCCGCCCCGCCGCAGGTCGGCTCCGGTGCGGCAGCCGAGGTGGAGCCGCCGGTTCCGCCGGACAGTACGGTGCCGCCCCCGCCCACCGGACCTGACCCCGAGCTGCCCGAGGGCCGGGCACCCCGGCTGCGCAGACTGCCACCCGCCGTCTGAGCCCCCTGTCTCCCGCTGTACGGCCGTTCCGGGGCGTCGGGCGGCCTGCGCCACGGCTCGTTGTCGTACCCCACCCGTATCGTCGGAGACGACGACACTCAAGAACAGTCCGAGACACTCCGAGACACTCGGACCCACGGCGACCAGGGCGGGAGGTGACCCATGACGTCCGCGACCGCGGCGAGGCCACCGGTGAGCCGGCCGACAGCAGTGAGGGAGCCTTCGCCCACCTGGGCCGCGGTCTTCCTGCCCGGGGCCTTGCCGCGCGAGGGCAGGGTCGCCTTCTGGGCGCCCGACGGAGACCCGCCGCACGGGGCCTCGGACACCCTCACGGTCGTCGGGCCCGCCCCCACCTCCGCCGACGGCCCGCCGGGCATCCGGAGCCGTACGGTCCCCGCGCTGCTGCTCCCCGTCGCCGACGCCCTGCCGTCACTGATCCGCGCCCGGGGGCTCGCAGCCGCGCACCCCGCCGCGGCCTGCTGGGGCGCCGCGGCGCTGCACGCCCTGCACCTGGTGGCGCGCGGCAGGCTGCTCCCCGGGCTGACCGCCGCCGACCACGACGTCTGGCGGGCCGGCCCCCTCGACGCGGCGGACACCGCCCAACTGCAGGCGATCGCCGCCGCCATGCCGTACGAGGCGTATGCGGCGCCGCTGCCGGGACCTGGCCCCTTCGCCCTGCCCCGGCCCGAAGCCCTGGTGCGGGCCTTCTTCGACGCGGTCGCCGACACCCTGCCCAGAAGCCCGGCCGCGGCCCACGCGGCGGGCGGCCCGTTCGCGGCGCCGGGAGCCCACCATCTGCCCGGGGCCCGGGTCTGGGCGGAGCGGACCGCCGAAGGCATGGACGCCGGGGTCAGGGTCTCCCTCCGGCTCGACCTGTCTGCCTTCGCACTCTTCGACACGACCGATACGGCTGACGCGACCGACACAACCGTCACAACCGGCACGACAGAGACGACCGGCACGGCAGGCACCGGAGGCGCCGGTGGAGCGGCCGGGGCTGCGGATTCGGCCGGGACCGCCGAGGAGAGCCGTGCGCGGACGCCGCGTGCGGTGCGCCGGGCGGGCGCAGCCGTGGTCCAGGTGCACAGCCTCGGCGATCCCACCCTCGTCACCGATGCCGCCCGGCTCTGGGCGGGGGAGGGCGGGCCCGGCTTCGGGCCCCGGTCCCGGATCGACACGGTCCTGGCCCTGCGGTCCGCGGCCCGGGCCTGGCCGCCCCTCGCCGCCCTGCTCGACCGGGACGTCCCCGACGTCCTCCCGCTCTCGGAAGAGGAGCTGTACGACCTGCTGGGCCCCGGGGCTCCGCGCCTTGACGCGGCCGGGGTGGCCGTTCACTGGCCCCGGGAACTCGCCCGCGGACTGACGGCCACGGCCGTGGTCCGGCCCGCCCCGGGCTCGGCGACCGACGGGACCCCCTTCTTCGACAGCGGCGAACTGCTCCGCTTCGGCTGGCAGCTCGCCCTGGGCGGCGATCCGCTGACCGAACACGAGATGGACGAGCTGGCCGCATCGCACCGCCCCCTGGTGCGCCTGCGCGACCAGTGGGTGGTCGTCGACCCCGACCTCGTCCGCAAGGTCCGCGCCCGTGAGCTGGGGCTGCTGCGCCCCGCCGAAGCCCTGGGCGCGGCCCTGACCGGCACCGTCGAGGCCGCCGGCGAGACCGTCGAAGCCGTCCCTGCCGGTGCCCTCGCCGCCCTGCGCGACCGGATCGTCAACGGACCGGAAGCCGTGCCCCAGCCCCCGGCCCTGGCCGCCACCCTCCGCGACTACCAGCTCCGCGGTCTGGCCTGGCTGGACCTGATGACCTCCCTGGGCCTCGGCGGCTGCCTCGCCGACGATATGGGCCTGGGCAAGACGATCACCGTGATCGCCCTCCATCTCCACCGCGACCGGACCGCCCCCACCCTGGTGGTCTGCCCGGCGTCCCTGCTCGGCAACTGGGAGCGCGAAATCACCCGTTTCGCCCCCGGCACCCCCGTCCACCGCTACCACGGTGCGGGCCGGTCCCTCCCCGAGGTGCCCGGCGGCTTCGTCCTCACCACCTACGGCACCATGCGCACCAGCGCGGAGCGGCTGGCCGGACAGCGCTGGGGCATGATCGTCGCCGACGAGGCCCAGCACATCAAGAACCCCTACTCCGCGACCGCCAGAGCCCTGCGGCGCATCCCCGCGCCCGCCCGGGTCGCCCTCACCGGCACCCCCGTCGAGAACAACCTCTCCGAGCTGTGGGCCCTGCTGGACTGGACCACCCCCGGACTCCTGGGCCCCCTCAAGGCGTTCCGGGCCCGGCACGCCCGCCCCGTCGAGCTCGGAGAGGAGGACGGCGCCGCCGAACGGCTCGCCCGGCTGGTCCGGCCCTTCCTGCTGCGCCGCCGCAAGAGCGACCCCGGGATCGTGCCCGAGCTGCCGCCCAAGACCGAGTCGGACCATGTCGTCGCCCTCACCCGGGAGCAGGCGTCGCTCTACGAGGCGGTGGTCCGCGAGGCGATGGCGGCCATCGGCGCCGCCGAGGGCATCGCCCGCCGGGGCCTGGTGATGAAGCTCCTCACCGACCTCAAACAGATCTGCAACCACCCGGCGCAGTATCTGAAGGAGTACGGCGGCGGGAGCCCGGCGCGGGCGGCGGGCGGCACGGGCGGTCCGGTCCGGCTCGCGGGCCGCTCCGGGAAGCTCGCCCATCTCGACGAGCTGCTGGACACGATCCTCGCCGAAGACGGTTCGGACGGTTCGGTGCTCGTCTTCACCCAGTACGTGACCATGGCCCGGCTGCTGATGGGGCATCTGGCCGGCCGTGCCGTCCCCGCGCAGCTCCTCCACGGCGGAACGCCCGTCGCCGAACGGGACCGCATGGTCGACCGGTTCCAGGCGGGCGAGGTCCCCGTCTTCGTCCTCTCCCTCAAGGCGGCGGGCACGGGACTCAACCTCACCCGCGCCGGACACGTGGTCCACTTCGACCGCTGGTGGAACCCGGCCGTGGAGGAACAGGCCACGGACCGCGCGTACCGGATCGGCCAGACCCGGCCGGTGCAGGTGCACCGGCTCCTCACGGAAGGCACCGTGGAGGACCGCATCGCCACCATGCTCGCCGCCAAACGGGCCCTCGCGGACGCCGTACTCGGCTCCGGCGAGACCGCCCTCACCGAACTGACCGACCGCGAGCTGGCCGACCTCGTATCCCTGCGGAGGCGCCCATGACCCCGCCGCTCCCCACCGGACCCGGGACGGCCGCCGTGTCCCGCGCCCGGTCCGCGGGCAGACGGCCCCCGCTGTCCGACGACCGCAGACGCACCTACCCCGCCGCGGTCCCCGGACCGGACGGCGTTTCCGGCGAGAGCTGGTGGGGCGAGGCCTGGGTACGGGCGCTGGAGGACAGCGCCCTGGACCCCGCCCGGCTGGCCCGCGGACAGGCGTACGCCCGCCGGGGTCTGGTCGACGCGATCACCGTCACCCCGGGCCGGATCACCGCCTACGTCCACGGCGCCCGGCCCCGCCCCTACCGCACCCGGGTCGGGCTGCGGACCCTCGCCGACAGCGAGTGGGAGGACTTCCTCGACACGGCCGCGGCTCGGCCCGAGCACCTCGCCGCCCTCCTCGACCGGGACGTGCCCCGGGCGCTCGCGGCCGTCGTCGACCTGCTGCCGGGCCGGGGCGATCTGATCCCCGACTGCTCCTGCCCCGACGACGGCTTCCCGTGCAAGCACGCCGCCGCCCTCTGCTACCGGACGGCAGGGCTGCTGGACCGGGATCCGTTCGTGCTGTTCCTGCTGCGCGGCCGGGGCGAGCAGGAGATCCTGGCCGAACTGGCCCGGCGCCACGCCCGCGCGTCGGCCGCCGGACGCCCCGCCCCCGCCGTCGGGGGAGCCGTGGTGCCCGAGCCCCTGCCGGCCGTACCGGCGGAGTCGGTGCTGAACGCCCGCAGGCGGCCGGGCGCGCTGCCCCCGCCGTTTCCCCCGCCACCGCAGCCGGGCCGGGCCCCCGCCTGTCCCGAACTGCCCGGCGCCCCCGACCCCCTGGCACTCGACCTGCTGGCGACCGAGGCGGTCCACCGCGCCCACGCCCTGCTCACCACCGGCACGGACCCCGTCGCCGGGCTCACCCCGTGGCAGGACACCGTGCGGCTGGCCGCGGCCCACCCCGGCGCCGGACTCACCGCCTCCAGCCGCACCCTCTACCGCGACCTGGCCGCGGCCACCGGCCGTACCTCCGGCGAACTGGCCCGGGCCGTCGCCGCCTGGCGCCAGGGCGGGCCGGCGGCCCTCGCCGTACTGGAAGAGCCCTGGGACCCGCCCGCGGGCCCCTTCGACCGGGCCGGACCGGCGCTGGTGGCAGCCGGGCTCGCCGGTTTCCGGCCCCG
Organism: Streptomyces tsukubensis; assembly: GCF_003932715.1. Lineage (NCBI taxonomy): Bacteria > Bacillati > Actinomycetota > Actinomycetes > Kitasatosporales > Streptomycetaceae > Streptomyces > Streptomyces tsukubensis. The sequence goes on along the minus strand of NZ_CP020700.1, from coordinate 1,752,766 downwards.
GCGCAACCGGCTGTCCACCCCCGCCCTGCAACTGCGCCTGGGCCGGGACGGATGGTGGTACGGATACGAATCCGACCCGGGCCGCGAGGAGTGGTGGCCGCGCGGAATACCGGCCAGCGACCCGGTGACGGCGGCCACGGGACTCCTCGGCCGCTGAGCCCGGCCCCGCCCGGTCCGGGCTCAGAGGGTTTCGGCCCAGGAGCGGAGGCGGGCGAAGTCCGCGTTCCGCAAACCCCACTGGGGCGGTATCCGCAGCAACAGCGCCGGGGCGTCGTGGTGTTCCGCAACATGCGCGGCGTCCCGCTCCGTCAGCATGTCGTCCACCCAGGCGAACGGATGCCCGGCTGCCCACTCCAGCAGCGGACGCGTCTTCCAGCACAGACCGCCGGGGTCCGCGGCCGGGGGAGTGGGCCACTCCACCACCCGCAGGTCCTCCGGCAGGCCGACCCTCGGCGAGATCAGGCTGTTGGCCTCGTGCGCCCAGGCCGACGCCCATACGGTTTCGTACGGCAGCCCCGTCAACCGCGCCCCGTGCGAGGGGTTCAGCCGGACCCGCAGCCCCCGCCGGTGGCGGCGGGACCCGGGCGTCTGACGCGACAGCCACACGGCGGGACGGAGCCGGTGGCTGGTATAGCCGCGCAACCGGGGCAAGCGGGCCGCGAAGGGGTTCAGGGGGCCGTCGACATCGAGGAGCAGCAGCGGGCGGTCCGTCATGACGGAGAACTCTCCCACCCCCCCGCCGGACCCGGCCCACCCGGGCCCGCACGCGCCGCCCGTCGGCGTGATGGCGAGTAGCCGCCAAAAGGGGCGGCGGCGGACCTGGACGATGATGAACCGATGAGACTCGAACCGATCACCTGGGAGAGGCTGACCGAGGCCGTCACCGAACGGGCCCTGGCGGCAGGGGACGCGTCCGCAGGGGCGGAGGAAACGGCTCCCCGGGTGCGCATCGGCATCGACGGGGCCCCCGCCGCGGGCGGAGGGGAGTTCGCCGTCCGGATCGGGGAGGCGCTGCGGCTGCGCGGGCGGCGCGGAATCGTCGTCGGCACCGGCGGGTTCCTCCGCCCCGCGTCCCTGCGGTACGAGTACGGGCGCGAGGACCCCGACGCCTACTACGGCGACTGGTTCGACACGGGCGCCCTGTGGCGGGAGGTGTTCGGTCCCCTGGAGAGCGGCGGTACGGGGCGGGTGCTGCCCGATCTGTGGGATCCGGCGACCGACCGGGCGACCCGCAGCCCCCGGGTGGAACTGCTGCCCGGCGGAGTGCTCCTGCTGCACGGCCCGTTTCTGCTCGGCCACGGCTTCCCGTTCGATCTGACGGTCCATCTGCGGCTCTCACCGGCTGCGCTCGGCCGGCGGACGGAGCGGTCCGAGCAGTGGACGCTGCCCGCGTTCCGCCGGTACGAGGAGGAGGTGGGTCCGGAGGAGACGGCCGATGTCCTGGTCCGGGTCGACGATCCCCGCCACCCGGCGTGGACGGTTCCCGGCTGACCGGTTGCGCACCGGACGGCGGCACCGGGTGGCGGTGGTGCCCCGGGGTCAGAGAGCCGCCGCGATCAGCGCGGCCAGCCGGACATTGCCCCGTACCGCCGCCACATTGGCCTCCAGGGAGGCGCCGTCGGTGTGCCGGGTCAGGAAGTCCAGCAGGAACGGGGTGACGGCCTGGCCCGTGATCCCGTGCTCCGTACAGGCGTCGAGCGCCTCGTTCAGCACCCGGTCGTGCAGTGCGGGGTCGAGCTGCTCCGACTCCGGCACCGGGTTCGCGACGATCAGTGCGGACGCCGTGCCCCCGAGCCCCTCACGGGCGCGGATCACCGCGGCGGCCTCCTCCGGTGAGCCGACGGTCCAGTCGACGGGTTCCCCCGAGGACGTCAGATAGAAGCCCGGGAAGCGGTCCGTCCGGTAGCCGACGACGCCGACCCCGAGCGTCTCCAGCCGCTGGAGCGTGGCCGGCACGTCCAGAACCGACTTCACCCCCGCGCAGACCACGGCGATCCCGGTCCGGGCCAGTTGCGGCAGATCAGCCGATTCGTCCTGGGTGTGTGTCCAGTCGCGGTGCACCCCGCCCAGACCGCCCGTCGCGAAGACCCGGATCCCGGCCCCGGCGGCGAGGAAGGCCGTGGCGGACACGGTCGTCGCCCCGTCGGCGCCCGCCGCCAGCGCGGGCGCCAGATCCCGGCGGCCCAGCTTGCGCACGCCGTCGCCGCTCGCGATCCGTTCCAGCTGCGCGCCGTCGAGCCCGATCAGGGCCCGGCCGCCGAGGACGGCGATCGTGGCCGGGACGGCGTCCAGTGAGCGTACGATCGCCTCCAGTTCGGCGGCGACGGCCAGATTCCGCGGCCGTGGCAGACCGTGCGCGATGATCGTGGACTCCAGCGCGACGACCGGCCGTCCGGCGGCGAGGGCGTCGCGTACTTCCTCGGAAACCTCCGTGAGCACCATGTCCCCATCCCTGGCACGGGACGGGAGTGCGCAAACCCCGCCTCAGGACGGCAGCGGTGTGCCGTTCCCGGTCCGGGTGAACGCGCGGCGGACCGCGAGCACCAGGAGCGGGAGCAGCAGCAGTGCGCCCATGAGGTTCAGATATCCGTAGCCGAGCTGCGACACCACCAGCCCCGACAGGGCGCCGCCGACGCCCGCCGACGCGTTCATCGCCAGATCGGACAAGCCCTGGACGGGCGCGCGGGCGGCCTGCGGTACCGAGTCGGTCAGCAGCGCGGAGCCGGCGACCACGCCCGCCGACCAGCCCAGCCCCAGGACGAACAGTCCCGCGGCGACCCGGGAGTGGCTCGATCCGGCCGTCCCGGCGAGCAGCGCGGCCACCGCCAGCAGGCCGACGGCGAGCCCGATCACGGTGATCCGGCCGTACCGGTCCGCCAGCCAGCCCATCACCGGGGAGAACGCGTACATGCCCGCGATATGCCCGCTGATCACCAGGCCGATGAGTTCGATCCCGCCGCCGTGGTGCTTCAGGGCGACCGGGGTCATCGACATGATCGACACCATGACGGTGTGCGCGACGGCGAGGGACACCAGGGCGAGCAGCGCGGCCGGGGACTCCCGGACCGCGCGGACCGCGGACCGCAGCGAGCCCTCCGTACGGTCGGAGGTCTCCCGGGACAGCGCCCGGGCCGTCAGCAGCGGATCGGGCCGCAGCATTGCCTGGAGCACCACGGCCGCCAGGAGGAAGACGCCCGCGGCCCAGAGGAACGGACCTGCCTCGCGCGGGATGCCGAGTCCGGAGACGCTGCGGCCCGCGGGCGCCGCGATGTTCGGGCCGAGGACGGCACCGATCGTGGTCGCCCACACCACCAGCGAGATGGCCCGGCCGCGCCGTTCCGGCAGCGCCAGGTCGGCAGCGGCAAACCTGGCCTGGAGATTCGCCGAACTCGCGGCGCCGAACGCGGCCAGACCCAGCAACAGCAGCGGGAAGCTGCCGACGACGGCCGCCAGGACCACCACGCCCGACCCCAGGACCCCGATGGCATAGGCCAGGACCAGTCCGGCCCGCCGCCCGCGCGCGGTCATCAGCGCGGCCAGCGGCACCGACAGCAGGGCCGTGCCCACCACGGACGCCGTGGACGCGAGCCCGGAGAGGGCGTCCGTACCGCTGACCTCCTGAGCCAGCACCGAGGCCAGGGCGACACCGGTGGCGATCCCCAGACCGCCGAGGATCTGGCTGATCACCAGGGCGACGGTGACCCGCCGCCGCAGGGCGGGCAGTTCCGCCGCCGATACCGCGGCCGGCCCCGCTTCCGACTCCGCTTCCGACTTCGGCCCCGGCACCGCCCCGGTCGCGGCCCAGCCTTCCGGTGTCCCCGGTGTCCCCGGTGTCCCCGGTGTCCCCGGCGGGGGTACGGCACCCGCGGCGGTTCCGCCGACGGTCGCCTCGGCGGGGGGCATCTCGGATGTCTCGGATATCTCAGATATCTCGGGCGGATCAGGGCTTGGGCTCACCGACGCAGTGTGTCAGTTCACCCGTCGGCTTGGAACCGTCCGTACCCCTCTCACCTGCTGTTCCGCCCTTCCGCGGCCCGGCGAGGGGTTCAGAACAGGGGCTCCGGCAGCACCCCTTCCAGGGCCAGCAGTCTCCGCTTGGCCTCAAGTCCCCCGCCGAAGCCGCCCAGTTTGCCGTCCGTCTCCACCACCCGGTGGCAGGCCACGACCACCGGCAGCGGACTGGACCCCATCGCCGCGCCCACCGCCTGCGCACCGCCCGGCCGGTCCACCCGGGCGGCCAGCTCCCCGTACCCGACGACCGTGCCGTACGGGACGTCCTCGGCCAGTCGCCGCAGCACCTCCCGGTTGAATCCGCCGGAGAGCGACCAGTCGAGCGGCAGCGAGAACTCCGTCAGACCGCCCGCGAAGTACGCCGCGATCTGGCGTACGGGCTCGGCGAGCCACCCCGCCGGGGGGATCGCCGCGGCGCTCACCCCGACCGGAGCCGCCCCGAGGCGCGCGGCCAGTCTCCGCACCGCGGCGTCCCGGACCTGCTCGTCGGCATGGAACACGACATTGACCAGCCCGCGGTCGGTCGCTGCCAGCAGCAGCGGCCCGACGGGCGAGTCCACGACCGTCCACTCGAAGCTCTTCATACCGCCACGGTACGACCGGGCACCGACAACGCCCCGGCCCAGGGGATCGCCCGGTCCGGCCGAATTCCCCGGCCCACCGGACCCGGCGCACCCCGGAGCCGTACCGCCTGTTTTCGGCCTCGTCCGCCGCAGTACGCAAAAACCAACGCCGTCGTGTGGAAAAACGACCGGAAACCGTACCCGAGCGCGCAGAAAACGGCACCCGGACGCTTCCGCTCCGATAATTCGCCCCCGGCTGTTCATCGACGTTCTCCGAGGTCATAGGCTCATTGCCTGAACAGACGTTCCACCGGGGGATCACGGGATCACACCAGGGGATCGCGCCAGGCAGGAGCAGGGACGCACGACATGCAGGGAACCATCGACGGATTCAGCTACGGAATCGTCACGCCCTTGACCGCATTTCTGATGGCCTGCCTGGGCAGTGCCCTCGGGCTGCGCTGCACGACCCGGTCGGTCCGCAATGCGCGCTCGTTCAAGGCCGGATGGCTGGCGCTGGGCTCCGCGGCGATCGGGTCCGGCATCTGGACCATGCATTTCATCGCCATGATCGGATTCACGGTCGACGAGGTGTCGATCACCTACGATCCGCCGATCACCTTCGCCAGTCTCGGCGTCGCGATCGTCATGGTCGGTATCGGGATCTTCATCGTCGGTCACCGCGGCGCGACGCCCATGGCCCTGGTGACCGGGGGCACGATCACCGGCCTCGGGGTCGCGTCCATGCACTACCTCGGCATGGCCGGAATGCGGCTCCCGGGAACCCTGGCGTACGACACCGTGACCGTCACCCTCTCCGTCGTGATCGCGGTCGTCGCCGCCACGGCCGCCCTGTGGGCCGCCGTGTCCATCCACGGCTTCCTCGCCAGCCTCGGCGCCAGCCTGGTGATGGGCGTCGCGGTGACCGGAATGCACTACACGGGCATGGCCGCCGTCAGCGTCCATCTGCACGGTTCGGCGGGCGCGGCACGGGCCGGCGAGTCGGCCGCGTCCCTGCTGCTGCCGATGCTGATCGGCCCGCTGGTGTTCCTGATCGTCGCCGGGGTCGTGGTGATGTTCGACCCGCTCCTGGTGATGGGCGAGCCGGAGTGGGAGCGCCGCTCCGGCCGGGTCTCCGTCCCCGTGTCCGGCCTCCCCGACGCCGGTCCGCGCCGCACCTCCGGTGCCGGTACCGGTGCTGGTGCCGCCGACGCCGGAGCCCAGGCCTGGGGCCCGGCCCCCGGGGACCCCGGGCCGGGGGCGCGCCACGAGTCTCGGTCGCCGTACTACGACGGCTGGTGACCTGCGGTCCGCCGCCCTGAGCACCGCCCCGACGGGTGCCCGGGGCGGTCCGGACCCCGATTGTCGGTGGCGGGTCGTACGGTGGATGCCATGCGGCCCGTTTCCGATATCGAACGTACGGTGGCGCCTTTCGAGGTCGTCAGCCCCTTCCAGCCCAGCGGCGACCAGCCCACGGCCATCGCCGACCTGGAGCGACGCATCCGCGCAGGGGAGAAGGATGTCGTCCTGCTCGGCGCCACCGGCACCGGCAAGTCGGCCACCACCGCGTGGATGATCGAAAAGCTCCAGCGGCCCACCCTGGTCATGGCACCCAACAAGACCCTGGCCGCCCAGCTGGCGAACGAGTTCCGCGAGCTCCTCCCGAACAACGCCGTGGAGTACTTCGTCTCGTACTACGACTACTACCAGCCCGAGGCGTACGTCCCGCAGTCCGACACCTACATCGAGAAGGACTCCTCGATCAACGAGGAGGTCGAGCGGCTGCGGCACTCCGCGACGAACTCCCTGCTCACCCGGCGCGACGTGATCGTGGTCGCTTCCGTCTCGTGCATCTACGGCCTCGGCACCCCGCAGGAGTACGTGGACCGCATGGTCCAGCTCAAGGTCGGAGAGGAGACAGACCGCGACGCGCTCCTGCGCCGCTTCGTCGACATCCAGTACACGCGCAACGACACCGCGTTCGCCCGGGGCACCTTCCGGGTCCGCGGCGACACCATCGAGATCTTCCCGGTCTACGAGGAGCTGGCCGTCCGGATCGAGATGTTCGGGGACGAGATCGAAGCCCTCTCCACCCTCCACCCCCTCACCGGCGAGATCATCGGCGACCACCAGTCCCTCCACGTCTTCCCCGCCAGCCACTACGTGGCCGGGCCCGAACGACTGGAGAAGGCGGTCAACGGCATCGAGACCGAGCTGGAGCAGCGCCTGGCCGAGCTGGACAAACAGGGCAAGCTCCTGGAGGCCCAGCGGCTGCGGATGCGGACGACCTACGACATCGAGATGATGCGCCAGATCGGCTCCTGCTCCGGTATCGAGAACTATTCGATGCACTTCGACGGCCGGGAGCCCGGCTCGCCCCCCAACACCCTCCTCGACTACTTCCCCGAGGACTTCCTGCTGGTCATCGACGAATCCCATGTCACCGTCCCGCAGATCGGTGCGATGTACGAGGGCGACGCCTCCCGCAAGCGGACCCTGGTCGACCACGGCTTCCGGCTGCCGTCAGCCCTCGACAACCGTCCGCTGAAGTGGGAGGAGTTCACCCGGCGCATCGGCCAGACCGTCTATCTGTCGGCCACCCCCGGCGCCTACGAACTCGCCCGCGGCGACGGTTTCGTGGAGCAGATCATCCGCCCCACCGGCCTGGTCGACCCCGAGGTCGTCATCAAGCCCACCGAGGGCCAGATCGACGACCTGGTCCACGAGATCCGGCTGCGCACCGAAAGGGACGAGCGGGTCCTCGTCACCACCCTCACCAAGAAGATGGCCGAGGACCTCACGGACTACTTCCTGGAGATGGGTATCCAGGTCCGCTATCTCCACAGCGACGTCGACACCCTGCGCCGGGTGGAGCTGCTGCGCGAACTGCGCGCCGGTGAATACGACGTCCTCGTCGGCATCAACCTGCTGCGGGAAGGGCTCGACCTGCCCGAGGTGTCGCTGGTGGCGATCCTCGACGCCGACAAGGAGGGCTTCCTGCGCTCGGGCACCTCCCTCATCCAGACCATCGGCCGGGCGGCGCGCAATGTCTCCGGCCAGGTCCATATGTACGCGGACAAGATCACCCCGGCCATGGAGAAGGCCATCGAGGAGACCAACCGCCGCCGCGAGAAGCAGATCGCGTACAACACCGAGAAGGGCATCGACCCCCAGCCGCTCCGCAAGAAGATCAACGACATCGTGGCGACCATCGCGCGCGAGGAGATCGACACGGAGGAGCTGCTCGGCTCCGGATACCGCAAGGGCAAGGACGGCAAGGGTGCCAAGGCGCCGGTGCCCGCGCTGCGGACCACGGACGGCAGCCCGAACCGGGCCGTCGGCAAGGGTGCAAAGGGCCGGGCGGCGGCCGCCCCGCCCACCGACCGCCCCGCCGCCGAGCTGTCCGCGATCATCGAGGAGATGACCGCCCGGATGCGGGCGGCGGCCGCCGACCTCCAGTTCGAGGTGGCCGCCCGGCTCCGCGACGAGGTCGGGGAACTCAAGAAGGAACTGCGTCAAATGAAGGAAGCGGGGCTGGCATAAGCCCCGCGGACCATATGTGTTGCAAGACCGACACAATAATCGGCCAATCGTGCCGCAGCGTTGACGAGACTGCGTAGGGTGCGGGGCAGCCGCTCACCGGAGCGGCGGCACTTCAGTGAGAATGAGAAGGGGACAGCGCGTGACGGTCAATATGACCAAGGGTCAGGCCATCAGCCTGCAGAAGAGCGACGGGGGCACCCTCACGGCTGTGCGGATGGGACTGGGCTGGCAGGCGGCCGCCCGCCGCGGTCTGTTCGGTTCGCGGACCAAGGAGATCGACCTGGACGCCTCGGCGGTGCTGTTCGCCGAGAAGCAGCCGGTGGACGTGGTCTTCTTCCGTCACCTCGTCAGCGACGACGGCTCGGTCCGGCACACCGGTGACAATCTGGTCGGCGGCGCCGGTTCGGGCGGCGACGACGAGGCCATCCTCGTCGACCTGGCGCGGATTCCCGTCCACATCGACCAGATCGTCTTCACGGTGAACTCCTTCACCGGCCAGACGTTCCAGGAGGTGAAGAACGCCTTCTGCCGGATCGTCGACGAGACCAACGGTCAGGAGATGGCGCGCTACACGCTGGACGGCGGCGGCAACTACACCGCGCAGATCATGGCGAAGGTCCACCGCGTCGGCGACGGCTGGAAGATGACGGCCCTGGGCAACCCCGCCAATGGCCGTACCTTCCAGGACCTGATGCCCTCGATCCTGCCGCACCTCTGAGCGCGGAGCAGCTCCCGGGGGCCGGGACGCGGCACCCCTGAGCGCGCGACCGCCCGGCACCGGGCGGATGTACGACGGACGAACACAGCTCCCGGCGGCAGCAGGCCGCCGGGAGCTGTACCGCTTGCCACCCGCGGGCACCGCACGGCACCGCCGCCGTATCCGCGCACCAGCGCACCACCGTGCGGAACCCGCCCGACGACAGCAGAACCGAGGGGACGAGGCGATGACGGCCGAGCTGGTCCGTGGGCAGAACCATCCGCTGCCCGAGACCCTCCTGGAGGTGCGGGTGTCCGCCGGCCATCCGGTGGTGGCCTGCGCCGCCGGCGCCGACGAGGGCGGCTCCGTACGCGAGGCCTGGCTCGCGCACCCCGGAGCTCCGGCCGTGCCCGGGGTAGAGGTGCCCGCCGAGGCCGTACAGACGCCCCGGTTCGCCGTCGACCTCGGAGCCGTCGCGGAGGCGGTCCACCGGATCCATCTGCTGATCGCCCTCCCCGAGGGCGCCGGAGGACCGGCGCACTTCGGTGCCACCGCCGCCCCCTTCCTCGCCGTGATCAGCTCGGACGGCGCCGAGATCGCAAGCTTCACCATCACCGGACTGGACAGCGAGACCGCCGTCGTCGCCCTGGAGCTGTACCGCAGGCAGGGCGCCTGGAAGGTACGGGCCGTCGGCCAGGGGTACGCGGGCGGTCTGGCCCAGCTGCTCGCCGACCACGGTCTCGACCGCGCCCGTGAGGCGGCGGACCGGATCCGGTCCGCGACCGCCCGTACGGCACCCCGTACCGAACCCGCCCGGCTCCGGACCCCGGCGGCGCCGGACGGCGTCCGCCCGCCCGCCGGCCCCCGGGGCGGCCCGCAGCCCGCCGCCCGCCCCGGTCCGGACACCCCGGTACCCACGGGCGGCGACGACCGGAACGCCCCGGCGGCAGCCGCCTCCGGCGACGGCCCGGAGGGCGCCGCGGGCCCGCCGACCGTCCCCGGCGGCCGGATCGACTATGCGCACCCCCGCCGCTCCGCCCCGCCCGTGCCGCCGCCCGCCGCACCGGCCGCGGCCCCCGGCCAGCCGGCCCGCCCGGTGGCCGGTGATGCCACCGGCTGGTCCATGGAGGAGCGGCTGTACAACCAGATCTGGGGCATGTTCGAGGATCTGGCCCGGACCGTCGCGGCCTACCGCAACGCCGTCGAGTTCGCAGAGTCCCGGCTGGACCAGGAGCTGGACCGGGCGCTCTCCGACCCGCGCAGCCGGATCGGCGGTGCCGGTGATGCCGCCCGCGCCGCGGCCCGGGCCAAATGCGAGCAGCTGACGGCCCTGGCCCGGCAGTCCCTCGACCGCGATCTGGCGCAGCTCACCGCCGAATCGGACGTGGTGGAGCCCGCGCTCCCGCCCGCCTACGCCCGCTGGGACAACCCCGCCTGGCACGCCTACCGCGTGCCCATGGAGTCACCGATGGCGGTCCGGCTGGGCGATCTCCAGCTGCCCGAGTCCCCGGAGCTGCGGATCCCGTTCCTGATCCGGCTGCCGCTGGAGCGCGGCCTCTGGGTGGACAGCGGCCGGGCCGGCTCCGAGGCGGCGATCATGGTCGACGAGGCCCGGATGCGCAGGCTGGCCATGGACTGCGCGGTCTCCCACGCGGCCCGGCTGCTCGCTGTCCATCCGGCGGGCGACTATACGGTCCAGGTGATCGACCCGGCCGGGACCGGCGCGGCTTCGCTCGCTCCGCTCGTCCGGTCCGGGGCCCTGGCGGCCCCTCCGGCGACCGGAGCCCAGGGGGTGACCACCACCCTCGCCCGGCTCACCCAGCGCGTTGACCTGGTGACCATGGCGATGCGCGGGGGCGCCCCGGACGCGCTGCCGCCGGACCTCGACACCTCCGAGCAGCTCCTGATCGTCAACGACTTCCCGCACGGCTTCGACGACCGGGCCGTCACCCAGTTGCGCTATCTGGCCGACGAAGGCCCTCAGGTCGGGGTCCATCTGCTGATGGTGGCCGACCGTGAGGACGCCAGTGCGTACGGTCCCGTACTCGACCCGCTGTGGCGCTCCCTGCTGCGGATCACCCCGGTGCCGGACGACCATCTGGCGGATCCCTGGGTACGGCATTCCTGGACGTATCAGCCGCCGACCGTGCCCGAGGGCAGTGAGGTTCTGCGCCAGGTGCTGGATCAGGTCACTGCCGCACGCCGTTCATGGGGGCACTGACCAGCAGATTTTGGTACTTCTTTACCAACTGCTTTACCAGTGCTTGGGTGCTCCTGTACGCTCGTTTTGAAGCGGAGGGGAGTACTCCCTAATGTGGCGTGCCCGTCAATACGGACCCTCAGGTCCCGGGGCGCCGGCCCGCGGCCGTATGGCCGGTCGGGTGGAGGAGACCTCCGGCAGCGACGACGCTGATCAAGTAGCCGTACGACGCCGGAGGCGCAGTGGACATCACGTTTACCGTGTGGTTGTTGACCATTCTCGGTCTTTCAGCCCTGATCGCGGTCGACTTCTTCATCGGGCGCAAGCCCCATGACGTGTCGATCAAGGAAGCCGGAATCTGGACGATCGTCTGGATTGCGCTGGCCGTGCTCTTCGGTATCGGCCTCGCGGTCTGGGGCAGCGGGCAGGCGTCCGGAGAGTTCTTCGCCGGCTTCATCACCGAGAAGTCGCTCAGCGTCGACAACCTCTTCGTCTTCGTCCTGATCATGGCGAAGTTCTCGGTACCCTCCCACCTCCAGCAGCGCGTGCTGCTGATCGGTGTGCTGATCGCCCTGGTCCTGCGTGCTATCTTCATCGCCGCCGGTGCCGCGATCATCTCCAACTTCTCCTGGGTCTTCTACATCTTCGGTGCCTTCCTGATCTACACCGCCTGGAAGCTCATCCAGGAGGCGCGTGCCGGCGAGGACGAGGACGACTGGGAGGAGAACAAGCTCCTCAAGGCCGCCGAGAAGCGGTTCGGGGTCGCCGACCAGTACCACGGCACGAAGCTGTTCATCCAGAAGAACGGCAAGCGCATCATGACCCCGCTGATGGTGGTCATGCTCGCCATCGGCACCACGGACATCTTGTTCGCCCTGGACTCGATCCCCGCGATCTTCGGTCTGACCCAGGACCCGTACATCGTCTTCACCGCCAACGCCTTCGCCCTGATGGGTCTGCGCCAGCTGTACTTCCTGATCGGCGGACTGCTGAAGAAGCTGGTCCACCTCAGCTACGGCCTGTCGGTGATCCTCGGCTTCATCGGTGTGAAGCTGGTGCTGCACGCACTGCACGAGAGCGGTGTCAACGTTCCGGAGATCTCCATCCCGTTCTCGCTGTCCGTCATCGGCGGTGTGCTGGTCATCACCACCATCACCAGCCTGATCGCCTCCAAGAAGCAGGCGAAGCTGGAGGCCGAGGAAGCGGCCGCCGGTTCCGGCGACGGCACCGACGGCAGTGGTGGCGACACCCCGAAGGACAGCGTCGACGCCTGACGCCTCCCTGCGGGAAGCAACTGACGGAAGGGTGGGTACGACGGCCGGGACGGCCGCCGTACCCACCCTTTCCGCGTACCCGCGCCCGGGGCGGGCGGGCCGTCGGCCCCGTGCCCGGGGCCCGCCCGCCGCGCGGGCGCAGGGCACGGTCAGGGCGTGGCCAGTGCCTCGGTGGGGGAGAGCCGGGAGGCCCGTACCGCCGGATAGAGACCGGCCAGCGCGCCGATGGCGAGCGTGGCACCGATCCCCCCGGACACCGCCCACAGCGGCACCACCGACGGCCAGCCCTGGTAGACCGCGTACCCGACGGTGACACCGGTGCCCAGCACCGCACCGCCGAGCCCGCCGAGCGCCGACAGCAGCAGCGATTCCGCGAGGAACTGCGTACGGATCTGCCCCCGGGTCGCTCCCAGTGACCGCCGCAGCCCGATCTCGGCCCGCCGCTCCAGCACCGAGATGACCATGGTGTTGGCCACCCCGACCCCGCCCACCAGCAGCGCGACCGCGCCCAGCCCCAGCAGCAGGGCCGTGAACGCCTGGTCCGCCGCCTGCTGGGCCGCCAGCGCGTCCGAGGGGCGGGACACCTCCACCTCGTTGGGCGCCTCCGGATTGGCCGTCGACCCGAGGACGTCCCGGACGCTCTCCACCGCCGAGTCCGCGGACCGGGTGTAGACCGTCGTCGGATGCCCGTCGAAGCCCAGCGCCGAGACCGCGACCGGCCAGCCGACCAGTGCCGCGTCGTCCAGCTCGGGCGCCAGCGCGGCGGGTTCCAGGATGCCCACGACGGTGAACAGCCGCTCCCCGACCAGCACCCGCACATCCGGCCCCGGCCGCCCGATGCCCAGCAGCTCGGCTGCCTCCGCCCCGAGCACCACCGCCGGATAGCGGCCGGTGGCCTCGTTCAGCCAGGTCCCGGCGGCGAGCTCGGCCGCCACGGTCCTCAGCAGACCGGTGCGGGCGGCATAGGCCGCCAGACCGTTGGTCTGCGTCTTCGGGATCTTCCCGGTCCGGAAGATCTTGACATCGGAGATCTCCCCGATCGCCGACACCTTCTGCACCGGACCGATCCGGCCCACCATGGCCTCCGACTCCACCGGCAGCCGGGCCTCGCCGCCGGTCAGCGTGGAGCCGGGCGAGACGGTGAGCAGATTGGTGCCGAGGGCGCTCAGCCGCCGGTCCAGCTCGGCGCGGGACGACGAGGAGATGCCCACCACGGCGACCATCGCGGCGATGCCGATCGCGATGCCCAGGGCCGAGAGGAAGGCGCGCAGGGGGCGGGTACGCAGCCCCACCGCACCGACCTTGAGCACATCGCCAGGACCGAGCCGGGCGGGCCGCAGCTCCTGGGCGGCCCCCCGCCGCCCGCCCCGGGAGCGGGTGCGGGGCCGTGTCCCCCCGGACGGGGCCCCCGGGGCGAGGGCCGTGGCGCGCGGGCTCACCGGGCCGCCCCCGTACCCGTACCGCCCGCCGCGTGGGCGCCCGTCCCGCCGTCCCGGGTGTCGGCCACCATCAGCCCGTCCCGCATCAGCACCTGCCGCGGCAGCGAAGCCGCGATCTCCCGGTCGTGCGTGATCACCAGGACGGTGGTGCCCGCCCGGTTCAGCTCCCGCAGCAGCGCCATCACCCCGTCGCCCGAAACCGAGTCCAGGGCGCCCGTCGGCTCGTCGGCGAGGAGCAGCGGGGGATCCCCGGCCACCGCGCGGGCGATCGCCACCCGCTGTTTCTCGCCACCCGACAGCTCGTGGGGTTCATGGTCCATGCGGTGCCCGAGGCCGACCCGCTCCAGCGCCGCGGCCGCCCGCCGGCGCCGCTCAGCCGGGCGCAGCCCGCTGTAGAGCAGTCCGTCCGCGACGTTGTCGAGCGCCGTCGTCCCGGCCGCCAGATGGAAGTGCTGGAAGACGAAGCCGATCCGGCTCGCCCGCAGCGCGGAGAGCCGGTGGTCGGGCAGTGCCCCGACGTCGTACCCGTCGATCCGCACCCGGCCCGACGACGGCCGGTCCAGCGTGCCGAGGACATGCAGCATCGTCGACTTCCCCGAACCGGAAGGCCCGACGATCCCGACCAGTTCGCCCCGGTCGATCCGCAGCGACACCCCGGCGAGTGCGGCCACCCCGCCCGGGTACACCTTGGTGACCTCCGTCAGTTCGATCACTTGGGCATCCCCACGACCGCGCCCTCGGCGACCCCCTCGCCGGAGATCTCCACCCGGCCCTCGGCGAAGAGCCCCGTGGTCACCGGGAGATAGGTGGACGTGGCGCCGGAGACCACCTCCACGCCGAAGCCGCCGCCGGAGAACGCCAGCAGGGCCGCGACCGGGACGGTCAGTACGTTGGGCCGGGTGCCGGCGACGAAGTCCGCGTCCACCGAAGCCGATCCGAACCTGGCGGCCGCCTTCTGCGCCTTCGCCCCGGTCAGCGCCACGATCACCTCGACCTTCGTGGTCGCCTCCTGCTGGCCGCTGGCGGGCTGGACGACGGTGGAGACCTGGTCGATCCGGCCCGCCGCGCGGGTGTCGTCGGGCAGGGTGACGGTGACCGCCGTGCCCTTCTTCGCCAGCCGCAGATACTCCGGATCCAGCTCGACCGTGACGGCCTTCGCGGTGCCGGTGTACGAAAGGACCTTGGCGCCCATCTGCACGGTGCCGCCCTTCGCGGTCTCCACCGCTTCGACCCGGATCGCGGACGGGGCGAACACCACCCGCCCGAGGTCCACGACCCCGGTCTCCTCCAGTCCGAGGTCCTCCTGCCACGCCTTCACCGCCGAGGTGGTCGCCCCGGTGAACTTCTCGTCGACGGTGAACCCGGTGTATCCCAGGTCCCGCAGATTCCGCTCCAGCTGCCGGACGTCCGGACCCTCTGTGTCCTCCTTCAGGGGGCGGTACGCGGGCAGGGAGCCGTACATCAGCGTCACCGGCAGATCGTCCACCGCGTACAGCTCCTCCCCGCGGGTGATCCGCTCCCCGGTCTCCGGTACGGCGGTGACCGTGCCGGCCACCCGGCTCACGATCTCGGCGGTGTCGCCGAACCCGAGGGTGCCGTCCGCCGTGTGCAGATCGCGCAGGGTCTGCCGGGTCACCTTCGCCGTGTTCGGCGGCAGCCCGCCGGAGTCCCCGCCGCCCGCGTCCGCGTCGCCGCCGAGACCGAGCCCCGCCACGGCCACGGCGCCGCCCGCGGCGAGGACCACGAGGACGGCCGCGGCCCGGCGGCCGCGCCGCCTGCGGCGCCGTTGGCTCCGGAAGGGCGGCGGAGGCGGATCCTCCGGACCGTCCGTACCGTCCATGCCCTCCGTACCGTCCGGGCCCCCGCCGCCGTCCGGCTCCTGCCGTGCCTGCGCACGGAGCTCGTCCCGGGGTTCGTACGACAGCCCCGTACGGTCCACGAGGGACGGCCCGGCCTCCGCGAGCACCGGCTCCGCGGCGCCCGGCTCTCCGCCCCCCGCGCGCCCCCGCGCCGACGGCTCAGCCATCGAGGTTCTTCTTCCCGGGGCCCTTGGGCATACCGGCCTGGCACTTCTTCTCGGCGGCCTTGAAGTCCGGGTCCCCGGCGATGCTGCCGTCGATCTGGATACCGCCGCCGGAGCCCGGGTCGGGGAACTTCTCCACCCCGTTGGTCCGCATGCACTCGGCGAACTTCCGCATGGATTCGGCCATCTTCGGGTCCGGCTTCCCCTTGCCCACGCCCTGCGGCTGGAACGCGCGGCACGCCTCCGTCGCCTTGTCCAGCTTGTCCTTGGGCAGCCCGTTCCCGTCCATGGTGAACTTGCCCTCCCGCGGGTCCCCCACGTTCAGACCGTGCTTCCGCAGGCACTCCGCGAACTTCCTGGCCTTCTCCTCGTTGTCCTTCGGCACCGCACCGTCCCCCGACGCGCCGCCGTCCTTCGGCGTACCGGCCGTCCCCGCGGCGGACGGCGCCGCGGCCACCTTCTCGCCGCCGCCGTCCGAACCGCATCCGGCCAGTGCCAGCCCCAGCACCAGGGCCAGCGCGGCCGGTGCTCCGGCGGCCCGGCCCCGGCGGGTGAGTGATCGCATCGTTCATCTCCTCGTGCCGCGGGCCGGACGGTTCCGGCCCCTCGACGACCGATGGAACGCGCACCGCCGTTTCCGCGCCGTTTCCGGGCCGGGGGGATTCCGGGCGTACGAATCCGGCGTTACGGCCCCGCGGGCGGCCCGGTGCCGGTTATCACCGCCGTGACGACGCGCCGCACTAACGCGGTGGAAACGTCCGGGTGTTCACCATGACGGAGTGATCCGGCGCCACGGCGGGCCGGGGACGCCGCACCGCCCCGGCGCCGCAGCGCCGGACCGGGCGGGACACGGGCGCACCGGCGCCCGGACACGGGGAAGACACGGGGAAGACACGGGGAAGAGGGGGCCGGCAGATGCGGGTACTGGTGGTGGAGGACGAGCCGAGGCTCGCCGACGCGATCGCGGAGTGGCTGCGCGAGGACACCCATGCCGTCGACATCGCCCACGACGGCGCCGCGGCGCTGGAGCGCGTGGGCGTCAACGACTACGACGTCGTCGTCCTCGACCGCGATCTGCCCGTCGTCCACGGCGACGAGGTGTGCCGTGCGATCACGGGCACCGGGGCCACCGCCCGGGTCCTGATGCTGACCGCCGCCGCGGAGATCGCCGACCGGGTCGGCGGACTCGGCCTCGGCGCCGACGACTACCTCACCAAACCCTTCGCCTTCCCCGAACTGGCCGCCCGGGTCCAGGCGCTGGGCCGGCGCTCCCGGCCCGCCGCGCCGCCCGTGCTCCGCCGGGCGGGCATCACCCTCGACCCGGCCCGCCGCGAGGTGTTCCGCGACGGGCGGTACGTCCCCCTGTCGCCCAAGGAGTTCGCGGTCCTCACCGAACTGCTGCGCGCCGACGGGGCCGCCGTCTCCACCGAACAACTGCTGGAGAAGGCGTGGGACGAGAACGCGGACCCGTTCACGGGCGCGGTACGGCTCGTCGTCCTCAAGCTCCGGCGGAAGCTCAGCGATCCGCCCGTGGTCGAGACCGTCACGGGAGTGGGGTACCGCATCTCATGACCTCGGGCCCCGCCCCCGTACCGCCCGGTGAACCGGCCGCGGGACCGGCGGCCCCGGAGCCGTACCCGGCC
Source organism: Streptomyces tsukubensis (assembly GCF_003932715.1). Taxonomy (NCBI): domain Bacteria; kingdom Bacillati; phylum Actinomycetota; class Actinomycetes; order Kitasatosporales; family Streptomycetaceae; genus Streptomyces; species Streptomyces tsukubensis. Next base: position 1,735,373 of record NZ_CP020700.1, on the reverse strand, counting down.
GGCACCCGGTCCCGCGGCCGCAGGGCCCCGCGCGGGCGACGGCGGTGGACCGGGCGGTTCCGGCCCGCGAGGCTGCCCCTGCGGGCCCGGCTGACCCTGATCCACAGCGGGCTGTTCATGGTCGCCGGAGTGGTTCTGCTCGGGGTGACCTACGTGCTCTTCGAGCAGCAGATGCCGGACGGCGCCAAGTTCATCGGCAAGGTGCAGCAGGCGCCGACCGCCGGGCCACCGGGAACACCCTCAGGATCGCCCCGGCCCCCGGAGACCACTTTCACCCTCCCCGACGGCGAGGAGATACCGCCCGACGGGGCCGTCGCGCTGAAAGAGCACCGGGAGGCGCTCCGGAACGCGGCCGCCACCAGCCTGCTCAGCCTGGGCGGGCTGGTCCTGGTGGTCGTCGGCGGGGGCGCCGCCGGATTCGGCTGGCTGGTCTCCGGACGCGTACTGGCCCCGCTGCGCCGGGTCACCGAGACCGCCCGCCGGATCGCCGCCGCCCCCGCCGCCGGGCGCGGGCTGCACGAACGCATCGCCCTCGCCGGGCCCCGGGACGAGGTCAAGGACCTCGCCGATACCTTCGACACCATGATCGAACGGCTGGACCGCTCCTTCGACGGGCAGCGCCGGTTCGTCGCCAACGCCTCCCACGAACTGCGCACCCCGCTCACCCTGGGGCGGGCCCTGGTCGAGGTGGCGATGCATCGCAGAACCGCCTCCGACGACGTGAAGCAGCTCGGGGAGGACCTGCTGGAGATCAACCTGCGGCACGAGCGGCTGATCGGCGGTCTGCTGCTGCTCGCGGACTCGGAGAACGAGGTCACCGAACGCATCCCGCTCGACCTGGCGGATGTGGTGACCCATGTGGCCGCCCAGGCAGCGGCCGAGGCACGGTCCGCGGGCGTCACCGTCGACGAGTCCGCGGCCGAGGCGCCGACCAGCGGCAACGCCCTGCTGCTGGAACGGCTCGTCCACAATCTGGTGGAGAACGGCATCCGGCACAACAGCGGTCCCGGCGGTTTCGTACGGGTCACCAGCCGCCCCGCGCCCGGCGGCGGGGCGGTGCTGGAGGTGGCCAACACCGGCCCCCCGGTGTCCCCGTTCGACGTGCCGACGCTCTTCGAACCCTTCCGGCGGCTCGGCCGGGACCGGGTGATCAGCGCCAAGGGGGCCGGGCTGGGACTCTCCATCGTCCGGGCGGTGGCCCGGGCCCACGGCGGAACGGTCACGGCCCGCCCCCGCGAGGGCGGCGGGCTGGTGGTCACCGCGGTCCTGCCGCCGTGACCACCGGCCCGGCCCGGGGGCGGCGGGCTCACCAGCCCCGGGCGCGCCACTCCGCGAGGTGGGGGCGCTCGGCGCCGAGTGCGGTGTCGTTGCCGTGGCCCGGGTAGACCCAGGTCTCGTCCGGCAGCAGGTCGAACAGCTTGGTCTCGACGTCCCCGAGGAGCCGGGCGAAGGCCTCGGCGTCCTGGTGGGTGTTGCCCACCCCGCCGGGGAAGAGGCAGTCGCCCGTGAACACATGGGGCGGACCGTGCGGATCGTCGTAGACCAGGGCGATCGACCCGGGGGTGTGGCCGACGAGATGCCGGGCGGTGAGCCGGACCCGGCCGACCGCGATCTCGTCCCCGTCCTCGACCGGTACATCGGTCGGCACCGGGATGCCCTCGGCGTCGTACCGGCCGGCGTACGTCCGGGCACCGGTCGCGGCGACCACCTCGGCCAGCGCCTGCCAGTGGTCGCCGTGCCGGTGGGTGGTCACCACGGACGCGATGGAATCGTCCCCGATCAGCCGGAGCAGCGTGTCCGGCTCGGCCGCCGCGTCGATCAGCAACTGCTCCCCGGTGGCCCGGCAGCGCAGCAGATAGGAGTTGTTGTCCATCGGGCCGACCGCGACCTTGGAGATCATCAGGTCCGTCAGCTCGTGCACGTCCGCCGGTCCGCCGACCTTCACCGCTCCGCTGTACGTCATGCCTGAAGCCTACGGCTTCCGCCCGCCCCGGGGCCGGGGCTTACCAGGCTTGCAGGGCTTACGGGGCCTACAGGGCGGGCAGTACGGGCAGGGCCGCCGGGGCGCCGTCCGCGCCCGTCGCGGTGAGGGCGGGATCGCCCGTACGCCGTCCGGCCAGCCAGCCGACCAGGGACGCCGGCGGACCCGCCACGGATACCGCGTCCGTGCTGTCGCCGTCGCCCTCGCGGCCCGTCCGCAGGGTGCCGTGGCCGCCGGAGACCGTGATCAGGGTGGGCGGTACGTCCGCACGGCCCGCGAAACGGTCGGCGAGGAACGCGGTCTCGCGCACCAGGAACTCCTCCGGGAGGTCCTCCAGCTCGTGTCCGGCGCCGAGGTCCACATGGTGCAGCTCGACCTCGACGAGCCTGCGGAAGGGGATCCGCGCGGCCCGGTCGGTGACGCCGTTACGGAGGGCGACCGTCCGCTCCCAGTCCGAGGGCAGCGAGGCCACCGCGTGCAGCCGGGCGGCGCTGTCGCGGACATCGGCGAGCTGGACGTCCAGCGGGCGGCAGGCGCCGCTCTCGATATCGGCCTCCCGCGCCTCGGGGCTCGCGTACATCGGACGCCCCTCCAGGACGTTCACGAGCGCGTCGGCGTTCCGGGACAGATGCGTCAGGACATGCCCCCTGGTCCAGCCCGGAAGCCGTGACGGGCCGGTCACGGCTGCGTTTTCCAGGGTGTGGGCGGTGGTGAGCAGCCGCTCGGTGGCCGCACGCAGGGAGGCGAGGTCGCGCAAGGGATCGGTCATGCGGCCGACGATAGTGCGCACCCCTGCCGCCACACGATCGGGTGAAGGTATCGCCGGGCGGCAATAAATCGAATGTACGTGCTATAGCCTGGGGCGAGGCATCCTGGTTGTCGGGCACCCTGCCGGGTACTCCGTCGGGCGTCCGGCGGATCCGGTCCGTTACCGCGGCGACCCCCGTAGGCTGGGAAGGTCCGGTCCACGGCCGTTTCCCGGCCGGTGCCTCCGTTCAGGACCGGTTCACTCAAGAAAGGTGCGGACCCGGCGTGGCCGACCGTCTCATCGTCCGTGGCGCTCGCGAGCACAATCTGAAGAACGTCTCGCTGGACCTCCCCCGTGACTCGCTCATCGTGTTCACGGGTCTCTCCGGGTCGGGCAAGTCGTCGCTCGCCTTCGACACGATCTTCGCCGAAGGCCAGCGCCGTTACGTGGAGTCCCTGTCGTCGTACGCACGGCAGTTCCTGGGCCAGATGGACAAGCCCGACGTCGACTTCATCGAGGGCCTCTCCCCGGCCGTGTCGATCGACCAGAAGTCGACCTCGCGCAACCCCCGCTCCACCGTGGGCACCATCACCGAGGTCTACGACTATCTGCGGCTGCTGTTCGCCCGGATCGGCAAGCCGCACTGCCCCGAGTGCCGCCGGCCCATCTCCCGGCAGTCGCCGCAGGCCATCGTGGACCGGGTGCTGGAGCTGCCCGAGGGCAGCCGCTTCCAGGTGCTCTCGCCGCTGGTGCGCGAGCGCAAGGGAGAGTTCATCGACCTCTTCGCCGACCTCCAGACCAAGGGATACAGCCGGGCCCGGGTCGACGGGGCGACGATTCAGCTGGCCGAGCCGCCGAAGCTGAAGAAGCAGGAGAAGCACACGATCGAGGTGGTCGTCGACCGTCTGACGGTCAAGGAGAGCGCCAAGCGGCGGCTGACGGACTCCGTGGAGACCGCGCTCGGACTCTCCGGCGGCATGGTCGTGCTCGACTTCGTCGACCTCCCCGAGGACGACCCCGAGCGCGAGCGGATGTTCTCGGAGCATCTGTACTGCCCCTACGACGATCTGTCCTTCGAGGAGCTGGAGCCCCGCTCCTTCTCCTTCAACTCGCCCTTCGGCGCCTGCCCCGACTGCACCGGTATCGGCACCCGGATGGAGGTCGACGCCGAGCTGATCGTCCCGGACCCGGACAAGTCCCTCGACGAGGGCGCGATCCACCCCTGGTCCCACGGCCACACCAAGGAGTACTTCGGCCGGATGATCGGCGGACTGGCGGCAGCCCTCGGCTTCGCCACCGACATGCCGTGGGCCGGGCTGCCGCAGCGCGCCAAGAAGGCCCTGCTGTACGGCCACAAGACCCAGGTCGAGGTCCGCTACCGCAACCGGTACGGGCGCGAGCGCGCCTACACCACCCCGGCCTTCGAAGGCGCCGTCCAGTTCGTGCGGCGGCGGCACCAGGAGGCCGAGAGCGACGCGAGCCGCGAGCGCTTCGAGGGCTATATGCGCGAGGTGCCCTGCCCGACCTGCGAGGGCACCCGCCTCAAGCCGGTCGTCCTCGCGGTGACGGTGATGGACCGTTCCATCGCCGACGTCTCCGGCATGTCGATCAGCGAGTGCGCCGAGTTCCTCGGGCGGCTGAAGCTGACCGCCCGGGACAAGAAGATCGCGGAGCGGGTGCTGAAGGAGGTCAACGAGCGGCTGCGGTTCCTGGTCGACGTGGGCCTGGACTACCTCTCGCTGAACCGCGCCGCGGGCACCCTGTCCGGCGGCGAGGCCCAGCGGATCCGGCTCGCCACCCAGATCGGCTCCGGTCTCGTCGGTGTGCTCTACGTCCTCGACGAGCCCTCCATCGGGCTGCACCAGCGGGACAACCACCGGCTGATCGAAACCCTGGTCCGCCTCCGTGACATGGGCAACACCCTGATCGTCGTCGAGCACGACGAGGACACCATCAAGGTCGCCGACTGGGTCGTCGACATCGGCCCCGGCGCCGGTGAGCACGGCGGAAAGGTCGTCCACTCGGGGCCGTTGGCGGAGCTGCTGGCCAACGACAAGTCGGCGACCGGCCAGTACCTCTCGGGCAAGAAGGCCATCGCCACCCCCGAGCTGCGCAGGCCGGCCGATCCGACACGGCGGATCACCGTCCGCGGCGCCCGGGAGAACAACCTCCGCGATATCGACGTGTCGTTCCCGCTCGGGGTGTTCACCGCGGTCACCGGAGTCTCCGGATCCGGTAAGTCCACCCTGGTCAACGACATCCTCTACACCCATCTCGCCCGCGAGCTGAACGGCGCCAAGTCGGTCCCGGGACGGCACACCCGGGTCGAGGGCGACGATCTGGTCGACAAGGTCGTCCATGTCGACCAGTCGCCCATCGGCCGTACGCCGCGCTCCAACCCGGCGACGTACACCGGTGTCTTCGACCATGTCCGCAAGCTGTTCGCCGAGACGATGGAGGCGAAGGTCCGGGGCTACCAGCCCGGCCGGTTCTCCTTCAACGTCAAGGGCGGCCGCTGCGAGAACTGCTCCGGCGACGGCACCATCAAAATCGAGATGAACTTCCTGCCGGACGTCTACGTCCCGTGCGAGGTCTGCCACGGAGCGCGCTACAACCGCGAGACGCTGGAGGTCCACTACAAGGGCAAGTCCATCGCCGAGGTCCTCGACATGCCCATCGAGGAGGCGCTGGACTTCTTCGAGGCCGTACCGACGATCGCCCGCCATCTGCGGACGCTGCACGAGGTCGGCCTCGGGTACGTCCGGCTCGGCCAGCCCGCGACGACGCTCTCCGGCGGCGAGGCGCAGCGCGTCAAGCTCGCCTCCGAGCTCCAGAAGCGCTCCACCGGGCGCACGGTGTACGTCCTCGACGAGCCGACCACGGGTCTGCACTTCGAGGACATCAGCAAGCTGATCACGGTGCTGTCCGGGCTCGTCGACAAGGGCAACACGGTCATCGTCATCGAGCACAACCTCGATGTCATCAAGACCGCGGACTGGGTCGTCGACATGGGCCCCGAGGGCGGCAGCGGCGGCGGTCTGGTGGTCGCCGAGGGCACCCCGGAGGAGGTCGCGGGCGTCACCACCAGCCACACCGGCAAGTTCCTCCGGGACATCCTCGACCCGGAGCGGGTCAGCGACGCCGCGGCCCCGGCCCGGTCGCGTACGGCGCCCCGGAAGCGCACCGCGACGACGGCAGCGGCTGCCAAGAAGACGGCCGCGAAGAAGACGGTCGCCAAGAAGACGGCGGCGAAGACCACGACGGCCCGCGCCCGCAAGGCGTAGCCATCGGACGGGCCGTGAACCCGTCGCTACGGCCGGAGACCGGCCCCTTGCCCGCGCATTTCCGCGCCGGTACGGGGCCGGTCTCCTGCGTCCCGGCCAGGGGAGGGCCGCTTGCCGAAGCCTCCCGGCCGTCCGGCCCGCCGGGAGGCCCTACGCCAGTTCCGCGGCGTACGGGGGCTCGGCGCCCGGGCGGGAGCAGGTCAGGGCGGCGGCGCGGGCGGCCAGGGTCAACACCTCGCGCCAGCCGTCCGGGCCCAGGGCCGCCGCCCCGGCCGGCGAGAGGGCGTTCCGGGCGGCCAGTCCGTGGAGCAGGGCCGCGTTCACGGTGTCGCCCGCGCCGATGGTGTCGGCGACCGCCACCGGGACCGCCGGGACCAGGACCCGTACACCGCCCCGGGTACGGACCTCCAGCCCCGCCGCGCCCCTGGTCAGCACCACCGCCCCCGGCCCCTCCGGCACCCCGCCCAGCCACTCCGCGTCCTCCTCGGAGAGCTTCAGCAGCGAGACGTACGGCAGCCAGGAGCGGAACCGCTCGCGGTAGGCCTCGGCGTCCGGGATCAGCGGGGGCCGCACATTGGGGTCCAGCAGAACGAACCTGCCCGCCCGGGCCTCCCGCCGCAGCAGCGCCTCGTACGCGGACGCGCCCGGCTCCAGAACCAGCGAACAGGTCCCGAACGCCACCGCCCGGGTCCCGCCCGGCAGCGGCGGCGGCAACTCGAAGAGCCGGTCCGCGGTGCCCCCGGCGTAGAAGGAGTAGCCCGCCGAACCGTCCGGCCCGACGGCGGCGACCGCCAGCGTCGTCGGCTCCGGCCCCCGCGCCACGTACGCCGTGTCCACCCCGGCCGCCGCCAGCCCCGCCACCAGCGCGTCCCCGAAACCGTCCGCCGAGATCCGGGAGCAGAACGCGGTCGGACCGCCGAGCCGCCCCAGGGCGATCGCGGTGTTGTACGGGCCGCCGCCGAGCCGGGGTGCCAGCACCGGCAGCGGTGCACCGGGCTCCGGCGGGGCGATCGGGACCAGGTCGATCAGGGCCTCTCCGGCGACGACGATCATGGCCCCGAACGTAGTCCATGGGCCGGGCCCCGGGGGAGGGAGCCCGGCCGCGGGCCGTCCGCTGCGCGCCGGTATCGTCGGATCCGTCGCCGCCGGCCCGGACCGGCGCCGGACCCGGGCCGCCCGGGCCCGGCGCGTACCCGGTCAGCCGGGCCCCGGCCCCGTACGACCGCCCCCGAACCCGTGGAGCCCCCTATGTCCGCCACGCCCGCAGCCCGCCGTACCGTGCTGAAAGGCGCGGCCCTCGCCGGGGCCGCGGGCCTGGGGGTCGCCGCCTGCTCCACCGAGTCCAAGCTCGGCCACGCCAAGACCCCCACGCCCACCGCACCCGTCGATCTGGGCGCGGCGGACGCGGTCCCGGTCGGCGGCGCCCGGCTCTACCGGGAGCAGCGGCTGGTAGTGAGCTGCCCGGCGAAGGGCGAATACCTGGCGTTCAGCGCCCAGTGCACGCACGCGGGCTGCGCGCTCGACAAGGTCGAGGGCAACGAGGGCAACTGCCCCTGCCACGGCAGCCGCTTCGACGTCACCACCGGCGAGGCGCTCAAGGGCCCGGCGACCGTACCGCTGCCGAAGGTCCCGGTCGTGGTCCGCGACGGGAAGCTGATCGCGGGCCCCTAGGTCGTCTCTTTCGGATCTTGCCGGGCTCGCGTGCCCTGGCACGCCCGCTCGCTGCGTTGTCGTCAGTCGCCTACGCTCCGCGTGGGCTCCATCCTCCGCCTTGCGATCGAACGCGCCAGACCCCGCTCGCTGATCCGGCCTGATCCGAAAGAAACTCCCGAGGCCTGAGGCCCGTACCGCAGAGGTCCCGTACCGCAGAGGGCCTGCCCGGGCCCGCTCAGTCCCAGTCCCAGTCGATGCCCAGGATCCCCGGGCGGACCCCCTGCTCGACCAGATGGACCGTACGGTGGCGGCCGCTGAGCGTCAGTTCCGAGCGGCCGCCCCGCGGCGCCCCGGTGGTCGCCTGGGAGAACCGGCGGCAGCGCACCGGCAGCGCGCCCTCGTCGAAGCGGACCTGGAGCACGTACTGCCCGCCCGCGTAGGTGAAGCCGCGGACGTACTCGGCGCTGGGACCGCCCGTGCCGTCCTCGAAGCCGTAGCCGAAGAAGTACGTCTCACCCGCGCGCAGCCGGGTGTCGAAGAGCAGCTCCGCGACCACGATCGCGCTCTCCCGGTCGCGCCGCACCCGCCCCGTACGGCAGTTCTCCAACGCGCTGACCTGCACCCGCGCCGGATCGCAGCCCGGGTCGCCGTGGTGGATGGCGAGACAGCGGTCGACCCCGTCGCGATGGGCCCGTACGACGTGCTGGGAGTCCCGGCCGAGCAGTTCGCGGGCGGCCCCGATGCGGACCCGCTCGTGGTGGCCGACCGTGTGCAGCCCGCCGTCCGCGGGTGACTCCAGATCCGCCAGCAGCGCCTCCACGGTGTCCGAGACATCGAGGAGTGAGCGGTACGAACGGGACGGCGGCCGCTCGACCTCGGACTGCTCACCGGCGCCCAGCAGCCGGGTCAGCGAGTTGCCCGGCAGGTCGAGCACCTCCTCCAGGGCGCGTACCGCCCGCAGCGATTCGGGCCGCTGGGGGCGGCGGGCCCCCTGCTGCCAGTAGCTGAGGCTGGTGACCCCGACCTTGATACCGCGGTGGGCGAGATGGTGCTGCACCCGCTGGAGCGGCAGCCCGCGCACGGAGAGCGCGGCCCGCAGCGCCAGATGGAAGGGGCCGGTGTGCAGCACCTGTGCCAGATCGGCCTCGGTGTGACCCATCTCGGTGTGACCCATGGGGAACCTCCAGCGGCGTCGCATCGCGTCGGGCGGGCCGCGGTACGGCGCGACGCGCCCGCCGGGTCCGCGCGGGCCGGCTTCGGGGCGCTGCCGGTCCGCTGCCGCGTCCGGCCCCGCGCGGGAGCCGGCCGGCGGGTGAACGTTCACGGTCGCGGCCCGACCCCGGTGCCGGGCCGCGGTGGCGGCGCAGGTGGGGCCGGGCGGTCCGTTCACAACCCGGTCGGGGCGTTCACAGCGCCGTGTTCCCCCGCATTGAAGCGTGTTGACCTGCTCCCGACAAGGACTGATGCTCGACGGGCAGCGTCCGGACGCGCTCCTCCACCCCCACCCTCTTTTCCTTCGGGAGGAACGCGATGAGCAACACCACGAGACGGCTCGCCTCCGCGGCGGCCGTCCTCGCCGCGGTATTCACCCTTCCCCTGTCGACCGCACAGGCGGCTCCGACGGCGGCCCCGGCCGCCGTGGCACCGGCCTCCCCCGGGCCCGGTGACGTCGGCGCACTCGCCTCGAAGCGGCTGAACATCACCATGCAAGCACAGCTGAAGACCAACTGGTGCTGGGCCGCCGCCGGAAACACCATCTCCACCTACTACGGCCGCACCTACTCCCAGAACCAGTTCTGCAACGCCGCCTTCAACCGCTCCCAGAACAGCGAGTGCCCCAACTCGCAGGCCACCCTGGCCAATGTGCAGACCGGACTGCGGTGGACGGGCGTCAGCCCCGGTACGTACATCGCCGACTGGCTGCGCTACACCGCCGTGCAGACCGAGATCAACGCCAACCGGCCCGTCGAGACCCGGATCCAGTGGTCGAGCGGCGGCGGTCACATGCACGTCATCTACGGCTACGACACCGCCAACAGCTGGGTCTACTGGGGCGATCCCTGGCCCTCCAGCTCCCGCTACAACTGGGCCTCCCACGCCTGGTACGTGAACAACAACAGCTTCTCGTGGACCCACTCGCTGTACCGGATCGGAGCGTGAGCGCCATGAAGCGGAACCCCCGCACCGCACCGGCCCGGACGGGCGCCGCACGCGAGGCCGCCCTCGCCGGCGCCGCCGTCTGCCTCGCCCTGGGCGCCCTCGGCACCCTCTCCGGCCAGGCCGCCGCCGCACCCGCACCCGCCCAGGCTCCGGCTCCGGTCCCGGCCGCCGCAGCGGACCTCGCGGCCGCCCGGGCCGCCGCCACCTCACCGGCCACCCTCTCCACCCTGTCCCGGTTCTTCGCCCGGGACGGGGCCGTGGCCCGCTCTACCGCCGAGCCGCGCGCCGGGGGCGCGACCGTGGCGGTGTACGTCCTGTCGCCGGACTTCGTGGCCGGGAAGAAGGGCGCCCCGGTCGCCCGCAGCGAGTTCCTCGCCACCCCGGCGGTCTCCTCCGACGGGCAGAAGGCGTCCGTCTGGGCGGCCGATACGGGCTCCGGCTGGCAGGTCGTGAACATAGCCACCGGCGACGACGAGTTCCGGTACGCGAAGGCGGGCGCCGCGAAGCTGCACGGCGGAACCGTCTTCCGCGAGCCGCAGACGGACGCCTGGTACGTCACCGGAGGCAGCAGGGTGCTGCCGCTCGACGAGGACGCGGTACGGGCCGTGGGCACGAAGGGCACCACCCTGGCCGCCTACCGTGCCCGGGTGGCGGCCGCCTACGGCGACAAGCTCCCCGGTTCCGCCTATGCGAAGAAGGGCGCGGCGGGCGGCTACGGGGGCCCCGCCCAGGCGGCCCCCGAGCAGCCAGAACAGGCAGCACAGGCCGCACCGGCACCGGCGGCACCCGCGGACGGTCCGGCCGTCTCCGCCGCCGTCGCGGCCGCCGGAGCCGGTGGGCTGACCGTCCTCCTGCTCGGCGGATTCACCGCCCGGCGCCTGCACCGCCGGACCCGGGAGGTCTGAGGCAGCCGGTCCGCGGCGCTCTTCCCGGCCGCCGCTCCCGGCCCTCGTCCCGGCCGTCCCCCGAAGGCCCCCACGGCCTCCGGGGGACGGTGGGCATCCGCCCGCGCCCGGCCGCCCGGACACCCCACGGGCGGGACCTCCCGGGCGGTGGGCGGCCGGCCCCGCGCTCCCGGCGCGGGGGAGGATCCGGGCCGGTCCCCGCACCGGCCCGGGGCCCGTGGCGCCCGCCGCCCGCCCCGGCGGCGGGCGCCCGTCCGCACCGCCCGGCCCGTCCGCGGGAGCGGCCCGCCGCAGCCGTCTGCCGTACCCCTCTCGCCGGGCCCCTCCGGCCCCCGCGGTGTCGGTGCCCGCCAGTAGGGTGGACGGTATGGCCGACCCCTCCAGCTACCGCCCCAAGCCGGGAGAGATCCCCGACTCTCCGGGGGTCTACCGCTTCCGCGACGAACACCGCCGCGTGATCTACGTGGGCAAGGCCAAGAACCTCCGCGCCCGCCTCGCCAACTACTTCCAGGACGTGGCGAACCTCCATCCGCGCACCGCCACCATGGTCACCACGGCGGCCTCCGTGGAGTGGACGGTCGTCGGCACCGAGGTCGAGGCGCTCCAGCTGGAGTACACCTGGATCAAGGAGTACGACCCCCGGTTCAACGTCAAGTACCGGGACGACAAGAGCTACCCCTATCTGGCGGTCACCCTCAACGAGGAGTTCCCCCGCGTCCAGGTGCTGCGCGGCGCCAAGCGCAAGGGCGTGCGCTACTTCGGCCCGTACGGCCACGCCTGGGCCATCCGCGAGACCGTCGACCTGATGCTCCGGGTCTTCCCCGTCCGCACCTGCTCCGCCGGGGTCTTCCGCAACCACCGGCAGAAGGGCCGCCCCTGTCTGCTGGGGTACATCGGCAAGTGCTCGGCCCCCTGCGTCGGCCGGGTCACCCCCGAGGAACACCGTGAACTGGCCGAGGAGTTCTGCGATTTCATGGCCGGGCGCACGGGCACCTATCTGCGCCGGCTGGAACAGCAGATGGCCGAGGCGGCCGAGGAGATGGAGTACGAGCGGGCCGCCCGGCTCCGCGACGACATAGCGGCCCTGCGGCGCGCCCTGGAGAAGAATGCCGTCGTCCTCGCCGATGCCACCGACGCCGATCTGATCGCCGTCGCCGAGGACGAGCTGGAGGCGGCCGTCCAGATCTTCCACGTCCGCGGCGGCCGGGTGCGCGGCCAGCGCGGCTGGGTCACCGACAAGGTCGAGGCCGTCTCCACCGCCGGGCTGGTCGAGCACGCCCTCCAGCAGCTGTACGGGGAGGAACGCGGCGACGCCGTGCCCAAGGAGGTCCTCGTGCCCGCCCTGCCCGCCGCCCCGGAGGCGGTCGGGGAGTGGCTGGCCGGGCGGCGCGGCTCCCAGGTCTCCCTGCGGGTGCCGCAGCGCGGCGACAAGAGGGCCCTGATGGAGACCGTCGAGCGCAACGCCCAGCAGGCGCTGGCGCTCCACAAGACCAAGCGGGCCAGTGACCTCACCACCCGCTCCCGGGCGCTGGAGGAGATCGCCGAGGCCCTCGGCCTCGAATCTGCACCCCTGCGCATCGAGTGCTTCGACATCTCGCACCTCCAGGGCGAGGACGTGGTGGCGTCCATGGTCGTCTTCGAGGACGGACTGCCCCGCAAGAGCGAATACCGCCGCTTCCAGATCAAATCCTTCGCCGGTCAGGACGATGTCCGGGCGATGCACGAGGTGGTCTCCCGCCGGTTCCGCCGCTATCTGGCGGAGAAGGACCGGACGGGGGAGTGGATCGGCGCGGACGACGCCCCGGTGTCCGGCCCGGACCCGCTCGACGGCCCTGTCGGCCCGCCCGGCCCCGAAGCGGCAGACGGTGCGGAGGGTGCCCGTACGGACCCGGACGGTGCCCACGGCGGCGGGACCCGCGACGACGAGGGACGCCCCCGCCGCTTCGCGTACCCCCCGCAGCTCGTGGTGGTCGACGGCGGCGCCCCGCAGGTCGCGGCGGCCCGCCGGGCCCTCGACGAGCTGGGGATCGACGACGTCGCCGTCTGCGGGCTCGCCAAGCGCCTGGAGGAGGTCTGGCTGCCCGGCGAGGACGATCCGGTGGTGCTCCCGCGCTCCAGCGAAGGGCTCTATCTGCTCCAGCGGGTCCGTGACACGGCACACGACTTCGCCATCCGCTACCAGCGCAGCAAGCGCACCAAACGCCTCCGCAGCAGCCCCCTCGACGAGATCCCCGGTCTCGGTGACGCCCGCAAGCAGGCGCTGATCAAGCATTTCGGCTCGGTGAAACGGCTGAGAGGCGCGACAATCGAGCAGATCTGCGAAGTTCCCGGCATGGGCCGCAAGACCGCCGAGTCGGTCGTCGCGGCCCTCACCCGGGCGGCCCCGGCCGCCCCTGCCGTGAACACGGCAACCGGAGAGATCATGGAAGAGAACGACGGGGGAAGCACAGAATGAACGAGCACCACACAGACGGAGCGGCAGACGTGAGTACGGGCAGTGTCAACGAGCCCGGAGGGGCCGTGGAAGCGGCCATCCCCGAGCTGGTCATCATCTCCGGCATGTCCGGCGCCGGGCGCAGTACCGCCGCCAAATGCCTGGAGGACCTCGGCTGGTTCGTGGTGGACAACCTCCCGCCCGCCCTGATCCCCACCATGGTGGAGCTGGGCGCGCGCTCCCAGGGCAATGTGGCCAGGATCGCGGTCGTCGTCGACGTCCGCGGCGGGCGTTTCTTCGACAATCTGCGCGAGTCCCTCGCGGACCTCGACTCCAAGCAGGTCACGCGCCGGATCGTTTTCCTGGAGTCCTCCGACGAGGCCCTGGTGCGCCGGTTCGAATCGGTCCGCCGGCCGCACCCCCTCCAGGGCGACGGCCGGATCGTCGACGGCATCGCCGCCGAACGCGATCTCCTGCGCGAGCTGCGCGGGGACGCCGATCTGGTGATCGACACCTCCAGCCTCAACGTCCACGAGCTGCGGGCCAAGATGGACGCCCAGTTCGCCGGCGACGAGGAGCCCGAACTGCGGGCCACCGTGATGTCCTTCGGCTTCAAGTACGGCCTGCCCGTCGACGCCGACCTCGTGGTCGACATGCGCTTCCTGCCGAACCCCCACTGGGTCCCCGAGCTGCGCCCGTTCACCGGACTCAACGAGGAGGTGTCGAACTACGTCTACAACCAGCCCGGCGCCAAGGAGTTCCTCGACCGCTACACCGAACTGCTCCAGCTGATCGCCGCCGGGTACCGCCGCGAGGGCAAGCGGTACGTCACCGTCGCCGTCGGCTGTACCGGCGGCAAGCACCGCTCCGTCGCCACGGCCGAGAAGCTCGCGGCCCGGCTCTCCTCCGAGGGCGTCGAGACCGTCGTCGTCCACCGGGACATGGGGCGCGAGTGACCGGACACTCCCTGCGTCTGCGGCGGCTGCGCCGGTTCGGCACTCAGGCCGGCGCGCGCAAACGCGGTGCCCAGCCCAAGGTCGTCGCCCTCGGCGGCGGCCGCGGCCTGTCCGCGTCCCTCGCCGCCCTGCGCCGGATCACCGGTGATCTCACCGCCGTGGTCACCGTCGCCGACGACGGCGGCTCCAGCGGCCGGCTCCGGGAGGAGCTGGGGGTGCTGCCGCCCGGCGATCTCCGCAAGGCGCTGGCCGCGCTCTGCGGGGACGACGATTGGGGCCGCACCTGGTCCCGGGTGATCCAGCACCGCTTCCAGTCCCGCGGCGAGCTGCACGACCACGCCGTGGGCAATGTGCTGATCGTCGCCCTCTGGGAACAGCTCGGGGACCATGTCCAGGCCCTCGACCTGGTCGGCAGGCTGCTCGGGGCGCACGGCAGGGTGCTGCCGATGTCCGCCGTGCCGCTGGAGCTCCAGGCCCTGGTCCGGGGCCATGATCCGGACCGCCCCGACGAGGTGGGTACGGTCCGGGGGCAGGCGACGGTCGCCCTCACCCCCGGAGAGGTGCAGTCCGTCCATCTCGTCCCGGCCGATCCGCCCGCCGTACCGGAGGCCGTGGCCGCCGTTCTTGACGCCGACTGGGTGGTTCTGGGACCCGGTTCCTGGTTCTCCTCCGTCATCCCCCATCTGCTGGTGCCCGAACTGCTCGACGCGCTGGTGGAGACCAAGGCACGGCGTGTTCTCTCCCTCAATCTGGCGCCCCAACCGGGCGAAACGGACGGGTTCTCACCGCAGCGTCATTTGGAGGTTTTGGGACGACACGCGCCTAAACTCGCTCTGGACGTGGTGCTGGCCGACGAGGCCGCCGTGCCCGACCGCGATTCCCTGGCCGAGGCCGCCCGGCGCCTCGGCGCCGCGGTCGAGCTCGCGCCCGTGGCGGTCGCCGGTACGGCCTCCGGCGCGGGCGAAGGCCCGGGGGGAGGGGTTCCGAAGCACGACCCGGAGCTGCTGGCCGCCGCGTACGACCGTATTTTTCGGATGCATGGAAGGATCGGCCCATGGCGATGACGGCAGCGGTGAAGGACGAAATCTCCCGGCTTCCCGTCACCCGGACCTGCTGCAGAAAAGCGGAGGTCTCGGCGATCCTGCGGTTCGCGGGCGGACTGCATCTGGTGAGCGGGCGCATCGTGATCGAAGCCGAACTGGACACCGGCATCGCCGCGCGTCGGCTGAAGCGGGACATCCTGGAGATCTTCGGCCACGGCTCCGAGCTGATGGTGATGGCCCCCGGCGGGCTGCGCCGCGGCTCGCGCTACGTGGTGCGGGTGGTCGCGGGCGGTGACCAGCTGGCCCGGCAGACCGGTCTGGTGGACGGCCGCGGCCGCCCCATCCGCGGACTGCCGCCGCAGGTCGTCTCCGGGGCCACCTGCGATGCGGAGGCGGCCTGGCGCGGAGCGTTCCTGGCCCACGGCTCCCTCACCGAGCCCGGCCGCTCCTCCTCGCTGGAGGTCACCTGCCCCGGCCCGGAGGCCGCGCTCGCCCTGGTGGGCGCCGCCCGGCGGCTCTCCATCGCGGCCAAGGCCCGTGAGGTACGGGGCGTGGACCGGGTCGTCGTCCGGGACGGCGACGCCATCGGGGCGCTGCTGACCCGGCTCGGGGCGCACGAGTCCGTCCTGGCCTGGGAGGAGCGGCGGATGCGGCGCGAGGTGCGCGCCACCGCCAACCGCCTGGCCAACTTCGACGACGCCAATCTGCGCCGCTCGGCGCGGGCCGCGGTCGCCGCGGGCGCCCGGGTCCAGCGGGCCCTGGAGATCCTCGGCGAGGAGGTCCCCGAGCACCTCGCGGCCGCCGGCCGGCTCCGCATGGAGCACAAGCAGGCGTCCCTGGAGGAGCTGGGCGCGCTCGCCGACCCGCCGCTCACGAAGGACGCGGTGGCCGGCCGGATCCGCCGGCTGCTGGCGATGGCCGACAAGCGCGCCCAGGATCTGGGCATCCCCGGCACCGAGTCCAGCCTCACGGAGGACATGGCCGAGGGTCTCGCCGTCTGACCCGGACCGCGCGCCGGGGGCCTCCCGGCGCGCGGACCACCCCGCCGACCTGCGGCGCCCCGCCCGTAGCCCGTACGGCCCCGGCCCCGGAAGCCTTCGCTCCGGGGCCGTACACGTGTGTGGCCCCTGAGATAGCGGGGCCCCATGTCTTGACATGGTCATTCACGATGAACAGTCTGGCTCCCGTTCGCTTTCTGGCGCATAACCAGCAAGGGGGGCTCCATGAGACGAAGAGCGAGATCGCTGCTCGCCGCGGCATCACTCCTGGCCGCGACGCTCGCGGCGGCACCGTTCGCCCAGGCGCAGTCCGACGGCGGGGGCGGGGGAGCCGGCGACGACGGGCTGTCCGTGTGGCGGGCCACCGTCACCAAGGCCCAGGTGCCGCTGCTGCTCGCGGCGGGCGCCGACGGCCATGAACTCAGCGAGCGGGTACCCGAAGAGGGAACCGCCACCGTCGAGGTGTATCTGACCGACCAACAGGCGGGTGAGCTGCGCGGGCAGGGCATCAGCCTCAAGGAGCACCAGCTCTCGGCCGCCGCCCTGAAGCGGGTCGCCGCCGCGGGGGACGGGGTCTTCCGCCCGTACAGCGGTGAGAACGGGCTGAAGAACGAGATCCTGGCCACCGCCCAGGCCAATCCGTCGATCACCAAGGCCGTCAGCATCGGGAAGTCGGTCAAGGGCCAGGACATCCTCGCGCTCAAGGTCAGCAAGAACGCGAAGACCGTCCGGGACGGTGCCAAGCCCGCCACGCTCTATCTGTCCAACCAGCACGCCCGGGAGTGGATCACCCCGGAGATGACCCGGCGGCTGATGCACCACTACCTGGACGGCTACGGCAAGGACCCCAAGATCACCAAGCTGGTGGACAGCTCGGAGATCTGGTTCGTGCTCTCGGCCAACCCGGACGGCTACGACTACACCTTCACCGGGACGTCCGAGCGCCAGTGGCGGAAGAACCTCCGGGACAACAACGGCGACGGCACCATATCCGCCGGCGACGGCGTCGACCTGAACCGCAACTTCTCCTACAAGTGGGGCTACGACAACGAGGGTTCGTCCCCCGACCCGTTCGACGAGACCTTCCGCGGCACCGGCCCCGGCTCGGAGCCCGAGACCAAGGCCGTCGACGCCTTCCAGAAGCGGATCGGCTTCCAGTACGGCATCAACTACCACTCGGCGGCCGAGCTGATCCTCTACGGCGTCGGCTGGCAGGTCGCCAGCAAGACCCCCGACGATGTGGCGTACGAGACGATCGCCGGCACGCCCGCGAACTCCGCGATCCCCGGCTACCGGCCCCAGGTCTCCTCCGAGCTGTACATCACCAACGGCGAGGCGGACGGCCATGCGGCCAACGTCAACGGGATGATGATGTTCACCCCCGAGATGTCGACCTGTGCCACGATCTCCCGGATCGACCCGAACGACCAGTGGAATCCGGCCGACTGCGCCTCCGTCTTCACCTTCCCGGACGACGAGAAGCTGATCCAGCAGGAGTTCGCGAAGAACATCCCCTTCGCGCTCGCGGTCGCCGAGAGCTCCCTGACGCCCGACCAGCCGGCGTCGTCGCTCGGTCTGAAGGCCGCCGACTTCACCCCCGACCCGTTCACCGTCTCGTACGCCCGCGGTGGCGACCAGGAGGTGTCCGTCGTCGCCAACAAGAACCTGCGGAACAAGGAGCTGAACTACCGCGTCAACGGCGGCCGGGTCCACGACGAGGACCTCGAAGCCTGGAAGGGCGGCGAAACCTTCGGCGGCGAGGACAACATCCGCTTCGACGAGTACCGCGCCGAGGTCGAGCACGGCGAGGTCGGCGACACCGTCGAGGTCTGGTTCACCGGCCGGAACAAGCAGGGCAAGCAGGTCTCCAGCACGCCCTTCAGCTACACCGTCGCCGAACGGCCGCGGGCCGACGCCCTGGTGATCGCGGAGGAGGGCGGCACCGCCCCCGCGCAGCACGCCGGGCTCTACACCGCCGCCCTGGCGCAGAACAAGAAGAGCGCCGCCGTCTGGGACGTCGCCGCCCAGGGCACCCCGCACCCGCTGGGCGTCCTGAGCCACTTCGGCACCGCCGTCTGGTACACGGGTGCCGCCGCGCCGTCCTGGGCCACCACCAAGGCGGTACGGGCCTATCTCAACGAGGGCGGCAAGCTGGTCACCGCCGGTGAGCGCGCCGGAGGCAACGCCAACCTCGGGCGGGCCGTCAGCGACGACTTCGCGCAGTACTACCTCGGAGCCTCCGGCCGGGCCTCACTCGGTGGAGTGAACGCCTTCGCCGGATCCGGACGCCTCGCGGGTGCCGCCGGCGGGCTCGGTGACGCGCCCGGGAACCCGCTGAACGCGGCCGGGGCCTACACCGTCACCTCCGACACGCTGCCGTCGGCCCAGTTCCCGCAGTTCCGCAGCGCGGCGGCGGGCGACTACCCGGGCGTACGGATGCCGTTCTCGCCGTACGAAGGCCAGTACTACGCGGTCGCGCCGCACCGCAACGGCTCGTGGCAGCGGCTCAGCCGCACCGTCGACCTCGGCGGCACCACCGCGGCCCAGGGCCCGAAGCTGAACATGCGGCTGAGCTTCAACACGGAGCCCGGCTACGACAACGCCGTCGTCGAGGTCCGTACCGCGGGCCAGAACGACTGGACCACCCTGCCGGATCTGAACGGCGGTACCCGTACCACCGTGCCGACCGAGTGCGAGGCGGCGTTCTACCTCAACCAGCACCCCCATCTGCGCAACTATCTGACGCTGGGCGCCGACGGCTGCACGGCGACCGGAACGACCGGCGCCTGGAACTCCTTCACCGGAGCCTCCGACGGCTGGAAGGCCGCATCCTTCGATCTGAGCGCCTACGCGGGCAAGCAGATCGAAGTCCACGTCTCCTACATCACCGACCCGAGTGACGGCGGTCGCGGCGTCTTCGTCGACGACACCAGGCTGGTCACCGCGGGCGGCGAGCAGGTGGACGGCGGTTTCGAGACCTCCCTCGGCCCGTGGAGCACCACGGCACCGCCCGCGGGCAGCCCGGCACCGCGCGGGAACTGGGAGCGGAGCCAGGACCGGTTCCCGTCGGCCTCGGCCGTCATCACCCGTGACACGCTGCTCCTCGGCTTCGGCCTGGAGCACGTGCGCACGGCGGCCGAGCGGGCACAGATCGTGGGGAAGGCGCTGAACGCCCTGCGACGGTGACCGAGCGTGACCGGAATAAGTCATTCTGAATAAGTCATTCCGGACAGCGGGCGGCGGCTCGTACCTCTACCGGGGGGTACGGGCCGCCGTCGTCGTGCCAGTGGCCGTCCGATGTCACTCAGGGGCGCCCGTGGAGGTAGGGTCGTAAGCGGTCGGGGACTTCCCATACAGCTCGCCGGCGACGAGCCGGCACACCAACGAGGAGATCGGTTCGTGACGATCCGCGTAGGCATCAACGGCTTTGGCCGCATCGGTCGTAATTACTTCCGCGCGCTGCTGGAGCAGGGTGCAGACATCGAGATCGTGGCTGTCAACGACCTGGGTGACACCGCGACCACCGCCCACCTGCTGAAGTACGACACCATCCTGGGCCGCCTCAAGGCCGAGGTGTCGCACACCGCCGACACCATCACCGTCGGCGGCCACACCATCAAGGTTCTCTCCGAGCGCAACCCCGCGGACATCCCCTGGGGCGAGCTGGGCGTCGACATCGTCATCGAGTCGACCGGCATCTTCACCAAGAAGGCGGATGCCGAGAAGCACCTCGCGGGCGGCGCGAAGAAGGTCCTCATCTCGGCTCCGGCCAGCGACGAGGACATCACCGTCGTCATGGGTGTCAACCAGGACAAGTACGACCCTGCGCAGCACAACATCATCTCGAACGCGTCCTGCACCACCAACTGTGTGGCGCCGATGGCCAAGGTGCTCGACGAGAACTTCGGCATCGTCCGCGGTCTGATGACCACGGTCCACGCCTACACCAACGACCAGCGGATCCTGGACTTCCCGCACAAGGACCTGCGCCGCGCCCGCGCCGCCGCGGAGAACATCATCCCGACCACCACGGGTGCCGCCAAGGCCACCGCGCTGGTCCTCCCGCAGCTCAAGGGCAAGCTGGACGGTATCGCCATGCGCGTGCCGGTCCCCACCGGCTCCGCCACCGACCTGGTCGTCGAGCTGTCCCGCGAGGTCACCAAGGACGAGGTCAACGCCGCGTTCAAGAAGGCCGCCGAGGGCGAGCTCCAGGGCATCCTGACGTACACCGAGGACCAGATCGTCTCCTCGGACATCGTCAGCGACCCGGCGTCCTGCACCTTCGACTCGTCGCTGACGATGGTCCAGGAGGGCAACTCGGTCAAGATCCTCGGCTGGTACGACAACGAGTGGGGCTACTCCAACCGCCTCGTCGACCTGACGGTCTTCGTCGGCAACCAGCTCTGAGCACTCAGTTGGCTCCGACGGCTCTGACAGCTCCACCCGGCTCGGCACCGCACAGCCCAGCACAGAACAGCAATCAGAGCACCACGATGTGAGCGAGAGGGCTCGGACGGCGCAGCGCAGCGCCGCCCGGGCCCTGTCGCACGTCCTGCCCTTCCGAGGAGACCGTCCATGAAGACGATCGACGACCTGTTGGCCGACGGCGTCAGCGGCAAGCGGGTTTTCGTCCGCGCCGACCTCAATGTGCCCCTCGACGGCACCACCATCACCGACGACGGCCGGATCCGGGCCGTCGCCCCCACCATCGCCAGGCTGGCCGAAGCCGGTGCCCGGGTGATCGTCGCCTCGCATCTGGGACGCCCCAAGGGCGCCCCCGATCCGGCGTTCTCGCTGGCCCCGGCTGCTGAGCGGCTCGGCGATGTCCTCGGCCGCCCGGTCGCCTTCGCCGCCGACACGGTCGGAGACGCGGCGAAGTCCGTGACCGCCGCGCTCGCCGACGGCGAGGTGGCGGTGCTGGAGAACCTCCGCTTCAACCCCGGCGAGACCAGCAAGGACGATGCCGAGCGCGGTGCCTTCGCGGACGAGCTGGCCGCCCTCGCCGACGTCTACGTGGGCGACGGCTTCGGCGCCGTGCACCGCAAGCACGCCTCCGTCTTCGATCTGCCCGCCAGGCTCCCGCACGCCGCGGGCGATCTGATCGCCACCGAGGTCGGTGTCCTCAAGAAGCTCACCGAGGACGTCGCGCGGCCCTACGCCGTGGTCCTGGGCGGTGCCAAGGTCTCCGACAAGCTCGGCGTGATCGACAACCTGCTGGGCAAGGCCGACCGCATCCTGATCGGCGGCGGTATGGCCTACACCTTCCTCAAGGCCCAGGGCCACGAGGTCGGTATCTCGCTGCTCCAGGAGGACCAGGTCCCGGTCGTCCAGGAGTATCTGAAGCGCGCCGAGGCGCAGGGCGTGGAGTTCGTCCTCCCCGTGGACGTGCTGGTCGCCCCCGAGTTCCCGGACCTGAAGACCAAGGCCCCGGCGAACCCCACCACCGTCGCCGCGGACGCCATCCCGGCCGACCAGGAGGGTCTGGACATCGGTCCCGAGACCCGCAAGCTGTACGCAGAGAAGCTCGCCGACGCGGCCACCGTCTTCTGGAACGGGCCGATGGGCGTCTTCGAACACCCCGACTACGCCGAGGGCACCCGGGCCGTGGCCCGGGCCCTCGTCGACTCCCCGGCCTTCTCGGTGGTCGGCGGCGGTGACTCCGCCGCCGCCGTCCGGACCCTGGGCTTCGACGAGAACGCCTTCGGCCATATTTCGACCGGCGGCGGCGCCAGCCTCGAATACCTCGAAGGCAAGACGCTTCCCGGCCTCGCCGCACTGGAGGACTGATCACCGCTATGACCACCCGTACCCCGCTGATGGCGGGCAACTGGAAGATGAACCTCAACCACCTGGAGGCCATCGCACACGTCCAGAAGCTCGCGTTCGCCCTGGCCGACAAGGACTACGACGCCGTGGAGGTCGCGGTCCTGCCGCCCTTCACCGACCTCCGGTCCGTCCAGACCCTGGTCGACGGCGACAAGCTCAAGATCGTCTACGGCGCCCAGGACATCTCGGCCGAGGACTCCGGTGCCTACACCGGCGAGATCTCCGGCCCGATGCTGGCCAAGCTGAAGTGCACGTACGTCGCCGTGGGCCACTCCGAGCGACGCCAGTACCACGGTGAGTCGGACGAGCTCTGCAACGCCAAGGTGAAGGCCGCCTTCCGGAACGGCATCACGCCGATCCTCTGCGTCGGCGAGGGCCTCGACGTCCGCAAGGCCGGCGAGCAGGTCCCGTACACCCTGGCGCAGCTCGACGGCGGTCTGAAGGACGTGCCCGCCGAGCAGGCCGAGTCGATCGTCATCGCGTACGAGCCCGTCTGGGCCATCGGCACCGGCGAGGTCGCCACGCCCGAGGACGCCCAGGAGGTCTGCGGGGCGATCCGCGGCCGGCTCGCCGAGCTGTACTCCCAGGAGCTGGCCGACAAGGTCCGCATCCAGTACGGCGGCTCCGTGAAGTCCGGGAACGTGGCCGCGATCATGGCCCAGCCCGATGTCGACGGCGCCCTGGTGGGCGGTGCCGCCCTCGACACCGAGGAGTTCGTCAAGATCGTCCGCTTCCGCGACCAGTGAGTATGCGCTAGCGCCGATCCGTCGTACCCTTGCGGGGACCCCGGGCCTTGTCCGGGGTCCCCGCAGTCACCAGACCATCCAGAGAATTGCCAGGAAGTAGGGCCAAGCCGTGGTTATGGGGTTCTCGATCGCCCTGATCGTCTTCAGCCTGCTGCTGATGCTGCTCGTGCTGATGCACAAGGGGAAGGGCGGCGGTCTCTCCGACATGTTCGGCGGCGGCATGCAGTCCTCCGTCGGCGGCTCCTCGGTCGCCGAGCGCAACCTCGACCGCATCACCGTGGTGGTCGGGCTGCTCTGGTTCGCCTGCATCATGGTGCTCGGCCTGCTGATGAAGATGGACAACTGACACCCGAGCCACTCTTCCGGGAGGCCGGTGGGGGCGAGGGTGTAACTCCAACGACTGGACGGGCGTTGGGCCTTACGTAGACTGGGGCACCGCGGCGCAGCCGCTGTGAGACGCTGTGCAGCACCATCACGCAGGGAGTTACACCGTGGCAAGTGGCAACGCGATCCGGGGGAGCCGGGTCGGGGCGGGGCCGATGGGCGAGGCCGAGCGCGGCGAGTCCGCGCCACGTCTGCGCATCTCCTTCTGGTGCTCCAACGGGCACGAGACGCAGCCGAGCTTCGCCAGCGACGCGCAGGTCCCCGACACCTGGGACTGCCCGCGCTGTGGGTTCCCGGCCGGTCAGGACCAGGACAATCCGCCGGACCCGCCGCGCACCGAGCCCTACAAGACGCATCTGGCGTATGTACGGGAGCGGCGCAGCGACGCGGACGGCGAGGCGATCCTCGCCGAGGCCCTTGCCAAACTCCGCGGCGAAATCTAGACATTCGATCCGGCCGGATCACCGAAAAGGTGATCCGGCCGGATTTTTTCTCGGGCTTCCGGGGTTGATCACGATGCCCCGATGTCAGTGCCGTCGCCTACGGTTCTGTTCAGGTCCTGTCCGGGCGGTCTTCGAGGATCAGCCCGCGGCGTCAGATGCGGTGCATCGCAAGGCGGAGGATCATCCTCGTACTGGGCGTACTCGGATGACTCCGACAACGCAGCGAGGTGCCGTAGCTGTCGTCGTGGGCCCGACAAGATCGCCCGGACAGGGCCTAGGCGAACACGGAACGTCACCGGACCGGGGGTCCGGTGCGGCCGTCGACGCCTCGCGCCCCGGCTGATCAACTAGGTTGGGCGCGGTGGGGCACCAGGCAGGTACAAGACGAAGTGAGCTGATGTCCGAGTGAACGAGACAGGCCGAACCCGGCTCGACCAGACACCCGAGTGGACCGCGCTCGGCAAGCACCGCGAGCAGGTGGGCGGCACCGGACTGCGCGAGCTGTTCGCGGCGGACCCGGAGCGCGGCCGCCGCCTCACCCTGCGCGTCGGCGACCTCCATCTCGACTACTCCAAGCACCTGGTCACCGACGAGACCCTCGCCCTGCTGCGGCAGCTGGCAGCGGCCACCGACGTCGCCGGACTGCGGGACGCCATGTTCCGAGGCGAGAAGATCAACACCACCGAGGGCCGGGCCGTCCTCCACACCGCGCTGCGGGCCCCCCGGGACGCGGTGATCGAGGTCGACGGCGAGAACGTGGTGCCGGGTGTCCACGCGGTGCTCGACAGGATGGCCGGTTTCTCCGGGCGGATCCGCTCGGGCGAGTGGACCGGCCACACCGGACGCCCCATCAGAAACGTGGTGAACATCGGCATCGGCGGCTCCGATCTCGGCCCCGCCATGGCGTACGAGGCGCTCCGCGCCTACACCTCCCGCGAACTGACCCTCCGTTTCGTCTCCAACGTCGACGGGGCCGACCTCCACGAGGCCGTCCGCGACCTCGACCCGGCCGAGACGCTCTTCGTCGTCGCCTCCAAGACCTTCACCACCATCGAGACCATCACCAATGCCACGTCCGCCCGCCAGTGGCTGCTCGACGGTCTGAACGCCGGTCAGGAGGCTGTCGCCCGGCATTTCGTGGCCCTCTCCACCAATGCCGAGAAGGTCACCGACTTCGGTATCGACCCGGTGAACATGTTCGAATTCTGGGACTGGGTCGGCGGCCGGTACTCCTACGACTCCGCCATCGGGCTCTCCCTGATGATCGCGATCGGCCCGGAGCGCTTCCGGGAGATGCTCGACGGCTTCCACCTCGTCGACGAGCACTTCCGCACCGCCCCGCCGGAGGCCAACGCCCCGCTGCTGCTCGGACTGCTCGGCATCTGGTACGGCGCGTTCTTCGACGCCCAGTCGCATGCCGTGCTGCCCTACTCCCACTATCTGAGCAGGTTCACCGCCTACCTCCAGCAACTGGACATGGAGTCGAACGGCAAGTCCGTCGACCGGGACGGCCGGCCGGTGCACTGGCAGACCGGGCCCGTCGTCTGGGGCACCCCGGGCACCAACGGCCAGCACGCGTACTACCAGCTGATCCACCAGGGCACCAAGACCATCCCCGCGGACTTCATCGGCTTCGCCCGGCCCGTGCCCGGTCTGCCGCCCGCCCAGGTCGCCCAGCACGATCTGCTGATGGCCAACTTCTTCGCCCAGACCCAGGCCCTGGCCTTCGGGAAGACCGCCGACGAGGTACGGGCCGAAGGGGTCCCCGAGGAGCTCGTGCCGCACAAGACCTTCCGCGGCGACCACCCGACGACGACGATCCTCGCCGACGAGCTGACCCCGTCGGTGCTCGGCCAGCTGATCGCCCTCTACGAGCACAAGGTGTTCGTCCAGGGCGCCGTCTGGAACATCGACTCCTTCGACCAGTGGGGCGTCGAACTGGGCAAGGTCCTGGCCAGGCGGATCGAACCGGTGCTGACCGACGGCACCGGAGGCGAGGAGCTCGACAGCTCCACGGCGGCGCTCACGGCCGCCTACCGGGACCTGCGGGGACGCTGATCCCATGGCCACGGGGGAGACCGGCCGGACCGCACCGGCCGACCGGCCGGTCCCGGCGGTGGCCGGAGGCGCGACGAGCGCCGGCCCGGAAGCCGTCGCGGGCCCGCCCGGGGAGTGGCGGCGGCTCGACCCGCGGTCGCTCCTGGCCACCGGGGCCGTCATGAGCGGGGTCGCCGGGGGCATCTGTCTGCCCGTGCTGCTCGGGCTCTCCTCCGGCGCCTGGTTCGGCAACGGCCCCCGCCGGGGAATCGGGCTGACCCTGCTGATCACCGCGGGGGTGCTGCTGGTCGTGGGCTCCGTCGCCGCGGACTGGGTCGGCCTGCGCCGGACGCGCTACCGCATCGGCCCCGAGCGGGTCGACCTCCACAGCGGACTGCTGCTGCTGAAACGCCGCTCCCTGGCCCGGGAGCGGATTCGCAGCGTCGATCTGACCGCCCATCCACTGCTGCGGCTGCTCGGTCTGGTGAAGGTCCGGATAGGGACCGGCGAGAGCGGCGGCGGGGAATCCTCACTGGAGCTGAACCCGGTCTCCCGCGCGGAGGGCGACCGGCTCCGGGCCGAACTGCTCGGCCGGCCCGCCGGTCCGGCCGCCGCTCCGCCCGGGGGCACCCTGGCCCGGTTCGACCTCCGGTGGATCCGCTACGCCCCGACGTCCTTCCTCACCTTCGCCATCGGCAGCGCGGCGGCCGGTGCCGCGCTCCAGATCAGCGACTGGTTCGGTGTCCAGGCGGATCTGATCGGCTGGACCGGCGACCTCGTCCGGGACCGTCCGCTCGTCCTCGTCGTCCCGCTGCTCGTCCTCGGGACCCTGCTGACCGGCGCGGTCGGGGCGCTCGGCCTCTGGCTGGAGATGTGGTGGGGCTACCGCCTGGAGAGGGAGCCGGGCGGAGTGCTCCGGGTCCGGCGCGGGCTCTTCACCACCCGCTCCGTCTCCGTCGCGGAGCCCCGGCTCCGCGGGGTCGAACTGGTGGAGCCGATCGGGGTCCGGGCCATCGGCGGGGCCCGGGTGGACGCGGTCGCCACCGGGCTCGCCGAAGCCGACGGCGACCGGCACACGGACGCCCGGGGGCTGCTCCCGGTCGTCCCCCGGGCCGTCGCGGACGAGGTGGCGGCGCTGGTGCTCCGCGAGCCCCGGCCGCCCACCGGGGCACCGCTGACCCGCCATCCGCGCCGGGCGAGGAACCGGCGGCTGTACTGGGCCCTTGCCGCGGCCCTGCTGCCCGCCGCCGCCCTCGCCGCCGCGGGGCCCTGGCTCACACCGCTGCTGCTGCCCGTCGCCGCCGGGTATGCGCTGGTGGCGCTGCCCGTCGGCACGGCGCTCGCCCTCGACGCGTACCGCAGTCTCGGTCACGGGATCGCCGGACGCTATCTGCTGGCCCGCTCCGGCACCCCCTCGCGGCGTACGGTCGCCCTCCAGCGGACCGGAATCATCGGCTGGACCGTCACGGAGTCCCTCGCCCAGCGCCGGGCCGGGCTGATCACACTGACCGCGACCACGGCCGCCGGGGCCGGGGGCTACTCCGTCCATGACGCGGACACCTCCGAGGGGCTGGCCTTTGCCGATGCGGCGGTCCCCGGCCTGCTGACACCGTTCCTGGTGGAGATACCCGCAGCGGCGGCCGGGGAGGCGCCGGAGCACCGGCCGCCGGTGATAGCGCGGTGATCGAATATGCACCGCGGCCCCGGACATGATCTTGTGATGACCACCAGCAGCAGACGAACCGTCCTGACCGCCGCCCTGGCGGCCGCCGCCGGAAGCACCGGACTGGCCGCCGTGCCCACCACGGCCCACGCCGCGCCCGCGGCCACGGCAGGCAACCCTCCGGCCCCGACCTACACCAGCCATATCTACCGCAATCCGCAGTACACGGAGGGCACCGACTACGGCCGGCGCTTCAGACGGCACGAGCGCAGCGATCCGACCTTCGCCGCCGAGGTGCGGCTGCCCGGCACCGCCGTACTCGCCCTGCACGGCGGCGGTATCGAAACCGGCACCTCCGAAGTCGCCCTCGGTATCGCCGGATACCACCCGAAGGACCTCGCGCCCACCGGAGCGGCGGGCGACCCCCGCTACGACTACTGGCTGTTCGAGGGGCTGCGGGGGCCCGGCCTCAACGCCGAACTCCACGTCACCTCCACCGGATGCGACGATCTGCACGCCCTGGGCCTGGCCGAGGGCAGCCTGGGCGTCGTCAGCGTCCACGGCTTCGCCAACACCCAGGTACCGGGCTACGACGTCGTGCTCGGCGGGCTCGACCAGGACTTCAAGGCGCTGGTCCGGCAGCAGCTGGAACTGCTCGCGACCGCCGGCCCCGACCCCTGGAACATCAGCATCATCGACGGCAGCCAGGTCCCGGCACTCGGCGGAACCGACCCGGACAACCCCTGCAACCGCACTCTGCGCAACAAGGGTGTCCAGCTGGAGCTCTCCGGGGCCCTGCGCAACAGCCTCTTCGACGACCCCTCGTCCCGGACCGGCCGGGCGAACACCACGAACGCGAAGTTCCGGGCCTTCACGGGAGCGGTCCGGGCCGCGATCGCCCTCCACGAGGCGAGCCTGACCGTCGACTGACCTCCCACGCCGTGACACGACCGAGGGCCCGGACACCGTGAAGGTGTCCGGGCCCTGAGCCGTCACTGCGCTACGCGGAGGCCGGGGGATACAGCTCCCGCGGCAACTGGGCCGCCGCGGCCGCGTCCAGCAGCCACAGGGTTCTGGCCCGGCCCCGGGCCCCCGCGGCCGGGGCCTGGAGCTCGCCCGCGCCCGACAGGGCGATCGCCGCGGCGTTCGCCTTGTCCTCGCCCGCCGCCAGCAGCCACACCTCACGCGCCGCCCGGATCGCCGGAAGGGTCAGCGAGATCCGGATCGGCGGCGGCTTCGGGGAGCCGTGGACACCGACGACCGTACGCTCCGTCTCCCGGACCGCCGGATGCTCCGGGAAGAGCGACGCGATATGGGTGTCGGGGCCGACACCCAGCATCAGCACGTCGAACGTCGGCACCGGACCGTGGTCCTCCGGGCCCGCCGCCGCGGCCAGCTGCGCCGCATAGGCGGCGGCCGCCGCCTCGACGTCGCTGCCGT
Organism: Streptomyces tsukubensis; assembly: GCF_003932715.1. NCBI lineage: Bacteria > Bacillati > Actinomycetota > Actinomycetes > Kitasatosporales > Streptomycetaceae > Streptomyces > Streptomyces tsukubensis. The sequence goes on along the minus strand of NZ_CP020700.1, from coordinate 1,706,672 downwards.
ACGGACCGTCGGATGCGGCCATCGGACGGACCCGGGCCGGATCGACCGGCACATGGTCCAGCAGCGCCTGCCGCGCCTGGGAGACGTTGCGCTCCGGGTCCCCCTCGGGGAGGAACCTTTCATCGCCCCACCACAGGTCCAGCCGTCCCCAGTCGACCGCGTCCCGGGCCGGAGAGGCCCCGAGCGCGGCCAGCAGACCGTTGCCGTTCCGCCCGCCGGTGAGCACCACGGAGGCGGTGCCCCGGGCGGCCTGGGCGTCGACGATCCGGGTGATCAGCCGGGCCGCCGCGGCCTGGGCCATCAGCTCCTTGTCGCGGTGGACGACGATCTGCGGTGCGCCGCTCACTTGGCGGCCGCCTTCTTCGCCGCCGTCTTCTTGGCGGCGCTCTTGGCCGCGGGAGTGGCCGGGGCCGCCGCGGCGGCCCCCTCCGCCTCGGTCTCGGCCTGCGCGGCGGCGACCGCCCGGGAGGCCGCCGCGATCTCGGAGACGTCCGCCGAACCGCCGGGCCCGCCGTCACCGAGCCGGTCCACCCCGTACCGCAGGGCGGAGGCATAGGTGTCGTCCGGGTCCAGCCGTCGCAGCTCCTCCGCGATCAGCTCGGCGGTCTCCCGCCGCTTCAGCGCGACCGCACGGTCGGGCTGACCCTGGATGGAGAGGTTCGCCAGGGCACCGTCGGCCCGGTCGAGCACGATCGGACCGCAGTCCGTCTCCATCCGTACGGCGGTGAGCCCCGGCCCGGGCGACTGCGTGCGCCGCACGGGCACCCCCAGCCGGTCCGCCAGCCACATCGCCAGCAGCTCCACGCTCGGATTGAACTCCTCGCCCTCCACCTCGACCTCGGTGACCTCGCAGGCCACCTGGTCCAGCGCGGCGGCCAGCATGGACCGCCAGGGCGTGATCCGGGTCCACGACAGATCCGTATCACCCGGGGTGTACGCCTCGGAGCGGGCCTTCAGCTCCCCGATGGGGTCCTCGGCCGCATAGGTGTCGGTCACCCGGCGCTGGGCCAGCGCGCCCAGCGGATCCTTCGTCGGGTCGAGCGGGGCGTTCACCGGCCACCACACGACCACCGGAGCGTCCGGCAGCAGCAGCGGCAGCACCACCGACTGGGCATGCTCGGTGACCTCGCCGTACAGCCGCAGCACGACCGTCTCACCGGTGCCCGCGTCGGCGCCGACGCGGACCTCGGCGTCCAGCCGGGTCTGCGCCCGGTCCCGCGGGGTCCGCGAAACCCGCTTGATGACCACGAGCGTGCGCGAGGGGTGCTCGCGCGACGCGTCGTTCGCGGCCTTCAGGGCGTCGTAGGCGTTCTCCTCGTCGGTGACGATGACCAGGGTGAGCACCATGCCGACGGCGGGCGTGCCGATGGCCCGCCGCCCCTGCACCAACGCCTTGTTGATCTTGCTGGAGGTGGTGTCCGTAAGGTCGATCTTCATGGCCGGCGCCAGCTCCGTCCGTCTCGTGCGAGCATTTCGTCCGCCTCGACCGGACCCCAGGTCCCGGAGGGGTACTGGGCGGGCTTGCCGTGACTGTCCCAGTACTGCTCGATGGGGTCGAGGATCTTCCACGAAAGCTCGACCTCCTCGACCCGGGGGAAGAGGTTGGAGTCGCCGAGCAGCACATCGAGGATGAGCCGCTCGTACGCCTCCGGGCTGGACTCCGTGAAGGACTCGCCATAGGCGAAGTCCATCGAGACGTCTCGTACCTCCATGGAGGTACCGGGCACCTTGGAGCCGAAGCGCAGGGTTACGCCCTCGTCCGGCTGCACCCGGATGACCAGGGCGTTCTGCCCCAGCTCCTCGGTCGCGGTGTGGTCGAAGGGGGAGTGCGGGGCGCGCTGGAAGACCACCGCGATCTCGGTGACCCGGCGCCCCAGCCGCTTGCCCGTGCGCAGATAGAACGGCACCCCGGCCCAGCGGCGGTTGTCGATCTCCAGTTTGACCGCCGCATAGGTGTCGGTCTTGGAGTCCGGGTCGATACCGTCCTCCTGGAGATAGCCGACGGCCCGCTCGCCGCCCTGCCAGCCCGCCGCGTACTGGCCGCGCACGGTGGTGGCGCCCAGATCCTTCGGCAGCTTCACGGCACCCAGGACCTTGGTCTTCTCCGCGGCCAGCGCATCGGCGTCGAAGGAGGCGGGCTCCTCCATCGCGGTCAGCGCCAGCAGCTGGAGCAGATGGTTCTGGATGACATCACGGGCGGCGCCGATGCCGTCGTAGTACCCGGCGCGGCCGCCGATGCCGATGTCCTCGGCCATGGTGATCTGGACATGGTCCACATAGGACCGGTTCCAGATCGGCTCGAAGAGGGTGTTGGCGAAGCGCAGCGCCAGAATGTTCTGGACGGTCTCCTTGCCGAGGTAGTGGTCGATCCGGAAGACCTCGTTCGGCGGGAAGACCTCGTGGACCACCTGGTTGAGCTCCATGGCGGACACCAGATCGTGGCCGAAGGGCTTCTCGATGACCGCCCGGCGCCAGGAGCCCTCCTTCTGGTCGGCCAGCCCGTGCTTCTTGAGCTGCTGGACGACCTTGGGGAAGAACTTCGGCGGCACCGACAGATAGAAGGCGAAGTTGCCGCCGGTGCCCTGGGCCTGGTCCAGCTCGGCGATCGTCTTCTTCAGGGTCTCGAAGGCGTCGTCGTCGTCGAAATCGCCCTGGACGAAGCGCATGCCCTGGTTCAGCTGCTGCCAGACCTCCTCACGGAAGGGGGTCCTGGCGTGTTCCTTGACCGCGTCGTGGACCTCCTGCGCGAAGTCCTCGTCCTGCCATTCGCGGCGGGCGAAGCCGACGAGGGAGAACCCCGGCGGCAGCAGTCCGCGGTTGGCCAGGTCGTACACGGCCGGCATCAGCTTCTTGCGCGACAGGTCGCCCGTGACCCCGAAGATCACCAGGCCCGACGGCCCCGCGATCCGCGGGAGCCGCCGGTCGGCGGGGTCGCGAAGCGGATTGGCCTCGCTTGAACCGGACACGATGGTCAGCCCTCCGACGGTGCGAGACGGGCCAGCGCCGCCTCGGTCGACTTGAGCAGGTCGTTCCACGCGGCCTCGAACTTCTCGACGCCCTCGTCCTCCAGCAGCTGCACGACCTCGTCGTACGAGATCCCCAGCGCCGCCACCGCCGCCAGTTCGGCGCGCGCGGCGTCGTAGGTGCCGCGGATGGTGTCACCGGTGATCGACCCGTGGTCGGCGGTGGCCTCCAGGGTCCCCTCCGGCATGGTGTTCACCGTGCCCGGGGCCACCAGCTCGTCGACGTACAGCGTGTCCTTGTAGGCCGGGTCCTTGACACCGGTCGAGGCCCACAGCGGACGCTGCTTGTTGGCCCGCGCCCGGTCCAGGGCGGTCCAGCGGTCGGAGGAGAAGACCTCCTCGTACGCCTCGTAGGCCAGCCGGGCGTTGGCCAGGGCGGCCTTGCCGCGGGCCGCCTTCGCCTCGTCGGTGCCCAGGGCGTCCAGCCGCTGGTCGATCTCGGTGTCCACCCGGGAGACGAAGAAAGAAGCCACCGAATGAATCTTCGACAGGTCCAGGCCGCGGTCCTTGGCCTTCTCCAGACCGGCCAGGTAGGCGTCCATGACCTCGCGGTAGCGCTCCAGCGAGAAGATCAGCGTCACATTGACGCTGATACCGAGACCGATGGTCTCGGTGATCGCCGGCAGGCCCGCCCGGGTGGCCGGAATCTTGATCAGGGTGTTGGGGCGGTCGACCAGCCAGGCCAGCTGCTTGGCCTCGGCGACCGTCGCCGCCGTGTGGTGGGCCAGCCGCGGGTCCACCTCGATGGAGACCCGGCCGTCCTGGCCCTCGGTGGCGTCGAAGACCGGGCGGAGGATGTCCGCCGCGTCCCGGACGTCCGCCGTGGTGATCATGCGGATGGCTTCCTCGACGGTCACCTTGCGGGTCGCCAGCTCGCGCAGCTGCTGCTCGTAGCCGTCACCCCCGCTGATCGCCTTCTGGAAGATCGAAGGGTTGGTCGTCACACCCACCACGTGCTGCTGGTCGATCAGCTCCGAGAGGTTCCCCGAGGTGATCCGCTTGCGGGACAGATCGTCCAGCCAGATGGCGACGCCTTCGTCGGTGAGGCGCTTGAGCGCGTCGTTCGTCATCGAAAAACAACTCCTGAAATCACTGTGTGTTGGCGTCAGCGCCGGACGGCGTCAAGAGATTCCCGGGCGGCGGCGACCACCGCGTCGGCGGTGATGCCGAACTCCCGGAAGAGGACCTTGCCGTCCGCCGAGGCACCGAAGTGCTCCAGCGACACGATCCGGCCCGCGTCACCGACGTAGCGGTACCAGGTCAGCCCGATGCCCGCCTCGACGGCCACCCGCGCCCGCACCGACGGCGGCAGCACCGAGTCCTTGTACTCCCGGTCCTGCTCCTCGAACCACTCCACCGACGGCATGGAGACCACCCGGGTCGGCACCCCGGCCGCCTGCAGCTCGTCCCGGGCCGCGACGGCCAGCTGGACCTCGGAACCCGTACCGATCAGCACGACCTCCGGAGCGCCGCCCTCGGCCTCCGCCAGGACGTAACCGCCACGCGCCGCGTCCTCGTTGAGCGGGTACGTCGGCACACCCTGCCGGGTCAGCGCCAGACCGTGCGGGGCCCCCGTGCCGAACTTCTTCGTCCAGCGGCGCTGGATCTCGCGCCAGGCGATCACCGTCTCGTTGGCGTCCGCAGGACGGACCACGTTCAGACCCGGGATCGCGCGCAGCGACGCCAGGTGCTCCACCGGCTGGTGGGTCGGGCCGTCCTCGCCGAGACCGATCGAATCGTGCGTCCACACGTACGTCACCGGCAGATGCATCAGCGCGGACAGCCGGACCGCGTTGCGCATGTAGTCGGAGAAGACGAGGAACGTACCGCCGTAGATACGGGTGTTGCCGTGCAGCGCGATGCCGTTCATCTCGGCGGCCATCGCGTGCTCGCGGATACCGAAGTGGATCGTCCGGCCGTACGGGTCGGCCTCCGGCAGCGGGTTGCCCTCGGGCAGGAACGACGAGGTCTTGTCGATCGTCGTGTTGTTGGAGCCCGCGAGGTCGGCCGAACCGCCCCACAGCTCCGGGATCACCGCGCCCAGCGCCTGGAGGATCTTGCCGGAGGCGGCGCGGGTGGCGACGGACTTCCCGGTCTCGAAGTCGGGGAGCGCGTCCTCCCAGCCCTCGGGCAGCTCACCGGCGCGGATCCGGTCGAACTCGGCCGCGCGCTCCGGGTTGGCCGTCCGCCAGGCGGCGAACGTCTTCTCCCACTCGCCGCGGGCCTCGCGGCCCCGGTCCAGCGCCTCGCGGGTGTGCGCGATGACCTGGTCGGTGACCTCGAAGCTCTGCTCCGGGTCGAAGCCGAGGACCTTCTTGGTGGCCGCGACCTCCTCGTCGCCCAGCGCCGAACCGTGCGCGGCCTCGGTGTTCTGGGCGTGCGGCGCGGGCCAGGCGATGATGGAGCGGGCCGCGATGAACGACGGCCGGTCGGTCACGGCCTGCGCCTCGCGCATCGCCGCGTACAGCGCCGCCGGGTCGAGGTCGCCGTTCTCCTGGGGCGCCACCCGCTGGACGTGCCAGCCGTAGGCCTCGTACCGCTTGAGGGTGTCCTCGGAGACCGCGGTCTCGGTGTCGCCCTCGATGGAGATGTGGTTGTCGTCCCAGAGGAGCACCAGATTGCCGAGCTTCTGGTGGCCGGCGAGGGACGAGGCCTCGGCCGAGATGCCCTCCTGGAGACAGCCGTCACCGGCGATCGCCCAGATGGTGTGGTCGAACGGGGACGTGCCCACGGCCGCGTCCGGGTCGAACAGGCCGCGCTCGTAGCGGGCGGCCATCGCCATGCCCACCGCATTGGCCACCCCCTGGCCCAGCGGGCCGGTGGTGGTCTCGACGCCGGTGGTGTGGCCGTACTCCGGGTGGCCCGGGGTCTTCGAACCCCAGGTCCTGAAGGCCTTCAGATCGTCCAGTTCCAGACCGTACCCGGCCAGGTAGAGCTGGATGTAGAGGGTCAGCGACGAATGCCCGGCGGACAGGACGAACCGGTCGCGGCCGGTCCAGTCCGCATCGGCCGGGTCGTGCCGCATCAGCTTCTGGAACAGGACGTACGCGGCGGGCGCGAGGCTCATGGCCGTACCGGGGTGGCCGTTTCCGACCTTCTGTACGGCATCCATGGCCAGGACTCGGGCCGTGTCGACGGCTCGCTGGTCCAGATCGGTCCACGTGAGGTCTGTGGTGGTCGGCTTGGTGCTCACCCTGGGTCAGGGCTCCTCTCCGCATGTCTCCACATGTCAGGTCCCGGTGACGGCAGATGTACCGGGCGTCGTCGAGCCTACCCTCGCCGCCACCCGGCGGTTTTCGGCCATCCGGCCACTGGACACCCCGGGCCGGCGGCGTCCTCTGCCAGCCTGCCGCGCCCGGACGCACTTCGCCTCCCGGCGGCGGCCCCCGGTGCCCGCCGTCCGGGTACGGCCCCCGTCCGGCTCGCGACGCACCCGCGACAACACGACCCACCCCCGTGCGAAGCGAGAGATGGGCAACCTCTACAGTGGCGTGGTACGCGCAAGTCTCACCGGGCCTCAACTGTGCTGTCATGCGCCCGGGACTTGCTGGAATCTTCCTCAGGGGTGTGCGTGACGGCCGTCGAATCCCGTCCAGCGGGTGGGGGCACCGCCCGTCCCGAGCGGGCCGCGGGGGGACCCGGGACGAACCCGGGCAGCAGGCCCTTCGGAGCCCGGGTCATGGCGTTCGTGGCGCTGACGAAGCCGCGGATCATCGAACTGCTGCTGATCACCACCGTGCCGGTGATGTTCCTCGCGGCGCAAGGGGTGCCGGACCTCTGGCTGGTCCTGACCACCTGCATCGGCGGCTATCTCTCGGCCGGCGGCGCCAATGCACTGAACATGTACATCGACCGCGACATCGACGCGCTGATGGACCGCACCGCCCAGCGCCCGCTGGTCACCGGCATGGTCTCGCCGCGCGAGGGCCTGGTCTTCGGCCTCGTCCTGGCCGTGGTCTCCACGCTCTGGTTCGGTCTGCTCGTCAACTGGCTGTCGGCCTGGCTCTCCCTGGGCGCCCTGCTCTTCTACGTCGTCGTCTACACGATGATCCTGAAGCGGCGCACCAAGCAGAACATCGTCTGGGGCGGGATCGCGGGCTGTCTGCCGGTGCTCATCGGCTGGTCCGCGGTCACCAACTCGATGTCGTGGGCCGCGGTCGTCCTCTTCCTCGTCATCTTCTTCTGGACCCCGCCGCACTACTGGCCGCTCTCCATGCGGGTGCGCGAGGACTACGCCCGGGTCGGCGTCCCGATGCTGCCGGTCGTCGCCTCCAACCAGGTCGTGGCGCGCCAGATCGTCCTCTACAGCTGGGTGATGGTCGCGGTCTCCCTGCTGCTCACCCCGATGGGCTACACCGGCTGGTTCTACACCGCCGTGGCCCTGCTGGCGGGCGGCTGGTGGCTCTGGGAGGCGCATGCGCTCCAGGCGCGCGCCAAGGCCGGACTCTCGGGCGCCAAGCTCAAGGAGATGCGGCTGTTCCACTGGTCCATCACCTATGTGTCGCTGCTCTTCGTGGCCGTCGCGGTGGACCCGTTCCTGCGCTGAACCGCTGCCGCACCTCACCGAACCGCCCCGGGGGCGGGCCCGTCACGGGCCCGCCCCCGGGTCTTTGCGCCGATGGCCGCGGTACGTAGCTCCTGATCGCGGTACGTGGTTCACGCCACGCCCCGAACGCATGGTCAGTGCCGATTACCCGTACGTAACATCGTGGCCATGGCAGACACCAAGCACGCGGACCGCAAGGCCGCCAGGCTCGCCCGGGAGATCGGCGCCTTCGCGAAGAAGCACGGCGGCGCGGAGGGGCAGCTCGCGTACCTCGGGCAGACGGGCACCCGGATCGTCCTCGTCGGCTCCGACGGCACCTGGGGGGATCTGGTGGCCCCCACCCATGCGGTGGCCGAGGCGGCGGCCGGGAAGGCCGGGCTCACCCTCCACGAGAGCTTCGACGGGGAGTTCGCGGCGAGGGTGCGGACGGGACCGTACGAGTGGACCCGGATGGCGGGCATCCAGATCGGCGGGCCCGCCAACGGCTGACCTGCGGATACGGAAACGGGCGGGCCGGCCCACGGATACACCGTGGGCCGGCCCGCCCGTTTTTCCGTACGTCCTGCGGTGGCCGGGTCAGGCCCGGCTCAGCACCGGGTCGGCCTGCGCCGGAATCGCGGCGGAGGGCTCATCGGGCCGCTCGCGCATGCTCAGCAGCAGCCGTACCACCGCGATCCACATCAGCGAAGAGCCCAGCATGTGCACCCCGACGAGGATCTCCGGGACCCCGGTGAAGTACTGGAGGTAGCCGATCCCGCCCTGGAGCAGCAGCACGACCAGCAGATCGCGGGCGCGGGCCCGGATATCGCCCGGGGCGTCCACCACCCGCAGCACCAGCCACATGGCCAGCGCGAGGGCACAGATCACCCATGCGGAGACGGCGTGCAGATGCGCCGCGTTGACCCAGTCCCACGGCATCCGCGGGACATCGCTGCTGTCACCGGCGTGCTTGCCCGCGCCGGTGACCCCCGTGCCCAGCACGATGGCGAGCCCGGCGGTGATCACGATGGCCCAGGAGAGCCTGCGCACCGGGAGCGGCACCCGGGGGCGGCGTTCGCCGTCGCCCTCGCCCGCCCGGTGCCAGGTCAGCACGGCGACGGTGAGCAGGGCATTGGCGAGGATGAAGTGTCCGGCGACGGTCCAGGGGTTCAGCCCCGTCCAGACCGTGATGCCTCCGACGACGGCGTTGCTCGCCACGATCCAGAACTGCGCCCAGCCGAGCCGGCTGAGCGTACGGCGCCTCGGCTTGGCCGAACGGGCCGCGATGATCGTCCAGCCGACGGCCGCGGACAGGACGTACGTCAGCATGCGGTTGCCGAACTCGATGGCCCCGTGCAGCCCCTGTTCGGGCGTGGCGAAGAGGCTGTCGTCGGTGCACTTGGGCCAGGTGTCGCAGCCCAGGCCCGATCCGGTGAGCCGGACCGCGCCCCCGGTGACGATGATGACCACGGTCATCACGACGGCGGAGAGTGCGGCCCGCCGGACGATTCCCGGGGCGGGCGTCCAGCGCTGGGCGATGCGGTCGATGGGGGTTTGCACGCGCTCCATCGTAGGCGGGGCCTTGTGCACCGATTCACGAGGGGGGTCCGACAGGCCGGGAGCGGCCCCCGGCCCCCGGCGTACGCGCTACTCCCAGCGGAAGAAGCGGGCCGCCGCCCCCAGGCCGAGGGCCGCCCAGACCGCGAGGATGCCGAGGGCGGACCAGGGGACGCCGCTGCCGTCGGTGAGGACGTCGCGCAGCCCGTCGGAGAGGGCGGAGATCGGGAGCAGCCCGAGGACACCGGCGACACCGTCCGGGAAGCGGTCCAGCGGAACGATCACCCCGCCGCCGACCAGGAGCAGCAGAAAGACCAGATTGGCCGCGGCCAGGGTGGCCTCGGCCCGGAGGGTGCCCGCCATCAGCAGACCGAGGCCGCTGAACGCGGCGGTCCCCAGCGCGAGGAGCAGCAGCACGGCCGCGAACCCGGCGGGGCCTCCCTGCGGCGACCAGCCCAGGGCGAGCGCGATCCCCGTGAGCAGGGTGATCTGGAGGACCTGCGTCGCCAGTACCGAGAGCGTCTTCGAGCACATCAGCGCCCAGCGGGGGAGCGGTGACGCACCCAGGCGCTTGAGGACCCCGTACCGGCGCTCGAAACCGGTGGCGATGGCCTGTCCCGTGAATGCGGTCGACAGCACCGCCAGCGCGAGCACCCCCGGTGCCAGGAAGTCGACGGCCTTCTCGCTGCCGGTGTCGACGATGTCGACGGAGGAGAAGAGCACCAGCAGCAGGGACGGGATGACCAGGGTGAGCACCAGCTGTTCGCCGTTGCGCAGCAGCATCCGGGTCTCGAACGCGGTCTGGGCGGCGATCATGCGCCCGAGGGGCGCGGCGCCGGGGCGCGGGGTGTACGTACCGGTGCTCATCAGCGCAGCTCCTTGCCGGTCAGCTCCAGGAAGACGTCCTCCAGGGTGCGGCGCTCCACCGAGATGCCGTCCGGCATGACGCCGTGCTGGGCGCACCAGGAGGTGACCGTGGCCAGCAGCTGGGGGCCGACGTCACCGGTTATCCGGTAGGTGCCGGGGAGGGGCTCGGCGGCTTCGGTGCCGTCGGGCAGGGCCTTGAGGAGGGAGCCGACGTCGAGCCCGGGCCGCCCGGTGAAGCGGAGGGTGTTCTCCGCGCCGCCGCGGCAGAGCTGCTCGGGGCTGCCCCGGGCGATCACCCGGCCGCCGTCGACGACGGCGACGTCGTCGGCCAGCTTCTCGGCCTCGTCCATGAAGTGGGTGGTCAGGACGGCGGTGACGCCGTCGGAGCGGAGTTCGCGGACCAGGTCCCAGGTGGCGCGGCGGGCCTGCGGGTCCAGTCCGGCGGTGGGCTCGTCGAGGAAGACCAGCTCGGGGCGGCCGACGACGGCCATCGCGAGCGACAGCCGCTGCTGCTGGCCGCCGGAGAGCCGGCGGTAGGTGGTGCGCCCGCAGTCACCGAGGCCGAGCCGTTCGACCAGGAAGTCGACGTCCAGGGGGTCGGCGTGCAGTTTCGCGATATGGCGGAGCATCTCCACGGCCCGGGCACCCGAGTAGACGCCGCCGGACTGGAGCATCACCCCGACCCGGGGGCGCAGCCGTCCGGCGTCGGCGACGGGATCGAGGCCGAGGACGCGGACCGTGCCCGCGTCGGGACGGCGGTAGCCCTCGCAGATCTCGATGGTGGTGGTCTTACCGGCTCCGTTGGGGCCGAGGACGGCGGTGACGGTCCCCCGGGGGACCGTCAGGTCGAGGCCGTTCACGGCCGCCTTGGATCCGTACCGCTTGACCAGGCCCTGGATCCGGACGGCGGGCTCGCTCTGCATGCCGCGAAGTCTAAGTGGCCCGCCCGGCCGCCCGGGGGCGTACCCCCCGGCGGCGGCCGAAGTAGGGCGCCCGGGGATCCGGGTGTTTTTGGTACATGGGGCGGGTGGTGACAGGAAAAGGGGGTGTACGGGGGTGTACGGACCCGGTCGCGAGGCCGCTCTCTGGGGCGTTCTGCCTGGTCGGAGGCGGTACGAAGGAGCTTAGGAGGTCAACCGGCTTAGGTTACCCTAAGTGATGAACGGCACCGCAGGGACCCCCGGGCGGCGGTTGTCACGCCTCCGTGAATTACGCAACAATGGCGTTGTGAAAAACGTCGGCGAGGCTCCTCGGGAGGAACTCGCGGCCGGGGTGCGGTCGGACCGATCGACGCGCAACCGGGTCGTGCGCTCCATCCTGGACCACGGTCCGTCCACCGTGGCGGATCTGGCGGGCCGCCTCGGCCTCACCCAGGCCGCGGTCCGCCGCCACCTCGACGCCCTGGCTGCGGAGAAGACGGTGGAGGCCCGGGAGAAGCGGGTCTACGGCGCCCGTGCCCGTGGCCGTCCCGCCAAGGTCTTCGCCCTGACCGACTGCGGCCGGGACGCCTTCGACCACGCCTACGACGCGATCGCGGTGGACGCCCTGCGCTGGATCGAACGGCACGCGGGAGGGGAGGCGGTCACCGCCTTCGCCCGCGACCGGCTCGGCAGCCAGGCCGACAGCTACCGCGAGGCCGTCACCGCGGCACCCCCCGAGGAGCGCACCGAAGCCCTGGCGAAAGCGCTCAGTGCCGACGGGTACGCTGCTGTGGCGCGCAGTGCGCCGGGCGCCCAGCAGGGCGAGCAGCTCTGTCAGCACCACTGCCCGGTCGCCCACGTCGCCGAGCGGTACCCGCAGCTCTGCGAGGCGGAGACCGAGATCTTCTCCGAGCTCCTCGGGACCCATGTGCAGCGTCTGGCCACCATCGCCCACGGCGACGGGGTGTGCACGACGTTCATCCCGCGGGGCGCCGCTCCACCGGCGGCACCGCCCCCGCAGACACCGACCACCACATCATCAGCGTCCGCAAGTACGGCCGGGAGGAACCCCGCATGACTCTCCCCACGGAGACTGCTCACCCCGAACTGGAGGGTCTGGGCACCTACGAATTCGGCTGGGCCGACTCCGACGAGGCCGGTGCCGTGGCCAAGCGCGGCCTGTCCGAGGAGGTCGTCCGCGATATCTCGGCCAAGAAGAACGAGCCCGAGTGGATGCTGAAGCTGCGGCTCAAGGGTCTGCGGCTGTTCGACCGGAAGCCCATGCCGAACTGGGGCTCCGACCTCTCCGGCATCGACTTCGACAACATCAAGTACTTCGTCCGCTCCACCGAGAAGCAGGCGGCGTCCTGGGAGGACCTCCCCGAGGACATCAAGAACACCTACGACAAGCTGGGCATCCCGGAGGCGGAGAAGCAGCGTCTCGTCGCCGGTGTCGCCGCTCAGTACGAGTCCGAGGTGGTCTACCACCAGATCCGTGAGGACCTGGAGGAGCAGGGTGTCATCTTCCTCGACACGGACACCGCGCTGAAGGAGCACCCGGAGCTGTTCCAGGAGTACTTCGGCACCGTCATCCCGGTCGGTGACAACAAGTTCGCCTCGCTGAACACCGCGGTCTGGTCCGGCGGCTCCTTCATCTACGTCCCCAAGGGCGTGCACGTCGACATCCCGCTCCAGGCCTACTTCCGGATCAACACCGAGAACATGGGCCAGTTCGAGCGGACGCTGATCATCGTCGACGAGGACGCGTACGTCCACTACGTCGAGGGTTGTACGGCCCCGATCTACTCCTCGGACTCGCTGCACAGCGCCGTGGTGGAGATCATCGTGAAGAAGGGCGGCCGCTGCCGCTACACGACCATCCAGAACTGGTCGAACAACGTCTACAACCTGGTCACCAAGCGCGCCGTGGCGTACGAGGGCGCGACCATGGAGTGGGTCGACGGCAACATCGGCTCCAAGGTCACCATGAAGTACCCGGCCGTCTATCTGATGGGCGAGCACGCCAAGGGCGAGACGCTCTCCATCGCCTTCGCGGGCGAGGGCCAGCACCAGGACGCCGGCGCGAAGATGGTCCACATGGCGCCCAACACCTCCTCCAACATCGTCTCCAAGTCGGTGGCCCGGGGCGGTGGCCGCACCTCCTACCGCGGTCTGATCGAGATCGGTGAGGGCGCCCCCGGCGCCAAGTCCAACGTGCTGTGCGACGCGCTGCTCGTGGACACGATCTCCCGTTCGGACACCTACCCGTACGTCGACGTCCGCGAGGACGACGTCTCCATGGGCCACGAGGCCACCGTCTCCAAGGTCTCCGAGGACCAGCTCTTCTATCTGATGAGCCGGGGCATGACCGAGTTCGAGGCGATGGCGATGATCGTCCGCGGCTTTGTCGAGCCGATCGCCAAGGAACTGCCGATGGAGTACGCGCTGGAGCTCAACCGGCTGATCGAGCTCCAGATGGAGGGTTCGGTCGGCTGACCCGGCCGCCGCACCCCCGGGGCGGGCACGCCCGTGCCCGCCCGCTCCCCGACAGATTTCCTGACCGACAGGCAGAGAGAGAGCACGACGACAGCCATGGCTGAGGCTCAGAACATCCCGGCGGGTTCCACGACCGCCGGCGCGATCGCGGTGGCCGCCGAGTCGACCGTAGCCACTCGTATGAGTGCGCCCCCGTCGTTCGACGTGGCGGACTTCCCCGTGCCGCACGGCCGCGAGGAGGAGTGGCGCTTCACCCCGCTGGAGCGGCTCGCGGGACTCCACGACGGCACCGCCGTCGCCTCCGGCGGCGTCAAGGTGGCCGTCGAGGCCCCCGAGGGCGTCACGGTCGAGACCGTGGGCCGGGACGACGCCCGGCTCGGCCGGGCCGGCAAGCCCGTGGACCGGGTGGCGGCCCAGGCGTACAGCTCCTTCGAGCAGGCGACGGTCGTCACCGTGCCCAAGGAGACCGTGCTCACCGAGCCCGTCCGGATCACCGTCCACGGCGAGGGCGGGGTCGCCTACGGCCACCAGGTGATCGAACTCGGCGCGTTCGCCGAGGCCGTCGTCGTGATCGACCACAGCGGCGACGCGGTGCTGGCCGCCAATGTCGAGTACGTCCTCGGCGACGGCGCCAAGCTGACCGTGGTCTCCGTCCAGGACTGGGACGACAAGGCCGTCCACGTCGCCCAGCACGATGCGCTCGTCGGCCGGGACGCCTCCTTCAAGTCCGTGGTCGTCACCTTCGGCGGCGATCTGGTCCGGCTGCACCCCCGGGTCACCTACGCGGCCACCGGCGGCGAGGCCGAGCTGTTCGGCCTCTACTTCACCGACCGCGGGCAGCACCAGGAGCACCGTCTCCTGGTCGACCACAACGCGCCGCACAACAAGTCCAACGTGGTCTACAAGGGCGCGCTCCAGGGCGAGAACGCGCACGCGGTGTGGATCGGAGACGTCCTCATCCGGGTCGCGGCCGAGGGCACCGACACCTACGAGATGAACCGGAACCTGGTCCTCACGGACGGCGCCCGGGTCGACTCCGTACCCAATCTGGAGATCGAGACCGGCGAGATCGTCGGCGCCGGCCACGCTTCGGCCACCGGCCGCTTCGACGACGAGCAGCTCTTCTACCTGATGGCCCGCGGTATCCCGGAGCAGGACGCCCGCCGCCTGGTGGTCCGCGGCTTCTTCGCCGAGCTGGTCCAGCAGATCGGCCTCCCCGATGTCGAAGAGCGTCTGATCACCAAGATCGAAGAGGAGCTGGAGGCGTCGGTCGCATGAGCTTCGTCCGTGCCTGCGCGCTGAGCGAGCTGGAGGAGGACACCCCCAAGCGGGTGGAGTTCGACGGCCTGCCGGTCTCGGTCGTCCGCACCGAGGGCGAGGTCTTCGCGATCTACGACATCTGCTCGCACGCCAACGTCTCGCTCTCCGAGGGCGAGGTGGAGGACTGCCGGATCGAGTGCTGGCTGCACGGCTCCAGCTTCGACCTGCGCACCGGCAAGCCGTCCGGACTGCCCGCGACGCGCCCCGTCCCCGTTTACCCCGTAAAGATCGAAGGGGACGATGTGCTCGTCTCCCTCACCCAGGAGTCCTGAGCTACCCATGGCAACGCTTGAAATCCGCGATCTGCACGTCTCCGTCGAGGCCGAGAACGGCTCCCGGGAGATCCTCAAGGGCGTCGACCTGACCGTGAAGCAGGGCGAGACCCACGCCATCATGGGCCCCAACGGCTCCGGCAAGTCCACCCTCGCCTACTCGCTGGCCGGTCACCCCAAGTACACGATCACCGGCGGCCAGGTCACCCTGGACGGCGAGGACGTGCTGGAGATGTCCGTCGACGAGCGCGCCCGCGCCGGTCTCTTCCTCGCCATGCAGTACCCGGTCGAGGTCCCCGGTGTCTCCGTCTCCAACTTCCTGCGCACCTCCGCCACCGCCATCCGCGGCGAGGCGCCCAAGCTGCGCACCTGGGTGAAGGAGGTCCGGGAGACCATGGAGCGGCTCCAGATGGACCCCGCCTTCGCCGAGCGCAATGTGAACGAGGGCTTCTCCGGCGGCGAGAAGAAGCGCCACGAGATCCTCCAGCTCGAACTGCTGAAGCCGAAGATCGCGATCCTCGACGAGACCGACTCCGGTCTGGACGTCGACGCGCTGCGTGTGGTCTCCGAGGGCGTCAACCGGATCCGCGAGAGCGGTGAGGTCGGCACCCTGCTGATCACCCACTACACCCGCATCCTGCGGTACATCAAGCCCGACCACGTGCATGTCTTCGCGGCCGGCCGGATCGCCGAGTCCGGCGGTCCCGAGCTCGCGGACAAGCTGGAGGCCGAGGGCTACGAGGCGTATGTGAAGGGTGGTGCCACCACGTGACGTTCTCCTCGCCGGGGCTACTCGACACCGAGGCGATCCGCAAGGACTTCCCGATCCTCGACCGGGTGATCCACGACGGCAAGAAGCTGGTCTATCTGGACAGCGCTGCCAGCTCGCAGCGGCCGCGCCAGGTCATCGAGGCCGTCAGCACCTACTACGAGCAGCACCACGCCAATGTGCACCGCGGTGTCCATGTGCTCGCCGAAGAGGCCACGGCGCTCTACGAGGACGCCCGGACCAAGGTCGCGGAGTTCATCAACGCGCCCAGCCGCGACGAGGTGATCTTCACCAAGAACGCCTCGGAGTCGCTGAACCTCGTGGCGAACATGCTCGGCTGGGCCGACGAGCCCTACCGGGTCGACCAGGACACCGAGATCGTCATCACGGAGATGGAGCACCACTCCAACATCGTTCCGTGGCAGCTGCTGGCGCAGCGCACGGGCGCGAAGCTGAAGTGGTTCGGCCTCACCGACGACGGCCGGCTCGACCTGAGCAACATCGAGCAGATCATCACCGAGAAGACCAAGATCGTCTCCTTTGTGCTGGTCTCCAACATCCTGGGCACGATCAACCCGGTGGACGCGATCGTCCGCCGCGCCCAGGAGGTCGGCGCGCTGGTGCTGATCGACGCTTCCCAGGCCGCTCCGCACGCCCCGCTGGACGTGCAGGCCCTCGGCGCCGACTTCGTGGCCTTCACCGGCCACAAGATGTGCGGACCGACGGGTATCGGCGTGCTCTGGGGACGCCAGGAGCTGCTGGAGGACCTCCCGCCGTTCCTCGGCGGTGGCGAGATGATCGAAACCGTCTCGATGAGCTCCTCCACCTATGCCCCGGCGCCGCACAAGTTCGAGGCCGGTACGCCCCCGATCGCCCAGGCCGTCGGCCTCGGCGCGGCGGTGGACTACCTCAACGCCATCGGCATGGAGAAGATCGCCGCTCATGAGCACGCGATCACGGAGTACGCTCTGGCGCGGCTCGCGGACGTCCCCGATCTGCGGATCATCGGCCCTGCTTCGGCCGAGGAGCGCGGTGCCGCGATCTCGTTCACCCTGGGTGATATCCACCCGCACGACGTGGGCCAGGTCCTCGACGAACAGGGCATCGCGGTCCGTGTCGGGCACCACTGCGCACGGCCGGTCTGCCTGCGCTACGGAATTCCCGCGACCACCAGGGCGTCGTTCTATCTGTACTCCACGCCCGCAGAGGTCGATGCGCTGATCGACGGGCTGGAGCATGTCCGTCAGTTCTTCGGGTAGAAGCGGAGCCTTTCGTGAAGCTTGATTCGATGTACCAGGACGTCATCCTCGACCACTACAAGAACCCGCACGGCCGGGGTCTTCGCGAGGGCGACGCCGAGGTGCACCACGTCAACCCCACGTGCGGCGACGAGATCACGCTGCGGGTGAAGTACGACGGCACGCGGGTCGCGGACGTCTCGTACGAGGGCCAGGGCTGTTCCATCAGCCAGGCCAGCGTCTCCGTACTGAACGAACTCCTGGTCGGCAAGGAGCTGGCCGAGGCGCAGAAGATCCAGGAGACGTTCCTGGAGCTGATGCAGTCCCGGGGCCGGATCGAGCCGGACGACGCCATGGAGGAGGTGCTGGAGGACGCGGTCGCGTTCGCCGGTGTCTCCAAGTACCCGGCCCGGGTCAAATGCGCGCTGCTCGGCTGGATGGCCTGGAAGGACGCGACCGCCCAGGCGCTGGGCGAGGGATCCGGTGCCACCGCCGGTGCCACCGAGAGGAAGACGGCATGACCGAGAACGCAGGAGCCGCGCTGAAGCCGGCCTCCGAGGAAGAGATCCGCGAGGCGCTGTACGACGTCGTCGACCCCGAGCTGGGCATCGACGTGGTCAACCTCGGACTGATCTACGGCATCCACGTCGACGACACCAATGTCGCCACGCTGGACATGACGCTGACGTCGGCGGCCTGCCCGCTGACCGATGTGATCGAAGACCAGGCCAAATCGGCGACGGAGGGCCTGGTCAACGAGCTGAAGATCAACTGGGTCTGGATGCCGCCGTGGGGCCCGGACAAGATCACGGACGATGGGCGCGAGCAGCTGCGCGCGCTCGGGTTCAACGTCTGAGCCTTCGTTCCTCGCGGTTCCGGAGCCGTTTCCCTGCGCTCCGACAGTGCGGCCGTGCCCGCCGGTGATTCCGGCGGGCACGGCCGTTTTTCCGTCCGCGGACGCTCCCGCTGCGGTCTTCCCCTGGCGTCCCCCGAGTTCCCTCGCCTTCACCCAGTGATATGTACGCGCGTACGCATCACTGTGTACAGTCGTACGCATGGGATACGGACTGCTCGCCGGGGCCATCGTCGCCGAGGTCGCCGCCACCACCGCCATGAAGTACAGCGAGGGCTTCAGCCGGCTCTGGCCGTCGTTGCTGACGGTCGCCGGATATCTGATCGCCTTCAGCCTGCTCGCGCAGACGCTCAAGACCCTCTCGGTCGGTACCGCCTACGCCATCTGGGCGGGCGTCGGCACGGCCGCGGTCGCGGCCATCGGCATGATCTTCCTCAACGAGTCGACCAGCGCCGCCAAGTTCGCGGGCATAGCGCTGGTGATCGCCGGGGTCGTGGTGCTCAACGTGGGGGGTGCGCACTGATGGTCCGCCGCTACGACCCCGACCGCCGCCGCCGGATCATCGACGCCGCGATCCGGGTCGTCGGCCGGGACGGGATCGCCGGGCTCAGTCACCGTACGGTGGCGGCGGAGGCCGATGTGCCGCTGGGCTCCACCACGTACCACTTCTCCTCCCTCGACGAACTGCTGGTCGCCGCGTTGCGGCAGAGCAACGAGGGCTTCGGGGCGACGGTGATGGGCTCCCGGGTCCTCACCGACCCGGAGTGCGACCTCGCGGCCGAGCTGGCCCGGATCGTGGGCCACTGGCTGACCTCGGACCGGGCCGAGGTGGAGCGGTGCTACGAGCTGTATCTCGCCGCCCTGCGCCGACCCGCCCTGCGTCCGGTGGCGGGGGAGTGGATCGACGAGGTCGTCGGCGCGCTCGCCCACCGGGTGGACGAGGGGACCGCGCGGGCGGTGGCCGCGCTGGTGGACGGCCTCTGTCTGGAAGTCCTGCTGACCGACCGGCCGTACGACGAGGAGTACGCGCGGGCGATGCTGGCGCGGCTCGTCGCCCCGGCGGCTCCGGTGGATCCCCTGTAGCGGCGCGGAGCGGGGTCTTCCGGGTGGTCGCGGGCCTTCGGGTGAGACGAGTTCGCCCGAGGAGGGCGGCGCCGGTTAGGTTCTCCTCATGACCGATACCACCACCCCTCGCACCTCCGGAGCCGTCGCGGCCGGCCTGGCCACCATCGCCGCCGACGGGACCGTTCTCGACACCTGGTTCCCCGCCCCCGAACTCACCTCGGAGCCCGGCCCCGCCGGGACCGAGCGGCTGGACGCGGACCGTGCCGTGCAGCTTCTGGGGGCCGGTGCCGCCAAGGCGCTCGGTGTGGACGCCCGTCGCGGTGTCGAGGTCGTGGCCGTCCGTACGGTCATCGCCTCCCTCGACGACAAGCCGCTCGACGCCCATGACGCGTATCTGCGGCTGCACCTGCTCTCGCACCGGCTGGTCCGGCCGCACGGCCAGAACCTCGACGGCCTGTTCGGCCTGCTGGCCAATGTGGCGTGGACGTCGCTGGGGCCCGTCGCCGTCGACGATATCGAGAAGGTACGGCTCAACGCCCGGGCCGAGGGCCTGCACCTCCAGGTGGTCGGTGTCGATAAGTTCCCGCGGATGACGGACTACGTGGTCCCCAAGGGCGTCCGGATCGCCGACGCCGACCGGGTCCGGCTCGGTGCCCACCTGGCCGAAGGCACCACCGTGATGCACGAGGGCTTCGTCAACTTCAACGCGGGCACCCTCGGCACCTCCATGGTCGAGGGCCGGATCTCGGCCGGTGTCGTCGTCGGCAACGGCTCCGACATCGGCGGCGGCGCCTCCACCATGGGCACCCTGTCCGGCGGCGGCAATGTCGTCATCGCCATCGGGGAGCGCTGCCTGGTCGGCGCCGAGGCGGGCGTCGGGATCGCGCTGGGCGACGAGTGCGTCGTCGAGGCCGGTCTCTACGTCACCGCCGGGACCCGGATCACCATGCCCGACGGCGAGATCGTCAAGGCCCGTGAGCTGTCCGGCGCGAGCAACATCCTCTTCCGCCGCAACTCGGTGACGGGCGCGGTCGAGGCCCGGCCGAACAACGCGGTCTGGGGCGGGCTGAACGAGATCCTGCACGCCCACAACTGAGCACGGTCCGGGCGGATCCTCCGCGGCCCCGGCTCTCGTACGTCCGGACGGGCGGCGAGCGCCGGGGCCGTGCTTGTCCCCCCGTTCCCCGCGGCAGCCGGTGGCGCCCGATGGCGTCCGGCGCGTTGCCCCGGGACCCGACGGAGGAGTTGACCTCAAGCGCGCTTGACGTTCCACGATGGTGATCCACGGCGGCCCGCCCCGGGCCGCCGTACCGGAAGGGGAGCAGCGCCATGGCCGAGCAGCGCCGTACCACCGCTCGTACCACCACCCGCCCGGCGGCCCCGAAGGCCGTCACCGTGCCCCATGCCCGCCCCGACCCGGGACGGGACGGTGTCGGCGCGGTCAAGATATCCACCTGGGACGTGGGTACGCCGGAGCGGCAGCGTGCCGCGCTCGCCGCCGTCGAGACCGCGTGGACCTCCCGCGCCTGGCCCGCCGTCGGACTGCTGTCGTACACCGTCCACATCGGGGAGGACGGCCGCACCCTGCTCCACTACTCGCAGTGGACCGACGAGGAGGCGTACGAACGGTTCTGCGCGGACTACCGCGACGAGCGCAACGCCGAGATCGACGCCGCCGTCCCCGGTATCGAGCGGGTGGCCCTGTACACGTACGACCTGTACCGCGGCGGCCTCTCCGATCCGGCCGACAGCAGGATTCCGGGGGCCGTCGTGGCCGTCGAGGCCGAGTTCGACGGACCGGACCGGGAGCGGGCGGAGGCCTGGGTGGACGGGGTGCTCGCCGCCCTGGCCTCCGACCCCGGGATCCGGGGCGGCGCGGCCGTCGCGGACCGGCCGCACTCCGGCGGGATCTCCGGCTGGTTCCACCTCACGGCCGACGGCAGCCGGATGCTCAACTACGCCGAGTGGGAGAGCGCCGAGGCCCATGCCGCCGCGCTCGCCGGGCCGGGCGAGGGCATCGGATCGGACACCGAGGAGTGGCGGAAGGTGCATGCGTTCCCCGGGGTCCGCTCCGGGCAGGTGCGGCGCTTTACTCCCGGGGTGAGCTTGCGGCCGGGCGGCTGAAAAGAGGTGCGGCGGGGGCGCGATGGACGTGCCCCCGCCGCCGCTCGGGCAGGGTTACGGCCGGAACCGCAGCAGCTGCGGGTCGTGGTCGCTGTTCTGGTCGTTGAACTCGGCGTTGATGTGGACGCTGTCGTACTCGAAGTCGTCGATCCCGGGGCTGGTCAGGATCTGGTCCAGCACCTGGCTGTTGCCCTGGAAGACGTACGAGTAGCGGTCGCCGCGCGGCAGGGACTTCACCGCCGGGTAGAGCGCCCTGCCGTCCGTGAGCGCCTCTGTGGCCGCCGAGAACTCGAAGTCGTTGATATCGCCGACGACCAGGACATCGGCCTTGCGGTCGACCGCGAGGATGTCCTTGACGAAGGCGTTCACGGTCTGCGCCTGCTGGAGCCTCCGGACCTCGGAGGAACGGTTCGGCGGCTGGCGGTGCGAGGTGAGGGCCTCGTCGCCGCCCTTGGAGCCGAAGTGGTTCGCGATCACGAACACCCGCTTGCCGCGGAAGGTGAACTCGCCCGCCAGCGGCTTGCGGCTGTCCGTCCACGCCTCGTGGCCCGGGGCCACCCGGCCCGGGGAGAGCGTCAGCGCCGCCTTGCCCCGCTCCCGTACCACCCCGGTCGCCGTGGTGGCGTCGCCGCCCGGACGGTCGGTGAAGGACACCCGCTCCGGGTTGAAGAGGAAGACCTGGCGGATATTGCCGCCGGGCTGGCCGCCGTCCTTGTTGTTCTCCGGGTCGATGCTGCGCCAGTCGTACGCCGGGCCGCCCGCCGCGCGGATCGCCGCCGTGAACTTCGCGACCGTCTGGTCGGCGGCGACGACACCGTCGTTCGTCGCGCCGGTGTTGTCCTGGATCTCCTCCAGGGCCAGGATGTCCGGCGACGCCAGATTGCCGACGACGGCCCGGCCGAGGGCGTCGAACTTCTCCTGCGGGTCGGACGGGTCCAGGTTCTCCACGTTGTACGTGGCCACGGAGAGCTCGTTCCGGCGCTGCGGCCGGGTGCTCTCGCGGGTGAGGCCCCGGTCCGTGACGGTGACCGCCGAGCGGGAGACCAGGGTGTAGCCGCCGAACTGGTTGAAGTCCAGCGGCCCCTCCGTCGTCCCGGTGACGACGTCCCCGACGTTCGCCTTCGGGAACGGCTGCTCGGCGAGCGGGGCCAGCGACTGGATCTGGAGGCGGCCGGTGTTCTGCGAGGTGTACGAGCCGTAGCGGGTGCCGCCGCGCGGGGTGGGGTTCTCCTGCGGTTTCACCGTCACCCAGAGTGCGGCGTACGGGTCGGTGGCGCCGACCACCCGGGAGTCACCGATGCGGACGTTGGCGCCCTCCAGGGACTCGTAGTAGTCGAGGGCCCAGCGGTGCGGGTCGAGGGGCAGTGCGTTGATGCTGCCGCCCGCCGCCGGGTCGCCCGCCGGGGCGTACGCCGCCGGGACGGACCACGCGGTGATCGTCACGGCTTCCGGCAGCGGGTTCCCGGAGGAGACCACGGTGACGGCCGGCCGGGAGAGCTGGGTCAGCGACTGATTGCCGGACGAGGTGCCGCCGGGCACGAACTCGCTGACGGTCCCGGAGACCAGGACGGAATCGCCCGGCTTCACCGCGGGCGTCGAACCGGAACCGGTGAAGACGAAGATGCCCTCGCTGGTGGCGGCCCGGCCGTCGCCCTCCGGGTCCTGGAACCAGAAACCGCGCGACGAGCCGTAGGACCGGACCCCGGTGACGATTCCGGGCACCCCGGCGACCTGCTGTCCGACCAGCGGGGAGATCCGGGTGGTGCCCTGGATGTCGTGGATCCGGACCGCCGCGGCGGTCGAGCCCGCTGAGGTCGCCGTGGTGGCGGCGGTCGCGGCGGGAGAGGCGGCCAGCAGGCCCGCGGCGAGAGCGGAGGCGACGACCGCGGCGACGGCGGCCGGTCTCGGGACGAGGGTGGAGGAACGCATCGGGAAACTCCCCGGGTCGGGACGGCGAGGACGGACCGGCGGCGCGGGTACGGTACGGCGCGCCGGACGGAGCGGTCGTGCAGGCGGTGAAACGTTTCGGGCGCAGAGCGGAACACGGCGGCTCTACGCGCGTCAATCTCCGTGCTGCGCCGGTCACTTGTCAAGGGCGTCCGGGTGTACGGAGGGCGGCGGACGGACGAAGGAGTGGTGCGGCGGGCGCAAACCGGAACAGGAGTGGGCAGTTCCGGTGCGGCCGTTTCCGGCCGGGCCCACGGCAGGGCGGTGGCACCGCCGCGCCGCGACCGGCGGAAATGCGTCTACGCTGGGGGTTCGCCGCCGGGGGCCGCGCCCGGACCCCGTATGCCTTCGAGGAGAAGCAGCCGATGTCCCAGGACCGTCCCACCCTGCCGCCCGTACGGTTGCGTTCCGACGCGGAGCTGGCACGGGACGCGCTCGCCTCTCCGCTGCTCTCCCGGGCCGTCCGCCTCGCCCGCTGGGCGGGCCCCGGCACCCGCGTCGGCGCCGGGGGCGAACTGGCCGAGGACCTGCTGCCCGCCGCCGCCGCGGAGATCGGGCTGCCCGCCGACGAGGACGGGCAGGCCTACGCCAGCGAGGCCTGGCGCGCCGCCGTCGACGCCGGTCTGGTGGCGGTCGAGGACCCGGTCGGGCACAGCGCCGAGTACGGCACGGCCACCGAGGGCGAGAACCTGCCGCTGATCACCTCGGGCGCCCCGCAGGACGTCCTCGCCGTCTGGCTGGAGACCCTGGAGGCGGCCCACGCCGACGCCATCGCCCCGCTCCTCGACGATATCTCCGACCTCGTCGGCGAGGACGGCGACATCGACTACGGGGCGCTCGACTGGGACCCCGAGGGCGAGGCCGAGTTCCTCGACGGCGTCCTCGGCAACCTCTATCTCCTCACGCTCTCCGACGGCGGCTCCGGCGACGAGCCGGTACCGCTGCCCGCGCTCGCCGCGTCGATGATCGTCCCCGACGACATGGGGGAGCCCACCGACGACGTACTGGAGCAGGTCTCCACGGCGATGATCCGCCTCGACGACCAGTTCCGGCTGCTGGAGGGCGTCGGCCTGGTCGAGTACCAGCCCGTCGACGAGGCCCTGATGGCCGAGGCCGACGCCGACGCGGCGCTCGACGACGAGGACGTTTCGCGCTACGGGCTGGTCCGGCTCACGCCCCTCGGCCTGTACGGCATCCGGGCCCGGCTGCTGGAGGCCGGGGTCGACGCCCCGGTCGTCGGTGAACTGGCGGGCAAGGGCGCGGACGCCCTCCTCGACGGGCTCGCCCACTACCCGGAGGCCGCCGCCCGGGCCGAGACCGAGCAGTGGCTCGCCCGGCACGAGCCCGCGGAAGCCACCCGGGAGCTGCTCGCCGCCGCCCGCGGCGCCGACGAGGGTGCCCCGCTGCGCCGCCTCCGCTGCCAGCAGGCCCTGACCCTGGTCGGCCCGGCCGGTGAGCCCGAGGTCCGCGCGGTGCTCGCGGACCCGGAGCTGGGCGGACTGGCCCGGGTCTGGCTGGCGGAGCACGGGGCCCTCGATGTGCCCCCGCCCACCGAGGCCCTCGTGGTGTGGCTCTCCGTCGACACCATCGCCGCCCAGCTCGACGCGGGCGGCGAACTGGAGGACATCCAGGCGCTGCTGGCCGAGCTGACGGGCCGCCACGCCGGCTTCATCGACGCGGCCTGGCGGAGCGACCACCCGGCGACGGCGGACGTCCTGGAGGCCATGGGCCGCCTGCACCCGGAGAAGCGGGCGGCGAAGGAGGCCCGCAAGGCGGCGTTCCGGGCGCGGTCGCGCCAGAGCTGACACCTGGCTCCGCGGGGGCAAGGAGAGCTTGCTCCCGCGGTCTCAGGCGCCTGTCGTCAGCAGGTCCGCCAGTCCGTCCCGGCCGGGGCAGTCGTGCGGGAGCGAACGGTACAGCGCCGTCGCGCGGGTCCGGGTGAGCCCCGTCCGGTAGGGCGCGGGCAGGCTGCCGTACGCACGCGTGGCGATCCGGGCGGCCTCTTCCCGGTCTCCGTCGTGCGCCCGGCACATGGCCTCGTCGATCGTGACGAGTGCCCGGGTCATCACGGACGGGGACCGTGTCAGCCGCAGCGCCGCGCGCTGCGCTTCGTACGCCCGCCGGGTTTCCCCCAGATGTGTCAGGGCCTGCGACAGATGGACATGGTGCTTCTGCGCGGGGTAGCCGAACCAGGTGTCCGTCTGCTGCTGGGGAGACAGCCGGGCGGCGGTCCGCTCGGCCTCCGCGACGGCTTTGAGGGCGTGTTCCCGGTCGCCGGTCATCGCATGGGCGCGGGCCGCGACCGCGGCGGCCAGGGCCCCGGCGGCGCTGGGCGCGTCGCCCGCCAGCTGCCGCGCGCGGTCGGCGAGTCCGGCCGCGGCCGCCGGAGCGCCGAAGTTCAGCGGCACCATGGCTTCGCGGGCGAGCACCCAGGCGTGCAGATCGCGGTCGCCGGAGCGTTCCGCCGCGCGGGCGGCGGTGGCGCTCCAGTGGTGGGACTCCCGGTGCTGCCCGAGGTCGTGGAGGACGACGGCGACCATCCCGGCCATCCGGCCGGTGACATGGGCGAGGATCGTCCGGTCCCGGTCGGTTCCCGGCCGGATCAGCAGGGGCCGCAGTTCCCCGAACTCCGCGAGGAGGTCGGTGAGGACGTCGGCCGGGGCCTGCCCGTGGTAGCCGTGGCCGTAGCGTTCGGCGGTCGATTCCCAGTGGTCGAGGCCGACGGCGCGGTCATGGGCGGTGAGCGCCGCGTCGATTTCGGTACGGGTGGTCGTGAGTGCGGCGGCGAGCCCGGGACCTGCCAGTCCGGCCACGAGCGCGCCGCGCAGGATGGAGCGGCGCTTCATCGGATCGTCTTCCTCCTCGGGGGGAGTTGCGGACGGCGCCCCGGTCTCCCAGGGGCGTGGTGCCAAGCCTCAGCAGATGCCGGGGATCCCGAGCCCGTCGCAGACGCGTTCCAGCACCGGCAGCGATGTGACAGTCCCATCCCCTTTGGCCATACGGCTGACACGCTCGGGGCGGATGTCGCAGGCCTCGCCGAGCCGGTTGTAGCTCAGCCCGCCCTCGTCGTGAGCGAGAGCGAACACGGCGCCGACGTCCCGGTGTTCCAGTGCATCCCGGATCCGTGCATCGTCCCGCAGCGCGGCAGACAGTACTGCCGGTGACAGCGGTGGTTCCATTGTGGCCCCCTTGCCGAGCTGCGGTACCCCCACGGCGGGTACCCCCATGATGGGCCCCTCCGGGTGTGCTTACCGCTGATTCCTCCGCGTCCTTCAATGGCCCCAACGAGCCGGACGGCAGGAAGGAATGCCCGTGGACGACCGGGTGAGCGTGGTTGTGGTGAGCAGAAGGAGTGCGCCGGTCGACGATCCGCCGGGGTGCGGCGGTCTCAAGAGGCAGGGGCCGCGACGATGAACGCCGTTGACGTCGGGGCGGCGGTGGTCTGGTGGACCGCTGTGCTCGCCGGGCTCGGAATCGTGACGGTCATCGCCCATGACGACCTCAGCGAGGACCGGGACGAGTGGCCGGACCGGGTGTCAGGCCTTTCCGCGCCGGAGCGTCAGTACGCGGACCCCGACCCCGGCCCCGCCCCCGACCATGGACCGGCCCCGCGCGGCTGAGCCGGACGACCGGACAAGGAGGAGCGAATGCGCCGTAGCGATGCGGGTTACTCGACGGGGAGCCCGTCGCCGTACACCACACTCGACCCGCCCGAGCCGGAGTGGCCGCCGTGCGTCTGCGGCGGCCCGGTCTGCCCCGACCGGCCGCCTGCCCCGGGCGAGGAGAACGACGATGACCGATAGGCCCGGCCCGATGCCGGAGTACTGCATCTACTGCGAACGGCCCGTGGACCGTACGGAGGAGAACCTGGTGATGGTCGGCTTCTCCGACTCCGGCGCGCGCCCCTCCCTCTACGCCCACCCCGAATGCCCGGCTCCGCGATGGCGGACGAAGACCACCCCGCGCCGCCGCTGACACCTCCGGCGACCGTGGGGCTTCACCGGCCCCGGTCCGTGTCCCCCTCACGGGCCGGGGCCGCATCTTCGGGGACGGTGAGGACGACCGTACGGCCGTCGGGGCCGGTGAGCCGGACGGGCGTTGTGCGGGGCGCCCTGATACCGCCGTCCGTTCCTTTCCCGGCAGGCTCGAACGGGTGGGGCTTCACACGGTCGGGGGAGGTTCATCGGATTTTTCGGATCCCGTACGCGGCGAAGGCCTACCGTACGGGCACGTCCGCCGGCCGCCGCGGCGTATCGAGGAGGAATCCATGACGTCGTCCTGTGACCCCGCACTCGCTCCCGCCGGTGATGTGAGCGCCGCGCTCATGATGATCGACTCTCGGCTCAAACAGGTCCATGACGGCAGTACCGAACCCGACCCCGTGCAGCGCGAACTGCTGGAGCAGTTCACCGCTTCCCTGGGCGCCGACGGTATCGAAGACCTGCTGGACGGCGTGTGCACGCTCATCTACATGTTCATGCAGTGGCTGCGGACGGCCCACGAGGACCACGGCAAGGACGTCGTCGAGTACGTGGTCCCCAATTTGGTCGCCACGATGCGCATGATGCCGAGGAGTGTCCCCGCCGAGGCGATCCCCACCATGGCGGCCCTGGTCATTGCCGCGGGCACCGGCTTGAGCCCCAATCTCTGGCGTCTGCAGTTCGGGTACTGGACCGAGGAGGAGATGACTCCGCTGGAAGCCACGGCGTTCCTGCTCGCGGAGCACATCAACCGCATGGCCGACGATCCTTCCTTCGCGACTTCCCTGATCAGCGATGCCCTGTCCCATGCGGAAGGCGAGTGACGGGCCGCATCGGCATCCGGTGGAACCGCAGCGTCGGTCCCCAAGGCCCGGTCGGGGCCTTGAGGACCGACGTCATACCCCCCGAGTCCCCGCCCGGCAGCACCGGCTGCCGGGAGGGGAAGAACGATTCGGTCAGCCGCAGCGGCGGAACGCGTCCGTGGTCCCGGCGGTGGTGACCAGACCCGAGGCCTGGTCGAGGACCACGATCGTCGCCAGCCTGGTCTCTCCCGCCCAGCAACCTATGTTCGCCACGTACTGCCACGCCGGCAGCGTCCCGGACGGAGTGGCCGTCAGCGTTCCGAGCGGGAACAGCCCGGCAGAGATACGGGCCGCGAAGAACTTCACCGCCCCATAAGGGCTGACCCCGCTGCCCGCGGCGTACAGGTGACCGCCCGCCGAGTGCCCCGCGGTGATCGCGGTGATCCCGCCCTGGGGCGTCGCTCCGGCATCGGCCAGCCGATAGGGGGCGTTGGCATTGTCGGAGCGCGCCTGGTCACGGCTGGGCGGCGGGACACAGACCCGGTCCGACGGGCGGGCCTCCCGCCAGACGAAGCCCTGTTTGCAGGTGTCCGGCCCGTAAGGACCGCCGTTCGGCTCCCGGCGCGACGGCCCCAGCGCGTTCTCCGACCAGCTCTGGCTGCGGATCGCCGGGGGCACACAGACCTGGTCGCCCGCGAACGCCTCCCGCCACACAAAACCGTTGGCACAGGTGTACGGCCCGTAGGGCAGGTCGGCCGCCGCCGCGGGCGGTCCCACGGCCAGTGCCCCGGCCACTACGGTGACGGCCGTGATCAGCCGGGCCGATACGGATCGGAGCCTGACGGGGCCGGTGGCCCGGCCCCTTCCAACTCTGCTGCGCACAGCGCCTCCTCGGTCTCCGCCGACGGGCCGGTGGTGGTTCCCGGCACCGAGGAGAAGGTATCCCTGACGCAATGTCATGTCGTGAGTAATCTGGTACTCAGACCCACGACGGGGTACCACCGGGCGCCACCGTTCAGGGAGGGGGCCGCCGTGCGGCACCGAACAGCAGACTCCGTCCCACCGGGCGGCAGCCGGCGGCCCCTCACCGGAAGCCTCACCTCCGCTCACTCCTGGCCCTTCACCGGCCGGGAGGACGCCCTCGGCGAGCTGGTACCGCTGCTGACCGGCCCGGATCCGTACGTCCTGCTGCTGACCGGGCCCGCCGGAGTCGGCAAGACACGACTCGTCCGGGAACTGCTCGCCGGGCCCGCCCGCCCCGTGGCACGCGTGCTGACGGCCCCGGCCACCGAGAGCACCCGGCGGATCCCCTTCGGCGCCCTGGCACATCTGCTGCCCGAGCCCCTCCCGGCAGCCGGCGGACGGTCCAACCTGCTCCGTGCCCTCGCGGACGGACTCCTCGCGGCCGAGGGCGACACGGACCCGAACGGCACGGCTCCGAAACCGGCCCCGGTGCTCCAGATCGACGACACCCACCTGCTCGACGACGGATCCGCCGCGCTCCTGCTCCATCTCGCCGTGCGCCGGAACCTCCGTATCGTGCTCACCGCCCGCTCGGGCGTCCCCCTGCCGGACGCCGTCGACGCGATGGTCCGCGGCGGCTACGCCCGGCGGCTGGAACTGCCGCCGCTCACCGCCGACTCCGTCGGTCTGCTGCTGGAACGGGCGCTCGGCGGGCCGGTGGAGGGCTCCACCGCTGATCTGCTGCGGCGGTACAGCGGCGGCAATGTGCTCTGGCTTCAGCAGCTCGTGGAGGCGGGCACCGCCGCGGGCACGCTGACGGACACCGCCGGGGTCTGGCAGCGCAAGGGCCCGCTCGACCCCGGCACCGAGCTGTCCGGTCTCGTGGAGCGGCGGATCGGCCGCCTCAGCCCCGCCGTCCGGCGGGCCGCCGAGCTGCTGGCGCTCGGTGAACCCCTGGGCTCCGCCGAGCTGGAACACCTCGTCGGCCCCGCCGTCCTGGACGAACTCGACCACCACGGTCTCGCCACCGGAGAGAGCGACGGCCGCCGCGCCCGGGTCCGGCTGGCCCATCCGCTCTACGGCGAAGTACTGCGGCAGCGGATGCCCGCCCACCGGCGGCGCCGGCACTGCCGCGAGCTCGCCGACGCGGTCCGGCGCACCGGAATGCGGCGCCGGGCGGATCCGGCCCGGGTCGGCGGCTGGCGACTGGCGGCAGGCGACCACTCCGACCCGGCACTGCTGCTCTCCGCGGCCGACCACGCCGTGCTGACCATGGACTTCACTCTCGCCGTCGAGCTGGCCCGGGCCGCGTGCGCGGCGGGCGGGGGCACCCCGGCCCGCCGGGTGCTCGCCATCGCCCTCGGCCACGGTGGCCAGGGCGTGCAGGCGGAGGAGGTGCACAGCGGGCTGCCGCAGAGCGTGCTTCCCGAGCGGGAGCAACTGCGTTCGCTCCAGTTACGGGCAGCCAATATGTATCTGACCCTCGACCGGCCCGCCGACGCCGTGGACCTGCTGCGCCGGGGCGAGGAAGAACTCCGGGACGAGGAGGCCCGGGCCGAGCTGGCCGCGCTGCAGGCCCTGCTGCTCGCCGTACAGGCCGACTGGCCCGGGTACACCGCTGCCGTCGAACGGGCCCGCCGCCGCCACCGGCCAGGGCCGGGCATCCGGATCCGGCTCCAGTACGCGGAATGGGTGCACGCGTTCTGCCACGGCCGGACGGAGTCCGCGCTTGCACTGCTCGAATCGGCGCTCCCGATGCTGCCGGGCGAGGACGATATCCCGATGCTGGCCGCGGGACTGATGAGCTGGCTGGCCACCGTACAGGCCTATGCGGGACGACTGGACGAAGCGGACGCCACGGCGGCTGCCGAGTACCGGCGGGCCCGGGAGTCCGGCTGGGTGGCCGGTCAGGGCGTCTGGCAGTTCTACCTCGGCAGGGTCGCCGCCCGGCGCGGCGCCCTGCGCACCGCCCGCAAGCACATGCGGGCCGCCTGCGCCGTACTGCGGGACGACAGCACCTGGGGACAGGAGGGGCTGCTGCTCGGCGAATGGGCCGTGGTCGAGGCACAACTCGGTGATACCGCCGCGGCCGAGTCGCTGCTCGACCGGGCGCATCTGGCCCGGATGGAGTCGTACCGCTGCTTCCAGATCCCGGCACTGCGCATGGCCCAGCCGTGGATCCTGGCGGCCCGGGGCCGCCGGCCCGAGGCCGTCCGGCAGGCACTGCTCGCCGCGGAGGGCGCGCGGGAACAGGCGATTCCCCTCTGGGAGGCGGAACTGCTGCATCTGCCGGTCCGGCTGGGGCAGCCCGCGGGGGTCGCCACCCGCCTCGCCGCCCTCGCCGCCGAGGGCGACGCCCCGCATCTGGCCCTGTACGCCGAGCACGCCGCCGCGCTGGGAGCGCGGGACGCGGCCGCCCTGGAGCGGGCCGTCGCCGGATTCGACGCCGCCGGAATGCGGCTGCACGCGGCCGAGGCCGCGGCGCAGGCGGCCGGGCTGTGGTCCCGCCGGGGAGAGGACACCCGAGCCCAGCGGGCCGCGGACCGCTGCCACCGTCTCACCGCGGCCTGCGAAGGGACGATGACACCGGCGGTCCTCGCCTGCTGGACCCCGGGACTGACGGACCGGGAGCGCGACGTGGCCCGTCTCGCCGCCGCCGGGCACACCAGCAGGGAGATCGCGGCCGCACTCGGCGTCTCGGTCAGGACGGTCGACAACCATCTCCACCGGGTCTACCGCAAGACGGGGGCGACGGGCCGCACAGAGCTGTCGACGATGCTGACGACCACGCCGACCGAAGGATCGGTGTGATCTCCAGGAGGCGCAGGTGCTCTCACCGGTGACGTTGCCGCATCTCAGAGGGCTTCGGATCGGGTGGTGCTCCGGCTCTCCACGGAGGTGGAGGTCAGCCGCCCCTGCAACCGCTGCTGCAGACCGCCACCAGGTCTCCACCGCGATCACGGCCGGGGGCTTACGCAAGGGCGTCGATGGCCCTGACGATCAGCGCCCGCGCATGCGCCCCGTGGACCGCGAGCCTTGCCAGCCTCGCGAACGCCCGGTGGTACACCTCCAGCTCGCCCGGCGCGGTGACGGTGACTTTCGCCGCCAGCAGTTCGACATGAACGCGGTCGTCATCGAAGGCGGTGAACTGCTCGACCGGCCACATCACCTGCTCCCGGGCGGCTGCGGAGGGGACGATCCCGATGGACATGGAGGGGAGTGCCATGGAGGCGAGGAGGTGGCCGAGCTGGCCGGCCATGACCTCGGTGTCGCCTACCCGGTGGTGCAGGACGTTCTCTTCGATCAGGGTGGCAAACCGGTGGTTCCCGTGGAGGACGGCCTGAGACCGCCGTATCCGTGCCTTCACGGCGTCGTCGACGTCGTCCGGGGTTCCGCGGAACCGGGCGATGGTGCCCATGAGGGCGCGGGCGTAGCCGGGGGTCTGGAGGTATCCGGGGATGACGCCCGAGGCGTAGACACGGAAGGAGCGGGTGCGTTCGTAGAGCGGCCGTGATGCCTCTTGGAGACGCCGCATCCCGGTGCGCTGGAGGCGGCGCCACTCGACGTACATGGAGTCCGCCTGGCGCCGGGCGGCGATCAGGTCGGCTGTGAGGTCCTCGGCGCCGCACGCTCGGCACCAGGCCCGGATGTCATCGTCCGACGGGCTCGTGCGGCCTGCCGCGATCCGTGAGGACTTCGCGGCGGACCAGCCGCAGGCCGCTGCGAGCTGTTTGCCGGTGATCCCGGCGTCCAGCCGGAGGGCCCGCAGCCGCTCCGCGAGGGCGGCTCGGGCTTCCTGCACGCTGGTCGTCGGGGAGCCGGGCACGGGTCAGACGATCTCGTACTCGGCATGCGGGATCGCGCGCGCCCAGACGTTCTCGAACGCTTCGACGTGCGCCTTCACCAGGTCCGGCTCCATGCGGAGTCCTTGTCTCAGAGGGTGGGGCATCCGTCGTCGTCCGTCTCGGGGGCGATCCCGACGAACCGTAGGTCCATGTCGCCTCCGTTGCTCCGAAGTTGCACCGGTTCGCAGGCTTGGTACGGCCATTCTGGTGCGGCTGTCAAGTGAGTCGACGGGGTGTGACCTCGATGGAGGTCCGTCCCTGCAATCGCGTGCAACTTTGTGGCGGCAGGTATGCGCAACTCCCTACCGTCGTCTTCCTGCTCGTGCTGCGAAGTTCAGCAGAGAAACGCTCGTAGCCTCGCCGGGCCCGAGGGGTGGCCGACTGGATGGAGTCGACGCATGCAGCGTACTGATCGCGCTCCCGCTGAGGCCGGTCTTCCGGCAGCGGCTCCCGAACGGGCATGGCCGCCGTGCCGTTGCGGAGCCGCGAAGTGCCCGGACCTTCACCACAGCGCCCGGAGCACGAGTGCCCCGGGCACCCCCGGCACGGCCGACTGCCCACACCAGTGGGTCGGCTGGAGCGGCCAGATGCGGTGCCGACTGTGCGGTGCCACGCAGCAGCAGTAGCACCCGACCGGCACCACCGGGCCGCCTCATCACGGTGAGCGGCCCGCCCCGAGAAAGGGACCTTCATGATCGACCGCGTCGGCTGGGACGCCCTTCCCGCCGTCCTACGGGACGAGGTCACCGCGCGGACCGGCGCCCTGCTGAGCGACGAGACCGTTCCCCACGGGCTCAACTGCCGGCTCGCGGCAACCGTCCGGACACAGCGGTACGGCGGCCTCTTCCTCAAGGGTGTGCCGGACGGGGACACGGACGAGGCCGCCGCACTCCACCTCGAAGCCCTGCTCGGCGCGGCCGTCGAGGGAGTCGGGCCTGCTCTGCGGTACGACGTGAGGGCAGCCGGATGGCGGGTCCTCGTCTTCGACCGGGTCGACGGGCGGCACGCCGACCTCGGGCCCGGGTCGAAGGATCTGGACGCGGTACGCGAGGTGCTCGGGCGCATGGGGCGGCTGCGGGTGCCGGACGGGGTCCGGGTGCCCACGCTCGCCGAGCGGTTCGCCGGTCACCTCCGGCCCGGGGACTCCGAGCTGCTCGCCGGGGACACCCTGCTGCACACCGACACCCACCCGCACAATCTCCTCGTGGAGCATGCGACCGGGCGGGCGTACGCCGTCGACTGGGCCAGGCCCGCCACCGGCCCCGCCTGGGTCGACGCCGCGTACACCGCCGTACGGCTCATGGAATGCGATCAGCCCCCGGACGCCGCCCTCGCCTGGCTGGCGACCGTACCCGCGTGGCAGGAGGCCGCCCCGGACGCGGTCCGCGCCTTTGTCGATGCCGTCTGCCGGCACTGGACCGCCGTGGCCGGGGAGCGGAACGCCGAGTGGAGCAACGGCTGCTACCGACAGCTCGTGGCGTCCGTGCCCACCCTCCCGGGGAGGGCGGGCACGGCCTGACCTGAGGCTTTCTACAGCGCCTGGGCCGCGGGCTTCACCATGCCGCGGACCGTGCGCGACTTCACGAAGTCGCCCATGGCCGTCATCTCCCACTCGCCCGAGTACTGGCGGATCAGCTTCGCCATCATCACGCCCGTCTGCGGCTCGGCGCCCGTCAGGTCGAAGCGGACCAGCTCCTCGCCCGTCGCCGCGTCCAGCAGACGGCAGTAGGCCTTGGCGACCTCGGTGAACTTCTGGCCGGAGAAGGAGTTCACCGTGAACACCAGGCCGGTGGCATCGGCGGGGAGACGGCCGAGATCGACCGTGATCACCTCGTCGTCGCCCGCGCCCTCACCGGTGAGGTTGTCGCCGGAGTGGCGGATGGAGCCGCCCAGGATGGTCAGCTTGCCGAAGTAGCAGCTGTCGAGGTGGTTGCGCTGGGGGCCGTAGGCGATCACCGAGGCATCGAGGTCGATGTCCTTGCTCCGGTACGCGGGCTCCCAGCCGAGGCCCATCTTCACCTGGGAGAGCAGCGGGCGGCCGCCCTTGACCAGGGACACCGTCTGGTTCTTCTGGAGGTTGACCCGGCCCTTGTCGAGGTTGATCTTGCCGGAGGCGGCGGGTGCCGCGGGCGCGGCCGGGGCGGGGGGCGGCGGAGGGGTGGCCGGGGCGCTGGAGGCCCGGGCGGGGGTGGGCGGGGGCGTCACCGGGGGAGCGGCGGGCTGCGGTGCGGCCGCGGCGGGCTCCTCGTCCACCGAGACGCCGAAGTCGGTCGCGATGCCCGCGAGACCGTTGGCGTATCCCTGGCCGACGGCACGGACCTTCCAGACGCCGTTGCGCCGGTAGACCTCCACGACGACCAGGGCCGTCTCCGCGCCCAGCCGGGGCGGGGTGAAGGTGGCCAGCGGGCTGCCGCTGTCCGCGTCCCGGACGGTGGCGGTCGGCTCGATGCCCTGGAAGGACTGGCCCGCCGCGTCCGGGCTGGCCGTGATCACGATCTTCTCGATGCCCGGCGGGACGGCCGCGGTGTCGACCACGATCGCGTCCGGCGCGGAGCCGCCGCCGGAGCGGTAGCTCACCCCCGGGCCCGTGGGCTGGTTGTAGAAGATGAAATCGGCGTCGGAGCGCACCTTGCCGTCTGCGGTGAGGAGGAGGCCCGACACGTCGAGTCGCACGGGGGCGGCGACGTCCACCGCCACACGGGAGGAGGGCAGAGGGATGTTCGAGCCGGGGGTCATAGCGGTCATGCCAGAAGTAACGACCGGGACCGCTTTGCCGTTCCCTTACCCTTCCCTCCGCTCCCTCCCGGCGCCGCCTTTCACCCTCCGGGACCACACCGACGGCTCCGCTCGGCGGTACGCACGCCCTCGCGCCGGGCGTCCGCGCGCCTACCGGAGCGCCGCCGCCATGATCTTCTGTGCCACCGGCGCCGCCAGACCGTTCCCGCTGACCTCCGAGCGCGGACCGCCCGCGTCCTCGATGACCACCGCGACCGCGATCTGCTTCCCGGTCTCCCGGTCCGTGCCGTAGGAGGTGAACCAGGCGTACGGCTTGCCCGTGTTGTCGACCCCCTGCTGGGCGGTGCCCGTCTTGCCGCCGACCTCGGCCCCCGCGACCTGCGCGTTCGAGCCCGTACCCTTCTCGACGACCGTCACCATCGCACTGCGCAACTGCTCCGCGGTCCGCTCCGAGACGACCCGCTTCCCCGGTTTTCCGTCGTACGAGTCGAGGACGGTGCCCTCGGCGTCGACGACCTGGGACACCATATGCGGGGAGGCCAGCACACCGCCGTTGGCGATCGCCGCCGAGACCATCGCCATCTGGAGCGGGGTGGCCGTCACATCGAACTGGCCGATACCGGTCAGACCGGTCTGCGGAGCGTCGAGCCCCTTCGGGTACACGCTCTCGTACGCCCGGACCGGAACGTCCCACTCCTTGTTGAACCCGAACTTCTCCGCCATCGCCCGGACCTTGTCCTGGCCCAGGTCGATCGCCAGCTTGGCGAAGACGTTGTTGCACGACCAGCGCAGCGCCTCACGGATCGACGCATCCTCGCAGGGCGCGCTCGGGATGTCGTTCCGCAGCGGCTTCGTGGTGAGGGGGAGCGTGTACGGCATGGGGCTGTCG
This sequence comes from Streptomyces tsukubensis, assembly GCF_003932715.1. NCBI lineage: Bacteria > Bacillati > Actinomycetota > Actinomycetes > Kitasatosporales > Streptomycetaceae > Streptomyces > Streptomyces tsukubensis. The sequence continues at coordinate 1,670,480 of NZ_CP020700.1, read as the reverse complement.
GTCCGCTCGTCGACCGTCCCGTACCGCCCGTCCTCCAGCGCCGCGGCCGCGACGACCAGCTTGAACGTCGATCCCGGGGCCAGCGGCTGCCGCAGCGCCCGGTTCACCATCGGCTTGTCCGGGTCGGTGAGCAGCTTCTGCCAGGTCTCGCCGTCCGTGGTCCCGGCGATCGCCGACGGATCGTACGAAGGGGTGCTGGCCAGCCCGAGGATGCGGCCCGTGGCGGGCTCGACCGCCACCGCCGCGCCCTTGACGTCGCCGAGCGCCTCGAACGCCGCCTTTTGGACCGCCGGGTCGATGGTCGTGAGCACATCACCCGGCTCCTGCTGGGCGCGGGTGAGCGTGTCCAGCGGGTTCTTCAGCCGGGGGTCGGTGCCGTCGAGCACCTGGCCGTAGATGCCCTCCAACTGGGTGGAGCCGTACGCCTGGGAGCTGTAGCCGGTCACCGCCGCGTACAGCTCGCCGTCGGTGTAGGTGCGCTGGTACGCCAGATCGCCGCCGGAGCTGCGCTGCGAGCCGGTGACGGCGCTCCCGGCCACGACGATGTCGCCCAGCGGCTGGGCGTACTGGTCGATGACCTTGCGCCGGTTCTTGTCGTTGTCCGCGAGTGCCTCCGCCTCGTACGCCTGTACCCAGGTGGCCCGCAGCAGCAGGGCCAGCACCAGCAGCAGAGTGAAGACGGCGGTGTGCCTGATCGTCTTGTTCATCCCACCCGGAAGACGACCGGCGCCCCCGGGATGGTTCCCCGCCCCTGATTCCCGGGTGCCGGGACCGCCGCCGGGGAATGCGCGCTTCGGTGCGGACGTTGTCGCCCGGGAGAACTGGACGGCCGGAGAGTGGAGAAGACAGTCGTGATGCGCGTCGAGATCTGGAGCGACATCGCCTGCCCCTGGTGCTACATCGGGAAGGAACGCTTCGAGAAGGGGCTCGCCCGGTTCGCGCACCGGGACGAGGTGGAAGTGGTGCATCGGTCCTACGAGCTGGACCCGGGCCGCCCCAAGGACACGATCGACACGGTCGTCGAGGTGCTGATGCGGATATACGGGCGCAGCCGCGAGGAGGCCGTGGCGATGGAGGAGCACGTCGCCGGAAACGCCCGGGCCGAGGGCCTCCCGTACCGTACGGACGACCGCGACCACGGCAACACCTTCGACATCCACCGCGTCCTGCATCTGGCGAAGGCCCGGGGCCGTCAGGGCGAGCTGCTGGACCGGGTCTACCGCGCCAACTTTGCCGAGGAGCGGTCCGTCTACGACGACGAGGTGCTGCTGGCGGTTGCCGTCGAGGCCGGGCTGGACGAGGCGGAGGTACGCGGGGTCCTCGCGGACCGCGAGGCGTACGCGGCCGACGTCCGCGCCGATGAGCAGGAGGCGTCCGGCATGGGGGCGAGCGGAGTGCCATTCTTCGTCTTCGACCGGCGGTACGGGGTCTCCGGCGGGCAGCCCGCCGAGCTGTTCACCCAGGCACTGGAGCAGGCGTGGAAGTCCCGGGAGGCCGCGGAGTCCGCGTGATCGCACGGACGCGCCCGGCCGCAGGGTCCCGGTGATCCGGTCGCGGGCCCGCGCGCGTGGTTGACCGCGCGCCCCGCGGCGCTCAGGGTGATCGTATGGAGACTCCGGATGCTGCCGCCGCCGAGTTCGCGCTGGGATCGACGTATCTGAACACCGCCTCCTGCGGTGTGCTGCCCCGCCGGGCGGTCGCCGCGCTGGCGGCCCTGGCGGGGGAACTGGCCGCCGGGCGGCCCGGGGGCGCCGGTGACTACGGCACCGTGGGCGCGGTACGGGAGTCCTTCGCCGGACTGGTGGGCGTCGACGCCGGACGGGTGGCCGTGGGCAGCTCCCTGGCCACGGCTGTCGGCCTGGTCGCGCAGTCGCTGCCGGCGGGCGCGGAGGTGCTCTTCCCCGAGGGCGAGTACACCTCCGTCGTCACCCCGTTCACGGCCCGTGGGGATCTGAAGCCGCGCTACGCCCCGCTCGAAGGGCTCGCCGACGCGGTCCGCCCCGGTACGGCACTGGTGGCGTTCTCGGCCGTGCAGTCCGCCGACGGGCGGATCGCAGATCTCGCGGCGGTACGGGAGGCGGCCGCCGCGCACGGCGCGCGGACCCTGGCCGACACCAGCCAGTCCGCGGGCTGGCTGCCGCTGTGCGCGGGCGATTTCGACTACACGGTCACCGTCGCGTACAAATTCCTGCTCGGTCTGCGCGGGGTGTCGTTCCTGACCGTCACCGAGGAGGCGCAGCGCACCCTGCGGCCGCTCTTCGCCGGGACCTTCGCCTCGGCGGACGGTGCGCTGTACGGCCCGGCGCGGGAACTGGCGGCGAATGCGCGCCGCTTCGACGAATCACCGGCGTACCCCTCGTTCCACGCGCTGGTCCCGTCGCTGGAGCTGCTGGCGGAGGCGGGTACGGAGACCGTTCACCGGCACGTGACGGGCCTGGCCCGGCGGCTGCGCGAGGGGCTGGCCGAACGGGGGCACACACCGGTGCCGGGGGAGTCCGCGATCGTCTCCGTCCCCGGGCTGGCGGACCGGGTGCCCGCCCTCGCCGCACAGGGCATCGTCACCGCCGCCCGCGCCGGCGGGCTGAGGGTGTCCTTCCACTTGTACAACACACCTGGGCACGTGGACCGGCTCCTGGAGGCGCTGGTCTAGAGCGCCATGCGCTACTCGGGGGGTTCGCACTCCCCGCCGGCCTCCCGGCAGAGATTCCGCTCCGCCTTGGTCAGCAGCCGCAGCAGTTCCTGCCGCTCGCCCTCGTCGAGGCCGGTGAGCAGATGCTCCTCCAGACCGGAGAGGGTCGCCTCCACCGCCGCCCGGAGCCCGTCGCCGGACTCGGTCGCCTCGACGAGGACCGCCCGGCGGTCCGCCGGATCGGGACATCGGCGGACGTGTCCGGCCTGTTCCAGCCGCTGGAGCATCTTGGTGACGGTGGACGGGTCGAGATCGGCGGCCCTGATCAGATCGGACTGGCGGGACGGGCCCCGGGTCCACAGATGGACCATGACGAACTCCTGGCCGGGATAGAGGCCGAGGCTCCGCAGATGCTTTCCGCTGACCATCCGGTGCAGCCGGGCGACCCGGGAGACCGTGAAGGAGACCGGCGCCTTCTCGTTGCAGGCGGGTCCGGCGGCGAACCCCAGGCCCGCTCCGGCGCAGTCCGCCGCGGAAGGCTCCGGCCCGCCGTCGGTCCCGGTGCACTCCGCTTCCACCGGCGCTCCTGCCGGGGCCACGTACTCGTCGGTCGTCATCGGACCCTCCTCGCAGGGGTGTCGGTGCCGGTCGGTGCTAGTCGGTGCTGGTCGCATGGTGTGTGCGTCAGTCTCCCCGCCCGCAGTGACAGTGTCTCCCGGAAGCCTCCCGAAAATTTTACCTTGGTCGGCCAAAGAAGTGCGCTACAGTATCCCCCGACCGGATTCATTGGTCGGCCATCTAATATCATTTGGCCGACCACACACCTCTGTGGGAGCCCCGATGACCACCGCTTTCGACCCCGTCGACCTCGCCGGACGGACGCTCGCCAACCGCATCGCCATGGCCCCCATGACCCGTAGCCGGGCCTACGGCCCCGGGCACTCGCCCACCGATGCGACGGTCGAGTACTACGCCCAGCGCGCCTCCGCGGGGCTGATCGTCACCGAGGGCATCCAGCCCTCGGTTGTCGGCCAGGGCTACCCCGACACCCCCGGTCTCCACAGCGACGAGCAGACGGCGGGCTGGCGCCGGGTCACCGACGCCGTCCACGCCCGCGGCGGCACGATCTTCGCCCAGCTCATGCACACCGGGCGGATCGGCCACCCCGATCTGCTGCCCGGCGAGCTCCGCCCCGTCGGCCCCTCCGCCGTCCGCGCCGACGGCCAGATCTTCACCAAGCAGGGGATGCAGGACTTCACGACCCCGGACGAGCTCTCCGCCGACGAGGTCCGCACTACCGTCGAGGACTTCGCCGCAGCCGCCCGCAACGCGATCGACGCCGGTTTCGACGGGGTGGAGCTGCACGGCGCCAACGGCTATCTGATCCACCAGTTCCTCGCCCCCAACACCAACCTGCGCACCGACGAGTGGGGCGGTACGGACGAGAACCGCACCCGGTTCGCCGTGGAGACCGTGCGCGCGGTCGCGGACGCGATCGGCGCCTCCCGGGTCGGCCTGCGGATCTCGCCGTCGAATCCGTACAACGACATCCAGGAGCCCGCTCCGGACGCCGTCTACCGGACGCTGGTCCGTGCCCTGGAGCCGCTCGGCATCGCCTACCTCCATGTCCTGGAGGCCACCCCCGAGGTCCGGCCGTTCACCCTGGGGCTGCGCAAGGAGTTCACCGGCACCCTCGTGCTCAACCCCGTAAGCGAGGGGCCGACCGGCCATGACGCGCTGGGCCTGGTCGAGGACGGCACGGCCGATCTGCTCGCCTTCGGCGCGCTCTTCCTCGCCAACCCGGACCTGCCGTCCCGGCTGCGCACCTCGGGCCCGTACAACACCCCCGACCCGGCCACCTTCTTCGGCGGTGACGAGCGGGGCTACACGGACTACCCGGCCCTGGCCACGGCCTCGGTCACGGCGGCAGTCTGACCGGGCCGACCGGCCGGGACCGGGCCGACCGGGCCACCGGGCCCGACCGGCCCGTACCGCCCGCCCGAGGGGGAGCGGGCGAAGGGGGAGGGGCGTACACCGGCGCCCCTCCCCCTCCCTTTTCCGTACCAGCGGCCCGGTCCCTCCCGGACGTTCCTCAGCCGGGGCGTACCGGAGTGAAGTCCCGCGCCCCGATGAACTCCGGCCGCCGCACCGGCGCCGCGAACGGTTCCACCGCCGCGTTCTCCACGCTGTTGAAGACGATGAAGACATTGCTCCGGGCGTACGGACTGATGTTGTCGCCCGAGCCGTGCATGCAGTTGCAGTCGAACCAGGTCGCGGAGCCCGCCCGGCCGGTGAACAGCCTGATCCCGTGCTCGTCCGCGAACCGGGTCAGCGCTCCGTCCGACGGCGTCCCCGCCTCCTGCATCCGCAGGGAGCGCTTGTAGTTGTCCTTCGGGGTCTCGCCCGCGCAGCCCAGGAAGGTGCGGTGCGAACCCGGCATGATCATCAGCCCGCCGTTGGTGTCCCGGTTCTCGGTCAGCGCGATCGACACCGACACCGCCCGCATCGCGGGCATCCCGTCCTCCGCGTGCCAGGTCTCGAAGTCCGAGTGCCAGTAGAAGCCGGAGGCGCCGAAGCCCGGCTTCACGTTGATCCGGGACTGGTGGACGTAGACGTCCGAACCGAGGATCTGCCGGGCCCGGCCCACCACCCGCTCGTCGCGCACCAGCGCGGCGAAGACAGCGCTGATCCGGTGCACCTCGAAGACCGAGCGCACCTTGTCCGACCCGGGCTCGACGATCGCCCGCTCGTCGGCGCGGACATCGGGATCGGAGATCAGCCGCTCCATCTCCGTCCGGTAGAGCGCCACCTCCTCGTCGGTGATCTGGTCCTCGACGCCGATGAAGCCGTCGCGTTCGTAGGCCGCGAGCTGGGCGGGGAGCAGCGGGCCGGGCGCGCCCGGCGCCGACCAGACGACCGGGTCCCGGCGCGGGGTCGGCACCTCGGCCCGGCCGCGGGTCGGATAGAGGTCGTGGTGTACGGCGGTGCCGGTGGCGGTCGCCATGGTTCAGCCCTCCTCGGTGATCAGGGGATAGACGCCGTGTTCGTCGTGGTCCTCCCGGCCGGTGACCGGCGGGTTGAAGACGCAGACGCAGCGGAAGTCGGTGACCGGACGCAGGGTGTGCCGTTCGTGCCCGTCGAGCAGGTACATCGTGCCGGGGCCGATGGTGTGGACCTCGCCGGTCTCGTCGTCGGTCAGTTCGGCCGTGCCCTCGACGCAGAGCACCGCCTCGATGTGGTTCGCGTACCACATGGACGTCTCGGTGCCCGCGTAGAGCACGGTCTCGTGGAGCGAGAACCCGACCCGTTCGCGGGCCAGGACCAGACGTTTGCTCTCCCAGGTCCCGGAGGCCGCTCTGATGTGCCGGTCCGTGTTCTCGATGTCGTCGAGGGAGCGGACGATCACGCTGTGGTCACCTCTGTTCGTTCGGTCTGTTCGGTCTGTTCGGTGGGGGAGTGGTGCGGGCGGGCGCCGTCAGGCGGTTTCGCGGACGGCGCGGGCCAGGGTCCGCAGGCCCTCGTCCAGTTCCTCGGCCGAGACGGTGAGCGGCGGCAGAAGCTTCACCACCTCGCCCTCGGGGCCCGAGGTCTCCAGCAGCAGCCCGAGTTCGAAGGCGCGGGCGCAGACCGCCGAAGCCCGCTGTTTGTCCGGGAATTCGAGGCCCCAGACCAGTCCGCGGCCGCGGAAGCCGAAACCGGGCTCGGGGTCCTCGGCGGCCAGGGCCAGCAGCGCCTGTTCGACCTGTTCGCCGCGGTCCAGGGTCTGCTTCTCCAACTCGCCGTCGGCCCAGTAGGTCCGCAGCGCGGCGGCGGCGGTGACGAAGGCGGGGTTGTTGCCGCGGAAGGTGCCGTTGTGCTCGCCGGGCTCCCAGACGTCCAGTTCCGGCAGGAACAGGCAGAGCGACATCGGCAGCCCGTAACCGCTGATCGACTTGGAGAGGGTCACGATGTCCGGGACGATGCCCGCCTCCTCGAAGGAGAAGAAGCCCCCGGTCCGGCCGCAGCCCATCTGGATGTCGTCGACGATCAGCAGCATGTCCCGCCGTTCGCACAGCTCCTTGAGCGCGCGCAGCCACTCGGGCCGGGCCACATTGATCCCGCCCTCGCCCTGGACGGTCTCCACGATCACGGCGGCGGGCTTGTTGAGCCCGGAGCCCTGGTCCTCCAGCAGCCGTTCGAACCAGAGGAAGTCGGGGACGGTGCCGTCGAAGTAGTTGTCGAACGGCATCGGCGTGCCGTGGACCAGCGGAATGCCTGCCCCCGCCCGTTTGAAGGCGTTGCCGGTGACCGCGAGGGACCCCAGCGACATCCCGTGGAAGGCGTTGGTGAAGGAGACGACCGACTCCCGGCCCTTCACCTTCCGGGCCAGCTTCAGCGCAGCCTCCACCGCATTGGTGCCGGTCGGGCCCGGGAACATCACCTTGTAGGGCAGATCGCGCGGCCGGAGGACCACGTTCTGGAAGGTCTCCAGGAAGGTCCGCTTGGCTGTGGTCGCCATGTCGAGCCCGTGGGTGATGCCGTCCCGTTCGAGATAGTCGAGCAGGGCGCGTTTGAGTACGGGGTTGTTGTGCCCGTAGTTGAGGGAGCCGGCTCCGGCGAAGAAGTCGAGATAGGAGTGGCCGTCCTCGTCCACGAGACGGCTGCCGCGGGCCCGGTCGAAGACCGCGGGCCAGCTGCGGCAGTAGCTGCGCACCTCCGATTCGAGGGTTTCGAAGATGCTCAGGGCGGGCGGGGTGATGGTCACTGCTCTCTCCCGGGGGTGTGGGCCGGGCCGTGCGGCGGTCGCAGGGCCGCAGGCCGGTGGTGCGGGGCGACGGATCATCGGGCGGTACGGAATCGGGGCGGTGCGGAATCGGGGCGGCGCGGCGCGTACGGCACGGGTACGGCGGCGGGCGGCCTTCGGCCGTACGGCGAGGGGCGCGCGGACGGTCAGCGGTCGAGCGGCCCGATGCGGTAGAGCAGCTCCGGCTCGTGCCCCGCACCCGGCGGGAACAGCTCCCCGCCGAACAGGACGGTGCGCTCGACCTGCGCTCCCCGGCGGGCGGCGAAGGCCGTGAAGAGCCGGTCCGACGCGGTGTTGCCGGGGGTGACGGTGGTCTCCAGCCGCCGGATACCCAGCTCGGCGGTGACCCGGGCGGTCAGCGCGTCCAGCAGGGCTCCCGCCAGACCGCGCCCGCGGTGCTCGCGGTCGACCGCGATCTGCCAGACGACCAGGGAATCGGGCCGGTCCGGGCGGGTGTAGCCGGTCACGAACGCGACGGGCTCCCCGTCCGGGCCCCGGGCCACCAGGGAGGTCGTGGCGAAGTCCCGGCACCACAGCAGGTAGCTGTACGAGGAGTTGAGGTCCAGCACCTCGGAGTCGCGGGCGATGCGCCAGAGCGCGGCCCCGTCCTCGACGCGGGGGCTCTCGATAACGGTGAATTCACGATGGGATTCGGCTCGTACCAGGTTGTCCTGCGCGGCGTTCATGCCGATTCAACTTACCGATTCAATTCCATGAATGCATGGTCACTGCGGCTTGGGGTGAGCTGGGTGATGTGTTATCGCGCGGGCGCGAGCCCTCTGAACAGTGCAGCGTTATGTCGGCATCTGTCCGGTAAATAAGCCGCAAAACGGCGCCGTTGTGGGTTCGATCACATGCGGGGAGGGGGTGGTTCGCCCTGTTGGAACTTTAGCGTTTAGGCCCTCGGAACCCGGGCAGAAGAAAACGGGAAGCTGCCATCCGTAAAGGCGGTGACAAAGCTTCCCGTTTTCTGGTTCCGCTTTGAATTTATGGCCCGGAATTGCATTCTTCCGGGGGTCGACGGCGGACGGCCGTCGGCACCGGGCAGCCGGCGGACGGTTACGACCAGGCGGCCAGGGCCGCGCGGCGCGCCGCCGTCTGGTCGACCGGCTCGGGCGCCGTGCCCGATGCGGCCAGCGCCGCCCCCAGCGCCGACAGCGACGACAGCACCGCGTCCTGGGTCGCGTCCGCGCCGTAGTGGTTGACCCGGATCATCTCCCCGGCCAGCGCCCCGCCGCCCGCGACCAGCGGCAGCGAGGGGTCGACGGCCAGCGCGGCCGCCACCAGCCCGGCCGCGTCGACCCCGGCCGGGGTCCGCAGCGTCGTCGCCACCGGAGCGGCGTCCCGCGCCTCGTGCACATAGGGCGTCAGACCGCCGCCGAGCGCCGCGGCGCCCGCACGCGTCGCCGCGGCCGCCGTCGCATGCCGGGCGACGACCGTGTCGAGGCCGTCCTTCTCGATCCGGTCGACACAGGCCTCCAGCGCGAGCATCTCCAGCTGCGCGGGCGCGTGCAGCAGGGTCCGGCGGCCGCCGTCGATCCACCGCTCCTTCCAGTCGAGCAGGGAGAGGTACGAACGCCGGGGCGCGGCCGGGTTCGCGGCGAACCGCTCCCAGGCGCGCGCGCTCACCGACACCGCCGACACCCCGGCCGGACCGCCCATCGCCTTCTGCGCCCCGATCACGCAGAGATCCACGCCCCAGGCGTCCGGCAGCAGCGGTTCGGCCGCCACCGAGGCCACCGCGTCCAGCATGAACAGGGCGCCGTGGGCCCGGACGACCTCGCCGATCTCCGCGACCGGGTTGGTGTTGCCGGTCGCCGCCTCGGCGTGCACCAGGGAGACGAAGTCGATCTCCGGGTGCCCGGCCAGCGCCTGCTCGACCTGTGCGGCGGTGACCGCGGTGTGGAACGGCACCTCCAGATCGACGACCTTCGCCCCGCAGTCCCGCAGCCAGTTGCCGAAGGTCTGGCCGTACGGGCCCGTCACCACGTTCAGCGCCGTCGAACCGGGCCGGGCGCCGGACCGGATGCAGCCCTCCAGCGGCAACAGCGCCTCGCCCTGGGTGATCACCACGTCCTGCTCGGTGCCGAGCAGCGCGGCGACCCGCCGCTCGATGGCCGCGAACCGGTCGGCGGTCAGCGGAGGGAGGTCCAGAAACGGATGTGTCACGGTGGGCGCCTTCTTCGGACAGTTCGGTTCGGGCCGGGGTATTCCGGCCACACCGCACGAGGGTACCGAGCCGGATCCCGGTCCCGGACCGGTCCCCGATTCGGCCCCCGACCGGGCCTGGCGGACCTCTCCGGCACTCTCGTGGGCCCGGTCCCCGCCCTCGTACAGTGCAGTCATGAGCGATCACACGGTGCTGCATGTGAAGGGGCGGGTGCTCGTCGGCCCGGAGGACGTCCGGGCCGAGCTGTGGGTCGTCGGGGGACGCATCACCTACGACCGCCCGTCCGTGTCCTCGGCCGCGGTCGTCACCGTGACCGGATGGGCACTGCCCGGACTGGTCGACGCCCACTGCCACGTGGGTCTGGACGCGCACGGCGCCGTGTCCGCCGCCACCAGCGAGAAGCAGGCCCTGACCGACCGCGACGCGGGCACCCTGCTGATCCGGGACGCGGGTTCGGCGGCCGACACCCGGTGGATCGACGACCGGGAGGACCTCCCGAAGATCATCCGGGCGGGCCGGCACATCGCCCGCACCCGCCGCTACATCCGCAACTACGCCCATGAGATCGAACCCGCCGATCTGGTGTCCTACGTCGCCCGCGAAGCGCGGCGCGGGGACGGCTGGGTCAAACTCGTCGGAGACTGGATCGACCGCGAAGCGGGCGATCTGACCGCCTGCTGGCCGCGGGCCGAAGTGGAGGCCGCCATCGCGGAGGCCCACCGGCTCGGCGCCCGGGTCACCGCGCACTGCTTCGCCGAGGACTCGCTCCGCGATCTCGTCGAAGCGGGCATCGACTGCATCGAACACGCCACCGGCCTCACCGACGACACCATTCCGCTCTTCGCCGAGCGCGGGGTGGCCATCGTGCCGACCCTGGTCAACATCGCCACCTTCCCGGCGCTCGCGGCCGGCGGCGAGGCCAAGTTCCCCGTCTGGTCCGGCCATATGCGGCGGCTTCACGAGCGGCGGTACGACACCGTGCGCTCCGCCTACGACGCGGGCATCCCGGTCTTCGTCGGCACCGACGCGGGCGGTTCGCTCGCCCACGGCCTGGTCGCGGCCGAGGTCGCCGAGCTGGTGAAGGCCGGGATCCCGCCGCTCGACGCGCTCTCGGCGACGACCTGGGGCGCCCGCGCCTGGCTGGGCCGCCCGGCCCTGGACGAGGGCGCACCGGCCGACCTCGTCGTCTACGGCGAGGATCCGCGCGCCGACGTCCGGGCCCTGGCGGCCCCCCGCCGGGTCGTCCTGAACGGCCGGATCGTCGGCTGAACCGCCCCGGGGCAGCGGCGCCCGGTTGACCGGGCGTGACATCCGGCCCGGCCCGCTCGTTGAAGCACCCTTCGGCCGGGGGCGTTCCGGGCCGCGGCCACCCTCCCGGGACCGCCGCGGGAGTGAAACCGGAGGGGCCACCGGGAACGGATGTGTCCAGTTAATCGAATACGTTCACGGAAACCCCTCTTTGGGGTGAACTGACGCCGGGTATCCGTCAGTTCACTCTCAGTGCGTAAAGATGATGGGCGTCCCGGTCGCCGCCGGCCGCGTGTCCCCGTGGCCGCAGGGCGACGCCGTACTCCTGTGGGGGTTCCACCATCTTGAACAGCAATACCTTTCGCCTGCCCGCTCGCCGCTGCGCCGCCGTCACGGCCGCCGTCGCCCTCGTCGCGGCCCCGGTCGCGCTGGCCGGTCCCGCGCAGGCCACGGGAAGCGGCGCGGAGGGCCGGGCGGGCGCGGTCGTCCTCCGCGCCGGGCTCGACGTGTCCCTGCTCAACAAGTCGATCCAGCTGCCGCTGACCGCGACCCTGAACCAGGTGACGGCCCCAGCGAGCGCCGAGCGCACCGCACTCTCCGTCCGGCTCGACGGGGTCGACGGGGGGAAGCCCTTCCAGATGGTCCGGGCCGACGTCGCCACCGCCCGGGCCACCGCGGACCGCAAGAAGTCCGAGGGCTACGTCAATCTGGCCCGGGCCCGGGTGCACGTCCCCGGACTGCCGCTGCTCTCCCTCTTCGAGGTCGAGCAGGTCACCTCCAAGGCCAGTTGCGTCGTCGGCCGGAAGCCCGTGGCCGAATCGAATCTGCTGGGCACGGTACGGATCCTCGGGCAGAAGGTCACCCTCACCGCGGGCGGCCGCACCCGGATCGCCGTACCGGCCGTCGGAGAGGTGACGCTCGACCTGTCGAGGACCGTCACCACCTCCCGTACGGCAGCCGCCACCGCCCTCGAACTGAAGGTGAGCGTCAATCCGCTGAAGCTGAACGTCGCCGAGGTCAACGGCACGGTCACCCTCGTCGAGGCGACCTGCGAGACACCGAAGGCGGCCCCGGCAAAGCCGGAGGAGCCGAAGCCCGAGGAGCCGAAGAAGGAGCAGCCGAAGGCCGAGGAGGAGCCTCAGGTGAAGACCCAGACCGGCGGTGAGCCCACCGAGAACCTCGCCGAGACCGGCGGCAGCTCCACCACCCTCTATCTGGCGGGCGGTTCGGCGATCCTGCTCGGCCTGGGCGGCGGTGCGCTGCTGATGGCCCGCAACCGCGCCCGTACCCGCGGCCGCGCCTGATCCCGCACCGGACCGGTACGGCCCCTGTCCCCGGGCCGTACCCGGGCCGCGACCGCCCCCGCCCCGCACCGGGCCGCACACCCGGCGCGGGGGCGGTCGCGCCACCTCCCCGCCCGCCACCGGTCAGCGGCGAGCCGCACGGCCCCGCCGCGCCGGTGACGCCCGGTCAGACCGGTGCGTAGCGGATGCCCTCGTACGCCAGCCACTGCGCGAACCCGTGCAGCCCCAGGCGCAGTTCCCGGACCGGCTTCCACCCCGGCAGCCGCGGCGCCTGCGGTACGGGCCCGGGGCCCGCGCCCCGGCGCCGGGAAGCCGGGGCGCCCTCCACCGGAACCGGCCTGACCGCCTCCCGTACCAGCTCCGCCACGTCCCTCACGGGCAGCGGCTCACCCACCGGCAGAAGGACGGCCCGCTCCGCCGGGGGCGAGACCACCGCATGGGCCAGCGCATCCGCCAGATCCGCCGTATGCAGCGGATGCAGCGGACGCGGACCGGCCTCCGGCGGCTCGGCCACCTTCAGCGGCTGATAGCGCACCGCGTCCCACACCAGGGCGCCGATCACCGAATCGCGCGGGCAGCCCGGCCCGTACAGATCGCCCGTGTAGAGGGTGTGGTCGGTGCGGACCGCGCCCGTCGCCCGGTCGAGGATCCGCAGCGCGACCCCCGCCGGGGTCCGGCCGCCCGCCCGGTGCAGCGGACGCAGATCGACCAGCGCGTCCAGCCCCCGCAGCATGCCCTCCGCACCCGGGTCGGCCGCGGCGACCGTGAAGCCCTTGTCCCTGAGGCCCCGGGCGATGTGCTCGCCCAGCGGGCTCGCCCCGCCGGCCAGCCCCACCGCGACCGCGCGCGCCGGACCCGCCGCCGGACGCCGGGAGGGCCTGCGCTCCCCGGCCGCCAGGCCCGCGGCCAGCCCCGCCTCGGCGACCGCCGCGAGTTCGTCCCGTACCTCCGCGATCTGCTCCTCGGACCGGCGGTGGCTGATACCGCCGGGGCCGATCGTCGCCAGCGCCTCCGCCAGCACCGGATCCCGCGCCGGATCGGGGGCGTCCCCCCGGCCGTCGCGCCGATGGACGAAGCCGAGCGTGAACGCCGTGAGCCAGGTACCCCGTACCGCCTCCCGGTCCGTCACTTCGGTCAATCCCAGCATGGCCGAATCCAGTCTTTCTCCACGAATTCCCGAGCCCTCCAGAAAAGACTCGCATTCAAGATGCAGCCACCGCTCGGGACCCGGTTCCTCAAGCCGGACCGCGCACTGGGCGACACCGTTCTTGAAGAACGGCGCCACCCGCAACCCCGGCAATCGGACGCTCTCGTCCGCCGGGCGGTCGTCCGGAAGAAAACAGACCGAACGGCGCGGGCCCCGGAACGCGTTGCCGGAAATACTGCCGTGGTCCTCGTGCTCCACCAGACTCGGCACCGACACATGGCCCGGGATGCCGTTGTCGCGCATAAAGCGGTACATCAGGATGTCGTCCGGCCAGGCGTCGAGCCGGGCCCTGCCGTAATCCACGAACCCGGCCGCCGCATCGCGCGGCAGCACGATCGCGACACACGGGAAGTACTCGTTGACCGCGGTCACCCAGCGGGCCCCGGCCAGTGCCCCCAGGCGCACCGCCGCGCCGTTGCGCGAATCCCAGAGGGCGAAGAGCGCGAGGGCCGCGTGCGGCATCGCCTCCACCGCCGCCCCGGCCCGCTCGAAGAAGGAGTCGGAGAGCAGCATGTCGTCCTGGACCACCAGGTGGTGGGTGGCGTCCTCCCCGATGGCCGACCAGGCGGCGAGCGCCGTCCGCAGCACCGAGGGGCGGCCGCCCGGGTCGGGGTCCATGACGACCTGCAGCGCCCCCGGAGGCGCGGCGCCGGCCAGTTGCTCGGCGGCCGCGAGCCGCTTCGGATGGGTCATCACCGCGCCGCTCAGACGATAAGACGTCACAGATCCTCCGTGCTCCGTTCCCGGGCCGGCCCGCGCCGGGCCCCTCCGGTTCCCCGCGCTCCTTCGGGCGGTTCGCCGTTTCCCCGACTCCTCCGCCCTTTTCGCAACGGTTTTCCGCCGCGCTGGCCGAATAGCGGTGGGGGAATCCGGTGGGCCGCATACGAATCCGGACACTACGGCGAGCCTTTCCCGGTCCGCAAGAGTGCCAAAAAGGCGCCCTGGTTCCGGCCGTTGAAGATCGTCATGCTGGCTGCTGTACACGATTCACCAACGGAGCGGCCGTATCGGCCGTAAGGAGTCTGCATGCCGGGCACGAACGCTGGCGCAAACGCTGCGACGGACCAGAGCGACCAGCAGCACAACGGACGGAACGGCGAACGGAACGACGGGAAGAACGCGGTGACGACGGACTCGGCGGAACAGAAAACGGCACACGCACCGGCACATGCCCCGGAAAGCGCGGCGGACCATTCGGTCGCGGCGCGGCTGGAGAAGCTCAGGGGCTCCCGGATCGTCGTCACCGGCGGCGGCGGTCTGGTCGGCAGCAGGCTCACCGCCCTGCTCCTCGCCGCCGAGGCGGAGGTCGTCGTCCTGGACCGGATGGACGCCTACCCGGACGCCACCCACGAACGCTTCGGCACCCGGCGCTCCGGCGCCGAACTCGTCGTCGGAGACGTCGGCGACCGCGAGGCCGTACGCAGGGTCATGGACGGCGCCGATCTGCTGGTGCACGCCGCCGCCTTCGCGGACGTCGCCGCCTGCACCCGCCGCCCCGACATCGCCTTCGAGGCCAATGTCGCCGGAACCGAGACCGTCCTGGAGGAAGCCGCCACGGCCCGGGTGCGCCGGATGGTCTTCGTCTCCTCGGCGGCGGTGTACGGCAACGGCACCTCCCCGCTCGACGGCCCCCAGCGCTTCACCGAGGACCAGGCGCCCCACCCGCTGTCGGTCTACGCCAACTCCAAGCTCTGGGGCGAGCACCAGACCCGGCTGCTGCTCGCCGGGACCGGCACCGACTACGCGATCCTGCGCTACTTCTCCGTCTACGGCGATCCGCAGACCCCCAAGCCGGGCAGCCACTCCTGGATGGTCGCGTGGCTCGCCATGCACGCCAGGGCCGGACTGCCGATGCGGCTCAACGGCGGCGGCCTCCAGGTCCGTGACCTCGTCCACGTCGACGACATCGCCGCCGCCACCGCGCTCGCCCTGGTCGAGGACGGAGTGGTCGGCGAGACCGTCAACGTCGGCTCCGGCATCGCCACCTCCGTGCGCGACGTCGCCGAACTGATCGCCCCCTACTACCCCGGGTCCCGTTTCCTCACCACCCCGCGCCCCGCCGACGACCCGCTCGGCGGCTACGCCGCCACGGACCGGCTGCGCGAACTGCTGCGCTGGACCCCGGGCATCACCGTGCGCGAGGGTGTCGACCGGTATGTGCGCTGGCTCAACGCCACGCCGGACGCGGTGCCCGCCTGGCTGACGGAGCAGGCGTGACACCGGCGGCCACAGCCGGTGAACGAAAGGGAACGGCACGGATGGGTTACGTCGGATCGTACGTCTGGAAACTGCGGCAGTCCGTCGGCAGCAGACTGCTGCTGATGCCCGGGGCCCAGATCCTCCTCGAAGACCCCGACGGCCGGGTGCTGTTCCAGCAGCGCGCCGACAACGGGCAGTGGGAGATCCCGGCCGGAGCCTGCGAGGAGGGCAGCGACTTCGCCGGAACGGCCGTCACCGAACTGGAGGAGGAGACCGGTCTGCTGGTGCGCCGGGAGGACCTGGTGCCCTTCGGCTCCCTCTCCGACCCCGGGCTGCACACCTTCACCTACCCCAACGGCGATGTGATGCACTGCTTCGCCCTGCTCTTCGCCGCCCGGACCTGGGCCGGGGAGCCGTCTCCCGACCCCGGCGAAGTGGTGCGGATCGCCTGGCACCGCCCGGACGACCCGCCCGCGCCGCTGCACAAGCCCACCGCCGCGGTGCTGGAGATGTACCGCGAGTTCAACGCAACGGGAAGGTTCCAGGCCCGGTGACCGGATCCACGGAAGCCCGCACGTCCCCGGTGCCGGAAGGCCCGGGAGAGCACAACGGGGCCGGCCGGCCCGCGTCCGCGCCCGGTGCGGTCCCGGAGCCGGCCCGGTCCGGCGGCGACCGCCACCAGGACGCCGTCTTACGGCTCGGGGTCCGGGCGGCGGTGCCCTGCCGGGCCTGCCTGTCCGGCGAGGACCTCGACTGGCTGGGCGGACGCGGCGTCAGTGTCGCCCTCGACCTGCCCACCGTCGTCACCACGGTCCCCGGACCGCCCCCGGCGCCCACCGGCGACTGGGCCGATCAGGTGTGGGACTTCCTGCGGGCCCGGCTCGCCGGACTGCCCCCGCGCCCGCCCGCCGTCGAGGTGCGCAGCGAGGCGCCCTCCGCCAGCGGGCTCTCCTCGTCGACCGCCCTGATCGTCGGCCTGTTCCGGGCCTACACCGGAGCCTGTGTCCCCGCACCGGACACCGTCCCGGTGGACACGCTCGCGCAATGGGCCTACGAATTCGAGTTCGCGCACTTCAACGGCGGCGGGATGGACCAGCTCGCGGTCATCGAGGGCGGGGCGCTGCTGCTCGAAGGCCGGCCCACCGGACTGCCCGCCGTCGCGGACCGGGCCGTCTTCCCCGCCGACTGGGCGGTCCTGGTCCTGGACTCCGCGTCCCGCAAGGACACCTCCGACCATATCCGGACCGTACGGGCCCAGCTCAGGGACGGCGATCCCGCCCTGGCGGCCTATCTCAAGGAGGCCGACGCCGCCTCCGCCGATGCCTGGTCCGCGATCCGCTCCGGGGAACTCGGCGCACTGGCCGAGGCCATGGACCGGGCGCACATCACCATGCGGGACCACCAGCAAATGTCGACGCCCCTGCTGGAGACCTTGCGCGCGCTGGCGCAGCGGTCCACGGGACTGACGCTGAAGCTCAGCGGCGCGGGCGGCGGCGGCGCCCTGGTGGGCGTCTGCCGCACGGCCGACGCCGACGGTATCGCCGCCGCGCTCCGTGAAGCCCTGCGCGGGGAACACCCCGACGCCCGGGTGATACCCACCCGGGCGTCGGCCGGTGCGGTGCCGGAGGCGCGCAACAGCCGCCTCCGGCCCGTACCGGATCAGATGAACGGGTCGTAGTCCTCGGCCGGTTCCGCCGCCGCCGCTCCGGCCCCGATCTTCTGGAGTTCGAGGTTGGAGCGGTGGCGGGCGCAGTGGAAGCGGCAGTCCCGGCTGGGGTCGACGATCCCGCGGTCCGCCGAGGCCCAGATGTCCGGCAGCTTCTCGGTCACCGCGTCACCGATCTTCGCCAGCGGATTGCCCCGGTGGTAGGAGCAGACGTACACGCCCGAAGGGGTGATCAGTGTCCGCAGCTCCGCCACCGGGCAGCGGTGGTAGTCCTTCGGCTGCACCGGGCCCACCCGGTTGCGCAGGGTCGTCAGGGTCGAGGAGTCGATGATCTCGAAGGTGTCGTCCGCCAGCTTCTCCGCCTCGTGCAGCTGCTCGACGACGGAGGCGAGCGTCTCCTCGGGCATCTGGATGACGTGGTGCCCGTCGTCGAACATCGCCTTGGACTCGAAGTAGTCGCAGCCGATGTCCTTGGCGAGCCGCGCCGCCTGCAGCACCTCGTGGTGGTTGCTGACGAAGGAGCCGTCCGGCTGCCGTCGCGTCATGATCAGGAACGAATATCCCAGTGCACCCCGCTTCTCCGCGGCCAGCAGCCGCATATTGGCGATCACCTTGTCGAAGACGCTCCGCCCCTTGCGGTCGGGGCGGAACACGCCGTATGTGTCGGCGCTCCCGGAGTCCATCGACACCCGCACCCAGGAGGCGTACCGGGCCAGTTCGTCGAGGTTCTGCGGGATCATGGTGCCGTTGGTGACCACGCCGATGGCGATGCCCGCCTCGCCGAGGGTGCGCAGCACCTGGCGGGTGCCGCGATGGGCCAGCGGTTCGCCGCCGCCGATGAGGACGACCCCGCGGACGGACATCTCCACCAGCTCAGCGGCGAGTTCGGCGAGCCGCTCGGGGGTGAAGCGGCCCTGGTTCAGCAGCTTTCCGCTGATGCACTCGGGGCAGGCCAGATCGCAGAACGTGGTCGGGTCGAGGTCCACCACCAGGGGGGCGGTGGAGCGCTGTCCGGAGGCGACTTCGAGGACTCGGGGCCAGCCGGACGGCTGGTACAGCTTGGAAACCAGGTCAAGACGGTCGGACGTCACGGATGTTCTCCTGCTTGGTCGGGAGCAGGCCGCGGGCCCGTCGGCGGGCAGCCGCGACCGGCAACGGTTTCCGGGGATGGGAAGGGGGGGTGCGCCGACGGCATTGGCGGCGTGACGTTGGCGACGGACGGAACGATCGACGGAAAGGGCCGGAAAGGGCCGGAAAGGGCCGGGAACGGCCGGGAACGGCCGGGAACAGTCGGGACCGGCCGGGAGTCGGGGACGGCCGGTGACGGACGGCGCGCGGACCGGCGGCGGCCGGGCCGGGGCTCACGGGCGTCGGCCGGGTGGCCCCGCCGGTGTCGGCGGGGCCCGTGCCGGCGGTGCCCGGACCGGGTGGACGCGGTACGGAGGCGGGGCCCGGGTGGTCATCCCTTGACGGCGCCCGCAGCCAGTCCGTTCGCCACCCGCCGCTGCACGATCAGGAAGAAGACCACGACGGGCAGGGCCGTCAGGGTGGCGCCCGCCATCAGCCCGCCGTAGTCGGTGCCGAAGGTGGTCTGGAAGGACACCAGCCAGATGGAGACGGTCTGCTTCTCGTCGCTGGAGAGCAGCACATAGGCGAGGACGTACTCGTTCCACGCCTGCACCAGGGAGTAGACCGAGGTCGCCACGAGTCCGGGGGCCAGCAGCGGCAGCAGCACCCGGCGGAACGCCCCGGCCCTGGTACACCCGTCGACCATGGCCGCCTCCTCCAGTTCGGCCGGGACGGCGACCACGAAGCCGCGCAGCAGCCAGACGGTGAACGGCAGCATGAAGACCAGATAGGTGAGGACGACCCCGGTCAGACTGTCCGTCAGACCGGCGTCGCTGAGCAGCAGATACAGCGGGATGATCAGTCCGGCGAGCGGGATCATCTGGATGGAGAGGATCGCCAGGACGAAGACCCGGCGCCCCAGGAACGCGTACCGGGCCACCGCGTACGCCGCCAGTACCCCGATGACCAGGGAGACCAGTACCGTCCCGACGCCCACCAGGGCGCTGGCCCGGACACTGGACCAGAAGGTCTCCGACTCCATGGCCCGGCGGAAGTTCTCCAGCGTCAGCCCGCTCGGCCAGAGCCGCGGCGGGTTGCGGCGGATCTCGTGCGCGGGGCGGAGCGCGGTCAGCAGCATCCAGTACACCGGGAAGGCCATGGCGGCGCAGAACAGCAGCGCCAGGGTGTTGGCGAGCCGGGACCGTCTGCGCCGCCGCCGCTGCCCGGCCCGCTGCTCGGGCCGTACGGTGCGTGGCTCTGCCGCCGCCGGTTCGGGGTCCGGGCGCCGGGCACCCGGTGCCGTGGCCGTGTTGACGGTTCCGTCGGTGCTCACTCGGCCTCTCCCATTCTGACCAGCTGGCGTACGTAGACCACGGCACCGGCGAGCAGCAGCAGTACGGTGATCACGGCGATCGCCGCCCCGGTGCTGTAGCGGTTGACGGCGAAGGACTCGATGAAGGAGTGGACCCCGAGGAGGTAGTACTCCTTCTCCGGGGTGCCCGAGCGCATCAGCCAGATCTGGTTGAAGACGCCGAAGGTCCAGATCGCGGTCAGCGACGTCACCATGACGAACGCGGGCCGGATGACCGGGAAGACGATGTGGCGGAAGACCTTCGTCCCCTCGGCGCCGTCGACCCTGGCGGCCTCCTCCAGCTCCGGCGGCACCTGGGTGAGCGCCGCCTGCAGGGTGATCGTGGCAAAGGGCAGAGAACCCCAGATCACCACGGCGGCGATCACCGCGAACCCCTGCCAGGGGTCCTCGAACCAGTTGTGCCGTTCGAAGGAGACTCCGGGCACCAGCCCGAGCAGCCAGTTGGCGACCCCGAACTCGGGGTCCACCAGCCAGCGGAACACCGCCGCCGCGACCATCACCGGCATCGCCCAGACCGCGACCAGGACGGCGCCCGTCAGCAGCCGCACCCAGGGCGCGACCCGCCGGAGCAGCAGGGCCACCAGCATCGCCGTGCCCATCGTCGCGACCGTGCACACCAGGGTGAAGAGGGAGGTACGGCCGACGACCACCCAGAAGAAGCGGTCGGAGAGGACCGTACGGTACTGGTCGAGACCGACCCACGGCGGTTCGGTGCCGGCGAACAGCTCCCGCCGGGTCATGTCCTGGAAGGACAGCAGTACCAGTTCGACCAGGGGGTAGCCGAGGACCGCGGCGAGCGCGAGGACGGTCGGCGCGATCAGTGCGTACGGCACCGCCCGGCGGCGCAGCGTCCGCCAGGAGCGTGCGGCGGGCGGACGGGCCGTCCGGCGGCCCCGACCGGGGGAGGGGCGTACCGGCGTCCCGGCCGGACGCGTTGGATGGGGTGGATCTGCGGTCGCCATGCGGGGGGTCTCCTCGGTTCGTCGGGTCGCGGCGGTGAGGTGCCCCCGCGGGCCGGGGGCGCCCGGCCCCGGCCCGGCCCGCCGGTGCGGCCCGGCGGGCGGCGGAGCGCGGGCGCACCTGTGGCCACCGGTCCCGCGGGGCGGCGGATCGGAGGGCGGCCGGGAGCGTCAGTTGTCGTTGATCACCGCGTCGATCGCCCGGTCGGCGTCCTTGGCCGCCTGCTCGACGGACTTCTTGTCGGTCGCGATCGCCTGGAGCATCTCCGGCAGGACGTTGGACTTCTCCACGGCTCCCCAGCCGGGCGCCAGCGGGGTGACCCAGCCCCGGGCGGCGGAGATCGCGGCGGCCCCGTTGATGCCGTCGGCGGGGACGTCCCGCAGCTGGATCGTGTTGTTGGGCAGCGTCTCGGCCTTGATCAGGGTGCGCTGCGACTCCCGGTCGGTGAAGAGCCGGATCCACTCCCGGGCCATGTCCTGACTGCGGGACTTGACGGGAACGGCCAGGGTGGAGCCGCCCAGGAAGGGCGGCATGAGCTTGCCCGAGGGGCCGGGGAAGGGGAAGGTGGCGAACTTGCCCTTCATCGCCGGATTGCCGCCCGCCTTCGGATCGGCCGCGGCGTTGGCCTCCCAGGTGTTGCCGTAGAACATGCCGGTCTTGCCCTGGCCCACGACACCGGGTTCGTCGCTGTTGTCCTTGGAACGGTCACCCGTGTAGTAGGTGTCCAGCAGCTTCTTCCACTCGGTGAGGCCCTTGAGGGACTCGGGGGAAGCCAGCGCACCGCGCCAGCGCCCGTCCTGCTGGACGGCCATCTCGCCCCCTGCGTCCTTGACATAGGCCATCGCGGCGCTCCAGTAGCGCCCCGGCATATGGAAGGCCGAGAAGTTCTTGTCGGTCCGGCCGAATCTGGCCTTCATTTTGTCCAGAACCGACAGCAGCTCCGGATAGGTCGACGGTGGCTTTGCGACACCTATCTCCCGGAGGAGATCTGTCCGGTAGATGCCTACGCGGGCGCCCGCGTAGTAGGGCACACAGTAAGTCTTCCCGTTCAGTCGACACGCGTCCGCAAGAGCCGGAAGCCAGTCCTTGGAATGATCGAATTTCTGCTCGTCAACCGGACTGAATGCGCCATTGACGATGTAATTGGTGGTCTCGCTGTTGCCCATCTCGACCACATCTGGTACGTCCCGGCCGGCCAATGCGGCATCAATCTTCTGATTCTTGCTGGTCCACTGCTGGTACTGCACATCGACCCGAACGCCCGGATATCGCTCCGCGAAGCGCTTGTTGGTCGCCGTGATGAGACCGGGCCAGCTCTCCCTGGCGTCGATGGTCAGCCACACGGTCAGTTCGTCCGATCCACCACCGCCTGCGGAACCGCCCTTGCCGCCCGAGTCGCAGGCCGTTGCGGCGAGGGCGAGCACCAGTGCGCCGGAGGTACGGACGGCGGTGCGAGAACGGGATCGTCGCATGACTGTCCCCCTTTCGAGGATTCGATCTCTCCAGACTTGGCCGAACCGGGCTCCTATCTACCCAGCAAAGTGCGCCGATCTACCCGGGCAGCTCTTTTTGGCCAGGATCGGACCGCGCATTATGAAATGTTCCTGCACGGCCTCGGCCTTTGCGTCCAACGGCCCGGACACCTGCTCATCGGGCCGTCCGGATCACCGAAGGCCACCGAATTGGCGTGAATAGGGGGGATGCCCGGCTCGGGTGCCCTTGACGGGTGCGTACCCGCTGGCTCATTTTTTCTCGTGATCTCCCGTGATCTCTACGGGCCTCCTGCGGACCGGTGTTCCGGCCCGCGCTGTTGGTGAACTCCCTTGCGTCCCCGATCGAAGGGTATGGACCGGTGATTGAGCACGGCACGACGAGCGGTGAAACCAGCGAACGTCCCGTCCGGGTCAACTCGTGGAACGGCTGGGACCCGTTGCGTCATGTCATCGTCGGCAGGGCCGACGAGGCGGTGGTCCAGGCACCCGAACCGGCCGTACGTCGTGACTTCCCCGACGACGGATTCCCCCTCGGCACCTACGGGCCGATGCCCGAGGACATGACGGCCGAGGCCAATGAGCAGCTCGACAACTTCGCAGACATGCTGCGGCGGCGCGGTATCCGCGTGGACCGGCCGACACCCGTCGACTTCAACCAGCAGGTCTCGACCCCGGACTGGACCCAGGAGACCATGTCCGGCTGTATGCCGCCCCGCGATCTGCTGCTGACCGTCGGCAGCGAGGTGCTGGAGGCGACCATGTCGTACCGCAGCCGCTGGTACGAGTACCTCTGCTACCGGCCCCTCCTCCAGGACCTCTTCAAGGCGGACCCCCGGATGCGCTGGGAGGCCGCGCCCAAGCCGCGGCTGACCGACGCCAGCTACCACACCGAGTTCTGGGACACCTACAACGAGCTGCCCACCGAGGTGCAGCTGGCCAAGGTCCGCGACTACGACCTCGTCCTGACCGAGGAGGAGCCGCTGTTCGACGCGGCCGATATCGCACGCTTCGGCAAGGACCTCTTCGTCCAGCTCTCCTTCGTGACCAACCGCAGCGGCTACGACTGGCTGAAGCGGCACTTCCCGGACCACCGGGTGCACGCGGTCACCTCCACCAACACCCACCCCCTGCACATCGACGCCACCTGGGTGCCGCTCCGGCCCGGGCTGGTCCTCCACTGCGGCGAGCGGCTCGCCGACCCCGAGCTGATGGACTTCTTCAAGCTCAACGACTGGGAGATCGTCGAAGCGGTGCAGCCTGCGAGCTGGGACCATCCGCCGAAGCTCTCCTTCTGCAGCCCCTGGCTGGCCGGGAACATGCTCAACCTGGACGCCAACACCCTCTGCATCGAGGAGAAGGAGGTGAAGCTGTCGGAGCAGCTCGCCGGGTACGGCTTCGAGATCGTGCCGGTGCCGTTCCGGGCCGTCGGCCCCTTCGGCGGCGGACTGCACTGCGCCACCGTCGACATCGAGCGCGAAGGCGACTGCCAGGACTACTTCCCGCGCCGCCACGGAAAGTACTGAGACGGTGGGTGCCGCACGGGCGGAGGGGCCCGGCGCCGTCGCCCACGGCTCCCTCCTGGACGGAGTCGACGCCGTCGCCCTCGACTTCTACGGCACGCTCGTCCGGATGGTGCCGCCCCTGCCGCCCACCCACGACGCGGTGCTGCGCCGCCGGGGCCTCCACGCCGCCGCCGACCGCTGGGGCGACATGTGGTCGACCGGGATCGCGGACGGCGAGGACCACCGGGAACACTCGGTGTCCGAAGCGGCCTACCGCGCCTGGGAGGTGGACCGGCTGCGGCGGCACGCCCTGGACCGGGGCGTACCCGCCGATGTGGCCGGGGAGGTGGCCGTCGAACTGGACCGGGCCGGGAAGACCCTGGCCCTGGAGCTGTTCCCCGACGTCCTCGACTCCCTGGCGCGCCTGCGCGGACGGGGTCTGCGGATCGTCGTCTGCTCCAACTGGTTCTGGGACCTCGACCGGGCCGTGACCGCCGCGGGCCTCGGCGGACTGGTCGACTCCAGTGTCAGCTCGGCCCGGGCGGGGGTGCGCAAACCGCACCCCCTGATCTACCGGGCCGTCCTCGAAGCCTGCGGCACCACCCCCGGCCGCACGCTCTTCGTGGGGGACATGTGGGAGCCCGATGTGCTGGGGCCGCTGGCCCTCGGCATGCGGGCCGCGCACCTCCACCGCCCCGACCGGGCGGTGGAGGGCACCGCTCCGCCCCTGCCCCGGGGCGCGGCCCGGATCACCACCCTGCGCACGCTGACGGATCCGACACCGTAGGGCGGGCCGCGAGACACCGCCCCGGGGTGCCCACGAGGCCCCCGGGGCGGCAGGCCACGCCCACGGTCCGGTACGGCGACCGATCACGGTCCGGTACGGCGACCGGGCTCAGGGCCCGGCCGGGGCTCCGGCCCGCCGGGACAGCCGGTCCAGGACGTTGCGGGTCACCCGTACCACGCCCGGATCCTCCTCCCGTCCGCAGATCACCGGCCAGTCGGTGGTCCCGGCGGTGAAGACGGTCCCGCCGCCCTCGACCGTGTGCACGCCCATGGTCGCGGCGCGCGGGCCGGTCCGCTCCGGCTCGCGCACCACACAGTTCCAGTGGCCCCACTTCATGGTGGTCACGTCCTCGCTGACGGGCGACAGCTCGTACAGGCCGAGGATCAGAAAAGAGGCGGGCGTACCGTCGGCGCCGGTCGCCCGGGCGACGCCCCGTTCGTCGTACGCGAAGGCCGCACCGTCGCACTCGTAGCCGATCAGCGGGGTCCCGGCGCCCAGACGGTCCGCGGGACCACCGTCGGAACCGTCCCGCAGTCCGGTGCCCTCGAACACCCAGTGCCCGGCGTGCTGGACCCGGTAGCCGACCCGCGGACGGTCGCCCGGCCACTCGCCCGGCCACATCCCGCCGTTGCGGAAACTGACCCCGGTCAGGACGTTCTCCGGGGTGCCGACGCCGTCCGGCGGGGCCGCCCACCACAGATCCGTCGACGGCAGATGCGGGAACACCCCGTCGACGTGGTGGTCCGTGTCGGATACGAGCCCGGTGTCGTCGTCCGTGAGGTGCACCCGCCACCAGCAGGTGTTGGCGCTGAGGAAGGCGACGTTCCCGCCCGCGCGCAGATGGGCGTCCG
This sequence comes from Streptomyces tsukubensis, assembly GCF_003932715.1. NCBI lineage: Bacteria > Bacillati > Actinomycetota > Actinomycetes > Kitasatosporales > Streptomycetaceae > Streptomyces > Streptomyces tsukubensis. The sequence continues at coordinate 1,645,241 of NZ_CP020700.1, read as the reverse complement.
TGTGCTCCCGCATCGCCGTGCTCCAGTACTCGTCGTGACCGACGCTCAGCAGCAGGTCGTACGGGGCCAGCAGCCCGGGATCCCGGTGGAGGTCGAGGTCCGTGCAGTACTCGACGGCGTAACCGCACCGCTCCAGCCAGCCGATGAAAGGAGCGTCCCACCAGGCCAGGTCGATCACCCCGCCCGGACGCCGCATGCTCAGCCGGTGACCACGCGGCCGGCCGTCGCCGCCCGTGCCGTACACCGGGTTGTCGTACAGGCTCCCGGCCCGCGGGACGCCCTCGCGGTCCGCCCGGTTGTAGGCGTGCCGGGTGAACGTCGACTTCTTGTACAGGATCCGGCCCCGGCCGCCCGGGCGCCGGGGCCGCACCACGAAGAACTCCCGGGCGAAGCCCTCGATGTCCCCGTCGCCGAGCAGCGGCACCGTCTCCCGCTGCCCCTCTTCGACCAGGTGCGCCAGATAGATGCCCGTCGGCCACTCCCCGGGCACGTCGATCCGGTACTCCGGGAAGCCCCAGTCCACGGCGGGCGATGCCACCCCGGGGATCCCCTCCGGATGGGGCGGCGGATCGGTCCGTATCCCGGGGTACGGACCCGACTCGGCCATGAACTCCAGCTCCCGGCCCAGCCGGTACAGCCGTACCCGGAACGCGGGCGCGTCGGTCGACACATGGAGGGCGAGTGCCTCACCGGCCGTCACGCTCTCCCGCCCCGCATACCCCTCAATCACGGTCCCTCCCCGGAACAGGCCCGTCACTCGCGGGCCGACGGCGCCCGATGCTAAGAGAAGGTGCCCGCTGCAACAACACACCTGGGGAAGACCGGACTTTCGCCAGTTGATTCCGGCCAACTGAAACGTTTCAAGAGTGCGGGAGGAAGGGCTTGGGTAGCGCGCAGAAGCATGCCCGGAAGCAGTGGGGAAGCACATCGGTAAGCATGCGGGTAAGCGGGCGGAAAACTACCGTTCGGTATCGGAGAAGAGTAGTGGGTTTCGGTAGGGAAACCCCGGCTGAGAGGATGTTCGTGGCATCGGATAAATCGGAATTCCGGGTGAGGGAACTCGTTCTCGGTATCGAGGGGCTGGCGCTGCTGCGTAACGCCATCGGCACGGACGAGGCGTTTCTGGAGCGGCGGCTGGCCGAGATCAGGAAGTACGCGAACGGGCCCGCGGAGGACCTGCCCGGCGGGGGAGCGTCCGTCGGCGAGCTGGACGCGGGCGCCGGATACGCCGCCTGGTCGGGCATCTACGACTCCCTGCCCAGCTCCTATCTGGAGGTCGAGGAGCCCATCGTGCACCGGCTCTTCGAGGAGGGGCCCGCCGGCACCGCACTCGACGCCGCCTGCGGCACCGGCCGCACCACCGCCGCCCTGGCTGCCCGCGGCTACCGCACCATCGGCGTCGACCAATCCCCCGACATGCTGGAACACGCCCGGCGGAAGGTGCCGGACGGCGAGTTCCACGAGGGCCGGCTGGAGAAGCTCCCGGTGGACGACGCCTCCGTCGACCTCGCCGTCAGCACCCTGGCCCTGACCCATATGCCCGATCTCACCGATGCCGTGGCCGAACTGGCGCGGGTGGTCCGGCCCGGCGGCCGGGTGATCGTCTCCGATCTGCACCCCTTCGTCGTCACCCTCCAGGGCCAGTGTCTGTTCGTCGCGGGCGACGAAGAACTGGCCTTCGTCCGCAACCATGTCCATCTGGCCGGGGACTATCTGCGCGCCTTCACCGCCGCCGGACTGTCGGTACGCGCCTGTTACGAACCGCTGTTCAATGGGCGGCTCGCCCCCGGCGGATATGAGGAACACATCTCGGAGGCGGCCAGGGCGGCCTGGAACGACATTCCGATCGTCATCGTCTGGGAAGCCGTCAAGCCTGCCGTGGGAGCCGCCGGATGAGTCCCCGCTTCGTCAATCATTCGGAACGTCCCGAACTGTGGGACCGAATTCCCGAGGTCTTCGCCGGGGTCGTCCCCGAATACAACCTGCACGGCGACATCAACCAAACCCACTGGAACCGCCTCTTCGAGGAATTCCGCGACTACCAGTTCCTGCTGTACGACGAGGAACGCGACGAAATCCTCGGCGCGGGCCGCTCCCTGCCCCGCGTCTGGGACGGGACCCCCAAGGACCTCGGCTCGGGGCTCGACGACTCCATCAGCGCCGCCTACCTCGCCCGGGACACCGGCCGCAAGCCGACCGCGCTGGTCGCCCTCGGGGTCGAGGTCGCCCCCAAGCACCAGGGCTCGGGCCACTCCAAGGCGCTCCTGACCCATCTCTCCGATCTCGCCAGGGCCGACGGGTTCGACCATCTCATCGTGCCCCTGCGGCCGATCTGGAAGCACCGCTACCCGCTGGCGCCCATCGAGCGGTACGCCACCTGGACCCGGGAGGACGGCGAACCCTTCGACCCCTGGATCCGGACCCAGGTACGGCTCGGCGGCACCGTCACCGCCGCGATGGAACGTTCCTCCAGGATCAGTGGCACGGTCGCCGAGTGGGAGAGCTGGACCGGAATGGCCTTCCCCGGGGACGGCGACTACGTCTTCCCCGAGGGGCTCTCCACCCTGCGCGTGGACCGCGCCCGGGACCGGGCGGTCTACTGGGAACCGGCCGTCTGGGTCACCTTCGATCTGCGAGGGCCTGCTCCGGAAGCCGCTCCCCGGAGCTGACGGCGGCGAAGGCGTACTCGGCCAGCAGGGCCGTGTGCTCCCGGCCGGCCTCCGGGCGCCGCTCCGGCGACAGTCCCGCGGGGCCGACCGTGGACACGGCGGCGGCTCGCAGCTTCTCGGCCGCCGCGGTGCGGGCCGGATCCCCGCCGCCCGGCGCGTACCGCCGGGCGGCGGCCCGCGCCTGCACGCCCAGCAGCAGACAGTGGATCCACAGCTCGTCGGCGAAGGACGGACCGAACGCCTCCGCCACCTGCCGCGCCTGCTTCTCCTCCGCCGGGGCCCGCGAGCCGAGCGTGCCGAGCACCGCCGCCTCCGAAAGACCCGTCCGCGGCAGCGCCTCCCGCCAGGTGAAGTGGTGCCGCGCATCGGGCGTGGTGTCCTGGCCGGGCAGCCGGATGAAGCCCTCCCCGTACCGCATGTACGGCAGCCAGTCGAGCTCCTCCAGCACCCAGCCGTCCAGCAGCAGCGGACGCGCGTCGGCGGACTCCGAGGGGCAGACCGCGAGCCGTACCCCCTGCGAGGCATGGCCGTTGATGCTGCTGGTGCCCGTGTGCTCGGTGACCGTGGGGACCGCGAGCAGGGCGGAACGCCCGTGGCCCCGGAGGAACGCGGCCATCAGCTCGTCGTCGTGGCGCTCCGCGCTGCCCGTCGCGTACCGCCGGAATCCGTCGGCGAGCGCGATCGGCAGGACGATCGCCAGCGTCGGAGTGAACTCCTCCGGCGCCGCCCGCACCCAGCCCGCCCCCGCCAGCGCGGCGAGCCGGGCCGCGGAGCCGTTGCGGGCGTGCCAGTTGGTGTAGTACGCCAGGGCGTCGTCGGGGAAGCGGTCCGCGCAGTGCGCCACCAGATCGACGAAGTCGTCGGGCGCGGCGACGTCGTCCTGAATCATCAGATGGTGCGTCGCGCCCTCGGCCGTGCGCGCCCAGGCCACCAGGGCCGTACGCAGGGCGGAGGGGGGACCGCCGGGATCGGGGTCCAGCGCCAGTCCGCCGAGGCCGAGCCGGTCGCTCAGCTCCTGGGCCTGTGCACGGCGTACGGGATGGGTCATCACGGCCGAACTCACACGTGCGCGAGCGGTGGGCATCGGGGCACTCCTCCGGGCGGTCGGGCAGTCGGGCGGGCGGGCGTTGTGGCGGTCCGGCGTGGTGGTCCGGCGGTCTCGCGGTCCGGTGGTTCCGGTGGTCCCCCGGTCCGGCGTGGTGGTCCGGCGGCGGGTCGGCCGGGCGTCGCGGTGGCGGCAGCCCGGTTCCCGGCCCGGCAGATACCGACCGGGGCGGAACACCGGCGGCCACCGACGGCCACCGGCGGGGCACGGTCCGGCGCGCCCCAGCCGATCATGGCCAGCAGGCGCGGCAATACGCGCCGTTGGCCCCACGACGACCGGAAACCGCCGGGCTCCGGCCGATTCCGCCCGCCCGGCCCGGGTTCCGACGGCGGTGCGGCCCGGACCGGAGGGCGCGGTCTGCGCGGGCGTACGCTCGGCGCGTCAGGGCAGCCGCGAACCGCGGCCGTGGGAGCGGGCGGCGCTGACGCGTCCGCCCTCGCATTCGGGCACCCCGGGGGCCCGCGGCGGCCGGGGCGTACAGGATTCACCGCTCGCCGGACGACATCGCAGCATCGCCCAGAGCCATAACGCGGTCGCGCCGGTCAGCCCGCCGCAGATTCCCAGCCGGACACTCTGCCGCGCGGGGAGGAACAACTGCACGGCGGCCGCCTCCGCGGCCAGGAACACCAGGGCCGCGGAGGCCACCACTCGTCGTCGGTTCCGGTTCACGCCGGCTCTCTTTCCGGTCACAGTCCGGCAGGGAGTCCGCCGGGCGAACGTCCTATACCCAGCGGGCACCCGGCCGACGCGGCCCGGAGGCGGAGCGGTCGCGACCCCGGCAGCGGGCACCGGCCGCCCGCCCGGACCCGCCCGGCGGGCTCAGGCGCCGACCATCGCCAGTGCCTGGTCCAGGGCCTGGAGGAACCGGTTCGTGGTCACCCGGTCCCGGACGGCGATCCGGATCCACTCCGGCCCGAGCCCGGGGAACGTATCTCCCCGCCGGGTGGCGAACCCCAGCCGCCGCAGCCGCTCCCGTACCGCCGCACCGTGGCGCACATGCAGCAGCACGAACGACGCCTCCGCCGCGGCCACCACCCTGACCTCCTCGAACTCCGCGAGCCCGGCCAGCAGATGGGCCCGCTCGACCGCGATCTGCCGGGCCGCCTGTTCGGCCTCCTTCAGCGCCGCGGGGTCCATGCACGCCTCGGCCGCCGCGAGCGCAGGGGTCGACACCGGCCACAACGGCTGCGCCCGCTCCAGCGCGTCCACCGTCTCCGGTTCCGCGAGGACGTAGCCGACCCGCAGCCCCGCCAGCCCCCAGGTCTTGGTGAGGCTGCGCAGCACGATCAGCCCGGGGACGTCGGTACGGTCCGCGAGAGTCTCGGCCTCGTCCGGAACCGCGTCCATGAACGCCTCGTCCACCACCAGCAGCCGCCCCGGACGGGCCAGCGCGGCGATCGCGGACGCCGGGTGCAGCACGGACGTCGGGTTCGTCGGATTGCCGATCACCACCAGGTCGGCGTCGTCCGGCACCGCCGACGGGTCGAGTGCGAAGCCCTCCGCTTCGCGCAGCAGCAGCCGGGACACCGCGAACCCGGCGTCCCGCAGCGCCGCCTCCGGCTCGGTGAACTGAGGATGCACGACCAGAGGACGCCGTACGCCCAACTCCCCGGCGACCCGGGCGATCAGGACGAACGCCTCCGCGGCCCCGGCCGTCAGCAGAACCCGCCGGGACGGCAGGCCGTGCCGTTCGGCGACGGCGGTGCGAGCGGCCCGGCCGTCCGGATAGGCGGCCAGGGACACCAGGGAATCCGTGATGCGTTCGCGCAGCCACGGGGGCGGAGTGCCGGTGCGCACGTTCACCGCGAGGTCGGTCAGGCCCGCGGCGGCGTCCCGCATCTCCGCGTCACCGTGGTGGCGCAGGTCGAAAGGGTCAGTGGGCGTGTGCATGGCTGCCGTGGTCACTGTGCTCTCCGTGCGGGCCGTGTCCCCCGAGGCGCCCGTGTTCTTCGCGCTCTCTGCGTTCCCTGCGTTCCCTGTGTTCTCCGCCATCGGCGAGGAGCCCCGGCTCCCCGTGGCGTCCTCCGCGGGACCCCGGCCCGCCGGAGCCCCCGGGATGCACCCCCGATCTGGAGCCTCTCCCCCCACCGGAGCCGGGCCCCGCCCCGCGCGCCGGGCGTGCGGGGGCCTCGGCCGACCGCGACGACAGGGCGAAGGAGCCCACGGCGGCGAGCGGCCGGGGGCAGCGGCGGCCGGGCCTCCGGGCCGGGCCCGGGGGCCCATCGGCCCCGGTGGCGTCCCGGGTGCCGTGGCCGGCTATCAGCAGTACGGGCGGGGTGGTCACGCGATCTCCTTGATGTGGGGGGTGCGGAGGGTGCGGGGGTGGTACGGCGGGGGCGTGAGCGCCGTGGTGACGGCGCAGCCCCGGTGGCGGGCCGTGCCGCCGGGCCGAGTGCGGGGCCCGCAGCGCGGCTCCCGCTCGCTGGGAAGAAGGGCACGGCTCATGGGGCAGCTCCGGAGTGAGGGTGCGGCGGAGGGTGAAGCGCGGCGGGCAGGTCGCCGCGGTATGGCCGGAAGACGACGTTCCCACGGAGGGCCCCAAAAACGGAACCCACCTTGGCACTTCGTCCTTGAACGGGCGGTTCCGGGGGAGTACCCGCCCCATGGGCGATCATGCGCTGAGTGCTTCGGTCAGCCGTCCTCCGCCGCGCACCCGGGGGTACGCGGCCTGCCGCGCCCCACGTCGGCGGACGCCGGGAGTGCGCGGGGAGCACGGTCCGTCCGGCAGCGGACCGCGGAAGGAGGGACTGCGCCGGGCGTGCGGCACCCGCAACGGTCGTTCCGCTGAGGGGTCGGATGCGCCTCGCGCGCGCCGGATCCACCGGCGCATCGAGCGGGGCGGGTGCGCTGCTTCCGTACGGGCTGTACGGGCTGTACGGGCCGTGCGGGCCGTGTGAGCCGGTCCCGCACGGCAGGGGACGTACGGGAAGCCCGGTCACCCCGGGGGCTGCTCCGGCGCGGCAGACCCGGACGCCGTGCGGGCACGCGTCCTCCGCCCGGGCGCTTCGAGCGCGGGCGTACGCGCCCGTGGTGCGGGCGCCGGGTCTGTGCGGCGGTGGGGTGTCCGCCGTCATGACTGCCACCGGATGCCGTGCGGGGTCTCCGCGCGGCCCGCGTTCCCGCGGGTGGCCGTGTTGCCGACCGTCACGACGGTCATCATGTCCACGGACGCCGGATCCACGCTGCCCGGTCCGGCCGGTCGGCTGGATTCCTCCGGCGCGTCCGCCGTCGAAGGGGGCCGGTGGGGCGCCGGGCCGGGATCGGCCTCGGCCGGGCGGCCACGGCGCACCACGGCGCACGTTGCCCCGGCCGGTCGCCCCCGGGGAGCCGACTTGCGCTTCGGTACGAGGAGTTCACCGCCGTCCACGAGCGCCGCGGCCTCCGCGACCGACGGCGTACCGGCGGCCGCGAGGGCCTTGTCCGACGGATGCGGTACGGCGATCCTCGCCAGCCGCTCGGCGGGGTGGGTCACCAGGGGTACGCCCAGGGCCCGGGCCGCGGCCACCAGGCCAGGCTCCCCGGCCTTCGTGTCCACGGTGGCCAGCTCCCGGACGTCCTCCGGCGCGAGCCCGGCGTCCCGCAGGGCGTCCCGGACCAGTCCGAGGATCTCTCCGGCGGGTGTACCGCGGGAGGCACCGACCCCGACGACCAGCCCCGCGGCCCCGGCCGCCTCCGCCCGGCCTTCCCCCGCCGGGGGCCGGCTGAGGGAAGGAAGGGGAAGCGCCTCGCCCGGTGTTCCGGCGGGCACCGAGCCGCCGTGGCCGGTGTCGGACATACGGGGAAGTCCTCTCGGGTGCCCGGCCCGTCGATGGTCGACAGCCCCGGGGCTCGGACAAACGGGTGAATGGGGCGGGTCTGAAGGAGATACGGCGGGGGTCAATCCGCTAGCAAGGGCCCATGGCGGTGTTCGTCGCGCTCGGCGCGTTCCTGATGACGCTGTTCGGAGGCTGGGCGGCCCATCGCGTCACCGACCGCCGCCACCTCGTGCTGGGGCTGGCGGGCGGGCTGATGCTCGGGGTCGTCGGCCTGGACCTGCTGCCGGAGGCCCTGGCCGCGGCCGGGACCCCCGTCTTCGGCGTACCGCAGGCGCTGCTGCTCTTCGTGGGCGGCTTTCTGACCGCGCATCTGGTGGAACGTCTCCTCGCGGCACGGAGCGCCGCGCACGGCGCGGCCGACTCCGGCACAGGCGCGCTCCCCGCCCCCGGAACCGAAGCGGACCCGGCACCGGGCGGCCGGCCACGGGTACCGCAGGTGGGGCTCACGGCAGCCGCCGCGATGGTCGGGCACAGCCTGATGGACGGCATCGCGATCGGCGCCGCCTTCCAGGTCGGGGAGGCGATGGGACTGACCGTCGCGCTCGCGGTCATCGCCCATGACTTCGCCGACGGCTTCAACACGTACACGCTGACCAGCGCCTACGGGAACACCCGGACCAAGGCAGTCGCGATGCTGTTCGCGGACGCCTGCGCACCCGTCGTCGGAGCCGCGTCGACCCTGCTGTTCACCATCCCGGTGGAGGCGCTCGGCTCCTACCTCGGCTTCTTCGGCGGCGCGCTGCTGTATCTCGCCGCCGCGGAGATCCTGCCGGAGGCACACCACACCCACCCCGCGCGCTCCACCCTGCTCTGCACGGTCGGCGGCGCCGGTTTCATCTGGCTGGTGGTCGGCCTCGCCGAGTGACCCAGCCCCCGCCCGTACGCGGTGGACCCCCGGAGCCCGCCGGCCCGGGCCCTGCCAGGGGGCGCAAACGTCACCGGAGCACCCCCGGCGGCGGCCGCACCCGGCACCGGACCGAACCGACGCAGACACCTGAAGAAGCGTTTCTGCAGAGGGGTTGGTCATCCCTTGCACTCCCGGGGCCGCCCGTTCACCGGGCGCACCTCTCCACAAACCGGGCGGCGACGGCCGGCACGGCTGCCCAGTGCGTGTGGAGGTAGCTCGCGTGCACCCCGAGGTGCACGAACCCCTCGGTCCGCCGTTCGGGCCTGAGCAGCCCCCAGGCGGGCGAAGCACCCGTACCCGGCTCGACCACGGTCCGGTGGAACTCGTGCCCCCGGATCCGGGTCCCCGCGGCGGCCAGCACACTGTCTCCGACGGCGACCGCTTCCCGGTAGCCGAGCGTCAGCCGCTGCGTCATCCGCGCATCGGCGCCGAGCACACCGCACATCGGCAGCCCGTCGAGGGACCGCGTCAGATACAGCAGCCCCGCGCATTCGGCGGCGACCGGCCCCCCGCCGCGGGCGAACTCCGCGACCGCCCGGCGCATCGGCTCGTTCGCGGACAGCGCCTCCGCGTACACCTCGGGGAACCCGCCGCCGATGACGATGCCCGCAGTGCCCTCGGGCAGCGCGGTGTCCCGTACCGGGTCGAACGTGACGACCTCGGCGCCGTACGCCCGCAGCAGCTCCGTGTGCTCCGTGTACCCGAAGGTGAACGCCACACCTCCCGCGACCGCGACCACCGGTCCGGTCCCCGCTGCCCGCCCCGCGCGGCTCGCCCTCGCCGGGCCGCCCGCGGCGGGTCCTGCGGCCCCCGCACCGCCCGGCACCGCGCCCGTGAGATCGGGCGAGACCCGGCCGCGGGCCCGGGGGAGCGCGGTCGGCTCCGCCCCCGAAGCCACTCCGGAGAGCACCCCGGAAACCACCCCGGTCCGCTGCTGCGGCACCGGACTCCACGCCGGAGCGCTCAGCGCCGGGGCCGAACGCGCCAGCGCCAGCAGCCCGGGCAGATCGCAGTGCTCCCGCACCAGGGCCGCCATGGCCGCCACCGCCTCCACGGCCTCCGTGGTGCGCTCCGCCGTCGGCACCAGGCCCAGATGCCGCGACGGCGTCGCCACCGAGGCACCCCGCGGCAGCGCCCCGAGCACCGGCACCCCCACCGCCTCCAGCGCATCCCGCAGGAGTTCCTCGTGGCGCGGGGAGCCGACCTTGTTCAGGATGATCCCGCCGATCCGCACCTCCGGGTCGAAGGAGATGAACCCGTGCGCCAGCGCCGCCACCGACCGGGACTGCGAGGACGCGTCCACCACCAGCACCACCGGCGCCCGCAGCAACTTGGCGACCTGGGCCGTGGACGCCAGCTCACCGAGCCCCGACGCCCCGTCGTACAGGCCCATCACGCCTTCCACGACGGCCAGATCGCAGCCCTCCGCGCCATGCCGGAACAGCGGCTCGACCAGCTCGGGGCCGCACAGATAGGCGTCGAGGTTGCGGCCCGGCCGGCCGGTGGCCAGGGCGTGGTACCCGGGGTCGATGTAGTCGGGACCGACCTTGTGCGGCGAGACCGCGAGCCCGGCCCCGGCGAACGCGGCCATCAGCCCGGTCGCCACCGTGGTCTTGCCGCTGCCCGACGAGGGGGCCGCGACGACGAGACGTGCTACCACTCGATGCCCCGCTGCCCCTTCTGACCCGTGTCCATCGGGTGCTTGACCTTGCCCATCTCGGTGACCAGATCGGCATAGTCGACCAGTTCCGCGGGGGCGTTGCGACCGGTGATCACCACATGCTGGTTGCCGGGCCGGTCCCGCAGCACCTCGACCACCTCCGCGGGATCCACCCACCCCCAGTGCATCGGATAGGCGAACTCGTCCAGGACGTACAGCCGGTACGTCTCCCGCGCCAGGTCCCGCTTGACCTGCTCCCAGCCCTCACGGGCCGCTTCCTCGTTGCTGAGCTGCCGGTCCCGCTGGACCCACGACCAGCCCGTGCCCATCTTGTGCCAGTCGACCGTGCCGCCCTCCCCGGACGCCCCGAGGACCGTCAGCGCACGCTCCTCGCCGACCTTCCACTTGGCCGACTTGACGAACTGGAACACCCCGATCGGCCAGCCCTGGTTCCAGGCCCGCAGCGCGAGCCCGAACGCGGCCGTCGACTTGCCCTTGCCCGGTCCCGTGTGGACGAAGACCAGGGGCCGGTTACGGCGCTGGCGAGTGGTGAGCCCGTCGTCGGGAACGACGGACGGCTGTCCCTGCGGCATATGGTCACGCGGCCCTTCTGCTGTCACCTGCGGTACGAACGTCCTTCACCACACCGGCTATCGCCTCGGCCCGGAGCCCGTCGAGCGTCACCACGACGCCCCCCAGCTCCCCGGCGAGCCGGTTCGCGAGCCCCAGCCTCACCGGGCCGGACTCGCAGTCCACCACCACCGAAGCCGTGCCGTCCGAGGCGTGCAGCCCCGCCGCCCGGGAAGCCAGCGCCACCGGCTCCGGGCCGCCGGTCGCCCGGCCGTCGGTGACCACGACCAGCAGCGGACGGCGCGACGGATCACGCATCCGCTCCACCCGCAGCACGTCATGGGCCTTCAACAGCCCCGCCGCCAGCGGGGTCCGCCCTCCGGTCGGCAGCAGGCCGAGCCGGGCCGCGGCCGCGTCCACCGACGACGTCGGCGGCAGCACCAGCTCCGCCTCCCGGCCCCGGAAGGTGATCAGCCCGACCTTGTCGCGGCGCTGATAGGCGTCGAGCAGCAGCGACAGCACGGCACCCTTGACCGCACCCATCCGCTGCCGGGCCGCCATCGACCCGGACGCGTCCACGACGAACAGCACCAGATTGGACTCCCGGCCCTCCCGGACCGACTGCCGCAGATCGTCCCGCCGCACCACGAGCCCCGGCCCGCGGCGGCCACGCGTCCGCTGATGGGGCGCGGCCGCCCGTATCGTCGCGGCCAGATGGAGCGGACCGAGCCCGCCCCGGGGGCGGCGCGCCCCCGTCGTCCGGCCGTGCTCGGCCCGCGCCCGCGACCGGCGCCCCGCGGCCCCGTCACCCGTCCCGGGCACGGTCAGCGGCTTCGTCCGGAACGGCTCACCTGCCGTCACCGCCCGCTGCTCCCCGCCGCCGGAGGGCCGTCCGCCGTCACCGGCCTCCGGCGCCCCGGACGCAGCACCTTCCAACGGCGCGTCGGGCGTGCCCGGTACGTCCGGCCCGTGCTGCGGCGGAAGCCCGCCGCCACCGCCCGGACCCCCGGGCCCCGGACCGTCGCCGCCCCCGTCCGGATCCGGGTCCCGGTCGGGGTCCGAGTCCGAGTCCGAGTCCGAGTCGGGGTCGGGGTCGGGTTCCCGACCGCCGTCCGGCTCGCCCGGATCCGCGAACCGCTCCAGGGTCTCGTCGAGCCTGTCCTCGTCGATGCCGGGCGCGTCGAACGGATTGCGCCGCCGCCGGTGCGGCAGCGCCAGCAGGGCCGCCTGCCGGACGTCCTCCGCCAGCACGTCCTCCCGGCCCGCCCACGCCGCCAGCGCCGTCGCCGTGCGGGCCATCACGATGTCCGCCCGCATCCCGTCGACCTCGAACGCGGCACAGGTCGCCGCGATCTGCCGCAGCGCCCCGTCGCCCAGCCGCACCCGCGGCAGCAGCGCCCTGGCCGCCGTGACCCGGTCCCGCAGTACGTCCTCCTCGCCCGCCCAGTGCGCCGCGAAGCCCACCGGGTCGTCGTCGAAGGCCAGCCTGCGCCGGACGACCTCCACCCGCTGTTCCGGCTCCCGGGACGCCGACACCTCGACGGTCAGGCCGAACCGGTCCAGCAACTGCGGCCGCAGCTCGCCCTCCTCCGGGTTCATCGTGCCCACCAGGAGGAACCGGGCCGCGTGCCGCACCGAAACGCCCTCGCGCTCCACGTACGACGCGCCCATCGCGGCCGCGTCCAGCAGCACGTCCACCAGATGGTCGTGGAGGAGGTTGACCTCGTCGACGTAGAGGATTCCGCGATGCGCGTCGGCGAGCAGCCCGGGTTCGAAGGACTTCACGCCCTCCGCCAGCGCCCGCTCCATGTCGAGGGCGCCCACCAGCCGGTCCTCGGAGGCACCGACCGGCAGCTCCACCATCCGGGCGGGCCGCTGTCCGCCCGCACCGGTCTCGTGCGGGCCGTCCGGGCAGCCGGTGTCCGGCTCGCCCGGATCGCAGGAGAACCGGCAGCCGGGCACCACCGCGACCGCCGGCAGCAGCGCCGCCAGCGCCCGCACCGCGGTCGACTTCGCGGTTCCCTTCTCGCCGCGCACCAGCACCCCGCCGACCCGCGGCGACACCGCGTTCAGCAGCAGCGCGAGCCGCAGATCGTCCTGGCCGACCAGAGCCGTGAACGGATAGGTCGTACTGCTCATGCGTCTCCTTCCTGTCCCTCCGGGGCACCTTCGAGCCCCGGAGGCGTCTGCCGGGTCCGCTCCGGCGTCCCTGTTTCCCGTCCGTCGCCGCCCCGGGCCGGAGCCTCCGATACCCCGTTGTCCGGAGCCGGTGGCACCCCGCCTGCCGGAGCCGGTGGCACCTCGCCGTCCGGAGCAGCCGCCGAGGGTGCCGCCACCGGGGCGGGGGCGCCCGGCGGCACGAACGGCAGACCCGCCGGTGGACCGTCCTCGATCAGCCGCCGGAGCGCTTCCGTGTCCGCGTGCTCCTCGATGAGATCGCCGAGCCGGTCGAGCTGCTCCTCGCGCAGCGCCTCGAACGAGGTGTCCGGAGCAGGCACGAACCGCCGCCCCGCCGCCTCGGCCACCCGCCGCAGGAACGCCCGCCGGAAACCGTCGCTCTCCAGCGACCCGTGCCAGTGGGTGCCCCACACCTCCCCGACCCGGCAGCCGTCCAGGAACGGCTCACCACCGAGGACCTCGGCGACGCCGTGGTGGATCTCGTACCCCTCGACGGGCTCGCCCAGCGCCGATCCGCTGGGCCTCGCCAGAGTCTTGGCCGCCGCGAACCTGACCCGCACCGGCAGCAGCCCCAGCCCCTCGACGACACCGGCCCGGGACTCCACCTCGTCGTCGATGCGGTCACCGAGGAGCTGGAAGCCGCCGCAGATCCCCAGCACCGGGCGCCCCTCGGCGGCCCGGCGCACCAGCGCGTCCGCCAGCCCGCGGCGGCGCAGCCAGTCCAGCGCGCGCACCGTGCCCCGGGTGCCGGGCACGATCACCAGATCGGCGTCCACCAGCTCCTCGGGCCGGTCCACGAACCGCACCACCACGCCCGGTTCGGCCGCGAGCGCGTCGACATCGGTGAAATTGGACATCAGCGGCACCGCGCAGACCGCGACCCGCAGGATCTCGGCGCCGACCGGCGGAGCCACCATCGACTCCCGCACCGCCCCGCGCAGCGACACCCGGAGCCCGTCCTCCTCGTCGATGCCGAGCCCGTGCGCGTACGGCAGGACACCGAAGAACGGACGCCCGGTCACCGATGTCAGCATGGAGAGGCCGGGCCGCAGCAGCTCCACGTCCCCGCGGAACTTGTTGACCAGATAGCCCGCGATCAGGCGCTGGTCGGCCGCTTCCAGCAGGGCCGTCGTCCCGAAGAAGGAGGCGAAGACCCCGCCGCGGTCGATGTCCCCCACCACCAGCACCGGAAGCCCGGCCGCACGGGCGACGCCCATGTTCACCAGGTCCGTGCGGCGCAGGTTGATTTCCGCCGGGCTGCCCGCGCCCTCGCAGATCACGGCGGAGTACGTGCTCCGCAACTGGTCCAGGCAGTCCAGCACCGTGGTCAGCAGCTCCTCGCGCCGCCCGGCACGGCCGAAGTACCCCCGGGCGCTCATCTCGCCGACCGGTCTGCCCAGCAGCATCACCTGGCTGGTGCGGTCGCCGCCCGGTTTCAGCAGCACCGGGTTCATCAGCGCCGAGGGCTCGACCCCCGCCGCCTGCGCCTGCATCGCCTGCGCCCGCCCGATCTCGGCGCCGTCCCGGGTCACGAACGAGTTCAAGGACATGTTCTGCCCCTTGAACGGCGCGACCTTCACGCCCTGCCGGGCCAGCCAGCGGCAGATGCCCGCGGTGACCACGCTCTTGCCCGCGTCCGAGGTCGTCCCCGCGACCAGCAGCCCGCCGCCCCGCCTACGGCCCTCCATCAACCACCGCCTCCTTTCCGTCCCGTCGTCTCCGAATGTCCTCCGCACGGCTCCGCCCGTGAGCCCGCGCCTGCCCGTGACGGCCCGCATCCCCGCGCACCACCGCCCGCGCACGCACCGGCCGTAGCCCCGCAAGGCACTACGGCCGGACCCGCCCGCCGGCAGCGGAACCGGATCCCACGCCGAACCGGATCCCATGCTGAACCCATCGCCCGAATCCCGTCGGAGCCTGTGGACTACCGCCCGCTCCCGGGAAAATCCGTCACCCTCTGGTATCCCGGCCGCCCCAACCGCCCCAGTCGGCCCGCCGCCCACCGTCCGGCCAGGCACACGCCCAGCGTCAGCGCGCCCACCCGTTGCGAAAGCCGTACCGCACGCTCGATGTCCCCGACCTCGACCGGCCGTGCGCCGCCGTTGAGGACCGCCCGGTGCTCGACCCGGCCGCCGTACGACAGCGTGCCGCCGAGCCGTACCCCCAGAGCGCCCGCGAACGACGCCTCGACCGGGCCCGCGTTGGGGCTGGGATGCCCGTGTGCGTCCGCCCGCCACGCCCGTACCGCACCCCGCGGGTCATCGCCCGCGGCGACCGCGAGCGCCGCCGTGAGCCTGGCTCCCGGCCAGCCCGCCGCATCGTCGAGCCGCGCCGCCGCCCAGCCGAACCGGTGGTACCGCGGCGAGCGGTGCCCCACCATGGCGTCCAGCGTGTTCACGGCCCGGAAGCCGACGAGCCCCGGCGCCCCGGCCACGGCCCCCCACACCAGGGCCCCCACCACCGCGTCGGAGGTGTTCTCGGCGACGGACTCCACCACGGCCCGGGCGATCTCCGGCCCGTCCAGTGCCTGCGGATCCCGCCCGCACAGATGCGGCAGCCGCGCCCGGGCGGCTTCGAGGTCCCCGGCCGCCAGCGCGTCCCCCACCGCCCGTGCCTCACGGGCCAGGGACGTACCGCCGACCACGGCCCAGGTGGCGGCAGCGGTCAACGCGGCGGACGCCAGGGGTCGGCGGCGCAGGGTCCGCGCGGCACCCGCCGCCACGGCGACGGCGCCGCCCGCGCAGACAGCGGTGTGGAGCGCGCCCCAGCCCCGGTGGTCACGCCACAGCAGCCGCTCGGACGCGCCCGCGGCCCGCCCGAACACGGCCACGGGATGCCCCCGGCGGGGATCACCGAGCAGCAGATCACCGAGGAGCCCCGCCGTGGCGCCGTACGCGAAGATCCGGTCGGCCCTCACGGATCAGTGCCCGGAAGAGTCGGAGGACGACAAGGGGGACGAGGAGGACAAGGAGGACGAGGAAGACGAGGAAGAGGAGACGACGCCCGCGGGGGCCTCCGCGGAGGCGGAGCCCTGGGGAGAGCCGGTGGGACCGAGGGGGCTCGGCGGGGCCGAACCGCTGCCGACTGAACCGTTGCCGCGCATGGCGAATGTCCTCACTCAGGGTGTCCGCGCCCTGGTTCGACGTGAACGGAGGCGAGAGTTCCTGGCTCCCGGGGGACCTTCTCCCCGGTGACAGTGGCGGGACCGCGCCGGATTCGCACCGGCTTCCTCTACTGCCTCCGTAATGGCCCCGGCAGTCCACCACGGGGTGAGAACAGCCGTCAACTCGCCGTTGACCTGCGACGGAGCGGTGTGCGCAGAGCCACATACAAGGTCCGCGAAGTGCCCCGGACATACGACAGCCGGGCCCGGCACCACGAGGGTGCAGGGCCCGGCTGTCACCGCCGCGAGGGCGGCATCCGGATCAGGGGCCCGCCGGCAGCGATCGGAGAGCCGAAACGGGCCGATCGGAAGCCGACAAGGGCCGATCGGAGAGCCGACACGAGCCGATCGGAGCCGGTCAGGCAGTGGCCGGACGGTGATCAGGCAGTGATCAGGTGACGATCAGATAGATGCCGTACGACACGGCGAGTGCGCAGGCCGTGAAGCAGGCGTAGGCGCCGGTACGGGGGAGGACCGTCGAGCCACCCTTGGCGGCGGCCGCGTCCTGCTTGGTCAGGGCGATGACTCCGAGGGAGAACAGGCCCACCAGGGCGACGGTGCCGATGAGGCTGACACCGAATACGGAGCCCAGGGCTTCCCAGTCGATCTTCATGCTGATCTGTCCTTACACCGCGGCCGGGCTGGCCGGGCCGGTCTCGGGGGCCGACGACGCGGCGGAGGGGGAGGAGTGGATGGTGGCCTTCAGTTCGCCGCTCTCGGCGCCGGCGGGCGGCGGCGGGGTGACGGCGGCCATGGCGGTGGTGACGACACCAGGGGACTCTGCGTCGGCCGGCTCGTCGACGTCGTTGACGTTGGTGTGGTCGACGACCTGGCGGCGGGAGATCACCCAGATCGCTGCGGAGGAGGCCACGAGGAAGACCGCCACGGCGGCCACGCCCCAGTCGCCCTGCTTGGTCACGTACTCGGAGGCGGCGGCGACCAGACCGGCGGCCGGGAGGGTCAGACCCCAGGCGACGAACATCCGGGTGGCGGTGGACCAGCGGACCACACCGCCCTTGCGGCCGAGACCCGAGCCCATCACGGCACCGGAGCAGGAGTGCGTGGTGGAGAGGGAGAAGCCGAGGTTGGAGGAGGCCAGGATGACCGTCGCGGCGCTGGTCTGGGCGGCGAAGCCCTGCTGCGGCTGGAGGTCGGTCAGGCCCTTGCCCATGGTGCGGATGATGCGCCAGCCACCGAGGTACGTGCCGAGGGCGATGGCGACACCGGCGGAGACGATGACCCACATCGGGGGGTTGGAGCCGGGGGCGAGGATGTCACCGGCGACCAGGGCCAGGGTGATGACACCCATGGTCTTCTGGGCGTCGTTGGTGCCGTGGGCCAGGGAGACCAAGCCCGCGGAGGCGATCTGACCCGCCTTGTACCCCTTGTCGGTGCTCTTCTGGTCGGTGTTGCGGCCGATGCGGTACGTCAGCCGGGTGCCGAGGTAACCGGCCAGGCCCGCGACCAGCGGCGCCGCGATCGCCGGGATCAGGACCTTGGTGATCACCGTGCCGCCGTTGACCGAGCTGAAGCCGACGGAAGCGACGGTGGCGCCGATCAGACCGCCCATGAGGGCGTGCGAGGAACTGGACGGCAGTCCGACCAGCCACGTCAGCAGATTCCAGAGGATGGCGCCGACGAGCGCCGCGAAGATGACTTCTGGGGTGATGCCTGCCTCGTCGACGATGCCACTGGAGATCGTCTTGGCGACCTCCACGGACAGGAACGCGCCGACGAGGTTGAGCACGGCGGACATGGCCACCGCGGTCTTGGGCTTCATGGCGCCGGTCGAGATGGTGGTGGCCATCGCGTTGGCGGTGTCGTGGAAACCGTTCGTGAAATCGAACACGAGAGCCGTCACGATCACAATCGCGAGCAGCAGCGTGATGTGTTCCATTTACCCAGGCAATCTTTGGAGGTCAGTGGCTCGCCGAAGGTAAGTAACCTGGGTGAACGGAAGGTGAACTGGGGCCGGACTGGGGGTGACCCCAAGCGGTTCTCATCATTCCGTTTTGGTTGCGGAGGCCCTTCCGGAGGCCTGGATGCCGGGTGCGGTGCCCCTCCGGTGAGGGAAAAGCGCCGTTCATCCGATCTTGTGGTGATATCCATCACGGGGCTTCTGTCCCGCGCGGGGACCGGCTGACAGGATCGCCCCATGACCCGAGCGACCGCACACGCGTCCGACAGCGCCATCGAACAGACCTGGCGGCAACTCGTCGCCACGGCCCGCCGCACGGCCTCGGAGGGGCTCGTCGTGGGGACCTCCGGCAATGTCTCGGCCCGGGTGGGGCCACTGGTCCTCGTCACCCCGAGCGGAGTGCCGTACGACCGCCTCACGGACGGTGACGTCACCGCCGTCGACCTCGAAGGACGCCGGGTCCTCGGAACCCTGGAGCCGACCAGCGAACTGCCGCTCCACCTGGCGGTCCACCGCTCCCGGGAGGTGGGGGCCGTCGTCCACACCCATGCGGCGCACGCCACCGCGGTCTCCACGCTCGTCAGCGAGCTGCCGCCGGTCCACTACATGACGGCCGACCTCGGCGGACCGGTGCGGGTCGCGCCCTATGCGGTGTACGGCTCCGAGGAGCTCGCCGCCCGGATGCTCACGGCGCTCGACGGCCGCCGGGCCTGCCTGCTGGGGAACCACGGCACGGTCGCCGTGGGCGCGACGCTGGACCAGGCGTACGACCGCACGGCACAGCTGGAGTGGATGTGCCGGGTCTGGCTGCTCGCGTCCTCGGTCCCCGGGCTCGCGCCGAAGCTCCTCACACCGGAGCAGCTGGCGGAGGCGGGCGGGCGCCTTCGGGGGTACGGCCAGCCGGGCTGACCGCCCCCGGGCCGCCCGGCTCCCCCGGGCCCGGCTCCGCGAAGGGCCCGCCCGGGCCCTCCCACGGGCCCGGACCCGCGAAGGGCCCGCCCGGGCCGCCCGTACGCCTCCGGCGCGGGTCTACGGGTCGGCCTGACGGCGGCGATGACGGGGAGGCGCCCATATGCCCCCGTCGCAGGTGGCCGCGCCGGAGGCGTACGGCGCGGTGCCGGCCGTTGCCGGGCCGCAGGCCGGGGGCCGCTTCTCGGCAGCCCGCCGTGCCTTCGGCAAGGGGAAACCCGGCACCCCTCCTCCGCCCTGCCGTTCCGGTCGCCGGAGCGGCGGTCCCCGCGACCGGGCCCGCCCCCAGCGCCCCGTCACTGCCTCGCCGCCCCTGCCGCCGGAACTGCGGAGGCCCCCGCCGGGAGGCGCCCCGCTGGCAGAGGAGCGCGGGGGTCACCACACTGGAACGGTGCGCCCGGTAATCGCGACGGCCGCCGCCGTCACCACGCTCGCAGGCCTCGGCACCGCCTTCGCCGCCGCCCGCCACGCCGTCGACACCACGCTCCGGCCCGCGACCGACCGCGCCCTCCCCGGCGGCGGCCGCCTCACCGTCCACGCCACCGCCCCCGGCCGGATCACGCTCACCCGCAGCCTGGCCTCCCGCCGCCCCGGCACCTACGGCCTCGCCGGACACGGCGTCCACGCCGTCGCCGGACCCGTCCTGGAGGGGCTCGCCGAATCGCCCGACACCGTCGTCCGCCGGCTGGACTCCCCGGGCCCGCACCCCCCGGTGCGCGGCACCAAGGTGCGGATGACCCCCCGCCTCCACACCGGCAACCCCGCCGACGCCCTCGGCATCGCCTACGAAGAGGTCACCGTCCCCGGCGAGCTGGGCCCCCTCCCGGCCTGGTTCGTACCCGGGGTCCGCGAGACCTGGGTGATCGCCGTCCACGGCCTCGGCGCCACCCGCGAACACACCCTGAACCTGCTGCCCTTCCTGCACCGCCGCAGCCTCCCCGTACTCGCCGTCGCCTACCGCGGCGACCCCGGCGCGCCCCGGTCGCCCGACGGCCTCGGACACCTCGGCGACACCGAGTGGCGCGATCTGGACGCCGCCCTGCGGTACGCGGCCGACCGCGGCGCCCGCCGCATCGTCCTCCACGGCTGGTCCACCGGCGCCACCATGGCCCTGCACACCGCGGCCAACTCCGCGCTCCGCGACCGGGTCACCGGTCTGGTGCTCGACTCCCCGGTCCTCGACCAGGAGGCCGCCCTGCGCGCCCTGGCCCGAGCCCGGCACACCCCCGCCCCGCTGGTGCCGCTGCTCGTCCGCGCGGCCCGCGGCCGGGCAGGGCTCTACCGGGACCGGGTGCCGGTCGCCGCCGACGCCCGGTCTGTCCGCGTACCGACCCTGGTCTTCCACGGCCCGGACGACACCGTCGCCCCCTGGGCGGCGTCCCGGGAACTCGCGGCCGCCCGCCCCGACCTGGTCACCCTCAGGGCCGTACTCGACGCCCCCCACGCGGCGATGTGGAACGCCGACCCCGATGCGTACGAAGAGGCGCTCCGCCGCTTCCTCACCCCCCTGATGTGAACCCCCGGCCGAACCCCCGGCCGAACCGCCGACCGAACCCCCGGCCGAACCCTCGACGGATCCCCCGGCTCAACCCCTGATGCGCCCCCTGTTGTGCCCCTGTTCGCCCCCGGGACAGACCCCCGCACCCCTCCCGAAACCGGCTTCCGCACGGACCGTCCCGTCCGCCGCGACCACCTCACCGGGCCGGTCCGCCCGGTTCCGTTTGGGCTTTCGGCCCGTCAACGGGAAGACTGCTCCCCGTGACGTCCCGAAAGCCTGATGAGCAATTGGCGCGCAACCCCAGACTCCGTCTTGTCCGCCCGCGACCGCTGACCAGCGCACGCAAGGCCGTGACCACCCGGCGCACCCGGCCCGCGCCGAGGCCCCCCGAGGGCACCCCACCCCCGTCCGAACTGGCCCGCCAGGCCCGCGGCGTGCTGTCCGAGGCGGTCCGTATCGCCCGCTGGGCCGCCGCCGTCGACGGTGATGCCGCCGGTACGGTCCCGCTCACCGGCGGCACCGAGGAACGGGCCGCCGCCGCCCTCGCGCTCAGTCTCGACCAGGTCCGCGCGGGCTGGGACCGGGCCCGCCTCGCCGGCCTCGTCGAACTCCACGGCGGCACCGCACGCCCCGGCTGGCGGCTGCGTGCCTGGGACCGCGACGACATGGCCGTCCTGCGGGGCTGGGTCGCCCTCTTCGACGCCTGGTCCCTGGTGCACCCCGCCCCGGGCGACGTGGCGCCCACCGCCGTCGCCGAGGTCGTCGAGGCGGTGCCCCAGCTGCTGTCCCTGCTCCAGCTCTCCGCGGGCCCCGTCCTGGTGCCCGCGCTGCTCGACCTGCTGGAGCAGCGGGTCGCCGAGCTGCGCGAGGAACGCTGCGAGGTGGCCTGCGCCCCGGGCGCCCCGGGTGCCCCGGACGCCCCTGTGGACCCGGCCGGCCGCACCGCGGCGCCCGTACCCGTCGCACCCCTCCTCGACTGGGCCCTCGACGGCCTCGCCGCCGTCGGCGCCCTCACTCTCGACCGGGGCCGCTCCGCCACCCTCACCCCGCTCGGCAACTGGGCGGTCTGGGTCAAGCTGGAGCAGATCTGCGTCGCCGCCCAGAGCCCGGCCGGGAACATCGAGCAGCCCGCCGAGGACATGCTCCGCGGCTGTGCCCGGCTCACCCCCGGACCCGCCCGCGCCGAGTACCGTGCCTGGCTGGCCGCCCGGACCGTCGCCGTCGCCGTCGCGGAACTGCTCGCCGTCGCCCGCGGCGAGGACGCCCTGCTGCGGGGACTGGCCTTCGAGGCCCTCCGGGTCGTCGGCGCCCCCGCCGAGTCCGAGGTACGGGCGGCGGCCACGGAGGCGTCCCTGCGGCCGTACGCCCTGCTGTGGCTCGCCGAGTACGACGGAGTCGACCCCGAGGACGCCCATGACGTCCTCACCCGGGACGAGGCCACCTGGCTCTGGGTGGACACCGCGGCGGCCGTCGCCGACCACGGCGAGCCCCAGCTGCTGCTGCGCCATCTCGACGCGGCCGTCCAGGGCACGGTCCCCGCGCTGCTGGACGAGGTCCGCTCCGGCGGCCACCCCCGGACGGTCCAGGTCCTGGTCGCCCTCGCGGCCGCCCATCCCGATCCGGCCCTCGCCAAGGCGCTGCGCCGGGCGGCCTTCCAGGTCCACACCGGCGGCGCCTGAAACACCCCGCCCGGGCCGGGGCCCGTCCACGGGGGCTCCGGCCGCTCAGGGAACGCCCGCGGCGGAGCCGCCCCGCCGGGGCCGTCCACCGGGGCTTCCGGCCGACGCCCGCGGTCACAGGCCCCTCGGGGTCCGGCCGCGACGCCCGCGGTCACCGGCCCCGCGCGGGCCGGGCCGCCGTCGGCCGGGCCGTACCGGGCCGCCGCCGGACCGGCCCGAGCACGATCACCCCGCGGAGCCGTCCCGCCGGGTGCCCCTTCCGGGCACCCGGCCCGGGTCTCCCGGGACCGTCCCGCACCGCCTGCCCCTGCCCGGAAGGGCTCCGCCCGCAGGAGCCCACGAGAGCCCACGGGAGCCCGCGGCAGCGGCAAAAGCACTTGCACACCCCGTTAAACTGGCCCCATGGCCATTCTCCTCGCGCAATAGACGGCGTAGCAGACACGCCCACCCTCCCGCCGTCCATACCGCCTGTTTCTGGAGTCTGTCCGTGATCACCGCTTCCGGCATCGAGTTGCGCGCCGGCGCCCGCATCCTCATCGAGTCCGCCACGTTCCGCGTCGCCAAGGGCGACCGCATCGGCCTCGTCGGCCGGAACGGCGCCGGGAAGACCACCCTCACCAAATGCCTCGCGGGCGAGGGCGTCCCCGCCGGCGGCACCATCGCCCGCTCCGGCGAGGTCGGCTATCTCCCGCAGGACCCGCGCACCGGCGATCTCGACATCCTCGCCCGCGACCGCATCCTCTCCGCCCGCGAGCTGGACACCGTGCTGCGGCGGATGCGCGAGAACGAGGACCGGATGGCGAACGGCAAGGGCGCCACCCGCGAGAAGGCGATGAAGAAGTACGAGCGCCTGGAGACCGAGTTCCTCACCAAGGGCGGGTACGCCGCCGAGGCCGAGGCCGCGACCATCGCCTCCGCGCTCGGCCTGCCCGACCGGGTGCTCGGCCAGCCGCTGCACACCCTCTCCGGCGGTCAGCGCCGCCGGGTCGAGCTGGCCCGGATCCTCTTCTCGGACGCCGACACCCTCCTCCTCGACGAGCCGACCAACCATCTCGACGCCGACTCCATCGTCTGGCTGCGCGACTACCTGAAGACCTACCGCGGCGGCTTCATCGTGATCTCCCACGACGTCGACCTGGTCGAGACGGTCGTCAACAAGGTCTTCTACCTCGATGCCAACCGCGCCACCATCGACGTCTACAACATGGGCTGGAAGCTCTACCAGCAGCAGCGCGAGGCCGACGAGAAGCGCCGCAAGCGGGAGCGCCAGAACGCCGAGAAGAAGGCCGCCGCGCTGAACGCCCAGGCCGACAAGATGCGCGCCAAGGCCACCAAGACGGTCGCCGCGCAGAACATGGCCCGGCGCGCCGAGCGGCTGCTGGCGGGGCTGGAGGACGCCCGCGTCGCCGACAAGGTGGCCAAGCTCCGCTTCCCCGAGCCGGCGCCCTGCGGCAAGACCCCGCTGCGGGCCGAGGGCCTGTCCAAGTCCTACGGCTCCCTGGAGATCTTCACCGACGTCGACCTCGCGATCGACAAGGGCTCCCGGGTCGTCATCCTCGGCCTCAACGGCGCGGGCAAGACCACGCTCCTGCGCCTGCTCGCCGGGGTCGAGCAGGCCGACACCGGCGAGGTCACCCCCGGCCACGGTATGAAGCTGGGGTACTACGCCCAGGAGCACGAGACCCTGGACCCCGACCGTACGGTCCTGGAGAACATGCGCTCCTCCGCGCCCGATCTCGACCTGGTCGAGGTCCGCAAGACCCTGGGCTCGTTCCTGTTCTCCGGCGACGACGTCGACAAGCCGGCGGGGGTGCTTTCCGGCGGTGAGAAGACCCGGCTGGCGCTGGCCACCCTGGTGGTCTCATCGGCCAATGTGCTGCTCCTCGACGAGCCCACCAACAACCTCGACCCGGCCAGTCGCGAGGAGATCCTCGGGGCGCTGCGGACCTACAAGGGCGCGGTCGTCCTGGTGACGCACGACGAGGGCGCGGTGGAGGCGCTCCAGCCGGAGCGGATCATCCTGCTGCCCGACGGCGTCGAGGACCTGTGGGGTGCCGACTACGCGGATCTGGTGGCGCTCGCCTGAGCCCCCGGCGGAGGCGTCCGGGGCGGGCCGCGCCCGCCCGGAACGCCGTCGGTGATCACTTCCGTAGGGATCATTCGGCCCACAGGTGATCCGTCATCTGAGTGAGACGCTCTGGTACCCCGGTGTGGTTGCTGGCGGGGGAGCGGTTTTTTCCTCCCGCGTGTTCCCGGAACAGCGCTCCTCCCCGGTCGACCGTTCTGACCTGCCAACTCTCCGGAATCAGAGCTTCCGGGCCCGGTTCCGGAGAGTGTGGAATCCATGGTTCCGAGCGGCTGGACGCGGCTTTGCACGGCAAAGCTCGTCTCATGGACCTTGCCGAATGGGTGGCCAGGAAGCCTGCAAGGGGTGATCATGAGAAGTCCAGAGCGCACTTCCCATGAGGAGGCACGGGTGGCCGAGACTCTGAAGAAGGGCAGCCGGGTGACCGGCGCCGCGCGCGACAAGCTCGCGGCAGACCTGAAGAAGAAGTACGACTCCGGTGCGAGTATCCGGGCGCTGGCCGAAGAGACCGGCCGCTCCTACGGATTCGTCCATCGGATGCTGAGTGAGTCCGGAGTCACGCTGCGCGGACGCGGCGGGGCGACCCGGGGCAAGAAGGCCGCTTCGGCCTGACGCGCCGCGGCGCCGGTGCGCCGATGCGTCTTCTTTCCCCCTCGCACCGCGCGAGCGCAGGTCATGGGCCCGCTGCTGGTGAGCGGGCCGGAGTCGGCCGGGGTCCGGTATCCCGGTCGGCACGGTGTCGGCACGGTGTTTGTCCGGCCGGATTCGCCGTTCGGCCGGGGTGGTTACTGTGCAGTCGCTTGGTCTAGCGTGGGCTGCACCGTGCCCCACCCCGACCGGAGGCTCCCATGACCACGCCGGAAGCCGTGCACCGGCCTGCCCGCGACACCGTGCTGGAGCAGGACGGTGTCCGGCTCACCATCGAGGGCCCGGTGGCCACGGTCGCACTGGTGCGCCCGGAGAAGCGGAACGCCCAGTCGCCCGCCATGTGGCGGGCGCTGGCGCAGGCCGGACGGTCCCTGCCGGGTGCGGTCCGGATCGTGGTGCTGCGCGCCGAGGGCCGGTCCTTCTCCGCGGGGCTCGACCGGCAGGCGTTCACGCCCGAGGGCTTCGAAGGCGAGCCGTCCTTCCTGGACCTGGCGCGCAGTGACGATGCCGCGCTGGACGCCGTGATCGCCGAGTACCAGGAGGCGTTCACCTGGTGGCGGCGGCCCGATCTGATCTCGGTCGCCGCGGTGCAGGGGCATGCCGTCGGTGCGGGTTTCCAGCTCGCCCTCGCCTGCGATCTGCGGATCGTCGCGGAGGACGCCCAGTTCGCCATGCGCGAGACCGGTCTCGGGCTGGTGCCCGATCTCACCGGCACCCACCCCTTGGTCTCCCTGGTCGGCTATGCCCGTGCCCTGGAGATCTGCGTCACCGGCCGCTTCGTCCATGCGGAGGAGGCCGAACGCACCGGCTTGGCCAATCTGGTCGTGCCAGGAGCCGAACTCGACTCGGCGGTCGCCGATCTGACGACCGCCCTGCTCGCCGGTCCACGGGATGCGGTCGTCGAGACGAAGGCGCTGCTCCAGGGCGCGGTCACCCGCTCGTACGAAGAGCAGCGCACCGCCGAACGCGCGGCGCAGGCCCGCCGGCTGCGGGACTTGGCGGGCCTCGGCGACTGACGGTGCGGTCCGGGCCCGGCCGCCGGCACTCGCCGGGGGTGCCGGGCCCTCAGCCGTCCGGCCCGCCCGCCGTACGGACCTCCGTGACCAGCACGGCTACCGGGATGCCCGCGACCAGGGGGGCCACTGCCGCGCGGACCGCTCGGACGACCGTCAGGGGGCGGTGACCGGCGGCCACCGCGAACTCCACCCGCACCCGGTTCTCCGTCCGGTGCACCGGACGGCCCAGGGTGCCCGTCAGCCCGGCGACCCCCTCCACGCCCGCGACCGCCTCGGCCACCGGCCCGTCGGCGGGCACCGTGGACGGCGGCGCCGCTTCGTTCGACTCCGCCGGATCCGCCGCCGTGTCGAGCAGTTGTGCCATCCGGAGGTCGGCCCCGGCCACGACCAGACCCAGCGTCTCCTCCGCCGCGGTGAGCAGGGCGCCGCGCAGCTCCGACGCCAGTTCGGGCAGCGGTGCGCGGGCCAGTGCCGCCCGCTCCACCGCGACCTCCCCGGTGATCCTCAGCGGTCCGTGCGGCAGTGCCCCGGGCGGCGGCGGTACGGGGGAGACGGCCGCCGACTCGGGATCGTCCAGGGCCAGCCGTACCCCCGGAACACCCCGGCGCGACCCGATCAGCCGTACCCCCGCGATCGGGTCCGCCGCCCGGCGCAGCACCGCCCGGGCGGCCCGCTCCGTCAGCCAGGCGCCGTCCTCGGCGGGGCCCAGCGGCAGCAGCCTGCCGGGGGCGAGCCGCTCCCGTACCGCGTCAGCAGTGGTCATGACCCCAGCCTGCCGTACTCCCCGACGCAAGACACTGCATTTCCCCTTAATGTGGGGCGAAAGGGTGCATTCATCAGGCGGATGCGGCCGGGTCGCGCAAGGCGGCACACCGGCCGCCGCCCGTGGCGCCCGGCACTGTCAGCAGGGCCGTCAGCAGGGCCGTGAGCAGAGGCCTGGAAAGGACACCGGCATGAGTGACACCGCCAGCACCGGAGTCGGCTCGGGCGGCGAGCCGAGGAGGACGTCCGTCACCAAGCGCGGCGGTGGCGACCCCGGGTCCCGGGGCCGTACCACCATCGCGGACGGTGTCGTCGAGAAGATCGCGGGGCTCGCGGCGCGCGATGTGGTCGGCGTCCATGCCATGGGCAGCGGCCTCTCCCGTACCTTCGGCGCGGTCCGCGACCGGGTGCCGGGCGGTGGCAAGGCCAGTGTCAGCCGTGGGGTGAAGGCCGAGGTCGGCGAGGTGCAGACGGCGCTCGACCTGGAGATCGTGGTCGATTACGGCGTGTCGATCTCCGATGTCGCCCGGGCGGTGCGGGAGAACGTGATCTCGGCGGTGGAGCGGATGACGAGCCTCGAAGTCGTCGAGGTCAATATCGCCGTCAGCGATGTGAAGCTCCCCGACGAGGAGGACGAGGAGCCGGAATCGCGGCTTCAGTAGCCACGGCCTCCCGTTCCGTTTCCCGTTACCCGTTTCCGGGGCGGTACGGGCGGGCCCTCGGTGAACGGGCTTCGGTAACGGCAAGTCGGAGACGAAGGAGCTCATGATGAGCATGTCCGCGGTCGGCCTGCTGGCCGGCATGGCACTCGGCTTCGCCGGGTACTTCGGTGGCTTCGGGGCGTTTCTGCTCGTGGCCGCGCTCGGGGCGGTCGGCTTTGTGGCGGGCCGCTTCCTCGACGGTGATCTCGAACCCGGCGACTTCTTCCGGGGCCGTGAGCGCGGCGACCGGACGCGGTGACGCGGGTGGCCGGTGAGCGGGGCGGCCCCGGCGGCCCCTCGGGGCCCGACGGCCCCGTCAGTTCCCGGATTTCCGGTACGGAGCGGATTTCCGGTACGGAGCGGATCGCCGCGGCCGACCGGGGCGCCACCGTCATCGCCGAGCGGGTCGTCGCCAAGATCGCCGCACAGGCAGCGCGCGAGGCGATCGGCCGGGTACCGGAGGGCGGATCCGCACCGCACGCCGGAGTCGTCGTGCACCAGGACAGCGCGAGGGTCCGCATCAGTCTCGACCTCGACTACCCCTCCGACATCGGCCGCCGGTGCGGTGCCGTGCGCCGCCGGGTCGTCGAACGGGTGAGCACGCTGGCCGGAATGGACGTTCCCGAGGTGGAGGTATCGGTGGAGCGGCTGCTGTCGGCGCACACGCGCGGCACGGACGGGCGCGGGGAGCGTGTCAGCCGATGAGCGTGCACGCCTCAGGACCCGGTCCGGTCCCGGTGTCCGACTCCGGATCCCCGCCCCCGCCGGGTGCCCCCGCCGCCAGGGCCCGCCGGTTCTGGTCCGTACGGCGCCTCCCGGCAGCGCTCACGGCCCTCGTGGTCCTCGGCGCCGCGGGGCTGCTGCTCTACGACGTCGCGGCGGTCCGGGCCGGCCGTCCCGGCATGGCCTGGCGGCGGACGCTCGCCGACGGTCTCGCGGACACCCGACTCGACGACATCTGGGTGACCGTGGGCGCCGCGGTCGCCGTCGCCGCCGGAATCTGGCTGCTCGTCATGGCCCTCGCGCCCGGTCTGCGGAAGCTGCTGCCCATGCGGCGCGACGCGGACCCCGGGGCGCCTGGGCCGGTCAGGGCCGGGCTGACGCGTGACGCGGCTGCCCTGGTGCTGCGGGACCGGGTGCTGGAGGTGGCCGGAGTGGAGTCCGTACGGGTACGGGTGGGCCGCCGCAAGGCGTCGGTACGGGCCCGCTCCCATTTCCGCGCCCTCGACGACGTCCGGGCCGATGTGGAGAACGTGCTGGCGGACGCCGTCGGCGAACTCGGCCTGGCGAAACCGCCGGTGCCGTCGGTACGGGTGGTGCGGCCGCCCCGCGGGAAGAAGTGAGGCGGCCATGCTGCGGACCGTGAACCGGGTGGCGCTCGGCGTCGGCGGGCTGGTGCTGGTGGCGGTCGGCGGCGCGGTGCTCGCGGCGGGCGCGGGGCTCTCCGTACCGTCGTGGTGGCCCTGGTACGGCCCCGGCGATGTGCTGCTGAGCACGGCGGACCGGGAGCGGTGGCGGGCCGAGGGCTGGTGGTGGCCCGTCGTCATCGCGGCCCTCGCGGTCCTGGTCGTCCTGGCACTCTGGCTGCTGCTGGCCCAACTGCGGCGCGCCCGGCTCGGTGAGCTGCTGGTCGACGGCGGTGACGGCGAGGGCGCGCGGCTGCGCGGCCGGGCGCTGGAGGGCGCGATGGAGGCCGAGGCGGAGTCGCTGGAAGGGGTACGGCGGGCCCGGATCACGCTCCGGCGCCGCAAGGGCGCTCCGGAGGCGCGCGCCCGGCTGCTGCTGGAGCCGCACGCGTCCCCCGTCCGTACCCTGCACACCCTGACCTCGCAGGCCGTGGCGCATGCCCGGACCTCCACGGGCCTGTCGGTGCTCCCCACGGAATGCCGCCTCCAGGCGGCCAAACACGGCCCGCGCCGGGTCTCCTGACGGGCGGGGCCCGGGGCCGCGCACCCACCGCTCCGGCCCGCTCGGAGTGGGCGGCCCGAAACCGGACCGCCCACCCCATCACGCGCCCCGGCCCCGCGCAGCGCGCGGCAGTGAACCCGGGCGCGCCGGGCTCTGCCGCGGGCAGCCGGGACGCCCCGGGCCACGCGGAGCGCGCGGGAGGAGCGGGGTCCGCGCCCTGGTCCCTTCCGGTACCCGGCCGTTGGCCTTGCGCTCTGCCGGTGCGGAGACTGCGGCGGCCACCCGATCGGCGCCGGTTCTTCCGGCCGGTTCCGGGACGGGCTACTGCCCCCACTCGCGGACGGCCTGGTGACGGGCCGCCCGCGCCCGGGCATGCCCCGGCCCGCTCCTGGGCGGCCCGGAGGCACGGACACGGACCGCTCCGGCCCCGGCGCCTCCCGGCCCGCGCGGCGCTGAACCCGGGCGCCGGGGGCTGACGCGGGCACGCACCGCCCGCCCCGGGCGCCGCGGGTAGCCGGGGCGCGCCGCCCCCGACCCCGTACCGCCGGAGGCTAGAAGCCGCGGCGGGTGCCGCCGTCCACCGGGATCATGATGCCCGTGAGGTACGACGCCGCCGGCGACAGCACGAACGCCGCCACCCGGCCGAACTCCTCCGGCGTTCCGTACCTCCGCAGCGGAATGCGCGCTTCGTTGCCCTCCCGTGCCGTGTCCGCGTCGCCCGTCAGCGCGTCGAGTTCACGGACCCGGTCGGTGTCGATCCGCGCGGGCAGCAGGCCGACGACCCGGATCCCCCGCGGGCCGACCTCGTCCGCCAGGGACTTCGCGAAGCCCGCGAGACCGGGCCGCAGGCCGTTGGAGATGGTCAGGCCGGGGACCGGCTCATGGGCGGAGGCGGAGAGGACGAATCCGACAACGCCCCCGTCTCCCCCGTCGTTGAGGGCCGCCACGGCCGCCCGCGCCAGTCTGACCGCGCCGAGGAACACGGTCTCGAACGCCGTACGCCACTGCTCATCCGTATTGTCCGTGGCCGATCCCGGCGGCGGACCACCGACGCTGATCAGCACCCCGTCGATCCGCCCGAAGTGGGCCCGGGCCGCGGCCAGCAGCCGCTCCGCGCCCTCCGGGTCGGCGTTGTCGACGGCGACGCCCACCGCGTCCGGCCCCAGTTCGGCGGCTGCGCCCAGGACGGTCTTCTCGTCCCGCCCGGAGACGACGACCTTCGCGCCCTCGGCGACCAATGCCCGCGCGGAGGCATTGCCCAGTCCCCGGGAGCCCCCGGTGACGATGTACACACGGTCCTTCAGTCCAAGATCCATGCCGCTATTTTTCCCCCTCGACGTCCTGGAGCGCGAGGGCGGTGGTCACCAGGGCGATATGACTGAAGGCCTGGGGGAAGTTCCCCAACTGGCGCCGCGCCACCGGATCGTACTCCTCGGCCAGCAGCCCCACGTCGTTCCGGAGCGTCAGCAGATACTCGAACAGCTCCCGGGCCTCCCGGACCCGGCCCGTCATCCGCAGTGCGTCCGCCAGCCAGAACGAGCAGGCCAGAAAGGCGCCCTCGCGGCCGGGGAGACCGTCCACGGACGCGCCCTCGGTGCTGTAGCGGCGGACCAGACCGCCGTGCGCGCCCAGCTCCGCGCGGACCGCGTCGACGGTACCGACGACCCGGGGGTCGTCCGGGGGCAGAAAGCCGACCCGGGGGATCAGCAGGGTTGCCGCGTCCAGCGCCTGCGAGCCGTAGTACTGGGTGAAGGTGTTCCGCACCGGGTCGTACCCCTTCGCGCAGACCTCCTGGTGCACCTCGTCCCGCATCGCCCGCCACCGGCCGATGTCGCCGCGCAGGGACGGATCGGCCTCCAGGGTCCGGACGGCACGGTCCGCTGCCACCCAGGCCATCACCTTGGAGTGGACGAAGTGCTGGCGCGGCCCCCGGATCTCCCACAGGCCCTCGTCCGGTTCGCGCCATTTGGACTCCAGGAACCCGAGCAGGCTGAGCTGGATGAACCAGGTGTGCCGCTCGCCGGGGATGCCCTGCTGCGCGGCGAGGAAGAGGGAGTCCATCACCTCCCCGTAGACGTCCAGCTGAAGCTGGTCGACGGCCGCGTTCCCGGTCCGTACGGGAGCGGAGCCGGCGTATCCGCCCAGCCAGGTCAGCTCGGTCTCGGGCAGCCGCCGCTCCCCGGCGAGGCCGTACATGATCTGGAGGTCGGCGGGGTCCCCGGCGACGGCCCTCAGCAGCCAGTCGCGCCAGGCCGCCGCCTCCTCCTGGTAGCCGGCGGCGAGCAGGGCCCCGAGGGTGAGGGTGGAGTCCCGCAGCCAGCAGTAGCGGTAGTCCCAGTTCCGTACGCCGCCGATCTCCTCCGGCAGGGAGGTGGTGGGCGCGGCGACGATCCCGCCGGTGGGGGCGTAGGTGAGGGCCTTCAGGGTGATCAGCGAACGGACCACCGCCTCCCGGTAGCGGCCCCCGGACCGGCAGGAGTCCGACCACTGGGCCCAGTCCCCGAGGCTGCACCGGAGCGCCTCGTGGGGGTCGATGAGATCGGGCCGCTGTTCGTGGGAGGGGTGCCAGCTCAGGACGAACGCCACCCGTTCGCCCTCTTCGACGGAGAACGACGACACCGTGCTGAACTGGTGGCCCCAGGTCCGGACCGGGGGCTCGCTGCGCAGCCACACCGAGTCGGGGCCTGCGACGGCCACCCGATGGCTGCCGGAGCGGCGCATCCACGGCACGATCGAACCGTGGTCGAAGCGGAGCCGCAGTACGGATTCCAGTTCGACGGTGCCGCTGACGCCCTCCACGATCCGCATGACATCGGGGGTGATGTCCCGCTGCGGCATGAAGTCGATGACCTTCACCGTGCCGGTACGGGTCTCCCAGCGGGTTTCGAGGACGAGGGAATCACCGAGGTAGCGGCGGGAGGTGCAGCGCTCGGAGCCCTTGGGGGCGATCCGCCAGTGACCGTTCTCCTTGTCCCCGAGCAGGGCGGCGAAGCAGGCGCCGGAGTCGAAGCGGGGCAGACAGAGCCAGTCCACGGAGCCGTCGGTGCCGACGAGGGCCGCCGTCTGGAGATCGCCGATGAGGGCGTAGTCCTCGATGCGTAGGGTCACGTGAAGCGTGTTCCCGCTGTGTACGAGAGGCAATCAGGCGGGCGCGGGGGACGTGAGGGGCAGGAGGGAAGGCGGTACGGAGTAGGGGGAGCTACGGGTGATGCGCGCGGCGGGCGCGGCTCAGGCCGTCGCGGGCTCCTTGGGCTCCTCTGTCCCGGCGGCCCCAGCGGCCCCGGTGGCCCCGGCGTCCGTGCTCCCGGCGGGCTCCGCCGCCCGGGCCGCCCCGGCCGCTTCCTTTGACGCCGCCTCGCGCCGGTCGCGCAGCTCGCGGCGGACCAGGATCACCCATCCGATCGGTACGGCCGTGGTGAAGAGCCACCACTGGATGGCATAGGCCATATGCGCGCCGATGGAGTCGTGGTCCGGCGAGTGCACCGGCTTGGGCAGATTGCCGGCGGGCTCGGGGCCGGTCAGCTCCAGATAGCCGCCGAGGACCTCCCGGCCCAGCAGCTTCGCCTGCTGTTCGCTGTTGATCAGCATGACCTGGCGCGGCGGCAGCCCGGCGAGGTCCTTGATGCCGCTGGCCTTCGTCGTCTCGTCGGCCTTGAGGCGGCCGGTGACGGTGATCTCGCCCCGCGGCGGGGCGGGCACCTCGGGGAAGGCCGTGGGGTCGGTGGCCGACGGCACCCAGCCGCGGTTGACCATGACGACCCGGCCGTCACCGAGGACGAGCGGGGTCAGTACGTGGTAGCCGACCCGTTCGTCGGAGTCGGTACGGCGCCGGACGACGACCTCGCCCGCGGTGTCGAAGGTGCCCGTGGCGACGACCCCGCGCCAGTAGTCCGAACGGGGGACCCGGTGGCCGGGGGACGTCAGCTCGGTGACCGGGACCGGCTTCGCGTCGAGGTTCCGCGCGATGAGCGCGTTCTGCTCGACCCGGCGCTCATGGCGATGGAACTGCCAGAAGCCCAGCTCGATCATCGCGGGGACGAGGACGAGGCCGATGAGGGTGAGGCAAACCCACTGCCGGGTCAACAGGAAGCGGTACACGGATCGACGGTACCTGTCGCCCTCGGCGCCCCCGGCGGTGGGGCCCCTTCCGGGCCGCCCCGGCGGCGCCCGGGGCCGTACTCGCCGTCCGCCGCTCGGCCCGGCGGCCCCGAGCACGGCCGGACCGCGTCCGGACCGCATCCGGACCGCGTCCGGACCGCCTCCTGAGCACCGGCCGGAGCCGTACCCGGGCCGGACCTCCCGGCGGCCGTCCGCCGCCTCCCCGGCTCAGACCCGGTCGATGATCCCGACCCGGCCCTCCGCCCGGGCGCAGTGCGCACCGCAGTACCAGTGGCCGTCCACCTCGACACCCTGCCCGATGATCTGCACCCGGCAGTGTTCGCAGATCGGCGCCATCCGGTGGATCGCGCAGGCGAAGCAGTCGAAGACGTGCACCGCGCCCTGCGCGTGCACCTCGAAGGACATCCCGTACTCGTTACCGCAGACCTCGCAACGTGCCATGGGCCACAGAGTGCGGGGCGGGGGCCGCCGATCGGGGTGCGGCACGCCCGGCCGTCACCCGACTGCGCCCCCGGGCGGCGCGGTGCCGGGCCCGGCCGGGCCGGGCACCGCGCCGCCCGGGGCCACGTCCCGCAGCAACTGGGTGAACGCCGCCTCGTCGAGCACCGGAGTGCCGAAGGCCCGCGCCTTGGCCGCCTTGGAGGTCACCGAATCCGGGTCATTGGTCACCAGCAGGCTGGTCAGCCGGGAGACGCTCGACGCGATGTGCAGCCCCGCGTCGAAGGCCCGGTCCTCCAGCAGCTCGCGGTCGACGGACGTGTCCCCGGAGAAGGCCACCCGCATGCCCTGCTTCAGCGGCTGCCCCGGCACATACCGGCCGGGGTTCGGATGGGGGCAGGCGGGCCGTCTCCGGGACGGTCGCCAGGTGCCGTACGAACCGTAGGAGGCGGAGCCGCCCGGCGGCCGGTGTCCGTACGACGGCTGGTGGCCGATCCGCGCGCCGCCGGCCGGGGAGTCCGACCACTCGGTGAGCGGGCGGCACTCCAGGAGCGGCAGCCGCACCCCGTCGCGCGCGGCCGCCCGCAGACTCGGCCGGAAGGCCTCCGCCAGCACCCGGGCGTCGTCCAGCGCATGGTGGGCGCGCTGCTGGACGACGCCGAAGTGCGCCGCCAGCGACTCCAGTTTGTGGTTGGGCAGCGGCAGGCTCAGCTCCTTGGCCAGCGCGATCGTGCACAGCCTGCGGCTCACCGGTGCGGTGCGGCCCGCCCTGGCGTACTCCCGGGCGATCATGGACCAGTCGAAGAGGGCGTTGTGCGCGACGAGCACCCGGTCCGCGAGCCGCTCGGCGAATGCGTCGGCGATCTCGGCGAAGAGCGGAGCGCCCGCCAGCACCTCACGGGTCAGCCCGTGGATCCACACCGGGCCGGGATCCCGCTCGGGGTTGACCAGCGTGTACCACTGGTCCTCGACCTCGCCCCGGGCGTCCAGCCGGTAGACGGCGGCGGAGACTATCCGGTCGTCGCGGGCGAGCCCGGTGGTCTCCACATCGACCACCGCATACCCCTCTGGGTATGCGGTGGGCCAGGTCTCCGCTGTCGCCGCGCTGTCGTCGAGCATGGTCACAGAGAATACGGGCCGCCACCGACACTCGTGCCGCCGCTCCTCCTACGGCGCGGTCCGGACTCCGATCCGCCTGCCCCGTACGCCCCTTACGCCCCCTCAGTCCGGACCGCCCCCTGAACGAGTCGTTCCGTTTGTTGCCGGCCGGAGGGTGGGACCCTCCCGGGATGACGTACGACACCACCGGGGGAGCGGCCCCGGAGCCACCGCCCGGGCCGCATCACGAGCCCCATGACACCGGTCTCGGCACCCGGCTCAACTGGCTGCGGGCTGCCGTCCTCGGCGCCAACGACGGCATCGTCTCCACCGCCGGACTCGTGGTCGGTGTCGCGGGCGCCACCGCCGACCGGTCGGCGCTGCTCACCTCGGGACTGGCCGGACTGCTCGCCGGGTCCATGTCCATGGCCGCGGGCGAGTACGTCTCCGTCTCCACCCAGCGCGACTCCGAGAAGGCCGCGCTCGCCGTCGAGAAGCGCGAGCTGCGGGAGGAGCCCGAGGCCGAACTCGAAGAGCTGACCACCCTGCTGACGGAGCGCGGACTCGCCCGCGACACCGCCCGCGAGGCTGCGGTCCAGCTCACCGAGCGCGATGCGCTGCGCGCCCACGCCCGGGTGGAGCTGGGCATCGACCCGGACGCACTGGCCAACCCCTGGCACGCCGCCGGTGCCAGCTTTCTCGCCTTCACCGTCGGGGCGCTGCTGCCGCTGCTGGCGATCGTGCTGCCCCCGGCGGACGTCCGGCTCGCCGTGACGGTCGGGTCGGTGCTCGCCGCCCTCGTCCTCACCGGCTGGTGGAGCGCCCGGCTCGGCGCGGCGCGGCCCGGGACCGCGATCGCCCGGAACGCGGGCGGAGGGGCGCTGGCGATGGCCGTGACCTACGCGGCGGGGTCACTGCTCGGCGCGGTGGGGGCCTGACCGGTCCGGTCCGGACGTACGGCCGCCCCCCGCCGGGAGCGCCCCGATTGGTGGAACCCGCCAAAACTTGCTGACATTCTGTCTCGCATACTTGTCGGTAACACCGTCTAGCCCGCCCCCGCGAACCGCATTTACGGTGCACCCATGCCGAACCTGCCCGATGTCGTGCTGTGGTCGATACCGGCCTTTGTGCTGCTCACGGCCGTGGAGCTGGTGAGCTGCCGGCTCCGCCCCGACGAGCGGGCCGCCGGCTACGACACCCGGGACGCGGTCACCAGCGTGAGCATGGGCCTCGGCAGCATCGCCTTCGACCTCCTCTGGAAGATCCCGATCGTCGCGGTCTACACGGCGGTGTACGAGCTGACCCCGGCGCGGGTCCCGGTGGTGTGGTGGACCGTTCCGCTGCTGCTGCTCGCCCAGGACTTCCTCTACTACTGGTCCCACCGCGGCCACCATGTGGTGCGGATCCTCTGGGCCTGCCACGTGGTCCACCACTCCAGCCGGAAGTTCAACCTGACCACCGCGCTGCGCCAGCCGTGGACCACCTGGACGGTCTGGCCGTTCTATCTGCCGCTGGTCGCCCTCGGGGTGCATCCGGCCGCGGTGGCCTTCTGCTCGTCGGTCAATCTCGTCTACCAGTTCTGGGTCCACACGGAGCGGATCGGCAGACTGCCGCGGCCCTTCGAGTACGTGCTGAACACGCCCTCGCACCACCGCGTCCACCACGCGTCCCAGGGGAGCTATCTGGACCGCAACTTCGGCGGCATCCTCATCCTCTGGGACCGGCTCTTCGGCTCCTTCACGGCCGAGACCGAACGGCCCGTCTACGGGCTGACCAAGAACATCGACACCTACAACCCGCTGCGGGTCGCCACCCACGAGTACGCGGCCATCGCCCGCGATCTGCGGGCGGCGGCCTCGTGGCGCGAGCGCGCGGGCCGGCTGCTGCGGGGCCCGGGCTGGCAGCCCGCACCACCTGCCGCGCCGCCCCCACCCGTACCGCAGGCCGCTTCGGCAAACCCGGCGCCCCCGCCCGTACTGCCGGAAGCTCCGTCGCCGCCCCCGGTCGGGCCGGAGGCCGTACCGGCGCAGCCCGTACCGCAGACCGCTTCGGCTACTCCACCGTCCCCACCGCCCGGGCCGGCCTCCCCGACCCCCGCCCCCGAGACCCCCGCAGGACGTGCCGCGTGACCACCGATCAGCACCCCGTGCCGACCACGCCGACCACGCCGACCGCGCCGCCCCCGCCGACGGCCCGGGCCGTGCTCGCAGCCAAGGTGCTGCTCGCCGCCTTCGGGCTGGCGCTCCTGACCGACCTCGGGTCCCTCGTCGCCGAGGCCGAGACGGGCCACCGGATCGCCAAACCGCTGCTGATGCCGCTGATCGCCGCCTTCGTCGTGGTACGCGGCGGCCCGAGGCTGCTGGTGGCGGCGCTGCTCTTCGGCTGGGGCGGGGACGTGTTCCTGCTCTCCGGAGCGGACTGGGCCTTCCTCGTCGGCATGGGCTCCTTCGCCGTGGGACACCTCTGCTATCTCGCGCTCTTCGCCGCCGTCCGCGGCGCGGCCGCACCCCCGCGGTGGACCGCACCGGTCTACGGCACCGCCCTGGTCGTCCTCGTGGTGCTGCTCTGGCCCGGTCTCCCGGCCGAACTGCGCGTCCCCGTCGCCGGATACGCGGCCCTGCTGACGGTCATGGCACGGCAGTCGACCGCCCTCGGCCTGCTCGCCGGTCTCGGCGGCGCCCTCTTCCTCGTCTCGGACCTGATCATCGCCACCGGGATCGCCGGCTGGCCGCAGCTTCCGGAGCCCGACTTCTGGATCATGCTGATCTACAGCGCGGGACAGCTGCTGCTGGCGATCGGGGTGCTCGGGGTGCTCGGGACATCCGGCCGCAACGCGGCCACCGGCGCCCCCGGCCGGTAGCCCCGGACAGCAAGGAGGGCCGGACGGGATCGTCCGGCCCTCCACCGTCATCGGACGGTCACTGCGCTAGCGGTCGGCGCGTCAGCGGCGCACCGCGTCGAGCGCGTCGGTGACGCCCTCGCCGTAGAAGCCGTTCTTCCGGGTGTCGCCCTCGCAGACCGCGTCGACGACACCGTCGTTGTTGTAGTCGTACGGGTTGGTGCAGGCGCGGTTGTCGGCCTGTCCGGCCAGGACCGCCTTCACGACCGACGGCGGGGCCCACGGGTACTTGGACTTGATGAGCGCCGCGACGCCCGCGACATGCGGGGAGGCCATCGACGTACCGGCCTTGTAGCCGTACTTGCCGCCGGGCAGCGTCGACAGGATGCGGCCGTCGACCGCCGGGCCCTCGGGAGCCTGGAAGCGGGTGGCGTCACCGCCGGGCGCCGAGATGTCCACCACACCGTTGCCGTAGTTCGAGAACGACGACTTGAGGCCCTTGGCACCGAGCGACGAGACCGTCACGACCCCCGGGAGCTGGGTCGGGATGTCCAGGCACTCACTCGGGTTGATGACCCGGGTGCCCGGCGTCGTGTCGTTGGGGCTCGTGGTGTCCGTCAGGCTGTCGGAGGCCAGGTCCATCCGGGAGTTGCCGGCGGCGGCCACGTTCACCGTGCCCCTGCGCTCCGCGTAGCGGGTGGCCCGGGTGACGGCCTCGACCAGGGCGCCCTGGTCCGGGTCGTCCTTGCAGTTGAACAGCCACGGGTCGATGTAGTAGCTGTTGTTGGTGATCTGGGCGCCGTTCTCCGCGGCCCAGACGAAGCCGCAGACCACGGACTCGGTGTAGAAGAACCCGTCCGGGTTGGACACCTTGATGCCGGAGACCTTCACGCCCGGCGCGACACCCGTGACGCCGACGCCGTTCTTGGCGGCGGCGACGGTGCCCGCGACATGGGTGCCGTGGTCCGACTCGGTCGGGCCCGGCCGCCAGGAGCCGGGGGTGGTGTCCGGCTTGCCGGTGACGCAGTTGGCCGAGGAGCGGACGTCGAAGTTCGGCGCCAGGTCCGGGTGGGTGTCGTCGACA
Organism: Streptomyces tsukubensis; assembly: GCF_003932715.1. Lineage (NCBI taxonomy): Bacteria > Bacillati > Actinomycetota > Actinomycetes > Kitasatosporales > Streptomycetaceae > Streptomyces > Streptomyces tsukubensis. Next base: position 1,606,411 of record NZ_CP020700.1, on the reverse strand, counting down.
CCCGTGTCGATCACGGCGACCGTGACCTTCTTGCTGCCCAGGGTGCGCTCATGGGCCTGGTCCGCCTTGATGGCCGGCAGGCTCCACTGCAGCGGCTCCAGCGGGTCCTGGCCGTCGCCGGCGACCTCGGCCGACTCCTTGGCCTCCGCGGCCGTCAGCGGACGCTCCGAGTCGATCGCGGTGTCCAGAGCGGGGGCGATCGGAGCGGTACGACTGGCACCGGCCGACTGGACGCCCTTGCCCTTGCGGACCGTCTGCGCGAACGCCGGGTTCTGCGAGTGGACGACGATGACGCCTATCTGGTCGTAGGCGATCACGATGGTGCCACCGGCCGCGGCTATCGCCTTCTTGGCCGCCTTGGCGTTGCCGTAACCGTTCTTCACGTTCACCACGTACGACAGCTTCGGGCCGTCGGTCACCGCCGGAACCGCGGCTGCCGCCTCGGTCGCGTCAGCCGCCGAAGCGGACCCGGCCGGAAGGAAGCCGAGGGTGGCGGTCAGCGCCAGACCCGCGGTCAGAGCCGTCGCACGCCGTCGTCTGGATCCCGGAAGAGCCATGGGTTCTCCACATCATCAATCGGTGCCGGAACAGTGCCGTCCGCCTCCCGGTACCCCGAGTACCGGTAGGCGGGTACATGACCAGTGAAACTAGCGCCGATCTTGGTCCTCATCAATGTGTTCGAAGCGACAATCCTCGGAGCCGAGGGAAAAACGACCGAAGTTGAACCTGCCCGGCGTGCTCTCCGTGCCGTGGGCAGGAGGTGGAGCACCATCGAACCGCCCCCTGACCCAATGGAACCGAGGACCGCTTTGAGCAGCCTGTCCCCTTCGACGACCCCGGCGTCATCAGGAGATTCCGTGACCACCGACGCACCGCCGCCGCTCAGCACGACCGCCCCCGAACCGGGCCCGCCCACCACCGAGCAGTTCATCAGGGTGCAGGAGGGCGAGGAGTTCGGCGAACTGCGCCGCTCCTACCGCTCCTTCGCCTTCCCCCTGACCTTCGCCTTCGTCGCCTGGTACCTGCTGTACGTCCTGCTGTCGAGCTACGCGGGCGACTTCATGGGCGCCAAGCTCTTCGGCAACATCAACGTCGCCCTCGTCCTCGGGATCGCCCAGTTCGCCACGACCTTCCTCATCGCGTGGTGGTACGCCCGCCATGCGGCCCGTGTGATGGACCCGCGGGCCGAGGCCATCAAGGCCCGGATGGAGGCCGACGCGTGAGCCCCTCCCCGTACTCCCTCACCCTGGCGGCCGAAAACGCCACCACCGAGCACCGGCCGCTGATCATCACCCTGTTCGGCCTCTTCGTGGTCGCCACCCTCATCATCACCGTCTGGGCCGGGCGGCAGACCAAGAGCGCCGCCGACTTCTACGCGGGCGGACGGCAGTTCACCGGTTTCCAGAACGGGCTCGCGATCTCCGGCGACTACATGTCCGCCGCGTCCTTCCTCGGCATCGCCGGTGCCATCGCCCTCTTCGGCTACGACGGCTTCCTCTACTCCATCGGCTTCCTCGTCGCCTGGCTGGTCGCCCTGCTGCTGGTCGCCGAACCGCTGCGCAACTCCGGCCGGTTCACCATGGGCGACGTCCTCGCCTACCGGATGCGCCAGCGCCCCGTCCGTACCGCCGCGGGCACCTCCACCATCGTGGTGTCCATCTTCTATCTGCTCGCCCAGATGGCCGGAGCGGGCGTCCTGGTCTCCCTGCTCCTCGGCATCACCACCGACACCGGCAAGGTGCTGATCGTCGCCCTCGTCGGCATCATCATGATCCTCTACGTCACCATCGGCGGGATGAAGGGCACCACCTGGGTGCAGATGGTCAAGGCCGTCCTGCTGATCGCGGGCACCCTGCTCATCACCTTCCTGGTGCTGCTCAAGTTCAACTTCAACATCTCCGACCTCCTCGGCACCGCCGCCGAGAAGAGCGGGCACGGCGCCGCGTTCCTGGAGCCGGGGCTCAAGTACGGCGCCACGGGCACCTCCAAGCTGGACTTCATCTCCCTGGGCATCGCCCTGGTCCTCGGCACCGCCGGACTGCCGCATATCCTCATCCGCTTCTACACCGTCCCCACCGCCCAGGCCGCCCGTAAGTCCGTGCTCTGGGCGATCGGCATCATCGGCGGCTTCTACCTGATGACCATCGCCCTCGGCTTCGGCGCCGCGGCCCTGGTCGGCCAGGCCGAGATCACCGCGTCCAACAAGGCGGGCAATACGGCGGCCCCGCTGCTCGCCCTCCATCTCGGCGGCACCGACTCGGCGGGCGGCGCGATCCTGCTCGCCGTCATCTCCGCGGTCGCCTTCGCGACCATCCTCGCCGTCGTCGCGGGGCTCACCCTGGCCTCCTCGTCGTCCTTCGCCCACGACATCTACGCCAATGTGATCCGCAAGGGGCAGGCCACGGAGAAGGAGGAGGTACGGGCGGCCCGCTGGGCGACCGTGGCCATCGGCGTCGCCTCCATCGCGCTCGGCGCCCTCGCCCGCGATCTCAACGTCGCCGGACTCGTCGCCCTCGCCTTCGCGGTCGCCGCCTCCGCCAATCTGCCGACGATCCTCTACAGCCTGTTCTGGAAGCGGTTCACCACCCAGGGCGCACTCTGGTCCATCTACGGCGGGCTGATCTCCTCCGTCGTGCTGGTGGTCTTCTCGCCGGTGGTCTCCGGCAAGCCCACGTCGATGTTCAAGAACGCCGACTTCTACTGGTTCCCGCTGGAGAACCCCGGACTGGTCTCCATCCCGCTGGGCTTCCTCCTCGGCTGGCTGGGCTCGGTCCTGACGAAGGAGAAGCCCGACCGCGGAAAGTACGCCGAACTGGAGGTCAAGTCGCTGACCGGCGTCGGCGCCCACTGAACCCGGGCGGCCGGGGGCGGTCGGCGCACTGTGACCGCGCGACGACCGTACGCGGCCCCCGGCCCTCGTCCCCTGGCCGTCGGCCCCCGGCCCTCGGCCCCCGGCCCCGCGTCGTACCGGCCGCGCCGCAGCCCCCGCGGCGCGGCCGTACCGCTTCCCGCACTACCTCCGGGCCCTCCCCGTCCCGAGGCCCCTCCCGGACCCCTCCCGGACCCCTCCCGGACCCCTCGACCCCCGCCCGTCGCCCCCGACACCGGCGATCATGTCGGACCCCTGGCGTAGGCTCGCAAGTGCGACCGGGAGCCCTGCGCCTCCGGCACACGTCCGCCAAGTTCGTCTCGCCGGGGGAGGAGACCGACCGTGCTCGTCGACACCTACGGCCGGATCGCCACGGACCTGAGGGTCTCGCTGACCGACCGGTGCAATCTGCGGTGCACCTACTGCATGCCCGAAGAGGGGCTGCGCTGGCTCGCCAAACCCGAGCTGCTCACCGACGACGAGATCGTCCGGCTGGTCCGGATCGCCGTCACCGAGCTGGGTATCACCGAGGTCCGCTTCACCGGAGGCGAACCCCTGCTCCGGCCCGGGCTCGTCGGGATCGTCGAGCGGTGCGCCGCGCTCACCCCCCGCCCCCGGCTCTCCCTGACGACGAACGGCATCGGGCTCCGCCGTACCGCCGCCGCGCTCCGCGCCGCCGGTCTCGACCGGGTCAACGTCTCCCTGGACACCCTGCGGCCCGAGGTCTTCCGGACCCTCACCCGCAGGGACCGCCACCGCGATGTCGTCGACGGGCTGGAGGCCGCCCGCGCCGCCGGACTCACCCCGGTCAAGGTCAATGCCGTCCTGATGCCCGGGATCAACGACGACGAAGCCCCCGCCCTGCTGGCCTGGGCCGTCGAGCAGGGGTACGAGCTCCGCTTCATCGAGCAGATGCCGCTCGACGCCCAGCACGGCTGGAAGCGCGACGGCATGGTCACCGCCGGGGCCATCCTGGACTCGCTCCGCACCCGCTTCGCCCTCACCCCCGAGCAGCCGGACGAACGCGGCTCGGCCCCCGCCGAACGCTGGACCGTCGACGGCGGGCCGCACCGCGTGGGAGTGATTGCCTCGGTCACCCGGCCCTTCTGCGCCGACTGCGACCGCACCCGGCTCACCGCCGACGGCCAGGTGCGGACCTGCCTCTTCGCACGGGAGGAAACCGATCTGCGCACCGCCCTGCGCTCCGGGCGGCCGGACGAGGAGATAGCCGGCCTCTGGCGGCTGGCGATGCGGGGCAAGAAGGCGGGATCGGGCCTCGACGACCCGGCGTTCCTCCAGCCCGATCGCCCCATGTCCGCCATCGGCGGCTGACGCCGTCAGCCCTCCGCGCCGGGCCGGGAGTGCCACTCCTCCAGCGTCACGACGTCCTTGAGGAAACCCCGGACGCCGAGGAACTGCGACAGATGCTCCCGGTGCTCGTCGCAGGCCAGCCAGGTCTTACGGCGCTCGGGGGTGTGCAGCTTCGGATTGTTCCAGGCCAGCACCCAGACCGCCGCCGTACGGCAGCCCTTGGCCGAGCAGATCGGGTTCTCTTCGTTCACCGGGTCGATAAGCACCGGTTCATTGTCCACACACAGCGACGCCGGGCAGCCACGGGGGGAGCTGCCCGGCGTCGGTCTGTCGCCCCGACGGGGGATGCGGAGCGCGTAGGCAGTATGCCATGGGCAACACGCCGCCGGGCACCGGAACTTGAACTATTGATCCGATGTTTTACCGGCGGTTGCCGCTCCGTTGTTCACGGTTTCTGCGGGCTCGGCGGCGCTCTCCGGCGTCGGCGCCGGGGCCGCGAGCATCGGCCGGGTGGTCACCGGAACGAAGGTCGAGGGCAGGGACGGGGGCCGCTCCCGGCCCGCGTTGGCGATCACCACCGCGACATAGGGGAGCAGCATCCCGAGCACGATGGCGACGACCGCCACCGGACGTTCGACGTTCCAGAGGACGGCCGCCGCCACGAACGACACCGTCCGCACCACCATGGAGATCACATAGCGGCGCTGCCGCCCCCGGACGTCCTCGGCCAGCCCCTGCCGGGCCCCCGTGATCCGGAAGACCTCCGTACCCACGCTCCGCCGCATCGCGTTCCACCGCCCGATCGTCCGCGGAACGCTCCCCGGTTCCGCCGTCCACCACGGTACGCCGGGCCCCCGGCGGGCGGGCCACCGGGGGAAGGGCGGATATTGCCCGACATGCGCCATTTGGTGCAAAGGCCGAGAATGGCGGCGTACCTGCTCACGCAGAGCCTGACGAGGAGGCAGCCATGGGCTGGTTGTGGGCGATCATCGTGGGATTCGTGCTGGGCCTGCTGGCGAAGCTGGTCCTGCCCGGCAAGCAGCACCTCCCCTTGTGGCTCGCCACCATCTGCGGCATCGGTGGCGCCGTGATCGGCAACTGGATCGCGGCCGGACTCGGAGTCGCGGAAACCGCCGGCATCGACTGGAGCCGCCACGCGTTCCAGCTGGTGGCCGCCGTCATCCTCGTCTTCCTGGGCGACCGCGCCTGGGTGGCGATGAAGGGCAGCAAACAGAAAGCGTGACGGCCGCCGACTACCGGAGGGCGGGGTGCTGCCCCGCCCTCCGGTACGGCTCCGGCGCCCGCCCCGGCACGACGGCACCGCACCGATTCATCGGTACGGTGCCGTCCCGGGCGTTACGCGCGGAGAGCCGGGAGGGGGACCGTTGTCCGGGCCGGGCCGGGCCGGGCCCGCGGCCGCGGTGCCGCGGGAGCGGGCCGCGACGGTACGGCAGGCTTCGCCCGGGACGTGCCGTGCCGTACCGGCGCCCGCTCCGGGGCACGGCACCGTCCGCCGCGGCTCCCGCGTCAGCCGATCTCGACCGCTGCCAGGTTCTTCTTGCCCCGGCGCAGCACCAGCCAGCGGCCGTGCAGCAGCTCGTCCCGCGAGACGACCGCGTCCTCGGCGGTGACCTTGACGTTGTTCACGTAGGCCCCGCCCTCCTTCACGGTCCGGCGCGCCGCCGACTTGCTGGCGACCAGGCCGACCTCGGCGAAGAGGTCGACCACGGCACCCGGCTCCGCGAGCCGCGCCTGCGGCAGCTCCGCCAGCGCGGCGCGCAGCGTCGCCTCGTCGAGTTCACCCAGTTCGCCCTGCCCGAACAGCGCCTTCGACGCGTTCACGGCAGCCGCGCACTGGTCGGCGCCGTGCACCAGAGTCGTCAGCTCCTCCGCGAGGGCCCGCTGGGCCGCCCGCGCCTGAGGGCGCTCCTCGGTCTGCCGCTCCAGCTCCTCGATGTCCGCCCGGGAGCGGAAGCTGAAGATCCGGAGGAACTTCGAGACATCGCGGTCGTCCGCGTTCAGCCAGAACTGGTAGAAGGCGTACGGACTGGTCCGCTCCGGGTCCAGCCAGACCGTGCCCGACTCCGTCTTGCCGAACTTGGTGCCGTCGGCCTTGGTGATCAGGGGGGTGGCCAGGGCGTGGACCCGGGCCTCCGGCTCGACCCGGTGGATCAGATCCGTGCCCGCGGTCAGATTGCCCCACTGGTCGCTGCCGCCGGTCTGGAGCACACAGCCGTGGCGCCGGTACAGCTCCAGGAAGTCCATCCCCTGGAGGATCTGGTAGCTGAACTCGGTGTAGCTGATGCCCGCGTCGGAGTTCAGCCGCCGGGCGACCGCCTCCTTCGCGATCATCTTGTTCACCCGGAAGTACTTGCCGACGTCCCGGAGGAACCCGATCGCCGACAGGCCCTGCGTCCAGTCCAGATTGTTGACCATGGTGGCCGCGTACGGGCCCTCGAAGTCGAGGAACCGTTCGATCTGGCCGCGGAGCCGGCCGACCCAGGCCGCGACGGTCTCCGGATCGTTGAGCGTCCGCTCCGCCGTCGGCTTGGGGTCACCGATCAGACCCGTCGCCCCGCCGACCAGACCCAGCGGGCGGTGGCCCGCCTGCTGGATGCGGCGCATGGTGAGGATCTGGACCAGATTGCCCAGGTGGAGACTGGGCGCGGTCGGGTCGAAGCCGCAATAGAACGTGACGGGACCGTCCGCGAACGCCTTGCGCAATGCGTCCTCGTCAGTGGAGAGGGCGATCAGCCCCCGCCACTGCAGTTCGTCGACGATGTCCGTCACGACTCTCGTGTCTCCTTGCTGGATGTGATGCCCGTCATACGCGGCTGCGCAGACGGGCCGGGAAGGCGGCCCGCACACGCTCCGGGCGTGTGCCGCCGCCCCTTCGAGGTTATACGCCCGCGCTGACCGAACTCATATTGAAATCGGGGACCCGCAGCGCGGGCATCGCGGCCCGGGTGAACCAGTCGCCCCATTCCCGCGGCAGCGTCCGCTCGGTGCGGCCCGCCTCCACGGCCCGGGACAGCAGATCGACGGGCGATTCGTTGAAGCGGAAGTTGTTCACCTCGCCCACCACCTCGCCGTTCTCGACCAGATAGACCCCGTCCCTGGTCAGACCGGTCAGCAGCAGGGTCGCCGGATCGACCTCGCGGATGTACCAGAGGCAGGTCAGCAGCAGCCCGCGCTCGGTACCCGCGACCATCTCCGCGAGCGAACGGTCCCCGCCGCCGTCGAGGATCAGATTGCCCGCGCCCGGCGCCACCGGCAGCCCGGTCAGCCCGGCGCTGTGCCGGGTGGTGACCAGATGCTCCAGGGTCCCGGACCGGATCCAGTCGACCGGCGCGATCGGCATTCCGTTGTCGAAGACCGACGCGTCGTCGCCCGAGGAGTGGGCGATCACGAACGGCGACGACTCCAGTCCCGGCTCGTTCGGGTCGCTGCGCAGGGTCAGCGGCAGCGAGGCCAGCTTCTCGCCCAGCCGGGTGCCGCCGCCGGGCCTGGAGAAGACGGTACGGCCCTCGGCCGCGTCCCGGGCGGCCGACGACCACGACTGGTAGATCAGGAGATCCGCGACGGCCGTGGGCGGCAGCAGCGTCTCGTACCGTCCGGCGGGCAGCTCGATGCGCCGCCCGGCCCAGGCGAGCCGTCCGGCCAGCTCCTCGTCCAGCGCCGCCGGGTCCACGTCCGTGAAGTCACGGGTGGCCCGTCCGGCCCAGGCCGACCGGGACCGGTCGGGGGATTTGGCGTTCAGCTCCAGCGTCCCGTTCGGCTGGTCGTGCCGGAGCCGCAGCCCGGTCGAGGTGCCGAGATAGGTCGAGGTCAGCTCGTGGTTGGCGAAGCCGTACAGCTCCCGGCCGCCGGCCCGGGCGCGGGCGAACGACTCGCCCAGTGCCGGGGCGAACCGCTCGAAGACGGCGGACGAGGTCTCGGCGGGCCCCTCGGTGAACCCCGGATCGGCAGCCCGGCCCGGCACCAGCGGCTGGGCGTCCTCGGCGGGCCCGGCGGACCGGGCGGCCGCCTCCGCGGCCCGTACCAGCGGTTCCAGATCGGCGTCGGTGACGGCCGACCGGGTCACCACCCCCGACGCCGTGCCCTCGGCGCCGTCCACGGTCGCGATGACCGTGAGGGTCCGGCCCCGGGTGACCCCGTTGGTGGTGAGCGCGTTCGCGGCCCACCGCAGATTGGCGGTGGAGTGCTCGTCCGCGATGACGACACAGCCGTCGGCGGTGGACAGCTCCAGCGCCCGCTCGACGATCTCGTGCGGTTTGGTGGTACGGCTCATCGCCCGGCCTCCTGCGTGGTGTTCAGACTGTGCGTGCCCGGGGGGCGACCCCCGGACCTCCGGCGGAGTTGGTGCTCGGCCTGCTCCGTCACCGACCCGCCTCCTGTGTCGTGTTCAAACTGTGCTGACCCGGGGGGCGACCCCCGGACCCCCGGCAGTGTCGGTGCTCGGCCTGCCCCGTCACCGGCCCGCCTCCTGCGTCGTATTCAAGATGTTGACGCCGCGGAACAGCGCCGACGGGCAGCCGTGGGAGACCGCCGCGACCTGGCCCGGCTGGGCCTTGCCGCAGTTGAAGGCGCCGCCCAGCACATAGGTCTGCGGGCCGCCGACCTGCTCCATCGACCCCCAGAACTCGGTGGTCGTGGCCTGGTACGCCACATCCCGGAGCTGTCCCGCCAGCCGCCCGTTCTCGATACGGAAGAACCGCTGTCCCGTGAACTGGAAGTTGTACCGCTGCATGTCGATGGACCAGGAACGGTCCCCGACCACGTAGATCCCCCGCTCGACGCCCCCGATCAGGTCCTCCGTGGACAGCCCGCCCGGCGCCGGCTGGAGCGAGACGTTCGCCATCCGCTGCACCGGTACGTGCCCGGGGGAGTCCGCGAACGCGCAGCCGTTCGACCGGCCGAGACCGGTCAGCTTCGCGATCCGCCGGTCGAGCTGGTAGCCCACCAGCCTGCCGTTCCTGATCAGGTCCCAGGACTGGGCCTCGACGCCCTCGTCGTCGTACCCGACCGTCGCCAGTCCGTGCTCCGCGGTACGGTCGCCGGTCACGTTCATCACCGAGGAGCCGTACTCCAGCTTCCCCAGCTGGTCGAAGGTGGCGAACGAGGTGCCCGCGTACGCCGCCTCGTAGCCCAGCGCCCGGTCCAGCTCGGTGGCGTGACCGATCGACTCGTGGATGGTCAGCCAGAGGTTGGAGGGGTCGACGACCAAGTCGTAGCGGCCCGCCTCGACGCCCGGCGCCCGCATCTTCTCCGCCAGCAGCTCCGGGATCCGTTCCAGCTCCGACTCCCAGTCCCAGCCGGTGCCGGTCAGATACTCCCAGCCCCGGCCCGCGGGCGGCGCGATCGTCCGCATCGAGTCGAACTCGCCGGACGACTCGTTCACCGCGACCGCCGTGAACTCCGGGTGGAGCCGGACCCGCTGCTGGGTGGTGACGGTCCCCGCGGTGTCCGCGTAGAACTTGTTCTCCTGCACGGTCAGCAGCGACGCGTCGACATGCGCGACCCCGTCCGCCGCGAGCAGCCGCGCGCTCCGCTCGGCCAGCAGCGCGGCCTTCTCCGCGTCCGGCACGTCGAAGGGGTTGATCTCGTACGACGAGACCCAGCTCCGGTCCGCGTGCACCGGCTCGTCGGCCAGCTCCACCCGCTCGTCCGAACCCGCCGCCGCGATCACCCGCGCCGACAGCTTCGCCATCGCCACCGCCTGCCCCGCCACCCGGGCCGCCGCGTCCATGGTCAGGTCCACCCCGGAGGCGAAGCCCCAGGCACCGCCGTGCACCACCCGGACCGCGTACCCGAGGTCGGTGGTGTCGGAGGACCCGGCCGGGCGGGCGTCCCGCAGCCGCCAGGAGGCACTGCGGACCCGTTCGAGCCGGAAGTCGGCGTGATCGGCGCCGAGGGCCCTCGCCCGGGCCAGCGCCGCGTCGGCGAGCGCCCGCAGCGGCAGCGCCGTGAACGCCGCGTCGATGGAATGAGGCACCAATGTCTCCTGTCGTCGAGACCGGCGGTCCGCGTTCGCCCTACCGGTCGTGCCCGATCATGTCGTGGGGGAGCAGCCCTTGCCCAGCGGCTTTGCCCCGACCGCCGGACGGCCCCGGCGGAGGACCGGGCCCGGGCCGGGCGGGGCGTCCGGCGCCGCGCCCTTATGTAGGGATCCAACAGTGCCGCGTGGAAGGCGCTGTCACGGCCCGATTCTCCGGGAGCGTCCCCCGCCCGATAGTTTCGGGGTTATCGGGGGTACCAGTCCGCTATTCGAAAGGGTGATCCGTTGAGCCGCTCGGTTCTTGTCACCGGAGGAAACCGGGGCATCGGCCTCGCCATCGCCCGCGCATTCGCCGACGCGGGCGACCAGGTCGCGATCACATACCGCTCCGGCGAGCCTCCGGCGGGCTTCCTCGCCGTCCGGTGCGACATCACCGACTCCGAGCAGGTGGAGCAGGCGTACAAGGAGATCGAGGAGAAGCACGGCCCGGTCGAGGTGCTGGTGGCCAATGCCGGCATCACCAAGGACCAGTTGCTGATGCGGATGTCGGAGGAGGACTTCGTCTCCGTCCTCGACACCAACCTCACGGGCACCTTCCGCGTCGTCAAGCGCGCCAACCGGGCGATGCTGCGCGCCAAGAAGGGCCGCGTGGTCCTGATCTCGTCCGTCGTCGGACTCCTCGGCTCCGCCGGACAGGCCAACTACGCCGCCTCCAAGGCCGGTCTCGTCGGCTTCGCCCGATCCCTCGCCCGGGAGCTGGGCTCCCGGAACATCACCTTCAACGTCGTCGCGCCCGGCTTCGTCGACACCGACATGACGCAGTCGCTCAGCGAGGAGCAGCGGAAGGGCATCATTGCCCAGGTCCCGGCCGGCCGCTACGCGCAGCCGGAGGAGATCGCCGCCGCCGTGCGCTTCCTCGCCTCCGACGACGCCTCGTACATCACTGGAGCCGTCATTCCCGTTGACGGCGGATTGGGCATGGGTCACTGATCACATGAGTGGAATCCTCGCCGGCAAGCGCATCCTCGTCACGGGTGTCCTCACCGACGCCTCCATCGCCTTCCACGCCGCCAAGGTGGCGCAGGAGGAGGGCGCGGAGGTCATCCTCACCGGCTTCGGCCGGCTCTCCCTCGTCGAGCGGATCTCCAAGCGGCTTCCCAAGCCCGTGCCGGTGATCGAACTGGACGTCACCAACCAGGAGCACCTCGACGGGCTCGCGGACCGGATCCGGGAGCACGCGAGCGACGACTCCGGTCTCGACGGCATCGTCCACTCCATCGCCTTCGGGCCGCAGGGCGCGTTCAACTTCCTGGGGGCTTCCTGGGAGGACGTGTCCACCGCCGTCCAGGTCTCGGCCTACTCCCACAAGTCGCTGGCGATGGCCTGTCTGCCGCTGATGGAGGAGCGCGGCGGTTCGATCGTGGGCCTCACCTTCGACGCCACCGTCGCCTGGCCGAAGTACGACTGGATGGGCGTCGCCAAGGCGGCCCTGGAGTCCACCAACCGCTACCTCGCGCGCGATCTGGGCCCCAAGGGCATCCGCTGCAACCTCATCTCCGCCGGCCCCCTCAAGTCGATGGCCGCCAAGTCGATCCCCGGTTTCGAGGACCTCTCGGACGTGTGGAACCACCGGGCGCCGCTCGGCTGGGACCAGACCGACCCGGACCCGGCGGGCCGCGGCATCGTCGGTCTGCTGTCGGACTTCTTCCCCCGCACCACCGGCTCGGTCCTGCACGTGGACGGCGGCGTCCACATGATGGGTGCCTGACCGGTACTTCATGCCGGGTGCCTGACCGGCACTTCCGGTACGGCGCAGAGCGCGACGACGCCCCGCTTCCCCGCAGCGCGCGGGGGGCGGGGCGTCGCCCGTTCGGCCCCCGCCGGGTGCGGCGGACGGCCGGGCGGGGGAGGGTGGAACCGTCAATCCCCCTTGTGGTGCAGCCGCGGCCCGGCGGGCCGCCGTACGGCCGAGGAGGTCACGCCCGTGCTGACGATCCGCCGCACTGCGCCGCTCCTCGTTGCCCCCCTGTCGGCCGTCGTACTGCTCTGGGCGGGCTCCGGCGCCGCCTCGGGCCGGGCCGGTGCGGACGGGCCCGGGCCGGAGGCGTACCAGGAGCCGCGGACGTACGAGGCGGACTGCCGTACCGAGATCACCGGTTCCCGGGCCACGGCCTACTGCCACAACCCCTATCCGGTGACCGACCGGGTCCGACTGCACGTGGAGTGCGACCGCTGGTGGGACGTGGACGCCGACGGGACGCCCTCCGATATCGGCCCCGCCGGATACGTGGAGCTGACGGACCGCTGCTGGAAGGAGATCCGGGCGGTCTGGGTCACCCACCAGCCGTTCGGGGGCGGCTGAGACAGGCGAACGGATAGCCGGCCGCCTCCGCCGCCGCGGTCTCGCCGTCGCCGGAGCGGATCGCCTCGACCAGCGTCGCGTGGTCCATATGGTGCTCCGGCCGCAGCTCGGGCCCGACGTCCTCGGTCAGCCAGTTGCGCAGGACGTCCCCCAGGTCCGCGTACAGCTCGCCGAGCACCTCGTTGTGGGCGGCCGCGACGACCGCCATGTGGAAGGTCATATCGGCGGCGACGAACTGCGCCGCGTCCCCGCTCCGCCAGGCCTCCTCCCGCCGGACCAGCAGTGCGTCGAGCTGCTGGAGATCGCGTTCGGTACGCCGCTCGGCGGCCAGCCCGGCGGCGGTGGACTCCAGGGCCGAGCGCACCTCGGCGACATGGCGAGGCGAGGCCTCGGCGAAGCGGCGGTGCATCACCCCGGCCAGTTCACTGGTCGCGAGGACATAGGTGCCCGAACCCTGGCGGATGTCCAGCAGACCGTTGTGGGCCAGGGCGCGAACCGCCTCGCGGACCGTGTTGCGGGCCACGCCGAGCTGCTCCACCAGCTCCGGTTCGGTGGGGATGCGCGAGCCGACCGGCCACTCGCCGGAGGTGATCTGGTTCCGCAGCTGTGCGATCACCTGGTCGGTGAGCCCCGAGCGCCGGGGAGAGGTCAACGACATCAGTGCTCCGTAGGTTCTGGGACGGCCCGGGGCGTACGGGATCTGCGTACGGGGTCCAGTATGAGCGGTCACCAGTGGACAACCAATCATCCCATGATTCTATGATGGTGCCATGTCTGACGAGTCCGCTGCCCGTACCGCTGCCCCGGCGGCCGTCCGTACGCCCTCCGGCGCACGGCCGGTCCCCGGCCCCGTGGACCCGGCCCCACCGGCGTCCGCCGCCTTCCGGAGCGTCTGGTTCCCCCGGCTCGTCATGGTCGCCGTCGTCCTGGCCGCCCTCAACCTCCGCCCCGCCATCACCGGCCTCGGCGCCCTGCTGGAGGAGGTCCGCGCCGGGCTGGGCATGAGCGGAGCCGTCGCCGGGGTCCTCACCTCGGTCCCCGCGGTCACCTTCGCCGTCTTCGGTATCGCCGCACCCCGGCTGGCCCGGCGCCACGGACCCGCCGCCGTCGTCTGCGCGGGCATGGCCGCCATCGCCGCCGGGCTGCTGATCCGGCCCTACGCGGGAGGCACCCCCGGATTCGTCGCCGCCACCGCCCTGGCGCTGATCGGCATCGCCGTGAGCAACGTCCTGATGCCGGTGATCGTCAAGCGGTACTTCCCCGACCGGGTCGGCACCATGACCGGGCTCTACTCCATGTCCCTGGCCATCGGCACCTCCGTCGCGGCCGCCGCCACCGTCCCGCTGACCGGTGCGCTGGGCGGCGAGTGGCGGACCGGGCTCGCGGTCTGGGGACTGCTCGCGGTCGCCGCGGTGCTGCCGTGGGTTCTGGTGGTACGGAGCCGGGGGCGCCACCCCGATACGGCCCCGGTCCCGGCCGCTTCCGCTGCCCCGGACTCCGCCCCGGCCGCCGGCCGCCCCGCCGGGTCGATCGTCCGCAGCCCCACCGCCTGGGCGCTCGCCGGATTCTTCGGCCTCCAGGCCACCGGCGCGTACATCACCATGGGCTGGCTGCCGCAGATCTTCCGGGACGCGGGCGTCCCCGCCTCCACCGCCGGGGTGCTGCTCGCCGTCACCATGGTCATGGGCGTACCGCTCGCCTTCGTCATCCCCCGGCTCGCCGCCCGCTTCCGCACCCAGGGCCCCATCGCCGCCGTCCTCGGCCTGAGCGGACTCGCCGGATACACCGGACTGCTCCTGGCACCCGCCGAGGGCGCCTGGGCCTGGGCCCTGCTGCTCGGGCTCTCCAACTGCGCCTTCCCGCTCGCCCTCACCATGATCGGCATGCGTTCGCGCTCCGCGGCCGGAACCGTCAGGCTCTCCGCGTTCGCCCAGTCCACCGGCTATCTGATCTCCATCCCCGGCCCGCTGCTGGTCGGCGTCCTCTACGAGCACACCGGCAGCTGGGGGCTGCCCGTCGCACTGATGGCGGGGCTGCTGGTACCGCAGATCGTGCTCGGGACGCTGGCAGGCCGGGACCGGACGATAGAGGACGAGACGGGGATGCGAGACTGAGCCCATGAAGCCAGTTCTCGAACCCAATCCCCAGAACGGACAGCGCAAGCTGCTCCTCGTCTTCGCGACGATGATCGGCTTCTTCGTCGTGGTCGGCATCATCGCCACCATCGCCTCGCCCTGAACCGGCAGTTGCCGGACCGGCCGCCGCGGCACCCCGCCCCGGCGGCGGGTACGGGGGTTAACCCCCGTATCCCCTAGGGGGCGGGCATCAGGGGCGAGTGGGTGGACTTCCGGATGGGCGCCGGGAACCGTGATCACTACGGTGGAACCACTCGCCCTCATCCGCGGACCGGCCCCAGGAGGCGTTCATGTCCGCCCACACGCCCAGCCCTTCACCCCCGGGCGCCGGAGCCGCCGGCCGTCTGCCCTGGTGGGGACTGGCCATCCCGGTGCTCGTCTTCGTCCTCCTCGCCCTGATAGCCGAACCGGCCCGGGCGGAGTCCGCCGACGGGTCCCCGGCCCTCGCCCCGGTGCTGGAGTACCTCCGGCAGCTGCTGATCCGCTGACCCCGGACTCCCGCAGGTCCGCCCGGTGATCGGGACGTCAACACCCCGCGCCCGCTGGCCCGTTTCATGCGAAGCTGGTGGCATGAGCGTCGCCACGACTTCCGGAGGGGCAGCCTCCGGATCTCCCGAGTCCCGCAGGATCGTCCTCCTCAGGCATGCCAAGGCCGACTGGCCCGAGGTGTCCGACCACGAGCGTCCCCTGGCCGACCGCGGCCGCAAGGACGCCCCCGTCGCCGGACGCCGGCTCGCCGGTACCGGAATCAGCTTCGATCTCGCCCTCTGCTCCTCTGCCGCCCGCACCCGCGAGACCTGGAAGCTGGCCGTCGGCGAGCTGCCCCACCGCCCCCGGACGGTCTACGAGGAGCGGATGTACGAGGCCTCGCTGGGCGAGCTGATCGCCCTGCTGAACGAGGTCTCCGACGAGGTCAGGGACATCGTTCTGATCGGCCACAACCCCGGGATGCACGCCCTGGCGGACGCTCTGACCGGGGAGGCGGAGGGCGATCTCCTCGCCCGGATGAACCGCAGCGGCTTCCCGACCGCCGCCTTCGCCGTCCTCGGTTTCACCGGCTCCTGGAAGGCCGTCGAGCACGGCGTCGGCACCCTCGTCGACTTCTGGACGCCCCACTCCTGACCCCCGGGGCCTCTCTTTCGGATCCTGCCGGGCCCGCTGATCCGGCCCGATCCCGGAAGAACGACCCCGGCCGACGACGACGGCCCCGGCACGCATCCGCGCCGGGGCCGTTCGCCGTTCCGCCGGGTGGTCCGGGTTCCGGAGCAGGTGGCCCGACGGCCCTCCTGCGCGCCGGGAACCGGCGACGGGCCCGCTGCGGGCGCAGCCCCCGGCCCTAACGCATCCGCCCCCCATGCCCCATGGCAGGCCCGCCCGGCCCCTCCGGGCGGACCCGGCCTAGTGAGCGGCCTCGCCGCGCCCGGCCGGCTCCGCGGCGTCCGCGGCCTCGACCTCCTCGCGGGTGATGCCCAGCAGATAGAGCACGGCGTCCAGGAACGGCACGTTCACCGCCGTATGGGCAGCCTCCCGGACCACCGGCTTGGCGTTGAACGCCACCCCGAGCCCGGCCGCGTTCAACATGTCCAGATCATTGGCGCCGTCGCCGATCGCCACCGTCTGCGCCAGCGGCACCCCGGCCTCGGCCGCGAACCGCCGCAGCAGCCTCGCCTTCCCCGCCCGGTCCACTATCTCGCCGGTGACCCGCCCGGTCAGCTTGCCGTCCACGATCTCCAGCGTGTTCGCCGAGGCGAAGTCGAGCCCCAGCCGCTCCTGCAGATCGTCCGTCACCTGGGTGAACCCGCCCGAGACCACACCCACCTGGAACCCGAGCCGCTTCAGCGTCCGGATCAGCGTCCGGGCGCCCGGCGTCAGCCGTACCTCCGCCCGCACCTTGTCCACCACCGAGGCGTCCAGCCCCGCCAGCAGCGCCACCCGGGCGTGCAGCGACTGCTCGAAGTCGAGCTCCCCGCGCATAGCGGCGGCCGTGACCTCGGCGACCTGCTCCTCGCAGCCCGCGTGCGCCGCGAACAACTCGATGACCTCGTCCTGGATGAGCGTCGAGTCGACGTCCATCACCACCAGCCGCTGGGCACGCCGGTGCAGCCCCGCGGAGACCACCGCCACATCGACACCGATCTCGGCCGCGCAGGTCGCCAGCGCCGTCCGCAGCGCCTCGGTCGCCGCTCCCGACACCGCGAACTCCACCGCGGTCACCGGATACTTGGCCAGCCGGAAGATCCGGTCGATATTGCCGCCGGTCTCCGTGATCCTGGCCGCTATGGCGGCCGTCGACTCGGCCGTCAGCGGATGCCCGAGCACCGTCACGTGCGAGCGGCCGACCCCGCGCGGGCGGTTGTCGCCCGTGCCGGAGATGATCTCCGCCTGGAGTTTCATCGACTCGGCCCAGCTGTGGACGGTGGCCCGCAGCTCGCCCTCGTCGGCACCCGCCGCCTTCGGCGCGGTGACCAGGGCGCACAGCACCAGGCGGCCCCGGGAGACGACCTGCTCGATATCGACCACATCGACCGCGTAGGCGGCCAGGGTGTCGAACAGACCGGCGGTGATACCCGGCCGGTCCTTCCCGAAGATCTTGACCAGAAGAGTACGTACGTCGGAATTCTGCGAAGCGCTCATGGTGTGTCCCACCGTAACCGCGAAAGGTTACGGCGAGACGACGCGTCCCGGTTGCTGGACACCGGTCACCGGGGATCCGGCGGCCGCCGCAGATAGGGATTGGTCCCGGGATTCGGCGGCCGGTACGGCGGCGCCGGATCGTAGGGGCCCGGGGTGCCGGCCCCCGGACCGTACCGCCCGGGACCCGCCGCGTCCGGGGCGGCGCCGGGCCCCTCCGGCCCGGTTCCGCCGCCGGACGGCACCGGCACGGGCTCCCCGGTGAGCCGCCCGCGCCCCCGGTGCCAGGCCCCGTACACCAGTAGTGCGCCCGCGCAGCCCGCGCCCGCGCCCCACAGTGCGCCCAGCGCCGCCGCCCGGCCCGTACGGCCGGCCAGTTCGATTCCCGCCCCGAAGGCGTCGAAGCCCAGCACCGAGAGGGACGCGCCCACGGACACCCGGGTCAGCCACACCAGCAGCGGCAGCGCGAGGGCCGTCAGCGCCCCGAGGCGTACCGCGCACCGGACGGCGAACCCGGCCGCGCCCCCTGCGCCGATCGGGGTACGGGCCGCCGCCAGCACCCCCGCGTGCAGCATCAGCACCGCCGCGCCCACCGCCAGCAGCCAGACCCGCCCGTCGAGACCGGCGAGCCGGGCGACCGTCACGGGCTCGTCCGCCGCGAGCCGGAGGAGTTCACCGAGCGGATCGGGGAGCGCAGCCTCGGCCAGCGCGCCCTCGGCCCGCCCGTCGAAGGGCACGAACAGCCCGAGCGGCACCCCGGTCCAGACCCCGTTCGGCGCCCCGAGCAGCGTCGATCCGGCGATCAGCCTCGGATGCTCGTCCCCGACGGCCGCGTACGCCGCCGCTGCCCAGCCCGCCGCCACGGCGGCCAGCGCCACCGAGACCAGCGCCGAAGCCGCGGGCCTGACCTGACGGTGGATCCGGCCCAGGACACCCGGCAGCGGGCACCGGCCCACCAGCAGCGCGATCGCCAGCACCCCGGCCGCCCAGAGCAGTGCCCCGAGGACCGACGGCACCGCGTCCACCCGGAAGCCGACCGACGCCCGCGCGCCCACCAGATCCGCCAGTCCGTCCCGCAGGCCCCCGCCGCCCCCGATGAGATCGTCGACGTCGACGCTGCCCAGCCCGGGCACCCGGATCCCGCCGTCACCGCCGCCGTCGCCGCTGATGCCCTGCCCGTCGAACGTGACCGCATCGCGGCCCGCCCAGGCCAGCCCAGCGGTGACCCCGGCGAACAGCAGTACCACCGCCCCGGCCCGTACGGCGAGTTCGCTCGCCCCGACGCCGGTGCCCGCCCGGCGCAGCGAGCGCAGGAAGACGTACGCCAGTAACAGGGCCCCGGCCAGCCCCACACCCAGCGGGGCGAGGTCGACGGCCGTCCGCGCCTGCCCGCCCTCCAGGCCGAACGCCGATACGTCCCCGGACGGTCTCACGGTGCCGCCCACCGCCAGGACCACCACGGCGGCGGTCAGCGGCCCGAGCCGCCCGTGGGCATCCGCCTCCAGAAGGTGCAGCCCCAGCGCGGCCACCGCGCCCATGCCGACGTACGCCCAGCTCACCGCGGCGACGGAGGTGAGCAGCACATCGCCCCACGGCATCGGCCGCACCGCCCGTACCGTCCGTGGCGTCGGCGGAGCAGGGGCCCGATGCCGCCCCGCCCCGCCGGTCCGGCCGCCCGAACCGCCCGTGCCCTCCACGAGACCCCCCGATCCCCCCGCCCGTGCGCCGGGGCCGCCGGGCTCCGGGGCGCTG
Organism: Streptomyces tsukubensis; assembly: GCF_003932715.1. Classification (NCBI taxonomy): domain Bacteria; kingdom Bacillati; phylum Actinomycetota; class Actinomycetes; order Kitasatosporales; family Streptomycetaceae; genus Streptomyces; species Streptomyces tsukubensis. The sequence goes on along the minus strand of NZ_CP020700.1, from coordinate 1,587,353 downwards.
CGGGGAGTGATGGACGGATACCACTGTCCGGCGGGGCCCGCGTCCCGTCAACGGGCCGTGCGTTTCCGGCCGTCGCGCTCGCCGCACGGCCCGGCTTCCCTCCCGGCCACCACGCCTGGAATAGTTCCCCCGACTGTTCGCAGCCCTTTGGACTCCCAGTCACGGGGGTCGTTCGGGGGACAAGCAAGTGGGGCATGGAGTGCGGGAACTCGTACTGGAATGGAACGGCCGGTTCTGGACGCTCGACACGTCCAGAACGTACACACTGGGGCGGGATCCACAGGGTGACGTCGTACTGGACGACGCCCGGGTCTCCTGGCGGCACGCCGGTATCCGCTGGAGCGGCCGCAATTGGCTCATCGAGGATCACGGCAGCACCAACGGCACCTATGCGGAGGGCCGGCGGATCCAGCAGGCCGACCTCGCGTCCGGTTCGACGGTGCGTCTGGGCAACGCCGACGACGGTCCACTGCTGAAGCTGTCCGCCGCACCCGCGGGCGGGACCGCGGAGGCACCGGCCACCGCCGTCCAGGCACCCGTCCAGGCACCCGTCCAGGCGGAGGCGCAGGCCCAGGCACCCCGGGCCTACGCCCCGCCCGCCGGGCCGGACCCCCAACAGCAGCACTACATATCCCCGCAGCAGCACCTTCCGCAGGTCCCTGCCCAGCAGGCCCCGCCCCACCGGGGCCCGGGCCCCGGCGGCGCCCCGCAGGGCTACGGCGACCGCAGCCCGACCACCTTCCACCAGCTCGCCCTCGGCCGGGTGATGCGCATCGGCCGCGCCTTGGAGAACGAACTCGTCGTCTCCGACCTCCAGGTCTCGCGCCACCACGCCGAGTTCACCGCCGACCCCGACGGCCGCTTCCAGCTCCGCGACCTCGGCTCGCACAACGGCACCTACGTCAACGGCCAGCCGATGGCCAAATCGGGCACCGTCCTCATCGGCCCGTCGGACATCGTCGGCATCGGCCACTCCACGTTCCGGGTCGTCGGTGACCGCCTCGAAGAATTCGTCGACACCGGTGAGGTCTCGTTCTCGGCCCGCCATCTGACCGTCACCGTCGACGGCGGCAAGGAGATCCTCAAGGACGTCTCCTTCGGCGTCCCGGAGAAGTCGCTGGTCGCCGTGATCGGCCCGTCGGGCTCCGGAAAGTCGACCCTGCTCAAGGCGCTCACCGGCTACCGCCCCGCCAACCGGGGCGAAGTCCTCTACGACCAGCGCAGTCTCTACAAGCAGTTCGCCGAGCTGCGCCAGCGCATCGGACTCGTCCCGCAGGACGACATCCTGCACAAGGAACTGACCGTCCGGAAGGCGCTGCGCTACGCGGCCAAGCTCCGCTTCCCCGGCGACACCGCCGCCGCCGAGCGGGAGGCCCGGATCGACGAGGTGCTGCGCGAGCTGAAGCTCGACCTCCACCGGGACAAGAAGATCACGGCCCTCTCCGGCGGCCAGCGCAAACGGGTCTCCGTCGCCCTCGAACTGCTCACCAAACCGTCGCTGATCTTCCTCGACGAGCCGACGTCCGGCCTCGACCCCGGTATGGACCGCGATGTGATGCAGCTGCTGCGCGGCCTCGCCGACGACGGCCGTACGGTCCTCGTGGTCACCCACTCGGTCGCCGAGCTGGGCCTCTGCGACAAACTGCTGGTGATGGCCCCCGGCGGCGCCGTCGCCTACTTCGGCCCGCCCGACGAGGCGCTCAACTTCTTCGGCTACGACACCTGGGCCGATGTGTTCTCCGCCTTCGAGAACTACCGCGACTACGACTGGGCGGGACGCTGGAGGGGCTCGCAGCACTACCGGCTCTACGCCGGGGAGCCGGACGCCGCCGTCCCGCCCCAGCCCGCCCCCGCGCCGGACCGGCAGCTCCGCCCGCCGAAACCGCAGAGCTGGGGCGCCCAGTTGTTCACCCTGATCCGCCGCTATCTCTCGGTCATCGGCTCCGACAAGGGCTTCATGGGCCTGATGGTGATCCTGCCCGCGGTACTCGGACTGGTCAGCGTGGTCATTCCGGCGAAGTTCGGCCTGGCCCCGGCACCCACCGCGGGAAAGTTCAATCCGGATGCGGGCACGATCATCCTGATCATCGCGGTCGGTATGTGCTTTTCCGGTGCCGCGAACTCCGTCCGCGAACTGATCAAGGAACGGGTGATCTACGAACGGGAACGGGCCACCGGCCTCTCCCGCTCCGCCTATCTGATGTCCAAGGTGATCGTCCTCGGAATGATCACCGCACTCCAGGGCGTGATCATCTGTGCGATCGGCTTCGCCCGCCGCGCCCTGCCCGACGAGGGCCTGCTGATGCCGCCCGCGGTCGAGATGTGTCTGATGATCATCGCCCTCGGCTTCACCTCGATGATGTTCGGCCTGATCATCTCGTCCCTGGTCAGGACCGCCGAGAAGACCATGCCGCTGCTGGTGATGTTCGCGATCGTCCAGGTCGTCTTCACCGGGGTGCTCTTCAAGGTGTACGGATCACCCGGCCTGGAGCAGTTCACCTGGCTGATGCCGTCGCGCTGGGCGGTCGCGGGCGTCGCGACCACGCTCGACCTCGGGCAGGTGATGCCGCCCTGGGACCAGAAGAACCCCGGCGACACCGACCCCCTGTGGGAGAACACGGCCGCCCAGTGGGGGATCAACCTCACCGTTCTGCTCGCCATCGGCCTGATCTGCGGGTTCGTCGTCGCCAGGCTGCTGCGCCGGCACGAGCCCGAGGTCATGCGCAAGTAGTCCGCCGCCGCGCGCCCGCAGCCGGGCGCGCATACGACGACGCCGGAAGGGCGGCACCCCGTGCGGGGTGCCGCCCTTCCGGCGTCCGGAGAGGTCCGTCGTCGGCTCAGTAGGCGCCGAAGACGTTGTCGATGGAGCCGTAGCGGTCGGCGGCGTAGTTGGCCGCGGCGACGATGTTGGCGACCGGGTGGTACAGGTCGAAGGGGGTGCCCTTGACGTGGTAGGCGTTGAACGTCGGCTGGATCACCTGGAGCAGACCCTTGGACGGGATGCCGTTCTGGGCGTTGATGTCCCAGTTGTTGATCGCCCGCGGGTTACCGCTGGACTCCCGGATGATGTTGCGGTGCAGCCCGTTGTACGTACCCGGGATGTCGTGCTTGTCCATGATGTCGAGCGCCTCGCGGATCCAGCCGTCGAGGTTGTTCGCGTACGCCTTCGGCGCGGCGGCGGGCGCGGCGGCCGGAGCGGCGGCGGCCCGGGTCGCGGCCTGGGCCTGGGCGGCCCGCTTCTTGGCGGCGTTCGCGGCGGCGGCCTTCTTGGCGGCAGCCTCGGCGGCGGCCTTCTTCACGGCGGTCTCGGCGGCGCTCTTGGTGTCGGCCTTGGTCTGGACGGCCTTCTCCACGGCCGCCTGCACCTGGGTGTCCAGGTTGGACTTCTGGGCGTCGAGACCGGTGCTCAGCACGGCGGCCTGGACGGCCTCGGCGCTGACGGCCACATTGGCGGCCGAAGCGGCGGCCTTGGTGTTCACCGGGGCGGCCTCGGCAGGCGTGGCACCGGCGGGGACGAGGGAGAGGGTGATGGCTGCGGCGCCGGCGGTGGCGATACCGGCGATCGAGACCTTGCGGGCCTTGGTCATACGGATGCTGGGCGCGGACATACAGACGTACCTCTTCGGATCGGGGAATTGCCGCCCGAAAGCAAATTCGGGCCGGAGCGGCGTCGCGCTCCACGGCGGGGCGGCAACGAGAAACAATTCTTAGCGCCCGCAAAAACCCCTGGCAATCATGTGACGTACGACCCCGGATAGTGGACCGGGGCCCCGGGAGAACGTCCATTCTCCGGGTCCGCACCCGCTCACAGCCTCTTTATTTCTCCACTATCGGGATTCGTAAGTGACCTGCGCCCTATGCCCGGGCTCACATCGCCACCCCACCGATTTCACCATGCGTTGCCACAGCAATTCGATACGTGAGGGGATTGGCCGGGCAGCGGAGACGAGCACCCCCGAACCCGCGCTACAGACCGCCGGGCCGCGGCGCCGCCGTACCGGAAAGGGGCCGCGCGGCCCCTGCGGCCGCACGGCCCCCGCGCCCTCGTACAGCCCGCCCCCGTCCCCCCGTCCCGCGCCCGTCCCGCGCCTCACACCGGATCCGCCCCCGGCCCCCAGTCACCGGCCCCAGTCATCGGCCACCGGCCACCGGTCACTGTCCCGGCCGGCTCATCCCGACGACAGCAGGGACCGCGCCCCGTACCGTCCGCTCACGGGCCGCTCGTCCAGCAACCGCAGGAAGGCCGGTACCACCGACTCCGGAGTGGGGCGGTACTCGCCTCCGGCCGGGACCGCCGCCGTATGCAGATCGGTGTCCATGTCCCCCGGGTCCACCGCCCACACCCGCAGCCCCGGCTCCTCCACCGCCAGCACCGCCGCCAGCTGGTCCAGCGCCGCCTTCGCCGCCCCGTAGCCGCCCCATGTCTCGTACGCCTCCGCTGCCGCTTCCGAGCTGATGGCGATCACCGTGCCCGCCTCCGCCGCCCGCAGCAGCGGCAGCGCCTCCTGCATCAGCCCCAGCGCCGCCACCACATTCACCTCCAGCGCCTCCCGCAGACCCGCCAGGGGGTGTACGTCCAGCCGTACCAGCGGCTCGGCCCCCAGCACGCTCGCATTGCTGACCAGCAGGTCGAGACCGCCCATGCGCCCGGCCGCGGCGACCAGCTCCGCACGGTGCCCCGCGTCCGCGACATCCCCCGGCACGGCCACCACCCGCGTCCCGTAGGCCTCCGCCTCCCGCGCGGCCCGGGCCAGGACGGCCGCGGTACGCGCCCCCAGCACCAGATCCCAGCCCCGTGCGGCCAGCCCCAGCGCCAGCGCCCGGCCCAGCCCCTTCGAACCCCCTGTGACCACCGCTACCGGCATATCGGCATCTCCTCGTCCAGCTCCGGCCTCTTTGGCCCCGGCCCCCGGGGCGCGCCCGCTCACCGGCGCCCGCACCGACCACCGTAGAAACCGCCCCACAGGCCCTGCCTCATCCACCGGACCCCTTCCGACCAGGCACTTCGACCTAGGTCCCGGGTCCTAGCCCCCCGCTGTCCACAGGCCGATACGGCCCCGCCCGGCCGCCGGTACGGTGAGCACATGAGCCACCGACCCAGCTCCGGCCTCGCCGCCGTGAGCACCGCACTCCTCGCGATGAGCAGACAGATGGAGGTGCGGGACGTCCTCAAGACCATCGTCGCCTCCGCCCGTGAACTGCTCGACGCCGAGTACGCGGCCCTGGGCGTCCCCGACGACCACGGAGGCTTCGCCCAGTTCGTCGTCGACGGCGTCGGCGACGACCAGTGGAAGGCCATCGGCCCCCTGCCGCGACAGCACGGCGTGCTCGCCGCGATGCTCCACGACGCCCGCACCGAGCGGCTCGCCGACGTCCGTGAGGACCCCCGCTTCGGCGGCTGGCCCGCCGCACACCCCGATATGAAGGACTTCCTCGGCCTCCCCGTCAAGGACGGCGACGAGACCATCGGCGCCCTCTTCCTCGCCAACAAACGCTGCCCCCGCACCGACGGCGGCTGCGGCTTCACCGAGGACGACGAGGAACTCCTGTCGATCCTCGCCCAGCACGCCGCGATCGCCCTCACCAACGCCCGGCTCTACGAGCGCAGCCGCGAACTGACCATCTCCGAGGAACGCTCCCGCCTCGCCCACGAGCTCCACGACGCCGTCAGCCAGAAACTCTTCTCCCTGCGCCTGACCGCCCAGGCCGCCGCCGCCCTCGTCGACCGCCACCCGGCCCGCGCCAAGGAGGAGCTCCAGCAGGTCGCCGACCTCGCCGCCGAGGCCGCCGACGAACTGCGGGCGGCCGTCGTCGAACTGCGCCCCGCCGCACTCGACGAGGACGGGCTGATCAACACCCTCCGCACCCAGGTCCAGGTGCTCGACCGGGCCCACACCGCCCGGGTCACCTTCGACACCTGCGGCCTCAAGGCCCTCCCCGCAGCCCAGGAGGAAGCCCTGCTCCGCGTCGCCCAGGAAGCCCTCCACAACGCCCTGCGCCACTCCGGCGCCGAACGGGTCGACGTCAGCCTCACCCGCCGCGGCCCCGGCGCCGCCCTCAGCGTCACCGACAACGGCAAGGGGTTCGACCCCCGTACGGTCCGCCGGGCCGGCCGCCACCTCGGACTCGTCTCCATGCGCGACCGCGCGAGCGGCGTCGGTGGGCGGCTCCGGGTGAACTCCGCCCCCGGCCGGGGCACCACGATCGAAATGGAGGTCCCCGGTGGGTGACCGCAGCAGCCGCATCAGGGTCCTGCTCGTCGACGACCACCAGGTCGTCCGCCGCGGACTGCGCACCTTCCTGGAGGTCCAGGAGGACATCGAGGTCGTCGGCGAGGCGGGCGACGGCGACGAGGGAGTCGCCCGCACCGAGGAACTGCGGCCGGACGTCGTCCTCATGGACGTCAAGATGCCCGGCACCGACGGCATCGAGGCGCTCCGCAGGCTCCGCGGACTGGACAATCCGGCGAAGGTCCTCATCGTCACCAGCTTCACCGAACAGCGGACCGTCGTCCCTGCCCTGCGCGCCGGCGCCTCCGGATACGTCTACAAGGACATCGACCCCGAGGCGCTCGCCGGAGCCATCCGCTCCGTCCACGCCGGACACGTCCTCCTCCAGCCGGAGGTCGCCGGGGCCCTGCTCTCCCAGGACGATCCGAACACCGGCTCGGGCCGCGGCGGAACCCTCACCGAACGGGAGCGCGAGGTCCTCGGCCTGATCGCCGACGGCCGCTCCAACCGCGAGATCGCCCGGGCCCTCGTCCTCTCCGAGAAGACGGTCAAGACCCATGTGTCCAACATCCTGATGAAGCTCGACCTCGCCGACCGCACCCAGGCCGCCCTCTGGGCCGTACGCCACGGCCTGACCACCTGATCACCGGCCGCCGGGAGCACACCCCGGGAGTTCCCGGAACATCGGAGATTCATACCGTCGGATGAATGTCACCCGTACGGCGCAACTCCCGCGCCGCCCGGCCGTTCTCCAGTGCGTGCCGCGGCGACCGCCGCGGCCGACGCCCAGGAGGACAACGCACGTGAAGAACCTGAAGAAGGCCGCCGCTCTCACCATGATCACCGGCAGCCTGGTGGCCGCCGGTGCCGGCATCGCCTCCGCCACCCCCGGCGCCCACGCCGCGGGCTCGGCGGTCAACTCCCCGGGCGTCGGTTCCGGCAACCTGGTCCAGGTCCCGGTCCACATCCCGGTGAACGCCTCCGGCAACTCGGTCAACGTCATCGGCCTGCTGAACCCGGCCTTCGGCAACTTCGCCCACAACGGCTGACCGTCCCCGCCCGCCCGGCCGGAGGAACCGTCGCAGTCCTCCGGCCGGGCAGCACACCTCAGCGCCCCCGCTCCCGCTCCTCCACATACGCGTTGTACGCGGCCACCCGGGCCCGCCGCGCCACCCGCTCCACAGGCCGCAGCGCCTCCCCGCGCGCCGCCATCTCGGAAGCGCTCACCGCACCCCCGTGCCCGTTCTCGTACGCCACCGAGACCAGCAGCCCCACCCGCTCCGCCAGCTCCAGCACCCGCACCGCCCGCGGCGGATAGCCCGGCGCCAGGCCCACCCGCCCGGCCTCCGCCCGGGCCCGGTAGGCGTCGATCGCCGCCTCGGCCACCGGCCCCGAGCCCGCGACGTCCAGCTGCGACAGCACCCGGGTCGCCTCCCGCAGCCCCTCCGCCAGCTCCCGCTCCGCCTCCCCGAGCGACGGCACGTCCGCAGGCGGTGCCTCCCGCACCGGCAGGCACTCCCAGACGACCTCCGCATGCACATCGCCCGCGGGCCCCGCCTCGGTCACCGACGGCACCAGCCCCCACGCCGCCCCGTGACCGACCACCGCCTCCCCGGCCTCCAGCGCCCGGGCGTTGAACTCCGCAGGACCGCTCAGCCCCAGCGGATGCCCCGCCACCGGCAGCGCCACCCGCCAGCCCGTCACCCCCAGCGCCCGCAACCGCCCCAGGGCCAGCGTCAGCCCCACCGGCCCCGACTCACCGGGCAGCCCCCGCACCCGGTGCACGGCGTCGTCGCCGCGGATCGCCACCGCCGCGTCGTCGGGTGACACCAGCCCCGCCAACAGGGCGTTGCCCCACACCGCGAGCCGTCCTGAACGTGGTTCCGAAGCATCCGAGATCATGCCCCCAGCCTAGATTCCCGCCCGGGCCACCCGCCCCGAACCAGCCCGGAACACCCGCCCCGAACCGGCCCGGTGACCGCCACCGGACGCGATCTACGATGGAGCCGACAACGAACCAGGGGGACACATGACCGATCAGCAGGCCGGAGACCCTACCGCAGCCGTACCACCGCCGCCCGTCCCTCCCGGACAACCACCCGCCGGACCGTACGGCCCCCCGGTGCCCACCGCCCCCGCCGGACCGCCCGGCAACGCCTACGGCGCCTGGACCCCCCAGCCCGGCCAGGGCCCCTACCCCCACCCGTACCCCTACCCGGGCGTCAAGCCGCTGCCGTCCCTGCAGAACGGCAAAGGCACCACGGCCATGGTGCTCGGACTCTGCGCCCTCAGCAGCTTCTACGTGTACGGCGTCCCCGCCATCGTCCTCGGCATCCTCGCGGTCGTCTTCGGCGTGATCGGCCTCCGCAAGGCGAAGCGGGGCGAGGCCGACAACGGCAGCCAGGCCCGTATCGGCCTCGTCACCGGCGCCATCGGGATCGCACTCGGCGCGGCCTTCCTCGTCCTGATCGCCGTCTTCTGGGAGCACCTCCCGGAAGACGAGGACCGGTACGACGAATCGGACCCCTACTCCTACTCCCTCGTCCGTACCGTCACCCCTTAGCCCCCGGCACCGGGACACGGCGCGATCAGGCGATCCGCCCCCGCCCCGGCACCGCCGACGAGCGGCCCGGGGGACGGGGAAGCCCGGCAGGTGGCGTAGATTTCATCGAGGGGGCGGCCCGCACACGTCAAGCCCCCGGACACCTCACAACACGACTGGATGGGGAGACAACGCGCTCATGAGCGATGTACTGGAGCTGGTGGACGTATCCGTGGTCCGCGACGGACGCGCTCTGGTGGACGACGTCTCCTGGTCGGTCAAGGAAGGCGAGCGCTGGATCATCCTCGGCCCCAACGGCGCCGGGAAGACCACCCTGCTCAACCTGGCCTCCAGCTACCTCTTCCCCAGCACCGGCACCGTCCGCATCCTCGACGAACGCCTCGGCCGGGTGGACGTCTTCGAACTCCGCCCCCGCATCGGCATGGCGGGCATCGCCATGGCGGAGAAGCTCCCCAAGCGCCAGACCGTGCTCCAGACCGTCCTCACCGCCGCCTACGGCATGACCGCGACCTGGCACGAGAACTACGACCCGGTCGACGAGGAGCGCGCCCGCGCCTTCCTCGACCGCCTCGGCATGACCGAGTACCTCGACCGCAAGTTCGGCACCCTCTCCGAGGGCGAGCGCAAGCGCACCCTGATCGCCCGCGCCATGATGACCGACCCCGAGCTCCTCCTCCTCGACGAGCCCGCCGCCGGACTCGACCTCGGAGGCCGGGAGGACCTGGTCCGCCGCCTCGGCCGGCTGGCCCGGGACCCGTACGCCCCCTCCATGATCATGGTCACGCACCATGTCGAGGAGATCGCCCCCGGGTTCACCCACGTTCTGATGATCCGCCAGGGCAAGGTCCTCGCCGCCGGTCCCATCGAGATGGAACTGACCTCCCGCAACCTCTCCCGCTGCTTCGGCCTGCCGCTCGTCGTCGAGCAGCGGGGCGACCGCTGGACCGCCCACGGACTCCCGCTGGGCTGACCGGCGCCCGGCCCGCGCCGGTCCGGAGCCGTCGCCCTCTGTCCCGAGCCGATCCGCCGACCTACCATGACCATGTGGAAATCGACGCGTGGGTGTGGTGGCTGATCGGCGCGGTCGGACTGGGCATTCCGCTCGTCCTGACGGCGATGCCGGAATTCGGCATGTTCTCGGCGGGCGCGGTGGCCGCCGCCGTCACGGCGGCGCTCGGCGGCGGAATCGTCGTCCAGGTGCTGGTCTTCGTCGTCGTGTCCGTGGCGCTGATCGCCGTCGTCCGGCCGATCGCCGCCCGGCACCGCTCCCAGGGCTCCGGATTCACCAGCGGTGTCGAAGCACTGAAAGGCCGTCAGGCCGTCGTCCTGGAACGCGTCGACGGCAACGGCGGCCGGATCAAACTCGCCGGTGAGGTGTGGTCCGCCCGGCCCCTGGACCCCGATGCGAGCTACGAACCCGGCCGGCAGGTCGACGTGGTCGAGATCGACGGAGCGACCGCCGTCGTCATCTGACCGGAAAGAGCCCCACGACCGCCCCTGATCTGGGAAACTCGATCATCATCACACCATCATCCGGCAGCGAAGGGCACGGGGAAACGCGATGCAACCGATCATCATCGTCCTGATCATTCTGGTGGTGCTGGTCTTCATCGCCCTGATCAAGACGATCCAGGTCATCCCGCAGGCCAGCGCCGCCATCGTCGAACGCTTCGGCCGCTACACCCGCACCCTCAACGCGGGCCTCAACATCGTCGTCCCGTTCATCGACTCCATCCGGAACCGGATCGACCTGCGGGAACAGGTCGTCCCGTTCCCGCCCCAGCCGGTGATCACCCAGGACAACCTGGTCGTCAACATCGACACCGTCATCTACTACCAGGTCACCGACGCCCGCGCCGCGACCTACGAGGTCGCCAGCTACATCCAGGCCATCGAGCAGCTCACCGTCACCACCCTGCGGAACATCATCGGCGGCATGGACCTGGAGCGCACCCTGACCTCCCGCGAGGAGATCAACGCGGCCCTGCGCGGAGTGCTCGACGAGGCGACCGGCAAGTGGGGCATCCGCGTCAACCGCGTCGAGCTGAAGGCCATCGAGCCGCCGACCTCCATCCAGGACTCGATGGAGAAGCAGATGCGTGCCGACCGTGACAAGCGCGCCGCCATCCTCACCGCGGAAGGCATCCGCCAGTCCCAGATCCTGACCGCCGAGGGTGAGAAGCAGTCGGCCATCCTGCGGGCCGAGGGCGAGGCCAAGGCCGCCGCACTGCGGGCCGAGGGCGAGGCCCAGGCAATCCGTACGGTCTTCGAGTCCATCCACGCCGGGGACCCGGACCAGAAGCTCCTCTCCTACCAGTACCTCCAGATGCTGCCGAAGATCGCCGAGGGCGACGCCAACAAGCTCTGGATCGTCCCCAGCGAGATCGGCGACGCCCTCAAGGGCCTCTCCGGCGCCTTCGGCAACCTCGGCGGCGGCGTCCCCGGCTTCAACACCGGCGGTTCCTCCCCCGGCAACGGCGGCGGCAACGGCACCGAGCGGCGCGAGGTGCCCCCGGTCGACTGACCGGTCACTCCTCCGGCATGATCAGTGCCCACTGCACTGATCATGGAGGGGCACACTGTGACCATCTGGGAGATGCTTGCTGTCCTCGCCGCGGGCATCGGTGCCGGAACCATCAACACGATCGTCGGTTCCGGAACCCTGATCACCTTCCCCGTCCTTCTCGGGGTCGGCCTGCCCCCGGTCACCGCGACCGTCTCCAACGGCCTCGGCCTGGTGGCCGGCTCCATCAGCGGAGCCATCGGCTACCGGGCCGAACTCGTCGGCCAGCGCGACCGGGTACTGAAACTCTGCGCGGTGGGCGCGGTCGGCGGCATCATCGGCGCCGCCCTGCTGATCGCCCTGCCGAGTACGGCCTTCGAGACCATCGTCCCGGTCCTGGTCACGCTCGCCCTGGTGCTGGTGATCCTCCAGCCGAGGATCTCCCGGGCCGTCCAGCGCCGCCGCGCCGAGAACGGCACCACGGCAGGCTCCGACGGCGGCCCCCTGCTCATCGTCGGACTGCTGTTCTCCAGCATCTACGGCGGCTACTTCACCGCGGCCCAGGGCATCATCTACATGGCCCTGATGGGCATGCTGATCGACGACACCCTCCAGCGGCTGAACGCCGTCAAGAACGTCCTGGCCGTCGTCGTCAACAGCGTCGCCGCGGTCTTCTTCCTCTTCGTCGCCGACTTCGACTGGACCGCAGTCGCACTGATCGCCGCCGGTTCCACCATCGGCGGCCAGATCGGAGCCAAGGCCGGCCGCCGACTCCCCCCGGGCGCCCTGCGCGCCCTCATCGTCGCCGTCGGCACGATCGCCCTGATCCAACTTCTGATCTACCGCTACGGCTGACCGCCCCCACGCACGGACGAGGGCCCGCTCCCCCGGGGGAGCGGGCCCTCGTCACAGCCTTCGCGGTACGGAAACTAGGCCGCGGTCCGCGCGGTCCGCAGCCACTCCGGCAGCTCGGACCGCTCACCGGCCCGCAGACCCAGCAGCATCGCGTCCGCCGGGGACGGCACGAACGGCTGGTGCAGCAGCGGCATCGCCGCCTGCTCCGGTGTGCGGTCGGCCTTGCGGTGGTTGTCCTCGGAGCAGGAGGCGACCGTGTTCAGCCAGGTGTCCCCACCACCGTGGGACCGCGGCACCACATGGTCCACGGTCGTGGCACGCCTGCCGCAGTAGGCGCACCGGTGCTGGTCCCTGACCAGCACACCCCGTCTCGACCATGGAGCCTGTCTTCGGAACGGCACCCTGACGTATCTGCAGAGCCTGATCACGCGCGGCACCGGTAGATCGACGGTGGCACCGCGGACCCGGAGACCGGGGTGGGCCTGCTCGACAACGGCCTTGTCCTGGAGGACCAGGACCACCGCGCGATTCATCGACACCGTCGACAGCGGTTCGAAGCTCGCGTTGAGCACCAGCGTGTCCCGCATGTTCCCCCACCTCCGTTCACCGGCCCGGCTTGTGCGGGCCCGGGGATGGACCAACTCTGGCCGGACGCGCCGGGATGGACAACGCAATATCCGTCCCGCGCGGGCCGTGGACCCCGGTGGACAGAAAACCTGCCCTGTCCAGATCTCTCCACGACCCGGACAGGGCAAACAAGAAACGAACGGTCAGTATCGGACCGGGGGAGTCCGTCAGTCCGCGGCCGGCACCTCGTACTCGCCGATGATCGAAGCCCGCGCCAGGGCGTGGAACCGCAGATGGAAGCCGACCACGGCGGGCGAGGCGTCGGAGTCCGGCCCCAGGGTCTCGCTGTCGACCGCGTACACCGTGAACACATAGCGGTGGGGCCCGTCACCCGCCGGGGGAGCGGCGCCGCCGAATTCCTTCGCCCCGTAGTCGTTACGGGCGTGCACCGCGCCCTTCGGCAGTCCGGCGAACGACCCGCCACCGGCCCCGGCGGGCAGTTCGGTCACCGACGCCGGAATGTCGAAGAGCACCCAGTGCCAGAAACCGCTGCCGGTCGGAGCGTCCGGGTCGAAGCAGGTCACTGCGAAACTCTTGGTCTCCGCCGGAAAACCCTCCCAGCGCAGCTGCGGGGAGACATTGCCCTCCGCGTACACCTGGGCGGCGCCGAGCACGGCACCGGGGGCGAGGTCGTCGCTCACCACGGTGAACGCCGGCACCTCGGGATGGAAGTCGTGCGGCAGGGGAGCCCGCTGCTGGGTCACGTCTGCACCTCCGGTTCACTTCACAGTCCAGTAGTGCCACCGACCCTAGGGCCTAGAACCAGTTGCGCCGACCGCCGACATCGGTGAGCCACTGGTTGAGGTAGGCGACCCAGTCGGTCGACGAGAAGTCGTGGTGACCGACCCGGAAGGCCTTGAAGGAGTCACTGCCCTCGGTGAACAGCCCGGGCTTCTTGTCCATCTCCAGGATGACGTCCATCTCCCGCTCGTCGGCGACGAACGACAGCTCGACCTGGTTCAGCCCGCGGTACCGCTCCGGCGGGAAGAACTCGATCTCCTGGTAGAACGGCAGCTTCTGCCGGGTACCCCGGATATGACCGCGCTCCATGTCCGCGCTCTTGAAGCGGAACCCGAGCTGCCCGAAGGCGTCGATGATCGCCTGCTGGGCGGGCAGCGGATGGACGGTGATCGGGTCGAGGTCGCCCGCGTCCACGGCCCGCGCGATCGCCAGCTCGGTCCGCACCCCGATGTCCATCCCGCGCATCCGATGGCCGCCGATGCTGGTGACCGGCGTCTCCCAGGGGATCTCAAGACCGAACGGCACCACGTGCACCGCCCCGGCCTTCACCTCGAACTCCCCGCCGATGCGCTGCTTGACGAACTCGATGTCCTGCTTGGTCTCGTAGTCGCCGCCCTCCACCTCGACGCGCGCCTGGAGTCCGACGGACACCCCCTCGACCCGCTGGTCCACGGAACCGCCCTGGATGCGCACCTCGCCCTGGACGACTCCACCCGGGACGACGTTCTCCTCGGTCAGTACCGTCTCCACCGAGGCGCCACCGGCACCGAGGCTCGCGAGCAGCTTCTTGAAGGCCATGTCCTGATCCACTCCTTATAAGGGGTTGTGCACCGTGAAAACGCTCGGCGACCGCCTCCGGTTCCGCAGGTACGCTCGGACGCCATGACCGAGCGACCCGACCGTATGCCTCTGCCCAGGCCCTTCCTCGACCGGCCGGTGCTGGACGTCGCGCCCGACCTGCTGGGCCGTGTGCTGGTACGGCGGACGGCCGAGGGCCCCATCGTGCTCCGCATCACCGAGGTCGAGGCGTACGCGGGCGAGCTGGACCCCGGCTCCCACGCCTTCCGCGGCCGGACCCCGCGCAACGAGGTGATGTTCGGGCCGCCCGGCCATGCCTACGTCTACTTCACCTACGGGATGTGGCACTGCCTCAATGTGGTCTGCGGCCCCGAGGGGCGGGCGAGCGGGGTCCTGCTGCGGGCCGGCGAGATCGTCGAGGGCCAGGAGCTGGCCCGCAAACGTCGAGTCTCGGCCCGTTATGACAAGGAACTGGCCAAAGGTCCCGCCCGGCTCGCCACGGCCCTCGCGGTCGACCGCGCCCTCAACGGCACGGA